>NZ_JQLI01000004.1 GCF_000744095.1 Cupriavidus necator A5-1
ACAAGCCGCTTGCGATAGTAGAGAGGCCAAGAAGAACGCTCCATAAGCGCGCCAGAGGTGGCTTTGTCCTCGTGGAATTGGACAGCCCGGCGTGCCAAGGTCGCACGTGGTTGGCCCAGTCCCCCGCTTGCTGGCGCCTCTCTAGATTAGGTAACGCAGCACCAAGCCGGCACAGAACAAGCCCGCTTGGAGCCCTTCTGTCTGTCTCAAGGGCCCCCAATCCCCAAGCGCTGAGCAGGGCGGTTCCCATGAGTAATACGGCCATCAGGCCGCCACCTGCTCGTAGATTCCTTCGCACGCACTTCAACCCCGATTCGTTCCAGTTCTCGGTATTTGCAGACCCCAGCCGGTACCTCAAATGGTCTTCCGCCCCTCGAGTACTGCGGAAACCTATCAGGTGCGCGCACAGCAGGACGTATTCCTCCAAACCCCATTCCGAGCCGGTCCGCCGCCGAGCGAGCACGCTTCATGTCGGCGACATGCATGTTGACGGTCAAAGCCTGTTTCATCGTCTGGCTTCCTATGCTCAAGCTCTTTGGCGCTCTTGGCGGCAAAGAGAGTCCTCAGTCGAAGCCTGCCCGGCTGCGCCGAACCTGAATCGCCCAACGTGCGTAGCCTGGTTTGCCGCCCGCCCCATCGCTGCTGAATGGCGCCGATGTCTCGATCAGACCAGCTCGCGTCCTTGGCGTGCTCGACGAGTGTGTCGACGTCGGGCACCACCACCATCGAGCCGCCGGATCGGCTCTCCGATCGCACGATATATCCATTCACATCATGCAGGACGTACGTTCCGGCGGGATCCAGCAATATCAGGCTGTTGCGGCCCGCCAGATCCATTACCCAATTCGTCTGCGCTTCGGTCAGGTATCCGGAGCTGTACCACCTTGCAGTTGCCTGCCGCACGAACCTGGATTCGGCTTCGTTCAGGCGGCTCGCCACCTCCGCGTGCCCAAGCGCAGCGAGGGCGGCTCGCATCCTGGCGTCACGGGCAGCTTGCACCCGTTCCTGCTCCGCACGTATGGCTTCGGCTTCGCGGATCCTCGCGGGATCAAGAAGCGCTCGGAAATCGATTGGCATTTACTCTCTCCTCAACTACGCGGTCGCCCGCCAAACGCAAAGCGAGGACTCCGGGGCGGCTCGGCAACGACATCGTCACCCTCTGAATTGGCCGGCAGCTCGCCGGTGGCCTCGACCCGGCGGATCTCACCGGGAGCCACACTGGATTCACCAGGTGACGGTGCATCAGGGCACTGCGCGCCGGCATTGAATGGCTCTTGCAGGAACGCCGGCCGTGCCGACTCCGGCAGGCCCAGCTTCACCCTGCGGTGCTCATACAATTCCCATATCCCGGCCTCCTCCGCCTGGATAGTCGGAGTCCCGCCGGCCAGCAGGCGCTCGACGGTGTCCAGCACGAAGTCGCCTTCCGCCTCCGACCACTTGGCATCGAGCGATGAACCCGGCGCCGGGTTCGGCGGGGCCGCAGGCGGCAATGCCTGCAGACCAGCATTCTCGTCGGCGAGCCGCAGCTCCGGACGGCCGCCGGCAGCAAGTATTCCGTTATGCCAGATGCCAAGGGTGCGTTGCCTCGGCTCGATCTGTTGGCGATACCCCCTTGCTGCCAGGCGGCGGACCGTATCCTCCGAGAGCACTACCCAGAACTCCCGTTCGGTCTGACCGGGGGAGTGAGGTGAACCCGGATCGGCCGCAATCTGCACCGTTGCATAGAAGACGCGGTCGGTTTCCCCGCCCAACTCACGCTTGAGCGCGGCGAGATCGGGCCGCGCGATCTCCACAATCCCCAATTCTTTGTGGAAACCAGCGGTGCCGACCCGGACGCTCCGATAGCCTTGCTCCGCGTAGCTTCGATGCTGGACCTCAACGAGCAGTGCGCGGTCGATCTCGGGCCACGGGCTGAAGTTGCTTCCGTGGGTAGAGCCTGCCTGGCTCCAGGGAACCACGACCATCGCCGCGCCGCCGTGGGCCGTGCGAATCTCAACAACTGCGTGCTCCGGCCCCGCCTGACGTGTTGCGCGTGCCCAAACGGCCCGCGAGAAGGCCGTCCCGATCGGAAGGTCGGACGGATATCCGATAAACGCACTCCCAGGTATGCCGCAGGGCTGGTTCCCGCCCTCTTCACCGCGGCCCTGAAAGCCAAAGTACGCCGGCGGCGAGGTCTCATTGCGGGCAGCCACACGCGCGTCGAACCGCGCGCGACGGACCGTCCCCGCCGACTCGGCCTGCTTAAATGGTGCATCGAGATCGTCCACCTCCAACGCCGGCGGCGCCTCAAAGTTGCCAACCTCTGTGACTTCTTCGCTGGCTTCCAGGTAGGCCCCCGCTCGCGGCGACTGCCCCTCGGCGGAACCGCTGTCGCACGAGTGCTCGGCCGGCCGGGCGTCCCTCGCGGCGCTATGCGCGACCGGCGGACGTGCAGCAAAGCTGAAGCTTGGCCGCGCGCCAGGCAGCCGATCTGCTCCGATACGTGGGATCTCCGCGGCGGTCGTCGCATCAGCGCTCATAGGCGGCTCCTGCGCCGGCTCGGTGGCTTTTGCCGCCTGACCAAAACGGAATGACGTTCGCGCTGCGCCCTCCACCTTACCGCCGGCCGCGGCACCCACTGAGGCAGTCGCACCTCTGGATGCGAGCACAGCAGCATCTGTGTACCGCGGCCCGTTGTCATGCGTACCAATTTCTGCGTGCCCGCCATCGCCAATCAACGCCGACGGCAGGTCGGCCGGCATCGACCGCAGATCCTTCCGAATCTTCATCAATCGCTCTTTGGCTCGCGCGCTCATTGGTTCAAAAATATCTTTGAACTTCGTGTTGATACGCTACGCCGAATTATATGGTGCTATACTGCGATCCACTTCCGAGCCCGATTGAGCCCGGGCTTTCTGCTTAGGACGCTCATCCGGGCGCCTTCTTTTTTTTCTGCTTAGATTCCCCACCCGCCTTCGCGCGATCGCTCCCGTGCACGATTGATCACGTCGTCAGCGGTTTCCGTTGCGGTCTGCCCGGCCCACTCGCCATCATTCGGCGCCTGGTCGACTCGGTAGATCTGGTCCGCGGCAAAATTGATGTTGTTGACGAACATGTGACGCAGCTGCGGATTGCTGAATACGGCCGCCGCGATCTCTGCGGCCTCTTCGGCGCTGCGTGCCATGACCCGCATGGTCGCTCCGACATCGGCATAGGCGTCGCTCGCACCGCCAGCGTTGATCGCAGGGGCGGGGTTTGCCAGGGCAACAACCGGGGAGAATCGCTCGTCCGACCAGCCAGCCGTAACGGCATCGGCCGAGGTCGATACAGCAAAGTGCTCATCGGTGGGCTGCTCCAGGAATCGGTAGATCGTCTCATCGTCCGCATCCAGCCGGTCTTCGCTATCCGGGTGTTCGTCCTCCCGCCAGATGTCCACGCGAATGTTTTTCAGCGCGACACCGACTTCGAACGGCTGGCAGGCAAACCCCTCCAGAGCCTGGCGCACGCCCTCGCCCGCAATCTCGCCCTCGCTGGCCAGCGCCTGCGCAATCACCGTCGGGGAGCTCGTGATTGCCTGGATCTGGCCCGCGACAGCAGGCGTCACGCCGTCGGTGAGTTGCGCTACGTCGTTGCCCGGAATCGGTCGGCGGGCGGCGACTTGGCCGGCGCGCGTGTATGCCTCCTGCCAGCGCTCGCCCAGGCTATGCGTCAACATGGCTTTTACTGCGTTGACGACGGCGTCGCCGGCCTCGATGGTGGTCACGTCGCCGGGCTGCACCGCAACACCATTGCGCATCAGAGAGAAGAAATAGGAGGCGGGCACCAGCGCGGGGTCAATGTGGAACTTCCCGGTGGTGTCGATCGCGCCGAACGTGCCGGCCAGGATCTGGTTGGCGTGGGCATGCATGCCGCCAGCGTTCTGCAGAATGGTGAGCGTGGTCATCTAATCTCCCTCGAACAGGTGTGGATGGGTGGTGGTGGGTTGAAAACGGGGGCGACGGGCTGGCAGGCGCCCCCGGAGAAACTTAGAATCGGGGCGGCGTCAGGTGGATGAAGGCGTTGTCCGTCACCTCCAGGATCTCCCTGCGCACTCTCACGGCCTCGGCGCCGAGACGCTGTCGGGCGGCTGCTGCCACCCTCATGTCCGCTTCATCCCGCCGCTGTCGATGCGCGGGTAGATCCGCAATCCACGCCAAGGTCTCGGTGTTGAGCTGGCAAGACTTCATCGCGCGCGTGACCGCCACATAGAGCAGGTTGAGCTCTTGATCAGTGCCATCGTCACGCATTGCCTCCTGCGCGCCGATCCGACCGAAGTCCGCCATGGACTGCTCCGCCTTCTCGAGCACGGTGAAGTCGTCCGCAAGCTTCACCTGGTCCCACTCGAGGCCCTTTGCCTTGTGTCCCGTGGCGACAACCAAGTCGGCGAACTTGTCGCTCTTCTCCTCGTTGGCGCGCAGTTCCGCCACGAGCTGCGGAATCTCATGACGGTACTGGTCGACCAGTTCAACCAGGATCTTCACCTCAGGATCCTTGGTCTCCTCGCCGTAATCCTCGAACTCCTGCCAGGACGTGAAGTTGTCCCGGATGAATGGCTCCCTGATATCGGTTCGCTGGTTGGAGCGAAGGCGCCACGCGTCCTCGAGGATGTGCACCTTGTAACCCTCGATCCCGCCAACCCAGTGCACCCCGCGGCCCCGCCGGGCAACTGCCTGTTTGATCAGCTCCGCGTTGGAACGAGAGAGCAACGCATACGGCGCGCCCTCGCGCCAGGGTGCGTCACTGCCCAGGCCCTCGATCTGATTGGTCTCGCCCTTCAGCTCAGAAAGAATTTGGTTCGCAATTCCTGCCGTCTTCGGTCCGAAGCGCCAGGACTGAGTGAGCGGCAGCACCGTGGCGTTCGCAGGCAAACCCTCCATGGCGTTGGTCGCGCCGCGGAACGCGTAGATCGACTGGTGGCGGTCTCCCAAGTACAGCAGCTTCGTACCGAACTCCCGCTGCAACTCGACCAGCTGAGCCGTGATGGGGTTTGCATCCTGTGCCTCGTCGAAGACGAGCATCTGGTAGCCCAGATTGGGTTTGCTTTGCACGAACATCTTCAGGTAGGCGTCATGCGGAATCGTGATCCGGCCACTCTTGTCCTTCATGGCACCCCAAACGCGGTTCGCATATCGCACGCATTGCTCGACCGTGAAGTCCTGTGCATTCAGGACCTTACGCGCTTCATCGGCGTGCGCTGCAGTCGGCTCAGCATCCCTGCTGGCGAAGAAGCTGGCCAGGATGCGCTGGGTGATAGCCGCCTCGCGGTACCGGACATCGAGGCCGATGACGGCCATGTCTTTGCGCATGGTCGCCGGCTTCCAGATGTTTTCCACACGCGAGCGCTGGTCCTGCGTGAGCACGGAGTACGCAAGGGCGTGCGTAGTCATTGAGGTAACGTGGCTTGGAAACCTGCCTTGCGCGGCCTTGGCGTTGGCGCGATTGAATGCCAGGTACAAGGTCCGCAGGTCGGGGCGCGCCTCGGTAAAGCCAACGGCGGTGGTGGTCTTTCCGGTGCCGGCATATGCCTCCGCCACTACGATGTCAGCTTGCGCCTCGATGATCGCGCGCTGCTGATCGGTGTAGGTTCGCGCTGCCTGGGCAGCGGGGCGCAGCGAGGTCGACCCGAAGCTGAAGCCTTTGGCCGATGCCGCTGCTCTAGCCGTTGCGGTGGCCCGCGGGGTGGCCGCAGTGCCGAAGGACGCGGCCTGCGGAGTTTGCTGCGCCGCCTGAACCGGTGTCGCCGCTGTGCGGGCGGATCCAAAACTGAACCGGGGCGGGCCGGAGACAGCAGCAGGCTTTGGCGCCGGCTGCCGCGCCGGCGCAGCCGTGCTCTCACGCGGCTGTTCCCCACTCGGTGCTGTCGGCGTGGTATTGCTCGGCGGCGCCACATTGGCCGGTGCGGCGGCCGGCGGACGAGCGAAAAAGCTGAACGATCGCGGACTTGCTGCCGGCGTCGGACGCCGCTGCTCCCCTTCATTGGTCGATGGCGATTTGACGGCGGGGAGAACGAACGGCATGGAATTGACTCCGGCTGGATCGGGTCTCAGCAGACCTCGAGGAAGCGCCGCAAATAGGCGCCTTTTTTCTTTCGTTTTAGCATGGTACTCGCAAATATAATCGCAACTCAAGTCAGCTAAAGTGAGCGTGGGTTCAATGGTTTTGAAGGACGTTCGCTTGGGGCGGGCTAGCCGCTTATTCCGAATTGCGTACCACTCCACATTATTCCTACGGCGAAGAGAGGCTCAATAAATTTGAACGCGGGGTGTCGCTGGACCAGTTTGCGTGGGTGTAGGCCGACTTGCCATTCTGATCGCTCCACTAACGGCAATCCCTGACATGTCCTTCTCTCTCGACTGCCCGCCCCGCGCGGAAGCGTCTGCCGACACGCTGGTCCTCGTGGCCTGTTGTGGCAGGAAGCTGGACCACGCAGCCCCGGCTCGCGAGCTCTATCAGGGCGCTCTCTTCAGGTTCTCGGTGGCCTACTGCGTGCGCCACCAGCTCGCCTGGGCGATCCTGAGTGCGAAGCTTGGCCTGGTCGCCCCAGACGACGTAGTGGAGCCATATGAGTCGCGGCTATCCAGCAGCCGCACCGATCAAGCGCTCTGGGCTGACCGGGTGTTCACGCGCCTGCAGCGCAACAGGCTGCCAAGGCAGGCTGTTTTCCTGGCCGGCTCCGACTCGATATTGCTACAAAGCGTCGTCGCGGGCGGCCTGCGAAGGATGGCGGTAACACCGTGGCGAAATCCCCATTGCCGCCCAAGTACATGGATCCCAAAACCGGCAAAACGTGGTCCGGTCGCGGTCGTACACCGGCTTGGCTGGGTAAGAACCCAAAGCGCTTCCTCATCGCAGAGGAAGCGGCCTAATCAGCCAACACTGCAATGCAGGCGCTCTCGGAAACAGCGCGAACGCCTACCTCGCTAGTGCAGCGTTCCATTCTGTTTGGAACTTAAGCGGCGGTTGGCGCGAATGACCTTCTGTAGGATGTCGCGAGCGCTCTTGGTCCAGATGAACGGCTTGGGGTTGGTGTTGTGGTGAGCGATGTATTCGTTGATGGCGTCGACCAGTTCCGGCACGCTGGTGAATACGCCGCGGCGAAGTCGCTCGGTTGTGATGTCGCGAAAGAACCGCTCGACCATGTTCAGCCATGATGCCGAGGTGGGTGTGAAGTGCATGTTGAATCGAGGATGCTTGGCCAGCCAGTCTTGCACCGCAGGATGCTTGTGGGTGGCGTAGTTGTCGGCGATCAGATGCAGCGTTTTGTCCTTGGGCGTCTCGCGGTCGATCTTGCGCAGGAACTTCAGCCACTCGGTATGGCGGTGGCGCTGCTGGCACTGGGCGATGACTTGGCCATCGAGCACGTTGAGCGCGGCAAACAGCGTGGTCGTGCCGTTGCGCTTGTAGTCATGCGTCATGGTGGCCGCACGCCCCTTCTTCAACGGCAAGCCGGGCTGCGTGCGATCCAGCGCCTGCACCTGGCTCTTCTCATCGCAGCACAGCACCAGCGCGTGCTCGGGCGGCGACATGTAGAGGCCAACGATGTCTTCAAGCTTCTCGACGAACTTCGGATCGCGCGAGACCTTGAAGCCGCGCACGATGTGCGGCTTCAACCCGTGGGCGTGCCAATGGCGCATGACGGTGCTGGCGCTCACGCCCAACTCGGCGGCCATCTTGCGCGTGCTCCAGTGCGTGGCTGCTTCGGGCTTGCTTTGCGTGGTCAGTTCCACCAGCCGCGCCGTGTCCACCTTCACCGGCGGCGCACCGCGCGGCAAGTCGCGTTCGATACCGGCCAGCCCCGATTGTGCATACCGCTCACGCCAACGCGACACCTGCACGCGTCCGATTCCCAACTGCTCGGCGATGTCCTTGTTCTGCATTCCGTTGGCGGCCAGCAGCACGATGCGCGCGCGCTGCGCCAGCCTCACGCTCGTGAGCTTTGACCGAACCAGCCTCGTCAACTTGGTTCGCTCCTCGTCGGTCAACATGATCTCGGGGGCAACTCGCACTCGCTCTCTCCACGTTGTGGTCGCAGTAGAGCATTGGAGACGCCGAATTCATATAGGTTCCATCAAGAACAGAACGCTACACTAGCTTACGGCTGCGTCTCGATGCGTGACGTGAAATTGACGAAGGACGGCGTGTGGAACACATATGCTGGTTACATCGACGATCTCGCTTCGGTAGCCAGATCCGAGGCCTCAGCGCATCGTCGGGAGTAGGGGCAATGCATCGCGGGCAAAGTCCCCTCCCTCAACCAGCACTACGTGTTGCCCAACTGAGCTGCCACAAATTCAGCAAACGCCCTCGCCTTCGCTGAATGCTTACGTTGTTGCGGAGTGACAAGATGAATTGGCATGGGGACCGTTTCCCATTCCGGCAACAACTGCCGTAACCCACCAGTTGCGAGCTCTTCGTCGAACAGCCAAGTGGGTGAGTAACCGATCCCCATCCCAGACAGCAACGCAGCGCGCATGACTTCACTGCTATTGGTCTGGAGGTTTCCTTTCACCTGTATTACCCGTGCGGCGCCGGCAGGCTCATCCGCGCCCGGGCCAGCGACAAAATTCCAGGCGCTTCGCGACGCTGTTTCAGTGTAGATGATGCAGTTGTGCGCTTTGAGATCCTCCAGCGTTTGTGGTGGCCGCATTCCGCTTGGTAAGTTCCGGAGGTACTTTTGGTGCGCCACCAGCACGCGGCGGGTGGTACCGACGCGTTTGGCCACCAAACTGCTGTCCGACAGTTCACCAATCCGCACCGCTACGTCGATCCCTTGCTCAACGAGATCGACGGCGCCATCGTGCAGACGGAAATCGATCTTAACGTTCGGATGGTTAGCGAGGAACGCTTGCACAATCGGCATCAGCTTGAGCCGACCGAAACCGACCGATGCGGCCACCCGTAGCCATCCCGTCAACTGCTGTTCTCCGAGACGTAGCGCGCCTTCGGCCTCCGCAATTTCCGCCACCAACCTTCGGGCTTGCTCAAAATAGCGCTCGCCTTCTTCGGTGAGCGACAGCGAGCGCGTCGTACGCACCAGCAACTTGGCCCCAAGTTCCGCCTCAAGCGCCGCAACCTGCTTGCTGATCGCGCTTTGCGTGACGTCGGCCTCATGCGCCACCGCCGAAAAGGTCCCGGCTTCGACAACACGGACAAAAGTGCTCATCGCCTGAAGCTTGTCCATAATAATTCCCGGTTGGAATATATGATATGAGCATACACCGCCTAGTTATCCGATGGGGAATGGATCATAGTTTGTCTAAGCGAACGGCGCCACAAACACGGAAACGCTGGACCGCCGCCCGCTGCCTCGTTGGCTCTGGGATCGTCGCCTGATGGCGCGCCTTCTGCCGATTGAACAACCGCCTCGTCTCTAGGAAAGTCAAAATGACTACGATCAACGTCCCGACCCGCGAAGAAGTGTCTCCGACCAACCAAGCGATCTTCGACAACCTGAAGAAAAGCCTTGGCGTGGTTCCCAATCTGTACGCGACGCTCGCGCATTCAGAACACGCGCTTGGTAGCTACCTGTCGTTCCAAAATAGCCCCAGCAGCATCACCGGCAAGGCTCGCGAAGTCGTGAACTTGGTGGTGAGCCAAGTCAACAATTGCGAATACTGCCTTGCCGCCCACACCTTGATCGGCAAGAAGAACGGTTTCACGGACGAGCAGATTCTGGAAATCCGGTCGGGCTCCGCACGCTTTGACGCGAAGCTGGACGCATTGGCCCGCCTGACGCGCGACATCGCGCTGAACCGCGGCCATGCCACTCAGTCGCTGGTTGACGCGTTCTTCGCCGCCGGTTGGACCAAGGCAAACCTGGTTGACGCGATCGTTGCGGTCGGCGACAAGACTGTGACCAACTATCTGCATGCTACGACGCGGGTGCCGGTGGATTTCCCGGCCGCGCCCAAGCTGGCGGCCTGATATCGACCTGATATCGACGACAGATAGTTCGGCGCCTGGCCTCTCTTCGGGAGAGGCCAGGCCACGCTGCGTTCCGGAACCGACAGCCGACGCCCCGGTTGCCCGGCCAAACGGGTTGCGGAGGGCAACGGGCTTGTTTCATCGACGCAGATAGCACAGGTGATGTTGCGGTGCCATTCGCGGCGACCTGACTGCGGCTCGCAGGGCGGCCCTGACCGATGACCGTTGTTCGGGCGTCTTTTCGCAATCGACCATCGCGTCGCCTTATCGGCATACGCAATCGCGAATGTCGCTAGCCCGAACTTTGAGCACGCGGCGCGCATAACGCTTTGATTCCTCGCGGTTATGTGCTCGCGAGCGAGTCGATTACTGGGTACAGGCGACGGGGCTGATGTTGAGGAGGCGGAAGGCCTTTTCTTGAACTGGGGTCGGCCGCGTGATCATGACGATCTTTGCCTGCGGGTTCAGGGGGGTGTGACAGACGTTGTACGCGAGCGTGGCCAGATCATCGAGCAACGTGCGGAAGCTGTGCACCGGCAAGCCGTCCTCGCCAAGCCTGGTGGCGTCCTTGGCTTTCGCCTGGTCCGAGCGTCGTGCCTTGGCCACTGGCGAAGGCCGGGCCGCACGCGCAAGCTCGACGTATTCATCGTCAAACAGCATCGGCTTTAACGTCTCGCGCATGTGCCACTCGACGTAATAAGCGAGCATGCACAGAAAGACGTGAGCGCGCACGCGCGCGGCGTTCCAATGGAACACGGGGCGCACCTGCAGATCGACCGTCTTGAGCGAACGGAAGGCCCGCTCCACCACTGCCAGCCCCTTGTAGGCCGTCACGGCCGCCTCAGCTGACAGGTCCGTTGCCGGCAGGCTCGTACGCACCACGTACAGGCCATCGAGTGCAGCCTCCTGCTGAATCTGTTCGGCCTTGCGCCCCCACGTGAAGCTCGAGTCGGTGATGCTCAGCTCGAAGTGCTTGCCCATCCTGAAGTGATCGATGACGCGGCCTACGCGCAGGGCAATCGCCTCGGTGCCCTTGAGGCGGTTGCGGGCACGCGTGGTCGCGTCGGTAATCTTCATCAACTCGGCTTCGGTGGCCTGCAGCAGCGCCTCGCGTTTGCGGCTGCGCTCCTCGGCCAGTAGCGGATTGCGACACACGATGAGCCGCTCGCCGGGGAACGCCTCGCTGGTCACCTCCAGCAGGTTGCGCTCATCGAACAGCGAGGGCTGGAAGGGGCCCTTCTCATGAGCAAGCGCGGCCATCTGCGGCGCGCGCAGGCTGCTCACCCAGTCCAGGCCAGCCGGGCGCAAGACCGAGTCGATGCGCGCCTGCGTGAGCATGCCCCGGTCGCCCACCCACGCGAGCTTCTCGATGCCATAGCGATTCTTGAGCTTGTCCACCTGCGAGGCCACGGTTGCCGGATCGGCGGTGTTGCCAGCGAAGACTTCGACTGCCACCGGACAGCCCTCAGGCGTGCAAACCAGACCGAACACGATCTGGGGATCGTCGCGCTTGCCATCGCGGCTGTAGCCGTGGGCGGCAAGCTCGCAGCAGCGTCCCGTCACCCACGTGGAAGTGAGGTCATAGAGCACCAGCGTACTGCCGCTCAGATGCTGCCTGGCAAGCCGCTTCTCGATGCCTTCCTGAGCGTCTCCCAGCCAGTCGAGCGCGGCATAGACCTGCTCGAGTTCGACGTCGCCCAACTTCAGCAGTCGCGACAGCGAGTGGGTCGCGGTCTCGTCGCGCAACATGCGATGCGTGGCGAGCTTGGACGCGGGGGACACCACCCGCGCCACCAGCAGTGCCATCACCACCGAGCGCAGCGCGGCCGGCGCTGAGGACAACCACTGCTCGGCGCCGCAGGCGCGCGCCGCGCCAAGCACGGCGGCCACGTGTCCGTGTGGCAGGCTGCGCTCGATCACGAAGGCCTCATCGGCGGACGACACCGCGACGCCACCGCGTAGCAGCACCTTCAAGCCTTCGATGACCTCGGCGGGCAGCGACGAGAGATTGGCGAGGGTGCGCTTCTTGACCGTGTTGCCGTCGCGATAGGACTCGCGCAGCAGGATGGCGGGGGGCGAGTTGCGGTTCGGGACGTGTTCGATATACATGAACACCTATTCAAGCACAAAGCTACCGAAACACAATAGATAAATACTAATTTACATGGCTACATAATAGCCTCAAAAAATAGCCGGAACCCACTGCTGATGCGGATTCCGGCTATTTGAGAAGCCAAAGTTCGGGCTAGCGCTGAAGCAGAGCTGCGCCTTTCCATGTGAAGAGGCATGTCGTGCGCCGTTTCCAGGCGGACTTCAACGGCGCGCGTGACCATGCCGGCAAAGGCCGGCAAAGCGCGAGAAAGGTAACGCACCCGCGCTCCCCCAATCGTGTCGAGATCCGCTCAGTCTGGGAGCGGCAAATTCTTCCCCTCCGGACTGTCCCTATCCATGCATTCCGGCTGCGACGCGCCTAGTATGAATAGCTAGCCGGGATCTGATTTCGTCCGGCCACCCAGAGGGATTCGTTTCAAACGCATAGCGGCAAGCCTCGCCCCACGGTAGCCGCAACTTCCAAGGTTAGCGACCATCCCTTTGTTCAATCCATCGACGGAGGAACACGAAATGTCCATTTTCCAAGCCTATACTGCCGACTCCGCGCCGGCTGAGTCGAAAGAGACGCTCAAGGGCGCGACCGCCGCGTTTGGATTTCTCCCCAACTTGCACGCCTACATGGCCGAGGCGCCCGAACTCCTCAAGGGATATGCAGCGCTGTGGGACTTATTTGCCAAGACCACATTGACCCCGCAGGAGCAGCAGGTCGTCTTTTTGACCGCCAACTTCGAGAACAACTGCCGTTACTGCATGGCCGGGCACAGTGCACTCGCCAAGATGGTAGGCATGGACGCTGACACTATCGGCGCACTACGGGGCGGGAAGACTTTACCCGACAAGAAGCTCGAAGCCTTGCACCGGTTTGCAACCACGGTCGTTCAACAACGCGGCGCGGCGACCGAGAAAGACGTTCAGGACTTCCTTTCCGCAGGGTACACCCGCCGAAACGCCCTGGAGGTCGTATTGGGTGTTGCGACCAAAGTACTGAGCAACTACACGAATCACATTGTCCAAACGCCTCTGGACCCCTTTATGAAGGGCAACGAATGGACCAAACCGGAGCATGCCGTGGCCTGAGGGTCCATGGCGGCACGGTAAGTTTCAGCCTTCGAGACGCCCAGGCCGACCATGTAGACGCAGCTTGACGGACCCACCCGCCTGTACCGGCCGTCGAGCGGTTAGAAGCGGCACCCCGCGCACTCGGGGGTGCCGTCGCTCGCATACATGGCGCATCCTAGAGTGCCCCCTTCTCCGCCGCTCGTTGGCTGGCAGCTTTTAGGGCAGGCCATCTGACATCTCATCGACGCGATTGACCGTGCACAGGCGCGTCGTCACGCCGCCCCAGGCTTGACGATCGATTTCGTGACTTGGATAGCGGCTATGACCTTCCCCCCCACCTCGCCCCGCGCCTCTACGAAGGCTAACGTTCGCCCCCGCCGGACCACTCTAGCTATAAGGTCGCATCGCTCGCCAATCCGTGCAGAGCGCATGACCGAGGCATGGAGGTCATGCGTCACTGCATGTTCCGATCCATCCAACGAGTCCAACAGTGCAAAGAGGCAAGCAGCTTCCATCAAGGAATAGAGCACCCCAGCGTGTAGCCCGCCAAACGCCAGGTGTTCTGGCCCGACATCGAAATGGGCGCGTGCCTCACCAGCCCCCGCTTCGTCGAGTATGAGACCCAAATGTTGGTTAAACGGGACTTCAAGAATGGCGCTTATGCGAGCTTGAGTTTGATCGTCCATGTTTCTGAATCCTTCGCATCATCTTTCGGTTCGCGCCGTCGTGGTATGCCGCCCAGCTTAAGGTAACGATGCGGCGTCCGGCACCGGCCCAAATTCAGGTTGGTCACCACTTTCCATAGGAGGACTACCGAGTTTCGAGCCTGGCGCACGCTCAAACTGATCATGCAACGGGCGCATGCGTTTGCGTAGCAAGGCGCGTGGGAATATCAGCTATTCCTGGGAGACATCACACAGCAGGCGGCATCTGCTCCGCGAGCGGCCACAGCCGCCGCGGCGCAACACGTCGATAATCTGCGTGCCTCGCCTGGGCTGACAACTTGCGTGTCGATGGTCTGGCAGCGATGAGACTCAGCGTTTAGTGTGCCCTATCCTCTTCGCAGACAACGACCCAGGCATCGAGGGATGGATGCATGCTGAGTCCAGCATGGGCTTCCTGCTATCGAACCTGCTGCCTACTGAGGCACGACGCCGGCGATCGCAATGTGCGAAGCGCCGGCGTCGTCCTCTTCTGTCGCGCTCTATGCGGCCACCCGAGCCGCACTCAGTCGGGACAGCACCGCCTGGCGTCGTACGTCTTCCTTCAGCAGATACACTGACACCGCCAGCAGGACCACGTCCTTCATCAGGAACGCCACCGGCCCAATCATCGCCGGGAAGCCACCTGCCGACTCGGCCCAGCCGTCAGGCATGAACGGGATGATGGTGACCGTCGCCATGAACGTCCCCACCGAACCCAAGGCGCCCAGGATGCCAAGCCTCTTGTTCCAGAATCCTGCGAAGATCAGCGCACCGAAGGTCCACTCCGCAACGCCCAGGAACAAGCTCGCCCCACGGACACCGAACACTGGATACATCCACGAGATCAGTGGACCGTTGCTGATATACGGGATCAGAACTTCGGCTTCATACTGGAACCACTTCTGATATCCGAAGAAGAAGAACATGATTACCATTGCGGCCCGCACAATGGGATACTCAAGATCGTTGTCAAACAACGACGACTTGTTTAGCTTATGAATGATCGCGTCCATTTCGTGTAACTCCTGATAGCTATTTGGATTCACAAGTCGTCACGCCTAGAGAGCAACGTCGGGGAGGGTTGGCCTCCCCTGCGCAGCCTCCGATCCCCATCCGGATCCGGTCCCGCTGATCGACTTGCCAGGTTCAAGCGGTTAGCGTTAGGCCCCGTCGTAGAACGGGTTGCGCGGCTCAGTCACCGTGCGCGCGCCGTCCGTGTACGGATCCCGACGTTCGGTCACCGTCCGAGCGTCATCCCTGTACGGATCGCGTCGATCCAGGACCGAACGGCTCGTCGTGCCGCCCAGGTTTTGAATCGTATTGGCGCGGGCATTCTTCTCGAACGGGTGATCGCCTTGCACTGCGAAGGCAGTGCCACCCGAAGCGCCAAGGTAGACCAACAGCGCGGTTGCAACGACCAGATTGGTTTTGAGGTTCACGATTGACTCCTGACATGTGAATTTCCGTCGCATCCACGGCAGCCGAAAACGTGACGGCGCCACGACGGGGATTGGTTAAACGCTGGACACTGCGGCCTTAACGACCGCCGGCAAAACTGCTGGATCCGTTCTGGTATGCCCAAACACCCTTGGCTTCCGGAATCTCCGGAAACAGCGTGCCAAGCTCAACCGCGGTGTTTCCGGGGCGTGCCGCGAACTGCCATGCGGCGGACGTGGAGCCGAAGTCGAAGCGAATGGTCTCTCCCGAACGCACCGCCACCGCCTTGACCTGCGGATTGATGCGGACGGTGCGGGCGCCCTCGGACGAAGACACGGCCTCCCCAAAGAGTCGCGCACTCGGCGATGCTTGCTGGGTTACCTGGGTTTCGGCGGCAACGGCTGGACCCGAGCCAAACGCGAATACCGAAAAGCCGGCGAGAGACAAGCTCACGAGGGTTTTGATGCGAGTCGCGTTGCCCCGGTGGCTCCGGCCACGTTCCTGATGCGGCAGAATCATTTTGAGCTCCTGAAGAGGTGTTGGTAGGCCTAACTGTACGTCGCCAACTTGATATTTGGCAGGCCGCAAACTCTCGATTGAATGCTCAAAAGGATCAAACAGAACGCGTCAGTCACTTCGGATGACGCGGCTAGAAGGCACTAGAAGGAAGGCGTGTCTCGGGAGCAAGCGCGTTTCGGCTCGCTCACGCAGCCAGTAAATAGAGAACACCCACATCGGTGGCTGCTCTACTGTTCGGTCCGGACCGTCACGGCAAACGTCGAGTTGCCCTCAACACCAGGCCCCGCCCTTTTGCGCAACGCCAAGGTATCCCCGACTTATCAGCTAAAGTTCCAGCCCTGTGCAGACCAAAAGGTAGACACCGACGACGGCGCGCAGACATCGGGTAACTAAGCGGGCATTGCCTGCGGAGCCTCTTTGGGCACCGCAGGCTTCGATCCCCTCGCCAACCAAGCAAGGCAAGATTTGTTCATTCGCCGCAAGAGGGTGGAGAACGAAAGTTATAATATTCAACGGGTTGCGTAATTACGCCTAGGTCTTTAGAGCAAAACCTCGACACCGGACACCAAAATTCTTCCAAATTTTCCTTGCATTCTATCTACTAGTAGATATAGTTAGCCTCACGGACGACTCACCGATGGCAACGCAGAACGACCTTCAGCAAAGTCCAAGCATCAGAGATTTGTTTGTCAGTACCGGAGGCGGTCTTTTTTTTAACCCTGAACATCTATCTACTAGTAGATAGTGTCACAAAAGACTGCATCGCAGCAAAATCGGCCAACGCGATCCAAACACATACCGAGATCGACGGCCCACAGTAAGGAGAGCATCATGAACGCCAAGACCATCCTGACCGCCGCCGCCCTCGCCGCCACTTTCGTGACCGGTGCGGCTCACGCCGCCCCTGCCAGCCATAGCGCCGGCGAGGCTTACGGGTACACCTATCGCGTGCAAGACCAACGAAGCGCCTTTACCGACGGCGCCCGCCAAGGCAATGCCTTCAGCGAAGGTGCGCACATCGGCAACCGCGATGTATTCACGGAGGGCGCTCGCGTAACCAACCGTGACGGCCTGGTTGCCGGCATCGGTACCCGTGACGTCTACACCGACGGCGCCCGCGTGACCAACCGCGACGGCCTGGTTGCCGGCATCGGCGCCCGCGACGTCTACACTGACGGCGCCCGTGTGACCAACCGCGATGGCCTAGTTGCCGGCATCGGTACCCGTGACGTCTACACCGACGGCGCCCGTGTGACCAACCGCGACGGGCTAGTTGCCGGCATCGGCGCCCGCGACGTCTACGCCGACGGCGCCCGTGTGACCAACCGCGACGTCTACTCTAACGGCGCCCTCGCCTGAGCCTAGGCAACGGCTGCGGTCCGGTAGCGATATCGGGCTGCGGCCGTAGCAACCGCCCCGACTACGCGGGCTATGAGGCGAGCTTCGGCGCGGACGTGATCGAGCTCGGCCGCATCGCTCATGCCCGGCGCAAGTTCTACGAACTGCATGCCAACCATAAAAGCGAGGTGGCGGGTCAGGCGCTGGCGTACATCGGCATGCTCTACGACGTTGAGCCCGAGGTGGCGACACTCAGCCCAGAGGGGCGGCGGTGCGTGCGTCAGGAGAAGGCGCGTACCGTGGCCGATGCATTGTAAGCGCGAAATTAAGCCCACCTAGCTTTTGCGGCTGAGAGTGGGCAGGCTTGCGTCCGCAACCACGATTTGCGGACGCAAGCATGATGTACAACGAATGTGAAGTTCCGCCGCTGAGGGTGATCCGTGTTCGCTCCAACGGAAAGCGAGACTTTGACCCGAAGGATAAGCGCCAACTGGTCGAGGCGTGTCTGCCCCTGGGGTATCGATATCGGGAATGGCGCTCAAGGTCGGCATCAATACGAACCAGTTGCGCAAGTGGATCCGGCTGCACCAAGTGGCAAATGAAGCCGCTGCGGCCGATAGTGCGGAATCTGCGTTGCCAGCGTTCGTACCGGTCGTCGAGGTTAGCGGCGTAACGCGCGTCCCGGAATCGCCGGTGGCGCTGGAACGTCTGCCGGCCCAAGCGCCTGCCTCCACCCAACCATCGCCGCTGCCGGCGCTGCTGATGGCGCGGTTGCCCAACGGCGTGACGGTCGAGCTCGAATGCGGCGGGCAGGACGTTGCGCTCGTGAAGGCGATGATCGAAGCGTTGGGACGCGTTGATGTTCCGGCTCGACGCTGACCTGCGGGTCCGAGCTGACGACCGAGCAGTTGCACTGGCTGCTGGACGGTATCGACGTGGACGCCGTGCAGCGGGATCCGTCGCGCAAGGGATCAAGCTGCATCGACTGCTCGACCAGGGCAGCCAACTCATTGATCCCGAGGCGGAAATCCACCGCATTGCGGTGCAGGTGGTTTCAGGAGACGGCAGGCGGCAGGCGTCCAACGGTGCGGCAGCAGTTCACCGATGGCGCTAGCGCGCTGGGTCGGCAGGCTGGTCAACACGTCCGTCAGGTACGCATGCGGATCCGAGCTGCGCGCCGGCTCAGCACCGGCGCGCAGCCATAGCGTCAGGTGGCGTTCGCCTGGGCTTGCCGCTTCGCGAAGTTGAACGGCATTAGGTCGCTGATGTCAGCGTCCGCCGCGCGCTGTGGCAGCCCGGTGAGCACGTTGGAGCAGATAGGCATGCGGCTCGACCCACACGCACTTCTACGGACACTGCCGATCGACCATGATCGCTGCAGTGCAGGCATGCTCGCCCCTAATCGCGAACGACGATCAGTTCGGTGCGGTAAATTGACCGTTTACGATGCATTGCATGCCTGGATGATCGGCCAACGGCAAAAAGTGCCAGACGGATCGGCCATCGCCAAAGCCAGTCCATTCAACTGTGCCGAGCGCACCAAGCTCATGACCGCGGCCGCCCGTTGTCCTGCTCGGATCATGGCGCTCGCCTTCACGCCAGCGACGGTGTCTGCCATACACTGTCAAGACGGCTTCGCCCAGCCGCTTACGCCTTGGCTCCCTACGGTAACCCATCCTGATCCTTAGCAGACTCTGACATAGGTCCCCACCTATTGCTTGGTGGGGACCTATTGTGCCTATCCTATCGACGCTTCAACGGCCAGACGGTATTGGTCGGACGCTTACCGACCGCATGCTGTGGTGAAACGACTGGCCACACGTGTCCCAGACTCGCGTGCCAGACACCGGACGGTTGTTGAACCAGCTGGCTGAATGGGCACCCGACCCCGGCATGCGGAGGCGAATCTTGGTGACAAATCCTGGACGGCTCTACGGTTTCCCATGACTCGCGACCTCCCCACTTATGAAGACCATCGCAAGCGCCCCCCTAAAAAGCGCGAGCCGGCCGACTCAAGGCGTCCGCGATACCGTAGCCGGCGACGGAGAAGCGCCTTGATCGGTGGCCAAGACCGACTCCACAAACGCCACAAACGCTCTCGCCTTGGAGGGCACAAGCTTTCCCGATGGAAACAGGGCCCATAGATCAACCGGTGGTAGATCCCAATCGGTCAGTACGGCTTGAACCTTTCCTTCAGCAAGCTCCGGCGAGAACATCCATTTTGAAGCAACTGCCAGGCCGATGTCACTGAGAACCGCTGTCCGGATTCCTTCAGCTGCGCTTACTCGTACCCTGCCAGACACGACGACGGACACCTCTCTGCTTCCTTGGCTAAAAGACCAGGATTCCCCTCCCCCTCGCTGCGAGTAAATAATTGCTTGATGACCACTGAGATCAGCCGGCGTCGAAGGGACGCCAGCAACGGCGAAGTACTCAGGCGTGCCAACCACAAGGCGCGGACTTTTCCCGATCCGCCTGGCCGTCATATTGGAGTCGTTTAGGGAGCCCATTCGAAGTGCAACGTCGATCCCCTCTTCAAGCAAATCGATGTTCCTGTCGTCCAGCACAATGTCAACTTCGAGATTCGGATGATCGTTCAGAAACGTTTTCAATGCGGGAAGAATATGGAGTCGCGCAAACGTCACAGCCGCGCAAACTCGCAGCCGCCCACTGAGACCCGCCGAAGCCTCCCTGGCCTCTTGCTCGGCTTCGCAGGCTTCCTCGAGTGCGCGTTTAGCGCGTTCATAAAAGCGCTGCCCTGCGTCCGTCGTCGTAAGGCCACGTGTTGATCTCAAAAGTAAGCGCGTGCCGAGGTGTTCCTCGAGTTGCGCAACCGATTTTGAAACCGCAGGCTGCCCCAAATTGAGCCGCTTAGCTGCAGCGGAGAACGTTCCCGCCTCCACAACGCTTACGAAAGTCTCCATCGCGCTGAATCGGTCCATCAAGCATTCCCCAATAGCTTGCAAAGTGACCCATTGTATTTTGATTAGCCCGACAAGTGTTCGCTCCGCCTAAACCACCGGATTCCGCTCCGAAACGAGCGGCCAAGGCGGTCTGACCGCGCGCCCGGCGCCTTGCACAACCCCCGACCTGACGCGAGCGGTGCATCTTTGTCTTCTAGTCGAGAGCGCCTCCTCCCGGGGCAGGGGTTTAACCGTGCGAAGCCTGCGCATTTGAGCTCCTCGACAATTTTCCTCCAGCCGCCCACGTTAGGAATCCAGATGCACGGGAGTGCGGGGTGGCATGCCCCCTCACCATGTTCAGCGATGCAGAAGAATGGCGCGATGCAACTCGTCGACGTATGAATCAACGATGCCGTCGCTGTCCAAAGTATGCTTCAACCTGCATACATAGTCCGCATTACTTCCCACAGGACCACGGGCTCTGGCGATAAGGGGGGCAACCGCATCAACGGAAGAGTTAGTTTCGTAATGAGGACGCTCGGAGTTCGCCACAAAAACAATCGCCGCGACGCGCGACCCGTCCTCAAGGGTCACCGTGAGCCACCGCGGCGTATACGATCCAAGAACCATCTCACGTCGCCATACGGAGAGTAAATCATCGTGCAAGAGATCTTCTCGCAAGCGGTACACGATCCCACGTGTTACGCCCCCTGGCTCGAGTGCCAGCATGCGGCCCGGCAACTCGCTGCTACCTCTTCCGGCAATCATCCTTAGGCAGAAGCTTCTGCGGTAACCCTCTAGGATCGCGACGTGCCGTTGCTCGAACGCTATGCCCGGATTCCACATCAAAGATCCCGCACCAAATAGCCATACGCTCTCGCCAAGCTCTCGCTCCGCCAGCGTCCGAATCATCGACTCCGTTACGCGTTCCATCGTCCACGCCAAACCGTCGGGGAGCGTCGCAAACGCTTTTAGGAATACTTCTAAGGGAAAGGTGTCCCTGCTCATGCTCAAGATTGAAGCTAACTGGTTCTGGCGCCAACAGTCCGTCGGGTTTCCAGCGGCACGGAATGGGCTGCGCGGCTTTCCAAGCAGTATGGCGCGGGGATGCCAGCGAATGAAGGCAGGCTTGGGAATATCTTCTATTCTCGATAGGAATCATGACGGCAATCGTCAGTGATGCCTCTGACACTTGAGGCGGTGGTCGCATGACGGCGTCAGTGTCGATTCGTGCGCGCTCGCGGCGCACGATAGGGGTCCGTAGGGAGTCACAGAGACCCGGGACCCGAGCGCCTCTTTCGACACTCAAAAAGCAAGCGAGGCGCACGTCCGATCGGACAACCTCGCCTCGCCATGACTGCGCCGCCTATAAGGATCCAACGTTATCTACTGGCGCTTCCTCACTCGGATCCTCGTTGCTCGACGATTGGGATCCGAGCTTACGGCGCCAACTCGCCGGCGTCATCCCGAACTGCTCCGTAAATGCTCGGCGGAACGCCGCAACGGATTGATAGCCGACGGCCTCCGCTACCGCTTCGGTTTTTGTGAGGGGGTTCTTGAGCGCGTTTGCCGCTAGGCTCATACGAACGGCCAAGAGAAGCTCGTGAGCCGTGCGTCCGAGACTGTGTTGGAATTGGCGCATAAACGTCGCCCGCGACATATTGCACAGCTCCGCGAGTTCAGGGACAGTCCACGGCAATGTAGGCTGGTTCAATATCGCCGATATCGCAGGTGCGAGACGTGGATGCCCCGCGAGCCCAAGCAGCCCAGTGGGGGCCCGGTCCGACTCCGACGCCAAACGCATCGTGAGCGCAAACAAGGCAGTCGATAATGCGTTCAGCATTGCGCCGCCCCCAAGGCGATTGCCGAGTGACTCAGCCCGCATCAGCGCCATAAGATCCGCGAGGCCCGCGCGCGTTTCGTCCGATCCCTCCGGCTCGCGTGTGCTCACGACGAGCGCCGCGGGAAGGAAATGGCGCACCAGCCGATCATGAGGCGGCGCGACAAAAAAACGCCCACATAACATGTCCAGGCGGTCTTCCAGGCCCGCGTTTTCGCTGACCTTCACATTGGTGTCCTCGCGTTCACGCGTTGGCATTGCTGCTTTGCCGCTCCCGTCGTGAAGGACATGGGCGGATCCATGCGGCAGAAGGACCAAGTCCCCTTCTCGCAAGGTAACAGGGGCATCTGCACCAGGCGTTTCCAACAAGGCAGCGCCGCTCAAGATCACGTGGTAATAGAGTTCTCCGTTCGTCGATTCTTCGTACGCGACCTGCCATGGTGCCCCATATGCACATCGCACATCCAACCGACCGGTGACGGTCATGATGTCCAGCAATCGGCTTAGCCAGTCTTTTTGCGAGCTCATGGTTTTGAAGAAAGATACTCCGGCGCATTCTATTGAACGCACGGAGTCCCCGCAAGCTCACGACGCCACAGGTGACCCGACACAATTCCACCCTTCGCGACGTCGCTTCGCCGTCAGTTCGTTCGCATACCTCGCGGTGTAGAGCCCCCGAGACTGCTTCATTCCCCTAAGGAATGACTGTTATTGCCGAGCCACCCCTACTGCCGGGGCCGTTTGCAGACCATTATTTGTTCACCTTCAAACATTCTTCGGGTAGAGGAAATGACAAAGCTTTTTAGCACCACTTCAGTTGCAGGATACGATCTTGGCCATCGCGTGGTTCTCGCGCCGCTTACCCGCATGCGCACGGAAGCCAACAATGTCCCTGGCGACCTGATGGTCGAGTACTACTCCCAGCGGGCATCCGTTGGCGGTCTGCTTATCACTGACGCAACGGCAGTTTCGCAACTGGGCATTGCGTACGTGGAAGCCCCGGGCATTTACACCGAAGCGCACATAGCAGGATGGAAGCGCGTCGTCGACGCCGTTCATGCAAAGGGGGCACGGATCTTCGTTCAAATGTGGCATGCTGGCCGCCAAGCTCACCCTGCGAATACCGGGGGCGTAACTCCAGTCGCCCCGTCTGCCCTACTGTCCCTGGAGCACGCCGCCATTCGAGACAAGGACGGCAACATCGCCGAAGCAGAGCTGATTTTACCGCGCGCACTCGAAACCGACGAGGTTCCCGAGATCGTGGAACAGTTCCGTCGGGGAGCAATTCTCGCGAAGGAGGCCGGCTTCGATGGAATCGAGCTGCACGCCGCAAACGGCTACATCTTCGAGCAATTCCTGTTGGACGGAACAAATCACCGTACCGATTCCTACGGTGGATCCATCCAGAACCGGGCGCGACTCCTTTTTGACACGCTCGATGCGGTTGTATCTGTCTGGGGTGCCAACAAAGTTGCTGTTCGCCTGTCGCCCAGCGGTACCTATGGCACGATGTCGGACAGCGACCCTCACGCTACGTTCAAGTTCGTTGCCGAGCATCTGAACAAGTACGACCTGGCATATCTGCACGTCATCGAGCCCCGCGTACGTGGGATCGATGACATTGGCGACCAGCCGACTGCTGTTTCGTCCGCCGAGATCCGCCGCTGGTATAAGGGCGTACTGATCGTCGCGGGCGGCTACACCGCAAAGACAGCCGAGCGTGTCGTTGCCAATGGCGGCGCCGACCTCGTGGCTTTCGGCCGCTTGTTTGTTTCGAACCCCGACCTTCCGGCCCGCCTGAGGAACGGCATCCCTCTCGCGAAGTACGACCGATCGACGTTTTATGGCGGTGACGCCCGGGGCTATACAGATTACCCCGTCGGCGCATCGGCCTGATCCGATTAGAACCTGTTCAAGGGACCCCCGTTAGAAACGAAGGTCTCTTGGCTAAGTTCGTGGCTCTACGGGAGCAATGCTCATACTGCCTCAGAGTTGCCCTGGCGTCGGACGCTCCAGAAGGAAATTCACTAGAAACCACGATATGCCCATCTGGGCCGATCGCGGAGGTCAAGCGGACTCATCTCCTCATCCAGGACGAGGCGTTTCACCTTGCTGGAATCGTTGATGAAGCAAGCCACCGCATTTGTTCCATTACCATCCGGACCTATGCCAGAGGCGCGAAAGAGTTCGCCACTGGCTGCGAAACGAATCCACGTGGATATGGAACGACACCTGCGGGGGCAAAAAGCTCTGGACCTCAGTCAAGGCCCGGTCCGAACCACCCAATTGTCTTGGTGCCACGCAGGCCGGCGAAAACGCGCCCACCAGGACCCATTACCGCACCACCTGGGTTGAGTCCAGGGATTCTCCCAGTGTCGAGCCTAACCGAGCCGCTGCGATCAAGGGCTAATGCCCGATCGTCGCCGCTGTTGACGTAGAGCAATTCGCCATCGTGACTTACGCACATCCCTCTGGGGTCGTGACAATACGCGAGTCGTTCGAGAAGATCCCTTCGTAAGCACCGTTTGCTGAGAACGCAAGAAGCAGCTTCCAATAGGCGTCGCCGTTGGATCCGGAGGCGCTTGATATCAGAATCGGCATGCGCAGATACTCAACTATTTCAAAAAGAAAAAAAGCCCGGCGGAAGCTAGTTCGGCCATTCTCTCCGCCGGGCGATGTCCCTTTTCACCGCCCCCGAGGACTACGCTTCGGACAGGGCAACCGGCTCTACTGTGTAGCTCGGGATTCGCTAGTCGCTTTTGACTGCAACACTGGTCTATTCCTTGGCACGACCGTATCTCATCCGAGACTAAACGGGCAGGCGATCGTATTCTTCTGAACAGGACCGTCCCCAAAGAGTGCACCAGTAGAACGCGAGAGGCGCCCGGGAGACGCTCACGCGTTCTGTCGAAGCCTTTGGTTTGCGACGGCAGCGATGGTATGAATTCCCGCTTCCCCGTGCCTCGAGTCTCCCGACGCTGCGCAGACACTCTATGCGGCGTTTCCCTCAGCAGCGTCGGGCCAGGACCCGCGTCCTGCCGATACGCGTTCCCAGAACATACTAAGATGTCAACCGCGCTGGCACATTGCGAGTCTATTATGGTCGACACGAGGTGAAGGACCCATAAGGAAACCTAAAAACCGAGGCCACTCACATGAAAACACCCGCGATCATCTTTCCTGCCGACTTGCTTTCCTGTGCCGGCCCGCCCTCTATTTTCAGCGCCACGCTCGCGGCAGCGGTGCCGAACCATACTCGCAGCCTCCACGCGATCACAAAATGAGCGCCAAGTACGTCGTGCGCTGTTTCGTATCTGCGCCCAGCGCTGACAATCTTCCCGCACTAGCGTCGAGGTGCCGGACGGTGTGGGCGAGCCTGCTCAACCCCTACTCGGCCTACGACGACCTCATATGCTGTACTGGCTGCGGTGAAACCGCTGCCAGGCTCACCGCGAGTAGCCTGCAAGTCGTGCCGATTGGCACCGGAGCGTCGCCTAACCAAGTCTTGGAGCTGATCGCCTCCCCAGAGCCCGATTGCCACTTGAGGCCGGAGCAACTAGAACGACTCCTGTCCGGACGTGCTGATGCCGCGCGTCCGTATGCTGGTGGATTTTCGGATTTATTGGACCACCGTCCGGGACCGAGCGTGTCTCGGTCAGCCAAGCCTTGGCACACTTGATCACATTCCCGCACTGAAGATCCCGCGCCAGACGACCGCCCAATGCATCCCCTTCTCGCCGGGCTTTGCCGGATGCCACTGCCAGCTCTCTCGGAGCCGCTGGGAACGATAGACAGCGCGCGGCGTGCCCGACCCTCGAGACCAAGCGGACACCGCCGGCAGCCCCTCTTAGAGGGAAGAGTGACTACGCACCGCCTCCTCGAACGCAGCTTTCATTGCCCGGAACCGCGCGTCGACCGCTGCCGGGTCGGCTCGGTTCAGCGAGATCATGTTTGCACGCGCCTCCCCACCACGCACAACGCTCAACGCGCCCGCGTTTAGGCCGTCAACGGTCGCGGCGGCAACTGCAGCCGCCGGCTCCAGTACAAAGCCCAGCGATGCACCGGCGTTGTTTGATTTCATCATCGGGGTGTCAGTGCCACCAGGGTACACAGTCAGAACATGTACGCCTTCACCGTCCAACTCGCGGCGCAGCGCTTCGCCGAAATGCGCTATTCCTGCTTTCACCGCAGCATAGACCGAGTAGAAAGGGGCGCCGATCAGCCCCATTCCCGACGAGATGTTTACCACAGCTGCATCGCCGCTCGCGCGCAAAAGAGGGATGGCGGATCGCGTAAGCAGAATAGGGGCCAGGAGATCTACATTGACCATCGCAGCAATCTCGTCCTCCGACAGGGTCTCCAACCTACCGGCCCGAACGGCACCGGCATTATTGACCAGGATGTCGAGCCCGCCGAACGCGGCGTGGACGCCGTCGAGACTGAGGATACGCCCAGCCTGCGTTCCAACATCGGCTGTCACGCCTTGCGCCGACGGCAATGAGGCAAGCGCTTGGTCCAGAGCCGCCCTACGGCGCCCAGTAATAAAAACTCTTGCCCCCCGCTCACTTAACGCCTGGGCCAGTGCGAACCCAATCCCACTCGACCCGCCGGTAATTAGTACTCGCTTTCCTTTGACTTCCATGTCTTCGCTCCCGACGTCCTTCTCGAGCAGTATTGGACGCGCAACCTGGGCAATTCCTCACATTTCGAGGCGTGCCTCACTCCTCCCCACTGCCCAAGCAGTCGTGTGAGGGCTGTCTGAGACCAGAATGCCAGTCCGTTGGGGCGAATGCTAGCGGCCGACGCAGGGATTCGAGTAGTGCACGCTCGGGAATAACAGACATTCCCAAGAGGAATTCATAAGACAACGCTGAAAGGCACCGGCCACCGCCCCGTTAGACCCATCTCCTTATACAGAAGTAGAACGGCCTCCGCAGCGGGGCGGGATAGCTGATGCCGCGAAAACTCTGGGGAAAGGGGTTGTAAACATCCGCAGACTCGCGTTTACTCTCGGATTTTCGAGCGGCAATGAGCAACGAGTCGGGGGCATGGGTGGACGAGGAATTTGAGAGTCTGGATCTTGGTGATCCGCGGCGGGATCGGCGCGCCAAGGAATTGCTCAAGCGGTTTGCGGCCCTGCCTACGGCGAGCATTCCCGGTGCGTGCGATGACTGGTCGCAAACCATTGGGGCGTATCGGTTTCTGGGCAATGAGCAGATCGATTGGCGGGACGTGATGCAGCCCCATTGGGAGCGCACTGCAGCGAGGGCCGCGCAATTTCCGGTGGTGCTGTGCATCGCTGACACCACCGAGCTGAACTTCAATGGCCAGGAAATGGAGGGGCTGGGGCCGTTGAGCTACGAAGCCCAGCGGGGAATGTATCTCCATCCGACCTACGCGGTGACGCCAGACCGGGAGCCGCTGGGGGTGATCGATGCCTGGATGTGGGCTCGGGAACTGAAGGACGCCGATGGCCACCGCAGCGGGATCAAGGAAAGCGTGCGCTGGATCGAGGGGTACGAACGGGTGGCGGAGCAAGCCGCGCTGCTGCCCCAGACAAGGCTGGTGTATGTGACGGACCGCGAGGGTGACATCGCCGAGCTGATGGCGCGCGCCCAGGAACTTGGCCAGCCGGCTGACTGGCTGATCCGCAGCCAATACAACCGCAACCTTGCTGAGGCGGGCAAGCTGTGGGATAGCGTTGACGCCAGCCCGGTGCTTGGGGAAATTACCTTTATCTTGCCAGGGCGTGCAGGCCAGAAAGCGCGCGAGGTCAAACAGGAGCTACGTGCACAACGTGTGCAGCTGCCGGGTACGATTGGAGCGGCGCTCACCTGTGTGGAGGCCAGGGAGATCGGAGCGCCCGCTGGCATCAAGCCAGTGGTTTGGCGCTTGTTGACGAACCGAGAAGCGCAGGACGCCGATGCTGTCATCGAACTCGTCGACTGGTACCGAGCCCGATGGGAGGTGGAGATGTTCTTCCATGTCCTGAAGACCGGCTGCAAGGTCGAAGCGCTACAGCTATCGCACATGGATCGCGTGGAGCGGGCCTTGGCGTTGTATATGGTGGTGGCGTGGCGCATTGCCCGCTTGATGCGGTTGGGCAGAACCTGCCCGGATCTGGATGCGTCACTGTTCTTCGACGCCGACGAGATTCGGGGGGCATACGTGCTCGCCAAAAAAGCCCGCCCGAAGGTACCAGTCACACTCAATCAGATGATTCGGTTGGTGGCTTCCCTGGGTGGGTTCCTTGGGCGCAAGAGCGATGGTGAGCCCGGCGCCAAGACGATCTGGATCGGCATGCAGCGAACCATGGATGCCGCGCTCACCATTCAGGCACTGCGGGAAGAGTCATGACTTCTGTATAAGGAGATGCGTTAGACCGCCTCAAGTAGGCTTCCACCTCCTCCGAAGAAGTCGCAACGCAACACGAAGTGTGGATAGTCCTGTATTCCGGTGTGGAATTGCTGTTATTCGAGCAAGCCGCCTTGCTTCCTTGATTGTGCCAACCGATTATCTAACCAGCAACTTCCACTGCGAGAGGCAAAGCACATGACATCACGTACCTTCCTAGTTACGGGCGCGAGCAAGGGCATCGGCCGCGCATTATCGGAACGCCTTATCCGCAACGGGCACCGAGTGGTTGGACTCGCACGAAACCCTGACGCTTCGTTTCCAGGCGAGTTGGTGTCGGTCGATTTGTCCGATCGCGAGGAAACTGCCGCGACGCTCGAGAAGCTGACGCGTGCGATTCGCTTCGACGGGCTGGTTAACAACGTCGGTCTCGTGATGCCACAACGGATCGGCGAGGTGCGGATTGAGGATCTCGACGCCGTCCTTACCGCCAACCTCCACCCGGCGGTGCAGGCGATGCAGGCTGTGTTGCCAAACATGCTCGACTCCAAATGGGGGCGCGTGGTCAACATCTCTAGTCTCACTGTCCTGGGCGCATTTGAACGGACCTCTTATGCTGCCGCCAAGGCGGCCTTGATCAGCTTCTCGCGATCGTGGGCACTTGAACTCGCTACGACCGGGGTTACCGTTAACACGGTTGCCCCAGGGCCAATCGAGACCGAACTGTTCCGAAAGAACAGTCCCCCAGGAAGTGCCGGCGAACGACGCTTTCTCTCTGCTGTTCCGATGAATCGTTTCGGCAAGCCCGAAGAAATCGCGGCCGCAATCGAGTTCTTGCTCTCGGAGGTTTCTGCGTTCATTACAGGGCAGACGCTCTTTGTTGACGGGGGTGCGTCTATCGGCAAGTCCTCGATCTAATTCAGGACCATCGGACCGGAACCGGTTGACGCGATGCCTGCTGTGAGCGGTCGCTAACCGGTTTCGGTTCGGTACGCCAGCGTCGGTTCAGGGGAACCCCGGGATCTCCAAGTGCGCCAGCGGATTCTCCAGCCGAACCAATAACTTGCTGGCGCGGCCAAAATGCCTAGGTCACGATCGCCTCGTCGCCTGGCAATTCCGCCCCCGATCTCCTCAGGAAAAATCTCCGACACGGCGCCTCCGCCGAGAGGTTGAGAGGTTTGCTTGTTTCGAAAAGGTGGGCTCTGAGTTATGGAATCTTCTCCTCGTCTTGATGGGCCCAGCGCCCGCGACCATGCTTTTCACGGCACTCAGAATTGCTCCGGCCGTTCACACGGCAACAGCGCCCGCGTCGGCCATGTTCATTGCCTGCGCGCTTGGCGCGAGTTGGCTGCGAGGTACCGCGCTTCCCCTGCGTAAGGCGATTGCGATATTTGTGGTGATATGCGGAATCGGAATTCTCGGGGCCGCCGCCACCGTCCTCGGCGAGTGGACGGCCGATGGAATACTGGGGGATGCCTTATTCGTTCTTGCCGGGAGTATGTCCGCGCTTGCCAGCCTGATAATGCAACGGCGCAATATCCCCAATATGCTGGCCCTGGCGGTGATATACCCAACGGCGTTGATTGCCTTTGGCCCCCTGCATCTCTTTCTAGATCCTATGAATGAAGGCGGGTCGGTAACGCACGCAAAGCGATCCTAAAGTAAAGGTGCGACCCATTCACCTTGGAGCACGTCATGCAACCGACCCGTATCAATCATTCTATGCCCGGAGAAGATGTATTGGCAGTGGCCCTGGAGCTGTCCAACAGCACCTGGAAAATCGCCCTGCACGACGGCAAGCGGGAGAAGCCTGCGATCCAGACTGTAGCTGCAAAAGTTCCGGCATGCCGCCTGGACGAAGCGATGCAAGCGATCGAGAAGATCAAGACGAAATGGGGACTTGGCCCTGCCGTGCGCACCGTCGTGTTGTACGAGGCTGGTCAGGACGGCTTCTGGATCGAGCGGGCGCTATCGAAGCTAGGATACGAAGTAGTGATCTGCGACCCCGCCAGCATCCCGGTGGAGCGGCACGCGCGGCGGGCCAAGACCGACCGACTCGACGCGATCAAGCTGGTGTTGTGCCTGCGCGCCTGGCTGCGCGGCGAACATGACCGCATGCACGTGATTCGCGTACCGGGCGTTGAAACCGAAGCCCAGCGGCACCTGGTGCGCGACCGGGGTGAACTTCAAAAAGAAGCGCTACAGCACCGCGACCGGATCCGCAAGCTGCTGCGAACAGTGGGTTGCTGGCAAGACGTCGAAGGCGATATCGCAAAGCGGCTAGCAAAGGGAGAAATTTCCTGCTACGACGGCGCGGCAATCCCTGCGCAGTTGAATGCGCGGCTGATCCGGGAGTGTCAGCGCTTGGCCTTAGCCCAGCAGCAACTCGCTGCACTGGAAAAAGACCTGGTCAGGCAATTGCCGGAACCCGCACAAAAACGCATTGCCGACCTGCAACGGCTCAAGGCGGTCGGCCCGGTCGGCGCGACTCGACTGGTGCTCGAGCTGTTCTGGCGCAGCTTTGACAACCGCCGGCAGGTGGGCGCCTGTGTCGGCTTGGCGCCGCAGCCGTACGACAGCGGCCAGAGCCGGGTCGACCAGGGGATCAGTAAGCAGGGCAACCGGCGCGTGCGTTCTCTGCTTATTGAAATGGCGTGGCTCTGGTTACGCTATCAGCCCGGCAGTGCGATGGCGCAGTGGTACGTGCAGCGCACCCAAGGAAATAGCCAGAACAAGCGGGGCAAGCGCATCGCTATAGTCGCGGTGGCGCGACGGCTGGTCATCGCTCTGTGGCGCTATCTGACGCATGGAATCCTACCCGAGGGAGCGCTTCTGAAAAACAGCAAGACCACAGGATTAAAACGTTCAGCCGGCCAAGTGGCAGCAGTTTGAAGGAATGGCGGCAACGCTCGCATTAGCTGTTCCTGTCCGTCCTATCGCAAGTCAGTTCGAAGTAGACAAGCCCGTGCAGCCTGCTGGTTGCAACCGCAACCGACACTACTAGATGGGGCTTCTCGCATCAAGGTCGCCTTAGCGCAACGCGCATGCAGGATTGGGCTGGGCAAATACCAGCGGATAGAAGTTGGTGGGACGTCGAAATCTCACGTAAAGATGACCGGGAACTTTGAAACTGGTGAACAACAGCGACAGACGCCTTGCGGTAAGCGCGAGCTAGATTAGGAAGTTGGATCAATTTGCGTAAAAATTCTTGCCTTCCGATTCATCATAGAAGCAGGCTGTTGAAAAGCACTCCGCCACGAAGGGCGCAGCGCAGCTAAACAAGAATCGACATGGAAGTGGCCGCTGACCATGGTCAACCAGGCCTTGGCGAAGATGAATCGGCTGTTCGCAAGCATGTACGAAGCCGATATCAAGGGCGGACGCCCGAGCATTGCGCCGGAGAAGCTGCTGCGCGCGATGCTGCTGCAGGTTCTGTATAGCATCCGGTCCGAACGCCAACTGATGGAGCAAAACGAAGTACAACTTGCTGTTCCGATGGTTCATCGGCCTGTCGATGGACGACGCAGTCTGGGTGCCAACGGTGTTCACCAAGAACCGTGCACGGCTGATCCAGCACGATGCAGTGATCACGTTCTTCAACGAGGTGCTGGCCATCGCGCACAAGCGCAACTTGCTGTCGGGAGAGCACTTCAGCGTGGATGGCACGATGATTAAGGCCTGGGCCGGCCACAAGAGCTTCGTACGCAAGGACGGCGGCGATGGCGCTGACAGCGACAGCGGTGGCACCGGCGGCTTCCAAGGAGAGAAGCGCAGCAACGAGACGCATCAGTCCAAGACTGATCCGGACGCCAAGCTCTATCGCAAGGGCAAGACCGCCAGTGAGCTGTGCTATATGGGTCACACCTTGAGCGACAACCGCCACGGCCTGGTGGTAAGCGCGGTGGTGACCCAAGCCGACGGATATGCTGAGCGCGAGGCCGCGAAGGCCATGCTCAACGACGCCCGGCAGGTCGCTAACGAGCCGGGCGTCGAAGTTACCGTGGGCGCGGACAAGGGCTACGACGCCGAGGAGTTCGTTCAAGCCTGCCTTGATATGAAGGTGACTCCGCACGTGGCGCAAAACACTTCAGGGCGACGCTCGGCGGTGCCCGATGAGATTGCCCGCAGCGTCGGCTATGCCATCTCGCAGCAGAAGCGCAAGCTGATCGAACAGGGCTTCGGCTGGGTCAAGACGGTCGGGCGCATGCGTCAGGTGATGGTGCGCGGCTTGAAGAAGGTCGACCAGATGTTTGTACTTAGCATGGCCGCTTACAACCTCGTGCGGATGTGATCGCTAGGACAAGTCCGTCCGCAGGGCCTGTAATGGGAGCAAGGAAGCCAAAAATGGGCATCAAACCGCGTGAAAATCGATGAAATGACGCCCGGCTTCCGGATTATGAAAAATACGAGGCATGTGCGTCGCGCAGGGGGAAGCTTTGCCCTGTCTGCAGCGAGTACTTCAGCGGCCTGCTAAGCGCCGGGTTTTTTTATATGGGGAGAATTCGGCGAGGACGGCTCTGAATCCCAATAATTTCCGGCCGATTCAGGTCTCGAGTCCTAAAGAAGATACTTCAGCGAAAGGGCAGGCGCAGTCGCGAGCGGCGCACTGCTGAAACTGGCCAGGCCAGCCGATCACGGGATCGGTATCGCCGGGCATCTGCAATCGTGGGGGATTCTCGCCAACTTCTGCTCTTCTGGGATTCAAGGGGGGTACCGACGCCGGTACCCCTCCGATACTCCCGTTCCCGCGCCCCGGCGCTGGAACGCACTGCGTGGCGCAGCAGGCGACCCGATGTCAGACCGCGGGCGGCAGCAGCTTCTGGTCGATGAAGAACTGCAGCGCGTCGCTGAACGCGTCCCGGGTGTCAACCACCTCGCCAAAGCCAGCCTTGCGCAGCTTGATGGTGCTGACGAAGGCAACCGGACCGGCCGAGGCACCATAGGCGAACGCAAAGTCCGCGTGCTGGTCGCCCTGACCAACGAAGGCCGCCAGATCCCCGCTTGCCAGACCGTGCTTGGCCACGATCTTCGCCCAGACATCAGCGTTGTCCCGAATGTACTGAGCCACGCTCATCGGCTCATCCGGACCCGTTGCCACGCCAAGCGTCTTGGCCAGCGCGGGCCAGACATGCCGCCACGCGAACACATCTCCATTGGTAATGTTGAAGATCTCGTTCGCCGCCTGCGGAGCTTGTCCAGCCCACGCCATCACCTTGCCCACCAGGTCGGCATCCGCCATCTCCCATACGAAGGCCGGGCCTCCAGGGAAGCTGAACGGCTCGCCCTTCTCGCGCCGAATCGCCGCATACACGCCGATGGCCGGCAGCACGTTCAGAGCACCCGGCGTCTTACCCGTCACCAGTTGCGGCCGCAGCACGGTATAGGTGAACCCGTGCTTCGCACCCGCATCGCGGACATAGTCCTGCTGGTCGAAGAAGAAATTCGCATGATCGTCGCGAGGATCGCTCTCGCGCGCCGGCACGGCGATCGGATGAAGATGGACGCCATACGCCTTCGTGCCCTGCAGGATCGACACATGCTTCAGGCTCGACTTCCCGGCCACAAGGGGCTCCACCACGTTGCGCAGCATCGCATTGTTGACTTCAATCTGCTCGGCATTCGACCAGCCCCCCACGAGATCCTTGGCGTTCTCATAGATCGCGGCGTAGGCGACATGCGTGACGCCGCCGAGACCAGAAAGTGCCTCCCTCGATGCCTTCTCGTCGCGCAGGTCAACCGAGACGAACTCGAAGTCCCGACCGCTCGGAAGCACCGGTTTGCGTCGGGAAATACCGACCACATCCCAGCCCGCATTCAGAAAGGACTCGATGGCGGCAACGCCGATCAATCCGCTCGCTCCTGCCACCACCACTTTGTTTCGCACGCCCATCACAAGCTCCATGTCATCGTTACTCTTCCCCTTACGCAAACTCGTGCCCGAGTGCGAGGCAATCTGGCCCGTCTGGCCTCGCCTCCGCCATCGGCGGACCACGATACAGGGGTACACGTCAAAGATTAGCCGCTGGGTCGCACTGGCGGAAGCGTGGCCTATGGACTATGTGTTATGCCCGTTCGGAATTGCCATCCCGGCCCTGAATCTGGAATCATGTTCCAACGTCGGTCGGCTAACGATGCATGCCTGCTGACCTTCACACCGGAGGCAGCAACCGCGCGATGCTGGCCGGCAAACCGCGGCCATGAGAACGAAGCAGTCCTCCACCGCACGCAGGAACAAATACAGTCCATGGATATCAGTTTTGGCGAGCACAGTGGAAAATCCACTGAAGAAGTCCTTTTGACCCACGCGTCGTTTGCGAAGCTTGTCCTCGAGGGGGCCGAAGACGCGGCTCTCCGCAATGACCTGAGGGTGCTCATCGAGAAATTCGACGCAAAGCCGTTCTCAAAGACATGCTTTGACTGCGGCGCCCCCGCTACGACGGTTAGCGCGTATCGGGCAACGAAGCAGTCCTGTTCGCCTGGTGTAATCGCTGCAATCACTACACGGAAGGCAAGGACCCGTCGAAGCTCTACGAATTCCGAACCGTCGCGGAGGGAAGCCCTCCCTTGGAGTATCTTTCCCGAGACCGCTAAAAGATTTGCAGTGCAGTTGACATAACCCGACCATCACTATCCGGATCGTGCCGTGCGTGGCAACAAAGGTCTAGACCGCCATTGGTCTAGGAGGCGTTGCTGGCCATCCCCCAGCAAAATCAATGATCGCCCCTGTCAAAAACTTCGCATTGGTTGTCGCCAGAAAGGAGATCACCTCCCCAATCTCTTGCGGTCGCCCCATTCGCTGCGCGGGCACTTGCTGTGCGATGTATTCTCTGCCGCGCGCGTGTTCCACAAAAATGGAGCGTGGATAATATGCTTCGCTATAGAGAAAGTTTGGAGCAATCGCGTTGATCGCTATTCCCTCTGCGGCGAATTCCAACGCCACGGATCTCACCATTGCGTTTGCGGCTGCCCTCGCGGCGTCGGCGACTGTGGCACCTCCGATCGGCGCGCGGGTGCGACAGGAAGTAATGAAGATCACGTTGCCCCCGCCCTGCTTCCTCAGCCTTGGCGCGGCGGACTGAATCAGTGAGAACGGCTCTACGACAAGCGCCTCGATAGTGTCCCGAAAGAATCCGAGGGATACGGACACCGCCGGCATTTGAGGCGCAGGGAAGTGATCGTTGCTTACGATCGCGTCGACCCGGCCTGTCACCTCCCAGGCCGCCTCAATTAGCGCCGGCGGGTTGGATTCCGTGATTTTCACCACCTCGGGGTGCTCGTTCAGAAGTGTCGACCACGCACTCGGGTCGTCAGCCCGATGTTCCTGCACCAGTACCTTGAAGCCGGCGCCAAGCAGGGCGTGCACTGCCGGAAGTCCGGCATAGCCCAGTCCGTTTGTAATCAGCGCAGTACGCCTGATGGCTTTCCCTGTTCCCATGTGCTCTCCTCACGTTGCTTCGCCATTGCGCCCGTCTCTCTGGAGCAAAGACAGCAATCTCGACTGTGCGGTCCCGGCGCAAAGCACTTGCGCGGACCTATCATTGAGCTTGCGCCGCTTTCTGCAAGCAACTACTCGACCGCGCCGCGGCCCGCACAATGGGCCGGCAGCATTCAATGTGATCTTTGGAAGCCTAGTCCGACTAACGGCAGCTTGGAAGGCGCTTCCGGGACTAACAGTTATTCCCACTGGGCATATGGACATCCCAGGAATCGAGAGACACGCTTTGCTGGCGGCAAAGCTCAGCGAGCAAGTCAGCAAAGCGACGCATGGTCGCTTTGCTAGCCTTTCACTGTCGTTGGCATTACTCTCTTAGCGTAGACCTGTGCCTGGTCAGGATCTGTCGTCTTTCGCTTCCCGAACACGCCCCGTCCGCTCAACTTCGCTCCGCTTCCCGAACCAGGTTAAAGCGATCCAGTCGCCAACGCTGCGGCTCGACGAGCGTGCGGCTGATCAGGCGAATGATGCGCATCGCGAGAATCGTGTGGGCCGCCAGGTAAGCATATTCCCGCAAGGCATGGCTGTTATGCGTCCCGGGCGCCTACCCAGTTCGATCACGATATCCGACTATTGTCCTCAAGACGGACCCCGTTATCGCCCTTCCGGGCGACAGGCCACAGAAGGACTCCATCATGTCGCTGCAAGACAAGCTCGATGCATTCAGGGCCGACTTCAAGGCCGGAAAGCCGCCCTTCAGGGTCCCTCCTGAGGTGCACCCGATTATGGAACGCGCTACGGCGGAGCTAATCGCCAGTGGTCAAGCGGCGCGTGCCGTCAAAGCAGGCGATCAGGCCCCCGAATTTAGACTGCTCGATCAGGACGGCAACACCATGTCGTCGGCCGACCTGCTAGCCCGCGGCCCGCTCGTTGTGACTTTCTACCGGGGCGTATGGTGCCCGCACGGCAACATTGAGCTCCAGGCTTTGAATGAGGCCCTACCGCGCTTGAAGGACCTGGGCGCAAACATCGTCGCCATCTCGCCTCAGACCGCCGTCAACAGCCGTGAATCCGTGCGGATCAATCAGCTTGGATTTCCCGTACTTACCGACGCAAAAAGCGAGGTCGCGGCGGCATTTGGCCTGCGTTTCAACCTGCCTGACTACCTGATCGAACTGTATAAAACGCTCAGGAACGATCTCCCGGCATTTAACGCCGACCCTAGCTGGACCCTGCCTATGCCGGCCCGCTACGTCATAGCCCAGAGCGGGGTGGTGGTCTATTCAGAGGTCAATCCCGACTACACCCAGCGTCCCGATCCTGCCGAGATCTATCCCGTCCTGGAGAAGGCTGCACGGCACGGGTAGTGCTGTACCAAGCCCGATCGCAGTATCCGCCGGTGCGGCTCTAGGCTTCACCGCGACTCCCCCAGCAAGGAGCAACTATGTACACCGTCTACGCATTCTCCACGCCCAACAGCGTCAAGGTACCAATCGCCCTCGAGGAACTCGGCGTTCCATATCAACTTAACCCCGTGAATTTGCGCGCCGGAGAGCAGAAAAGCGAAGAATTCCTAGACCTCAATCCGAACGGCAAGGTGCCTGTGCTTGTCGATACCGACCGCACACTCGTCTTAAGCGAATCCGCGGCCATTTTGGTCCACCTGGCTGAGAAGCACGGCAAGCTACTCCCCCGGGATGCACTCGGACGGGCTAGGGCCTTTGAGCAGCTCTTCGCCCACGCGTCCGGCTTAAGCCCGGCGTTCGGTCAGGCCGGCTACTTTCAGAAGCTCGCTCCCGAACCCGTTCCGCACGCTGTACATCGATTCGTTACGGAAGCCAAGCGCCAGCTAACCCTTCTCGACGGCGTTCTTGAGGTGCGCGAGTTCGTCGCAGGCGACGAATTCTCGATCGCCGACATCGCGCACTTCGGCTGGGTCTGGCGCCGAGGGTTTCCTGATCTGTCGCTTGACGACGCGCCTAACGTGAAGCGCTGGTACGAAGCTGTGCACCATCGGCCTGCCGTTGGCACGGCAATCGGTAAGGTTGAGGCGCTCGTCCCCGCAGCCTAATTTTCTTGGCACACCCTACCCTACAGCCAAGTTTTCAAATCACCTTACAATCCATAAGGAGTTCCCCATGAACAGATTGCTGAACAAGACTGCCGTCATTACCGGCGGAAACAGCGGCATTGGCTTGGCCACGGCGAAGCGCTTTGTCGAGGAAGGCGCCCACGTTTTCATCGTTGGCCGGCGACAGGAAGAGCTCGACCGCGCGGCTAAGGACATTGGTCGCAATGTCACCGCCATCAAGGCGGACGTTACCAAGGCCGAAGACCTTGATCGGCTCTTCGCATCGGTCCGCGACACGCGCGGCAGTATCGATATCCTTTTTGCAAATTCCGGGTCGATCGAACACCGGACCCTTGAAGAGATCACACCAGACCACTACGACAGGACCTTCGATGTCAACGTTCGGGGGGTGATCTTCACCGTCCAGAAGGCCCTTCCTTTGCTGAAGGATGGCGCCAGCGTCATTCTCACGAGTTCCGTTGCAGGCGTGATGGGCATCCCCGCGCACGATACCTACAGCGCGGCGAAAGCGGCCGTCCGATCGTTGGCGAGGACGTGGACGATCGAGCTGAAGGGGCGGGGGATCCGGGTAAACGCAATCAGCCCCGGCGCAATCGACACGCCTATCATCGAAAGCCAGGTATCAACGCCTGCGGAAGCCGATGATCTTCGAGCGAAGTTCGCCGCTGCAACCCCGCTCGGCCGCGTCGGTCGGCCGGAGGAGCTGGCAGCCGCCGCTCTTTTCCTCGCGTCCGACGATAGTAGCTACGTTGCCGGAATCGAGCTTTTCGTAGACGGCGGCCTGGCGCAAGTCTAACCACGGTAACTCCCCGGCGCCGCTAGAACACGGCGGCGCCGGTCGCTGTCGGATATTCGGGAATCCGATCGTGCAAACCAGTCGGTATTTCTGCGGGCCAGCCGCAAGCCGGTCCAAGCGCGAAATCACATGCTGGACAAGAGTCTCACTCATTTTAGACAGGGGTCGCTGAGCGGGATAGACGGCGTGAATGGACCTTCCTGGCGTGTGAAAATCCTCGAGCACTCGAACCAAAGTGCCGTCGTCGAGGTGCACCTTAACCGCGTAGTCGTGCAGATAGATGACTCCCGCGCCGGCCACGGCGGCATCCCCGAGCGCGTCGCAATGATCCAGCACCTGCCGAGCAGTCTTCCCAACTTTGAACGACCAAGAATCCTTCCCAGGTGAAAATTGCCAGTCATGGGGCCGCCCGGAAGCCGGAGAAACATAAGCAACGCAATCGTGCTCTACTAAATCGTCCGGGAATCTCGGGGCGCCTCGCTGACGAAGGTACTCCGGACTGGCGCAAGCAACCCATCTGGTGGTTCCTAGGCGGAATTTTCCCAACCGGTGCGGGACCAACTCGCCGATGCGAACTGCAAAGTCAAGCCCCATATCCTCAAGACCAGCCAAGGCGTCCGACAGGAACATCTCAATCCTGACGTCATAACAACGGCGCTGGAACTCTAGCACCGGGGAGTCAATATTGCCCTCCCCAAACCAACGGGCGCGCCAATCCTTAGCTTCCCGTTCGAACCACCAGCAGACGCCTGCAGCTCAGCTTGAGCATCTCTGAGTTCAGCAAGAATTCCTAGGCAGCGTCCGAAGAACACCGCCCCTTCCGACGTCAAGCTACCTTTGTCGGATTCCTCCAGGACGCACTGGGCTTCCTTAACCCAACGTGTGATCATCCCTACGATATCGCATACTGAGTCGCCTACCTGGCAAAAAAGAGCCCGCCGATAGGCGGGCTCAACCAGTGATGAAAGAACCCGCTACTGCGAGCCACTCGGGATGCTAGGCCAAGCGGCGCCTTTTTGCCATCCATACATAAGTATCCCTTCCACCAAACGCAGATGCCGGTTTCGCCCAACCGACTATGCAAAATACAGGTGGAGCGCCTGCACTCCGGCGGCACCTTCTCCAACCGCTGCTGCTACCCGCTTGACCGAACCGCTTCGGACATCACCGACCGCAAACACTCCTGGTAAGCTGGTCTCCATTGGCAGAGGTGGGCGCTCAAGTTTCCAGCGCGACTCCGGCACTTGCGCTCCAGTGAGGACAAAAGACTTTTCATCAAGGGCGACGCAGTCACCAAGCCAGCCAGTACAAGGTTCGGCGCCAAGGAACAGAAAGACGTGAGCAACGTCGAAGGTGCGCCCCTCACCCCGAGCACTCCGACAGTGAACTGCTTCTAGCCGTCCTTGACCAATTAGGGCATCGATCTCCGTTTCCACGTGAAGCGTGATGCGGGGTGACGCGTTGATACGCTGGATGAGGTAGTGCGACATGCTTGCCGCCAGCCCTTTCGACCGAACCAAAATATGCACGTGCCGCGCGTGTCCCGAGAGAAACACAGCTGCTTGGCCTGCAGAGTTTCCCCCGCCGACCACGATGACCTCCTCACCTGCACAGTAGGTCGCCTCCGTGAACGACGCGTTGTAATACACGCCCCTTCCTTCATAGCCCGCAAGGTTGGCCAGGTCCGGCTTCCTGTACCGGGCCCCAGTTGCGATTACAACGGCGCGTGCGTTCACGCATTCGCCGTTGTCCATTTCGAGGAGGAAGTCCTTGCCTGCGGTTCGCAATGCGGCAACGGCGACCGGCACTGCAACTTCCACGCCGAATTTTCGTGATTGCGCCAGCCCCCTGCCCGCCAACGCCCTGCCTGATATTCCCGTTGGAAAACCAAAGTAGTTCTCGATCTTCGAACTCGTTCCCGCTTGCCCGCCTGGGGCCGTTGAGTCGAACACGACAGCATGAAGACCTTCGGATGCGCCGTAGACAGCGGCCGCCAAACCTGCGGGGCCAGCACCAACCACAGCCAGATCGAAGCGCCTGCCGTGCAATGGCTCGGGACTCAGTCCAATCGCGTCGGCAAGCTCTCGGTTCGACGGCCGACACAGCACATCCGTATCTGGCGTGATGACCGCGGGCAGATCGTCCGTGGTGATTCGGAAGCGCGCCATTAGCGCCTGCGCCTCGACGTGTTGGTCGACGTCCAGATACAAGGCAGGATAGCTGTTCCTCGACAGGAACTCCCTGAGGCGCAATGCTCCCGCGGTCTGTTTGGAGGCGACGACTACGACGCCACCGGACGTTTCGTCTTCCATAAACGAAACCCGTCGAAGAATGAACGAACGGATGATGATCTCGCTCAGATCTGCCTCGGCGATCACAAGCGTGCGCATACCTTCTGGCTCTATCACGAGCAACTCGGCGTCCGTCTCCACACAGACCGTCGCAACCGCCGCGCGTCCCACGAGCGAACCGATATCGCCCGTGAACATACCGGGGCCCCGAGTGCCCAAACTATGGGAATCGACAGCGTTACCACGCTCGACCGCAAGAGATCCGCTTAGTACGACATACGTGGGAATGTTTCTGTCACCCTGACGGAATAGAACGTGTCCCGCAGGAAAACTGCGTGCCGACCCGTACCGGCCCATCCTTGCAATCTGTTCTGAGGTCAGGACCGGAAACCTTTGGTTCCATCTGTCGTCTTGCGGCGGCCGGATATTGCGGTCTGTGGCATCCATGATGTCACTCCATGCTGGAAATCTCTTGGTGACCGCCTCGTTCCGCACATTTGCAATTCACGAGGAAGGCGGTGAATTTACTGTAGCAAGATCAAGGTAACCCAACCATCGAAAACTGGCGCGTCAATGTATCGGCTGCGCCACACACCAAAGGGTCGGTATTCCCAAGTGGAATTACAGTTATTCGACGACGTTATCTAGTCAGTCGGGGCCAGTTTGGGAGCACTCGGGGCGGCCCGCTCGCCGTCTTTGTTTCGGCGGTAACTGGTTAGGCGACTATGGGATGTAACTGCCTTTACTCGTTCTTCCAATTGAGGGGGCGACCCAACGCCCCGCGCCAGTGCCCAGCCCGTATTCATACCGGCGCAGGTGGAGGAGAACTGTGACGGGCCGATAGCCAACCGCCTTAGCCACCGCCCTATCCATCATGGAATGCCGCAATGTGTTCGCTGCAATGCTCATTCGAATCGCAAGCTGCAAATCGTCAGAAGCATGCTCGAAGCGTTCCTGGAATTGGCTCGTGAATGTCACGCACGACACCTTGCGGCGCTTCCGAAAATTCGGAGCGGACCGTCGTGTCTCGGGCTCGTTACAGGTTGCCGAGACGGCGAGGTGAGGCCTCTGCATCCGACAAATCCCTGGTGTCCAGCTGGCGTGTCGTCAGCATCGAGCCGCGTATCAGGCCAATGTCGATGGCACCCCAAGCACGGCGATGCCTGCGGGCTCGTTAGTGGAATCACCTCGGAGCCCTCGTGCGCTATGTGCGTCGACTCCCGCCAGTCGAGATCCCTCATAGACGGCCAGCCGTAGCACTCCCACAAGACATCGCGCCGACCGACCACGGTCATGACATGGAGCAACGTGACCGATCAATCTTCCGAGGAGAACATCCAGACCAAAGCGATACTTTGAAGCACATTATTGATAATAAATGGACTCTACAAGCTCGCCACGCAAGCGTAGAGACTCCTAAACCGACCTCCACAGGAGTCAATGATGAGCCGCTTTCCGTACCCGCAGTCGATTCGGCAATTGGTGCCACCGCAGAAGTCTATGCCCAGGTCAAGAAATTGACCGGTGGTAGTGTCCCGAACCTGTTCGCTGCCGCAGGCCATGTCGCACCGGCGACACTGCAAGCAGTACTAAACGCCGAAGGCGCTCTCGCCTCTGGCAGCCTGAGCAAGCAAGACCTCGAGACGATCAAGCTGCTCGTAAGCGAGCATACCGGCTGCGACTACTGCATTGCGGCGCACGTCATGCTGGGCAAAATGGTGGGCCTGTCCCCCGACACCGTCAGCCAGATCCACAAGGGCCGTCCGACAGGTGACGCCAAGCGCGATGCACTGATTCGGTTTGTGTCCGTCATCAACGAGACCAGCGGGACCATTGAAGAGAGCGAATTCGCTGCCATTCGCAGCGCCGGATACACCGATACCCAACTCGCTGACATCTCGCTGACCATCGCCCTAACGGTGTTCACTAACACATTCAATCGAGTCAATGACACGGATTTGGACTTCCCCCCGGCAAACTAACGCCACCGCCGGGGAGACAGGCACGCGACATCCGTTCTGCCCACCCCGGTTCCGCCCGCCTCTCCGCTGTCAACGCCACAACGGCGGAAGGCGCGGAAAGACACCCGGTCTCAATACTGTTCCTTCCCGTTCGAAAGAAGAAGGATCGCCACGTTGCGACTGACAAGCACGAATGCATATGGACCGACTAGATGCCATGAAAGTACTGGCCACCGTGGTCGACGAGGGAGGGTTCTCTGCCGCGAGCCGCAAGCTCGGAATCCCGCTCGCCACGGTGAGCCGCCGGGTTTCTCGACTCGAACGCTACCTTAATGCGCGGCTGCTCGAACGCTCAACGCGTTCCTTGAGGCTGACTGAAGTGGGCGCTGCCTACTACGTGCAAGGAAATCCTTTCGGAAACTGCCAAGGCCGAGACACTGGCCGCGGAGGGGCACGGCGTTCCGCGCGGTGATGTCGTTGTCACAGCCCCCTTGCTCTTTGGTCGGCTCCACGTGCTACCGGTGATCAAGGAATTCACGGCTTTTCCAGAAATTCATGTGCGACTGCTATTGTCGGACAAGATCCTAAGCTTGGTCGACGATCACATCGACGTTGCGGTACGGATCGGCAAGCTACCCGACAGCAGCATGATAGCGACGGGCGTTGGCAGCGTTTTCAGGGTCGGGTGCGCGAGCCCAACCTATCTCCATGCCCGCGGCCGTCCACTGGTGCCGGGCGATCTCGCGACCCACGATTGCATCGACATGGATTCGCTACCTTCGGAACCCGCATGGACGTTCGCAGAAAATGGTGGCAGCAAATCCCTCCGCGTTGCAATACGCCCGAGGTTTTCAGTCAATACAGCCGACGCAGCAGTTGAGGCCGCACTCGGTGGGATGGGTCTGGCACACGTCCTTTCGCACCAAGTTACATCTGCGGTGGTAAACCAAGAGTTGGAGCTTGTGCTGCGCGAATATGAGTCCCCGGCAATCCCCGTCAACGTCATGTATGCCTCACAGCCGAGCCTTCCCGCCAAGACGCGCGCTTTTTTTATTTCGCTGTGGCGCAGTTGAGCGAGAGGCTCCAACGTCAGACCTCGCGCTCGGAAATCGACCGAGTCCTCGAATCGGTAGCATGAGGTACCGGCGGGCAAGTCCACCGCGATGTTGCCCGGCGAGTTCGCTATTTCTATTCAGGGTATTTGCTGGCGAGCGAGCTCGCCGGTTGTGCCGACGGGTTGTCGCGCAGCCCCGTCGGCTAGCCATTGGAGCCGCGTGCCGAATCGCTGGCGGTAGTGGCGAAGGCTCTCGATCGGCCGCCAAAAAAGTCTAGACTTCCAACTGAACAACCTCACCCGTGCAGGGCCCCGACGGACCTGGCCCCGGGGCAACGGCAAAGCGGTTCGCCAACTGCCAGCCGCCCACTACGGAGGACCATTCATCCACTCCACTGATTCGCCTCCGCGGATCAGTTCGTACCTACGCCTCAGGGACCCGCGTTCCTGCCTGGCACGAAACGGTGAGCCGAGAAAGGCCAATCCGGACGACGAGATACTGAGAATCATGTCCGCAAATATCTACGTGGTACCAGCTCGCGATGAATGGACTGTCGAGACAGCGTGGGCCAGAGAGCGCGAGATGTTTCGCAAGCAGGACGAAGCGATTTCCGCCGCCACCGAGCGTGCTCGGCGAAGCAGGGTTGATTTGCTGATCCATGGACGCGCCGGACACATCGAAATGCGGATCTCGTACCGCCGCAATCGCCGCGAATCTCGAGACTGAGACCGGTTCGGTGCGCCTCAGCCGCCAGATATCGTCGGAAAGGCCGCTCGAAGCGCCTCCTCGAACGTCGTCCGCGAGAAGCCACCGTAGTGGGATTTCACGAGGCGTCCCAGGGCATCGTAGAACAGCGTGGCAGGATATGCCTTCACGCCTACGGCACGCACAAGCAGCTGGTGATCGTCAAACATAAGGTTCCGGACATGCACGCGAGTCTCAGCCAGAAATTCTTGCACCACCTCTGGCGACTCTCCCTGATTGACGAAGACAACGTTGATTTCCGGGTGTTCCTTTTGCGCCTGTGCCAGCGCCGGCATCTCGGCGCGGCAAGGGGGGCACCAGGTAGCCCAGAGGTTCACCACCATCGGTTTCCCGTCAGCTTTCGCCAGCGGTTGCAGCGCACCTCTGCTGTTATATAGCAAGACCAGAGGCACAGTCGCCAATGGCGCGGCTTGCCCCTCACTAACGTTGGCCAAGCTGCCTGCCGCCACGGCAGCAACTGCTGTAACCAGGAGTTGCGTGCGAATCAAGCGCGCGCACCGCTGAAGCGGGCCAGGCTGGCCGATAGCTGTTCGAAGGAACTCAGGAATCATTCCGGATCCAGACTTCATGTCTGTCCGTGGACGCACGCCGCGTGGCGAGACCAATAACGGGATCGGCATCGCCGGGCATCTGCAATCGTGGGGGATTCTCGCCAACTTCTGCTCTTCTGGGATTCAAGGGGGGTACCGACGCCGGTACCCCTCCGATACTCCCGTTCCCGCGCCCCGGCGCTGGAACGCACTGCGTGGCGCAGCAGGCGACCCGATGTCAGACCGCGGGCGGCAGCAGCTTCTGGTCGATGAAGAACTGCAGCGCGTCGCTGAACGCGTCCCGGGTGTCAACCACCTCGCCAAAGCCAGCCTTGCGCAGCTTGATGGTGCTGACGAAGGCAACCGGACCGGCCGAGGCACCATAGGCGAACGCAAAGTCCGCGTGCTGGTCGCCCTGACCAACGAAGGCCGCCAGATCCCCGCTTGCCAGACCGTGCTTGGCCACGATCTTCGCCCAGACATCAGCGTTGTCCCGAATGTACTGAGCCACGCTCATCGGCTCATCCGGACCCGTTGCCACGCCAAGCGTCTTGGCCAGCGCGGGCCAGACATGCCGCCACGCGAACACATCTCCATTGGTAATGTTGAAGATCTCGTTCGCCGCCTGCGGAGCTTGTCCAGCCCACGCCATCACCTTGCCCACCAGGTCGGCATCCGCCATCTCCCATACGAAGGCCGGGCCTCCAGGGAAGCTGAACGGCTCGCCCTTCTCGCGCCGAATCGCCGCATACACGCCGATGGCCGGCAGCACGTTCAGAGCACCCGGCGTCTTACCCGTCACCAGTTGCGGCCGCAGCACGGTATAGGTGAACCCGTGCTTCGCACCCGCATCGCGGACATAGTCCTGCTGGTCGAAGAAGAAATTCGCATGATCGTCGCGAGGATCGCTCTCGCGCGCCGGCACGGCGATCGGATGAAGATGGACGCCATACGCCTTCGTGCCCTGCAGGATCGACACATGCTTCAGGCTCGACTTCCCGGCCACAAGGGGCTCCACCACGTTGCGCAGCATCGCATTGTTGACTTCAATCTGCTCGGCATTCGACCAGCCCCCCACGAGATCCTTGGCGTTCTCATAGATCGCGGCGTAGGCGACATGCGTGACGCCGCCGAGACCAGAAAGTGCCTCCCTCGATGCCTTCTCGTCGCGCAGGTCAACCGAGACGAACTCGAAGTCCCGACCGCTCGGAAGCACCGGTTTGCGTCGGGAAATACCGACCACATCCCAGCCCGCATTCAGAAAGGACTCGATGGCGGCAACGCCGATCAATCCGCTCGCTCCTGCCACCACCACTTTGTTTCGCACGCCCATCACAAGCTCCATGTCATCGTTACTCTTCCCCTTACGCAAACTCGCGTTCGCCAACTGTCAGTTTCGATAAGGGGTACGCCTCGAAGACTATCTGCAGGCCAAAACCGGCGGAAGCGCGTTCCACGGACTATCTGTTATGCCCATGTGGAATAGCGATTCCGGCTCTGCGCCTGGAGCCATGTGCCGACGCTGTCGGCTCACGACGCATGCCTACTGCGCATGTCGAATCCGGCTGCCGCAGAGGAAGGCGGCCCTCCTCCGCATTCGCTCCGGTCTTGTCAAACCGCAGAACCCTACCTCTGCAGTAGACCGATCCGCGGAGGAACTCGAATCGCTTGGGAACACGTCCGGCACGGTGATCCCACCGGCATCCTGCGACCCTTGCTGACCCGGGAAGGTCTATATTCGTATCACGGTTCCCAGGGGGTTCGGAAGGCAATGGCAGACTACATAACTTCTCCCGGAGGTGGGGACGAACCACTCGCTTCCGCGCAGTCCTGGCGGATAGCTCTCACCCTCCAGGGAGGTGGTGCGCTCGGCGCCTACCAAGCAGGCGTGTTCCAAACCATGGAGGAAGCCGGCATCGCGCCAGAATGGATCTCAGGCACGTCGGTCGGCGCCATTACCGGCGCGATCATCGCCGGCAGCCCCCCCTGGACGGGACACAGAACGTCTGCACGAGTTCTGGCGACAAGGGGCCGACTCGGGGATCGGAGGGTGGGACGGCATGTCGATCCCCAACCGCCAATGGGCAAGCCTGGTGAGTGCTTGGCAGTCAATGATGATTCGACGCCCTGGCTTCTTTACCCCTCGCATGCCGCTCTTCGCCTTCGGAAGCGTTTCCGAAGCTGTGAGCCTGTATGACACCTCAGCCCTGAAGGCCACTTTGGAGCAGTTGGTGGATTTCGATCGCCTCAACAGCAACGGCGTACGCCTATCGGTCGGCGCGGTGCACGTAGCGACCGGAAAGCTATGCTATGAACGGGCATTCGCGCGTCGCCAGCGAGTGACTGATTACCGCCAAGTTGCGGACGATGTGCAACTTTCAGTGAGCCGCTCAGCGGCAGGAAGCAAGTCGTTACGGCGCCCATCGACCCGGAATCGCCTTCCTATTTCGCCCGCTTCGAAGCGCGCGCGGTCCTCTCTGCAATGATTTCTGGGCTTGAACGCGGCGTCGAGCTGGGGAAGGTGGTCGAAGTCGAGAGTGCTGTAGCCCGACTGCAGACCGTACTTTCGGCCAGCCCCCTCGCTGGACGCCAAGGATCAGCCAAATTCCGCGCTCCATCTTGATTTGATGAACAGACTGCCGTCGGAGAACTGCAAGCCAGGCCAGTCAGCAAACAAGCCTGACTGCACTCAACCAGTCACGCCCATATCGAAGCTCGGTCGCCTTCATTGTCTTGACGATGTCGCCCCCGCCGTCGGCCACATTAATTGCGCCTCCGTCGTCGTGCATCGTTCGCTTCTGGCTCATTGGACAATGCCAGATAAGATAAGATTGAGATCGAAGCGCACGGGCCGAGGGCCGGACGCCCCGGTTTGCACCGGGTGCCGGCCCCCGAACAAGGACAAATTGCTCCGCCGCGCTAGGCGTCCAGTTCTTCCAGCACCTTGCCGCGCGTCTCGATGCCAAACAGTGCCACCGCCAGCGCCGCGACCAGCGGCACCGCCGCGAGCGCGTAGAACGCGACGTCGACATGCCCGTCGCCCATCAGCCGGGTCACCGCCATGGGCCCGATGATGGCGGCGAACTTGGGCCAGATCCCGGCCACGCCGCAGCCCAGCGCGCGCACGCTGGTGGGGTACATCTCAGGCGTATAGACGTACACGGTGATGAAGTCGTTCGGCCCCCGTGCTGCCCCGACGACTTCGCCCACCCGTTGGGAGGCAGCGGCACCGGCCTTGCGCGCCCGCAGCAGCGGTGTGGCCTCATAGAAGCCCTGGTCGCCAGGCGTTTGGTTGTGCTGCGTGCGTATTCAGATAGACCGCGTGTGCCTGGGCGGCGGTGTCGAGCGCCATATCCTGCGCGAGCAGCCCTACACCGAGCTTCTGGCGCAATGCGTTGACTGCCCTGAACAACGCGAGGTGACCGGATCCTACCGCATAGGTGGGCTCCGGCACGCTCGCCTGCGGAGCGCGGAAGGCAAAGGCTTCAGGGGTTTGAGCCGCTGGCAGCGGAACGTCGGCGGCCGCACCGGCGGCGACCCCCGACCAAAAGACGGTTGTGGCGAGCACCGCCGAGCAAATCGTGTTCTTGTTCATCTTCTTCTTGTTGTTGACCAAATTGGTCGCCGCCCCCTGACGTAACGGTTATTCGGGCTGCCGACTTACTCATAAGTCAGAAATATAGCGGACAGATGGGTGCCTGAAGAACGAGCGCACGAGCTTCGGGCTGCGTCTAATTTGTGCAAGCTGCTCATGAATTCGCGGGCCCAGCTTTTCGCCTTTTTGCAAAGGGGAGCGCGCGACGCCGCTGCGCTTGACGTGACTCCACACTAACTCATCCGGATTGAGGTCCGGTGCGTAACCGGGCAGGAAATGCAAGGTCAGTTTTCCTTGCGTACTGGCAACGTAGTCCTTGACGATGGCTTTCTTATGCGCTGGCAATCCGTCGACGATCAGATGTACCGCCTTCTTTCGATTGAACATCAGCTTCTTGAGCAGCGTGACGAACAACTCACCGCTGAGCCCGCCTTCGTACGTGGCAAACCAGAAGGCACCCTTCGAATTGACGGCGGACGCCGCGCTCATGCTTTGCCGCTGGCCCGGCCGCTCGACTACGGGCGTTTCGCCGCGCGGCGCCCAGGTCTTGCCATGCACCGAGTCAGCTCGAAAGCCCGATTCGTCCCAGAAGAAGATATCCGCCTTCTGCTCACGAGCCTGCCTGGCAATGGCCGGATACGTGTCGTGCCGCCAGCGATCGATTGCCTCCGGATCGCGTTGGTAAGCGCGCTGCAGCGGCTTTTGCGGCGTCAGGTTCAGGCGTGCCAGCATTGCGCCGATCGAGGCCAGACTCAGCGTCACGCCGAACTTTTGCTGCACCAGTTCGCGAACCAGGTTGCGCGTCCACAGCCCGAAATCGAACCCGTACTGCATCGGATTCTTGCCGTTGATCCATCGCAGCACCCGCTGCTCCTGCGCGGGCGTGAGCGTGCGCGGGCGACCCGTGCCTTTGGTCGAGCGCAGCGCCCGTACACCACGGCCGCGCGCCTGGGCGCGAATCTTGTACGCCCACGACCGATTCATCCCAAGCGATGCCGCGACATCATCCGGATGCTCCCCCTCGGCCATGCGTTGCACCGCCAGGATGCGCATTTCTTCAAGCGTGTTGTGAGCCAGGCTGCGACCGTCCCGTTTCATGAGCGCTCCCTTCAATGACTTTCGCTCAAGCATAGACCATTTGTCCGCTAAGTTCCTGACTTATGAGTAATACAGTCAAACTACCAATCTGCCGTAGAACCCCGCAAACCCCACGGGCTTCCCGCCTCTGGGTTTGCTGCTCCCTTTGCCGCCCCTGCCCATGCCGCTGGCCGACACGGCTATCGCTGGCCTGGGCGATGAGGCGTTGGCCTTGAAAAGCCTCCCGCTTTGCCTAGCAGCATGTGCGCTGCCTGGAATTCGGCTCTGAAGTTGCTGCCGCTCCTCCAACAGCCAATCTATGTTGGGATGGGCGCCGACGTCGTCCGCGCGACTGTACGGCGCTGCAGGGATTCCAGTTGCGCTCTCAACAGCAGCAATACGCGATCACTGTCTTGCAGCCTCGGCAGATCTGCCCCGTTGCACGTTGCTCCGCCACAAGTGCGGCATCGCAGGCTGGGCACCGGTGGGGGACAAACAACCCGCGTAGCTCGCCGGGCTGGACTTCAGTGCCGCAACACTTGCACACATGACACCAGCCGCCGGCAACGCGAAAGCCCCCGCACCGGGAACAATGGTCGGTCGCGCCCGCAACGTGGTCAGGCGCAACGGACACCGGGTAGATGGAGTGGTATCGCTCGCCGAACTGCTGGATCTCGCTAACGCACCGCGGCGTGGCGCATCGAATTGAGGAGGTCTCGCTCACGATCAGCCTCCCGTGCAGGTTTGAGGATCCACGGCCGCCGGCTTTGCCAGCAGCGCGTCGATGCCGGCAACCGCCGCCGTGTACTCGCAGTCCGGGCCGGGCATGATCCCTTCCCGCTCGTTGTAGACGTGATCCCACATCGTCCTCTCGACGAGGTCACGCAGCTTGCGCAACTCGTTCGCCAAGTGGGCCTTCCTGCCGCTGAACGTGGCGACGGAGCCGGAATGCTCGCAGTAGTCGCAGGTGATGTCGGCATCCGGATCCCATGCCGAGACGCCCTGGAGGGTGACGCCGCCCGGCATGGGTTGTACGACAGAGGTGGCCAACGCGAAGGTCATCGTCACGGCCACAGTTCGGGCACGCCCGCCCGTGGCTCTCGAATACAGTCGTCATCGCAGGAATCTTCTTGTGTGAATGAGGGAGGTGCCGCCCGCAGCGGGCCACCCGACGGATCAGAGCGCCGCAAGCGGTCGGCGCGTGGAGGTGGTGCGGGAACTGCGGACTGCCCGTGCGACCATCCAGAGAACCGGCGAATAGGCAGTGGCCACGCACAACCCACCTACCCAGGCCGGCGGCGCGACGGACTCGGCGCAGTACCCAACCGTTGTCAGCAGCGCCAATAGAAAGGCGGAAACAACGTGGGCCGCTTGCTCGCCTTCGAATGCCTCACCCTCGCCAAGCATCTGCTTGAGGTGGCTACCGAGGTATGCCGCCAATGGCGCAACCACAGTCGAAGCGATAAGGAGAAAGCTGACAAGGGCGAAGGTCTGGGTTTGGTACATAGGTTGCATGGGGACTCCCCGGTGGTTTAATCGACAAAACCAGCCTATTTATCGCGCCGGAAACCCTGCAAATATTTCGTTGCAACCCGCCTTTGCGAAACATGCTCGCTTCGCGCCAGGTCTCGGCGCGGTCACTAGGTGGCGGCAGCGCGTGTAGCGCTTCCAAGAGCGCGGCCCCCGATGCGCTCACCCTTTGCTGCAACAGGTCCGGCCAACCGGCCTCACCGGAATCGACGCTGTCCGCCAAACCTGACCCTTCGACTTCGCCTTTCTGAGGAGCCCCCTGCATCCCCGCAGACCGTAGTTACCCGAAGTCACTGCGCATGAGCTGGGCGCGCGGCTCGGCGTGCAGCCCTAACGGCAGTGTCGGCATCGGTACGATCGGGGGCGCAGCTACTCACATCGGGATCAGGTTCCCACCATCAGGTGCGTCGGATACGTGGCGGGTTTGCGCGGGTACCCGGCCGATCCATAGGATGGACTCCACCAACAAACGATTTGTGGAGGCACAGATGGAACTGAAAGAGATCGAACACGCCAGTATCAGCACGTCTGGCTGGGTCGTCGTTCAAGCATCGCGGCTGGAGGCGCTGCGCAAACTCGCCGCGGCTGCGCAAACTGTTGTGCACGACTGGCCACAGGTGCTGACCGACGAAGAGGTGAACGGGGGTGACGCGGTCGACTGGATCGGGGGCTCTTCCGGCTATGTCCGGGAGGACATACCCGGTAGATGCCGCGCAACACCTGTCGCGAGTGCGACCCCCGCGGCGGCGGCATGCCAGCGGTGCGCGGTGGAGCGGAGCCGGGCGGAGGCGAGTCTGGTTGGTGGGCTGCGGACATGAACTTTGGGCGAGAAAGGCTTCCCTTCAGGCAGGCTGCGGGCGCGCGGGTGAAGGAAAGTTCATCCCGAGCATCTGTAGCCGGTTTATGCGGAGTGACGCCGTACATTTAGTCGGCCGCTATCACACCGATAGAAAACTTTTTCCTTGACTATCTACCTAGTAGTAGATAGCATTCAGTCCATGGAACCGCTGCACCGCCAGCAGCAAGCAAGAACGGGCGGATAAGTGGCGATCCCATTGCATTACCGCAAGGTGGTCTTTTTTTAGCCCCGAACGTCTATCTACTAGTAGATGCGATCGTGAAAAGAGACCTGCCGGAAGCCCTGATACCGAATTGACGCGATCCCGAAACATCGCCATCCAGGAGCCCACCATGAATGCCAAGTTCGCCAAGACCCTGATCACCGCCGCCACCCTTGCCGCCGCGCTTGCCGGCGGTGTCGCGCAAGCCGCGGGTGTGCAGGACAGCAGCTTCGCCGGTGACAAGTACGGTTACCAGTTCCGCGTCGGCAAGACGGATGCATTTACCGACGGTGCCCGTACCGGCAACTTCGACCCGTTCACCGAAGGCGCCCGCGCCGGCAAGTTCGATCCGTTCACGGACGGCGCGCGCGTCGGCAAGTTCGACCCGTACACCGACGGCGCCCGCACGGTTGCAGGCCTGGACCGCAGCAGCGTGTCGTCGCAACCGGGCCGCAGCTTCGACCCGTACACCGACGGTGCGCGTGTTGGCAAGGCTGATCCGTACACCGACGGCGCCCGCACCGTCGCTGGCCTGGACCGCAGCGGCGTGTCGTCGCAACCGGCCCGCAGCTTCGACCCGTACACCGACGGTGCACGCGTAGGAAAGGCTGACCCGTACACCGACGGTGCCCTGGCCTGATCGCTTCCGGCCCTGAGGCCGGCGGCCCAACCCTTTACGGTGGCGCTCCCGGTGAGCGCTGCCCGATGGAGTCCATCATGAGTTTGCGTGACAGCATCCTGCTGCTTGGCGGATGGCTTGTGCTTTGCGTGACGAGTGGCTCGATGATCACCTTCGCCGCGCAGGTCCTGCCTGGCTAAAGCACATGCCCCGATTGCTAGGGAATTACCCGAGCCTCGGGGCATTTCGACTTGAGCGTCTATCTTCGCGTAGATAAACTGTTTTTCATGAAAACGCAATCCGTACGCGAGCAACTGCTCGAGCACACGCTGGTCCTGATCCGACGCCGTGGCTTCAACGGCTTCAGCTACCGCGACCTGGCGGAACTGGTCGGGGTCAAGACGTCCAGCATCCACTATTACTTCCCCAGCAAGGACGACCTGGTCCTGGAGGCGGTGAAGGAGTACAGCGCGCGCATGTCCGAGCGCATGCGCGCCATCGACACCACCTTGCCAGTTACCGAACAGGCGGCGATCTACCTGGCGCCATTCCGTGCCAGCTGCGGTTCGGACCAGATCTGCCTGTGCGGCATGCTGTCCACCGAGACGCTGTGCCTGCCTGAATCCGTGCACAAGCTGCTGCAGGGTTTTTTCCTGCTCAACGAGCAGTGGCTGACCAGCTTGCTGGAACGCGCGCAACCGCAGCGCAGCACGCCGTTCCCGGTGCCGCCGCCGCGCCTGGCGCAAGTGGTGTTCGGCTCGCTGCAGAGCGGACTGATCGCGGCGCGGCTGTTCGGGACTTCCGATCGGGTCGAGGCCGCGGCCGATACTTTGATGGCGGCCGTGTCCGGCTGAGTTTTTCGCGCATATCAGTGGCGCGCTCAAAGCCGCCATGTGGCTTACGCTGCATGACGGCTTTTTTATCGGGCGCGATCCGGCTCGCGGGCCACGGCTTCGTCCCTCAATTAACGCAATAAAAACAAAGAGATAGCAGGGACGCTGCGGTCCCTAATCCGGTCGATTAGAAAACTTTTTCCTTGACTATCTACCTAGTGGTAGATAGTATTCAGGGCATGGAAGCGCCGCAGCGCCACCAAGCAGCAACAAAGCGCGGCTTAGCGACGATCCCATTGCATGACCGAAGGAGGTCATTTTTTCAGGACCGGTTATCTATCTACTAGTAGATGCGGAATGAAGAAAGCGACTGCCACAGCCACTGATACCGATTGACGCGATTCACAACATCGCCCCCAGGAGCCCATCATGAATGCCAAGTTCGCCAAGACCCTGATCACCGCCGCCACCCTTGCTGCCGCCTTTGCTGGTGGCGTGGCCAACGCCGCCGGCGTGAAGGACAGCACCTTCACCGGCGACAAGTACGGCTATGAATTCCGCGTCGGCAAGGCGGATGCCTTCACCGACGGTGCCCGCACCGGCAATTTCGACCCCTTCACCGAAGGCGCCCGTACCGGCAACTTCGACCCGTTCACCGAAGGCGCACGCGTCGGCAAGCCCGATCCGTACACGGACGGCGCGCGCACGGTCGCAGGCCTGGATCGCAGCGGCGTGTCCTCGCAACCGGCCCGCAGCTTCGACCCGTACACCGACGGCGCGCGCACGGTGGCAGGCCTGGACCGCAGCGGCGTGTCCTCGCAACCGGCCCGCAGCTTCGACCCGTACACCGATGACGCACGTGTCGGCAAGGCTGACCCGTACACCGACGGTGCCCGCACGGTTGCAGGCCTGGACCGCAGCGGCGTGTCGTCGGAACCGGGCCGCAGCATTGACCCGTACACCGACGGCGCCATCGCGTGAGAGCCGGCCGGCCTGGTGCCGGCCATCTGAATCTGCCAGGCCGCCAGCATGCGGCCCGACTCAAGGAGTTGATCGTGCGTTGGCTTGACACTGCGCTGATCCTGGGCGGATGGGTGGGGCTTTGCCTTGTAAGCGGGTCCCTCATTACGCTGATCGCACAAACGCTGCCGGCCTGAATTGCCGGCAAGACGAGGAGCTGGTCCCATGAAAACCCGATCCGTACGCGAGCAGCTGATTGAACATGCGCTGGTGCTAATCCGGCGTCGGGGTTTCAACGGCTTCAGCTACCGCGACCTGGCCGAACTGGTCGGGGTAAAGACCTCCAGCATCCATTATTACTTCCCGTCCAAGGACGACCTGGTGCTGGAAGCGGTGCGCGAGTACAGCACGCGCATGCAGGGGCGCCTGGGCGCCATCGACACCAGCCTGCCCCCGGCGGAACAGGCGCGGCAGTACCTGGCGCCACTGCGTGCGGGCGCCGGCACTGACCAGGCCTGCCTGGTCGCGATGCTGTCGGCGGACGTGCTGGCGCTGCCCGAGGCGGTACGCGCGGTGATGCAGGACTACGTCCGCTTCAACGAACAATGGCTGGCACACTTGTTCGAGCGCGCCGCGGCACAGCGCGAGACGCCGTACCTGGAACCGGCGCCGCAACTGGCACAAGCGGTGTATGGCGCGTTGCAGACCGGCCTGATCAGTGCGCGGTTGTTCGGCTCGGCGGAGCGGCTTGATGCCGCCGCGTCGCTGTTGACCAGCACCATGCCGGTCGAGCAGGCCTTAGCCGACGCCTAGCATGACCCGGGCCGCGGCGTCGCACAGCCACTGCGGATCGTCGTGGGGCAGGTCGTGGCCGGCCCAGTGGTGTGTCAGCAGCGGCGCGCCCCAGGCCTGCGCGATGCGTGTGGAACACATCGGATCGACCAGGCGATCGGCTGCGGACGCAACCAGCAGTACCTTGCAGCGAGGCGCGCTAGCGGGCGCGCGATAGCGTGCCGCAGCCAGCAGTTGCGCCAGCGCCGACTGCCGGCTGACCGGCGCATCGGCGGCGATGGCCTTCCACGCGTCGATATCGCCCGCCAGCGTATCGGCACGCGCGCAGGTGATGGCGTGGATGGTGCGCTCGCAGAGTTCGCGGTCGTGCCAGCGCTGCGCCACGCGCAGCAGCTTGCCCCAGTTGCGCGGGCGCAGCCCGGCAGTCGCTTCGTGGTCGATAGCTACGGCGATGGAATTAGTCGATGTGTGCATCGCTCACGTTTGTTAGGCCGACGCCATGCTCGGCGAGCCAAGCATCGGAAACCGCTGCGTGCCAGGACCTTGCGCGCACGCTTATGACCGAGTATTGCTGTTCGATCAATGAATTGATGAATGCTTCGAGGTGTGGTGACAGCGGTCCTGTTGCACTTCGAGCGAGCGCAATCGCGCCCTCAATGGTCGGTTCCAAGATGTTCTCCTTGCGGGCGGAATGCCCTACAAGGATGATTGCTATGTTCGGTAAAGTTGACCAGCATGTCCTGCGTCACCGCCTGAGCCGTTGTGACCAGACATAGTTCTGCGCAGGACATAGTTCCGGACGGTGTGCGAAATCCTGGGGATCAGCGGCGAACCGGTTGGCCAGGATGCCGTCGCGAAATGGGTCGCGCTGCACTACGGCAAGAGCTACGATGCCGAGACGGGCCCGGCGAAGGCGGAATGGATCCGTCGTTATCAGGAGTCGCACCAGGAAGCCGCGGCCCTGGCCACCAGCTCAGCGCCGCCCGGTGCGCCGAGCAAGGCAAGCCCACTATGCCTGCAACTGTACCGATCCACTGTTCCCGGTTGCGAGCTGGAATCGAACCGGGCAGGACATTACGCCCCGAGCAGATGCGCGATGGTATCCAGAAACGTCTCGACGCCGCCTACTCCGAGGGGACGCCGCTCGAAATGATCGGCCAAAGCAAACTGCGGAAGTTTGCGCCTGATTTGGGATCCCCGGCCCCACTAAGGATCGCGGCCGGGGGGCGCCCACCCGCAGCCGGGAATCTCGGGCGAGGAGGCTCCCAATTATTGCTGAATAGTTCCGTGGTCCTCCCACAGAGATTTCAGCGAAGCCAGGGCCGCCCAGCCCCTTTATTCACCGCCGAGTGGAGCGAATAACTGCCCCACTCACTCGCTGTCTCGCCAAATTGAAAAGTGGTCGCCGGAACAGCCTAGTAATGATCCGGTTACGCGCCCAGTTTTATTCGCGCCCACTAGCCTTTTCCAAGTTCCCTACTCGTTCACTATCCGAAGCTGACTGCCGATCAGCAGGTTTGTCTCCGCCACCGCGACCTGAAGGATGGGCATATATGGCCCTGCCATAATATGAACTCGCTTTCAAAGGCGAATTACCCATTTCCGCTGCGGTAGCGACGACCCCCTGTCTTGCCTTCCGATTTGCCCCGAATTGGCCGCGCATTTGGTAGAGCGTGAATTTAGGGCCGTCCTTGCCGAACACCGCCCGTGACGAACTCCATAGATAACGGCGTGCCCGCATGTAAATCAGATCGAATTCCTCGCCAGCATTCATCAGGCGGCGCAGTGTCACCATGAAATCATCGACGGCCGCCCTATCGCTTTCGTCTATCGATACCAGGCGGTATTTTGGCTCCCCCTGCTCCACCCCTTCCCCCACCGGTTCGAGCTCAAGCCGGGCGAGGCCCGCTGTCCAGTCGGCTTGCTGCCGTCGCTGCTTTGCCGTCTTGACCTGCAGGCGAGTTTTATCTTCATCAACCCAAGTTGCTTCCACCCATTCGACTGGACGCAATCCCGCAGCCAATCCGGCTCGCAACCAGGCACCGACCAACAAGCCAACGCTGATATCCCTGGATGACACCTCGGCGCGTCGGTCGAGGTATCGCAGTAGCCGGTCGAAGTCCCGCTTTGCGAAAGTACGTTTGCGTTGCGACTTCGAGGAGTAGCGCGTCGCAGTGGTGCCGAGTTTGGGACCCTTGAATCCATCCTTCGGGCAACCTGCCAGCATGATTACCCTCGCCTGCATCGCCTCGGGATCGTCTGCCATCCCCTCCAGCCAGTAGAGCACCGCAGCACGGCTCGTGTTCCATGTCGACGGCCGCAGTTCCGGTACCCGGCGCAACAGTAGATCCACAATCTCCAGCGGGCCGACAGCTCGGCGTCTCGCGCCGTCTTCATCCTCGGCGACAACCTGCCGCCAGAGCGAGTCGACCGCCGCTCGATATCGAAAAAGGATGGGGTCGGAAACTCTCTGCACCGCGGGCCCGAAGGCGGTATTGGTAGTTGCGCTGATCGGATGCGGCCGACGCCCTTTCTTGCCTTGTGCCGGGTCGGCCCCCATGACGCCGTGTTCATCGTATACGTTCAGTCCTGACTCAGGACCACCTGCTCGATGAGACATCTCCGACAGAACGTAGCTCGGGATCTGCCCTTTCTCCGCCGGAGACTTGAACATGGCTAGTGCGACCTCTAACCCAATTTTTGGCCGCTCATAGGCTCCCGCCGCTGCAGTTCCATCGTTCATTTCCGCTCCGGAATGGCCCCCCGTTTTGTCGTTACATTCAATCATCTTCGATCAGATCTGAAAAGGTCGCAGTTGCACCGTCGAGTATTCTATACATGTGATGTGAAGCGCGTTCTCTGGTATGGTGAAAATGTGATCTTTGTTCTCGCAAAAATGTGAACTTTTTTCACCCCGCGCCGCGGGCTTACCCAACCTGGCCCGACTCTGCACCCGCTCGCGCTTTAGGCGCCAGTGGGAACCTCGGAAGCGCGCTGAATTTGCTCGCCGACTAGCCAATACCCTTCCAAAGCCACCACTGCTCCCCCGTCGCGAATTGCTGAAGGCCAAGGCCATCCTGAACTCGGCTATGTGATCTTGATGTGAATTAGTCTCCGGCTATATGTGAGATTTACGAGTGCCAACGACGCTCATTTTTTCCTTTTTATTTCAATCACCTAGCCATACCCGTGGCGAGTCACCGTGCGTCATGTATTGAACCGCGCCGTTGATGTATTGAACCGCGCTTGCCGATTTCTCCCAGGCGCACCGGCCGAATTCACGGGCGATAGGTCCAGCACTGTAAGGGGAGGACACGGTTGGAAATTTCGGGGAAAAAGGGTAAGGGTCGGAGCAGCAAGGCTACCGACGCGCTTGAAGCGCTTGAACGCGCTTGAACGCCCTTGAGCGCGCTTGAATGGCGGAAGTCGGGCGCCACGCCTCTGCGCCTCCGGGGCGGCTGGGTGCTTAAATGCGATTGAAAGCGCTTGAAAGCGCTTGGACGCGCTTGGAGGCGCCTCCCCAACCGGTGAATCAAACTGCCGCCGTTGGGAGGCGAACTGGCTTGGAAGAATACGCGTGAGGGAGGCCGGCTGCGCCGGCCAGTGAAGAGGGCCGAGGAATGCCGGCTCAGCGAAGCTGCTTACATGGAGCGTTGGCGGCTTTCCTGTTCGCCGAAGCGGGCACGGGCATCCCGAAGATCGCTGTAGATTGAGGCACTGTCTTCCTTGGCAGTGGCAATCAGTGATGTGATCCGGCTAGCAGCAACAATCGGCGCGACCGTATCGCCGGCGGCTTGGGCATGTACCCTCGCCTGGTGCATGATGGTCATGATCCGGCGTTGAGTCGCTTCTGCCTCCTTCCTCTCGCGGTGGCCAGCGTACACGAGGAGGTCCAAGGCGGTGCGGCTGCTGTTCTGCAACCCGCTCAATAGCCATTCGCAGTCTGCGCCCCAACTCGCCCGTCGCGGGGACTGGAGATGCAAGTCGATGTCCGCAAAGGCCCCGGACATTTCGTCGGCCAGGCGTTCTGAGCTTGCCGTTACCGCGGCTTGCAGGCGCTGGAGATATTGCTGTTGCTGGCCGGCATGGGCAGGAGTCGGTGAGATCATCGGGATAGCAAATATCCTATAGGGTTGGGTGCTACTGCGAAATATACCTCTCCGGCCGACTGGAGTCTAACTCCCCTTTTGCCGCCGGAAAAGGACGGTGAGAAAGATTTACGTGGTCCCCCCCTTGACATGGCATCATCGAATCGTGGGGCTAGAAGAACGACATTTGTAACGGTAACCTTCTGCCAGAAGACCGCCTAACAATCGGCCATCAACCCGAGGGGATAAATCGGATGCCCCGCACCGACGTTGGGCACCGGATAACAGGACGAAGACCATGAAGTTCACTAATCACAACCTATCTGAAAAGGGATTGGCGCCTTTTACAGCTGTGATGGCTGCTATCGGCCCTGGCGTGGTAGCGGCCCAGACTGCTGCAGTCCAGGGCGTATTGAATTCCCGCACTTTGACGATGGCTACTTTGGTGCCCGCGTCGCTATTTTCGGTGCTCGCTTTGGGCTATGTACCTTTTGAGCTTGCACATGCGCTTCTCACCGGTAATGTAACGGGCCTGAATGCCGCGCACCTTGAGGTGATGGGGTGCGCGCTCTGCATTTTCACCCTGGTGACGACTGCTCTTTACATGAAGGCGTACAAGTTCGGCCCCGGCGTTTTCAGTCTCGCTAGCGCGTGGATAGTTCGGCTCGGCATAATAGGCGGTTTTGCGCTGGCGGCCATAGCTGGCTTTCTCGGATATGAAAAGACCGGTTACTACATAGCCGCTGTGCTTGTCGCTTTCTATCCCGTTAGTGCCGCAGAGGACCTGGCGGCAATGATTGCCAAACACCCGGTCGCTGCCGGACAGCCGATGACCGAGGTTGAAAAGTACCTGTGGCACGGTTTTCCCGCCCTCGTGGCAAGGATATGCGGCTGGACTGGTTTTGCGATAGTCACCCTGCGGGCCTTGATTTGGTTCATTCACCTTCGCCACTGATGATGTCTCTACTTAGACGCCTAAGTTTTACGCACAGAGAAGCCCCGCCGAGCCGGGGCTTCTTCCATTCTGGGCATGACCACCTCCGAAGCACCTTGCTGCTAGGGCCCCCCCAACGAAAAAGGCCCGCGAGCATTGCGGGCCTTTCTCACTAGGACTAACCAGATATCTTTGCGGCTTGCCCGCCCCAACGCGCGAAGCTCTGCACTGTCCCCTCAATCTTGTGGTCAAGCTCCTTAGCGAAGCGCGCCTCCATGCCGCTCCCGAACCATGCGATCACCCGATCGGCCAGCTCGTAGATAAGGTTGAATAGAACCTGAAGCATCAGGATCAGCAGCATCAAGAGGATGCAGAAGAAGCCGATGATGCTCAGCACCCCGGTGGCCGAGTTGCCTTGCACATTAGCCAACGCCGGTCCGAACATCTGAAACAGCAGGGTCCCCACCAGTACAGACGTCGCTGAAGCGAAGAAGAAAGCGAGCACCATCAGGCCGGGACGCAATAGCATGTTCAAGATGTAGAGATACCCCTTTTCGGTTCGCTGGCCGAGACCCTCACCCTCTGCGTGAAGGTGGGAAAAAGCCCAGATCTGCGCCGCGATCAAGCCCTCAATGAAGCTCGCGAAATAGCTCACCAAGCCGGTGAACCAGGTGATAAACGGGATGAATGGTACATAGAACGAAAGGACCATCCCGATCACCATCAGCGCACCGAGCAGCATCGGCGCCATCCCAGCAAAGTCTGCCAAGATTGTTCCGAAGATCCCGCCGCTCAGCTTCAGCAACTTGCCACCCAGTCCCTTGGCGCCGGGGCTCTCAGAGGCGACCTGCCCTGCAGCTTCAGCGGCGGCGCCCACCGGCGTGCTTCGTGCCACTGCGGACGCCAAGTATGCGCCTTGGACGCCAACGAGCAACCAGTCTCCCAGATTCTTGGCCGCGATCAACGGGTTGACCATCCCGGTTCCACCGGAATCGGCGGCCACACCGTTAGTAATCGCCATGATGATGGACTGTCCCACGGAGCAGTTACCGGTCGCGGTCCCGGCGCCCACAGCGTTTCCAACCTTGTTGCTCACGCTCGACAAGAGGCCCGGCTCGTCGCAGAAATCACCCGCCCGTCTGGCCACCGCTGTGTTCGCCTTGATGCCAAGTGACTTTAGCCCATCGGACACGGACTCGATCCGCTGGCCTCCGGCGGCCGCAAGCGCCTCCTCTGCGCCTTGAACTTGCAAGGTCGTCTGGGTCATGGCGGTCTGAATTGCGGCGTTCATCTCCGCGAATGCGCTGTACCAGGAGCCAATGGTCGCCCACCCGCCCTGCTTCATATTCTGAAGCGCCCGATCCTTAAGCGAGTGGTCTTCCTTCGGGTCGCCACGAACGGCCGTCAGAAACTGGTTCTGCGCCTCAATCATGGTCTTCGCCACGTCCATGTCCGGGTAGGTCGGCACGGGGTTGATGCGCATATGGGTCTGACCGTCTTCCGCCGCGTAGATATCAAACCACGCCTTTGCCAGCTGCTGGATACTGCCGTTCACTGACTGCAGCATCGCTGGATACTGCTGGTTAGTCCTAGCGGCAATTGCCGTGATCTTGTCATAGTCCACTGCAGCATTGCGGAATCCACCCAAGCTATACCCCGATCGAGCGCCATTTCCGTGCGTGACGATGGTGACGCTGCCGCATGAATCCGGTGCCACCAACTTGGTGCCGTCAAAGGTTATCTCCTGCGTTGCCTGGCCGGTCTTGCTCCGATAGTCGTTGCTGAGCATCGTGCACACGTGCATCGAAAAGAGTTCACGGCCAAGCTCCCCAGTAAAGCCAACTGTCCCGACACCTTGAGCAATCGCCGGTGGCGGGACGATTGCCTCGAAGTCGGCCGCACGGTCAATAGCCGTGTTGGAGAGCAAGTTTGCGAAGCCGATCCCCAGGATTCCCACCATCATCATGACCGATTGCGCGAGTGAAAAGCCCCCAAACACCGGCAACATCCCACCAACGCCAATCGTCATACGGATGGGCAGCCAAAGCGAGCTCAGCCGCTTGCCGAGGACCTCGCCTTCGTGTGCGGTCTGGGCGATCCCTGACAGGACGTGGTAGCCGACCCAGGACGCCCCGACGACGAACAGGCAAGCATTGAAGATGAAGAACATGCTGCCGAGCAGCTCAGTGGGAGGGCCAACAGCGGCGAACGGGTTTTGTCCGAAGTCGCCAAGCATGTTGTTAAGGATATTCCGAGCCTTATCGTCGGCCCCCGACCCAGCGGCCTCGATTTGGCCGTACGTCGGCATGTCCCCCACAGACTGAGCCCACGTTTGTGCCGACCACGCGACAAGCACGAGGCACAGCACCAGCGTAAGCACGAGAATCGGCTGCTTGCGCCAGATAGAGCGATCCATTGTCGTTCCCCTTTAGAAAAAGGTATGCCCGCACATTCGGCGGGCATGACTTCGGTGGTATTTAGAAAAAGCGACTATCGGTTCGCTGCGGCGTTCGATTTCAAGCTGTTCAGGTAGCCCTGGAGCACCGGCCGCAGATTCTGCTGCAGCAATGCAGAGTAGATCTGACCAAGGAGCACGTTGGTCCGCTTTTGCTCCTGCAGCGTCAGAAAGTCCATCCGCTTGCCGAGCGCCGCAACGTAGAGGTGCTCCCGCGCCTGAATCTCCGGCCCGCCAGCGGTCATTAGCTTGTACCAGTCCTCATTGCCGACCCGCTTCTCGACTTCGAGGTTCAACAAGTCAGCATCCGACACACCCTTTGCGTTCCAGCTCGGAAAATTCGTGTCCAGGTACTTTTGGACCCACGCGCCCGTGTCCGCATCCCTGGTCATCTGCTGCGCCGCAGCCTTGTTGCCGGTCCTCGCGAGCAGCCATGCCCCATAGTCATTCGCCGGCTTTTTCGCGAGCGACATTCTTGCTTCATAGATGTTCTTCAGACCAAGATAGGCCTGGCCGTTCAGCGTCTTCAGTTCCTCCGCGCCGACCATGCGCGGGGGTAATGGATCACCAACATTGTTCAGATATGCAGACAACGCCTCACCCTCGTCGCCAACGGGGTCGAGGGTCAGACGACGCTTCTCCGCGCCCAGTTGCTGCGGGCCGTCAAACAGCGTATCTGCTCGAATGTCGGCGTCGATAAAGCGGTTCTTGTTCGAGGGGCTGACGCCGGCGCCGCGGCAGAGGAAACGGCGCACCTGGTCGCCAATCGAGCCACCGTCGGCAAAGGTGCCGCACGATCCGATACCAATGTCGGCCGCCTGTTTGTTCGGATCCGAGGGAGGCAATTGCTCCTTGCGCGCGACTTCCGCGGCCGTGACCTGGCGGGGACTGTAGGTATTCTTGGAAGTCGGTGATGCTGCCGAGCCTTCGCCCACCCCGGTGCCTGCGGAAGATCCGCCGCCACCGCCGCCGCCCTTTGCTGTTGAGGTCACGCCGCACTGGGTTGAGGGATATCGGTTCTGGGTACGATTGCGCTCGGTCTCGCTTGCAGAGCCGCGAGTTGCTGTGCTCACCTGGTCAGCGGCCTTTGCTGCCTGGGTGGCAAGCAGCTTACCTTGCTCACCGATTGCCTTAACCATATCGGAGCGCATGGTGTCGATACGGTCTGACACGTAATCCCGACTTGCCTCGATGCGGTCGAGGATCTGCATCTTCCCAACGACATCAACACTGCACACCATCACGGCAGACGCAGGACCGGCGGCGATCACCATCGCCGTCCCGACGCACACCTTCATGGCCGATTGTCTGTACTTCATACCAAGAACTCCTTTACAGGCCGAGTGCGCCGCTCAATCGATCCCAGAGCCCGCCAAGGCCAGATCCGGACGCTGACGTGACCGTCTGCGTAGCCCCAGTCCTCGCCGAGTTGACCGCAGACGTCGCAGCGCTGGTAGCCGTATTCGTCGCGGTCGTGCCAGCATTCTTTGCGATCTGAGTAATGTCAGGAATACTGCGGCTCGACAGCGCGCCGCATGCGGACGACTGCAAACTCTTCACCAGGCCGTTGAGAATGCCGTCGATGGTCGATCCCATTCCGATGCTGGCGCCCCCCCCGATCCCGAAATCCAGCATGCACTTCTGTGCCGCCTGGCTCGACTCTGAGATCTTCTCATCGGAGGTGTTGATCCTTTCCGTTTCGCGGTTTATTCCCGCCTGCCGTGCCGATTCCAAGTCGGCGCACGATTGGTCGGCGAACTCAGCGCGGGCGACCCCAGTTACCACCGCCAAGCTAACCGCGCTGGCGAAAATTAAATGACGGGCGTTGTGCCTGATCCGACTGACTCTTGTGCTGTGCATGGTCTTGATTTGATTCCTTATCTGCGGCGGGGCTCGTATCCGCGGCCCGGCCTGGGTTTCTGGCAGCTTGCTTGGCCGGAGTAGCGTCTTTCACGAACTCCTTGAACAGCTGCACATCGAGCTTTTGCATCGCCTCCGTTTCTACTTTCACAAAGACATTTCGAGCACGTACCGTCGCCTTCTCGATTAGGGCCTGATAGAGGCTGGTGGCCGATGCCAGTGCCTGCTGGCTCAGCAGCTCATTGCGATGCGCGTTGTCCAGTACTCGGCCTGTCAGCAAGCGGTACTCGGCGCCGACCAACGTCGCTGCCCGCCCCATGGCCCCCTGCATCCACGAGGTGGCCATATCCATGTCCGCGACCTCGACCTTGTTCTCATTCACGATCTGAAGTACCCCGGTCAGCAGATCAGACGCGACGTTCTCGGGAGAGCGACTGAAGGAGAAAACAGCATCCGGCTGTGCGTTTGGATCCCATTTGACGATTCTGACGGTGTTCACATCGTCCAGGAGCGACCAAACCGCCTTAGTAGCCGAAACTTGCAGCCGGCTTCGCGCCACCTCCCGCTCATCTACCTTTCGATAGTCCGCGGCGTGATGAAACAGATCGACCACCTGCTGATCGATCGCCGGTACAAATCCGCTGAAGATGTCTTCGCTCAGAGCCAACAGCGGCTCGGCATCGAGTTCTCCTGTCTTGGACCACTGGTCATGAATATAGAAGCAGGCCTGCTGAAGCAACCGCGCGCGCAGGTAGTCCGGAATGTTGCGGTCGGGGCCGACCAGTGTCCGCGCCAGCCTGTCCGCCGTTACATGCGCACCCTCAACGAGCTTGTTCAGCGCGGCGACTCGCACTTCGCGCGGCACCTCTGGGCCACTACCCGGATCCAGGGAGACGGCGGCCGCGAGCTGGGTGAGGCTCTTGGCTGCAGCCGCTGTAATCTGGAGTTCCTTGCGCGGCAACACGCTTGCCCCAAAGGGCGTGGCCTTGGGCGCGTATCGGTCCTTGTTCAGTGCCGGCAACGTCTCCGGAGCAGATTTTCCTTTCACGCGCACGATCGGCGTTGCCGGTGGGTCCAAGGCAAGCCCGCCTCCGAGCTCGACGCCGGTCGCTGCAGCCAGGTCTGCGGACGGCATCCCCGTCGGCACTAGACCTCGCTTGGCCATCTTGGCGATTGCCGATGCAGCGATGCCAAGCCGGCCGCGGCCCTCACCTTCAGGTTCGCTCATGTTCGTTGTCGTTGGCGCTGGCATGGTGGCTTTCCTTTTCCGTGCGGGGCGGGCCGGCTTCACGCCTAAAGTCAGGGTTGAAGTCCTGCGGCATTGGGATTGCCGGGAGGCCGTCCGCATACCAGTTGATCTGGTCGTACGCCTGGATATGTTTGGCAAGATCGAGGTCCGCCCCGGCGGACAAGCCGAACACCCTGGTTGCGCCCTCCAGAATTGCGAGAATCCGCATAGTCGAAGCGACATCGGTGCCGATGGCAGGAAACGAAGCGTTGACCCCGAACATCGATTCTTCATCCGCACTCAGGGTGATGCCCAGGGTGCCACCGTCGTGGCACCCGCCTTCCATCCGCTGCCAAACCCTCTCCGACTCAATGGCGACCACGGGGCCAAACGATTCGGGCTGAAATACCGCCGCAGCCGAGATCTCCGCGTCGCCGATATGGAACCGGATCGACATGCGTTCCGCATACCGCGCAAGCAAGCGATATGGGCAATGCCGCTGCATCGGCACCACGACTTCGGCTTTAGCGTCGCTGACGGCGGCCATATCACATTCCTCGCAGGCGCTCGATGGGAGCTGACCGGTAGTCATCCGCGCTGGCGAGATGCTCCAGATCCTCTTCGCTATCGAAGAGCGGCAAGAGATACTGCCCGCCGGCGAGCGCCCGCACCTCGATCGTGTTCGGCACTGGCAGCGGAGGCAAGTCGATCATCAGCTCTGCTGCGCCGGTGTTTGACGTCCGATCGCTCTTCCCGGGATCAGGCTCTTGCACCTGATCTACGGTCGTTTGTGGTGCCGCGTCGTCGACAGGCGTGCGCTGCATGAAGCTATACCTTGCCGCTTCGTACTCGGCTTCACGCATTGCCTCTGCCACCAGTGTGAGAACGCGGGCGGGCTCGGCCTCGATGGCCTCGCGCAGCCTATCGGCCAGGTCGGGAATGTCCGAAGAAAATAGGAGCTCGACACACATGTCGAAGGTCACTCGGCAGTCCTGGGCTCCGGCAATCCACACGCAAGCGTCGTCGGCGAGCTCCTGCTTCTCGGCTGAGATCGGGCGCCCGGCGGCACCGGCCTGTTCGACGGCTACGACGTCCATCAGGGCGGACCATAACAGGCGATTGGCGAAACGGGCTGCGCCCTCGATGCTCCATGCGTCCGGGCCGGCAGCTTCACATTCCGGCGGGGTGTCCAGCGCGTAGGCTTTCTGAATAGCGGCTTTCATTTCGGTGTCTCCCATTACACCGAAACTTCTTTCGCGCTTCGGAAGCGACGCATCATTGCCAGGTGCTGCTCCTGGTATTCCTGTTCGGAGAGGTTCAAGTCCTTCCGGACGGCCGCGGAGGGCTTCCCGTCAACAAAGAGGGCGGTAAACATTGCTTGCTCCTGCGGCCGCCCGGCCATGGACGACAGAAGGTCGTTAAGCAGGCTCTTTGCCCGCCCTTCCTGCGGTCGAGAGTTGTTTCTGTCGTGCACAGACTTCTCCAATGTCAGTGGTCGGTATGGATGGGCAACGCCTTAAGCCGCCCGTTTTGCGGGCCCGGCGCCCTTTTCATTCGCTGCAAATCGTTGGGGTGCGAGTTGCATCCTTGCCCGCTCGATCACGGTCTTGACGTATTGGACCTGGGACTCGATGACGCTTTGCATGTCGGCTTCCCCCCGAGCAATTGCGCTCAGCATGAGTTCCCACTTTGCAGTGGTGGTCACATCCGTCAGCCACGGCGGCAGCCGGCCAATGGTCTCCTTGCCAAAGGGTGTGGAGCTGATCTCATGCCGCTTTCCCTTCTTGGTAGACAAAAGGAATCCACGCTTGAGCAAGTTCGCGATAATCGGCCCCCGAGTACGGGATGTACCGATACCTTGCGTCTCCTTAAGCAGCTCACGGTCTCGATCAGTCTTTGCGAACTTGTACGCCGAAATCATGTCGTCCATGAGGCTCGCCTCGTCGTAGCGGCTTGGAGGCTTGGTCTGCCCAGTTTCCAGAGTAACGCCCGTTGATACGATCTGCTGACCGACTTCCAGCTTCGGCAACTCTCGGCTGCCAATAGGTGCCTCCGGTTCAGCCTCGTTGGCATCGGGCCTCTCCAGCTCACGCCAACCGAGCACCAAATCTCGACGCGCGGATGCGCGAAACTCATCCGGACCGAACATCACGACTAGACTGGTCTTCTGGTACTCATAGGCAGGATAGAACTGTGCAAGGTAACGGCGCACGACGGTTTCATAAACGGCGCGCTCAGCGTACTCAGCGTCCGACAGGGCCGGCACAATTCCGGTCGGGATGATCGCAAAGTGCTCGTCCACCCTCTCGTCGTTGAAAGCGCGGGACTTCCGAGCCGGGTCCGCCTTGGCGCACTGGCCCGGAAACACAGATGCGAGTTGCTCGATTACCTTTCCGGCGTCCGCATGCATTGCGGTCGGAAGGTATTCGCAGTCCGTGCCAACGTAGGTGATCGCCTTGTGCTTCTCGTAGAGATTTTGGGCCGCCTTGGTAACCTGCTCAATAGACAATCCATGCTGCTTGGAAGCAGTCGCCTGCAGCCGGCCCATGGAGAAGGGCAACGGAGGATTTTCCCGCTCGACCGTCGTGGACGCCACCGCGACGGAGCCGCGCGCGCCCGCCTTGATCGCTCCTACCAGGCCTGTCGCCAAGGCCTTGTCGATGAGGCGCCCTGCCGCGTCAAACCCCGCCGTGCCCGCGGCGTCCTTGCGCTTCTCCCAGCGCAGGGTCGTCCCGTCGGCCAACGTCACAACTGGAACGTAATAGGTCTGAGGTTTGAACGTTTGAATCGCTAGGTCCCGCAACACCACCATGGCCAGTACCGGCGACTGGACACGTCCCACGGACATGGTCTTGACACCGGTGAGCTGCTGATAGGCCATTGATCCATTCATGCCGAGCAGCCAGTCCATGACCTGGCGGGCATTAGCGGCCATCCGCTGGCGAACCCAGTGCTCAGAGCCGTTCTTTTCCAGGGTGGTGACCGACCGGTCGAGGTCCGTTTCCGCTTTCGAAGTGATCTTGGCGCGGAGGAATCGACTGCCCGCTGGATCGAGACCCCAATAAAGGAACATCTCATCAAAGATGAGTTGCCCTTCCCGGTCGATGTCACAAGCATTGACGATCTGCCCAGCCTTCTTCGATAGTTCCCCGATCAGGTTGAAGCGCTTCGGCGGATGCGCCTTGCCCTTCTCGTCTACATCCGGCTTTGGCTCGTACTTGAATGGCTGCGGGACCAGCGGAAGGAAGTCGAAGTAGTTGCCGGCGTTCTGCTCCTTGGTCAGGTATGCCGCCGGCGGCAACATGGTCAGCATATGCCCGAACAGTGGACAAATGACGTCGCCGCTGTCGAGGGCAAAGTAACCATCCGCCGCCGCGGATCTCGCGTTGAGAACCCGGGCGCGCTTTGTTCGGACCAGGGCTTGAACGATGTCCTTGCCGACACTCGGCTTCTCAGGGACCCAGAGGCGCTCGATTCTCAACGGTGTTTCCTTTTTCTTATTTCGTTTTCATATTCTACCCCACAAGATAACAGCTTAGCCAAGCTCCCGCGGAGATGCGACAACCCGAGCCTGATCCGCCTCGTCGTAGGGATCACCGATACCATCCGGTCGGGCTGCCGGCTCGCCCGTCACAACGTCCAATACCTCTGAGTTGGCTACTGGCTGGGCCAGTTGCGCCTCCTGCGCGGCGGCGCCCGCCTCCACACCGGCCGCCAGCAACTGCCGGACCTGTTGCCGGCGTTCCTCCTGCTCCGCCACGCGCGCGGCACGCTCCTGCGCCAGCGGGCCGACGAGCTGCTCGTAATAGCGTTGCTCCGCCAAGCGGGCAGTCCGGAAGGAGCCTCGGTTGCGGCGGGACACATAGAGCTGCAGACCTTGGCTCTTCACCATCGCGTGGATCAGGCGTTCGCGGCCTTCCCATGTCTCCGGCAGTCCGATATACATCACCGTTCGGCTCTCCGATTTTGCGGTCTTAGACGCCGATAGCACTAGGGTGATGGGATATGGCTGGTCAGGGTGCGTCGCTTCCCAGGCCTTCTGGTCACGCTCGACAGCCTGGCGCATCGTTTTCACAAACTTGGTCTTTTCGGACTTCTCCAGGTCCATTTCGATGCGGTTGTTGGTCAGATCGAGGTTGAACCAGTTCTCGTTCTTGGCACCAACTTGGCCGGACAACAGCGCCGACTTGAACGAGACGTAGGCATAAACGCGCCCGGAATCCACGTGATCCGGGTCGCCACGGCCGCTTACAGCCGCCTCAATAAAGTTGACGATCATGCCCTTCTGGTGGAGGCGCAGCGGCATCGACATGACGCTGAACTCCGACTCCCCGCCCCACCCGCGCTTATGAATGGAGATCGCCCGATGACGCTGCCCCGTTTCGTCGGTGTAGGTGATGGCCGTCCCTTTCTTCGTTGCAGCCGCCCACTCAGCAGCTTGGAACAGGTTGCCGACCAAGAGCGACCGAGTCATCCGGACCGGGCCAGGTTCAAAGTCGTTGAAGCGACGCGCTGCATCGCGCAACTCGTAGCGCTTGGATTGGCTGAACAGGCTACCGTCGATGTGAATGCGCGGAAACTCGGGCGCGGCGCCGGCACGGCGCAGCAAGTGTGAAGCAGACAGGATGACTGGCTTCTCCTCGCCAGGGCTGGCCAAGTGGAACCGCCACTTGGACAGCATGCTCTCTTCATTGGGCGGAGGCATGTCGACGCCCACGATTACCATCCGGCGGTCAGCAAAAAAGTGCGCAAACTTGCTGCCCTCTTCCTCCCGCACCCAGATCTGGGTACCGGGAGTCAGGTACGGGAGCACCGATTCTGCAAATAGCTTGCGCTGATGGGATTCCTTGACGGCATTGTGCTCATCGTCGGCCAAGGCTTCCTCGATCGTCCCGAACTTGGTTTGGGACAAGCCAATCAGCTTTTTCGCCTCCAGGACTTCAGCGGCTTTGCGGGCTGCCGGCATGAAGGTGAGCGCCTCGAACCTGGGATCGTTACCCCACTCACGGCGGAAGCGCTCGACCCACCAGGCGTCGCTGGGCATGTCATCGGCGCTCCAGGTGTTTAGCTTGAGCAGGGCCGCGGCACAGGCCTCTCCGTCGCTCATCACAGCCGCTCTCACGTTCATCCGCCACTGCATGCCGGCCGGCTTGCCTTCCATCTGGGCGGCCTCCGGGTTCGAGTGCCAAATGGTGGCGGTTTCGCCGGAGCGAGACATCAGCGCCATCAGGCGCAACTCCATCTCGGAACCAGGCACGCGAGCTCCGAAGGTCAGCATCTTCCCGCCAATCGAGGCCAGACCCTTCAGCTTGCCAGCTGCCTCCTCCTCGGTGCCGGGGATCGCTTCCGCCGGGATTTCGTCGATGATCTCTTCAAAGATGGCGCGCGCGAACTGCTCTGCCCGCTCGGCCCCGCTCCCAGCCGCTTCGCGGTCAAGGGTACGCAGCATCGGGGCGGTCATGGAACGCACCACGCCACGCACCGGCACGCGACCGGTCCGGTCGGAGTCCTTGAGCACGGCGATCTGCTCCGCAATCCGTGCCTCGAGCTGCGCCCACTGCAGCGGCTGATAGTCCTTCTCATACGCAACGTCGCGCAGGTAGACCGGGCCGTCGAAAGCGCTCAGAAGCTCGAGGTTCTGGTCAGTACCCCATGCCAGGACTTCACGTTCGGTGCCGGCACGCCAGTCATTGTCCTTGATCCCGGAGCTTTCCCCGGCGATCTCGTTCTGAATCACCGCGTCCTCGTAGGCCATGTACAGGTCGTCGTAGACCTTCTTCTGGTCACGCGGCGACAGCAGGGCGATGCGCTGCGTGACCTTGTTGGCCAGTCCGGCGGCGTCCTGGGCGCTGCGCAGCTCGATGGACATGCGCCCGGCAACTCCTGGGTTCTCGAGCAGGTAGTCACGGCAGACCTCGTCGCCCATCCGGTTCAGCAGATCGGGTACATCTTCGATCAGCGCGGCGTTGTCGCGCGATGAGCGGATGTTGGCCGACAGTCCCGCAAGCTTGCGGTTCTGCATCATCAGGGTGCGCATCTCCCCATAGAGGCCAGTGGTCAAGATCGAGATCCGAGGCGCCACCACTTGGTCGAAGCGGTTCACCCGACCGAACAACTGAATACGCTCGGTCGGATTTTCCGGAATCTGAAACTCGATTAGCTCGCGTTGCTGGGTGTTGCCAAAGCGCGGCGACGCGTGCAGCGACAAACCGGTGGCGGCTGCGCGATTGATCGTCAGCACGTCCAGGTGGCCCCAGTTGAAGTCCCGGACCGTACGCATGATGTCCGTCTTCTTGCGTGCACGCTTGCTGATCTTGGCAAGCCCAGCCGGTCGGGCGGGGTCGATCGGGGTGAGCTGCAGCCCGCGGCCAGAGATCTCGCCGACACGCTGCCCAGCCTGTTCCAGCCCCACCCGGATCACGTCCGCCGGCATGATCGGCATTTCCGGCAACGCGGCGACCTTCTCCATGATCTGCTCGATACCGTTGCGATACGCCGCGAGCTGATCTGGCGTAACTCCAGGGACATCCGCAATGGCCAACCCCCCGAGGCGGTCCTGGTCGTCATCGGCCCGCGCGCCGCGACCATCCTCATCGTCCGCGCTGACCTCCACCGACCGGATGGCGCCAAGACGGCTCACCAGCGCCTTCATCAGGTCGCGCAGCGTCGGCATCCGGATGGTATCGACCTGCGACTGCGCACGTATCCGCTCGTCGAGGATCCGCGTCGCCTGATTGACGAGCTCGGCATCCTGGCCAGCCTCTTCCTGCGTGGCGTTCTGGGCCACCCGCTGCATCCGCAGCGTCTCCTCCTCGATGAGCTGACGCACCATCGCTTCGCCGGTGTCCTCGAAGACGATCACCGGCCGCCGGCCAGCTTCAATCGCCCTCAGGGACCGTTCGATGGCATGGTCTGCGGAAAGCGCCGCCAGGGTGCGGCGCATCGCCTGGTAGATGGCGCCGCCGGTACCGAATCGCGAGGCGAAGAGCCGTCCCGCGGCCTGGGTGATGCTGGCGCGCGCGCGGCCCACGCGTGTGCGCGCGTTCTCCCGCGCTGTCGCTTTTGCCTGTGCCAGTTGGCCGCGCAGTCCCTCCAAGGTGGCGTCGGTCTCCTCCAGCCCCACCGCGTACTGATCAATGCGGCCCGAAGCAGCCAATTCCTCTTGCGACAGTGGGTCCGCTGGCGCGCGAGCGGCGACCAAGCTTGCCAGCTCAGTTTGTGCTGCTTCGCGCTGGGCTGCGGTATTTGCGCGCGTAGCACTCCACTGCGCAATCCGTTCCTCAACCGCCTCAATCGCCTCCTGTTCCCGCTTTTCCTCCGCTGCTTCAGCCCTGCGAATCTCCTCACGCGCCGCCTGCGCAGCCAGCAACAATGACTTGGTTTGCGAGTTGGCCCGCTGCAACAGGTGGTCGATCTCTCCGGAGACCATGGCCATCATGCCCAAGATTTCAGAGACCTGGCCGGCCACTGCCGTATTGCGGTCCGTTCGCATTGCGTCGACTTCCACCACGAAGTCGATCTTCGACAGATCGTGCTCACGTCGGATAAAGCCTCCGTCGCGCGCCAGCATCGCCGAGAACACCTCGCCAAACTCTTCGCCGCCGCGGTTCATCGCGTCAGTAACCTGTTGAATATTCACAGATTCCGGGAAGGCGCGTGAGTAGATGTGCAGGTTCTTGGCGGCCTTGGCCCACGTCGCCGACGAATAGACGACGCCCCAAGCGCTTTCCGCGATCTGGTGCACACGCTCAGCGGTATTCGAGTCGGAGCCGGCCGCCACGTGCGCTTCGTCGAAGAACACCAAGGCGTCCTGGCAGTGGTTGAGCAGCCAGTCGCCCTTGGGGGAGTCCTTGGAATTAACCTGCGAGTAGGTCGTGAAGACTATGTTCGCCCCGATTTGCTCAGGCGACAGGTTATCCGCAAGGATCGCTTTCATCCTGGCGGCCGGCACCGGCTCGGCGAGGACTTGGCCTTCTCCGGCAATATCGAGGATCTGGCCATCCTGGTTGGTGATGAACGGGCGGAAACGGCCCCACTCTTCAATATCGATCAGGTCACGTGCCAGGTCCGAGAACAGGTTCGCGCGGTCAGTGAAGAAGATCACCGGCCTGCCCTGCTTGTTTGCCCACGCGGCCAGCGCACTGAGGCTGCGGCCTTTCCCGATCCCCGTTTCGTCGCCAAGGATCGCACCGCGGCCTTGCTGGACTCGGTTGATCATCAGCGCCACGGAATCGATCTGCTCGGGCGAGAATCGCTCCGGAAGGGTTTCGTAACCCATGCCCAGCTCGTGCGCCACGAATTCGTCGATCTGGCCTCGCTCCTCCTCAAGCTTCGCCAAGGCGTAGCTCAGCGAGGCCTGCAGGTTCTTGGGCACCATCGTGCTGCCAGCCCCGGTGCGGGAGAAGGCGGTGTACGGGCGCTGGTAGCGGTTCTCTTCCCGCAGATCACCGACCTTGATGGCCTCGTCGGGGTCGACCTCGAGCTCAGGCGCGTTCTCACGCAAGGTGAGCGTTTCGTCGACGATGGTCTTGACGCCGTCCCAGTCGAAGCAAACCGGCAGTTTGTCGGCTTCCGCGTACTGGCGGTCGTCGGCACGCCGCGGCTGGTTCCGGAAGACGATTACTCGGGTACCATTCGGGGCGCCGCCGGCTTGCGTCAGCGCGCGCGAGACGTCGAATGCGTACTCAATGGTACCTACGGCCTCCAGGGAGGCTAGATATTGCCGCATCTCGGGCGCCAGCCGCCCGGAGTCCGACTGCATCTCGCCGGCGTCCAGGGTAAGCACCGCGCGCGAGCCCGGCTGCAGCGAAGCCGACAGGGCGCCGGCGGCCGCGATGCCTTCACCCCGTGTACCGGCCTGCCAGTCCACGTTGTGGGCGAGAATGCCATCGTGTCGTGCCTGCGGATCCACGCTGTCAGCCCACGTTACGCCCGGGTTCCAGTGGATGTTGGCCTCGGCCAGCGCACCGCCTGCCTCGGATCGGACAGCCAGGATCTTCACGCCCTCCGGCAAATTGGCAAAGCCGGCGCCATTGCCTGCCGAGGGCACAAGCACGCTAGGTTCCGAGGCGCCCTCCTGCGCAGGCCCGATGGCCAGAAGGCGCTGCGTGGCCAAGGCAATGGGCATAGGTACCGGGGCCACACCCACCTCCCGCGTGAGCGCCCCCCCGGGCATGGATTCGTAGATGTGAACGGCATCACCCCACGCAGCGGCGGCACTGTCATGCTCCCGCATGAGGTATTCAACAAACGCAGCTTCAATGGCGCTCCAGGCCATCCGCATGCTCGCGGCATCCGTGGGCGCGTCGGGGAACGTAGCGCGCACGAAACGATTGAAGTCCGCCTCGCGCTGGATCTCACCCAGGCTGACCTCACGCAGGAAGCCTCGCGCACAGGCTATCAGGTCACGTTCGGTCGAAGCGCGCAGAAAGGACGTTGGGGCCATGCCCGTGCCCTCGCGCATCATCGCGCCACCATCAGTCACCAGGGATCGGCCAGTAATGTCCTCGAAGATCCGTGCGCCGTCGGCGTTGCGGCCAAGGAAGAACCCCGATTCGATCAGTCGGGCGAGTTCGGCGGCCTCCTGCTCTCGCTGTTGGTTCGCCGCCTCTTCCCGGTTTGCACGGCCGCGACGCGCCGCGTCGAGGTCAATGAAGAACTCGCTGCGGGTCATCACCCGCGTGGCGGCATTCGGCCAGATGGATCGAAACTCGCTGGGACGGGCTTGCTCTCCTTCGCGAAAAGGGCGAATGAGGTAGGCGCCAGTCGGGCTCGAGCGGAACTTCAGGTCCTCAATGACCCTGTTGAATAGCCGCGTTCCGGCCTTGATGCCGGTGATGACATAGAGCAGGCGGTTATCCAGCGAGGCAACACGCAGGCGTACTCCAACGGGGTCATTCAGGTCGATCCACTTGGTCGTGGCAGACATCGCGCACTCCGATGCAAGGTTACGGCTCCGTGCACCGGAGACCGATTTCTGGGGTCACCCAGGGACTGTTTCAGGAAAAAAGGGCCCGGCACCAGGTGGCGCCAGGCCAAAACGGGCGCTGTGATCCCCGCGCCCTGAGAGGGCGGTTAGGCGGCTTCGCGCTGCTGAGCAGCACGTGCAATGTCGTCCGGATCGATGAAGTCGTCGTCAGTCGCACCTTGCTGCTCATGCTGATCCGGCTTCTTCGCCGCTTCTCGCATCTTGTCGACGGTCTCCTTGAGGTAACCGGTCGCCCCCTCGACCCACTCATTCAGCGCGCTGTAGTCGCGTTGGTTCGAATCTTGGCCGTTCGCCAGCTTGTGGAAGGGCGCTGCTGGAAGACCCTGCAGGGGATTCCCCTCCGCATCGACGCCATAGTTCGGAGCGACGGGCTCCCCGTCCTGTTTGACACTCACCCATGCCATATCCGACTTAACGACCTGTTCGCCGATCTTCTCGCCGGCCTTGGTCAGACCGGGCGTAATCGACAGCGGCCGGCTGAGATCAGAACCGAGTAGCTTGGCGATCAGGCGCGCACCGAAGTAAGTTGCATCGCCACCGGACTTCAGCGAGAAGCTGACGGCGGTGTTGTCCGCAAAGTAGATCGTCGCAACGGTCTTGTCCTTGTATTGCGGGTTATTGCTCGGTTGCTCGCGGATCTGGAAGCCGTTGATTTGGCCTTCGATCGTATCGACCGGTTGGTAGATCATCTTACCGGTCGCCTGATCGCGCTCCCCTGTGTTCACCTTCATGGTGCCTTCTTTGGCGTTGATTTCTGCAAAGGTCACCTTGCCTTGACCGGGACCGCGTTGGCTGAATGCCATGATGAGCTCCTTTAGAAGAGATGATGGGGCTTGATTGGGTTCGATCGGTCGCTTAGGCACGCTCGCGTTGGATGGCGGGCACCTCATGCTCCGACTGCCCGTCGTCTTCCTCGCCCTCACTTTCTTTCGGAGAAATGAGCGGGGCAAAGTTCGATTCGACCCAGGCTTCCGCCTGGGCCTTGAGGTTCTTATCCGCGGCAAATTTGATCGTCTCGGTTTCCACGGCGTCGGCGTCGTGGCCATGCTCAGCCAGCGCCTGGTAGATCTTTGAGCTGTCGTACGAGGGCACGATGAACTGGTCGAGCCCAACCCGCTGCTCCGTCAGGAAGGCGACCATCTTCTCGGTGTCGTATTTGGGTTTGCCGCTGGCCTTCTTCGTGCAGGTCGACAGCACCGCTTCGCCGAGAAGCTCGCGTGCCTTTTCGAGATTTATGGATGCGCTCGCTGTCACCGACAAGTCGCCAGCGAAAACCAGGCGCTCGCCGCCAAACCGCCTGGTGCTCAGCTCCAACCCCGTCACAAGGCGTTTGCGCTCGGCTTCTGCCGCGTCTCCAAGCGCCTTGGAGAGTGCGAGCTGGCGCGCGATCCGGGCCGCGTGGGGCGCCCAGGCCTCGCGCTGCGCGTCCTCAATCTCCATGCGTTGGGCTCGGATGTAGGGCGGAATTTCGCCGCGCAGGACACATGCCCAATAGTGATCGCCCGTCTCGCGGATCAGGTCGCAGAGCTCCGGCCGGATCGGCACAAAGTCATTGCGAAGCCGCCAGTTGGCCCAGTCAAATTGGGAAAGAATCGCGCCATTGATCCGTATGCCTTGCTCTGCGCATAGGATGGCGCCTTGGTGGAGCTGGGCCGTGTACTGGAAGGAAACTGCTTCGGATTCGTCGACGGAAGTCGGCGACTTGTAATCAGTAAGGTAGCGGCCTTGGACCAAGACCTCCCCCGCGGCGGTCTCCATGGTCTGCCGAGGCAGGACCACAAGGTCATCGGGCGAGTAACGCATCCACGGGCGGGTGCCTTGGGCTTTCGCCAGCTTTCCGTAGGCAACCGCGTCCCGATTGGTGCCGAACTGCTGGTAGAACCGGCCCCGATGGTTGTCCTCGTACTCCTTACCACGCAGCATCGCCGGGGTCGTGGGCGTAGGCACCTTCTTGAGCAGCTTCTCCATCGCCCAATCGTGGGCGCTGAACATGAAGTCCGCCCGGTGGCCAAGGTAGTTCCTCACCAGTCCGCCAATCTCGCTCCCTCCAATGCCACCCGCTCTGGTCATGTGCCAGGGCGCCTCATGGGGCATTGTCGCGATCACGTAGTCAATCCACTGGTTGGCATCGGCCAGGTCGATTGCGTCGCGTTGCGGCAGCCGGTCGAGCTGCGCGACAAGCTGCCGGCGCAATTGCTGCAGAGCGGACGGATCCAGATTAGCGGTCATCGATGGTCCCCGTAGGCCCTCGCCTACAGATCAAAACACTCCGGCGACTTCGCCATTATATTTTGCGTTTCAATATGTTAGTTAGCAATTTAATTACATGAATTTGCAGTGTCAAGGGTTTGAGCCCAAGCACCCATCATGTTGCATGGTAGGATGGTGATACACAATAGTACGGCTGCCCACCATGAGCTTCTCCTCCCGCAAGCCCGGGCCTCGTTTCGAGCCCCGGCCACGCCTGACTGACGCCTTTATCAACAGCGTCAATGAAGCCACCAACCTGGAAGACCTGGTTTCCGAATCGGTCGATCTGCGGCGCGGCGGGACGACCGTGATGGGCAAATGCCCTTTCCACAATGACAGCACGGCTTCCCTCTCCGTCTCGGCGGAGAAAGGGTTCTTCAATTGCTTTGGCTGCGGGGCGGGAGGCAACGCCGTCAAGTGGGCGCAGTTGACCTACGGCTTGACCTTCCCGAAGGCGGTGGAGTTGTTGGCAGAGCGAGCCAGTATCCCTTTTCCGCACTCTGGAACCACCCCAAACCCGATTCCCCGGCCGGCACCGGTGGTAAAGGCCAGACCGACCGACAAGCAGGTGCTGCCGGCGGTGCCGGCCGAGAACCTTTACCAGGTCACCCGAATCGCAGCCGATGCGTACATTTCGGCACTTGCGCGCGCGCCCGAGGCAATCGCGTACTTGGAGAGTCGCGGAATTTCTCCCGATATCGCGCGGCGCTACGTCATCGGCTTCGCTCCGGACGAGTTTGGGTTCCTGAAGACAGCCTTCGGCGACTATGCAAAGAACCCCGACCTGATCGCCGCCGGCCTGTCAAAAGAGAAGGTCACCCCGGACCGGACGACCCGCTGGGACTTCTTCCGCAAGCGGATCATTTTTGGCGTCCGGGATAAGGAAGGCCGGCCCATTGCGTTCGGCGGGCGCGTCCTCCCCGGGGACGAGGGCCCCAAGTACCTCAACACACCTGAAACCGGAATCTTTCACAAAGGTGAGGTCGTCTACGGCCTGTATGAAGCGATCAGTGCCATTCGCGGAGCCCAGCGTGCCTGCGTAGTCGAAGGCTATATGGATGTGCTTTCCCTGGCCGCGAAAGGCGTCAAGAACGCGGTGGCCAGCATGGGCACTGCGCTCACCGAGATCCAGATCGAGCAGATCCTGGCGCACACCAAGGATGTACTTTTCATCATGGATGGAGACGCGGCCGGACGAAAAGCCATGCTCCGCGCCCTCTTCCTCGTCATTCCCTATGCGGCCGCCAATCGGTTTCAGTTTCTCCTGCTGCCCGATTACCTAGATCCGGACGAATACGTTCGTGCCCATGGTCCGGCAGTCTTCAGGGAGGATCACCACCTTGGTATCGGGGAGGCCCTGAGCAAACTGCTGGCCGAACTGGTAGAGGGGGCGGACGAACCAGGCAGGCGCAGCCTACTACAACGCGCCGCGCGCGTGATAGAGAAGCTGGATCCCTCAAACCCACTCGCGGTAGACCTGAGCGCGCGCGTGAAGAGGATTGGGGCACTCACCGCCCTTCCCCTGCCTCACCAGCCCAGCCCGCCAACAGCCAAACCAGTCGCCACGCCTGCAATTCCTTCCGCGGGTGAGCGGCTTCTGCACGCAGCCATGCGCCTACCGGACGAAGCCATACGGGCCCGGGTTACCGTTCGCTCGGTCTTCGCGGTCGGTGCAGGGCCGGATATGGTGGAGCGGGAGTTCCTCGCCAGGCTCGACGCTGCTATCGCAGCGGGGAAGGCCGTCCCCATGCAGTGCTCCGAGCAGGAGCGCCGCTCCTATGCGCGTGTCCTGGAAGCGAGTAGCGCGATCGCCGGCGAGATTCGACGCAGCAGAGAGGCCGCAGCCGCGGCGCGCCAGCTCGCGCGAGGCGAGATCTCGGATTCAGCCTTCCTCGCCGCCCGTACGCGCGAATGACACCTTTTGCCGGTCCCACGGTGCTCCCGAAAGAAGATTCCCTCCACATTTTTTATTTCGTAGTATCATGCTGCCGTGCAATATCAAGGACGCCGTTTTTATGAGTCGCGTAGAGCGTGAAACCCATGGGCTGTTCGCCGACGGTGTGGCCAGCGTGCTCTATGGCACTCAAAGCCCACTTGGCCGCGCGCAACTCGAGCGCGCTGCGTTGAGCAAGCTGATTGCCGGGCTGCCGCAGATTGTGAGCCAGCCTGAACCCGCCCGCAGCCACGCATTGGAGCAGGTGGACGGGCTACTCGAACGTCTGTCGGGTGACTATCTCCTGGAGGCGGCCCGAGCAGTTCAGGAAATTGATCCCAAGCTGATTGACGAGGTCCCGGAGTTGGCTGCCATGCGCGAGCACGTGACAGCGAGCCGCTCGTGGGCCGCCCTCTTCAATCCCTACAGCCTCGCTCGGCTCGCTGCTGCCATCCGAGACGAGCGCACACTGCCGTCCGGCGGCGAAAACGGAGAGCTCTGATGGGTGTTGCCAGCTCCCTGGCGAAAGTACTCGCTGCCCCGTACATCCGCCTTGCATCCGAGTCAGCGAATGCGGCCAAGGGCATCAAGGCCGCCTACCAGCGGCTCCATGAACTGAAAGAGCAGGCTGCCGCCTCCGCGGCCCTCATCGAGGCCGATGATGAGCGCACCGCTTTCGAGGCGCTGTTCGCCCGCAATGCCTGGACCGCTGAGCAATTGGCAGACCAACGGCGTGCCGTTGTGCGCGCAAAGTGGGCAATGCTCGCTACCTCTTGGGTGTTCCTGTGCCTGATGTTCGGCGTCGTTTGGTTTTTCCCCGGTGTTATCGGATTCCTGATCGGCGTCTTTGCGTTTGGCCTCGGCGCACTGATCTGCGGAGCGCGCACGATTCAGTGTGCCCTCTACCAGGCTCAGATTGATCTGCGGGCCCTTATCACCTTCCGCGCCTTCCTGTCGCGCGACGACTTCTTCCACCGCTTATTCAAGTGAAGAACCGCTTCCCTCTGAAATCCGCACTCGCGGGCTCAGTGCTACTGCTTTCGGCCCTGACAAGTGCAAATGCACAAGCGCCAGTCGGGGCGACGGTCGACGCTTCGCGCCAGATAATGTTGCCGGCGCACATCCCGGCGAAATGCGTCGCCGACGCTGCCGCTCGATATGACGTTCCCGCCGTTGCCCTCCTCGCCATCATGAAGGTCGAGTCTGGTGGCCGGATTGGCGTCGTTGGGCAAAACACAGATGGGAGCGAAGATTGGGGGCCCGCCCAAGTGAATAGCCGGTCTTGGGGGCGCATTATGGTCGAGCGCTTCGGTATTCCCAAGTCCGAGCTCCTGACAAACATGTGTCAGGCCCTCATGGTCCAGGGCTACGCACTGCGCTCCGAATGGGACTGGTGCCGCCGGACAGGCCGGGGCGATATCTGGTGCGCCATTGGCAAGTACCACTCTCCGACCGCGAAGTACCAGGAGATTTACATCCGGAAAGTCTGGGGCGCATACCAGAGCATTCTCTCCCGCGGGGTGTTCTGATGGCGCAGCCTAAGAAGGAAGAAGACGGCGTTCTGTCGTGGGGACTACTCATTCTCGGCACGATCGCCATCTTCGGCGGGTTGATCTGGATGGTCGGTTCCCATCTGGTCGTCTACTATTTCACCCCCGTGCTGGATCTGTTCGCGACCCCGTACCACTGGCTTCCGCGTTCGGTTGGTGGGACCACGCCTGCCGACCTTAACGCCACCTATACCCTATACCGGGCATACCCCAACCGGATTGGGCTACTGGATTGGATCTGCTACTGCAACGTCGCACTGCGTCCAGCAGCCATAGCCTTCTTTGGTGTAGCGGCGGTTCTCTTCCTACGTCAAGTTCGCAAAGTCGAGCGGTCCCGCCTGAACGCGAAGATGACCCCAGAGCGGCTGGCCGAAGACATGATCACGGTCTTCACCGACATCGCCCCGGTGGTCAAGATCCAGAAGGCTCTGATCGACGATCGGTTGCCCGGCTGGCGCCGTCAGACCTTCCCGGACGAGTTCCTGCGCGGCGCGCGCGCCGGTGGCAAGCCCATCCTCGTCGTGGACGAAGCGTCCGACAGCGTGGACATCCCGAACGCTGACCGCGACAGCCAGCTAACCGTCCACGCCGAGCGCCTCGAGCAGCATCTGCAAGCGGACCGCCTTATCGCGGTTGGCGGCGAGCAACTCGTTCAGAAGCGCTACCTCGGCCGGCGGATCGTCAATCTGATGCGCGACATGAAGCGCAAACCCGAGGAGGTCGTGTTCCCAGACCGGTTGTCGGACGCCGGCAAGGTCATCTTTGCCATCATGGCTCCCTACGCTTTTGGCGGACCGACCGGTCGCACGGAGAGCCGTCGCCTCTACGACGCCCTAAATCTGTCTGCGTTCGGATCCGCGACAGGCATGGCCAACCTGTCGATCCCGCTGGCGCTCGAGACCTTCGAGAAATGGCGGGCGCACCCCCTCGTCCGCAACCTCGCCAAGATTCATCACTGGGAATACACGTTCCTCTTTGGCCTACTGAAACAAGCACGTCGCAATGGCAAGTTTGGCCCCTGGTCGTTCATCTGGCTCAAGCCGACCGATCGGGTGATGTTCTACGTGCTTGACTCGGAAGGCCGCGAGACGCCACACACCGAAGGCGCGTTGGCCTTCAGCCAGGCCGAGTTCGAAGTCCGCTGTGCCCGCCTCGGATATCTGCCTATTAGGCGCCGGGAAGACAACACCTTCGAGCACATCGTCCTGTCGAAGTACGTCCATCAGGGCCTGACTGAAGAATGGGAAAGCTGGCGGGCCGGCGCGGACGACAACGAAGACTGGTGGCAGAAAGCCGACACCTGGCACACGTCCAGCACAGCCATCCTGGACGCCTTTGCAGCGATAAACGCCGCCCCGCCGCCGCCACCGCCTAGCGAGCACTGATCCAACGACCGATACCTTCCTTACCCATGGACCACAACCAAGCCTCGAATACCGTCGAAGTTAGCCGCCTGCCTGCCGCGGAGCCCGGTTCCGCAGTGATTATTTCGATTTCAGCTGTCATTGCAGGAGGCGGAGCCGCAACTGCAGACCTTCCCGCCGAATCGTTTGCCAACGGCTTCGCCGTGTCGATCGAGGAGACGCCTGACCTCCTGGAGAACAAGCGGCGCCACACCATCAACCTTACCTTGATGGCGCCGCTCAGCATGAATGCTCTCAAGCTCTACGCACCCACCCGGGAAACGGCATTGGAGATCCAGCGCGAGCTTTCGAAGAAGGTTCACGCCGCACTGTACGAAACCCGAGCCGCGGCCGTACCGCCTGTGCGGCCGGCGCCGTCCCTTCCGCCCGCTGAGCCATTGCACAGCATCAGCCGTTCCCTCCGTCGCAAACGCCTTACTTATGGCGGGCTTGTCGCCGGCGGAGTACTCACCGCGGCGCTTGTCTTCGCCATGGGGCATCGCGGCAATGCTCAGCAGCAGGATGAGCGCGCTCCCCAGCCGGACACGGGCTTGGCTGCCACACTTGCGTCACCGGGATTCCCCCAGCCCCTAGCGCAGTCCACGCCGCTCGCGCCGTCCGGTCCTGACAAGGACATGGATGTCACAGGGAACCAGCTCAATGACGTTGATCTGGGCAACCTCAGGACGATGGGCGAAAAGGTCGGTATTCAACTGCGCGGCGGCGGCTTTCCTTTCTATGTCCTGGCGGATCCGGCCTGCGCGGCGTGCCGCGCCCTTGAGCCAATCTGGACCCAAGTTCCCGCGCGCTATAAGCCGATCATCATTCCCGTCGGGTTCCAGACCGGTGGAGAAGCCCTGGCCGTCAATATCCAATGCAGCAAGGACCCAGTCAGCGCATGGAAGAAGGCTCTGGAGGGGGATGAGCCGCCCACCCCAAAGGGGGAGGTCTGCAAGGATGGCACCACCAAGGTCAATGCTGGCAACCTCTTCTTCCACTACCTTCGCCTGACCGGCACTCCGACGATCATCGCGCCGAATGGCGTCATTGCGACCGGCGGCGACACGGCCGAGACCCTTTCCGTGTTCCTGAAGCAAAACGAGGTCCGGAAATGAGCCTCGAACTCGAGCGACTCACTGACGCGGTCATGGCAGGCGCCGCGGGAATTGGCATGGATCGCTTCCTCGTGCCAAGCGCCTTGGACGACGTTCGTCAAGCAGTAACCCAAGGCGACGGCAGGCAAATCACCGCGATCCTGCTGGACGTTGCTGGCGACGCCATCTCCCTCACTGCAGGCCGCTCACCCGGTGGAGCACCAGCGGTCAAGGCCTTGGCTGAAGCAATGGGGCCCAGCCTGAGCCTCATCCGTGAAAAGGCGCATCCCAGTGGAGCGACGGCGGCCGGCATCCTGGCAACGTGGCGCGAAGCATTGATCGACTGGTCCATCTCCGGGATCGCCACCGGTGATACCGGCCAGACTGACCTCTCACGGATCGGCGGATTGATCGGATCGCCATCCGGCCGCGGGCATGCCGCAGCGGCTTTCCTTGGCGCTATCGCCGTCTGCCAACACGTACTGCGAGATCAATAATCTCGCCGCCCAGAAAGCCCGCAACCTTCCACATCGAGCGCTGTGACGAAGTTCATCGAGTCCCATCACGAAGTTCCAATCAGCCGGCGGATTGCCGACGTACGCCCTTGGACTGAGCGGGCGCAAGAGTGGTTGTCAAAGCCCTCCAACTTCCTCTTCGTTGCCGGCCCAACTGTGTATCTCTGCAGCTCAGCTCCGGTGCTCCTGCCGCTTGTTGCCCCAGCATTTCTCCTGGCGCATTGGGGGGTCATGAGCCTGAAGAGCGTTCTGCCCTACCGATATCCGGCTTCCAATGGCACGACGGACCCGGAAGGCAAGAAGGGGGACGGCATCCTGCTGATTGGCGATGTCCGCTCCGACTCGCCGTTCGAGAAGTTCAAGCAGTGCTGGCTGAGTGACGACGACCTGCGCAAGCATTGGTTGATCCTCGGCTCCACGGGCTCCGGTAAGAGCGAGACCTTGAAGGGAATCTTCTACAACGCACTCTGCTGGGGGAGCGGGTTCTTTGCCGCGGACGGCAAAGCCGACAACAAGCTCCCTGCCGACGGCTACACGATGGCCCGAGCGTTCGGTCGCGACGATTCATTCCTGGTGCTGAACTTCCTGTTGGGCGGTAAGACCCCCCAGCAGGTCGCCCGATCCCGCCGGCGCCGCACAAACAAGATCAACCCGTTTTCAGGGGCCGATGCCGACACCATCATTCAGATGGGGGCGAATCTGCTGCCGAAGGCCGAGGGCGACGGCAAGGCCTGGCAGGAGAAGGCGCTCGCGCTTTGGCGGGCGGTCATTACCGCCCTCTGCTATAAGCGCGACACCCAGGGCACCGCCTTGTCAGTCGGGATGATCATCGATTACCTGGCGCTGCCCAAGATCGAGGAGCTGTACCTCGAGGGATACGACGAGGCGCAGGAGCGCGCCGACCAATCTTGGTCCTACGGCTATGTCGGCATCAAGAACTATCTGGATTCGGGCTGCCCGGCCTACCAGGTGGAAAAGCTTCTGAAGAAGAACAACAGGATTGTCGATCCGGGGGCCGCGCCCGGCGGGCCAGCTCGCCCCGGCGGCCGCGCCCCGTCAAATGAGCAGGACAACGTCGCCTACGAGCAGCACGCTTATCGCACTGGCCAGCTGATGCCGGTGCTGAACCTGCTGGACAAGACGTACGGCTATATCTTCCGTTCCGCGTTCTCCGAAATCGACATGATCGACGTGGCGCTCCACAACCGGATCCTATTCCTGCTTATCCCGTCTCTGGAGAAGTCGAGCCAGGAGGCAGAGAACCTCGGCAAGCTCACGATTGCTTGCTTGCGGGTGATGATGGCCAAGAACCTCGGGGCGGAGCTTGAGGGTAGCCGCGAGGAATTGCTCGACTCCAAGGCGACGAATGCGCCCTACCCCTATATCGCCGCACTTGATGAACTGGGCTATTACTTCGCCGATGGCATCGCCGTGATGTTCGCCCAGGCACGCAGTTTGGGTCTGTCGCTAATGGCCGCCACCCAGGACCTTGAGAAGCTCACGGAAGGTAGTCGCGCCGCGGAAGCCGGCGCTATGCTTGGAAACACCGTGAACAAGGTCTTCATGAAGATCGACGATCCCAAGAAGACATGGGAGCTCGTGCGCGAAATCGTCGGCAAAGCATATGTGAGTGTCTACAACCGGTTTGAGCAGGTTGGCCAGAACTTCCGGCGCGAAGAGAATGCCTCGATCACGGAGATCGAGCGGGTCTCATTCAACGAGATGCAAACGATGAAGCCAGGTCAGGGCGTCATGAACGCTCTCGGGGTCACACGCCGCATCAGCTCGTTCTATATGGGAGGCTGGCTCACCAAGCTCAACAATCAGAAATTTCACATCAACCGCTTCCTGCAGGTGGCCCCGTCTACCGATGAAGACGTGGCCGCTTTGTGCATGCCGATTCGGACGACCAGTACCGGCGGTTCAATCGACGTACACCAGCGCATGCTTGACTACATGCGCTATGTGAGGCAGGTCGCGCACCTTTCCCACGTCGCCTCGGCTACGTCGGAGCCGGTGCTGCCGCTCTTCCAAACCCTTGGCAAGGTGGCTAAGGCTCTGGATACCGTGGAGAAGGGTATCAATCCGATGGAGCGAGGGATCGTGCTCTACCTGGCAGCGAAGCACGCACTGGGTTTGGGTGGGACCTTCCCTGCCGGCTACGCTGCGGAAGGGCTTCCCGGCGCCGCTCCGACAGTCCCTGCCCAGCCAGTTGACGAATCCATCTCCCAGGACGAGCTGCTAGGCGAGCGGCATTCTGTTGCCGACCGCGCGCCCGTGACTCACTTTGCCGCCGTCCTGGCTACGGAGGGTGCATTTGAAACGGTTGCTGGCGTTCTGGACGAACACGGCCTCCCCGATCCGCTAGCGCTCATGCGCCGCCCGGTTGCGGAAGTACTCGGGGCGCCGCCCGTCGCTAACGTGCGCGAGGACTTCATCTTCGCCCCGCCTCCAGACCTCCAGTTCGAGGAAGAGGACGAGATCATTTCTCAAGTTTCTCCTGCTGGCGGCTCTGGATGGCCGAGCGGGCTGGATGACCTGGTCGATCCCAGCGACATGACACCCGATCAGCAGCTCAATGCAATTCTGGACAGCGAGGCTAGCGAATCGCTGGGGCAGGCGCCCGGCTCGCCGCGGTGGATTGCGGATTCGGTGCTGGCGGCGCAGAGCATGGCGCATCACCCCCGCTCCGCAGACTCGACGGTCGTAGGCCTTTCCGAGGAAGCTATGTCCGAGCTAGTGAATGTCGAGGCCGAGCTTGGCAGCCCGACGCCGGCGGCGTCCGCCCACACGATGCAACAGATCCTCGCCGCCCAGGTCACCCCCAATACGATTGGCCAGGGCGAGTTGACGATGGAGCAGATTGACGCGTTCTTTTCGCAGTTTGCACCGCCGGCGGATGACGAAGTTGGGCCCGGCCCCGTCTAAGATTGGTCGCCCGAGCTAGCGAAGCGCTTGATGCCGCATCTCCGCTGGCCGGGCATTGCCAGTGTGCCGGAAAGTTGAATGTCACTTGTCGACCCGTTGAGGTCCTTGGAGGAACTCCGTTAGATGACCGGTCAGCAGCGTGTTGCAGCCAGTGATAACCAAAATCTCATCACCACTTCGGAAAATTGCGGTCAGCCAGGCTCCAGCGCCCCGTCGTTACTTGCGGCTAGTTTCGACGGCACCAAATACCGTACCGGCTCATCGTAAGGTTTAGGTATTCTGAACGCTGGCTGCACCGCCCAGAGGCGGGCTCAACCCCCGTCCGACCCTGCTCAAGACGGGTTCGGCAGAAGCTTGTCGGACTCCACCTCAAGCGCTGTTGCTTCGTCGACCAATCCATCAAGTACTGTGAAGACTCCAGCCAGATCTTCGCGATACGAAGCAATGTAGTTGGGTGTGACTACGTCCCGCTCTTCGACTTGCAGGACTCGTTTGCGAATGAGTTGCCGGTGCTGGCTCCAGTACCGTCCCATCTCCTTCGGATCAAAACCTCCTGGAAGCCCAGCTTTGGACGCAAAGTAGCCCTCTTCATTTCCGCCCGCAAAGAATGAGTTACTCAAATGCGACAGGCAGTGGTCGAGGAAATGGAAGACGTTGTCCTCGTGGAAGTCGGGGTTGAAGCAGACGCCAAACGCGTACTCGTTCATCTGCCTTGCTATGCCACCACCATCACCAGCCCCGCACTCGTCGTAATGCCCGCAGCCCACACCTGACCCATTTGGGGGCAGTGAATTGCTCAGTTGGTAGACCACGAAGGATTTGACGGCAGAGCGCGCCGAGGAAACGCGCTGAGCAAGCGAAGGGGCACTTTGCTCGGATTGCTCGCCCCTTGAGGCCTGCTGACCAAGTTGAGACGAAGCTTCGCCGAGAAACGCTTCAACTGGGGCATCACTGACTTCTGAAAAAAAGTTTCGCCGCGGATCAATGTAGGTTCGCTTGAACAGCGCGAAGACCTCCTGAGACAGTCTTCTCATTCCCATCAATGCGAGATTACTGACCAAACCTGTTGTCGCAGCACTCCCATCCTGATGGACGATGAGGGCTGAATGCAGATTGTAAATCTGTCCTTGACGATCTGCGGAGCATTGGAGTCTGAACAACATGAGATCGTTCCAGCCGAGGACGCCGCGATCGCTGCTGGCAAGCCGTTGGACTAGACCTTTGCCTTCATAGGATCTTTCGCCAAAGATCCGCCATGCGATCTCTATGACGTTCTCCGCGGTATTCGGAAGACGACGACCCGATGTCCTTCCCCAACCAGCTCGATCCAAGAGCCGCAATAGGGAGTAGATCGACCTCTGCCGCAAACCGCTATCTTGGTTCTCGATTGCCGAGTAGCGCGGCATATAGTCGATGAGCGTGTCAATGGCGTCTTCAGCGACAGCGCGAGTGAAATCATGAGATTGATTGACAAGCACCCTCCAGAATTGGTCATGCGCATGCTCCCCGCGTTCCAATCGGAAGTCAGGCGACGTCAGCACCGAAGCAATAGACGTCCCCTTCCGAACTCGTTCCACGGCCTCCTGGTAAAGAACAAATGTCTCCCGTGGCTCTGGTGTTGCGAACCGCACAATGAGCTTGAGGTACCCCTCCAGATTCCTCAAGTCCTCATGGTTGAAGCACGCGCGCGACCTCAGAACTGCCTCCTCAACGGCGCTCCGATCACCAAGCTCCAAACTCGTCACGTCGAAAAGCTGTGTCAATAGGAATCCTGCGGTCCCTTTGTGGTCCGCCACAAGCTTCGAGAAGTCAGCAGAGTTCTTGAACTCTGGTTCTCCGTACTCGCGACGCACAGAGAAGGTCCCGCTACGTCCCTCCGTCTCCTCTGCGTAGATGCGCCTGAACAATCCAGGGTAGTTCAGATGCAAGAGCATGAGGTTGATGAGGTCGCGCTTATTGAAGTCCGTCCGGCCTAAGTCGCTCCTCTCAATCTGCATGAGCAGCATGGCGTTGACAAAGCGCTTTACCTTGCGCAGGTCGCCGACAAGGGGTAAGTACTTCGCCGCCAAGTCACCGTCTAAAATGCTTGCCAACTCGTTGAGCACTGCGCCAAGCTTCAGCATTGTGTCGGAAGGAATCGAGCCGAGTTGGTTGTCTGCGCGTTGCCAGTCTCTCCGCAAGAAGTCCCGAATGCTTGAGCTGTCAACGAATAAGCTCAACTTGACTGTCACAAACTTCTCAAGAAACTCCCGCGCCCTCGAACCCTCCTCCTGGCTTCCAGCAAGTACCTCCGTGTCGTAGCAGAGGACATAGGTAGCCTGCGAGAGTTTGAACGTTCGCCGCGTTGCGAACAGAACGTTGTTTGTAGTCTTTGCGTCCAAACGGTCAAGGTCGTCGATGACAATGATCACGCGACGGCCAATGCGCCTAAGGACCTCGTCGATGTCATCGAGCAGTTCATCAACGGTCTCCTGCGACGGTTCCAAGGAAAGCTTGAAGCCAAGGAACGATACGTCGGCCTTTCCCTTTATCAACCGGGAGTACCGCGACGCCGCCGGCCGAAACTCCGGAGCGTAGACCTTTCGTTGAATTGCGGCGGACAAGTCGCGAATCAGGCGGTCTGCAAGGTCAGGCTCTGATGCATACCGAAGGGGTTCGAATCGACAAACAATGGCCTTGTCTTCTGCTCTTGCCCAGTAACGCTCAGCCAGGTTGATGAAGCTTGTCTTGCCGACTCCCCATGGTCCATCGACCCCGAAGACAAGCCCTGGGTGGGCACCGCTTGCGAGAACGGTCTCCGCGAACGACTTGGCTTGCGCCTCGCTCGCAAGCAGATCTTCGTTCTCGTCTCCGATTTCCTCATCCGCAAGGAAGTACAGCTGGGGAGTCGTTCTTTGGGGTCTCGGCCAGTACTGTTGAACCAGTGGCGACAACAGCACGGCGCAGAGTAGAGCGAAGACCGCTGGCGCCCAATGAGGATCCGCATTCTTAAGTGCTGCATGAGCTTTAGCCAACCAAGGCGAGGCCAACTCGTTCGTCCAGATGCCGATGCCGATGGCGATCAGTAGATCGAGGCGGAGGCTGCGGCCCATCCGCGCAGCAGCGCTGTGCGCGCCCCGCTTAACTGAGTAGATCAGACACAGCAGCAGTCCGGCCAGTACCCCACCGGCCTTCGCCCAGAGGGGTATGCCAGACAACGTCTGAGCGAAGTTCGCACCGAGGTAGAAGGCGGCCCGCCAAACCTCCGCACTTACGAAGCCAACGGCGAGCGACTTGGCGAAGACCAGTAACTCGGGCATCTTCATCGTTGGCTTGGTAGCCGTCATCAATTTGTCCTCTATGGTGCGGCGCGATCTCCTCGCGCACTCGCCGACACTGCAGTCGTCGTGAACACTCTACACGCGTGTAGCTCGCCTGCTTGACCGTCACTAACGGGCGTCAGCTAAGGTAACACTTAGACCCGTAGTCCGAAAAGCAGAGCAGCAGCCGTCCGGACTAAAGAAGTGATTGGCTGCTCCTGGCGACTTCGGCCTTTGGTACGATAAAGGTCGAACGCCTGCAACTGGCAGGCAAGCGACCTGTTCTCATATTCTCGCCGACGCAACTTGCCTGCCATTGTCCCTCGCAAGTCAACAGATCGAGCAGCAGGCCCAAGCCGCCGGCACGCGGATTGTCTGCCCGGCCAGTGAAAGCGCCGGGTGTTGCCGCACATCATGCCTTTGGCTGCATGGAACCGGATGACAGAATGGTCTTGCCCTTGGATGACGGGACGGCGGCGAGCAGCGCCCTTGCGACCGCAGCCGCCTCGATTGGCCGGTAGTTGGCTGGAATCAGGAAGCCAAGCGCGTTGCCGAGTGCAAATCCTATTTCCTCGCCGCGCCGGGTCGGCTGACCGAGAGACTCCCGGTCCCCGACCAGCAGGGACGGACGTGCGATGACCAGCCGTTCGAATGGCATCTGTGTCAACGCTTCCTCCAGATCGCCCTTCACGCGGCTATAGAAGACCCTGGAGCCGGAGTCGGCGCCCATCGCACTGACCACGCCCACCCTTCTCGCGCCGGCAGAGAGCGCCGCGCCGGCCACGGCCAGATTGCCGTCGTAGTCGACCGCGCGGAATGCTTCCTGGCTGCCCGCGACCTTGATTGTCGTTCCAAGCGCCAGATACAACTCGTCCGCATGCGCCAACGGCGGCAATGCGGAAAAATCGACGATCCGGTTCGTTAGCTTGGGATGTCGGATCGCCGGCATTCTGCGGACCAGGCTGTGCACCTCTGTCACCGTGTCATCGGCCAACAGGCCACTGAGAATTTCCCTGCCAACCAGGCCAGTAGCGCCTGCGATGATGACGATTCGGTTTGCCATGGGTAGATACTCCCGGAGGGACTTGTCGACGGGCCGTTGCCTGCGCGCAGAGGTGAAAGGGCTGCCAGGCCAACCGGGTTTCAGAAGCGGAGTCTACCTAACAATTCCCGGCATCAGCGATACATGCCGGTGGCGTCATCCAATGGCCAGTACTCGCGTGTGGGCGAGGCGCAAGCGGTCAACGCCATCATCCGGCTTGAGCGTGGTTGCCGCCGCGTATTGCCGCGCAGGCCAGAAACATATCGAGCGTGCAGGCAGGCGCGTCGGCGGCGAGCATACATTGCGCATTCCGGTGGAACGTGTCCGGTTCCATCTCAGGCTTGCCGGGCGGTTGGCCTGCGCGGCAGTGTTGGCCTGCCAAGGCGGCGGATCTAGATTGGCCGGCAAGCTGCGTCGCGGCCGGTTGGAGGGCTCTTCAGCACGAAATGCTGGACATGAACTCCGCAACCGCTATGCTTGCCACACCTCGATTCGAGCCACGACAGGGCCGGCTGAGGCATATACCACTTGGAGAATAATCAGAATGATCCGCACGATTTCCGTTGTTGCCGCCGTCACTGTCGCCACCCTGATGGCAGGCTGCGCCGCAACGCACCCCACCCCCACCAGTCACGGAGTCTCGAGCGAGTTCAAGGCGTCCGTCAGCAAGGGCGTGGCTCAACCGGTCGTCGTAGCCAATGGCCATCAGATCAACCCGGAAGTCAGCAAGAGCCTGCTCGATTCGTTCGCTGCACAGGCTGACAAGTTTGGCGTGAAAGTCATCCCCAATGGCGTGCCGGTGACCATCACCGTGCAGGAATACAGCGCCCGCCCGACCGCCGCCCGCCTCCTGGCAGGAGCTCTCGCTGGCAAGCACCATATCAAGGCCGACGTCGCGCTGGGCGAATCGAAGTTCGTGGTCGAAGACACCGCCCGCACGGTCTTGGTCGGCATCAACGGTGTGGCAGCGAACGTCGGCGTGCAGGCAGCTAACGGCGTGGCGGGCATCGCCGGCCTGTCCCAAGCGAACTGACGCCCCCGAGCCAGGCGTGGCTCCTCCGTGGAGCTAACATGGCCCGCCCAACGCCGACCTAAACACAGGTCGGCGATTTTTTTGGGGCGAAAGCGAGCGCAAGGATGAGCAATATGGCCGAAAAACCTGTTTCACGTTCGTGAAATAGAGCTCACAAACCTCTCAGAGTTGCGGGTTTGTATGCGCGGGCGCCAGTCAGCTAGGCTAGGAGTAGACTTGGCGCGCGAAAAGAGCTTTCAGCCTCGACAGGTACATCACATAGCAGCGGAAGCTTGAGTTCTTCCCTACTGAACCGGTGAAAGTCGTGTTGCGCGTCCGCAAGGATGATCACGAGCACGCCTTCCGGTCGTTGAAGCTGTCCGATGATCAAACCATGGTCGACGAGCCAGGGGTTCGTACTGACCGCCACCGTCTGTCCGTCGGTCTCCCTTACAATCGAGTGGGTGACCGTCCTTACGCACCATGTTTCGCTGCTGCCGCCCCTTTAAGCCGCTCGATCTCGGTTAGCAAGGTATGCGTCGTCCGGATCTTCGATCGGTCCGCTCGCCGGGCGATTGGTCGGCGGGCCAAAGGTCAGTCCCTTGGTCGGCTTGGCCGGCGCATCCGCTGCAGGCTTCTCAGCATCAAAAGCAATCTGCTGAATACCCAGCTTTCCGGCGCGGACGGCAAGGTTCGCCGCCAATTGCTGAATAAGCTGAGGCTCGCGCAGAAAGGTTTCCACGATCCGCTTTGCCTCCGGCATCAGTGCCTGCCGCGTCCCTGGCTCCTCCATCCCGAAGATCATCATCGTCGCAAGGTCACGGCGGTTCAGGCCCAGGCCATTGTTTCGATCGGAAATGCCAGCTTCCTTGAGCTTTTGTTCGAGCTGGCTGATCAGCGCTTGAGCCTGCGCTTCGTGATCATGTTCCATCGCAAGCCGCATCAGGTATTCCCCAACGCGGTCGGCGCCCCCACCCTCGCGCAGCTTCGACTGCGCCTTTTGCAATACCGCGGGATCCTTGAGCATATCTGCACCGATTGCCGGCCAGCGCTCTGCAAACTCTTCGGCGGCCCGCCGCACCGCATCCGAGGGAAAGCCATTTGCCTGTGCCGCGGCTACGCCAAGGGGCTGCACTTCTGTGAAGGCGGCATTGCCAGGGTCACCGTGAATGGGCGTCGGATTGCCGCGTTCCATGAACCTCACGGACGCTGTCCCTTGTTGCTCAGCAGGCGTCGTCGCACTAGGTAGACCGGCCTTTTCCGTACCGGCACCCTCGGCCGGACTGCCCAAGGCTGATTTGTCGCCGAAAAGCCGCTTGATGAACGCGATTACAGCCTTGAGAAACCGCGTAATCGAGTCGACGACCTGGGCGATCATCGACCTATCCTTGTCTAGCATCGAGTAGCCGGCCGACCAGCCAGGCTTGTCGGTCCCTGTCGCCTGCGCTGCGGCCTGCGCTACTGGGCGCCTTGGCCCCGACGGCGTCGAGGCATCGACTTCCTTGTACTGAACGTCCTCCGGCTGCGCGCCGGCGAAGGTAATTGCAACCATAAATTCTCCTTTCTTTGCAAGAACGGGCCCCAAGGCCCTCTTTAATTGAACAGCCGACTCTGCGAGAAGCGCTTGTTGGCCATATCGTCACGCGCCTCCGCCTGATCAATGGCCACCGTGAGGTCAATCCGGTTCTCCAGCAAATCGCGAGGGCGGATCGGAATGAGCTTGAATACGCTGGTGGTTGACCCGCTCTGTGCCGTTCCCTCGAACTCACCTGTCCCGCGGCTCACCATGTCATGCGCCGCGAGCTCAAAACCATTGGAGATCCGCGTCAAGGCATCCAGCCGGCCGCGCGTTTCGACTGACAGGCCCGCTAAGTCCTCGACCATTAGGAAGCACTCACCACTTCCACCGGCACGCGCCAGGCGGCCTCGCATCTGGTGCAGCTGTGACATGCCGAAATAATCGGCGTCCCGGATCACCATGACTGCAACGTCCGGAGTGTCGATCCCGGTCTCGAATACCGTCGATGCGATAACGATCGGCGTCCGTCCGTTGGCGACACTCTCGATTGCGACGCGCTTCTCTTCGTCGCTCATTTCCCCGTAGAGGGTGGCAACCTTGCCTGGAAATGCCTTCTCGAACTGCTCGGCGGCCTTTAAGACGGAGGAGCGATTGGCGACGATGTCCCCCTCCTTGCCCTCGCCGCTGGCGGAACCCACCCGGGGGATCAGGATCGCTGCGCGTTTTCCCGCTGCGACGGCTGCCTGAATCGCGCCAACGGTCATCTTCCTCTGACCCACGTCAATGAGTCGGGTTTGGATGGACTTTTCGACAGGCTGTTCGCCAATGGTGAATACCTGCACGCCGGGAAACAACGAAAGCGCCATGGTTCGAGGGATGGGTGTGGCCGACACGTCCAGGACGTGCGTCCAAGGGGCGACCATCCGCTCGCGCGTGGTGGTGTCAAGCTTGTGTTGCTCGTCAGCGATGAGCAGGTTGGGCGTGTACTTGGCCTTGGCCGCCACGGTAGTCATCCCCGCGGTGCCGACAAGGATGGCTTGCGGATCGACGATCTTCCCCCCGGCCTCCACCCGCTGTACTGCCACGGCATCGCCGAAGCGACGAACAAGATTCCGGGCAATCTGGTCGGCCAGCAGGAAGGTCGGTGCGACAATGGCCACGCGAGCACCCAGCTGGTTCGCGGCCACGGCCGGTGCCAGATATGCGAGCGTCTTACCGGTTCCCACATCGCCACAGAGCAAGCCGTTCATCGGCGTGCTGTTCTGCAGGGCCGCGGCGATCCCAGCCGTTGCGCGCTCCTGATCTCCGGTCGGCTTCTCGGGTTGCGACCGGAGAATCTTCGCGGCCCGCTCAACGATGCCACCTTCGCCGCTGCCGCCAATCGGGGCATCCGGGTGTGGCGCTCTTGCGTTCTGCCGCAGCGCGGCAGCCTGGATCGCCAGGCAGGCGATGCGCTTTGCGGTTGTGAGCGCTGCGGTTCCCTCTTCGGGTGTGGCGGGGGCATGCAATCCGGCGAACAGATCCTCGAGGTCGGCGAACTGGTCCGGGGCCTCGCAGGCTTCGAGAATTTTCTCCTCAGGAAGACCGCACGCTTCGCAGATAGCCTCGGCGGCGGATCTCAGGGCCAAGTCGACGTCCTGATCCAGTACGTGTCCGACCAAGGCGTTCACGGCGTTGCCGGCCACTCGGCCCGGGATACCGAGGTAAATCGGCATCACCTTGCCAACATACCGGGTGTCGAGCTGCTCGACATTGTCCAGGCAGAGCATCGAACCGAAGCGAACCGGCCGGGCCATGATCAGAAGAGAATCGCCGACCTGGATGTCCTTCCATCCCCAGACCGCGCCGAAGATCCCCATGCTGGCTTGGACGCCCGCTGCGTCGGCGACCGAGATGTCCAGTCTCGCAGTGCTCTTTCCAAATGGGGACTTTAGCGGCACCTTCGATCCGGGCGCGAACCCCAGGATTGGCTCCCTCCCGTCCTCACGCTCACCCACCCTCACCAGCATTGGGACAGGCCGCTCGGCCCCGGCCACCTCCGCGAACTGTTGGGCTACCCGGCGGAAATCCTGATGCCTCGCGGGCGCGCACAGAAGCGCCTCCTCAAGCCGGCGTAGGCCCAGCCGCGAGACGGTCCTGTCAAGGGTCGGATTGGACAAAATGGCCATCTGGACACGTATACCGGTGACATCGTCAAGTTTACAATTATAATCATACGACAAAATAACTTTCGGACGCCTCTCGACCGGCGTGCCGCCCTTTCTGACCTGCTATGAGAAGCCCGTACCGATACCTCAATTCCGGCCCATCGTCCCGGCTCTATAGCGTCCTTGCTGATCAGATCTCCAAGTCTCAGACAAAGGCGCCGGTGGCACAGTGGATCTCGCTGATCGGAAAGCTCACTCAGAAAGGCGTCAAAGGCAACGAGATCGAGGATTCGAACCTCCTCGCTACCCTGGAATTGCGCGACCCAAAGCAGTTGCTTACCAGGGACGATTTGCTGCAGATGCTTGTGTCGACGACTCCGACGATCAAGGAGATCGATCTTGCGCGGCCCAAGTACGCCAACTACAAGCAACCCGGTCCAAGCGCCTATCAGGAAACGCTCTATGTCCTCAACAGCCAGAAGGCAAACATAGAGGACCGGATGGACGAGATCCGCTTCGAGCTGGAGGAGTTGGACTTCGATCTGGATCGCCTAGCGCGGGACCCTGGCGTCGTAGTCCGACTCGACGCGGAGCGCCGCGCTCTGCTGGCATCCGTCGACAAGGCTCATGATTTTTCACACCACCACTTCTCGGATATGGAGGATCCGGAGCGGCCCGGTCAGAAGGTCGCCAACCTCCTCGCCCATGCCCGGACGACCGTGCGCGGCGACCTCTTCATGATCGAGGAGATTCAGTCGGATTGGGCCCAGCGCGGGCGCCGCCAGGATTGGGCAAACATTTCCAAGGGTCCGTTCGTGACGAACACCGAAGTCTGGTCGGGACTCATCCTGCGCCGGACCCTTCAGCGGGCAGCTGAGAATCCGGCAATCCGTCGTGTGGCATGGATCACCGCCAACATGCGTAATGGCTGGAACAACGAGCGCCAGAGCGACGGCCTGAACGACTTCTACCTGAAGATCCTCCCGAAGATCGCCGAGAAGGCCCTCAAGGGTAGCGACCAGAAAATCCGGATGAACACAGTCAAGTTCCAGGAGAACGGTCCCGAGCACAGCGTGCCCGGGTTTGACATGACGCCACAGGCAAGGGAGGTCCTCTTGAAGCCGCAACCCATGTATTCCCGCGACGTGCTGCACAACACCCTGGCAGTGTTGATCGACGACCTTCCCGACCACCAGCAAGCCTACCTGAGCCGTGCCCGCGAGATGCTGGGCTCCGTCGCCTCTGTCCGCCTTGCTTCTCAGATCTACGATGCTGCAGGCTCGGAAGTCGCCGGTAGCCAGATCAACCGCATGATACTCCTTTCATTGCGTGCGAAGGAACCCGACCGCGTCTTCTATCACGAGTGTTGGCACTACGCACAGGAACACTTGATTGAACAGGAGAAGAACGACGCGATCGACCGAGCGTTCCGCGCCGGCTCGCCGTTGCATGCTCTGACGGTAAAGTGCCTGTCGGAGCGCGGACTGCATAAAGCGGCAGCACAGTGCAATGACCCACGCGAGGCGGCTGCGCACGCGTTCTCGCTTTGGAAGACTGGCGCGCTCGCCCTCCCAACCGAGGCGACACCGGACACCAGCGAGGTTGCCAATACCTTCGGGGCGGTCGGTCGCACGGCTGACAGCTTTTTCGCGTGGATGCGTCGGGTTGCTGGCGAGGCTGAAATTCAGAGCGATGCTACCGATGTGCAACTCGTTGCGGCGATCTTCGAGCAATTGGCCTCTGGCGACTTGGCGGAGCACGAGGGAGAGAGCCCTGGCGACGACGGTCATGAGGTCGCGATACGGCCGCGGATGCGCTAGCCCCCTGCCATCGCTAAGGTCTACATCATGGATCCACAGATTATCGGTCTGAATGGCGTCTCGAAGCACGAGCGCAAGGCAATCGCGTCGGAGTTGGAAAAGCAGGCGCACGCGCGCGGCCTGGCGCTCCAGGTTGTCAGCCTTACCGCGCTTCTGATCGAAGATCTGATCCACGCCTTCCCTTCGGCTCGCGGCATCCTCGATGCCGCGCTAACCGGGCATCCGCCCGATGGGGCGCATGGCGAATTGGCGCTGAGCCAATGCGCCGACCGGGCCTTTGTCCGCGCAGCGATCGAGTTCGCGGATGAGCGGGATCTCGAGTTTGACGATCTGGGCCACTTCTTTGCCCAGCCGCGCTCGGTTGAGCAGATCTTCCACTGGTGGCGCGTTGCCTATCGTGAGCGCCAAACCCCTGGTTACTTCTTCGAGCTCGCACGCGCCGGCTTCAACACCCTCCGGCAACGCGGAGGGGCGGACATTTACCTGGTGGAGGACGCCGACACCATGAATGTCTGCCGTGTCATCCGTGGCGCAGACGGTGAAAACTGGCTCGGTGCCCCGGCCTTTGGTGACACCCGCCTTTTGGGGCCGACCGTACGTGTTCCAGCGACCGCCTTGAACAGCCAGCTGGCCATTTTCGTCCGCCACCAGTTCGCTCGCAGCCGAACCGACCACGTGGCCCGATGGGCTGGCCGCCAACACGCGACCACGCAAGTCGACGCAGAGCAGATCCTGCTCGACGCTGGTGTATGGTTTGACCGCGCGTACAGCCGCGCCGGACCAACGCCAGGCTCCGTCGTCTATTTCAACCGCGGTGATGAGCTCAATGTAGCCATGTATGACCCCTCCATAGGATCGGTGAGCATTTTGGAGGACGGTCGCGCCGATGGTACTCCGGAGGAGCGCCGCGTCGACGTACCACTCTTACTTTCCGACCCCGGCCCGGAGCGATCTTTATCGCCGCGCATCGCTCTCTAATCGGTCTATTTATTTTGACGTATCAGTAATTTTCGAACGATGAAATGCCGGCGTGGCCGGCCCATCACCAATAAGGACACCTCTATGTGGCTCAAGAACGCAACAGTCCTTCGACTCGTAAGCCTCGGCCAGCATCTCGACGCGCTCAACAATGCGCTCGGAAAACAAGCTTTCACGTCCTGCGGCAGCAGTGACTTCGCATCCAGCGGCTGGGTACCGCCCCGCGCCGATGGATCGCTGGCCCATGTAGTGGGTCAGCAAGTTCTACTTAGCTATTGCATCGAGAAGAAGGTACTGCCAAGTGCCGTGGTGAAAGACGCACTGGCGGCCCGTTCAGCGGAGATTGAGGCCCGCCAAGGCTTCAAAGTAGGCCGCAAGCAGCTGAAAGAGCTGAAGGAAGATGTCACGCGCGAGCTGCTGCCAAAGGCCTTCGCAACGCGCAGCAAGACCGCAGTATGGATCGATCCCGTCAACAACCTGATCTGTATCGACGCCGTCGGTTCCAAGGTCGACACCATCGTGACCGCCCTCTTCCGGTCCATTGATCGGCTTGAGGCCACGCCGCTGCATTGCAACCTGTCCCCCGCGGCCGCGATGACGGACTGGCTGGCCAGCGACAAAGCACCCGCCGGTTTCACTGTCGACCAGGATGCCGAGCTCAAAGACTCTGGCGAGGGCAAGTCTACCGTGAAGTTCGCAAACCATAGCCTGGATGCGGCGGATCTCGGTCACCACCTTGCCGGCGGCAAGCGGTGCACGCAGCTGGCAATGACCTGGGAAGACCGAATCTCGTTTGTCCTCACCAGCGCCCTGGGACTGAAAAAGATCAAGGCCCTGGGTGTGATCAAAGACGAAACGAAGGACAACGGCGAGGACGCGGACGCCAGATTCAATGCCGACTTCGCGCTGATGGCTGGCGAGCTTGGCAAGCTGATTGCTGCCCTCGGCGGAGCACTCGGGGGCGAATCGCCGGCCGAGGGCGGCCGACATCGAACCGATGAACAACAGCTGCCGATGGCGGCGTGAGAATTTCAATGAGTAACAAACTACACCTCAAAGAGATCCGTTTGCCTGCGGACTGGGTGGGCCAGTGCTTCACACAAGCCCAGGGCGATATCACTTCGCTCTACGCTTCCCGGGCATCTGAAACCACCCCTGCTCGCATTGCCAGCTGCGGCCCATTGACTGGTGACGTGCTCAAGGCCTTGGCTGTTGCGCTCAGTGACGCGTGGCGAACCGGCCGCGGGCTCGCCCCGAGGGCTGACCCTGAGCCATATGAAGTGCCGATTGGTGCAGAGGTGCCAATGCGACGTCAGAGCGCGCAGCGGCTGCTGCTGAACACTTTCGGCGCAGCGCCGATCGTCACCTTCATGCAACACGCGAGCAACGTTGCCCGCGAGGCGGACCCGCTCCTGAAGGACCTGGTCTGGCAACAAGGCCGTCGCGGCTACATGGTCGAGTACAGGCTGCTGGACCAGGCGGGTAACGTTGTAGCCGCCGACGTCGAAAGCAATATGGCCCTGCGCGCCGCCCGCATTGCGCGGCTGGTCGATGTCGATGCATGGTGCATGCCTCTTGAGGACTTCGAGCTCAGTTCACTGGCAATTCCGGTGACCAGGGGAAACGGTGCGAAGGAGTCCCGTCTGCTGGTTGTTGAAGGCGCTCAGGCCCCGGCCGGCGCTCAGGACCTCAACGCGCTCCGCTCCGAGCTTGGCCGCATCTACGATCGCGCGACCGTCGGCAAGAATGGGCTAGAGCTGGCGCCGCGGCAGGAATGGATCGCATCGTCGGTGACGCAGCTGTTGAACCGCGCTCTGGACAGCGACCTCCGGACGTTCCAGATGGCAGGTGCGAAGGCGATGATCTTCTTTCACGCGGACAACCCTCGCCTGAATCCACATTCAGTCCGTTCGATGGTCCACTGTGACCTGGTGGTCGCGGCCTGCGAACGGGGCGAGCACGTACCGGATGAGGTGATTGCAGACCTGCGCGCAAGGAACCCTCGGATCGAATTGCCGATGGCGGCGGCCCCCGCAGACCGCCAATCCTATTCCCGCCCGACGCTTCATTGAGCGTAGCGTGACCACTCGGATTTTGAAGGAGCTGTCGTTGAGTCCGTAGGCATTCCCCCAACAAAAAAAGCCTGGAGTTGGCGCTCCAGGCTTTTTATCGGCATAGACAAAAGGGGTGGCAGGCTTCGAAACCCTCTTGACTCGACCTCTAAGACAGTTCGAGTCTACGAAGACTCGCCCTTCGCTGGCAATGCTCCCTCCACAAATTTGCGCGTTGATCGAAGATGAATTTTGGCTTCGAAGGGCTTCCTATTGCCCAAAAAAACAACAGCATGCGGTGGTGCGCCGCATGCTCCGGCCCCTGTCGACATCGATGGCCGGCCGGCAACCCAAGGCAGCCAGGTGCGATGCCGGCCGGCTGCCTGAGCGGATTCTCAGAGCGATCGCGTTGGCCTACGAGCCGATGGGCTCCGGGCTTTGCACATCACGAATCGCCAAGTCCTGGCCACGCTCATCCGCTTCGCACTGAACCAGAAGGATCCCACCTCGCTCGCCTCCATAAAGAAGGCAACGATTGCGCAGCACCTCGCGATTAGCGAGGCCACTGTCTATCGAGCGCTTGGAGCAGTTGAAGATGCTGGGCTGATTGAGCGTGAACGGCAGCAACGCACCAGTGCGCACCTCGAGGTCGTTGGGCGGATCGGGTTCACTGCAAAGTTGCTCCAGTGCATCGGGGTCGCTGGCCGGCAGCTTGGGTCCGCTATCCATCCTGAACCTTCGACCGGCTCCGATGCGTCGCGGTCCAGCTCTGCATGTCTCGCACCGGTGAGTGGCGTAAACAAACCCAAGCAGTCTTCTACGAAGAAACATCCTGGGCCGGGAGCCTTTGTGCAAATTGACGATCGGGCAGTGCCCATTGTTCTCTGGCGCCTCTCGTGCGCGATCAAGAGCTGAAGACGTCCGCCCTCTTCCTTCTGATGCGGCTCGCCAGGGAGGCTGGCCACCGGCTGTCGGACGTCGTCTCGGCATCCGGCCATGCACTCGGGCCGCTCCGGGGGCGAGAACTGTTCGCCTACCTCAAGTCGCTCCTCGGAAAGCCCATCGATTATGGCCATGTGGTCCGGACTCGGAAGGCCCAAGAAGACGAGAGACACGCAGCCGACGCTCGGGCCGCGCAGGACCGGGAGGAGGTTGGTCAACTCATTGAGCGGTACCGCGGTAGACGGGTGTCAGCACCCGACGGGCGGATCTATGAGGTCGACTCGGCGTCGGTCGTGATCACTGAGACCAACGGCCGCCGAAGTTCATTAGGGCATGGCCAGGCGCGAGCCTGGCTCATCGAGATGGACAGAGCAGCGACTGGGCTCTCGCGTTCCCTGGCCCAACCGTCGTCAGCGACACGATCATCGTCGGCCATGGCACACGCGGCTATTGAGCATCTTCGCAGCCTCGTCGGCGGCAGACAGGCCTCCCAACATGTTTGGGGCTGAGCTCGGGGAGCATAGTTACGCGATCCAACGCGCTTGGAGGCGCTTGAACGCGCTTGAACCCGCTACGTGAACCGCGCGGGGGTGAGAGTTACGCGCTTCAATGCGCTTCAACGCGCTTGGGCGCGCTAAGGCGCGCTTGAAGGCGCTAGATCAGTCGGCTTGATGCGGGCTTCTGCGTTGCGCAGAGTGGGCCGGGTGGGATTCGAACCCACGGTGTCCTCTCGGAGGCGGATTATGAGTCCGCTGCCTGCATGAGTCCGCTGCCTGCAACTAGCACGGCGTCCGGCCCTGAGCAATTGCGCGTGCACTTCTTAGTACGGCAATTGTAACGCGTGCCGTGCAAGCTCTCTGCGACCACGAGTCCTTTTCCCTTGTCCTCGATGGGGTTCGCGAGTGGATGCTTAAGTTTCGGGGCCGAGGACCCGGTCAAACGCGCGATCAGTGCCGCGTTTGACCTCTCTCTCCGGGCTGGCTTCGTATGGAGTCCGCGGGCTGCGGACAGCTTCAGGTCGAAAGCGTCCAAGTAGGCCGTGGCCAACTCAGGTCTGGCAAAGTGCCAAGGGACGGCGAATTTTGCATCATCTCTTCTCATTTCAGATGAGAATTCTCAAAATGAGTGAGAAGTTATGAGACAAGCAGCAACCCTTCCGGCAAAGACAATGGTCGGGCCAAAAGAAGGCCTCTCCCGCAGTATTGAAGGGTGAGCGTTAGGCGGTGTCGAGGTTTCGCACGGCGCAGGCATAGAGGCCTTTCATCCACAGCACCGCGCGAGCGGGGCAGGAATTCCTGCCTTTTCAGGCTGGGGAGGATGTCAGCTGGGACTTGATGCGCCCGAACACGAATTGGCCCAGATACCAGGCCAAATCCGGATTTGCCAGGATGACCTCTTCGGGCACCGACGACGGCTCAAGTTTCATCCGCCTTAGCACGAGTTTGCCTTCCCTCGAGGCAAGCCATGCTCGAACGAGTTCTCGGCGTACTTTGGCCTCCGATGACGTGAAAGATTCCCGCCCTTGCCGCGATTCTTCGTTCATACGAGCGCGGGTCTCGTCTTCGCGCGAGGCAACGCTGCGCTCCACAGTTGCCTTGACAGCTATCTTCGCGGCTTCCTTCTCTGCTTCCTCGGTGAGGAGTTTGGTCTGGACTTGAACCATCGTCCGTTCGGCATCTGACATCCGCCAGTTGTCGCGCAAGGCCTTCATCAGATACCCGGCAGGGCTCTTCTTGATCTGACCGCGATTCAACTTAAACCGGGTGTACTCGATGGCCTGCAGAATGCGATCATCGTTCCACGTCTCGCGGTTCTCGGAAATCTCGCTGAACTGCCGGGTGGAGAGGTTGAACTCTTCCTTCAGAATCTTGTAGAGCTGACTGGCATCGGACAGGCTGGCCATGACGGCGTCGGCAGTGTCCTTACGCTTGAGCAGGAACCGAATCCGGTCGACTTTCTTCGACGACGTGGATTCGGTCTTGGTTTCATATGACAGGTCGATGTCCGAGATCTCATTGATTTCACGGACTGCCGGCTCAAGCCAGTCACGCTTGAAGTATTTAAAGATGGTCGCATTCGCGCCCATCTTTCCCGGCCAGGTCCGCATCTCATCCAGCTTGATCCAGTCGGTACGCCCGTTAGGCACACTTGGCAGGACCTTGTCATAGATCGCACGCGCGAGGCTGCGGGTAAAAGACGTGGAGATTCGAAGGCTGAGCCAGTGCGACTTGCGGGGGTCTCGAATGTGTGGAATCAAGCTGTGATGCACATCGAAACGGACGCGGCCGCGGTGCAGAGCCACCATGCCTATCAGCTGAACCTGAACCCAGATATCCTGTTCATCGGGCTCACGGTCTGACGGCGTATTAGTGACACGGATCTTCGCGTTCTGTGCTTCGTCCGCGATGGTACGCAGATGCTTCAGGTTGCGGCTGTCATAGCGCATCAACCACTTGAAGTAGTTCAGCTCGACATCGTATTGGTCACGAGCTTCTGGCTCCTGTGCGACGATGAAATACGCGGCATCGAGGAACCGTCTCGCCGCCAACCCCATGTTGACGATTTCCGTGAAGAAATTGTTGCGCTGATAGCCGATTTCGCGGTTGGCCTCGTTGATAGGCATACCGAGGTCAAACATGTCCTCGAACAACGCGAGCGCCATTTGGCGAGGCGTTGTCCTTGCTGCGGCCTCCACCGGATTGTCCGTCGCCATACTCGTCTTCCCGCTCGTTTTGGTGCTCGAGCACTCTAGCATGTGATGGTGAGGTTCTGTCAACACAATGAACCTCACCATTGACGACGTGCCGAGGCCCTACCGGTCGACGCGCACAACGAACCTCACCACACGCACAAACAACCTCACCTACATCAGTAGGCCGTTTCCTTCTAGCCCTTGTCTAGCTTGGGTAGCTAAGACATCTCCACAGATCACGCACAATCCATCTCACCTTCGTGGCACGAGCACAACGAACCTCACCTTGTTGTTGGACAGATCTCACCTTGCCCACACAGTAAACTGCACCATTGCAGCACAGCAAACCTCACCTCTGACACAATGAACTTCACCTTTTGAATGTTAAGTCATTGATAAACAAGGAAGTCGGCGTTCCTTGTTTGTAGGTTGGCTTGTTTAGTTCCAAAAAAACCTAACCAACACCGGACCCCAGTCCATGAAACCTGTCCGCGCATACCAGCCGCTCACTGCGGAGCACCAGACTTGCGGTACCGAGCCGGCATCCTTGGATGCATTCCTGGCTTTCCTATAGGCCCTAGCTCAGGGCAGGAAGCGGAGCAAGTGCTCGTGCGGCCGAACAAAATCCCCCTTACGACCGCAGGAAATGGCACGCGCGAAGCGTGCACATAGACGTATGCACCCGGGCGCCCAGCATCATGGTGAGGTTATTTGTGCAGGATTGAAGGTGAGGTTCATTGTGCTGACCCCAACTTCCAAACGTGCAGTCGCACAATGAACCTCACCATTGCGCCACAGAAGGACCACGGCTCAAGGTTAGGCTCATTGTGCTGTATCGGGGGCACGCCCTTGCGGGCCACCCCTCGGGCCGCCCTCCCCGCTGCTCGTCTTGGATAACGCATTCAACGTGTCACGAAGGTGAGGTTGTTTGTGCAGCGCGGAAGCCAGGGCGTTAAGCGGCACAAAGAACCTCACCTTGACTGGCTTCCCTGCTGAGGCTTTTTTGTCCGACAGGGCAAAGGTGAGGTCGATTGTGCACAAACAAGGAACCTACTCCCTTCCGCACTACCCCTGGGCCTCACGGGGCAAATGAAGGTGAGGTTGATTGTGCCGCCTCGGTGCAAGTACAGCTGTGGAGCTCCGCTGAATTGCACAAACGACCTCACCTTGCCGATGGGGTTCAAGGATGCGGACCATTGAAGGTGAGGTCATTTGTGCCACTTTTCGGTGACCGCCTCCAAGGGACGGAAGGAACCCTGCAGGCTGACTTGCCCTTTGTGACCCCCGGGGCTTACAGGAAGTGCCTAAAATTTAGGCAAAACTGTGGTTTTTGAAGAGTCTTTGTTTAAAAAACAGCGGTTTATGAGCCGCGGCTCAAGTATTTCCTGTATTGTGAGCTTTCTCGAATTTTCCGGAAAAACCTCAGAATGGTGAAAACGAGCCAACTTCCTGCAGTCGACCGAACTGTACCGCTTGAGCAGATATCCCAGTTCGCGGAAAAGGTCACCATTTTTACGGATGAACTTCGCGAGACGATTCTCGCACCGCGGCCAAGAAAAACCGCACCGATTTTCAAGACAGGGGAGATTGCGGAGATGTGCAACATCTCACACTCCCAAGTTCAGTATCTGGCGACCAAGGGGGATGGCGAACTGCCCCCTGGTACTGCGGCCGGTACCGGGCGTACCAGGACCTTCACACTGGCGGAGGCTCGCATCTGGGTTCAGAAGGTCTCGGACATTTATCAGACGCCGCTCGTCACTGGAACGAGACAGCCTGAAGGAAAAATCGTCATTACCGCACAGCTCAAGGGTGGGTCGGCCAAGACCACCACGACGATGTGTCTTGCCCAGGGGTTGACATTGCGCGGCCGAAAAGTTCTGGTGGTCGACCTCGACCCTCAAGCCTCGCTCTCGGAGCTCTGTGGCTTGTATGCCGAAAAAGACGTCACGCCGGAAGACACCATCCTGCCGTATATCTATGACCAGCAGATCGAAGGTGGGCTGCAGGCACGCGTTCAGTCGACCTATTGGGATGGCCTTGACATTATTCCAGCGCACACCGAGTTGATTGGGGCAGAGTTCCATCTGCCCGCTATGCAGAAGATGAAGCCGGGCTTTCGTTTCTGGACCGTACTACGGGAGGGGTTGGAGCCATTGCGGAAGGACTACGACTACATCCTCATGGATACGTCGCCGTCGCTTTCGTACCTTAACCTGAACGCCTTGCTGGCTGCAGACGCGATGGTCATGCCGATGGTCCCTGAGAATCTGGACTTCATCAGCTCGCTGTCATTCTGGCGCCTGTTTTCAGACGTCTCCAAGAGCTTCATCAAATACGAGGCGGACAAGAAATACGACTTCGTCTCGTTGCTGCTCTCGAAGGTCGACTATGGGCGCACTTCGTCCGCCCCCATCGTACGAGCCTGGGCTCAGAGCGCTTATGAGAGCTGGCTGCATTCGATTGAAGTGCCGGCGAGTTCAGTGATGAGCACCGGAGCTCTGGCGTTCTCAACAGTTTTTGATGTGAGCAGCACGCATAGCGCAGCCAAGTCGCTGCAGCGAGTGCGCCAGCCGATTGTCGAATACTGCCGATGGTTGGACGAAATCTATGCGGAAAAGTGGAGGAACGCGCAATGAGCAATATGCGGGAACAGCTGTTGGCCAAGACGGCCAGCATCCGGAAGACCTCGGCGATTCAGCAGGACGAGGTCAAGCGTAACGACCGGACGCAGACGGCACCGGGCCTCGCTGGCGCATTGGCCGTAGCGCAGATCCGTGTCCAGGAGTTGGAGGCGGCCGGCGTCGCTTCGCAACTCGCTGTTGCGGATATCGGGCCGAATCCGTGGCAGCCGCGGCGCGTTTTCAACGAATCCAAGCTCTCGGAACTGGCGGAGTCGATTCGTGAAGTCGGGCTGATGCAGCCCATCGTGGTCCGCCGCGCTGAAGGCGGCTACCAAATCGTGGCGGGTGAGCGCCGGTGGCGCGCTCACAAAATGCTCGGGCTCGATACGATCAAGGCGGTTGTCGTGGAGTGTTCTGACGCCGATATGGCAGTGCTCGCGATGGTGGAAAACATCAGCCGCGATGACCTGTCCGACTATGAAATCGCCCTGTCTATTCGGCAGACGGAGAAGGAATTTCCGTCGCGTGTGCGACTCGCGGAGGCGCTTGGGCTGTCCAAAAGCGGCCTCTATCGGTTCCTGAGCTTCGGGCAATTGCCAGATTTCGTGTTGCAGGACCTCGACCTTCAGCCGCGTCTGCTCGGTGGGAGTGCGGCGGAAGCAATCGTCACAACAATCCGAAAGTATGGCGAGGCGGGGAATGATGCCGCTAAAGAGATTTGGCCACTGGTTGCATCGGGAAAGATGGAGCAAGGGAAAGCCGCTGGCGCTATCAAGGCACTTGCGACCCGGCGCGCTTCGGAGCCAAGCGCCGCGAGTGAGCGAAGCATTGACAAATTCTTCTCGGGCAAGGAACAAGCAGGTTCCATTACGAAGGACGTCAACGGCTTCACGGTGAAAATTAAAGCTGGGGTGCTAACCGCAGCCCTGGAGACGCAGATACGTGAGCTTATTAGCGAGACGTTCCACCACCAGCCCAAATAAGCTCCCCTAGAAATACATGGCCCGCCGCGAGCGGGCTTTTTTTGTCTTTTCGACGCCAACTATCGCGGGAGCTAGCGGGCTTTCTCAATTAAGGGCGTTGGTAGGCGCCGCCTTGCAAACTTCCCAAGTTGGGGACGGTACCAAATGCGGCTCGAGTTTCCAAATTCTGACTGCGGGGTCGCGGAGCTTCCCAAGTGGGACGGTGCTACTAGCCGCGGGTCGTCGAGTTTCCCAAGTTGGGACGGTCCAGGCGCAGTTCCCGACGTCCCAAGGCGGCACCACATGTATGCAGGCGGACTTTCCGAAGTTGGGACACTTCAGTGCCGCAGCCCTTCCCACGGTAGGACGGTGCCACGTGCGGCTCGAAGACTTCCCAAGTTGGGACGGTGGTAGCCGTAGCTCTTTGAGTTTCCCAAGTTGGGACGGTCCGGCGCGCGAAGCCGACGTTTCCAAGGACGGCGCCACATGCCGGCCGACCTTCCCAAGTTGGGACGCTTCAGGGAGTCGCGGACCTTCCCACGGTAGGACGGTGCCACGTGCAGCTCGAAGGCCTTCCCAGGTGGGGACAGTGGTAGCCGCAACTCATCGAGTTTCCCAAGTTGGGACGGTCCGGCGCGCCAAGCCGACGTTTCCAAGGACAGCGCCCCATGCCGGCCGACCTTCCCAAGTTGGGACGCTTCAGGGAGTCGCGGACCTTCCCACGGTAGGACGGTGCCACGTGCGGCTCGAAGACCTTCCCAGGCGGGGACAGTGGTAGCCGCAACTCATCGAGTTTCCCAAGTTGGGACGGTCCGGCGCGCCAAGCCGACGTTTCCAAGGACGGCGCCCCATGCCGGCCGACCTTCCCAAGTTGGGACGCTTCAGGGAGTCGCGGACCTTCCCACGGTAGGACGGTGACCACGTGCGGCTCGAAGACCTTCCCAAGCTGGGGCAGTGGTAGTCGCAGCTCATCGAGTTTCCCAAGTTAAGACGGTCCGGCGCGCCAAGCCGACGTTTCCAAGGACGGCGCCCCATGCCGGCCGACCTTCCCAAGTTGGGACGCTTCAGGGAGTCGCGGACCTTCCCACGGTAGGACGGTGACCACGTGCGGCTCGAAGACCTTCCCAAGCTGGGGCAGTGGTAGTCGCAGCTCATCGAGTTTCCCAAGTTAAGACGGTCCAGGCCCGGCTTGCCGACGTTCCCAAGATGCGGACACGCAGGCCGCAGACTTTCCCAAGTTGGGACGCTTCGGTGCCAATCGCAGACCTTTTCTCGGTGGGACGGTCCCGGCGCGGCTCGCTGGCGCTCCCAATGCGGGGTGGGACGGCCCCCCACATTGCAGCTCGCCGGCTCTCCCAAGTTGGGACGCTGCCAATTGCCGCTCGCAGACCTTCCCCGATGGGACGGTGAGCGGGGCGGTTCGCAGACCTTCCCTAGCTGGGACGGGGCCAAGTCCGGCTCATGACCTTCCCAAGTTGGGACGGTGCCAAGTGCCGCTCGCGGATGCCACAACTGTTTGGTGATGTGCCCAACGGCACCAAGCTGGGAAAGCCGTCTCCGTACCTCAAAGTCCCGGGAGGTCACGACAGTTGAGAAAGTGGATTTGGGTAGCGGTATATCCGCCGCCAGGCTGACCCCTTCACCCGAGGAAGGCCGGGTCACCGCCTAGCCATGAGTGCCACGTTCGCTTGCGATAGAGCGCGGCGAGTTGCCGGCGCCGTGCCCACTTGGCGCGAACTTGCAGAGACGCTTAGCCAAGCGGCCGATGGACCCACGTCGCATGCCGCTGCGTATCGCCGAGACGAGCCGCTTCTGCTCTCAGACGGGGTACTGTTTCGCGGCCGACGGCCCGGCTCCCAAGGGTATGTCTGAGCGCGTGCGGGGCAGCAGGCCACACAGATGGGGTGCAGCCAAGCCTGGGAAGAGAGAAGAATCCCCAGCGCAGCACTGCATACCGACACAATTCTTGCTTCAGCGCTCAGTGGAAAGAGTCGCCGGGGCGGCGCTTGTCTACGTCATCAAGTCACGGCCAATTCGACCGAATGCACCGAAGGATCCCGCTAGCGCGTGCGAGTATGCGGCGCAGCTTGGCCCAACTGCGGGGAATGCTTGGCAATCGAGCCGAATACGAGAGTGTCCTTCGAGGAAGCCCCCTACGCGGCGCCCGGAATCTTGCCGGCCAACGCGAGTGCCACGTCTTCCAGCGCCTCGTGGGTGTAGCGCCGCGTAGTGTTGATGTCGCGATGTCGCAAGGCGCGCTGCACGTCGGTCACCGGCACGCCAGCGCGTAGCAGCTGCGTGGCATGGGTATGCCGCAGCCAGTGCGTCGACGCGGCGCGCAGCCTGGCCGCCTGCTCGCCTTGGTGCTCTCGCTCTAGGCGGTCGGCCGCCTCGGCAAAGGCCGAGCGCACGATCGCGTAGATGCCCTGGCGCGTACGGAGCGGCCGGCCCAGCATTGCATGTAGCTCAATCGGGTCGGCTATCGGCGCGGCGCGCTGACGGCCGACCCTGATCGCCGGGATGACCGCGATGGTGTCAGTGGCGCTCGGCGCGGGCGGCAGCCCCACTAGGCGACGGAAGCGCGCCAGTTCGTCCATCGCGTTGTCGCACGGCACCAGCTGATCGTCTCCACCCTTCGCCTGCCGGATGCGCACAGTCCAGAAGGCGCGTGACCGGCCAGGCTGGAGTTCGAAGTCCGCCCACGTCAGCACGGTAACCTCGGAGGCGCGCAGCCCGGTCTGGACCAGCAGCGCAAGCAACAGGCGGTCGCGCGCCTTGTGCAGTTGCGCCCACAACGTCGGCGCCGGGCGACCCTCGATCACTTCGAATACCGCGGCGACCTGTTCCAGTTCGAGGAAGCGCCGCTGCGAGCCCGGGCCGGTAACGGCACGAGCACGCGGAACCATGACGAACGGATTAACTCGCAACGCCCCGACCCGTACCAGCCAGTCGAACAGGATGCCCACGATGACTGCGCTCTGGCGCCGCGACGCCTCGGAAAGTGGGCCGCGCAGCGGCCGCCAGCCAGGGTTGGCGCGGCGCGCTCGGCCGTCGCCGACCGCGTGCGCCGGCGGGTCGCGCAGGAAGGCTAGGTAGCTGCTGGCATGCGCGACCTGCCAGGTGGCGAGCGGCCGGCCGATCGCGTGCGCGTACCAGAGCAGTCGGCGCGCCTCGAGTTCGTACTGACTACGCGTGCTGGTGCGAAGACCGAGACCCCCGGCGGACTTGGTTTCGAGCCAGGCGCGCACCAGCTCGGCATCGGAGAGACCGGCTGGCAGTACCGGGCTAGCCAGCGCATTCGGCGGAAGCGCCGAGGCATCCATCGGCAGCAGGGGCAGGGGAGTCTGGGCAGTCGTCATGGCGGGCCAAGGCGGCGGTGGGAGGCAGGTCGGCGCGTCGCCGGGCCAGGCCCGCGGCGGCTCTCCAGCCCAATGCGACGCATTATAGCCAGACCAGTCATTCAGTTACCATTATTCGGATAATGACAAACAAAGTCAGTGCGCCGCAGAGAAAGGGGTCGAAGGCCGGAGTGGCATCTTTGCGGGGTGGAATGCGTCTCGGCCCTGGTCCGGTTCGCGTCCGTTAAGGCCGCGCGGCACAAGCACGACCGCAGAGTCACCCATTTCGTTGACGGGGACGTCACGGCTGCCGGCACGCATTGGTAACCGTCGCGGCACCGAAGTCCCAAGGTCTGCCAGGCATTCCGCAACGAGACCGAGCCCATCCGTTGCCCCCTCGGCTGGGGCAGAGAGACGCCGGCTACGCACGATAAGATACTGATTCTTAACAAATTTTGCGCACTCGTCAGTATTACCGGCGCGAAATGCACACCAAAACGCAATGCCGATAATTTCTAAGGGGCGAATAAGGGCTATCGCAGCCGGGGCGAGACCATCTTTTCCCGTGCTGATCTGTTTCGCGCTGGTCGGTGACTAGCCTCTGGAATGCGGGAAAGGTGAACTGCTATCAGGTGACCACGCGATCCAAAACATCCACGCCAGCCTTTTACGAATCGCACAAACACCGGGCCACCTCGGTCGCGAATACTGGCGGAAGCTCGAAAGCTGGCAAAGTTGCTCGGCGCTTGCTAATCGCCATCATGTCGAAACTGGCAGTGGCGAAACGCGGCTGCGGCAGCATGGCGCCGGTGAGGTAACCGGAGCCCGACGCGGCGCCACTCAGGTAGGCGGGCTGGCCGGCAAACTCCTTCGCGCGTTCGGCTGCACAGCGCCGGGGCGCAGTCAGTCGCCTTGCTGAAGTCGGAGAAATGGCATCTTCGGAGAATTCCTGTTTGATGCCTTGCGGCGTGCTGGCCTTGCCGCACAGATTCGCCAGCGGTCGTGCCGGATCCCCGATTCCCGATGCCTGGGACTTGGCCTTTCTGCGTGCGTGTCATGAAGGGGCCTCCCGCAGGCTCGGGGTTCGCGTGCTGGCGTCGAACAGTACCGCAGCGGCACCCAGGCACTGTTGGCCGGCGCCAGGCTTGCCAGCAGCGCATTGTCGTGTGGCCCCAGGTCACCCTCGGCTGCGGACGCAGGTTCTGCACGCCGACGTCATTTGGGCATAGCAAAAAAACCTCCGCCCCCCAGCCTGCCTGCCGTGTAGCGGCTTGCCAGGATTTTTGACGGTGTGAACGGCGCCACCTGGACCCTGGTTTTTGCCACGCCGAGGTATACCGCTGACTCCAGGGTGCTCTGCATGGTGTCGTTCGCCGTATCCGACTGCCCCCGCACCCGCGTGGCGTTGCCCCTGCCGTCCATGGCAATGGCGGGGTCGCCCTGGGACTGGTCGACCCCGGCGTCGCGCTCAAGCTCGCCGGGCTGCATCGCAGCTACCGCTGGCGCCGAAACGGCTAGTCCAGACGCTGTTGCTGGCCAGTTAGCTCAGCTCCCATACGGCCAGCGCTTCATCCGACGGCGCCCCCGCAAGCTAGCCGTCGCGCTGTGTCCAGATTGCAATGGCGTTGTCGCTGACCTCCATGCCGACCTGATCCCGAGGCAGGGTTGAACTAGCGGCTCCAGATATTGGAGGCGCCGCTGCTGGTCAGTTGGCTGTGCTTCAATGACCAATTTGCCCGCCGGGGATGGCCTCGATGTGAATCGAACTAGCGCGGATGGCCCCGTGACATGGGACCGGCGCGGATTACCTCGGGCAGGCTTAGGAAATGCAGGGGGAGCGGGCGCCCTGCAAGATCCATAGGATAGGGCACCAGTCATGAAGGCACGTTGGGGCGGTTGCAGCATGGTATTTGCATGTACGCAGCCTCAGATCAGAGCCCGCAGTTTGTGGTACCACATCCCCAACACCAGTGCGAGCGTGCGCAAGACAGCCCCGCCGAAAAGCGGTGATGCTGTATTCGCCAAAAGAATCGTGAGGCATCGCCGCTGACGGCATCGGCGATCAGCGCGCCGGCCGCACATCGATAGCCGGCTCAGTTCGATGACTGCGCACGAAGACTCGCCCCCATGTGCATCCAGCTGTGCCACTACAGCGGCAATCAGCACAGCGTGACGGTCGAACACGTCTCGGTTCTTCCCGCCGGAGATGGTCACGTCCTTCGAGCGATCGACCTCCATGGAAGAGATAGATGAGCGAAGTAGATACGCGTTGAAACATGGCCTCATTATGTTTATACTTGTATCAACATCTTTTCGAGGCTTGTATCATGCGAAAAAGCGCAACCCTAACGATTCAAAAATGGGGCAACAGCTTGGCGGTTCGGATCCCCACTGCGGTGGCTCGTTCTGCACATTTCGTCGAGGGTCAGGAAGTGGAGGTGTCCGTCGATGAGATTGGTGTAACAGTTCGACCAGTTGGTCGTCGTGCCCTCACTCTCGCGGAAAAGCTTGCTCTGTTTGACCCTATCAAGCACGGCGGCGAAGCCATGGCCACGCAGCGTGTGGGCGCGGAGGCCATGTAATGGGGGGCAAGCTATGGGCGCCCGAACGACGCGACATTATTTGGATCGACTGCAATCCGCAAGCCGGCCGCGAGATGAAGGATATGCATCCGATGCTTGTTCTCTCACCGCGGCCGTTTAATGAACGGACTAGTATCGTTATTGGCTTGCCGATGACTACGGCAGCCTACAACGAGACCAATCCGTTTGCGATCAAGTTTCAAGGGCCGAAGGGAAAGGACAGCTACGTCCTGGCCCATCAACCTAAGTCGTTCGATTGGCGAGCCCGCAACGCAAAGCCTCACCCCTGGAAGCAGGCGCCTTTGGAGGTCTTTGCTGCCGTCTGCGAGCAACTGAACCAGATCATCGCCATCGCGGAGTGAATTCAGAGCTTGGTCGCACGGCCCTTCGCTTGGCTGGCAGCCAAGGGCCCTCATGAGCTTTCAGAGTTTTTCCAAATACTGGCCCGGCCTGCGACCTGGCCTGTTCAGCGTGAATGTTATGAAGTGGCCTCCCGCACCAGCGGCGAGGCTTTGACCTTACCCGGCGCCCCGGCGCTCTGCAGCGCATCGGGGCGAGCGTCGCTGTCGCCAAGCACGTCGCGCAGGACCTCAGCGTATGCTGCCACCTACGGCGCAGAGCCAGGGTCGGCAATCGGCGTTGGCGAATAGCTGATGCGAGGGGCGGCCGATTCGCCGGCAACCCTGGTGTCCTACTGGTCTGCCTTTGCGCCTGAGCGACGCACGATATCTGCCCATTCTTGCCTTCGGAAGCATTGTAGGTGTGCAACACCAGCTGCCAATCTGCGCTCCGAGGTGCAGCACGGCAAAGAGCGCGGAGGAATCACGACGGCGGCGATGCGAACATCGGGCGAGCCGATGCGAACCCGCAATTGTTCCTGGCGAGCCTCGGCGTCAAGGTCGCCGCTGGGCGGCTTGGCATGCCAGGCAAGGTCCACACGGTAATGCTGATAGTTCATATTTGAAGCCCATGCGGCGGGCCTGTCGCGCCTTGCATGCCGCTGACGTATGGCCGGCCGACGCAATGCTCATGGCAAGCCACGACGCGGGTTCGCACAATTGAAAGGCCAACCGGAGCCTTTCATGTCATGCACCCTTTCCCTTGAAGCGGAATGCCTGCGCCTGCGACTGCCGGCCGGCGCGGAACTGGTCTGCCGCGGCGGCAGCCTATGGCTGACGTTCGAAGCGCGGGACCGGCCGTCCCCGGACGTCTTGCTCGCGCCCGGCGAGCGCTATCGGCTGCACGGCGACGCCGACGTGTTTCTCAGCGCGCTGCACGGCGCCGGCCCCGCGTTGTGCCGGATCGAAGCGCCGCCGCTCCAGCGCCGCGCCGGCTGGCCGTGGCTCAGGTGGCTGCGGGGCGCGCGGGTGTCCTGACGGTGTGTGCGGCTTCCCGGCAAATCCATTCGGCCACGCGCTTGACGTCGTCGCGCGGATGGGCGGAGGCATGGATCAGCCAGTACGCGTTCGGGCTCGGCGGCGCTTGTAGCGCCGTCGGCACGATCACCAGATGACCGTCATCGATCAGGGGCCGCACCAGCTCGAGCCGGCCCAGCGCGACGCCCTGTCCCGCCAGCGCCGCGTGGATGACCTGGTCGTATTGATTAAAGCGAAGCATGCCGTGCTGGCTCGCCTGACGGTAGCCGCGCGGCTCGAGCCAGCTGCGCCATTGCAGCCACGGACGGGGATCGTCAAATTCCAGCAGCGGCAGCTGGAGCAGCGCATCGTCGTGCTGGTCGACCTCGGCTACGAGCGACGGATGGGCGACCGGGGCGATGTTCTCGCCGAACAGGCGCACGGCGTCGGGCGGCGCCGCGGCGTCGCGGCAATAGCGCACGGCGAGGTCAATGCCCTCGGCACGCAGGTCGCTGATACGGTTGCTGGCGGACAGGCGCACATCCAGATGCGGATGCGTCTTCTGCAGGTTCCCCAGCCGCGGCAGCAGCCACAAGCCGGTCACGCCGATGCTGGCGGTGACCGTGACCGACCGCTGGCCCTCGTTGCGACGCACCTCGGCCACCACGTCCTGCAGCTGCTGCAGCGCGCTGTCGGCGCTGCGAAACAGCCGTTCGCCCTCGGCAGTGAACGCCACGCCGCGATGCTTGCGCACGAATAGCGGCACCTTCAGCTGCTCCTCCAGCGCGTGGATCTGCCGGCTTACCGCCGACTGCGTCAGGCACAGATCGTCCGCTGCCTGCGTAATGCTCATGCGTCGGCCGACGGCGACGAAGCCCTTGAGCAGGTCGAGCGGAAACAGTCGGACGAGCGGGACAGACATGCGATGGCCTCCTGGCTGACACGCGAACCACCATTACAGCACGATCCGCGTCGCGTTTGCCATGCGCGGCGCGCATGGCAAAACGACTAAATGATCGCTTGAAGCACGGCGCCAGGGCGGCTGGAATAGAGCCATCGCGCGCTTGCCGCGCCATCATCCGACAAGGGGCCGTCATGACTTTCCGCCTGCCGCACTCGTCCGCTGCCATCGCCTCGCCACAGGCCGCCACGCCGTGGTGGCGGGAGCTGTGGGTGCTCGTGCTGGCGGGCGGCCTGCTGATGGGGCTGGCGCTGGGCGTGCGCCACGTGCAGGGTCTGTTCTTGCTGCCCATCATCGCCGAGCGCGGCTGGACCCGCGAGACCTTCGGCTTTGCGATGGCGGTGCAGAACTTGACCTGGGGAGTGGTGCAGCCCTTCACCGGCATGCTGGCCGACCGGTACGGCTCGTGGAAAGTGATGGCCGGCGGACTGGCGCTGTATGCAGTCGGACTGTATGGGATGACACAGGCGGGCACGTCACCGGCCTTCGTCTGGTCGGCAGGCGTCTGTATCGGCATGGCGCTGTCCGGCACGACCTTCGGCGTGGTTTATGGCGCGCTGAGCAGGATGACCGACGCCGCGCAGCGCAGCCGCGCGCTGGGCCAGGCCGGCGCCATCGGCGGCATCGCGCAGTTCGCACTGGTGCCGGCCACACAGGGACTGCTGGTCGTATCGGGATGGGCTTCCACGCTGCTGATGCTCGCCGTGGCACTGGCCGTGCTGCTGCCGCTTGCGCTGCCATTCCAGGACCGGATCGCCGCCGCACCGGCGCCGGCCAGGGATGAGGCGAACGCGGCGAATGCTGCCGGCGGCCAGCCGCCGCTGCTCGGCGCGGTGCGCGAGGCCTTCGGCCATTCCGGCTTCTGGCTGCTCAACCTTGGCTTTCTTGCCTGCGGCTTCCAGCTCGCCTTCATCGCCAGCCACTTGCCCGCCTATCTGCTGGACCGCGGCATGCGTCCGGCCGATGGCATGGCCGCGCTCGCCATCATCGCGCTCGCCAATGTAGCCGGCATCTACGTGTTCGGCCTGTTGGGCGGCCGCCACAGCAAGAAATACCTGCTCGCTGGGATCTACCTCGCGCGCACCGCGGCGATGGCGCTGTTCTTGCTGCTGCCGCTGAGCGCGCCCACTTTGTACTTGTTCTGCGCTGCGATGGGCTTCCTATGGCTCGGCACCGTGCCGCTGACCAACGGGATCCTCGCACAGGTGTTCGGCGTGCGCTATCTCGCCACGCTGTTCGGATGCGTGTTCTTCGGCCACCAACTGGGCTCGTTCTTCGGCGTATGGCTAGGCGGGCTGGTGTTCGAGCTGACGCGCTCGTACGACCCGGTCTGGTTCGGCTCCATAGCGCTGGGCGTACTGGCCGCGGCGTTGCACTGGCCGATCGACGACCGGCAGATCGTCAGGACCGGCCTCGCGCCGGCGCGGTCATGAGGCCGCGCTGCGGACCGGCGCTCGGCGTGTGGCTGTCGGTGCTCAGCCTGGCGGGCCTGTGCGCGGTGGCGCTGACGGCGTGGCTCGATCCGGCTCATGCGCAGGCGTGGGTACAACTGATGGCGCTGTGCCGATAGGTTGGCCATGCATCGCGAGTGCGCGCTGTCTGCAGTACCATCGCGCCCGTCGGACAGCTATAGCGATGACTAGGGCTTGTTTCGAATCCATATGGCCAACGATCAAACTCGGCACGACGCCACTCGGTCGGCTCTCGCCGGCTCCTGAACCGCCCGTCGACCCGAGGGAATCTCTACGGCTGCTTCGAAGGTCAAGACCTTCAGCCGCGCTGAACGAAGTGCTTGATGCCGGAGTCGTTCTCTTGCAGGGCTTCCCGAAGGAATGCGGGATGGAGGTCAACCTTCGGAAGGTCGTGGCGCGAGAACCAGCGGCCGTCGAGCGACGGGAACTCAAAGCCGGACCGCTGGAGCAGCCTGGAATGGACCACGCTGCCCTCCGCCGGCGCTGGCACATAGTCGCCCAGCAACGGCACAAGCTGTCGGCCTCGAGTTCGGCAACCGCGGGGTGGTGATGTAGGCGACGCCGGCGAGCTACCGCCCCCGCGCTCGCGCGGGCACACAAGTTTGGAACGACGACACCAAATGGCCCGTAAGAGCGACCCAAGCTGCATAGTGCCGGCATCCGGCCGGCCCCATCCGACCCTTTGGCGTTGCGCCACGTCAATTGAGTGGCCGCTTTGAACGCGATAGCAGACAAGGGCTATAGGCGAACAGCCTTACCGACCTGTGCATCTAACCGCGTAGGGCCTTGTTGCCCCCCGCCCAGGTCTTCGGCCCCCTTGAATGTGAGCAGGTTGTTGGGTGCGAGTACGCCGCTGCCGAACAGCGTGGTGGCACTGCCGTGCTGGTTGTTGACATAGCCAATGCCACCATCGATCAGGCCTGAAATGGTGACGCTGCTCTGTGCCGCAGCCAGTCCCGGCAGCATCGCAGCGAGCAGGCATGCGGATCGTGCTGTTGCTTTGTTCATGTTTCCTCCGGATTTTTTTCGTGTTCTCTTTGTGCGCTCGGCACTGGTGGCGGATTCGCGGTTTGCGGTTATGCACTCTCCTTTGCCGTGGGTGCGCACGGCGCGCTGTCAAGGCGGCTGGCGGCCGGATGCCGCGAGTCGGGCGCTCCGGGTAGGCCGCCAAACACCACGCGCCGCCCGACCGGAAACAGTTGCAGGCCGAAGCGCCGCGACAGATAGCCCCAGATGCCACCGGGAAAGACCATCGCCACCGCGATTGCCATGATACCGAGGCCGATCAGGTACCAGGTGCCGTAGTCCGACAGGTATTTGTTTAGCAGGAAGAAGACCAGCGCGCCGATGATGGGGCCTTCCAGCGTGCCCAGCCCGCCGATCAGCACGATGAAGATGCCGAACGCCGTCCAGTTCACCGAGAACGCCGCGTCCGGCGAGATCCGCAAGTTGCCGAGGAAGTACAGGCCGCCGGCGAACGCGGTGCCGGCCGCGGCTACCAGATACACCACGAGCCGCACGCGGCGCACGTCGACGCCCTGGCTGCCGGCCGCCACGGCGTTGTCCCGCATCGCGGTCAGCGCCAGTCCGGGCCTGGCGCGCAGGAACCAGTAGAGCAGGGCGATGCTGCCGAGCACACCCGCCAGCGCCAGCCACAAGGTGAGCGATTCGCGGGTGGCGCGCGGAATGCCCTGCAGCGCGGTCAGGCTGGTGCCCGATCCGCCGCCTAGTGCGGAAACGTTGGCCATGCCGAGCCGGAAGACTTCCGCGATCACCCACGTGCCCACGGCGAAGTAGCCGCCATCGAGCCGGAATGCGATGCGCGACACCGGCGCGGCGATCAGCATGGCCAGGCCGGCCGCCAACGGCACCGCCAGGAACGGCGACACGCCGCAGAAGTTGGCCAGCACCAGCATGGCGTAGCCACCGATGCCGAAGAACGCCTGCTGGCCGATCGACACCATGCCGCCGTAACCGGCGAGCAGGTTCCACATCATGGCGAAGATCAGGTACGAGGCGATCTGCGTGAAGTCGCGCAGGGTATCGCGCCCGGCCCAATACGGCGTGCTGGCGATGACCACGGCGGCCAGCAGCAGGACCAGCATCGCCACCTTGCTGGCGCGGGTGGAGCGGTGCACTTCAAAGCCGTGCACGGGGCGGTTTGCGGGTTCAGCCATTTTAGTGTCTCTCCGGTACGCCTACGCGGTCTTCGGCAGCAAGCCTTGCGGCCTCGCCACCAGCACGGCCAGGAACATGACGTGGCCCAGCCAGACGCCCCAGCCGGGATCGAGATGGAAGCCGATCTGCTGGGCCACGCCCAGCGCGAGGCCGCCAAGGAAGGTCCCCCAGAACGAGCCCATGCCGCCGATGATCACCGCCTCGAACGCGTACAGCAGCAGCGCCGGCCCATCTGAAGGCGATACCGCGGTGCGCATGGCATAGAACCCTGCGGCCACCGCGATCAGGACAAAGGCAATGCCCATCGCCAGCGCATAGGTGGGCCGGTGCGACACGCCCATCAGCTGCACGATCTCGCGGTCGTCAGAGGTGGCGCGGAATGCACGGCCGAGCGCGGTCCTGCCGAACACCCACTGCAGTGCGACGGTGATCGCGACGGTGGCCACCAGCGTCAGTAGCGGCAGGTAGCCGACGCTGATGCCGCCGGGCAGCAGTACGCTGCGCGACTCGAAGCCACCGGCGCCGATCGAACGCGGATCGGCCGAGAACAACTCCTGCAGCACGTTCTGGATCACGATCGACAGGCCGAATGTCACCATCAGCGATGGCAGCGGATCGCGGCTGCTCACGCGGTTCAGCAACGTGTACTGCAGCAGGTAGCCAGCGGCGAACGCGATCACCACCAGCAGAACCACCGCCACTGCCAGCGGCAGTTGCGCGATTGCCGTCAGCGCGAACAGCAGGAACACCAGTAGCACGATGAAGTCGCCATGGGCGATGTTGGTCAGCCGCATCACGCCGAACACCAGCGACTGCCCCATGGCAAAGAGGGCATACAGCGCGCCCAGCAGCACGCCCTGGACCAGGATGTCGGGCAATGTATTCATGCGTGGACTCCGAAATAAGCCTCGGTGATCGCCTCGTCGGAGGCGCTGGCGGAATCGCCTTCGAGACGCACGTGGCCTTCCTGGAGGCAGTAGAAGCGCGAAGAAACCTGGCGCGCCAGCCGCACGTCCTGCTCGACGACGATGGCGCTCGTGCCACCGGCGACGATGGCCGGCAGCGCCGCGTAGATCTCGCGCACGATCACCGGGGCCAGGCCCAGCGACAGCTCGTCGCACATCAGCAGCTCGGGGTTGCTCATCAGCGCGCGGCCGATCGCTACCATCTGCTGCTGCCCGCCGGACAGTGCGGTGGCTGCATGGTGGCGCCGCTCGCGCAAGGCGGGAAACAGGCCGAGCACCGCGTCGAGGTCCCAGCGCCCGGGCCGGCCGCTGTAGGCGCCGAGCAGCAGGTTCTCTTCCACGCTCAGGCTGGAAAACAGGCGCCGGCCCTCCGGCACCAGGGCGATGCCCTTGCAAACGATGCGCGAAGCGGGCAGCCCGCCAATCGGCTCGCCCTTGTAGAGGATCTGGCCGGACGCCGGCCGGACCAGGCCAGCGATGGCGTTCAGGAAGGTCGACTTGCCGGCGCCGTTGGCGCCGATCAGCGCGACGATCTCGCCGGCGCGGACGGACACGTCGATACAGAACAGTGCCTGGAAGTCGCCATAGCCGGCGGCCAGGTTCCGGGTTTGCAGCAGTGGGTTCATGGTCAGGCCTCCAGGCCAAGGTAGACGCGCCGCACGTCAGGGTTGTCCATGACGTCGGCGGGGGCGCCCTCGGCCAGCTTGCTGCCGAAGTTGATCACCAGCAGGCGGTCGGCAACCGCCAGCAGCGCGTGCACGACGTGCTCGATCCAGACAATGGTGACGTCGGCCGCCTTCACCTGTCGGATCTCGTCGATCAGCTGGCGCGTTTCCGGCTCCGTCAGGCCGCCCGCGATCTCGTCGAGCAGCAGCAGGCGGGGCTGCGTGGCCAGCGCGCGCGCCAGTTCCAGGCGCTTGCGGTCGAGCAGCGTCAGGCTGCCCGCCAGGCTGTTGGCCCTGGCCTTGAGCCCGGTGCGTGCCAGTACGTCCGCGCAGATGCCATAGGCGTCCCGCTCCGGCATCTGTCCGCCAAAGGTCGCCGCCACCAGCAGGTTCTCGAACACCGTCATGCCGCCGAATGGGCGCGGCACCTGGTATGAGCGGCCGATGCCGGCCACGCAGCGCCGGTGCGGCGGCAGGTGGCCGATATCGGCGCCGTTAAAGGACACGGTGCCCTGGTCCGGGCGGATGTCGCCGCTGACCAGGTTCAGCAGCGTGGTCTTGCCCGCACCGTTCGGGCCGAGGATGCCGTAGGTCTCGCCGGCCCGGACGCCGAAGCTGATGTCGTCGGTCACCGTCAGCGCGCCGAAGCGCTTGCAGACCCGGTCAAGTTGCAGCAGGGGAAGCATGATCTGGCCTCCGTACTCAGGCAAGCGTCCTGAGCGGGCCGCTCAGCGGTACCGCGGGCGCCTGCTGGTTGCTGACGATGGCCAGATCGAACCTGTGCTTCTGCCCCCTGATCCACTGCCCGCCCACCAGCGGCGTCTTGGCGACGTTCCTGACTGGCCCGTTGCCCCAGGCCACCTTGCCGACAATGGTGTTGACGTTCGTCGCCGCCAGCGCATCGCGCACGGCGATGTTGGAATCGATGTCCTTCGTGCGCCGGAACGTGTCGACGGCGATCTCGAACAGCGCATGGGCGAAGCCGAGCGGCTGGGTCCACTGCCTGCCGCTGGCTTTCTCGTAGTCGGCCGCCAGCTGCTGCGCCGACTGGCCCGTCACCGACGATTTGAATGGGTGTGACGGCGACCACCAGACCTCGGTCGAGAGGCCGTCGCCCAGGCCGCCCAGCGTCTCGATCGCGCTCGGGAACAACAGTGCCTAGCCGATCGAAATGACCTTGGGTCGGAAGCCCTGCTGGCGCGCCTGCACCAGGAAGTTCCGCGCGTCGGGCGGAATCACCACGCCGGTCAGGATCTGCGCGTTGGCCTGGCGGAAGGCCGCGATCTGTGCGGAGAAATCCTGCGTCATGCTCTGGAAGCGGCCGGGATCCATCAGCGTAAAGCCCTTCTGCGTCAGCGCAGGCGGAAAACCCACCTGGGCATCGCCCCAGGCATTGCCGTCACCGTCATTCGGAAACAGTCCCCCAACCGCTTTGTTGGTCTGCACCGATTGCCACATGGCGGTGTAGACGCTGACCACATCTTCCAGCCCCCAGAAGAAGTGGTAGGTAAAGTTGAAGCCCTTCTTCGGATCGCCTTTGCGGCCGAAGAACCATGGCTGCCACGGCACTACGGTGGATACGCATGGCGTCTCGTTCAGCTCGCACGCATCGCAGACGGGGTTGGCGGTCTCGGGGGTGCCGGAGACCAGCATGATGTCGACCTTGTCCTTGAGGATCAGGTCGCTCGCCACCTCGCCCGCGCGGTTGGGGTTGGACTGGCTGTCCTTCACCAGGATGCTGACCGGGTACGTCTTGCCGCCGACGGCCGTGCCGGACTTCAGTGCGGCCTGCATCTGCTGGATGATGAAGCGGTCGGCCTCGCCGAATGGCGCCAGCGGACCAGTCTGCGGCGACACGTAGCCGATCTTCAGCGTGCGGGAACCGGCTGCCCGCGCCAGCGGCACGAGCATTGGTGCGGCAGCGGCGAGCGCGCCACCCGCCGCGAGCTTCACAAGGGCACGGCGCTTGCCATCGGGATGCGAGTTCATGGTCTCCTGTCTCCTGTCGTTGTATCGGGGGAAAAAAAGCCCCTGCGGCGCGAGCTTTCCTGGCGCCGTATTGCGAGGCGGATTGCCTCTTGCTCCGGATCGTTGCCTTGCCGTGCCGTGCAGCGCCGGTCAGGGCACCGCCGGCATGCCCGCGGCGCAGCGCACCTCGCCGTCGACCACGCGGATCGCCACCGGCGTCAGCGCAGCGCCCGCGCACGGCCCTTCGATGCAGCGGCCGTCCTCGAAGCGGAACAGCGCGCTGTGATGGGCGCACATCAGCACCTGGCCGTCATAGGTCAGCACTTCGCCTGGTTCGTAGTCCAGGCATACCGAGAAGTGCGGGCAGCGGTTGAGGTAGGCCCAGGCATCGTGCCCGCGGCGGATGACCACCACGCCAGTGCCGTCGGCGTGGCCGGCGTCGACCACGCAGGCGCCGCCGTCGGGTATGGATGCGAGCCGGCACAACAGGGCGCCATGCATGATCTACACCCGCCTCTCGGGGTTGCCCAGGCTCCAGTCCCAGGGCCGGATCTCGATGCGCTCGAACAGGCCGGCGTGCATGTAGGGGTCGCCGCACAGGAAGCGTTCCACATCGTCGAGATGCTCGGCCTCGATGACCAGCAGCGTGCCGTTCATGGTCTCGTCCTGTGCGTCCAGGGTCGGCCCGCCCAGGCGCACGAATACGCGGTGGTCGGCGGCGGCGCGCAGGTAGGCACGGTGGGCGGGGCGCACGCGCTCGCGCACGGCGCGCATGCCCGGCTTGTCAGTGGCGAAGATGGCGTAGAAGCGTGACATGAGGCTCACCGTGGCTCGAGCACGAAGTCGTAGCGCGCTTCGCGGAACGGGCTGTCGAAGCCGAATCGCCCGGCCAGCGGATGGCTGGCAGCGCGCTCCGCGTAGGCGACCTGCAAGGACGGCTTGACGCCGAACACCGCGTCCGATGCGAGATAGGGATCGCCCTGGTTGAACAGGTGCGTCACCAGCGTGCGATGCCCGGGGGCATCAATCATGAAATGCAGGTGTGCCGGCCGCCACGGATGACGGTTGGTGGCCTCGAGCATGCGGCCCACGGGCCCGTCGGTGGGAATCGGGTAGCAGACCGGCACGATGGTGCGGATCGCGTAGTAGCCGTCGGCATCGGTGCGGTAGCGGCCGCGCAGGTTACCGCCTGGCTGGGCGGTGTCCTGCCCGGAATACATGCCGTTGGCGGCGGTCTCCCAGACGTCGAGCACGGCATCGCGCAGCGGCGTGCCGTCGGTCGAACAGACGAGGCCATGCACCAGCGCGGGCGTGCCTGCCGTGGCCGCCATGTTCTCGCCGCAGGCGCGCTCGGGCATGCCGGGGATGTAGAACGGGCCGAACACGGTGGTGTCGGTGGCGCTGCTGGCGTGGCGGTGGTTGATCGCATCGACCAGCATCGACACGCCCAGGGTGTCGGACAGCAGGATGAATTCCTGCCGCACCAGTCCGTCGCACATCTTGCCGGTGTCCGTCAGGAAGCGGATGGCGGCGAACCACTCCTCCTCGGTCGGCTCCACTTCGCGCACGTAGGCGTGCAGGTGCCGCACCAGCGCCTGCATCAGCGTGCGCATGCGCGGGTCGGGCGTATCGGCGAGGCGCGCCACGACCTGCTCGGTCAGGGCCGCCTCGGCAGCAGTGTGAGATGTCTCCATGATGGTTTTCCTGTGGGCGCTGCGAGGCGGGCGCTCAGGCCGGCATCTCGCCGCGCCAGGCGCGGTCGAGCAGGGCGCGAATCGCCGCCAGCTCGATCGGGCGGGGATTGTAGTAGGGATTGGTGCAGGCCAGCGTGGCGGCTTCGTCCAGCCCTGCTTCCGGCATGCCGACTTCAGCCAGCGCCGCCGGGATCCCCAGGGCCTGGTTCAGCCTGAACAGCAGCGGCCCCGCATCGGCAGCCTGTTCGCCGCCCAGCGCCCGCGCCGCGCGCAGCAGCGCCTGTGGCGCGGCGGCGTGGTTGTAGTGCGCGGTGTGCGGCAGCATGGCGGCATGGGTCTGCGCGTGCGGCAGGTTGAAGGTGCCGCCCAGCGTGTGGCAAAGCTTGTGGTGCAGCGCCATGCCCACGTTGCCGAGGCATACGCCGGCCAGCCAGGCGCCATGCAGCGCGCGGCTGCGCGCGTCGATATCGACCGGGTTGCGCACCACCGCGGGCAGCGCGCCGGCCAGCGCGCGGATCGCTTCCTCGGCCATCAGGCTGATGATCGGGTTCGCGTCCTGCGCATACAGGGCTTCCACGGCATGGGCCAGGGCATTCATGCCCGAGGCCGCTGAGATGGCCGCGGGCAGCGTCAGCGTGAGTTCCGGATCGTAGAGTACGGTACGGGGCAGCACGCGCGGGTCCCGCCCGGTGGTCTTCAGGCGGTCTTCGGTGATGCCGTAGATCGGCGTGGCTTCCGAGCCGGCATAGGTGGTGGGGACGGCCAGGATCGGCTGTGCCGATCCCAGCGCGATGGCCTTGCCCAGTCCGATCGTGGAACCGCCGCCCACGGCCACGTAGCAGTCGGCGCCGAGCCGCTGCGCTTCGGCCCGCGCCGCGCGGGCGGCTTCGATCGGCACGTGCATCACCGCCTGGTCATGGACGCCGGCGGCGCGCTCGCCGAGCAACGCCGCCACGCGCTCGCCCAGGCCGCGCTGCTCTGGCGTGGTCAGTACCAGCGCGCGATGCGCGCCAAGCCGGGCCACTTCATCAGGCAGCTGTGCCAGCGCACCCTGCCCGAAGACCACGCGCGACGGCGAACACTGGTAGACAAAGCCTTCCATCGCAACCTCTCAGCGCTTGAAATGCGGCGGCACGACCGCATCCACGTTGACCCATACCGAGCGCGCCTCGGTGTAGTCGTGCATGGCCTCGAAGCCCATCTCCCGGCCGTAGCCGGACTGGCCTAAGCCGCCGAAGGGGCTGCCCGGGTTGACGCGCTTGTAGCAATTGATCCAGCACATGCCCGCGCGGATGGCGCCGGCGAGGCGGTGCGCGCGCGACAGGTCGCGCGTCCACAGGCCGCTGCCGAGGCCGTATTCCGTCGCGTTGGCGATGGCCAGCGCTTCGTCGTCATGACCGAAGCGCAGCACCGTGACGAAGGGGCCGAACACCTCCTCCTGCGCCACGCGGTCATGCGGCCGGGCTTCGACGATGGTCGGCTCGACGTAGTAGCCGGCCGACAAGCCTTGCGCCGCTGGCGCCTTGCCGCCCGCCAGCACACGGCCGCCCTGTTCGCGCGCAATGTCGACATACGACAGCACGCGGTCGCGGTGCTGCGCCGACGTCAGCGGACCCATCTCGGTTTCCGGATCGAGCGGGTTGCCCAGCCGGATCGAGCCGGCCAGTGCGCTAAAGCGCTCGAGGAAGGCATCGGCGATGCGCTCGTGCAGCACCAGGCGCGAGCCTGCGATGCAGGCCTGGCCCTGGTTGTGGAAGATCGCCCAGGCGGCGCCGTTGACGGCGGCATCCAGGTCGGCATCGTCGAACACGATGTTGGCGCCCTTGCCGCCCAGCTCCAGCTGCACGCGCTTAAGGTTGCCCTGCGAGGCGGCGACGATGCGGCGGCCGGTGGCGGTGGAACCGGTAAAGGCGATCTTGCCCACGCCGGGGTGCTCGGCCAGCCGCTGGCCGGCGGTATGGCCATATCCCGGCACCATGTTGACCACGCCCTCGGGAATGCCCACTTCGGCCATCAGCTCGGCAATGCGCAGGGAGGACAGCGGTGTCAGCTCCGACGGCTTGATCACCACGGTGTTGCCGGCGGCCAGTGCCGGCCCCATCTTCCAACTGGTGAACATCAGCGGGAAGTTCCACGGCACGATCTGTCCCACCACGCCGATCGGCGCGCGCTGCACGTAGTTAAGGAAGCCGGTCTCGACCGGGATCACCGAGCCCTGCAGCTTGTCGGCCATGCCGCCGAAGTAGCGGAAGCAGGCGGCCGTGCGCGGCACGTCCAGCATGCGCGAATCGCGGATGGGGTGTCCGGTGTCCAGCGATTCGAGCTGTGCCAGCTCCTCCGTGTGAGCTTCGATCTTGTCGGCCAGCTTCAGCAGCAGGCGCCCGCGCTCGGCCGCGGCAATGCGCGACCATTTGGGAAACGCGCGGGCAGCGGCCTCTACGGCCAGGTCCACGTCAGCCGTTTCCGCGGCGGCAATCGCGGTGATCACGCTGCCGTCGTGCGGATTCAGCACGTCGATGGTGCCACTGCCGATGGCATCGACAAAGCGGCCGTTGATGAATAACTTGTTCTGCATGATGCAATCGTCTTCGTAAAGTCGGTCGGAAGGAGGCGTGGGAATCGGACCGTCAGAATTCGACCGGGTAGGACTTCAGTTCCCCGCTTTCGTAGCGCTTGGGCAGGTTCGGCGTGGCGTTCTCCCAGACCAGTAGCATCGAGCGCTTGGTCGAGTAGCCCTGGTGGCGGATGTCGGCCGGCATGGCGCAGATGTCGCCCGCACGCGCAGTGATGCGGGCACGCGGGGCGCCGGTGTTCTTGTCGCCGATGTCCCAGATGATTTCGTCGGACAGTTGCAGGAACCACTCGACGCGGTCGTTGCCGTGGAACACCGGCAGGATGAACTCCTCGGTGGTGGGGCAGAACAGGCTCTGGCCGCAGACGGAGGTCACCGAGGGGTTCCAGGTCACATCGGAGCGCGACAGGTACTTGAAGAGGTTGAAGGCATGCAGCTGTCCTTCGAAGCCGGGCTCGGCGTGGATTTCGGGCTCGTCCTGGGGCACATCGAGGAAAGCGCGGTTGACCGGCAGGTCGTCGCGCAGCGGCGAGTCGTCGGGCAGGCCCGGCATGCGGCGCGTGGCGATGCGCGTGCGCTCGATGGCGGCGCTGTTCTCGCCATGCTTGCTGCCGAACGCGGTGCCGGTCTCCTCCGGCGCGGCAAACGGGTCGAAGCCCTCATTGGTCCAGTCGTGCAGGATGGCCTTGAAGGTGGCCATGATCAGGGGCGTTTCGAAGGTCTCGGTGTAGTCGACACCGGCCTCCTTCATCACGCCGTTGAAGGCGCCCGCGTACATGTCGACCTTGCCGTAATGGTTGCGCGTGCCGAACACATGGTCGAAGTTGACCCAGCCGTAGAAGAAGCCCCAGGCGACATCGCGCATCATCGCGCGCAGGAAGGCGTCGGCCGGGATGGCGTGTGTGCGGGTCTGCCCCAGGGCAGGCCATTGGATGGTGGTGAAATAGGCGTCGCGCGAGAAGCGGAACGCGCCGAGCGTGAAGGTGCGGTAGCCGGTGACCGGGTCGGGCGTGCTTGCCTGCACCTTGTCGGCGGCAAAACCTTTGCTGAGGGTTTTCGGCTTGTCGGCGAGATCGAGCATGGCCATGAGAGGACTCCTGAATGGATGGCGAGGGAAGGGATGCGGCAGGCAGAAAGCGGGGGTCACTGCAGACAGATCTCGGCCCACTTTTCCACCGAAAGCGTGCCTTGCTTCGTCTGCAGCAACAGCGTGCACGCCGCAGGGGCGAGGAAGCGATAGGCGCAGCCGGCAGGCAGCAGGCTCTGGTGGCCCTGGCGCAGGACCACGTAGCCCATCCTGCGGCCAGCCGGGTCCGTGCCGGCAAGCACGGCACCGTCAGCCTGTGCCACGCGCTGGTCCGGCGCAATGAACTCGACGCGCACTTCGCCATCCATGGCGATCACGAACTCGTCATGGGCGCAGGCAAACCACGGCGACTCGCCCTCGGCGCGCAGGACCTCGACGACGTATTCGAGGTTCTTGCCGACCACAACTCTCTCGTAAGGCCTTGCCTTCGCGGCAACTTCGAACACATTGGAAAACACGTAGTGACGCGCATCGCCCTGGGTCACTTCGATGCTGCCCTTGTGGTAGTTGTCGAGGGCGCCGAACACGGTCCTGTATGCGGTAGTCATGATGACTGTCTCCTTTTGTCATGGCAGAGTCGTTGGCAGAACAATAGGTGCCATCGCATCGCAACAACAATTGCCTAAACGGCGAATGCGCTCTTCGCGAATTCTGAAGAATGGGTCCTCAGCGAAGCTTTAGCCGATCCACTGCATTAAGCGCCGTTCCCGGGAATGCGGGAACGGCGCTTCTTGTTCCGAGGGAAGGGCAAAAGCACCGACCCCGTCGCCACGAAGGCGACGGGAAATATTCGGCTCGACGTCCGGAACAGGTTCTCAGGAAACCCAGCCGCGCGCGAGCAGAGGCATGTCCCACGCCGGCTCGCCGGCCAGGCGTTCGGCCAGGAAGTCCACCAGCATCCTCACCTTGACGGCATGACGCTGCGTGATGGGATAGACGGCCGCGAAGTGAAACGGCGCGAGCGTATAGTCGGTTAGCACGGGAACCAGGCGCCCGCTCTGGAGGTCCGTGCTGGCGACCAGGGTCGGCAGGCAAACGATGCAGCCGCCAGACGCCGCGTAGTCGCGCAGCAGGTGCACGGAGTTGGAGCGCACCTGTCCGGGCAGCTCCAGCGACACCGTCTCGTCGCTACGCGTGAACACCCAGCGGTTGCGCGACGGATAGCCGGCGTACAACGCTGTCGTATGCTGCAGCAGGTCGGCCGGCACAACCGGCATGCCGTGCCGCGCGATGTATTCCGGCGTGGCACAGAACAGCCGCCGCACGGGAAACAGCCGCTTCTCGATCAGCGAACCGGAAATCGGCGGAAAGATCTGGAAGGCAACGTCGAAGCCTTCTTCGATCGGGTCGACCACGCGGTCATTGACGATGATGTCGAGCTGGATGCCGCCATAGCGCTGCGTGAAAGCATTGAGCAGTTCGCCGAAATGCCCGATCGCATAGCCGGGCAGCATCTGGATGCGCAGGCGCCCGGTGGGGGTGCCATTGAGGTCGCGCATCTGGTCGGTCAGGCTTTTGAGCTGCGAAACCGCCTCGGCGCATTCCTTGTAATAGGCGTCGCCCAGCTCCGACAGGCGCACGTGGCGGGTGCTGCGATGGAACAGCGGCGCGCCGATGAATTTTTCGAGCTGCTGCACGCGGCTTGTCACGATGGAGCCGGCTAGCCCAAGCTGGCGCGCCGCTTCCGCGAAGCTGCTGGCTTCCGCCACGCGCACAAAGGCCTCGATGGCAAGAAAGTGGTTCATGTTGTCTCCGTCAGAGGCGGGTCTGCATGCCCACCTTTCTTCGCGATTTCAGAATAATAGGGCGGGCCCTGGCGCCCATTCATCTGAAATTTGGAGCGATCTGATCGGATCAGCCGATGATGGCCCCGGCGGCGTCGGCGCCTCTTGGAAAGCCCGAAGTGGCCTTAATCAGCTCGTCCGCCAGCCGGCGCGTGGCGGGGCCAGCCAGGTCGGGCTGACTGAGAATCAGGAACAGCGTCACGTGACGGATGCGCCCCTCGCGCAGCGGCAGCCGTTGCAGCCTGCCTTCGCGCAGCGGCCCGGCCACCATATGCGCGGGCAGCCATGCGAAGCCCAACCCGCCGGCAACGAGCAACTGCACAGTCTCCATATTGCTGACTGTCCAGCGCATCGTGGCGCCCAGCCAGCCGTCGTCGCGCGGGTTGGCACGGCCCGAGTCGCGCAGCACGACTTGCATCTCGCGGCTCAGGTCCTCGGCGGTCAGGTCGCGCCCCAGCCGGTGGAGTCGGTGGTCGGGATGTGCAACCGCGATAAACGGGATGTCCAGCAGCCGCACGCCGAAGTGGCCGGTCGGTATGCGGGTGCCTACTGCCACATCAACCTGCCGCGTCAGCAGCGCTTCATCGGCGCCGGACAGCACCACCTCCCTGAGCTGCACGCGCGTCTGGGGCGCAAGCGCGGCGAATTCCCGCAATGCTGAAATCAGCACCGTGGCGGGCAGCGCGGCATCCACCGCTAGCCGGACTTCGGCTTCCCAGCCTTGTTGCAGGCTGTGTGCAAGCTGCTCGATCCGATAGGCATCGCCCAGCAGCTCGCACGCCCGAGCCAGCAATGCTGCGCCGTTCTCGGTCAGCCGCGCCTTGCGGCCTTCGGTCGAAAACAGCTCGATGCCCAATTGCTCTTGTAGCCGCGCCACCATGTAACTGACCGATGACTGGCTGCGGTGTAGCGCTTCGGCTGCCTGGGCATACCCGCCATGCTCGACGATGGCTTGCACGACTCGCCATTGCTCCAGTGTGGTTCGGGGCATTTTCATGGCGCCAGGGTCCTGTTTTCAATGCGCGAGGGCATGATGGTGCGGGAATATGGCAGCTACGATGTGATCAAGACAATTGAGCGTTGGAGCCTTATCGTCTCCGCGTGCTCTCCGTGGATGGCCTTAGCTATAAGCCACAATCCTCTTTCCGACGCTTGGGTACTGCTGGCCGGTCCGCGCCTTAATGCCATTGAATACTACGCGCACCGGCAACTGCACTGCGGCTGCCACATCGGCACAGGTGATGGCCTCGCCGATGTTCTGCGACACGTATTCGTCGACGCGCCGGAATTCCTCTTCCGACAGCCGGTAGCCGCGCTCGGGGCGCGACGATTCCAAGTGCCGGGCCACCTCCAGGTAGGCCAGCGTCGCCAGCGAGCGGATCTCGTTGCGGTCCAGACGGATGCCATCCACCAGGCGCCGTCTGGCGTACTGCACGAGATGGCGCCCGCCCCCTCCGGGCTGAGGTTCTCGCGGTTGCCGGCGCGGCTGGCGCAGGCCGCCGTCGTCGATGCTGTCGTGGAAGCCGTCGGATAGCTGAAGGCGATGAAGCCGTGGCGCACGTCGGTGGCCTCGATGCGCAGGCGCGTACCGGGCGGATGATAGGCGAGGGGTCTCGCCATGGAAGACGACCGGCCGGGACCGCCCATCATCGGAGCAACTGGTCGCCGTGGTGCTGCCGAGCAGCAGGCAGATCACGTCGGTGCTGCAGGTGTGATCGAGCGAGTAGGGCAGGTCTGAAGCGATGTGGCGGCCCAGGCCCGAGGGGTCGGTGGTGGCAACGAACTGGTCGAATCCTCCTCCCCCCAGTGTCCGTGGCCGCGCAGTTGTGTTCATTCGGCGTCTCCTGTCTCGCGGCTGTCTTGTGCAGCCCTGTGGTATGAGCGAAATTGCAGCCCAATGACAGACTGAAGTCAATACAGCAAATGCCCCGCCGTTATTCGAAAAGCCCGAATGCGGTATTCGCAATAGGTCGTGTCCCGCAGGAATCTGTAATCCGGCGAAATCTGCAAGACGCCACCCCGCCGCCGACCAAAGCTCCAGCCCGGATCGATAACAAGACAGGACGGAGATAAAAGATGCCAGCATTGGCAAACAGAGGGAGGTGCGCGCCCGGACCGATACCTTCGTCGGGCTTTCGTCGCTGCTGCGCTACTGGAAGATCGACGGCCTGCCGAACATGGGCTTCAACGCCAGCCTGACCGTGCCGCTGGTGCGCGTCCAGGGCAGCCAGTTCTTCGCCAGCGGCGTCGGTGATCCGCTGCTCGGGCTGCTGGCCTGGTAGAACCCGACGCCGACCACCACGCTTGGTATGCAGGCCTATGTGCAGGTGCCCGTCGGGCAAAGCAGCGTGACCACCAACACCTGGTCGTTCTGGCCCTCGGTCTTCTATGACGACTGGTTCGGCCACGTCAACGTCGACCTGCTGGTGGGCGGCATCCTGCGCGGGGCGCACCCAGCGCAGCGGCGCCAACGACATCGACGGCGGCGATACCTTCGACGTAAACCTGCGCCTCGGCTACAGGATCTCGCCGCCGGACAGTCCCTTCGCCATTTCCTTCCTTTCGATGGACTACCAGCGCGCCGGCGGCGCCACCGACTACACCGCCGGCCTGGCGATCCCCAACTCCGCCAACCGCGAGATGACCATCGGCGCGGGCGTGCTGTTCCAGCTCAAGCCCGGCACCTTGCCCTTCGTCAAGCAGAAGACCTACGACCGGTTCTCGATCCAGTATTCGCACGGCATTTCGGGCCGCAATACCGGCGTGACCAACGGCGTCTCTTCCTGCAGGCCTGGCACTACTGGTGAACGCGCGCAGCGGACACAAGCCAATCTCTACAGGAAAATCCGGAGACCTTCATGAGCACCGACAAGCATAATCCCGGACCCGTGGCATCGCGCCGCGGCTTCATCAAACTGGCCGGCGCGGGCACCGCGGCGTGGCCGTAGCGGTTGATCACCGCCATATCGAGATGCCCCGATTCGAGCTGCTCGTAGAGTTCGCCGCTGAAGCCCTCGACGACACGCAGACGTACGCCCGGTGCCCTGGCGCGCAAGGGCGCTGTCAACTTGCTGAGAGCGAGACGGAGTAGTGGCAAGCCGGACCACTGCTCAGAAAGCAGTTGACGGATTTTGGGTGACTTCGGCGATTTCGCGCCAGGCAGTGAATCTCGCAGCGAGGTGTTTCCGATAGAGAGAGGCACGTAGCAGATGCCGCTTCCACGCGAAGTGCTGCCGGATCGGGCCGAAGCACGAGAGAAAAGCCTGTGTGCGTTTTCGGTCGCGAAATCCGCGCATGCGCCGCTCGCGCTCGCGGGTAGGGAATGAGGGCTTTCAATTGCGTCGCCTCGGGCAAGGCATCGCGATTGACACGGACTGGGCCGAGTTCTGCTGCCGTCCAGGCACGGCGGCGATGCGCAGATCGCCCGCCGTGCCTCGGTACCTAGAAAATGTGCTTGATTCCGGCTGCGGCACCAGTCTGTCCAACACCTTGCGCAGTTCTGGTCGCACTTGCCACGCCTAGCGTTGAGCGCCCCTTGTTGTCCATGTAGGAGGCGTTGAGGTAGACCTCCGTGCGTTTCGACAGGTTGTACGCAAGCTGCAGCGTGTAACTCATGGCATCGTCATCCGAGGCGCGCACATCCGTACGGTATATTCCTGCGCGTAGCGTCAGCGCGGGCTTAATCGCGTAGGCACCGCCCAACCAATAGAGATTGGAGCGGCTTGCGGGATTGCCAAGTCCGTTTTGCAGGAAGCGATAGCCGGCCATTGCGGTGAAGGGGCCGCTGGTATAGATAAGTCCGGCAGCATAGCGGCGTTCGATGTTTCCGGCTAAGTGACCGGCCGAACCGTTGCCGCTCGTGGCAAAGTTGTACTGTTTGGGATTCGCTTTCACCGCGCTGGCCAGTTCCCGCGCAGACGTCGCGGGCACTTGCGGATTCACGCTGAAGATATGAGCCCCTTGCGCCAGCATGCTCACAGCCGTGAAATCCTTGACCGCGTCGAACTTGATCGTCTTCCGATAGAGCACCGGATTGGATGAAATCGCGGTGCAAGTCGGGTTCGGCGCTGCAGCCACGTTGCGCAATCATTTCCGGACCCGACTTGGAACCAGCCCCGGATACTACAGGCGGCGGTTCAGTGCATCTGAGGTACATTGATTCCGGCCGGATGGCGGATCAAGTCCGGCAGTTGCGATTGGGGTCGTTCGTGGCGACGGAGTGCTCGAAAAAAATCATCAAATCCGGACAAGCCGGGTCATGTGGGTACCGGAGCGTGGCACGCAATCAGACTACCGCTTCTACCATCAACAAGAGGTTCGTAGGGTTGGGTATCGCCGCCGAAGGGAAATACGTTCGCCCTCATACAGCGACAAATTAGCTGGCAATTCTGACGAACAGGATGCTTTGCTCTTCTTGCCATAAATTGCTGCCGTGGAAGCGGGGATTCCACCACACCGAGACACTTTGGCGTGGATGAATAACAGCTGGCTGCAGGCGCCGGTCCTGGATGACGGGCACCTGCCTACGCATAGTCCAACGGTAGCGCGGTGGTGTACTTGATCTGTTCCATTGCAAAGCTGGAGCTAACGTCGGCCAGCTCCGTCCCTTGGATCAGCTTCTTGTAGACGCGATCGTAGGCGGCGATATCCGGCACTACCACGCGCAGCAGGTAGTCGGTGTCGCCTGCCATGCGGTAAAACTCGGTCACCTCCGGGATCGACGCCACTAGCCCATGGAACTGCTTGAGCCATTTCAGGTTGTGCTGGCTGGTGCGCACTGAGACAAAGACCGTGACGCCGGCATTCAGCTTGTCCGCGTCCAGCAACGCAACGCGCTTGCGGATCACGCCGGCCTCTTCCAGTTTCTGGATGCGGCGCCAGCAAGGCGTCGAGGTCAGGCCAACGCGGTCCCCGATTTCCGCCACAGGGACGGTGGCGTCTTCCTGCAGGATGGCAAGGATTTGTTTGTCGTAGCGGTCCATATGCGTTGGCTGGTTGTGTCAGGATCGAGCGGTTACCCGCACGCGGTGGAGCTACGCCCCGGTTCACGCTAGGCACCTGCTGTCTGTACCACGAGGTTTACGCCGGTGGCAATGTGGTCGCGATGCACGCCATAGAGGTGCAAGGACAGCGCGATGTCGTCGCTGGCATTATCTAGCGCGTGGATATGCTGCAGGCCTTGAGGCACGCTGAAGGTGCTGCCGGTTACGCGCGCGACTGTGTTGGTTAATTGCGCTCGCTGGCTGGCGGGGTCCCATTGGTAGTGCCGCTCGCGCAGCGTCCCACGCAGCACCCGGTAGGCGCACCAAGTCCGGTGGCCGTGAACTGGACTCGACTGGCCCGGTCGCCAGACCAGTACCATAGCCGAGAGGCGCTCCAGCGGATCGACATGGACGAGGTGGCGGGCATAGGTGTCTGGCTTGCCGAGCAGCGCGCCCGGGGGCAACGTGGCAAGCAGCGTGTCGGTGTCGGGCAGATGCGCCGCGATGTGGCTGGCCACCAGACGCGCGCTGTGGGCGAAGGTGGCCTCGATGTTGAGCGCCAGCAGGTCGAGCGGCGCGGCGGGCAGGGAGAGATGAGGTGCAACTGCGGAACGTGCGGGAGTCAGTGGCGATCCGGTCGGCATGGCGGGTTCCTTGGCCTTGTTCTTGACAGAGATATCCATGATATGGACGGGCTGGAGCACAGGCATGCGAACTGTGGTTTCATATCGCCAGGAATTGTAATTTCATTCCTATCCAATGGGAATTTGAAGAATATTATGCTCCAATCCTCGGACAATGGGAAATGCCGTCGATTGGGTTGCTGATGACGTGGCGGATTTTTTTCGACTTCCGGCCGACCCTCGACCTGACCGAACTGCACAGGCGGCTACGGCATTACCCTCCACCGCCAACACGCTCTAAAGCCTGGTGAGCAAGTGCAGCATGGGCATGGGCACGCCCGCCGAGGTGCTGCAGGGGTTCTGGCTGGAACTGCGTGGGCGCACGCGTGTCACCATCGAGCGGCTGGAGGCGCAGGCCAGCCAGCGACCTGAAAGCTGTATGAGCCGCGCTGTGCCGGACCGAGCGGGCCGAAGCGGTGCTCGCGGGCCAACTACTGCCAGCAACTACACCACTTCCCGAGCCTCGACACTATTCCTGCCAGCGTGACGGAACTGGTGCGCCTCAGCGCCACCTGGATCCCGGTACGAGGTTTGGCTGAGCAGGTCCACGCTCGCACGCAAACGGCTCTGTTTCGCCGCTTCGCACGACGCCTGTCCAAGGAGGAGCAGCACCGGCTCGACCGGCTGCTGACCCGAGAGTTCGCGTGCCGCCAGACCGCTTATCACAAGCGCCACGCGCTGCGGCCCTCGCGCAAGCACGTGAGTCTGCTGATCGAACATCTGACCTGGCTGGACGCCATTGGCGATTTTCTGGGACTCTGGCTGGTGTTCCTGCCTCGAAGCCGCGGTCCTTGGCGACCCAGGCCATGAGCCTGGACGCGCCCAAGCCGGAGTGATGGTACCGTCGTGAGAGAAGTCCCAAACCAGAGGCTGCCCATCCTGTGGTGGCGCTAGAATATAGCGCCTCAGTCATCCTCCGTTCACCTTCCACGTGCCCGCGCTCGCATTCCAAGCGCAGGCTGTGGGCCTCACTGTAGGTTCCAGTCGGATTTCGCTGCGTTGTCTGGCTCCAGGTCTGACGGCTTGAGCGCCCGGTCCCGCCAAAGGCTGCTGGCTTGCCATCGGACTCAGCGGCGTCCAGTTCGATGCCGGTTTCCTGGGGCGACCTTTCGAAGCTGAAGAGCGGTGCTCACTGGACCATCAGAGACGCGCGTGAATACCTCAGCTTTCAGCGCGCAGACCCTTGGGCGGATTATTGGACAACGCGTCAAACGTTGTCCGCCGCGATAAAGAGACTTTGTTAATACGACTACCTGGCTTGCTGGTTCAGCAGGGCGAAGCCGAGGGACTGAAACTGGTAGATATCGCTGAATAGGGGCTTGCTCCACCGAGCGCGCCGGCAGACGCGAACGACTTCATAGCTGATTTTGGGGTCATGGCAATGGGAGGTGCCAGCGATCGAAAAATGACCAGGCAGCGGGCGGCTTGCGCTTGGCAGCAGTTGGGTCGGTGCCCAAGAGCCTGCTGGGCCAAGCCTGAGCCGCTGGGAAGTCAGAGGGAGTGTCGGTAGCCCAGGCGCTTCGAAACGGCCTCTGCACATCCATGCAGGGCTCGGGCAACCGGGCCGTCCCAATCTGAGTCGACGGTACCAGTTGGCCCCATGATCGTGATGGCCAAGGCGATATTGCCGGAATAATCGAACACTGGCGCTGAGAAAGCGACGATACCAGGCGTGGGATGGTTGACGCTTCGAGACATCCCGCGCCTGCGCGTTTCCTCGATCATGCCCTCCACTACCTTTGCGTCGAGCGGATGCGCGATGTCGGGGCCGAGGCGTATGCGATCGTCCAACAGCAGCTTCTCGGTGAACTTGGGCGACAGGAACGCCGAGAAGACCCGGCCCGTCGCCGTATTGGCGAGCGACATGACTGTCCCGGTGCGGATGTTCGTGTGGATTGGATATGTCGCATCGATCAGGCGCACGATGACCGGCCCCAGATTTCCCCATACGGCGAGCGCGACGGCGTGCGAGGTCTCTTCAGACAGCGATTCCGCAAACGGCGTGGCCTCGCGGATCGGGTTTAGCGTCTGCAGGCTTGTCAGTCCCAACTGGATAGCCATGGGCCCAAGCAGGTAGTGGCCCGTGACCGGGTCTTGGGCGACCAGGCCAATCTTTCCAAAGCTGACCAGGTAAGGGTGGATTTTCCCTGACGGCATATTGGCCGCCTTCACCAGGTCGCGAAGCGCCATCGGTCTGGCCTCGGATGCCAGCACCTTGAGAATTTCCCCCCCGACTTCAATCGACTGTATGCCACGGCGCTCGCGCTCAGGCACCGGCTCGGTGTGATCCACGTACGTTCCTGCGAAGAGATGGTTGATGCCGCTAGTGTACCACTAGACATTATCTAATGTAATTGCATAGGGTTAACGTGTAGTTCATTTCAAGCGCGCTAGTTATAATCTAGCGACATTGGCGGGGTTGTGCGGCTTTGCTCGGCCCCGGAGTTCTTGAAGGGAGAAGTCGATGTCTACAACGTACGAGGAAAAATGTGACGTCCTGATCATTGGATCGGGCGTCGCCGGCATGTCGGCGGCCATTACTGCTGCCAGCCGTGGCTTGAAGGTGATCGTGGCCGAGAAGGCCAGCTACTACGGCGGGACGACCGCGCGCTCCGGCGGATGGCTATGGATTCCGAACACCCATCTGGCCAGGGCGTATGGCCATCGTGAGTTGCCCGACCAGGCGCTCACCTATATTCGGAACCAGGCCGGCGCGGGATTCGACGAAGCGCGCGTGCGCGCCTTCCTCGCGAACGGGCCGAAAGCCATCGAGTTCTTTATGTCGAACACCGCGGTCCAGTTCGACATGCCGCTGACCTTCCCCGACTACCACGCAGAGGCCCCCGGCGCCGCGCAAGGCGGGCGCTCGATGGTGACGCGGCCCTACGACGCACGCGAGCTGGGCCCGCTGCTCAAGACGCTGGGACCGGTACTGCCGGAACTGACCGTGTTCGGCGTCACGATCGGCTCGGGCAAGGAGATCGTCCACTTCATGCGCGTCACGCGGTCGCTGGCATCCGCCTGGTATGTCACCAAACGCCTGGCGAAACATTTCCTCGAGGTGCGCAAGTATGGGCGCGGGATGACGCTGACCAACGGTAACGCGCTGGCCGCGCGTCTGGCAAAGTCCGCAGCCGATCTGTCGATTCCGGTCTGGCTGTCTTCCCCAGCCATCCAGCTACTGCAGGATGGTGATCGGATCACGGGGGCGGTGGTAGAGCGCGACGGCAAAAAGGTCGCTGTGAAGGCGCGCGATGGCGTTGTCCTGGCCAGCGGCGGATTCCCGCACAACCTCGAGCGCCGCAAGCAGACCTACCCGCATGTAAAGGCCGGGCATGGTCACTACTCGCCCACGCCGCAAACCAACGTGGGCGATGGTGTCCGCATGGCCGAGGCAGTAGGCGGTGTCTTCGACCAGAGCCTGTCGAATGCCGCCGCCTGGACGCCCATGTCGCTGGTGCCGCGCAAGGACGGCTCGACGGGCATCATGCCCCACTTCATCGACCGGGCCAAACCGGGCGTGATCGCCGTCAGCCTGGACGGGCGGCGGTTTGCCAACGAAGCCAATTCATACCACGACCTCGTGCAGGCGATGATCGCCGCGTCGAAGGGGAAATCGGAGACCGCCTGCTGGCTAATCTCCGACCATGCAGCACTGCGGCGATATGGCCTCGGCTTCGTCAAGCCCTTCCCAATGCCACTCGGCAACCACCTGCGCAACGGCTACCTGAAGCGGGGCAAGACCGTCGCCGACCTGGCCCGGCAGCTCGGCATCGATCCGCTGACGCTGGAGAACACCATTCGGCAGTACAACGAGACCGCGCAGCACGGAAATGATCCCGAGTTCGGGCGAGGCAGCAAGGCCTACAACCGTTACCAGGGCGATGCCCTGCACAGCCCCAACCCGTGCGTTGCGCCGCTGCGCACGGGGCCGTTCTATGCGCTCAAGCTCGTGCCGGGTGATCTGGGCTCCTTTATGGGGATCAGCACTAACGAGCACGCCCAGGTCATCAACGCTCACGGGATGCTGATCCCCGGCCTGTATGCCGCCGGAAATGACGCCGCCAGCATTATGGGCGGCGAATACAGCGGGGCGGGAATTACGCTCGGCCCGGGCCTGACCTTCGGCTACGTGGCAGGCAACCACATCGCCGACCAGACAACGGTTTCGCATCCGCAGCGCATTGCGACGCCGGCGCGACAGGCACTGGCAACGATGGACTGACGGCCGGAACCGGATTAGTCGTCAGGCGGCCGCGCTGCGCGCGCTGTCGCCGTGACAGCCTCTTTCTCTTTTCTCGCAACACACCATGATGATTCCCAATCTGCTGACCGGGAAGGTCGCGTTTATTACGGGCGCAGGGCAGGGCAATGGCCGCGCCATTGCCATTGGCCTGGCCGAAGCCGGCGCGCTTGTTGTCGTCACCGACATGAACGAGGCCAACGCCAGACAGACGGCCGACATGATCACCGCCCGCGGCCACGCGGCACGGTCCTGCTCGCTGGATGTGACCGACGCCGGCCAATGCCACGCCGTTGCCGAGGAGGTAGAAGCCAGCGTCGGCCCCGTCGATGTGCTGGTGAATAACGCCGGCATCCTCATCCGCGAGGGCATCGACAGTCCCAATGCCCAACATAACTTGCAGCAGGTCATGAAGGTCAACCATGAAGGCACTTTCAATGTCTGCCACGCTTGGCTGCCCGCGCTGCGTCGGACCCGGGGCGCCATTGTCAATGTCGCCTCCATCGCGTCCTTCTCGGGCCAGGCCAACACGCTCGGCTATTCCGCATCCAAGGGTGCCGTGAAAATGCTGACCCAGTCGCTTGCCGCCGATCTGGCGCGCGACGGCATCCGCGTCAATGCCATCGCGCCGGGCGTCATCGAAACACCGATGACCGTATCGACGCGCTCCGACCCGGCGAAGCTGGAGCGATTCATGGCCCGCATTCCGATGAACCGGGTTGGCAAACCGGAAGAGCTGGTCGGGGCGGTGCTGTTCCTCGCGTCGTCGATGTCGACATACGTGACTGGCGTGACCTTGCCCGTAGACGGCGGTTACCTGGCTGCCTGACATGCATAAAGGATGCAAGCGCAAACAGCGCTTGCCCACTATCAAGGAGACAACCGATGAAGCAGGTATCCCGTACCGTCGATGTGCAGTCATTTATCGACGCCGAACGCTTTTCCCCCTGTCAATGGCTGGTCCTTATTTTCTGTTTTCTGGTCGTAGCGGCCGATGGGTATGACACCGCCGCGATCGGCTTCATCGCACCATTCCTCGCCCACGACTGGGGCATCGCCCGCGGCGAATTGGGTGTGGTCATGAGTGCGGCACTCGTCGGCCTCAGCCTGGGCGCCATCTTCGCGGGCCCTGTCGCAGATCGCATCGGCCGCAAGACAGTGCTGGTGGTGGCAGTGACGTGCTTTGGCGCGTGGACGCTGGTAGCAGCGCATGCGCAGACCATCACCGCACTGACGGTGCTACGTTTTCTGACGGGTCTCGGACTTGGTGCAGCGATGCCGACGACCATTACCCTGATGTCGGAGTACGCGCCAGCGCGGCTTCGCGCCTTTACCGTGAACGCCATGTACTGCGGATTCTCGGGCGGGCTAGTGGCGGGCGGCGCGGCGTCAGCGTGGTTGATTCCCCATTTCGGCTGGCGCAGCGTCCTGACGGCCGGCGGCATCGCGCCCCTGGCGCTTGCCGTGCTGCTTTTTGTCTTGCTTCCTGAGTCGCCCCAGTTCCTTGCGGTGCGCTCCGGCACCCGCAAGCAGATAGCACGAATCCTGAAGCGCATTGCGCCGCAACAGCGGCTGGATGACTGCACGTTCGTCGCACCAATGGCGCTACCCGGGTCGAAGCGAAAAGCCTCTGCGCTGGCACTCGTCCTGTCGGAAGGATATCGGCGCCGCACGCTATTGCTTTGGTTGTCGTGCTTCATGGGGTTGGTGATTTACTACCTGATGACGAACTGGATGCCGACGCTCTTCCGCGAAGCAGGATTCAGTATCGAGCACGGTGCCTTGCTGGCCTCGCTGTTCCCCCTTGGTGGTCTGCTCGGCAACCTGGTTGCCGGCTGGCTGATGGATCGCTTCGACGCCAATCGCACTATCGTCTTTGCGTACTTGCTGGCAGGCGTTCTCGTCGTCGCAGTCGGGCGCTGCGTCGACCATCCGGGATTCCTTGGGGTATCGCTATTCCTGTGCGGAACCCTTGTCACCAGCGCGGCGACGTCAATGTCCACCTATGCCGCGAGCCTTTATCCGACCGAGGCGCGTAATACCGGCGTCGCATGGATGCAAGGAATCGGGCGGATCGGCGGTGTCACCGGCTCATTCATTGGCGCCGTGCTGCTGGGTTTTGGCTGGAGCTTCGGCGATGTATTTGGCTTGCTGGCGGTGCCGGCGCTGGCCGCGGCCTGCGCAGTCTTCATGATCGCGAAACCGCAGCATGGCTATCGGGTCAGCAGGGCTGCTGAGTGACGTATTGACATGCGCAGTCAACGTAGCCGGGCATGAGGGAGGACGCGCCAATGACCGCGTCGCCGGGCAGACTTCGTGAAAAAAAGGCTATCGCGTGCGGCGCCCTCGGCATAGCCGCGGCTCTGAGCATGGCGTCGATGCGTGCCTGCGATGCCCTCCTTCCCGCGCTATCGTCGGACTTTGCCATACCTGTCGGCGTAGCAGCACAGTCCATATCTGCCTTTGTGCTGGCCTATGGTTTCCTGCAACTCTTATATGGGCCGCTGGGCGACCGCTATGGAAGGCTCCGTGTCATATCGGCAGCACTGGCGCCTTGCTCGATGGCTAACGTCATGGCGGCGATGGCTCCGTCCATGACGTTCCTTGCGCTGGCGCGCGGCCTATCGGGCGCCGCCGCGGCAGGCATCATTCCGTTGAGCATGGCAAGAATTGGCGATACGGTTCCGATCGAGAAGCGCCAGCAAATCAGGGCAGTCCTCAGTGAACGATGGGCGCGGCTGATCCTGCTGGTTACGGTGGTAGAAGGCTTGTTCACCCTCGCGGGGTTTGCCTTTGTGCCGGCCTATCTGCACAGGCGCTTCGGCATTGGTATCGGTGCGTCAGGGGCTGTGATGGTGATGTACGGAGGGGGCGGCCTGGCTTACGTGACCCTGTCCAGCGTATTGATCAGGCGCTTTTCTCTTGGCGGTCTCGCAGGACTCGGTGGCGCTTTACTTGGGTCGGCATTCGCAATCGTCGCTGGCGGGTCGCGCTGGGAGTGGAGCGTGCTTGGATGCTTCGTTGGCGGACTTGGCTTTTACATGCTTCACAACACCCTGCAGACCGAGGCAACGCAGATGGTGCCACAGGCAAGGGGAACCGCGGTGGGACTATTTGCGGCGAGTCTGTTCTTCGGTCAGGCCCTTGGGATGGCGTTGGCAGCGGTGCTGATCGACTCCTTCGGAGAGACGTCATTGTTCTGTTCAGCTGCCGTGGCACTTCCACTTCTTGCCTTTGCCTTTGGCAAACTGGGCCCCGGCTGATTCGAGTTCGCGCGCCCGTGACGGACGCCCTGCTGCCCTGAACCGCGGGAACCACAGTGTCGGGACGAGGCAGGTACGAGGGACGCAGGCGAACGGGCCCCGTTTGCGGACCAGCACGCAGCGCGGGATCCGCTTCCATATGGAGGGCGCGTGCGCGTGTGTACTAGCGAGCACTGCCATGAGTACCGGTATGTCTTTTCAGGCAACGTCACCCAGGTGCGGGTTGAAGTGGCGACCCCTGCGCTGGCGCGTGAGTCTGACGCTTTCAAACATCGGAAGAGGAGAGCCGGAAACGACATAGCCCTTCGCAGAGACGAAGGGCCTTTATATGTACTACTGGGCCGCGATGGCCTATAGCTTGCGAATCTTCGATGCTTGTGGGCCTTTCTGGCCTTGCGTGGCTTCGAACTCTACTTTCGCGCCTTCCTCGAGCGACTTGAACCCGGTACCTTGGATTTCCGAGTGATGCGCGAACAGGTCTTTGCCACCGTCATCCGGCGTAATGAAGCCGTAGCCCTTCTCATTGTTAAACCACTTCACGATACCTGTTGCCATCTCATCCTCGAAGCCAAAAGCATGCAAACTTGCATGCAAGGAAAGTTGTCAATACGCTGAGCGCCGGTGCAAGCTTCGCTGCCGGTAGCTTCTCGTGTCGCTAGCATATCGCGCCGTCTCCCTGGCGCCAAGCAGCCCCTCGCTAGGGTTTACGATGGGCAGCGAGTCGCGAGGCGGGATGTTGGTGGGGTCTGATAGCCGCCACTCATTCAACCATGTTTGTGTTGGACCCAGGGCTTCGCATGGCTGCCTTAGGTGAAATTAAAAATTTTCACATCAGAATTAAGTCACGCGATGTCGCCTGGCGCTGGGCATGGTGCACGGAAGGCAGGCGTCATGTTTGAATGGGTGCCACTCATACAGTTAGCCGATGGTATGCCTCGAACTCTTGCGACACACTGCTTGTTGCGTCGGGAGGCAAGAAAAAGAAAATGATAAAGGATATGAAAATCCGCGCGGCCGGGGCGTCAGACGTCCAAGCCATCTCGCAGGTGCTCCGTTCCTGCGGTTTGCCTGGCAGCGATGTAGACCCCTCGGCTCGTCTCTACAGTCTGGGCGTCCTAGGTGAGAAGGTGATCGGGTGCGCCTGCGGCGAAAGGTATGGCGAGATGGTCATCATCCAGGCCGTTGCGGTTCTAAGTGAATACCGAGGCCACCAGGTAGCCACCCATCTTCTCGGGGCCATCTTGATGCGTGCCCGTGCCAGTGGCTGCACCAGGGCTACAGTGCTCTCGTCCGACCATCCCACGTTCTTCACCCGCTTCGGTTTTACTCTTACCGCCTTGGACGACATGCCACAGGAAATGCAGTTGTCGAAGGAGTTCCTTCGACGCTTTGGTGCGAGGACGCATTACATGTGCCGTCGACTCGATTGAAGTCTCGGTCATTAGGACTATCTCAACCGCGGTATGGTGCAATTGGGAGAGCCTACCCTGAGCGTGTAATCCGCCATCGCCTGCCGTCGCCGGGCGAGAAGGCAGCCCGTTCGCGGGGCGGCTAGGCGGGGGCCGGGCAGTCCGGTCCCCGCCGGCGCTCAGTCCTTTCAGTCCTTGAGGAAGCGCTGCGCCAGCAGCGCCCAGTAGGCTGCGCCGATGGCGCTGTTGTCGTCGTTGAAGTCATACCCGGGGTTGTGCACCATGCAGGCGCCCGTGCTATCGCCGTCGCCATTGCCGATCAGCAGGTAGCTGCCGGGGCAGCGCTCCAGCATGAAGGCGAAATCCTCGCTGCCGGGCAGCGCCGGGCCTTGCAGCACGACTTCTTCCGGTCCCATCAGCTCGAGCGCCGTCTGGCACGCGAACTCGGTTTAGGCGCGGACCGTTCTGTTGAATTCAGGGACAAGCGACGCACGGTTAGGCAGGCAGGTGGTGATGGATGCCTTGGTCGCGTATTACCGTAGCGTCGTCCGCGCGGAAAAGCTGCATACTGAAAAGATCACGCAGCTGCATTAGGGAAGTTGTCGTCAATCCGAAGCGCGCTGGTGCACGAAGCCATCAAATCCGCGAGGATGTGGAGGAGTTGGGCTAGCTGGCGTTCAGTTGGTGAGTCGATGCTGGGCGCAATGGTATGTTCGATTGCGGCACAAAGCGTGGCGCCAGTCGGCGTGATCGAGAGCCTCACACTGCGCCGGTCCGTGCTCGGTCGCTCCGCCTTGACTAAGCCCCGCTGACACAGCGCATGCACGACCCGTGACATTGCACCGGTGTCGTGGCCGATGCGCTCCGCGACACCCGTAAGCGTGTCGCATTCGTGCCGACGCAAATAACAAAGCATAAGCCACTGAGACGCGGTGAGATCCGCATCGCGCAATGGCAGAGTCAGTCGGTTGTGCAGGGCGCGCTTAAGATGAGCGGTCGCTGCCAGCAGTTCGGGCAACGACGCCTGACGTGATGGCGAGGTACCCATACTCATTTGAACACGTTCTTGAAAGGGCTAGGGAGATCTCCCGGAAAGACCTCAACCGCAAGCAGACCTCCGTCGTACCCAGCAATCTTGCGGCGATCCATCCCAGGCCTGGAATGAGTTTCGCCACGGTGAGCAACGGAGGACCGTATCGCCCGAACCCGTTCCGCGTTGTCGAGTGACAGGGAGAAGCGAACCAGGCTGTTTGCGAGACGTTTGCCGTATGTGCTTTCCATCATGAACCACGGGGAGTCAGCAAGCATTGCGGCGCTAATCGCTGAGGCAAGGATAGCAACGTATGACGCTTGCCCTAGGGCGCAGATCGTACCGCCGAGTATCAGTAACGGTGCTGCGGGTATGGGCGCGCCGAGCCGGGTAATCAATACGACAAGGAGTACCGCACAGGCCATATGGGCTGACGGTTCCAATCCAGGTAAGTACCACACGACCGCGTTTCCTCGGATGCGGGACCACTTGCTACTTTATTGGACGGCGTTTGCTGACATGCCGTATCCGAGACGGATACTAACGATTCGTGCGCGTGCATGGAACTCTGAATCGTAGATAAATTGTCCGAGCCAACGGACAATGAGGGACGAAATGCGATTCCAAAAGGCCGGTGTCAACCCCCCGGGGAGTGCGGTTTGAGAACAATCTGGCGGCGGGAATTGTCTGGCCAACGGAACAGTGTGTCGGCCGGAAGAAGTTTTTCCCGTGCTCAGTCTCGGATAGACTGCGCCGTCATTACCAGTGTCCTGAGCCTTGTCCCACCCCTTCACTCGCCAAGCGGCGTCCATATTGGCGCTTGTGCTGTCCAAGGCATCAAAGTGTAGGACCCGCTGCGTGTCATTCCCACACAGCGCCTGCCGCCTATGCAACGAGTTTCCCTTGCTGAAGAGTCGAAGATCGATGCGTTGGTATCCGTTTCGTCGTAGAACGACCACTCGCGAGAGCCATTGCGGCAGGCCGCGGGAGGCTGGGGTGATCAAACAAGGTATATCGCACGCAGTGGCGGTGGCCGCCTTATTACCAGGGAATCGGGGTTGTGATTAACATGGGCAGTTGGCCATCCGCACGAGACTGGATTTTTTCCTTCAAGGCCTTCATCGCCGCGATGCTGGCGTTGTGGATTGCGATGTACCTTGGGTTGCCGCGCCCGTACTGGGCGATGGGCTCCGTTTACATCGTGGCGCATCCGCTCACCGGTGCCACGCGTTCGAAGGCTCTGTACCGCGTGCTTGGCACGCTGCTGGGCGCAGCGGCCGGCGTGGCGATGGTACCGCCGCTGGTCAATTCCCCGCCGTTGCTGATGGCGGCCCTGGCGATCTGGGTGGCCTGCCTGCTCTACGTAGCCTTGCTGCACCGTACGCCGCGCAGTTATGCGTTCATGCTGGCAGCCTATACCCTGCCGCTGGTGGCGTTGCCGTCTGTCGACAATCCCGTTGGCGTCTTCGACATGGCCGTGGCGCGTTCGGAAGAAATCTGTCTCGGCATTCTTTGCGCAAGCGTCGTGGGTGCGGTAATCATGCCGGCCAGCGTGGCCGAAGTGTTGCGCAACAAATCTCGCCAGTGGATGACTGATGCCGCGCTGTGGGCCAGCGACATGCTCTCGCCAAGCCCCAGTGCGCAGGTGACCCGTCATCACAGCAGACACCGCCTGGCCGCTGACATCCTGGCGTTGGACCAGTTGATTAGCCAGTTGAGCTACGACGCCGAGAGCGCCGCGCACGTGCGTGCCGCTCGTGAACTGCGCGGGCGGATGACGATGCTGCTGCCGGTGCTATCGTCGCTGGCGTCGATCGTCGAATCGATGCGGGTTGCCGGTGGCGTGCCGGCGCCGCTAGCCGTGCAGATGCGCGCGGTGAAGGACTGGATCCAGAGTGGCGCGGCCCAGGCGCCCCCCCTCGCTCACAGTCCGACGCTGCTGGAACCGGGCCGTGATGCTGCGCTCATCGCGGCCGCCGAAGACCGGCTGCACCAGTTGGCGGCGCTCTGGGATGACTGCATGACGCTGTGCTGTCGCCTGGGCGAGAAGCACCTCGCCAGCAAATGGGCCCCCAAGTTCCTGCGCTGGGAGGTGGGCCGCGCACGCCACTATGACCACGGCATGCTGCTGTTCTCAACCGTCACGGTGGCGCTTGCGATCTTCACTATGGGCATGTTGTGGATCCAGATGGGCTGGGCCGATGGGGCGGGCGCGGTGGCGCTCGGCGCGATCTCGTGCTGCTTCTTCGCGGCGCTCGATGAGCCCGCGCCAATGATCAAATCGTTCTTCAACTGGAACGTGGTTTGCCTGTTGATCTCGCTCGTGATGCTGTTCGCGGCGCTGCCGATCGCGCATGACTTCGAGATGCTCGTGCTGATGTTCGCGGTGCCATACCTGATCATCGGCCTACTCGTTGCCCAGCCGCGCCTGGCGATGATCGGCATGCCGCTGGCCGTGGTCACGGCCAACGATATCGGCATCCAGGGTGCCTACAGTGCCAACTTCCAGTCGTTCTTCAACAGCAACGTGGCCGGCATCGCGGGCATCGCGTTTGCGCTAGCCTGGACGCTCGTGGTGCGCCCCTTCGGTACGCGCGCCGCCACGCGCCGCCTTGTGCGTGCCGGCTGGGGCGATATCGCCGAAAACGCAATGGGCACGCGCGCCGGATCCCATACCCAATTGCGCGCCCGCATGCTGGACCGCCTCGCGCAGCTGGTGCCACGGCTGGCGGCAAGTGAAAGCGAGGTATCGAACGACGGCTTCAGCGAAGTGCGTGTGGAACTGACTACGCTGGCCCTGCAGCGGGAGATGTCGGGCATGCAGCCAGATGAGCAGCATGCGGTCAGGCGTGTGCTGCGCAGCATCTCCACCTACTACAACGCACGCCTTGACGGCACGCTGGACGCACCACCGCCGGCGTTGCGTAAGCGCCTGACCAATGCGCAGCAGAAGGTTCGCTCGCGCATCGCGCTGGCCGCGCTTGTCGAAATGCAGGTGGCCCTGTTTCCTCCGGCGCTGCCGGAATCCGTTTCCGGAGAAGCTTGATGCCTGGTGAAATCAGCATCTATGGCGTATTCATTCCCAGCCTGCTGGTCTGGATGCTCGCCGCCTTCATCATCACGAGCGCCGCGCGCGCGGTACTGGTGCGTGTGGGCTTCTACAGGCTCGTGTGGCACCGTTCCCTCTTCAATCTGGCACTTTATGCAATCGTCCTAGGTGGGGTGGTTGGCGTCGTGCTTTGGCTGCAGTCATGAAATTCAAACTTTCCTCTCTTGGGCCAGTCGTGCTGACACTGGCCGTCACTGCCGTGGGCGTGGTCATCGTCAAGCACGTTTGGGACTATTACACGGTGGCGCCGTGGACCCGCGATGGGCACATCCGTGCCGACGTGGTGCAGGTGGCACCAGATGTTTCGGGGCTCGTCACTCGCATCTCGGTCAAGGATAACGAGCATGTGAAGGCAGGCGACGTCCTGTTCGAGATTGATCGCGAACGCTATGCACTGGCGCTGCGCCAGGCGGAGGCCACTGCGGCGGCAGTACGTGCCAATCTTGCACAGGCACGACGTGAGGCCACGCGCAGCCAAACGCTCTCTGAAGTGGTGTCGAAGGAGATCGTCGAAGAAGGCCACGCCAAGGTGCAGCAGGGCGAAGCTCAGCTTGCGCAGGCAGAAGCCGCCGTTGACGTGGCAAGGCTGAACCTGGCACGCACGCGTGTACTAAGCCCGGTCGAAGGCTACGTCAATGACCGCCTGCCTCGGCTGGGCGACTATGTCGTGACTGGCAAGCCGGTGCTGTCAATGGTTGATTCGAAGTCCTTCCACGTAGAAGGCTATTTCGAGGAAACCAAGCTACAAGGCATCCATATCGGGAGCCCGGTCGATATCCGAATCATGGGCGAGAAGCGCGTGCTGCACGGCCATGTGCAGAGCATCGCGGCCGGCATTGAAGACCGGGACCGCACCAATGGTTCGAACCTGCTGCCAAATGTGAACCCGACGTTCAACTGGGTCCGTCTGGCCCAGCGCATTCCGGTGCGGATCCAGTTTGACCAGATGCCCGAGGCCGTGCGGCTTGTGGCAGGTCGTACTGCCACGGTGGCGGTGAAGGGCGACATCGACAAGGCGCACGACCGGCCAAGCGCAGCGGCAGAGGTTGGCAAGGATGTCTCGCATGATAAGGTCGCGCGGGCCGGTAAGGGGATGTCCATCACCGGAGCAGTGCAGTGAAACGCTTTTCCCGCGCCACGCTGGTGGCGATGTTGCCGCTGGCGCTGGCTGCCTGCATGACCGTCGGCCCCGATCACAACGTGCCCGACGACGCTGTCGCAAAATCTTCGGCTGCCAACGGCCCCTTCGCCGGCACGGACAATCCCGCGGTCTCGATCGGCGAAGTTCCAGATAACTGGTGGCGTCTGTACGACAATCCGCATATCGACGCGATGGTGAAACAGGCGCTGGTCGCCAACACCGACCTACGCGTGGCTGCGGCCAACCTGAAGCGTGCCATCGCCGTCTATCACGAGGTCGAAGCGGAAAACTTGCCGGAAGCCAAGTTCAAGGCCGGCGTGCAACGCGGGCAGATCGCCGGCGAGCCGCTGCTCCATGAAGAGAAGATTCCCGCGATGAACTTCGGCGACATCGGGTTCGAGGTCTCGTACCTGCTCGATTTCTGGGGCAAGCTTGCGCGTGCCGACGAAGCCGCGCTCGCCGCTGCGCAGGCCAGCCACGCGGCGTTGGACCAAGCCCGCGTGGGCGTCGTGGCGGAAACGGTCCGCGCTTATGTGCAGGGTTGCACGGCCACGCATGAATTGCACGTGGCTGAACACCAGCTTGAGCTGCAGGAGCGCGGCGTCCAGCTGGCGCAGAAGCTCGTGGATGCAGGCCGCGGCCAGCCCACCGACTTGCTTCGTGCGCAGGCACAGGCCGATACGCTGCGCTCGGCGCTGCCGCGATATCGCGCTGAGCGGGAAGCCGCCGCATACCGACTTGCCGTGATGCTCGGCAAGCCGCCTACGGCGCTCGATCTCAGTAGCGTGGCGTGCGAGCACGTGCCGACCTTGCGGCAACCGTTGCCGGTTGGCGACGGTGCCGCATTGCTCAAGCGCCGGCCCGATGTCCGCCAGGCTGAACGAGAACTGGCCACGGCGACGGCGAAGATCGGCGTGGCTACGGCCGACCTGTATCCGCAGATCCGTATCGGCGCTTCGGCAGGCTTCACCGGTATCCTCGACCACCTCGGGCAGGCGCCCACCGCCCACTGGGGTTGGGGACCGATGATATCGTGGACCATCCCGACCAACGGTACGCGCGCGCGCATCCACGGCATGGAGGCTGGCGCCGAAGGCGCGCTCGCGCACTTCGATGGGGTGGTGCTGAAGGCGTTGCGTGAAACGCAGAGTGCGCTGTCAGCCTACACGCATGAGCTCGAGCGCAATCAATCCCTGCATGCGGCGCGTGACAAGGCCAACGAGGCTGCCCGCCAGAACCGGCTGCTGTGGCAGGCGGGACGTTCGCCGTACCTGCAAAGCCTGGACGCGGATCGTACCCTGGCCAATACCGATGCCGCGCTGGCCGCATCAGATGCGCAGGTAGCGATGGACCAGATCAACCTGTTCCTCGCGCTCGGGGGCGGGTGGCAGGATGCGCCGGCTATTGCAAGCCATCCAGTCGGAGAGAAGGCACATTGACGTTTGCCTTGGTAGCTTTGCTGCGAAAGCACCGATATGCAAACGTTATCCTTCTCCGATGGTTTCTCCAGCGTCGGATCTCGCACGCGCTGTGGCGCGACGAGGACCACATCATCGTCAGGGGGCCGCATGCGGGCAGTATCCACTTTCACCTGTACCGCGACCGCGACGGGGGCGAGGTGCAGGTGGTCGGAAACGCCGTGCTGACCGAGAATGGGCATATGACGTTCTCGCCGGTGAATCCTCGCTGGCTGAAGCGCTTGCTGGCGGCTTGTCCTGAGGCGCCGCGCCCGATGATCGTCACGGCCCAGTTGCGCAGCTATCCTGCAGCGTAGGCCGGGCTCCGAGAACTCGCAGGCCTGAGACACAGTTCGTCGGAGTTAGCGTGCGAATCAACAACCGTGCCGAGAATAGCCATCACCCATCGCGCGAGTGAGAGCGGCGCATGCACGGTTTTCGTTTGTCCGAACGCAGGCAGGCTTCCTGTCGTGCTTCGGCCTGATCCGGCAGCATTCCGCCATCAAGCGGCATCGGCTGCGCGCCTTTGTCTACCGCAATTACCTGGCCGCATGCTGCCGCATGGCACCGTCCTCGGACTCACCAAAAATCCCTCTACCGCGTTCTGAGCCTGCACGGGCTCAGGCTCCTGCTGAATCCGCTCACGCTAGGTGACAGTGCCAGAACGTTTTCTCGTTCGACCAGCTTGCGCAAATAGCGAGGGATTGTGGTTGTAGATGCGGCATCAAAATGTTCATTCCGGCCGCTCTCCTTCATGCGAGGGGTGCAAGGTAACGTCCTGCCTCGCGCTTACATTCCTCGCAGCGCCCCTTCATGTGGGGGAATTCGAGGTGACCACAGGAGGGAGTTTGCCCGAGCATCGGGGTGGAGAGGGGCGTGGTTGGGGCAGACCGACACGAATTCGTCAAAAATCTGTCACTCGAGTCAGAGAAGTATCGGCATGCCCCTCCGATGGGAGTTTAGCCAATAAACATGCCGCCAGCCGTGTGCGCATTGTTCGTAATTCTGAAATTATTGTACCTGATGCGGCATAATTGTTTACTCATTCCTGTCACATTCCTGTCGCACTATCTGGCGGCCGCGTCGGTGGATGGTTTCGGCTCGCGTGCAAGCCGTGACGCCACCGCCAGGACTCTTTGCTCAAAAATAAACTGGAATTGACAGTGAAAAAAGCTCTCGTAGTGGCAGCCGCAGCTTGCGCCATGTCCGGCTCTGCCTTTGCCCAATCCTCGTCCAACGTGACGCTCTATGGCATCGCTGATGCCGGCATCAGTTTCCAAAACCACGTCAATGGTGGCGCTAACGGTAGTGGCTCGGTCGTTGGCGTGACTTCCGGCGGCCTCTCAGGTTCGCGCTGGGGGCTGCGCGGGGTCGAGGACCTCGGCAGCAACCTGAATGGCATCTTCGTGCTGGAAAGTGGCTTCGATATCGATAGCGGTAAATCCGCGCAGGGGGGCAGACTGTTCGGTCGCCAGGCCTATGTTGGCCTGCAGGGCAATTTCGGTGCCGTCACCCTCGGCCGACAGCAAAATTCGCTGTATGACCTGTTCGGGGCCTATGACCCCATGGCGGCGGGCCCAATGTACTCGCTGAATTCGGTCGACAATCAATTTAACGGTCGTGCCGACAACGCTATCAAGTACACTGGCAAGTTCGGCGGCTTGACGGCAACCGGCTTCTACAGCTTCGGCCGTGACGTCAACGCTGGCCTCGGCGGCGAAGTGCCAGGCCACTTCAAGGTCGGCACCAACTTTGGCGGTGGTTTGGCCTACGCGAACGGACCGTTCTCGGTGGGCGTCGCCTACGACCAGTTCCAGGGCAGCACCCTTGCTTCTGCGGACCTCGCCGCGAAGCGTGCTGCGATTGGTACGTCGTATGCCTTCGGTGCTGCCAAGGTGTTTGGCGGCTACCGCTGGATGCGTGACGAAGTTACGACTGGTACGGCCCGTCACGACAACCTGTACTGGCTTGGCGCGAACTACAAGTTCACTCCCGCCTTTACCCTGACCGGTGCGGCTTACTACACCGACGCCCGCACCGACAGCAAGGATTCGTGGATGTTCGTGCTGAACGCCGACTACGCTTTGTCCAAGCGCACCGACGCGTACCTGCTGCTCGGCTACGTGAACAACAAGGGCAATGCGACCTTTGGTGTGACCAGTACGCCCAATACGATGCCAGGCCAAAACCAGACCGGCGCAATGCTTGGCTTGCGTCATCGCTTCTAATTTCCCACGCGCAGGACGAGGCGCGCTCCCTGGGCGCGCCAGCGACAACTTCATATCGACCTTGGCTTTCACTGTTAAGGACGTTTGGCCGGCAGAAATGCTGGCCATTTTTTTCGTGCGCCGTGCATGGCGCGTTGCGCGAAGGCGCAACTGGTTTGACTGTGTGGCCAGGCTGGTGACTTGGAAATGCAAGTCCTCTACACACCCGGCAAGGGGAAGTGTTAGCTAACGGCAAGAGTGTCGCGGGGGGCCGCGCCCGACGCGAGCACGGACTCCAGCGCGAAAGGGTCCTTCACGGCCTGCTCGGCTGTGATCACGCCCAAGCGTGGCGCTGCGGGTGACTGCTGCATCGCCGCCTTGGTGATCGGGTACAGCCAGCGGCCCGATTGCGCCACGCCCGCGGAGATCGAGGCGAAGCTGACGACCGTTCCGCCGCGCTTTTTCATCTCCGGCACGCACGCCTTCAGCCGCTGAAAGGAGAACCATCGGTTGGGAGTACAACTACGGTCATCACACGCTCCTGTTCATCACGGAACAACCTGCGTGAAAATCGTGCTCGCAGTGAGGGATGCATTGCGCCCGGGCCAGGGCTGATTTGGTGTGTCTGCGGGGCTGCATGAGCGGCTCTAGCCAACCAGCCAGTCGTGGACGGCCGGATAGACAGCCGTCCGCCAGTTGGGTCCGCCAAATAGTCCGTAGTGATCGCAGCCTGCGATGGTGATCCGGTGCCGGCGCTCTGCCGGCACGCCCACGCATAAACCCTGGGCGGCGTGGGTCTGGCCTGCTCCGGAAATCGTGTCGCGGCTTCCCTCAATGGTCAGCAAGCGGGTCTCGCGCAACTGATCTGGGCGTACCAGACTCCCCGCCACGCGCCAAATGCCTTTGGGCAGGAGCGTTTGCTGGAACACCACACGGAGGGTATCCAGGATGAACTCCGCCGGCATGTCCAGGAGAGCGCCATAGTGTGCGATCGATCGTTCGGCCTCGCGCGCCGTCTGCGCGTCGCCGGCCCCCTGGCTCTGGATGTAATCGAAGAAGAGGGAGAACTGCCGCTCCGGCTGCCCCAGTATCAGTGAGGGGTACTGCAGGAAACCTGCGTAGACTCGCCGACCCGCACCCGGGTACCCCGAGGGCACGATGTGCGTTCCCAGTGCGTCGAGCCAGCTAGGAGGCAGGCTTTCAGCCATGCGAGTCAGCGGAGTCCGATTACAACGTGGATCAATGGGCCCGCCTAGCAATACCAATGAGCGCGGCTCAGGATAGCCTGCGCCAGCCAGGCGTGCCGCCGCGGCAAGGGCGGGCACAGTAGCCTGGCAGATGGCCAACACGTCCAGCTTCGCAGGCTTCAGTCCCACCATGAAGTGCTGCAATGTCAGCACAACGTCGTCGAGGTGGAAATCCCCCGCTGCTCGGGGAATGTCCCTGGCATCCACCCAGTCGGAGACATAGACGTCCGCATGCGGCAGTAACGATTGCACCACTTCTCTCATCTGCACGGCATGATGGCCCGCCAGCGGCGCGCATAACAGGATGCGTCGTGCCCTCTTGCCAGATCTGCCGCGCTTACACGAGAAGCTGCGCAATCGGCAAAACTCGGACTCCATGACCACGGACTCGCTCACCGGCATCCTACGGTCGTCGAATTCGACCTGCTCGATGTCAAAGGCTGGCGTACCAAATGCCTTGATGGCCTGCTGGAAGAGCCGATCGCACTGCGCAAATTGCTGCGATCTCGAGGCCTCCGCAAGCTGCAATATGCAGCAGGAAGCCGTCGAGCAAATCCATTCGCTCCATAAGGCGAGCGGGTTGAACAGGGCCTGCGGTGGGCGCTGCCTGCCTATGTCCATGGATTCCCTCCGTCAAGCAAGGCACGTGTGCTGACCGACCATTTATGACTAGGTTAGCTTACGTACCCCACCCCGCATCGTCCTGGACCTCCGGCAAGCTAGCGAGACTATTTGGGAAACAGTCCTTTCCTGACACCATCTGGTGTGCCTAAGCTGCACTGATACCCTGATTGGGAGGCGCTACGTGAAGAATCCACAGCCAGTGACGAGAACGGGCCGGGGACCCAGCGGCCCGCATGGACCTGGTTCGAGGGCGGCGACCCCGACCTCGCTTGTCCCGCATCATGACGAGCCGGGTGGGGTCGAGCTGTTTCGCGCCGTCGACCGCACTGCTGCCGCCATGGCAGCAAACGCGACGGGTGGAATTTCACCGACTGCGTTGTGGCTTGCCTATTCCGACTGGCTGGTCCATCTTGCCCGTTCTCCTGGAAAGCAAGCCGAACTTGTCATCAAGGCGTGGTTAAAGTCAGGCCGGCTGGCAGCACATGCCGTCCGCAGGGTGGTAACTGGTGATGAGGTGCCCAACTGCATCGAGCCGCTGCCGGGCGACGCGCGGTTTCGTGCCGACGCCTGGCATGAACCGCCATTCTTGCTCTGGTATCAGGCATTTCTCCTTACGCAGCAATGGTGGCACAACGCTACTCACGAAGTGCCCGGGGTCTCACCGCACCACGAGAATGTCGTCTCGTTCTCGACGCGACAGGTCCTGGATGTCTTTTCGCCGTCGAATTCCATCTTTACCAATCCGGAAGTGATTAATCGGGCCCTGCAGAGCGGGGGACGGAGCTTCGTCGACGGATTCCTGCGTTTCCTTGATGACCTCAGCCGGAATCTGAACGGCGAGCCGCCGGCCGGCACCGACATATTTCGGGTCGGCAAAGATGTCGCGATCACGCCGGGCAAGGTCGTCTACCGGAATCACCTCATCGAACTCGTCCAGTACGCGCCGTCGACCGACACTGTCCATCCGGAGCCACTGCTGATTGTCCCGGCCTGGATCATGAAGTTCTACATCCTCGATCTGTCGCCGGAAAACTCACTCATCCGCTACCTGGTCGGCCAGGGATTCACGGTCTTCTGCATCTCCTGGCGCAACGTCACGGCCGCCGATCGCAATGTGGGGTTGGACGACTATCGCCGGCTGGGGGTGATGGCTGCTCTAGGCGCCATCGGCACCATCGTGCCGGACAGCAAGATCCAGGGAATCGGCTACTGCCTCGGGGGCACGCTGCTGTCGATTGCCGCCGCTGCCATGGCGCACGTGGCGGACGAGCGGCTCGCATCCATGACGCTGCTCGCTGCCCAGACAGACTTCAGCGAGCCGGGAGAACTCGAGCTTTTCATCGATCACAGCCAGGTCGAGTCACTGGAGGGCCTGATGTGGCAACGGGGATACCTCCCGGCCTTCCATATGGCGGGGGCCTTCCAGCTACTACGCTCGAACGATCTCATCTGGTCCCGCATGCTTCGCCATTACCTAATGGGTGAGCCGCCCGCAATGAACGACCTCATTGCCTGGAACGCGGACGCGACCCGCCTCCCCTACCGCATGCATTCGGAGTATTTGAGGTCGCTCTTCCTGAACAGCGACCTTGCCGCCGGCAGGTACGTGGTGGACGAACATCCGGTTGCGATCCAGAACATCCGGGCACCGATCTTCGCCGTCGGCACGGAATGGGATCACATCGCGCCATGGCCGTCTGTCTACAAGATTCACTATCTGAGCGACACCGACGTAACGTTTGTGCTGACCAGCGGCGGTCACAATGCCGGCATCGTCAGCGAGCCCGGGCACCCGGGACGGCACTACTGGTTCGCCCACAAGAAGGCGGAAGACCCGTGCCTTCACGCGGACCGGTGGAGCGAGCGTGCTGAATTCCGCGAAGGCTCCTGGTGGCCAGCATGGGTCGAATGGCTGGAGGCCCGGTCGTCGCGCGAGCGCGTCCCGCCACCGGCAATGGGTGCGCCTGGCCGTGGCTTACCGATTCTGGCCGACGCGCCTGGGACGTATGTCTATCAACGTTGACAGTGCATTACGGATTTAGCGCAAACGAAACGGCCCTCCGCGCGTTGCCTAAAACGAGGGCAGAAAGACGCCAATTAGCACGTTCCGTGCTCCATCGCTCGCGAGGTCGACGTCGCGAGGTCGACGCCATCGAGGCTCACGCCGGCATTCGCCAAGGCGAATAACGGCATGTCAGTAAAAGCCACCCAAGGATGAAGCGCCATCTGCACGCGAGTTACCGGCGGCAGTAGATCCCTCTGCGCCTGGCGGAGTCGCCGCAGCGGCCGCGCCAGATCTTCTGGTTCGGGGGCTGGGGTAGCGGCGCGCTCGCGCAGCCCCTTCTTGTTGAGCATGTCGAGGAACACCGTGCCGACCTGGGCGCCGACGGTCTCGCCCTTTAGCACATAACCTTGCTGCGCTTTAGGTGAGACGGAAACTTTCAAGAATAATATGGAGACAGATGTGCTAAGCGCGCACGAGCTTGCTACATTGATGCTCGTTAAGGACGGCAATCTTTCCCATGTCCTGGATCGAGTCGAACTGGACGTTTTGCATAAGCAGCAGCTGATAACCGTCAAACGACGACGGAACGGATATATAGACGCCAGTTTAACTTCGCGCGGCGACGCGATTCTTCACGCGATCTCCCAAGTTCATAGTTGAGTTGTGTTGCTTGCCTGAAAAGGCCGTGTGTGCTTGACTGCCAGCGATGCGGCTGTCGCTGTGGATGCCGGCGTAGCTGACGCAGCCCCCCGGCACGAGCGCCGTGGGGTTCGCATGCGGGCCAGCCGCTCCTGCTCCCGCAGTTCAGGCGCACTGGCCGCCGCCGTTCGCCTGGTTTCCCTGGCGCCTGTCAGATAGCTCAACACGATGCCTGTCGAAGGAATTTCCGGATGACGGGTGCCACATCGCCTGCGCGTGCAACAAGGAACAGATGGCCGTCATCGATCACGTGAAGCTTTGCCTTTGGAATGCGCGCGGCCAGAATCCTGGCGTTAGCGAGCGGCACGATGGGGTCGTCGTTGCCGTGCATGACCAGCGTGCACTGGCGTAGTGTACCGAGCCAGGGCAGGCTGCTCCACCCCCATGCGGCCAGCAACTGATAGACGTAGCCGCGCCCCCGCGGTGGCTGGATATGCCTGGCGTGCTCCGTCAGCAAATGGGCATTCGTGCGGTAGGCGCCTCCGTAGATCTCCGCTCCGATCTTCTGCAGGTAGGCCGGGTCCGTATAGCGGCGCGGCATGACCAGCTTCGACAGGACCGAGAGCTTGCCCGGCACCATGATCACGCCGGGCGATGTCGCGGCCAGGATCAGCCGGCGGCATCGCGTCGGATACAGGTGCGCAAACTGCTGTGCGAGCGCACCGCCCCACGATACGCCGAGAACATCCACCGGCCCGTGATGGCCGAGCCGCGTGAGCAGCTTGTCGGCCATCACGGCCAGGTTCGAGAAGCGATAGGGCACCAGCGGCACCGGCGAGCCGCCGACGCCCGGCACATCGAAAATAATGACGCCGACGTCTCCAAGGGCCTCGGCGAAAGGCTTGACCAGCTCTAGATTGGCGCCGATGCCATTGAAGACCATCAACGGCGGCGATGCGTCGCTGCCGGGGCGGATGCCCACACGCAGCGCCTGGCCATCCAAGTCGATGGTCTGGATCTGCAAGGCGCTGTCCGCCTCGAGGCTGATATTTGGTTCACGCATTCAGGTGGCTTTCCGTGTGGGCACCGCGTTCTGGAGGGCCGGCGTTTGCCGTGCCGGCGCCGGGTCACTTGCCAGGTTGCAGGCGCGCCTTGAGTTCCTCCACGTTCTCAGCCGCGCGCTTGCTGATCACCGCGAAGCAGTCCGCCTGGGTCTTGTAGGCAGTATCGGCCAGATCCTGCATGTTCGTCACCGCCTTGCGGAAGCCCTGCTGAAGCAGCTCGCTGCTGCTCTCTGATGCCTTCGCACCCGGAGTCGTGCGTTGCGCGATCAGCGATTGCACGTCTGCCATGGCCGCGCGCAGGATGTCGGCCTGCTTCTGGGCGAGCGACTGGACGCCGGATAGTGCGGTGCCGTTGGCAGCCAACAGCGCTTCGATGTCCTTGCGGCGAGATTCCATGATCGCACCGACGTCGAAGCCCGGCAACTTGAACTGCTTGATCATGTTGGTGTACTCGGTGAACAGGTTGTTCGGCTTGGTGGATTCCATGATGAAGATCTCCGGATAGTGCGGGTTGTGAAAACGGGAGTCATGCAGGCCAGCCTGGCTGCATCACTCGGCAAAATAAGTCCCCGGTGAGGCGGCAAGGGGCGGGTGGCGCTTATTGCCGGCCTTTGCCGGCGCCGGGCGCAGCTCGCCGGAACGATCGGCCAGCCACTGGCGCCAGTCGTCCCACCAGGAGTCCGCTTCGGGCCTGGCGCTCAGGAGCCAGTCGTCGGGGTTCTCCGGCAGTTCCGGGTTGAGGAAGTACTTAGCCTTCGGGTTGCCCGGCGGGTTGATCAGGCTCTGGATGTGGCCGCTCGAACTCAGCACGAAGCGGGTATTGCCGCCAAAGGTCCGGGCAGTGTTGTAGACACCCTTCCACGGCGTGATGTGATCCGTGATGCCGGCCACCACGTACTTGTCGCACGAGACCTCGGACAGGTCGATCGGCGTGCCGAGCACGGTCAGCGCACGCGGCTTGGCGAACAGGTTGCCGGCAAAGATGTCGAGCAACTGGCCATGGAACTTCGCCGGCAGGCGCGTGGTGTCGTTGTTCCAGTACAGGATGTCGAAGACCGGCGGCGCGTTGCCCAGCAGGTAGTTGTTGACCCAGTAGTTCCACACCAGGTCATTGGGCCGCATCCAGGCGAACACGCGCCCCATGTCCTCGCCCTCCAGCACGCCCTTCAGGATGCTGGCCTGCTTGGCCGCCGAGATGCTCTCCGGCGTGGCGAAGAGACCAATCTGCGAATCGGCGGTACTGTCGAGCACGGCCACCATCAGCGTGGATGCGTGGACGAGCTTCTCCTTGCGGGCTTCCAGATGGCCGAGCAACGCCGCCATCGTCATCGCACCGGAGCAGGCGCCGTGCAGGTTCACATCATCGCTGCCTGTGATGTCGCGGATCGCGGCGATGGCTTCGACCAGCGCGCTGACATAAGTGTCGAGATCCCAGTCGCGATGCTCGATCGCCGGATTGCGCCAGCTCACGACAAACACCTGGAACTGGTTCCGGAGCATGGAGTCGACGATGCTCTTGCCTTCGGACAAGTCGAAGATATAGAACTTGTTGATCTGCGGCGGCACGATCAGTTGCGGGCGCGCATACACATTGGGCGTGGCCGGCGTGTACTGGATCAGTTCGAGTACCTCGTTGCGGAACACCACCGCCCCGGGCGAGGTGCCGAGGTTCCTGCCGACCTCGAACGCGCTCTTGTCCACCTGAGACGGCATGCCCTGGTTCGTCAATGCATCGGTGAAGATATTGCGCAGCCCGGAAATCAGGCTGGCGCCACCCGACTCGATGATCTTCCTCAGCGCAGCCGGGTTGCCGAGCAGCGTGTTGGTCGGCGACAGCGCATCGGTCATCAGCGACATCACGAACTGTGCGCGCTCCTTGCTTTTTTCGTCCAGTGCGGAGCGCTCGATGAAACCGGACAGCGCATTGCACCAGGCCAGGTAGCCTTGCATCGACATGCGGTACAGCGGATTGTCCTGCCAGGCCGGGTCCGAGAAGCGCCGGTCGCCCTTCTGCGGCGCCGTCGTCGATTTGCCGGCCAGCACCGATCCCAGCTCGCGCGCCAGGGCGGCTTCCTGCTCCAGCAGCTGCACGGGGTGGCGCACGGCCTGCACGCCAATCTGCTGCGCAGTTGCCACGATGTCGCGCGGGCGCATGCCCACAAACGGGTTGGGCCCGCGCAAGCGTGGCTTGTCCTGGGTCGCACTTGCGTCTGCTGCACTGCCGCTCTCGTGCTTTTCGATCACTGCCGTCATTGCTGTCTCCTCATACCTCGTGTCTTGCCCTGGCACCAGCCTGTGTGTCATGCCACCAGCAGCGCCAATGTCTCTGCGAGCAGCGCCGGCTTGCTCTCGCCGTCGATCTGCAGCTCGTTCGCCAGCTTCACCATGTAGCGGCCGTTGCCCTTGTCCGCGACGGACATCAGGGCCACGCGGCTGCGCAACCGCGAGCCGGCTTTCACCGGCGCCATGAAGCGCACCTTGTCCAGCCCGTAGTTCAGTCCGGATGAGGCGTCCTTGGGAATGAGCCCGATTTCGATGGCCAGCGATGCCAGCAGCGACAGCGTCAGGTAGCCGTGCGCGATGGTTCCGCCGAACGGGCTTTCGCGTTTTGCGCGCTCAACGTCAACGTGGATCCATTGCCTGTCGCCGGTGCATTTCGCGAAGGCGTCGATGCGTGCCTGGTCGACCAGGACCCAGTCCGAAACGCCCAGTTCCCGGCCGACAAATTTGCCCAGCGTGGCCATGCTGTACCCAGGGATGCTCATGATGGTGTTTCCTTGAAACCGGTCGGGAAGGCTCAGGCGAACTGCTCGCGCATCAGCTTCTTGTTCAGCTTGCCGATGCTGGTCTTCTCCAGTGCGGGGATGATCCTGACAACCTGCGGCACGGCATATTTGGAGATACGGCCTGACTCGCTGTAGGTGAGCACGTGCCGCTTGATGTCATCCTCGCTGGCGGGCGCAGCAGCGTCCGCCTTGAGCACGACCAGCGCGGCGGGCCGCTCGCCCCACTTCTCGTCCTTGATGCCGATGACTGCTACCTCGGCTACTGCGGGGTGCGTGGAAATCAGGCTCTCGATCTCGAGCGACGAGACCCATTCGCCGCCGGACTTGATCACGTCCTTGATGCGGTCCGTGATCTGGACGTAGCCGTGGGCATCGATGTTGGCGATGTCCTGCGTATGCAGGTAGCCGCCTTCCCAGAGCTGTTCGGATGCCTGCGCATTGTTCAGGTAGCCCTGGGTCAGCCACGGCGCCCGCACCACAATCTCGCCGCAGGCCTTGCCGTCGTGCGGCAGGTCTTGCATGTTCGAGTCCACAATGCGCAGGTCCACCAGCGGCACCGGCACGCCGGTCTTGCAGCGCAGGCGAACCTCGTCGTCGGTGTCGCGCGGGCTGGCATCGGGTGCGAGCTGCGCCAGGGTCAGCAGCGGGCCCGTCTCCGACATGCCGTAGCCGCTGAACACATCGATGCCGCGCTCGAGTGCGGCGCGTGCCAGGCCATGGGGCAGGGCGCCGCCGCCGATCACCATCTTCCAGCGGCTCAGGTCGACGGACTTTCCTTCGGCGCAGCCCAGCAGCATATGCAGGATGGTGCCGACGCAATGCGAGAAGGTGACACCTTCATCGCGCACCAGCCGCATGATCTGGTCCGGCGCATAGCGGCCGGGGTAGACCTGCTTCACGCCAAGCACCGTCGCCACGTACGGCATGCCCCACGCGTGCACATGGAACATCGGCGTGAGCGGCATATACACATCGCCACGGTGGAAGCGCTGACCGGATTCCGGGCTGGCCAGCGCGGCCATCAGCGTGATGGTGTGCAGCACTAGCTGGCGATGCGAGAAATAGACGCCCTTCGGCAGCCCGGTGGTGCCGGTCGTGTAGAACGTCGTTGCCCGGGTGTTCTCGTCGAAGTCGGGGAAGTCGTACTCGATCGGGCTTGCGGCGAGCAGCGTCTCGTAGTCGGTAGATAAAGGGATCGAATGCTGGGGGGCATTGCCGCCCTCATCGTCGATGCTGACGAAGATCCGGACGGTTTCGAGCTTGTCCCGGATCGACTCTACCACTGGCAGGAAGTCCGTGTGCACGAACAGTACTTCCGCGCCGGCATGATTGATCGTGTAAAGGATCTCCTCCGGCGAGAGGCGCACGTTCACGGTCTGCAGCACGGCACCCATCATCGGCACCGCGAAATAGCACTCGAGGTAGCGGTGGCTATCCCAGTCCATTACGGCCACGGTCGTACCGTGTGCTGTTCCGAGCCGGCTCAGGCCGTTGGCCAGCCGCCCGATGCGCTCGCGCAGGGTGGCGTAGGTCTGGCGGTGCTTGCCGCGGTAGACGATCTCCTGATCGGCTGCGTGGGCAAGCGGCGTATTCAGCAACTGCTTGATCAGCAGCGGATACGCATATGCCGAGGGAGTCATTCCCATCACCTGGTCCTGCATTCTGTTCTCCTGAAATACGGAATCAGTGGCGCGCAAAGAACACTCGAACCATCACACTGTTGTGGTGCGGCGGCGTTTTGTGCTTGGGGCTATCGTCGGTGCTGGGCAAAAGCGCAACCATCCCCCGAAAAGGGGATCGTCGATGGGGGAGGGAAAAAGGCGCGGACGGAAGCCGCGAACCGGACGACCGGTGTGAGTGCGGAGTCAGGACCGCATCAGGGACGCATCAGTGGGGACGAACGAGGCCCAGGGAATGCGCGCGTGCGACCGCGTGGGCGCGCTTGTCGACAGACAGCTTGATGAAGATGCTCTTGACGTGTGACTTGACCGTCTCAGGCGCAATGCCAAGGGTGCGGGCGATTTCCTTGTTCGATTGCCCTTCGGCAATTAGGCCGAGAATATTGCGTTCGCGGCCGCTCAGCGATTCGCGTGCCGCCCCGGCGCCCGCGCTGTCCTCGGGTTGATAGCGCGCCCGCCATCCTTCCAGAAGGCGCTCGACGTAGGCGAGCAATGCCTTGTTCTGCGCTGTGGAAGGCGTGTCCTCCCGAACCGCGCGCAGCAGCGCACCCGTCTCCAGGCCCTGGTCGAGAATTGTCCGGAACACGCCTGCGGCGGCAGCGGCTTCCAGGATTTCGCGGAACACGCCCACGGCCTTCTCGCGTTCATCGGCACGCAGGAAAGCAATGGCGAGCGTGCAGCGCAGGCGCAGCGCCAAGTAGTCGCGATGCGTGCGCCCGGCGCTCTCCAGCAGTGTGTTTAGCAATGCCGCGGCATCTTGCATGCGGTTTTGGGCCATCGCCAGGTAGGCACGGCCCAGCGCGCGATAGTTTTCGATCTGTCTCGAGTTGGAGCACTGGGGGTCGTTCGAAGGCTGCGCAAGCTGGTCGAGCCGCGCGACACACGCAGCGGCTTCGCTGACGCTGCCTTCTGCAAGCAGGAGCCGGATGCGTTCGATCAGGGAGGCGGCAATCAGCCGGTTCCATCCGCGTGCGTAGCCAAGGGATTGCGCCTGGTCGAGTAGGGCGTAGGCCTTGTCGGTGCCGGCACGGGCCACGGCGATGCGCGCAAGCACCAGGTGGGCGACCAGTACGCTGTCGAGCATGACCGCGGCATTGATGATCGGCAATCGGTCGGCGATCAGCGCTTCTGCCTCGTCGAGCCGGTCCTGTTCGTAGCGGATCTGCGCAATCAGGGGCGCGCACACCGCGGCGGAGGGGGACTGAGGTCCGACATGATGCTCCGCCAGGCGCATGGATTTCATGAAATGCCGCTCGGCCTGCGCGAAATGCATCTGCTGCAGCTCGGCCAGTCCGAGCAGGCAGAAGTAATAAACGGACGAGAACACATTGCGCTGGTCATCCTCGTCCGAATAGGGAATCCAGGGTGTCGCGTAGAAGCTTTCGAGATCGCCGGCCTTCCAATGGGCAAAGCGGACGACGTTCGACACCACGTTGGTGGTCCAGGCGTGGCTGGCAGGCCGTTCGAGGCAGGCCTGGGCGATGGCCAGCGCACGCGGGGGATCGTCCTGCAGCGCGGCGGCGACAGCGCGTACCGCCTGGCATTCGCAGCGGAGGCTTTCCCGCTCGGGGAGCGTTCCCGCCGTCATGTCGTCCTCGATCGACGCCAGCATTGCCGCGGCTTCGTCGAACCGCATGGCCAGGGCCATGCCCCAGGCTATCGCCAGCCGGACCTCATCCTGGCCTCGCATCAGGCCGGCAGGAAACTGGCGTTGCCAGCCGATCAGGGTGAGCAGGTCGCCCTTCCTCACCAGTGCCATGGCGCAGTTGCCGATCAGCCTGATGGCTTCGTCGCTGTCGTTCGCGGCGATCGCATGTCGTACGGCGTCGGTCCAGAGACAGCGCGCCGCATACCATCGACAGGCGCGCAGGTGCAGGGCCGCAACCTCGTCCTGCGCGCCGGATTCGAGCCGTTGGCGCAGATACTCCCGCAGGAGGTGGTGGTAGCGATACCAGTGGCCGTGCGCGTCCATCGGTTCCAGCAACAACTGCCGCGTCGCAAGGTATTCGAGCATGGACTGACTGGCGTCGAGTCCGGTTACCGCCTGGCACAGCGATGCGGTCAGGCCATCGAGAATGGACGTGTCGAGCATGAACCGGACCGTCTCGTCGGGCAGCCGCCAGAGCATGTCTTCGATGTAGGCAGCAATCGGGCGCGCCGTGCCGGACGGCACGACGATCTCCCAGCCGCTGCCGCCGGGTTTTTCCCGCAGAAGCGTCGATGCGGAGATGCGCAGCGCGGCTGCCCAGCCTTCCGTGGTTGCGTGCAGGTTGCTGATGTCGGGCTCCGGGAGTTTGCCGGCGCATTCGTGCTCCAGAAAACGCTGCGTTTCGTCGAGGCTGAACCGTAGCATCGATGCTTCGATCTCCAGCAGTTCGTTCTGCGCCCTGAGGCGCGCAAGTGGCAGGGGCGGGTCCGAGCGCGTGCTGATGATCAAGTGGAAATTCGACGGCGCATGCGAAAGCATGAACGCCACCGCGTCGTGAATCGCCGGGAGGTCGATCAGGTGATAGTCGTCCAGGAACAGGCAAACCTCATCCTCGACCTCAGTGAGCTCGTTGATAAGGGTCGCGATAACGGTTTGCGCCGGAATGAGCGAGGTTTCCGCCGTCAGGCCGATGGCTGATGCGCCGACGCCGCTGCACGCCTGCCGCAGCGCCTTCGCCAGATGATGGAGGAAGCGGGCCGGTTCATCGTCGCCGCCATCCAGCGACAGCCAGGCAGTGCGGGTGCCGCCCGCATGCAATCGCGTGAGCCACGCGGTCGCCAGCGAGGTCTTGCCGAACCCGGCCGGCGCCTTGATCACGGTGAGGCGCCTGGCCGTGGCCGCGTCCATCAGATCGAGCAGGCGTGGCCGATCGATCAGTCCTGCCGGCAGGCGCGGCGGAATCAGCTTCGTGGCAAGCAGGAGGGGTAGCTTCTCAGTGGCCATCCGTTCCCCGGTCAGGCGCTGGAACTGCTCACGATAGCGGGCGGGGGCAAGCGCGGCAGCAATGAGCCGAGCTGCCGACGCAGGGCCCCGCCGGGAAAATGATACGCCCAACAAACTCGGAAATGGGGCCTCCGGTCCCTGTACTTTGCGCTGCAGTGCACAAGTCAGGCACTACTCCGGGCGGCGGCGGTAGCGGCCGGCCGTTTTCGTCCTACAGGAGTCCGAGCACCCTGGCCTGCGCCACTGCCTGCATGCGGTTGGCGGTGCCCAGCTTGCCGTTGATCCGCCGCAGGTGGGTTTCGATGGTGTTCTCCGAGACGAACAGCAAGCGGGCCAGTTCCTTGTTTGAATGCCCGTCGGCCAGCCGCCGGATGATCTGCAGTTCACGTGGGCTGAGCAGTCCGTCCTGTTCGCTGCGTGCCGGCCTGGCTGCCTGTGACGAACGGTTCGCGGCCTGCAGGAGCCGTTCCAGGTAAGCGGGATCCAGTCCGCTCCGCTCCGAATCCACCAGGGCCAGCAACGGCTGGAGCTGCCACGGCTCGTCGGCGAAGAGCCGGATCGCCTGCCAGGCCTGCCCTGCCCGCAGGGCCTGCGCCGACCACGTCAATGCTTGCTGCCGCCTTCCCGCGGCGAGCTCGGCCTGCGCCAGCAGCCAGGACAAGCGCGCCGCGCGCCGCGCGCGGCCGGTGCGCTCCGCATGGTGCACGGCGGCTTCCATGCGGGCCGTGGCATCGCGACTGTCGCCGGCTGCAAGCGCGATGCGATAGCCCGCGATCTCAATGTCGTCGATATCCTCCGCATACGGTGAGACATGGAATGGCTTTGACCGGGACGTGGCGACCGCCAGCGCATGCCGGGCATTGGCCACGTCGCCGGCGAGCAGGGCCAGCCGGCTCTTGTCGATCGCGGCCGCCACACCCAGCCGTGCGATGCCGCGCGCATCGCCAAGCTCCTGCAGTCCGTTTAGGTAGCCAAGCGCCTTGTGGAAGTCGCCGGCCAGCGCTGCAATACGCGATGCAATCCGGCAGGCGACGATCAGGTGGTCCGGCAGGCAGGTGTCACCGATCAGCCCGAAGTACTCGCCCAGCAATGCCTCCGCCGCGGCAATCTCGCCCGTTTCATAGAGGGCTTCGGCAAGGAGCGCGCTCGCAACCGGCCCGGAACTCGTATAACGCTGGCCCGCGGCAATCGTACGGTTGAGGATCGCGCTAAAGCGGGCCACGCCGTCGCGGACGTTGCCCTGCAGCATATCGATCATGCCTTCGATGCAGGCGCTGTAAGTCAGCCCGTAGAGCGCGCCAACCGATTCCAGCTCGCACCGCGCCAGCAGCAGGGTGTGGCGGGCCGCCACGTACTCGCCCAGCAGCATGTCGCCATAGGCAACGGCGTTGTGCAGCAGGCCTGTGACGAAAGGAGAGGATTGTTCGGGGCCGGCAAGCGCCTCGCGTGCGGCCTGGACGGCATCGTCGAGCCCGTCGGACCAGGCCGAGAGCATGACGCGCAGCACGGCGACATCCTCACGGTGGGGCGCCGAACCATGGGATTCCAGCGCGGCAAGCCATTGTTCGGCCTGTGCATACCGGTGCAGGAAAACCGCGGCGTATGCGCCTGCGGTCAGCAGCACAGGACGGCGCGCGAGCTCGGTACGCGGCAGCGCTTCCATCCACTGCGCGACCTGGCTCATCTGCCCGCCGCGCACGCAGTCCATGCTGCATTGCTCCAGGATGTCGGCCGCCAGCACGGTGTCGCCCGCCTCGGCGGCGTGCGCGACGGCCTGGCCATATCGCGCAGTGGCTGTCAGCCATCTCGCCGCCCTGGCATGCAGGCCGGAAATCTCGGGGCCCGACGTGCGCGCCAGTTGCGCGCGCAGGAACTGGCGGAACAGCGGGTGGTAGCGATACCAGTCGCCGTCCGCCTCCATCGGCAGCAGGAAGAGGTTATCCCGGATGCTCAGGGCAATCCATTCGGCGCTGTCCGCTTCGCCGAATACGGCATCGCACAGCTGAGGGCAGAAGGCGTCGAAGATCGACGAGCGCAGCACGAAGCGGCGATGTTCCGCAGACAGCCGCGAGAGCACATCCTCGGCCAGGTATTCGGCAAGGTTGCCGGAGGCGCCGGAGAGCTGGCGCAACCAGGCCCGGGAGTCCGCGCGGCCGTTCAAGGCCGTGGCGGCGAGTTGCAGCGCGGCGGGCCATCCTTCAGTGCTGGCCCGCAAGGCATCGAGGTCGGCATCGGCCATTGCGATGCCACGGCATCCGACCATGTAGTCCCGGATCTCGGCAGCGTTGAAGCGCAGCATCGATGCGTCGATCTCCAGCAGCCGCCCCTGCACGCGCAGGCGCCCGAGGGGGAGGGCGGGCTTGTGGCGCGCCCCGAACACAAGGCGTTGTCCGGGGGCGAGGCTGAACGCCAGTTCGCTGAAGACCGAGAGGACGGCCGGGTCAGCGATCTGTTCGAACTCATCGACAAACAGCGCGAACGGCGCGTCCACCCGGGACAGTGCGTCGAGCAACTGGCGGGCGGATCCGCCGGCCATGCCACGTGAGGCATCGATCCCCGGGTCGGTTGCAGGCATATCGAGCGGCATCGGCAGCGCCGCGCCCAGGGCGGCCCGCAGGTATGGCACCACCCGCCCGAGGTCGTTGTCCGCGGCATCGACGGTCAGCCACGCAGCCGGCAATCCCTGCTGCCGAGCTGCGCCGAGCAGCTGGCGCATTACCGTGGTCTTGCCAAAGCCGGCGGGTGCGCAGACCAGCGTGACCGCGGCACGGGCATGCTCCCAGGTGTCGGCGATGGCACTCCGTTCCACGCCACGCAAGGCGTCGGCCGGGGGAGCGAGCTTGAGTACGTTGAGCGCCGGGGCGGGCGGCAGGTCGCCAGGAATCATAGGGTTGCGAAGCTCCGTGTGGGCCAGATCCGTTGCACGCGTCACATCGCCACCAGCGTAGCGCGTCCGGGCGGCAGACGCCAGCGCGCGAGGCGGCACTACACCAGCGATTCACGGATTTCCGTGACACCAGCGGGGAAGCAAATTCACGGATCGGCGTGATGGTCGCCCGCGGGACGCCTCCCTAATCTTCAGGCACAGAGATCGAGCGCCCACGCAGGCGCCACGGGATACCGGCAACACGCCAGACCAAGGAGACAAGACATGAATGCCAAGGCAACACCAGACGCCGTCGCACCCGGAACGCCGGCTTCACCCAAGCCAAAGCTTGGCCCGCTGGGCGCACAGCCCGCATTGTCCGAAACGGCCGCCATGGTCCAGCAGACGGTTCATCGCTTTGCCGAAGACGTCCTGCGGCCGGTCGGGATCCAGCTCGACCGCATGACACCGGACGCCGCGATCGCGCCCGAATCGCCGTTCTGGGCTGCGCGCAAGCAGTATCTCAACCTCGGGTTCAGTATCGCGACCATCTTCGAACTCGAGCCTGCCGAGCGGGCCCAGGTCATGAGCGTGTTGTTCGAGGAACTGGGCTGGGGCGATGCCGGCCTGGCGATCTCAATCGGCGCGGGCCTGCTGCCCGCCTTCATGGCAGCCGCGTTCGGCAACCGCTTCCTGATGGAACGCTTCCCGGACACGATGCTGGGCTGCTGGGGCATCACCGAGCCCGATCACGGGTCCGACTCGCTCGACGCGAACCGCATGATCTTTCACGCCCAGGGCAAGTACGGGCGGCCGAACTGCGTGGCGACGCTGGACGGCGACAGCGTGGTCATCAACGGGCAGAAGTCCGCCTGGGTATCGAACGGAACGATCGCGGAGGTCTGCATCCTCTACTGCGCGGCAGATTCCGGCGACGGCCCCGACACGCAGCGCGGCTGCGTGGTCTATGTGCCAATGGACGCACCGGGCGTCACGCGCGGCAAGCCGCTGGACAAGATCGGGCAGCGCGCGCTCAACCAGGGCGAGATCTATTTCGACAATGTGTGCCTGTCAAAGGACTATCTGCTTGCCGGCCCCGATAACTATCTGCAGGCCGTCTATGCCATCCACACCTTCGCCAATTCCATCATGGCCACGGTGTTTGCCGGCACTGCCAGGTCCGCCTACGAACTGGCGCTCGGTTATGCGCATGAGCGCAAGCAGGGTGGCGTGCCGATCATCCGCCATCAGTCCGTCGCACACCGCCTGTTCCACCTAGCCAGGAAGGTCGAATGCTCGCGTGCGCTGGCCCAGCGCGTGGTCGAGTACAACCTGACCAACGATCCTCCCGCGCTGCATGCCGGGATGATGGCAAAAGTCACGTCGACGCAGCACGCCTTCGAAGTCGCCAGCGATGCCCTGCAGATCTTCGGCGGCAACGGACTGACGCGCGAGTACCCGATCGAGAAGATCCTGCGCGATGCGCGCGCTTCGCTCATCGAGGACGGCTGCAACGAGGTCCTGGCCATCAAGGGCGGCTTCCACCTGATCGATGAGGAGCGGCTGTGATGTCAAGTACCGCACAAGCTGCGCCGGCCGACACGGCAGCCGCGCGCGACGAACTGATCCTGGCAAATCTGGTGGCCAACCGGGTGGAATCGGAACCGGACCGCGACGTCCTCACTTTCGAGAGCGCTGGCGGGACCGAAGAAGTCCGCACTTACCGCCAGCTATGGGAGAACGGCTGCCGGATCGCAGCCGGACTCGACCAGGCCGGCATGGCGCCAGGCGACTGCTTTGCGCTGCTGATGCAGAACCACCCCGAGTTCGTCGACGCCATGGTAGGTGCCTCCATCAGCGGCACGGTCTTCGTGCCGATCGATCCGCGCACCCGCGGTGACAAGCTCGCCTACATGCTGCGCCACTCGGGCTGCAAGGGGGTCATTTGCGCTGACTACGCCATGCAAGCGCTGGAGGCGGTCCGGGACCAGGTGCCGTCGCTGGAATGGGTCTGGGTGCTGGAGTCCGGCGAGCCTGACGTGCCGGCCCCGAGAACTGGCTGCCGCCGTGTCTCCGACGTGCTGTCCGGGCCGGTGCCCGTGGCGGAGATCCGCAGCGTGGATCCGATGGCCCCCATGCAGATCATGTACACCTCTGGCACCACCGGTGACCCCAAGGGCGTGGTGATGCGGCACGCCCGCTACGGAGCCGCGGCAGGCTGGGGGCCGCTGTTCGGGTACAGCCGCGATGACAGGCCCTATACGGGCCTCTCCCTGACGCATGGCAACGCGCAGATTGTGACCCTGGCAGCGAGCCTCAAGCTTGGCATGCGCGCTGTTTTCAGCAGGCGCTTCACCAAGTCGCGCCTTTGGGATATCGCTCGCAAGTACGGCTGCACGACCTTCACACTGCTCGGCGGCATGACCACTGCGATCTACAGCGAGCCGCCCAGGGCAGACGATGCTGACAACCCGGTCCGCTTCGTCATCAGCGCCGGCATTCCTGCCGCCATCTGGGATGCGTTCGCGCGGCGCTTCGCCGTGCGCATCGTGGAGTTCTATGGCGCGGTCGAAGGCGGGCTGACCATCAATACGGGCGAGGGCCCGGCCGGCAGCATCGGCAAGCCACCGCCGTTCCTCAATGTGCGGCTGGTCGACGAGGACGGCCACGACGTGGCGCCAGGCCAGCCAGGCGAGCTGATCTTCCAGCTGGCCAATGGCTCGCCAGCCGACGTGGTCTACCTGCACAACCCCGAGGCATCGGGCAGGAAGACGCAGGGAGGTTGGCTGCGCATGGGGGATATCGGACATCGCGACGCGCAAGGCTGGCTCTATTTCGACTATCGCATCGGCGGCGGCATTCGCCACAACGGGGACTTTATCCAGCCGGGCGAGATCGAGAAGGTCATTGCCGAGTGCGACGACGTTGCGGACGTCTATGTCTACGGCGTGCCTGCCGCGTCCGGCGCACCGGGCGAGAAAGACGTGGTAGCCGCCATCGTGGCGGCCGCCGGCAGGCAGATCGATCCGCAGGCCGTTTTCTCCAGGTGCAGGCAGCGCCTGAGCGCAGGCATGGTGCCGTCCTACCTGCAGGTCCTGGCCGAGATTCCCAAGACGGCATCGGAGAAGCCGCAGGAGCGCTTCCTGCTGGAGGCCTTCAACGCGCAAGGCAACCAGCTTTATCGCGAGATGCGGGCGTGACGCGGAGCTGCGTCGGCCGGCCCTCACCCAAGCATTCACACAAACTGCAGGAGACAAACCATGGCTACCGATCACTATCAAGTTGTCGTCTATGGCGCCAGTGGCTACACCGGAAAGCTGATCGCCTGGAAGCTGGCAGTTGCCGGGATTCCCTTCATTGCCGCAGGCCGGGACCAAGCGCGCGTCGAGGCGCAGATGGCAGCGGTGCCTGAGCTGAAGGGGCACGACTATCACTGCGTTGGCGTGCGCCACGACCACGCGGACCTCGTCGCGCTGTTTTCCGGGCGCAAGCTCGTCATCAACGTGGTCGGACCCTTCATGCAGCTGGGCCTGCCTGTAGTCGCGGCCGCGCTGCAGGCAGGCGCGCACTATCTGGACACCACGGGCGAGCAGGACTGGATGTTCCGGCTGAAGCGGGAGTTCGGCGAGAAATTCCGTCAGCGCGACCTGCTGCTGTGCCCCGCGAACTCGTATATGTGGGCCGAAGGCGTGCTGGCGACGGAACTGGCCCTGGAAACGCCGGGCATCGATACGCTGGAGTCGGTGTACCTCGCGGATTCGCAGGTCAGCGTGGCCTCTACCATGTCGTTCCTGCGCATGTGCACCAATCCGCAATATCGCATCCAGAACCGCGAGCTGGTCGAGTGGCCGTATGCGACGCCTTACAGCGTCCATGTACCGGGCGAGCACGTGCCCCTGAGCGCGTTGCCGTGGAGCGGCGGGGGCGAGCCGGTCTGGTATGAGGGCGACAGCCGTGTTCGCAACGTCCGCACGCTGGTTTCGTTCAAGAACCAGGAGGCCTTTGGCGCGGTGCTCGGGCTGCTGCAGAAGTTCGAAGCCGAGTGCCGCCAGCTCCCGCACGAGCAGCGCGAGCAGGTCACCAATGACTGGGGCCAGGGCATGACGACCGTGGAGCCGCCGCGCGAAGACCCCGATGTGAACCGGTGCGTGCTGTCGTGCTACGGCCGTGGCAATACCGCGTCGGTGTCCGTCGTGCTGCGGGGCAACTCGCCCTACGCGCAGACCGGCGTCTTCAATGCCGAAGCGGCTCGCTGCATCCTGTCCGGCAAGCTGAAAGCCGTGGGCTTTGCCTCCCCGGCCGGTGCGTTCGGTGCACGAGAACTGATTGGTGCCCAGGCGGAACAGGGTTATCTCGCCTGGGAAGCGGCTTCCCTCTGAGACTTGAATGCAAGGGTGGCGTCAGCGCCGAGCTACCGGTGCGATGCCCCCTCAACGGGGCATACCATGAGTGAGACGGTGTATATCGTGGGCGTCGGCATGACGCCGTTCGGCAAGCAGATGGACAAGAGCATCAAGGACCTGACGCGCGAAGCGGTCACCATGGCCTTGAAAGATGCCGGGTGCGAGGCGGGAGCGCTACAGGCGGCATTCTTCTCCAATTGCACGCAGGGGCATATGGAAGGCCAGGACATGATCCGCGGTGAAGTTGCGCTGCGGAGCATGGGAATCCAGGGCATTCCCGTGCTCAATATCGAGAACGCCTGCGCCAGCGCCAGCTCGGCGCTGCATCTGGCCATCCAGTACGTGAAGGCCGGGGCGGCGGAAATTGCCCTGGCAGTCGGTGCGGAGAAGATGTTTTCGGCGGACAAGGCACGCACGCTGAGCGTGTTCGATGGCGCCTGGGATGTCCATGAGAAAGCCGCCGGCACCGCCGGCCTGCTGGCGATGGGGCAGGGTGTCGACGTGCCGCCGGGCAGCAGCTCGCCCAGGCCATACAGCGTCTTCATGGACATCTACGCGGCGATGGGGCGGATGCATATGCGCGAGTTCGGCACGACGCAGCGGCAGTTCGCCGCAGTATCCGCCAAGAACCATGGCCATTCGGTGCACAACCCCCTGTCGCAGTACCGCGAAGCCTACTCGATCGACCAGGTTCTTGGCGCGCCACCCATTACCTTCCCGCTGACGCTGCCAATGTGCTCGCCCATCAGCGATGGCGGGGCGGCTGCCATTGTCTGCAATGCGGCCGGCATGGCCCGGCTGACCGGTAGCCGCAGCCGCGCGATCCGGGTGCTGGCTTCGGTGGTGGTGAGCGGCAGCGATCGCGCGCCGACCGACCTTGGCGCGCACCTCGTGCGCAAGGGATCGGCGGATGCCTACCGGATCGCCGGCATTGGCCCGGCCGATGTCTCGGTCGCGGAAGTGCATGACGCCAGCGCCATCGGCGAGGTGATCCAGGTGGAGGCCCTGGGTCTGTGCGAGCCGGGCGCGGGCGGCTGGGTAGCGGAGCGTGGCGAAACGTCGATCGGTGGCAGGATTCCGGTCAATCCGTCTGGCGGACTCGAGTCAAAAGGGCACCCGATCGGCGCGACCGGGCTGGGGCAGATCTTCGAGCTGGTCGCCCAATTGCGGGCGGAAGCCGGTGCGCGCCAGGTGGATGGTGCTCGCATCGCCATTGCCGAGAACGGCGGCGGCCTGCACGGCGTGGAAGAGGCGGTTGCGTGCCTCACCATCCTGGGCAGGTAAGCGGGGACGAGGCGGGCGGCCGCCCCGCCGCCCAGGTAAAGACCTGCTCGATCAGCTGATCGCTGGCCTCCGAGAATGCCTGCGCGCCGCCGGCTGCGTCCGGCGTGCGTGCCGGCACCTGTGCCCGGAACATCGCGCTGCGTACCTGCGGCGGGTTCGATGCGCTCAGCGTCGCGACCGCCACCACCCGCGCCTCGCTCTCGGTGGCGCTGACGTAATGCTGGACGAACTCCACTACGCGCAGGCTGAGCGCGAGTGGACGTGATTCCCCGGCTGCCCGCGCCGGTTGAGGCGAGGGCCGCGCCTGGGCGTAGGCCCGCATCATCAGGTCTTCGATCAGCACTGGCGGCCGGTCGACCCATTGGTTTTGCGCATAGACTTCGACTGCCTGGGCGGCCTTGTAGTCGAGCGAGTACAGGAAGCCGGTCTGGTTGATCCAAGGCGCAGCCGTGACGCGGATTTGCAGGCCTGGAGGCAGCGTGCCGGCGGCGGTCGCGGCACGCTCCCCGCCGGCAATGGACCATCGGGTCGGTTGCGTGGGAGCCGAGGCACAGGCCGAGAGCAGGCATACGACCAATGCACCCGACAGCAGGCGTGCGCGCGCAACTGGAGGAAGGTGTGCCAGCACGATCAGCCTCCGAATCCGACTTCGCCCGGGCCGGGCCTGGACGGATGCTTGCCGAAGATGATCCGTTGCGGATCGTCCCGCTGCTGGACGGCGACCTCATTGAGGGAGCTGGTCATTTCATCGACGCCTTGCAGTGTCTGCTCCAACTGGGGAAGGATATTACGGTCCACGCGCGCAGCAGAACGGTCAAAACTACTTGCCATGCCCTTGAAGCCGGACAGCGTGCCAGTGGCTTCGCGCTGCAAGCCGGCGACTTCAGTCTTCAGGTCTGCGGTAAGGCCGCGCAGGTCGCTCGTCAGGCGGTCGACCCCGCCCAGGCTTGTGCGGGCAGACTTGAGCAAGTCCGGCAGTTCAGTCGACGCGATGCGGACATTGTGCATGGTGTTCTGCAGGTCTTCGCGCATCGCCGGATTGACGATCTCGATCAGCGCCTGCGTGAGCCGCCGCAGGTCGTCCACGGCTTCGGGCAGGGACGCGCCAACGCGCTGCAGCGACGAGGGCTCCACCGGGATGGCAGCCTTGTCCTGGTCAAGCGGGACGCCGCGCCCGCTGTCCAGCAATTCGATGTCCGACAGGCCCGTGATGCCCTGGCTGACCAGCCTCGCGGTGGTAGCAGTGCTCAGGCGCAGCGGCTGAGACAGGCGCGCCGTGATCAGCACCTGCTTCTGGTTCTTGGAGTTGATCCGCAGATCGGCCACCTTGCCGACGGGAATGCCGCGGTAAAGCACGGGCGCCTCGCGGTTGAGGCCGCTCACGGATTCTTCGGAAATCAGCGTCAGGTCCTGGGAATAGACGTCGCGGCTGCGCGCCATCCAGACGGCAAGTGCGGCGCCTGCCGCCACCAGCACGACAAAGAAGATGCCGGTGAAGAGCGCATAGGTCTTGCTTTCCATAATGCCTCCCGTGGAGTGGCCTCGCGCCGGTCAGGGCGCGTCGGTCATGAAGTACTGGTGGATAAAGGGATGATCGACCTTGCGGACCTCGTCCACGGTGCCGCTGGCCACGACGTGCTGGTCGGCCAGCACCGCCACGCGATCGATCATCGGTTCAAGCCTGAAGATCTCATGGGTCACGACGATGGCTGCCAGGCCAAGCAGGTGGCGCAGCGACAGCATCAGTTCGACGAATTCGCCGGCCGCGACCGGATCGAGGCCGGAAGTGGGTTCGTCCAGGAACAGGAGCTCCGGGTCCAGGACAATCGCGCGCGCCAGTGCGGCGCGCTTGATCATGCCGCCGGACAGCTCCGATGGCAGTTTCTGCGCGTCGGACGGCTTCAGCCCTGACTGGGCGAGCTTGAGATAGGCGATGTCCATCATCTCGGCGCGGGACATATTGCCGCGTTCATGCAGCGGCACCATGATGTTCTCAAGTACCGACAGGGCGCTGTACAGGGCGCCGAACTGGAACAGTACGCCCCAGCGTTCGCGCAGCCAGCGCTGCCGCAGGAAATAGGCTGAACGGATATGCTCGCCGAAGACTTCCACAGTGCCCCGGGCCGGCTCGGTCAGTCCCATCATGTGGCGCAGCAACGTGGTCTTGCCGCTGCCGGAGCCGCCCACGAGGGCTACCACCTCGCCTGGCTTCACCTCCAGGCTGAGGTCTCTGTGGATGACCTTGCTGCCGAACGTCGTCCAGATTCCCGTCATGCGCACGGGAAGGAGCGGTTGTGCGGGCGCAGGCATGGCTACTTGCCCGTCAGCGACAGCGCGATCGCGACGATCGCGTCCAGCACGATCACCAGGGTGATCGACGCTACCACGGAGGCCGTGGTCGAGGTGCCGACACTGGTGCTGTCCGGCTTCACGCGTTCGCCAAAGTAGCAACCGACCATGCCGATGGCGAAGCCGAACATGACGCCTTTGGCCAGTCCGATATAGAGCTGCCGTACCGGCACGACGTCACGGAAGCGGTCGATAAACAGCGAGAACGGGATATCCAGTTGCGCCCTGGCGGCCACCGCACCGCCAGCCAGCGCGAACAGCGTGGTCCAGAGGGTCAGCAGCGGCACGGCAAGGGCCAGAGAGGAAATCATCGGCCAGTAGAGGCGCAGCGTATGGGAGATCCCGTGCACGCTCATGGCGTCCAGCTCCTGGCTCAGCTTCATGGCGCCGATCCGCGCGGTCAGCGCCGAACCCGACCTGCCTGCGATCAGGATGGCGCACAACAAGGGGCCAAGCTCGCGCAGGACCGCGATACCGAGAAAGTCGACGATGAAGATGTTTGCGCCGTATTGCAGCAACTGCTGTGCAGACAGGTAGCTCAGCACCATGCCGATCAGGTAGCCGACCAGTGCGGTGATACCCAGCGCAGTGACACCTGCCCGATAGCTTTCCACCGACAGTTCGCGCCATGGCATCAGGCGGGGCCTGAGCACGATGACGAGCGTGGCAAGCACATAACCGCCCAGCAGGCGGAGAAAATCCCCGACATGGCCGAATGGACTGAGCAGAGCTTCGCCGATTGCCGTCAGCGTATCGACGAGGATATGCCGCCTCGGCAAAGGCGGCGCATCGCCGACCGTGATGATCTGTTCCAGCAGCGCGCGCTGCGCGTCGCTGCAGGCAAGGTGCTCCGGCAGGACGCGGTCCCAGCTATGGACTAGCAGGCGCAGGCCGACCGTATCGAAGCGCTCCACCCCGCTGATGTCCCAGCGCGATGCGGACAGGGCGTGAAGGGCCTTTTCGGTGGCGTCGATCTGGCCGTGCAGCGCGGGGAACGTCCACAGCCCTTCGAGAACGGCAGTGCTGTCCTCGAGACGCCAGTGCGGTTGTCCGGCCGGGGCACGTTCCATCGACACAGACGCAGCCATCGGACTACCTCCCTGCGGTCATCCCAGTAGCGTACGGCATGCCGGCCGCATGCCGGTCGCCAAGTGAACCTGAAGCTCCTCTTAACATAGTCGAGAAAGCGCCGTGTGGCTGGCTTCCGGGGCGCAGCCCGAGCATTTCCGGCCGGACTTCCGGCAACGTGGCTCGGTTCCTGCGGCGCGTCGCAGTTCAGCCGGAAATTCAAGGCCCTTTTCGGCAAGAGCCCCCGCAGCAGAAGTCAGGTTCATGAATGCCGAGGCCGCACACCGGGATCCGGTTCGATACCGGATCGCGGCGACCTGCGGTCAGGCAAAGCGGTCGGTCAGCACCTGAGCGGTCAGTTCGCGGCTCTTCCAGAACATATGATGGATACGCCCCGCGTACTTGTGCAGCGTCTCCGGATCAAGTTGATTGAATTCCAGCACAACGGACGGCCGCGTGCCATCACCAGGTACCTGCTCAACGGCGTCGGAGGGCGGAAGACCGTATTTGTCGAGAAACGCGCGAATCTCGTCATCCGAGATGCCGGGTTAAATATTTCGGGGCGCCGAACAAAGCCAGAATGCCGTCGCCCAGGAACTTCGCGACGTAGCCCTCGTAGTGGTGCACTGCGTCCATCATCAGCGTCACCACGGGGTCGATCAGGCGCCATGCTTCCTCGGGATCCAGATCCTGGATCAAGGCCGTCGAACCGGCCATATCGGCGAAGAGGGCGGTGATCGTCTTGCGTTCGCCGAAGGTCCCGCCCCGGGCTTCCATGGCGGTCCATTCCGCCAGGATGCGCTCCGCCAGATGGGGCGGCGTGTAATGGACAGGAGCCCGCGGCTTGGCGATGGAGTCACCGGATGCCCCGGACACGTGATCGGCTAGTGGAACGCCACGGCTTGGCAATACTTCGCGGTCGGGCCGACCTCTTCGCCGCAGGCTGCGCACCGTCGCGCGAGCCTGGACCCGCACTCCTGGCAGAAATTGGCATGCGCGGGATTCTTGAAACCACAGTTTGCGCAGAGCATGTCGCCCCCTCGCCGTATGTCGCACGTCCTAAACCATTAGAGACGCGTTCGGCCATCGGGGCAAGCCAGGGGGAGCTGCGGAGCAGGTGAGGAAGACCCGCGCTTCGGGCGGTGCCCATCGAAGCGCAGGGCCATGGGGTCCGCAGTCAGCCTCGCACTGCACGCCTGGGCGGCTTGCCGGCTTGCTGGGACGGCTGGCGGGCAGGTGCCGGATCCGTCGCGGCCGGTACTGGCGGAACCACGCGCAGCGTGCCGGGCCTTGCTCCAAAGATCAAATCCTCGACCGTGTTCCAGTAGGCGCCGACGACCGCGGTATCGGATGCGGAGAGTTTGCTCGTCGCCATCATTTCCGCGCCGAAGGTCGACAGTGTCGACGTCAGGCTGATCATCAGATAGTGCAGGATGGCCGGTTCGACGCGAGGCAAGGCCCCCTCGTCCTGGGCTTGCCGGATCAGCGGCAGGAGCCTGTCGATCATCGGCCCGAGTATGGTATCCGCCAGCCATTGAAGGCGCGGACTGTACTCGAGTATCTCCTGAAGCATAAACCGGTGGAATTCCGGGAAATCGACTGTGAACTTGAACAGAGCACGGTACAGCAGCCTGATCCCCTCCACCGCATTGGACGGCGGTTCGACGGTCAGATATCCCTCCCACTCGTGGCGGATCCGATCGAACACATGTTGAGCAACCGCTTCCCACAGGATGTCCTTGGTCCGGTAGTGATAAGTGATCAACGGATGCTGCAATCCGATCCTGTCGGCAATGCGGCGGATGCTTGCCGCCTCGAATCCCTTCGAAGCGAATTCGGCAAGCGCCGCATTCAGGATCGCAGTCCGGGTTTCCTGGGCGCGCTGCTGTTCCGCGCGCTGGAGCTCAGACGGCCGCCGGCCCCGTCTGTTCTGGGTCTGTCTGGAATCCGTACTCATCGGTCCTCCCGCGAAACGTTAACCCGTGGGGTCGCCAGTCGTTGGCAGTCTGGCCACCCCTGGCCGGTCACTTTACGGCCGTATTATATAAGGCGGCGGGGGAGGGCGTGCGTTCCCCAGCCGCCGCCTGGATGCGGCGGCGATTCTCCGCGTTCCGCTCCCAAGCTGCTAACGCTGCGCTTCGTTAAGCGCTTACAGGCAAGGCTCCCATCGGGCCGCATGTCATTCCCAAGTGCACACAACGCCCGTAGGGATAGTCCTATCGTCACAAAGCTTTACGATCGGAAAAATTAATACTACTCTATTCGCAGGTTTCGTGAATCCAGTCGCAAGGAGAGACAATGGGAAGAACAGAAGACGTTCGCGTCGATATGCGGGAATTCCTCAATCGAATGCCGATGGGGAAGCAGCAATGGGCAGTCTTTTTCGTCTGTTTCGCAGCCACCGCGATCGAGGGCTTCGACACGATTGTGATCGGCTTCATCGCGCCGGCCATCACCCAGAGTTGGAAGCTATCGAGCGCCGCGGTCTCGCCGCTAGTCGCGCTGGGACTGTTCGGCTTGCTGATCGGCTCGATCGTCGGCGGTACGCTGGCCGACCGCGTGGGGCGCAAAGCGGTGAGCGTGGTGGCGATCGCATGGTTCGGCATTGCCGCCATCGCGTCCTGCGAGTCGCAATCGATTTCCCAGCTCATCGCCTGGCGCTTCGTGACCGGCCTGGGCATCGGGGCCGCGATGCCCGCCACGTCCGCTCTCGTTGCGGAATTCACGCCGGAACGCTCGCGCGCCACCATGCTGGCCTCGATGTATTGCGGATTCCTGTTCGGCGCCGCTGCGGCCGGCTTCGTAACGTCGGTCGCCATCGGGCCCCTGGGCTGGAGAGGCATGCTTCTGTTGAGCGGCGCATTGCCACTCGGTGTGGTCATCCTGCTGGCATGGCAGGTGCCGGAGTCCCCGCTTTACCTGGTGGCAAGCAACAAGGCCGATGCCGCGGTGAAGCGGGTTATTGCAAGGCTCTTTCCCACGGCTGATTTGCCCGCCACCCAGTTCTTTCTTTCGATGCCTGCTGGAAAGCAGTCCGGCATCCGCGCATTGCTGGGAAAGGACTATCGATTTGGCACCCTGCTGACATGGTTCGCCGAATTCGCCGGATATCTCGTCTTCTTTCTGATCGGCAGTTGGTTGCCGACGCATCTTAAGCTGACCGGACTTTCGATGCATGAGGCCTCGCAATTGTCCTCGATGTTCCAGTTCGGCGCGCTTGGCGGAGCCATCCTCTTTGCCATCCTGGTTCGCCGCTTGAACGTCGCCGCCGTGATATCGGCCGCGTTTGGGGCAGGGTCGTTGCTCATCGTCGCCCTGGGGATGTCGGAGACTGCGCCGTGGTATGCGAGTGTGGTGTTCCTGGCGGGACTCGCCATCGGCGGTCCGCTGATCTGCGTCAACACCATACCGGGGATCTTCTATCCCACCGCGTTTCGCGCAGCGGGAGGGGGCTGGACCGTCTCCATCGGCAGGCTGGGCTCGATCATCGGCTCGGCATTGATTGGCTGGATCGTCGTGTCGAACCTCCCCTATTTCGCCGTGTGTGTCGTCCTGTCGGTGCCGCTGATGCTGGCTTGCGCAAGCATGGTCGCCATGGCGCGGGTTTTGGCGGGAAGGCACGGTACGGCTGTCGAACCGATCAAAAGTATCCGCTCGAAGTCGCCAATTGCGGCCGAGTGAAACCCTGATTCCATCCCGCGATACTCCAAGGAAATCGTCATGTCAACGAAGAAGATAGACACGCATCAGCATTTTCTGCCGAAACTGTACGTCGACGCCGTGGGGCTTGATGTATTGCGCGCAGCGATGCCGGGTGGCGTCGCCCCAAGCTGGTCCGCCGAGGCTGCAATCGCCATGATGGACGAAAATGGCATCGACGAAGGCATCCTATCCATCTCCTCGGGGCCGGCCATTCCGGACGCCACCACGTTGCTGAGGAAGTGCAACGACCACGCAGCGGAACTCCGCAGCCGGTACAAGGGACGATTCGGTTCCTTCGCCAGCTTGCCGCTCCCGGATGTCGACGCGGCCTTGAAGGAGGTCAGCTATTGCCTGGACCAGTTGAAGGTCGATGGCTTCATTCTCTTCACCAACTACGACGGAAAGTACCTGGGCGACGAGCATTTCGTCCCGTTGCTTGAAGAGCTCGACCGGCGCGGCACAGTGGTGTTCGTCCACCCGAACCAGCCGCCGCATGACGTCCCGTCCGTCGCTCCGGCTTCCGTGCTCGAGTACCCCTTCGAAACGACCCGCACCGCCACAAGCCTGGTAATGTCGGGCGCGATGAGCCGTTACAGGAATGTCCGGTTCATTCTGTCGCACGCGGGCGGCACGTTGCCCTTTCTCGTGCCGCGGCTCGCGCTGTCCATTTCCATGATGCACGAAGTGGCCGAGCGCGTAGGCGACACGCACGCGGCGATCCGGTCCTTCTACTTCGATACTGCGCTTTCGGCCGGCACCCCGGCGCTGGCTTCGCTTGCGCAGGTTGCGGACCCCGACCGCATCCTCTTCGGCACAGATTTCCCGTTCGCGCCGACATTCGCAATTCGGAATTTTGGATCGGTACTGGATGCCCTTGACGTCCCGGGCATCGACATGACGCGGGTGTACGGACAGAACGCCGCCAGGCTGCTGCGACGTTAGCTGTTAGCCGTGCGCGGCCCGCCAGGGCCGATAACAACGGCTGGAGGAGGGACCGTGCGACAGAGCGTGCCGCAAGGCGGCAGGGAGAGCCCTTGCCGTCGCTCGCCTTCACGGCGAGTGGTTCCGGCACAAGAACAGGGGGGGACGAAAAAAATGAGAAAGTCACTATTGCCGCTCGCCATGCTGGGCATGGTTGGCGCTGCCCAGGCCCAGACGGCCGTGACGCTGTATGGCGTGGTGGATTCGAACGTGGAATTTGCCACGAACATTAAGAACGCGAGCGGCGGGTCGGATAGCCGATTCGCATTGAATGGGGGAGGCCTGTCAGGGTCGCGCTGGGGCTTCCGGGGCACCGAGGATCTCGGCAGCGGGCTGAGCGGCTTGTTCGTACTGGAAAGCGGTATCGGGGTGGACACCGGTACCTTGCAGCAAGGCGGGCGCCTGTTCGGCCGCCAGGCTTTCGTCGGCCTGAAGAGCGCCACATACGGCCAGATCACGTTTGGCCGGCAATATACATCGCTTGACGAGGCACTCGCCAACTTCTCGCCTGCCTATTACGCGAACACGTACGAGCCGGTGATTGCGGTGGTCGGCCCGGCATTCCGCGAAGACAACACGGTCAAGTACACCGGCACGTTCGGCGCCATCACGGTGGGCGCCCATTGGTCCTTCGGGACGGGCGCGAACTTTGGAACAGTCGGCGGTGCCACCATCGGCGGCGCCGGCGAAGCCCCCGGCCAGTTCCGTCGCGATTCCGGATACGGCGCCCAGGTTTCCTACTTTGGTCAGGCGCTCAGCGCCACGATCGCCTATGACCAGGTCAATCCCGGCGTCGCCAATGGCGCCGCCTTCCTCGGGACGGGCACAGTCAGGAAGGCCGCCGCGGCCCTGGGCTACACTATCGGGCCGGCAAAGATCGAGGCCGGCTATCGCTGGGGACGCTCAAGTGGGCCGCAGCAGACGCTGGTGCGTGACGACATATACTGGGCCGGCGTTGCCTACCAGGTCACCCCCGCGCTTGGGCTGACGCTTGACTACTTCTACCAGGACTTTCACTCCTCGACGTTGCCAGCGCTGCGGCCGCCCGGCAATCCGTGGCAGCTCATGTTCATCGCCGACTACAATTTTTCGAAGCGGACGGACGTGTACCTGACCACGGCGTACGCAAAGAACGCCGGCCTCGCGCTGGACACAGCGTCGATCGGATTCTCCAACGGCTATCCGCTGGCACCGACGAAGACCAACATGCTCGGCGTCGCGCTGGGTATCAGGCACAAGTTCTGAAGCCCACCAGGGTTCCCCTTCATGGGGCTGGATTCAGCCAGCCCCATTTCCCTTTGCCGCGCCCCGTTGACTACCTGTTGCGATGCTCGCAACGGGTGGCCAGCGTATCTCTCGCAGGCGTCGCGGCTCCTCCCCACATTCGACATATTCCTGAAGACTCGGGAACCGAAGGCGGCATCGCCACGGGGCAACGGCTCGAATATGGCGCCAAGGTTTACCTTGAAAACTTTACGAGCGTGAAATATAGTGTTTTCAACAGCGACACAGACATCGGCGCGACATTGAATCCAAGGCACCGGGTTCGCTGACAGTGGAAGGCAAACATGCAAACGAATATGGAGCGAGACATGGTTGAGGAGCGCGACGTCACAGTAACGATGCGTGACGGCACTCGTCTGGCGGTCGATATCTATCGGCCGGATGGCGAGGGCAGGTATCCGGTGCTGTACGCCTCGGCGCTGCACAACAAGGACATCCAGGGGCCCGACATCGCCGACGTGCTGCCCCCCCAGCCGGCCCACGCACCGCTCTGGTTCGGGCCGATTGAGGCCGGCGACACGCGCCGATTCATCGCCAACGGCTATGTGCACGTCATCGCCCAGCCGCGCGGATCAGGCAAGTCGGAAGGACACTATGGCGAGGAGAACACCGACCATTACGACATGATCGAATGGATCACGAAGCAGCCATGGTCGGACGGGAATGTCGGGATGGTGGGTATCTCAGGCTTTGCCGGAGAACAATGGCGTGCCGCCGCGCAGGGGCATCCTGCCCTGAAGGCCATCTTTCCCTACGACGCCTGCAGCGCCTACGGCGGCATGTTTGGGTTTCGCGATTTCAATCCCGGTGGAGTGATCCATACGTTCCCGTACCTGCTGGACGTCTTCAGTACCGTTCATGAATCGCGCAGCTTGCCGGGCACGCTGCCGGAGGAACAGGAAGCGCTCTGGCGTGCGGCCATGGCGAATCCCGACTACAAGATGTACATCAACCTGTACAACATCCTGACTCAGAAGGGCCAGCGTACCTGGGTGATGTACCACATCATGACGAACCCCTGGGAGGCCGAAGGAACGCTCGAGCGCGCCGAGGAAATCTTCCGGTCGATCAGGATTCCCTTCTACACAGGATCGGGCGCTTACGCGTATACATACAAGCTGCATTGGCTCGGCGCGCAGCACTACTTCAGGAATGTCGACCAGCCACGCAAGCTGGTCTTCACCGGGCCTGCCCATCTGGAGCGGCCGTTCCACCAGTACCACGACGAGGTGATTCGCTGGTACGACCATTGGTTGAAGGGCATCGACACCGGCATCATGGACGAACCGCCGGTCCGGTATTGGGTCATGGGCGCCAACGAATGGCGCAACGGTAGTGACTGGCCGCTGCCTGAGACGCAATGGACCAAATACTACCTGTCGAGCTGGGAAAAGCTCACCACCGACGCGCCCCGGCCAAAGGCCGAAGTCGGCAATGCACAGCGCGAGCCCGATGTGTTCACGCAAATGCCGCTCAAGATGAGCACGAAGGTCGAGCGACTGCGATACATGACGGACCCGCTGCCGCACGACGTCCTCGTTGCCGGCCCAATTTCCCTCACGCTCCATGCGCAAATCGACCAGACTGACACGAACTGGATCGTGGTGCTGAAAGACGTGGGGCCGGATGTATCGGTTGTCACCGCTCGCGTCGGCGAACGCAACGTGCCCGACACGCTGCCGGAGCGGGAGCTGACCCGTGGCTGGCTGAAGGCGTCATATCGGGAAACCGACCCCGACCGGTCCACGCCGGGGGAACCGTTTCACAAGCTGACGAAGAACGCCATCAAGCCGGTGACGCCGGGCGAGATCGTCAAATACGAGATCCAGGTGCTGGCGACGGCCAACCAGTTCAAGGCAGGACATCGCATCTGCATCGAGATCTGCAGCCTTGACGTGCCGACCGGAACCGGCGCCATGACGGATGTCGAGTACATCCCCTATCACGTCTGCAGCAGCAACACCGTCACCCACAAGGTCTACCGGGACGCGGACCACCCATCCCACTTGCTCCTGCCGTTGATTCCGCTGACGGCGCAGGCCACCTGAGTTTGCATTCGGCGGAAATACGCGAAAACTAAAGGACCAAATGATGAAAAGCATTCGATTTGAACGCAAGGGGCCGGTCGGCAATATCGTACTGGCGAACCCGCCCTACAACCGTCTCGATACACGCTTCGCCGACTGTCTGGAGGAGGCGGTCCGGGAAGCCAGCCAGTCCGATATCCGCGTGCTGGTCGTCCGCGCCGAAGGGCCGAACTTCAGCCTGGGCGGTGAGGTGCGTGAATGGCCGGGCAAAGACCTGAACTGGTTCCGCACGTTCGTCGGACACGTGAACCGTTCCTATCGCACGATCGAGGGGCTGCGCGTGCCCACGGTGGCGGTGGTGCAAGGCGCCGCATTCGGTGGAGGATTCGAGTTGGCGCTGAGCTGCGACTTCATCGTGGCGGCGAGCGACGCGCGCTTCCAGTGCGTCGAGGTGACCACGGCCATGTTGCCGATTGCGGGCGCGCTGCAAAGGCTCGCCGAGCGCGTGGGACGTAGTCGCGCATCCCGCTTCGCCATGCTCGGCGAACCCATCCCGGGGAACGTGGCCGGAGAACTCGGGATTGCGACCCACGTGGCGGAGCCCGATTCGCTCGATCGCGTGGCGAGCGAACTGGTCGCGCGGCTCGCCGATGGGCCGACGCTTTCCTACGCCGCGACCCGGACGCTGCTGAAGGCGTGGTCAAGCGGCGGTGTCGCCGCCGCCGATGTGGTCATGCTGGACGTGACGATGGGTCTGTACGAGACCGAGGACGCGAACCGCGGGTTCGCCAGCACCGCCAAGGCATTCGATGCCGACAAGGTGCCGCCGGACATGGTGTTCTACGGCAAGTGAATGCGAGCCATCAAGGTTTCGGATCACCATGTAACACCGCAGCTTTTGTACGGCGCAGCACATAACGAACCGGGCTCCTTTATATGTGCTGCCTTTTTTCTTTTCAGGCCACGGAGAACCGATCTCCGATGGCCGCTGAATCAGGTATTTCGCTGTCCGCCGATAAACGCGTGACGGCACTTGGATGGTAGGAGATGAGTTATGCCGGAAATCAAGACAGATGTGCTGATCGTTGGAACGGGTCCCGCCGGTTCGGCGTGTGCCGCGCTGCTTTCCACCTATGGGATCGACAACATGGTCGTCAACAACTATCGCTGGCTGGCCAACACGCCGCGCGCGCATATCACGAATCTGCGCACGATGGAGGTGTTGCGCGATCTGGGAAAGGAAGTCGAGGAGGAGGCATACCTCCACGCGACAAACGAGGACCTGATGGGCGGGACCGTCTTCTGCGAGAGTCTCGTCGGAGAGGAGATCGGACGCGTACCGAGCTGGGGTTCCCATCCGCGCTCGAGGGCCGAGCGCAGGTTGTCGAGTCCCGCGAAGATGAATGATCTTCCGCAGACCTTTATGGAGCCGCTACTGTTCAAGACGGCGTGCGTCCGTGGGACGCAGGCCCGGATGAGCACGGAGTACCTGTCTCATACGCAGACCGACGATGGTGTGGTCACGCAATGCCGCGACAAGCTGACCGGGGAAGAATTCACCGTCCGCTCCAAATACCTGGTCGGCGCGGACGGCGGAAACTCACGGGTCGCAAAGAACGCGGGTCTGCCGTTCGAAGGGCAGATGGGCGTGCGAGGTTCCATGAACATTTGGTTCCGGGCGGATCTCTCCGAACTGGTCGCGCATCGCCCCGCCGTGCTATACCCGATCATGCAGCCAGGAGCCGAAGTGGGTGGAATCGGGATGGGCCTGATCCGCATGGTCCGGCCGTGGCATGAGTGGCTGATTGTCTGGGGCTACGACATCAATGAGCCGACGCCCGTGGTCGACCACGCAAGGGCGACTGCGATTGCGCGCCAGTTGGTCGGAAAGCCGGACCTCGAGATCGAACTGCTCGGCGCGAATACCTGGACCGTGAACAATATGTACGCCACGCGCATGCAGGATGGACGCGTGTTTTGCATGGGCGATGCGACCCACCGGCACCCGCCCTCCGGCGGACTCGGATCCAATACGTCGATCCAGGATGCCTTCAACCTAGCCTGGAAGCTTGCGGCAGTCATCAAGGGTCAGGCTGGCGAGGACCTGCTGCAGACGTACTCGACGGAGCGCGCGCCGATCGCGAAGCAAGTGGTGACGCGCGCCAACCAGTCGATCGCGGAGTTTGCGCCGCTCTACGAGGCGCTCGGCATTGCGGAAACGACGGATGCCGAAGTCATGGAGGCCAATATGCACGCCCGCAGCCAGGCGACCAAAGCCGCGGAGACGCAGCGCGAGGCCATACGCGAAGCGCTGGCGTTCAAGCGCTATGAGCTGGATGCACATGGGGTAGAGATGAACCAGCGCTACAAGTCCAGCGCCGTGGCAACCGATGGGAGCGCCGAGCCGGCCTTCGAGCGCGATCCGGAACTGTATTACCAGGCGACCACATATCCGGGCGCGCGACTTCCGCATGCGTTGGTCTTCGATGCACGGGGGCGGCAACATTCCACGCTGGACCTGACGGGACATGGCCGTTTCACCGTCCTGACCGGGGTGGGCGGCGAAGCCTGGCGCGAAGCCGCCGAAAAGGTCGGCAAGAAGCTCGGCCTGCAGATCGATGTACGCATCATCGGCCCGCGCCAGCAGTATGCGGACCACACCGGCGACTGGGCGCGCGCCCGCGAGGTCGGCGACACGGGGTGCGTGCTGACGCGGCCGGACCATCACGTCGCGTGGCGCAGCTTTGCCCTGCCGGCGGACCCGGCCGCGGAACTGCTGCAGGTCATGTCGGGTGTGCTTTCCCGGCAGTAACAGAAGACATTCCGACGTCATGCAACGATGAGCCGAGGTATGGGCTCATCGTTCGCGGGAACTGAAGGCAGAAACGATGCGAAACATCGACGAAGACACCATTACGCCGGCGGTACTGGCCGCGATGGCGAACTGCGGGGACGAGAGGTTGCTGGCCGTGATGAACAGCCTGGTCCGGCATTTGCACGCCTTTGCAAGGGATGTCAGGCTGACTGAAGAGGAATGGCACCAGGCGATCGGCTTCCTGACCGACGTCGGCCATATCACCGACGATCGGCGGCAGGAGTTCGTGCTGCTGTCCGACGTTCTCGGGCTCTCGATGCTCGTGACGACGCAGAACAACCGCAAGCCGGCGGCATGTACGGAAGCAACGGTGCTGGGGCCATTTTTCGTCAACGGATCACCCAGGTACGAGAATGGCGAGGACCTGTCCAATGGCGCTAAGGGACGGCCGTGCTTTGTCTCGGGGCGGGTGCGCGGCCTGCACGGCGAACCCGTGACGGATGCGGAAATCGAAGTCTGGCAATCGGACGAAGACGGCTTCTACGACGTGCAGTACGCCGATTCACAGGAACCGGTCCCGGGATATCAGGCACGGGGCCGCCTGCGCGCCCTGCCTGACGGACGCTTTCATTTCCGGTCCATCCTGCCGGAGGCTTACCCGATTCCGCATGACGGTCCGGTAGGACGCATGCTCGCTGCGCTCGGCAGGCACCCGTGGCGGCCCGCGCACCTGCATTTTTGGATCAAGGCGCCGGGGTACGAGCCATTGATCACGCACCTGTTCCGCAATGAAGACCAGTACCTCGACTCGGATGCCGTGTTCGGCGTGCGCTCGTCCCTGGTCGTGGACTGGGTCGAGCATCCTCCCGGTATTGCGCCGGATGGCACCGCAATGCCCTCGGCGTTCCATACGCTTGATTACGATTTCATTCTCAATCCAGTGGGGCAGGGCCAATAACCCGGCTGCATCGAGACAGTGTCGATTTCTGAATTCGTCTATAACGGCCGCGGCTCCCGCGTCGTGTTTGGAAGCGGAGCGCTCGTCCACGTCGGGCGCGAGATGCGCGAGCTGAACGTGCGCCGCGCCTTGATCCTTTCCGGCCGTGACCAGGCCAAGCTCGTCGAATCGGTGGCGACGGAATTGGGCGCGGCCGCCGCCGGCGTCTTCGATCGCGCCACCATGCACGTGCCGGCGAGCATCGTCGCGGAAGCGAGGGCCGTTGCCGTATCGCTGGAAGCGGATTGCCTGATCGCGATCGGTGGCGGCTCCGCCATCGGTCTCGCCAAGGCCATCGCGCTGGAATCAGGATTGCCGATCATCGCGATGCCGACCATCTATGCCGGAAGCGAGATGACGCCCATCTATGGGATCACGGATGCCGGCATGAAGCGGACGGGAACCGACTCGCGCGTACTGCCCAGGATCGTCGTCTATGATCCCGATGTCACGCTGACGCTGCCGATCGCGTTGTCCGTGACAAGCGGTATCAACGCCATGGCGCACGCGGCCGAGGGTCTATACGCGCGCGACGCCAACCCCCTGACCAGCCTCATGGCCGAGGAGGGCATCGCGGCGCTTGCGCGCAGCCTGCCCCGGATCGTCGCGCAGGCGGACGACCGGGCGGCACGCGCCGATGCGCTCTACGGCGCCTGGCTCTGTGGTGCCGTGCTCGGCAGCGTCGGGATGGCGCTGCATCACAAGCTGTGCCATACCCTTGGCGGGAGTTTCAACCTTCCCCATGCCGAGACGCACACAGTGGTGTTGCCGCACGCTTTGGTGTACAACGCTGACGCCGCGCCCGCCGCTATGCAGCGCATTGCGAGGGCACTGAAACACGACAGCGCTGCCAAAGGCTTGTACGCGCTCGCGCGGGAAAGCGGCGCGCCGGTGGCATTGAAAGCGCTGGGAATGGACGAAAGCCAACTCGACCATGCCGCCGACATCGCCTGCACCAACGCCTACTGGAATCCCCGGCCACTGGAACGGCAGGCCATCCGCGCGTTGTTGCAGGATGCCTTCGAAGGAAAGGCGCCAACCCGTTAAGGCATGGTGCCAGTCATTTCCGTTGCCGGGCCGTCGTCCTGGATCGAGCGGGCGCTGGCTCGGCGTCGGCATCATCCTCGAGGTGCGGAAGCACCAGTTCTTCCATCAAGGCGAGCGTCCGGAGGCAGAACGCCTGACCGGCGGCACGCTCCTGCTCCGGGAACTGTGACATGGCCGGTGCGACGGACGACTCGTTGGCGAGCTTTTCCACCGCCTGCTCGACGGTCTCGATTCCCTTCTTCGTAAGATGCACGATAAATCCGCCGGCATGGCCGGGATCGATCGTGCGTTCCACCATGCCGTGACTGGCAAGCCGGTCGATCTTCTTCGTGATCGCCCCCGAAGTTACGATCAGCGCGCGATACAGATCCGTCGGGCGCTTTGCATACGGAGGGCCACCCCGGCGCAATGCAAGCAACACGCGCATGTCGGACCCGCTGATGTCCCACTCGCGCTGACACAGCCGGTCAAAGGCTCGTTCGACGAGCGTACCGAGCCGCATGAAATAGATCGCGAGCAGGAAGTTCGAGAGATCGAGGTCGCTCCGCGCATGCTGCCACTGCAGAGTAATGAGCTCTATGTGACTGCTGCCAGATAAACGCGGCTTCCGGGTTGAATTGGCCGGGGTGGCTGAAGCCGGCTTTTTGCGCAATCGAGCGGGCGTAGTCTGCTTCGCGATGGTGGGGCTCATCGATTCTACTTCCCTGGAAGGACAAATGTTTATGCGCTACCGCGGTAAGTTCTCAATAAGCCGGGGCAAGGCCAGGTGGTGAGGCGTGGCCGGTGACTGGAATGTCGGGGTGGAAATATCGGCGCGACCTTGCCGTAAGCCGCAACGAGTTCCACTTGTAAACGCTGGGTGGAGATGTTAACTTTCGCCGTCGCCATCCACGCTGCCCAGGTCATGACCACTTGCCAAAAAATCACGCTGCCGGACATCGCGCGAGAAGGATTGACGCCAAAAGAACTTGAGGTGTTGGCATGGGTTGAGGGATTGGTCGACATGGCCAATGGCTTGCAGCAGGAGAAGGAGCAACTGGAACAGGAACTCGCCGAGCTGAGAAGAGCTGCAAAGCGCGCGTAGCCTGACTGCGGCCGTGAAGAAGAAGCTTGTTGCGCCGTACATTGCCGAGGCCGAACGTACGCCGGCGGTGCTGAAGGTGCTGGCCTGGGGTGAAGATCTCGTGGCGCTCATCCATCGTCTGGTGGAGAACGCGGGGCACATGAAAGACGAGGTCGCGGTGCTCAAGGGAGAGAAGAAGCGCCCGACGTTCAAGCCAAGCCGCATGCATGAGGAGGCCGGCAAAACCAGCGAGTCCAATCGGCAGCAGCAGGGCAAACCAGCCAGTCGACGCGGTTCGCCCGCCAGGAGCAAGACGGGGCAGCTGAAGATCGATTGCGAGCAAGTCATCCAGCCGGCCGAGTCTATCCCGTCTGGCTCGCGGTTCAAGGGCTACCGGGATTTCGTGGTGCAGGACCTCGTGATCGGGACCCACAATACGCGCTACCGGCTCGCACGCTGGCAGACTCCGGACGGTCAAACGCTGACCGGGCAGCTGCCCAAGGCCGTTGCCGGCAGCCACTTTGGCGCGACACTGGTCAGTTACGTGCTGTACCAATATCACCACTGCCACGTGACGCAGCCGCTGCTGTGCGAGCAGTTGCGGGAATGGGGTATCGAGATCTCGTCCGGGCAGATGAATGCGCTGCTGCAGGAGGACAAGCAGTGCTTCCACGAGGAAAAGGAGGGTCTGCTGTCGACGGGGCTGGCGCTCTCGGCGTATGTGACGGTCGACGACACCGGCACGCGGCATCAGGGGCGCAACGGCTACGTCACCCACATCGGTAACGAGCACTTCGCCTGGTTCAAAGGCACAAGCACGAAGAGTCGCATCAATTTCCTCGAACTGCTCGCAGCGGGACATGGCTACCAGGTCAACGACGAGGCCCTCTCCTACATGAAAAAGCATGAGCTCCCACAGGCGTTCGTGGAAGGGCTGCGTCAGCATGAGTGCGCGAGCTTCGCCAACCAGAGTGCGTGGCTGTCTCATCTGGACAGCCTGGGCATGGACGTTACCCGCCACCGGAACATCGCTACCGAAGGGGCATTAGTGGGCAGCCTGAGGCGACGTGGCGTAGCCCAGGATCTGGCCATCATCAGCGATGATGCGGGACAGTTCAATGTGTTGATTCACGGCTTATGCTGGGTCCACGCCGAGCGTCTCGTGCACAAGCTGCTGCCGCTCAATGACCTACATCGAGAGGATATTGCCCGTGTGCGCAGCGAAATCTGGTCGCTCTATGCGGATCTGAAGGAATACAAGCAGAATCCGACGATCCAGCGCAAAGCCGAACTGCAAAAACGCTTTGACGCAGTCTTCATTCGAAAGACCCGTTACGCAACGCTGGACCGTTTGCTCAGACGCCTTCACAAGAACAAGTCCGAACTGCTCTTGGTGCTCGAACGCCCCGAGATCCCACTGCATACCAACGGCAGTGAACGCGACATTCGCGACCACTTGAAAAAGCAGAAGATCAGTGGCGGCACGCGCAGCGAACTCGGTCGTCAATGCCGTGACACCTTCTCGAGCTTGAAGAAGACCTGTCGAAAGCTGGGAATCTCGTTCTGGGACTACCTGGCGGACCGCATCACACACACCAATCACATTCCCCGACTTCCCCACCTCCTCGAACAGCGCATCGCTCGCTCGACCTGAGCGACGTGCCGCCGCTTGCCCCGTTTTATTGAGAACTTACCTACCGCGGTCAATTGTACGCAATTTCCCTCGCTCGACGAAGCGCATAGTGCACTAATCAGGGATCCCCGGGGGCGTCTCGCAGCAACCCCGAGCGAAGCAAGGTAGTTCCACTGCTGACCATTTGTTGGCGCTGTACTTTACAATCGTATAACATAGGTTCCATACCTAGCGGCTGAGCCGAACGCTCCCCGCAGTACTCTGGAGACAAGTATGACGATGCAGCTTGGGACTTCCCGGCATGAGACTGGAGCGACTCTGCCCGCCAACGGGCTGTCCTATGTGAAGGGTGACACCGCCTCGCCGCTTAGCGAGCAGACCATAGCGGCTCTGCTCGCGGAGACGGTCAAGCATTACGGTCCACGGCCTGCGGTCGTCTTCCGCGAGCAGGGCATTCGCTGGACCTGGCAGGAGTTCTCCGACGCCGTGAATGCGATGGCCGCGGGCCTTCACATGCTTGGCCTGCGCCGGGGAGATCGCATCGGTATCTGGTCGCCCAATCGTTTTGAGTGGCCGGTGACGCAGTTCGCTACGGCTCGCCTTGGCCTGGTATTGGTCAATATCAATCCGGCCTATCAACTGGCCGAGGTGGAGTATGCCCTTAACAAGGTGGGTTGCAAGGCGATCATCGCACCCGAGTCTTTCAAGACAACGCGTTACGTGGAGATGCTGCAGACCCTTGCCCCGGAGCTGCAGCACTGTGAGCCAGGCGCGCTGCAAGCGGCGAAGCTACCGGCACTCCGCTGGATAATTCGCATGGAGGACGTGGCTACGCCCGGCATGCTGACCTATCGGGACGTGATCGCGCGCGGGGCGGGCGTGGAAATCAGCGAGCTTGATGCGATCGCGGCCGTACTCGACTCGCACGACCCCATCAACATTCAATTCACAAGCGGCACGACCGGTGCACCAAAGGGTGCGACCCTGACGCACCGGAACGTCATCAACAACGCGCGCTACGTCGGAATGGCCATGAATCTGCAGGAGGACGACCGGTTATGCATCCCGGTGCCCCTGTACCACTGCTTTGGTATGGTCATGTCCGCTCTGGTGTGTACTATCACGGGTGCCTGCATGGTCTTCCCGGGCGAAGCGTTTGACCCGGTGGCAACAATGGCCGCTGTCAATGAAGAGCGTTGCACCGCCCTTCACGGGGTGCCAACCATGTTTATCGCCCAGCTCGATCATCCGGACTTCGCAAGCTACGACTTCTCAAGCCTGCGCACCGGCATCATGGCCGGCGCCCCCTGTCCGATCGAGGTCATGAAGCGTGTGGTGGCCGACATGCATATGACGGATGTCACCATAGCCTACGGCATGACCGAGACGAGCCCCGTCTCTTTCCAGAGCGCCACGGATGACCCGCTCGACAGGCGAGTCTCCACCGTCGGTCGAGTGCAGCCACACCTGGAGTGCAAGGTGGTTGACGCGGATGGTCAGATCGTTCCGGTCGGCGTCACAGGGGAGCTGTGTACACGAGGCTACTCGGTCATGCTCGGCTACTGGGACGACGAGTTACGCACTCGCGAATCGGTCCGTGACGGCTGGATGCATACCGGAGACCTGGCCACGATTGATGCCGAGGGATACTGCAATATCGTTGGCCGGGTAAAGGACATGTTGATCCGCGGCGGAGAGAATGTCTACCCTCGCGAGATCGAGGAATTCCTGTTCCGTCACCCGAAGGTGCAATCGGTGCAGGTATTCGGGGTACCTGACCCCAAGTATGGCGAGGAAATTTGCGCCTGGATTGTCCTGAGGCAGGGGCACGGCGCTACCGAGGAGGAGATCCGCGAATTCTGTCGGGGCCAGATCGCCCACTACAAGATTCCGCGATATATCCGGTTTGTTAGTGAGATGCCCATGACGGTCACTGGCAAGTTGCAGAAGTTCGTCATGCGCGACAGCATGATCCGGGAACTCAACCTGAGCGAAAGAAAGACTGCTTGACTCGGGCTTGACCCGCATCCTATGCCGATTCTAGATACCAAACTCAACGCCCGCTCCGAATCCTTCAAGGCCAACGCCGAGGCGATGCAGTCGCTGGTGGCGGACCTCAAGGCGAAGATCAGCAAGCTGGCCGACGGCGGCGGCGAAGACGCCCGCAACAAGCACATCTCGCGCGGCAAGCTGCTGCCGCGCGATCGCGTGCAGGCGCTGCTCGACCGCGGTACCCCGTTCCTCGAACTGTCGCAACTGGCCGCCTACGACATGTATGACGATGCTGCGCCCGGCGCCGGCATCATCACCGGCATCGGCCGCGTGGCCGGGCAGGAATGCTGATCGTCTGCAACGATGCCACCGTCAAGGGCGGCACCTACTACCCGTTGACCGTCAAGAAGCACGTGCGGGCGCAGGAGATCGCGCAGGAGAACAACCTGCCCTGCATCTACCGGGTCGACTCAGGCGGCGCCAACCTGCCGAACCAGGACGATGTCTTCCCCGACCGCGACCACTTCGGCCGCATCTTCTACAACCAGGCGAATCTCTCCAAGCAGGGCATCCCGCAGATCGCCGTGGCATGTACCTGTTCGAGCGCGACTGCTCGGTGCAGCGCCGTCACCAGAAGGTGCTGGAAGAGGCGCCGGCCCCAGGTATGACGGCCGAGCGCCGCCGCGCGATGGGCGAGGCCGCCGTGGCGGCTGCCAAGGCCGTGGGCTATGTGGGCGCGGGCACGGTCGAGTTCATCGCCAACCAGGACGGCTCGTTCTACTTCATGGAGATGAACACCCGCCTGCAGGTGGAGCACCCCGTCACCGAGATGATCACCGGCCAGGACCTGGTGGAGTGGCAACTCCGCGTCGCCGCGGGCGATCCGCTGCCGCTGACGCAGGAAGAACTACGCATCGACGGCCATGCGCTCGAGGCGGCGCGTCTACGCCGAGAATCCCGACAACCAGTTCCTGCCGTCGACGGGCACGCTGCGCTTCCTGCGCACGCCCCCGGCCGTGCAGTTCATGCGGGGGGGGTGATGCGCACGGCCCCGCCGGCATCCGCATCGACGCCGGCGTGCGCGAGGGCGACACCATCAGCCCGTTCTATGACCCGATGATCGCCAAGCCGATCGTCTGGGGGAAGGACCGCGAGGAGGCGCTCGCCCGCATGGCGCAGACACTGGCGGCGTACCACGTCGTGGGCCTGTCCACCAACGTCGCCTTCCTGCAGCGGCTGGTGAAGTCGCACGCGTTCCGCACTGCCGACCTCGACACCGGCCTGATCGAGCGCAACCACGAGGCTCTGTCCTCGAAGCCCGCGCCCACCGGCATGGACGTCATCGCGCTGGCCGTGGCGGCGCTGCTGGAGCGCGAGAACCGCACGCGCCAGGTCGACAGTGCCGACCAGCATTCGCCATGGACCCACCGCGGCGCGTGACGCCTGAACGGCATCGCCCGTCGGGCGCTGCGTTTCACCTGCGGCAAAGACACGCTCGACGTGACGCTCGAAAGCGACGCGCGACTCTGCCGACCAGGCCGCGCCGTTTGCGTACACGTGGTCGGCCGACGACATCCGCGTCGACCTCGGCACGCGTCGACTGCAAGGGCAGGTCCATTGCGAGGCCGACACTTTCGACGTCTTCCACGCTGGCAGCCACGCGGTACTGCATTGGTCAAGACCCGCTGATACATGCCGGCGAGAGCGAAGGCGAGGGCGGCAAGCTGACCGCGCCGATGCCCGGCAAGGTCATCGCGGTGATGGTCGAGCCCGGCAGCACCGTCACGCGCGGCACGCCGCTGCTGGTGATGGAGGCGATGAAGATGGAGCACACCATCAGCGCGCCGGCCGACGGGGTGGTGAGCGAGGTGCTGTACGGAGTGGGCGAGCAGGTGGCAGATGGCGCGCAGCTCTTGGCGTTCTCTGTTGACGAAGCGGCGTCACTTACCCTGGCGCAATAGCAGGACATTGACATGCCCCAATATGTGAAGATTGTCGAGGTCGGTCCGCGTGACGGACTGCAGAACGAGAAGACGCTGGTGGCCACCGACGTCAAGGTCGAGCTGGTCAACAGACTGCCCAACGCCGGCATCGCCGACGTGGAGGCCGCGTCGTTCGTATCTCAGAAGTGGGTGCCGCAGATGGCCGACGGGGCCGAGGTGAGGGCACGCATCGCCCGGCGCCACGGGACGCTGTATTCGGTGCTAACGCCAAATATGAAGGGACTCGAAGGCGCCATCTCATCTGGCGCAGATGAGGTTGTAATTTTCGGCGCGGCCAGCGAGGCATTCTCGCAGAAGAACATCAACTGCTCGATCGCGGAATCCCTCGCACGCTTCGAATCCGTTGCCGCCGCGGTAAAGGAAGCCGGTGTGCGCCTGCGCGGCAGCATCTCGTGCTCGCTCGGCTGTCCCTACCAGGGGGAGGTGCCTGTCTCTTCTGTGGCCGAAGTGGTACGTCGCATGCGCGAACTTGGATGCGATGAGATCGACATCGCCGATACGATCGGTGTCGGCACGCCCGTCAGGGTGCAGGATGTGATGCGCGTCGCGGCCACCGAGTTTTCGGTCGAACGCCTTTCGAGCCATTTCCACGACACCTATGGCCAGGCACTGTCGAACATCCTCGCGAGCCTGGAAGTTGGCATCGGTACCTTCCACGCATCGGTGGCAGATCTGGGCGGCTGTCCCTATGCCAAGGGCGCGACCGGCAACGTGGCCACGAGGACGTGCTCTACATGCTGCATGGTATGGGCCTGTACACCGGTATCGAACTCGATGACGTGGTGCGCGCCGGCGATTCCATTTCGCAGGGGATTGGACGACCTAACAACTCGCGCGTCGGCAAGGCGTTGCTCACAAAGTGGGCGGACCGTTTGAGCGAGGCACCTTGCGCGTAGCGCTGAAGCCCCGGCAACAGGACATTTCCATGGCTTTCAAGGCAAGTTCGCCAGTCATTTCTTCTATAGACGAAGGTGTGGGCATCGTGACACTGAATCGACCAGATTGACTCAATGCCATCAATCACGAACTTGCGGCCGCGTGGGCGCGTGAGATCGCTCGGGTGGTCAATAATGCGGGGGGTCGTGCGATTCTGCTGCGCGCTGAGGGAAGGGCCTTTAGCGTAGACGGCGACCTCGCATTTCTTGGCGAGAATCTTGGCCCCGCTATTAAGTGACGTCATCGATTTGCTCAATGCCGGGGTGGAACAGCTGCGCAACTCGGACAAGCCGGTTGTCAGTGCTGTTCAGGGAGCACTCGGCAGCGGCATAGGCATGGCACTCAGTGCAGATGTGGTGATCGCCGAGAGTAGCCTCAAGATGCGTTGTGGCTATGCCGCCATTGGTCTGTCGCCAGACGCGGGCGCGTCCTGCTTTCTGGCGGAGCGTGTCGGTGATGCGCGGGCTTGTGCACTGTTCATGACCAATCGTACGCTTCAACGCTGAAGACTGTGCCGCACTCGGAATCGTTGATCGACTCGTTTCCACTGAAGCCATCCAGCGCGAAGCGCTTGACCTGGCGCGCCAGCTAGCTCAAGCATCGGCCTCATCCAACAAGGTTATCAAATCGCTCTGCAAACCACTGCGGGGCTTCGCCCTTGCCGCAAGGTTGCGTGCCGAGCGCGACGGCATGGCGCGCTGCGCTGCAAACTCCGACGCCATCGAAGGCATCAGCGCATTCATCGCAAAGCGCAAGCCGGTGTTCGGCCAATCCTCCTGATCTCGCAGCCTCCGGCTTCCGCGCCGGGGGCCACGTAGACGTCATTAGCACCGACGGCGGCCCGAAAAACGTCCTGAGCGTACCACCGGTGCCTGAAGCTTGAATTGACTACCCGTTGTCCACTGCCGCACGAAGGAAATTGGCCACCTGATACTGTGCCGTTGCGGCCGCATCGACGAGGCCGCGCATACTGTAGAACGTATGCAGCATGCCTTGGTAGCGCACGCATGTCGCGGAAACACCAGCGTCAGCCAGCTTGGCCGCATACGCTTCGCCGTCGTCGCGAACAGCGTCGCACTCTGCGCCGATGACCAAGGCAGGAGGCAGGCCGGCATGGCTAGCCGCAAGCAGGGGTGAAAGCTCCCATGCGGACGGCGATACGCCGTGCTTGAGTGTAGGTACGGAAGGCATATTCCACATCGGCTTTGCGCTGTATGAAGCCTTCCGCATAGGTGGATAGTGAGTCTGCTTGCAGACGCGCGTCGGTAGCGGGATAAACGAGCGCTTGCGCGATAATGCGAGGTTCCCGCTGATCCCGTGCAAGCAGGCAGACCACCGCCGCGAGATTGCCGCCAGCGGATTCGCCGAACACTGTCATCCGTCCTGTCGGGAGCCCGAGTTCGGCGCCGTGGGAAGCGATCCAGCGGGTTGCCTCGGGAGTTCGTGGAAGACGATCTACGGTCGGGTCGGTTGCGGCACCTGCTGCCGGGCCTTGGGGCAAGGCCGGGTCTGGTTCACGCGATCTTCCCTACGCGACGCGGTATGGTGCCGGCCGTGTGCCACCTGCTCGATGCGCTCGCTGCCGGATACGAAAGTCTCAACCGCTCGGTCGACTTCCGCTGACCGAGGGCAGGGCGTCCGAATCCTGCAAGCCAGGAGCAGAATCAGGTTCGGCGCGGGTCGCCGAATGCCTCGTAGGCAGGCCCGCTCGGCATCCCTTCTGTCTCTCAAGGTAATCACCATGGCATCCTCCAAGACGGCTGTTGTCCTCTCGAATCCACACCCAGTTCTTGGCAGCACTGAGGTCTTCAAGACGTTCAACTATGCGCCGGCCGTTGCGGGGGGTGGCCTGCTATTCATTGCCGCCCAGATCGGGATCCGGGCCGCTGGGACCGTGCCCAGCAGCGTGGAAGAGCAGATCGACCTCGCATTTCAGCGGCTGGGCTCGGCTTTGAGGATCTCGTCGAGCTGGTCAGCTATCACGTCGATCTCGACAAGCAGCTCGCGGTGTTCCGCAGTCGCGGGGTTATCTTATCGGGGAGAGTCTCGATAAAAAAGCCATCTCCAGCTCGCCTTCATAAGTTTCGGCGCCGACCTTCAATGCGTCGGCCACTCGCGCTTGCGTTACCTCACTTGCGACACTCAAGTCCGACTCGTGAGCTTCTACCAGAAGGCCCTCTGCCAGGGAGTGAAACGCCCCAATATCCACGGCCGCCTTGGCATGAGCGATGGTATGCGGGGGAAATGAAGCGATGCGGTGAGCCAGTTGCTCGACAAAAAGCGTTAGCTCGTCCGCTGGCAACGCGCGATTGATATAACCATAACGTTCTGCCTGCTCCGCCGAGAGATCATTGCAACCCAGGAGCACTTCCAAGGCGCGTCCTCGCCCGATCAGGCGTGGCAATCTTTGCGTAGCGCCGCCGCCAGGAACAAGCCCGACCGCCACCTCCGGATGGCCGAAGACCGCCTTGCCAACGGCTGCAAAACACATATCCAGAGCCAGTGCGATTTCACTGCCACCGCCTCGGGCCCGTCCCTCAATCTTGGCGATAGTTGCCTTGGGCATACTCCTGAACCGTTCGCCGATCATCTGCGTCAGACGAAAGCTGCGCGTATGGGACACTACTTTAGGTGCGGCTCCAACCCGGCCCAAGCCAGAGTGGGCGATAAAGAAATCCGGAAGCGCACTCTGCAAAACCACAACCCGGACGCTGTCGTCGACCTCGAGTTCCCTGCCGAGTTTGTCGAACTCCAGCGATAGCACTTCATCCAGAAGATTGATCGGCGGGTGGTTGATGCTGACGAATGCGACGCCAGAATCAAATTCGAACTGGAAACATTTGTAATCAGAATATGGCATGGGGCGCTCCATTTCTGTGATCATATGTTGAGAACCGGATGCGCCAACTATTCATCCGTGATTGGATTCGTCAGGCTACCGAGTCCGTCCGCGGTTACAACACAAATGTCACCCGGCTTCATCCATAGTGGCGGCGTGCGCGCCATACCGATGCCGGCGGGAGTACCCGAAACAATCAGGTCGCCAGGGGACAGCGTCATCACTTCACTGACAGTTTCGATGAGCGTTGCGACATCAAAAATCATTTCGTTGGTGCTACTTTCCTGAACGATCTCTCCATTTAGAAGTGTCTGTAGTTTCAATCCCTTTGCGCCCACGGGCAGCTCGTCTGCCGTGACAATGTAAGGTCCGAACGAGCCAGTACCGTCGAAGTTCTTGCCAATGGTCCATTGAGTCGTACGCATCTGATAGTCGCGCAGGGTCGCGTCGTTGAACAGCGAGTATCCGAAGACGTGATCTAACGCGGAGGCCTTCGGAACTGCCCGTCCACCCTTTCCGATGACGACGACTATTTCGCCTTCATAGTCGAGGTTCCTGGAAACCTTGGGCCGTACGATAGGCTTCCGGTGTCCGATGAGGCTTGAGGCGAAGCGCGAGAAAATGACCGGGTAATCGGGTTGTACCGACCCGGTCTCGTTCGTGTGATCACGATAGTTCAGCCCGATGCAGACGATTTTCCCTGGTGAAGTGAGTGGGGGCAGATGGTCGAGGCCTTCGAAGTCCACAGGTTCTCCCTGTAAAAGGCACTCGGCAAGCGAAGCAGGTACCACGCCGCCTGCAGCTATGGCGTCGCTCAGGTCACCGAATTCCGGAATGTCGGTGAGAAAGCGGCCATGGAAGTTCTCTCCTTTTGCGGCTGCAGCCAACCCCACACGGCCGTCTTTGGCAAAGCGTGCAAATTTCATTGTCTGGCTCCTGGTTGAATTGAGATTGGACGAGATGAGGTCACAACGATCCCGGGTACACGTCTGGTGGAGCGAAGCCAGTGGTTTGCTCACAGTCTCGTGCGATGTGCGGGTTCGAGTCAGCGCTCGACCTTAGCTTCAGGATAGGTAGCAGGCTCGCGTACCGCTATTACACAAATGTGGAGGCGCCCGAGTTTCGCGATGACGGGGAACAGGCGCCGCTCAGGTTTCCCGGGTGCATTGCTCCAGACTGAAGACAAAAGACTCGTAAGGTTGTCCCGTGACATGCCTCAAACCCATTTCGCAAGTACGGTTTGCCGACACATATGCGTCGGCAGTCGTCGCGTCCACGTATGCATTCTCTTCCCGCGTGGCCGAAGCTACCAGTTCTGGATGCAGCAGACCCCGGTCGCCGGCGGTGCCGCAGCAGGTAGCGCCAATCGGAACGATGACCTCTTGTGCCATGTGCTGTGCCACCTGCTTGAGTTGCCCGGACAGATTAAGATGCAACATCGCGCAAGTTGGATGCAAGACCATGCGCTGCATTGGCGTGCTCACCTTGAGGTCGGGCAGCAGGCTTGCACACCAGGTCACTGAATCGATAATGCTGAGGCGCGAGTAGCGCTCGCGGAGTTCAGGGTCAAGATGCTGGGCTATCCCGCTCACCAGGCCGTGAGTGCAAGACGCCGCGTCGACCACAACTGGCAAACGTCCTTCATCGGTCCACCGCAACAGCGCACCCGCAATCGAAGTCGCCATGAAATCATGCGCTGCAGCATAACCCTTTGAACTGAACGGCGTTGCACAACAGAATCCCTTGACGTCCGGCGGAATCCACAACGTCTTCCCTGCGCGATGTGAGACCCGGACGAGCGCATCCTGAATCGATATCGCGTCGCGAGGGGAGTCGGGGTCACGACCGAACATCCGATTGACGCAAGCAGTAAAGTAGACGGCATTGGCACCTTCGCGGGCGGTCTCCGGCATACGGCTTGCGGCCGGTTTCGGCATCGGTCCTGGCACGGTGGGAAAAATATCGGTGCTGACCACTTTGCGCGCCGTGTCTGCAATGGCTTTCACTGACCGCCAACCCAATGTATCGCCGAGATACTTTGCTCCACTCAGCGCGACGGTGCTGGCTCGCTCGACAGTGGCCCAATTCCTGGCAACGGACAGGGCAACGCTCTCCGAGGTTTCGCTCTGCGAACGCCGGCGAAACTCGCGCATCAGTTCGCCTGTATTGATGCCAATGGGACAAGGCAGCGAGCAGGTCCCATCACCGGCACAGGTCTGGATGGCGTCGTACTGATATTGCTCCTGGAGCCGTCGCAAGTTCGGAGATTCCTCCGGCTGCCGCGCCATTTCCCGGCGCACAACGATACGCTGTCGCGGCGTCATGGAGACATTGCGGCTCGGGCATACCGGCTCGCAGAATCCGCATTCGATGCACTGGCTGGCGTTGGCAACACCGTCTATCGGAGGCAGCGACTTGAAAGATTTCAGATGAATCTCCTTGTCCCTGGTGAGGATGACGTTCGGTGCAAGAACGCCATGCGGGTCGGCGAGTGCCTTGACTCGCCACATGATGCTTGTCGCCTGCTCGCCCCATTCGTGTTCGATATACGGTGCCATGTTCAATCCGGTTCCATGCTCTGCTTTCAGGGACCCGTCGTATTTGCGCACCACCAGGTCGACGAGTTCCTCCATGAACTTTGCATAGTTCGCCCTGTCGTTTTCCTCATCGAATCGCGCGATGAGAGTGAAGTGCAGATTCCCGTGGGCGGCATGCCCTGCAACCCCTGGCATGAACCCGTGTTTCTGCAGGAGGGCCTGCAGGTCGTGCGCTGCGCTTGCCAGAAGCCGGGGTGGAAAACATACGTCCTCCGTGACAAGCATTGAGCCCTGCGGTCGCTGCTTTCCAACCAGGCCCAGAAGTCCCTCCCGTACATGCCAGGCAAGCTCCACGGCCTCCACGCGACTCGTAAAGGTCAAATCTCCCAGCAGTGTCACCTGGTCGGTCAGGTGCATGACGAGAGCCTGCTTTTCCGTCAGGCTCTCCTCGTCGCTAGCCCCTAGCTCCACCAGCAGTGCCGCAGCCTGCAAGTCCAGCGTTTTCCAGTATTCGGGCGTGCCGGGAAACGCCGCGGCCGCGGCTCGCAGGGCCGGTGCGATCATCAATTCAACGGCACCGGCACCGAGTGCAACCAGTTCCGGTACAAGCGCGATGGCATCGTCAATGGAAGGAACGGCAATCCATGCGACGCTCGTGGCGGCCGGGATCGCAACGGTATCAAATGTCACATCCGAGATAAATCCAAGCGTCCCTTCCGAGCCCACCAGGAGACGACGAAATATCTCAAGGGGAGAGCGACCGTCCAGGAATGCGTCAAGCCGGTAGCCATGCGTGTTCCGGATGGAGTATTTCCGACGAATTCGCTCGACAAGTGCGTCGTCCGCGAGAATCTCCGCCTGAAGCGCCATGAGTCCTTCCGCGAGCTCGGGTTCGCTTGCCTGGAAGTGTCGTTCAGCGTCCGGGTCCGATGTGTCGATCTTCGTCCCAGATACAAGCACGAACGTCAGCGCGTTGACGGTCTGGTAGGCATTTTGAGACAAGGTGCACCGCATGCCCCCTGAATTGTTTGCAACGACGCCACCGAGCGTACACGCCGCGGAGCTTGCCGGGTCCGGCCCAATCTTGCGGCCGAACACCGCCAGATGAGCGTTGGCGTGGGAAAGAATGGTTCCGGCGCCGGCCTTCAGGCTGACACCGTCCTTCCCGATGCGCTTGATACCGCTGAAAGACTTGCGCACGTCGATGAGAATTTCATCCGATTGTGCTTGCCCGTTTAGACTTGTCCCAGCAGCGCGAAACGTGGTGTGTCGACCTGTTTCAGCACAGAATCGAAGAACCTTTGCCACGTCGTCCGCATCATGCGCGACGACCACTACCTGCGGCACCAGCCGATATGGACTGGCATCTGAGGCATAGCGGACAAGGTCAACCAGTCGATGCAACACGCGATCTGGACCAAGTAGCTGCTCCAGCGCCTGTCGCAACGGCGCAGGTGTTCCATCGCAGAGTTCCTCGGGTATCGCGTCCGGAGATGCCTGGCCCGGCGGCCGCCCAATTTTTGCTGGGTCCACGGAAAGGAGTTTTTTCATCTTGAGTTGGGGAAAGATGGGGGTGGAATCAAACGAAATGCTGCCGAGGCCTGATGGCTTTCCCTGAAGCTATTCGACTCGAGCGCGGACTTAGCCTGATGCTAGTTGTAGACCACCTGGCTCAGGTATTGCGTGTTCATTTGGCAAGGCGTCAGTGCTGGTGGCAGTTGGAGGGCATGCACGTCTCAAGCTCCAGCCGGCTTGCTTGCCTGACGAGTGTGGCAAATGAGCGCGCTTGCATCTTCTTCATAATGTGACCACGATGCACCTGCACGGTGTACTCAGTGATCCCCAGTACGTCCGCTGCCTGTTTGTTCAACAACCCCCCGACAAGCAAAGGCAGAAGCTCTTGCTCCCTTGGGGTCAGGGTTTCGTACAACGCTCGTAATGCAGCATCTGCTGCGGCATTTATTCGCTGCGAATGCGTCCTGGCAATTGCCATGTCGACGGCTCGGAGCAGAGCATCCTCACTGATAGGCTTGGCGAGGAAGTCAACGGCTCCGCTCTTCATTGCCCGTACCGTGGAAGGCACATCGTTCCTACCCGTGATGAATACGATGGAAACTTGAGAGCTATTGATTACGTGCTCCTGGACTTCCAGGCCGGTCATGCCCGGCATGCGCATATCAAGGATCAAGCATGCCACCGTGTCCCACTGAATGGATTCCAGAAACTGCTTCCCCGAGTTGAACGACAGCACGCTTTTTCCATGGGCGCGCAGCAGGCTTGTCAGCGCTTCCCGGATGCTTGCATCGTCATCGACTACGCACACAGATTGGTTGACCGACTCCATGGCCCTTCTCCATCTTTACATCAGCGTGCTTGACTTCTCGCTGTGGTGACACAAACGGTTGAGGCGACGAGAATTTCCTGTCGCTTTGAATTGAAATGCCGCTCAAAGCGCGATGCGCCAGGGACAGCCCCACAACTGCCAGCAAGAATCGAGCGTCAGCTCGCGCAAGCTACGGTGCGCCGCGCCGGACATGCCGCCGCAAGGAATGCAGTGAACAGGCATAACGCGGTCCGAAGGGCCGCGCGCGGGTCGATGAAGCATGCAAGCACCTGTTCGCTACGGCTTTCCCCATACAGGCACCAGGCGCAGAAGTGCTCGCAGTTATTAGTCAGCAGCCTGTAGCGATTCTCGCCTAACCGCGAGCGTGCACGCCGCACGGCTTCGTGCCTGACGTACACGGGGTCAGCACTAGGTTCGATCAGGACCTCGTATCCGGCGGCGAAACGCGTAATGCTGACTTCCTCGACCGGGCCGCGATGCAACGATCCGGCAAGTCCAGCGTAATGCACAACTTTGCCGTCGCCTACGTAGATGCCATGGTGGCTGTAGCCGTGGCGCGGCGTGACGAGATGGGCACCGAGCGGTGGTTCCGCGCCGGCATCTGGATAGCATCGTGTCAGGAGCGCCTTTGTAATGCGACCTTGGTCGGAGATTGGCTGGCCCATCTTTGAATGTCCACGCAGTCAGATGAATTCGACTGAAGCGTAGGCTCGCCAATGCATTAACGACAATTAAACATTTTTCTAATTGGCATAAGCTTCTCCTTATGCTATGCCTTTGCTACTGGATCCGCGATGGACCATCGGCGGCGCCCGGTAGTCCACTGCGTTCCCCATCGAGGTGCGCGGTCCGCGACGGGACTGCGCGCGCAACACGAGACTGCAAGGTAGTGCGTTGGCGCATAGGCCTGCCAGCGGGCGAGCCCTTCGCGATCACTGCCCTATGGCGCACATGGCCGGACGGTTTGATGTCTTCACGATGCCAACGCTCAACGCCGACAATCCCCCCGCTTCACCCGCTCATGCGCCGCTTTCAAAGCCTGGCGACGAGTGGTCAGTGGACGCGCAGCATGATTGCGATGCCATTCCGGGGGCGTCCTGTCCTGCCCTTGGGATAGTGCGGTTCGATCAACAAGATCAAGTCCGACCACGGAACCTCCCGCTCCGTCTGGTCGAGGAACGTGCGCCTGTGCGTGCGCTTCGTCGAAAGACTCAGTCCCAGCTCAGCTTGCGACATGGAGGGCACCGGCTCAGATCGTTCCTCGGATGAGCATCCCGCCAACGTAAGGAGTGGACTAGTGCGGACCTTCGCCAGGTGAATGCTGATCACTCCATCGCACTGGTCATGTTGCGTGACTACCTCCCAACGCGTCGATCTCCGCTTCGTTCAAATGTCCGGCTGCTGGCCGTGATGACACGCGATGGCGGCCGTTCTCGTTCTCCGTTCTGCTCCGGGAATCCCAAGATCCCAGATTCATGTAATAGGCGCAATTCACTCTTGCTACCTATCATCAAGCCAGAAAATTCTGCTGAAGCCAGCTCTTTGAGGACGCGGCGGATCTGCAGCAATTGCTCAACTTGAATGGAGATGCGACATGGCAACGATAGCTGCCGACTACATGGTCGGTGCACTTGTAAAGGCGGGCGTAAAGCGTGTGTATGGCGTGGTCGGGGATTCACTGAACGGCTTCACCGATTCCCTGCGTCGCGATGGTTCGATTGAGTGGGTTCACATGCGGCACGAGGAAAGCGCGGCGTTCGCCGCTGGCGCCGAGGCGCATCTCACGGGGCAGCTCGCTGTCTGCTGCGGAAGCTGCGGCCCTGGGAATCTGCACCTTATCAATGGTTTGTTTGACTGCCATCGGAACGGTGTTCCTGTTCTTGCTATCGCTGCGCATATTCCAAGTACGGAGATCGGCACCGACTATTTTCAGGCTACCCATCCCGAGGTGCTGTTCAAGGAATGTAGTCACTATGTCGAACTCGTATCGAGTCCGGACCAATTGCCTCAGATTCTCGGCCGTGCCATGCGAGCCGCTATCGCGCGCAGAGGCGTCGCGGTGGTTGTCGTCCCGGGAAATGTAGCACTCAGTCCGCTCACAAAACCTGTGCCGAACTGGAGCGCGCCTTCGGCCCCTTCGATTCGACCATCGAACGCCGAAGTTGCCAAACTCGCAAATCTTTTGAACCGGTCGTCGCGAGTGACATTGCTCTGTGGGGCCGGTTGCAAGGATTCGCACGCGGATGTCATCGAACTCGCCCGCAAGCTGCAGGCCCCCATCGTGCACGCGCTGCGAGGCAAGGAGTACATCGAATACGACAACCCGTTCGACGTGGGTATGACGGGACTTATCGGATTCTCTTCCGGTTATTCCGCGATGAAAAGCTGCGACATGCTGCTGATGCTGGGTACCGATTTCCCCTATCGTCAGTTCTACCCAGAAGGGGTCACCATCGCACAAGTCGATATCAGGGCGGAGGCGCTCGGCAACCGGTGTCCGCTGGACCTCGGGGTGCTGGGAACAGTCAAGGATACGCTCGGCGAACTGCTTCCGCTGATTGCGGAGAAGACCGACCGCAGCTTCCTCGACCGCGCACTCGAAGACTATCGCAAGGCTCGGAGCCATCTGGACGCGCTGGCGGAGCCCGAAGCAGACGGAAACACCGTCCATCCGCAATACGTGACGCGGCTCGTCAGCGAGCTTGCGGATGACGACGCCATCTTCTCCTGCGATGTCGGCACGCCGGTCGCATGGGCTGCCAGATACCTGAAGATGAACGGCAAGCGGCGTCTGATTGGATCGTTCAATCACGGATCGATGGCCAACTCGCTGTTGCATTCCATTGGCGCTCAGGCCGCCTTCAGGGACCGACAAGTGATTTCGATGTCCGGTGACGGCGGATTCACCATGATGATGGGTGAGTTCCTGACGCTTGTTCAGGCAGGATTGCCGGTCAAAGTCGTCGTGCTCAACAACGGAACACTAGGCTTCGTGGAAATGGAGATGATGGCCAATGGGTTCCTGGATACCGGATGTGACCTGAAGAATCCGAACTTTGCCACGATGGCCAATGCAATGGGCATCAAAGGCGTGCGCGTCGAGCGTCCTGCAGACCTGGAAGGCGCCCTGCGCGAAGCCTTTGCACACCCCGGCCCCGCCCTGGTTGACGTCGTGAGCGCGCGCCAGGAACTCGTGATGCCGCCTACGACCACCGCCGACCAGGCGGCCAAGTTTGGCCTGTTCATGCTCCGTGCCGTGATGGACGGTCGGGGACAGCAGCTTATCGACCTCGCAAAGGTCAATCTGTTCCGGTAGTGCTGTTGCGCAAGTGCGTACGGGCCAATGTCGTCTAAAGGAGATCGAATCATGTCCAGCAATGTCGCGGGCACTACTGCAAACCAGGCATCAGACCGCGAGACCCTACACATGGGTTTTGTGATCGCATGGATCTTTTGCGTCGTGTTCTACTTCATGCAGTACGCGCTGCGTTCCGCGCCGGGCGTGATGATGCCCGAGCTGAGCGCGGCGTTCGCCCGCGATGTGGTGGGTGTGAGCGCGCTCGTCGGCCTGTACTACTACAGCTATTCAGTGTTCTCGATCGTCGTCGGCGCGGCGCTCGACCGGCTCGGCGGCAAGGCTGTCATTCCGGCCGGCATCGTTCTCGTTGCCGTCGGGGCGGCACTGTTCGGCCTGGGCACCGTGGTGACCGCGGAGATCGGCCGCCTGCTGCAAGGCGCGGGCTCGGCGTGCGCATTCATCGGGGCCGTGTATCTCGCCACGCATGGTTTTCCCTCACGCTTTCTCGCGACAGCGGTCGGGTTCACGCAATGCTTCGGCATGCTGGGCGGGTTCGCGGGCCAGTTCGCCGTCGGCCGGCTGATTCACGGTCTCATCACGTGGCAGCAGTTCTGGTGGCTGTCTGGCCTCGCAATCTTTGTGATTGCCGTACTGGTGTTCATTGCGACGCCAGCGGGCCATGACGACAGCCCCGCAAGCCAGGGCTCATGGCTGACGATGTTCGCGCCGTACAAAGAGGTGCTGTCCAACCCGCAGTCGTATCTTTGCGGTTTCTGCGCTGGCCTGCTGTTCTTGCCGACCACGATCGGCGACATGATCTGGGGTATAGCGTTCCTGCACAACGGTCTCCACGTCAGCTATGCCGAGGCCGTCAACCGCGCGAGCATGGTGCCGCTCGGCTGGGTGATCGGCTGCCCGCTGCTCGGGTATATTTCCGACCATCTGGGCCGGCGCAAGCCCGTGCTGATCGCCGGCGCGCTGCTGATGCTTGTGTCGGGTGCCGGCATTTTCTATCTGCCGCCCGGTGTGGTGCCGCCTTACGTGCTCGGCCTGCTGCTTGGCATCGGCTCGGGCGCGGCCATGTTGCCCTACACGGTAATCAAGGAAGTCAATTCGGACGACGTGAAAGGCAGCGCGACCGGAGCGATCAACTTCCTCGTGTTCACATTCAGCGCTTTGCTCACGCCCGCATACGGCAAGTTGCTCGCCCACATCGCAAATGGCGGCGCAATGAACCTTGGGGTGTTCCGCGCAGCAAGCATGTGGCTACTCGGCGGTATCGTGCTTGCACTCGTCCTTGCGCTGTTCCTGCGTGAGACCGGGCCACGAGCGCGCGCGACGTGAGCCTGAAACCTTGCCGCGCTTGACGCGCGACGTGCCACTTCACGGATTTGCCCTGCGTAGTACGGCTCGACCGCCGGTATCAGGCGCTGCCACGCCACAACGCTTTCCATTTCCTCTGGTGATCGACGAAGCGGCTGATCAGCGTGCGCGCCACCAACCCGGCTGCAGGCAGGCCACCGTCGATGATTTGTGGTTCAACGGGGTCTTGCACCAGGCGTTGGCAGCAATGGGAGGCCCGCTTGCCATAGATGTGGCGGCGCACGAAGAACTCCGCCGCCACGATATCCAGTTTCTCGCTGGAACACGGCATCCGCAGCACCGCGTGCCGGTGCCCTGCCGGGATACTTGTGGACAGGCCCGCCGATGCCGCGATACACCGGGGTATGAAGCGGGCAGACCAATCGGCGCGGTGGGCAACCGTTTGTAGCTCTGACGATCCCCGGGGCGGCGATCTACCTTGGAGGCATCGTGGATGGGACTGTCCCGCCACGGCTTTCCGCCCGGCCATTAGCCCGCCCTGTTCCCTGCATCGCTTCTGTCCGGAGCAGGCATCCAGCCGCGCCGCCCGCGCGCGGTTGGGCGCAGTCATGCAGGCACGCGTGGACGTGCTCTGCCAAGTAAAACGGTTCGGGCTCGTCCCGGAGCCGTCTGCCGGCGCGGACCAACTCGGCTGGCGGGGTTCGACTCGCGAACGCCAACGTCAACCAGATAGCGGCACAGCCGGTCCAGCAATTTCAGGTAGCGCATCCTTGGTTGCCGGCGTGTATGTGGCCGCATCCCCATCGAGCCAGAAGGCGTCAATCAGATCGGGACCAAAGCTGGCGAGCGTCACGCCGTGTGCCGCGACATGGCCTCGGTTGGGAAGATCACGGTACGCAGGTCATAATTCAAATGTCATCGTGTCTCGCTGATTGGTCACAAGCCTGAAATCGGCGTTGGAAAGAATCAACCTTGCCTATCCATGGCATCGTCCATACACCGATTACAGGAGTTCCGTCATGAACGAGAAGTTAGAGCTGCTCACCCCGAGCAATTGCCAGCTGATTTTTATCGATCATCAGCCGCAGATGGCATTTGGCGTGCAATCGATCGACCGCCAGACGTTGAAGAACAACACGGTTGGCCTGGCCAAAGCCGCGAAGATCTTCAGGATCCCGATCACCATCACCACGGTCGAATCCGAGTCGTTTGCCGGATACAGCTATCCGGAACTCCTCGACGTGTTCCCGAACCACAAGCTGCTGGAACGCACTTCCATGAACTCTTGGGACGACCAGAAGGTGCGCGACGCCCTGGCCGCCAACAAGCGAAAGAAAGTGGTCGTCGCCGGCCTCTGGACCGAGGTTTGCAATACCTCCTTTGCCCTCTCTGCAATGGCCGAGGGCGGCTATGAGATCTACATGGTCTCCGACGCTTCGGGTGGAACCACCAAGGAAGCTCACGACTACGCCATGCAGCGGATGATCCAGGCTGGCGTCGTTCCAATGACCTGGCAACAGGTACTGCTCGAATGGCAGCGTGATTGGGCCCGCCGCGACACTTACGACGAAGTCATGAATGTCGTCAGGGAACATTCTGGTGCCTACGGCATGGGCGTCGACTACGCGTACACGATGGTCCACAAGGCTGCGCAGCGCACCGCCACGCCGCACGAGGCACTGGCCGCTGTACCGGCACGCTGACGTTCCACGGAATCCTCTGGCGCCCACCGGCGTCCCTCAACTGGACCGCCGGGCCGCAGGACAAACCTTGGCATCCCGTCTGTGTCATTTTCCTTGCCAGCCGGCAATACATCGCTTCCGCTGCCGCCATCGGTGCGGCGGCTCCGTTCGGAGCTTTTCGCCATGTCACCGACCCCGACCCCCGATCTCTTCCTTGTCAACGGCAAGTTCACCACGCTCGACAAGTCCAACCCGCAAGCCGACGCGGTGGCGATCCGCGACGGGCGCTTCGTTGCCGTCGGCACGCGCCAGGACATCATGAAGCTGGCCGGTGCGCAGACCAGGGTCGTCGACCTGAATGGCCGGCGGGCCATCCCCGGGGCTGATCGACAGCCACATGCACATCATCCGCGGCAGCCTGAACTACAACATGGAGCTGCGCTGGGACGGCGTGCGTTCGCTGGCCGATGCCATGCGCATGCTGAAGGACCAGGTGGCCCGCACGCTCGCGCCGCAGTGGGTGCGCGTGGTGGGCGGCTTCTACACGGCGGCGGATTTCGAAGACTTCCGCGTCGAGCGGCCCGACATGCCGCCGTCAATGGAAGGCGACCTCGAACCGGTGGTGATCCGCCTGCTGGCCGAGAAGCGCTGGCCGTGGCGCCTGCATGCCACCTATGACCAGACCATCTCGCGCGCGCTCGACGTCTACGAGAAGGTGGCAAAGGATGTCCCGTTCAATGGCCTGAACTGGTTCTTCGACCACGCCGAGACCATTTCGGACCGCAATATCGACCGCATCGCTGCGCTTGGCTGCGGCATCGCCGTGCAGCACCGCATGGCCTACCAGGGCGAATACTTTGTCGAGCGCTACGGCGCGCGCGCTGCCGAAGCGACGCCGCCCGTGAAGAAGATGCTGGAGAAGGGCGTCAGGGTTGGTGCCGGCACCGATGCCACGCGCGTCGCATCGTACAACCCGTGGGCGTCGCTTTACTGGCTGACCACGGGCAAGACCGTGGGCGGCATGTCGATGTACCCGCAGGCCAACCTGCTCGACCGCGAGACGGCGTTGCGCCTGTGGACTGAGGCCAATGCCTGGTTCTCGTCTGAAGTCGGCAAGAAGGGCCAGATCAAGGCGGGGCAACTGGCTGACCTGGCGGCGCTGTCCGCGGACTACTTCAGCGTGCCCGGCGATGAGATCCAGGACATCACCTCGGTGATGACGATCCTGGGCGGCGAGGTGGTCTATGGCGACGGCGAATTCGGCAAGCTGTCACCCGCCATCCCGCCGGCGATGCCGGACTGGTCGCCTGCCCGCCACGGCGGCCAGTACCAGCCGCGTCCGCAAGCCCGGGCGCTGGCATTGAACACGGCCTGCGGTTGCGCCAGCGCGTGCGGCGTGCACGGCCATGCGCATGCGAAGGCGTGGACCTCGGGCGTACCCGCCTCGGACGAAAGCGCGTTCTGGGGCGCGCTCGGCTGCTCGTGCTGGGCGTTCTGATGCAAGACGAATACGGAGAAACGCCCATGTACACATCGATGTCCTCGCCGGCCAACACTGGCGATGCCACGCGCCGGTTGCCGCGCTGGCTTCACTGGATCGGCCTGTTGTTGCTATGCGCTGCTTACCTGCAGGGCGGGCTGGTCAAGCTGTTCGACTTCCCCGGCGATGTGGCGGAGCTGTCACCGGCGATTCCGATCGCTGCGGCCACCATCGTGCTCGAGCTTGGCGCGTCGGCGATGATCCTGCTTGGCATCTGGCGCTGGCTCGGCGCGCTGGCGGCCACGTTCATGGCCAATCCATTCTGGCAGGTGCCGCCCGATAGCCAATTCATGATGGCGAACGCCTTCTTCGAACATCTGGGGCTGGTCGGCGGTTTTCTGCTGGTGGCCTGGGAAGACCTGCGCGGTACCCAGCAATGCAAAGTCATGATGGAGATGAAACCATGAAGCCTTATATCGTATCCCTGGCCGCAGGGATTCTCGTCGGCGTCATCTATGCGGTAATAAACGTCCGTTCGCCGGCGCCGCCAGCGATTGCACTGGTGGGTCTGCTTGGGATGCTGGTCGGAGAGCAGATCGTCGCCCCTATCAATCGAATTCGTGCTGGCGCACCGATTACTGCAGCCTGGTTTCGGCAGGAATGTGTGCCGAAGATATCCGGGTTGCCATCCAAGTCATCAGATCAGCATTCAGTACCCGTGATCGTAGCAGAAACGGGTAAGGAACCCTCCGCGCGAGATTGAAATCATGTCGTTAGCCGATTCTGGGGCACGTCCTTCGATGGTCGTTCGTGCTTCCCCACCGTTCCTTCTTTCGTTCGTCGCCGGTTTTGTCGATGTGGTGGGCTTCATCGCATTGTTCGGCCTGTTTACCGCGCATGTCACCGGGAACTTCATCATGATAGGCATCGACCTATCGTCACCGACGGCGCCCCTCCTTCTCGCGAAAATCCTGGCGCTCCCGACTTTCGTGCTCGCCGTCGCCGGCACGAGAATCCTGGAATCCAGATTGGTACGTAACAACAGGCTGCCCGTTCCCGTGATGCTGCTCGTCCAGTGCATACTCCTGGCGACATTCATGGGTCTCGCCTATCTGTCACTCCCAATCAGGAATGCCAATGATCCTGTCGCTGTTCTGGCAGGCCTGAGCGCTGTCGCTGCACTGGGGATTCAGAATTCCCTCGCCCGGACTGCACTCGCCGAATTTGGCGCCACGACCGTTATGACAGGAAACACCACCCAGCTGGTCATCGATCTGGTAGATCTGCAAGGCGCTTCGCAGGATCAACGGTCTGTGCTGACGAAAAGGATCTGGAAGACCGCTCCCGCTATCGTCGGATTCGTCATCGGCGCAGGGTTAGGCTCCGCCTCCTATTCACTTTTTTCATTCTGGTGCGTCCTGCTCCCCATTGGAGCGCTCGTGTTCGTCAGCGCCAGCATCGCGCAGCAAAGCAGGGCAGCTGGATTCCACGAGAATGGAATGCTATCCACCATCTTCCGCAATCGCCCCTAGCGCTGCCTGGGTTGGCTAACGAGGGCTCTCCGTCGGCTGCGCTGGCGCGGTCCGGCGAGAAATGGCGTCGGGGTAGCCGACGGCTTGATGGGTACAACATAAATCTGTAATTCTCGGACAGGTAGCGTCCCGTTAGGATGATCGCAAGCAATGCTTCGTCCGTCGCATGGACTCTGCCCAGGCGACGGACAACGGACAAGGCTTTTTGTTCCACTTGGAAATATCGGTAACGTCCACGGCAGGCAGGACGAGCGTGGGCGCAACGCGTCCTTTACGCAGGTGGGTCCGTCGGCCGGCACGCTGCTGGGCACTGGCTTCATTGCCCTGGTCTCGCTGTTCCTGAGCCCGGAGGACTTCCTGGCGTGGGGCTGGCGCATCCCGTTCGTATCGAGCGTGGCGCTGGTGGTTTTCGGCTTGTGGCTGCGGCGTGGCGTGGATGAGACGCCGGCGTTCAAGGAAATGGCTGCGCACAATGCCCAGGCCAAGACCCCGCTCAAGGAAGTGTTCGTATCGCACTGGCGGCGTTTGCTGGTGGCCGGCGGCTTGCGGATCGGTTCGGACGTGCTCTATGCCCTGGTCGTGGTATTTACGCTGACCTATGTCACCAGCGTGCTGCACCTGTCGCGTCCGCTGGCGCTGACCGCGACGATGTTGGGCGCGGCCGGCAATGCGCTGACGGTGCCGCTGTTCGGTGCGCTGTCTGACAAGCTCGGCCGCCGGCCGGTCTACCTGACCGGGGCGCTGCTGGGAATCGTCTGGGCGTTCGTGTTCTTCGTGCTGATGGACAGCAGCCAGCCGTGGCAGATTTGTCTGGCGGTTGTGCTGGGGCTGCAGATCCATGCCGTCATGTACGGCCCGCAGGCAGCTTTCGTGACCGAGCAGTTTCCGACGCGGGTGCGCTATGCAGGCTCGTCACTGGCCTACACCCTGGCAGGCATCCTCGGCGGCGGCTTCGCTCCGCTCATCATCACGAGCCTGTACCGGGCCTATGGCACGACCGGCGCGGTGTCGCTCTACGTCTGCGCGGCATTGGGCGTGACGCTGCTTGCGCTGCTGGCTGCCAGCGAGACGGCTCACAAGCCGCTTGAGCACTAGATCGGGCGCGGCCCGTCGGTGTCAGACGGGGCCTGCCGGCTGCATTCCGCACGCAGCCCATGCTTCCCAACCACTTGTACCGCATGCCTACTCTGCAATTCCAGCTCGCCGGCGAGGAACCGCTGGCCCTGCATATCGACCGGCTCGTCATTGCCGGCTGGACCGGATGCGATGCCGACGCCGTCAACCACCATATTCGGGAACTCGAACAGATCGGCGTGAAGCCGCCTTCGACCGTACCGTGCTTTTACCCGCTTGCCGCCTCGCTGCTGACCACCGCGCCGCTGCTGGAAGTGCCGCGGGACGATTCATCGGGTGAGATCGAGTTCGTGCTGCTGGCAGGCCCTGACGCGCTCTATGTCGGCGTGGGCTCGGACCATACCGACCGCAGGGTAGAGGCCTATGATGTCACCGTCTCCAAACAGATGTGCGCCAAGCCGGTCGGTAGCGAGGTCTGGCGCTTTGACGATGTCGCGGTGCACTGGGACCGGCTCGAGATACGCTGCTGGCGCACTCGGCATGGCGTGCGCGAGCTTTACCAGGAAGGACTGGTGACACGCCTGCTTGACCCGCGCGATCTGATCCGCCGTCTGCATGGCGAAGGAGCGCTGCCCCCTGGTACTGCGATGTTTTGCGGGACCCAGTCCGTGATCGGGGAACTGGGAGGTGGCGCGGCATTCGAAGTCGAACTGCACGATCCGGTATTGCGGCGTTCGATATGCCATGCCTACCGCGTGGCAAGCCTGGAGGTGGCCCCTTGATGCGTACGGACCGTCCTACCATCGCCGAACTGGCCGCCAGCCTGAATGCCGGGCGTACCACGAGCGTCGCGCTGACCGAACAGGCGCTGGAGCGCATCGACAGTCATCGCACCTCGGGCGGCACGGCGTTTCTTGAGGTCGATGCCAAGGGTGCCCTGGCGGCAGCCGCTGCGGCAGACCAGGCCCGTGCTGCCGGCCACGTGGCGTCGCCACTGGCCGGCCTGCCGGTTTTCTTTACTACACTTCACGCGCGAGCAGGCAAAGAACTGATGACAGAGTCAGGTAGGCACAGGCTTGGCTTGCCACTGCTGTCGGCATAGCGCCGCTAACAAGAGTACCGGCAGCAAGACACACCAGAAGCTAATGGCAGCGAATGCCAATGCACCCAGCACGGCTCCGGCAGCAAAGGCCGCCACAGCCGGCAGCATCTTACGCAGGCGCGCGCGGATCGCGCCCGCTTGCTCGGGTCCGGCTGTCAAGAGGTCAACTAAGTCAATCACGATCTGGGTAGTGTTACCGGTCATAATAGTGGTGGGGCCCAGGTCGGCCAGCGCGGTACGGGACAGTGCGTTCTGGATGCCCATCGCCACGACAGCTAACATGCCGGCCAGCGTTGTCAGCGAAGAGCCGGCACTGAGGCCCGCCCGGGCGGCCCTTGCCAACAAGCCAGTGCCCACAAACAGCAACAGGAATACGCATTCGATGGCAAGCAGCACGGCCACGGCCGGACGCTGGCGCTGCACCAGCCACGACTCCAGCAGCCGCGTTGTCGCAACCGCTCCAGCAAAAGCGGGCAAGGCAAGGAGCTTGGTCGCCAGCCCCTCGGAGCGTCCTGTCAGTTCCACCCCGATCATGATGAAGTTGCCCGTGACGTGAGCCGTGAACAGCCCGAACAGGGAAATGAAGCCGACCACGTCCACAAAGCCCGCAACATATGACAGCACGCAGCCATGCACGCTGTTGTTGATGTGCTTGTGGCTCTCCGGAAACGATGTTCTCCCCACTTCCTTCATCGGCTTATCTCTGCTCGCGTCTGCGCTATGGCTCCCCATCAACGCGAGACGTCGTCCCGTTCGACGGTGCCGTTGCTCTGGTTGCCTCCAAGTTCCGCCACAACCTTGGGCGGCGCGCCTGAGATCTTGGGCACGCATTCCGTGCGGAACCACGCCACAGTGACCGGCTCACCGGCTATCATGCGTTTGACCGTCGGCACGACCTGCTCGCCGATCAGCATGCCAAGCAGACCGAGCAGCGCGATGGCCGGTGGCGCGGGTGAACGCACTTGCAGTAGGGCATAGATGATCCCAACGAGGATCCCCGCTCCGAACGACACGAGATAGAGCTTCATTTCAGCCCCCCTGTTCCGATGCCGCCCGGCCGAGACGGCGCAGGTCGTGCCAGGCCACCAGCACGAAACCACCCGCCAGCCCGATATGCTCGAAGAAGGCGTTCTCCACCATGATCCGGTCGGGCATTGGCACATTCCAGAACGCATTGGCCAGGAACGACGCCATCAAGGTGAACGCCGCCAGCGCCAGCGCCCCAACCCAGCGCCAAAATCCTGTCAGGATCATCGCCGAGGCGCCGAGTTCCAGCGCGATGACCAGCGCCGCCATCGGAGCGGCCGGCGCCAAGCCAAAATGGTTCATTTCGGCGATAGCGGCCGGGAAGTCCAGCGCCTTGGTGAGCCCGCCCTGCAGGTAGGCGGCGCACAGTGCCAGGAGCGCCAGCCACCGGATTGTTGGCGTGGCCACACGGGCCAGCCCGGCGCCCGCCGCTGCATGGGGATGCGGGATACGCTCGGTCATCGTTGCCGCCTCGCTGTCAGAATGCCCAGCAGGAACAGCCGAGCGCGCCCCAGAATTGCCGGTGGTCGGCGACCGGCACCTGCGCCGCCCAGGCGGCGGCATGGGCGTGGCCATGCACACCGCAACGTTTCGCGCAGCCGCATGTCACGCTGAGCGCCGCGGCTGATTGAACACCCTGGCGGCGCGCCTGATAACCTCCGTACGTCCGCACCGGCGACCAGTCCGGCATGGCTGGAGGGATTTCGGGAGACAGTTTGCCGAAATCGCCATCGCCATAGACCACCTTGCCGCCGAGCACGGTCAGTACCGAGGTGATGTCCTGGATCTCATCGCCGGGAACGGTGAGGTAGTCGCTCGACAGTACGGCCAGGTCCGCAAGCTGGCCAACGGCAATCCGGCCCTTCTTGCCTTCCTCGTTGGAGAACCAGGTATTGGCCTCGGTCCAGAGCCGAAGCGCAGTCTCACGGTCGAGGAGATTGGCCTGCGGATACAGCGACAGGCCGCCGAGCGTCTTGCCAGTCGTCAGCCATGATAGTGACACCCACGGGTTGTACGAGGCGACGCGCGTGGCGTCCGTGCCGGCGCCCACCTTGATGCCGCGCTCAAGCATCTGCTTGATCGGCGGCGTGCGCTCTGCCGGCTTTGCGCCATATCGCTCGACAAAGTACTCGCCCTGGTAGGCCATGCGGTGCTGCACGGCAATGCCGCCGCCCAGCGCCGCAATGCGGTCCATGTTGCGGTCGGTGATTGTCTCGGCGTGGTCGAAGAACCAGTGCAGGCCGTCGAACGGCATGTCGCGCGCCACTTTCTCGTAGACATCCAGCGCGCGCGAGATGGTCTCGTCGTAGGTGGCATGCAGTCGCCATGGCCAGCGGTTCTCCACCAGCAGGCGGATCACGGGTTCGAGGTCGGCCTCCATCGACAGGGGCATCTCCGGCCGCGCCACGCGAAAGTCCTCGAAGTCGGCTGCCGTATAGACCAGCATCTCGCCGGCACCGTTTTGGCGGTAGAGGTCATCGCCCTGGCCTGGCTTGACCTTGGCGGCCCAGGTACGGAAGTCGTTGAGCTCGTCCTTCGGCTTCTGCGTGAAGAGGTTATAGGCGAGCCGCACGGTGAGCAGGCCCTCCTTGTGAAGTTCCTCGACCACGGCGTAGTCCTCGGGATAGTTCTGGTAGCCCCCGCCGGCGTCGATCACGCCTGTTACGCCAAGGCGGTTCACTTCGCGCATGAAATGCCGCGTAGAGTTCTTCTGGTACTCGGGCGGCAGCTTGGGCCCCTTGGCCAGGGTAGCGTACAGAATGGTCGCGTTGGGCTGGGCCAGCAGCAAGCCGGTCGGATTGCCCTGGGCGTCACGCACAATCTCGCCGCCGGGAGGCTCAGGGGTGTCCTTGTTGTAACCCACGGCGCGCAGCGCGGCGCCATTCAGGAGTGCGCGATCGTACAGATGCAGAACGAACACAGGCGTATCCGGCGCCACCGCGTTCAGCTCTTCGATGGTCGGGAGGCGCTTCTCAACGAACTGGTGTTCGGTGAAGCCGCCCACCACGCGCACCCATTGCGGGGCCGGCGTGCGCGAGACCTGATCCTTGAGCATGCGCATGGCGTCGGCCAGCGAGCCCACGCCGTCCCAGCGCAGTTCCATGTTGTAATTCAGGCCGCCGCGGATGATGTGCATGTGGCTGTCGATCAACCCCGGAATCACGCGCCGGCCTCCGAGGTCAATCACTGTCACGGAGTTGTCACCGAGAGGCATGACGTCCTGCTTGCTGCCCACGGCCATGAACTTGCCGCCGCGGATGACTACGGCCTGCGCTTGGGGTTGTTGCGGATCCAGCGTGGTGAAACGGCCATTCACCAGGATCAGATCGGGCTTGTCTGAGGGAGACATCGCAATGGCTCCTGCCGGCCGGCGGCGTCACGCCGCGCGGCCGGAGTCGGGGATATCGAATGAGGGTGAGAGGGCTGCCGATTACTTGGCCGGCACCGCAGGCACGATCTCATGGGTACCACTGGCGCGCTGTGGCGCCTTGTGCACCATGGTGTAGGCGTAATCCACGCCCATCCCGTAGGCGCCGGAATGCTCCCGGACCACCTTCATGACGGCGTCATACGTGTCGCGACGCGCCCAGTCGCGCTGCCATTCGAGCAACACCTGCTGCCACGTCACGGGTACGACGCCGGCCTGGATCATGCGCTGCATGCCGTATTCATGCCCTTCCTTCGTGATGCCGCCCGAGGCATCGGCCACCATGTAGATTTCGTATCCCCCTTCATCCATTGCACAGAGTGCAAAGGTGTTATTGCAGACCTCGGTCCACAGTCCGGACACGACCACCTTCTTGCGGGCGTTGGCAGCCAGCGCGTCACGAACCTTCTGGTCATCCCATGAGTTCATCGACGTGCGTTCCAGCAGTTTCTGGCCCGGAAAGACGTCGAGCAGTTCGGGGTATGTGAAGCCGGAGAAGCTCTCGGTCTCCACGGTGGTGATGGTGGTCGGGATGTTGAAGATCTTGGCTGCCTTGGCCAAGCCAACTACATTGTTCTTCAGCACTTGCCGGTCAATTGACTGGACGCCGAATGCCATCTGCGGCTGGTGGTCAATGAAGATCAGTTGGCAGTTCTGCGGGGTCAGCACTTGAAGCTTTGGGTCGCTCATGATGGTCTCCAGTCGACGGCAGCAAACGACCGTCGCGCGCCGGCAAACGGGCGGGCACGGACATTGGCGAGTTCAAAAAACGAGCGTCGGCCAAGCAACGCTTCACTACTATAGAAAGTCACGAGGATGGCGGGTTGTTTTTTTGCTTGCGGCGAACACTCTGGCTGCTTGTGGCAAGCACTCGCTTGTGCCGCACGCAAATCGCTGCGAGCTCAAAGAACCCGGCAACGGGAATCAACAGCCATCTTGCACATCAACCACGCGAGATCGGCATATGCTGCAAAGCAAAATAGCGAGGCTACAGATGGCAAAGGTTGGCGTGTGGCGGTCTGTATTTCTGTTTGCGGTCGCGATGACCTGTCTGGTAGGTGAGGCCAGTGCCCAATCGTCGGTTGTGATCTACGGGAGGATCAATACCGCGCTCGAATATTCCAGCGCCACCACCGCAACGGATGGCACGCGGCTCGGCGGCACAGGCCGGCTGACCAACTACCGGACCGTCTTCGGTCTGCGCGGCGACGAGCCGCTGGCTTATGGACTCAAGGCAATCTGGCAGATCGAGAGCACCGTGTCGCTTGACACTGGAGCCGGGCAGATTGCCGCGCGTGACACGCGTTTGGGACTGGAAAGCCATTACGGCACCGTCTTCATGGGCAACTGGGACACCCCATACACCACTGCAACCAAGGGCTACGATCCCTACTACCCGACCACCGCGGGTTATATGGCTCTGATGGGCAACGGCGCAGCCGCCACCACCGACAATGTCCAGAACACGAGTTCCTTCGATCGGCGCCAGCAGAACTCGCTGCACTATCAGTCGCCACAGTGGCACGGACTGAGCGGCGCCATGGCCTGGGGGCTGCCGGAGGAAAAGACTAGCGTGCCTCGTAATCCGGCGCTGTATTCGTTTGCCGGTTCCTATGACAATGGTTCACTCAATGTGGCGCTGGCATATGAAATCCACCAGCACTACCACACCGCAGGCCGCAACGACGATGGCATGAAGGTAGGCGTGTCATACCGGTTTCCTGCCACGACGATTGCGCTGGTGTATGAGCGGCTGCATTACCGCACGGCTAGCGGAGACCTGACACGCAATGGCTACTACACGTCGCTCGTGCAGAAGCTGGGCCCAGGCAGCGTAAAGATCGGCTTTGCGCTCGCCAGCAACGGCGCAGGTAACGCGACCGAAACCGTCGGCTTTTTCCACAGCGGCGCGGATACCGGCGCCACGCAAATCACCGTAGGCTACGACTATCCGCTATCCAAGCGGACGTCGATCTATACGTACTACAGTCGCATCAACAACCGGAAGAACGCGAGTTACGACTTTGCCATCAATGGGCTGGGCGTAAAAGCCGGTGCCGACCCGCAGACCTTTGCGCTGGCGATGCGCCACAACTTCTGAAGAGCTAGCGTGCGGGCCCAGTGCGAAAGCTATGCAGTATCAACAGCCGGAGGAACGGTCATGCGAGCGTAGACGACAATACCAGGAATGCCATCCAACGCGACAAACCACAGGAGCCTGGACCCAGCAAGAGCAGTCCTTTCCTGCGCGCACCACAACCGCTTCGGTACGCGTGCGTACACCTAGTGTCCCGAGTCAGAAATTCGTAGACAAAATCGTCTGATGCTGGCGAGGATGTCATCGGCGGACTTTGTCCACACGAAAGGCGTGGGGTTGGCGTTGTTCAGGTCAAGGTATTGGCGGATAGCTTGCTCAAGTTGTCGGGTTGAGCGATGCGTGCCGCGGCGGATGTATTGTTCGGTGATGGTTGCAAACCAGCGCTCCACCTGATTGATCCACGAGGCGGAGGTCGGTGTGAAATGAACATGGAAGCGTGGATGGCGAGCGAACCAAGCCTTGATCGACGCCGTCTTGTGCGTGCCGAATTTCAGACTCAGGACACTAGTTGCACGCGCTTGACCCGGCAATCCTCTTTCTGAATAATCATAGATGCCGGGATCAGGTCCGGCATGACGACGTGTTGTGTTGAGAGATCATGGACGATAAATCCGGCAAGCAGACTATCGAATACGGCATCGTACCTGTCGACGTGATGGCATCGATGTCGGGGCTCGATTTTGTCCGCGCGATCTTCGCGGGACGATTGCCGGAGCCGCCGATCATGCAGACGGTCGAGCCGTTCGACTGCACGGCTGAGCCCGGTGCCGTCGTGATTCACAGCGTGCCGGGTCTGCGCCATTACAATCCGATCGGCTCGGTGCATGGCGGCTATTCCGCGATCCTCTTGGATTCCGCGATGGGGCTCGCGGTGCAGAGCACGCTTGCCGCGGGCACTGGCTACACCACGCTGGAATTCAAGATCTCATTCGTGCGCGGCATGAGCGAGACGAGCGGCGTGATCCGCACCGAGGGCCGCGTGCTCAACGCCGGCCGCCGCGTCGCCACCGCCGAGGCGCGCATCACCGATGCAAAAGACCGGCTGCTTGCGCATGCGACGACAACGTGCCTTGTGTTCGAGATTCCGAGGGGGAACGCGAAAGGCTGACGTTGAATTGGAGGGTAGGCAAAGCGACTCTCATGCCGCTGGCGCCAAGAACGCCAGAGTTTGAATAGCCGAGGAGCGGCCGATTGCATTTCGCTACAACGGCTATTCCGCCGTAACTCGAGGAGCGAAGGCGGAAGCGTGCCTACCATTGCGTGCACGACGTATGATGGTGGGCACGGCGCTGACGCGCCTTTGCCGACGTTACGAAGGATCGCCATGTCCGTTGTCGGCGCCGATGCGAGACCGCTCACGTTCGCGTTCGAGGATGAGAGGATCTGCTACGCAATCCATCGTTCCGCGCCAACGCAAAGAATGGATTGCTTGGTCGCTAGAGCATCCGCCGTCCTGAGTGGATCGAAAGGGATTCCCAAATCAGATCGAGAACTCACAGACTTCCGCTTCTGTTTAGGTTTGTTCGATGCGTGCCCGTGGCTGCTGGGCTCCGGACGCCCGGGGGGCGCGTGCGGGCAGGCGTTGATCAAAGCTCAAGGGAGGAAACCGCGGAGTTCAGCGATGCCGTGAGTTGGGCTATGGCGATTGATGCGTTCGCTAGATCCGCAGAGTCCGGGGACGTCGGGGCAAGCGGGGTGTCAAGCGAGCCTGGCTATGGCAGGGAGGTCGGAACAGGCTAGCCATGTCAGGGTGCGGTGTGCACATTATGTGGCGGTCTGCGGCGGCGAGCGCGACTGTCCGCTAGCGGCTCCGGTTGCCGCAGAGCCGACGGACGAGTGGGAGACGTACGGCGTGCGGGCTCATGCCATAGCCCGCTGCGTTGGCGGTCCTCGGATACAGGCACTGCGCGGGATGCCGTGCGCCCCCGGATAAGCGTCATCTCGGACTGGGCATAGCCGGTCGCGGAGAAATGGAATTGGCTTCGGATTGCCAGTTCCCTTGGGCCGCTGGGCCAATCACTACGTCTTGACCTGCGCGCGCGCCAATTCGATCGAGAATACAACCAGCATGCCACCAAGGATGGCGATGTTCTTAAGCGGTTAAGCTGTGAAAGGCTAGACTTAACCTGACCGTGGTTGGTTTTCCGAGCCGCTGCACAGGGCGCAGAGGGCGTAGCCCGAAGCGTCACTGGAATCCGACTGCCCCCAGGATTGTCAGGTTACTCTTCGACCGTGATCGATGGCTTGAAGTGAAGGAGGCTTGCATAGCCCGTATAGCCCATCTCCTTATACAGAAGTCATGACTCTTCCCGCAGTGCCTGAATGGTGAGCGCGGCATCCATGGTTCGCTGCATGCCGATCCAGATCGTCTTGGCGCCGGGCTCACCATCGCTCTTGCGCCCAAGGAACCCACCCAGGGAAGCCACCAACCGAATCATCTGATTGAGTGTGACTGGTACCTTCGGGCGGGCTTTTTTGGCGAGCACGTATGCCCCCCGAATCTCGTCGGCGTCGAAGAACAGTGACGCATCCAGATCCGGGCAGGTTCTGCCCAACCGCATCAAGCGGGCAATGCGCCACGCCACCACCATATACAACGCCAAGGCCCGCTCCACGCGATCCATGTGCGATAGCTGTAGCGCTTCGACCTTGCAGCCGGTCTTCAGGACATGGAAGAACATCTCCACCTCCCATCGGGCTCGGTACCAGTCGACGAGTTCGATGACAGCATCGGCGTCCTGCGCTTCTCGGTTCGTCAACAAGCGCCAAACCACTGGCTTGATGCCAGCGGGCGCTCCGATCTCCCTGGCCTCCACACAGGTGAGCGCCGCTCCAATCGTACCCGGCAGCTGCACACGTTGTGCACGTAGCTCCTGTTTGACCTCGCGCGCTTTCTGGCCTGCACGCCCTGGCAAGATAAAGGTAATTTCCCCAAGCACCGGGCTGGCGTCAACGCTATCCCACAGCTTGCCCGCCTCAGCAAGGTTGCGGTTGTATTGGCTGCGGATCAGCCAGTCAGCCGGCTGGCCAAGTTCCTGGGCGCGCGCCATCAGCTCGGCGATGTCACCCTCGCGGTCCGTCACATACACCAGCCTTGTCTGGGGCAGCAGCGCGGCTTGCTCCGCCACCCGTTCGTACCCCTCGATCCAGCGCACGCTTTCCTTGATCCCGCTGCGGTGGCCATCGGCGTCCTTCAGTTCCCGAGCCCACATCCAGGCATCGATCACCCCCAGCGGCTCCCGGTCTGGCGTCACCGCGTAGGTCGGATGGAGATACATTCCCCGCTGGGCTTCGTAGCTCAACGGCCCCAGCCCCTCCATTTCCTGGCCATTGAAGTTCAGCTCGGTGGTGTCAGCGATGCACAGCACCACCGGAAATTGCGCGGCCCTCGCTGCAGTGCGCTCCCAATGGGGCTGCATCACGTCCCGCCAATCGATCTGCTCATTGCCCAGAAACCGATACGCCCCAATGGTTTGCGACCAGTCATCGCACGCACCGGGAATGCTCGCCGTAGGCAGGGCCGCAAACCGCTTGAGCAATTCCTTGGCGCGCCGATCCCGCCGCGGATCACCAAGATCCAGACTCTCAAATTCCTCGTCCACCCATGCCCCCGACTCGTTGCTCATTGCCGCTCGAAAATCCGAGAGTAAACGCGAGTCTGCGGATGTTTACAACCCCTTTCCCCAGAGTTTTCGCGGCATCAGCTATCCCGCCCCGCTGCGGAGGCCGTTCTACTTCTGTATAAGGAGATGCGTATAGCCGGCAAGCGTGGAGTAGTAGCCATTGGGGAACAGGGGATTGAACATGCCCAGGCTTCCGTCTCCTGGATGCTTGTCACCCGAAACCCCATCGACCTGCAGCGCCAGGCGCGCGGTGATCATGGCATGTCAAGCGTGTAGCCGACGATGGAGCCCACGGCTCACGCATTGATGGATTTGTTTCCGACATGACCGGACTGGTACATCGTCTCGACATCCCAATCGATGCGGCCGGCCTTTCCAGAGTAGCGGAGATCGAAAACATCGCGGTGCTCACCGCCCGCCGCATCCAGATAATTGGCGCTGGAGCGTTTATAGGCGAAGTAGTAGCCGGACAGGTCGCCGGGTCCGACATCCCTGCGTTCGAAACGCGCGCCACTAAAGGTCAGGCGATGGTTGGAGACATCGTCGAATACCTCCGCATCGCGATACTGAACGGGCTGCGTCAGGTAGCCGATATAACGCCACTTTCCGTATTCGTAGTCTGCCCAGACCGCATCGTAAGCCTGCCGTACATTCGGACCATCGCGCACGGAAATGAACCGCTGCAGATCGAACGCCATTTCCTGGCGTCCGACGCGAAACTTGAATATGCCGGGACCCAACGGGCTGACCCATGCCACGAAGGCCTGCTCCAGGTCCACCGGATTCTTGTCGACGGGCGTGACCGCATCTTTGCCAAACGGCCTCGCATCCTCGATCTGGGCAAGACCTGCAAATACGGGCCAATACGCGAATCGGCGCTGATCTGCGCGCGTTGGATGACCTAGGTGTCGTTGCGTGCCGTACCGAGTCCGAAGAGCGGCGCATTGTTGACCTCCATGCGCTCCCGCAAGTTCGCGCCCAGCGACAGATAGGATTTGGGATCCCCGCCAAGCGGGATGTACTTCAAGCCGTCGAGCGGCTCTCGTGGCACGCATGGATCCGCAAGCACCGACAATCTTCCTGCCAGCGATTGAAAAGTACCTCAGGGCGCCTGGCGGAACAAGCAGGCACACTCTCTATGCTCGCTTCTTCGGCTTGCTCCGCATACGCATTTCCAGCGAATGCAAGCGTCAGAACAACACAGTCCATGACCAGGCACGAGAGAGCATTCATTTCGTAGGGGGGGGCGGAACAATGCGCGAGCCATGGCGTTCACTCCTGTGTCACTTTTGGGTGCGCGCCAAGTGTTGGTCGCCGCAGGTAGTACTCGTTGCGAAGCTAGCGGCCGGCTGGGCTTGCCGTCCGACTTTGCTGGCTGCCGCCATCCATGAGGGTCTGAGGAGTGGTCACGCCTTGTTGCCGTCTTGAAGCATTGAACGTCAGCCACAAGAGCGCGAGGAAGGGCAGCAGTAGTGCCCAGAAGCCCACACTGGCGTAACCTATTGCGCCGCCCACAGCTCCGCATGCGAACGACGAGACCGCGGGGGCAGTTCTTTCCAGGCGTTCGCGCGAAGTGGTTTTCGTGTCGGATGAACTCGCTGGCGACAGCAGTTCGAATAGGTCCAGCACTATCTGCGTCACGTGTTCCGCCTTGACGGTGTTGGGCACATGTCCCTGCAGCGAGATCAAACGGTCGCGTGCGTTTTGTACTCCCATCGCCGCCGCACCGAGCATCCCGCAAACGATGACCAGTGTGTCGTCGGGGTGAACGATGGGAGCAGCGCCAATGCCGGCGGCGCAAAAGGCAAGCATCAGCGCAGCCTGCATTGCGTAGACTCGCCATGCCGCGTTTTGCGGTGCCACGGCTTCGCCACTCGCAACCCGACTGGTGATAACCACGCCGGCCAGGAAGGCGGGAATGGCCATCAGCTTCATCAGCACGAAGTCCTTGCCCATGGCGTGGGCGGTGAGCAGCCCAAAAAGTGCCACGACACTGAGGGTGTCGACGTAGCCAGCTATACACGCGAGCAGGGTGTCATCACGTCTCATCATTCACCTTCCGTAATACGTCGTCCGTCACCGGACCGTTGCATGGATTCCTGCGATGTGACTTGCGTACGATATTCCATGTCACACCGCCCAGCAGGCACAGCCCAGCGCACCCCAGAACGAGCGCAGGTCGGATGTCGGCGCATTGCTCGCCCAGGCGCGGGCATGGTCGTGCCCATGGACCGCACAGGTTTTTGCACACGCGCAGGACGCCGCGGCCACCCGCTGCAATGCGCGTTCGCGCTTGCCGTCCGAGTCCTTCCAGGCGCCGAAGCCACCGAATTTGCGGACGGGAGACCAGTAGGCATCGCCGGCGGTGGCGCATTGCGGTCAAGATACTGGAAATCGCCTGCCCCGTAGACAACGCGGCCGCCGACGATCGTCAGGTCCGACGTCGTGTTCACAATCTCGTCTTCAGGACAGGTGAAGAAGTCGCGGTCCGGAACGATCAGGTCAACCAATTGACCGGCCATGACTTGACCCTTGGCGCCTTCCTCGTTCGAGAACCACGCCACCTTCTCTGTCCACATGCGGAGCGCGGTATCACGGTCAAGGAGATTCCGTTGCGGATACAGCAGTTTTGGGCCCTTGGCCAGCGTGGCGTAGAGGATTCAGGCCACCGCGCACGACGTGCGTATGGTTGTCGATCAGTCCTGGCAAGGCGGACCGTCCCTTAAGGTCGATCACGTTCGTTGCCGGTCCTGCCAGAGACAGGATTTCGGCGTCGCCGCCAACGGCTGCAAATCGTCCGTCGTGGATGGCAACGGCAGTTGCGACTGGCTTCGCCTTGTCAAGCGTGGTAATCCGGCCGTTGTGCAGGATCAGGTCGGGGGTTTTGGCGGAGGTAATCATGAGCGGGTTTCCTCGTTCTTTGCAGTCTTGCGCACAGCCGTAGTGCCGGAGACGCCGTGCTGCAATGTGCCGAACGCTGCGGTTGCGTCGTCTGATGCGCGCTTCACGCTTGAGTGGATGGCGCCACGGAAATATTGCTGACTGATCGGTATGAACTGCTCTCCGGCAAGAATGCCGAGCAGGCCGACCAGTGCAACAAGCGGTGGAGCCGGCGACCGTACGCCGATCAGGTAGTAGATGACGCCGACCAGAACGCCGGCACCTAATGAGAACAGATAGATCTTCATCGGCACATCTCTCTTGCAGCTTCTGGGCACGACGGTCCGGCCACACCATTACGCCGTATGGGGCCGGACGCGGGCCACCAAATGAGACGGAGGGCCGCCGATTACTTTGCCGGAGCCGGAGGCACGATCTCATGAGAGCCGACCGCTCGCTGTGGGGCTTTGTGCACCATGGTGTAAGCGTAGTCGACGCCCATCCCGTATGCGCCGGAGTGTTCCCTGACCACACTCATGAGGGCGTCATACGTATCGCGACGCGCCCAGTCGCGCTGCCATTCGAGCACCACCTGTTGCCACGTCACGGGTACGACGCCGGCCTGGATCATGCGCTGCATGCCGAAGTCATGTCCTTCCTTCGTAATGCCGCCCGAGGCGTCGGCCACCATATAGATTTCGTACCCGGCATCGGCCATGGCGCTGAGTGCGAAGGTGTTATTGCAAACCTCCGTCCACAAGCCCGAGACCACGATCTTCTTGCGACCGTTCGCTGCCAGCGCGTCACGAACCTTCTGGTCGTCCCACGAATTCATTGAAGTGCGCTCGAGCAGGGGCTGGCCGGGGAAAACGTCGAGCAGTTCCGGGTAGGTGAATCCCGAGAAGCTTTGCGTTTCCACGGTCGTGATGGTGGTCGGGATGTTGAAGATCTTCGCTGCCTTGGCGAGGCCAACGACGTTGTTCTTCAGCACCTGCCGGTCCATGGACTGGACGCCGAATGCCATCTGCGGCTGGTGGTCAATGAAAATCAACTGGCTGTTTTGCGGAGTCAGCACTTCAAGCTTGGGATTGGTCATGATGGGATCCTGTCAGGGTGTAACGGTTAGGCTTGCTTCAGCGCGTCGATGGCATCCAGCACGTGTGTGCTGTACGTAATGGCGGCGCCGGCGTTCAGGTTGATGGCGACGCCGAGCGCTTCTGCGATCTCTTCGTCGGACACGCCGAGCTTGACGGCCTCGGCTGCATGGAAGGCGATGCAACCATCGCAGCGCGTGGTGACTGCGACGGCCAGCGCGATGAGTTCACGCGTCTTCGCGCCGAGTTGCTCGGTTTTGGCGCCCGCACCAGCGATCAGCCCAAAACCGCGAATGGTGTCCGGCGTGCGCGCGGACAGTTCTTTGAGGCGAGAACTGATGTCCTGAATTTCCTGTTTCCACTCAAGCATGAGATGGCTCCGTGAGATGACTTCGAAAGGGATATATGTGGCCTGGTCCGGCAGCTCGCATCGGCGAGTGCAAAGCGCGCGACGGTTGCGTCGAGCTACTGGTTACGTTCAACGCTGGATGCAGAACGAGATCACGAGGTCAATCCTAGGAGTCGGACATTTTACTGTCAAAGCCGCACGTATTAACTACCTTAAATATCAATTAACTATATGATTTATAACGATAAAATGTGTACTATAGTGGCGAACGAAACGGCCGGAAGTGCTTTCAGAGGCTTCGGGGGAAGAGCGATGCATGAGACCGGCGTCGACAAACCGCGGGTTGCAACGACTGATACGGCCACGAAGGCGTAAGAATTGTTGAGCCTGGAGGGTTCTGGCTTGGTCGCGTGGGTATTGCGAGATGTGCAGAGAATCGATGGGCCGGACGCATTGACGTAGGACACTCGGTCATCGTCATCGCCGTACGCGAGACTGGGGCGTTGGGTGTGCGCCGTCGATTGAGATCGACACCTCGGCATTGAACGATTGCCACGTAGTTTGGGCATCTACGGGTAACAGCAACTTAGAGCCGGATCGCCTCGTTAGCCAATTGCTGAGACTTCCGATTTGTTTTGGCCATCGCCTACGTCGAAGTGAGCGAAATGGCGCTCGGCGGGCCACCGAGTCCCGAACTGGTCGACCGACCTGGTTGGGGTGTGTTGTGATTCAGGTGAGCGGCTGAATGCGGGACGGTTGCGGTCATTGAGTTTCTGTTTGTGGAAGGCCCATATTGTTAAGGGTTGTTCGATGTCTGCCTTTTTTGCGAATGCTCGTGAACCCAACGCTTCCCACACGCCGCGCCACCCATCCATGCCAAAGACCGTGCAGGCAATCATGAATGAAGCTCGTGCCGCGCGCTGGACAAGCCCCCCAAGCCCAACGCTGACACGCCGGCAGATCGCTTTGTGAGAGAGTCCCGGCGACTCGTCCTGCTCTGCACGCCGTTGGCGCCTCTCCGTCACATACATTGGGATCTATGTTTTCTTAGGGTCACCGAAGCCATCCAGCAGTGCAGAAAAACTATCCTGGGGCCGCCAGCCCCCTCTTGACCTACAGACTTGAGCGCCGAGCCCCCGGGAATGCTCCCCAATTTCAGATGGGGCGTCATCGACATCACTTGTACAGCTAGATTCGATGGGAACAGCGCTAGCAGCATCGCTCCCCCGGGCAAGGCCTTCCTGTGGGAAACGCACCATGTCGGGCCCCGTTCGATTCAGAAAGGCAACCTCGTGGGTGGTATAGACTCAACTTACGCTTCCGCCGTACCCTGGCGGACGATTTCGACGCGAGGTGCATCATGATCCGATTCCTGGCTACCGCAATACTCTGCGGATTAACGCTGAGCATGTTCGGTTGCGCCGGCCCGCAGATGGGTGCCGACAATACGCATCGTTTCAACAGCGATCCCTATAACTACGAGTTCAGTCGAAACCTGTAGCGCGTTTCCGGCGCGGCGTCCCAGCTGCCAGCCGGCCGCGACACTTGCCAGGACGGTTTGCGCCCGCTGTGAGAGGGCGATTTCATGCGAGGCCGGGTTCAGCCCGGCCAGCCTTCTGCGTTCCCACAATCTTCCCGCTGCGCCTCTCCATCGCCTTGTCGAATCCGGCAGCGCTTCCCGCGAACTTCCAGGCCTGTCCCCCGCACCCTGCTCGTGAACCTGCTCTCCTGACCCGCCCCGGTCCCGCATTTCGGACACCTTTCCAATTGGCGGGACGATTGGGTTAGCGCTTTCCCACCGCGAGCCCATACCCTTGCTGCGCCGGTGCAAGACCGTGCAAGAACCATATCGTCAAACAGGACGGAACAGCGAGGAGAAACGCATGAAAAGAATGGGAGCACTCTTGGTAGTGGCGGTGGCAGCGGTGCCGGGCATAGCGGCGGCACAATCGGGGGTGACCATTTTTGGCGTAGCCGATCTCTACACCGAGTATGTCAAGTCCGGGGCAAATCATGTGGCGCGGGTCGAGGACGGCGGGCTGTATCAATCGCGCTGGGGCTTGCGGGGCAAGGAGGAACTGGCGCCGGGGCTGTCCACGGTATTTACACTGGAGACCGGACTTGCACTGGACAGCGGCACCGCCCAGCAGGGAGGACGCCTGTTTGGGCGTCAGGCCTGGGTCGGCCTGAGCAGCAAGGACTGGGGTGCGCTGACGCTTGGGCGGCAGAACACGCCGATCTACTACATCGAGGGGCAGGCGTCGGCCTTCGGCTTCTCGCCGTATGGCCCGCTTGGTCGCCTGCAGAACGGCGGACCCGCAGGCAGCAGCCTGACCGCGCGCGCAGACAATTCCATCCGGTACGAAAGTCCCGAACTTGCCGGGCTGCAGGGCAGCGTGATCTATTCATTCGGCGCCGAGCGGACCAGCGCGCCACGCGACGCCGACCGGCTGGCGGCCGGCGGGCTAACTTATGCTCGCGGTCCGCTGTGGCTGGGCCTTGCCTACGAACGCACCTACAGCATCGGCGCGGTAACGGATGCCGACCGCGACGAGCGCGCGATCGGCGCCACCTACGAATTCCCCTGGGTGAAGTTGTTCGCCAACGTACGCCAGGCCACGCGATGGGTGCCAGGGCAGGCGACTCTGAAGGACCGCGGTTTCCATGTCGGTACGACTATTCCCGTGGGAGGCGCCGGACTGGTACTGCTGGCATACGGCATGCAGCAATCGGTCGGCACGCCGAACCGTGGCCAGCAGGCTTCGATCGGCTACCAGTACTCGATGTCCAAGCGTACAACGCTCTATGCCAACGCCAGTAAGATCTGGAACACGAACAAGGCCAACTACACATTCTCGAACATCCCCAATGAGGTCACGGCAAGCAGCGTGTCCGACCCGCGCGGGGTCATGATGGGCATGCGCCATCTCTTCTGATGTGCGCACGTACGTGCGCACCAGCCGGTCGCCGTTGCCGGCCAGGTGCCGGCGCGCCGCGATCCCGTCAAGCATAGGAGAATCCATGAAGCGCTATACCCTCGCCGTGGCCTTCGGGCTGCATCTGTTCTGCGCGTCGATCGCATCTGCGGCAGGCGTAACACAGCTGCAGACCCTGGGCGTGGACGCCGCGGTCCGGCTTACTGATGCCGCCAAACGGTTTGCCGAGGACCGAAAACTTGCCGTCAGCATCGTCGTGGTCGACGTCTCCGGCCACTTTCTCAGCGGCGTGAGAATGGATGGCGCCCCGTTTGCGACCTTTGACGTCGCGCGCGGCAAGGCCATCGCCTCGGCGGCGACGGGAGGCGCCTCCGGCGCCGAGCTCGTGAAGCGCTATCAGGCCAATCCCATCGTCTTCGGCCAGATGAGTTCGCTGGTTTATGGCGGCCCGGTCTTTCCGTCGCAGGGTTCCCTGGGCATCTACGTCGGCGGCCGGCTGGTCGGGGCCGTCGGCGTCAGCGGGGGGCCATCGGACGTGGACGAGGAAATCGGGCGCTGCGGCGTGGCCGCGATCGGTGCGACCGAGGCGCCCTGAGTGGTGCATGCGCCTGGGCGCATCGTTCATGCTGGCGTCATGGTCGTGCCTGCCGGCGTATGACACCGGCAGGCGCGCGGTAGGGGCACGCCAGGGCGTCAGGGCTCACTACGGCTCTGGATGTCCGACAGGAAGCGCTCGATCCGCGTGGCGAGGTCCACCGGCGTCTCGTCCATCGGATAGTGTCCTGCGTTGCGGATCACGTCGATGGCCAGATCGAGGAATGCTTTACCGTACGTCTGCTCCATGACGTCAGCAGTCAGCGACGGGTCGTGCTCACCGACCAGCAGCAGCGTGGGAACAATGGTGCCGGCAACTTCAGCAGCGAAGTCTGTGTCGGCCCATGCCCGGAAGTAGGCGGCAAACGCGTCGGCATCGGCATGCTGCGTCGAGGCCCGGACCATCTTTTCCACCCAATGCCGGCTCAGGCGTTTGCCCGTCGAATTGTCGAGGACCGCAATTCTTGCCGCGAGCTCGCCGGCGGCACGTTCGAACAGAGCGCGTGCCGGCTTGTCGAACGGCACAGGCGTGGGCGGCACTGGCGTGACGCCGACCATGGCCGTGACGCGTGCAGGGGCCAGCATGGCGACGGCCTGCATGGCCTTGCCTCCCATGGAGTGCCCGATCAGCGAGAAGCGCTGCCATCCCAGTTCGTCACCAAGCGCCAGCACGTCGGCGGCGATCTCCCCCATGTCGAATCTGCCGTGGATCCCTCGCCGGGCACCATAGCCTCGATAGTCGATGAAGGCGTAGGTGAAGCGGTCGCCGTCGAGCACGTCTGCAAAGGGCCCCCATCCGCGTGCATGGCCGAACCAGCCGTGCAAGGCGATGACATGGTTCGGGCCGTTGCCGATGGTGACCACGGCGCCGTTTTGGTTGTAATGCATTGCGTTTCCTCCGGTCGTCGATGTGGCGCTCCATATTGTATGAGGAGCTGCGGCGCGAGCGGAGTGCCTGTCAAGTTCTTGGACAATCCGGTAAGTAGGCGCCGTGCGGCGTCTGCGATCGTCGGCCAGCGTACCGATATACCGCAGAACGGAGGACGTTTTGGTAAACGGCTCCCCAAATGGGGAAGCGCCTTGTGTCCGAATCAGTAGAGTATGAGCCTGGGCTGACCCTGTCGCCCACGCATCGCGATTCACAAGGAGACAAGAGTCAATGCAAAGCCGGAAGCCTCCGTCATTCCTGACCGCCCCTCGGCGGGTGGCCACGCTTGCCGCCATCACTGCGGCCATCAGCGCCATACTCGCCGTGGCTGTCGTAGGCCTGCGACCCGTCGCCGCCAACGCAGCGGCAGTGGACACGAATATACAGCCCAACTGGAAGCCTTCGAAGCCTATCGTCTTCATCGTGCCGTTTCCGCCGGCAGGCATCAACGACGTGCTGGCCAGGTCCGTGGCGCAGCGCCTGGCGAACGCGCTGGGACAACCAGTCGTGGTGGAGAACCGGCCGGGCGCCAGCGGGAACATCGGCGCGGAGGCGCTCGTGCGCGCGGCGCCGGACGGCCACACGATCGGCATCCTGAATAGCATCCACGCCGTTAACGCCGCCTTCTACCGCAAGCTGCCCTACGACGTGACGCGCGACCTGGTACCTGTGGCGCCTCTGGGCGAGTCGCCGCTGGTGCTGGTTACGAACCCGTCCACGCCATACAAGTCCGTCCCCGAACTGATCGCCTATGCCAAGGCGAACCCCGGCAAGGTCAACTACGGCGGCCCGACCAGCTATCCGCTCGAAATGATCAAGACGATGGCCGGTGTCGACATCACCAATATTCCCTACAAGGGCAGCGGCCCGACGATCAACGACATGATCGCCGGCCACATCGACCTGGCGACGGGACCGCTGCTGGAGTACATGCCCCATGTGAACTCCGGCAAGCTGAAGCTGCTGGCCGTCGGCACCGCGAGCCGGCTCAAGGCTCTGCCCAACGTGTCCACTGTGGCCGAGAGCATTCCCGGCTACGACATTACCGTCTGGTATGGCGTGTTTGCCCCCAAGGGCACGCCGGCGCCCGTGGTCGAGCGGCTGCGCGGCGAGATCCGCGCCATCATGAACGATGCCGGGATCCGCGCCAAGCTGGCCGGCCTGAGTGTTGACACCGCCTTCAGCCAGACCGGCGTGACCGGCCTGAGCACCCGTCTGACCGGCGAAACGCAGCGCGCGCACCAGATTGTCGCCAAGACCGGTGGCTACCTGAACTAGATCGGGCAATGCCTTGTTGCGAGAATTCCGACGTGAAACATCCCATGGAGCGCCGCCGGCTGTCTGTCTGCATGCTCGCGTTGTGCGCGCTGGCCGTGCCTTCGCTGGCGCAGCCGGCACCGGAGGCAGGCGAATCGCGGCCCGCGCGGCTGATGGTGGAGCAGGTCTGCGCGGCATGCCACGGCAACACTGGCCAGAGCACGCAGAAGGAATATCCCAGCCTGGCGGGCCAGAACGAAGACTACCTGTTCAAGCAACTGCGGCAGTTCAAGGCCGGTGCCGGCGAGCCAGCACTGCGCCAGGACGCCACGATGGCCGCCGTGGTGCAGAGCATGAGCGAAACGGAGATGCGCGAGGTGGCGCGCTACTTTAGTCGCCAGCCACCCGCGCGCGGACAGGCCGCCCTGCCGCACCTGGTCGAGGCGGGCAAGGCCATCTACTGGAAGGGCAATCCGTCCAATCGGTTGCCGGCCTGTGTTTCATGCCATCGGCCGAGAGGGGAAGGCATCGCGCCCGACTTTCCGCGCATTGCCGGCCAGCAGCCGGAATACGTGGTCAGGCAGCTCCACGCGTGGAAATCCGGCACGCGTGGCGGTCCCGGCAAGTTGATGAGCCTTCTGGTGCCGTTGATGACAGACGAGGAGATCGTCGCAGTTGCGCAGTATGTGGCCCAACTGCACTGAACTGATGTGCTGCATCTCGCCGTCCAGCGGGGTGGTGCCGTGGACGGCCCAATCGAAAGGAACCAAAACGATGATGATCGACAGGAGACATTGGCTGAAGGCTGCCGGCGCCCTCGGCCTGGGAGCCGCGTCGCTGAAGGCGGCGGCGCAGGTGACAGCGGGGCGGAACGCGCCGCTTGCTGCATCGGACGCCGCTTCGCTCCCCGTAATCAAACCGGGCAAGATCCACCGGATCGAGTCCGCCACCGAGACCGTGCGCGTCGGCATTCTTGACCCCAAGGCGACGCCGGTCGCCAGCATCGAGTCGGGCGATCTCGTGATGTATCCCAATACCTGGGTCAACTGGGCCAACGGCGCCTCATACGGCATGAGCTATGAGGATCGCGAACCCGTGCGCAAGCGATTTCCGCAAGGGCCGTACTCGAACGTCGGGCCAGTGGAACTGCGCGGGTCGATGCCCGGCGACGTGGTGGAGTGCCGGATGGTCAAGCTGCGCCCGATCGGCTGGGGATGGAACTCGGCACCAAAAGGCGTTGGTGCACTGCCGAACGACTTTGCGAAGCCGTACCTGCGCTATTTCAAGTTTGACGAGAGCCGGCAGTACACCGAGTTCGCGCCGGGCATCCGCATCAAGCTGGCGCCATTCCAGGGTGTGATGGCGGTGCAGCCCGCCGGCGACGAACTGGTCAGCGGCATCCTCAGCGGTCCGTATGGCGGCAATCTCGTGTTGCGCGAGCTGGTTGAGGGTACGTCACTGTTCCTACCGGTCCACCGGCCGGGCGCGATGATCTGGACCGGCGACTCGCATGCCGCCCAAGGCGACGGCGTGGTCAATCAGACCGCCATCGAAACGGCGATGGAGGACATGCAGATCCAGTATTTCCTGCACAAGCAGCGGCCTTTGGCCCTGCCGATGGCGGAGACGCCCAGCCACTGGATTATTCTCGGCTTCGGCAAGAATCTCGACGAAGCGCTCGTCGCCTGCCTGCGGCAGATGCTCAACTGGGTGAGCGCGGCGACCGGCATGGATCCGCAGGACGTGTACTCGCTCGCCAGCATTACGTCGGACTTCCGCATCACGCAGTACTCCAACCAGACGGCCAGCAACTACACGTCGATCCCGGCCAAGACAGTGCACGGCATGCTGCCCAAGGCGGTATTCGACGCGGTCATCCAGGACAAGCTGTCACGCTCGCTGCGCGGCTGACCGGCAGCAGGCGCCGGGCGGCGTGGGGCGCCTCAGTCGCCGTGCGCACCGCCCGGCATGCCGGTGCGGCGGAACTCCGACGGGCTAAGCCCCAGGTGCTGGACAAAAAAGCGCGTGAAGTGTCCTTGCGCGCTGAATCCGAGTTGGTGTGCCACGTCCCCGATGCTGGCATGCCGTTCCGCCAGCAGGCGTGTGGCGATGCCGATTCGGATCCAGTCGAGGTATTGCTGCGGCGAAATGCCCATGCAGGCCTTGAACTGGTGGAAGAGCCGGCTGCGGGACATGCCCACCGCGCTGGCGACCGTTTCAACGTTGGGGTTTTCCCCTGCGTGGCTGCGTATGTACTCGGTCGCGCGCTTGATCCGGTAGTCCAGCGGCCTGGTGTTTGCCAGCACTTCGGTCATCGACCGCCGCTGAAGATGGCAGGCCGACACCCTGCGCGCCAGTTTCGCGACGGCGGCCTCGCAATCTGCCGAGCCAATTGCCGAATCGTCAGCCAAATCCCGAGCCAGGCAGGTACCCAGCGCCGTCAGTGATGCGACGGTATCCGTATCCATGCGCACCAGCGTTTTACTGAAGCGCAGGCCGCTGGCAGGATTGTCGACGCCGAGCGTGCGCCCGAGCCACTCCGGCTCCAGCAGCAAGGCGAGCAGCAGCGAAGGCGAGCCCTCCTTCGCGCTCTTCGAATGTGTTGACCAGGGATTGATCAGAAGCGCGCAGCCGTCGGTCAGTGTCGCCGGTTGGCCGTCGATTTTGAATGTCGCATCTGTGCCGCCGATCTTGAAGATCAGATGGAACTCCGCATGGGCATGCGCGACGAGCGGCCCCGATATCCGATGGAGGGTGGCCCGGCCGAAGTTGCCGTGGACGATGCGTATCTGGCGGTCCTTTGCCATGCAAGGTGTCTCCTCAAGCAAGCCAAGGGGGAATCGTGCCGATGCGCTGCAGGTGGCGGAGTGCGATTTCACTCTCAGTCAACCGGTGCCCGACCAATCAATGCCGAAGAAGTCGTACAGGAGACAGAGGACCCGTCAGTTCCACACGCTTCGGCAAACCGTTCGATAACCCCACAAAATTGCAAACGTTTGCAGTCGGTCAGGATTATGTCATGTGCGTGGCAGCCGTCAAGGGAAAGACAGTGCAGTCCCGTCGATTCGGCCGAACGTGAAACAAGGTCCACACGGGAAGGGAACGGGCAAGGGTACTGACGAGTCCTCGGCGCGCTTGAAGGTGACTTTCCGGCCACGCTACGCCCAGGGGGGGCGGATGCCAGCCTGGCTGGCAAGTGCCTCCAGCGCGTCAGCAGTCACAGGCGCCAAGGCAATCCCGTTCGCGCCGCGCTCCCGGGTTTCGGCGTAGCCGCGTTCTCCCGGCAGCCGCGGAGGACCTTCGGCCGAGGCCGGCAGGTTGTGGATGGCCCCCGCGAGCTCGGTCAACTGCGCTTGAAACAGGGAAGGGTCCAGCACCTGGGCGATATCGATCACGAGCATCCACGCGTTCTGCGTGTGGCGATGACCGGCAGCGGGGGCCAGCAGCGCGGGTGCCAGGATCGGATGGTTGGTCAGCAGGCTGCAGGCGATCTCGGCCATCAGCGCGAGGCCCGAGCCTTTCGGGCCGCCCAGTGGCAGCGGCGTTGTCGCCTGGCGCGCGTCCGTGGTGGGATTACCCATGGCATCGATGGCCCAGCCCGGCTCGAGCGGCCGGCCGGTGGCCCGAGCCTGCATCAGCCTGCCGAAGGCAACGGCTCCCGAAGCCATGTCGAACACGATCGGCTCGCCAAGCCCCGGGCAGGCCATCGACAGTGGAGCAGTTGAAACGCCCGCCACCGAGGCGCCATGGTAGGCCATCAGCGGTGCCGAAGCGGCCATCGCCATGACAAACATTCCCGCACTAGCCACATGAGCGGTGTGAAAGCCGAGCGCGCCGGTATGCGTTGTCTCCCGCAAGAGCACCAGGCTCGCCCCGGCCTGGCGCGCCCCGGCGATAGCTTGCCCGGCGGCAATGCGCATGCCCAGCGCACCGGCGCAGCGATCGCCCTCGATCACGGTCAGGGCTGGCAGGCTGAGCCCCGGGCGCGGTTGTGCCCGGCCATTCATGTCGCCCGAAGCTAGCCACGCCGTGTACTGCGGGATGCGCGAAACCCCATGTCCGGGCGAACCGCGCAGGTCAGCCCACACCAGGCTCTCCGCCACCAGTGAGGCGCCAGGTTCGTGCAGCCCGGCCGATGCAAGTAGTGCCTGCGCGAAGGCTTGCAGCCCGGCTGCGCTGATCATGGTCGAGGGGCGCGCAGTCATGCGGCCCCCAAAGGCGCCTGGCGGGCCGGGAAGAACTTGTGCAGCCAGTCCGTGACCAGGTCCAGGACGGCCCGGTTGTCATCGGAGAAGATGAAATGATCGATCTCCGAGAACAGATGCAGTTCGGCCGGCATCCTGGCGTTGCGGAACAGCCCGATCGACTGGTCCGTAGGGGTGACCGAGTCGTCCGCCGGATGCAGCAGCAGGAGCGGACGCGGGGCAATGTTGCCGACCACTGCGTTCGGCCGAAAGCGCAGCATGCTTTCGACCACCTCGAACGGGAACTCCATGAAGCTTCCCGCAGGCAGATTGCTGCGCATCTCGGGGGGAATGGGCACGATGTCAAAGCGCGAGACCTGCATCGACTGGCCCGTGGCCAACCGGGCACGGCCTTCTTCCACCATTGCCTCGAAGCGCTGCCAGGCGGCCGAACCGGCATGCTGCTGACGCAGCTTTACTTCCCCATCGCCCCATCCCGCCGATGAGATGCAGGCCACGATGCGAGGGTCAACGCCAGCCGCATAGACCGCCACGGCCGCACCGAAGCTGTGACCCATCACAGCAATCTTCGCGGGCTCTACTTCGGGCAGGCTCTGCAAGTAGCTGACCGCGTTGCGGGTGTCGCTCACCTGGTCCTCGCACAGTACCTTGCCGCGCTCGCCTTCGCTGTTACCGCAGCCCCGCATGTCGAAGCGCAGGACCACATAGCCCAGCGCCGAAAACAGGCGCGTTGCCAACTGCACCATACCGTCGTCCTTGTTGCTGCCGAACCCATGCAGCACCGCGATAGCGGGACGTCGCTCGCCTCCGGCAAGATCGGGGGGTAAATGCAGGGCTCCGGCTAGGCGAAGCCCGTCGGAGTCAAATTTCACAACCGTGTACACGCTCATTTCTCCAAGTTTCGTGGCACACGATGTTGTACGAAATCCGACTTCCGATGGCTGCCCAAGCATCCACTGACTTACCCGATCGTCCGCTTACTTGAGAGCGTGCAAAGGTTGGGGAGGCTTCCAGCGAGGGTCGCTCGAGCATCTGGGCGCCGCGCCAACTCCGTGTGGACTACGCTGATCGGTATCGCAACGGTGGGAGCAAACCATGCGGTTGATCATCGAAGCCAGGTTGGCCGACGAGGGCAGCGACACCGGCCATGACGTTGACGGAGTTTTGGCCGTGATTGAGCGCCCTGACGGTAGTCTTGCGAACCTGGGTCTGACTCTCGCGGAGGGGCGGTCGCTGTTGGCCAAGGTGCAGGTCGAGCTGGTTTCGAAGCAAGTGGATGAGTGGCTCTCGGACCAGATCCATTGTCGGTGCTGCGGTGCGGCATTGCGCCACAAGATCCTATGTGGCAGGGGGCGTCGACGAACTGATACATAAAATCAGCGTGTCGAGTCCTGTTCAAGGAGAGGATCATGCGCACAGATCAGACGTTCACGTTCTAAAGCTCTGTCTGACCGTGCCACGCCGGAGCTGAAATACCTCCAGGCGAAGTGGGCAAGCCATCTGCCGTACCGGGAGGCCACGGCTATGCTGAAGGAAGTACTGCCGCTGGCGTGAAGTGTAGTCTTGATCTCGGGCCGATCTGGCCCCGCGTTGATCGTTACCATGAGCCAAGTTCTCGGTGGGATCGATCAAATTCTCGCCCGTGTGGGTAAGCGCGTCGTCTCCAGCGACGCGCGAGGGGAGACCATCACTGTCGAAGCCCGCAGTACGGTTCGCACGGCACCTTGTCCTGCCTGCCGTCGTTGGAGTACCGACTCCACGGCAGCTATGTGCGCAGTCTGGAAGAACGACCGATGCTCGAGCAGCGGGTCGTTCTCGCCGTTGAGGTGCGTCGCTTCAAGTGCGCGAACGCCGGCTGCCCCCGTCGTACGTTTGCCGAGAACATCCACGCCTTGGCCGGTCGGCATCAACGTCGAACGCGATCGCAGGCTCGGGCGTTGCACGCGCTGGGCCACGCCCTCGGTGGTGAGGCGGCAGCTCGGCTTGCTAACGCCTTGGGCTTGCGCACCAGTGCCGACACCGTGCTGCGGGAATTGCGAAGAGCTCCTGGGCGCAAGCGCAAACCACGACCGCGGGTCGTCGGCATCGATGACTGGGCGATCGCGCGCGGTCACCAGTACGGAACGATCATCGTCGACCTGGAGCGACGTGAGCCGATCGAAGTGTTCGCCGGCAGGGAAACAACTGCGGTGGCCGCGTGGATGCGTGCGCACCCATCGATCGAGATCGTCGCCAGGGACCGGGCCGGGGCCTACTCCGAGGCCGTCGACATCGCGCTGCCGGCAGCCAAGCAAGTCTCCGATCGATGGCATCTGCTGTGCAACCTGCGCGACAACGTCGAGAGGTTGCTGTACCGACTCGGGCCGCAACTGCGCCAAGCCGCGCAGCAAGTCGAGGTCGGTGGCGTGACCCTGGGCCGGCAGGGGTTGCCGAGCGGCACCTCACTGCGGTCATGGCAGCGCCTGAGTGATCAGCGACGCGCCACGCGGCTGGCGCTGTACGAGCGGGTGATGGCGCTACGCGCCCAGGGCGGCACGATGAAAGGAATCGGGCGCGAGCTCTCAAGCGACCATCGAACCGTGCGCAAGTTCATCACCGCGGGGGCCTTCCCCGAGCGCGCACCCAAGGCGCGGGGTCCGACGCCTTTGGATCCCTATCGCAGCTATATCGAGGAACGAATCGCCCAGGGCTGTCGCTGTCCGAGACTGATCTGGCAAGAACTCAAGCAGCGAGGCTATACGGGCAGTCGCGCCGCCGTGCAGAATTGCGTGGTCCGCCCCCTCTTTCCGCAGGGCAAGGTACCGCTTGTCCAGGCACCCGTGCGCACGATGCCGTGCCCGTCGGTCCGGCGCGTGTTCGGATGGCTTGTCGGATGGAGGAAGCTCGCCGTCGAGGAGCCCAGGAGCGCGGACCACGAGCGCTTCGTGCAGGCGCTGTACAAGATCGAACCCGTGGTGGGCGAGGTTCGCAGCCTCGCGCGGGAGTTTCTCGGGCTCATGCACCGGCGAAGTCCGTGGCAGTTCGATCGATGGTTGAAGCGTCTGTCGCGCTGCGACGCTGCGGAAATGCGTAGGTTCGCGCAAAGCCTGCGCGCCGACTTACCAGCTGTGCGGGCGGCTTTCAGGCTGCCATGGAGCAATGGCCAGACCGAGGGTCACGTCAACCGGCTCAAGTTCCTCAAGCGCCAGATGTATGGCCGCGCGAACATCGAGCTTCTACGGCTGCGGGTATTGAAGCCAAACTGAACGACCGGCCTGCCTTGTCCTGCTGGACACGCTAGTCCGATCGCCATCGCAGGCGGGTGAGCTCGTGCGGCCGGCACGAGGCTGGCGGGCTCGCCCACGTTCGTCAACAAGCAGAAGAATGGTGGTGGTGGGCGGTGGAGACGACGGCCGTTCCACGCTACAACATCCTCCACGCCAGTGCGCCCTCCTCACACAAAGTGCGGAAGTCCCATCATTACTACACTTCACGGCAACGGATTTCGTGTAGGCGTGTCAGTATCATGATGACGTGACCCACTGCGAGACTTGGCCATGTAAGACGTTTCTCTTTCCCATTTCGCGGCGTCGAAGCTCAGCCGGCCTGGCGCCGCCAGGACGTACTTCAGGAGCTTGTTGAGACCCGCCATCCCATAGGTCTCAAGCCCACAGTGTGAAATTGAGTCGGCGCCTCCGTGCGGATTTCATCAATCAAGTAGCATCGCGGATCCTTGATTTCCAGGCAAGCCAGTCCTGTTGGGTCATGATCGTGCGAAAGCCCAGATGCGACATGGCGCTAAACGGGTCTGACCCTCTTCTTGCGCTGACCCGGTAGCTGGTGCAATAAGTCTCGCTGCACAAAAAAGAGCCGCCCCGTATGACTCGCTTGGGGGCGTCGACGGGTGCCCCTGCATCGTCAGGGTCATATGAGTCGACGGGTCCTTGGGGATCGGACACCTGTCCGTTGCGGGCCTCGATGGCAAACGCGTCGGAGCGATACCAGTCAGCCGTCCATTGCCAGACATTGCCGGCCATATCGTAAATGCCATAGCCGTTCGGCGCGAAATTGCCAACCGGCAATGTTCCCACCTGGATCTTTTCATTGCGGCTGACAACCGGAAATTGGCGCGCCCGGTCGTCCCACGTATTGGCCATCTTTTTGCCGTTGGGAGTGAATTCGTCTCCCCAAGCGTAATCCGCTTGTTCGAGGCCGCCTCGCGCAGCGAACTCCCACTGCGCTTCAGTCGGCAGGCGCTTTCCAGCCCAACGGGCGTAGTTCAGAGCGTCAACGTACGACACCTGAACCACAGGATGATTCTCCTTATCGGCCAGATTGCTTTGGGGTCCGAGCGGATGCCGCCAATTTGCTCCAGGCACATATCTCCACCAGCGTGACCAATCGCCCAGTTCAACAGGTTCGCTCGTGCCGACAAATAACAGGCTACCGGGGACAAGCGCCTCGGGATCTGGCTCTGGTGTGCCGGGCGGCAGTTGGAGGCTTATGTCTTCCCATCTTGGTTTTTGCTCAGCTGTTGTGACGTATCGAGTGGCTTCAGTGAAGCGTCTGAAATCAGCGTTTGTCACATCGAAACGGTCCATCCAGAACCCGCTGACTTGAACGCGGTGCGCCGGTCCTTCGCTGGGAAGTGCCCTCTTGGATGAACTGCCCATCAAGAACGCCCCTCCTGGGACCCAGACCATACCTCTGGGACCCGTCACTCCATCGCCTATCACGGGCCCCTTGAACTGGCCTGCAGAAGAAAAACCCCTGAAGTATTTTACGCTCAGCAGTCCAGCCGCCCCGGCAACTCCAGTTGCCAGTAATCCAGAGATAAGCGCTCGGCGTTTCATGGTATTTCCTAAGTTTTGTCGCAGCCTCCCGCAAGGGCAATGCAGACGCTCATGCGGCATAAGACGCTGCCTCAACAATGGTTTGTGCGTTGTTGCACGGCTCGTCCCCGCCGTATCCCGGATAAGATGGACAAGCGTCTTCACATGCGTCCACGGATTGCCGGCGGGCCTCGCCTTACCCATGAGGGGGGCGGCGAGACCGGGGTGGCGGGGATGCTCAACGCAGACGGATACCCACTCGTTCGATGGCGCCGTTAAACGGATAACCCGCGGGGTAACGTCCGGCCGGTGAGCCGGTATCCATGCCAACGTCAAAGGTCTCATCAGCGGAGAAGAAGCCTGGCGTGGTGACCGGCAGATGGCCACTTCCTACCGCCTTGCCGTTCACTTGAAGCGTGCCGGTGCCTCCCTTGGCATAACCGGTTCCCTCGTAAGCGAAGTCAAACTGCAGCACATTCTTCCCCGGTTGCAGCGGCTTGCTACCCGTAATCTCCATGCGCGCCACATCGAACACTTTCTGCACGTAGACCGGCTTGCCCTCATCGTTAAGGTAAAGGGACCAACCTGCGCTAGTGCCACCCATGGTGGCAATGACACCATGGGCGCCGCCCTTGGGAATATCCACTGTAGCCACGATGCTGTACGAGCGGTTCTTGATCGCTGGCGCTTCAGCTTCGGGGATGGCCACCGCTCCCGAGAAGTAGCTGAACTCTGTGCGCTTACCCGTCAAGTTGGGGAGAGGCGTGCGGGAACAGGCCGTATCCTGCAACGGTAATACTTGATTCTTTGTTGCCTCCGCCAGAAACAACGCCTGCATCTCCTTGAGTTTCTCCGGCAATCTGGCCGCCAAATCGGTGGACTGGCTGAAGTCCTCATTCAGGTTGAAGAGGGCCCAGGTGTCGTCGGCGAGTCGTTTGCGCTGGCATGTGGTCGCCCACGGGTCTCGGTCCTTGTGCCGGGCCGAGGCCAACCAACCATCGTGGTAGATCGAACGGTTGCCGAACACTTCGAAGTACTGCGTGGTGTGCTTCTCCGGCGCATCCTTATCGGCGAAGCTATAGATTAGGCTTGTGCCATCCATTGGACGTTGCTTTACGCCATTGACATCTGCCGGGGCTTTCAGTCCCGCCGCCTCAAGGATGGTTGGCGCCAGATCGTTTACATGGGAGAACTGCCTGCGCAGGCCGCCGTGATCCAGGATTCGTGCAGGCCACGACACCACCATACCGTTACGAATTCCGCCTAGGTGCGAAGCAACCGTCTTGGCCCATGGTAGGGGAGAACTCATGGCCCAAGCCCAACCGGCTGGATACTGCACATAGCTGTTCGGGCCGCCCAGGCTGTCGAGGCGCTTCACCAAATCGGCAGCCGGTTTCTCAGGCATGCCTTGCAAATGACCCATGTAGTTATCCGCGCCATGGATGCCGCCTTCAAGGCTCGCACCGTTGTCACCCATCACGTATATAAACAGCGTGTTGCCAAATTGGCTGCTCTCCTTCAATGATTGCACCAGGCGGCCAATTTGCGCGTCGGTATGCGCGAGGTACCCTGCGTAGACTTCCATTAACCGTGCGGCAACCCGCTTCTGGTCCGTACTAAGGCTTTCCCAGGCGGGGAGTTCATCCGGCCGCGGTGTCAGCTTTGTATCCTGAGGTACGATGCCAAGGGACTTTTGTCGGGCCAGAATCTCTAGCCGCATATCGTCCCAGCCCTTGTCAAACCTGCCACGGTATTTCTCGATCCATGCCTTAGGTGCCTGGAGCGGAGCATGGGCGCCGCCTGGGGCGAAGTACACGAAGAACGGCTTGTCAGGTGCGATTGAGTGCTGCGCATGCATCCAGTTGATGGCACGTGTCGACAGATCTTCGTTTAGGGTGTAGTCCTTCGAGGCAGTCTTTAGTACCGGCGTGGTGCCATCGTATAGCGAAGGATTGAACTGATCGGTTTCGGCGCCGATAAAGCCATAGAATTTTTCAAAGCCTTGGCCGGTCGGCCAACGGTCAAAGGGACCGATCTGTGACGCTTCCCAATCTGGTGTCAGATGCCACTTGCCAAAGGCCGCAGTGCTATAGCCCTGTTGGCGCAACAGTTCGGCAATTGTAGCGGAGTCCCTTTGCAGCACTCCCCGGTAACCCGGATAACTGCTCGGCGCGTTCAGCACTGCGCCGACACCTGCTGCGTGTGGATTGCGACCTGTGAGTAGCGAGGCGCGTGTCGGCGAACACACTGCCGTGGTATGAAATCGGTTATACCTCAAGCCCTCTGTGGCCAGGCCATCCATCGCGGGCGTCTTGACCGGTCCGCCGAAGGTGGCGGCCGCACCGAAGCCTACGTCGTCAAGCAAGACCACTACCACATTTGGCGCACCGGCCGGCGCGTGCAGTAGCGGCACTACTGGCGGTGTATCGCCAGGCTGCACCTCGTTGCTGGCAGCCCAGCCGAAACCGGTCGCGGCGCAACTTAGGGCCAGGCACAACGCCGTGGCCAAACGCTTGCGTAGTCTGTTCATGATGGTCTCCCGCGTCTCCTGTCGTTTTCGTTCTCTTCGATGCCTATTGCGCTTTCGCGTGGGCGTGTGCCAGAATTCCTGTGCATTCGATTGAATCGAATGTTCGAATGGAATTTAGCAAGCGCCATGGACCCTCGTCAAGACAAAGTTTCGCCGGCTACGGTTGTCGATTGCACGCTGCTCGGCGCCTTTAGCAGACGAGTCTTCGTTGTCAGATTCATTCGATCACTCAAACCATCTTGACAGGAGACCCCAATGAAATCGTTACTCGCGTCACCCAATACAGCTGTGATCGTCACCGGTGGAGCGTCCGGGCTTGGGCTTGCCTCGGCACGCGCATTAGCCGCCGTAGGTCGCGACGTTGCGCTGTGGGACATTCAGGCAGAAAAGGCGCAAAACCGAGCATCGGAGATTGCCAAGGAATTTGACGTTGCGGCGGTTGGAGTTGGCGTCGACCTGTGCGACCCCAGCGCGCTGCGGGTTGCGCTGAGCGCGACCCGCGCGGTATTGCCCAGAATTGGTGGCTTGCTCCATGCTGCGGGAACGGTCGATACCGGGTCGCTCGAGGGCATCACTCCGGAAAAATGGGATGCGGGTCTCAATGTTCACCTCCGCTCTTTCGCACTGCTGGTGCAGGCATTGTTGCCGGATCTCCGCGCCAATCCGGGCTCTGCGGTGGTCGGCATCGCGTCAATCAATGCTACCTTGGGCAATCACATCAACCCCATCTACAGCGCAGCGAAAGGCGGCATGTTGTCACTGATCCGGTCGCTGGCGGACGGCCTGGGGCGCGATAATATCCGTATCAACGCGATTTCCCCGGGCCAAATCTTGACGCCGATGCTTCAGCCCGCAGTGGACAGCTTGCCAGCAGGAACCTTCGAGCGCCGCATTCTCCTCAGCCGACTGGGTCAGCCGGAGGAGATTGGCCGTGTTGCGCGCTTCCTTTTGTCGGACGAGGCGAGTTACATTACTGCGGCGGAGATCGTTGTTGATGGTGGCAACATCTCATCGCAGCGTATGTGAGTCGGCAGTAGGGCTGAACGCATAGCCGGGCGCGACATGCATTGAGCCGCATTGCTACCCAATGCCCTGTCGCACTGTCTCAACGACCGCACGGAATATGGGGTTATTGGCGTCATTGGCCAATTGCCTCAGAGGGGGAGGCGGCACCTGTACTACCTGTAATCGATGACATTACCCACTGTAAAAGGCGAGGCCCGGGAACGCATTCTGCTGGCAGCTGAAGAACTGATGGCCAAGTATGGCGTGGACGGCGTATCCGTGCGCAGCATCAACGCAGCGGCCGGCGTTAGCGCCGGTATTCTCCACTATCACTTCGGCGGTCTGGATAAGGTAGTGGACGCGCTGCTGGAACGCCATATGATGCCGTTGATGGCGCAACGCCGTGCAATGTACGCTTCACTTCAGGCGCAGCCACAGGTCACGCTCCGCGCGGTTGTGGAAATACTTGTCATCCCGCTTGCCAGGAAGATTATTGAAGAGGGCAGTGCGGGGGCGCGCTATGTTCAATTCTTGGCGCGCCTCCATACGGACCGCAACCCGAAGATCGCCGAGATATTTGAACAGTCGTTTGGAGAGAACTCCTCCGCCTTGCTTGCAATGCTCCAGCGCATCCTGCCCGAAATTCCTATGCGAGTGCTCTGGCTGCGCCTGATCTTCTGTTCCCATGCGATGCTCCAGAGTCTCGCCGAAATATCCGCTCGTCCCCAATTGCCGATACCTCCGGGGAACCCTCCGCGAGAACAGGTTCTGTGGGGCCACGTGGAGATTCTGATCGAGTTTCTTTGTGGCGGGCTGGCGGCTCCAACCAACATGCAAAGTCAATTCAGCGACTTAGGGCTACGCTGAATAAGCTGCTGATTTTTTGTGGGGCGGTTCGACGCGGAGCCTATTCGCTTTGAAAAATGGCTCTGATGACGAGATTTTGGCTTGCTGCGCCCCCCAACGGGGTGTGTTGGCGAGGCGCTCGCCCCGCACTCGCCCTTTATGGGCGGACTGCTCCCACCAGATGTCCTCGGCTCAGGTAAAGATTGGCCAGCGCCAGGGCCGTGAAGGCCCGGCCGGCATTCTTTTTCAGGCCGCGGTAGCGGACTTTGGTGAAACCCCACAGGCGCTTGACCACGGCAAAGACATGTTCGAGCCGGGCACGGATCTTCGATTTGTTTCGGTTCTTCCCGCGTTGCACCTCGTCAATCTGGCAATCTGGCCGTTCTTGCGGGTACGCTGATTGGTGAAGTCCTTGGCGTGGGGAGCTTTCGATGCGATCAGCTCCTGCTGACTGGCGTAGGCACTATCACCATAGACGCGCTGTTCCTGCCCATGCAGTAACTGGGGTAGCGCATGCTTGTCGTGGACATTGGCCGGCGTCACGACTGCCGAATGGGCCAACCCACTCTGGCTGTCCACGCCGATGTGCAGCTTCATCCCAAAGAACCACTGCTGTCCTTTCCGGGTCTGATGCATCTCGGGGTCGCGCGCCTTCTTTTCGTTCTTCGTCGAACTGGGGGCACCGATGATCGTGGCATCCACAATGGTGCCGGTTTTCAGTTTCACGCCGCTGGCTTGCAGGATCCGGCCTACCTCAGCGAATAGCCGCTCCGCAAGCTGGTGCTTTTCCAACAGGCGGCGAAACTTCAGCAGCGTGGTGGCATCCGGCACAGGTTCACGACCCAGGTCAATCCCGACGAAGCGGCGCAGGCTGGCGCTGTCATACAGCGCCTCTTCGCAGACCAGATCCGCCAGGTTGAACCAGTGCTGCAAAAAGTGGATGCGGAGCTTCCGGTCCAGGCCAATGGGCGGCCGGCCGTTGCCGGCCTTCGGATAGTACGGCTCGATCACCGCGCACAACGCCGCCCACGGCAAGATCGTCTCCATCGTCGCCAGAAATGCCTCACGTCGCGTCGGCTTACGGTATTGCTCGAATCCAGCCCCTTGATCTGCACCCGCTGCCAACGTCATCTGCTTCATGTTCTTCTCTTTGCGTTCTCGATCCCTCACATAACGCTCTTCCTCATGAAGCGGAGGACTTAATCAGCATTGCCTTAGATACATAGAGACATCGAACGGGCGAAGTGTTCGATACCCTGTTGCCCACGCCAGGGGCGGGGGCGGAGGTGAGATGCCGTCTGACGATCGACTACCGGGGCGGCGACATCGCTGCCGCCATGCAGGCATGGGCGCGAGGTGGCGCCGATCTGGCACTGGACGCAGTCGGATGCGGCAGCCTGCCGAATGGCATGGACCTTCTCAAGCCCGGCGGCACGGGCAAGGCAGCAACCAAACTGGTGCTGCGAGTCGTTGAACCACGGGCCAGGTAGATGACACCATCGAAAATGGAGGAGAGACGATGAGGGCCAGGAATCTCTGATGCCAGGCGATCGTGTCCATATCGACCAGAAATCTTGGTCGATATGGACCGGCTTCACCCGCCATTTCCGTTGCCTGAAGGCGGGCGAGGCCCGCGTACACATGCCGGCGTGATGCTGCTTTCCGGCCCGCCGATCCCCAGGGTCATGGCCGTGGCGTCCACCGGCGAGCCGCTTTCAGGCCATCGCCATCTACGCCACCAGCAGACCCCGCTCGCGCGCCAGCGTTATCGCCGTATCCTCGATCATGTCCTCCTGCCCGCCCACGAGCCGTTGCCGGCCGAGCTCCACCAGGATCTCGCGCGCGGGGATGCGGTACTTGGCCTCGGCGCGCTTGGCGAACAGCAGGAAGGACGAATACACGCCGGCATAGCCAAGCGTGAGCGCGTCACGGTCGATGCGGATCGGGTGGTCCATGATCGGCACCACCAGGTCCTCGGCCACGTCGGCGATGCGGAACACGTCGATGCCGGTCTCGATGCCCATGCGCTCGCACACGGCCACCAGCACTTCCATCGGCGTGTTGCCGGCCCCGGCGCCCAGTCCGGCGGCGGCCGCGTCGATGCGGCTGGCGCCGCAGGCAATCGCGGCGAGCGAATTGGCCACGCCCATGGCGAGGTTATGATGGCCATGGAAGCCCAGCTCGGTCTCGGGGCGCAGCGCCTGCCGCACCGCGGTCAGCTTCTCGGTGACATCGTGCGGCAGCATGTGGCCGGCCGAGTCGGTGATGTACAGGCAGTTGGCCCCATAGCTTTCCATCAGCAGCGCCTGCTGCACCAGCGTCTGCACGGGTGCCATGTGCGCCATCATCAGGAAGCCCACGGTGTCCATGCCGAGCTTGCGCGCCATGCCGATATGCTGCTCCGAGACATCGGCCTCGGTGCAATGGGTGGCGACGCGGATGGTATGCACGCCGATCTCGTGCGCCATGCGCAGGTGGTCTACGGTGCCGATGCCGGGCAGCAGCAGCGCGGAGATGCGCGCCTGCTTCAGTTCGCCGAGCACCGCACGCAGGTATTCCTCGTCGCTGTGCGCGGGAAAGCCGTAGTTGACCGAGGCGCCGCCGAGCCCGTCGCCGTGGGTGACTTCGATCAGCGGCACCCCGGCGGCGTCCAGCCCGCGTGCGATGCTTTTCATCTGCTCCAGCGAGATCTGGTGGCGCTTCGGGTGCATGCCGTCGCGCAGGGTCATGTCGTGCAGGGTGATACGTTGGACCATGGCTGGCTCCTCAGGCGGTGGTGGCGGTTGCGGGGGCGCTGGCGGCGCGCATGGCGACGGCGATGCACTCGGCGGTACGGGCGGCCGAGGCCGTCATGATGTCGAGGTTGCCGGCGTACTTCGGCAGGTAGTCGCCAAGCCCCTCCACCTCCAGGAAGATCGAGACGCGCTTGCCGTCGAACACCGGGCCGTTCTTCAGCGTGTAGCCGGGAACGTACTTGCGGACTTCGGCAATCATGTCGTGCACCGAAGCGGTAATCGCGGCGACGTCAGGCTCGTCGTCGGTCAGGCAGTGGATGGTGTCGCGCATGATCAGCGGCGGCTCGGCCGGGTTGATCACGATGATGGCCTTGCCCTGGCGCGCGCCGCCCACGGCCTCGATCGCGCCCGCGGTGGTCCGCGTGAATTCGTCGATATTGCGGCGCGTGCCGGGCCCGACCGAGCGCGACGACACCGTCGCCACGATCTCGCCATAGGCCACTGGCTGCACCCGCGACACGGCATACACCATGGGGATGGTTGCCTGCCCGCCGCACGTCACCATATTGACGTTCATTTCGTTGCTGCCGATGTGGGCCTCGAGGTTGACCGGCGGCACGCAGAACGGCCCGATCGCCGCCGGTGTAAGGTCGATCACGCGCACGCCGCGCGCGGTGAGCCGGGCCGAGTGTTCAGCGTGTACGTAGGCCGAGGTGGCGTCGAAGGCGATGCGGATATCGTCGGCCTCCAGGTGCGGCAGCAGGCCGTCGATGCCGTCGCTGGTGGTCTTCAGCCCAAGCTCGCGCGCACGCGCAAGGCCCTCGGAGGACGGCTCGACGCCGACCATCCAGACCGGTTCCAGGATCTCGCTGCGGCGCAGCTTGTAGAGCAGGTCGGTGCCGATATTGCCGGGCCCGATCAGGGCACATCGGATCTTGTTCATGGTGTCTCGCGTCGCAAGTGGAAGAAATCAGTAAGTCAGCAGAACACGGCGGTACAGCCGCCGATGCCGGTGATGTGCATGGACAGCCGGTCGCCGGCCTGCACGGGAATCAGCGCCGCCAGCGAGCCCGACAGGATGGTCTCTCCGGCCAACAGGGGGATGCCGAAGCTGCCCAGCGTGTTCGCCAGCCACGCCACCGCGTCGGCGGGGTGCCCCAGCGCTGCGCTGCCGAGGCCCGTGGCCACGCACTCGCCGTTCTTTTCAAGCGTCATCGCACATGCGCCCAGGTCGAGCGCATGTGGACTCACGCGCTCCCCGCCGAGCACATAGACGCCGCAAGAGGCGTTGTCGGCGACGGTGTCCTCGATGCGGATGCGCCAGTCCCGGATGCGCGAATCCACGATCTCGAAGCAGGCCGCCACCGCTTCGGTGGCGTCCAGCACATCGTCGCGCGTCACGGCTGGGCCGCGCAAATCGCGCCGCAGGAAAAAGGCGATCTCGCCTTCGGCGCGCGGCTGGATCAGCGTATCCGCGGGGATGGGCTGTCCAGCGGCGTATTGCATGCTCCGCAGCAGGATGCCGAAGTCCGGTTGGTGCACGTCCAGCATCTGCTGCACGGCCTCGCTGGTCACGCCGATCTTCTTGCCGGTGATGCGGTCGCCGGCGGCCAGGCGGTGGGCAATAAAGCCTTGCTGGATGCGATAGGCATCGTTCACGTCGAGCGCCAGGCCGCGGCCGCTGAGTGGCGGCACCGGCGAGCGCGTGACGAGTGCATGGTGCAGTTCGTTGCTGAGCGTGTTGATCTTGTCGGCGTTCATGGCAGTTGGATCGAATTGCGCTGCCGCGGCGGTATAACGCGCCGTGGCATTGCGGGGCAGGTCGGGCCTCAGAACGAATACTTGGCGTTGAACGCCACGTAGTCGCGGTCGGCCAGCGGACGGTTGGCCACGCGGGCCCCGCCGAGGAACGCGGCATAGGTCAGGTTGAGCTCCAGGTTGTTCAGGTACTTGAAGGTCAGTCCCACGCTGGCGCGTTTGTCGCCATAGCCCATCAGCGTGCCGAAGGCGCCGGCCACGGCCGACTTGCCGCTGAACTGCTGCGCATAGGTGAGCGGCACGGTCAGGTCCCAGCCATCGAACACATTGTTGTAGGTCAGCGACCAGCCGAGCTGGAACGCCGCCGAATTGCGGGTGTTGGTCAGCTGGCTGAAGCCCATTACAGGATCCACGCTCAGCACGTGCAGGTAGGCGACTTCGCCGAGCAGCGACTGCGAGTTGGCGAGGAAGGTCGGGCCCACCGAGTAGATCGCGGAGAGCTGCCCTTGCAGCGCCTTGCCGCGCGAGGCGGTGGGCGAGCCGGCCACGTTCACCAGCATCGGCACGCCGTCCTTGTAGCTGACTTCACCAGCCACGTTGGCGCCGAGCATCTGCGTGGAGAAGCTGGCGCCGGTCAGGTTGATGCCGCCGAAGTACTTCTGCTGGTACTGCAGTGAGGGGAACAGCGAGGTCACGACGTTCGGGTTCTTGTCGTGGTAGCGCAGCTGGTAGAGCCCGATCTCGGTGCCTTCGAACACGCGGAAGCGCGTGCCCACGCCCCACTGGCCCCAGTCCGAAGGGCGGATGTCCGGGCCGCGCGGGATGCGGAAGCCGGGCCCGATGATGAATTCCGCGCCCGGCCCGACCACGTCGGTGGTGCTGAAATAGCTGCCCGGCGCGAACATCTGGTTCGGCTTGTGGGTGAACTGGTAATAGCCCATCACGCTGAACGACGGCGTGACCTGCAACTGCAGCGACGCCTGCGGCACCGGCAGCAGGATGTCCTTGACCTCCGCGCCAGGAACGAACGCCTTGGTGGCATCGGCAGGGCCTTGCGTGCCGGCGATATTGGCGAAGAACAGGCTCTCGCCCCATGCCACCACCTGGTTGCCGAGCTTGAAGCTGAGCCGCGTGCTGCCGAGCGGGACCGCGCCGTAGACATAGGCATCGAGCAGCTGCGCCCGGTGCTCGTGATAGTCGCGCGCGGAATCGGTGAACTGGTTGAACGGGCCGCTGTGGTTGACCGTAAGCGGCGCATTGTTCGAGTTGGTGCCGCTGTAGGCCCAGTCGTAGAACACATTGCCGCGCACCAGTGCGCCGAACGCGTCGTGCCGCAGGTGCGCTTCGCCGAGCAGCGAGACGCGGTTGGCGATCATGTCGCCGCGCCGGAAGTTGCGGTCGCCATCGTCGCCGTTGATATTGGCCGGGCTCAGCAGCGTGTTGCTCTGGTGGCTGGTACGCACCGCCGCGCCATAGGACGCGGTGACACTATAGTCTAGCGTGGTGCCGTGGCCAAGATCAATGGTGTCGCCCGCGCGCGCGGCCGACGCGAGCAGCGTTGTCAGCGCCGCCGCGGCAGCGATCGGCCGCAGCCGGCCGCGGCGCTTCAGTGGGCCGAGTGGTGGTTGGTGCATGGTGGTCTCCCCTTGGTGTCGGTGGTGGTTCATGGCCTGGCACTTCGTATGGCGCTCGCCTGGCCGCAAGCGTAGAGAGGGGGGGGCCGGCACAAATCGGCAGAACGGACTAAGCGGTTTCCCTACGAAACGCAATTCATCCGCGGTTGAGCGACGCCGCGTCGAGGAACGCCGGGCGCTCGCCGCCGCCATCGATCACGAGATTGGCGCCCGACACGTACGACGCCTGCGGCGATGCCAGGAACAGGCAGGCGTTGGCGATGTCGTCCGGCTGTGCAAGCCGGCCCAGCGGCACCGTGGCGGCCATCGCGCGCAGTGCTTCGGGATCGCCGTAGTGCTGCTGCTGGGAGGTATCGGTCTGCACCATGCCCGGACTGACCGCGGCCACGCGTACCTTGGGCGCCCATTCCACGGCGAGCGTGCGCACCGCGTTGAGAATGCCGGCCTTGGCGGCACCATAGGCCGCCGTGCCGGGCGAGGGCCGCAGCGCGCTGACACTGCCGACGAACAGTTGCGTGCCGCCGCCGGGCTGCGGCTGCATGCGCGCGTTGACGCGCTGCGCGAGCTGCAGCGGCGCCACCAGGTTGAGCCGGATCACCGATTCGAGCAGCCTTGGCGACGCTTGCGCGACCAGCGCGAACGGCGAGCCGCCGGCGTTGTGGACCGCGACGTCGAGGGTGGGGGTGGCCTGCGCGATCTGGGCCAGCATGGCGTCGACCTGTTCGATGTCGCGGATGTCCGCCGCGATGAAGCGGGCGGTGCGCCCGTCCGTGCACGGCAGGTCTCCGTCGTGCGCGGGTGCGGTGCGTCCGCAGATAAAGACCTGCGCGCCGGCGCGCAGGAAAGCCTCGCTGATGGCGCGGCCGATTCCGCGCATACCGCCGGTCACCAGCACGGCCTGGCCGGTGTAGTCGAATCCTGTCATGGGTCCCCCTGATACTTGGAGCGCCCATCGTAGGAGAAGTGGCCGGACCGCTCGTAGTCCGAATGAACGATGCCCCCGCTGCCGGCGCTGCGCAATATGCCTGCCAACAACACGGGAGACGCCCTCATGTCCGCTATGTCACAGCCAACGCCTTCATCCCTGCATCCGAACCTGCCGGCCGGGCGCTTCATCACCACTTCCGCGGGGCTGCGGCTGCACTGCCTGGACGCGGGCAGCGGCGAACCGGTGGTCTTTATCCATGGCAGCGGGCCGGGAGCGAGCGGGCACAGCAACTTCCGCCACAACGTGCCGGCATTCACCGCGGCGGGCTTCCGTACCGTGGTGGTGGACTTGCCCGGCTACGGGCTGTCGTCCAAGCCGGATGACGTCGAATACACGCTGGACTTCTTTGTCGCCGCGCTGCGCGAGCAGCTGTTGGCGCTGGAGCTGCCGCGCTGCGTGCTGGTCGGCAATTCGCTCGGCGGCGCCATCGCGCTGCAATACGCGCTTGATTACCCCGAGCATGTCAGCCGCCTGGTGATGATGGCGCCCGGTGGCGTGGAAGAGCGCGAGACCTATTTCCAGATGGAAGGGATCCAGCGCATGGTTTCGCTGTTCACCGGCGGGCATATGAATCCGGACACCATGCGGCAGCTGCTGCAGTTGCTGGTGCACGACGCCAGCCTGGTCACCGACGCGCTGGTCGATGAGCGCATGGCGGTGTGTCGCGAACAGCCACGCGAGGTGCTGGCCACCATGAAAGTGCCCAACCTGTGCGCGCGGCTGGGCGAGATCCGCTGCCCGGTGCTTGGCTTCTGGGGCACTGAAGACCAGTTCAATCCCGCTTCCGGCGCGATGAAGTTCCTCAGCGGCTGCGCCGATGCGCGCTTCGTCATGATCAATCGTTGCGGCCACTGGGTGATGGTGGAGCACGCGGCCTATTTCAACCGCGAGTGCCTGGGCTTCCTGGCCGATACGGTGCCGGGCGGCCCGGCATGATTGGCGCCCGCACCTATCGAACAAGACGATAGGAGACCTCATGGAATACCCGTATGACCTGTTCGGCCTGCGCGGCAAAGTAGCCGCCATTACCGGCGCCGCGCGCGGCATCGGTGCCGAAACCGCCCGTATGCTGGCAGCGGCGGGCGCGAAGGTCGCCGTCCTCGACGTGCTGGAAGGCGACGGCAAGGCCACCGCCGAAGCCATCTGTGCCGAAGGTGGCGAGGCCACGTTCTGGAAGCTCGATGTCACCAGCGAAGCCGACGTGGCACGCGTCTTCGCCGGGATCGCGGCGCGCTTCGGCAGCCTCGGCATCCTGGTGAACAACGCCGGCATCGAAGGTCCCAACGAGCCGACCCACCAGGTGACGCTGGAGCAATGGCAGCAGGTGATGGCGGTGAATGTCACCGGCACCTTCCTGTGCACCAAGCACGCCATCGCGCATATGGAGCGCGCCGGTGGCGGTGCCATCGTCAACGTGTCGTCGATGTACGGCATCGCGGCGGGGCCGGATGTGCCGCCCTACCATGCGTCGAAGGCGGCGGTGCGGATGATGGCCAAGACCGACGCCATGGTCTACGCAGCCAGGGGCATCCGCGCCAATTCCATCCATCCCGGCTATATCCGCACGCCGATGCTCGAGCACGTGGCCCAGGCGTCGGGCCAGGGCGAGGCGCTGTTCGACTACCTCGGCGGGCAGACTCCGATGGGCAAGGTAGGCCAGCCGCGCGATATCGCGGCGGGCATCCTCTACCTGGTGTCCGATGCGGGGCGCTATGTGACCGGCGCCGAGCTGGTGATCGACGGTGGCTACACCGCACGCTGACGGACACAAGGAGAAACCAATGCCAGACAGCGCCGCGATGAAGGCCACGCTGCTCGCTTATGTCGAGCGCTTCACTGCTGGCGACGCGCACGGCGTTGCCGCGCTCTACGCCGACGATGCCACCGTGGAGGACCCGGTCGGCGCGCAGCCACGCGCCGGCAAGCCGGCCATCCTCGCCTTCTACCAGCAAGCCACTTCGCTCGGCGCGCGCCTGGAGGTGGTGACGCCGCCGCGCGGTTCGCACGGCAACGCCGCCGCACTGACCTTCGCGGTGCATGCGCGCCTTGAAGGGCGGCCCGCCCGCATCGACGTGACGGACATCATGACGTTCGGCTCGGACGGGCGCATCGAGAGCATGCGCGCCCACTGGGGGCCGGACGACGTGCATTTCCTGTAGGCCCGCTGCGCCCATGGTCCGGCGTACCCGCGACGATGCCGCCGATACGCGTGCGCGCATCCTGGCCAGCGCGCAGAAACTGATCCGGCAGCGCGGCCTGCATTGCGTCACGCTGGACGATGTGGCCCGTGCCATCGGCATGACGCGCGGGGCAGTCTATGCCCATTTCCGCTCCCGCACTGCGCTGCTGGGCGCGCTGCTGTCGTGCGCCGAAGCCGACTTCGCCGCACGGCTCGCGCCGCTCTCGCAGGCCCGCGCCAACGCCGGGCCGGGCGCGCTGGAGCGGTTGCTGGCTGCCTTGCTCCATGGCGACGACATCGCGCGCCATGTCAGCCTGGTGGGCTTCCTGCTGCAGCACAAGTGCGGCGCCGCCTGTGAACTGTGCCCGTTGCGCGCGCGCGTGCTGCGGGCCGTTGAGATACTGCACGACACCTTCGCGGCGCTGCTGCCCGAACCCGGCCTGGCCGGCCTGCTGGTCGCGCACTTGTGGGGCTTGCTGAGCGCCCGCGCGTTGCAGCTTGCGCCATCCGGTTTGCCCGGATGCGCGGCGTCGCTGGCGCGCTTGTACGTGGGCCCCGGTATGCAACCCGATGCACATGCGCTGCCAGCGACGGTTCGCCGGGTGGATTCCACCGGCCACGCAGCGCTGCTCCGGGATATCCCTTAGTCTGCTCGGACGAAGAGCAAGCGGCAGGCGCCGCCTACGATGCTGTCAAAGCCCTGACAACCCGGACAGGGTGCGGAGGAGACAGCGATGAAGCGGCTCGGATTTCGTTGGGCGGGCGGCCTGGCCGCGGCGGGTGCCGCGGTGGGAGCGGCCTGGGTGCTTGCCGTGGGTGGCGGTGTTACCGCGGCGCATGGCGGTGAGGGCGGCATGCGTGCCGCCGGTGCGGCGGCCGATGGTTGTGACGACGCTTGCGTACGCAGCCGCGGCGCCGCGGCATTGCTGGTGCTCAGCCAGCGCCCTCCGCAATGACCGGCCGGCCTGCGGTACAGGCCGGCATGGATGCGGGTTGAGCCGGCTGTGTGCCTACAGTCAGCGCCTGCAGTCAGCGCTGGCCGGCCTGCCGCTGCGCCTGCAGCGCTTCCGCGCGTGCCTTGACATCCCTTGCCACCTGGTCGAAGCCCTGCTTCACCCAGGCACCGTGCTCGCGCATGATGGTATCGGCGTTGAGCCCGAGGAACAGGTCAGTGGTGAAGTAGCGCGTGCGGCCGGGGCCGATGGGTTCGACGTACTGGTCGCGCCGCGCGGCATCCTTGTTGGCGTCGGTCGGGCGCTGCTCCCATGACAGCAGGCGTTCCGGCTCACAGGCCACCAGGTATTCGTTGACCGGGATGACCTGGTCTGTGCCGGGGATGCGCACCTGCATGTGCACCATGTCACCGAGCCGGCCGGTGGTCTCCAGCCCCGGGCAAAACGTATTCCACTCCGCGTAGCGGGCAAAGTCGGTCAGGACTTCCCACACCAGTGCTGCGGGCGCATCGATCTCCACTGCGATCGAGGTCACCAGGTTTGCGGCCTTGGCCATTGTCTCCTCCTTCAAATCGGTCATTGGGAACCAGAACACTAGAGCCGCGCCGCGTGCTTGCGCATACTCCGAACGGACGAGTCCGGGTGGACGAAGCTGCCGAGGCATCGCCGCGGCACATTGATACCGTGCTCCGCGAGTCTCCAGCTGCTGTGAGCTTGGTGCCGGCCGGTGGCGATGGCCGGCATTTTTTTTCAACCCATTCCCACCACGCTGGACAGCAACATCTTCACCAGCACCGCCTGGCGCGTCGCGCCGGTCTTGGCAAAGATGCCGCGCAGGTGCGCGCGCGCCGTGTTCTTCTTCACCCCCAGCCGCACCGCCGCTTCGTCCAACGTCAGGCCGTCGACCATCAGCAGGGCCAGTTCGATCTCGGTCGGCGTCAGGTGGAACAGCTTGCGCAGGCTGGCGTGCGGGTTGCGCGGCGAACCGGCCGGGTCGCGGATGAACACGACCACCGCGGGTCGGCGCGCCTTGTCCTCGGTGCGGTAGCTGAGCGGGATCGGCCGCACTAGCACGCTCAGCGGCGTCGGTGACGCAGGGCGGCTCAGCGTGGTGACTTCGCTGCGCGACGATGCCAGCGCGTGGGCCTGGGCGGCGTCGTCAAGGATCTTGCGGAACCTGCGGTTCTCCATCGGGCAATGAGCGTGCAGCGTGTTGTCCGCGAGGTAAAGGCCGTCGCGCGCCTGCAGCAGGCGGCCGGCGACGGCGTTGGTCCGGATCGCCTTGCCGTGCTCGTCAAGGATGATGGTGCCGACCAGCAGCCGGTCCACGGCTTCCGCATACAGCGCGCGTTCGGATTGCAGCACGTCGAGCGCGGCATGCAGGTCCACTGCGCGCTTCAGGTGCGGCAGCAGGCCGTGCAGCAGCGCCTTCTCGGCCTCGCCGAAGTCCTGTCCCGCGTGACCGCGGCTGATGAACAGCGCGCATTCGACGCCGTCCGGCGTGACCAGGTTGGCCGCGAGGATATAGCGCAGGCCTAGCGGTGCCAGGTACTGGGTATAGAACGGGTGCGCGAGCCAGCCGGCCTCGCCGAACAGTTCGTCAGCGCTGAAGAGGCGGTCGGGATGCAGGTCGAGGAAGGGGCACAGCGCGTAGTACTGCTCGCTGTATGACGGCTCGCCCGGCAGGTGCGGGCCGTAGGTAGAAGCGTTGACGATCAGGCCCGGGCGGTCGGTGGCCGGGTGGCGCAGCACCAGCGTGACGAAGACGGCGTCAAGGCGCTGGCGCGCGCTTTCCAGGAAGGCGGACCAGGGCACGGCTTCGGTCGGGCCCTGGTAGAGCTTGGCGAGCAGGGCGCTGAGTTCGGCGGCCGGCATGGGGTCTGGCGGCATGATGGCGGCAGGTTCGGGCGATAGGAAATACGGAAGATTCGCCTCAGGTTGCTGACAAAGCCGGCGTACCACCGGTTTGCTCCCCTCTCCCGCTTGCGGGAGAGGGGAGCGTATGCGTGGGGCGGTGGCAAGCACCAATGCTTTCGCATACCGGCGGTTTGCTCCCATCGTACCGACCCGCCCCGCAACCTCATCGTCCGTTCGGCCTAGGCTCTTTCCCGCAGCCACGCCACGATCCGCTCCGCCGCCTGCTCCGCGGTATCGGCCGTAGTGTCGATGCGCAGCTCGGGCCGCTCGGGCGGCTCGTACGGCGAATCGATGCCGGTAAAGTTCTTCAGCTCGCCGCGCCGCGCCTTGCGATACAGCCCCTTGGGGTCGCGCTGCTCAGCCACCGCCAGCGGCGTATCGATGAAGACTTCAACGAACTCCCCGTCGCCGACCAGCGCCCGGGCCATGTCGCGCTCCGAGCGGAAAGGCGAGATAAATGACACCAGCACGATCAGCCCCGCATCGAGCATCAGCCTTGCCACTTCCGCCACGCGCCGGATGTTCTCGACGCGGTCGGCCTCGGCAAAGCCCAGGTCCTTGTTCAGCCCATGGCGCACGTTGTCGCCGTCGAGCAGGTAGGTATGGTGACCCAGCGCATGCAGGCGCTTCTCCACCAGGTTGGCGATGGTGGATTTGCCCGCGCCGGACAACCCGGTGAACCAGACGATGCGCGGCGACTGGTGCTTGAGTGCGGCGTGGGCGCGGCGGTCGACGTCGATGGCCTGCCAGTGCACGTTCTGCGCCCGGCGCAGCGCAAAGTGCAGCATGCCGGCGCCGACCGTGTTGTTGCTGAGGCGGTCGATGAGGATAAAGCCGCCCAGCTCGCGGTTGCGCGCGTAGGGGTCGAAGGCCACCGGCTGGTCCAGGTGCAGGTTGCACACGCCGATCTCGTTCAGCTCCAGCGTGCGCGCCGCCAGGTGTTCGAGCGTGTTGACGTTGACCTTGTATTTGGGCTGCGCCACGGTCACGCCCACGGTGCGCGTGCCGAGTTTGAGCAGGTAAGGGCGCCCGGGCAGCATGGCGTCCTCGTTCATCCACACCAGCGTGGCCTCGAACTGGTCGGCCACCGCGGGCGGGTCTTCCGTGCACGCCAGCACGTCGCCGCGGCTGATGTCGATCTCGTCCGCCAGCGTCAGCGTCACCGCCTGTCCGCGCACGGCGTGCGCGCATTCGCCATTGGCGCCGACGATGCCGGCCACGCGGCTTTCCCGGCCGGAGGGCAGCGCGCGCACACGGTCGCCGCGTCGGATCTCGCCCGCGCTGACGGTGCCGGCAAAGCCGCGGAAGTCCAGGTTGGGCCGGTTGACCCACTGCACCGGCAGCCGGAACGCTTCGTCCTTAACGGGCGCACTGTCGATCGGCACGGTCTCCAGGTGTTGCATCAGCGTCGGGCCCTGGTACCACGGCGTATTCGCGCTGGGCTCGGTGATGTTGTCACCGCGCAGCGCCGACATCGGGATGCAGACGATATCGGTCAGGCCGATCTGCCGGGAAAAGTCGCGATACTCGTTTTCGATGCGTGTATGGACCTCGCGCGAGTAGTCCACCATGTCCAGCTTGTTGACCGCCAGCACCACGCGCCGGATCCCTAGCGTCGCCACCAGGTAGCTGTGCCGGCGCGTCTGCGTCTGCACGCCGCGGCGCGCATCCACGAGCAGGATGGCCAGGTCGGCGGTGGACGCGCCGGTGACCATGTTGCGGGTGTACTGCTCATGCCCCGGCGTGTCGGCCACGATGAACTTGCGCTTGTCGGTGGCGAAGAAGCGGTACGCGACGTCGATGGTGATGCCCTGTTCGCGCTCGGCGGCCAGGCCATCCACCAGCAGCGCGAAGTCGAGATTGTCGCCCTGCGTGCCCATCTTCTTCGAGTCGGCCTCGAGCTGGGCGAGCTGGTCCTCGAACAGCATCTTCGACTCATACAGCAGCCGGCCGATCAGCGTGCTCTTGCCGTCGTCGACGCTGCCGCAGGTGATGAAGCGCAGCAGGCTCTTGCCTTGCTGGGCACACAGGTACTGCGCGATGTCGTGCTGCGCGCCTTGCGCCATGGCTGGCGCGGTGTCGATCAGGGTTTCCATCAGAAGTATCCCTCCTGCTTCTTCTTCTCCATCGAACCGGCCGAGTCGCTGTCGATCAGCCGTCCCTGGCGCTCTGACGTGGTCGCCAGCAGCATTTCCTGGATGATGCCGCCGAGCGTGTCGGCCTCGCTCTCGATCGCGCCAGTGAGCGGATAGCAGCCCAGCGTGCGGAAGCGCACGTTGCGCATCCGCGGCGTTTCGCCCGGGCGCAGTGGCAGGCGTTCGTCGTCGACCATGATCAGCGTGCCGTCGCGCTCTACCACGGGGCGTTCCCTGGCGTAGTAGAGCGGCACGATGGGGATGTCGTTGAGGTAGATGTATTGCCAGATGTCCAGTTCGGTCCAGTTGGACAGCGGGAACACGCGCAGGCTTTCGCCCTTGCGCTTGCGGGTGTTGTACTGGCGCCAGAGTTCGGGGCGTTGCATCTTCGGGTCCCAGCGGTGCTGCGCGGTGCGGACGGAGAACACGCGCTCCTTGGCGCGCGACTTCTCCTCGTCGCGGCGCGCGCCGCCGAAGGCGGCGTCAAAGCCATAGTGGTCCAGCGCCTGCTTCAGGCCCTGGGTCTTCCACACGTCGGTGTGGACGGCCGAGCCGTGCTCGTGCGGGCTGATCTTGCGTTCCAGCCCTTCGGGATTGATATGCACGCGCAGGTCCAGGCCGAGCCGGTCGATGGTCTGGTCGCGGAACGCGATCATCTCGCGGAACTTCCACGTGGTATCGACGTGCAGCAGCGGGAACGGCGGCGGTGCGGGGTAGAAGGCCTTCATCGCAAGGTGCAGCATCACGGAGCTGTCCTTGCCGATGGAATAGAGCATGACGGGGTTTTCGCATTCCGCCACCACCTCCCGCATGATGTGGATGCTCTCCGCCTCCAGTTGCTCCAGGTGGGTCAACATCGGGATCTCCTCTTGGTTTTGCCGGCCCCGTTCAGGGGATCTCGCAGGGGCCTGGCATGGACACAAGGTAGCGAGCCGGGGCCTTGCGCCACTTCGTCCGGGCGGACTAAGAAATGGCGGGCCGCTGCCTGCATTTCCTAGTCCGCTCGGACGAGGAGGCGCTTGCCCTGCACTAGGTATCGTTGCTTCGCCGACGAACCACGGGAGCAGGCAGATGGCGACCTCCGCCGAAGAACAATTGCTGAGCGGCCAGACCTGGGCCGAGTTTTGCGAAGTGCTCAAGCGCAGCGGGCAGCAGATCCTGCGCCCGGAGGCACCGTCGGACGCGCTCACGCGCGCCGAGGGCTTCCGCTACCTGAGCCGCTTGCTGCGCATCGCGCTGGAGATGCACTTGGAATTTGCCGATCCGGCGTTTCCCGGCTTCTTTTCTCCGTCGCACGAAACCGCCAAGATCGGCGCGGACAATCCGGACAACCTGTATCGCTACGCGCGCCTGGACGGCAATGCTGCATACCGCATCCGCGGCCGGCGCGGGACGGTGGCGTATCTGAGCTTCGGCACGCAGAAGGGCGGTTACGAAACAGACGGGCGCATGGTCCAGACTGGCTTTATCGACAGCAATAAGCTGGTTGTGGACCCGGACGGCAGCTTCGAGATCATCCTCAGCGCACGCCAGCACGACGGCAACTGGGTGCGCATGGAATCGGCCACCAATGCGCTGGTGGTGCGGCAGACGTTCCTCGATCGCAAGGCTGAGACGCCCGCCGAACTGCACATCGAGCGCCTCGACGGCAGCAAGAAGCCGCCCGCGCTTGCCGCTGAGAGCCTGCATGGCGGCCTGCTGCGCGCCGCGGGATTTGTCGAAAGTACCGCACGCATCTTCGCCGACTGGGCCCAGGGCTACGGCGGCCATGTCAACGCACTGCCGCCCGCGGACCAGGCCGCCTGCCAGGCGGCTGGCGGCGATCCCAACATCTTCTACTACCACTCCTGCTGGCAGCTGGCGGACGACGAGGCGCTGGTGGTCGAGGTCGACCAGGTGCCGGCGTGCGAGTTCTGGAACTTCCAGATCAACAACTACTGGATGGAGTCGCTCGACTACCGCTACCACGACATCTGCCTGAACAAGCACAGCGCCCGGCTCGATGCCCGCGGTGGCGTCACCGTCATCCTCAGCGCGCGCGATCCGGGCCTGCCCAACTGGCTGGAAACCGCCGGCCACGGCAACGGCACCATGTGCTGGCGCTGGGTCGGGGCGGCGCAGCCGGTGCATCCGCGCACGCGCGTGGTCAAGCTTGAATCGCTCAGGGAGAACACATGAACACGATTGCATCCGACGACACCGCAGTACTCGCCGTGGAGCGCCTGCTCGCGCAAGCCAGCGAGCAGGCCGGCGGGCTGACTGACTTTGGTCCAGGCAACTACCGCGAGGCGCTGGACGTGTTGTCCGATTCGCTCGCACGCGAAGCCGGCCTGTCGCCGCAGGGCGCGCAACTATTGCAAGTCAAGCTGCAGGCGCAACTGGTGAACCGGCTGGTGATCCAGGACTACTGCCGGCGCCATCCGGAGATCCTGCAAGAGCGCGTGGACGACCCGCTGGTGATCGTCGGCCTGCCGCGCACCGGCACCACGCTGCTGCAGCGCATGCTGGCCACGGACGCGCGCTTTCATTCGGCGGCATGGTGGGAAACCCGCTACCCGGCGCCGTTGCCCGGCGAGGACGTGCGCGACGCCGGCAGGCGCATCGCGCTGGCGCGCGAGGAAGTCGCGCAGATGATCCGGTTCATCCCGGACATCCTCGCCATCCATCCGCTCGATGCGATGGCGGCCGACGAGGAATTCATGCTGATGGAGCATTCCTTCCTGTGCGCGATGGATTCCTATGCCAACGTGCCCGGCTACACCGACTGGCTGGCGTGCCAGGACCGCACCGAGGTCTATGCCTACCTGAAGACCATGCTGCAGTTCCTGCAGTGGCAGAAGCGCCAGCGCGGCGAGGCGCCGGCGCGGCGGTGGGTGCTGAAGACGCCGCAGCATCTGCACACGCTGGAGATCCTGTTCCGGGTCTTCCCGGGCGCGCAGGTCGTGCTGACCCATCGCGATCCGGCGCAGACGATTCCGTCGATGGCGAGCATGGCGCATACCTTGTGGAAGATGTATGCCGATGCGCCGGATGCCGCCACCGTGGGCCGGCAATGGAGCGAGCAGATGCGGCGCGCCACCAAACACGCCATGGCAGTGCGCGACACCGTGCCGGCCGATCGCTTCCTCGACGTGCGTTTCGAGGACACGGTGAGAGACCCCTTCGGCGTGGCGCAGGCGGTCTACCGCTTTGCCGGCATGCCGCTGACCGAGGCCGCGCGCGCCGGCATGTGGGCATGGATGGAGAGCAACCCGCGCAGCCAGCGCGCGGCGCACGCCTATACGCTGGAGCAGTTCGGCCTGAGCCAGGCGCAGCTCGAACGCGACTTTGCCGGCTATCGTGAGCGGCACATCCTGAACCGGAACTAGAACCTGGAACATCGAGGAGACAACATCATGCTGCTGAAAGACAAGATCGTCATCGTATCCGGCATCGGCCCCGGCCTGGGGATCAAGCTCGCGGTGGAGGCCGCGCGCGAAGGCGCACGCGGCGTTGCCATCGCCGCGCGCACCGCGGCCAAACTGGACGAAGCCCAGGCCCGCATCGACGAACTGGGCGCCGACTGCGAAGTGCTCAAGGTAGTGACCGACATCACTGACCGCGCCCAGTGCCGGCACCTGGCCAGCGAAACCATGCGCCGCTTCGGCTGTATCGACGCGCTGGTCAACAGCGCCTTCCAGCACGGCAATTTCCCCGAGCCGGTGGAAGCCGCCGACCTGGATGTCTGGCGCCAGGTGTTCGACACCAACGTCTTCGGCACCATGACGCTGACGCAGGAAGTGGCGGCGCTGATGAAGCCGCAGGGCGGCGGCGCCATCGTCATGATCAACACCCAGGCCACGCGCAAGCCGATGCCCGGCGAATCGGGCTACGCCGCGTCCAAGGGCGCGCTGGCGGTGGCGGTCAAGTACCTGGCGCGCGAGCTGGGGCCGCATGGCATCCGTGCCAACAGCATCTTCATGGGCTGGATGTGGGGCGCGCCGGTCCAGGGCTATGTGCGCCACGCCGCAGCCGGGCAGGGGGTCAGCGAGGACGCTATCATCGCTCCGGTGGCTTCCCAGATCGCGCTGGGCCGCATGCCGACCGACGATGACTGCGCGCGCGCGGCGCTGTTCCTGGTGTCGGACTACGCCCGGGCGATCACCGGGGCCTCGCTGGACGCCAACGGCGGCGACTTCATGCCCTGATCCTGAGCTACTGCCATGACCCGCTACTTTGCCTTCAACGGCGACGCCGACGGCCTGTGCGCGCTGCAGCAGCTGCGCCTCGCGCAGTCCGGCGACGCGACGCTGGTCACCGGCGTCAAGCGCGATATTCGGCTGCTCGAGCGTATCGACGCCGGCGCCGGCGATACCGTGACCGCGCTGGACATCTCGCTCGAGCAGAACCGCGATGGCCTGTTGCGGCTTCTCGCCGCCGGTGCGCTGGTTGAATACTTCGACCACCACCATGCCGGCGAGCTGCCCGTGCATGCCGGCCTGCGCGCGAATATCGACGAGGGCGCCGAGGTCTGCACCAGCATCCTGGTCGACCGGCACCTGGACGGGCGCCACCGGCGCTGGGCGATCACCGCTGCCTTCGGCGACAACCTGGCCGGCGTCGCCCGCGCGATGGCGGCACAGGTGGGGCTGGACACGCGCGAGACCGCGATGCTGGAACGGCTGGGCACCTGCCTGAACTACAACGCCTATGGCGAGTGCGTGGCGGACCTGCATTTCGATCCCGCCGAGCTGGCGCGGCATATGCTGCCGTTCGCCGACCCGCTGGATTTCGCGGCGCAATGCAAGGCCTTCGCGATGCTGTGCGATGGCTACGAGGACGACATGGCGCAGGCGCGCCAGCTGTCTCCCGCCCACGAAGTGCCAGGCGCCGCGCTGCTGGTGCTGCCCGACGCGCCGTGGGCGCGGCGCGCGATCGGCGTGCTGGCCAACGAGCTGGTGCGCGGACACCCCGGCGACGCCATCGGGCTGCTGTCGCCAAAGTCCGGCGGCGGCTTTGCCGTCAGCGTGCGGGTGCCAGCGCACAGCGCCACCGGCGCGGCCGACTTCTGCCGCGGCTTCGAGACCGGCGGTGGCCGGCACCTGGCCGGTGGCATCAACCACCTGCCCGATGCCGAGGTCGATCGCTTCACCCGCAGCTTTGCCGACTGCTTCGGCGGGCGGGTCAGCCCGGCGCGACAAACTCAATAACCTCCAGGTCGAATCCGGTGACGGCGCGATACGGCACCGGATGGCTGAGCAGGCGCAGCTTGTGCGCGCAGACATCGCGCAGGATCTGCGCCCCCACCCCCAGCGCGCGTTGCGCAAAGGCCGGCGCCGGCGCAGCGGAGGCCGGCGCCGCCAGCCGTTCCAGCCGCTGCTGCGGCGATTCGCGCTCATCCAGCAGCACCAGCACGCCGCAGCCTTCGGCGCCGATGCGGGCGAGCGAGCGTTCCAGGTTCCAGGCGGGCTGGTCCGGCGTGCCGAACGCCAGCACGTCGCGCTGCATCTCCACGGCTTGCACGCGCGTCAGCACGGGTTTGTGCGGATCGGGCTTGCCCATGACCAGCGCCAGATGCAGCGCATCGACCGGCGCGTCGTGGTAGGCGTGCACGGTGAAGCGCCCGAAGCGCGTGTCGAGTTCGGTCGAGTGGGTGCGGCGCAGCGCGCCTTCGGTCAGCAGCCGGTGGTGGATCAGCGCGCTGACCGAAACCGCCGGTAGCCCGTGGCGCTGTGCAAAAGCGAGCAGGGCGGGGCCGCGCAGCAGTTCGCCATCGTCATCGAGCAGCATCGCGTAGGCGCCGGCTGCGACGCGTCCGGCAAGCCGCGGCAGGTCGGAGCAGGCCTCGGCAAAGCCGGCGCGGCGCAGCACGCCGTCGGCCTGCGCCACTAGCGGGAAGATGTGGCCGGGCTGGACCAGGTCTGCCGGCTGCGCTCGCGCTGCCGCCGCCACGCGCAGCGTCAGCGCGCGGTCCGCGGCGGAAATGCCGGTGCTGACGCCCGTGGCCGCCTCGATCGACACGGTGTAGCGCTCGCGCTGGCGCTGGTTGGCTGCCATCGGCGGCAGCTGCAGCCGATGGCGGCGCGCCTCGGTGATCGCCATGCAGACCAGGCCGCGCGCCTCGGCGGCCATGAAGTTGACGTCGGCCTCGGTGGCGCGCTCGGCGGCAACCAGTACGCAGCCCGTGGCCTCGTCCGTCTCGTCTTCGATCACTACCACACACTGGCCCGCGGCCAGCGCCGCGAGCACGTCGGCCATCGGCGGCAGGGCGGTAGCGGCGCTCATGCTGCCTCCTGCCGGCCGCTGCCGCCGGTGTTGCCACCCCAGGCCTGGCGCAACGACGCCGCGGCTGCATCCAGCGCATGGCTGGCGGCATCGATCACCCCTTGCATGCTGATAAAACCATGGAACTGGCCGGGCCAGCGGCGCACGGTAACGTTTCCGCCCGCGCGCTGCAGGGCCTCGCCATAGGCTTCGCCCTGGTCGCGCAGCGGGTCGAACTCCGCGGTGATGATGGTGGCCGGCGGCAGGCCGTGCAGGTCGCGCTGGTACAGCGGGCTGGCGCGTACATCGGTGGCATGCGCGGGGTTGGCCAGGTACTGGGCGCGATACCAGTCCAGTTCCGCGGCGCTCAGGAAGTAGCCAGCCGCGCAGTCGCGATAGCTGGCGCTGCCGGTCGCGGCGTCGGTGCAGTCCAGGTAGGGGTAGAGCAGCAACTGGTGCTGCAGCGCAATGCCGCTGCCGCGCAACTGCTGACAGGCCACGGCGGCGAGGTTGCCGCCGGCGCTGTCGCCGGCCACGGCAATCCGTGCCGGGTCGGCACCCAGTTGCGCCGCATGCGCAGCGGCCCAGCGCACGGCCGCGACCGCGTCGTCTGCCGCGGCCGGGAAGCATGCCTCCGGCGCCAGTCGGTAATCGACCGACAGCACCAGCGCGCCGCTGCGGCGCGCGAGGCCGCGGCAGATATTGTCGTGCGAATCGAGGCCGCAGACGACAAAGCCGCCGCCGTGGAAGTAAACCACGAGCGGCAGTGAAGTGCCGTCGTCGGGCCGGTACAGACGCGCCGGCAGCGGGCCGGCCGCGCCGTCGATGGCCAGGTCTTGCTGCGCGGCGATGGGGTCGCCGGGCGCGAATGGAGGCATGGCCGCCAGCGCGGCACGGTAGTCGGCGGCGCGCAGCGTGGAGAAATCGGGGCTGGGCATGGCGGCCATGGCGTCAAGCACGGCGCGGGCCTGGGGGTCAAGCGGCATGGTGTCTCCTGGATTGCCTTTGAGGAATCAAGCTCAGAGTGCGAAGGCCGGCTGGCTGCCGGCGGCAATGCCTTGCGCGCGCGCCAGCGCGGCTTGCACGGCCTGCTCGTGCGGCAAGATCCAGAACTGGCCAGCCGACACGCCATCCAGGATCACGCGCGCGACCTCATCCGGCGTCATGCCGGCGGCAATGCCGCTGCGCAGCGCGCCGTTCATCTGGTTCACCTCCTGCGGTCCGGCGCCATCCAGGTCCGACGCGATGCCGGTCGCCACCGGCCCGGGGCAGGCCACCGACACCCTGATCGGCAGGCCCACCGCCTGCAGTTCCAGCGCCAGCCCTTCGCTCAGCGCCACCACGCCCTGCTTGGACAGCGTGTAGGGCGCCAGCCACGGCCCCACCGCCAGGCCGGCCATCGAGGCGACGTTGACGATATGGCCCGCGCCCTGCGCGGCCATGCGCGGCACGAAGCAGCGCAGCGCGTGCAGCACGCTCCACAGGTTGACGCGCAGCACGCGCTCGAATACCTCCGGCGCCAGCTCCCAGCAGCGGCCGGTGGCGAGCACGCCGGCGTTGTTGACCAGCAGGTCGACACGGCCCAGGCGCAGGAAGCTCTCCTCGCACAGGTGTCCGATCTGCCCCGCGTCCGATACGTCGGTGGGTATTGCGATGACGGTGACACCTTGTCCGGCAAGCGCGGCACGCGTCGCTTCCAGCGCAGTGGCGTCGATATCCGCCAGCGCCAGCGCATAGCCTTGCGCCGCCAGGGCCTTTGCCAGCGCGCGGCCGATGCCGCTGCCCGCTCCGGTGATCACTGCGGCCTGCTGCCGCGGGTTTGCCGCCATGGTCGTGTTCTCCGTGAAAAAGAGGCGGCGGGGATCGCCGCCCATGATTGACTTGTAGCCGCAGCACCGCGGCGTGGCATCGTCTGTTTGGGTAGGGCGGGACGGCGTCACATGGCGACTAGGGGTTTGCCCTCGAGCGGGCGGGGATGGGCCTGTCCTTAGTCTGTTTGGAGTATGTGTTCGGGCCGCCGGCGCGTGAGGATTGGCCTGTCCCGCAGGACTAGTCCGGCGCGCTTGCAGCGCCGGCCTGGCCTAGGGCAAACCATGAAGGCGGGGGGCAAGCCGCGACCCCTTTGCCGTCCCTATCATCAGGGCACAAAAAAGGGCCGCAGAGCTCGCAGAAGGCCAGCCGTCCGGCACGTCCGACGCGCTGCGCACGCCACAATGGAGACAGAGGAAATGCTGATGGAGGTTAGCCACAACCAGGCAGCCGCACACCTGTTCGCGCAGACGACGGTGTCGCTGTCGGACTTCAGCGCGTTGCTGGGCAATATCTACCAGGGACCGATGGAGCAGGTGCCGTGGGGCAAGGCGCTGGAACAGATCCGCCGGCAGCTCAATGCCAACTATGTCACGCTGATCCTGCGTTCACCGGCCACGGATCGTTCCGGGCTGATGGTCAATGCATCCGAGCATGGCTCGACCCTGCCGGGCGAGACCTCCTACAACAACTACTACTACGCGCTCGACCCCTTCATCGGCCTGCCGTCGGACCGCGTGGTGACGATCGACGAGCACCTGGGGCCCGGCGTCTGGTGCCAGAGCGAAATCTACCTGCAGTTCCTCAAGGACATCGGCATCCGCTACATCCTGGGCGCGGACCTGCGTACCGACGACGGCGTGGAATGCCGCTTCCGCGTGTGCCGCAAGCACGACGGCCGCGACTTCTCGGCCGCGGACAAGGCGCTGTGCACGGCGCTGCTGCCGCACCTGAAGCGCGCGGTGGACCTGCACTCGCGCCTCGACGTGGTGGAATCGGAGCGCACCGTCTATGCCAGCGCCATCGATCGCATGCTGGTCGGAATGGTGATCCTGGACGAGTCCGGCACCATCATCAAGACCAACGCGGCCGCCGACGAGATCCTGGGCGCCAAGGACGGCATCCGTATGGCCAAGGGCGGGCTGGACGTGGAATACGGCCAGGAGAACCGCAAGTTCCAGCGCCTGCTGCGCCAGGCGATGATGGGCCACCACGGCACCGCGCCGGCACTGATGGAAGCGATGTCGATCACGCGCCCGTCAGGAAGCGCCAAGCTGGGCGTGCTGATCCGCACGATCCCGCTCAGCGAGTGGTCCGAGGACAATCGCAAGCGGCCCGCCTGCGTGGTCTTCATCCGCGACCCGGAGCGCCGCTCGCAGGCGTCGCACGATGTGGTGCGCCAGCTGTTCGACCTCACGCCGGCGGAGACCCAGCTGGCGCTGCAGCTGGCCAACGGGCTCACGCTCGATGAAGCCGCGGACGAACTCGGCATCAGCAAGAACACGGCGCGCGCGCACCTGCGCGCGATCTTCTCCAAGACCGGCGTGACCCGGCAGGCCACGCTGGTCCGCATGCTGCTGAGCAGCGTGATTTCGCTGGGCTAGCCCGGTTGTCCTGGCTTTGCGCTGAGCACCAGCGCAAAGCCTTCCGGGGTTTGCAGTACCGCACGGGTCTCGTGCGGCCCCTGCGCCGCGGGCTGCGCCACGCTGGCACCCGCATCCACCAGCCGCGCGATCGCCGCGGCGATATCGTCACCCTCATCCACCTTGAACGCGAGCGCGGGCTGGTCCACCAGCCTTTCTTCGCCGCCCACCAGCGCCAGCGTCAGCGCGCCCGCGTCGAGCGCGCAATAGCGGTTTCCGTCGCGAAACTTCACGGGTAATCCGAGCCCTTCGGTAAAGAACGGCAGCGCGGTGTCGATGTCCGCGACGGGGTAAAGCAGCAGCCTGGCTTGCATGGTGTCCTGGTCCTCTCGATGAAAGCGGGCGTTGATGCCCGCGACCAATGATAGGGATGCGCCATGCACTGCTCATAATCCAATCAGACGATGTTGCAACGCCTTGCGCCGCCCACACTGCGATCACACAGGCCGCTTCCGGCCCGAGGCGCGGCAACCGGCGGCGCCACGGTGGCGGTCCTGAACCATCAATGCCAGGGAAGGGGACTGCAATGCGTTTTTCGCTGATCTATGAAGCACAGACCGTCGATGCCTCGCGCGCCGGCGACCACAAGGTGTTCGATGAAATCATGGAACAGGTGGTGCTGGCCGAGGACATGGGCTTTGACGTGGTCTGGGCGGTCGAGCACACCGCGCTGACCAACTACGCGCACATGAGCGCGCCGGAAACATTCCTGGCCTTCGTCGCCGGGCGCACCCAGCGCATCGGCATCGGCCACGGCGTGGTGTGCCTGCCGCCGGCGATGAACCATCCGGTCAAGGTGGCCGAGCGCATCGCCACGCTCGACATCCTCTCCGGCGGCCGCGTGCACTTTGGCGTGGGCAAGGGCGGTACCCAGCAGGAGGCCGGCACCTTCGGCTACGACCTGAACACCCTGCACCCGATGATCGACGAGTCGATGTACCTGATCCCGAAGATCATGACGCAGGACGAGATCGAGCACGACGGCGAGTTCATCAAGATCCCGCGCCGCCCGATCCACCCCAAGCCGCGCCAGGACCCGCACCCGCTGATGTACCTGGCCTGCACCAATGCCGACACGCTGCAACGTGCCGGCGCGCGCGGCATGGGGGCGCTGGTGCTCGGCTTCGGCGGTCCCGAGGATGTGGCCAAGAAGAATGCGATCTATCGCGCGGCATGGGAGAGCCGCAAGCCTGAAGACCAGGTCGGCTTCCGCCCGCACCAGCACCTGGCGGCGCTGTGTCCGACCATCGTGCTGGAGGACGGCTTGGCGGCGCGCAAGATCGGTATCAAGGGCCAGCGCTATTTCATGGAGTCGCTGTCGTACTGGTATGCGGGCGGTGAGCGTCCTGACCCGGCGGCCTGGGACGATGAGCATGTCACGGCCACGGATGCGCAGGGCAAGGCCGTTATCAATACGAAGTTCGCCTCCGAGAAGGTCTCGGTGGATTTCAGCGATCCGTCGATGATGATGCTCAACCCCAACCACGCTTACGGCACGGTGGAGGACTGCATCGGCTACGTGCAACGGCTGATCGATGCCGGCGCCGACGAGATCCTGTTCATCTGCCAGATGGGCACGGTGCCGCAGTGGGCGCAGCTCGAGACCATCCGCAATATCGGCGAGCACGTGATCCCGCATTTCCGCAAGCAGGGAAGGAAGCTGCGGGCGTTGGCCTGAGAGCTCGCTGCCTGAGGGTTCGCTACCCGACGGTTTGCTCCCCTCTCCCGCTTGCGGGAGAGGGGCCGGGGGTGAGGGCAGGCGCTGGCATACCGCAGGCCTGACTTCGTCAGACACGCCCGCCCTCACCCCAACCCTCTCCCGCAAGCGGGAGAGGGAGAACCCAGTCGGGATTCGCGGCGCGCCGTGGCATCAAAAAAAGCTAGTCCCATCAGACGATGGCGCCCCGCCCAACCAGTGCAACCATCAACGCCAGCCACAAAACAAAGCCACAAGGAGACCGCGGTGCCTCACGACAACAATCCCAAGGACCTGGCAGCCCGCCTGATCGCGCGCGCCGCGCAGATGATCCCCTCGCTGGCAGAACGCGCCACCCAGGCCGAAGCCGAAGCGCGCATCCCCGCGGAAACCATCGCCGAGATGCAGGCCGCCGGCTTTTTCAAGGTGCTGCAGCCGCGCCGCTTCGGCGGCTATGAACTCGACCCCCAGACCTTCTTCCGCATCCAGATGGCACTGGCCAAAGGCTGCATGTCCACCGCCTGGGTCTACGGCGTGGTCGGCGTGCACAACTGGCAGCTCGCTCTGTTCGACGAACGCGCGCAGCAGGAGGTCTGGGGCAACGACCCCACCACGCTGATCGCCTCGACCTATATGCCCGTGGGCAAGGTCACGCCGGTCGAAGGCGGCTATCGCTTCTCCGGCCACTGGAAGTTCTCCAGCGGCAGCGAACTGTGCGACTGGATCTTCCTGGGCGGGCTGGTGCCGCCGGCCGAGCCGGGCGGCGCCTATGACTACCGCACCTTCCTGCTGCCGCGCTCCGACTACAAGATCGTGCGCAACTGGGATGTGCTGGGCCTGCGCGCGACCGGCAGCCACGATATCGTGGTCGATGACGTGTTCGTGCCCGACTACCGCACCCACCGCGCCGTCGATGGCGCCATGGGCACCAGCCCGGGCCTGGCCGTGAATGACGTACCGCTGTACCGCCTGCCGTTCGCGCAGATCTTCGTGCGTGCCGTGTGCACCGCGTGCATCGGCGCGCTGGAAGGCACCCTCGACGATTTCGTCGCCTACGCCGACGGACGGGTCAGCAGCAACGGCGGCGGCAAGACCGCCGAGGACGGCGGCGCGCAGATGGTTTGCGCCAATGCGCAGGTGGCGATCGACGAGATGCGGACCATCCTTGAACGCAACTTCGACGAGCTGCTCGCCGTGGCGCGTGAAGGCGGCCAGGTGCAGACGCCGCGCCGGCTGCATTTCCGCTACCAGTCCTCGCAGGTGGCCGAGCGCTGCGCGCAGCTGGCCAACAGCCTGCTGCGCTACGCCGGCGGCAACGGCATCTACCGCACCAACCCGATGGTGCGCCGTTTCCTCGACCTGCACGCCGCACGCGCCCACTACGCCAACAACCTGGACCGCTTCGGCCAGAACCTGGGCGGCGTGATGATGGGGCGCGCCAATACCGACTTCTTTATCTGAAGCCGCGCACCGGCAAGGGAACCCATCATGACCCAGAGTACAGCGCGCATGCAGGCGAAGGAGTATGACGTGGTGGTGGTCGGCTCGGGCGCCGGCGGCATGCTGGCCGCGTGCCGTGCCGCCGATCGCGGCCTGTCGGTGGTGGTGCTGGAGAAGAGCAGCCAGTACGGCGGCACCTCGGCGGTGTCCGGCGGCGGCATCTGGGTCCCGCTCAACCACCATATCGCGCCGGCAGGCGGGCAGGACGACTACGCCAGGGCGCTGGAGTACGTGCTTGCGTGCACCGGCGAGCACGGCGATCCGCAGCGCATCCGCGCCTACCTTGAACAGGCACCGCGCATGCTGCAGTACCTGGAGCAGCAGGCTGGCGTGCGGTATTACACGCTGCCGCGCTACGCGGACTACTTCCAGAAGGTGCCGGGCGCGATGCCCGGCTACCGTGCGCTCGACCCGATGCCGTTCGACGGCGCGCGGCTGCGCGAGGAATTCGACCGGCTGCGGCCACCGTCGCCGGGAACGCTGGTGGGCGGGCGTGTGGCCGTGACCTCGGGCGAGGCGCATGCGCTGCTGTGCCGCTCGCCCGGCTGGCTGGGCCTGGCGGTGCGCCAGTTCGCCCGCTACTGGCTGGACCTTGGCTGGCGCCGCAAGACCCGGCGCGACCGCCGGCTCACGCTCGGCAACAGCCTGGCCGGTGGCCTGCGCCGCGCGATGATGGATCGCGCGATCCCGCTGTGGCTCGATACCGCGCTGCAGGACCTGATCGTGGAAGACGGCGCGGTGCGCGGTGTGCGCGCCGTGCAATACGGGCGGGCGGTGGAGATCCGTGCCTTGCGCGGGGTGATCCTGGCCGCCGGCGGCTTCGAACGCAACCAGGCCATGCGCGAGCAGTACCTGCCGCAACCGACGCAGGCCGCCTGGAGCGCCACGCCGCCCAACAACACCGGCGACGCCATCCGGGCTGGGCAAGCTGCTGGCGCCGGCGTGGCGCTGATGTCGCACGTCTGGGGCGCGCCTACCGTGCATGTGCAGGGCGAGGAAAAGCAGCGTGCGCTCTTTATCGAGCGCGCCATGCCGGGCTGCCTGGTGGTGAACGGGCAGGGCCGGCGCTTCGTCAACGAAGCCGCCCCGTATTCCGAGTTCGTGCCGGCCATGTACCGCGACCATGAAAAGACCGGCTGCAGCGTGCCGGCGTGGATGGTGTTCGACGCCACCTTCCGCCACAAATACCCGTGCGGGCCGATCCTGCCGGGCTCGGTCATGCCGGACCGCAGCATTCCGGCCAGCCTGTCCGGCATCCTGGTGCGCGCCGACACGCTGGCAGAGCTGGCCCAGCAGATCGGCGTCGACGCCGACGGGCTCGCCGACAGCGTTGGCCGCATGAACCGCTATGCGGCCACCGGGGTGGACGAGGAGTTCGGCAAGGGCGACAACCTGTTCGATACCTACTACAGCGACCCGGCGGTACGGCCCAACCCCTGCCTGGCGCCGATCGGCAAGGCACCGTTCTACGCCGTGCGGCTCGACGCCGGCGACATCGGCACCAAGGGCGGGCTGGTGACCGATGCCAGCGCGCGGGTGCTGCGCGAAGACGGCACCGCTATCGCCGGGTTGTTCGCCATCGGCAACACCAGTGCCGCGGTGATGGGCACCAGCTATCCCGGCGCGGGCTCGACCCTCGGCCCGGCCATGACCTTCGGCTTTATCGCTGCCGACGTGCTCTCGCAGCACGCGCGTCAGCCCGCTGCCGCGCACAACGCTCAAACCGTACAGGAGGCCCTATGAGCGCCAATCCCGAAACCAGCACCGCGCTGCGCGATGACATGCTGAAGGCGATGCGCCGCATGGCGCGCTCGGTGGCGGTGATCAGCTGCCGCCATGGCGAGCGCCGCTATTCGATGTCGGTGACGGCAGTCGATTCGCTGTCCGCCGACCCGCCCTCGCTGCTGATCTGCATCAACCGCAGTTCGTCGATCTATCCGCCGCTCGATGCCGGTACAGACTTCTGCATCAACCTGCTGGCCGCCGACCACCGCGACATCGCGGTGGATTGCAGCGGCCGCCTCAAGGGCGAAGAGCGCTTCACCAGCGGCGAGTGGGAGGACGAGCTGCTCGGCGTGCCGTGCCTGCGCAACGCCCAGGCCAACCTGGTGTGTCGGCAGGATGGCCGCTTCGACTACGGCACGCACGCGGTCTTTATCGGGCGCTTGCGCGAGGTGAGGCTGGCGGGAGAGGTGTCGCCGCTGGTCTATGTCGACGGCGCCTATACCACGTCAGCGCCGCTGCGCGCGCTGTGTTCGGCATAAGCCGGGGAGCGCAAGCATGCATGCCATGCCCGACTCCGCGACGCCGGTCTACGCACCGCTGCGGCTCGATGATCCGGACGCGCATCCGTGGCAGGCAGCCTGCGATGCCGTGGTGGTGGGCCTCGGCGCAGCCGGCGCCTGCGCCGCGCTGGAAGCGGCGCAGGGAGGCGCGCGGGTGATCGTTGCCGAACGCTTTGAAGGCGGTGGCGCCAGCGCGAAGAGCGGCGGGGTGGTCTATGCCGGCGGCGGCACGCCGTACCAGTCCGCGGCGGGCTATGCCGATACCCCGCAGGCGATGGCGGATTACCTGCGCCAGGAGACCGGCGAAGTCGTCAGCGAGGCCACGCTGCAGGCGTTCTGCGAGCGCAGCCGCGACATGATCGGCTGGCTGGAAAGCGTGGGCGTGCGCTTTGCCGCCACCGTGCCGCCGCGCAAGACCTCTTATCCGGCGCAACCCTATTACCTCTACTACTCCGGCAACGAAGCGGTGGCCGCGTATGCGCAGCATGCCGCGCCGGCGCCGCGCGGTCACCGCGTGAAAGGCCCCGGCATGTCCGGCCGCACGCTGTATGGCGTGCTGCGCCGTGCCGTGCAGGCCCGGCCCGAAGTGACGGTGATGCGCCAGACCGCGGCGCGCCGGCTGATCGTCGACAAAGACGGCACGGTCGTTGGCGTCGAGCTGTGGCAGGTGCCGCCGGGACGGCAGCAGAAGCGCCACGCCCGCCTGGCACGCATGGCCGAGCGCCTGCACAACGCCATGCCGGGGCTGGCCGACCTGCTGCGCCAGCGCGTGCTGCAGCTGGAGCTGCGCCATGCGCGCCCGGTCGCGGTGCGCACCGGCGCGGTGGTGCTGGCCACGGGCGGCTTTATCTTCAACCGCGCCATGGTGGCGCGCCACGCCGGCAAATACCTGCAGAACTGGCGCCTCGGCGCGACCGGCTGCGACGGCAGCGGCATCCGGCTCGGCGAGTCGGCCGGCGCAGCCACGCGGCACCTGGAGCGCGTATCGGCATGGCGCTTCATCAATCCGCCGTTCGACTGGGCGCGCGGCTGCGTGGTCGATGCGCAGGGCGCGCGCGTCGGCAACGAGGAAACCTACGGCGCTACACTGGGCCACGCCATCTGCGAACGGCACGACGGGCGGGCATGGCTGATTCTGAACCGCGACCTGGCGCGCGCCGCCTTGCGCGAATGCCTGGGCGGCCGGCTATGGGCATTCCAGGCCTTGCCCGCGGCGCTGCTGATGCTTGGCGGTGCACGGCGCGCGGGCAGCCTCGAAGCCCTTGCCGACAAGCTGGGCATGCCTGGCGCTGCGCTGCGGGCTTCGCTGGATGCCTACAACGCCGCGGCTCGCGGCGAAATCGCGGACCCGGCCGGCAAGTCGGCGCAGATGTGCGCTTCGCTGGAACAGGGGCCCTGGCTCGCCGTCGACATCTCCGCCAACAGCCGCGTCTTCCCCTGTCCGGCCATCACGCTGGGCGGCCTCTCGGTGGAAGAGTCCAGCGGCCGGGTGCTGGCCGCCGCCGGCGGCGCGCCCATTCCAGGCCTCTACGCCGTGGGCCGGACCGCCGTGGGCATTGCTTCCAACCACTACGTAAGCGGCCTGTCGCTTGCCGACTGCATCTGGTCGGGGCGCAACGCAGGCCGCCATCTAACACGACAGCCTGCCGGCCAGCGGCAGGCACACACCAACCAGGAGACCTCCCATGAGCCGACGTACTGAAGGAAAGATCGCCGTTGTCACCGGGGCCGCCAGCGGCGTCGGCAAGGAAGACGCACTGCTGCTGGCGCGCGAAGGCGCGCGCGTGGTGCTGACCGACCTCAACGAGGAAGGGGGCCACGCCCTGGCGCGCGAGATCGGCGAGACTGCGCTGTTCGTGCCGCACGACATCGCCAGCGAAGCCGGCTGGCAGCAGGTGATGGCACGCACCGAGCAGCACTTCGGCACGCCGAACGTGCTGGTCAACAATGCCGCCATCCTGATGCTGGGCTCGGTCGAGGACACCACGCTGGAGCAATGGCAGCGCGTGATGCGCATCAACGCCGACGGCTACTTCCTCGGCTGCAAGTACGGCGTGGCTGCGATGAAGGCGGGCGGCGGCAGCATCGTCAATATGTCGTCGGTGGCGGCGCTGGGCGGCATGGGCGCGTTCTGCGCCTACAGCGCCAGCAAGGGCGCGGTGGCCGCGCTGACGCGCGCCGTGGCGGGGCACTGCAAGCAGAACGGCTACCGCGTGCGCTGCAACTCGATCCATCCGGACGGCATCCTCACGCCGATGACCGCCGCTTTCCTGCCCGGCGGCGCCACGGCCCTGCCGGAGGAGGTAGGCGGCGCCGAACCGATGCAGCGCATGTGCCATCCGCGCGACGTCGCCAATCTGGTGCTTTTCCTGGCTTCCGACGAAGCGCGCTTTATCAACGGCGCCGAACTGCGCATCGACAACGCGCAAACCATCATGGGCGTGGCCTGACGCCACCCAGAGCTGAAGAAGGACATCATGGCGCCAGTGCAATTCCACCGGCTGCAGATCGCCGAAGTCGTCGCGGAAACGGACCAGGCGCATTCGCTGGTATTCGCGCTGCCGGACGGCCTGCACGATACCTTTGCCTACCGTCCCGGGCAGTTCCTGACCCTGCGCGTGCCCGTGGACGGCGTGCCGCTGCAGCGCTGCTATTCGCTGTCGAGCACGCCTGAGGTCGACTACGCCTTGCGCGTGACGATCAAGCGGGTGCAGAGCGGGCGCGTGTCCAACTGGATCTGCGACCACCTGGGCGCGGGCGATACGGTAGAGGTGATGCCGCCGGCCGGGGTCTTCACCCCGCCCACGTTGCATGGCGATTTCCTGCTGCTGGCCGGCGGTAGCGGCATCACGCCGGTGCTGTCGATCGCCAAGGCGGCGTTGCGCCACGGGCGCGGCGCGGTGACGCTGGTCTATGCCAACCGCGACGAGCGTTCCATCATCTTTCGCGAAGCGCTTGGGGAGCTGGCGCGGCGTTATCCCGGCCGCCTGCGCGTGATCCACTGGCTGGACAGCGTGCAGGGGGCGCCGACGCAGCGCCAGATCGAGGAACTGGTGCGGCCGTGGAGCCTGGCGGAATGCTTCGTCTGCGGTCCCGGGCCGTTCATGGACGCTGCCCAGGCCGCGCTGCAGGGGCTTGGCGTGCCGCGCGGGAAGCTGCATGTGGAGCGCTTTGTCTCCTTGCCCGATGTGTCGGTGGCCAAGGCTGTTGCCATGGAGCCAGCCGCGGCGGCCACCTCCGCGCCCGCCATGCGCGGCGCGGCGCTGAACGTGCAGCTCGACGGCGAGACCCACCAGGTCGGCGTGGCCCCGGACGAAACGGTGCTCGACGCCCTCCAGCGCGCCGGAGTGGCCGTCCCCAACTCCTGCCGCGCGGGCCTGTGCGGCGCCTGCATGTGCCAGGTGACGCAGGGCGACGTGACGCTCGGCGAAAACCATGTGCTCGACCGTGCCGACCTGGAAGCGGGCTGGACCCTGGCTTGCCAGGCGCGCCCTGCGAGCAGCGAGATCCACCTGAAGTTCCCGGATTGACATGACTCCATCTGACACCATCGACGCCATTGCGGCATCGGCCATCCTCGACGCCGCTGCAAACGAGGACATTGCCGCGACCATTCCCGAACTGGTGCGGCGCGCGGCGCAGCGCCACGGCGAGCGCATCGCCATCCAAGAAGACGGGCTGCGCCTGAGCTACGCCGCGCTCGACGCCTGCCGCATGCAGGCAGGCCGGGCGCTGATGGCGCTCGGCGTGCAGCCGGGCGACCGTGTTGCCGTGTGGGCGCCAAACTTCTCCGAATGGATCATTGCGGCGCTGGCCACGCACAGCGTGGGCGCGGCCCTGGTGCCGCTCAATACGCGCATGAAGGGCGCCGAAGTCGGTGCCGTGCTGGCCGACAGCGGCGCGCGCCTGCTGTTCTGCGTCGATGACTTCCTCGGCGAAAGCTATCCGCAGATGCTCGCGCCGCACCGCCCCGCCACGCTGGAGCGGCTGGTGATCCTGCGGCCGGGGCAGGGCAGGGAACTGGGCGAGGGGGAGCTGGCATGGGAAGCCTTCCTCGAGCTGGCGCAGCAGGTGGACATGGCGGCATTCGCGCAGCGCGAGGCCGGCGTGCGCGGCGACACGCTGATGGACATCATGTTCACCTCGGGCACCACCGGGCGTCCCAAGGGCGTGATGACCGCCCACGCGCAGAACCTGCGCGCCATCGACGGCTGGGCCGCGATCACGGGCGTGCGCGCCGGTGATCGCTACCTGATCGTCAATCCCTTCTTCCATACCTTCGGCTACAAGGCCGGCTGGCTCGCGGCGCTGTCGCGCGGGGCTACAGTGCTGCCCCATCTGGTGTTCGACGCCGAGGCCGTGATGACACGCGTGGAGAACGAACGCATCACCGTGCTGCCCGGACCGCCGACGCTCTACCAGACACTGCTCAACGCGCCGCGCCTGCGCGAGTTCGACCTGTCTTCGCTGCGCATCGCGGTGACCGGCGCGTCGGCGATCGCGCCCGTGCTGATCCAGCGCATGCGCGACGAGCTGGGATTCGACACTGTCATCACCGGCTATGGCCTGACCGAGTCGTGCGGCTTTGCCACGCTGACCTGCTCCGGCGACGATGCCGGGACGGTCGCCGGCACCTCGGGCCGCCCCATGCCAGGCATCGAGATCCGCTGCGTCGACGAGCAGGGGCAGCCCGTGGCCACCGGCGAGCCGGGCGAGGTATTGGTGCGCGGCTACAACGTGATGCAGGGCTACTTCGGCCTGCCCGAAGCCTCGGCAGAAGCCGTCGACGGCGACGGCTGGCTGCACACCGGCGATGTCGGCACGCTCGATGCGCGCGGCTACCTGCGCATCACCGATCGCATCAAGGACATGTTTATCGTGGGTGGCTTCAACTGCTACCCGGCGGAAGTAGAGAAGCTGCTGACGGCACATGCGGCGGTGGCCCAGGTGGCGGTGGTGGGCATGCCGCATGAACGGCTCGGCGAGGTCGGCCGCGCCTATGTGGTGCTGCGCCACGGCGCCCGGCTGGAGGCCGAAACCCTGATTGCGTGGGCGCGTCGGCAGATGGCCAACTACAAGGTGCCGCGCGAGGTCGTGTTCGTGCCGTCGCTGCCGGTCAGCGCGGCCGGCAAGGTGCTGAAGTACCAGTTGCGCGAAGCTTGATCCAACGAGGAACCACCATGACCGATATCGCTACCATTGCCGACCGCCTCGCGCGGCTGGAAGCCGCCGATGCGATCCGCGCGCTCAAGCTGCGTTACCTGCGTGCGTGCGACGACAAGGACCCTGACGGGATGCGCGCGTGCTTCGTGCCCGACAACGCGCATATCCACTATGACCGTATCGGCAGCTTTGCCGGGCGTGAGCTGCTGGTGCAGTGCTTTGCGGAGCTGGCGTGCCGGCCGACGCTGCGGGAGATGCATTTTGCGGGGCAGGGGGATATCTGCGTGCTGGATGAGGATACGGCGCGGGGTAGCTGGGATCTGGCTTACCTGGCGCTGGATGATGCCAGTGGTTCGCGCTCGTTCCTGACGGGGCGCTATGCGGACGAGTATGTGCGGATTGATGGTGCGTGGATGATCCGGTCGACGGTATTCAAGACTGGATTGTTGTCGCAGGGCGAGTAGGAGAGGGGACCGGCCTGTGGTAGTTCGAACAGCGTCGTCCTGCGTTGCCGCTTGCTTACGAGATTGCGACCACGCCAGCAGCAAGCACCCCTCTCCCGCTTGCGGGAGAGGGGGGAGAGGGCAGGCGCGTGCCTCGCGATATGGCGTGTTGGTCCGCGACGTCCTGCCCTCACCCTAACCCTCTCCCGCAAGCGGGAGAGGGGACCGGCCTGTGGTAGTTCGAACGGCGTCTCACCCCAATCGCTATTCAACGATCGCCGGATGCACCGGCGGCGGCCCGCCCAGCACCTGCCGGTACGACGGCGGCTGCAGACCCTCCGCATCGACAATGCCATAGGCCAGCGCCGCCTCGGCGCAGATCAGCACCTGGCCGGATTTCTCCAGCAGCCTGGGGTCGCGGTACAGCGCATCAATGACCTTGCCCGTGAACTCCGGCGTCTCCGCCACCGGCGCGAACGACGCGTACTTGTCGGGATGCTGTTCCCACACGCGCTGCGTGCGCGCCGTGCGCAGCGGCCCCATCCACAACGACACCGCCGCGACGCCGTGGGGCCGCAGGTCGACCGCCATGTCGTGCGCGAACTTGTCGAGGCCGGCTTTCTGCGCGCCATAGGCCGGCCCGTGCATATAGCAGTTGGCGCCGAATGACGAGGTGAACACGATCAGCCCGCGCCCCTGCGCCGCCATTATCGGCGCGGCGTGCCAGCTGGCCACGTACCCCGATCGCAGGCCGACGTCGAGAATGCCTGCCATCTCCAGCGGCTTCTGCCAGAACGGGCCCGGCATGATCAGCTCGTCGTGCAGGAAGGTCGCGTTGTTGACGAGGATATCGATGCGTCCTGACTCTTCCCGCACGCGCTCGAACAGCCGCGCCACCTGCGCGTCATCGCCATGGTCGCACGCCACCGCGATGCCGCGCCCGCCCAGCGCATCGATCTCGCGCGCCGTGGCGTGGATGGTGCCGGGCAGCGGCGCGCTGCCTTCCTGCACCGTGCGCCCGGTCACGTACACCGTGGCGCCTGCCGCGCCGAGTGCGAGCGCAATGCCCTTGCCGGCACCGCGCGAGCCACCCGTGACGACCGCGACGATGGCCTGTTCCGCCTGCTTCATATCTGCCTCCTGTGTGTGTGTTGCGCAGGCCCCGGTCGGGGCCGCCCACGCCCCTCGAAGCTTGGGGGGCGCACACGATCGGTACATCCTTCGTTTGGACTAAACGGCGCCCTGTCCGGCTACTCCACGCGGACGATGGCCGCCGGCGCGGCAGGGCCGACGATAGTCGCCATCTCAACCAAGGAGTGAGCCTGGCCATGTCCGAACTGGAACACAAGCAAGCCATCCACGCCCTGACCTGCCGCTATGCGCAGGCGGTGGACCGGCGCGATTTCCCCAAGCTGGCGGATCTGTTCACGCCGGACGCGCGGCTGTGCGGGCCGGGCTTCCGCATGAACGGAGCGCAGGCCATCGTTGACGGCATGGCATCGCTCGGCCAGTACAGCGCCACGCAACATCACGTGCACCAGCAGCTGGTTGAAGTCGATGGCGAAACCGCGGCCGGCGAGACCTATTGCATTGCCAGTCACCTCTATGAACAGGACAACGTGCCACGCAAGCTGGACTGGGGCATCCGCTACCAGGATCGCTTTGTGCAATGGCGCGGCCAGTGGCGCATTGCAGCGCGCGAACTGGTGGTGGACTGGACGCAGGACCTGCCGTTGCGAGGCGCATGATGACGACGAATCGCGTACTCGAAGGCAAGACAGCGCTCGTCACCGGCGGCGCAGGGGGCATTGGTGCAGCCAGTGCGCTGGCGCTGCTGCGCGATGGTGCAGCGGTGGTCCTGATGGGGCGGCGGCGCGAAGCGCTGGAAACGGCACGGCGCAGCATGTGTGTGGAGGTTCCCGGCGCCACGATTGAAATCCATGTCGGCGATGCCTGCAGTGCTGACCATGTCCAGGCCGCACTGCAGCAGACGTGGGAACTGAACCAGCGGCTCGATATCGTCGTGGCGACGGTCGGAGGCGGCGGCTTCCGTCCGCTGCTGATGCATGACGCCACATCGCTGATGGCGGAGCTGGAGCTGAACATCGCCAGCGCGTTCCTGGCGGTGCGCCACGCGTCACCGCTGATGGCGTCCCAGGGCGGGGCCATCGTCTGCATCTCGTCGAACGCGGCGCGCATGACCTGCCGCTGGCTGTCGGCGTACTGCGCGGCCAAGGCGGGTCTGGAAGCGTTTGTGCGCGCTGCCGCCGAGGAGCTCGCGGGATGCGGCATCCGCGTCAATGCGGTGCGGCCGGGTCTCACACGCTCCGGCGCGACCGGCCCGATGTTCGACAACCCGGCGATGCTGGACAAGTTCGTCGCGCAGATGCCGCTGGGCCGCGCCGGCGAACCGGACGACATCGCCAGTGCGGTGCGCTACCTGGCCGGGCCGGAATCGAGCTGGGTGACCGGGCAGAGCTTCGCCGTCGATGGCGGCAGCGAGCTGCGCGGCAATCCCATCCTCGATGAAACCGTGGCTGCCGTGTATGGCGAAGCCGCGCTGCGCGCGGTGCTGGCCGGCAGGATTCCCGACGCCGGCTGACCTAGACGGATTGACGACCCAAGGAGCAAAACGATGAATCAAGTTGAAGACAAGGTCGCGCTGGTGACCGGGGCGGCCAGCGGGGTAGGGCGCGCCGACGCGCTGCTGCTGGCGGCCGAAGGCGCGCGCGTCATCCTCAGCGATGTCAACGAGGAGGCCGGGCAGGCGCTGGCGCGCGAGATCGGCGACGCGGCACTGTTCGTGCGCCACGACATTGCCCGCGAGGAGGACTGGCGCGCGGCCATGGCCGCCGCGCAGGACCGCTTCGGCCGGCTCGATGTACTGGTCAATAATGCGGCCATCTGTCCGCTCGGATCGATCGAGGAAACGTCGCTCGACACCTGGCGGCAGGTCATGCGCGTCAATGCCGACGGCTATTTCCTCGGCTGCAAGTTCGGCGTGCAGGCGATGAAGGGCAATCCGGCCGGCGGCTCCATCGTGGTGATGTCGTCCGTGGCGGCGCTCGGGGGCCTGCCGATGATGTGCGCATACAGCGGCGCGAAAGGTGCCGTCACCGCGCTGACGCGCAGCGTGGCCGTGCACTGCAAGCGCAACGGCTACCGGATCCGCTGCAACTCGATCCACCCTGATGGCGTCTGGACGCCGATGACGCAGGCGCTGGTGCCGGACCTGGATCCTGCTGCGCTTGGCATCGGCACTGATCCGATGGCGCGCATGTGCCAGCCGGAGGAAGTTGCCAACCTGGTCCTGTTCCTGGCTTCCGACGCATCGCGGTTTATCAACGGGGCGGAATTGCGCATCGATAACGCGCAGCTAATCTCATCGCTGTAAGGCCCGGGACGGCGGCCGGTTTGCGCCGGCCGCCGGTGACTAGCAGCTGTACTGCGTGACGATCTCGCTGACCGTGCGCAGGATGTCATTGCGGCGATAGCCGAGCAGGGCGCTCTCGGCCGCATCCGGCTCATAGTAGAGCGTGTTGCCGCGGCCAAAGCAGATCGCCGAGTCTGGCAGCAGCGGGTGCTCCTGGTCGACGACAGGCGGCACCGGCCGGCCCGCATCGCGGAAGAACGCGCCGAAGTAATCCTGGAAGGACAGGTTCTCGTCGCCCACCAGGTAGGCCTTGCCATTCTCGCCGCGCAACAGCGCGCCATCGATCGCTTCCGACAGCGAAGTGGTCGAGATGAAATTGACGCCGCCGGGCGGCGCGAAATCCGGCATCGGCGCGAAGCCGCCTCTGGCGTAATCGGTATAGGCCTTGAACATCGGCACCGTCAGGCCCGGCACCGTTCCCACGACAAAGGGCGCATTCACGCCGCACACGCGGAAGGTGTCCGTGGCCAGCGCACGCACGCCTTCGTCGGCCAGCTTGCGCGAGCGGATGTACGCGTTCTCGTCGGCGAGCCGCGGCATCGCCTGCGGGTAGAAGCTGCCAACGTGGACGGCGAGCCGGATGCCGGCATCGCGCGCGGCGCGGAAAAAGCGCGGCACGCCTTCGATATTGGCGCGTTCCCAGTGCGCCGCTTCGTCGCCGCCCGGCGGCAGGTGGCGCACATCGTTGCCGGCGGCGAATACCAGCGCGTCGAATGCACCGAGCTGCGCGGCCGGCATATCGTTGGCGATGTAGTCGCAGCGCAGGAATTCCAGCTCGCCCAGCGGGGTGCCGGGCGCGGGGCGGTTGCGGCCCGCGATGATGACGTCTTGGCCGCGGCTGCGCAGGTGCAAGGCCGCGTGGCCCCCGATCGTGCCGGTGCCGCCGACGATCAGTATCTTCATGCTTGTCTCCTTGGTGTGGTGGTGTGGCTGCAGTGCGCGGCCATCAGAGGTTCATGCCGTTGCCGCCGATGACCGGCATGTTGGTCCAGGCGCCCTTCGGGTCGCGATACCAGCCGGCGGCGGCAAGTGCGCCGCCATTGACGTGCAGTGCCGTGCCGGTGATCCAGGCAGCGCGCGGGCTGGCAAGGAACAGGATGCCCTCGGCAATGTCCAGTGGCGTGCCGAAGCGTCCCAGCGGAATCCAGTGCGGGATATGGTGCTGGTGTTCCGCGGCGACCATCTGCGACACCGGCACTTGCGGCGTTTCGGTGGTTTCGGGTGCGATCAGGTTGACGCGGATGCCTTCCGGTGCCAGCTCCAGCGCCAGGCTCTGCGTGAAGCCGGTGATGGCAGCCTTGAAGGCGCTGTAGACGCTGCAGTACGGAATGCCGCGGAAGCCCTCGATCGACGACACGCTGATGATGCTGCCGCCCGCGCTGCGCCGGAGCAGCGGCAGCATGGCGCGGGTGACCGTGAATACGTGGCCGAGGTTGGCGGTGTAGAGGCTGGCGATCTCGTTGTCGCCGTAGTGCTCGAACGGCTTGGCAATACGCAGGAAATCCCCCACGTTGTTGACCAGTACGTCGAGCGCGCCGAAACGCCGTTCGATCTCCGCGGCCGTTTCGCGCACGGTGCCGGCGTCGGCCGCGTCGCCCTGCATGACCAGCACCTCGGCGCCGGGCTTGTCCAGCAGCGCCCGCGCGTTGTCGGCACGCTGCGCGTCGATCTCGATGATCGCCACGCGCGCGCCCTGTTCCAGGAAGGCTTGCGCGGTGGCGAGCCCGATGCCGGCGCCGCCGCCGGTGACCAGCACGGTCTTGTCGCTAAAGTCCATCAGAGTTGCTCTCCTTCGGTTGCACTGCGGGAATGCGAGCATTTGTATCGGCGGCAGGCATGCCGGGCATCGTCCGATTGCAGGTCAGGGAAAACACCAAGGACGGCGTCTGCGAGTAGTGGCGAGTAGGCCGCGGGGCCCTAAGCGGCGCAAACTAGGGCAAACCACGAACGCAACGCGCCGGACATCGGCGGGCAGCGTCCCTATAATCTGCGCTGCCCCAGGTGCCGCAGAGCGCCGGGAAGCACACGCATGGTGTGGAATCAGGAGACAGAGAATGTTGATGGCGACCGTTGAGGCGCAGGAAATGGCGTCGCCGTTATTGGCGCAGTCCGGGCTGAGCGTCGCGCAGTTCAGCGCCTTGCTGAGCGCGATCTACGAAGGGCCGATGGAAGCGGTGCCCTGGGGCCGCGCGCTCGAAATGCTGCGCAAGCAACTGGGCGCCGGCTACGTGAGCTTCATCCTGCGCTCGCCCGCGAGCGACCGCAGCGGCCTGGCGGTGCACGCCTCCGAGCACGGCACGTCGCTGGAAGCGGAGGCGTCGTACAACAGCTACTACTACGCGATCGATCCCTTTATCAACCTGCCCACCGACCGGGCGGTCACGGTCGACGAAGCACTGGGTGCCGGCAACTGGTGCCGCAGCGAGATCTACCGGCAGTTTCTGCAGCCGCTGGGCATCCGCTACCTGCTGGGCGCGGACATCCGCACCGAGGACGGTGTCGAGTGCCGGCTGCGCATCTGCCGCCAGGACGATGCGCGGGATTTCTCCGAGGTGGACAAGGCCACCTGCGGCACCATCCTGCCGCACCTGAAGCGCGCGGTCCGGCTGCATTCCAGGCTGGATGTGGTCGAATCGGAGCGCAGCCTCTATGCGGGCGCGATCGACCGCATGCTGGTGGGCATGGTGATCCTCGACGCCGCCGGTACGATCCTCAAGAAGAATGCTGAAGCCGACGAGATCCTGGCGGAGAACGACGGCATCCGCCTCAATGGCGGCACCTTCGAGATTGCCTACGCCCAGGAAAGCCGCAAGTTCCAGTACCTGCTGCGCCGCGCGCAGCTGGGCCACCATGGCAGCGCGCCGGCGGTGGCCGAAGCCATGTCGATCACCCGCCCGTCGGGGCGCGGCAAGCTCGGCGTGCTGATCCGCACCATTCCGCTCAGCGAATGGTCGGAAGACCACCGGCATCGCCCGGCCTGCGCGGTCTTCATCCGCGATCCCGAGCGCAAGTCGCGCGCCTCGCACGAGGTGGTGCGCAAGCTGTTCGATCTCACGCCCTCCGAAACCGCGCTGGCGCTGGTGCTTGCCGACGGCATGACGCTCGACGAAGCGGCCGAGCACCTGGGCATCAGCAAGAACACGGCACGGGCGCACCTGCGCTCGATCTTCTCCAAGACCGGTGTCACGCGCCAGGCCACGCTGGTGCGCATGCTGCTGAGCAGCGTAGTGACGCTCGGATGAGCTGCATGGTGTCATCCACCCCACGCGTGCTTCACCCCGCGCGTGCTCCCTTGCGACCCGCTGACCCATTCCCCTAGTCCGATTGGAGGATGAGCCCCGCCATCCGCGCCCTTAGCATGCCCCCGACAAGCGGACGCGGCATACGGACGGCAGGGCAGGCGGGCGCAGCGATGCTCGCTCTCCACGCCCGGCCCGGTTCCGTGCCCGCACCAACCTGTCCGGCCCCGGCCGGCACCTGTACCAGGGAGCGTGGAGCATGGAGAAAGTCATCTATATCGTCTGGCGCGATGCGCGGACCGAGCCGCAGGAATTCGCGCGCCGGCTGCGCACGACGCTTGCGGACAAGCTGTTGGCGCTGGGCGCGCGCGGCCTGCAGGTTAACGTGGCGGACGACGCGGTGCTGCCTGCCGCGGGGCTGCGCCAGGTCAACACCCGGCCGCAAATGGAGGCAGTGGTCTCGGTCTGGATGGACAGCGCCGTCGACCGCCTGCGCCAGCCGTTCGACCAGGCAGTCGAGGTAGTTGCCGGCCGCATGGCGGGATACCTCGTCACGGAGTCCCAGCCGATCCGCAATACGCGTTTCCCGGCCGCGCCGGGCCAACGGACACCCGGCTTCGCGCAGCTGGCCTTCCTGACGCGGCCGCCCCGGCTCACGCCGCAGGCATGGCTGGACACCTGGCACAACCACCACACGCTGGTGGCAATCGACACCCAGGACAACTTCCTCTACGTGCAGAACGTGGTGGTGCGTCCGCTCACCTACGCCGCGCCGCCCTGCGACGCCATCGTCGAAGAGTGCTTCCCCGATGCGGCGATGACCGACCCGCAGGCGTTCTTCGACGCCGTCGGCGACGAGGACAAGTTCCGCCGCAACCTGCAGGCCATGATGGAAAGCTGCCAGCGCTTTATCGACTTCGACAAGATCGACGTGGTGCCCACCAGCCAGTACATCGTTCGCGCCGCAACGGCCTGAAGCAGGATCGGCTAGTCCCACTGGACGATGTGCCGGGGTGCAGCGCACGGAAGAATAGGTCCCATCAGCCAGCAGTGGCAACGAAAGAGGAGACCGGCATGTTGGATATCCGTGCGCTTGGCTACATCGTGGTCGAAGCGACCGATCCCGGGCAGTGGCGTCATTACGCGGAACAGGTGCTGGGCATGGCCTGTTCCGGCGCGCCCGGCGGTGCGCTGTACGTGAAGATGGATGAGCGCGACTACCGCTACCTGGTCGTGCCGGGCGCACGCGACCGCTATCTCGCATCCGGCTGGGAGCTGGCCGACGAGCCGGCTTACCGCCATGCGCTGGCTACGCTGCGCCAGGCCAGCGTGGAGGTCGTGCATGCCAGCCTCGCCGAACTGGTGCAGCGCCGCGTGCAGGCCATGGCCTGGTTTGCCGATCCGTCGGGCAACGGCCATGAGATCTGCTGGGGCATGCGTTCGGATTTCCTGCGCTTTGTCTCGCCGGTGGGCGTGCCGCGCTTTGTCACGGACCCGATGGGGGCGGGCCATGCCGTGCTGCCCGCTCCCGCTTTTGACGAGACCTATGCCTTCCTTTGCGAGGTGATGGGTTTCGGCCTGTCCGACATCTTCCGCGTGCGCTTCACCAGCGATCCCGCCGAGCCGGAAAAGCGCATCCACTTCCTGCATTGCGGCAACGGCCGTCACCACAGCCTGGCGATCTTCGAGATGCCGTCCGAAGCCGGCTGCATTCACGTGATGGCCGAGGTGCCGGACATGGCCGAGGTGGGCCGCGCGCTCGACCGCGTGCAGCAGCACGGCGTGAAGCTCTCGGCCACGCTGGGCCAGCACTGCAATGACCGCATGACTTCCTTCTACATGAAGACCCCCGGCGGCTTCGACCTCGAGTACGGCCACGGCGGCCTGGTGGTGGACTGGAGCCACCACGCTGCCTACGAAGCCACGCGCGTCAGCCTGTGGGGACACGACTTCAGCATCGGACACCGCTAAACACCGCTATGACCAAGACAATCGACAAGACCATGCGCGCGGCCGACGTGGTCGGCCAGCTCGCAGATGGCATGACCATCGGCATCGGCGGCTGGGGCCCGCGCCGCAAGCCGATGGCGCTGGTGCGCGAGGTCCTGCGCTCGCCGCTGAAAGACCTGACCGTGGTCGCCTACGGCGGCCCCGAGGTGGGCATGCTGTGCGCGGCCGGCAAGGTGCGCCGGCTGGTGTTCGGCTTCGTTTCGCTCGACGTGATCCCGCTCGAGCCCTATTTTCGCCAGGCGCGCGAGCGTGGCCTGCTGGAGGTGACGGAACTGGACGAAGGCATGCTGCAGCTTGGCCTGCGTGCTGCAGCGGCGCGGCTGCCGTTCCTGCCGACGCGCGCCGCGCTGGGCACCGACGTGCTGGACAAGAACCCGCAACTGAAGACGGTGCGCTCGCCCTATGCCGACGCCGAAGTGCTGGTGGCGATGCCGGCCATCGAGCTCGACGCCGCGCTGCTGCACGTGAACGAGAGCGATGTGCTGGGCAACACCCGCATCGACGGTCCCGATCCGTTCTTCGATGAATGGTTCGCACGCGCCGCGCGCCGCTGCTACGTGAGCTGCGAAACGCTGCACCCTCGCCTCGATGAAGAAGACCTGGCGCGCGCGCGCAACAACGCCTTCGAGCGCTCGCTGGTGACGGGCGTGGTGCACGCGCCCGGCGGGGCCCATCCCACTTCCTGCGCACCGGCCTATGGCTGGGACTTGCCCGCGCTGAAGGCGTACTGCGCCAGCGCCGAGGCCGACGACGGCTTCCGCGCCTGGCGCGAAGAAGTGATGGCTGCGACCGAGGCGGCGTACCTGGAGCGCACCGGCGGCCTCGGCCACGTGCAAGACCTGCCGCTGCCGGTACTTTGAACCCGCCAACCCAAGGAGCGACCGTGAGCGCCACTTATGAATTCACCCGCGCCGAGCTGATGATCGCCGCCGCCGCCCGCGCCTGGTGCGACGACGGCGAGGTGCTGGCCACCGGCATCGGCACCGGCCCGCGCATCGCCGCTGGCCTGGCGCGGCTTGCACACAACCCCGGCCTGCTGCTGACCGACGGCGAGGCCTACCTGGTGGAAACGCCGGTGCCGCTGGGCCCGCGCGAGCCTGGTTACAAGGTCCGTGCCAGCGGCTGGATGGGCTATTCGCGCGTGTTCGACTGCCTGTGGGGCGGGCGGCGCCACGCGCTGGTGATGCCGACGCAGATCGACCGCTTCGGGCAGGCCAATATCTCCTGCCTGGGCGGCACGCATGCGCAGCCGAAGACCCAGCTGCTGGGCGCGCGCGGCTTCCCGGGCAACAGCATCCACCACGCCAATTCCTTCTTCGTGCCGGCCCACAGCACGCGCGCGTTCGTCGGCGGTGAAGTCGACATGGTCTGCAGCGCCGGCTACAACCCGGCGCGCCGGATCGAAGGCATGCGCAGCTTCGTCGACCTGCGCGTGATCGTCACTGACCTGTGCGTGATGGATTTCGGCGGGCCTGGCCATGCCATCCGCGTGCGCTCGCTGCACCAGGGCGTGAGCTTCGACCAGGCGCAGGCGGCCACCGGCTTTGCACTGGCGAACTCCCCCGGCGAAGCCTTGCCGCAGACGGCGCCACCGACGCCGGAAGAACTGCGGCTGATCGCCCAGCTCGATCCGCACAACCTGCGCGCCGCGATCGTGCGCGGCAATCCTTCCGGACGCGCGTGAGACCGACATGACATCGCCAGCCATCGAAGCTATCCAAGCCGTGGGCCTGGGCCCCAATGACGAGGTGCTCTACCAGGTCGCGGACGGCATCGCCACCGTGACCATGAACCGGCCGCAGTACCACAATGCGCAGAACTCCAGGATGACGTATGCGCTGGACGAGGCCTACCGGCGCGCCGCCGCGGACGATGCGGTCAAGGTGATCGTGCTGCGCGGCGCCGGCAAGCATTTCTCCGCCGGACACGACATCGGCACGCCGGGACGCGACATCAACGAATCGTTCGAGCGCGCCTCGCTCTGGTATGACCACGTCAACAAGCCCGGCGGCGAGTTCCTCTATGCGCGCGAGCAGGAGGTCTACCTGGGCATGTGCCGGCGCTGGCGCGAACTGCCCAAGCCCACCATCGCGATGGTGCACGGCGCCTGCATTGCCGGCGGGCTGATGCTGGCCTGGGTGTGCGACCTGATCGTGGCCTCGGACGATGCCTTCTTTGCCGATCCGGTGGTACGCATGGGCATCCCGGGCGTGGAGTACTTCGCGCATGCCTATGAGCTGCACCCGCGCATCGCCAAGGAATTCCTGTTCCTGGGCGAGCGCATGGGCGCGGACCGCGCCGAGCGCATGGGCATGGTCAACCGCGTGGTGGCGCGCGACGCGCTGGAAGACACCGTCTACGGCATGGCCGCCAAAGTCGCGCAGATGCCGCGGCTGGGCCTGACGCTGACCAAGCAGGCGGTCAACCATGTGGAAGACCTGCAGGGCAAGCGCACGGCGATGGATGCCGTATTTGCCTGGCACCACTTCGCCCATGCGCACAACGAACTGGTCAGCGGCGACAAGCTCGGCGGCTACGACGCGCGCGCCATGGCAGCGTCGCAACGCACCGGCAGCGAGGACCAGGCATGAGCAACGCGAGCCTGCACACCGTGCTGTGCGACCTGCTCGGCTGCCGCTACCCCATCGTGCAGACGGCGATGGGCTGGGTGGCGGACGCCAGGCTGGTCGCGGCCAGCGGCAACGCCGGGGCGTTCGGCTTCCTGGCCGGCGCAACCATTCCGCCCGGCGAGGTCGAGCGCGAGATCCTGCGCGTCAAGTCGCTCAGCGAGCGGCCCTTCGGCATCAACTTCCACATGTTCCAGCCCAACGCGGACGAGGTCATCGAGATGGCGATCCGCCACCGGTTGCGCGCGGTCAGCTACGGGCGCGGCCCGGACGCGAAGATGGTCGGCCGGCTCAAGGCGGCGGGCGTGGTCTGCATGCCGACGGTCGGCGCGGCCAAACATGCGGCCAAGGCCGTGGAACTGGGCGCCGACGTGGTCACTGTACAGGGCGGCGAGGGCGGGGGCCATACCGGCGGCACGCCGACGACGCTGCTGCTGCCGCAGGTGCTGGACAGCGTCAACGTGCCGGTGGTGGCGGCGGGCGGCTTCTTCGACGGCCGCGGACTTGCCGCGGCACTGGCCTACGGCGCGGCCGGCGTGGCCATGGGCACGCGCTTCCTGATGTCGGCCGAATCGCCCGTGCCGGCGCAGACGCTGGAGCGCTACGTCAAGGTGCGCGACCCGGCGCATATCCGCGTATCGCTGGCCATCGACGGGCTGCCGCAGCGGATGATCGACAACGCGTTGCTGCTTGATCTGGAGAAAGCCGGTCCGTGGCGGCGCACCTGGCTGGCGCTGTCGGCCGCCCGCAAATGGCAGGCACGTACCGGCATGCGCAGTGCGCAGATGCTGCCGACCGCCTGGCGCGCGATGCGCGAGCAGGACTACAGCGCCGCCCAGACCCTGATGGCCGCCAACGCGCCGGTGCTGATCCGGCGCGCGATGGTGGAGGGCTGCCCGGATGAAGGCGTGCTGCCCAGCGGCCAGGCTGCCGCGGCGATCGACGCCATCGAATCGTGCGAGCAGATCGTGGCCGGCATTGCCGCGCAGGCGCAGGCACGGCTTGCGGCGCTGGCTGGCACCGGACTGGCTGCAGCGGCTTGACCCGCTGCGGCCTGACCCACAGACAGAGGAAACCATGCAAACGAACCACAAGACCGGGCCATTCCGCATTGACACCGCCGACGGCATCGCCGAACTGGTGATCGACCACCCGCCCGTCAACGCGCTCGACAACGCCGGCTGGCAGGCACTTGCCGCCACCATCGACCGCCTCGGCACCGATCCCGCCGTGCGCGTGATCGTGCTGCGAGGCGAAGGCCGCGGCTTCTGCGCGGGCGTCGATATCAAGGAACTGGCCGCGCACCCGCAGCGCATCGTCGACGTCAATGCCGGCAACTACGCTTCCTTCCGCGCCGTGCACCGCAGCCCCAAGCCGGTCATCGTGGCCGTGCACGGCTTCGTGCTGGGCGGCGGCATCGGCATCTGCGGCGCCGCCGACATCATCGTCGCAGCCGATTGCGCACGCTTTGGCGTGCCCGAGATCGACCGCGGCGCCATGGGCGGCGGCGCCCATCTGCAGCGCATGTTCGGCGTGCAGAAGGTCAGGGCAATGTATTTCACCGGCGACATGATCGATGCCACCGAGGCGTACCGCCTTGGCGCGGTCGAGCGCGTGGTGCCGCGCACCGAACTGCGCGACGCCGCCATGGCGCTGGCCCGCCAGATCGCCGCCAAGAGCCCGGCCATGCTGCAGCTGGCCAAGGAGGCGCTCAACGGCGTGGAAGACGGCAACCTCGAGGACAAGTACCGCTGGGAGCAGGGCTTCACGCTGCAGGCCTATATGAGCGCGGATTCCGGCGAGGCGCGCGCCGCCTTCGTCGAAGGCCGCGAAGCCCGCTTTGCGCAGGGGGAGCGCGATGCAGCTTGAGTACACCGACGCCCAGCGCGCCTTCCGCGCCGAGGTGCGCGACTGGATGTCCGCGCACGTGCCGCGCACGCCGCTGGCCAGCTTCGACACCGAAGAAGGCTTTGCCCAGCACCGCGCCTGGGAAGCCACGCTCAACCAGGGCCGCTGGAGCATGGTCACATGGCCGGCCGAACTGGGCGGGCGCGGCTGCGACCTGATCGAGTGGCTGATCTTCGAGGAAGAGTACTGGCGTGCCGGCGCGCCGATGCGCGTCAACCAGAACGGCATCTTCCTGCTCGGGCCGACGCTGATGGAATTCGGCACCGAGGCGCAGAAGGCGCGCTTCCTGCCGCGCATGGCCTCGGGCGAGCATATCTGGGCGCAGGGCTGGTCCGAGCCGAATGCCGGCTCCGACATGGCAGCGATCCGCTGCAGCGCGCTCCGCGACGGCGATGACTATGTGATCAACGGCCAGAAGATCTGGTCGACGCGGGCGGTGTGGGCGGACTGGCTGTTCGGGCTGTTCCGCACCGACCCGGCCTCGACGCGCCACCACGGGCTGACCTTCGTGCTGGTGCCGCTCGACACGCCCGGCATCACCGTGCGCCCGATCCGCCAGCTCAACGGCCAGACCGGCTTTGCCGAGATCTTCTTCGACGACGTGCGCGTGCCGGTGGAAAACCGGCTGGCGGCCGAAGGCGCCGGCTGGCAGGTGGCCATGGCCACCGCCGGCTTCGAGCGCGGCCTGATGCTGCGTTCGCCGGCGCGCTTCCAGGAGACCGCCCGCGCACTGGTCAGGCTGTACCAGGCCAACCGCGAGGCGACGGACTGCGACCCGTCGCTGCGCGAGGCGGTGCTGCGCGCATGGATGGACGCCGAGGCCTACACGCTCTCCACCTACGCCACCGCGAGCCGGCTGGTGCGGGGCGGGCATATCGGCGCGGAGTCGAGCACGAACAAGGTGTTCTGGTCCGAGCTGGATATCCATATGCACGATACCGCGCTGGCCATCCTCGGCCAGGCCGCAGAGGTCGCGCCCGCCGGCCAGCCGCCGGGCTCGCTCGGCCACTGGCTGGACGGCTTCCTGTTCTCGCAGGCGGGGCCGATCTACGCCGGCACCAACGAGATCCAGCGCAATATCGTCGCCGAGCGCCTGCTCGGCATGCCGCGCGCATGACGGCACCCGGGGGAAACACGATGGATTTCGCATTGACCGAAGAGCAGGAACAGTTTGCCGAGGCGATCCGGCGCTTCCTGATGACCGAGATGACGCCCGAGCTGACGCGCGAGCTGTGGGCCACCGAGACCGGCCGCTCCGACGCGCTGTGGTGCCAGCTGGCCGACCAGGGGCTGACCGCGGTGATGGTGCCGCAGGAGCAGGGCGGCCTGGGGCTGGGCGAGGTCGAGTGGGCGCCGCTGGCGCAGGCGTGCGGCTATTTCGCGCTACCCGAGCCGCTGCTCGACACCGCGCTGGTGGCGGCGGGGCTGCTGCGCGATGCGCTGGCCGTCGCGCCGCACGCATCGGCGCGCGAGCGCTGCGCTGCCCTGCTGGAGCGCATTGCCAGCGGCGATGCCCGCGTGGCGGTGGCGCATCCGCAGGAGCGGCTGGTGGCCGACGCCCATGTCGCCGACGCCATCCTGTGCGCGCACGAAGGCGCGGTGCACGTGCTGCGGCCGGACCAGGCCGCGCTGACGGCGCGCACCGGCCTCGATCCTTCGCGGCGGTTATTCGAGCTGGCGTGGACGCCGGCTGCGAGTACCGAACTGATCCCCGCCGGCAGTGACCTGTGGGACCTGGCGCTGAACCGCGGCGCGCTCGGCGTGGCCGCGCAGCAGCTTGGCCTGACGCAGCGCATGCTGGACCTGGCGATCGACTACAGCGCGCAGCGCAAACAGTTCGGCAAGGCCATCGGCGCCTACCAGGCGGTCAAGCACCTGCTGGCCGACGTGGCGATCCAGCTCGAGTTCGCCAAGCCGGTGCTGCTGCGCGCCGCCGCCGTGCTGGCGCATGGCTTGCCGCACCTGGGGCTGCACGTCTCGCATGCCCGCGTCGCGGCCGCGCGCTGCGCCTGGACCGCGGCGCGGCAGGCGATCCAGGTGCATGGCGCGATGGGCTACACCTGGGAGCTGGACCTGCAGATCTTCACCAAGCGCGCCTGGGCCCTGGCGGGAAGCTGGGGCGACCGGGCCTTCCACAAGGCGCGCATGGGCGCGCACATCCTGGACGGCGAGCATGACATCGGCGCCGGAGCGACCTTCGCCTGAATCCAAAGAGAGCCATGACAATGAAAGACGCCTATATCGTTGATGCCCTGCGCACGCCCACCGGGCGCCGCAAGGGCGGACTGTCGCACATGCACGGCGCCGACCTGGGCGGCTTCGTGCTGGCCGAACTGGTGCGCCGCAACGGCATCCCCGCCGAGGACTATGACGACGTGGTGTTCGGCTGCGTCGACACCATCGGCCCGTTGGCCGGCAATATCGCGCGCAGCGCGTGGCTGGCCGCCGGCCTGCCGCTGACGGTGCCGGGCGTGACCGTGGACCGGCAGTGCGGCTCGTCGCAGCAGGCCGTCCACTTTGCCGCGCAGGCGGTGATGAGCGGCACGCAGGACGTGGTGATCGCCGGCGGCGTGCAGACCATGACCCAGATCCCGATCTCGTCGGCCATGCTGGCCGGCCAGGCGCTGGGGTTTGCCGACCCGTTCTCGGGCAGCAAGGGCTGGCATGCGCGCTTCGGCGATGCGCCGGTGTCGCAGTTCCACGCCGCGCAGCGCATTGCCGGGCACTGGAACCTGTCGCGCGAGGCCATGGAAGCCTATGCGCTGGAAAGCCACCTGCGCGCCGCCGCGGCAATCGAGGGCGGCCGCTTCGCCCGCGAGATCGTGCCGTGCGAAGGCGTGAAGCATGACGAAACGCCGCGCCCCGATACCACGCTGGCCAGGATGGCGGCGCTGGAGCCGCTGATGCCGGGCAGTTCGCTGACCGCGGCGGTGTCCAGCCAGACCGCCGATGCCGCGGCTGCACTGCTGATCGTTTCGGAAGACGCGCTCAAGCGCTACCAGCTCAAGCCGCGTGCGCGCATCGCGCATATGAGCGTGATGGGCGATGACCCGCTGTGGATGCTGACCGCGCCGATCCCCGCAACGAAGCGTGCGCTCGAACGCAGCGGCCTGCGCCTGGCCGATATCGACGTGGTCGAAATCAATGAAGCCTTCGCCTCGGTGGCGATGGCGTGGCTGGCCGAGACCGGCTACGCGCCCGAGCGCACCAACCCCAACGGCGGCGCCATCGCACTGGGCCACCCGCTGGGCGCCACCGGCGCGCGCCTGATGACCACGCTGCTACACGAACTGGAACGCACCGGCGGCCGCTACGGCCTGCAGACCATGTGCGAAGGCGGCGGCCTGGCCAACGTCACCATCATTGAAAGGTTGTAAGGAGACCGCCATGGGAATCTGCGACGGACGCACCGTCATCATCACCGGCGCCGGCGGCGGGCTTGGCCGCGCCTATGCGCTGGCCTTCGGCGCCGAGGGCGCCAACGTGGTCGTCAACGACATCCGGCGCGAGGCGGCCGAGGCGGTCTGCGGGGAGATCCGCGCCGCCGGCGCGAATGCAAACGCGGCGCTGGCCAACGATGACGACATCACGCAGCTGGCCACCGCGCAGCGCATCGTCGATGCGGCGGTCGAGGCCTTCGGCGAAGTGCATGTGCTGGTCAACAACGCCGGCATCTGCCGCGACCGCATGTTCGTCAGCCTGACCGAGGCGGACTGGGACGACGTCATGCGCGTGCACGTGCGCGGCCATTTCTGCCTAGCCAACCTGCTGGCCAAGCGGTGGCGCGACGCCGCCAAGGCGGGCCGACAGGTCGACGCGCGCATCATCAACACCAGCTCCGGCGCGGGCCTGCAGGGTTCGGTCGGGCAGTCCAACTACGCCGCCGCCAAGGCCGGCATTGCCGCGCTGACGCTGGTGCAGGCCGCCGAGCTGGGCCGCTACGGCATCACAGCCAACGCGCTGGCGCCGGCCGCGCGCACCGGCATGACCGAGCAGGTGTTCGCCGACATGATGAAGGCACCGGAAGACGGCTTCGACTATTTCGACCCGGCCAACGTTGCGCCGCTGGTGGTCTGGCTGGGCAGCGCGGAGTCCGCGCAGGTCAACGGGCGCATGTTCGAGGCGGCCGGCGGCATGGTGTCCGTGGCCGACGGCTGGCGCACCGGGCCCAAGGCCGACAAGGGCGCGCGCTGGCAGCCGGCGGAACTGGGCGCGGCGGTGGCCGGACTGCTGGCGCAGGTGCAGCCGCCCCAGCCGGTCTACGGCAGCTGAGCGCGACGGCCATGGATTTCTCCTTTTCCGTCGAACACCAGATGATCCGCGACAGCGCGCGCGACTACCTCGCCACGCACAGCGATTCGGCGGCGGTGCGGCGCGTGACCGAGGCGGGTCCGGCCCACGATGACGCGCTGTGGCGCGCGATCGCCGGTGAGCTCGGCTGGTGCGGCATCGCATTGCCGGAAGCCGTGGGCGGTGTGGGCCTGGGCGCTACCGGGCTCGTGCTGCTGCAGGAGCAGCTGGGCCAGCGCGTGGCCTGCGTGCCGTTCTGGTCCAGCGCCTGCTTGGTCGCCCCGTGGCTGCATGCCAGCCTTGGCGAGCGCGGCAGCGCGCAGTGGCTGGAGCGGCTGGCCGTTGGCGAGTGCCGTGGCGCCGCGGTGCTGCCTGACGATGGCGGCTGGCACTACGACGGGGTAGCGATCACTGCGCACGCAAGCGCGGACGGCTTCGTGCTGCGCGGCGGCGCCGCCCAGGTGCCCGATGCCTTCGGCGCCGACTGGCTGCTGGTGCCGGCGAGGCTCGATGACGGTGCGCCCGCGCTGTTCCTGCTGGAGCCTGTCGCGCTGGCTGACGATGAGCGAATCAGGCTGGCGCCGCTCGATACGCTGGACCGCACCCGGCCGCTTGCCTCGCTGCGGCTGGACGGGCTGCCCGTTTCCGCAAGTGCCTGCCTGGCACGGGGGGACGCCGCGGCGCTGGGCCTGGCCCACGCCTGGTGGCACGGCAAGCTGATGCTGGCCGCGGAGCAGCTTGGCGCGGCCCAGCAATGCCTGGACCTGACCGTTGCCTATGCGTCGGAGCGCATCCAGTTCGGGCGCGCCATCGCCTCGTTTCAGGCGGTCAAGCACCGCTGCGCGCAGATGATGGTGCTGGTCGAGGCGGCGCGCTCGGCGGTGTATGGCGCGGCGCGGGCGTGGGAGTCGACCGATATGGCCGACGCCCGTCTCGAAGTCGCCGCCGCCTCCGTCGCGGCCGACGATGCCCTGCGCTTCTGCGCACAGGAGGCCATCCAGTTGCACGGCGGGGTCGGCTTCACCTGGGAATACGACCCCCAGCTCTATTTCAAGCGCGCGCAGGCCGCCAGCCACTGGCTGGGTGGTGCCGGCGCGGCGCTTGCCTACATCGCCGCAAATGGCCCGCACAGCTGGAGGACAGCATGACAGCGCATGAAGAGTCGCCATTCCGCGCCGAGGTGGCCCAATGGATGGCCGCCAACCTGGCCGGCGAATTCGCCTGCCTGAAGCACCGCGGCGGCCCCGGCGACGAAGACGCCTTTCCCGAGCTGCGCAAGGCGTGGGAACGGCGCCTGGCCGAAGGCGACTGGACCGGCCTGGGCTGGCCGCGTGCGCATGGGGGGCGCGAACTGCCGGTGATGCACCAGGTGATCTTCCACGAGGAATATGCGCGCGCCGGCGGCCCGGGCCGCATGGGCCATATCGGCGAAGGGCTGATCGGCCCGACCCTGATCGCGTTTGGCACCGAGGACCAGAAGGCACGCCTGCTGCCGGGCATCCGCAACGGCACCACGTTCTGGTGCCAGGGGTACTCGGAGCCTGGCGCGGGCTCGGACCTGGCCAATGTGCGCACGCGCGCGGTGTGCGATGCCGCCAGCGGCGACTGGCTGGTCAGCGGCCAGAAGGTATGGACCTCGCTCGCGCACGATTCCGACTGGATCTTCGTGCTGGCGCGCTGCGAACCCGGCTCGCGCGGCAGCAAGGGCCTGATCTTCCTGATGCTGCCGCTGGACCAGCCCGGCATCGAGATTCGCCCGATCCGGCAGATGGGCGGTGGCGCGGAATTCAATGAGGTGTTCTTTGACGGCGCACGTGCCGCGGCCGCAGACGTGCTGGGCGAACCTGGCGACGGCTGGCGCATCGCCATGGCGCTGCTGGGCTTCGAGCGCGGCATCTCCACGCTGGGCCAGCAGATGCAGTTCACGCACGAGCTGGAATGGGTGGCGAAGGCCGCGCGCGACAACGGCAGCAGCCGCGACGCGCTGGTGCGCCAGCGCATCGCGCGCGCCTGGGCGGGGCTGCGGGTGATGCGCGCCAACGCGCTGCGCATGCTGGCGGGCGCGGCACAGGCCGGCCAGGACGGCGAGGATGTCGACATGGCGCTGCAGCGCGAGGCGCTGATCTACAAGTACTACTGGTCCAACTGGCATCGCGACCTTGGCCAGCTGGCGCTGGACGTGCTGGGCCCGCTGGCCAACGTGCTGGACGCCGGCGACACGCGCCGCACGCGGCTGCAACAGATGGCGCTGTTCTCGCGCGCCGACACGATCTACGCCGGTACCAACGAAATCCAGCTCAACATCATCGCCTCGCGCGGCCTTGGCATGCCGCGCGAGGCCAGAGGACAGTCATGACCCTGAACACCGAATTCCCCGCAGCGCCGGCCTATGTGCCGGGCCACCAACTGCTTGCCGGCAGGAGCGTCCTCATCACCGCCGCGGCGGGCGCCGGCATCGGCTTTGCCGCCGCACGGCGCTGCGCGGAAGAGGGCTGCCGCGCGCTGATGATTTCCGACGTCCACGAAAAGAGGCTGGCCGAAGCGGTCGAACGCCTGCGCGCGGAAACCGGCCTGCCGGCCATTCACGGCCATCTCTGCGATGTGTCCGACGAAGCGCAGGTGCGTGCACTGGTCGCCGCCGCCGAAGAAGCACTTGGCGGAACCGACGTGCTGATCAACAACGCCGGCCTGGGCGGCTCGCGCCGCCTAGTTGATATGGACGATGCCGAGTGGTCGCGGGTGATCGATATTTCCCTCACCGGCACCTTCCGCATGACACGCGCGATGTTGCCGCACATGCAGGCGCGCCGGCGCGGCGCCATCGTCAACAACGCCTCGGTGCTCGGCTGGCGTGCGCAGAAGGAGCAGTCGCACTACGCCGCGGCCAAGGCCGGCGTGATGGCGCTGACGCGCTGCAGCGCGATGGAGGCCGCCGAGTTCGGCGTGCGCATCAATGCGGTGGCCCCCAGCATCGCGCTGCACGACTTCCTGAAGAAGTCCGCGCCGGCCGACCTGCTGCGCCAGCTCAGCGAGCGCGAAGCCTTCGGGCGTGCGGCGGAGGTGTGGGAGGTGGCGAATGTGATGGTGTTTTTGGCTAGTGATTATGCGTCGTACATGACAGGGGAGGTGTTGCCGGTGAGCAGCCAGCGGGCTTGAAGCCGGCGGTATGCCAAAGCGTTGGCCCCTAACCACCGCCCCTCGCATACGCACCCCTCTCCCGCGCAGTGTGAGAGGGGTGGGGGAGAGGGCCGGAGCGTCAACGAAGTGAAGGGCGTCGGTATGCCAGCGCCTGCCCTCACCCCCGGCCCCTCTCCCGTCGGGAGAGAAGAGCAAACCAGCGGGATTGGGGGGCTTGTCGGCAAGTCAGGCCGACAAGTTGAAGAACACAGGAAACAGCAATGCCAAGAATCTTCCGTTCTGCCGAAGACATCCACGCCGCCGTAGGTCAACACCTCGGCGAAAGCCGCTGGACCCGCATCACCCAGGACCAGGTCAACCAGTTCGCCCATGCCACCTGCGACCACCAGTGGCTGCACGTGGATCCCGAGCGCGCTGCGCAGGGCCCCTACGGCGCCTGCATCGCCCATGGCTACCTGACGCTGGCACTGGTCAACCAGTTCCTGCCGGAGCTGGTCACCGTCGAAGGCATGAAGTGGGGCGTCAACTACGGCTGCGACAAGGTGCGCTTCCCGGCGCCGGTGCGCGTGGGCGCGCGCGTGCGCGGCGTGGGCGAACTGGTGCGGGCCGAGACGCTGCCGGGTGGCGTGCAGTCGGTGGTGCGCATGACGGTGGAGATCGAAGGCGAGGGCAAGCCCGCCTGCGTGGCCGAGACGATCAGCCGCTACTACTTCTGAAACAGGAACCGAGATGAATGAAGCAGTTATTGTCGCCGTCGCGCGCACACCCATCGGCAAGGCCTTCCGCGGCGCCTTCAACGATACCGAAGCCCCGGCACTGGGCGGCCACGTGGTGCGCGCGGTGGTCGAGCGCGCGGGCGTGGACCCGGCCGAAGTGGACGACGTGCTGATCGGCGCGGCCGCGCAGCAGGGCACCCAGGGCTACAACCTGGGCCGCCTGTGCGCGGTGGCAGCCGGTCTGCCGGACAGTGTGCCGGGCATGACCATGGACCGGATGTGCGGCTCGGGCCTGATGACGATCGCGGCGGGCGCGCGTGCGATCCAGTGCGGCGAGGCCGACATCATCGTGGCCGGCGGTGCGGAATCGATCTCGCTGACGCAGAACAAGCACAAGAACAGCTACCGCGCGCAGTCCGAAGCGGTGCTGGCGCGGCAGCCGGCCGCCTACATGGCGATGATCGAGACCGCCGAGGTGGTGGCGCGCCGCTACGGCATCAGCCGCGCCGAGCAGGATGCCTACGCCTGGCGCAGCCAGCAGCGCACCGCCGAAGCGCAGCGGCGCGGCGCCTTCGACGACGAGATCGTGCCGCTGGAAACGCGCCGCGCGCTGTTCGACAAGGCCGGCGCGATGACCGGCCACGAGACCGTACGGCTGGCGCAGGACGAATGCAACCGGCCGGATACCACGGCCGGCAGCCTGGCGGCGCTCAAGCCCGTCTGGAGCGGCGGGCAGGCGGTGGCCGACGGCGAGCACATCACGGCCGGCAATGCCTCGCAACTGTCGGACGGCGCCGCCGCGGTGCTGCTGATGAGCGCCGACGAGGCGCGCCGCCGTGGCCTGCGCCCGCTGGGCCGCTACCGCGGCATGGCTGTGGCGGGCTGCGCGCCGGACGAGATGGGCATCGGGCCCGTGTTCGCGGTGCCGAAGCTGCTCGCGCGCCATGGCATGACGGTGGCGGACGTGGGCCTGTGGGAGCTGAACGAGGCCTTTGCCTGCCAGGTGCTGTACTGCCAGCAGCAGCTCGGCATCCCGGATGCGCGGCTGAACGTCAACGGCGGCGCGATCTCGATCGGCCATCCGTTCGGCATGTCGGGTGCGCGCATGACTGCGCATGCGTTGATCGAAGGCCGCCGCCGTGGTGTGCAGCAGGCGGTGGTGACGATGTGCATTGGTGGCGGTATGGGTGCTGCTGCGCTGTTTGACGTACTGCCGTAAGACGAGCGGCTTTCGGCAACGAACTGTTTTCTCCCCTCTCCCGCTTGCGGGAGAGGGGCGGGGGAGAGGGCCGGCGCCTGGCAAGCATCGCGACGCCTCACTTCGTGGAGACTCCTGCCCTCTCCCCCGCCCCTCTCCCATAAATGGGAGAGGGGAGCAAACCGGCGGTTATCCGCAGACGCGTCGCCAAACGGCGGACGGCCCGCCACGAGGCCGCCTGCCATCACTCCATACGAGGAGACATATGAAACGACTGATCGGCATCGCCATGTCGCTGGCCGTGCTGGCCACCGCGGTATGGGCTTTCGCCCCGCGCCCGCTGCCGCCGTTCCCGGCCACTGCGCTGCGCCCTGATGGCCTGCAGGTCAATGGCATCGCCCGCGCCGGCGAGCGCCTGGTGGCGGTGGGCGAGCGCGGCAAGATCCTGTTCAGCGATGACCAGGGCCGCCACTGGCGCCCGGCCGCGGTGGACAAGCCGCAAGGCGCCACGCTGACACAGGTGGCCTTTGCCGACAGCCGCCTTGGCATCGCGGTGGGCCACAGCGGCCTGATCCTGCGCACCGAAGACGGCGGCGCGCACTGGCAGCAGGTTGCCTTCGACACGCAATCGTCCGACCCCTTGATGGGCGCCTGGGCGCAGGGCAGCGGGCCGTGGTTCGCCGTGGGCAGCTTCGGCCGTTTCCTGGTCTCGCGCGACCAGGGCAGGCACTGGGAAGAGGCCGGCGACAAGGCCATGCAAGACCGCCACCTGAACGGCATCGCCGGCGACGGGCAGGGACGCCTGATGCTGGTCGGCGAAGCCGGCCTGGTGCTGCGCTCGACCGATGGCGGCAGTCGCTGGGAGCCGGTCAAGACCCCTTATGAAGGCTCGCTGTATGGTGTGCTGCCGCTGCGCGACGGCGCCTGGCTGGCCTTTGGCATGCGCGGCAACGCGCTGCGTAGCGAGGACTTCGGCACTACCTGGCACGCCGCGGAAACTGGTCTCAGGACGTCATTCTTCGGCGGCGCCGATCTGCCCGATGGCCGCATCGTGCTGGCCGGGCAGGGCGGCACGCTGGTGATGTCCGCCGATGGCGGGCGCCATTTCGCGGCGTTGCCAGCCGGCAGCCCGCAGACGTTGGCCGCGCTCGTGCCCGCCGGCAAGGACACGCTGGCGTTGGGCGGCAGTGGCGGCCTTGCCGGCGCGACGCTCCCCGCCAACCGCTGAACCCCCGCCTGACCGAACGCGAGAACGATCATGAACCGCCCCCAATCCTCCGGCCGCCTGGGCCGCTTCGTCGATGCCTGCGCCAGCGTGCTGATGCGCCGGCGCCGCCTGCTGCTGTTGCTGTGCCTGGCCGTGACCGTGGCGCTGGGCTTCTCGGCCACGCGCCTGCGGCTCGATCCCGGCTTCAACAAGATGATCCCGCTGCAGCACCCGTACATGCAGGTGTTCACTAAATACGCGAGCACCTTCTCCGGTGCCAATACCGTGCTGTTGAGCATGCGCTGGAAGGGCGACGGCGACATCTATAACGCCGCCTTTATGGACAAGCTGCGCCACGCCACCGATGAAGTGTTCTTCATCCCCGGCGTGGACCGGTCGCGTGTGTTCTCGCTGTTCACCCCCAACGTGCGCTACACCGAGGTGACCGAGGCCGGCTTCCGCGGCGACGTGGTGGTGCCGGGGCGTTTCTCGGGCACGCCGGCCGAGCTCGACAAGGTGCGGCGCAATGTCGCGCGCTCGGGCCAGATCGGCCGGCTGGTCAGCAATGACCTGAAGTCCGCGCTGATCCGCGCGGAACTGCGCGAGACCGATCCGGCCACCGGCAAGGCCATCGACTACGGTTCGGTCGCGCGCCAGCTGGAAAAGATCCGCGCGCAGTTCAGCGGCCAGGACGTTGAAGTCAATATCGTCGGCTTCGCCAAGCTGGTGGGGGATGTCGAAGCGGGGATCGCCGGCGTGATGGGCTTCTTCGCGCTGGCCTTCGCCGTGACCGCACTGCTGCTGTGGCTGTACACGCGCTCGCTGCGCATTTCACTGCTGGCGCTGGTGGTGGCGCTGCTGCCGGTGGGCTGGCTGCTGGGCCTGCTGCCGCTGCTGGGCTATGGCATCGACCCGATGTCGATCCTGGTGCCGTTCCTTATCTTCTCGATCGGGGTCTCGCATGCGGTGCAGATGACCAATGCCTGGAAGCAGGAAGTGGTGCAGGGGCACAATGCACTGGACAGCGCCGGGGCAGCCTTCCGCAAGCTGTTCATCCCCGGCACGGTGGCGCTGCTGACCAATGCGCTGGGCTTCATGGTGATCATGCGCATCGAGATCGACATCGTGCGCGAGCTCGGCATCACGGCCTGCCTGGGCGTGCTGCTGATGATCGTGACCAACAAGGTGTTCCTGCCGATCCTGCTGTCGTACACGCGGCTGGAACCGTCGGCGCTGGCGCGCTCGCAGGCGCGGCGCGCGCAGGGCAATGTCGGGCTGTGGCAGAAGTTCGGCGCACTCGCGCGTCCGGCGCCGGCACTCGGGGTGTTTATCGCCGCGCTGGCGTTGCTGGCGGGCGGCGCCATTGAGTCGCGCGGCCTGAAGATCGGCGATGTCGGCAGCGGCGCGCCGGAGCTGCGCGCGGACTCGCGCTACAACCGCGACAGCGCCAGCATCGTGAGCCAGTACAACATCGGCTCGGATGCGCTGACCGTGGTGGTGGAGCCGACCGGCTTCGACGACGGTTGCCTGCACTACCCGGTGATGAGCGCGGTGGAACGCTTCGAGATGCATATGCGCGGCGTGTCCGGCGTACAGTCGGTGGTCAGCGTATCGTCGCTGGCCAAGGTGGTGATCGGCGCCAACAACGAGGGCAACCCGCGCTGGGAGGCACTGCCGCGCAGCAGCCAGGGGCTGAGCCAGGGCGCCAAGGCCTACGATCCCGACAACGGCATGAATACGTCCAACTGCCAGGCGATCCAGGTGCAGATCTACACCGCCAACCACGAGGGCGCTACCATCGCCCATATCATCCGCGAGATCCGCCGCTTTACCGCCGGCGACAAGACGCCCAACGTGGCCTTCCGCCTGGCCGGCGGCAATATCGGCGTGATGGCGGCCACCAACGAGGCCGTGGAGGAGGCCGAAGTGGCGATGCTGCTGGCGATCTTCGGCGCGATCACGCTGCTGTGCCTGCTGACGTTCCGCTCGTGGCGCGCGGTGCTGTGCATCATTGTGCCGCTGTCGCTGGTGTCGGTGCTGTGCAATGCGCTGATGGCGCGCCTCGGCATCGGGCTGAAGGTGTCGACGCTGCCGGTCATCACGCTGGGCGTGGGCGTCGGCGTCGACTACGGCATCTACCTGTACGAGCGCATCCAGCACCAGATCCGCGAGGAAGGGCAGGCGTTGCCGCAGGCCTTTGCCGAGGCAATGCGCCAGCGCGGCTCGGCAGCGCTGTTCACGGCGCTGACGATGTGCATCGGCGTGGGCACCTGGGCCTTTGCCGCGCTCAAGTTCCAGGCCGACATGGGGATCCTGCTGGCCTTCATGTTCCTGGTGAACCTGTTCGGCGCGGTGTCGCTGCTGCCGGCGCTGGCCGCGTGGCTGGGGGTGGAGGACGAGGAGCGTGCGCGCGTTGCCGCCGGAACCAGCGGGGCCGCAACCAGCGGCGAGACGGCGCCGTCGGCACACGCACTGAAATCGGACGCGGTCTGAGCCAAGCAGGTGAATCCGGAGAAACAACATGCACGATAGCCAGTCATCCGCCGCAGCGGCATTCATGCCATTGCGCATCGGCCCGCTCACGCTGTGTAACCGCATTGTCAAGGCGGGCGCGAACGAGGGCATGACGCCACATGGACTGCCGACCCAGGCGCTGGTCAGGCATCACCGGGATCTCGCCGCGGGCGGCGTGGGCATGACCACGGTGGCGTATGCCGCCGTGGCCGAAGACGGACTGACCTTTTCGCACCAGCTCAGCATGCGCCCGGAGCAGGTGCCGCACCTGCGCGTGCTGACCGACGCCGTGCACCGCGAAGGCGCGGCGGCCTGCCTGCAGATCACCCATGCGGGGTCGTTCACCACCATGCGCCACGGCGGCAGCCGCGCGCCGGGCAGTGCATCGTCCGGGCTCAATGCCTTCGGCATGATGCACGGCGTGTATTTCCAGCGCGCCATGCGCGAGGCGGACATGGCGCGCGTTGCCGGCCAGTTTGTTGCGGCGGCGCGGCTGGCGCGCGAAGCCGGATTCGACGCGGTCGAGATCCACATGGGGCACGGCTACCTGCTCAACCAGTTCCTGTCGCCGTTGAGCAACCGGCGGCGCGACGCGTTCGGCGGCAGCGTGGAGAACCGGACACGCTTTCCGGCCGCGGTGTTGCGGCAGGTGAAGGATGCGGTCGGCGCCGACATGGCGGTGTGCTGCAAGCTGAGCGTCAGCGATGGCGTGCCGGGCGGCAACCAGCCGCCGGATTCCGCCGTGACCGCGCGCATCCTGGAGGCGGAAGGCGCCGACCTGCTGACGCTCAGCGGTGGGCGCAACGTGGAAAGCCCGTGGGCGCTGTTCGGCAGCCCGATGCCGACGGCGCAGATGAAGGCCGCCGCGCCGACTGCGCTGGCGCGCTTCGGCATCACCATGCTGGAGAAGCGCACGCCGCGCGACCTGGCCTTCCGCGAGCTGTATTTCCTCGAGGCGTCGCGCGTGGTGCGGCAGGCGGTGCGCATGCCGCTGGCGTACGTCGGCGGCGTCAAGTCGCTCGACAACGTGGCGCAGTTGATGGAAGAGGGCTTTGACTGCGTCGCGCTGGCGCGCGCGCTGATCCATGATCCCGCACTGGTCGCCAACTGGCGCAGCGGCGCGGTGATGCGCTCGGCCTGCGACAGCTGCAATGGCTGCGTGGCCAGGATCTACGACCCGGCCGGCGTCAGCTGCGTGCATGGCCCCGGCAATGACCCGGCGCTCACCCGCATGGTTGCCTTGCAGTAGTCCGATGGGACGATGAGGCGCCGGCCGGACGCTCTTATCTTGAAGTTCCCACGGGATTTCAAGGAGACACCATGAGCCAAACCGGCATCAGCGGCTACAAGATCGAATCACGCCCGCCCGAGGCCCGCTACGCGCGCGGCTGGCACTGCCTCGGCCTGGCCGATGCCTACCGCGACGGCAAGCCGCACACACTGGACATCTTCGGCCGGCGCCTGGCGGCGTTTGCCGACTCGACCGGCGCCATTCGGGTGATCGACGGCTACTGCCCGCACATGGGGGCGGACCTCAGCACCGGCACCGTGCAGGGCGACAACCTGGTATGCCCGTTCCACGGCTGGCAGTGGGGCGGCGACGGCGGCTGCAAGTCCATCCCCTACTGCAAACGGGTGCCGCCCAAGGCGCGTGTCGGCGCCTGGGAGACCTGCGAGCAGAACCGGCTGCTGTTCATCTGGCACGACTCCGAGGGCCGCCCGGCGCCGCCGGAGGTGGCGATCCCGCGCATCGACGCCTGCTCCTCGCCGGAGTGGTCGGAGTGGGCCATGGACGAGATGGTGATCCGCACCAACTGCCGCGAACTGGTCGACAACATCTCGGACATGGCGCATTTCGGCGTGGTCCATGGCGCGCCGGTGGACTACTTTGCCAATCTGTTCGAAGACCACAAGGCCACGCAGCTGATGATCGGGCGCAGTGCGCGGCTGTCAGGCGATGCGCGCCTGACAGCGTTGTCCACGTACTTCGGGCCGGCGTACCACATCACGGACATGACCGGCCAGATGGGCGGCCAGCAGATCCACTCGATCCTGCTCAACTGCCATGTGCCGATCGACCTGAACAGCTTCGTGCTGCGCTACGGCGTGCTGGTGAGGAAGATCCCGGGGCTGTCCGAGGAGCAGAACCGCGCCATGGCGCAAGCCTACGTGGAGCAGGCGCGCCAGGCCTTCTATGAGGACGTGGTGATCTGGGACAGCAAGATCCGCATCGACAACCCGCTGCTGTGCGAAGGCGACGGGCCGATCTACCAGATGCGCGACTGGTACCAGCAGTTCTACACCGACGTGGAGCAGGTGCGTCCGACCAGCGTGGCGCGGCGCGTGTTCGAGCTGAACCCAGGCAATATCGAACCGCCGGCGCTGCGGCATGTATTCGAGGGCTGACCATGAAAACCGTAGTCATTACCGGCGCCGCCTCCGGCATGGGCGCAGCCGTGCGCCAGCGCATGCTCGCCGACGGCTGCCGGGTCATCGGCATCGACCTGCGCGACGCGGACATCCTTGCCGACCTGTCCACTCCGCAGGGCCGCGCTGCTGCCATTGACGCCGTACTGTCGCGCTCGGGCGGCCGCATCGACCAGCTGGTCTGCTGCGCCGGCCTGGGCCCGCATGTCGATCCCGCCACGCTGGTGGCGTCGGTCAACTACTTCGGCGCGGTGGCGCTGCTGGACGGCTTGTTCGAGGCGCTGCGCCAGGGCTCGGATCCGTGCGCCGTGGTGGTGTCGTCCAACTCGGCCACGCTCCAGTCCTGGGAGGGCAGCCCGCTGCGGGATGCCTACCTCGCCGGCGATGAGGCCGCCGTGCGTGCGATGGTCGAGGCCGCCGCGGCGGCGCAAGCTACCCGGGACCAGGCTGGCTATATCGCCTATGCCAGCTCCAAGCATGCGGTGACGGCGGCCGCGCGGCAACGTGCCGCGGCTTGGGGCCAGGCCAGTGTGCGCCTTAACGTGGTGGCGCCGGGCGCGGTGGAGACGCCGCTGCTGCGGGCGGGCCTGGAGGATCCGCGCTATGGCGATGCTATCCGGGACTTCCTGCCGCCTCTGGGGCGCCGTGCCCAGCCTGAGGAGGTGGCTGCGCTGATTGCCTTCTTGTGCGGGCCGCAGGCGGCTTATATGCACGGCAATGTGGTGTTTATCGACGGCGGCCTGGATGCCGTGCAGCGGCCGCTGACGTTCTGAAGCGGCGGCAGCGTTTGCCAATGCCGCCGGTTTGCTCCCCTCTCCCGCTTGCGGGAGAGGGGCCGGGGGAGAGGGCAGGCGTTTGGCAAGCACGTTAAGGCTTCACTTCGTGGACGCTCCTGCCCTCACCCCCACCCCTCTCCCGCGGGCGCGAGAGGGGTGCGTGCGAGGGGTCTCGGCTAACGCGAACGGCCTCCGTGCCTTACCGCACATCAAACGCGATATTGTCGATCGCGCCAGTAAAGCCATAGTCCCGCGGATATTCGCCCACAGGCGACTGGCTGTCAGTGCCAACATCGAACGGCTCGCTGATCGAGAACAGCGCCGGCACCGTGCGTTCGATGCGGGCCTGGCCGGCGGTCCGGCCGTTGACCAGCAGCGTTGCCATGCCACCTTTGCCACGGCCGTTGCCGTCGTAGGCAAAGTCCAGGCGTACCTCCGATTCCCCGGCCGGCAGGCGTGCTTCGCTGGTGAGCGTCGTACGCTTGCCTGCGAACACATAGGTGTAGACGGGCTGCCCGTGCTCGTTCACATACAGCGACCAGCCGGAACCTGAGCCGCCTTGTGCGGCGAGTACCCCCTGGGCGCCGCGCTCCGGCGCACGGACTTTGGCGGCGATCACGTACGAGCGGTTCTTCAGGTTCGGCGCGCTGGCTTCATTGATGCCGACGGCGCCCGCGTAATAGACAAAGCGGCTGCGGCCCGCGGTCAGGCTGGGGCGCTGTTGCGCCTGTGCGGCATCGTTGGTCAGCGACAAACGCTCAAGGAAGCGGTCGTCGAGCGGCAGGACCTTGTTCGCACCCGCTTCACGCCAAAACAACTGCTGCAGCTCCCGCAGCTTGCCGGGGTGCTGCGCGGCAACGTCGCGGGCCTGCGAGAAGTCCTTGTCGAGGTGATAGAGCTCCCACTGCTCGGTGCCGAGCGCGCTGGCGCTGCGGGCCATGAGGTTCCATGGCATGTGCGCCGGCCGGGTCGATGCCATCCAGCCGTCGTGGTAGATCGCGCGATTGCCGACCATTTCGAAATACTGCGTGCGGCGGCGCCCCGGTGCGTCGGGAGCGTTGAAGGTGTAGAGCAGGCTCTGTCCGTCCACGGCTTGCTGGGCGATACCGTTGACCTGCGTCGGCACGGCAATCCGCGCCGCCTCCAGGATGGTCGGCATCAGGTCGCTGACGTAGCTGAACTGCGAGCGTAGCCCGCCCGGCGCGCGGATCCGCGCCGGCCAGCTGACGACCATGGGGTTGCGCGTGCCGCCGAGGTGGGAGGCGACCTGCTTCATCCACTGGAACGGGGTATCCATCGCCCACGCCCACGGCGAGGCGTAGTGCGGCAGCGACGCCGGCCCGCCGATCTGGTCCAGGCGGCCGGCATTCGTTGCGCTGTCTTCGGCAACGCCGTTGAAGCTGTCGATCTCGTGGAAGTGGCCATACAGGCCCCCTTCGGCGCTGGCGCCGTTGTCGCCGACGATGTAGAGGAACAGTGTGTTGTCGAACTGGCCCATGCGCTCCAGGGAAGCGGCCAGCCGTCCGACCTGGGCATCGGTATGAGCCAGGAAGCCGGCATACGTTTCCATCAATCGGGCCGCGACCTTCTTTTTGTCGGCGGAAAGGCTGTCCCAGGCGGGCAGTTCATTCGGCCTCGGCGTTAGCACGGCATCGGCAGGCACCACCCCTTGCGCTTTCTGCCGCGCAAAAATCTGCTCGCGCATCTTGTCCCAGCCCTGGTCGAACCGGCCCTGGAAGCGATCGATCCATGGCCTGGGCACCTGCAGCGGCGCATGCGTGCCGCCGGGCGCGAAATACACGAAGAAGGGCTTGTCCGGCGCGACCGACTTCTGCTGCTGCATCCAGGCGATGGCGTGATCGGCCAGGTCATCGGTCAGGTGGTAGCCCGGCTTGTCGGGCCGGCGCGCCGGTGCGGTGTTGTCGACCAGCGCCGGCTCGTACTGGTCGGTCTCGCCGCCGAGGAAGCCGTAGAAGCGCTCGAAGCCCTGGCCGGTGGGCCAGTGGTCGAACGGGCCGTTGAAGGACGATTCCCACACCGCGGTGTTGTGCCACTTGCCCCAGGCCGAGGTGGCGTAGCCGTGCTGGCGCAGGATTTCGGCGACGCTGGCGGCGCTTTTCGGGATGATGCCGACGTAGCCGTCGTACGGCGTGCTCAGTTCGCTAACCACGCCCCAGCCGACCGCGTGTGGATTGCGCCCCGTCAGCAGCGCGGCGCGCGTGGGCGAGCACATGGCCGTCGTGTGGAAGCGGTTGTAGCGCAGGCCGCGGCTGGCGAGGGCGTCCAGCGTCGGCGTCGGGATCAGGCCGCCGAAGGTGCCGGCGGCACCGAAGCCGACATCGTCGAGCAGCACCACCACCACGTTCGGTGCGCCGGCCGGGGCCTTGTGCCACTGGCGCGTGGGTGGGGTGGAATCCTTGAAAGTCTGGGCGATGACGCCCGGGGTCGTTTTGATCTCAGGAAGCGGCAGGGCCAGGCCGCTGGTGTCGGGCATACCGCTGCCGTGTGCGGATACGGTCACGGTGGAGTGAAGCAGGGCAAGGCAGGCAAGGGCGCCTGCCTTCAGCCGGGAAGGGGCTGCAGGACGCATTGAGGTGATCTCCAGGCAAGTTTTCTGCCGGAGACGATAGGCGGAGCCGGCGCCTGTGCACCACCTCGGAATGGAGTAGAAGCCCCCTGCCCACACGGACGATGCGCCGGCGCGCCGGCATGCCTTCGGGTGAACGCCAATAGCGCCAACCCCGGATGCCGTGGAACAATCCGGCCGGCAAATTTTCACCTGGACACGAGAGGAATACGTTGATGGCGACAACCGGGCATTTGGTCGAGCCTTCAATCTATGCATTGGCGGGCTTCACGGTCCCGCAGTATGGCGAGCTGCTCGACGCCATCTATCGCGGGCCGCTGGAGGAAGCGCCGTGGTCCAGCGCGCTCGAGTCCGTGCGTGTCCTGCTCAACGCCTGTGCCGCGACCCTGATCCTGCGGCCGCCCACGTTGGATCGTCCCGCCTCGATGTTCAACATGCCGCCGCGCGACACCTACGCGCGCCAGGGCGTCACGTACAACAGCTACTACCATTCGCTGGACCCGTTTGTCGACATCCCGCCAGGCACCGTGACCACGGTGGACAAGTTCGTCGGCACCGAGGCCTGGTGCCGCAGCGCCATCTACCAGGAACTGCTCAAGGGCCTGGATATTCGCTATATCCTCGGCGCGGATATCCAGACGGCCGACGGCGTGGTGTGCCGTTTTCGCCTGTGCCGGGGCCATGACGCCGGAGACTTCTCGGAGAAGGACGAAGCCATCTGCCTGGCGCTGCTGCCGCATATCAAGCGCGCCGTCGACCTGTATTCCCGCATCGACGTGGCCGAGTCCGAACGTGGCCTCTATGAACACGCGGTGGACCGCATGCTGATCGGCATGGTGGTGCTGGACGACCAGGGCCTGGTGCTCAAGGCCAATGCGGCCGCCCGTACGGTGCTGGGCGAGAATGACGGCATCCGCCTGCGCGGCGGCAAGTTCGAGTTCGCGGACACACGAGATCGCAGCCGCTTCCGTGAGCTGGTGCAGCGCTCGATCAATTCGATCTCGTTCGCGCAGGATGACGGTGCCTCCGCGCCCATGGTGGAAGCGATGTCAGTGGCCAGGCCTTCGCACACGGGCCGGCTGGAGGTGCTGATCCGCGCCATCCCCATGCGGGAATGGTCGGAAGAGAACAAATGGTGCCCCGCTTGCGTGGTGGTCATCCGCGACCCCGCCTGCAGCGCGCAGACCTCGGTCGAGGTGTTGCGCCAACTGTTCGACTTCACGCCGACGGAAGCATCGCTGGCGCTGCTGATGGCCAACGGCGCTTCGCTGGAGGACGCGGCGCAATCGCTCAAGGTCAAGACCAATACGGTGCGCGCCCATCTGCGCTCGATCTTCCAGAAGGCGGGCGTCACGCGGCAGGCCGAGCTGGTGCGCACGCTGCTCAACAGTGTCGTGTCGCTCAGCTGAGCAGAGCACGCGCCCCATCGCGGCGCCACCCATATTTGGAGTAGATGGCGGTTACCCAGCCGGACGATGCCGGCATCCGGCGTTGCCGGGACACTGGCGTGCATAGCGGCGGAGCGTGCCGCTTTCTTCACCACAAGGAGCACGCCAATGCATGCCAACTGGCTGCGGCCCGCCCGCGCCGCCGTCCTTGCCCTGGCCTGCCTGCAGGTCCACGCCCAGCCGGCGCCGGCGCCGCTGCCCCCCGCCGGGGTCGATGCTCGGCTGACGCCGGCGCAGATCGAGACGCTGACCCGGCGGGCGTACTTCTGGGGCCTGCAGCAGACAGGGTTCTATGAGCTGCGCTACGTCTTCACGCAGGCGCAGGAGATGCCGGCTTACCGCGGCATCAACCGCCTGGCGCAGAACCGGGAGCTCTTCACCGCGAAAGAGCGCTTCGCGACCACGCCGAACGCCTCCACGCTGTATTCCGGCGGTTTCTTCGACCTGTCGCGCCAGCCGGTGGCGGTTACCTCGCCCAAGGTCGAAGATGGCCGCTACTGGAGCATCCAGGCGCTGGACCAGTACGCCGACTGGTTCTTCATGGTGGGCAGCCAGTTCACCGGCAACGCGCCGCAGCGCTACCTGATCGTCGGGCCGAACTGGAAAGGCGCCTTGCCCAAAGGCTTTCGCGGCACGGAAGTCGTGCGCGCGCCTTCTGACGCGTTTGCCATCACGCTGCGCGTGGCGGTGACCACGCGCGACGCCGCCGACTTCGGGGCCGCACATCGCCTGATGGACGGCGTCAGCGTCGAGCCCCTGGACCGCTGGCAACGCAACGGCGGCAAGCCGGTGGCGCTGGCCGAGGTGCCGAAGCAGTCCGCCAGCTACCGCACCTTTGCGCGCATGGCGCAGATTCCCGACGTGGCCAACGCGATGACGGCCACCGACTACCTGCAGCTCGCCAGCCTGGTGATCAACGACGAAACCCTGACCCAGCGCAAGGACTCGGTGACCGAGCGCGACACCTTGCTCGCGCTGGCGCCGCTGGGCTTGCGCAAGGGCGTGAAATTCGATCCGGAACGGCTCACGCCCGCACAGCGCAGCGCCGTGCAGAAGGGCTTCGACGCCGCGCGCGCCGAGGCACGCGCGGCATTCAGCGCCGCGCAGATCGACATGAACGGCTGGAGGCTGCAGAGCAGCCTCTTCTATAGCAGCAACGACTACAAGGTCAGGGCCGGCGCCGCGGACATTGCCTGGGGCAGCCCCGTGCCGTTCCAGTCGCACACGATTGCCTATGCCATGACGGACGCGCAGGGCAAGCCGCTGGACAGTGCCCATCGCTACACGATGACGCTGGACATGAAGAACCTGCCGCCCGTCACCGAGTTCTGGGAGCTGCCGGTCTACGACGACAGCGGCTACTTTGTCGACAACCCGATCGACCGCTACAGCGTGACGAGCTACCAGGTCGCGGCGGGCCAGTTCGCGGTGAAGGACGGCAAGCTCACCCTGTATTTCCAGCACGACAAGCCGTCCGACCCGGAGCAGGCGCGAAACTGGCTGCCGGTGCCTGCACAAGGCCCGTTCCGGCTGGCGGCACGCTTCTATGGCCCGACCGCGCCGCTGGTCGACGGGACCTACGCCATGCCGCAGTTGGTGCGGCAGCAATGAGGAGCCGGCAATGAGGTGGGAAGCATCAGCGCGGTTGGCAGCAGCCTTTCTAGCCGGTGCGGCTGGCTTTGCCACTGCTGCCGGCGACACGGCGGACACGGCATTGGCCTTTGCGGCTTCGCACTATCCGGATGGCGATATGGCGAAACGTCTCTATGACGAGCTCGACTACCAGCGCGCCGTGCAGGCTTATATCTGGGCTCAGCCGCTGGTCGGGCTCGGTGCCATGGCCGAGGGCGCACGCCGCATCGGCATCCGGCCGATGGAGCCGTTTGTGTTCGACCAGCTCGAGCAGGTCAACCAGCGGGCTGCAGACGGGCAACGACGATGTCGTCTATTCGTTCAGCTATTTCAACCTGCGGGACAGCGGCCCGCTGGTGGTCGAAATTCCGGCCGGGAACCAGTACGGCGTGATCCTGGATGCGTGGCAGCGCCCGCTGGAGGACGTGGGGCGGGTCGGGCCGGATGCCGGCAACGGCGGCAGGTACCTGCTGGTGCCGCCCGGCTACCGTGGCGAACTCCCGGATAGCGGATATACCGTGCGCCGTTCGGCGACCAATAATGGCATGGTGTTCCTGCGCGCCGTGCGCAAGCCGGGTGAGCCGGTCGAAGGCACCGTGGCGCGGCTCGCGCGGGCCAACCTGTACCCGTACGCGGCGCACGCGGCGCCACCCGCGCTGCGCATGCGGCGCATGGGGATGGACGACTACGATGGCCTCACGCCCCATGGCCTGGATTTCTTCAGGCTGCTGGCGCAGCGCGTGGGCGAAGAGCCTGGCGAAGAGCGCGACCGCGTGATGCTCGGCATGCTGGCCACGCTGGGCATCGAACCGGGCGAGCCGTTTGCGCCGGATGCGCGCCTGTCCGCCATCCTCGAGCGCGCCGCGCGCACCGGGCGCCTGATGGTCGCGAACCTTGAGTTCAATCCGCGTAAAACGCGCGCCCAGATGTTCAAGGGCACGCAGTGGCGCGCGGCGACGGGCATGTCGCACTACACGCAGGAACTCGGCACGCGCACGGAGATCGACGAACGCGCGGCGCTGTTCCGTTTCGGCTTCGGCATGCACAAGTTCCTCGCGCCCGGCTACAAGCCGCTGGTGGGGAAGGGGGCAATCTACGCGACCACGTATCGCGACGGCGGCGGGCGCTTCCTGGAGGGTTCGGGAACCTATCGCCTGCACGTGCCGGCCAATGTGCCCGTCCAGGAATACTGGTCGGTGTCGGCCTATGACGCCGACACCTTCAGCTTCGTGCAGGCCGACCAGCGCCGTCCGTCGCTGTCTTCGCTCAAGGACCTGAAGCAGAACGCCGACGGTTCTGTCGATGTGTACTTCGGGCCGCGCGTCGTCAGGGGAACAATGCAGGCCGGCAAAGACAAGCCGCCGCGCCGGCCAACGCATACCTCAGGACGCCTATGCAGCTCTCCCGCGGCAGGGTTGTATCCCGCGGATGCGCTGCCTGGCTATGCCTTCAGCGGGGGGCGCATCGACAACATCTCGATCGACCTGCGCTAGCAGCGATGGCCGCCCTCGTCCGGTGAACGGGCGAGGGCGGCGTGACTACCGTGCGGTCCCTGCACGCAGGACGACGGCCCGGGTGATGTCGCTGGCAGGCCTGCCACCGCGGATCAGGTCGGACATGGCGCCAGGTATGGCGCCACGTGACCGAAGAATCGGTAATAGCCTTCGCAAAGATAAATCAATCCAGGCTCACAATCCTGCGTCGCGGTGAAGCGGTGCTTCGGGCAGCCGCCCCAGCAACCCTTGAGCATCTTGCATTCGCGGCACTGCCGGGGCAGCGATTGGAGCTTGTCCTGGCCGAACGCATGCTGTGCCGGTGACTCGACCATTTTCGCCAGTGACGATGTGGACAGATTGCCCAGCCGATACGCCGGATAGACGTAGTGGTCGCAGGCATAGACGTCGCCGTTATGCTCGACCACCACGGCGCGGCCACAGGTCGGCTGGTGATGGCAGGCCGCGCCTGGCTCCCCCATGTAGTTCGCCAGCGCCCACTCGAAGTTCATCACGTGGATCTCGCCCACATCCCGGCGTACCCAGGCGTCGAAGATGGCGTTGAGGAGGTCGCCATAGTCGGCAGGCAACACGGACCATCCGGTCACGCTGCCCGTTGCACCTGGCAATGCCGGCGCCAACACTTTGCCACCCGGGCCGTGCAGCGTCAGGCCAATGGCCCTGTCCGCCGCGCCGGACAGGCGTTCGACCACGGGAATGAACTGGATATGGCTGATGCCGTGGGTCCGCATGAACTCGTAGACCCGCAGTGGCTCGGCTGCGCCGCGGCGGTTGACGCACGCCAGCACGTTATAGCGGACGCGATGCGCCTGGAGTTTCCCGAGCGCACGCATCACCAGCGCGTGAGTCGGCTGGCCGCCTGCGGAGACCCGATACGTGTCATGGATATCGGCTGGGCCGTCCAGCGACAGGCCGATCAGGAAGTCGTGCTCGGCGAAGAACCCGCACCAGGCATCGTCCAGCAGCAGGCCGTTGGTCTGGAAGCTGTAGCTGATGGTCCGTCCGGCACGGAAACGCTGCTGCGCGACCGCGCGGCGATAGAAATCCAGGCCAGGCAATGTGGGTTCGCCGCCCTGCCAGGTGAAGACGACTTCCGACCCGGCCGGATGCGATTCGATGTAGTTGCGGACATACGCGGTCAGTACATTGTCCTGCATCCGGCGCTTGCGTTCGCCGGGGTACAGGGATTCCTTTTCGAGGTAGAAGCAATAGGTGCAGTCCAGGTTGCAGTCGGATCCACTGGGCTTGGCCATCGCATGGAACGGCCGGGGCGGCGGCGTGCTGGAGGTGATGGGTTGCATCGGCGGAAGGCCAGCCGGCTGGCGGGCGGTGGCGTTGGGGGAACAGCGGGAGGGAGCCGTTGCCTTGCGGCATGGGCGAGAGGAGGGACTGGCCGGGCGAAGGCTCGCCCGGCCGGATATCACGATGCGATCAGGTACCCGACCCGCGCGCGGCGTCCGGAGAGAAGTACGCCTCGTTGAATTCGGGGCTGTTGTTCAGCGAGATCATCGGGCCTTCGTTGGTCAGGCGGTCCGCCAGGTAAGCGCCGGAAACCAGGTCATGGTAGAACGCCACGGTCGGATGATAGCGGCGCGCATCGTAAGCGTAGACCGAGGCCTGCAGATTGGCGCGCCACAACTGGCCGCGGCCATCGTAGTTGTCGGCGGCGCGGGCCTGCCAGGTGTCTTCATCGAGATACAGCACGCGCTTCGCATACTGGTGGCGGAAGCCAGGCTTGAGCGTTGCTTCCAGGATCCAGACCCGATGCAGCTCATAGCGCATGACTTCCGGATTGGCGTGGCCGTTGGTCAGCAGGTCCTTGTACTTGACCGACGCGCTCAGCAGCTTGTAGTTGTGGTACGGGACATAGATCTCCTTCTTGCCGACGATCTTCCAGTTGTAGCGCTCGCCGGAGCCGTTGAAGAGGCGGTCGTCATCCACCGTGCGGAAGCCGCCCGAGCCCTGGGGCTGGTCGAAGCCGAACTCCGGCGCCTGGCGTACGCGCCGCGTGCCCGGGTTGTAGATCCAGGTGCGGTTGGTGTCCGAGCCTTCCTGGTCCCACACGGCATAGCCCACGATCACCTGGCCGCGGTCGCGCAGCGGCAGGTCGATGGCGGTGCGGAAGAAGGAGCGGTCATTGAGCGCGTTGTTCGGATCGAACTTGCCGTTATTGCGCGGCGAGAGGATGCTGTAGGACACGCGTCCCCATGCGATCGAGCCGTTCGGGTAGACCACGGCCTGGTCATACTGGGCCTTTTCGGTACCCACGGCCGACGAGAAGCGCTGGTTCCACAGCAGTTCCATCGCGGTCTTGGGGATCGGGAAGGGCACCTGCGGACTCGCGTTCTTCAGCCCGTTGGCATCGCTCGTCATGGTGACGGTGGAGGCTTGGGTGCGGATGTCCTTGTAGACCGCGTCCTCGTAGCGGAAGTCGCGATGGCTGGGGTACACCGGCATCTTGAAGGTGTCGGGGTACTTCTTGAACAGCGCCTTCTGGCCGTCGCTCAGGCGCTCGGCATACTGCGCCATATTCTGCGCGGTGATGACGAACAGCGGCTTTTCGTCGGCATACGGGTCCGGGTATCGTTCGCCGCGCTGATATTTGACGTGGGACGGCGTGCCCAGCCATTTACCGGTCCATGCGGGGACATCGCCGTCCTTGCTGGCGGCGCGCTCGGCGCCCATCGGCGTGAGGGTGCTGTCAAGCTGCTTGAGTTCTTCCGGGGTGACCTTCGCCCACGATGCCGCGGCCAGCGCCATGCTGGTGACCAGCAGGCCACCGCGTATCAGTCGTTGTGTACTGGATTTCATTGAAGTCTCGCTCCTTTTAACGGGGAATGGCCGGCGATGGCTGTGTCAGGACGAAGGTCTCCTGCGTCATCCGGTGGCGATCCGCCGGTCGGCATTCGGGGTGCCCCCGACGCGGTGGCCATCGTTGGGACAGACCAGGCATTCGCGTGTGCCGGTGGTGACAGCGTAGTGATGGCGCGCCGCCGGGGAATCGTTGGAACGGACTAGTGGATTTCCCTAGCGCGGCGCGCCGTGCGGTCGGCGGCTCGCAGGTGAGCAAAGTCCCAGGCTGCAGCTCTTTGAAGTGCTTGAAGGTCGGGACGCAGTTATCTTCGAGCCGACCAGTGGACGGCCAGGATCATGATTGGAGGGGATGCGCGGCTGGCGGGCGCGGTGTTGCCGGAGGCCTGCGAGCAGATCGGCCAGCGCACAGTCGGGCTGGCGGTGTGGGCCAACCTGGGTCCGACCATCGTGCGCTGGGCGTAGAACGAAGTAATTCTGGGTCTTCCGCACTTTGTGTGAGGAGGGCGCACTGGCGTGGAGGATGTTGTAGCGTGGAACGGCCGTCGTCTCCACCGCCCACCACCACCATTCTTCTGCTTGTTGACGAACGTGGGCGAGCCCGCCAGCCTCGTGCCGGCCGCACGAGCTCACCCGCCTGCGATGGCGATCGGACTAGCGTGTCCAGCAGGACAAGGCAGGCCGGTCGTTCAGTTTGGCTTCAATACCCGCAGCCGTAGAAGCTCGATGTTCGCGCGGCCATACATCTGGCGCTTGAGGAACTTGAGCCGGTTGACGTGACCCTCGGTCTGGCCATTGCTCCATGGCAGCCTGAAGGCCGCCCGCACAGCCGGTAAGTCGGCGCGCAGGCTTTGCGCGAACCTACGCATTTCCGCAGCGTCGCAGCGCGACAGACTCTTCAACCATCGATCGAACTGCCACGGACTTCGCCGGTGCATGAGCCCGAGAAACTCCCGCGCGAGGCTGCGAACCTCGCCCACCACGGGTTCGATCTTGTACAGCGCCTGCACGAAGCGCTCGTGGTCCGCGCTCCTGGGCTCCTCGACGGCGAGCTTCCTCCATCCGACAAGCCATCCGAACACGCGCCGGACCGACGGGCACGGCATCGTGCGCACGGGTGCCTGGAGAAGCGGTACCTTGCCCTGCGGAAAGAGGGGGCGGACCACGCAATTCTGCACGGCGGCGCGACTGCCCGTATAGCCTCGCTGCTTGAGTTCTTGCCAGATCAGTCTCGGACAGCGACAGCCCTGGGCGATTCGTTCCTCGATATAGCTGCGATAGGGATCCAAAGGCGTCGGACCCCGCGCCTTGGGTGCGCGCTCGGGGAAGGCCCCCGCGGTGATGAACTTGCGCACGGTTCGATGGTCGCTTGAGAGCTCGCGCCCGATTCCTTTCATCGTGCCGCCCTGGGCGCGTAGCGCCATCACCCGCTCGTACAGCGCCAGCCGCGTGGCGCGTCGCTGATCGCTCAGGCGCTGCCATGACCGCAGTGAGGTGCGGCTCAGCACCCCCTGCCGGCCCAGGGTCACGCCACCGACCTCGATTGCTGCGCGGCTTGGCGCAGTTGCGGCCCGAGTCGGTACAGCAGCCTCTCGACGTTGTCGCGCAGGTTGCACAGCAGATGCCAGCGATCGGAGACTTGCTTGGCTGCCGGCAGCGCGATATCGACCGCCCCGGAGTAGGCCCCGGCCCGGTCCCTGGCGACGATCTCGATCGATGGGTGCGCACGCATCCATGCGGCCACCGCAGTTGTTTCCCTGCCGGCGAACACTTCGATCGGCTCACGTCGTTCCAGGTCGACGATGATCGTTCCGTACTGGTGACCGCGCGCGATCGCCCAGTCATCGATGCCGACGACCCGCGGTCGTGGTTTGCGCTTGCGCCCAGGAGCTCTTCGCAACTCCCGCAGCACCGTGTCGGCACTGGTGCGCAAGCCCAAGGCGTTAGCAAGCCGGGCTGCCGCCTCACCACCGAGGGCGTGGCCCAGCGCGTGCAACGCCCGAGCCTGCGATCGCGTTCGACGTTGATGCCGACCGGCCAAGGCGTGGATGTTCTCGGCAAACGTACGACGGGGGCAGCCGGCGTTCGCGCACTTGAAGCGACGCACCTCAACGGCGAGAACGACCCGCTGCTCGAGCATCGGTCGTTCTTCCAGACTGCGCACATAGCTGCCGTGGAGTCGGTTACTCCAACGACGGCAGGCAGGACAATGTGCCGCACGAACCGTACTGCGGGCTTCGACAGTGATGGTCTCCCCTCGCGCGTCGCTGGAGACGACGCGCTTACCCACACGGGCGAGAATACGATCGATCCCAACGAGAACTTGGCTCATGGTAACGATCAACGTGGGGCTAGATCGGCCCGAGATCAAGCCCTCGACGCGGCCGTCACACAAAGTGCGGAAGACCCAACTTTCCTTTGTTCTACGGCTGGGGCTTTGCGGCGCCGCCGATCCAGCGCCCCGTCTGCTACCGCAACGCCGAGGGGCAGAGCTGGGACGGGCACGGGGAACTGCCGGCGTGGCTGCAGCAAGCGGTCAATGCCGGACAGCGTGTGGAGCTCTTCCGGGTTGAGTAGGCCAAAGAATGATTACTAAAGATCCGGTCTGAGCGTGGATAAGCAGGAATCCAGCCGCGACCATCAGCAGCGGAAAAAAAGTCGGCGTACATAGCAGCGGGGTACTTGTCGAGCTATACCAAGCCCCCAATCCCTGTCGGGGTGCCTACGCCGAAGCCATCCAGATCGCGGTGCTCAGTCAGGCGGCGCATGCCAATGTGCCTAGTCCTGGCTGGACAGTCTCTCCTCACAGATTTGCTTGTGTGCTTCGCGAAACGCTCTTCTACATTCTCCCCGAAGAGCGGATCGGGGCTCGCTGGAACGGCGGCGGTAATGGCTGCCCAATCCTCTTGTGTCAGCAGCTGAGCCGCGCGCGGCATTGCGTGTCGCTCCTCAGTCGAGAGGTGATTTCGATCGTACACAAGGTGCATGGCTGCGGCCGCCTCCAGAGGCGCGCGCGAACTCATAACATCTCCCTCGCTCATTAAGGCGGTCTACAGCGCTTCGCCCACAATGGCAATCACACGACGCTCTTGCAGGAGCCGGTTAACCACAACCTGCATGCCGGAATCTCGCTCAACGAGTCGCGCGTACGCGACATCCTCGCGGGGATGGTGAACGCGATCGCCGAGCGAAATTGATGTGTCGGCATGCCATACAGCAAGTTGGTTGGCCCGCATGGCTTCCGATCCTCGCCCGGCGACCTCCGTCCTTCAACTCCGAATTATGCTGCGCGGCTTGAGCCCGCCGGTTTGGCGACGCGTGCTCATTCCCGGGCACATTGCCCTCGGGCAGCTACACGATGTCATCCAGGGCGGTCATGGGCTGGACGGACGAACATCTGCACCAGATCACCATTCGTGGCCGGCGGTACTGCGAACCCCGGGAGGGCGCTATGCAATTTTCCGTGGCGGCAACCGCGCTGACGCTGAGCGAACGTCAGCGCTTGGGGTCGGTCTTGAGGGAAAAGTCAAGAAACTCCTGCTTCGGCAGCTTTGGTACCTTAAACAGAATGAAGCCGTAGCCCAATGCGGTATGACACGCGTTACAACCGTTCACCGCCGCCGAGAAACGGTGATTAAATTGGTTGATGTCTTGCTTTTCAATGGCTTGCGCCAGCGGTGCGAGGTAGGTTTTCTCATTGGCCTTTAGCATCGGTGCGTGCTGCGGTCTGGTTATTTCTCCCACTTCCTGAGCTTCAAGCAGTTCCTTGAGCTGGTATTGGGCCAAGCCCCAATTGCCACCATTGGCTGCCCAATAGATATTAGTAAAACGGTAACCCATCTCATGCATCACAGTTCCGAGCCCCGGCTGTATGGACGCGAGGGTCTTAACCCGGTTCTCCAGGGGGCCTTGCTCGATGCTTTTTTCAGGTTCTCCCTTGGTCTGTGCTGTGGACCATGTTCCAAGGCAGAGGCAAAGGAGTATGAATAGTCCGCGAAGCATGATGTTCCCTCTCTTGGGTGCTCAATCGTGTCTTCAGCTACGCCAGCCCCGGCTGCTTGCCGACACAAGATGCCAATTCACAATAGATCACGCTGACAAAAACACAAGACCGTACAAGAGGGGAGGCTCTACGCCTCGAAGATCGATGCACGGGAGGTGGCCCCAGCCGCGCTCTCCGATAATTCACAAGCTTATTCTCCGCGACGAGGCGACTGCGTAATGGATTCACCGCCGACTCTAATCCGGGCATCGTTCTTGGTCACCATCCACCCTCAGCATAAACTTGTATAGGAAGAAGGGTCGAACCGTCCAGCGCCCCGCGTACGCGCGGGCCACAAGCGCGCATTGTCAAGGTAGCGACAGGGGCGATGGATGCGAACTTTGCGCTGTATCACGCGTTGCGGCGTCGCGTAGTCGCCCGGTGGTGGCGATTGATCGTCGTGCCGGTCACGGCAGAAAACTCGCGAAGTGAATAGTGGACTGCGAACGTACGCTTGCTTTGCGTAGCATCCAAAATCCAATCGTTAGTACTTCCTGTCGCTCTCCGGTGGTGAACTGGTATTCCGGCACGCCGCGGATCCGCCGGCATTGCAGATGATTCCCGAACCAGGGAAAGGATCTGGGGGGCAACAGTCGAATGCTCCTTGATGTAGATCATGCTGTGGAGTGACAACTGACCTAGTGTGCATACCAAGAGCTTGCCTTCTTCTAGGGAGGCGCCTCCCGGTGCGACGCGTATTATGCTGCACTCGACGTCGCACGCCTGCCTGGTCGGATCAACGTGTTGACACTTATCATTCTTAGTTTTGCATTCGGTGGGCTGGGAAGCCGGCTACAGTCGCGTCCGACGGTCGTCGCTACGCTGGCTCTGGGTGGGGTGATGGCCGGAGTGCTGCTTAATTGCCGCCTTCTACTATCTGGCATGAGTTGGCCAACATAGCCCGATCGCGGTTTCCGCAGAGGCAAGCCGAAATGAATTGGGAGGCAGGGGAAGTGTAATGTACAGCAAGATCATGGTTGCGGTCGATGGCAGCAGGAATGCTGATTTGGCGCTCGCCGAAGCTGTTCAGATAGCGAAGGCGTGCGGCAGCGAGATAGCTGTTGTCCACGTTATCGATAACGACTACCTGAGATGCGATCCGCTCTTTATCGACCCGGACGAACTCCGCAGGGCGCTCAGAGACAATGGGAAGGCATTGCTGAAGGCAGCGTGCGACCGCGTGGAAGCACAACGGATTCCTTGTGTGGCTCGCCTGATAGACGAGCCGGCGGCGATAGGGGACATCTCCACTGTTGTTGAGCAAGCCGCACAAGAAGGCGGCGCGGAGCTGCTGGTGATCGGCACGCATGGTCGCCATGGCACGCGACGACTACTGCTGGGCAGCGTCGCCGAAGGATTGGTCCGCCATACGAGGCTCCCGGTACTGCTGGTTCGTGGCTAAGATGGGTGAAGCTTGGAACGGTCTTGGTGGCCTGATCTATTGTAGCGGGCCTCACAATGGCTTCTGATGAGCCCTACGCTCGTCGCATTGCTCGATAGGCTCGACAGCGACGGGGCCAAGCCGGGCGAGATGAAATGAACGACGACACCCCGACCACTCCCCTCAGGAGAAAGCCGATTCTGGACTACCCGTGCGGCGAGGCGCCGATGCCGGGATCGGCGTGCGAGATAGCGCCCGGAGTACTGTGGATGCGAATGCCGATGCCGTTCAGCCTCATGAATCACGTCAATCTCTGGGCTGTGCGCGACGGTAATGGGTGGACTACTTTCGACTCCGGACTGCAGACCGACGACACCACGCAGGCATGGCGCAGGCTCTTTGCAAACGGCGGCGCGCTGGCGCAGGGCGGGCTGACACGGGTGTTCGTCACGCACATGCATTCGGATCACATAGGCTTGGCGGGGTGGCTCGCGCGCAAGTTCTGCTGCCGGCTCTGGATGACCCGGATGGAATACCTCGCGTGCCGCCTCGTGGTGGCCGACATCGGCCGTGAAGCGCCAGAGGAATTTGTGAGTTTCTATCGAAGGGCCGGCTGGGACGACGCTGCGATCGAAGTCTACCGAGCATACTTTGGCGGCTTCGGCAAGTACGTCTATGCACTGCCGGACAGTTACCGGCGCGTGTGCGACGGCGAGGAAATGCGCATCGGCGATCGCACATGGCGCGTTGTTGTTGGCACCGGACACTCGCCGGAGCACGCCTGCTTCCATTGCCCGGAACTGAAGTTGCTGATCTCGGGCGACCAGGTACTGCCCGGTATCTCATCCAATGTTTCGGTCATCCCGACGGAGCCAGATGCCGACCCGACGAGCGAATGGCTGGCCTCGCTCGACAAACTTCGGCGGGAGATACCCGACGACGTTCTGGTACTCCCCGGTCACAATGAACCGTTCCGCGGTCTCCATGCGCGGCTCGACTATCTGGAGCGCAGTCAGCACGACGCACTCGATCGCCTGCGGCGCGCGCTGGGCCGACCCAGGCGGACGGTTGATGTTTTTTCGCTGTTGTTTTCGCGCCCCATCCGATCCGAGCCCCATCTGCTGGAGGTGGCAACCGGCGAGAGTGTGGCCCATCTCAATTACCTGCTGCATCGCGACGAAGCCGAGATGGAACTCGACGCAGATGGCGTCGCATGGTACCGCATGAAGTAAGCGGCGTGCCGGGCCATGCGTTACCCTCGAGGCGGCGCCGTCCTCGAAGCTATCGCACAAATCCGCTGAGGCACGGGAAGCGCTGTATAGGCGAAAGGAAACGGTTCCCAGTTCATCAATCGCAGATTCTTGTAGGCTTCGAGCAAGGAGCGGCCTGTTCGTGCATCGAGGCGTGGCTCCCTTGCACGTCAAAAACATGATAGCCCCAGGGTGGCATGTCCAGAAAAAGACCACGGGCGCGCAGGTCTTCGCCCGGTCGATCATAGACAGCCGGGCTAAGCAGGTCCTGGAGCCGTACGGTCCCCTCCCCCAGTTCCGTGAAGGGAGTTCGCATGAAGCATTGGCTTTGCTGCGGCGAGTAGTTCACGGCCACGAACATCCACTCGTGAGGAGCCCGTACCCAACGGAACGCAATGAAATTGTCCGACGTGGTGTTGTCGGCCCAGACCGGAACGCATTGCAGTAAAGACCAGTTTCCATCGCGAACCAGCGGTTGGCGCAACACGGCAAGCAGCCGGTCATAGAACTGCGCGAGCGCTCCGTCCACCGCTTCCTCCGGGGCGCGGACCAGATGCGGCGAGATACGCGTGCGGCGGCCCGCGAACTGTCCCTGGTGGAAGAAGCGCAAGCCCGGCGAGAGGAAGGTCAGCACCGCGGCAGCCGCATGGACTTCGGGTGCAAAGGTTGATGCGGCGCGGGGCTCGTCGTGATTCTCCAGAAAGCGCGCCAGCTTGTCCTGATAGGCCATGTCCGCGCCCAGGTGCTCGCGCACGGGGCGGGCGCGCTGTTCGCGCAAGCGGTCGTACAAGCGCTTGTCATAGGTGTAGTCGAAGCCCTGCTGCTGCAGCGTCCATTCCATATCCCAGTAGACCTCAGCCATGAACAGGAAGCCGGGATGCCGGCGCCGCACCGCCCCGTCGCCTTCGGCCAGAACAGGTCGGGCCGGATGCCCAAGTGCGCTCGAACACCTCGGGCAATACCAGCATGGCCATGCCGCAGCGCACGCCGTCGCACTGGTCGGCGATGCGCTCCAGTTCGCCAATCATCGCTTGCTGCAATTGCGGATTGCCGTAGTTGAGCTGCAAGCGTGTCGGGCCAGCCGTCGAAATATGGGCCCTGCCGTAGGCAAGCAGCAGCGGTCCGTTCTTCATTGCCACGCGGCAATAGTTGCGGGGCGAACGCTCCAGATCCTCCTCGCTGCCATGGACGAAATAGTCCGGGTGCTCGTCGGTCCACGCGTGATCCGGGGCCATGTGGTTCGGCACGAAATCAAGCATCAGGCGCAGCCCGCGCTGTCGCGCGCGCGTGCGCAGGCGCGCCAGCGCTTCGTCGCCGCCGAGGTCGCGGTGCACGGAGTAACGCGTGATCGCAAAGCCGGAGCCGGCGATATCCGCCTCGCGCAGGTCGGGCAGCGTTTGCTCGAACTCATGCCGCCACCACTGCTGCGCGAGATGCGCTGCGCGGCAGGCCCCGTCTGCCAAACGCTCAGCAACCAGAGCCAGTCGAAACCCATCTCCACCAGACGGTCCAGTTCGGCGTCGGTGATGTCATCCAGCGTGGCTGCATGGCCGAGCGACAGCGACAACTCGGTCATCCGGACCCGGGTGTTGAGCTGGTAAAGCGCTGGATAGCGACGTGTCAGCACAGTCGTCAATCCCCTCTTTGGAACCAAGGATACAGCGTCATCCCGCCCTCGATGAAAAGCGTCGTGCCGAAAAAGTAGTCGGTGAAGTCCGACGCTAGCCAGCCCGCGGCACGGCCGATCTCCTCGCTCTCGCCGATGCGCTTGTACGGCACGAGCTTCATCAGTCCGGCATAGTCCTCGGGCGTAGACCATGCCACAGCGTTCATCGGCGTTCGGATCCCGCCCGGCGCTATGGAATTCACACGGATGCGCTTCTTGGCGAGCTCCTGCGCCAGGCTCTTCATCAGCGGCATCAGCCCGTCCTTGGAGGCTGCGAAATTGACGTGGCCAGCCCACGGAATCAGCTCGTGCACCGAACTTGTGAAGATGATTTTGCCGGTCGCTACTGAAGTTCCCGGGCGCACGCCGCGGCGGTGGAACTCGCGCACGGCCTCGCGCGCGCGCAGAAAGGTGCCGGGCAGGTTGACGCTGATCACCGCGTCCATTGGGCCACGCTCATCTCGTGGAACGGCGCGTTGCGCTCCATGCCGTCAGTGCTGACGAGGATGTCGACGGTGCCAAACTCTTGCTCCGCCGCAGCAACACGGCTTGCACTTGCGCCTCATCGGCTAGTCGGTCAGTGTTTTGATCGCGCTCTGCCCGCCGCCATGAATCTCTTCGGCCACCAGTTCGGCGTCCGCAGGGTTGGCCACGTAGGACTATCACGTTGGCGCCAGCCCTGCCGAGCGCGACAGCGATGGCGGGGCCGATCCCGGAATTGGCACCCGTCAATCGCGCGGTCTGGCCTTTTGGCAAGTCCAGAGGCTTCAGCGCTGGGATCGCCGGCTGGGGCAGGTTTCTGTTGGCGTAGTAACTCTCCATGGTGTACTTCTTCATTCGGTTGCCGGGTAAGCGCGGCAACGTTGGCTCCGCAGGTTTCGTCGCCCTTCGCGGCCTGATTGACCGGGGTCGCCTAGGTGGCTCTCTCGGGATTGACAGGATGGCCGTGGGTTGTAGACTCCGGGCCCCTGTGCGCGGCTCTCAGCGCACGCAAGGTCGCCACCTCCGCGCCCGGCGTGAGCAGCAAGTCCTTGGACAGCATGGCATTCGCCTGGATGATGCGCGCGACGCAGCCGGTCCAGCCGGTCTGGTGGCTGGCGCCGATCCCGGCGCCGGTGTCGCCGTGGAAATACTCGTAGAACAGCACCAGGTCGCGCCAGTGCGGGTCGTCGCGGAACTTGTGCGCCGCGCCATATATGGGCCTGCGGCCGTCGCCGTCGCGCAGGAAGATCCGGCTCAGGCGCTCGCCCAATTCCTGCGCCACTTCGAGCAGCGTCATCATCTGGCCAGACCCGGTCGGACACTCGACCTTGAAGTCCTCGCCGAAATAGGCATACAGGCGTATCAGCGAGGTGTAGAGCAGGTAATTGATCGGCATCCACACCGGCCCGCGCCAGTTGGAATTGCCGCCGAACATGCCACTGTCGGAATCGCCCGGCACGTAGGCCACGCGATACTCCTGGCCCGCGTGGCGAAAGACGTAAGGGTGCTCGAGGTGGAAGCGCGACAGCGCGCGGATGCCATGCGGGCCGAAGAACTCATCTTCGTCCAGCATGCGCGCCAGAATACGACGCAGCTTCTGCTCGCCAACGATTGACAGCATGCGCCGGTTGGCTATGCCGGGCCGCTGGGGCAGATGCATGTTGGCGGCGAGCTCGGGGTGGCGCCCCAGGAACAGCCTGGCACGCTCGCGGAACTTCGGCAGCCTGGCGAGGATATCTTCTTCGAACACCGCCACCGCGGCCAGTGGCAGCAGCCCGACGATGGAGCGGACCTTGAGGCGCGTGGCGCTGCCGTCCGGGAAACGCAGCACATCGTAGAAGAAGCCATCCTCTTCATCCCACATTTCGTCTTTCCGCTCGCCGACGCTGTCCAGCGCGCCGGCAATGAACACCGTGTGCTGGAAGAATTTCTCGACGAACTCCTCGTAGAGCGGCTCCTGCAACGCAAGCTCAACCGCGATGCGCAGCATCTGCTGGCTGAAGAACACCATCCACGCGGTACCGTCGGCCTGGTCCAGGTAACCGCCCGTGGGCAGCGGCGACGAGCGGTCGAACACGCCGATATTGTCGAGCCCGAGAAAGCCGCCCTCGAAGACATTGGCACCCGTGCGGTCCTTGCGGTTGACCCACCAGGTGAAGTTGACCAGCAGTTTGGAGAAGGCGTACTTGAGGAACTCGATGTCGCCCCTGCCACCGTGACGCTCCTTGTCGAGGACGTAGAGCTGCATCGTCGCCCAGGCATGCACGGGCGGATTGACATCGCCGAAGTTCCACTCGTAAGCGGGGAGCTGGCCATTGGGGTGCAGATAGTCGTTGCGCAGCATCAGGTCGAGCTGTTGCTTGGCGAAGTCGGGGTCGACCATGCTCAGCGGAATCATGTGAAACGCCAGGTCCCACGCGGCGTACCAGGGATACTCCCATTTGTCCGGCATCGAGATGATGTCGTCGTTGAACATGTGCGCCCATTCGCTGTTGCGTACCCGCCTGCGCTCCAGTTTCGGCAACCGGCCACCCGCGCCGTGCTCGTCGAGCCAGACGCCGAGGTCATAGTAGAAGTACTGCTTGGTCCAGAGCATGCCGGCCAGCGCCTGGCGCATGACGCTCACCCGGTCTGGGTTGTCGCGAATCGCGAGCGGTGTCATCGACGCGTAGAAGGCATCGGCCTCCTCCAGCCTGGCGGCGAACACGGCGTCGAAATCATTGAAGGGCGCGGATGCCGCGCCCGGCGCCCGGGTCGTCAACCGTAACCGCACGACTTGCGACTCCCCACCGCCGAGGTTGAGCTGATACTGGGGCGCCGCCTTGGTTCCCTGCTGCGCGGGGTTCACCGCCGCGGCATCGCCGTGCACGATGAAGTTGTGGATACCGTCCTTCGCGTAGGGCGACGCGTTGCCCGTGCCGAACAGCCGGGTGTTGTTGGTTTCATTCTCGGTGAAGAGCAGCGGCACGTCGGCGTCGCAGTAGAGGTAATACTCGCCCAGCGATTCCAGAAACAACGGGTCGCTGTGACGGGCGCGGACCGCCGCTTGCCCGGGGGAATCGACGCGTTCGAGGAGCGGCTTCGATCCGCCCCCCGGCTGCGACCACGTATTGCGGAACCACAGGGTCGGCAACACGTGCAGCGGCGCCGCGTCCGGGCCGCGGTTGAAGACACTGATTCGCACCAGCACGTCTTCAGGCGCCGCCTTAGCGTATTCGACAAAGACGTCAAAATACCGGTTGCCGTCAAACACGCCGGTGTCCAGCAACTCGTACTCGGCCTCATGCTTGCCGCGGCCGCGGTTGGTCTGGACGAGGTCATTGTATGGATAGGCGGTCTGCGGATACTTGTACAAATACTTCATGTACGAGTGCGTCGGCGTGGAATCGAGATAGAAGTAGTACTCTTTCACGTCCTCGCCATGATTGCCCTCGCCGTTGGCCAGGCCGAAGGCGCGCTCCTTCAGGATCGGATCGCGCCCGTTCCACAGGGCTAGGGCGAAGCACAATACCTGGTGGTCGTCGCTGATACCGCCGAGGCCGTCCTCGCCCCACCGGTAGGCGCGCGAGCGGGCCTGGTCATGGGTGAAGTAGTTCCAGGCGTCGCCGTTGTCGCTGTAGTCCTCGCGCACCGTCCCCCATTGCCGCTCGCTGAGGTAGGGGCCCCATTTTTTCCAGGCCGCGCGGCCCGCCTGCGCTTCATCGAGCCGGTCCTTCTCTGCGTCATTGCTCATGGCGTGCTCTCCTTCTGGCCGGCGAAGCCGGGCAGCTGGATCGGAATGGGGACGGGCGTGAGCACGATACACGTGCAATCCAGTCAGGCATCAAGCCGGCTTCCGCGAAACCTGCGTAGATACCTGCCTGGTCGGCGCCCAGTGGGCCGCCACCTTGCAAGACGAGAATCGCCTGGTCGAACTTTCCGCCATTCGCGATTTGCATTCGACATCTTCGCATGGCTTGGAGTGGCCATGATGGCCCGGGGGAAACGGTACGTGCGCACGTAAAAAAGCTTAGGCGCCGGGATCATCTTTGTAAAAGGTTGACCGCCTGCTGAAAACTCAATGGAACCACCACGACTCTCTGGCACCACAAAGCTCTCGTAAGCCCGGCTTCTGCCTTCCTGACCTACGGCCGTTCGCCCCGCTGCAGCCAGGCCATGGTGTGCTTGATCACGTCCGTCCCCCAGCCGTCATCACCGGGTCAACGCGCCGAACATCAGGATCCCATTGTTCGCTTCGACCGGCCCCAGCAGACGCCTTGGACATCTCGATATCGTCATAGCCCAGGGTGACCAAGTCAGGGTCAGCTTGTTTCGTGCGCTCATTGTGGCTGGCAAGGCCTCGTCTGAGCGCATCTGGACTTTGCGAGTTCTGAACACCATCCCTAGCGGCTATGCGGCTCTTGCTTGCATACGTGACGATTCAATGGCGAATATAACCAGCATGCCGCCCAGGATTGAGACATTCTTCAGAATGTGATTAAGCTGATTCAGGAAGTCTGCGGGATCGGCGCGCCAGAATCCGTGGAAAATGATGGTCGTGGGCACCAGGAACAATGCAAGAAGCAGCGCGCCCAACCGCGCGTTCCAGCCCGAGATCAAGGTCAGTCCACCACCAATTTCAATCACGATGGTTAGCACCAGCAGCAAATCCGGGGTCGGCAGTTCAGCGCTGGCAATCCACGCAGAGTAGGCCGAGAAGCTGCCAATTTTCAGGAGACCGGAAAATAAAAAAAGAGAGCCGAGAAGGGCGCGACCGACAGTGTACGTTCGTGAAACGATCGTGGGCGCGAGAGACATAGTGGTCATGACCATGATAATTCTCCAGAATCAAACAACGCTAGCAGGCGTTGCTTATCAGCCAAATGGTTGACTATCAAGGCGCCGATCATGAGCAGTGGATTACGGCCGAAGACGAGCCGATGGCATAGCGTCGCCGGCCCGTTCCACTCCGAACGGATTGATCGCCCTGCTGTTTCACCTGAGTCACGCAGCATCTCAGGGTCAGCTCGCTGAGCCGCACATTGAATGACCGGAGATACCCTGCATTTGCCGCACGGCTTCGCTCCCGATCCCGCCCGAGACATACCGGACGCCAGAGGATCGGTGGATTTCCGGCGGCTTTGGATGCGCCGCGAGAGTCTGTGCGTGGAGCAGCGGTGCGGTAGCAAGAACCAACGCAGCGGCAGCCGTACGCATAACCTTGCTGGCGTGCATGGCAAGTGATCGATGATGGCTACCGGAAACCCGGGGGCTTTCCTCGTTTCCAGGCTGCAACATTGCGGTCATGGCAATCCTCCTGCCTTGGCGGACAAGGCGCGCAAAATAACTCCGCCTGTTCCGAAGCGTAGGTCGTATGCGCATTGGCCCATTGATGCATCGCAAGCTTGATGCCGTATACATCCTGCCGGTTCCTCCTGGGTGCTGTTGCGCAGCAGGGGAGTACGGTCTTACTCTTGCTCCATTCGCGCCTCGATGCGTCCTTCGCGAATGGCGGCCAGGAATGCTCGATAGTCGTTCCGATTTTGAGAGCAGTACTCGGTCGCGAACTCGCAGATCGCGTCGTCAAAGGTTTGTCCTGACCCCATGTAACCAGCGATCATAGCGGCATCGCCGGAACGGGCATGCGCTCGGGCGAGGGCGTGTGCGCACATCCGGCCGTATTGCCTGAGCATGCCGGTATCCCAGTCCTCGATGACCGGCGACAGCTTCATGTCGCGCAACTGCCGTATATAGAAGTGGCGTCCGTTTTTGCCCCGGGTCCACCCGAGGAAGACGTCGCTGGCAGCCTGCATGAGGTGCTGGCCAATGATGACGCGCTGGCCGTGATTGGAATGCAAGCTCTTTCCTGCGTAAGGTTCCAAGACAGAAGCACGGGCTTCCTTTACCTGCAGGAACAGCGGATCGTTATCCGCGGCAAGGAACAGGCCTACGCCGCACATCGTGCCAACACTCCCGACACCGACCACCTTGATGGCCATGTCAAAGAAGTGGAATCGGTCGAACAGTACCCGGGTATGCTCGGCAAGGCTGTCCCGATATGAGGCAATGGCTTCGGCGTAGCCCGACGTAAGGCCGGGCGCCATTTCCTCGGTCGGATGAAAGATCAGCGGGAGTTCATCCTTGATCCGTGGTTTCTCACCCTCTTCGGAAACCATCTTCGGATACAAATGGTCAGGTGCCGTCTTGCGTCTTTCTGCCTCGATTCGCTCTGTGAGCCGCTTGCGCGCCGCGGCAACAATATGGGGATCGGCGCTGCGGTCCTCATACTTCTGCAGGTCGATCCGGTCATACCAGACGTCCAGCGCCCGCATCCAGCCGTAATTGACCATCCGCTCACGATATTCACGTACAAGATCGGTGACGACGCGGGCTGTATCGCTCCTCGGCAAGGCCAGATGCTCGGCGGCAATGGCCACGCTGGGAGCAAGTCGTTTGAGATTCCATTCAAAAGGGGCCGGAAGCGTCTCATCGAGATCATTGATATCGAAGATCACATTCCGCTCTGGCGTGGCAAATCCCCCAAAGAATGGCCGGCTGCTCGAAGTCGTGTTGCAGAGCGTGGCCATGGATCTAAGTAAGCACTTCATACGAACGCGGGAGGTTGGCATCAAGACCGGCCTGGTGCTCCAGAAACGCCTCAGGAACGCGCAGGAAGCGCTGGACCGCCGCGTACAGGCGGCGGGCGGGGACGGAGAGGGCGGCGAGACCGCTTCAGGCGCGCTGGCTGGTAGCGATCCGGTCAGCGGTGCCGCGACGCCGCGCAGCGCGCCATTCTCTTCTGGGGCACGCTGCGCCAGCGCGGAAGCCATTTTGTCGAGCACGCCGCAGAAGGCCTGAAGCCAGTTCTGCACTTCGAAACGAGTTCGTTCTCGACGGCCACCAGTTCGAGCGGCCGGTGAATTACGCGCCGCTGCGATCCGCGTGCCGGCCATGGCCCCGGCAATGGCGGCTTCAAGGACGACTCGCAGGTGGGCGTGGCGCTGTGCGCCGGCCACCCGGTCTACTTCGTCATCTTCTTCCGCGACCCAGAACCTGGTCAGACCCTGGTGGACGTCTGCAAAGCCGAACAACGCTTCGTGCGCAAGGTGCGGGCACTGCATCCGAACAGGCCCAAGCCGGCCATTGTCGGCAACTGCCAGGGCGGCCGGGCCGTCGCGGCCTTCGATGTGCGTGTGGTCGTGAGTTATGAAGCTGGACAGGACGGATTCTGGATCCTTCGGTCGCTGCGCTCGCGCGGCATCGACTGTTATATGGTCGGTGCCGCGAGCATCCCGGTGGAGCGCCACAAGCGGCGTGCGAAGACGGACCGCCTCGATGTGATCAATCTCGTCACCAATCTACGTGCGTGGCTACATGGCGAGCGCGACCGTATGCACATGGTGCATGCGCCCTCTCTGCAGGATGAAGCGTCGCGTTATCTGATTCGCGATCGCGGACAACTGCAGAAAGAAGTCATGCAACACCGCGACCGCATGCGCAAACTGCTTGTTACCGTCGGCTGTTGGGACGAAGTCGATCACCGTGCGTTCGCCAAGCGGCTCGCTTGCGGCGAACTGACCTGCCACGACGGCGCGCCGTTGCCAGACGAGCTGTGCGAACGGTTACCGCGTGAATCGCATCGACTGGAACTCGCCGAGCAGCAACTTGCGGATCTCGAGCGTACGCTGCAGGACCGCCTGCCCGGTACGTGAGCGAATCACCTGGCTCAAGCGCCTTAGGGGAGTGGGTGACATTGGGGCATCGCGTCTTATGCTCGAACTGTTCTGGCGGCAGTTCGGCAACCGCCGCCAGCTCGGCGCGTGCGTAGGACTCGTGCCCCAGCCCTACGACAGCGGCCAGAGCCGGTCGATCAGATAACTAGTAGCAGCCGATCTTCTGGCCAGGTTTGCACACTGACGCGAGGAAGTAAAATTTGTACAAACTGCCCCGGGAGGACCCATGACCCGATTGCCGACGTCAGCATTTTTGATACTTGCGTTGTTGCTCCTGCTCGGCGGCTGCGCCAGCCGGCCACGCCGACCCGAATTCCGGTTATCGATTTACCACGCGCCCGCAGTATTTGGCGGGCAACGAGACCCTGGTGATCCTGGCCTTCTCGGGGGGGGGAACACGCGCTGCCGCATTCTCATACGGCGTCCTCGAGTTCCTGCACAATACCGAAGCCGTCGGGCCGACAGGCAAAAAATCCCGCCTGCTCGATCATATCGACGTTATCACCGGCGTGTCGGGCGGGAGTTTCACGGCGCTCGCCTATGGCCTCTACGGCGACAAGCTATTCGACGATTACGAACAGCGCTTCCTCAAGCGCGATGTTCAGGGAGAGATTATCTACCGCACGCTCAATCCGTCCTACTGGCCATCGCTGTGGTCGAGCGGCTGGGGCCGCTCGGAGCTGGCGGCGGATTTGTACGACGAGATCCTGTTCCATGGCGCAACGTTCGGCGACCTCAATCGTAGGGACGGCCCCTTCATCGTCGCCTCGGCCACCGACATTTCCACGGGTGCCCGCCTGCCCTTTACGCAGACCATGTTCGACGTGCTCTGCTCAGACCTGAACGCGGTCCGACTTTCTCGTGCCGCGGCCGCGTCGTCGGCAGTGCCGGTGGTGTTAACGCCGGTTACCCTCAACAACTACGGTGGCACCTGCGGCAACGCAGCACCCGCTTGGATCAAGCCGTTTATCGATGCCAGCGACCGGCCCCGGCCGGCCGCGCGTGCGACCCGTCATCTGGGAGAGGCGGCCGAATTCGGGGACAGCATTAATCGGCCCTACATCCATATCGTGGACGGGGGCGTATCAGACAACCTTGGCATGCGCAGCGTGCTGGATTCTCTGGAGATCATGGAAACGCTGCATTTGATCGGTCAGCCTTCGCCGCTAGATCATGCGCGCAGGATTGTCGTCTTTGTCGTCAATTCACTTTCCACCCCCAGGACGTCATGGGACAAGTCGGAATCCCCGCCCGGCACGCTGGAGATACTGTTGAAAGCCTCGGGCGTTCCGATTGATCATTATTCCTACGAAGCGACCGAGTTGTTGAAGGACACCCAGTCGCACTGGCAATCCATGCGCCGAGTCCGCCAGTCCTCCGCGTTTTCCGCGAACAAGGATGCAACGGTAGCTAGCGCGCTACGCACACCGGACGTGACAATCTATGCCATCGACGTGTCGTTCGCCCAGTTGGCAGACAAGGCGGAACAGGATTATCTGAACGAACTGCCCACGTCGTTCGCCCTGCCGGCCGATGCCGTCGACCGGCTGCGTGCCGCCGCCGGGAAGATCATCATGGTGTCGCCCGACTTCCAGCGGCTGCTGGAGGACGTCGGCGCCAGGATCGTAGCCGAGCCGGAGCGAGCAAGGGCAGTCGGCTCCGGGCGGATTGAGGCGCTCATCGAGAAGGAGTAAGGACCGGCAGTCTCCTCGCACCGGTGGTGGATGGTGGGTACCTTCGAGCCAGTCAATACAATCTGGCCATGGCTCGTCTCCGAATCGCTGTCTGAGTAGGCCGAGCCGGAGACGGCGTGATGGATGTCCGAATGCCTGAATTCGCATTCGGGAGCGAACAATGGTGGCGGATACCTGGCAGCCTTGAGGAAGAGATTTTTTCCTTTACCTTGGCCTTTCAATGGATGAGAAATTTATTGGCGAAGTTGTGACAATTTCGTGGCTCTTCCGCACTTTGTGTGACGGCCGCGTCGAGGGCTTGATCTCGGGCCGATCTAGCCCCACGTTGATCGTTACCATGAGCCAAGTTCTCGTTGGGATCGATCGTATTCTCGCCCGTGTGGGTAAGCGCGTCGTCTCCAGCGACGCGCGAGGGGAGACCATCACTGTCGAAGCCCGCAGTACGGTTCGTGCGGCACATTGTCCTGCCTGCCGTCGTTGGAGTAACCGACTCCACGGCAGCTATGTGCGCAGTCTGGAAGAACGACCGATGCTCGAGCAGCGGGTCGTTCTCGCCGTTGAGGTGCGTCGCTTCAAGTGCGCGAACGCCGGCTGCCCCCGTCGTACGTTTGCCGAGAACATCCACGCCTTGGCCGGTCGGCATCAACGTCGAACGCGATCGCAGGCTCGGGCGTTGCACGCGCTGGGCCACGCCCTCGGTGGTGAGGCGGCAGCTCGGCTTGCTAACGCCTTGGGCTTGCGCACCAATGCCGACACCGTGCTGCGGGAGTTGCGAAGAGCTCCTGGGCGCAAGCGCAAACCACGACCGCGGGTCGTCGGCATCGATGACTGGGCGATCGCGCGGTCACCAGTACGGAACGATCATCGTCGACCTGGAGCGACGTGAGCCGATCGAAGTGTTCGCCGGCAGGGAAACAACTGCGGTGGCCGCGTGGATGCGTGCGCACCCATCGATCGAGATCGTCGCCAGGGACCGGGCCGGGGGCTACTCCGAGGCCGTCGACATCGCGCTGCCGGCAGCCAAGCAAGTCTCCGATCGCTGGCATCTGCTGTGCAACCTGCGCGACAACGTCGAGAGGTTGCTGTACCGACTCGGGCCGCAACTGCCCCAAGCCGCGCAGCAAGTCCTCCACGCCAGTGCGCCCTCGTCACACAAAGTGCGGAAGACCCAACTTTCCTTTGTTCTACGCCAGTCGGGGTGGTTGCGTGCGAGCTTCTTGCTGCCGGCCAGTACCCAGCGCGCGGCCGGCTGCGGGTCGGCCAGGAAGCGTTCATAAACGAGCAGGTCTTCGTGGTTGAGTATGCGATTACGACGTACAACGGTAGGCCACATACTGGATTGAACAACGTGACCCCGCTCGAAGCGATCGAATACTACGTGAGTAGGCGACAAACGGTGCTGACGCTGCTTGCTGAAGCTCATCGTCGACCCGCCGCGCCGCTGGCGCAAACTAATGGTCGTGACGAACTCATTCGTCAATGGCGCCGGGAGCTATGCCTGCCAATGCCCGGTGCTAGCGGGACAGTGATGAGAGCGCGAAGGAAGGGCGTAATTGTTGCAGTGAAAATGGGACTGGCAGCAAATAGTCGGTTCCACAGGGGTTGACGTCACGCTTTGCGAGAGGCAGTCACCGTAACTCCAGCTCATTGGGCGGAAACACTCGCCACGAGCCGTCAGCATGACGGAAGAACAGCAACGAAAGATCTCCCGAGGTGCGACTTATATCGAGTTGCACGCATCCGAAATACTGGCCCGGCTTGCGTACCCGAGTGATCCTTGTTGGTGTCGTTGAATTGACACCGAGCCATTTATCGACCGCGCGGCGCAGCGCAGTTCTCTTCCTGTCCATCTCAGCCTACCTCGATATGTTCACAAAGAGAAACTCACCTCACTTCCATACTGCTTGAAGGACCAACAGAGGATCCGTTGTGAGGTTCATGGTTTCCATCAAGAGGTTGTCCCTGCGTCCGCATTGCGCGTAGTCAGCAATCCCAGCGCGTCGCGTTGGGCGGATTAATTGACAAGTGGCACCGCCGGCCAGGAAAAAAGGTGTATGCCATGCTCGCCAAATTAGCGGAACCAAACCGCAGAATTAATGAATCCTCCACCAGGACTATTTGCGGGAATGCCGGGGCGCGGGCGAGGCATGCGCCCCCGTCCACTCATCCGGGCTGGATGTGGGCTTCACGTGCCTGCCGAATCCATCGTGCTGTCTCAGTTTCCATGTACTTCTTGAGTTCGTCAGGACCCATGATCAACGGCACCGCGCCTTGGGTGGCGAGCCGTTGCGCGACTTCCCTTTGCTTTTGCGCCTGGCTGATCGCGGCACTCAGGCGGTTTACCTCTTCGCGCGGCATGCCGGCCGGGCCTAACAGGGCGTTCCACGATGGAAAATCGAAGCCGGGCAGGGTTTCAGAGATCGCAGGCCAGTCGGGGGTGACCGGGTTTCTCTTCAGGGAGCTGACCCCAAGGGCTCGCAAATGACCGCCTTTCACCTGGGCCATGGCATTTCCGGGATCGGTAAGGGTGGCATCGAGCGCGCCACCCACAACATCCGTGATGGACGCAGGCGAGCCCTTGTACGGCACCGCGAGCAATTCGATGCCGGCCAGCTTGTTTAGCGTTGCGATCTGCAACTGGACCGACGTGGTGGAATAGCCGACGCTCACCTTGCCCGGACGTCGTTTCGCGTAAGCGATGAAGTCCGCGAGGGTGCGTATAGGCGAATCGGCCTTGACCATCAGCACATGGTTGGTCAGGCTCGCGCCCGCGATCGGGGTAAGATCGCGCCGCGGGTCATATGGCATATTTTTCACAAATGCCATATTGGCTGCTAAGGGCGAATTCGAGGCAAGCAGCAGCGTCAGTCCATCCGGCGCGGCACGCACCACGTCCATCGTGCCGATGACGCCATTCCCGCCGGCTTTGTTGTCGACGACGAAGGTCTGGCCCAGGATGCGGGTCATTTGCTCGGTCAGCACCCGTGTCACGTGGTCATTGGAACTTCCGGCCGGCAATGGCACTACCACGCGGATGTTGCGCCCCTGAGCCAATGTTCCTGCGGCGGGCAGGGCCAGAGTCAGGCCTAGCCACTCAAGAAAGGTTCTTCTCTTCACAACGGTCTCTCTCCACTCGGTGCTGGTCATTAGCCGAGCACTTATTTGTATTCACTGGGAGCGGCGGGCTTACGATTGCTTGCCGCCGCTCATGTCGGCTCCGAACTTACCAAGCCTCTTCGAGGACCCGCAGCAGTTCCGATTCGCCGCGGACAGGACGCGGATTGCCGCCCAGAAACCAGTCGCCGATGGCATTCGCGGCAATGTCGGTCAAGGTTTCCCGCGGGATGCCGACTTCGCGCAATTGGCTCGGAATGCCCAGGCGTCTGAACAGCAACTCGACGGCTTCGACGACCACGTTCACCAAGGATTCGCCGTCCGATTGTGCGACTCCCAGTGCCGTCGCCACTTTGTGCAGGCCAGCCTCACCGGCGATGCCGTTGAACCTGAGCACGTGCGGGAGCACGATGGCATTCGCGATACCGTTATCCAGATGATGGCGTGCTCCGATCGCGTGGCCCAACACGGTGGTGATTCCGGCGCCGGTGTGATCCGTGCCCTGGCCACACATCACTGCCGCGTGCAGCAACTGCGCGCGCGCGTCGGGATGATCGGCCGCCTCCAGACCAGGCAGGTGCTGCGCCAGTAGCCGCAATACGTGCATTAGCTGGGCATCCGAGAATGGATCTCCGGAGCGCGACGTCAGTCCCTCGATGGCCATCGAGAACGTGTTCACGCTCGCGCTGAGCGCGAGCCCGCGTGGCGATGACTGGATCATTTCCGGATGAATGAAGATGGCATGGGCTCGCGTTTTCGGATCGAACAGCGCCAGGCGCGCGCCGGTGGCCGGATCGAAGATTGCGCTGCCGGCCTTGACCATGGCCGTGGTCGGCGTCGTTGGCACGATCAGCTGCGGCAGCTTGGGTGCCTGCAGCTTGGGACTGCGCAGTTGCCCGTTACTGTCGCGTGTCGTGCAGAGGCTGCGCGGATCGCCATCTTCGGCCAGCAGGATGCTGGCTGCCCGTGCGGTCACGATCGACGAGCCGCCGCCCAGTGCGATGACGGCGTCAGCGTTCAGGCGTTTCAGCTCCTGGGCGGCCTCTTCCACGGAGGCGAGCGGGCTGTGTGCAAGGACCCCGGTGTACACGCCTGCACAGCGCTCGCCCATTCCGGCGCGCACTGCGTCGAGCAGCGGCCCCTCGGCCCAGGGGCCGCAAAATACGACCGCGCGGCGGCTGCCCAGCCGTTCAAGTTCGCGTCCGAGCGATTTAAGGCTGTCCTGGCCACAGAACAGGCGCAGCGGTGGTGTGATGTGTTGGAACGATTGCATAGCTTCTATCTCTCCGCCGAATCTTATGCCCCGGCTTTTGCACGCTCTTGCGCGATCTCGGCACGCGCATGTGCGCTGATTGCAGTCTTGTCCACCTTGCCGGTCTGGTTTGTCACCAGCGGCTCCTTTTGCACACGCCAGCGGCTCGGCATGGCGAAGGAGGCCACTTTGCCGCGCAACTGCTCCTGCAGTTGCTGGGCCGTGAGGTCGCCTTCGACCACCACGACCGCCATCACTTCTTCGCCGAGGTCTGCATGCGGTATGCCGAACACAACAGCTTCGATAACGCCCGGGATCGTCATCAGCCCGCGCTCTACAGCCGCCGGCGCGATGTTCTCGCCGCCGCGGATGATCATGTCCTTGCAGCGGCCGGTGATCCAGAGGTTTCCCTTTTCGTCGAGGCGGCCGAGGTCGCCGGTGTGCAGCCAGCCGTCCGGATCGATCGGGGATTCGTCCAGCCCGAAGTAGCCCGACATCTGGGTGGGGGAGCGCAACAGGATCTCGCCATCCGGCAGATCCGGGTGCGAAAGGAACCGGATTTCGACGCAGGGCAGGGGTCGGCCGGTCGACCCCAGGAGCGCCACGTCCTCCGAGCCGGCCGCCGCAGTGGCCTGGCCGCCGTTCTCGGTTAGCCCATATCCGGTCGGAATCCGCGGGCTGACGCTGGGCAGTCCCAGCCGGATGCGTTCCATCAACTCCTTGTGCACAGGCGCGCCGCCGATGCTGATGGATTTCAGGCTGCTCACATCCCGCGTCGGTACGTCGGGATGGTCGAGCAGGCGGGATACCATGGTCGGCACCGCGTTCCAGCGCTTGACCTTGTGCCGCTCGATCAGCTCAAGGACCTGGCCCGGGTCGTACCGGCCCTGCGGCAAGACAAGCGTGTCGCCGACGATGACGGCGCGCAGCAGGGTTTGCATCCCGCCAACGTGAAACAGCGGGCCCGTGATCAGCGTCACGTCGTGTGCAGCCTCGTCCAGTTGGTGGGGCAGCTTGCGCGTGACGTGTAGCGTCATCTGCAGTCGGGCCAACAATGCCCGGTGCGACAGGATGACCGCCTTCGGTTGGCCTGAGGTCCCAGAGGTGAAGATAATGAGGGCGGTTTCGGATTCGTCCCCGTCATCCTCCATTTGGGACGGTTTCGCCGGTGGGGCCTCGTTGGGAATGGTGATTGCCCACGTACCGGTATGCAACCCGGTAGGAAGCTTGGCTTCAGCGTGCGGGTCGGCCAGGGTCAGGACAGGCTTCAGCATGTCCAGGCCTGCCGAGACTTCGGCAGCGCTCCACCATGCGTTGGCCAGTACCGGCACCGCACCGGCTTGCAGGATTGCCCAGAAATTGGCGACCCATTCCGGGCTGTTCCAGCCCAACAGGAAGACGCGGTCACCGCGCTGGACGCCCAGCGCGCGCAACTCCTGCGCCTTGGTCGCGATCGCATGTTGCAGTTGGTCAAAGGAGAGGGCGCGCTCGCCCTGGATCACGTGTGGGCGCTGGCCCCAGCGGCCGGCGAAGGGAATCAGTTCTTCGACCCGGCGCGGACGCTCCGTGTACATGCGGTAGGGGATGCCGCCAATCACCTCCTCGGCGATACGGTCGCCCCATTGCTTCGATCTTGCCATGGTGCACTGCTCCTCGATCAGACGGTCACGCCGTCGCGCCGCAGTTGCGCAAGCTGGTCTGCATCCAGACCGCACAGTTCAGCCAGCACATCGTCCGTATGCTGCCCCAGCGTCGGCGGCGCGCTTAGCGGCCGCAGCTCCGAGCCCTGGTAGCGAATGGGGCTGTTGGGCAGCGCGACCGTGCCGTTCCCGGTCTCGTGGTCGGTCAGGAAGCCGCGTGCGCGCAGGTGGGGGTCGGCCAGCACCTCGTTGACGTAGCGCAGCGGCGCTGACGGTACATGGTGCTTCTGCAGGAGTTCCGTGACCTGGTCGCGGGTATGCTCGCCCGCCCACTTGGCGATCTCCTCGGTGAGCTCGTCAATACGTTCGATACGGCCAGCCAGCTTGCGCAGGTGCGGGTCGTCGCGCAGATCTGGGCGGTCCATGGCTTCCGTCAGGTTCAGCCAGTGCTCGTCGGTGGCGGCCACGATGGCCACCCAGCCGTCCGAGGCCTCGAAGGTGTCGAAGGGCACGTAGGAGTCGGCGACGTGGCGGTTTCCGGTGCGTTGCGGCACCTTGTTGCTCGCGTAGACATGTCCTGCGGACGGCAGTAGCGTGGCGAACAGCGATTCCAGCATCGATACTTCCAGCGCCCGGCCGCGTCCGGTGCGCTCGCGCTCGAACAGCGCCGTGACAATAGCGCCGTAGAGGGTAGCGCCGGACATGAAGTCCGCCACCGGGACGCCTGCCTTCAGTGGCCGTCCGCCCTTTTCGCCGGTTGTACTCATCATCCCGCTCATCGCCTGGATCGTCAGGTCGAGGGCGAGCTTGTCGGCATAGGGGCCGGTACGGCCGAAGCCGGAAGCTGAGGCGTAGATCAGCCGTGGGTTGACCTCTTGCAGCACGTCGGCGCCCAGTCCCAGCCGCGGCATCACGCCCGGTGCAAAGTTCTCCACCAGCACGTCCGCGGAACGGGCAAGTTCCAGCAGCAGCTCGCGGCCGCGCTCGGTCTTCAGGTTCAGAACGATCCCCCGCTTGCAGCCGTTGAGGGCGCGGAACGGATAGTCGCCGTCACGCCCGCGATTGCGTGACATATCCCCATGGGGCGGCTCGATCTTGATCACTTCGGCCCCCGCCATTGCCATCAGAAAGGTGGCGTACGGCCCTTGAAATACGTGACCAAGGTCGAGTACACGCACGCCCGTGAGCGGCAATGCTTCTGTTTGCTGTTGCGTTTCCATGGTTGCCTTCTGTTCCGTGTTCAGGTTGTTGTGGCGCATGCCCATCAGGCCTTTTCCGCGGCGCCGCGAACCGGCAGCACGATCACGGCAGTGCCAGGCATCACGTTCTGCTCGCGCTGGTTGTAGGCCCAGGTCGTCAGCCGCACGACGTGCTGGCCATCGGCGTCGATCTCTTTGGCCTCCACGCGGCCGCCGAGGCGGACCACATCGCCGAGGTACACGTGCGCGCGGTACTGCGAGGTGGAAGCCTTCAGGAAGCCTGCGTCGCCCATCCAGTGGGTCAGCGAGTGGGTCTGCCAGCTGGTGCGCTGGATGCCGACGTCATATGCAATCTGCGCGCCCTGCAGTTGCGCCGCGTAGTCGTTGTAGTGAACCGAGTAGACAGGCTCCAGCGCATGCGTCTTCGGGTCCCGGAACGCCCACTTCGGATGCTTGCGATAGCGCCTGAGCGCGACCCCATGGGCCGAAACCCGGGGAATCGGCGCGGCGCCGGCGGCGATAAAAGCGATGAAGTCGGTCAGCCCGAGCGGCCCCTTGGTGATGACATCGATCTCGTCGCCTGCCTGCACATCATCCCAATAGCGCGGCGTTGCGCCGCGGGGATTCTCGGCCAGGATCTGCTCTTCGATGGCGGCGATCTCCGCTTCGGTCCAGGGGTGAGGCACGGTGATGGTGCGGGTCGCCGCGCGCTTTTGCATCTCGCCGCGCTCGAAGCGCATGCGCGAGCAGATGAAGGTGGCCACCAACTCGTCGTCTTGATTGCGATACTCCTGGCGCAAATAGTCCTTGATGCGTCGGCCGCCGAAGTTGCTGTCGTCAGTGGGGCCGTCAAAGCCGTCGAACGTCACCTTGGCGGTGATTTTGTCGCCCACGCGGATGTATCGGTCGAACGTAAGCTTGGTCTCGCAGTGGAAACCGCCGAGGCCAGGCCAGCCGACCTGAACCGAGCCGAGGCAGGCAAAGATGAAGCTGGGCGGCGCGACCAGTGTGCCGAGCGGCGACTTGGCCGCGTATTCGGCGTCCGTCCACAGCGGATTGTCGTCGCCAATGCCCTCGCAGAAGCGCAGGATCGCCAGCCGCGTCGCGTACTCGTTATTCAGGCAGGCCTCGGTACGCAGCTGGGTGCCGATCAGAGCCCGCATGTCGTCAAGCATCTTGTCGGTGAACTTGCCCTTGGCAAGTTCCTTAGTAATGTTGGCTGTATCAGTCATGTCTGCTCCTTTGGTTCCTAATTACGAACGTCAGATCGTATATACGATAGAGTACGAGGCTTGGAGAAATTTCGGCATTAGGGTTTTCGCGGAGCCGATGGGAAAGCGATGGCGCTAGCGGTACTTTCGCTTAACATCGTTCGCATTTACGATACCTTCAGCGGATATACGATCCAAATAAAGTGACACAAGAATCACTTTACAAGGCTGGCACGGGGTCGATTAGCTGAGGCCGCTGCGCAGGAATCCAGTCAGCGAGCATGTGTCCCGCTTTACCCCAAGGCGTCACGACATCTGCCGGACGACACCGTTTCTTTGTCGCGAAGCGCGGGCCGTTCCTGAAGAAAAAAGAAGCGGCTCAAGGGCCGCCAAAGTCCCGCCGGAGCAATGATCAGTACAGATCTTCCGGGAGGGCGAGCATCAGGGTTGAGCCACCGACAATCGCGGTACGCAACGCCGATACCTGTGACAGGATGTGCTGCGCAAAGAAATGCGCAGTGGCGATCTTGGCAGCGTAGAAGTTTGGATCCTCGGCACGCTTCGCATCGGCCGCCAGCATGGCACGGCCAAACTGCCAGCCAGAAAACACGATGCCCCACAGCTTCAGGTAAGGCACGCTGCCGGCAAACACGGCGTTCGGGTCCAACTTGGCATTGGCCACGACAAACGCCACCACGTCTTCCAGCGCCGCGCGGCCCTTGGCCAGCTGTGCCTGCACCGCGGTGAACCCGGCGCAGCTGTGCTTGCCCAGCGCGGCCTCGGTCTCGGCGATCTGCGCGCAGATCGCGCGCGCCACGGCGCCGCCGTCGCGCACGGTCTTGCGGCCGACCAGGTCGTTGGCCTGGATCGTGGTGGTGCCTTCGTAGATCGGCAGGATGCGGGCGTCGCGATAGTGCTGCGCCGCGCCGGTTTCCTCGATAAAGCCCATGCCGCCGTGCACCTGCACGCCCAGGCTGGTGACATCGATCGACAGCTCGGTGCTCCAGCCCTTCACCACCGGCACCAGGAATTCATAGAAGGCCTGGTTCTGCTGGCGCACGGCCTCGTCGGGATGCTGGTGCGCCGCGTCGCTGGCGGCCGTGGCCACGTAGGCAACGGCGCGTGCGCCCTCGGTCAGCGCGCGCATCGTCATCAGCATGCGCTTGACGTCGGGGTGGTGAATGATGGTGACCGCCTCGCGCGCCGAGCCATCGACCGGGCGGCTCTGCACGCGTTCGCGCGCATAGGCCACGGCCTGCTGGTAGGCGCGCTCGGACACCGCCACGCCCTGCATGCCGACCGAGAAGCGCGCCGAGTTCATCATGATGAACATGTACTCGAGGCCGCGGTTCTCTTCGCCGACCAGCGTGCCAATGGCGCCGCCATGGTCGCCGAACTGCAGCACCGCGGTCGGGCTGGCCTTGATGCCCAGCTTGTGCTCGATCGACACGCAGTGCACGTCGTTGCGCTCGCCCGGGCTGCCGTCCGCGTTGACCATGAACTTCGGCACGATGAACAGCGAGATGCCCTTGACGCCCTCAGGCGCAGTGGGCGTGCGCGCCAGCACGAGATGGACGATGTTCTTCGCCATGTCGTGCTCGCCGTAGGTGATGAAGATCTTGGTGCCGAACAGCTTGAAGGTACCGTCGCCCTGAGGCTCGGCGCGGGTGCGCACCGCGGCCAGGTCGGAGCCGGCCTGCGGCTCGGTCAGGTTCATGGTGCCGGTCCATTCGCCCGAGATCAGCTTCGGCAGGAAGGTAGCCTTCTGCTCATTTGAGCCGGCAGTCAGCAGCGCCTCGATGGCGCCGTCGGTCAGCATGGGACACAGCGCGAAAGAAAGGTTGGCACTGTGCAGCATCTCGTTGCAGGCGGTGGCAATCAGCTTGGGCAGGCCCTGGCCGCCGTAATCCTGCGGGTGCAGCACGCCCTGCCAACCGCCTTCGCCGAACTGTCGGAAGGCTTCCCTGAAGCCAGGCGTGGTGGTGACCACGCCGTCCTTCCAGCTGCTGGGGTCCAGGTCGCCGGCACGATCAAGCGGTGCGACGATCCGCTCATTGAACTTGGCGGCTTCTTCAAGCACGGCTTGCGCCACGTCCGGTGTGGCTTCCTCGTAGGCTGAAAGCTGGCAAATGTTTGCGAGGCCCGCTAGCTCGTTGAGCGCGAACAGCATCTCCTTCAGCGGCGCGCGGTAAGTCATCGGTTTCTCCTGTAGGTATTTGAAAAGCTATTCGTATTCGGGGTCTGGCGCGCTCGGAACTAGGTCAGGCTGGAGCTGCGATGAACCCGGGAGAGGTCATGGACATCGTCGGGTGTTTTTTGAGCGACAGTGCCGTTGCCGCTATAACGCTGGGGGGGTGAGGTCTGACTGGCTGGCTGGAACCGTGCGGCGTTTCAGATTGCTTCTCGCGCCACGCCGGTACGGCTTGCCCAGGCGTCGACACAATCGATCAACAATGCCTCAAGCTCCCGCTGGCGCGGCTGCATCTCGCGTGAGCGGCCCACAATCGTAAGCGCGGCCGCGGGCTGACCATCCCGGTTTGGGATGGTCGTTGCGATGGCGAAGCGGGAGCCGCTTTCGCGGATGTTGATGGCGATTCGCTTCTTCCGGATATCGTCGCGCTCTGAAAGAAATGCCTCAACCAGAGGTCTTTCCTCTAGTTGGCGACGACGCAGATATGCATCGAGCTCCGCGTCTGAGCGGGTGGCCAGCAATGCCTTCCCGCCCGCCGTGACCAGCAGCCTGCGGCGAATGCTGGTCCTGGCCTCGAACCCTACGATGTGGTCGCTTCCAGCATCCGCCACATAGATAAGGTCGTCTCCGGCGTGCACCCCGAGAAACACTGCCGCGCCCGCCTGCTCGTGCAGGGCAAGCAGGTCGCTTTGCGTCACCAGGCCGGCGCGCACATTACCGCTTGCCAGGGTTAATCCATAGACCGCAGGACCAAGGTAAAAGCGGTGCTGCTCCTCGTACAGCCACCCCTTTGCCAAGAGACCACGCAAGAAGCCGTGCACCGAACTCTTGGGCGCATCCATGACGCGAACCAGATCGGCCAGTGCCAGGCCCGGGTTGTAGAGAACTTCCTCGAGGATGCGCGTGACGCGATCCACGGTTCGATGGGGATGCGGGACGCGCGTCGTTTTCAAGTCATGCATGGGGCTTCCCATCCGGACCGAGCGGCAGCCCATCGAAAGGCCATCGCTGCAATTTAGTTCGGATATAAGAACACAAGGACATATCGGCGAACTGTAGCGTGCTGGAGCGGCGTGTCAAGTCTTTCCTGCAACGCTGACTGTCTGGTACGCGGCCGTGGGCCCAAATGTCGCTCGTTTTAATGAAGGTCCATGCGGGATAACTCGATTGACTTGGAGGCATCTCTGATCTATGGTTCGCACATACGATCACGAGTTCGTAAAAAGGAACGGAGCGCTACCTGAGGCATGCGCTTGGTGAAGCGCGGCAGGTGGTTGGTGTGGAGAAGCTAGTAGGGCCGTAGGGACGAGGCGAAAGCTCGTTAAGTTTTAAGCAGACCAGGAGGAGACAAGAAGCATGAAGAAGGTTAGCGTAGTGTTGGCGGCGCTCAGCGCGGCTTCGGGCGCTGCGAATGCGCAGAGCGTAACGCTGTATGGTGTTGTCGATACACCGATCGAGTTCGCCACTCACGTGGCGAGCGGTGCGCCCACGATTAATACATCGACAGGGGAAATCACGCAGCGGCCAGGCGGCAATCGATTCGCGATGGTTAGCGGCGGTGGCCTGTCCGGTTCCCGTTGGGGGATGCGCGGTACCGAATCTCTGGGGAACGGATTGAATGCGGTATTCACGCTCGAAAGCGGCTTTAGCGCGGACGACGGCAAGTCGTCCCAGGGCGGGCGGCTGTTCGGTCGCCAAGCGGCGGTAGGCCTGCAGCATGGGACTTATGGCACGTTGTCATTCGGGCGACAGTATGCAGCGATCTACGATGCTTTCTCGAACTTCACGCCGCTGGGCTATGCTCCGCTGTACGAGCCCTCGACCTACCTGTTGGGATCCTTCCGGCAAGACAACACCATCAAATATTCGGGCACGTTTGGGCCGTTGAGTACATATGCTCACTATAGCTTCGGCGCGGGACAGGGTACCCTTGGCGTCGTGCCCCTGGCCGGTGGCGGCAGTGGCGAATCGCCCGGGAACTTCCGGGATAACACAGCATATGGCGCAACCCTGATCTATGCGTCAGGTCCGTTTGGCGTAACCGCAACCTACGACCAGTGGAATCCTGCCGTGACGGTTGGCAATCCCGGGCGCGCGAAGAAAGCGGGGGCAGCGGTCAGTTATAAGATCGGAGCAGCCAAACTGGTCGCCGGGTACCGGTGGGCAGACACCGTAAGTTCGACCGGTAATACCTTCCTCCGCGATGACCTGTACTGGGTGGGGGCGAATTACGATGTGACATCTGCGCTTGTGCTCAAGCTTGGCTACTACTACGACAATCTCAAGGTTCTGCGCGTTGGAACCGCGACGGCGGCAACAAATCCGGCGAACCCATGGCAGGTAAGCTTCCTCGCCGATTATTCATTCTCGAAGCGCACCGATGTGTACCTGACGATGGCGTACGTGAAGAACTCCGGGCTGAACTTCGATGCCTCGCCGACTGGATTCGCCTCCGGTTACTTCCTGGCGCAGGGGCGTAACAACCAGTTCGGGACGGCTATCGGCATTCGTCACCGGTTCTGACACCCGCGGTAACGGCACCGGCTTGGCGACAATCAGGCCGGACGAAGAAGGCGCGACTCTTGCATGTCGCGCCTTCTTTCTTTACCACCGCCAGGGACAGAGGCAGATCACGGTGAGGGCTAGCTGTCCCGCGGGGTCAGAGCGGGCGGCGCCTTGACACGCTGAGCCAGTCCAGGCAGCGGGTAGGCGTGGCAGCGGCGCAATGGAGCGGTCTCGTCGCTCACTGGCCGAGAAGTCCCGGTGCAGACCCTGAAGGCATTGCAGAGGAAGGTGTCGCGGCACGACGGATTGTCGGCGGGGAACTTGCGATCCCTCCCGAAGTGCTCGGGCTGGGCGATGACTTGCCGGAGCCCCTTACTTCCACGGCCCAGGCGGGCGATCGATAAGGGTCCCGACGGCGTCGCCGGCTGTCGTTGTCCGGAATCAGTGATGCCGCGCACGCGCCCGTGGCCGGCGGCGAACCCGCCTTTAGGTTGCGGAGCTGTCTCGTGCGTTGCTGACGCCATCGGCGTGGGCAGGCGTTGCCGGCGCGGCCACATCAGTGCGGTTCCGCCGGGCGAGCCGGCCGGCAAACTCCCCGACAATCCCGCGCGGCAGCAGCGTTACCACCAGAACGAAGACGGTGCCCTGAATGACCGGCATCCACTGGGCATAGCCCTGCAAGTGCGTCTGCAGGGACAGCACGATACCGGCACCTGCCAGCGGCCCCAGGGCAGTGTTGATCCCACCTACCAGGGACATGAGAATGACATCGCCCGAGGTGGACCAGTTGACGTCTACCAGCGTTGCCACCTGAAACACGAGCACCTTAAGCGATCCGGCGAGGCCGGCGAGGGCCGCGGATTGCACGAAGGCGAGCAGCTTGTAGCGCCTGACCGCATAGCCCAGCGATACCGCACGCGCCTCGTTGTCGCGGATCGCACGTAACACCTGGCCGTATGGTGAGTGCGTGATGCGGTAGACCAGCATGAAAGCCAACGCGAATACGATCAGCACAAAGTAGTAGAGGTTCTTGTCATCCGCCAGGTCGAACCAGCCGAGCACGCGGCCGCGCGGTATGCTGGACAACCCGTCATCGCCGCCTGTCATCGGCGCGGCGACGCATGCGTAGTAGAACATCTGTGCAAGGGCTAGCGTGATCATGGAGAAGTAGAGGCCCTGGCGCTGAATGGACAGGGCGCCAACCACAAGGCCGGCGACCGCCGCAAATCCCACGCCGAGGAGGATCGCCACTTCGGTGGGCAGCAACCAGACCTTCAGTGCGTAGCCCGTGACATAGGCGGCACCGCCGAAGAACAGCGCGTGGCCGAACGACAGCAGGCCGGTCTGGCCGAACAGCAGGTTGAAGGCGACGGCAAACAGTGCGAAGCACAGCAGCTTGGTCAGGAAGACAGGGTAGAGCGTGAGCGGTGCGAGTGCCAGCAGCAGGAAGAGGCCAGCGAACGCCGTCTTGGAGGTAAAGAGTCGCGGCATGGATAACCTTCGGAATTTAAGGCGGTCAAGACTGTCGGCCGAACAGGCCGTTCGGCTTGAGCAGGATCACGGCGACCATGATCATGAAGATCACCACGCTCGACAGCGACGGAAAGTAGACTTTGGTCAGGCTTTCCAAAAGGCCGAGCGTAAAGCCTGTGACCACCGAGCCCAGGATGGACCCCATTCCGCCGATTACTACGACGGCAAACACCGTGATGACAAGGCCGGATCCCATCGCCGGCCTGACCTGATCCATCGGCGCGGCCAGCACGCCGGCTATGGCTGCCAGCGCCACACCGATACCGTATGTGAGCGTCATGAGCCGGGGAACGTTGATACCAAAGGCACGTACCAGCTCGCGATTGTCCGTTGCTGCACGCAAGCGTGCGCCCAGGCTGGTTCGCTCGATCGCGTACCAGGTGCCCAGGCAAAGCACCAGCGAGGTACTGAGGACCCATGCGCGGTAGTAAGGCAGGAACATGAATCCCAGGTCGATGCCGCCCGGCAGGGGATTGTCATAAGGCATGCCGGAGGAGCCGTATGCAACCGACAGGAGCCCTTCGATGATCAGGGCCAGCCCGTAGGTCAGGAGCAGCTGATAGAGGTGGTCCATACTGTATAGCCGTCGCAGCAGCGTGCGCTCGAAAGCCATCGAGGCAAGGCCGATCATCAGCGGCACCAGCAATAGGGCTGCCCAGTATGGGACGCCCAGCCACGAAAGCAGTATCCAGGCGCCGAATGCTCCCAGCGCAAATTGCGCGCCGTGCGTGAAATTGATGACGCGCAGCATTCCGAAGATGACTGTCAGTCCCAGGCTCATCAGCGCATAGAAGGCGCCATTGATGAGGCCTAGTACGAGCTGGCTCAGCAGGGCCTGCAAGGGTATTCCAAATAGTTCCGTCATGTCATGTTCCTTTGTCTACACGCCCAGGTAAGCCTGTAGCCGGTCGGGCTTCGCGCACAATTCCTCATTGCTCAACTGGTCCACCACCCGCCCGTGTTCGACCACGTAATGGTGGTCGGCCAGTGTCATGGCGAAATCAAGGTTCTGCTCGACCAGCAGGATGGTGTAGCCGCGCTGCTTGAGCTCGCGCATGACGGTGCCGATGTGTTCCACGATGACCGGCGCCAGACCCTCGGTCGGCTCGTCGAACAACAGCGTGCGGCAGCCGGTGCGCAGGATTCGTGCGATGGCCAGCATTTGCTGTTCCCCGCCTGATAAAGTTGTCCCGGGGCTGCGCGCGCGCTCCGCAAGCCTGGGGAAGAAGTTCAGTACCTCGCTGGTGCTGAGTCCGCCCTGTTGCAACACGGGCGGCAGCAACAGGTTCTCGCACACGCTCAGCGACGGGAAGATGCCGCGCTCTTCGGGGCAGTAGGCGATACCAAGCGGGGCAATGCACTCCGGCTTCAATCCGATGGTTTCGGTCGCATTTACTTGTATGGAGCCACTGCGCCGTTGCAGCAGTCCCATGATTGCCCGCATGGTTGTGGTCTTGCCGGCGCCGTTGCGGCCAAGCATTGTTACCACTTGGCCCGCGGGCACCGTCAGAGTGACCCCATGCAATACATGTGAGGGACCGTAGTATCCGTGCAGATCGCGGATCTCGATGGGGGCGCTGGAGAAAGAAGTCACGCTTTTGCCCTCCTGCCGATATAGGCCTCCTGGACACGGGCATCCCCGGAGATCTCGGCATAGCTGCCCTCCACCAGTACCTTGCCACCGGCCAGTACGGTGATGCGGTCGGCGAGCTCGGCCACCACGCCCAGGTTATGTTCCACCATCAGCACGGTTCGTGTACGCGCCACGCGGCGGATAAGGGCGGCGGTGGCGGCTACATCCTCTAGTCCCATGCCTGCAGTCGGCTCATCGAGGAGCAGGAATTCTGGCTCGAGCGCGAGCGTCGTCGCAATCTCGAGCGCGCGCTTGCGGCCGTACGAAAGATCGCCCGCAATGGCAACCGCCTTGTCTGTCAGGCCAACATCCTGCAGCAGCGCATAGGCTCGCACATTCAAAACATCGAGTGACTGGTCCGAACGCCAGAAGCGGAAGGAAGTGCCAGAGGCACGCTGCAGTGCTACGCGGATGTTGTCGAGCACGCTCAGCGTCGGGAACACAGCCGATATCTGGAAGCTGCGGACCATGCCAAGCTGGGCGACTTGCGCCGGCGTCATGCCGGTGATGTCCCGCCGATTATAAAGAATGCGCCCGGCGGTAGGTTCGATCGATTTGGTCAGCAGGTTAAAGCAGGTAGTCTTGCCGGCCCCATTGGGGCCGATCAGGGCATGGATATGCCCACGTTTGACCTTCAGGTCGACATTGCTGACGGCCATGAAGTCGGCGAACTTCCGCGACAAGCCACGCGCCTCGATCACAAAGTCTGTATCGCTCATGGCGGTGCCGGTCATTTCACGAGGTTGCAGACGTTCTTGTCCGCCGGTCGTTGCGCGATGTCGCGGGGCAGGGTAGCGACGGGCGCGTACAGATCCCATTCGCCCTTCGATTCGGCGGGCTTCTTAACGCGGAAGATGTAGAAGTCGCGCATGACCTGGCCGTCTTCACGAATCGACCCATTCTTGGTCATGAAATCATTGATCGGCATGCTCTTCATTTTGGCGAGGACAGCCGCGGTGTCGTCGGTTCCCGCGGCGGCGACTGCCTTGAGGTAATGGAGCACCGCACCGTACGTTCCCGCCTGGCTCATGTTCGGCATCCGGTTCTTGCCAAGGTGTTCTTTGAAACGCATGGCGAATTTGCGGGTGTCGTCGGTCTGGTCCCAGTAGTAGGCTTCGCCCACGAGCAGGTCCTGCGCGGCCTTTAAGCCCAGTGCCTTGACGTCATAGAGCTGGAGACTTAGCGGAGCCAACCTCCGCCCTTTTGCCCGCAGACCAAACTCGTCAGCTTGCTTGATCATCCCGGAGGTCTGGACGCTGGTGGTGGCGAGCCCGATGACCTGTGCGCCGGAAGCCTGCGCCTGCAATAGCTGCGACGAAAAGTCCGAGGCGGCCAAGGCATGAGTGGTGGCGCCAATGACTCGCCCTCCATCCGCTTGCAGCATCTTAGTGGCATCGCTTTGCACGCTCTTGCCGTAGGTGTAGTCGACGGTAATGAAGTACCAATTCTTTCCGCCGGAATCGAGCACGCCGCGGGTCGAGGCGCGTACCTGAGGATAAGTGTTGTAGACCCATTGGATCCCGTTTGGCGAGCAATACTTGCCAGTGAGATCGGAACTCCCTGAACTGGTAAAGATCGCAATGCGATTCTTTTGCTTGGCAAGATCCTGCATCGCAATGGCCACCGGGGCGACGCCGATGTCGAAGATTGCGCGCGCGCCGCTGTCATACCATTGCCGCGCAATCGTCAGCGCGGTATCGGACTTGTTCAGATGGTCGCCTTCCAGAAGTTCAATCGGTCGACCGAGAACCTTCCCGCCAAAGTCGCTGATTGCCATCTTTGCAGCGACGACTGAACCTGGGCCTGACAGGTCAGTGTACGGGCCGGAGGCGTCATTAAGAATGCCGATCTTGAAGGCGTTGCTGGGCTGTGACCAGGCCAGTGATGCACTCGTCGCAAGGAACAGCGTTACTGCCGCATGCCAGGCAGAAAGGCGTGGACTGAAGAGCGGGCGGGGAACAGCAGTCAATCGCCGCTTGGCGGCACGTGAGTGCAGGGAACGCATGGTTGCAATGTCTCCTTTGATACGTTTTCTCTTATCCGCGTGACCGCCATGACCCTGGAAACGGGGCGCGCTCGCCTGAACGTGTGGCCATCCAAGGTGTGCCGTGGGTGCGCGCGCGGGTGTCGCCCTTTCTAGTTCGTAATACGGAACATGAGTTCGGTATAACGTCTGCGGAAGTTAAAGTCATAGCTCGTTGACTGTCAATAAGATGCCAGTGCGTTGGGGGAAAACCCGGTGCGACGCAACCTGGGCGAGCGCAGTCACGCGCAAGCTTTCCCTAGGGATAACCCTCCGATTTCAGCGCTGACAAGCAAAGCTTCTTGACATGGCGCGGAGCGCGCCTCTACGCTAGAAAACTCATATACGAACATATGATCGTATTTACGAACCAAGGAAAAGTTGCTTACTTGGTTGGGAGCAAGCCGTCAGCACTGGTTGACGCGTCGCGCGTAGCTTTCGCCCATCGCGTTGCCAGCCGGAATCCGAAAGGAGGGGACTGTGAGTGAAGAAGACCTAACAACGTATCAGGGCAGCATGCCGCGCAGTACCGCGGACCTTCAGCGATGGTTTGAGGGAAGTCCGAGCGAGACTGCGCTGGAGCCTGATCTGCCGATTGTCGACGCGCATCACCACTTGTATGGCGAGGTGACAGATAGGCACTACTACAGACGCATCGATCTCGATCAGGATCTTTCGAGTGGCCATCGTATTGTCGGCACCGTCTATGTGGAGGCCTATCGATCGGGTTGGAAAAAGACTGGTAGTGAACCCCTTCGGCCTGTAGGTGAAGTCGAGATGATTGTCGAGCAGGCGGCCACGCCGGTACATACAGCGGACGGTGCATGCCAGATAGCTGCCGGCATCGTCGCACACGCCGATTTGTCGTCGGGGCGCGAGGTCACAGAAGTCCTGGAAGCTCATCTCGCCGCAGCACAAGGCAGGCTCAGGGGTGTGCGGCATATGACTGCGCGCGACGACGGTCTGGTTGGGCGCTTCATCAAGGAAATGCCCACGAAACACTTGCTGCAAGACAACGCATTCCGCACTGGCCTTGCGCAACTGGAGCGCTATGGACTCAGCTTTGATGTTTGGGTGTACCAGAATCAGTTGCAGGAGGTTCTTGAAGTGGTTGACCAGTTTCCTGGAATCACTTTCGTGCTCGACCATGTCGGTGGGTTGATTGGTGTAGGTGAGTTCAGGGCAAAGCGTAACGAGGTGGTTTCAAGATGGCAGACGGACCTTCAGGAGTTGGCTCGGCGGCCTAATGTCTATGTGAAAGTCGGCGGGATGGGAATGCCAGTCTTCGGCTTCGGCTTTGAGCACGGGGCGAGACCTGCCAGCTCAACCGATTTGGCACAAGCTTGGCAACCGCTGATTGATGTCTGCATCGATTCATTCGGCCCCGATCGATGCATGTTTGAGAGCAACTTTCCGGTTGACAAGCAGTCTTGCGGTTACACGGAGCTATGGAACGCTTTCAAACTTGCCACCCTAGCGATGTCCGCCGATGAGCGCGCTGCCATGTTCTATGGCACTGCTTCCAAGGTGTACCGATTGGACCTGCCGCGCTGATGTCAGATTGCGGCATCCCGCTGAGTGCGACGGCCTCGTGAGGGCCTGCCGTTGCGGAGATAGCGCCTTATGTCCTTTTCCGCTGGCAGTACCTGCCACTGACGCCTGACCGGGCCTGATCGGTGGCTTCCTTGTCACTATGACTTGCAGTTTCTTATTGAAAATGAACAGAAGGCAAGTACTTAAAGCTATGGGCGTGCTCTCGCTGAGCGGTAGCGTGAGCGCCGCCGAAGCCCACTATCCGTCGCGTCCCATTCGTCTGGTGCTACCGTTTTCCGCTGGATCGAGCACGGATTATGTATCTCGTACGATCGCGGAGATGCTGGGCACACAGTTGAAACAATCTGTCATCGTCGATAACAAGCCGGGCGCCGCGGGCGTCATTGGCACTCAGCAGATCGCCCGAGCATCCCCGGATGGTTACACCATCGGACTGGTTTCGCTGGCGTCGATAGCGATGGTGCCGCCTACGCTCAAGGAGACTCCGTACGACCCCGTAAAGGACTTCGAGCCACTCGCGTTGCTGGTCAGTACCGATTTGATTTTCGTGCGCGGCACCAGCGTCCCTGCCAATTCTGTCTCTGAGTTCGTTGCGTGGGGTCGGCGCCAGAGTAAGCCCGCCTTTCTTGGAACGCTCGGACCAGGGACGTCTGGACACATTGCGGGCGTTATGTTCGGCCAGGCTGCGAAGGTGCCGTTTGAGACGGTTCACTTTCGCACCTATAGCGACTTGCTGTCCGCAATGATCGCAGGTGAGGTGCACGCGATGTTTATAGCGCCCTCGGCGGTCCTGGTTCCTCACGTTCACGGCGGCAAGCTTCGGGCATTGGCGATGAACGGGCCGTCCCGCCTCAATACCTACCCTGGGGTACCCACGTTCAACGAAGTCGGCTATCCGGACATGCAGTTCCTGGTTTGGATGGGCCTGGTTGCGCCAGCCGGAACGCCACGTGAAATCGTCGAGCGCCTTACTTCAGAAATTGAAAAGGCACGAAGTACTCAGGTCGCCAAGCAGAAGTTCGAGGGCGCCGGATTCCGCGTCATTTCCGGTACCAGAGAAGAATTTGCCGCAACGATCCGCAAGGACGTTTCGACCTGGAAAGACAGAGTTAGAAATGCGGGCATAAAGGTTTGAGTGCGCCGCGGCGGAACAGCCGATTCTTCGGCGGGGCGGCAAATGATTCGCCTTGGCTACTTGGAAATAGTCTTCCGCTGCCCCTAGTGCAATGACGGAAACAAAGAACTTACATGGAAAACGATGAACACGACGGGCGCGCCGCATGGCTCGGTCTCGCTGGCAGCGTATGCGTTGTCACTGGCGGCGGGAGCGGAATTGGCGCCGCTACCGCCTTGGAATTGGCGAGATGCGGCGCGCTCGTCGCAGTCTTAGATCGAGACGGCAGGGCAGCCGACGCGGTCGCCGATGCAATCGCTTGCGCCGGCGGGCGTGCGATGAGCGTCCAGGCCGACGTCACAAGCGAAGACGCGATTGCTGCGGCCGCGCAGCGAATCCAGCACGAACTCGGATCGTCCCGGATACTGGTCAACAGCGCAGCCCTTGTCGGCTACGCTGGTCCGTTGATGCATGCCGACTTGGCGCAATGGAATCGGATGCTCGACGTCAACCTCACGGGGGCGCTCCTGTGCATCCGCGCCTTTGGTGCCCAAATGATATCCGCAGGTGCAGGCGGAAGCATTGTCAATGTCGCGTCGATCTGCGGACACCTGCCCCTGCCCGAAAGCGGTGCTTATAGCGTGGGGAAGGCTGGCTTGCTGATGCTGTCCCGCATGCTCGCCTTGGAACTGGCGCGCCACGGAATCCGGTGTAACTCCGTGTCGCCTGGTCTGGTACGCACACCCGCGACAGAGGCCGCCTATATCGACGACACCGTTGCAGCCGGGCGATCGCGGCTGGTGCCTTCAGGCCGGATTGCCGAGCCGACGGAACTGGCGAGTGTGATCGCCTTCCTTGGCAGTGAAAGGGCCGCCTATATCAACGGACAAGACATTCTCGTCGACGGCGGTCTCAGCCAGGCTCTGATGAGTCTGGTGCCAAAGCCTGCGACGTCAACAGATGCATTCACCCGGAAATAGAAGGAGACAAACCATGAAGATTGGCTTTATCGGACTCGGGACTATGGGGACCGGAATGGCGGCTAACTTGCGCAAGGCAGGCCACGACCTCGTTGTGCACGACCTGCGCAAGGAGAGCGCGCAGCCGCTACTGGAAGTGGGCGCCACGTGGGCAGCCACCGTGGCGGAACTCGGGCAAGCTGTGGACGTCGTGTTTACGTCTTTGCCAGGGCCAAAGGAAATGCAGGCGATCGGGGTGGGCGAAGGTGGACTGCTCGGGGCGATGCGTCCCGGCAGCGTCTGGTTCGACCTCACGACGAACTCGCCCACGATGGTGCGGGATGTCAGCGAGCAGTTTCGGGAGAAGGGCATCGGGATGTTAGATGCACCGGTTAGTGGTGGCCCCAGTGGGACGCGCTCCGGCAAGCTAGCGATCTATATAGGGGGAGACAGGGAACTGTTCGATGCTTACAAGCCGGTTCTCGATGCGATTGGCGACCGCGTGATCTATGTTGGCGCCGTTGGTGCGGGTAGTACCGCCAAACTCGTCCATAACCTGATCAGCCTCGTGATGCGCATGACAATCGCTGAGGGCATGAGCTTGGGTGTCAAGGCCGGTCTCGACCCGCTGGAGCTGTGGAATGCGGTTCGTCAGGGGGCGATTGGACGCTCGCGCACGCTGGACCTGGTGGCCGAGCAATACCTGCAATCCTCGTACGATCCGCCGCATTTCGCGCTGCGCCTCGCCTATAAGGACTTCAAGCTGGCGCAGGATCTCGCGCGTGAGTTCGATGTGCCGATGAAACATGCGGATGCTGCCTTCGAGGATTACACCGCCGCGCTTGAGCGTGGCTGGGGAGAACTCGACTCCCGCTCACCGATGATGCTTCAAAACGAGCGTGCTGGCGTGACGATCAAGGCTGCCGCCGAGGACGTCAAGAGGACACTTGCGCAGGGATAAACGGACGTATATGGGAAGGGCCGCGACCGGTGCACCGTCGGTCGCGCTTGGGCATTGTCGCGGAGTGGCCAGCGTGCGCTCCATGACTTTCTGATGGCAAATCGAGGCGAATATGGATGCGAAGGAAATTGGTCGTAAGGTGATCGTTGAACTGATGGGCGCGGAGTTCCTGGCGGCAAAGGACAAGACCCGCAACGATTTCAACGCTGTCATTCAGGAGTACGCCGAAGAAGTGTGCTTTGGACGGGTTTGGTCGCGGGACGGCATTGATCGAAAGCTTCGCAGCATTCTGAATGTCGCGATGTTGACCGCGCTGAATCGTCCTGCGCAGTTGCGCAGCCACTTGGAGGGGGCACTGACCAACGGCTGCACGGTTGAAGAGTTGCGGGAGATCCTTCTGCAGGCAGCGGTCTATTGCGGCCTGCCTGCGGCAATTGACGCTTTCCGGGTTGCCGAAGAAGTTCTTCGCGCTCGCAAGCTGTTGGACTGATCGGCTTCGATTCACGTTTATCGCTATGGAGTGAACGAGGGCCGCCCGGTTCGTAGCTGCACGGTCCGTTTGTTCGGCGCTATGTCTGGCAGCAGAGTCTGTCAGGTCGGTATTCCGGCTTCTGATACAGAACCCATCTCTGGACATGAAGCGGCTGCGAACCGAGGCCAAGGCGCAATTTCGCAAGGAGAAGGAAGATGGAAATCAAGCGATGTGGATCCCAGCCGTCCCGTTATGCGCAGCAGGAGAATTTCACCGGTATCGCGCGAGTGGATCCATTGTTCACCGCCCCCAAACCTGCGCGGGTGGCGGGCGCCAGCGTGACCTTCGAACCGGGCGCTCATACCGCATGGCACGCGCATCCTCTTGGCCAGACCTTGGTCGTGACGGCGGGCTGTGGTCGGGTGCAGGTTGCGGGCGGCACGATCGAGGTGATCAGGGCCGGTGACGTCGTCTGGATCCCACCCAATGTAAGACATTGGCACGGTGCGGGACCCACCACGGCTATGACGCATATTGCCATCCAGGAGCAACTCGATGGAAGCACCGTTACCTGGATGGATAAGGTCAGTGAGGTGGAGTATCAAGCACCCACAAGATAATCCTAGGTCCTACGCCGCTTCTTGGCCGCACGCAAACGTCCATATCGAGAAACAGCACGGTTTTTCATAATTCGCGGTCTCACTCCTAAAGCGCTTGTTTGGTATGCAGGGTAAAGTCAACTTCGTGATGCTTCGGCACGGCAGTTCCGTCGCAAATGAGGGGCAGCGTTTCGGTGGCTGGGAGGATGTGGGTTTGGCGGAGCGCGGGATTGAGCAGGCGCGCCATGCAGGACGCCTGCTTCGCGATACTCAAACGAGATGGGATATCGCATTCACTAGTTCGCTGCAACGCGCAATTCAGACGCTCGACCATTGCATGGCAGAGTTAATCGATCCACTCCCGACGGTATCCGACTGGCGATTGAATGAGCGCCATTACGGTCGATTGCAGGGCATGAGCAAGGCGGAGGCCGCTTCGCTGTACGGTGCTGAGTGCGTGCAAGCCTGGAGAAGGTCGTTTAGGGCGCGTCCGCCGCAACTCACTTTCGACGAGTATCTCTCGGTGGCAGGCAGTCAGGTGAGGATCCCTCGTGGCGAGAGCCTTATGGATACGCAGCAGCGTGTCCTCGGCTGCTGGCGCGATCGCATTCACCCTGCGCTGATGTCGCGACAGAAGTCCAGCAGGCAGACGCGTCGGTTCGTGGGTAATAAAGGGCGGCGATGCCGCCCTTCACTCAGTTGCTTTCCATTCCCGATGCCTTGATGATCGGGCGCCACTTCAAGATCTCCGATTGAACCATCGACTTCAGCGCCGCGGGAGAAGTGTGAGGATTCGTCTCGAAGCCAATAGCCAGAGCACGTTGCTTGAACTGCGGATTTGCGAGGACTTCATTCAATGCACGCTGCAGTCGATCGACAACGGTGCTTGGAGTGCCTTTTGGCGATGCCAAGAATACCCACGTGTAGACCTGGAAGCCCGGTATGCCTGCCTCAGCAGTGGTCGGAATGCTTGGAGCTACGGGCGAGCGCTGAGGCGACGTCACCGCAAGCGCTTTGAGCGTGCCGTCTTTGACGCGGGAAGCGCAGGTAGTGGTGGTACAGAGCATGAAGTCCAACTGCCCACCCAGCAAGTCGGTCAGCGCGGCGCTCTCACCCTTATATGGCACGTGTACGGCGTCTGTGTTGGACAGATGCTTGAGAAGTTCGCCGCCGAGATGCATCGGCGAGCCCACACCAGCCGAGCCGAAAGTCAGCTTTCCAGGCTGCTTCTGCATGAGCGCGACCAGCCCGCGCAGATCATTGACCGGCAGCCGTGGCTTGGTAACCAAGAGAAAACTGACTTGACCGACTTTGCCAATAAATTCAAAGTCGTTGACCGGGTCGAATGGCAACTTTGTTTGAAGCGTGGCATTCAGGGAATGGGCCAGAGTGCCGAACAGCAATGTGTAGCCGTCCGGCGCTGACCGTGCCACCTGGCTGGCGGCGAGAACGGTAGCAGCGCCCGGACGATTGTCGGCAATAATAGGCTGCCCGAGGCGCTTGCTGACATGCTCCGCAACAAGGCGCGCGATCACGTCACCGGCCCCGCCCGCAGCATAAGGTACAACCAAGCGGATGGGCCGGGAAGGGTATTCGTCTGCGCGCGCAATTGGAGCCGCGAGTGCGCACATCAGCCCTGTTCCCATGAGAATGCGAGCTAGCAGGTTTTTCACGTGATTTCCCTGTTTGTTACTGTAGGTCCCCAAAACCCGGGCGCGGCGCGGCCAACGTCGGCGGCAGAGGGCATATCCCAGCAGTAGTCGGACAGCAGTGAGGCGCGGGCCGGCCCCAAGACTGGGATGGTCAGATCGAGGAACTTCGCCTGCAAGTCCGCATCGCTCATCGGCCGGCGTGGAGAGCCAATGCATGGCATGGCGCTTGCCTCAAGGCGCCTGCCGTCGCGCAAGCTCACGTAAAGGCGTGCCTCGTCGGATTCCAAGGCATCGGCAACCGCGACCTGGACGCGCTGGCGTAACGAGACCACCGACGGATTGTGAACACTGTCATCACTTGCTTCATAGAGGCTTGCGCGCCGGTTGTGAAGCACGGCGGCTGCCCAGTGCTGGATGCTGGCTTGGGCGTCAAAGCTGTGCTGCGGTTCCGGGCGGCCCGTGAGCTCGAGCGCGAGACGGTGAACGTGAAGGTCGATTTGCACGATCTCATCGCTCCGAAATTGGTACTGGCGAACAAGCGCGAGACACGCATCGATGACCGCATGGGTGAGGCAGCCCGAAGGAAACGGCTTCAGGGAAACGTTCATGGTTTCCCAGTGTTCCCCGAGTCGGTCCGTGAGCACCTCTGGGTTTGCCGGATCACCCAGGACGGGCAACAAGCCATGATTTGCTGTCAATGCGTTCTCGTGACACGTGAACCCGTTGGCTGCCAACCGAGCCGCAAGCAGGCCGTTTCGACCTGCGTCACCAGGGATGAATGCGCACGCCATGGTGCCATGGGATACGCGCAACCCTGACGCTTGTACGGCTCCGAGCCCCATCGCCCAGGCCAGCTGCTGTTCCGATAGGCCCATCAGCTTGCCCACGCCGGCGGCAACGCCAACGGCGCCTGTTACGCCCGTCATATACCAACCGAGGTTGCAGTGGGCTGGAGGCGCTGCAAGGGCGCAGCTCAAGCGACATTGCACCTCATACGAGAGGACTAGCGCATGAAGGAAATCCGGTCCGGATACAGCATATTGTTCGGCGTGCGCAAGCAGGGCGGCAATGGTAGGCGCGCCAGGATGCGCCACCGTCTGTAGGTGCGCGTCGTCAAACGCATGCGCGCTCGCACTCAATCCGTTGACCAACGCAGCGCCAAGGGGATCGAGTTTGCGGTCGCAGCCGATGACGGTACACGTACTAGCGGATGACAGTCCTTTCAGCGTGGCGAGCGCGCTTTGTACTGTCGGATGAGACGCGCCAGCGTACGTGCAGCACACCCAGTTGACGAGAGCGCGCACCGCTTCATGCTGGACGGGCGTCGGGAGATCGTGCCAACGGGAACTATGGATGAATCTCGCAAGTTCAGCGGTGTAACCTAGTTCGGGCATGAGTTTGCTTGAAGGGTACTTGGAGCAGGGATGGCAGGTCGAGTGCTATCTCCGGACAACTAGGGCTTCGGCGGCTGAGTCAAGTTGAACGCGGGCTCGAATTCGGCGAAAGCGGCTAGCCAAGTGGCAAGTCCAGTGAACTGAGGCCTCCAGTGCACCGGCTGACGTCTATCAAGAAACCCAAGCGCGCAAGCTAGGCCGATCGATACCGCGTCAGTCTTGTGCGGGTCCGGCTGCGCGGATTCGAACGCAGCAAGGGCGCGTAAGATCTTCTCCCGCTGGTAGTTCAGCCATTTCTCTGACTGTGCAGCGGGCGCATGGTAGCGATCTTCGTAGATGATAAGGGCGCCCGCGTCGATAATGCCGTCGGCCAGTCGCGTGCGGGTCAGCATCGATATCCGCTCAGGACCCGTTGCGGGGAGTAACCGATCATTCCCCGCCACTTCTTGCAAGAATTCAAGGATAACGCTACTGTCGTAAATTGCCGTTCCGTCAGCGAAGCAGGCATGGATACTTGCCGAGGGAGTTTTGCTGCCTAAGTGCATCGCTCGGATCGGCGGCGTCCGTGGGAACCATGGTAATGCGGTCGGTTAGGCCGAGTACCTCTGCCGCGATGCGTACTTTGCGCACGAACGGAGACGTCAGGGATGAGCGCAATACGAATTGTTCTGGGGAGGACATCAGTGCGCCCTTAGTGGAACGATCGTCCGCCATCTACAGCCAAGGCGGAACCGGTGACGTAAGACGATTCGGAACTGGTCAGAAACAGGATGGCTTGGGCAATCTCGTTAGGCTGCGCGAGGCGTCGGAGGGCGTAATTTCCGAAATTGCCCTGCACGCCTTCAGCCATCGGTGTGTCGACGAGACCTGGGCAGACTGTGTTTGCTCTAATACCCGGAGCGAGTTCAGCGGCGAGTGCGCGCGTAAGATTGAGAACGCCACCCTTGGAGGCAGAGTAGGCAGTACGGTCCGGCGAGTTGGGTAGTAAGGACTGCCCAGATCCAAGATTGACGATCGTCGCATCGCTTGCCCTTTGCAGCCAAGGCAGGCAGCAACGTACGACGATGTAGGTGCCTGTGAGATTGATCTCTAGCACACGCCTCCACTCGGCGACACCGACTTCCATGACGGAACCCCGCAACATCACGCCCGCCGCATTGACGATGCCGTCGATACCTCCCATGGCCGCGGCGCCTTGCTCGACGGCATCGGCAACCGACGTCTCGTCCGTTGCGTCCGCGGCAAAGGCATTGGCCCCCAGGGCGCTGGCGGTTTCGGACAGCCCATGTTTGTCTCGGTCCAGCAATGTCAGCGCAGCGCCCTCCGCTGCGAATAGCTGTGCGGTGGCACGCCCGATACCGGATCCCGCGCCGGTAATCAGGATGCGACGGCCCTGTAAGCGACCTGGAGTCCGAGGCAATTGTTGCTGTGTTGATTTGTCGATCATTCGTCTTTGTCTCGCATTACTTTTTTGGGATGCTGGCCAGTTCGACAAGTTTTTGCCAGCGACTTAGCTCTGAGGCAACGAATGCGCGAAGTTCGCTCGCTCATCATCATCGGCGTCATGGCCATCCTGCTTAAGGCCGTGCGCGTCTGCGCCTTGGCCAGACTCTTGTTGAAGGCCAGATTCAGCCGGTCGACGATGTCTTGGCTCGTCTTCGCCGGGGCAAATGCTGCTGCCCACGTGACAACCTGGGTGTCTTTATAGCCGGCCTCGCTCATCGTTGGGACGTCGGGCAGCAGCGGGTGACGAACCGTATCGAGCACGGCAAGGACCTTGACTTGCCTGGCATTGATGAATCCCATTGCCGAATAGGGATCGACGAACATCACATCGATCTGACCACCGAGCAGATCATTCAACGCCTGTGGCGTACCGCGATACTGAACATTGACCATGTCAATCTTGGCGGTCGCCTTAAACAGTTCGGCTGCAACGCGGTTTGAGGTGTTGCCGCTGCCGTAGCTGAGGGATTTTGAGGATGGACGCTGGCGCGCCAGCTTGACGAAGCCAGCGACGTCGTCGGCCGGCAAGTCCTTTCTGACCACCAGGGTGATAGGAATGCGGATCAGCCCCGCCACCGGGACGAAATCCGCCACGGGATCATAGGGGAGGTTGCTATAAAGCGCAGGATTGCTCCCATGAGCGGAGTTCGTGCTGACGAACAGCGTATATCCGTCCGGCGCAGCGCGCTTGGCAAGCTGCGCGGCGATGATTCCATCGGCACCTGCGTGATTCTCGACCACCAGCGGCTGTCCAAGAGCCTTTCCTACATCCTGGGCAATATACCGCGCGGCGCCATCCGTCGCGCTTCCTGCGGGGAAAGGCAGGATCAACTTGATTGGACGTTCGGGATACTGCGCCTGCGCCAAAAGCGGTGGGATGAGTATGGCGATTGCCGCCAACAAGCGGCGAAGTGAGCCGACCATCTCTTCGCCTCCTTTGTTCGCGGTAACGAACGTGTTCTCGTATATGCGAACAGAAACCTCCCGATAGGAGGTGTCAAGGTACTGGCCATGGGTGAAAACCCGCCGAAGGGGACTGCCTGGGGCGCACTGTAGAGTGACTTGGGATTACCGCTGGGGCCGGTGTGGGAATGAACTGGGCGTCGGGCCACACCCCGTGCGGGGCATCGGCGAAGGTGGATCAACGGTTCGTTGCCGCGGCTGGAGAGATGTGCAATGACGACCGGATTGTCCGCATAGGCTATAGGCGACAGCGGCAGGTATCCCGCTTTTACCAGCGAGTGCCCCAGCGCGGAATTGTCGAAGCGCGCGATTGTGGTGAGCTCAAGACCCACAGTGATCAGCGGATGGCTTGCGGGATTCCAGATTCCCGGATTACGGGGCCATCGCTTTCGGTTCGGACAAGGGTTTGCCCTTGGTTGGTCGACGGACATCGGCTGTTATACGGGCTTCTGCAGCGCGGCAGCGCGATCGGGCATTGACAGCCCCCGTCCTGCTGTCTACGATGTATTCGTATTTATGACCAATCGTTCGTAATTATGATCAATTGTATTTGCGAGCGACGTTACTGAGGGCTGGTTCCTGCGGGCGACCCCCGGCCGGTGAGCGATGCTGGCGAACCGCCGCAAATCATGGAAGAGGCATGGTGATCAAATGATTCAACACAAGGCAATCTTTATCAATGGGGCATGGGTACCGTCGACGTCCACGGACGTGCTTACGGTGGTCAATCCGGCTACCGAGGAAATCGTCGCAGAAGTGCCGCGCGGCACGGCGGAAGATGTCGATCAGGCGGTACAGGCGGCCGCAAGCGCGTTTCCGGATTGGTCCTGCTCAACGGTGGAGCGGCGAATCGAGATCTTCAGTCGGCTCGCTCGCTTGACCGAAGCGCGTGCCGATGAAATCACGCGCACCATCGTGACGGAACTAGGCTACCCGATCAGTGCAGCGATCCGGACGCAAACGGTTGGGGCGGTGGAAGAACTTGACATCATCGCTGAATCGCTGCGCGAGATCGCCTGGACCGAGCAGCTCGGCAATACCACGCTGCGACGCGAGCCCTCCGGCGTGGTCGGCGCGATCACGGCCTGGAATGCGCCGCTGCGCTCGGTCATTTCGAAGGCAGGGGCGGCAATCGCGGCCGGTTGCACGGTGGTTCTCAAGCCGTCCGAGGTCGCGCCGCTCACGGCATTCATGTTCGCAGATTTGTGTGCTGAAGCCGGCCTTCCTGCCGGCGCTTTCAACCTGGTCTGCGGCACCGGCCCGGAAGTCGGCGAAGCGATTGCGTCGCACCCGCTGGTGGACATGGTTTCGCTGACGGGTTCGGTTCGTGCCGGGCGCAGGGTGATGGAGGTCGGCGCAGCATCGATCAAGCGCATGCACCTCGAACTGGGCGGGAAGTCGCCCAACATCATTCTTGCCGATGCGGATTTCCGGCGGGCCGTGGTCGACGGCATCGAAGATGCCATGCGCAACACCGGACAGGTATGCGGCGGACTCACACGCATGCTGGTGCCGCGCGAGCGCCTGCAAGAGGCCGAGGAGCTGGCAGTGCAAAGAGCGCAGGCCTATATTCTCGGCGACCCTTTCGATCCTGCCACGACGCTGGGACCGGTCTCCACGGCGGCGGCTCGCGTGCGCGTGCGGGGCTACATCCGCGCCGGTCTTGATGAGGGTTTGCGATTGCTGACAGGTGGCCACGAGGCGCCTGAGGGGCTGGAACGTGGCTACTACGTCAAGCCAACGCTCTTCTGCGGTGATAACACCAGCCGGCTTGCGCGAGAGGAGATCTTCGGGCCGGTGGTGATGATTATTCCGTTTGACGATGAGGAGAGTGCCGTCCGCATTGCCAACGACTCGGTCTACGGCCTTGCCGCCGGCGTCTGGTCAGGTGATCCCGAGCGTGCGCGCGCCATTGCCGCGAAACTGCGCGTTGGCCGTGTCCGCATCAATGGCGCGCCCCTTGACAAGCGTGGCACACACGGCGGCTTTAAGCTTTCCGGTGTGGGGCGTGAATGGGGTCGTATCGGCATTGAGGAGTTCACGGAATACAAGTCGGTGATCGGTTGAGCGCACCACGGCTGAGCGACAGCCAGCCGTTAGAAGCAAAAGATACAAGGAGACCGGCCGTGAAACGGCGAACCTTTCTTAGTGCAATCGGGCTTACGCTAGCCCTCCCCGTCGGCAATGTCCTGGCACAGGGCGGCCGGCCAATCCGGATGATCGTCCCGTTGCCCGCAGGCACTTCGAACGACTATGCGGCGCGCATCCTCACGACGCACGTGGCGCAGACCCTGGGCCAGGCCATCGTGGTGGACAACAAGCCCGGCGCTAACGGCGTCATCGCCACCATGGATATCATGCGCGCGGCGCCGGACGGCATGACGCTCATGTGCGGTTCGCTTTCGCCGCTGGCCAGCAACGTGGCATTCGTGAAGAACCTACCGTACGAGCCACTGCGCAACCTGACACCGATCGGTGGCGCAACCTTGACCAACCATGTCCTCATGGTGAAGGCGGACTCGCCAATTCGCACCTTTGCGGACTTCATCGCCTATGCCAAGCAGCGGCCCGGCAAGGTCAGTGTGGGTGCCTCGACCACCATTGTCCAGCTGCAGATCGCATCGATGAACAAGCTGGGCGGCATCCAGCTGATGGCCATCCCATACAAGGGCACGCCGGCCACGATCAGCGATGTCATTGGTGGCGTGCTAGACGCCACGCTAACCGACCCTGGCAACGCCCTCGCCCAGGTGAAAGGCGGACAGCTGCGTGCACTGGCGGTGACGTCGCTCAAGCGCAACCCGGCGACGCCAGACTGGCCGGCGATTTCCGAAACCCTGCCGGGCTTCGATTTCCCGTCCTGGAACGCCTTCGTCGGACCGGCCGGAATGTCGCGCGCGCTGGTGGAGCGCATCAGCGCTGCCGTCATCCAGGCCCAGAAGCGCCCCGATGTAACCGAGCAGTTGGCGCGCCAGGGGATGGTGCCGCTGATCCTGAGGCCGGATGAACTGAAGGCCTACATGGACACGGAGGCAAAGAAATATGTACGGCTCGCGCGCGAAGCCAACATCCAGCCCGAGTAAGCCATGTTGAATGTCAAAGCACGTTGTACCTGCGGCCCCGCCGAACCCTTCATCGCGACCACGATTCGTCGTCGCGATCCGGGGCCGCGCGATGTCGTGATCGATATCGCCTACGCGGGCATCTGCCACTCGGATGTCGAGCACGCGCGCAGCCTGCGCGGCAAGACGATGTATCCGATCGTGCCCGGCCATGAAATGGCTGGCATTGTCTCGGCCGTCGGCGATGCGGTGAGCCGGTTCAAGGTTGGTGACCGCGTCGGCGTCGGCAATATGGTCGACGCCTGCCGGGAGTGCGAGAACTGCAGAGCCGGCCTCGAACAGTATTGCAGCGGCGGCCGGACCCTGGCCTATAACTCGATGGGCCGCGACGGCGAGCCCACCTATGGGGGCTACAGCGAGAAGGTGGTGGTGGACGAAGCGTTTGTCGTACGCATTCCGGATCGCATTCCTCTTGACAGGGCAGCGCCCTTGCTTTGCGCCGGCATCACTATGTATTCGCCGCTGCGGCACTGGCAGGCCGGGCCAGGCAAGCGCGTGGCGATCGTCGGCTTCGGGGGGCTGGGGCACGTCGGCGTGCAGATGGCCCGTGCCATGGGCGCGCATACCACGGTCCTGGACCTTTCGCCAGCCAAGCGCGAAGACGCTTTGCGCTTCGGCGCGGACGAGTATCGCCTGGCTAACGACCCCCAGACCTTTGTGGCGCTGGCGAACTCACTCGACCTGATCATTTCGACCGTTCCCGCCAACGTGGACCTCGATGCCTATCTCGGCCTGCTGGCGCGAGACGGCACCTATGTCAACCTGGCGGTGACAGACAAGCCGCTCAGCCTCTCGGCGGCATCGCTGCTTGCCAATCGCAGGTCGATCGCTGGAACGCGCAGTGGCGGGCTGGCGCAGACGCAGGAGATGCTCGACTTCTGTGCGGACCATGACATCGCCGCGCAGGTGGAAGTGGTAAGCGCCGATTCTATTGACGACGCTTATCGCCGGCTGCTGGCCGGCGATGTGCGGTTCCGCTTCGTCATCGACAACAGCACCTTGTAAGAGACCACCATGACAGATTTTCTGCTCTATGAACAGGACGGCCCCGTCGTCACGCTGACGATGAACCAGCCCGAGCAGCGCAACCCGCTGACCGGCAATACCGCCGTTCCCGAATTCCTGGCTGCCATCGACCGGATTCACGACGACCAGAGTGTGCGATGCGTGATCCTGACCGGCAACGGGCCTTCGTTCTGCGCCGGCGGCAACATCCAGGAGATGAAACGCCAGTCGTCGCCGGAGGTGAGCGAGATGGCGATTCGCCAGGACTATCGGCGCGGCATCCAGCGCTTGACCCTGGCGTTGTTCAATCTTGAGGTGCCGGTCATCGCCGCGGTGAACGGCCATGCGATCGGGGCCGGCCTGGACCTGGCCTGCATGTGCGATATCCGGGTCGCATCCGAGAAGGCAAAGTTTGCCGAAAGCTTTATCAAGCTCGGCATCATTCCGGGCGACGGCGGGGCATGGCTGCTGCCGCGTATCGTCGGCATGTCGCGCGCGGCGGAACTCGCCTTCACAGGCGACATGCTCGATGCACGCCAGGCTTTGGAATGGAACCTCGTCTCCCGTGTGGTGCCTCATGAAGAGTTGCTGGCGGCGGCGCGGGAGCTGGCAGCGCGTATCACGCAGCACGCCTCCCATGGCGTGCGCCTGACCAAGCGTCTGATGCGCGAGGCGATCCATGGCCGGCTGGATTCGGTGCTGGAGCTTTCGGCCGTGTTTCAGGCGGTCTGCCACAAGACGGAAGACCATCGCGAAGCCGTGGATGCCTTCCTGGAGAAACGCGCGCCGAAATTCAACTGAGAAGGACAGTGACATGACCAACACGCCAGTGGAGCGCGAGGCGCTGCATTTCCGTCGTATCGAGATGCAGGGCTGGCGGCGCAGTGACGGGCTGTATGAGGTGGAGGGGCGCGTCACGGATCGCAAGCCGTATGACTTTGTCCCGTGGCGTGGCGGGAAGCAGGTGCCGGCCGGCGAGCCGGTGCATGATATGGGCGTGCGCATCGTCTTCGACGAAGATCTGTGTGTACGCGACATTGGGACATTCACCGAAGCAGCGCCCTATACGCAGTGTCCGGAGGGCGGGCGTGCCCTTCAGTCGCTCAAGGGTCTGCGGATGACCAGTGGTTGGGGCAAGGAAGTGCGCAGCCGCCTAAGGGGCGCTACGAGCTGCACACATCTGATGGAACTTCTTTTGCCGCTGGCGACGGTTGCCCACCAATCGCTGAGCGCGGTCAACAGAAACCGGTCCGAGCGCCTGGATAGTACTGGCAGGCCCGTCAAGATCGATAGTTGCTACGCCTATGGCGCCGAACGGGAACTGGTGCGATACCAGTGGCCCGAGTTTCATCGGCCGGGGTCAGCACGGGATCGCAAGCTATAGACAGCAACCGGTTTGACGCGCACGCCATGGCGGCATGTGACATGGCGCCAGGCGTGCGCTCCACGGGCTCGGAACACCCGGCCGGTCTGCGCGATCGGCAGACGGCCGGCGCGTGCCGTTTCAGGACCACCGTGCCATTTACGCTTGGCGCCCGCTGCCTGCGGTAAACTCCGGGTATTCACATACCTTGACGTTATCAGAAGCCGATGTCTATCAAGAAACAGGCAGAGCGGACTTTGCAAGCAGACGCGGAGCCCGAGGAGGGGAGGTCCCCCGCACGGTCAAAAACGGACCCGCAGAACCACCGCACCGTGGATCGCGTGACGCAGATCCTTGAGGAAGTGGTGTACCACCCTGGCATGACCTTCGCCGAACTGGTCCGGGCGCTGGGAGCAGCAAAGAGTTCCGTTCACGGTTTTATCCAGGGGCTGCTGGCGAAAGGGTGGCTGTACGAGGACAAGCACCGCTTTTACCTCGGCCCGGCTGTCTACGGCCTGACCCTGGCCAGCGGCCATATCCGGGCCGGTCTGGTCACGCATGCGGATCTCGTCGCCTTGCATGAGGCGACCAAGCTGGCGGTTTTTCTCGGGGTACAGGCTGGTGATCACCTGATCTATGTGGCCGAAGCGGGCAGCGACCAGGCCGCCGGTTTCGAGGCGCGGTCGAACATCCGGCGCACGCTGTTGTCCACGGCAGGCGGCAAGGCACTGCTCGCCGCCCGGCCACAGTTTGAGCGCGAGTCCCATCTGCGCCGGCGGACCCGGGAAGAAACCGAATTGGTCGACAAGTTCCTTGCCGAACTCGACAAGATCAACAAGACCGGGATCGCGACCAACATGAGCCAGACCGGAACGCGCTTCGGTTTGGCGACGACAGTGCGCAGCCGCTCGGGCGAGGCCGTGGCATCCATCACGCTGGTTGGCACGACGACCGAGGTGGAGCCGCGCCTCGACAAACTTTCCAAGTTGCTGCTCAAGCATGTGAATGGCTGGGCTGCGCGTTCCACGAATCCGCGAGAGCCGATCTAAGCACTTTTTATCCACTGCCCGGCCGGTGATTGCGCCTGTTTTAAATAACCTGCCCAGGTGTCAGTTTCCGGCAGCAGTTCGCTTCCCGATCTGTTGAATGGCGTCATTCGGGCCGGTGCTGCCGGCGCGGGGCTAGCCAGTGTCATCCTGGCCCTGGATACCCGCGCCGACTGGGGTGGGCTGCCGGCGCTGGTCATTCCGCTCTTCCTTTTTGTATCGGCAACCGGCTTCATCGTTGCAAATGCCATCGCTGGCGCGCTTGGATGTTTTCCTGAGCGCGCTGGCGCGACCTCGTCGCTAATCGGAGCGACACGGTACGGGACCGGCGTCCTGGGGGCGGCACTGGTCGGAGTCTTTGCAAACGGCACCCCTGGCCGATGGCGAGTGCAATTGCAGTCTTCGGCCTGGGAACCTTATTGAGCGCGTGGTTCTTGATACCGGCAGTTCCGGCAACAGAAATAGTCGAACGCGACCCTGGGCCGATGACGACGATGACGTCGCTTGGAACGTTGCGCATAACTATCTCCGATGACTTCCAGAATGGAATGTCACTCTCTCCGATAAATGCAGCGACGTGTTGGGAAAGATCGGGCGGGTCCCGCACGAGTGCGCGCCAGTGGCGGGTGCTCTCTACCAATGGGCACTCGATATCCATAGTGCTCTACATCGCGGGTGCTTGAAGGGCATCCGAGAGCCCACGTTACGCGCCCAGCGATCGGGCAAAGACGCCACCAGTGCCTCACTAACCTGGTGTAGGCAGCTTGCCTGCCCGCATTGCGGCGATCACTCCACCGTCGATCAGCAAGTCACTACCGGTAATGAAGCCCGCATCGGGGCCGAGCAGGAAAGATGCGGCGATAGAAATTTCGTTGGGCGGAGCCATCCGGTTAGCGGGCGAAGCTGCAACCATCGTCCGATAAATGTTGCCGATTTCGGAATTCAGTTCATGCAGCGCCAGCGGCGTCACGATGATGCCGGGGCTGATCGAGTTGACGCGTGCGCCGCGCGCGCCCCAGGTGATCGCTGATGCCTGAACCCGAAGGTGGTTTGCACGCTTGGCGATCATGTAGGCGACGAGAGTGTTGGGCACCGGATCCGCCTTAAGGAAGGGCAGATCCAATAGCTGCTCCGTGGGTGTGTAGGCCAACGCGTGGTCCTGTTCCGGTGAGAGCGCCGGCATCATGTGTCCGGCCATGCTGGAGATGATCAAACCGGCGCCGCCCGGCGCGATGACCTTTTCGAAGTCGTCGAACACGACCGCAGAGCCATAGAGGTCGACCTCCAGAACACGGGCGACCGGCGCCATGTTCGGGGAAAGGCCGGCGGTGTTAATGACCTGGACCACCCCTGCCAAGCGCGGCGGCGGCGGCGAGCGCCTGAACCGATTCGCGTGACGCTACATTGACAGGGTGCGTTTCGACGGAGTAGCTGGCATTCCGCATACTTTCTGCTGCGGCATTCAGTGTTTCCTCGTTGTAGTCTGCAAGCAGGACGGTTTTGCCAAAGCCTTGGCGGCGGGCGATCGCGAGGCCGATACCGCCGGCACCGATCACGACTACTACTTCCTTAGTCATTCTCATTCTCCTGAATGAGTAGCTGGTCAGCACATCGAGCGAAGGCGCGAGAATCCTCCTCGCTTCGTCGTTATGCAAGGCCTGGCCAGTCAATGGCGCTCGGCCACGATCTCCCATTGTGTTCCGCTGGCGTCGAAACGCAGCGTTGCCTCAGTCGCGTCCACGGTCCTCCTGCTGGTTCCCACTCCGATCACCTAGCGTCCGGTCATGGCCAAGGCGCCTTCGGGCAGCCGCGCCCCTTGTGGAACGATCTTCGAGGCGACGGCCTCGATATCCTGCAGGTCCTGCTCCGTCAGCGCGATACTTGCCGAACCGAGGTTCTCTTCGAGCCGGTGCAGCTTGGTAGTACCGGGGATGGGAACAATCCACGGCTTCTGCGCGAGAAGCCACGCAATAGCAATCTGGGCGGGCGTTGCCTGCTTGCGCGCTGCCATGGCGCGGAGCAGTTCGACCAGCGCCATGTTCGCCTCCAGGGCTTCAGGCGCAAAACGCGGGACGCTGTTGCGAAAATCGGTACTGTCGAATTTCGTTGAGGCGTCGATCTTGCCCGTCAGAAACCCGGCCCCGAGCGGGCTGAACGGGACAAAGCCAATGCCGAGTTCTTCGAGCGTCGGCAGGATCTCCGCTTCCGGTCCACGGTACCAGAGAGAGTATTCGCTCTGCACGGCGGTCACCGGCTGGACCGCGTGCGCGAGGCGGATGGTCTGCACGCCCGGCTCGGAGAGGCCGAAATTCCGCACCTTGCCTTCTGCGATCAAGTCACGGACAGTACCCGCCACATCTTCAATCGGTACGGCGGGGTCGACGCGATGCTGGTAGAGCAAGTCGATGACGTTGGTTTTCAGTCGCTTCAGCGATGCTTCGACGGCCGCCTTGATATGGTCCGGGCGGCTGTTCAGGCCGCTGCCTCGCTGTCCCGTTGCAGGGTCGATGTCGAACCCGAACTTGGTGGCAATCACCACCTGGCTTCTGAAAGGCGCCAGGGCTTTGCCGAGCAACTCCTCGTTCGTAAACGGACCGTAGGCTTCGGCCGTATCAAACATTGTGACGCCGCGATCGATTGCTGCGTGGATCAGGCGAATCATCTCCTGCTCGTCCGCGGCTGGCCCGTAGTTGGCACTCATGCCCATGCAGCCAAGTCCTAGGGCCGACACTTCCAGGCCGCCGTTTCCAAGTTTGCGCGTTTCCATATCTAACTCCTTCAGATGCGTTGGTTTCAGCGTGTCCCTCGGGCGTGGCGGGGCGATCCGGCCCCGGGTACGATCATCGAGAGTACAAGCACGAGGGCCAGCGCCAGCATTGCCGCTGCGCCCAGCATCGCGTTCTGGACCCTGTGGGTCAGCAGAAGCACTCCGCTCAGGCCTTCCGAGTGGATTGCCGATACGGCAACAAGGATGCCGAGGCCGAGGGAGCTGCCCAGTTGATGCGCGGCATTGACCAGGCCCGACGCGGCACCGGCGTCCTCCGGCGCCACGCCCGCAATGCCCGCCGTGGTGAGCGGGCCCAGCGCACCGCCCTGACCAACGCCAATCAGCATCATCGGCAGGGCAAGGCCGGCCAGGTACGTTGTGTCGGCTGTTACGCGGCTGAGCCAGACCATGCCGGTCAGGCTGAGGCCGATGCTGAGTGCCAGTACAAGCGGATTGCCGAGGCGGCGCGCCAGTCTCGGGACCGTCATGGCGGTCACGAAATTGACGATCATCGCAGGAAGAAAAGCCATGCCTGTCTGCGTGGGGCTCATGCCCCTGACCGCCTGCATGAGCTGGGTCGAAAAGAAAAAGAAGCCGACATTGGCGCCGAGGAAGAGGATACGGGCGGCGTAGGCGCCGGCCCTTTCGCGGCTGGCGAACAAGCGCAAAGGCATGATCGGCTGCTTCGCGCGCCGCTCGGCGAGCACGAACAGGGTTAGCAAGCCGAGCCCCGCCGCGAGCGATTCCATCGTGACCATGTCGTCCCAGCCGGCGGTTGCGGCGTGGACAATGCCGAAGACCAGCGTGCTCATCGCAACGGTTGATGTCAGCGCACCGATCATGTCGAAGCGGCCTGAGCGCTGTTCGGACTCGGCGATGTATCGCCGTGCGGCGAGGATGAGCCCTGCGCCAACGGGCAGGTTGATGAAGAAGCCCACGCGCCACGAAAGCCAGTCGGCAAGCAGCCCGCCGACAACCAGGCCGACGCTGGCCGAGACCCCGGCCGCCGCGGCATAGTAGGCGAGAGCGCGCGTACGTTCCGGGCCGGCGGGAAAGTTGGTCTGCAGCAGGGCGAGCGTCGACGGCGCCAGCGTGGCAGCACCGACACCCTGAATGGCGCGTGCGGCAATGAGCCACTCGGCCGATTGGGCAAGCCCGATGGCGAGTGAGGCCACGGTAAAGATCAGCAACCCTGTGACGAACATCTTGCGCCGGCCGAGAATGTCACCAGCCCGTGCACCCAGCAGCAAGAAGCCGCCGAAGGTGAGCGTATAGGCGCTGGACACCCAGGACAGACCAGCATCCGTGAAACCGAGATCCCGATGGATCTTGGGCAGCCCCGTGATGACAATCGAGATATCGAGCACGATCATCACATAGCTGATCAGGATGATCGCAAGGATGGCTGGCCGACTGCCAAGTGCCTTTCTTGTTGCTTCCGAAGTGCAAGTTTGTGCACGGACCTGCGCTACCGGTCCCGATCCATTCTCGTTCAACTCCATGTCCTGAACACTTCTCATTGCCACTACCCAATGCTTGCCTGGGCGGGATTTACCCGCGACCGGCCTAATGTAGCGGGTACATTCGCAGATGATTAGAGGTTAGAATCGGCATGAACCTATAACGGTGGCTTATGAGCGCATTGGAAAACTTCAACGATCTCGCAGTTTTCGCCAAAGTCGCAAAAGAGCGCAGCTTCACCCGCGCGGCAGCCCAGCTCGGTGTTTCGCAACCCTCGCTCAGCCAAACCATCCGCAGCCTCGAAGCGCGCCTCGGCATCCGGTTATTGACCCGTACCACACGCAGTGTTTCGCCCACGGAAGCTGGCGAGCGGCTGCTACGAACGCTGGAGCCCAGGTTCGAGGAGATCGAACTGGAGCTTGCTGCGTTGAGCGCGCTTCGTGACAAGCCAGCCGGCAACATCCGCATTACTGCGGGAGAGCATCCGGCCATCTCGATACTCCAGCCCGCACTGGCGACTTTCCTTCCGCGACATCCGGATATCAATGTCGAGATCATGGTCGACTATGGTCTGACGGATATTGTTTCCGAGCGCTTCGATGCTGGTATCCGGCTTGGTGAACAGGTCGCGAAAGACATGATCGCCGTGCGCATCGGCCCGGACGTGCGCATGGCGGTCGTCGGGTCTCCGGCATACTTCGATGCACACCCGCGTCTGCAGACCCCGGGCGAACTGACGAGTCACAATTGCATCAGCATGCGCCTTCCGACCTACGGAGGATTATTCGCCTGGGAGTTCAAAAAAGACGGACACGAGCTGAAAGTCAGAGTTGAAGGGCAGCTGGTCTTCAATAATCTCGCGTTGCGCCTGACTTCGGCATTGGCCGGGCTCGGTCTTGCCTATCTTCCGGAGGACCAGGTTACTGCTGAGATTGCGCAGGGGCGTTTAATTCGCGTACTCGAGGACTGGTGTCCGGCATTCCCCGGCTATCACCTTTATTATCCGAGTCGCCGGCAAACCTCGACAGCCTTTTCACTGCTGGTCGATACGTTACGCCATCGGGGCTGACACAGCACTCTTTCAGTCAAGAGTCTAGGGTCGCCTCAGGCCCAGCCATCCCGCCGCAACGTCTTCCTGACCGCCTGCGCCTTACGAAGCATTCAAGCATGTCCCGCGAGTCCGGATCGGCCTCGTGATGGACTGTGCGGCCGCGCATGGCATGGCCGCACGCGATGGCATAGGCCGGGCCTTTTATTTGCCTGCGTTATAGAAGCTATCACGACTGCCGGCCTAATCAATCCGCCGCGCAGACACTACGATTGCGTTTGGCCGGACGATTGGCGCCGAGGGATATCCCAAATGTGACGCTTCCCGTGCCATCTAAGAACAATCGCAAAGCGGTAGCCGGGAGACTCGCATGTATGGGAAGGCGCTCGTCGCGATCCATTTCGACCGATTGTTATCGCGCCGCTGTGCGAGCCACCTGTTGATCGGTTGTGTGCTGGCGCTGGGCGCGTGTGCAACCGATACGCTTGTGGTCAAAGGTCGGGGGAATGCGCTCTCCTATGTCGACGGGGTGCGCGACATGGCGCCAATTCCCCTTGCCGAGCGAGCGTTGCCGACGGCGATGGCCGAACCCTTCGTCAAGGTCTCGGATGTGCCTTTCGCCGTTGAAGGGCCTTCCTTCGATCGCCAGGGTAATCTGTACTTCCTCGACGTCTATAGTGGCCGCGTGCTGCGATTGACGCCGGACGGTCAGCTATCGACGGTGTACACGGATAAATCCCTCGCACCGGCCGGTAGTGCAGTTCACAAGGATGGCCGGCTATTTCTTGCGGGGGTGGGCAACCTGTCGGTGGGCAGCATCGTCGCCATCAACCCGGATGGCGGGAATCCCCAGACCATCGTTCCTGCCAGTGCCGGGTACGTCCCGGACGACCTGGTTTTTGATGACAAAGGGGGAATCTATTTCACCGATTTCCGCGGAACAGTGGCCAGGCCGACGGGCGGGTTGTTCTATGTGTCGCCGGACTATAAAGAGATCACGCCGGTACTTCCGAACATGGCGATGGCCAATGGCGTCGCGCTCAGTCCTGACGGAAAGTCAGTCTGGGCGACCGAGTTCAGTGCAGGACGCTTGCATCGCGGCGATCTCGGTGGCCAGGGCAAAGTCGCGCGAGCCTTCGTGCCTTATCACTTTATTGGCCGGGCTCCCGATTCCATGCGCACGGACGTGGACGGCAACGTCTACGTCGCCATGACCCTCCAGGGGCGAATCCTTGTGTTCAATGCCAACGGTACGCCAGTCGGCCAGATCCTGCTGCCAGGGCGCGAAAGCGGTCGTTTCCTGCGAGTTACGAGCCTGGCCTTTGTACCCGGCTTATCTGACATGGTCATTGTTTCGCGCGACGAAGGCGGGGCGGGTGGCACGATGATTTTCAAAGCGCAGGGCCTGGCGAAAGGCACCACGCTCTATTCGCATCAGTAGCGATACCCGGGATGCACTTTCCGGCGCGTTGCGCGAGCGGACAAGGCACGTGCCAGCCCGCCGTCGCGTGGCAACCCTTGCGCATCTTTAATAAGTCCCCCGGATAAGGCCTATTGAATCTGAAGGTCTAATCAAGCGCCGGGGATGTCGCTAGCATTCAGACTGGACCTAACAAGGTGAGAAGCTGCCAAATGATCATGAAGTCCTGGCGATATTTCATTGCACTGCTGCTGGTATCGGCGTGCATCCTGGCACCTGGTACTTCGATGGCTGAAGAGCCTGGCAAGCCTGCGCCGCTCGTTATCCAGGCCCAAGGCAGCTTTGCGGTGGGCGGCACGGTCAAGACCGAGCCCGGAACGTTTGATCCCCTGAAGCCGCTTGCGTCGCAAGGGCAGACGTATCACGGAGATCATGCCTACGCGTTCTATCAAGTCCCCGTGAAGCCTCACCGGCTTCCGATCGTCATGTGGCATGGCGCGGGCCAATTCTCGAAGAGCTGGGAGTCCACGCCGGACGGTCGCGAAGGATTCCAGAATATCTTCCTGCGCCGCGGGTTTGCCACCTACCTTTTGGATCAGCCCCGCCGAGGGGATGCGGGGCGCAGCATGGTTGAGGCCACTATCAAGCCTGCCGGCGACGAGCAGATGTGGTTCAACCAGTTCCGGGTTGGCGTGTGGCCGAAGTATTTTGACGGCGTGCAGTTCGCGCGGGATCCGGAAACACTCAACCAGTACTTCCGCTCGATGACACCGAATATCGGGCCATTCGACATGACTGTGGTGTCTGCCGGGGTATCGGCACTGTTTGACAAGATTGGTCCAGGCATTCTCTTCACCCATTCGCAGGGCGGTGGGCCCGGCTGGGTCACTGTAATCAGGAATCCAAACGTCAAGGCTATCGTTGCCTTCGAGCCGGGCAGCAACTTTGTCTTTCCGGAGGGCGAAGTCCCGCCGCCGATGGTCAGTGCCTTTGACACGCTGCAGGGCGTGCCGATACCAAAGGCCGATTTCCTGAAGCTGACCAGGCTGCCGATCATCATCTACTACGGCGACAACATTCCCGACCGGCCCACCACGCTGCCGGCCCAGGACAGCTGGCGGGTGCGCCTCGCCATGGCGAGGCTATGGCGCGACACTGTTAACCGGCATGGTGGCGATGTCACCGTGGTGCATCTGCCGGAGATCGGAATCAAGGGCAATACCCATTTTCCGTTCTCGGACCTGAACAACGTGCAGATTGCCGACCAGGTGTCGAAGTTCATCGTGGAGAAGGGCCTGCAGTAGGCAGGAACCCTGGCAGCGCCTGTTTCGCGTGGCATCGCTGCGCCGCAGCGCTGCCTGATTGTGCAGGAGTCATATGAAAGATGAGAAGTTCACGGAGAACAGGCGCCAGTTCCTCGGTATGTCCATGGCGACGATAGCAGGCGTGGTAACAGGAGGTTCAGCAATGGCAATGCCCAACTCGGCACCAGTGCAGTCCGGCACGGTCCGCGAACCCGCCGTGATCGGCTACCGTGACAGGAAGGGCGTGACGATCGAACGTGTGGCTTACCCCGCCCGGAATACGGGGACAAAGATCATTGCCAACCTATTCAAGCCGGCCAATTTCGATGCTCGCAAGAAGTATGCGGCGATTGTCGTGACCCACCCGTTCGGTGGCGTCAAGGAGCAGACCGCCGGCCTCTACGCGCACCGCCTGGCCGAACAAGGCTTCATTACGCTGGCTTACGATGCATCGTATCAGGGAGAGAGCGGCGGAGAGCCTCGTCTGATGGAAGTGCCGGCCCAGCGTGTGGACGACATCAGTTGCGCGATCGACTTTCTGGTGAGCCACCCCCAGGTCGATGCCGCGCGCATCGGCTCCCTGGGCATCTGCGCAGGAGGCGGGTACGCGTTGTGCTCCGCGCAGACGGAGCTGCGGGTCAAGGCAGTTGCTGCCGTCAGCACCTTCAATCTTGGCGAAGCACGCAGGGAGGCCATGGGCACCCTTTCCTACGAGGAACGGATCAAGCGGCTGAAGGATGCCAACGAACAACGCTCCCGCGAGGCGCGCGGCGAGCCGGTACGGTTGGTGCCGGTGGTCCCGGATACGCCCGACCAGTTCACGGCGAGTACACCGGCGCTTTATCGGGAAGGCTACGAATACTACAGAACCGCTCGGGCTGCGCATCCCAACTCGCCGAACCGGTATGCGTACTCCAGTCTTCCGCTGCAAATGGCGTTCTTCCCGTTCGACCAGCTCGAGACGATTTCGCCCCGGCCAGTACTGGTCATTGCGGGCTCCAAGGCCGATACGCTCTTCTGGAGCCGGCAGGTTTACGAGAAGGCCCGCGAACCGAAGGAGCTATTCGTGGTCGACGGCGCCACGCATATCGACATGTATGACAAGCCGCAGTTCGTGACGCCGGCGGTGGCAAGGCTGACACAGTACTTCGGAAAATATCTCGCAGCGTGAAGGTTCATGCGTCGCGGGTCATCACGGTGATGGAGCAGCCCTGGCAGAAGGTCGGGCCGCGCCCCCGGTAGCTAAAGGAGATGGAAATTGAAGCAACGGGTCGGAACCCTTAACGTCCTTGCGGGCCTGCTGGCGGCAGCAAGCATGTCCGCCGGACACGCCCAGAGCGTGCCGCCGGCTGCGGCCGCTGCCGGGAACAAACAGCCGTCGCGTGCCCAGCAGCTGATGGGTGGCATAGCGCCCAAGATGGCCGAGCTCACGGACAACGTGTTGTACGGAGATGTATGGGAGCGGCCGCAGCTCTCGAAGCGCGACCGCAGCCTGGTCACCGTCAGCGCACTAATCGCAATGAACCGGCCGGACCAGCTGCGCTCCCATCTCATACTGGCGCGCCAGAACGGCGTGACCCAGGAAGAGTTGATCGAGACCATCACGCATCTGGCCTTCTATTCAGGCTGGCCCAACTCAGTGACGGCGATTGCCGTAGCCAAAGAAGTCTTCCAGGGCAAATGAGCCGGAGTAAGCGGTGACCGTCAAGGAAATGAAGAAACGTGCAGCAATCATGGGAGCTTCTCTCGTGTTCACTTCTGTCGCCTCAGCTCAGGCTGAACAGGGGGTAACCGTCACGCGTGTCGGGTCGCAGCCCTCTGCGACTGGTTCCACCAGTAACTTCACCGGGCACGTGCGTGTCGATTCCAGGTTCCAAGGCAGTGCGCCGTCTCGCATCGGCGGTGCCAGCGTGACCTTCGAACCCGGCGCGCGTACGGCCTGGCATACGCATCCGCTTGGCCAGACGTTGATCGTCACGGCCGGCGCGGGGATGGTGCAGCATTGGGGAGGCGTGATCCAGGAGATAAGGCCCGGTGACGTGGTTTGGATTCCACCCGGTGTCAAGCACTGGCACGGCGCAACGCCGACAACCGGCATGACCCATATTGCCGTTTCGGAAGCACGTGATGGGAAGTCTGTCGACTGGATGGAACAGGTTACAGACGATCAGTATCCAGGCTCCCGCTGAGCACGGAATATCAGGAACATCTAAAGGGAAGTCATGAACCGACCGTTTTCCGCTCTTGTTCTGGCCACAACCATGCTCGCCGCATTGCCTGCCAAAGCGAGTCCAGAACTGGCCCAACAGAAGAACTGCATGGCCTGCCACGCCATCGGCCAGAAGCTGGCCGGTCCCTCCTTTAATGACGTTGCTGGCAGGTACGCGAACCAGAACGATGCGCCTGCGATGCTGGCTGAGAAGATCAGGAAAGGCGGGGTTGGCACGTGGGGCGCGATTCCGATGCCGCCCAATCCACAGGTCAATGCCGACGAAGCCAGGCAGCTTGCCCAGTGGGTACTCTCGCTAAAGTAGGCGCAGTGTCGTGTCATTGGCCGGATATGGCCAGATTCAAATTGGGAAACGCCCCGGAGCAGGAAAATGATAAAACTCAATGTCAATGGCCGGCCCCAAACCGCCGATGCCGAGCCCGACACGCCGCTTTTGTGGGTGCTGCGTGACACGCTGAAAATGACCGGCACCAAGTTCGGCTGCGGTATGGCGCTGTGTGGCGCGTGTACGGTGCATCTCGACGGCCAAGCCATTCGTTCCTGTGTGACGCCGGTGTCGATGGCATCGGGCAAGAAGGTCACGACGATCGAAGGTGCAGGCAGCGGCAACGTTGGAAAGGCAGTTCAACAAGCCTGGCAAAAACTCGATGTGGTGCAATGCGGCTATTGCCAGTCGGGGCAGATCATGAGCGCCGTGGCACTGTTGCAAGGCAATCGGAAGCCGACCGACGCGGATATCGACGCAGCAATGGGCGGCAACGTGTGCCGCTGTGCCACCTACGTCCGCATCCGCGCGGCGATTCACGAAGCAGCACGGTCATTGGGTTGAGGGCAAGCTGTCATGATGACGACGCATATTGAGAACGAGAGCCGCCGCCATTTCCTGCGCGGCATGGGCGGATTGACGCTTGCGATTTACCTGCCGACCACGCTCGCGCGCACTGCGACAGCAACTGGTCAGCCGGGTGCGCTTGCGGCCGGACCGGTGTTCGAACCCAATGCCTTCCTTCGCATCGGGGAAGATGGCAGTGTGACTGTCATCGCCAAGCATCTTGAGATGGGGCAGGGCAGCTACACGGGCCTCGCCACGATTGTGGCCGAGGAGCTCGATGCCAACTGGACACACGTGCGGGTGGAGAGCGCTCCGGCCGATGCGAAGCGGTACAATAATCTCGCCTGGGGTCCGTTTCAGGGTACAGGCGGAAGCCGGGCCATCGCCAACTCCTGGGACCAGCTACGGCGCGCCGGCGCCACCGGGCGCGCAATGCTCGTGGCAGCAGCGGCCCGGAAATGGGGCGTTAGCGCATCCGAGATCCAGGTATCCAACGGCGTGGTGACGCACAGCGGGTCGCGCCGGCAGGCGACGTTCGGCGAACTGGCACGAGCCGCCTCGGAACAGCCGGTGCCAGCCGAGGTGAAGCTCAAGGACGCGGCCAGCTACAAGCTGATCGGCTCGCGCATTCCGCGCAAGGACGGTGCAAGCAAGACCAATGGCACGGCCGTCTTCACCCAGGATATCCACTTGCCCGGCATGCTGACAGCGGCAGTCGCACATCCGCCCTTGTTCGGCGCCAGGGTGAAGTCCTTCGATGCTGCCAAGGCGAAAGCCGTGAAGGGTGTCGTCGACGTTGTTCAGATCCCCAGCGGCGTGGCGGTGGTGGCTCGCGACACCTGGAGTGCAAAGAAGGGACGTGACGCGCTGGTGGTCGAGTGGGATGACAGCAAGGCGTTCAAGCTGGGATCAGGCCAGATTCTTGAGAAATATCGCGAGATGGCCAAGAAGCCTGGAACCGTGGCACGCAAGCAAGGTGATATCGAAGCGGCATTGGGTGGCAACGCCCGGATTTTTGAGGCGGATTACGATTTTCCGTATCTTGCGCACGCTCCCATGGAGCCGCTGAACTGCGTAATCCGGTTAGGCAAGGACGGATGCGATGTCTGGAATGGCGCGCAAATGCAGACGCAGGACCAGCGACTGCTGGCCGAGCTGTTTGGCATCCCCTCGGACCAAGTCCGCATCAACACGCTGTACGCCGGCGGCAGCTTCGGCCGTCGCGCCGCGAAGGATTCAGACTATGTCCTCGAGGCGGGAAATATCGTCAAGGCTATCAACGGGCGCGCACCGGTCAAGCTGGTGTGGTTCCGTGAAGACGACATACATGCGGGATATTACCGGCCGATCTTTCACCATCGCCTGCGCGCGGCCCTCGACCGCCAGGGGAAGCTGGTAGGCTGGCACCATCGGCTCGTGGGACAGTCGCTGGTTACCGGTGCACCGGCGCCATTCAGTGGGGCGGTAAAGAACGGCATTGATGCGACGTCGGTTGAAGGGGCGACGAATCTTCCCTATGAGGTCCCCAACTTCATGGTAGATCTGCATACCCCTACCGATATCGGCGTTCCGGTGCAGTGGTGGCGGTCCGTGGGTTCCACGCACAACGCCTTTTCGACTGAATGCTTTATCGATGAACTGGCGCACGCGGCCGGGCAGGATCCGGTGGCCTGGCGGCTGGCAATGCTGGAGAAGCATCCGCGTCATGCCAAGGTACTAAGGCTTGCTGCGGAGCAGGCGGGATGGGGCCAGCCGTTGCGGGCCGGGGCCTCGGGCGAGCGTCGTGGTCGTGGCATCGCATTGCATGAAGCCTTCAACTCCGTCGTCGCGGAAGTTGCGGAGGTAACCGTCAAGCAGGACGGCAGCTATCGTGTGGATCGGGTTGTGTGCGCCGTTGACTGCGGCATTGCTGTTAATCCGGATGTGGTGAAGGCCCAGGTGGAGGGTAGCGTGGGTTTTGCGCTGTCGGCCGCCATGCATGGTGCTATTACGCTGACGGACGGTAAGGTCGATCAGTCGAATTTCCACGACTATGTGCCCCTGCGCATCAACGAGATGCCTGCGGTGGAGGTGCATATCGTGGCTTCCAATGCCAATCCTACGGGGATTGGCGAGCCGCCGGTGCCGCCATTGGCGCCAGCTGTCGCCAATGCACTGGCGGCCGCCACGGGCAAACGGGTAAGGAAGTTGCCGATTGCAGCGGATCAGCTCAAGGCTTGACAGGGGCGGGCTTGCGCGAGCGCTCGCGCCTTGCAAGCCCGTAACTTCAGTACACCAACGCTTTCCATCGCTGTCGTAGGCATCCGCCTGCCTGCGGCTAACTTCGCCGCGTCCCCCGCAAGACGGCCTCGATACGCTCGTGCCCATCACTCCCTGAGGCGAGTGAGGCACGCTTCGTCCCCTTGACGTGATGAATAAGCTGCTTATGCGTCCGTACAAGATGCATGCGGGGCTCCCAATCTTATCGACAGCGCCATTCATTACCCCAGCCTATAGGCGCATGCGATCTGGGCCCCTTTATCCATAGTTGGTGGTTACCCTAATATTTGATCCAGGCCGAGACGCCCCTCTGCAGCGACTGCGCAGGCTGTGGATGGCGCCGAATCGGTATTCACTGGATGACCCCGCGGTTGCCGCGGAAAATATTGGAAACGATCATGAAATTCAACCACTTTGCTATGAGCCTGGCTGCTGCGATCGCTATTGGTTCCGCTCTTGTTTCCGGCCTGACTTACGCTGCTGGCTTTGATCTGCATCGCGACGGAGCCAAGAGCACGTTCAACCCTTACGCTGACGGCGCACGCGGCAAGTTCGATCCCTACGCCGATGGCGCCCGCGCCCGGTTCAACCCAAATGCCGATGGCGCGCGCGGGAAGTTCAATACATACACCGACGGTCTTCGCGCTTCCAAATTTGATGCATTTACCGACGGCGCCCGCCACTAAGTTGCGGACGCCGGCCTTCCCTCGCAGCGATGCGGATGGAAGGATCAGTGCATCGCAAGCTCTACTCGACGCTGACTTTCGCGATCTCGATAACCCGCTTCCAGCGTTGCCTGTCGTCAGCCACCATCCTGGCGAACTCGCGATCATTCATGGTCAGGGTATCCACCGATTTAGCGTCCAGAGCCTGTTGCACTTCCGGACGCGCCACGGACCTGGCCCATGCATCAATCAGGCGACGCGCCAACGGCTCCGGCACACTGGCCGGGGCGGCCAGCCCCAGCCATCCGCTTGCCTCCATGCCATGGATGCTGGCCTCGGAGAAAGTCGGGACGTTGGGAAACAACTTCATGCGAGCTGTACCGGTGCATGCCAGCGGGCGAAGCTTGCCTGCCCGAATGAGATCTTCCGAACCGGTGACGGGCTGCAGGGTCATATCGACATCACCAGCCAAAGTGGCAGTGATGGCAGGCGCCTGGCCGTTGTAGGGAACATGCAGGACTTTCAGGTCCTGCGTGCTTTTCAGGTATTCCATCAGAACATGTGAGGACGCACCGATTCCGCCGGACGCATAGGCCAGCTTGCCTGGCTCCTTGCGAATCCTATCGATCGCCTCACGGACGGTTCTCACATCGAATCGGGCAGTATTGACGAGCAGCGCAAAGGCTTGGGACCCAAGATAGCCCAGTGGCCTGAGGATGTTAGGCGTATCGAAGCCGGAACCGGGTCGGAGCAGCGAATTGAGGTTGAGTCCAGACCCGATCAAGCCTACGGTGTAGCCGTCAGCCTTCGCTCTTGCCAGTTGGCCATATGCGATGTTTCCACCGGCGCCAACCACGTTCTTCACTATGACCGGTTGGCCGAGTTCACGGCTCATCGGCTCAGTCAAGACCCGGGCAAGGACGTCGACCACTCCTCCGGGCGCAAACGGGACGATGATCTCAATCCGTTTGTTGGGAAGCCATTCGGCGCGCACTGCGGCGGCGGCGGCAAGACCCGCCGAGAGGATCAGCAGGGATCTGCGCGTAAGCAATGTCATGATATGAGCTCTTTGAGACTTGGGTAGAGGGGACGCTGAAGCCACCGCCAGTCCGGGGGGACTAACGTGCGCGAACCAGGTTTTGCATGGTCGCAAGGTACGTGGACGGTAGCTCCATCAGCGCTGAACGTCGTTGCAGCCACAAGGCGTGGTCTTCGGCCGTATGGAAGATCTGGTTCTTTGGCAACACCGGCCAGTGAGGAACATGGAGCCAAAGGCGCAGCAAATGCCGCCGCTGCTGGATTTCCTTCGAATCTTCGTAGTCGGTGCGCCCATGCAGGACCAGCCGGTTGTTCAGGAACTGTATGTCGCCTTCAGCGAAGTTCATGTCGAGATAAAACTCCGGTGATTCGGCAATACGTTCGATGCAGGCAATGGCATCACGCTCTTGCGGCGTAAGCTCGGCATCGCCACGCGCAGCAGCGCTTTTCGCATAGCCTGGCAGGAAGTAGCATGCGAGCGGCGTCGCGGCGTCGCTGCTGCATGTGAACACCGGCACTCGTGCTTCGCTGAGCAGGCGCCCGGATCCAAACTTCCCGTCCAGATCCTTGCGGCGATAGAAGAAGCCGCGGTACAGGGTGCGAAGCACATCCGGATGCTTCGTAAGCAGTTCGTCGTGCAGGGCAACGGCGCTGACAATACGGCTGGCCCCGCCTGATACAGCCGAGCGCAGGCACATGAGGCCAATCACGTCGCACGAGTCGGTGTGCATACCCATGTGCCCTCCGGCGTGATACGCGCGCGGTACGTCCTCGACGTCCGAGACGTCCATGACATGCCCGAGCATCTCACCGTGATACGACTGGGGCATCGGCCGTCCCAGATAGGCGCCAATGCCGAAGAAGATCCGGGCCATGTCGTCCGTGGAGTATTGCGCGCGCGGCAGTCCGCGCAGCAATGCAAAGCCACGCCCCTGTTCGAGCTTGGCCCGGATGCCATCCAGGGTCTGCGCGGCAGCTCGCAGCGGAAAGGACACCCTTGTAATGTCAGGAAGGTCGACTTTCCCAAGAGACTTCAGATGTCGGAGAGCGAGGTCGATTTCCTGGATATCCTGATCATTGAGGACATGAAGTCCGTCTGATTTCCAATCCATGGTTTGTCCGTGCCAGGCTGCCGGCCCGCCAATCGGTTCGATCGCAGGAGTATTCGTTTCGTCCAGTGTGGTCATAGTAAGATTGCCATTCCTTGGCTGTCATCACAGAAGCATTTTTAGATTCGAAGCGTAGGTATGTCCAATACTATTGAGACGACTTGCTGATACCACTCACGCGATGGATTCCGCATGGATTTGAGACAGCTCCGGCAGTTCGTGGTGGTCGCAGAAGAGCTAAATTTCCGCCGAGCGGCGGAGCGCCTCCACATGACGCAGCCTCCCCTTAGCGCGTCCATCCAGCGGCTCGAAAGCAGCCTGGGTGTGTCATTGATTGAACGGTCCCGCACCATGGTCCGTCTCACCCCAGCTGGTACGGCCTTCCTTCACGAGGTACGACATCTCCTGGGGCAAGCGCAGTGCGCGGTGGAGGCGGCTAAGTCAGCCATGGATGGCTCAGCCGATGTGCTGAGAATTGCGTCCGTCGAGAGCGCCGCGCTTGAGTTGCTGCCAACCGTGCTTCAACGGCTGCGCGTGCAGTTTCCGAACGCGAGACTGCTCGTTCAAACCGACTCGACCCAGAACGAAATTCTGGCTTTGCAAGCGGGTGTGCTGGATGTAGCGATCATCGTGCCATCGGCGCATGAGAGCGCTCAACTGGTCATTGCAGACCTGAAGCAGGAAAGATTTTGCGTAGCGGTATGCAAGACGCATCCGCTGAGTGCCCGCAAGCGTGTCAGGCTATCGGAATTGGCCGAGGATCAGTTCCTGTCGCTCTATCCTTTCACGTCGAGTCCCGGGTACTCCGCTGCAGTGCTCAGGGCGTTTCAGGAGTCGAAGGTGTATCCGCGGGTGCTCCCCGGGGACTCGAAGACCTTTCTGGCCAACCTCGCCCTTGTTGGGGCGGGCGGATGCGTGGCACTGGTCCCGCGTCCGATGCGGCGCCTGCGTGTGACGAACGTTGTGTTCATCGACGTCGTCTGCGAAGCTGGCAAACCGCTTCTGTATCCCTTGGCTTTAGCGCGCACGGTGAAGAACGACCGGACGCTGGTTCGGGCTTTCTGGCAGGCTGCGATGTCGATTTCAGGACTGAGCGGCTCGGTTTGCCTGGAGTGACCGCACTGCGTGGAAATGTTCACAGCTCAGGAAGCTTCCTGGGCTGTGACATCAATGCCAGGCATTGCGCTATTTTTTTGAATTAGCTCAAGACCGGACTCGGGTAGCGCACCACGGTTTTGTTCATGCGGGCCGGCTGTGCCGATGCCTTTTTTAGCATTGCCGGAGTAAGCCGTTGTGGCGACAGGTCAGTCAGCTTGAATGTGCAGATCCTTGATAATCCGGCCGAACCTCTCATAATCCGCAGCGTTCGCTTTGGCGAGCGTTTCGGGAGATCCCCCGATAGGTACTGCACCTAGTGTGCTCATGCGCGCGAGCACCTCGGGCATCTTCAGGATCTCGTTCATGTGTTCATTCAATGTCTTCACAACCGCAGGTGACATGCCTTTCGGTCCGAAGAGGCCGTACCACGTGTTCATCTCGACTTTGTACCCGGACTCCTGCAAGGTCGGAATGTTAGGGGCGAGAGGTGTACGCTCCCGATCCATAACGGCCAGGGGCACGAGCTTGCCACTCTCAAGATAAGGCTTCACCGTGCCGAGAGAAATGTAGGTCATCGGAATATGCCCACCGAGTACGTCGTTGATCGCGGGGGCAACGCCCTTGTATGGAACGTGCTCGAGATGCACACCGGTTGCCTTGTTTACCACCTCACCGAGAATGTGGTGGATCGAGCCGGTTCCCGCGGTGGCAAAACTGACCGTTCGACTCTTGGCTGCCGAGACCACATCCTTGAAACTCTTGAATCCGGAACCAGAACCCGCCACGAGAAAAAGTGGCACGCTCCCGACCTGCACGATCGGGGTGAAGCCGTTCAATGCATCGTACCCACTGTTCGGTCCGGTCTTGAGTACCAGTTGAGCAAAAGAAATACTCCCTGGCGTCAGGAGCAGCGTGTACCCGTCCGGGGCAGCTTTGGCCACATAGCTGCTACCGATGACCCCGGTCGCGCCAGGTCGATTCTCGACCACTACAGACTGTCCAAGTCTTGTTGACAACTTCTCGGCAAAGACGCGCGCCAGCATGTCCGTATCCCCGCCCGCCGGATAGGCGACCACGATCGAGATGGTTTTGCCGGGATAGCGTTGCGCAAAAGTGGAGCCGCTGAAACACGCGGTGGCTACAGAGGCAGCAAGCAGAAGTGCGCGGTGGATGCCAGTCATGATTTGGTCTTAAGTGGGTTGAACAGTAAGCGCCGCCGGAGGTTTTGAAGACATCAAAAACGGGGCATCTCAGCCCCGTCCCTGAGTCACTACGTGAACCGAGTATTAACTACATATCGTATCTATGTCAATACGATTTGTACCTATGCTCTTGGTTTCTCGCGCACGCACTGGAATGGCCCAGGAATGCACACGAATCGTGCCGGCTACAGCGCAGCATCCCTCCTAAAAATGCAAGAATGATCAATGTCCGGGTCTTCACCAAGATAGATACGAAACGTATTGACATAGGTACGTAACGTAGCTAATGTCGGCGTTAGCGTCGGCAAGGCGCGGTGGCACACGCGAGACAGCCAGCGGCAGGTACCTATAGTTGCCACATGCTTCCGCCACTTTTTGCTCTAACCACTTGGAAGGCAAGTTCATGAACCGCATCCATCGTATGTTTGTACTTGCGGCGTCCGCTGTCGCCGCATGTTTCTCCAGCGTGGCCCAGGCCGAAACCTATCCCAGCAAGCCCATATCGATCGTGGTGCCGTTCTCCGCAGGTGCGGGTACCGATCTGATAGCTCGTGTCCTGGCGGAGAAGCTGTCAGTCCGGATCGGCCAGCCCGTGCTCGTCGAGAATCGTGTCGGCGCTGCCGGCGTCATCGGAACCAGCTATGTGGCAAAGGCGCCCGCTGCCGGGTACACACTTTTGTTCGCGCCGGGAAGCATTTCCTTTGCCAACCTGGTAGTGAAGGGTGGGGCGAGCTCCGGCTACGATCCGGTGCACGACTTTACCCCGATTGTCGCTGTGGGTAATACGCCGGTGTTCCTGGTGACCGGATCGAACAGCGGCTTCAAGACGTTCAAAGACGTGGTGGTGGCAGCCAAGAGCAAGAAGTTGGAGTACGGTAGCGCGGGACCAGGCTCCATACTCCACATCATCGGCGAGGTAGTGAACAAGGAAACCGGGTTGAATCTCGTTCACGTCCCCTACAAGGGCGTAGCACCGGCGGTTGCCGATGTGCTGGGAGGTCATATTCCGTTTGCTTACGGTTCGCTCAGCACGATCCGGCCTTATGTGGCCAGCGGGAAATTAGTGCCTTTGGCAGTCACCAGTCGAGGACGATCCCCACTGGCGCCCGACGTTCCGACACTTAACGAGATGGGCTACAAAGGCGTCGATCTAAACTCGTGGTATGGCCTCTTCGGGCCCAAGGGCATGCCCGTGGAAGTGGTAAAGAAGTTAAACATGCACTTAAATGAAATCCTCAAAATGCCCGATGTGATTGCGCGGATGGCCGCCCAGGGCGCGTCGCCGATCGGGGGGGTACCGGAGGTGCTTGGCAGGATGAACGCAACCGATACTGAGCGCTTCGGAAAGATCATCAAAGAAATGGCCATTACGACGGACTAGGTCCGGCAAGGGATATTGCTACGCCACAGGAGTTACGCCAATATTGCTGCTCCTCACCGGATATCGATGTCTTGGAGTCGCAATGCCGTCCGAGCGTGCCTCGCGTTACGTGTGGGTCTCAAGACAGGCTGCCCTGTCTGTTTCTGCAGCAGGCCGTGATTGGCGCTCAATAATGCGTCGCGCCGTCCCCCGGCAGTGCCGCCATGTCCGGCTTATCGTCTGCCTTCTTGCCAGCGTGGCCACGGTAGCCGTGGCCGCCGCCGGCGACCAGCCTGAGGCGGCGAGGGATGCAAACGTCTGTAGCTCAGTCTGGTTCCCGCGAGGAATGCGACTGCAGATGGAAGCCGATGGCGATATGCCCATGTCACGCCGATCCACGCAGTTGGCTCCCTTGCCTACAGCGTCGGGATGCCAGACGGACATCGAGATTCACTCCAAGACGGCATTAGCGGCGCTGATGGGCCCGCCTGTTATCACGGAGCAGCAACAGCGCGTGCTCTTGCGACCGGCTGCAAACGGTGCGCCGCCTGGTATCACGGGTAGTGCCACGGTCAACGCATGGGCACGTTACACGCGCCTGTATGGCACGACTACCATTGATGGCCTTGGCCTGCTGGATTACCAATACCGCGGGTTGGCGCTGCACGAGGGTGACGTCCTTGATGGTGGCTCGGTCGAAGCCAGCGTTTCCTTCACCATCTATGCCCGTGACTCGGCCACTGAAGTGGGTAAACTCGTTGCCCCACATGCGACCGTCGCGGTAGCCTCGCGCCGGGTCGGAAAGCGCCAGCTGATTCAGACAGCGCTAGGCCCTTCGGAATGCGTGCCGATCCAGTATGTACGCGTGACGTCGATCGGTCCGATGATTATCGCAGGCGAGCAAGTCCTGTCCGAAGCTGCGCGCCTGCAAGTCACCGACTGGTACTGCCCGGCAGCTGGTGTGGTGATGCGTCAGGACATCACCGAGGGCGACAAGATGCAGCGCATCGACACGACGGCTGCCGATCCGCTGGAGCAAACTTCACAGGCCTCGCCCTGGCCGAGATGAGCGCGACTGCATTCGGCAATGTCTTGCCAACGCAGGTGATTGCGCCTCTAATGAGTCGGGGCAGAGAGCTAGCCAGAGGGCCAAATGCGCTGCGTAAGTTGCGGGTACGAGAACCCGGCGTTAGCCAATTTCTGCGAGGAGTGCGGTGCCAGCCTCGTGCAGATGTGTCTGCGTTGCGGCGGCGCTTCAGGCCCTGCAGCGAAATTCTGTGGCTCATGTGGCGCGCCCTTCACTGAGAGCCGCATCGACCTCGGCAGTACGCCCGGCCCGCTTCTTTACACCCCACCCCATCTCGCCGAGCGCATCCTCGCCGAGCAGGCAGCGATGGAGGCAAGAGGGCATCCGGCTGGCGAACGCAAGACCATCACTGCGTTGTTTGCAGATATGGCGGGCTCGACTGCGCTGATTCAGGACATGGACCCTGAGGACGCACGCGCGCTGATCGACCCGGTTGTGGCGCTCATGATGGAGGCCGTACACCACTACGAAGGGTACGTCGCCAAATCCCTGGGGGACGGTATTCTTGCGCTATTCGGTGCGCCAATTGCCCACGAGGACCATCCGCTGCGCGCATTGTATGCTGCACTGTGGATGCAGGGAACGATGCGTCGACATAGCGCCCAGGTCCGTCTGGAGCGCGCTATTTCGCTGCAGATCCGGGTTGGTGTACACACCGGGGAAGTCGTGGTGCGCTCCATTAGAAAGGATGACTTGCGCACCGATTATGACCCGGTGGGACACACTATTCACATCGCGGCCCGGATGGAAGGCGTGGCTGCACCATCGTCCATTCTCGTCAGCGAATCGGGACTCACAAGCTGAGCGCGGGCTATTTCGAGTTCAAAAGTCTGGGGACCGCGCATGTAAAGGGCGTCCGCGATTCGCTTGCAGTGTATGAGGTGCTCGGACTGGGACCTTTGCGCACGCGCTTGCAGGTGGCTGCGCACCGCGGTCTGGCAAGGTTTGTCGGCCGTCAGGCGGAAATGGAGTGCTTGCACCAGGCGTTGGAGCGAGCCAAGGCGGGGCACGGACAGATCGTTGGGGTGGTGGGCGAGGCTGGCGTTGGAAAATCGCGTCTGTTCCACGAGTTCAAGGAATGCTCCAGGCAAAGCTGCATGGTTCTGGAAACCTTTTCAGTGTCACATGGCAAGGCCTTTCCGTATCTGCCCCTGATCGACTTGCTGAGGAACTACTTTCAACTCACCACGCAGGATGACGAGCGGCTGTGCCGTGAGAAGGTCACAGGCAGGCTGCTGACCCTCGATCGCGCGCTGGACCAGTGTCTCCCATATTTGCTTTATCTACTCAGCATCAGCGAACCTGGCTCGCCGTTTTCCAGCATGGACCCCGCCATTCGGCGCCAGCGCACCTTCGAGGCGATTGTGCAGTTGCTTGTGCGGGAGAGCGCTGACCGGCCTCTACAACTGCTGTTCGAGGACCTGCAATGGCTGGACAGCGAGACTGAGGCGTTCCTGCATACGCTGGTCGAGCACATACCGGGCGCGAGAATCCTTATGCTCGTGAATTACCGCCCGGAGTACTCGCTCGACTGGGGCCGCAAGCGCAACTACACCCAATTGCGGCTGGAGCCGCTTGACCAGGCCGACGCGCAGGGCCTTTTGACCGCGTTACTTGGAGATGATGCCTCGCTCGTTTCTCTGAAGTCGCTCATCCTGGCAAAGACAGAGGGTAATCCCTTCTTCATGGAGGAAGTCGTCCAGACGCTGGTCGAGGAGAACATCGTACTCGGCCGGGCCGGAAGCTACCGCATCGAAAAGGGCCCTGCGGCCCTTCATATTCCGACGACCGTGCAAGCAGTTCTGGCCGCCCGTATCGACCGGCTCCCCGCCGCACAGAGGGAGCTGCTGCAGACGCTGGCTATTATCGGCAAAGAGTTCTCCTTAAGCCTGGTCCAGCAGGTCACCGTGCTCCCCGAAGACAAGCTGCGCGCGCTGCTGGCTGAGTTGGAGGCGGGAGATTACGTTCATGAGCGGCCAGCATTCCCAGAGGTGGAGTATGCCTTCAAGCATGCACTTACCCAGGAGGTGGCCGCCAACACCCTCCTGGTGACACAGCGCAGTGAACTGCATGAACGCACGGCACAGGCCATTGAAGCGTTGTTTTCCGCCCAGTTGAAGGATCATTGCAGCGAGTTGGCGCATCATTACAGCCGCAGCGGCAATATCCGGAAGGCCGTCGAGTACCTCCAGTGCGCCGGCCAGCAGGCCTTGCGGCGTTCAGCACAGGCCGAAGCGATACGCCATTTCAGTGCAGCCCTTGAGCTGCTCAGGCTACTTCCGGAAAGCCCCGAACGCACGCGCGAGGAACTCATGCTGTTGCTGACCCTGGGGCCAGCCTGGATGGCGGTGCGGAGTTACGGTGCCCCCGAGGTGGAAGCGACCTACACGCGTGCGCTGGCCTTGTGCGAGCAGGGCGCGGAAACACCGCAGTTCTTCTCGGCGCTGCTGGGGTTATGGTCGTTCTATCAATTGCGTGCGCAATACCGGGAAGCGGAAACCTTGGCAGAGCGCCTGCTACGCCTGGGCCAGGAGACACAGGAGCCCGAACAGCTGGCCGAGGCACACCGTGTTCTCGGCGCCACTGTGTTCCGTCTCGGCGAAATCGGCCAGGCACGTACCCACGAGGAGAAGGCGCTGGCGCTGCACCGTCCCGACGAGCCGCATTACGGTGGCCTTCTGCGCTACGCGCCGCGGGATTGCGCGGAATCCCGCGGTTCATACGCGTAGCGCTTTGAGCTGGATTCTCTGGTACCTGGGCTTTCCAGATCAGTCCAGCGTGCGTAGCCAGGAAGCTCTCGAGTTGGCCCGGAGTGCCGCGGACCCGCTGGCCCTTGCCCTGGGGCTGGCCTTTGCGGCCCAGCTCCATCAGTACCGACGTGAGACGCATCGGACCCGGGAGCTTGCCGAAGCTGCAGTCACGCTTTCGGACGAACGGGGGTATCCGCTGTACCAGGCCTGGGGAGTCATCCTGCAAGGCTGGGCCCTGGCCGAGGAGGGTAGTCACGAGGAGGGAATCGCACAAATACGAGAAGGCCTCATCGCCCACGAAGCGACCGGGGCGGCGCTGGGGCGCCCGACGCTGCTGGCGCTGCTGGCTGACGCCTGTGGAAAAGCGGGACAAGCCGAAGCGGGACTGCTCGTGCTGAACGATGCGCTGGCTCTGGCAAGCAAGACCGGCGAGCGGTTCCATGAACCAACGCTGATTCGGCTCAAAGGGGAACTGATGCTGCGATTGGCGGCTGGGAAGGAGGCCTCGTCCTGTGCCCAAGAGGCGGAGGCATGTTTTCAAACGGCGATTTCCATTGCCCGTGTCCAAGGAGCGAGGTCAGTGGAACTGCAGATTGCGCTGAGCCTGGCTCAACTCTGGCAGCGCCAGGGCAAGTTTGCCGCAGCGCGGGAGGTGCTGACGGGAATTCTCGGCAGCTTCACGGAAGGATTCGATACCGTCGACTGGCTTCAGGCAAATACGCTGCTGGCGGACCTGTCCTGATTCAGATGCTACCTCTGTGAGTTGCCGTCATCGGCTGGAGGTACGGATGACGCTCAAGGATGTGTAGCAGTGCCAGCCGCTTTGTCAGCGGCCGGCTGCAGCGCCCGTTGCGAGTTGCCTACGGCGCGCCGTGCATTGCGTTACTGGTTGTAGCCGTACACGCCGCGGCCGGTCTTGCGGCCCAGGTAGCCGGCGGCCACCATTTCACGCAGCAGCATGGCCGGGCGGTACTTCGGATCGGCAAATTCGCTGTACAGCACTTCCATCACGGCCAGCATGGTGTCCAGGCCGATCATGTCGGCTAGTGCCAGCGGACCGATCGGGTGGTTGCAGCCCAGCTTCATGCCTTCGTCGATCTCTTCCGGCGAGGCCAAGCCTTCGCCCAGCACGCAGAAGGCCTCGTTGATCATCGGGCACAGGATGCGGTTGACCACGAAGCCCGGGCTGCTCTTGACCGTGATCGGGCACTTGCCGAGCTGCTTCGACAGCGCTTCCACCGCAGCATGCGTGGCGTCGCTGGTCTGCAGGCCGCGGATCAGTTCCACCAGCGCCATCACCGGTACCGGGTTGAAGAAGTGCATGCCGATAAAGCGGTCGGCGCGCGAGGTCACCGCGGCCAGCTTGGTGATCGAGATCGACGAGGTGTTGGACGCGATGATCACGTTCTCGCCGACGATACCGTCGATCTGCTTGAGGATCTTGACCTTCAGGTCGTAGTTCTCGGTGGCGGCCTCGATCACGATGTCGGCGGCCTTCATGTCGTGATACGTGGTGCTGCCCTGGATGCGCGCCAGCGCGTCGGCCTTCTGGGCCTCGGTCAGCTTCTCTTTCTTGATCAACCGGTCCAGGCTGCCCGCCACGGTGGCCAGGCCCTTCTGCACGGCGGCGTCGCTGATATCGACCATCACCACGTTCAGGCCGACGACTGCGCAGGCCTGGACGATGCCATTACCCATGGTGCCGGCACCGACGATGCCCACGGTTTTGATTGCCATCTCTCTACTCCTCAAAGTTGTTTGTGTATCCGAATACTGTGTGGGCTCCAGTCAGACCAGGGTCGCTGCTTGCATCGGCAGCAAGGCCACGGCCCGCCGCCGCAGCATCGACTCAGGCCGCGTCCGCGGCGGCCCGCGAGCGTTCGGCGGCAAGCGCAATGCCGGCTTCAAGCTGCCCGAGGCCCTTGGAGAAGTTGCGCATGGTGGTATCGGAAACCTTCTCGAGTACCTCCTGCAGAAAACTCGATCGCTGCGGTAAGCCTTGCTCTACGACATCACGCCCTTGCGCAGACAGGATGACATTGGTGATTCTGTTGTCTTGTTCGGACGTTTCTCTTGTCACCCAGCCAAGCTCCTGCAAGGCTTTCAGCTGGCGTGTCAGTGCGCCGGGATCCATGTCGACCTGCTCCGCGAGCGTCTTCTGCCCGATCGGCGCCGCATTGATGTACAACCCGTGAAGGACGCGCCAACGCGGCAGCGGATGCCCGATGCGCTGTTCGAAAGCCGCCGCATAGGCGCGGTAAGTACGCGCGAACTGCCGCAGCAGCGCCACGCTCTCTTGCTCGAGTTCCATTCGATTCTCCCGCCTGGCTCAATCGGCGACAGTGGCCGTCGATTCAATGGTCCGAATGAGCTTCACGGGGGGAACGCGGGTAGCTCGCCAGATACCAGCCACTGCAAACACCAGGACCACCATCAAAGCAATATGAATAGCATCCACAAGTGACACGCGGACGTGCTCGAGCAGCAAAGCGCCGTCGTGCCCGGCCTGATGCAGTTGGGTCAGCAAAGCTTCTTGCGCTGTCTTGTCGACCAGGATCTGAGGATTGGACATCCGCGGCAACCAGTTGCTTGCATCCGCCTCCGCGAGCACAGCACTGACACGGTTCATATAGCTACGGTTCACCAGCGTGCCGACAAGGGCGGTGCCGACCATGCCGCCCACCATGCGCAAAGACTGGAGCATAGCCGTGGCAATGCCCAGGTTCTCAGGCCCCGCGGTCTGCTGCGCAAACACGGTCAGATTGGGCAAAATGAACCCCAAGCCAAAGCCGCCAACAAGCATGATTGCCATCAGCACATGATCAGACGTTCCGCGCGTGGATTGCGTCAGGCCAAGGCAAGCCATTGCCTGCATTGCAAAACCAGCATAAAGCATGTAGTTGGGACGAGGAATCCGTGTAATGAGGCGGCCGTTCAGAATGCTGCCAGTAGTCACGCATACCACCAAGGGAGTGATCAGCAGTCCCGCCTCCTTCGGCGAATGGCCGAATCCGCCCTGGAACAGCAGGGGCGTATACACCAACAGGGAGAACATGACGAAGCCTGCTACGGTCGAAATCAGAAACAGTGGGCCCAGATTCGGATTGCGGAACATGTCGAGCGGCAAGATCGGGTTCGCGGCACGCCGCTCCCACCACAGCAGGCTTGCACAGGCCAACACCGAGGTCGCGAGCAGACTCGAAGTCAGCAGCCCAACGCCGCGATCGGGCAGGAGCTGGACGCAGAGTTGCAGGCTGCCCAGGCCGAGCCCTATCAGGCCGGCGCCCAACCAGTCAATGCTAATCCCGTCGTCATGCGATAGAGGGCGCAAGTGTGGCAGGTAGCGCCAGGAAAGGAACAGTCCGAGCAGACCGACTGGCAGGTTCACATAAAAGATGGCGCGCCAGCCGTACCACTCCGTAATCAGGCCGCCCAGGGAGGGCCCTACAGCGTTGGCAATACCGAACGCAGTGGTCATGATGACTTGCCAGCGCAGGCGCACATGGGCATCCGGGAATAATTCCGGAACGCAGGCAAACGCAGTCCCAACCAGCATACCGCCCCCGACACCCTGCAAGCAGCGGGCAGCGACCAGGAAAGGCATGTTAGTTGCTATGCCGCATAACGCTGACGCGACAATGATCACGACGATCGACGCCAATACGAACGGTTTGCGCCCGTAATAGTCGCCCAACCTTCCAAAGATAGGGACGGTAATGACGGACGCCAGCAAATACGCCGTCGCCACCCATGCGTAATAGTGAAAGCCCTTTAGCTCGGCCACGACCGTAGGGAGCGCGGTGCCCACCACAGTTTGATCCAGGGCCACCAGCGTCACGACAACAGCGAGACCCAGCACTGCGAGCAAGGACTCGCGAAAAGGCAGCACTTGGCCGGTCTTGTATGGGTTGTGAGGCTGATGGGGCATTTTGTTGTCGCGTCAATCATTGTGCTGTCAATGAGTGTACTACATGCGATCACGATTTCCTATATAAGATCTTATGTTCGTATTTACGACCGAAATGCGGATTCCAGGATGCCGATCGACCCTGGTGCGCGCCATCAGATAGTTCGCGTACAGGTATCGCCGGTGCTGGCGGCAATGTCACGCGCAGTTTTCGCGTCTGCAACGTGCATTAGTTGCGGCAGGCAGACGTGGTTCTTGGCGGCGATGACCTGCGCCAGAATCGAGAGGGCGATCTCAGGCGGCGTCCGGCTTCCTATATAGATGCCTGCCGGGCCTTGCAGGCGGGCCAGCTGCTGATCGCTCAGGTCGAACTCCCGCAGTCGTGCGCGACGCGCGTCATTGTTGCGTCGCGACCCCAGGGCACCGACATAGAAGGCGCGCGTGCGCAGCGCTTCCATCAGTGCCAGGTCATCGAGCTTCGGATCGTGCGTGACAGCGATCACTGCGCTGCGGTCGTCGAGCTGCATCTCTGTCACCGTGTCATCCGGCATGGTTCGCACCATGGTGACGCCCGGAATGTCCCAGGTTTCGGTGTACTCTTCGCGCGGATCGCAAATGGTAACCTGGAAGCCCAGGCCAACGGCAATCTGGGCCAGGTACTTTGACAGCTGTCCGGCTCCAATCACGAGCATGCGGTAGCGTGGTCCATGAATGGTGAGCAGCGTCCTGCCGTCGAAGCTCAGGCCGTCCGTGGATTGCGCAGCGCTGAGCCGGGCATGGCCGCTCGCCATATCAAGCGTTCGCGCCACGAGTTTTCCGCTTTCTACGGCCTCAAGCAGCTCGCCGATGCGGCTCCTGGAACTGAGGGGCTCCTTCACCAGTTCAATAGTGCCGCCGCAAGGCAGGCCAAAGCGATGGGCCTCTTCTGCGCTCACCCCATACTTGATGGCTTCCGGCTTCACGTTGGCAATGCCTTCGCGCCGGACCCGGTCGATGATGTCGTCCTCAATGCAGCCGCCCGATACCGATCCCACGACCAGTCCGTCGTCGCGAACCGCCAGCATCGCGCCTTCGGGCCTGGGTGAGGAGCCCCAGGTCCTGACTACCGTGACCAGCAACGTGCGATGACCTTCGGTCATCCAGCGCACGCTGCTTCTCAGGACTTCAAGATCCACGCTGTCCATGATGATCTCTGCGCTGCAATTAGATTGACAAAGAAACAGGCGACGTCGCCTTGCTGGCTGCCGATCGCTACCGCGACGGATGACGTTGTCAGGAAAAGGCCTTGCTCCGTTGTGATCGCGGTGCTCATTCACGTTCTGCCCGGCGATATCGCGCAAACGCCATCAATTGCCGATCTCTCCACTGGCACCGCTGCACCAACCCTTGCAGCGGCAGCTTTGCCCGCATCTGTTCGTCGACCCGGGCGATGATCTCAGTGCCCCATGGCGCATCGTGCGCGCGCGAAGCGGCGATGCGCTGGTAAAGGGGGCCGAGGCGTGCTGCATAATCGGCAACGCCACCGACTGCGTTCAGGTCGATCGTCTCAAACGGTCCCATAAAGGACCACCGCCACCCCAGACCGTCGCGAACCGTCTTGTCGACATCCTCAGCCGACACGATGCCATCTTCGACCAATGCCCAGGCCTCTCTCAACAGCACGGCTTGCAGTCGGTTCAAGACAAAGCCTTCGATCTCCCGGTTGACCGTGATCGCGGTCTGGCCCACGGCAGCCATCAGTTCGCTGGCAAAATCAAGGGTGCGGGTTGAAGTCCCAGGGGAGGGGACGAGTTCGACGAGCGGCACCAGCGAAGGGGGATTCACCGGATGCACAATGATGACCCGGGGTGTCAGCGCCAGGTTGTTCGCGAACTGCGACGCAGGGATCCCGGAGGTGGAGCTTCCAATGATCCGACGCCCGTCGTCGCAAGCCTGCAATTGCTCCATCAACTCGCGCTTATGATCGACCCGTTCCAGAATCGATTCCTGCACGTAAGTGGCGCCTTCCAGGGACAGCGACAGCGACGCGCAAGACTTGATGCGTGACATCACGACTGCCGCGGACTCACTCAGCAAGCCATAGCTGTCAAGATCCTCAAGCTGGCGCAGTATGCGGGCCGGCGCAGCCTCGATTATCTGCGGATTCGCATCATACAAGTGGACCGTCGCGCCCGCGCGTGCGAACACGACTGCCCAACCCATCCCCACAAGACCCGTTCCCACGATGGCCACCGCGCCACCGCGCAGGACATCTACCGCAGACTTCATTGGCGTGCTCCGAGATCAGGCTGCGCGCCTGCCAAACATTCGGCCGAGCCACGTCACAAAACTGGCAAACAGCCCGGGGCCCGCGTAACGCTGGCCCGATACGGCGGCCGGGGCCGGCTGAGGAGCGGCTGCATAGCGCTTGTTCAGTTCTGCCAGGAAGGCTCCGAAAAAATCGCCAGCCATCTTCTGCGCCGCCATGTCGATCAACCTGGAGCCGACCTGTGCGAGCTTGCCGCCAACACTTGCGGTTGCGGTATAGCGCAGGAGCGTCTTGCCGGATGCCAGCGGGGACAAGGCCACACCGGCTTCGCCGCGCCCATAGCCGACCGCACCGCCCTGACCACTGAATTCCAGCGTGTACGAGGTAGGGGCGGCGATGTCCTTCATGCGCATGTGGCCTTTGAACTTCGCTTTGATCGGCCCGACGGCAGCGGTAATGAGTACCTCAAAGCTACCGTCGTCCTTCTGTTGAATGGATTCGCACCCCGGAATGCACGTTTGCAACAGGGCGATATCGTTGAGGGCTTGCCAGGCGATATCCTGCGCCACGGGCAATTCCTTCTCTTCGTTCATCTTCATGGCTGTCTCTCGTTATAGCGCTGGGGGGCAATGTCAGTCGGAGTTCAGGCGTTTGGCAGCGGCCTGGACTGCACGGACTATGTTGTTGTAGCCGGTGCAACGGCACAGGTTTCCCGCCAGCGCCTTGCGGATTTCCTCCTCGGTGGGCTGCGGGTTTTCGTCAAGCAATGCCTGCGCAGAGATCAGCATCCCCGGCGTGCAGAATCCGCATTGGAGGGCATGGTGGTTCCTGAATTCCTGCTGCAGGGGCGAAAGCTCTTCTTCCGAAGACAGGCCTTCCACCGTTTTCAGTTCTGCCCCTTGCGCCTGGACGGCGAACATCAGGCAGCTTCGTGCCGGCCGCCCGTTGACCATCACGGTGCAGGCACCGCATGCACCATGCGCGCAGCCTACGTGGGTCCCGGTCAGGCGCAGGCGATGCCGGATGAAATCCGCCAGCAGCATGCGAGGTTCGGCGTCCGCGCCCATTCGCGCGCCATTGATCGAGAATTCGATACGGGTGACTTCATCGCTCATTTGGATTTCCCTCCTTGACGGCGCTTAGCAGAGCTTTCTTCAGCATTGCCCCGATCGCATGCTTGCGATAAGCGTCGCTGGCGTAAAGATCAGACATGGGATCAATCTCTTCGGCAGCGATGCCTGCGATCATTTCGATCGCAGCGTCGCCGAGTCCGTGAGTCGTGAGTTGGGCTTCGGCACGGCGCAGACGTACAGGCGCAGCATCGACCCCCATCGCGGCAAGCGCAGCCTTCTGGACCTTAGCGCCTTGCTTGGCCAGGTGCACGGCAAGGCCCACGACCGCGACCCCCTCCTGCCTGACGCTTACCTCAAAAAAGCTGGAAAACGAGCCTGGGACGCAGACCGGAAAGCGAGCCTCGCGCAGGAACTCGCCGGGCTCGATTGCGGTCGTCAAGTCCCCAAGGAAAAACTCGGAGGCAGCGACTTCGCGCGGCCCGTTCACGCCGTCAATCAGCATGATGGCGTCCAGTGCGACTGCGACTGCAGGCAGCTCGGCAACCCGGTCGGCATGGGCGAGCGTGCCACCGACGGTGGCTCGGCATCGCACGGCGACCGGCCCCGTCCACGCCAATGCCTGCGAGACGAGCGGGCAATGCTGACGCACTACCGGAGACTTCATGGCATCGATCTGGCGGGTCATCGCGCCGATGGCAACATGGCCCGCACGGTGTTCGATGTAGTCGAGCCCCTGGCATTGGTTCAGGTCTATCAGCACGGCGGGCCGCATGATCCGCAGGTTCATGATCGGCACCAGGCTCTGCCCGCCGGCGAGAACACGCGCTTCCGCGCCGTGCTGCGACAGCAGCCCGATGACCTCCTGGACTGTTCTGGGGGAAACGTAGATAAAGCTCGGCGGCTTCATACTGGCTCCTGCCTGGTTGTAGTCATGCTCAGGCGCATTCTGTCTGCGGCGGCTTCGCAGCCTCGCCGGCCGGTTGCAGTGGCACGGTCATGGCGTTGTATCCGAAGCACCACGTCGGATCCTCCTCGTACTTGAGGAAGGTATTGGCGTTCGAGATCCGTTGCACCTTTGAAGCTCTTCCCTGGCGATTCGCCTCGTAGAGCTTCAGGGCACCTTCGAGGTCATCGCGCTTCTCCTGCAGGCAGCGGGCCAGTACAGCGGCATCTTCGAACGCCATGCCGGCTCCCTGGCCCATATGTGGCTTCATGGGGTGGCAGGCGTCGCCAAGCAGCACAATGCGGCCCGAACTCCAGAGCGGCAGGGGATCGCGTGTCAACAGGGGCCACTTGCTGATCCGGACGGAGGCGTCGATGACACGCTGTACTTCGTCGTGGAAGCCGGCGTAGTGATCCTTGACTTCCTGAATCGTGACATCGACAGGCGTGGTCCCTTCCCAGTTGGGATCTGGCGAGCCGGTGACGAAATACACCTCATCCTTGGCCTTGGTGGTGTAGTAGATGATCATGTGCCTGTCTTCGTTAGCCCAGTGCCGGTCATCCGACCAGAACTTGCAGCCGTCCGAGTCCAGTGGGCGGCTAAGTCGAGATGCCGGGAAGACAGAGCGATAGGCGACAAAGCCCGAGTACTTGGGAGGCTGTGGTCCCAGCAGCAGCTCACGGACCCGTGAATTGACGCCGTCGGCGCCGATAATGACGTCAGCTTCCACGCTGCTTCCGTCAGCAAAGGTCGCCTTTAGGGCATCGCCGACTTCCTCGATGCCGACCAGGTGCTTGTCGAACTGGATCGAGTCCGGCCGCAACTGGCTGGCGAGCGACCGCTGCAGATCACCGCGGTGGAGGATGATGTGAGGCTCACCATACTTCTTGTGCCACGCCGCCTCCGGTTGGGAGTACAGCAATTCGCCGGTATCCCAGACCCGGCTGAACCATGTCGCGGGCGTTTGTCCGATGGCAAGCAGGTGATCAACTACCCCGGTGGCGCGTAGCACATGCATGCCGTTCGGGTAGATATTGATCCCCGCGCCGATACGGGCGAGCTGCTTTGCCTGCTCGTACACGGTCGCCTCGAAACCTGCGCGCTGCAGAAGGACTCCAGCCGTGAGGCCGCCCATCCCCCCTCCGATTACCGCAATTCTCTGTTGCTGCGTCATTGCATCTCCTTGCCACGCCATATGTGATTTTGCGGGCGTATCTGCCTGCGAAGAAGACATGCAGTGGGCCGGTCCCGGGTGGCCGTCACCATTGCATCGCCGTGTTCATATGCTAGCACCGAAATGTACGAAGCGTATAGATTTTTGCTACGGAATGTAGTTAAATACGTCTACGGCAGCACCACACGTCACTGAGGACACGGAGCCAGACATGGATAAATTTGCTTTGGACACGAACTATGCCAACACCGGCTTCAACACAAGGCTGGGATTCGGCAAGAAGCCAGCGCTCTTGCTGATCGACCTGGTACAGGCGTACTTCGTGGAAAGTTCGCCGCTATACCACCCGTTGTTCGAGCCAAGCCTTGCGGTGTCTATCCGGCTGAAGGCAGCGGCGCATCGCGCCGGCATTCCGGTGGTGCTCACTCGCCTCGAAGTGCAGAAGGATGGTGTCGGCGGCGGGGTCTTCTTCGAGAAGATCCGACACTCGCTGCTCTCGTTCGAGCCCGGAAATCCGCTGGGAGACCTGCCTCCGGGACTGGAAGCCGAACCCTCCGATATCGTCATCTGGAAGCGGTATGCAAGCGGTTTCTTCGGTACGGCGCTTGCGCCGGCGTTGACGACGTTGGGCGTGGATACGGTGCTGATTGCCGGGGTCTCGACCAGCGGTTGCGTACGCGCGACCTGCGTAGACGCGATCTCACATGGATTCCGGCCCATGGTCGTGCGTGAAGCGGTGGGAGACCGACATCCAGATATCCAGGAAGCCAATCTGTACGACATGAACGCCAAGTACGCAGACGTCATTGGCGAGGAAGAGGCAATGGCATACCTGAAGCAAGTCTCGGCCCTCTGATCATCATGGGCACGCATCTATTGCATTCGTAACCTACCAGGAGAGTTCTGATATGCAGCAAGAAAAGCTGGTCGCGCTGTTTCAGGAGGAGTTTCGGCGCTGTAAGTTGGATGAATCTGAGACGGCCATCGTTTTGTCGGGTGAGCGCACTCCGGCTGCGATGGCAGATGCCGCCATGCAGGCCATCACCAATCTGGGCGCCCAGGGATTCCGGATGCATATGGCTGCGCCGAGAGTAAAACCTGGCGCCGCGGAAGGTTCGTACGTCGGGCTTACGCCGGTCACGGGACAGAAGCTGGCCCTGGAGACGTTGAAGCAGGCCGATTTCGTGGTTGACCTGCTGCTGCTTCTGCATTCTCCGGAGCAAGTCGAAATCCTGAATGCCGGCACGCGCATGCTACTTGTGGTCGAACCGCCGGAGATCCTTGCAAGCCGGCCGCCGACGGACGCACTGCGACGCCAGATCGAGGCAAGCGAGGAGGTGCTCAAGGGCGCCCGGACGCTGCGCATCACCTCGTCGGCGGGAACCGACGTGGAGATGAAGCTGGGCCAATACCCGGTAATCACCCAATACGGTTACACGGATACCCCGGGACGCTGGGACCATTGGCCCTCCGCCTTCCTCTATACGTGGCCGGACGAGGGCTCGACAAACGGGCGAGTGGTGCTGAACCGGGGGGACTTTGTATGGCCCCTCAATCGGTACCTCGAATCCCCCATCACGCTCACCATTCGCGAAGGTTACATTCGCAGCATCGATGGCGAGGAAGAGGCTGTGCGGCTTCGCGAGCAGATGGCGTCGTTCAACGATCCGGAAGCTTATGCCGTGTCACATATCGGTTGGGGGGTAGATCCACGGGCGGATTGGGAAGCCTTGAAGAAGGAGCCTGCAAGCGTCGGCACGGATCCGCGATCGTTCGCGGGGAACGTGCAGTTCTCCACGGGCCCGAACACGGAGGCGGGCGGGAGCCGGCACACCATCGCGCATTTCGACATGCCGATGCTGGGCTGCACACTGACCCTGGATGGCTACACGGTGGTGCGCGACGGCGAGGTGGTTGGGCCGGCAATCTGAATCGCATGGGCGGCACCGCGTACCGGTGCTCGTCCGTTGCGGTCATGCGTTGGACCTCATTGCCCGGTGCGTTGTAAGCCGGGCGATGATGGCGACACACTCCATGCTCATAGAGGCTATTGCATGAAAGAAGGAACACGATTCCAATCGCGCGTCGCTGATCGCCGCGCCAGACTGGCCGCCCGCCTGCGCGACAAGCGTGTGCTATCGGCTCCCGGCGTTTTCGAGATGGTGTCGGCAAAGCTGGCCGACAGTATCGGCTTCGAGGCGCTGTACATGACCGGCTACGGCACGGTCGCCTCCTATCTCGGCTTGCCGGACGCGGGACTTGCCAGCTACACCGACATGGTCAATCGCGTACAGCAGTTTGTCAGCGTGACCGACACGCCCATGATTTGCGACGCGGATACCGGTTACGGTGGCTTGCTCAACGTCATGCACACGGTACGCGGCTATGAAGCCGGGGGCGCCAGCGCGATCCAGTTGGAAGACCAGGAGTTTCCGAAGAAATGCGGCCATATGCTTGGTCGACGGGTGATCCTGGCAGAAGCCATGGCTGACAAGATTCGTGTTGCGGTCGAGACACGGGACGATCCGAACTTCCTCATCATCGCGCGCACTGATGCGCGTACCACACTCGGCCTTGACGAGGCGCTGCGCCGCGGCGAACTCTACGCAAAGGCCGGCGCCGACCTGCTGTTCATTGAAAGCCCGGAGTCGGTCGAAGAGATGGAGCGCATCGGTCGCAGCTTCGACGTGCCTTTGGTGGCCAACATGGTGGAAGGCGGGCGCACGCCGGTCCTGAGTCGCGATGAGCTGCAATCCCTGGGCTACGGGCTGGCCATTTTCCCCGCGACCGCTTTCCTGGCGGCCGGAGCGGCCATGGGCAGCGTGTTCCGGAAGATCCGGGAGGACGGGTCCACCGTTGGGCTTGATACGCCCCTCTACGAGTTCCAGAAGTTCTCAGCGCTGATGGGCTTTGACTGGGTCGCTGATTTCGACCGCAATCATGCTCAGGAATAGTGGCGACTTTTCATACGGCGGCAGGGAGGCAATAGCAATGAAGCAAACACCTGACCTTGAGACAGGCCCAGCCACGTGGGGGCATGCATGATGGGACGGACATTGTTCGACAAGATCTGGGACGCCCATGTGGTCAGCGATTTGGGCGAGGGATGGGCATTGCTTCATGTCGACCGGCATCTGGTCCATGATCTCAACGGGGCTCCGGCGCTTGCGGAACTCGAGGCTCGTGACTTGCCAGTGTGCAATCCGGAACTCGTCTTCGCCACGCCGGATCATGTGGTGTCGAGCCAGCCGGGACGCACTGGCAACACTTATGCCGAAGGCAGCCGTCTGTACAACGGACTGCGCGACCGCACTAAGCAAAACCAGATCCGCCTGTTCGACATCGGCCAGCCTGGACAGGGGATCGTCCACGTCATGGCGCCGGAACTGGGTGTCGTCCTGCCTGGCCTTACCGTGATCTGCGGTGACAGCCATACCTGCACCAACGGCGGGCTGGGGGCTCTGGCTTTCGGCGTCGGCTCATCCGAGGTCGCGCATGTCCTGGCCACGCAGACATTGCGCCAGCAGAAGCCAAAGCGAATGCGCGTTTGCTGCGAAGGTGCGCTCGCTGTCGGCGTGTCAGCCAAAGACTTGGCCCTTCACATCCTCAAGACGCTCGGCGCCACAGCGGGCGTCGGTTATGCCATCGAGTACACCGGTAGTGCGGTGCGCGAACTGGACATTGAAGCGCGGTTGACCTTGTGCAATCTGAGCGTCGAACTGGGGGCCCGCTGCGGCATTGTGGCGCCAGATGACAAGACCATTGCCTGGCTCCGCGGCCGGCCGTTTGCTCCGCAAGGCGAGGCGTTCGAGGTGGCCGCCGCCCAATGGCGCTTGTTGGCCAGCGATGAGGATGCGGTTTTCGATCGCGAGGAAATCATCGACGTCGCGGAAGTTGCGCCTACGATCACATGGGGCCTAAGTCCCGACCAGTCCATAGCGGTCGACGGCGTTATCCCCGATCCACACTGCGCACCCGAGCATTTGCGCAAATCCTATGCGCTGGCGCTGGAGTACATGGGGCTCACCCCCAATGCGCCGATTGCCGGGACGCCCGTGGACTGGGTTTTCATTGGTTCCTGTGCCAATTCCCGTCTTTCGGACTTGCGCGCCGCGGCCGATGTCGTGCGCGGACGCCGGGTCGCGCCTGGCGTGACTGCCTGGGTCGTGCCAGGGTCTGAACTCACGCGCCGCGCCGGCGAAGCCGAGGGCCTGCGCGAGGTCTTCGAAGCGGCCGGCTTCCAGTGGCGAGAACCCGGCTGCAGCATGTGCGTTGCCGCCAACGGCGAGCAGGTACCGCCCGGACGCCGCTCGGTGTCCACCTCCAATCGCAACTTCATCGGCCGCCAGGGGCCCAACGCACGCACGCATCTGGCCAGCCCTGCAACGGCGGCGGCAGCGGCGATTGCGGGCCATATTGTCGATGTGAGAACCATGAAACACGTGCCAGCACAAGAGCCGCAGGTCGGGAGCACCACCGTATGACCATGCAGCCATTTACCGTCGTCACCGGGCCGGCCGCACCGCTGCTGCGCGCCAATATCGATACCGATGTCATTATCCGCATCGAGCATCTGACGATGCTGTCGAGGAAGGAACTGGGTCGTTATGCCATGGAAGTCCTGCGCTACCTTCCGGATGGCAGTGAAGATCCTTCCTTCATACTGAACCAGCCTGCTTTCCGCGGCGCGCCGATACTTCTTGCCGGCCCAAACTTTGGCTGCGGCTCATCGCGCGAGCATGCCGTGTGGGCGCTGCAGGGCGCCGGCCTGCGCTGTGTCATTGCGCCGAGCTTCGGCGACATCTTCTACGCAAATTGCTTCCAAAATGGCGTGCTGCCAATCCGCCTGCCGATGGGCGTGGTTCAGGATCTTGCTGCGCAATGCGCTCAGGGCGAGCCGCTGAGCGTCGATTTGCAGGCGTGTGGCATCACTGCGCCAGATGGCCGGATGACGCCGTTTTCGGTCGACGCACGGCGGCGGGAGATGATGCTGCACGGGTTTGACGAGATCGGACTCACGTTGACCGATGCGCCACGGATACGCGCGTGGCAAGCAGCTGACAGGCTGAGTCGACCATGGGCCTGGCCAGGCGCGGCGACAGTGCCGACCCCCTGACCAGTTGGCGCAGGCTAGCCGGCTTCGTTTAGCTGGCTTCTGCTTTCGTATTCTTTCCGGTGCGCTTGACCGCGTTGGCTTTCAATTCCGGATTCTGCAGCAGCGGCAGGGCGCGCTCACTGTTTGCCGTCACCTGCTCGAGAAACTTGGAGGCCGCCAGCAGCGATTGGCGGGAAACGCCATCGAACATGGCATCGTTGAACTGCTGGCGGATCGGAGCAATGCAATCCATGGCCTTCTCGCCCTTTCGGGTGAGCAGCAACAGCACGCTTCGGCCGTCGGCGCTGTTTGGATGCTTCTCGACAAGCCCTTTTTTTATGAGGGCGCCGGCTTGCGTCGTAACGTGGGTAGAGGCCATCAGGGCGTAGTGCGCGATATCCCGCACCGTGGCGCCACCCTTGCCCTGGGAGTGGGCGATCGCCAGCAGGATCACATACTGGTTGCCGGTCAAGTCGATCTCGCGAGCGACGACCTCGAGAAACATGACCAGGCGGTCCGCAAACATCCTTGCGAGGAACAGTACATGGCGAAACTTCTCGTCATTGCCGTCCACCAGCATCGCCGCATGGGAGACGGAAGTCGCGGGCTCGAAGCTGGGTCGCGCCTGATCGGCTGCCTTGATATTGCTGCGGGCGGGTTTTTTCATATAGCTACCAGAAAGGCCATGTTGAAAGTATGAAGGTCCAAACAGTCGCATTATGCCAGATATAGCTACGAAACGTATTGACATGGCGACGCGAGCAAGCGAGCGCCGACGTGATATGCGAACTGAACTCGGGGAGCAAAAATGACAGATACGATGCGACAGGGCCGGCACGTGGCGGTCAATGGCGTACGCTTGCACTACGTGAGGTTCGGCCGCGGCCAGGCGCCGCTGGTCTTGTTGCCCGGCATCACGAGTCCGGCTGCGACATGGGAGTTCGTAGCCGAACGATTGGCGGCCTTCTGCGACGTCTACGTCATGGATATCCGCGGCCGCGGGCTGTCTCAGGGCGGAGCCGAGCTTGGCTATCGCCTGGACGACTATACCGCGGACATAGAGGGCTTCATCCGGGCCGTAGGGCTGGAGGCACCGGCAGTTCTCGGCCACTCCATGGGCGCTCGCATTGCAGTGCGTCTTGCCGCTCGCTACCCGTCGAGGATCGGCAAGCTCATTCTGGCTGATCCGCCTGTCTCGGGACCTGGCCGTCGGCCTTATCCGATCCCGCTCAGTTTCTACCTCGATTCTCTTGATGCCGTGGGCCGTGGACTGGGTTACGACGAGATGAAGGTTGGCCTGCCCTGGAGCGATGAGCAACTCGAACAGCGCATGGAGTGGCTGCCGACGTGCGACCGCACGGCCATTATCGAGTCGCACAAGTCATTTCACGAAGAGGATATCCATCGCGACCTGCCGGACATCGCCACCACGACCCTGTTGTTGTATGCGGAGAAGGGGGGGACGGTGTCGGATGAGGATGCAGATGAGATAACGGGGGCGCTCAGAGACTGCCAGAAGGAGCGCATCGATGGCGCCGGTCATATGATTCCATGGGATCGCCTGGAAGCCTTTGTATCCTCGGTGCAGCACTTCCTCGCCGATTGACCATCACTTTCTGGTGTTCACATATATACGAAATGTAGTTAAAAAACATACGATGCGTATATTTATGTGCTAGCATACTTCAAACTCGATGCGGCGCCATGCAAGGTCCATCAAGGCAAAGCCGGCGCACCGGCTACCACAGCCTCGTCCGTGCAATCCAGCCGTAGCCAGACGCCCTGAACATTGACCATCGGTGAACGATATGAGCGATCCAACCGCAACTACAGGCATTCAAGGCCGCTACGTCGGCACAGCCGTCCCGCGACGCGAAGACGAGCGTCTTCTGCGCGGCCAGGGGCGGTACATTGATGACTTGCCCGAGCCATCGGGTCTTCTCTACATTGGCTTCCTGCGCAGTTCTTACGCACACGCCATGGTCCGTTCCATCAACGCGGACGGCGCTAAGGCGCTGAGGGGCGTCACCGCAGTCATTACCGGCACTGACGTCGCCGGTTGGACGCAGCCCATGGCAACGCCGGTACCGGGGGACAAGAAGCTGCTGCGCTATAACATGGCGCTGGACCGGGTGCGCTATGTGGGCGAGCCAGTCGCGGCGGTGGTCGCCACCGACCCCTACGTGGTCGAGGACGCGCTCGAGCTCATAGAGGTCGACTACGAAGCGTTGCCAACCGTGGTGTCGATCTCGGAAGCGCTGAGTGAAGACGGGCAGCGCTTGTATGACTATCTTCCCGGCAATGTCGTTTTCGAGGCGAAGTATTCGGTCCCTGGGACCGATGAGGCGTTTGCCCGGGCAGCGCACGTCTTCGCCGATACATTTTCCAGCACCCGGTTGTCCGGAGTTGCCATGGAGACACGCGGCTTTCTGGCCAGCTTCGACAAGGGTCAGAACAAGCTCACCTTGTGGTCGACCGCACACTTGCCACACAAGGAGCGATGGGAGGTGGCCGACGCCCTGGGCTTGCCGGAGAAGAACGTGCGGATCATCTCGCCGGACGTCGGCGGAAGCTTTGGACTCAAGACGGTAACGCACCCTGAGGTCGTCGCCGGCGCAGCGATTTCGCGCCATCTGGGCCGACCGGTCAAGTGGGTGCAAGACCGCCAGGAGGATCTCGCGCTGATGCACGGGCGGGACTTCCAGTTCCGCGTCGAACTAGCCGTGGATGACCAAGGGATGATCCTCGCGGTGCGCAACAGGCCTGTCGTGAATGTCGGAGCTTACCCATTGTGGGTGACAACTGCGGGTCTGGACGCGGCGGGTGCCGGGCATCACATGATGGGGCCCTACAAGGTTCCTTACTATGCCTATGACGCCGTCTCCGTGGTGACCAACACGGCGCCTACCGCGTCGTACCGGGGCGTCGCCGCGCCGATTTGCACCTTTGCGATGGAGAGCCTGCTGACCAGGGCGGCTGAGCAACTCAAGATCGACCCGGTCGAAATAAGGAAGCGCAATCTCATTACCAGGGAAGACCTTCCATACACCAATGCCGTCGGTGTGACCCACGATACGGCAAGCAATGTGGAGTGCCTGGAACAGGCGCTCGAACGCTCAGGGTTCATTGCCTTCCGCCAGGAAAAATCCGGAAAGCCAGGCCCGGACGGAAAATTGCGCGGCATGGGCCTGGCTTGCATGGCCGACCATACCGGACAGGGTACCTCCATCACTCGCATGCGCGGGCAGGCATCGCGATGGCCGGGTTACGACGGCGCCCTCGTGAAAATCGAACCGGATGGCAAGGCAAGCGTCCACCTGAGTGTCGCCTCACAGGGACAAGGGCATGCGACGGTATTTGCCCAGCTGGCTGCGGATACGCTAGGCCTTAACATCGAGGATGTCACGGTGGAATCCTCCGATACCGCAAACGTCCCATTTGGAACGGGCGCCGGCGCCAGCCGCGGTGCCGTGGTGGCCGGCGGGGCTGTCATCAAGGCATGCACGCGCCTTGCGGAGAAGATGAAGCGAATCGCAGGATACCAACTGGAAGTCAGCCCGGAAGATATCTCGCTCTCTCAAGGCAAGGCCTCTGTCAACGGCGTGCCCGGCATGTCGGTCACGATAGAGACGATCGCGCAGACAGCGTACATGATCGGAATGGGTGACATGCCCGAGGGCGAAACGATTGGCCTGGACGCGCTGGAATTCTACGATCCGCCCTCGTCCACGTACTCCATGGCTTGCCATGTTGCCCAGGTGGCGGTGGATCCAGGAACCGGGCTTGTTACCGTGGAGCGCTACTACGTCGTCCACGACTGCGGGCGAGTACTGAATCCGCAGATCGTCGATGGACAAGTGGTGGGAGCAATTGTCCAGGGCATTGGGGCCGTACTGATGGAGGGCGCTCGCTACAGTGAGGATGGGCAGCCCGTAGCGACGACTCTGCTTGATTACACCATACCCACAATGCTTGACGTGCCAGAGATCGTGGTCGATCACATCGAGACACCATCGACGTTCACGCTTGGCGGCATGAAAGGAGCGGGGGAGAGCGGCGCCGTTGGCGTGGTTCCGGCGCTCATCCTTGCGGTCACCGATGCCTTGTCGGCCTACAAGCCTCAGATCACGACTATGCCGCTGACGCCGAGCAATGTCCTGAAGCTGATGGGCGTAGTGGGGACGGCTTCCTGAGATTGGTGCGGATACGGCAGGGTTGGCAATGGATACTTCTGCAGGCGTCGAAGGCGTCTGAAGATCTGCGAACCCCTGCCGTCGTACCAGGAACTTGTCAATGCACTGGCTCTGCTGCTGGCGCAGACCAGGCCATCGGTTCTCGTGGGCCATAGCATCGGCCCCGCTGTCGCGCGCAAGCTCACCGAGCGCCATCCCGAGATCATTCTCGCTGTCGCGGCCTGGCCCCGCGCTTTTCAGCGCTATTTCGCCTCTCTCGTTCTGTATGGCCCACCCACAATGCGTTGCCCGTCAGCACCGTCCTGGTGAAATTCGGCATCGTCGATCAATTTTGGTGACGCACAAAGAGTGCGTATGCCCAGTGTGAGTGCGGCCTTCCTCGTTCTGACAAAATAGCTACATATCGTATTGACATACATACGAACGGTAGCTAAAGTTTTTTCGTCGCATCAGGAAGGGAAGACTCCTGAAACTACAGCGCGATCCAACGAGCCAGCAACACAGAACTAGCCACAGGAGAGAGGGAACAGTATGCGTAAGACAGTCACGGCACTGATCGCCATCAGTGCCGCAGGAATTCCTTTTGCCGCGCAGGCCGATGTAACGCTGTACGGCCTGATCGACACGACCATCCGTTTTTCCACCAACGAGAATGCAGCGGGTGATAACAAGTGGCAGATGTCGGACGGTCTGATTACAGGTAGCCGTTGGGGTATTCGCGGCACCGAGGACCTCGGCAACAACCTCAAGGCCTGGTACATCCTCGAGTCGGGCTTTGCGCCGGATACCGGTGCGAGCCTGCAGGGCGGCCGCCTGTTCGGTCGCTTCGCGGTAGTCGGCCTGGACGGCGATTTTGGCAAGATTGTGTTCGGACGGCAGTACACGCTCGCCAGTGAGATCATCGGTTCCTACGATGCCATGTCAGTGCCCAACCACGGCATTATCGGCTTCCAGGGGGGCAACTATACGGGGCTGCGCTACGACAACACCGCCAAGTACATCAAGTCTTTCGGGCCACTGCAAGTAGCGGCTGCATACACGTTTGGAGAAGTTGCAGGAAACTTCTCAGGCAACAACGCCACCGCCGGCTCTTTGGTCTACAGCTCCGGGCCGCTGGAGATCGGTGGGGTTTATCAGGTCACTCATGACGTCTCTACTGCCTACTTCGGCGCGGTGCCGCCGTCTCAGGCCAGCAAGCAAACGTTCTGGAGCATTGGCGGGACCTATAAAGCACCACGCACGCAGTACTTTCTCGGCTACACGAACAATCGCCTTGATGTAGCAGACTATCGCAATGACCTGGTTTATGCGGGCATCCGATTCAATCTGACGGGAGCGCTGGCTCTCGTGGGCGCGTTCAACTACGATTGGCTTCAGCATGCTGGCCAGGGTGGCAAGCGGTTATCAACGGCAGCGATGCTGGACTATAACTTCAGCAAGCGTACAGACGTATACCTGGAAGTTGACTACACGCATCTACGCGGTGCCTGGGTGGCCTTGAATGGCTCGCCTGGTTTCATCAGCAGCGCAAGCACTTTTGGCAATAGTACGCGCCTTGGCGTGATGGCGGGCCTGCGTCACAAATTCTAATGGCATTGACCGTGCTCATTGGTTTATGAATCCATCAACTTCTGCGATGAACTGATCGCTCTTTGCCGCAATGAATCTTGATAACCTGAGAGAACTCTCATGACACGCTATCCCCCCATCGCGCCTGAAGACATGTACTACGAGCAGAAGCGCGTGTTTCAGGCCGTTTCCAGCCGCCGCAAGCCATCGGCCTCGTCGCAAGGCGGCGTCGAGGGGCCCTTCGTGCCGCTGGTGCACGTACCCGGCATCCTCGATCGGCTGCAATCGCTTGGCGAGTACTGCCGTTTCCATACGGCCATTCCGCCAAAGCTGCGAGAACTCGCAATCATGATCACAGCGCGCCACGTCGCTGCGCAGCTTGAGTTTCATGTTCATGCCATGGAGGCGCGCGAATTTGGCTTGGCAGAAGAGGCAATCGAGGCGATCGCAGCAAGGCGCCGTCCCGCGGCGATGGATGACGACGAAGCCCTTGTCTACGACTTCTGCACTGCCTTGTTCGCAGAGGGTCGCGTGTCCGATGCCTTGTTCGATCGAGCTGCGGAGCGGTTTGGCAAGGCGGCAATCATCGACCTGATTGCAACGTGCGGTTACTACGCGACGCTAGGATTGGTCATTAACGTCGCGAAGCCGGCAACACCCGCATTCCTGGAAGGGTTCATTCCGGCCTTTCCTGTTCCGAACGATTGAAGGAGTCTCCCAATGCGTTTTCCAGAGCTAGCACCAGACGAAATGACGCCAAGGCAGCGCGAGGTCGCCGCGGCCATCGGCGAGCGACGGGTTGGCGGCCTTAGCGGCCCTTATATGCCACTCATCTACTCGCCGGAAGTTGCAGACCGCGCACAGTTGCTGGGGGACTACCTTCGCTTCAATCTGCGGGTTCCCGAACGTCTGCGAGTTCTGGCCGTCCTGGTGGCCGCTGGTCGGCACCGGGGCAGCGACGCTGCCTCATTTTTGCACCTGGATACCGTCCAGGAATCCGGGCTCGCGGCGTCGACTATCAGCGCTTTGTGCAACGGGCACCGACCCGACGGGATGACTTCGGATGAGGAGATGGTCTACGAATATTGCATGGAGCTGACGCGATCTGGCCGGGTCAAGGGTGTCACATACGACAAGCTGGCGGCTCGCCTTGGCGCCGAGATCTGCCTGGAGCTTGTTGCGGTCTGCGGATACGCGTCGTTTCTCAGCATGGTGGTTAACGTGACGGAATCCCCAATCTGAAAGAGGGCAATTTGTCTCTCATCGGGGGTGTGCCGCCGCGCCCTGGCGGCACCCCCGAGGCAAGTCTCAATGCGCTAACCCTGCCGACACGCGCTCAATGGTGGCGGCGCATTGCATGAGCAATGGCGCGACGCGTTGGTGCAGGATCCGCTCTGGCAGTTGATCCGCAGGACCGCCGCAGGAAAGGGTCATGCGCCGGCCAAGGTGCGCAAGGTTCAGCATGACGCTGATGCTGTGATTGCTGGGCCTGATCTCCCCAAGAGAGGTGCAATAGCCCTGGTTGCGGTACGACTGGATTGCGTGGTCGAATTCGCTGCGCAACGTGCCCAGTTTGCCGTCGTCGCCATGCGCCAGATGCGCAACAATCTTTTCCTGCTCGTTATCACTGCAAGAAGCCATGTACGCCCGCCCCATGGCCCGTCGCGGAAGCGCATATCGATAGCCTACATAGCTCGGTGCGGGAATGTCGGGATTGGTGCATGCGCGCTGCACGACAGTGAGGCCATAGCTCTCATATACCGTGAGTAACACTCGCGTGCCCAACCGATTGGCCAGCTCCGCCATATGCGGAACGATGTCCTCGGCCAACCGGGTTCCTGCCAATGCAGCTGGTTGCAGCGACAGCACACAAAGGCCTAGCCGGTACGCGACGGCGTTTGCGTCGTAGTCCAGGTATCCCACCTTGACCAGGGTACGAGCTAAAGTCGAAACTGGTGTACGGACGGGGAATTTGAGGCGCGGAGTAGAGGGCGGTGGAGCTTTCCGCTGAGAATCTGATTGTCGAGATCGGAAACCAGCACAAGAAAGGTCCACCATGAGCAAGGATAAAGGGAAAGAAGCAGTCGGTCTATCGGAAATCGGGCTTGGGCTCGAGGAGCTGATCAGGCGCGGGGCCCGGCGGGTCATCCAGGAGGCGATTGAAGTGGAGCTGGCAGAGCTGCTTGAGCAGTTCAGTAACGTCAAGACGTTGAGCGGGCAGCGCGCCGTGGTTCGCAATGGCTACCTCCCGGAGCGCGAGGTGCTGACGGGCGCTGGACCGATTGCCGTGAAGGTGCCCAAGGTGCGCGACCGGTCCGATTCCGGCGTGAAGTTCAACTCGGCGATCGTGCCGCCGTATGTGAGGAAGTCGCCGCGGGTGAGTGCGGCGCTGCCCTGGCTGTACCTGAAGGGAGTCTCGACAGGCGACATGAGCGAGGCGCTGTCGGTGCTGCTGGGCGAGGATGCCAAAGGGCTATCGGCCAACGTGGTGAGCCGATTGAAGGCGCAGTGGGCAGACGAGCATGCGAGCTGGAATCAGCGTGATCTGTCGGCGGCGCGCTATGTGTATTGGTGGGTGGACGGCATCCACACGGGTCTGCGCAGCGAAGGCTCGGACGGGCAATGCCTGCTGGTGATCATCGGCGTTACGCCCGACGGCAGGAAGGAGCGCGTGGCGATCGGTGACGGCTATCGGGAATCGAAGGCATCGTGGGCAGAAGTACTGCTGGACCTGAAATCCCGCGGCCTGCAGGCTGGCCCGCTGGCGGCGGTCGGCGATGGCGCCATGGGATTCTGGGCTGCCCTGGAGGAGGTGTTTCCGGCCACGCGCGCCCAGCGTTGCTGGTTCCACAAGATGGGCAATGTCCTGAACGCCTTGCCAAAATCCCAGCACGGCCGCGCCAAGGCAGACCTGCAGGCGATTTGGATGGCGGCCACCCGGGCAGATGCCTATGCTGCCTTCGATCGCTTTGTGACGATCTACGGCGCCAAGTACCCCAAGGCCACCAGCGTGCTCACCAAAGATCGAGACAGCCTGCTGACGTTCTACGACTTCCCGACCGAGCACTGGCAGCACATCCGCACGACGAACGCGATTGAGTCGACCTTCGCGACCGTGCGTCACCGCACGACGCGCACGCGCAATTGTGTGTCACGAGCAACCTTCCTTGGCCTGGCCTTCAAGCTGATCGAGGAAGCCGAGAAAACATGGCGCCGCATCAACGGTGCCGAACACATCGAACTGCTCCTGAAGGGGATCCCCTTCAAGGACGGGGCTCCGGCGCAAGACAATCCGCTGGATCAGCAGAAGCTCGCCGCCTGACCATCGGCCACGATCACCCCCCGTACACCACAATTGACTTTATCTCTGTCTTCGATCTCGAGGATCCTGTCGCCGATGAGCAAAAAGCCTCGGCTCGAGAGCGGTTGGGAAAATTCCTGAAGGCAAGGCGGGAACAGATAGACGCCGCTGTTTGTGTTCGAATCAATGCGCTGAATACAGGGCATATTCTAAGGGACTTGCAGGCGGTAATCCCCCACGCTCCGGATGCTGTCGTGCTACCAAAGTGTAAGGGAATCGGCGATGTGTATCGGCTTTGCGACTTCCTTGAGGCGCTGGAGCAGGTGTACTTCGACGGCCGCCATAAGACTGAAGTAATTGCCATGGCGACCGAGTCAGCAGCCGGTGTGCTGGGGTTGGCATCATATGACAATCCCCCACTACGGCTGACAGCGCTGATCTGGGGTGTTGCGGATTTGGCTGCGGATATAGGGGCGCTACAAGCCGTCAGTGCCGGAACGTTTACGCCGCCATTCTCGGTAGCGCGAACGCTTTGCTTGTTGGCCGCCGCGCAGGCCGGAGTTCAGGCGATTGATGCGGTGAGCACCGACCTGTCCAGCGACGTCCAGATCGAAGCGGAGGCGCTGCTCGCGAAACGAGACGGCTTCTCGGCGAAGGCCGCTGCACATCCATCGCATATCGCCAGCATCAACAGAGTGTTCGAGCCACAACCAGAAGAAGTAGCTTGGGCCCGGGGCGTGGTCGATGCATTCGACAAGGCAAGGCACGCGGGTGTTGTCCGCTTTGGGGGGGGCGATGCTTGATCGGCCGCACCTGCGACTAGCGCATCGGATCCTCAGCCGCATCGATGGAAACGACTGAGAAAATTGAGTGATCGGAAATGGCGAGGGGAGGATAGTCGGGTTTGACGCTTCCATCGGTTTGCGCCACAGGTCTCGACTGATGGACAATGTCTCCATACTTGCGGGAAGCTAGTGCCTCGCCAGGAGCTCGCGCCCCCACCGGAACAATTGGGGGTTCTCTTTTTTAGCGTGTGGTGTGCCCTTATGAAGCACGCTCGATGTGAGCTATGACGAAGAGTCAGCCAACCAAGTGCATATCGGCGTTGCTAGCGGAAGTAAGAGTCGCGCGTCGGCAGGCCGAGAAGGAGGCTTCTGAAGCCGGAGACGGGAACTACATGAAACGTCTGTCTTCGGTTGTGGAGGGTCATATTACAACGGAAGAAGGTCGAGGCCAGCTGATATGGATCGCATGCGCTGCGGAATTAGGCGTGCTTGAGCTGGCTCATCTGCAATTGAACAGACATGCCCGCGAGGCACTCAATGAGCGGGCGCTGAGTGCGCTGTTTTGGGCTGTGGTCCGTCGCTGGAATAGGTCTCAGGCGGAGAGGCCCGGCTTGAAGGGGCATGCCATCCCACAGAAAATTGACGGGGAACCTTGTCTGGATTGTAGCGACCCCTACCTTGATAGGCGTCGATACACACCCCATCGGTGGCTGGAGAGGGATGGCTTGGACGGGAGCCTTCAGGCCCACTCAGACCTGGCGATTCGATTTCGCTGTCTCCGCTGCGAAACGCATTGGGTGCGCCGGTTACTCAACTCTGAGTACTTTGCAGGGTGGTCTATTACCCGGTTTGGGATGGGCTTGCAAAAGGTGAAGGCGAGTACACCCGGTGAGTCTGCAAGTAAAAGTGTGACTCTTGGTGTCTACGCGGACCTCGCCAGCAGTAAGGCGAAGAACCTCTACGGAGTACATCGCCTTCAGCGCACAGGCCTGAGAGGCACTGACCTCAATCCAAGACCCCATCCATCGCCGAGCTGACGAAGTCGGGCGAGACTTCGGTGTCGTAGGGGTGTGCAAGCGAACGCGAGGAAGGTGTGATGGGCAACGCGTCTACCTAGCCTTGGGAACTCCACAGCACGCGCTATGAGGACTTATGGCGCGTCACGCGCGTTGCTTCTGTGGACAAATACCGGGTGCGCAAATTGCGACCGCTGCGGCTTCGCGAAAAACAATATTGACAGAGACATTCCTGCCCCTTAGAGTGGCAACAAATACGTATATGCGATATATCGATCGTATATATGAACTAAAGAGCAGGAGACAACCATGTTCCGATTCACCGTTCTGAAAATCCTTGTCGCCAGCCTGGTCGCCTTCCAGACCATGCTGGCTGCCGCACAAAGCGGCCAGCGGCCTTATCCCAGCAAGCCCATCAAGGTGTTGGTCGGCGTTCCGCCCGGCGGCAGCACCGACACCATCACCCGACTTTTTGCGGACTGGCTGCAGGGAAGCATGGGCCAGCCGGCCGTGGTGGAAAACCGTCCTGGCGCAAATACTGCCATGGCGGCGGACGCAGTGTCCCGTTCCGCTCCGGACGGCTACAGCTTGCTGCTCGCAACAGATGCCTTCCTCACCATGCCGTTGTTGGCCAAGCAGAGCTTCGATCCGGCCAAGGACTTCGTGCCCGTCGGAACGGTGGGGCTCACCCATTTCGTGCTGGCGGTTCATCCGTCCATGCCGGTCAACTCGGTGCGCGAACTCATTACCTATGCCAAGTCCCATCCGGGCCAAATCAGTTACGGTTCTTCAGGCAATGCCGGTACATCGCACTTGGGACTCGAGAAGTTCAAACTGCTGACCGGAACGAACATGGTGCACATCCCTTACCGTGGAGCTGGCCCTGCGCTGACCGACGCCATATCCGGCCAGTACCAGGTCTCTTTGTGGACGCCCTTGACGATCGCTCAGCAAGTGAAGACGGGTAAGCTCAAGGCGCTGGCTGTGACGGGTTCAAAAAGGGTCCCGAATCTTCAGCAGGTTCCGACTTTCGCCGAGTCCGGATTGCCCGCCTATGACCACAAGGTGTGGTACGCGGTGTTCGCCCCGGCCGGCACGCCAAAGCCGATCGTGGACCGGCTCAACGCCGAAATCTCCAAGATGCTCGCTTCACCGAAAATCCGGCAGAAGTTCGAAGACGCCGGAGTGGAGCCACTGGTGTCGACCCCCGAGCAACTGGCTTCCATGATGCGCTCCGACACGAACGAGGTTGGCAAGCTGATCCAGGCTGCCAACATCAAGATAGACTGAGGCGAATAATGACTGAGACTCTGACTACGACGCTTACCCGCTACGCGGCATCCACCACATACGACGCCCTTCCCGCGAATGTGCGGGAGCGTGCCAAGCAGGTGATCGTCGACGAGATTGCATGTTCCTACTTTGGGCGGCGCAGCCTCGCTGGCGATCTCGGTGCGCGCTACGCCTCTGAGGCCGGCGGCCCACCAGAAGCGCGCATCTACGCGACAGGCCAACGCGTGTCCGCGCCCAACGCGGCGCTGGCCAACGGCGCTGCGGGCCATGGCGAGGAGGTCGATGGCGCGCATGTGGTGGGAGGGCATCCCGGTGCCAGCATCGTCCACGCTGCCGTCGCCATGGCCGAGAAACAACGGACGACCGGTGCAGAACTGGTGAACGCTGTCGTGCTCGGGTACGACGTTGGTGTGCGCATCGTCGAGGCCTGTGGCAAGCTCTACGGAGTCAAAGACCGCTTCGGCCTCGATTCCGCTTTCCTTTATGCGTTCGGCTGTGCCGCTGCGGCCAGCCGACTGCTCGGGCTCGACGCCACCCGCCATGCCCACGCGCTGGCGCTCACAAGTTTCAGCACGAACGCGCTCGCCTCGTTCTATGCAGAGAAGCGGCACATCAGCAAGTCGTTGTGCAACGGCCAGTTTGCTTCGGCGGGTGTGAGCGGCGCGTTGATGGCCCGCGCAGGACTGGAAGGCCATGAGGACATCGTCGGCGCGCCGTATGGCGTGCTGCATGCATGGGGCGCTGAGGGGCAGCGGGAGGCAGTGACCCGTGGGCTGGGGGAGCAGTTCGCCATCATGGGTGCCAATTTCAAATTCGTGAACGCAGGCTATCCGATCCATGCGCCCGTGGAGGCTGCCCTCAAGATGGTGACCACGCACGGCATTCGTGTCGAGCAGATCGCGGCCGTCGACGTCGGTATGCCGACCAACACGATGAAAGTCGTAGACAACCGGGATATGCACAACATCTGTCTGCAAGACATGCTGAGCGCGGCACTCGTGCGCGGAGGGCTGAAGCTACGGGAATCGCCGTTTCCCGAGGTGCTGGCCGATGCGGGGTTTGCGCGGCTGCGCGAGCGTATCACATTGCGTGGTCATCCCGATCTCGACCGCGACCAGCCCGATGGGCGCGGCTCCATCGTAACCATCACTACCGTGGACGGCGCCTCCCTGTCCGCGCGTGTCGATTATCCACGTGGTCACAGCAAACGCGGAGGGGCCACCTGGCCTGAACTCGCGGAAAAGTGGCACGAAGGTCTCCCCGAATGCGACGTGGACCGAATGCTGGCCGTGGCGCAGCGTTTGGATGAGGTGGAGGACGTCAACGAATTTCTGGACGCGTTTCGGGCGCGTTGAGGGGCGCTTGGTGCGGAAGCGGGGCGCCGCTGGCGCGCCCTGGCTCGAGTGCCAAGCGCCCAGGTCTGCAACTACCGTGTAGGCAAGGACGCTCCGCAGTAGTTGCTGGCTGGACAAAGCGATGGCACTTCCTGTGCTGATCCAGAACGCCTCTGCTGGCCGCCATGAAATCGTCCATGTCCGCGCTAAAAGCTATGTCGACGGATTTGTCGCGCTTCAGTCAGTGACGCGAAGAACTGTAAGACGTTAACGCGCTGTCTGGGGCTTTCCTATGAGCGCCTGACACGTGTCCAACGGCGGATTGCCATGGTTCCGCTGGTCAACGCGCGTGACGAATTAATCCTTTATACGAAGACGAGGAAGCGAATGTCTTGGTATCCACGCGCCCACTGTCAAGCCCTGTCGGCGTTCGTTCTTTGCCTTGCCATTTGTGCTATGACGGCAGGTGTCACGCGGCTTGCTCTCGCAGCCAGCCCCGAATATGTCATTGCCCATACCGCTGCGGGGACTGTCCGCGGCAAGGTTTCAGGTGATGACGCTGTTGATGTATTCAAGGGCATACCCTATGCGTCACCGCCCGTCGGCGAGCTTCGCTGGCGAGCGCCGAGGCCTGCGACGCCATGGTCAGGTGTGCGCGACGCGTTCGGCCCAGGCAGTCCATGCCCTCAGACCGGCCGCTTGGCTAGTACGAATGAGGATTGTCTCTACTTGAATGTATGGAGACCTCATCGCCGACTCGCTCGCGGCCTCCCTGTCATGGTATTTATCCATGGCGGGGGCCAGCGTACTTCGGCCGCTCACGAGTATAACGCGGACTGGCTCGTGACACGCGGGGAACCTGTCGTTTTCGTTTCCATTAATTATCGCCTGAATATCTTCGCGTTCCTCGCCCATAGGGAGCTCACCGCTGAGGAACCTCAGCTTGGCTCTGGCAACTATGCCTTGCTGGACCAGATGCAGGCGCTCCGTTGGATCCGGGAGAATATTAGAAGTTTTGGAGGCGATCCCAATAACGTAACGATCTTCGGAGAATCTGGCGGGGCACAGGCCGTTTGCGTTCTCTTGGCAGCGCCTCAGGCGCGTGGTCTGTTTCATCGGGCCATTTCGCAGAGTGGCCCTTGCCAATGGCAGTTTTACCCATCTCTGAGGGCGTCCGAAGACAAGGGCGCGGACATTGCTGTACAGCTTGGGTGCACACAACCGAATCCGCTGCCCTGTCTGCGTGCCCTGCCGACGAGCATAGTCCTTGGCAAGGAGCAAGGTGCCACATCTGACACGGCCTCGGCTCAGCCGTCCTGGGGGGGAGGAGCCTTTCCACTTCCTATGCGTGAGGCAATAGCATCGGGAAGGTTCACGCGGGTCCCATTGATGCAGGGTTCGACCCGCGACGAGGCTATGTTTCAACTGGCGCTCCAGTATGGAGGATCTCGTGAGGCAGTTCGTGCAGAGCAGTATCGCGCCATTCTGAGTAGTTACTTCGGCGACTCCCGGGTATCGGCGATTGAAGCGCAGTATCCGCTGGTAGATTACCCCGCGCCTATCTATGCGTTGAGCGCTGCCTTGAGCGATTCTGGTATGGTCACCAACAACCGCATCGGGCTGTGCAATCTCCACTTGGCCAATCAGTTGGCGGCGCCTCACGTTTCCTTGTATGCGTACGAGTTCGCTGACAGGAGCGCGCCTTATCCCACGCCGATATTCAATGCGCCGGGGAACCTGATCGCTGCAGCTCATACTATGGAGTTGTCGTATCTCTTCCATCAAAGCGAGCTGACGACCGCGCAGCGTACCGTTTCTGACTTGATGATCCGGTACTGGACGAATTTCGCGCGCAAGGGTGATCCTAACGGGGAAGGATTGCCAAATTGGCCGGCTTACCAACCGGATAAGCAGGCGGTAATGAGGTTTGATTCTCATAATGTCCGGGCAGATCTCGACTTCTTCTCCCGGTACAAATGCAAGTTCTGGGCAGAACAAGGCTTTGGTACTTTATCCGGACCTTACCCGAGATCCACGGCAAGTGGCCCTAAGTACGAGTAGGAGATTCGCCAGCCTTACGCCGAATGCGCCAGGACGGGACTGCAGCGGGATGCCTCCTTGTATTGTGCCCAAGCACCTATCCAGCCCGACCCTCCACCTCGTGCAATGCCGAAGCGGCTGGATGGGAATGCCAGCGATGACCGTGTTCATCTATTGCCCTGCGCCATGCGGGCTAGACCGCGTAACGATATGCTCGTCGTTGGCCGACAAGCCTCATTAATAGGACCAACATTCTGAAGACTGGCTGATTCTAAAATGCAATTAATTGCCGTATTCAAACTTCGACCGCAAATGCTGGCCTGTATGAGGCCGTCCGATCGGTGCGGCGGAGCAGTTATACCGTCGCGGAGTATAGTTTCACGATCATGAAATAATCCGGGAGGGTCCATGTCGCGACAACTACCTGATCCAACTCCACCTTAACGCGCGACGATTCGCACCATTCACCAACTGGGCGATCGCGTTCGAGCAAGCCGGGCAGGGGAAGGGATACCGATTGACCAGGCGGCGAGGAATTGCGGTGATTCCATCAGCATGCTGTCCAAGCTTGAAGAGTAGGGCCGCGATCAGGATGAGCGTCAGGCTCGGAAGGCCCCCTCGATCGGTGCGCGGAAACGCTAGGGGCGCGCTTCAACCGGGACGCATTTCACGTCTTGTTGGTCCATCCGATGCGATGCCGCTCCTGCGTGGCCTCGTGCCGTGCATCCTCTTCGCTGTGCAGGTAGCCGCTGGTGGTGGCGATGGAGGCATGGCCAAAGTTGTCGCGCACAAAACGCAGGTCGACCTGCTGGTCGGTCATGTGCGAGCCTGCCGTGTGGCGCAGCCAGTGGGCCGAGGCGCTGGCCAGCACCGCAGCCTGACCCTCCCACTCGGGCCCGCGCGCGCGCAGGCGCGCAGCCGCCATGGCAAATACCTCCTTCAGAATCAGATGCAGCGCTCCGCGTGACAGGGCCTTGTCGCGACCCGCCTCACGGCCGATAATGGGCAGCACCAGCGGGCGCGTTTCCCCAGGCTGCGGGCTAGGCGGCAGTCCGTGGGCGCGGCGGTAGCGCGCCAGTTCGGCGATCAGTTTATCGGTGGCCGGTACCAGCCGGGTCTTGTTGCCCTTGCCGGTCACCTCCAGCCACCAGCGCTCGATGCCCTGAGCGTCGCGCCGGCAGAAGAACGCTCCCAAGGGCGTGCTCGTGACTTCCGAAGCGCGCAACCCACCCAGATAGAGCGCCGTCAGCACCCAGCGGCAGCGCGCCGCATGCAGGCCCTCGCGCACGGTGCCGACCGGCATCGCCTCGACGGTTTCCTTGACGGTCGCCCACAGCTCGTGGCTCAGATAGCGCGTGATGCGCGGCCGGCTGGGGCACGCCGGCGCCGCGCGAGCGCGAGCGGGTTGCCGGCCAGGTAGCCGGCCTCGGTCAGCCAGGCGAAGAGCGCGTTCAGGATCACCATCGCGTGGCGCACGCTGGCGGGCGACAGCGGCCCGGCAAAGGGGCGCCAGTCCGGATGGCTGCGTGCGAGCTTCTTGCTGCCGGCCAGTACCCAGCGCGCGGCCGGCTGCGGGTCAGCCAGGAAGCGCTCATAGACGAGCAGGTCCTCGTGCGTCAGTGAAGACAGCGGCTTGCCGAGCTGCAGCACCGCCCACAGGATCAGCCGTAGAACGAAGTAATTCTGTCACTCCGGAATCCCGCCGAAACCCGCGCTGTACATAGAAGCCCGGAGGGCGAATTGACACTATTACTTGCACTCGAAACGAAGGAAATGTGGGTCTTCCGCACTTTGTGTGACGGCTGCGTCGAGGGCTTGATCTCGGGCCGATCTGGCCCCATTTGATCGTTACAATGAGCCAAGTTCTCGGTGGGATCGATCAAATTCTCGCCCGTGTGGGTAAGCGCGTCGTCTCCAGCGACGCGCGACGGGAGACCATCACTGTCGAAGCCCGCAGTACGGTTCGCGCGGCACATTGTACTGCCTGCCGTCGTTGGAGTAACCGACTCCACGGCAGCTATGTGCGCAGTCTGGAAGAACGACCGATGCTCGAGCAGCGGGTCGTTCTCGCCGTTGAGGTGCGTCGCTTCAAGTGCGCGAACGCCGGCTGCCCCCGTTGTACGTTTGCCGAGAACATCCACGCCTTGGCCGGTCGGCATCAACGTCGAACGCGATCGCAGGCTCGGGCGTTGTACGCGCTGGGCCACGCCCTCGGTGGTGAGGCGGCAGCCCGGCTTGCTAACGCCTTGAGGTTGCGCACCAGTGCCGACACCGTGCTGCGGAAGTTGCGACGAACTCCTGGGCGCAAGCGCAAACCACGACCGCGGGTCGTCGGCATCGATGACTGGGCGATCGCGCGGGTCACCAGTACGGCACGATCATCGTCGACCTGGAGCGACGTGAGCCGATCGAAGTGTTCGCCGGCAGGGAAACAACTGCGGTGGCCGCATGGATGCGTGCGCACCCATCGATCGAGATCGTCGCCAGGGACCGGGCCGGGGCCTACTCCGAGGCGGTCGACATCGCGCTGCCGGCAGCCAAGCAAGTCTCCGATCGATGGCATCTGCTGTGCAACCTGCGCGACAACGTCGAGAGGTTGCTGTACCGACTCGGGCCGCAACTGCGCCAAGCCGCGCAGCAAGGCGAGGTCGGTGGCGTGACCCTGGGCCGGCAGGGGTTGCTGAGCGGCACCTCACTGCGGTCATGGCAGCGCCTGAGCGATCAGCGACGCGCCACGCGGCTGGCGCTGTACGAGCGGGTGATGGCGCTACGCGCCCAGGGCGGCACGATGAAAGGAATCGGGCGCGAGCTCTCAAGCGACCATCGAACCGTGCGCAAGTTCATCACCGCGGGGGCCTTCCCCGAGCGCGCACCCAAGGCGCGGGGTCCGACGCCTTTGGATCCCTATCGCAGCTATATCGAGGAACGAATCGCCCAGGGCTGTCGCTGTCCGAGACTGATCTGGCAAGAACTCAAGCAGCGAGGCTATACGGGCAGTCGCGCCGCCGTGCAGAATTGCGTGGTCCGCCCCCTCTTTCCGCAGGGCAAGGTACCGCTTCTCCAGGCACCCGTGCGCACGATGCCGTGCCCGTCGGTCCGGCGCGTGTTCGGATGGCTTGTCGGATGGAGGAAGCTCGCCGTCGAGGAGCCCAGGAGCGCGGACCACGAGCGCTTCGTGCAGGCGCTGTACAAGATCGAACCCGTGGTGGGCGAGGTTCGCAGCCTCGCGCGGGAGTTTCTCGGGCTCATGCACCGGCGAAGTCCGTGGCAGTTCGATCGATGGTTGAAGAGTCTGTCGCGCTGCGACGCTGCGGAAATGCGTAGGTTCGCGCAAAGCCTGCGCGCCGACTTACCGGCTGTGCGGGCGGCCTTCAGGCTGCCATGGAGCAATGGCCAGACCGAGGGTCACGTCAACCGGCTCAAGTTCCTCAAGCGCCAGATGTATGGCCGCGCGAACATCGAGCTTCTACGGCTGCGGGTATTGAAGCCAAACTGAACGACCGGCCTGCCTTGTCCTGCTGGACACGCTAGTCCGATCGCCATCGCAGGCGGGTGAGCTCGTGCGGCCGGCACGAGGCTGGCGGGCTCGCCCACGTTCGTCAACAAGCAGAAGATGGTGGTGGTGGGCGGTGGAGACGACGGCCGTTCCACGCTACAACATCCTCCACGCCAGTGCGCCCTCGTCACACAAAGTGCGGAAGACACAACTTTACTTCGCTGAGTTAAATCATTGATTTCATTGATGTTACCTTCGGTTGCGATGCCGTTGTCATGCGAATTGACGTCATTGCTTCGGAATCAGTGACAACTTTCTAACTTTCTTTTGGTCTACGTTACCCCGATACGGAGGCGCGTCCTTGGGCGATTGTGGTAGGCTCGCGCGCTGATATGGAACTCAGACACTTGCGCTACTTCATTGCGGCGGCCGAGGAAGAGCACTTCGGCCGCGCGTCGGAGCGATTGCACATCACCCGCCCCGCCGTCTCGCAGATCATTGCCGATCTCGAGATTGAACTGGGCACGTCCCTGTTTGAGCGCCATGCACATCGCGTGACGCTTACTGCGGCGGGAAAGGCACTGTTGCCGCCGCTGCAGGCGATGATGAGCGACCTCGATCAGGCGATTGCAATGGCCAGGCGGGTGGGTGAGGGGAAGTCCGGCGCGCTGAACATCGGCTACGGCTCGCTCACGCTCATGCATCCTCTGTTTCGGACTGCCGTGAAGGCATTCCATGATCGCTGCCCCGACATCACGCTGTCGCTGCTCGAGATTCCTAGCTCGGAGCAGCCGCGGGCGCTAGCCGAGGGCCGTATCCACGCCGGCTTCATGCATTTCCGTCCTCGTTCGCCGACGCTGCGAAAGACCAAGCCGGGCAATGCGCTCGCACAGGAGGCGGCGGTGCTCGAGCGCCTCAAGATCCAGACGGAGGGGCTCGGTCTTGTCGTGCCGCATGACCACCGCCTGGCGGGGCGGCGGTCCGTCTCATTGCGCGAACTGTCCGACGAGTCCTGGGTGGTCGTGCCCCAGTCGACTGTCAGCTTTGGCTATGGGCCGCTGTTCGCCTTGTGTCAAAAGGCCGGGTTTGAGCCGCGCATCGTGCAGCAAGTGACTTCTATTACGAGCCTGCTCAACCTGGTTTCGGTGGGTGTCGGAATTGGTCTGTGCGTGACTGGTCCCGGGCTGGTTTTTCCGCCAAGCCTGTCCGTTCTGGGCATTAAGGGCGTCAATTACCCGATCAACTTCGCGTTGAGTTGGGTCAAAGGGCGCATGGAGCCGGTTCTCGAGCGCTTTGTGCAGACGGTGAAGGAACTGTCGTAGCAGGATATCCCTCCCGCTTTGTACTCCGCTACTTTCACCGATCTGCGTCGCTTTCGTTCGTGGCTTGTCACGGACCCACGGCCAACAGCGACATTCCCAGAGCCGCGCGGCGCCACAGCCACGGGCTCGGGCGGTAGCGCATGTCGCTGGTGAGCGCTTCCATGTTGCGCAGCGTCTCCAGCACCAGCTGCGGACCGACCGCGTCGCCCAGCGCCAGTGGACCCTTGGGATAGCCCAGGCCCAGGTTGACCGCCAGGTCGATGTCGGCCGGCGTGGCGATGCGCTGCTGCGCGATATCGCTGGCGATATTGATGATGCAGCAGAGCACGCGCTGTGCGACAAAGCCGGCCGAGTCGCGGATCACCGTGACCGGCACGCCGTCGCTGGCGAACAGCCCGTGCGCGGCATCACGCGCGGCGGCGCTGGTGGCCGGCGTGGTCATCAGCGTGCGGCGCTTGGTGGCCTCGAACGGCAGCAGCGTGTCGATGGCGACGGTACGGGCCGGATCCAGGCCTTGTTGCAGCGCACTGGTGGTGGCGTCCAGGCCCAGCGGCGTCACGATGATCAGTGCGTCGGCCGAGGGCTTGTTGCCACCTTCCGGGGTCACACCCAGCGCGCCCAGCAGCCTGGTCACCATGGCATGGCCGCGCTCGCTGGCGTGGCTCACCCACACGCTCGACGGGCGCGCGGACGGCACCACCGCGGCGCCGGGAACCTGCTTCTGGCCATCGGCGTAGCGGTAGAAACCGGCGCCGGCCTTGCGGCCGACCAGCCCGCCGACCGAGCGGATCGCGGTGATCGGCGAGGGGCGGTAGCGCGGTTCCTGGTAGAACTGGTTGTAGATCGATTCCATCACCGGGTGCGACACGTCCAGCCCAGTCAGGTCCATCAGCTCGAACGGCCCCATGCGGAAGCCGGCCTGCTCGCGCATGATGTTGTCGATGTCGGCAAACTCGGCCACGCCTTCCTGCGCGACCTTCAGGCCTTCGATATTCATGCCGCGGCCGGCATGGTTGACGATAAAGCCCGGCATGTCCTTGCAGCGCACCGGCGTATGACCCATGTGGCGCGACAGCGCCATCAGCGCGTCGCCCACCGCCGGGTTGCCCGACAGGCCGTCGATGACCTCGACCACCTTCATCAGCGGCACCGGGTTGAAGAAGTGATAGCCGGCGATGCGGCCCGGCTGCTTCGAACCCACGGCGATCGCGGTGATCGACAGCGAGGACGTGTTCGAGGCGATGATGGCGTCTTCGCGCAGCACGGCTTCGAGCTTGGCGATCAGGTCGCGCTTGACCTCCAGCTTCTCGACGATGGCTTCCAGCACCATGTCGCAGCCGGCCAGGTCTTCCAGCGCGCCGCAGGGCTTGACGCGGGCCAGCGTGGCCTCGGCGTCGGCGGCGCTGATCTTGCCCTTGTCGGCCAGCTTGCCCAGCGTATCCTGCAGGTACTGCCGCGCCGCGGCGACCGCCTGCGGGTTGGCGTCGTACAGGTTGACGGTGAGGCCTGCCTGCGCGGCGATCTGCGCGATGCCGCGGCCCATGGCGCCGGTACCGACGATGCCCAGGTTGTCGATAGAAGTTGATGATGTAGCGAGAGAGTTCATTTGGGCGGTTGGTTTCGCTTGACGCGAAGTTGTTGGGGCGTCGGGTTATGCGCGATGTACGGCGGCCACAATGCACCGCGGCCCGGGCAGCAAGGTGCTGAAATCCAGCACCTTCACCCCAGTCAGTGGTTGTGTCATGACGTCCCCGCCTTGGCGCGTTCGGCAGCGACGCGGGCGCGGCGTGCAGGCGCGTAAGGTTCCTGGCCCAGCGCCTCGTACAGCGCCTGCGTCACAGCGTAGTGCTGCGCCAGCCCGGTGCGCTCGAGCAGCGAAATCGGGCCTTCCGGATACCCGAGGCCCAGGCACAGGGTCTTGTCCAGGTCCGCGGCGCTGGCCAGTTTTTCGTCCAGGCGCCGCAATGCCGCGTTGAAGTAGGGCCGGATCAGCCGGTCGACGATGCGGCCGGGAAAGTCATTGCAGACCGCCACCACCAGGCCGCTGGCCTGGAATGCCGCCTTGGCAGCCTCGATCGCTGTGGGATTCGTGCCCGGTTGCCGCACCAGTTCGACCAGCGGGCTGGGATCGGCATTGCCCAGCCGGAAGCGGGCGAAGCCAACGACATTCGACCCTTCCAGGCCGCGGCTCTCGCCCGTATGGACGCCCAGGCACTCGGTATCGAGCTCAATCGCCACAAAGGTCCGGGCCTCATGGCCGGTACCGCTGGTATAGGCTGCGCCAGCATTGGCGCCGAGGTAGACCAGGCCCTCGCCATCCGCAGTGGATTGTTCCACGAAGGCATGCGGGGCACGGAAAGAGCGGCTCTCGCCGGCACGTACGATCTCGTATCGCATATCAGGCTCCGAACATCTTGGTATCGCCATAGACGTGAAAACCTCTGCCGGTCTTCTTGCCAAGGCGGTTGGCGGCGATCATGCGCCGTACCAGCGGTGGGCAGGCGGCGCGCGGCTCATGGGTCAGGCCATGCATGGCCTCGCACAGCAGCTTCTGGGTATCCATGCCGACCAGGTCGAGCAGCTCGAGCGGACCCATCGGATAGCCGAGCGCGGTCTTGATCGCCAGGTCGATATCGGCGGGCTCGGCCACGCCTTGCTCGACCAGCCTGATGGCGTCGTTGTTGAACGGGATCAGGAAGTAGTTGAGGATGAAGCCCGGCGTGTCCTGCGTGGTCACCGGCTTCTGTCCCATGGCTTCGGCAAAGGCCCAGGCACGCTGGAAGGTCTCGTCGGACGTGGCCAGCCCGGGGGACATCTCGATCAGCTTCATCAGTTGCGCCGGCAGGCAGAAGTGCATGCCGACGAAGCGGTCCGGCCGGCCGGAGCCGCCGGCGATCTCGGTGATGGAGATCGTGGAGGTGTTCGACGCAAAGATCGTGTGCTCGGGGCAGACCGGGTCGAGCGCCTGGAACAACTGGTGCTTGACCGCGAGATCCTCGAAGACGGCCTCGATGACGATGTCGCACTCTGCCAGGCTCGCCAGTTCGGGGGTGCCTTGCCACCGGCCCAGGGCGGCGGCGGCGGCGCCGGGCGGCAGCTTGCCGCGCTCCTCCGATTTCTTCAGGAAAGCCTCGGTCTGGCCTCTGGCGCGGTCAAGCGCTTCTTGCCTGGCATCGAACACGATGGTCCGAAATCCCGCGCGGGCCGCCACAATGGCGATCCCCGCCCCCATGGTGCCGGCGCCGGCCACGCCGACGGTTTGGATAGTTGTCACCGTTGTCTCCTACTTCTTCAAGAAACTGCGTCCGATCAGCTGGCGGTGCACCTGGTTCGTGCCCTCCCAGATCTGCGTGATCTTGGCGTCGCGCATCAGACGTTCGACGCGATAGTCGTTGCAGTACCCATAGCCACCCAGAAGCTGGACCGCATCCGTCGTGATCCGCATGGCGGCATCCGATGCGCGCTGCTTCAGCATCGAGGCCTCCACGCCGAAGTCCTTCTCGCCCGCGTCGACCATCTCGCCGACGCGCCACAGCCACGATTCGCACAGCGCCAGTTCCGAGGCGAGGTCGGCCAGCATGAACTGGATGCCCTGGAATTCCAGGATCCGTTTGCCCGATTGCCGGCGTTCGTTGATGTACGCGACGGCATCCTCGAAGGCCGCGCGGGCGATGCCCAGCGCATGCGCCGCGACGCTGGGCCGCGAGCGGTTCAGCGAGCCGAACAGGATGCGCAGGCCATCCCCGGGATTGCCGATCAGGTTGGCGCGCGGCACGCGGCAGCCGTCGAAAGCCAGGCTGGCGGTGCTGGAGGCGCGTGTGCCCATCTTGTGCTCGGTGCCCAGCACGCGCAGCCCCTCGGTGCCTTTCTCCAGGATCAGCACCGAAATGGCTGCCTTCGGATCGCTCATCTCCGACCACTTGCCGAACAGCAAATACTGGTCGGCGACGTCGCCGTTGGTGATAAAGGTCTTGCCACCATTGATGACGATGTCGTCGCCGTCAGGGGTAAAGCTGGTTCGCATGCCGGTCGCGTCGGAGCCGGCCGACGGCTCGGTGATCGCCAGCGAAGCAAGGCCGCCTTCTGCAATTCGCGGCAGCAGACGGGCCTTCTGTTCCTCGCTGCCGTATTCGATCAGCGGCTTGATGGCATGGAAATTCGTCGCCCAGACGATGCCGGTCGATGCGCAAGCCTTGGAGATCTCCCGCACGCAAGCGAGGTAGCAGAGATAGGAGAGTTGCGCGCCGCCATAGGCGTCGGGAATGAACATCGCGTTCAGTCCCAGCGCGTTGATCGCCTGCACGTTCTCCCACGGGAAGGCGCCGGTGCGGTCATACTCGGCGGCGCGCGGTGCGATCTGCGTTTCACAGAGATCCTTGACGCTGTCCAGGATCATCCTCTCTTCGTCAGAGAGGGGCAGGCGGGCGTCCAGTCGTTCCAGAATGTTCATGTGTGCATCCTTGTTCAAAGGGCCATGCCCTGGCCGCCGTCGACATAGAGCGTTTCGCCGGTCAGGAAGCGTCCGGGCAGCTGGAACAGCATGGCGACGAGCCGGCCAATGTCGGCGGCTTGCCCCGGGCCGCCGGCCGGAATGCGCTTCTTCAGGAACGCTTGCAGCGCCTCGCCATTCAGCTCTTCGCGATTCAGGTCCGTCTCGATGTACCCGGGCGCGATATTGAGCACGCGGATGCCGTTGCGGGCCCATTCCACGGCAAGGCAGCGCGAGATCGCTCCCAGCGCGGCCTTGGAGGCACAGTAGGCGGCGTTCCCCTTGACGCCCAGCTTGTCGTAAAACGATCCGATATTGACGATGAGCGATGAGCCGCTCTCGCACAGGTAGGGGTAGGCAGCCTGGCTGGCGAGCAGCACCGAGGTGGCATTGGTCGTCATCACCCGCTCGAAGTCTGCAATCGGGAACGTTGCGGACGCGCCTTGCAAATGAATGCCCGCGTTATTGACCAGGCCGACCACCGGCTTGCCGAACATCTCGGGCACCGCAGCGAATGCAGCCTGGACCGAGTCCGGGTCAGTGATATCGCAGCGCATGGCGCGCACCCGGCCTTGCGCTGCTTCGTCCAGCAGATCGGGAAGCTCCCCAGAGCGGGACAGGCACGCCACGTGCAAGCCGGCGCCGGCAAGGCTGGTTGAAATGGATGCGCCGATACCGCGGCTGCCGCCCGTCACGATGACCGTACCGTTGATCTCAGGCATCTTTGAACTCCGGCGTGCGTTTTTGGAGGAATGCGCGCATGCCCTCGGCCGCATCGGCGGTCTGGTAGGCAAGGGTGGACAGGTCGGCTTCGATGTCCAGGCCCTCGTCCAGCGTGGTCGCCATGCCGCGTGCGACGGCCTCGCGGGCAAACAGCGATGCGCACCGGCTGTAGCTGACGAAATCGGCCATGAAGGCTTTGCCGAGTTCCTCCGGCTCGCCTTCCGGCACGACACGGTTGACCAGGCCCCAGCGCTCGGCCTCGATCGCATCGACCGTCCGCCCCGACATCACCAGCTCGGTGGCGCGCGCTTCGCCCACCAGGCGCGGCAGCCTCTGGGTGCCACCGTAGCCGGGAATCAGGCCAAGCTTGATCTCCGGCAGGCCCATGCGCGCCTTGACGGTGGCGATGCGGAAGGTGCAGGCCATGGCCAGTTCAAGGCCGCCGCCGAAGGCGTAGCCATGCAGCACCGCCACGGACGGAATCCGCAGCGCGCCCAGCTTGGCAAAGGTGCGCTGGCCCAGTTGGGCGCCGACGCGCTGTGCCATCAGGTCCCTGTCCATCAGCTCCTTGATGTCGGCGCCGGCGCAGAAGGCCTTGGGGCCGGCGCCGGTGACGATGAGCGCGCGCGCGTCGGATGCGGCCACCTGGTCGAGGGTGTATGACAAGGCCTCGATCATCGTGAACTGCAGCGCGTTCAGTGCTTCGGGCCGGTTCAGGGTCAGGACCGCGTACGGGCCGGCATACTTGATGTCAATCGCCATGGTTATGCTCCCGCGACGGCCCGTGCCCGATACCGGACCGCCGTCGGCTTCAGTTGTCCGCGCAGGGTCAACTCGACCAGTTCGCGTTTGAGGATCTTTCCGCTGGCAGTCAGCGGGAAGCTGTCGAGTCCGAGGAAGTACTCCGGCATGTCGTATTTGGACAAGCCGCAGCCAGCCAGGTGTTCCAGCATGTCGTTCGGGGGGAGTTCCTGCCCGGCGCGCACGATGACCGCCAGGCAGACCTTCTCGCCCAGGCGCTCGTCCTGCACCGGGTAGGCCGCGGCGCGCTCCACCTTGGGATGGCGCATGGCGAGCTCCTCGATCCGTGCCGGGTGGATGTTGTGGCCGCCGCGGATGATCAGGTCCTTCTTGCGCCCGACGATCATCACGCAGCCGTTCTCGTCGACGATGCCGAGATCCCCGCTCATGAACCAGCCATGGATATTGAACGAAGTCTCGGTAGCGACCTGGTTGCTGAAGTACCCGAGCATCAGCAGGCCGCCGCGCCCGCCGATCTCGCCGACTTCGCCGACCTCGGCTTCTTCGTCGATGTTGTCCTGCTTCCAGAGCTTCACCTCATAGCCCCGGCATGCGCGTCCGCAGGTGGACACGATGGTGTCCTGCGTGTCGGTCGGAACCGTGTAGTTGTGCGACCCGTTCTCGGTCATGCCATACACGTTCTGCGGCGTCACGCCCAGGCTGACGAACTTCTGCGCGACTTCGCGAGGGATGGCCGCGCCGGCCATGTAGAAGGTGCGGACCTCGCCCAGCGACGTCATGTTGCGGTCGCGTACCGCCTGCAGGATGTCCATCGCATGGGTGGGTACGCCCATCACGTAGGTCGCGCCCGTTTCCAGGATCCAGTCGAGCGCGTGCTTGCCGGCGCGCAGGTTGGTCATCACCATCTCCAGCCCGGCCACCAGCATCTGCTCCATCGCGACCGTCGCAATGTGGTGGCTTATCGGGCTGAGCGTCAGCAGCGTGGTGTCGGCCGTGTGGCCCCAGTCCTCTACCAGGGCACGGCCATTCGCCAGCAGCGTGTTGTCGCTGTGCATGACGCCCTTGGGCAGGCCGGTGGTGCCTGACGTGAAAGCGAGATAGACGATCTTGTCCGGATTCAGGTCCGGCGTGGAAAGGGCTGAGGGGGGCTGCCTGTCCGGGAACGGAAGGGCGCCCTCCGGCAGCGCGGCATCGCCGGCAGCCGGATTGGGCAGCGCAAACACGCACGCCAGCGTCGGGATATCCGCCACCCTGGCGAAGATGGAGTTGCCGTCGGAGTCGGCGCCATAGCCCGGCATCGCAAACAGCGCGCGGCACTGGATGCGGTTCAGCAGCGTGCAGATCTCGTGGACGGTGTAGTTCTGGTGCAGCGACGGGCAGCAGACGTAACCATTGCGCGAGCACGCCAGGAAAATGATAGTCGCCTGCACGACGTTGGGCAGCCAGATGCCGACGCGGTCGCCGGGCTTCATGCCCTGGCGGTGGAGCGCTACGGCGACGCAGTCGACCCAGTCGACCACCTCGCGCCAGGTCAGCCTGACATCGGCATCGCGCAATGCGCAGGAGGTGGGACGCTCGCGCGCATGGCGCCGGGCCAGCGTGTACAGCGTCTCCTGCCGCCAGATGCCAGACAGGTAGTAGTCCCTCGCATTCTGCGGGTTGTGAAGGGTCAGGATGTTCTGCATGGTGGTCACCCGTACTTCAATGTCCGAACTTCGAGGGGTCGGGCTTGCGGCGCTCGGCGAAGGCGGCTGCCAACTCGTCGTGCTCGTCCGATTCGAGGTAGCCGCGCAGCAGCAGGTCATGCGCCATCCGGGACAGGCCGCTCACGCCGCCGTGGCGCGCATTGAAGGCGCTCTTCAGCGAGGCCAGTGCGTACGCGCCGCGCTCGGCGACCTCCAGGGCATACTCCCGGGTCGCCGCGCGCAACTGGTCATCGGGGACGACACGGTTGATCAGGCCGATCTCGACCGCCTCCTGAGCGGTGATCTTCGGGTTGCGGTACCAGATGTCCTTGGCGCGCTTCTTTCCGACCAGGTCCTCCAGGTACCACGTGCCGTAGCCAGCGTCGAAGCTGCCGACCATCGGGCCTACCTGGCGGAAGATGGCGGACTCCTTCGCGATGGTCAGATCGCAGACGACCTGCAGCACATTGCCGCCGCCCACCGCGAAGCCATTGACCGAAGCAATGACGGGCTTTTGCAGGCGGTCGATGCTCTCGTACATCTCCAGCGTCGGCAGCACCCCGGCATAGAGCGTCGTGTCTTGCATGCCGTCCTTGCGGCCGCCGGTGCAGAAGAACTTGTCTCCGGCACCGGTGATCACGATCACGCGCGTACGGGTTTCACGGCGGATCGCGTTGATGCAGTCGCGGATCTCGTGGCACATGGTCTCCGTGAACATGTTGCCGTCTTCCGGCCGGTTCAGCGTGATCGTGCCGATGGGGCCGTCTTCTTCGTAGAGGATTTCCGAGTAGCTCATTGTGTCTCCTGGTTAGACGATTTCTGAGTCGATGAGGCCTGCGATACACGTCGCGGACATGGCAAGGCGTTCCGCGAGAATGCGTTCGGTGTCCTGCCCGAGAGCGGGGGGAGGGGTGCGATAGACGGCGCTGGCGCCGTCGAAGGCGATGCCAAGGCCAACCTGCGGGACGCGGCCCGCGGCACCCTGGCCGGCAAAGAACATTCCGGCGTCGCGCAACGGCGCGTCGTCAACCAGTTGGTCGATGCTGTTGATCGGCCCGGCCGGGATCCGGTGCCTGGCGAACAGCGCCAGCCAGTGTTCACGCGGCTGGGTAGCCAGGATCTCGGCGATGGCGGCGACGATCGTTGCGCGTGCCTGGCGACGCTTCGCATTGGTTTCAAAACCGGCCTGCTTGCCGAAGGCGGGGTGTTCAACGGCGTCCCAGAAGCGCTGCCAGATCGCGTCGTTGCCCAGGCCGAGCGTGATGGGGAAATCGGCGGTCTCGAACACCTGATAGATGGCAATGACGGAGTCGGTACCGCCCGAGCGCATCGGCGGCTCGCCGGACCCGAGGAACGGGACGATACGGGGTGCCATGAAGCGCGTGGCGGTGGCGACCATCGACACGTCGACCTGCTTGCCGGCACCGGTGCGTTCCCGCTCGAACAGCGCGGCGAGCGTGGCCATGGCAATATCCTGGCCCGCCAGCAGGTCAGCCGCGGGGGTGCCGACCTTCTGTGCGGGCCGGCCTGCCTCACCGGTCAGATGCATCACACCTGAGTAGCCTTCGGCGATCAGGTCATAGCAGGGCAGGTCCGCACGCTCGCCCTGCAGGCCGAAGCCGGTCACGGACACATGGATCAGCGCCGCGTGTATCGACTTGAGCGTGGCGTAGTCCAGCCCGAGCTTTTCCTGCACGCGCTGGGTCGTGTTGAGCACGACGACATCGGCCTGGCGCACCAGTTGATGGGCGATGCCGCGACCCTCGGCCCGGGTCAGGTCGATCGTCATGCTCTGCTTGTTGCGGTTCATGCTCAGGAACCACAGCGACTCGCCATCCAGGAACGGCGGGCCCCAGCTGCGCGTGTCGTCGCCGCCCTGGCACTTCTCCACCTTGATAACCTCGGCGCCGAGATCTGCCAGCAAGAGGGTGCCGTAGGGGCCGGCTACCGACGTCGTGAAGTCGAGTACGCGAATGCCGTGTAAGCAAGAGAGGCCGGCGCCGGGCACCTGGAAGGGTAATGTCTTTAGTGTGTCCATTTCGAGTGGGTTCTACGCAAGTGCCTTCCTACTGCAAAGCGCATGCCAATGCGCAGTACGAAACTCGCGAGATTGCGCGGAAAGGCTGGAAACGTAGAAGCGAGCGCGTGTTGCGGCAATACGCTGGCGGAGCAGAGTCGCCATGGCAGGTGTCAATGCTGGGGATGGGACTGTAGTCGCGCTGTCTTTCGCAGTTGCGGGGACGCCATTGGTGTAGTCGGCGAAGACACAGAATGGTGGCGCAGCCAGTGGTATTGGGGGGAAGAGAACCCGGAAGGAGACGGTGGCGCATGCCATTCATCTGCGTAGCCCGCGCGCATGGAATTCAGTGTGAATTCTCGTGGCCATGCGGCTCCGGGCGGCTATGAGAATGGGGGGGAGCCATGGAGTTCCGGTCCTTTCTGAATAAGCGACTGAGCATGAGGGAGGGCGTGGCGAGGAATCGACTTCCCGCCAGCGCAGACCATCATCGTTTAACAAGCGCTCGCCATGTAGAACAGTTCATTGTCCAGCCCGGCGTAGGCCGGCGGACATCGGGACAAGACCATGATGGTGTTCGGCGACGCCAAGAAGGTGGTCGAGGACATGTTCAAGGCGGTGGACTGGGACGCGCTTTCGCGCTCGTCGCCAGGCGGGGGCCCGGAAGGAGACGTCGCGTCAGTTTTGGCCTTGTAGGCCTCCAGCATCGGCATGCCGGCGATCGGCGACTTGGGATCGGTCTTGGCCGCCGGATTGACCACATCGTTGGCGCCTAGCACCAGCACCACGTCGGCCTGGCCGAACTCGCTGTTGATGTCTTCCATCTCGAAGACCTGGTCGTACGGCACCTCGGCCTCGGCCAGCAGCACGTTCATATGGCCCGGCATGCGGCCCGCCACCGGGTGGATCGCGCACTTTACGGTCACGCCCTTTTCGGTCAGCGCTTCGGTCAGTTCCTTGAGCGCATGCTGGGCGCGAGCCACTGGGAGGCCGTAGCCCGGCAAGAAGATGACAGTCTCGGCGTTGCCAATCAGGAACGCGGCATCATAGGCCGAGCCGGACTTCACGTTGCGCTGGGCCTGCGCGCCGGCCGGTCCTGCTGCCGCGGCGTCGCCGTCGAAGCCGCCCAGGATCACATTGAAGAGCGAGCGGTTTATCGCGCGGCACATGATGTACGAGAGGACGGCACCGGACGACCCCAGCAGCGAGCTGGCGATGATCAGCATCGGGTTGTTCAGCGAGAAGCCGATGCCCGCCGCCGCCCAGCCTGAGTACGAGTTCCGCATCGACACCACCACCGGGGTGTCGGCGTCGACCATCGGGGTGATGATTTAGCACGCCCAGCACGAAGGCAATCGCCAGCATGATTAGGAACGGCGTCCAGGTTTGCGTATGGAGAGGAGGATGCCGAAGCCGACCATTGCCACCGCCAGCAGCAGATTCAGCCAGTGCTGGCCGGCGAACACCACCGGCGCGCCCTGGAACAGGCGGAACTTTTAGCGGCCGGCGAGCTTGCCCAAGGCGATCACTGAGCCCGAGAACGTGATCGCGCCGACGAGGCAGCTGATAAACAGCTCGATGCGGTTACCCAGCGGGGACCAGGTGCGCAAGTTCCGGTTGCGCCGGCGTGATGCCGAACGCGGCCGATTCTGCCACCGCGGCCACCGCGATAAACACCGCGGCCCGGCGTGACCGTCCAAACGTGGTAGCGCTTCACCGTCTCCGGTGTCGCGGCGACGCGAGTCTCGTCTCGCCACGACTCACGCGAGATGCCTATTTGCATCAATGTCTACTTTGTCCCGGGATTGGGATAGATGGTGTGAACCGGCGATCGGCCGGGGCGGAACGCGGTTGGTAGCCGTCAATGCCCAGCCGTGGATGGTGGGAACACGCACCACGAGCCATTGGCATGACGGAAGAAGAACAGCGACAGGTCGCCCGAAGCGCGGACCACGTCCACCTTGACACAACCGGTGCAATGCCCGGGCGGGCGCACGCGCGTGACACGGGCCGGCATATCTGCGTCGACGCCGACCCATTTTGCGAGCAGTCTCCTCAAGGACGTTCTATCAGTGTTCACTTTCTACCACGTTGAGTTCAGCTATGCTTCCTGTACTGCAATCGCTGTGCCAACAATGCAGAATCGTACGATGTCTGGGCTTTTTCCTAACGTTCAAAGGATTGCGGGACGGATAAGAGAAGGGGATCATCGACGGCGCGGTCGCGTTGTATTCCGCGGAGACGTTCATCTGTTCGCGCGGACTACAATCACACTTCCTTCGTCGTGAATGGCGGCCCGACCGTGGGGTCGGGAACGCGCAGCAGCACCTAACCCCGCGATGCAGGGCCAGCGGCGCGGAGCGTTAGGACGAGTTGGTGCTCTGTCTGCCAGTTGAGCATCCCAGGGCAGAGGAGAGCGTGATTGATTTGCGCAACCTGGCGGATGAGCCGTTTGTGATGTTCGAGCGCGAGATGAACCCGGCGAACCATGACGCGTTGATCGGCCTGTTCAGCCAGGCGGGCATCCATCCAAGGATCGTGCACTACACGCGCAACTGGATGACCACTGTGTCGATGGTATCGGAGGGCTGTGGTATGGCGATCGTGCCGGGCACGCTCTGCCGCATGCGCATGCGCATGGCGGGCGTGCGTCTCGTGCCGCTGGCCGGCGCCGCCGTGCCCGCGCGGGGCATGTTGGTATGGAACCCCACATTCGTTACGCCGGGGCTCGAGAGGTTTCTGGAGAGCGCCACACGCACGCTCGCGGGTCTATCGCCGAAGTAATCGTAGGCACGTCTCGCTCAGTGCTTTCCGGCGGTGTTCTCGGGCGTCACCAGCTTGCCGATACTCTTACCGGAAAGCTCCTTGACGACGTCGATGAACTGCTGCAGAACGGGCTCGGTACGCCCCTTCATCCAGCAAAGCTGAAAGTTGGTCTTGTAGTTGGCGTCCGTAAGCCGTATGACGGCCACGCCGGACGGATAGTTAAAGTACTTGCCCAGCACGGTCAATCCGATTCCGACCCCGACAGATATCAGGTTCATCTGCGATGCAATGGAGTGGACCTCCTGAACGACCTGCGGCTCGAAGCCTGCCTCCTGGCATAAGGCGAACAAAGGCCCATAGCCCGGACTGACGCTGGACCTCGGAACGACGACGAATCGTTCGCCGGCGAGCTGGCTCAAGGAGACAGCTTTTTTCTTTGCGAGTGGGTGGTCATCGGGTACCACGACGCCGAGTCCGCCCGTCTGAATCACATATCGCTCGAGCGACGCCTCGCCTTCCGTCTGGACACTCCCCCTTCTTTGCTTGCGGGTTTGTCCGGCATCCGGGCCGAAATGCATGAAGCCAGCCTGGATCTTTCCGTCCAGCACCGCCTTGACCTGGTCGGAAGTCGGCATCTCGACCAGACTGAGCGCCACGTTAGGATGGTATTCGAGATATCGCTTGATCGCGGCCCGAAACAAAGGGTGATACAGGGTCAACGATCCATAGCCGATGCTCAGCCCCCCGACCTTGCCTTCGCCAACTTGCTTCGCCAGCGTGATGACCTGGTTGAGATCACTCATGATGCTCTGCAGTCGAGGCAAGATCGCGAGCCCGGCAGCGGTCAGTTTGACGCCGTGAGGCTGCCTTTCGAAAAGCTCAACCCCAAGTTCATCTTCCAGGTCGGCGATGATCTGCGAGACCGCCGGACGGGTGACGAACAGACGGTCCGAGGCACGACCGAAATGCTCCTCTTCCGCAGCAGCGACGAAATAACGCAGATGTCTTAGTTCCATGGATCGGGGATGTATCTGTCGGGCGCTTGGTGCCCGTCCGTTGACGGGCCGCCTCCTTCCCGGGCAGAGAGGTTGCTTTGCTTACAGTGTGGCAACAATGTGCCGGGGTGTCGAGTCGCATTTACCACATGTCAGGTAAGCTGAGCTAACCACGGAGGTGCGGCCGCCGGTAAGCAGGACTTACCCGAGGAGGGCCTAAAGTCAACTGGACGTCTGGGCCATACAGGGACGAAACTCTCGCTGATCGCGTTGCATTCGCCACGGACGGGGCCATCCGTTTGCCGGGACCGCCAGGGAGGAAGCACACTTCCGCCATGGCGGCCTCCACAGGTCGAATCCAGTCGCCGGCGGGATGATCGCCAGCCCGAAACCCAATGAGGAGACACATGAAAAGCCGCCGCCATTTTCTGAAATTCCTTTCCGGCTGCCTGTTTGCGTCGGCCGTCTTCCCCGCGCACGCGCAGGACGGCTCGTATCCCGTCAAGCCGGTGCGCCTGATCGTCTCGACCTCGGCCGGCGGGATGACGGACATATTGGCGCGGCTCTATGCGGAGAGCTTCTCGAAAACCCTGAAGCAACCGTTCGTGGTCGAGAACATGCCCGGCGCCAGTACGATGCTCGCCTCGCGCTATGTCGCAAGACAGGCAGCCGACGGCTATACGCTGCTCGTCGCTGCCAACACCATCGCGACGCTTCCTCACGTCGAGAAAAGTGCCGGCTATCAGATGAAGGATTTCACTGGCGTTGGGGAGCTTGCACGGTCGCCCTCCCTGCTGGTGGTCGGCGGATCATCGAAAACGAAGACGATCCCCGAACTTGTTGCGGCAGCGAAGCGGAATCCGGGCGCCGTTACCTATGCATACACGGGCCGTGGGACGACGTCGCACATGACGGCTGAGTTGTTCGCGCGGGATGCAGGGGTCAGCTTTAATGGCATCGCGTACAAGGGGATTTCGCTGGCGGTGCCCGACGTCTTGGCAGGCAGAGTCGAATTCCTGATGGGGCCTTCAACCTCGACGGAAGAGTTGATCAAGAGCGGAAAGATGCGCGCGCTCGCGATCACGTCGAGCACCCGCTCTCCGGCGTTTCCCGATGTCCCGACCTTCAGGGAGCTAGGATACCCGAATGCCACATATAACCTGTTCTTCGGCATTTTTGCGCCCGCAGCGATCCCCGATGCCGTACGGAAGACACTGGCGGATGCCATCGATTCGGCAAAGAAGGACCCGACGTTCACCGGGCGGCTGCGACGCTTGGGCATGGAAGTTTCAAATGTGAGAACGCCACAGCAGTTCAACGCGTTCCTTCGGGACGAAGAGGAGAAATCGGTGAGCCTGCTCAGGCAGTAAGCCCGTGCTGACCGGGGCCCTTCCTGCTGGCTAAAGCGCGCGTCGTTCCTCAGTTGCCATGCCAATCTCCGCCAGTCATCTGCGTGCGAGCGCCGGGCGCGCGCGCCATCCGTCGATCGAACGTCTCCCCGGGCCGGTGAGGCTCAGTTGCCTCGATGCCGGGATTATTGGCATCAGGAACATCCAGCTCCCGTTTCCGATCCGGGTTGTCGTCGAAGCCGGGACGTGCGAAGTATCAATGCGCGGCTTTACCAGGGCGGTTCGCCACGGCGAGTCTCGCCTCATCCCCGCTCTGGAAGAGGTATCGTTGACCTTATTGCGCCAGGCCAAGGTCACGCTGACAATCGTTCCCGAATCCGGGCCCGGATTCCCGGCACCCGGACGGGACCAGGGCCGCGTCTCCTCCAGCCCGTCGACGGACGACCTTAGGCAGCGGAAGCCTGCGACGGCGGGTATCTCCCTCGCTGTCTTCACTTCGCCGCAATCGGACTGGGGGCTCTCATCCGCCGCGGCATGCCTCGGCAAGCTCGACGGTCGATGGCTTTCGCGCAAGCTCCTGCAGGAGTGTTCCAGCCTTCGCCAACTCGTCAGGACGCAACGCCTTTCGCGATTCGTGTTCGACCTGCTGTGTTCGGCGACGCAGTCTTCCGCAGCGTCCTACGGATTCACCGACCGGTGCCGGCTGGAGAATGCGGTGTATGACCAGTTCGGAATTTCGGTCGCGGTACTTGCGAGGCTTTCTTCCGCCGGACACGCGTAAGTTCTGGTTAGCTTCTCTTACCAGGCGGCGAAGAAAATCGAACTCGACGCGCCAAACCACGGTGCACTAGCATGCGATCCATACAACTAGAAGCAGGAGACAAATGAAATGAAAAGGCGTCAGTTCGTCCACGCCGTCGGCGGGATTTCATTGGCGGTCATGGCCTGCGTAGCCAGCGCGCAATCGGCGCCATATCCCACCAAGCCTGTCCGCATCATCGTCAGCAGCGCGGCCGGAGCCTTGCTGGACTCCTCGGCCCGCCTGTACGCCGACAGGATGTCACGCTATCTGAAGCAGCCGGTGGTCGTGGAGAATATGCCCGGCGCCAGCTCGATGCTCGGCGCCCGATACGTCGCGCGGTCGGCGGCGGACGGCTATACGCTTCTCGCCTTCGCCAATACAGTGGTGACCATGCCTCAACTGCTCAAAGGGGCCGGGTACGACTTCGGCAAGGATTTCGTTGCAGTGGGAGAGATGGCGCGCTCCCCCGCCTTGCTCGTTGTCGGGGGCGCGTCGCCCTTCAAGACGCTGCCTGATCTCGTGGGCGCCGCAAAGAAGAGCCCGGGGGAGGTGACGTTTGGCTCCGGTGGGCAAGGAAGTACCTCGCATCTGCCAGTGGAGCTGTTCATAAAAGGCGCAGGCATACGCCTCACGCACATCCCTTACAAAGGGGTCGCTGCCGTGGTTCCCGACGTCATTTCCGGTCGAGTGAACTGTATGATGGGTACGCCGACCTCCCTGTACGGCTCGATCCAGGCGGGATCCCTGCGCGCGCTCGCCATCTCCTCCGAAAGCCGATCGCCGAAGTTCCCGAACGTTCCAACCTTCAAGGAACTGGGCTATCCCGATGCCTCGTACAGCGTCTTTGTCGGCCTCGCCGCTCCGGCTGGAATTCCGAAGGCGGTACAAGCCAAGCTGGCGGAGGCCATGGAGGCCGCTCGATCGGATCAGGCGCTGCAGGCCCGCCTCGCCGCACTGGATCAGGAAGTGTCCGAAGTTCGCACACCCGAAGGATTCCACGCGTTTCTGCTTGCGGAAGAAAGGCGGACCGTGAAGCTGATCAAGGAAGCAAATATCCAGCCGGAATGACGTTCCTGGGTTGGTGGTGGAGCGATCGCCATGGTGGTTGAAAATGAAGCGTGAACCAGAAGGAATTCTCGTCCTGGACGAGCATGGGGCGACGACGTTTTCCAGCGGTCTTGGCCGAGACTCGCTGATCTCCCAGTCACTATGCCGGCTCTGGCAAAACCGGGGCCGGATGCCGGTCGGGCGATTGTCGGCCTTGACGGACCTGGACCGACCGATGACGGTCGCAGCCATCCCCACGCGGGATGCCGTTTGCTTTCTGATTTTCGATTCGCAGGAAGCGGACGAATTCAGCGAGTTCCTGGCAAGCGTCGATTCGGCGGAGGATATCCTCCGTCACTTCATCACCGACCCATACAAGGCCATGGTCGTCGTCGACGCCGATGGCAGGATCACCTACATGAGTCCCGTCCATGAGCGCTTCTTCGGCCTCCGGCATGGCGAAGCGCTGGGCAAGCATGTGACCGCCGTAGTCGAGAATACGAGGCTGCATGAGGTCGTGGCGACAGGGAAGGGGCAAGTCGCGCAATTGCAGGAGATGAACGGCGTCACCCGTGTTGTCTCGCGCCTTCCTATTCTCGATCGCAAGAAGCGGGTAGTCGCGGCAATCGGGCAGGTGATGTTCAAGGGACCGGAATCCATCCGCGAGTTGACCGTGGAACTTGCCCAGGTGAAGCAGGAACTGGATTTCTATCGGCGGGAGCTTTCGGGAATCCGGAACCGCAGCTATGGGCTGGACCAGATCGTCGGCAGCAGCGACGCCGTGCGCCGTCTCAAGGACGATATCCTGCGCCTGGCACCGCTCGACGTACCTGTTCTGCTCACAGGAGAGAGCGGGACCGGAAAGGAGATGGTCGCTCACGCCATCCATATGCTGAGCCCGCGTAACGACAAGCCATTGGTGCTGGTCAATGCCGCTGCGATGCCGCCGAACCTTGTCGAGAGCGAGCTGTTCGGCTACGAGCCAGGCGCGTTTACGGGGGCGGATCGCAAGGGAAGAAAAGGCAAGTTCGAGGCTGCGGATAGCGGCACGCTATTCCTGGACGAGATCGGAGACATGCCGGTCGACATGCAGGTGAAGCTCCTGCGGGTGCTTCAGGACGGCAGGTTCGAGCGGGTCGGTGGCGATCGTGCACGGCACTCCGATTTCCGGCTCATCTCGGCCAGCAACCGCGATTTCAAATCCATGATCGCCAGCTCGAGCTTTCGGCTGGATCTCTTTTATCGCATCAGTGCCGTCACCTTGCGCCTGCCTCCGCTGCGCGAGCGGCTCGAGGACATTCCCGAGCTTGCCGACAGCTTCCTGGAGGCATTCTCGGTCCGGCATGGAACGCCGAAGAAGTCCATTTCGGAATCAGCGATCCGCTTCCTGCAGTCTCGTGCGTGGCCGGGCAATATCCGGCAACTCCAGCATGCGATCGACAGGGCGGCGATCTTCTGCGATGGCCCCGTGCTTTCCATCAGCGACTTCGGAAGCCTCGACGGTGTCGAGCATCCGTCCGGCGGCGTCCAAAGCAATGGCAAGCGATCCGAAACCGAGTCGGCCAAGTACGAGATCCGCGAAGCTACCGAGCGGGTCGAGTCCGAGATGATCATGGAGGCCATGCGGCGCACGGGCGGAAACAAGTCGCGTGTCGCGGAGCAGCTTGGCATTTCGCGTTCCTATCTCTATAAGCGACTCAGCATGATAGAGAGTGCCGGGAAGGCGGAACTGGTTTCACGGTAGGTATCGGCCGGGCAACTTTCGCCCGCAACGACGCGGCGCGCGTTGCTTCCCATGCGGGCGTCCCATGCGGGCATGCAGCGGGGGGCGGGATCGGCCTGATCGCGGAGCAGTGCTTCGTACATGGATTCGCGGACGGCCGTTGCACCGGCCGTCCGGCAATCCAGAGACAACTCAGGCGATCAACTGCAGTACGGAGGCAATGGGCTTGCCATCCCGCAGTCCATGAACGGCCGCGATCAGATCGTCAGCGTTGACGGGAGAACGGCCAAAATCCAGGCAGTCCAATACCTTGTCCCGCAGTTGTTGGGCCGACATACGCTTTCCGGGGCTGCCACACACGTCATGGGCTTCGATGTGGAGCCGCTTGCCATTGGCCAGGTCCACGTCGAACGCTACCGGCACCATGCCCAGGAACGGGACGGCGGCATCGGCTTCGATCATGATGCGCTCGGCGGCGAAGTTACCCACGCGCTCGTCGCGGATCGCAGCCCCGGTGAAGTCGCCGATGCGTACCGCGCCGCGTTCGAGGCCGACGGCCACGGTGTAGGCGATGCTGAATTGCGCATCGACGACTCCGGCTGAGCGATGGTCGAACTTCCGTCCCACCATGTTCACCGCCTGGCCGCTTACGCGAATCCGGATCTGTTTGACGTCGCTGGAGCGCACGCCCTGTGCGTGCAGTTGCAGGGCCAGGTCGATCGGAGCGTGCGTGAAGCGGCAGGCCGGGTAGGGCTTCAGGCTCAGGTCCTCCGGCAGGTCGCACCGTTCAATGCCTGCGCGGACGGCGTCGAGATCGAACTTGCCGTCCTGGTACAGGTTGACGAATCCGGCCTTGCCTTCGAACACGTTGCTCGGTCCGTCGATGCCTGCCTGGGCGAGCGCGGCGGACATGACGACGTTCTTCACCATCTGGGCCGGCTGGAAGCGCTTGGCGAGGCTGCCGTCGATGATCGACTGCAGGCTGCCGGCGGTCTGCGTAAGCTGGTGACCGAGTGCGTTGACGGTGGTCTCCGTATCCCAGCGTCGCAGGCGCGCGATGGCGAGCACCGCGCCCACCGACCCGCTGATCACGCTGTAGTTCCAACCGCGTGAGCCTTTGGGGCCACCGGCACGGCCGATGCGCATCGCGCCGTCGACCCCGACGGCCAGCGCGGTGAGGAACTCGCGGCCATCGCAATCGGGCCGGCTCTCTTCGACATCGGCAATCAGGCCGGGCAGCACCATGCCGTTGGCGTGCAGTGGCACCTTGTCATCCGTGTCGTCGTAGTCCAACGCGTGCATGCTGACCGCGTTGAGGAACGCGGCAAACGGCGCGCTGGCGTGGCCGAAGCCGCCCCAGACCGAGCAGTGGCCGGTGCCCCAGCGCCCCACCGCGGCACGTGCCTCCTTCAGTCCGGGCGCGTGCAGGCCGGCAAGGGCGCAGGCGAGACTGTCGATCAGGCCGTCGACCGTGGCATCAATGGTTTCGTCGCGCAGCTTGTCGTATTCGCGGCTGACGGCGTTTGAGGCGAGCAGATAGGCGATATCCATGGTGGCATAGGTAAGGTTGCAAACGCGTCAAGTATCGGCCGGCGGGACTGCGGAGAGCCAGTCGCTTTTCGTCGATGCCAGCGTAAGCAGTCCTTACGACTCTACCCGCCATGGTATGACGGTTAGATCGGCTTACCCTCGCCCAAACAATAACTGTCTCGACAGGCCTGCGACGGCCCATCGACAATGAGGAAAAATCAAACCCCTATACGGAGACATCACCCAATGACACAAGCTGTCGACCTGTCCCAAGACTTTGCCACGTTTGTCGCGAATACCCGGTATGTCAACTTGCCCACGGAGGCCATCGAGGGGGCCAAGAAGAGCATTCTCGATACATTGGGCGTGATCATTGCGGCAACCGGCGTAGAGCCGGCGGTAAAGGGGGTGAACGCGTTGGTGCGCGAGGCCGGCGGCGTGGAGGAGAGCACGCTTCTCGGCTTCGGGGGACGTGCCCCGGCGCTGTGGGCCGCGTTTCATAACGGCGCGCTGGCGCATTGCCTGGATTTCGACGATCACGCGCCGGAAGGCCATCACCCAAGCAGTTCGATCGTGCCCGCGGCATTCGCATTGGCGGAGCGAGCAGGCGGTGTCTCGGGGCGCGACCTCATTGCGGCAGTCGCCGCAGGGCAGGACATGTTCCTGCGCATCCGGCGCAACGTCGCCAACCGGCAGGACTGGCACCTGACCACGGTGATCGGGGTCTATGCGGCGACTGCGACCGCCGCCCACGTGCTCAGGCTCAACCGCGATCAGATCGTCGACGCATTCGGCATTGCGGGTATGCAGTGTTGCGGCACGATGGAACTGGCGTATGGCGTGGGCAGCGACCTGCGAGGCATGTATGCAGGCTTCACGACCAAGGGTGCAGTGCTCGCCGCGCTGCTGGCGGAGAAGGGCGTGAGCGGCGTCAAGAGCATGTTCGAGGGCAAGGCCGGCTTCTTCAATGTCTACTTCCGCGGGGAGTATGACCGGGAGAACATGGTGAAGGACCTCGGCGAGAAGTATGACGGCGGTTCCATTCTCTACAAGCCCTGGCCTTCCTGCGGCGCCTCGCACGGCTTCATCCATGCAACGCTGACGTTGATGACGAAACACAAGCTGGCCATCGACGACATCGAACAGATCCGGGTGAGTGTCGGCGACTTCCAGAAGCAGCTGTGCGAGCCCATCGAAAGCCGCCGCCGTCCGGCGACTCCGGTGGACGCCAAGTTCAGCATCCCGTTCTGCGTGGCTGTCGCGGCGACCAAGGGCCAGGTAAAGGTATCCGATTTCTTCGGCGACGCACTGACGGATCCGCAGGTGCTCGCAGCAGCGCACAAGGTCGTTCCGGTATTCGATGACAGCTTCGACTGGAAGACGACGCTTCCCAAGGGGCGCATCGACATCGTCACGCGCGACGGCCGCACGCTCTCGCGCGTAGGGGACAACGTCCCGGGCGACGTGGAATGTCCAATGAGCTGGGAGTACCTCTACGAGAAGTTCCGTTACAGCGCCGAACTTGCCGCGGTGCCCCCTTCGGCCGGGGGCATTCGCAAGGCGCAGGAGATGGTGCGGCATCTCGAGGCGCTGGACGATGCGACCGACGTCCTGCGCGTGCTGAGCTGAAGATGGACGCTACAACGCTTCGCATCGCGCGCCATGTCGCGGCGGCTGATTTTAATCGACTGCCTGAGCGTGCCATACACGAATGCCGCCGCCGCATCATCGATAGCGTGGCGTGCGCGGCCGCGGCCTATCGGGAGCCATTTTGTTCCGCGATCCGGACGTTCGCCGGACGCTACGCCGGAACGCCCACCGCGCGCATCTGGGGCAGCGGCGAACGCACCTCCATCGAGATGGCGGCGTTTGCCAACGGCACGATGCTGCGCTACCAGGACTACAGCGATACGCATCTCGGCAGGAGCAACGGGCATCCAAGCGACATGATCGGCGGTCTCGTCGCGCTGGCCGAATTCTTCAATCTGAGCGGCAAGGACTTCGTCACGGCTACCATCGTCGCCTATGAGGTGTATTGCAGCCTGTGCGACAGCACCGCCCTCGCAACGCGAGCCCTCGACCAGGCAACGTGTGCGGCGGCGGGCGCCGCCGCCGGCGCGGCGCGGTTGCTGGGCCTCGGCGAAACGCAGGCCGGCGAAGCCATATCGCTGGCGCTCTCTTCCAGCTTGCAGCTCTACAACGTCCGTACCGGAGACCTGTCCGACTGGAAGAGCTGTGCCGGTCCGAACGGTGCGCGCAATGGCATTTTTGCCGCGCTGCTGGCCCGCGAAGGTGTGACGGGGCCTACCGCGGTTGTGGAGGGAAAGGGCGGCCTGCGCGACATCGTGGGCGAGCTCGACTGGAAAATCGGCGCGGGCGAGATGCCGCTCATCATCGGCACGCATCTCAAGTTCCATCCCGTCTGCTATCACGGCCAGGCGGCAGTCGACGCGGCGCTGGCCCTGCGTGAAAAGGTGCCTGTCGAAGCCATCGAGGCGATCGAGGTGGAGACCTACGAGGCGGCCTTTCGCGCCATGGGCGGCGATCCGACGCGTTGGGCGCCGACGAACCGCGAAACCGCGGATCACAGCTTGCCCTATACGATTGCCGTGGCCTTGCTGAATGGCCGACTGACTTCCGCCGACTACGAGCGCGAGCGGCTTGGTGATCCGCAGACCCGACGCCTGATGGAGCGGATCCGTGTCGGCTGCTCCGCCGAGCTCACCGATGCCTTCCCGGCGCACTCACGCAGTCGCGTCACGATTCGGCTGAAGGACGGCTCCACGTACAGCCATTTGCAGCACGACCCCAAAGGAGGCGCCGCCAATCCGCTTGCCGATGCGGAACTGGAGTTGAAATTCTTGGAGTTGTACCGTGCATGGAGCGACGGACCGGCGGCCCGACGGATGTTGGACATGCTGTGGTCGGTCGACCGTCTCGCCAGCGTCTCGCAACTCGTGGACGCACTCTGCGCAGCACCCGGCGCATAGGCGGGCGCTTCGCGGCCTCTTGATGTGACAGCGGGCGTGGCAGCGCACGCGACGGGAAGTCCTGTCGCGTCCCGGCAGCCCCGCGCCCGCTTCGCCTGCCTGCACCTAGGCAGGATCCCTCTCGTGCGCGGCCGTCTGCGTCGCCGCCCGCTGCCGTTTAATACCGCGGCATGCCGCAACATCATCCCGGTGAATCCCATGTCCAGCCGAATGCAGGTGGTTGGACGCAACGTGCCCTCTCTCCGCACCGCATGCGCCACCAGTTCGCCGTACGCGCGCTCTCGCCGTGCTTCCGCATTGAAGGACGGTCAGCGAAACTTACCGGTCTCGGTAAAAAAAGCGACTCGACTTTTCTTCCTGCGGATTTGAAACTTGACCTCACAGCACGAGACACCGAACGAACGCCATTGCGTTACCCGGCGTGATTCCTCGCTGCAGTGAAACCAAGGAAACCAACATGTCCGCTATCCCGACTTCCACCGAACAGAACTCTTCCCATGGCGTCACGCTGGATGACGTGCTCCAGGCCACGCAAGCCGTTACCCGGAACTTCGGCGACGAGTACTTCGCCAAGCTCGACAAGGAAGAGGCATTTCCGCACGACTACATCAAGGCATTGATGGACGCCAAGCTGCACACGGTGATGATTCCCGAACAGTACGGCGGCATGGGGCTCGGCCTGCGCGAAGCATGTGTCATCGTGGAGGAGATGCACCGTTCGGGCGGCGTCGGTTCCATGATCCACGGCCAGATGTTCATGATGGGCATCCTGGCCCGCCATGGCACTGACGAACAGAAGCGCAAAATCCTCGAGGAGGTATGCGCGGGCCGCGTGCGCCTGCAGTCCTTCTCGCTGACGGAGCCGAACGCCGGCACCGACACCGCCAAGCTGCAGACGAAAGCATGGCGGGAAGGCAACGAGTGGGTGATCAAGGGCCAGAAGCTCTGGACGTCGCGCTTCGACTACACCGACGCCTTCATGGTGTTCGCGCGCACCAGCCCGCCGAAGGACCCCGCCAAGCCGCACCAGGGCATCTCGGCCTTCCTGGTCGACAAGCGCCAGGTCGATCCGAAGCAGTACACCAGCCGCAAGATTGACGTGATGTTCAACCATCACACCTTCGAGGTCTTCTACGACAACATGCGCGTGCCCGAGACCTCGCTGATCGGCGAGGAAGGCAAGGGCTTCAAGTACCTGCTCGATGGTCTGAATGCCGAGCGCATCATCATCGCATCCGAGGCGATCGGCGACGGACGCTGGTTCGTGGAGAAGGCGGTCAACTACGCCAAGGAGCGCGTGCTGTTCGGCAAGCCGATCGGCGCCAACCAGGGCGTTCAGTTTCCCATCTCGCTCGGCTACGCGCACCTGGAGGCGGCGGACGCCCTGCGCTGGAAGGCAGCCGAGAAGTTCGACCGCCGCGAGCCCTGCGGCGGCGACGCCAACATTGCAAAGATGCTCGCCTCTGACGCCTCATGGGAACTGGCCAACGTCTGCATGCAGACGCACGGCGGTTTCGGGCTGGCGCGCGAGTACCACATCGAGCGCCGCTTCCGCGACACCCGCGTGTTCCAGATCGCACCGATCTCGCCGAACATGGTTCTGAACTACGTCAGCCAGCACGTCCTGGGCCTGCCGCGTTCCTACTGAGCTGGGAGAGGACGATGGACGAAGGACTCTATTTCGAGGACTACACGGAGAACTGGAGGTACGAATCCGAGGCGGTGCCCGTCACCGAGGACGGCATTGCCGGGTTCGTCGACCTCCACCGCTTCCATACGCCGACCTTCACCGACCGGAGCTACGTCGAATTGTCCAGGGAGTATGGCGCGCGCATGGCCCCCGGGCTGCATGTGCTGTGCCTGGCCGAGGGCGCGGTGCTGCAGGCGGGCCTGACCCGCCGCCGCGGCATCTTCCTGATGGAACTGACGCCGAAGTTCCTGAAGCCCGTATTCGCGGGCGACACGATCAGCGTTCACGTGCGGCTGAAGTCCAAGCGGTTGACGAGCAAGCCAGACCGGGGCGTGGTCACGACTGCGCACGAGGTGAAGAACCAACGTGGCGAGGTGGTCATAGCGTACGACTCCACGCGGATGATCCGCACCCGCGCCTACGTTGAAACGGCCGCCGCCGCAAACTGAGAAGAGCACAAGGAGAACAACCCGTGCAAGCCGCATTGCCCAAGCCGGTCGCCAACGCCGACTCGCATACCTATTGGAACGCCGCCCGCGAGCGGCGCCTCGTGATCCGCAAGTGCAACGCCTGCGGTCAGCTCCACTTCATGCCGCGGTACCTGTGCCCGTCGTGCTGGTCCGACAACCTCGACTGGATCGATGCCAGCGGTACCGGACGCGTGCACAGCTTCAGCGTGATCCGCCGTGCGTCGGACCCGGTCTTTGCCTCGCGTGTGCCCTACGTGCTCGCGCTGATCGAGCTCGACGAGGGCCCGCGCATGATGGCCAATATCCTAGGCGAGGACGCGCTGGGCGTCGCGGTGGGGGACCCTGTGACGGTCACCTTCGAGGATCGCGGCGACGGCGCCCTGATCCCGCAGTTCGAGCGCATCGCCACGCGCGGAGCATGACATGAAGAAACCTGCATCCCTGAAGAACAAGGTAGCAATCGTCGGCGTCGGCGAATCGGACATCGGCCGCGTGCCGTATATGTCGGGACTCGGGCTGAACGCGCAGGCCGCCAGGCGCGCGCTCGACGATGCCGGGCTCGAGGTTTCCGACATCGACGGATTGCTGACGGCCTATTCGTTCACCGAGCCGTACTTCATGCTCGGCTCGGTGCTGTGCGAGTACCTCGGCCTGAAGCCTCATTTCAATGCCTCGATGGTGGTTGGCGGGGGAAGCCCGGCGGTAATGCTCAAGCACGCCGCCGAGGCCATCGCGGCCGGCCAGGCCGAGACGATCCTGGTTTGTGCCGGCGAGAACCGCGCGACGGGCCAGTCGCGCGATGCCACCGTCAGCACGTTGCTGGCGGTGGGCCATCCCTACTTCGAGCAACCCTACGGCGGGTCCATTCCGGGCTACTACGCCATGATCGCCCAGCGGCACATGCACGAGTACGGCACGACCCGGGAGCAACTCGCACACGTCGCCGTGCAGACGCGCAACCACGCGCTGTTGCATCCGAACGCCCATATGAAGAAGGCGATAGGGCTGGATGAGGTCCTGGCGGCGAAGCCCATTGCCGATCCGCTGGGCATGCTCGACTGCTGCCTCATCTCCGACGCGGGCGGCGCCTTCATCGTCACCTCCGCAGAGCGCGCTCGCGACCTCAAGTGCAAGCCGGCGTATCTGCAGGGCATCGGCGAATACCACACGCACGAGCACCTGATGTGCGCGCCAAGTCTCACCGAATTCGGCGCCACCGAATCGGGACGCATCGCGTACGAAATGGCAGGGCTTGCCCCGGGCGACATCGACGTCGCCCAGCTGTACGACTGCTTCACGATCGTGCCGATCCTTGAACTCGAGGAACTCGGCTTCGTGAAGCGTGGCGAGGGCGGAGCCTTCTTTGCGGAGGGGCATGCAGCCATTGGCGGCAAGTTGCCGGTGAATACGCACGGCGGCATGCTGTCGCACGCGCACGCTGGCGCCGCGGGCGGGCTGTTCGGCATCGTCGAAGCCGTGCGCCAGCTGCGCGGCGGCCTGGGCGAGCGGCAGGTGAATGGCGCGGAAGTCGCACTCGTCCACAATGAGGGCGGCATCCTGTCCTCGCACTGCACCGTCATCCTCGCCAACGACAGGGGCTGACGCCTCGATCCCTTCATATCCAAAAGGATTGCCATGACCATTGCTTCCGCGCCGCGCGGCAAATATTTCGAAGACTTCGAGATCGGACAGGAGTTCATCAGCTCGGCTCGCACCATCACGTTGACGGACATCGTCAACTTCGCCTGCCTGTCGGGCGACTTCAATGAAGTCCACACGAACTTCGAATACTGCAAGACCACCCCCTTCGGAGAACCCATTGCGCACGGCCCGCTGGTGTACGCCGTGATGGCTGGCCTGCAGTATGCGAGCGGGCTTAACGACGGCACGTTGATCGCGTTGCTGCAGAACGACCAATGGCGGATGCTGGTGCCGGTCAAGCATGGCGATACGATCCGGGCGCGCGTCCGCGTGCTGGAAAAGAAGGAGACCAGCAAGCCGGACCGCGGCGTGATTGTGGTCCAGCGCGAAGTCATCAAGCAGGATGGGACTGTCGCGCAGGAGATGCGTACGACTTTCCTGTATCGTCGTCGCCCGAAGGGCTGACGCACTCCAATCTACCAAGCCGGCCTGCTGCGCCACGCGGGATGCCGGCACATCGGGCCCCGCCCGCAGAACTGCGCCGGGGCCTGTGTTTTCAGGTCGAACGGCGACGTGATGCCTCGCGCGCCGTGCCGACGACATCTCCTTATCCTCCACGCCTCCCGGGCCGCGGGGCGTTGAATGCCATGAACGCCACAGCAATGAACCCCTACACCCGACTTCCCGGCACCCCGGTGCCCATGCACAGATGGACCGGCGACGATGGCCTGCAGCTTGCGGGCGATTCATGGGGAGATCCGCGAGGACCGCTGGTACTCCTGCTTCACGGGGTGGGTCAAACGCGGCATGCGTGGCGTGCGACGGGGCAGAGACTGGGCGCTGCCGGCTACCACGCGGTGGCGTTCGACGCGCGCGGCCATGGTGACTCCGATTGGGCGGCCGATGGCGACTACTCCCGCGATGCCATGATTCGCGACCTGAGGGACCTCGTCGCGACATTTGGAAGGCGGCCGGCGCTGGTCGGCGCGTCGATGGGCGGGGCCACCAGCCTGATCGGCGTCGGTGAAGGGCGCATCGAGGCCAGCGCACTGATTCTCGTGGACATTGCACCGCGCACGGAGCCTTCTGGCGTGGCGAAGGTGAAGTCCTTCATGCGCGGCACGACGGAAGGCTTCAGTACACTCGAAGAAGCCGCCGAGGCCATTCACGCCTATCGGCCGCGTGCCCAGGCGCAGGGCGTGCCATACGGCCTGGCAAAGAACCTCCGCCTGGGTGCCGACGGCAGATACCACTGGCACTGGGATCCCCGGCTCATGGAGAAGGGGCGCGAAGGCGACGAACGACGCATCGAGGCGGCGCGCCGCCTCGGCCTGCCGACGCTGCTGGTTCGCGGTGGCCAGTCTGACGTCGTCAGCGAGGAGGGCGCGCGCGACTTCCTGCGTCTGTGTCAGGGAGCGGAGTTCGTGAACATCGCTGGGGCCGGCCACATGGTTTCGGGCGATCGCAACGACGTCTTCGGGCGTGCGGCGCTCGACTTCCTGCGGCGTGTCGTGCCGGTCGCCAGGTAGGCACTGCAACAGGTGTGAACGGCGCCAGAGGTAACTGGCGTCGGAGCCGCACAGGATTTGTGTGTGGCTTCAAAGGATGATGGTTCGGGAGCCACCTATATGAACGCGCCCCGGTTTGCAAGCTAAGACGAACATGCTGGCTCGAGCAGGACTGGTTGCAGACTTATATCCGGCCTTGTGGTGCAGGCGAGCCTGCGGGCCCTCATGGATATCCGCCGGGAGCGTCCCTATCTTTTGTTCGTGCTTGGTAGCACCGGTGACTCGTTGGGCTTACGCTCCCGCGGCCGACCTGTCTTGCCATGATGCTCATCTCACCGTCGCAACCTGTGGACGGTCCTGCTTTCCTTCTCTGCCAGCCCGGCCTGCCATCAGGCAGGCCTGACCGGGACGTAGTCGCGGTCATAAGCCCGGTCATGCGCCAGGAGGGCCCAGACCGTGCGTGCCATCTTGTTGGCCATGGCGACGGCCACGACGTTGATGGGGCGTCGCTGCGCGAGCGTCAGAGGCCAGCCGGGCTGATTCTTTCTGCGCAGATGGCTCAGCACGACCCGAGCGCCGTGAATGAGCAAGGTGCGCAGGTAGGGGTCGCCGCGTTTGCTGATGCCACCGAGCCAGACCTTGCCGCCGGTGCCGGTTTGTTTAGGCACCAGGCCAAGATAGGCCGCCAGTTGCCGTCCGGACTTGAAGGTGTGGACGTCGCCAATTGTGGCAACCATGGCCGTGGCGGTGTGCATGCCGATACCCGGGATGGCGAGAATGGTCTGGCAAGCCCGGTTCTGCCGGCCCCAGGCGTTGATACGCTGGTCGAGGCGGGCAATCTCCTCATCGAGCCGTTCGATGCTTTGCAATTGTTCGTGCACGAACTCGAACAGCATGGGCGGCACGACTGCTCGATGTCGGCCATGTGTTGCACGATTTCCTGCAGGCCGGTACGCAGTCCGCGGGGGAAGTGGACGCCGAATTCGAACAACATGCCGCGCAACTGATTGACCAGCATGGTGCGCATCTTCACGCGCAGCTGGCGCAGTGCGTGTAGGCTGAGCAGGGACTGCTGCGGCTCGGTCTTGGGGGCAACGACGGGCATGCCGGGCTGCTGCGCCGCGGTCCAGATAGCCTTGGCGTCGGTGGCATCGGTCTTGTTGGTCTGGGCAAACGGACGCACGTAGTTGGGGTGCAGCAGCACCGGTTCGTGGCCGAGGCTGCGCAGCTGGCGGGCCCACCAGTGAGCGCTGCCGCACGCTTCGAGCGCCACCCGTCCAGACTCACGCTTGGCGAGGAACTCAATCAGTTTCTGCCGGCTGAAGCGACGATTGAAACACTTGCCGTTGGACTCGACCCAATAGAGTTGGAAAGTAGTCTTTGCAATGTCCAGACCGTAGATCGTAGTATTCATTTCGGGTCCCTCCATCCTGTGTGGACTGTGTGAACTTCCACTCTGGCACATCGATGCCGTTTCGCGATGGGGGACCCGTCCCTTCCTGTGATACATCCCCACCATGGCTTGCCGAGCTCCGCGCCGAGGCCGGGGCGCGTTCATTCCATCTTTTGTCATGACCTCACCCTTCGCTAAGCGCATTGCGGACTTCAGGACGGGATCCGGATCTCGACGCATCCATTCAATTCCACAATTCTTGGTTCCCGGTCGAGAGACGGGAAAGGTGGCACCGGTCATGCCCAGCGCGTGCGGCGATTGAAGCGACGGCTACCTCCTGCGTGCAGATGCGGGGCATGTCGATCAACGTCGACGTTTCGATCATTCGCGGCCTGGCGGCCTCGCTGCTGCAAAGCGAAACATCGCGAGCGGCACGCATGCCGCGCGCGATGCCTGACCCACTCCGTCAAGAGTACGTTGCCCCGCCCGTCGCGCTCAGGGTCGCCCCGGTGACGTGGCTCGATGCATCAGAAACGAGGAATGCAGCCACGGATGCAACCTCATCGGGCTTGGCGAGACCGAATGGCGCTTGCGAGGCGATCTTGTCGAACACCTTCTGGCGAATCGGCGTCAGTTGTCCGCCTGCGAACCGTTCGTACACGGGCGTTTGCTCGACCAGCGTGACGCATAACGTATTGACGCGCACACGGGAGCGCGAAAGCTCCTTGGCCATGACCTTGGCGGCCATAATGAGCCCGCCGGAGTGGAGGGCCACCGTCGTCTGGCCGGGCGTCGGGAAGCGGCCGCCTTCGGACGTGACGAACAGAATCGTGCCGCTATTGCGTTCGGTCATGTGCGACACGACCGCGTGTACCGGATTCAGCTTGATACGAACCGTCTTGGCGATCTGGTCCGCGATGGCATTCGGTTCGACCTGGCCGATTACGCCCTGTGCGTCGGGAGGTGCCCCGGCGCTGGCCACGAGGATGTCTACCTGGCCGAACCTCTCGATCACCTGTTGGACGAGGCCAGTCGCCTGTGCGGTGTCCTCGATGTCGGCCGCAAGGAAGGCGCCCTGTCCGCCCGATGATTCGATGGATCCCACCAGCGCCTCGCCGGCGGCTTGGTTGCGGCCGGTCGCGGCGACGAACACCCCTTCCTGTGCCAGCCTGAGTGCGATGGCCTTGCCTAATCCAGCCGTCGCTCCTGTGACGATGGCGACCTTTCGCTGCTGCTTATCCGATTGTTCTTTCATATCGACCGCCTGTTGATCTGTGTATGCGTGCGTGCCAACGAGCATCGTTCTTCAGGATGCGGTGGACGCAGGCGATGGCTTCGCAGCGCCGAAGGCGCCAGCCGCTTCCAGTCGGGCAATCTCGGCGGGGGGGAGGCCGAGTTCCTTTTCCAGCACCGCGACGCGATGCTCGCCAAGGCGCGGCAGGCTGAGTACACCCTGCGCGGTGCGGAAGCGGGACGGATCAGCCGGCAGTCGAAGGGTTCCGCCCAGGCCGTCCTCGACTTCCTGCAGCGCGCCACGTTGCCGCAGATACGCGTCATTGAGCACTTCGCTCATGCTGAGGACGCCTGCGACCGGGACATCGGCCTCGTTCAGCTTCGTCGTGATCTCCGCGCGCGTGTGGGCACGGGTGAAGGTTTCCGTGATGGCAATCACCTCGTCCTGGCGCTTCGCGCGCTCAACGTAGGTTGCGTAACGCTCGTCGGTCCCGAGCTCCGGACGCCCCATGGCGACGCAAAGGCGGCGCCAGAAATCGTCTCGATTGACGCCGATGTTGATGAAGCCGTCCGACGCGGGAAATGCGCCGTACGGCACGCCGTGAAAGTCGTTCGAGCCGGCGAAGGCGGACAGGGAGGCATCGGCAATCTGCACCCGGGCCAATGCCACGGAAACCATAGGAAGCGTGCATTCGATCAGGCCCAGGTCCAGGATCCGGCCGATGCCGTAGCGCTCCTGATTGCGCAGGGCCAGCAGAATCGCCGCGTGCGCGGTCATGCCGGCGAGGATATCGCCGAGCGCGAACCCGCACCATACGGGATTGCCGGCATGGTCGCGTGTCAGGCCGGTGGCGCCCGTCATGGCTTCGGCCACGAGGGCGAGTCCGGCCCGGTCGGCATACTCGCCGGCATCCTCCATGCCGAACCCCGAGATGCAGGCAATCACGAGTCGCGGATAGCGCTTCTGCAGCGTTTCCGGATGGATTCCCAGGCGCTCCAGGGCCGCGGCGCGCATGTTGGTGATGAGCACGTCTGCGGATTCCAGCAGCCCGTGCATGACGTTCATGCCTTCGGGGTTCTTCAGATCGAGCGCAATGCTTTGTTTGCCACGGTTGAGCGCGCCGTAATGCGCCGAGACGGTATGACCCTGGGCATCCTCACGCAGCGGGGCGCGGGACCGGGCCAGTTCGCCGCTGGGCGGCTCGATCTTGATCACCTGTGCTCCTTCCTCGGCAAGAAGCTGGCCGCAGTACGGTCCGGCAATGAGGTGAGTGAGCTCGATGACTTTGATGCCTTTTAACGGCGGTGGCGTGGTTTTATCGTCGTTCATGTCAATAACCTGGAAAGAAACGGGTAAAGCCAGTTTCGTGGCTGCACTGCACGGTGTCGAGTTGGAAATCTTGGGGGGAGCGGTAAGCGGTGCTAACCGCGGTGGGCGCAGAGGCGGGAATCGGAAGGCTCGGAATCGGGCTCGCGCAATGCGTCCCGCGTAGCGCGCAGGCGCGAATGGCAGCAGCCGATCGTTGCTTGAATGGCGCGGATGTCGCGCGGGCCAGGGCAGACTGGCCTCGATGAGTTAGCTGCCCCGACCCCAGACGCTTGCAGTCAGCGGCAAGGGGCCGACTGCCAAGGGGCGATCACGGCTTCACGCCGTTGCGCGATCAGAACTTGTGACGCAAGCCGATAACCGTGCCGAACTGGTTCGCACCGGCAATGACTGTCCCGAAGCCAACGCCGCCCGAGCCGAGGCCGAGAGACGACCCGTTATGGTTCTTTGTATAGCCAATCGTCATGTAAGCGTCGGTGCGCTTCGAAAACGCATAGTCAGCCGACGCCACGAACAGCCAGGGATCGGCGTTGGTACCTGCAAAGTCCTGGTAGTAAGCCCCCGCGGAAAGCGTGAGCGGGGTTGCAGCCTGCCAACGCGCCCCGGCCCACCAGAGGTTGGAGCGTTGGGTCGCCTGACGAGCCGGTGCTCCCGTCAACAGGGCGCCGTCATATGCCTTGGCCCAACGGTAGCCCGCATAGACCGTTGTGTTTCCGAAGGAATAGGTCCCCGCAAGCACGGCCCGGCGCGCGGTCGCGTCCGGCGTGGTGCTGAGGGTGCCGGTGTTAATCTCGTCATACGCCGTGGCGATGCTGAAGTTTCCGGACGAATATGCCAGGCTTCCGCCAAATTCGCGCCCTATCTTCGCATTGCCCGGAACTTCGCTCCCATTGGCCTTCCCGCTATCGGAGCCAAAGCTGTACATCGCCGAGGCCTTAAGGCCGCCAAACTTTCCAACATACTTGACAGTGTTATCGGCTCGGGATGCCAAGACGACATCCTGCACAAGCACCGAGTACCTTGGAGCGAGACCGACGGGATCGATATCCCCTGCGATTTCGAATAGAGAATTGATCTGCCTGCCGAGAAGGAATGACCCCCATCGTCCCTGCAGGCCAACATATGCGCTCCGCCCAAAGAGTCGCCCTCCCTGACCAGATTGCGCACTATCGGAGTCGAATCCGCTTTCGAGTACGAAGAGGCCCTTCAAGCCGCTCCCCAAATCCTCGACACCACGCAGCCCCCAGCGTGAGCCAGAGAGATTGCCGGGTGTCATGCGAACGACATCGTGACCACCGTTGGGCTGATGGTTGGCGTACTCGATGCCCGCATCTACCACCCCGTATAGCGTAACACTGCCTTGACCATAGGCAGCGGACGAACAAATCACCACGGTGGATGCGGCCAACAGTTTCAATTGCGACTTCATTCTTTCTCCTGTCTCCATGTTGTTTATTGGGTCGGGGGAGGAACCTCACCTCGATCTGATGCGGCATATGTGTTCTGCCCAGAGGATCGAAGGATCCTTCCCCCCCTCGTTCTCCTCGGCATGCGCCACGGCATTGAATGTTTGGGACCCGTCCGGTTGTTCGCTTGGCGTTGGGGCGCCTCCATAGGCCGAGGTCTTTTTGTGGCGCTGTGGCACGAAGAGCAAGCCCCATGCCTGAGGGGGATCAAAGCAGGGTGGAACGGTGCGTTTCAACTACGCGCGCGCTGTCTCCGTCGGAAATACGGGAACGCGGCCCATTGGGGTGGTGTCGACGCGGTGTCTTTCCTGTACTCATGAAAGACGGATGTGCGTGAAGAAAACAGCTAATACAGCCATGTCCGATTGCTGTGGCGGTCAGCGCAACTTACAGGTCGGGCTAGAAAAGACGACTCGACAAGGGATCGTCCAGACGCCAAGAATCAATGGCGCACAATGTACGCGGGGCGCTGGCGAGAGGCCACCGCAGGCAACAGAACCGCCGCGATGTGAAAGGTGAGAACCTGGTGTGAATTGCAGGTACCGTCGGCCTGAGTATCACATCGCTTTTTTTTCGAAGAACGGTGCTGTCTCTCGTTAAAGGTGAATGATCCGATGCCACTATCCATTTCCCGCATGATTCTGCTGGCCATGCCGGTTGCCCTGACATTTGCACAAGCGAAGGCGCAGGCCGGAGAACGCCCTCCACTAAAGCTTGTCGTGCCATACGCGGCCGGCGGATCGACCGACCATGTTGCCCGGCTTCTGCAGAAGCCACTCGGTGAACTCCTGAAGCAGCCTGTGATTGTAGAGAACAAGCCAGGCGCGGCCGGAACGATGGGCACCGACTATGTAGCAAAGGCGTCCCCTGATGGAAATACCATCTTGTTCGGCAACCAGGGGCCGAACGCGCTTGTCCCGTCCATTAGAAAGACACCTTACGATGCGCTGAAGGATCTTCGACCTTTGACGACAATCGCTTTCATGCCATTGGTCTTGACGGTATCGGCAGAGAAGGGCCCAAGAACGTTACAGGCTTTGATGGAGCAGGCGCGTCAGCCGGATGGGAGGGTTAACTACGGCTCATCAGGTATCGGTTCGCTTGCTCATTTGACGGGGTTCGAGTTTTCCCGTCGCGGCAAGCTGGACATGCTGCACGTTCCCTACCAAGGCGGATCGCTGGCCGCGGCAGGCCTGCTTCAGGGCGACATCCGGTGCAGCTTCGTTACCGCTATCGAAGCTGGAGCTCTGGTGCAATCAGGAAAGATGCGATTCATTGGCGTAGCGGCACGGCAGCGCATGCCTTCGCTACCGGATGTCCCCGCTATTGCCGAAGAATTGCCAGGATTTGAAAGTGTGTTGTGGTTTGCGGCGTTCGCGCCAAAGGGGACTCGCGACGCTGAGGCGAAACGGCTTCGTGACGCATTGGTCAAGGCAGTAGAGAGTCCGGAGTTCCGAAAGTATCTTGCGGACCATTACGCCGAGGCCAGAGCCAGTACGCCGGAAGAACTGACGCAGCTTGTTAAGCAGGATATGCAGCATTGGGGCGGCGTTGCCCGTACAGCCAAGATTTCTATGTAATGCCAGTAGGAGTGTGGTATGAGCGGCCCTGCCGCCGCGTGGCCGGCAATCGCCGCGATTCGGTGGACGGTGCCGGCTGGGAAATGCTCATTGTGGCCGTGGACGACCACGCTCCCATCGCCTTCACTGCTATGCAGCCGGATGAAAAGCAGGAAAGCGCGAACAGCTCTGCGCGCGATCTGCCTTTGCAGCCGCCGCCGCTGCCGCAGCTCAATGCTTCACAGCTAGTGCCCCCGTTCTGCAGACGCCAATGCCAGGCGACAGAACCAGACCGGCGTCATGATGAATATTAGGCATAAGTTCTGACGGAGTTGATCGATTTCGGCGCATTGGCACGGCATCGATAAGTCTGGCGCAGACGATGTCAATTCCGTAGGCTGTGGTGTGCCGGACACGCGCACCCCGCACGCCTGCGATGTGTCGAGGCCCAGGTCAGCCGCCGCATCATGGCAGTTGGAGGAGCGAACAGGGTGGGGGCGGTGGGCCTCAAGCGCGGGTCGATATAGCTATGCGCTGCCAAGCCTTGTTGCGGCATTGCTACATTGGTTTGGCGCCTGCTTGCGCTGTAACCGGATCTCGATACCCGCCGAGGTCCGGTTCTTTTTTGTCGCGTGCCCGCCATTGTCTGAATATGTATAACCGCGACGCGCGCATAAATGCCAAAATGCGCATTTGCAGGCGGCGTGCCAATAGAGAATAGGAAGCAAAATTTCGCTGTCGGCCGCTCTCGCCAAGAGATTCCGTACATGCGACGAAGACACCTGGTAGCAAGTGCCATAGCAGCGGGCATCATCGTTGCCATCCTGCCGTTGATGCTGGCTTTGCGGCTGTCGTACAAGGGGGCGATCGCCCAAGAGCAGCGCAAGCTCGATGAGCTGGCGGACCGCGGGCTCAGGAATGCGACAGCGATGCTGGCACAGGCATCGGACACGCTGACCGACTTCGCTTTCCGTCCCGTCGCGCCATGTACGCATGAACACATTCGGCTGATGCGAGTCGCCACGTTGAGTACACGCGCGGTCGACCAAATCATCCACTTTTCGCATGGCTTCTCCAGGTGTACCTCCTGGGGAATCGTTAGCGGTAGCGAATCCCATCTGCCGCCAGAGCTGCAGTTGGCAAATGGCATGGGTATGCGGCTGGCGGCGAATCCGCCTGGGATTACGAGTATGAGCATGATTCAGATCTCGTCCTCAGATCATGCGGTGTTGATTGCGCCCAGCCGCTTCCTTCCGATGAATGCCAATGGTACGGCACGAGTGGCCGTATTTTCCGCGGCGGGTGCGTTGATTGCTGCCCAACGGGATATGGACGTAGCTTTGGCGTCGGCCTTGGTCAAAGGCGCGGCGGCCGCGGACCGTCCAGACCTCCTAGTAGCACTGGCAAAAAGCGACGATGTCGTTATAGTTGCCTACATGCAGTGCTCCGATGCACGGATGCTGGCCTACCAATTGTTATGGTATTGGATTCCGCCGGGCGCCATCGGCTCCGTCCTGTTTGTCTACTTCGTGCGCCGGCTCCTGCAAAGACGGCTCTCCGTACATGGCCAGTTGCGGGCGGCGATCGAGCGTCGCGAGCTCTTCATTTGTTATCAGCCGATGGTCGATTTGGCAACAGGGCGCTGTGTTGGCGCTGAAGCCCTGATGCGCTGGGATAGTTTGGACAGTGGGATGATTCCTCCCAACTTGTTTATTCCGCTGGCCGAAAAGCATGGCTTTATTGGCCGTCTTACTCTGCAGGTGCTTGAACTTGTTGCACATGAGATGGCGGCGACGCTGGCAACGAACCGGGACATGCATGTCTCGGTGAACCTCAGCACGGATGACATGAAGGACGGCAAGACGTTGCAAGCTTTGGCGGATATTGTTAAGAACCGAGATATTCGCGCAGGTCAGATCTGGCTCGAGATAACTGAAGGCAGCTTCCTGGAGCTTGAATCCGCGTACACGTTCGTGGCCGAAGCTCGGAAACGTGGGCATGTAGTAGCGATCGACGACTTCGGCACAGGCTATTCGAGCCTGCTGGCATTGCAGGAATTGCCGCTCGACGTGCTGAAAATAGACAAGTCCTTCGTGCAATTGATAGGCACAGCGGCGGCGACAGGTACTGTGACGACTCATATCATTAGTATGGCCAAGGCTCTGGGGTTGCGAATCGTAGCTGAGGGCGTGGAAAGCGCCGACCAGGCCAGTTACTTGCGCGAGTGGGGTGTGGAGTGGGGTCAGGGATGGTGGTATGCAAAACCAATGCGAGCAGAGGATTTCAAGTCTTTTGTCGAACAATGCAACGGGTCGACCGGAGGCAGTGGCTTTTGTTGCACCGCGGGCAGTGGAAACTCGTCGTCGTATACATTGACTGGCAGCAAAGGTAAATGACCTTGGCTCGGTTCCCGGTACAGCACCCATGAGCAACAATTGTGGCAGTGGCGATAAGCAGGATGGCAGGCAGCCGCCGAATCAGGCTGGTGCCGATGCGCCGCGCCGGCGCCGCGGCCCGGCAGATGCTTGAGCTGGCTGCCGCTGCGCAATGGGATGTACCGTCGCACGAAGTCCAGACGCCTGCATGAAGTCATCCACATCCCGAGCGGTCGCCGCCTGGGCGCAGGCTGCGGCGCAACAACCCGTGCCGCCGGCCGACCAGATCAGGCATCGCGAGAATGGCCTCCCGGTCTGGTCTACGAAGGGCGCCGACTATATCTGCACTCCGCGATCACAAGACAGCTAGTGCAAGAGGTTGGCCAGGTTTCCTCGTGTCTTGTTCTAGCCTCCGATCGCGGTCGCTAGATGGACGGCGGCACGGACTTTGGGGGGCCGCGTAGGCGCTTCACACACGCCGGATTGACACGTTAGCGATCTTTCCGCGGTGACAGCTTTCCTTCGCTGAAAGTAAATCGTTGATTTCATTGATGTTGCGCTCGGTTTCGCTGCCGTTGTCACGCGAATTGACGACATTGCTTCGGAGTCGGTGACAACTTGCCTTTGTTCTACGGCTGGCGGGCTCGCCCACGTTCGTCAACAAGAAGAAGAATGGCGGTGGTGGGCGGTGGAGACGACGGCCGTTCCACGCTACAACATCCTCCACGCCAGTGCGCCCTCGTCACACAAAGTGCGGAAGACCCAAAAGTCATGCGTCTGCGGGTACGCATAAAGAAAGTTTCCAGCGACAATAGGTGCCTGAAGCAAATCGACCTTCGCTTGGACCCGAGCAACCGCCGCACGCGCAAGCGCGTGTTTCTTGACGAGATGGACGGAATCGGGAAGCAGTCCCGAAACAGGGGGAGAAATCGTCCGCGTTCATGCCGAAATTGGCATCGAATTGGCTCCTCGATTTCATCTGGCGGCACTCGTATGGTCAGTTCAGCGTCGCTGACCTGGTTTTGGACACCATCCTTAGCCTGACGAATCTTTTTCCTGGATCATGGATTTCAGAAGCAAATCGAGTGGAGCACTGGAGACCTTGAATATGCCCTGGTATGGGTGGGTTAATTCCAGTATGAGAAAATTGGCACTCGTGATGGCGATAGCCCCCAACAGCAGAAAAAATATTGCAATTACATTGCCGCCATTGAGGCTGCCATAAAGGAAAAACAACAAACAGGCCCAGCCGAATACAATATCAAGAAGCAAGGTTGGTACCTGACTCGATAGACTCCGGACAATATTGGATTGAATGGCAATAAAATTGCTGGAAAACTGGCGAATTGAGTTCAGATCGTCACGAGTAATATTTTCAAACTCTTCGGAGATCTTATTTATCTCCAGCACCGTCTCAACATCTTCGGAAAGGTGATCATAATTTACCTCTCCGCCATGCTTTCCACTCTCATCCGGCCAATATCTTCTCAGTAAGCGAGCAGCCATCCGCCGCAACATAATTCGTGGACTATCAGACACTACAGGGAATTGCTTCAGTAAAAGATCGATATTGGCTACCGCATTTACGAGCGAATTAAAATCAGCCTGTTGGCTATTGAAGGTGGTATAAGAGGAAGACACCAGCAGACCCAAAACAATGGCAAAAAGAGTGCCAATCAATCCGGAAACAGATCGGATTACATCCCCCGATAAATTAATATCGGAAGGGAATAGTGTATGCACATAAATCCCGACAATTGCACACGCAAAAGCAGCAATGGCAATTGCAATGCAGCGACAAAGTATACTCATTAAAACCGTCCACAAACGTTATTTTCTTTAATTCGTCGCACAATCCAAGTACTGATTGAATTCCCAAGCCAAGCCAAGCCAAGCCAAGCCAAGCCAAGCCAAGCCACGCCTATCCTGACGTGCGTGACCGTTCTTGACACTCCAGAACGCACGCATCGGGTTCAAGATCATACATCTGAGCGGCCTTGTTGCATAAATCGAGTTTGAAGACAAAGGTCCCGCTGTGATCTGGAATTCATGCGATACGGACGGTATGAGGGCGGGAGAGCGCCGGGGCGAACCGATCGCGCAGAGATCAGCTTTACTTCGTGGCCGAGAGTGGCTGCAACTGCCGCGCCCAATGGTGAGCACTGCCGCATGCTTCCATAGCAACGAGTGCGCGCTCCCGCTTTGTGAAGAACTCTGTCACCTGGCCTCGCTTGAGCTTGCGCTCGATCTCGCCAGAGTTCGCATTGACCGCATGCAGTTGGAAGATGTGCTTGACAATATCCATGCCGATCGCGGTGAGCTTCATTTGGGACACCTCCCGCTAAGGTGGTTGCACGCCGGAACCCTTCAAGATCTCCGGATTTCTCCCCATATTGACTTGATTGTCATCATGACAAGGAGTATGGTGATGACCAAGTCGTAAACGTTCCGCGAACTCGGCCACGAGACGCCAGGCACTGGCGCGGACTCTTTGAGGAGGTTAATGCGGCATGCATCACTTGAACCTGTCATCCGATCCGCAAGATGATCCCGCTACGGCCTTGCCCTACGCATTTGCGCCGGGAACGACGTTGCCAAACGCGGGCGCCGAGTACGCAATCGACGCGTGGCAGCGCAATGTGCTGTTCGCCGACGTGATGCGCGAGCGCGGCAACCAATACCAGGCGCACTTGCATGAGCGCACACCCAATGTGCTCGATTTCGCTGCCGAGTTGATCCTGGATGGGCGCACCATGCCGCGACCGGTCAGCTACGGCCTCGTGCGCATCATTTCGCCTGACGATCTGCAACCCGATCGCAATGCGACCGAAGCGCACGACGCGGGCCGTCTTCGTCCGTTCATCGTGTTCGACCCGCGCGCGGGGCACGGGCCGGGCATTGGCGGCTTCAAGCGCGACAGCGAAATCGGCGCTGCGTTGCGAGCGGGACATCCGTGCTATTTCGTAGGCTTCCTTCCTGACCCCGTACCCGGTCAGACAGTCGAAGATGTCATGCATGCCGAAGCGACGTTCCTCGAGAAAGTCATCGAACTGCATCCAGATAGCCCTGGAAAGCCCGCCGTAGTCGGCAATTGCCAGGCAGGCTGGCAGGTACTGATGACAGCCGCGATGCGACCTGAGCTGTTCGGGCCGATCATCGTCGCGGGCGCGCCCGTTTCGTATTGGGCAGGCTGGCGCGGCAAGAATCCGATGCGCTATTCCGGAGGTTTGCTCGGCGGTTCCTGGCTGACCGCGCTCACGGGCGATCTCGGCGACGGCCGCTTCGACGGCGCGTGGCTCGTGCAGAACTTCGAGAACCTCAACCCGGCCAACACACTCTGGCAAAAGTACAACAACCTGTATGCGAATATCGATACCGAAGCGCCACGGTATTTAGGCTTCGAAAAATACTGGGGCGGCCACGTGTTCCTCAACGCGGCAGAAATGCAATACATCGTCGACAACCTATTCGTCGGCAACCGGCTCGCGCGCGGCGATATCGTTATGTCGGATGGCGTGCGTCTCGACCTGCGCAATATCCGCTCGCCGATTGTCGTGTTCTGCTCATACGGTGACAACATCACGCCGCCACCCCAGGCGCTCGGCTGGATTACCGACCTGTATCGCGACGACGCCGACCTGTTCGGGCACGACCAGACCATCGTCTACGCAACCCATGACAACATCGGCCATCTCGGCATCTTCGTGTCGAGCAGTACGGGCCGCAAGGAGCATCGCGAATTCGTGAGCAACATCGATCTCATCGACCTGTTGCCGTCCGGCCTGTATGAAGCGCACATGGGGGCGAGGACCGAAGCAACGCCGCATGCTGACCTCGTCGAAGGCGATCACGTGCTGTCGATCTCGCCGCGCAGCATCGATGATGTGCGGGCGATCGTGCAGCCAGACCCGGAAAGCGACCGTCGTTTCGCAACAGCAGCCTATGTGTCCAATTTCAATCTCGGCCTCTATCGCAGCTTTGTGCAACCGTGGCTACGCCTGTGCGTAACGCCGTGGAGCGCAGATCTCGCGAGCAAGTTTCATCCACTGCGGATCCCCTACGAGGCTTGGTCGGACCGCCATCCGCTGGCATCGAGCGTCGCCCAGGCTGCGCAAAGCGTGCGAGAGTCGCGCAAAGCCGCCCCTGCCGATAATCCATTCTGGCAAATGCAAAGCGTGGTATCGGACTCGATCGAGGCGTCGCTGAATTGCTATCGCGACATACGTGACGCGGCGGTCGAACAGCTCTTCGAAGCCATCTACGGCGCCCCCTGGCTGCAGGCCCTCGCCGGGCTTCCCCCCCAAAGCGACGACGGCCGATCTGCCGTATCGGAAGACTCCGGCGAGGTCGACGATCGTCACGCAGCGATCGCCGCAGAACACGAACGGTTGCGCCATAGCATGACAACGGGCGGCCTCATCGAAGCGAGTGCGCGCGCGCTGCTCTTTGTGCGTCGTACGCACCGCGAAGCTGATGAACGCGGCTTCAATCTCGCGCGCGCCATGCTCGGCACGCTGTCCGATCGCGGCATTCTTTCGTTCAAGCAGGTTGTTCGCGAGCAAGCCACGTTGCTGCGCCTTGACGCCGATGCCGCAATCGATGCACTACCCGGCATGCTGTCCGGCGCGCCGCCCGCGGAGGTCCGTAACGCCGCACGCGACATCGAAAAGCTCAGCACCACGCTGCCGCTCGACGAACAAGAACGCGCCGATCTGGCGCGCGTTCTGACCATTTTTGAGTCGGCAGCGAAGACGAATTCGGCGCCGCGTGCCAACGCCCGCCAGCAGGTCAAGTAACAGCGCGTGTGAGCGCGCGTGCCCGGTGGTTGATCGCTGTCGGGCCCCAGGAAGTTTAGCCAATCGAGGGCACACGACATGGAACACAAACGCGAAAAATATGGGCGGCTGATCGCTTTCGCGACAACGCTGCCGCCATTGCCGACCGCTGTTGCGCACCCATGCGATCGGATCGGGCGTGAGCTTGGCTCGCTGGCGGCAGCGGCAGAAGGGCTGGATGTGCTGGTATTTACCGCTGGCGTCGGCGAGCATGCCGCGCCGATTCGCGAGCAGGTTTGCCGGCAAGCGGACCGGCTTGGCATTGCGCTTGATGCCGGGGCAAACGCCAGGGGCGAGCCGAGAATCAGCGCGCCATCTAGCAAGGTGCCGGTGTGGGTCATCCCGACCAACGAGGAACTGATGATCGCAAGGCACACCAGGTCTGTGATCGGAACGGAGGCGCTATGAAGATCATCTCCCTCGAAGGTGCGGTCGCCTTGATCCCTGACGGCGCAACAGTCATGGTCGGCGGCTTCATGGGCGTCGGCACGCCGGAGCGGCTGGTGAACGAACTCTTGCGCCAGGGCAAGCGGGACCTCACGTTGATCGCCAACGATACCGCGTTGCCAGGCAGGGGCATAGGCAAGCTGGTTGCGGCGGGCGTCTTGCGCAAGGCGATCGTCAGTCACATCGGCCTCAATCCCGAAACCCAGCGCCAGATGATCGTGGGCGCGCTGGAGGTCGACCTGGTGCCGCAGGGGACCCTGATCGAACGCATCCGCGCGGCCGGTTGCGGGCTGGGCGGCATCCTGACGCAGACCGGGGTCGGGACGCTGGTCGAGGCAGGCAAGCGTAAGCTGGAGGTGGAGGGCGTCGAGTATCTGCTGGAGACACCGCTGCGCGCCGACTTTGCGCTGGTGGAGGCATTCCTGTCGGACTACCAGGGCAATCTGGTGTATGCGCTGACCGCGCGCAATTTCAACCCTGTCATCGCCATGGCGGCTGCGACGGTCATCGTGGATGCTGCACACATCGTGCCGGTCGGCATGATTTCGCCCGACCATGTGATGACGCCATCGGTCCTGGTGGATTACCTCATCGCGCATCAATGACGCCGGCAGGCGCAGGAACAGGAAAAACCATGGACGCACAAACGGTGATAGCCAGGCGCGTGGCGCAAGAACTGCGCGACGGCATGTTGGTCAACCTCGGCGTAGGCATCCCCACGCTGGTGGCCAACTATGTGCCGCAAGGCATGCACATCTTTTTCCAGTCCGAGAACGGCCTGATTGGCACCGGACCAATCCCGGAGGCCGGCATGGCCGAAGGCTTCCTGACCGATGCGGCGGGCCAGCCGGTCACCGCGTTGCCCGGGGCCTGTACGTTCGACAGCGCCATGTCCTTTGGCCTGATCCGCGGGCATCACCTCGACATGACGGTGCTGGGCGCACTGGAGGTCGATGAGGCCGGGCACCTTGCAAACTGGACCATTCCCGGCAAGCTTGTGCCGGGAATGGGCGGTGCCATGGACCTGCTGGCTGGCGCCAGGCGCGTTGTGGTAGCCATGCAGCATTGCGCAAAGGGCAAGTCCAAGCTGGTCAGCCAATGCACTTTGCCGCTGACCGGGCTGCGGCCAGTGGACCTTGTCGTTACCGAACTGGCAGTGATTTCGTTCGCCACGGGCAAGGCGGTGTTGATGGAGACGGCGCCCGGCGTGTCGGTCGAGCAGGTACAAGAGGCGACACAGGCCAGGCTTGTGGTGCCCGCGCGGGTGCCGGAGATGTCCTTCGATGGAGCAGCAATATGACAGCGGAAACACTGTGGCCGATCCTGGCGGGCAAGAAGGCGCTGGTCTGCGGGATCGCCAACGACCAGTCAATCGGCTATGGCTGCGCAAAGGCCTTTCGGGAGCTGGGCGCCGACCTCGCGATCACCTATGTGAACGAGAAGTCCAGGCAGTATGTGGAGCCGCTAGCGAAGGAACTGGAAGCCCCGATCTTCATGCCGCTCGATGTGTCGCGCGAAGGGGAGCTTGAGGCCGTGTTCGCGGAAATCGAAAAGACGTGGGGCAAGCTCGATATGCTCGTGCATTCGATTGCCTGGGCGCCAAAGGACGATCTGCAGGGCGGCTTGCTGAATTGTTCCGCGGAGGGCTTCGGCAAGGCCATGGACATTTCCTGTCACTCCTTTATCCGCATGGCGCGGCTGGCGGTGCCTCTGATGCCAGACGGTGGCACGATGTTTACGATGAGTTATTACGGCGCAAAAAGAGTGGTGCCGAACTATAACGTCATGGGTCCGGTGAAAGCCGCCCTGGAGGCCGTTTCGCGCTACCTGGCTTACGAGCTCGGCTCCAAGGGCATCCGGGTGCATGCGATATCGCCGGGACCGCTCAAGACCCGCGCCGCCTCCGGACTGAAGGACTTCGACCTGATGCTCAACGACGCGGCGCAGCGCGCGCCAGTGGGAGAACTGGTCGACATCCTCGATGTCGGTTTTACCTGCGCGTTTCTCGCGACGCCCTTTGCGCGGCGGCTGTCGGGAGAAACGCTGTATGTGGATGGCGGCGTCAACATCATGGCGTAGCGCGCTGCGGCAGCAACTTAGGAGAGTGAATCATGTCCTTGCTACTACTGGACAATATCGGCAGCGGCACCACCGATGACGAGATCAAGGCATTCCTGGTCAAGTACGGCTTCCCATCGTTCGACGAAATCGAGCATGTGCCGGGGGACGGGTCGCGGCCAGCCGTGATGCTGACCTTCCATTCCCTCGATCCGGATGCCTTGCGCAAGCTTCAGCCGCGCATCCACCATATGTTCCGGAAAGGCCACGACCTCAGCGCGCTGGTCATGGCGGAGCGCTATAGCTGACCTCGCAGAGCGGGGCGAAGCGTGGTGAAGGGAGCCGCTGCATGAGTATTCTGAACTGGCTGCGCCGGCGTGAGGCCGGCGCGCACCCGCATGACGAGCAAGAGATCGCCGCGTTGACGGAGCGCGTGCTCGGGCTCAGTCCGCGCCTGCGGCTGGTGCCGCGCTATGAGCAACGGCTCGGCCCCGCGATCGGCATGGCGCTCGATTATGTACGGGGCCTCGTAGCCGGCCTTCCCGTGCCGCGGGAAGCCAGCATGGCGGCGTGGGGATCCGACCCCTATATTCACGCTTTCTTCGGCACCGCGCATGACGTGGAGCTCGCCTTCAGCCGCTCATCGGACCTGCGCGAGTTTTTCGAGGCGTCGGCGGGCGCGGACCAAGCCTACGCCGTGCTGGGCATGACGATGACGGAGCGCCGCACACTGGGCATGGCCCTCGAAGGGGATTTGATGCGTGCCGAGGTGCCGCAGACCACGGTCAGCTTCAGTGGCCATGAGGTCCGGATTTGCGGCTCGACCGATGCGACGCTGCGCGAGGAGATCGCCCGGCGGATGCTGGATCAGATGGCCCTTCAGAGCCTTGCCAATATTGCTGCCGACACATCGCAGCGCGATGTGCTGGAGCGCGAGCATGGTCTGCTGAAGGCGCGCCTGCGCCTGCTGGAACGGCAGAGCACCGGTATGCGTTCGGTGATGGGTGGCGACGAGCAGGTGGACAACCGGGAACGCGCCCGGCTGCGCGAGCAGATCGAACAGAACGACAGGGAACTGGGCGAACTTGGTGACAAGTCCGGCGCGCTTGACCGCCAGTTGGAAGGCATGGCGGCGGTGTTCAAGGATGCAAGGTCGTGCTTCTCCATTGAAAGCCGGCGTAGGCGGCTAAGCCTGATGAATGTGCTTTTGCCGGAAGCCAGCACGGTGCCCGGGCATGAGCTGGAGTTGCTGACGGCGCGCGTTCCCGGCGATCCGCCGCTGGTCCGTACGTTCGCGCTGGTGCGCTTCGCACGTGCAGCGATGTTGTCGCGCATGAGCCTGCTCGACGAGGCCGAGCGCTTGCTGTAGCGGCGAGCCTGCCCGAGCCCCCCTTCGTGCCACTGCTCAGCTCGCCTTCGCAGGTGGTCAGTGACTCCTACGGAAAACGTGGTTGCCGAGCAGCAGCGCGCCCACCAGGTTCAGCCCGATGAACGCGTTGGCGGCGAGAAAGGCGCCGCACCAATAGTGCTGCAGATCTCCGAGCATAGGATTTCGCGATCAGGCGGCGAGCCAGGCATTCAGCGAGCGCAAGGTTTCCTCGCTCAGTTCCCCCGCCGCGGCGGCAAGCCGCAGACGGCCAAGCAGGTAGTCCAGGCGTGCCTGGACCAGGTCAAGCTCAGCGGCGAACACGCGCTGCTGCGCGTCCAGCACGTCGGGTTCCGTGCGGGTGCCAACGTCCCGGCCAAGCGTCGTCGCCGCGAGCGCGCTGCGCGCCGAAGTCAATGACTGCTCGAGTGCGGCGACGCGCGACACGCCTGTTTTCACCGAGAGGAATCCGTCCTGCACCTTCAGGCGCACGTCTCGCCGGGCGGCGGCAACCTCCTGCTCCGCCTGGCTCTTCCTCGCAACGGATTCCCGCTCGCGCGAATCCAGTCCGCCGCCCGCGTACAGCGGAATGTTGAGTTGCAAGCCGATCGTCGCGGTTCGGGTGTTGCTGGCTGCAATCCAGGGAGCCAGGTTGCCGGTTTGCCCTTGTGCGCCATAACGTGCCACGAGCGCGACAGTCGGGCGACTGCTGACGCGGTACTTGTCGATCTCCGCGCCGGCAATGTCGAGCTCCGACTGCCTGGTCTTGACGAGGTAGCTCTGTTCTTCGCCACTTGCCTGCCACGCCGTCAGATTGTCCGGTTCCGGCGGCCGCGGCGCGAAACTGGGTGCCAGCCCGCTGAGCTGTTCGGGCGGCATGCCGACCGTTTCCAGGAATCGCGTGCGTCGTTGCTCCAGCGCAGACTGCGCCGTGACTTCGCGACTCTCCACCCCATCCAGGCGCGCCTGGGCTTCATGAAGATCGGTGATCTTGCCCTGGCCGATGTCGAAGCGCGCCTTCGCGCGGTTTCGTTGCTGCCGCAGGGCCGCCTTCTCGGCCTGCACCACACGGAGCGTTTCCTCGCCCAACACCACGCCGAAGTATGCCTCGGCCACCCGCAACGCCAGATCCTGGCGAGACTGGTCGAACTGCGTCTGCGCCAGGTTTGATTGCTCGCGGAACTGCTTTCTCGTGGCTACCGCGGTCCTGTCGTACAGCGGCTGAACCAGCACCACGCCGGCCTGCCGCGCAGTTCCCGAACTATCGCTGGATACCAACGGCGCGACGTCGGCCGGCGGGTTGCCGGACGAACGATTGTTGATCCGGTCCAGTGTCGCCTGGAGGCTTACGCGGGGACGCAGCAAGGCGTCGCCCTGCACTGCCTTCTCCCGCCCCGCCGTGAGCGCATCATTTGCAGCGAGGCTCGTCGGATCATGCGCCAATGCCTGCTGATAGGCCGCCACGAGATCGATAGCGCCCGACTCGCCAGCGTTCAGGAAAAGCATGCAGCCCAAAGCCACCTGCCCGGCCCGCAGGGCCATACTCAATCTTTTCATCGAAATAACTCTCATCGTCACATTTGCGATCAGACGGTCGCAGGACGCTTGGCCCGGTACCAGGTCGCATACAGGGCGGGAAGGAAGACGAGGGTCAGTACCGTGGCAACGGCGAGCCCTCCCATGATTGCCCACGCCATGGGGCCCCAGAACACGGAGTGGGTAAGCGGCACCATCGCCAGAATCGCCGCCAGGGCAGTCAGTACGATGGGACGCAGCCGTCGCACCGCGGCCTCGACGATGGCCGTCCACAATGCGACACCCGCGGCCACGTCCTGATCGATCTGCACGACCAGGATCACCGAGTTGCGGATGATCATTCCAGCGAGGGCGATCACGCCCAACATGGCGACAAAACCAAATGGAATCCGGAACGCAGCCATGATGATGCTGACCCCGATCAGCCCGAGCGGCGCTGTCAGCAGGACCATCGCCATCTTTCTCATGTCCTGCAGTTGAATCATCAGCAGCAGGAGCACCGCGATGATCGTCACAGGCATCACCGCGAAAACAGAACGCTGGGCCTTTGCACTCGATTCGTAAGCGCCGCCAATCTCGATGCCATAGCCGAGCGGAAGATCCTTTTCCAGTGCGTCGAGCTTCGGCTGCAGTGCACGCGTGACGTCGGGTGCCTGCGCCCCCGCGATATCGGCGCGAACCGTCAGCGTGGGTACACGGTTACGCCGCCACAGTTCGCTGTCCTCGCTGTCAAGCGTGAGTCGGGCTACTTGCGAAACCGGTACAAACTTGCCGTCGCGCACATAGATCTTTGCGTCCTTCAGGTTGTTCAAGTCCGTGCGTTCCGCCGCGACAAGGCGCGAGACCACGTCGATGCCCTGGTCTTCCTCGCGGTACTGCGTGATCGGCGTGCCCGACAGCGAGGCCTCAAGGGCCTCTTTGATCTGGCCTGAGCTGACACCCAGTGCACGCGCCTTGTCTTGGTCGACGTCGACCTGCACACGCTTGATGCGTTCACCCCAATCCTGGTTGACCTGGCGAACGTGCGGCTGTTCACGCATGATGTTCGCCACCTGCTGCCCGATTGCACGAACCTTTGCGTTGTCCTGCCCGTACACGCGGAACTGCACCGGGTAACCGACAGGCGGACCGTTCTCCAGGTGATTGACGCGGCCCCGCACATTCGGGAATCTTCCGTCGAACAGCTTCTCGAGCTTTTCCTTTACCCGCTCCCGCGCCTCACCGCCCTTGGTCATCACCAGCATCTCGCCCAGATTCAGATTGGGCGTCTGCACATCAAGAGGCAGGTAGAATCGCGGCGCACCGTTGCCAACAAAGCTGGTCACCGCCGCAATGTCCGGATCGCCCTTGAGCAGACCTTCCAGGTTCTGGACCTCGCGCTGACTCGCCTCGAAGGTCGACGCCTTCGGCATCCACAGGTCCACAATGAGTTCAGGCCGGTCAGATGCCGGAAAGAATTGCTGGGGTATTGCCTTGAACAGCAACAGTGAGCCCATGAACGCAGCGAGCGTGATGCCGATCACCCACACGCGCTGCTTCAGGCAGAAGTCGATGAAGTGTCGGAACTTGACATAGAAGCCGCGCTGGTAGACCGCATCCTCGTCATGCGATGCGTGCGCATGCTCCTTCAACAGCTTGAAGCCGATGTAAGGTGTAAAGAGGACGGCCACGATCCAGGACAACACCAGCGAAATGCCCACCACCTGGAACAGGGAGTACACATATTCGCCCGTTCCCGACTTCGCAAAGCCGACCGGAAGAAAGCCTGCCGCAGTAATCAGCGTCCCGGTGAGCATCGGGAATGCGGTGGCCGTGTAGGCGTATGTGGCGGCGCGGAACTTGTCCCAGCCCTGCTCGAGTTTCAGCGCCATCATTTCGACGGCAATGATGGCGTCGTCCACCAACAGTCCGAGCGCAATGATCAGCGCGCCCAGCGAGATGCGTTGCAAGTCGATGCCTATCACGTACATCGCCAGGAATGTCATGGCCAGCACGAGCGGGATGCTGAGCGCGACGACCAGCCCGGTCCGCAAGCCCAGCGAGAGGAAGCTCACAACGAGCACAATGACCACCGCCTCGGCCAGACTCTTCTTGAACTCGAAAACGGAATGCTCGACGATACGTGGCTGGTCGCTGACCGCATGGATCTGCACGCCCACCGGCAGATTGGACTCGACGCGCTTTACCGCTTCGTCAAGCTTTGTGCCAAGCCGGATCACATCACCGCCCTTGCGCATGCTCACCGCAAGTCCAATCGCCTCGTTGCCGTTGAAGCGCATCCTCGAGGTGGCAGGCTCCACAAAGCCGCGACGGACGTCTGCGATATCGCCAAGGCGAAAGGTACGCTGGCCGGCACGGATGCCGATGGCGCGAATTTTCTCGACCGAGTCAAACTCGCCACTGACAGCCAACCGTACTTGTTCCGCGGTGGTTTGCACCGTCCCGCCCGATGTCACGGCATTGGTTTGTGCGAGCGTCGACGCGATCAGTGCCGGGTCGATCCCCAGCGAGGCGAGCTTGGCGGTGGAGACTTCCACATAGATCTTCTGTTCCTGCTTGCCTACGAGGTCGACCTTGTTGACGTCGCCGACACGAAGGAACTCATTACGCGCGGCGTCCGCAATCCGTCTCAGGTCGTCATAGTCGAAGCCGTCGCCCGTGATGGCATAGAGGTTACCGAAGGTGTCCCCAAACTCGTCATTGAAGAATGGGCCCTGCGTGCCCTGTGGCAAGGTATGCTGGATGTCGCCCATCTTCTTGCGGACCTGGTACCACACATCCGGCACGGCGCCCGGTGGTACGTCCTCGCGCAGGTTGACCTTGACCTGCGTTTCGCCCGGCTTCACATAGGTGGACGTATAGTCGATCTCCGCGACCTCTTGCAGCTTGCGCTCGATCTTGTCGGTGACCTGGTCGGCCATCTGCTGCGCGGAGCTTCCCGGCCAGTACGCCTGCACAACCATGGTCTTGATCGTGAACTCGGGGTCTTCCTTCTGGCCCAGGCTGCTGTAGGCCAGCACGCCGGCCACGGACAACAACAACAGCAGGAACGCGATCATCTGCTGGTGCTTCAGCGCCCATTCGGACAGGTTGATACCTTTCACTTCACCCCTCCCGCCTTGGCAACAGTTACCGCCTCGGCCACCTTCACCTGCTGGCCAGCCTGCAGCATGTGCACGCCGGCACTCACCACGGTCTCTCCGCCCGCCAGTCCCCCAACCACGATCACGCTGTCGTTCTGCGCGGCGCCCAGCTTGACTTCACGCGCGATCACCCGCGACGTCTTCGGGTCGACCACCCATACGTGGCGGCCACGTTCATGATCGACGATGGCGGTCAGCGGCACGCGGACTACGCCAGTGCCATCCACGTCGGGGGCGATGACCGACGCCGTCATGCCTAACCGCAGCAATTCCGGATCCGACTCCTGAATGGAGATGCGCGCCGAGTACGTCCGCGTGACGCTGTCCGCGTCCGGCGCAAGCTCCCGGAGCTTGCCGTCCATGCCCTGTCCGGATGCGCCCATACCGTGATCGTCAGCGTCGGCGCCTTACGTAGTTCGTCGACTCGCGACTCCGGAATACTGATCGAGACCTCGCGTTCGCCGTCAGCCGCGACGGTGGCGACCGTCTGCCCGGCTGCAACCACTTGGCCAGCTTCCGCGTTGATTGCGCTGACCACGCCATCGCGGTCGGATACGAGCGTGGTAAATCCGCGCATGTTGGCATTCAGCTGCTGGCGCGCCAGTGCCGAACGCAGTTGTGCTTCCGCCTGGTTAAGCGCCAGCCGCTGCTGGTCCAGCTCGGCTTGCGAGGCAAAGTTCTGGGCGAGCAGTTGCTCGGTACGCTTAACGTCCACCCGCGCCTGGCTACCCGGCCTCTTGCCGCATCAGCCTCCGCACCCGCTGCGGCTACCTGCAACGTTTCCTGCGTGGATCGAGTTGGAACAACGGCTGGCCGCGCTTGACATGGCTCCCGACTTCCACCATGCGCGCGACGATCTTGCCGGCCGTGCGGAAGCCCAACTGACTTTCGTAACGCGCACGAATCTCGCCTGAGTAGGTCGCACCGACCGACCCGGCGGTGCGTCCGGCGACCACTGTCCGCACCGGCCTCACGTCCTTGCGTTCGGGTTCTGGACCCGGTGTACACGCGGCCAGCAGGTGCGCCGCAATGATAGTAAGAGCTGCCGCTCGAAGGTTCCCGTTCAATTTCTACCCTCCCAGTAAGGTCCGTCGCTCGCCTGCGAGTCTTCAGCGATCCACGCCACCGAGCCGCTCCAGTCGGACTCGTGCTGGCGTCATTGACGGCAGGTCTGTTCGGGCTTTCGCCCTCCCGACAGCCCAAAATATACCTCATAATGACCTATGCGTCATGATGACGTATAATTTATTTTATGGGTTGCCGGGACTACTTTGACGCCCCGGACCGCATGAGACGAAGAAAGCGCGCGCACCCGGATGGATGTGGTGCGCAACGACAATTGCTATGCGCGAAGTGATGCGGCGGACCTAGGCTGTAGACGCGGGAGGCTCCGCGCGCGGCGTTGTCAACGCATTGACCATTAGGAGAGAACAGATCAATGACCCGGATGCAGACGAGATTCGCGGCTGAAACCGAACCGCGGGAAACTCGCGACCACCGTCCGCGAGTTGCGGCAAAGCGGCGGCAGCGTATGCGCTCGCTGTTGCTGAACAGTGCGATGCGCTTGATGCTG
>NZ_JQLI01000005.1 GCF_000744095.1 Cupriavidus necator A5-1
CGCACCTTCAACCTGGCCATGGATAGATCATCTGGTTTCGGGTCTACACCCAGCGACTCAACGCCCTGTTCGGACTCGCTTTCGCTACGCCTTCCCTAATCGGTTAAGCTTGCCACTGAATGTAAGTCGCTGACCCATTATACAAAAGGTACGCCGTCACCCGTTGCCAGGCTCCGACTGTTTGTATGCATGCGGTTTCAGGATCTATTTCACTCCCCTCCCGGGGTTCTTTTCGCCTTTCCCTCACGGTACTGGTTCACTATCGGTCGATCACGAGTATTTAGCCTTGGAGGATGGTCCCCCCATCTTCAGACAGGATTTCACGTGTCCCGCCCTACTTGTCGTACACCTAGTTCCACAATCGTGTTTTCGCATACAGGGCTATCACCTGCTATGGCCGGGCTTTCCATCCCGTTCTGCTAACACCACTGCTAAAGAGTACAAGGCTCTTCCCATTTCGTTCGCCACTACTTTGGGAATCTCGGTTGATTTCTGTTCCTGCAGCTACTTAGATGTTTCAGTTCGCCGCGTTCGCTTCCCACACCTATGAATTCAGTGTGGGATGACCCATACGGGCCGGGTTTCCCCATTCGGACATCTCCGGATCAAAGCTTGTTTGCCAGCTCCCCGAAGCTTTTCGCAGGCTACCGCGTCCTTCATCGCCTGTGATCGCCAAGGCATCCACCACATGCACTTGTTCGCTTGACCCTATAACGAGTGTGTCTCGATCGCTCGAAACCGTCGCTACAGGATGAGTTCTCGCATTTGTGCCGTATTCCAAGTCATCTTTCGATCACTTAAATACATTTTGGTTGATACAATCACAACCCGGTATCGTGTTTTGTACTGCAGCCTCTCATCAAGGCTTCACGACACCTTTACTACATCCCATATTTTTAAAGAACAGCCGATCTTGCGATCGCTTGGCAATGCCAAATGAAAACACTCGCAACCTCATCGTCGCGATGCGCTTTCATTTGACAACCAATCCAAGGTACCAGGTGATGGTGGAGGATGACGGGATCGAACCGACGACCCCCTGCTTGCAAAGCAGGTGCTCTCCCAGCTGAGCTAATCCCCCGTACGGATAACTTGGTGGGTCTGGTAGGACTTGAACCTACGACCCCCGCCTTATCAAGACGGTGCTCTAACCACCTGAGCTACAGACCCTTGGCTGTAACAGCAAACAAACCGATAAGTGTGAACGCTAGGCTTGAGACACAAGCCTCTAGAAAGGAGGTGATCCAGCCGCACCTTCCGATACGGCTACCTTGTTACGACTTCACCCCAGTCATGAACCCTGCCGTGGTAATCGCCCTCCTTGCGGTTAGGCTAACTACTTCTGGCAAAACCCACTCCCATGGTGTGACGGGCGGTGTGTACAAGACCCGGGAACGTATTCACCGCGGCATGCTGATCCGCGATTACTAGCGATTCCAGCTTCACGTAGTCGAGTTGCAGACTACGATCCGGACTACGATGCGTTTTCTGGGATTAGCTCCCCCTCGCGGGTTGGCAACCCTCTGTACGCACCATTGTATGACGTGTGAAGCCCTACCCATAAGGGCCATGAGGACTTGACGTCATCCCCACCTTCCTCCGGTTTGTCACCGGCAGTCTCTCTAGAGTGCTCTTGCGTAGCAACTAGAGACAAGGGTTGCGCTCGTTGCGGGACTTAACCCAACATCTCACGACACGAGCTGACGACAGCCATGCAGCACCTGTGTCCACTTTCCCTTTCGGGCACCTGATGCATCTCTGCTTCGTTAGTGGCATGTCAAGGGTAGGTAAGGTTTTTCGCGTTGCATCGAATTAATCCACATCATCCACCGCTTGTGCGGGTCCCCGTCAATTCCTTTGAGTTTTAATCTTGCGACCGTACTCCCCAGGCGGTCAACTTCACGCGTTAGCTACGTTACTGAAGAAATGAATCCCCAACAACTAGTTGACATCGTTTAGGGCGTGGACTACCAGGGTATCTAATCCTGTTTGCTCCCCACGCTTTCGTGCATGAGCGTCAGTGACGTCCCAGGGGGCTGCCTTCGCCATCGGTATTCCTCCACATCTCTACGCATTTCACTGCTACACGTGGAATTCTACCCCCCTCTGACATACTCTAGCCTTGCAGTCACAAGCGCCATTCCCAAGTTAAGCTCGGGGATTTCACGCCTGTCTTACAAAACCGCCTGCGCACGCTTTACGCCCAGTAATTCCGATTAACGCTCGCACCCTACGTATTACCGCGGCTGCTGGCACGTAGTTAGCCGGTGCTTATTCTTCCGGTACCGTCATCGACCCGGGGTATTCACCCAGGCCATTTCTTTCCGGACAAAAGTGCTTTACAACCCGAAGGCCTTCTTCACACACGCGGCATTGCTGGATCAGGGTTGCCCCCATTGTCCAAAATTCCCCACTGCTGCCTCCCGTAGGAGTCTGGGCCGTGTCTCAGTCCCAGTGTGGCTGATCGTCCTCTCAGACCAGCTACTGATCGTCGCCTTGGTAGGCTCTTACCCCACCAACTAGCTAATCAGACATCGGCCGCTCCTGTAGCGCGAGGCCTTACGGTCCCCCGCTTTCACCCTCAGGTCGTATGCGGTATTAGCTAATCTTTCGACTAGTTATCCCCCACTACAGGGCACGTTCCGATGTATTACTCACCCGTTCGCCACTCGCCACCAGGCCGAAGCCCGTGCTGCCGTTCGACTTGCATGTGTAAGGCATGCCGCCAGCGTTCAATCTGAGCCAGGATCAAACTCTTCAGTTCAATCTCTGTGTGGACCCTCGCGGGCCCTCGCTCTTTCGAGCGGTCGCTCACTCTCAGAAAACTGACTGACCAGATCCGAAGATCCAGTCACGTTTTGCTGTGCGAGCACTGATAACTTTTGAAGCATCACTGTCCGAAGACAGCGGCGTCCGCTACCCAGCGCCCACACTTATCGGTTGTTTGGTTGTTAAAGAACCTGGTCTTTCGACCGCGCCTCCGGCTTTGCCGTTAGCGTCGCTGCGTCAGCAGCAGAGAAAGCGATTATGCAGCGCTTTCTTCGTTTCGTCAACCGCTTCAGCAATCTTTTTCTGCTGCGGTCAACGCTGCAAACCTCGCTGCGCTGACCTCCCGGTCAACCCCGCAACCCTTGCTGCGACTGCTTTGCAGCGCTGCGTTGTGTTGCGAGGGGGCGAATATTAAGGGAGCCGTGCGGGCTTGGCAAGCGATTTCGCGAAATAATTCGAAGAACCCTCAAAAGCGGCGCTTACGCCGCAAATCTCGCGATGGCGACAGCTTTCGGCCGTGCCTCGGCTTAAGCTGACATCAACGGACTCACCCGTCCGAACCGCCTTCTCTTCTATATATAGGCGTCGAATGCCATCAGAGCAGTGGAAGGAGACAAGATGACCCAACCCGTGAAGCCTGGCTTGTCGCTGGTTGCCGGCAACACCGACATTCCCCTTTCCGACGAGACGATCCCGGCACTGGTGGCCCGGGCCGTCGCTGCAAACCCCGGCGGCCCGGCCGTGGTGTACCGCGAGCATGGCGTGCGCTGGAGTTGGGCCGAGTTTGCCGACCAGGTCGACCGCCTGGCCAGCGGCCTGCTCCAGCGCGGCATCCAACCCGGCGACCGCGTCGGTATCTGGGCGCCGAACCGGCCCGAGTGGCTGGTGACCCAGTTCGCCACCGCCCGTATTGGCGCAATCCTGGTCAATATCAACCCGGCCTACCGCCAGGCCGAACTGGAATATGCATTGAACAAGGCCGGCGTGCGCATGCTGATCACCGCCGCGCGCTTCAAAACCAGCGACTACCTGGGTACGCTGCAGGCGCTGGCGCCGGAGCTGGCCCAGGCGGAACCCGGCGCGCTACGCGCCGCGCGCCTGTTCAAGCTGAAATGGATCGTGCGCATGGGTGCGGAGGCCACGCCGGGCATGCTGAACTACGAGGCACTGCTGGCCGAGCCGGATGCGGTCCGGCTGGACGCCATCACCGCCACCCTCAGTCCGCACGACGCCATCAATATCCAGTTCACCAGCGGCACCACCGGCAACCCCAAGGGCGCCACGCTTACCCACCACAACGTGGTCAACAACGGCCGCTTCGTGGCGATGGCAATGCGCCTCGGGCCCAGTGACGTATTGTGCATCCCCGTGCCGCTCTATCACTGCTTCGGCATGGTGCTGTCGGTGCTGGCCTGCGTTTCGGTCGGGGCCTGCATGGTCTTCCCCGGCGAGGCCTTCGATCCGCTTGCGACGATGGAGGCAGTCAGTGCGGAACGTTGCACTGCCCTGCACGGCGTGCCGACCATGTTCATCGCCCAGCTCGACCACCCAGAGTTCAGCCGTTTCGACTTCTCCACACTGCGCACCGGCATCATGGCCGGGGCCCCTGCCCGATCGAGGTGATGAAGCGCGTAGTGGCCGATATGCACATGGCGGAGGTCACCATCGCCTACGGCATGACCGAGACCAGCCCCGTCTCATTCCAGAGCGCCACCGACGACCCGCTCGACAAGCGCGTCTCCACCGTCGGCCGGGTGCAGCCGCACCTGGAGTGCAAGGTGGTCGACGCGCTCGGCCAGATCGTGCCGACTGGCACCACCGGCGAGCTGTGCACCCGCGGCTACTCCGTGATGCAGGGCTACTGGGAAGACGAGGCGCGCACGCAGGAGGCGATCCGCGACGGCTGGATGCACACCGGCGACCTGGCCACCATCGACGACGACGAGGGCTATTGCAATATCGTCGGCCGGGTGAAGGACATGCTGATCCGCGGCGGCGAGAATATCTACCCGCGCGAGATCGAGGAGTTCCTGTTCCGCCATCCCAAGGTCCAGGCGGTGCAGGTATTCGGCGTGCCCGACCAGAAGTACGGCGAGTCTGCGCTGGATCGTGCTCAAACCCGGCCAGACGGCCACCGAGGAAGAAATCCGCGCCTTCTGCCGCGACCAGATCGCCACTACAAGATCCCGCGCTATATCCGCTTTGTCTCGGAAATGCCGATGACTGTCACAGGAAAGGTGCAGAAGTTTGTCATGCGCGACACCATGATTCATGATCTGGGGCTTAAGCCAGGCGCAAGCGCGTAGGCAGATTCACCGCGGGATCATCCATGACCATTCGAATCGTGAAACTGGGTTCGCCACGCGAGCCGATGAAGGCCTGCGTATCGGCACGGTACGGCGGCCGCCGCGCGGCGTGCCCAAGTCCGAGTTTGCCAGCCGCGATTTCTACGATGTCTGGTATCCCGCGCTATCGCCATCGCCCGAACTGGTGGCGCAGGCGCTGGCGGCCAGCAACGACAAAGAATGGCGCGCGTTCGTCAGGCACTTCCGCAAGGAAATGGCCGAACCGGACGCGAGCCGCACGCTCGACCTGCTGGCCGCGCTGTCGCACCAGACCAACTTCTCAGTCGGCTGCTATTGCGAAGATGAGGCGCATTGCCATCGTCCGTACTGCGCGAGTTGCTGGCCGAACGTGGGGCCGTGATCGCCTGATCCCACCCGCCGTGCTCCGGGGTAACCCCGGAGATTCCTTCCCAGCATTCGCAATCTGATGGCCTGAACGTAGTCTGGCTCGGTTTTTTCCTGATTTCCTTCGTCGCCGCCTGCATCCGCCTGGCCAGCCGACCTCGCCGTCTTCCCGCGATGCTGGCCAGCCTGTTCGACAGCGCGCGCACGGCCTTCGAGATCGCGCTCGGCCTGGCCGGGTGATGAGCCTGTGGCTGGGCATCATGCGCATCGGCGAGCGCGCTGGCGTGGTCGACGCCTTTGCGCGGCTGGTGAACCGCGCTGCTGCGCCATTTCTTCCCCGGCGTGCCCCAAGGCCACCCGGCGCAGGGCGCGATGATGATGAACGTGTCGGCCAACCTGCTCGGCCTGGACAACGCCGCCACGCCGCTCGGCCTGAACGCCATGCGCGAGCTGCAGACGCTGAACCGGCGCCCGGACGTCGCCACCGACGCGCAAATCATGTTCATCGTGCTGAATACGGCCGGACTGACACTGATTCCGACTTCGGTGATCGCGATCCGGCAGGCGATCGCGGTCAAGCAGGGGCTGGTCGGCTTCAATGCCGCCGATATCTTCCTGCCAACGCTGCTGGCGACGGGGGCTCATGCCTGGCGGGGCTGCTGGCGGTGGCCTGGGTGCAGCGGCTCAACCTGTTGCGGCCGGCCGTGCTGGTGGCGTTCGGGCTGGTCGCGGCGCTGCTGGGAGGCATGTTCGCCTGGCTGCGCCACGCCCCGCCGGAGCAGGTCGGCAGCGTGACCGCGCTGGCGGCGCCGGCTTTATCCTGTCGCTGGTCACCCTGTTCCTGGTCTGCGGCGCGCTGCGGCGCGTCAATGTCTACGAAGCCTTTATCGAAGGTGCCAAGGAAGGTTTCGGCGTTGCCGTGCAGATTATTCCTTATCTGGTGGCGATCCTGGTCGCGATCGGATTGTTCCGGGCGACCGGCTGCATGGACGTGCTGATGGGCTGGCTCACGCTGGGCTTTGCCCACCTGGGCGTCAATACCGATTTCGTGCCCGCGCTGCCGGTGGGGCTGATGAAGATCCTGTCGGGCGCGGGCGCGCGCGGGGCTGATGGTCGACGTGATGACGA
>NZ_JQLI01000006.1 GCF_000744095.1 Cupriavidus necator A5-1
CGATCTTCAGTTCGCCTTCCATGGTCTCGACCAGCGCCGACAGGCTTTCGACCCAGTCGCCGTCGTTGCAGTAGAGCTGGCCGTTGAGCTCGCGGATCTCGGCCTTGTGGATATGGCCGCAGACCACGCCGTCGCAGCCGCGCCGGCGCGCCTCCTCGACCATCGCGGTCTCGAACGCGCTGATGTAGTTGACCGCGTTCTTGACCTGGTGCTTCAGGTACTGCGACAGCGACCAGTACGGAAAGCCCAGCCGCGCGCGCAGGCGGTTGAAATGGCGGTTCATCGCAAGGATCATCGTGTACAGCGAATCGCCCAGGTAGGGCCAGCCAGCGCGCGTGCTGGACCACGCCGTCGAACAGGTCGCCGTGCACCACCCACAGCCGGCGCCGGTGGCGGTGACGTGGATGGCTTCTTCGCGCACGGTGATGTCGCCGAAGGCCATGCCGTCGAACTGGCGCGCGCCTCGTCATGGTTGCCGGGCACGTAGATCACCTCGGCGCCCTTGCGCGCCTTGCGCAGCAGCTTCTGCACCACGTCGTTGTGGCTCTGCGGCCAGTACCAGCGCGGCGCAGCTGCCAGCCATCGATGATGTCGCCGACCAGGTAGAGCTGCTCGGACTCGTTGTGCTTGAGGAAGTCCAGCAGGTAGGTGGCCTGGCAGCCGGGCGTGCCCAGGTGGATGTCAGACAGCCAGATGGCGCGGTAGCGGTGGATCGGGTGCGGCTCGGGCGGGTAGGCGTCCTGCTGCTCGCGCGGCGGGGCCAGCGTTGCGGCATCCAGGCCCGGCGGCATGAAGGCGGTCAGCGCGGCGACGCTGTTGGGATCACTCCCCCAGCCGCTTTCTGGGCTGCGGCCCAGCCGTTGCGTCAGTTGCACAGCCCTCGACAGATATCCGCGGGCAGATCGGATTGCTTGCACCATGGCGGTCCCGGTTGCGGCGATGGCTGCATTCAGCCAGCGTGCGATGACGGTGCCGTGACGGAAACATGACTGCCATATGAAATGGAAAAGGACAACGCCAGCAAGGCCAACGGTTTTGGGTGCACCAAGGCCGCCCGAGCTTGCCTAAGCAAGGTGTTCTCCCTCTCCCCCTCAGGGCAGGTGGGAGAGGGGTGCCGGCTTGACACGCTCGCGCTAAAAAGGGAAGTAAGCCAGCGATCTCAGCGGGCCCAGTCAGCGCCCCCGCCAGCCAATTCGCCCAGCGCATCAAGCACCGCCCGCACCGCCTCCGGATGCCGCAGCAGCGACACATGCCCGATGCCCGATAGCGGGATATGCCCGGCGCCGTCGAGCCAGCCGGTGCAGGGCGGCCCGGCGATCGAATCGTGCCAGCTGAACACCGAGATCATGCGCGCGCGCAGGCGCGGGGTTTCCGCGGCCGCCAGCGCGCGCAGCCACGGGCTGCCGCAGCGCATCTGGCGCGCATTGTCGCCACCGCCGAAGCGCGCCAGCGCGCTGCCGTGGTGGGGGCTGCCCAGCGTCACCACGCCGGCGCAGGCGTCTTCGTCGCCGGCCAGTTGCAGCGCGGCGCGCGCGGCCAGGCCGCCCATGCTGTGGCATACCAGCAGTGGGGGCGCGGCCGGTCTCGGCGGTGAGGCGTCGGATGGCGGCCAGCAGCGCGTGCGCATAGTCGTCGATATCGCCGAACACCGGTTCCAGGTCGATCGCTGCGCAGCGGTAGCCGGCGGCGGCCAGCGCCGGCTGCATGTCGAGCCAGATGGCGTGTCCGCAGGCATAGCCGTGCACCAGCAGCACCGGCGGCGCGTTGCGGCCGGGCAGGGCGTCGGCCGGCGCGGCAAAGGGCGCGTGCGCGCGGAACGGCTGCAGCCAGTCGAACATGCGCAGCACGGCCACACATTCGGTCAGGTAGCAGCGCAGCGCGTCAGGCAGGCGCAAGGGCCGCCGGGTGGCGGCCAGCTCGGCGGGCGGGCAGGTGGGTGATTGCCGCGGCCGACCCACAGGCCGCGGTCGGTCATGGCGAAGGCGATTGCAATGCCGCTGGCAAGTCCGCCAAAGATGACGGCCACGCCGGCGATCACGGCGCCGGCCCATGGCCAGCCGCCCCCACTGCACCAGTGCGGTGGCGATGCCCAGCGCCGCGGCCGTCTGCAAAGCCACCGCGATACGGCGGATGCCGGCCGCCGACAGCCTCATGGCTTGGGTGGCGGGCGCAAGTCGGTGAGCCGCGTGCCGGCCAGGCGGTCGTGCAGGAACTGGCGGCGCGGATCGAGCCAGGCCAGCAGGATCCAGATCAGCAGGCCGGCGCACAGCACGCCGACGAACGGGCCTTTCACCAGCCCCAGCAGGTGGCCGACCGCGGCCGACGGCGGCAGCCACAGCCATGCCAGCACATAGCGCAGCGCCGCCTGCGGCCAGCGCGGCGGCACGCCGGCGGCGTTCTCCACGCGCATGCGCCAGGTCTGCATCGCCAGGGTCTGGCCGGTGCGCTGCCAGAACCAGGTGAAGTACAGCCCCATCACAAGGAAGCTCCACAGCTGGATGGTCAGCGGACCGTCCGCGCCGATGCGTTGCAGCAGCGGCCGCGCCAGCAGGTAGGCGGCGGTGGACGCGCTCAGCACGCCGAACAGCAACACGCCCTCGTACAGCATGCAGGCGAAGCGGCGGCGCAGGGGCGGCGCGGCAGGGGCAGGAGCTGCGGCGGGATTGGAGTCTTGGATGGCAGCGGGCATGGAAGGCGACGGAAGCAGGGCGGGCGCGAGACGCGCCGCGCCCGGGGCAAGACGGCCATTATGCCAAAGGGCCTGCCGCAAATGGCTTGCGGGTTACCCGGCGAGGTTAGCCAGTGTTATTGGCGCGAGGTGGTTTCCGACGCCGAGGCGGCTTCGGTGCTGCCCTCTGCAGTCGTCGTGGCGGGAGTAGCGGGCGCCACTGGTGCGGCGGGTGCCGCGGCTGGCGCGGCTGGCGCCGATGCCGCCGCGGCCACGGCCGGCGCGGAAGCCGCCTGGGCTTCGCTGGCCGGCTTGCCCGCGTTGCGGCTGCCCGCATGGGCGCTGGTCGACTTTGGCTCGTGGCGGATCTGCTTGCTGGTGTCGCTGGGCAGGCGCTTGCCGCTGGGCAGCGCGCTGACGGCGCCGGGCCGGCGCGGTACGCGGTCGGCGGCGGCCAGCTTTTTCTTCTGCTCTTCCGGGAGCTGCTGATACTTGTCCCAGGCTTCTGCCTTCTTCTCGGCCGGCAGCGAGCGGGTGATCTGGTAGTTCTCGCGTGCCAGGCGGCGCTGCTGCGGCGTCATCTTGACCCACTCGGCCATGCGCGCCTGCAGCCGGGCCTGTTCTGCCGGCGAGAACTTCGGGTATCGTTCGGCGATGCGCAGCCACTTGTGCCGGTTCAGTTCCGGCAGCGTGTCCCACAGCGGCTGCAGCGGCGCCAGGATGCGCTGGTTGACCGGGCTCAGCTCGGCCCAGGCGGGGCGGGCGCTGGCGGCGGCCTGCGATGCCGGCGTGGCGCCGGAGGCGCCCTGGGCGTGCGCCGCGGGCGGGAGTAGTCCCCAGCAGGCGGCGGTAGTGGCCGCAGCCAGCAGCAGCGCTGCCAGCCGGCGGCGCGGGGCGTCGGAGTGGGATGTTGCGGGTGCCATGCTATTGCCCGCGCTTGAGGAAGACGTGGAAGCCCTCGTCGGCGTAGGCCGTGGGCGGCAGGTCGTCGAGCAGCATGGCGGCATCGACATCGGCCAGCTCTTCGATGCGCTTCTGCTCCTGCCAGTGGTAGATGCCCATCAGGCCGGCGGCCAGCGCCACCAGCGTCCAGATCAGGCCAAGGCGGCGCAGCCAGGCACCGGCGCGGTGCAGCGGCGAGGCGTCGTCATCGTCGAACAGGGTGATCTGCGATCCCGGCATCGCCAGTTGCGGCACCGGCACGGTGACCGCGGCCTTCTTGCGCGCGAGCGCCATCCGGCGCGCGGCGGCGAGCCGTTGGGTAATGTCGGCCGGCAGGTCGTCCGCGGCGGCGTCTAGTGCAGCGTTCCATTCTGTTTGGAACTTAAGCGGCGGTTGGCGCGAATGACCTTCTGTAGGATGTCGCGAGCGCTCTTGGTCCAGATGAACGGCTTGGGGTTGGTGTTGTGGTGAGCGATGTATTCGTTGATGGCGTCGACCAGTTCCGGCACGCTGGTGAATACGCCGCGGCGAAGTCGCTCGGTTGTGATGTCGCGAAAGAACCGCTCGACCATGTTCAGCCATGATGCCGAGGTGGGTGTGAAGTGCATGTTGAATCGAGGATGCTTGGCCAGCCAGTCTTGCACCGCAGGATGCTTGTGGGTGGCGTAGTTGTCGGCGATCAGATGCAGCGTTTTGTCCTTGGGCGTCTCGCGGTCGATCTTGCGCAGGAACTTCAGCCACTCGGTATGGCGGTGGCGCTGCTGGCACTGGGCGATGACTTGGCCATCGAGCACGTTGAGCGCGGCAAACAGCGTGGTCGTGCCGTTGCGCTTGTAGTCATGCGTCATGGTGGCCGCACGCCCCTTCTTCAACGGCAAGCCGGGCTGCGTGCGATCCAGCGCCTGCACCTGGCTCTTCTCATCGCAGCACAGCACCAGCGCGTGCTCGGGCGGCGACATGTAGAGGCCAACGATGTCTTCAAGCTTCTCGACGAACTTCGGATCGCGCGAGACCTTGAAGCCGCGCACGATGTGCGGCTTCAACCCGTGGGCGTGCCAATGGCGCATGACGGTGCTGGCGCTCACGCCCAACTCGGCGGCCATCTTGCGCGTGCTCCAGTGCGTGGCTGCTTCGGGCTTGCTTTGCGTGGTCAGTTCCACCAGCCGCGCCGTGTCCACCTTCACCGGCGGCGCACCGCGCGGCAAGTCGCGTTCGATACCGGCCAGCCCCGATTGTGCATACCGCTCACGCCAACGCGACACCTGCACGCGTCCGATTCCCAACTGCTCGGCGATGTCCTTGTTCTGCATTCCGTTGGCGGCCAGCAGCACGATGCGCGCGCGCTGCGCCAGCCTCACGCTCGTGAGCTTTGACCGAACCAGCCTCGTCAACTTGGTTCGCTCCTCGTCGGTCAACATGATCTCGGGGGCAACTCGCACTCGCTCTCTCCACGTTGTGGTCGCAGTAGAGCATTGGAGACGCCGAATTCATATAGGTTCCATCAAGAACAGAACGCTACACTAGTGCCGCCCGAACCTCATGCACAAACCGGCGTTCGCGGATTTCTCTCTCGTTTATGCTCATAGTCGGACCCCCCGTGCACGCAGGGCTTGCGCCAGCGTATGCGTGGCACGGGAACAGTGCGTCTTGACGCTGCCTTCGGAGCACCCCATTACGGCGGCGGTCTCGGCGACGTCCATATCTTCCCAGTAACGCATCAGGAACGCCTCGCGTTGACGCGTGGGCAGGCGCTGGATCTCCTGCTCGATGATGTGCATGACCTGCGCGCGCTCGACCTTGTCGGCGCTGCTTTCGGCCGATTCCGAGCCGGCCTGCGCCTCCAGCGTTTCCAGCAGGTCAGTGTCGTCGCCGCCGTCGCGGTCATCGCGCAGGCTGGAGAACAACGATACCCAGGTGTTGCGCACCTTCTGGCGGCGGAACCAGTCGTGGATGGTGTTCTGCAGGATGCGCTGGAATAGCGGTGGCAGTTCGGCGGCGCCCTTGTCGCCGTATTTCTCGGCGAGCTTGATCATGGCGTCCTGGACGATGTCCAGTGCCGCCTCGTCGTCGCGGACCGCGAACACGGCCTGCTTGAAGGCGCGACGCTCGACGCTGGCAAGAAAATCGGACAGTTCCTGGTCGGTGGCCATTCAGGCGGAGTTGCGGCTGTGTTGCTTCGGGTCAATGGCCCGGTTTTGGTGAATGTGCTGCGTACGGCCCGTGGCAGACGCAAGTGCTGCGATGCTAGCAAAAAAACGCCCTCGTGTACCACTTTGTATTTCGGTAAAGACATTGAGGGGCGGGGAAAACGCTATCGCCTCGGGGAAACCCCTCACCCGTTGGGCGGTGACAAGCGTGAACCACGGTATAGACCGCGCTGGTGCATTGCAGTATCATCCCCGGTTCACACGACATCAGTGGTTGTCTCATCCGGCCGCTTATGAGGCGGTCTTCCATGCAGACGCGCACCGCTTGAACCCGAGCCACAAGCCCGGCAGAGAGCATCCAAACAATTTTTTGCCGAAAATTGCAAAGGACTGAAATGAACATGCCCAGCGCGGAATTCTCCCACGCAGACAGCAATTCATCTGCCGCACCCGAAATGATCGGGGCGGAAATTCTCGTTCACGCACTTGCCGAAGAAGGCGTCGAGTACGTCTGGGGTTATCCCGGCGGCGCAGTGCTGTACATCTACGACGAGCTCCACAAGCAAAAGAAGTTCGAGCACATCCTGGTGCGCCACGAGCAGGCCGCGGTCCATGCCGCAGACGGCTATGCGCGCGCAACGGGCAAGGTGGGCGTAGCGCTGGTGACCTCCGGTCCCGGCGTGACCAATGCCGTCACCGGCATTGCCACCGCGTACCTCGACTCGATCCCGATGGTGGTGATCACCGGCAACGTGCCGACCCACGCCATTGGCCAGGACGCCTTCCAGGAGTGCGACACGGTCGGCATCACCCGCCCGATCGTCAAGCACAACTTCCTGGTGAAGGACGTGCGCGATCTCGCCTCGACCATCAAGAAGGCGTTCTTCATTGCCTCGACCGGCCGTCCCGGCCCGGTGGTGGTGGATATCCCGAAGGACGTTTCCCGCAATTCCTGCAAGTACGAGTATCCCAAGTCGATCGACATGCGCTCGTACAACCCGGTGAACAAGGGACACTCGGGCCAGATCCGCAAGGCCGTGGCGCTGCTGCAGGGTGCCGAGCGTCCGTATATCTACACCGGCGGCGGCGTGGTACTGGCCAATGCCAGCGACGAGCTGCGCCAGCTGGCGGCGATGACCGGCCACCCGGTGACCAACACGCTGATGGGCCTGGGCGCGTTCCCCGGCACCCACAAGCAGTTCCTCGGCATGCTCGGCATGCACGGCACGTATGAAGCCAACATGGCCATGCAGAACTGCGACGTGCTGATCGCCATCGGTGCCCGCTTCGACGACCGCGTGATCGGCAACCCGTCGCACTTCACCTCGCAGGCGCGCAAGATCATCCATATCGATATCGACCCGTCGTCGATCTCGAAGCGCGTCAAGGTCGACATCCCCATCGTCGGCAACGTCAAGGACGTGCTGCAGGAACTGATCGCCCAGCTCAAGGCCAGCGACCTCAAGCCCAAGCGCGAGGCCCTCGCCAAGTGGTGGGAGCAGATCGAGCAGTGGCGTTCGGTGGACTGCCTGAAGTACGACCGCACCTCCGAAATCATCAAGCCGCAGTACGTGGTGGAAAAGATCTGGGAACTGACCCACGGCGATGCGTTCATCTGCTCCGACGTCGGCCAGCACCAGATGTGGGCCGCGCAGTTCTACAAGTTCGACGAGCCGCGCCGCTGGATCAACTCCGGCGGCCTGGGCACGATGGGCGTGGGCCTGCCGTACGCGATGGGCATCAAGAAGGCGTTCCCGGAGAAGGAAGTCGTCACCATCACCGGTGAAGGCTCGATCCAGATGTGCATCCAGGAACTGTCGACCTGCCTGCAGTACGACACCCCGGTGAAGATCTGCTCGCTGAACAATGGCTACCTGGGCATGGTGCGCCAGTGGCAGGAGATCGAGTACGACAACCGCTACTCGCACTCCTACATGGACGCGCTGCCCGATTTCGTGAAGCTGGCCGAGGCCTACGGGCACGTCGGCATGCGCGTCGAGAAGACGGCCGACGTCGAGCCGGCGCTGCGCGAGGCGTTCCGCCTGAAGGACCGTACCGTGTTCCTGGACTTCCAGACCGATCCCACCGAAAACGTCTGGCCGATGGTCCAGGCGGCAAGGGCATTTCTGAAATGCTGCTCGGCGCGGAGGACCTGTAATGCGACACATCATTTCGGTCCTGCTGGAAAACGAACCGGGCGCGCTGTCGCGCGTGGTGGGCCTGTTCTCGGCCCGCGGCTACAACATCGAGACGCTGACCGTGGCGCCCACCGAGGACTCCTCGCTGTCGCGCATGACCATCGTCACCACTGGCTCGGATGACGTGATCGAGCAGATCACCAAGCACCTGAACCGCCTGGTGGAAGTGGTCAAGGTGGTCGACCTGACCGAAGGCGCGCACATCGAGCGCGAGCTGATGCTCGTCAAGGTGCGCGCCGTCGGCAAGGAGCGCGAGGAAATGAAGCGCACCGCCGACATCTTCCGCGGCCGCATCATCGATGTTACCGAGAAGACCTACACCATCGAGCTGACAGGCAACGGGGTCAAGCTCGATGCGTTCCTGGACGCGATCGACCGCACCGCCATCCTTGAGACCGTCCGTACCGGCGGCTCGGGCATCGGCCGCGGCGAGCGCATCCTGAAGGTCTGATCGCCAGCCGCCCGCACAGCCAGTCGCACAGGTTCAAGCAGTATCCCCCGGGCGGCGCGATCCGGGCGCACACGACGCGCACGAGGATGCCGCCCACCTCATACAAAAGACAGAGATTGAAGGATTTATCATGAAAGTGTTTTACGACAAGGACGCCGACCTCTCCCTGATCAAGGGCAAGAACGTCACCATCATCGGCTATGGCTCGCAGGGCCATGCCACGCGCTGAACCTGAAGGATTCGGGCGTCAACGTGACGGTCGGCCTGCGCAAGAGCGGCGCGTCGTGGAACAAGGCCGCCAACGCCGGCCTGCAGGTCAAGGAAGTGGCCGAGGCCGTCAAGGGTGCCGACGTGGTCATGATCCTGCTGCCGGACGAGCAGATCGCCGACGTGTACAAGAACGAAGTGCACGACAACATCAAGGAAGGCGCCGCGCTGGCCTTCGCCCACGGCTTCAACGTGCACTACGGTGCCGTGATCCCGCGTGCCGACCTGGACGTGATCATGATCGCCCCGAAGGCTCCGGGCCACACCGTGCGCTCGACCTACTCGCAAGGCGGCGGCGTGCCGCACCTGATCGCCGTGCACCAGAACAAGTCCGGCGCCGCCCGTGACATCGCGCTGTCGTACGCCACCGCCAACGGCGGCGGCCGTGCAGGCATCATCGAGACCAACTTCCGCGAAGAAACCGAAACCGACCTGTTCGGCGAGCAGGCCGTGCTGTGCGGCGGTACCGTCGAGCTGATCAAGGCCGGCTTCGAGACGCTGGTGGAAGCCGGCTACGCGCCGGAAATGGCCTACTTCGAGTGCCTGCACGAACTGAAGCTGATCGTCGACCTGATCTACGAAGGCGGCATCGCCAACATGAACTACTCGATCTCCAACAACGCGGAATATGGTGAGTACGTCACCGGCCCGCGTGGTGACCGAAGAGACCAAGAAGGCGATGAAGCAGTGCCTGACCGACATCCAGACCGGCGAGTACGCCAAGAGCTTCCTGCTGGAGAACAAGGCCGGCGCCCCGACCCTGATCTCGCGCCGTCGCCTGACCGCCGAGCACCAGATCGAAGAAGTGGGTGCCAAGCTGCGTGCGATGATGCCGTGGATTGCCAAGAACAAGCTGGTCGACCAGTCGAAGAACTAAGCTGACCTGACTGCCTGATGGTCCGCGCCGCACGGCGGCGGGCCGAAGCCGTTCAGCGTTCCGTGCCATGCCCTTCTATCATCAGAAGGGAAGGGTGCGGGGCCTGGACGGCTTTTTGTTATGCTTGTCAGACTTCGGGCAAGGCGTGCATTATGCTGCTCCGCGACAATGGGCACCGACCCGGCGGTCGCTATCGCCGCCGCGCGCCGTCTTGCCATCGTCTTGTATCCA
>NZ_JQLI01000007.1 GCF_000744095.1 Cupriavidus necator A5-1
GATGTCGAGGATGCGCGCCGCCTGCGCTGCCGAGATGATGGGCGGCAGCGTCGCCGCGTCATCCCAGGTCGCACCGGGCCGCAGCGCGGCAAAGCGCGCCGCGATGCGCTCGACCAGCGCCTCGGCGATGCCGCGCTGCACAATCAGGCGCGAGCCCGCGACGCATACCTGGCCTGCATTGCGGTGATGGCGCCGGCAATGATGCCAGCCAGCCGATCGAGGTCCGGCGCATCATCGAATACCAGTTGCGGGCTCTTGCCGCCCAGCTCCAGCGTGACTGGCTTGGGGCCGTGCAATGCGCAACTGGCCATGATCGCGGCGCCCGTTTGCGTCGATCCCGTAAAGGTCATTTTCGAGATCAGCGGGGGCGCGTGAGCGCATCGCCCGTGGTCCGCCCGTCGCCCTGCACCACGTTGAACAAGCCCGGCGGCACGCCCGCCTCGATCGCCAGTTGGGCTAGGCGCACGGCGGAGAACGGCGTCAGCTCGGAAGGCTTGAGCACCACCGCGTTGCCGGCGGCAAGCGCCGCGCCCACCTTCCACGACACCATCACCAGCGGGAAATTCCACGGGGTGATCGCACCCACCACGCCATACGGCTCGGCCACTACCATGCCCAGGTGATCGTGCTGCGTGGCCGCCACGTCCCCACCGAGCTTGTCGGCATATTCCGCGAAGAATCGCAGGCCTTCGGCGGTGAAAGGCACATCCCAGGCCGAGGCGGCGCGCACCGGCCTCGTGGAGCACACGGCTTCGAGCGGCGCGAGACCCTGCGCATCGGCTTCGATCAGGTCCGCCCAGCGGCGCAGCACGCGCGCCCGCTCGCGCGGGCACGGCGCGCCCAGTCGCTGGTACGCCAGGCCTTCCACGCGTCCTGCACCGCCGCATCCACGGCGGCGGCGTCAGCCAGCGGCAGCTCGGCATGCACCTGGTTATCGGAGGGGCGCCGCACGGGGATGCGGCCGGCATCAGGCACGAGCCGCCCGCCAATGAAATGGCCCGAGGGAACGGAGACAGTCTGGGGGTCGAATATTTGCACGGAAGGAGGGGCGCCGCGGGTCGGCACCGATAGTGGATTCATGCCTCCATGCTAGACAAGAAGGCTCAGCATTTGTCTCCGTTACGGACCGCGCTACCGCATCGAATTGCGAAACTGCCACCCCAGGCGGACGATTCTTGCATCCCTCGGATAAACCCGAGGGCGTTCTGGCTCCGCGCGAACGATTTGGTCCAGGATAAGTCCGATCGATCACCACAACGACATCGCCATGCACTGCGGCAGCGGGCCGGACCAATGGCTGGACAGCCTTGGCCTGCCGCGCGAGGCTGCCGGAAGCCTTCTGCCAAACATTCTGCTGCCACGGCCCGCATAACAGCAGCGTGCTCCATTCAGTCCCCTGAATGCAGCACCACGCCACGTGCCACTCGCCCTAAGCTTGAGGCACAGGCCAGCCTGTTGTGAAGTCCGCAAAGCCCATTCTGTCAGTCCGGTCAGACCATTGTTTCCAAACCAACGCCGAGCCGCCGCCCATGCCCGACAACGCTCCCCCACTGCCTGCGCGATTCATGCGGCTGGCAGAATCCGACCGTCCCGCCATCACCCTGCGCATCGATGGCCACAGTGCCACCGCACTGGCGGGTGACACCCTTCTGGTCGCACTGCTGCTGAATGGCCGGCGCGTTCGCGACAGCGAATTCGGCGACGGCCCGCGCGCGGGGTTCTGCCTGATGGGCGCCTGCCAGGACTGCTGGGTATGGACGCCCGCCGGCGAGCGCCTGCGTGCCTGTTCCACGCCTGCCGAGGCCGGCATGGAGGTGCTGACCCGACCGCCCGCGCACCACTGGCCCGTGACGCCGGACCTGCAGGAATCGCTCGCGCGCCACGCGCCGGGAGCCGCCGCATGAGCACGCCGTCAGCATTGCCCCGCATCGTCGTGGTCGGCACCGGCCCCGCCGGCGTACGCGCGGCCCAGGCACTGGTCCAGGCCGGGCTGCGCCCGACCATGGTCGACGAAGGCCGGCGCGACGGCGGCCAGATCTACCGCCGCCAGCCGGAAGGCTTCAAACGCTCCTACGCCAAGCTCTAGGCAGCGAGGCCGACAAGGCCCAGGCGCTGCACCGCGACTTCGACGCACTGCGCGCGCAGATCGACTACCGCCCTGACACGCTGGCGTGGAACCTGACCGAGGGCGAGCTGCACGTCGTGCGCGAGGAAGAGCCGCAGACGCTGCCCTTCGACGCACTGCTGGTGTGCTCCGGTGCCACCGACCGGCTCATGCCGGTGCCCGGCTGGCACCGCGCCGGCTGCTACAGCCTGGGCGCTTCCCAGATCGCGCTCAAGGCACAGGCCTGCGCCATCGGTACGCAAGTCGTCTTCCTCGGCAGCGGGCCGCTGCTCTACCTGGTGGCCTCGCAGTACGTGCAGGCCGGCGCGCGCGTGGCGGCGGTGCTCGACACCGCCCCCGCCACCAAGTCGTGGGCTGCCATCACCGGCCTGCTGGCGCGCCCCCGGCTGGCGCTGCGCGGGCTCGGACTGATCCGCGGCCTCAAGCATGCCGGCGTACCGGTGCTGCAGCGCGTGACCCCGCTGGCGATCGACGGCGATGATGGCCTTGGCGTGCAGGCCGTGACCGTGCGCGATGCGCGCGGGCGCGAGCAGCGCTTCGCGTGCGACGCCGTGGGCCTGGGCTGGCACCTGCGCGCCGAGACGCAACTGGCCGACCTCGCGCGCTGCGAGTTCGCCTTCGAACCCGTGAGCCGCCAGTGGCTGCCGCGCATCGACGCGGACGGCCGCAGCAGCACGCGCGGCGTCTACCTGGCCGGCGACGGCGCGCGCATCCTCGGTGCGACGGGGCCGAAGCCGCGGGCCGGCTCGCGGCGCTGGCGGCGCTGGCCGACCTGGGGCATGAGCGGGGCCGCGCGCAATACGCCGCGGAGTCGGCTGCGCTGCGCCGCCACCCTCGACCAGATGGACCGCTTCCGCCAGGGGCTGGCGCGCCGCCTTCCCGTGGCCGCACGCGCAGGCCGCCGCACTGCCCGATGCCGCGGTGGTATGCCGCTGCGAGGCCGTGACGGTGGGCGAGCTGCGCCGCCTGCGTGACCGAACTGGACAGCCAGGAAGTCAATCGGGCCAAGGCCTTCAGCCGCGTCGGCATGGGCCGCTGCCAGGGCCGCTTCTGCGGCCATGCCGCGGCCGAGATCGTGGCGCAGTCCTGCGGCATCCCGATCGAACAAGTCGGTCGCCTGCGCTCGCAGGCACCGGTCAAGCCACTGATGATGAATACACGTGAGGTGCAGCCATGAGTGGCACCAAAACTAGCACGACAGCGAGCACGGCAACCAGGACGCACGACGCCGATGTGCTGGTGCTCGGTGGTGGCCTGATGGGCACCACCACCGCCTTCTTCCTGCGCCAGCAGGGCCTCTCGGTGGTGCTGCTGGAGCGCGAGCTGGTCGGGCGCCAGGCCAGCGGCACCAACTTCGGCAATGTGCGCCGCCAGGGACGTGCGCTGCACCAGATGCCGCTGGCCAATCGCGCGCGTGCCGTCTGGGGCCGCGTGAAGGAACTGCTGGGCGAAGACCTCGAGTTCGTCCCGTACGGCCACCTGCGCGTGTGCTACACCGAACAGCAGGCCACCGTGATCGAGCAACATGCGCGCGACGTGAAGCCGCTCGGACTGGACCTGGAGCTCTTCAGCGCCGAGCAGTTGCGCCGGCGCTGGGGCATCTTTGCGCCCGGCGTGGTGGCAGGTTCGTACTCGCCGCAGGATGGCCACGCCAACCCGCGCCTGGCCGGCCCTGCTTTCGCGCGCGCCGCGCGTCGCGACGGCGCGCAGATCGTCGAGCATGCCGAGGTGATGCAGGTCGAGCGCGACGCCAATGGCTTTGTTGCCTACACCGCCGATGGCCGGCGCTTTCGCGCACCGCAGATGCTGGTGGCCTGCGGCGCCTGGTCCAACCGCATGGCCGAGCAGTTCGGCGAGGGCGTGCCGATGGATGCGCGCGGGCCACAGATGGGCGTGACCGAGCCGCTGCCCTATGCCATCGGCCCTTCCATCGGCGTTTCGACGCCGATCGAGCATGAGGGCCTGTACTTCCGCCAGATCTCACGCGGCAACATCGTGTTCGGTGGCGGCCTCAAGGGGCCGGGCCTACACCGACCGCATTCGTGCTACGTGAAGCCCGACAACGTGCTGCGCCAGCTGCGCGAGCTGCGCCGCTTCGTGCCGGCCTTCGAGCATGTGCAGCTGATTCGCGTGTGGAGCGGCATCGAAGGCTATACCGCCGACTGGCAGCCGGTAATGGGGCCCCAGCGCCACGGTGCCTGGCCTGCATTACGCCTTCGGCTTCAATGGCGAGGGCTTTGCGATCAGCCCCGGCGTGGGCGAAACCATGGCCGAGCTGATCGCCACGGGCCGTACCTCGATTCCGCTTGGAGCCTTATTGCCATCGGGCGCTTTGCCCGCGGGCAGGTGCTGCAGGAAGCGAACTGATGCTCCCTTCTCCCGCTTGCGGGAGAGGGGCCCGGGGGAGAGGGCAGGCGCATTGCAAGCATCGCGGCGCCCCTTCCAGGAGACGCCCGCCCTCTCCCCGCCCTCTCCCACTTCGCGGGAGAGGGGAGCGTATGCGTGAGCTCGCGACTCTGTCAGATGCGCGAGCGTGCAGTGCGCGGCTGTTTGCTCTGTGGCAGACCGACGCGCTGTACTTCGTTGACGCTCCAGCCCTTTCCCCTCTCCCGCACGCGGGAGAGGGTGCGTATGCGTCGGCTCGTGGCTTTGTTCAGATGCGCGAGCGTGCAATGTTCGTCCCCGCTCGCGTGCCGCTCACTGCAGGATCACATAGACCTTGCGCAAGGGTTCCAGAATTTCCCAGATGCCGGTCGTGTTCGCCGGGAAGAACAGCGTGTCTCCGGTCTTGATCCGGATCGGTGTGCCACCCGTCGGCGTGAACAGGCACTCACCGGCAAGGATGTGCATGACTTCGGCTTCCTCGACTTGCCGTTCGTAGGAGCCGACCGTGCATTCCCACAGGCCGGTCCGGTTCTGTCCGGCCCCCTCGAGGTCAACCTTGAAGCTGCTGGTGCGGCACGGCGGTTGGCTTAACGGTCTGCCGACAGGACCGTCGTCGGTGAGGTCACTGCAA
>NZ_JQLI01000008.1 GCF_000744095.1 Cupriavidus necator A5-1
CGCCAGCGTTCAATCTGAGCCAGGATCAAACTCTTCAGTTCAATCTCTGTGTGGACCCTCGCGGGCCCTCGCTCTTTCGAGCGGTCGCTCACTCTCAGAAAACTGACTGACCAGATCCGAAGATCCAGTCACGTTTTGCTGTGCGAGCACTGATAACTTTTGAAGCATCACTGTCCGAAGACAGCGGCGTCCGCTACCCAGCGCCCACACTTATCGGTTGTTTGGTTGTTAAAGAACCTGGTCTTTCGACCGCGCCTCCGGCTTTGCCGTTAGCGTCGCTGCGTCAGCAGCAGAGAAAGCGATTATGCAGCGCTTTCTTCGTTTCGTCAACCGCTTCAGCAATCTTTTTCTGCTGCGGTCAACGCTGCAAACCTCGCTGCGCTGACCTCCCGGTCAACCCCGCAACCCTTGCTGCGACTGCTTTGCAGCGCTGCGTTGTGTTGCGAGGGGGCGAATATTAAGGGAGCCGTGCGGGCTTGGCAAGCGATTTCGCGAAATAATTCGAAGAACCCTCAAAAGCGGCGCTTACGCCGCAAATCTCGCGATGGCGACAGCTTTCGGCCGTGCCTCGGCTTAAGCTGACATCAACGGACTCACCCGTCCGAACCGCCTTCTCTTCTATATATAGGCGTCGAATGCCATCAGAGCAGTGGAAGGAGACAAGATGACCCAACCCGTGAAGCCTGGCTTGTCGCTGGTTGCCGGCAACACCGACATTCCCCTTTCCGACGAGACGATCCCGGCACTGGTGGCCCGGGCCGTCGCTGCAAACCCCGGCGGCCCGGCCGTGGTGTACCGCGAGCATGGCGTGCGCTGGAGTTGGGCCGAGTTTGCCGACCAGGTCGACCGCCTGGCCAGCGGCCTGCTCCAGCGCGGCATCCAACCCGGCGACCGCGTCGGTATCTGGGCGCCGAACCGGCCCGAGTGGCTGGTGACCCAGTTCGCCACCGCCCGTATTGGCGCAATCCTGGTCAATATCAACCCGGCCTACCGCCAGGCCGAACTGGAATATGCATTGAACAAGGCCGGCGTGCGCATGCTGATCACCGCCGCGCGCTTCAAAACCAGCGACTACCTGGGTACGCTGCAGGCGCTGGCGCCGGAGCTGGCCCAGGCGGAACCCGGCGCGCTACGCGCCGCGCGCCTGTTCAAGCTGAAATGGATCGTGCGCATGGGTGCGGAGGCCACGCCGGGCATGCTGAACTACGAGGCACTGCTGGCCGAGCCGGATGCGGTCCGGCTGGACGCCATCACCGCCACCCTCAGTCCGCACGACGCCATCAATATCCAGTTCACCAGCGGCACCACCGGCAACCCCAAGGGCGCCACGCTTACCCACCACAACGTGGTCAACAACGGCCGCTTCGTGGCGATGGCAATGCGCCTCGGGCCCAGTGACGTATTGTGCATCCCCGTGCCGCTCTATCACTGCTTCGGCATGGTGCTGTCGGTGCTGGCCTGCGTTTCGGTCGGGGCCTGCATGGTCTTCCCCGGCGAGGCCTTCGATCCGCTTGCGACGATGGAGGCAGTCAGTGCGGAACGTTGCACTGCCCTGCACGGCGTGCCGACCATGTTCATCGCCCAGCTCGACCACCCAGAGTTCAGCCGTTTCGACTTCTCCACACTGCGCACCGGCATCATGGCCGGGGCCCCCTGCCCGATCGAGGTGATGAAGCGCGTAGTGGCCGATATGCACATGGCGGAGGTCACCATCGCCTACGGCATGACCGAGACCAGCCCCGTCTCATTCCAGAGCGCCACCGACGACCCGCTCGACAAGCGCGTCTCCACCGTCGGCCGGGTGCAGCCGCACCTGGAGTGCAAGGTGGTCGACGCGCTCGGCCAGATCGTGCCGACTGGCACCACCGGCGAGCTGTGCACCCGCGGCTACTCCGTGATGCAGGGCTACTGGGAAGACGAGGCGCGCACGCAGGAGGCGATCCGCGACGGCTGGATGCACACCGGCGACCTGGCCACCATCGACGACGAGGGCTATTGCAATATCGTCGGCCGGGTGAAGGACATGCTGATCCGCGGCGGCGAGAATATCTACCCGCGCGAGATCGAGGAGTTCCTGTTCCGCCATCCCAAGGTCCAGGCGGTGCAGGTATTCGGCGTGCCCGACCAGAAGTACGGCGAGGAAGTCTGCGCCTGGATCGTGCTCAAACCCGGCCAGACGGCCACCGAGGAAGAAATCCGCGCCTTCTGCCGCGACCAGATCGCCCACTACAAGATCCCGCGCTATATCCGCTTTGTCTCGGAAATGCCGATGACTGTCACAGGAAAGGTGCAGAAGTTTGTCATGCGCGACACCATGATTCATGATCTGGGGCTTAAGCCAGGCGCAAGCGCGTAGGCAGATTCACCGCGGGATCATCCATGACCATTCGAATCGTGAAACTGGGTTCGCCACGCGAGGCCGATGAAGGCCTGCGTATCGGCACGGTACGGCGGCCGCCGCGCGGCGTGCCCAAGTCCGAGTTTGCCAGCCGCGATTTCTACGATGTCTGGTATCCCGCGCTATCGCCATCGCCCGAACTGGTGGCGCAGGCGCTGGCGGCCAGCAACGACAAAGAATGGCGCGCGTTCGTCAGGCACTTCCGCAAGGAAATGGCCGAACCGGACGCGAGCCGCACGCTCGACCTGCTGGCCGCGCTGTCGCACCAGACCAACTTCTCAGTCGGCTGCTATTGCGAAGATGAGGCGCATTGCCATCGGTCCGTACTGCGCGAGTTGCTGGCCGAACGTGGGGCCGTGATCGCCTGATCCCACCCGCCGTGCTCCGGGGGTAACCCCGGAGATTCCTTCCCAGCATTCGCAATCTGATGGCCCTGAACGTAGTCTGGCTCGGTTTTTTCCTGATTTCCTTCGTCGCCGCCTGCATCCGCCTGGCCAGCGGCGACCTCGCCGTCTTCCCGGCGATGCTGGCCAGCCTGTTCGACAGCGCGCGCACGGCCTTCGAGATCGCGCTCGGCCTGGCCGGGGTGATGAGCCTGTGGCTGGGCATCATGCGCATCGGCGAGCGCGCTGGCGTGGTCGACGCCTTTGCGCGGCTGGTGAACCCGCTGCTGCGCCATTTCTTCCCCGGCGTGCCCCAAGGCCACCCGGCGCAGGGCGCGATGATGATGAACGTGTCGGCCAACCTGCTCGGCCTGGACAACGCCGCCACGCCGCTCGGCCTGAACGCCATGCGCGAGCTGCAGACGCTGAACCGGCGCCCGGACGTCGCCACCGACGCGCAAATCATGTTCATCGTGCTGAATACGGCCGGACTGACACTGATTCCGACTTCGGTGATCGCGATCCGGCAGGCGATCGCGGTCAAGCAGGGGCTGGTCGGCTTCAATGCCGCCGATATCTTCCTGCCAACGCTGCTGGCGACGGGGGGCTCATGCCTGGCGGGGCTGCTGGCGGTGGCCTGGGTGCAGCGGCTCAACCTGTTGCGGCCGGCCGTGCTGGTGGCGTTCGGGCTGGTCGCGGCGCTGCTGGGAGGCATGTTCGCCTGGCTGCGCCACGCCCCGCCGGAGCAGGTCGGCAGCGTGACCGCGCTGGCGGGCGCCGGCTTTATCCTGTCGCTGGTCACCCTGTTCCTGGTCTGCGGCGCGCTGCGGCGCGTCAATGTCTACGAAGCCTTTATCGAAGGTGCCAAGGAAGGTTTCGGCGTTGCCGTGCAGATTATTCCTTATCTGGTGGCGATCCTGGTCGCGATCGGATTGTTCCGGGCGACCGGCTGCATGGACGTGCTGATGGGCTGGCTCACGCTGGGCTTTGCCCACCTGGGCGTCAATACCGATTTCGTGCCCGCGCTGCCGGTGGGGCTGATGAAGATCCTGTCGGGCGCGGGCGCGCGCGGGCTGATGGTCGACGTGATGACGACCTACGGCGTGGACTCGTTCCAGGGCCGCCTGGCGGCGATTATCCAGGGATCGACCGAAACCACCTTCTATGTGCTGGCGGTCTATTTCGGCAGCATCAATGTGCGCAACACCCGGCATGCGCTCGGATGTGCGCTGGTGGCGGATGCGGCCGGCATCTTCTGTGCCGTAGGCGCTGCTTATCTGTTCCGCTAGTGCCGTTGGCGCCGGGCAATTCCGAGCTGTTGCATCAATGCAACGCCATTGTGCTTATCACCAGACATTAACACATGGGTCACTTGGTGCGTCGCAACAAAGCGTGTATAGTGAAGTCTGTCTCCTCCACCACCTCGGTGGATTCCAACCCACGCACAACCTGCGTGGGTTTTTTTTGCCCTGTCGCCGGCCACTGCAACCAGCGTTGCTCGGATTAGGCTGGCCAGGCGCCGAAACTGTGCTTTGCGCACCTCAGCGGCCTTGCGGCGCTCAGTATCGGTGCAACCACCCGGCCGAATCGCCCCCCAACGCCGGCTTTGTTGCACCGCACCAACCCGTGTCGTAGAGTGGCTAGGCGATGGGCGGCCAACCCGGCCCGCCTTCGTTACATCTGGCCCGCATGTTCGCCACCGCCCGCCTGATCCAATACTGGCCCGAAAACGCGCTGCTCCGACGCGGGACCATTTATGCGCTGTCGTTCCTGGCCTTGGCCGGCGTGGGCTGGCTCACCGGCGAGCAGGGCTACCTGTGGTCGGCCACCGCCTCCATCTGGACTTGCCTGGCAGACCGGCCGGGGACCGCGTCGGCGCGGTTCTCAAGCGTGGGCGCGGTCGGCATCGGCGGGGCAGTGGCGAGTGCGCTGGGCGTCGCGGTGGCGCCCACGCCGTGGCTGGCCGTGCTGGTCGTCATGGCGGGCGGTCTTGCCGCGGGGCTGGCGGAAACGCGCGGCCCGGCCAGTGCGCTGGCGGCCAAGCTGCTCTATGTGGTGCTGGTGGCCGCATGCCTGCAGCCGGTCACCGGGCCGGACCTGGCGGCACAGGCGCTGCAGGGCGGCCTGGACTACCTGCGCGGCGGGGTGTTCGCTTGTGTAGCCTGCCTGGCGCTGATCCCGTCCGCACGCGACGAACGACCGCACGCCGAAGTACTGGCAGCCTACGACGCCCTGTTGCGGTTCGCCGCGGCGCTGGCGGACACCGCCCACGGCAGCGATCTGGCCGCCTGCAAACAGGGCGTCCGCAACCGGATCGAAGCCGCACGCCTGGCCATCGCGGCGCGCCGCAGCCTGCGCGACAGCTCCAGCCCACTGCACCATGCCTATGCGGTTGGCGTGGCCGACGCCCTGTTCGCCCTGCTGATTGTTGCCGGCGAACTGCGCGAGCGCGCCGGCGCCGTCCACGGCCTGCCCCTGCGCCATATCGCGCGCAGCGTGGCCGATGCCCGCGAGCAGGTCAGCCAGGCGCTGGATCGCCACACCCCCGACCTGCCGGCACTGAGCGCCGCACTGCGCCACGAAGTGCGCCGCCTGACCGCGCCGGGCGCCAACACCGGTGCCCCGCCTTCCTATCAGTCTGCGTTGTCGGCCCTGGCGCGCCATCCCGATTTCGATGCCTGGCGTGCCGGCTTTGCCTGGCCGTGCCGGGGCCTGAGCCATGGCCTGGGCCGCATGCTGCGCGCGCTGGCCGACCACGCGGCACGCGACGCCCTGGCCGCGCGCCACGCCCTGCGCCTGGCGCTGGCCGGCAGCCTCAGCCTGGTGCCGGCGCAGCTATGGCACCTCGACCACGGCTACTGGGTCGCGGTGACGGTGATCATGGTGCTCAGCCCGCAGCGGCAGACCACGCGGCAGGTGTCGCTGAAGCGGTTCGCCGGCTCGCTGGCTGGCGCGCTGTGCGCATGCCTGATCGGCCTGCTCCATCCGGCGCCCCCGGTAGCACTGGGCATCAGCGCGGCCTTCCTGGCCGGCGCCTACGCCACTCGGCTGGCCGGGCAGCCGGGTGCATTCGCCTTCTGCCTGACACCGGCGGTGATCCTGTTCTCATGGGTGGGCGCACCGGCCATCGACAGCAGCCACTTTGCCGCGCTGCGTGGGATCGACACTGCGCTGGGCTGCCTGATCGCGCTGGCCACGTACTATGTGCTGGCCCCGCGTGTGGAAATGTCGCGCGTGTTCCGCCACGCCGTCGACGCGGTGGCTGTCAATGCGGTCTACCTGCGTGCCGCCCTGGGCGCCAGCCGAGTGGCCGATGCGGCCACGGCACCGGCCGTCCCGCGGCTGGAAGCCTTGCGCATCGCTGCCGGCCGCGCCTCCACCCGCGCCGAGCACACGCTGGCCCAGTCCGCCCCCGCCCTGGCGCCGGACTATGCGGGCGCCTACAAACGGGTGCATGCGACCGCGCGCCGCATGGCGGCGCTGGCAGGCGTGGTGCGAGCCGGGGTGGAGTCGGGCGCTTTCCCGCTGCCCGCCGGCGTCGAAGTGCGCGCGCTGATGGCAATGCTCGAAGCGCAACTGGCCGAGCTGGCCATGCGCCCGGGCCTGGCCGAGCGCCCCGGCACCGCCGAACCCGCGGTCCTGCCGCGCTGCGCCGCAGGCACCATCGACGCCTTCCTGGCCGAGCAGGCCGACTATGCCGCCGCGCATCTCGCCGCCGCGCACGCCGCGGTAGCAGACCTGCGCGCGCTGGGGCCCACCGCGCGCAAGCCGCTGGGGCGCCGGCGGGCGCACAGCGGCTGAGCAAAGGGAAGCAATCTGGCAGCAGCACCGGCCGCCGCCGCACGCGCGGCGAGGGAAGCCTTTACGGAACGCGACGATGACCTAGAATAATTGAATACCCGCCGCCAGCACGAGGCACGCCATGTCAGACATCACGTTCCCTCGCAGCCTCCCGACCTACTGCGCAGCCAGCCTGACGCTGTCCTGTCCCGCCACGGTCAACGGCAGTCCCACCCTCTATTCCGTCACCGCCGAGGCCCTCGAGGCCCATTTCGGCGCGCGCTCGCCGCGTGAGGAGGACCTGGTCGCCGCGTTCACCAGCAACCGCCAGCGTATCGAGCGGCTGGCCGAAAGCCTGTTCGAGCTGACCGAGGCGCGCGAGATCGTCCTGCGCAGCGGCCATTTCCGTTTCGCGGGCTAATCTGCACCGGACACCGATCTAAGACACGAGGGGCGATGCCGCCCCGGCGCCCGCACGCGCTCAGTCTGCCTTGGCTTCGCCACGCACCAGCAGCACCGGCATGGTGGACTGGCGGATCACCGCTTCGGCCACGCTGCCCAGCATCAGCCGGCGCACCCCGCGCCGGCCGTGCGTGCCGATCACTAGCAGGTCGGCGCCCCACTGGCGCGCGGCCTCGTTGATCGAGGCACCGATATCGCCGGGCACCGGCGCTTCGCTGACCAGCCGGGCTTCATGCGCCACGCCGGCCGCGGCCAGCCGCTGCGCCGCCGCTTGCAGCGCGCGCTGGCCGCTTTCCTCGAACGCCTTCTGCAGTTGGCTCGGGTCGTAGTAGCCGGCATCGAACATGGGCATGTAGTTGTCGACGACATAAACCGCCAGCACGGTGGCGCCGCCCGGGACCGCCACGCGGATGGCCTCGCCCAGCGCCAGATCGGACGTGCTGCTGCCGTCCACCGCTACCACGATCTTGCTGTATGCCGCGCTTGCCATATGCGTTACCTCCGTAGACAGGAACTTGAACAGAAACAGGAAGACGGCGGCAACGCCGCCCACGCTTCGATACTACACGTGCGGCAGTCGCCACGTGCCTGGTCGGATCAAGGCAGCAGCACGAAAAACGGGCCTCCACCTTAAATTGACCGACCGGTCGGCTTATATATAATAGGGCCAGCCGCCACCCGCGGAACGAACCTCACGATTCGCGCGGCACCCCGCCAGAGGAGGCCCCATGTACACCCAGAGTCTGGACCTGCCCGGCCAGCACGCCGAACCGGGCCAAGCCCACGCGCCCCAGGATGACGCTGCCCGCCAGGCCGCGTTCGATGCCTGCATGGCCGCCGACGGCAAGATCGAGCCGCAGGACTGGATGCCCGCCGCCTACCGCAAGACGCTGGTGCGCCAGATCTCGCAGCACGCGCATTCCGAGATCGTCGGCATGCTGCCCGAGGGCAACTGGATCAGCCGGGCCCCGTCGCTCAAGCGCAAGGCGATCCTGCTGGCCAAGGTGCAGGACGAAGGCGGCCACGGGCTCTACCTGTATTCCGCCGCCGAGACGCTGGATGCCTCGCGCGACGAACTGGTCGACGCGCTGCACAGCGGCAAAGCCAAGTACTCCTCGATCTTCAACTACCCGACGCTGACCTGGGCCGATGTCGGCGTGATCGGCTGGCTGGTCGACGGCGCGGCGATCATGAACCAGATCCCGCTGTGCCGCTGCTCGTACGGCCCGTATGCGCGCGCGATGATCCGCATCTGCAAGGAAGAGTCGTTCCACCAGCGCCAGGGCTTCGACGCGCTGCTGGCGATGATGCGCGGCACCGACGCCCAGCGCGAGATGGTGCAGGACGCGGTCAACCGCTGGTGGTTCCCGGTGCTGATGATGTTCGGCCCGCCCGACGCGGCCTCGACCAACAGCGCCCAGACCATGGCCTGGGGCATCAAGCGCATCTCCAACGACGACCTGCGCCAGAAGTTTGTCGACGCCACGGTCGAACAGGCGCGCGTGCTCGGCGTGACCCTGCCCGACCCCGGCCTGCAATGGAATGCCGAGCGCGGCCACTATGACTACAGCCCGCTGGACTGGGACGAGTTCTGGCGCGTGATCAACGGCGACGGCCCCTGCAACAAGGAGCGCCTGGCCACCCGCGTCAAGGCGCACGAGGACGGCGCCTGGGTGCGCGAGGCCGCGCTGGCGCACGCCGCCAAGGTGGCCGAGCGCGAAGCGCGCGAATGCCGCGCCGCCGCCTGACCCCGCACCCCCGTTAACGAGGTCGGAGGAGACAACGATGAACCGCAAGGAATGGCCGCTGTGGGAAGTGTTCGTGCGCAGCAAGCAAGGCCTGGAACACAAGCATTGCGGCAGCCTGCACGCCGCCGACGCGCAGCAGGCGCTGCACATGGCGCGCGACGTCTATACGCGGCGCCAGGAAGGCGTGTCGATCTGGGTGGTGCCGTCCGCGGCCATCACCGCGAGCGTGCCCGAGGAAAAGCCGGAGCTGTTCGACCCGATGGCCGACAAGATCTACCGGCACCCGACGTTCTACCAGCTGCCCGACGAAGTCAATCACATGTAAGGGCCCTGCATGATCACTGCGCCCCCACCACCCACCGCGCCCGCCACGCTGGACCACCTGCCGCCGGTGCGCACCGCCGCGCTGCGTTACCTGCTGCGCCTGGCCGACAACGCTCTGGTCCTGGGCCAGCGCAACGCCGAATGGTGCGGCCACGGCCCGGTGCTGGAAGAGGACATCGCGCTGGCCAATATCAGCCTGGACCTGATCGGCCAGGCACGACTGCTGTACGGTCGCGCCGGCGAGCTCGAAGGCGAGCTGACCGGCCTGCCCCGCCATGAGGACGACTACGCCTACTGGCGCACCGAGCGCGAGTTCCGCAACTGGACGTTGCTGGAGCTGCCGCACCGCGGCCCGCTGGCCGGAAATGCGGCCGCCGAGCGCGACTACGCCGTCACCATCATGCGCAACTTCCTGTACAGCGCGCTGATGGTCGAGCTGTGGCAGGCGCTGCTGGCGAGCCGCGATGAGCAGGTCGCCGCCATTGCCGCCAAGTCGGTCAAGGAAGCGCGCTACCACCTGCACCACGCCGCCGGCTGGGTGGTGCGCCTGGGCGACGGGACCGAGGCATCGCACGCACGCATGCAGCACGCGCTGGAGCACCTGCTGCCCTATATGAACGAATGCTTTGCGGAGGACGCGGTGGAAGCCGAAGCTGCCGCGCAGGGCATCGGCATCGTCACCGCCACGCTGCACCCCGCCTGGGACGCCACCGTCGCCAAGACGCTGCAGGCCGCAACGCTGACGTTGCCGCCGGCCACGAGCTTTGTCTCGACCGGCAAGCACGGCGTGCATTCCGAGCATATGAGCTACCTGCTGGGCGAGATGCAGGGGCTGGCACGCGCCCATCCGGGCGCGCAATGGTAAGCGCACGCTTCGCCGCCACGGATTGACCAGCATGAACGTCCCCACCCTCCCCCGCCGCAACGATGGCGCGGCCGACGGCCCCACCGAGGACCGCCTTGCGCGCGCGTGGGCGGCGCTCGAAGCCGTGCCAGACCCGGAGATCCCGGTGGTGTCGATCCGCGACCTGGGCATCCTGCGCGATATCACCGCCGCATCGGATGGCACCCTGGAAGTGGTCATCACCCCGACCTACTCCGGCTGCCCGGCGATGTCGCAAATCGCCGAGGACATCGGCCAGGCGCTCGACACTGCCGACCTGGCGCCCTGGCGCATCCGCACCGTGCTGGCGCCAGCCTGGACCACTGACTGGATCACCCCGGGTGCGCGCGAGCGCCTGCGCGAATTCGGCATCGCACCGCCGGGCCAGTGCGGCGCGGCCGCCGCCGCGCAACCGCTGCGCTTCGCGCCTCGCGCCACCCGCGCCGGCGCGCCCGATACCGTGGCCTGCCCGCGCTGCGGCAGCGTGCATACGCAGGAGATCTCGCGCTTCGCCTCGACCGCATGCAAGGCGCTGTACCGCTGCCTGGACTGCCGCGAGCCGTTCGACTATTTCAAACCCTACTGAGCCCCGCCGGGCCGAAGCCAGGCTGCCATGACCCCACAGTTCCACCCGCTGCGCGTAGCGCAGGTGCGCCCCGAGACCGCCGACACCATCTCGATCGCATTCGAGGTGCCGGAGCCGCTGCGCGACGCCTACCGCTTCACGCAGGGCCAGTTCCTGACGCTCAGGGCGCCGGTCGATGGCAAGGACTTGCGCCGCTCGTACTCGATCTGTTCGGCGGTGCAGGACTATGACGAGCACGGCGAGCTGCGCGTGGCCGTGAAGCTGGTCGAGGACGGACTCTTTTCCTCGCACCTGCACGACTCCATCGCCCCCGGCCAGGTGATCGACGTGATGACGCCCGACGGGCGCTTCCATGTGCCGCTCGATCCCGCCGCCGCGCGCCACTACGTGGCCTTTGCCGCCGGCAGCGGCATCACGCCGGTGCTGTCGCTGATCCGCACCACGCTGCAGGCCGAGCCGCTCAGCCGTTTCACGCTGGTCTACGGCAACCGCAACGTCGACAGCATCATCTTCTCCGAGGCGCTGGAAGACCTGAAGAACCAGTATCTGGCGCGCTTCACGCTCTACCACGTGCTGTCGCGCCAGCCGCAGGAGGTCGACCTGCTGCACGGCCGGCTCGACCATGCCCGCGTGAGCGCCTTCCTGCAGACGCTGATCCCGGTGGAAGATATCGACGCGGCCTTTGTCTGCGGGCCGGCCTCGATGATCGACGAGGCGGAGGCGGCGCTGCGCGATGCGGGCCTCGATCCGCACCGCATCCATGCCGAGCGCTTCGGCGTGCCGCTCGCGCAGGCCAGGCGCAAGCCCGCCCCCGCCCACACCGATCATGCCGGCACGGCCGAGCTGGTGGTGGTGCTCGACGGCAAGCAGCACAGCTTGCGCCTGCCGCTGGAAGACGCCAACGTGCTCGACACCGCGCTGGCCGCCGGCCTGGACCTGCCTTTTGCCTGCAAGAGCGGCGTCTGTTGCACCTGCCGCGCCAAGGTGCTGGAGGGCCAGGTGGAGATGGAAAAGAACTACACGCTCGAGCCGTGGGAGATGAAAAAGGGCTTCGTGCTCACCTGCCAGGCGCGCGCGCTGACGCCGCGGGTGGTGGTCAGCTACGACGAGCGCTGACCGCGGCCGGCGCCGTGGCGGCGCGTACGCGTACAGACAATGGCCGACATTGACCATCACCGGCCGTGATTACAATGGCGGCAGGCCGGCATCCGGCTGGCGCGATGCTTGCAGGAGGATGACCGGCTGGCAGTGCCAGCGAACCGTCCCACCCATATACAATCACGGCCATGCAATATATCCACGTCGTCAACGGTGATGTAGCAGGCACGACCTTGCGCCAGGCCCTGGCCCAGGCAGCGCGGCCCGACCCAGTCGTAGTGCTGCGCGACGACCTCGCGGTGGGACCGCTGGCAGACATCGACAGCACTGGGCTGATCCGCTCCGGCTTCTGGCAGCGGGTGGCCCCGCACACGGACATCGACTTCGCCGCCGAGATGCGCCAGGCGCTGGACCAGCTCCAGGCGCTGCGCCAGGACGACATGGAAGTTGCGATCTGGCACGGCCAGAGCGCGGCCGACCAGCTGATGCTGCGCCGGGTGGTGTTCCACCTGTACCAGGCGCCGCAACGGATCAATGAAGTCGCCATGGACCTGCGCGAGCTCGAAATGCCCGCGCAAGGCAACCTCGCGGCCATCGGCATGTACTCGCCCGCGCGGCTGGCGCGGCGCTTTTCCACCATTGCGCCGGTCTCGGTGCTGCGGCTGGGGCGGCTGGGCTACGAGTGGCAGCAGAACGTCAAGGAAAACGCCGACGTGCGCCTGTGGAAAGGCAACACGCTGGTGCCGGCGGCGTACCACACCATCGACGAAATCATCATGGAACGCGCCCCGCTCGAATGGACCCCGGCGGCGCAGGTGGTGGGCAGCGTGATGGGTGCGATCGAAGGGCTGCTGGCCAGCGACTGGTTTGTGTTCTGGCGCTGCCGCGAGCTGATCGCCATGGGCCAGCTGGTGCTGCGCGGCAACGCCGACTCGCTCGAGACCTGCGAACTGCGCCGCCACTCAGGGACCGGCGGCGAATAATCAACAATATGGCCCGTACCAAGGCACCCGATTTCGAGGCGCAGCGCGAACAGATTCTGGACCTGGCCGCCGCCGCCTTCGCCAACAGCAGCTACCCCAGCACCTCGATGGCCGACCTGGCCGCCGCCTGCGGCACCTCCAAGGCGCGGCTGTACCACTATTACGAGAGCAAGGAAGCGATCCTGTTCGACCTGCTGGACCGCTACACGCGCCGGCTGATGCTGCTGGTCACCGAAGTGGAGGCCGACGCCGAACGCCACGCCCGCAGCGACAAGGAAGCCTTCGCCAACCTGATCCGCGCCTTCCTGGCGGAGTATGAGACTTCACAGACCCGCCACGTTGCGCTGATCAACGACGTCAAGTTCCTGGCCGACACCCAGCGCGACCTCATCCTCGGGCGCGAGCGCGACGTGGTGGCCGCCTTCTCGCGCCTGCTGCGCCGGGCCTATCCGGAGCGGGTCACGCGCGATAACCAGACCGCGCTGACCATGACCGTGTTCGGCATGATCAACTGGACGTTCACCTGGCTCAAGCCGGGCGGACGGCTGTCGTACGCGGAGTTTGCCGAGATGGTAGTCGACCTGCTCGAAGGCGGCCTGCCCGGGCGGGCCGTGGCGGGGCGCTGATCCCCGCCCGTCACGCCCTTCCCGCCCTGCCTCCAGGACCTCAGGTCCACTCTGCTTCCTCACGCTGGCGCCGCTGCTCGCGGTCCTGGCGGAACATCTCCTCCAGCTCGTCGCGCGCCTGGCGCGCCAGCGAAACCAGCTTTTTCTGATCCGTGTAGTGCGGATAGAAGCGGTCGATCGCCTGGATGTTGTGGCGCCGGAAACGCAGCGCCACGTTGCGCGCCTCGGCCGGGTCGAAACCCAGCCCTTCCAGCACGCGCCGGCCCAGCATCAGCGAACCCTCGAACAACTCGCGCTCGAACAGATGCACGCCGCGGTCCTTGAGCTGGTAGACGTGCGACACATGTCGCGCCCGCGCGTAGATCTGCAGCTCCGGGAAGCGCTCGCGCACGCGGTCGATCAGTTGCAGGCTCTCGTCCATGCCGTCGATCGCCACCACCAGGATGCGCGCACGGGCGATGCCGGCGGCTTCCAGCAGGTCCAGCCGGGTGGCATCGCCATAGAAGACCTTGAGGCCGTACTGGCGCAGGAACTCAATCTGGTCCGGGTCGTGGTCCAGCACCGTGACGCCCACACCCTGGCTGTACAGCAGCCGCCCGATGATCTGGCCGAAGCGCCCGAAGCCGGCGATCAGCACCGGGTTGTCCTGCGGCGTGATGGCCTCGCCCGCGCGCGCGCGGCGCCCGCCCAGGCGCGGCGCCACCAGCTGGTCGTAGGCCAGCAGCAGCAAGGGCGTGGCCACCATCGACAGCGCCACCACCAGCACCAGCAGCGCTTCGGTCTCGCGCGGTAGCAGGCCCGCGCCGCCGGCGACGCCGAACACCACGAAGGCAAACTCGCCGCCCTGCGAGATCAGCAGCGCGAACAGCAGCCGCTGGCCGCGGGCGATGGCGAAGCGCTTTGCCAACAGCGCCAGCACCACCGTCTTGGCCGCGACAACGGCCACCACCAGCCCGAGAACCAGCCACGGCGAGCGCGCCAGCACGGCAAAGTCGATCGACATGCCGACCGCCATGAAGAACAGCCCCAGCAGCAGGCCCTTGAACGGCTCCAGGTCGGCCTCGAGCGCGTGGCGGTATTCCGAGTCGGCCAGCAGCACGCCGGCCAGGAAAGTGCCGAGCGCCATCGACAGGCCCACCGCGTCCATCATCAGCGCGATGCCCACCACCAGCAGCAGCGCGAACGCGGTGAACATCTCGCGCATGTCGGTGCGCGCGATAAAGCGCAGCGCCGGCCGCACCAGGTAGCGGCCGCCGGCAACCACCAGCCCGATCACCGCCACCGCCTTGCCCGCGGCCAGCCAGCCGGTTGCGCCCGCCGCGCCTTCGGCGCCCTGCGTGGCCAGCAGCGGCAGCAGCGCGATCATCGGGATCGCGGCGATGTCCTGGAACAGCAGGATGCCGAAGCTGGCCGCCCCCGCCGGCGTGCCGAACAGGTTGCGCTCGGTCAGCGTCGCCAGCGCGATCGCGGTCGACGACAGCGCCAGGCCGAGGCCGGCCACCAGCGCCACCTGCCACGGCGCGCCCGCCAGCGCCGCGGTTACGCCGATCAGCAGCGCGCACGCGGCCATCTGCGCGCCGCCGTAGCCAAAGATGCTCCGCCGCAGCGCCCACAGCTTGCGCGGCTCCAGCTCCAGGCCGATCACGAACATCATCAGCACCACGCCGAACTCGGAGAAATGCAGGATCGATTCGACATTGGTGACCAGGCGCAGCGCGAACGGCCCGATCGCCGCCCCCGCCAACAGGTAGCCCAGCACCGCGCCCAGGCCGCTGCGGCGCGCCAGTGGCACCGCAACCACGGCCGCGACCAGGAACACCAGCAGCGCAATCAGGAAGTCGTGCTGGTTCATGCCTGCACCTCCACCGGGGCCGCATCGGTGCCCAGCCGTCCGCAGACATGGGCAATATGGTCGGCCAGCGCCAGCGCGTCGGCATTGTCGGCATCGTGCAGCACCACCGGCGGCAGCCAGTTCATGCCGCACAGCAAGGCGGTCTGCTCCAGCGGCAGCAGGAAGTCCTCGATCGGACGGCCATGGATGCCATCCGACCCATACGAATCGGCGGTGCCGCCGGTGCTCACCACCGCCAGCATCGACTTGCCGCGCAGCGCCGTGCCGCCGGGGCCGAAGGCCCAGCCCGCCTCCAGCACCTCATCCAGCCAGAGTTTCAGCAGCGCCGGCACGCTGTACCAGCGCACGGGGTACAGCAGCACGACCGTGTCCGATACCGACAGCACGCGCTGCTCGGCGACGACGTCGATGTCGTAATCCACATAACTGCGATAGAGGTCGCGTACCTGAACCTGCGGCAACGCCGCCAGCGCATCGGCCAGCGGCCGGTTGACGCGCGAACGGCTGGGCGTGGGATGCGCGTAGATCACAACGATTGGGGGCTCGGTCATTGGAAGGCGATCGGCTGGTAGGAGAGAGCGGATGATCGGGGATGCGGCGGCCGATTGCCGCGTTGCACCAAATCCACAGTTGATGGCGCGCAACAAATCATCACATTTTTTCAAGCCATTGATTTTATTCGATTTATCGCGCGCATGAGTCGATACGCAGACCTGTTGCGGCGCAGGAAGCTTACGCCGAACTGACAATTCCACTACAATACTTTTCGCGCTGTATCAAGATGGTGTTTCCCCCGAGTCTTGCACCGAGCCAGGGAAAAGTGCCTGGCGGAACACCAACGCAGTGCTATTTTTATCTGTGACTGCACCAGGAAGGAAATAATCGTGAACCCGCTCGAACTGAGCAAGGCCGTCGGCGCACTGACCGACGAAGATCTGCGCAAGGCAGCCGAAGCCGCACAGGCCACCCACCGCGCCACCGTCCTGGTGCGCGAGCTGGCGGCCCATCACCGCTCGCGCCTGCTGAAGCATTTCCTCGCCCTGGGCGAGGAGGATCGCCTGCTCCGTTTTGGCCAGTCCGTGGGCGATCACGTGATCGAAGCCTATGTCGACAGCATCGACTTCGACCATGACTCCGTGTTCGGCGTCTACGACGACAAGCTCGAGCTGGTCGGCGTGGGCCACTTCGCCAACCTGCGCGACAACGCCCAGGGCCGCGTGGCGGAGTTCGGCGTGTCGGTATCGCGCAGCGCCCGCGGGCGCGGCATCGGCAGCGCGCTGTTCGAGCGTGCCGCGATGCACGGCCGCAATACCAATGTGCGGACGCTGTACATGCATTGCCTATCGCGCAACGCGGCGATGATGCACATCGCCAAGAAGGCCGGCATGAAGGTCCAGTACGCCTATGGCGAGGCCGACGCCTACCTGGAACTGCCGCCCGCCGACACCGTCAGCCGCCTGACCGAGGCGCTGGACGAGCAGCTCGCCGACCTGGACTACGCGGTGCGCCGCAACCTGCGCGACGCGCGCCGCTTCGGGCTGCGCTTCTGGCGCACCATGGTGCCGCAGAAGCATACCGCCTGACCCAGCCCTTCGCGGCTTTCCTGCCAGACGGCGCATCGCAACGATGCGCCGTTTTTGTTTCAGGCCGTCAGGCGGCGCCGCCCACGGGCAGCGCCGTGGTGTCTTTGATGCTTTCCAGCGCAAAGCTGGAACGCACGTCGATCACCGAGGGGTGCGCCAGCAGCTGTTCCTGCATGAAGCGCGCGAAGTGTTCCATGTCTTCGACGTAGACCTTGAGCAGCAGGTCCATCTCGCCGGTCATGGCATGGCACGCGGCCACCTCCGGCCAGACCGCGATCGACGCGCGGAACAGGTCCAGCGGCGCCTTGCCCTTGGGCGCGCCGCCATGCTTTTCCAGCCGCACGTTGATATAGGCCAGCAGGCCCAGCCCGATCTTGTTGGGCTCCAGCAGCGCCGCGTACTGCCGGATCACGCCGATCTCTTCCAGCCGCCGGATACGGCGCAGGCAGGGGCTGGGCGACAGGTTCACGCGCTCGGCCACCTCCAGGTTGGTCAAACGGCCGTTGGTCTGCAGCACTTCCAGGATCTTCCGGTCGATCTTGTCCAACTCCACCTTGCTCACGATATTGTTGCTCCGCAATATGTTTATTGGCAATTTTTTTGCGCAAATTTAGCAAACCGTGCACAAGTACGCAATTTTTTGTTTGATTGCCCCGATCCAGCCCCCGTCCGCACCAGCCGGCGGCCTCATTGGTCACTCATGCAGCAGCCGGTCGGGCTGGGCAACCCTGTTGGCGCGGGCGTATTGCCATCGCGCCCGCCGACCGGGAGCAGGCAAGGATGGTGCCAAGCCCGGCGCACAGGGAAGCGGCATTCTACGGGCGTTTGCCACGCAAGTCAGAGGCTTCCTGGTACCCGCACCGCCTGCGGGCCGGCGGCGCTGCAAAAAGACGGCGCAAAAGAAAAAAAGCGCGCGACCCCTAGGGGTGCGCGCGCTTGCTGATGTCAGCGGCAGGACGTTCTGGCCGCCCTGGCCTGGGATCAGCCGCCGCTGGTGGACGGCGCACTCGGGGTGCCCGGCGCGGGCTGGCTGCCGCGCTGGCCGCGGTCACCGCGTTGGTGGTCGCGGTGCATCTTCTCCATGCCAGCGCGGATCTCGTCGCGGGTCAGCTTGCCGTCGTGGTTGGCATCAAGCTGGTCAAAGCGCTTGGCCAGGCGCGGCAGGCCGGCGTTGGCCTCGGCCTTGGTCAGCGCGCCATCGCCGTTCTTGTCGGCGGCCTTGAACTTCTCGTCGAAGGCGGCCTGCATGCTGGCGTGGCGCTCGGCCATGGTGGCCTTGCGGTGCGCTTCTATCTCGGCCTTGTCGATCTTGCCGTCGCGGTTGGTGTCGAGCTTGTTGAACCACGCGTCGGCTTCCGCCTTGGAGATCGCACCGTCGCCATCGGTATCGATGGACTTCATCCACATGCCGCCACCGTGGCCCATATGGTGATGGTGGCCTGGCTGCCCGGGCTGGCCGCCAGGCGCGGCAGGCGCGGCAGGCGCGCTGGCCTGCGCAAAGGCGCCACCGGCGACCAGGAGGGCGGCCGATGCGGCCAGGAACTGCTTCAGGATCTGCGGCTTGTGATTGCGTTGCATGTCTGGCTCCTTGTCATCACGTTTGGCATGTACGGATTAGAACGCAGACGATGCAAGTAAGTTGGCGCTTTTAATACGATGTTACCCGGCTCACAGAAAAGCCCGACGCCGTAAGGGAACGCAATCCGGTGCGAATATTCGCTTTCCTGCAGGGTTAATGCTTCGGGACCAGCGCACCGTCGGCCGCGGCCGGCGGGACCATCGTCGCGGGCTGGTACTGGCGGGGATCGGCCATCTGGGGCTGCGCTGGCTGAACCGGTTGGGCCTGGGGCTGCGTGGGCGGGCTTTGCGGGGGCGGGGCCGGCTGGCTGACCATGGGCGCCGGCGGCGGCATCGGGGTCGCCATCGGAGCCGCGGCACCGGCCGGCGGCGTGGGCAAGGCAGCCGCCGCGGCGGATGGCGGCGCGCCGCGCGTGGCGCCCGCCTGCAATGGCAGCACGATCTCCTGGCGCACGCCGCTGCGCTCGATCACGACCGAGCGCTGGCGGATTTCCGCCAGCCGGATCTGCTGCGACAGCGACGCACCAGCGCGCACCGCCTTGGGCGGGCCGCCGTCCAGCGACACGATCGCCGCGCCCGCGCCGCCGCCCACCTCGGCCACCACGCCGAGCAGCTGCACGTCGCGCGGGCCGCCCTGCGCCGAGCCGCCGAACAGCGTGGCCACCGCGCCGGTCTCGACCGCCTCGGTCTGCGCCACGCGCGCACTCTGCGGGACCGGGATGGTGCGCATTGCGCTGAAGGTCAGCGCCCAGTAGGTGGCCAGCGCGCACAGCGCGATAAACAGCACCAGGCTGGCCAGGCGTGGCAGCCAGGCCGCCGAGGCATCGAAGCGAAAGTCAGGCCGGAGAGAGAGTTGCACGGAACGGTACCCTTGGCGCGGGCGATAACGCAGAAGTGCGGACGCGCCAAGCGTACCAGAGCCTCATGATACTGTCTGTCGCGCTGCCGCTCGGATCAGGCTCAGAGCAGATCGTCCAGCAGGTCGGGCCCGAACACTTCGCGGTCGATATGCGCCACCGGCACGCCCGCGCCGACCAGCGCATGGCGCTGCGCCTGCATGAAGCCGAGCGGCCCGCACAGGTAGAAGCGGCCATCGACAAAGCGCTGCAGGTCCGGCTGGCGCAGCAGCTCGCCCACCGGCATGGTGCCGGCGTGGTCGTAGTCGCGGCCGGCGGCATCGCCTGCGTCCGGGGTTTCGTAGCTGATATGCGTGACCAGCTGCGGCAGCCGCTCGCGCGCCCACTGCAGGTCGGCGCGATGCGCGTGATGGCGGCCGTTGCGTGCCGCATGTGCGAACAGGATCGGACGCTGCGAGCCCTGCGCGGCCAGCGTGCGCAGCACCGACAGCATCGGCGTGATGCCGATCCCGGCCGACAGCAGCACCAGCGGGCGGCGGCCATCGAGCGCCGGCGTAAAGTCGCCGAACGGCGCGCTTACCTTCAGTTCCGTGCCTTCGTGGGCGTTGGCGTGCAGCCAGTTGGAAACCGCGCCGGCCGGCGTGGCGTGGTCGCCGTCCTCGCGCTTGACCGAGATGCGCCAGGTCGGCAGCCCGCTTTCGCCCGACAGCGAATACTGACGCAGCTGGCGCGTACCGTCGTCCAGCCGTGCCTCGACGCTGATGTACTGACCGGGGCGGAATTCGCGCAGCGGCCCGCCGTCAGCGGCGGCCAGCGTCAGCGCCACCACCTGCTCGCCCTGCGCCTCGCGGCGGATCACGCGTACCGGCGTCAGTTCGCCGGCAGCGACACCGGTGCGCTGGTACAGGCGCGCCTCGGCGGCAATCATATCGCCCGCCAGCAGCCAGTAGGCCTCGTCCCAGGCGGCCAGCAGCGGCGGCGTCGCGGCCTCGCCCAGCACTGCGGAGATGGCGCCCAGCAGGTAGCGGCCGACGATCGGGTAGTGCGCGGGGGTCAGGCCGACGGACGCGTGCTTGTGCACGATGCGTTCGATCACCGGCGCCAGCGCCGCCGCGTTGTCGATATTGGCGCCGTAGGCAAACACGGCCGAGGCCAGCGACTGCTGCTGGCTGCCGTTGGCCTGGTTGCCCATGTTGAACAGCTGCGTCAGCTCAGGCCGGTCCGCGAACATCTCGCGGTAGAAATGGGTGGTGATGGCCAGGCCATGCTCGCGCAGCACGGGGACGCTCGCATCGATATAGGGGCGGGAAGCGGCGGACAGCATCAGGTAACACTCCGTTCAATATCATGCATATTACATGCATGTTTTACTCACAATAAAACCGGCGCTCGTCGGCGCCTGCGCGGACAAGAATCCGCTCAGGCCGAACGCCGGTTCAGGAAATCGCGATGCAGCCGGATGATCGACTCGGCCGTCTGGCTGCCGGTGACATCCGCCAGCGTGACATCGTCCAGCGCCCGGTAGAACGCCTGCTCGGCCACGTCCAGCGCGCGACGCAGCCGGCAATTGCCGTTCAGCGCGCAGGGCGGGTTGTCGCAGTCGATGATCGGCTTGTGGCCTTCCAGCTCGCGCAGGATGGTGCCGACGGTCAGCCGTTCGGCGCCCGGGCCCAGCTGCAGGCCGCCGTGGCGGCCGCGCGTGGCGGTAATCCAGCCCAGCTTCGACAACCGCGCCGCCACCTTGACCAGGTGGTTGTGCGAGATATCGAACTGCTGCCCCACCTCGGCAATGGTGATGGGCCGGCTGCCGTCGCCACGGGCGACGTACATCAGCAGGCGCAGCGCATAGTCGGAGAAGCGGGTCAGTTGCATCGTGCCGCCATCTTAAAAAAGATGTATCCAGGATGCAAGTTAAATCCGACGGCCACCCCGGGCTGTGACGCCGAGGCGCCAACGCCACCTCCCATAAAACAGTCATGTGGCGCCGGTTATACTGACTGGCGAACCCGGCCCGCCGCGTCTCCCCGAGCCGCGGCCAGGGCCCAGCCATCCAAGCAACGAGGTCCACAGACGATGCGCATTTCCACTACCCGTTCCGCCAGCCCTGCCCGTTCCGCATCCGCGCCCGTCCGGCATGCCCGCCGTGCGCGCGGCTTCACCCTGATCGAGATCATGGTGGTGATCGTGATCCTCGGCGTGCTGGCGGCGCTGGTGGTGCCCAAGATCATGAGCCGTCCTGACGAGGCCCGCATCGTGGCCGCGCGCCAGGACATCTCGTCGATCATGCAGGCGCTCAAGCTGTACCGGCTCGATAACAGCCGCTACCCGACCACCGAGCAGGGCCTGGCCGCGCTGGTGAGCAAGCCCACCACCGAGCCGGTGCCCAACAACTGGAAAGGCGGCGGCTACCTGGAAAAGCTGCCCAAGGATCCCTGGGGCCATCCGTACCAGTACCTGAACCCCGGCGTGCGCGGCGAGATCGACGTGTTCAGCTTCGGTGCCGACGGCCAGGCCGGCGGCAGCGGCAACGACGCCGATATCGGCAACTGGGAATAAGCGCGTCAGCGCCCCCCAACCTTCCATGACCACGGCGCCGCGTCCCCGCGCTCCCCGTCGGCGGCGCCGGGGCTTCACCCTGCTCGAACTGCTGGTGGTCATGGTGATCGCCGGCATTGTGATTTCCCTGGTGGCCGTCAATGCCTCGCCCAATGAACGCGGCCGCGTGCTGGACGACGGCCAGCGCATCGCGCGGCTGTTCGAGCTCGCGCAGGAAGAGGCGCAACTGGGCGCGCGCCCGATCGCCTGGGAGGGCGACGCCAGCGGCTGGCGCTTCCTGGAATCGACCCCCAATGGCTGGATCCCCATGCGCACCGATGTGTTCGCCCCGGGCCACTGGCGCCTGGCGCTGGACCGGGTCATCGTCGCCGAGGGCGGCCGCACCGCGGGCACCGGTGGCCCGCCCCGGCTGATCTTCGGGCGCGAGCTGATCGACGCCCCGCAGCGGCTGATCCTGGTGCGCGGCGAAATCCGCGTGGACGTTGCCGGCGACGGCAGCGGGCGCTATTTCGCCGGCACGCCATGACCCGATCCACCACGCGCCGGCGCGCGGCCGGCTTCACGCTGATCGAAGTGCTGGTGGCGCTGACCATCCTGGCGGTCGCGCTGACCGCCGCGATGCGCGCGATGGGCTCGATGGTCGATGCCAGCATGTCGCTGCAGACGCGCATGCTGGCGGAATGGAGCGCGGAGAACCACCTCGCCGCGCTGCGCCTGTCCAGGACCTGGCCGGAGCCCGGCGTCAGCGGCTACGCCTGCCCGCAGGGCGGCACGCCGCTGTACTGCGAGCAGTCGGTCTCGGTCACGCCGAACCCGGTCTTCCGCCGCGTCGAGGTCGCGGTCTACCCGTCCGCCACCGACAAGTCCGTGCGGCTGGCGTGGCTGGTCACCATCGTCCCCAATGAAACCCGCAACGTGCTCTGAGCGCCGGCGCGCGCGCAAATCTGGCGGCTTCACGCTGCTGGAGATGCTGGTCGCGATCACGCTGCTGGCGGTGATGGCGGTGATCGGCTGGCGCGCGCTCGACAGCCTGACGCGCAGCCACGAACGGCTCACCGACCACGATGCGCGCCTGGATGCGCTCAAGGTCCTTTACGGCCAGTTCCAGACCGATTGCGAACACCTCGCCGACCCCACGCTGCTGCAAGCCAGCCCGGTGGAAATCGGCCAGAACCGCCTGCTGCTGGTGCGCGACCGGCGCGACGAAGGCCAGCCACCGGCGTGGCAGGTGCTGTCATACCAGCTCGACGGCAATACCCTGCTGCGCGTGGCCGCGCCGCCGGTGGACAATCGCGCCGCGCTGCAGTCGGCCATGCTGGCGCTGCGCCAGACCGGCGGCAACAGCGCCGCGCAGGTGCGGCGCGTGCTGGCCGACGTGGACGGCATGAGCGCGCGCGCATGGGTGGAGCCCGCCGGCTGGCAGGCCGATACCGGGCGCATCCGCAATGTGCTGTTCAGCGGCAACGCCGCCAGTGCGGTGGAGGCCTCAGCCGTCGGCGCCGCACTGCCCAACACCGCGGTGCGCGCGGTGGAACTGACCATCTTCGCGCGCATGGGCGGCGGCGACGCGCCGCGGCAGTTCCAGAAGATCTGCATGACCGGGCTATGAGCCACGCCCTCCGCCGCTCCCCTCGCTCCCTTCCCTGGCCCCGCCGCCAGCGCGGCGCCGCCGTGGTCACCGCGCTGCTGATGGTGACGCTGGCCGTGGTGGTGGTGTCGGGCATGCTGTGGCGCCAGCAGGTGCAGATCCGCGCCATCGAGAACCAGCGGCTGCTGGCCCAGGCCACCTGGATCGAGCGCGCAGCGGTCGACTGGGCACGCCTGATCCTGCGCGACGACCAGCGCCGGACCAATGTCGACGAACTGGGCGAGCCCTGGGCCGTGCCGATCGCCGAGACCCGGCTGTCAGACTTCCTCGGCGCGTCGCTGCGCACCGATGTCGCGGGCGAGACCTCGTTCCTGTCCGGCCGGATCCTCGATGCGCAGGCACGCTTCAACCTGGCCAACCTGGTGATATGGACCGCCACCGGCGCGGAGGGCGGCCGCATTGCCGCGATCGACCAGCCCGCGCAGGCGGCCTACCGCCGGCTGCTGCAGACCGTGGGCCTGAACCCGGCGCTGGCTGAGACCACCGCGCGCTACATGCTGCAAGCCGCCCAGGGCGGCAGCAGCGACGGTCGCGCCGCGCCGCGCCCGCTGGACAGCGTGCAGGGACTGCTGGCGCTGCCCGGCTATACGCCCGAGATGGTCGCGGTGCTGGAGCCCTTCGTCACGGTGCTGCCCGAGCGCACGCTGGTCAACGCCAATACCGCCGAGGCCGAGGTGCTGGCCGCGGTGATCGACAAGCTGCCCCTGGAGCGCGCGCGCGAGCTGGTACGCCAGCGCGACCGCGCCTACTTCAACAACATCAGCAACCTGCAGACGCAGCTTTCTTCATTGGCGCCGCAGGCGGATACCAGCAACCTGGGCAATATGCTCGACGTCCGCACCCACTATTTCCTGGTCTACGGACTGGTGCGCCATGAACGCGCCAGCCGGCTGCAGGTGTCGCTGGTGTTCCGCGGCGAGCCGCTGGGTGCCACCAACACCACCCGCGTGGTCTGGATCCAGGATGCGGACCGGCTGCCGGTTCTGCGCTGAATGTCTGAAACAATGCCGGCGAAGCCCGGATTTCTGCGGCGCCGGCTACCGGGGAGAATGCTATTGACGCGGTTTAGTCACACAGGCAAGGTATGCTGCGGCGCTGGCGCGAGCGCGGCACCAGCCCACCCGCCGCCGTCCGGCCGGCCTGGCCGCCCGCCGGCATCCCCGCGTCCCGGCCGTTTCCCGACTTGGGGGCGATTCCGGGGCGATCCCGGTCGCAATCCCCGGGCCATGCGCCTGCCCGAGCCCGTTCCACCGAAGCCAAAGCAAGGAAACCTTGAGCACCACCCTGTACGTCCGCCTGCCGCATCGGCCGCATGACCAGCCGCAACCGTGGCAGTTCGGCGCCCTGCCGTTCGCGCTGGTGCGCACGGCCGCCGCCGCGACTGTCGGGTCCGCACGGCGCGGGGAGGCTCGCCCGGCACCGGAAGTGTTGCGCGAAGGCCACGCCCGCATCGCCGAGCTGCCCGCGGCCGAGCGCCTGGTGCTGATCCTGGCCGCCAGCGACGTACTGCTGACCACCGCCAGCGTGCCGCCGCTGCCGCCCGCGCGTTTGAAACTGGCGCTGCCGAACCTGATCGAGGATGCGCTCGCCACCGACGCGCAGCCCTGCCATGTCGGCGTGGGCCCGGCGCTGGACGGCGGTGCCCCCGCGCGCGGCCCGCGCCGGCGGCTGCTGATGGTGGCCGACCGCGCCTGGCTGCGTGCCGTGCTCGACGCCTTTGCCGAACACCGCCACCGCCGCCGTCACGTGCTGGCCGCACAGCTGTGCGTGCCGCTCGTCCCACCGGACGCTGCCCCGGCCGAGCCGTCGCTGGCGCCGGCCGCTGAAGCGGCAGCATCCGAAACCACGCCGGCGCAGCCGGCGACCCTGGTGGTCGAAGCCGCCGCCGGCGCATTCGCGCAAAGCGACGAGCTGCTCGACCCCGCCGCCGTTGCCGCCGCGCCGCCTGCACAAGCCCCGGCGCGCCAGTGGCAGCTGACCGTGCGCACCGGCGAGCATGCCGGCTACGGCCTGCTGCTTGGCGACGACGCGCTGGCCGCCTGGCAGGCGCTGGCGCCGGCGGGCACCTGGTACGCCGATGCCGAAGCCGCCGCCACTCCCCCGGTGCCCGAGCTGCGCCAGGCCGCCCGCACCGGCTGGCGCCTGTGGATCGAAGGCGCGCAGGAATGCCTGCGCGAGCCGGCGCTGGACCTGGCGCAGTTCGAGTTCGCGCAGGGCCGCGCCGACCGCTGGAACCTGGTCGCCTGGCGCGTGCCGCTGGCGCTGCTGGCCGGCATCGTGCTGGTGCAGGTGCTGGGCATGAATGTCCACTGGCTGCTGCTGCGCCGCGAGCAGCAACGCCTGGAAACCGCGCAGCAGCAGACGCTGCGCAGCACCTTCCCGCAGATCCAGACGGTGCTGGACGCGCCGCTGCAGATGCGCCGGGAGGTCGAGCAGTTGCGCACCGCGAGCGGGCGCAGCACGCCCGAGGACTTCCTGCCGCTGGCCGATCGCTTCGCCCAGGCCGCGCGCCGCCTGCCGCCCGACGCGCTGCAGGGGCTGGAATACCGCGGCCGCATGCTGGTGGTCACGCTCAAGCCGGGCACCGATATCGCCGGCCTGCGCAGCGCCGCGCGCCAGGCCGGACTGCAAATGGAAGAGGACAAGACCGGCGGCGCACTCAGTAGTACCGCTACCAGCGCGGGCAGCCCCGTGACACCAGGCTCGCGCTGGACCGTCAGGCCGGGCCTGTAAGGGGCCGACGAGCAAGCATGAACGCAATGAAAGACTCCGCCCGCACCCACACGCCCCGCCCTCATGCCACGAATGGCCCTGCCCGGCCCGCGGCGACCTCCGCGCTGGGCGCGCGCCTGGCGCGGCTGCGCCCGTCGGTGCCGCAGGTCTGGCAGGACCGCTTCAACGCCTTCTGGTCGGCGCGCAACCCGCGCGAACAGGCGATCCTGGCCGGCGGCGGCGCCGTGCTGGTGCTGGTGATCGGCTACATGCTGCTGTGGGAGCCGGCCGCCGAGGGCCGCCAGCGCCTGGCGCGCAGCCTGCCGCAGATGCGCGCCGACCTGGCCGAGATGGAAACGCTGGCGCAGGAAGCGCGCGGCCTGAAGGCCACGCCGGCGCCGTCGCTGCGCGGCGATGCGCTGACGCAGGCACTGCAGGACAGCCTCGGCCAGCACGGCCTGAAGGCGACCCGGCTCGCCGCCGGCGCCGACAACAGCGTGCAGGTGCAGCTGGACAAGGTACCCTTCGGCGCGGTCAGCGCCTGGCTGCAGGACGTGCGCCAGCAGCAGCGCATGAAGGTGATCGACGCCCGTATCGTCTACGTCGGCGCCACGGCGCTGGTCAATGTCAGCGCGACCCTGCAGGGTCCGGGCGGCCGCAGCTGATGGTACGGCTGGAAACGCTGCGGCTGCCGCGCCGCAAGCTGCGCCAGCCGGGCGCCTGGCGGCGGCTGCGCTGGCTCGGGATCGGACTGGCCAGCGCCGCGGTGACCGTGGTGGCGATGCTGCCGGCGACCTGGATCGCCGAGCGCGTCGCCACGCAGACGCAGGGACGGGTACTGCTGGCCGATGCCAGCGGCTCGGCGTGGCGCGGCAGCGCCACGCTGGCGCTGTCGGCCGGCACCGGCAGCCAGACCGCGACCGTGCTGCCCGGGCGGCTGCAATGGACGCTGGCGTTCTGGCCGCTGTTGACCGGCACGGCGCGGCTGGTGGTGAGCCACTCCGAGGCGATGGCCGCGCCGGTGGCCATCGCCGTGACGCCGGGCGGCTGGACCGCGCAGTCGGGCGCGATCCGCTTGCCGGCGTCACTGCTCGAAGGCGTCGGCGCGCCGTTCAACACGCTGCGCCCGGATGGCCTGATGCGCCTGGATTGGTCCACGCTGCAGGGGCGTTTTTCGGGCAAGGACGGCAACGGCATGAGCGGGCATATGACGCTGCGTGTCGAGCAGGTGTCGTCGGCAGTGAGCCGGCTGCGCCCGCTGGGCAGCTACCGCGCCGAGATCGACTGGGCCGGCGCGGGCGGCGGCAGGCTGCAACTGAGCACCATCGCCGGTCCGCTGCACCTGGAGGGCAGCGGCACGCTCGGCCGGCAGGCGCGCTTCGAAGGCACCGCGCACGCCGAACCCGAGGCGGCAACGCAGCTGGCCAGCCTGCTGAGCCTGCTAGGACGACGAGACAACCATGTGACAAGGCTGCGCTTCTGATACCAGGCAGAAGCAGAAGCGCACGGAAATGACTATGAAAACCCACGCCATCCGACCTGTTTTCCAGACCGCCTGCGCCCGCGCCGTGGCCCTGCTGTGCGGGATCTCGCTGCTGGCGCCCGCGCCGCTGTGGGCCCAGCCCGCCGGTGCCGCGAACCCGCCGGCGCCGCCCGACATCTCGCCGTCCAACCGCGACCAGGTGGTGCTGAACTTCGTCAACGCCGACCTCGATTCCGTGATCAAGGCGGTCGGCCAGGCCACCGGCAAGAACTTCGTGATCGACCCGCGCGTCAAGGGCACGGTGAACCTGGTCACCGAGCAACCGGTCTCGCGCGCGCAGGCGCTGCAGACGCTGGGCTCGGTGCTGCGCATGCAGGGCTATGCGATGGTCGAGAGCAACGGCTTCACCAAGGTCGTGCCCGAGGCCGACGCCAAGCTGCAGGGCTCGCCCACCGTGATCGGCCCCGGCGCGAGCCGCGGCGACCAGGTGGTGACGCAGGTGTTCCGGCTCAACTATGAATCGGCCAACAACCTGGTGCCGGTGCTGCGGCCGATGATCGCGCCCAACAACACCATCACTGCCTACCCGGCCAACAACACGCTGGTCATCACCGACTACGCCGACAACCTGCGCCGGCTGGCGCGCATCATCGCCGCCGTCGATGCGCCGGCTTCGGGCGAGGTCGAGCTGGTTCCGCTCAAGCATGCGCTCGCCAGCGACACCGCGCAGGTGCTGCAGAAGCTGATGGACCCCTCGGCCGCGGGCGCGGCCGGCGGCGGCGGTGCGCCCGGCATCGACAGCAGCCTGCGCACCACGGTGGTGGCCGAGCCGCGCAGCAACGCGCTGATGATCCGCGCCTCCAGCCGTGCGCGGCTGCAGCAGGCGCGCCAGCTGATCGAGAAGCTCGACCAGCCCTATGCGCGCCCCGGCAATATCTGGGTGGTGCCGCTGAAGAACGCCGACGCGGTCAAGCTGGCGGCGACGCTGCGCGCCATCGTCGCTGCCGACAGCAGCTTTACCTCTGCCACCCAGCCCGGCGGCGCGGGCGCTGCCCCCGGCGGCATCGGCGGCGCGGCGGGCATGACCAATGTCTCGACGCCGACCGGCTCGCAGTTCACCGGCGGCACCGCCGGCACCCAGACTGGCATGCGCAGCGGCACGGGCGGCGGCGCCTATGGCAGCTCGGCCTTCGCCGCGTCGTTCGGCACCAGTACGCAGCCGACCACTGGCGGCATCATCCAGGCCGACCCCTCCACCAACTCGCTGATCATCACCGCCAGCGAGCCGGTCTACCGCAACCTGCGCGGCGTGATCGACGACCTGGACGCACGCCGCGCGCAGGTCTACATCGAATCGATGATCGTCGAGGTCACCGCCACGCAGGCGAGCCAGCTCGGCATCCAGTGGCAAGGCCTGATCAGCTCGCCGGGCGGCAACAACAACATCTTTGCCGGCACCAACTTCGGCACCGGCGGGCAGAACATCCTGAACCTGTCGCTGGCCGGCGCGCTGTTCGACAGCAACCGCAGCGCCGGCATCGTCGCCGCGCAGCAGCTGGTGCCCGACGTGGGCGGCCTGAACCTGGGCATTGTCAACAAGGCGCTGGGCCTGGGCGCGCTGCTGCGCGCACTCGGCACCAACGGCAGTGTCAACCTGCTGTCCACGCCGAACCTGATCACGCTGGAAAACGAAGAAGCCAAGATCCTGATCGGCCAGAACATCCCGATCACCACCGGCTCCTACGCACAGACCGGCGGCGCGGCCTCGGTCACGCCGTTCCAGACCTTCGACCGCAAGGACGTCGGCATCACGCTGCGGGTCAAGCCGCAGATCACCGACGGCGGGCTGGTGAAGATGCAGATCTTCCAGGAATCCTCGTCGGTGGTAGCAGGCACGCTCAGCCAGATCCAGGGCCCGACCACCAATGTGCGCTCGATCGAGACCAATGTGCTGGTCGACGACGGCCAGATCATCGTGCTGGGCGGACTGATCGAGGACTCCTATGGCGACGGCGTGCAGAAGGTGCCGCTGCTGGGCGACATCCCCTTTATCGGCGGCCTGTTCCGCTACGAGAACAAGAACCGCTCGAAGACCAACCTGCTGGTGTTCCTGCGCCCCTATGTGATGCGCACGGCCGGTGCGGCAGACCGTCTGACCGCAGACCGCTATGAATATATGCGCGCGCAGCAGCAGGGCTATGTTTCGCCTAACATCATGTTGCACGAGCCGAACACGCCGCAGCTGCCGCCGGCCGATGCGCCGACCACTCCATTCGTCGACCCGCGCGCGAACGGCCCGGTTGCCACCCCGCTGCCGCTGCCGCAGACGATTCCGCAAAATGCGCCGCAGCCCGGGGTGCCGGGGCAGCCGCAGCAGCAGCCGGCGACCGCACCGCAGCCGCTGAGCCAGCGCGGTGAATCGGCTACGCTGAACGCCGCGCAGCCGGCCCTGCCGGCCCGCCAGAACTGAGCCCTGCCATGGCAACCGAAGTCCAGATCCCTACCCCCGAGACGCTCGAGCCGCCCTCGCCCATGGCCGCGCGGCTGGTCTCGTACGGCTTTGCGCGCGAGGCGCCGCTGCTGATCGCGCACCAGCGTCCCGACGGACTGGAAGTGTGGGTCAGCCGCGCCACCTCGCCGACCGCGCTGGCCGAAGTGGCGCGCGTGCACGGCGCGCTGCGACTGCGCGTGCTGGAGCCCGAGGCACTGGAACTCGCCATGGCCGATGCCTACAACCGCCAGGACGCCGGCAGCGCCGCGCAGGTGGTGGGCGAAGTGGAAGGCGAGGTCGACCTGTCGCGCCTGATGCAGGACATTCCGGCGGTGGAAGACCTGCTCGAGTCAGAGGACGACGCGCCGATCATCCGCATGATCAACGCGCTGCTGACGCAGGCCGCCCGCGAAAACGCGTCGGATATCCACATCGAGCCGTTCGAGTCGTCGTCGGTGGTGCGCTTCCGCGTGGACGGCACGCTGCGCGACGTGGTGCGGCCCAAGAAGGCGCTGCACGGCGCGCTGATCTCGCGCATCAAGATCATGGCGCAGCTCGATATCGCCGAGAAACGCCTGCCGCAGGACGGCCGCATCACGCTGCGCGTGGGCGGGCGGCCGGTGGACGTGCGCGTGTCGACGCTGCCGACCGGGCACGGCGAGCGCGCGGTACTGCGTTTGCTGGACAAGGAAGCGGGCCGCCTGGACCTGGCCAAGCTCGGCATGGCACCCGGCACGCTGCGCGGCTTCGATCACCTGATCAACCAGCCGCACGGCATCGTGCTGGTGACCGGGCCGACCGGTTCGGGCAAGACCACCACGCTGTACGCGGCGCTGTCGCGGCTGGACTCGCGCACCACCAACATCATGACGGTGGAAGACCCGATCGAGTACGACCTGGACGGCATCGGCCAGACCCAGGTCAACCCGCGCATCGATATGACCTTCGGCAAGGCCCTGCGCGCGATCCTGCGCCAGGACCCGGACGTGGTGATGATCGGCGAGATCCGCGACCTTGAGACCGCCCAGATCGCGGTGCAGGCCTCGCTGACCGGTCACCTGGTGCTGGCGACGCTGCACACCAACGACTCGGCCTCGGCCGTGACGCGGCTGGTCGACATGGGGATCGAGCCGTTCCTGCTGTCGTCGTCGCTGCTCGGGGTGCTGGCGCAGCGGCTGGTACGGCGCCTGTGCCCGCACTGCAAGCGCGAGGACATGATCGAGGTGACCGCCGCCGAAGCCGAGGCGCTGCAGGCGCAGGGCAAGCCGCTGCAGCGCGTCTGGCACCCGGTGGGCTGCGACAAGTGCGCCCAGTCGGGCTACCAGGGGCGCATGGGCGTCTATGAGCTGCTGACCGTCGATGACGATATCCGCACCATGATCCACCGGCAGTCGCCCGAATCCGAGATCAAGCAGGCGGCACTGGCGCGCGGCACGCACACCATGCGCGGCGATGCCCAGCGCTGGATCGACAGCGGCGCGACCTCGCTCGAGGAAGTGTTGCGCGTGACGCGCGACTGAGCGGAGACGCCCGGATGCCAGCTTTCCGCTATGAAGCCGCCGACGCCGCCGGCAAGACCGACCGCGGCGTGATCGAGGCCGACAGCCCGCGCCAGGCGCGCTCGCAGCTGCGCGCGCGCGGGCTCACGCCGCTGACCGTCGATGCGCTGGCCGGCGCCGGCCTGGCGCCGCGCAGCGGCAGCCAGCTCTTTGCGCGCAAGCTGTCGACGCAGGAGCAGGCGCTGTTCACGCGCCAGCTCGCCAGCCTGATCGTGGCCGGCCTGCCGCTGGACGAGGCGCTGGGCGCACTGGCCGACCAGGCCGAGCGCCCCTACGTGCACGAACTGCTGGCCGGCATCCGCGCCGAGGTGATGGGCGGCAGCTCGCTGTCGGTGGCGCTGGCGCAGCATCCGCGCGACTTCCCTGACATCTATCGCGCGCTGGTTTCGGCCGGCGAGCACTCCGGCCACCTCGGGCTGGTGCTGGAACGGCTGGCGGGCTATATCGAGTCGCGCAACACGCTGGCGTCCAAGATCCGGCTCGCCTTCACCTACCCCGCGATCGTCACGGTAGTGGCGTTCGCGATCGTGATCTTCCTGTTGTCGTATGTGGTGCCGCAGGTGGTGAGCGTGTTCGCCAATACCAAGCAAAAGCTGCCGACGCTGACCATCATCATGCTGGCGCTGTCGGACTTCGTTCGTAACTGGTGGTGGGCGGCGCTGGCGGTGCTGGCGGTGGCAGCGTTCACGATCCGCAGCGTGCTGAAGCAGCCTGCGGTGCGGCTGGAATGGCACCGCTGGCTGCTGACCGCACCGCTGCTGGGCAAGCTGATCCGCGGCTACAACACCGCGCGCTTCGCGGGCACGCTGGCGATCCTGGTGTCGGCCGGGGTGCCGATCCTGCGCAGCCTGCAGGCTGCCGGCGAAACGCTGACCAACGAGGCGCTGCGCGCCAATGTGGAAGATGCCAACACGCGCGTGCGCGAAGGCGCCTCGCTGGCGCGCGCGCTGGCGGCGCAGAACCAGTTCCCGCCGGTGCTGGTGCACCTGATCCGCTCCGGCGAAGCCACCGGCAACCTGCCGGTGATGCTGGAACGCGCCGCGCAGGGCGAGGCGCAGGAACTGGAACGGCGCACGCTGTTCCTGACCAGCCTGCTGGAACCGCTGCTGATCCTGACGATGGGGGTGGTGGTGCTGCTGATCGTGCTGGCGGTGTTGATGCCGATTATCGAGATCAACCAGCTGGTGCGGTAGATGACGCCTGGATTGGTCTGACGTCCCTGGCGGACGCTCCCCTCTCCCGCGAAAGTGGGAGAGGGGTGGGGGTGAGGCCGGAGCCTCCACAAAGTCAGGGCCATCGTGCTTGCCACATGCCTGCCCTCACCCCCAGCCCCTCTCCCGCTCGCGGGAGAGGGGCAAACCGGCACGACTGACTTACTCCGCGGACGACTCCGCTTTCTTGCTCGGCCGCCTGCGCGTCTTCCTCGCCGGTGCGGGCGCCGGTTCGGCGGCCGGTTCCGGCGCGGGTACAGGCTGCACCTCAACTTGCGGCTCCACCTGCGCCGTCAGCACCGTCATACCCGGCGCAGCAAACACCGACTGGTCGATCGGCCACGGCGTTTCGCTCAGCGTCACATCCGGGCGGCGCGCGGCGCGCTTGCGCGCGGTGCGGCCCTTGGACGCTGCCTCGGGCTGCGACGCTGCCTCGACCACCGGCTCGGCGGCGAGAACCGGCTCGACCACATCGGCGGCGACGAATGGCAGATCGGGCTCGGGTTCGCGGACTTGCACCGGCTCCGGTGCCGCCTCCGGCTGGGACAGGACCGGCGCAGGCGGATCCGCGGGCACGGGCGCAGGTTGCGGCTGGCGGCGCGCTTCAGGCTGCGCGGGGGCCTGCTGGGCCGGGCGCTGCTGAGGTTGCGACTGCTGCGGCTGGGATTGTTGCGGCTGCTGCTGGCCACGCCCGTCGCTCTCGCCGCCACCCTTGGAACGCTTCTTGAGCCGGATCCAGATGGTCTTGTTGTTGCCGCCGTTGCGGGTCTCGACCTCGAACAGGCCGGTGGCGGCCACCAGCTCGGAGAGCTTGCCGTAGCCGTAGTTGCGCGAGTCGAACTCCGGCGCCTGCTTGGCGATATGGTTGCCCATGCTACCCAGTGTCAGCCAGCCGTCCTCGTCCGACACCGCCTGCGCCGCGTTCTGCAGCAGGCGCACCAGGCGCGAGTCCTGGCGCAGCTCGCCGGTGCTGCGCTTGCGCGTGGGCGCGGCGGCCCCATCGACCCCTTCGGCCCCTTCCGTATCCGCCTCGGCGCGCAGCACATCGGAGTAGATGAACTTGTCGCAGGCGGTGACGAAAGGCTTGGGCGTCTTGCGCTCGCCGAAACCGTAGACGGTCAGGCCCTGCTCGCGGATGCGCGAGGCCAGCCGGGTGAAGTCGCTGTCGCTGGAAACGATGCAGAAGCCGTCGAAGCGCCCGGTGTACAGCAGGTCCATGGCGTCGATGATCATGGCGCTGTCGGTGGCGTTCTTGCCCACGGTGTAGCGGAACTGCTGGATCGGCTGGATCGAGTGCGACAACAGCCGCTCCTTCCAGCCGGCCAGGTTGGGCCGGGTCCAGTCGCCATAGATGCGCTTGACGGCGGCCACGCCGTACTTGGCGACCTCGGCCAGCAGGCCTTCGACGATGGCGGGCGCCGCGTTGTCGGCGTCGATCAGCACGGCCAGGGTCGCGGTGCCCTGGCGGGGGGAATTGGTCATGTTCAGGTATTCGCTGGTTCGCCCGTGCACAGGACGGGCAATCGGAAAGCAGGTTGCACCGGGCTGGCTGTGCAGATGTGGCGCTTCGCAGACAGCCTGGCAGTGGCGCGGGCCATCTCGATGCAACGCAGTGTACACGCGAACCCCTGTCCATACGGGAAATCACGGGCGCCACGGGCACGCTTTGTGCTGCATTGCAAGGTACCGCCAATTTTGTGGCGGTGCTACCATGCCGCGCAGAGACACGACCGCCCAACACCTTCACAAGAGGCTACGAGGCGGTCGCCCACAACTGTAGGTGTCGGTGATCCCGACAGCACGCCCATAGAGGAGCACCTATGAATGCCCCCCTGACCCCTCCGGTCAGCGACGCCATCCGCCGCGCGCTCGAAAACGTTTCCCTCGAAGACAAATACACGCTGGAGCGTGGCCGCATCTATATCAGCGGCACGCAGGCGCTGGTACGCCTGCCAATGCTGCAGCAGGAGCGCGACCGCGCCGCCGGGCTGAATACCGCCGGCTTTATCTCCGGCTACCGGGGCTCGCCGCTGGGCGCGCTGGACCTGTCGCTGTGGAAGGCCAAGAAGCACCTCGCCGCGCACAACATCGTGTTCCAGGCCGGCCTCAACGAAGACCTGGCCGCGACCTCGGTGTGGGGTTCGCAGCAGGTGAACATGTATCCGGATGCCAAATTCGATGGCGTGTTCGGCATGTGGTACGGCAAGGGGCCGGGCGTGGACCGCACCGGTGACGTGTTCAAGCACGCCAACTCGGCGGGATCGTCCAAGCACGGCGGCGTGCTGGTGCTGGCCGGTGACGACCACTCGGCCAAATCCTCGACGCTGGCGCACCAGTCCGAGCACATCTTCAAGGCCTGCGGCCTGCCGGTACTGTACCCGTCCAACGTGCAGGAGTACCTGGACTACGGCCTGCACGGCTGGGCCATGAGCCGCTACTCCGGCCTGTGGGTAGCGATGAAATGCGTGACCGACGTGGTGGAATCGTCGGCCTCGGTGGAGCTGGACCCGCACCGCGTGCAGATCGTGCTGCCGGACGACTTCATCATGCCGCCGGGCGGCCTGAACATCCGCTGGCCGGATCCGCCGCTGGAGCAGGAAGCACGCCTGCTCGACTACAAGTGGTACGCGGGCCTGGCCTATGTGCGTGCCAACAAGATCGACCGCATCGAAATCGATTCGCCGCACGCGCGCTTCGGCATCATGACCGGCGGCAAGGCCTACCTGGACACGCGCCAGGCGCTGGCCGACCTGGGCCTGGACGATGCCACCTGCTCGCAGATCGGCATCCGCCTGTACAAGGTGGGCTGCGTGTGGCCGCTGGAGGCGCACGGCGCGCGCGCCTTTGCCGAAGGCCTGCAGGAAATCCTGGTGGTCGAAGAGAAGCGCCAGATCATGGAGTACGCGCTCAAGGAAGAGCTGTACAACTGGCGCGACGACGTGCGCCCCAAGGTCTACGGCAAGTTCGACGAAAAGGACAACGCGGGCGGCGAATGGTCGATCCCGCAGAGCAACTGGCTGCTGCCGGCGCACTATGAGCTGTCGCCGGCGATCATCGCCAAGGCCATCGCCACGCGCCTGGACAAGTTCGAGCTGCCGATGGACGTGCGCGCCCGCATCACCGCGCGCCTGGCCATTATCGAGGCCAAGGAAAAGGCGCTGGCCACGCCGCGCGTGACCGCCGAGCGCAAGCCGTGGTTCTGCTCCGGCTGCCCGCACAACACCTCGACCAACGTGCCCGAGGGCTCGCGCGCGCTGGCCGGCATCGGCTGCCACTACATGACGGTGTGGATGGACCGCAATACCAGCACCTTCAGCCAGATGGGCGGCGAAGGGGTGGCGTGGATCGGCCAGGCGCCGTTCGCGGGCGACAAGCACGTGTTCGCCAACCTGGGCGACGGCACCTACTTCCACTCCGGGCTGCTGGCAATCCGCGCGTCGATCGCGGCCAACGTCAACATCACCTACAAGATCCTGTACAACGATGCGGTGGCGATGACCGGCGGCCAGCCGGTGGACGGCCAGCTCTCGGTGCGGGACGTCGCCTGGCAGGTGCATAGCGAAGGCGCGAAGAAGATCGTCATCGTCAGCGACCAGCCGGAGAAGTTCAACGGCGCGATCAAGCTGCCCGAGGGCATCGCCATCTATCACCGCGACCAGCTCGACAGCGTGCAGCGCGAACTGCGCGAAGTGCCGGGCTGCACCATCCTGCTCTACGACCAGACCTGCGCCACCGAAAAGCGCCGCCGCCGCAAGCGCGGCACGATGGAGGACCCGCAACGCCGCGCCTTTATCAACGACGCGGTGTGCGAAGGCTGCGGCGATTGCTCGGTCAAGTCGAACTGCCTGTCGGTGGAACCGCTGGAAACGGATTTTGGCACCAAGCGCCAGATCAACCAGTCGTCCTGCAACAAGGACTTCTCTTGCGTGAACGGCTTCTGCCCGAGCTTTGTCACGGCCGAAGGCGCGCAGGTGCGCAAGCCCGAGCAGCACGGCGTGTCGATGGACACCCTGCCCGCGCTGCCTGAGCCGGAACTGCCGCCGATCCGCCGTGCCTACGGCATCCTGGTGACCGGCGTGGGCGGTACCGGCGTGGTGACCATCGGCGGCCTGCTCGGCATGGCTGCGCATCTGGAGAACAAGGGCGTCACCGTGCTCGACATGGCGGGCCTGGCGCAGAAAGGCGGCGCGGTGCTGTCGCACGTGCAGCTTGCCGCGCGCCCGGACGACCTGCATGCCACCCGCATCGCGATGGGCGAGGCGGACCTGGTGATCGGCTGCGATGCGATCGTCTCGGCCACCGACGAAGTCATCTCCAAGACCCAGGCCGGCCGCACCCGCGCCGTGGTCAACACCGCGCAGACGCCGACGGCGGATTTCATCAAGAACCCGAAGTGGCAGTTCCCGGGCCTGTCGGCTGAGCAGGACGTGCGCACCGCCGTAGGCGAGAAGTGCGAGTTCATCAACGCCTCGGGTCTCGCCGTGGCGCTGCTGGGCGACGCGATCTACACCAACCCGCTGGTGCTCGGCTATGCCTGGCAGAAGGGCTGGATCCCGCTGACGCTGCAGGCACTGGAGCGCGCCATCGAACTCAACGGCGTCGCCGTCGAGAAGAACAAGGCCGCGTTCGACTGGGGCCGCCATATGGCGCACGACCCCGAGCACGTGCTGTCGCTGACCGGCAAGCTGAAGAACACCGCCGAAGGCGCGGAAGTGGTCAAGCTGCCGACCTCGACCGGCGCGATGCTGGAGAAGCTGATCGCCCGACGCATGGAACATCTGACGGCCTACCAGGATGCCGCCTACGCGCGCACCTACCGCGAAGCCATCGACCGCGTGCGCGCGGCCGAAAGCGCGCTGGCTGGCAGCGGCAAGGCGCTGCCGCTGACCGAGGCCGCGGCGCGCAACCTGGCCAAGCTGATGGCGTACAAGGACGAGTACGAAGTGGCGCGGCTCTACACCGACCCCGCCTTCCTCGACAAGCTGCGTGCGCAGTTCGAAGGCGAGCCGGGCAAGGACTACCAGCTCAACTTCTGGCTGGCACCGCCGACGACGTCAAAGCGCGACGACAAGGGCCACCTGGTCAAGCGCAAGTTCGGTCCGTCGACGATGAAGCTGTTCCGCGTGCTGGCGAAGATGAAGGGGCTGCGTGGCGGCATGTTCGATATCTTCGGCAAGACTGAAGAACGCCGCATGGAACGCGCGCTGATCGGCGAGTATCGGGCGCTGCTGGATGAACTGGTTGCGGGCCTGAGCCTGGCCAACTATGACACCGCAGTGACGCTGGCGAACCTGCCGGACGACATCCGCGGCTTTGGCCACGTGAAGGAAAACAACCTGAAGGCAGTGCGCGGGCGCTGGGCGAAGCTGCTGGAGCAGTTCCGGCATCCGGAGACGGCGCAGCGCGCGGCCTGACCGGCGCGGCATCACACAACGGCCTCGCTTTGCATGAAGCGAGGCCGTTGTGCTTTCAGGGCTGCGCGAGCGTCGCTTCGCCCGGCTTTACATACATCGAGTTTTTCGGCTGCGACAACACACGCCGCACCATCGGCTCGAAGAGCGACAGCGGCAGCGTGTCGTAGTCCGTCATGAAGGCCGCGGCGTCGTACTTGCGGCAGAACTCCGCGGTGCGCTCGAACAGTTCGGGCTGGCTGCGGTACTGCTCGCGCAGGTTGCGGTCCAGGCCCAGGTGGTGGAAAAAGTAGTAGCCCTGGAACACGCTATGCTTTTCCACCATCCACAGGTTCTCGGCGCTCACGAAGGGCTTGAGGATCGCAGCGGCAATATCGGGATGGTTGAAGCTGCCGAGCGTATCGCCGATATCGTGCAGCAGCGCGCAGACCACGTACTCCTCGTCCTGCCCGTCGCGGTGCGCCAGCGTCGCGGTTTGCAGCGAATGCGTCAGCCGGTCCACCGGGAAGCCGCCGCAATCGCCGTCGAGCAGGCGCAGGTGTGCCAGCACGCGGTCCGGCAGCGCCTGCGCGAAGGGCATGAACTCGGCGGAGATGGCCGCCCAGTCCTCGCGGGTGCCTTGTTCCATGTGGCTGAAGGTGGCGCGTGCAGGCGCGTGGGTGTCGCTCATGCGAGTCTCCTTTGTGGGGCGTGGGCTGGCGCGGTGGCCGCCATCGGCTTGAAATCGTTTGGAAGCATTGTGGCACCCGTGGCAGCGCTACACTGTCAAAAAGGCAACAATCTGCCGGCATATTGCGCCGCACCACGACTGCGCACGGATTCGCGACTCAGCCCGCGCCAGGCGCCCAAGAACAAGGAGACGACATGACCTTCCATGGAAGCTGCCACTGCGGCGCGATCGCGTTCGAGGTCGAAGCCGACAGCATCCCCAGCGTGATCCGCTGCAACTGCTCGATCTGCCGCCGCCGCGGCCACCTGCTGTGGTTCGTGCCGCGCGTGAGCTTCAAGCTCGAGACGCCCGAGAGCAACGCCTCTACCTATCGCTTCAACACCATGAAGATCGCGCACCGCTTCTGCCCGGTCTGTGGCTGCGGCCCGTATGCGGACGGCCAGGACAAGGACGGCAAGCCGATGGCCGGGGTCAATGTGCGCTGCCTGGACAACGTTGACCTGGACAGCCTGAAGATCATCGACTACGACGGCCTGCACCACTGACGCTGCCATGTTCCGCATCCTCGGCATCGATCACCTGGTACTGCGCAGCGCCGACGTGGACGCGCTGCGGCGCTTCTACGTCGACGTGCTGGGCTGCAGCGTGGAGCGCGAACAGACCGACCTGGGCCTGACGCAACTGCGCGCGGGCAACGCGCTGATCGACCTGGTCTCGCTCGACGGCCCGCTGGGCCGTGCCGGCGGCGCGGGTCCCGGCGCGGAAGGGCGCAACCTGGACCACTTCTGCGTGCGCATCGACCCGTTCGATGCCGCCGCGCTGCGCGCCTGGCTGGCGCAGCACGGCGTGCAGACGGGAGAAGTGGAGCAGCGCTTCGGCGCGGAGGGCAAAGGACTGTCGCTCTATGTGCAGGACCCGGACGGCAACGTGGTCGAACTGAAGGGGCCGCCCACGCCGGTGACCGCACAGTAACGCGCGCGTCCCACCGCAGGGCGCGCGCAGGATCGCTACAATTTCCGACTGGCCCAACGCGCCGCCACCCATGGCGACTTCCACGCCGGGCCCGCCATGACAACACTAGAAGCCAGCTCCGACGCGGACGCCGCCAGCACCCGAACAGACGCCAGCCCGGCACGCTCCGGACCCTCGCACCCCGCCACGCCGCCGCGCCGGCTGGTCTGGATCCTCGGCCTGACCGAGACCATCTCCTGGGGCACGTTGTACTTTGCCTTCACCGTCTTTATCGACCCAATGATCCGCAGCCTGGGCTGGTCCAAGCCCTTCCTGGCGGGCGGCTATTCGCTCGGGCTTCTGGTGTGGGCGATGTGCTCGTTTGCGGTCGGGCGGCTGCTGGACCGTGCGCCGGCGCGCAAGGTGATGGGCGCGGGCTCGGTGCTGGCGGGGCTGGGCCTGCTGCTATGGGCATGGACGCCCTCCCAAACCCTGTTCGTGCTGATGTGGGTGCCGATCGGCCTGGCCATGGCCACCACGCTGTACGAACCCGCCTTCGTGGTGCTGCGCCAGGCCTATGGCGACCAGTACCAGAAGCCCATCATGGTGGTCACGCTGATGGCCGGCTTCGCCAGCACGATCTTCGTGCCGCTGGCGCAATGGCTGGTGATTCATCTCGGCTGGCGCCCGACGCTGGTCGGCTTTGCCATGCTGAACCTGCTGGTCTGCGCGCCGCTGCACGCACGCATGCGCTACGCCCTGCATCCGACGTACACCGGCATGACCCCGGCCGACGGCGAGCCCGGCAGCGAAGGCATCGCGCGCACCACGCTGCGCCAGCCGGTGTTCTGGGCGGTAGTGCTGGCCTTCACCGCCACGGCGGTGGTCGCTTCGCTGCTGGGCGCGCACCTGATCCCGATGCTGACCGAGAAGGGCCTGCCGGTGGCGCAACAGCTGGTGGTGGCGGCGCTGATCGGCCCCGCGCAGGTGGTGGGCCGCATGCTGATGATGCGCGCCGCGGTGCGGCACCCGGTGCGGCTGTCGCTGCCGGTCTATGTGCTGATGGGCGCCGGCCTGCTGTGCTTTGCATTGGGGCAAGGTGCCTGGCTGATGGTGGCCGCGGTGCTGTACGGCTGCGCCAACGGCGTCAACACCATGCTGCGCGCGATGGCCATGCCCGAGCTGATCTCGCGCCATCACTACGCCACGCTCAACGGGCTGATGATGACGCCGGTGCTGCTGATGCAGGCGGCCGCGCCCTGGCTGGGCGCGTTGCTGTGGCGCGCAGCGGGCGGCTACTGGCTGATGCTGTGGGTGATGGTGGCGCTGGCGCTGGGCGCGCTGCTGGCCTTCGGCTACGCGCTGCACCGGCGCGGGCTGCTGCGCATGGATCGCGCCGCACGCTAGCCCCCCGGGGCAAGTGAGCAGCCCCTTGTAAACTGCTTATAGGTGTGCAATTATGATCACCCATGAGCATACTTGCTAAAGTTACGATGAAGGAGGCGTGCGCGATGCTGGGCATCCACCCTGGCACGCTTCGCCGATGGGAGTTCGACGGGAAGATCTCCGCCGATCGGACTCCGGGTGGTCATCGTCGCTATAATTTGACCGCTCTAATGGAGTTGGCCGGCAAGAAGGCCGAGGAAGCAGAGCGCGGGCGTACTACGCTCGCCTATGCGCGCGTTTCCAGCCACGACCAGAAGGCCGATCTGGAGCGTCAGTGCCAGGTGCTGGAGTCGTTCTGCGCTGCGAAGGGATGGCCCTTCGAACTCATCCGGGATCTCGGCTCCGGCATGAACTATGAGAAGAAGGGCCTCAAGCAACTGCTCAAACGTATCTGTGCCGGAGGCGTTGATCGGCTTGTCATCACACACAAGGACCGGCTCTTGCGATTTGGTGCAGAGCTCGTTTTTGCTCTGTGCGAGCAATTCGGAACGGAAGTCGTCATCATCAATGCCAAAGGCGATTCGACGTATGAGGAGGATCTTGCCTGCGACGTGCTTGAGATCATTACCGTCTTTTCGGCGCGCCTCTATGGCAGCCGTTCCCACAATAATCGTCACGCCATGAAAGCCCTGAAAGAGGCTGCAGATGCCATTCAAGAGGGCTGATCCCACCACTATCCAGTTCGCGAGGAAGGTCCGTCTGGTGGTGGACGCTGATGCTGCGGGCAAGCTCGACGGGCAATCCAAAATCTGCAACTGGCTATGGAATCGACTCAAGGACGAAGTCGAGACGCGCATGGCGGAGTTGTCCATCGTCGGCGGCTATGGCTATCTTGATGAGGCGCGAACCAAGAAGCTCCTGTCGGAGGTCTATTCCGAGATCGGGCTTCGCAACCTCGTGCCGCCGCTCAAGGAGCGTCATCCGTTCTTGCGCTGCGTGTTTTCTTCACCGCTGAAGAATGTCGCGCTGCGCATGGCCAAGGCCATTGCCTCGCATCGAAAGTCGAAGAATGGACAGCGCTGCGGCCCAGACGTGGGCTGGGTCAAGTACAAGGCATGGGCCAAGTACTGGATGAGCCTGGAATACGACGAGCCAGGCAAAGGCTGGAATGTTTCCCAGTTCGGTTGGCTCAACCTATCGTTCGGCGCGAACGCGCAAGGACAGCGGCTGTCGCTGCGCCTGAAGATGGAGACCCAAGGAGATCGCGAGCGCTCGCACTTGCCGGATCGTCCGCGAGGGCCGCGACCGCTATTTCGCTGTGTTCACGTTCAAGGGGCAGAAGAAGGCCAGGCAACGCGGCACGCGCGTGGTCTACATCGATCCGAACCTGAAGAACTTTGGCTACGCTCTGGATACTGAGGGGCGCGCCTTCGAATTGTCCAATCTTGAGAAGTTGAAGGAGTCGGAGCGCATTCTCGATCGGCTAACGAGTCTGCGTGACCGGTGCATAGCAAAGTCGCTGTGGGTAGATACCGTCCACGGCGATGGCACGGTGTCGACGCATTGGCGTCCCAGTCGCCGCTGGAAGCGTTTGGACGACGCTGTGGAGCGAATGCAAACCAAAGTGCGAGAACAGAAAAAGCACTTCATGTATTCGCTGGCGAACCAGCTCTGCAGGCACTACGACGTGATTGGGATCGGCAACTACGTGCCGGAGAACACCAACCACGGCAAGGGCCGCAAATACAACCGCGCGGTAAGAAACAGAACGATGCACGGTGCATTCAAGGACATTGTCTCGTGGGTCGCGACGCGCTCCAGAAAGCATGCGCTGGTGCTGGATGAAACCGGCACCACGCGAACGTGCCATGCGTGTGGTCACGTTGTCGAGGGCGGGATAGCGCCCGCAATTCGGGAGTGGGATTGCCCGGGCTGCGGCACCTGTCACCTGCGCGACGAGAATGCCTGTCAAAACGGTCTGCGGCGGCTGCTGACGCAAGTCGGCGACGCTGTGGACTGCTCCCATCTGCCCTGCTCGGGCCCCGTTCAGATTATCGGGCGGTGTGATTGGCGATTCCATCCGCAAGGATGGACGGGAGTCCCGAGAGGGGGCGCCAATGTGAATTCAATGCGCCTGCCGGAGTACCGGCAGCGAATGCGCGCGTTACCGCGCGCTCGGGTTGGTGACCGCGCGTCCAAATCTGCAAAGACGTCGCCATCAGCGATGCGTAGGCTTGCTTAGATTTGGAAGAGCGGCGATGTACGACTGGACCAGTGTCTATATGCGCGACGTAACGCAGGCGCCCGATGGCTGGATCAGCCTGGGCTATGCCGCGTTCTCGGGCGGCATGGCGTGCGGGCGCTTCGGCGGCGACCGCCTGCGTGCGCGCCTGGGCGATGGCACGACGCTGGCCGGCAGTGCCTGGCTGGGCTTCGCCGGCATCGCGCTGGCGCTGCTGGTGCCGCTGCCGCTGGCGGCGCTGGCCGGCTTCACGCTGATGGGGCTGGGTGCGGCCAATATGGTGCCGATCTTCTTTGTCGCCGCCTCGCGGCTGCCGGGCGTGGCGATCTCGCGCGTGGCGCGCTTTGCCTACCTGGGCCTGCTGCTGGGGCCGGTGCTGATCGGCGGCGTGGCGCACCTGGCCGATCTGCGCATCGGGCTGGCGGTCGTGGCGCTGACGATGGGCTGGATCGCACTGGCGGGCGCCCGCGGGGCGCGGCGCTACCTGCCGCCGCGCAACCGGTAATCCACCCCGGCGCCAAGCCTCAGGCCGCGGACTTCAGCGGCGCGCCCGCGCCCATCCCTTCAAATACGAAGCTGTCCATGGCGAGCACGCCATAGGTCACTTCATCGGCCACGCGCGCCACGCTGACAGGAGCGGGCGTACCCGCGCCTGCGCCCTGCGGCCCCAGCGCAGCGCCCAGCGCCACGTAGAACGGCAGCAGGTGCTCGTCGGTCGGGTGCGCGCGGCGCGCATACGGTGCCTGCTCGCGGTAGTCGGCAATGCGGCTCGTGTCGCCGGTGGCGAGCGCTTCCTCCAATGCCTCGGTCATCCAGCTGCGGAAGGCCTCCACATACGGCTCGGCCTGCGGCCCGTGCTGGTCGCGCCGGGCGCCGCTGCCGAACACCTCCTGCAGGTTGTGGGTGAAGCTGCCCGAGGCCAGCACCAGCACGCCCTCGTCACGCAGCGGCGCCAGCGCGCGGCCGATCGCGACCTGCGTGGCGGGCGCCAGGTAGGGATTCAGCGCCAGTTGCACCACCGGCACGTCCGCGTCCGGGAAGAAATGTCGCATCGGCATCCACGCGCCGTGGTCCAGCGGGCGCTCATCGTCCTGGCCGACAAACCCGGCGCCGGGAATGGCGGCGGCTTCCACCAGCGCCTTGACGCGCGCGGCCAGCGTCGGCGAGCCGGGCGCGTCGTAACGCAGCGCGTACAGCTCGCGCGGGAAGCCGCCGAAGTCGTGCCAGGCTTCCTGCCGCTCGCGGCGCGTGACCGCCAGGGTGCTGTAGATCCAGTGCGCCGAGACCACCAGCACCGCGCGCGGGCGCTGCGCGCGCAGCCGCTCGCCGAGCGCGTCGAAGGCGGCGCCGGTCGGGCCGGGATCGATTGCAAGCATCGGGGAGCCGTGGGAGATATAGAGTGCGGGAAGCATGGCAGTGACCACCTTCAAATAGTTTTGTGGACTGCATCGAGTGTGGCAAAGAACCGTGGCCGGCACGGCGGCCATTTGCGGACACTTCATGCAAAAAAGTTGAAGGCCGCCATCTGGCGTGGCGCGCCCGCCGCCCAGCGTTGGGCGGCGCACACACCGCATTGCGCACTCGCGGACGCGCCCGGGCAATCGGCTTATGATGCAGACGGGAGCCGACTTGCATGCCGCGCCACTTCTGGCGCGCCTGCCGCCGGGCCAGCCCGCAACGCATGACGCCACCGGCACGCCCTCCCGCGCGCCTCGCGTGGCCGGAGACTTCGGTGGTATCGCGCATCCTGCGCCGCCCCGGGCGGCACGTTCCCTTCCTCTCCCACTGGTGGCAGCCCGGTGTCTATGGCAGTGTGCCTGCCGTCGCGCTGTGGATCCTCGCCAGGCTGCCCGACGGCCTGCTGGTGTCGCTGACCGGCACCGCGCAGGCATCGGCCTGGCTGAACCATGCGGGCGACACCGTGTTCGTCACCGGCTGGGCCGCCAGCGCCCTGCTGCTTTGGCTAGCGCGCCGGCGCCCGCCGCCGCCCGAGCGCAGCGAGAGCCCAGCCATGCCGGCTGAACCGGCACCACGCCCGACACCGCGGCGCCGTCCTGCCGCCTGATCCTGGCACCCGGGGTTGTGGCCGGCATCTCGCCACGGCTGCGATCCGATATAAAACGCCAGCAAGCCGATCTGAAAACTTTCATGCGGCGCTCGCGCACCGGTCCGCGTCGCTAGAATTCGCGGGACGGTTGCCGCGTGCCGCTGCGCGCCGCGGCACTGACTGCAAAGGGATCGCCCATGTCCGCTTGCCAGCCATCGCGCCGCGCCCGCTGCACACAGCTTGCGCGCACGCCCGCCGCTTTGTGCGGCCTTGCCGCGGCCTTGCTGCTGACGGCCGGCGCCGCTCAGGCGCAGGGCGCGCCGGGGCTCGGCCTGGTCGGTGTCAATGTGCAGAAGCACGCCAATGCCGTGCTGTCGCTAATGTCATATTCGGTGGTGCCGGACCTGACCTCCAGCTCGGTATCGATCGACAGCGCCAGCACCGACAACCCCGGCATCGTCATGTCGCAGCTCGGCGGCGGCTTCACCATCAGCAAGTCGTTCCCGCTCTACCTGGAAGGCGCGATCGCCTACAGCCGCTACGACCCGACCTTCATCGCCACCAATGGGGTCGAGTCCCGTTCCATCCCGACGCGCTGGAACACCTTCTCGGGCACCATCGGCATCGGCTGGGACTTTCCGCTCACCGCCAACAAGGAACTGGTGTTCCGGCCGATCTTCAACGCCTCGCTGGGCAATGTCTCCAGCGACCTGTCGATCGGCAAGTTCGCGCTCGAGCGGGTCACCGATCGCCAGATCGACTTCCTGGACGGCGGCAGCCTGAACGCCTACGGCCTGGGCGGCTCGGTGATGCTGGACTTGGAGCATTACCGCGAGAACTATGAAGTCGACGTCGAGCTGCGCTACACCAATATCCACCTGCAGAGCTTCGGCGGCACGACCAGCTCGGTCACCGGCACGGCGACGGCCCAGACCGCCAACCTGTGGGCGCGCTGGCGTGCGCCGACGGGGCTGCGCGCGCTCGACCGGCCGGTGCGGTACGTGCTTGAACTATCACATTCGCAGTATCTCGGCAGCCAGGCCGGCATTCTTGGCTTCAACCACCTGACCACGCTCGGGACCGGGCTGGAACTGGATACCAGCGCGCATGAAGTGTTCGTCTCGCGAATACGGGCGGTGGTGCGCTATGTGTTCGGCAACAACGTGTCGGGGGTATCGCTGGGCCTGGCGGCGAGCTTCTGAGCGCGTAGGGGGCAGCGCCTTTTTGTTGCGCGCCGCCGGACGACTGCCTACGCCTCGTCCTCGCCTTCCCGGAAGATATTAATCACATGCCGCGCCTCGAAGCACAGCGGCATGCCGGGATTCATCTCGTCGGTGCAGTAGGGCTGGTTGTCGAGTTCGCCGGTATAGAGGCTGCCCTCGCGCCCGGTGACGTTCACCCACATCCGCTCGACATGGACCTCCTCGCGGCCTGCCTCGTCCGCCACCACGATGCGGAAGATCAGCTTGACCTGCTGGCCGGGCAGCAGCGCGTCGCGCTCCTCGCGGGGCGGCATCCAGAAGGTGTCGGGATGGGCGGCGGCGATGGGCTCGGCGTCGTCCAGCTCCCATCCGTCTTCGTCCAGTGTTGCCAGTTGCATGTCCATTTTCAGCCTTCCGCAATCTTTCAGGTGCGGGCATGATCGCAGCAAATGCGCCGGTCCGCGAGAGGCTGGCCGGCGCCCGGGACTCTCAACTGGGAACGTTACGCATGACGAGCAAGAAGGAAGCGCCGGCCGCGCCAGTACGCTGCGGCTGGTGCGGCACGCTGGAAGACTACTGCCACTACCACGACCACGAGTGGGGCTTCCCGGTCGCGGACGACCGCCGGCTGTTCGAGAAGCTGTGCCTGGAGGGCTTCCAGGCGGGGCTGAGCTGGCTGACCATCCTGCGCAAGCGCGAGGCCTTCCGCAAGGCTTTCGCCAATTTCGATATCGAGAAGGTCGCCCGCTTCGGCGAGCGCGATATCCAGCGCCTGCTGGGCGACGCCGGCATCGTGCGCCACCGCGGCAAGATCGAGGCAGCGATCAACAATGCCCAGCGGGCGCGCGAGCTGCTGGAAACGGAATCGTCGCTGGCCGCCTATTTCTGGCGCTTCGAGCCGGATCCCGCCAGCCGGCCGAAGGTGCTGACGCCCGACGTGCTGCGCGCCATGGCGACCTCGCCCGAATCCGTGGCGCTGTCCAAGGACCTGAAGAAGCGCGGCTGGCGCTTTGTCGGCCCGACCACCATGTATGCGCTGATGCAGGCGATGGGGCTGGTCAACGATCACCAGGACGGCTGCACGACGCGGGCGGAGGCGCTGCGGGCGCGGCGGGCGTTCAAGGTGCCGCGCTAGGCGGTGGCGGGGGCCAGGCGGTATACGCGGCGGCGATGACGTATACCCGCGCTGCCGCACAGCAGCGGAGGGAGGCGCAGGTATACGCCCCAAGGAAGATGGATTGGGTCCCTGCAAACCACGCACCACTGCAGTCGGAGCAACGGTCCTGATTATGTCTTTTATATTGTTTACGTATGTAAACATAGTAGTAGTAGGTAAACCGGGGCGCTGGCCGTGGATAAGTCACCTTTTTCCTTTTTGCTCAGGTACTTGCGAACAAGATAACCATCCCGGGATAACCCTGATTCGCCGGGATAGCTCGCGGGTGACGTATACCTGACCCGTGCGGGCGCCGGAGTTGTTCGTATACGTCCCACAACGTGCCCCCAGGCGGGGCACAGCTTGTCCGGACAGTTATCCCCAGCCGCAGGCGTAGATGTCCACAGGCAGGCCTCAGGCCCCTGTGGGCTGGCCGCTGACGTATACGGGGTCGACGTGGGTCATCACGTTGAGCACGTGATGGTGTTCGAGCGCGCGGCGCCGGGCTTCCACCGCGATCGCGTGGCCCTGCGCCACCGTCAGCGTGGCGTCGATCTCGAGGTGCACGTCGACCAGCACCTGGTCACCCATCTTGCGTGTGCGCAAGTCATGAAAACCCAGCACCCCGGGCGTGCCGAGCATGGTCCCGCGGATGGCCTCGACGGTTTCCTCATCGGCGGCGCGGTCCATCAGGTCGTTGAGCGCGTCCCAGCCGAAGCGCAGGCCCATGCGGGTCACCATCAGCCCCACCACGATGGCCGCCACGGGATCCAGCATGTGGTACCCAAGCAGGTTGCCGCCGATGCCCAGCGCCACCACCAGCGACGAGGCCGCGTCCGAGCGCGCATGCCAGGCATTGGCCACCAGCATGCCGGAACGCACGCGCCGCGCCACCGCCAGCATGTAGCGGAACAACAGTTCCTTGGATACCAGCGCGGCCAGCGCGACCCACAGCGCCAGCGGCTGCACCGGCTGCGCGCCCGCGGGATGCTGCAGCTTACCCACCGCCGCCCACAGCATGCCCGCCCCGACCGCCAGCAGCAGCCCGCCAAGCGCCAATGAGGCTGCGGTCTCGAAGCGCAGGTGGCCGTACTGGTGGTCGGCGTCGGCATCCTTGCGGCTCTGCCAGGCGGCCAGCAGCACCACGAAGTCCGACAGCAGGTCTGACAGGGAATGGGCCGCGTCGGCCAGCAGCGCCTGCGAGCCTGCAATCACGCCCGCCACGGCCTGCGCCGCGGTCAGGCCGATATTGAGCGCCACGCTGACCAGCGTGCTGCGCCGGCCGGCGAGGTGGCGCGCCTCGGCTTCGGCAGCGGTGGCGGCGTCATCCGGCAGGCCGGCGGCTGCCGGTTGCATCGGGTCGGGCCGCATGGGTCAGCGCTCCACCGCGGCGGCCAGGTTGGCGCGCACGCGCTGCAGCAGCGCGATCAGCTGTTCATGTTCGGCCCGGGTCAGGCCCTGCAGTGCCTCGGCGGCGATCTCGTCGCCCACACGCCGGGCCTGGTCGAGCGCCTTGCTGGCCTTGGCGGTCATGCGCACCAGCCGTTCGCGGCGATCACCGGGATTGGCGCGGCGCGCGATCCAGCCACCCTCTTCCATGCGGTCGAGCAGCCGGCCGGCCGAGATCGGCGCCACGTCGAGAATGTCGGCCAGGCTGGCCTGGTTGATCTCGCCATGGTGCGCCAGGTAGGCCAGCGCACGGCACTGCGCGCGCGTCAGGTCGAGCGTGGACTTCGCCAGGTCGTCGAAGCGCTTGCCGCACAGCCGCCCGACATCGGTGACCAGGAAGCCAAAGCGTTTTTCGGATTCCGATTCCATCGCGCGACTATAGCCCAAGATGCGCCGGCGCCCCACCAGCTGCCAGTCCACCGGGCGCCTTGCCAGCCAGGTCCTTGATCGTATAATAAGCATGCTTATTATTTATACGACAACGAGACACACGCAGCCCGGCGCCGGCCGGCAACAGGCGCGCCTTGCGCCATCCCCGCGGCTTCCGGCCTGCTCACCAGCGTTCCCATGCCCTCCCTCACTACCACGGCGGCCCCGCTCGCGGCACCGCTGAACCGGCCAATGATCACGCTCTCGATCATGCTGGCAACGCTGATGCAGACGCTGGACAGCACCATCGCCAACGTGGCGCTGCCGCATATGCAGGGCACGCTGTCGGCGTCGCAGGACGAGATCACCTGGGTGCTGACCTCCTATATCGTCGCTGCCGCCATCGCCACGCCGCTGACCGGCTGGCTGGCGGACCGGCTCAGCGTCAGGCGGCTGCTGCTGGTCGCCATCGGTGGCTTCACGGTGGCGTCGGCCTTCTGCGGCATGGCCGAGACGCTGCCGCAGATGGTGGCGGCACGGTTGCTGCAAGGCATCTTCGGCGCCTCGCTGGTGCCGTTGTCGCAGTCGATCCTGCTCGACATCAACCCACCGATAAAGCAGGGCCAGGCCATGGCGGTGTGGGGCATGGGCGTGATGGTGGGGCCCATCCTCGGGCCCACGCTGGGCGGCTGGCTGACCGACAGCTATAACTGGCGCTGGGTTTTCTTCATCAACCTGCCGATCGGGGCGTTCGCGCTGTTCGGGGTGATGACCTTCCTGCCGGGCCGCGCGCCGCGGCGCGAGGTGAAGTTCGACGCCTTCGGCTTCGCCACGCTGAGCCTGGCGATCGGCGCGCTGCAGGCCATGCTGGACCGTGGCGAGCAGCTGGACTGGTTCAGTTCGCTGGAAATCCGCATCGAGGCACTGATCGCGGTGATCGCCTTCGCGTATTTCGTGGTGCACACCGCCACCGCGGGCGAGAAATCGTTCTTCCGCTACGCCCTGCTGAAGGACCGCAACTTCGCCACCGGCACCTGCTTTATCTTTGTGATCGGCGCGGTGATGTATGCCACCCGCGCGCTACTGCCACCCATGCTGCAGACCCTGATGGGCTATCCGGTAGCCACTACTGGGCTGGTCACGGCGCCCAGCGGCGCCGGCACCATGCTGGCCATGCTGCTGGCCGGCCGGCTGCTGCGGCATGTCGATGCGCGGCTGCTGCTGCTGTCTGGCTTCCTGATTTCCGCGTTGGCGCTGTGGCAGATGATGCACTACACCATCGTACTGTCGCCTTCGGATATTGTCTGGCCGGGGGTGATCCAGGGCTTCGGGCTGGGTCTGGTGTTCGTGCCGCTGAGTGCGTTGACGTTCTCCACGCTGGCGCCCGAGCTGCGCGCTGACGGCACCGCTACCTACAGCCTGGTGCGCAATATCGGCAGCAGCATCGGCATTTCCGTGATCCAGGCGCTGATGACGCGCAACACCCAGATCGCGCACGCCGACCTGGCCGTGCATATCAATCCCTACAACCCCAACCTGCAGGCGCTGGCGGCGCAGGGCAGCCGCGCCGCCGACCTGATGGTGCTGAACCAGACCATCAACCAGCAGGCCGCGATGATCGCCTACCTGAACGACTTCAAGTTGATGTTTATCGCCACGCTGCTGGTGGTGCCGCTGATCCTGCTGGTGCGTCCCGCCAGGGCCGGCGCCGATGCCGGGGCTGCCCACGCGGCAATGGACTGAGCCGGCCGCCGTCGTGCCGATTTCGTAACAGCGCTGGCGAAGTTGTTGCGACGCCCTTACCGTAAATCCATGAGCGGCATACCGGTCACTGCAAGGAGGGCCCTTACGATGGCGATTCGGTCACTTGCCTCGCACAGCACATCGCAACTGCGCCGCCTGGTCGGGCAGATGCAGGCGGAAGTCGACGCCCTGGAACAACTGTCCACCCATGACGCCGAAGCGCAAAGCCGGCTCGGCTACGCCACCGCGCGCCTGCGCGACGGCATCGAGGCTGTAGAGGATGCGCTGCAGTCGCTGCGGGCGCTGCAACAGGTACGGCCTTCGGCGATGAAGGCGAGACGGCCGACACGGGTGGCGTAGCGGGGCGCTTCCTTGCCCGGTGGAGCAGCCAGAAAACACAAAAGCCCCGGGAAGATTTTTCTTTCCGAGGCTTTCGAGACAGCGATTCTGGTGGACCGAAGGAGGATCGAACTCCCGACCTCTGCATTGCGAACGCAGCGCTCTCCCAGCTGAGCTATCGGCCCGTAGCGGACGATTGTAACGACTTCGCCGTCTGCCTTCAATCCTCCGCGGCCCGCATGAGGACGCTGCGCAACATCACGCGGCAATGCCCGGATTGCCGTCCATACCGCGCACCCTGGGCTGGTTCAGCGGCCGGGCGCTGACTTCCTTCGTGCTGCGCAGCCATTGCGCCATGACGTCCCAGATCGGGGCGCCGCCGGACTGGCGGGCTTCCTCGGCCACCGGGGCCCAGCCGGCGACCTTGTAGGTCTTGCCGGCCTCCAGCGGCTTGCCGGCCAGGCGCATGTCGGTGATGCGCTTGCCCATGCCCGCCTTCGGGTCGATGGTGTACTGCAGGCCGCCCACGCGCACCATGTCGCCGCCCTGCTGGTAGTACGGGTCGGGGTTGAACAGGTTGTCGGCCACGTCCTCCAGGATGGTCTTGATGGTCTCGCCGCGCATCTGCGTCACGGTGGTGTACGGGTAGGTGATCGCGGTCTGGTCCATCAGGTGTTCCATGGTGATGGCCTGGCCCGGCAGCAGCGTGGTGCCCCAGCGGAAGCCGGGCGAGAAGGCGATCTGGGCGCCCTGCACCTGCGTCAGGCCGTCCAGGATCAACTGGTCGAAGGTGCCGTTGAAGTTGCCGCGGCGGTAGAGCAGGCCGCGGTTGACCGCCAGCACCTCGCCCAGCTTCTGTTCGTACGGGGCGCGGACCTTGCTGATCAACGCCTCCATGGCCGGGTCGGCCGGCAGGTAATTGGCGAACACCGGCAGCAGCCGGTAGCGAAAGTCTGCGACCTTGCCGCCCTTCACGTCGAAGTCCAGCACCCCGAGGAACTTGCCGTTGGAGCCGGCATTGGTCACCAGCGTGGTGCCGCCGGCGTTCTTCACCGGCACCGGCGCGGGCACGCCGTCATGGGTGTGGCCGCCCAGGATGGCGTCGAGGCCGCGCACGCGCGAGGCGAGCTTCAGGTCCACGTCCATGCCGTTGTGCGACAGCAGCACCACTGCCTGCGCGCCCTTGCCGCGGGCCTCGTCGATGACCGCTTGCAGGTTTTCTTCCTGGATGCCGAAAGTCCAGTCCGGCACGAAGTAGCGCGGGTTGGCGATGGGCGTGTACGGGAAGGCCTGGCCGATGATGGCGACCGGCACGCCGTTGATCTCGCGGATCACGTAAGGCTCGAACACCGGGTCGCCGAAATCGTTGGTCTTGATGTTCTGCGCGAGGAAGGCGACCTTGCCCTTGAAGTCCTTATCGACGATCTCCTTGACGCGGTCCGCGCCGAGGGTCATTTCCCAGTGCGGTGTCATCACGTCGACGCCAAGCGCCAGCGCCGCATCGACCATGTCCTGTCCCTTGGTCCAAAGCGCGGTGGCCGAGCCCTGCCAGGTGTCGCCGCCGTCCAGCAGCAGCGCGCCGGGGCGGCCGGCCTTGAGGCGCCTGACCAATGTGGCCAAGTGCGCAAACCCGCCGACCTTGCCGTAGCGGCGCGCGGCCTCGTTGAAATCGAGATAGCTGAACGCGTACGCCTGCGGCGTGCCCGGGCGGACGCCGTAGTGGCGCAGCAGCGCGTCGCCGACCAGGTGCGGCGGCTTGCCGGCGTAGTCGCCGATGCCGAGGTTGACGTTGGGTTCGCGGAAATACACCGGCCGCAGTTGCGCATGGCAGTCGGTGAAGTGCAGCAGGTGGACGTTGCCGAAGCGCGGCAGCTCGTACATCGCGTCAGCGGCCTGCGCGGCGTGCGCGTCTTGATGGGGGAACGTCATGCCGCCGGCGCTGGCAATGGCCAGCACCTGCAGGAACTCGCGTCGGTCCATGTCTCTTCCTGTGGATTGTGCGTACCGGTCGGCCTGCGCGTCCGGCATCGCCTGGCTATGGCTTGGCGTAGCGCTCCAGCGCGGCCACCTCGTCTTCAAGCATCTCGCCCACTTCCTTCTGCACCACGCGCCCGCGGGCGTCGATCACGTACAGCTCGGGCAGCCCCTTGCGCTTGCCGAACACGGCCTGCAGCGCGGCGGAGTCCATCGTCGCCGGGAAGGTGTAGCCGCGCTTCTTCATATACCCGGCGGCTGCGCGCGGGTCTTGGTCGATGCTGATGGCCAGCACCTGAAGCGGCGTGCCGCGCGTGCGTTCATGGAGCTTCTGCAGGCGCGGGTTCTGCATCGCGCAGAACGGGCACCAGGAGGCCCAGTACTCGACCACCAGCGGTTTGCCGGCCAGCGCCGCGGCGCTGAGCGTGCGGCCGTCGAGCGTCTGCACGTCGGGCAGGCGCACGGTGTCGCCCACTTCCAGCGCGGCCGCACCGCCGGCCGCGCTGGCCAGGCTGAAGGCCAGCAGCCAGCGCAGCAACATGGCAGGCGCGCGCATCGGGCTTACTGATTGACCGGCGAGGCCGGGTCGAGCAGAAGCGCCATCACGTCGCGGATCTGGGCCTCGGTCAGGATGCCCTTGTGGCCGAAGCGCGGCATGTTGGAGCAGGCGGCGTAGGCGCTGGAGTCCCAGATCTTGCCCCAGGTGTACTTGATGACTTCCTGCGAGTTGCCGCGCAGCTTGCCGTACTGGTACAGCGACGGGCCGATATTGCCGAACGAGATCTCGGCCTTGGTCATCTGGTGGCAGGCGTAGCAGTTGCCGCCGTTGGTGCCGCCGACCTGGTCGGTGAACTGCATGCCGCGGCCGTTCTGGGCGATCTTCTCGCCTTCCTTCCAGTCGCCCAGCCAGTTGCTGTCGGCCGGGTATTTCACCTGCTTCAGCTCGGCTGCCTCGATCTTCTTCGCGACCTTCTCCGGCACCTTGGTGCGGTCCGGGTACTGGCTGCAGGCCTGCTGCATGCCGTCCTGGTTGAGCACGCCTTCGACCGTGACCGGCCCCCTGGACGAGAACGAGTCCTCGATCAGGTGCTTCATGTCGGCGTTGCTGACGGCGGCGGGCTTGTCCTTGGCGGGACGCGCCTTGGCGGTGTCCTGGGCATGAGCGCCCGTTGCCAGCAGGGTGGCCAGGGCCGCGATGGCCAGCGCCTTGTTCTGTCGTTGCATGTTGTCTCTCCCGTACCGGTCAGCGCTTCATCGCCGGGCCATCATAGGTCCCGCCATTGGCGTTCTTCGCCAGGAACATGGTCAGCGCGGTGATCACGTCCGAGCCATAGGCGGGTTCGGGAAAGCGCTGCTGGCGCAGGCAATCGTACAGGCGGTGCTGCATCGAGCGGACCTCGCCCTGCGAAACGCGGTAGGCGGGCCAGGTGGTGTAGGCCGCCTGCGCGCCCTTCTCGGTCAGCAGGTTGGGCAGGTCCTGCAGGCGGATGCGCTGGCCGTCCACCGCGTGGCAAGTGGCGCAGGCAAAGTCATAGGCGCCGCCGCGGTAGAAGAACATCTTCTGCCCGAGCGCGTAGGTGCGCTTCTCTTCCGGATGGTTGAGCTGCACGTTCATCTTCACGCCGCGCGACTCGCCGGTCAGGTAGGCCACCAGCCGTTCGATCTCGGACGGCTTGCCCGAAGCCGAAAACGGGTTCTTCGTTGCCTCTTCCTTCGTGAGCCCTTGCAGCGTCACGCGGCAGTACGCCAGCCGCTGCTCCAGGTCCATCACCTTGTCGGCGTCCTTGAAGTAGCGCGGCAGCTCGGAATAGGCGCCCTTGGTCACGCCCGGGCCCTTGCCCAGGTCGCACTGTTCGAGCGAGACGTTCTTCGGGCCGGCGGGCTTTTTCCACAGCTCTTCGCCGGCGGCTTCCCATAGCTCGGCGGGATTGCCTTCGGCCAGCATCTGGCGGTACTTGGCGATTTCGTCGGCGGTGCTGCCCTGCGCGTGCACGGCGGCAGCACCGGCCACAGCGGCGGTGGCGGCCGCGGCCAGCGCGGCGCGCCGGCCCAGGCTTCGGATGGTGTTCATGGGGCTTCTCCTCGCGGCCTCGCCGTGGCGGGCCGTTTTCTCTTGTGTTGCCGTCAGCTGCGCCGGCCCGGCTCAGGGCTTGATATAGGCGTAGCCTTCCTCGGCCTGCAGGCGGGCGATTTCCACCACGCCGGCCTGTACCACCTTGGCTTCCATCAACAGGCTCGATTCCTGGATCTTGCGTGCGGTCAGCGTGTTGCGGCACACGCGGAACTCCACGCCGGCCGAGGCCAGCGCGCCCACCGGGCCGTCAAAGGTATTGCCGCGCGCATCCTTGGCGCCTTCGACCAGGAAATCGACGCCGTAGCCGAACGCGACCACCACGATCTTGGTCCCCGGCGCACCGTTCAGGTGGTTGCGCAGGTTGCCCATGGCGCGCACCGCCTGGTCGATGCCTTCCGACAGCTGGTACACCACCTTGATGCGCCCGCCCTTGCCTGCAGCCGGCGCAGCCTGGGCCGCGGCCTTGGCCGACAGGCCGATGGCGGCCAGCGCCGCCGATGCTCGAATAAATGCTCGCCGCATAGTGTTCCTTCCGGCCGGGTCTGTCCTGGCCGCAGCGCCCGTCGCGCGGCCCGTCCCGGCATCCGACCCGAACCTTAGCAGAGGACGGCGGGCCCTGCCGGGGCCGGCGCGATCGGCGCCTGGCCCGCGACGATCAGGCGATGGTCGCTTCGTCGGTACGCTTGTCGCCGCGGTTGTCGGTCCAGATCACGGTGACCTTGTCACCCTTGGCGCCGCCCTTGAACTTGAAGTTCAGGAACGGGTCCTTCGACACCGCCGGGCCGAACTGGGCGCGGAACACTTCCTTGCCCTTGCACTGGGCGGTCACGGTCTGGATATGCCAGGCCGGCACGAGCTTGCCGGACGCGTCCTTGCGCTGGCCGGTTTCCATGTCGTGCTTCATGAGGATCTTGACGTCTACCACGCCGCCGTTTTCGGTGGCGCGTACGCGCATCGGGTCTGCCATGTGGTTCTCCTGTTGCAGTTTGGCGGGAAATCTCGGGTCGGAGGATGGCTGCGGCGGCGTCAGCCGCCGCAGCCGCCCAGCGTGACCTTGATTTCCTTCGATGCCACGTACCACTTGCCGCCGGCCTTGACCGCGGCGTACACGACCGAGGTCTGGCCCATCTTCACGCGCGTGGAGACGAACGGCTCGGTGCCGGCCGGGATGATGAAGTCGGCGGCCAGCGTGTTGGGGTTCTTCTCGACCAGGATCGCGATCTGCTCGGTATCCGGGATGGTGCTGGTCACGGCCACCGGGACCACGGCGCCGTTCTCGGCGATATCGGGGGCGGTGAAGGTGATGGCGGTGCTTTTCTCGGTGCCGCTGCCGCCGAGTGCCTTGATCACGTCGGCAACGCTCTTGCCGTCAAAGGCGTTCTTGTTCCACTCGGCCGCCTGCGCTTCGCTAATCAGGCCGGTGGCGGCCATCAGCGACAGGACAGCGGTGACCCGCAGCACTTCTCGTCGTTTTGAATTCATTGTTGCTCTCCGGCTACTCCGTTCCAGTCCGTCAAATGACCGCTTCGGCTGTACTTCTGGTGTTCTTTCTGGTGTTCTTTCTGGTGTTCTTGCATGCGGCCGGTACATTGCCGGCCACTGGTCTGTTCAGGTCGTGCGGCTTGCGCCGTCCGGCCTGCTGCATCGGCGGACTACCCGCCTGGGCGGTAAGGCTTACTTGGCGGGGGCGCCTGCCAGCACCCACTCGACCACGGTCTTGATGTCAGCATCGCTGACCGCGGCATTGGCCGGCATCGGCACCGGACCCCACACGCCCGAACCACCGCCCTTGACCTTCTTGGTCAGGGTCGCCAGGGCGTTCTTGTCGCCCTTGTACTTGGCTGCCACTTCCTTGTAGGAAGGACCGACCAGCTTCTTGTCGACCTGGTGGCAACCCATGCAGGCGTTCTTGTTGGCGATCTCCTGTGCCTTGGCGGCCTCGACCGCGTGGGCCGATGCGGCGGCGCCGAGCATCAGCGCTGCGATGACAAACTGCTTCATTGTTAAGCTCTCCAAACTCTGTAAAGCCGTGGGGACGGCAAAGGCCGCGAAGCGGGTACTGCAACTGCCTCGCGGCACACACTGGCCGCCGCCTGGGGGCACTGCGGCGGCCAGTCCGCTATTTTGCCTCAAGAATCCAGCCCACCATTGCCTGCACGTCCGAATCCGGGATCTGCGGCTGCGGCGGCATCGGCACGCTGCCCCAGGCGCCCTGCCCGCCCGCCTTGACCTTGCGCGCCAGCGCGCCATGGGCGTCCTGGCCCTTGTACTTGCCGGCGATGTCGGCGAACGACGGTCCCACCAGCTTCTTGTCCATCGCATGGCAGGCAACGCACTGGTATTGGCTGGCCAGGCGCGCGCCGGGCGCTGCCGGCGCCGATGCGTCGGGCGCGCCACTTGCCGGCACCGCGCCCCGCGCCGCCATGCCGCGCACCGGTCCGAAGGTGCGCTGCTGTCGCGCCAGGTCGCCATGGGCATCGCGGGCGTAGTCCGGCATCGACGAGGCGATCGCCACCTGGTCCGCACAATCCTTCATGCAGGCGATGTTGCGCGTGTCCGGCCGCCCGCGCCCCGGCCACAGGCCGTGGTCGGTGGTCATGCCGTCGCGGTTGGGCATGCGCCGCTGGACCGCAGCGATGTTGGCGTCCGACAGCGTGAAGTCGGCCGGAACGATCTCGCCCAGGTTGAGCAGGTAGGCGGTAACCGCGTAGACCTCGTCGGCGCCCAGGCTCTTGGGTGCGTTCCAGGGCATGGCGCGGTGGATGTAGTCCCACAGCGTGCTGACGGTGCTGACCTTCATCAGCGTGGTGCGGTAGGGCTGGTTGCCGGTCATGGCGGTGACGCGGCCGCGCTTGATGTCCTGCGCGGTGGTGCCGCCCACGAGGGGCGTGAAGACCTCGTTGGATTCGCCGAAGTCGCCGTGGCAGGACGCGCACTTGTCGTCCCAGACCTTCTGCCCCTGCGCCACCGTGCCGCTGCCCTTGGGCAGACCCTTGAAATCCGGGCGCACGTCGATATCCCATGCGGCCACCTCCGCCGCAGTGGCGGTGCGGCCAAGAGCCGCACGGGCGTCGGCCGTTCCCGCCCACGCCGGGGCGGCAAAGGCAGCCGACAGCATCAGCGCGGCAAGGGTCCGGCGTTCAGCCCACATGGACATTGGACACCTCGCCGCCTGCCGCCACCTGCCAGCTCTGGATGGCGTTGTTGTGATAGATCGAGCGGCTGCCGCGCACCGCGCGCAGTTGCGCCAGCCTGGGCTGCACGTAGCCGGTCTCGTCGATGGCACGGCTTTGCAGGATGGCCGGGGCGCCGTCCCAGACCCAGTCGAGGTTGAAGCGCGTCAGGCATTTGGACAGCACCGGCGATTCCAGCCGTGCGGTGCGCCAGTTGCGCCCGCCGTCGGTCGAGACATCGACACGCCTGATGCTGCCTCGCCCGGACCAGGCCAGCCCGCTGATGTTGTAGAAACCCTTGCCCACCAGCTGCTGCCCGCCGGAAGGCGTGGTGATGACCGACTTGCACTCCTGGATCGAGGTGTACTGGCGCAGCCTGCCGTCCGGCATCATGTCCACGTAGTGGATGGTCTCGTCCTTGGCGTTCCACGGCTGGTCGCCCAGCTCCAGCCGGCGCAGCCACTTGACCCACGACACGCCCTGCACGCCCGGCACCACCAGTCGCAGCGGGTAGCCGTTCTCGGGGCGCAGCATCTCGCCGTTCATGCCCCAGGCGACGATGATCTCGTCGGCCAGCGCCATCGGGATGGTGCGCGTCATCGACGAGCCGTCGCCGCCTTCGGCCAGCAGGTAGCGGCCGCGGCGCAGGTCGGCGCCGGCATCGTCGAGCAGCACCCGCAGCGGCACGCCGGTGAACTCGCAGCACGACAGCATGCCGTGGGTGTACTGCACCGTGGGCACGGCCACGTTGCCCCACTCCATGCCGGTATTGGCGCCGCATTCGATGAAATGCATGCGCGACACCGCCGGCAGGCGCATCAGGTCGTCCATGGTGTAGACACGCGGCGCGCGCACCAGGCCGTTGATCATCAGGCGGTGGCGGGCCGGGTCGATGTCGTGCCAGCCCTGGTGGTGGCGCTCGAAGTGCAGGCCATTGGGGGTGATGATGCCGAAGAAGCCCTGCAGCGGCGCAAACGCGACCGAGGCGGCGGAAACGCGTGTCAGGCCCGGCGACTCGCGCCGCACCAGGTTCTGCTCATGCACGGACGGCTGGCCGTACGGCCGTGCCGCGACCGGCTGGCCGAGCGAGTTGGCCCACGGCTGCGGCTGCAGGATGGCGGGATCGCCATCGGCGGCCAGCGCGCGCCGGCCCGCCGTGGCGGCGGCAACGCCGGCCGCCGCGCCGAGGAAGCTCTTGCGCAGGAAATCGCGCCGCGGCGCGTCCAGGCCGTGCCGGCCGATATCCTGCTGCAGCGATGCGCTGACGAAGTGCTCGGGCGCGGGCACGATGCGCCCGGGCCGGTTCCGTTCCTGCAATGCCGTCTCCTCCGGCTGGCTCGCCCTGGTCCGTCGGCGGCCGCCTGTTATTGGTCAGCCATTGGTCAGCCGTGCCGTGGCGCAGCTGCCAGCGATTGGCCGGAAGAGCCGGAATGCGCGCGTTCAGCTTGCCGTGCGACGCCGACGCGGCGCCGGCTCGGGGGCCGGCTGCGTCATGAAGCGATCGACCGCGTTGGAGGGCAAGGCGTTGTCCTCCAGCCGGCTCGCCACCTGCACGCATACCGTGCGGCACAGCTCGATCACGCTTTCGTCCGCAATGGCGTAGAACACCAGGTTCGCCTCCTTGCGGCGCGACAGCACGCCCGAGCGGTACATCGCGTTGAGATGCCGCGACACGTTGGTCTGCGACGAACCCACCGTCTCGACCACCGTGCTGACCGGCTTCTCGCCATCGCACAAGGCGTGCAGGATCTTCAGCCGCGTTGGCTCCGCCAACAGGCTGAAGTAGCCCGATACCTTCTCGAATACGCGATCCAGCTCTTCCATGCCGTCCAATATATTCGTATATGCGTGAATGCGCATATAGTGTTTACCCATTGATGCGGAACAGCATGATTTTGCCGGCCGCGGATCTGCCGCGCCAATCATGGTTTGCCAGCGTTGCCGGGCCGGCTCAGCGCCGCACCAGCGCCTTGCCCGCCCACAGACGCTGGCCGAACACGTTGAGCAGCAGCCCCGCCATGACCACCGCCGCCCCCGCCCATTGCGCACCAGACAGGTCCTCGCCCAGCAGCACGCGGGCCGACACCAGCCCCACCACCGGCACCAGCAGCGTCAGCGGCGCCACCTGGCTGGCCGGGTAGCGCGTCAGCAGCCGGCCCCACATGGTGTAGCCGAACACGGTCGCGGCAAAGGCCAGGTACAGCACGGCGAACACGGCCATGCCGGACACGTGCGTGACGCTCTGCACGATGCGCGCCGGCCCTTCCACCCACAGAGACAGCAGCGCAAACGGCACGATCGGGATCAGCGCGCCCCAGATCACCAGCCCCAGCAGGTCCACCGGCCCGATCTTCTTGCTGACGATATTGCCGCTGGCCCAGCAGAACGCCGCGCACAGCGTCAGCAGGAAGCCGGCCACGCTCATGCCGCCGGCACTGGCGGCGGCGCCGGAACCGATCAATGCCAGCCCGGCCGCCGCGACCGCCATGCCGGCGATGTTGTGCCAGCGCACCGGCTCGCCCAGCCACAGCGCGGCGATCGCCAGCGTGAAGAAGGCCTGCGACTGCAGCACCAGCGAGGCCAGCCCGGCCGGCATGCCACCCGCCATCGCGTAGAAGAGGAAGGCGAACTGGCCCAGGCTGATGCTCACGCCGTAAGCGAGCAGGAGGCGCCACGGCACGCGCGGCCGTGGCACGAAGAAGATCGCCGGAAAAGCCACCAGCAGGAAGCGCAGCGCACCCAGCAGCATCGGCGGCACGCCCGCCAGCCCGACCTTGATCACGACGAAGTTGACGCCCCAGACGCAGACGATGGCGAGGGCGAGGAGGCGGTCTCTGGCTTGCATGGGGGCGGCGCGGGGGCTTGTCGCTGAATCGAACGAAGCCCGTAGGGTAGCAGCCGGGTGCGTCAGGCGCCTGGCAAGTTCTTGCGCCCCTCGCGGGACGGCTGGCGTTGCCGGACCGCCCCGACGGCGCTGCTAGCCCAGCATCTCCGCCCAGATGCTTTTGGCCCAGGCGAGCGCGTAGTCGCCTTCCAGGGTGTTAGGCGCCTCCGACAGCCCACCTGAGCCCGGCACCGTCAACATGGTCCTCTGCGCGGCGTCGTAGCGGTGCACGCTGGCCACATGCACGGCCTCGCGATCCGAGGTGAAGCTGTAGCAGGTGTTGTTGTAGAGCGGCTGCGGGTCCGGTGCGCGGCCTGACAGCAGCGCCACCATGGCGGCGGCGGCCACCTTGCCGTGCTGGTTGGCCATATGGCCGGACTTGGGCATCAGCGGCGCGATCTGGATGGCATCGCCGATCACGTGGATATTGGCCGCCGCGCGCGACTCGAAGCTGACGAAATCCACCTCGCACCACTTGTCGTTTGCCGTCGCCAGCCCAGCCGACACCGCGATCGCGCCGGCGCGCTGCGGCGGCAGCACGTTGAGCACATCCGCCCGCTCGTCGTCCTGCACCTCGAACTTGAGCGTGCGCGTGGCGGGATCGACATCGACCGTGTTGTACTGCGGCCGGTACTCGACCATGCCCTTGTACTGCGAGGCCCACACCTGCCGGAACAACCCCGCTTTGGAGGTGATGTCCGGGTTCGCGTCGAGGATCAGCACCTTGCTGCGCGGCTTGTGCTGCCTGAAATAATGCGCCACCTGGCAGGCGCGCTCGTACGGGCCCGGCGGGCAGCGGTACGGCGCCAGCGGGACGGTGATGGCGTAGATGCCGCCGTCGGGCATGGCCTCGAGCTGGCGGCGCAGCGCCACGGTCTGCGGGCCGGCCTTCCAGGCGTGCAGCACCTGGTCGCCGCCGGGCTGCTTCAGCCCGGGCAGCGCATCGCTCATCATGTCGACGCCGGGCGACAGCAGCAGGCGGTCATACGGCAGCGTGGTGCCGCCAGCGAGCCGCACGGTGCGCCTGGCCGGATCGATGGCGACGGCGGTGTCGCGCACCAGCTTCACGCCATGGCGGCGCACCAGCGCGTCGTACGGCAGCGTGAGGTCGGCCAGTTGACGGCTGCCGCCGATCACCAGGTTCGACAGCGGGCAGGAAATGAAGGCCCGATTGGGCTCGACCAGCGTCACCTCGATGGCATGGCCGCTCCACTCGCGCAGGTAGCGCGCCGCGGTCGCGCCGCCATAGCCGCCGCCGACCACGACTACTTTTGCCGGCGCGGCAGCCCGGGCCGCCTGGGCCGCACCAATGCCGACCGAACCCAGTACGGCGGCGCCCGCGGCGCCCAGGAAGCTTCGTCTTTGCATTGGCGGTCCCCTTCAGCGCACCGCGGCGAACCACGCCGCGATGGTGGCGATCTGCTCGTCGTCGTAACCCTTGGCGATCTGGTGCATCACCGTGGCTGGCCGGGTGCCGGCCCTGAACGCCAGCATCTGCGCCACCAGGTCGGCCGCCGGGCGGCCCGCCAGCGACGGGATCGGGCTGCCGGCCGGCGCGCGCCCGGCAGGGCCATGGCAGCCGGTGCAGGCGGCGGCCTGGCTGCGGGCGCGCAGCGCGGCTTCGGTGGACGGGACAGCAGCGGCAGCATCGGCAGCCAGCGCCGGCTGGACGCCGCACAGCGCCGATGCCAGCAGCGCCAGCCGCGCGAACACAGCGGGCCAGGGAATTGTTGTCATTGGTCTCGCTCCGTGGGGGGCCGGCGCAGGCATCCGCTTGGGGGCAGCCGGCGTGGCAACCGTATCACATCGGGCGGGGATGGTGTGCGGCGAAACCGCAGAAGGACGAGCGGCGCCCGCATGAGCGGGCGCCGTGCAGACCGGGCCGGAAGCGGCCCTGGTGCTCAAGGCAGGTTGCGCCCCGGCGGAAGCGTCACCGGCGAGGCCACCGGCGCGGTGACCGGGCTGGCCGTGGCCGCCGCGTCGGTGCCCGCTGGCGCGTCGACCGGACCGCCGACGCCCGGCACCGACTGCACCGGCGCCGGCGTGCCGATATTGCCGGCACTGCTGTCAAGCGACGGGTTCTGCGCGGTCGAGGCCGCGTCCAGGCGCGCGCGCTCAGTATCGTTGACGTAGTCGAAGGCCTTGACCACCTTGGTCACGCCCGAGGCATTGCGCGCCACGTCAGTAGCACGGTCGCCCTCGGCGGTGGTGACCACGCCCAGCAGGTAGACCACGCTCTTCTCGGTGGTGATCTTGATCGAGTTCGACGGCACGCCTTCCGCGGTCATCAGCAGCGTCTTGACCTTGCTGGTCAGGTAGGCGTCTTGGCTCTGGGTCATGAAGCCCGGCGAGCTGACGACCTCCAGCTCATTGATCACCACGCGCGCATTGGGCAGGCCGCGCACATACTGCTCGACCTGCTGCCTGACGTTGTCGTTGCTGGCCTCGCCAGTCAACAGCACCTTGCGGTTGAACACGGTCACGTTGACGCGTGCCTGGCCGCTGTAGCGCGAGTTGATGGTGTTCTCGGCCTCGAGCTGCAGGCCGCGGTCCACGGTCTGGGTGGCGGCCGGCCGGCGGTCGGTGGCCATGGCCACGCCGGTCCCCATGGCGCCGGCGATCACCGGGAAGCAGCCGGTGAGCTGCGTGGCCGAAACCAGCACGGCGGCCGCGGCCAGCGCGGCGCGCGCCAGGCGCGGGGTGCGGGCAGGATGGCGCGCGCCGGCGCCGTTCCGGGAGTCATGCGTAGTGGGCAGAGTCGTCATGCGGTCCTTGCTATGGCTGGATGTTGGGAATGGGCGGATGTGCGGATGAGCGGGATCAGGCTTCCCCGAGCAATGCCGCGTCGATGCCGTCGCACAGGCAGTGCAGGGTCAGCAGGTGCACTTCCTGGATGCGCGCGGTGCGCTCGCTGGGCACGCACAGGTGGATATCGAACTCGTCGAGCAGGCCGCCGATGACACCGCCGCCCTTGCCGGTCAGCGCGATCACGGCCATCTCGCGCTGGCGCGCGGCCTCGATGGCGGCGATCACGTTGGCCGAGTTGCCCGAGGTGGAGATCGCCAGCAGGATGTCGCCGGGCAGGCCGAGGGCCTCGACCTGCTTGGAAAACACCTTGCTGAAGTCATAGTCGTTGCCGATCGCGGTCAGGATCGAGCTGTCGGTGGTCAGCGCGATCGCCGCCAAGCCCGGCCGTTCGCGCTCGAAGCGCCCGACCAGTTCGGCCGCGAAGTGCTGCGCATCGGCCGCGGAGCCGCCGTTGCCGCAGGCCAGGATCTTGTTGCCGCTGGTCAGCGCACCGACCATGCGTTCCACGGCGGCGTCGATATAGGGGGCCATCACCGCCGCGGCCTGTCGCTTGGTCTCGGCGCTGTCTAGGAATTGTTGCTGGATACTGTCGATACTCATGGCTCTGTGGCCTTTCTCATTGCCGATGCGGCGCGGAGGCGCCGGCTATCGTGCGGTCACGATAGCGCGCATTATGAACCAGCCCCGGCGGCATCCAGGTCAAAGGCGTCCTGCAGCCAGTCCAGCCGGCCCGGTTCCAGCGCCACCACGTCGAAGCGGCACGGCGGCGCCTGCGCCAGCGTCGCCAGGTAGTGCGCCGCCGCCAGCAGCCCCGCCAAAGCCCCTGCCGCTGCGCTGGCGTACCTCCACGAACACCAGCGTGCCGTCCGGCGCGCGCATCACCAGGTCGATCTCGCCGCCTTTGCAGCGATAATTGCGAACCACGGGCTCCAGGCCCTGGCGCCGCAGGTGTGCCAGCGCCCGGTCTTCGGCCCGCGCCCCGCGCGCCTGCGTGGTGGATTTGAATGGTTGCATCAACGGAAGTTCTCAATGAGTGACTGGATCTCGCTGGCGGCCAGCCAGTCGTACCCGGGCGGCACGCTGTATGTCGTGGCCACGCCCATCGGCAACGTCGCGGACCTGTCGCTGCGGGCCCTGCACGTGCTCGGCCTGGCCGACGCCGTGGCCTGCGAAGACACCCGCAATACCGGCCAGCTGCTGTCGCGCGTCGGCCTGCAGCGGTCGCTGGTGGCCGTGCACGAGCACAACGAGCGCGAAGCCGCGGGCCGAATCGTGGCACGCCTGGCTGCAGGCGAGCGCATCGCCTATGTCTCCGATGCGGGCACGCCCGGCATCTCCGATCCCGGCGCACGCCTGGTCGAGGCGGTGCGCGCCGCCGGCCACCCGGTGGTGCCGCTGCCCGGCCCCAGCGCCGCGGTCGCCGCATTGTCGGTGGCCGGCGAGATGCTCGACGCCGGCGAGGGCCGCTTCACCTTTGTCGGCTTCCTGCCGAGCAAGCCCAAGGCACGCGCCGCAACCATCGCCCGGCTGGCGGCGCTGGACCACGCCTGGGTCTGCTACGAGGCACCGCACCGGATCGCCGACACGCTGGCCGCGCTGGCCGCCGGCCTGCCGGGCGAGCGCCGCCTGCTGGTCGGGCGCGAACTGACCAAGCTGTTCGAGGACATTGCCGTGCTGCCCGTGGCGCAGGCGCCGGCCTGGCTGGCGGCCGACCCGAACCGGGCCAAGGGGGAGTTCGTTCTGGTCGTGGAAGGCGCAGGCGCCGCCGCTGCCGTCCACGGACAGCCGGATGCCGAAGCGCAGCGCGTGCTGGGGTTGCTGCTGGCTGAGTTGCCGGCCAAGCGCGCCGCCAAGCTGGCGGCGGCGATCACGGGCGCGGGCACCGATGCGCTCTACCAGCTGGCGCTGGCGCAACGCTCCGGCGACGCCGAGGATTGAAGCGGCCCGGGTATGATCCCGGACTGCGAGAGAGGAAAGTAACGGAGAGGTGTCAGCGCGCGGTGGCATGCATCGGCGCTGGCGTCGTCAGCGGCGCTTGTGCTTGACCGTCTTGCCGCTGGCCTTGGTCGACTTGCGCACCTTGGCGGGCGCCAGCGAGTTGGCCAGTTCCGGCACGGACACGTCGTCGTCGCCGCTGCCATCGCCGGCTTCAGTGCCGCCGGCATCCGTCTGCGGGCCCAGCGCGGCGACTTCGGTGCGCGTCAGGCGGCGGATTTCCACCTGGGTGGCGCCGCGCTCGACAAAGCCCAGCCGGCGCGCGGCGCCGAAGGATACGTCCAGTACGCGGTTGCCGTGGTACGGGCCGCGGTCATTGATGCGCAGCACCGCCACCTTGTTGTTGCGCAGGTTGCGCACCAGCACCCAGCTGTCGAGCGGCAGCGACGGGTGGGCGGCGGTCATCGCGCGCATGTCGAAGCGCTCGCCGTTGGCGGTCTTGCGGCCGTGGAAGCCCTTGCCGTACCACGACGCAACGCCGCGCTGCTCGAAGGTGCCGATGTCGGCACGCAGGCCGTCCAGCGAACTGCCGCTGCGGCCTTCGTCCGGGTCGTAGCCGAACAGGTTCCAGCTGCCGTTGTCGGAGTTGCGTGCGGACTTGCCGGCGTCGGCGCGATCGGTCTTGCCGGCGTTCTTTGCCGCGCGCGTGGGCACCGCGCCGGAGGTGCCGGCGCTGGCCGCGTCGTCGCCCTCGGGGGGCGTGGCACAAGCGGCCAGCACCAGGGCACATGCGGTGCATGTCCCGAGCTTGGCCAGCCGTTGCCAGCGCTTGGTGAGGGCGGAGATCCTTAGCATGGGCGCGAGTCTAACATCGAGTTTTATGGACTATGGCTTTCATTTTGTTACGAAATCTGTTCGATTTCGCACCAACGGGTGTTATCTGCCCGGAATCCCCCGTGTGGCAAGGGATTGCGGCCGATCGCCGGCCCCGGCAGACGCGGAACCGATAGATCACATTGGCGACGGCGCGGCGGTGTCGCGACCGCCCGGCGCTACAATGCATGGCACTGGTCCGTCGTGCGCGCGGGCCAATCCAGCGCGCTCCTCAGAAGGCGCAAGGATCACAAGAACACATCCATGAAAGTCCTGCTTATCCCCGTCACGCCTTTCCAGCAAAACTGCTCGCTGCTGATCGATGAAAGCACCAATCGTGCCGCCGTCTGTGATCCCGGCGGCAACCTGGAACGCATCCGCGAGGCGGTCAGGGAGCAAGGCGTCACGCTGGAAAAGATCTTCCTGACGCACGGTCATGTCGACCACTGCGCCGGCGCCGCGGCACTGTCGCGCGAGCTCGGCATCCCGATCGAGGGCCCACAGCAGGAGGAACGCTTCTGGATCGAGCAGCTGCCCGAGCAGACGCGCCGCTTCGGTTTCGGCCAGGCCGAGGCCTTCGAGCCCGACCGCTGGCTGGAGAACGGCGACACCGTGCAGTTCGGCAACGAAACCCTGGAGGTCTACCACTGTCCCGGCCACACGCCCGGCCACGTGGTGTTCTTCTCGCGCGCCAACCGGCTGGCGGTGGTGGGCGACGTGCTGTTCGCGGGCTCGATCGGCCGCACCGACTTCCCGCGCGGCAACCACGCCGACCTGATCCGCTCGATCCGCACGCGGCTGTGGCCGCTGGGCGATGACGTGACCTTCATCCCCGGCCACGGCCCGGTCTCGACCTTCGGCGAAGAGCGTCGCAATAACCCCTACGTGGCTGACCATCTGATCGACGTGGGCTGACGCCATGGCCAAGCGACAGGCGCCCGACACCCGCCCGGAGATCTACGTCAGCACCGACGTGGAGGCAGACGGCCCGATCCCCGGCCCGCATTCGATGCTGTCTTTTGCCTCGGCAGCGATGCTGGCGGACAAGACCGTGGTCGGCACCTTCTCGGCCAACCTGGAAACGCTCCCCGGCGCCGCCGGCCACCCGGTGCAGATGCAGTGGTGGCAAACCCAGCCCGAAGCCTGGAGCGCCTGCCGGCGCGACCTGCAGCGCCCCGAGGACGCGATGGTGCGCTACGTGGAATGGGTCGAATGCCTGCCCGGCAAGCCGGTCTTCGTGGCCTTCCCGGCCGGCTTCGATTTCACCTGGATGTTCTGGTACATGATGCGTTTTGCCGGGCGTTCGCCCTTTGGCTGGGCGGCGCTGGACATCAAGACGCTGGGCTTCGCGCTGACCGGGCGGCCCTACCGCAGAACCGTCAAGGCAGCCTTCCCGGCCGGATGGCTGGACCCGCTGCCGCATACCCACGTGGCGCTGGACGATGCGCTGGAGCAAGGCGCGCTGTTCTGCAACATGCTGGCGACATTGCGCGAACGGGAGGCCGCGCTGGCGGCCCCGGCACCCGGCAGTGCCGACGAGGCAAGCGAGCCCTCACCTCCGCCAGCGCAGTCCTGACCCTGCTGCTGCGCCGCAGCAGCCATGGCGGCACGTCCTTTGCAGACTGCCGCTCGCATCCGACCTCATCCCGCCTATATTAGAAGTGGATATGGCGCACCGGGCGAAACGAGCCAACAGACTATCCGGCGCTATCGCGCAACCCCGCCATATACCGTCTGACCCATGTTGCCCGGTCCGCGCGGCGCCTGCCGAGGAGGTGTCGATCATGCGTTTTCCTACCGACCTGCACTTGAGGGACCTGGCCGGCCGGATCCACTGGCCGCATGCCACGCGCGGCGCCACGCCCATTACCCATCGACACACCTCGGATGAGGACGCCGAAGTCGCCAAGGCAACGCTGTACGTCAGTACGGTGACGCTAGTGGTGCTGCTGGTCGTGCTGGCGGCCATCGCTTTCGGTCAGGAGGCCATGCACTGGCTGGGTGTTCATTAGACGACCCGCCTGAAGCTGTTTGTCTCGCAGACCGGCCGGCCCCCACAGTCCGTGGGGGCCGGTTTTATTCTGGACCGCACCTGACAAGGTTCAGGCCAGCAGCTGGGTCACGTTCTCGGGCGGCCGGCCGATCGCGGCGCGGCGGTTGCGCACCACCACCGGGCGCTGCAGCAGGATCGGGTTGTCGGCCACGGCGGCAAGCAGTTCGGCGTCGGTCAGGCCGGGGTCGTCCAGGCCCAGTTCGGCGTACGGCGCTTCGTTGTCGCGCAGCATCTCGCGCACCGGCACGCCCAGCATGGTGTGGAGCTGGCGCAGCGTCGACAGCGACGGCGGGTGCTTCAGGTACTCCACGATTTCCACCGGTTCGCCCAGCCTTTGGGCGGCGGCTTCGACCAGGGCCAACGTCTCGCGCGACTTGGAGCAGCGTGGGTTGTGGTAGATGGTGATCATGGCAGGTCCTTTCTTGTCCTTTCTTGTCCGTTCTGGTCATTATCGTGCCCCGGCCTGGGGCGTGGGCACTAACGCGGTGCAAATCAAACCGCACTATATACAAGACACCGGCGATCGCGCAGGGGTAGGTACGATCATGTGTCCGGCACGCATCCTGCGTTGCCCCAAGTCCTTGCATCCGGCCAGCCGAGCCTGCCTTTTCCGATGACCTCCGCCACTGCTTCCACCAGCCCCGCAGACCGCACCACCGCGCGCAAACCGTTCTCGCTGCGCAACGCCACGCCCGCCGACGTTCCCGCCATCCACGCCATCTACGCGCACCATGTGCTGCATGGCCGCGCTTCGTTCGAAGAGGTGCCGCCCACGCTCGATAACATGCAGCTGCGCTTTGCCGAGGTGCAGCGCAAGGGCCTGCCCTACCTGGTCGCCGAACGCAACGGTGAGGTGGTGGGCTACGCCTATGCGTCGTCGTACCGCACCCGCAGCGCCTACCGTTTTGCCATCGAGGACTCGATCTATATCGACCACCGCCGCGTCGGCGAAGGCCTGGGCCAGGCGCTGCTCGCTGAACTGATCGCGCGCTGCGAGACCGGGCCGTGGCGCCAGATGGTCGCCGTGATCGCCTGCACCGCCGGCGGCGAGGGCGCCGGCTCGCTGGCCTTGCATGAACGGATGGGCTTTCGCACCGTCGGCCGGCTGGAGGCGGTGGGGTTCAAGCATGGGCAGTGGATCGATACCGTGCTGATGCAGCGGGTGCTGGGGGCGGGGGCGAATACGCTGCCGGAGTAGGCAGAATCGGCCTCAGGGACTCATCTTATTGGCCCCGGGTGTCCTGGTATCGACAATGCCTATACTTCGTCACTACAAGGACCTTGGAAATGCTTGTGTCGGAAGAATCCACATTCACCGTCGCGCTGGATGCGCAAGTGCGTGATGAGGCCGTCCGGTCTCAGAAATCATTGAGAACCTTGTGCGCGAATACTTCGATCGCGCCCACCGGACGCAAGAGTACGAAGCGTTCCTGCGCAGCAAAGTGGAGACCGCCCGCGCGTCGATGCGCGAAGTGGGTGGCATTCCCGGCGAAAAAGTCGAAGCCGAGTTCGCGGCCTGGCGCGCCGGGGCTCGACGTCGCGCTTGAGGGCTGTCTGGACAGCGCTGGCTCGCCACGATCGTACGGTTATCTTCGATTTGATCGCCCAGGATGACCTCGAGGCCGCGGAGCGCCTGGACGAACGGTTCGCCCAGGCCGCGGACCGTTTGTGCGCCTTTCCAGTGAGGGCAGTGGCTGGCAGCGTACAAGGGACTCGCGAGCTCGTGGTGCACAAGCACTATCGCCTGATCTACGAGATCGAGGGGAACACTGTTCTGATCCTTGCCCTGGTACACACTTCGCGATGCTGGCCGCCGCCAGCCGATCGTTCGCGGTAGTCGGACAGGTGGCCCAAACAAAAGACGCCACGGATTTGTCCGTGGCGCGTTTTCTCGCTGCTTCAGGGCCTGGCCGCCGACGGCAGCTCGCCCTGCTCCATCAGGCGCTTTACTTCATCAAATCCGACAACGCCAGCGCCACCACCTTGGTCGCCCGGTTCAGGTCGTTCAACCGCAGGTTCTCATCCGAGTTGTGGCCACGCGCCTCCATCAGCGTGCGCGGACCGGCACCATACAGCACAGTCGGGATGCCTCGCTTGGTGTAGTGACGGGCGTCCGTGTACAGCGGCACGCCCTGCACCGGGATCTCCACGCCGAACACCGACTCGGCACGGCTCTTCAGCGCACCGATCAGCTTTTCCACGCCCGGCAGTTCCGACAGCGGCTCGGCCAGGATGATGCGCTCGACCTTGACCTCGATGCCCGGGCGCTCCTTGGCGGCCTTCTCCACCACGGTGCGGATCTCGCCTTCGGCGTCGAAGCCGATTTCCTCGGGGATCATGCGGCGGTCGACGCGGAAGGTCACCAGGTCCGGCACCACGTTGGTGTTGATGCCGCCCTTGATCAGGCCGACGTTCAGCGTGGCGGTGTCGATGCCCGGTACCTTGGACTTGCGCGTGGCCAGTTCGGAGCGCAAGCCGTAGATGGCCTGCAGGATGTGGGTGGCGGCTTCAATCGCATCCACGCCGGTGTGCGGCATGGCGGCGTGGCCCTGCTTGCCCTTGACCGTCACTTCCACGTGCAGACAGCCATTGTGCGACGAGGTGATGCCGTACGAGAAGCCGGCCGAGATCGCGTAGTCGGCCTTGCTCAGGTTGTTGTCGAGCAGGAACTTGGGACCGATATCGCCGCCGGTTTCCTCGTCATAGGTGAACTGCAGTTCGACCGCGCCGTTGATCTTTGCGCCCTGCTTCTCGGCTTCCATCAGCGCCAGCACGGCGTAGGTGTAGGTGGCGAAATCCGACTTGGACACCGCCACGCCGCGGCCGTACATGACCGGGCCGTGTTCGCTGTCGGCGATCTCGCCGCCGTACGGGTCCTTGGTCCAGCCCAGGCCCGGGGGCACCACGTCGCCGTGGGCGTTCATGGCGATGGTCGGGCCGCCCGTGCCGAACTGCTTGCGTACGATCAGGTTGGTGGCGCTGATCATGCCGGCCGCCTTCACCTGCGCGTCGGGCACCTTGTGCGCTTCCACCGTAAAGCCCAGGCCCTCCAGCAGTTCCTTGGCGCGCTTGCCGTGGGCGTCGCAGTCACCGGCGGGGTTGTCCGAGGGCACCTTGACCAGCTTGGCCAGGAAGGCTTCCTGCTCCGGGCGGTGCTGGTCGATGAACTGGGTCAGCGTGGTTTCGATGGGGTTCATATTGTCTCGTGCGGTCATGACTTGTTCTCGTAACTACTCAGGAGGGTTCGGGTGGGGTTCCGGGTGTGCGCGCTTACTGGGGCAGCCGGAAGTTTTCGACGAAATCGCTGAACACGCGCGCGGACACGGCTGCATCCTCGGCGGTCATGGTTTCGGTGGGATGGTGGCTGATGCCGCCGTTGCCGCAGCGCACGAACAGCATGGCGACGTCGGCGATGGCGGCAATGGCCATGGCGTCGTGGCCGGCGCCCGACGGCAGGTGGCGCACCGGCACGCCCTGGCGGGCAATCGCGGCGGCCCATTGCTCTTGCAGCCACGGGGCGCACGGCACGCTCTTCGCCTCGTGGGTCTTGCGCACTTGCGCGCGCACGTTGCGGCGCGCGCATACACGCTCGATCTCGGCCAGCACGTCGTTGACGGCGGCCTCGCGCTCGGCGTCGATGCCCGAGCGGATGTCGATGGAGAATACCGCGTGGCCGGGCACCACGTTGGTGGCGCCGTTGGGCACGTTGAACTGGCCGACCGTGCCGACCAGGCCGGGCTTGCCGCCGCAGCGCTTCTCGATGAAGAGGCCGATCTCGGCACCGGCCATGGCGGCATCGCGGCGCATGTCCATCGGCACCGTGCCGGCGTGGCCGGCCAGGCCTTCGAGCTCGACGATAAAGCGGGTGGCGCCGGAGATGGCCGTCACCACGCCGACCGGCAGGTTTTCGTTGAGCAGCACCGGGCCCTGCTCGATATGCACTTCGACGAAGGCCAGCACGTTGGCGGGGTCATGCCTGGCCGCCGGCAATGCATCGGCGTCGAAACCGGCCTCGCGCATCACTTCACGCATGGTCTTGCCGGCATCGTCGACGTTGTCGAGCACGTTGTTGTCGAAGGTGCCGGCGATGGCGCGGCTGCCGAGCAGCGTGGCCTTGAAACGCACACCCTCTTCCTCGGCAAAGCCGACGACCTCGATGGCGAACGGGAAGCGCTTGCCCTGGCGGTTCCACTCGGCCACGCAGGCGGTCGGCAGGATCACGCCGAGGTTGCCGTCATAGCGGCCGCCGTCGCGCACGGTGTCGAAGTGCGAACCGGTCAAGAGTGCGGGTGCGTCCGGCGAAGTGCCCTCATAGCGGCCGATCACGTTGCCGGCGGCATCGCGCCGCACGGTCATGCCGGCCTGCTGCATCCATTCGGTCAGCTGCGCCGCGGCGCCGTGGTGGGCCTCGGTCAGGTAGGTACGGGTGAGCATGCCGGGCTGCTCGGTGTGGACGGCCAGGGCGTCGGCCCAGCCCATGATGCGCGTGCCTACCTCTGCGGGTGTGGACGGCGACGGATTTGCTGCCATGCGTTGTCTCCTGCTGGAAGTGCGTGATTGCCGCGGCGGGGTGATCCGGCCGAACCTTCCGGCGTCTGCCGGGGCCAGCCGGCGCGGGCATGGCGCCCGTGCCGAAGCTCTATTCTGTGCGATTCATGTTAGCACAGTGAATTCAAAAATTGCATACAAAAATGATATGCACTATATTCGGTTCCACGTTCAGACAATTCGCTGCGGACAATCCGGTTCGGACAGCTGATTGCGTGGATACCGCCCCAACAGGGGGGCTGTCCGCGAGGTGGCGAGCTTCCGATCCGGAGGCCCGCCCGGAACGTAAGGCCGGCAGCCCACCAGCCAGCAGAGCAGTACGGGGGCAGCCGGTGATTCCTGGATCAGATGGGCCAGCTTGCACAAGCCAATGGACAAGTGCGGGACCGGCCCGGCACGGAGACAACCATGCAGCATGCAGTTCCCTCGCAGCCCCGCCCGGGCACCCCTCGCCTGCACACCCGCTTTACCCGCTCGCTGTTCGGCCAGGTGCTGATCGCCCTGGTGATCGGCACCGCACTCGGCCTGGTTTTTCCTGAGTTCGCCGCCAAGCTCAAGCCGCTCGGCGACGCCTTTATCAAGCTGATCAAGATGCTGATCGGGCCCATCGTGTTCTGCGTGGTGGTGGCCGGCATCTGCGGCGCCGGCGAACTGAAGAAGGTCGGCCGCGTCGGCATCAAGGCGGTGGTGTATTTCGAGATCGTCACCACCATCGCGCTGGCGCTGGGCATCTTGCTGGCTTATGTGTTCCAGCCGGGCGTCGGCATGAATGTCGATCCGCGTTCGCTCGACGCGTCGGCCATCGCCGGTTATATCGACAACGCCACCAAGGTGAAGGACCAGGGCACCGTCGATTTCCTGCTCAAGCTGATCCCCAATACCGTGTTCGGCGCCTTTGCCAATGGCGACGTGCTGCAGGTGCTGGTGGTATCGATTCTGTTCGGCTGCGCGCTGTCGCTGGTGGGTGAGCCGGGCCGGCCGCTGGTCAAGCTGATCGACACCTTCTCGCATACGCTGTTCAAGATGATGGGCTTCATCATCAAGCTCGCGCCGCTGGGCGTGCTGGGCGCAGTGGCCTTTACCGTGGGCAAGTACGGCATCGGCTCGCTCAAGCAGCTGGGTTTCCTGGTGTTCCTGTTCTACGGCGCGGTGACCATCTTCGTGCTGGTGGTGCTGGGCACGATCATGCGCGTGTGCGGCTTCTCGGTGATCAAGCTGATCCGCTACCTGCGCGCGGAGCTGCTGGTGGTGCTGGGCACCGCCTCGTCCGACAGCGTGCTGCCGCAGGTGATGAAGAAGCTGGAGTTCATGGGCATCAAGAAGTCGGTGGTGGGCCTGGTGATCCCGACCGGCTACTCGTTCAATCTGGATGCGTTCTCGATCTACCTGACGCTGGCCGCGGTGTTCATCGCCCAGGCCACCAACACGCCGCTGGCGCTGGGCGACCTGCTCGGCATCCTGGCGGTGGCGCTGGTCACCTCCAAGGGTGCGCACGGCATCCCGGGCTCGGCCATCGTGATCCTGGCGGCGACGCTGTCGGCACATCCGGCGATTCCGGCGATCGGGCTGGTGCTGGTGCTGTCGGTGGACTGGTTTATCGGTATCGCGCGTGCACTGGGCAACCTGATCGGCAACTGCGTGGCGACCGTGGTGGTGGCGGCCTGGGAGAAGGATATCGACCGCGCACGGGCGCATGGCGTGCTCGATGGCAAAATCGAGGCGACCGACCTGGATGCGGGCCTTGCCGCGATGGCGGAAGACGGCGCCGGTGCCGGTTCGCCCGCCGCCGTGCCCGGGACCGTCGTGGGGCGCTAGAATCACGGCATCTCCCCTACCGCGCAGCCTCTGCGCAAGTGCGCTGCCATGCCCGAGCATATCGATCCTGACATGACCGCTGAAGCGATCGCCGAAGACATTGTCGCGGCGATCGTCTCGCACCGCCTGCCGCCCGGCACCAAGCTGCGCGAGGAGGCCCTGGCCAGCGTCTATCGCGTCAGCCGCACCAAGGTGCGCGCGGCGCTGCTGATGCTGTCCAAGGACAAGGTCATCCAGATGGTGCCGGACAAGGGGGCCTTCGTGGCCAAGCCCAGCGCGGAAGAAGCGCGCGAGGTCTTCGCGGTGCGCCGCATCCTGGAGGCGGCGCTGGCGCGCGAGTTCGTCGCCAAGGCGACCCCGGCCGACTACAAGCGCATCGACAAGCACCTGGCGTCCGAACGCAAGGCGCTGACTGGCAACGACGCGCAGGTGCGCACCCGGCTGCTGGGCGACTTCCATATCGTGTTGGCCGAGGTGGTCGGCAACGGCGTGCTGACCGAAATGATGCGCGAGCTGTCGACGCGCAGCGCGGTGATCACCATGCTGTACCAGTCGCGCCGCGACGCGGCGTGCTCGTCGGACGAGCATCGCGAGTTCATCGAGGCCGCCCGTGCCGGCGATGTCGAGCGGGCCGTCGCGCTGATGGTGGAGCACCTCAGCCATGTCGAGGGCGCGCTGCATTTCGAGCAAACCCCGCCGGTGGCGCGGGGCAAGGACCTGGTGGCGGCACTGCTGGCCTGATCGATTCCGAGGCGCCTGACTCGCGCTTGACGTGAGTCAAAGCAGCGCGCGCCCTCCGCGCGCACACTTGTCCTCGCCATGAAGACGCGGGGGCGCACTTCATGAGCACTCCGCCTTCCGCGCCTCATCGCCGGGAGGCCGCCCGCACGCTGCAATGGTGTGCGGGCTTTCTTTTTTCTGAGGACTGGCTTTCGTGGCGCTGAACGGCGCACCGCCGGGGCCTGTGTCCTTCCCCTCCCTGGCATCCCGTTTTCCCTTTCCAGCCAGCGCTTTGCGGCGACTGCGGCCGCGCTGGCGGTGCCACCGCCGCGCCCGCACTATTGCGCCGGCGGCGGCCTGGCATTGCAGACGGCGCGCGTGAACGAACCCCCGCTTCGGGTTAGGATGCCGGAGGCCCGAGCCAGAGGCCAGCGCCGCCGGGGCATCCGCGCGGACGTAATCAGAACGCAAAAATGGAGACCCGTCATGCGCCACTGCGCAACGCCCGCCCGCCCGGCCGCCACGCCGCCGGCGCTAGCACCCTCACTCGCTTCCCGCCCCACCCCGCCACGATCCTGCCCTGCCGGATCGCGGCACGCATCGCCCTGACCATCGATCGAGAGGACTTTCCATGCCCAGTGCCTTCCGCGCAGACGCCTTCGCCGGCAAGAACGTATTCGTCGCCGGCGCTTCTTCCGGCATCAACCTCGGCATCGCGCACGGCTTCGCGCGCGCCGGCGCGAAGCTCGCGCTGATCAGCCGCACCGCCGAGCGTATCCAGGCCGCGGCCGATACCATCACCGCGGCCGGCGGCACCGCCATCGGCATGGCCGCCGACGTGCGCGACTACGCCGCCGTGGAAGCGGCCTTCGCCCGCGCCCGGGACGAACTGGGCCCGATCGACGTGGTGATCTCGGGCGCGGCGGGCAACTTCCTCGCGCCGGTGGTCGGCATGTCGGCCAATGCCTTCAAGACCGTGGTCGATATCGACCTGCTCGGCACCTTCAACGTATTCCGTGCCAGCTTCGACCACCTCAACAAGCCGAGTTCGTCGCTGATCGCCATCACCGCGCCGCAGGCGGTCAACGCGATGATGTTCCAGGCCCACGCCTGCGCGGCCAAGGCCGGCATCAATATGCTGATCAAGTGCCTGGCGATGGAATGGGGCCCGGCCGGCGTGCGCGTCAACGGCATCTCGCCCGGCCCGATCGCCGATACCGAAGGCATGGCGCGGCTGGCGCCGACGCCCGAGGTCGAGGCCCGCTACAAGGCGCGCCTGGCACTGCGCGACTACGGCACCAAGGACGATATCGCCGACGCGGCGATGTACCTGAGCAGCGACAACGCGCGCTACGTCACCGGCACCATCCTCGACTGCGACGGCGGCAGCAAGCTTGGCGACGCCTCCGCGGACGCGCTGAAGAAGCCACAATAGCGCCACCAGTAACGCCGCCAGTCACGCGAACCAACAAACAAGGAGAACACCCATGACGGCACCCGTGCTCTACCACGCCAGCGAAGGCGTGGCCACGCTGACCCTGAACCGCCCCGACGTGCTCAACGCGATGAACGCCGAGCTGATGGGCGCACTGCGCGAAGGCGTGGAACGCGCCGCCGCCGATGCCGAGGTGCGTGCCGTGCTGCTGACCGGCGCCGGCCGCGGCTTCTGCGCCGGTGCCGACCTGGCCGCGCGCCAGAGCGGCGGCAACGGCCTGGCCGATTCGGGCGCGCTGCTGCGCGAGCGCTACCACCCGATCATCCTGGCTTTGCGCCAGATGCCCAAGCCGGTGATCACGGCGGTCAACGGCGTGGCCGCCGGTGCCGGCATGAGCCTGGCGCTGGCGGGCGACGTCGTGCTGGCGGGCCGCTCGGCCAGCTTCCTGCAGGCCTTTTCCAAGATCGGCCTGATTCCCGATGCCGGCAGCACCTATTTCCTGCCGCGCTACGCCGGCGAGATGCGCGCCCGCGCGCTGGCGATCCTGGCCGAGAAAGTCGACGCCGAGGAAGCGCATCGCATCGGCCTGGTGTGGAAGCTCTATGACGACGACGCGCTGCAGGACGAGGCCAGCAAGCTGGCGCGGCACCTGGCCACCATGCCGACGATGGCCTACGGCCTGATCAAGGAAGCGCTCAACCAGAGCTTCGACAACGACCTGGCCGCGCAACTGGAGGTGGAGGCCACGCTGCAGTCGCGCGCCAGCCGCAGCGAAGACTGCCGCGAGGGCGTGGCCGCTTTCGTCGAGAAGCGCAAGCCCCAGTTCAAGGGCCGCTGAGCGCCAGCGCATTTGCCGTTTGCAGCACCCCCGGGGACAGCCGTCCCCGAGGCAAGGGAAACAGCACCTGGAGACGCATCATGCTTGGCCTCATGCAGGACCGTCCGTTGTTGATTTCTTCGCTGATCGAATACGCCGCGGCGTACCACCCGAGACAGGAAATCGTCTCGCGCACGGTGGAAGACGACACTGTGCGCAGCAACTACGAGGCCGTGCACCGGCGCGCGAAACGCGTCGCCAATGCACTGGCCGCGCTCGGCGTGCAGCCGGGCGATCGCGTCGGCACACTGGCGTGGAACACGCACCGGCACCTTGAGTTGTACTTCGGCGTATCGGGCTCCGGCGAGGTGCTGCATACCGTCAATCCGCGCCTGTTTCCCGAGCAGATCGCCTACATCATCAACCACGCCGAAGACCGCGTGCTGTGCTTCGACACCACCTTCGCGCCGCTGGTAGCGCAGCTTGCGCCGCAGCTCACCAGCGTGCAGCACTATGTCGCGCTGACCAGCCGTGCACAGATGCCGGCGGTGGTGGCGGCCGGCGTGCCTGACGCGCTGTGCTACGAAGACCTGCTCGATGCGGCGAGCGATACCTACGACTGGCCGCAGTTCGACGAACGCACCGCGTCTTCGCTCTGCTACACCTCCGGCACCACGGGCAATCCCAAGGGCGTGCTCTATTCGCACCGCTCCACCGTACTGCACAGCCTGAAGGCGAGCGCGGCGGATACCTTCGGCGTCGGCCCCGACAGCAGCGTCCTGATGATCGTGCCGCTGTTCCACGCCAACGCGTGGGGCTTGCCCTACGCCTGCGCGATGAACGGCGCCAAGATGGTCCTGCCGGCGCAGCACCTCGACGGCGAAAGCGTCTACCGGCTGCTGCGCGACGAACGCGTGACCTACTCCACCGCCGTGCCGACGGTCTGGCTGATGCTGTTCAAGTACCTCGATGCGCATCCCGAGATCGATCCTTCACAGCTGGCGCTCAAGGTCGCCGGCGTCGGCGGCTCGGCCGCGCCCGCGGCGATGATCGAGCGCTTCGACAAGCAATTCGGCGCACGGCTGATGCAGGGCTGGGGCATGACCGAGACCAGCCCGATCGGTGTCATCAACACGCTGCTGCCGCAGTATGCCGGCCTGGACGATGCAGCGCGCCTGAAGGTGCAGCTCAAGCAGGGCCGCGCGCTGTGGGGCGTGGACCTGCGCATCGAGGACGATGCCGGCAACGCGCTGCCGCACGACGGCAAGGCCTTCGGCCGGCTCAAGGTACGCGGGCCGTGGATCGCGTCGGGCTATTTCAAGGCCGGACAGAATGCGCTCGATGACAACGGCTGGTTCGATACCGGCGACGTTGCCAACATCGACCCTGACGGCTACGTGCAGCTGGTGGACCGCGCCAAGGACGTGATTAAGTCCGGCGGCGAATGGATTTCCTCGATCGACGTCGAGAACGCCACCATGGGCCACCCCGCCGTAGCCGAAGCCGCGGTGATCGGCGTGCCGCATCCCAAATGGCAGGAGCGCCCGCTGCTGGTGGCAGTAAAGCGCGCCGGCCACGACGTCAGCGCGGCCGAGCTGCTGGACTACGTTGCCGGCAAGATGGTGCGCTGGTGGGTGCCCGACGACGTCGTGTTCGTCGATGCACTGCCCCATACCGCCACCGGCAAGCTGCTGAAGGTGAAGCTGCGCGAGACCTATCGCGACTATGTACTGCCGACCGCTGACACCGCGCACACGGCATAACCCCAAACCCGTATCCAAGGAGCCCGCGCATGAGCGCCAGCAGCAACGAACGAATCCTCGTGACGCTCGAAGGCGGCGTCGCCGACGTCCGCCTGAACCGCCCCGACAAGATGAACGCGCTCGACCAGGCGATGTTCGACGCCCTGATCGAAACCGGCGAGCAGCTGGCCCGCACGCCGGACCTGCGAGCGGTGGTGCTGTCTGGCGAAGGCCGCGCCTTCTGCGCAGGCCTCGACATGGGCCGCATGGCAGGCATGGTGTCGGCCGGCGGCGGGGAAGCGCATAACGACAGCATCGGCGCCGGCCGCCTTGGCAAGCGCACCCACGGCATTTCCAATCGCCCGCAATACGCCTGCATGGTGTGGCGCGAGTTGCCGGTCCCGGTGTTCGCCGCGTTGCACGGCGTTGCCTTCGGCGGCGGGTTGCAGGTAGCGCTGGGCGCGGATGTGCGGTACGTCGCGCCCGACACCAAGCTGTCGGTGATGGAAATGAAGTGGGGCCTGGTGCCCGACATGGCCGGCATGGTGCTGACGCGCGGGCTGGTCCGCCCTGACGTGCTGCGCGAGTTGATCTACAGTGCGCGCGTGCTGAGCGGTACCGAAGCCTGCGCGCTTGGCCTGGGCACCTACGTCGCGGACGACCCGCGTGCCGCCGCGCTGGAAGCCGCGCGCCAGGTCGCGCTGAAGAGCCCCGACGCGATCCGCGCCGCCAAGCGGCTGATGGCGGTGGTGGAGCGCGGCGACAACGCTCAGATCCTGCAGTCCGAGTCGGACGAACAGGACCGGTTGATCGGCTCTCCCAACCAGCGCGAGGCGGTGCTCGCCAATATGGAAAAACGCGCGCCGCGCTTCGATTCCGCGCGCTGAAACGCAACGCTCAGTGATGACGCCGCACGGCCCGCCGGCGGCGCCACCACAGCGCGTAGATCGCCACGTTGACCACCAGCACCACCAGGCCCAGCCATAGCTGGACCGCCGGGGTGAGCCCTGCCGGATAGATCAGCGGTAGCAGGTAGCGCTCGACAAAGCCGCCGCTGTAGCCGGCCTGCCCTGCGGCATGCCGCAGCGTGTTTTCCAGCGGCGTCAGCGGGCAGATCCAGCCGGACCATTCGATCAGCACGCCCCACACCGCCGCGGGCAGGTGCAGCCACGCCACGCGCGGCCAGCGCAACGCCAGCAGGCCGCCCGCCACCACGAACAGGACAAACAGCCCGTGCACCACGACGACGAGGTCGGCGAGCCAGGCTGTCATCATCGTCGGCCGCCCGTCAGTCCCCGTTCCCGGCCGCCATCCAGTAGCCGGGCCGCGCGAACTGCGCCTTCAGGTGCTCGATAAAGAAACGGATCTTGGCCGGCACCGGACGCTGCTGCGGGTACACGGCCAGGATGTCGTAAGCGGGCAGCGCGTATTCGTCGAGCACGGTGATCAGCTCACCGCTCTCGAGTTGCGGCAGGATCTCCCAGGTCGAACGCCAGCCCAGCCCCAGGCCCTCGCCGGTCCAGCGGTGCAGCAGCTCGCCGTCGTTGCAGTCGAGGTTGCCGTTGACGCGCACCGTCACGGTCTTGCCGTTCTGGCTGAAGTACCAGCCGCGTTGCTGGCCGCCCTGCAGGTTGAACGCCAGGCAGTTGTGGTGCTCCAGGTCGTCCAGCGTCTGCGGCACGCCGTACTTGGCGAAGTACGCCGGCGTGCCGCACACCACGCGCTTGTTGGACGCGAGCTTGATCGCGACAAAGTTCGGATCGATCGCACCGCCGATGCGGATGCCCACGTCATAGCCTTCGCGGACCAGGTCGACCACGCGGTCGGTCAGGTTGAAGGAGATCTGCACTTCCGGATTGGCGGCGAGGAAGGCCGGCGCGTGCGGCGCCACGTGCTTGCGGCCGAACGCGGCCGGCGCCGACACGATCAGGTGGCCGGTGGCCTTGTGCTTGCCTTCGGCGATCAGCATCTCGGCGCGGTCCAGGTCGGCCAGCGCCTGCTTGCACTGCTCCATGAAGACCGCGCCCTGCTCGGTCACGGCGATGCGGCGCGTGGAGCGGTGCAGCAGCTTGACGCCGATGCGCGCTTCCAGCGCGTTGATGCGACGGCCGATCATCACCGGCGTCACGTTCTGCGTGAGCGCCGCGGCCGCCATGCTGCCGTGCTCCACCACGGCGATAAAGGCTTCGATTTGCTTGAGTTTGTCCATCTGGTATTTGTCTCCCGGGCGCCATTGTGCGGCATCGGCGCCGCCATGGCACCCCGGCGGCGCTTATGAAGCGGATCGGGCGCGACGCATGGCCGGGGGCGCGTCACTGCGCTCGTGAGCACAATGCCGCACTTCGCGGCTGAATTCGGCGCACACGTGCGTCATCAGGTCGACCGAGCGATAGACCAGGAACACGCGGAAATCCGGCAGCTCGTCCTGGATCGGCAGCGGCACCAGCTGGTCGCTGGCCAGCTGCAGCGGGCCGCCGGTGCCATGGAAGACAAAGTCCGACCACATGCTGATCAGGTCGGTTCGCGTGGCCAGCTGCAGGCCGAGCAGGTTGGACGCGCTCTGCACCACCCGGCGCGGCATTTCCATCCGGTGCAGCCGCATCAGGCTGGCCAGTGGGCTGCCGGCATCGTCGATCGGGTCCAGCACCAGCCAGTCGGCGTCCTGCAGCGGCCGCAACCGGCGCGTGCGCCGCAGCGGGTGCCCGGCGCGCACCGCCAGCTTCATGCCGACCGAGAACAGCGGCTCCCATTGCAGCGAGGCCGAGCCCGGACCGCTGTTGGTCGAAATCAGCCCCAGGTCCAGCCGTCCTTCACGCAGGCCTTCCTGGATCTGCTGCGGCCGCAGCTCAAAGGCGCGCAACGTCACGTTCGGGAAGCGTTGCCGGAATGCCGCCATGGCCGCGGGCAGCGGACCGCTCGACGCCACCGCGGTGAAGCCGATGTTCAGCTCGGCCTCGGCATGGCCGCGGATCGATTCGATGTCTTCCAGCGCATGCCGCAGCTCCTGCTCGACCACGCTGGCGCGCTTGACCAGCGCCAGCCCATATGCGGTCAGGCTGACGCCGCGCACCGAGCGCGACAGCAGCGTGACGCCCAGCTCGCGCTCCAGCTCGGCGATCGCCTTGGACAGCGCCGGCTGCGAGATATGCAGCGCGCGCGCCGCCTCGTGGATGCTGCCGTGCTCGGCCACGGCCAGCAGGACCCGCAGTTGATGCAGCTTCATCGTTCTTGCTTCCTGTGCCAGGTTGCCGTGCCCAATGCCCCGGCGCGGGGCGGCGTGCCCCAGCCAAGGGCGCCACGCGCCGAGGCGCTGCGCCGCGCACTTCCGTGGCCGACCCGCGCCCGTCAAGGCTTTGCCGGCCCCCTTCAGTAGTTTTCCCGATACCGGGACAGCACCGGTTATGACGGTGATTCGATCTGGTTATCAGGATGAAAATATATGATTTTTTGTCCCGGCCCGTTTGCCTGAATACTCAGCGCCACAGGTTGCCAACCTGACTGCCGCGCGAAGCCAATCCTGCTCACCGGGCCACGACAACACCGGTCCGCCGTGCGTGCAGCCCCCCACCAATTCGTGGAGACCTTGCATGAACGACGCCACTCTCGCGACGCCCGCCAGCGTCGCGGCCGCGCCCGCTACCACCGCTGCCGCCAGCGCTCCCCGCAAGCAAAGCCAGTTCCGCCTGATCGCGGCGTGCTCGCTGGGCAATGCGCTGGAGATGTTCGACTTCACCGTCTACAGCTTCTTCTCGCTGCTGATCGGCAAGCTGTTCTTCCCGTCCGACAGCCCCTATGGTTCGCTGCTGCTGGCGGTGGCCACGTTCGGCATCGGCTTCGTGATGCGCCCGCTCGGCGGCGTGGTGATCGGCAGCTACGCCGACCGGCGCGGACGCAAGGCGGCGATGACGCTGACTATCGGCCTGATGGTGGCGGGCACGCTGTGCATCGCGCTGGCGCCGCCGTATGCGTCGGCCGGCATCTTCGGCTCGCTGATGATCCTGGCCGGCCGGCTGCTGCAGGGCTTTTCGCTCGGCGGCGAGATCGGTGCCTCCACCGCGATGCTGATGGAGGCCGGCGGCGTCAAAGGCCGCGGCTGGCGCGTAAGCTGGCAACTCGGCAGCCAGGGCATCTCGGCGCTGCTGGGCGCGCTGACCGGCGCCACGTTGTATGCCGTGCTGCCCACCGCCTCACTGGAAAGCTGGGGCTGGCGCCTGCCCTTCCTGGTGGGCCTGCTGATCGCGCCGGTGGGGCTGTATATCCGCGCGCATCTCGATGAAACCCACCAGGCCGATGCCCACGCGCCCAGCCCGCTCGGCGAGCTGTTCCGCAATCACTGGGCCACCGTGCTCAAGGGCATCCTGGCGACCACCGCGGGCACCGCCACCATGTACCTGGTGGTGTTCTTCATGCCCACCTACATGATCCGCGTGCTGCATATGCCGGCGTCGCTGTCGTTCCTGTCGGGCTGCGTCACCGGGCTGACGCTGACGGCGGTATCGCTGTTTGCCGGCCGCCTGGCTGACCGGCTCACCGCGCGCAAGCCGCTGGTGGTGGCCTCGCTGGTACTCAGCATGCTTGCGGTGTACCCGGCTTTCTGGCTGATCAATGCCTACCCGAGCGTGCCGCTGGTGCTGTGCGTGTCGGCTTTGCTGACCGCGCTGGTCAACCTCGGCACCACGCCGATGTTCCTGATGATGCTGGAGATGCTGCCCGCCGGCGTGCGTGCCAGCGGCCTGTCGGTGATCTACAGCGTGGGCGTGACCGTGTTCGGCGGCTCGTCGCAGTTCATCGTGACGTGGATGCTGGCGCGCACCGGCAACCCGATGTCGCCCGCCTTCTACATGCTGGTCTGCGGCGTGATCACGCTGCTGGCCGTATTGCGCATCCGCGAAACCCGCGCCCACTGAATCCAACCATTCCGGAGAACCGACCCATGACCCGCGCACCGACGCTCAAGCCGTTCCAGTACCTGCCGCACCTGCTGCCCGCCATCGGCATCGACGCCGACACCTTCGTCGGCATCCGTCGCCAGATCCACGCGCAGCCGGAGCTGGGCTTCGAAGTGGGCGCGACCAGCAAGCTGGTGGCAACGCTGCTGGCCGAATGGGGATACGAGGTGCACACCGGCATCGGCAGGAGCGGCGTGGTGGGGCAACTAAAGCGCGGCAGCGGCACGCGCCGCCTCGGCATCCGCGCCGACATGGATGCGCTGCCCGTCGTCGAGGCCACCGGCCTGCCCTACGCCAGCCGCGTGCCCGGCAAGATGCACGCATGCGGCCACGACGGCCATACCGCGATCCTGCTGGCCGCGGCCAAGGCGATCGCCGACAAGCCTGACTTTGACGGCACGCTCAACCTGATCTTCCAGCCCGACGAAGAGAACCTGTGCGGCGCGCGCGCGATGATCGAGGACGGGTTGTTCGAGCGCTTTCCGTGCGATGCGATCTTCGCGCTGCACAACATGCCGGGCGTGCCCGCGGGTTCCTTCCGCGTGCTGCCGGGACCGGTGAGCCTGTCGTCGGACGTGGCCGACGTGACCGTGCGCGGCGTTGGCGGGCACGGCGCAATGCCGCACCGCGCGCGCGACCCGATCGCGGCGGCGGCGGCCATCGTCACCGCGCTGCAGACGGTGGTGGCGCGCAATGTCGCGCCGGACGATACCGCGGTGGTGTCGGTCGGCTTTATCCGCGGCGGCGCCACGCACAACGTGATCCCTGAAACCGTGACCCTGGGGCTCAACGTGCGTGCCGCGCGGCCCGAGACGCGCGCGCTGGTCGAGCAGCGCATCCGCGAGATCGTCGCGCTGACCGCGCAGGCGCATGGCGTGGAAGCGGAGATCGACTACCGCCAGCTCACGCCGCCGATGGTCAACGCCGAGGCCGAGACGCTGCTGGCGCAGCGCGTCTGCACCGAGCTGGTCGGCGCCGGCAACGTGGTCACGCAGGCGCCGAAGGGACTCAACGGCAGCGAGGACTTTGCGTGGATGCTGAACGCGGTGCCCGGCTGCTACCTGATCCTGGGCAACGGCGAAGGCGAGTTCGGCGGCTGCATGGTGCACAACCCCGGCTACGACTTCAACGACGCGGTGCTGCCGCTGGGCGCGGCGGCCTGGGTGCGGCTGGTGCAGACCTACCTTACGGCCTGATCACGCCCGATCACGCCTGCTGCGGCGCCGCGCCGGCGCGTTGCGCCCGGCGCGCGTCCAGCGCGGCATTCATTTGCGCGGCCTCGCCCAGCACGTAAGCCAGCCGCCGCAACGGCCGGCTGCATTGCACATGCAGGTACAGGTAGCTGGCACCGCCGGTGACCAGCATCACCCCATAGCCCCACAGCAGCATCGGCACGGTCTGCTCCGGACGCGGCAGCGTGCGCCAGGCGCTGGCCAGCACCACGGCGGCAGGCGCCAGTGCCAGCAGCAGCCCCACGGTGCGCGCCGCCCCCTCCCATAGCCGCAGCTGCAAGGCCACGCGCCGCTGCCGCGCTTCCAGCTGCGCCGGCGGTATGCGCGCGAGCTGCCGCAGCAGCGCGTCTTCGGCCGCGCGCTGGCGGTCCATCTCTGCCGCCTGCCAGCGCAGCGGGTTGCGCAGCCTGGCCAGCACCGTGCCGGTACGCGCCAGCCCCGTAGCCACGTAGCAGGCGGCCGCCAGCGCCAGCAGCGCCTCGAAAGTGCGCAGCGACCACAGTGGCACCGGGTGCTTCAGCCACAGCCGCCAGACCGCAAGCGCACCGCCGCAGAGCAGGGTCGCCACCAGCGCGGCGATAAAGCCGAGCCACAGCGCGCGCGCGAGGCCGCCGGCCGGCGCGGGCGCCGCGGCGGTGCGCGCCTCAAGGGCTTCAAGCAGTTCGTAGGACGGCGGTAGCCTGGAATACATGGTCGGGGCGCGGCGAGGGAATGCTGCCATTTTCGCCGCTTGCGCACGTGCCGGATAGACGCCACGTGGCGCGGGCCCGGGCGTACTCACCATTGCGCTGCGTGGCCGGTTCATCACACCACATACCCAATTGCATACGCCGGCGTGGCACTGGCGACCATCCCATCAGGCTTCCATGGCCATATTCCATACACAGGGTATCGAATCAACTGATCGTCCTTCTGTTTATCCCACCCCGGTTGGGGGAATAGGATCGACTCCAATGCGAATCCCACCACCATTGGAGACAAGATCATGGCAAAGATGAGAGCAATCGACGCGGCCATCGCGGTTCTGGAGAAGGAAGGCGTGACCACGGCGTTCGGCGTGCCCGGCGCGGCGATCAACCCGTTCTACTCGGCGATGCGCAAGTCGGGCAACATCAACCACGTGCTGGCCCGCCACGTCGAAGGCGCCTCGCACATGGCCGAGGGCTACACCCGTGCCGAGCCGGGCAATATCGGCGTCTGCGTCGGCACCTCGGGCCCTGCCGGCACCGACATGATCACCGGTCTGTACTCGGCCTGGGCGGATTCGATCCCCATCCTTTGCATCACCGGCCAGGCCCCGCGTGCGCGCCTGTACAAGGAAGACTTCCAGGCCGTCGACATCGAGTCGATCGCCAAGCCCGTGACCAAGTGGGCCGTCACCGTGCGCGAGCCGGCGCTGGTGCCCCAAGTGTTCCAGCAGGCGTTCCACATCATGCGCTCCGGCCGTCCGGGCCCGGTGCTGATCGACCTGCCATTCGACGTGCAGGTCGCCGAGATCGAATTCGATCCCGACACCTACCAGTCGCTGCAGCCGTACAAGCCGGCCGCCTCGCGCGCCCAGATCGAGAAGGCCATCGCCATGCTCAACGCGGCCGAGCGCCCGCTGATCGTGTGCGGCGGCGGCGTGATCAACGCTGACGCGTCCGAGCTGCTGGTCGAGTTCGCCGAGCTGGTCAACGTGCCGGTGGTGCCGACGCTGATGGGCTGGGGCGTGCTGGCCGACGACCACCCGCTGCAAGCCGGCATGGTCGGCCTGCAGACCTCGCACCGCTATGGCAACGCCACGCTGCTGGCTTCAGACTTCGTGATGGGCATCGGCAACCGCTGGGCCAACCGCCACACCGGCAGCGTCGACGTCTACACCAAGGGCCGCAAGTTCGTGCATGTCGATATTGAGCCCACCCAGATCGGCCGCGTGTTCGGCCCGGACCTGGGCATCGTGTCCGACGCCAAGGCCGCGCTGGAACTGTTCGTCGAAGTCGCCCGCGAAATGAAGATGGCCGGCCGCCTGCCGTGCCGCAAGTCGTGGGTCGCCGATGTGCAGAAGCGCCGCCGCACCATGCAGCGCAAGAGCGACTTCGATAACGTGCCGGTCAAGCCGCAGCGCGTGTATCGCGAGATGAACCAGTACTTCCCGCGCGACGTGCGTTATGTCAGCACCATCGGCCTGTCGCAGATCGCTGCTGCGCAGTTCTTGTCGGTCAACCAGCCGCGCCACTGGATCAACTGCGGCCAGGCCGGCCCGCTGGGCTGGACCATCCCGGCCGCGATCGGCGTGAAGACCGCTTCGCCGGATTCGGACGTGGTGGCGATCTCGGGCGACTACGACTTCCAGTTCATGATCGAAGAACTGGCCGTGGCCGCGCAATTCAAGGTGCCGTATATCCACGTGGTGGTGAACAACTCCTACCTCGGCCTGATCCGCCAGGCGCAGCGCAACTTCGAGATGGACTACTGCGTGCAGCTGGCCTTCGACAACGTCAACTCGCCTGAACTGAACGGCTACGGCGTCGACCACGTCAAGGTGGTCGAAGGCCTGGGCTGCAAGGCGATCCGCGTGTTCAAGCCGGAAGACATCGCCCCGGCCTTTGCCGAGGCGCGCGACCTGATGGCGGAGTTCTCGGTGCCGGTGGTGGTCGAGGTGATCCTGGAGCGCGTGACCAATATCGCGATGGGCACCGAGATCGACAACATCAACGAGTTCGAACCCATCGAAGACATCGAGGAAGCCGACGAGGCGATCCTGACCGAAGAAGTGGAAACGGCGTAAGACGCTTCCCGCCCCCTGCAGGACCAGCACGTCATCCCCGCGCACGCGGGGATCCAGCGCCTTTCAAAGTCACTGGGTTCCCGCCAGCGCGGGAACGACGAACAAAAACCAAGTCACAGGAGATGACAAATGACGAAACTTGCGGCCAACCTCACCATGCTGTTCAACGAAGTGGGCTTTCTCGACCGCTTCGAAGCCGCCGCGCGCGCGGGCTTCCGCGGCGTGGAATTCCTGTTCCCTTACGCATTCCATGCGGACCAGATTGCTGACCGCCTGAATCGTTTCCAGCTGGACCTGGTGCTGCACAACCTGCCCGCGGGCAAGTGGGACGCGGGCGAGCGCGGTATTGCCTGCCATCCGGATCGCGTGGGCGAATTCCAGGACGGCGTGGGCGAGGCCATCAAGTACGCCAAGGTGCTGGGCGTGCGCCAGCTCAACTGCCTGGTCGGCATCCTGCCGCAGAACGTCAAGCGCGAACAGGCGCAGGAAACGCTGGTGGAAAACCTGCGCTTCGCCGCCAGCGCACTGGCCGCGGAGCATATCGACCTGCTGGTCGAGCCGATCAATACCTTCGACATCCCCGGCTTCTTCCTGTCGCGCACGCAGCAGGCCGTCGACCTGATCAACCAGGTCAACGCGCCCAACCTGTACGTGCAGTACGACATCTATCACATGCAGCGCATGGAAGGCGAAATCGCCAACACCATCAAGGCCAACCTGCCGAAGATCAAGCACGTGCAGCTGGCCGACAACCCGGGCCGCAACGAGCCGGGCACGGGCGAGCTGAACTACCAGTACCTGTTCAAGTTCCTGGACGAGATTGGGTACACCGGCTGGATCGGGTGCGAGTACAAGCCGAAGACCACCACCGAAGAAGGGCTGGGCTGGCGCGCCGCGCACGGCGTGCAGTAACTGCCCGTCGCCTTTCAAATGCTGCTTGTTTGCTCCCCTCTCCCGCTTGCGGGAGAGGGGCGGGGGAGAGGGCAGGAGCGTCAAAGGCTGAGGCCTGCGAGTTAAAACCGAAGGCCCCGCTTGATGTGGCTCCTAGCTAGCCCACCCCTCACCCCAACCCTCTCCCCCTGAGGGGAGAGGGGGAACACCTTGCTTAGGCCAGCTCGGGCGGCTTGGGAGCACCCAACACCGCTGGCTTCGATTTCGCTTTTTCTAACTTGAGGAGACATCACATGGCAAACCAACGCAACGTCGGCTTCATCGGCCTGGGCATCATGGGCGCACCGATGGCGGGCCACCTGCGCGCCGCCGGCCACACGCTGTTCGTCCACGACGTCAACCCGGCCCCGCAAGCGCTGGTCGATGCAGGCGTGACCGTCTGCACTAGCGCCGAGGAAGTCGCCAAGCGTGCCGACATCATCGTCATCATGGTGCCGGACACCCCGCACGTGGAAGCCGTGCTGTTTGCCGACAAGGGCGTTGCCGCCGCGCTGAAGACCGCCGGCAAGGAAGCCAGCTACAGCAAGATCGTGGTCGACATGAGCTCGATCTCGCCGATCGCGACCAAGGACTTCGCCGCACGCATCAACAAGCTGGGCGCCTCGTACCTGGACGCACCGGTGTCGGGCGGTGAAGTGGGCGCCAAGGCCGCTTCGCTGACCATCATGGTCGGCGGCCCGCAGGAAGCCTTCGACCAGGTCAAGCCGCTGTTCGACCTGATGGGCAAGAACGTCACCCTGGTGGGCGGCAACGGCGACGGCCAGACCACCAAGGTGGCCAACCAGATTATCGTCGCGCTGAACATCCAGGCCGTGTCCGAAGCGCTGCTGTTTGCCTCCAAGGCGGGCGCCGATCCGGCCAAGGTGCGCCAGGCGCTAATGGGTGGCTTCGCGGCCTCGCGCATCCTGGAAGTGCACGGCGAGCGCATGGTCAAGCGCACCTTCGACCCGGGCTTTCGCATCGAACTGCACCAGAAGGACCTGAACCTGGCGCTGCAGGGCGCCAAGGCGCTGGGCGTGGCGCTGCCCAACACCGCCACCGCGCAGGAACTGTTCAATACTTGTTCCGCGAACGGCCTGGGCAAGCAGGACCACTCGGCACTGTGCCGCGCGATCGAAATCATGTCGAACCACCAGATCGCCAAGTAAGCAGCACCATCGTCGTCCCCGCCCCGCGGGGACGACACGCTTTCGCTGTCAGTACCCCGTCAGTACCAGGACCCCACATGCTCGTCACCGAACCCCAAGCCGCCCTGCTGTCGCCCCAGCGCACGGCAGCCCATCCCGGGCAGCTCAATCCCCGCGCGCTGCTGCGCGACCTGTTCGATACCGCCGTCGCCGCGGTCAGCGCCAGCCATTGCCTGCCGCCGCACCTGCCCGTGCCGCCCAAGGGGCGCACGGTGGTGATCGGCGCCGGCAAGGCCGCCGCCGCGATGGCGCAAGCGGTCGAGGCGAACTGGCAAGGCGAGCTGTCCGGACTGGTGGTGACGCGCTACGGCCATGGTGCCGACTGCAAGCGCATCGAAGTCGTGGAAGCCGCGCACCCCGTTCCCGATGAGGCCGGCGCGCGCGCTGCGCAGCGCATGGTGGAACTGGTGCAGGGCCTGACCGCTGATGACCTGGTGCTGTGCCTGATTTCCGGCGGCGGCTCCGCGCTGCTGGCCGCACCCGCACCCGGCCTCTCGCTGGCCGACAAGCAGGCGGTCAACAAGGCACTGCTCAAGAGTGGCGCGAGCATCGGCGAGATGAACTGCGTGCGCAAGCACCTGTCCGCGCTCAAGGGCGGCCGCCTGGCGCTGCACTGCGCGCCGGCCCGCGTCGAGACGCTCTTGATTTCCGATATCCCCGGCGATGATCCCACGCTGATCGCGAGCGGCCCGACGCTGCCCGACGCGACCACCTGCGCCGATGCGCTGGCCGTCATCGCCAAGTACGGCATCGACGTGCCGGCCAACGTGCGCGCGCATCTGGAAAGCGGCGCGGGCGAAACGCCCAAGCCCGGCGACGCCCGTTTCGAAGGCCACCGCAACGCGACGCTGGCCACCGCGCAGCAATCGCTCGAAGCCGCCGCCGCGCGTGCGCGCGAACTCGGCTATGAAGCCCACATCCTGTCTGACTGCATCGAAGGCGAAGCACGCGAGGTGGCCGAAGTCCACGCTGCGATCGCGCGCCAGGTCGCGCAGCGCGGCCAGCCCTTCAGCAAGCCGTGCGTGCTGCTCTCCGGTGGCGAGACCACGGTGACGGTGCGCGGCAAGGGCCGCGGCGGGCGCAACGCCGAGTTCCTGCTGTCGCTGGCGGTGGCGCTCGACGGCCTGGCCGGCGTGCATGCGATCGCCTGCGATACCGATGGCATCGACGGCTCCGAGGACAACGCCGGCGCCTTGCTGTCGCCCGACACGCTGACCCGTGCCGTCGCGCGCGGGCTGTCGGCGCGCGCGCACCTGGACAACAACGACGGCTACGGCTTCTTTGCCGGCCTGGACGACCTGATCGTTACCGGACCGACCCGTACCAACGTGAACGACTTCCGCGCCATCCTGATCGTGTAAGCCGTCCGCAGCACCGCAGCAAAGCCGTACCGAACCAGTCGTTCACCCGAACAGCATCATCTGGCGCGCCATGTGGCGCGCCGCCCGAGAATGGAAGAGGAGACATCATGAGACGCCAGCGCAAAGCGAAGATCGTTGCCACGCTCGGCCCCGCCAGCACCGACATCGCGGTGATCCGCGCACTGTTCGAGGCCGGCGCGGACGTGTTCCGGCTCAACTTCAGCCACGGCACGCACGAAGACCATCGCGCGCGCTACGACGCCGTGCGCCAGGTCGAGGCCGAGACCGGCCGCCCCATTGGCGTGCTGGCCGACCTGCAGGGCCCCAAGCTGCGCATCGGCACCTTCGCCGCCGGCAAGGTCGCGGTGCGCGCGGGCGATGTGTTCGTGCTCGACAGCGATCCCACGCCGGGCGACGGCACGCGCGTCTACCTGCCGCATCCCGAGTTGTTCCAGGCCGCGCAACCCGGCCAGTCGCTGCTGATCGACGACGGCAAGGTGCGCCTGTCGGTCGAGGCCGTGTCCACCGGCAGCATCACCACGCGCGTGGTCAACAACGGCACGCTGTCCGACCGCAAGGGCGTGAACGTGCCCGACGCCGTGATCCCCATCCCCGCGCTGACCGAGAAGGACCGCAAGGACCTGGACTTCGCGCTGTCGCTGGGCGCGGACTGGATCGGCCTGTCGTTCGTGCAGCGCCCGTCCGATATCGTCGAAGCGCGCGAGATCGTCGGCACCCGTGCCGGCATCCTCTCCAAGATCGAGAAGCCGGCCGCGCTGCAGCAGCTCGAAGAGATCGTGCGGGTCTCGGATTCGGTGATGGTGGCGCGCGGCGACCTCGGCGTGGAACTGCCGCCCGAGCGCGTGCCCGGTGTGCAGAAGCGCATCCTGCGCGTGTGCCGCCAGCTCGGCAAACCCGTGGTGATCGCCACGCAGATGCTGGAATCGATGATCGACTCGCCGGTGCCGACGCGCGCCGAAGCATCGGACGTGGCCAGCGCGATCTATGAAGGCGCCGATGCCGTGATGCTGTCGGCCGAGTCCGCCAACGGCCGCTACCCGGTGCCGGCGGTGTCGATGATGAACCGCATCGTCACCGAGGTGGAACGCGACCCGCTGTACCGCAACCTGCTCGACGCCCAGCACGAGACCCCGCTGAACACGCGCCAGGATGCGATCTGCGCGGCGCTGCGCGAGGTCACGCAGATCATTGGCGCGGCCGCGACGGTGACCTACACCTCGTCGGGCGCGACCTCGCTGCGTGCTGCGCGCGAGCGGCCGTGCGCGCCGATCGTCAGCATCACGCCGAACCTGGAGATCGCGCGCCGGCTGGCGATTGCCTGGGGCATCCACTCCACCGTGAGCCCGGATGTGCAGAGCGTCGATGAAATGGTTGAAGCCGCCACGCGCGCGGCGCTGGTGGAAGGCTATGCCGCACCGGGTGACCAGATCACCATTGCCGCGGGCATGCCGTTCGGTCAGGGCGGGACCACCAACCTGCTGCGCGTGGCGGAGGTCGGCGCGAGCGCCGTGGCCACCACACCCACCGCACGCGAGGCCGCCGTGGCCTGAGCAAACCGATAGCGTTCCCGTCCCGGGACCTTCAGGCAGTGACGGAACCGGGCGCGAGCCCGGTTTCTTTGTTTTGCCGCACACCACTTGCGTTGCCCGACTCCAGGGCGAGCAGGTGGTGTTTTTTATGCGCTGCCGCCGTGGCGGCGCATAAAGCGAAAGTGCGCTAACGAAGACCGTCCCCGCCACTGTCCGGAACGCAACGGTCGCGCTCAGCGGCATCCGCTACCCCCGATTGCTATACTGGTTGCCACCTGCACCCTTGCCAGAACCCCTATTTTCCCGGAGCCCCCATGCGCTTAGATGACGAAGCCGAAAGCCAACACGTTGAAGACCGCCGCGGCGGATTCGGCGGTGTCGGCGGGAAGACGATCGGCATCGGCACCGTCATCGTTGCACTGGCCGCGTCGTACTTCTTTGGCATCGACCCGATGCTGATCATGCAGGGCGCTTCGGTGCTGCAGGGGTCCGGCGCGCCGCAGCAACAGCAGGTCAACCGCCCGCCGGCGACGGACCAGATGACGGTCTTCACGCGCAAGGTGCTGGGCAATACCGAGCGCACCTGGCAACACATCTTCGAGACCGAGCTGAACCGCCGCTACGCGCCGCCGACACTGGTGCTGTTTGCCGGCGCGACGCCGACCGCATGCGGCACAGGCCAGTCGGCAATGGGCCCGTTCTACTGCCCCGGCGACCAGAAGGTCTATATCGACCTGGCGTTCTATGACGAGCTGCGCCAGCGCTTCGGCGCCAGTGGCGACTTTGCCCAGGCGTATGTGATCGCGCACGAGATCGGCCACCATGTGCAGAACCTGCTGGGTGTTTCGGACAAGGTCGACGCCGCGCGCCGCCGCATGGGCGAGGCGCAGGCCAACCAGCTGTCGGTACGCATGGAGCTGCAGGCCGACTGCCTGGCGGGCGTGTGGGCCGCCACCGCGCAGCGCGCCAACCAGCAGTTGCTGGAACCGGGCGATATCGAGGAAGGCCTGAAGGCCGCCGCCGCCATCGGCGACGACCGGCTGCAGCGCCGTTCGCAAGGCTATGTCGTGCCCGAGGCCTTCACCCACGGCTCCAGCGAGCAGCGCGTGCGCTGGCTGCGCCGCGGCATCGAGTCGGGCGATATCCGCAAGTGCGATACCTTCGCCTCGCGCGATCTCTGAGCTCCGGCCCTACCCCCGACGCCGGAGCGGTACCGGCAATGTGACGTTCGCGTTGTCCGGGCCCCGTTCCCTGTCTATAATCGCCGCCAAGGCCGCAGTACGACGGCCAGACGCCGGCACCGATCCTTATCGATCTTTCGTGCCGCAGCGCCGGGCGCTTCCCGCAAGGCCCATGCACGCGCCGCGACACACGCCGGCCCCGGTCGACGGGCCACGCGCTCCCTGACCAAATCGGCAAAGCGACACCCGGCGCTGCCAACATCACCAGTGCCATCGCCGCGCAGCTTGCCGCGGCGCCTGTTGCAGCCGCTTGCCGCAGCTTGCGGCGTCTCCACCAAAGCCGTTCCGTTCCAACCGCACCGGAGCCACGGCCGAATCATGTGCCTGCCGTGCGCCCGTGCCAGCGCTGACATGACATGGCGTCATTCTTCCTGTAGCGCCCGGCGTTTGCCTGGGTGCTGGCCATCCTGACCGTGGTGGCGGGCCTGGTGGCCCTGAACCGCATTCCCATCGCCCAGTACCCGGCGGTGGCGCCGCCCACGGTGATCATCTACGCCGATTACCCGGGCGCGTCCGCGCGCACCGTGGAAGACCGCGTCACCGCAGTGCTGGAGCAGCAGATGCGGCCTGCTCTATCTCGATTCCAGCTGCGAGGGTGGCACCGCCACCGTGACGCTGGGCTTTCGCCAGGGCACCGATCCGCAGCTGGCACAGGTCAACGTGCGCAACCGCGTGGCGCAGGCCGAGCCGCTGTTGCCCGAGGCAGTACGCCGCGGCGGCGTCTATGTCGACCAGGCCAGCAGCAGCGCCTTCATGTACGTGTCGCTGGTGTCGGACAGCGGGCAACTCGACGAAACCGCGTTGGGCGACTTTGCTGCGGGCTCGGTGCTGCCGCTGCTGCGCCGCCTGCCCGGCATCGGCAAGGCCGAACCCTATGGCGCCGAGTATGCGCTGCGTATCTGGTTCGACCCGGACAAGCTGCACGCCTTCAACCTGACCACGGCCGATGTGGAAGCCGCGATCCGCGCGCGCAATGGCAACGTGACGCCGGGCCAGCTCGGCGCGGCGCCCGCGGTGCCGGGGCAGCCGTTCCAGGCGATCGTGCGTCCGCCCGCGCCGATGAGCGATGCGCAGGCGTTCGGGCGCATCGTCGTGCGCGCGGCCACCGATGGCTCGGCCGTGCTGCTGCGCGACGTGGCGCGGGTCGAACTGGCCGCCAGCGACTATCGCTACGGCTCTACGCTGAACACCCGCAACGCCGCGTCGATCGGCCTGAAGCTGGCCGACGGTGCCAACGTGCTGCAGGCCTCGCGCACCGTGCGCGCCGCGCTGGATGAAGCCAGCCGCGGCTTCCCGGGCGACGTGCGCTACGAGATCTCGTACGACGGCGCCACCTTCGTGCAGGCCTCGATCTCGCGCGTACTGCTGACGCTGGCGGAAGCCACGGTGCTGGTGTTCCTGATCCTGTACCTGTTCCTGGGCAACCTGCGCGCCACGCTGATGCCCGGCATCGTGGTGCCGGTGTCGCTGCTGGGCACGGTCGCGTGCCTGTATGCGCTCGGACTGTCGCTCAACGTGATCACGCTGTTCGCCGTGGTGCTGGCGATCGGCATTCTTGTGGACGATGCCATCGTCGTGGTCGAGAACGCCGAACGCATCATGCGCACCGACGGCGTGGGCGCGATGCAGGCCGCGGCCCGCTCGATGCGCGAAGTCTCCGGCGCGCTGGTGGCGGTGACGCTGGTGCTGTGCGCGGTGTTCGTGCCGTGGGCGTTCTTCGGCAGCGCGGTGGGCGTGATCTACCGGCATTTCGCGGTGACGCTGGCGGTGTCGATCGCATTCTCGCTGTTCTTTGCGCTGACGCTCGCGCCAGCGATGTGCGCCAGCCTGCTGCGCCACAGCGCAGCGCCGGCGCGCGGGCCGCTGGCCTGGTTCGATGCCCGCTTTGCCGCATTCACCGCACGCTATGCCGGCTGGGTGCAGGCGCTGCAGCGCAAGCGGCTGCGCTGGCTGGCGGTGTACCTGGCGCTGACGCTCGCCTGCGGCTATGCGCTGTGGAAGATGCCGAGCGGTTTACTCCCGGAGGAAGATACCGGCGAGATCGTGGTCGACGTTGAACTGCCGGCCGGCGGCACGCAAGCCGATACGCGCCGGCTGGTGGCCGAATTGGAGCAATGGCTGCAGCAGGAGCGCTATCCGGTGCGATCGAGCTTCGCGGTGCTGGGCTGGTCCAGCGGCGGCAGCGGCGAGCTGCGCGCCAGCCTGTTTATCGGCCTGACCGACTGGAAGACGCGCGGCCGCAAGGACAACGCGCAGGCGGTGCTGGCGCGGCTGTCGGCGGGACTGGAAACGTGGCCCGGCCGCGGCGCAGCTCTATGCCTACAACAGTTCGGCGCTGCCCGAGCTGGGCAGCATCGGCGGCCTCGACATGCGCCTGGTGGCGCGCCAGCCGGTGGGACGCGAGGCGCTCTTTGCCGCGCGCGACAAGCTGATCGAGCATGCGAAACAGGATCCGGTGCTGGGCGAGGTGCGCGCCACCACCGGCCAGCCGGTACCGGCGCTGGACCTGAAGATCGACTACCGCAAGGCCGAGACTTTCGGCGTCGATGCCGAGACCATCCACCACACGCTGTCGGCCACGCTGGGCTCGCGCTATATCGACGAGGTCGCGCGCGAAGGCCGCGTGCGGCGCGTCATCCTTCAGGCCGACGCACCGTTTTCCGCATGCACCCGGACCAGCTTGCGCGCGTGCATGTGCGTAACGCGCAGGGCGCGATGGTGTCGCTGGCGGCGTTCGCCTCGCTCGAATGGGGCCGTGGCGAAGTCACGCTGGAACGTTTCGACGGCTTCAGCTCGGTGCGCATCAATGCCGAGGTCGCACCCGGCCACACTACCGGTGCGGCGATGCAACGGCTGACGGAACTGGTGCGCGGACTCGGTCCGGAATACGACATGCGCTGGACCGGCCGCGCCTTCGAGCAGCAACAGACCGGCACGCAGGCGCCGTGGCTGTTTGCGCTGTCGCTGCTGTTTATCTTCCTGTGCCTGGTGGCGCTGTATGAAAGCTGGACGCTGCCGCTGGCGGTGATCGTCATCGTGCCGACCGGGCTGATGGGCGCAGCGGCCGCGATCTTCCTGCGCGGCATGCCCAACGATGTCTACTTCAAGGTGGGCGTGGTGGTCATCATGGGGCTGGCCGCCAAGAACGCGATCCTGATCGTTGAATATGCCGAGTAACTGCGCCGCGGCGGGACGATGGGCACGGTGGAAGCCGCCACGCGCGCCGCGCGCCAGCGGCTGCGGCCGGTGGTGATGACCTCGCTGGCGTTCGTGCTGGGCGTAGTGCCGCTGGCGATCAGCACCGGCCCGGGCGCGGGTGCGCAGCAGGCGGTCGGTACCGGCGTGCTCGGTGGCATGCTGGGTACGACGGTGCTGGGGACACTGGCGGTGCCGCTGCTCTACGCGGCAATCGCGCGCAGCCTGCCACGCTTGCAGCAAACGAAGTCGGCGGCGGATGGCAGCGAGGCCACGCAAACGCCATCGGCATGATGCTCAGGCGCGCACGGCAGTTGCCGGGGATCGGTCAGGAAGGAAAAATCGCCTGCCAGGCGAAGAGAGAAGGAGGAGGAGGTCGGCCGGGCAGGCGGGAGAGAAAACTTGCGGCCACCGCAGTGGCCGCCCGGGGTCCTGGAGAAGACCCGTGAAGATCAGACGCGATAGCCGTACAGCGAACCGTCACCGGTGCGCGAGTTGTCCAGCGCGCGGTCGGCGATATCGCCGCTGAAGGTGTGCGTACCTTCACTGAAGGTATCGAACTTGCCTTGCTTCGAGATCTCGCCACTGAAGGTATGCGTGCCTTCGCTAAAGGTGTCGAACTTGCCACCACTGCGCGAGCCTTCCGAGAACGAGTCGAAGCGGCCGGTACGGGCGCCATCGGTGTACGTATCGAACTTGCCTTGCTTGGCGCCGTCCGTGTACACGTCGTACTTGCCTGCGCGCAGCGCGTCGGCATACACATCAAATTTGCCAACCTTGCTGGCAGCGGGGGCAGCCAACGCCGCAGCGGACGCGGCGACAGCCGCGAACACGAGCGCGCCGCCAAGGATACGTCTGGCGATCATTTTGGGACTCCTTCAACTGATTTCGTCTTTTCTTGGTATGTGACCGGCTAACACTCCGGCCGCTCTGCAATCTATGTTGTGATGCGAGCACGGATTGAAGATTAGTCACAGTCCCAGCAAGCAGAAATACCGCTGCGACGAATGGTGCGTTGCGAGTCGTGAAACGACGGGCTTGCGGATGAATGGTGTCCACGGACCGCCAACGGTATGCGCCGCCGACGGCCGGCGCGTGGCGCCGGCTGCACGCACGGGGCGCGGGCTCAGAGGGTGTACTGGCCGCTCGCTTCGGGCTGGAAAGCGATTTCGTCGATCGTGACCTGCTGCTCCCGGCCGTCCGGCAGCCGGTAGCTGACGGTCTGCCCGGCACGCGCGCCCAGCAACGCGTGGCCCACCGGCGACAGCACCGAGAGCCGGCCGGCATCGAAGTCTGCGGCGTCCGGATACACCAGCGTCCAGTTGCGCGGCGCCTGCTCGCCCGGCAGCGTGCACGCCAGGCGCGAGTTCATGGTGACCACGTCGGTCGGGATCTCGTCCGGCGCGACGATGGTGGCGCGTGCCAGCAGGTCGTCCAGCAATTCTTCGAGCTGCGCCGAGCCGGCGCGGCTGGCGATGCGCTCCAGGCGGGTGACGTCGAGCTCGGTCAGGTAAAGGGTCGGGTTGGTCGGGGTGGCTTGGTTGGCCGTCATGGCAGGTTCCTCCGGCAGTCAGGGTTGGCGCGGCCCGGCGGCCTGCGTTCAGGCGGGGGGGCGCGGTCAGGTCTTGGCTTTGCGCAGCAGCGCAGACATCAACGGATCCGGCGCTGGCCCGTGGGCGAGCGCCGGCAACAACGGAAACGCTGGCTCGGGCCCGGTTCGGCCCGGGCCCCGCGGTGGGAGACGATCAGGCTGGGAACCGGGCGGAATCAGGCGGTGCGCTGATCCGGCGGGGAGACATCGCGCGCGGCGCGCGCTGAGGCAGGGCGGTGGCCATGGCGATCCCGGCCGCGCGCGGACGACCCGTCCGCGGCAAGCGGGCAGGCACGTCGTTCAGCGGCATCAGGCGATCAGGCACGGTCACGCGAGAAATCATCAGGGGTTGGGTCGACGGCAGAGTCTGTTGCTGGGTTAGCAAGCGCCGTAAGTCATTGCTTACTACGTGCACTGCCGTCGTGGTTCGTGCACCGGTGTGGTGCGGTCACGGGTACAGCCATCGTAGCACAGCGACGCGCGCGCCTGCCTCACCCGTTGGCGGCATGGCCCTGGTGGTCGTGCGCGTCCGGATGGCATTCGCACGCGGCGCCGGCGGCGGCCTGCTGCAGGTTCTGCAGGATGCCGCATTCGCTGGCGGGCTGGTGATGGTGGCGGTGGCAGGTCTCGCGCAGCGCGCGCAGCTGTCTTTCGAGCGCCTCCAGCGCCACACGCTGGGCGTGAATTTGCGCGATCTGGCGGTCCAGCAGCGTGTTGATGTCGTCACAGTCCTGCGACGGGTTGCGCTCGAACTCGCGCAGCCGGCGCACGTCCGACAGGCTCATGCCGAGCGAGCGGCAATGGCGCACGAAGTTGAGCTGGACCAGGTGGCCGTCGTCATAGCGGCGGTAGCCGTTGGGCTCGCGCCGGGGCACGTCGAGCAGTCCTTCGCGTTCGTAGTAGCGGATGGTCTCGACATCGCAGCCGCTGGTACGGGAGAGTTCGCCGATGCGCATGCCGGAGTCCTTGTGCAAAATCCCTGTAACCGCTACAGGGTTGACGATAGTGTAGGACAGGCCGCCCCCCTTTGCAGCGGTGGCGCATTGGCCACGCCGGCCGCGCTCTGCGGCCATTGGCCAAGTGCCGCAGGCAACCGGTTGCGCATGATGGGCTAGCCCGCATGCAGGGCGCCGTCGCCAACCCGCATCCTGTAGAATTCCGTGGACACTTACAGACAAGCCGTCCTCGCGTGCGCTCCCTCCGGCTCCTCCTGCTGGTCCTGATGCTGGTCTGCCTGCCCCTTCCGGGCTGGGCAGCCGCGGTCGCGCACGCGGTGGCGTCTCCCGGCGATGCGCTGACTGCGCCAGCCGCCGTCGATGACAGCGGCACGGACCCTGCCGACGCCGCCGCCACGGGCCAGCCGTCCCCCTCTTCCGAAACCGCCGAGCCGCAGCTGCAGCCCGGTGCCGACCTCGCCGAGCAACTGCTGCCGGCGCCTCCATTGCGTCTTGCGGCCTGGTCCGGCCGCGCCGGGCCGCCGCGCTATGCCGGCGCCTTGCTGCCCGAACCCGACCTCCCTCTGCTGCCGCGTCCGCCGCGCGCCTGAATCCACTCGCGCGGCCCCCCGGGCCGCGCTCGCCCCTTCCTGTGTGCCGCGCCCCGCGTGCGGCGCGCGCGTGCGGCTTGTCCGCGTCCTACCGCCTTACTGTTCCACCACATACTCATGAAACGCGTATTGCTTTTCCTGGCGACCAACCTCGCCGTCATGCTCGTCCTCAGCATCACCGCCAGCGTCCTGGGCGTGAACCGGTTCCTGACCGCCAACGGCCTGAACCTGGGCACCCTGCTCGCCTTCGCGGCGCTGATGGGTTTCGGCGGCGCCTTTATCTCGCTGCTGATGTCCAAGACCATCGCCAAATGGTCCACCGGCGCGCAGGTCATCACCCACCCCAGCACCAGCACCGAGCTGTGGCTGGTGCAGACCGTCGAGAAGCTGGCCCAGCGCGCTGGCCTGCCCATGCCGGAACTGGCCATCTACGAGGGCGAACCCAATGCCTTCGCCACCGGCGCCACTAAGAACAGCTCGCTGGTGGCGGTGTCCACCGGCCTGCTGCAGTCGATGTCGCACGATGAAGTGGAAGCGGTGCTGGCGCACGAGGTCGCGCACGTGGCCAATGGCGACATGGTCACGCTCACGCTGATCCAGGGCGTGGTCAATACCTTCGTGATCTTCCTGGCGCGCGTGGTCGGCTACTTCGTCGACTCGATGCTGCGCAAGAACGACGAGGAATCGAGCGGGCCGGGGATCGGCTACATGGTCACGGTGATCGTCTGTGAAATCGTGTTCGGCATCCTGGCCAGCATCATCGTGGCCTGGTTCTCGCGTCGCCGCGAATTCCGCGCCGACGCCGGCGCGGCCGGCATGATGGGATCGCCCGCGCCGATGGTATCGGCGCTGCGCCGCCTCGGCGGCCTAGAGCCGGACGGCCTGCCGCAAAACATGCAGGCAATGGGGATCGCCGGCGGCAAGTCCTGGCTGGCGCTGTTCTCGACCCATCCGCCAATCGAGCAGCGAATTGCCGCGCTGCAGTCTGCACGCTGAAACCCGGCGCAAGCAACGAGCTCGCCCCTGCGGCATGCAGGAGCGGGACCTGAAGGGGGACCGAAGCGGGTGTTAGTCGAGCACCCGGCCGCGCAGCGCTTTGACCTGGCTGCGCTGGCTCTTGGATTCCAGCCGGCGCTGGCGCGATGCCCGCGTGGGCCGCGTGGCCCGGCGCGCGCGCGGCGGCGTGGCCACGCTGCGCACCAGCTCGTGCAGCCGCCGCACCGCCTCGTCGCGGTTCAGGTCGAGGCTGCGGAACTGCTGGGCCTTGATCACCACCACGCCGTCGCGCGTGATGCGGTGGTCGTTCAGCGCCAGCAGGCGCTCCTTGTGGTCGGGCGCCAGCGAGGAGGCACGCACGTCGTAGCGCAGGTGGACGGCATTGGACACCTTGTTGATGTTCTGGCCGCCCGCACCTTGCGCGCGGATCGCCGTGATCAGGTACTCGTGGTGGGGAATGACGAGGTCGTCGGTCATGGCGGCATCATAGCAAGCGCCTGCTGGCATCCGCGGGCTCGCCTTGCCCGCGGCGCGCACTTGCCGCGCAACCGGGGTCTTCGCCTACACTTGACGCCTCGTACCAGAACACGTCAAGAACATGAGAAAAGCGGGCCGGGTCAAGTCGTGGCATGCCCAGAAGGGCTTTGGCTTTATCGACGTCCACGCGGACTCAAAAGATATTTTTTTCCACATCACGGCGCTGCAGACTCGCGCCGTGACGCCCAAGCCAGGCGATCGCGTCAGCTTCGAACTGGCCCTCGGCAAGGATGGCCGGATGCAGGCGCTTGACGTTGTCATCGCGGGCGCGCCCAGGCAAAACGCAGAGGCAAGCTTGCTGCCAGCCCTGCTCGGCCTGGCAGCCCTGGTGGTCATCGTCGGATGCGCCCTCACGGGTTATCTCCCGCGGCAGGCCGGTATCGTCAGCGTCCTCGCCAGCATCTTCGCGTTTCTTGCCTACGCGATTGACAAGGCTCGCGCGGCTCGCAACGCGTGGCGCATCCCTGAGGCCCAGCTGCACCTGCTGGCGCTATGCGGCGGCTGGCCGGGCGCGCTTGCCGCCCAGCACCTGCTTCGGCACAAGAACCGGAAGCCGGAATTCCAGGTGACCTTCTGGGGGACTGTGGTCTTGAACGTCACGGCGATAGCGCTATGGAAGACGGGTGTCGCCGGGTAGACCGGAGCGCCGCCTGAACGGGCGGTCGCCCGATGGCCAGGGCCGCCATCACATCATGTATCGGAAGGAAATCTTGGCGCGCCCGGCTGGGATCGAACCAGCAACCCCTGCCTTCGGAGGGCAGTACTCTATCCATTGAGCTACGGGCGCACAGGACGGTTTTGCAACCGGTTTTGCGGGTACAGCGGTTGCGGTCGGCGAATGCCGCCGCAGGAAAGTCGCATAGGATACCGCTTTTGCCCGATGCCGTCCATGCGGTCCCGCCAGGGGCGTCGTGCAACGTCTCGCAACCGCCGCTTTTGGGCACTGGCAAGGGGGCTTTGGCGCTATAATCGCCAACTATTTGCGTCAAATCGTGCCCGCTGCGCAATCCATGAGGCCAGTCGATCAAGGTCAAGGTTGCGCGGCCTGTTGTCGGTGACAATCGGGGCCCGGTCCGGGGGACAGTCCGAAGCACGCAAATAGCAACAGACCCAAGTCAGGCAAAGGCCGCAGGGCAGCACGGGCGGTCCGGATGGGGGCCAGATAGTGGTCATGCAAATGGCCGGGATCGGGCCAGAAAAAGCAAGCCGAGCGTGAGCGGCCAGAAGGTTTCCTGCAAAACTGAGAGTTCTGTATGAGCGACGTCCACAACGAACACCCCGAACACGAGTCTCCCATCAAGACGCCGAAGCAGCTGATCGCAGTTGTGATCGCGGCTTTCCTGGTGCCGATCATCGTGATCATCCTGCTGGTCAACTTTGTCGGACACGGCTCGACCGAAAGTGCCGGTGCGGGCACCACTGCAGAAGCCATCAACGACCGCATCAAGCCGGTCGCGCTGCTGGAAATCAAGGATCCGAACGCGCCGCGCGTGTTCAAGACCGGTGAACAGGTCTACAAGGAAATCTGCGCCGCTTGCCACGCCACTGGCGCGGCGGGTGCGCCCAAGTACGGCACCGCTGCGGACTGGAGCGCGCGCATCGGCCAGGGCTTTGACGGCCTGATGAAGTCGCTGCTCAACGGCAAGGGCGCGATGCCGCCGCGCGCCGGCAGCACCCCGGACGACTACACCGACTACGAACTGGCCCGCGCCGTGGTCTACATGGCCGACGCCGGCGGCGCCAAGTTCCCCGAGCCGCCCGCCCCGGCCGCCGCCGCACCGACGACGGCCGCGGCCCCCGCCCCCGAGGCAGCTGCCGCGCCGGCTGCCGCCGCTGCGCCGGCCCCGGCTGCTCCGGCTGCTCCGGCCGCGCCTGCCGCCGTGGCTCCGGCGGCCGCTGCTGCCCCGGCCGCCGCACCTGCCGCCGCTTCGGCGGAAGTCGGCAAGAAGGTCTACGACCAGGTCTGCGCCGCGTGCCACGCCGCCGGCGTGGCCGGTGCGCCCAAGTTCGGCGACAAGGCCGCCTGGGCGCCGCGCCTGAAGGAAGGCATGGACGCGGTCCACAACTTTGCGCTCAAGGGCAAGGGCGTGATGCCGCCCAAGGGCGGCTATGCCGGCCCGGACGCCGACGTGATCGCCGCCTCGGACTACATGGCCAACGCCGCCAAGTAAGCCAGCGAGCCGCAAACAGAAATGCCCGCATCCGCGGTAATGCCGTTCAGTTAAGTCTGAACGGCATTTTTCATTGCAGGGGTTGTAAACAAGGTGTCGAGCTGTTAACTTGCCGTTTCGATGCTATCGGAACAAGTCCACGCCACCCTTGAGCTTAGTGAACCGGCCAGTTTTGCCCGGCTCAGCGAGCATCTGCCGATAGCTTGGATTGAGCAGGCGTTGGCAGCCTCGGGGACCGCGTCCATTCGTCGGCGTCGACTGCCCGCAGAACAGGTGGTCTGGCTGGTCATTGCACTGGCGCTCTATCGGCACCAATCGATTCCCGATGTGCTGGAGACGCTGGACCTGGCACTGCCCAACGATGCCAACGCCTGTGTCAGCAAGAGCGGGATCGCCCAAGCCCGCGAGCGGCTTGGAGACAAGCCTCTGTTGTGGCTGTTCGAGCAGACCGCACGCGCGTGGGTGGCTCAGGATGCTGCGCACTACAAATGGAAGGGCTTGGCGCTTTACGCCATGGATGGGACCACCTTCCGCACCGCGGATAGTCCTGAGAATCGCCTCCACTTTGGCGCCCAGAGCTATGCCAGCGGCAAGGTCGCCAGCTATCCACAAGTCCGCGGTGTCTCGCTCACGGCCGTGCCCACCCATCTTGTTGCCGATATCGCCTTTGGCCGTTATGGGTGCAATGAGATGCTCTATGCCAAGACGCTCATTGAGCGGGTCCCGGATGATTCGCTGACGATCTTTGACAAGGGCTTCCTGGCCGCAGAGATCCTGTGGGGCTTGCGCATGGGCGGCAGCGAGCGCCACTTCCTGATACCGGCCAAGAAGAATCTGCAGTGGGAGCGACTCTCAGGCAGCGAGGACGATGGCATCGTCCAGATGAAGGTCTCGCCTCAAGCGCGGCGTAAGAATCCAGCCTTGCCAGAGACCTGGACCGCGCGCGCGATCCGGAACAAGGACTCAGATCGCATCCTGTTGACCTCGTTGACGGACCGTCGGCGCTTCAAGGCAGCCGACATCATTGCGTGCTACCAGCGCCGTTGGGAAATCGGTGTGTCCAGATAAGGACACGTTATCCAGTCGGTGTAAGTCCGACCGAGGCAAAAGACTCAAGCCTCGTAGCTTGGGAGGCGTCATGGCGCGAAAGCAAGATGACGGAGCCCTCCGACAGTATGCTCAGAAAGGAGTGTATGCAACGCACCAGGTTGCAACGTGCAGTGAACGCAGATGTAGCCTCGTCACACGAAAACCCGGTGGCTGAGACGGTCGATAACGCGCGAAAGCAGCAAGAGTTGTCCGAAACGAGTCCGATGCGGCAACTCTCACCGGCGGGGTATCAGCGGCGACATGGTGTGAAGGATAACGTGGAAACTGGAGAAGCCCTCGGCACCCGGCGGAGAAATCCCGTCGAGGAGATGTCCGCTATAACCGCGAGTGGGAAATGCGGGCATAGGTGCCAGGGTGACGGATCGGGTCGTAGTACTGTCGATGGGCGTGCAGCAAAACGCGCCCGGAGGGAAGGGCCCGGACCGGTGAGTACTCCGCCCAACAAGGTGAGGCAGGGATGAAATGACAAAGGCATCCGGCAGTCTGCAGGAACTGAGAAGGCGGATATATCGCAAGGCGAAGTCTGACAAGACTCATCGCTTCTGGGGGCTCTTCGTACATATTGCGAAGAGTGAAACCCTCGACGAGGCCTACCGTATCGCCAAGAGGAACGGCGGTGCGCCGGGAATCGATGATCTGAGTTTTGAAGACATCGAGGCATCGGGACGTACTGTATTCCTTGCGGAGATTCAGGCAGACCTCAAAACAGGCAGGTATGAACCCAAGCCGAACCGCAGGGTAGAGATCCCGAAGAGCAATGGCAAGGTCCGCGTTCTCCAGGTTCCTTGCATCCGCGACCGCGTGGTGCAGGGGGCGCTGAAACTGATCCTCGAAGCGGTATTCGAGGCGGACTTCTGCCCGAACTCCTACGGGTTCCGACCGAAGCGGTCCCCACACCGCGCGCTGGCGGAAGTCAGACGCAGTGTGCTGCGGCGCATGTCGACGGTGGTTGATGTGGATTTGTCGCGCTACTTTGACACAATTCAACATTCAACCCTGTTGGGCAAGATCGCGAAGCGCATTCAGGATCCTCAGGTCATGCACTTGGTCAAGCAGGTTATCAAAGCAGCGGGCAAAGTTGGGGTACCGCAAGGTGGCCCATTTAGCCCACTCGCTGCGAACATCTACTTGAATGAGATTGACTGGATGTTCGATGAGATTCGACGCAAGACGGCACAGGGCCCTTACGAGGCAGTGAACTATCACCGGTTTGCTGACGACATTGTCATCACCGTCAGTGGCCACCACACCAAACGCGGCTGGGCTGAACGTGCCCTGCAGCGTTTGCGGGAACAACTCGTGCCGCTAGGCGTCGAGTTGAACACGGAGAAAACCATTGTGGTGGATACATTGAAGGAGGACGCCTTTGGGTTTCTGGGATTCGACCTGCGTCGCGTGCGCAAACGAGCGGGGAACGGGTACTTCGTCCTGATGACCCCCAAGAAGAAGGCTCGCCAAGCCATCAAGGCGAGGATCCGCGACATCATCCGGCATGGAGGCTCGACCCCGGCCGTGAAGCTGGTCGCGAAACTCAACGCTGCGGTGGCGGGATGGGTCAACTACTTCCGGGTCGGCAACGCCAGTCGCGCCTTCAGCGAGGTGCGCGACTATCTGGAAATGAAGGTTCGAACCCTGCTAACGCGGCGCAAGCGACGCCAGAAGACGAGCATCGGGTGGCGACGATGGAGTAACGAGTACCTCTACGGAGTCCTGGGACTGTTCTGGGACTGGAAGACGCGCCCGCTGTCGGGCGCGGAGGGGTTCGCGTGAAAGTGGTCGCCACACCGATAGGACTCATAACCCTTGCGATGAATCTCACTGGGTGAGCTGCTTGAGGGAAAACCTCACGAGCAGTTCTTATGGGGAGGGGCTGGAAACGGGCCGGACAAGCCGAGCACCGCGCCAGTCCTTTACCCGACGTGTGTCCAGATAAGGACACGTTATCCAGTCGGTGTAAGTCCGACCGAGGCAAAAGACTCAAGCCTCGTAGCTTGGGAGGCGTCATGGCGCGAAAGCAAGATGACGGAGCCCTCCGACAGTATGCTCAGAAAGGAGTGTATGCAACGCACCAGGTTGCAACGTGCAGTGAACGCAGATGTAGCCTCGTCACACGAAAACCCGGTGGCTGAGACGGTCGATAACGCGCGAAAGCAGCAAGAGTTGTCCGAAACGAGTCCGATGCGGCAACTCTCACCGGCGGGGTATCAGCGGCGACATGGTGTGAAGGATAACGTGGAAACTGGAGAAGCCCTCGGCACCCGGCGGAGAAATCCCGTCGAGGAGATGTCCGCTATAACCGCGAGTGGGAAATGCGGGCATAGGTGCCAGGGTGACGGATCGGGTCGTAGTACTGTCGATGGGCGTGCAGCAAAACGCGCCCGGAGGGAAGGGCCCGGACCGGTGAGTACTCCGCCCAACAAGGTGAGGCAGGGATGAAATGACAAAGGCATCCGGCAGTCTGCAGGAACTGAGAAGGCGGATATATCGCAAGGCGAAGTCTGACAAGACTCATCGCTTCTGGGGGCTCTTCGTACATATTGCGAAGAGTGAAACCCTCGACGAGGCCTACCGTATCGCCAAGAGGAACGGCGGTGCGCCGGGAATCGATGATCTGAGTTTTGAAGACATCGAGGCATCGGGACGTACTGTATTCCTTGCGGAGATTCAGGCAGACCTCAAAACAGGCAGGTATGAACCCAAGCCGAACCGCAGGGTAGAGATCCCGAAGAGCAATGGCAAGGTCCGCGTTCTCCAGGTTCCTTGCATCCGCGACCGCGTGGTGCAGGGGGCGCTGAAACTGATCCTCGAAGCGGTATTCGAGGCGGACTTCTGCCCGAACTCCTACGGGTTCCGACCGAAGCGGTCCCCACACCGCGCGCTGGCGGAAGTCAGACGCAGTGTGCTGCGGCGCATGTCGACGGTGGTTGATGTGGATTTGTCGCGCTACTTTGACACAATTCAACATTCAACCCTGTTGGGCAAGATCGCGAAGCGCATTCAGGATCCTCAGGTCATGCACTTGGTCAAGCAGGTTATCAAAGCAGCGGGCAAAGTTGGGGTACCGCAAGGTGGCCCATTTAGCCCACTCGCTGCGAACATCTACTTGAATGAGATTGACTGGATGTTCGATGAGATTCGACGCAAGACGGCACAGGGCCCTTACGAGGCAGTGAACTATCACCGGTTTGCTGACGACATTGTCATCACCGTCAGTGGCCACCACACCAAACGCGGCTGGGCTGAACGTGCCCTGCAGCGTTTGCGGGAACAACTCGTGCCGCTAGGCGTCGAGTTGAACACGGAGAAAACCATTGTGGTGGATACATTGAAGGAGGACGCCTTTGGGTTTCTGGGATTCGACCTGCGTCGCGTGCGCAAACGAGCGGGGAACGGGTACTTCGTCCTGATGACCCCCAAGAAGAAGGCTCGCCAAGCCATCAAGGCGAGGATCCGCGACATCATCCGGCATGGAGGCTCGACCCCGGCCGTGAAGCTGGTCGCGAAACTCAACGCTGCGGTGGCGGGATGGGTCAACTACTTCCGGGTCGGCAACGCCAGTCGCGCCTTCAGCGAGGTGCGCGACTATCTGGAAATGAAGGTTCGAACCCTGCTAACGCGGCGCAAGCGACGCCAGAAGACGAGCATCGGGTGGCGACGATGGAGTAACGAGTACCTCTACGGAGTCCTGGGACTGTTCTGGGACTGGAAGACGCGCCCGCTGTCGGGCGCGGAGGGGTTCGCGTGAAAGTGGTCGCCACACCGATAGGACTCATAACCCTTGCGATGAATCTCACTGGGTGAGCTGCTTGAGGGAAAACCTCACGAGCAGTTCTTATGGGGAGGGGCTGGAAACGGGCCGGACAAGCCGAGCACCGCGCCAGTCCTTTACCCGACAAACCAGCTATCGGGAACTGAAGCAGACGATGCTCGGGGCCGAACTGACCTTGCGCAGCCGCCAGCCTGAGGGCGTGCATCAGGAAATCTGGGGGGCACTGATTGCGTACAACCTGGTACGTCTGGAGATGGCCAAGGCTGCGCTCGAGGCCCGCGTCGAGCCTACCGACCTGAGCTTTGTGCTGGCCTTGCGCCTGATACAGGGCGAACTGACCTGGGCAGCCGGCATGGCCCCAGGCAAGCTGCCGGCCCATCTGCAGCGCATGCGGGCCAAACTTCAGTTGGCGATCGTCCAAAAACGACGGGGGCGTAAGTGCCCCCGTGTGGTCAAAGCCCTGCCTAAGCGCTACACCGTCCGGTTCCTCAGAAAGGACCTTAACTGAACGGCATTACCGCATCCGCGGGCATTTTTTTCGTCCGGCGCAGCGGTGCGGCGCGCTACACCACGCGCGAGTAGCGGGCCCGCGGCACGAAGCGGATCGGCTGCGAGCCGTCATTTGCGGCTTCCGCAGCGGCCTCGGGCGCGCGCGCGGCGTCCTCGCGCAGGTAGCGGTCAAACACCATCGCCACGCGCCGCACCAGCAACCGGCCCAGCGGCGTCACGGTGATGCGCCCGGGTTCGCATTGCACCAGCCCGTCGGCAGCCAGGCCGCCGAGTTCGGCAAGCTCAGGCGCAAAGGCCGCACTGAAATCGATGCCGTGCCGGGCTTCCAGCGCCGGCAGGTCGAGCACGCCGTTGCACATCAGGTCTCCGATGATCTCGCGCCGCAGGTGATCGTCGGCGCTCATCGCCATGCCGCGCGCCAGCGGCAGGCGCCCTGCATCGAGCGCGCCGTAGTAATCGTCCAGCGTGCGCGCGTTCTGCACATAGCGCCCGGCGATCGCGCCGATCGCCGAGATGCCGAGCCCGACCTGGTCATAGCCGGCGTGGGTCGAATAGCCCTGGAAGTTGCGCTGCAGGCGGCCTTCGCGCTGGGCAATGGCGAGGTCGTCGTCGGGCAGCGCAAAGTGGTCCATGCCGATATAGGCATAGCCCGCCGCGGTCAGCCGCTCGATGGTGGAGACCAGGATGTCGAGCTTCTCGCCGGCGGGCGGCAAGGCGTTCTCGTCGATGCGGCGCTGGGGCTTGAACACATGCGGCAGGTGGGCGTAGCTGTAGACCGAGAGCCGGTCGGGGCGCAGCGTCAGCACCTGTTCGATGGTGCGGCCAAAGCGCGCCGCGGTCTGGTGCGGCAGGCCGTAGATCAGGTCCAGGCTGACCGAGCGGAAGCCCAGCGCGCGCGCGGCGTCGACCACGGCGCGAGTCTCTTCGAACGGCTGGATGCGGTGGATGGCCTGCTGCACCTCGGGGTCGAAATCCTGCACGCCCAGGCTGACGCGGTTGAAGCCAAGCTCCGCCAGCAGCGCCATGCGCGCGTAGTCGACGCGGCGCGGGTCGATCTCGATGGAATGCTCGCCGTCGGCGGGCAGTTCGAAATACCGGTGCAGCAGCGCCATCACGCGGCGCATCTCGTCGGGATCGAGGAAGGTCGGCGTGCCGCCGCCCCAGTGCGACTGGAGCACCTGGCGGCGCGCGCCGAGCTTGTCCGCCACCAGCGCCATCTCGCGGCCGAGGTAGTTGACGTAGCGCGCGCTGCGGCCATGATCGCGGGTGATGATCTTGTTGCAGCCGCAGTAGTAGCAGATGTTCTCGCAGAACGGGATATGCAGGTACAGCGACAGCGGTGCCGGCGCACTGGCGCGGCAGGCGTCCAGCGCGTCGTGGTACAGCGACAGGTCGGGGCCGTTGCGGAAGCGGTCCGCGGTGGGGTACGAGGTGTAGCGCGGGCCGTTGCCATCGATGCGGCTGGCCAGCGCGCGGAAGTCGGACAGCGCGCGACGGTCGAGCGCAGGGGAAGTCATGGCAGACGGTTTCATGGGGGCGCGGGGGATCGGGTGTGTGACGACCCATCGTAGGACCGCGGCGCGGCCGGCGCGTTGACCGTCGTCAAAGCGCGGCGGAACCCATGTGCGGCGAGCCCCTCGCTGGTGGGGGCGTGCGTCACATCTGTGTCATGCGTGCCGGATACGCTGCGCGCGGCCTGCGAATACCGCCCCTCTCACCCATCTCCGCTCCCCATTCCATGCCTATTCTCCTGTCGCCCCGCCCGCGGCGCGGTCACGCGCATCGACCCTCCGCAGCCAAACGCCGCCTGCTGCTTGCCGCCGCGGCCGGGCTTGCGCTGCCTGCCCTGGGCCAGGCCCAGGTGCCCGCGCGCCGCACCGTCGTGGTCGGCCACCTGCTCGACCGCGCTGGCGCGCAGGCCGACCTGGCACGCGACTACGTGGCCGGGGCCAAGGTGATGTTCGATGCGGTCAATGCCGGCAACGGACCGGTGCGCATCATCCACGTGGTCCGCGATGCCGATGCCGACCCGCGCCGCGCACTCGCCCAGGCGGTGGCACTTGCCGACACTGAGCGCGCCGAGCTGCTGTTCGGTCCTGGCGACCGCTTGCTGCCGGCACTGGCCTCCTCGGCCGAACTCAACCGGCGCGGCGTGCAGATCGTGGCGCCGCTGTCGGGGCTGGCGCTGGCGGCGGAGAACGTCTGGTTCACCCGCGCCGATTACCAGGCCGAGCTGGACGCGGCGGTGAAGCAGCTGCGCAGCTATGGCCTGACCAGCATCGCGCTGGCGGTGTCGGGGGACTTTGCCGCGGGCGGCACGTCGGGCGCACAGTGGCTGGGCCGGCTGGAGGCGCAGACCGGCACGCGCGCGGTGCCGCTGGATGCCAATCCCGACGCCGCCGCGCGGCGCATCGCCGCTACCCGCCCGGGCGCGGTGATCGTGGCCGGCGACACGCTGGCCTATGCCGGGCTGGGCCGGGCGCTGGCCGCGCAGGGCTGGTATGGCTTCCTGGTCGGGCTGTCGTCGGTCAGCGCCACCGCCGCGCGCGAGATCCTGGGTAGTGGCTATACCGGCGGCATGGTGCTGACGCAGATTGCGCCCGGCCCGCAGCAGGCCACGCTACGCGTAGTGAAGGAGCATGTGGCGCGCATGAAGCAGTATCTGGACGAGCCGCCGTCGGCGGCAACGCTGGCGGGCTATATCGGTGCGGCGTGGCTGGCGCGTGCGCTGGCCGGGCTGCGCGGCAGCGGCGCTGCCGAGATGCGGCGGGCGCTGCAGGGGCGGGTCGACGTGGGCGACTTTGCGCTGGACTTTACTCACGGCCAGCGCGGCTCGCAGTACGTCACGCTGGCGGCGTCAGGCGCGCGGTAGCGACAGGCGCGCGCGCAGGCCGCCTTCCGGGCGGTTGGTCAGGGTGAGCTCGCCGCCATGGCGCGCGGCGATGTCCGCGGCGATCGACAGGCCCATGCCGACCCCGCCGGTGGCGCGGCTGCGCGAGGACTCGATGCGATAGAACGGCTCCATCACGCGCTGCAGTTCGTCAGGCGGGATGCCTGGGCCGTCGTCGCAGATATCGATCAGCACGCGTTCGGCGCTGTCGGTCAGCACGATACTGGCCGCGCCGGCGTAGCGCCGCGCATTCTCCACCAGGTTCACCACCGCGCGCCGCAGGTCGGACGGGCTCGCAAGCAACGGCTGCGCCTGCCCGCCGAGCGCGACCTCGTGGCCGGTCTCGGCGGCATCGTCGACCACCGCCTGCAGCAGCGCCAGCACGTCCACGCGCTGGCGCGGTCCGCTGGCTTCATCGCGGTCGCGCAGGTAGTACAGCGTGGCGTCGATCAGGCCGTTCATCTCGGCCAGGTCCTGGCGCAGGCGGTAGCGCACTTCGCCGGCCTGCTTGCCGTCGATCCCCTCGATCCCATCCATGCGTTCGATGCGCAGGCTCATGCGCGTCAGCGGCGTGCGCAGGTCGTGCGACACCGCCGCCAGGAAGCGCGACTGCTGCGCCAGCTGGTTGCGGATGCGCTGCTGCATATGGTTCAGCGCCTGCGCCGCGGCGCGCGCCTCGGCCGGGCCCGTGCTTTCGTCGAGCGGCGGCGCATGGACGTCCTGCGCCAGCCGGCCGGCGCCGCTGGCCAGTTGCTGCACCGGGCGCGCCAGCAGCCGTGCGCCGCCCCACGAGGCCGCCACGATCGCGGCCACCTGGAGCAGCAGGCCGATGTGCGGCGGCCACGGCCCGCGCGGCGGCGGCGGTGGCCGGTGCGGCGCGCCGGCGGCGGCGCCTTCGGGCGGCGGACCTGGACGCCATTCGCCCGGAGGCGGCGGCCGGCCCGGTCCGTCGCGCAACTCGCGCTCCAGCCCCGGCCGCGGGAACAGGCTTTCGATCACGGTCATGCCGAGCAGGTGCACGGCCAGCATGATCGAGGCCATCACCAGGAACAGCCGCACGAACATCGAGTCATAGCGCGCCAGGCGCCCGCTCTTGCTCATGCTTCGAGCGTCGCGGTGAAGACGTAGCCCTCGCCGCGCACAGTGCAGATCAGCGTGGGATCGCGCGGATCGTCGCGCAGCTTCTGGCGCAGCCGCGACACCAGCAGGTCGATGCTGCGGTCGAACACGTCGAGCCCGCGCCCGCGCGCCTGGTTGATCAGCAACTCGCGGTCGAGCACGCGGTTGGGCTGCTCGACAAAGGCCAGCAGCAGGCGGAATTCGGCGTTGGACAGCGGCACCACCACGTCATCGCGGTCGACCAGCTGGCGCAGCGTGGTGTTCAGGCGCCAGTCGCCGAAGCGCAACTCGTGCCCGGAGGGCGCGGCGGCACGGCGTGCTTCGGTGCCACTGCCGCGGCTGCGGCGCAGCACGGTGTGGATGCGCGCCACCAGCTCGCGCATCTCGAAGGGCTTGGTGACGTAGTCGTCGGCGCCCACTTCCAGGCCGACCACGCGGTCGGCCAGCTCGGCGCGCGCGGTCAGCATGATCACGGCGACATCGGTCTGCGCGCGCAGCTCGCGGCACAGTGCCAGGCCGTTCTCGCCGGGCAGCGACAGATCGAGGATCACCAGGTCATACGGCGTGGCGGCCATCGCCCGGCGCATCTCCACACCGCCTTCGACGCCATCGGCCTGCATGCCGAAGGTGGACAGGTATTCGGCCAGCATGGTGCGGATCTGGGGATCGTCGTCGACGATCAGCAGGCGGATGGGAAGCGTGGGGGTGAATTCCATAGGCGACGAGATCGGCATATGCCGGCGGCAGGGGCCGGCGCCGAGGGGACTGGCGGTGCCCCACTTTACCAGCCCGCGATGACCCGACTGTGCCCGCCTTGTATCAACGCTGTTACGGAGCCTGGCCGGGGCGCCTGGCTTGTACGCGAATGCAATACGGGCCTGACCAAGTGCTCAAGCAACGCGGCGCGCCCTTCCCTAGCATGGACCGGCATTCCAGCAAGCTACCCACCCACAGGAGAGAAGTCCATGCCCGACCTACCCGCCCTGAATGCCCGGCTGCGCGCCGGCCTGTCCATGCTGACGCTGTGCGCCGCCTGCCTGGTCGCCTTGCCGGCCAGCGCACTGCAAGCCGCCCCGCCGCCCGGCGCCATGCCGCCATCGGCGCCGCCTGCGCCCGCATCCGCCGAGTCGCTCGGCCTGAATCCCGCGCAGGCGCGCCTGTGGCAGGCGGCCCGCAGTGCCACGCGCGAAGCCGAGGCGCACGCGCTCGAACTGCGCGCCCGCTTCCTGCGCGAGACCGCGGACGAGTCGCCGGACGGCCCGCTGCGCCCGCGCGTCCAGGCCATGGAGCGCCTGCATGAAGCGTTCGAGCAGGACCGCCGCGCGGTGCGCGAACGCTGGCTGGCGCTGGACGACAGCCTCGATCCCGCGCAACGCAGGCGCCTGCGCGGCTCGCCCGAGGCGGCGCACTGGCTGGGCCTGCCGCCGCACGCGGCGATGATGGCGCCGCCGCCGGGCGGACCGCAGCGGTAGGTACGCGCCCGCCGCCATGAAAAAATGCCCCCGCACGCTTGCGCGCCGGGGGCTGGAGAACAGGGAAATTCCGAACGCGAGGTCCGGTACGGCAGGAAAGCCGGGCAAGCCCGCCGCAGCACGCCTGCGCAAGCGCAGGCAGCACAGTCGTTATGCTAGGGAGCGCGGCGCGTGCCGTCTTGTCGGGCTGGTAGGGATTTGTATCGGGGCTGTAGTGCGGATGAATGGGATTCAGCCCGCGGCAGTCTTGCCGGGTGTGCCCAGCAGCGCCTTGAGTGCGCCGAGCCGGTCCTTGGGGCTCATCGCCGGGGTTTCGTCCTTGGGCACGGGCGCTTCCTCCAGCTTCATCTCGCCGATAAAGCGCGACGGCTGGCAGGAGTAGGTCTCTCGCGCGCGCTTGCGCTTCTTGCACCAGCTGATCTGCAGGCTGCGCTGCGCACGGGTGATGCCCACATACATCAGCCGGCGCTCTTCCTCGATCTTCTCGTCGGTCATGTCCTCGTCTTCGCGGCAGTGGGGCAGGATGCCCTCTTCCACGCCGACCAGGAACACATGCGGATATTCCAGCCCCTTGGACGCGTGCAGCGTCGACAGCCGCACCGCATCGGGATCTTCCTCGCGCCCTTCGAGCATGCTCATCAGCGCCACGGTCTGGGTCAGCTCCAGCAGGTTCTTGCCTTCGTCGCCGAAGCCGTCGGCGTTGTCGAAGCCGGTGGCCTCCTCGCCTTCCGTCGCTTCCGGCTTGGTGCCCTTGCGCTTGAGCCAATCGAGGAATTCGAGGGTATTGGTCCAGCGCGACTGGGCCTGGCGTTCGTCAAACGCGTCGTACAGGTAAGCCTCGTAGTGGATGCCTGCCATCAGGTCGTCGAGCACCACGGTCGCCGGGTCCTTGGCCGCGCGATCGGCCAGCCGCACCATCGACTCGCAGAACACGCGCAGTGGTTCCAGCTGGCGCGGCTGCAGCTTGCCTTCGATGCCGCCCATCATCGCCGCCTCGAACAGCGACACCTTTGCCTGCCCGGCAAAGGTGCCCAGCACTTCCAGCGTGGTAGTGCCCACCCCGCGCCGCGGCGTGGTGATGGCGCGGATAAAGGCGGGATCGTCGTCCGGGTTGGCGATCAGGCGCAGGTAGGCGCAGATGTCCTTGATCTCGGCCTTGTCGAAGAAGCTCTGGCCGCCCGACAGCACGTAGGGAATGCGCTCGCGGCGCAGGATCTGCTCGAACAGCCGCGCCTGGTGGTTGCCGCGATAGAGGATGGCGTAGTCGCGGAACTGTGCGCGGCGCTCGAACTTGTGCGCAGAGAGGCGGAACACCACCGACTCGGCCTCGTGCTCCTCGTCGTTCATCGGGTGGATGGCGATGGGGTCGCCCATGCCATGCTCGCTCCACAGCTTCTTGTCGAACAGCTTGGGATTGTTGGCGATGACCGCGTTGGCCGCTTCCAGGATGCGCACGGTGGAGCGGTAGTTCTGCTCCAGCTTGACCACCTTCAGGTCCGGGAAATCGGTCTGCAGCAGGCGCAGGTTGTCCAGCGTGGCCCCGCGCCAGCCGTAGATGGCCTGGTCGTCGTCGCCCACCGCGGTAAAGGCCGGCGCGCGCAGGTGCGAGCCGCCCGCGAGCAGCTTGAGCAGCTGGTACTGGCACGCGTTGGTGTCCTGGTATTCGTCGACCAGGAAGTAGCGCAGCCGGTTCTGCCACTTGAGCTGTACCGCTTCATTGCGCGCGAACAGTTCGGCGGGCAAGCGGATCAGGTCGTCGAAGTCCACCGCCTGGTAGGCATGCAGCGTGGCCACGTAGTTGCGGTAGACCAGCGCGGCCTGGTGCTCGTCAGCATTGGCCGCCTGCGCGATCGCGGCCTCCGGGTCGACCATGCCGTTCTTCCACAGCGAGATCGTGCTCTGCACGCCGCGGATCAGCTTCTTGTCGGTGGTGCCGAGCTGCTCCTGGATCAGGCCGAAGCAGTCGTCCGAATCCATGATCGAGAACTGCGGCTTCAGGCCCACGTGCTCGGCCTCCATGCGCAGGATCTGCACGCCGAGCGAGTGGAAGGTACAGACCGTCAGCTGCTTCAGGGGAATGCGCTTGCCCTCGCGCGTGGTCTTGCCCTCCATCAGCTTGCCGATGCGCTCCTGCATCTCCTTGGCCGCCTTGTTGGTAAAGGTGACGGCGGCGATATGGCGCGGCTCGAAGCCCTTGTCCTCGATCAGGTGCGCGATCTTCTGAGTGATCACGCGGGTCTTGCCCGAGCCTGCCCCGGCCAGCACCAGGCAAGGCCCGTCCAGGTAGCGGACGGCTTCGGATTGGGCGGGGTTCAGGCCGTGGGTCATGCGAGGGGCGCGGTTGGAGACGGAAGGGAAATCGGCAAGAGAGGCGGGACGCGCCAGCTCCCGCGAAAGGAGGCAGCGGCAAAGCTGCTGATGTTAACACGCTGGCCGCCCCCGGTCAGTCAGCGCAAATCGCATTGACGGCGCCTGTTGTGTCACTGGCGTAACACTTCGTAAAGGCCGGAGCCGATCGGAGATCGGGCCGATCTAACTAATGTGTCCCCCAGCCTACGCGGCAGTTCGGACATGCATGAACCATCACACGGAGCCAACAAAATGAAAACCCTGCAAACATTGACCAAGGTGGCCCTGATCGGCGCAACGGTCGCAGCCTTTGCCGGTTGCGCGGACATGACCCCGAAGCAACGCAACACCGCCATCGGCGCGGGCGCGGGTGCCGTGGGCGGCGCAGTCCTCACCGAAGGCAGTGCACTGGGTACGCTGGGTGGCGCGGCGGTGGGCGGCGTAATTGGTAACGTCATCACCGACGACAAGAAGAAGTAATTCGCCGCCCCTGGCGGCGGGGCGCAGGAACGGGTACAGCCGCCGGGCGGCTTCCGGCCCGCGTTTGACAAAGGCCGGGGCCTCCCGTACATTGCGCGCATCCGACCGGGAGAGCGCGCATCTCTGCGCCGCCGAAGGGGTATCACCCGAAAACTCTCAGGCACCACGGACCGTTCGGATCGGCATGCAACATGCACACGATGCATGCCGCACTCTGGAGAGCGGCACCCGCCATTCATGGCGAGCGTGCCCACCGAAGGGGCGCGCGAGGATGGCGTCTACTGGATCCGCCTCGTAATCTCTCAGGTATCGAGGACAGAGGGGTCATCCGCCGCAGCGGATTGCTACGCCATATCGTTGGCGCGGCGAGCGTTGCGGCGGATGGCCCTTTTTTCGTTTTCGCAACCCGAGACTGCCACCGAGGATTCCATGACGCTCCAGGCCACGCCCCTCAACGCCATCCACCGCGCCCTCGGCGCCCGCATGGTCGACTTCGGCGGCTGGGACATGCCGGTCAACTACGGCTCCCAGATCGAAGAACACAACGCCGTGCGCAGCGACGCCGGCATGTTCGACGTGTCGCACATGTGCGTGGTGGACCTCAGCGGCGCCAATACCCGCGCCTTCCTGCGCGGCCTGCTGGCCAACAACGTCGACAAGCTGCAAACGCCGGGCAAGGCGCTCTACTCCTGCATGCTGGACGAGAATGGCGGCGTGATCGACGACCTGATCGTCTACTTCTTCGCCGAGGACCGCTTCCGCCTGGTGGTCAACGCCAGCACCGCGCTGGGCGATATCGACTGGATCCGCTCGCGCAATGCCGCCACCGACAGCGGCGTGACCATCACCCCGCGCCGTGAAGACGTAGCCCCCGAGGGCGTTCAGCCGCTGGCCATCGTCGCCGTGCAGGGCCCGAACGCCCGCGCCAAGGTGTGGAGCACCTTCCCGTCGACCCAGCCCTCCGATGCCCTCAAGCCCTTTAACGCCGCCGTGGTCCAGGACCCGGCCATCGGCGAGATCATGGTCGCCCGCACCGGCTACACCGGCGAAGATGGCTTCGAACTGGTGGTGCCGGCCGCGAGCGTCGCCGCCGTGTGGGAAAAGCTGAACGCCGCGGGCGTGCGCCCGGCCGGCCTGGGCGCGCGCGACACGCTGCGCCTGGAAGCCGGCATGAACCTGTACGGCCAGGACATGGATATCAACAGCTCGCCGCTGGACGCGGGCCTGGCCTGGACCGTAGACCTGCAGAGCGAACGCGACTTCACCGGCAAGGCGGCGCTGGCCGCGGCTGGCTCGCGCCAGCAATTCCTCGGCCTGATCCTCCGCGACAAGGGTGGCGTGCTGCGCTCGCACCAGAAGGTGATCACCGCGGTCGGTGACGGCGAGATCACCAGCGGCACCTTCAGCCCGTCGCTGTCCCAGTCGATCGCCTTTGCGCGCCTGCCCAAGGGCGTGGCCGTGGGCGACACGGTGCAGGTGGAGATCCGCGACCGCAAACTCAACGCGACTGTGGTTAAACTGCCGTTTGTGCGCAATGGCAAGGCACTCGTGAGCTAAGGGGAAAACCCGCTCACCCAACGGTCGCCCTCGCCTGCCGGCAGCTTCGCCGGGCAGGCATCACCCAACAAGAAACAGATCTGTATCCGGAGAACCTTCATGAATTTCCCCGCTGACCTCAAATACACCGAGTCGCATGAGTGGGTACGCGTCGAAGCCGACGGCACGCTCACCATCGGCATCACCGACCACGCGCAGGACGCGCTGGGCGACATCGTCTTCCTGGAACTGCCCGAAGTGGGCAAGTCGGTCGGTGCCGGCGATGCGCTGGCGGTGGTGGAATCGGTGAAGGCCGCTTCCGACATCTACGCTCCGGTGGCCGGCGAAGTGATCGCCGTCAACGAGGCCGCCACGGCCGCGCCGGAAAGCGTCAACGCCGATGCCTTCGACGCCTGGCTGTTCAAGCTCAAGCCGGCCAACGCCGACGACGTCAACGGCCTGATGTCGGCCGACGCCTACAAGGCCAGCGTCGGCGCCTGACGCCGGCCGCGCCGGTCCCGCGCGGACCGGCCACTGCAGACAGACGCGCGCCGGCCGGCTGACCACCTGCCGACGCGCCCCCCACGAGGTTCTTGCCAATGAACGCCCCGCTTCCCATGAACGCCGCCCAAGGTAACCGGCCCACGCTGGCCGAACTGGAGGCGCGCGACGCCTTCGCCGCCCGCCATATCGGCCCCGATACCCCCGAACAGCAGCACATGCTGAAGGTGCTCGGCTATGACAGCCGCACCGCGCTGATCGACGCCGTCATCCCCGCCGCCATCCGCCGCCGCGACGGCATGCCGATGGGCGAATTCACCGAGCCGCTCAGCGAAGAAGCGGCGCTCGCGAAGCTGCGCGGCCTGGCGGGCAAGAACAAGGTGCTCAAGAGCTTTATCGGCCAGGGCTACTACAACACGGTCACGCCCGCGGTCATCCTGCGCAATATCTTCGAGAACCCCGCCTGGTACACCGCCTACACGCCCTACCAGCCGGAAATCTCGCAGGGCCGCCTGGAAGCGATGCTGAACTTCCAGCAGATGGTCACCGACCTGACCGGGCTGGATATCGCCAATGCATCGATGCTGGATGAAAGCACCGCCGCTGCCGAAGCGATGACGCTGCTGCAGCGCGTGAACAAGCACGACTCGAACACCTTCTACGTCGCCGACGACGTGCTGCCGCAGACGCTGGAAGTGGTACGCACGCGCGCGCTGCCGCTGGGCATCGAAGTCAAGGTCGGCCTCGCGGCCGACGCCGCCGCGGCCGGCGCCTTCGGCGTGCTGCTGCAGTACCCGGGCGTCAATGGCGACGTCAACGACTATCGTGCCATCGCCGACGCCGTGCATGCTGCCGGCGGCCTGGTGGTGGCTGCCGCCGACCTGCTGGCGCTGACGCTGGTGGTCGCGCCGGGCGAATGGGGTGCCGACGTGGCCGTTGGCAACTCGCAGCGCTTCGGCGTGCCGCTGGGCTTCGGCGGCCCGCACGCCGGCTATATGGCGGTGAAGGATGCGTTCAAGCGCTCGATGCCCGGCCGCCTGGTCGGCGTGACCATCGACGCGCAGGGCAACAAGGCCTACCGCCTGGCGCTGCAGACGCGCGAGCAGCATATCCGCCGCGAGAAGGCGACCTCCAACATCTGTACCGCGCAGGTACTGCTGGCCGTGATGGCGTCGATGTACGCGGTCTACCATGGCCCGCAGGGCCTGAAGCGCATCGCGCAGCGCGTGCATCGCCTGACCGCGACGCTGGCCGCCGGCCTGGAAATGCTCGGCTTCGCGCGCACCAACGCCACCTTCTTCGACACGCTGACGCTGGAAACCGGCTTCAACACCGAAGCCATCCACGCCGCCGCCACCGCGCGCGGCATCAACCTGCGCCATGTCAGCGCCACGCGCGTCGGCGTCTCGCTGGACGAGACCGCCACCCGCGCCGACGTGGTCGCACTGTGGGAAATCTTCACGCAAGGCAAGCCGCTCCCCGCGGGCCTGGACTTCGACAAGCTCGAAGCCGCCACGCAGGACGCATTCCCCGCCGCGCTGGCACGCACCAGCGAATACCTGTCGCACCCGGTCTTCAACACCCACCACGCCGAGCACGAGATGCTGCGCTACCTGCGCATGCTGGCCGACAAGGACCTGGCGCTGGACCGCACCATGATCCCGCTGGGCTCGTGCACGATGAAGCTGAACGCCACCAGCGAGATGATCCCCGTGACGTGGCCCGAGTTCAGCCAGATCCACCCGTTCGCGCCGCTGGACCAGACCGTGGGCTACCGCGAGATGATCGACCAGCTCGAGGCCATGCTGTGCGCCGCCACCGGCTACGCCGCGGTGAGCCTGCAGCCCAACGCCGGCTCGCAGGGCGAGTACGCGGGCCTGCTGATCATCCACGCCTACCACGCCAGCCGCGGCGAGAGCCATCGCGATATCTGCCTGATCCCGTCGTCGGCGCACGGCACCAACCCGGCGTCGGCGCAGATGGCCGGCATGAAGGTGGTGGTGGTGGCCTGCGACGAGGACGGCAACGTCGACCTGGACGACCTGGCGAAGAAGGCCGAGCAGCACAGCAAGAACCTGGCTGCCATCATGATCACCTACCCGTCCACGCACGGCGTGTTCGAGCAGGGCGTGCAGCAGATCTGCGAGATCGTGCACCAGCACGGCGGCCAGGTCTATGTCGACGGCGCCAACATGAACGCGATGGTCGGCACTGCCGCGCCGGGCCAGTTCGGCGGCGACGTCTCGCACCTGAACCTGCACAAGACCTTCTGCATCCCGCACGGCGGCGGCGGCCCGGGCGTGGGCCCGGTCGCGGTCGGCGCGCACCTGGCGGACTTCCTGCCCAACCAGGACAGCGTCGGCTATCGCCGTGACGACCGTGGCATTGGCGGCGTGTCGGCGGCGCCGTTCGGCTCGGCCAGCATCCTGCCGATCTCGTGGATGTATATCGCGATGATGGGTTCGGCCGGCCTCACCGCCGCCACCGAGAACGCGATCCTGGCGGCCAACTATGTCGCCAAGCGCCTGGCGCCGTACTATCCGGTGCTCTACACTGGCCAGCACGACCTGGTCGCGCACGAGTGCATCCTGGACCTGCGCCCGCTGCAGAAGGACACCGGCATCAGCAATGAAGACGTGGCCAAGCGCCTGATGGACTACGGCTTCCACGCCCCGACCATGAGCTTCCCGGTGCCGGGCACGCTGATGATCGAGCCGACCGAGAGCGAGGCGCTGCACGAGCTGGACCGCTTTATCGACGCGATGATCGCGATCCGCCAGGAAATCGGCCGCGTTGCCGACGGCACCTTCGACCGCGACGACAACCCGCTCAAACACGCGCCGCACACCGCTGCGGTCGTGACCGCCGACGAGTGGACCCACAAGTACACGCGGGAGGAAGCCGCGTACCCGGTGGCATCGCTGCGCACGCAGAAGTACTGGCCGCCGGTCGGCCGTGCCGACAACGTGTACGGTGACCGCAACCTGTTCTGCGCCTGCGTGCCGGTGAGCGACTACGTCGTCGACTGACGTGCAGTTCCGGCGGGCCGCCGCGGCACCGGGCGCCCGCCAAAGCACTATGCTCGATATGAAGGGCACCGCGCCGTGCGGTGCCCGTCCTGAGCGGAGGCTGCATGTGGAACCTGAGTGCCCCCTGGTGGGAATTCGTGCTGCGCGGGCTGATCGTCTACGGCGCGGTGCTGGGCTTGCTGCGCCTGTCGGGCAAGCGCCAGATCGGACAGCTGACGCCGTTCGACCTGGTGCTGCTGCTGGTGATTTCCAATGCGGTACAGAACGCGATGAACGCCGGGGACAACTCGGTCAGCGCGGGGCTGATCCTGGCGGTGACGCTGGTCGGCGCCAATGCGATGATGGGCTTCGTGACATGGCGCTTTCGCAAAGTGGAGCTCCTGATCGAGGGGCGCCCGCAGGTCCTGGTGCACGACGGCAAGGTCTACCGCGACGTGATGCACCGCGAGCACATCAGCTTTGACGACCTGAACAAGGCACTGCGCCATGCCGGCTGCGAGAGCGTCGGCCAGGTGCATTTCGCGATCCTGGAAACCGACGGCACGGTCTCGGTCAAGAAGCGCGAGCGAGCGCAGGGCGAGGCCCCAGTCGCGGGTACCACCGCCACAGGCAGCCCTACGATCTGGACCCATCCCGGCATGGACGAGCCGGTCTGATCATCCACAACGCATAAGTGCCCCGCACGGGCCATCCTGGAGACATTCCGTGGCAGTCAGCGTTTTCGATCTGTTCAAGGTGGGCATCGGCCCGTCGAGCTCGCATACCGTGGGCCCGATGCGCGCGGCCCTGATGTTCGCGCAGGGGCTGGAACGCGACGGCCTGTTGCCGCAGGTGGCAAGCGTGCGCGCAGAGCTGTACGGTTCGCTTGGCGCCACCGGCAAGGGCCACGGCACCGACAAGGGCGTGATCCTCGGCCTGATGGGCGAGGCCCCCGACACCGTCGATCCCGATTCCATCGACACGCAACTGGCCGCGCTGCGCGCCAGCCGGGAGCTGTCCTTGCTGGGCAAGCACATCGTGCCGTTCGTCGAGAAGGAGCACATCGCCTTCTATCGCCGCGAGGCCATGGCCGAGCATCCCAACGGCATGAAGTTCCATGCCTTCGATGCCAGCGGCGCAACGCTGCGAGAGGCGCGCTACCTGTCGGTCGGCGGCGGCTTCGTGGTCACCGCGGGAGCACCCAATACGCAGGTGCTCAAGGCCGCGCAGCAAATGCCGCACCCGTTCCGCAGCGGCAAGGACATGCTGGAGATGGCCAACGCCAGCGGCAAGAGCATCGCGCGGCTGATGATGGAGAACGAGCTGACGTGGCGCAGCGAGCAAGAGGTCACCAGCGGCTTGCTGCATATCTGGGACGTAATGCAGGCGTGCGTGGCGCGCGGCTGCCGCACCGACGGCGAGTTGCCGGGCCCGTTCAAGGTCAAGCGGCGCGCGCCGGAGCTGTTCCGCAGCCTGACCGAGCGCGCCGAGCGCACGCTGTCCGATCCGCTTTCGGTGATGGACTGGGTCAACCTTTACGCCATCGCCGTCAATGAAGAGAACGCCGCCGGCGGGCGCGTGGTCACCGCGCCGACCAATGGCGCGGCCGGTATCATCCCGGCGGTGTTGCATTACTATGACCGCTTCGTGCCGGGCGCAAACAAGCAAGGCGTGGTCGACTTCCTGCTGACCGCGGGCGCGATCGGGCTGCTCTACAAGCTCAATGCGTCGATCTCCGGCGCCGAGGTCGGCTGCCAGGGCGAGGTCGGCGTGGCCTGTTCGATGGCTGCGGGTGCGCTGGCGGCGGTGCAGGGGGGCACGCCCGCGCAGGTGGAGAACGCCGCCGAGATCGGCATGGAGCACAATCTCGGCCTGACCTGCGACCCGGTCGGCGGGCTGGTGCAGATCCCGTGCATCGAGCGCAATGCGATGGCTTCGGTCAAGGCGGTCAATGCGGCGCGCATGGCGTTGCGCGGCGACGGCACGCACTATGTATCGCTCGATTCGGTGATCAAGACCATGCGCGAGACCGGGGCCGATATGAAGACGAAATACAAGGAGACGGCGCGGGGCGGGCTGGCGGTCAATATTGTGGAGTGCTGACCGCCTTCTGCTAGTGCTCAACGGCATGGCCCGGCGTATCATGGCGGCGTTCCCCGATCGCAAAAAGAAGAGGACAGCCATGCAGACATTCCACCAGCTGTTCGACGAAACCTCGTCCACCTTCACCTACCTGCTGATCGACGCCGCCACCGGAGAAGCGCTGCTGATCGACCCGGTCGACCACCAGCTGGAACGCGACATGGCGCTGCTGCAAGACACCGGCGCGCACCTCGCGTGGGTCATCGAGACCCATGCTCACGCCGACCACATCACCTCGGCCGGCCACCTCGCGCTGCAGACCGGCGCGCACACGGCAGCCCCGTCCGGCTGCGATATCAAGCCCGCGCAGAAACAGCTGATCGATGGCGACACTGTCGCATTCGGCACGCAGGTGCTGCGCGCGATCCATACGCCGGGACACACTGCCGGCAGCATGAGCTACCTGTGGGAAGAACCCACGCCCGACGGCATCGTGCGCCGCGTCTTCACCGGGGACGCGCTGCTGATCGACGGCTGCGGCCGCACCGATTTCCAGTCGGGCGATGCGGGTACGCTGTACGACAGCCTGACCAAGAAGCTCTTCGCACTGCCCGACGATACGCAGGTCTATCCGGCCCATGACTACAAGGGCCGCACCTCCTCCACCATCGGCCAGGAACGCGCGCACAACAGCCGCGTCGCCGGCCGCACGCGCGAGGAGTTCGTCGAGATGATGCGCAACCTGAACCTGCCGCGGCCGAAGCTGATCGACGTTGCGGTACCGGCCAACCAGCGCCTGGGCCTGCGCGACGGCGAAAGCGTGCCGCACGGTGCCTGAGGTCTGCCCAATATCAGGAATCACCGCATGTCCGCATACACCGCCGAAGTCCTGTGGCAACGCGACGGCCAGGATTTCACCGGCAACCGCTACAGCCGCCGGCATGTGCTGCGCTTTGACGGCGGCGTGGAAGTCCCGGGTTCCTCATCGCCCCATGTGGTGCCGCTGCCGATGTCGGATCCGGGCGCGGTCGATCCGGAGGAGATGTTCATTGCCTCGCTGTCGAGCTGCCACATGCTGTGGTTCCTGTCGCTGGCGGCGAAGCAGCGCTTTATCGTCGACCGCTATATCGACGCGGCCAGCGGCGTGATGGAAAAGAATGCCGAGGGCCAGATGGCGATGACGGTGGTCACGCTGCGCCCGCAGGTGACCTTCGGCGGCAAGCGCGACCCGACGCGCGAAGAACTCGACGCGCTGCACCACGCCGCGCACGACGCCTGCTTTATCGCCAATTCGGTCAGGACCGAGGTGCGCTGCGAGCCGGTGTTCGCCGGCGCGTAGCCCGCTTGCCATGTCCGCCAAGGTCCCGGCGCAAGCTTCAGCGCGACTGGCGCCACCGCGGGCCACGCGGGCCCGCGTTCGGCCAATGTGGTGGCTTGCCCTTGGCCTCGTGCTGCTCACCGGAATCGGCATGCTGCAGGATCACTTCCTTTACTTCCCCGACAAGGCGTCGGTCGATGACATGGTCTCGCCCGGGCTGCGTGCCTGGCCGGGGCCGGAGGACTTTCGCGGACTGGTAGCCGAGCCGGCCGGAGCCGCGCGCGCTACCGCCATGGTCTTTCACGGCAATGCAGGGCACGCCGGGCATCGCGATTATTACGCCAGCGCGCTGACGAAACTGGGCATTCGCGTGATCCTCGCCGAGTACCCGGCATACGGCCCGCGCCCGGGCGCGCTCGGCGAGCGCAGCTTCGTGGAAGACGCGGAACAGTCCATTACGCTGGCCCGGCGCCAGTTCGGCGGCCCGCTGCTGCTGATCGGCGAGTCGCTGGGCGCAGGCGTGGCTGCAGCGGCCGCGGCGCGCCAGCGCGACAAGGTTGCCGGCGTGCTGCTGATCACGCCATGGGACAAGCTCGCGCATATTGCTTCGCATCACTATCCCTGGCTGCCGGCCGGCTGGGTGCTGCGCGACCGCTACGACAGCGCGGCCAACCTGGCAGGCTTCGGCCGCCCCGTGATGGTCGCGGTTGCCGAACGCGACACCATCGTGCCGGCACGCTTCGGCAAGGCGCTCTATGAGACGCTGGGCGAACCCCGTCGTCTGGCGGTGATCGACGGCGCCGGGCACAACGACTGGACCGGGCATGTCGATGCCGCATGGTGGCAGGACGCAGTCGCGTTCCTGCTGGCGCCCCGTTAAGCGCGTGGCGTGCGCCGGCATGCACCTGGCACTCGCCCTGCAAACAAATAACATCGCACCGCCAAAACGCTGATTTGACTTAGCCCTGCGCACTGCAATACTGGCCTTCACAGAACGGCTCGCGTCGGCCGTCTTAGAACCGGAATTAGCTGGACTGCCGTGAAAAGAAGCGCGAATTTGCTGGACTGCGCTGCAGGCGCTTTTTTGCGCACACGCTTCGCTCTCCGTTCCATCCGCGAAGTGCGAACTTGTTATGGTGCCCTACCACCCGGCTGTCCACTGGCTCTTACCGACCCGTTATAGCCGTTGCGAGTACCGGCAGGTGAACGGCCGCTTCCAAAGTACAACCGCCATCTCGACACCCTAGTCCCCGTTGGCCTCGCCGTCAGGCCGTGTCGCCCACCTCGCGGATCGGGATCGTGGCGCGGCCGCCGCAGTTGCGCAGCACGTCTCGCAATTCGATGATGACCGGAAATACCTCGTGGTTCCAGTCGGCTCCCTGCTTGTGGTGGGCCTCTTGCTCGCGCTCGACGATCCAGCGGTCCTCCCTGAAGATGCGTTCTGTGAACCAGACCAGCAGCGGCCATGCCAGGTCCAGTGCAAACGGAATGCCGGGCTTGCGGATGGAAAGCAGGCCAAACGTCCGGTTGGTGCGCTGCGCCGCATCCAGCGGCACGTAGACGATCCACAGGTCCATCACTAACGTGCCGTCGCCCGAGCGGATCTGGAGGGTCTGGTACGGATATCCGGTGCGCACCGTCATCACGTCCTTGTCGTCCCGGTCGCCGTTCTTCTTGGTGGCGCCAAACACCAGCGCCTCGCCCACAGGCTGCTTGCCTTCCATGCGCGCGAACGTGTAGTCCACTTCCACCCAGTCCTTGCCGCGACGGCGGCCCAGCGAGCGCGCGCGCATCTGCCCCATCTGCCGCCGGTGTAGGAACTGGTGGTTCATATCCATCAGGTTCTCGTGCATGAAGGAGTAGTGGCACTTGACCTCGCGGCCAAAGCGACGCGTCTTGTACGCCTTGTCCGTCACCGATGGCAGAGCGGGCAGCGGCCGCTCCTTGGCAAGCGCCACATCGCCAGGAAAGACAAAGATGAGGCCGTGCACCTCGCGGCAGGGATAGGCACGCACGCCGTTGGGCAGGCGCTCACGCCCGAGGTATGGCACATCGACGCAGCGGCCGGTGCAGTCATAAGTCCAGCCGTGATAGCCGCAGCGGATGGACTCGCCTTCCACCACGCCCGCGTGCAGTGGCACCTGCCGGTGTGCGCAACGATCTTCCAGTGCGAATATCGTACCGGACTCGGTACGAACCAGCACGATCGGATCGCCGGCAAAATGCACCCCGAGGGCTTTGCCCCGCTTGACCTCATTCGACCAGGCCAGCGGAAACCAGTGATCGGGATGGATGGGCACACGGCGCAGGTCGCGCACGGGCGCGTTTGCGTGCGGGTCGATGGCACTGCTATCCGGCAAAGGCATTGCATGCATGCGTGACGCCTCCTCGCATAACGGGAGCTTCGACCGTCGCCACAAGCCGACCAATTAGCGAACGGGGGATCTGGCGCAGTTTACGCGAAGTCTGCCGAACTCACCGAATCCCGTTCTTTCTATGGTGTGCTTGGAAGGCTGAAGGTCATGGCCACCTTCGGTCAATCGACCCCGCATTCTAGTAGGGCTGGTATGGCCGACACCGTGACGGGGTATTGAGGCGGCGAGCGTCCGGTGCCTGGTACGGAGCCGACGCTCAACTGTCCGCGCTATAGCGCCGGGCAACGGCCGAAACTGGCCGATGTCGGCCAATTGCGGGGAGGGAGAGAGCCTTCCTTCGGCGAGCGGGAGTGCCGGGACGTTTCTGCGGAGATCGACGTATCGATGACGCGTCCGGCGACGCGAAGCACATCACTTGCGGGGCTGCATGGTCGCCACCGCGACACCCGCTCCGGCGAACGCGCAAACGGCGGACACCAGCGCGACGGCGCGCAGCGCGTCAGCGATGGCTTCGGCTTCCGCCAGCGCCACGGGTGTCTGAGGTGGCTTATGGGTGTCGCCTGCTGCCGCCCCGGCTTGCATGTCCGGCTCCAGCAACTGCCCGGTCTGGCGTGCGTCCTGAGGAACGTGCAGTTCACCAAGCCGCGCCGACAGCGCCGCTTGGTGCGACCACACGAACACGATGCCGAGCACCGCAATTGCCAGCAGGCTCGCCACGCGTGCAACCGCGTTGTTGATGCCGGATGCGACGCCTACGTGGTCGCCCGGCACCGAGCCCATCACAGTCGCTGTGAGTGGCGCGACGGTGATCGTCATGCCGAGCCCGAGCACGGCGAGCGCCGGGAAGAATCCGGCCCAATAGCTGCCGCGCACGAACGGCAACGCCAGCATCACGAACCCGATTCCGGCGACGCACGGGCCAGCGCTCAACAGGACCCGCGAACCGAAGCGGCTCGTCAGGCTGCCGGTGAAGCGCGAGAGCAAGCCGATGATCACGGGCACCGGCAGCAGCGCCGCGCCCGCTTCGGTTGCGGTGTAGGCATGTGCGCGTATCAGCGTGAACGGCAGGAAGAACAGTGCGCCGCCCAGACCGAAGTAGAGCAGCAGTGTGACGAGGTTGGCGCCGGTGAAATCGCGCGAGCGAAACACGTCGAGCGGCATCATGGGGTGACGGCTGTTCGCTTCGATCATCACGAATGCGGCCAGCACGAGCACGCCGGCGCCGATCGTGCACAGTACGAGCGGATGCGCGAAGCCGCGCGCCGACGCCTGGGTCAGGCCATAGGCTAGGGCGGCGAGCCCCGCTGTGGCACTCAGCGCGCCGGGCCAGTCCAACCGTTGAGGCGCATCGAGCTTGTGGCTATTCGGCACTGACGAAATCGCCAGCGCAATCGTCACCGCTGCAAGGGGGACGTTGAGGAAGAATATCGCGCGCCACGATAATGCGTCGACGAGCGAGCCGCCCGCCACCGGCCCCACCGCCGACGTGATCGCCCCGACGGCCGCCCAGGTGCCGATTGCCCGTCCGCGCGCTTCGCCTTCGTATACGGCGCCGATGATCGCGAGACTACTGGGTACGAAGAGCGCCGCGCCAATGCCCTGCACAGCGCGCGCGGCAATCAGCCAACTCGCGTTCGGCGCGAGCCCGCAAGCGGCCGACGCCAGCGTGAAGACCCCGATGCCCGCGATGAACACCGTGCGGCGGCCGAGCTTGTCGCCCATCGATCCGCCCACCAGCACAAGGGACCCGAGAAAGAGCAGGTAGGCGTTAACGATCCACTGCATTGCCGCTACGCTCGCGCCGAGTTCGCTCTGAATGGCGGGCAGCGCGACATTGACGACGGAGCCGTCGATGAACGCCATGCTTGAGCCGAGGATCGTCGCAGCGAGCGCTAGACGCTTGCGCCGGCACGGACGGTCGACCGCGGTGGGCTGCGTGCGGATGACGAGCTCGTCGCACGGGCTTGCTTGCGCAGCGACGACGTGCGCGGTCTTTGGGTCGCTATCGAGAATATCCGGGTTGGCCAAGCTCGCTCCCGTGCCGGTCGATGGTGACTAGCATAGTAACGGGAGCGCGGGACCGCAGGTACGGCTGCCGGGGTGCGTGTGAGCGCGACGCGCTACACATTCAGCGGAGTCTTCGAGCGAGACAAGCAAGCGTTCGGCCGCGGCGCCCGCCAGTTGCGCAGTCCGTTTCATTTAGCGCGTCGAATCAGGCGACCCACTGCCGCCGGCGCTCCGTCAAGGACTTAAGGGCAGCTAACGGAGTGGTCCGGTGTTACGAAAGCATCATGCGTGAGACCGTGTCGCAAGCGCCGCCGGGCGCTGCTGCTGAAATAGTCAGCGATTATCAGTGCGTCTGCACGAGGTCTGTGTTTTCGCTGTTTCGGGACGCAAGTGGAAACGTATCTGCAAGGAATTCGAGCAACGCTTTCCTGATTACAGGAGCCAGCTCTCTTGAATGCGCTTCGCGGTGGTGATTCGGGCACAGCGCAGCGACATTCCAGACCCGGTCCTTTCCATTTTCGGAAAGGGGAATGACGTGATGTGTTTCCAGATAAAGGCGCCCTTTGCCCGTCCGGAACCCAGGCGCATCGCAATATTCGCAGCGCCCGTTCGAACGCTCCAGAACGCTCGCACGGACCGCGGGGTCGCGTAGGTAGGCCGTCCCCGAGACCGCGGCCCTGCGAGGCGTATCTGTGCCTGGCGTTCCGTGCTGGTCTTCGTAAAGCAGTTCGTCGTATGCCAGGTTGGCCGCGGGTTCCGTAGTGGCCTCTTTTGGGCCACCTCGATGCAGAAGGCAGGCGCTGCTTAGCTTGTCGTAGCTCACTATGCGCCAAGATTCAGGGTCAAGATGCCGCAGTCGGACTACTGACGATTCGCGACCCATCTGCTCTTCCGAGGCCATATCCCCCTCGACAACGATCACACGAACCGTACCGTCGCCAGCGGCGGTATCTCGCAGCAGTTCGTCAAGCTGGCGCGCACGTTTCGCCTGGCTTCTTGCGCGGTCACGCGCCTCTTCGTCGCGCTCGGTCTCCACAAATCGCTCGAGCTTGAGCGCCCACTCCCGAAGATTCGCCGTCGCTGCCGTATCTAGCCGACCAACGGGGCGGTCACTCACCGAAGCCTTTCAGGTGGAAAGGGCGGTCCTATCGTCGGGCGGCTCGTGCTCGGCCGACGTGTGACAATATCGTATATCTCCGCGGGGCATGAATGGCTTAGATTGATTCGTCATGTCACGCCGTCGTAGGCCGGCCAGGTCTGCATGCGGCGAGATGGTTCGAATACGTTTAAGAGCTTGCGTTTTCCCAGCTACCGCGGCAGCGTAGGGGTAGAGTCATCAAAACGCGTCATCGGCTTTTCGCCGGCCTGCTGAGCTACCGCCCTCCGCCGGGTATGCCACACCCGTGACTACGCCCTCAGCGGCGCGGTCGCTTTTGCTGCCTTGAATCTGCGCGCCCCTCGATTCGTTTAAAGGCTTCGGCTCACAGGCCGGGAGGAATCCTGGTTTACCATCCCCGTCGTATTCGAATGCGACTGCCCCTTGCGCGACCTTCGAACTCGCACTTCTGGACGCCTCACCGCCGGGCTGGATAGTCGTGTGCGAGACGCGTCCGAAGTGCCAGATTTGTGCAAAGTTTTGTCCACCGACAGCGACGAACCCCAGCGTCAGCTTGCCCGCCTCAAACACCTTGCCGAAGCCTGAATGGCTTCCGGGCACAAGGTTTCGGCTGGCGCCGTGTTCCGCGTGATTGCCATGCAGGATCAACTCGCGATCCCCTTGTGCCCAGCTCAACGACCGGTGGGATTGGCTAAGAATATGTCCCTTCGGTTTGCAGCAAAATGGGAATGACGCCAACGCCGACTTCATTTGACGGTGTACCCGCGTCCCTCAAGGCAGGCGGCGCGCGCATTGGCGAAGGCCTGTTGCTGTTGCTGCGACGCGGCCTGACCTTGCTGCGCAGTAGCGGCGTTTTGCCTGCGGCTTTGCCCACGTCCGGCAACCGCACCGGCCGCTGCGCCGGCACCAGCATCCCCCATGACTCCACCCACGACCGCACCACGCGCCGCGCCGCGCGCTCCCGCACCCGGGGTCGTTCCGGTTGCCGTAGTCGGTGGCTGGGCAGCCTGCGGCGCCTTGGCCGGATCGAATCCGCTTTGCTGGACCGCCCACGAATAGCACGCGGCCTCGTCGCTCTTTTGCGTTTGCGGTGACTGCCCCTTTGCGGGGTACACAGCTTGCTGTGCGTTTGCATCAGCGAGTAGCCCAACAGTCAATGCGAGTATGTACAAGGATTGACGCGTCATTCTCATGCCCTCCTTTTAATGCTTGAATAAAGCGATCTACCTTCACCGGAGATCGGCCAATCGAGGCAGCAACGTGTCCCACGGCCGAGACAGCAAATGAGGGTTGCACGCGCAGCCGGACGGGGCGGGTCGCTGGCATCGACAAATGGCTGGATCCAGGCGGGTGGCTCGTAGCCGCAGGTGCCGCCGTAGTTGTTCAGTGTAATGGGCGTGAGCACCACTGGTACTGCCGACGACGCGGCAGCGGCACGGGAAAGCCGAATCGCATTCAGATCCGAGCAGAGCACGTCGAACGTGGCCTGCGTAAAGGGCAGGCGGGCCCCAGTGGAGATGTCCGTGGCCGACGCGATGATGAACGGACCGTTTCCACGATTGAAGTCGCCGAACGTCGCGCCATGGAACAAGATCTCGTCGTACAGGTCCGCCGCCAGCTCCGAGCGGCCCCACCCGCTCGACCAAAAGGATGGCCAGTAGGCCGGATTGAGCGTGCGGAATGTGATGTCGCCCTGTACGTCGCGCTTGAGGAAGCGCTGTTCGTAATCGTCGAACAGCTTGTCGCCGTACAGGCCATAGGCGAGGGCCGTAAAGCTTCCGCCCGACACGCCGGTGATGACGCCGACATGGTCGAGCAGGCGAGAGCTCTTGCCCGTCGGTCCGACAACTTCGGTATTGCGCAGGAACTCAAGGACGCCGTACGAGAATGCGGCGGCGCGTGTTCCGCCGCCCGAGAAGGCCAGAATCACCAGGTTCTCGTTGTCCGTCGCATACTGTGGGCGCGTAAAAAATCGATAGCCGGCATTGGGGTCAGCGTGGGCGATCGGCGGGTTGACCGGCCGGCTGGCGCAGCCGCCCAGCAGGAGCAACAACGCAAGTATCAGCCATGCAGGCGTCGGCAATCGTGTCATGGTTCCTCCGGATCAGCCCATGCATGCCTCGCTGTCACGAGCGAGTGTGCAAACTTGGCTTTCTGGAAATCGGTTGCTACCGCTAATTAGAATAGTCGGAAAGCCGGTGTGGCTCCCATGGCAACGCCAAATGGCGGCGCAACCGCATGCAGAATCCGATGCGATTCGGAATGGGAAGAAGCCAAGCCTCGTTGGCGTCCCTGGGATATCGGATCAGTACGTCTTTATCCGCACTCTATAGGGTTCCCGCCGGTCTCGATCAGCGTAATCGCACCTTCCTTTTCCGCCAGTTCCGGCAGTTCGGGCACCGGCCTGGGGGCGGCCCAGCAGCGAAGCGGCCAATGGGATCCTGATGTTCGGCGTCTCGACGTCGGTGATGACCGCAGCGGTGATGGAGATGATCAAGCACAACATGGCCAAGCTGCCACAGGGCGAACGGCCGTAGGTCAGGAAGGCAGAAGCCGGGGCCGGAGAGTTTTTGGGGTTCCCTTGAGTTTTTAGCAGGTGGCGAGCCAAAGCCTTTTACAGAGATGATCGCTCAACCGTCTGCTCTGATGGGCCGGCTAACGACCGGAGATGGCCGGTTGCCTGACGCTGGCGGCAGTCAGGCTGTCTCGGTCGCGGCGGCGGGCCAAGTGTGGTAGCCCCCGGTGCGGTCCCCCGGTGCGGGCCTTTTTATCGATCTTGCGAAGCCAGCCGCCATGTCGGAATGCCGTCATCGAAACTATCGAACCACTCCCGGATCGCGTCGGCCACAACGCTTGGATCGCAAGTGGCGGCATCCGGAACGCATGCCCGAATGAGACCTTCGACGTCAAATCTTCCTTCCACCCGTGCCCGCCAGGCATCGCGGTCGCTGGCTAGGATAGCGAGGTGCTGGTCTCGGATCGGTATGTAACGCATGGCCCAGACAGGAAATGGAGTTGCCCCGTATGACGGCCGCCTCGCCGATATCTTGACCCCGTCCGCTGCTTAAGTCAGCCAGAGGTGACGGTGGACCGGACCGTCAGGTCCTGGCTCGCGTCACGGGAGTTGCACGGTAGTCCAGCTTATTCCGGATTTCCAGTCCAGCAAAAGCGCTCGTAGTCCAGCTGATCCGGTTTCCTACAATGCAGGGGCGCGGCTACAGCGTTAAGGGAAACGGCGTGCAGTAGCGCAGCGCAGGCTCAGGTTGCCCAGCGCTCGCACGCCTTGCGCACGGTTTCGCGCTGGCTGCGTGCATCCGCATCGACCTGTCGCAGCCATTCGGCATCGCCTTCGCGGCGCCCGGCCAGCGCGCGGATATTCGCCAGCGCTTCCAGCGAACCCAGCGCCTCGGCATGCGGCACCAGCGCGTCGCAGATCGACAGGATGTGGTCGGCGATCGGCATGCGCGTCAGCTCGTTGGGATGCACGTATTCGCCGTCCAGCCCGAAGCGGCAGGCCTGGAAGCGGTTGAAGGTGTAGACCAGGTAGTCGTCTTCCTGCGGCATGAACGGGCGCGACAGCAGCAGGTAGCGCGCCAGCATCTGGATATAGGCGGCGATATCGCAGGCGCGCTGCACCGTCAGCGGCGTATCCATCACGCGCACTTCGATGGTGCCGAATTCCGGCTTGGGCCGGATATCCCAGTAGAAGTCCTTCATGCTCTCGATCACGCCCGTGTTGCGCATCTTCTCGAAGTATGCGGTGAAGGCGTCCCACGTCAGCAGGAACGGCGCGCGCCCGCTCATCGGGAAGGCCGCAACGGAATTCAGCCGCGCCGAGGCAAAGCCGGTATCCACGCCCTGCACATAGGGCGACGACGCCGCCAGCGCGACAAAGTGGGGCACGTAGCGGCCGATCGCATGCAGCAGGAACAGCGACTCGTCCGCGCTCGGGCAGCCGATATGCACGTGCTGGCCGAACACGGTGAACTGCTTGGCCAGGTAGCCGTACAGCTCGGAGATGTACTGGTAGCGCGGCGAGTTCGAGATGGTGCGGTCGGACCATTGCTGGAACGGGTGCGTGCCACCGCCGGCGATGCCCAGGTTGAGCGAGTGCGAGGCCGCCACCATCAGGTCGCGCATGGTGGTCAGCTCTTCCAGCGCCTGCTGGTAGCTGTGGCAGATGCCGGTACTGATCTCGATCATCGACGGACTGATCTCCGGCTTGATGTCGCCGGCATGCTCGGCGCCCTTGAGCGCGCGCAGCAGGTCGGGCGCGAATGGCGCCAGGTCATAGTCATGACGGTTGACGAGCTGCAGCTCCAGCTCCACGCCGAAGGTCAGTGCCTCGGAATGCTTGAACGGTTCGAGAGACATCAGCGCCCTCCTCCATTGCCGCGAACCTCGCCAGCGTAGCGCAGCGCCCAGGCCGCGATCACGGGGCCGAGCAGTTGTTCGATTGCCAGCGCGCACAGGATGATGGCGGCCAGCGGTTGTCCGGTTCCCGGGTAAAGGCGTGCCACGTCGCTCATCAGCAGGTATGCCAGGCCCGACATCGGCGCCAGCGCCAGCCCCAGCGCCATGCACTGGCGCAGGCTCAGGCCCGAGAACGAACCCAGCGAGACCACGCCGGCCAGCTTGGCAGTATGGCGCAGCAGCACCAGCACGACGGCGTAGATGCCGCCCACGGCCCAGTCATGCGCGGTCAGCGGCAGGCCCAGCGACACCACCATCACGATGATCAGCAGGCTGCCCGCGCTGCCGAAGTGCGGCGGCCATACATGCGGCTGGCTGTCCTGGTGCTTGAACACCACACCAGCCAGCATCAGCGTCAGCGGCATCGACAATTTTAGTACCCGGGTCAGCGCGAGCGTGAACAGCACCAGGCCCACCAGCACCAGGAAGCTGTAGTGATCGTCGGCCGACATGCGGTCATAGATGGCGTGGCCGATCTTGCCCACCACCCATGCCAGCAGGCACGAGCCCACCAGCAGGTAGAGCGGGTGCAGCAACGCCGCGCCCAGGTTGCCGTACTCGGAATGCAGCCAGCCGGTGGCGACCTGCACGATGGCGGCGGCGTAGATGCTGTTGAGCGCGGCCATCGCCATCAGGCGTTCGGTGACCTGCCCTTCGGCGCGCAATTCGTTCTTCAGTTGCAGCACGATGGTGGGCGAGGTGCTAACCGCGATTCCGCCAGCCAGGATCGCCACGCCCGGCGAGGCGCCGATCCATTGCAGCACCGCCGTCACCAGGCCCCAGGTCAGCAGGCTTTCAAAGGCGCTGGTCAGCAGCAGCCAGCGGTTGGCGCGCAGCCAGGTGAGAGAGAGGCGATGCCCGAGTTCGAACAAGGCCAGCGCCAGGGCCATATCGATCAGGATACGGGTCTGGTTGATCATGTTCTCGTCGACGATGCCGCGGCCCAGCATGCCGGCGCACAGGCCCGCCACGGCATAGCCGACGATGCGCGGGAAGCGCAGCCAGCGGCGGCTGACCTCGCCCGCGAGGCCGGCGCCGACCAGCGCCAGTCCGACCCAGAAAAGGCCACCTGGCGCGAGCGGGAGAGTGGGGAAAAGTTGGCTTAGTCCATTCATGGTCGACATGGTAATGTAAGCACATCACAATCCATGTCAGTGATTGTCCGACACCGCACCAAACCAACCCGCTACTTCGGTCAATTGCATGTAAAAAACGCCATCTCCGGGATGGCGTTTTTTACATTCGTTACACGGTCAGGCGGTTCGGAGAGGCCGTGAGACGTTTCAGACGCCCCACACTTTCCACTTCGGCCGGGTGGCCTTCAGCGCCGTTTCGACCTGCCCGTACAAAGTGCGCGTTGCGCCCTGCGCGGCGCCGTGGGCGCGCGCCTTCTCGAAGTACGCCAGCGCCGTCTCCCGCTGGTCCAGGCCAAGTGCGGACAGGACCGCGCGCAGGTACACCTCTGCGTCCCAGTCGTCACGTACGGCAAACGCCGCGACAAAGTCCGCCATGGCAGCATCGTGCCGCTGCGCGGCGTTGTGGATAAGTCCTCGCTGCATACGCGGCCCAGCCTGGTCCAACGGATCGCCCTCGGTCAGCGCCACGGCCTGCTCGAACAGCGGCAGCGCGCGCTCGGGCTCGCCCGCGTCGCGCCAGACCTGGCCGAAGCGGTTGTACAGCCACGCATCCTCCACCAGCAGCGCGCGGCGCTGCTGGGCTTCGATCCCGGCGAGCGCATCGGCGCGGTCATGCTCGTCCATGCCCGCCATGCGCGCCTGCAGCAGCGCGGCATAGTGCGCCCGCGCGTGGGCCATCGGGTGCGCGGCCTCGCTGCGCGCCTCCACCGGCAGCGCATCGAGGCGGGCGTCCATGTGCATCATGGCGGCGCGCGCGGCCTCGGTCGGCTCGGCGCCGCCCATTGCCTTCCACGCCGCGATCAGGCGACTGAAGGCCCAGGTCACGTCGGCCGGGTTGCGCTCCAGCGGATAGCGGTTGAGCACTTCGCCGGCCAGTTCCACCACCTTCTGGTGCTGGCCCGCGCCGGCGTGGCAGTCGAGCAGGTCGATCCAGTGGTCGATGAACTCGCTGGCGGCCATGCCCTGGCGGTGCAGCGCGATGCGCTCTTCCAGGTGCGCGGCATCGGCCGGCAGGCTGCGCGCCAGCAGCCGGCACAGCAGCGAATAGACATGCGGGTCGGCATTGCCGCCATGGCCGGCGGCATCGCCCTGGCCGGTGGCGAAATACTGGTCAAAGCGCGCCACGCCGTTGCGGCAGCCCTGCACCAGCACGGGCCGCAGCGCGGCTTCGGCGGCCGGCACCTCGTCAATGAACTCGCCCAGCGCCATGGCGGCGCGGTGGTAGGCGGCGCCGTCGTCGGACTTGTCGGTCAGGTTGAAGCGCAGCCACGGCTCGCGCTCGGCCTGCTGGGCGCCGTCGCCGGCCTGCGCCAGCTGGTGGCGCCACGCCAGTTCGCGTACCTGGCTCTGCGGGTCGGGCACCTGGCGCAGGTAGACCGCGAGGTCGTCGAGCGCGCCCTGGGTGTCGCCGACGCCCCAGCGCAGCGGCGCGCGCAGGCGGCGCGCCTCGGGGTGGTCCGGCTGTTCGGCCAGCACGCGGGCGGCCTGGTCGGCAGCCACGGCGTCGCCGGCGTCGGGGTCGAGATCCAGCAGATGCGGGTTGTCCAGGGCGACACGGCCCAGGCACACCCGCATCAGCGGCTCGACCGGCACGCCGGCGGCCTCGGCCCGGCCGATGTAGTCGCGCACCAGCGGCGCGATATCCTCGGCGCCCAGGTCCGGATTGCGCACCATCAGGTCATACCAGTAGCGCGCCGCGGCGGCCATGTCGCCCATGCGCAGGGCCACCAAGCCGGCGTGGAAGTGCGCGGGCCAGTCGCCCGAGAGCAGGCCGCTGCGCTGCGCCGCCTCGTGCAGCCACGGGCGCGCCTCGGCGTCGCGGCCCAGGCTCATCAGCATGGCGCCGTAGCGGTGCGCGATCACCCCGCGCGAGGCCCAGCGGTGCGGCGGCTGCAGCGGCAGCGTGTCGAGCCGCGCCAGCGCCTGGTCCAGCACCGCCAGCGCCGCGGCGGCGTCGCCGTTGTCGAAGTGCAGCCGCGCGCGCAGTGTCACGAAATCGACCACCTCGGGGCGGGCCTGCGACAGCTGGTCGGCGATCTGCAGGGCTTCGGCGAAGCGCCCTTGGTTGGCTAGCCCGATGGCGTGGTCGTAGCTGGCTTCCTGCTGGGACACGTACTGCTCCTATGGATAAATTGTGCGAGTGCGGGATTATGCGCCAATGGTGGGATCCGCATCCGGACAACAACCGGCAGCGCCCGTCTTTTCTTGAGCACAGCCGCCGACAATGCGAAACGCCACCCGAAGGTGGCGTTTCGCAGGCAGTACCGAAAGCTTACTTGCCGCCAACCGTTTCCAGCACGGTCCACTTGCCGCCAACCACCTTGTAGACGGTGATACCACCATCCTTCAGGTCGCCGCGCGCATCATAGGCCAGCGTCTTGGTGGTCACGCCCTGCATATTGGTCGCAGCCAGCACCGGCAGGTAACGCGCCGGATCGGCCGACCCGGCCTTGACCATCGCCGTCATCATCGCGGTGGCGCCGTCATAGGCGTACGGCGAGTAGGTCTGCACCTTCGAGCCGAAGCGCTTCTCGTACTTCTTCTCGTACGTAGAACCACCCGGCATCTGGTCCAGCGGCAGGCCGGCCAGCGACACCACGGTACCTTCGGCCGACGGGCCGGCCAGCTTCAGGAAGTTGTCGGTCTTGGACATCTCGCCCGACACCAGCGGGGCCTTCATGCCCAGTTCCTTCACCTGCTTGGCCATCGGCGCGGACTGGGTCTCGGCGCCGCCGTAGAAGATGATGTCCGGGTTGCTGCGCTTGATGTTGGTCAGCACGGCCTTGAAGTCCACCGCTTTGTCGTTGGTGAACTCGCGGCGCACGATCTTGCCGCCGGCGGCCTTGGCGGCCTTCTCGAACTCGTCGGCCAGGCCCTGGCCGTAGGCGGTGCGGTCATCGACGATGGCGATGTTCTTCGCGCCCAGCTTCTTCACCACGAAGGCGCCGATCACCGAACCCTGCTGGGTGTCGGAGGTCATCATGCGGAACGTGGTCTTGAAGCCCTGCTTGGTGTACTCAGGCGCGGTCGCCATGGCGATCTGCGGAATGCCGGCGCGGTTGTAGACCATCGACGCCGGGATGGTGGTGCCCGAGTTGAAATGGCCGAGCATGCCCTGGATGCCGTTGTCCACCAGCTTCTGCGCGACCACCGAGCCGGTCTTCGGGTCGGCCTGGTCGTCTTCGGAGACCAGCACGAACTTGACTTCCTTGCCGCCGATCTTGGGCTTGGTGGCGTTCATGTCCTCGATCGCGAGGACGATGCCGTTCTGCATGTCCTTGCCGTACTGCGCCTGGCCGCCGGTCATCGGTGCGGCAAAGCCCAGCTTGATTTCCTGGGCCTGCGCGAACGCGGCCGAGGCGGCGGTCAGGCCAGCCAGGGTCAGGGCAACGGTCACTGCCGTCTTGTGGAATGTCGAGCTCATCAGATCTCCTTGGGTCCCAAATGGTGCCGATGTGGTGCCGTTGCCGGCATTGTTGGAGGCGCGGGATTGGCAGTGCCGCGCCGTTCTTCGTATGCGCGCCGGGGCGGGATCGCCGCCACCGCCGCGCGCTTCGACAAGACGAGGGCCGGGGTTGCCTCAGCCGATCGTCATCAAACTGGCATTGCCGCCCGCGGCCGCGGTGTTGACCGAGAGCGAGCGCTCGATCAGCAAACGGTCGAGCGCGACATTCGGTTCACCTTGCGCCAGGCCCTGCACGCCGATGATCGGGCCGGGGCGCGCAGCCACCTGCTCGCACACCGTGCGCAGCTGGTCGGAGTCGCCGTGGTGCAGCACTGCATCGAATCCGGTATCCGCAGCGGTCCAGTCGGCCACCATACGGACGCGCGATTGTACGCCCTTAGGCAGGCGCGCAAACAGCCCCCGGCCGACAGGGTTTTCCGGCCAGACCGCCTCGGCACCGACGGTCAGCACGGCGCCCAGCTGTAGCGCGAGGTCGGCCTCTTGCGCGGCCAGGCACAGCACGCGTTCGCGCGGCAGCAGCGTGTAGGTGTTGCGCTCGCCGGTGGGGCCGGCCAGCGTCACGGCCAGGCCCGAGGGCGAGGCCTCGGCAAGGCGTTCGCAGGCGGCGGCCACTTCCGGCAGCTCGGCGCGCGCCCAGGTGCGGAAGGCTTCGGCGGCACGCGCGGCCTCGTCATCCGGGCCAACCGCTTCGGCGCTGCTGCTGACATCGGCCGCGCGCACGCAGCGCGCCACCGCGTCCTGCGGGCATACGGACAGCAGCCGGTGTAGGTAAAGCGGGCCGCCAGCCTTCGGGCCGGTGCCGGACAGCGCTTCGCCGCCGAACGGCTGCACGCCCACCACCGCGCCGACGATATTGCGGTTCACGTACAGGTTGCCCACATGGGCGCGGCTCACGATAAAGGAAATGGTCTCGTCGATGCGGGTATGGATGCCCAGCGTCAGGCCGTAGCCAGTGCCGTTGATCTGGCTGACCATGGTGTCCAGCGCCGTGCGCGGGAAGCGCACCACATGCAGCACCGGCCCGAACACCTCGCGCTTCAGTTCCTCGAGGCTGTCCAGCTCGATCAGCGTCGGCGGCACGAAGGTGCCGTGGCGGCAGCTTGCGGTCTGCGGCGCGTTCAGATCGGCCTGGTGGACGCGGCGGCCCTTGGCGCGCATGGCGTCGATATGGCGCACGATATTGGCGCGCGCCTCTTCGTCGATCACCGGGCCGACGTCGGTCGACAGGCGGTCCGGGTTGGCCATGTTCAGTTCCTGCATGGCGCCCTTGAGCATTTCCAGCACGCGGTCGGCCACGTCCTCCTGCAGACACAGCACGCGCAGCGCCGAGCAGCGCTGGCCGGCCGAGTCGAAGGCGGAGTTGACCACGTCCCCCACCACCTGCTCGGCCAGCGCCGACGAGTCGACGATCATCGCGTTCTGGCCGCCGGTCTCGGCGATCAGCGGGATCGGGCGGCCGGCAGCGTCCAGGCGCCCGGCGACATTGCGTTGCAGGATGCGCGCGACCTCGGTCGAGCCGGTGAACATCACGCCCTTGACGCGGGCATCGCCCACCAGCGCGGCGCCGACGGTCTCGCCGCGGCCTGGCAGCAGCTGCACCGCGCCGGCCGGCACGCCGGCCTCGCGCAGCAGGCGGACCGCGGCGGCGGCGATCAGCGGGGTCTGTTCGGCGGGCTTGGCCAGCACCGGGTTGCCGGCGGCCAGCGCCGCGGCCACCTGGCCGGTGAAGATCGCCAGCGGGAAGTTCCACGGGCTGATGCAGACCACCGGGCCCAGCGGGCGATGGGTGTCGTTGTCGAAGCTGCGGCGGATCTCGGCGGCGTAGTAGCGCAGGAAGTCGACCGCCTCGCGCACTTCGGCGATGGCGTTGGAGAAGGTCTTGCCGGCCTCGCGCATGATGATGCCCATCAGCGACTGCATCTGGGCTTCCATCAGGTCGGCGGCGCGTTCCAGCGCGGCGGCGCGCACGTCGGGCGGCGTGGCCTGCCAGATCGGTGCGGCATTGACCGCGGCCTGCAGCGCGGCGTCGACGTCGGCCTGGCTGGCCTCGGTGACATGGCCCACCACGTCGCGGTGGTCGGCCGGGTTCAGCACCGGCGCGGTAATGGCGTCGGCAGCGCGCGGCATCTCGACGCCCAGCAGCGGCTCGGCTACGGCGCGTTCGCTGGTGCCGGCGAGCAGCGCCGACGACAGCGAGGCCAGCCGGTGTTCATTCGCGAGATCGATGCCAGCCGAGTTGGGACGGCTCTTGCCGTACAACGTGCGCGGCGACGGGATGCGCGGGTGCGGCAGGCCCAGCCCGCCCTCGTCGCGATGCATGGCTTCGACCACGGCGACGGGGTCGGCCACCAGCTCGTCCAGCGAGATGGTGTCGTCGGCAATGCGGTTCACGAACGAGGTGTTGGCGCCGTTCTCCAGCAGCCGGCGCACCAGGTAGGCCAGCAGCGTCTCATGCGTGCCGACCGGGGCGTAGATGCGGCACGGACGGTTGAACTTGCCGTCGGCGGTGGGCCCCACCACCTGGTCGTACAGCGGCTCGCCCATGCCGTGCAGGCACTGGAACTCGTACTGGCCGGGGTAGTAGCTGTGGCCGGCGATCTGGTAGATGGCCGCCAGCGTATGCGCGTTGTGCGTGGCGAACTGCGGGTAGATCGCGTCCGGCACCGACAGCAGCTTGCGCGCGCAGGCGAGGTACGACACATCGGTGTAGACCTTGCGCGTGTAGACCGGGTAGCCCTCCAGCCCTTCGACCTGGGCGCGCTTGATCTCGCTGTCCCAGTAGGCACCCTTGACCAGGCGGATCATCAGACGGTGGCGGCTGCGGCGGGCCAGGTCGATCAGGTAGTCGATCACGAACGGGCAACGCTTCTGGTAGCCCTGCACCACGAAGCCGATGCCGTTCCAGCCGGCCAGCTCGGGCTCGAAGCACAGGCGCTCGAGCAGGTCCAGCGAGATCTCCAGGCGGTCGGCTTCCTCGGCGTCGATATTGATGCCGATGTCGTACTGGCGCGCCAGCAGCGTCAGCGACTTGAGCCGCTCGTACAGCTCGGTGACCACGCGCTCGTGCTGGGCGCGGCTGTAGCGCGGGTGCAGCGCCGACAGCTTGATCGAGATGCCCGGGCCTTCATAGATGCCGCGCCCGCGCGAGGCCTGGCCGATGGCGTGGATGGCCTGCTCGTACGAAGCGAGGTAGCGCGCGGCATCGGCCTCGGTCATGGCCGCTTCGCCCAGCATGTCGTAGGAATAGCGGAAGCCCTGCGCCTCATACTTGCGCGCGTTGGCCAGCGCCTCGGAAATGGTCTCGCCGGTGACGAACTGCTCGCCCATCAGGCGCATCGCCATGTCCACGCCCTTGCGGATCAGCGGCTCGCCGCCCTTGCCGATGATGCGCGTGAGCGCCTTGGTCAGGCCGGATTCGGTATGGGTGGCCACCAGCTTGCCGGTCAGCAGCAGGCCCCAGGTGGCGGCGTTGACGAACAGCGACGGGCTCTGGCCCAGGTGCGACTGCCAGTTGGCGCCGCTGATCTTGTCGCGGATCAGTGCATCGCGGGTGGCCTTGTCGGGGATGCGCAGCAGTGCCTCGGCCAGGCACATCAGCGCCACGCCTTCCTGCGAGGACAGCGAGAACTCCTGGATCAGCCCCTGCACCAGCCCTTCACGTCCGGTGCCGACCTTCTGCTCGCGCAGCCGGGTGGCCAGCGTCTTGGCCATCTTGATGGCGGCGTCGGCCTGCTGTTGCGGCAGGCGGGCCTGCTCCAGCAGTACCGGCACGCAATCGGTTTCCGGGCGGCGGTAGGCCGAGGTGATGGCTGCGCGCAGCACCGACTGCGGCTGGATACTCTGCGCGAACTCCAGGAAGGCCTGCGGCGCGCCGTCGGCATGCGCCGGCTCGGCGGCATCCGGGCCATCGGACTCCGCCGAGCCTGCGGCGCTGGTCTCGTGCGGCAGGTAGCCGCGCTCGACTTGCTCCAGGTAGGTGAAGATGGCCTGCTTGATCAGCCAGTGCGGCGTGCGGTCGATGGATTGGGCGACGCGCTTGAGGCGATCGCGCGAGGCGTCGTCGAGCTTGACGCCGAGGGTGGTGGTGGCCATGCGGGCAAATCTCCGTAAGACGGGAGGCCGCCGCCGGTGCTACCGCGTCTGTGCCGGAATGGCAGGGGCGCGCGACCGGCCGCAGCCTGTGAGCTGGGGCGATCTTACTCCCGGGAATCATCAAGGTGCAACCCGGTGCAACCCTATCGAAAACCCTAATACCGAGGTTGCACCAGCCAGCATGGATCAGATCCGCAGCGGATCGATTTCCAGCTGCCAGCGCACCCCCTTGGCCTCCGTTCCTACCTCTGCGAAAGTCTGTACCCACTCGGCCACAAACCGTTGCAGCGCCGGGCGTGAAGCGGCCTCGACCAGCATCTGCGCGCGCTCCCGGTTGGCGATGCGAACCATCGACATCGGCACCGGGTCATGCAGTTGCACCTCGGCCGCGAGCTGGCAGGTATCGGCATGCCGGCGCGCCACCTGCAGGAACTGCAGCGCCCGTTCCAGCTGGCCATGTTCGGCGGTCACCAGCACCTGGAAGCAGAACGGGGGCAACCCGGCCTGGCGCCGCTCGCGCAACTGGCTGGCCGCGAATCCATCATAGTCGTGGCGCGTCAGCGCCTGCAATGCCGGGGTGTCCGGGTAGCGGGTCTGGATCAGTACCTCGCCCGCCAGGCCCGCGCGCCCTGCCCGGCCGGCAACCTGCATCAGCGAGGCGAACAGGTGCTCGGCGGCGCGGAAGTCGTGGCTGAACATGGCGGCGTCGGGATGGACGATCCCCACCAGCGTCACGCGCTGGAAGTCGTGGCCCTTGGCGACCATCTGCGTGCCCACCAGGATATCGACCTCGCCCGCGTGGACCTCGTCGAACATCGCCTGCGCGCTGCCCTTGCGCCGCGTCGAATCGGCGTCGATGCGGGCGATGCGGGCCTGCGGGAAGCGTGCCGCCAGCGCCTCCTCGATGCGCTGCGTGCCGCGCCCGAGCGGCGCGATATCGACATTGCCGCAGTCCGGGCAGTGGTGCGGCACCGGCGCTTCCAGCCCGCAATGGTGGCAGCGCAGGCGCCGCTCGGGCCGGTGCAGCACCAGGTACGCCGAGCAGCGCGGGCAGCCCGACAGCCAGCCGCAACTGTCGCAGGCGAGCACCGGGGCGTAGCCGCGGCGGTTCAGGAACAGCAGGCTCTGCTCGCCGCGCGCCAGGCGCGCGTCGATGGCTTCCAGCAGCGGCACCGACAGGCCCTCGAACAGCGCGCGCTGGCGCTGGCGCTCCTGGTTCAGGTCCACCAGGCGCACGGCCGGCAGCGCAGCGTCGGCCTGGGCGCGCTCGCGCAGCACCAGCTTGCGGTAAGTGCCCTGCCCTGCCCGCCACCAGGTCTCCATCGACGGCGTGGCCGAGCCCAGCACCACCGCGATCCCGCGCTGCTTGGCGCGCCACACCGCCAGGTCGCGCGCGGAGTAGCGCAGCCCTTCCTGCTGCTTGTAGGAGGTGTCGTGCTCCTCGTCGACGACGATCAGCGCCAGCGCCGGCAGCGAGGCCATCACGGCCATGCGCGTGCCCAGCACGATGCGCGCCTCGCCGCGGTGGGCGGCGAGCCACTGCAGGCTGCGCTCCTGGTCGGCCAGGCCGCTGTGCAGCACGGCCAGCGGCAGGTGCGGGAAGCGCGCGGCGATGCGGGCCTGGAGTTGCGGCGTCAGGTTGATTTCGGGGACGAGCATTAATACCTGGGCCTGCGGATCGCGTTCCAGCACCGCCTGCATCGCATGCAGGTAGACCTCGGTCTTGCCGCTGCCGGTGACGCCGTGCAACAGGAACGGGGCAAAGGCTTCGGCCTCGGCGATAGCCTGGACAGCAGCGCGCTGCTCGTCGTGCAGCGCGGGCGCCACGGATGGCGGCTGCCCCGGGTCGACCGATAGCAGCGGGCGTGCGGTACGGCTGGCCTCGACCCAGCCGGCGGCCTGCCATTCGGCCAGCCGGGCCGGCGCGGCCGCGCACAGCACGCGTGCGTCGGCGAGCGCCAGCGGCTCGCCGGTGGTGGCGGCGCGGTCGGCCAGTGCCTGCGCCAGCGCGCGCACGCTGCGTGCACGCGGCGGCACGGCGGCCAGCAGGTCATCGGCGCGGCCGGGGAGCAGGCGGTATTCGTCGGTGCGGGCACGCTGGCCCAGGCCAGGCCAGCTCTCGGCCTCGCGCAACGCCGGCGGCAGGGCCGGCAGCATCACCTCGCCCAGCCGGCGCTGGTAGTAGCGCGCGGCAAAGGCGGCCAGCTCGATCCAGTCGGGCGGCAGCGGCGGCATCCAGTCCAGCCGCTGCGCCACCGGGCGCAGGCGCTCGGCCGGCACATCGGAGCCATCGGCGCGCGCCACGGCCACGCCCACCAGGCTGCGGCGGCCGAATGCCACCACCACCACGTCTCCAAGGGCGATGTCGGGCGTGGCGAGGTAGTCGAAGCAGTCGTCGGCGGGTGTGTCCAGCGCGACCCGGACGATGGACTGAGCGCCGGCAGCCGGCGCCACGGCCCCGGCGGGTGCCGTGTCGAGCTCAAGGAGAGGGATGGCGCCGCTAGCGTGCGCCATGCGTCCATTCCTGGTGCACCGCCTTTGCCCACACGCTGTGCAGAGAGCGGCGCAGGGCGTGGGCGGGGGGTTTTTGTGTGCGGCGCAACATCAACTTAAAGTAAAACTTCAAATGTGGCCCTAAGTCGATGATAGATGACTGGTTTTCCACTAATTCCACCGCCCCTGTGGATAACTTTGTTGAAAAGTCGCGCCGGGGAACCCGAAAGCCCCGCAAAACAAGGGAATTCACCGGCATCGCCCCATGCTTTGAAAATCTTCCAAATCCTTAAAAATCAAGACCTTGCAAACATCCCCCGGATAGGTTAGAGGGTGGCTTCGTCTTGCACTGCGGCAAACCTATCGGTGTGCATAAGTCAAGTGCCGCCAATCAACTCCGAGCACCTTTTTGGCGAATGCTGGCGAAAAAGTTTACTTGACAGCAGTAGCGGCGCGCCTCCGGCAGCACCGGGCACAGCAGCGCGCCGGTTCGTTGCAGCGCGGGGCGCGTCAGCAATGGCTTGCCCCCACGCACACCGGCACCGTCACTTCTGCGCGACGCGCAACTTGCGGCTGTGGCGATGCACTTCATCGACCAGGACGGTGACGTTCTCGGGCGGCGTGAACTGCGAGATGCCGTGGCCGAGGTTGAACACATGGCCGTCGCTGCCGCCGCCGGCGGCGTAGCTGTCGAGCACGCCGCGCACCTGCTCGCGGATCGCCGCTTCCGGGGCGAACAGCACGGTGGGATCGATATTGCCCTGCAGCGCCACGCGGCCGCCAGTGCGCTGGCGCGCCTGGGCCAGGTTGACGGTCCAGTCCAGCCCGATCGCATCGGCACCGGTGTCGGCCAGCGCCTCCAGCCACAGGCCGCCGCCCTTGGTGAAGACGATCGCGGGTACCTGCTCGCCGTCGTGCTCGCGCTTCAGGCCGGCCAGCACGCGGCGCATATAGGCCAGCGAGAAGGCCTGGTACATGCCGTCGGCCAGCGCCCCGCCCCAGGTGTCGAAGATCATCACGGCCTGCGCCCCAGCTTCGATCTGCGCGTTCAGGTAGGCGGTGACGGCTTCGGCATTGATCTCGAGGATGCGATGCATCAGGTCCGGGCGGCCGTACATCATCGCCTTGACCGTGCGGAAATCGTCCGAACCGCCGCCTTCGACCATATAGCAGGCCAGCGTCCACGGGCTGCCGGAGAAGCCGATCAGCGGCACGCGCTGGCGCCCGTCCTGCACCAGCGCGCGGCGGATCTCGCTGACGGCGTCGAAGACGTACTGCAGCGACGTCATGTCGGGCACGGCCAGCTTCTGCACGTCGGCCTCGGTGCGCAGCGGGTGCGCAAAGCGCGGGCCCTCGCCCTGCGCGAACGACAGGCCCAGGCCCATCGCGTCAGGCACGGTCAGGATGTCGGAGAACAGGATGGCCGCGTCCAGCGGATAGCGGTCCAGCGGCTGCAGGGTGACCTCGGTGGCGTAGGCCGGGTTCTTGGCCAGCCCGAGGAAGCTGCCGGCGCGGGCGCGCGTGGCGTTGTATTCGGGCAGGTAGCGGCCTGCCTGGCGCATCAGCCACAGCGGCGTGTATTCGGTGGGCTGGCAGCGCAGCGCGCGCAGGAAGGTATCGTTCTGCAGTGCGGTCATGGTCATCCTCGTAAGACCGCCATTCTAAGGGATGGCCGCACCGCGCCGGGGCTTTGCGGGCCGCCTGTCCGGGAATCCGCGGGAATTCGCTCAGGCGTCGTCCAGCAGGTCGGCAAAGGCGGCGGCGGCGCGCCGCATCCATGCGCGCGCGCGTTCGGCCTCGGGCTGCAGGCGCGCGAAGCCGTGGGACATACCGCCGGCCTCGATGGTGATCACCGGGGCGTCATGGCGCACCAGGAAATCGGCATAGGCGAGGCCGTCGTCGCGCAGCACGTCGTGCGCGGCCACCACCACCACGGTCGCGGGCGGGCGCACCGGCGGCGCGGCCATCAGGTGCACGCGCGGGTCTGGGTGCGCGGCGCCCTGGGCCAGGGCCTCGGTGCCGATGAACTGGGTCCAGAACCACGCCATCTCGTCGCGCGTCAGGCCCGGGCCTTCGGCGAAAGCGCGGTAGCTTTCGGAACTGAGTACCGGCGCCGTCACCGGGTAGATCAGCAACTGGGCGTCGACCCGCACCGCGTCGCCCCCGTTTAGCTGCTGGGCGGCCTGCGCGGCCAGGTGGCCGCCGGCGCTGTCGCCCGCCACCGCCAGGAAGTCCGGTGCCAGGCCGAGCGCCTGGCGCTGGCCGGCGAGCCACAGCACCGCGTCGGCGGCGTCGTCGCTGGGTGCCGGGTAAGGGTGCTCCGGCGCGAGCCGGTAGTCGACGCTGGCTACCGCGCAGCCGGTATCGGCGGCCAGCAAGGCGGCCACGGTGTGGTGCGTCTGCACCGAGCCGATCACCCAGCCGCCGCCATGGAAGTAGACGATCAGCCGCGGCGCCGCCACGCCTTGTGGGCGGAACAGCCGCGCCCCCAGTGTGCGGCCTGCCAGCGCGAGCTCCAGGTCCTGCACCGCGATGCCCTCCGGGTCCGGCAGCAGCGACGCGGCCGCGATCTCGGCAAAGCGGGCGCGGTGCGCGGGGATGTCGGCCGGGACCGGCTCCCCGGCGTAGCGGTCAGCGAGGCGGCGGTAGTAGGCGAGCAGTTGCGGATCGATGGCCATGGTAGGTGGCGGGGGAAAATCGGTAAAAAGGTGGGACAGGATTGTGGATAACTTGCCCGGCTCGCTTCAGTCCAGGCCAAGCCGGCGTGTCAGCTCGATCTTGCTGCAGCAGTCCTGTACCGCCAGCAGGCCGGCGTCGGCGGCACGGCGCACGGCTTGGTCGTTGACGATGCCCAGTTGCAGCCAGACCCCGCGCGCGCCGATGGCGATGGCCTCGTCGACCACGGGCGGCGTATCCTCGGCCCGGCGGAAGATATCGACCCACTCGATGGGTGCCCCCGCCGCAGCCGCAGCGTCGGCCGCTTCACGCAGCGTGGCGTAACAGGTCTCCCCCAGGATGCGCTCGCCGGCGTGGCGCGGATTGACCGGCACGATTCGGAAGCCGTGGCCCTGCAGGAATTCGGCCACTTCGTGACTGGGGCGCTCCGGACGGTCGGACAGGCCGACCACGGCCACGGTCTTCATCGCCAGCATGGCTTGTATCGCTTGCTGCATCTCGGGGGGCATTGCGTCTCCGGCATGTGGACAAGTCGGCTAGCACCGGATGCGGCCGGCGTGGGCAGCATCGGGCACGACGTATCGAATCGTAACCGCGAATCGTCACGCAGGGGATGGTGCGAGATCGAACACGGAAAACCTGCCGGGATTGATAAGGTAGCTGCACGTTACGGCGTCGAACGTGGCGACAACGTGCAAAAATGTGGCGAACGCGCCGGATCTTGACACCGCCAGCTTTCAACTTCTTGCAAAACGATACATTTTGTTACTGCCATGCCGGGGAGTTTCCCCCACAATGCATTGACACACCCGCTGTCCGGGTGCGGCGCCCCGGCAAACAAAGGCTGTGCAGACCTAAAGGGGCGTGGTGAAGAAAGCCTTTTTGTAGCAGTAACCCGATTTTCCGATCCAGCAAAGATGCCGCTGGACCGGAGCACCAGGAAGACCGTTGCAGCGCGTGGCCTTTGCGGCCTGTGTGCGGATATTGAGTATCCGTTGCGCCTTGATTGTCGACCTGGACCGAACCCGTTCCTTCGAATTGACCCCTCGAAGGGATTTTCCCGTCCGCGCGGAGCCTCCCCGGCCCGCGCGCTTTTTTTTGTCCAGGCGAGTCGAAAGCATATCGCTGTGCCCACAAAAAAGGCAGCCTCGCGGCTGCCTTTTTTAAATGTCGCATCGAAAAAACAACAATGCGACGGTGCTGCTCTGTTCTTACTTCTTACGACGCAGGCGGGCGATGGCAGCCAGCTGTGCGGCGGCCACGGCCAGTTCGCTCTGGGCGCGGGCCAGGTCCAGGTCGCTGCTCCGGTTCTGCATCAGCTCCTCGGCTGCACGCTTGGCTTGCTGGGCCTTGGCTTCGTCCAGGTCGCCACCGCGGATGGCGGTGTCGGCCAGCACGGTGACGTGCTTGGGCTGGACTTCGAGAATGCCGCCGGCAACGAACACGAACTCTTCGCTGCCGTCTTCCTTCTCGATCCGCACCGCACCCGGCTGGATGCGCGTGATCAGCGGCGTGTGACCCGGCAGGATGCCCAGCTCACCCGACTCGCCCGGCAGCGCCACGAACTTCGCCTGGCCGGAGAAGATCGACGCTTCCGCGCTGACGACGTCTACAAGAATGGTTGCCATATCAGATCCTTTCTCCAACACCTTCGCTTCAGACGGCCGGACGCACATGGCGGCCAGCCGTCACCCCTGCCGCGAGGCAGGAGCAACAAAGCAAGGCTTACTGGAGCTTCTTGGCCTTTTCGAAGGCTTCGTCGATCGAGCCGACCATGTAGAACGCCTGCTCGGGCAGGTGATCGCACTCGCCTTCGACCAGCATCTTGAAGCCGCGGATGGTTTCCTTCAGCGGCACGTACTTGCCCGGCGAACCCGTGAACACTTCTGCCACGTGGAACGGTTGCGACAGGAAACGCTGGATCTTACGGGCGCGGTTCACTGCCAGCTTGTCTTCCGGCGACAGTTCGTCCATGCCCAGAATCGCGATGATGTCGCGCAGTTCCTTGTAGCGCTGCAGGGTCTGCTGAATGCGGCGGGCCACCTCGTAGTGTTCCGTACCGACGATCTGCGGGTCCAGCTGGCGCGAGGTCGAGTCGAGCGGGTCGATGGCGGGGTAGATACCGAGCGCAGCGATGTCACGCGACAGCACCACGGTCGAGTCCAGGTGCAGGAAGGTGGTAGCAGGCGACGGGTCGGTCAAGTCATCCGCAGGCACGTACACGGCCTGGATCGACGTAATCGAGCCGGTCTTGGTCGAGGTAATACGCTCTTGCAGCTTACCCATTTCCTCGGCCAGCGTCGGCTGGTAGCCCACTGCGGAAGGCATACGGCCCAGCAGCGCGGACACTTCGGTACCGGCCAGCGTGTAACGGTAGATGTTGTCTACGAAGAACAGGATGTCACGGCCTTCGTCACGGAAGCGCTCGGCCATGGTCAGGCCGGTCAGCGCCACGCGCAGACGGTTGCCCGGCGGCTCGTTCATCTGGCCGAACACCATGGCCACCTTGTCGAGCACGTTGGAGTCCTTCATTTCGTGGTAGAAGTCGTTCCCTTCACGGGTACGCTCGCCCACGCCGGCAAACACCGACAGACCGCTGTGCTGCTTGGCGATGTTGTTGATGAGCTCCATCATGTTGACGGTCTTGCCCACGCCTGCACCACCGAACAGACCCACCTTGCCGCCCTTTGCGAACGGGCAGACCAGGTCGATCACCTTGATGCCGGTTTCCAGCAGGTCAACCGACGGCGACAGTTCGTCGAACTTCGGGGCCTTCTGGTGGATCGCGCGCTTCTCGCTCGAATCGATCGGGCCGGCATCGTCGATGGGACGGCCGAGCACGTCCATGATGCGGCCCAGCGTGCCGATGCCCACCGGCACCGAGATCGGCGCACCGGTACTCTTCACGCTCATGCCGCGGCGCAGGCCGTCGGACGAACCGAGGGCAATGGTACGCACCACGCCGTCACCCAGCTGTTGCTGCACTTCGAAGGTCAGGCCCTTCTCGGCGAACGAGGCTTCGCTGCTGTCTTCCAGCACCAACGCGTCGTGCACCTTCGGCAGCGCGTCGCGGGGGAACTCGATGTCCACCACGGCGCCAATACACTGCACAATATTTCCGATACTCATTTCGTATCTCCGATAGCTTGAATTCTTGACGCCTTAGACGGCTGCCGCACCGCCGACGATTTCCGACAGTTCCTTGGTGATCGCCGCCTGCCGGGTCTTGTTGTAGTCCAGCTGCAGTTCACCGATCACGTTCTTGGCGTTGTCGGATGCCGACTTCATGGCCACCATGCGCGCCGACTGCTCGGACGCCATGTTTTCGGCCACGGCCTGGAATATCAGTGCTTCGACATAACGGACCAACAGTTCTTCCACCACGGTCTGGGCGTCGGGCTCATAGATGTAATCCCACGAGTAGGCGCGCTTTTCCTCTTCGGTCTGGGCCAGCTTGTCGGCGGCGAGCGGCAGCAGCTGCTCGACCATCGGTTCCTGCTTCATCGTATTGATGAACTTGGTGTACGCCAGGTACACCGCATCGACTTCACCGTTGGCAAACGCGTCGAGCTGGACCTTGACCGCACCGATCAGCTTTTCCAGATGCGGGGTGTCTCCGAGCTGCACCACATGCGAAACCACCTTGGCGCCGATACGGCCCAGGAACTGCATGCCCTTGGTACCGATGGCGGTCGCGTGCACGTCCACGCCGCGGCCTTGCAGGCTCTTCAGCTCGTTGGTGACCGCGCGCAGCACGTTCGTGTTCAGACCGCCGCACAGCCCCTTGTCGGTCGTGACCACGATCATGCCGACGCGCTTGACTTCGCGCTCCTGCATGAAAGGGTGCTTGAATTCGGGGTTGGCCGTAGCCAGGTGCGCCGCGACGTTGCGTACTTTCTCGGCATAGGGACGGGCAGTGCGCATCCGCTCCTGCGCCTTGCGCATCTTGGACGCGGCGACCATCTCCATCGCCTTGGTGATCTTGCGCGTGTTTTGCACGCTCTTGATCTTGGTTCGAATCTCTTTCGTTCCGGCCATATCTTCCTCTCCATCCGCACCATCGCCGCGCCGGCATCAGCAGGCGCGGCGGCGGTGTCGGGGAATCTCGCGGTTAGAACGCGGCGGACTTCCTGAAATCCTCGATCGCGGCACGCAGGGCGGGCTCATCTTCCTTCGAAAGCTGCTTCGAGTCTTCGATGCGGTTGACGAGGTCGGCGAACTTGGTCTTCAGGTGGTCGTGCAGGCCCTTCTCGAACGGCAGAATGTCCTTCACTTCCACGTTGTCGAGGAAGCCATTGTTGGCGGCGAACAGCGATGCTGCCAGCTGCCACACCTGCTGCGGCTGGTATTGCGGCTGCTTGAGCAGTTCGGTCACGCGGCGGCCGCGCTCGAGCTGCTTGCGGGTGGCATCGTCCAGGTCCGAAGCGAACTGCGCGAACGCAGCCAGTTCACGGTACTGGGCCAGGTCGGTACGGATACCACCGGACAGGCTCTTGATCGCCTTGGTCTGGGCGGCACCACCCACGCGCGACACCGAGATACCGGCATTGATAGCGGGACGGATACCGGCGTTGAACAGGTCGGTTTCCAGGAAGATCTGACCGTCGGTAATCGAGATCACGTTGGTCGGAACGAATGCGGACACGTCGCCGGCCTGCGTTTCGATCACCGGCAGCGCGGTCAGCGAACCCGTCTGGCCCTTGACCGCGCCGTTGGTGAACTTCTCGACGTAGTCGGCGTTCACGCGGGCAGCGCGCTCCAGCAGGCGCGAGTGCAGGTAGAACACGTCGCCGGGGTAGGCTTCGCGGCCCGGCGGGCGGCGCAGCAGCAGCGACACCTGGCGATAGGCCCAGGCTTGCTTGGTCAGGTCGTCGTAGACGATCAGCGCGTCTTCACCGCGGTCGCGGAAGTATTCGCCCATCGTGCAGCCGGCGTAGGCAGCCAGGTACTGCATGGCGGCCGAATCCGAAGCGGCGGCGGCCACGACGACGGTGTATTCCATCGCGCCGTGCTCTTCCAGCTTGCGCACCACGTTGGAGATCGTCGAAGCCTTCTGGCCAATGGCGACGTACACGCAGTACATGCCCTTGCCCTTCTGGTTGATGATCGTGTCGACGGCCACGGCGGTCTTGCCGGTCTGGCGGTCGCCAATGATCAGCTCACGCTGGCCACGGCCGATCGGCACCATTGAGTCGATCGACTTCAGGCCGGTCTGCACCGGCTGGCTCACCGACTGACGCGCGATCACGCCCGGGGCGACCTTCTCGATCACGTCCGTTTCCTTGGCGTTGATCGGGCCCTTGCCGTCGATCGGCTGGCCCAGCGTGTTGACCACGCGGCCCAGCAGTTCCTTGCCTACCGGCACTTCCAGAATGCGGCCGGTGCACTTGACCGTGTCGCCTTCGGAAATGTGTTCGTAGTCACCCAGCACCACGGTGCCGACCGAGTCGCGCTCGAGGTTCAGCGCGAGGCCGAAGGTGTTGCCGGGGAATTCCAGCATCTCGCCCTGCATCACGCCAGACAGGCCATGCACGCGGCAGATGCCATCGGTCACGGAAATCACCGTGCCGGTGTTGCGCACTTCAGCTTCAGCGCCAAGGCCCGAGATGCGGGTCTTGATCAGCTCGCTGATTTCTGAGGGGTTCAGTTGCATCACAATGCTCCTAATTCTTCAATCCGTCGGCCGGGGCGGTCAGGCGGTCAGCGTGGCTTGCATGGCAGCCAGGCGCGAACGCACGGAAGTGTCGAGCACTTCGTCGCCGACCTTGACGCTCACGCCGCCGATCAGGGACGGGTCCACCGCCACCTTCGCGTACAGCTTGCGGCCGAACTTGCGTTCGAGTGCAGCGACCAGGTCGTTCAACTGCGGACCTTCCAGCGGGAATGCGCTGGTGATCTCGACATCCGACGACCCCTCGCGGGCGTTCTTGAGCACATGGAACTGCTCGGCGATTTCCGGCATCACCGTCAGGCGGCCGTTATCCACCAGCAGCCTGACGAAGCGGCGAGCCTCGTCATTCAGCGGGGACTTCTGCACCGACAGGAACAGTTCGGCCAGCTTTTCGCCGGGAACGTTCGGATCGCCGGCGATCGCCTTCATGTCGGGATTGGCGGCAACCTGCCCCATTTCCGACACCAGTTCGGACCATGCACCCAGATTGCCTGCGCTCGACTCGCTGGCGACGCGGAACAGCGCCTCAGCGTAGGGACGGGCAATGGTTGCGGTTTCTGCCATGATTAGAGCTCAGCCTTGAGTTGATTGAGCAGGTCGGCGTGGACCTGCGCGTTCACTTCACGCTTGAGGATCTGCTCGGCACCCTTGACGGCCAGCACGGCAACCTGGTCGCGCAGGGATTCGCGCGCGCGGGTAACCTGTTGATCGGCTTCGGCCTTGGCCTGGGCAATGATGCGTGCGGCTTCTGCCTGGGCGTGCTGCTTGATCTCGTCTGCCGTCAGCTGGGCGCGCTTCTCGGCGTCAGCGACGCGTTGGGCACCTTCGGTGCGGGCTTCGGCCAGGGCCTGGTCCACACGCTTGTTGGCGAGTTCGAGCTCGGCCTTGCCCTTCTCGGCAGCGGCGAGGCCATCGGCGATCTTCGTTGCGCGTTCGTCGAGCGCCTTCACCAGCGGCGGCCAAATGAATTTGGCAACAACCCACCACAGGATGAAGAACACGACCATCTGCGCAAAAAACGTTGCGTTCAGATTCATGGTGTGTTCCTTTCGGTAATCAAACTACAGATAAATGCACAAAAGGCGGCCAGGCTGGTGGCCCGCGCCGCCCGTCAGCATCATGCAGACCGAAAAGAATTACTTGATGACAGCCAGCAGCGGGTTGGCGAAGGCGAACAGCATTGCAACACCCACGCCGATCAGGAATGCCGCGTCGATCAGGCCAGCCAGCAGGAACATCTTGGTTTGCAGCGGGTTCATCAGCTCAGGCTGACGTGCGCAGGCTTCGATGTACTTGCCACCCATCAGGGCGATACCCAGGCAGGCGCCGATAGCGCCCAGGCCGATGATGATGCCGATACCGATGGCGGTCAGACCCTGGATGTTGGCGAGAAATGCTTGCATGATGACTCCTTTAATTTAGAGAGACTTAGAACCAAAAAACCAAAAAACCAAAAACCGGAAATCAGTGGTGATCGTGAGCCTGGCCGATGTACACGAGCGTCAGCATCATGAAAATGAAGGCCTGGAGCAGGACGATCAGGATGTGGAAGATCGCCCAGACTGCGCCGGCCAGCACGTGACCGACAAAACCCAGCGCGGACAGGTCGGCGCTGAACGTCCAGATGGAACCCAGCAGCGCGATCAGCAGGAACACGAGTTCGCCGGCGTACATGTTGCCGAACAACCGCATGCCGAGCGAAACGGCCTTGGCCAGGAATTCGATAAGGTTCAGGACCAGGTTGAACGGGGCCAGGTACCACTTGGCGCCGAACGGGGCCGAGAACAGCTCGTGCATGAAGCCGCCCGTGCCCTTGATCTTGAAGCTGTAGTAGATCATCAGCACCAGCACCGAGCACGACATGCCCAGGGTGCCGTTCAGGTCGGCCGTGGCCACTGCGCGGTGGTGGGGGATATGCAGGTGGAAGATGCCGAGGACGTGATTCAGGCCGTTGACCCAGTCCACCGGGATCAGGTCGATCGCGTTCATCATGGTGATCCAGCAGAACACCATCAGCGCCAGCGGCGCGATCCACGAACGGTCGCCATGGATGATGCCCTTGGCCTGGTCGTCGACCATCTCGACGATCATCTCGACGAAGGCCTGGAAGCGGCCCGGCACGCCGGCGGTGACGCGGCGCGCGGCAAAGTACAGGACCAGCAAGGCGATGGCGCCGCACAGGACGGACCAGAACACCGTGTCGTAGTTGATCACGGAGAAATCGACCACCGACGCCTGCTTGCCGCCGACCGAGTTCAAGTTCTGCAAGTGTTCGGCGATATAGCCGGAGGGTGTCAGCGCGTGTTCGGCGCCTTGGGTAGCATCAGACATGTCGATACGAACGGTATATTGCGAAATCTTCAGGCCGTGCGCCGCCACTCTGTGGCCAACGCCCGGTACGCGTCTTGCATCGCCTTCGGCGGATTCGCCGGTCACCGCGATGCAAGCGGGGTCCAACCTTGGCCGTGTCCGGTGTCACCACTGTGAAACCGTCACGGGAAACTCTTGATATTCCGTCTTGGTGCCCCACTTCCCGAGGAAGCACCGTCTTCGAGCGGCCGGCCTTAGCGGATCACCAGGGCCACCACCCAATATGTCTTGAGCGCTAGCAGGAACGTGACCAGCATCGGCACCCAACGCAGATCCCGGTACAGCACCACCACCAGCACCAGCAGTGCCGCCGTGGCAAAGACCTTGATCGCCTCACCCAGGACCAGCCCGCCGATCGAAGCCCGGTCGCGCGCCAGCCACAGCCGGAACGCGAAGAACCCGCTCGGCACGAAGCACACCACGCCGCCGAACAGCGCCGACCAGCCGTACGGGCCTGGCTCTTTCGCGAACAGCGCCCAGCACAGTGCCGACAGCAAGGTGACGATCACCTGCGCCAGGACAACCTTGCCCGGGGTCATGCGCGACGGATGCAGCGCGCGCTCGCCAAACAGCCTTTCCGCGTCGGCGCGCGTCAGCGGATCGACCGCCTCTTCCTCTCGGTCTGCGCCCTCTTTCCAGTCGTCCCAGTCATCCTCGTGACGGGACCCGGCGCTTCGCTGCTGACGGTCTCGAACCACTACCTTCCTGCCTCATTCCAGACCGGAACTTTTCGGCCCGGCCAGAATTCAAACCGCACGATTTTAAGGGGAACTACTGATGCGCGTCAATCTGCTTACAGTTAGCTTGCAGTGCATTGCGCACAACGGTTGCCATCACGATTGCATGATGGCTGCGTAAAAATTGCGCAGCAATAATGTTTGACGTAATTGGATTGCGCAGCGAACCCTGCGCATGATGGTGGATTAACGGGCACGCGGTACGTATACCGGCCGTTGAATTTTCCACTGCGGCGTGCACGCAACAGTCATCGCGGCGATGGCCGTTTATCGCACCGAATTGCGTGTGGAAATGCTCTGGGAATTGCCTGATTAAAAATCAGGCAACCCGCTGCCCTGCCCGCGACTCGCGCAAGCGCGCGAGCACGCCTTCGAGCGCGTCGTTGTCGTTGAAGTGGATGGTGAGCTGGCCCTTGCCGCGCGCGCCCACCCGGATCTGCACCGCCAGCCCCAACTCATCCGACAGTTCTTCTTCCAGCCGCGCTACGTCGCGAATGTTATTGACGCCCTTCTGCTTGAGCGACTTCAGGTCGAACGGCTTGAGCGTTGACGTCACCAGTTTTTCGGTCTCGCGCACAGACAGCCGCTTGTTGACGATCTGGTTCGCGAGCGTGATCTGGTTGGCGCCGTCGACGGCCAGCAGCGCGCGCGCATGGCCCATGTCGAGATCACCCGCCATCAGCATGGTCTGTACCGGCGCGGCCAGGTTCAGCAGCCGCAGCAGATTCGATACCGCGCTGCGCGAGCGCCCGACCGACTCCGCCGCCTGCTCATGCGTAAACTTGAATTCGCGGATCAGGCGCATGATGCCCTGCGCTTCTTCCAGCGGGTTCAGGTCTTCGCGCTGGATGTTCTCGATCAGCGCCATCGCGGCGGCGGCTTCGTCGGCCACGTCCTTGACCAGCACCGGCACCTTGTCCAGGCCCGCCAGCTTCGAGGCGCGGAAGCGGCGTTCGCCGGCGATGATCTCGTAACGATCCGGTTCGGCGACGCGGCGTACCAGGATCGGCTGCATCAGGCCTTGTGCGCGGATGCTCGCTGCCAGCTCCTGCAGCGCGCCTTCGTCCATGCGCGTGCGCGGCTGGTACTTGCCCGGCTGCAGCTGGTCCAGGCGCAGCACGGTGGGCGCGCCCTCCTGCTTGACCGATTCCACGATCTCCGCGGGCCCGCCCAGCAGCGCTTCGAGGCCGCGGCCCAAGCCCTTCTTCTTTACCGTGCTCATGCTCACCCTCCCCTTCAGCCCAGCTGCCTGACGCGCGCGATCATCTCGGCGCCGAAGTCCAGGTACGCCTTGGCGCCCTTGGACGACGGATCGAATGCCACGCCCGGCATGCCATAAGACGGCGCCTCGGCCAGGCGCACATTGCGCGGGATCATGGTCTTGAAGACCTTGTCGCCGAAGTGCGATTCGAGCTGCGCCGACACTTGCTGCTGCAGCGTGACGCGCGGATCGAACATGACGCGCAACAGGCCGATCACCTTCAGCTCGCGGTTCAGGTTGGCGTGTACCTGCTTGATGGTGTTGACCAGGTCCGACAGCCCTTCCAGCGCAAAGTACTCGCACTGCATCGGCACGATCACGCCGTGTGCCGCACACAGGCCATTCAGCGTCAGCAGCGACAGCGACGGCGGGCAGTCGATCAGCACGAAGTCATACTGGTCGTCGACTTCGTCGATGGCTTGCTTGAGCCGGCGTTCGCGCTGGTCGAGCTCGACCAGCTCCACTTCGGCGCCGGCCAGTTCGCGGTTGGCGGGCAGCACGTCGTACCTGCCGGTCTCGGAACGCTGGCGCGCCTGCGTGACGCTGGCCAGGCCAACCAGCACCTGATACACGCTGTGTTCCAGCGCCTGCTTGTCGATGCCGGAGCCCATCGAGGCATTGCCCTGCGGGTCCAGGTCGACCAGCAGCACGCGCTGGTCCTGCGCGGCCAGGCCGGCGGCGAGGTTCACCGTGGTGGTGGTCTTGCCTACCCCGCCCTTCTGGTTTGCGATCACGAATACCTTGGCCATAAGCTCCTGCGGCTCCTGCTTCAATTCATCCGGCCAGCCCGGGGCTGGCAGTTCGCGGCGCTGCCGTTGCAGCGTCGCGGCGTAGGTCCTGCTTGCGCGCTTCAGCGCCGCGACAACACCACCAGGTGGCGCTCGGCGTCCAGCTCCGGCACGGTGAGCCGGGGCACGGCATCGACCTGCCATTGCGTCATCAGGCCGGCCGCTTCCATGCGGTCGAGCTCGGCCTGTGGATAAACACCCTTCATGGCAATCAGCTTGCCGTGCGGTGCCAGCAGATGGCCCGACAGGTTCACAAAGTCTGTCAGTTCGGCGAACGCGCGCGACGTGATCACGGCATAGCCGTCTGCGTCTTCCAGCTTTTCCACCGGCCCCCAGTGCGCGGCGGCATTGGCTAGTCCGAGCTGGGCACGGCACTGGGTCAAGAAGGCGGTCTTCTTCTGCACGATGTCGACCATCAGCACCGACAGGTCCGGGCAGGCGATCGCCAGCGGCAGGCCGGGCATGCCGCCGCCCGAACCAACGTCCAGCACCCTGCCCCACGCCGGCGTGCCTGGCGCTGCGGCGCGCGCGGCTTCGGCCAGCGCGGGCACCGCGGCGAGCGAATCCAGCATGTGATGCGTAAGCATCTCATCAGGATGGCGGATCGCGGTCAGGTTGTAGACGCTGTTCCACTTTCGCAGCAGTGCCAGGTAGTCGAACAGCTTGTCGATCTGGGCCGGCGCCAGGGCCAGGCCGATCGATTCCAGACCGGCCTCGAGGCGACGACGCTGGGCGGCGTCGTCGGTCATGGTGTGTCGCGGACCGGCCACTCAGGCTGCCTCTTGCGAGTTGCTGCCAGCATCGGTACCCGCCTCAGTGCCAGTACCTGCAACCGCCTCGGCGCGCGCGCGACCCAGGCCCTTCTTCTTCAGGTGTACCAACAGCAGCGAGATAGCAGCCGGTGTCACGCCGGAGATGCGCGAGGCCTGACCCAGCGTTTCCGGACGGTGCTGGTTCAGCTTCTGGCTGACCTCGAAGCCCAGGCCGCGCACCTCGGTGTAATCCAGCCCTTCCGGCAGGCGCGTCGATTCATTGGCTTCCAGCTTGTCGACCTCGGCTGCCTGGCGGGCGATATAGCCGTGGTACTTGATGCCGATTTCGATCTGTTCGCGGATCTGCTCGGCCAGCATGACGTCAGCGTCCAGCGGCGTCTCCGGCGCATGGCGGCCGCCCTGCAGTGCCATCAGCGACGCATAGCGGACCTCCGGCCGGCGCAGCAGGTCGGCCAGGCTGTACTCGCGCTCGATCGGCTTGCCCAGGAGCGGCACGGCGTCTTCAGCCGGCAGCATCGCCGGGTTCACCCACGTGCTCTTCAGGCGCTCTGTTTCACGTGAAACAGCGTCGCGCTTGCGGTTGAAGGCATCCCAGCGCGCATCGTCGACCACGCCCAGTTCGCGACCGACCTCGGTCAGGCGCATATCGGCATTGTCTTCCCGCAGGCTCAGGCGGAATTCCGCGCGGCTGGTAAACATCCGGTACGGTTCGGTCACACCACGGGTGATCAGGTCGTCGACCAGCACGCCCAGATAGGCCTGGTCGCGGCGTGGCGTCCAGGCGTCACGTTCGCGCACGTAGCAGCCGGCATTGATACCCGCCAGCAGGCCCTGCGCGGCGGCTTCCTCATAGCCGGTAGTGCCGTTGATCTGGCCGGCAAAGAACAGGCCGCGGATTGCCTTGCTCTCCAGCGAGGCCTTCAGGCCACGCGGGTCGAAGTAGTCATACTCGATCGCATAGCCGGGGCGCAGGATGTGCGCGTTCTCCAGCCCGCGGATCGAGTGCACCAGCTCCAGCTGCACGTCGAACGGCAGGCTGGTCGAGATCCCGTTCGGGTAGAACTCGTTGGTGGTCAGGCCCTCGGGTTCCAGGAAGATCTGGTGGCTTTCCTTGCTGGCAAAGCGATGGATCTTGTCCTCGATACTCGGGCAGTAGCGCGGCCCTACCCCTTCGATCACGCCGGTGTACATTGGCGAGCGGTCCAGCCCGCCGCGGATGATGTCGTGGGTGCGGCTGTTGGTGTGGGTGATCCAGCACGGCAGTTGCTGCGGGTGCTGCTCCGGGCGGCCCAGGAAGGAGAACACCGGCACCGGATCCAGGTCGCCGGGCTGCTCTTCCATCACCGAGAAGTCGATGGTGCGGCCGTCGATGCGCGGCGGCGTGCCAGTCTTCAGGCGCCCTTGCGGTAGCTTCAGGTCCTTCAGGCGCGCCGACAGCGACACCGCAGCCGGGTCGCCGGCGCGGCCGCCGGTGTAGTTGTCCAGCCCCACGTGGATCTTGCCGTCCAGGAAGGTACCGGCGGTCAGCACCACCGCGCGGGCGCGGAAGGCAATGCCGACCTGGGTCATGGCACCGACCACGCGGTCGCCCTCGACCATCAGGTCGTCCACCGCCTGCTGGAACAGCATCAGGTTCGGCTGGTTCTCCAGCCGCGTACGGATCGCCTTGCGGTACAGCACGCGGTCAGCCTGGGCGCGCGTGGCGCGCACGGCCGGGCCCTTGCTGGAGTTGAGGATGCGGAACTGGATGCCGGCCTCGTCGGTGGCGGCAGCCATGGCGCCGCCCATCGCATCCACTTCCTTGACCAGGTGCCCCTTGCCGATGCCGCCGATGGACGGGTTGCAGCTCATCTGGCCCAGCGTCTCGATGTTATGGGTCAGCAGCAGCGTCTGGCAGCCCATGCGGGCAGCCGCGAGTGCAGCTTCAGTGCCGGCGTGACCACCACCGACGACGATGACATCGAACTCTGTTGGGTAAAGCATGGGACACCTCCTCCGGGAGGCTGGCGGGAAAATTCGGGAATGCCGAATTATAGCGGCAATCGACTGGAGGCTTTTCGATGGTAACCATGTTTCACGTGAAACATGGCGTCGGCGGTACCTGGGGAGTCGCTCCGAAACCACGCTATGTTCCACGTGAAACAAAAAGGCCGGGCACAAGGCCCGGCTGATGTTTCACGTGGAACAAGCGCCTCAGAGTTGGGCGCGGATATAGGCCGCAACCTGCCCGGTCAGCTTGCCAAGGTCGCGTTGCAGCGTGGCGAACCCGCCATTGCGCTCCCGGCCAACCTCGTCCATGTATAGCGGACGCCGGATTTCGATCTGCAGGCTGTTGCGCCGCTCGGCTGGCCGCCCGATCTGGGCAATCAGCTGCACGCCTTTGTAGGGATCATTGCAGGCCACCGTGTAGCCCATGCCGCGCAACTCCCCTGCTATCAGGTCGACCAGTCCCGGCTCGCATGTGGTGCCGTCCCGGTCGCCGAGCACAAAGTCCGCCAGCGGATGCGGGCTGTCGATTTTGAGCCGCTCATAGGCGTTGTTCGGCATCGAGTGCAGGTTCAGGTGCCACACCGTGCCGAAACGCTGCCAGGCACTCTCCACCGCTTCGGCCAGCGCAGCGTGGTACGGCCGGTAGTAGCGGTCGATACGGGCCTGCACTTCGGCCACGGACAGGCGGCGGTCGTAGATCGGCGTGCCCGCATCGACCCGGCTCCAGATCAGGCCATAGCCCAGCTGCGTCTTCGGGCCCGGGGCCAGCGCCGTCGGCCAGGGGCCGTCGAGCAGGTCCGGGTCGATGTCGTCGGCCATCCGGTTGGGATCGATATAGACGCGCGGGAACGTCGCCGCCAGCAGCGTACCGCCTGCGGCCGGCACGGCATCCCATAACGCATCGACGTGCGTATCCTCGCCGCCACGCAGGCGGGCCGCCGGGATGGCGGCACCGAAGTCCGCCGGGTACGCGGTACCGCTGTGCGGCGAGTCGCACACCAGCGGCAGCGCCTCCCCTTCCGGCAGGCGCACGATCACCGGGGGCAGCGCGGCGGTCTCGTTGGTCGTCAGGTTCGTCGCTTCAGCCATGCGTCAGTCCAGCTTGATATCCGCCGCCTTGGCCACGCGGGCATAGCGCGCCATGGCCTGCTGGATCTGCGCCTTGAACTGCTCGGGCGTGGTCGGCACCAGCGTGCCGCCCGACTCCTCGACCTTGCGCTTGAACTCCGGGTTCTGCATGGCCTTGTGGATGGCCTGGTTCAGCCTGGCGACGATCGCAGGCGGCGTATTCGCCGGCGCCACGATGCCGAACCAGCCGCCATCGCCCATATCCTTGAAGCCCAGTTCGGCATAGGTCGGCACGCCAGGCAACTGTGCAGAGCGCGACGCACCCAGCACCGCCAGCGCGCGCAGCTTGCCCGATTTCACGTGGGGCAGCGTGGACGACAGGTTGTCGGTGATGGCATTGACCTGCCCTGCCACGGCATCATTCAGCGCCAGGCCGGCGCCCTTGTACGGCACATGCAGCAGGTCGATCTTGGCCAGCATCATGAAGTTCTCGATGTTGACGTGGCCCAGCGAGCCGGCGCCGGGCGAAGCAAAGCTGTACTTGCCCGGGTTGGCCTTGGCCAAGGCAACGAACTCCTGCATGGTCTTGGCCGGCACACTGGGATGCACCGCGAACACGCTGGGGATCGCCACCACGTTGGTGACCGGGGCGAAGTCCTTGACCGGGTCGTACTTCAGCCTGGGGTACACCGCGGGGTTGGAGCCGTGCGTGCTGACCGTGGCCATGCCGATGGTGTAGCCGTCCGGCGCGGCATTGGCCACCTGCTCCATGCCCAGCGAGCCGCCGGCGCCGCCCTTGTTCTCGACCACGATGGACTGGCCCAGCTCGCGCCCGGCAAACTCGGCCACCAGGCGCGCCGACAGGTCGGTGGAGCCACCTGCCGCGAACGGCACGATCAGGCGGATCGGGCGCGTCGGGTAGTTGGCCTGCGCGAAAGCGCTGCCGGCAAACGCCAGCGTGGCAGCGGCCGCGGTACCGGACAGCAGCAGCTGGCGGCGGGTTATCCTGGCTCGGATCATGGGGATTTCTCCTGTTGGTTTTGTGCAATGAACCGGGCGAGTGTCAGCCGTTTACCGGGTCGGCACAAACGACTATATTGCACGTTTGCATTACCAAAGATCATCCTGCGCAGCCAGCCTTGGCTGCCCTGCCCCGCCATGCGGCTGCGTTCCCCATCGATGTCCGAGTTGCATGCCTTCGCCGCCGCGGCACGGCTGGGCAGCTTCACCCGTGCGGCCGAACTGCTGTGCGTGACGCAAGGGGCCATCAGCCGCGCCATCGCCAGGCTCGAAACGCATTTTGGCCAGCCGCTGCTCCAGCGCAATGCCCACCGGCTGCTGCTGACCGACGCCGGCAAGCAACTGCTGGACGCCGTGGCCGAGCCGCTGGCCGCGATCGAGAACGCCAGCGCCGCCCTGCTCGCCGGCGACCGACGGCACCACCTGACACTGTCGGTCGTGCCGACACTGGCCAGTGTCTGGCTGGTGCCGCGGCTGCCTGACTTCCACCGCCGCCATCCGGACATCAGACTCGACTTCGTGCCATACGAGCGCGATGAGGACTTCTCCGGCCCGGCGCCAGATGCCGCCATCCTGGCGGGCGAAGCCGGCAAGTGGCCGGGCCTGTTGGTCGACTATGTGGTTGGACGTGAACTGGTCCCAGTTTGCCACCCGGACCGCGCTCGCGCGCGTCGCGCGGCAGGCCATTGGCAGTCGCCGGCTGAGTTGCTGCAGGAGCCCCTGCTCTACCACACCACCGCGCCGGCGAACTGGCAGAACTGGCTGCACGCGGCAGGCGTACCCAACGCTGCGCCGACGACGTTATCCACAGGTTTCGACCAGGTTTCGATCCTGATCCAGGCCGTGCGCGCGGATATGGGCGTGGCAGTGCTGCAGCGCTGCCTGGTGCGCGATGAACTCGCCGCCGGCCGCGTGGTGGCACCGTTCGATCTGCCAATTACGCTGATGCGCGGCTATTTCCTGTGTGCCCCCAAAGAACGGCGCGATCATCCGGCGCTGAACCGCTTTCGGGAGTGGCTGTTGGAGACGGCGAAGCAAGATACCGACGTCGACCCGGGAAAATATGCAGCGGATCACTGATTGCCATCACGAGACTAAAGATATGATTCGTCCGGTTGATTTATGGCGACAGTTCATTCGCTTGAGAAATGTGAGGCATCAAGTTCTTGGCTACGTCATTCATCCAACAAATTCTCGCATACCCATCTCAGCGCATCTGGCGATTGCTCCGCTGAACCCATTCGCGAATTGGGTTATCCCCAAAGTTATTCACAGGAAAAATAAAAAAGGGCCCGCAACTGCGGGCCCTCATTCATGCGGCAATCGTCGCGCCGTTTACGCCGCTTTCTTCGCCAATCCAAGGTAAGTCTCGATCACCTTTGGATTCGCCGCCAGCTCATTCGCCGGCCCTTCCATCGACATATCCCCGGTCTCGATCACATAGCCGTAGTCCGCCACCTGCAGCGCGGCGCGCGCATTCTGCTCGATCAGCAGCGTCGCCACGCCCGTCGTGCGCAGGTTGCTGATGATGTGGAAGATCTCCTTGACGATCAGCGGCGCCAGGCCGAGGCTGGGTTCGTCCAGCATCAGCAGTTGCGGCTTGGCCATCAGCGCGCGCCCCACCGCCAGCATCTGGCGCTCGCCGCCCGACAGCGTGCCGGCGTCCTGGCGCGCGCGCTCGCGCAGGCGCGGGAACAATTCATAAACCACGTCCATCTGGTCGAGGAAGTTTTTCTCGCCCGCGCGCTTGCGGCGGAAGGCGCCCAGCAGCAGGTTGTCCTCGACCGTCATCGACGCGAACAACTCGCGCTTCTCCGGCACCAGGCACATGCCGCGCGCGACGCGCCCCTCCACCGGGATGCCGGCCAAGTCGTGGCCGAGGTAGCTGACCGAGCCGCTCGACGAGCCGTTCACCGGCAGCGCACCCATGATCGCGTTGAGCATGGTCGACTTCCCGGCACCGTTGGGGCCGATCACCGTGACGATCTTGCCGGCCTCCACCTTCAGGTTGGCGCCGTGCACCGCTTCCACCTTGCCGTAGCGGACGTGGAGGTCCTTCACTTCGAGAATCAGGCTCATGTCGGGTCCTTATTCCACACCACCCAGGTAGGCTTCCAGCACCGCGGGGTTCTTCTGCACTTCCTCCGGCACGCCCTCGGCAATGCGTGTGCCGAATTCCATCACCACCAGCCGGTCGGTCAGGTTCATCACGAAGTCCATGTCGTGCTCCACCAGCAGCACGCTCATGCCCTCGCCCTTCAGTTTGCGCAGCAGTTCGGCCAGCGCCTGCTTCTCCTTGTAGCGCAGGCCCGCGGCGGGTTCGTCGAGCAGCAGCAGCGCCGGGTCGCAGCACAGCGCGCGCGCGATCTCCAGGATGCGTTGCTGGCCCAGCGCCAGGCTACCCGCTTCCATGTACATGCAGTCGGCCAGGCCCACGCGCTCGAGCTGGCGCCTGGCCTCGAACAGCAGCTTCTCTTCCTCGGCCTTGTTCATGCGCAGGATCGCGGCGGAGACACCGCCCTGCGCGCGGAAGTCGCCGCGCAGGTGCGCGCCGATGGCGACGTTCTCCAGCACCGTCATGGTCGGCAGCAGGTGCACATGCTGGAAGGTGCGGCCGATGCCGCGCTTGACAATCTCGCGCGACGGCAGGCCCGAGATCACCTCGCCGCGATAGCGCACTTCGCCGCGTGTGACCGGCAGCACGCCCGTCACCAGGTTGAAAGTGGTGGATTTGCCGGCGCCGTTGGGACCGATCAGCCCGATGATCTCCCCCGCGCGCACCTGGAAGCTGACATCGTTGACCGCGACCAGTCCGCCGAACTCCTTGCGTGCGGCGCGTACATCGAGGATCAGCTCGCCGGCCTCCGGTTTCTGGCGCACGGCCAGTGCTTCGGCCTGCGCGGGCGCCAGCACCGGCGGGCCCGACGGGACCAGGCGACGCAGGAACGGCCAGATGCCATCGCGCGCGTACTGCAGCAGCAGCACCAGCAGCACGCCGAAGACGATGATTTCGAAGTTGCCGTTGGCACCGAGCAGCTTGGGCAGCACGCCCTGCAGCACATCCTTCAGGATGGTCAGGATGCCCGCACCCAATACTGCGCCCCACACGTGGCCAACGCCGCCGACCACCGCCATGAACAAATACTCGATACCGTAGTTCAGACCGAACGGCGTCGGGTTCACCGCGCGCTGCAGATGCGCATAGAGGAAGCCCGACACACAGGCGAGGGTCGCCGCGACCACGAAGATCACCACCTTCATCCACGCCGTGTTCACACCCATCGCCTCGGCCATCACGCCGCCGCCCTTGAGCGCGCGGATGGCACGTCCCGGGCGCGAGTTCAGCAGGTTCTGCATCGCCAGCACGGACACCAGCACCACGGCCCAGATCAGGTAGAACATCGAGCGGCCCGATTGCAACTCGATGCCAAGGAACGACAGCACCGGGATCCCGTTCAGCCCGTCATACTTGCCGAGGAATTCCAGGTTGCCGAACAGGAAGAACAGCGACAGGCCCCACGCGATCGTCGCCAGCGGCAGGTAATGCCCGGACATGCGCATCGTGATCAGCCCGATCACATAAGCCGAGGCCATCGTGATCACCAGCCCCACCAGCAGGCCGAACCACGGCGACAGCCCGAACTGCGTGGTCAGGTACGCGGTGCTGTACGCACCGAGCCCCACGAACGCGGCCTGCCCGAACGAGGTCATCCCGCCCACCCCGGTCAGCAGCACCAGCCCGATCGCCACGATGCTGTACAGGCCAATGTAGTTGCCCAGCGTGATCCAGAATTCCGGCGTCGGCAGTAGCGGCAGCAACGCCAGCACCACGACGAACGCCAGCGCCAACAATCGGTTGCGATTCAGCCGCGCGCGGCTGCCTGCCTCGGTACCGGCCACGGCCGCCTGCTTGTCGGTCAGCATGGTCATGGCTTATTCCTCCTCCTCGACATGCTTGCTCGTCAGCGAGCGCCACAGCAGCACCGGGATGATCAGTGTGAAGACGATAACCTCCTTGAACGCACTGGCCCAGAAGGACGAATAGGATTCGAGCAGGCCCACCAGCAGCGCACCCAGTGCTGCGACCGGATAGCTGACCAGCCCGCCGACGATGGCGCCGACAAAGCCCTTCAGGCCCACCAGGAAGCCCGACTCGTAATAGACCGTGGTCAGCGGCGCGATCAGGATGCCGCACAGCGCGCCCATCGCCGCGGCCAGCGTGAACGACAGGCGCCCCGCCTGCGTGGTGCCGATGCCGACCAGGCGCGCGCCCAGCCGGTTCACCGCGGTCGCGCGCAGCGCCTTGCCCTGCAGCGTGCGATCGAAATAGAAGTACAGTGCGCCGATCAGCAGCGCCGACACGCCCACCACCCACAGGCTCTGCCCCGAGATGCTGAGCGCGCCCACGTCGAAGCGCGCATCCGAGAATGCCGTGGTACGCGAGCCTTCCGCACCGAACATCACCAGCCCCAGCCCCACCAGCGCAAAGTGCACGCCGACCGAGACGATCAGCAGCACCAGCGTGCTGGCCTCGGCCAGCGGCTGGTAGGCCAGCCGGTACAGCATCGGCCCGAGCGGGATGATGATCAGCAGCGTCAGCGCGATCTGCGCCAGCATCGGCAGCGGCTGCGCGCCATACTGCTGCGCCACCCAGTGCACCGCGAGCGGGAACACCAGGTACTTGCCGGCCAGCACGCCCAGACGCTGGCCCAGCGTGCGCCGCAGTTCGGCGCTGCGCAGCACGGTCACGGTTTCATAGAGGAAGGTCAGCACGCCCATCGCCAGCAGCAGCCAGCTGGTCTGCGGCGCGTGCCCGGCCTGCATTGCCGCCAGCGTCAGCGCGCCGTAGGCCACGAACTCCCCTTGCGGGATGAAGATGACGCGGGTCACCGAGAACACCAGCACCAGGGCCAGTGCCAGCAGCGCGTAGATCGCGCCCGAGGTGATGCCGTCCTGCGCCAGGATGGCAGCGATAGATAAGTCCATTGTCTCCCCGTGTCGTAGATATACCTGCCTGCATCGAAGGGGGCCGACAGGGCGCTGAGCGCGTTGGGATTACGAAATAGTAAACGGATTGCCTATAGCGCAAATACAGGGCAACCCTAACGACGACCCTAATGACGGCCCTGACGGCCCTGACGGCCCCACGCTCAGGATGGCGCGAGGCCGTGCGTCGTGCAATCCGCATCGGGCAAAAAAAAAGCGCATGGCCGAACCATGCGCTCGTGCTGCGTCCCGCCGTAGCGAAGCGATGCGGTGAATGAATGCGCTGCCTGCCCTACTTCGTCAGCAGCTTCCACTTGCCGTCGACGATCTGCACCATCACGCGGGCACGCTGGTCGAAGCCGAGGTGGTCGGTCGCGCTCATGTTCATGATGCCGTGCGACACGGGCAGGTTCTTGGTCTGCTCCATCGCATCGCGCAGCGCCTTGCGGAATTCCTTGGTGCCGGGCTGGCCCTTCTTCAGCGCTTCGGGGATGGCGTGCTGCAGGATCAGGCCTGCATCCCAGGCATGGCCGCCGAAGGTCGAGACCTGCCCGCCGAACGCCTTCTCATAAGCGGTCTTGTAGGTCATCGCCGGCTTCTTCACCGGGTTGCTGTCAGGCAGCTGCTCGGCCACCAGCAGCGGGCCTGCCGGCAGGTAGGTGCCCTCGCAGTCCTTGCCGCACACGCGCAGGAAGTCGGGATTGGCCACACCGTGGGTCTGGTAGATCTTGCCCTTGAAGCCGCGCTCCTTCAGCGTCTTGGCCGGCAGCGCAGCGGGCGTACCCGAGCCTGCGATCAGCACGGCGTCGGCGTTGGCGCTCATCATCTTCAGCACCTGGCCGGTCACCGAGGTATCGGTGCGGGCAAAGCGCTCGTTAGCGACCACCTTGATCTTGCGCATGTCCGCCACCTTGGCGAATTCCTGCGCCCAGCTGTCGCCATAGGCATCCGCGAAGCCGATAAAGGCCACCGTCTTCACGTTGTTGTTGCCCATATGCTCGGCGATGGCAGTCGCCATGTGCGAGTCGTTCTGCGGCGTCTTGAAGACCCAGGCGCGCTTGGCGTCCATCGGCTCGATGATGCGGGCCGAGGCGGCCATGGTGATCATCGGCGTCTCGCTCTCGGAGACCACGTCGACCATCGCCAGCGAGTTCGGCGTCACGGTGGAACCCACCACCACATCGACCTTGTCTTCAGTGATCAGCTTGCGCGTGTTCTTGACCGCGGTGGTGGTATCGGAGGCATCGTCGAGCACGATGTACTCGATCTTCTTGCCCGCCACTTCCTTGGGCATCAGCGTGAAGGTGTTCTTTTCCGGAATGCCCAGCGATGCCGCCGGACCCGTGGCCGATACCGTGACCCCGACCTTGACCTGTGCGTGGGCTGCGCCGACAACCAGGCTCAGGCTGGCCGCCGCGATTGCCAGCAGGCTGGCGCGCTTGAAATCCATCTTGTCTCCTTCGGTTCCTGAAACAGAAAGGCATCCGTCCGGCGTCCGCCGGCGGATGCCTTTTTTCTAGTAACGACCCCTCGGGTCTGACGCAGGCACATCGCTGGCGCCCGCGCTACAGCTAGGAACGATGCAACACCGTTCCGCTTCTCCCGTCCGCACCAGCCCCCGGACTTGGCGCTTCCGTAATTCACCGACCGCACGGTCGGGAATGCGGATCGAGTCTATCACAGCGTTTTGGCGCGAAAAGGGAGGATTAACCCGCATCGCGCGCCACGGCGCGGGCCCTGGCCGGATCAGCGCAGGAACGCATCCCACGCGGTCTTCAGGATCAGCGCACTCACCACCACGATAAACATCTTGCGCACGAAGGCACTGCCATGCCTCAGCGCCAGCCGGCTGCCCACCTGGCTGCCGGCGACGTTGGCCACCGCCATCACCAGCCCCAGCTGCCACCAGATATGGCCCTTGCTGGCCAGCAGCAGCAACGCTGCCAGGTTGGTGGCCAGGTTGACCAGCTTGGTCGAGGCCGCTGCGTGCAGGAAGTCATAGCCGAACACGCGCACGAACACGATCATCAGGAAGCTGCCGGTGCCGGGACCGAACACGCCGTCATAGAAGCCGAGCACCGCGCCGGCCAGCAGCGCGGCCAGCCGTTCGCGTCCGCCCGACAGCGTGGGCGCGTGCTCGGTGCCCAGGTCCTTCTTGGCCACCGTATAGACCAGCAGCACCACCAGGATGAACGGCAGCGCCTTGCGCATCGGCTCGGCCGGAATCATGGTCAGCGCCCAGGCGCCGGCCATCGAGCAGATAAAGGCCGCCAGCACCGCCGGCGCGGTAGCGCCCCAGTAGATGCGCACGCTGCGGCCGTAGCGCAGTGCCGCGTTGGCGGTGCCGGCGATCGACGCGACCTTGTTGGTGCCGAGCAGCGTGGCCGGCGACATGCCGGGATAGGCCGAGAACAGCGCCGGGATCTGGACCAGGCCGCCGCCACCGGCGACCGCATCGATCAGGCCGGCGAGAAAGGCGGCAACCGCCAGGAATGCAAATTCCATCATTGCAGGAAACGGGAAAGCGAGAAGGGAGAAACGGAAGGGAACGTGAGGCGCTCGGCCGGGTGTGCCGGCTCACCCGAGCACCTTGGCGGCCGGAACCAGGCTGCGATGCCACAGGCCGCTGCCGTGGGGGCTGAAGCCCGCCGGCGGATCGCCGTGCCCGCTCACGAGGCCAGGCGCCAGCAGCGCATGGCGGATGCCGTGGGCGCGGCCCCAGTCGGCCAGCGTGTCGCAGCAGGCCTGCAGGCAGGTCCGGCTGGCCTCCGGCGGCAGGCCGGGGCGCACCCACCACTCCGTCGCGCAGGCGGCTAGCCCTGCAAAGTCCAGTCTGGGCACCAGCGCCACTGGCAGGCAACCCAGCACATCGTCCGGCGCCGCCCCGTGCGCGATCAGGCAGATGCCGCGCCCGGACTGGGCCAGGAGCTCGTCCAGCATCAGCCGGCGCGCGCGGGCGGCAGGCACCGGCAGCGCCTGCACGGCGTCCAGCCAGGCCGCCAGCATGGCGGCATCGGCACCTAGCCCAAGGCGTACCAACCCCTGCGGCGCGGGTGAGCCGGGACAATCGGGGGTATCTGGGGATTCGGGCGAGTCAGGAACGGCGGGCATGGCGGGCAACGGAGAGCGCCCGCATTGTCTCACGCGGCAAGGGGCCAGGTGATGCCGCTGCGGCATGGATGCCCCAGGATGGGGCGAATGCAGCACAGGAGTGAAGGGAAGCTCAAATGAAAAAAGCGTTGCCGAGGATCACCCGGCAACGCCCTTTATTTATAACGCTGCTACCCGACACCGGGTGCGCGCCTGTCGTCTCCTCGCTTCCGCCTCCATTTAACCTGCGAAAACCGTATATGGAATGTAACGAAGCGGTGCATCGAGGACAAGCTAGAAAAAACCCTAGCCCCACAATCGGGCATGTCGACCCGCGGTCACTCGTGCTTGCGACCGAAGCGCGCCAGCAGCTCGCCCATGATGCCACGGCGGAAGGTCAGCACGCAGATCACGAAGATCACGCCGGTCACCATCGTCACCGACTCGCCCAGGGTGTTGAACCAGCCGATGCCGGTCGCCGATGCCAGGAAGCTGCCGATGTCGCCCAGCTTGTTCTCCAGCGCCACGACCACGAAGGCGCCGACAATCGGGCCCGACAATGTGCCCAGGCCGCCGACCAGCGTCATCAGGATCACCGAGCCCGACATCGACCAATGCACGTCGGTCAGCGTCTCAAAGCCCAGCACCAGCGCCTTGATCGAGCCGGCCAGCCCCGACAGCGCCGCCGACAGCACGAAGGCGGTTAGCTTGAAGCGGTCGACGTCATAGCCCAGCGAGATCGCGCGCGGCTCGTTCTCCTTGATCGCCTTCAGGATCTGGCCGAACGGCGAATGCACCGTGCGCACGATCAGCGCGAAGGCCGCGACGATGATCACCAGCGCCACGTAGTACAGCGTCAGGTCACTAGACAGCGACAGCACGCCGAACAGCTTGCCGCGCGGGATGCCCTGCAGCCCGTCCTCGCCGCCGGTGAACGGCGCCTGCAGGCAGATAAAGAACAGCATCTGCGCCAGCGCCAGCGTGATCATCGAGAAGTAGATGCCCTGCCGGCGGATCGCCACCGAGCCCACCACGTAGCCGATCAGCGCGCCGGTGGCGGTGCCCAGGATCAGGCCGATCTCCGGGGTCACGCCCCAGGCCTTCATCGCATGACCGGCCGCGTAGCCCGCGCCGCCGAAGAACGCCGCATGGCCGAACGACAGCAGCCCGGTATAGCCAATCAGCAGGTTGAAGGCACACGCGAACAGCGCGAAGCACAGCACCTTGAGTACGAACACCGGATACGCGCCCGCCATCGGCGCGGCAATCAGCGCCAGCAACAGCAATCCGTACAACAGTTTCTTCTGCACGCCTTGTCCCTTTCCTGCCTGGCCTGCGTTGGCCGCCACCGTGGTTTGCGTCGATGGCGTCGACGATGTGGATGGTGCGCTCATCACTTCTCCTTACCGAACAGCCCGGCCGGGCGCAGCAGCAGCACGATCACCATGATGAAGAACACCACGGTCGACGATGCTTCAGGATAGAACACCTTGGTCAGCCCCTCGATCACGCCCAGCCCCAGGCCGGTCAGGATCGAGCCCATGATCGAACCCATGCCGCCGATCACCACCACCGCGAACACGATGATGATCAGGTTCTGCCCCATCAGCGGCGAGATCTGGATCACCGGCGCCGCGAGCACGCCCGCAAACGCTGCCAGCGCCACGCCGAAGCCGTAGGTCAGCGTCACCATCAGCGGCACGTTGACGCCGAAGGCCTCGACCATCTTGGGGTTCTCGGTGCCTGCGCGCAGGTAGGCGCCCAGCTTGGTCTTCTCGATCACGTACCAGGTGGCAAAGCACACCACCAGCGACGCCACCACGACCCAGGCGCGGTAGTTGGGCAGGGTCATGAAGCCCAGGTCGGTCGCGCCCTGCAGCGCGTCCGGCGTCGAGTACGGCAGCCCCGACACGCCGTAGATCGAGCGGAAGATGCCCTCGATCACCAGCGTGATGCCCAGCGTCAGCAGCAGGCCGTAGATATGGTCGAGCTTGTAGATCCAGCGCAGCATGGTCTTCTCGATCACCACGCCCAGCGCAGCAACGACCAGCGGCGACAGCAGCAGCATGATCCAGTAGTTCAGCCCGGCGTACTCCATGCCCATCCAGGCCAGCACCGCACCGAGCATGAAGAGCGCGCCGTGCGCGAAATTGATGACGTTGAGCAGGCCGAAGATGACCGCGAGGCCCAGGCTCAGCATCGCATAGAAAGCGCCGTTGACCAGCCCCAGCAATAGCTGGGAGAGCATGGCAGGCAAGGGGATTCCGAAGATGTCCATGAGCATCGATTGCTGGTGGGGTCTCCCCTCTCCCGCGCGCGGGAGAGGGGTTGGGGGAGAGGGCCGGCGCGGAAGGGGCTACGAACTTCAACACGGCCGCAGGCATTCCTCACGCCGCGCTGTGTCTGCCGGTCTCGCTCCGGCCGACGCCCGCCCTCTCCCCCTGCCCCTCTCCCGCAAGCGGGAGAGGGGAACAAACCGTCGCAGGCCTGCTGGGTCTTACTTCTTCAACATCGCGCACTTCGACTCGGCCACCGTGGTGAAGGCCTGCTCGCCCGGGATGGTCGCCACCACCTTCAGGTAATCCCACGGCTTCTTCGATTCGGCCACCGTCTTCACCTGCATCAGGTACATGTCGTGGATGCCACGGCCGTCCTGGCGGATATAGCCCTTGGTGTAGAAGTCGTTGATCTTCATCTTCTTCAGCTCGGCCATGACCTTGTCCGGATCGTCGGTCTTGGCCGCCTCCACCGCCTTCAGGTAGGTGCTGGCCGCCGAGTAGTCCGCTGCCTGCAGGCTGCTCGGCATCTTCTTCATCTTGCCGAAGAAGCGGTTGGCAAACTTGCGGGTGTCGTCGTTCATGTCCCAGTACCAGCTGTCGGTCATCAGCAGGCCTTCGGTGTTCTTCAGCCCCAGGCTGTGGATGTCGTTGATGAACATCAGCAGGCCGGCGATCTTCATCGTCTTGGTGATGCCGAATTCCTTGGCCGCCTTGATCGCGTTGATGGTGTCGCCGCCGGCGTTGGCCAGGCCCAGGATCTGCGCCTTGGACGACTGTGCCTGCAGCAGGAACGACGAGAAGTCAGACGCCGACAGCGGATGGCGCACCTGACCCGCCACCGTGCCACCGCTGGCCTTGACCACCGCCGCGGTGTCGCTTTCCAGCGAATGGCCGAAGGCGTAGTCGGCGGTCAGGAAGAACCACGACTTGCCTCCCTGCTTGACCACCGCGCTGCCGGTGCCCTTGGCCAGCGCCACCGTGTCATAGGCGTAGTGCACCGTGTACGGCGAGCACTCTTCGTTGGTCAGGCGCGCGGTGCCGGCGCCGATATTGATGTAGACGCGCTTCTTCTCCGAGGCGACCTTGTTCATCGCCAGCGCGGTGCCCGAGTTGGTGCCGCCCAGCAGCATGTCCAGGCCTTGCTGGTCCATCCATTCGCGCGCCTTCGAGGCGGCGATGTCAGCCTTGTTCTGGTGGTCGGCGGAGACGATCTCGATGGGCTTGCCCAGCACCTTGCCGCCGCGGTCCTCGATCGCCATCTTGATGGCTTCCAGGCCGCCGGGACCATCGATGTCGGCGTACAGGCCCGACATGTCGGTGATGTAGCCGATCTTCACGGTGTCGCCCGACACCTGCGCAGCGGCGCTGAAGGAAACGGCACCCATGGCAATGGCCGCCATCGCGGCCGCGAGCCGAGTCTTTTTCATGTCTATGTCTCCTGATTTGCGGCGGCGTGCGCGCCACCCGTTCCTGCCAAACAGCAACCAATGATCCGTGCGGATCAGACCCCGAGCAGTTCGTGCAGCACCGGCATCTTGGCCTGCAGCTCATTGGCCGCGAAGCGCTCGACGATGCTGCCATGCTCCATCACGTAGAAGCGGTCGGCCAGCGGCGCGGCAAAGCGGAAGTTCTGCTCCACCATCACCACCGTGTACCCCTTCTGCTTGAGCATCAGGATCATGCGCGCGAGCGCCTGCACGATCACCGGTGCCAACCCTTCCGAGATTTCATCGAGCAGCAGCAGGTTCGCACCCGTGCGCAGGATGCGCCCGACCGCCAGCATCTGCTGCTCGCCACCGGAAAGACGCGTGCCCTGGCTCTGGCGCCGCTCCTTCAGGTTCGGGAACATCTCGTAGATTTCGGCCTCGTTCATGCCCTTGCTGGTGTCGGCGCCCTTGAGCACCGGCGGCAGCATCAGGTTTTCTTCGCAAGAGAGGCTGGAGAAGATGGCGCGCTCTTCCGGGCAATAGCCAATGCCGTAGTGCGCAATCTTGTGCGTGGGCAGGCCGATGGTTTCATGGCCATTGACCTTGATCGAGCCCTTGCGCGCGCCCGTCAGGCCCATGATCGCGCGCAGTGTGGTGGTGCGACCGGCGCCGTTGCGGCCCAGCAGCGTCACCACCTCGCCGGGGTTCACGGTCAGGTCCACCCCGTGCAGGATGTGCGATTCGCCGTACCAGGCCTCCAGGCCTTTGATCTCGAGGGCAGGTGTATTCGATGTCGTCATGTGGTGCCCCTCAGTGCGCGCCCTGCAGTTCCGCGTCGACGGTGCCCATGTAGGCCTCCATCACGCGCGGGTCCTTCGACACTTCGGCGTAAGGGCCCTCGGCCAGGATCGCGCCGCGCTGCAGCACCGTGATCTTGTCTGCGATCGACGACACCACGCTCATGTTGTGCTCGACCATCAGGATGGTGCGGCCCGCGGAGACCTTCTTGATCAGCTGCGTGACGCGGTCCACATCCTCGTGGCCCATGCCCTGCGTGGGCTCGTCCAGCAGCATCAGCTCGGGCTCCATCGCCAGCGTGGTGGCGATCTCGAGCGCGCGCTTGCGGCCGTACGGCAGGTTCACCGTGACGGTGTGCGCGAACTCGGTCAGCCCGACCTGCTCGAGCAGCTCCATGGCGCGGTCGTTGAGCACGTCGAGCGAGCGCTCGCTGCGCCAGAACTGGTACGCGGTGCCGAGCTGGCGCTGCAGGCCGATGCGCACGTTCTCCATCACCGTCAGGTGCGGGAACACCGCCGAGATCTGGAAGGAACGGATCACGCCGCGGCGCGCGATCTGCGCGGGCTTCTCGCGGGTGATGTCGATGCCGTTGAACAGGATGGTGCCGGTGGTCGGCTCCAAAAACTTGGTGAGCAAGTTGAAGCAAGTGGTCTTGCCCGCGCCGTTGGGCCCGATCAATGCATGGATCGACCCGCGGCGCACCCGCAGGTTGACGTCGCTCACCGCCGTGAACCCCTTGAACTCCTTGGTGAGGTTCCGCGTTTCCAGGATGGTTTCCTGCTGGTTCATGTCTCCTGCCCGCCCTCTTGCTGAACTGCCGGGGTGATGCCCGGCACTGACAATGGTCCGAACCGGCCTGGTAGGCCCTTGCTGCCGCATATTCCGTCAGGCCGGCCGCTACTGCGACCTTGCCCGCGGACTTTTGTCTGTGCGCGGGGCGGCTCCCGCTGGTGCCTGGCGACTGGCTAGCATGTGCTGCCGCCGCACCCTGTGAGGCGTCTATTGTGTGCGCCTGTTGCATCGCAAAACATCGGGGTTTGCACTATGAAACATGAACCAAGTGTCAGTTTTTTTGCAGGCGCACATGAGCAGGCGGCGTCACCTGGCCAACGCCGCCTGCCTGCCTGACTTTTCTGCTGCGGCGCCGCGCCGTCAGGCGCTCTCCACCGCCGCTGGCGGCGCCGGGGCGGCGATCTCCTGCGTGCCCGCCGCGCGCTGGCGATCCTCGCGGATCATGTCGCTGGCGCGTTCGGCGATCATGATGGTCGGTGAGTTGGTATTGCCCGAGGTGATCAGCGGCATCACCGAGGCATCGACCACGCGCAGGCCGTCGATGCCGAGCACGCGCAGGCGATGGTCCACCACCGCCGTGGGATCGTCGGCGCGGCCCATCTTGCAGGTGCCCACCGGGTGGAAGATGGTGGTGCCGATATTGCCGGCGGCTTCGGCCAGCTCCTTGTCGGTCTGGAACGCGGGGCCCGGCAGCCATTCCTCGGGCTGGTACGGTGCCAGCGCGGGCGAGGCCACGATGCGGCGCGTGAGCCGGATCGAATCGGCAGCGACGCGCCGGTCCTCTTCCGTCGACAGGTAGTTCGGCGCGATCGCCGGCGCCTGGCGAAAGTCCGCGCTGCCGATATGCACGCTGCCGCGCGAGGTCGGCCGCAGGTTGCAGGCACTGGCGGTAAAGGCATTGAACGCGTGCAGCGGGTCGCCGAACTTGTCCAGCGACAGCGGCTGCACGTGGTACTCGATATTGGCGCGCGCCTGCCCGGGGTCCGAGCGCGCGAACGCGCCCAGCTGCGACGGTGCCATGCTCATCGGTCCGCTCTGGTTGATGGCATATTGCACGCCGATGCAGAACTTGCCCCACAGGCTGGCGGCGCGCGTATTGAGCGTGCGCACGCCGTTGACCTTGACCACCGTGCGCAGCTGCAGGTGGTCCTGCAGGTTCTCGCCCACGCCGGGCAGCGCGTGGCGCACCGGGATGCCCAGCGCGCCCAGCCGCTCGGCCTGGCCGATGCCGGACAGTTCCAGCAACTGCGGCGTATTGACTGCGCCCGCGGCAAGGATAACCTCGAGCGAGGCTGCTGTCGTATGCGGCTGGCCGCCGCCGACGTAGTTCACGCCGGTGCAACGGCGCCCGTCGAAGGTCAGGCCGCTCACCTGCGCGCCAGTGACGATGGTCAGATTGGGCCGCTCGGAGGCGCGCCGCAGGAAGGCCTTGGCCGTATTCCAGCGGATGCCGCGGCGCTGGTTCACTTCGAAATAGCCGACACCGAAGTTGTCGCCGCGGTTGAAGTCCTCGGTGCGCGGGATGCCTGCCTGCTCGGCCGCATCGGCAAAGCGCTCCAGGATATCCCAGCGCAGCCGCTGGCCTTCCACGCGCCACTCGCCGCCGGCGCCATGGAATTCGCTCGGGCCGCGGTGATGGTCCTCGCTGCGCTTGAACAGCGGCAGCACGTTGTCCCAGCGCCAGCCGTCGTCGCCGGTGAGCCGCGCCCACTCGTCATAGTCCTCACGCTGGCCGCGCATATAGATCATGCCGTTGATGGACGAGCATCCGCCGAGCACGCGCCCGCGCGGATAGCCCAGCGAGCGGCCGTTCAGTCCGGCTTCCGCCTCGGTGCGATAGAGCCAGTCGGTACGCGGATTGCCGATGCAATACAGGTAGCCGACCGGAATATGGATCCAGTGGTAGTCATCCTTGCCGCCGGCTTCCAGCAGCAGCACATTGACGTCAGGGTCCTGCGTCAGGCGGTTCGCCAGGACACAGCCGGCCGAGCCGGCGCCCACGATGATGTAGTCGAATGTCTCCATGGCTCCTTTCGTTATCGTGGCAGGGGGGCAGGAATTACTTCGCGACCGGCATGGTGAACTCCGCGCCCTTGGCAATCGAATCCGGCCAGCGCTGCATCACGCTCTTGTAGCGCGTGTAGAAGCGCACGCCCTCTTCGCCGTAAGCGTGATGGTCGCCGAACAGCGAACGCTTCCAGCCGCCGAACGAGTGCCAGGCCATCGGCACCGGGATTGGCACGTTGATGCCGACCATGCCGATCTGGATCTGCCGCGCAAACGCGCGCGCGATGCCGCCATCGCTGGTGTAGCACGAGACGCCGTTGCCGAGCTCGTGCGCGTTGATCAGCGCCACCGCCTCGGCGAAATCATGCACGCGCACCACCGACAGCACCGGGCCGAAGATCTCTTCCTTGTAGATCGTCATGTCCGGCTTGACGTTGTCGAACAGCGTGCCGCCGACATAGAAGCCGTTCTCGTGGCCGGGCACGGTATGGCCGCGGCCATCGGTGACCAGCGTCGCGCCCTCTTCCACGCCCTTGGCGATATAGCCCTCCACCTTCGCCTTGTGCGCAGCGGTCACCAGCGGACCCATTTCGGCGTCCGACTCCATGCCGTTGCGGATCTTCAGCGCGCTGGCGCGTTCGGCGAGGCGCGGCACCAGCTGGTCGGCGACATCGCCGACTGCCACCGCCACCGAGATCGCCATGCAGCGCTCGCCGGCGGAGCCGTACGCAGCACCGATCAGCGCATCGACTGCCTGGTCGAGATCGGCATCGGGCATCACCACCAGGTGGTTCTTGGCTCCGCCCAGCGCCTGCACGCGCTTGCCGTGCTTCGTGCCTTCCGTGTAGATGTACTCGGCGATGGGCGTCGAACCCACGAACGAAAGTGCCTGCACATCCGGATGCGCCAGCAGCGCATCAACCGCTTCCTTGTCGCCCTGCACGACATTGAACACGCCATCGGGCAGGCCCGCCTGGCGCAGCAGGTCGGCAATCAGCAGGCTCGGCGACGGATCGCGCTCCGAAGGCTTCAGCACGAAGGTATTGCCGCAGGCGATTGCCACCGGGAACATCCACATCGGCACCATCACCGGGAAGTTGAACGGCGTGATGCCGGCCACCACGCCCAGCGGCTGGCGCAGGTTCCAGTTGTCGATGCCGCCGCCGATGTTGTCGGTGAAATCGGTCTTGAGCAGATTGGGGATGCCGCAGGCGAACTCCACCACCTCGATGCCGCGCGTGACTTCGCCCTTGGCATCCGAGAACACCTTGCCGTGTTCGCGCGTGATCAGCGCGGCCAGCTCGTCGTGGTGCCGGTCGAGCAGTTCCTTGAACTTGAACAGGATGCGCGCGCGGCGCAGCGGCGGGGTTTCGGACCATGCCGGAAAGGCGGCCTTGGCGGCAGCCACGGCGTCGCCCACGTCCTGCGCGGTGGCCAGCGCCACGCGCGCGGCGACTTCGCCCGTAGCGGGGTTGTAGATCTTGGCCAGACGCTGCGACGCGCCGCGCGTCTGCCGGCCTGCGATGACATGGCCGATGGTGGTTTGCACCGCGCTGGCTTCTGCAAGGATGTCTTCCACTTCCGCTCCTCAATGCTTGAATCTCTGATGGCATGCGGCCCGCCGATCTTTGCGTCCGTTGAAGACGCTGCTTCGTGCCGGGTGGTGACCCCTGGCGACGCGGATAGCGCGCCGCACAAGGACTATAGGCCGTCGATGAGCGCAAGCTTGGTGCAGTTGCGCGGCCCCGTCCAATGATTTATCGTCAATCGCAATATAAGCCGCGCAAAATATTGCGCCGCACCACCTGCCGCTCCCTGCCGCCCTCCGACGCTGCCCCTTGGACCTCCACCATCTGCGTGCCTTTGTCGCCGTCGCGCGCGAAGGCAACCTCACCCGTGCCGCCCAGCGGCTGCACCTGACGCAGCCGGCGGTCAGCCTGCAGCTCAAGGCACTGCAGTCGGCGTGGCGCATCAAGCTGTTCGAGCGCACTGCCGCGGGCCTGACGCTGACCGCCGACGGCGCCGCGCTGCTGCCACTGGCCGAGCGCATCCTCGACGGCGTGGGCGACCTGCAGCACACCGTCAGCGCGATGCATCACACCGTGCGCGGCCGGCTGGCGATCGGCACCATCCTCGACCCGGAGTTCACGCGGCTGGGGCCGATGCTGCGCACGCTGGTGGAACGTCACCCGCAGATCGGCACCGAGCTGCGCCACGGCATGTCGGGCTGGGTGCTGCAACAGGTACGCAGCGGCGCGCTCGATGTCGGCTTCTATCTGGGCCAGCCGCCCGATGCAGGCTTCCATGCGCTGACGCTGACGCCATTCTCCTATTACGTGCTGGCGCCCAAGGGCTGGAAGGAGCGCACTGCGCTGCGCTCCTGGGCGCAGCTGGCGACGCTGCCGTGGATCTGGACGCCGCCCGAATCCGCGCACCATCGGCTGCTGTCGGCGCGCTTCGCGCAGGCCGGGGTCGATGCGGCGACCGTGCCCAAGGTGGCGCATGTGGACCAGGAGGCGTCGATGCTGGACCTCGTGCGCTCGGGCGTGGGCTTGTCGCTGGTGCGCGACTCCATTGCGCTGCGCGAATCGCACGCGCACGGGCTGGTGATCGTCGAAGGGATGTCGGTGCCGACCGAGCTGACGCTGGTCTGCCTGGCCACGCGCCGCGACGACCCGGTGGTCGCGGCGGTGTTCGGCGTCGCGGAATCGGTATTCCGGACGTAGTCCCGCCTACTGTTGTGCCGGCTGCAGGTGCCGGCGCAGCCAGCCGGTCAGCGCCGCGAAGACTTCGCCGCGCAGCGGCTGGGCCTCGTTGAAGATCTCGTGGTAGCCCTGCCGGAACCAGACTTCGTCGCGCAGGTCCGGCGGCGCGTGGTCGAAGAAGGTGCGGCTGCCGGACGGATCCACCACGCGGTCGGCGCCGCCGACCAGCATCAGCATTGGCGCCTCCAGTTGCGCGGCATCGGCCTGCGCCTGCGCCATGCCGCGGATAAAGCTCGCCAGCACGGTGGCGGTGATGGTGGTCTGCACCAGCGGATCGGAGCGATACGCGGCCACCACCGCGGGATCGTGCGACAGATGGCGCGCGTCGATCGGGTTGGGCACGCGCAGCCGCGGCGCCAGCGCCAGCAGCACGCGGTGCACGGTCAGCATCGCCGGCGACAGCCGCAACGCGAGCGCGGGCGAAGACAGCACCAGCGCACGCACCATCCGCACGCGCGCGGTGGCAAAGCGCGCCGCGATCAGGCCGCCCATGCTGTGGCCAACCAAAATCGGCAGCTCGTTCCAGCTGCGCAGCGCGGCGTCGTAGATCTCGGCGAGGTCGTCCAGGTAGGCGTCAGGATGCTCCGCCACCATGCGCGCGCCGCCGCTGGCGCCGTGGCCGCGCAGGTCATACGCGCGCACGCGCAGGCCCAGGCCGCACAGCACATCGGCCACGTGCTGGTAGCGCCCGGCGTGTTCGGCAAGTCCGTGCACCAGCAGCACCGAACCGAGCGGCTCGGCAAAGCGCGCCGGGTCCGGTTGCCAGGTGCGCAGCAGCAGCTCGGTGCCGTCGCGCATGCGCTGGCGGCTTTGTACCGGGGTGTGCGTGCCGGCGGGGATGCCGGCGGGCGCACCGGCCATGGCATCGGCGGCAGCGGGAGGCTCCGTCATCGGGTTGTCCGTCGTCATGGGCTTGTCCATTCGCGCAAATCTCCTGCAGCACGGAGCGCGTGCACCGGCGTTGTTCTAGTTGCTTCTTCGGTTGCGCCGCCCGCCGGTTCAGCCGTGGCAGGCGGCCCTGCCAGGCGCTTCCGGCGGCGCCGGATCGGCAATGTCGGCCAGGATCGGGCAGTCCGGCCGCGCGTCGCCGCTGCAGTGTTGCGCCAGCTCGCGCAGCGTGTCGCGCATCGCGGCCAGCTCGGCGATGCGCTGCTCCAGGTCGGCCAGGTGGCGCAGCGTCAGCGCCTTGACGTCGGCGCTGGCGCGGCCGCGGTCGCGCCACAGCGACAGCAGGTTGCGGATCTCGTCGAGCGAGAATCCCAGATTACGGGCCCGCCGCACGAAGCGCAAGGTATGCACCGCGCGTTCGTCATAGCGGCGGTAGCCGCCCTCGGTGCGTGGCGGCGTCTCCACCAGCCCGATCGATTCGTAGTGCCGGATCATCTTGGCCGACACGCCCGAGGCCTGCGCCGCTTCGCCGATATTCATCATTCCCCTCCCTGCGCCGTGGCAACCCCGGCCTGCGGGCGCCAGCGGCGCAGCAGCAGCGCATTGCTGACCACGCTGACGCTGGAGAACGCCATCGCCGCACCCGCCACCACCGGGTTCAGCAGCCCGGCTGCCGCCAGCGGAATGCCCACCACGTTGTAGAAAAACGCCCAGAACAGGTTCTGCCGGATCTTGCGCACGGTGCGGTGCGAGACCGCCAGCGCATCGGCCACCAGCGCCGGATCGCCGCGCATCAGCGTGATGCCGGCGGCGTGCATGGCCACGTCGGTGCCGGTGGACATGGCGATGCCCACATCCGCCGCGGCCAGCGCCGGCGCATCGTTGATGCCGTCGCCGACCATTGCCACCACCGCGCCGCCCCGCCCCAGCGCCCGCACACGGGCGGCCTTGTCCTCGGGCAGTACCTCGGCCTGCACCTCGTCCAGGCCGAGCGCCTGCGCCACGCGCGCCGCCGCGCCGGCGTTGTCGCCGGTCAGCATCACGGTACGCACGCCGGCGGCGCGCAGCCGTGCGATGGCCGCCGGTGCGCCGGGCTTGATGGCGTCGCCAAATGCAACCAGGCCGACGACGCGCGGCGGCGTGGTTTCGACCAGCCACGAGACGGTGCGGCCTTCCTCGCGCAACTTGTCTGCCACTGGCGCCAGCGTACCCGCTCCAGCACCCAGCGCTTCGCGCAGGCGCTCGCTGCCTAGCTGCAGCGCCCGGCCCGCCACCACGCCGGCGATGCCGCGCCCGGGCAGCGCCTGCACCCCGGCGGCCGGCGGCTCGGCAATGCCGCGCGCCTGTGCCAGGGCCAGCACCGCGCGCGCCAGCGGATGTTCGCTGCCGGCCTGCAGCGCGGCCAGGCGTGCCAGCAGCGCGCTGCCATCGGCATCTGCCGGATCGGCCGCGTGCAGCGCCACCACCTCGGGCTTGCCCACCGTCAGCGTGCCGGTCTTGTCGAACGCCACCACGCTGACGCGGTGGGCAATCTCCAGCGCCTCGGCGTCCTTGATCAGGATGCCCGCGCGCGCGCCCGCGCCGGTGCCGGCCATGATCGCGGTGGGCGTGGCCAGCCCCAATGCGCACGGACAGGCGATCACCAGCACCGCGACCGCATTGAGCAGCGCCGCTTCCCAGTCGCCGGCAAAGAGTCCCCACCCCAGCACCGTCACCAGCGCGATGCCAAGCACCACCGGCACGAAGACCGCGCTGACCCGGTCGACCATGCGCTGGATCGGCGCCTTGGCCGCCTGCGCGTGCTCGACCATGCGGATGATGCGCGCCAGCACGGTTTCGGCGCCCACCGCGACAGTGCGCGCAACCAGCAAGCCTTCGAAGTTGATGGCGCCGCCGGTGATTCGGTCGCCGGGCGTCTTCGGCACCGGCACGCTTTCGCCGGTCAGCATCGACTCGTCCGCGTGGCTGTTGCCTTCGATCACCTCGGCATCGACCGGGATGCGTTCGCCGGGGCGCACCACCACTTCATCGCCCACGCGCACCGCCGCCAGCGGTACGCTTTGCTCGTGCCCGCTGCGGCGCACGCGCGCGGTATCCGGGCGCAGCGCGGCCAGCGCGCGGATGGCATCGGCGGTGTGGCGCTTGGCACGCGTCTCCAGCCACTTGCCCAGGCGCACCAGCGTGATCACCACCGCAGCGCTCTCGAAGTACAGGTGCGGCATGGCATCGGCCGGCGTGCGCCACATCAGCCAGAGCGACAGCCCATAGGCCGCCGTGGTGCCGAGCGCCACCAGCAGGTCCATATTGCCCGCACCCGCGCGCACGGCCTTCCAGCCCGCCTTGTAGAAGCGCCAGCCGAATACGAACTGCACCGGCGTGGCCAGCAGCCACTGCACCGAGGCCGGCAGCATCCAGTGCACGCCGAACCATTCCAGCACCATCGGCGCCACCAGCGGCAGCGACAGCGCCGCCGAGATCGCCACCGGCCACGGGCCGTCCCAGAACGCAATGGCGCGTGCGGCCTGCTCTGCCTGCGGGGCCGCTTCGGTGACCGGCGTGGCACCGTAGCCGGCGCGCGCGACCGCGGCCGCCAGCGCCGCGGTATCCGCCGCTCCGCGCAGCACGGTGACGCTGGCACGTTCGGTCGCCAGGTTGACCTGCGCGTCCATCACGCCTGGCACGGCGCGCAGCGCCTTCTCGACGCGCGCCACGCATGAGGCGCAGGTCATCTCGGCGATATCCAGTTCGATGGTGTCCTGCGGCACCGCATAGCCGGCATCGGCCACGGCGCGGGCGGCGGCGGGCAGCACCGCGCCGGAGTCGGCGCGCAGCGTGGCGGCTTCGGTGGCCAGGTTGACGGCCACGTCGCGCACGCCCGGCACCCGCGCCAGCGCGTTCTCCACGCGGCGCACGCATGAGGCGCAGGTCATGCCATCGACCGGCAGGCGCCACTCGGGCGCGTCAGCGGCCGGCTGCACCGGCTGGGAAGGAAGGACTGCGCTGGAACTTGGCATGGTTCTGGATCATCGTCAGTGGCTATGACTGCATGATGGACCTTACCATCATAGGAAGGTCAAGGCCGGATGCCATGCCGCAAGCGCCACTTTCAACCCACAGCAAATTCCGCTTGCGCTTCCCACGATGGGAAGGTTCAAACTACGTCTGTCGCGGCGTCCTGCCGTCCTTCCAACTTCTTCAGGAGATTCCAGCCATGATCCAGTTCCAGGTCGAAGGCATGTCGTGCAACCACTGCGTCGGCGCCATCACGCGCGCGGTGCAGGCAGTCGACCCGGGCGCGAAGGTGAGCGCCGACGTATCCACGCAGGCGGTGCGCGTGGAAAGCGGCGCCGATACGCAGGCACTGCGCCAAGCCATCGAGGAAGCCGGCTACCCGGTCAAGTCCGTGGCGTAAATCGCAAGGGCGCCCGGGCGCCCTTTTGTGCTCTGTCCGCGGGCCTCGCTCAGAAGCGATAACCCACGTTCAGGAAGGTCACCACCGGATCGATCTTGATCTTGGTGTGCGACTGGATCGTCACCGGACCCGCCTGGGTGGTGAAAGACGCGCGGGTCGACAGCGGCACGTACGACACCGACAGGCCCACAAACCAGTTGTCGTTGATGGCGTAGTTGGCGCCGATATTGAACACCGGGTTCCACGACGACTTGGCGCTGGCGGTCATGGTGGCACCGGGCGCGAACTCGCGGTTCACGAAGTTCTGGTTGGTGATGGTTTCGTCGGTGAACCAGGTGTAGTTCACGCCGATGCCGACATACGGGCGGAACCTGGTCTTGGCGTCGAAGAAGTGGTACTTGACCACCACCGCCGGGCTCCACTGCTTGACCGAACCCAGGTTGCCATATTGGGCATAGTTGCCGGTGCCCTTGACGTCATGCTTGGGCGGGATGCCGACGACGAATTCGGCCGAGATGTTGTCGGTGAAGTAGTGCGAAAAGGCCAGGCCCAGCGTGTCGGCGGATTGGATCTCCGCGCCAGTGTTCGGGCGGGTGACGCCGATCGGGCGGCCGTTGATGCTGTCGACGGTCAGCGGATCGGCCGAGCTGTTCGGCATCACGCGGAACCATCCCAGGCTGACGATATTGCTGCCGGCGGACTGTGCGTGGGCGGCGCCTGCCAGTGCCAGGAAAGCGCCCGCCACCAATATCTTCTTATTAGTCGATTTCATAGTCCTCATACTCCTCATTCGGTTACTGCGGCTTGCATTATCCGACTTGCGGGAGGGAGGCTGTTTCACCAACGATACAGATTCATAGAGGCCGGGCCCTAAAGAAAGGGTTAACCACTAAGGAAACACCCGAAAGCCGGCCCGAAGGCCGGTGCTGCGCTGCATCCACGCAACGCTTTGTATCGCGCTCCGGAAAAAACCCTGCGCATGTGGCGGTTTTATGGGGCAACCATGCAATAGCGAGCGACCGCCTGCCCCTTTCAGGGCAGTCAGGGTGTCACGATGCCGAAGTTCGGCTCGAACTTATCCATCAGCGCCACCCACGCACCCAGCGCCTGCGGGTCGCCGTCCACGCGGGCGCGGCCGGCCTGGGTCTCGGCCTGCAGCGTGGTCTGGCCCAACAGCACGCCGGTCAGCACCGCGCGCGGCATGGTCAGCGTGGCCTGGGGCGACGCATGCTGGGCATCGGCCTTGTAGCGGAACACGCCGTTCTCGACGGTCAACGCGTAGCGCTTGCCGGTGTCCGGCTGCACCCAGTTGATCGCCACCGTCTTGCCCGCGGCGCGGTCGCCGTTCAGGCTGATTGCCAAGTAGTCGAGGAACATGGCGTCCGTCATTGCGCGCAGCACGTCCGCGCTGGCAGTGCGGCGGCCGGCCTTGGGCGGGCCGTCACGCAGCTCGGTGGCGCCGGTCAGGTAGGCGTTGCGCCAGGTGGCGGATTCGGTCTGGTAGCCGAGCTGCTCGAGCGCGTCGGCCTGCAACCGGCGCGCGGCCTGGTTGGACGGGTCGGCAAAGACCACGTGCTTGAGCACCTCGGCGACCCAGCGGTACTCGCCGCGCGCGTAGGAGGCGCGCGCCTGCTCCAGCACCCGCGCCGCGCCGCCCATGTACTCGACGTAACGCTTGCCCGCCTCTTCCGGCGGCAGCGGGTGCAGGTTGGCCGGGTTGCCGTCATACCAGCCGAGGTAGCGCTGGTAGACCGCCTTGGCATTGTGGTTGACCGTGCCGTAGTAGTCGCGCAGGTGCCACTCGGCGGCCAGCGACGGCGGCAGCTTCACGCGCTCGGCGATTTCGGCCGGCACGAAGCCCAGGTTGGCCAGCCGCAGCGACTGGTCGTGGATGAACTTGTAGCCGTCGCGCTGCTTGCCCAGGTAAGTGACGATATTGTCGCGGCCCCAGGTCGGCCAGTGGTGCTGCGCGAACAGCACCTCGGTGCGGCCGCCGAAGCGGTCGATGGTCTCGTCCAGCGCGCGCCACCACTGGTCGGCATCGCGCACCTGCGCACCACGGATGGTGTACAGGTTGTGCAGGTTGTGGGTGGCGTCCTCGGCGGCGCAGAGCGCCTTCCACTGCGGCAGGTACAGCAGCATCTCGGCCGGGGCCTCGGTGCCGGGCGCCATCAGGAACTCGATCTGCACGCCGTCGATGGTGCGGGTCTCGCCGGTCCTGGTGATCAGGTCCGTCGGCGGCACCAGCGTCAGCGTGCCGTTCGCAACGGCCTTGCCCAGCCCCACGTCCACCTGCCCCGTGGCCGAGCGTGGCAGGTTGAAGCCGTACATGTACTGCGCGCGCCGGCTCATGGCATTGCCGGCAAAGACGTTCTCGCTGACGGCCTCTTCCATGAAGCCTTCGGGCGCCAGCACCGTGACGCGTCCGGCCTTGACGTCGTCTTCGCTGATCACGCCCCTGGCGCCGCCGAAGTGGTCGGCATGGCTGTGCGTGTAGATGACCGCAACCACCGGCTTCCTGGGCCGGTGCTTGTAGTACAGGTCGAGGCCGGCGCGCGAAGTTTCCATCGCCGTGAGCGGATCGATCAGGATCAGGCCGGTGTTGCCCTCGATGATCGTCATGTTGGCGATGTCAAAGCCGCGCACTTGGTAGATGCGGTCCGTCACCTGGAACAGGCCGTGGTTCATGTTCAGCCGGGCCTGCCGCCACAGGCTGGGATTGACCGTGGCCGGCGCGCTGGCCTCGCCCAGGAAGGCGTAGGGCGTGAGTGACCACACCACGTTGCCCTGTGCATCACGGATCTCGGGGTTGTCGATGGTGCCGATAAAGCCACGGCGCGCGTCCTCGAAGTCGCGCTGGTCCTTGAACGGCAGTTGCTGCAATACGGCCGCCTGGGCACGGGCGGTAATCTCGGTGGCGGGATTGGCAGGAGTAGCGGCGTGGGCTGGGCCGGCGAGGCTGACTGCGGCGGCCAGCGCGGCGGCGGCCGCGGCGATGGCGGTCGGGTACGGCATGCGTGTCTCCTTGGAATGCTGCGGCCGGCGCTTGCACCGTGGCCGGCTCTTCTGCAATTGTCCTGAACGTTCAGTACAATTCTGGAGTTTGCTGGCAGACCCTGTTCGCTGTCAAATGCACAGCGATCTGAAAATTCGTAAGCTGGCCACCCTCCGCTCCCACCACCATGCCCTCGACCCGACCGGCCACACAGGCCGCAACCCCTGACATGCCAGCGCCCGCCAAAAACCGGCGCGGACTGGAGACACGCGAGCGCGTGCTCGAGGTGACGCGCGAACTGATCGGCACCCACGGCTACGCCGAAGTGACCCTGGACCAGATTTCCGCCGCGGCCAGCGTCGCCAAGAGCAGCCTGCTATGGCACTTCGGCAGCAAGGAGATGCTGCTGGCGGAAGCCGCTACCAGCATGTTCCGCGAGTTCGGCCAGGAACTCGGCCTGGAACCGCATGCCGGCAAGACGCCGGCGCAGCGGCTGGAAAACGTATTCGACGAGGTGGCGGCGTACTTCGCCGCGAATCCGGAAGCCAAGGGCGTGGTGCTGGCGCTGCTGTTCTCGGGCAGCGTGCCCGCCAGCGTGCGCGAGGAAATCCGGCGCAGCTGGGACGCGCACGTGCAGGCGCTGGCCGAGGCGCTGTCGGAGCCCGGCCAGCCGCTGCCTGCGGCCATGGCGCGGCTGATGGTGGCGACCATCCACGGCTGCTACTGCCACTGGTATGCGAGCGACCGCAGCGAACCGATGGCCAGCTTCCTGGCGCCGGCGCGCGAGCTGTTCAGCGGCTGGCTGCGCGGCCGCGAGCCACACGAGGCTGAAGGCAAGGCCGGCAGCACGCGCCGGCGCTCATCACGCTAGCGGTTCAGGCGGCGCCAGCCCGGCTGGCCAGCACGCAGGCCGCTAGGTCCCACAGCGCGTAACCCACGCTCTTGAACACCAGCGGGCTGCCGGTACGGGCGCGGATCGCATCGGCCTGCAGGATCGCGGTCTCGAATGGCTGCACCGTGCCCCAGTCGATGCCAGCCTGCAGCAGGTCCCCCGCTTCGTCCTCGATGCCGAACAGCGTATCGGCCAGCAGCCGGCCGTTGTCCGCGGCGGCATGGCACAGCGCAGGCGGCAGTTCGCACATATCGGGCCGGAAGGCACCGACGGCGGCGACGAAGTGATGGTCGCGCCAGAGGCCGCTGTCGAGGTCCGGCAGTACCGGGGCGCGGCTGGACGTGACCGTCACCACCATCGACACGCGCGCGAGCACTGCCGCGACCGTATCGGTCACCTCGGCCTCGACACCCAGCGTACGCGCATGCGCGGCCAGCGCCTCCACCTTGTCGCGCGTGCGCGAATGCAGCCACACCTTGCGCACGCCCAGCCCGGCGACGAAGGCCTCCAGGTGGGTCAGCGCCTGCACGCCGGCGCCGACGATCAGCAACTCGCCCTCCGGCCGTGCCGCAAAGCGCTGCGCCGCCAGCAGCGAGACCGCCGCAGTGCGCCGGCCCGTCACGGTGGGGCCGTCGAGCATGGCAACGCGCTCGCCGGTGTGCACATCGGCCACCACCACTTCGCCGAGGATATTGGGCAGCCCGCGCTGCGGGTTGCCGGGATGGACGGTGATGTTCTTGGTCATCACCAGGTCGCGGTTGCGCGCCGGCATCACCAGCAGCGTGCCCTCGCCGCGCCCGGCATCGCCTACCGGCAGTGCGATGCGCGGCGGCGCCATGGCGGTGCCGTCGCGCAGTTCGGCCAGCATGTCGGAGATGGCTTGCGCCAGCTCGGGATACGGCAAACGCGCGGCGGTGCTGGCGGCATCGAGGGGGACCAGGGACATGCGCTCACTCCGGCAAGACGTTGGCGAACCGCCATTATTGCGCAGCCCCGCCCCCTCAGCGCGCCAGCAGGCGCATCACCGGCGCGGCGTAACGCGTACCCGCCGCTGCGCCGGCCGGGAACACCGCGTCGATCCCGGCCAGGTCCTGCGCATCGAGCCGCACCGCGAGCGCGCCCAGGTTGTCCTCCAGGTTGGCCACGCGGCGCGTGCCGGGGATCGGCACCACCTGCGGCCCGCGCGCCAGCACCCAGGCCAGCGCCAGTTGCGCGGGGGTGCAACCCTTGTCGGCCGCCAGTGCGCGCACCTTGTCGACCAGCGCCAGGTTGCGCGCGAAGTTCTCGCCCATGAAGCGCGGGTTGGTGCGACGGAAATCGTCCTCGGCAAAGTCTTCCGGGCTGCGGATCGCGCCGGTCAGGAAGCCGCGCCCCAGCGGGCTGTACGGCACGAAGCCGATGCCCAGGCGCTCGCAGGTGGCCCGGATGCCGTCTTCGTCGACATCGCGGGTCCACAGCGAGTATTCGCTCTGCAACGCGGTAATCGGATGCACCTTGTGCGCGCGTTCGACGGTGGCGGCGCTCGCTTCCGACAGCCCCAGCCAGCGCACCTTGCCGGCCTTGACCAGCTCGGCCATCGCGCCCACGGTTTCCTCGATCGGCACTTCCGGGTCGACTCGGTGCTGGTAGTACAAGTCGATATGGTCCGTGGCCAGCCGCTTCAGGCTGGCATCGCAGCTCGCGCGCACATACTCGGGGCGGCCGTTGACGCCGCGCGCGACCGGGTTGGCGGGGTCGCGCACGATGCCGAACTTGGTCGCCAGCACCACCTGCTCGCGCCTGCCGGCAATGGCGCGGCCCACCAGTTGCTCGTTGGTGTGCGGGCCGTAGATATCGGCGGTGTCGAGCAGGTTGATGCCCCGCTCGAGCGCGTGGTGGATGGTGCGGATCGATTCGGCATCGTCACGCGCGCCGTAGAAGTCGCTCATGCCCATGCAGCCGAGGCCAAGCGGAAAAACCTTGGGGCCAGTGTTGCCGAGCTGGCGGTGTGGGACGGATATGGCGTTCGCGGTCATCGAGAGGCTCCTGTTGGCCGGCAGCCTGCCGGCATGTGCGTCGGATGCAGGCAAGTATGGCCACTCGACCCGCGCGAAAACAGCGTGGTACGCTGCATGCATCATGAAGCCAGACTTCACAATCGACGCCGATTCACTGCCCGCCATGGCCGCATTCACCCGCGTGGCGCGGCTGGGCAGCTTCACCGCCGCCGCGGCCGAGCTGGCGGTGAGCCCGTCCGCGATCTCGCAGACCATCCGCCAGCTGGAAGCGCGGCTGGGCGTGCGGCTGCTGCAGCGGACGACCCGCAGCGTGGGGCTGACGGAAGCCGGCGCCGCGCTGCTGGCACGCGTCGAGCCCGCGCTGGCCGAGATCGGCGCCGCCACCGACGATATCCGCCAGCAGCGCGACATGCCCGCCGGCACGCTGCGCCTGACCACGCCGACCACCGCCGGCGCGCTGGTGCTGCGTCCGCTGCTGGCCGAATTCATGCGCGCCTGCCCCGGCATTACCGTCGACGTCGTCACGGACGATCGCTTTGCCGACCTGATCGCCGAAGGCTTCGACGCCGGCCTGCGCCTGGGCGAAGCGCTGCAGCGCGATATGGTGGCCATCCCCGTCACCGGCCCGCTGCGCATGGTGGTGGCTGCCGCACCCGCCTACCTGTCGCGCCACGGCACGCCGCGCCATCCGCGCGAGCTGCATGCGCACGCCTGCCTGCAGTACCGCTTCGGCCCGCACGGCGGCGTCTACCGCTGGGAGTTCGTCGAGGACGGCCGCACCTTTACCGTCGACACGCGCGCCGCGCTGATCGCCAACGACAAGACGCTGCTGCACCAGGCGGCGCTCGACGGCATGGGGCTGATCTACGAGTTCCCGGTGCACATCCAGGCCGCGCTCGACAGCGGCCGGCTGGTCACCGTGCTCGATGCCTGGCTGCCGCCGTTCGACGGCTTTTACCTGTACTACCCAGGCCGCGTTCTGATGCCGCCCAAGCTGCGGGTGTTTGTCGACTTCCTGAAAGCGCGCGCGCCGGTTTCAGCGCCGGTTTGAGTGCCCTGTCGTCGCGGCCGGTGCGCGCACCGACGCGCCGCGCACTTCGATGCCGATGCGGTCCACCACCTTGCCCGCGGCATCGAGCAGTTCCACCTGGTGCCGTCCCGGCCACGGCAGCCACGCCACCTCGCCGCCGCGGCCCAGCGGCTTGCCGTCCATGCGCCAGCTCACTGCACGCGCGCCCTGCCCCGCCACGCCCTCGGCCTGGAACCACACCCGCTGCGACGCGGGCGGCATGTCGGGATCGAGGGCGAACACGGTGCCGTCGGCCGGGTTGGCGATCACCGGTGCGCTCGGGCGCGCGGCGGGGGCGCCGACGCTGACGCGCATGATCGCGGTGCCGGTCAGGAAGACTTCTTCGCGCGCGGGTTCGAGGCCATCGGCAAAGCTCAGCGCCACGCGTTCCACGCCCGCCGGGGCCACGGGCGCGCGGCTGCCTTGCATGCGGTGCAGCGCTTCCATGACGTCATGCCACACCGGCGCCGCGCCCGACACGCCCGAGACATCGTGCATGCTGGCACCGCTGGCATTGCCGACCCACACGCCCACGGTATAGCGCTGCGACCAGCCGATGCACCAGTTGTCGCGCATGTCCTTGCTGGTGCCGGTCTTGACCGCGGTCCAGAAGCGTGTGGTCAGCGGGCTGTCGAGGCCGAAGGTGCGCGCCCGCGCATGGCGGTCGGACAGGATGTCGGCGATCACGTAGCTCGCGGCCGGCTGCATCACCGCTGTCATCGCCGGCGCGGGCGTGCTTTGCCTGAGCCGCGGCGGCGCGTAGCGTCCGCCGTTGGCCAGCGCGCGATAGGCATTGGTCAGCGCCAGCAGCGATACATCGGCGCTGCCCAGCGCGAGGCTGTAGCCATAGTAGTCGCCCGCCTCGGTCAGCGGCAGCCCGAGTGCCACCAGCCGCTTGTGGAAGCGGTGCGGGGTCACCATCACCAGCGTGCGCACCGCCGGCACGTTCAGCGAAGCTGCCAGCGCCGCGCGCGTGCTGACCCAGCCGGCGTAACGGTGGTCGTAGTTCTGCGGCACGTAGAGCCCGCCGCCGACCGGCAGGTTGACGGGCCGGTCGTCCAGCAGCGAGGCCGCGGTGATCCGCTTCTCTTCCAGCGCCTGTTCGTACAGGAAAGGCTTGAGCGTCGAACCCGCCTGCCGCTGCGCTGCGGCATGGTCCACCTGCGCCGCCGCCGACAGCGCGCCCGACGAGCCCACGTAGGCCAGCACGTCGCCGCTGGCGTTGTCGATCACCACCACCGCGCCGTCTTCGACATTGCGCCCGGCCAGTTCGCGCAGGTGCCGGTCGAGGCTGGCCGTGGCCGCGCGCTGCAGGCGGGCGTCGAGCGTGGAGGCGATACGTGCGGGCATCGGTGCACCGGGCGCCAGCTGCGCACGCGTTTCGCCGACCAGGCGGCGCGACAGGTGCGGCGCAAGCTGTGGCGAGGCGGACGTTGCCATCGCTGCCGCCGCGCGCTGTGCCACCGGCCCGGTACGCAGCAGCGCGAGCTGCGCGACGCCTTCCAGCCCGTCGCACTCGCGCGGCAACCGCATCTCGCGCAGGATGCCGCAGGCGCGGCTCGCCACCTGCGCCGCCTTCGCATTGGGCGCGCGCACCAGCGCCACCGCCAGCGCCGACTCGCGCGCGTTGAGCCCTTCCGGATACTTGCCGAACAGCACCTGCGACATCGCCGACAAGCCCACCAGCTCGCCGCGGAACGGCACCAGGTTCAGGTAGGCCTCCAGGATCTGGTCCTTGCTCCAGCTGCGCTCCAGCGCGGCCGCGCCCGCGGCCTGTCCCAGCTTCTGCGTAAAGCTGCGCCCCTGCCCCGCCGCGCCGGGCCGGCGCAGGTCGTCGTCGAGGAGCCCCGCCAGCTGCATGGTCAGCGTCGAGGCGCCGCGCGTGCGCGTATTCCACAGGTTGGCCCACGCGGCGGCGGCCACACCCTGCCAGTCCACGCCGCTATGCGCATAGAAGCGCCGGTCCTCCGACAGCACGATGGCAGTGCGCAAGGCGGGTGAGGTATCCGCCAGCGCGACCCAGTCGCCGCGGCGCGCGCGGAAATCGTCGCGCACGCGGCCCACGGTATCGCCGTGGCGGTCCAGCACCACCACGTCGGCACTGCGCCAGTCGGTGCGGACCTGCTCGAAGGACGGCAAGGCCGCAGCCGGTGCGGACCAGGCCACTACCGCGATCAGCAAGGCGCAACGGCAATGTGGCCTCATGCCTGCGCGCGCCCCGACACGATGCCCGCTACCAGCAACAGCTGCGCGGCGGCGTAGGTCCACCAGATGCTGAGGTGGAAGTTATCGAACGGCAACAGGAAGCGCGCGATGCCGATCATCAGGTCCGATGCGGCAAAGCACAGCGCGCCCAGTGCCGCCAGCGGCGTAGGCAGCCGCGCCACCAGCGCGCTGCACACCATCGCCGTGAGCACGATCACGTACACCACCACGGGCAGCATCAGCACGCCCAGGTTCGGCCAGAAGCGGCCGAGCATGGTGCCGGCCACGCCCATGATGGCGCCGCACGCGATCAGCCGGTGCGCACGGTAGTCACCCGCACGCGGCACCAGCACGCACATGTAGGCCAGGTGCGCCAGCAGGAAGGCACCTAGGCCACCGACAAACGAGACCGACAGCGACGGCACCGCCAGCAGGAAGTCGCCCTGCGCCGAGAACACCAGCGCCGTCACCATCCAGTTCCGCTCCGCCACGGGCCGGTGGAACCACGCAGCGCGCGCCAGCAGCAGCACCATCGCGCATTTCCACAGCGGCTGCATGGCGATATGCCCGGTCAGCGGCGCGCCTTCGGGCAGTTCCATCGCCACCTGCACCAGCAGCGCGCCGTAGACCACGCCGGCGACCGCCCCCGCGAGCCACCACTCGCGCACGCGTGCCGGCATCCTCAGCGCCTGCCAGTTCATGGACGCGCCCCCACCACCAGCCGCGCGTTGGGCACCACGCCGAACACGTCCGGCGCGTACAGCGCTTCGACGCGCGTGGGCGGCAGCGCGAAGTCGCCGGCGTTGTTCAGCCGCACGGTGTATTCGACCGAGGCCGTGCCCTTGGGCAGGTAAGCGAAGTACTCGCGATAGGCCTGCGGCGTGCGCTCGGTATAGGCCGGCCAGGCCATGCCCTTGCGCTTCTCGCCGCGCGTGGCGATCTGGGAATCCCGGCCCAGGCCGCTGCCGAGGATGGTCGCGCCGGCGGGCACCGGATCGCTGACCACCACCCAGGTCATGTCGGCCTGCGCATCGATCTCCAGCTTGACGCGGTACACGTCGCCGCGCGACCACTTGCCCGCCACCGCCTGCTCCTGCGGCGTCACGGTGCGCTTGATGCGGTAGCCCGCGGCCAGCGGCTCGGTTACCGGCACCGCGGCCAGCGCGCGCACCGTCGCCCAGGGATGACCGGCACCGGCCTGGTCGATCTGCAGCGTGCCACCGTCAGCGCCACCTGGCCAAGGCAGGTCGACGCCGCCCTGCGCCACGCCATCGGTACGCTGCGCGCGCGCCCAGTCGAAGCTGCGCGTGGCATCGGCGGCATGACTGACGCTCACGCGCGTGCTGCCCGCCACCGGCGTCTTCTCGAACACCTGCGCGAAGCGCGTCACCGCCAGCATGCCCCACGCGTTGGCGGTGGTGGTGCCCCAGGCGCCGCGCACTTGCCGGCCCAGCAGCCCGGTCGCAAGTTGCGGTGCGTCGTCCTTCCAGCCCGGCAGTTCGGCAGCCAGCGCCAGCAGGCGCGCGGCGTTGGTATCGCCGCCGGCCATCATCCACCACCAGTCGTCATTGCGCTCGGTGGAGAAGGCCAGCCGCGTGCCCTGCACCGTCAGGCGCGAGCGCAGCAGTTGCTGGGCTTCGGCCAGCCGTTGCTCGCGCTGCGGGATGTCCTGCACGCGCGTCAGCAGCAGGGTCCAGTCGAGCAGCGCGGACGTGGGCCACTGTGCCGGCAGGATCTGGATCGAGCCGAGCATGCGTGCCTGCGCATGGCCGGTGCGCGACAGCGCTTCGAGCGCCGCCAGCTTGCGCACCTCCAGGTACTGCGTGCCGCCGACCGGGGCCCAGCTGTCGCGGCGGATGCGGCCTTCGACAAAGTCCGTCAGCCCGCGCTCCATCTGCGCGCGCTGCGCGTCGGGGATGCGCAGCAGCAGGCCGGCGCGCGCGGCCTCGTCGGTCACCGACAGCAGGTAGGCGGTCAGCACTTCGCTGCCGAAGTCGCCATCGGCATTGAGCGGGAAGTAAGAGGCCAACCCGTTGGCATCGAGGTAGGACGGCAGTTGCGTCATCAGCGCATCCCACGCGGCCGTGTCGTTCAGGCCAATGGCCTTCGATGCGCGCTGCTCCAGGCAGGTGAACGGGTAGTTGCGGAACCAGTCCCGCACACCCGGCATGCCGCCCGCCAGCGACGACTGGAAGTTCACCTGCAACCCGCCTCGCAGCTTGCCGGAGGGATCGGTCAGCGCGCCCGGCGGCACCTTGACTGGCACCGACAGCGACGGCGACAACTGCGCCAGCGTGGCCTGCTGCACGGTCACCGGTACGGCGGGCACGATCTGCTGCGACACCTTGATGCGGTCGGCTGCGCCACCGGTGCCCTGCTCGCTCGCCTGCACTTCCCACTGTATCGTGCCGCTGCGCGAATACGCCAGCAGCGCCGGCGCGGTCACGTCCCAGCCGATCTCGCGCGCCTCGCCGGCGGGGATCTGCACGGTTTGCGCGGGCAGCGCGGCTTCATTGCCGACCAGCGTGGCGCGTGCGCTCGCCTGCACGGTCATCGCGCGTTTGGTGGTATTGCGCAGCGTGAACATGGCGCGATAGCGGTCGTCCTCGCGCACCAGCAGCGGCAGGCCGGAAATCACCTGCAGGTCCTGGGTCGCGGCGATGGTCGCGCTGCCGGTGCCGAAGCGGCCCACGCCCAGGTCGGCCACGGCGACGATGCGGAAGCTGGTCAGCGAATCGTTGAGCGGCACGTCCACGCTGGCGCGGCCCTCGGCATCGAGTTGCACACGCGGGTTCCACAGCAGCAGCGTGTCGAACAGCTCGCGCGTGGGGCTCTTGCCACCGCCACCGCCCGCGGGCACCGCCTTCCGGCCGTAGTGCCGCCGGCCGATGATCTCCATCTGCGCGGTCGAGGTCTGAATGCCATAGCCGCGTCGCTGCAGCATCGCGTCGAGCAAATCCCAGCTGGTGTTGGGCATCAGCTCCAGCAGCGCCTGGTCCACCGCGGCCAGCGCCACTTCGCCGTTGGCAGCGGGCTTGCCGTCGGGCAGCTTGACCTGGATCGCCACGCGCGCCTTGCCGCGCACCTGGTATGTCGTCTTGTCCGGCGTCACGGTGACATCGAGCCGGTGGCCGGCATTGCCGACGCGGATCTCGGCCAGCCCCAGCCGGAAGGCCGGCTTGGACAGGTCCACCAGCGCCGTCGGCGCGGCGTAGTCCCGGCCTTCGCTGCGGAACGCGCGCCACCATTCGCCGGGCTGGCGCCAGCCCCAGGTGAAGAAGGAATACCAGGGCACTTCATGCAGGCGCCCGCGCAGGGCCAGCACCGATACGTAGACGTTGGGGCCCCATTCCGGCTTTACCTGCACGCGCACCGTAGGATCGCTGCCGTGCAGCTCGACCACCTGGGTCTGGTAGATGCCTTCGCGCTCGACCGCCACCAGCGCGGTGGCGTGGCGGAACGGCATGCGCACCTGGAACACCGCGGTGTCGCCCGGGGCGTAGGACTTCTTCTCGGGCAGCAGGTCGATGCGGTCGTGGTTCTCGCCGCCGAACCACAGCTCGCCCTGGCGCGTGACCCAGACCGTCGACGCGGCCTGCGCGGTGCGCCCGTCCTTGTCGCGCGCGCTCGCGATCAGTTCCACCTGGCCGGCCTGGTCCAGCGCCACTTCGCAGCGCGCGCGGCCCTGCGCGTCGGTGCGGGTCTCGCAGACGGTGCCGAGGTCGCGCGTCTCCCTGCGGTTGTCATAGCGGTAGAAGCCGCCCACCACGCGCTTGCGCGCCGAGGTGGTGATACGGACGCGCGCGCTGACCTTGACCGGCGCGTCCGCCACGGGCTTGCCATTGACGTCCAGCACCACACCATGCACGGCCAGCTTCTGCTTGACCGAGACCCAGCCTTCGGTGCGGATGCCGGCCACCACCGCCGCCGGCCATACCGGCACGGTCTGGCGCAGCGTCTGGATCTCGCCGTTGGGATCGGCAAAGCCGGCTTCGAGCACCAGGTCGCGCGGCGCTTCGGTCTTGGGCAGCTGGCGCAGCATCACGCTGCCATTGCCGTTCTTGTCGAGCGTCACCGGCAGCTTGTCGGCGACCAGCTTCTGGCCGTCGGCATCGCTCTGCGCATCCTGGTCCATCTCCTCGTCGCCCCTGGTGCTTTCGCGCTCCGCGCGCGGCGGGTTGAACGAGAACTCGTCATAGCCGGGGAAGCTCACGTACTTGTCGCGCAGCAGTGCAGACACGCGCACCGGCAGGCCCGCGGCGCCACCGCCGGAGAGGTAGTGGATCTCGACGCCGACCGGCAGTTCGGCGGGCGCGATCACGGCGCCCGGTTTGCCGGCAACCTGCAGCGTGCCGGCCAGCACCGGCAAGCGGAACGCCTCGACGCGGAAACTGCCGCTGGTGTAGCTGCGCGCGCCGCCACCGTCCTGCGCGCCTTCGCCCTTCTGCGTTTCCAGCTCGACGGTGTAGACACCGAGTTTCGCCGCCGGCGGCACCTGGAACGTGCTTTCCGCGCTGCGCCCGCCGGTCGCGGTCTGGCGCCATTGCAGCGGCAGCTCGTAGGTCTGGCCGCTGCCTTCATGGCGGATGACCGCGCGCGTGGGCAGCGGACGGCTGGCCGGCGGCAGGGCAAAGCCCTGCAAGGTCTCGGCGCGGATCAGGTGCTTCATCGACACGGTTTCGCCGGCGCGCAGCAGCGTGCGGTCGAAAATGGTGTGCGCGCGCACCGTGGGCGCCGTGCTGGTATCGGTCGGCACGTTGAAGCGCCAGCTCTCGATGCCGCGGTTCCAGTCCGACATCACGAAGGCCATGTCGGCCTTGCCGCGCGCCAGCGGATGGCCGGCGGCGATGCGCGCCGAGACGAAATAGCCTGACAGCCCGTTCTGGTCGCATGAAGCCTCAGGCGCGGCATCGAGCTTCGCAAAACGCACCACGCCGCTGGCATCGGTACGCCCCTCGCCCAGCAGGCGCCCGTTGCAATCGCGCACCGCCACGGCGGCATCGGCCACCGGCTTGCCGTCATCGAGCGTGGTCACCCACGCCAGCCCGCTGCGGCTGCCGTCGTCCTCGTTGCCGGTGCTGCGCCCCAGCTTGAAATGCACGCCGAGGTTGGTCACCAGCGCCGCGGTGCGCACGTACATCGGCGCGCGCTTGCCGAGCAGCGCCTCGCCCAGCATCGGCGAAGCGATCTCGACCACATGGAAACCAGGTTCCGGCAGCGGGATGCCGACCACCTCGAACGGCCGCGGCGCATCGCCCGAGGGCTTGGGCACGGCCAGCTTCTGCACGCCGGGGGCGCGCTCGAGCAGCGACACCGAGCGCGTCTCGATCGCCACGGCATTGCGCGGATTGTTGACCCTGTATGGCGAGCGGCCCGCCAGCACGGCATCGAGCTCCGCGCGGGTATAGCTGCTTTCGTGCATGCGGCGCACCAGGCCGAACCAATGCATCACCGCCGCATCGTCATCCAGCTTCAGCTTCATCACGGTGCCGGCCTGCGCCTGCACGCCGCGCACCGCGAGATCGGCCTCGACATTGCGCAGCGTCACCGGCATCAACGGCGGATAGTCCGCCGGGGACTTGCCGCGCGGCAGCTCGCCAAAGCGCTCGACCACGCCAAACGGCGCGGCGGCGAACTTGGCCAGCGGCGGCATCGCCGCGGTGGCGACCTTGAGCGGGAACAGGTCGGCATTGGCCAGCGTGCGGCCGCTGTCGTCCTTCAGGTCCTTGGGCACATCGATGGTGAACTGGGCCTTTTCGGCAAACGGCGCGGCAAAGGTCAGCACATTGATGCTGGCATCCGGCGCCAGGTCGGGGTCGAACTTCGGCGCGCGCGGACCCGCGGAGCCCTTCAGCACCACACGCTCGGCCTGCTTGCGCGATACCGGCGAGGAGAAGGTGACCGACATCGGCCGCAGCGGCGTGCAGGGCGACTGCGCGTGCTCGCGCTCGCAGCTGAAGCTGGCGGTGAAAGGCTCGCGCACGGTGTAGTCGAAGCGGCGCTCGTCGCGCGTGGCGACACCGGACGGGGTCGCAATGCCCGCGCCCAGCACCAGCTGCACGCGGGCCGCGGCCGGCAGGCGCTGCTGGCAGGCGAGCAGGTGCACGGCATCCGGCGCCTGTTTGGCTATGCGTTCCCAGTAGATGGCCTTGAGCACTGACTCGCGCTCTTGGCCGGACAGCAGCCGCACCGGGATGCGCTCGCCCAGCCCCTGCGCCTGGCACCAGGCATGCTCGCGCACCGAGGCCGGCGTGGCCACGCCGTTGAAGCGCAGCGCGAAGACCTGGTCTTCCTCGATCTCGCCGCCCGAGGGACGGCTGGCGATGACAGTGGGGCCGCCGGTCTCGAAGCGGTATTCCGGCTTGCCGGCGTAGGCGGTGCCGGCCACGCTGCGCAAGTCGGCGCGCATGCGCACGCTGCAGCGCACGCCGGGCGGCAGGTCGCTGGCGAAATCGTAGACCCAGTTTTTCGCATCGACCCAGCGGGCCTGCCCGCCGGTGCTGGCGCCGGTGCAGGAGACCGTCGCGGGCGCGGCGGCCTGGACATCGCCCATCGGCACCATGGCTTCGTCGAAGCGGATCGCCACCTGCCTGACCTGCCCGACCGTGCCTTCCGGCGAGAAGCGGGTCGCCTGTGCCGCCTGGGCGCCGGCGCCCACCAGCGTTATGAAAGCGCCCGCCAGAGCCAGTGCGGCGGCGGCGCGCCGCGCGTGCGGTTGCTGCGGCGTCTTGCCAAGGCCCCGATCTGCTCGGGCGACGATTCCCTTCATCCTGCCATCCTCCGGTTATGGCACCCGGCGAGGGTGACACGCACGCCACAGGAGTGCAAGACCGGCACGCAATCCTGCAAGTGGCTGCGGGAAAAGATTCAGCGCAGGTGGGACAGCGGCAGCGCGCCTTCGCACTTGATCGCGGTCAGCACGATATTCGAGCGCACGCTTTCCACGCCGGGCACGCGCATTAGCCGCTTCATGGTGAATTCGGCCAGCGTGGGCAGGTCGGGGACGACCACGCGGATCAGGTAGTCGGCCTCGCCCGCCACCGAGTAGCACTCCTGCACTTCTTCCAGCAGCAGGATCTCTTCGCGGAAGCGCTCGACGATGGTGTCGCCGTGGTGGGCCAGCTTGACGCTGATAAAGACCAGCACGCCCAGGCCCAGCGCCTGCGACGACAGGCTGACGCGGTACCCGGTGATCACGCCGTCGGCCTCCAGCCGCGCCAGGCGGCGGCCGACCTGGCTGGGCGACAGGTGCACGCGTTCGGCCAGCTGCTGGTGGGTGGAGCGGCCGTCGGCCTGCAGCGCGGCCAGCAGGGCCAAGTCGAAGGGGTCGAGGGAGACGTTCTGGGCAGTCATACACAAATCCCGCATTCCGTGATCGCAGGATGCACATTACATGCACGCGATCCTGGAAACAAGCGGATTATGCGGCCAGTTTGCGCGTGTCGATGGCTAAACTACGCAGTAAATCCGCATTCTTGCTGCCGACGATGCAGCAGCCACGCATTCCAAGGAGACGTTCCCCCATGTCCGCCACCGCTACGGCCGCACCGGCCCCCGACAGCGCCTTCCAGGGCACCCTGACCGACAAGCTCAAGGAACAGTTCGACGCCGGTCTGCTGTCCGGCCAGTCGCTGCGCCCGGATTTCACCATCGAGCAGCCGGTGCACCGCTACACCAGCACCGACCACGCCATCTGGCGCAAGCTGTACGAGCGCCAGGCCTCGATGCTGCAGGGCCGGGTCAGCGACGAGTTCCTGCAAGGCCTGGCCACGCTCGGCATGGAAAAGGACCGCGTCCCCGAATTCGACCAGCTCAACGAAACCCTGATGCGCGCCACCGGCTGGCAGGTGGTGGCCGTGCCGGGGCTGGTGCCGGACGAGGTGTTCTTCGAGCACCTGGCCAACCGCCGCTTCCCGGCCAGCTGGTGGATGCGCAAGCCCGAGCAGCTCGACTACCTGCAGGAGCCGGATTGCTTCCATGATGTGTTCGGGCATGTGCCGCTGCTGATCAACCCGGTCTTTGCCGACTACATGGAGGCCTACGGCAAGGGCGGCCTGAAGGCGGCCGGGATGGGCGCGCTGGACATGCTGTCGCGCCTGTACTGGTACACCGTTGAATTTGGCCTGATCCGCACGCCGCAAGGGCTGCGCATCTACGGCGCGGGCATCGTCTCCAGCCAGGGCGAGTCGATCTACAGCCTGGATTCGGCCAGCCCCAACCGCATCGGCTTCGATGTGCGCCGCATCATGCGCACGCGCTACCGCATCGATACCTTCCAGAAGACCTACTTCGTGATCGACAGCTTCGAGCAGCTGTTCGACGCTACCCGGCCCGACTTCGCGCCGCTGTACCAGGAACTGCGCGCGCAGCCCACGCTGGGCGCGGGCGACGTGGCGCCGGGCGACCAGGTGATCAACGTCGGCACCCGCGAAGGCTGGGCCCAGACGGACGATATCTGAGCGCCGCGCAACGACAACTGAGCGGCAACGCCCGCAAACCCGGGGCCTTCGGGCCCTGCCTCACTTTCCGCTTTGTGAAACAATGCCGGCATGCCCGCCGCCACGGCGCGGGCGGGCCGGCTGTCCGCATTGTTGCGGCCTTCGTTTTCCTACGACCAGATCGAGCCCCCTATGACCCCTCTTTCTCCGCAAGCACGCGCCACGCTGCTGGCCGACCTGCCCGGCTGGACGACCGTCCAGGACCGCGACGCGATCTTCAAGCGCTTTACCTTCCACGACTTCAACGCCGCCTTCGGCTTCATGACGCGCGTGGCGATCCAGGCCGAGAAGGCCGACCACCACCCGGAATGGTTCAACGTCTACAACCGCGTCGATATCACGCTGTCCACGCATGACGCCAACGGCCTGACGCAGCGCGACATCGACCTGGCCCACTTTATCGAGCGCGCCGCCGCCGCGGTGGCGCAGGACTGAGTACGGGGGCGCAGCCGGGCATGGCTGCGGGCGCGGCTGTAGGCTAACCGTAAGGAACCGGCCGCCCGCGCCTTGTACAATCTCTGGCAGGCCCGCACCACATGTGCGCCAGGGGCCCTACCTTCCAGCCATGCCCAACTTCCTGCCCGAGCCGCCATGCGTATCCTGCTGATCGAGGACGACCGCCAGATTGCCAGCGGCGTCGAAGCTGGCCTGTCCCGCGCCGGCCACCAGGTGCGCGTCGTCCATGACGGCGTCTATGCCACCGAACACCTGCTGCGCGAGCAGCACGACCTGGTCATCCTCGACCTGGGCCTGCCCGGCATCGACGGCATGACCCTGCTGGCGCGCTACCGCGCCCGCAACCGCACCACCCCCGTGATCATCCTGACCGCGCGCGACGAGCTGGAAGACAAGCTCTCCGGCCTGAACGCCGGCGCCGACGATTACCTGATCAAACCCTTCGCGCTGCCCGAGCTGGAAGCCCGCGTGCGCGTGCTGCTGCGCCGCAGCCAGCACGGCGAGGCCGCGCCCGAACGCGACGTGCGCCTGGGGCGCCTGCGGCTGTCGGGCAACGACCGCCGCATGTTTATCGACGCCCGCCCGCTGGAACTGTCGCCGCGCGAGTTCGCGGTGCTCGAGCTGCTGCTGCAACGCCAGGGCCGCGTGGTCAGCAAGGCGCAGCTGCAGGACCATCTGGCCACCTTTGCACACCCCGCCGGCGAAGGCGGCGACACAGTGGGCGACACCGCGATCGAGGTCTATGTGCACCGCGTGCGCAAGAAGCTCGAGGACAGCGATGTCGAGATCGTCACCGTGCGCGGCTTCGGCTACCTGCTGCAGAACCGCGCCGGCCAATGAACCCCGACCGGCCGCAGGCAGCGTTGCGGCCGCGCCTCTCGGCCTAGCCGGCAATGTGGCCCAGATCTCGTAATTCCCGTTCCGCCTCTGCCGCCGAGCCCGTCGCCGGCGGCGGCGCGGCCGTGTCTGGCGCCGAGCCCGCTGCATCTGTTGCACGCCAGGCCACCCGCCCCGGCTCCAATCCCAGCCTACGCGTGCACCTGCTGCGCGCGCTGGCCACGCCGCTGTTTGCCCTGGTGCTGACCAGCGGCTCGCTGTCGTACTGGCTGGCGGCGCACTACACCACGCAGGTGTTCGACCGCGCGCTGTACGGCGTGGCCAACAATATCGCCCAGCAGATCCGCATCGCCGGCCCGCGCCTGGAGCAGGACATCCCGATGATCGCGCAGACGCTGGTCGAGGCCGAGGGCACCGACCGCATCTACTGGCGCATCCACGGCCCCGACGGGCTGATCGGCGGCATGGACACGTGGCTCGGCTACGGCACCGGCCAGACCACGCTGCACGACGCCCGGCTCTTCTACGCCTGGTTCAGCGGGCGCCAGGTACGCGCTGTGCGCCTGCCGGTAATGCTGCCCAGCCCCGCCGTGGACGAACTCGGCACCAGCGAGGCAGGCAAGGCCGCGCGCGGGGGGCCGATCGTGGTGGAAGTGGCCGAGCTGCTCGACCGGCGCGAGACCGCCGCCAACGAGATCCTGCTGTCGGTCTCGGTGCCGCTGATCCTGCTGCTGCTGGTGGGCAGCCTGATCCTGTCGCACGTGCTCAAGGAAGAGCTGGTGCCGCTGCAGATCCTGGCCGACAAGCTCAACCGGCAGACCGCGAAGTCGCTGGCGCCGCTGGACGAAACCCAGGTGCCGGCCGAGGTCGCGCCGCTGATCCGCGGCCTGAACGCGCTGCTGGCACGGCTGCGCGATGCGCTCGACGCCCAGCGCAAGTTCATCGCCGACGCCGCGCACCAGCTGCGCACGCCGCTGACCGCGGTCAAGCTGCACGCCGACCGGGCCATGGAGGCCGATTCGCTGGAAATCACCCGTCACGCGCTGCGCGAGGTGCAGACCGCGGCCGACCGCGCGGTGCGGCTGTCCAACCAGCTGCTGTCGCTGGCGCGCGCCGAGCCCGGGCTGTCGCTGGAACGGCTGGGGCCGGTGGAACACTTCGACCTGGCCGAGCTTGCCTTCGAAACCGGCGCCGAGTGGGTGCCGCAGGCGCTGGCGCGCCGCATCGACCTGGGCTTCGAGGTGCTGCCCGGCCCCACCTTCACCGGCAGCGCGCCGGCGATCGTGCGCGGCAACCGGCTGCTGATGCGCGAGGCGCTGTCCAACCTGATCGACAATGCGGTGAAGTACGTGCCCGCGGGCGGGCGCATCACGGTGCGCGCCGGCGGCGAGGCCATGGGCCATCGCGGCATGGCGGTGGTGATGGTGGAAGACAACGGCCCCGGCATCCCGCCGCAGCGGCGCGAGGAGGTGTTCAAGCGCTTCTTCCGCGGCGACCGCTCGCCGGAACCGGGCGGGGGCGGCCGTGCCGCGCCCACCGGCGGCGCCGGCCTGGGGCTGGCCATCGTGCATGAGATCGTGACCCTGCACCAGGGCTCCATCCGCATCGAGGATGTGCCGCCGGTGCCTGGCGTTGCGCCGGCTCCGGCAAACTTGGGTGACGGCCCGCCGGAGCGGCGGCCGACGATGCGCTTCGTGATCCGGATCCCCTGCGAGCCGGCGGGCTCGGTGGCCTGACCCCGCTCGCTGCGCGCGAGGCGGGCTCGGGCGCCGGCTTACTTCTTCTTCTTTTCCTTGGGCGCCAGCATCGTGCCGCGGCATTGCGGGCTGCCGCAGCGGCACTCGAACTCTTTCTTCAGCTTCGCGGTATAGCGCGCGTCGATGACCAGGCCGTAGTCATAGAACAGCTCTTCGCCCTGGGCGATATCGCGCAGCGCATGGATAAACACCCGGCCCTTCTTCTCGCGCGCCTCGCAGTTGGGCTCGCAGGCGTGGTTGATCCAGCGTGCGCGGTTGCCGCCGTACTTGGCGTCGATCACGCTGCCATCGTCGAGGCTGAAATAGAAGGTGTGGTTGGGATCGCTTGGATCGTGCGGATGGCGCTCCAGCGCCTTCTTCCACGAGATGTGCTCACCCTTGTACTCGATCACGCGCTCGCCTTCGGCAATCGGCGCGATCGCATAGACGCCCTTGCCGTGCACGCCTGACTGGCGCACCTCGATCCGGTCGCTCGCCGTCTTCTTCCTGCCCTCGCCCGCTGCCTTGCGCTTTGCCTTGTCCGCCATTTGCCTTTCCGTGCGTATCGCCTGTTGTGGCTGCTGTGCCGGCCGTTCCGGCGCGATCGGCATGATACCGGCGCGGCCGCGACACGTATACGTGCGCTCTGCGCGTGCCGGCACCAGGCGCCGCCGCCCGTATACGCGCACCCACCTCTGCGCGACCGCGTATACCTCGCGCGCCGGTGTGACCGCCCGGTTTACGCGGCATACGCCAAGCCGTTTCCCAACCGCCGCGCCAATCGTTTACGTCTCCCGCTGTGGATAACCCGGCCCCCAACTGTGGAAAAGCACGCGGATTCGATGTGGGCTGCCTGGGGCTGGTATGGGGATGCGTCAGGCATAAGTCGGAGGGGCTCCGGCACCGACCTCACCCATATGGCCGAGTCATCCACCGCGACCAACACTGGACAAGCCTACTTCTCGTTTACGTAAACCGTTGAGCCAAAAGACGTTTACGGGGTTTTCCACAGCGCGGGCGGGTGTTTACCTACTACCACTATTTGTATACATGAAAAGAAAGACGTAAACCGAAAGAACGAGCCCACCCCGGCGGCCCGAAGCAAGGCTCAGCCGAATGGAGGTGGCCGTTTACGCCAGGCTTGGGCGAGACTCTTTGGTTTTTGAGGGAAGCGGCGTATACGCCGCCGGGGGGTATACGCAGCACTGATGTGTCGACGGCGTATACGCGGGCGCCTGCGGCGCGATGCGCGGCGGCTGCCGGAAGCGCCTGGACCTCATGCATGGGCCGAATACCAGCAAGGTTTCGGTCAGCTGCGGCTGGGTAGGCGGATGTGCAACATAGTGCATGGCGGCTGGTATGGCGGCTGTATGGCGCCGCCAGCGGTCCCTGAGCGCGATTGAGGTCTGTGGGCTACTCCGTCCTGCGAAAGACGACGAGAGGCCCTCTACAGCCTCCCAGGGCCCTCTTGCACGCTGCTCCACCCCCTGGCTAGCCCGGAACGCGTCCAGGGCCGTGTAGAGGCTCCATGAAGCGTTTCCGTCACGCCTTCGGCCCTGCGCGGCAGGCCCGAAGTCTGCGTCACATTGCCGCGAAGCACGGCCTGAAGCGGGCTGGCGGAAACTACCCCGTAACAATCTGTTCCCGGTGCGCCTTGTCCGACACGGTATCATGTGGCCCGCGGCGTCTTTGCCGGGGCCGTGCCAGCCTGGCCGCCCGGGACCGGGACGCCTGTGTTTTATCAACTCGATACGGAGTGAAGCATGACGAAAACCGAACTGATCGACGCGATCGCAGCCGGGGTTGACGGTCTGACCAAGGCCAAGGCGGAACAGGCACTGAACGTGACCCTGTCGGCCATCATGGACGCCGTGGCCAAGGGCGACACGCTGAGCCTCATCGGCTTTGGCACGTTCAGCAAGGGCGAGCGTGGCGAGCGCATGGCGCGCAACCCGCGCACCGGCGAAGAAATCAAGGTCGAAGCCGCCAAGACCGTGAAGTTCAAGGCCGGCCAGAAGTTCAAGGACGCGGTCAACCAGTGAGCCTGACGGGCTGCAGCACTGCACGGCCCGGATTTGCCTGACCCCGCCATGCCGCCGCCCGGTGCCCGAGGGCGCAGGTGTGCGCCAGGCGGGGGACGTTATCCACAGTAGGGAATCGGAATTTCTGCAGTATCCGCCGCATCGCTGTAGCCGCAGCCACAGCGATCGCGAGCGAAGTCTTCCAACAGGCGTCCAGCCTTGGCTGTTGCTGGCCTGACCGGGTGCCGCAGTACGTGGGGCTCCCATGTTTGCCCGTCCGCCGCGCCGCAGATCTCCACAGCGTTATTCACAACGCTTTCCACAGTCGATTCCACAGGTTTCTCCACAGGCATTTTGCGCCGCCGTGGCGCTTGCGCTGCTCAGCGCCTGTACCACCATCAGCGAAACCGCCCGGCCGCAGGCGCGCGCCCTGCCCGACAACGAAAGGCCGCTAACGCATCCAGGCGCCACGCCGCGTGAACGTATCGTGGAGATTGCCACGCAGGAGTGGGCACGCTGGGGCGGCCAGGTGGTGCGGCTGGGCCGCGACGATACCGCCTGCGTCACCTACAGCCCGCTGCCCGCGCCGGAACTGCCCCCGCCGCTGCCCGAGCCGCCGGAGGTCCCGGGCGATAGGCAGGCCCCCGGCCAGTTCCCCACCAGCGCCGACACCGAAACCAATGCCAACCAGCCGCCGTTGTCCAACTGCCTGTCCTTCCCCGACGGCACCGGCATGGAAGCGACGCCGCTGGGCTGCACCCTCGCCCGCCGCTATTGGGGCATCGTCGGCGAGGCCCCGAGCTGCCAGCAGGTGACGCAGGGTGCGTGGGCCTGGTCGGCGGTGTTCGTCTCCTGGGTGCTGCGCAAGGCGGGACTGGACGAGCGCCAGTTCCTGACCGGCCAGTCGCATTCGATGTACGTGGTGGATGCGCGCGACGGCATCCTGCCCCGACCTGCCTTCCATCTCGAGCCGATGCCTGCCATGCCGCGCCCCGGCGACATCATCTGCGCGGGTCGCGGGCGTGAGCGCTACCTGGAGGACATCGGCGAGATCGGCTTCGGCACCACGCCGATGCATTGCGACATCGTGGTCGCGGTGGATCCGGCAGCGCGCATGGTACGCGCCATCGGCGGCAACGTGCAGCAGTCGGTGTCGATGGAAGAGATCGAGCTGGGTGATTCAGGCCGGCTCGATGGCCTGACCAACTCGCATATGCCGTGGCTGCTGGTGATGCGCAATGACCTGCAGTAGGCAAAAGTATTGTCGCGACTTATCGAGGTGATGATTTTCTTGGTTCGTTGATTATTCGCTTGAATAATCATTGGGGCCCAGTCGAGGCTCAGTCGAACAATTCCAGCTGCGACGTATCCCGGTCGCTGGTCCCTACCCCGACGCCCAGCAGCCGCACCGGCAGCCCGCGGCGCGCATGCCCTTCGGCCAGCAGGCGCGCATAGACGGCGCGGTCGGGCGCATGGCCACGGCATTCCACCGTGGTCTGGCGGAAATCCGAGAAACGCAGCTTGACCGTCAGCTTGTCGATGGTGTCGTGCGCCTGCGCCCGCGCAATGCGGCCCTCCAGCATCGCGACCAGCGGCTCCAGCTCGGCCAGGCACGCCTGCAGGTCGGGCAGGTCGTCGGCATAGGTTTCTTCCACGCTGATCGACTTGCGCTCACGCTCCGGCGACACCTCGCGCTCGTCCACGCCCCGGCACAGCCGGTAGAGCCGCGCCCCGAAGGCACCGAACTCGCGGTGCAGCCGGTCGGCCGACCAGGGCCGCAGGTCGCCGCAGGTCTCGGCTCCCAGGCGCCGCAACTTGGCTGCGGTGACCGTGCCCACGCCGTGGATGCGCTCCACTGGCAGCGTGGCGACAAAGGCGTCGACCGCCGCGGGCCTGACCACGAACAGCCCGTCGGGCTTGTTCCAGTCGCTGGCGACCTTGGCGACGAACTTGCTCGGTCCCACGCCCGCCGAGACCGTCACCCCCACCTCATCGCGCACGCGCTGGCGGATCTCTTCGGCGATGCGCGTGGCGCTGCCGGCGTGGCGGGTGCAGCGGCTGACATCGAGGTAGGCCTCGTCCAGCGACAGCGGCTCGACCAGCTCGGTGTATTCACGGTAGATCGCGAAGATCTGGCGCGACACCTCGCGGTATTTGTCCATCGCCGGGCGCACGATCAGCAGCTCGGGGCAGCGCTTGAGCGCTTGCGCCGACGCCATCGCCGAGCGCACGCCAAAGGCGCGCGCCTCGTAGTTGCAGGTGGCGATCACCCCGCGGCGGTCGGGCGAGCCGCCCACGGCCATCGGGCGGCCGCGCAGCGACGGGTCGTCGCGCATCTCGACCGAGGCGTAGAAGCAGTCGCAGTCGCAATGGATGATCTTGCGCTGGAGCGCGGGCGTGGCATCAGGCGGGGCGGACATGGTGGCCAGGCACCGTATTGTTATCCGTGTGAAGAATGAAGCTGGTCAATCTTTAGACTGACTCATTAGTCGGCTGGATGGCCGATGGCTTCTGCCGCGCGTTCATCCACAGTCCCTCGGCCGCATACAGCGCCAGCGAGATCCAGATCAGCGCGTAGCCGACCTGCTTCTGCGCCGGGAACGGCTCGTTCCACAGCCACACGCCCAGCAGCAGCTGCAGCGTCGGCCCGGTGTACTGCAGCAGGCCCAGCAGCGACAGCGGGATGCGGCGCGCACCGGCCGCAAAGAACAGCAGCGGCACCGCCGTCACCGGCCCCGCCATCAGCAGCAGCAACTGCGTACCCGGTGCTGCGTGGGTGAAGCCGTCCTGCCCGGTGGCGAACAGGTAGGCCAGCACCGCCGCCGCGATCGGGAACAACAGCAGGGTTTCCAGCGACAGCCCTTCGAGCGCGCCCAGCGCCCCGGTCTTGCGCAGCAGCCCGTAGCCACCGAAGCTGGCCGCCAGCCCCAGCGCGATCCACGGCAGCTGGCCCGCCGCCACCGTCAGCCAGGCCACGCCGGCCGCGGCCACCGCGATCGACAGCCACTGCACCGGGCGCAGCCGCTCGTGCAGGAACACCACGCCCAGCAGCACGCTGAACAGTGGATTGATGAAGTAGCCCAGGCTGGCATCGACCACGCGGTTGGCGGACACCGCCCAGATATAGAGGAACCAGTTGCCGCACAGCAGCGCCGCGCTGGCCGTGAACGACAGCAACAGGCGCCGGTCGTGCAACACCTTGCCGAGCCATCCCCACTGGCGCCGCCAGGCCAGGATCAGCCCCAGGAACACCAGCGACCACACCATCCGGTGCAGCAGGATCTCCACCGGCGCGATGCCGGGCAGCGACTTGATGTAGAGCGGGAGCAGCCCCCAGATGACATAGGCCAGGAGGGCGTAGAGGATGCCGAGTTGCATAGGGAATTCCGGTAGATGCCGGCGATTCTACCGGCGCCGGCCAAACCGCGCCGCGCAGGTGGGTCAAGGCAGACCAAGTCAGGCCGGCAACAAAAAACCCCATGCTCCAGAAGGAACATGGGGTTTGCAGGACGCCCCGGAGTCACCCGGGCGGCGTGCCGCTTACAACTTGCGCGCGTAGCTGAACTGCGCGAAGGCCTGCTCGGCCACGTTGAACCAGGCGGCCTCGTTGTTGCGGAACACACGCCAGTCGTCGTAGATCTTCTTGAACGACGGGTTCTTGGCGGTTTCGTCGGCGTAGGCTTCCTGGGTCGCCTTGAAGCACGCTTCCATGATCTCCTTGGAGAACGGGCGCAGCTTGACGCCGTTTTCCAGCAGGCGGGCCAGCGCCTGCGGGTTGACCGTGTCGTACTTGGCCATCATGTTGGTGTGGGCCTCGATGGTGGCCGTTTCCAGCGCGCGCTTGTACAGCGCCGGCAGCTTCTCGTACTCGGTGGCCGAGGCGTAGAACGACAGCTGCGCGCTGCCTTCCCACCAGCCCGGGTAATAGTAGTACGGCGCCACCTTGTAGAAGCCCAGCTTCTCGTCATCGTACGGGCCCACCCACTCGGCCGCGTCGATGGTGCCCTTTTCCAGCGCCGGGTAGATGTCGCCGCCGGCGATCTGCTGCGGCACCACGCCCAGGCGCGACAGCACCACGCCGGCAAACCCGGCGATGCGGTACTTCAGGCCCTGCAGGTCGGCCACGGTCTTGATTTCCTTGCGGAACCAGCCGCCCATCTGCGCGCAGGTGTTGCCGCCCAGGAAGTTGACGACGTTGTATTCCTTGAAGAACTCGCGCATCAGCTTCATGCCGTTGCCCTGCAGCATCCACGCGTTCTGCTGGCGCGCGGTCAGGCCGAACGGGACGGTGGTGTCGAAGCACAGCGTCGGGTTCTTGCCGAAGTAGTAGTAGCCGGCGGTGTGGCCGAGCTGCACGGTGTTGTTCTGCACCGCGTCCAGCACCTGCAGGCCCGGCACCAGTTCGCCGGCGGCGAAGACCTTGATATTGAACTTGCCGTCGGTCAGTTCCTTCACGCGCGTGGACAGCAGTTCGGCGCCGCCGAAGATGGTGTCGAGCGACTTGGGGAAGCTCGAGGCCAGGCGCCATTCCACGGCGGGGTTGCTGCCGACCACGGCCGGCGCTGCCGGGCCGCTGGCGGCAGCGGGCGCTGCCTTTTGTTCACCCTTGCCGCACGCGGCCAGTGCCCCGGTTGCGGCCACGGCCGACGCTTTCAACAGAAAGGAACGACGTTCCATCTCCACTTCTCCTCTTATAGATATTGATTCGGATGCGGGCGCGCGGCTCGCATGAGGCCACGCACCAGACCGTGACGCACCGGCCGCCGGGGTACGGTGGCCTGCGCAACGCTGTGCCTGTTGCGAACGGGCACGGCGGTGTGCCCCCCAGTGCCGGACACTGGTCGCGGCAGCCACGGACTTGTCCGCCCAGTCGTGATCGGAAAAGCGGCGCGCGCGGCGAGGGCTGTCTTACCCGAAAGACAAGCCAGCCGATTATAGCGGTGGCCCTTTCGCCACGGGGCCCTGCGCAAGTGCGGGTTTTCGCTAGTCGATCACGCCAGTCCCAAGTGCTTTTCGCATTGTGAGACGAGCAACACTACGATGGATTTTGTAACCCGGCTTGCGGTCAAATGAACCGGCTGATAAAAAACAGACCCCACCCCCCGGAGGGTTTGTCTGCTCCGGCCACCATTGCTGCATGCCTGAATTGTTGTCCGCCTCCCGCCGCATCACCGCTTCGCCGCCCTGCCCGCGCATCCCGGCCGGGCGCGGCGGCCTGCCCCTGCGCCGCCTCGGCTTTGCCGTGCTCGCCGCGTGGGGACTGGTGGCGTGCGCGCAGACCGGTGGCTCGATTTTCAGCACGAGCACGGACACGACCACGCCGCCGCCGCGCTTTGAGCCGCGGCCGGAGGTGCCGTCCGTGGTGTCCGCAGTTGGCCCCGCCATGGCGCAGCCAGCCGCGACTAATGCGCCGGCCACGTCGGCCCAGCCAGCCACGCAAGCCGCTGCGGCCCCGGACGACCCGCTGGCCGCACTGATTGCCGGCGACGCGGCACCAGCGCCGGACGCTGCCGCCGCCCCGCCTGCACAGGCCCAGGCTCAGCCCGCACCGTCTGCTGCGCAGCCCGACACCAGCGCCCCCGCAAGCGTTGCCGCCACCAACCCGGCAGCCGACCCGAACTTCGTCGGCCCACCCGAGCCACCGCCCCCTGCGCCGCCGCCACTGGTGCTGTTCCCGCCCCGGCTCGGCGAGTTTCAGGCCGAGGCGCCCGCCCAGCCCACGCAGACCAGGGCCGAGGCCCCAGGGGAGGCACCACCCGATGCCCCGCCGGTGCTGCGCTCGCAGTTGCCCGCCGACGATGCCGCAGTCGACACCGTGTGGCGCCTGAGCTACAGCGGCCGAGCCGCAGTCGAGGAGCGCCCGGCCACCATGCGCGCCTGCCCCGGCGGCGCGCTCTCGACCGGAATCGGCGGCGGCCTGGACTGCCGCAGCGCCGGGGAGGTCAAGATCCGCGAATCCGTGCTTGACCTGGACGGCGGTGCGCAGGTGATGTTCATTGCGCAGGCGCGCGGCACCGATGCCACCACCGTCAACGGCCGCCCGACGGCGGTCGATCCCTATGCGCTGGTACCGCAGTTCTATACCGCAGTCAGTGGCCTCGCGGTGCTGGACGGCGGCACCATGTGGGCCGGCCGGCGCGACAACGCGCCCTTCCTTATGTCGTCCGGCCTGCTGCCGCCCAATTCCACGGCGATGCGCTTCGGCGTGGACAACGCCAAGGTGATCGGCGATATCGGCCTGAGCTACCAGTACACCGCGCGCGCCGACCAGAACGGCCAGAACCTGCCGAGCTACCACTCGGTGCGCACCGCGCCGATCAGCACCAACGAAAAGGGCTCGGTCCAGCTCGGCTTTACGCGCGTGGAAGCGCAGCCGATGGTGGAAGACACTGGCGGCGCCTGGTGGGCGTCCGCCCTGCATGAGCAGAAAGGCGTGCTGTTCGGCACCAACCGCCTCGGCCTGCAGTTCGGCTCGGGCTCGCGCAACGCCATGACCGGCTATACCGGCATGGGCCCGTCGCTGTCGCGCATGCGTGTGGCCGAATCGATCGAATGGAAGGGGCGCTCGGGGCTGACCGGCGCGGTGGAACAAAGCCTGCAGTTCGACCGCTCGCCGGTCGGCACGATGCAGTGGACCACCACGCGCCTGCGCCCCGCCTATGTGGCCAGCGACCAGTTCCGGCTGAATTTCGAGGTCTCGCACGACCAGATCTCTTCCGGTTTCGGCGTCAGCGGCCAGCGCACCGCGCTTACCGTGGCGCCGACGCTGACGCTGGGCAAGTCGGCGGGCAACGCCAACCTGCGCGCGTTCTACACCTACAGCCGGGCCTCGGACGTGGACGGCATCGGCTACACCGCGCCCGCCGACGCCTGGGCCTCGCAGCCGAGCGGCTCGATCTTCGGCGTGCAGCTCAATCGGCGCTGGTAGGCGCGGCGCGAGCCCTTGATATCGCCAGCCGCGGGCACGGGCTTGCGGCACAGCCAGTGGAACAGCAGCGTCGCGGCCAGCCCGCCGCCGATCTGCGCCAGCACAAAGCCCGGCACATCCGCCGGTCGGATCCCGGTAAAGGTATCGGTCAGCGCGCAGGCAATGGTCAGCGCGGGGTTGGCGAACGAGGTCGACGACGTGAACCAGTACCCCGCGGTGATATAGCCCGCCACCACGAACGGCACCAGCTGCGGCCGGCTGCGCAGCGTGCCGATGCCCACGCCCACCAGCCCGAAGGTCGCCACGCACTCGCTCCACCACATCGACGCACCGGTGCGGCTCTGCGCCGACCAGGCCAGCGCCGGCTCGCCGAACATCGCATGCGCGGCCAGCACGCCGCAGACGCCGCCGGCCACCTGCACCAGCACGTAGCGCAGCGCATCGCGCGGCGACAGCGCGCCCTGCACCAGCGCCGACAGGCTCACCACCGGGTTGAAATGTCCGCCCGACACCGGGCCCAGCGACACCAGCAGCGCCACCAGCCCGGCCCCGGTGGCCAGCGAATTGGCCAGCAGCGCCAGCGCGGTGTCGCCCGCGGCGAGCCGCTCGGCGCGGATGCCGGAGCCCACCACGATCGCCACCAGCAGGGCCGTGCCCAGGCCTTCGGCCACCAGGCGGCGTGCCAGCGTACTCATCGCTGCGCTCCGTTGACGGCGCGCAGCGGCGATCGAGCGGAGCCACGAACGGGATACGAGAGCGGCCGCGAGATCGCGGCAAAGGCAGTGGGGAAAGCGTGCAGCGGCAAGATGGAAAACGTCGCCTGAGACGACGCCTCGAACGGTGGCGGTTCAGTAGCAAACCCGCGCACACGTGGTGAGCGCGGACGCGACAGTGTTCCGTTCGCGCACGGAGCGCGTCAATGCGTGGCCGCTTTGTTGTGTGCAGACGCGCGGTATCGAATCGCCGCGCTGGCCGCGGGCCGTTAGTGCAGCCGGGCCCATCGCGGCAAAGCGAGCGGCATCACGGCCGCAGCGCGCGCCTCAGCGCAACAGGAACGCGATGTCGTCGACGCTGATCTGCGACACCGGGATGCCCTTGCGGCGCTGGAACAGGATGTGCTGCTGCACGCGGCTGCGCTGCTCGGCGAATGCCGCCGCATCGATCGGCGTACCCAGGCGCATGTAGTGCTGGACCAGCAGCTTGTAGGCGCGGTGCCGCACCTGCATCGCCTCGGCCTCCGCGCGCAGCCGTTTCATCTGCGCCGGACTGCGGTCGATGGCCTGGTGCAGTTCGTCGACGGTGCGGGCGTGCAGCTCACGGTAGACATCGCGCTCGGCTTCCGCCTTGTGGAGTTCGTCGCGCAAATCGCGGACCTTGCGCTGCAGCTTCAGCGTCTGCGTGACCGCCTGCTGTATCCGCCCGGCCGCGCCAAGCGCGTGGCTGGCCGCGGCCATGGTGCTCTTCCACAGTCCGCGCTCGCTGCTCGCGCCTTCCGGCGGCCAGCGCTTGTCATCCCCGATCAACGTATCCATCAGACCCCCGGTAGAGAAACGATAGCCCTGGACCGGCGTTGTCCGCTCTATTGGCGCGGCTTGACCGGCTCGGCATGCGCTGCCGGGTGGCAGGGCATCAGGGCATCGTAGAGATACATATATCGGGTGCCAAGTAGAAGTTATTTACTTCTGGATTGTCTGTTGCAAGTTGTGCAAAGGTATTGCCTTGGCAGCAGGACAGCGCCCAAAGCAAAAAGCCCGGCTGCAGGAGCCGGGCTTTTCTTGTTCTGGTGGCCTGGGACGGAATCGAACCGCCGACACAAGGATTTTCAATCCTCTGCTCTACCGACTGAGCTACCGGGCCAAAGAAGCGAAACTATAACTGGACTTTTTTAGCCAGTCAAGCGTCATCTGCGTCACTGCCTCATTGTTCGGCAGGCTCGGGCTTGTTGCGGCCCAGTTCGACGCCGAGCTGCTTGAGCTTGCGGTACAGGTGGGTGCGTTCCAGGCCGGTCTTCTCGGCCACGCGGGTCATGCTGCCGTGTTCGCGCAGCAGGTGGTATTCAAAGTAGGCGCGCTCGAACAGGTCGCGCGCTTCGCGCAGCGGCATGTCGAAGGAGAACTGCATCTCGGCCTCGGGCACGCGCGCGGGGTTGCCGTTGGGGGCGGCCTCGACGGCGGGCTCGGGCGCGGCGCCGACCGTGCCGGCTTCGGCCGAGGGCGCGGTGGCCGGCGCGGCCGCAGTGGCCGGGGCGCTGCGCGGGCGATCGACGCCGCGCGCCAGTCCCTGCTCGACCGCGGACAGCAGCTTCTGCAGCGCGATCGGCTTCTCCAGGAAATTCAGTGCGCCGATCTTGGTCGCCTCGACTGCCGTGTCGATGGTGGCGTGGCCCGACATCATGATGACGGGCATCGTCAGCTGGCCCTGCGCGGACCATTCCTTGAGCAGCGTCACACCATCGGTGTCGGGCATCCAGATATCGAGCAGCACGAGGTCAGGCGTGCCCGTCGCGCGGTATTCGCGCGCCTGGTGCGCGTTTTCCGCGAGTTCGACCACGTGGCCTTCGTCGCTGAGGATCTCCGAGAGCAGCTCCCGGATTCCCATTTCGTCATCGACTACGAGGATCGTTGCCATACTTCCCCTCTTAACCCCACCGCAGCGTTCCGGGACCGGACGCCAATGTTTGACTATGCCAGTTTAACGAACAGGATCGAGATCTGTGCACCGACCACCTCCGCACCTTCCATGCGATTGCGCAGCTCGATGCGCGCACCGTGTTCGTCAATGATCTTTTTTACCATCGCGAGCCCGAGACCCGTGCCCTTGGCTTTCGTGGTCACATAGGGCTCGAACGCACGGCTCAGGATTCGTGGTGCAAAGCCGGGACCATTGTCCGCAATGGTGAGCTTGACGGCCTGCCGGTTTTCGCCGGCAGAATCTTTGTATTCTACAGTCTCGGTGTTCAGAGTGATATGGGGCGCGGCCCTACCCGCCACCACGTTCTCCGCGGCCGCATCCTGCGCGTTCTGCAGCAGGTTGTGGATGACCTGGCGCAACTGCGTGGGATCGCCCTTGATATCAGGCAGGCCCGCGCCCAGCGTCGGATGGATCACCGGGTGCTCGTGCACCGCCGGATCGTCGATACCGTACAGGTGCAGCACGTCCGCCACCAGGCTGTTGAGCTGCAGCGATTGCAGCACCGCCGGCGGCGTGCGTGCGTAGTCGCGGAAGTCATCGACCATGCGCTTCATCGCCGCCACCTGGTTAACGATCGTGGCCGCGCCGCGCTTTAGCACATCCACATCGGTGCCTTCCAGCTTGGGCGAGAGCTTCATCTGCAGCCGCTCGGCCGACAGCTGGATCGGCGTCAGCGGGTTCTTGATCTCGTGCGCGAGGCGCCGCGCCACTTCGCCCCATGCCACCGAGCGTTGAGCGGAAATCACATCGGAAATATCGTCGAACACGACCACATAGCCGGGCTCGTCGCGCTCGCCGCCGGGCAGGCGCGCGCCGCGCACCAGCAGCGTGAGCGGTTGTTCCTCGTTGCCAATATTGCCGTGTGGCAGTTCGATCTGCTTCTGCCAGTGCTCGGCGCCACCCAGCACCTCGCTGGTGTTCTGGTCCGAGAAGGCCTGGCGCACGATCTCGCCGAAGGGCCCCATGCCAGGGATCTGCTCCACCGGCAGGCCCAGCACCGCGGCAAACGGTTGGCGGAAGATGCGCTCGGCGCCCGGATTGGCGGTGATCAGCACGAAGCGGCGGTCGAATACCAGCACGCCCGCGGTCAGGTTCTGCAGCACGCTTTCCAGGTAGGCCTTGGACTGCTCCAGCGCGGCGCGGTTTTCTTCGACGGCCAGGCGCGCCTCGGCCAGCTGGCGCGTCATCTGGTTGAACTGCTGCGTCAGCATGCCGAGTTCATCGCGGCTCTTCAGCTCGCGCTTGGGCGAGAGGTCGCCCTCGGCCACTTCCTTGGTCCCCTGCAGCAGCATCAGCAGCGGCCGCGCCAGCTGTCCGCCCAGCAGCAGCGCCAGCATCACCGCGATGAACACCGCCAGGAACAGCGTCAGCGTCAGCGTGCCGATATACATCTTGCGCAGGCCGGTGCGGCCCAGCGCCTTTTCCTGGTATTCCTGGTACGCGCGCTGGACCTCGTCGGCATTGCGCGCGAGCACCGCCGGCACCGGGTGCAGCACCTGCAGGTAGCGCTCTTCGCGCACGGTCTCGCCGACCAGGCCGAAGCCGCTGGAGGGGGACTCTTCCTGTCGGCGCTCGACCGACAGGCCGGAGCCGGCCCAGCGCGACTTCGGTGCCGCGCGCGGCACGCTGGCGCCCGCGACCATGTCCTGCGTCGCGGTCGGCGCCGCGCCCAGCGGAATGATCACGCGCAGCCGGTACAAGTGGCTGCTGTCGACGCGCTCGGCGCCCCGGCCGCTGTCGGTGGACGGGTCGGTGCCACCCTCAACCGCCGCAAAGCCGCCGGCCAGGCGTGCCTGCTCGGCCAGCACGCCCGACGGCAGGTCGGGCACCAGCGTGGCATAGTTGCTCGACGCGGTCGCCAGCACGCGGCCGCTGCCGGTGAAGATCGCCGCTTCCTGGATGCCGTACTGCTCGCGCAACCGGTTTAGCTGCAGCGAGGTGGCCACGCCGGTGGAACCGGAGAGCTGGTCGGCCATCAGCCGCGCCTTGACCTGCAGGTCGGCGAGCGAGCTGTCGATGGTGGAGCGGCCCAGGTTCAGGCCCGCCTCGAGCGCGGTTTCCACGCGCACGTCGAACCAGGACTCGATGCTGCGCGAGACGAACTGCAGCGATACCAGGTAGATCAGCACGCCCGGCAGCACGCCCACCACGCCGAAGAACACGGCGAGCTTGGTCATCAGTCGCGTGCCGAACTTGCCGCGGCGATAGCGCAGCCACAGCGTCAGCGCCAGCGCGCCAATGATCAGCACCAGCAGCCCGCCGATCACCAGGTTCACCTTGAACAGCAGCGTGAAATAGCGATCGAAGAATTCGGTGTTGGCCGACGCGCCGGCCAGCAGCCCCACCAGCACCAGTGCCAGGAAGACGATGATTCCGGCCACGATGCGGTACAGCACGCGCCGGAACCGGCTGTCCCACAGCGAGGTGTTCATGGCTGGCTCGATGCGGGCTGCGCCAGCAACGTGGGCGACAGCGCGGTCGACGCCGCCTGCATGAAGACAGTGCCGCGCACATCGTTGGCGGCGGCGGGCGCGCCCGGCACCGATGCCGGCGCGGGCACGGCGGGCGAAGCCGGCAGCGGCGGCGATGCGGGAGCCGGGGACGGTGCGGGCGGCGCAGGCGGTGGCGGCGGAGGTGGTGGTGGCGCCGCGTTCAGGTCCGTCGGCACCGTGTAGATAAAGCGCCGCCAGTCCGACGCCAGGTTCCAGTCGCGCGTATTGACGGCATTGATCTGGAATGGCTTGGGCAGCTGCGACAGGTCGAGCCGCATGCGCACTTCAGCGTGGTAGCTCTCGCCCGGCTTGACTGTATTGCGCTCGAACACGCGCCAGCCGCGCACGCGCTGGATGAATTGCAGCGCGCTCTTCAGGCGTGTGAACGGCAGCTGCAGGCCGCCGGTCGAGACACGGTACTGGCGCGTCAGCGGCTGGTACGACAGGCGCACGCTGCGGCTGGTGTTGACGGGCTTTTCGTCGAACCAGTACCAGCGCGAACGCGAAAGCTGGAAGTCGACCGCGAAATAGAGGGAGATGCCCTTGTGCAGCGCGTCTTCGAGCGCGGGCGGCAGGTCGAAATCGAAACTGGCGGCGAGTTCGAAACCGCCGTCCTGGTATTCGATGCGCGCTTCGGTGGCTTCGATGACCTGTGCTTGCACCACAGGCGGCTGCAGCAGCAGTGTCGCCAGTGCCAGCACCAGGGCCAGATACCAGCGCACCAGCGTGCCACGCCTGGCCGCGCCGTGGTGGGGCGAAAGCAGGCACGCCTTGTCCGCCGTAGTGTCCACGGTCGCGCGGCAGTCTGACAGGCGCGGCATGCTCAGCATCGGATCAGATCAGGCGCGTTTCTGGAAGCGGGCGTAGAAGAAGCCATCGTGATCCGATGGCAGGCTGGCCTGGCCGGCTTCCTTTTCACCTTGTTCGCCAGCCATTTGCGTGGTTCGGGTGCCGGGCAGCAGCTGCCCCGGCGCCTGCAATCGTATCGCATCTGCCAGCTGTGCACCAAACCAGCGCGCCTGCTCCTCGCCTTCCGTTGGGAAAATAGAACAGGTGACGTAGACCAGGATACCGCCCGGTTTGAGCAGCGGCCACAGCTGCGAGACGATGCGGCGCTGTTCGGTGATCAGCTTGGCGATATCGGTGTCGCGGCGCAGCCAGCGGATATCGGGATGGCGCCGCACGATGCCCGAGGCCGAGCACGGCACGTCGGCCAGGATGCGGTCGAATGGCTGGCCGTCCCACCAGTCGGCGGGCCGGCTGGCATCGCCCACCACGATCTTTGCTTCCTTGCCCAGGCGGGCCAGGTTCTCGCCGATGCGGGTGGCGCGCTGCGGATCGCTCTCCACTGCGGTTACATCGATATCGGCCAGTTCCAGCAGGTGGCCGGTCTTGCCGCCGGGCGCGGCGCAAGCGTCGAGCACGCGCATGCCGTCGGCCACTTCCAGCAGCGGCGCGGCCAGTTGCGCGCCGGCATCCTGCACCGACACCACGCCTTCGGCAAAGCCCGGCAACTGCGTTACCGGCACCGCGCGGATCAGGCGCACGGCCTGCGGGCCGACCACGGTGCCGGCCAGGCCGGCATTGGCGAGGTCGGTCTGGTATTGCTGGACCGAGGTGCGCGCGGTGTTCACGCGTACCGTCATCGGCGGGCGCACGTTGGCGCTCGCGGCCAGCGTCATCCATTGGTCTGGGTAGGCCTCGCGCAGCATGCGCAGCCACCACGGCGGCAGGTTCCAGCGCGCCTGCTCGTCGCGGTTGACGTCGGCCAGCAGCGCCTTGCGTTCGCGCAGGAAGCGGCGCAGCACCGCATTGACCAGGCCGCGTGCGTGCGCGGTCTTGGGTTCGGAGGCGGCGGCGCTCACCGCCTGGTCGACCACCGTGAAGGTGCTGTAGCCGGGGCGGCCCGCGTCCCCGTCCTGCTGGTCTTTGTCCGCATTGTCCTGCTTGTCGCGCGGGCCCGGTGCGTGTTCCAGCAGCAAGGCCAGGGCCACCGCCAGCAGCGAGTCGACCTGTGCGCCGGGCGGGCGCGTGACCAGCTTGGTCACCAGCGCACGCGCGGTGCCGAACTGGCGCATGGTGCGATAGGCGATGTCCTGCAGCGCGCCGCGCGTGGCGGCATCGCGCACGCGGTCCAGGCGCAGCTGCGCGGCGGCGTCCTCGATCGCCTGAGGCAAGGCGGTGCCTTCGCTGACGGCACGTACCGCGGCGGCGGCGCCGAGCATCTGGAAGGCAAGCGAATCGGGAGGCAGGCGCATATCGGTCAGGCAGCAGCTAAGGCAGTAAAGGTGGTTGAATCGCGACGCACGGCGCGGGCCATGAAAAAGCCCGCCGGTCCATGCGGAAACAGCGGGCAGTTTACCCTGTGCGCGGGCCGGGGCCGGTTTTCCGGCCCCTGGCGGGGCCGGGAGCAGGCGATCAGGCCGGGTACGTACCCGTCTGCGCCATCTGCATCAGCCGTGCGATGCGCTCCTCGGTGGCCGGGTGGGTCGAGAACAGGTTGGCGATGGCGCCGCCCGACAGCGGGTTCATGATCATCATCTGCGCCGTAGCCGGGTGCTCCTCGGCCGCCTGGAACGGGATGCCCTGCGCGTAGCGGTGGATCTTGTCCAGCGCGCTGGCCAGCGCTTGCGGGTCGCCGCAGATCTCGGCGCCGCCGCGGTCGGCTTCGAATTCACGCGCGCGCGAGATCGCCATCTGGATCAGCGAGGCCGCCAGCGGCGCCAGGATCGCCACGGCAATGCTGGCGATCGGGTTGCTGCGGTTGCCGTTCTCGTCGCGCCCGCCAAAGAACATCGCCATATTGGCCAGCGCGGAAATGGCACCGGCCATGGTCGCGGCGATGGTCGAGGTCAGGATGTCGCGGTGGCGCACGTGCGCCAGCTCGTGCGCCATCACGCCGCGCAGCTCGCGCTCGGACAGCACGCGCAGGATGCCGGTGGTGGCGGCCACAGCGGCGTGTTCCGGGTTGCGGCCGGTAGCAAACGCGTTGGGCGCGTCTTCATTGATCAGGTACACCCGCGGCATCGGCAGCCCGGCGCGCTGCGCCAGCTCCTGCACCATGCCGTAGAACTGCGGCGCGCTGCCGGCATCGACTTCCTGCGCGTTGTACATGCGCAGGACCATCTTGTCCGAGAACCAGTAGGAGAAGAAGTTCATGCCCAGCGCGATCAGCAGCGCGAACATCATGCCGCTGCGCCCGCCGATCATGCCGCCGATGACGATGAACAGCGCCGTGATGGCCGCCATCAGCATGAAGGTCTTGACCCAGTTGAACATTGCGGTGATCTCCGTGTAATCGCGAATCGCGTGATTCGCGCCCAGCCGGGAAAGCTGGCGCGATGACCGTTAGATAGGGACCGATACCCGAAAATTCAACGGCTGGGCAAGGTCCGGGCCCTGCGCGCCACGCGATGGCGAGCCGCGCACCCGGCGCGATGGGCAATGGGCCGGCCGGGCGACCTTGCCGGCACATATGCCACCATGCGAGCCAGATTATGCCGGGCTCGGGCCGTCCCCGGGCACCGCGCAGCGCGTACCCGGCACCAGCGGCATGCCCTGCAGGAACTGCTGCGCCGGCTGGCGGCGCCCGCCCGGCTTTTGCAGCTCGGTGACCAGCAGTGCGCTGCCGTCGCCGCAGGCGATGAGGATGCCGGCGGCATCGGCCGCGAGTACCGTACCAGGCGGATGCGGCAGGCTGCTGGCAGCGGCAAGCGGCACGGCGTGCCAGCACTTGATCATGGTGTCGCCGACCTGCACCGTTGCACCCGGGAACGGATTGAACGCGCGCACCTGGTTGGCCAGTTCCACCGCCGGGCGGCGCAAGTCCAGCGGCGCCTCGTCCTTGGCGATCTTCTCGGCGTAGGTGACGCCCGCTTCCGGCTGCGGCGTGGCGGTGAGGGTGCGGCCCGCGTCCAGTTCCGTCAGCGCCTCGACGATCATGCGCGCGCCCAGCGCGGCCAGCGTGTCGTGCAGCGTGCCGGTGGTGTCCTCGGGGCCGATCGGCACCGCTTCACGCGTGAGCATGTCGCCGGTGTCCAGGCCTTCGTCCATCTGCATCAGCGTGATGCCGGTCTCGGCATCGCCCGCTTCGATGGCACGGTGGATCGGTGCCGCGCCGCGCCAGCGTGGCAGCAGCGAGCCGTGGATATTGAGGCAGCCCAGGCGCGGCAGCGCCAGCACCTCGGCCGGCAGGATCAGGCCGTAGGCAGCCACCACCAGCACGTCGGGGCCGATCTCAGCCAGTGTGTCCACCGCGGCCGCGGCTTCTTCCGGATACTTGCCCTGGCGGCGCAGCGAGCGCGGCTGCAGCACCGGGCCGAGCCCGCTGGCGACAGCGTACTGCTTGACCGGGCTGGCCTGCAGCTGCATGCCGCGGCCGGCGGGCCGGTCCGGCTGTGTGAGCACGGCCACGACGGGAAGGCCGGCTGCGTGGATGGCTTCAAGCGCGACGCGCGCGAACTCGGGTGTGCCGGCAAAGGCGACACGCAGGGGTCTGGCTTGGGAGGCTTGCGACATGGCAGGTTCCGGGGCTTGCTGGCGTCAGGACCGGTAGGCCCTAAAGCAGAACCGGCCGCTATAGCGGCCGGTACCTTCGTTCTTCGGAAGTCATAAAGATAACAGACACCACGCGGGCGCCACGCGCTGGTGGCCGGATTCCGGCGGGCTGTTACATCTTCGTGAGGGGCGCCGCTTACATGCGCGTGCGTTCGCGCTTCTGCAGCTTGCTCTTGATGCGGTTGAGCTTGAGCGGCGACAGGTATTCCACGAAGACCTTGCCGCGCAGGTGGTCGATCTCGTGCTGGATGCACACGGCCAGCAGGTCGTCGGCGTCAAGCTCGAAGCTCTCGCCCTTCTCGTTGAGCGCGCGCACGCGCACGCGGTCCGGGCGCTCGACGCGGTCGTAGACCTCGGGCACCGACAGGCAGCCCTCTTCCCACACCTTGCGGTTCTCGCTGGCCCAGATGATTTCCGGGTTGATGAAGACCTGGAGCTGGTCGCGCGTTTCGGAGATGTCGATCACCACCACCTGCTCGTGCACGTTGACCTGGGTCGCGGCCAGTCCGATGCCAGGCGCTTCATACATGGTGTCAGCCATGTCCTTGACCAGCTGGCGGATGCGGTCGTCCACCGCGGCCACGGGTTTGGCAACGGTGTGCAGGCGGGGATCGGGGTAGGTCAGGATGTCGAGTTTTGCCATGATGCTAGGGCGCAACGCCGGCCGCTGCCGGCGCACCGGCCGCGTTGCGGCGGACAGTGTTTACATGCAGAATCGGGGCGCAAGTACAAAAATTCAAGGCGCGCCGCAGCAGGCACGCTCTCCCGGGTCAATCCGGCCGAACCACCGGCCGGTCAGGAAAATGCGCGATCTTACCAAAGAACACCAGGCGGCGTCGGGCCGCAGGCTGCACGCGTTCCCCCTCCTCTTGCTGAGTGCTGCCGGCCTCACAGCCGCGGCCAGCCTGCCGGCACTGGCCGTGGACCTCACGGTCACGCCGGCGCAGCAGGCCGAGGCCCAGCGCATCGCCCAGCAGGGCATCCCCGTTTCAGAACTCGCCCCCAATGCGCCGTCGCAGTACACCGTGCGCACCGGCGACACGCTGTGGGGGATCTCGGGCCGCTACCTGCGCCAGCCCTGGCGCTGGCCCGAGCTGTGGGGCATGAACCAGCAGCAGATCCGCAACCCGCACCTGATCTATCCAGGCCAGATCCTGTACCTGATCCAGCGTGACGGACGCGCCTGGCTCTCGACCACGCCCGGGGGCAGCGGCACGGTGCACCTGTCGCCGCGCACGCGCGGCGGCGACGCCGACAGCGCCGCCATCCTGAGCATCCCCGCCGGCGATATCGAGCCCTTCCTGATCCGCCCGCTGGTGGTCGACGAAGGCACGCTCGCCACCTCCGCACGCATCGTCGCGGTGCCCGAGTCGCGCGTGTACCTGGGCCGCGACGACAATGCCTACGCGCGCGGCATCGCCGTCGACGCGCCGCCGGGCAGCGACTGGCAGGCCTACCGCCCGGTCACCCCGGTGCGCGACCCCGTCACCAATGCCGTGCTGGGCTACGAGGCCGAATACGAAGGCAACGCCCGCTTGGCGCGCGGTGCGCAGGGCCCGGACGCGGTGTCGACGCTGCAGGTCACCCAGGCCCAGCAGGAGATGGGGGTGGGCACGATGCTGATGCCGCAGCCCGCCCGCGAAGCCGTGCGCTACGTGCCGCATGCGCCCGACACCGAGGTCGACGGTCGTGTCGCCAAGGTCTTCGGCGGCGTGCAGTACGGCGGCGCCAAGCAGGTGGTGGTGCTCAACGTCGGCAGCAAGGCAGGGCTCGAGCCCGGTCAGGTGCTGGCGCTGTCGCGCGCCGGCGAGATCGTGCACGACAAGACCGACAGCAACCGCAACATCCGCCTGCCGGACGAACGCTACGGGCTGGCCTTTGTCTTCCGCGTGTTCCCCGGCGTGGCGTACGCGCTGGTGACCGACGCCTCCAACGTGATCTCGGTGGGCGATCGCGCCACCTCGCCGCGCTGAGCCGGCCTTGGTCGGAACCTGGCTGGCGGCCGCCGCTGTTCCAGGCAACGCCGCCGCCGGCCCGGCGCGGCGCGACAGCACGCGCGACCCCGATGACGTGATGGCGTGGCTGCGGCTGGCTTGTGCGCCCGGGGTCGGCCCGGTGGCCGCGCGCCTGCTGCTGGCCGCGTTCGGGCTGCCGCATCAAGTGCTGGCGCAGAGCGTCGAGGCGCTGTCCTCGGTGGTGCCGAAAAAGCAGGCGCGTGCGGTGCTGGCCGCGCCCGGCGCCGCGCTGTCGGCGCTGGCCGCGCGCACGCTCGCCTGGCTCGACACCCCCGGCAACCACCTCGTCACGCTGGCCGACGACGCCTACCCCGCGCGCCTGTTCGACCTGCCCGATCCGCCGCCGCTGCTATATATCAAAGGCGATCCCACGCTGCTGGCGCGCCCCGCGGTGGCCATCGTCGGCGCGCGCGGCGCCACCACGCAGGGCAGGCGCAATGCGCAGGCCTTCGGGCGCGCGCTGTCCGGCACCGGCGCCGATATCGTTTATCCGCGCGAGAACCTGGCGCTGGCGCACGAGGTGGCCGAACGCGGTGCCATCGTCACCGAATTCCCGCTGGGCATGCGCGGGCTGGCCGGCAACTTCCCGCGGCGCAACCGGATCATCGCGGCGCTGGCGCGCGGCGTGCTGGTCGTCGAGGCGGCGGCACGCTCGGGTTCGCTGATCACGGCGCGGCTGGCTGCCGAACTCGGGCGCGATGTGTTCGCCATCCCGGGGTCGATCCACGCGCCGCTGTCCAAAGGCTGCCACCTGCTGATCGGCCAGGGCGCGAAGCTGGTGGAATGCCCGCGGGACGTGCTGGTGGACGAAGTGGGCCTGCCCGCCCTCGCGCCAGACGCCGGCACGAGCGTACCCAGCCCTGCGGCCACCCCCGCCTCCGCCCCACCCGACCAGCCGGGCCAACCGGACTTTTCTGACTTTGCCGACCCTTCCGACCCCCTGCTGGCCGCACTCGGCTACGATCCCGTTAGGCTGGACGCGATGTGCGAGCGCAGCGGCCAGCCCCCGGAAGCCGTCGCGGTGCGCCTGCTCGAACTGGAACTGGCCGGCCACGCCGAGCGTCTACCGGGAAACCTGTTCCGGCGCCTTGGTTGAGCCGCCCGCGAGGCGCCCCGAGGGGGCCGGAGCGCAATACCGATACAATCGCGAGCTGTCCGCGTGCCGCGGGCGCCTCATGTTTCCGATGCCATGACCGTTTACTTCCCCGAGCGTGATGCCGACGCCATCGCCGAGTGCCTGGCGGCGCGGCCGCAGGGCCGCCTGGTTGCCTGCCTGTGCGCGCAGTGGTGCGGCACCTGCCGGGACTACCTGCCGGCACTGACGGCCCTGGCCGGGCGCCATCCGGAGGATTGCTTTGTCTGGATCGACATCGAGACGCATGCGGACGACCTCGGCGATATCGATATCGAGAACTTCCCGACGGTGCTGGTGCAGCCGGCGTCGGGCGGCACGCCGCAGTTCTACGGCACGCTCCTGCCGCATATCGAGGTGCTGGAGCGTATGCTGACGCGCGGTGCAGCGATGCCGGCAAGTGCCGACGATGTGCCGCAAGTGCTGGACTGGTTACTTGCCGGAAGCCGCGGTGCCGCCTAGGTTAAGCTCTGGCGGCGCGGTAAGCCGCGGCGGGGCTTGCTTGCACCGCCGTTGATACCGCGCTTATTATTGGCGCCTCAAAGCCTCCCGGCGTTCTGATTACTTCGTTTGCAGTGCATTAGCGGGTTGCCGGAAGCGGCTCGCAAGGACCCTTTCCAATGTCAAAAGCCCTCATCATCGCGGAAAAGCCGTCGGTCGCGGCGGATATCGCCCGTGCCCTCGGGGGGTTCACCAAGCACGACGAGTATTTCGAGAGCGACGACTACGTGCTGTCCTCGGCAGTCGGCCACCTGGTCGAGATCGCCGCTCCGGACGAATACGAGGTCAAGCGCGGCAAGTGGAGCTTTGCCAATCTGCCGGTGATCCCGCCGCATTTCGACCTGCGCCCGATTCCCAAGACCGAGTCGCGCCTGAAGGTGCTCAACCGCCTGATCAAGCGCAAGGACGTCACCGCGCTGATCAACGCCTGCGACGCGGGGCGCGAAGGCGAGCTGATCTTCCGCTTGATCGCGCAGCAGGCCAAGGCCAAGCAGCCGGTGCGCCGGCTGTGGCTGCAGTCGATGACGCAGCAGGCGATCCGCGACGGCTTCGCCAGCCTGCGTGAAGACGAAGACATGCTGCCGCTGGCCGATGCCGCGCGCTGCCGCTCCGAGGCCGACTGGCTGGTCGGCATCAATGGCACCCGCGCCATGACCGCCTTCAACAGCAAGGGCGGCGGCTTCTTCCTGACCACCGTGGGCCGCGTGCAGACGCCGACGCTGTCGATCGTGGTGGAGCGCGAAGAGAAGATCAAGCACTTCGTGCCGCGCGACTACTGGGAAGTGCACGCCGAGTTCATCGCCGCCGCCGGCCTGTATGAAGGCCGCTGGTTCGATCCCAAGTTCAAGAAGAACGAGTTCGATCCCGAGGCACGCGAGTCGCGCCTGTGGAGCGAGGCCGAGGCCAAGAGCATCGTCGCCGCCTGCCGCGACAAGCCGGGCACCGTCACCGAGGAATCCAAGCCATCGACACAGCAGTCGCCGGCGCTGTTCGACCTGACCACGCTGCAGCGCGAGGCCAACTCGCGCTTCGGCTTCTCGGCCAAGAACACGCTGGGCCTGGCGCAGGCGCTGTATGAAAAGCACAAGGTCCTGACCTACCCGCGTACCGATGCGCGCGCGCTGCCCGAGGACTACCTGGACACGGTCAAGCAGACCATGGACATGCTGACCGACAGCTCGCCCAACTACCTGCCGCACGCCAAGAAGATCCTGGCGCAGGGCTGGGTACGGCCGAACAAGCGCATCTTCGACAACAGCAAGATCAGCGACCACTTCGCCATCATCCCGACGCTGCAGGCGCCCAAGAACCTGTCCGAGCCCGAGCAGAAGCTGTACGACCTGGTGGTGCGCCGCTTCCTGGCGGTGTTCTTCCCGGCGGCCGAGTTCCAGGTCACGACCCGCATCACGGAAGTTGCCGGCCACCACTTCAAGACGGAAGGCAAGGTGCTGGTCAACCCGGGCTGGCTGGTGATCTACGGCCGCGAGGCGCAAGGCGACAAGGATGCCGCCAACCTGGTGCCGGTGGCCAAGGACGAGAAGGTCAAGACCGACAAGGTCGAGAGCGTGGGCCTCTCGACCAAGCCGCCCGCCCGCTACAACGAAGCCACGCTGCTGTCCGCGATGGAAGGCGCCGGCAAGCTGGTGGACGACGACGCGCTGCGCGAAGCCATGGCCGGCAAGGGCCTGGGCACGCCGGCCACGCGCGCGGCCATCATCGAAGGCCTGCTGACGGAAAAGTACCTGGTGCGCGAAGGCCGCGAACTGATCCCGACCGCCAAGGCGTTCCAGCTGATGACGCTCCTGCGCGGCCTGGGCGTGCAGGAACTGACGCAGGCCGAGCTGACCGGCGAGTGGGAACACAAGCTCTCGCAGATCGAGCGCGGGCGCCTGAAGCGCGACGAGTTCATGCTCGAGATCGCGCAGATGACGCAGCAGATCGTCAAGCGCGCCAAGGAGTACGACAGCGACACCATCCCGGGCGACTACGCCACGCTGGACACGCCATGCCCGCAGTGCGGCGGGCAGGTCAAGGAAAACTACCGCCGCTTTGCCTGCACCGCGTGCGAGTTCTCGATCAGCAAGATCCCGGGCGGGCGCCAGTTCGAGATCGAAGAGGTCGAGGAGCTGCTGCTGAAGAAGGAGATCGGTCCGCTGCAGGGCTTCCGCAGCAAGATGGGCCGCCCGTTCGCGGCCATCCTGAAGCTGGCCAAGGACGACGAAGGCCATTACAAGATGGAATTCGACTTCGGCCAGAACGACGAGGAAGGCGATGGCGAGCCGGTCGACTTCAGCGGCCAGGAGCCGGTGGGCACCTGCCCGAAGTGCGGCGGCGCGGTGTTCGAGCACGGCATGAAGTACGTCTGCGAGAACAGCGTGGCCAGCCCCAAGAGCTGCGACTTCACCACCGGCAAGATCATCCTGCAGCAGGAGATCAGCCGCGAACAGATCGGCAAGCTGCTCAATGACGGCAAGACCGACCTGCTGACCGGCTTCAAGTCGTCGCGCACGGGCCGCAACTTCAAGGCCTTCCTGGTCAAGCAGCCAGACGGCAAGATCGGCTTCGAGTTCGAGGCGCGCGAGCCCAAGGCGGGCGCCAAGACGGCGGCGAAGACCGCCGCCAAGCCGGCTTCGCGCGGCGCGGCCGAGGCCGAGGCGGCGCCAGCCACCAAGACGGCCGCCAAGACCGCGGCAACCAAGACGGCCGCGACCAAGGCCCCGGCCAAGAAGGCGGCGGCCACCAAGACCGCGGCCAAGAAGGCCCCGGCCAAGACGCCAGCGGTGAAGAAGTCTCGCGCCGCGGCTGCCGGCGAGTAATCGGCAACAGCGCGCCACAGCGCGCCGCAGCGCCTGTCAGCGCCAGCAAAGCAAAAGCGCCCGGCATGTCCGGGCGCTTTTGCTTTGCTGGCCGGGTACGGCCTGGCGTCAGGTCCGCACAGCCTGGGCATCACGCCCGGGGGCCGGCTCAGGTGCGACCTTGCCGCGCACCTGCCCTTCTTCCAGCAGGAAGTCGATAAAGGCGCGTACCTTGGTTGGCAGGAACTTGCGGCTGGGATACACCACGCTGACATCGCGCCGCGGCAGCTGGTATTGCTGCAGCACATGCAGCAGCTTGCCGGATTCGATATTCGGGCGCGCCAGGTACGAGGACAGCATCGCCACGCCCATGTCGGCCAGCGCCGCCTGGTGCGCCAGCTCGGCGTCGCTGCACAGCAGCCCGGGGCGGATCGGCACGGTCACCTCGCCTTCCGGGCCCAGCAGCGTCCACTCATGCTCGGCATTGGGCAGCCGCATCGCTATGCAGCGGTGGTGGGTCAGTTCATGGGCATGGCGCAGCGGCGCATGCGCAGCCACGTAGCCGGGTGACGCACACAGGACCACCTCGGCCGACAGCAGCGGGCGCGCCACCAGGTGCGATCCCAGGCCCAGGTCGGACAGCATCACGGCCACGTCGCGGCCTTCTTCGACGATATCGACATTGCGGTCCGACAGGATCACGTCGAACACCACATCCGGGTATTGCTGCTGGAAGCGCGCAAGCAGATCGGGCAGCAGGTGCAGCCCGAACATCACGGGTGTGACCAGCCGCAGCGTGCCCGACAACGACTGGCTGCGCGCGGTGACCACGCTCTCGGCTTCTTCCACGTCCTCCAGGATCTGCTGGCAGCGCTGCAGGTAGGTCTCGCCGGCGTCGGTCAGCGACAGGCTGCGCGTAGTGCGGTTGAGCAGGCGCGTACCGAGGTGGCTTTCCAGGTCGGCCACGTAGCGCGTGACCACGGCATTGGACATTTCCAGCTGCTGCGCTGCACGCGCGAAGCTTCCCAACTCCACCACCTTGGAAAACACACGCATCGATTGCAGGCGATCCATGACATAGTCTCCCGGTTCTGCGCTGAATTTTTACGCAATCAGGTTGCTTTATTGTTCGAAGTAAAACTAATCATTGTGGCTCCTGATATTTATTGATATGAGGGAAATGCCTAATATCTAGCCATTGGATGCCGCAACGCAACATAGTCTTTCGTCGAAGTGACGGCTCAGGCATCCGCGCTACACAGAAGGCTGAACCATGAAAACCAACCGCTACGCCCTGATCACTGTCGCCACCCTCGTCGCCGCCCTGTCGGCCGCACCGGCCTTTGCCAAGAACGGCAAGTTCGACGTGTTCACCGATGGTGCCCGGTTCGACGTCTACAGCGACGGCGCCAAGGTGGGCAAGTTCGACCCGTACACCGACGGCGCTCGTGCCGGCAAGTTCGATGCCTTCACCGACGGCGCCCGTGCCGGCAAGTTCGACGCCTTCACCGACGGCGCCAAGTACGAAACCACTACCGATCGCGCGCCGCTCTGAGCGGCCACCCTCCCGGGCCGCGCAGCCACTGCCAGCGGCACCTGCAAGCGCGATCCGGGGTCGCTCCCTCTCCAGGGGCGGCCCCTTCTGTTTCAACCTGGTCTCCACAGGTCTTTAGGAGAGCGCCCTGGCGGCCTCTCCTACTTTATTGGGGAAGAAGCCCGCTCCGGCCCACGCCGGTTGCGGGCTTCTTTGTTTCAGCTTCCGGCAGGCGGGCGAGGTAGTGCGAACGATTATGCCAGACGCCGCAAATGAAAAACGGGCCATTCAGGCCCGTTCTTGCTTACCTCACGGCGACTTAGTCGTCGTAGTGGTGATGGTGGTGCTTGTGCTTCTTGCGCTTGTAGCTGCTGTTGTAATAGCGGCGGTCATCGTCGTACGAGTTGCTGCGCGAGATATTGCCGCCCAGCGCCGCACCCGCGCCACCCCCCAGGCCGGCACCGATCAGGCCGCCGGTGCGGCCGCCCATGGCGTTGCCCGCCGCGGTACCGGCACCGCCGCCCAGCGCGCCGCCGATGATGGCGCCCGTGCGCTCGCGGCGGTTGGAGGTCACTGCGCCACCGGCGCCGCCACCCACTGCCCCACCGATCACCGCGCCGGTGCTTCCACCCAGCGCGCCGCCCACCGCGGCACCGGCGACACCGCCGAGCGCGCCGCCCAGGGCGTTGTTCATGTCGCCCGCGAAGGCCGGCAGTGCGCTGGCCGCCAGGGCGAGGGCAATAGTCAGGTTGCGAACGGGATGGCGAGTCATATGTTTTTTCCTCGAATTGCCATGATGTGACGCAAGTGTAGATAAGGAGCCCTACCCTTGCTGTAACCACCTGTAAAGCCCTGTAACCCTCTACGGAAACGGCCTTCGCCCGTTACAAATGCGCGGCGAAAATACAACACTTAATAAAAAGACAGGCGATCATGTGATCGCCTGTCTGCTTTGTCTGCAGCCCACCAGCGCCGGGCCGCGCATCAGCGTGTGCTCAGCAGCACTTGCCCTGCCCGCCACCGTAGCGAGCCTCCTGGCGCTCGCGGAAGAATTCCTCGTAGCTCATCGGCTCGCGGTCCGGGTGGGTGCTTTCCATGTGCGCCACATAGGTCTGGTAGTCAGGCAGCCCGACCATCAGCCGCAGCGACTGCCCCAGGTAGCGCCCCATGGTTCCGAGTTGTTCCAGCATGGCGGGCTCCCGGGTTACTGGGCCGAAGCGGCGCCCGGCAGGGGCTCGAACGGCGTTTCCTTGTCGGTCGGGCGGTTCACTGCGCGTGCCTGCATCGCAGTCTTGAAGCCGTAGAACACGATCGACAGCACCACCAGCATGAACAGCGCGCACAGGCCGGCATCCAGGTAGTCGTTGAAGACGATGCGGTGCATCTGCTCCATCGACTTGGCCGGGGCCAGCACCTTGCCTTCGGCAATGGCGGCGCTGAACTTCGCGGCGTGGGTCAGGAAGCTGACCTTGGGATCGGCATGGAACAGCTTCTGCCAGCCGGCGGTCAGCGTGCACACCAGCAGCCAGATGGTCGGCACCAGCGTGACCCAGGCGTACTGGCCGCGCTTCATCTTGACCAGCACGCAGGTGCCCAGCACCAGCGCCACCGCGGCCAGCATCTGGTTGGAGATGCCGAACAGCGGCCACAGCGTGTTGATGCCGCCCAGCGGATCGACCACGCCCTGGTACAGGAAGTAGCCCCAGGCCGCCACGCACAGCGCGGTGGCGGTCAGGTTGGCAACCAGCGAATCGGTCTTGCGCATCGACGGGATAAAGCTGCCCAGCAGGTCCTGCAGCATGAAGCGGCCGGCGCGGGTGCCCGCGTCGACGGCGGTCAGGATAAACAGCGCCTCGAACAGGATGGCGAAGTGGTACCAGAACGCCATCATGGCCTGGCCGCCCACCACCTGGTGCAGGATATGGGCGATACCCACGGCCAGCGTCGGCGCGCCGCCGGCGCGCGAGATGATGGTGTTCTCGCCGACGTCCCTGGCGGTCTGCACCAGCACGTCCGGCGTGATTACGAAGCCCCAGGTCGACACCGCATGTGCCACCGCATCCGGCGTGGTGCCGATCACGGCGGCCGGGCTGTTCATGGCGAAGTACACGCCCGGCTCGATCACCGAAGCGGCCACCAAGGCCATGATGGCGACAAAGGACTCGGCCAGCATCGCGCCGTAGCCGATAAAGCGCGCGTGCGATTCATTTTCCAGCAGCTTGGGCGTGGTGCCCGACGAGATCAGCGCATGGAAGCCCGACACCGCGCCGCAGGCGATGGTGATGAACAGGAACGGGAACAGGTTGCCCGTCCACACCGGCCCGCCGCCCTTGGCAAACTGCGTGAAGGCCGGCATCTTCAGCTCCGGCGCGACGATCAGGATGCCCACGGCCAGCGCGATGATGGTGCCGATCTTCAGGAAGGTCGACAGGTAGTCGCGCGGCGCCAGCAGCAGCCACACCGGCAGCACGGCGGCGATAAAGCCGTAGATGATCAGCATCCAGGTCAATGCTTTGCCGTCGTAGGTGAACAGCGGCGCCAGCGTGGCGCTTTCATGCACGTACTGGCCGCCGATGATGGCCAGCATCAGCAGCACGAAGCCGATCACCGACACCTCGCCGATGCGGCCGGGGCGGATGTAGCGCGTGTAGATGCCCATGAACAGCGCAATGGGAATCGTCACCGCCACGGTGAAGGTGCCCCACGGCGAGTCGGCCAGCGCCTTCACCACGATCAGCGCCAGCACCGCCAGGATGATGATCATGATCATGAAGCAGCCGAACAGCGCGATCAGGCCCGGCACCGTGCCCATCTCGGACTTGACCAGGTCGCCCAGCGAGCGGCCGTCGCGGCGCGTGGAGATAAACAGCACCATGAAGTCCTGCACCGCGCCGGCGAACACCACGCCGGCCAGGATCCAAAGCATGCCCGGCATATAGCCCATCTGCGCGGCCAGCACCGGGCCGACCAGCGGGCCGGCGCCGGCAATCGCCGCGAAGTGGTGGCCGAACAGCACCGCCTTGTTGGTCGGCACGTAGTCCAGGCCGTCGTTGTGGCGCCAGGCGGGCGTCATGCGTTTGGGATCGAGCTGCATCACCTTGTCGGCGATAAAGCGGCTGTAGTAGCGGTAGGCGATCAGGTAGATGCAGAGCGCGGCAACCACGATCCACAGCGCGCTGACGGCCTCGCCGCGCGCCAGCGCGACGGTGCCGAAGGCAAACGCGCCGAGCAAGGCGACGGCCAGCCACACCAGGTGTTCTCCGATGCGATTCATAGTGAAGGTCTCCTCAGACCGGGATTTCTTGGATAGCCTGCGGCGGCGAAGGACGGGGAACGGCGAACAGCGGTGGCATGCGCCAAAGGCGGGCAGCTTGCGGTGAATCCGGCGGCGAGGGCGTCTCCTGGGATCTGCTGCTGCGCGCCCGGTTTGTCGTCGTTTCCGGATCTCGTCTTGCAGGCAGGCGATGCACCGTCCAGGGTTGTCAGGTGCACCAACTGCGTCGACTCGCGCGCCCTGCTGGGGCGGCGGCGTGTCCGGCGTGTAGTATTGACACCCGCCAAACCCCGCACAAGCGCGTAACTACGCAGCACTTCTGCGTAGTACTACGCAAATCGACGGTGGCATGCCGCCTGCGCGGCGTCGGTGTTTACCCCCGGTCCCAGATGAAACTCCGCCAGAAGATCCTGTTGCTTGCCGTGGCGCCGCTGGCGGTGGCCATGCTCGGCATTGCCCTTGCCGTGCGCTACCAGGCCACCCAGCTTGCCCAGCATGAACGCGCGCTGGTCGAAGCCGCCTACCTGCAGAGCAAGGAAATGGAGCTGCGCCACTACGTAGAACTGGCGCAGAGCGCGATCGCGCCGATGGTGCGCTCCGGACGCAACGACGCCGACACCCGGCGGGCGGCGATGGAGGCACTTGCGGGCCTCGACTACGGCCCTGACGGCTACTTCTTCCTGTACGACCTGCAGGGCCGCAACCTGATGCATCCGCGCCAGCCCGAGCTGGTCGGCCAGGACCTGTGGACCATGCGCGATCCCCAGGGTGCGCTGACCATCCAGCAACTGATCGCCGCGGCCAGGAATGGCGGCGGCGCGGTGCGCTACCTGTGGAAAAAGCCCTCGTCGCAGCAGCTTGCCCCCAAGCTCGGCTACGTTGTGGCGGTGCCTGAGTGGGGCTGGATGCTCGGCACCGGCATCTACCTGGATGACGTGGAAAGCACGCTGCGCCAGCTCGACGCCCGCGCCGAGACCGATATCCGCGAGACCATGGCCTGGATCGGCGTGATCGCCGCGATCAGCATCCTGCTGGTGGCCGCCAGCGGCCTGGCGCTGAACGTCAGCGAACACCGCGAGGCCGATGCCAAGCTGCGCCAGCTGGCGCAGCGCGTGGTGCAGTCGCAGGAAGAGGAACGCGCGCGGCTGTCGCGCGAGCTGCACGACGGCATCAGCCAGTTGCTGGTGTCGGTCAAGCTGGTGCTGGAGACCGCCACCAACCGACTGCGGCTGGCGCCCACTGAAGGCGCCGCGGTGGCGCCGGTGCTGGGCATGGCGCTGAACCGGCTCGACACCGTCTTCAACGAAGTGCGGCGCGTGGCGCGCAACCTGCGCCCCGCCCTGCTCGACGACCTGGGCCTCTACGCCGCGCTCCAGCACCTGGCGCGCGAGATGCAGGGCGGCAGCCGGCTGGAGATCGCGGTGACGCAATCCGGTACGCCGCGCGAGCTGCCGGATGAACAGGCCACGGCACTGTTCCGCATTGCGCAGGAAGCGCTGACCAATGTGGAGCGCCACGCCCGTGCGCGGCGCGTGAGCGTGTTGCTCGCGTTCGATGCCGACGCCACGCGCCTGACCGTGCGCGACGATGGCAGCGGCTTCGACGTGGCGCGCATGCAGCTCGACCCGCAGCGCGGCATCGGCCTGCGCAACCTGCGCGAGCGCATCGCCGCGCTGGGTGGGCAGTTCGGCATCGTCTCCGGCATCGGCGGCACCGAGCTGGTCGCTTCCCTGCCGCTGGCAAAGCCTGCAGCAAAGCTCACGGCCATTCCGCACGATCCCGTTTCAGCAGGACCCTCGCAGTCATGACCCAGTTTCCCGATTTCGCCCCCGGCAGCGCCGATGCACCCGCCCGCGTGCTGCTGATCGACGACCACGCGCTGGTGCGCGACGGCATGCGCATGCACCTGGCGCTGCAGCCGGGGCTGCGCGTGGTGGGCGAGGCCGACGACGGCGAGGCCGCGCTGGCGTGGCTGGACCGTGCCGCTGAAGCCGAGCTGCCGGACCTCGTCATCACCGATATCGGCATGCGCGGCATGGGCGGCATCGCGCTGGCGGCGGCGTTGCACGACCGCTATCCGGAACTGGCGGTGCTGATCGTGTCGATGCACGACAACCTGGAATACGTGCGGCAGGCGGTGCGCGCCGGGGCGCGCGGGTATGTGCTCAAGGACGCGCCGGCTGACGAGTTGATGGCGGCGATCCAGTCGGTGCTGGCGGGGCGCGTGTTCTACAGCGCCCGCATCGCGCGCGGCATGGCGGAGCAAAGCCCTGGCCCGCTCGATGCGCTGACCCGGCGCGAGCGCGACATTCTTGGCTGCATCGGGCGTGGCATGGCCAACAAGGAGATAGCGGTGCAGCTCGGGGTGTCGGTGCGCACGGTGGAAACGCACCGGCTCAACCTGAAGCGCAAGCTGGGGATCGAGGGGCGCGCGGGGTTGGTGAAGTACGCGGTGGAGACGTTGGGGGATAGCGAGGCGGGATGATAGGCGCCCCACGACGCTAAAGAGGAGAGCGGTTTTGGGTGCTCCAAAGCCGCTCGAACTCGCCTAAGCAAGGTATTCTCCCTCTCCCCTCATGGGGAGAGGGACCGGGGAGAGGGGTGGGCTAGCAAGGAGCCACATCAAGCGGGGCCAAACGGTTTAAGCCCACAGGCGTCAGCCTTTGACACTCCAGCCCTCTCCCCCGGACCCTCTCCCGCAGGCGGGAGAGGGGAGAAAACCAGCGCCGACCGTCAGCCCTCCAGCCGCTTGCCCAGCTTAGCCCGCGTTTCCGCCAGCGCCTGCGGCAGATGCTGCTTGAGCTGCGTGAACAGCTCATCATGCAGCGCCAGCTCCTTGCGCCACGCATCGCGATCGATCGACGTCACCTGCTCGAACTGCGCCGGCGAGAACTCCACACCATTCCAGTTGATGTCCTCATACCGCGGCGTCGTGCCAAACACATGCTCGGCGCCCTGCCCCTTGCCTTCGACCCGATCGATCATCCACGACAGCACGCGCATGTTCTCGCCAAAGCCCGGCCACACGAAGTTGCCGTCGGCGTCCTTGCGGAACCAGTTGACGCAGTAGATCTTCGGCAGCTTCGCGCCCGCGGCTTCCAGCTTCTTGCCGAGTTCGAGCCAGTGCCCGAAGTAATCGCTCATGTTGTAGCCGCAGAACGGCAGCATGGCGAACGGGTCGCGGCGCACCACGCCTTGCTGGCCGGCGGCCGCGGCGGTGGTTTCCGAACCCATGGTGGCGGCCATGTAGACGCCTTCGGTCCAGTTGCGGGCCTCGGTCACCAGCGGCACGGTGGTCGAGCGGCGGCCGCCGAAGATGAACGCATCAATGGGTACGCCGGCCGGGTTGTCCCAATTCTCGTCGATCGACGGGCACTGCGAGGCCGGCGCGGTGAAGCGGGCGTTCGGGTGCGCGGCCTTGGCGCCGGTGGCCTTGGCGGTTTCCGGGGTCCAGTCCTTGCCCTGCCAGTCGACCAGGTGCGCCGGCGCTTCCTTGGTCATGCCTTCCCACCACACGTCGCCGTCGTCGGTCAGCGCCACGTTGGTGAAGATGACGTTTTCCTTCAGCGTCGCCATCGCGTTGAAGTTGGTCTTCTCGCTGGTGCCCGGGGCCACGCCGAAGTAGCCGGCTTCCGGGTTGATCGCGTACAGGCGGCCGTCCTTGCCCGGCTTGATCCAGGCGATGTCGTCGCCGATGGTGGTGACCTTCCAGCCCTCGAAGCCCTTGGGCGGGATCAGCATGGCGAAGTTAGTCTTGCCGCAGGCCGACGGGAACGCGGCGGCGACGTGGTACTTCTTGCCCTCGGGCGAGGTCACGCCCAGGATCAGCATGTGCTCGGCCAGCCAGCCTTCATCGCGGCCCATGGTCGAGGCGATGCGCAGCGCGAAGCACTTCTTGCCCAGCAGCGCATTGCCGCCGTAGCCCGAGCCGAACGACCAGATCTCGCGCGTTTCCGGGAAATGGACGATGTACTTGGTCGGGTTGCACGGCCACGGCACGTCCTTCTCGCCGGCGGCGAGCGGCTTGCCCACGGTGTGCACGCACGGCACGAACTCGCCGTCGCTGCCCAGCACTTCGTATACGGCCTTGCCCATGCGCGTCATGATGCGCATGTTCACCGCCACGTACGGCGAATCTGACAGTTCCACGCCGATATGGGCGATCGGCGAGCCCAGCGGGCCCATCGAGAACGGCACCACGTACAGCGTGCGGCCGCGCATGCAGCCTTCGAACAGGCCGTTCAGCGTCTGGCGCATCTCGGCCGGGGCGGTCCAGTTGTTGGTCGGGCCGGCGTCTTCCTGCTTTTCGGAGCAGATGAAGGTACGGTCTTCCACGCGGGCCACGTCGGAGGGGTCCGACAGCGCCAGGAAAGAGTTCTTGCGCTTGGCGGGGTTCAGGCGCTTCATGGTGCCGGCGGCCACCATCTGCTCGCACAGGCGGTCGTATTCTTCCTGCGACCCGTCACACCAGTAGATATTGTCGGGTTTGGTCAGGGCGGCGATTTCCGCGACCCAGGACACCAGCTTCGGGTGCTTGACCCAGGCCGGTGCGTTGACTGGCGCCGTGCCTTGCATCGTGGGGTGGTTCATACTGCAACTCCGGTTCGTAAAGGGAAGTAAGGGAATGGGAAACCTTGCAAAGCCTTGGCCGGCGGGCGGCAAATCCGCGATCGTCACAGGATGTGGGTAACATCAGATATCCGAATCGTCACATCCCGTTACAACTCCGCGGCGACCCGGGTTATGCAAAGGTCGCGGCGGTCCCTGCGGCTGCGCTAAAGTTGCGCTTCGCCCGCGCAGGGGTGGCTGCGCGCGCCGGGTGGGCTTTGTCCGGATGGGGCTGCGTGACGGGAGCAAGGCTGGGAGCAAACCTGGGAACAGGGCTCGACCGACAATCCGCGGCGACACCGGAGCGGGCAAGGATACCACTGGCGCACCCCCCTGTTTTTTGCTGCGCAGCAATTGCCGCGGCCGGCTGGCGCGGCATACCCGTCGCACGGCGGGTATGTTTGCGTAGCGCCGGCGAGGGGTATTCAACAATACTGTTGACCGGCGCGCGGCTCCGTTGCCGCGCGCACCAACCGGCACAAAGGCCGGTAGACAACCAGAGTTGCCGATGAAGATTGCCGTACTCGACGATTACCAGGACGCTGTGCGCAAGCTGCCATGCTTCAGCTTGCTGGAGGGGCACGACGTCAAGGTGTTCAACAACACCGTCAAGGGCGTGGGCCAGCTGGCCGCGCGCCTGTCCGACGTGGAAGCCGTGGTGCTGATCCGCGAACGCACCCGTATCACCCGTCAATTGCTGGAAAAACTGCCCAAACTGAAGCTGATCAGCCAGACCGGCAAGGTCGGCGCGGGCCCGGGCAGTCATATTGACGTGGATGCGGCCACCGACCGCGGCGTCGCCGTGCTGGAAGGCGTGGGCTCGCCGGTGGCCCCGGCCGAGCTGACCTGGGCGCTGATCATGGCGGCGCAGCGGCGCATCCCGCAGTATGTGGCGAGCCTCAAGCACGGCGCCTGGCAGCAGTCGGGCCTGAAATCGACGACGATGCCGCCCAACTTCGGCCTGGGCCAGGTGCTGCGCGGCCAGACGCTTGGGATCTGGGGCTACGGCAAGATTGGCCGGCTGCTGGCCGGCTATGGCCGCGCCTTCGGCATGAAGGTGCTGGTCTGGGGCCGCGAGGCTTCGCAGGAAGCGGCCCGCGCCGACGGCCTGGACGTGGCCGGATCGAAGGAGCAGTTCTTTGCCGACAGCGACATTCTGTCGCTGCACCTGCGCCTGAACGACGACACCCGCGGCATCGTCAAGCTGACCGACCTGACGCGGATGAAGCCCACCGCGCTCTTCGTCAACACCAGCCGTGCGGAGCTGCTGGAAGAGAACGCGCTGGTTACCGCGCTGAACCGGGGCCGTCCCGGCATGGCAGCGGTCGACGTGTTCGAGTCCGAGCCGATCCTGCAGGGGCACGCGTTGCTGCGGATGGAAAACTGCATCTGCACGCCGCACCTGGGCTATGTGGAGCGTGACAGCTATGAGCTGTACTTCCGCACGGCGTTCCAGAACATCCTGGATGTGCTGGGCGGCAAGCACGACTGCATCGTCAATCCGAAGGCGTTGACGCCGGCGCTGTCGCGCTGAGCGCGTCTCCCCCAGCCGGTTTGCTCCCTCTCCCGCCTGCGGGAGAGGAAGCCCCGTTCGCACGGTGATCGCTGCGGCGGACGCAAATTCCGCCGCGAACGCGAATCCCCCGAAGCCGCTACACTCGGGACTTCCCCCGGCCGCAATGGCCCGCGGCAGCCCCGACAACAACAAGCGCCCGCGCGCATCCCTCCCCAAGGCCGGCATGGACCCCAGGCTCGTGACGCTCTGCGTCGGCAATTTCGTCATTGGCACCGGTGCGATGATCGTTACCGGCATGTTGAACGACATTGCCGGCGATTTCGGCCTGGGCGCCGCCAGTGCCGGTCAGCTGGTGTCCGTGTTTGCGCTGGCGACCTGCGTCGGCGCGCCGCTGTTCGCCACGCTGGGCTCGCGCATCGACCGCCGCCTGCTGCTGGCCGGATCGCTGTTGATCTATGCGGTCATGCACCTCGCCGCGGCGCTCGCCCCCAGCTTCGCGGCGCTGATGGCGATCCGCTTCCTGACCGCCATCGGCGCGGCCATCTACACGCCCCAGACCGCGGCCACGCTGCCGCTGCTGGTCAATGCGCAGACGCGCGGGCGCGCCATCAGCTTTGTCTTCCTCGGCTGGAGCATCGCCAGCGTGGTGGGCGTGCCGCTGGGCACCTGGATCTCGTCCACGCTGGGCTGGCGCGTCAGCATGGCGCTGGTGGGCGTCATGGCCCTGCTGGTGTCGGCGGCGGTGTGGCGCGCGCTGCCGCGCGGACTGTACGTGCCGCCGGTGGGGCGCGAGGCCTGGGGCGCGGTGCTGCGCCACAAACCGATCATGCTGGTGGTGCTGACCACCATGATCTCGTCGGCAGGCATGTTTACGGTGTTTACCTATATTGCCCCCCTGCTGCGCGACCAGTACGGCATCAGCGGCGGCACGCTCAGCCTGATGTTCCTGGCCTACGGTGCCTGCGGCGTGCTCGGCAACGCCGTGGCCGCGTCGCGCATGGACCGGGTCACGCCGAGCCGGATCGTGCAGGTCACGCTGCTGACCTCGATCACCGCCATGGTGCTGTGGCCGCTGGCCGGGCTGGGCGGCGTGGCGCTGGTGCTGCTGTTCATGCTGTGGGGCGTGGGCGGGTTTGCCACCAACAGTGCGCAGCAGGCGCGCCTGGTGCTGCTGGCGCCGGAGCGGGCCTCGGTATCGATCTCGCTCAATTCCTCGTCGATCTACCTGGGTCAGGCAGCCGGCGCCATGACCGGTGCCGCGATCTACACCCTGGCGGGGGCGGGTTCGCTGCACTGGGGCGCGGCGGCGCTGATGCTGGCGGCGCTGGCGGTGTCGCAACGTGCCCGCGCGCTCGGCTGCCAGGAACAGCGCCAGCAGGCGCCACAGCAGGCCTGATCCCCAGGCGGGGCGGGCCCGACGGCCGTGCCGCCAGCCCGCCCCGGGCGCGCCGGCCCTTGCCACCGTGTCTGGTGAGGCACCGCACCAAGCCTTTTTCCACAGCGTTATCCGCCCGTTATCCTCAGGGATATCCGCAGCTTATCCACATCCCTTTCCACAACCACCGATGCGGGGGTGCATGTGAGCGATTCCATACCCTGGCAGGCCCGTGCACGTGTGCTGGCGGTGAGCCTGGGCAAGGCCATCCCGCTGGTGGTGGCGGGCGCGGGCACCGAGGCGGTGGTGCTCTCCGGCATCCGCAAGCACCCGGTCAGCACGCTGCTGCACCCGATCTGCGTACAGGTGCTGGCGCTGGGCATGGCCGGCGACGAACAGGCCGACCTGACCGTGCACGGCGGCCTGGACAAGGCGCTCTACGCCTATCCGGCCGAGCACTACCCCTGGTGGAACGCGCGCCGCCGCGCCTGCTCGCAGCCAGAGTCGGGCCGGCCGCTGCCCTATGGCGCGCTGGGCGAAAACCTGACGCTGGAAGGGGTGGTCGAAGCGGACCTGTGGGTCGGCGACCTGCTGCGCGTGGGCACCGCGCTGCTGCGGGTGGAATCGCCGCGCCAGCCCTGCTACAAGTTCAACGCCGCCATGGCTTACCGCCATGCGGTGCGGGACATGGTCCAGAGCGGCTACACGGGCGTTTACCTCAGCGTGGTGCGGCCGGGTTCAGTTCGCGCCGGCGATGCCGTCATTGTGCAGGCCGGGCCACGCGAACTCTCGGTCGACAGCGTCAATCAGTGGCGCCGCGATGGCCGGCGGCAGCTTTTCTGATAATGTTTGTCTAACCATACAAGCGCCCCGCTACCCACATCCCCGGCCTTCTCCGTGGTCCGGACGGCGTTTGCTGGCGCCGTCCCGTCACGCGACCCTTGCAGGTCCTGTAACGGACTGTAATATGCGGCGCTGGCCCCTGGCGGCGAAGCGCGGTACTAGTAGAGTCTTTGCGCACACGCACCGGCGACATTTCATGACAACAAGCCGGGCGGATCACGGGGAGTGGCGCGAAGACGGGTGCAGAGGGTCCACACAACATGAAAACTGACAGGATCGACCAGCCCAAGGGCTTCGTCGACAGGAACTGGAGCGCGGCCGCCGGGACCGGGCGTGGCCGGGTATCGCCGTGGGCGGTAGTGGCCGTGGTGCTGGTGTTGGCCGGCCTTGGCTGGCTGGCGTGGCGCACCTGGCTCGCGCCCAAGCCGGCGCCCAAGGCGCCTGCCGCCGTGGTGGTGTCCACCGCGCGCGTGCAGCAGGGCGACGTGCCGCTGCAGGTCTCGGCCAACGGCAATGTCTCGGCGTTATCCACGGTCGAGGTGCGCCCGCAGGTGTCCAGCACCGTGCGCATCGTCCATATCAAGGAAGGCCAGTCCGTCAAGCCGGGCGACCTGCTGTTCTCGCTCGACACCCGCATGGACGAGGCCAACCTGGCCAAGGCGCAGGCGCAGCTGCTCAAGGACCAGGCCGACCTGGCCGACGCCCGCCGCACGCTGGCGCGCAGCCAGGAACTGCTGGAGCGCAACTTCATCTCCAGGAGCGCGATCGACACCGCGCAGGCCAAGGTGGACGGCTTCGCCGCCACCGTGCGCGCCGACCAGGCCGCCATCGAAGCCAGCCGCGTGGCGATCAGCTATGGCGCGATCCGCGCCACCATCAGCGGCCGCACCGGCGTGATCAACGCCTTCCCGGGCTCGCTGGTGATGCCCGGCAGCGGCGTGCCGATGGTCACCATCGCCCAGGTCCAGCCGATCGCCGTGACCTTCACCCTGCCCGAGCGGCAGCTGGCCGCGCTGCGCGAGGCGTTGCGGGCCGGCCCGGTACAGGTCACCGCGCAGCCCAACGACGGCAGCAAGACCCCGGTGACCGGCAAGATCACCTTTGTGGATAACACCGTCGATCCGCAATACGGCACCATCCGCGTCAAGGCGCAGTTCGACAATGACGAGCAGCGGCTGTGGCCCGGCACCTACGCTACCGTGAGCGCCGTGGTGCAGACCCTGAAGGGCGCGCTGTCGGTGCCGCCGCAGGCAGTGGTGACCGGCCCTGAAGGCCGCTTCGTCTACGTGGTCCAGCCCGACAGCACGGTCGCGCGCGTGCCGGTGCAGGTGGTGACCACCACCGCCGCCGCCGCTGTGGTCGAGGGCGTGCAGCCCGGCGCCCGCGTGGTGGTGGAAGGCACGCAGAACCTGCGCCCCGGCGCGCTGGTGCGCGAGGCGCCCGCCGCAGCGGCATCGGCCGCCGCCGCGGCACGCACGGCCAACGGCGCAGCGGGGCACTGAGCCATGACGCTGTCGGAACTCTGTATCCGCCGTCCGGTGATGACGGTGCTGCTGTGCCTGGCCGTGGTGGTCACCGGCATCGTGCTGTACCCGACCATCCCGATCGCCGCGCTGCCCAGCTTCAACTCGCCGGTGATCCAGGTCACCGCGACGCTGCCCGGCGCCAGCCCGGAGACGATGGCGGCATCGGTCGCCACGCAGCTGGAAAAGCAGTTCGCGACCATCCCCGGCGTGACGGTGATCAGCTCGCAGAACACGCTCGGCAATTCCAGCATCACCATCGAGTTCAACAGCGACCGCGATATCGACGACGCGGCCGTGGACGTGCAGGCGGCGCTGTTCCGCGCGCAGCGTTCGCTGCCGATCGAGATGACGGTGCCGCCGTCGTACCGCAAGGTCAACCCGGCCGACGCGCCGGTGCTGCTGCTGGCGATCAACTCGCCGGCGATGAGCCTGGCGGACCTGAATGCCTTCGGCGACAACCTGATCTCGCCCACGCTGGCCACGCTGCCGGGCGTGGCGCAGGTGCAGATCTTCGGGCAGAAGCGCTTTGCCGTGCGCGTGCGCGCCCACCCCGACGCGCTCGCCGCGCGCGGCCTCACGCTGGACGAACTGGCCACGGCGCTGAACCGCGCCAACGCCAACACGCCGGTGGGCACGCTCGACAGTGCGCGCCAGACCCTGACGATCCAGGCCAACCGGCAGCTGACCAGCGCCGACGCCTTTCGCAACATCATCGTCGCCAGCCAGCCCAACGGCGCGCTGGTGCGGCTCTCCGACGTGGCCGAGGTCGAGGACAGCGTCGAGACCATCAAGACCGGCAGCTGGCTCAACAACGAGCGCTCGATCGTGCTGGCCGTGCTGCGCCAGCCCGACGCCAACACCGTGGCGGTGGTCGATTCGATCAACGCCGCCCTGCCCCGCCTGATCCAGCAGATGCCTGGCTCGGTCAGCGTGTCGGTGGTCAACGACCGCTCGCGCTCGATCCGCGAATCGATCCACGACGTGCAGTTCACGCTGGCGCTGACCGTGGCGCTGGTGGTGATGGTGATCTTCCTGTTCCTGCGCCGCGCCGCCGCCACGCTGATCCCGACGGTGTCGTTGCCGATCTCGCTGATCGGCACGGTGGCGCTGATGAAGGCGTTCGGCTACAGCCTGGACAACGTCTCGCTGCTGGCAATCACGCTCGCCGTGGGCCTGGTGGTGGACGACGCCATCGTGATGCTCGAGAACATCGTGCGCCATATCGAGGACGGCGTGCCGCCGCTGAAGGCCGCGCTGGTGGGCTCGCGCGAGATGGGCTTCACCATCCTGTCGATCTCGATCTCGCTGGTGGCGGTGTTTATCCCGATCTTCTTCATGCCGGGCGTGATCGGGCTGTTGTTCCATGAATTTGCCGCGGTGGTGTCGCTGGCGATCCTGGTATCGGCGCTGGTGTCGCTGACGCTGATCCCGATGCTGTGCGCGCGCTTCCTGTCGGCCGAGAACGTGCCGGTGGATGAATCGCACCATGCCTACGGCGACCACGCGTCGGCGCAGCCCGCCATCGCGCAGAAGCAGACCTTCGGCATGCGCTCCACGCAGTGGTTCGAGAACCTGTTCGAGTTCACGCTGCACCGCTATGCGCGCGGGCTGGACTGGTGCCTCGCGCATCGCCGCACCGTACTGGCGGTCGCAGGGCTGACGTTTGCGTTGACCGCGGTGCTGTTCGTCATCATCCCCAAGGGCTTCTTCCCCGAGGAAGACATCGGCCAGATCCAGGTCAACGCCGAAGGCCCGCAGGATATCTCCTTCGATGCCATGGCCGCGCGCCTGCGCGACGCGGCCGAGCGCATGCGCGCCAACCCCGCGGTCAGGAGCGTGGTGGTTTCCATCGGCGGCGGCCCCTCGCCCGCGATCAACACCGGGCGCATGTTCATCGAGCTCAAGCCGCTCGGCGAGCGCGCCAAAATGCCCGCGGTGGTGGAGTCGCTGCGCAAGGATGTGTCCGGCATCCCGGGCCTGGCGGTGTACTTCTCGCCGGTGCAGAACCTGCGCCTGGGCGGGCGCCAGAGCAAGAGCCGCTACCAGTACACGCTGCAAAGCGTGAAGGCCGGCCAGCTGCAGGAGTACTCCGACAAGCTGATGGCGAAGATGCGCGCCGACAGCCTGTTCCGCGATGTCACCAGCGATTCGCAGCAGTCGGGCCTGGAGGCGCAGTTGTCGATCGATCGCGACAAGGCCAATGCGCTCGGCGTGCAGATGCAGGACGTGCGCACCGCGCTGTATTCCGCGTTCGGCGAGCGGCAGGTGTCGACCATCTACACGCCGATCGACAACTACTACGTGATCCTGCAGGCGGCCGATATCGACCGCGTCGACGAGACCGCGTTCTCCAAGCTCTACGTGCGCAGCAAGACCGGCCAGATGGTGCCGATCTCCGCCTTCGCCACCACCGAGCGCCGGGTCGGGCCGATCGCGGTCAACCACCAGGGGCAGCTGCCTTCGGTGACGGTGTCGTTCAACCTGGCACCTGGCGCGGCGCTGGGCGATGCGTCGTCGCGCATCGACCGCTACCGGCAGGAGATCGCGATGCCGACCTCGATCTTCACCAACTGGGGCGGCGACGCGGCGGTGTTCCAGTCGTCGCAGGCCACGCAGATCGTGCTGCTGGTGGCCGCCATCGCGGTGATCTACACGCTGCTGGGCGTGCTGTACGAGAGCTATATCCACCCGCTGACGATCCTGGCGGGTTTGCCCTCGGCGGCGGTGGGCGCGTTGCTGACGCTGTTTATCTTCAATATCGAGCTGTCGCTGATCGCCGTGATCGGCGTGCTGATGCTGATCGGCATCGTCAAGAAGAACGCGATCATGATGATCGACTTCGCGCTGGCGGCGCAGCGCGAACAGGGCATGACGCCGGCGAAGGCGATCCGGCAGGCGTGCCTGCTGCGGTTCAGGCCGATCATGATGACGACTTTTGCGGCGGTGATGGGGGCGTTGCCGCTGGCGCTGGGTCTTGGTGCCGGCGCCGAGCTGCGGCAGCCGCTGGGCCTGGCCGTGGTGGGCGGCCTGCTGTTCTCGCAGGTAATCACGCTGTTCATCACGCCGGTGATCTACCTGGCGCTGGACAAGTTCTCGGGCACGGGTCCGCTGCAGATCGACTCGGACGGGAACAAGCTGCCGGTGCAGGTGCCTGGGGAGACGGTGCAGCAGCACTGAGGCGTACTTTCCTCGTCCCCCTTAACCCTCAGGCGCAGGGCATGACGCTGGAAGCGCAGTATCTGGAGCGCATGCCGGCGCAGGACGTTCGCGCCCCTTATCAACGGTGCCGACCTGCTGATCGTCGATGCGCCGCGCGACCATATCGTCACGGCGATGCTGCAGACGCTGGGGCCGCTCTGGACCCAGGCGCGCGTGCCGCGCGTGCTGATCGAGGCGCATGGCGTCGACGACAAGCTTGCCGCGCAGCTGCACGCGTACTACGTCAACGGCGGCCGCGCCAATTTCAGCGCGATGATGCGCACCCTCGCCGCGCAGCAGTTCCGCATGCGCGCCGATGATGGCATCCCCGCACCGGTCGCGTTCCCGAAGGGTTCCCGAAGGCCGCCTACTACCACCCCAAGCTGGCGCAAGTCATCACCATTTCGCCGCAAGAAGCACTGGCGGCTTCTGGCAGCGAAGGCCCGGTGATCGGCATCGCCATCCACCAGGCCTATGTGTCGGGCCTCGACAGCGCCTTTATCGACGACCTGATCCACCGCCTGGAAGCGCGCCACGCGCGCGTGCTCACCTTCGACGGCCCGGTGATGGACGCCGACGGCCGCCGATCGCCTCGATGCCCTGGCGGTCACGCGCATCTTCGCCAGCGAATCGGGCAACTACGGCACCGGCCTGAACGACGCCACCATGGCCACCGACACCTTCGGCAGCGGACGGGAAGCCGATGCGAAGCTGGCGAAGCTCTACCTCGCGCGCATGCAGTACGCCTACGGTCCCGACGAGCAGCACTGGGGCGAGGCGCTGCCGCAGGTCAACCTCTATGCCGGGAACCCGAAGGAGGTGGACGGCGCGCTGCTGGCGCGCAGCTCCAACCTGTACGGGATGCTGACTACCGACAATCCGTTCCAGTATCTGGGCGGCATTGGCCTGGCGGTGCGGCACCTGACCGGCAAGGCGCCGGAGCTGCTGATCTCCAACCTGCGCGATGCGAACAACGCGCGCACCGAGACCGCCGCCGGCTTCCTCGCCAGCGAACTGCGCACGCGCTACTTCCATCCCGGCTGGATCGAAAGCATGAAGGCCGAGGGCTACAGCGGTGGGCTCAATATCCTCGACACCGTCAACAACTTCTGGGGCTGGACCGCGGTGTCGCCGGAGGTCGTGCGCGACGACCAGTGGACCGAGTTTGCCGAGGTCTATGGCAAAGACAAGCACAAGCTCGGCCTGAACGAATGGTTCGAGAAGAACGCCCCGCAGGCCCAGGCGCAGGTGATCGAGCGCATGCTCGAAGCCGCGCGCAAGGGCTACTGGAAGGCCGACGACAAGCTGCTCAAGACGCTGGCGCAGCGGCACGACATCGTCAGCAACAACCGGGCGTTCAACCAGTACCTGAAGCAGCAGGCCCAAGCCGCGGCACCGGGCTATGGCCTGCAGGCACCTGCTGCCGCGCCACCGCGGCCCGCGGCGGTACCACCCAGGCCTGCCGCCGCCGAGCCCGCACCCGTACCCGCGCCTGCGCCCGCGCCCGCGCCGAACCAGCCGCAGCCCGTGCAGGGCATGCAACTGGTCGAGCGCAAGCCGCCTGCGGCCGCCATCGTGCCGGTGCTGTCGTGGCTGGCGGGCGGCATCGCGCTGGCCGCGGCCATCGTCGGTGGCGCCATCAGTGCACGCAGGCGCCAGGCGGCTGCCGGCGGCAGCTGGATACCTGGCCGGCGCTGAGCGGTCGGCCTAAGTCCATCCAATACTTGAAGACGAGACACCATGACACCCACCCTGCTTGAAACCCTGATGTACGACGTCGGCCAGCTGTTCCTGATCCCGACGCTGGCGCTGATCGCCCTGCTGTTCCTGTACGCCTTCTGGGCGCTCGGAGAATTCGCCATGCAGGCCTGGCTGCGCGCGCGCCATCCCATCGGCAGCGGCCGCGGCTATGTGCTGGTGGCGTGGGGGCGCCGGCACAAGGTGGCCGATGCCGACGCCCTCGACGTCGCCGCGCACCGCCTTCTGGAGCGCCCGCGCATCGCCACGCGTGTGGCGCCGATGCTGGGGCTGGTAGCCACCATGATCCCGATGGGCCCGGCGCTGAAGGGGCTGTCCGGTGGCAACCTGGCCAATGTCGGCGAGAATCTCACCATCGCCTTCTCCGCGGTGATCCTGGCGCTGATCGCGGCCAGCATTACCTTCTGGGTGGTCAACGTGCGCCGCCGCTGGCTGGCCGAGGAACTGGTGTGGCCGGGCAAGTCGCGGCCGCAATGGGAGGTCGACGCATGAAATTCCTGGAAGAGAGCGAAGCCGACGACCCGATCCTGTCGGTGGTCAACCTGATCGACGTGTTCCTGGTGGTGATCGCGGCGCTGCTGGTAGCGATCGCGCAGAATCCGGCCAACCCGTTCACGCATGATGACGTCACCATCATCACCAACCCGGGCAAGCCGAACATGGAGATCGTGTCGCGCCAGGGCGAAAAGGTGGTGCGCTACGAGGCCAGCGGGCAGGTCGGCAGCGGCGACGGCATCAAGGCCGGCGTAGCGTACCGGATGAAGGACGGGTCGATGGTGTACGTGCCGGAGCAACCCGGACAACAGGCCTCCGTCCCGACGACTGAGACCAGATAAGGAACTGCGTGATGTCATTCCGTTTGCGTGTTGTGGGCATGCTTGCCGCCACCGTCACCGTGTTCGCCGCCGGCTGCGCGTCCACGGCGCCCGCGCCCGACGCCGTCAGCGCCGCCTTCACCGGCAAGTCCTACGTGCTGCTGGGCGAAGTCCACGACAACGCCGCAGCGCAGCAGCAGCGGCTGGCTGCCCTCAAGCGCGCCGTCGAGCAGGGCTGGCGCCCCGCCATCGCCATGGAGCAGTTCGACCGCGAGCGCCAGGCCGATATCGAGCGCGCCCGCCGCGAGCGCCCGCGCGATGCCGACTACCTGATCGCCCAGGCTGGCGGCGGCGCCTGGCAATGGCCGCTGTACCGCCCGGTGGTGGCGCTGGCGCTGGAGTACGATCTGCCGCTGGTGGCTGCCAACCTGTCGCGGGCCGATGCGGGGAAGATCGTCCGTGGCGGGCTGGACGGGCTCTTCTCGGCGGACGAGCGCCGGCAGCTCGGCCTGGACGGCGCCCTGCCGCCCGACCTCGTTTCAGCACAGACCGCGGTGCTGGATCGCGGCCACTGTGGCAACTTCCCCAAGGCCATGCTGCCCGGCATGCTGTCGGCGCAGGCGGCGCGCGATGCGGTGATGGCGCAGGTGTTGCGTCCCCATGCGCAGCGCGGCGCGGTGCTGGTCGCCGGCAACGGGCATGTGCGGCGCGATATCGGCGTGCCGCGCTGGCTGGCGGCGGATGCGGGCAAGGTGCTCAGCGTGGGTTATGTGGAAAACCCGCCGGGGGATGGGGAGTTCGATATGGCGGTGGTGGTGCCGGCGGTGGAGCGGAAAGACCCTTGCCTGCAGGCGAGGCCGGCGGGGTCAGGTGGTTTTTAGAGCCGGTCGTTCTGGATGCGCCTGCCCTCACCCCAGGCCCCTCTCCCGCAAGCGGGAGAGGGGTGAGGGCGGGCGCTGGCCGAAGCCACCGTGCTGGAAAAAACCGAAGGCTTCGCTTGATGTGGCTCCTGGCTAGACCACCCCTCACCCCGGTCCCTCTCCCCATGAGGGGAGAGGGAGAACACCTTGCTTAGGCTAGCTCGGGCGGCTTTGGAGCACCCAAAACCGCGCTCCTCTTCCGCGCAAGGGGGTAAACCCCGATCCCTTCTCCCCCCATTTGACAGCCTTTTGACAGTTTCCACGTCCTAGAATCCGCCCCATGACCGGTAACCCCGGTCTGATGTTCACCAAAAGTCCAAGAACAGTTCCGGCCACGCCCGCCGCGCCGGACAGGAGACAACAACCGGCACTGCGCCTTCTCGCGCAGCCGCCATGCTGTGTTCCCGTCCGCTTGCAACGCACTGGCTGCCGCCGGAATCCCCGGGTCGGATCGCGGCTGCCAGCCGGCTGCCATGGCGATCACCGGTACTACCAAGGAGACCGCTATGCGTCGTTCATTTTCCCGCCTGGCCCATGCCGTGATGGCCTCGGCCGCCGTTGCCGCCACCGTTGCCGCCGCGCCCGCCTATGCGCTGGACAGCGTCAAGTTCATGATCGGCGCCAATCCCGGCGGCGGCTATGACCAGACCGGCCGTTCGCTGGGCGCGGCCATGATCGCCGCGGGCCAGGCCAAGACCGCTTCGTACGACAACAAGGGCGGCGCCGGCGGCACCATCGGCCTGACCCAGTTCGTCAACACCGACAAGGGCAATCCCAATGCGCTGATGGTGGTGGGCGCGGTGATGGTCGGCGCGATCGAGACCAACAAGCCGCCGGTCACGCTGAAGAACGCCACGCCGATCGCGCGCCTGTTTGCCGACACCATGGTCATCACCGTGCCGGCCAGCTCGCCGATCAAGTCGATCAAGGACCTGACCACGCAGCTCAAGGCCAACCCGGGCAGCGTCAGCTGGGGCGGAGGCTCGAAGGGTTCGATCGACCACATCCTCGCCGGCCTGATCGCCAAGGAAAGCGGCGTCGACCCGAAGAAGATCAACTACGTTCCCTTCCAGGGCGGCGGCGAAGCCTCGGCCTCGATCATGGGCGGCCATGTGACGGCGGGCATCGCGGGCGTGTCTGAGTTCCTGCCCTTCATCAAGAGCGGCAAGATGCGCGCGCTGGCGGTGACCTCCAAGGACCGCACCGCCGATATCCCGACGCTGAAGGAGCAAGGCGTCAACGTAGAGATCTACAACTGGCGCGGCGTGTATGGCGCGCCCGGCATCAGCGCCGACCAGCGCAAGGCCATGATCGACGCCGTGGTCAAGGCCACCGAGAGCCCGTCGTGGAAGGAAACGCTGAAGAAGAACGACTGGACGCCGTTCCTGCTGACCGGCGACGAGTTTGGCAAGTTCGTCGACAGCGAATCGGCCCGCCTGGGCGGCACGCTGCGCGAGCTGGGCGTCGCCAAGTAAGACCCGCGGGCGCGCTGATACCGGCGCGCCCGCCTCGGAAGCACCCTGCAATACCGTACCGACCGCATCAACCGCTTTACCTGTCGTGCCTGCCAACCCCGCCGGCTGAACCCGGCGGCAGGAAAACGGCGCGGGGCCCGGTGTCCACCTGCGATACCGACGACTACAACCATATGTCACCGGGCCCCGCTGCCGCGCGGGCATAAAGCCAGCGTCGCGGACGCCAGCGCCCTCGCTGGCGACAAAGGCCAAGGAGTCTCCATGAAACCCTCGCACCTTGCCATCGGCGTTGCCGTCCTGGCGCTCTCGCTGTTCTTCTTCCTCGGCCTCGCCGGCATTTCCGGCGAGGAAGGCTATGCCGGCCTGTCGCCGCGCTTCGTGCCCACGCTGGTGGCCATCGGCTTGGCCGTGTGCGGCGCGCTGCTGACCTGGCAGGGCGTACGCGGGGGCTTCCGCAACATGCCGGAGGAGGATGCCGAGCTGCCCAATGCCCCGCACAACGTCAAGGGTTTCCTGTGGGTCGCGGCCGGCCTGCTGCTGAACATGGCGCTGATCGGCACGCTCGGCTTCGTGTTTTCTTCCACGCTGCTGATGGTGTGCGTGGCGCGCGGCTACGGCAGCCGCCGCATCGTGCGCGACGCGCTGATCGGCCTGTGCATCACGGTGCCGATGTGGGCGCTGTTTGAATTCCTGCTCGGCATCAACCTGCCGCTGCTGCCCATCGCCGGCTTCTGAGCCCGCCCGTCCAGCAAGGAGTCTTTGAATGGATACCCTGAACCAGCTGATGCACGGCTTTGCCGTCGCGATCACGCCGATCAACCTGATGTGGGCCCTGGTGGGCTGCTTCCTCGGCACCGCCATCGGCGTGCTGCCGGGCATCGGCCCCGCGCTGACGGTGGCGATGCTGCTGCCGCTGACCGCCAAGGTGGAGCCCACCGCCGCGTTGATCATGTTCGCCGGCATCTACTACGGCGCGATGTACGGCGGCTCGACCACCTCGATCCTGATGAACACGCCGGGCGAGTCTTCCACCATGGTGACAGCGATGGAAGGCAACCTGATGGCCAAGAACGGCCGCGCCGGCCCGGCGCTGGCCACCGCGGCGATCGGCTCGTTCGTGGCCGGCACCATCGCCACCGTGCTGCTGTCGATGTTCGCGCCGGTGGCGGCCGACGTGGCGCTGCAGTTCGGCCCGGGCGAGTACTTCATGATCATGCTGCTGGCCTTCACCACGGTGTCGGCGGTGCTGGGTTCGTCGCTGCTGCGCGGCATGACCGCCCTGTTCCTGGGCCTGGGCATCGGCCTGATCGGCATGGATTCGCTGTCGGGGCAGACGCGCTACTCGATGAACGTGCAGGAACTGTACGACGGCATCGACATCGTGGTGGTGGCCGTGGGCCTGTTCGCTGTAGGCGAGGCGCTGTTCAACGCCTTCTTCCCGCAGCCGGAGGGCACCTTCAACAAGCTCAGTTCGATCCACATGAACAAGTCGGACTGGAAGCGTTCGATCCCCGCGTGGATCCGCGGCACCATCATCGGCTTCCCGTTCGGGCTGATCCCCGCCGGCGGCGCCGAGATCCCGACCTTCCTGTCGTACGCGTCCGAGAAGAAGCTGTCGAACCACAAGGAAGAGTTCGGCAAGGTCGGCGCGATCGAAGGCGTGGCCGGCCCCGAGGCCGCCAACAACGCCGCCGTGACGGCGACGCTGGCCCCGCTGCTGACGCTGGGCATCCCCACCTCCAACACCACCGCGATCCTGCTGGCCGCGTTCCAGAACTACAACCTGCAGCCGGGTCCGATGCTGTTCCAGACCTCGGGCGACCTGGTGTGGGGCCTGCTGGCGTCGCTGTATATCGGCAACGTGATGCTGCTGGTGCTGAACCTGCCGGCGATCGGCCTGTGGGTGCGCATGCTGCGCGTGCCCACGCCGCTGCTGTACGGCGGCATCCTGATCTTCGCGGGCCTGGGCGCCTACGGCATCCGCCAGTCGTGGTTCGACCTGCTGCTGCTGTTCGTGATCGGCCTGCTGGGCATGGTGATGCGCCGCTTCGACTTCCCGACCGCGCCGGTGATCGTCGGCATGATCCTGGGGCCGATGGCCGAGAAGCAGCTGCGCAATGCGCTGTCGATCGGCCAGGGCGACTGGTCGCTGTTCCTGCGCCAGCCGATCTCGGCCACCATCCTGGCGCTGACCGTGGCCGTGGTGGTGATCCCGCGCCTGCTGCGCTGGCATGCGGGACGCAGCACCGCGCACGCGCAGGCTGACAACGCGGCCTGATGCGCGTTAGCATGCGGTAGTTCCTGAGGCTCGACGCCCTGGCGTCGGGCCTTTTGTCTTTCCTCTGCCAGAACAACAAGCCGCCGGCGCATCGCGCCAGGCCGCTGACCAATGAGTCTTTCCACCAACCGCTGGCTGTCCGCGGTGCCCACGCTGGCACTGGGGCTGGCCGCCGCACTGCTCTGCAGCCTGCTGCATACACCGCTGCCGTGGATGATCGGTCCGCTGCTCTCCGTGGCCGGCGCGCGCATGGCGGGCGCCGACCTGCGCGCGCCGACGCAGGCGCGCAATGCGGGCCAGTGGGTGATCGGCGCGTCGCTCGGCTTGTACTTCACGCCCGACGTGGTGGCGCGGCTGGTGGAGTTCCTGCCCTACATCGTTGCCGGGTCGCTGTTTGCGCTGGTGCTGGGCGCGGGCGGCGCGGTGATGCTGCGCCGGACTACCGGCGTCGCCTTCAAGACCGCGTTCTTCTCCACCGCCATCGGCGGCGCCTCCGAAATGGCCAACCTCGCCGAGCGCAATGGCGCGCGCATCGACCAGGTGGCGGCGGCGCATTCGCTGCGGGTGCTGATGGTAGTGGTGGCGGTGCCGGCGGTCTTCCAGTACGGTGGCATCCATGGCCTCGATCCCTATATCCCGGGCCCGCGCGTGGTCAGCGCGCCGGGGCTGCTGGCGCTGATCGCGATCACGCTGGGCGTGGCGCTGCTGGTCAGGCGGCTGAACATGCCCAACCCGTTTGTGATCGGCACGCTGCTGGCGGCGGCGGTGCTGACCGCGTCGGGCGTCGAGCTGTCGGCCATTCCCACCTGGATGAGCCGTGCCGGCCAGCTGCTGATCGGCGTGTCGCTGGGCGTGCGCTTCTCGCGCGAGTTCCTGCATACTGCGCCGCGCTTCCTGTCGGGCGTGGCGCTGTACACGCTGCTGGCGCTGGCGGTGTCGGCGCTGCTCGGGTGGGGGCTGGCGGTGCTGTCGGGCGCGCACCCGGCCACGGTGATCCTGGGCACCACGCCAGGCGGCATTGCCGAGATGTGCATCACCGCCAAGGTGCTGGAATTGGGCGTGCCGCTGGTGACGGCCTTCCATGTGATCCGGATGGCCTTCGTGGTGCTGGTCACCGGGCCCCTGTATCATTGGCTCAAACATCGCGTCGCGCCGGAGGAGACAGAGTAGCGGTCCGCCACAGGACAGCTACGGTGCGGCCTGCCAGAACAAGGACTGCCAATGTCTGAAGCCGTTGTAGCCACGCCAGCGCAACTGACCCTTGCCGACATCAACGCCATGCTGGAGCGCGTGCTGGCCCCTTGGGTACGCCAGCTCGGCCTGCGTGCCGAAGCCGTCGATGCGCAAGGCATAACACTGCGCCTGCCCTTCAGCGAATCGTTTCGCCATGCGGGCGGCGTGGTCTGCGGCCAGGTGCTGATGTCGGCGGCCGACACCGCGATGATCGTCGCCGTGGCCAGTGCGCTCGGCGCCTTCCGCCCGATGACCACGGTCTCGCTGACCACCAACTTCATGCGCCCGGTGATAGATGGCGACGTGCTGGCGCGCGCCAACGTGCTGCGCCTGGGCAAGACCGTGGTGTTCGGCGAGATCGAACTGACCGGCAAGGACGGCAAGCTGGCGGTGCAGGCCACCACCACCTACGCCCTGCTCTGAGCCCCCGCGCCTTCCAGATCGCGATGCGCTCCGGCCACGCCAATCCCTTCGACCAGGTCGTCTTTGCCGGCGGCGGCAACCGCTGCTGGTGGCAGGCGGGCTGGTGGGACACGGTCGCGCCGGAGTTGCAGCTGCGCCCGCGCGTGATCGCCGGCATCTCGGCCGGGGCCGCCACCGCATGCATGGTCTATGCGCACGACTCGCACCAGACCATGGACTACTACCGCGAGGTGCTGTCCAACAACCGCCGCAATGCGTACTGGGGCAACCTGCTGCGCAACGAGCGCGTGTTCCCGCACTACGGCATCTACCGCACCGCGCTGCTGACGATCTTTGCCGATGGCAGGCTCGCGCACTTGCAGCAGGCGCCGGAAATCCGCATCGGCGTGGCCCATATCCCGCGCTGGACCGGCCCGCGCCTGGCGGTGGCCGCGGGGCTGCTGGCGTACAACATCGACAAGCATGTGCTCAAGACGCTGCATCCGCGGCTGGGGCGCAAGCTGGGTTTCCGGCCGGAGTTCGTGCGCGCGCAGGACTGCGGCTCGCCCGAGCAGCTGGCCGACCTGCTGTTGCAGTCGTCTTCCACGCCGCCGTTCACGCCGGTGCTGCGCCGCGACGGCCGCCCGGTGCTCGACGGCGGGCTGGTGGACAACGTGCCGGTGGACGCGCTCGACGCCGCGCCGGGCAATGTGCTGGTGCTGGTTACGCGGCTGTATCCGCGCCCGCGCCGTTTCGTACTCGAGCAAGGCGGCCAGCGCCGCCTGTACCTGCAGCCCTCGCAGCGCGTGCCGATCTCGAGCTGGGACTACACCCGGCCCGATGCCATGACGCACGCCTACGAGCTCGGCCGCCGCGACGGGGAAACCTTCCTGCGCGAGTGGCCGTCGATCCTGAATTTCGAACTGCGGCCGGCTGCCTAGCTTCGTGGTGTGGCGCCGGCCAGATCGTTGTCGATGCGGCCCGCGTGCCGCGACAGGAGGCATGGATGACTAAGCGCCAGACAACCCCCGCGGGGATCAAAGAACCGCGGCGTGCCCGCGAGGTCAGCGCGGCGCCGCCGGTGGAGCAGGTACCGCGCGTGCGCAGCGGTCGCACCCGCCGCAACGACAAGGTGCGCAAGGCGGACCTGGTCGTGATCGGCGGCGGCTCCGGTGGCGTCGCGTGTGCGCGGCGCGCGGCCTCGCACGGCGCGCGCGTGATCCTGGTGGAGCGCGACGCCATCGGCGGCACCTGCGTCAACCGCGGCTGCGTGCCCAAGAAGATGCTGTCCTACGGCGCCGGCTGGGCGGCCATTTTGTCGGGCTGCCTGTCGCATACCGGCGGGCGTGAGGACTGGCGCGACGCCATCGTGCGCGTCAACGCCGAGGTCGCGCGGCTGAACGCGGGCTACACCCAGCGCCTGCACGAATCCGGCGTGGAAATCCTGCGCGGCGACGCACTGGTCACCGGCAAGGACGAAGTGCGCGTCGGCGACGAGACCATCTACGCGCGCCGCATCCTGATCGCCACCGGCGCGCGCCCGCGCACGCTCGAAGTCCCCGGCGGCGAACTGGCCGCCAGTTCCGACGACGTCTTCACCTGGCAGACCGTGCCGGGCTCGATCGCGGTGATCGGCGGTGGCTATATCGGCGTGGAGCAGGCGTCGATCCTGTCGCGCTATGGCGTCAAGGTCGACCTGATCGTCGCCGGCGACCGGCTGCTGCCGCGCTTCGACCACGAGATCGGCAGCGCGCTGGCCGATGCGCTGACCGCGCGCGGCGTGCGCCTGCACCTGAATGCGGAGGTGAACCTGCTCAGCCAGGCCAACGGCGCGGTGGAAATCTGCTACCGGCCCACCGACCGCCCGGGCCAGACCGAGGCGGTGCGCGCGCAGGCGGCGCTGGCCGCGGTCGGGCGCGTTTCCAATGTGCGGGGGCTGGGGCTGGAAGACCTTGGCGTCGAGTTCGGCGACAAGGGCGGCATCCGCGTGGACCGGCAGTTCCGCAGCAGCGTGCGCGGTATCTATGCGCTGGGGGACGCCATCGAAGGCTTGCACCTGACCCCGGTGGCCACCGCGCAGGGCCGTTGGCTGGCCGACCGGCTGTACGGAAAGCGCGGCGATCGCGCGGACTTCGACTTCGTCCCCACCGCGGTGTTCTGCGAGCCGGCCATCGGCGCCGTGGGCCTGACCGAAGCGCAGGCGATCGAGGCGGCCGGCAAGCCCGATCGCGTCCGCACGGTCGTGAAACGCTTTGTCTCGCTGGAAAACCGCTTCGGCGGCACGCCGCACCAGTCAGTGTTCAAGCTGGTGCTCAACGCGCGCAGCGGGCGCGTGCTGGGCGCGCACGTGATGGACAACGCCGCACCCGAGATCGTGCAGACGCTGGCGGTGGCGCTGCGGCTGGGGGTGCGTGAATCGCACCTGCAGACCACGGTGCAGCTGCATCCGACGGTGGCGGAGGAATTCTTCGGCTAGCGGCTATTCGCCGGGATTATTCACCGACCGGCAGCTTCAGCACGGCACGCACGCCGGTGCCCTGCAAGCCCTCGCCCAGTTCCACCGTGCCGCCGAAGCGCGCCGCCATCTCGCGCGAAATCGCCAGCCCGAGCCCCGAGCCAGGCTCGGCATTGCCCACGCGGCGGTAGAAGCGCGCGAACACCTTCTCGCGCTCCTCCGCCGGGATGCCGGGGCCATCGTCCTCGACCACCAGGCGGGCGGTCTGGTCCACGCGCGTGGCCGACAACGTGATCCGGCTGCCCCGCGGCGAATACTGGATCGCGTTGTGGACCAGGTTGGCGAGCGCCTCGCGCAGCAACGCGGGATCGGCGCGCACCGGCAGCTTCAGCCCCGGCACCGGCTCCCAGCCGAAGTCCTGCTGCTTGCCGCGCGCCAGCGGCAGGTAGTCCAGCGCCACCTGCTCGGCCACGGCCACGGCATCGATGATGTCGATGGCATCGGCTTCCTGCGCGGATTCGCCGCGGTGCTGGCGTACCCGCGCCAGCGCCAGCAGCTGGTTGGTCAGGCGCGCGGCCTGCCCGAGCTGGGTGACGATGCCGCCCACGGCCTCGCCGGCAGCCTGGCGCGCGGCTTCGGGATCGGGCGCGCGCAGCTGGCGCTCGGCGTATTCGGCCTGCGTCTTCAGGATCGCCAGCGGCGTGCGCAGCTGGTGCGCGGCATCGGCGATGAACTGCGCCTGCGACTGCGCCATCGCGGCCGAGCGCGACACGTGCAGGTTGACCGCATCGACCAGCGGCCGCACTTCCGCGGGCACGCGCTCGAAGGTGAGCGGCGTCAGGTCGTCTGGCGAGCGCGCCTCGACGTCATCGCGCACCCGCGCCAGCGGGCGCAGCACGTAGGTGACGCCACCGACCAGGATGGCCGCGCTCAGCACGATCAGCAGCAGGTCGCGCGCCAGCGCGCTGCGCCAGACCGTGCCGATCAGCGCGGTGCGCGGCTCGGCGGTCTCGGCCACCTGGATGATCACGCGCATGCGCGCGTCGGGCCGGTATACGGGGCGCGCCATGGCGGCGATGCGCACGGGTTCGCCCCGATACTCGGCGTCGTAGAAACGCGGCTGATTGTTCACCAGCGTGCCCGCGGGCAGCGGTAGGTCGTCGTAGCCGGTAATGGTTTCGATGCTGCCGGCGCGTTCGCGCGACACGCGATAGAACACATGGGTCTGCGCCGCGGTCTCGAACATCTCCATGGCGGCGTCGGGCAGCGTCAGCTGGATGTTGTCGCCGGCCATGCCGATGGCGTTGTCGATGGTGCGGATCGAGCCGTACAGCGAGCGGTCATAGGCAGTGTTGGCGGCGTCGCGCAGCGTGCCGTAGGTGAGCCAGGTGTCGATCGCCATCATCACCGCCAGCGCCGGCAGCAGCAGTAACAGCAGCTGGCGGCGCAGGCTGCCGCGGCGCCACAGCAGGACCGGATGGCGCGGCCACATTGCTAGCGGCCGGCCTCGGGCTCCAGCAGGTAGCCGAAGCCGCGCAGCGTGACGATGGTGACGCCGTGCCCGGCCAGCTTCTTGCGCAGGCGGTAGACCAGCACCTCGATGGCGTCGGGTGAGACGTCGGCGTCCAGCGAGAACACCTTGTCGAGCAGCTGCGCCTTGGTCAGCGGCTGGCCGCTGCGTGCCAGCAGCGCGCCCAGCAGCGTCGATTCGCGCGGCGTCAGCGCCAGCGGCGCGCCGTCCAGCGTAAAGCTGCGGGTCTCGCCGTCGAATACCAGCGTGCCGCACTGCAGGCGCGGATGCGCGCGCCCGCGGCTGCGCCGGATCAGCGCGAGCAGCCGGGCTTCCAGTTCGGCGATGGCGAAGGGCTTGGGCAGGTAGTCGTCGGCGCCCAGGTTCAGGCCGCGCACGCGTTCGTCCAGCGTGTCCTGCGCGGTCAGGATCAGCACCGGGGTACGGTCGTCGCGCCCGCGCATGGCCTTGAGCACGGCCAGCCCGTCCTTGCCGGGCAGGCGCAGGTCCAGCACCACCGCGTCGTATTCCTCGGCCTGCAAGCGCGCCTCGGCCTGCAGGCCGTCGGCGACATGCTCGATCACGAAGCCGCCCTGCTCCAGCGCGCGGGCGACCCAGCGTGCCAGTTCGACTTCGTCCTCCACCAGCAGGATGCGCATTGCCGGTCCTCCTCCGCCGGTTGGGTTCATTGTGTCGGTTGCGGCGGCAGGTACACGAGGTGCCACACAGGGTTCAGCACCGATGGAGCCCGCCCGCCGCGGGCGCCTATAATACCCCCGCCCGCCGGTCCTGGCGCGCGATGCGAGCGCGCCCACTCCTTTCCACAGGCAGTTTTCCCGTTCCGACCACCGTGCCCACGCGACCGCCCCTGCCGTCAGCCCCTGTGCCGTCCGCGGCCGATGGTGCCGCCGACGGCGCGCCCGCCTCGGACCTGCGCCGCCGGCTGCTTGGCGCCTCGCTGCTGGCCGGGGCTGCGCTGCCCGTCGCCGCACCCCTCCATGCCCAGTCTATGCTGCCCGCGCCGCCGCCGGGCTACCCCTCCGGGTATGACGTCACCATCGCCCGCGCGCTGCGCGAAGGCGAGGTCGTGGTCTACGCCTCGACCGACCTGAAGGTCGCCCAGCCGCTGATCTCCGCGTTCGAGGCGCGCTACCCGGGCATCCGCGTGCGCTACGAGGATCTCAATACCCTCGAGCTGAACCAGCGCTTCCTGGCCGAGACCGCGGCGCTCGGCGGCGGCCGGCCCGCGCCCGGCGCGTTCTACGCCGACGTGCTGTGGAGCACGGCGATGGACCTGCAGATCAAGCTGGTCAACGACGGCCACGCGCAGCGCTACGCCTCGCCCGAGCGCGCCGGCCTGCCCGGCTGGGCGGTATGGCGCGACGAGGCCTGGGGCACCACCTTCGAGCCCGCGGTGATCGTCTACAACCGCCACCACTTCGCCGGCATGCGCACGCCGCGCAGCCGCAGCGGACTGGCGCGGCTGCTGCAGGAAAATGCGCCACGCTGGCGCGCGAAGGTGGTGACGTACGACGTGGAGCGTTCGGGCGTGGGCTACCTGCTGGCGCAGCAGGATGCGCGCATGGGCAGCGAGTTCTGGTACCTGGCGCAGGCGCTGGGCCGCGCCGGCGTGCAGCTGTCGGCGTCCACCGCCGACATGATCGAGCGCATCGCCAGCGGCGAGCTGGTGATGGGCTACAACCTGCTGGGGTCGTACGCGCTGTCGCTGATGGAGCGCGGCGCGGCCATCGACGTGATCGCGCCGCGCGACTACACGCTGGTGATGTCGCGCGTGGCCTTTATCAACCGGCGCGCGCCGCGGCCCAATGCGGCGCGGCTGTGGCTGGACTACCTGCTGTCGCGCGACGGGCAGGCGCTGCTGGCCAGGTCGACCTCGCAGCTCTATACCATCCGCACCGATACCGACAGCGTGCACACCGCGGCGGCGCTGTCGGAGCGGCTGGGCTATGCGCTCAAGCCGATCAGCGTCGGCCCCGGCCTGCTGGCGGCGCAGGACGCGCTGCGCAAGCGCGCGTTCCTCGCGCGCTGGCGCGAGGCCATGCGGGGGTAGCTGCGCCGGCCATCATCCGGCGCACGCGCCTTCAGGGCACGAGGTCGCTGGTATCCAGCCCGGCTGCCTTCTGGCAGGCCTCCTCGCACAGCGTCGACAGCTCTTCGTCGAGCTTCGCCATCGGGCGTGGCACGTAGCCATGCCGCAGCGCGGGGGAATACTTCAGGGTATCGATAAAGGCGTCCGCCATGCGCTCGGCATTGGCGTCGAGGTCGAAGTCCTCGGGCGAGAACAGCCAGTGCGCCAGCACGCCGCCGATGCAGGCATGGAAGGCGTTGACCGCCAGGTCCAGGTCGAGCTCGGCGGGCAACTGGCCACGCTCCAGGGCCAGGCGCAGGTGCTCGCGGATCTTGACCAGGCCTTCCTTGTGGGACTGGCGCTGGCGCTCGAAGATGGCACCGTTGTCCTGCACCATCTCGCACTTGTGGAAGATGATCTCGAAGATCCGGCGCCAGCGCGGGTTGACCACGGTCTGGCGCATGACATAGGCGCAGATATCGCGGATGCCGCCCAGCGGGTCTTCCTGGCGCGCCAGCCGTTCGGGATCGCACAGCGCCTCCACGGGCAAGTTGACGCGATCGCACATGGCGGCAAACACGTCGCTCTTGTTCTTGAAGTGCCAGTAGATCGCGCCGCGGGTGACACCCGCCGCCTCGGCGATGTCGGCCAGCGACGGGCGTGCCACGCCCCGGGCGTGGAACACGGTTTCGGCCGCGTCGAGAATCCGTTGGCGCGTCTCCAGCGCCTCTTCCTTGGTGCGTCTGACCATCTTTCTCTCTGATGCCGGCGTCATGGCCCCGATGGGTAGTTCATGGCCGGCTTGTTGGGGATCTCCCTGGCGCCGTTGCCGCATGCGGCAGGCGCTCTGGCCGGTGCCTGGCACCGGCGGGTCGTTGTCGTCACATCGCAATGCCTTCGCGTCCGTGCGGCCGACAGGACGGCGCGCATCCTAACCCGACTCGGCCGTCCGCGCCGCAATCCCGGCCAGGTCCCTTGCATTTGGAGACGAATCCGATGGATAAAACCGGATCCGCGCCGCTTGCCGTGCAGTGGCCGGGGACGCCGGTGTGCGTCCAAAAAGCCTTGCGAAAGGAACGACTTAACATACATGCTTGAATGTATATATAATACGCGCTCGCCCGGCTTTCGGCCAGCCGCCCATCCTGTGACATAGCCAGCACAGCTGGCGCCTGCTGTGGGGCCAGCCGGTCGTATATCCAGTCGTCATATAAAAGCCACCTTTCATCGCAAAGGACATCGCGACGTCGCGAATTGTGGCTAGCATCACACTTTTGTCCGCCGCAAACCGTGCGGCGGGCTGTGTCGTTTCCGTTTGCCACAAGATGGCAGGTCGGAACGATGCGGCAGATCTCAAATTGCCATCATGGGGTTATCGATGAGGAAGTCCCAACGTATCAGTTGCGTTGCCGCCTATGCAGTAGCTGCGCTGTCGGCGCTGGCGCTTGTCGCCTGCGGCGAGAAGAAGGCCGCAGGCGGCCCCCCGACGCCGCCGGAAGTGGGCGTGGTCACTGTGACGCCGTCGCCCGTCGCCGTCGTCAATGAACTGCCGGGCCGCCTGGAAGGCGTGCGCACGGCCGAAGTCCGTGCCCGTGTGGAAGGCATCGTGCTGTCGCGCAACTACACCGAAGGCGGCGAAGTGAAGGCCGGCCAGGTGATGTTCCGCATCGACCCGGCGCCCTACCAAGCCACGCTGGCTTCGGCCCAGGCCGCGCTGCAGCGCGCCGAGGCCAACGCCGTGTCGGCGCGCCTGAAGGCCGACCGCTACAAGCCACTGGTGGCCGTCAACGCGGTCAGCAAGCAGGAGTACGACGACGCCGTGGCCTCCGCCGGCCAGGCCAACGCCGATGTGGCTTCGGCCAAGGCGGCGGTGCGCACCGCCCAGATCAACCTGGGCTACACCACCGTGACCGCGCCCATCAGCGGCCGTGCCGGCCGCGCGCTGGTGACCGAGGGCGCGCTGGTGGGCAAGGGCGAGGCGACCAAGCTGGCGCTGGTGGAACAGGTCGACCCGATGTGGGTCACCTTCACCCAGCCGGCCTCGGAAGTCACGCGCCTGCGCCGCGCCATCGAATCCGGCACGGTCAAGGGCGTCAACGGCGGTGCCAACGTGCACCTGTTCGTCGAAGACGGCCGCGAGTACGAGCACACCGGCAAGCTGCTGTTCTCGGACATGACGGTGGATCCGACCACCGGCGCGATCACGCTGCGGGCGCAGTTCCCCAACCCCAGGCGCGAACTGCTGTCGGGCACCTTCGTGCGCGTGAAGATCGAGCAGGGCATGGATGAGAACGCACTGACCGTGCCGCAGCGGGCGCTGATCCGCGGTGCCCAGGGCGCCAGCGTGCTGGTGGTGGGCGCGGACGGCAACGTCGCGGCGGTGCCGGTCAAGGCGCCGCAGGCCATCGGCGACCGCTGGGTCGTGACCGAAGGCCTGAAGGGCGGCGAGAAGGTGATCGTCGAGGGCCTGCAGAAGGTCAAGGTAGGCGCGCCGGCCAAGGCGGTGCCGTTCGTCCAGGCGGGTGCCTCGGCACCGGCCGCTACCCCGGCCGCGGCGTCGGCAGCCCCGGCTTCAGCCCCCAAGGCCGAGGCCATGCAGGCGCCGAAGGCTGACGCCAGGCAAGGCTGATAGCGGCCGTATCACCACTACGGCAAATACGGCTAGACAAAGAGGGAGCCAGTCTTATGGCCAAGTTTTTCATCGACCGGCCGGTGTTCGCGTGGGTGCTCGCGCTGATCATCGTGCTGGGCGGGCTGTTGTCGATCTTGCAGTTGCCGATCGCGCAGTACCCGAACATCGCCCCGCCGACGATCTCGGTCACCGCCACCTATCCGGGTGCGTCGGCCAAGACGCTGGAGGATTCCGTCACCTCGGTGATCGAGCAAGAGCTGAATGGCGCGCCCAACCTGCTCTACTACAACTCGACCAGCGAATCGACCGGCCTAGCGACGATCACCATCGCCTTCGCGCCGGGCTCGAACGTCGACCTGAACTCGGTCGAAGTGCAGAACCGCCTCAAGCGCGTGGAAGCGCGCCTGCCGGCGGAAGTGCGCCAGCAGGGCGTGCGCGTGGACAAGGCTGGGAACAACTACATGATGTTCCTGACCGTGTCGTCCAAGTCCGGCGCGGCTGACGCGATCCAGCTCGGCAACTATGTCTCGGCGCAGGTGATCGACTCGATCCGCCGCGTGCCGGGCGTGGGCCAGGCCGACCTGTTCGGCACCGAGTACGCCATGCGGATCTGGCTGGACCCGGCCAAGCTGACCGGCTACAACCTGACCCCGCTGGACGTCACCGCCGCGGTGAGCGAGCAGAACATCCAGGTCGCCGTGGGCGAACTGGGCGGCACACCCTCCCCCAAGGGCACCGAACTGAACGCCACCGTCACCACGCAGAGCCGCCTGTCGACGCCCGAGCAGTTCGCCAACATCCTGCTGCGCACCAACCCTGACGGTTCGTCGGTACGCATCAAGGACGTGGGCCATGTGGAACTGGGCGGTGCCGACTACTCGACGCTGGCCCGCACCAACGGCAAGCCGTCGGCGGCCATCGCCATCAAGCTGGCCCCGACCGGCAACGCGCTGGCCACCGCCACCGCGGTGCGCGCCAAGATGGAAGAGCTGTCGAAGAGCTTCCCGGCGGACTACCAGTACTCGGTGCCTTACGACACCTCGGCCTTCGTCAAGATCTCGATCGAGGAAGTGATCAAGACGCTGTTGGAAGCCGTGGTGCTGGTGTTCCTGGTGATGTACCTGTTCCTGCAGAACTTCCGCGCCACGCTGATCCCGACGCTGGTGGTGCCGATCGCGCTGCTGGGTACGTTCGGCTCGCTGCTGGCCTTCGGCTTCTCGATCAACGTGCTGACCATGTTCGGCATGGTGCTCGCCATCGGTATCCTGGTGGACGATGCCATCGTGGTGGTCGAGAACGTCGAGCGGATCATGAGCGAGGAAGGACTCTCGCCACGTGAAGCCACACGCAAGGCCATGGGCCAGATCACCGGCGCCATCGTCGGCATCACGCTGGTGCTGACCGCGGTGTTCATCCCGATGGCATTCTTCTCGGGCTCGGTGGGCAACATCTACCGCCAGTTCTCGCTGTCGCTGATCGCCTCGATGGCGTTCTCGGCGCTGCTGGCGCTGACGCTGACCCCGGCGCTGTGCGCGACGCTGCTCAAGCCCGTCGAAGCCGGCCATCACCATGAGAAGAAGGGTTTTTTCGGCTGGTTCAACCGCACCTTCGCGCGCGCTTCGACCAGCTACCAGGGCGTGGTGGCGCGCATCCTCAAGCGCACCGGCCGCTACCTGATCATCTACGCGCTGATCATCCTCGGCGTGGTGGTGTTGTTCAAGCGCCTGCCGTCGTCGTTCCTGCCCGATGAAGACCAGGGCTACATGATCACTGTGGTGCAGCTGCCCAACGGCGCGACCCAGGACCGTACCATCGGCGTGCTCAAGCAGATCGAGGACTATTACCTGCAGAAGGAAAGCAAGGTGGTGGACCAGATGATCACGGTGGCGGGCTTCTCGTTCTTCGGCCGCGGCCAGAACGGCGGTATCGCGTTCGTGCGCCTGAAGGACTGGAAGGAGCGCACCGGCGACGGCGAGACCGCGCAGGCGCTGGTCGGCCGTGCCTTCGGCGCGCTGTCGTTCATCAAGGACGCGATCATCTTCCCGCTCAACCCGCCGGCGATTTCCGAGCTGGGCAACTCCTCGGGCTTTGACTTCCGCCTGCAGGACCGCACCGGCCAGGGTCACGCCAAGCTGATGGAAGCGCGCAACATGATGCTCGGCATGGCCGCGCAGAGCCCGGTGCTGATGGGCGTGCGCCCGGAAGGCCAGGAAGACGCACCGCAGCTGCAGATCGACATCGACCGCGAAAAGGCGCGTGCGCTGGGCGTCTCGGTGGCGGAGATCAACTCGACGCTGTCGATCGCGTTCGGCTCGAACTACGTCAACGACTTCATCCATGAAGGCCGGGTGCGCAAGGTGATCGTGCAGGCCGACGGCAGCGACCGCCGCCTGCCTGACGACCTGACCAAGCTGCGCGTGCGCAACAGCAACGGCGACATGGTGGCGTTTGCCGCGTTCGCGACCTCAAAGTGGATCATGGGCTCGCCGCGCCTGGAGCGCTACAACGGCATGCCGGCGGTGAAGATCGCGGGCCAGGCCGCGCCGGGTCGCAGTACCGGTGAAGCCATGCGCGTGATGGAAGAGAACTTCGCCAAGCTGCCGCCGGGGTTCGGCTTCGAGTGGTCGGGCCAGTCGTATGAAGAACGCCTGGCCGGCTCGCAGGAACCGATCCTGTACACGCTGTCGCTGATCATCGTGTTCCTGTGCCTGGCCGCGCTGTATGAAAGCTGGTCGATCCCGTTCTCGGTGCTGCTGGTGGTGCCGCTGGGTGTGCTCGGTGCGCTGCTCGGCGTGACGCTGCGCGGCATGCCCAACGATGTGTACTTCAAGGTGGGCCTGATCGCCACGATCGGCTTGTCGGCGAAGAACGCCATCCTGATCGTGGAATTCGCCAAGGACCTGCAGGCGCAAGGCAAGGGCCTGATCGAAGCCACGCTCGAGGCGGTGCACCTGCGTTTCCGCCCGATCCTGATGACGTCGATGGCGTTCATCCTGGGCGTGCTGCCGCTGGCGATCGCCACCGGCGCGGGTTCGGGCAGCCAGCGCGCCATCGGTACCGGCGTGATGGGCGGGATGATCACGGCCACGCTGCTGGCGATCTTCCTGGTGCCGGTCTTCTTCGTCGTGGTGCGCAAGCGCTTCAAGGGCAGCGAGCGCCAGCGCATGCTGGACAAGAAGTGGCATGAGCCGCAAGAGGAAATCTGACAATGACCAAGACTCTGACCACGCTGCTGCTGGTGGCCGGCGTTCTGACTGGCTGCACGCTGGCGCCCCACTATGACCGCCCCGCCCCGCCGGTGGCAGGCAGCTACCCGGTGGCGCCCGAGGGCTACGCCACCGCCGAGGTGAAGAGCGGCGAAACCCGCCGCGCCGTCGATATCGGCTGGCGCGAGTTCTTCCGCGACCCGCGCCTGCAGGTGCTGATCGCCAACTCGCTGGAAAACAACCGCGACCTGCGCACCGCCGCGCTGCGCATCGAGGAAGCGCGCGCGCTGTACCAGGTGCAGCGTTCCGACCTGCTGCCCACGGTGAACGTGAACGGCAGCTACACCCGGGCCCGTACCACCGCCGCCCAGGCGGCATCGGTGCTCGGCCAGCCCGGGGTGAGCGAGGTCTACCAGGTCGGCCTGGGCATCTCGTCCTACGAGCTCGATTTCTTCGGGCGCGTGCGCAGCCTGTCCAATGCCGCGCTGGCGCAGTACTTCGCCACCGAGGAAGCGCATCGCTCGGCGTATATCTCGCTGGTGTCGGAAGTGGCCAAGGCCTACCTGGCCGAGCGCTCTTTTGCCGAGCAGTACGACCTGGCACGCGACACGCTGAAGGCGCGTGAAAGCACCTACGGGCTGGCCAAGCAGCGTTTCGACGCGGGCGCCACCTCGGCGCTGGACCTGCGCGACAACGAATCGCTGGTGGCGCAGGCCCGCGTGTCGGCAGCCCAGCTCGCACGCCAGCGCGCGCAGGCGCAGAACGCGCTCGAAGTGCTGGTGGGCAAGCCCATCGGCACCATCGAGAACCTGCCTGAGCCGGTGCGCCTGTCGGATGAGCGCATCATCAGCGATATTCCGGAGGGGCTGCCGTCCGAGCTGCTCGAGCAGCGTCCCGATATCCGCCAGGCCGAGCAGCTGCTGCTGTCGGCCAACGCCAATATCGGCGCGGCGCGCGCAGCGTTCTTCCCGCGCATCACGCTGACCGCCAGCGCGGGCACCATCAGCCCGACGTTCTCGGGCCTGTTCGATGCCGGCACGCGCGCATGGTCATTCGCGCCGCAACTGGTGCTGCCGATCTTCGACTATGGCCGCAACCTGTCGAACCTGGACCTGGCCAACGTGCGCAAGAACATCCAGATTGCCAACTACGAGAAGACCATCCAGACGGCCTTCGCGGAAGTGGCGGATGCGCTGGTGGCGCGCGGCACGCTGGAAGACCAGGTCACCGGCCAGGAAGAAGTGCGCAATGCGGAAGCCGCGCGCTACGAGCTGGCGCGCCTGCGCTTCCGCAGCGGCATCGCCAGTTACCTGGACGAGCTCGATGCGCAGCGCCAGTTGTTCACCGCGGAGCAGGCGCTGATCCAGGCGCGGCAGCTGCGGCTGAACAATTCGATCGACCTGTATCGCGCGCTGGGTGGCGGGTTGAAGGAGAACAGTCCGGTGGCGCAGCAAGGTACGCCTGCGCAACAAGGGACGGTGACGCAGTAAGCGATTGCTGATGCTGCAAAGGAAAACGACGCGCTCCGGCGCGTCGTTTTTTTTGCCGGTTCGGCGCGCTCAGAACTTGTAGGAAGCCGCCAAAAAGAACACCAGCGGATTCGGCTCCAGCTTCGTCTTCGACGTCGACAACACCGTCCCGTTGGCCGCCTTGATCGTCATCGTCGACGTAGTCTTCAGCGGAATGTAGGTCACCGCCGCCGTCACCCCCCAGTGCTCGTCAAAGTTGTACGTCCCGCCGATATTGAACACCGGCGCCCACGACGACGACGCATCCGCCTCCACCGATGTCGGCCCGGGAATCCCCGCCCCCGCGGCCAGGATCGCACCAAGGTTGTTGTTCACCGAATTCGCGAACGCCGGATTGACTTCGATGTTGGTAAAGAAGTTATACGACACCCCCAGCCCCAAGAACGGCCGGAAGCGCGTACCCGGATCGAGGAAGTGGTACTGCACCATCGCCGCCGGGCTCCACTGGCGCGCCTTGGTGATGATCGGATTCAACGCCGGGTCCCCGAGGCTCTGCCGCCCGAGCGCGCCGGCCGGGCCCGGCGGGATCAGTTCGCCGTGGCCGTAGAGCTTGAACTCGGGCGGAACGCCGCCCACTGCGGTCACGGCGATATGGTCGGTGACGAAGTGGCTGAAGGTCAGCCCCAGCGTATTGGCATTGGACGACGAAAGGCTGCTGCCCGGCGCGGTGAAAGTGGACGGCAGGCCCAGCGGGTAGTTGATCGGCGCGTCGAGCAGCGTGGTGGTCAGCGGATCGCTCTGGCCGTGCGTGCGGATATGGAACCAGCCGGCCGACACGACGTTGTCGCCCTTCTTCTGGGCATGCGCAGGCGTGGCGAATGCGGCCAGCGCGGCCAGCATCAGCGTGAGGGTGAGGCGTATGGTCTTCATCTTGTGTCCCGGTCGAATCGTGATGGATCGGCATGAAGTGGCCCGGGCTGCAATGGCCCGGGCCCGTGGGCTTACTGCACGAAGGCGCCGATGGTGAAGTACGGCCCGCTGTCGCGCGCTTCCAGGAAGCCGAACACACCGCCGGTGAACATCAGCTTGCCGGTCGGCCCCGTGCCCGCCGGCGCGTCGCGGCGCGTGGTGCGGACCACGCCCGGCACCACCTGCGAGAAGTCCAGCTTGTAGGGGATCGCGAGCGACGCATCCGAGGGCCGGAACGGATCCATCATGGTGGCGGCCGCCGCGACCAACGCCGTCACGCGGTAGTTGAAGTTGCTGTCGACGCCGACGTACTCGCCGTTGACCGTGCCTTCGGTCACCGCGACCGCCGGGGCCATCATGCCAATGCCGATCTCGTCGTCGGCACCGAGCGGGCCGTTGGCGAGCGAGTCATTGGCGTAGCCCACGCGGATCATGATCGGCACCAGCTGGCCACGCAGCTTGCCCACGATCAGGTAGGCCTTGCCGAGCGTGGAGCCCAGCGTGGGCGGCTGGCTCTCGGCCTTGTAGTTGGTCGACAGCAGCGTGCCATTGGCCTGCGGCACGAAGTTGTTGCCCTTGCGTTCGCACGTGCCGCTGGCGGTGTCACATACCGTAAAGGAACCATCGGCGGCCAGCGACACGCGGTAATCCTGCGCCACCGTCTGGAACTGCTTCGATGGCACTTCATGGAAACCCGAGCCGTTGTACTGCCCGGCGATTTTCGACAGGTCGTTCTCGGTCTGCGCGAAGCCGATGAACTGGAAATACGGGAAGGTGGTATCCGGCACCGCGCCGGCGCCAAGCACACCGTTGAACTGGATGCGCGCGCCGGGAATGGTGCCGCCGGCCACGCCCTCGCCGACAAAGAGCTTGGCCGGGCGGCTCGGATCGAGGCTCGCGCCGACCAGCTCGAACGCACACTGGTTCAGCTTCTGAGTCGGCAACCCGGTCTCCGTCTTCAGCGTGCCGCGCATCACGTTCAGGCCGTTGGTCGGATCGCTGCGCGTGGGCTGCACGGTGCCGGTCTGGCGCGGCACCGAGGAGTCGAGGAAGGTGACCTGCCAGGTCTTCTGCGTGGTATCGATCTGCACCTTGACCAGTTCGCCGGAGCCGGTGCCGCCGGTGAAGGTGGTCGAATAGTCGAGCGATGCGGGGCAGAGCCGCGTCTCCGCGGATGAAGGCGTGGACGGCGCGTCGTCGCCACCACCTCCGCCACCGCAGGCGGCGAGCATGGCGGCGGCAGTCACGGCCAGGGCGCGTGCCGGCAACCGGGTCTGGATCAGTCGATGGGCTTGCATGGCGTTGTCTCCTCGGTTTTCGCTGTTGTCGGATGCGGTGCTCAGGGCGCTGCCAGCACGCCGACGCGGAGGGTCGGGCTGGCGTCACCGGTACCGGACAGGTGGCCGAACACGCGTCCGCTGGCGATCAGTGCGCCAGTGATGCCGCTGTTGTCGGTGGTGGCCACCATGCCGGGCGCGTTCTGGGTGAAGTCGAGCTGGAAGCCGCCGGTCTGGTTCATCGTCATCGGGTCGAGCAGATCGACGTGCGCGCCCTTGATCAGCGAGGCGGTATAGGCAAAGTCGCTGCCCGAACCGATATAGCCGCCGTCGATCTGCCCGCTGGCCAGCCGCGTGGCCGGTGCCAGCACGGCCAGCCCCGATTCGTCGTCGACATTGACGGTGAGCGGCAACAGCGAGATCTGCGCGTAGCCGGTGCGTACCAGCAGCGGGATCAGCGCGCCGTTGAGTTTGCCGACCACCATCAGCCCCTTGGCGCGGCTGGCGTTGTTGCCGGTGATGGCAGCGCTCTGGAACGACGGGTAGCGACGGCTGCCGTCGGCGTTGCTGCTCTCAAACGCGCCGTCGGCGCTACGCAGCATCCATTTGTTGCCGGTGCTGACGCAGCTGCCGGACGCTGCCGTGCAGCTGCCGTCGGCATTGAGCGTCTCGGTGGTCTGCGCGGTGGCGGGCGTGAAGTGGCTCGATGAAGTCAGCGAGCCGCCGGATGGTACCTGGTGGTAGCCCAGCACGTTGTAGCTGCCGGCGACCTTGGTGAAGTCCGTCTCGGTCTGTGCAAACGCGAGCACCGGGTAGAACGGGAACGTGGTGGCCGGAATGGCACCCAGCCCGAGCACGCCCGGATAGGAGATGGTCGCCCCCGGAATGCCACCGCCGGCGACGCCGTTGCCGAGGAAGATCACCGGCGGTCGCGTGCCGTCGATATTGGCCTGCGAGGTGCCGTCGGAGGCCGTGGCGGTCTGCAGCGAAATCGCGCAGCGGTTCTGCTCGGCCGTCGGCAGCGAGGTCAGGTAGGCGAAGGTGCCGGTGAAGGTCACGCCTGCGCGCGTGGGGCTGACGCTGCCAGGCTGCTTCGGCACCGGCGACTCCACGATCTCCAGCTCGTAGGTGCGGGCCGCGGTATCGAAGCGCAGCTTCACCAGCTCGCCCGCGCCCGAGCCACCGGTAAAGGTCGTGCCGTAGTCCAGCGCCGCAGGGCACAGCGATCCCGGCGGCCCGCCGAGGGTGACGGGGCCCTGCGCGGGACACGTATTCGTGCTGGCGCATTGCGGCGGGGCCTGCGTCGCCGTGCGTGGGGCATCATCGCTACTACCACCGCCGCCGCACGCGGCCAGTGTCATGGCAAGACTCGCCCCGGTGAAAGCCAACGTGCTGCGTCGAATCCTCGACATGGTCATTGCCTGTCTCCTCGTTTTATCCTGACCCCTGCTGCCGGACCTCTTGGCGGATCCCTTTGCGGGAGCGGCGACTCTCGCCGCTGGCGTGTTTTTGCGTCAATAGAGCGGCCGTTCCAAACAGACGGCGGCTTGCGCGCAGGCCGCACGTGGCCTGCGATTGCCGTTGTCACAAGGACCTGCACTGCAGGCGGTGCGTCCCGCGCTTCAAACGCACGGCGCGCGCCGCAAGGACGAACGGGGCCACCGCAGCGCCCGGCGGAGACGCAAAAGGGCGCACGGAGCCCGCGGGGCATGCGCGATGCCTCGCCAGGTAGATCGACGGTTCAGGTTTGCGGCGCCGGCCGCAACGTGAGCGCGGTGGCGCCGGCCCGGTGGTCACCGGGCACGGCGCGCGCCGCTATGTCCTGGTGCGCATTCGCATCCAGTCATCCAGCGGGTTGCTGGGGAAGCTCACGGTATGCTCGCGCGCGCGGACCGTAACGCTGGTCACGGCGGCGCGGCTGGTGCCCTCATTGCGCACGGTGCGTGCGCTCACGCGGGTCTTGCCGATGGTGGCGGCGGTGACGGCGGCCGTATGGCTGGCCTGTTCTTGCACCGTTGCCTCCAGCGCGGCGTCGTGTTCGTGCTCGGCTTGCGCGCGCGCCTGCTGCTGCTCGACGAGGTCGAACACCGCCTGCAGCGCCGACAACTCGTCTGCGCCCGGGCGCGCCACCGTCATGGCCGCTTCGACCATGGCGGTGAGCTGCGCCAGCACGTGCGCATCGCTCATCGGCTTGCCCTGCGTGAAGGCCGGCAGCAGATTGGTGAGTTCGTCGCCGGCCAGCACGCCCGCCAGCGCCTTCAGCGCGAACTGCAGGCGCCAGCCGAGCTCGCGCCGCGGTAGCGCCGGGATCGCGCGCGCGAAGGCGTGGAAGAAGCGGTCGTACACCGGGGCGTAGTGCTCCAGCAGGTATTGCTGGATAAAGGGCGAGGTATCCGAATACACGCGCCCGAGCAGCCGCAGGAACGACGGACCGCTGACCGCGGGTTCGCGCGCCATCTGCAGCGCGGGCACGAACAGCGCGCCCATCACGTGCTCGCAGCGGATGCTGCTGCCGGGCCAGCGTGCTTCGCACGCATCGAGCAGCGCCAGGCGCCGCGCGTTGAGTGGATCCAGCCGCCGGCTCAACACGGCGTGCATCATGATGTCTTTGCTGCGGAAGTGGTAATTCACGGCCGCCAGGTTGACGATGGCGCGCGAAGTTACCTGCCGCAGCGAGGTGGCCTCATAGCCGACCTCGATAAACAATTTTTCCGTGGCGTCGAGAATCCGGGCCTTGGTGTCTCCTGCCGTGCTTTTGCCGGTCTTCATGGGGGCGTCTCTCTTCTTTGCTGCCGTGAACCCCTTAGCAATCTGCTGCGCTGCTTCGCTCCCAGCTCTGACGGCATACGGATGCTTGAAACAGCCGTACGAAGCCTATCCACCGCTTCGAGCGTTTCACAAGCGCTGAATTGGAATGGCCGCTCTAATCCCGGGCCTGGTGTTGGCAATCGCACCACAATGACTGCGGCCCGATGCATCGCACACGCGTGCCAGCTGCCTGCAGCGGGAAACATGGCGGGTACCCCTGCGCGCCCCGCCCTGTCCTTGGTGCGACGGCCTGCGCCGTGTAAGGCTGTCGGGTACATCACGACGTGATGCGTCGCGCCAGCGTGTCGGCATTCTGCGCCGTCAGCGCGAACACTGACAACTGGGGATTGGCCCCCACACTGGTCGGGAACACCGAGCCGTCGAACACCGACAAGTTGGCCAGCTGGTGGTGCTGGCCATGGCTGTCCACCACGCCGCGGCGCGGGTCGTCGCTCATGCCGCAGCCGCCCATCAGGTGCGCGGTGAACAGCGCGGTGCGGAACGGCTTGAGCGGCAGCCGGGCGATGGCGTCGCGCGCCTCGGGCCAGCTGCGGTAGTCGGTAGCGTCCAGGTGCGCGGGCCGCACGCCCACCGCGCCGGCGGCGAACTGCGCCTCGGCCATGCTCAGCCACGCGCGCCGCACGCCGTCCCAGGCGTAGTCGCTCATCGCATAGTCGAGCAGTGGGCTGCCGTCGTCCGCCAGGCGCACGCGCCCGCCCTCGCTTTCCGGCACGAAGCCGTCGCGCAGCAGCGCCAGCATCGCGTTGGTATTGGGCAGTTGCGCCATGTCCCGCCGCAACGCATCGCCCACGCCGTTCAGTACGCCGGCGCTGATGCCGGGGAACATCGGCGGCACCTCGAGCTTGTAGCCCATCGGGCCGGTGGCGCCGTCCTTCCACTGGAAGTGGTCGGAGGCGACCGATTGCGGCGCGCCATAATAGGGATCAATGCGATCTGGCATTATCGCGATGCTGATATTCACCGGATGGATAAATGTGCGCACGCCCAGCCGCCCGTGGGGGTCAGGCACGCGCGAGCGCAGCATCAAGGCCGGGGTGTTGATGGCACCGCCGGCGGCAACCACGTGCCGCGCACGTACGACCACGCCCACGCCGGTCGGCGTATGGCCATCGGCGCCGAGCGCCTCGCCGGTGATCGACTGGATGCGCTGGCCGTCATGGTCGAGTGTGCGCACGCGCACGCGGTGCACCAGCGTCGCGCCGCTGGCCAGCGCCGCGGGGATGGTCGACACCAGCATCGACTGCTTGGCGTTGACCGGGCAGCCGAAGCCGCAATAGCCCGAGTTCCAGCAACCTTTCACGTTGCGCGGGATCACGTGCCACTCCCAGCCGAGCGTCTCGCAGCCCCGCCGCAGTACGTCGTTGTTGGGATTGGGCGCCATTGCCCACGGCGCGATGCCAAGGCGTGCTTCCACTTTCTCGAACCACGGCGCCATCTCCGCCTCGGTGTGGCCGGTCACGGCGTGGTGCGCGGCCCAGTGCGCCAGCGTCTGCGGCGGCGTGCGGAAGCTCGACGACCAGTTGACCGTGGTGCTGCCGCCCACCGAGCGCCCCTGCAGGATCGCAATCGCGCCGTCGGCCGTGGTGCGCGCGGCGGCCTCCTGGTACAGCTCGCGATAGGCGCGGTTCTCGTCCATGTCGCGGAAGCTGTCCGAGGTGCGCAGCGCGCCTTCCTCCAGCAGCACCACGCGCAGGCCGGCGCGGCTGAGCGCCTCGGCGCTGATGCCCCCGCCCGCGCCGCTGCCGACGATGACGACGTCCGCATCCAGCGTGCGCGTCGTGGTGAAGGTGGACGCGTCCAGCACCTTCCAGCCGGCGGCGATGCCGGCGTCGTAGAGATTGTCGATGGCCATGTTCGGTATCAGGCGTGCAGCGCCTTGTAGACGGCCGCGTTCGGGCCGGGGTAGCCGGTGCCCGCCCAGGCGGCGGGCAGCACGTAGTAGCCCACGCTGGTGAGCTTGACCAGCACCACCGCGCCGGCATTGAGCGTGGCCAGCCGGCTGGCGCGCCAGCGCGCCAGGAAGGCCTGTACCTGCTGCGGCGTGGCGGCATTCCAGTCCTGGCGGATGCCGGTCAGCGCCCAGCGCAGCAGCGTGCTGGCGAGCAGGCCGAACAGCTTGCGCAGCTCGGCCTGTGCGCCCTCGCCCATGGCGGCGCAGGTGGTGTCGATATTGCGCAGCGCGTCCTGCACCAGGGCCGCGCGCCGCGGCGGCGGCGCTTCGGCCAGCTCGGTGACGATGGCCGGCAGCAGCGCGCGGAACAGCGCCACGTCGTCGGGGCGCAGCCAGGCCATGCCGGCCTGTGGCGCGGGATTGCCGGCCGAGCAGCCGGCCAGCGACGGCACCAGCGCGGTACAGGCCAGCGCGGCAGTAAAGCCGAAGCCGACCTTCAGGAAGCCGCGGCGCGACAGCGCGTGCAGCGTCTCGGCATCGGCGCTGCGGTGCGGCGCATGCGATGGCGCATGCGAGGGATCAGGGGGCATGTTGTCTCCTCGCGTCGATCTGTTGATTTGAGGCGGGGCAGGCCCGCATTGACGCTACCCGGAGTTTGGATAAAGATCGGGGCCCGGTCTTGATCCCGCATGACAGGTGATTTGTTGCCACGCGCCAACCAGCCCGACGGCGGTGCCAGCGGCACGGTATCGCTCGCCTACCTCCGCGCCGTGCTCGACCACGGCGAGCGGCAGGGCATATCCGCCGCCGACCAGCTGCGCGCCGTCGGCGTGCCGCCCGATATCCTCCAGGCCAGCGGCGCCCAGACGACCACGCGCATCCCCGGCGCCGCCTACCTGGCGCTGCTCGACTGGCTCGAACAAGCCACCTCGGACCCGGACGTCGGCCTGCGCGCCGGTGCCGCCTTCGTGCCGCGCCACTATGCCGAGATGGGCTACGTGGTGCTGACCACGTCCACCGTGCGCGATGCCATCCTGCAAGGCATCCGCTATGAAGTGCTGGCCAACGATATCGGCCGCACCCGGCTGATTGAAACGCCAAGCACCGCCTGCATGACCTGGGAAGCGCAGCATGGGCCGCTGTCGCGGCATGCGCATGAACTGCACATGGCCACCTGGGCCGTGTTCTCGCGCTGGCTGATCGGCGAGCGCTACTTCGCGACGCAAGTGGAGTTTCCCCATGCGGCCCCTGCCGATACCAGCCTGCATGCCGAGGTGTTCGGCTGCCCGGTGGCGTTCGGCACCGGGCGCCATGCGATGCATATCGCGCCCGCGCTGCTCGACCTGCCTTCGCTGCAGGCCGATGCGGGCATGCAGGCGCAGATGACGCGGATCGCCGAATCGCAATTGCAGCTGTGCGTGCCCGCCGGGGCCGATGCACTGGCGCAGGCGCGCGCCATGATCAGTGCGCGCCTGCAGGACGGCGAATTGCCGATCGCGGACGTCGCCGCGCAGCTGGGCATGCCTGTGCGCACGCTCCAGCGGCGGCTGCAGGCGCGGGGGATCAGTTATTCCACGCTTGTGGATAACGTGCGGCGGACGCTGGCCGAGCAGTACCTGGCCGATCCCGCGCTCAGCCTGGCGCAGTGCGCGATGCGGCTGGGGTATTCGGAGCAGAGCGCCTTTACGCATGCATTCAAACGGTGGACGGGCGAGACACCGCACGGGTGGAGATGCCGGGTGACCGGGGACTAGATCCCTGCCGCGCCTGTGAACGCAAAGGGACGGCCGGTTTTGCCGATAATGAAGGCATCGCCGCTCAATCCTCACCTCTCCGCTTCCATGCACATCCGCTGGCTCGAAGACTTCGTCTGCCTCGCCCAGGCCGGCAGCCTGGCGCGCGCCGCCGAACTGCGCAACGTGACGCCGCCAGCGTTCGGCAGGCGCATGCAGGCGCTGGAGGTCTGGGCGGGCGCGCCACTGATCGACCGGAGCGTTTTCCCCGTCCGGCTGACCGCCGAGGGACGCCAGTTCCTGGAAGCGGCGCAGAGCGCCTTGCGCACGCTGGACGAAACGCGCCTGGCGCTGCGCGCCGCGCACCGGGCCGATGCCAGCACCCTGACCATCGCCACCGGCAAGACGCTGGCGCGCTCGATGGTGCCGGCCTGGCTGGCGGGCCTGCGCGAGGCGCTGCGGCATGACCCCGATGCGGCCGGCTTCCGCACGCGGCTGTCCGCCTTCCCCATGCATGACGCGCTGGCCATGTTCGCCGAGGGCGATGCCGACTTCCTGCTGTGCTACAGCCCGCCGGACCTGCCGGTGATGCTTGACGATGCCCGCTACCAGTTCCACCTGGCCGGCGTGGAGCGGCTCGTGTGCGTCAGTGCCGCCGACGCGCGCGGCGCACCCCTGCACCGGCTCGGGACCGGCAAGACCGCTGCGAGGTCAGCCGCAAAGCCGGTGCCGATGATCGCCTACGCCGAGACCCTGACGCTCGGCCGCATGGTCAACCAGGAGATCGCGCGCCGCAAGCTGGCGCCGCGGCTCGACGTGATCGCGGTCAGCGACTTTGCCGAGTCGGTGCACGAGATGGTGCGCCAGCGCATGGGGCTGGCCTGGCTGCCGGCGCGGCTGATCGCTGACGACCTGCACACCGGGCGGCTGGTGCGCGCCATCGGCGGCACTGGCGCCGAGGGTGATGACCTGGCGCTCGATATCCGCCTGTACCGCCCGCGCGCGCCGATGCGCCCGCTGGCCGAGGCCTTCTGGCGTGCCGCGGTGCAGGCGCCGCGCTGAGCCGCCACCATTGCCGAAACGGCAACCCCCCTTGCCAAAGCCGCACGCCGGTCCGGTCCGGCGCTCTCTAACATCAGGCCACAACCTCCAAACCTGGACCCCCAAGCCAAGACCATGAAGACCATCCTGCGCGCGGCTGCTGCCGCACTCTGCGTCGCCACCTTCACCGGCGGCGCCGTTGCCGCCACCTGGCCCGCCAAGCCGATCACGCTGGTGGTCGGCTACACCGCCGGCGGCAGCGTCGATCTCGTCGCCCGCACCATCGCGCCGGAGCTGGGCAAGCGCCTTGGCCAGAGCGTGGTGATCGAGAACCTGGGCGGCGCCGGCGGCACCATCGGCGCATCCAAGGTGGTCAAGGCAGAGGCCGACGGCTACACCCTGCTGATGGGTTCCGGCAGTGAGGTCTCGATCGCGCGCCTGACCAACCCGGCCGTGCGCTATGACGGCGAGAAGGACCTGGCGCCGGTGACCTTCGTCGGCACGCAGCCGATGGTGCTGGTCGGCAAGCCCGGCCTGCCGGCCAAGAACGCCGCCGAGCTGATCGCGCTGGCCAAGGCGCAGCCGGGCAAGCTCTCGTATGCGTCGTCGGGTGTGGGCACGCCGCTGAACCTGGCCGGCGAGCTGATCAAGCAGCAGGGCAAGGTCAATATCACCCACGTGCCGTACAAGGGCGCGTCTGCCATGGCGACGGACCTGTTGGGCGGACAGATCGACCTGGCGGTGATGGTGCTGTCGTCGGCGCTGCCGCATATCCAGGCGGGCCGCGTGCAGGCCTACGGGGTGACCGCTGCCAAGCGCTCCGCGGTGGCGCCGAACGTGCCGGCGCTGGCCGAGACGCCGGCTCTGAAGGGCGTGGACATGGGCGTGTGGTTCGGGCTGATGGGGCCGGCCAACCTGCCCAAGCCGGTGGTGGATCGCCTGAATACGGAGATGCAGGCCGTGCTGGCGTTGCCGGATGTGAAGAAGAAGCTGGCTGAGGCTGGCGTGGAAGTGACGCCGGGCAATCCGGCGCAGTTTGGCAGCTTTATCAAGCGCGAGACAGGGCGCTATCGCACGATTGTGCAGACTGCTGGCATTCACGAGTAAGTGCGGTAGTGGGCAGGCGCTGGCAGTACCCATACCCCTTCACCAGAGCTGATCGACACAACACGACCCGGCGTGCACCGACCCGCCAGGCATCCTGAGAGCACCGATCCCCATGACACAGCAACCCGCCCCTCTCGACGCCTACCCCGTCGACGTCGAATTCCCCGACATCCGCCCCTACGCCGCCGGCAACACCGGCGTGCCCTACCTCTACACCTTCGACAGCGGCCAGCCCGGCCCGCACGTGATGGTCAACGCCCTGACCCACGGCAACGAAGTCTGCGGCGCCATCGCCGTCAAGGCGCTGCTCGACCACGGCCTGCGCCCGCGCCGCGGCCGGCTGACGCTGGCCTTTGCCAACGTCGACGCATACCACCGCTTCGATCCCGCAAAGCCTGACGCGTCGCGCTTCGTCGACCAGGACTTCAACCGTGTCTGGACCGCCGCGACGCTCGAAGACACCAGCCGCGATTCGTCCGAGCTGCGCCGCGCGCGCGCCATGCGGCCCGTGATCGACACCGTGGACTTGCTGCTCGACCTGCATTCGATGCATGAGAAGAGCCGGCCGCTGATCGTCTCCGGCCCGCTCGACAAGGGCATCGCGCTCTCCCGCGCGCTGGGCGCGCCGGCCGACGTGATCGTCGACGAAGGCCACCCCGAAGGCCGCCGCATGCGCGACTACGACGGCTTCGGCGACCCCGCCAGCCGGCGCAATGCGCTGCTGATCGAATGCGGCCAGCATTGGGAGCCGGCGGCGGTGACGGTGGCGCAGGACAGCACCGCGCGCTTCCTGCTGCATGCCGGCGTGGTTGATACAAGCGATTTGCCCGCCGGCTGGCTGCAGCCGCTGCCCGCTACGCAGCGGGTGGTACGCGTGACCGAGCCGGTGGTGGCCACCAGCATGGATTTCCGCTTTGCCGGCCCTTATACCGGCCTGGAGACCTTTGCCGAGGCCGGCACCGTGATCGCCTGGCGCGATGGCGAGCCGGTGGTGACGCCCTATCCCGATTGCGTGCTGGTCATGCCGTCGCTGCGGCAGTTGCGCCCCGGCGTGACCGTGGTGCGCCTGGGCCGGCTGGAGCGCTGATCGGGCCGTGCTGCCCGCTCAGGTGTTCGGCCCCGCGTACGTCACGGCTGGCGCCGAAGGCGGCGGCAGCATGCCCGGGAACAACTGCTCGACCAGCTCCTCCAGCTTGGACGCCGGCTGCACCAGGTTGCTCAGGTTCAGCCCGCCCGCGCTGCGGTTGGCGTTGTAGATCGCCTTGCCGACGCGCTCGCCATTGTGGAACACGGTGATGTCCACGCTGTTCAGGTATGAGGCCCAGTACCAGGCGCTGCGCGCGCTGTACAGCGCCACCATCGGGCACGCGGCCACGGACGCATCCGGCCGCACCAGCTTCACCTCGAAATTGCGCTGCTCCAGTGAGGCGCGGAACGCCTCGACATAGTCATTGCCGGCGACTGGGTTCACCACTACGCATAGCAGCGTGCCGTTGGCGCCATAGTTGCCGCGCGGATCGCCGCCGGCCGGCTGGAACGCGGCGAAGGCGTCGGAGACGTCGGGACGGTCGACCGGAGTCACCGCCTGGTAGGTCGAGCAGCCGGCGATCAGCAGGCCGAGGCTGGCGGCCAGCAGAGCTTTGTTCATGGGTTTCCTGGATGGCATGGGTCGGCGCGGCGCGCAATGCGGGCAGCCTGCCTTCACACTGTAGGCGCCGGCACGCCCATCCAATCGGCCGAACAGAACGGCAAAACCCGTGTTTTCGGCCCGGCGTAGCGCCTTAGCCGCCTGCCCCGCCCTGCGCCAGCCGGCCCACCAGGATCAGGCAGAGCCCGGCCAGGCAGATGCCGATGATCGCCACCTGCAGCCGAGTGACGGGTTTGCCGCCGAGCAGCGTCTGGCTGAGCCAGGCGGGAGAAACCACGCCCACGATGGTGGCAACCGCGATCAGGATGGCGAGGACGGACAGCACGGATTGCATAGCGAAACTCCGGAATGGTCGATGCGACGATCAGTTCGCGCCGCCGCGCAGCAGGCAGTCGCGCAGCAGTGGCGTGCCGTCCGCCAGCCCCGCGCCGTTGCATTCCAGCGCCACTTTCTGGCCGCGCCGCACCATCGTAGCCCGGGCTTCCACGCCGCACACCCGACCGGCCGGGCCACAGATCTGGCGTTCCAGCAGCAGTGCGCGCACATTCACCCCGGGATCGTTGGTGCGGATATCAACAAAGACCTGGTCGCCCTCGCGGCGAATGCCGCTGGCGACGCCTTCGACGATCAGGTACAGCCCGACGTAGCGCGCGTCCGCGGCCTTGGGGTTGTCGCGATAGTCGTCCAGCATCGTGCTGGCTTGGTACTGCGGGAGGCGGTCGGCAGGCCGCTCGGGATCGATGCTGATCGGGTCGAGCGTGCCGTCGCGCGGCACGCCGCGCACGTCGCTGGCCGCTGCCGGGACTGCGGCGCTGGCTTCGGCCTGCGCTTCGGGCTGGGCGCCGCCGACATCGTCGCGCCGGTCATTGCCGGCAAACCACAACATGCCAAGGACAGCTACGGCAACGATGGCAACGAGGATTTGCTGGGTACGGTTCAACATCTGGAGGTCCTGCCTGGGTGAAATGCGAAGGTCGGAAGCGGATTATGCCCCGCGCCGGCCGCAGAAACGTTCGATTGCCGCCACGGCATTGTCCACGCCGCGTTCGGCGGCGATCGCGCGGCCCAGCATGGCGGCCTTCTCGCGCGTGGCGGGCTGCTCGGTAAAGCCGATCATCGACGCCAGCCGCGCCGCATCGATCTTGTGCCCCTCGACATAGGGCGGCGCCACGTCCTGCGCCGCCAGACGGCCCGCCCAGAAGAACTGGTCGCCCGCAAACGGCAGCACGATCGACGGCACGCCCGCCGCCGCCACCGCATGCGTGGTGCCCGCGCCGCCATGGTGAATCGCCGCCGACACGCGCGGCAGCAGCCAGTCATGCGGCGTGGCGCCGATCACGTGGAAGCTGGCCGGCAGCGCGGACACGTCGATGCCGCTCCAGCCCGGATAGAACAACGCGCGCCGGCCATCGACCGCCTTTACCAGCGCCGTCACCACCCTCAGCCGGTCAAAACCCGCCATGCTGCCGAAGCCGATATACAGTGGCGGCTCGCCCGCGGCGAGGAAATCCCGCAGTGGCGCACCAGGCTGCCAGTCGCGCTGCGGCGGCATGGTCCACGCGCCGCTCACCAGCCAGTCGGCATGCCAGTCGCGCGGGCGCGGCACCAGGTGCGGCGAGATCGCGTACAGCGTGGGGAAATCGCGCCACATCGCCTTGCGCGGCGGCACGCCGAACAGCTTGCCGCGCGCGGCGTTGGTGGCGGTACGGAACATGCGCCACAGCACGTGGTTGATGACGTGATGGCTGGCGCGGTTGGCCCACCCCGGCATCCTGAACGGTGGCAACAGCGCGGACGGGAAGGCCCGCGTCGGCGAGATCGGGAACATGCCCGCGGCGATCACAGGCTTGCCGAGCTGCTCGCCCACCGTGAGCGCCACGTAGCCCGTCAGGCCCGAGAACACGATGGCGTCGGCATCGCCTGCGGCCTCGGCCAGTTGCGCCATCCACGCCTCGGTGTTGTCCTCGGCAATACGCGCAAAGGCACGCGTGGCCTCGGCCACGTTGCCGCCTTCGGTCATCAGCTTGTGCAACGCGCCGCCCGGCGCCAGCGTTTGCTGGATATCGCCCGCCATCGGCGCGAACGCCAGACCGTGTTCCACGGCCAATGGGGCAGCCGAGCGTTCGCCCAGCATCAGCACGTCATGGCCGGCATTGCGCAGGCCCAGGCCCAGCGCAACGATCGGGCGGCAGTCGCCCTGGGTACCGAAGGTGATGAGGATCAGGCGCATCGAGAGGGGGCGCCGCAAGCGGCCGGCGCCTGGCATGAGGAGGTGGCCTGCAGTTTACCTGCGGCCGGGGGGATGCGTGGCGTGGCTTGGTGCCGCGCGGCCGCGCTCACTTGCCGATGCAGAAGCGCGTGAAGATCGTGCCCAGCAGGTCGTCGCTGGTGAACTCACCCGTAATGCTGTTCAGGCACTCCTGCGTCAGCCGCAGCTCCTCCGCGAACAGATCCAGCGCCTGCGCCTGGTGCTCGGCCTGCTCCGCCGCAATATCGAGATGCGACTGCGCACTGCGCAGCGCCGTCAGATGTCGCTCGCGCGCGAGGAAAGTGCCCTCATTACCCGACTGCCAGCCAACCAGCCGCAGCAGTTCGCGGCGCAGCAACTCGATACCGGCGCCCGTGCGCGCCGAGATCCAGATCTCGGTCGGGTTGGGTCCATTGGCGGCGACCACGTGGGGCCGGTTGCCGCCAAACATCGTGTCGCCCACCGCCGGGGCCTTGTCGATCTTGTTGACCACGCGCACGATCGGCGAGCCCGGCGGCAATTGGCCGCTGAGCTGGTCGTCGATGGCGTCGTCGGCCTCGGACAGGCCGTGGCGCAGGTAGTCGGTGGCATCCACCAGGTGCAGCACGACATCGGCGCGGCGGATTGCGTCCCAGGTGCGTTCGATGCCGATGCGCTCGACCTCGTCGGAGGCGTGCTCGCGCAGGCCAGCAGTGTCGATGATATGCAGCGGGATGCCGTCGATCTGGATGGTCTCGCGCACGCGGTCGCGCGTGGTGCCGGCGATCGGCGTGACGATGGCGAGTTCGGCGCCGGCCAGCGCGTTGAGCAGCGAGGACTTGCCCACGTTGGGCTGGCCCGCCAGCACTACCGACAGCCCTTCGCGCAGCAGCGCGCCCTGGCGCGCCTGCGCCAGCACGGCGCCAAGTTCATTGCGGATGGTGGCGAGCTGCCCGCGCGCGTCGGACTGCTCGAGGAAATCGATCTCTTCCTCGGGAAAATCCAGCGTGGCTTCCACCAGCATGCGCAGGTGGATGACCTTATCCACAAGCTTGCGGATCGCATTGGAGAACTCGCCCTCCATCGAACGCGCTGCCGAGCGCGCCGCGGCCTCGGTGCTGGCTTCGATCAGGTCGGCCACGGCCTCGGCCTGGGCGAGGTCGAGCTTGTCGTTGAGGAAGGCGCGGCGCGTGAACTCGCCCGGCTCGGCCAGGCGCAGGCCGATGCCGTCGCCGGCCTGCAGGCAGCGCGTCAGCAGTATCTGCATCACCACCGGGCCGCCGTGGCCCTGCAGCTCGAGTACCTCCTCGCCCGTGTAGGAGTTCGGCGCCGGGAAGTACAGCGCCAGCCCGTGGTCGATGACCTTGCCATGGGCGTCGATGAACGGCAGGTAGGTGGCGTGGCGCGGCTTGAGCGCCTGGCCGCAGACGGCGCGCATCACGGGGCCGACATCGTGGCCCGACACGCGCACCACGCCGATGCCGCCGCGTCCGGGCGCGGTGGCGATCGCGGCAATGGGAACCTGGGGAGCAGTCATGGCGGTATTGTCGCAGATCGTGTGCGGTTGGCGTGGCGCGCGGGCTGGTGGCAATCGGCGCCAGCGGCGCGCGGTGGATTGGCCGCCGTGGCTGGCGGGGCGTCAGCTTGCGCCGGGCAACTGCAGCGGCGCTTCATCGGGGAGCGTTTGCACTTGCAGGCAGTCGGCCATCAGCCGGCGCGCGACCATGGCATCGACAAGGCTGCCGAGCTTTGTCTGCCGTTTCACCAGCTTGCGGTGCAGGCGTTTGGTGATGCGCAACGGCAGTACCGGCTCGAACGCCTCGATCGCATAGCGCAGCCGCTTGCCGGCGATGCGCTGCGCATGCACCGCGCGCGCATCGCCGCTGCGTGCGGCCCGGGCCAACTTGCGCAGGCGCTGGCGTCCGCGGCGCACGCGCTTGCGCGCAAACGGCCCGAGGCGGTCGCCGCTGTCTTTGCCTGCCTTTGCCGCCAGCTGCGCCAAGTGCGCGAGATCGCGGTGCAGCGCCGGCAGCGGCCAGTCGTGGTAGCCAGCCAGTGTCGCCAGCATGGCTACGCGCGCGTCTTCACGGCGCTCGCGGGCGGTGTCGGCCACGGCGGCCAGCACGGGCTCGTCAGGCTCCAGCTCGCGCGCCGGGGCGATGGTCTCGGCCAGAAACACGTCCCAGTCGCGCACTTCGCTGGTGGTGCGGGCCAGCGCGCGCAGGTCGCGATTCCAGCGCTCACGTTCCTGCTTCGGCAAGGACGGCCCCAATGCCCATAGCACCGCGCGCGCATGGCGTACCGCCACGCGCAGCTCGTGCAGGTCTTCCGGCTCGTCGCGGCGCAGCAACTGGTCCAGGCATGCTTCGATGCGCCCAAGGCTCGCCTCGGTCAGTGCGGCAAAGGCAGCGGCCGGCCGCGTCTTGCGGCGCAGTGCGGGTTTGGCGTCGGCGTTCATGGGAGGTCTGGATGCGATCAGGCGCGGTGCAGGCGTGACGCAGATGCTTCCAGTGTAGGCGACAGCACGCGCCCGCGCCTTCGTGCGGCGCACAAGGCGCACGGGCGGTTGACAGCCCCGCCCCTTCGCGCTGCAATGCGCACACCGCCTGGTGATGCAGAGACCGTACGAGGAACAGCCATGACCACCGAACAGGAGCGACTCCTGCTGCGCGAGACCATCGAGGCCGGCTTCCGCCAGGCCGCGTTCGTCAACGACATCGGCATCGCGCTGGCGGACTGTGGCCCCGGCTGGTGCGAATCGATGCTGGCCATCACGCCGCGCCACCTGCAGCAAGGCGGCATCGTCCATGCGGGCGTGCAGGCCACCATGGCCGACCACACCGCGGGCGCGGCGGCGTCGACCATCCTCGCAGCGGGCCAGCATGTGGTCACCGCGGAATTCAAGATCAACCTGCTCAGGGCCGTGCGCAGCGACCGGCTGCGCTGCCGCGCCGACGTGCTCAAGTCCGGCCGCTCGATCATCGTGGTGGAGGCGGATGTGTTCGCCGACGTCCATGGCGAATCCGTGCTGGTCAGTCGCCTCAACGCGACCATGAGCGTGCTGGACCTGGCCTGAGCGCCAACCTCGAAAGGAAGCGAGCCATGATCGACCATACCGGCGTGAGCGTCAGCGACTACGGCAAGAGCCGCGCCTTCTACCTCGCGGCGCTGGGCGCCATCGGCTACGGCATCGTCAAGGAATTCCCCGCCAGTGTCACCGGCAGCACCGATGTGGCGGGCTTCGGGCCGCCGGGCAAGCCTGATTTCTGGGTCATCCGTGGCGAGCCAAACAAGCCGCCGATACACGTGGCGTTCCGCGTGGACAGCCGCGAGGCGGTCGATGCGTTCTATCGCGCGGCGCTTGCCGCGGGCGGACGCGATAACGGCGGGCCGGGCATCCGGGCGCACTATCACCCGGACTACTACGGTGCCTTCGTGCTGGACCCGGATGGGCACAACATCGAGGCGGTGTGCCACAAGCCGGGCTGATCCCCGGCGGCCCGGGTTTGCGCGACAAGCTCAGCGCGTCGCCACGATAAACAAGCGCGGGAACGGCAGCAGCACCGACCCGTCAGCCAGCGGCGGGTAGGCCTTGGCGATCGCAGCCTCATAGCGCGCCAGATACGCGGCGCGCTCGGCCTCATCGAGCGGCTGCAGGAACGGCCGCAGGCCGCTGCCCTTGAACCACTCCACCACCGCGGCCGGGCCGCCGGCCAGCGGATGGTGGTACGTGGTCAGCCACACGTCCACGCGCTGGCACACCGGGCGCAGCAACTCGTAGTACCACTGCGCAGAAGCGCGTTCGGCGCGCGCCTTGCTGGCGCCGGCAAGCTTGCCGGCCCACGGGCCTTCCGCCGCCACCTGGCGCATCAGCCGGTGCGCGGGTTCTTCCAGGTTGTCCGGCATCTGTACGGCCAGCGTGCCACCGGGGGAGAGCTTCGACACCAGCGCCGGGAACAGCCCGGCGTGGTCGGGCAGCCACTGCAGCACGGCGTTGGCCAGGATCACGTCGTAAGGCCCGGCCTCGTCCCAGGCGCCGATATCTGCCACGCGGAACTGCACGTCCGGCAAACGCTTGCGCGCCGCCTCGACCATGTCATCCGAACTATCCAGCCCGGTCACCGACGCACCTGCATAGCGCGCCAGCAGCACCTCGGTGGAGTTGCCCGGCCCGCAGCCGATATCGACCGCGCTGCGCACGATCTCGTTGGGAATGGCGGCGACCAGGTCGCGGACCGGTCGGGTGCGTTCGTCTTCGAAGGCGACGTATTGTTGGGCGGACCAGTTCATCGGGAATCTCCTGTTGGATGGCGCATGCGGCGTCGGTACAGCCGGAAAGCATACGCCCGCTACAAACAAAAAGCCCGGCATCGCTGCCGGGCTTCATGGTTACCGCATCGTCCTGTAACGGGATCAGCTCTTGGCCACCACCACCGCCTTGCCCTTGCCGAGCATGCGGTTGATCTGCCATTGCTGGGCGATCGACAGGATGTTGTTCACCACCCAGTACAGCACCAGGCCGGCCGGGAAGAAGAAGAACATCACCGAAAACACCAGCGGCATGATCATCATGACCTTGGCCTGCACCGGATCCGGCGGGGTCGGGTTCAGCTTGGTCTGCACGAACATCGACACGGCCATCACGATCGGTAGGATGTAGAACGGATCCGGCACCGACAGGTCATGGATCCAGCCCAGCCACGGCGCGCCGCGCATTTCCACCGACGACAGCAGCACCCAATACAACGCGATGAACACCGGGATCTGGATCACGATGGGCAGGCAGCCGCCGAGCGGGTTGACCTTCTCGGTGCGGTACAGCGCCATCATCTCCTGGTTCATCTTCTGCGGGTCGTTCTTGTGACGCTCACGCATCGCGGTCATGCGCGGCTGCAGGTCCTTCATCTTGCCCATGGACTTGTAGCTTGCCGCCGACAGCGGGAAGAACACCAGCTTGATCAGCACGGTCAGCGCGATGATCGACCAGCCCCAGTTGCCCAGGAAGCCGTGCAGCTTCTCCAGCAGCCAGAACAGCGGCTTGGCCAGGATGGTCAGCCAGCCGTAGTCCTTCACCAGTTCCAGGCCCGGGGCGATCTTTTCGAGCATGTGCTCTTCCTGCGGACCGGCGAACAGGCGCGCATCGGTGCTCACCGTGGCGCCCGGGGCCACTTCACCCAGCGGCTGCTGGATGCCCACGCGGTACAGGTTCGGATCGATCTGCTGGACGTAGAAGCTGTGCTCCTTGCCGGTCTGCGGGATCCAGGCCGAGGCAAAGTAGTGCTGCACCATCGCCACCCAGCCGCTGTTGGTCGCAGCCGGCACGCTGGCCTTGCCCTTGGCGACGTCTTCGAAGCTGATCTTGTGGTACTTGTCGGCGTCGGTATAGATCGCCGGGCCGGTGAAGGTGCTGTAGAACTGCGACTGCTCGACCTTGCTGCCGTCGCGCGCCAGTTCCATGTACAGCGTCGGCGAGACCGGCGCGGTGCCCGCGTTGGTGACCGCGAACTTCGCGTCGACCACGTAGGTGCCCTTGTGGAAGACATAGGTCTTGGTCAGCTTCACGCCGCTCTTCTCGGCGGTCAGCGTCACTTCCAGCTGTTCGGCGCCGTCCAGCGAGCGCGGGCCCGGGGCGGCGGTGAACACCGTGGTGTGGTTGGGCAGGTCGCCGCCGATCAGGCCCGAGCGCGCCATGTAGGTGCGCACGTTGTCACGCTCGAACAGCACCACCGGCTTGCCGTCCTTCTCGTGCTCCTTGAGCAGCTCCAGGCGCGACACGATGCCGCCGGCGGTGTCGATCTCGGCACGCACCGTGTCGGTGGTCACCACGATCTTCTCGCCGGTGGGCTGGGCGGCGGCCTGCGGGGCAGCGCCTGCGGCCGGGGCGGCTGCGCCCGGCTGCACGTTGGCCTTGGGCACGTCGCCCTGCGCGGCCGCGCCGCTGGCGGCCGGCGCCGAGGCGGCCTGCTGCTGCGTCGTGCTCGGGAAGAACATCGACGCATGGCCTTGGGCGCGCTGCCAGTTGTCGTAGAGCAGCACAAGGGACATCGAGAAGATGACCCAGAGGATGGTGCGTTTGATATCCATGTCTGGCTGTGGTCGGAGAAATCAGGGTCTGGGCAGACGGATCGCGGCAGGCGCATGGCCTGTCGCGGCATGGACGGAACGGCCCGTGCGGGTGTCCGGCCTGGCAGTGTCGGCTTCCGTGCCCGGCACGGGATCATACCCGCCTTCGGTGAAGGGATGGCAACGACACAGCCGGCAGGCGGCCATCCAGCTGCCGCGCGCGGCGCCGTGATGGACGATGGCGTCGCGGGCGTAGTCGGAACAGGTCGGCAGGAAGCGGCACTGCGAGCCCAGGTAGGGACTCAGGGCGATCTTGTAGATGCGCAGCAGGGCTAGCAGGATTCGCTTCATGGCGGGGCGGTCAGGCGGGAAGGCTCGGTGGCTGGCTTTGCGAAGTGCTCGCCGGTGGCGCCGCGGAAGGCGGTGCCGATGGCGAGGCAGGCGGTGCGGGCGGCGCCGGTGGAGGCAGAGGCCTTGCCGCTACCTCGAGCAGGCTGGCGATTTCCGCCGCGCACGCTCTTCGGACCGCTGCGCGCGTCGCAAATTCCGCGCGCGGGAACTTGGCTTGCAGCCGCAGCAGCACGTCGCGCCCCGCCAGTTCTTCGCGGCGCTGACGGAACAGCTCGCGCGCCATGCGCTTCACCAGGTTGCGCTCGGCCGCGCGCGGCGCGAACTTCTTGCCCACCACCACGCCAAGCCGGCCTTCCGGCCGGTCATTGGCGCGCACGTACAGCACGAAATGCGGGCTGCGCCGCCGGGGCCGCAAAGCAAAAACGGATGAAAACTCATCCGTCTTTGTGAGCCTTGCGGCTTTGGGGAAGGCATGGGCTGACACGCTGGGTAACACTTGCGAGCGCTGGCGAAGAATACTGCTGGCGCAAAAGCGGCGCCCTGCGGCAAGCTGCTGGCCGTCCTGAAGCCGAGGCGGGAGGCATTGACGGCTGCGCGGCACGGCTGCGGTACGCTGCAGCCGGCGCCGGGCGCGCCGTCAGGCCGGTCGCCCGGGCCTCAGATGGCCAGGCGCTTGCGGCCCTTGGCGCGGCGTGCGTTGATGACGGCACGGCCGCCGCGGGTCTTCATGCGCACGCGGAAACCGTGGGTACGCTTGCGGCGGGTAACGGAAGGTTGGTAGGTACGTTTCATGTTGCACTCTCTGGTTGATCTGGGCTTGCCCGACTCCGGCCGGTGCCGGGCTGCCGTGGCCGCCGCGTATGGTTCGCATGGGGGTTGCCGCTGGCAAGGAACTGCCGCGGCTTGTCCGACGATTCTGGTTCTGTCTTTGCTGCCGGCCGTGTGGCGCGCGCTGCAGGCCAGTGACCTGTGGGCGCGGACGGCACGGACAGGCCAGACTCGGCGATGCGCATACGTGATCCCCTGCCGCATCGCAGAACCCGGCATTTAACCCAGTTTCGAGCGCACTGTCAAGGCGAACGTCTGTGTGCGCGAGCACAATTGCTACACCGCCGCGGCGCCGTCGGTGGCCCATTGTCCACAATGGTCGGTGGGTAAGTGCATGTGCTGTAGATGCCACCTGGGGAGAGGACATTTGCGGTCGAAGTCCCTGTTTTGCCAGAGATTTCGCCTGTTTTGGCATCCCGGAAACCCGCTTCACAGCTAGGGTTGTGCACAGCAATCCACTGCATTTGCACAAGTTGTCCACAGACTTATCCTTTGTGGATAACTCAGAGGCGGGGGTACAATCCGGGTCCAAACACAACACGGGCTGCGTGGCGCAGGCGCAACCCGGGCTCCCTCCGCGGCAACGCATGACTGAACGCACGCCAGCGCGGCGAACCTGAAGGCTCGCCGGCGGCGGCATGGCATGCTGCGGAGGTCTTGCTGGCCGGAACTGATTCCCATTCGGTTCCATGACGGTGAGGGAGGCCCGGATCGCGCGGCGTATGCGTCGCCCGTGGCGTGCCCGGACCGCGGTCACCGGGTGCGATTACTAAACAACAAACAATGCAAGATTTCTGGCAGGCGGCAGCAGCGCAACTCGAGCGCGAGCTGACGCCGCAACAGTTCAAAACGTGGATCAAGCCGCTGGCGCCCGTTGCGTTCGATGAAGAAACGCACGCGCTGAGGATTGCCGCGCCTAACCGTTTCAAGCTCGATTGGGTCAAGAGCCAGTTTTCCGGGCGCATCACCGCGCTCGCCTGCGAGTATTGGGAAGCGCAGGTCAGCGTCCAGTTCGTGCTGGACCCCGCCGCCTCCGGCCGCGCCGCTGCCTATATGCAGGCGCCGCAGCCGGGGATCGGCCCCAATAGCCTGGGCACGCACGCGCCCACCGCCGGCATGGGCATGGAGGGCCACGCAGCCCCGGGTACTGGCCTGGGCGGCTATCCCGGCGCCCAGCAGATGGGCGGCCAGCCCCCCTACGCCATGCCCGGCCAGCCCGGTTATGGCGAGTACCCTGCCCAGGCTGTCGGCTACGGCATGGGCCAACAGCCCTACGGCAACCCGTCGGCGGCACCGATCCCGGCTGGCGCGCGGGCACAGATGGGCGGCATGGGCCAGGGCGGGCAGACGCACCCCGGCCAGCATGGGGGCCACGGCAACCAGCACGTGAATGACATGGGCGAGATCGACGTGGTCCACATGGACCCCGCCGAGGCCAGCGCCCGCTCCTACCGCCAGCCACAGCACCAGCCGCAGCACCCGCAGCACCCGCAGCACCCGCAGCACCCGCAGCACCAGCCCCAGATGGGCGGCGCCACGCCGATGCCCGGCCACCAGCCCAGCGACACGGTCCACGAGCGCTCGCGCCTGAACCCGATCCTGACCTTTGACAACTTCGTCACCGGTAAAGCCAACCAGCTGGCCCGCGCCGCAGCCATCCAGGTCGCCAACAACCCGGGCAAGTCGTACAACCCGCTGTATCTCTATGGCGGCGTGGGCCTGGGCAAGACTCACCTGATCCACGCCATCGGCAACTACATGCTGCTGGAGAACCCGCGCGCGCGTATCCGCTACATCCACGCCGAACAGTACGTGTCCGACGTGGTCAAGGCGTACCAGCGCAAGGCGTTCGACGAGTTCAAGCGCTACTACCACTCGCTCGACCTGCTGCTGATCGACGATATCCAGTTCTTCTCCGGCAAGAACCGCACGCAGGAAGAGTTCTTCTACGCCTTCGAGGCCCTGATCGCCAACCGGGCGCAGGTGATCATCACCAGCGATACCTACCCGAAGGAAATCACCGGCATCGACGACCGCCTGATCTCGCGCTTCGACTCCGGCCTGACCGTGGCCATCGAGCCGCCCGAGCTGGAAATGCGCGTGGCCATCCTGATGAAGAAGGCCGCCGCCGAGAACGTGAACGTGCCCGAAGAGGTCGCGTTCTTCGTCGCCAAGCACCTGCGCTCCAATGTGCGCGAGCTGGAAGGCGCGCTGCGCAAGATCCTCGCGTTCTCGAACTTCCATGGCAAGGACATCACCATCGAGGTGACGCGCGAAGCGCTCAAGGACCTGCTGACCGTGCAGAACCGCCAGATCTCCGTGGAGAACATCCAGAAGACCTGCGCGGATTTCTACAACATCAAGGTCGCTGACATGTACTCGAAAAAGCGGCCTGCCAATATTGCACGGCCGCGCCAGATCGCGATGTACCTGGCCAAGGAGCTGACGCAGAAGAGCCTGCCGGAGATCGGCGAGTTGTTCGGCGGCCGCGACCACACCACCGTGCTGCACGCCGTGCGCAAGATCGCCGACGAACGCAGCAAGGATGCGCAGCTCAACCACGAGCTGCACGTGCTGGAGCAAACGCTCAAGGGCTGACGGGATCAGTCCCGGCTAGAAGGCATTTTTGAAGGGTCGGCCCCGCGGGGCTGGCATACTGTAGGGTGCGCGCCACGGACAACCCGTGGCGCCTGGGGAATTAACGTCAGCGACGCCGGGGCAAGTGACCGGAAAGTGGCCACCGATAAGGCTTTGCGGTGAGTCGGGACGGGATGGCAAGTGCGTTATGCGCCAGCGTGGCTTTTTGTGCACAGCTGGCCCGCCGGCCGGTCCCGCCCCGCTTCACCGCAGCGGCTTATCCTTGGTACAATGGTATATTAACTCCTTGATTCCTAAGTGAATTTGGAGTTGTTTGCGTTCTGCGGTCGCCGACTACAAACGACGAAGGATAAATTCAATGCAATTGGTCAAAACCTCGCGAGACAACCTGCTGCGTCCGCTGCAAATCGTGAGCGGCATCGTGGAGCGCCGCCACACCCTCCCGATCCTGGCCAATCTGCTGATTCGCAAGTCCGGGTCGAACGTTTCCTTCCTGTCGACCGACATCGAGATCCAGATCACCACGCACGCCGAATGCGGCGTCGGCAACGACAGCGTCGCCACCACCGTGGCCGCGCGCAAGCTGCTCGACATCCTGCGTGCCATGCCTGACGGCGACGTGGCCCTGTCGCTCAACGACAAGCGCATGACCGTGCAATCCGGCAAGAGCCGCTTCGCACTGCAGACGCTGGCCGCCGAGGAATTCCCGACCGTTGCCGAAGCCAGCGAATTCAACGCCAGCGTCACGCTGCCGCAGAAGACCTTCAAGCACCTGCTGGCGATGGTCCACTTCGCCATGGCGCAGCAGGACATCCGCTACTACCTGAACGGCATGCTGCTGGTGGTCGAAGGCAAGAAGGTGATGGCAGTCGCCACCGACGGCCACCGCCTGGCGTACTGCGGCGTGGAGCTGGAAACCGAAGCCGCCGGTGTGGGCGCGCGCCAGGAAGTCATCATCCCGCGCAAGACCATCCTGGAACTGCAGCGCCTGCTGGAAGACAACGACGATCCGGTGCAGGTGCAGCTCGCCGCCAACCAGGTCAAGTTCACGTTCGCCAATATCGAACTGATCTCCAAGCTGGTCGAGGGCAAGTTCCCCGACTTCCAGCGCGTGATCCCCAAGGGCTACAAGAATGCCTTCGCGATCGACCGCGTGCGGCTGCAGCAGGCGCTGCAACGCACCGCGATCCTGACGACGGACAAATTCAAGGGCGTGCGCTGCATCCTCGACACGCACATGCTCAAGATCAGCTCCACCAACGCCGACCAGGAAGAGGCGCAGGAAGAGCTGGAACTCGATTACTCGGGCGACGCGCTCGATATCGGCTTCAACGTGACCTACCTGCTCGACGTACTCGCCAACCTGAAGAGCGAGCAGGTGCAGGTCAGCCTCGGCGACTCGAATTCGAGTGCGCTGATTACCGTGCCGGAAGACGACAACTTCAAGTACGTCGTCATGCCGATGCGCATCTGATGATCCGGTAACAGGACACGCGCAAGACGAGATACCGGAGCAGCAAACGGCACGCTATGACACCCGGCCCGGCCGGGAAGTCCTGGGGATGAACATCCCGCAGCAGGGGCAGGATCGAAATGACGATCCGCCCCTTTTGCCGTTTTTAGTAACCCGCCATGCGGACCCTTCGCGCCCCGCCAGCATGACGTTCATGCCGGCCCGGCCCGAATCCCGTATTCGCCGTAAGTAGGAAAGACATGACCGAACAGCAGAAACCGCAACAGGAAAACACCTACGGAGCCTCCTCGATCCAGATCCTGGAAGGCCTGGAGGCGGTACGCAAGCGCCCGGGCATGTATATCGGCGACACCTCCGACGGCACCGGCCTGCACCACCTCGTGTTCGAGGTGCTGGACAACTCCATCGACGAAGCGCTGGCCGGCTACTGCACCGAGATCCAGGTCACCATCCACAGCGACAACTCGATTTCCGTCGTCGACAATGGCCGCGGCATCCCGCCCCTGGTCAAGTTCGACGACAAGCACGAACCCAAGCGCAGCGCGGCAGAAATCGCCATGACCGAGCTGCACGCCGGCGGCAAGTTCAACCAGAACAGCTACAAGGTATCCGGCGGCCTGCACGGCGTGGGCGTGTCCTGCGTGAACGCACTCTCCAAGTGGCTGCGCCTGACCGTGCGCCGCGACGGCCAGGTCCACCTGATCGAATTCGCCAAGGGCGACGTACAGAACCGCATCGTCGAGACCGTGACCGGCCCCGACGGGCAGCCCGTTGAAGTCTCGCCGATGAAGATCATCGGCGCCACCGACAAGCGTGGCACCGAAGTCCACTTCCTGGCCGATGAAGAGATCTTCACCAACGTCGAGTTCCACTACGAGATCCTCTCCAAGCGCATCCGCGAGCTCTCGTTCCTGAACAACGGCGTCCACATCAAGCTGGTCGACCAGCGCACCGGCAAGGAAGAAGACTTTGCCTTCTCCGGCGGCGTGAAGGGCTTTGTCGAATACATCAACCGCTCCAAGAGCGTGCTGCACCCCAACATCTTCTACGCCAATACCGAAAAAGACGGCATCGGCGTGGAAGTGGCCATGCAGTGGAACGACGGCTACAACGAGCAGGTGCTCTGCTTCACCAACAACATCCCGCAGCGTGACGGCGGCACCCACCTGACCGGCCTGCGCGCCGCGATGACGCGCGTCATCAACAAGTACATCGAAGAAAACGAAGTCGCCAAGAAAGCCAAGGTGGAAACCACCGGCGACGACATGCGCGAAGGCCTGTCCTGCGTGCTCTCCGTCAAGGTGCCCGAGCCCAAGTTCAGCTCGCAGACCAAGGACAAGCTGGTCTCGTCCGAAGTGCGCCTGCCCGTGGAAGAACTCGTCAGCAAGGCCCTGAACGACTTCCTGCTGGAAACCCCGGGCGATGCCAAGATCATCTGCGGCAAGATCGTCGACGCCGCCCGCGCCCGTGAGGCCGCCCGCAAGGCCCGTGAAATGACGCGCCGCAAGGGGTTGATGGACGGTATGGGGCTGCCGGGCAAGCTGGCTGACTGCCAGGAAAAGGATCCGGCGCTGTCTGAGCTCTTCCTGGTGGAGGGTGACTCTGCAGGTGGCTCTGCCAAGCAAGGCCGCGATCGTAAGTTTCAGGCCATCCTGCCGCTGAAGGGCAAGATCCTGAACGTCGAGCGTGCGCGCTTTGACAAGATGCTGTCGAGCCAGGAGGTGCTGACGCTGATTACTGCGCTTGGTACTGGGATCGGCAAGGATGACTACAACCTGGACAAGCTGCGCTATCACCGCATCATCATCATGACCGATGCTGACGTGGATGGATCGCACATTCGGACGCTGCTGCTGACGTTCTTCTATCGGCAGATGCCTGACATTATCGAGCGTGGTTATGTTTATATCGCGCAGCCGCCGCTGTACAAGATCAAGCATGGGAAGGAAGAGCGTTATATCAAGGATGATGTTGAGCTCAATGCTTATCTGTTGAAGTTGGCAATGGAGAAGGCTGTGCTGGTGCGGCCGGATGGCACAGAAATCAGCGGTGATGCTCTGACGGAGCTGGCCCGTCAGTACCAGCTGACTGAAGGGGTGATTGGTCGCCTGTCACGGGTTGTTGATACGGACGCTCTGCGTGCCATTGCGGACGGCGTGGCGCTGGACCTGGATAGTGCTGCTGCGGCGGAAGCCTCAGCTGTGGCGCTGAAGGCCAAGCTGGCTGAGATGCATGCCAAGACGCTGCTTGGTGCTGCCGTGAATGATGACGGTACTGCCGATGTGTATGCGCAGTTTGATGAGAAGACTGACAAGCATCGGCTGATGATTGCGCGGCGGCATCATGGCAACGTGCGGTTGTCGCATTTGGATGCGGATTTTGTTCATGGGGCGGATTACGCTGCGCTGTCAAATGCTGCCAAGACTTTCCAGGGGTTGACGCCGGAAGGGACCAAGGTGCAGCGGGGTGAAGGGGACAAGCTGCGGGATCAGACTGTCAACGACTTCCACGGTGCAATGCAGTGGCTGTTGTCCGAGGCTGAGCGTGGGGTTTCTCGTCAGCGCTATAAGGGGCTGGGGGAGATGAATCCTGAGCAGTTGTTTGAGACCACCCTGGACGTTACCCAGCGGCGACTGCTGAAGGTGCAGATTGAGGATGCCATTGCTGCTGATCAGATCTTTACCACCCTTATGGGGGATGAGGTGGAGCCGCGGCGGAACTTTATCGAATCTAACGCGTTGGTGGCGCGGAATATTGATGTTTGAGTGCCTGTAGCAGGACCAAATTGGTGACAAATAGCGCCCCAATTAGTGGCAAAGTTAGCCAAGGGGCGCATGATGGTCCGCGCAGAGATCATTACGGCAAACTTGGCGTTCGTGGCGCCTCCGTCGTATGGGAATCTGTACAAACGCCGCCTGCACGCCGCAGGCAGCGTTTGTACAGATTCCCATACGACACCATCGACAATCCGCGCAGCAAGGCTAGCGTGCGGAATCGGGAGAGAGACGCTTAAGGAAAAATAGACGCAAACGGGTCAACAGCCATAAAGAGCTGAAATTACTGACGGCGCAAGGCCCAATGGGTGTATGTGCGAGTGCAATGAACTCCATTTCTATTCGAGAAAAAAAATGGTGGAAGTTCGTTTAGAAGTCGGCGCTTTTGTGCAGACTAGTCAGCCCCCCTATGCAGCCTGGGGAGTAGGCAAGTTTCTCGGCGCGGAGGCGGGTCGTGGCCGGGTGCAATATTTTGACGCCCCGGGCGCGGAAATGCCGCAAGTCGTCGAATGTGCGCTGACCCGGATCAAGCCTGTTGCGCTACCAGAACAGACACGGGTATATAGGCGGCATGGCTCTGGCCGCTGGCAGGCGGGAAGGGTACTGGACGGCGATGGCAACACGCTTTTCGTTCAGTTCCCCAATGGGGAAGCGATCAATGTCGATGCGGCCGACTTGCAGGTCAGGTGGAACCGTCCGCTGCGCGACCCGCTTCCTTTGCTGATCAGCGAGGCTACTGAAACGCCGTTTCTTGCCGACGCACGGAGTGCCTTCGTCCGGCAGACAGCACTGCAGTACGCAGCGGCCTCGGGCATCACGGCGGCGCTATCGGCGAACATCGAACTCGTCGATTACCAGTTCGAGGTCATGCGCCGGGTGCTGACCGACCCGGTGCAGCGTTATCTGCTGGCCGACGAAGTGGGACTGGGCAAGACCATCGAGGCTGGCGTCATTATCCGGCAGTACTTCCTGGATCTGCCGCAAAGCGCGAAAGCCATCGTGCTGACACCCGCCGCGCTCGTGCCGCAGTGGCGCGAAGAGCTATCGACCCGATTCGGTCTGGGCGACGAGTTTGGCGATTTTCTTCATGTGATCTGCAGCGACGACCTGACGTCACTGAGGGAAACATTGCCCGACACAGGCATGCTCGTCATCGATGAAGCACACCATCTTTCCCGCCTCGAGAGCGAAAGCCAGAGAGAGCTCTACGGTCTGCTGCAGGCCCATGTGCAACGGATTCCCCGCCTCCTCCTGCTTTCCGCGACGCCAGTTCTCTCCGATCCGGAGGGCTTCCTGCGCGTCCTGCACCTGCTTGATCCCGTTAATTTTCCGCTGGATGATCTTGCTGGCTTCCAGCGTCGCATTACAACCCGCCAAGTCGTAGCGGAGGTGGTCGCCGCCCTGCAGCCGGAAAACCTGTGGGGCTTGCAGGCCGACCTGGATCGGCTGAAGGAAGCCTATGGGAACGACCGCATCCTGATGGAAAAGGTCGAGGCCCTGCGCGTCGTCATTGATACGTTCCCCGACGAGGAGGACGAGCGCTACACGGCGGCGCTTGCCGACCTGAAGACGCATCTCGTCGAATCGTACCGCCTGCACCGTAGACTTGTGCGCAATCGCCGTGCGGCGGTGCAATGGGCGACGCCACGGCGTGCTGGCCTGAAGCGCGTGTCATTCCGTAGCGAAGGCACGGAGCGATGGCACCGCCGGATCGAAGAACTCCGCTATTGCCTGGTCAATCTGGAGGCGTTGACGGATTCGCTGCGGTCCGCGTTGCTGGAGTGTGCGGTGAATCCACGCCAGCAAACCGGCTTTCTCGCGCAGCTCGAACAGTTCGACGTGCAGGATGAGGAGGCGCGCGGCATTGCGATGGCCCTCGACGCTAGTGCGGCGCGGATGCGCGAGGGGCAGACGCGCTTCGACGCACTGGCAGTCCTGGTCAGGCAGACGCTGGAAGCACCCGGCGCCCAGGTCGTCGTGTTCTGTAGTCAGCGCGAGGATGCCGACCGGGCCGCTGCGCACCTGCAGCGGCTGTTCGACGAACAGGTGGTTCGGCACGAAGTGCATATTGATTTCGACGACGCGGACGATGCCCATACGCCGATGCCATGGCGGCAGTTTCTCGCGGCACCCCAGAATGTTCGCGTCCTGGTCTGCGATGCGAGGGCCGAGGAGGGTGTCAACCTGCACGGCGGCAGGAAGATCGCCATTCACTTCGACATGCCCGCGTCGCCCAACCGGTGCGAGCAACGTCTAGGTCGTCTCGACCGCTTCGGTTCGGGCGATCCTATCGTTTCCCACGCCCTGCTGGATGAAGCCAACCCAGACGAGGCGGCCTGGATCGAAACGCTCGATACCGGGTGGCGGGTATTCGATCGCTCCGTAGCAAGCCTGCAATATCTGATCGAATCAGCGTCACAGAAGCTTGCCGAGGATTGGTTTGCGGAGGGAACGCAAGCAATCCGGGACCATCTCGTGTGGCTTGCCGGTCCCGAGGGGCGCGTGCAACAGGAATTGCGGCAGATCGACCAGCAAGACGCGTTGGACGCCTTGAGCGAGCCGGAATCGGCGGCCTTCGATGACGTGAGTGAGCAGGATGAGGCGTGGCGCGACTGGCAGACGGCTTTCAACGATTTTGCCATCGGCTTGCTGGGGTTTCAGATGCGCCCGGAAGCACAATTGCCCGTCATCGGGGAACAGGCTTTCCGGATCGGTTACGTGCCGCCAGGCAATGCTCGTGGAACGCTCATTCCGTTACGTGGCTACCTCCGCCAGTTTCTTCAGAGTGTCGATCTGACGGCCCATGGCAGCACTTCGCAGTCGCCACTTACCTATCGGTACGTCTTCCGGCGACAGAATGCTCTGACCCCTCCTGCACGTGCGCAGGGCGTCCGGGTGTTGCGCATTGGCGATCCGTTCGTCGCCGCGCTCGAGCAGTTTGCTACGCAGGACGACCGCGGACGCGCTTTTGCGATGTGGCGCGCCGACCGTAACTACGAGGTAAAAGATTCGAGCGGGGCAGATCTCCATTTTCGCTTCGACTTTGTCATCCGACCGGCGCTCGGCATGCTCGGCCAGGACGACGACCCGACCGGCACCAATACCATGGCCCGAAGCGCGCTCCTGCGCCAGTCGCAGGCGTACTTTCCCCCGCTGTTCGTGCGCATATGGGTCGACGGAATGGCGGCGGTCATTGCCGAACCGGCTGAGTCGCTTACCGCGCCATATCAGAGGAACTGGAAAGACGGCCGGCGCGACTTCAACCTGAATCCAAAGCGGTGGCGCGAGTTGCCCGCCGGCGTCCATTCGACCTGGATGCGAAACTGGGGCACCATCTGCAATGAAGCTCGCAGGCACGCGGAGGCGGCGGCACTGCGATCCGCGGCCTGCCAGCAGCATATCGCTCGTGCCCTCAATGCGGTGGAACAGGAATTCGCCATGCGGCGGGCGCAGGCGGAGTCGCGCTTTGCGCGCTTGGAGGGGGCGCAGAAGCAGTTGGCGCGCGAAGACATGTCGACCGACGATGCACTCCACGCTGCCATACGCGATGCGCTCGCCCGCCCGTCGCTAGAGCTTGATGTCGCAGGTGCTGTGTTCTTAGCCGCCGAAGGCCTCTCCGAGTCATGAGTGGTACTTCGTTTGGCGACGCGGCGCTCCGTGAATGTCTCGCGAAATGGTCGTCTGCTCCGCGCCTGCTCGAAGCGCGCGGCGCGAGTCCCTTGCTGGAACGCCTGCGGCAGGTGTTGTCGGGTTATGCTGCAACGCAGCCGCCGAGGTCGCATCTTGCACTGGTTTCGCTGATCCGGCAGTGGATGTTGTTGCAATCCCGAATGGGCGGAGGCGACTGGCTTGCCATACCGACGAGACCGGGCTGGCCTGACAGTAAGACATGGGAGGGCGCGGGCTTTCGCGTGGCGGCATTCGCGAGCCATCTCGATATCCAGGCGACGAAACCACGCTTGGCGTGGCTGGGCGGCCAAAGCGACCTGTTCGATGATGCTTTCGATCACATCCAGGCGCTGGATCAGCAATCGGTGCCGGCCGAACCGTTTATCGCCGACTTGCTTGGCTCGCCGTCCTTCAAGGGCGCGGGCCAGCGCGAGGCGGTCCGCAGCCTGATCCATATGCCGTCGGACACGACGCTTATCGTAGCGTTACCGACGGGCAACGGCAAATCCCTGCTCGCGCAACTGCCCCCACTGCTGAACGGTCAGGGCCGTCTCGTTCTGGCGATCGTGCCAACGGTAGCGCTGGCCATCGATCAGGGCAGTCGCATGGCCGAACTCATTTCGCAACTGGAACCGGCCTGGCAGGCACATGCGCTGGCCTTTCACGGTGATCTCACGTCCGAGGAGCGCGCCGAGGTCTTCCGGCGAGTGCACAATGGCACGCAGCGTCTGATCTTTACTTCGCCGGAAGCGGCCACCGGCTCGCTTCGCACGCTGCTGGAGGATTGCGCGAAGCAAGGCGGGCTGACGCATGTCGTCATCGACGAAGCGCACCTCGTCGCCACCTGGGGAAGCGGGTTCCGGCCGGCCTTCCAGTTGCTGCCTGCCTTGATCGCGCGGTTGCGCGCGTTGACACCGCATGCGATTCGCGTCGCGCTGGCCTCCGCCACCATCACCCCGCATACGCTGGAGGTGTTGCAGCGGCAATTCGGGCCGGCAGAGAAGACCACGCTGATCTCGGGCGTCTATCTGCGACCGGAACCGCGCTATGCATCCCACTTTTGCCACACGTCCGCGCAGAAGCAGCAGTGCGTCGTCGACGCCCTGAAAGCCGCGCCCCGGCCATTCATCCTTTATGTCACGCGGCCGGCGGAAGCGGAAGATTGGCTGCGCTTGCTACGCGAAGAGGGATTCGAGCGGATAGCGTCGTTCACCGGCGAGACGCCGGCTCATGCCCGCAAGGCGCGGCTCGATCAATGGAAAGACAACAAGCTCGACGGGATGATCGCCACGTCGGCATTTGGGCTCGGTGTGGACAAGAGCGATGTGCGCACCATTGTCCATGCAACGCTGCCGGAGTCTCTCGACCGCTTCTATCAGGAAGTGGGACGCAGTGGCCGGGATGGCGTCGCGTCGGCAAGCCTGTTGCTCTATGCGACTGAAGACATCAGGCAGGCGATGCGCATGGCGGGCGCAAATTACATTGGTAACGTGCTCGGATATGAGCGCTGGACGACCATGATCAACCAGCCGATCGTCCAGGGCGCGGGATCCGGCGAAGTCTGGATCGATCTGCACAGCCTGCGGCCGCAACTCAGGATTCGTGGTAAGTCGAATCTTCTCTGGAATCTGCGCACGCTCACCCTGATGGCGTCGGCAGGACTGATCGAAGTGACAGCGCTCAGCGCCACGCGACCGGACGCCTTCGGAAAAATCGAGGGCGACCTGAAGGAATCCGACACAGCTATCGCCTATGCGGCAGTGCGTATCCCGAACGCCGATCATAGAGTGCCGTCGGTTTTCGCGGCGATGATGCACGAGGCCCGGGCGAAAGCCAGGCGCGCGAGCCATCAGGCGTTTCAACTGATGATGGCGATCGCGCGCAACGAACGTTCCGTCGACGAGGCGCTCAGCACGCTCTACCGGTTGTCCCTGCCCAATGCGTGGGGACCGGTTCGCGCTTATTGCGGGGGCTGCCATTCGCATTGGGGCACACGCCCGACCGGTGCCGCCAAGGTCACGCCATTCGTGGGCCGCTTGCCCTGCTTTGCGGTTCGACCGCTGTCCGACACAGTGCTGCGTGCGCTGCCTCGGACCCTTCCGAATCTGTCGTTCGTCGTGGTGGATGATATCTGCCAGTTATTGCAGGCGCCTAGGCCCGGACTGCTGGATGCGCTGGCAAGCCGCTTGCGGCCGCACACCATCGCCGTAGCGCACGAGACGCCGCCAGAATTGGTGCGTGCGTTGCGGGCGCGCCTGCGGCGCTTGCAAACCGACGCCTTCATCGACACCTTCAGCGAGGCTGCTCCCGATGACTTGGCCGGAGGGAAGGACGAGGTCAGGCTCATCGTCTGGTCGGCTGAAACCGTACCGCAAGCCCTGCATACCGTGTTGCAAGCGTCGGAATGCGCCATGACCGTGATGATCATTCCCCGCACGGTCCGGGACCCCGAGCGCCCCGACCGGGCGTGGCCGAGCGTCCTGGCGCACACCGATGAAGAATCCGTCCTCCAAGCCCTGAGAACATGAGCCTTTTGAACATCACCAACGACGGCTTGCCCAACGTCCTGGTGCAGTTGCATGCAACGGTGCTGCGGGCCAGCAAGCCCATTCCGATCGATGAATTGCTCGACACCGTGGCACCCCCGAAGGTAGTGCAGGACGACGGCACACAGGCGCGTCAGACTCTCAACCGATGGACGCAACTCGGCCTCTTTCAGGAGAGCGGCGGCGCGATAACGGTGAACGAGCGACCGCCCGTATCCTTGAGCAGCCCGCAGGTGTTGCTGGCATTTACGCGCCGGACCGCCTGTGCACGGGTGCTGGCCTCCGAAAACAATCCCGACTTCTGGGCGCTGGAAGGCGCCATGGCCGCCGACTTGACTCGCGGCCTTGCCTGGATGCTCGCTCAAAACATTTATTGCACGCCGTTCGGGGCCTTCGAAGCGCTGGAGTCACGACAATTGCTCGATGAAAATCAGTGGCTGCTGCGCAACGGCACGCGGCGCACAGGCTTGCGGTACTGGGCGCGTTTTCTCGGATTCAGCCATGAGCCCTTTGCGGACATCGATCCGACGGTGGCGGTGCGCGATGTCTTGCCCAGCGTGCTGGAGGAAGGCGAAGGCATCGACGCCGTTGGGTTCGTCGACCGTTTGGCCGGAAAACTGCCGGTTATAGACAATGGACGCTGGCAGCGCGAAATGCGTGCCGCCCTCGATCCCAACGCGCTGACCCCATTGCGATCGGGGCAATTGTCCACGGCCTTGTCGCGCGCGTTGCTCAATCTGCGGGAATCCGGCGAATTGCAGTTGCTGCGCCGGTCGGACGTGAACACTTCTATCGCGCTGACGGGCCAGCAAGGCATTCGCAACGACCTTGAATTCAGTTGGATCGAAAGACCCCGGGCAGGAGTGCGCTGATGACCAAATTGATCGACTACTGGCCGTCCCCCGCGCATGTGGACGAGTGCCTGCGCACGGAAGCCGAGACCGCCGACCAAGCGCTGCTGCTAGCCGTACACGTGCCGGTGACACTGAAGCGGCGCGCAGCCCAGGCAGGCGTCGAGCGCGATGCCACCGAAAGCGATTTGCTGGAAGCATTGCTCCGCCCGGCCGACGATGGCAGCGCGGTGGTTGTGGCCGTGACTGGCGCTTCGGGCGTGGGCAAGTCGCACATGGTCCGCTGGCTCGGCGCGCAACTGGATCGTCATCCACGACGCTCTGGCATGGTTGTGGTGTCGATTCCCAAGACGGCGAGTCTTCGTCGCGTGGTGGAGTTGATTCTCGAGCCGCTCGGCGGCTCGGAGTACGAGGCATTCCGACAAGGCCTTGGCCGGGTCGTCGAGACGCTGGAGCCGCAAATGGCGGCCGAACTGCTGGCCACTGCGCTGGCCGAGGAACTCGAGCGACTTGCAAAGAGGCTGGCACAGGAAGCTCAGGCAGCCCGAAGCATGGCACTCGGACCTCGCATTGACGCTGCCCGCAAACTCCGGGTGCTCATGCGCGATCCAAAGATTCGGGATCTGTGGTTCAGGAGCGTGCTGTCGCGCATCCTCGGCGCCAGCCTTGGCGGAACGGCCGATCCGGTGAACCGGCAATTTCAGGCAGCGGACTTCGCAGTGCCGGACGCCGCGGCCGGATTGGAATTGGTTAACGAGACGCAGCAGGCACTGCGATTTCTGGCAAGCAACAATGGCGTCAACCTGACGCTTGCCGCAGAGGTGCTGCAGGAAGTGCTGGACCCCGCCTTGCGGACCATCTTCCGCTTTACCGAGGCATTGCAGCAGCGGACTATCCAGGAAGTCGTTAACGACATCCGGAAGCAATTGCTTGCCGACGGCAAGGAGTTGGTGCTGCTGATCGAGGACTTGGCGGCGCTGTCTGGCATCCAGCAACCTTTGCTCGATATCATGATCGCCGAAAGTGACGAGCATGGTGTCCCTGTGCGCGCCCCAATTCGTACCGCCGTGGCGGTCACCGACGGCTTCCTCGCGGGGCGGCAGACGGTACTCACGCGCGCGCGCGAGCAGTGGGTGGTGCCGAGCGAGGGGATCAGCGAGGACACCATTGCGAGACTGCTGGTCGAGTTGACGGGCCGCTACCTCAACGCTGCCCGCTGGGGTGTTGAAAAACTGCGCGCGGACTTCATGGGCGCGGGCCTCGATCTCGGGAACCTCTATTCCTGGGTGCCGAAGTACGAACCGCTACTCGACGCGGCGTCGTCGGACACGCTTCGCGCATTTGGCGAAAGCGCTGCGGGCTACAGCCTGTTTCCGTTCAACGCGGCGGCAGTCCGCTCGCTCGCCGCGGGCGTGTTGAAGATCGGCAACGCATGGACGTTCAATCCGCGGGCATTTATTAACGAGGTGCTCAGACAGACGCTGCAGCAGCGCTTTGCTTTCGAGGAGGGGAACTTCCCGCCAGCCGACTTCCGCAATCCGGCACTGCTGAACGAAGTAGTCGTCTCGCTACAGTATCAAGGCATGGCGCCGGAGCAGGCGGGCAGAGTGAAGTCCGCGTTGTTTCATTGGGGTGGTAATCCGCAATCGCTGGCCATGGCGCCACACGTGCCTCGGGCCGTGTTCGATGCATTTTCCGTGCGCTGGCCATTCGAGGCGGACAGGGAAATGCCGGCGCAGGCAAAGTCGGACGCACTATTGGCGAACGCGGGCGCGTCGACTTCCGTCGATCCCAGGCATGCGCGCGACGCCAATGATGTAGAGGGGCGCGCCACGTCCCCTGTCGCCGTTGTAAATCCCCCTCCCCCCCTTGCGCAACCCGTCAGCGCTTACGCGCAGGCCATTGAAACCTGGACGTACGACACGCGCCTGCCTAATGATTTCGCGCGGCGGACACGAACATTGCTGGTGGCAGCACTCTCACAGCGCTTTGTCGCGGACGACTGGTGCCTGCACGGCCAGAAAGTGAACCCTGCCTGGTTGTGGATGCCGCCCGCTATCAGCGCGAGCAACCCCACGCTCGGACCCATGATCCGGATCTCGCCGCCAGACACCCCGATTTCACCTCGGGTCATCGTTGGCCTGAAGGCGTTGGACCGGTGGGACAGCAACAACAGGTCGTGGAACTACGCCAATGCGGAAAGTGATTACGCGGCTGCCAGCGCGCTGCTCGGCGACCTCGAAGGGCAGGTGCTCGACCTGATGCTGGGCGAGGCAGTGCGCGATACTGGCATTGCGGCGCGGGCCCTGCATCTTCAGAACCTGCTGCTGGGCATCGCCGAACGGCCGGCGAATCCCGGTCTTGAGGATCTTCTGGCCACTGCCCCTGACGAAGCGAATATCGCGGAGGATGGACTGGAAGCCGCTGGCCGCAGCGCGCTGGAGTCGCGTCGCCGTGCGACAGGTGGCCGCTCCGAACTTCAGGCTCAGTTCAGGAATTTTTTTGCATGCTTTCAGGGAAGCCGGGGGAGCACGATGTTGGCGATCGACACCGAGCGACTGCGCCAGGCGATGAAGTTCGATGTGCCGCAAAAATGGACATTCGGCCTTGGGGGGGGGGAGAGCGAAGCCGTGCGAGACATTCTCGAGCGACTTGCCCCGCAAAACTTTGACGCGTTTCTGAGTCAACTGGGCGCGGCAGTCAAACTGTACTTGCCGGCGGTGGTCGAGGCGTTCGGCGAGAACCACGCGCGCGTGGCGTGGAGAGAGGCGATGCGAGCCGTCCTCCAGCGCGCGCGTGAGGATGGAGTCTTTCCTACCGATGGCCCCGCTGCAAGCGAACTGCACGGCGCGATTGAGCGCCTGTCTGGCGCCACCATTGAATCGACGATTGGACGCCTTCGCTCGATGTTCGCGGCCGAGGAAGGTCCGGAAGCCCATCGCCGGATGCTGGCATTGTCCGCCGTGCCGTTACCGCAGCTAATCGCGTTGCACAAGGACGTTACGCTCTTGCAGCGATTTCTTGCTGCACTCGACAAACGCATTGGCATGCAGACGAGATCGCTTGACGACCAGGCCGCGATCGAGGCACACGAAGCACTGGTGGACAATCTGGCATGGGGGGAATGATGCCAACATTGCTTGAACAAGCCCGGCAGGCGCAGGCCGGTACCGAAAAGGTCGCACGCGCGAATCAGTTGCGTCACCAGTTGGCCGTGATTCAGGAGCGAAGCGTCGAGTGGGCAGCACGCAAGCGGCAACATGCGCAGTTGCGGATGAAGGCGGGCTATCTTCGCCTCGATGATTTCGCCTCGGCGCAATTGGCGAATGCCGACGAGTCGGTCCGGGCCCTGTGTTCCGAGGCGCGGCAACGCCTGCAGGTAAGCGGAAGTATTCAGGCACTTGCAGAGGATGAGCTCTGGGTACAGTTGTTGGCAAAGGCAGAGAGTGCAAACAAGCTTCGCGAAGAAGCGATCCGCGCGGCCTGGCGCCTGCTGATCCAGGAATTGGGCGAAGTGGAACCCGCAAACACCGTCGCATCGCGCATTCCCGCCACGCCCGCCAACGAAGGGGTACTGGCGCGCTATCGCGAACTCCATGCGCGCTACACCGCGCTCAGGAGCACCGCGATGCCCGCCGACGAAGGCTCCGCGGACCAGTTACGGGCGTGCGTTGAGCAATTGCGCGAGATCCATGCGACGCTGACGCCGGCGCCGGTCGCCGTACAAAAGTTCTTCAAGGCGATCGAAGCCGGCGGCGCGACGCTGGATCTCATGACGGAAGAGGTCCTGATATGGCTGAAGAGCCATGATGACTGGGGAAGGTTCGTCGTCAGGCTTCGTGTGGGGAACGCATGGCGCTGACACCCGATCTTCTGCTCGCCGAACGCGGCCTAGACGAACTCGAGCAGATCGAGGCGCGCGCGCTGGTTTGGGGCCTGGTCGACAATGCTCTCGATACTAGGGAAGTCGATGACGCATTGCGCCGCGTGCTGGACGATGCGCGCAACGTGGCAGTGCGCCAGGACCCGGCATGCAGCATCGTCACTGCGCGAGACTTGCGCGAGCAGATTGTGCGACTCGGCATGCTGTTCGACGTGCCTGGCCCCACTCTGGAAGGAACGTACTGGCGCACCCGGATGGCGGAGGGGGTGCGACTGATCGCGCGGCTGCGCCAGTTGTTCCCGCAACACGCCGGCGATACCCGCTGGGCCTCGGCGCCCACGCTGGTGGCGGACTACCGCTTCTTGCGGCGCGCCCGGCGTTACCCGAAGCGCGACATGGACCGGCACGCCGTGATGGCCGCGCTCAGCGATAGCGTGACGGCCCCCGAAATGCTGGCCGCGCTATTGCACTGGCTGCAGCAAATGCCAGCGGGCGCCGGGATGTCGCGCTTCCAGGTCGACGCGGCCGCGCGTATCCTCGGCGGACTCGCGAACGACTCGCGCTCGGGCACTCTAGTGTCTGCGGGAACCGGCAGCGGAAAGACGCTGGCCTTTTATCTGCCGGCGCTGGCGTGGCTAGCGCAGCGCAGGCTTGCCGAGCCGAAAGGCAGGGCGGTGCGCGTTCTGGCACTGTATCCGCGCAATGAATTGCTCAAAGACCAGTTGGCCGAGGTCTACGATCAATGTCGGAAGTTCGATGACTGGATCGGCGCACGGGGCGGCTCGCCGCTTCGAGTTGGCGTGCTTTATGGGGAGACGCCCCGAAAGTTGCAGAGTGTGTCCAAGCACAAAGGATGGCGACTCGCCAAGGGCGGGGCAATCTGTCCGTTCTTCCGGTGCCCAACGTCGGGTTGCGGCGCGGAAATGGCGGTGTCGGCATCTGACGCGAAGAACGGGGTTGAGCGTCTTGCTTGCCAGCGTTGCGGACACAGCGTGCGGGAGGACCGGTTGGCGTTCACGCGCGAGGCCATGTCGGAGAGCCCGCCTGACATCCTCTTCACCTCCGTGGAGACACTCAATCGTCATCTCTGCAATCCGGAAATGCGCCACCTGTTTGGCGTTGGTCCGAATGTCACCGAGGCGCCCGGTCTGGTCCTCATGGACGAGGTGCACCTCTATGCCGGCGCTTACGGTGCACAGGTTGCCTACTTGATGCGGCGATGGTGGTCTGCGAGCGGCAGGCGCTCGAGTTTCGTCGGCCTGTCGGCAACGATTGCTGAAGGCAGGCGCTTCTTCGCAGGCCTGACCGGATTGAGCGAGACGGTTGTACAGGAAATCAAGCCTCAGGAAGGTGATATCACCGACGAGGGCGCGGAGTATCTGCTTGCCTTGCGCGGCGACCCCGTTTCGCAGGCGGCGTTGTTGTCCACGACCATCCAGACACTGATGCTGGGTGGGAGGTTGCTCGATCCGCGCCAGCAATTTGACAAAAGCGCGCGGCCCTTCTTCGGGTGGCGGGCGTTTGCCTTTACCGACCAACTTGACGCCGCCAATCGCCTGTACCGCAATCTGCAGGATGCAGAAGGCAGAAATCAATATGGCTCGCCAGATACGCGCAAGCACCCCGACGGTGGTCTGGCACGACTGCGAAATCGCGTCGATCCGGCGGGGCGGCGCTATCACGCGGGGCAGGATTGGCGGGTGGCGCAGGACATCGGGCACGACCTCAGCGCGCGACTGGAGATCGGCCGGACCACCGCTTACGATTCTGGCGTGAGCCAGAACAGCGAAGTGGTCGTCGCCACGGCAGCGCTGGAAGTGGGCTTCGACGATCCCGCGGTGGGCGTGGTCGTGCAGCACAAGGCGCCACGCGACATCGCGTCGTTCCTGCAGCGGAAGGGGCGCGCAGGGCGCACGCGGCATATGCGGCCGTGGACGATTGTCGTGCTGACGGACTATGGCCGTGACCGGCTCGCGTATCAGACCTACGACCAACTCTTCGATCCGGAACTGCCGCCGCGCCAGTTGCCGCTGGCAAACCGCTATGTCCAGCGCATGCAATCCGTCTACGCCTTGCTCGACGAACTGGGCGACCTGACTCAGAGCGACGCTACGAATAAGGGGTTCGGGAGTGCCGTATGGCGGGACTTTGGGGGGCCAGTCGACGCCAGTCGTCTTCAGTCATGGCCCGCCGACAAGGTGGCGGAACTGAAGCAACTCGTGGCGAGCGGTAACTTGGACGCCCTTGCCGCTGCCTGGCCCCAGTTACGCGCCAAGGCGCTGCAACTTGTTCCTTCACCCACAGCGAGTGTGCGTTGGGCAGGTTCCAACTGGCTGGAAGGACATCTGCGGCAGCGACGTCTCGTTGCGTTGCTCGCCCGGATGCTCGCCGACACGTCGGTAATGGAGAGCCTCGCGCAATCGCTGTGCAAGCGACTGGCGATCAATCGCGAGGAAATGGATGTCCTGCTGTGGAATCAGCCGCGTCCGCTGCTGCTAGGCGCCGTTCCCACCGCCCTGCGGCGGTTGTCATCAAACTGGCGCGCGCATGGTGAGTCGTGCCGCGACTATCACGCCGGCCATCCGCTGCCGGAGTACATTCCGGCCAGCCTGTTCGACGATCTCAGCCTGCCGGAAATGCGCCTCGAACTGCCTGACGTTGCGGCGCCAGAGTATCTGCCGGTGCAGCAAGGGCTGGGTGAGTTCGCGCCAGGCAAGGTTTCGCGCCGCTTCGACCGTGCCCATTGGCTGGGCGTGCTGCCGCAGACGTTGATCGGCTACCTTGAGGACGGCCAGTCGATCCTGGAGCAGGGTGCGGAGGTTTCCGAATGGTATGAGGCCGAGGCGGAGCGAATGTTCCACCGGTTGGAGGATGGCAAGGTCGTGGCTTGTCGGGCGTTCCGACCGGTCGCCGCCAAGCTGCAATTGCTCCCTTTCCGGCAATCGCAGGTGCCGGAGGTGAGCGACTTGTCCAATGCGCAACTGACCTGGAGTTCGCACCTGGAGGCTCCGCAGGACGGAGCGGTATTCGTTCCGCCAGTGCACATCGGCATCAGCCGCTTGGTCAAGTCGGTTGTCGCGCATACCCATGCCGGCCAGTCGGCAGCTCTGGTCCGGCGCTATGCCGTGGCCTCGAAAGCGGAAATGCGCATGAGGTGGCAGGGGGCATCGCATCGCCTGACGGTCAACTGGCAATTCCAGAACGACGGCCAGCCTTGCGGCGTCGGCTTCGAGATCGACGCCGACGCGCTCGTGATCGTTCTCGACCTGCCCTCCGAAATCCAGCGTACGATCGACTGGTCGAATGCCGCGCGCGTGCGCGCAGCGCGGGCGGCGCGCTACAACTGGGAGGCCCAGCATTGCCCGGCGTTCGTCGAGGCGGTGCCTAACTCGTTCCTGCGCGGATGGATCGCGCAGATCTTCCAGATTGCCGCCATCTTCGTCGCGAGGAAGACCAACGTGCCATTGTCAGCGGCGCTGGACGCGGTTGCCACCGGCGCACAGATGGATGTCCTCCTCAATGTGCTGGCCGCCGTTTTTCAGTTGCCTGAAGTCGAGGCCGGCGAGGATGGGCCCGATCGGCTCCGCCAGGCGCTCGATGCTTCGCTGCGGGACGACACCGTCCGTCAGGCTGTCCGGGAAGCGGCCCGCGTGCTGGTCGATCCCATCGACCAGGAATGGGAAGCGTGGCTTTGCCAAACGCTTCGCACGACGCTGGGCGCGGCGTTCCTGGATGCTATCCAGCAGGCGTGTCCACAAGTTGACCCCGATGGCCTCATCGTCGACATTGATCCTGGTATTCGTCTGGATGGCACGCTCCCCGACCGTGCCGAGATCTGGATCTCCGAGACCAGTCCGGGCGGCAACGGCATGATCGAGCAGGTCGTCGAATTGCTCGCCGCGCGTCCTGACTGCCTTTACCGGCACGTCGAGGCCGCACTCGATGTCAGCGATGTCGAACGCACCAATGCACAGTTGAAGCAACTGGTGGGCTGGATCAGTGGCGATACGCCCGATGCCGGGCTTGTCGAGGCGGTCAGCCGCGTGCGGAACTCCACCAGCCCGACGAGGGCCCAGGCAGAGTTCGCCAAGCTGCGCGCGGAACTGGTGCGGCGCGGACAAGCCATGTTCCATGGCTACTCCGTGGCTGTGAGCCTGCGGCTGCTGCGGCCCAACAGTCCGGAAGAGATCGACAGGTTGATCGCCCGCATTCATGCCGAATGGCTGGCGCTCGAGACGCAACTCGGTGTTGAGATCGACGTGCGGGTGGTGTGCGGCATCTTCAGTGACGACGCGCGTCTCGATGTGGCATTCGAAAAGATGGGCATGCGACTGCCGGACACCGGCCGCGCGAGCTGGCGCTTCGGCGTCCTGATGGGTTTGCTGTGGCCGCAAGGGCACGCCCTGCGCGCAGTCGGACTGGCCGTGTCGAACCGGTTCACGCCGATGGTTTCCACCGAGCGCCTGCTGCTCGAACAGTGGCTGACCCAGCGCAAGGCCCCGCTCGATCCGTCCCTGCCCGGATGGGAAGACATCGCGCGCGAGCAGCTCGCCACCGAATCGCAGACGGTGGTGGCCGTCGAAGCGTCGCAGGCCGGGGAAATGGTGCCAGCCATCGTCCGTACGCTCACGGTGGAACCCATACACTTCGACTACCTCAACGTCTTTGCAACGCTGTCTGCCGTCAAGCGCAGGGAAGACATCATCGAGTTGCATTTTTCGATTCCGGACTCCGCATGAGTACATTCCGCCGCATCTTCAAGTCGGCCACGTCTGCGCCGGAGGCGGCGCGGGAAGCGCTTGCAGCCGTATTCGCGCAAGAGTTGCTGGCGCCGAGCCAAACGGTTCACCTGCTGGCGCCGTGGATCAGCAACATCGTCATCTTCGACAATTCCATGGGCAGCTTCGATGGGATCAATCCCGAATGGGGCCGCCGCGAGATTCGCCTCATCGATGTGCTGGTGGCCATTGCGGCAAACGATACCGCCCTGGACATTCGCGTTCGCCAGGAAAGCCATAACAAGCCGTTTCACAGGCGCCTATTCAATGTATTGTCCGACGCCGGCCTCCAGGACAAATGCACTTGGAACGAAAGCGAGACACTGCATACCAAGAGCCTCCTGACCGATCATGTGCTGATATCGGGGTCCATGAACTTCACCGAGCGCGGCATTTCGCTCAATGAAGAAGTCATCACCATCGACTTCGATCCGCAACACGTGGCCCAGGCCAAGATGGAGTTCCTTGATCATGGGATCTGAGTTTGAAGCGGTGCATGCCACGGCGGCGGCAGAATGCCTAAACGCGTTCTTTGCGCCACCAAACCGGTTTGCCAATCCCGTTGCACCGCAAAATGAGACCGGCGCGGCCAGCCTGCCGGACGGCAAAGTCGTCCCCGCCGAGTTAGTGGACGCCATCCGGCGTTGCCTGAAGGGCGCTGACGACCTTCCCGTTCTACTGCCCTTCCAAGCCAACGAAGGGGACAGCATCACATGGTATGCCTGCGCGCGCGACAAGGCCAGCCAGCGCGACCTGCGTGCCGACCTGCACGCATTCATCGGGCCCACCTACGCCGATTTTGACCTGGCCGCCGACGCGGCGACCGCCGCTGACGCGATCCTCGCGCGGCATGATTTCCTCCCCGTCCCATTCATCGCTTCCCGGTCTGCCTACGAGGCGAGAATTGCCGGACAATGGAGGACCTATTGGGCGCTGCTGCAGCGTCGGCCAGTTCGCCGCACGCTGGAACCCCGGACATTCGCGCAGCGGCGCGCGGCGCTCGATCGGGCGCTTCTTGCGAAACAGGAGCACGACGTGCGGGCGGCTTACGCGGCCCTGCGCGAGCACCACGGCCTCAGCGCGGAGAACCGGGCATTCCTCGACATTCGCATCGCGGCTGCCTTCGGCCGATGGGAAGAGATCCTCGCGCATCCGAGTTTCCCGCACTTGCTGAAGATCCGCTTGCCACCGGAGACGTTCGGCGACATCTGGGACGCGCTCTATGAGGTACACCTTCGTCCGCTCGAGCAGCAGGGTAATGCGCAGCGCCTGATCGCAGAATTCGATCAGGAGGTACGCCCCGGCACCGGACACCTGCTGCGCACGCTTGGCCGTTCACGCCGGCCGGCGGCGCTCAAGTCGTTCCTGCTGCACGAACTGTCGCGGGCGCAACCGTCGGCGGACCTATGCAAACAATGGCTTTCCGAACTTGGCGATGATGCCTTCGGGCGTGCAACCACTTCCGTCCAGGACTGCATCGCGGCGCTGACGCCGCGGCATGGGCTCGAAGCCGCCCGAAAAAGCATGGAATTCGAGCGCTATGAAGATGCCTACGATCTGCTCTGGCAATTGCCCGACAGCATGGAGGTCCTTGCCGCGCTGCTACGGTGTGCAAAAGAGATCGACGATTCCGTGCGTGCACACGACGTCATCGGCCGCGTGCAAGCGGGCGCCGCTGCGTTTCAGGACGCCATCCAGCAAAAGCGGCCGCGGCTACTGGCCGATGTCCGGAGTCTGGCTGGGCGCAAGCCGGCCGCGAGCCTGGCATCGCAGCTTCGTACCGAACCGGAAGATGAGGCCGCCGTCAAAGACATCGTCGAATACTGGCGGGAGTTGGCGAATACCGACGCCTCTACCCATCTGGACGACGCGATGGTGCAGAACCTGGTGCAGAGCATGGAGGACGAAGCGCTCGGCAACGCCAGCACCTTTGATGCCCTTCTGCCGATCTGGTTCGGATGGCTTGTCGAGCGCACTGCGCCCCAAGTGCGATTCATCCCGCTGTATCGGTGCCTGATCGAAGCGATGCAGGTCCGCGACCGCTTCCCTGACAGCGAGTTGGAGCTTATCAAGCGGGCGGCGCTTCACCTCGTCATGGCGGGCCCCACGCCGGAGCAATACGAGGCGCTGATGCAGCGGCTGGCAGACATCTTTACCCAAGTGCGCTCCCCGCATTCCATGGGATGGGGGCTCGATCTGATGGATGGCCTGATGATCGCCCCCGTCCGAAGCGAGGACGCGCGCCTGCGCCTGATGATGGGCGTCCTCGTGGCAGGACAGGAGTACATGGCGCGCCTGGCGCCCACGCAGAAGGCACTATTGCTGCTGCTTGCCCATGAAGTGTCGTTCACCATGGCATCGGAAGCAGACGGCATGGCTACGCTTGACGCGGTGGACGCGGTGGACGAGGGAACGCGTGTCATGCTGTACAGCCTCGACAGCCAGGCGACACAGCGGGCCGCGAACGTGCTGAGAACGCTGGTGCCCCGGTTGCACGTTACGACGAATAGCGATACAGAATGCACCCAGCGGTTGCGCCAACACACAAGTCACGCAAAATATGTCGTCTTCGTTTCCAGTGTCGCGACGCATCAGGCTTTCTACTGCATCAAGAGCGCGATTCGCGATGACGACGCACTTCGGCAGGTGCCGGGAACCGGTACGACGAGAATCGTGGAAACCGTTCTGAACGCGATTCAGCCGGTGCGATAGTTAGTCGAGATGCAGCGTGCAGGCGTCGCCGCTGGCCGGGCGGCTGACACTGATACGAACGATCTGGGGCAGCGACTCCCGCAGGCGCTTGCCGATGAAGCTGCACAGGTTCTCGAGCGTGGCTGGGCCCAGGTCACCTATCTCGTCGAGGAAACGGTGGTCGAGCATGTCGCGCACGCGGTCGATTTCACGCCTGAGGATGCCGAGGTCCACGATCATGCCGGACCCCGCGGCGGGCACACCGCTCACTGTTACCTTTGCATGATAGGTGTGCCCGTGAATGCGCCGACTCCCCTCGGCATCGATCTCGCGATGCAACGTGTGTGCGGCCTCAAAGTAGAATTTTTGACTGACCTCGTATCTCATCGGCGTCAATGTGCTGTTGGTGGAGTCGTCACGACGCCTGGTTATCGCGAAGCGGCCTGAAGGTATTCCTCAAATCCCTTGCCGCGCAACTCGCAGGCAGGGCAAGTCCCACATCCGTAGCCCCACGTATGGCTTGTCGAGCGGTTGCCGACATAGCAGGTGTGAGCGTCGTATCGAATAAGATCGACGAACTGGGGCCCTCCCAGTTTTGCCGCCAAGGCCCATGTTTCCGCCTTGGTAAGCCACATGAGCGGCGTTTCGATTAGCAGCGGCCAATCCATGCCAAGGCTGAGCGCGACCTGGAGAGACTTCAGCGTGTTTTCACGGCAGTCGGGATAGCCGGAATAGTCGGTCTCGCACATCCCTCCAACCAATACGGGCAGATTTCGCCGATAGGCGAGCGCAGCCGCGAAATTGAAGAAGATCAGATTGCGGCCGGGAACGAAGGTGTTCGGCAGACCGGAGGCGTTGAACTCAATCTGCTTTTCACTCGTCAGGGCGGTGTCACTCACGGAGCCGAGAACGCCAAGGTCCAGCATATGGTCCTCGCCAAGCCTCCCCGCCCAGTTTGGAAATGCAGACTTGATCTTCCGGAGAATCGTCTGTCTGCATTCCAATTCCACGCTGTGGCGCTGTCCGTAGTCGAATCCGATCGTCTCGACATGCTTGTACCGCTGGAGGGCCCACGCCAGACACGTCGTAGAGTCTTGACCACCAGAAAAGAGAACCAGTGCTCGCTGATGCATAGTTTCACCCATTAGGCAATGCGACGGGGTTTACGGAGAAGGCGCTTGAGTGTGCGGGTCAGGTAGTTGGCAAGCAGATCGATATCCGATGGCGTATTCTGGATGCCATTCCATGGACGAACATCGTTCTGCGACAACTCCCAGGTACCGCTGGTCCAGGCAGTGTACGGCTTCAGCAGTTCAAGTCCTCGCGCGAACTCGTCTTTCAGTCTCGCGCCTTCCATCGAATAGAGTAGTTCCATGACGAACCCCATTGCGACGATGCCGGCCCCATGGCGGAGCCGTGACGTTCTTGGCACCATGCCTACCCACTCGGGCCCGAACACCTCCACGACCGCTGCGAAAAACTCGTCGATCAGGGAGATGGACAGTTCCTCAAAGTCCTCCTCCTTGATGAAGTCGCGGATGGCGCCGTCCGAGGTCGAATTCATGACCAGGCGCTGCATGGCCGTGTCGCTGATTACACCTTGCGGGTTGGTATGCTGGCGAATCTCGCCGAACAGCGACGAGCCCCGCTGATAGTTCAGGCGGTCGACGATGCGGGCAGAGAACTTTCGCGATGTGAACCGGTCGGGAAGTCCTTCGACATTGGGCAGAAGTTCGTAGATCAGCGTTTTGGGTAATGGCCGCGTGTTGTTGATCAGGACGAACTGCTGCCGAAGTTCGTTGTAATCCTTGCAAACCAGTGCCGACACGAACACCTGGAAGCCCGGCTTCTTGATGCCGGCGAGCGCAGTGAGACGCTGCTGGCCATCCACTACAAAGCCTGGCTTACCTGACCCCGTGTTGATCTTTACGCTGACCAGGCCGTCGCCGAGCTCCTTTACCTGCACACCGTCGATGAAGGCAACGATGACTGCGTTGGGCAGCAGCGCATCATCGCGGTTCAGGTAGTCCCGGATTTCCTTGATATGAGAGGCGACCTGATGCCGTTGGAATCCTTTCAGGTGGCCGTCTTCGGTACGCCCGATCCGCTCGATTTCGGAGAACGCCAGAACCTGTTCGGGAGTCGCTGCAAAGGAAAAGACGTCATGGCCCTTGGCTTGCTGCGCCCGAATGGCCTTGAATCGGAAAGTGCTCACTGGCGCTCCTCGAGAATGTTCTGTACGTGCTTGTGATAGACGCCGAGGTTGTGAAACCCACGGCGTTTGTTGCGATTACTTGCTCGAAATATGATGACTTCCACGCCGACGTCACGGCAGATCGGACACCCGCATTGCTTCCACGGCTTGGCTTCGAGAGTCCTCGCCATCAGGTCTCTTTGCTTCTTGAGTTCCCGTTCGCGCTGCTCCTCCGACATGGCCTCTCCTTGAGTCAGGAAGCGCTGATAGTCGGTGAGGGCATCCAGCGCCGTCGCGAGCGGCATTCGTCGCTTGTCGAAGGCACGTATGGCCTCCAGGGCATGCTGCTCGCGCCTGAGAAGATCCTCAGCGCTGAAAATGCCCCGCTTGATGCCCTGCATCAGCCTGGGGTTCTCGATCGCCTGTGGAATGCGGATGGCGGCGTAGTAGTCCAGCGTGCCATCTCCATTACTGCTGTAGTAATTTGCCTTCGCATCCTTGAAGGCGCGAATCAGCGGCGACGTTGAATCAAAGCTCGTGATGCCGTAGCCGGTGAACTCCTGGATCTTGTCGGCTTTCGCAAATCCGAGCAAATGAATGTCGGTCCCCGGCTTGATGGCCTTGCGAATCGCTTGCAGTACCTGGTGGATGACGTCGACCTTCAATGGAACCAGGCCTCCCACAGCTAGGTAGCGGTAGCCCATCTTTTCCAATGCCACGGCCGCCTCCGCCATACTTTCTGGCGACCAACCTTGGATCGGCCCCAGAGGCTCGAATGGCCACCCTTCCGCTTCCGTCAATCGAAGGAACTCTTCGGCGTTCGAGAGGGTAATGTCAAAGCGGTCCGTGACATCACGGGGTTGCTCTGCACGTGGCGGATTGCTTGTGTCGCAGGCGAAGATAATGTGGTCGGGGGCGCATCCGTGCGTGAACGCGGCGTCCGAATAAAACTCCACCACTTCCGCCGGGGAGTATGCTGGCTTAGGGTGCTCCACGTATGCAAATGCGCCGCAGTCACCCATCAGCATCTTGTCCTTATGCTTCGGGCCGCCAAAGCGCAGAAATTTCCGAGCACCGTCACGGAGCATTCGCTGCTCCTCAGCGGTCGAGTATCTCACTTTGGAATTGGCAACGCCTTCCGCTTGCCGGACCGCACTCATGGAGACAAGAAGCCCATCATAAGGCGCAGGTTCCATGAGCTCATGCGCGTAGCAATCATCCCAATAGCGCCTCCGGCCGGATGCATTTCGGTCTTGCTGGAAGTCATACATCGGATCGACGTAGTCCTGCGTGTCGGAGTACAAGAACTTCATTTCTTTACTTGGTTGGCATAGGCGCGCACCAGCGCATCCTGCAATCTCTTGATGTCTCGTGGAGTATTCTGGATTTCATTCCATCCCACTCCCAGCGATTCCCAATGGCCTTTGGTCCAGGCGCAGCGGGGGGCGACACTTTCCAACTCGCCGCGAACCGTCTTGTAGTCTTCGCTAACCCCGGAAAGCTTTGCGTAGATGCGGTCCATGAGCACGCCCATTGCCTCGATACCGGCGGAATGCATCAAGCGACTCTGACGTGGATCGCAACCCCATGCATCCGGAAAGACGTCGCGCACTGCTGACCAGAACGTCAGCAGAACGCGATACATTGCCTCGACATCCGCCGCCTCATTCGCGCGCGCTGCCTTATACGCTGCCAAGGCACCAAGCGGATTGTTGAGGCTATTGCGTATCATCGTAATGACGGCCGTATCCGTGATCACCGCTGTGGAGACCGAGCGATCCGTCATTCTCTTGATGAGGCGGTGAAACGGGGAGTGGGGGTCCCGATTCAGCAGGCTGCATAGTTCCGATGGCACGCGCCGCGCGTTGAGTTCGCGCGGGAGAAGTATTCCAGAAGTTTCGGGCAGCAACTCGTTGATCAATCGAGTCGGTAGCGGCTTCGCTTTATTGACCAGAATGAATTGCTCGCGCTGTATATCGATACTGTCGGACACGAACCCAATCACAGGTACTGGAATTGCCGAGTTTCTGGCCTGGGCCAATGCAAGAGATCGTTGCTGCCCATCCACGATCCATGCAACGCGGGCTCCTTCCTCGAACACCGGGATGGTCAGCGTCCCCGCCTGCGAAATGCCCATGTCACCAGTTGGCTTGGAGCCACGCGCAGCTACGAACCGCACGTCTGGCGACATGGCCAGGATGATGGCGTTTGGAAACAGCACGTTTCCCTGGTTGAGGTACTCGACGATGCCTTTTACGTGACTACGGATCTCGGGCCTCTGGAACCCCTTCAGGGTATCCTTGGCGTCGCGCTCGATGCGGCTGATATCAGCCAGTTTCGTGATGTCTGCTCCGCCAATGAAGAACGCGTACACGTCCACGCCACCACCCTGAGTTGTGTGGAGCGCGCGAACGACGATCTCTTTGGTGTTTGTGGTCACTGCGTTATCGCCTCACGAAGCGAACTCCTGGCACAGGCCATGCCAGATCCGACGGAACCGACCCTGCTCGCAAGCAACCTGTGCCTCGTCCCTCAGAAATCGCAGCAATTGCGTGGAACTGCCGCCGAAGTCTTCCCAATTTCTGCGTAGTAATTGAGCTATTTCCTCGTCTCCCAGTTTGGCTCGACGAGGAATCTGGGGGGCTACCAGGCCCGACAAGGCCGATGTCACTGCTGAGAACCCCTTCTCCAGCGAAAGGCGATGACCATGCAGTTCTTCGATGAAATGTCGAAGCGCGCGCTGCGGAAAATCTGCTCGCGTCCCAGGGAATGCGGTGGCTTCAAGCCGATCATCATAGGGCATGACGCAGCGCCTGAGGTGTTCCGGAACAGCAATGCGTCCTCTCTCGGAAGTGAAGATTCTCAGCTTCTCGGCGCAATCTTCCGCGCAGCCTTGCAAATCGCCCGAGACCATTTCGAGGTAACCGCTGGGCAACGCCAGGAGGACGGCCTTGGTAGTTTGGTCGGAGACAAGCCGCGCTATTGCAGGACCTGCGTTGAGTTCCATCCACCAATCCGCAGGCGTCGATTTGAGATTCGCAAGCGCGGGTGCGATCGAACCGACCCCGGGCGACACTGTAAGGTCATAGAGGGGAACTTCCGCACTTGCGTGCGTGAGCCCCAGGCCGGCAGAAACGAAAGCGAGGCGGGCACCTAGCAAATTGGCGGTCGCGCGGGCGTCGACAACAGATCTGCCTAGGTAGAGATCGGACGCGAGCTGATGGTTGGCGGACCGTGAGAGCTCTTTCTTCCACAGGCAAGCGAGGTCAGCTACGGACCTGACTTCAGAGAAGGAGGCATCACGTAAGCTAGCCGAAGAGCCTGAAGTCATCCGGCCGCGCTTCCTACTGGTGCAGTTTGTGAGCACAAGTACATCCATGGCAGCGTGTCTTTGCGGCGCTGGAGTGTCTGGAGCGCGTGCAGTAATTTGAGTTGCCACAATTCTACACGTTGCAGTTATCCGACTCAAATGCAAATCATGGGCAGCAGTAAACCATCAAAGTCTGGTTGCGAGTTCACACATGAAGCCTCGCGACGCCCTCCGACACCGAAGTCGGATTGTTGAAAAAGTTGCGTATGAGCCACTTATCTGGGGCTGCCAGATAGAACTGTAGAGCGATGCCGTTTCGCCGGTGTTGCAGCGAACGCGGACGCAAAGTCAATGAAGCTCCAGGGGTGATAGGTGTGTGGTCTTGCCGTCATGTCCTATGGAGGCCGGGGCGCAATATGGCGTCCCACTAGCAACCCCTGGACTGATAACCCAGTAGACCCCATGCATGCGACATGCAGATGCGAAGTACATCCGCAAGCCGAGGCTATGGCCTTTCGTCGCTATACTCGAACCGATTTTCCTTGTGGACTCACAACAGGCAAGCGAGGTGGCAGTCCGGGAAGTGGAGCGACAATGGTAGCGTCGGAATGCTATCTACTACTGGGGGAGTGCTTGCGCATGGGGCACCAGTGTGCGCTGTAGCTTGCGATTCCGGAGGCAGCATCAAATGACAACGCGCTATATCGATATGGCGAGAATAAGCTGCTGAGTGCGTGCGCCCGCCACCTCGCCCAGCGTCGCGGGCAACGCCACGATCTGCTCCAGTATGGGCACGCTCTTTCGCTTGTCGTTGCGCGCCTGGCTCACATGCCGGGTGACACGTAGCGAAAGGCCACCGAGTCGTATGTCGCGCGTTGGATCTTGCGGTTGGAGTGCACGCCGTTGGCATAGCCGTAGATCAGCAGGCCCACAACACTGCCGGATGGTGCGCCGGCCCGCATATTGGCGCGTCAGTTCGCTCAGATCAAGTTGCTTGATGCCTTCGACCACGAAGCGCGCAAGGTGATCGCCCGGTTACCATTCGTCCACGGTGGCAGCAGGTACGCTGAGTCTCAGTCAACGGGAACGAAGCGGCTCAAGTAGTCTTTCGGATGTGCTGTCACGATTATCTGGGAGGGCATTATCGATTAGAAGGCTGGAAAGCCAGGCAGGCTCCAAGCTCGGTAGTACGGACTTCGAACACTCGCGGCCTAGGTTCCGATAGGCAGACTATCGATATATCTGCTGGTCCCCATTCCCGCTGGAGTTTTACTGTTGCTTGGGCTAGCTCTTCGCATCCTCCTGGCAGAACCAGGATAGCCCGGTTGTATCGTTGCAGTAGTTGCGCAAGACGAGCCAGATAGCTTCCAACAATGTAGCTGTCACGCCTCGGCCCTGCCGCCTTAATCTCCACGGCAATTGTGCAATCACCTTGCTTGAACAAGAGATCAGGAAAGAGCGGCTTCCGTGGGACTGGTAGTTCGACTCGACCCTTCTTGGCTAGCCCTAGCAACTCCGGCTTTCGCCGGATCTGGGAAACCGCCATATGCTCGAAGTCTGCTATGCGCTTAGCAGTTCCAAACTTGCGCGCTGTATCTCCCGTTGAGGGCATTACTCTTTCGCGCTGAGCCCGTACCTTGTCGTGGGTTAGGATGCCAGAAAGAACATCCGCAACTACCTTATCGGCGAGCTTGGCGGAGTGCTCATGCAACTTCATGAACTCCATAACGGCAGTCGAACCCGCCAAGACTTTCCTTCGTCGCAACATCGCAGGATACACGCGCAAGAGAAAGCGGTATAGCGACTCAAACCTTCGTGCTGTCCGGGAAGCGAGCCCAACATCCTTGAGTCCTACTTCCGTCGCTGCGTAGTCTCTGCTGCCAGCAATGCCTTCATCGATAAGCTGCGCGACCTTCTTACCCTGGCTCAATCATCGTGGCCAACGTGGATTCTCATCATCCATGGCGACGGGGCGTACCATGAATAGCTCCTGACCTGAATTGAGGAAAAAATACTCCAAATGTAGTGTATGGCAAGAGCCTTGAATCTCTAAGCGATATCAGCACTTAGAGCGGCTAGCAAAACCATGTCATCAAACGGCGCCTGATGGGCGTTAGCGATGGCATGGCGTGAAAGAAGATCAACAACGAATTCTGGAAGGCATTGCAGCCGCTTCTGCCGACGATGGAGCCTTCGCCAAAAGGTGGCCGACCCAGAGTGGACGACCGAGCAGCGCTGAACGGCATTTTGTTTGTATTGAAGACCCGGGATTCCGTGGGAGGCTTCGGCAGCGGCATCACTTGCTGGCGTCGTCTGCGTGACTGGCAGGCCAGCGGAGTCTGGGAGCGCCTGCACCTGGCAATGCTGACCCGCCTGCGCGAGCATGACCAGATCGATTGGAGCCGGGCAAGCATCCGATGGCGCAGCAGTGGCCAGCCCCCCGGGGGCCAGCAGACCGAGATGACCCACTATTGGATGGTCCCAAAAGAATGGATCGTAGAAAGCATTGGCGATGTCGCAAAGCGGGGCGTCAAGCCAACTTATCCGCGCGAAGGCTGGCGAAGCTACAGCGGATAAGGTCCCCCCGTTGCCCAAATTGCACGAGAGATGAAGACCAGCAGGCGGACCGTGATGCGGGTCCGGGAAGGAGTGACAGTTTCCTCGGAGACGTAGTGCCCTCTGAAAACGACAAAGCAGCCACAGTGCTCCATCAAAAGGAACCAGGCTGCGTCAATCGGACCCGGGATCACAAGACAAGCAGCCAGGGCAAGATAGTATCTCGCCCCATGATGGGGCGGGTTCGCAACTCATGCACTGGCCTGTACCACTGAGCAAATCATTTACCCGTCAAGTCTTGACGGCTTTCAGCACATATTGGTCAGCGCATTCTGGCGACGGCGCTGAGGAAAGCACCGCCCCTGACCGTAATGCAGGGACGCTGGTGACCAGATGCGGACTCCTCTAGGCTAACGAGCTGGTGTTCTAGTAGGGCGTCCAGGGCAGCGCGATCCAGTTCGGCGTGATTTGGGGTGTCCTTGACCAATATTAGTGTGGCCACTTCGTGAGGAGTCAGCATCCATGTCTCCATGTTTTTATGTAAGGTCTGCTGGAAGCGTCATCTGCCGTGGCCGCAGCGCCGCTCCGCTTGCCGCAGAACTTACGACCATCGCCGGGGCCGCAGCCACACCTACCGCGAACGCCCGGGAAAATCAATTCAATACTGCGGGGCACGCATTATCAATGCATGCCATGAATATTTCATGACAGTGTTTACCAGCAGGCCGCACAACCTTGCTGGCGCGAGAAGGTGTCGTTGCGGCAGGGTGATGGGACGCGAAGCTGAAGGCAGAAGCCTGACGTGAAATGCGGTGGACTTATTCTTTTCCGCTAGGCGGGAACGCGCCGTCCCACGGATCATCCTTATACAGAAGCTGATACTCAGCCGGGTAAAGATCGCGAATCGGCGGCGGATATTGGAACGCCAGGACGGCTTCCAGCTTGTCTTCAGCGTTGATTCGGAATACTTCGATGAGAACCTTGTGCCTGGTGGTATCGATGCCGCCGACGTGGTAGTAGCGTGTGCCATTCCACACGAAAACGCCGCCGTCGAACGGTGGTTCAACCCCTAACCAGCGGGCATGGCTCGCCCGGCGAAGGTCCAGAGCCTGTTCAAGGTAGTCCCCGTTGCCCGATGGTAGGCGCTGACATTGCTGGACCAAGTCGTCAGGAAGGAAGACGCCCATGCTAGTGGGAAGCAGACTGATGTGTCAGGAACGGTATTGTCCTACACCGACTTGCGGCAACAAGGGAAGCGCGAAGCCACAACAGGATGATGACCAAATGGCGGATTGACCACTGGGGTCGAAGGCATAAACAGGAAGACGTGGGCTTCGATTGATCTACCAAAGAGAGAACACCATGCCACTGTCTAATAGCGGTATGCCAGTTGCCCAGATCGCACCAGACATCAAGACCAGCAGAGTAACGCGGGTGCATGAAGCGGGGCGGCACCTTCAGCCATCGCGAGTTAGCGCCGCTGGAAGCGGGAGGCAAGAAACGGGCGCGACGAGCGTCCGCTGTTGGGAAGGTGAGCTATCGACACCCCGCTTGAAGCCGGTATGGTAGTCAAAGTGCTAAACGCACGTACCCCGCGCACGGAGTTTCTCGTCGGCCAGACGGTGCAAATTGTCGCCTACGGCAAGCGGACTGGCGTGTATGCCGTGCTGTTTGATGGCGAACTGGAATATTGCAACCGTGTCCTGCCGCTTCATTCTGCCAGCCTAGGCGACGAGTATTACTACCAAAGTTTGCCGTTGTGCATCATTGATGCCGTTTTTTCGATAAATGTGAAGTATCAAAGCACGCAAAACGTTGTTTCGAGGTACTGCCAGCATTTCGGCCTGCGTAAATTTCGACGTGACCGCACGTCAATCCCATCCCGCGAGGAGCAAGAGTCTGTAAGCGCCCTTTGCGAACGCTACATTGAGCGTGGCTTCGGGGTTATGACCGAAGAGATATTAGACAACCGTCAACGGACGTCGGCGGTCAACGGAATAACCAAGGTTGAGGCGGTTCTGGAATTTGCCGCTACCCTGAAGAAATATGGGATTGAGTACTTTCAAGACATCGGCGCGCGTCAAGGTAGATGTCGCCTCATTCATGCAGCCAAACGCTGTTTTTCGGCGCCTGGCTTGATACCGGTGGGCACGGCAATCTCGCGCTCCGGATTGAGCGTGACCGTGTCGATTGGCGACCAGTCTCGCGTGTCGCATGTCCAGCGACGCGGGTTGCGCTCACGGGCCTGAACATACAGCGCGTGGCGCGCGGCCAGAATCTTGTCGTCTTGTCCGGCGTGGCGCTGTGCCGGGCTCACGTAGCGGATGCCGCTGTGCCGATGCTCATGGTTGTACCAGTGGACGAAGTGCGCCGCCCAGGTGCGCGCCGCGGCCAGATCGGCAAAGCCCGTGGACGGGAACTCGGGTCTGTACTTGGCCGTGCGGAACAGGCTCTCCACAAAGGCGTTATCGTCGCTCACGCGTGGGCGCGAATACGAGGGCTTGACGCCCAGCCAGTGCAACATCGCCAGCACCGTGGTGGCCTTGAGCGTAGCACCATTGTCCCCGTGCAGCACCGGCTTGGTCGCCATGGCGTGAATACCCTCGGCCAGCGCCGTGCGCTTGACCAGATGCGCCGCGTGGTTGGCGTCGTCCCGATCGTGGACCTCGAAGCCCACGATCTTGCGGCTGTATACGTCCAGGATGAGGTACAGATAAAACCAGCGCCCAGCGACCTCGGCCGGCAGGTAGGTCATGTCCCAGCACCACAGTTGGCGCGGCCCCGTTGCCACGTGCGTGGTGGGCGGACGGCTTTGGCGCGGCGCCTTGGCACGCCCCCGATGCCGGGTCTGCCCATGGGCGCGCAGCACCCGACCGAAGCTCGATTCGCTGGCCAGGTAGACACCCTCATCGGCCAGCATGGGCACGATGCGCGCCGGCGGCATGTCGGCGAAGCGCGGCTCGTTGGCAACGGCCAGAATGCGTTCGCGCTCCTCGATGCTCAGCGCATGCGCGGGCGTGGGCCGCTCGGCCCCGGGGCGGCGGTCGCCGACCACCAAGCCATCGTGGGCCTTCCAGCGTTGCAGCGTGCGCACGGTTATGCCAGCTACCTCGCAGGCCAGGCGCAGGCGAGCACCGCCTGCGTGAGCGGTTTCGATATGGCGGACCATCGTTTGGCGATCTTCCAGGCCGATCATGCGTCCTCGTCCTTGTCCTTCGGGAAGATCCCCTCGAGCTTTTTTGAGAGTATCAACAGGGCGGCAGCTTCGGCCAGGGCCTTCTCCTTGCGGCGCAGCTCGCGCTCGAGTTCCTTGATACGGCGCCGATCGGCCTTTGTCTCACTATGGGTGGCGCGCGCATCCTCGGGCTCAGCCAGCGCCTGCGTGGCCGCAGTGCGCCACTGCTCCAACTCCTGCGGATACACACCGTTCTCACGGCACCAGGCGTTCTTGCTGGCCTCGTCCAACGCAGCCGTCGCCAGCACCGCCTCAAACCTGGCCGCCGCTGTCCATGCCCGCTCGCGAGCGGGCATGGACATAGCGTCCGCACGCCAGCGCTCCAGCGTGGCCACTGCCACACCCAATTCCCTTGAAACCACTTCCACCGCCGCACTCTCCGGCGGTAACAACCGTGCTACCGCCCGGTCCTTGAATTCTTGTCCGTAACGAGCCACTTCTATCTCTTATCGCCCCCAGGGTTCAAATTCTATCGGGGCGACATCTATTCTGCCGCGGGGGGCTACCTCTTCCCAGCGGCCGCGGCCCCCCTCGAAGTAAGCGGGGCGGAATGCGTCTCCCGGACCAACTTCTTTGGGGCTAAGCCATTCGGTGAACTTGCTCTCGACACCGACCACCTGGTCACCTGGCATGGACAAGATGACATCCAAATTGGCGCAGCGCTCCAGTCCAGTCGGCACTTGGGCTTCGAAGGCGATCGAGCTTGGCTTTCCGTGGATACCCATCGCGTGTCCGAGATCAACGAGGCCCCCTTCAGGCCAATTGTCGAACAAATTTGACGCAAGCGCTGCTGAGGAGCGCAAAGCCCGTATCTTGGCAGGGATGAGTTTTCCGCTTCGACTCCTGCGATCTGACAACTCCCCGCCGCCTCCTGACCTGAACGCAGCCAGCGCGGGAGCTGACAGGGGCCTCCACAGGTTCAACTCAAGGCTGCGCACGTAGTCAGCGTAGCCATCGTCAAGCCCGACACCATGCGCCGCGGCCCACTCACGCTGGGCATCGCAAATCGCTTTCAGTCCGCTCATCCGTCGTCCCCGCTTCGCCTAGCATTGTACAAACAGTGTCCTTTCCGGCCGTCGCCAATGAAATCGGCCATGCGGATGAGGTCGGACGGCCAAATTCGGTCGTCCGACTAGGTGGCGGTTGACCGAAACGGACTTGAACGGCCGACCGAAAGCAGGCGAACGTCGCATCCTGGCCATTTTCAGCCAATCGCCCATCATCGCACCAACGGCTGAAGTTCGGTTCTGGACAACCGTTCGGCAGTTTGGACGCATGGCGCTGAATGTCCCAAATGGCTTGCCCAATGGAGGGGGCGGCTGAAGAGCGAAGTTCGACCGGGGAAGACGAACAGCGCTTCCGACCCTCTCGTACCGATTCAATACGACCAAACCGCCTCAGACTCGATTACATCCACAAAGCGAGCCGCAGAAAATGACTGCGGGTATAGCGAAGCCGCCTCATCCACAACATGATCAGCCTCATCCAGATTCACACCATCCTGTATTGCCTTCAGTATCCCGTCTGGGTCAGATAGAAGGTGACAATCGTTCCGTAGAGCAATGATGACCTCCTCCAGCGATATCTTGAGAAAGCCGCTGAACCGTTCATGATCGAGTTCGATGGAAGTATCGACGATCCAACCCGTCATGGATGGGACTGTTCCCGGCGGCAATCCCAGATCGGCACACAATCCCGCATCCATGGTCAATGCCTGCATCAGCGCCGTAGTTTTGCGCTGCAACTGTTTGCCAGCCTTTCGCAGGGTAGTACTGGCATGCAGCCAAGCCTCCCACTGGGTTTTGCGGAGGTAGGAGGATTTGACCTCAATGACAAGCACGATCCCGTCCATTGCGCAAATCAGATCGACCTCACCGGCGTCGCCGTAGGTGTCTCGATCGGGCACCCATCCCACCTTAACTTGGAAGCCACGTTGCGCAAATAGCGCCCCTAATCGGTGCTCAATGCGTGTGGTTTCCTCTTTTACCTCCGAGCGCTTAGAATCAACCCGGCGCAGATTATTGATCGCCGCGGAGCGATTGTTCTGGAGGCCAGTGAGCCAAGGCAACTGAACGATAAGCTCGCCCATCTTGAGGAAAGGGCGCTCCAGCAGGTTCGGCTCCTTGCCGTCACTGTGGTTACGCAGACGGCTAGATAATGCTGACCAGTCACTGGTCCAGAAATCCAGCACCGCTGCCGCCATCACTGGGTCACCATGAGGCTGAGCATCACTTACGACCCAGCCACAAATGGCGTTGATCTTGTCCATGCGAGTCGTAAAAGTCAGTGGCAGCCGATTCTGCATGCCGTCAATCAACCCACGCATGAACAACGTGCGCAAAGCCACCAGGCAGTCGCCGGTTTGCTTCAGCAGTTCGCCGAAGGGGCAAAGAAACTCGCGTTGGTAAAAGAAGGAGCTTAGCTCCAACGCCAGCAGGGCGTTGAATAATGGCACACGCGTGCCGGTAGCCAGCAGCACTCGGTCGTCGATGCCATATACCTCATCCAGGAGCAAACGATTGCTCACTGCCCGGATGAGTGCCATTTCGTTCAGTTCATGATTCTCTGGCCGGCCAATGATTTTCCCCGCAAAGGGGGATCTGAAAAATTCCTGCATCCCACGACATAGCCAATAGCCATGAAGCTTAGCCAGCTTTTCACCATCACGATGCCACTTGTCTCTGACGGCAGGATCGGTTTGCTCGATTTCTAGAACCTTACCGTTACGGACAAAGAGAATGCTATCGTCGTAACAGTACGCATCGACAGAACGAGAGTTAATGGCATTGAGTTCCAGTTGAGCGGCGAGAAGTTCCTCAAAGGCCTCGTATAAGTCATGTCGAGCCGGCTGACCTTGGGAGCTTGGAAAAATCAGCGGAGAAAGATGTGTCGCCAAAGAACGCCTGGCCTTGTCGATGTTGAGCTTAATACCCGACTCGGGTACCGAAGCAATCTTCCAGATCAATAGATCGTTGATCGCCTCCCAATATTCTTCCATCTCAGGATGATGGTTACTGCCCGGCAATGGTACCAACTCTGCGTAGGCGAACAGGCTTCCGTATAACAAAAGCTCAAATGGACTTAGCTCGGCCAACCGGGTTTTGCAACGTTCCAGTTCGTCAGTTTTGGCTTGGCAGGCTTCAGAAAGGATGGAGATGATCTCGCATTGCTCAGCGACTACCGAGCATGACATTCCTACTGATTGTAGTTCAGAAAATCGATCGGGATGCGAGGACAGCCCCACCCGAGATCGCCGAATGGCCCAGAGTAAGGCGTCTGGCGCAGTCCGAGCTATTACAATCAGCAAATCAAGGCGCGAAATGCGGCTTTGCTTCAAATAGCGCACGATTGCCAATCGGCCAATCTCGCTCCCCCAGCCATCAGGTGAAATCAGCATCAAGAAACTACTCGACCAGAAGGCTTCGTCATGCTCTCCAAGAGGTAGTTTTTTCTTGTTGCGCACTACCGGCTTTTGATCGACGTAGCGTTCAGTGGTCATCAGAGCGGCGGCAGAGCTGCCCATGCCTTTAGCCAGCAACGTCTGAAATCGTTGCTCATAAGGATTTACCATCTGAGTTTGTAGTGCCGAACTGGAATTATTTGGCATTAGCTCTAAAGGAAGTTCATGATGGCTGCATTTCCCCCAAGTTTACCAAACGCCCTGATGACTGAATGCCGATGGAATGGCTAGATAGCTAGATGGCTGCGTTCAAGGCCCCCCGCGGCAGAATAGATGTCGCCCCGATAGAATTTGAACCCTGGGGGCGATAAGAGATAGAAGTGGCTCGTTACGGACAAGAATTCAAGGACCGGGCGGTAGCACGGTTGTTACCGCCGGAGAGTGCGGCGGTGGAAGTGGTTTCAAGGGAATTGGGTGTGGCAGTGGCCACGCTGGAGCGCTGGCGTGCGGACGCTATGTCCATGCCCGCTCGCGAGCGGGCATGGACAGCGGCGGCCAGGTTTGAGGCGGTGCTGGCGACGGCTGCGTTGGACGAGGCCAGCAAGAACGCCTGGTGCCGTGAGAACGGTGTGTATCCGCAGGAGTTGGAGCAGTGGCGCACTGCGGCCACGCAGGCGCTGGCTGAGCCCGAGGATGCGCGCGCCACCCATAGTGAGACAAAGGCCGATCGGCGCCGTATCAAGGAACTCGAGCGCGAGCTGCGCCGCAAGGAGAAGGCCCTGGCCGAAGCTGCCGCCCTGTTGATACTCTCAAAAAAGCTCGAGGGGATCTTCCCGAAGGACAAGGACGAGGACGCATGATCGGCCTGGAAGATCGCCAAACGATGGTCCGCCATATCGAAACCGCTCACGCAGGCGGTGCTCGCCTGCGCCTGGCCTGCGAGGTAGCTGGCATAACCGTGCGCACGCTGCAACGCTGGAAGGCCCACGATGGCTTGGTGGTCGGCGACCGCCGCCCCGGGGCCGAGCGGCCCACGCCCGCGCATGCGCTGAGCATCGAGGAGCGCGAACGCATTCTGGCCGTTGCCAACGAGCCGCGCTTCGCCGACATGCCGCCGGCGCGCATCGTGCCCATGCTGGCCGATGAGGGTGTCTACCTGGCCAGCGAATCGAGCTTCGGTCGGGTGCTGCGCGCCCATGGGCAGACCCGGCATCGGGGGCGTGCCAAGGCGCCGCGCCAAAGCCGTCCGCCCACCACGCACGTGGCAACGGGGCCGCGCCAACTGTGGTGCTGGGACATGACCTACCTGCCGGCCGAGGTCGCTGGGCGCTGGTTTTATCTGTACCTCATCCTGGACGTATACAGCCGCAAGATCGTGGGCTTCGAGGTCCACGATCGGGACGACGCCAACCACGCGGCGCATCTGGTCAAGCGCACGGCGCTGGCCGAGGGTATTCACGCCATGGCGACCAAGCCGGTGCTGCACGGGGACAATGGTGCTACGCTCAAGGCCACCACGGTGCTGGCGATGTTGCACTGGCTGGGCGTCAAGCCCTCGTATTCGCGCCCACGCGTGAGCGACGATAACGCCTTTGTGGAGAGCCTGTTCGGCACGGCCAAGTACAGACCCGAGTTCCCGTCCACGGGCTTTGCCGATCTGGCCGCGGCGCGCACCTGGGCGGCGCACTTCGTCCACTGGTACAACCATGAGCATCGGCACAGCGGCATCCGCTACGTGAGCCCGGCACAGCGCCACGCCGGACAAGACGACAAGATTCTGGCCGCGCGCCACGCGCTGTATGTTCAGGCCCGTGAGCGCAACCCGCGTCGCTGGACATGCGACACGCGAGACTGGTCGCCAATCGACACGGTCACGCTCAATCCGGAGCGCGAGATTGCCGTGCCCACCGGTATCAAGCCAGGCGCCGAAAAACAGCGTTTGGCTGCATGAATGAGGCGACATCTACCTTGACGCGCGCCGCACCGCTGATGGCACGTACACGTTCTCCCCCAGTCCCACGGCCGCACTGCCGGAAGGGCGAGCCAATGCTGGTCCAGGTGCCTGCGGCGTACCATGGAGGCATCCGGTCCGAGCCGCATTGCCGCCCAGCGATCCGGATGGCGAGGCGCTTGGACGGACGTCTGGCGGCGGCGCAAGCCGGCACAGATGAAGGTCGACTACCATGAAGGATGAGGAGCGGAGGCCCCCATGGAGCCGAGCCCGAAGACGCCGGCGCGACGACGGGCCGTTAGCCGAAGAGCAGCTTGCGGAACTGGAAGGTGGCACATGCCAAGATGCAGAAGGGGGGAGGCTGCTCTGGAGCAAGTCGCTACTGCAAGTCACTACTTCCCTAGCAGCTTCGTCCAGGCTGCTTCGCGCCGATCCGCCCCACCTAGGAGCCGAGCGCGCCCGCGCCGCGCGCGATTTTGGCCCGGGTCCCAGCCTCCAGGTCGTCCTATGGAGTGAGGAGAAAAATGGCTGCCCCTAAGAAGCGCACGGTGTTCGAGCTGATCGAGACGCTCCCGTTGCGCGTCCCCGCCGAATCAATTCCACGCGCGGATTTACCCGACAACTTCGCACCTCCTCTGAGAATCCCTCAGGCCGGCGCTATGGACCCCATACAGGAAGCCTGCGCAGTCTTCGGAGATCGCGCACGCGCGCTCACCTGGCTGTCAAAGCCGCTCGCGCGGCTCGGTGGCTCGACGCCGCTGCAGGCCGTCGTGACCGAGGACGGCGGCGGCGCGTTACTGAGTTGCTCACGCAAATTGCCGAGGGCCACGACCCTGGGGAGTGAAATGAAACTACCCACCCCGAAGCGTCGCGCCTGGCGCGATCGGCGCCTGAATACCCTCCATGCCGGGGCGAAAGCCTCCATTTTGGCGGCCAACGCGGCGCTGGATGACGCGCTGGCCGCGGCGGCAGGCCCGACTCCCCCTTCTTGCACGGACAAGGGGGTGGCGTAGCATGGGGCCGCTGAGGTGGGCCCACGGCCCGAGGACGATGAGCCGGTCGGCATCGACGATCTGCCGCGCTTCGGCGATCATCCTGACCTGGTTGTTCGAGATGACGGTCGGACGTGGTCCGACTGCGGGCCGCCATGAAAATGCGGGCCCTGCGGCGCGCGCGCTTGGCTCAATCGGCGCCTGATCCTGGTCGCGCGGGTGGTGGCCTCGACGCGGGCCGCCGAAGCGGCGCTGGATGAGACGCTGGCGTACATTGCGGCGACGCAGAGGATCGTTGATTATGACCCGGCTGAACTCGCCCCGGAGCCCGCCGCCTTCGACGACGACCCGGACGGCCGCACCCACCGAGAGGCACCATGATCGGAGTCGCTGCGGCAGCAGCGTTGGCCATCCTGTTCTCGGCGCTGTGCCTGCTGGGACTGTGGGGCGTTTCAAAGCGAAACAGGCATTTGGCCAATTCGCTTTGAAACGTCACCATTGCGCGCCATGTCTGTCCGAGTGGACAGCGAATTTACGGGATGGCACGGTGTCATTCAATTGACTGAGGTCGGCTAGCTTCTGCCGTTCACACGTGGGCGACGAACGACCGTACCGGCCTCGAAGTTCCGCCGTTCGTTCCACGAGAAAGGGACGAACGCTTCTGTGCCACCTACGGACGCCCGTCCAATCCTAAGCAGTCTTCAGTGGCATATTGAACTTACCAAAACCCAATGATATAAAACGACCAGGCTGCGTATGTTTTTCCGCGAGGCCTATCAGATGGTGAACGGCAATGGATCAAGACGTGCGTGTCGCTTGATGTAGCGCGCTAGGGGGCTTCGACCTTGACCAACCCAGCGGGGCCCAGTGAGAACACTTGCTCTTCGGGGAAAGCTGCGAAGACATCAGCGAGGCCAATGGACGCCATCGCAATCTCTTGGGTGTAGGCGTCGCGCATTGGGTCCCAGATTTCGATCGGCTTCTTCACGCAAATGTTGTCGGGATCCAGGACGAAAATGCCCATCACTTCTGCATCTCCCCGAACCCTCCACTCGTTGTATGCGCCCTTTACTTCGAACGTTTCCTTGAAGCTTTGCTCGTCGAGAGGCCGACCCAAAGAATAATCGACCCCGTCCATACCGACGTAGGAGCCCGAGTCGGTGTTGGAGACCGAGATCACATTCGTGACCTTTGGCTTGAATATCACCCCAACGCTGCCGCACGGCTCCATGCAATGCCCGGGAAACAGGACAGAGCATGAGAGCGGCCATTCTTCTCCATCGCAGATCACTGCCTGTAAGTCCTCGGGAAACGTGCCACCTTCACGCATGTTAGCGTGGTGCGAAAAATGCACCACGACTGCATTCCGCCTTTCCAATTCCTCAGCCAATTCCTCGTCGTTCATTTCGCTCTATATTCTCCACACACTCGACCATAGTAGGTAGCAGCTCTGAAGGCCTGCTACAGTTAACAGTTCCGTGGAAGCCCCTTCGAACTCCGGGTTGACCACGGTTCGTCAATGCGCCATTGACTCGGCTACCCGTCAGATAGGGCTCAGCGAACCCCCCTTTCTTGCAAACACAGTTAAAAGGATAGCATTTTCATGCAAAAAAAGTCGGGTAGCAAAGTATAAATGACTTACCAGGAATCGCAGAGCCTGTCTTTGTGTATTGTAACAAGTCAAAGAGAACGGCGGGTCCCGTTTATCTCATGGAGCACAAAGCGACCGAAATAAGAGAGATGCGAGGTTTCGACATCGATTTATCAACAGGACACAGATTCGATCGTTTTCAAAGATTGGGGTATTCGCACATGCATGGTCTGCTAGCGGAATAGTTTTCACCCCAATTTATGCCGAACCAATGGACCTCTTTCCCCATTCCACCGGAACCGGAAGCCAAGTAGCGATTGTATGCTGCTGAAGGCTCGCTGACCGCCCGCGTGGCAGATGGTGTCGGCAAAAAACATCGCCGATCGTCGAGCCGTCGAAGCGACCGACTGGACAACGGCGTGTTCGCGCTCGAAGAGCACCTTCGCGACTACTTGGGGAAGCGCCTACCATAGTTGCCCGGCTCAATGCCGCGCCACACTGTACTGCACCGACCATCGTGACGCAGTTGTGGAGTTTCAGATGGATGTCGGCCCGATCGGCTTTCTGCAACAGGCCGCGGCGACTTCTACGCTTTTCAGCCGAAAGTCGGCTGCGCCCCGTGCGAAGCTGCTTCCGTCTTGTGAGAATGACGCATTCTACTTGTACATCGCCCTGATCTCACGGGCTAGCACGGAAAAGCCTGCGCTGATATTTCCCTTGGGGAAAGGGATGTACACGATACCGGCTATGTTTGTAGGTATGCTTATTCCGTCTTCGTGCAACAGACATACTTTCGCGCGCCCATACTTGCCTTGAAAGTACCCGATTTCGTGGATAACATTCTCGCGCGCACGACTTTCACCGTCTAGCGTTGAATCGTCGCCAGTCATGACAATCACTGCGGCGTCGCACAAGCGCGAGTTTGCTTCCAGCTTCTCAATAATGGTTTGGCCGCCGCTTGCTTCTTGTGCTAGTTCCAAGCTGTCCAACTGTAAATCCTTCTCGATGAATAGTTGAACCTCTCTCCAGTCAGGCGCTCTACCGTGTGAAACGAATACGCGCCTAACAGGAGCTAAGCTTGGGGCAGTTTGCCCACTATTTGCCCGGATTTCGAAAGCATGGTCGATGTCCCGAACGAGGCGCGTAAGTTGCTCCCTTCCGTAGGCGAGATTCGGCTTCCCGTCGGCGTCCTTCGTAGTCAACTCGACGGTTGGATGGATGGCGATTGTCGGAAAATCTGCATACAAGTCCGGTAGCAGAGCACGCATTTGATCGATGCACTCCACCGCCTGTTTAAAGTAGTGTTCTGCATCGTCTCGGTAGAACACTACCTTATTGCGGCCAGCTCGGTCCCGCTCGTTTGAGGTGACATCCACAGCTTTGCGGATGCCTGCCAGTTTTGCCATCACTGTTGCGATTTTGGTCAAGCTTAGTCTCCCGTCTCAGTAATCGCACAATATTACCCGAGGGCTGGACGTCCGCTCCGAGCCCGAGGAACGGCCATACGAGCGGTATCGGCGAATTTCGCAAAATCGGCCGACTCGGCCTTCCGGCGCTACGTCTCGAATGGCGCAGATGGGGCGGTCAGAGACAACCGCGGCTTGACGGGCAGCAACCGGCCCTGACCGGCCGGTCTCTCCTACTCATGCCGCAACGGCCGACGTCGGGCCCCTTCTGGCATCACAGCATTGCCACACTCAGGTCGGGGGACGTTCCGTGGCTCGAGATGCTTGGTCGCAGGCAGTAGATACTCAATTTCCGCTTACCACGATGCGACGCACGACGCCTAGCCCCACTCAGGGGAGATATCCGCCCCCAGGCATTTTGAGCAAGTATCAGGCTGGGATTTACCGGCTGCAAAATACCCTGCAATGAATCAAACTAATTTGTAACAACGGGAAGGTTGCCAGCTCCTCGATGCTGTTACACGCGAAGGCGCGGTCCCGCGCCCCCAACCCGACTCTTTGAGGGCTCAAGACATGACCAGTAGCATCCCCACGCAAGACCTAATCGCCCAGGCAAAGGCCATCGTTATCGACGAACAAAGTCCATCGGTTTCCCTCCTTCAGCGTCGCCTGCACATCGGATTTGGTCCAGCCGAGGGCTTGATGGCGGCTCTAGAGGCGTTCGAGGTGGTCACGCCTCAGTACGACGGGCTCCGCCGGTTGACTTCCCACTATGAAACGCCGGAAACAGCAAAGCGAGCGGCATATGTCCGGAAGGTGTTTGAAACCGTCCGATTCTTCTGGGAAATGTGGGAGGAAGGCTCGCTGGGAGACACGCGCGCCATCGAATTCCACAAGCCCTCGAAAATATCGAATACGTCGATCCGAGACCTAGTGCTCGGTGACTTCTATAAGCAACGAGGGCTATCGTTATACGAGGCTGCCGCCGAGCTGGCGAAAGGGCTGGAACTAAAGGATGCGGCACCCGCCTTCGACGCGGCCATGGACGCCGATCTAGCTATTCTCTGCGCCAACGCGGGCAAGCCCTTCCAGACCGTCACCGACGCCGAGACGATCATCCAGCGCTCCTTCGTTCGCCTTGTTCGGTACCTGCAGCAAACGCGTCTCGCCCACGAGGGTGCGCACTCCCGCTGCTTCGAATACTACCTAGCAGCAGAGCAAGTGCCGACGGGTTATGGAAAGAACGGCGGCAAGCACCCTGAGCACGTAGTGCCATGCGCCTTCCTGCGGGACCGATGCATTGCCAGACTTGCACAAGGCGCCTCGGCTGAAGAGGTGGCGCAGGAGATCCGGCCATTTTTGGTCATCGTTATGCTTACCGAAGCAGAATGCACCTACCTCGACAACGGTCCTGCCTGTGGTGGCTTGGGGTTGAAAGACGCCATGCCAGCAAATTGGGACTTCGAGACGGGGGACATTTTCGCGCGACTTCATGTCGCGGGCATTGCGTTCGACCCGCCCGCCAGGACGCCCGCGGCTGTCTGCGACATCTAAGCGCACATGGGCGACAAGGCGGTCCATGGCTACCCCTCCTCAGGTTCGATCATGTGGTCGGGCGCCTCCCGGCCATGAACAGACGTTCGACGCAGCCGTCAAAATCTTCGACCATCCGACGACGTCGGCCCGAGCGTTCGCCTTATGCTCTCATGTAGCATTGTGGCAGCGTCAGTGCTTGCATTGGACACGGTCGTTTGCTTCCAGTCAGTTACCAAGCTGCTACAACTACATTGCAGGAGGTGTCGGCGTTGCCATGATAATCAAAGTCGTAGCCGTTTTATGACTGCGCGCGGCCCGCGTGAACAACGCGCGGCTGCCGCTGATAACTTTTTTGACCGCGGCAAAGGCATATCGCTTGTCCCCATTCCGTTCACAGGCAGTCAGGCGGATTTCTAGGGGGTATCCGCAGGTGTGTGTGGATAAGGCTAGACTGCTGCGACACTCGCAGAGGATGTGTTGAAAAAGAACTATGAAATCGACGGTACTTGGTACCACGGCGGGGCGTTGACATCGATTCAACAGATAGCTGCGAGCAAGATCGATACGAAGCTCGGTGGCGGAGAACTAGGGCAAGGGTTCTATGTAGGCAATTACGGACATGAAGCCAGTGCGTGGGCGTGGTATGTCGCAAAAGGCAAGAAGCCGACCGTGGTCGAATTGAAGGTGAACAACTCCGGGGTGGCAAGCCTGAAAAAGCACGAACTGAGCTGGCTGGGCGCCAAGGAACATGCGATCACGATTGCGAAGGCCGATACGCGGCGCACGCACGTCTTCAACGTTGACGTCGTGGCTGCGCCGATCGTCGGCAAGAACTTCAAGGACACACCGACCCAGTTGAAATGGGAAGGCGCAAAATCGGCCGCTTTTCTGAATTCGTCCGACGTCAACAAGAGGATCACCAAACTGTGATGGACGACGTGGACCGCATTTTCTATCTAATACCAAAGCGCCGCGGCGACGGCGAGAACATCGATCTGTTCCTGCCTGGCGATCTGGTCGCCCAAGAAGACGGAAAAATCGCGCCGCTCGGCTTCGGCATCTTCACGTTTCTGCGCAATGCGTGCAATCGCGGCAAGCCGCGCTACCTGTCGTTTCGGGCGGTTATCGGGTTTGGCGAAGATTCGCGGATTGTGGATCTGACGCTGCAGTCGGATTACATCAAGACGAGGACGGGGAACACCAACCGGTTCTCGTTCGTCGAGGACGCGACGACCCGGCAACTCGGTATCGAAGCGTCGTTCGCCGCCCGCAAGTTTCCGCCGCCGTTCCAGCTCGCCGGCGCTGCCGCGAAGCTCTCCGGCCATAGCCTCTGGGCATTGATCCCGGAAGATCGGGAACACCTCGAAACGCTTTGGGCACAGCGCGCGTTTTATCTGATTGGGCATGGTGCGCTGGACGAAAGCCGCGACGTCTCGAACGGCTAGCCAGCCGTGACCCAGGGACCGCCACGCGGCGGCCCCTCCCGCGTTCATGCGCCGCCGCGAAAGCAGGACAGTCCCCAAGTGCTCAAGCTGCCGGTTCCCGCGCTAGGGCGGACATTGGCACACCTTCACTGCCGTTCGGTACGTCCTCACCCTAGGCTCGGACTTGCGGCGGTATTTCTGACGGTATATCGGCGACCATCAGAAGGCACGCCCTTACCGGGCAAGGACTTTACGGGCCGATTCCACATAACCGCGCGGTTTGTGGAAAGAATGCTCTCGACGTCCACTGACGTCGATAAATCATTGATTTGCTTTTCCACAATCGAGCGACTACCGGCGGCTACCAAAATCCACGCGATAGCGCACACCTGAGATGCATTTGACGATGCGGATGCGGGCGACGCACAGCCCTGAATTCCGGAGAACGCGCTGAGACTCACGGCCGAAATGATCCGAGATTGAGGCTCAAGCATATAATCGGGCACCCATGGATCCGACGTAAGTTAAGCTATGACTCCACAAGACGCCGTAAGTTTGATCGAGCTATGCGACCGCGCCATCAACGATCTAAAGCGCTTCGACGGTGGCACTGACTACAGTAACTTGCAGATAGCGACGACATTCCGCACCATTGTTGCGCCGCTCTTGTCGGGAGACGAGTTGATTCCTGAACTGCGCCAAGCCATTCCGTCGACGGAACTGTTCAATCTAAAGCGCAGCGTTTTTGCATTGCAAGGCGCTACATCATTTATCAACGGCCAAGCGCAGCAGCAGTACGCGACGGCGGTCTTGAACATCAAGGTCGCTCTTGAACAGTATCAGCGGAAGACAACGTTACCAAAAAAGAAGGAGAATGGGCCGTGGACTGTTTTCTATTCGTGGCAATCGAGCTTGCCGAACTCGACCAACAGAGGACTCATCCGTACCTGCATCGACAAGGCAGTGGATGCTCTCAATGCTGAAATGAATGTCGAGGATTCGCTTCGGGTCGACAGTGACACAAGCGGGCGGCCAGGTTCTCCGAAAATCTTCGACACGATTCTTGAGAAGATAAAGGACTGTGATGTCTTTATCGCCGATGTCTCGTTGGTTGCCGGCAAACAGGCGAACTCTAACGTGATGGTCGAGCTTGGCTATGCACTAAGTGTGCTTGGACCAGACGGCATTGTCATGGTCTGCAACACTGCGTTCGGCAGCATTAGCGATCTCCCCTTTGATTTAGGGTTCAATCGAGTGATTCCCTATTTGTGTGCCAAGGAAGATGAAGACAAGGCAACCGTCCGAGCTGCACTGATTCCGAAGCTAAAGGCTGCCATCGACGGCATTTGCCGCCCGGCCAAATAGCTAAAGCGCAGGATCCCGCATGCTGAGTGCAGGCGAACCCTATAACGCCTATGACAGGCGAGCGTCCGCTTTTTGGGCGCTCTCCGACTAAGACCGGGCGACTGAAACTCGCTGGGCAACGGGGCGTCGCGTGTACGTAATTCGTCCGTCAATTAATTTCTTGCCCAGCAGGGCTATGAGGTGCATCATGTGTACGATAGTGTGAGGTTTCGCTCACGCCACGCCTCTGGAAGGTCGGAGGTTGTCGGCTGCGTACTGACGCAATTTGAGGTGAAAGCGGAACGAGCAGATGGTAAGAATTCTGGCGTTCCGCCTCTGGGAGAGTCGGTGGTTGCAGATTGACAGTAACTAATAAATTTTCTGTCAACAATTGATTCCAGAATGTCCCGGAAAGCGCGTGGCATCGTGGGCTCGTCTGTCAGGTAGCAACCCCTGCTACAGTGCCATAGTAGTGTAGGAAACCGGAATTAGCTGGACTACGTACCGTTTTGCTGAACTGGATTTTCAGAATTAGCTGGACTAGCGTGAAATTTGTGCCGAGTTGATGACACGAACAAGACTCGCGGAAGAAGGGGCTGCGCTTTCAGCGCAGCCCCTTCTTCATTGCTGGAGGCGCGCTGGTGAACAAATCGCTCACCCTGCCTCAGCGGATGGGGGGCCCAGATCAGGGCTTGCGGGCTCCCTTTGCTGGACTAGAAAGCCGGAGTTAGCTGGATTGCCGTGCAGCTGATGTGGGGCCGCTGCTCCAGGGTGACGGACATAGTCGTTCTCGCCCCGTCGGCGGCTGGGACGGTCGGCCGAAACGGCTCTATGGCCGAGAAGCCGGGGTTCGGCGCTGGGGGACAGCGCATGACCGCTGTGAGCCATTTCCGGCCGTTCGCCTGAGCGCTCAGGGCGGTACTCGGGTGTCAGGTCCACACAAATAGTGGACGTTCGCGCGCAGCTCTGGTTTCCGGATCGACGCACGGCTATCGGGGCGCGCGACTAGGGCATGTCTCTTTGGATACGACACACATCTACGCCGAGGTGGACCTGGAAATGAAAGCAAAGGCGCTTGCTCGCGTCGACCTCTCGGGCCTGCCCGCAGCATCAAGGCGCGCAACCACGCTGCCTTCACTGATGACGTTTCTGAAGCAACTTTAGTTTGTAGGGGGAATTTTATGTGCGGACACGAGTCAGCGGTCATTGGACAAGCCCTGACTCGAAACCGTCGCCGCAACATAAATTCGGTCGCAACATAGCCTGTTGCATCGGGTTATGTGGAGGAGCGCGGCGATCGCGCTGGTTGACGCTCGGGTGGCGTCCGGGCCCGACGGGAGGGGCTGTCAGTTTTTATGTGCAGGGCAGGTAAAGGCGCTGAACCCGGGCCTGTAAGTCGGTTCACGGATTGCCCCAATCGCCCGCAGCGGACTTATTGTCTTCCGACACAAATAGCCGAATGCCTGCACGATTCAGGAGCTTTGGTAGCCCTTCGAGGGCCCGGCTTCATCGACGAGGGCGGTCATGGCCACGCCCAACGCCACAGCAATCTTCTCGATATTGCAGATCGAGATGTTGCGTTCGCCGCGCTCCACCGAGCTGATGTAGTTGACGTGAAGGTCGGCCGCTTCCGCAACCTTCTCTTGCGTCAAACCTTTGTCTTTGCGGATGCGCCGCATATTGGCGGCGAATAGCATCTGTGCCCTACACTTTTGCGTTTGGTTCCCCATGGCGGAAGTTTTTCCGACCCGGGCATTCAGTACCACACACTTTGAGTTTGGTTTGTGGTAACGTTGCCGTTGGAGCCAAACGCAAAGTGTGTTTTTTACGCAGCTTAGGCAGAACCAGGGAAGCCATGGGCAAGCGGAGAAGTGCTCAACTCTGGCGCACGCGGCTTGTTGCGCGACGGCGGCCCGGAGCGTGCGCCCTGTATCCGCTCGCTTCGCCGTGGATTGAACCTTCCAGGAGGCAACGACCATGATCCAACCTCTCATCACCGCCGAACAACGCGAGCAGCTGCTCGCAAACGGCCACGCGTACGCAGCCGGTCACGGAAGCGACCCTCTGCCCGTAGTGCGGCTGTTTACCCCTGACGCGCATGCGACCTGGCTACTGGCCGCGCTGGATCCGACCGATGGTGACACCGCCTACGGTTTGTGCGACGTGGGCATCGGCATGCCCGAACTGGGCCATGTGAAGCTGTCCGACCTGGCATCCATCGTTGGGCCGCTCAAGAGGCCGATTCTTCGTGACCGGTACTTCCGGCCAACGCGGTCGTTAGGCGAGTACGCCCGGCTGGCACAGTCCAGTGGGTCGATCGTCGATTGATCGAGTGGGCAATCTGCAGAACCCCGTTGTTCGCGTCAATGCGATGCGGCCTGCCGCATTTGGGGTCAGACGACCGCGGCTTGCTGGAACGCCAGCGCGGTGAATTTCCATTCATAGGGGACCAAGAGCGGGCTCGTGTAGGTCGCGCTTCACCGAGGAGAGAGACATGAACCCGTCAGGGAAACGGCTGAGCCATGGACTCAAGCCGCGTCACGTCACGATGGTTTCGCTTGCAGGCGTCATCGGCGCCGGACTGTTTGTAGGCTCCGGGCGAGCTATCGCCGAGGCCGGCCCGGCCGCTCTGCTGGCCTATGCCATGGCTGGGCTGCTGGTGGTGCTGGTCATGCGCATGCTGGGCGAGATGGCTGTGGCACAGCCGGATACCGGATCGTTTTCGACCTACGCGGACGGTGCCATCGGACATTGGGCCGGTTTCACGATTGGCTGGTTGTACTGGTGGTTTTGGGTCCTCGTGATCCCGATTGAAGCGACAGCGGCGGCGGCCATTCTGAGCGCCTGGTTGCCCGCCGTACCCCCGTGGACGTTTGCGCTGGCGATCACGCTCGCGCTGACCGGCACCAATCTGTTCTCGGTCAGGAGCTATGGTGAGTTCGAATTCTGGTTCGCGCTCATCAAGGTGATCGCCATCGTGGCGTTCATTGCCGTTGGCGGTCTGGCGTTGCTGGGTCTGCTTCCGGGGGCTCAGGTATCAGGCGTGGTGCGGCTGGTTGACTATGGCGGGTTCATGCCGAATGGCGCAAATGCTGTCATCGCTGCCGTCCTGACAACGATGTTCGCATTCATGGGGGCAGAGATCGTCACCATTGCGGCGGCCGAAGCGGAACACCCGGCCCGGCAAATCGTGCGCGCGACGCGCTCGGTAGTGTGGCGCATTTCGCTGTTCTACCTGGGCTCCGTCTTCATTGTTGCTGCGCTGGTGCCGTGGAATGACCCGCTGCTCGTCACCCATGGGGCGTACCAGCGCGCGCTGGAGATCCTCGGCGTGCCGCACGCCAAGGCGATCGTCGACGTCATCGTTCTGACAGCGGTAATGAGCTGCCTGAACTCGGCGCTCTACACCGCCTCCCGCATGCTGTTCTCGCTGTCGACGCGGGGCGATGCCCCGAGCGGCCTAAGCCGGACTGCCGCGTGTGGCACGCCGCGCGCTGCCGTACTGGTGTCCACTGCATTCGCCTTTGTGTGCGTGCTGGCGAACTACCTTATGCCAGAACGCGTCTTCGCCTTCCTGCTGGCTACCTCTGGCGCCGTGGCGCTTCTGGTCTACCTCGTGATCGCAGTATCGCAGCTGCGCATGCGCGCAGTACTGGAACGACGCGCGGCAGAGCTGCCGCTGCGTATGTGGGGCTACCCGTGGTTGACGTGGTCGGTCGTCGTGGTGATTCTCGGTGTCCTCGCGGCGATGGTCTGGCATCCCGCCCATCGCATGGAAATTCTCGCGACAGCGACGCTGCTTGCGGGCGTGCTGGCTGGTGCCTGGCTAAATTCGCGTAACCGAAGCGCAGACGGGCAAGCACTGGCGATGGATGACCTGTGAACAGGTACGTTCGGCCCACGCGGTGGTTACGTGAGTACACAAGTCTGGCGTGGGTCAATGGCTCGAAAGTCGACTGAGCGGACCGCTGAGCGAACCGGCTCGTCCATTGTGGCGGGCCCGCCAGACCCACACGAAGCCGGGCTCTGACCGACGGCGTACATACCACTACGCAAAGAGACCTGAACATGAATCCACAACAGGAACCCCATGTGAATCCCCGGAGCGTACCGGGCGGCGTCTTGCCCGCTCCGGCACGCACGCTGGCTGCTCGCGACTACAAGACCTTGGGTCTTGCCGCCCTCGGCGGCACGCTTGAGTTCTACGACTTCGTCATCTACGTCTTCTTCGCCACTGTGCTGGGGGCGCTATTCTTCCCGCCCAACATGCCAGATTGGCTGCGACAACTGCAGGCGTTCGGCATTTTCGCCGCCGGCTACCTTGCACGCCCGCTTGGCGGCATCGTGATCGCCCACTTTGGTGACCGGTTTGGCCGCAAGCGCATGTTCACGCTGTCGATCTTGCTGATGGCCGCGCCCACGCTGATGATCGGCCTGCTGCCCACCTACGCCAGCATCGGCGTAGCGGCGCCGCTGCTGCTGCTGGCGATGCGCGTGCTGCAGGGCGCGGCCATCGGGGGCGAGATGCCTGGTGCCGGGGTGTTTGTCGGCGAACACGTGCCGAGCCGGCATTATGGTTTCGGCATCGGGACCCTGACCTCGGGCATCACTGGCGGCATCCTGCTGGGTTCGCTCGTTGCGGTCGCCATCAATCGACACTACACGCCTGAACAGGTAAGCGATTTCGCCTGGCGCATTCCCTTCCTCCTGGGCGGCGTCTTCGGACTTGTGTCCGTGTACCTGCGCCGTTTTCTGCATGAGACCCCCGTGTTCCGCGAGTTGGCTAGCCGCAGCAATCTGGCGCGCGAACTGCCGATCCGCACCGTGCTGCGCGAGCACCGTTCGGCCAGCATGTTCGTTGCACTGCTGACCTGGATACTTTCTACCTCTATCGTCGTGGTGGTGCTGTATACGCCCGCCTACCTGCAGAAGGTCCACCACATACCCGCCGCGCTTGCTCTCGAGACCAATGCGTTCGCCACCCTCACGCTGACCATCGGCTGCGTGATTGTCGGGTGGGCATGCGACCGCATCGGCACCCGCGCCGTCATGCTGATCGGCTGGGGCGGACTGTTCATGACCGCTTACCTCTTCTACGGCAGCCTGCCCGGCACACCTGCCACCCTCTACTGGCATTACGGGCTGCTGGGTCTGTTCGTCGGCACCATCGCCACCGTGCCGATTGCCGGCGTGCGCGCCTTTCCGGCACCAGTGCGGTTCACCGGTCTCTCGTTTGCCTACAACATGTCTTACGCAGTCTTTGGCGGCCTCACGCCGATGATTCTCACGCTGTGGCTGCAGCACGACACCATGGCGCCTGCTCACTATGTGGCAGTGCTGGCCGCTGTCGGATTCTTGCTTGCGCTCTGGCCCCTCGCCAAGTGCGGCCATTCCATGCGCAATGGCGTGGCCAGCACGGCTGGCCACGTCAGTCGATAACGATGGAGCGACGAAATGAACGCCACTGAAAGCACGCCACCAGTACGCCTGCTGACCCCCGCCGAGCTGGCTGTCTGCATCAAGGTGTTCCGCGACGCCCGGCAATGGACTCAAGAGCAGTTGGCCGTGATCGCCGGGCTCAACGTGCGAATCGTTCAGCGCGTCGAGCAAGGCTGGCCCGCCGGCCCCGACACCTACCGGGCGCTGGCCAGCGCATTCGATTTCCTGGAAATCGACGCGCTCAACCAGCCATTCGCGATTCCACCGGAAGACGAACTCAACGCTGCGCAGGAACAGTTCGGCCACGAACACGTCACCTTCGCGGCGATTCCGCTGACCACGGGTAAGCAGTTGGCGGCGTTGGCGCAGACCAGCACGATGGACATGTCGCAGCTGGCCTTCGAGATGGGCCGCGAAGCGGATAAATGCTTCGCCGCGCTGATGGAATATTTCCGCAACTACCGGGATGGCCTGGACGCCTACACCGAAGCGCAGAAACGCGAGGCGGCTGACACGATGCAAGCCAACATCGATGTGCTCAAGACCCTTGGCGTTTCGCTACGCTATGCCGAGCGCAATGTGCTGCTGAAGGGGGGCTCGGACCCGGACAGGCCAATGCCAGCTAACGTCCTGTACGTGATCGGGTTTCCGCTCGGCAAGGAACCCAAGCTATTCGCGACGCCAACTTCCGTTGATATCCGTCTGTAGCCTGAAGGGCGAAGATTCACACTTGCCAGCGCCGCTCTAAGCCCAGCCGCCCGAATCGCCCTAGGCATTGCACATAATGAAGAAGGGAGACGCGCACTGCGCACCTGGATGGCTCGATCCAAGACTGATCTTGTCTTGTAGCCCCAAGTCATGGCCGCCGATATGGCGGACCTTCCAGACGCAAGGGGGTGAACGTCTTGAAGCCACATCTGCAAACTACCGTCCTGACGCTGCTGGCTGCCGGCAAGAGCCAGCGTGAGATCGAGCGCGTCACCGGCGTTGACCGCAAAACCATCCGCCGCCTTGCACAGCGTCAGGCGGAGGTAAGTTCCCCCACCCCGGTCACCGGCGAATCGCCTCTCGTCCTGTGAGCCGTATCGGGAGTGGATCGAGGCGCAGTTGCACCTGCGGCGCAATTACACGGCCATCTACCAGGGCCTGGTCGATCAGTTCGGCTTCACCGGCGCAATCCCAGGAACACCGTGAGTTGTGTGGTGGACTTCGGGCATCCCATCACCTCGTCCGCAGTTGGGCTGGCGTGCCGCATCGCGCGCCAGCGCAGCGGTATCCAGAAACCCATCACCCCGCATTCGCTGCGGCATGCGTTTGCCCCCCATCTGCTGGAGAGCTGTGCCGACGTGCGCCGGATCCAACCCTCTGCTTAATCGCAAGCTTGCGATTACTCACCGGGAGCGAACTCGAGTCGGTCAAACTGCTCGGGCTCGCGTTGTACAAGCCGGCCGGCGAAGCGCTTGACGCTGTTGATGATCGGCCACGTGTCCTGCACAAGGTCGGTGACTACGTAAGGGTCTTGGCAGACGGATATTCGGACTCGACGGAGTAGGTACCGACGGTCTCGCCCAGCGGTCGCACCAGCCGAGGCCTACTGCCACACGCCTCGTGGCATCGCACCGACATTGCGAGACGAGCAAATGCACCATTATAGGCATCAAACGATGCTATCATTAGTGCATACTTACGGAGGTTCCCATGCGTACGACTATTGCGCTTGATGACGACTTGATCGCCAAGGCTCAAGCCTATACGGGGCTGGAGGAAAAGACGGCACTCGTGCGCGAAGCGCTAAAGGCCTTGATCCAGCGTGAAGCCGCGAAACGACTCGCGAATCTTGGCGGTAGCCAACCGGGAATCAAGGGGGCGCCGCGTCGCCGGCAGGACGTCGAATGATTCTTGTCGACACGTCGGTCTGGATTGACCACATCAACGCTTCTGATCCTAGGCTGATTAGCCTGCTTGCTGAGGAGCGTGTGCTGGCTCATCCATATGTAATAGGCGAGATTTCGCTCGGTAGTCTGCGTGATCTTGATGTCGTGCTTGGCGCGTTGCTCGATCTGCCGCGCGCGCCACTTGCAACGCCGGAGGAGACGTTTTATCTGATCGAGCGCGAAGGCTTGTTCAATCGTGGAATCGGATACGTCGACACGTCACTATTGGCGTCCGCGCGCCTACAACCAGGCATCACCATTTGGACGCGCGACAAGCGATTGAAGAAAGTTGCCGATGAACTCAATCTCGGCGCGGTGCTCGCGCACTAGATACCGGAGTAGAGTAAAGACATGTCTACCGAGCAACCTGATCATCGCTTCATAAGGCGAATCTTGCTGCTTTGCTGCCACTACTACCGTATGGGATAAACGCTGTTCTTACGCTGGTATGTCGTTGCTTCTACTATTCCATTAATCTGAAATCTCTGACAACAGTTGCCAAAGAATAGGGTTAGTCCCATTCCTCGACTGCAGTTCGTGGGATGCGACGCATCAAGTCAAACAAGCCGCATTCACCACCCCCACCGACAACGAAATCACCCCCATCACCGCCCCAACCCCACGGTTGTCACTGGAGATTGCCTCGCTAACGCCTCCCAACGCCCGCGCCGCCACTAGGTAAGCCACTACCTGCACGGCAAACGCCCCAAACGCCCACAACAAAAACATCGCAAACGTAGCGTTGTGCTGAATGCTCGACGACAACGTCAGCGAGAACCCCAACACCGCCCCGCCCAGCGACAACGCCGCCGCGACATTCCCCTCTCGAATCAGTTGGAATTCCCGATGTGGCGTCACCCGCGTATAGACCAGCAGGAACAGTCCCAGCATGGCAAAGCTGGTGACGATATAGATCAGGTAGGCAAGCGCCGGGTGCATGGCATTGACCATAGGTTGGACTCGTTGTCAGTTGTCAGGGATATGAGTACGACATGGCGATCAGCAGGCGGCACTCAGCCGCCTCCGGAGCGCCCGGAGCTGCCGAAGCGGCTGGTGAAGCCGCCGCGCGATACGACTGGTGCGCGCGACACGGCTGCGGCGCGCATGGACAGGCCCATGGAGCGTCCGCCGCCAAGGGAGCTGCGGCGGACGGTGGCTTCTTCCACCATCGCGGCGCGCGGGGTGGCGTTGGTGAAGGCTTGCGTGCGCGTGCCGTTGCTGTCGTAGACATCCATCGGGCGCAGCGGGCCGGCGGACATGTCGCGCTGGGTCTGGGTGCCGTTGGGATGGTAGACGGTGCCGCTGGCGGTGTAGTACGGGCCGTACCAGCGCGCGTAGTACATGCTGCTGCCGTGGCTGGTGCCGGAGCCGCCGGTGGCGGCGTCGCTGGCGGATGCGTTCAGGCTGGAGCTGTAGATGGTGCTGGGGTCGTCGACCGGCACGCTTTCGCAGTCGTTGGGGGTGTTCCAGTCGGCTTCGCAGTCTTCCAGCGTGGCGTAGCTGGCGCGGCGCACGGTCACGCCGGGATCGTCGTCGGCGTCGTCGCTGCAGGAGCCGAGTGCCGCCACGCCGGCCACCACGGCGCAGGCGCCGATGATCCATAACGTGGGCGAGCTGCGTTTCTGCTCGCCCGCAGAGGGCTGCGGCTGCCACGCGGACCGGGGCGATCCTTTCGACTTGGGCTGGTACGGGCTGTCGTACTTTGACGGCTTGCGGCCGTTGTTGTTCTTCTTTGCCATCGGTCCTTACTCGTTCATGAAGTAGTGTGGAACGAAGAAACTGGTGTTCTTGGCGATGGGCCCGGATTCCTCGCGCACGCACAGGCCGCTGGGCACGTCGTCGACAATCCATACGCCCAGCGTGGTGTAGCGGCCGTCAAAGCGACGCGCCGGGGAATAGGCCTGGTAGATGAAGCCTTCGGCGCCGTATTCGCCGGGGTTGTGGACGTGGCCGCCTTCCGGAGTGGCCAGGGTTACGCTCTCGCCTTCGCGTGACAGGAAGGGCTTCTTGGCGTGCGGCTGACCGGCGAAGTGGCTGGGGTCGAAGCTGGCTTCGAGCAGGTTGGGGTGGCCGGGAAAGAGCTCCCACAGGATCGGCAGGATGGCCTTGTTGGACAGCACGGCCTTCCACGGCGGCTCGACCCAGCGCACGGGGCTGTGTGCCAGCTGCTCGCGGTAGTCGGAGGTGGCCATCCATTCCCACGGGTAGAGCTTGAAGACGACTTCCATCGGCAAGTTGTCGGCGTCATAGAAGTTGCCGCGGCCGTCGGTGCCGATGTCTTGCAGGTCGACCAGCTTGACGGACCAGCCGGCCTGCAGCGCGGTGTCCATCAGGTATTCGGTGTTGCAGATTGTCTTCCTGGCTGTCGAACATGCATGCGAAGTTCAGCACGCTGGCGTTGCGGTAGTGGTTGCGCAGCCATTGCCAGCGTGCCACCAGCGCGTCGTGCAGGCTGTTGAACTGGTCGGCCCGCGGCTGTACGGCGTCTTTCCAGTACCATTGCGCCACGGCGGATTCGATCAGTGAGGTTGGGGTGTCGGCGTTGAACTCGTACAGCCTGGGTACGCCGTGCTCGTCCAGCGTCATGTCGAAGCGGCCGAACAGCGTGGGCTCGTCGCGGTCCCAGGAGGTGCGGATCAGTTGCGCGAAGTCCTTGTCGATCGCCAGGCGCGCGAACAGGTCGTGGTCGATCACGTGCTGCACGGCTTCCAGGCAGCGCTGGTTAAGGTCGTACGCGGCGGCGTAGAGCGTTTCCACCTCCTGCTTGCTGAAGGCGTAGGCGGCGTCTTCGCGCCAGTAGAAGAAGGTGTTGTCATCGACTTCGCGCGGGACGTTGAATTCGTCGAGCGAATGGAAGTGGAAGCCGACCTTCTCAAGTTCGCGCGGCCAGTTGCGGTGCGGGGTCTGGGGGATGCGTTGCATCAGCAGGCCATTGTCAGGGTCGATGGATCGGGCTGGGCCATGGCGTCGTCCAGCAGGAAGTCGGTGAAGGCGAGCGACGTGGCGCCGGGCCGCGGCAGCCAGTCGGTGAACTGGAGGCTGAGCGGTGCCCACCAGTGCGCGGCATCGGCCAGCACGGGGCGGAAGTCGAGCGCATCGGATTCCACCACGCCGCGCGCCGAGTTGGCCAGCATCCACTGCATGCCGGCGACCAGGCTCGATGCCACCTGCAGGCTGGTGGCGGTGTTGTACGGCGCCAGCGAGCGAGCGCGCTGCGTGGAGAGGCGCGAGCCATACCAGACCGCGCCATGCCGGCGGCTCATCAGCAGCACGCCAAGTTCATCTTCACCACACTGGATCTCGTCGCGCAGGATGCGTTCGCCGCGCACGCGTGGGGCGGCACGCTCGTCCAGCCATTGCATCGAGGCCTGAGTGGCGGCGGTAGGGCGGTACGCGTAGTAGACGGTGGTGCGGTATGGCGGCTGGCCGGCGCTATCGTCGGTCAGGTACTCGGCGATCGAGATCGATTCGTTCTGCGTGATTAGGTACGCATCGAAGGGCCCATGCACCGGGGACCACGATCGCACGCGCGTGCGACGCCCGGGCCGGTCCAGCGCAATCGCCGCGCCGCTGCCGTAGTGGTGGCGATAGCCGCCGTGCGGCAGCGCGCGCTCGTGGCTGCCCAGCCGAGCTCGGCGTCCTGCAGGCATTCGGTAATAAACCCTTCGGCGGACCAGGGTTGGCGAACTTGCCGTCGCGCGGATAGCCCGACGCCTGCTGGCAGTCATATTCGGCGACCTGGATCACGCGCACGTCCAGCGCGCGGGCTAGCGCAGCCCAGCCGGCGCGGTCCGCGGGTTCCGGCTGGCGCAAGCCGGCGTTGCCGGCCAGCTCCATCAGCGCGGCCTTGACCAGCACCGAGACCAGCCCGGGATTGGTGCCGTGGGCCACCAGCGCGGTCGTCTGCGTGTCGCGGCAGCGGGCAAAGGCGAGCATCTCTTCGCGAAGCGCGTAGTTGCTCAGGTGCGAGGTGTGCTGACCGCCCTCATAGTCCCACGGCTCGATGCCGGCATCGACATCGAACGCACCGCGTGCCTGCGCCAGTGCGATCAGGTCGCGGCTGCAGACGGACGGCGCCAGGTTCAGCAGGAAAGCGCCGGGCCGCAGCATCGGGCCGAGCACCGGTTCGAAGTTGCTTGCCGTGATGGTGGCGTCGATCGCTTCCACCTTGTGTTGTGCGATGAGGTGGCGGCGGGGCGCCGTCCAGCACCCCGGTCCACCACGGTAATCGCTGCCTGCGGCCAGGTCCGTTCCAGCAGCGGCAGCACGGCTTGGCCGATGCAGCCAAAGCCGATGATGACGATTTGTTCGATCACGCTGACCTTTCAGTCCGAAATTGGCGCTCGCTGGTCCGGGGCGCGGCATGATGATCGCGCCGGCGCTGGACAGCCTCGCCTCCCTTTATCAATACTGACCAAATTCGCCAAAAATGACGAAGGGCAATACTATAGCGGGCCCGCGTTGCTGCCAAGGCGGGGATTGAGCCCTGGTGGCGAGGGAAACCAGGATGCTCTCACAGAGCTAACCGGGTAGGGCGCTGCGGGTCACGGGCGAGCGCTGGTTGCATCTAGTAAATCCCCGGCACCATCCGCCACGTCTTCGCGCAGTACGCCTCGTACTGTTCCCCGAACTGGTCCCGCAGCAGCGCCTCTTCCGCGCGAATGCGCGCGGTCAGCACAGGCACCATCAGCAGCGTCAGCACCACGCCCACTCCCGATCGAAAACCCAGCACCCACCCGAACGAACTGACCAGGAACCCCAGGTAGCTCGGGTGCCGGATCACCCCATAGATCCCGGTGGTCACCAGCGTATGCCCCGGCTGGATCGCCACCAGCCCGCTGAACCGGTGCCCGAGCACAAACACCGGCCACAGCCGCAGCACGCCGCCGCCAGCGAACAGCACCACGCCAAGCCAGCGCACGGCATCACCATCGAGCGGCCAGAAGCCGATGCGGTCGGTATAGGCCGGCAGGTAAGCCGCCAGCAACCCGAGCACGCCAAACACAGCCAGCACCCAGCGATTGCTTCGGTCCTCACGCACGCCGCTGCTGATATTGCCGCCCGAAAAAAGCGCGGCAACGGACAGGGCCGCCAGCACCAGCGTCAGCGCGACGCGGCCCGGATGGGCGAAGAAGGGGCCAACGCCGCCCCAGCCCGCGATGGCGATGGCCAGGTAGGCGAGTGTGCCGGCAAGGGTGGCGAGCGCTAAGCCGAAAGTCGGACGCATGGATACCTCCGCTGCGACGGGGGATGCGAATGCGAAGCGTAAGCCTTTGGTGGTGCGGCTGTCGAGCGCGCGGTCGTGCTTAAATGACCGTTTTCGCCCCGACGCCCTGCGCCGGAGCCAAGTGAAAACGCTACCGCCACACCATCATGCCGCTGATCGACATCAAGAACCTCCAGCAAGCCGCCTATGCCTTCGGCGAAGCCCGCAACTGGGGCAAGTACCACAGTCCCAAGAACCTCTCGATGGCGCTGAGCGTGGAAGTGTCCGAACTGGTCGAGATCTTCCAGTGGAAGACCGAGGCGGAATCGCGCGACATCATGTCGACCGATAAGCGCGAGCACGTGGAGCAGGAGCTAGCCGATATCACCATCTACCTGGCGCAGCTCGTGACGGCACTGGGCGTGGACCTGGATGCGGCGATTCGGGCCAAGATGGAGATGAATGCCACGAAGTATCCGCTCCCGGAGTGAGTCGCCAGGTGACCGCGGTGCGCGGTTCAGGGCACTGGCTGGCTCTCCGTCAGGATACATAACAGCAGGATGCCGTTCAGGACGAGTAACGCTGCCACCGCCAGCACGATCGGCGGCGCGTTTCGCGTCCGCTCGCGCAGGCGGGTGGCACCCGGCAGCCATTCACCCCGCATCTTCCGGGACCAGCAGGCAAAGCCCGCGCCGCACACACCCAGCCACGCAAGCGTGCCAAGCGATTCCCACCCCCTTGGCCGTGGTGCCTGGGCGGGGTGAGTGGAAGTCCTCATGGGTACGGGATCCGGGCTGATCCGATCCGTCACGACAGGGTGGGCGCGGTATTGCCGGAGCTCCGTATCGACCACGGGCGGAGGCGGAGGCTGCGGGGCGGGTTGGGAAGCAGGCAGCGGCGTGGCGAGTCGCGTGGCCGGCGGCGCCATCATCTTCGGCGCCGCCGGCGGTTGCATGTTCTTCGAAACGTTGCGCATGGGCGCGTCAGGCGCCTTCGGCTGCGGTCCGGCAGCGCGGGTAATCGGCTTGTGGCTCTTGTGTGCACGCCAGCTGGCAAAGACGCTGTCCAGGCAGGCCACCGAAGTACAGGCATCCCGGCGTCTTCGCCATGCGGCGACATCGTCCTGCTCAATCACCCCGGCGCGCAGCAGCCGCTGCTGCTCGGCATGGATGTATTCGTGCTTGCTATGGAGCATCGCGTAGTCGCAGATCAGCGTGGCGGCAGTCGGCTGCGTGTCCGCACGCCTGCACGCGTTCCCGGTGGCTAACGGATCGTCGCAGCGGACGGCCGGCTGACGCAGTGCATTCTTGCAGGCGATATCCGACGCCTGCGCACTTGCGGTGAGCAGAAGGCTGATCGTAATGCAGGCGGCCACATGGCCGGTAAGCCTTGTCATCCTGTCGCCCCATTGCAACGGGGAGGCGGCGCGCGCAAGGGCGCGGATTGACCTTCTATTCTGGTACTCCGTGGCGGATATGTCGTGCGATAGCCCACAGAACGGCAGGACGAAAGCCTTGGGCGCTGGTTGGATGCGCATCGCGGGCCACATAACGCGGGACTCGATACAGGCTAAACGGGCTTCCGGACGGCCCAGGCCACGTGCGAGCACTTCTGCACGTGGTGCCTCTTTGGCGAATGCCGCAGCGAGCAAGTGCGGCATTGCGTGACGCATCCGCTCAGTGGCCTGCGGCTGGCGGCGAGAGTGCTGAGCTGCGGTGGAAGACGGCGACCAGGCACGCGCGGGACGGTGTCCACGGCCTGGACTCAGGGCAATGGCTGGCTCTACGTCAGGATGTATATCAGCAGGATGCTGTTCAGGACGAGCCCGGCCGACACCAGCACGCTCCACGTCGCGGTTCGCGCCCGCTCGCGCAGGCGAGAGGTACCCGGCAGCCATTCACCCGGCATCCTTCGGAGCCACCAGATAAAGACCGCGCCGCACACGCCAAACCACGCCAGCGCGCCAAGAAATTTCCATCCGTCTGGCTGTGGTGCTTCCACGGGATATATGGGGGTCCATAGGGGGGCGGGAACCGGAGTCGGTCGATCCATCCCGACCGGGTCGACAGGGGGCACCCGGATTTCCGTATCGACCACGGCCTCAGGCGGAGGCTGCGCCGCAGGTGGAGGGGCGGGATCCGGGGGCGGCTGATCCATCGCGACAGGGTAGGCTGGGTGTTCCCGGATTTCCGCAGGCAGCATGAGCCCGAGCGGAGGCTGCGGCGCGAGTGGTGGAGCGGGCAGCGGCGGCGCCGGCTGCGTGGCCCGCGTCGGCATCTTCGGCACCGGCGGCGGTCGCCGGATCTCGGCCATGGGTCTGACGGCGGCCGGCTTGCTCTTCGAAACTTTGCGCATGGGCGCGTCGGGCGCTCTCGGTGGCGGCTCGGCGGCGCGGGGAATCGGCGTCTGGCTCTTGTGCTCGCGCCAGCTGGCAAAGACGCTGTCCAGGCATGCCACCGACGTACAGGCATCCCGCCGTCTTCGCCATGCGGCGACATCGTCCGGCTCGATCGCCCCGGCGCTCAGCAGCCGCTGCTGCTCGGCATGGATGTGTTCATGCTTGCTACGGAGCATCGCGTAGTCGCAGATCAGCGTGGCGGCAGTCGGCGACTTGTCCGCATGCCCGCACGCGTTCCCTGCGGCCAACTGATCGTCGCAGCGGGCGGCGTGCGGACCCAACCCGCTATTGCAGGCAATATCCGACGCCTGCGCACTGGCGGTGAGCAGAAGGCTGAACGCGATGCAGGCGGCCAGACGGCCCGGAAGCCTTGTCATCCTGTCTCCCCATGCAATTGGGGAAGGCGGCGCGCGATGGCGCCGAAGACTTCCTATTCTGGTACGGCGTAACCGATGTGCCGTGCGATAGCCCACACAATGGCGCGATTAGCGCCTCGGGTGCTGGCTTGATGCGCATCGCGGGCCACATTGCGTGGAATCGCTTGTCAGATCGGTTCCGCCACCACACTCATAACCCAGCCCGCCATATAGAGTCCCAGCCCGAACACCGCATGCGTCACCAGGCTATGCACCCGTGCCACATTCGGCCGCGGCGTGCGGCTGGCAGCGATGCCGGCACCCATCGCCGGTTGCATGAGCAGGAACGGTGCGGCCACGCTACCAATGCCGACGATCAACGCAGGACCGAGCGTCGGCAGGCGTGCCCATTCCGTCCCCCAGCCCGCCAGCAGGATTGCCGCGAAGGCGATGCCGGTCAGGTAGTGCGCGACCCAGCCGAGCAGCCGCTCGCCGCGCACCGGCGCCGAAGCGGCTATGGGATGGTGGCGCATCCGTCCTCGCGCCAGCCAGCCGAGCCAGCGGCCTGCCAGCGCGTAGTCCAGCGCAGGCACGCCCAGCATCCGCTTGCGGACGACCGTCCAGGCGTCCATCACCAGCGTTGCGCCGGCGCCGATCAGGGGTGCGGCGAGCATGAATTCCACGGCATCAGGCATGGCTGCCCACCTTGGGTGCTTGCGAAGCAGTCGGCGCCTGCGCGGTGATCATCCAGCAGGCAGCGGTATAGCGCACGGTCTGGCCATGCACGTAGGGCTCAAAGGCGGTGCGGACGGTTTCGATCACCTGGGCGCGCGTGCCCGGATCTGCGTCCGGCAGCGCCAGCCCGACGGGACCGAGACACGTGAAGTAGCCCTCCAGCGCGGGCTCGGGCAGCGAGCAGTCGACATCGATCGGCCGGATGTCGATCCCGGTCCAGCCGCTCTCTTCCAGGATGGACAGCACGCGCTGGCGGTCGCCGAAGGCGAACTGCCCCGGCGCACCCGGCTGCCGGGGTGGCAGGTTGGGTAGCAGTGGCGCCGCGGCGCGCTCGGCGGTCGTCATGAAGGGGTTTTCCGCGGCGCTGCGCCAGGCGATGCAGTGCAGCCCGGCGCCATCCCTTGCGGCGCGCCGCAGGTTAGCGAAGGCCTCCACCGGGTCGGTGAAGAACATCACGCCCAGGCGCGACACGATGGTGTCGAAGCTTGCCTGCGCAAAGGCATGGGTTTGTGCGTCGGCGCGGATAAAGCTCGCGGGCGTGCCTTCCCGTTGCGCGCGTGCCCGGGCAACGTCGATCAGTGGCCCGGAGATATCGATGCCGGTGCAGTGTCCACCCGCCCCGACCTGCCGCGCCAGTGCGAGCGTGGTGCCGCCCGCACCGCAGCCGACGTCGAGCACTTGTTGCGCGGCTCCCGGACTGACGGCTTCAACGAGCAGATCCTCGAACGGCTTGAACATCTGGTCGATCAACGCCTGTGCCTCGACCCAGGCATGGCCCGACGGGCCATTCCACAGCGCGGTCTGCTCGTCACCGTCGCTGCGGGGTGCTTGCATGTCACCCATGGTTGTATCCCCTTGCACGCCATCGCGGCGTGGAAGCTACACTGTGCCAGTTCAAGTCAACTTGAGGTCAAGCGGTGAAAAGCCTGGATATCGCAGAAGTGGCGCAGCAGGCGGGCGTCCCCGCATCGACGCTGCGGTTCTATGAGGAAAAGGGCCTGATCGCATCCATCGGCCGGCGCGGGATGCGGCGCGTATTCGATGCCGGCGTGCTGGAGCGGCTGGCGTTGATTGCACTAGGGCGTGCCGCCGGTTTCTCGCTTGATGACATTGCGCAGATGTTCGCGCCGCAGGGGGAGCCGCGCATCGACCGGCAGATGCTGGCGGCCAAGGCGGATGAACTGGATCGGACCATCCGCAAGCTGAGTGCGATGCGCGATGGGTTGCGGCATGCTGCGGCTTGTCCGGCGCCTAGTCATATGGAGTGCCAGACTTTCAGGCGGATTGTGAAGGCGGCGTCGTCGGGGGCGATCGGCGAGCGGAAGAACCGGGCGCACGTAAAAGTGGCGTAGGGCGCGCGTTTTCTTCGGCTTGCGGTGCTTGTCAGCCGCTATTAGCCGCAATTTTTGCGGAGAATAACATTGTATTCGCCGTGATACCTGCCATAATCTCCGCATGAAACGCGGGGATTGGCTCTATATCTGGCAGTCGCCAGAGTGGCCGCAATTTCATTACGACGTGACCGTGCTCGTGCAGCCGCTGGCGGACGTAGCACGCGCACAAGGGCTGCTGCTCGGCCGTCTTGCCGATGTCGGCATGGCCCTGCGTGACCAGGCGAGCCTCGCGGCGCTCACGGACGACGTGGTCAAGACGAGCGAGATCGAAGGCGAACGGCTCAATGTCGATTCGGTACGGTCGTCGATCGCACGCAGGCTGGGCGTCGATTTCGGCGCGCTGGCGCCGTGGATCGTCATGTGGAGGCTGTCGTGGAGATGGTGCTCGACGCGACTGCTCGCTGCGATGAGCCACTCAGCCATCAAAGGCTGTTCGGTTGGCACGCAGCGCTGTTTCCTACAGGTTATAGCGGCATATCACAGAAACGCGTCGCCGCGTGGCGCGACGATGCGAAGGGCGTCATGCAGGTCATCTCCGGACCTTACGGCCGCTAGCGCGTGCATTTCGAAGCCCCGCCGGCTGATCGCCTCCAGCAGGAGGTCACGCGATTTCTGGACTGGGCCAATACCGACCACTCTGATCCACTGGTGCTGAAGGCGGGTCTTGCGCACCTGTGGTTCGTCACGCTGTATCCGTTCGATGACGGCAATGGCCGCATTGCGCGGGCCGTTGGCGACTTGCTGCTGTCCAGGGCAGACGGCAGTCCCCAGCGGTTCTACAGTGTGTCCGCGCAGATCCAGCGCGAGCGCAAGGCCTACTATGACATCCTGGAGCGTACGCAAAAGGGTTCGCTGGACGTCACCGGGTGGCTGTCGTGGTTCCTCGATGCGCTGCTGCGCGCTGTACAAAGCGCACAGCACACACTCGATGCCGTGCTGGCGAAAGCACGCTTCTGGCAGCGTTGGGGTGCGACGCCGCTGAACGAGCGGCAAACGAAGTTGCTGAATCGCTTGCTTGACGGGTTCGAAGGCAAGCTGACCAGCAGCAAATGGGCTGCCATCGCCAAATGCTCGGCGGACACCGCGCTGCGCGATATCAACGAGCTGGTGGCGCGTGGCGTGCTACGCAAGTCTGGCGCTGGTGGGCGCAGTACGTCGTATGAGATGGCAGACTGACGTTGATTTCATCTCTAGTCTAGTGAATGACAGCCGTGAACATCATCTGAGGCGATCGACGAGTCGTCCTCGCGCTTTTTTATCTCACCCTGCATGATTATGACCGCGCCTGGAACGGCTTTGACTGGGAGGTGCTGGATCGACTCCATGCACGGGGATTGGTCGAGAATCCCGCTACCAAAGCGAATGCGAAAGGCTATTCAAGAAGCATTTCGTTATCTCGGATCAGGAGGGCAAGGACGGGCCGTGACTCAAATGTCCGACGCTAGAGCTAGAGTCCGATGGACAGGCTCGGCGCACACCAATGCTCCAACACCCTGACCTACCCCAACCCGGCCACCGCCTCGCGCACCCACTCGAACCCCACCCGCTCCTGCTCCAGCCGCAGGTTCTTCCGGATGCGATTGTCCCGCAGGTCGTCATAGAGCGTCTGCTCTTCGGGCCGCAACCGCGACAAGTCGCGCAGCGTCTGGTTCTCTTCCTGGCCCCATTGCGCCTCGAAGGCCATCAGCGTGGCGCGATCCATCAGCAGCGACTCGGCGTGTTCGAACACGCTGCGTAGCTGGTCGAGGATGGCGAAGCCGTGTGTATCGATGTCGCCCCAGTAGTGGAGCCGGCAGTGCGACAGCCATGCCGTCTTGGCAAGCAAGCCGAAGCCATAGCCTGCGCCGAAGATCACCAGGCTGTCCGCCGCCTCGGGAAAGGCCAGGAAGTTGGTTTCATTCTCAGTGATGAACACGCGCGACAAGCCCGGCCGCAGCGCGGCAAAGCTGTTTGCGTCGAGGGTCAGGTCATGCGTCGGTGCGTCGCCGGGCAGCATGCGGTTGCCGCGATCCAGTATCCGGAAGCGGATGCGCTCGGGCTTGTCGCGAAAGCCATACCGTGCGGCGAACTGGCTCATGCCTGCATACTCACGATCAATGGCTTCCGGCGCCAGCGCCAGGTCCAGCAGCTCGGCCAGTATGCCGCGGTGAGCCTCGACGAACTTGGTGTGCACGCCAGGAAGATCGACTTGCCGCAGGTACACGCCGGGGCGCGGATGCCGTTGCAGCCAGCCGACGATCTCCAGCAGCCGCTCCCAGGCGTCGTAAAGTTCCAGCGCCCGCAGCGAACGCTGTGCCAGCCAGGGCAACAGCAGCGGCTGCGCTTCGCGCGTGGCCGCCAGCACTGCGGTGAAGCGTTCGATCTCGCGGCGTTTGCCCAGCAGCGCTGCTGCATCGTCCAGCGAGTCGATCCAGGCGGCGCTCGGCAGCATATTGGTGCCGAAGACGCGATGGCGGAACTCGCGCATTTCGAGACGGCAATGCGGCATCTGCTTCAGATCGCCAAGCCAGTTGCGAACCGCCTCGAAGCCCTCGGTCAGCTCGCCGGATGTGGGCACGCGCAGGGTGAGCCGTTTGGGGAAAAGCGTGTCGCCGCTCACCAGCGCACTGAGCATGTCCCCACGGTCCCAAAGCCTCTGCACCTGGGCACGCAGGTCGGCGGGGCGGCTCCAGTTCATCAAGCTGTCATCCTGGCTTTCTCGGCCCGGTATTCGTCGATCGACAGGTTGCGCACCTTGGAGGCGCGCCCTTCTTCGTTCTGCACGAACGCGACGCTGGACACGTAGGGCTCGATGATATGGATCTTCTGCAGCGGCGTGACGATCAGCAGTTGCAGGTTGAGCTTGGCGAACAACCGCAGCCCGTACTGCGCGGATTCGTCGGACCCGCGCCCGAACGCTTCGTCGATCACCACGAAGCGAAACGAGCGCGAGCGCACCGCACCCCATTCCAGCCCGAACTGGTAGGCCAGGCTTGCGGCCAGGATGGTGTAGGCCAGCTTCTCCTTCTGGCCGCCTGATTTGCCGCCGGAATCGGAGTAGTGCTCGTGTTCCGCATCGTCCTCACGCCAGCGTTCGCTGGCCCCGAAGACGAACCAGTTGCGCACGTCGGTCACCTTTGCGGTCCAGCGCCGGTCCTGGTCAGTCAGGCCCGTACGGCCCCTGAAGCGTTCGATGATGCGCTTGACCTGCAGGAACTTGGCCTCGGAATACTGGCTGTCCTCCGAGCCGGTCAGCGCGCCTTCGGTGCAGGCGCGCAGCTCCGATTGGAACTCGCGGATCTCGGCGTCCGGCGTGACCTGCGCTTCCAGCCTGATGTAGCGGCCTGTGTTGTAGTCGATCTGCGTCAGCGATTCGTTGATGCGCTCGACGCGTTCGCGGATAGTCTGCTGTTCCTTGCCAAGCTGGGCGTTGAAGTTGGCGATCTCGTTGATCGTGTTGACGTTCAGCAACTCCTTGAAGCGGGCCTCGAAGCGCGGCAGGTCGTCGGCGCGAAGCTTGTCGAGCATGTTACGGTACTCGAAGCCGGCCGAAACGCTGGCATCGACTTCGCTGGTCTCCAGCTTGAAGGCTTCCTTGTAGGCAGACATGGCCTTGACGATGCTTTCGCTCAGGCGCACCAGCCGCTTGTTCTCCGCATCGAGCCGGGCCTGGAGCTCGTTGCGCATGTCGGTTTCACGGCCGCTGCATGACTCTACGGTCAGCGTGTGCTGGCCCAGGATTTCGGCGCGCAACGCGTCGATGGTTTCGGTCGGTACGGCAGCGGCGAAGTCGCCGGAGGCATCCAGCGTCGTCTGAGTTTCGGCGCGCTGCTCCAGCGCATCGCTCTTCCTGCCCTCAGCCTTGGAGCGCTTGTCGCGATGGTCGTCAAGCTGCGCCTCGTTGGCTTCCTGTTCCGCTTCCACTTCCTTTAGCCGGAGCGTCAGTTGCCGCAATACGTCGGAGGCCGATTCCAGGTGACGCTTCTCCTCGGTCAGGCGCGCGGCCTCGCGCGCCGGCGTCTGCCAGTCCAGCTCCTCGAAGTCGGCAAACATGTCGAGCCGAGACAGCGCCGTGAGCCGCTCCCTGAGCGTGTCGCGCTCCTTCGCCAGCCCAGCCATCAGCGCGCCCAGTTCGGCCAGCCGCGTTTCCAGGGCACGGGTCTCGCCTTCGAGTGCCGCGATCTTGGCGGCATTGCTCCAGCCCAGCACGTAGCGGCTGCGGTCGTCCAGCCGGTGGCGGTCATCCTTCTCGTGCCGCTCCCCGGGCATCTTGATCTGGCCGGCGCACGTGACGGCGCGCGTCTCGCGGCGGAACTGTTCATGCGTGGCACAGCACGCGACGTCGAAGCGCGCGGCCACCTCGCGTTCGAGCCAGCCGTAGAACGGTGAATCGGGTTTGATGGCCAGCTTGCGCGCGAGCGAATCGCGATGCAGCGCGGGCAACTCAGCCCTGCCACCTTCGCGCACGCGGAAGTAGACCAGCCGGCCTTTCAGGTGCGTGCGGTCCACCCACGCAGACACCTGCGGGTAGATGTCGTCCGGCACCAGCAGCGACAGGCCGAAATTGCGCAGCAGGCGTTCGGCCGCGCCTTCCCAGTCGCGCTCGTCCTCGCGCACCTGCAGCAGCTCGCCGGCAAAAGGCATGTCCTCCTCGTCCAGCGACAGAGCCTCGCACAGCGCGCTGCGCATCGCGACCTGCGCGGCCGGGACATTGCTGCGGCGCGCCTTCAAGCTGCGGATTTCCTCGCTCAAGGCATCATGCTCGGTCTTGCCCTGGCGCAGCGTGACGCCGTGTTCCGTCAACGCATTGTCCACCTCCGCCTCGCGCGACCTGGAGCGCTCGGCAAGCTCGGCAAAGCGTGTCTTCAGCAACAGGAAGGCGGCTTCCTGCTCGGGTGGCGTTTCATCGACGGCGCGCACAAGCTCGGCATATCGATCCGACCTGTGCCGGCGTTTCGCGGATTCGTCGTGCTGCTGGCGGATTTCCTCGGTCAGCCGGCCGATACGGTCGCCGCCGTTCTCGGCAATATTGCGGCGCAGCTCGGCCTCATCGTTGCGCAGTGCGTCGCGCCGGTCCTGCAGCCGCCGCACGTGGGTGTCCTGGCGTTCCCACTCGTCGGTGAGCCCGGCGATGCGCTTGTCGAGCAGATCCAGCTTGAGCCGGGCGAAGTACGGGCGCAGCGCCTCGCGGCATGTGCGCAGTTGCTCGGACGCAGCCACCAGCTTCGCGTGGCGCTCGCAATCCGTCACCAGCGGTGTCAGCATGGCCTCCTGGTGCTTGGCCTTCAGCACGGCTTCATGGGCGCGGTCCAGGTCATCGAAGTGGCCCAGCAAGGCCACGATGCGGGGCGCCACGTCAAACGGCTCCAGCATGTGGCTGCGCACGAAGTCGGTCAGGTTGCCAACCGACTTCATCGACACGGTCTGGTGGAACAGTTCGAGCGCCTGTTCGTTCTCGATGCCAAAGCGCCGCCGGAACCAGGCGCCGTAGGGCGGAAACGCGTCGAACAGCTCGGCCTTCACCCCGCGCAGCTTCTTGCGCAGAGAAGCGATGTCGGGGCCGAAGTGCGCAAAGTCGGTGGCGATGGACAGGTCCTGTTCCGCGCAGACATAGAAGCGCGCCGGCTGGCCATGGGCATCCTTCATCCAGAACACCTGCGCCAGCGTCACGGTCTGGTCGTAGCCGGCGTTGTGAAAAACGCCGAGAATGACGGAGTAGGAGTTCTGATCGCGCAGCGCGACCGGCCGCGCGGTGCCGCTGACTTCATTGCGCTCGGACTTGTAGTGGCCCAGCACATAGCTGCGCAAGGTCCGTTCGCGGCTTTCGGCGCCGGCGGCCTTGTTGTACGCGATGCGCTGCGCGGGCACCAGCAGCGTGGTCACCGCGTCGACCAGGGTGGACTTGCCGGAGCCGATGTCGCCGGTAAGCAGCCCGTTCCTGCCTTCAGGACTAATGGTCCAGACTCGTTCGCCGAACGTGCCCCAGTTGAAGACTTCCAGCCGCGACAGCCGGAAACCCGATAGCGTGTCGTCGCTGGTGAAATCCAGGCTCAGGGTTTGCGACTCATGCATCGGATGCTCCTGCGTTTGCCGCCGGCGTTCCCTGCTGCCCGGACAGCTGGATCTGGTAGGCCGCCAGCCGCGCATCAAACTCCGAAAGCCATTGCGCATCGACGAACGCCTTCAGGATGCGGCGCACCTCATACCCGGCCTGGCTTCCAGCCCGCGCGCTCGTGCCAGTGCTGATGTTGGCCTTGAGCCGGCGCAGGAAGCCCAGCTCGACGATCTTGTTCACATGCAGCTCGATCTGGTCGATCAGCTTTGCTTCATTGGTGCCGGCAGGCAGGAACACGCGTAGCAGCTCGGCGATCTCGTCCAGCGTCAGCACCAGCCGGGTATCGCCCCCAGTTGCGTCGAACTCGGCCAGCTTCTTGCGCAACAGCGCGAGCGTCAGGCTGACCGGGAAAGAGAGCTGGCGCCGCGCAATCAGCCGCGGCGGGCGTTCGGCGCTGTCGTCGTCGCTGTCTGGCTGCGAGCGCAGGAAGGCGTAGCCCTCGGCGTCATCGAGCACGAGTTCCAGGCCCAGAACGGCGACATAGTCGCGCACCGTGGGCTGCAGGTTGAGCAAGGCATGCCACAGGCTGGCATCGGCGTCGCGGTAGAGCACGCCCTTGAGCAGCGGGACCACCAGCGTGGACAGGGCCAGGTCGGGCGGCGTGGCAGCACCGGGAGTGGGCCGTGCCACGTCATCGAAAATGTCGTCTTGCACCATGCTTATCTGACAAAAATCACGCGGGGTAACCGGGCCTGCCTCACCAGCGTGCCGGCATCGGCTGCCTGCACCGTCCAGGTAACGGAATCGGTGGCGCTTTCATCCACAACGGTGCGGAAAGTATCGCCTGCGAGCTGCAGGTAGGCAACCAGTTCGGCGAGCCCGTGCTGCAGCGGCCGCAGGGCGCACAACTCCTGCAGCGTGACTTGGGCCCGGCCTTGCAGGGCCTGCCGCACATGCGCGGCAAGTTCTGCTTTGTCGATCACAACCTGCGAGAACAGCGCGTTTGCGTCGATGTCGCCTTCGCCGGTTGCGATGTCGGTTTCTGTAATGCGCGGCTTGACGGCGGGCGTGAACAGCGGCCGCTCCATCGGCAGTTCGATATCGGCGGCGGTGTCGTTCACCGTCATCACGTTGCCCGTGGGCGGCTCGTCGCGCACGGCCAGCGCCCTGGCTTCGATGCCGCGCAGGATATCCATGATGCGGCGGTTCTCCAGCCATGCCTTGTCGTCGAGAAAACGGCGCAGTTGCTGCGATAGCTGTGCCACGGTGCGCTGCGTATGCTCGCCGGCCTCCAGCCAGTCGTAGTGCACGCGGCGCAGGCGCGCGTCGGGATTGAGCTCCGAAACGGGCGTTAGCGCCAGCACATGTTCGAGCAACGCCGACAGCTCTTCCTGCCGCCGGCTGCTCATCAGGAAATCCCAGAACGCACGGAAGCTGCGGCCCTGGTCAGAGTCTGCGATGGCGTCGCGCTCGCCCATGATCTCTTCGAGCAATGCCCCCTTGGAGCCTTCCCACAGCGCTATCCGCTCACGCACGCGGCGGTCCAGCGTGCGGAAGTTGTCTTCGACTTCACGAAAATCTGTCAGTAGTTCGCGCGCCAATGCGACGAACTGCTGAAAGCGGTCCTTCAGCGCGGTGTCGTCCAGCAGCGCCAGGTCGCCCGCGGCCACGCGCGCGATCTCGGCGTCGATCTCGTCGCGCCGCTGCTGCAGCTCGGCCACGCGCACGCGCGGGTCGGTCTGCGTGCCTTCGTGCATTTGCTTGAGGAGGTCGAACAGTGTGAGCAGGCGCGACTCCGTGCCGACGAAGCTGCGCTCTGCCAGCGTGCCGAGCCAGGCAATTGCCTTCTCGGTAGCCGGCGTCAGGTCGAACTGGGGTTCGTCCGATCCCTGGCGATAGAACTTGCGCAGCCAGCCTTTCTCGTTGGCGGCCCAATCGTTCAGGTAATCGAGTGCTGAGCGGGGGAAGGCGTCCTGGCCGAGCCGTTCACGCAAGGCGAAGAGCTCGTCTTCCAAGGCTTCGGCCAGGTCGGACTGACCCACTGAACGCTGGTTAGGCGCGACAAAGACACGATGGAGGAATGCGGCGACCAGGCTCGCATGATCGGATCGCAGCAAGCGCCAGGCAGGATGGCCCTGGCGCAGGCGCTCGAGGGTTTCGAAGTCGAGGTTCACTTGGAAATTGGCCGGCGTACGCATGCTGCGCGGCGGGGCGCGATGGATGCAAGATTGTACGCCAGCGGGGGTTGCGGCAAGTGATGCGACGGACGCTTCTGTGGCTCTCCCCGCTGCTCAATAACCAACCCCTTCTACCCCAACCTGAACTGTCCCAGCGCCCCCGCCAGACTTCCCGCCTGCGTCTGCAACGCCGCCGCCGCCGCAGTCGACTTGCTCCACCAGCGCCGCATTCTGCTGCACCATCTCATCGAGCTGGCTGACCGCTTTATTCGCCTCTTGAATACCACGCGTCTGTTCCATCGCCGCATGAGTGATCTCGGAAATAATTCCGGTCACCTTCGAGAGGTTGCTGACGATTTCATTCATGGTGTTCCCAGCCCGGCGAACCTGCCCGGAGCCGGAGGTGACACTGCCCACGGTGGTTTCAATCAGCGTCTTGATCTCCTTTGCCGCCTGCGCGCTGCGCTGGGCGAGCGCGCGCACTTCACCCGCCACCACCGCAAAGCCGCGGCCCTGGTCACCGGCCCGAGCGGCTTCGACCGCAGCGTTGAGCGCCAGGATGTTGGTCTGGAAGGCGATGCCTTCGATCACGCCGGTGATGTCGGAGACCTTGACCGAGGCGTTTTCGATCTGGCCCATGGTGGTGATGACTTCCCCGATCACCACGCCGCCATCCGCCGCCACGCGCGAGGCGGCAGTGACGGATTCGTTGGCGTGTTGCGCTGAGTTGGCGGACTGGCTGACGGTGGCGGTGATTTCTTCCATCGAGGCCGCGGTCTGCTCGCGGCTGGCGGCGGCGGATTCGGTGCGGCGCGACAGGTCGATATTGCCGGCGGCAAGCGCGCACGGATTCGCTGGCGTCGCGGATCTGGCGCATGATGGTGCAGAGCTTGTCGGCAAAGGTGTTGAAGGCGCGCGCGATCTGCGCGACCTCGTCGTTGCCGTCGGCGGGCAGGCGCTGGGTCAGGTCGCCGTCGCCGGAGCCGATCGCGTCCATGGCGTCGCGCACGGTGGACAGGCCACGCAGCGACATGGTCGCCACGCCCCACACCACGATGGCGGCCACGCCCGCAATCAGCACCAGAGCAATTATTGAGGCGATCAGCACCGAGCGCATGCCGGCGGTGGCTTCGCCCTTGTCCAGCGCGACGATCACCATCCAGTCTGTGCCGGGGATCGCGCGGGCGCCGAGCAGCTTGGCGCTGCCGGCGACGTCGACTTCCATCGGGCTCTTCGCGTCGATCAGCGCGGCGAGCTTGTCGGTGCTGAGCGCCGGCACGAGTTCGGTGACGGGCTTGAGCGTGAGCTTGTCGTCGGTATGCGCGACGATCTCGCCGGACTTTGCCACCAGCATGCCGAAGCTCGCCGGCGTGGGATGGATCGCCTTGACGTTGGCCACGACTGTGTCCATCACCACATCGCCTCCCACCACGGCCTTGACGCCGCCATCGCGCACCACGGGCGTGGCAAATGTCACCACCAGCTTGCCGGTGCTTGCAGAGACATAGGGCGGCGTCACCACCGGCTGGCCGGCTGCGACGGCCTGCTTGTACCAGGGCCGGGCGGTCGGATCATAGCCGGGCGGGATGCCTTCCAGCTTGGAGAACTTCGCGGTCTTGTCGGCATAGCCGACGTAGACGTTGGCGAAGCGGCCGGCGTCGGCAACCTGCTTCAGCGCAGCGTCGCGTTCGGGCTGCAGCACGGCGTCCTGCAGCGACTGGATCATCTGGCTGTGCGAGGCGACTCATTCGACGATGGCGCTGGTATGGCCGCTCTGCACCGCGGCCAGGCTGCTGTCGAGGTCCTCGTTGTAGCGGCTGGATACGAACTGGTTCAGTGCCGTGTTGATGGCAAGCGCGGCGATGACAATGGCCACGCTCAGGGCCACGATCCGCGCGCGAATGGTAGCGGGAGATCCTTCGTAAGGAATCGTTGGGGGCGTTTGTCGTCTTGTGGGATTTCCACCCCGCTGTATACGGTCTGTAGTCTGTATACGGAGCGGAGCGGAGCGCGTGCGGCCGACTTGAGGCGGGTTGGCGAAATCCTGTCGATTGCCATCGAGTTGACGGCACAACGCAACAGGTTGGTGCGCGATCGTGCGCTTCCCGCTGCCTGAAGCGATCACCCTCTAAACCTGCTGTTCGTAATACGAACTGGTATTCCGAACATTTGCGCTTGCGGCATTGCGCGGCTGCGGTGCGCCGCAATGCGAACAGGATCGCATTGCGGCAATGTGAAAATTCGCGGTCAGGTGAAAACGCGCTTCGAGGCTGGTGGCACTTGCAGCAGAACCGCTTGCGCATTGCATCGACAAGGCCGGGGTCACGCTCTATGCAGTCGCAAAGGCTGGCTGATCTGTCATGCAGACATGCTGATGGCTTTTTAACAACGATTACAAAGACTTACAGCGGTTATGTGAGCTGCAACATATTCTCCGGTTACCCACAAACAACAAAGCGGAGAGACTACTGTGTCAGCCTATTCATTGACTTCTGCGCCGCTGCGCATCCTTGCGCTGAGCGGCGCCCTCGCGCTGGCGGCCTGTGGCGGCGGCGGCGGGGATGATTCCGGCGGTGGTGGCGGCCAGGGGACGTTGAAGGTCTCGATGACCGATGCACCGGCCTGCGGCTTCGACCATGTCTTTGTCACCGTCAACCAGGTGCGCGTGCACAGCAGCGCCAGCGCTGAAGCCAACGCCAGCGGCTGGGTCAATATCGACGTGGTGCCCGCACGCAAGATCGACCTGCTGTCGCTGACCAACGGCGTCCTGACCACGCTGGGCCAGACTGCGCTGCCCGCCGGCGATTACCAGCAGGTGCGGCTCGTGCTCGACGCCAACCGCGGGGGCGGTGCCGGCGCGCTGGCCAACTCCATAGTGCCGACCGGGGGCACCGAGCAGACGCTGGATACGCCGAGCGCGGTGCAGTCCGGCATCAAGATCAACCGGCCGTTCACCGTGGCGCGAGGCACGCTGACCGACCTGGTGCTGGATTTCGATGCGTGCAAGTCGGTGGTCAAGCGCGGTAATGGCACTTTTGGCCTGAAGCCGGTGGTGACGGCGATCCCGACGCTGGTCAGCGGTGCGGTGACCGGTGTGGTCGGTTCGGCCCCGGGCGCGCGCGTCTATGCCGAGCGCAACGGCGTGGTGGTGAAAGCGACGGTGGCGGACGCCAACGGCAACTTCACGCTGTCGCCGATCGAGCAGAGCAGCACCGCCGGTACGGTCGACGTGGTGGTGGTGCCGGGCGCGGCCAATGCCCGCGGCACTGGCATCGTGCGTAGCGTGCCGGTGGTGGCGGGCGGCAGCACCGCGATCTCGACCGCGGCCGCGCCGATGACGCTGCCGTCGTCGACGTACCGCCGGGTCTCGGGCACGGTCACGCCGGCTACGGCTGAAGCCACGCTGCGTGCGCTGCAGCTGGTCAGCGGCGGCAACTTCGAGATCGCGGCGACCGCTGCCGCGACCGATACCGGCGCCTATAGCCTGTTCGCGACCGAGCCAGCGTTGCCGGTGGCCGCGCCGGTGATCGGCACCTACCAGGCCGCGCTGCCGATCCCGCTGTCGCCGGATGGCGCCGCCGCGGGCAAGTACAGCGTGCAGGCCACCAGCGCCAGCGGTGCGGTGGTGACGCAGCAGGTCGATGTGAATGTCGCCGACGTGATCCAGAACTTCTCGTTCTGAGCGTTCTGACCTGACGCTGCAGCCGGAAGCGGGCGCGAGTCCGCTTCCGGCTTTGTTTTATCTGGCGTCCCCCTCGGCCCCATTCACGTTTGCACGGATTTCCCGCTAGACTGCCAGTCTCGCGTCTCGGGAGATCGCGCCATGGCAGCACGCACCGCGGCAAAGTCCGCATCCCCGCCTGCAGCAAAGTCCGAGCCCACATCCAAGGCCAGGGCTCGCAAGCCGTCCGCGCGCGCTGACCTGGTGCGCGTCGGCATCGGCGGCTGGAATTTCGCGCCGTGGCGCGACAACTTCTACCCGGCCAAACTGCCGCAGTCGCGCGAGCTGGAATATGCCAGCCGCCACCTCAGCGCGATCGAGATCAACAGCACCTACCACGGCACGCAGAAGCGCACGTCGTTCGCCAAATGGCGCGATGAAACGCCGGACGATTTCGTGTTCGCGGTGAAGGCCTCGCGCTTTGCCACCAACCGGCGCGTGCTGGCCGAGTCGAGCGAATCGATCGAACGCTTTATCGACAGCGGCATTGCCGAGCTGGGCCGCAAGCTGGGTCCGGTGGTGTGGCAGTTCGCGCCGACCAAGCAGTTCGATGCGGAAGACTTCGAGGCCTTCCTGCAGTTGCTGCCCGCCTCCGCTGAAGGCGTGAAGCTGCGCCATGTGCTGGAAGTCCGGCACGAGAGCTTCATGTCGCCCGATTACCTGAAGCTCGCGCGCAAGTACAAGGCCGCCACGGTCTTTACCGATTCACCGAAGTTCCCGTCGATGGCAGACCTGACCGCTGACTTCGTCTACGCCCGCCTGATGGACAGCAACGAGAAGCTGAAGACCGGCTACGCCCCCAAGGCGCTCGATGCGTGGGCGGAACGCACGCGGGCGTGGGCGAAGGGGGGGCAGCCGGACGACCTGCCGGCGGTGGAAGATCGCAAGCCCGCTGCGCGCAAGCGCGAGGTCTTTGTCTTCTTTATCAACGGCGCCAAGGAGCGCGCGCCGGCCGCGGCGCAGGCGCTGCTGGCACGGCTTGGCTGGACGCCGCCGGCCGATCGTTGACTACGGATCGCTATAATCCGCGCATGAACACGACCCCCGCCCAGCCGCAAGCCGGCACCGAATTTTCCACCCTGCCGCTGTCGCCCACCATGCTCGCCACGCTGGCGCAGCTCGGCTATGACGAAATGACGCCGATCCAGGCGGCCAGCCTGCCGATCACATTGGCAGGCCAGGACCTGGTGGCGCAGGCCAAGACCGGCAGCGGCAAGACCGCCGCCTTCGGGCTGGCGCTGCTGCACCGGCTCGATCCGCGCCGCTTTGACGTGCAGGCGATGGTGCTGTGCCCCACGCGCGAGCTGGCCGACCAGGTGACGCAGGAAATCCGGCGCCTGGCGCGCGCCGAAGAGAACATCAAGGTGCTGACCCTGTGTGGCGGCGCGCCGATGCGGCCGCAGGTGGACAGCCTGATCCACGGCGCGCATATCGTGGTGGGCACGCCCGGACGGATCCTGGATCACATCGACCGCGGCAGCCTAGACTTGGCTGGCATTAATACGCTGGTGCTGGACGAGGCCGACCGCATGCTCGACATGGGCTTCTTCGACGACATCGCCTATGTGGCCAGCCGCTGCCCGAAAGAGCGGCAGACGCTGCTGTTCTCCGCCACCTACCCGCCCGGCATCGACAAGCTCAGCCACCGCTTCCTGCGCAAGCCGCAGTCCATCAAGCTGGAAGCGACGCACGACAACACTACCATCCGCCAGCGCTTCTATGAAGTGGAGGAAGGCGAGCGCCTGAACGCGGTGGGGCGCCTGCTGGACCACTTCCGGCCAGTCAGCACGCTGGCGTTCTGCAATACCAAGGCGCGTTGCCGCGAGCTGGTGGAACTGCTGCGCGCACAGGGCTACCAGGCGCTGGCGCTGCACGGCGAGCTGGAGCAGCGTGAGCGCGACCAGGTGCTGGTGCAGTTTGCCAACCGCAGCTGCTCGGTGCTGGTGGCGACCGACGTGGCCGCACGCGGGCTCGATATCGCGCAGCTTGAGGCGGTGATCAATGTCGAGATCACGCCCGACCCCGAAGTGCATGTGCACCGCATCGGCCGCACCGGCCGCGCCGACCAGGAAGGCTGGGCCTTCAGCCTGGTCAGCATGGACGAGATGGGCCGCGTGGGCAACCTGGAACAGCACCACGGCGGCGAGTTCGAATGGCATGCGCTGGCCGAGCTGAGGCCCGCCAGCGGCGAACGCCTGCTGCCGCCGATGGTGACGCTGCAGATGCTGGGCGGCCGCAAGGAAAAGATCCGCCCCGGCGATATCCTCGGTGCGCTGACCGGCGAAGCAGGCTTTACCAAGGAGCAGATCGGCAAGATCAATGTGCTGGAGATGTCGACCTATATCGCGGTGGAGCGCAGCATCGGGCGCGAGGCGGTGAAGCGGCTCAATGCGGGCAAGGTCAAGGGCAAGAAGGTGAAGGTGCGGATGTTGACGGAGTAAGCCGCGGGCCCTGGTTGCGGGGCCCCTTTTCGTTTAGCCCACTACCAACACATACCCCTCCTTCGGCGCCCCGCTTCCGGTTGCCAATCGCGCGATGCGCGCCTGCGCGGCTTCAAATCCCTGCTCTTCCACCAGCGCCAACCAGCCATTAGCGGGATCGCGCGCATGGTCGATAAACCTCCGCTGCGCGGCGTTGAAGCGTCGGTTGACCTCCTGCGGACCCCAGTCGGCATTGCGCTTGCGAATTTGCACCGGCGCGAAATAGAACTCAGGCTTGGGCCCCGGCAGGCGCAGGTCGCGCAGGAAGCTGGTGTTCTGCGCCGAGCCCGCAAAGCAGTCGTACACCAGGCTGTCACCGAAGTGCGCATGCACGCGCGCGCGCAACGACTCATCGCCGGAAAAATCGACGTAGAGCGTCGGCACGTCGGCCGGCATGGACGACAGCTCGTCATAGGTGACGGTGCTTTGGTAGCACCCCAGGCCTTCGACAAAGCCGCGGTTGCGCGCCGAGGTCAGGCCCGCCAGCGTGATGCCGTCGAGGTTGCGCAGGCAGAAGGCGGTGCCGTATGCGGTCTTGCTCGACGCGCTCGACACCACCAGCCGTTGCGCGCCGAAGAAATGGTTGTCCTGCAGGAAGTCGGCCAGCATGAACGAAGTGATGAACAGCGGCCGGTACAGCATCTGGTAGTGCTCGAGTTCCGGCGCATAAGCGGCGTCGTTCTGCACGCGGGTGTACTGGTTGTAGGCCGAGGTCAGCTTTGCGCGGTGCTCGGCGGCATCGTAGAAGCCGCGCGCGGTGACGCGCTCGGGTTGCATGCGGATATGGCTGGCGATGGGGAAATAACCGTAGAAGCGCTCGCCGGCCGCGATGCCGTCGACGGCGGACGCGACCACATCGGCAAAGCCCCACACCGGCATGTGCCCCCATTCCGGCTGGCCGGTGGGGCAAGTGAGCAGCCCCTTGTAAACTGCTTATAGGTGTGCAATTATGATCACCCATGAGCATACTTGCTAAAGTTACGATGAAGGAGGCGTGCGCGATGCTGGGCATCCACCCTGGCACGCTTCGCCGATGGGAGTTCGACGGGAAGATCTCCGCCGATCGGACTCCGGGTGGTCATCGTCGCTATAATTTGACCGCTCTAATGGAGTTGGCCGGCAAGAAGGTCGAGGAAGCAGAGCGCGGGCGTACTACGCTCGCCTATGCGCGCGTTTCCAGCCACGACCAGAAGGCCGATCTGGAGCGTCAGTGCCAGGTGCTGGAGTCGTTCTGCGCTGCGAAGGGATGGCCCTTCGAACTCATCCGGGATCTCGGCTCCGGCATGAACTATGAGAAGAAGGGCCTCAAGCAACTGCTCAAACGTATCTGTGCCGGAGGCGTTGATCGGCTTGTCATCACACACAAGGACCGGCTCTTGCGATTTGGTGCAGAGCTCGTTTTTGCTCTGTGCGAGCAATTCGGAACGGAAGTCGTCATCATCAATGCCAAAGGCGATTCGACGTATGAGGAGGATCTTGCCTGCGACGTGCTTGAGATCATTAGCGTCTTTTCGGCGCGCCTCTATGGCAGCCGTTCCCACAAGAATCGTCACGCCATGAAAGCCCTGAAAGAGGCTGCAGATGCCATTCAAGAGGGCTGATCCCACCACTATCCAGTTCGCGAGGAAGGTCCGTCTGGTGGTGGACGCTGATGCTGCGGGCAAGCTCGACGGGCAATCCAAAATCTGCAACTGGCTATGGAATCGACTCAAGGACGAAGTCGAGACGCGCATGGCGGAGTTGTCCATCGTCGGCGGCTATGGCTATCTTGATGAGGCGCGAACCAAGAAGCTCCTGTCGGAGGTCTATTCCGAGATCGGGCTTCGCAACCTCGTGCCGCCGCTCAAGGAGCGTCATCCGTTCTTGCGCTGCGTGTTTTCTTCACCGCTGAAGAATGTCGCGCTGCGCATGGCCAAGGCCATTGCCTCGCATCGAAAGTCGAAGAATGGACAGCGCTGCGGCCCAGACGTGGGCTGGGTCAAGTACAAGGCATGGGCCAAGCACTGGATGAGCCTGGAATACGACGAGCCAGGCAAAGGCTGGAATGTTTCCCAGTTCGGTTGGCTCAACCTGTCGTTCGGCGCGAACGCGCAAGGACAGCGGCTGTCGCTGCGCCTGAAGATGGAGAAGACACCCAAGGAGCTCGCGAGCGCTCGCACTTGCCGGATCGTCCGCGAGGGCCGCGACCGCTATTTCGCTGTGTTCACGTTCAAGGGGCAGAAGAAGGCCAGGCAACGCGGCACGCGCGTGGTCTACATCGATCCGAACCTGAAGAACTTTGGCTACGCTCTGGATACTGAGGGGCGCGCCTTCGAATTGTCCAATCTTGAGAAGTTGAAGGAGTCGGAGCGCATTCTCGATCGGCTAACGAGTCTGCGTGACCGGTGCATAGCAAAGTCGCTGTGGGTAGATACCGTCCACGGCGATGGCACGGTGTCGACGCATTGGCGTCCCAGTCGCCGCTGGAAGGGTTTGGACGACGCTGTGGAGCGAATGCAAACCAAAGTGCGAGAACAGAAAAAGCACTTCATGTATTCGCTGGCGAACCAGCTCTGCAGGCACTACGACGTGATTGGGATCGGCAACTACGTGCCGGAGAACACCAACCACGGCAAGGGCCGCAAATACAACCGCGCGGTAAGAAACAGAACGATGCACGGTGCATTCAAGGACATTCTCTCGTGGGTCGCGACGCGCTCCAGAAAGCATGCGCTGGTGCTGGATGAAACCGGCACCACGCGAACATGCCATGCGTGTGGTCACGTTGTCGAGGGCGGGATAGCGCCCGCAATTCGGGAGTGGGATTGCCCGGGCTGCGGCACCTGCCACCTGCGCGACGAGAATGCCTGTCAAAACGGTCTGCGGCGGCTGCTGACGCAAGTCGGCGAGGCTGTGGACTGCTCCCATCTGCCCTGCTCGGGCCCCGTTCAGATTATCGGGCGGTGTGATTGGCGATTCCATCCGCAAGGATGGACGGGAGTCCCGAGAGGGGGCGCCAATGTGAATTCAATGCGCCTGCCGGAGTACCGGCAGCGAATGCGCGCGTTACCGCGCGCTCGGGTTGGTGACCGCGCGTCCAAATCTGCAAAGACGTCGCCATCAGCGATGCGTAGGCTTGCTTAGATTTGGAAGAGCGGAAGAACTCCCAGTACTGCATGGCCTCGCCGAAGGCGGCGTAGGGATGTTGTTGGTGGTCAGCGCAAAGCGGTCCAGGCGCAGCAGCACTTCGCCGGGCGCGGCGCTGGCGGGTTCGTGCGCGGCTTCCAGCCGGCTTTCGTTTAGGGCATCCTTGCGGCTGAACAGCCGCGTGACGGCGAGGGTCGGTTCCGGGTTTGACATAGGTGTTCTCCTGGTTCGCGGCCGCGGTCCGCCAGGCGCAGTGCCCGCCATGACTTCCGTGAGGCCGATGCCAAGAATCTATCGCCGCGCCACCGCCGCCGGGTTCGGAAAGGGCGCGCCGGCGGCCAGCGAGGCCAAAACACCCGCCGCGCCGCGCAGCAAGCCGCTCAAGCGCCCGTCGCAACAGCGCGCGCACTTCACCGTCAACGCTATCTACGACGCCTTTGTTCGGATCTGGCGCCGGCACGGCTGGGACGGTGTGACCACCCGCGCCGTGGCGCTGGAGGCCGGCTTTTCGGTCGGCACGCTGTACGAGTACTTTCCCAGCAAGGAGGCGCTGGTCTCCGGTTACGTGCGCCATACGGTCGAGACCCTGCTAGATCGACGCCGAGGTGACGCAAGCAGCCGACGCGGAGTGGCGCACGCGCGTGCGCCGGCTGGTCGCCATCACCTGTGGCGCGGACGATGATGCGGCGGGCATCGTGTTCGATGCCGGCATCATCGGGCTGGAGCCGCGCATCGCCGAACCCAAGCACCACCGGCGCGTGTTCGAGGAATTCTGCGCGGCCTGGCAGCGGGCGCTGGCGGCCTGCACCGACCTGCCCCGCGCACCCGACGACGCGACGGTGCAGGCGCTGGTGCTCGCGGTCTGGGGCGCGCGCCGCTATCGGCTGCTGCTGCAGGGCGCGGCGCTGGAACCGCAGCAATGGGTCCGCCAGATGCAGATCGTTTGCCTGGCGACGCTGGGCGGAGAGGGCGGCGATGGTGCGGAATGATGCACCTGCCGCAGTGCGTTCTTCACAACGTTGCTTACAAAGATTCGCGTAAGTCACCCTGTAAGGGTGCGCGTTACTTTGCTACTCTGGTTGCATTGGCACGAAGCAGGTACCGCCAGCCGCATCGCATTTTCGACGGGAAAAGGAGTTGGTGATGAAAACCGCACGCCAGGTTCTGGAATCCAAGCCAAGTCAGGCTATCTACAGCATCCCGCCCACGGCGACGGTGTACGCCGCGCTGCAGCTGATGGCGGAGAAGGGCATCGGCGCGCTATTGGTGATCGAGCACGGCCAGATCAAGGGCATCCTGAGCGAGCGCGACTACGCACGCAAAGTGATCCTGATGTCGCGCACCTCGCGCGAGACACTGGTGCGCGACATCATGACCACCGCGGTCATCTATGTCAGCGCTAACCAGAGCACCGACGAATGCATGGCGCTTATGACCCAGCATCGGTTGCGCCACCTGCCGGTGATGGAAGGCGCGGAACTGGTCGGGATGCTGTCGATCGGTGACCTGGTGAAGGACATCATCTCGGAGCAGCAGTTCATCATCGAGCAGCTAGAGCACTACATCACGGGCGGCGGGCGCTGAGCTGGCGGTCTGCCCCAGGCTCCTCTTCCGCGTGCGGGAGAGGAGAGCAACCCGGCGGTCGTCGAAGCGACCGCCGCTTACTCCAGCGTGCCGAACTTCACCCCATGCGCCGCCAGGTAGCGGCGGTACGCGCCTGCCAGCTTGTCGGCCGGCTGCGGCACTTCCACGCCGGTGCGCAGCGGCAGCCGTCGCGGCTGCTGCGATTCCACGATCGGCTTGTCCTGCAGGAAGCGGTCGTCCCAGGCGTGCCAGCCATCGGCGTTGCGCCACAGCACCAGCGCGCGGCCGAACAGGCGGGCTTCGAAGGGGCCGTCGCCCTGGGCCTGTGCGATGGCCAGCACGGGGTGCCACTGGCCCAGTTCGGGTCCGGCCGCGCTGGCGGCGTGACCTGTTTCTTGTCGTGGGGTCTGGTCATGATCGGGATCTTACTGCGGTGTCGGCACGATATTCGTCACGGGCATATAATTATGCGGTTGCTGAATAACGGCCAGCCGCGACGGCGTTACGCCCCCTCCAAATCGGTTTCCGGCCCGATATTCCCCTGCATTCTGACGTTGATTTCACCGCACATTGCTGCGGTTTCATGCCTGCCCATGTCTTCACCCTCCTCTGCCGCACCCGCCCAGGTTCCCGTTCACGACCATCGCGCCATCATGCGGGTGATCGGCGGCATCGTGCTGTGCATCCTGCTCGCCGCGCTTGACCAGACCGTGGTGATCCCGGCGGTGCCGGCGATCGCCAATGACCTGAACGGCTTCGGCCACCTGTCGTGGATCGTGACCGCGTACCTGATCGTGTCGACGGTGACCACGCCGCTGTACGGCAAGTTGTCGGACAGCTTCGGGCGGCGGCGGCTGCTGATGATGGCGATCACGCTGTTTATCGCGGCGTCGGTGGCGTGCGCGATGGCGCAGACGCTGGGGCAGCTGATCCTGTTCCGCGCGCTGCAGGGCGTGGGCGGCGGCGGGCTGATGTCGCTGGCGCAGGCGGCCATTGCCGATGTGGTGGCACCGCGCCAGCGCGGGCGCTACCAGGGTTACCTGGCCACGGTATGGGCGGTGGCGTCGATCGCTGGGCCGCTGGTGGGCGGCTGGGTCTCTGACCATATGTCGTGGCGCTGGCTGTTCTGGGTCAACGTGCCGCTGGGCCTGCTGGCGATGTTCATGTGCTACCGCGGCCTGGCGGCGCTGCAGCCGCGTGGCGGGCGCCCGCGCGTGGACTGGCTGGGCGCGCTGCTGCTGGCAGTGGCCATCGTCGCCTTCCTGCTGGCGATGAGCTGGGGCGGCGACGTCTATGACTGGGTCTCGCCGCAACTGGGCGCCCTGCTGCTGGCCGCCGCGACCGCCGTGGCGCTGCTCGCCTGGCAGGAACGCCGCGCCGGCGATCCGATGCTGCCGCCGCGGCTGTTTGCCAACCGCGCCTATGTGATGGGCGTGGCCGCCTCGGCGCTGGCCGCGCTCGATATCTTCCTGTGCATCTTTGCGCTGCCGCTGCATTTCCAGCTGGTGCGTGGCGCCGATGCGTCGACTTCGGGGCTGCTGGTGATGCCGTTCCTGCTGGCCACGGTGGCGGGCAATTTCATCGTGGCCTGGCTGGCGCCGCGGGTGGGTCGCATGCGCGGCATCCTGACGGGCGGCTATATCGCTGCCGCGCTGGGGCTGATCGTGCTGGCGCTGGTGACCCCGGCGATGCCGCTGGCCGTGGTGCTGGCGGCGATGACGCTGGCGGGCGTGGGCCTGGGCATGACCATGGTGTCGACGCTGATGAGCGTGCAGAACGCGCTCGAGCGCCGCGATACCGGCGCCGGCACCGGCGCGCTGCTGGTGCTGCGCTCGCTGGGCAGCGCGATCGGCGGGGCGCTGGCCGGCACGCTGCTGACGCTGGAGTTCCGCCATGCGCTGGCCGCCTCGGGCGTCACGCAGGCGCTGGACCTTGGCGCGCTGCGCCATGGCAGCGAAGCACTGGCGCAACTGTCGCCGGCGGTGCGGCAGGTGCTGGCCGGCGGCGTGGAGTCGGGCTTCCAACTGATTTTTGCCGCAGGTGCCGTGGCAGCGGTGCTGGCGCTGCTGATCGTGCGCCGCATGCCGGACCTGGAGCTGCGCAGCAGCGTCACCGAACACGCCGCCACGCTGGCGATGGACTGACTGGCGCTGGACGGTGGCGCCGGGGCCACCGCGGTGCATCCGATCGGCCGTCGTCGGCGTAGACTATGCGTACCCGATACAGCGAGCCGCCTTCCGGAGCCCCATCGCCATGACTCGTCGTTTCCCCTTGTCCGCCACACTCCGACAACTGCGCCCGGCCGCCCTCGCCGGCGCGCTGGCGCTGGCCGCAGCCGGCGCCGCACTATTGCCGCACCCTGCCCGCGCCGCCGACAAGCCGGCCGCCGCGCCTGCACCGCAGGCAGCAGGCGCCTGCCCGGCGTCGCTCAACTTCAAGTTCCCGCGCCTGCAGGATGAAGCCGAGCAAAACCTCTGCCAGTACGCGGGCAAGGTCGTGCTGGTGGTCAACACCGCCAGCTACTGCGGCTTCACGCCACAGTACGAAGGGCTGGAGGCGCTCTACAGCAAGTACCGCGACCGTGGCCTGGTCGTGCTGGGCTTCCCGTCGAACGATTTCTCGCAGGAGCCGGGCTCGGAGAAGCAGATCGCGGACTTCTGCTACAACACCTATGGCGTCAAGTTCCCGATGCTGGGCAAGTCGCACGTGCGCGGCAGCGAGGCCAATCCGATGTACGCGCTGCTGGCGAAGGAAACCGGCACCGCGCCCAAGTGGAACTTCTACAAATACCTGATCGGCCGCAACGGCCAGGTGGTGGGCAGCTACAACAGCAAGACCACGCCTGACGACAAGCAGTTCGTCGCCAAGATCGAAGAACTGCTGGCCAGCCCGCGCTGACGCGCGCGACCCCCGGCCGGGGTGTCCACGCCTCACGACAGTCCGGCCGCTGGGGGAGCGTATTCCCTCCCCCGTTGATTTGCATCAAGTTTGCAACGGGATTCGCTGAGTAACGTCGCCGCTTGCGAAGAGCGGAGCGAGACAATGGGAATCACGTTGTACGACGCGGACGGGCACACCTGCCTGATGTTCACCGACCTGGTCGAGGAAGCGCATGGCGAAGCGGTGCAGACCAACCAGTTCCTGGTCGTCGACCACGGGCATGGCGCGCTGATCGATCCCGGCGGGCAGATGACCTACAGCGAGCTGTATCTCACCATCAGCCGCTACTTTCCGCCCAAGCAACTCGACTACGTGCTGGCTTCGCACGCCGATCCGGACATCGTCGCGTCGGTCGGGCGCTGGCTGACGGGCTCTGACTGCCGCATCCTGATTTCCAGCGTGTGGGCGCGTTTCCTGCCGCATTTCTGCCAGGCCGGCAAGACGGCCGGGCGCATCGTGACGATTCCCGATGCGGGCATGCATATCCCGCTCGGGCACAGCTCCCTGGTCGCGGTGCCGGCGCACTTCCTGCATTCCGAAGGCAATTTCCAGTTCTACGATCCGGTCAGCAAGATCCTGTTCTCGGGCGATCTCGGCGCGGCCATGACAGGCGCCGAAGCGGCCGGCACCACGGTGACGGATTTCGATGCGCATACCCGCCTGATGCTGCCGTTCCACCAGCGCTACATGAGCGGCAGCCGCGCGTGCCGGCTGTGGGCCGCCATGGCGCGGTCGATGGATATCGAATGGATCGTGCCGCAGCACGGGCCGTCGTTTCGCGGCAAGCAGATGGTGGCGCGCTTTATTGACTGGATCGACGCGCTGGCGTGCGGGCTGGACCTGCTGACGCAGGACCACTATCGCGTGCCCGCACCCGCTATGCGCTGATCAGTCGCGCACGAGCCCTTCGGCGCGCATGGCTTCCTGCACCGCCGGCCGCGCGGCGATGCGCGACAGGTAGTCCTGCAGCGTGGGGTATGCCGTCAGCGGCATCATCAGCATGCGGGCCCAGCCGAGGATGGTGAAGCAGTAGGCGTCGGCCACGGTAAAGGTGTCGCCGGTCAGGTATTGGCGGCCCTGCAGGTGCTTGTCGAGTTCAGCAAAGCGCAGTTGCAGCTTGGCCTTGCAGGCCTCTACCGTGCTCCGCGCAGTTTCCTTGTGCCACAGCCACGGGCTGAACACCTTGTGCAGTTCCGTGGAGACCAGCGTCAGCCAGCCGGTGGCTTCCAGCCGTTCACGCGTGCCAACTGCGGGCAGCAGCTTGCGTTCGGGCACCTGATCGGCGATGTGTTGCAGCAGCGAGGCCACTTCGGTGTGGCGCGAGCCGTCGTCGAACTGCAGCAGCGGCACGTAGCCGCGCGGATTGATGGTGTAGTAGTCGTCGCTGCCATTCTCGGCCTGCACCAGCTTGTGCTGGATCAGGTCGACCTTGGCCAGCGTGACGGGCAGGCCGGCTTCGCGCAGCGCGATATGCACGGCCATCGAGCAGGCGCCCGGAGAGTAGTAGAGCTTCATCGCGATCCTGTTATGGTTGGCTGGCCGCCACGCCGTGTGGCGGCCGTGCAGGCAGTCTAGGATCGCGCCGGCTGTGCGGCAATGCGCGCCCTTGCGGACGCGCCCTGCAAATCTGCACAGACCGGTTGGCCTGGCTTAGTCGAGCAGCTTTGCCAGCGCCGGCGTCAGCCCTGCATTGGGCTTGCGCGGCGGCCGCGCAAAGCTGCCCTGCGTGGCACTGCCGGCGCGCAGCGCTACCAGCGATTCGCAATGCCGCACCGCGCTCGACACGCCATCCACCACCGGCACCGGCAGGCGCCCCTGCAGCGAGCGCGCCAGCCCCGCCAGCGGCGCGCCGGCCACGATGATCACGTCGGCGCCGTCCTGCTCCACCGCCTGCAGGCACAGTTGTTCCAGCCGCGCGGCATGGTCTTCCTGCACGCTGCCGATATCGCGCAGCGGCTCCTGCAGCGAACGCACGCTCGCCAGACGCGACGACAGGCCGTTGGCCGCCACGCATTCGCGGTACCAGGCCTGGATGCGGTGCGAGATCGCGACGATGGAGAAGCGCTGCCCCAGCAGGCAGGCGCTCGCCAGCGCGGCCTCGGTCATGCCGACGACCGGCACGTCGAACAGCTCTTTCAGGCCCGCCAGGCCGGGGTCGCCGAAGGCGGCGACCACCAGGCCGTCGAACTGGCCGGCATGCTCTGCGGCGGCGCAGGCGGTGGCGTAGCCGCCGACCAGCGCTTCGAAGCGGGTCTCGATATAGGCCACGCCGAACGGCGCGGTGGCCATCTTCAGGGTTGTGGTCGGCGCGGCGGTGCGCCGTGCTTCGGCTTCGATCAGCGCGGTGACGGATTCGCTGATATTGGGATTGACGATCAGGAGTTGCATGGTCTGAATGGTTGGCTGGAGCGGGTTGGCTGGAGCGTGGCAATCAACCAAGCATCGGCGCGCCGGCTGGCAGGAACTGCCCTCTGCCCGCCTGCGGTTCCAGGTACTGGCCATCGCGCACCAGCATCTCGCCGCGCGAGAAGCAATGCACCGGCCAGCCGGTCACTTCGATGCCTTCATACGGCGTGTAGTCCACCGCGTGATGCAGCGCGCTGTTGCGGATCTGCACACGCTTGTGCGGATCCCACAGCACGATGTCCGCATCGGCGCCGATGGCGATGGTGCCCTTGCGCGGATACAGCCCGTACAGGCGAGCCGGCCGCCACGAAGTCAGCTCGACGAACTGATGCAGCGACAGCTTGCCGCGCGCCACGCCGTCGAACAGCAGCGGCAGGCGCGTCTCGATACCCGGCACGCCGTTGGGGATGTGCTCGAACGAAGGCCGCATGCCGCCCGGCTGCTTGCCTAGCGGGTCGTCATAGCCGAACGGCGCATGGTCGGACGAGAACACGCTGAATACGCCGTTGGTGAGCGCGCGCCACACCGCGGCCTGGTTCTCCGGATCGCGCGGCGGCGGGCTGCAGATGCACTTGGCGCCTTCGTAGCCGTCGTCGCCTGGCAGGGCCATGTCGTCGGCGGTCAGGTACAGGTACTGCGGGCAGGTCTCGGCCAGGATCTGCAGCCCCCTGCCCTGTGCCCAGCGGATCTGCTCGATCGCTTCCTTGCCGGAGACATGTACGATCAGGATCGGCACGTCGACCAGCTCGGCAAAGGTGATGGCGCGGTGCGTGGCTTCGCGCTCCACCGCGGCGGGGCGCGCCAGGCCATGGAAGCGCGGCGCGATGCGCCCTTCCCCGACCAGCTTGTCGGTCAGCCACGAGATGCAGTCGGCATTCTCGGCATGCACCATCACCAGCGCGTTGTTCTGTTTGGCGACATCCAGCACCGACAGCATCTCGCGGTCGGACAGCTTGAGGTCGTCATAGGTCATGTAGACCTTGAACGAGCTGTAGCCCTTGCGGATCAGCGCCGGCAGTTCGTAGGCCAGCACCGCGGGCGTCGGATCGGCCACGATCAGGTGGAAGGCGTAGTCGATCACGGCACGGCCTTCCGCGCGGCGGTGGTAGTCCGCCACGGCAGCCTTGAGCGATGCGCCCTTCTCCTGCGCGGCGAACGGGATCACGGTGGTGGTGCCGCCACACACCGCGGCGCGCGTGCCGGTGAAGAAGTCGTCGGCCATGCGCAGGCCGTCGGGCATCGGCTGGTCGAGGTGGCAATGGCCGTCGACGCCGCCGGGCAGCGCCAGCAGGCCATCGGCATCGATCTCGCGCGCGCCCTGCGGCAACGCGTGGCCGAGCGCGACGATCTGCCCGCCGCGCACGCCGATATCGCAGCGGAAGCGGTCGGACGCGGTGACCACGTCCGCGCGGCGGATCACCAGGTCAAGGCTGTCGTGAGCGGACATGGGCTTACTCCACTTCGCGGAACAGGCGGCCCCAGCCGCGCAGTTCGCGCGTATCGACGCCGCACAGGCGCAGCGACTTCCACACCACGGTGGAGATGGTGTCGTACAGCGGGATGCCGGTTTCGGCCTCGAGCGCCTCGGCCAGGTGCGCGGCACGCAGGTTTGTGCAGAAGGTGGTGATGGCCTGCGGCTTGTGCTGCGCGATGCCGCGCACCATGTCGCGGATGGTGTCTTCCTCGACTTCGGCGAAGCTGTAGTTTACGTGCAGGTCCAGGTGGCTTTCCGCCACGCAGTTGAAGCCGCTGCGCTCGTAGTTGGCGATGATGCGCTGCTGCACGTCGTCCAGGTACGGCGTGGCGAGGCCGAAGTTGCGTGCGCCGGTCTTTTCCAGGATCTCGTTGAGCGCCAGCACCGAGGTGGTGGCGGGGATGCCGGTGGCTTCGGTGATCTGCTTGCACAGCGCTTCATCCTTGTCGAAGCCGAGCCAGCCTGACGAGGTGCCATTCCAGGCGATGACATCGACGCGCGCATCGGCCAGCAGGCTGGCGGCAGCCAGGATCTTGTCGAGATTGAACTGGCCCAGCGCCTGGTCGCGCAGCGAGATCTCGGTCACGGTGAAGCGCGAGAAATGCGCGCTGACATTGGGCAGGCCGGCGACCATCGCGCTGGTGATGGGTTCGAGCGCGGTGTTGGAAGACGGCGTCAGCATGCCGAGTCGGATTTGCTTGGTCATTTCAGTCGTTCTCAGGAGTAGGGCGGGCGCCGCCTTTGGAGCGTATGAGTGCGACGGCGCCTTTGCGTTTATTGTTCGGGTTTGTCGTTGAAGGCCAGGGCGGTGCCGGGCACGCCCTGGCTGGCGCGTGCCAGCTGCAGTTCCTTTTGCAGCGCAGCCTGCCGCGCGGCATCCGGCCTGACGGACTTGCCTGCCTGCAGCGCGGGCAGCACGTACTCATTCACCATGCGCCGGTACAGGTCGAGGTACGCCGCATCGCGCAGGCCGCCTTGCGTGGACATGATGCTGTTCATCACGATCACTGCGTTCTGCTTCGGCAGCACGGTGATGAACTGGCCTTTGTAGCCCATGGCGCTGAACTCGCGTTCGCTCTGCACGATGTTGTTGACCCAGCAGTAGAAGCCGTAGTCCTTCGCCGGACCGGCGGGCGTGGTCATGCGTTCTACCCACGAGGCCGGCACGATCTGCTGGCCGTTCCAGCGGCCCTGGTTCAGCATCAGCATGCCAAGCTTGGCCATGTCGATGGAGCGCAGCCGCAGGCCCCAGCCGCCCGAGACCGCGCCCTTGCCGTCGGCGCCGTCCCAGCGGTAGTGGCTCATGCCGAGCGGGCCGAACAAGCGGGCTTTTGCATACTGGTCTTCAGGCTGCCCGGCGGCTTGCGTGATGGTGGCGCCGACCAGCACGGGGTTGACGTCGATGTAGTCGAACTCGGCGCCAGCCTTGGTGCGCACCGCGGCGGTGGCCGCCACGCGCAGCCGGTCCGGCACGCCGTAGTAGAGCGTGTCGGTGCCTTCCACCAGCTTGTAGGACAGGCCGCTGGACATCGACATCAGATGGCGCAGCTGGATCGCCTGCTTGTCTGCCAGTGCGCTGGCGAGGTCGGGGCGCGCGGCCGCCAGGCGCGGCGCAGGCGAGTCTTCGGCGCTTAGCTTGCCATCGCCGACAAGGGTGCCGACCAGCAGCGCGCTGATGAACTTGGTGACGGAATACAGCTCGTGGTTGTAGTCGCGCGACAGGCCGTCGCCATAGCGCTCGAACACCAGCTTGCCGTCCTTGATGACGAGCAGGCTGCGCACATCGAGCTTGTCGCGGCGGATCCATTCGGACAGTGCAACGAGTTTTGCCGAATCGACGCCGACGGCTTCGGGTTGTGCCGTCGGCAGTCCGTCGCCGACGGGTGCCGAAGATGCCGCCGGTGTGGCATGTGCCTGCGCGGCGCCCAGCACGAGCAAGGCGGCAGCCAGCATACGTGGGAAGCGGGTCATGACATGTCTCCTCCAACGCCGCGCCGGCAGGAGCTGGCGCAGCGTGGGTGGGATGCCTTGCACGAGGCAAGGCATGAGTGGGGGATTTATTGGATGTGCGGGCGGAAGCTGCCGGCCGCGATCAGACCGGGATCTTGGTCTCGTAGTCGATCGCGGTCGATGCCAGCAGCAGACCGACGCCGGCCGCGGCGAAGAACATCAGCGCCAGGAAGTACGAGCCGGTGAACTGCACGATCATGCCGACGATGATCGGCACGGTGATGCCGCCGATATTGCCGCCCAGATTCATCACGCCGCCCAGGAAGCCGATCTTGTTGCGCGTGCCGAGCATCGACGGAACGCACCAGAACAGGCCGCACCAGCGCAGGAAGAACAGCGTCGACGACAGCAGCACGACCACCACGATCGGATCGCTGACGTAGGCCACCGAGAAGATCGAAGCCGTGGCCACCACCGCGGCGATGCCGAACAGCGTGCGCATCACCACATTCGGACGCCCGCCGGCTTCCTTCCACTTGTCGGCGATCCAGCCGCCGATCAGCTCGCCGACGAAGCCGCTGAAGAAGATGATGAAGCTGGCGCCGCCCATCTGCTTGATGTCGAAGCCGTGCACCTTGTTCAGGTAGTTGGGCATCCAGGTCAGCAGGCCGTAGAACACGGTGTTGAAGCACATCCAGCCGATCGCCATGCACCACACCGAGCGGTACTTGAAGAAGTCCAGCGAACGGCCCGACAGGTTGGCCGGTTCGGCGCGGTGCTCGTTGGCCTGCGCTTCCTCGATATAGCGGGCTTCGAGTTCATTGACGCCGCGGTGCTCGCGCGGCGAATTGCGCACGTAATACCACGCCACCACGCCGGCCAGCACGGTGCCCACGCCGGCCACGATAAAGGCCAGCCGCCATGAGCCCAGCGTGGCGATCAGCCACGTGATGATGATGGCGCCGAGCGCCGCGCCCAGCGGCGCACCGCCGTCGAGCAGGGTGGCGCCGCGGCCGCGCTCGTTCTGCGTCATCCAGATCGCGTTGAGCTTGCCGCCGGCCGGATAGATCGGCGCCTCGGCGGCCCCGAGCCCGAGCCGGGTCAGCAGCAGCGCGGTGGCGTTGGTGGTGAAGGCTGCGATCGCCTGGGCAATGCCCCAGAACACGGTGGCGCAGGCGATCACGATGCGCGGCTTGTACTTGTCGGCCAGCATGCCGCCCGGCACCTGCATCAGCGCATAGGTCCAGAAGAACGAACTGAGGATCAGGCCCTGCATGGTGGGGCTGAGGTCGAACTCCTTCGCGATCAGCGGCATCGCCACCGAGAGCGAGGCGCGATCGATGTAGTTGATCGCGATGAGGAACAGCATCATCAAAAAAATCTTCCAGCGCACGGAGGTCTTGGCCTCCGTAAGCACTGTCGCCCGGCTTGTCGATTGCATGGCGGCGTCTCCTTCTTTGGTCCGTGGATGGGCAGTTTTAATAGTCGTGTCGCGCAACAGGTCGGAGTATAAGATACGTAATCTGTAATTACAACGAGTGTAAGTTATTGATTTTGCTATGTTGCGCATGCACAATTTCGGGCTGTGGTAGCCTTGCTGTGGTGCATTTCCCCATTCTGGTGACGTCCGTGACACAAACACTTTCAAAAACCACGCGCCTGCGCACGCTCGGCATGTCGGCTGAAATTGCCGTGCGGCTGCGCACGATGATCGAAGAGGGCGAACTGCCGCCCGGCGCGCGGATCGACGAACGGGCCTTCTGCGAGGCCTTCGATGTCTCCAAGACGCCACTGCGCGAGGCGCTCAAGGTGCTGGTGTCCGAGGGGCTCGTGCTGCACCGGCAGTACATCGGCTACCGCGTGGCGCCGCTGGACCTGGACGAGCTGCGCGCCACCTTCGAAACCCTGCACGGGCTGGAGGCGCTGGCCGGCGAGTTGGCGGCGCAGCGGCTCGGCGACGCCGCCATGACCAAGCTCGAGCGGCGCCACCAGGCGATGATCGGCGCGCATGCCGCGGGCCGGCGCACCGACTATTTCCGCATCAACCAGGAAATCCACCAGCTCATCATCGACGGTGCCGCCAACCCGGTGCTGGCCGGCGTCTACGCCACGCTGATGAGCAAGGTGCACCGCGCGCGCGGCGCCGCCAATGCGGATATGCTGCGCTGGCAGGAGTCGCATGAGGAACACGAGGCCATCATGGCGGCGCTGCGCGAGCCCGGCCGGCCGCGCCTGGCGCAGGTGCTGCGCCACCATTCCGAGAACACCGCGAAAGAGGTGCTGAGCGTGGTGGCGCGCTCGCTGGCGGAGGCCGGCGCGCGCGACGCCAGCCTCAAGCAAACCGCCTGAACAACCCCCTGAAGAAGACAACGACGATGAAACTGGTTCGAGTAGGCAACCCCGGCGCCGAGCGTCCGGGCATGATCGATGCGCAAGGCCGCGTGCGCGACCTGTCCGGCGTGGTGGGCGAGATCGGCGCGGCGCAACTGGCGCCGGCGGCGCTGGAAGCGCTGGCAAACGTGGACCCGGCGTCGCTGCCGGTGATCGACGACGCGCGCTTTGGCGTGCCCTGGACGGGTATCGGCAAGATCGTGGCGATTGGCCTGAACTATGCCGACCACGCCGCCGAGGCCGGCATGCCGCTGCCGGCCGAGCCGATCGTGTTCCTGAAGGCCAACAGCTCGCTGAACGGCCCCAACGACGCGGTGATGCTGCCATTCGGCTCGGAGAAGACCGACTGGGAAGTGGAGCTGGGTGTGGTCATCGGCACCACCGCGCGCAATGTCTCGCGCGAAGAGGCGCTGAACCACGTGGCCGGCTACTGCGTGGTCAATGACGTGTCCGAGCGCGAGTTCCAGATCGAGCGCGGCGGCACCTGGGACAAGGGCAAGGGCTGCGACACCTTCTGCCCGGCCGGCCCGTGGCTGGTGACGCGCGACGAGGTGGCCGACCCGCAGGCGCTGGGCCTGTGGCTGGAGGTCAACGGCGAGCGCGTGCAGAAGGGCACCACCGCCACCATGGTCTTCGACGTGGCGACCGTGGTCAGCTATGTCAGCCGCTTCATGACGCTGCTGCCAGGCGACCTGATCGCGACCGGCACGCCGCCGGGCGTGGGCATGGGCTTCAAGCCGCCGCGCTTCCTGAAGGCCGGCGACACCATGCGGCTCGGTGTGGACGGGCTGGGCGTGCAGACGCAGAAGGTGGTGGCGTACGGCGAGCGGTAGGGCAGGCGGGGACAGCGCCGCGCGTGCTCGTCATGCGCTGGCGTTGGCAAAGACGCGCGTTTCGAACGGGAAGAAGGGCCTCGGAAGTCGGTTGCAGAAGGTTCCCCGTCGAAACGCTTTCACACAAAGCGTTTGGTTTCCACACAAAGCGTACGATTAGGGCAACAGTTCCGGTGCCCCAAACGGCCGAATTACATCGATTTACAGGAAATCACACACTTGGCGTTTCGCTCGCGTTTTCTGCGTGAAATACTGTTTATACAGGTTTCGCCAGAGAGCAAAACATCATGTCCGAGCACGCCCCCGAGATCGAGTCTTACCTCGGCACCACTCTGAAGTCCTCTCCCCTGATGCGCCAGTACTGCGCGCTGACCGACACCCTGGACAGCCGCGCGGAACTCGAAGCCATCCGGCGCAATATCCACCAGAATCCCGAACTCGCCTTCGACGAAGTCCGTACTTCCGGCCTGGTCGCCAGCCTGCTGGAGACCTGGGGCTTCACGGTCACGCGCGCGGTGGGCGGCACCGGCGTGGTCGGCACGCTCAAGTGCGGGCAGGGCGGGCGAAGCGTCGGCATCCGCGCCGACATGGATGCGCTGCCGATTTATGAGCGCAGCGGGCTGCCTTACGCCAGCGTCAATGAGGGCCGCATGCACGCCTGCGGGCACGATGGCCACACCGCGATCCTGCTGGGCGCGGCCAAGCAGCTGGCGCGCACGCGCAACTTCGACGGCACGGTGCACCTGATCTTCCAGCCGGCCGAGGAAATCGGCGCGGGCGGCGGCGCCGAGCGCATGCTGGCCGACGGCCTGTTCGAGCGTTTCCCGTGCGACGCGATCTTCGGGCTGCACAACCATCCGGGCATGGAGCAGGGCAACTTCCTGTTCCGCTCTGGCCCGTTCATGGCGGCCTGCGACACGGTCACCATCACCATCCGCGGCAAGGGCGGCCACGCGGCGCGCCCGCATCAGTCGATCGACCCGATCCTGGTGGCCGGCAGCCTGGTGATGGCGCTGCAGTCGGTGGTGGCGCGCTATGTCGACCCGAACGAGACCGCGGTAGTGACCATCGGCACGCTGCACGCTGGCCACGCGCCCAATGTGATCCCCGACAGCGCGCGCATGGAAATCAGCGTGCGCTCGTTCAGCCCGGAAGTGCGCGCCTCGCTGGAGAACCGCATCCGCCAGCTCGCCACCGCGCATGCCGAGGGCTATGGCGCGATGGCCGAGATCGACTATGTGCGCGGCTACCCGGTGCTGGTCAACAGCGAGCGCGAAACCGAGTTCGCGCGGCAGGTGGCCGAGGAACTGGTCGGCGCCGACAAGGTGGTGGGGCAGGCCGCACGCATTGCGGGCAGCGAGGACTTTGCCTACTTCCTGCAGGAGCGCCCGGGTTGCTTCGTGCGTCTGGGCAACGGCGCCAACCAGCCGCTGCTGCATAACGCGGGCTATGACTTCAACGACGAGAACCTGACCGTTGGTGCGGCTTACTGGACGCGGCTGGTGGAACGGTACCTGGGCCGCTAACGCCCCCGGTCAGCGAAAGAACACGCTCGGCGGCACGCCGAACTGCCGCCTGAACATCGTCGCAAAGGCGCTCGGGCTCTCGTAGCCGAGGTCGAGCGCCACGTCCACCACCTTGCTTCCGGCCGCCAGCTTCTCCAGCGCGGCCAGCAGCCGCGCCTGCTGGCGCCACTGCCCGAAGGTCATCCCCGTCTCCCTCGCAAAGCGCCGCTGGATGGTTTTCGGATCGACGCCCAGCCGCTCGCCCCAGTCCGCCAGCGTCAGCGCGGTATCGGGCGTACTCACGATCGCATCGCAGATCTGCCGCAAGCCGTCGTCCGTCGGGCGCGGCAAGTGCAGCGGCAGCGACGGCACCAGCATCACTTCATCGAGCAGCAGCCGCATCAGGCGCGCGTCGCGCGTATCGGGCGCGTAGGGCAGGGGGATGTCGATCGCTGCCAAGATCAGCTCGCGCAGCAGCGGCGAGATGCCGAGCACGGTGCAGCGCTGCGGCAGGTCGGGCGCGGCATCGGGGCGGATATAGGCGGTGCGCATCTGCACCCGGCCGACCATGCGGATCCAGTGCATGGTGCCGCCCGGCATCCACATGCCGCGCGTGGGTGGCACGATCCACTGGCCTTCGTCGGTGGAGACCACCATCACGCCGTGCACCGCGTGGATCAGCTGGGCGTGCGGATGCTGGTGCGGCTTGGTCACCTCGCCGGGCAGGTAGTCGGCGGCCATCGCGGCGACCGGCATCGGGCCGCGGTCATAGCGGGCGTAGCGCGGGGGATTGGAGTAGGTGTCGCCCTGCGTGGTGACAGGGGGTACAGGCTGGTCCCGGACGCGCCGGCGGCGGCTGGTGTCGGCCGGAGCGAGGGCCGTGTGACGAGGGGCGCGCTGCATGTCCTTTTCTCCAAGGTTGCGGCCCCATTCTCGCAGGACAGGCGCACCGACGCCAGCTAGCATCGGGACTTGTCTTCTCCATGGCCGGCGCCCCCGCTGGCCGCTTTCCGTCCGTCGAGAGCCGCCAATGAGCACAACCATCGACTCCGCGCCGACCGGCGCATCAGCTTCCCCCACGCTCGCGCAGGCCGAACGCACCGGATTCCGCGTGCTGTCGGCGATCAGCTTCGCCCACTTCCTCAACGACATGATCCAGTCGTTGATCCTGGCGATCTACCCGATGCTCAAGGGCGGCTTCAACCTGAGCTTCACCCAGATCGGGCTGCTGACCATGACTTACCAGGTCACCGCGTCGCTGCTGCAGCCGGTCGTCGGCCTGTACACCGACAAGCATCCGAAGCCGCATTCGCTGGCGATCGCGATGGCCTTCACGCTGGCGGGCCTGCTGCTGCTGTCGGTGGCGCCGAGCTACGGCGTGCTGCTGGTGGCCGCGGCGCTGGTCGGGACCGGCTCGTCGATCTTCCACCCGGAGTCGTCGCGCGTGGCGCGCATGGCCTCGGGCGGGCAGCACGGGCTGGCGCAGTCGATCTTCCAGGTGGGCGGCAACGGCGGCAGCGCCATGGGCCCGCTGCTGGCCGCGCTGATCGTGCACCAGCAGGCCAGCCTTGCGTGGTTCTCGCTGGCGGCGCTGGTGGGCATCGTGGTGCTGTGGCGCATCGGCGGCTGGTATGCGCGCCAGTTGGCGCACGTCGCGCGCAAGCGCAAGGCCGCGGGCGCGGTGGCAAACCCGGTGCCGACGCGCGTGGTGGTGCGCGCGATGGTAGTGCTGATGGTGCTGGTGTTCTCCAAGTACTTCTACATGGCCAGCCTGACCTCGTACTACACCTTCTACCTGATGGAGCGCTTCGCGCTGGCGCGGCAGGACGCGCAGTTGCACCTGTTCATGTTCCTGTTCGCGGTGGCCGCCGGCACCATCCTGGGCGGGCCGATCGGCGACCGCATCGGCCGCAAGCGCGTGATCTGGGCATCGATCCTGGGCGTGGCGCCGTTCACGCTGGTGCTGCCGCACGTGGGCCTGTTCTGGACCGGCGTGCTGACCTTCATCATCGGCTTTATCCTGGCCTCGGCGTTCTCGGCGATCCTGGTGTTCGCGCAGGAGCTGATCCCCGGCAAGGTCGGCACGGTGTCGGGGCTGTTCTTCGGCTTTGCCTTCGGCATGGGCGGCATCGGCGCCGCGGTGCTGGGCGGGCTGGCGGATACGCACGGCATCCGTGCGGTGTATGAGTACTGCGCGTACCTGCCGCTGCTGGGGCTGCTGACGGTGTTCCTGCCGGACCTGCGCGAGCGCGCGCAGCGGGCCTGAGGCTCAGGCCTTATTGTCTTCGCCGCTACCGGCCGGTGGCGGCTCGAACTGGCGCAGCCAGCGCCGCAGCAGCGCGGCGAGCTGGGCCTGCTCCGCGGCGGTCAGGCTTTCCAGCAGCCGGTGCTCGTTGGCGACGTGCAGTTCGACCGCATGGTCGACGCGCTTGCGCCCGTCATCGGTCAGCGCCACCAGCAAGCCGCGGCGGTCGTCCGGGTTGGGCCGGCGCTGCACCAGGCCGGCACGCTCCAGGTGGTCGAGGCGGTTGGTCATCGTGCCCGAGGTGATCATCAGCGAGCCGATCAGCGCCCCCGGCGACAGCGCAAACGGCGGCCCGGCGCGCCGCAGCGTCGCCAGCACATCGAATTCCCACGGCGACAACCCCGTTACCGTCAGCGCGGCTTCGATCGCGCGCCCGGTATGGCGGTTGAGCCGGGCCAGCCGGCCAATCACGCCCATCGGCGAGGCGTCCAGGTCCGGACGCTCACGGGCCCATTGCACGAGAATGCCATCGACGTGGTCCGGGGTTTGATCCGGCGTTTCAGCGGGCTGGGGTTTGCGGCGGGAAGGCATCGGGCGCAGCGTGCGGGAAGCAGGCGAGTTGCGATAAGACTGAAGTATCTTGACATCAAACAATCCGCTTCGTAAAGTGGATTTATCTTGATATCAAGAAACTTGAGATGAAGACGAACCAGCCGGCATCCTCCGCAGCGCCCCAGCACGCGCCACGCGCGTCGTCCGCGGGCGGCGTTGCGCTGCGTGACATCCTGCTGACGGGGCTCGCTCCTGCGATCTGGGGCAGTACCTACCTGGTCACCAGCGAATGGCTGCCGCCGGGGCAGCCGCTGCTGTCGGGCGTGATCCGGGCGCTGCCGGCAGGCCTGGCGATGCTGGCATTCGGCCGCGCGTTGCCGCAGGGCAGCTGGTGGTGGCGCGCCGCGGTGCTGGGCGTGCTCAATATCGGCTTCTTCCAGGCGATGCTGTTTATCGCCGCGTACCGGCTACCCGGCGGCGTGGCGGCCACGGTCGGCGCGATCCAGCCGCTGATCGTGGTGGCGCTGGCGTGGGCGTGGCTGGGTGCGCGCCCGCGCAACGCGGCGTGGCTGGCCGGCGTGGGCGGGTTGCTGGGCGTGGCGCTGCTGGTGCTGGGGCCGGCGGCGCGGCTCGATGCCATCGGCGTGGCGGCGGCGGCGGCCGGCGCGGTGTCGATGGCGGTGGGTACGGTGCTGACGCGGCGCTGGCAGCCGCCGGTCTCGCCACTGGTGCTGACCGCCTGGCAACTGTGCGCGGGCGGGCTGTTCCTGCTGCCGTTCGCGCTGGCGCTGGAACCGCTGCCGGGGCAGTTCACGCTGGCCAACTGGCTGGGCTATGCGTGGCTGAGCATCGTCGGCGCCGGCTTCAGCTATGCGCTGTGGTTCCGCGGCGTCGGCCGCATGCCGTCGTCGGCGGTGTCGGCGCTGGGCCTGCTGAGCCCCGTCAGCGCCACCGTGCTCGGCTTCCTGGTGCTGGGGCAGGCGCTGACGCCGGTGCAGGCGGCCGGTGCGCTGCTGGTGCTGGCCAGCGTCTGGCTGGGGCAGCGCGCGGCAGTACCGGCGGCGATGGCGCGTGCGCGGACGGCCTGATCCGCGCAGCCGATCCCGCATGGCCCGCCGCCGGCTGCTTTCGGGAGACGTTTTGCGGCATCATGGCGGGCATGAAGTCCGCCGTGCCCCCGCTCCCGATGTCGCCGCCCTCATCACCGCAGCCTGCCGCCCCTGCCACGCCCGCCTGCGAGCGTTGCCTGGAACTGGCGGCCGACCCGCGCCGGCGTGAGCCGCCGGCCTGCCTGGCCCTGCGCGGCACGGCGCCGCTGGTCAGCCAGAGCGCGGCCGGCGTGCCGTTCAGCATGTTGACCTTTGCCTGCCGCGACTGCGGCACGGTATGGCGGCTGTATGACCGGGCCAATGAGCTTTTTGTCTCGTGGGTGCCCGAGCGGCCGCTGGTGCGCTGACTGTGCGCTGACGGTGCGTTGAGCACGCAACTGATCGGCTAAGATAGCGGCTGCCTCGAGCCAGCGCGGCACGTTGCAGTCGCGCCAGGCGATCTACCGAATTTTTCCCGCATTTCCGACCTCATGCTCTTCCCTTTCCGCCCGACCTTGCTGGCCGCGACTTGTGCCGCCGGCCTGCTGGCTGCCGCCCTGCCCGCCGCCGCAGCAGCAGCCGATAACTACCCCAGCCGCCCGATCCGCCTGATCGTCGCCTACCCGACCGGTGGCATCAGCGACACCGTGGCGCGCGCGCTGGGCGAGCGGCTGTCGGCGCAGATGGGTACCTCCGTGGTGGTCGAGAACAAGGCCGGTGCCGGCGGCAGCATCGGCATCGATGCGGTGGCCAAGGCCGCGCCGGACGGCTATACGCTTGGGTTTTCGTCGACCAGCCCGCTGACGCTCAATCCGCATGTCGGGCACGTCAACTACGATCCGCAGAAGGACGTGGCGCCGGTGATGAGCGTGATGTACTCGCCGGTGCTGGTGGTTGCCACCAACAACTTCAGCGGCAAGGGCTTTGCCGATGTGGTCAGCCAGGCCAGTGCCAAGCCCGGCTCGGTGCGCTGGGCAACCTCGGGCCTGGGCACGGTCGGCCATGTGGTGCTGGAGCAGATCCGGCAGAAGTCGAAGGCCGATATCACGCTGATTCCGTACAAGGGCGCGGGCCAGCAGATGAACGATGCGCTCGGCGGCCAGTTCGAGGTGATGAGCACCAACGCCAGCCCGGTGCTGACGCAGCATATGCAGGCCGGCCGCCTGCGCGCGTTGGCCGTGGGCGCGCCGAAACGGCTGGAGAGCCTGCCGTCGGTGCCGACGCTGGCCGAACTCGGCTATCCCAAGGCCAACCTGACTTCCACCTTCGGCGTGTTCGCGCCGGGCAAGACGCCGGCGGCCATCATCAACCGCCTGAACGCCGAGCTGAACAAGGCGCTGGCCGAGCCGGAGGTCCATGAGCGCCTGCTCAAGGGCGGCGAAGTGCCCACCGGCGGTACGCCGGCGCAGTTCGCCAAGGCCATCCGCGAGGAGTACGCGGAGAACGCCCGCATCGTGAAGGAAGCTGGCATCAAGGCCGACTGAGGCAGCACGGGCAGCACGGCTCAAGCCGCATCGAGCCGGCTGCCGAGCTCATACACCGACGACAGCCGCACGCCGTTGTGCGGCCACAGCGCCAGCTTGGTACGCACGCGCGACAGGTGGCTGTCGACCGTGCGCGAGGCCGGGTCCACGTGGTAGCGCCAGACCTGGTCGACCATGGCCTGGCGCAGCACCAGCGAACCCAGGTTGCGGAATAGCAGTACCGCGAGGTCGAATTCCTTGGGCGCCAGCAGCACCGGCTTGCCGTGTACCCACACCCGCCGCTCCGCGGTGGCAAAGCGGAAGGCGCCATGCGTGAGGTCGCAGGCCTCGCCCGCCAGGCGCGTGCGGCGCAACAACGCCAGCACGCTCGCGGCCAGCTCGCCCGTGCGCAGCGGCTTGGGCAGGTAGCTGTCGGCGCCCTGGGCCAGGCAGGACACCACAAAGGCCTCTTCAGTCGAGGCGCCGGCCAGCATCACCGGCACCTTATGGCCGTGTGTGCGTCGCACCCACGCCAGCACTTCCAGCGCCGGAATCCCCGGCGTATCGCAATCGAGCATCAAGAGGTCGAACGACCTGCTGCGCAGCGCGCCGATCATCGAGCGGCCGCTGAGGTAGCGCGTGCACTGGTGGCCGCCCAGTCGCAGGGTCTGTTGGGTGCTGACGGCAAGGGTCGAGTCCGCCTGCAGCGCGGCGATCTTCACGGGCGTGGCTCCTGCGCGGGCGCATCGGAATGCGCGCATGGAAAAGAATTGCAAGACAGCGCGGACCGTCGCGGCCCGCAGCGAAGCCCACGGTAGGAGCGGCCTGCTGAGGCGAGAAGTAAAAGATTGTTGAAGATCGAGTTTGAGTTCTTTCCTATTCGTGTGCCTGCGCACGCGGTCTTAAATGAGCCGCTACGGCCCGGCGGCCACGGGACGCCAACCGGCCGGGCAAGCGCCGTCGGAGACAACATATGGGAAAGCGAATTGCATCGCTTGAGGACGCGCCCGCGGATGCGGCGCTGATCCGCCAGGTCATAGCCAGCGCCGGGCATGAATGCGTGAGCTTCGGCGAAAGCCGGCGCCTGCTGCTGGCGCTGCGCGACGCCGGTTTCGACCTGCTGCTGCTGGACTGGCAGATGCCGGACCTGTCCGGGCGCGAGGTGCTCGCCTGGGTGCGCACCCATCTCGACCGGCGCGTGCCGGTGATGTTCCTGACCTGCCGCGATGCCGAGCACGACATCGTCAACGCGCTGACGGGCGGCGCCGACGACTACATGGTCAAGCCGGTGCGCCAGGCCGAACTGGCCGCGCGCATCGAGTGCCTGCTGCGGCGCGCCTGCCCCGCCTACCTGGCGCCGCATGCGCCGCTGCGGCTCGGCGACTACGCCTTCGACTGCGCCACCCGCAAGGCCACCTGCAACGGCCACCCGGTCGGGCTGACACCCAAGGAGATTCGACCTGGCGGTGCTGCTGTTCCGCAACGAGGGGCGCATTGTCACACGCGACCACATCACCGCCGCGGTCTGGGGCCGCGAGATCTCGCCGATGTCGCGCACCATCGATACCCATGTGTCGCGCGGGCGCAGCAAGCTGGACCTGCATACCGCGCATGACTTGCGGCTGACGCCGGTCTACACGCATGGCTATCGGCTGGAGCGCACCGGCAGCGCCGGGCTTGCTGCCGCATGAGGCCGGGTCTACTGCGCGGCGCCGGGCTGGGCGCTGTATTGTGCGCGGGCGCGCACTGGCTGCTCCGGCGCAGGGGCGTTGCAGCGCCTGCTCGCCGACCGGACGCCGGCGTGCGCGATCCCGGCGCCGTGCGCGACATGGTGCTGCATGTGCTCGGCCACAACCTGCGCGAGCCCCATGCCTCGCTGCTGGCCTGGCTGGCACTGCGCCGCACCCAGGCGCAGGCCGACGCGGCGCTGCTGGCACAGGTCGACGGCCATGCGCGCCGCTCGCTGCGGCATATCGATGCGCTGAACCGGCTGCTGCGCGAAACCCGCCACCTCTATCACATGCGTCGCCTGGGCATGGAAACCCTGCTCGATGAAGCGCTGGACCGTGTCTGGGACGCCGCCGGCGAGGCCGGTATCCGGCTGGACCGGCGGGGGGCGCCTGCCGCGCATCGGCGGCGACCACGCCATGCTGGTGCAAACGCTGGAATGGCTGCTTTCGTGCGCCATGGGTGCCCGCGGCGCGGGGTACCGGGCTGCGCGTCACGTGCCGCAGCCACGCGGGCGGCATGGCGCTGGAGATCGCACTCGATCCCGTCGGCGACGAAAGCGCCGCGCGTCTGGCCGAGCCCGGGCCGGCGCTGCTGTGCGCGCAGCGCGTGGTGGCACGCCACGGCGGCGTGCTGGTGCCGCTGCAGCCGATGGCGGTGCCACCAGCCCGGGACGCGACGCAAGCCTCTCCGCAGGCAGGCTGGTACCTGTGGCTGCGGCGCCGGCCCCGCCCATGAAAAAAGGCACCCGAAGGTGCCTTTTGCCAGGTACTGCTGACCGGGAAACGATCAGAAGATGTGGCGGATGCCGACAGCGGCGCCGGTCTGGTTGTTACGGCCCGGCAGTTCGGTGGTGGTGCCGCCCGAAACCTTGTTGAAGTCAACCGTACCGTAGACCTGGGTGCGCTTGGACAGCGAGTACTCAGCCAGCAGCACGCCGGTGTAGCGGCGGCCGTTGTTGTCGCTCACGCCGTTCTTGTTCTCGACGTAGTCGCCGTAGAACACGCCAGTCAGGGCCAGGGCCGGGGTGGCCTGGTAGGTCACGCCGATGTAGCCGATGTTGTCCTTGCGCGGGTTGTTGACAGCGCCGGCGGCGACCACGGGCGCGGGGGGCGCGGACGCCGAGTTGTTCAGGAAGCCGTTGTCGATCACGCCGGTGCGGTCCTTGCCACCCACGTAACCCAGGAACACCTTGGCCGGGCCGATCGAGTACTTACCGGCAGCGCCCCACATTTGCTGCTTGTTGCCGTTGATGTCGCGGACTTCCTGGTACACGCCGCCGACGCCGAACGGACCGTACGTGTAGGCGGCACGAGCGCCCCAGTACTGGTTCTTGGTCATGCTGCCCGGCTGCTCGCCAAAGCCGTAGCCGGCGCCCACGTCCAGGCCGCCGAACTTGGCGCTGTAGCTGACCACGTTGTCGCTGCGGAACTGGGTCAGGAAGAACGGCCAGGCGTTGGCGGTGTAGTTGCCGATGGTCAGCGGATCGTAGTCGCCGAAGAAGTTAAAGCCTTCGGTGTACTGGCGGCCCAGCTTGATCGCGCCGAAGTCACCCGACAGGCCAACGTAAGCCTGACGACCGAACAGACGGCCATTCGGGTTGGCGGCGCTGGCCTGGTTGGAACGGCCGGTATCCGGATCGAAACCGCCCTCCAGCTGGAAGATCGCCTTCAGGTTGTTGCCGAGGGCTTCGCTGCCCTTCAGGCCCCAACGGCTGTTGGTGACGGCGCCGTTGGTCAGCTCCCACAGCTTGTCGTTGTTGGCGTTGGCGTTCGTGGTGAAGCGGATGCTCTGGTCGACGATACCGTACAGGGTGACGGACGACTGGGCGTACGCCGAACCTGCCAACAGGCTGCCGGCTGCGAGGACGATGGCCGATTTCTTCATGGTGCTCCTTTTCTGTCTTGTATTGTTCTCCGCCGGATCACGGCAGGGACGAGGTCTACGTTCGTTGTAGACGTCGCGAAAATCTAACAAAACGTAGGCATTAAGGACACAAAACTCCGCCAAAGCGCGCTTTTCAGCAGGATTTTGGTGCAATTCCGTTGTCTGGCCGCTACACAAAGCCGAGTTGGTGCAACGCGGCAAGGCCGGGAACCTGCCCGTGCACTGGGCTGGCGGGGGAGCGGGAGGAAGCGGGAAAGAAGCGGGGGAGAGAGGGGCGGGACAACCCGCGGCGCAGGAGCAGCGCCGCGGTCAGGATGAACAGCGATGAGGACTGGGGGAATCAGCCCTGCGGGATTTCGATCTTGACTTCAAGGACCTCGAGATTGTCCTGGCGCTCGAGGCTCACGCGCAGGTCCTGGTCGCTGATCTTGACGTACTTGGAAATCACCGCCACCAGCTCGCGCTGCAGCGCGGGTAGGTAGTCGGCGGGCGCGGAATGGCCGTTGCGCTCGTGGGCGAGGATGATCTGCAGCCGCTCCTTGGCGACCGACGCGGACTTTTTCTTCTCTCCCAGCAGGAAGGAAAGGATCGACATTGGGATGAGCCCTCCTGACCGTTACTTGTTGCCGAAGATGCGGGAGAACAGCCCCGGCTTCTGGTAGTCGATGAAACGCATCGGCTTGTCCTTGCCGAGGAAGCGGTCCACCACGTCGCCATAGGCGTCGGACACGTCGCTGCCTTCCAGGTGGATGGCGGGCGTGCCCTGGTTGGAGGCATGCAGCACGGCTTCGGACTCCGGCACCACGCCGATCAGCTTGATGCGCAGGATTTCCTGGATATCGGTCAGCGACAGCATCTCGCCGCCATGCACGCGCTTGGGGTTGTAGCGGGTGATCAGCAGGTGTTCCTTGATCGGATCGCCGCCTTCGCTGGCGCGCTTGGTCTTGGAAGCCAGGATGCCCAGGATGCGGTCCGAATCGCGCACCGACGACACTTCCGGGTTGGTGACGATCAGCGCTTCATCGGCGAAGTACATCGCCATCAGCGCGCCCGACTCGATGCCGGCGGGCGAGTCGCAGATGATGTACTCGAAGTCCATCTCGATCAGGCCGTTGATGACCTTCTCGACGCCGTCGCGCGTGAGCGCGTCCTTGTCGCGCGTCTGCGAGGCCGGCAGGATGAACAGGTTCTCGCACTTCTTGTCCTTGATCAGCGCCTGGCGCAGGTTGGCTTCGCCCTGCACCACGTTGATCAGGTCATACACCACGCGGCGTTCGCAACCCATGATCAGGTCGAGGTTGCGCAGGCCGACGTCGAAGTCGATCACGGCAGTCTTGTGGCCGCGCAGGGCCAGGCCGGCGGCAAAGCTGGCGCTGGTGGTGGTCTTGCCGACGCCTCCCTTGCCGGAGGTCACAACGATGATTTTTGCCATGGCTCTTTGGTCCAGTAATGGGTTGAAGCTTACGCTGCTTTGATTGGGGATCCCGATGGGCGCACTGGCTTATTTGAGCCGCAACGCTTCGAGGATCAGTTTTTCATCGGCCAGGCGGACCTGGGCGGTCTTGCCGAGCACGTCGGCCGGGAGCGTCTGCTCCGCGGTGCGATAGATGCCGGCGATGGAAATCAGTTCAGGCTCCATGCACGTGCTGAAGATGCGCGCGCCGGTATTGCCCTTGACGCCCGCCAGCGCGCGGCCGCGCAGCGGGGCGTAGATATGGATGTTGCCTTCGGCGATTATTTCGGCGCCGTAGCTGACCACGTCGAGGATCACCACGTCGCCCTGCGCGTAGATCTGCTGGCCCGAGCGCACCGGCTTGTCGATCAGCAGGGTCTGGGTCTGGCGGATGGCGGCGGCCACGGCGGCGTCGGTCGCGGCTGCAGCGGCGGCGCGGGCGGCGTCTTCGCGCGCGGCCTGTTCGGCAGCGGCTTGCTCGGCGGCCTGTTCCGCGGCGGCAGCGGCCTTGGCCTCGGCGGTGCGGTCGGTGGCGCTGCCTCGGCGGCTCTGGCTGTCGAGCAGCGGCAGGCCGAAGCGCTCGGCCCACTCGCGCTGGCCGGGACGGGCCACCACGCCGATGGCACGCGCCTTGAGCGTGGCGAGCGTATCGATCACCGTTCCGAGCGCAACGGCGCCATCGCCTTCCAGTGCGCGCAGGTCCAGCGCGATCACGTCATTGGAGAAGAAGTCGGGGGTGGCTTCGAAGCGGGAGAGGAGGTCATCCCGCAGCGCAGCCATGTCGGCGGTCTGGAGGGCGAGAAGGAGGGCGTCGACGTTGCCACTGCGCAGCTCGAAGCGTGGCGTTTTCTTCTGGGACATAGCCGGGGGACCGTGGAAATGCCACATTCTAACGTCGTCTCTGTCGCGAACTGTAACAATTGGCGCGATTGAAGCGATGTAGCTGCGATGCAGGCGTGGTGGGTGGCCTGTGCGTTCCATATGCACTGCGATGGCACAGCGTGGCGCGGCGAATGTGTGCCAGCCGTGGCCTGCGCCGCGCGACAGCGTGACGGCATGGCGTGGTGCAAGGCAAAGGCTTGTTACGATTGCGTCATCTGATACGGAGTTCCCATGGGCGCCATCGTCAATTGCGTAGCCTACCGGCAGGGCAAACGGCTCGGCACGGTCGGCATGGAAGAGATTCCTTCGGTGCTGAGCGTGCCGGGCACTTTCGTCTGGCTCGGATTGCACGAACCCGACCTCGCGCTGCTGCGCCAGGTGCAGCACGCCTTCGGCCTGCACGACCTCGCGGTGGAAGACGCGCTCGACGCGCACCAGCGTCCCAAGCTGGAGGCCTACGGCGATTCGGTCTTCGTCGTGCTCAACACCGCGCAACTGGTGGAGGATGAAGTCGTGGTGGGCGAAACCCATCTCTTTGTCGGCCCCAACTACGTGGTTTCGGTGCGCCACGGCGCCAGCAGCACCTACGCCCCGGTGCGCGAGCGCTGCGAACACGACCCGCAAGGCCTGGCCAACGGTCCCGGCTACGTGCTGTACGCGCTGATGGACTTTGTCGTCGACCACTACTTGCCGATCGTGACGCGGCTGGAAGACACCTTCGAGGCGCTGGAGCAAGGCATTTTCCGCGACGAGTTCGACCGCGCGGCGATCGAGCGCCTGTACCGGATCAAGCGCCAGGTGCTGCGGCTGCGCAATGCGGTCAGTCCCGTTGAGGATATGTGCGGCCAGTTGATCCGGCTGCACGAGGACCTGGTGCCAAAGGAGCTGCGCGCCTACTTCCGCGACATCGAGGATCACGCCAGCCGGCTGGTGCGCACGCTCGACGTGGTGCGTGAAATGCTGACCACCGCAGTGCAGGTCAACCTGGCGCTGGTCACCGTGGGCCAGAACGAGGTAGTCAAGCGGCTGGCGGGCTGGGGCGCGATCCTGGCGATCCCGACCGTGGTGTTCAGCCTGTACGGGATGAACTTCGACTTCATGCCCGAACTGCAATTCCACTACGCCTACCCGGCGGTGATTGGCGTGACGGCGCTTGCCTGCGGTGCGCTGTGGCGGCGGCTGCACCGGGCCGGATGGATCTGAAACGTTGCTGACTATCTGCGCGACGAATGTGATGGGGGTGAAATTCAGGTGCGTTGATTATTCGCACGGATAGTAAGGCTGCTATGGAGGCTGCCTACCGGGCGCGTGTCCTGACTCCTACACTGGAGCAAAGAAGGCGCCGCGCCCGGAGTCCGCCATGTCGATTGCCCGTTCCCCGATTGCCGTCTTGCTGGCCGGCACCATCGCCGCATGGCTGTCTGTGCAACCCGCTGCTGCCGCGCCGCAGCCGCCCGCGCCGGCGCAGGCCCAGACCCGCGACGCCGTCACGGCCTATGAGGCCGGCCACTTCGACCAGGCCCTGCGCGGTTTCGCCAGTGCCGCCCGCCTGGGCAACCGCCTCGCCCAGTTCAACTACGCCATGATGCTGCTGCGCGGCGAGGGCACGCCCGCCCGGCCACAGGAGGCTCTGGTATGGCTGAAGAAGGCGGCCGACAACGAGATGACCCATGCCCAGTACACCTGGGGTGACCTGCATGAGCGCGGCGAGCTGGTGCCCAAGTCACTCGAGGAAGCCAACCGCTGGTATGAGCGCGCGGCGCAGGGCGGGCACGTGCAGGCGCAGATGGCGCTGGCGACCAACTACTTCACCGGGCGCGGGGTGCCGCGGGACTATGGTCAGGCGTTCGCGTGGTACAGCCGCGCGGCCAGTGCCGGCGACGGCGGCGCGCAGTACATCGTTGGCAGTTTCTATGAGCACGGCGAGCCGGGCGTGGTCGATCGGGATATCGAGCAGGCCAAGATCTGGTATGCGCGCTCGGCCGCGCATGGGGATCCGGGGGCGCTGGCGAAGTTGAGGTCGTTGCTGCAGGAGTCGGTGCGGGGCAGGGCGGGGATGTAGGGAAGAGGCAAGCAGAAAGCGAAGCCGACGGTGTTGGATGCACCAACGCCGCCCGAGCTTGCCTAAGCAAGGTGTTCTTCCTCTCCCCTCAGGGGGAGAGGGGTGGGCTAGCAAGGAGCCACATCAAGCGGGGCCAACGGTGTTAAGCCGCCGCGCTCAGCTTTTGACGCTCCTGCCCTCTCCCCCGCCCCTACCGCAAGCGGGAGAGGGGAGCAAACAGGCGGTCTGTTGAGGCTGTCTCAGTCCTCTGACCTCAGCCGAGCTTCTTGCGCAGCAACTCATTCACCTGCGCGGGATTCGCCTTGCCCTTGGTCGCCTTCATCGCCTGCCCCACCAGCGCATTGAACGCCTTCTCCTTGCCCGAGCGGAATTCCTCCACCGACTTGGCATTGGCCGCCAACACGTCGTCGATGATCTTCTCCAGCTCACCGCTGTCGGACATCTGCTTCAGCCCCTTGGCCGCGATGATGGCATCGGCATCACCGCCATGCTCGCCCGCCCACATCGCCGGGAACACATCTTTCTTGGCAGTGTTGTTCGACACCGTGCCATCGGCAATGCGCGTCAGCAGCTTCGCCAGTTGCGCCGGCGTGACCGGCGCGGCATCGATGGCGATGCCTTCGCGATTAAGCTGCGAGGCCACGTCGCCCATCAGCCAGTTGGCCGCGGGCTTTGCATTGGCCACGCCGGCGTCGGCCACCACGGCCTCATAGTAGGTGGCGAACGCCTTGGTCGCGGTCAGCGTGGTGGCGTCATACGCCGACAGGCCGTACTGCGAGACAAAGCGCGCCTGCATCGCTGCCGGCAGTTCGGGCAGTTCGCCGCGCACGCGGTCGACCCACGCCGCGTCGATTTCCAGCGGCATCAGGTCCGGATCAGGGAAGTAGCGGTAGTCGTGCGCATCTTCCTTGGTGCGCATCGCGCGGGTCTCGCCGGTATCCGGGTCGAACAGCACGGTGGCTTGCTGGATCTTGCGCCCATCCTCGATCTCGGCGATCTGCCAATGCACTTCGTACTCGATGGCCTGCTGCAGGAAGCGGAACGAGTTCAGGTTCTTGATCTCGCGGCGGGTGCCGAATTCCTTCTGCCCGAACGGGCGCACCGACACGTTGGCGTCGCAGCGGAAGCTGCCTTCCTGCATGTTGCCGTCGCAGATGCCCAGCCATACCACCAGCGAGTGCAGCGCCTTGGCGTAGGCCACGGCTTCGGCGGCGCTGCGCATGTCGGGCTCGGTGACGATTTCCAGCAGCGGCGTACCGGCGCGGTTCAGGTCGATGCCGGTCATGCCGGCGAAGTCCTCGTGCAGCGACTTGCCCGCGTCTTCTTCCAGGTGGGCGCGCGTCAGGTTGACGGTCTTCTCGTAGAACTCGCCCTTCTTGCCCTCGACCTGGATGGTGATGGTGCCGCCCTGGACCACGGGGATCTCATACTGGCTGATCTGGTAGCCCTTGGGCAGGTCGGGGTAGAAGTAGTTCTTGCGCGCAAAGATGCTGCGCGGCGCGATGGTGGCGCCGATCGCCAGGCCGAACTGGATGGCGCGCTCGACCGCGCCCTTGTTGAGCACCGGCAGCACGCCCGGCAGCGCCAGGTCCACCGGCGAGGCCTGCGTGTTGGCCTCGGCCCCGAAGGCGGTGGAGGTGCCGGAAAAAATCTTGGAGGCCGTCGAAAGCTGCGCGTGCGTTTCGAGGCCGATCACCACTTCCCATTGCATGGCGGTATTCCTGTTCGGTTCTTTCGGTTCTGTCTGTTGCGGTGGAGCGGCGCTGCCGCCCCGGTGTTCTTTGGCTTCGTCCCGCCTTCTAGGGATCGGGACTGGCGAGCCATGAGTCGAGCTGGGCGAGCGCGGCCACGCGTGCCACCGCGTCGCCGCCGACGGTAACGCCTTGCACCTTGCGAGCGGCAGCGGGCACGTCGCGGCGCATATGCAGCTCGCTGGTGCCGTCAAAGCCGTGGTACGCGCCCGGGAAGATCTCCAGCCGGAAGCGCGCCCCGGGCTGGCGCGCCAGCACGGCGCTCTGCAGCATGGCGCAGCGGGTTGCGGGCGTCCAGTCGTCGGCGCCGCCGATCATCAGCAGTATCGGCGCGCGCAGGCGGAAACTGTGCTGCTGCACCGCGCGCTTGCAGCCGGGGTAGAACGCAACCGCGCGTTCCACCTGCGGCGTGCCGGCCGGCCACGGGCGGCTGGCGTCGACGGTGGCCAGCACCGCCTGCGCGCCGTTGGACCAGCCCAGCAGCACGATGCGCGAGGTATCGATGCCCGGCTGGTCGGCGACCCAGCGCAGCGCGGCCAGTGCATCGCCGCGGCGGGTGCGGTCGTCGATGCCGCGGGTGTCGTTGGGCTCGGTGCAGATGCCTTGGGGCCTGCCGCGCGCGCTGAAGCTGTCGGGCATCAGCACCGCGTAGCCGCGTTCGGTCAGCCACTGGGCGTATTCGCCATAGCGCTGCTGCAGCATGGCGGAGACCTCGCCGCCCGGCGTGGTCTCGCGCGCGGCGCGCGCCGACAGGAGCCCGCCGCAGCCGTGCAGCGCCACCACCACCGGCAGCGCGCGCGCCGTTGCGCCTTCGCGCGGCAGGAACCAATAGGCGGTCAGCGCGGGCGTGGTCGCGTCGCCGCGCAGCTGGACGCGCTGCGCTGGCACGGGTGCCGCTGCGGATCCGGGCGTCGCCCGCGTCACCGCGTTCGGCGCCAGCGCGCCGGCGGGTGTCAGCGGGGCCGGCTGCGTCAGCGCAGGCGCGGGCAGGTCAGGCATATGCGCCGCGGCGCCGGCCAGCCACGCACCCAGCGCCAGCGCCACGGCCGAGCGCAGCAGCCGGCAGGCGGCGCTGGCGGAGCGGGGCGGGGTGGCGGAGGCGGTGGCCATGGCGGTCGGCATTGGCGGTATCGGCAGGATCAGCGCGTGCTGGCGCAGGCGCCGCTGCCGGGCTCGAACATCACGGGCCAGGCCTGCTCGTAGATGCCGGGCGTGCAGCGCTGCTGGCAGTTGGCGTGCGCCAGCGTGACGCGGCGCGGATCCTGCCAGACCATCAGCTTGCAGCCGCTGCCGTCATTGGCGCGCAGCTCGATATGCGGCTTTCTCTGGACCTGGCGGAAGTCCGCCAGGTTGAAGCTGCACGAGCCGCGCTTGCCGACCCACAGCTTCCACGACAGCTGCTGCACGTTGTTGTCCGATACGCGCAGCTGGGCGTCTTCGCGGAAGCCGTCTTCCTCGGTGCGGCGGCAGTCGCCGGCCAGGTCGATGTCGCGGCTGGCGATCGGCGTGGGCCGGCCGAGTCCGCCCGGCAGCGGGATGCAGCCCGCCACCGCCGCGGCGAGCGCGGCCGCCGCCATCAGGCGCAGAGCGAGGGTGGAGCGCGAGGTCATGATCATGCCTTGGCGGGACGGCGCAGGTGCCAGTCGGTCGCCTGCTGGAACGCGTGCGCGGTCTGCAGCAGGCGCGCTTCATCGAAGTAGTTGCCGATCAGCTGCAGGCCGACGGGCATGTTGCCCTCGCCGAAGCCGCACGGCACGCTCATGCCGGGCAGGCCGGCCAGGCTGGTCGACAGCGTGAAGATGTCGGCCAGGTACATCTGCACCGGGTCCGAGGTCTTCTCGCCCAGCTTCCACGCCACCGTCGGCGCCACCGGGCCCATGATCACGTCGCACTGGGCGAAGGCGCGCTGGAAGTCGTCGGCGATGATGCGGCGGATCTTCTGTGCCTGCAGGTAGTAGGCGTCGTAGTAGCCGTGCGAGAGCACGTAGGTGCCCACCAGGATGCGGCGCTTGACCTCCGGGCCGAAGCCTTCGGCGCGGCTCTTCTTGTACATGTCGAGCAGGTCGCGGTACTCGGCGGCGCGGTGGCCGTAGCGCACGCCGTCGAAGCGCGACAGGTTGGACGAGGCCTCGGCCGGCGCGATCACGTAATACACGGGGATCGACAGCTCGGTCTTGGGCAGCGACACCTCGACCAGCGTGGCGCCGAGCTTTTCATACTCGGCCAGCGCCGCGCGCACGGCCTGCTCGACGTCGGCGGACAGGCCCTTGCCGAAGTATTCCTTGGGCAGGCCGATGCGCAGGCCGGCCAGCGGGCGCTCGGCGGTGGCGCCGGCGCGCGGCTGGCCCAGCAGGCGGGTGTAGTCCTCGTCCACGCCGCCCTGCTCGGGCGGGATGCTGGTCGAATCCCTGGGATCGAAGCCGGCCATGGCGTTGAGCAGCAGCGCGCAGTCCTCGGCGCTGTGCGCCATCGGGCCGCCCTGGTCCAGCGACGAGGCGAACGCGATCATGCCGTAGCGCGACACGCGGCCGTAGGTCGGCTTGATGCCGGTGATGCCCGAGAACGACGCTGGCTGGCGGATTGAGCCGCCGGTGTCGGTGCCGGTGGCGGCGGGCGCCAGGCCGGCGGCCACGGCAGCGGCCGAGCCGCCCGACGAGCCGCCCGGCACGCGGCTGGTGTCCCACGGATTCCGCACCGGCCCGAAATGCGAGTTCTCGTTGGACGAGCCCATCGCGAATTCGTCCATATTGGTCTTGCCCAGCGTGACCATGCCGGCCGCGGCCATGCGCTCGACCACGGTAGCGTCGAACGGGCTCTCGTAGTTGCCCAGCATCCTCGAGCCGGCGGTGGCGCGCCAGCCACGCGTGACGAACACGTCCTTGTGCGCGACCGGCACGCCGGTCAGCGGCGTGGCCTCGCCGCGCGCGCGGCGTTCGTCGGCGGCGCGCGCCTGCGCCAGGGTGCGCTCGGCATCGACGTGGATAAAGGCGTTGAGCGCGGCGGCTTGCTCGATGCGGGACAGGTATTCGCGCGCGAGCTCCTCGGCGGAGACGGAGCGCGCGGCCAGGGCGTCGGCGAGCTGGCGCAGGGAAGTCACGGAATCAGCGGAAAAGGGCATGACAGTCGGTTGGCATCAGGGGTGGCGCAGGGTGACGTAGTGAGCTGGCGGCCGCGATAGCGGGGTTCGCGGCGGCGGCGGCGGTCACTCGATCACCTTGGGCACCAGGTACAGGCCGTTTTCGGTGGCGGGCGCGGGGCGCTGGTAATCTTCGCGGCGGTCGGCTTCGGTGACCACGTCGTCGCGCAGGCGCTGGGCCATGTCGCGCACGACCGACAGCGGATGGGCCAGCGGCACGATGCCGGTGGTGTCGACCGCCTGCATCTGCTCGACCAGCGAGAAAAAGTTGTTCAGCTGCGCAAGCGTCTGGGCGGCCTCGTCATCGCTGGTTTCGATGCGGGCCAGGTGGGCGATGCGCTTGACGTCGGATAGGTCGAGGGCCATGGCGTGGTGGTTCGGATGCTCGGATGCTCGGATGCGGAAGGCGCCGGCGGGGCCGGCGGCCGGCCGTGCGGCGCAGGCGTCGCGCGGCCCGGACAGGCGGCTCCGGAGCGCGGCAAAGACGCCACGGAGTCGTCGGAATTACAGGTATTTTCAGGCTGTAAACGCCCGAAGCAGCAGGAATTATAAGGTATCATTGCGTGCTTCCAACCTTTGGCAACGCCTTCGTCACATGGCTGCCAAACTGGCTGCAAAACAGCCCTGGCCGGCGTCCCCGCGCCAGGGCCGCCGAAAGCGCCAGAAGGTGGAAAAAAACCTGGGTCCTCTGATTAGGCCTCTGCCGCCGGCCGGACTATGTCTCAATGTCTTATGACATGCCGGTCCAGCGCCCGACAAATACTCGCGAACTTTTGCGCGAGGTCTAATCAAAGGTTCCCGTAGGGCCGGCATCGCGCATTGCAAATCGCAAAAATGCAAATTCGCAAAAGTGCTAGATTGCAACTTTGCAACCGCGTGCCGGCGGCGGTGCCGATCCCGACTCCGCTCCCGGCCGCCCCGCGCCGGACGGCGGGCGGGCCGGGAAGCCGAGAACCATTCCGTATTCAACACACGTATTTCGTGGCCGGGCCGCTCGCGGCGCCGGCCGCTTCGCCTACCCGCGAACACCACCACAGACAGGATTCCTGATGTTCGGATTTCTCCGCAGCTACTTCTCCAACGACCTGGCGATCGACCTCGGCACCGCCAACACGCTGATCTACATGCGCGACAAGGGCATCGTGCTGGACGAGCCCTCGGTCGTCGCGATCCGCCAGGAAGGCGGCCCCAACGCCAAGAAGACCATCACGGCGGTGGGCAAGGAAGCCAAGCAGATGCTGGGCAAGGTGCCGGGCAATATCGAAGCCATCCGCCCGATGAAGGACGGCGTGATCGCCGACTTCACCGTCACCGAGCAGATGCTCAAGCAATTCATCAAGATGGTGCACGACAGCAAGCTGCTGCGTCCGAGCCCGCGCATCATCATCTGCGTGCCGTGCGGCTCGACCCAGGTCGAGCGCCGCGCCATCCGTGAATCGGCGCTGGGCGCCGGCGCCAGCCAGGTGTACCTGATCGAGGAGCCGATGTCGGCCGCGATCGGCGCCGGCCTGCCGGTGTCGGAGCCGTCGGGCTCGATGGTGGTGGATATCGGCGGCGGCACCACCGAGGTGGGCATCATCTCGCTGGGCGGCATGGTCTACAAGGGTTCGGTGCGCGTGGGCGGTGACAAGTTCGACGAGGCCATCGTCAACTACATCCGCCGCAACTACGGCATGCTGATCGGCGAACAGACCGCCGAAGCCATCAAGAAGGAAATCGGCTCGGCCTTCCCGGGTTCCGAGGTCCGCGAGATGGAAGTCAAGGGCCGCAACCTGTCCGAAGGCATCCCGCGCGCCTTCACCGTCTCGTCCAACGAAATCCTGGAAGCCCTGACCGATCCGCTCAACCAGATCGTCTCGGCCGTGAAGATCGCGCTGGAACAGACCCCGCCGGAGCTGGGCGCCGACATCGCCGAGCGCGGCATGATGCTGACCGGCGGCGGCGCGCTGCTGCGCGACCTGGACCGCCTGCTGGCCGAGGAAACCGGCCTGCCGGTGCTGGTCGCCGAAGACCCGCTGACCTGCGTGGTGCGCGGCTCCGGCATGGCGCTGGAACGCATGGACAAGCTGGGCAGCATCTTCTCCTACGAGTAAGGCAGAAGGACGCTCACGTGGCGATGCGCGGCCTGCCGGATCCAGCGATCAGGGCAGTGTCGCGGCGCTGCATCCGTCAGGGGCCTGCCCCCACCGCACCCGCCGCCTGGCCGTGCCGCCCCCTTTTGGGGCGCGGTACGGCGGGCGGCGGGGCGTTTCCGCGTGTGCACCGGCTATCAATCGGGTAAATGGATTACTCCCCTCCGCCGCTCTTCAAGCAAGGCTCCTCGGCCGTCGCCCGGCTGGTCCTGTACGTGACCATCGCCCTGGCGCTGCTCGTGGTCGACGCCCGCTTCGACGCGCTCAGCGTGGGCCGGCAGGTTGCCGCCACCGTGCTGATGCCGGTCGAACGCCTGGTGCTCACGCCGCGCGACGCGCTGCGCACGGTGTTCGACTATGCGCAGTCCTCCGCCAGGCTCGCCACCGAGAACCGCGAACTGCGCCAGAGCGCGGTGCAGCAGGCCGAGGCCTCGGTGCGCCAGGCGCAGCTCGAGGCCGAGAACAACCAGCTGCGCAAGCTGCTTGGGCTGGCGCAGCAGTCGGCCACGCCGGTCACGGCCGCCGAGATCCTCTATGACGCGCGCGATCCCTACAGCCAGCGCATCGTGATCGACAAGGGCAGCCAGCACGGCCTGCGTGCCGGCTATCCGGTGATCGACGAGCGCGGCGTGGTGGGCCAGGTCACGCGCGTGTCGCCGTTCCAGTCCGAAGTGACGCTGCTGACCGACAAGGACCAGGCCATCCCCGTGCAGGTGGTGCGCAACGGCCTGCGCAGCGTGGCCTTCGGCGGCCAGCGCGCGGGCCAGCTCGACCTGCGCTTCATGGCCGCCGCGGCCGACCTGCAGCAGGGCGACCTGCTGGTGACCTCGGGCCTGGACGGCACCTATCCGCCGGGCCTGCCGGTGGCAAAGATCGTCCATATAGAGCGCAAGGCCGATACCGCGTTCTCGCGCGTGTACTGCGAGCCGGTGGCCGGCGTGCGCGCGCACCGCCAGCTACTGGTGGTGCGCTATGACGCCGCCATCCCGGCGCGCGAGACCGTCGAGGCCAAGCCGGAAGCGCCGGTCAAGGGCGCCAAGTCCGCCGCAGCGCGCGCGGCCGCCGCCAGCGCCGCCGCTGCCAAGGCCCCGCCCGCCAAGGAGGCGTCACAGTGACCAATCCCCAATACCTGCTGCGGCCGGTCAATCCCGCCTTTATCGCGCTCAGCTTCGTGCTGGCGTTCCTGTTCAACCTGATGCCCTGGGGCGACACGCTGTGGATCCCCGACATGGTGGCGCTGGTGCTGGTGTTCTGGAACATCCACCAGCCGCGCAAGGTGGGCATGGGCGTGGCGTTCGCGCTCGGCCTGCTGATGGACGTGCACGATGCGCGGCTGCTGGGCGAGCACGCGCTGGCCTACACGCTGCTGGCCTACTTCGCCATCACCATCCACCGGCGCGTGCTGTGGTTCACCGTCTATACCCAGGCGCTGCATGTGTTGCCGCTGCTGTTTGTCGCGCACGCGGTGCCGGTGCTGATCCGGCTGGCGATGGGCGCGCCGCTGCCGGGCTGGCCGCTGCTGCTGGCGCCGGCGATCGAGGCGCTGCTGTGGCCGCTGGCCACCAGCCTGCTGCTGGCGCCGCAGCGCCGTTCGAGCGATGTCGACGAGACGCGTCCGATCTGACGCCGCACGCACCTGACCGCACCTAAACGCTCATCCCTGGCCAAAGCAGTACCATGACCGAAATTCGCAACGTCGAACTGGAAATCGGCCGCTTCCGCATCCGCGTGGCGGCTGCCGCCCTGTTCACGGTGATCTGCTTTGGCCTGCTGTTCACGCGCTTCCTGTGGCTGCAGTGGTACAAGCATGACCAGTACTCGGCCAAGGCCGAGGACAACCGCATCTCGGTGGCGCCGATCGAGCCCAACCGCGGCATCATCATGGACCGCAACGGGATCGTGCTGGCGCGCAATTATTCCGCCTATACGCTCGAGATCACGCCGTCCAAGCTGACCGATACGCTGGACAGCACCATCGAGGGCCTGTCGGCGCTGGTGGATATCCAGCCGCGTGACCGGCGCCGCTTCAAGCGGCTGATGGAAGAGTCGCGCAGCTTCGAGAGCCTGCCGCTGCGCAGCCAGCTGAGCGACGAGGAAGTGGCGCGCTTTTCCGCGCAGCGCTTCCGCTTCCCGGGCGTGGACGTGCGCGCGCGACTGTTCCGGCAGTATCCGCTGGGCGAGTCGGCCTCGCACGTGATCGGCTATATCGGCCGCATCTCGCAGCGCGACCAGGAGCGCATCGAGGCCATGGACGAGGCCAACGATGCCGAGAGCGCCAAATACGACCCACGCAAGGACGCCGACAACTACAAGGGCTCCAACTACATCGGCAAGATCGGCCTGGAACAGAGCTACGAGACCGAACTGCACGGGCTGACCGGTTTCGAGGAAGTGGAAGTGAGCGCGGGCGGGCGCCCGATCCGCACGCTGTCCACCTCGCCCGCCACGCCTGGCAACAACCTGATCCTGTCGCTCGACATCCGCCTGCAGCAGCTGGCCGAGGCGCTCTATGGCGACCGCCGCGGCGCGCTGGTGGCGATCGAGCCGTCCACGGGCGACATCCTGGCGTTCGTCTCCAAGCCGACCTACGACCCCAACATGTTCGTCGAAGGCATCGACACCAATACCTGGAACGAGCTCAACAACTCGCCCGACAAGCCGCTGCTGAACCGCCCGCTGCGCGGCACCTACCCGCCGGGCTCGACCTACAAGCCGTTCATGGCGCTGGCGGCGCTGACTACCGGCAAGCGCACCGCGGCCTGGGGCATGTCCGACCCGGGCTTCTTCACGCTGGGCAACCACACCTTCCGCGATGACAAGCCGGGCGGGCACGGCTGGGTCGACATGCACAGCTCGATCGTGCAGTCGTGCGATACCTATTACTACGCGCTGGCGCGCGACATGGGCGTCAACGGCATCCATGACTTCATGAAGCCGCTGGGCTTCGGGCAGATCACCGGCATCGACATCGAGGGCGAAAGCCGCGGCATCCTGCCGTCCACCGACTGGAAGCGCAAGGCGTACCGCAAGCCCGAGCAGCAGAAGTGGTATGACGGAGAGACCATCTCGCTGGGCATTGGCCAGGGCTACAACAGCTTCACCATCCTGCAGCTGGCGCAGGCCACATCGGTCATCGTCAACAACGGCAGCGTGATGAAGCCCCACCTGGTCAAGGCGGTGGAAGACGCGGTCACGCGCAAGCGCACGCTGACCGTGCCCAAGGAAAGCTACCGCATCCCGCTCAAGCAGGCCGATATCGACGTGATCAAGCGTGCCATGGTGGCGGTGACGCATTCCGGCACGGCCGCGCGCGCGTTTGCCGGCGCGGCCTATGAATCCGCCGGCAAGACCGGCACGGCGCAGACCTACAGCCTGGGCAAGGGCGAGAAGTACAACCACCACGCGCTGGACGAGCGCAAGCGCGACCACTCGCTGTACACCGCGTTTGCGCCGGCCGACAACCCCAGGATCGCGATCGCGCTGATCGTCGAGAACGCCGGCTTCGGCGCCGCGGTGGCCGCGCCGATCGCGCGCAAGCTGATGGACTACTACCTGACCGGCAAATGGCCGGGCGAACTGGAAGCGATCGCGCCGCCGGCCAATGAGCGCCTGGCGGGCCGCCCCCCGGTCGATACGCCCAGCGTGTTCACCACCGGCCAGACCGCCAGCATCGCCAGCGCCACCGTGATGTCCGGCGGCGCGGCCGCGAGCGAGGCGGGCGCCAGCGCGGTGGCCGCGGCCTCCGCACCACATGCCGGCGCCTCCGACACCATCGCCGCGGCCATCGACCCGGCCGCGATCGCGCCGGCTTCGGCGGTGCAGTCGCTCGATGAACGCATGCTGCAGGCGCTGGGCCACAGCAAGCCCCTGGCGCCACAGCCGGCCTCCGCGCCCGCCGTGCAGCCGGTCAAGGCGCCCGCGCCCAAACCACGCGTCAAGCCCGTGTCCGCCAAGGCGGCCAGCGGTGCCGACGCCACTCGCTGAAGGAGACGCGCATGGATCGACGCCGCGTCCTGTCGCTCATCAAGACCGCGCTGACCGGTTTTGACAAGCCGCTCTCACTGATCGTCTTCCTGCTGTTCGCCACCGGCATCGTGGCGCTGTACTCGGCCGCCATCGACATGCCGGGCCGGGTCGAAGACCAGCTGCGCAACATCCTGCTGTCGTACGTGGTGATGCTGGTGATCGCCTACCTGCCCACGCAGACGCTGATGCGGGTGGCGGTGCCCATCTACACGGTCGGGGTGGCGCTGCTGATCGCGGTGGCCATGTTCGGGCTGATCCGCAAGGGCGCGCGCCGCTGGCTCTATGTCGGCATGGTGATCCAGCCGTCCGAGATCATGAAGATCTCGATGCCGCTGATGCTGGCGTGGTACTTCCAGAAGCGCGAGGGCGTGATCAAGTGGTTCGACTTTGTGGTGGCGCTGGTGCTGCTGCTGATCCCGATCGGCCTGATCGCCAAGCAGCCGGACCTGGGCACGGCGCTGCTGGTGATGGCCGCCGGCGTGTACGTGATCTATTTTGCCGGCCTGTCGTGGCGGCTGATCCTGCCGCTGCTGGGGCTGCTGGTGGTGGCAGTCACGCTGCTGATCACGTTCCAGAACGATATGTGCGCACCGGGCGTGAACTGGCCGGTGCTGCACGATTACCAGCAGCATCGCATTTGCACGCTGCTCGATCCGACCAGCGACCCGCTCGGCAAGGGCTTCCACACGATCCAGTCGATCATCGCCATCGGCTCGGGCGGGGTCGAGGGCAAGGGCTGGCTCAAGGGCACGCAGACGCACCTGGAGTTCATCCCGGAGAAGCACACCGACTTTATCTTCGCGGTGTACTCGGAGGAGTTCGGGCTGATCGGCAATGCGCTGCTGCTGGTGCTGTACCTGCTGCTGATCTTCCGCGGTCTGTTTATCGCGGCCAACGCGCCGACGCTGTTCTCGCGGCTGCTGGCGGGGTCGATCACGCTGATTTTCTTTACCTATGCCTTCGTCAATATGGGCATGGTGAGCGGCATCCTGCCGGTGGTGGGGGTGCCGCTGCCGCTGATAAGCTATGGCGGGACTGCGCTGGTGACGCTGGGGGCGGGGATTGGGATTCTGATGAGTATTTCGCGGCAGAAGCGGTTGATTCAGACGTAGCGCGGCCCAGCGTGCTGAGGGTTTGCTCCGCTCGCCCGCTTGCGGGAGAGGGGCCGGGGGAGAGGGCAGGAGTGTCAAAGGCTGAGGTCGGTGGGTTAAAACCGTTGGCCCCGCTTGATGTGGCTCCTAGCTAGCCCACCCCTCTCCCCCGACCCTCTCCCCGACCCTCTCCCCCTGAGGGGAGAGGGAGAACACCTTGCTTAGGCAAGCTCGGGCGGCTTGGGAGCACCCAAAACCGCGCTCCTCGTCTGGCTGGGTGGGTTTGTTAAACTGCCACCCAATTTTCTCTACCGGTTCCCGCCATGAACGCCCAAGACGTCGCCGCCTACCTGCAGAGCAACCCTGAATTCTTCGAAGAGCACGCCGAGCTGCTGGCCGCGGTGCAGCTGACCAGCCCGCACAGCCACCGCGCCGTGTCGCTGCAGGAGCGCCAGATGGAAATCCTGCGCGAGAAGAACAAGGGCCTGGAGCTGCGCCTGGCGGACCTGGTCCGCCACGGCCACGACAACGACCGCACCCAGCAGCGCATGCACGACTGGCAGCTGCGCCTGCTGGCCGAAGCCGATTCGCACGCGCTGCCCTATGCCGTGCAGGACGGCCTGCAGCAGGTGTTCGACGTGCCGGCGGTGGCCCTCAAGCTGTGGGACGTGGCCGAGCAGTACGCCCATATGGAAGTGGCGCAGGGCGCCAGCGAAGACCTGCGCATCTTTGCCGAAGGCCTGCGCGCACCATACTGCGGCACCAACGGTGGCTTCGAGGCCGCGGCGCTGCTGGAGCGCGACGATATCGTCTCGCTGGCGATGGTGACGCTGCGCGTGCCCGTGCGCGCCGCCGACGCGGGTGTGGACGCACAGGGCGCCGCCTTCGGCCTGCTGGTGCTGGGCTCGCCCGATCCGCGCCGCTTCCATGAAGGCATGGGCACCGCCTACCTGGCACAGATCGGCGAAGTCGCCGGTGCCGCGCTGAACCGGCTGCGCGACTGAGGCGCGGCCGACCCCAGCGGCTGACGCCATGACCGCACGCCGGCCGCCCCGCCAGGCCAACGATCCCGTACCGGCCAGCGACAGCGCGCCGCCGCCGGCTCCCGATCCGCTCGTCACGCACTACCTCGACTGGCTGCGTGGAAGCCGCAAGCTGGCCGAACACACGCTCTCCAGCTACAGCCGCGACCTGCGCGTGCTGCAATCCCACGCGGCACGCTACGCGCCCGGCGTCGCGCTGCTGGCGCTGCAGACCCACCATATCCGCAACTTCGCCGCCCGGCTGCACGCCGTCGGGCTGGTCGGCACCAGCATCGCGCGCACGCTGTCGGCCTGGCGCGGCTTCTTCCAGTGGGCGGCGCGCCATGGCCACGGCGTCACCGTCAATCCGGTCGACGGCGTACGCGCACCGCGCTCGGGCCACGCACTGCCCAAGGCGCTGTCGGTCGAGCACGCGGTGGCGCTGGTGTCGCACCCGGCCGGCACCGACGCCCAGGCGCTGCGCGACCACGCGGTCTACGAGCTGTTCTATTCGAGCGGATTGCGGCTGTCCGAGCTGGTGCAGCTCGACGTGCGCTACGCCGATGCCGATGGCTACCGCTCCGGCAGCTGGCTCGACCTGGCCGGCGCCGAGGTCACGGTGACCGGCAAGGGATCGCGCCAGCGCTCGGTGCCGGTCGGCAGCAAGGCGGTCGAGGCCCTGCGTGCCTGGCTGGCGGTGCGCGACACGCTGCTGCGACCCGGCGTCGCGCCGGAAGACGCGCACGCGCTGTTCCTGGGGCCGCGCGGGCAGCGGCTGTCGATGCGTACCGTGCAGCTGCGGCTCAAGCAGCAGGCGCTGCGCGCGGGCGTGCCGGCCGACGTGCATCCGCATATGCTGCGGCATTCGTTCGCCACGCACCTGCTGCAGTCGTCCGGCGACCTGCGCGCGGTGCAGGAAATGCTGGGACATGCCAGCATCTCGACCACGCAGGTCTATACCGCGCTGGATTTCCAGCACCTGGCGCGCGTCTACGACAAGGCCCATCCGCGCGCCGGCCGCGCGCGCAAGGCAGCGGCGCCGCAGGAACCCGAGGCTGCGGACGACGCGGCTGAAGACTAGTCGTCAGCCCACTGCGCCAGCACTTCGCGAAAGCGCTCCATCTCCGGCAGGAACCAGGCGCGGAACGCCTGCACCTTGGGTGCTTCCAGCATGCCCGGCGCGCACACGAAATACAGCAACCACGGACACGGGATGCTGACATCGAACAGCCGCACCACCCGGCCCGCCAGCAGGTCGTTGTAGGCCAGCGACGAGCGGATCAGCGCGATCCCCTGGCCCTCGGCCGCGGCCTGCAGCACCAGCGACGAATCCTGCAGCAGCAGGCCCTTGCGCGGCTCCGGCAAGTCCAGCCCGGCGGCCTCGAACCACGGCTTCCACGGATCGCCCTCGCCGCGCAGCAGCGGCAGGCCAGCCATGTCCTGTGGCCGCTCGGGCAGGCGCCCGCCGTTGAAGCTCGGGCTGCAGACCGGGAAGAAGACGTCGTCCATCAGCTTCTCGACATACAGGCCGGGATAGTCGCCGCTGCCCATGCGCAGCGCGATATCGACTTCCTCCCGGCCAAAGTCGACCAGCGTGTTGGATGACAGCAGCTCGACGTCCAGTTCCGGGTGGCGCTCGATAAAGCTGCCGATGCGTGGCGTCAGCCAGCGCGCGGCGAACGACGGCATGGTGCTGATCGTCAGCCGCTTGTCCCGGCTGCCGGCCTGCAGCACGCGCGTGGCATCGGCGATCTGCAGCAGCGCGTCGCGCACGCGCTCGGCATAGACGCGGCCGGCCGGCGTCAGCGCGACGCGCTTGCCGTGGCGCTCGAACAGCGGCATGCCCAGCTCTTCTTCCAGCGCGCGGATCTGGTGGCTGACCGCGCCGTGGGTGACGAATAGCTCGGTCGCCGCGCGCGAAAAGCTTTCGTGTCGCGCCGCAGCCTCGAACGCGCGCAAGGCGGTCAGCGCGGGCAGGCGCGGCAGTTCGCGATGCCAGCCGCGCGGCAGGTCTTTTTCCCAGGCGCTTTTCCAGGCCATGGCCGCCTCCGTAGTCTCTGGGTTATGTGAATTTGCCTAACAAGAACAAAGAAAATATATCGTTTTGATAGTGCCCGGGCAATCACTAATATTCCTTCACCGGCCCCTGCTGTTGCGATTTCTTTCACGGTGATTTCCACGTTATTTAACTGGCCCGGTCCCAATACCGTGCCAGTTGCCGCGAAACCCGCGACACTTCGGCGCCCCCTGCCGAAGCCGGCTGAATGGAGAACCCTCATGAAAACCGTGCTCACAACGACTGTGTTCACCCTGAATCCTGGCGAAGTCACCGCGCTGTCGGTGCACGCCGCCCAGCGCCTGGACGTGGAAAATGCCCGCGGCACCGACGTATGGCTCACGCGCGAGAAAGATTCGGAGGACTACTGGCTGCGTTGTGGCGGCAGCCTGTTGCTGCGCTCCGGCGATGAGGTGGTGGTCAGCGTGGATCCGCGCGCGGAGCAGCCGGTGCGGCTGGCGCTGATTGCCGAAGCGCGCCGCCCGGCGCTCGCACTGGCCGATGTGCCGCACCTGGTGTATCGCAGCCTGCGCCGTTTGGTTCGAGGTACGGAGTGGACGCCTAACCAGGACCAGGTCACCGCATCCTGACGCGGGAGCCGGCGCGGCATCGTCCACCTCACGCCCGGGCCGCGCGCACCTGCGCCTGGTCTGGTCGCGTGACGAATCGGACGATTCGCCCCGCTCGCGACCGTAAGCGGTGCAGGGCAGGGGCCGGCGCAAGCCGGCCCTTTTCGTTACACTCTCGCCATGCATCCGATCCAAGTCATCGAACGCGGCCGCGAGGACTATCAGCCGTGCTTCGACGCGATGCGCGCCTTTACCGCCGCACGCACGCCCGAGACGCCCGACCAGATCTGGCTGGTCGAGCATCCGCCGGTCTACACGCTGGGCCAGGCGGGCGATCCCGCACACCTGCTGTCGCCGGATGACAACATCCCGGTGGTGCAGATCGACCGCGGCGGGCAGATCACTTACCACGGCCCCGGCCAGGTGGTGGCCTACCTGCTGCTCGATTTGCGCCGCCGCCACCTGATGGTGCGCGAGCTCGTGCACGGCATCGAGCAGGCGGTGCTGGACACGCTCGCGGCGTATAATCTCGCAGCCGAACGCAAGCCCGGCGCCCCCGGCATCTACCTGTCCGACGGGCCGCACCAGGGCGCCAAGATTGCCGCGCTCGGCCTCAAGATCCGCAACGGCTGCAGCTACCACGGCGTCAGCCTCAACGTGCAGATGGACCTGTCGCCGTTCCTGCGCATCAATCCCTGCGGCTATGCCGGACTGGAAACGGTCGACATGGCAAGCGCGGGCGCCACCTGCCCGGTGGCGGATGCCAGTGGCGCGCCACTGCCCGTGACCGCGGCAACACAACCGGAAATCGCACAGCGCCTGGCGGCGGCATTGTGCGAGGTGCTGGCAGCGCACGAAGCCCGTGTGCTGGCGGCCGAAGGAAATGCCGCCCCGGCTGCAACGAAGCAGCCGGGCGAAACGGCCCTGGCCTCCTAGTCAAAAGCGAAATGCACGCTGAGCGCGTGCGGAGAAATGTATGAGCGACGCCCTGATCGCCACTTCCAGCGAAGCCCCGCAGTCCCCCGCGGAGCAGTATGACCCGACCCGCAAGCAGAAGTCGGCCGACAAGACCGCACGCATCCCCATCAAGATCGTGCCGGCCGAAAAGCTCAAGAAGCCGGACTGGATCCGCGTCAAGGCCGCCACCGGCAACTCACGCTTCTACGAGATCAAGGACATTCTGCGCGCCAACAACCTGGTGACAGTGTGCGAGGAAGCGAGCTGCCCCAACATCGGTGAATGCTTCGGCAAGGGCACCGCCACCTTCATGATCATGGGTGACAAGTGCACGCGCCGCTGCCCGTTCTGCGACGTCGGCCACGGCCGCCCCGATCCGCTCGACGTGAATGAGCCGGGCAACCTGGCGCGCACCATCGCCCAGCTCAAGCTGAACTACGTGGTGATCACCAGCGTCGACCGCGACGACCTGCGCGACGGCGGCGCCCAGCACTATGTCGACTGCATCTCGCAGACGCGCGAGCTGTCGCCCGCCACCCGCATCGAAGTGCTGGTGCCCGACTTCCGCGGCCGCCTGGACAAGGCGCTGGACATCCTGCAGGCCTGCCCGCCGGACGTGATGAACCACAACATGGAAACCGTGCCGCGCCTGTACAAGCAGGCCCGCCCGGGCGCGGACTATGAGCACTCGCTCAAGCTGCTGCAGGAATTCAAGCGCCGCAACCCCAACGTGCCGACCAAGTCCGGCCTGATGGTGGGCCTGGGCGAAACCGACGAGGAAATCCTCGAGGTCATGCGCGACATGCGCGCCCACGACATCGACATGCTGACCATCGGCCAGTACCTGGCGCCGTCGAACCACCACCTGCCGGTGCTGCGCTACGTGCATCCCGATACCTTCAAGATGTTCGAGGAAGAGGCCTACAAGATGGGCTTCACCCACGCCGCGGTGGGCGCGATGGTGCGCAGTTCGTACCACGCTGACCAGCAGGCGCATCAGGCGGGATTTGCCTGAGCGGTAGCACTGCACACTGTTCGAGTAGAAACGGCCGGGATTTCCGGCCGTTTTTTCTTTGGTGCCCCGTCATGGTGCGGCGGGTTGCAGTGGCCTATGCGCCCATAGGGTCAACCCTGACTGTTTCTCCCGCTTTCATTTCGATATGATGAATTCATCGATAAATTGTCGATGAAATACAGCTACGTCACATTCCGGCTTGCCTGCCTACACTGGTAGCAAGTGCGCTACCGGGAATCCCATGAACTCCTGCACCGTCCACCGACTCGCCGAGCAGGCGCTGCTGTACAGCGTGGCGCCGCCCGCATCGCTGGAAGTCCAGCGTCGCATCTGGGCGATGGCCGCCCGGGCGGCGGACTGGCGCGGCGTGGTGGACGTGGTGCCGGGCATGAACAACCTGACGGTGATCTTCGATGGCAGTGCCGATGTGGGCGCGCTGGAGCGCAACCTGAAGCTCGCGTGGGCCTCGGGCGAGGCGCGCAATGCAACCGGCAAGCTGGTGGAGATCCCGGTGCGATACGGCGGCGAGCACGGCCCGGACCTGGGCGACGTGGCGGCCCATACCGGCCTGTCGCCGCAGGAAGTGGCGCGCCGCCATGCGGCTGGCGAGTACGTCGTCTACTTCCTTGGTTTCCAGCCCGGTTTCGCCTATATGGGCGGCCTGGCGCCCGAGCTGGCCACGCCGCGCCGGCGCGAGCCGCGCGTGGCGGTGCCGGCCGGCTCGGTCGGCATCGGCGGCGAGCAGACCGGCATCTATCCGGCGGTGCTGCCGGGCGGCTGGCAACTGATCGGGCATACCGAAGCCGAACTCTTCGTGGCGGACCGCGATCCGCCGTCCCTGTTCGCGCCCGGCGACATCGTGCGCTTTGTCGCCGAGGAAATCATCGCGTGATCGAGATCATCCGACCTGGCGCGCTTGCCTCGGTGCAGGACCTGGGCCGAACCGGCTTTCGCCGTTTCGGCGTGGGCCGTTGCGGTGCGATGGATCCGCTGGCCGTGGCGGTCGGCAACCGGCTGTTGGGCAACGACCCTGGCTGCGCCGCCATTGAATTCACGCTGGGCCGCGCCGCGGTGCGCTTTCATGCGGACCTGCGCGTGGCGCTGGCCGGCGCCGAGTGCGGCGCCAACCTGGACGGCGTTCCAGTGTGGTCGTGGCATGCCTTCGACGTGCACAAGGGCGAGACCCTGACGCTGCCGTCGACGCGCGGCGGTACGCGGGTGTACCTGTGCGTGGCCGGCGGCATCGCTGTCGAGCCGGTGATGGGTTCGCGCAGCACCGACCTGAAATCCGGTTTCGGCGGCCTGGGCGGGCGCGCGCTGCAGGAAGGCGATCGCCTCCCCGCGGGGCGCCCGGGCCTGGCGGCCGAAGGCGACTGGCTCGGCGTGCAGGCGCCGGCCTGGGCACTGCCGGCCGAAGTCGACGGCAAGGCCACGCCGGTCCGCATGCTGCCCGGGCCCGAGTACGAGGATTTCGACACCGCCTCGCAGCAGGCGCTGTGGCAGGCCGACTGGACCGTCACGCCCAACAGCAACCGCATGGGCCTGCGCCTGAACGGACCGGCGCTGGCGCGCCGGCCCGAGCGCAGCGCCGACCTGCTGTCGCACGGCGTGGTCCCGGGCGTGATGCAGGTGCCGCCGGCCGGCCAGCCGATCGCGCTGATGGCCGATGCGCAGACCACCGGCGGCTATCCCAAGATCGGCGTGGTGATCGGCGCCGATTTGTGGCGGCTGGCGCAGGTGCCGCTGGGCGCGCCGGTGCGCTTCGTGCGGGTCACGCTGGACCAGGCCACGGCGGCGCAGGCCGAGGTCGACCGCTACCTGCGCCAGATCGACCAGGCGCTGCAATGGCAGGGTGATGGCATGACCATCGCCGCGCGCCGGCGCACGCTGACCCGCGCGGCGGCGTGACGTCGCGGGCGCAAGACAGATAACCGCGCCGGCGCGCAGCCACGCACCGGCATGCAGACAGAGGCGGCGGCGCATAGCACCGCCCCGCACAGGAGAACGGCAATGCAGATCGATTTGAACGCCGACCTCGGCGAAGGCTGCGGCAACGACGAGGCGCTGCTGGCGCTGATCAGTTCCGCCAACGTGGCATGCGGCTGGCATGCCGGTGACGCGTCCACCATGCTGCAGACGGTGAAGTGGGCGATCGAGCGTGGCGTCGCCATCGGCGCGCACCCGAGCTACCCGGACCGCGAGAACTTCGGCCGCACCGAGATGCAGCGCGACCCCGAGGCGGTCTACGCCGACGTGCTGTACCAGATCGGCGCGCTCGACGCGATCGTGCGCGCTCAGGGCGGCCAGCTCCATCACGTCAAGGCGCATGGCGCGCTCTACAACCAGGCCGTGCGCGACCCCGCGCTGGCCCGCGCGATCGTGCGCGCGGTGCGCGACTTCGATTCCGACCTGGTGTTCTTCGGCCTGGCCGGCAGCCAGATGATCGACATCGCCAAGGAGGCCGGCCTGCGCGTCAAGCAGGAAGTCTTTGCCGACCGCGGCTACAACCCCGACGGCACGCTGGTCAAGCGCGGCACGCCCGGCGCGCTGCACGAGGACGAGGAAGTTGCCCTGAACCAGACCCTGACCATGGTGCGCGAGCAGCGCGTGCGCGCCATCGACGGCACCTGGGTACCGATCCGCGCTGAAACCGTGTGTCTGCACGGCGACGGCGCCCACGCGCTTACCTTTGCGCGCCGCATCCGGGAACGGCTGGGCGCGGAAGGCATCGCGATCCGCGCCGGCGACTGAGCGCAAGCAGCACAGTCGGCGGTACCTTGCGCGGCACGCCGCGCTGCCTCAGCCGGACGGCAAAGTACCGTCCGGTCTCACCAAGAAAGTCGGGTGTTTTCCATGGAACAGGCAGTTAACCTTTGGCCCCTTGTCGGGGTCGGCGTCATCATTGTCGGCTTCGTGCTGCGCTTCAATCCCATGCTGGTGGTGGTGCTCGCCGCGCTGGCCACCGGGCTGGCCGCGCCGATGCCGCTGATGCAGATCTTCACCGCGATCGGCACCGCCTTCGTCAAGGCGCGCAACCTGCCGCTGATCATCCTGCTGCCGCTGGCCGTGATCGGCCTGCTCGAGCGGCACGGCCTGCGCGAGCATGCGCAGGCCTGGATCGCGCGCATCGCCTCGGCCACGGTCGGGCGGCTGCTGATCGTCTACCTGGGCGTGCGCGAGCTGACCGCTGCGGTCGGCCTGACCAGCCTGGGCGGCCATCCGCAGATGGTGCGCCCGCTGCTGGCGCCGATGGCGGAGGGCGCGGCCGAGAACCGCTTCGGCCACCTGCCCGAGCCGGTGCGCCAGCGCGTGCTGGCCTTCTGCGCCGCCACCGACAACGTGGGCCTGTTCTTCGGCGAGGATATCTTCGTCGCGTTCGGCGCCATCGCGCTGATGCATACGTTCCTGCTGTCGTCGAACATTGATGTCGAACCGCTGCATATCGCCGTGTGGGGCATCCCTACCGCGATCTGCGCCTTCCTGATCCATGCGGTGCGCCTGAAGCGCCTGGATGGCTGGCTGGAGCGCGAGCTGGGCGGCAAGGCCCCTGCGGGCGACGTAGCCCTCAAGAGCGTCGAGTAAGGAGCCAGCCATGATCGTTTCCATCGAATACCTCTACTGGCTCGCCGGCCTGGTGCTGGCCATCACCGCGCTGATGACCTTCACCGACCGCGCGCATCCCCGTCGCTTCAGCACCGGCCTCTTCTGGCTGCTGTACGCGATCGTGTTCCTGATCGGCGACCGGCTGCCGCCGGCGGCGGTCGGCATCGGCGCGGTGGTGATGGCGCTGATCGCGGGCTTTGGCGGCGTTGCCCACGGCAAGCATGAAAGCCTGCCGGAAGAAGAGCGCCGCACCAGCGCCCGCCGCCTCGGCAACAAGCTGTTTATCCCGGCCTTGCTGATTCCGCTGGTGACCGTGATCGGCACCGTGCTGTTCAAGGACGTCAAGGTGGCGGGCTTGCCGCTGCTCGATCCCAAGAACGTGACCTTCGTCTCGCTCGGCATCGGCTGCCTGATTTCGCTGGCCGTGGTGTGCTGGCTCACGCGCGACACCGTGGCGCAGGGCCTGCGCGAATCGCGCCGGCTGACCGATTCGCTCGGCTGGGCGCTGGTGCTGCCGCAGATGCTGGCGATGCTGGGCCTGGTGTTCGCCGACGCCGGCGTGGGCAAGGCCGTGGCGCACCTGACTACTGCCTACATCAACATGGACTACAAGCTGGTGGCGGTGGCGGTCTACTGCGTGGGCATGGCGCTGTTCACGGTGATCATGGGCAACGGCTTCGCGGCCTTCCCGGTGATGACCGGCGGCGTGGGCGTGCCCATCCTGGTCGGCATGTTCGGCGGCAACCCGGCGGTGATGGCGGCGATCGGCATGTTCTCGGGCTATTGCGGTACGCTGATGACGCCGATGGCGGCCAACTTCAATATCGTGCCGGCGGCGCTGCTGGAACTCGACGACAAGAACGCCGTGATCCGCGCCCAGGTGCCGACCGCACTCGCCATCCTGGCGGCCAATATCGCGCTGCTGTACTTCCTGATGTAACCGCGGAGCCCTTGCCATGCGTACCGTGCTGCTGACCGGCTTCGAGCCGTTCGAGAACGAACCGATCAATCCGTCCTGGGAGGCGGTGCGCGCGCTAGATGGCGAGCGCGTCGGCGATGCCGTGATCGTGGCGCGCCAGCTGCCGTGCGTGTTCGGCGCGGCGATCGACGCGATCGGCGAGCTGGTCGGCGCGCTGCAGCCGGCGCTGGTGATCGCCGTGGGCCAGGCGGGTGGGCGTGCCGAGATGTCGGTGGAGCGCGTGGCGATCAATGTCGACGATGCGCGCATCGCCGACAACGCCGGCGAGCAGCCGATCGATACGGCCATCGTCGAAGACGGTCCCGCGGCATATTTCTCGACCCTGCCGATCAAGGCCATGGTGCGCGACATGCGCGCCGCGGGCGTGCCGGCCTCGGTGTCGCAGACGGCGGGCACGTTCGTGTGCAACCACGTGTTCTACGGGCTGATGCACCGGCTGGCGCAGCACAAGGGCCACAAGGACCACAAGGGCGGTGAGGTACGCGGCGGCTTTATCCACATCCCCTACCTGCCGGAACAGGCGGCGCGCCATCCCGGCCAGCCGAGCCTGGCGCAGGAAACGCTGGTCAAGGGATTGCGCCAGGCCGTGGCGACGGCGCTGGCGACCCGAGCGGACGTACGCGAGCAGGGCGGCCAGCTGCACTAGCCTGCCGGCCCTGGCTACTCCTGCGTACCGGCCGCGGCCGCCTCACGGCGCGCCGCGGCTTTTTTCATGGCGAGGCGCCGCACGCTGACCTGCTCGAAGCGCCAGATCACATAACAGCACGCCAGGAACGGCCACAGCCAGCCCAGCCATTGCGCCAGGCTGTTGAAGTGGACGAAGCGGCCCATGCGCCAGCCTTGCTCGGAAATCCACGCATAGGGATTGGACGGCAGCACGTTGGTCAGTACCACCAGCGTGGCCAGCGACGCCATCGCCAGCATCGCGCGCAGCCAGCGCGGCAGGTACAGCAGCAGCGCCAGCACCAGAGAACTGGTCACCAGCGCGAAGCGGCCGCCTTCGGACAGCCAGACGAAGGCGCTTTCGGCCGGGAACTGCAGCTCGGCCACGGTGGCCTTGAGCAGCAGCGCCGCCGCCAGCAGGCCGGCCAGGATGCGCAGCGACGGTGCGCTGCGGCGCATGGCGATCGAGGCGAACAGCCCCGTGCCGATCCAGCTGCTGGCGGTCACCAGCGATTCCAGCAACTGCTGGCTCTGCATGTCCTCGGGCCGCAGTCCGATATGGTCCTGCCACGCCTCCAGCTGCGGGAACAGCATCTGCAGCACCTGCATCGGCCACGAATCCGGATCGGTCAGCCATTCGCGCACGATGCCGCCCATGCCGAACAGGTGCTCCTGCGGGAAGATCTGCGCGAACGGCCACAGCATCAGCAGGATGATGGCAAAGCTGGCGTGCGGCTCGAACCAGGCATGGCGCAGCCGCGTCAGACGCCCGTCGTCGATCAGCGCGCGCGTGAAGGGCGCCACCACCGCGCCGCCCAGCAGCGCGCCCAGCGCATTGGTGATCAGGTCGATGTTGGACGAGATCCGGCTCGGCAGCCAGGTCTGGAACGCCTCCATGCACGCCGACAGCAGCGCGCCCGCCACCAGCGCCACCAGCGTGGCGCGCCCGCCTGACATGCGCGGATGCAACGCCAGCACCACCAGCGCGCCGAAGGGGAAATACCCCAGCACATTGGTCAGCAGGTCGAAGTCGGTGATGTAGCGCGGCTTGGGCGCGGTCAGGAAGGCGAACGGCGAGATGCCGTTGTCGACCCAGCCGGAGAACGGGTACAGGCTGGCGTACACCACCAGCAGCGTGAAGCAAAGCAGCCCCACGCGGGACAGCGGCGAATACTGCGGCCCCTGCGGCCCGGCGGGTTTGGGTACGGACGTTGCCGCCGCAGGCAGCGGCGAGGGCGGCGCGGAGGGCGGCGGGGGAGCCGGCTCCATGGGCATATCTCCTTGCTTGTCTTACTTTAGCTGCAGTGTGCCGGCCCAGTCGAGCACCGTGGCGATCACCGCGTCGCTGGCGTCGGCCAGCGCCTTGACGCCGCCGGCGCCGTCGCCGCTGGGCGCGGGCCGGCGCGCCTCGAAGGTCTGCTGGCCGATCATGCCGTGGTGGTACACCGTGGCGCGCAGCCGCACCACGCCCTGGCTGGTGCTGGCGCTGTCGAATACCTGTTCGAACTCGAGCAGGTCGACCTTGAGCGCCGGCACGCTGCTATCGCCCGACCAGGTCAGCGCGCCGCGCGCCGCCACGGCTTCGCGTAGCCGCTCGTCGAACAGGCGCGTGGGCGACATCACCCAGCGCTGCGTGGCATAGGCCTGCAGCCGCTGCGCCTGTGCGTACTGCAGCCGGTAGTAGAGCGCGTTGCCTTCGAGCCAGTCGGGGCCGTCGGTCTGCGCCACGCGCAGCCTGGGCAGCGGCGCGGGGCCCGGATTTGTCGCGGGCAGGGCAGCGGACGGACCCAGGTCATAGGTGACGGTGGGCGTGCCGCGCGACAGCGCGCAGCCCGACAGCACCAGCGCCGCGGCCACCAGCCCCAGCAGCGTGGCGGGGACGGAGGCGCGGCGGTGTTGGCGTGGCATCTCGGGGGCAGGGTTCACGGCGATGTCTCGGCGTTGGCGGTTTCTGGGTCTGGGCGGGATGGCGCTGTCATCAGGGCGCGCTGAAGCCCGGCTCGCCCGGCCCGGGCGTCGGCGTCGGCGCGCCGAACAGCACGCTGCTCGGGCTCTCGTTGAACTGGCCGGCGGCGCGCTCGAAGGTGCGCGCGGTCTGGCGCGCGTCACGGGCCAGGCCGTTGAGCTGCGGCAGCGTTTCCTGGCTGAAGGTGCCGGCCGCCGACTGCACCGAGGCGGACGCGCCCTGCAGGTCGCGCCCGACGCTGTCGACGGTGCGCATCACGGTGCCGTTCGGGTTGGCCAGCTCCTGGGTCAGGCGTCGGGTCGATTCCAGCGTGGCGTTGAGGTTCTCGGTGACTTTCGGCAGCCGGTTCGTGGCCGGCGCCAGCGAAGCCGACAGCTGCGAGTAATCCTCGGCGGTCTTGCGCACCGAGCGGATCGCCGCCATCAGCTCGGCGCGGTTGGCGATCTGGAACATGTCGTTGAGCGAGGCCAGCAGCGTTTCGGCCTGGGTCAGCAGCGTGTCGCCGCGCTTTTCCAGCTCCTCGAAGAAGCCGGGGCGCATAGCGATGCGCGCCGGCGCCTTGGGCGAGGTGGGCAGCGGCGGCGAGGTCGCGGCGTCGCCATCGTGCGCGGCGGAGTCATCGAGCTGCACGTAGGCGATCCCGGTCACGCCCTGGAAGCCCAGCGTGGCATAGGTGGTGCGCGTGATCGGCGTGTCCTTGTTGACGCTGATGCGCACAATGATCTGGCCCGGCACCTGCGGATCGAATTTGATCGCTTCGACCTTGCCCACTGGCAGGCCACGGTACTTCACGTCTGCCTGCGGGCCCAGCCCGTTGACGGTGGAGCGCGTGATCAGGTCATACGGCACGCGCACCGCGTGGTCGCTGCTGAACCAGAAGATCGCGAACATGACCAGCACGGCCAGGCCGATCGTGAACACGCCCGCGAGGAATGCATTTGACTTGTTTTCCATCATGCTTCTCCAGAGGGCGCCGCATCCGGTCGCGCGGGGTTTGCGGACGGCACGGACTGCCCTGGCTGCTGCAGCGCCTGCATGGCGCGCTGGGCACGCTCGCCCAGGAAATACTCGCGGATGAAGGGGTGATCCACCTTCACTACTTCTGCGATCGGCGCCGCGGCCACCAGCTTGTGGTCGGCCAGCACCGCGACGCGGTCGGACAGCGCCACCAGCGTGTCCAGGTCATGCGTGATCATCACCACCGTGAGGCCCAGTTCGCGCCGGAGTTCCCGGATCAGCGCCACGTAGTCGTCCGAGGCCATGGGGTCCAGGCCGGCGGTGGGCTCATCCAGGAACAGCAACTCGGGCTCCAGCGCCAGCGCGCGTGCCAGCGCCACGCGCTTGATCATGCCGCCGGACAGGTCCGACGGCATCTTGTCGGCGTCGCGCGCGGACAGGCCCACCAGCTGCAGCTTGAGCAGCGCCGCGCGGCAGATCAGGTTGTCGGGCAGCGCGCGCAGCTCGCGCAGCGGCAGCGCGATATTGTCGATCACCGACAGCGCCGAGAACAGCGCGCCGCGCTGGAACTGCAGGCCCCAGCGGTTGCGCAGCGCCTGCAGCTGCGCCGCGTTCAGCCGGCGTGGCTCTTCGCCGAACACGCGGATGGTGCCCGAGGTGGGCCGCTCCAGCCCGACGATCTGGCGCAGCAGCACGGTCTTGCCGCTGCCCGAGCCGCCCACGATCGACAGCACCTCGTCGCGGTAGACGTCCAGGTCGATGCCGTCGTGCACCACGGCCTTGCCGAAGCGCTTGACCAGGTTGCGCACCTCGATCACCGGGGTGGGCTTCGATTGCGAGGCATGCGAGGCGGCTTGCGAGGCGGATGGCAGGGAACTCATAAGCCCACGTCCTTGAACAGGATCGCAATCACCGCGTCGGCCAGGATCACGATGGTGATCGCGGTCACCACCGAGGCGGTCGTGCCTTCGCCCAGGCTCTGCGTGTTGGGCTTGATGCGCAGCCCGAAGTGGCACGCTGTCAGCGCGATCAGGATGCCGAACACCACGCCCTTGCCCAGCCCCAGCCAGAGGTTGGCCACCGGCACCGCGTCGGGCAGTTCGCGCAGGAAGAAGGCGGCGCTGATGCCAAGCTGCATGCGCGCGGCCAGCATGCCGCCGGCCAGCGCCAGCACGTCGGTCCACGCCACCAGCAGCGGCATGGCGACGGCCAGCGCGATCACGCGCGGCATGATCAGCCGGAAGCCGTGCGAGATGCCCATCACGCGCATCGCGTCGAGTTCCTCGGTCACGCGCATCACGCCGATCTGCGCGGTGATGGCCGAGCCCGAGCGCCCCGCGATCAGGATCGCCGCCAGCACTGGCCCCAGCTCGCGGATCACCGCCATGCCGAGGATGTTGACGATAAAGGTGCTGGCGCCGAAGGTGCGCAGCTGGTTGGCCGACAGGTACGACAGCACGATGCCGATCAGGAAACCGACCAGCGCGGTGATGCCCAGCGCCTTGTAGCCCACGTTATAGATATTGGCCGAGATCTCGCGCCACGGTCCGCGCTGCGGCATGCGCGCGAAGCGCAGCAGGTCGAAGGCGAGCTGGCCCAGCATGGTGATGCCGCGGCCCAGCTGCTCGCCGAACGACAGCACGTTCGCGCCGAACAGCGTGACCGGGTTGAAGCGGTCCACCATGTGCTTCTTCCAGCCTTCATCCTGCACCGCGGCGATGCGCTCGAACACGCGGCGCTGGCCGTCGCTGGCATCGAGCTGCGACGGCAGCTTGCCATCCCACGCCTGCCACAGCAGCTGCCCGCCGATGTGGTCCAGGCGCTCCACCTCGGCGAGCGACCACTGCGCATGCTCCGGCGCCAGGGCCAGTTCGTGCAGTTGCGACCGCAACTGCCGCGCCTGGTGGCAGCCGGCCAGCGCGAGCGCGGTCCAGTCGCCACGCAGCTGTACGCTGACGGTTCCGTCCCCGCGGGTGATCTGGAAATCTGGCGTCGTCTGCTGTTCCAAGGGCAAGGGATGTGATGGCCGAGTCCCGATTCTAAGCCACCCGCCCCGCTGGCGCGACCGCGGGCATGCCGCCGCCCTGGCCGGGCGCGCCGCACGGCTACAATGCGGCATCCGTGGCCGGCGCCCGCGTTTGCCTGTGCGCTATACGATCCCCGTCGATCCCAGTCCTCTTGCTCCCTTTGTCCCGCATGCCCGCCGATCCTGCCAGCCCGTCCAATTCGTCTGCCCAGTCCGCGCAGTCCACCCAGTCCGCCACCTCCGCCCTCTCCTGGCGCATCGATGCCGACGCCCTGCGCGCCGCGCTCTCGCCCGCGCTGCGCGACTGGACGCTGGAACTGGTGGAGGAAACCGGCTCGACCAATGCCGACCTGACCGCCACCTGCCGCCAGGCGCCCTGGTCCGACGCCGGCCGGCTGCGCCTTGCCTACCGCCAGACCGCCGGACGCGGGCGCCAGGGCCGGGCCTGGCAGGGGCAGGCGGGCATGACCTTCTCGGTGGCGTTGCCGCTGGCGCTGGCGCCGGCGCAACTCAGCGGCCTGAGCCTGGGCGTGGGCCTGGCGCTGGCCGAGGCGCTGGGCGATGTCGATGCGCGGCTGGGCGCGCGCGTCGGCCTGAAGTGGCCCAACGACCTGCAGATCGACGGCCGCAAGCTGGCCGGCATCCTGATCGAATCGGTGCCCGCGGGCCCGCAGCGGGTCTGGGCCGTGATCGGCATCGGCCTGAACCTGGTGCGCGACGCGCAGATGGAGGCGGCGCTGGGCCGCGAACTGGCGGGCGTGGCCGAGGCGCTGCCCGGCTTTGACGCCCAACGCGACGCGCCGCGCCTGCTGGCCGCGCTGCTGGAGCGGCTGGCGGTGATGCGCACGGACTTCCTCGCGCATGGCTTCGGGCCGATGGCGCGGCGCTGGTCCGCCGTCGATGCCTATCGCGACCAGCCGGTGCGGCTGCTGCACGACGGCCAGGTGATCGCCGAGGGCATGGCGCGCGGCGTCGACGAGGCCGGCCACCTGCTGCTGGAAACGCCGGCGGGGCTGGAGCGCATCGCCAGCGGCGAACTGTCGCTGCGGCCTGCGCCGGGCCAGGGAGGCGCCGCATGAGCACGCCGCGGCTGCTGATCGATATCGGCAATACCCGCCTGAAATGGGCATGGTGCGAGCCGGATGCGCCGGTGCCGGCGGCCGCGGGCCTGCCCACGCCATGGCAGCACGGCGGCGCGGTCACGCATGCCGACGACGGCGCACTGAAGACGCTCGCCGCCGACCTGCGCGCGCTGCGCGGCGGCGGCCCGATGCCGGCGGTATGGATCGCCAACGTGGCCGGCCCGGTGATCGCGGCGGCCGTCGATGCGGCGCTGGTCGATGCCTTCGGCGCCTGCGCCCCGGTGCAATGGGCGCGCAGCGCCGCCGCGCACGGCAACCTCGCCAACGGCTACCGCGAGCCCACGCAACTGGGCGTGGACCGCTGGGTCGGCGCCATCGGCGCGCACCGCTGGCTGCCGCACGACACGCTGCTGGTGGTGACCGCGGGCACGGCCACGACGCTGGATATCGTCACGGTCTCGGCCGATGGCCAGGCGCGCTTCGAAGGCGGGCTGATCCTGCCCGGGCTGGCACTGATGCTGGGCACGCTGGCGCGCAATACCGCGCAGCTGCCGGCGCTGGATGTCGATGACGCCGGCACCGTGGCCGGCGCGCACCTGCGCTGGGCCGACAACACCCACGACGCGATTGCCGCCGGCTGCCTGGCGGCGCAGGCTGGCGCGATCGAACGCACCTGGCGCGCGCTGGGCGAGCGCGGTCCCACGCGCTGCCTGCTCTCGGGCGGAGCGCGCGCTGCATTGGCCGGCGCGCTCGCGATGCCATGCGAGATGCACGATAATCTGGTGCTGCTCGGCCTGCATGCGATGGCGTTGGCCGAGGCGTAGCGCTGCCTGCCATCTGCTCTCCCACACGATTCATTCCGTCCCCGCCCCATGCTTGCCAACCTGCCACGCTCGCTGCGCATCGCGCTGCTGTTGCTGCTGCTCGCCAATGTCGCTCTGCTGGCAGCAGTGCTCGGGGTGTTCGGGGCGCACCCGCTGTCGGGCTGGTTTGAATCGCCGCGTGAGCCGCACCGGCTGGAGCAGCAGGTGCGCGGCGAGCGCATGCGGTTGCAGCCACCGGCATCGGCGGCAGAGGCCGCGCCGCGCAGCGGGTTGCCCGCCACCACGGCAGGCACGGTGACCACGCTGGCTGCCGCCTGCATGGAAATCGGCGGCTTCAGCGCCCAGGCCGCGCGCCGCGCCGCCGACGACCTGGCCGCTGCCGCGCTGCGGGTGGAGGCTTTCGAGCGCCAGGAACAGGTGCGCTGGTGGATCCACCTGCCGCCGCAGCCCACCCGCGAGAACGCCGAGCGCAAGCTCGCCGAACTGCGCCGGCGCAACGTGACGGAATACTCGCTGGTGACCGCCGGTCCGGCCGAGGCGGCCACGTACACGGTGTCGCTGGGCCTGTTCCGCGAGCGCGAGCGCGCCGAGCACTACCTCGACACGCTGCGCGGCCACGGCGTGCGCACCGCCATGCTGACCGAGGCCGCGCGCCCGCTCACGCGCCAGTGGCTGCGCGTGCGCGATGCCGATGACGCGGCGCGCGCACGGCTCGAGGACATGCGCCAGCGCTACGGCGCCGAGGACGTGCTGGCCTGCTCCTGAGCCCGCACGCTGAGCCGCACGCCGGCGTCAGTTGCCCTGGCGCACCTTGGTCAGCAGCTTGGTGGTCGAGCGGTCGTGCAGGAAGGGGATGGCGTAGGCCTGGCCGCCCCAGCTGCGCACCAGCCGGGTTTCTTCCAGCGTGTCGATGTCGTAGTCGCCGCCCTTGACGTAGATGTCGGGGCGCACCAGGCGGATCAGCTCCACCGGGGTCTGCTCGCGGAACATCGCCACCAGGTCGACCGATTCCAGCGCGGCCAGCAGCGCCATGCGGTCCGACTCATGGTTGAGCGGGCGGTCATCGCCCTTGCCCAGCATCCTCACCGAGGCATCGCTGTTGACGCCCACCACCAGGCTCGCGCCCAGGGCGCGCGCCTGCGCCAGGTAGGTGGCATGGCCACGGTGCAGGATGTCGAAGACCCCGTTGGTGAACACCAGCGGGCGCGGCAGCGCGGCAATGCGCGCGGCCAGCGCGGCGGGGTCGTCGGAGGGTGTCAGCTTGGATTCGAAGGCGGGTACGGACATGGGTCAGGGTCGGAAGTTGGAGGCCGGCCCCGCAACGGGCCCGGCGCGCTTGTCCGAGATGGTACCCCGTCTCGCGCCCGACACCGCGGGCGGGTTTGCGGCCTGGCCCGCCAGCGGCAGCGGCACGCTCGCGGCGGCAATGCCGCGCAAGACCGCCACCAGCGCCTGCCGCACGGCGTCGATGCGCGCGGCCTGTGCGCGCCCGCCCAGGTAAAGCAGGCTGACGCTGGCCCACGCCGGGAAGCCCTCGGGCACGTCCGCCACATAGGCCGCGCTGGCGCCTTCGATCCACGGTACGTTGAACTTCAGCACCGGCGTCACGCCACCGCGCGAGCGCCAGCACTGCCGACGCCGCCGTAGCGCATGACCTGGACAAAGATGCCCAGCGCCTTGAAATCGATATGACGCAATTCTTACCCCTGCCAAGCCGGCGGTGAAAGCGATGCTATCCGAATTGCGAGATATTACAAAATGCATTGATTTAATGCTGCTTTTAGCGTGCGGTGATGGATGGTGGGTGAATTTAGTATTTTATTTTGTGAAATAAAAATCTTTGTTAGCCGCGCCTGGTGTGGGGCTCACGGTTTTAGTGGCGGCGTTGGTGGTGCGCTTATTTTCTGAAATAATTGAAAATTACGACGGCATTGCAAATTGCTTGTTGGTGCGAAGGTTCTGATTCTTGGCGCGCAATTAGGCCATCGGATTTCAGTCCCTATGGCGTTGTGGCTGGTGCGCAATGATGACGTCTGATTGCCCGCCGCCCCTGGCGAACGCTCCCCTCTCCCGCAAGCGGAAGAGGGGAGCACACCGGCGGCATTCTTGAAGCCAGTCGCGAAGCCCAAAGAAAAAAGCCCCGCCAAAGCGGGGCCTTCCTGACTGACTGCAACCGAACGACTTCAGGCCGGCTGCGCGCCGCCCGCGCCGGGCAGGCGCGCATTCAGTTCCTTGCGGTAGCGGTTCAGGTCCTGCACCGTCTCGAAGGTGCGCTCGAACAGCAGCGACATGTTGTGCAGGATCCGTTCGATGACCTTCTTCTCCCAGCCTTCGTCGAAGCGGATCTGCTCGTCCAGCCAGTGCTCGAGCCAGTCCGGATCCGGCAGGCGCGACTGCACTGTGTCGTTGGGGAACAGCGCCTTGTTCACGTGCAGGTTGGTCGGGTGCAGCGGCTTCTCGGTGCGGCGCGCCGAGGCCATCAGCACGCCGATCTTGGCGAAGGCGGCGCGCGCGTTGTCGCCGAACTGGGCCAGGTACTTCTTCATGTAGCGCAGGTAGGCGCCGCCGTGGCGGGCTTCGTCCTGCGACAGGGTGCGGTAGATATGCTTGATCACCGGTTCCGTGTGCCATTCGGCGGCGCGGCGGTACCAGTGGTTCAGGCGGATCTCGCCGCAGAAATGCAGCATCAGCGTTTCCAGCGGCGGGGCCGGGTCGAACTCGAAGCGCACCGCGTGCAACTCTTCTTCGGTCGGCACCAGGTCCGGGCGGAAGCGGCGCAGGTACTCCATCAGCACCAGCGAGTGCTTCTGTTCCTCGAAGAACCAGATGCTCATGAACGCCGAAAAGTCGGAATCGTGGCGATTGTCGCGCAGGAACATTTCGGTCGCGGGCAGGGCGGACCATTCCGTGATCGCGTTCATCCGGATGGTCTTGGCCTGGTCGTCCGTCAGCATGCTGGCGTCAAAGGTATCCCACGGGATGTCCTTGTCCATGTGCCAGCGGACGGCTTCCAACGATTTGAACAGTTCGGGGTAGAGCATGGTAAGCCTTTGAAATTACGGGCAGATTCTACCAGATGCGAATTATTCTCTTCTTCTTTTTTAGCCGGGATCGGGCCAAATGCAACGTTATTTGCGAGGTTTGGCGCAGCCGGCTGCATTTTGGGGGCGATCAGCGGCGCCCGGGCCTGCCAAGTGCCATTCACGCCGCCCCGTCTTTGTGACGCCGGGCGCTCAGGGCGACACCGCCTGCTCCGCCGCCAACGCCGGGGGCGCCGCATCGGGCACGATGCCGAACAGGAACGCCGCCAGTTCGGCGGCCTGGGCCTCGGCGTCGCGTTCGCCCAGCGCCATCAGCGCCTGGGTGAATTCGGGCTCGAACAGCAGGTAGCTGGCAAAGGCCGCGCCGCGCGCCTCGGTGCCGCCCAGCGGCGCCAGCAGCGCGCGCACGGTGCGCGGCAGCTGCTTCTGGTGCTCGGCGGCGATGGCCTCGATCGGCTCGCTTGGCGAGATCGTCATCACCTGCACCGGGCGCCAGCCCTCGCGGTCGCCGGCCATTTCCGGCATGCGCGAAAGCAGCCGGTTGATATGCAGCAGCCGCTCCAGGTCGGCGCTGAGGCCGTCCAGGAAGATGCTGGCCAGCGCCTGGCCGCCCACCTGCGCCAGCGACGGGTAGCCGCCGGCCGGCACCGTGTCGAACCACCCCGAGCGCTGGCGCGAGGCTGCGCCGATCGCCAGGATGCGCGACGCGCCCAGGTGGATCGCCGGTGATAGCGGCGACATCTGCCGCATGGTGCCGTCGCCGAACCACTCGTGGTGGCCGTCGATCTCCAGCGGCATGGCCGGGAACAGGAACGGGATCGACGCCGATGCCACCAGGTGGTCAACCGTGATCTGCGCCGGCACGGCGATGCGCTGGCTGCGATGCCACGGGTGGATGCGGTGGTGGGACTGGTAGAAGGTCACGTGGCGCCCGGTGCTGTACGACAGTGCCGTCACCGCGAACGCCTGCAGCGCGCCGCTGTCCAGACTGGCCTGCACGCGCGCGGGCTCGAACAGCTCGCCCAGCATGCTGCCCAGCGGGGTGTTGTCGAACAGCGCGCGCGGGGCCCGGCGCTGCGTGGCCCAGCCCAGCGCCAGCGTCGACAGCCAGCGCGCGCCCGATATGCCCACGCGTAGCACGTCGGTGCGGTAGACGTCGTCGGCATGGATGCTGTGCCACAGCGCGCCCAGGCTTTGCGTGGCGGCCTGGAAGTCGGCCGCGTGGATGGCCAGCCCGGCGCCGTTGATCGCGCCCGCCGAGGTGCCGGCGATGATGCCGAACGGCAGCGCCCCGTGCGCCTTGCCGTGGCGCGCGGCGATGCGCGCGAGCCCGCACAGCACGCCCGCCTGGTACGCGGCGCGGGCGCCGCCGCCCATCATGATCAGCGCGGTGGCAGCGGGGTTGGGTCCGGTTTGCAGGGCAGGGCGGGGTCCCGCCAGGGGATCGCGGTGCATTGGGGGCGTGGGCGAGGGTTGTGGCGGGGCCGGTACGTTGAGTCGAGGGCGTCGGCGCGGCGGGGCCGCGCCGGTTGGGGTCAGGAAGCGTTGCTGCCGCCGTTGGCGCCATTGCTGCCATTGCTGCCATTGCTGCCGTTGCTGCCGTTGCCGTTGCCGTTGCCATTCCCGGCATTCCTGGCGGGCTTGGCCTTGGCCGCCTTACTGGCTGCCGCCTTCTTGGCAGCGGGTTTCTTTGCCGCCGGCTTGGCAGCGGATTTGGCCGCGGCGGCCTTGCGCGGGGCGTCGTTCTTCGGCGTTGCGGCGGGCTCTTGGGCAGGCGTGGCGGGGCCGGCCGCGCCGAAGCCGCCCATGCCGAACGGCGCAATGCTGGCCGCGGCGGCGCTGCTGGCGATCTGGCTGAACTGCTGCTGCAGCATGTCCCACCAAAGCCCCGCGTTGGGCTGCGCGGCGGGCCCGGTGCCCGCTGCGGCCTGTGCGCCTTCAGCCTCGGCAGGCTCCTGCGGCGGGGCCTCGGCCTGCGGCTCGTGGTGGCCAGTGGCGCCGGTATCGGCGCCGGACCGCTGCGGCGGCGTGGCGCTGGGCGCGTTGGCCGCGCGCGCGACGTTCTCCATTGCTGACTGCATGGCCTCGGGCGAGAGCGCGTTGCCGAACGTCTGCAGCGCCACCAGCGTGGCGCGCTGCACCTCCAGGCCCTGGATGGTGGTGTGCAGCAGGTTGGTATTGAGCTGCAGCCAGCTCTCCACCGCCTTCAGGTCGGCAATGCGCTTGTCGAGCTCATCGAGGTCCATCGGCGGGGCCATCGCCTGCAGCCCGGGCATCAGGCCGCCGGGCATGCCGGTACCGCTGCCCCACAATCGGCGCACAAAGTCGAAGCCGTTGGTGAAATCGGGAATCTGTCCGAACATGGTCGCGTGCTCCGTGTGCGACGCAGCCCCGGGCCGGCCAACAGGGGGGGGCCGGCGGCTGCGTCGTAGTTATCTGAACTGTGGCGGCCGCTTCTGGCGCAGGCTCGCCATGCCTTCGTGCACGTCGGGGCCGGCAAAGCCCATGAATTCGAGCGCCAGCGAGGTATCGAAGGCGGGGCCGGCCATGCGCAGCCAGTTGTTGAGGGCGTACTTGGTCCAACGGATCGCGGTCTGCGACCCGGCCGCCAGCCGGTTGGCGACTTCGAAAGCGCGCGCCACCAGTTCGTCCTCTTCCACCGCCAGCGAGACCAGGCCGATCCGCTCGGCCTCTTCGCCGCTGACCGACTCGCACAGCATCAGATAGTACTTGGCCTTGGCCATTCCGCACAGCAGCGGCCACACGATCGCGGCATGATCGCCCGCCGCCACGCCCAGCCGGGTATGGCCGTCGACGATGCGCGCGGTCCTGGCGGCGATCGAGATATCGGCCAGCAGGCCCGCCACCAGCCCGGCGCCGACGGCCGGGCCGTGCATGGCCGAGACCACCGGCTTGTCGCAGTTGATGACGTTGTAGACCAGGTCGCGCGCCTCGTGCCACACGCGCGTGCGGGTCTCGAAGTCATTGGCCATGTCCTCCACCAGCGCCAGGTCGCCGCCGGCGGAAAAGCCCTTGCCCTCGCCGCGGATCAGCGCCACGCGCACCTCGGGATCGGCGGAGACGTCGCGCCAGATCTCGGCCAGCTCGCGGTGCATGTTGGCGTCCGCCGTGGCCAGCTTCTGGTTGGCCGACTGGGCCGCGCCCATGATGATTTCCAGGATGGGGCCGTGGCGGCGCAGCGTCAGCGCGCGATAGCGGGCGTAGCGTTCGGAGAGTTCAGCGGAAGGCGAGTCGTGCGAGTCGTTGGGGGCAGTCATGGGTGGCCTGTCAGGTGAGGGGCGCGGGCCGCGCCGGATGGATTGCGAATTTACCAACCGATCGGTCGGTTAATTATATGCGCATCCGGACGGGCGCGGCCTCGCCGACAGGCCGGGCGGCGTTCAGGCCGCCGCCACCAGCTGGTCGATCGCGCCGAACACCGAAAGCCCCTGCGCATCGAACATCTCGATCTTGACCGCGTCGCCGAACTTCATGAATTCGGTCGACGGCTTGCCTTCGTCGATGGTCTCCAGCATGCGCTTCTCGGCGATGCAGCAGTAGCCCTTCTTGCGGTCGACATTGGAGATCGTGCCCGAGCCGACGATGCTGCCGGCGCGCACATTGCGCGTCTTGCAGATATGCGCGATCAGTTGGCCGAAGTCGAACACCATGTCGGTGCCGCAGTCGGGCTGGCCGACCTTCTTGCTGTTCCAGTGCACGGTCATCGGCAGGTGCACCTTGCGCTCGCGCCAGGCTTCGCCCAGCTCGTCCGGCGTCACCGCCACCGGCGAGAACGCCGTGGCGGGCTTGCTCTGGAAGAAGCCGAAGCCCTTGCCCAGCTCGGCCGGGATCAGGTTGCGCAGCGAGACATCGTTGGCCAGCATCACCAGGCGGATGGCGTCGCCGGCCTGCTCGGGGCTGGCGCCCATCTTCACGTCGCCGGTGATCACCGCCACCTCGGCCTCGAAGTCGATGCCGAAGGCTTCGCTGGCGCAGACGATATCGTCCTGCGGCCCCACGAAGTCGTCCGAGCCGCCCTGGTACATCAGCGGATCGGTCCAGAACTCGGGCGGCATCTCGGCGCCGCGCGCCTTGCGCACCAGCTCGACATGGTTGACGTAGGCGGAGCCATCGGCCCACTGGTAGGCGCGCGGCAGCGGCGCCATGCAGTCCTTGGCGGCAAACGGGAAGGGGTGGCGCGCGCGGCCGGCGTTCAGTGCGTCGTACAGGTCCTGCAGCTGGGGCGCGTAGAAATTCCAGTCGTCCAGCACGGTCTGCAGCTTGCCGGCGATATCGGTGGCGTAGTGGGCTTGCTTCAGGTCGCGCGACACGACCACCAGCTGGCCGTCGCGCGAACCGTCCTTCAGGGTTGCGAGTTTCATGAATGCGGTGCGGTGCGGTAGATACCGGGAATAGGCGGGGGCGTCCACGCATGGCGGACGCAACGCCCGCTAGTCTACCGTGGCCGACATTCAGTCCACCGTGATGCCCTTGGCCTTGATCAGCTTGCCCCAGCGGTCGGCCTCGGCGCGCGCATAGCTGGCGAATTCCTCGGGCGTGCTGTAGACCGCCTCGACACCCACGCCTTCGAGCTTCTTCTGCACCTCGGGCGTTTTCAGCGCCTTGACCAGTTCGGCATTCAGGCGCGTGACCACGGCCTTGGGCGTGCCGGCCGGCGCCACCATGCCCTGCCAGGCGTAGGCCTCGAAGCCGGCCACGCCGCCTTCGGCCACGGTCGGCACGCCGGGCAGGGCGGCGAGGCGCTTGGGCGTGGCCACGCCGAGCGCGCGCAGCTTGCCTGCCGTCACGTTCTGCTGGCCCGAGGCCAGGTCCAGGAACATCAGGTCGACCTGGCCCGCCAGCAGGTCCTGCACGGCCGGGGCGGCGCCCTTGTAGGGAACGTGCGTCATCTTGACCTTGGTCTGGTCCATGAACAGTTCCATGGCCAGGTGGTGCGGGCTGCCCGCGCCGGGCGAGGCGAAGTTGACCTTGCCCGGGTTCTTCTGCGCGTACTCGACCGCCTCTTTCAGCGTGCGCGCCGGGAACTTGGGATTGGCCACCAGCACCAGCGGGAAGCGCGCCAGCTGGCCGATGTAGACGAAATCCTTGTCCGGGTTGTACGGCAGCTTCTTGTACAGCGACGGGTTGGCGGCCAGCGTGGCGGTGTCGGCGGTCAGCACGGTGTAGCCGTCGGGCTTGGCGTGGGCGACGGCATCGGCGCCGACGATAGTGGCCGCGCCCGGTCGGTTGTCGATCACCACCTGCTTGCCCAGCCCCGGCGTGATCGCCTGGCCGATGGTGCGCGCCACCACGTCGGTGCCGCCGCCGGCCGGGTAGGGCACGACCCAGCGGATCGGCTGCGCCGGCCAGTCGTCGGCGCGGGCAGGCGTGCTGGCGCCGGACAGTGCGCCTGCCGCGGCCAGGGCCATCAGCACGATGCGGGTGGAACGAAGCTGAAGCAAGGGACGCAGGGGGCGCATCGGTAGTCTCCGTGTTAAAAAGGGGCACGGCTCGGCGGGCATGCCATGCGTGCGCCGGCCAGGTCTGTTGCGAAGGAAGTCTACCGATGACTTAAAAATTGGTAAATCGATTTCGCTATAGTAAATTTACCTAGGAATTTTCCCGGGAATGTTGCCAGGAAGCGGCCTTCCGGGCCCATCAGAAAGCCAACCATCCGCCGCATGTCCGAATTCGAAGAAGACGACGCCAAGCTGCGTTCCGGGATCCAGTCCATCGAGGTGGGCTTCAAACTGTTGCAGGCGCTGGCGGCATCGCCGCGCGCGATGATGCTGCGCGACCTGGCCGCGGCCGCCGGCATGAACCCAGCCAAGGCGCACCGCTACCTGGTCAGCTTCATGCGGCTGGGGGCGGTGGCGCAGGACCCGGTCAGCGGGCGCTATGACCTGGGGCCATTCGCGCTGCAGCTGGGGCTGGCGGGGCTGAACCGGCTCGACCCGGTCAAGAAGGCGCGCCCGATCCTGTCGCAGCTGCGCGACGAGATCGACCTGACCGCCGGCATCGCGGTCTGGGGCAACCACGGCCCCACCATCGTCCACTGGGAGGAATCCAGCCACCCCGTCACCGTCAGCCTGCGCCTGGGCGACGTGATGCCGATGCTGAACTCCGCCACCGGCCGCCTGTACGGCGCCTACCTGCCGCGCAAGCAGACGCTGCCGCTGATCGAGCGCGAACTGGGTGCGCGCGGCAACGATGGCGTGCCGGACATGCCGCGCTCGCTGGCCGAGTACGATGCGATCTGCGCCGAGGTGCGCGCCCATGGTGCCGCGCGCACGCGGGGCGGGGTGCTGCCGGGCATCAATGCATTCTCGATGCCGGTGTTCGACGCCAACGGCCACCTTTCGATGGGACTGATCGTACTGGGCGCGCAAAGCATATTCGATGCAGAATGGGGCGGTACGATGGATTGCCGCGTACGCGACATCGCCCAACAGCTCTCATCGGAACTCGGCTACCTTGGTGCCGCCCCTCCGGCCGGACAAACCGGCTAAACCCGACCCGGGCCCCCGCCACCCCGCGCGGCCCGGCACGGATCCCCGCGTCTGGCGCCGGCGACGCTGGATCATCGTCATTGCGCTGGTCCTGCTGGTCCACCTGCTGGCCGTGGTGGGCTTCGTGCGCATGCCGGGGCCGCTGATCCCGGTGGACGTCACCAACACGCCCACGCTGGAAGCGGTCTTGCTGCCGCCGCCCAAGCCACCCGCCCCGCCCAGGCCGCTCCCCGCCCCGCGTCCGCGCCCGAAACCGGCCGCGCCGACCCCTGCCCCAGAAGCGCAAGAGACGCCTGCGCCACCCCTTGCCACCAGCCCGCAAGGCCCGGCCGAGATGGCATCCGGTACTGGCGGCGAAGGTACTGGGGCCGGACCCGCGGCGCCGCCCGCTGCACCGAATGGTGGGGGTGCCCCGGATGGCACCCGCTACAACGCGCCGCCGTCGGCCACGATGCACTACGCCAGCTTCGTCAACGGCGTGCAGAACCCGGACGGCCTGATCCGCTGGGAGCAGGACGGCAAGCGCTACCGGCTCGCGGTGGAGACCCGTGTGCTGTGGTTCAAGTTCGCCTTCCAGAGCAGCGGCGCGATGGTCGAGCAGGGACTGTTGCCGGAGCGCTACGAAGAGCGCCGCCGCAACAAGCTGGAGGCCTCGCGCTTCGACGCCGCGACCGGCGCCGCCGTGCTGGCCTCGGGCGCCCAGGCACAATTCCCGCCCGGGGCGCAGGACCGCTTCAGTGTCTTCCTCCAGCTCGTGGGCCTGCTGCGCGGCAACCCGCAGCGCTACACCACGCCCGGTGTGACGGAAACGTTCCTCGTGGCCGATACACGCGATGTGGAACCCATGCAAGTGCAGTATGTTGGAGAAGACGAGATCGATACCGGCCAGGGCCTGATACGTGCCAAGCACTTCGTGCGGCTGCAGCGCCGCGCCAACGACCGCCGCCGCGTCGAACTGTGGCTGGCCCAGTCGCTGGGCTGGATGCCGGTGCGGCTGCGCCAGACCGAGCCCGACGGGACCCAGATCGACCTGGTATATCGCGGCGCCGAGGGCCGGTAGCCCCGCCGCCGACACTGACTGACGCATTGCCAACTGCAAGGAGCCCAGCCATGACCGATGCCATGCCACCCGCCGAAACCCGCCGCATCCGCGCCGATGGCGCCGACATCTATGTGCGGCTGGACGGTGCCGACGGGCCGTGGGTGATCCTGGCCCACGCACTGGGCGCCAACCACACGCTCTGGGACGCCACCGCGCAGCACCTGGCCTCGCGCTACCGCGTGGTGCGCCCCGACCTGCGCGGCCACGGCGCCAGCGATGCGCCGCTTGGCCCTTACACCATGACGCGGCTGGCCGACGACGTCGTCGCGGTCATGGACGCGCTGGAGATACCGCAGGCGCATTTCTGCGGCATTTCCGTCGGCGGCATGGTCGGGCAGACGCTGGGGCTGCGCCATGCCGAGCGGCTGTTGTCGCTGGCGCTGGTGGCCACCAACAGCCAGACGCCGATGGAAGCGCACCCGATGTGGCATAACCGCATTGGCCAGGCCGAGGCGCACGGCATGGCCGGCATGGCCGAAGCCACGCTCGAGCGTTGGCTCACGGCCCCGTTCCGTGCCAGCCATCCCGAAGAAGTGTCGCGGATCCGCGACATGCTGGTGGCCACCCAAGTGCGCGGATATGTGGGTGTGGCCGAGGCCATCATGGCTTTTGACCTGACCGGCGCGCTTTCCCGCATACATTGTCCTACGCTGGTAGTAGCGGGCGAGCAAGACCAGGGCGCCTCGGTGGCGATGGCACAGAGCATCGCCGCTGCCATCCCCGGCGCCCGGCTTGAAGTCATGCCACAGGCGGCGCACCTGGTTCATGTGGAGCAGCCCGAGCGCTTCCACGCCGTCCTGGACGCTTTTCTCGGCAACGCCGCATGCGGAGGCCAGTGCGACGTTCCGTGACAAGCAACACACTGATGTAGAACGCTCAAGAAACTTGTTGCATTGGCCGATGCCCAACCTATGTCAGGCAGAAAATCGTGGCAACGTGGTGACCCGCACCGGCAGCTTGATTTCCCGCAGGTCATCCCAAGTTTGGAGGTAAAGCCGCGGCGCCCCCCTCAAGGCATCAACGAGGCAAGAATCACAAGGGCATGCCGCCCATCCATGACGCCCAGGAGGTGTGCCATGCAAATGATCTACAACAGCGACAACTACTGCATCGTTGAATTCGGTGCGGATGTCGATCAGGCGCCGCTTGAGTTCGGCGGCTATGAAATCGTCGACAAGAACCTGAAGCGCGAGATTTTCCTTGGTGGACATCTGGCCGAAAGCTTCCGCGCCGATGTGAAGCGCCTGATTGAAAGCGAGCCATCCGTGGAGGAAGTCGATGACTTCCTTGGCAAGTTCGACAATGTGATGACGCACCCGCTGGTGATGCACTGAGCGGCTTTGCCATGAACAGTCACGCCCGCTTCGGCGGGCGTTTTTGTTTTCTGGGCGCAGCGTGCCGCGCTCAGTACTGCTCCCACGGCAGCCCGTCATGGCGCCAGCCGTTGAGCGTATTGCGGTGGCGCTGCGCGTCGAGGTCGCCCTCGAAGCCATGCAGCACGTAGCAGACGTTGGAAAAGCCCGCGCCTTCCAGCGCCCGCGCCGCCGCCGACGAGCGGTTGCCGCTGCGGCAGATCAGCAGCACCGGCCGCGCCGAGGCCTGGCCGGCCAGCTTCTTCACCACCTGTACGAAGTGCGGGTTGACCTCCCAGTCCGGGCCGTCGTTCCACGGCACGTTGTGGGCGCCCTTGGGGTGGCCGACGAACAGGTATTCCATCTCGCTGCGGCAGTCGATGAAAAGCGTCTCGGGCGTTTGCTCCAGCAGGGCCTGGGCGTCGGCGGGGATGAGGTGTTGCATGGTCGGGAAGGAACAGGGCGCGGAAGTGCCCATGTGGTGACGGTTACGTCTCTCAGTGTAGGCGCCGGAACGTCCGACAGGCAACCACTGGCGGCCGCAAGGCCTTGATACACCTGATAAAATCGCATCTCTTTGGCCAGCATCGGCCACAGCCGCGGCCCGCCGCCGAACCTGCGCCGGCCCGCCTTTCCAGAGTTCCCCGCCATGAGTGCCCCTGAATCCCGCGCCACGCCGCGCCCCTACACCCGGGCTGCCGAGCTGCCCCGGCTGCTGCAAGAACGCATCCTGATCCTGGATGGCGCCATGGGCACCATGATCCAGCGCTACAAGCTGACCGAGGCGGACTACCGCGGCGAACGCTTCGCCGAACACAAGGTGGACGTCAAGGGCAACAACGAACTGCTGCTGCTGACGCGACCGCAGGTCATCAGCGAGATCCACGAGCAATACCTGGCCGCCGGTGCCGACCTGATCGAGACCAATACCTTCGGCGCCACCCGCGTGGCGCAGGAAGACTACAAGATGGCCAACCTGGCGTACGAGATGAACGTCGAGGCCGCGCGCCTAGCGCGCGCCGCCTGCGACAAGTACAGCACGCCCGACAAGCCGCGCTTTGTCGCCGGCGCCTTCGGCCCCACGCCCAAGACCGCCAGCATCTCGCCCGACGTCAACGACCCGGGCGCGCGCAACGTGACCTTCGAAGAGCTGCGCGTCTCGTACTACGAGCAGGGCAAGGCCCTGCTCGAAGGCGGCGCCGATGTGTTCCTGGTCGAGACCATCTTCGACACGCTCAACGCCAAGGCGGCGCTGTTCGCCATCGACCAGCTCTTCGAGGACACCGGCGAACGCGTGCCGGTAATGATCTCGGGTACCGTCACCGATGCCTCGGGCCGCATCCTGTCGGGCCAGACCGTGGAAGCGTTCTGGAACAGCCTGCGCCACGCCCGGCCCATCACCTTCGGCCTGAACTGCGCGCTGGGCGCCACGCTGATGCGCCCGTATATCGCCGAGCTGGCCAAGGTGTGCGACGCCGCGGTGTCGTGCTACCCCAACGCGGGTTTGCCGAACCCGATGAGCGACACGGGCTTCGACGAAACGCCTGAAGTCACCTCGTCGCTGGTGGAAGAATTCGCCGCTTCCGGACTGGTGAACCTGGTGGGCGGCTGCTGCGGCACCACCCCCGAGCATATCGCCGCCATCGCCCAGCGCGTGGCAGACAAGACCCCCCGCACCTGGCCCGGCCAGTATCGCGACGCCGCCTGAGCCCGGAGCCTGAAAACATGAGCGACAACAAACTGCCCCCGCGTCCGATGCGCCTTGCCGGCCTCGAGCCCTTCACGATCGACGACGACACGCTGTTCGTCAACGTCGGCGAACGCACCAACGTGACCGGCTCCAAGGCCTTCGCGCGCATGATCCTGAACGGCCAGTTCGACGAGGCGCTGGCGGTGGCCCGCCAGCAGGTCGAGAACGGCGCGCAGATCATCGATATCAACATGGACGAGGCCATGCTGGACTCGAAGGCGGCCATGGTTCGATTCCTGAACCTGATCGCTTCCGAGCCGGACATCGCGCGCGTGCCGATCATGATCGACTCGTCCAAGTGGGAGGTGATCGAGGCCGGCCTGAAATGCGTGCAGGGCAAGCCGGTGGTGAACTCGATCTCGCTGAAGGAAGGCGAGGAGCAGTTCCGCCACCACGCCGAGCTGATCCGCCGTTACGGCGCCGCTTCGGTGGTGATGGCGTTCGACGAGAAGGGCCAGGCCGATACCTTCAAGCGCAAGACCGAGATCTGCAAGCGCAGCTACGACATCCTGGTCAATGAAGTCGGCTTCCCGCCGGAAGACATCATCTTCGACCCGAATATCTTCGCGGTCGCGACCGGCATCGAGGAACACAACAACTACGCGGTCGACTTCATCGAAGCCACGCACTGGATCAAGCAGAACCTGCCGTACGCCAAGGTCAGCGGCGGCGTGTCCAACGTGTCGTTCTCGTTCCGCGGCAACGACACGGTGCGCGAGGCGATCCACACCGTGTTCCTCTACCACGCCATCGGCGCGGGCATGGACATGGGCATCGTCAACGCCGGCCAGCTCGGCGTGTATGACCAGCTCGATCCCGAGCTGCGCGAGCGCGTGGAAGACGTGGTCCTCAACCGCCGCGAAGATTCCACCGATCGTCTGCTGGAAATCGCCGACCGTTACAAGGGCGGCGGCGCGAAGAGGGAAGAAAACCTGGCCTGGCGCGGCACGCCCGAGCAGCCGGTGCCGGTGGGCGAGCGCCTGGCGCACGCGCTGGTGCATGGCATCACCACCTTCATCGTCGAAGACACCGAGGAAGTTCGCCAGCAGGTCGAGGCGCGCGGCGGCCGCCCGATCGAGGTGATCGAAGGCCCGTTGATGGATGGCATGAACATCGTCGGCGACCTGTTCGGCGCCGGCAAGATGTTCCTGCCGCAGGTGGTCAAGAGCGCGCGCGTGATGAAGCAGGCGGTGGCGCACCTGTTGCCCTACATCGAAGAAGAGAAGCGCCTGCTGGCCGAGGCCGGCGGCGACGTCAAGGCGCGCGGCAAGATCGTGATCGCCACCGTGAAGGGCGACGTGCACGATATCGGCAAGAACATCGTGTCGGTGGTGCTCCAGTGCAATAACTTCGAAGTGGTCAACATGGGCGTGATGGTCCCGTGCAACGAGATCCTGGCCAAGGCCAAGGTCGAGGGCGCGGACATCGTCGGCCTGTCGGGCCTGATCACGCCGTCGCTCGAAGAAATGGCCTACGTCGCCTCGGAAATGCAGCGCGACGACTACTTCCGCGTGAAGAAGATCCCGCTGCTGATCGGCGGCGCCACCACCTCGCGCGTGCATACCGCGGTCAAGATCGCGCCGAACTACGAAGGCCCGGTGGTGTACGTGCCGGACGCTTCGCGTTCGGTAAGCGTGGCGTCGAGCCTGCTGTCGGATGACGGCGCGGCGAAGTACCTGGACGAACTGAAGTCCGACTACGACCGCATCCGCACCCAGCACGCCAACAAGAAAGCCACGCCGATGGTGACGCTGGCGCAGGCGCGCGCCAACAAGACGCCGCTGGACTGGAGCGGCTACGTGCCGCACAAGCCCAAGTTCATCGGCCGGCGCGTGTTCCGCAACTACGATCTGGCCGAGCTGGCTAACTACATCGACTGGGGCCCGTTCTTCCAGACCTGGGACTTGGCCGGCAAATTCCCCGACATCCTCAACGACGAGATCGTCGGCGAATCCGCGCGCCGCGTGTTCTCGGACGGCAAGGCGATGCTGTCGCGCCTGATCCAGGGCCGCTGGCTGACCGCCAACGGCGTGATCGCGCTGCTGCCGGCCAACACGGTCAACGACGACGATATCGAGATCTACACCGACGAGACCCGCAGCAAGGTCGCGCTGACCTGGCACAACCTGCGCCAGCAGAGCGAGCGCCCGGTGGTCGACGGCGTGCGCCGCCCGAACCGCTGCCTGGCGGACTTCGTGGCACCGAAGGACAGCGGCATCGCCGACTACGTCGGCATGTTTGCGGTCACCGCGGGCCTGGGCGTGGACAAGAAGGAAGCGCAGTTCGAAGCCGACCTCGACGACTACAGCGCGATCATGCTCAAGGCGCTGGCCGACCGCCTCGCCGAGGCCTTCGCCGAATGCCTGCACGAGCGCGTGCGCAAGGACCTGTGGGGCTATGACGCGGGCGAACAACTCAGCAACGAGCAGCTGATCGCCGAGTCGTACCGCGGCATCCGCCCCGCGCCCGGCTATCCGGCCTGCCCGGAGCACACCGTCAAGGGCCCGATGTTCGAATTCCTCGATGCGGCCGAGATCGGCATGGGCATCACCGAGTCGCTGGCGATGACGCCGGCCGCTTCGGTCAGCGGCTTCTACCTGGCGCATCCCGACTCGACCTACTTCACCATCGGCAAGATCGGACAGGACCAGCTCGACGACATGGCGGCGCGCCGCCATGAAGACCGCGCGACGCTGGAGCGCGCGCTCGCGCCCAACCTGTAACCGGGTGCGACGGTAGTGCGGTGCCGATATCGGCACCGCACTGCTGCCCGGGGCCTTGATGCAGCAGGGAAAACCTGCGTGGCAGGCCGCATCCGCCGAATGTCGACGTTGTTTGCGGCGCAACACAACTCCTTACACAGCCTTTCAACTCCTCACAGACCGGCGCAGCCCCGGTCCCTAGACTGAGGGCTCGATTCACGCAAACACCACGGCGTGAACACCGCGGCGAATGTTTCGTCGCGGGGCATCCTGAAAGGAGTCCTTCCATGAAGAAACTGCTGATCTCCCTGTCCGCTCTGTCGCTCGCCGCTGCTTCCTCGCTCGCCATGGCACAAGGCACCGGCGTCTCCGTGGGTACGAAGGCCGATGCGGGCGCTTCGGTGAACGCAGCGCCGGCAACTGGCGCCGCGCAGTCGGGCCTGTCCACCGCGGGCAGCGCGGCCGAGAAGGGCCTGTCGACCGCCGGTGCGGCAACTGACAAGGGCCTGTCGGCAGCGGGTACGGCAGCGGACAAGGGCCTGTCCACCGCCGGCGCGGCGGTAGACAAGACCACCGGCGCCGCGGCCGACACCACGGGTGCGGCCAAGGCAGAGGCCGGCAGCAAGGCCAAGTCCGGCAAGCACGCCGCCAAGTCGACCAAGAAGTCGAAGGCTGACGCCAGCGTGGGCGTGGGTGCCGGTGCCGAAGCAGGCGCCAAGGCGCAGTAATTCCCTGCAGTACTAGCCCCCTGCAGTCACTGGCGCCAGGACCCTCCCGGGATTCTCCCAACCCCTGACGCGCCGCAGCAAAGCGGGACGGATCGCATCCGTCCCGCTTTGCGTTTGTGCGTCCATTTGTGCGCGGCGATCCGGCAAGTCCGCACCCTGCGCGGCGTGCATGCCGCATAGGCCGGCCCCATGTGCTGCGCACGCGTGTGGCCGCGCGTCGTGTCAGCCTGACACTGACAGCCCGCGCCGGCGCCCGGCACTACAATGACAGCAACGCAAGCGGTTCCGCCTGCACCCCGACGTGCACCGGGCAGTGTGCCGGTCCGTTCTATCCGTGGAGCCCCACATGATCCGCGTCCTGATCGCTGACGATCACGAGATTGTGCGTGCCGGGCTGCGCCAGTTCATTTCCGAAGAGCCCGACATCCAGGTGACAGGCGAAGCCGGAAGCGGCGACCAGGTCATGGCAAAGCTGCGCGACGCCGAGTTCGATGTCCTGGTTCTCGACATCTCGATGCCTGACCGCAACGGCATCGACGTGCTCAAGCTGATCCGCCAGCGCAAGCCCGACCTGCCGGTCCTGATCCTGTCCACCTACCCGGAAGACCAGTACGCGATCAACCTGATCCGTGCCGGCGCCTCCGGCTACCTGACCAAGGAAAGCGCCCCGGACGACCTGGTCAAGGCCATCCGCACGGTGGCCCAGGGCCGGCGTTACGTGAGCGCAACCGTGGCCGACCTGCTGATCGGCGGGCTCGACAAGCCCACCGAGCAGCCGGTGCACCAGATGCTGTCCGAGCGCGAGTTCCAGATCTTCTGCAAGCTTTCGCGCGGGCAGTCCGTGTCGGTGATCGCCGACGAACTGTTTCTCAGCGTCAAGACCGTCAGTACCTATCGTTCCCGCATCCTCGAGAAAATGGGCATGAAGACCAACGCGGACCTGACTTACTACGCCATCAAAAATGGCCTGGTCGAGTAGCAGCCCGCGGCTGGGCTGTGCCGGACCGGGCGAGCAAACCTGAATATGTCGGAGCAGGCTTCGAACACTTCCTACCGGGCGCTGAGCATACTGCTGATTGAAGACTCGGCTGTCCTGCGAGGCATGCTGCTCGAATACCTGAAAGACTTCCCGTTTATCGAGAACGTGGACTGGGCCGATACCGAGGCGATGGCCCTGCGCCTGCTCGCGGCCGGCAAGTACGATGTCGCCATCGTCGACCTGCAGCTGCGCCAGGGCAACGGCATCAATGTGCTGCGCGCGATGCAGCGCAACGGCTCCGGCACGGTGCGCATCGTCTACACCAACCATGCCCAGGTCGACATGTATCGGCGCCAGTGCGCCGAGGCTGGGGCGGACTACTTCTTCGACAAGTCGCTCGAACTGGAGCAGGTGTTCCGCGTGATCGAGGAGCACGCGGCGCCCGCGCCCTGATACCAGGCGGCGCCATGCAAGTCTGTGCGCCCGGCCACGCAGGCCGCGCGCGTCTCCCTTGATTCCTCCGCGCCCCTCAGGCGCGCGCCGGCTCCTGGTTTTCCGGCTCCTCCGCCGGCTGCAGCACCGACGCCGTCAGCGGCACCTCGACATGGATGCGTACGCCCGCGTGCGCCGCGGAATCGATCTGCATGCTGCCGCCCAGCGCGGTGACGCGCTGCTCCATGCCCAGCAGCCCGTGGTGGCCTGAGGTGCTGCCCGCGTCGAAGTCGGGCGGCATGCCCTTGCCATCGTCGCGCACGGTCAGCGTCAGCCGGTCCTCGTGGCATTCCAGGCAGACGTCGATGCGCTTCGCCTCGGAGTACTTGCTGGCATTGGTCAGCGATTCCTGCACGATCCGGTACAGCGCGATGGCAGCCTCGTCGCGCAGCGGTGGCAGGTCCTCGGGTACGCTGACCTCGGTTTCCCAGTTGTTGCGCGCGCCCACTTCCTCCACCAGTTGGCACACCGCGGCGCGCAGGCCCAGGTTGAGCAGCACGGTTGGGCGCAGGTCTTCGATCAGGCGGCGCTTGATCTGGATGCCCTGGTCCACGTGCAGCATCACGCGCGTGAGCCGCTCGGCGGCCACCGCGTGGTCCTGCTGTATCTGCCGGCGCACCCAGTGCAGGTCCAGCTTGATCGCGGTCAGGATCGCGCCCAGCTCGTCGTGCAACTCGCGCGCCAGGCGCGTCTTCTCGTCTTCGGTCACGCGCTGCAGGTGGCCCGCCAGTGCCGACAGCTGGCGCGTGCGCGCGCGCACCTTGCGGTCCAGCTTCGCGCTTTCCTCTTCCAGCTGGGTGCGCGCCGCCTCGGCCATCGACAGCCGCTTGGCGTGGCCCACGCCCACGGCCATCAGCAGGATGATGTTAATCGCCGTGAGCAGGCCGATGCCGTAGCGCGACAGCTGCACATCGGTCTCGGCGCCTTCGAGCCGGTGCGAGACCGAGCCCGCCTCGCGCGCCTGCAGCTGGTCCAGCCCGCGGCGCGCGTTGTCCATGGTCTCCTTGCCGTAGTCGGTGCGGATTAGCTCCAGCGCCACTTCCAGGTCGCGCTTGCCGTACACCAGCGTCAGCGCCATCTCGTTGAGCTTGCTGTTGATCAGCTTGGAGGTGTCGCCGAAGAGCTTCAGCGCCTCCGGGTCGTTGGCATAGTCGTCGCGGACCTGCGCCATCAGCTCGGCAATGCGGGGCAGGGCCTTGTAGTACGGCTCCAGGTAGCTTTCCTTGCCGGTCAGCAGGAAGCCGCGCTGGCCCGCCTCGGCGTTGACCAGCTCGCCGTTGAGCGCGGCCAGCTCGGTCTGTACGCGCTGCGAACGGATCACGTCGGTATAGCTTTCGCGCAAGCGGATATTGCCGGTCTCGGACGCCACCAGCACTGCCAGCGTCAGCACGATGCCGCCCGCGAGCAGCAGCGTGTGGGGGAGGAAGGACTGCTTGAACATGGGGCAATTCCTGTAGTGGAGGCGCGCCGCCTGCCCGCGCAGCGCCAGGAGCGCTCATGGAATCACATCGATTGCCATGGGTCAACCGGGGCGCCGTGGCCGCGCGGAGGGCGCGGCCACGGCGCTGTCGGGGCTATAGGTGTGGTTGTAGGACTCGGCTGACAGCGGAATAGGCTCCCTGTCGGTATTGGCGCGCCGGCTGGCTTCCTACGATGAGGCTATGAGCTTGCACCGCTTGGCGCAAGCCCTCACATGGGCCCGGCCAGTGCGCTGGCGTGGTCCGACATCTTCCGGAGCCTAGCCATGCTGCAGTATGCACTCGTATTTTTCGTCATTGCCCTGATCGCCGCGATCTTCGGCTTCGGCGGTATTGCTGCCGGTGCCGTGGAAATCGCCAAGATCCTGTTCTTCATCTTCCTGGTCGTGGCGCTCGTTGCCGCCGTGATGGGCCTGGTCCGCAGAGGACGCTAAGTACCGGCCGCGAGCCGGTTCCTCCCCGCCGACCGACACCTGAGGAGCCCGTATGCTGACGCAGAACCCCAAAGTCCGAAAGGAACTGAATCACCTGTCCGACAGTGCCGACAGCGCCATCAGCCATCTCAAGCACGCCGCGCGCGACACGCGTGAAGCGGCTGCGCCGGTGTCGGGCGAGGTCAAGGCCCTGATCGCCCAGCTGGAGCACACCATTCAAGTGCTGGCGCAAGAAGGCTCGGCCGAGAGCCTGCGTGCGGGGCAGCGGCTGCGCGAACGGGCCTCGGAAATGGCCCAGCGCCTGCGCGCCCAGACTACCGACGGTGTGATGCGCGCGCGCGAACGCATGGACGGTGCCGTGGAGCACTCGCGCCAGCGTGTGGCTGAATCCCCGCTGAAGGCGGTGGCGCTCGCTGCTGCCGTGGGGGCGCTAATCGGTTTGCTGCTGGCCAACGGCCGCCACCATGGCGATGAGGAATAGGCCCGGCCAGCGATAAGACGCATGACCGGGAGCCGACGGCTCCCGGCAGGAATTCCCCCCTTTCCGGAACCCTCGTCCGGAAGCCCGGCAACCCTACTGCGGTGCCGGGCGTTTTTTTGTCCGCGCGGCAATCCGTGCCGGGCGCAAGCGGGCGTCTTTTCCCGTCACACGCCCCACATCACGTTGGTCCCCTCACGCTGCGAGGCACGCAGCATGTCCAGGAACGGGTAGGCGCGCTGGCCCAGGTGCAGCGGTTCTTCCTCTTCTTCGTCCCTGCTGGTGGCCGTTTCGACGGCCGAGTCGGCGGGATGGGGCTTGCGGGCATCGGCGACCGCGGCTTCCAGCTTGTGGATCGCGGTTGGAAGCTCTTCAACGGTGATCACCCCTCGTTCCCCGAGACGCTTGCCGATGATGCCCAGCAGCGTCATCGCCAGATCCTTCATCATGATCAGGTCCTGCGCGGCGTGGGATTTGAAGGTGATCAGCATGATGTGTTTTCCTTTCACGGAAGTGCGGCGCGCGGCGGTCCCGGGGGCGGGATGCCGCGCCGATAGTGGCCCCGAATGTGGCCCGGATTGTGGCCCGGGGCCATCCTCGCGCATGATGTCAGCATAGCACCTGATAAAATTCGGCGTTCCCGAATCCAATGCCTGTCACGCGGCGCGGCGCGGCGTTCACTGTTCCTTTGCCGTCACTTGCCGCCTTCCGGGCGACGGCGCCGCCCAAGGCGGTGCCTGAATACCTAGCCCACAGGGCTTCCGACATCCATGCTGCCTGTTCAGACCTCCAATCTCGCCGCTGCGTTCACCGATGCCGTGCGTGCGCTCGCCCCGGCCGATGCCACCCTGCCCGCCGTCACCTTCGAGCGGCCCAAGGTGGCCGCCCATGGCGACCTTGCCTGCAACGTCGCCATGCAGGTCGCGCGTGCGCTCAAGAGCAACCCGCGCGAGCTGGCGCAGCGCATCGTCGCGGCCGTGCAGGCCGACGCGCGCGCGCAGGGCCTGGTCGAGGCCATGGAAATCGCCGGTCCCGGCTTTATCAACCTGCGCATGACGCCCGCGGCCAAGGCCGACGTGCTGCGCGCGGTGCTGACCGAGGGCGACCATTACGGCGCGCGCGAGCGCGGCGTGCACGGCCAGGTGCTGGTGGAGTTCGTCTCGGCCAACCCGACCGGCCCGCTGCACGTCGGCCACGGCCGCCAGGCGGCGCTGGGCGATGCGCTGGCCAACCTGCTGTCGTGGCAGGGCTTCCACGTGCACCGCGAGTTCTACTACAACGACGCCGGCGTGCAGATCCAGACCCTGGCGCTGTCGGTGCAGGCGCGCGCGCGCGGCCTGAAACCGGGCGACGCCGACTGGCCCGAGGCCGCCTACAACGGCGACTACATCGCCGACATCGCCGCCGACTTCCTGGCCGGCAAGACCGTCAGCGCCTCCGATGGCGAGCCGGTGACCGCCTCGGGCAACGTCGAGGACATCGACTCGATCCGCAAGTTCGCCGTCACCTACCTGCGCAACGAGCAGGACATCGACCTGCAGGCCTTCGGCGTCAAGTTCGACCGCTACTACCTGGAGTCGTCGCTGTACAGCGACGGCCGCGTCGAAGCCGCGGTGCAGTCGCTGGTCGCCAAGGGCAGGACCTACGAGAGCGAGGGCGCGCTGTGGCTGCGCACCACCGACGACGGCGACGACAAGGACCGCGTGATGAAGAAGAGCGACGGCACCTATACGTACTTCGTGCCGGACGTGGCCTACCACACCACCAAGTGGGAGCGCGGCTTCACCAAGGTCATCAACGTGCAGGGCAGCGACCACCACGGCACCATCGCGCGCGTGCGCGCCGGCCTGCAGGGCCTGGACATGGGCATCCCGCAGGGCTACCCCGACTACGTGCTGCACAAGATGGTCACGGTGATGAAGAACGGCGAGGAGGTCAAGATCTCCAAGCGCGCCGGCTCCTACGTCACCGTGCGCGACCTGATCGAATGGTCCAACGGCGGCGACGAGACCATCCGCGGCTGCCTGGATGCGGGCGTGGCCGACTGGCCCGGGCACTTCACGCGCGGGCGCGACGCGGTGCGCTTCTTCCTGCTGTCGCGCAAGGCCGATACCGAGTTCGTGTTCGACGTCGACCTGGCGCTCAAGCAGAACGACGAGAACCCGGTGTACTACGTGCAGTACGCGCATGCCCGCATCTGCTCGATCTTCGAGTCGTGGGGCGGCGCGGACTGGGAAAGCCGCCTGGCCGAGCTGGCCGGCGCCGACCTGTCGGCCGTGACCGGCCCCGAGGTCAGCGCCCAGGCGCTGGCGCTGGGTCGCCGCCTGGCCGAGTTCCCGGACATGCTGTCGGACGCCGCCACCGAACTGGCGCCGCACGCGGTCGCCTTCTACCTGCGCGACCTGGCTGGCGACTTCCACGCCTTCTACAACGCCGACCGCGTGCTGGTGGACGACGAGGCCGTCAAGCGCGCCCGGCTGGCGCTGCTGGCCGCCACGCGCCAGGTGCTGCGCAACGGCCTGGCGGTGATCGGCGTCTCGGCGCCGCGCCGCATGTAAGGAAGCGCGCGGCGCCACGCCGGGCGCGCAAGTGGGGCCGCGCCGAGTGCGCAGCCCCGGGAAAACAGCCGGTGCTGCCCGTGGCGGCACTGGCTCTATAATCCCGGCATCACCAAAGAGGACTTCATGCAACAGCAACGCAAGCGCGACGCGCGCAAGGTCCGCCGCAGCCAGCAGCGCGGCGGTACGTTCCTGGGCCTGGTGCTCGGGCTGATCGTCGGGCTGGCCATCGCCGTGGTGGTCGCCCTGTACATCACCAAGTCGCCGACGCCGTTCCAGCAGAAGAACGCCCCGCGGCCGAGCGAGCCCGGCAATGTCGCCAGCCAGCTCCCGCCGCCGGCCCAGCGTGCCGACGAGGGCCCGAGCGACCCCAACAAGCCGCTGTGGAGCAAGACCCCGGCCAAGCCGGTGGGCCAGGCGCCCGAGCCGGAACCGAAGCAGAGCGGACAGCATGGCCAGAACGGCCAGCAACCACCGGTGGCGGTGGCCCGCCCGGCCGAGAAGCCGCTGGAAAAGCCCATCGAGAAGCCGGCGGAAAAACCGGCTGACAAGCCCCTCGCCAACAAGCCGGCCGAGAAGCCGGTGGCTGACCCGATCGCCGAGATCGCCCAGGCCGACGCCAACAAGGTCGGCTACCTGCTGCAGGTGGGCGCGTTCCGCTCGTCGGACGACGCCGACCGCCAGAAAGCCAACCTGGCGATGCAGGGCTTCGAAGCCAAGATCACCGAGCGCGACGTCAATGGCGTCAAGATGTACCGCGTGCGCATGGGGCCCTTCAATCGCATCGAGGAGATGAACAAGGCGCGCGAGCGGCTGCAGTCGTCGGGCTTCGAGGCGTCCGTGATTCGCTACACCAAGCAGTAAGCCGGACCGCAGGGTCAGGCGTTATCCGGGATGGCTGCGGCGGATTGCCGCAGCGCCTGGTAGCTGATTAATACCCGGTAACCACCGCAACACCTTGTCACCGCCGCGGCCGGCGTCCCGCTGAACCGGACGCCGCCGCCGCTGTCATACGCTCATCGTCCAAACCGCAAGGCCGCACCAAATGAAGAAACTCGCCGCACTGTTCGCCATGTTCGCCGCCGTGGGCGGCCTGCTGATGTCCGCCCCGTCCCAGGCGGCGCCCGCCGAGGGCAAGGAATACCAGATCCTGAAGACGGCCCAGCCGGTCACGCCGGGCAAGATCGAGGTCACCGAGTTCTTCTGGTACGGCTGCCCGCACTGCTTTGACTTCGAACCCGACCTGGAGGCCTGGGTCAAGAAGCAGGGCAACAACGTGGTGTTCAAGCGCGTGCCGGTCGCTTTCCGCGACGACCTGATGCCGCACACCAAGATCTTCTATGCGCTGGAAGCCATCGGCAAGCTCGACGCGATGCACCTAAAGGTCTTCAACGCCATCCACGTGGACCGCAAGCGCATGCTCGATCCCAACGAGATCGCCGACTTCATGGCCAAGAACGGCGTGGACCGCAAGGCCTTCCTGGACGCGTACAACTCGTTCACGGTGACCACCAACTCGCAGCGCGCCAACAAGATCGCCGACACCTACAAGATCGACGGCGTGCCGACCGTGGTGGTGCAGGGCAAGTACGTGACCTCGCCGTCGATCGCCGGCAACAAGACCAGCGCGGTCCAGACCATGGATTACCTGGTGGAGCAGGTGCGGGGCAAGAAGCTGTAATCTGCTGACGGAACCTTCGCATGCCGAGAGTTTGCTCCCCTCTCCCGCTTGCGGGAGAGGGGCAGGGGGTGAGGGCAGGCACTGGCATACCGCTGCCTGGGACTTCGTCGAAACGGCCGCCCTCACCCCAACCCTCTCCCGCAAGCGGGAGAGGGAGCACCCAAGCGGGACTTTCAAAGATCTGCGGATGGGGCGCGGATAGCTAGCCGGCTGGTACGATGTACCAGCCTTTTTTATTTTGGACATTCTCTCGCCTCCCATGCGTCCCCTCAAAGTCTTCCTCACTGGCGCCTCCAGCGGACTAGGCCAGGCCCTCGCGCGCGAATACGCGTCGCAAGGCGCCATCCTTGGCCTGGTGGCGCGCCGCGAGGACGCGTTGCGCGAGTTCGTCGCCACGCTGCCCAACCCGGGCGCGGTGCGCGTCTACGGCGCCGATGTGCGCGATGCCGACGCCATGGCGCGCGCGGCGGAAGACTTCCTCGGCCATTTCGGCTGCCCTGACGTGGTGATCGCCAATGCCGGCGTCTCGGTCGGCACGGTCGCCAGCGAGCGCGAGGATCTCGACGCCTTTCGCCAGGTGATGGACACCAACTGGTTCGGCCTGCTGACCACCTTCCAGCCCTTCATGCATGCGATGCAGGCGCGCGAGCCCGGGCACTTCGGGCGGCGCGGCACGCTGGTGGGCATCGCCAGCGTCGCCGGTGTGCGTGGGCTGCCGGGTGCGGGCGCCTACAGCGCTTCCAAGTCGGCGGTGATCAAGTTGCTGGAGAGCCTGCGCCTGGAGCAGCGCGAGCACGGCATCCGAGTGGTCACGATCGCGCCGGGCTATATCCGTACGCCGATGACCGCGCACAACCCTTACCGCATGCCGTTCCTGACCGATGCCGACGTGTTCGCGCGCAAAGCGGTCCGCGTAATTGCCGCCGGACGGCGCTTCCGTGTGATTCCGTGGCCGATGGGCGTGGTGGCGGCGCTGCTGCATGTGATGCCGCGCTGGCTGTATGACGCGCTGGCCGCGGGCGCGCCGCGCAAGCCGCGGCGCGCAGAAAGCCAGGAGCCCTAACCATGTGGCGCGACGCCATTGGCCAGCAGCAGGCCGCCGCCAGCGGCGAGGTGCGCATCGCCTCGCTGGTGCCGTCAGTGACCGAGCTGCTGTTCGCGCTCGGGCTGGGCGGGCAGATGGTGGCGCGCACCGGCTTCTGCATCCACCCGGAGCCGGCCGTGCGCGCGGTGCCCAAGGTGGGCGGTACCAAGGACGTGAAAGTGGTGCGCCTGCGCGAGCTGGCGCCCACGCACGTGGTGGTCAATATCGACGAGAACCGGCGCGAAACCGTGGATGAGATCCGTACCTTCGTGCCCAACGTGATCGTCACCCATCCGTGCGCGCCGGAAGACAACCTCGGGCTGTACCGGCTGCTGGGCGGCATCTTCGGCCGCCACACCGAGGCCGAAGCGCTGTGCGCCGCGCTGCAAGCCGAGCTGGACGCCATCCGCGCACGCGCGTGGCCGCAGCGCCGCGTGCTGTACGCGATCTGGCAGGACCCGTGGATGACAGTGTCGCGCGACACCTATATCAGCCGCATGCTGGCGCTGGCCAACTGGCAGACCTGGCCGGAGCCCGCCGACGGCACGCCGCAGGCGTGCGTCGACGGCGATTGCAGCCGCCCCAACACGCCCGGCGAACGCTATCCCACCTTCCGCTGGAGCGATGCGCTGGTGCGCGAGCTCGACCTCGTGCTGCTGTCGACCGAGCCCTACCGCTTTACCGAGGACCACGCCGATGCGCTCGAGCGCCAGCTCGGCAAGCCGGTGCTGCTGGTCGATGGCGAGATGCTGTCGTGGTACGGCAGCCGCGCCGTCGCTGGCGTGCGCTACCTGGCGGCGCTGGCGGCCGCCAACTAAGCGAATCAGGCGGCGCGGAAGCGGATCACGCCGTCATCGCCCGTCTCACGTACCAGTTCACCGCGGTGCCACAGGCAGTGCAGGTGCGCCAGCGACTCGCCCATCGCGAAGGTCATCTGGTGGATATCGAACTGGCGCTTGAAGATCACGCTGACGATGTCGTGGGCGCTGCAGGCCTTCTCGCGGCAGGCTTGCAGCGTCTCGGCGAGACGGTCGACATGGTGCTCGCGCAGCTGGTTGATCCGGGTATGCAGGTTGCGGAAGGGGCGGCCGTGCGAGGGCAGGATCAGCACGTCCTGCGGCAGCGGCTCGTACTTGCCGAGCGAATCCAGGTAGAGCTGCAGCGAATTGCCTTCGGGCTCCATGTCGAACACGCTGACGTTGGTCGAGATGCGCGGCAGCACCATGTCGCCGGAGATCAGCACATTGGTGGCTTCGTTATACAGCGCCACGTGCTCGGGCGAATGGCCGAAGCCGGTGATCACGCGCCAGCCGGAGGTGGCCGCATCGGTGCCGATGCGCACCGTCTCGCCCTCCATCATCCGGCGGTACTGCGCCGGCAGGTCGGGCACCAGCGACGGGTAGTAGGTCTTGCGCGCGCGCAGCTTTTCCTGGCTGTCGGGATCGGTCAGGCCATGCAGCGCGAAGTGCGCGGCGGCCGCTTCGCCGCCCGCGCTGGAGCCGGCGCCGGTGCCGCTGCCCATCACGCGCGCGCTCATGTAGTCGCCCAGGCTCATCCACAGCCGCACGCCGAAACGCTTGCACAGCCAGTGCGCCAGGCCGACGTGGTCGGGGTGGCTGTGCGTCACCAGCACGCGCACCACCGGCAGGCCTTCCAGCTCATTGGCGAAGATGGTTTCCCAGTGGCCCTTGATGACATCGTTGGTGATGCCGCAATCGATGATAGTCCAGCCCTCGCGGCCGCCGTCCAGGCGGTCGCGCACCAGCCACAGGTTGATATGGTCGAGCGCGAACGGCAGCGGCATGCGCAGCCAGTAGACGCCGGGGGCGACCTGTTGTTTGGTGCCGGGCTCGGGCATGGTGTCGCCGAACGGGTATTGGAGCTGGTGTTCGAGTGCGTTCATGAGGAGTCTCTTGGTCGAAGCCTTGTGCCGGAGGATCGGGGATCGGGGGCAGGCGGGCTTTCTCGTTGCTGCGTCATGCCCTGTGGGCGTGTAAGCGCTAGTTGCCAGTCGCCGGAGTTGACGCTAACGTAAACGTCAACTCAAGCGGTTCGTCTCCATCTTAAGCGAAAACTTGATTCCGCAACGAACGACCGTTCACTTCCTGGGCGCATCATGGCAGTCACGCAATCCCCCGGCTCCGCCACCTACACCATCACCGATCTCGCCCGCGAGTTCGACGTCACGCCCCGCGCCATCCGGTTCTACGAGGACCAAGGCCTGCTGTCGCCGGAGCGCGAAGGCCCGGGCGGGCGCAAGCGCATCTACAACGGCCGTGAGCGCACCCGACTGAAGCTGACGCTACGCGGCAAGCGGTTAGGGCTCACTCTCAATGAGATCCGTGAGATCCTTGATCTTTACGAGTCGCCACGCGACACCGCCCCGCAACTTGAGCGCTTCCTGGACTCGCTGGCCGACCACCGCCGCACGCTCGAGCGCCAGTTGGAAGACCTGCAGGCACAGTTGGCCGAGATCGACCAGCACGAGCGCCAGTGCAAGGCGCTGCTGGCCGCACAAACCGGCGGCAAGACCCCGGCCCCGGAGGGCGACGATGCGCCGGCCCGTACCCGATCGGCCTGATGCAGCACTTTGCCTGGCATCCGTGCCGGACGGGATTGACGTTTACGTAAACGTAAATAGAATACCCGGACAGCCCGCCACTGCGGCGGCGCGCCGCGACCCAACGCCTTGATTGGCCTTCACACCGGAAACCCGCCATGCCGTCCTCCAACGCCTGTGCCGCCCCCGCTGAACCCGACGAAGCTCTGTCCGCCGCGCGCGCCGACGCGATCGCCACCAGTTTCTCGCGCCAGGGGCTGATGACCGCCTTCGGCGCCACGCTGCAGCGGGTGGAGCGCGGCGAGGTCGAGATCGCGATGCCGTGGTCCGACGGCGTGACCCAGCAGCACGGCTTCTTCCACGGCGGCGCGGTGGGCGCGCTGGCCGACAGCGCCTGCGGCTACGCCGCGCTGTCGATGGTGGGCGAGGGCGAGGCGGGCCTGACCGCCGAATACAAGATCAACCTGCTGTCCCCGGCCCAGGGCGAACGCCTGGTGGCGGTGGGCCGCGTCCTCAAGCCCGGGCGCACGCTGATCGTGGCGCAGGGCGAGGTCTACGTCGAGCAGGCCGGCAGCCGCAAGCAGGTGGCCACCATGCTGATGACGCTTTGTGTGGTCCGCACCTTGGACCACGTCTGAACCGCCTACCCGGCGACAAAAACACGACACCCGAATCCAACAGGAGATCATCATGACCGAACTGCCAGGCCTGAAATTCGATCTGGGCGAAGACATCGAGATGCTGCGCAGCTCCGTGCGCGCCTGGGCCCAGGCCGAACTGGCCCCGCGCGCCGCCGAGATCGACCGCACCGACCAGTTTCCGATGGACGCCTGGAAGAAGATGGGCGACCTGGGCGTGCTCGGCATCACGGTGGCCGAGGAATACGGCGGCGCCAACATGGGCTACCTGGCGCACATGATCGCGATGGAAGAAATCAGCCGCGCCTCGGCCTCGGTGGGCCTGTCGTACGGCGCGCATTCCAACCTGTGCGTGAACCAGATCCACCGCAACGGCACGCCGGCGCAGAAGGCCAAATACCTGCCCAAGCTGGTGTCGGGCGAGTGGATCGGCGCGCTGGCGATGAGCGAACCCAACGCCGGCTCAGACGTGGTCAGCATGAAGCTGCGCGCGGAGCTCAAGGGCGACCGCTACGTGCTCAACGGCACCAAGATGTGGATCACCAACGGCCCGGACTGCGACGTGCTGGTGGTTTACGCCAAGACCGAGCCCGACCTGGGCGCGCGCGGCATGACCGCGTTTATCGTCGAGAAGGGCATGAAGGGCTTCTCGGTGGCGCAGAAGCTGGACAAGCTGGGCATGCGCGGCTCGCACACCGGCGAGCTGGTGTTCCAGGACGTGGAAGTGCCGGTCGAGAACATCCTCGGCGCCGAGAACGGCGGCGCCAAGGTGCTGATGAGCGGGCTGGACTACGAGCGCGCGGTGCTGTCGGGCGGCCCGGTCGGCATCATGCAGGCGTGCATGGACGTGGTCACGCCGTATATCCACGACCGCAAGCAGTTCGGCCAGAGCATCGGCGAGTTCCAGCTGATCCAGGGCAAGGTGGCCGACATGTACACCACGCTGCAGGCGGCGCGCAGCTACCTGTACACGGTCGGCAAGAACCTCGACGGGCTGGGCAGCGACCACGTGCGCCAGGTGCGCAAGGACTGCGCCGCGGTGATCCTGTACACGGCCGAGAAGGCCACCTGGATGGCGGGCGAGACCGTGCAGATCCTGGGCGGCAACGGCTATATCAACGAATACCCCGCCGGCCGGCTGTGGCGCGACGCCAAGCTGTACGAGATCGGTGCCGGCACCTCGGAGATCCGCCGCATGCTGATCGGCCGCGAACTGTTCGCCGAGACCATGTAAAAGGTGAGGGGGCGCCGAAATCACCCGGAGCCCCCGCCCGAACCCATTTACAATCTCACTACCCGTCGCAAGACCGCTGCGCCAGCCGCCCCCCGTCGACCCATGTCCCACTTCCCCAAACTGCTCTCCTCGCAGATTGCCTACGATGTGGCGAGAACGATGCTCGACGGGTTCGACAAGCACTACCGTTTGTTCCGCGAGGTCAGCCACCAGGCCAAGATCAAGTTCGAGGCCGGCGACTGGCACGGGCTGCAGCAGATCCAGCGCGACCGCATCGCGTTCTACAACGAGCGCGTGCGCGAATCGAGCGTCATCCTCGAAGACGAGTACGACGCCGAGAATATCGAGGACGAGATCTGGCAGCAGATCAAACTGCACTACATCGGCCTGCTGACCAACCATCACCAGCCCGAACTGGCCGAGACCTTCTTCAACTCGGTCTGCACGCGCATCCTGCACCGCTCGTACTTCAACAACGGTTTTATCTTCGTGCGCCCGGCGATCTCGACCGAATATATCGAGAACGAGGAATCGCCCACGCGCCCGACCTTCCGTGCGTATTACCCGGGCAGCCGCGCCGGCATGGCGGCGTGCTTCGAGCGCATCGTGCACAACTTCCAGCTCGAGCGCCCGTTCGAAGACCTTCAGCGCGATATCGGCTACGTGGTGCGCGCGGTCAGCGAGCATTTCGGCGACCTGCGCATCGCGCCGAATTTCCAGATCCATACGCTGTCGTCGCTGTTCTTCCGCAACAAGTCGGCCTTCATCATCGGCCGCATCCTGAACGGCGACCACACCTTCCCGCTGGCGATCCCGATCGTGCACGGCCCCTCGGGCAAGCTGGTGCTGGACACGGTGCTGCTGAAGAAGGAACAGCTGCTGATCCTGTTCTCGTTCACGCACGCCTACTTCATGGTCGACATGGAGATCCCGTCGGCCTACGTGACCTTCCTGCGCGACATCATGCCGCGCAAGCCGCGCGCGGAGATCTATACCTCGCTGGGTCTGCAGAAGCAGGGAAAGAACCTGTTCTACCGCGACTTCCTGCACCACCTGCAGCATTCGTCGGACAAGTTCATCGTCGCGCCCGGCATCCGCGGGCTGGTGATGCTGGTGTTCACGCTGCCGTCGTACCCGTACGTGTTCAAGGTCATCAAGGACTTTTTTCCGGCACCCAAGGACACCACGCGCGAGCTGGTCAAGTCCAAGTACCAGCTGGTCAAGCAGCACGACCGCGTCGGCCGCATGGCGGATACGCTGGAGTACTCCGACGTGGCCTTCCCGCGGTCGCGCTTCGACGATGCGCTGGTGCGCGAGTTCGAGCAGCACGCGCCGTCGATGATCGAATACCAGCGCGGCAAGGACGGCGGCGAAGAGATCGTGGTGCGCCACGTCTATATCGAGCGCCGCATGACGCCGCTGAACATCTACCTGCAGGAGGGCACAGACGAGCAGGTCGAGCACGGCGTGCTCGAATATGGCAACGCCATCAAGGAGCTGATGGCCGCGAACATCTTCCCCGGCGACATGCTGTACAAGAACTTCGGTGTCACGCGCCACGGGCGCGTGGTGTTCTACGACTACGACGAGATCGAGTACCTGACCGACTGCAATATCCGCCAAGTTCCGCAGCCGCGCAACGAGGAAGAGGAGATGTCGGGCGAAGTCTGGTACACGGTGCGTCCGCACGATATTTTCCCAGAGACCTTCCGCACCTTCCTCCTGGGCGATCCGCGCGTGCGCGCGGCGTTCCTGCGCCATCATGCGGATTTTTTCGACCCTGCCATGTGGCAGGGCCACAAGGACCGGCTCCTGGCCGGACATGTTCATGACTTCTTTGCCTATCAGAGTACAGAGCGATTCATCCACCGTTACGGCAACGCCGGCGGCGCGCCTGGCGCCGCAGCTGACGCCGGTCCTGCAAGGAGGGTCGCATGACTGAAGCCATCGCCCAGCTGTTCCGCAACAACCGCGAGTGGGTCGACCGCGTCAATGCGGAGGACCCGACCTTCTTCACCCGGCTGGCCAACCAGCAGGCGCCGGAATACCTGTGGATCGGCTGCTCCGATTCGCGCGTGCCGGCCAACCAGATCCTGGGACTCGCTCCGGGCGAAGTGTTCGTCCACCGCAATATCGCCAACGTGATCGCGCACAGTGACCTGAACGCGCTGTCGGTGATCCAGTTCGCGGTGGAAGTGCTGAAGGTGCGCCACATCACCGTGGTCGGCCACTATGGCTGCGGTGGCGTCAAGGTCGCGCTCAAGCGCGAGCGCATCGGCCTGGCCGACAACTGGCTGCGCCATGTGCGCGACGTCGCCGACAAGCACGAGGCCTACCTCGGCACGCTGCTGCGCGAGGACGACGCCCATACCCGGCTGTGCGAGCTCAACGTGATCGAGCAGGTCAACAACGTCTGCCAGACCACGGTGATCCAGGACGCCTGGTCGCGCGGCCAGGCCGTGACCGTGCATGGCTGGGTCTACGGCGTGTCCGACGGCCTGCTGCGCGACCTGGGCATGGCCGCCAGCAACAACGACGAACTGCACGAGCAACTGGCCGCGGCCTACCGCCAGTACGGCGACCCGCCGCAGGCATCGATCCGCTGACTGCTGCCGCAACGAATACCGCTTCATCACACACCGATCCAGGAGACCCGACATGGAAGAGATCGTCATCGTTTCAGCCGCCCGCACGCCGATGGCTGCGTTCCAGGGCGAATTCGCCAGCGTCACCGCGCCGCAACTGGGCGCCGTGGCCATCCGCGCCGCCGTCGAGCGCGCCGGCCTCAAGCCCGAGCAGGTGGAAGAAGTGGTGTTCGGCTGCGTGCTGCCCGCCGGCCAGGGCCAGGCGCCGGCGCGCCAGGCGGCGCTGGGCGCAGGCCTGCCGCTGGGCGTGGGCTGCACCACCGTCAACAAGATGTGCGGCTCGGGCATGCGCGCGGCGATGACCGTCTATGACGGCCTCATCGCCGGCTCGTTCGAGGTCGCCGTCGCCGGCGGCATGGAGAGCATGACCAATGCCCCGTACCTGATTCCGAAGGGCCGCGGCGGCTACCGCATCGGCCACGGCATGATCTACGACCACATGATGCTGGACGGCCTGGAAGACGCCTACGACAAGGGCCGCGCCATGGGCACCTTCGGCGAGGACTGCGCCGCCAAGTATGGCTTCACGCGCGAGCAGCAGGACACCTTTGCCATGGAAAGCGTGCGCCGCGCGCAGCAGGCTACCGAGAACGGCGACTTCCGCTGGGAGATCGCGCCGGTGACCGTGTCGGGCAAGGGCGGCGACACCGTGATCGACACCGACGAAGGTCCGCGCCGCATCAAGCTGGACAAGATCCCCTCGCTGAAGCCCGCGTTTGCCAAGGACGGCACCATCACCGCGGCCTCGTCGTCGTCCATCAACGACGGTGCCTCGGCGCTGGTGATGATGCGCGCCGCCACCGCGAAGAAGCTGGGCCTGCAACCGATCGCCCGCATGCTGGGCCATACCACCCACGCGCAGGCGCCGGGCTGGTTCACCACCGCGCCGGTGGAAGCGATTTCCAAGCTGTACCGCAAGCTGGACTGGACCACTGACAGCGTCGACCTGTTCGAGATCAACGAGGCCTTTGCCGTGGTGCCGATGGCTGCCATGCACGACCTCAAGATCCCGCGCGACAAGGTCAATATCCACGGCGGCGCCTGCGCGCTGGGCCACCCGATCGGCGCTTCGGGCGCGCGCATCATGACCACGCTGATCGGCGCGCTGCGCAAGACGGGTGGCAAGCGCGGGGTGGCGAGCTTGTGTATCGGTGGTGGTGAAGCTACCGCAGTGGGGATCGAGATCCTGTAACGCTTTCCCTCTCCTCGCTGTTCCTCCCCTCTCCCGCGCGCGGGAGAGGGGCCGGGGGTGAGGGCGGGGCGCAGGCATACCGCCCTCACTTCGAGCCAGCGCCCACCCCCACCCCTCTCCCGCAAGCGGGAGAGGGGAGCAAGACCGAGGCAGTTTGCTGAACCCGTGGCCTGACGTGCCGTTTCGCGCGCTGGGCAGCCTATAAAAGGAGCACAGCCTTGCCAACCGTCCTGATCCTCGGTGCCTCGCGCGGCATCGGCCTTGAATTCGTGCGCCAGTACCGTGCCGACGGCTGGCGCGTCATTGCGGCGGCACGCACGCCCGCAGGCGTCGGCGCGCTGCAGGCGCTCGGCGCCGAAGCCCACCAGGTCGACCTGGCCGATGCCGGCGCGGTCGCGGGCTTGGGCTGGAAGCTAGACGGCGAAGCGCTCGACGTGGCGATATACAACGCCGGCGTGCTGGGTCCGCGCACGGAAGGCGCGCAACCGGTCACGCCGCAGGAGTTCGACCAGGTGATGCACGTCAACGTGCTCGGACCGATGATGGCGCTGCCGCTGCTGCTGCCTTATGTCGAAGCGGGCCAGTCCGGCCACGGCGGCGTGCTGGCGGTGCTGTCCTCGCGCATGGGCAGCATCGGCGCGATGGAGCACAACACCAGCTGGCTGTACCGCGTCAGCAAGGCCGGCGCCAATGCGGCGCTGCGCGCGGTGTCGCTGGATGCGCGCCACGCCACCTGCGTCGCGCTGCATCCGGGCTGGGTCAAGACCGACATGGGCGGCCAGGAAGCCGACCTGACCGTGCAGCAAAGCGTCAAGGGCATGCGCCAGGTGCTGGCCGGCGTCAAGCGGCGCGACAACGGTACCTTCCACAACTACGACGGCATGCCTATCCCCTGGTAAGGCGCGCCACTACCACCGAACCGACATGCTGCTGACCCTCGAACAGGAAATGATCCGCGACGCCGTGCGCCAGTTCGCGCAGGAGGTGATCGCGCCGCAGGCCGCGCAGTGGGACCGCGACAAGACCTTCCCCAAGGATGTCCACCGCGAGCTGGCCGCGCTCGGCGCCTACGGCGTGGCCGTGCCCGAGGAATACGGCGGTGCCGGCCTCGACTACCTGTCGCTGGCGCTGATCCTGGAAGAGATCGCTGCCGGCGACGGCGGCACCTCCACCGTGATCAGCGTCAACAACTGCCCCGTGTGCAGCATGCTGATGTCGTTTGCCAGCGAGGCGCAGAAGCAGCAATGGCTGGTGCCGCTGGCGCGCGGCGAGATGCTCGGCGCGTTCTGCCTGACCGAGCCGCATGTGGGCTCCGACGCGTCGGCGCTGCGTACCACCGCCGTCCGCGACGGCGACGATTACGTGCTCAACGGCGTCAAGCAGTTCATCACCAGCGGCAAGAACGCCGACGTGGCGATCGTTCTGGCCGTGACCGACAAGGCGGCCGGCAAGCGCGGCATCAGCGCCTTTATCGTGCCGACTGCCACGCCCGGCTACGTGGTGGCGCGCCTGGAGGACAAGCTCGGCCAGCATTCGTCGGACACCGCGCAGATCCTGTTCGAGGATTGCCGCGTGCCGGCGGCCAACCTGCTGGGCGACGAGGGCGGCGGCTACAAGATGGCGCTGTCCGGGCTGGAAGGCGGGCGCATCGGCATCGCCTCGCAGAGCATCGGCATGGCGCGCGCCGCGTTCGAGGCGGCGCTGGCGTATGCCAAGGAACGCGAGAGTTTCGGTCAGCCGCTGTTCCAGCACCAGGCGGTGCAGTTCCGCCTGGCCGAGATGGCCACCCGCATCGACGTGGCGCGCCAGATGGTATGGCACGCCGCCGCGCTGCGCGATGCCGGCCGGCCCTGCCTGAAGGAAGCGGCGATGGCCAAGCTCTTTGCCAGCGAGATGGCCGAACGGGTGTGCTCGGACGCGATCCAGGTGTTCGGCGGCTATGGCTATGTCAGCGACTTCCCGGTGGAGCGCATCTACCGCGATGTGCGCGTGTGCCAGATCTACGAGGGCACCAGCGATATCCAGAAGATCCTGATCGCACGCGCACTCGCTTAGTGGCCTGTTGCGCAAATAAGCGCGTACGATGAGGGGGCGTGCCACGCAAGCGGCACACCCCCTGATCCCAGTACCGGCAACCCCAACAAGAAGGGCCCCCCGACATGACCGCAGCGATCGACTTCTACTTCGATTTCTCTTCGCCTTATGGCTATTTCGCCAGCACCCGCATCGACGAGCTGGCGCAGAAGTACGGGCGCATCGTCGCCTGGCATCCGATCCTGCTGGGCGTGGTGTTCAAGACCACCGGCGCCTCGCCGCTGCCGCAGCTGCCGCTCAAGGGCGACTACTCTTGGCGCGACTTCGAGCGCACCGCGCGCTTCCACGGCATCGAATACAAGCGCCCCACGCATTTCCCGCTGCCGACCACGCACGCCGCGCGTGCGATGCTGTGGCTGCAGAACCATCACGGCGACGATATCGCCGCGGCCTTCGCCAAATTGGTGTACCGCGCGCTGTTCGTCGACGACATCAATATCGCCGAGCCGGCCGAGATCATGAAGCTGGCCGAACCGCTGGGCGTCGACGTGCAGGCGCTGGACGCCGGCGCCACCAGCTACCAGATCAAGGACCAGCTCAAGGCCGAGATCGAAGTGGCGATGGCCAAGGGCGTGTTCGGTTCGCCCTTCGTCATCGTCGACGGCGAGCCGTTCTGGGGCTTCGACCGCTTCGACCAGGTCGAGGCGCACCTGAAGAGCCGGCGCAAGGCCGGAATCGGTGAACTCCGGGCCGTACCCAGTGCGGCGAGCCTGGACAACATGGAAAAGAAACCCGCATGACTGCAGTAACCCGTGGCCATTCCGGCCGATTCGATTGTGTGATTTTCGACTGCGACGGCGTGCTCGTCGACAGCGAGCCCATCGTCAACCGCGTGCTCAACCAGATGCTGAACGAACTCGGCATCGAGATCTCGCTGGAAGACTCCACGCGCCTGTTCCTCGGCCGCGCCGTGCGCGAGGAGCTGGAGATGATCGAACGCATGCGCGGCGCGCCGCTGCCCGAGAACTGGCTGTCGACCTGGCTCGCCCGCCGCAACGCGGTGCTGGAAGCCGAAGTCGCCGCGGTGGCGCACGTGCGCGACGCCATTGGCAAGATCGCGGCCACCGGCATGCCGGTGTGCGTGGCCTCGGGCGCGGACCGCATCAAGGTCAAGCTGCAGCTGACCAAGACCGGCCTGGTCGAGCTGTTCCAGCAGGATGAGCGCGAGCATATCTTTTCGGCCACCGAAGTGGCGCGCAGCAAGCCCGCGCCCGATGTGTACCTGCTGGCCGCGCGCACCATGGGCGTGGCGCCGGCGCGCTGCGCCGTGGTGGAAGACAGCCCGACCGGCGTGACCGCGGGCGTGGCCGCCGGCATGACGGTGTTCGGCTATGCCGAGCGCAACGACGCCGCGCTGCTGCGCGAGGCCGGCGCGCACACCATCTTCACCGACATGCGCGACTTGCCGGAGCTGGTGGGATGACCAGGGGAAAGGCGGCAGAGAACGCGGCACGCCGCCTGCCCAAGGCCGGGCCGCTGCCGTGCCCGTGCGGCAGCGCGGACTATGCCGCCTGCTGCGGCCGCTTCCATCGTGGCGAAGCGCTGCCGCCCAATGCCGAGGCGCTGATGCGCTCGCGCTACAGCGCCTATGTGCTGAACGATGTTGACTGGCTGCGGCAGACCTGGCACCCGTCGACCTGCCCGGCCGATCTCTTGCCGGACACCGCCACGCGCTGGCTCGGGCTGACCGTCAAGGCGCATGCGCAGCAGGACGACACGCATGCCGAAGTGGAATTCGTGGCGCGCTACAAGGTAGGCGGGCGCGCCATGCGGCTGCACGAACGCAGCCGCTTTGTGCGCGAGCCGCGCGCGCCTGGCGAGGCGCCGCGCTGGCTCTATGTGGATGGCGACATGATCGGGGAGACATCATGAGCACCGAAAAGCAGACCCAGCCTGAGTACCTGCTGTATTGCTTTGCCCAGTCCGGCAACGCCTACAAGGTGGCGCTGCTGCTGGAGACGGTCGGCGTGCAGCGCGGCCAGCGCCTGTGGCAGCCGCGCTTCGTCGACTTCTTCAACGGTGAGACCCGCACCCCCGAGTACCGTGCCATCAACGTGATGGGCGAGGTGCCGGTGCTGGAGTTCGGCGGGCAGCGCCTGTCGCAGTCCGGCGTCATCCTGGAGACGCTGGCCGCGCGCCTCGATGCCTACGGCCCGCGCGACGACGCTGAGCGTGCCGAGGTGCTGCGCTGGCTGCTGTTCGACAACCACAAGTTCACCTCCTACACCGCTACCTACCGCTTCATGCGCAACTTCGCCAGGACGCCGGACCCGGCCGTGCTGGAGTTTTTCCGCGCGCGCTGCGAAGGCGCGTGGAACGTGCTCAATGCGCATCTGGCCGGGCGTGCCTTCGTGGTGGGCGAGCGCACCACCATCGCCGACTTCTCGCTGGCGGGCTATGTGTTCTTCGACGACGAGATCGGCGTGCACTGGCGCAAGGAGTATCCGCATATCCATGCCTGGGCCGAGCGCATGCGCGCGCTGCCGGGGTGGAAGCATCCCTACGACCTGATGCCGGGACATCCTCTCAATCGGCGGTAAAAAGAAGCAGGAAGGGACAAACAATGCCCACGCTGGAAACCAAACTCAACGCCCGCTCCGAATCGTTCAAGGCCAACGCCGAGGCCATGCAGGCCCTGGTAGCCGACCTCAAGGCGAAGATCGCGAAGCTTGCGGAGGGCGGTGGCGAAGAAGCGCGCGACAAGCACCTGTCGCGCGGCAAGCTGCTGCCGCGCGACCGCGTGCAGCAGCTGCTCGATCCGGGCACGCCGTTCCTGGAGCTGTCGCAGCTCGCGGCCTATGACATGTACGACGATGCCGCGCCCGGCGCGGGCATCATCACCGGCATCGGCCGCGTGGCCGGGCAGGAATGCGTGATCGTTTGCAACGACGCCACCGTCAAGGGCGGCACCTACTACCCGATGACGGTCAAGAAGCATGTGCGCGCGCAAGAGATCGCCGAGCAGAACAACCTGCCCTGCATCTACCTGGTCGATTCCGGCGGCGCCAACCTGCCCAACCAGGACGATGTGTTCCCGGACCGCGACCACTTCGGCCGCATCTTCTACAACCAGGCCAACCTGTCCAAGCAGGGCATCCCGCAGATCGCGGTGGTGATGGGGTCGTGCACCGCCGGCGGCGCCTATGTGCCGGCGATGAGCGACGAGTCCATCATCGTCAAGAGCCAGGGCACCATCTTCCTGGGCGGCCCGCCGCTGGTGAAGGCCGCCACCGGCGAGGAAGTCAGCGCCGAGGACCTGGGCGGCGCCGACGTGCATACGCGCCTGTCGGGCGTGGCCGACTACTTCGCGCAGAACGACCACCACGCGCTGTCGCTGGCGCGCAATATCGTGCAGCACCTGAACCGCCGCAAGCCGGACCAGATCCGCCTGCACGAGCCGGTGGAGCCGCTGTACCCGGTGCAAGAGTTGTACGGCGTGATCCCGACCGACACGCGCAAGCCCTATGACGTGCGCGAGGTGATCGCGCGCCTGGTCGACGGCTCCGAGTTCGACGAGTTCAAGGCGCGCTACGGCACCACGCTGGTGTGCGGCTTCGCGCGCATCTGGGGCTACCCGGTCGGCATCATCGCCAACAACGGCATCCTGTTCTCGGAGTCGGCGCTTAAGGGCGCCCACTTTATCGAGCTGTGCTGCCAGCGCAAGATCCCGCTGGTGTTCCTGCAGAACATCACCGGCTTCATGGTTGGCCGCAAGTACGAGAACGAAGGCATCGCCCGCAACGGCGCCAAGATGGTGACCGCGGTCGCCACTGCGCAGGTGCCCAAGTTCACCGTGATCATCGGTGGCTCGTTCGGTGCCGGCAACTATGGCATGTGCGGGCGGGCCTATTCGCCGCGCTTCCTGTGGATGTGGCCGAATGCGCGCATCTCGGTGATGGGCGGCGAGCAGGCCGCGAGCGTGCTGGCGACGGTGCGGCGCGACGGCATCGAGGGCAAGGGCGGCAAGTGGAGCGCGGAGGAGGAAGACGCCTTCAAGCAGCCGATCCGCGACCAGTACGAACACCAGGGCCACCCGTACTACGCCAGTGCGCGCCTGTGGGACGACGGCGTGATCGATCCCGCGCAGACCCGCACCGTGCTCGGCCTGGGCCTGTCAGCGAGCCTGAACGCGCCGATCGACGACATGAAGTTCGGCGTATTCCGCATGTAATCACGACGCCATCGCAGCCGTACCCATCACCATGCGCAGTGTCGTCCGCCTGTTTCGCAGTCTTGCCCTGGTAGCGGCGCTCGCCGTGCTGCAGCCGCCGGCGGGCCATGCGCAGTACGCCGACGGCGCTGGCTCGGGCAAGGCGGCGCCGCGCATGCGTTTCACTGAGCAGGTGCTGATGCTGCCCAAGGCGGCGATCCCGTCGCGCATCGACCTCGAGGCCACGGTGTTCAAGCCTTCGGGCGAGGGGCCGTTCCCGCTGGTAGTGATCAACCACGGCAAGGCGCCGGGCCGGCCCTTCATGCAGGGGCGCGCGCGCTTTGCGGCGCAGAGCGCCGAGTTCCTGCGGCGCGGCTATGTGGTGGTGCTGCCGATGCGGCAGGGCTTCGCGCGCTCGGGCGGCGCCTATGTGGGCAGCAGCTGCGACATCGAGACCAACGGCCTGATGCAGGCCGACGATGTCGTCGCCACGCTCGACTACATGGCCACGCTGCCCTACGTGGACATGGAGCGCATCGTCGTGATCGGCCAGTCGCAGGGCGGGTTGACCACGATGGCATTCAGCACCATCGGCTATCCCGGCGTGCGCGGCGTGGTCAACTTTGCCGGCGGGCTGCGCAACCTGAACTGCCCGGACTGGGAAGAGCGGCTGGTCGATGTCTTTGCCAGCTACGGCAGCTCGGCCCGCTACCCCTCGCTATGGGTGTACGGCGACAACGACAGCTACTGGCCGGTGCCCTTGCCCGGCCGCATGTTCAACGCCTTCAAGTCGCGCGCCACCGGCCCGGGGGCCAATGCGCGGCTGTTTGACGTGGGCGAGTTCGGCGCCGACTCGCACCGCCTGTTCAGCCTGCGCGAGGGCATCCCATTGTGGCTGCCGGAAGTGGGCGACTTTTTCCGCTCGCTAGGGCTACCGTTCGATACCGGTACCTGAGCGGCACCTGAGCGGCACTCTGATAACTATCTGTCTACGGAGACGAACCATGGAATTCACCACCCTGACCGTCAATATCGCCAGCCACGTGGCCACCGTCACGCTGAACCGGCCCGACGTGCGCAACGCCTTCAACGAGACCGTGATCGCCGAGCTGACCGGGGCCTTCCGTGCCCTCGGCGACATGGACGAGGTGCGCGCCGTCGTGCTCGCGGGCAACGGTCCCGCCTTCTGTGCCGGCGCCGACCTGAACTGGATGAAGAAGATGGCCGGCTACTCCGACGACCAGAACCGCGCCGATGCGCTGACGCTGGCGCAGATGCTGCACACCATCTGGTCGTGCCCGCGCCCCGTGATCGCGCGCATCCAGGGCGATACCTATGCCGGCGGCATGGGGCTGGTGGCCGCGTGCGATATCGCGGTGGCGGCCGAGCACGCGCATTTCTGCCTGTCCGAGGCGCGCCTGGGCCTGCTCCCCGCCACCATCAGCCCGTATGTGATCCGTGCGATGGGCGAGCAGGCGGCGCGCCGTTATTTCATCACTGCGGAACGCTTCGATGCGGCCGAGGCGCTGCGGCTGGGGTTCGTGCATGCGGTGGTGCCGGCGGAGGGGCTCGATGCCAAGGTCAGCGAGCTGGCTACGGCGCTGGTCGCCAACAGTCCCAATGCCGTGCGCGAGAGCAAGCGGCTGGTGCAGGACGTGTCGGGGCGCGTGATCGACAACGACCTGCTGGCGGATACGGCGGACCGGATTGCGAAGATCCGGGCGTCGGAGGAGGGGCGGGAAGGGGTGAAGTCGTTTTTGGAGAAGCGGACGCCGTCGTGGCGGCCGGCTTGAGGACGGCGTCTCCCGCCCGCTTGTTTGCTCCCCTCTCCCGCGCGCGGGAGAGGGGAGTCCCGCAGCAGCATGCGAAAGCGTGCCGCGCTGAAAAAAGACTTGGGTGGAGATCGCAGCACGCTAGCGACAAGAGAATGCTTCGCCCTTGTAACATCCATCAAGTTCAGCTAAACCACCGCTAACGCAAAAATCCCGCCGTCATTGCCAACATTGAAGAGACATTCCTAACATGACCCTCCCCAACCAGTCCGCCACCGTCGCACTGCCCGGCCAAGCCGGCAGCGCCACGCACACGGACGGTCAACAAAGGAGGGCTACCTTGGATCACCTGTCCCTTTCCCCAGGCAGCGACTCGCAGGCCCTGGGCCAGCGCAGCCGCAACGCGGTCTGGCACCCCTGCACGCGCCTGCGCCCCGACGACGACGCCGTACCGCTGGCGATCGTGCGCGGCGAAGGTCCGTGGCTGCATGACGCCAGCGGCCGCCGCTATTTCGACGCCACCAGCTCATGGTGGGTCAACCTGTTCGGCCACGCCAACCCGCGCATCAACGCCGCGCTAGCAAACCAGCTGGAGACGCTCGAACACGTGATGCTGGCCGGCTGCACCCACGCACCGGCGGTCGAACTGGCCGAGCGCCTGTCCGCACTGACCGGCGGCGCGCTCGGCAATGTCTTCTACGCCTCGGACGGCGCCTCGGCCGTCGAGATTGCGCTGAAGATGAGCTTCCACTACTGGCGCAACACCGGCCTGCCGGCCAAGCGCGAGTTCGTCTGCCTGCGCCACGGCTACCACGGTGAAACCGTGGGCGCGCTGGCCGTGACCGACGTGGAAGTCTTCCGCGACGCCTACGACCCGCTGATCCGGCGCGCGCACGTGGTGATGTCGCCCGACGCACGCCAGGCTGCGCGCGGCGAGTCGGCGGCGGATGTTGCCGCCCGTGCGCTGGCGGAACTGGAAGCGCTGCTGCGCGAGCGCGCCGGCCAGATCGCCGCGCTGATCGTCGAGCCGCTGGTGCAGGGCGCCGCCGGCATGGCGATGTACGACCCGTCTTACCTCGACGGCGCACGCGCGCTGTGCGACCGCTACCGGGTCCACCTGATTGCCGACGAGATCGCGGTCGGCTGCGGCCGCACCGGCACCTTCTTCGCGTGGGAACAGTCGCGCGCTGAAGAAGCGCCGCTGCCCCCGCACCTGTGGCCCGACTTCCTGTGCCTGTCCAAGGGCATCAGTGGCGGCTACCTGCCGCTGTCGCTGGCGTTGTCGCGCCCGGAGATCCAGCGCGCCTTCGTCGCCGACGAGCTGGCGCGCAGCTTCCTGCATTCGCATTCCTATACCGGCAACCCGCTGGCCTGCCGCGCCGCGCTGGCCACGCTCGACCTGTTCGCGCAGGACGACGTGCTCGCGCGCAACCGCGAACGCGCGCAGTGGCTGGCCGAGGCGATGTCCACCCTGGCCGCCGACCCGCGCCTGCAGCACGTGCGCCAGCGCGGGCTGATCTGGGCCGCCGATGTGCGCGATGACGTCGCGGGCGCCGACTTTGCCTCGCGCTTCCACCACGCGGCGCGTGCGCGCGAACTGCTGGTGCGCCCGATCGGCAATACGCTGTACGTCATGCCGCCCTACGTCTTCGACGCCGCGCAGGCGCGCTGGCTGGGCGAGCAACTGCTGGCCACGCTCGACGATGTGACCACGCTGGTGAACGGGGAGGTGCGCCATGCTGCTTGAACAACTGAAGCAGGCCGCCGAGCAACGCCATGCGCTGGCCCTGACGCGGCGCCGCCGCATCGCGCACACCGCGTGCGCCCCGCACCAGGCCGTGGGCGAAGTGGACGAGACGCAGCCGGAAGCGCTGCTGACTTTCTGCAGCAATGACTACATGGGGCTGGCCAACCACCCCGACGTGATCGCCGCGCTGGCCGAAGGCGCGCATCGCTATGGCGCCGGCAGCGGCGCCTCGCACCTGGTCAGCGGCCATTCGCTGGCGCATGCGCAGCTCGAAGCGGAACTGGCACGCTGGTTCGCGCCGCATATCCCGCACGCGCGCACGCTGTATTTCTGCACCGGCTACATGGCCAACATGGCGGTGCTGACCGCGCTGGGCGCGGCGGGCGCGACGCTGTTCTGCGAATTGCTCAACCATGCCTCGCTGATCGACGGCGCCCGGCTGGCGCGCGCGGACGTGCAGCGCTACCCGCACTGCGATACCGCCGCGCTGGAGGCGCTGCTGGCGGCCAGCACCAGCGAACGCAAGCTGATCGTCACCGACAGCGTGTTCAGCATGGACGGCGACGTCGCACCGCTGCGCGAACTGCTGGCGCTGGCCGATCGCTATGACGCGTGGATCATCGTCGACGATGCGCACGGCTTCGGCGTGCTGGGCGAACAGGGCCACGGCGTGCTGGAGGCGCTGGGCCTGTCGTCCGAGCGCTTTATCTATATCGGCACGCTGGGCAAGGCCGCGGGCGTGGCGGGGGCGTTCGTCGTCGCGCACGAGACCATCATCGAGCACCTGGTCAACACCGCACGGCCCTATATCTACACCACGGCCGCGCCGCCGGCGGTGGCGCATGCACTGCTGACCAGCCTGGCGATCATCGAAGGCGAAGAAGGCAGGCAACGCCGCGCGCAACTGACGCGCTGCATCGCCATGCTGCGCGGCGGGCTGGCGCAACTGGCCGCGATCGCCGGCTGGTCGCTCGGCGACAGCGAGACCGCGATCCAGCCGCTGATCGTCGGCGACAACGGCGCCGCGCTGGCGCTGTCGGCAACGCTGGAGGGCGACGGCATCCGCGTCGGCGCGATCCGCCCGCCGACGGTCCCCGAGGGTACCGCGCGGCTGCGCATCACGCTGTCGGCCTCGCATACGGAAGCCGACGTGCAGCGCCTGCTCGACGTACTGAGCGCCGCGGTGGCGCAGCGGGAGGCCGCATGACAGTGCGCCAGCCTTTTGCCTGCTTTGTCACCGGCACCGATACCGGCGTCGGCAAGACCCACGCCAGCGCCACGCTGCTGCATGCGCTCAACGCCGCCGGCTACCGCACCGCGGGCATGAAGCCCGTGGCCAGCGGCAGCGACTGGCGCGACGGCCACTGGCACAACGACGACGTGGCGCAACTGCGCGCCGCCAGCTCGGTGACGGTGCCGCTCGGCCATACCTGCCCGTTCCTGCTGCGCACGCCGTGCTCGCCGCACCTCGCCGCCGCGCAGGAGGGCGTGCGCATCACGCGCGCGCCGATCCGCGAAGCGTTCGACGCGCTGCGCCGCCAGGCCGAGGCCGTGGTGGTGGAGGGCGTGGGTGGTTTCCACGTGCCACTGGATGTCGGCGCGGTGCGCTGGAGCACCGCCGACCTGGCGGACATGCTCGGCCTGCCGGTCGTGATGGTGGCCGGCATCCGGCTTGGCTGCCTGAACCACGCCGTGCTGACCGCCCAGGCCATCCGCGCGCGCGGCCTTAACCTGGCCGGCTGGATCGCCAACCGGGTCGACCCGGACATGCTGCTCGCCGACGAGAACATCGCCACGCTGCATGCGGCGCTGGACGCGCCTTGCCTGGGTGAACTGCCCTGGCAACTCGAACCCGCCGCTGCCGCTGCCAGGCTAGATCTCTCGCCGCTGTTTGCCGCCAATCAATATCAGGCCGAGGCCAGTGGCCTCGCCGCCTGAACCAGAATTCGAATCGATCATGACCCAAGCCCAAATCGTCACTACCGTTTCCGTCGACTCCCTGCGTCAGACCGCGCGCTCGCACGCCCTGCCTGATGATGCCGCCTGGCGTGTCGACGACGTCGCCGCACTGTTCGCGCTGCCGTTCAACGACCTGCTGTTCCGCGCCCAGCAAGTGCATCGCGAGAACTTCGACGCCAACACCGTGCAGCTTTCCACGCTGCTGTCGATCAAGACCGGCGGCTGCGAAGAGGATTGCGGTTACTGCCCGCAGAGCGCGCACCACGATGCCGGCGTCAAGGCCGAAAAGCTGATGGCGCTGGACGAGGTGCTTGACGCAGCGCGCGCGGCCAAGGCCAACGGCGCCACGCGCTTCTGCATGGGCGCCGCCTGGCGCAGCCCGAAGGATCGCCACCTCGAGCCGGTGATGGACATGGTGCGCGAAGTGAAGGCCATGGGCCTGGAGACCTGCGTGACGCTGGGCATGCTCAAGGCCGAACAGGCGCAGCAGCTCAAGGAAGCCGGCCTCGACTACTACAACCACAACCTCGATACCTCGCCGGAGTTCTACGGCAAGATCATCACCACGCGTACCTACCAGGACCGGCTCGATACCATCGGCCATGTGCGCGACGCCGGTATCAATGTCTGCTGCGGCGGCATCGTCGGCATGGGCGAGTCGCGCGAGGCGCGCGCCGGGCTGATCGCGCAGCTGGCCAACATGGACCCGTATCCGGAGTCGGTGCCCATCAATAACCTGGTCCAGGTCGAAGGCACGCCGCTGGCCGGCACCGAAGCGCTGGACCCGTTCGAGTTCGTCCGAACCATCGCCGTGGCCCGCATCACCATGCCGCGCGCGATGGTGCGCCTGTCCGCCGGCCGCGAGGCCATGGACGAAGCGTTGCAGGCGCTGTGCTTCATGGCCGGCGCCAATTCGATTTTCTACGGTGAAAAGCTGCTGACCACAGGCAACCCGCAGGCCGACCGCGATCGCGCCCTGCTGGCTCGCCTCGATATCCGCGCAGAGGGCTACGCGGGATGACGAGGTAGGAGATAGCCCGCTGGACAGCTCGCCGCCGTAAGATCCCAATCACAGGGATAACAAGGAGGGAGCCATGTTCAACAAGATCCTGATCGCCAACCGCGGTGAAATCGCCTGCCGCGTGGCCGCCACCTGCCGCCGGCTCGGCATCCGCACCGTCGCGGTGTACTCGGATGCCGACGCCGAGGCGCGCCACGTCGCCTTCTGCGACGAGGCCGTGCATATCGGCGGCGCGGCGGCGCGCGACAGCTACCTGCGCGCCGACCACATCATCGAGATGGCGAAGGAGACCGGCGCCCAGGCCATCCACCCGGGCTACGGCTTCCTGTCCGAGAACGAGGCCTTTGCCGAGGCCTGCGCCGCAGCCGGGCTGGTCTTCATCGGCCCGCCGGCGTCTGCCATCAACGCGATGGGCAGCAAGAGCGCGGCCAAGCAGCTGATGGAAAAGGCTTCGGTGCCGCTGGTGCCGGGCTACCACGGCGAGGACCAGGATCCGGCGCTGCTGCGCCGCGAGGCCGACCGCATCGGCTACCCGGTGCTGCTCAAGGCCAGCGCCGGCGGTGGCGGCAAGGGCATGCGCGTGGTCGAGTCGGGCGATGCCTTCGAGGCCGCGCTGGCCTCGGTCAAGCGCGAGGCGACGGCCAGCTTCGGCGACGACAAGGTGCTGGTGGAGAAATACCTGACCCGCCCGCGCCATATCGAGATCCAGGTATTTGCCGATACCCACGGCAACTGCGTCTACCTGTTCGAGCGCGACTGCTCGGTGCAGCGCCGCCACCAGAAGGTGCTGGAAGAAGCGCCGGCGCCGGGCATGACCGAAGAACGCCGCCGCGCCATGGGCGAGGCCGCGGTTGCTGCGGCCAAAGCGGTGGGCTATGTCGGCGCCGGCACGGTCGAGTTCATCGCCAACCAGGATGGCTCCTTCTACTTCATGGAGATGAACACGCGCCTGCAGGTCGAGCATCCGGTCACCGAGATGATCACCGGGCAGGACCTGGTCGAATGGCAGTTGCGCGTCGCCGCTGGCGAGCCGCTGCCGCTGACGCAGGAGCAGCTGCGCATCGACGGCCACGCGCTGGAAGCGCGTATCTACGCCGAGAATCCCGACAATCAGTTCCTGCCGTCCACCGGCACGCTGCGCTTCCTGCGCACGCCGCCGGCGGTGCAGTTCATGCGCGGCGGCGATATGCATGGCCCGGCCGGCATCCGCATCGACGCCGGCGTGCGTGAAGGTGATGCCATCAGCCCCTTCTACGACCCGATGATCGCCAAGCTGATCGTCTGGGGCAAGGATCGCGACGAAGCGCTGGCGCGCATGCGCCAGGCGCTGGCGTCGTACCACGTGGTCGGCCTGTCGACCAACGTTGCCTTCCTGCAGCGGCTGGTGTCGTCGCAGGCGTTCCGCACCGCTGATCTCGACACCGGCCTGATCGAGCGCAACGAGAAGGTCCTGTTCCCGCCGCCGGCGCCGGTCGGCATGGAGATCATCGCACTGGCCGTGGCCGCGCTGCTGGATCGCGAGAACCGCGAGCGCCGCATCGACGCCGCCGACCAGCATTCACCGTGGACCCGCGGCGGCACGTGGCGGCTGAACGGGGGCGCGACGCGCCAGTTGCGCTTTGGCTATGGCGAGCAGGTGCTCGACGTGACGCTGCACAGCAATGAGCGCCGCAGCACGCTGATCTATGCCGACCAGGCCGCGCCGTTCGCCTGCACCTGCCAGGCGGGCGATATCCGCGTCGACCTTGGCACGCGCCGCGCGCACGGACAGGTGCATGTCGATGGCGAGACGTTCCATGTCTTCAATGCGGGGCGGCATGCCAGCCTGACCTGGCTCGATCCGCTCGCGCATGCGGGCGAAGCCGAGAGCGAAGGCGGCAAGCTCACCGCGCCGATGCCGGGCAAGGTCATCGCCGTGATGGTCGAGGCCGGCAGCACCGTCACGCGCGGCGCGCCGCTGCTGGTGATGGAAGCGATGAAGATGGAGCACACCATCAGCGCACCGGCCGACGGGGTGGTCAGCGAAGTGCTGTACGGCGTCGGCGAGCAGGTGGCCGAAGGGGCGCAGCTGCTGGCGTTCGAAGGAAAGTAAGCCAGATCGTGGGGGCCGGGATCGCCGACCGCGGCCCCGCGCCGGCCATGGCGGTTGGCGTGCGAACGCCAACCCCATTACTCTGCCAAAATACCCGTTTACCCCACCACCAGAATCCCCCTGGAGACAAAATGAAGGTGCAGTTGTACGTCCCCGATGGCCGCTATGATCCGTGGATCGAAGGCTTCGCCGAAGCACTCCCCGAAGCCGAATGCGTGACCTGGGAGGGCAGCCGTGGCGAACCAGCCGACTACGCCGTGGTCTGGCGCCCGCCGGTGGAAATGCTGCGTGGCCGTACCGACCTGAAGGCGGTATTCAATTTGGGGGCTGGCGTCGATGGCATCCTGCGCCTGCGCGATGAAGCGCCGGATGCGTTGCCCGCGGGCGTGCCGATCGTGCGGCTCGACGATGCCGGCATGGCCGCGCAGATGGCCGAGTACGTCACCCATGCCGTGCTGCGTTATTTCCGCAAGCTCGATGCCTATGAAGCGCAGCAACGCGCCGGCACCTGGAAATTCCTCAAGCCGCACCGCCGCGCCGACTTCACCGTCGGCGTGATGGGCGTGGGCACGCTGGGCACGCATATCGCCCGCGCGCTGGCAGGCTTCGGCTTCCCGGTGCGCGGCTGGAGCCGCACCGCGCGCGCCATCGAAGGCGTGAGCGGTTTCTATGGCGATGCGGGCCAGTCGCCGTTCCTCGATGGCCTGCGCGTGCTGGTCAATGTGCTGCCGCTGACACCGCAGACCGAGAACATCCTGAACGCGGGGCTGTTCGCGCGGCTGGCGCAGGGCGCGTATGTGATCAACGTGGCGCGCGGCCAGCACCTGGTCGAAGAGGACCTGCTGGCCGCGGTGCAAGCGGGGCAGATCGGTGGCGCCACGCTCGACGTGTTCCGCACCGAACCGCTGCCGGCGGAGCACCCGTTCTGGCAGGAGCCGCGCATCACCATCACGCCGCATATCTCGGCGCTGACGCTGCGCGAGGACAGCATCGCCCAGATCGCCGGCAAGATCCGCGCATTGCGCGCGGGCCAGCCGATCGCGGGCGTGGTCGACGTGCAGCGCGGCTACTGACGCCGGCACTGCGCGCCACCAAGATAACGAACAACGGACAGGAGACAGCCATGACCATGCCGAACTATGTGAAGATCGTTGAAGTGGGCCCGCGCGACGGCCTGCAGAACGAAAAGGGGATGGTGCCGACCGAGGTCAAGGTCGCGCTGATCAACCAGCTCACCGACGCCGGCTTCGTCAATATCGAGGCGGCGTCGTTCGTCTCGCCCAAGTGGGTGCCGCAGATGGCTGACGGTGCCGAGGTGATGGCGCGCATCCAGCGCCGGCCGGGCACGCTGTACTCGGCGCTGACGCCGAACATGAAGGGCTTCGAGGGCGCGATCGCCGCTGGTGCCGATGAGGTGGTGATCTTCGGCGCGGCCAGCGAGGCGTTCTCGCAGAAGAACATCAACTGCTCGATCGCGGAATCGATCGCGCGCTTCGAGCCCGTCGCCGCGGCGGCGAAAGAAAAGGGCGTGCGGCTGCGCGCCAGCATCTCGTGCGCGCTGGGTTGCCCGTACCAGGGCGAAGTGTCGGTGCACGCGGTGGTCGACGTGGTGCGCCGCATGCGCGAGCTGGGCTGCGACGAGATCGATATCGCAGACACCATCGGCGTGGGCACGCCCGGCCGCGTGCAGGAAGTGATGCGTGCCGCCGCGGCAGAATTTGCGCTCGACCGCCTCTCGGGCCATTTCCACGATACCTACGGGCAGGCGCTGTCCAACATCCTGGCCAGCCTGGAAGTGGGCATCTCGATCTTCCACGCCTCGGTGGCGGGGCTGGGCGGTTGCCCCTACGCCAAGGGCGCGACCGGCAACGTGGCGACCGAGGACGTGCTGTACATGCTGCACGGCATGGGCATCCACACCGGCATCGACCTGGAAGCGGTGGTGCGCACCGGCGACTACATCTCGCAGGCGATCGGCCGCGCCAACAGTTCGCGCGTGGGCCGCGCCCTGCTGACCAAATGGGCCGCCGCCAGCGACGCGGCGCCCGCCTGTATTTGAGCAAGGAGAATGCATGACGGCAAGTAACGAAGCGCTGCCCGAGTCCGCGCAGCGCGTCGCGGACCTGCTGGTCGAACTCGGCCACGATCGCCCGGTGGTGATGCTGCCCGCGACCGGCAAGACTTCAGCGGAAGCCGCGGCGGGCCTGGGCTGCAGCGTGGCCGAGATCGCCAAGTCGATCATCTTCCGGCGCGTGGCCGACGATGCGCCGGTGCTGGTGATCGCCAGCGGCAGCAACCGCGTCGACGAGGCCAAGGTGGCCGCGCGCGTGGGCGCGCTGGGCAAAGCCGACGCGCGCTTCGTGCGCGAGAAGACCGGTTATGCCATCGGCGGCGTCTGCCCGATCGGCCATGCGGTGGCGCCGGTGATGCTGCTGGACCAGGACCTGTTCCGCTATGACAGCCTGTGGGCGGCGGCGGGGCATCCGCACGCGGTGTTCAACCTGACGCCGCATCAGCTGCAGCAGATGACCGGTGCGGAAGTGGCCGACGTAGCGGCGGGATCCGCTGCATGAGCCCCGACCTGCGCCCCGGCCTGACCTTCCGCTGGCAATACACGGTGCCGCCCAAGGCCACGGTGCCGCGGATGTACGACGACATTCCCTGCTGCCCGGAGATGCCAGACGTGCTGGCCACCGGCTATATGGTCGGCATCATGGAATGCGCCTGCCTGCAGATGCTGCGCGAACACCTGGACTGGCCGCGCGAGCAGTCGCTCGGTACGCTGGTCAGCTTCTCGCACCTGGCGCCGACGCCGCCGGGCATGACGGTGACGGTCAAGGGCGAGCTGGTCGAGGTGGACGGGCGCCGGTTGCGCTTCCAGCTCAGCGCCTGGGACGACGAGGACAAGATCTCCGAGGGCGTGCATGAGCGCCACCTGATCGACGCCGGCCGCTTCAACGAGAAGGTGGCAGCCAAGGCCGCCCGCGCGGCGCTCTGAGTGCCGCCCGACTGCATCGACATGGCTGACATGCCCGCGCCCGTCACGTCCGCCGCAGAGATGGCTGCGCAGGCTGACGCGGCGCTGCAGGCCGCACCCGTGCCGTCGCCGTGCCGCAACGTCTGCCGCATGGACGCGGCCAGCGGCTACTGCGAAGGCTGCCTGCGCACCATCGAAGAGATCGCGGGCTGGTCGTCGGCCAGCGACGAGGACAAGCGCCGCATCTGGGCGCAACTGCCGCAGCGCGCCGCATGGCTGGCTGGCGAGGAGGCATCCCCTTGAGCGAAGCACCCGTTCCGCAGCTGCCGGCCACGATGCGCGTATTCGAGCGCGGCTGGCTGTCGGCCAACAATATCCTGTTTGTCGACGATGAAGACACGGTGCTGGTCGACACCGGCTACGTCACGCACGCGCCGCAGACCGTGGCGTTGGTGGAGGCTGCGCTGCAGGGCCGCCCGCTCGCGCGCATCGTCAACACGCACCTGCACTCCGACCACTGTGGCGGCAACGCCGCGCTGCAGGCGCGCTGGCAGCCGCGTACCGCGATCCCCGCCGCCGAGGCCGAAGCCGTGGCCGCCTGGGATACCGATGCGCTCAGCTATGTAGCCACGGGGCAGCAGTGCGACCGCTTTACGTTCGACAGCGTGCTGCAGGATGGGGACGTACTGCGCCTCGGCGGCATCGACTGGCAGGTGGTGGCCGCGCCCGGGCACGATCCGCATGCGGTGATGTTGTTCGCGCCGGCGCAGCGCATCTTGATTTCGGGCGATGCGCTGTGGGAGAACGGCTTCGGCGTGATTTTTCCCGAGCTCGAAGGTGAGAGTGGGTTTGCCGAGCAGGCGGCGGTGCTGGAGCGGATTGCGGAGCTCGATGCGCGGGTGGTGATCCCGGGGCACGGGCGGATGTTTGCCGAAGTGGCCGCGGCGCTCGAGCGCGCGAAGGGGCGCCTCGGCTATCTGAGTGCCGATCCCGCGCGCAATGCCAGCCATGCGGTGAAGGTGCTGGTGAAGTTCAAGCTTCTGGAGCAGCAGCGCATGGCGCGGGCTGAGCTGGTCGCATGGATGGAGGCGGCGCCGTTGATGGTGCGCATCCGGGAGCGGTTCATGCCGGGGCAGGCGGTGGCGGAGATTTGTGCGCAGACGGTGACAGCGCTGGCGGGTGTGGGGGCGCTGCAGGTTGATGGGGAGTGGGTGGTGAATCGGGATTGAGCTGGTTCGGGCGGCGCAGGTATAGACGCGCCTGCCCTCTCCCCCGGCCCCTCTCCCGGCCCCTCTCCCGCAGGCGGGAGAGGGGAGCAAACCGGCGGCGATGGCAATCACGTCGCCCCATCAATTCCCGATTGCGTGCTCCCTCTCCCGCTTGCGGGAGAGGGTTGGGGAGAGGGCCGGCGCATCAACGAAGTAACGCCGCCGCTATGCCGAGTTCACCTCAGAACGTCGTCCTGAACCCCACCTTCACACTGCGCCCAGGCAACGGCGCGATATCCCGCAGAATCGACGCCGCATTGCGCGCATCCTGGTTGGTCAGGTTGTCCCCGCGCAGGTACACCAGCGTCTGCGTGCCCGCCGTCTTGAACTTGTAGGTCAGCGCCAGGCTCAGCAGCGTATAGGCATCGGTCGGCGTGTCATTCACCGGCACGCGCGTCTGCTTGGCCGCATAGGTGACATCCACGCGCGCCCCCCACGGCCCCGCGCCATACACCAGCGCGCCGCCCAAGCGCAGCGGCGCCAGCCGCGGCAGCGGCTCGCCGGTATCGCGGTTCTCGCCGCGCACATAGTCGGCACGCGCTTCGAAGTCGAGCGTATCGCCGGTCGTCAGCATCTTCTGCAACAGCCGCGTCCTGCCCTCGGCCTCAAAGCCATACAGCGTGGCCGGCACGCCCAGGTACTGGAACTCAGGCAGCGAATTGGGGCTGCCGGCGGCGACCACGTCGCCCGCTTCATCGCGCGCGCGGCCGGTCGAGGTCAGCGCCAGGTAGTTGGCAAAGCGGCTGTAGTAGCCCGACACGCTCGCGCTGTGTTCCCCCGACTTGAAACGCACGCCGAGGTCGATCGACGTGGCGCGCTCCTTGTTGGCGTTGGGGTCGCCCAACTCCCAGGCGCCGGTGGCCACGTGCGGGCCGTTGGCGTACAGCTCATAGAAGGTCGGCGCGCGTTCGGTGTATGACAGGTTGCTGGTCAGCGACCACAGCGGATTGACCTTGTACAGCAGTCCCGCCGAGGCGCTGGTGGCGTTGAAGCTGCGGCTGGCGTCGGCAAAGCGGTCGTTGCCGTTGGCGCTGGCCTTGATGCTGCTGTGGTCGAGGCGCCCGCCCAGGTTCAGCTTGAGGTCGCCCGAGGCGGTCAGCGGCAGTTCCTCGAACACGAACAATGCGGCGTTGTCGGTGTTGGTGCTGGGCACGAACGCCTCTTCGCCCAGCGCCGAGAAGTCGGTGTGGCCGAACTGCGTGCCAATCACGCCGGTCATGTTGCCGATCCTGGCGTGCTTGGCCTCGAGGCGCGCGTCCCAGCCGCGGTTCTTGAAGATCGTGCCGGTCTCGCCGTCTTCGATTTCCTTGTGCTCATAGTCGGTGTAGCTGAACTTGCCCTTGACCGATTCGATCCAGCCGCCGGTGTTGCCGGCGAGGTTGCGCGCCTCGCCTTCCAGCGCAAAGCGGTCCTGGCGCATCTTCAGCCGCACGTCGTCCTCGGCCGGGGTGCCGTACTCGTTGCGGTAGGCGCTGTAGTTGGCGCCGACAAAACCGTCGGCCCAGGTGTAGGAGCCGCCCAGCGAGCCGCCTTGCTGCTCGGCGCTGGTGTTGGGCAGGCGGCCGTAGGCTTCGGTCTCGCCTTCAGGCAGCGGCTGGGCGGCACGCAGGCGGTCGCTGCGGGCGAAGCCGGGGATGCGCAGGTCGCTGGTCTTGCGCGCGAAGGCATCGGCGTGCACGGCGAACTTGCCGTTGCCGGCCTCGATCAGTGCACTGGCATTGCGTGCCTGGTCGCCCCCCGCGGTGGCGCTGGCGTCGACCGCGCCGCCGATGCCTTCGATCGGCTCCTTGGGAATGCGGTTGTCGATCACGTTGACCACGCCGCCGATGGCGTTGCCGCCGTACATCAGCGCGGCGGGGCCGCGCACGACTTCGATGCGCTCGGCCACCAGCGGATCGACGGGCACGGCGTGGTCGTAGGACAGCGTGGAGGCGTCGACGGTGGTGCCGCCGTTCTGCAGCACCTTGATACGGTCGCCATCCAGGCCGCGGATCACCGGCCGGCTGGCGTTGGGCCCGAAGTAAGTCGACGAGACCCCGGGCAGCTTGTCGAGGGTCTCGCCCAGCGTGCTGGCCTGGCGCACGGCAAGGGCGTCGCCGCCCAGCGTCGATACCGGCGCCACCATGTCGTTGAGGTCGCTGCCGAGCGGGTTGGCGGTGACCACGACTTCGCGCAGGGTCGCGCCGGCAGGCGCATCGGCCGTAGCAGGCGTCGCAGGCGTGGCCGGTGCGGTGTCGGCAGCGGGCGCCGCGGGCGGCGTGGCAGTCTGCGCCAGCGCGGCGGGTGCCGCGAAGGCGGTCGCCACGGTGGCGGTGAGGGAAGCTGCAAAGGCCGCCAGCGGGGTCAGGCGCGGTGCGCTGGCTTTGGGGTGTGAGCGGTTGGACATGGCGCGCGGAGTGAGGCAGTGGCAATCGGCCCGGCTGGCACGGCGGCCGCCCGGCGCCGGCCGGCCCGCGATGGGCGTGGCCGCGCAGCCGGAGGTGGCAGGCGTTCAGCTCGGATTCATGGCGCCGGGCGCGCGGCGAGGGCCGCATCCCGGATCAGGCGAGGGCGATGGCCGGCGCCGGTGGCGCGCGCGAATGGAAGGGTTGTGCAGCGGGCAGATCGGGCCAGCGCCAGGCCAGGTTGGCCGGCTTGACCGGCTTGCCGAAGGCGAGATCCGGCAGCGGCAGCTTGCCGCACAGAGTGTCGGCAACGGTGGCGCCGTCGAACAGCACGCACGAGTGGCCGGTGACCGTCTGCGCCAGCGAGTGTGGGTCGGTATCGCCCGCTGGCGCGGTGTCAGTTGCCGTCACCGTGGCGGCAAGGGCAGCCGCCGGCGTCAGCACGCCGCCGTGCACGATACGGTGGGTCAGCCCGGCATGCTGCGCGAGCAGCAGGCACAGCGCCAGCCACAGCGCGGACCAGAGGCCCGGGCCGTGCGTGCGCAGGCGGGCGAACCAGTCAGTGCGCATGGCCGTGGTGGTGGTCGGGGTCGCCGCAGCCGCAGTCATCACCATGGCTATGGCCATGATCGTGGCCATCTTCGTCGTCGAAGTCGTCGACCCAGGCAGGGAAGGGATCCGGGTAGGCCGCCCAGGCATCGGCGCCTGCCGCCATCTCGGTATCGGTCAGCAGGCAGGCATCGAGTCGCGCCTGCAGCGCGGCATGGTCCAGGCCGAGGCCGGTCAGCACCAGTTCCTGGCGGCGGTCGCCGAACGGCGCCGGGGCGCCGTCGACCAGCATGTCGGCTTCCACGTCGGCGCGCTGCGCCGGGTCGCCCGGCCATTCGGCCGGGTCCAGCGCGGCCCACCAGGCGCCGGCGCCACCGTGGCGGCAGACGCCGCCGGCCTGGTTCCAGTCGCCGGCGGTTTCCATGCGGCTGGCCAGCCAGAACAGGCCCCGGGAGCGCAGCACGCTGCCGTGTTCGCGCAGCCACTCGGTATGGATCAGGTCGGCGAAGCGTTGCGGATGGAACGGGCGCCGTTGCCGGTAGACCAGCGTGGACACGCCGGTGGCGACGTCGGCGGCGGGAACCTCGCCACGCAGCGCGGCGAGCCAGCCCGGGGCATCGGCGGCGGCCTCGAAGTCGAAGCGGCCGGTGCCTTGCACGCGCTGCGTCGGCACCTTGCCGAAGCTGGCCTCGACGATGTCGGCACGCGGGTTGAGCGCATGCAGCACCGCATGCAGGCGCGCGAACTCGGCGGCGTCGGCCAGGTCGGCCTTGTTCAGCACGATCACGTCGCAGAACTCGACCTGCGCGAGCAGCACTTCGGCCACGGTACGGTCGTCGCCACCACCCTGCGCCAGCCCGCGGTCGCCGAGGAACTCGGCCTCGTTGAGGTCGCGCAGGAAGGTGGCGGCATCGATGACCGTCACCAGCGTGTCGGGCTGCACTGCGGCGTCAGGCCCCGTGCCATGCTCGGCTTCGAACAGGAAGCCTTCGGCAATGGCCAGCGGATCGTCCAGGCCGTCGGCTTCCACCAGCAGCGCGTCGAAGCGGCCTTCGGCGGCGAGCCGCGCCGCTTCGGCGAGCATGGCATCGCCCGACGGCAGCACGGTGGCCTCGCAGCCCGGCGGCAGCGGAGCCAGCGTCTGCCCGTCCTGCGCGCCGCAGACCAGCACGGCCACGCGGCTGCCCGCGCTATGCGCAAGCAGGTGGTTCAGCAGCGTGGTCTTGCCGGCGCCGGGGAAACCGGACAGCACGGTGACGGGCAGGCGATCAGCCATGGCAGGAGGGCAGAAGGACAGAAAATACCGCAGGCAGCGGGCGCACCTCGGCGGCCGTTGCCTCGTTGTTGCAACAAAGTTGCGAATTTACCAGAAAGGCCGGCCCGGCGACAGCCGGAGGATTCTGACCATGGTAGGCCGTGGCGACGCCACGACAAAGCGCCGCCTGGCTTTGATGCAAACGCAAACGCAAACGGCCCGGAGAACCGGGCCGTCACGTCGCGCCTGCCGCGCCGGCGTTGCCGGCGCGCGCAGTCTCAGTCGCCGAACAGCTTCTGGCGCAGTTCGCGGCGCTGCTGGGCTTCCAGCGACAGCGTGGCGGTGGGCCTGGCCAGCAGGCGCGGCACGCCGATCGGCTCGCCGGTTTCCTCGCACCAGCCGTAGTCGCCCGATTCGATGCGCTGCAGCGACTGCTCGACCTTCTTCAGCAGCTTGCGCTCGCGGTCGCGCGTGCGCAGTTCCAGCGCATGCTCTTCCTCGATGGTGGCGCGGTCGGCCGGATCCGGCACGATGACCGTTTCGCGCAGGTGTTCCGTGGTCTGGTCAGCGTTCTTCAGGATTTCGTCGCGCAGCTGCTCCAGGCGATGCTTGAAGAAGGCGAGCTGCGCTTCGTTCATGTAATCCTTGTCGCTCATCTTCAGGATTTCAGCTTCAGTCAGAAGTTTGTTGCTGCTCATGGTTGCTGCTGATTCTCTTGTTGATGCGGCCGGCGGCGTCTGGGTCCGCTCGGGTGCGCTGTCCGCGGGCTTGCGCGCCACGGTTGTTTCACTCTGGCTGGCTGCAGTCTTGCTGCTTCGCGGGCCTCCCTTCGATGCGCCCGCTTCGGCGTTCGCCGTACTGCCGCGGGGAGCGGGCGCGGCCTTCACAGGCTGCGCCTTGAGCGTCTCTGCCGCTGCACTACCAGTCTTGCTGCGGCTTTCTTTGGTCTTCGTTGCGGCTGTCATGGGGACACCTCTCTCTCGCGTCAGTCAGTGACGGCGCGTGCCGGGGTACCCCAAGCGGAAAGGCGGTCTCCGCACGAAGCACTGCGACCGCACCTGCCCGGCGGCCTGCCTCGTGTTGACGACAACCGCCGCCCTGCTAGTGTAGCGTTCTGTTCTTGATGGAACCTATATGAATTCGGCGTCTCCAATGCTCTACTGCGACCACAACGTGGAGAGAGCGAGTGCGAGTTGCCCCCGAGATCATGTTGACCGACGAGGAGCGAACCAAGTTGACGAGGCTGGTTCGGTCAAAGCTCACGAGCGTGAGGCTGGCGCAGCGCGCGCGCATCGTGCTGCTGGCCGCCAACGGAATGCAGAACAAGGACATCGCCGAGCAGTTGGGAATCGGACGCGTGCAGGTGTCGCGTTGGCGTGAGCGGTATGCACAATCGGGGCTGGCCGGTATCGAACGCGACTTGCCGCGCGGTGCGCCGCCGGTGAAGGTGGACACGGCGCGGCTGGTGGAACTGACCACGCAAAGCAAGCCCGAAGCAGCCACGCACTGGAGCACGCGCAAGATGGCCGCCGAGTTGGGCGTGAGCGCCAGCACCGTCATGCGCCATTGGCACGCCCACGGGTTGAAGCCGCACATCGTGCGCGGCTTCAAGGTCTCGCGCGATCCGAAGTTCGTCGAGAAGCTTGAAGACATCGTTGGCCTCTACATGTCGCCGCCCGAGCACGCGCTGGTGCTGTGCTGCGATGAGAAGAGCCAGGTGCAGGCGCTGGATCGCACGCAGCCCGGCTTGCCGTTGAAGAAGGGGCGTGCGGCCACCATGACGCATGACTACAAGCGCAACGGCACGACCACGCTGTTTGCCGCGCTCAACGTGCTCGATGGCCAAGTCATCGCCCAGTGCCAGCAGCGCCACCGCCATACCGAGTGGCTGAAGTTCCTGCGCAAGATCGACCGCGAGACGCCCAAGGACAAAACGCTGCATCTGATCGCCGACAACTACGCCACCCACAAGCATCCTGCGGTGCAAGACTGGCTGGCCAAGCATCCTCGATTCAACATGCACTTCACACCCACCTCGGCATCATGGCTGAACATGGTCGAGCGGTTCTTTCGCGACATCACAACCGAGCGACTTCGCCGCGGCGTATTCACCAGCGTGCCGGAACTGGTCGACGCCATCAACGAATACATCGCTCACCACAACACCAACCCCAAGCCGTTCATCTGGACCAAGAGCGCTCGCGACATCCTACAGAAGGTCATTCGCGCCAACCGCCGCTTAAGTTCCAAACAGAATGGAACGCTGCACTAGATCCCGGTAGCGGAAAAAAGGTGCGCCCCCGGTATCAAATCCGGCCTATTGTACTTGAACAAATTTTTCCGAGATACGGGGGAAAGCCAGCCAGCACTTCGGTATTTCCCCGGTACCCCGAACGAGGGGGCCGCCGCAGGGCGGTATCTGGAGGAAGCCGCCCCGAGGGGCGGCTGGTGCACTCAGGCCAGGCAGTTCTCCAGGCCCTTGAGGATGGCGTCGCGGGGCAGGTCCACGCCGATGAACACCATCCGGGTGCCCGGGGTCTCGTCTTCCCACTTGCCGCCGATATCGCTGCCCATCAGTTGGTGGACACCCTGGAACACCACCTTGCGGTCCACGCCCTCCATATATAGTACGCCCTTGTAGCGCAGCAGTTTCTCCCCGTATACCGCCAGGATTCCGGACAGGAATTCCTCCAGCTTGCCGTAGTGGAAGGGCTTGTCGCTGCGGAAGACGAACGACGCGATGCGGTCGGTATGGTTGTGGTGATGGTGGTGGTCGTGCCCGTGGCCATGATCGTGGTCGTGATCGTGGCCGCAGTCGGTGCCGCAGTGCTCGCCGTGGTCGTGATCATGGTCGTGGTCATGATCCTCCGCGCGCAGGAACTCCGGGTCCAGCTCCAGCTTGGCATTCAGGTTGAAACCGCGCAGGTCGAAGATGGTGTCGATCGGCGCCTCGCCGAAATTGACCAGGCGGATCGGCGCGCGCGGGTTCATGTGCACCAGCCGGTGACGCAGCTCGGTCACGTCGTTCTTGCCGACCAGGTCGGACTTGGTGATGAAGATGGCGTCGGCGAAGCCCACCTGGCGCTGCGCCTCCTCCTGCTTGTCGAGCTGCATATGTCCATGCTTGGCGTCGACCAGCGTGATCACCGCATCCAGCAGGTAGCGCGAGGCGATTTCCTCGTCCATGAAGAAGGTCTGCGCCACGGGGCCGGGGTTGGCCACGCCGGTGGTCTCGATCACCACGCGGTCGAAGTCGATCTCGCCGGCGTCGCGCCGCGTCAGCAGCCCGGACAGCGCCTGCACCAGGTCGCCGCGGATGGTGCAGCAGATGCAGCCGTTGCTCATCTGCACGATCTGCTCGCGGCCGTCCTGCACCAGGATCTCGTTGTCGATGTTCTCTTCGCCGAACTCGTTCTCGATCACGGCGATCTTCATGCCGTGCGGCTCGTTCAGGATGCGCTTGAGCAGGGTGGTCTTGCCGCTGCCGAGGAAGCCCGTCAGGATCGTGACCGGGGTCAGTTTGGACATTTGTTGTTCTCCGGGAATTTGAGAAGGCCGTGTTCAGTGCGCGGGCGCGCGCTTGCCGCACTCTGCGCAGACGCCGTTCACGGTCAGTTCGACATGTTCGATGGCAAAGCCGCTGGGCACGCGCGGCGCGACCGGCAGTGCCGGCGCACTGGCATCGTCCAGGCAGAAGGTGCGGTCGCAGCGGGTGCAGTGGAAATGGCTGTGCTGGCGATGCTCCTGCGCGCGCGCAGCCTCGTGTTCGACCAGGCTGAAGCGGAACACGCGGTCGTTGCCGGCGCGCTTCTGCGCAACGCCTTGTTCCACCAGCCAGTCCAGCACGCGGTAAACGGTGACGCGGTCGACGGTCTCGCCTTGCTCGGGCAGGCGGTCGATCACGGCCTGGTGCGTCAGCGCTTCGTCGCTGCCGATAAGGCAGGCCAGGATGCACAGCCGCGGCTGCGTCACGCGCGCGCCCAGGCGGCGCAGGCGCTCGTGGGCGGCTTCTAGAATCGCCGGTTCCGGCGCAAGGGCCGGCCGGTCCGGGCTGGGATGGGTCATGGGGCGATTTAACCATAGGGCCCCGGTTGATGCAATTCAGTTGCGTCAGTGGGGCTACCCGGGGGCGGCGTTGTAATGCCGGCACCACCTCCGTGGTGCTGTTTGCGCCTATGATCGGCACAGAGATGTCCGTCTAACAGAGCAGACACACGTGGAGACACCCATGCTGAACGACGCCAGCGCGCTGCTGTTCCCCAATTTCGAGCCCTTCCGGCGCCAGGTCGGCGAGATCGAGATCGCCGGCGTGCAGGGCGGCTCGGGCCCGCCGCTGCTGCTGTTGCACGGCCACCCGCAGAGCCACCTGATCTGGCACCGCGTGGCGCCGGCGCTGGCCGACCACTTCACCGTGATCGCCACCGACCTGCGCGGCTACGGCAGCAGTTCCGCGCCGCCGGGCAACCCCGGACACGAGGGCTACAGCAAGCGCACCATGACGCAGGACCAGGTCGCGCTGATGGCCGCGTTCGGCTTCGAGCGCTTTGCGCTGTGCGGCCACGACCGCGGCGCGCGCGTGGCGCACCGGCTGTGCGCTGACCATCCCGAGGCGGTCAGCCGGGCGATGCTGCTGGACATCGCGCCCACGCTGGCGATGTACGAGCGCACCAGCATGGCCTTCGCCGCCGCCTACTGGCATTGGTTCTTCCTGATCCAGCCCGCACCCTTTCCCGAGACGCTGATCAACGCCGAGCCGGAGTTCTACCTGCAGAAACTGATGGGCCTGCGCCAGGCCGGCCCGAGCCCGTTCGCCCCCGATGCCATGGCCGCCTACGTGGCCGCCATGCGCGACCCCGCACACGTGCATGCGATGTGCGAGGACTACCGCGCCGCCGCCACCATCGACCTGGAGCACGACCGCGCCGACCGCGAGGCCGGGCGCCGGCTGGAACTGCCGCTGCGCGTGCTGTGGGGCGAGCACGGCGTGGTGGCGCGCTGCTTCGAGCCGATGGCGCTGTGGCAGGAGGTGGCTGCCGATGTCAGCGGCCGCGCGCTGCCGTGCGGGCATTACATCCCGGAGGAAGCCCCCGAGCCGCTGCTGGAAGACATGCTCGGTTTTTTCCGCTAGCGCCCGCGCCGCTGCGAACCGCGCGTTTTTCCGCGTATTCCTCCCATATCTTCGGCGTATGCCGCCATATGTGCAGCGTTGCAGGCGGGTTAGCCCCTATACCTGCACATTGTCTGGCGTTGCTAACATCATCCCCCGCCCTGCCGCTGCGTGCGGCGGGCGGCGGTGCCTGCCGGCATGGTCAAAGCGCGGCCAAAGAGTCAGCGCAAACAGCGCCCCCACAGCCGGGGCCGGGTCGGCGGCAACGCATTGCAGACGGGTATTTGAAGGAACCAGGAGAAGAGAGCATGAAACGAGTGGCAAAGATGGTCGCGGCCGCGCTGGCAGTCAGCGCAATGGGTGTGGTGTCGGGCGCGTACGCCCAGGAATATCCCGGCGGCAAGCCGGTGTCGGCGGTGGTGCCGTTTGCCGCGGGTGGTCCGACCGACAAGGTCTCGCGCGAGCTGACCGCGATCATGTCCAAGCATCTGGGCGCGACCATCGTGATCGAGAACCTCGGCGGCGCCGGCGGCACCATCGGCGCCAAGAAGGTGGCCCAGGCCAAGAACGACGGCCACACCCTGCTGATCCACCATATCGGCATGGCCACGGCCCCGGCGCTGTACCGCAACCTGGGCTTCGATCCGCTCAAGGACTTCGAGATGGTCGGCGAAATCGCCGACGTGCCGATGATCCTGGTCGGCAACAAGTCGCTACCGCCGAACAGCTTCAAGGACCTGCTGCCGTACATCAAGGCCAACGCCAGCAAGCTGTCGCTGGCCAATGCCGGCATCGGCTCGGCCTCGCACCTGTGCGGCCTGCTGTTCCAGAGCGCGATCCAGACCGAACTGACCACCGTGCCGTACAAGGGGGCCGCGCCCGCACTGACCGATATCCTGGGCGGCCAGGTCAACCTGCTGTGCGACCAGACTACCAATCTCGCCGGCCATCTCAAGGCTCACTCGGTCAAGCCGTACGCGGCCATGCAGGCACGCCGCGTGGAAGCGTTCAAGGATGTCCCGACGGCGGCTGAGCAAGGCCTGCCGGGCGTGGAAGTGAAGGTCTGGCACGCCATGTACGCGCCCAAGGGCACGCCCAAGCCGGTGATCGACAAGCTGTCGGCTGCGCTGCAGAAGGCCGTGGCCGACCCGGCTTTCCGCGCCAAGATGGCCGAGCTGGGTGCCGAGGCCGTGCCGGCGCAGCGCGCCACGCCGGATTCGCTGCGCAACTACCTGACCGCCGAGATCAACAAGTGGACCCCGGTGATCAAGAAGGCCGGCGTGTATGCGGACTGATCTGGTGGAGTGATGCGCGGGGCGCGCGGGGCCGTGGCCTCGCGCGTTGCGGACGAGGGCCATGCGGCAACGCATGGCCCTTTTTGTTCGGGCGCGCCGCCCGGCAGCGTGGCGGCAGGCATCCTATATTGGTCAGACCGCCCGTGTTGGCCGGCGCACGCGCCGGGCCATGCACGAGGCCTTGCACAGGGCCTTGAAACCGGCCGGGGGCGTCGCCAACTACGGTCCTGACATATTCACGGAAGCCACCATGGAACAGTATCACGGCACTACCATCGTCAGCGTCCGCCGCGGCAACCAGGTTGCACTCGGCGGTGATGGTCAGGTCACTCTCGGCAATATCGTGATGAAGGGCACCGCGCGCAAGGTGCGCCGCATCTACAACAACAAGGTGCTGGTCGGGTTCGCCGGCAGCACGGCCGATGCCTTCTCGCTGCTGGACCGCTTCGAGGCCAAGCTGGAGAAGTACCAGGGCAACCTGACCCGCGCCGCGGTCGACCTCGCCAAGGACTGGCGCTCAGACCGCGCGCTGCGCCGGCTGGAAGCCATGCTGATCACCGCCGACCGCGACACCACGCTGGTCATCACCGGCAACGGCGACGTGCTCGACCCCGAGGGCGGCATTGCCGCGATCGGCTCGGGCGGCGCGTATGCGCAGTCGGCCGCCAAGGCGCTGGTGGAAAACACGGAACTGTCGCCGAAGGACGTAGTCGAGAAGGCGCTGACCATCGCCGGCGAGCTCTGCATCTATACCAACACCAACTTCGTCATCGAGACGCTGGAATAAGCGAAGGCCGGCCACTGCCCGCTACGGCCATCCACTGCCGGCCCGCACGCCCCGCCGCGCCCCTACTGAACGGATACCATGTCGCACACCATGACCCCGTCGGAAATCGTTTCCGAACTCGACAAGCACATCATCGGCCAGAACAAGGCCAAGAAGGCCGTGGCCGTGGCGCTGCGCAACCGCTGGCGCCGCCAGCAGGTGGCCGAGCCCCTGCGCCAGGAAATCACCCCCAAGAACATCCTGATGATCGGCCCGACCGGGGTCGGCAAGACCGAGATCGCGCGCCGCCTGGCCAAGCTGGCCGACGCGCCCTTCATCAAGATCGAGGCGACCAAGTTCACTGAGGTGGGCTACGTCGGCCGCGACGTCGACACCATCGTGCGCGACCTGGCCGAGATGGCGATCAAGCAGACGCGCGAATCCGAGATGAAGAAGGTGCGCACCAAGGCCGAGGATGCGGCCGAGGACCGCCTGCTCGACGTACTGCTGCCGCCTGCGCGCGATATCGGCTTCGCGCAGCCGGAAGAGAAGGATTCCAACACGCGCCAGGTGTTCCGCAAGAAGCTGCGCGAAGGCCAGCTCGACGACAAGGAAATCGAGCTGGAGCTGGCCGCCGGCATGCCGAGCATGGACATCATGGGCCCGCCGGGCATGGAAGACATGACCGAGCAGATCCGCTCGATGTTCGCCGGCCTAGGCCAGGGCAAGAAGGCGCGCCGCAAGATGAAGGTCAAGGAAGCCTTCAAGCTGCTGATCGACGAAGAGGCCGCCAAGCTCGTCAATGACGACGAGCTCAAGCACAAGGCCATCACCAACGTCGAGCAGAACGGCATCGTGTTCCTGGACGAGATCGACAAGATCGCCAGCCGCAGCGAAATCGGCGGCGGCGAGGTGTCGCGCCAGGGCGTGCAGCGTGACCTGCTGCCGCTGGTGGAAGGCACCACGGTGAGCACCAAGTACGGCATGATCAAGACGGACCATATCCTGTTCATTGCCTCGGGGGCGTTCCACCTGTCCAAGCCGAGCGACCTAATCCCCGAACTGCAGGGCCGCTTCCCGATCCGCGTGGAGCTGGACTCGCTGTCCGTGCAGGACTTCGAGGCCATCCTGACGCAGACCGACGCGAGCCTGACCAAGCAGTACCAGGCGCTGCTGAGCACGGAAGCGGTCGACCTGGTGTTTGCCGATGACGGCATCCGCCGGCTGGCGGAGATCGCCTTCTCGGTCAATGAAAAGGTGGAGAACATCGGGGCGCGCCGGTTGTACACGGTGATGGAGCGGCTGCTGGAAGACCTGTCGTTCCATGCGACCAGGTCGTCGGGCGAGACCGTGACGATCAACGCGGCGTATGTCGAAGAGCGCCTGGGTGACCTGGCGGTCAATGAGGATCTGTCGCGCTACGTGCTGTAAGGGCGTTCCCCCGGGGCAGAAAAGGAGAGCTGTTTTGGGTGCTCCAAAGCCGCCCGAGCTAGCCTAAGCAAGGTGTTCTCCCTCTCCCCTCAGGGGGAGAGGGGAGCCAACCAGCAGCATGCAAAAAAGGGCGCACCGTGGTGCGCCCTTTTTGCGTCCATGCGTATCCGCCTGCCACATCCCGGTAAGCATCGTAAGCATTGGTAAGCACACTAGCGCGCCAGCGCCCGCCAATGCGACCCTTCGTCACCTTGACGGTCGATTGACCGGTGCGGGAGCCACCGCATCCCACTCAACTCACTGGCAGGAGAAATCGAATGGTCCATTACAAGACCCGCCGTGTCGTGCTAGCCACAGGAGGCCTGCTGGCCGCGCTGGCCGCCGCGACGGCCTTCCTTTGCATCCGTCCCGCCGTGCCCGCCGCCGAGGCGGCGCAATCGGGTTCGCGCGGCGCGGCCACTGCCGCGGCCGCGAAGCTGGCGCTGGATTCTGGCGGCCTGTTCACGCTGGCCGACCGGCATGCCGGCGATGCCATGCGCATCGTCGCGCAGGGCAGCACGCCGCAGGGCAGCGCCGACGGGCTGGACTGGGACTACGTCCAGTTGCGCCTGTAACACCGACAGCAGTTCCCACCGGAAAGGCCGTGCAATATGCGTGGCCTTTTTCGTTAGCGCGACACCGGCCGCTTGCCCAGCTTGCGCTGCAAGGTGCGCCGGTGCATGTTCAGCGCCCGCGCGGTGGCGGAGATATTGCCGCCGTGCTCGGCCAGCACACGCTGGATGTGCTCCCACTCGAGCCGCGCCACCGACAGCGGCACCGGCTCTTCCATCGCGGCCTGCGCCGCCTCTTCCGACACGCCCGCCATCAGCGCGGTCAGGATCGAATCGACATTGGCCGGTTTGGCCAGGTACTCGTCCGCGCCCTGCTTGACCGCCGCCACTGCGGTGGCAATGCTGGCGTAGCCGGTCAGGATCAGGATGCGCGCGTCGGGCAGCGCCTGGCGCAGCGGCGATACCAGTTGCAGGCCCGATTCGGCCGGCGCGGTGCTGCCGGCCTCGGGCGGCGGTTCCAGGTGCAGGTCCAGCGTGACGTAGGCAAAGGCCGTGCGCGAGGCCAGCGCGAGCGCGGTGCGGCCGTCGTGCGCGACCTGCACCGAGTAGCCGCGGCGCGTCAGCGCGCGCGCGAGCGTGCCGGCGAAGACTTCATCGTCGTCGATGACGAGGAAGGACGTGCCTGCGGGTGCGGTGGCTTCAGGTACCGGGTGGAAGGTGTCGGTCATGTTCAGTGGTGGCGCGATGGTTCCGGATGCGCGGCAGGCGCGGAAAAGGTCGATAGCGCGGACAGCGCGGGCAGGCGCAGCTCGGCCACGGTGCCGCCGCCGGGGCGGTCGTGCCAGGCCAGTTCGCCGCCCATCTGGCGCGCGGCGCTTTGCGCCAGGTACAGGCCGATACCCTGGCCGCCGTGCTGGCTGGCCACCGGCGTTTCGCCGAGCTGGCCGCGCAGGGATTCGGGGATGCCGTCGCCGTGGTCGGCCACGCGGAAGGACAGCCACGGCGCGGTGTAGCCGGGCTCCATCGCGATCTGCAGCTGCAGCGGTTCGTTGCCGCGGCCGGCGGCCTGCTGGCTGCGCGCGGCGTTGTCGAGCAGGATGGTCAGGATCTGGCCGACGCGGGCGGTTTCCACCGCCTGGGCGCCGGCGCCCGGGGTGGCGCCGGCCTGCAGGCCGGCGCCGGGATGGCGCAGCTGCCAGCGTTCGGCAAAGGCCGGCAGCCAGCCGTCGATGCGCTGCGGCGCCAGCGTGGCGGGATCTTCGCGCAGCCGTGCCAGCGTGGTGCGGCACAGCCCGAGCTGCTGCTCCATGGTCTGCAGGTCGGGCAGGTAGGCGCTGATCGCGGTGGCGCCGCGGCCGGGGGCGGAGGCATCGGCGCGCAGTTCGCCGGCGATCACCGCGAGCGTGGCCAGCGGTGTGCCGATCTCATGCGCCACGGCGGCCGCCTGGCCGTTGAGGTCTTCCACGCGCGCCTCGCGCAGCAACTGCTCGCGCGCCAGATTGAGCTGCGCCTCGCGCTGGCGCAGCACGCCCGACAGGCGCGCGACGAACAGCGCGATCATCACCGCGCTGGCGACGAAATTCAGCCACATGCCCGCCAGGTGATAGTTCACCGCGTTGTCGGGGTTGTGCAGGTCCAGCGGCACGTACTCGAACAGCAGCACCGTGTAGCAGGCCAGCGCGTACAGCGCCAGCGCGATCACCTGGCGCCACGGCAGGATCGCGGCAGCGATGGCGAGGCCCGGCAGGTAGAACGAGACGAAGGGGTTGGTGGCGCCGCCGGTAAAGAACAGGATCGCCGACAGCGCGGTCAGGTCCACCAGCAGCTGGCCCATCAGTTCGGCCTCGCCGGGCGCGCTGTTGCGCCGCGTGTGCTGGCGCAGGCGCAGGCCGGTGATCAGGTTGAACAGTGCCTGCAGCCCGAACACCACCAGCAGCGGCCCGTAGGGCAGCCGGATGCCGGCCATCGGGTCGCAGCTCAGCATGGTCAGCGCCTGCCCGGCCAGCAGCGCCCAGCGCAGCCAGAACAGCCGGCGCAACGTCACCTGGCCGTGGCGGGCGGAGGAGCCGGCCGGCAGCGGCGTCAGGAAGGGGAGTTCGGGCAGGCTTGGCACGACGGCGCGGGTGGTCATGGCGCGAGTGTATCAATGCCGCCGCGGGGCACCTGCGCGTGCGACACCTTGCCGCATTGGCGGCGCGCCGCGCGGCCTGCCAGACTAGCCGGCTAGGCGCCGCGCCGGCGCTCCCCTTGCCGGGCACGGCCAGGCATCGGCATGGTCTAATGTCTGCTTTCAGGAGAGTCTTTCATGCAAGCCAAGATCCGCGCGGCCACGCTGGCCGCATCGTTCGCCGCGCTCGCCGCCACGCTGGCTTCCGGCGCCGCGCTGGCCCAGGTCGACGTCAGCAATGCCTGGGTGCGCGGCACCGTGCCGACCCAGGCCGCATCGGGCGCCTTCATGGTGCTGCACGCGCACGAGAACGCGAAGCTGGTCGGCGTATCGTCGCCGGTGGGCACGGCCGAGCTGCACGAGATGAAGATGGAAGGCAATGTGATGCGCATGCGGCAGATCAAGTCGCTGGACCTGCCCAAGATGAAGGACGTCGAGCTGAAGCCCGGCGGCTACCACGTGATGCTGATGGACCTGAAGTCGCAGCTGAAGAAGGGCGACACCGTGCCCATCACGCTGAAGATCGAGCAGGGCGGCAAGGTGACCGAGCAGAAGGTCACGGCAGAAGTGCGCGACATGGTGCCCGCTGCCGCCGGCGCGAGCGGCAGCCACGGCGAGCACAAGCACTGATCGCCTGACGGGCCCTGCCGGATCCGCCGGGCCTCATCCATCCAGCCATCATGGCCAACAAGCAGCACGGTACCCGGCAGAAGCTGGTTTTTCGCGGGGACACGCGGCCGGCCAGGCCAGCCACCGGCGCCACCCAGCGCCGCGATGCCAGCGCGCAGCCGCCGAAGCCGGCTGGCGGCAAGCCCGCCCAGCCCGCTCGGCCCGCTCAGCCCACAACGCGCCGTCAGCCGCGCAAGCTGATCGGCTCTTCCGATTCCTGACTGGCAGCGGCCGCCAGCATGCGCTCGCGCAGCCAGGCGTGGGCCGGATCGGCCTCGGTGCGCTCGTGCCAGATCATGCTGAAGGTGAAGTCGTCCAGCGCAAAGGGCGGCGTGAATACGGCGTAGCGGGGGTCGTCTTCCAGCGCGGCCAGGCTGCGCCGCGCGGTGGTGAGCACCAGGTTGGTCCCGGCGATCAGCGCCGGCGCCACGCTCCAGTGCGGCACCACGCAGGCGATCTTGCGGCGCCCGCCGAGCTTGGCGACGGCTGTGTCGATCGCATCCATGCGTTCGCTGTGCGTGGCCACCAGCACGTGCGAGCGCGCCAGGTAAGCCACCTGGTCGAGCCGGCCGGAATCGCGCACGGTCGCCGCATCCACCGCGCAGGCGTAGCTCTCCCGGAACAGCTCGGCGGATTTGACGCCTTCGGGCTGGTAGGTGAACACGCCCAGCGCCATGTCGATCTCGCCGTCGGCTACCTGCGCGGTCATGCCCTCGCGGCTGGCCTGCGATACCACCAGGTCGATATTGGGCGCGGCCCTGCGCACCGCGCGCAGCAGCCGCGGCAGCACCACCAGCGCGCCATAGTCCGACATCGCCAGGCGGAAGGTACGGCGCGTGGTGGCGGGCTGGAAGCCGCTCGGCCCCAGCAGGATGCGCACCTGCGCCAGCGCTTCGGCCAGCGGGCCCGCCAGTTCATGGGCGCGCGCGCTCAGCACCAGGCCGCCCTTGCCGCGCACCAGGATGGGGTCGTCGAGCAGTTGCCGCAGGCGGCCCAGCGCGTGGCTCACCGCCGGCTGGCTCAGGTGCAGCCGCAGCGCGGCGCGGGAGATATGGCGCTCGGCCAGCAGTGCTTCCAGCACCACCAGCAGGTTGAGGTCGATTCCGCGTAGGCTATTCATTCGGCGAATATTAAACGTACGAAAGCAGAATTGGGAATTCGCTTTGCGATATTTCACACTGGCAGGCATCGCATATTGCCTTACGGAGCGCGCCATGTCAGTCACTCAGGTCCCGTTTTCGATCCCCGTTTCACTATTGCTGCCGCTCTCCACCGCCGTCTTGGCGGGCGCCGTGATCCCGTTCCAGGCGGGCGCCAACGCCACGCTGGGGCGCACGCTGGGCCATCCGCTGTCGGCCACGCTGGTGTCGTTGCTGGTCAGCCTGGCAGCCATCCTGCCGGTGCTGTGGCTGCTGCGGGGTGCCGCTGCCGGCGCCGTCGCAGCTGGCGCGCGCGCCGGGCTGGATCTGGATCGGGGGAGTGCTGGGGGTGTTTTATATCTCCGCAGCGCTGATGATGGCGCCGAAACTGGGCGCCGCCGGCTTTATCGCCGCGGTGGTGGCGGGGCAGGTACTGGCGGCGCTGCTGGTGGACCAGTTCGGGCTGGCCGGGTTTGCCGTGCGTGCGCTGACGCCGGCGCGGCTGGCGGGCGCGATGTTGATCGTGGCCGGGATGCTGGTGATGCAGTGGGGCAGTGCGCCGGCTCAGCCTGCCGGCGTGCCCGCGGGCGGGTCCGGCGCCTGATCCTCGCTCCGGCGCGCCGCCAGGCAGGCGGGGCACAGGCAGTGCTGGCCGGGCACGATCTGCCGCGCCGGCAGCAGCGGCTGGCTGGCGCACCAGCACTCGGGCAGCCCGGCCACGTAGCCACAGACGAAACCGGCGCCGCAGCGGCTGCAATGCTCGACCGGGCGCAGCTGGCCGGTGAGGACCGTGCGGGCGTCGCTCATCGGCGGCACGCCGGCGCAGGGGCCGGGATCGGAGGGGGCAATGCGCGGTTGGTTTCTGGCATGGTGGGAACTGGTGCGCGGCGTGGCTTGCCAAATGGGCACAGTGATCGGGCACAGTGATCGGCTCAGGTGACCGAGGCCGGCGCGGCTGTTGCGCGGACGGAACGCCGGCGTGCCGTCCTGGTGCCCCGTGGGCCGCTTGATGGCGGCTGCCGGGGGCCGCTGTGGCCGGTAGGCTCGCGCCCCGCGCGGTTTCTTGTAAAATCGGCGCCTGCCGTGGCCGGATGGCGCACTTTCGGGCGATCCCCGTTGGTTTTCCCCCGGGTACGCGATCGATTAGCCATCATACCTGTTGAATCTCACGGATGTCCCCCATGAACGCCGACAACCCCGGGCCTGCCGCAACGACGGTGGCCGCCATTGCCCCCGCGCTGAAAGCCGAGATCCTCGCCGAGGCGCTGCCGTATATCCGCAAGTTCCACGGCAAGACCATCGTGGTCAAGTACGGCGGCAATGCCATGACCGAAGAGAAGCTCAAGCACGGCTTCGCGCGCGACGTGATCCTGCTGAAGCTGGTCGGCATGAATCCGGTGGTGGTGCACGGCGGCGGCCCGCAGATCGATGAGGCGCTGAAGAAGGTCGGCAAGGTCGGCACCTTTGTGCAGGGCATGCGCGTCACCGACGAAGAGACCATGGAAGTGGTCGAGTGGGTGCTGGGCGGCGAAGTCCAGCAGGACATCGTGATGCTGATCAACCAGTACGGCGGCCAGGCCGTGGGCCTGACCGGCAAGGACGGCGGCCTGATCCGCGCCAAGCGCCTGCAGATGCCGGATCGCGAGAACCCGGGCGCCTTCATCGATATCGGCTACGTCGGCGATATCGAGGCGATCAACCCGGCGGTGGTCAAGGCGCTGCAGGACGATGCCTTTATCCCGGTGATCTCGCCGATCGGCTTCTCCGACGATGGCCAGGCCTACAACATCAACGCCGACGTGGTCGCCGGCAAGATGGCCGAGATCCTCAAGGCCGAGAAGCTGGTGATGATGACCAACATCCCCGGCGTGATGGACAAGAAGGGCAACCTGCTGACCGACCTGACCGCGCGCGAGATCGAAGAGCTGTTCGCCGACGGCACCATCTCGGGCGGCATGCTGCCAAAGATCTCGTCGGCGCTGGACGCGGCCAAGAGCGGCGTGCATTCGGTCCACATCGTCGACGGCCGCATCGAGCATTCGCTGCTGCTGGAAATCCTGACCGAGCAGGCGTTCGGCACCATGATCCGCTCGCACTGAGCGGAGCCGCCGGGGCGGCCCTGGCAACAGCCAGCCGCCCCGGAACACCCCATATCCTCCGAGTTGCCCGGCGTGCCTTCCAGTCTTCCTCCTCCGCGCCGTGTCCGCGCTCGCCTGCGCCGCCGCCCGGCGGGCGACAACTCAGGCCGCACGGTCTGGCTGTTCGACCTCGACAACACGCTGCACGACGCCTCGCACGCGATCTTCCCGGCCATCAACCGGCTGATGACCGCCTACGTGGCGCGCGTGCTCGGTTGCGACGATGCCACCGCGAGCCGCGTGCGCGTGGACTACTGGCAGCGCTACGGTGCCACGCTGCTCGGCATGATCCGCCACCATGGCGTCGATCCCGCGGACTTCCTGCGTGCCGCGCATGAGTTCCCGGCGCTGGCCGAGATGGTGCGCGTGCGCCGCGGGCTGGCCGCGCACCTGCGGCGCCTGCCCGGGCGCAAGATCCTGGTCACCAATGCGCCGCAGGACTATGCGCGGGCGGTGATGGAGATTGCCGGCATCCGCCATTGCTTCGAGCGCGTGGTGGCGATCGAGCAGATGTGGGTGCACGGCCACCTGCGGCCCAAGCCGGACCGCCGCATGCTGCGCCGGCTGCTGGCGCAGACCCGCATCGCGCCGCATCGCGCGGTGCTGGTGGAGGACACGGTGTCGCACCTGAAGCGCTATGCCGGCACCGGCATCCGCACCGCGTGGGTGACCGGCTACCTGCGCATGATCGCGCCATCGCGCCCACATGATGTGCCCGCCGCGCGCGACGACGGCAGCCGACGCGATGCCGCGGTACGCTCGACGCTGGAGGCCGAAGAAGACCGCCATGTCGGCCACGCCGCGCAGGAGCAGTCGGTGACGCTGGTGGCCGCGGAGACCCAGGCGCCGCAGGCACAGCCCGACAACGTGCCGCGCGAGCGCGCGCGCGTGCCGAACCGGCCAGCCTATGTGGACATAAAAGTACAATCCATGCATCAACTCCAACGACGAATGCGGAGAACCGGGTCATGACGCAGAGCAACGGGGACCAGCCGGAGGCTGTCATTTCAGGCAGGGCCGAGGACATCGACATGCCGGCGGGCGAACAGGCGCCGGCCGCGCCCGTGCGCAAGCGCCCGCGCCCGGGCGAGCGCCGCGTGCAGATCCTGCAGACGCTGGCCACCATGCTGGAACACCCGCGCGGGGAAAAGATCACCACCGCCGCGCTGGCCGCGCGCCTGAACGTGTCCGAGGCGGCGCTGTACCGCCACTTCGCCAGCAAGGCGCAGATGTACGAGGGCCTGATCGGCTTTATCGAGCAGACCGTGTTCGGCCTGATCAACCAGATCGCCGACAAGGAAGAGCACGGCCTGCGCCAGGTCCATGCGATCGTGCGCATGCTGCTGTCGTTCGCCGAGAAGAACCCGGGCATGACGCGCGTGCTGACCGGCGAGGCGCTGGTGGGTGAGCACGAGCGCCTGCAGGAACGCATCAACCAGGTGGTGGACCGCATCGAGGCCTCGCTGCGCCAGTGCCTGAAGGTGGCGGTGACGCAGGCCGCGTTCCCCGCGGATGCCGATATCCCGGCACGCGCTGCGCTGATCATGGCGGCGGTGCAGGGGCAGTGGCACCGCTATGCCAAGAGCGGCTTCCGCAAGTCGCCGTCGGACCATGTCGAGGCGCACCTGAGGGTCTTGCTGGGCTGAAAACAACATGCCGGGCCGATTGCTCTATAATTGCCCGGTCGCGCCGATTTGATGACTGGCTTGCGGGCGCGCGGCAGCCAAGGGACCAAGGTCCGGGTTGCCACTATAAATGCGGCTAAAGAGGTTGGGTCGGCGCCCCATGTCACCACTGCAATGGATGGCGCCGGCACGCGGAATCCCGCAAGGAATCCAGTGAATCCCGACTTGGCTGCGATGCTGCATACGCAAATGCCAGTCGGTTTTTTTTGCCCGTTCGCCACGGGCCCGGATTCCATGACTGATGTCGCCCTGCCGTCTGCCGCGCCCGCCGCGCTCGACCTGCCGCCCGATTCGATCGGCGTGGTCACGCCGCAGCGCATGCATTTCGCCGAGCCGCTGAAGCTGCGCAACGGCACGTCCATCGCCGGCTACGACCTGATGGTCGAGACCTACGGCACGCTCAACGCGGCCCGCTCCAACGCGGTGCTGGTCTGCCACGCGCTCAATGCCTCGCACCATGTGGCCGGTGTCTATGCCGACGACCCGCGCGACGTGGGCTGGTGGGACAACATGGTCGGTCCCGGCAAGCCGCTCGATACCGACCGCTTCTTCGTCATCGGCGTGAACAACCTGGGCTCGTGCTTCGGCTCGACCGGGCCGATGAGCCTGAACCCCGCCACCGGCCAGCCCTATGGCGCGAGCTTCCCGGTGGTGACGGTGGAAGACTGGGTCAATGCGCAGGCGCGCGTGGCCGACGCGTTCGGCATCACGCAGTTCGCCGCGGTGATGGGCGGCAGCCTCGGCGGCATGCAGGCGGTGGCCTGGAGCCTGATGTACCCGGACCGGTTGCGCCACTGCATCGTGGTCGCGTCCACGCCCAAGCTGTCGGCGCAGAACATCGCCTTCAACGAGGTCGCGCGCAGCGCCATCCTGTCCGATCCCGACTTTCACGGCGGCAACTACTACGCGCATGGCGTCAAGCCCAAGCGCGGCCTGCGCGTGGCGCGCATGATCGGCCATATCACCTACCTGTCGGACGAGGACATGGCCGAGAAATTCGGCCGCGAACTCAAGACCGACGACATCCGCTTCTCGTTCGATGTCGAATTCCAGGTGGAGAGCTACCTGCGCTACCAGGGCGACAAGTTCGCCGAATACTTCGATGCCAACACCTACCTGCTGATCACGCGCGCGCTCGACTATTTCGACCCGGCGCTGGCCTACGGCGGCGACCTGACGCGCGCGATGGCGCAGACCCAGGCCAGCTTCCTGGTGGCGAGCTTCGGCACCGACTGGCGCTTCGCGCCCAGCCGCAGCCGCGAGCTGGTCAAGGCGCTGCTGGACAACAAGCGCCCGGTCTCGTACGCCGAGATCGACGCGCCGCACGGCCACGATGCCTTCCTGCTCGACGACCCGCGCTACCACAACCTGATGCGCGCCTACTACGACCGTATCGCAGAGGAGATCGGCGCATGAACGCCCTGGCCAATCCCAATATCCTGGCGCTGCGCCCCGACTTCCGCGCGATCGCGCGCTGGATCGAACCCAATTCCACCGTGCTCGACCTGGGCTGCGGCGACGGCAGCCTGCTGCGCGTGCTGCAGGACGAGCTCGACGTGCAGGCCTACGGCATCGAGATCCGCGACGAAGGCGTGCTGGCGTGCGCGCAGAAGGGCGTGCATGTCATCCAGCAGAACCTGGAAGGCGGGCTGGCCCTGTTCGAGGACAAGAGCTTCGACACCGTGATCCTGTCGCAGACGCTGCAGACCATCCACAACACCGCGCAGGTACTGCGCGACACGCTGCGGGTGGGGCGCGAATGCATCGTGTCGTTCCCGAACTTCGGCTACTGGCCGCACCGGCTGTCGGTGTTCCGCGGGCGCATGCCGGTGTCGGAATCGCTGCCCTACCAGTGGTACAACACGCCCAACGTGCGCGTGCTGACCATCAGCGACTTCGAGGCGCTCGCGCCCAAGGTCGGCCTGCGCGTGATCGACCGCGTGGTGATGCATGAAGGCATCACCGTGAACTGGGGCGTCAACTGGCGCGGCAGCCTGGCGGTGTACCGGGTCTGCGCGGCCTGATCAGGCCGGGGCGTCGCCAGCCGTCGCGGCCAAGTGGTCGACAAAAGCCCGCACCTTGGGCGGCACGTGCCGCGTCGGCGTGTAGACGGCATAGGCGGTGCCGATGTAGGGCTCGAGGATGTCCCAGTCCGGCAGCACCGTCACCACGCGGCCCTCCTCGAGCGCGCTGCCCAGCGAGAAATCCGGCACCAGCCCGATGCCGGCATCGCGCTCCACCATGGTCATGATCGCCAGGCTGTTGTTCAGCGTGAGGCGCGGCGGAATGCGGACCACCACGGCCTCGCCGCCGGCCTGGTGGCGCAGGGTCCAGCGCTCGCCGAAGTTGCCGTAGCCGAGATACAGGCAGCGCGCGGCCGTCAGGTCCGCAGGCGTGGCCGGGGTGCCGTGGCGGTCCAGGTAGCCGGGCGAGGCCACCAGCCGGTAGCGCACCTCGCGCAGCGGCCGCGCGGCCAGCCCGGGCGCCAGTTCGCGGGCGATGCGCACGGCCACGTCCAGGCCTTCCTCGACCAGGTCGACCATGCGGTCGGCCAGCGTCAGCTGCAGGTCCAGCCCCGGGTATCTGGCCAGCAGCGCCGGCAACCGCGGCGCCAGCCAGGCCTGCCCGAACGAAACCGGGGCGCTGACGCGCAGCACGCCGTGCGGCGTTCCGCCGTGGTCGCCGGCCAGCGCGGTGACCTCGCGCGCGGCGGCGGTCATGCGCGCACAGGCGGCGTAGACCGACTGGCCCAGCTCGGTCAGCGCAAAGGCGCGCGTGGTCCGCTGCAGCAGGCTCGCGCCCAGCGTCGCTTCCAGCCGCGACACGTGGCGGCTGACCGCCGACGGCGTCATGCCGAGATCCTGCGCGGCGGCCGAGAAGCTGCCGCACTCGACCACGCGCGCAAAGACGGCCATCGCATTAAGTGGTGCATCCGGCATCGCACGTCCCCATTCTTTGACTTCAGGTCAAATATTAATTGAGTTGAGGCAGGATTGTTGAGCGGATCGCATGATGGAACAATGCGGCAATCGTCTGACCGGAGTCCCTCATGCCCTCCCAACAACCCTTGCCAGGCGGCGCCCGGCGCATGGTCGCGGCCATGCTGCTGTCCGGCACCATCGGCTGGTTCGTGGTCACCAGCGGCCAAGCGCCGCTCGATGTAGTGTTCTTCCGCTGCCTGTTCGGCGGCGCGGCGCTGCTGGGCGTGCTGACGCTGCAGCGCGGCTGGGTGCGGATGACCCGCGCGCAGCTCGGCTGGCTGGTGCTGGGCGGTGTCACGCTGGTGCTCAACTGGCTGGCGCTGTTCTCGGCGTACGCGTACAGCGGCATCGCCATTGCCACCGTGGTCTATCACACCCAGCCGTTCTTCCTGCTGTTGCTGACTTCGGTGGTCCAGCGTGAGCCGTTCCCGTTCGCACGGCTGCCGTGGCTGGTGCTGGCCTTTGCCGGTGTGATGCTGATCACCGGGCTCGAGCACGGCGCCACCGGCGCGGCGATGCTGGCCGGCATCGGCCTGGGCCTGCTGGCCGCGCTGCTGTACGCGGTGACGACCCTGGCCACGCGCCGGCTGCAGGCCATCCCGCCCGGCCAGATCGCCGGGCTGCAGATGGTGCTGGGCGTGCTGATGCTGGCGCCGCTGGCCCATCCCGCGGCAGGCAGCTACGGTACAGGCACCTGGGCCGCGCTGCTGGCGCTGGGGCTGGTCCATACCGGCGTGATGTACACGCTGCTGTATGGCGCTTTCCAGCGGCTCAACGTGGTGTCGATCGCGACGCTGGCCTTCATCTACCCGCTGGTGGCGATCGTGATCGACGTGCTGGTGTTTGGCGTGGTGCTGGGCCCGCTGCAGATCGCAGGCATGGCGCTGGTGCTGCTGGGCGTGATCGCCAACCAGCTCGGCTGGAGCCTGCCGCCGCGGCGGCGGGTGGAGGGCTGATGCGGCACCCGAGAACGCTGGATGGGCGCCGGATGCACGATCGTGTTGACCAACTGCCTGACTACGGCTAGTGTAGGCAGCTCATCGAACGATCGTGCTATTCGCCCCTATCGCCATGTCAGCTATCGCCCCCCAGACTGCCGCCGCTCCTGCCGCGCTCCATTCCTTTGACGATGCGATTGCGCTGGAGGCCGCCGGCGAGCACCGTTTCCTCGGCCGTACCACGCCGGCGTACTGGAACATGATCGGGCCCTTCGGCGGCATCACCGCCGCCACGCTGCTGCAGGCGGCGCTGGACCATCCGCAGCGGCTGGGCGACCCGGTTTCGCTGACCGTCAATTTTGCCGGACCGATCGCCGAAGGCCCGTTCGAGATCGAGGCGCGCCCGGTGCGCACCAACCGCTCGACCCAGCACTGGACCCTGGAACTGCGCCAGGGCGATGCCGTGGCCACCACCGCCACCGCCATGTTTGCCGTGCGCCGTGAGACCTGGGCCTGCGGCGAGGCGGTGATGCCGGAGGTGCCGGCTGCCGACGCGCTGCCGGCGATGGGCGGGTTTGCGCCGGTGCGCTGGCTCAAGTCCTACGATATGCGCCCGGTGCGCGGCGCCAAGCCGACCGCCGAGCCCGGCACCGAGCACCCGGACAGCCTGACGCAGTTCTGGCTGCGCGACGCACCGGCACGCACGCCGGACTTCGCCGCGGTGGCGGCGTGGGCGGACAGCTTCTACCCGCGCATCTTCCTCAAGCGCGCGGGCTTCGTGCCGGCCGGCACGGTGTCGATGACCACCTATTTCCATGCCGATGCGCAGACGCTGGCGGCGCTGGGCGACAGCCACGTGCTGGCCAGCGCGCACGCTCAGGTGTTCCGCCAGGGCTTCTTCGACCAGCGCGCGCAGCTGTGGAGCGCGGGCGGCGAGCTGATCGCCAGCTCGCACCAGATCGTCTACTACAAGGAATAAGGAAGGGACTGGCTCAGGCGATCGCTTCGCGCGCCTGGGCCTCGTAGCGGTGCACGGTGTTGCGCATGACCCAGAGCAGCATCACGCCTGGCAGCGCCACCGCCACCGTGCTGAGGTAGAACGGCGCCCAGCCCCAGGCCTCGACCATATAGCCGGAGGTGGGGCCCACATAGACCCGGCCCACCGAGGCCAACGCCGACAGCAGCGCGTACTGCGTGGCCGAGAACGAGCGGTTGCACAGCGTCATCAGCAGCGCCACGAAGGCCGCCGTGCCCATGCCGCCGCACAGGTTCTCCACGGCGATGGCCGTGCCCATGGTCCACAGGTGCGCCGGCGTCACCGCCAGGATCCAGTAGCCCAGGTTCGACACCGCCTGCAGCACGCCGAACAGCATCAGCGAGCGGTACAGCCCCAGCCGCACCATCAGCGTGCCGCCAAACAGCGCGCCGATGATGGTGGCGGCCAGCCCCAGCGTCTTGTTGACGATGCCGACCTCGCCCGCCGAGAAGCCCACGCCGCGGATCAGGAAAGTGGTCGACAGGCTGCCGGCAAAGGCGTCGCCGAGCTTGTACAGCACGATCAGCAGCAGCAGCCACCATGCGCCCGGGCGCGCGAAGAAGTCGCGCAGCGGACCGAGTATGGCCTCTTCCAGCGAGCGCGGCGCGCGCGCCGGCACGTCCGGTTCCGGCGCCCACAGCAGGGTGACGATGCCCACGCCCATCAGCGCCGCCATCAGCAGGTAGGTCTGCTGCCAGCCGAGCACGCGGTCGGCCAGCCACAGCGCCAGGCCGCCCGAGACCAGCATTGCCAGCCGGTAGCCAAGCACCTTGACCGCCGCACCGGCGCCACGCTCGGCGGGACGCAGCACGTCGGTGCTGTAGGCGTCGAAGACGATGTCCTGCGAGGCCGACAGGAAGGCCACCAGCGTGGCCAGCGCCGCCAGTGTCCACAGCGCCTCGCGCGGCGGGCAGAAGGCCATGGCGGCGATGCCCAGCACCAGCCCCACCTGCGTCACCAGCAGCCAGCCGCGCCGGCGGCCCAGCAGCGGCGGCGTGTAGCGGTCCATCAGTGGCGCCCACAGGAACTTGAAGATATAGGCCTGCCCGACCAGCGAGAAGAAGCCGATGGTCTTGATATCCAGCCCCTCGACCGTCATCCACGCCTGCAAGGTGCCGGAAGTCAGCGCCAGCGGCAGCCCGGAAGCGAAGCCCAGCGCCAGCATGGCGCCGATGCGGCGGTTGCGGAAGATGTCGAGATAGGATTGGAAAGTCATGAACGGGGCAGGCGTGTGGCGCCGCGCGGCTGCGTGGGCGCCGTGTATTATTGCATCACCCGCCTGCCTCGCCGCCACATGCGGCACAACGCGGCGGGCTTTCCCACGTCTTGACTGCGCCCGAGGAACCGCACATGCTCCGCCGCCTGCAAGGTGATCAGCGTCCCACCCGTACCCGGCTGGCCCGCGCGCTGGCGCTGGCCGCGGTGGCGTTGCCCATGGCCTGGAGCCAGCCCGCGCCGGCGCAGGAAGGCGATGCCGGCGGCATCCGGCTCAACCCCGGCGGCTCGGCGGTGCGCAACATCGTGCCGGCCGAGGCCATCGAGCAGCAGGCCACGCAAGAGTACGAGCAGCTCAAGCAGGAGGCCATCGCCAAGCATGCGCTGGCCGGCGACAACAACCCGCAGCTGATCCGCCTGCGCGCCATTGGCAAGCGGCTGCTGCCGCATACCGTGCGCTGGAACGAGCGCGCGCGCCAGTGGCAGTGGGAGGTCAACCTGATCGGCTCGAAGCAGGTCAATGCCTTCTGCATGCCCGGCGGCAAGATCGCCATCTATACCGGACTGCTCGACCAGCTCAAGCTCACCGACGACGAGATTGCGATGGTGATGGGCCACGAGATCGCCCACGCGCTGCAGGAGCACGCGCGCGAGCGCGCCGCCAAGTCCGAGATCACCAACCTGGGCGCCAACGTGATTTCCCAGCTGTTCGGCTTCGGCAACCTGGGCAATATGGCGTTGGGCACCGGCGCGCACCTGCTGACGCTGCGCTTCTCGCGCGCGGATGAATCCGAAGCGGACCTGATCGGCATGGATGTCGCTGCGCGCGCCGGCTATGACCCGCGCGCCGCGATCACGCTGTGGCAGAAGATGGGCAAGGTGTCGCAGTCCGGCGCCGAGTTCCTGTCCACGCACCCGTCCGGGCGCAGCCGCATCGCCGACCTGGAAAAGCATATGCCCGAGGTGCTGCCGCTCTACGCGCGCGCGATCAACACACCGGTGGACCGGCTGCCGCCGTACCGCGCCAATATGGCGGGCCTGGGCGATGCGCCGGTGGACAGCGGCGACGACGACCGCCAGAAGCCGCTGAAACGCTGAGGCGCATTCCGCATGCAAAAGAAAAAAGCCGGCATTGCCGGCTTTTCCCGTTCAGGCGTGTCGCCGCTTCAGGCGCGCAGCCCCGTGGCCTCGTCGGCGCCCACATGCACGTTCATGCACTGCACCGCGGCACCGGCCGCGCCCTTGCCCAGGTTGTCCAGGCGGGCGACCAGGTTCAGGCGCTCGGGCGTGCCGAACACGAACAGGTCGACACGGTTGGTGTCATTGTTGGCCTGCACGTCGAAGAAGCCGTTGTCGAGGTTCTCTTCGCTGTTGTACGGCAGCACGCGCACGAACTGCTCGCCCTCATAGTGCTTGCGGTAGATCTCGACGATCTGCTCCGGGCTCACCTTGCGCGCCAGGCGCTCGCCGAAGACCGGCACCGTCACCGCCAAGCCCTTGAGGAAGTTGCCGACGATCGGGTTGAAGATCGGGTCCTGCGACAGGCCGCCCTGCACGCGCATTTCGGGCAGGTGCTTGTGCTGCAGCCCGAGCGCGTAGGGGCGCGGGCTGTGCAGCTTCGGGTTACCGCCGGCTTCGAAGTCGGCAATCATCTTCTTGCCGCCGCCGCTGTAGCCGGTCAGGGAGAACGCCGACACCGGGTAGTCCGGCGGCAACACGCCGGCGTCCACCAGCGGGCGCACCGCCATCACGAAGGCGCTGGCGTGGCAACCCGGGACCGCGATGCGCTTGCTGGCGCGGATCCTCTCGCGCTGGCCGCGCACCAGTTCGGGCAGACCGTAGGCCCAGTTGTCGGAGGTGCGGAACGCCGTACTGGCGTCGATCACGCAGGTATTCGGGTTGGTCACCAGCGACACCGCCTCGCGCGAGGCCACGTCGGGCAGGCACAGGAAGGCGACGTCGGCGGCGTTCAGGAAGCGTGCTCGCTCGGCCGGGTCCTTGCGCTTGTCATCGGCAATGCGCAGCAGTTCCACGTCGGAACGACCGGAGAGATAGTCAAGCAGCCGGAGACCGGTGGTGCCTTCCTGACCATCGACGAACACTTTGAAAACCATGGCGGACTCACTCAATGAAGTGCGGGGGAATGCTTGAAATGCGAAACGTCCCCTGCCGGACCCGGTGGGGAACCTGCATTGTAGCGGGGATGGGGGCGGGTCGCAGGGTTTGCACCAGTTGGATTATTGCGATCTGGCACAGTTCGACGTTTGCAGAATATAACCAAGTAGGTTAATTCTCATGGGGAAGGGGACGGCGCATTACCCGTTGTGGCGGGTGCGGGAGCTTCTGGCAGCACGCCGGGTCACAGTCACGCGAACCGCCCGCGATGGGGCCGTGGCGCTGGGACTGGACATGGCAGGCCTGGCTGAGGTGATCGCTGCACTGCGTCCGGCCGACTTCTACAAGAGCATGACCACTTACGCCGACCACACCGCGTGGCAGGAGGTCTACCGTCCGGTCACGCGGTATGGCGGGGTGCAGCTGAAGCTGACGGTGACCGACGGCCTGCTGGTCGTGTCGTTCAAGGAGGTTCAAGGCGCGATGAAAGGAGCTGTGCAATGAAATGCCCTGAATGCGGCGCGGCCGAACTGGTGGCCGATGTCCGCGACATCCCTTACACCTATCGCGGCGAAACCACCGTGCTAGAAAAAGTGCGCGGACAGTTCTGCCCGGCCTGTGGTGAGTCCGTAACCGACTGGCAGGAAAGCGACCGGGTGATGAAGCTGATGAACGCGTTCAGCCGCCAGGTGAATGCCGCGTTCGTCGATCCGGCCTACATCGCCGGCGTGCGCAAGAAGCTCCGCCTCGACCAGCGCGAAGCCGCCGAGATCTTTGGCGGCGGCGTCAATGCGTTCTCGCGCTATGAGACCGGCAAGACCAAGCCGCCGCTGGCGCTGGTCAAGCTGCTGAAGCTGCTCGAGCGCCACCCGGAGTTGCTCGAAGAAGTCCGGGCGGCCTGATGGCTACCCTCAGAGCGGATAGTCGTAATCGATCGACAGCGGCGCGTGGTCGCTGAACTTCTCGTCCTTGTAGATCGAGCACACATGCGCGGTCGCGGCGATCTTCGGCGTGGCCAGGTGGTAGTCGATGCGCCACCCCACGTTCTTGGCATAGGCCTGCCCGCGGTTGCTCCACCACGTGTACTGGTCCGGACGCGGGTCCAGCTTGCGGAACACGTCGACATAGCCGTGGGTGTCGAACAACTCGCCGATCCACGCGCGCTCTTCCGGCAGGAAGCCTGAGTTCTTCAGGTTGCCCTTCCAGTTCTTGATATCGATTTCCTTGTGCGCGATGTTGACGTCGCCGCACAGCACGATCTCGCGCCCGGTCGCCTTCAGTTGCAGCAGGTGTGGCAGGAACGATTCCATGAAGCGGAACTTGGCCTGCTGGCGCTCCTCGCCGCTGGAGCCGGACGGCACGTACACCGAGATCACGGCCAGGTGCGGATACTGCACTTCGACATAGCGGCCTTCGCTGTCGAATTCCGTATTGCCGAAGCCGGTGACCACACGCTCAGGCTTGTGGCGCGTGTAGAGGCCCACGCCGCTGTAGCCCTTCTTCTCGGCGTAGTGGAAATAGCCGTGGTAACCATGTGGCGCAAGGAACGCTTCCGTCATGTCGGCGGCCTGCGCCTTCAGTTCCTGCACGCAGACCATGTCCGCGTCCTGCTTGCCCATCCAGTCGAAAAAGCCCTTCTTCGACGCGGAGCGGATGCCGTTGAGGTTGGCGCTGATAATCCGTAACATTCGGGGAAATTTTGAATTCAGAGGGAAATGATGACGCAGAACACGCCAGCTGGTACGCAACAAGGCGCCGACCTCAGCCAGACTTTTATCCGCTTTGCGCTCGATGCCGGCGTGCTGTCGTTTGGCGAGTTCGTCACCAAGGCCGGTCGCAAGTCGCCGTACTTCTTCAACGCCGGCCTGTTCAACCAGGGCGCGATGCTCGGCCAGGTGGCGCAATTCTATGCGAAAACCCTGCTGGGCTCGGGCGTGCAGTTCGACGTGCTGTTCGGGCCGGCCTACAAGGGCATCACGCTGGCGTCGGCTACCGCGGTGGCGCTGGCGGGCATGGGACGTGACGTCGGCTTCGCCTACAACCGCAAGGAAGCCAAGGACCATGGCGAAGGCGGCACGCTGGTGGGCGCGAAACTGCAGGGCAAGGTCGTCATCGTCGACGACGTGATTTCGGCCGGCACCTCGGTGCGCGAGTCCGTCAACATGATCCGCGCCGCCGGTGCCGAGCCCGCCGCGGTGCTGATCGCGCTGGATCGCATGGAGAAGAGCGGCACCGCCGAGCAGGTCGGCACGCACTCCGCCGTGCAGGACGTGCAGCGTGAATTCGGCATCCCGGTGATCGCGATCGCCAGCCTGAAGGACCTGCTGGCCTACCTGGACGCGTCGCAGGATCCGGCGCTGTCCGCCTCGCGCGAGGCAGTGGCGGCCTACCGTCAGCGCTACGGCGTCTGAAGCCGTTGATGACGATGGGCGCTGACGGCAGCGCCCATCATCGGATAGCGGGGCAGGCGGACTTTCTAACTGGCGGGGAGCGCGGCGTGGCGGCAAAAGAGCGGCAGGAATGGCAAGAGCAGCAAGAGCAACAGGAAAAGGCAGGGCAGGCGGCAACGCCATCCGCCCAGGCTGACAACGGCAACAACGCCGATTCCCTCGCCGAGCGCGGCGCCCAGGTGCGCCCGCGCAAGCCGTTGCGCCAGGCCGCCAAGGCCCCGGACCGGCCGGCGCATGAAGCCTATGCCGTGCGCGCGCTGGTGCTGCAGGGTGGCGGGGCGCTGGGCGCCTACCAGGCCGGCGTGTACCAAGGGCTGGCCGAGGGCGGCATCTACCCGAACTGGGTCGCCGGCATCTCCATCGGCGCGCTCAATGCCGCGGTGATCGCCGGCAATCCGCCCGAGCGCCGGGTCGAGCAGCTGTGCGCCTTCTGGGAGCACATCTGCGCGCAGCCGTGGCTGCCGAGCCTGTCGCATACCTGGCTCATCGATCATGCAGAAACCTGGCCGGAGCCGCTGCGCGTCTGGTTCGACGGCCTGCAGGCCGCGCGCGCGATGTTCGAAGGCCAGCGCGGCTTCTTCCAGCCGCGCACCTGGCCGGAGCTGTTGTCGCGCTATGCCGAACCCACCCGCGCCAGCTTCTATGACACCACGCCGCTGAAGGCGACGCTGGAGCGCTTTGCCGACTTCGACCTGATCAACCACCGCCCCGACCTGATGCGTGTGTCGGTGGGCGCGGTCAATGTGCGCACCGGCAACTTCGCCTATTTCGACAACACCCGCGACAAGCTCCGCCCCGAGCATTTCATGGCCTCCGGCGCGCTGCCCCCGGGCTTTCCGGCGGTGGAGATCGATGGCGAGTACTACTGGGACGGCGGCCTGGTCTCCAACACGCCGCTGGCCGAGGTGCTGACCGCGCAGCCGCGGCGCGATGCGCTGATCTTCCAGGTCGACCTGTGGAGCGCGCGCGGCAAGCTGCCGCACGACCTGATCGACGTGGCCGAGCGCGAGAAGGACATCCGCTATTCCAGCCGCACGCGCGCCATCACCGACTACATGCGCGAGCAGCAGAACATGCGCCGCATGCTCAATGAAGTGATGGCGTTGGTGCCGCAGTCAAAGCGCGACAACGAGTGGTACCGGCGCGCCGCCGAGCAGGCCTGCGACGCACGCCGCAACGTGATCCAGCTGATCTACCGCGACAAGTCGTTCGAGAACATGGCCAAGGATTACCAGTTCGGCTCGCTGACCATGCATGAGCACTGGACCAGCGGGCTGGACGATATCCGCCAGACGCTGCGCCACCCGCACTGGCTGGCCATGCCCAGCCGCGAGCATCCCTTCGTCACGCACGACGTGCATCGCGGCAACGGCGGCTGAGCCCGCCCAGCCGCCGGCCGCACTATTCGACCTTCACCTGCGCCAGTTCGGGCCGCGGCGGCGGGTAGGCGGGTTTCAGCTCTGCGAATACCTGTGTCAGGATCTCCGCCACCATCAGGTTGCGGTGGGTCTTGGAGTCGGCCGGCACCACGTACCACGGGCATTCGGGCGTGCTGGTCGCCATGATCGCCGCCTCGTAGGCGTCCATGTAGGCCTTCCAGCGCTTGCGCTCGGCCAGGTCGGCGGTATCGAACTTCCAGTGCTTCTCCGGATCCGCCAGGCGTGCCTCCAGCCGCGCCTTCTGCTCGTCGCGCGAAATATGCAGGAAACACTTGACGATGGTGGTACCGGTCTCGATCAGCATGGTCTCGAACGCGCGGATCTGGCGCAAGCGCCGCTCGCATTCGGCATTGTCGATCCAGCCGTGCACGCGCGTGATCAGCACGTCTTCGTAATGGCTGCGGTTGAACACCACGATCTCGCCCGTCTTGGGCACCTGCTGGTGGATGCGCCACAGGTAGTCGCGCGCCAGCTCTTCCGGCGACGGGGCCTTGAAGCCCACCACGCGGATGCCCAGCGGATCGAAGCTGCGGAATACGCCGCGCACGGTGCCGTCCTTGCCGCTGGTGTCCATGCCCTGCAGCACCACCAGCAGCTTGCGGCGGTGCTCGGCATAGAAGATGTCCTGCTGCGCGTCGAGCGCGTTGCTCAGTTCGATGACGCGGGCGAGATCTTCCTCTTTCTTGCCGCACGAGAGCGGCCTGCTGCCCGGGTCGAAGTCGGCAAGGCGGAATCGCTTGCCCGTGGTGATGCGGAAATCGTCCAGCGGCATGGGGCGCTCCATCGGTCTGACCTGCACGATCAAAAGGACTGGGCGCGCCGCCGGCTGCCATCGGCGGTAAGGCGAAAAAGAGGACGGAAAGGGGCGCGCAGCCCCTATGGTCAGGCCGGCAGGGCCGCCAGGTCAATGCTGCCTTCGAACACAGTGGTCGCCGGCCCGGTCATGCGCACCGGCTCCGTGCCGCCATCCCAGGCGATGGTCAGTTCGCCGCCGTGGGTGTGCACCCGCACCGGCGAGTCCAGCAGTCCGCGCCGGATGCCGGCCACCACCGCCGCGCAGGCGCCGGTGCCGCAGGCCAGCGTCTCGCCGGCGCCGCGCTCGTAGACGCGCAGGCGGATGGTGTGGCGGTCTTCCACCTGCATGAAGCCGGCATTGACACGATTGGGGAAGGCAGGATGGTGTTCGATCACCGGGCCGTCCTGCAGCACCGGGAAGTTTTCCACATCGTCCACCACCTGCACTGCGTGCGGGTTGCCCATCGACACGGCCGAGATCCATTCGGTGCGGCCGTTGACTTCCAGTCCGTAGAGCGTGTCGGCGCCTTCCATGTGGGTCGGCAGCCCTTCGGCGCGGAACGGCACGCGCGCCGGTTCCAGCTCGGGCGCGCCCATGTCGACCGTGACCTGGCCGTCGTCCTGCAGCGTCAGCGTAATCACGCCGTTCATCACCTCCACGCGCACCGAGCGCTTGTCGGTCATGCCCTTGTCGGTGACAAAGCGCACGAAGCAGCGCGCGCCGTTGCCGCAGTGCTCGACCTCGCTGCCGTCGGCATTGAAGATACGGTAGCGGAAGTCGACATCCGCGCGCGAGGGCTTCTCGACCACCAGCATCTGGTCGGCGCCCACGCCGAAGTGCCGGCTGGCGAGCGCGCGCCACTGCGCGGGGGTCAGGTCGATCTGCTGGCCGATGCCGTCGAGCACGACAAAGTCGTTGCCGGCGCCATGCATCTTGGTGAACTGGAGTTTCATGGTGGGGATTGTAGCCGTGGGGCGCAGGATGTGCCGGGTGTGCTGGCGCGCTCCTGAGAAACCAAACTGAAGGCGGCCGGGTTCAGGCGGCCACCTCCACCGGATTGAGCTGGAAGCCCAGCGCGGCGGCGTGGCGTTTGAGCGCGGCGATGCTGCGCTGGCGCGTTCTTCGTAGCGCTGCTGCCCCTGGTCGACGAAGGTCTCGCCGCGCGTGAGCATGAAGTACACCATTCGCGCCAGCTTGTGGGCGACCGCCGTGTTGGCGCGGGGCTTGTCCAGGCAGCGCCATAGGAAGCGTCGAATTCGACTCGATCTCTCAAACGGGATGCGGCTCGCGCCGCTCACCACTGTCGCCGACGATTCCAGGACCAGGCTCAGTAGCGGGCTCACACCGTGACGTCCGATAGCGCCACGGGCTCGCACCAATGGGCTGTCGGTCATCTCGGCGCTGCCGTTCCTTTTATAGGGCAGAACCGTTTCTTCGCGAACGCCGGGCACAGGCATGGGCTTGGGAAGCTCAGTAGATCTCGGGCTCGCCTGGCAGGCGGTGCTTGAAGCGCTTGTGCACCCAGTAGTACTCGGGCACGCGCGGGCGGATGCAGTCCTCGAAGAAGGCGTTCATGCGGCGCGTGTCGTCAGTGACGCTTTCGCCGGGGTATGCCTCCCACGCGGGCAGGATGCGCAGCACGTAGCCCTGGTAGTCGGGCAGCATCGCGGTATAGATCGGCACCACCTTGGCCCCGGTCAGCCGCGCCAGCCGCGACACCGAGGTCAGCGTCAGCGCCTGCACGCCGAAGAACGGCACGAACTCCGAATCGCGCTCGCCGAAGTCCATGTCGGCGATCAGTTGCAGCGCCTCGCCCTTCTTCAGGCAGCGCAGGATGTCGCGCGCGCTGTCATTGCGCGCAATCATGTTGGCGCCGAAGCGCCCGCGCGCGTGCTTCAGGAAGCCGTCGAACAGGGAGTTCTTCTGCTTGGTATAGAGCGATGCGCCGGAGCGCCCCACGTGCTCGCGCAGGTGGATGGTCAGCCGGATCGCGCCGGCTTCCACGCCCGAGAGGTGCAGCGTCACCAGGATATGGGGGGTGCCGTCCAGGGCCACGAGGTCGGCCTGGTCGTCGATCTGCACCCAGCGGCGCATCTGCACCTCGTTACCGGTCCAGAAGATGCCGCGCTCGGCAAAGCTGCGGAACAGGATGCGAAAGCTTTCGCGCGACAGCGCGTCGATTTCGGCCTCGGTCTTGTCCGGGAAGCACAGGCGCAGGTTGGCCTGCACCACGCGCCGGCGGCTGCTCGGGAATAGGTACAGCAGCCTGCCCAGTGCTTCGCCGAAGCGGGCAACGAACGGATATGGCAGTTTGCCCAGCACCGTCAACAGGCCGATGCCGAGCCAGGTGAACACGCGGCTCATGAAAGGGATGGATCAGTGGTCGTCTTGGTCGCGGTGCTGGTTGTGTAGTCAGGCGGCAGTTCGGCCCCGGCCGGATGCTTGTAGCGGTTGTAGCCCCACAGGTACTGCGTGGGCGCCATGGCCACCAGTTGCTCGATATTGCGGTTGATCACGGCGGCGGCCTCAGTCGGATCCGCGGGCAGCAGGCCGCCGTCGTTGAGCACGCGGAAATGGCCGCGGTAGCCGGCGCCGCGCGGCAGCCGCTCGGCGAACACCGCCACCACCGGCGCCTGGGTCAGCTGTTGCAGCCGGTGCACCAGCGCCATGGTGTAGGCCGGCTTGCCGAAAAATGGCGCCCAGTTGCCCTCGCCGCCGGTCGGCACCTGGTCGGGCAGGATGCCCACCGCCTGGCCGCGCTTGAGGGCCTTGACCAGCATGCGCACCCCGCGCGGCGTGGCCGGCGCCATATGCATGTTGGGGCGGGTGCGCATCTTTTCGATCCAGTCGCGCAGCCAGGGCTGGTGCGGCGGCTTGAACAATGCGGTGACCGGGCGCAGCAATGCGTGGGACTGCGGCAGCACTTCAAAGCAGCCCAGGTGCGGGGTCAGGATGATGATGCCTTTGCCGCGCGCTTGCAGCGCCTCCAGGGCCGGCCACATGTCGTCGTCAAAGCCGTACAGCTTCGCGCCGATCTTGCGGCGGCTCCAGAAGTAGGGCATCTCGACGATCATGCGCCCCGCCGAGCGGGCGGCTTCGTCGATCATCGCGTCGGTGGCGTCGGGAAACGCCAGGCGGAAGTTTTCCCTGAGGCGCTGGCGGTAGCGGCCGGGCAGGCGCCCCGCCAGAAGACCGAGTGCGCCGCCCACGGCTTGCAGCAGGCGCAGGGGAAGGCGGGAGATCAGCCAGAAAAGAAAGGTCATCAGGCGCGAAAAGGAAGCCTGTGCCGGGTCTGCGCCGGGGAACAGACGGGAAAACAGGCGTTTCTTCGAATGCGGTATTCAGTTCCGCGCGCAGCGTGCCGTCATCGGGGGACAAGCACGGGGCCAGCGGCAAAGTGTTGCTTTGGTCCCGTTGGTGCGCTGCAAGAACCCGGCAGGCGCGTATAATAGCGTGTATCGCCGAGTTAACTGACAACTTGCGGGGCGATGCGGCTCTAACCGGGCTGCTTGAAATACCGCTAAAGCGTCGCCGCCATGGACCGAACGGGCTGGCACGCAATAGCCAACCTGGAGAATAAGTTCGTGGCAAACGACTTCCTTTTTACTTCGGAATCCGTCTCCGAAGGCCATCCTGATAAGGTCGCCGACCAGATTTCCGACGCCGTCCTCGACGCCATCCTGGCGCAGGACAAGTATGCGCGTGTGGCGGCCGAGACGCTTTGCAACACCGGTCTGGTGGTGCTGGCGGGGGAAATCACCACGACCGCCAACGTCGACTACATCCAGATCGCGCGCGACACGATCAAGCGCATCGGCTACGACAATACCGAGTACGGGATTGATTACAAGGGCTGCGCGGTGCTGGTCGCCTATGACAAGCAATCGCCCGACATCGCCCAGGGCGTGGATCGCGCCTCCGACGACTACCTGAACCAGGGTGCCGGCGACCAGGGCCTGATGTTCGGCTACGCCTGCGACGAGACCCCGGAACTGATGCCGTTCCCGATCTACTACGCCCACCGCCTGGTCGAGCGCCAGTCGCTGCTGCGCCGCGACGGCCGCCTGCCCTGGCTGCGTCCGGACGCCAAGTCGCAGGTCACGGTGCGCTATGTCGACGGCAAGCCGCACAGCGTGGATACCGTGGTGCTGTCGACCCAGCATTCGCCGGACATCACCCAGGCCCAGATCCGTGAAGCGGTGATCGAGGAGATCATCAAGGCGGCGCTGCCGGCCGAGATGCTGAAGGAAACCAAGTACCTGGTGAACCCGACCGGGCGCTTCGTCATCGGCGGCCCGCAGGGCGACTGCGGCCTGACCGGGCGCAAGATCATCGTCGATACCTACGGCGGCGCTTCGCCGCACGGCGGTGGCGCGTTCTCGGGCAAGGACCCGTCCAAGGTCGACCGCTCGGCTGCCTACGCCGCGCGCTACGTGGCCAAGAACGTGGTGGCCTCGGGCCTGGCGCGCCAGTGCCAGGTGCAGGTCAGCTACGCCATCGGCGTGGCCCGCCCGATCAATGTGACGGTCTACACCGAAGGCACCGGCAAGATCCCTGACGCCAAGATCGCCGAACTGGTGCAGGAGCACTTCGACTTGCGCCCGAAGGGCATCGTGCAGATGCTGGACCTGCTGCGCCCGATCTACGAGAAGACCGCTGCCTACGGCCACTTCGGCCGCGAAGAGCCGGAATTCTCGTGGGAAGCCACCGACAAGGCGGCTGCCCTGCGCGCCGCGGCCGGTCTGTAAGCGTCGCGCCCCGTCGCGTCCGACACCGGCAAACCCCGCCGGCCCGCCAGGGCCCGCGGGGTTTTTTCATGTGGGTTTGATCCCGGTCGGTTCCCTGTGTGGCGCCGCCGCCACTGCTGGTCGCAGGGAGTAAAATCCAGCCATTCCCGACCCGCCGCCGCAGGCGGCCAATCCCCTTGCTGGTGACCGTTCCCAGAGGATGCCATGTCTGAAGCGCCTGTCCTTGCCACTGCCACATCGCGGAGCCGCCCCGCTGCCGCCGGCACGCTTAACCTGATCCGCCCGCAGCCTTACACCGACTGGGCGCCGCAGGTCACGGCCGAGGAGCGTGCCACGCTGCGCCGCGAGCTGGAGCAGGGCGCCGTGCTGTATTTCCCCGACCTCGATTTCCGCTTCGAGCCGGGCGAAGAGCGCTTTCTCGACAGCCGTTATTCCGACGGCAAGTCCAAGAACATCAACCTGCGCGCCGACGATACCGCGGTGCGCGGCGCCCAGGGCAGCCCGCAGGACCTGTCGGACCTGTACAAGCTGATCCGCCGCTACGCCGACAGCAGCGAGGCGCTGGTGAGTACGCTCTTCCCCGAGTACGTGCCGCACATGACGCGCGCCGGCACCTCGCTGCGCCCGAGCGAGATCGCTGGTCGCCCGGTCAGCTGGCGCAAGGACGACACCCGCCTGCACGTCGATTCCTTCCCGTCCAACCCGATGCTGGGCAAGCGCCTGCTGCGCGTGTTCCACAACATCGACCCGGCCGCGCCGCGGGTGTGGCGCGTGGGCGAGCCGTTTGCCGACTTTGCGCGGAAGTTCGTGCCCAAGACGCACGGCATGTGGCCGGGGCAGGCAGCGCTGATGAAGCTGCTGCATATCACCAAGCGCAAGCGCTCGGAATACGACCACCGCATGCTGCAGCTGCATGATCTGGCCAAGGCTGACCTGGACTACCAGGCTAATGTGCCGCAGCAGGAATTCCACTTCCCGCCGGGCTCGACCTGGATTGTGTTCAGCGACCAGCTGCTGCACGCCGCCATGCGCGGGCGCGCGATGATGGAGCAGACAATCTACCTCGAACCGCAGGCGATCTCCGATCACACCCATTCGCCCGAGGCGGTGCTGTCGCGCATGCTCGGACGGCCGATGCTGGTGTCCTGATCGGGCGTGATCAACGCCTGATCAACGCATAAGCAGCTTCAGCATCGTCTCGAAGGTCTTGCCGTAGGGCGGCTTGAGGAGGCCGGCGCCATTCAGCGCCGCCTGGTGGAACACCGGCTTCACCTTGGAAAAGGTGTCGAAGCCCGCCTGACCGTGATAGGCCCCCATGCCGCTGGCACCGACGCCGCCGAACGGCAGCCCGTCCTGGGCGACGTGGAACAGCGTGTCGTTGACGGTGATGCCGCCGGCAACGGTCTGGCGCATCACATGGCCGATCGCGCCGCGGTCGCGCTCGAACAGATAAAGTGCCAGCGGGCGCGGGCGCGCATTGATGTAGTCGACCGCTTCATCCAGCGTGCGGTACGTCACCACCGGCAGCACCGGCCCGAAGATCTCCTCGCGCATCGCCGTCACGCCCTCGGGCGCATCCAGCAGCAGCACCGGCGGCAGGCGGCGTGCCTGCGCGTCGGGTTGCGCGTCCGAGAGCGGCACCACGGTTGCGCCCTGCGCCGCCGCTTCGTCGATGAGCCCCGCGAGCCGCGCAAAGTGGCGCGGGCTGATGATGCTGGTGTAATCCGGGTTGCGTGCCAGGTCGGGATAGAGCCGGTTCACGCACTGGCGCGCGGCTTGCACCAGGCCATCGCGCAGGTCTTCCGGCACCAGCACATAGTCCGGCGCGATGCAGGTCTGGCCCGCGTTCATCAGCTTGCCCACCAGGATGCGCTCGACCGCACGCGCCAGGTCCGCGCCGGCGCCGACGATGGCCGGCGACTTGCCGCCCAGCTCCAGCGTCACCGGCGTCAGGTTGGCGGCCGCCGCGCGCATCACATGATGGCCGACCGCGGTCGAGCCGGTGAACAGCAGGTGGTCGAAGGGCAGCGCGGTAAAGGCGCTGGCGACCTCGGCATCGCCATTGACCACCACGATCTCGTCCGGCGCGAATTCCTGCTGCACCAGTTGCGCAAACAGCGCCGCGAAGCGCGGTGTGTATTCCGACAGCTTTACCATCGCGCGGTTGCCCGCGGCCAGCGCGCCCGCCAGCGGCCCCACCGTCAGGTACAGCGGATAGTTCCAGGGCACCACGATGCCCACCACTCCCAGCGGCTGCGGCACCAGGCGCGAGCGGCCCGGACGGAACCAGAAGCCGGTGGCGGCGCGGCGCACGCGCATCCAGCGCTTGCCGTGGCGCAGTGCATCATCGATGGCGCCCACGCTCGGGAACACTTCCAGCAGCGCGGTTTCCTGCCGCGGCCGGTTGGTAAAGTCTTCATGGATCGCGGCGGCAATGGCGGCGTGGTTTTCGGTCACCAGGCGCCGCAGCCGCCGCAGGCGGTCGGCGCGCACGGTCCAGGCCGGCAGCTGGTCACGCCGCGACGCGGCGTGCATCGCGCCAAAGACGGACGACAGGTCGGGAACTTCTCGCATCGCTGCGCTCCTGGGAAATCGGTGTTCGGGGAATGGAAACGGATCGGAAGCGGATCGCGGCAGCCGGCCAGGCAGGCGCTCGCGCCTTTGGCTGCGCAATTGATGCGATCCGGGATCCGATCCGCATGCGCCCGCGCAAGATAAGGTAGCGCGCCAGCCGTGGCAATGGAAGTTTGCCACCGGACGGGCGATTCAAACGGCCGTCTGCATCGCGCCGCGGGTCATCCCTACTGTCCTTCTCCACCCCTGCGGCCAGCGTCTACACTGAATCTCACGGCTTGCCATCCGCTGGACGGACAGGGCGCGCGCGGCCGGTCAGTCCGGCCCCGCCCAGCTCACGCATGCGCGCCGCCTGCGGACTCGCGGGGAGACAGATGGAAACCACCTATGACTTCGTCATCGTCGGCGCGGGCTCGGCGGGCTGCGCGCTGGCCGGACGGCTCGCCGACAGCGGCGACGACACCATTGCCCTCCTCGAGGCCGGGCACCACGATCACCATGTGCTGGTACGAACACCCGCCGCGGCTGCCGCGATGCTGCCGCGCGCCGGCGCGCGCAACTATGCCTACCAGACCGTGCCGCAGCCCGGCCTGAACGGCCGCCGCGGCTACCAGCCGCGTGGGCGCGGGCTGGGTGGCACGTCGTCGATCAACGCCATGATCTACACGCGCGGCCGGCCCGCCGACTATGACGCGTGGGCCGACGCCGGCTGCGACGGTTGGTCATGGGACGACGTGCTGCCGTATTTCCGCCGGGCCGAATGCAACGAGCGCCTGGCCGGCAGCGACGACGACCCGCTGCATGGCGGCAACGGCCCGCTGCACGTATCCGACCTGCGCAGCCCCAATCCCTTCGGCGAACGCTTTATCGAAGCCGCGCAGCAGGCCGGCTTCCCGCGCAACGACGACTTCAACGGCGAAGAGCAGGAGGGCGTGGGCTGGTACCAGGTCACCCAGCACGCGGGCGAGCGCTGGAACGCGGCGCGCGCCTACCTGCACGGCGGCAACGTGCGCGACAAGGCCTGCAACGGCGGCCGCGCGCGGCTGCATGTGCTGACCGGCACGCAGGCATTGCGCATCGTGTTCGAAGGCCGCCATGCGGCCGGCGTGCTGGTCGCGCGCGACGGTCGCCAGCACTTGCTGCGCGCACGCCGCGACGTGATCGTCTGCGCCGGCACGTTCGGCTCGCCGCAATTGCTGATGGCGTCGGGCGTCGGCCCCGCGGCGCAGCTGCGCGAACTCGGCATCGGCGTCGTGCACGACCTGCCCGGCGTGGGCGCCAACCTGCAGGACCATCTCGACGTCATCCTACACAAGCGCGTGGCCGCGCCCGAACTGTTCGGCGTGTCCTTCGGCGGGCTGGCGCGGCTGTTCTCGGAAATGCTGCGCTACCGGCGCGAGCGCACCGGCATGCTGTCGAGCAATTTCGCCGAGGCGGGCGGCTTCCTGCGCAGCCGCCCAGACCTGCCCGAGCCCGATCTGCAGCTGCATTTCGTGGTCGGCATGGCCGACGACCACATGCGCAAGCTCAATCGCGGCCACGGCTACTCCTGCCACGTCTGCGTGCTGCGCCCCCGCAGCCGCGGCGAGGTGCGCTTGGCATCGGGCGATATCCGGCGCGCGCCATTGATCGACCCGCGCTACCTGAGCGATGTGCGCGACCTCGACGACATGGTGGCCGGCGTGCGCATCGTGCGCAGGATCTTCGCGCAGCCGCAGCTGGCGTGCTTCGGCGGACGCGAACTGTATTCCGCCCACCTGCGTGCCGACGGCAGCGACGACGCCGACGTGCGCGAGATGGTCCGCGAACATGCCGATACCATCTACCACCCGGTGGGTACCTGCCGCATGGGCATGGACGCGATGGCGGTGGTCGACCCGCAGCTGCGCGTGCGCGGCGTGGAGGGCTTGCGCGTGGTCGATGCCTCGATCATGCCGACGCTGATTGGTGGCAATACCAATGCGCCGGCGATCATGATCGGCGAGCGCGCGCACGATTTGATCCGCTTTGCGCCGCGGGTGATGCTGCGCGTGCTGGAGTCGATGGAGGCTTAAGGGCGGTAAGGGCGGTAAGGGCGGTAAGGGCGGTAAGGGCGGTAAGGGCGGTAAGGGCGGTAAGGGCGGAGCAGGGTGCGGTGGGCTAGCCTTCGAAGCCGCGCGAAAACACCCGCTTCAGCGTCTCGGCATCCGCATCCAGCGTGCCGAACACCCGTCCATGCTGCCGCCCCAGCCGGCTGGCGACAAACAGCTCGGCGTTCTCCACATCGGCATGCGCCAGCATCAGCGCCGCCTGCGCGGTCAGCACCAGGTCCTGCGCGAAGCGGCGCGCATGCGTTTCGAGATGCTCCGGCGCCTCGTGCAGCATCGCCTGCAGCGAGGCCAGTTCCGCACGCACCGCCGGATGCCCGCCGGCGCGGCGCTGCAGGTCCTGCAGCAAACGCGCGGCATCGTCGGGATTGCGCTGGATCGCGCGCAGCACGTCCAGGCACATGATGTTGCCCGAGCCTTCCCAGATCGAGTTGACCGGCGCTTCGCGATACAGCCGCGCCATCGGGCCTTCCTCGACATAACCGTTGCCGCCCCATACCTCCATCGCCTCGCCGGTGGCTTCGAGCGTGCGCTTGCACACCCAGTACTTGGCCGCGGGCGTGACCACGCGCTTCCATGCGGCGGCGAGCGGATCATCGTCGGCGTGCTCGAAGGCGTGGCCCAGTTCCATCATCAGCAGCGTCGCCGCTTCCGATTCCAGCGCCAGGTCGGCCAGCACGTTGCGCATCAGCGGCTGGTCGGCCAGCAGGCGGCCGAAGGCGCTGCGGTGGCGCGTGTGGTGCAGCGCCTGCACGAAGGCCGCGCGCAGGATCGCGGCGCTGCCGATCACGCAATCGAGCCGCGTGCTAGTGGCCATCTCGATGATGGTCGGGATGCCGCGGCCTTCCTCGCCGATCAGGATGCCGGTGGCGTCGCGGAACTCGACCTCGCTGCTCGCGTTGGAGCGATTGCCGAGCTTGTCCTTCAGCCGCTGGATCAGGATCGGGTTCTTGCTGCCGTCATCGCGAAAGCGCGGCACGAAGAAGCACGACAGCGGCCCGTCTTCGGCGCCCATGCGCGCGACTACCAGGTGCGCATCGCACATCGGCGCGGAGAAGAACCATTTGTGCCCGGTCAGCGCATACTCCGCGCCGCGGCCCTCGCCGCGCACGGCGCGCGCCACGGTGGTGTTAGCGCGCACATCGGAGCCGCCCTGTTTCTCGGTCATGCCCATGCCGATCATGATGGCCGTCTTGTCGCGCCAGGGCAGGTCGCGCGCATCGTGCTCGGCGGCATAAAGCCGGGGCTCCAGCTCGGCAAACAGCGCGGTCTCCTTGCGCAGCACGGGGATGCTCGCCAGGGTCATGGTGGGCGGGCACAGCGAGCCCGATTCCACCTGCGCCTGCAGGAAGTAGCCCGCCGTGCGCGCGGCCCACGCGCCCGCGCGCGGCTGCGCGAAGGGCAGCGACTGCAACTGCTGGCTGCGCAGCAGCGACAGCAGCGCATGCCAGCTCGGGTGGAAGCTCACCACGTCGATGCGCTCGCCGGTGCGGCTGTGCGTATGGAGCTCGGGCGTGTAGCGGTTGGCGTCGGCCGCCCATTGCTGGACCTCCGGCTCGCCCAGGCGCGCGCCGAACTGGCCGAGCGTCTCGGCGTGCCAGCCGCCGCCGAGCCGTTCCAGTGCGCCACGCAGCGCCGGGTCGGTGGCGAAGAGGTTGTAGTGCACGAGGTCGGGCACCTGGTTGAACACGCGGTGGGTGGCAGCTTCGGTCATGGGGAATTCCTGCAAGGCTGTCTGGCGTTGGCGGCAAGCTCGTCTTATTGCATGGTAGAGCACGTAACACGCGTTTGAGTGCCGGGGGATGCCCTTAGCTGCGGCGCAGGCTTCATGACGCGTTGCAGCATGCCGCATTGGATACGTTGGCGCACGGCAGTTGCGACCGAATTAGGGGTGGCGCCTGCCGGGGGCTTGTGCTTAAATTCACCCCGTTGGATGAAACAGGGGTGCCGTACGGATGGGCCGTGCGGCTGAGAGAGTCCCTTCGAACCCGATCCGGTTAGTACCGGCGTGGGAAGTTTCACAAGACCAAGTCTCTTGTCCCTCCGGGACTCGCTACACCGGCCCCAGGCCGAGGCAGCGCTCACAGGGCTCCTGGTTTCGTCCACCCCGCAAGAGAGAGGACGACACCCATGGCCCGTACTGCCCCCGCAGCTTCCTTCGAATCGCTCGAAAGCGACCTCGACCAGAAATTTGCCTACCCGGCTTCCAGCAAGACCTACCTGACGGGCAGCCGCCCCGATATCCGCGTGCCGCTGCGCACGATCCTGCAGACTTCCACGCGCACCGACAAGGGCGAGATGCAGAATCCGCCGATCCCGGTGTACGACACCTCGGGTCCGTACAGCGATCCGGACGTGCATATCGACCTGAAGGCCGGCCTGCCCGCCGTGCGCGCCAAGTGGATCGAAGAGCGCGGCGACACCGAAGTGCTGCCGGGCCTGTCGTCGGAATACGGCCGCGACCGTGCCAACGACCCCGCCACCGCGCACCTGCGCTTTGCCCAGCTGACCAATCCGCGCCGCGCCAAGGCCGGCGCCAATGTGTCGCAGATGCACTATGCGCGCAAGGGCATCATCACGCCGGAAATGGAGTACGTGGCGCTGCGCGAGTCGCTGAACCTGCAGGCGCTGTACGACAAGGCCGAATACAAGGCGCTGCTGCGCCAGCATCCCGGCAACGCGCTGGGCGCCGGCCTGCCGCTGCGTCCGGAAGACATCACGCCGGAATTCGTGCGCCAGGAGATCGCCTCGGGCCGCGCCATCATTCCCGCCAACATCAACCACACCGAGCTGGAGCCGATGGCGATCGGGCGCAATTTCCGCGTGAAGATCAACGGCAACCTGGGCAACTCGGCGGTGACCTCGTCGCTGGCCGAGGAAGTGGAAAAGATGGTGTGGTCGATCCGCTGGGGCGCCGACACCATCATGGACCTGTCCACCGGCAAGCACATTCATGAAACCCGCGAATGGATCCTGCGCAACTCGCCGGTGCCGATCGGCACGGTGCCGATCTACCAGGCGCTGGACAAGACCGGCGGCATCGCCGAGGACCTGACCTGGGAGATGTTCCGCGACACGCTGATCGAGCAGGCCGAGCAGGGCGTGGACTACTTCACCATCCACGCCGGCGTGCTGCTGCGCTACGTGCCGCTGACCGCCGAGCGCGTCACCGGCATCGTCTCGCGCGGTGGTTCGATCATGGCCAAGTGGTGCCTGGCACATCACAAGGAAAACTTCCTGTACACGCACTTCGACGAGATCTGCGAGATCATGAAGGCGTACGACGTGTCGTTCAGCCTCGGCGACGGCCTGCGTCCGGGTTGCATCGCGGACTCGAACGACGACGCCCAGTTCGGCGAGCTGCGCACGCTGGGTGAGCTCACCGCCAAGGCGTGGAAGCACGACGTGCAGGTGATGATCGAAGGCCCGGGCCACGTGCCGCTGCAGCGCATCCAGGCCAATATGGACGAAGAACTCAAGCATTGCTACGAGGCGCCGTTCTATACGCTGGGACCGCTGGTGACCGACATCGCCCCCGGCTACGATCACATCACCAGCGGCATCGGCGCGGCCAATATCGGCTGGATGGGCACCGCCATGCTGTGCTACGTCACGCCCAAGGAGCACCTGGGCCTGCCGGACAAGGAAGACGTGCGCGAAGGCATCATCACCTACAAGATCGCGGCCCACGCTGCCGACCTTGCCAAGGGCTGGCCTGGCGCGCAGCTGCGCGACAACGCACTGTCCAAGGCACGCTTCGAGTTCCGCTGGGAAGACCAGTTCAACCTGGGCCTCGACCCCGAACGCGCGCGCTCGTACCACGACGCCACGCTGCCGGCCGAGGGTGCCAAGATCGCCCACTTCTGCTCGATGTGCGGGCCGAAGTTCTGCTCGATGAAGATCACGCAGGAAGTGCGCGACTACGCGGCGTCGTTGCCCAAGGAAGCGCAGCAGGGCATGGAAGAGAAGTCGATCGAGTTCCTGAAGAAGGGCAGCAAGATCTACTCGTGATGCAGTAGCAGGCAGTACGGGCATGGTTTCGCACCCATGCCCGCTCGTGTTCCGCCGCCGCGCAGTGCCCCGCGCGGCGGCACCGACAACAAGGAGGCCGGCGCGGCCGCACGCCCCGTCCGGCACAACACCCCTCATGACAGCAGTGCAGTCGTTTGACGTCGCCATCCTCGGGGCCGGTCTTGCCGGCCGCCTGGCCGCCTGGCAACTGGTACGCAGCGGCGCCCGCGTGGCGCTGGTGGAGCGGGCCGGGCCGGACGGCGCGGGCTCGGCCGCCTATGTGGCCGCGGCCATGCTGGCGCCGCTGGCGGAGTCGGCCATTGCCGAGCGCCGCATCGTCGACCTGGGTATCGCCAGCGTCGACCTGTGGCGCGCGTGGCTGGCCGAGCTGCCGGAGCCGGTCTTCTTCCAGGAGGACGGCACGCTGGTGGTCTGGCATGCGCGCGACCGCGGCGAGATGTCGCTGTTCACCAGCCGCGTGCGCGCGGTGGCGCCGCCTGAGCTGGTAGCGCAGCGGCTGCGCGCGCTGGATGGCAAGGGCGTGGGCGAAGTCGAGCCCGCGCTGGCGGGCCGTTTCCCGCAGGGCTTGCTGCTCGCGGGCGAAGGCCAGCTCGACAACCGTGGCGTGCTGCGCGCGCTGCTGTCGTGTTCGGTCAGCGAAGGCGTCCACTGTGTCTGGGAAGCCGGCGAAGTCGATGCCGCGACGCTGCCCACGCTCGGCATCCGTGCCGACGTGGTGCTGGATTGCCGCGGCCTGGGCGCGCGCTCGGCCTGGCCAGCGCGGCCGGGCGGCGACAAGCCGGGCCTGCGCGGCCTGCGTGGCGAAGTGGTGCGCGTGCATGCGCCCGACGTCAAGCTGCACCGGCCGGTGCGGCTGCTGCATCCGCGCTACCCGATCTATATCGCGCCCAAGCCCAACGACCTTTACGTGATCGGCGCCACCGAGCTGGAAAGCGAGGACGAGTCGCCGATGAGCGTGCGCTCCGCGCTGGAACTGCTGTCGGCGGCGCATTCGCTGCACCCCGCCTTCGGCGAGGCGCGCGTGCTGGAACTGAACGTGCAGCGGCGCCCGACGCGGCCCGACCACCTGCCGGCGATCCGCGTCGACCAGCGTACCCGCGTGGTGCGCGTCAACGGCCTGTACCGCCACGGCTTCCTGATCGCGCCGGCGGTGACCGAGGCCGCGTGCGCGGTGGTCGGTGCGCTGCTCAAGGGCGATCCCGCCGCGCATGCGGTGCCGGCGGCGCTGCGCTGGCCCGGCATGATCGAGGCGGTGACCGAAGCACCGGCAGCTAACATGGTCGCGCCCGCCGGGCTGCTGCATTAACGCATGACAGACATGGAAATCTTGCTCAACGGCCGACCGCTCGCGCTTACCGAATCCGCCACGCTGGCGGACGCGGTGACCGCGGCGCAGGTCGCGCCCCCCTTTGCCGCGGCGGTCAACGGCCAGTTCGTGCCGCGCGCCGCGCACGCCAACACCCCCCTTGCGGCCGGCGACCGCATCGACCTCGTGCAACCCGTGACGGGAGGCTGACCCATGACATTCGAACCTTCCGAAACCCTGCGCGATCCCTTCGTGCTGTATGGCGAGTCGTTCGGCTCGCGCCTGCTGCTCGGCACCGCGCGCTATCCGTCGCCGGCCACGCTTGAAGCGGCCGTGCAGGCTTCGACGCCCGCCATGATCACCGTCGCGCTGCGCCGCCAGGGCGCGGTCGGCAACGGCGAAGGCGGCCAGGCCTTCTGGCAGATGCTCAAGGCGCTCAACGTGCCGGTGCTGCCCAACACCGCCGGCTGCTTCACCGCCCAGGAGGTGATCACCACCGCGATGATGGCGCGCGAGGTCTTCGAAACGCCGTGGATCAAGCTCGAACTGATCGGAGACGACTACACGCTGCAGCCCGACACGCTGAACCTGCCCGCCGTGGCCGAGACCCTGATCAAGGAAGGCTTCAAGGTGCTGCCGTACTGCACCGAAGACCTGGTGCTGTGCCGCCGCCTGCTTGACGTCGGCTGCCAGGCGCTGATGCCCTGGGCCGCACCGATCGGCACCGGCCGCGGCGCGGTCAACCCGCATGCGATGCGGGTGCTGCGCGAACGCTTGCCGGACACGCCGCTGATCGTCGACGCTGGCCTGGGCCTGCCGTCGCACGCAGCGCAGGTGATGGAGTGGGGCTACGACGGCGTGCTGCTCAATACCGCGGTGGCGCAGGCCGCCTATCCGGTCAACATGGCGCGCGCCTTCGCGCAGGCCGTGGAAGCCGGCCGCACCGCCTACCTGGCCGGGCCGATGCCCGAGCGCGAAGTCGCGCAGGCCAGCACGCCGGTGGTCGGCATGCCGTTCTGGCATGCGGACAGCACGGAGCAGCGCGCATGACCCGCCGCCCCGTGCATGCCCCCGCCGACGGCCCGCTGCGCCAGGCGGTGCTCGAACACTATGGCGAGACCTTCGGCATCGATGACAAGCCGTGGCAGGCCTGGCGCCTGGAAGACGCGCCGGCGCAACCCGGCGCGCACGACGTGCTGCTGTCCGATGGCGAAGCCACCGAGGCAGTGATCGGGCGCGTCGCCGCCACCGGCGCCACGCTGATCGAGACCGACCGCGAGGGCGGCCAGTGGGTCGACACGGTGCGCTCGCCGATGGGCACGTGGGTGTTCAGCGTCAAGGCTGATACCGACCAGCCGCATTCGCCCGCCTTTGTCGCGGTGCTGCTGGCTTGCCTGTCGCTGCATTTCCCCGCGCATGACGCGCTGTGCCTGGCGCGCGCCTGGGAGCCCGGCTCGGCCGATTGGCCGTCGGACTTCGCCCGCTTCCCGCACGTGCGGCATGCCGCGCTGGTGGCGCCGGAGCAAACGGCAGCCCCGTTTGCGCCGTGCCCCGCGCTGGGTCTGTACGTGGTGGTGCCGACTGCGGATTGGATCGAGCGGCTTGCACCGCTGAACGTGCCGACGGTGCAGCTTCGCTTCAAGTCGGATGACCCCGCGCCAGTGCGCACCGAGATCGCGCGCGCGGCCAAGGCCATGCGGGGCTCGACTTCGCGCCTGTTCATCAACGACCACTGGCAGGCCGCGATCGACTACCGCGCGGACAACGGCGGCGACCAGAGCGGCATCTACGGCATCCACCTCGGCCAGGAAGACCTGGACGACGCCGACCTCGACGCGATCCGTGCTTCGGGCCTGCGGCTGGGCGTCTCCACCCACGGTTACGCCGAGATGCTGCGAGTGGCCGCGATCCGCCCGAGCTACCTGGCGCTGGGCGCGATCTTCCCGACAACCACCAAGGTGATGCCGACCCAGCCGCAAGGCATGGGCCGCTTCCGCGCCTATGTGAAGCTGATGCAGCCGGTGATCCCGTCGCTGGTGGGCATCGGCGGGGTCAACGCGAGCAATATGCGCGAAGTGCTGGCGGTGGGCGTCGGCAGCGCGGCGGTGGTGCGTGCCGTGACCGAAGCCGACGACGTGCGGGCCGCGGTGGCCCACCTGGTCAGCCTGTTCCCGGCCGCCTGAGCGCGGCTCTTGCCATGGCGCCGATCGCCGCCGCGCACCGCGTCCGCCTGGCGGTGGCGGACGACCTGGTGCGCCTGCCCGAGATCGAGCTGGCCGCGGCGGCGCTGTTTCCTGACGCCGACCTGCCCGCGCTACTGCGCCTGGTCAGTACGCCTGAGATGCGCTGGCGGCGCAACGGGCGGCGGGGTTGCGACAACGCGTAGCGATGCGGCAGGTATTCTGACGGCAGGATTTCATCGTTGCTATACCTGTATAGCAATCACTTTGGAGGCTGTCATGCTTGCCATCCGACTGCCAGAGGATATCGAAGCCCGCCTGGAAGCCCTTGCCAAACGCACCGGCCGCACCAAGACGTTTTATGCGCGTGAGGCCATCATGCAGCACTTGGATGATCTTGAAGACCTGTATCTGGCAGACAAGGTTGCCGCACGTGTTCGCGCCGGCGAGGAATCCACGGTAACGCTGGATGAGCTGGAGGCGCGGCTTGGCCTGGCGGATTGAAGTCACGCAAACGGCAGAGAAACAACTTGCCAAGCTGGACCGGCCGGTCGCCAGGCGTATTGTCACGTTCTTGCGCGAGCGGGTTGCGGCATCCGTCGACCCCCGCTCGCTTGGCGAAGCCCTGAAGGGCAGTGAGCTTGGCGAATACTGGAAATACCGGGTCGGCGACTGGCGCTTGATTTGCCAGATCGAGGACGCGCACATCACTGTTGTGGTGCTGCGTCTTGGGAACTGCAGGGACGTGTATCGCTAGCGCCAAGATTTGTGCGACATTCGCCCACCCGCCAGAATCGAGCGGCAGCCCGCCGCTATGATGGCAGCCAGCATTCCTCGCCAACCATCCGCCGCCATCCCGATCATGTCCTCCCAGCCCGCCCCCGAAATCATCCCCGTCGCCCCCGGCACGCCCGACAAGCCCTACTTTGGCATCGACGTCCCGCTGATGCGCTATTTCGGCCTGCAGCCGGTGCATATCGAGGAGGGCCTGTGTCGCACGCGGCTGCCGGCGCACCCGTCGCTGGTGAACAGCCGTGGCGATGTGCACGGCGGCACGCTGATGGCGACGCTGGACTTCACGCTGAGCGGCGCCGCCCGCTCGCACGCGCCGCTGGAAACCGGCGTGATCACCATCGACATGTCGACCCATTTCCTCGCCGCCGCGCGCGGCGAGCTGACGCTGGAAGCACGCTGCCTGCGCCGCGGCGCGCGCATCGCGTTCTGCGAGGGGGAAGTGAAGGATGCGGCCGGCACCGTGGTGTGCGTGGCGCGGGCCGCGTTCAAGCTGGTGCCGATGTCGAGCGGCGGCAACTGATTTGCTGATGGCCGCTCAGTCCTCCAGCGGCCGGTACACCTGTTCAAACCTTGCGCGCTCGGTGATGCCATAGTCACCGGGCGCGTATTGCATCAGCCAGTCGCCCGGCTTGCCGTGCAGTACGTCGCCGCCGGCGCTGCGTTCGATGCTGAAGGCCTCGTGCATCTCGCGCGCCAGCACCGCGATCGGCTTGTTGCGGTAGGCGCCGTCCTGGCCATGCGCGAGCGGCGGCACGGCTTCGTACTTGGGATCGAAGCGGTCGCGCGACACGCACCAGCGGTCGCCGCTGCGGCTGGTGATCAGCGCATCGCCCGGCAGGTAGCGGTTGGGGCCTTCGCGGCTGATCAGTTCGCCGGGCTCGGTGGCGAACACCACGTCGACGACTTCATGCTTGAGGTAGAACGCGGCTTCGGGATCGCAGCGCAGGTCGATATCGGTCAGCATCGGCATGTGATTCTTAGCCCAGCGCGCGTGGCGCGAAAGCGTGGTTCAGCGGACCGTTCCCGCTGCCCAGCCGCAGCGCGGCGCCGGCCGCGATGGCTTGCGCCACGTAGTCCAGCGCCTTGCCGACCGCCACCTCCAGCGCATCCCCGCGCGCCAGCTGCGACGCGATCGCCGCGGCCAGCGTGCAGCCGGTGCCGTGCAGGTTGCGGGTAGCGACGCGCGGGTGCGTGAACACGCGCACGGTGCCGTCCTTCAGCATCAACAGGTCATCCAGCCCGCCGGCACCGCCGGCCGGGCCGTCGTCATCCAGGTGTCCGCCCTTGAGCAGCACGGCCGGGCAGCCCATTGCGATCAGGTCGGCGGCGGCCTGTTCCATCTCGGCGCGGCGCGTGATCTTGCGGCCCAGCAGGTAAGAGGCCTCGGGCAGGTTGGGCGTGACCAGCAGCGCGCGCGGGAACAGCAGCCGCACCATCGCCTGCGTGGTGGCGTCGTCCGACAGCGTCGCGCCGGAGGTCGAGATCATCACCGGATCTACCACCAGCTTGCGGATGCCGTGCCGGTCCGCTGCCGCGGCCACGGCCTCGACGATGGCGGCGGTGCCCAGCATGCCGGTCTTGGCCGCGTCGACGCCGATATCGCTGGCGACCGCGTCGATCTGCGCGGCCACCATGTCGGCCGGGATGGCGTGCACGCCGGTCACGCCCAGCGTGTTCTGCGCGGTGATCGCGGTGATGGCGCTCATGCCGAAGCAGCCCAGCGCGGAAAAGGTCTTCAGGTCGGCCTGGATGCCGGCGCCACCGCCGGAGTCGGAACCGGCGATGGTCAGGGTGCGGGGTGGCGTTGGAATCATCTGGGAAGGAATTCGGGGAGCCGGCGCAGGCGCGCAGGCAAATCGCCGGTGCGCAAGGCAGCCGGGCACGCTACAATACCGCCACTCCGAGGAGCGTTGCAACGGATGGGGGCCAGGCAGAGCACATTGCCGGGCCGGCGGCACAGCCGCCCAAGCCATCCGCCAGGCTCGGACTGTCTTCAACGGCGCTCGCTGATCCGTGGTTTCGCACGGAGGCGAGTCGACCTATCCGCCCGCCATGCATGCTTTTTGTCATGCAATTGGCGCGGCCCACCTCCCGTACTCGTCACCTGCGTGCCACTCTTCACCGGAGTGAAACATGAACGCTGTGACCGACCTGAAGCAAGACTACATCGTCGCCGATATCGGCCTCGCCGCCTGGGGCCGCAAGGAAATCGCCATCGCCGAGACCGAAATGCCCGGCCTCATGGCGATTCGCGATGAATTCGCCGCCGCGCAGCCGCTCAAGGGCGCACGCATCGCCGGCTCGCTGCACATGACGATCCAGACCGCCGTGCTGATCGAGACGCTCAAGGCACTGGGCGCCGACGTGCGCTGGGCCTCGTGCAATATCTTCTCGACGCAGGACCACGCCGCTGCCGCCATCGCCGCCGGCGGCACGCCCGTGTTCGCCTTCAAGGGCGAATCGCTGAAGGAATACTGGGACTTCACCCACCGCATCTTCGACTGGTCTGACGGTGGCACGCCCAACATGATCCTGGACGACGGCGGCGACGCCACGCTGCTGCTGCACCTGGGCGCGCGTGCCGAGAAGGACGAGTCCGTCATCGCCAAGGCGACCAGCGAGGAAGAAACCTACCTGTTCGCCGCGATCAAGGAAAAGCTGGTCAAGGACCCGAGCTGGTACAGCCGCAACCTGGCAGCGATCCGCGGCGTGACCGAGGAAACCACCACCGGTGTGCACCGCCTGTACCAGATGGCCCAGAAGGGCGAACTGCGCTTCCCGGCGATCAACGTCAACGACTCGGTGACCAAGAGCAAGTTCGACAACCTGTACGGCTGCCGCGAATCGCTGGTGGACGGCATCAAGCGCGCCACCGACGTGATGATCGCCGGCAAGGTCGCCGTGGTGGCCGGCTACGGCGACGTGGGCAAGGGCAGCGCACAGGCGCTGCGCGCGCTGTCGGCCCAGGTGTGGGTGACCGAGATCGACCCGATCTGCGCACTGCAGGCGGCGATGGAAGGCTACCGCGTGGTGACCATGGACTACGCCGCCGAGCACGGCGATATCTTCGTCACCTGCACCGGCAACTACCACGTCATCACCCATGACCACATGGCGAAGATGAAGGACCAGGCCATCGTCTGCAATATCGGCCACTTCGACAACGAGATCGACATCGCCTCGATCGAGAAGTACGAGTGGGACGAGATCAAGCCGCAGGTCGACCACGTGCAGTTCCCCGACGGCAAGAAGCTGATCATCCTGGCCAAGGGCCGCCTGGTGAACCTGGGCTGCGCCACCGGCCACCCGTCGTACGTGATGAGCAGCTCGTTCGCCAACCAGACCATCGCCCAGATCGAACTCTGGCAGGAACGCGACAGCGGCAAGTACCCGGTCGGCGTCTACACGCTGCCCAAGCACCTGGACGAGAAGGTGGCGCGCCTGCAGCTGCGCAAGCTGAACGCGCAGCTGACCGAGCTGACTGACCAGCAGGCCGCCTATATTGGCGTGAAGAAGGAAGGCCCGTACAAGGCGGATCACTACCGCTACTGATACGGTTCACCGTTCGCGCTTGCCGGACTCCCCTCTCCCATAAATGGGAGAGGGGAGGAACCACCTTCAAGGAGCCGTCATGAGACTATTGGTCGTCTGGGTCATCAACGCTGTTGCGCTGTTCGTGTTGCCGTACATCATCTCGTCGATCCACATCAAGAGCTTCGGCTCGGCGATGCTGGCGGCGTTGGTGCTGGGCCTGGTCAACACGTTGATCCGTCCGATCCTGGTGATCCTGACGCTGCCGGTGACGCTGCTGACGCTGGGGCTGTTTATCTTCGTCATCAACGCGCTGCTGTTCCTGTTCGTCGGCAACCTGCTCTCGGGCTTTACCGTCGGCGGCTTCTGGGCGGCCCTGCTGGGCTCCATCCTGTACAGCGTGATCTCGTGGCTGCTGTCCAGCCTGCTGCTGGGCGACCGCAACGACTGAAGCGGACCACGAATCCATACCGCGCGCTGCGCCAACGCGGCGCGCCACCATCATGCAAGACCGCTACTTCAGCTTTGAATTCTTCCCGCCCAAGACGGCGGAGGGCACGGAAAAACTGCGCAACACGCGTGCGCAGCTGGCCCCGCTCAAGCCCAAGTACATCTCGGTGACGTTCGGCGCCGGCGGCACCACGCAGCAAGGCACGCTCGACGCGGTGCTGGAAATCCAGCGCGACGGCATCGAGGCCGCGCCGCACCTGTCGTGCGTGGGCTCGTCGCGCGAGAGCATCCGCGAGATCCTGAAAAAATACCGCGAGGGCGGCATCCGCCATATCGTCGCGCTGCGTGGCGACATGCCCTCGGGCATGGGCGAGATCGGCGAATTCCGCTATGCCAACGAGTTGGTGGAGTTTATCCGTGCCGAGACCGGCGACTGGTTCAATATCGAAGTCGCGGCCTATCCGGAGTACCACCCGCAGGCCAAGTCCCCGCGCCACGATCTCGAGAACTTCGTGCGCAAGGTCAAGGCCGGCGCCAACTCGGCGATCACGCAGTATTTCTACAACGCTGACGCCTACTTCCGCTTTGTCGATGACGTGCGCGCGACGGGCCTCGAGGTGCCGATCGTGCCGGGCATCATGCCGATCACCAACTACACGCAGCTGATGCGCTTCTCCGAGACGTGCGGGGCCGAAGTGCCGCGCTGGGTGGCCAAGCGGCTGGAGAGCTTTGGCGACGACCGCGAATCGATCCGCGCCTTTGGCCTGGACGTGGTCACTGCCCTGTGCGAGCGGCTGTTGGCCGCGGGCGTGCCGGGGCTGCATTTCTACACGCTCAACGCGGCCGGCGCGACCAAGGCGATCTGGCAGCGGCTGAAGCTCTGAGGCCAGCATGGCCACGCGCCGCCCGGACCCGTTCATCGAGCATTTGCTGGAGCTGATGGCGCCGCTGGCGGCGCGCATCGGCCCGGTCTCCGCCAAGCGGATGTTCGGCGGGCACGGGCTGTTCTATGACGGGCTGATGTTTGCGCTGGTGTCGGATGGCACTTGCTACCTGAAAGCCGATGACGCGACGCGGGCGAAGTTCGAGGCCGAGGGCAGCGAGCCGTTCCGCTACCAGTCGGCCAAGCGCGAGGTCACCATGCGGCACTACCTGAGCCTGCCGCCCGCGGCGCTGGAATCGCCGGCGGCGATGACGCCGTGGGCGAAGCTGGCGGTGGAGGCGGCGCTGCGGCTGGGGAACCAGGCCGGCTGAGCCCGCGCACGCAGCGCGAAAACGGTGCCATACTCGCCCACATGGTCACCGCCACCTTCCGCTTCTACGAGGAACTGAACGACTTCCTCGCGCCGGACCAGCGCCGGCGTGACCTCCCCTGCGCCTGCGCGCGCGCCGCCACCGTCAAGCACATGATCGAAGCGCTGGGCGTGCCGCACACCGAGGTCGAGTTGATCCTGGTCAACGGCGAATCCTCCGGCTTCGAGCGATTGCTGCAAGACGGCGACCGCGTCTCCGTCTATCCCAAGTTCGAACGCCTGGACGTCTCGCCGCTGCTGCGGGTCCGCGAGCAGCCGCTGCGCGTGATGCGCTTTGTCGCCGATGCCCACCTGGGCGGCCTGGCGCACCTGCTGCGCATGACCGGTTTCGACACCCTCTACGACAACCACTTTGAAGACAGCGAGATCGAGCGCATCGCCGTCGACGAAGGCCGCGTCGTGCTGACGCGCGACCGCGAGCTGCTCAAGCGCCGCGGCATCACGCACGGCTGCTATGTGCGTGCGATCAAATCCAGGCAGCAGGTGCGCGAGATCTTTGCGCGGCTGGACCTGGCGCGCAGCGCGCGGCCGTTCTCGCTGTGCCTGGATTGCAACGTGCCGCTGCACACGCTCGATGCCACCGCCGCCGCGGGACGCGTGCCGGAAGGCGTGCTCGAGCGCCATCGCAGCTTTTCCACCTGCGACCACTGCCGGCGCGTGTTCTGGGAGGGCTCGCACTGGCGCTGCATGCGCGCGCTGGTGGACGAGCTGGTGCAGGGGGGCTGAGCGCCGTCCGGGCTCAAGCTTTGCGGCTGGCGCGCCGTCAGCCTGACAGGCTAGAACGTCCCCGTTTCCGTCACGATCCAGTCCATCGCGATGTCATGCGGCTGCGCCTGCAGCGGGATGCAGCAGGACTCGTAGCCGATGCCGATCGCCACCGGCCGCTGCGGCATGGCCGCCAGCGTGCGGTCGTAGAAGCCGCCGCCGTAGCCCAGGCGGAACTTGTCCGGGCTGAAACCGACACAGGGAATGACCAGCGCATCGGGCGTCACGGCCTCGGTGCCGTCGGGCACCGGGATGCCGTAGTGGCCGGTGGCCATCGGCGTATCGGGCGTCCACAGGTGGAAGTCGAGCGGCGCGCCCGGGCGGCTGACCGCGGGCAGGGCGGCCTGGCGGCCCGGCACGGCGGCGAGCCAACGGGCGACGGCGTCACGGGCGTCGAATTCCTGCTGGATCGGCCAGTAGAAGCCCAGGCAGCGCACGGCGAGCCCGGCCAGCAGTTCGGCCAGCGCGGCGCCGATGCGGGCATCGGCCTCGGCGCGCGACGCCAGGCCGGCACGCAGGGTCAGCAGCCGGGAGCGCAGCACGCGGCGGTCGCCGTCGGCGGCGTCCGGGGAAGGGATGGCAGGAGTGGAAGACATGGCGTGGGATAATGCCTGCGTCCGAACCAACACGGACGGCGGATGCGGCAGCCTGGCACGAGGTTGTGGGCGCCGGCGCCGCCGTCATCGACAAGGAAGCTAAGAATGCTGAAGGGAGTATATCTGCAGCGTGCAGGGCGGGCCGCCTGGATCGCCCTTGCATGTGCACTGCTTGTCACGCCGGTCCACGCGCAGAAGCGCCCGCAGCCAGTGGCACGCCAGCAGCCCGCGGCGATCCCGAGCGATCCCGACGATGCCTTCGCGCAGTTGCGCGAAGCCGCGCGCAAGAACGACGTGGAGCGCGCCTATGCGATCTCGGCCACGCTGGTCGACTACCCGATCCCGTCCTATGTCGAGTACTTCCGCATCAAGCCGCAGCTGTTCGACGCCAGCGGCCTGGCGCGCATCGACGCGCCCGACGACCAGGTGCGCGCGTTCCTGCAGCGCTACAAGGGCGAGGCCATTGCCGACCGCATGCGCAACGACTGGCTGCTGGTACTGGGCAAGAAGCGCGACTGGGCCAACTTCGATGTCGAGTACCCGCAGTTTGCGCTGAAGGACGATACCCAGGTCGAGTGCTATGCGCTGCTGTCGCGCGCGCTCAAGGGCCAGAACGTGGCCGCCGAGGCGCGCAGCGTGCTGAGCGACCCCAAGTACTACGGTGAAGGCTGCGTCGACCTGATTGGCTACCTGGTGCAGAGCCGGCAGATCCAGCCCAGTGACGTCGGCTTCCAGGCGCGTCTGGCGCTGGAGCAGAACTTCATCACGCTGGCCGGCAAGATTGCCGCGCTGGTGCCCGAGGCACGCGTCGACGGCGACACGCTCGCCACCATCGTCAAGATGGCGCGCAACGACCCGTCGCAGGCGGCGGCCTACCTCAGCACCGCGCAGGGAACGCTCTCGCGCGACGAGCAGGGCGCGGCCTGGGGCGTGATCGGCCAGTTCGCGGCCAAGAAGCTGCTGCCAGAGGCGGCCGGCTACTACCGCCGCCAGATGGAGCAGGGCGGCAACCAGTGGTTGTCCGATGACTCGCAGGAATGGCGCGTGCGCGCCGCGCTCCGCCAGGGCGACTGGAAGCAGGTGCGCCAGGCGGTCGAGCTGATGCGCGCGGAGCTGCGCGCCAAGGACCCGGCCTGGCTCTACTGGTATGGCCGCGCGCTCAAGGTCGATGGCCGCGATACCGAGGCGCAGCAGAACTTCCAGCAGATCGCCGGCCAGTTCAATTTCTACGGCCAGCTCGCCAGCGAGGAACTGGGCAACCGCATCACGCTGCCCGCGCGTACCAGCGTCAGCGACGCCGAGGCCATGGCCATGCGCACGCGCCCGGGCTTCCAGCGCGCGCAGAAGTTCTATGCGATGAACCTGCGCTTCGAGGGCAACCGGGAATGGAACTGGGAGCTGCGCGGCATGACCGACCGCGAGCTGCTGGCCGCGGCCGAGTACGCGCGCCGCATCGAACTGCTGGATCGCACCGTCAATACCGCCGACCGCACCCGCAACGAGCATGACTTCACGCTGCGCTTCCTGATGCCGTATCGCGACATCATGCAGCGCGCCACCGACGACGTCGGCCTGGACATGGCGTGGGTCTACGGCCTGATCCGCCAGGAATCGCGCTTCCTGATGAGCGCGCGCTCCTCCGCCGGTGCGCACGGCCTGATGCAGGTGATGCCGGCAACGGCCAAGTACGTGGCGCGCAAGATCGGCATGAACGACTTCTCGCCAACGATGATGGCCGATCCCAATATCAACATCCTGCTCGGCACCAACTACCTGAGCATGGTGCTGACCGACCTGGACAGCTCCTGGACGCTGGCTTCGGCCGCATACAACGCCGGTCCGGGCCGGCCCAAGGCCTGGCGCAGCACGCTGGCGAACCCGGTGGAAGGCGCGATCTTTGCAGAGACCATCCCGTTCAATGAAACGCGAGGCTATGTGAAGAATGTGCTTTCCAACGCTACGTACTATGCTGCATTGATGAGTGGCCGGCCGCAGTCGCTGAAATCGCGCCTGGGCACGGTTGCGCCGTCGCCGGTGACCACCACCAGCCTGCCCTGACGGGGCCGGCGCCGGGATGCGTTCCCGGCGCAGGGCCTTGCTGGCGCCGGTGCCGCGGCGTGCAGTTCTCTTGGCACGGAGGCATTCATGCAGACCAGCAACGTCCTTGTCATCGGTGGCGCCGGCTTTATCGGCAGCCACCTTGTCTCGCGCCTGGCCGGGGCTGCCTCGGCCTCGGGCGCGCCACTGGAGCCAGGCAGCAACCCGGATTCCCCGATCGCCCCGGAGCGCATCGTGGCCGGCACGCGCAATGTCGAGCACGCGCAGCACCTGCTGCTGCTGCCGCGCGTGGAGGTGGTCGAACTGGGCCTGGCCGACAATGCCGCGCTCGATGACGCGATCGGCTCGCTGGGCGTGGACGGCATCGTCGTCAACCTGGTGGGGGTCTTGTACGGCGAGCGCGCCGCACCCTACGGCGAAGCCTTCGCCAGCGCCCATGTGGAAATGGTGCGGCAGATCGTGGCCTCGTGCCTGTCCACCGGCGTGCGCCGGCTGCTGCATATGAGCGCGCTGGGGGCGGACAGCCAGGGCCCGTCGATGTATCTGCGCAGCAAGGGCGACGGCGAGCGCATCGTGCGCGCCAGCGGCCTGGACTGGACCATATTCCGGCCCTCGGTGGTGTTCGGCCCCGACGACCACTTCCTGAACCTGTTCGCACATATGCAGCAGATGGCACCTGTGGTGCCGCTGGCATGCGCGCATGCGCGCTTCCAGCCGATATTCGTGCAGGACGTGGTGCAGGCCTACCTCAATGCAATGGTGAACCCCGCTACGATCGGCCATGGCTATGAGCTGGGCGGACCGCAGGTCTACACGCTGGAAGAGCTGGTGCGCTTTGCCGGCCGTGCCTCCGGCCATCCGCGCCCGGTGATCGCGTTGCCCGATGCGCTGGCGCGCGTGCAGGCCACCATCATGGAGCACATGCCGGGCGATCCGCTGCTGTCGCGCGACAACCTGGACTCGATGCAGCTCGACAACGTGCTGGAACGCCCGCTCGCGCCCGAACTGAACCTGCATCCCGCCAGCCTGGAGTCGGTGATGACCGACGCGCTGGCCGGGCGCAACCGCGACAAGGCGCTGACGCATATGCGCGCCAGCGTGCATCGCTGACGCCGCGGGGATCGGCCTGTCCGGCCCTGTCCGCTATGTGACCGGAATTCATATCGGTTGCGAGTGCAATTCACTTTGACGGGCGCGGCGGCGCTGGCAAAATGACCCGTCCGGCGCGCGGCTGCCACGCCGACCGTGCGCAGGGGTACCGCCCCATGCGCAGGCCGCTGGCGCCGCGCCTGCGCCGTCTCCCTCCGTTTCCTCCCCCAAGGATCCCACGATGAAGCTCGTCATCGGCAACAAGAACTATTCCTCCTGGTCGCTGCGCCCGTGGCTGCTGCTGCGCCAGGCCGGCATCGAATTCGAAGAAGTGCAGGTGCGCCTGTTCACCGGGAACTTCGCCGCCGAGATCGCGCGCTATTCGCCCGCCGGCAAGGTGCCGGTGCTGATCGATGGCGAGGTCACCGTGTGGGACTCGCTGGCGATCGCCGAATACCTGGCGGAGCGCTTCCCGGAGAAAAACCTGTGGCCGGCCGACCGCGCCGCGCGCGCGGTGGCGCGCGCGGTCTGCGCCGAGATGCATTCGGGCTTCGGCAACCTGCGCAACCAGTTGCCGATGAACGTGACCGCGGTGCTGCCCGGGTGCGGCTGGAACGTCGCCGTGCAGCGCGACGTCGACCGCATCGCCGCGATCTGGGACGGGCTGCGCGCGCAGCATGGCGCCGGCGGCCCATTCCTGTTCGGCGAGTTCACGGTGGCGGATGCGTTCTTCGCACCGGTAGTGAGCCGTTTTGCCACCTACGGCATCCGTCTTCCCGATGAGGCGGAGGAGGCCAAGGCCTATGCCGACTTCATGCTGGCGCTGCCGACCATGCAGGAATGGATCGTCGCCGCGCGCGAGGAACGCGACTTCCTCGCCGACGACGAGCCCTACCGCCTGGCCCCCGATCGCCCCGATGCGATAATCGTCAACCACTAGCAACACCGCCGGCGCCAGGGCTGTCCCCCGCGCGCCGGCACATGACGAGGCCAGAACGATGCAGGTGTATGCCGTCGGCGGCGCGATCCGCGACGAATTGCTGGGCAAGCCCAGCCAGGACCGCGACTACGTAATCGTCGGCGCGACCCCGCACGAGATGGAAGCCGCGGGCTATCGCCCGGTCGGCAAGGATTTCCCGGTCTTCCTGCATCCCGAGACCCATGAGGAATACGCGCTCGCGCGCACCGAGCGCAAGACCGCAATGGGCTACAGGGGCTTTGCCTTCTGCTGCGAGCCCGACGTCACGCTCGAGGACGACCTGGTCCGGCGCGACCTGACCATCAACGCGATGGCGCGCGCGGTCGATGCCGACGGCAACCTGGTCGGGCCGGTGATCGATCCGCACGGCGGCCAGCGCGACTTGCAGGCCCGGCTGTTCCGCCATGTCTCCGACGCGTTTGCCGAGGACCCGGTGCGCATCCTGCGGCTGGCACGCTTCGCCGCACGCTTCCACGATTTCACCGTCGCCGCCGAGACCCTGCGCCTGATGCGCGAGATGGTTGCCGCCGGCGAGGTCGACGCGCTGGTGCCCGAACGCGTGTGGCAGGAACTGGCGCGCGGACTGATGGAGGCGCGCCCGTCGCGCATGTTCGAGGTGCTGCGCGAATGCGGCGCGCTGGCGCGGCTGCTGCCCGAGCTGGATCGCCTGTGGGGCGTGCCGCAGCGCGCCGACTACCATCCCGAGGTCGATACCGGCGTGCACGTGATGATGGTGATCGACCGCGCCGCCGCGATGGGCACGCCGCTGCCGGTGCGCTTTGCCGCGCTGGTGCACGACCTGGGCAAGGGCACCACGCCCGAGGACGTGCTGCCGCGCCATACCGGCCACGAGATGCGCAGCGTGAAATTGCTGGAGGGCGTTTGCGCGCGCCTGCGCGTGCCCAATGAGTGCCGCGACCTGGCACTGGTGGTGGCGCGCGAGCACGGCAATATCCACCGCTCGCTGGAGATCGGCGCGGCGGCCGTGATGCGCCTGCTCGAACGCTGCGATGCATTGCGCAAGCCAGCCCGCTTTGCCGAAGCGCTGCAGGCCTGCGAGGCAGACATGCGCGGACGCAAGGGCTTTGAATCGAGCGAGTACCCCCAGGCGGCGCGCTTGCTGGCCGCGCTGGACGCAGCGGCGGCCGTCGACGCCGGCGCGATTGCGCGCGCATGCGCCGACGATGTCAGCCAGATCCGCGACCGCGTTCATGCCGCGCGCGTGGCGGCCGTGGCGCAGCGGCTCGGGAGCTAGCGATAGACCAGCACTGGAATCTTGGTATGCGTCAGCACCTTGTGCGTTTCGCTGCCGAGAACCAGTGCCTGCACCCCGCGCCGCCCGTGCGATGCCATCACGATCAGGTCGCAGCCCCTGGCCCCGGCTGTATCGATGATGGCCTCGTAGACGTGGTCGCGGGTGACGCAGGTGGTTTCACAATTCACGCCGGCCGCGGCTGATTCCTGTGCAATCTTCGCCAGGTATGCCTCGGCCTGGCCGTACACCTCCTTCATATAGCGCTCCGCGATTTCCCGCCGCGTAGCGGTTTGCAGGCGGAACGTGTCGTAGTGGCTCACGACCTGGAGCGCCGTGATGCTGGCGTGGATTCCCTGGGCCAGCGCGATGGCTTTGCGGTAAGTCGCCTCGGACAGTTCCGAGCCGTCGACCGCCAGCAGCATATGCTTGAACATTTGGGTCTCCTTGCAAACCGGCGCCTGCCATCCCGTTCGGGTCAGGCACCGAGAAACAGCCGGCCGACCTCCGGGTCCCGGCTCAGTTCGTCACCGGTGCCGGCCATGGCCAGCTGCCCGGCCACCAGGACATAGCCTAGGTCGGCGAATGCGAGCCCTTTGCGGGCGTTCTGCTCGACCAGGATGATGGTCTTGCCCTCGTCTTGCTGCAGCTGGCGCAGGCGTTCGAACACCAGATCGACATAGCGCGGCTCCAGCCCGATCGAAGGCTCGTCCACCAGCAGCACGGCGGGGTCCATCATCAGCGCGCGCGAGATTTCGAGCAGCCTGCGCTCCCCGCCGGAGAGCACGCTGGCGCGCTGGCCGCGCCGTTGCGCGAGCGCGCCATGGCGCTGGAAGATGCGCTCGGCCGCAGCCTTGGCATCTCGCGGGTGCGGCATCAGGTACCCGCCCATCAGCAGGTTTTCTTCGACCGTCATGTCGGGGAAGATCGAACCCTCCTGCAGTACATAGGCCACGCCTGCCTGCCGCAGCATCTGCTCGGCACGCAGGTGGGTGACCGGCGCGCCGGCCACGGTGATGGTCCCCGACATGACCCGGGCCAGGCCGCAGATGGCACGCAGCACCGTGGACTTGCCCGCGCCGTTCGGGCCGATCAGGCACAGCGAGCCGCCGCGCGCCACGCGCAGGCTGAAGCCGTGCAGGATCTCCATGCCGCCATAGCCGGCGACCAGGTCGTCGACGGCGACCATCGGCGTGCCGCCGGCAAGTTGCTCGAGTTGCACGACGCTTGGCCGGGGGCGCGAGAGCGCGGCGGCGAGCGTGGCGGCAGGCGCGTGGGCAACCGTCTGGGCCGCGGTATGCGTGGTGTGCGCGGTGATCATGGCTGGCCTCCCAGGTAGGCCTCGATCACCGCGCGGTTGGCCGTGATCTGCGCCGGCGATCCCTGCGCCAGCACCTCGCCATGCGCCAGGCAATAGATGTGGCCGGCCAGCTGCATCATCACCCGCATATTGTGTTCGATCACCAGCAGGGTGATGCCGAGCCGCGCGTTGATGTCCCTGAGCAGGGCGATCAGGCTGTCGATCATCACCGGGTTCACGCCGGCGGTGGGCTCATCGAGCAGCAGCAGCCTGGGCTCGTTCATCAGGGCCATGCAGATCTCGAGCAGCTTCTGCTGCCCGAACGACAGGTCGGCGCCGCGCTGGTCCGCGTGGTCCTGCAGCCCGGCCATGCGCAGGATCTGGCGGGCCTGTGCTGCCACCGCCGGTGCCTGCCGCGTGCACATGGCGGCGAGCCCTTCATGCACATGGGGCACGCTGACCAGCAGGTTCTGCAGGCAGCCCATCTTGCCGAACACCCGCGTCTGCTGGAAGGTGCGCACCAGGCCCAGGCGCGCGATCTCGGGTACGCGCAGCCGCGAGATCTCGCGCCCGTCGAACGCGATCGATCCGCCGTCGATCGGGTGGTAGCCGACGATGGAGTTGAACAGGGTCGTCTTGCCCGAACCGTTCGGCCCGATCAGGCCGACGATGCTGCCGTGCGGCACCTGCAGGGAGATGTCATGGTTGGCGACGACACCGCCGAAGCGCTTGGTGACGCCGCGCACCGCAAGCAGGTCGGTCATGGCGCGGCACTCCCTGTCATGCGGCGGCGGTTTGCACTGTAGTCGCGCAGCCAGCCCATGATGCCGGTCGGGAACAGCACCACGATCAGCACGATCAGCACGCCCAGCGCAACGCGCTGCCAGTTCAGCAGGTAAGTCCAGAACAGCTCCTGGGTGAGGTGGAACAGCGCGGCGCCGATCACCGGGCCCCACAGCGTGCCCTTGCCGCCCAGGATTGCCATCACCACCATCCACACGCCGAAAGTGGCGCCGGCAAAGGCCAGCTCGCGCGGATCGATGAAGCCCACCAGGTTGCCCGTCAGGGCTCCTGCCATGCCGAGGAAGACGGCGCACACGCACCAGGCCAGGATCTTGTAGCGCGTGGTGTGCAGGCCGAGCGCCTCGGCCTTGTCCTCGTCGTCGCGGATGGCATTGAGCGCGAGCCCGAACGGGCGCGCATAGAGCCACCGCAGCGACAGCAGGGTCACCACGGCCAGCACCAGCATCGCGTAGTAGAAGAACGGCTCGCGGCTGCCGGCAGCACCCGGGAACAGCGGCAGCGTCATGCCCGATCCCGAGCCGATGAAATCCCAGCCGGCGGCACCATCGGCGCAGGCGATGCCTAAGCCCAGCGTTCCGATGGCGAAGTAGTGGCCGCGCAAGCCCAGCATGGCCGGGCCCAGCGCAAGCGCCGCAGCCACGGCCGCCAGCGCCGCCAGGCCGGTACCCGCCGCCAGGCCGGCGAAGTAGCCCAGCCCGAAGTCGCGCTGCACCACCGCGCAGACATAGGCGCCCACGCCAAAGAACACGATGTTGCCGAAGGAGTTGTATCCCATCTGCCCGCCCATGACGTCCCACGTCAGCGCGAACAGCACCATCAGCCAGAGAAAGGTCAGTTGCGTGGTGATGCCGGCGAACAGCCACGGCGCGATCAGCGCGCCCAGGCTGCCCGCAAGCAGTGCCAGCCAGGCAGCCGGGGCGGCCGAGGTGACCGGGACATCCGATTCGGGCCGGCGCGCGCCGCGCAGGTGCGGGTTCATCGCAGGTAGCCGCGCCGCCGGCGCAGCATCAGGTTGCGGCTCACCAGGATCGCCACCAGCAGGGCGTAGAGGAAGGCGGTCTGGTACTCGGTACCGAGCAGGAAGCCGGCATAGTTCTCGGCAATGCCCAGCCCGCCCCCGGCGCCGAGCACCGGAAGCATGCTGCCGAGCCCGGCCACCACCACGATCATGAAGGCGCGCACGGTATAGGGCAGGCCAAGGTAGGGGTGGATGATCCAGGTCATTGCCACCAGTCCGCCAGCCGCGCCGCAGATGGCGGCATTGAGGGCGAAGGTCGAGGCGTAGATGCGATCGGCGTCCACCCCCAGCACACGGGCAGCGCGCGCGTTCTGGGCGGTAGCCCGGATCGCCTGGCCGCGGCGCGAATGCCTGAGGAACAGCATCAGGCTGGCGCCCAGCGCCAGCGCTGCGGCGAACGCCGCCAGCTTGATCTTCGGCACCACCAGTCCGCCCGGCAGCAACAGGCTGCCCAGCCCCGCATCGACCGTGCGCACATTGGCGCCGAAGGCCAGGTTGGCGAGCTGCTGCAGCACGATGCTCAGGCCGAAGGTGGCCAGCACCGAGACAAAGAGATCGCGCTCGACCAGCCGGAAGATGACGATGCGATAGAGTCCCCAGCCCACGCAGTACATCACCGCCGCGGCAACCGGCACGGCCAGCATCGGGGGCACGCCCTTGCCAACCAGCCAGATCACGATATAGCCGCCCAGCATTACCAGCTCGCCCTGGGCCACGTTGATGAGGTTCATCACGCCCCATACCAGCGCCATGCCGTAGGCGGCCAGCGCAAAGATCGCGCCGGCCAGCAGGCCATCCACCACGAGCTGCAGGTTCAGCTCGGGACTCTGGATGAGGACCGCGAGATTGGTCATCTGCGTCAGGCCGCGCAGCAGCCCTCTATTTGCGCCGCGCCCAGGCAGGTGCCGGATAAGTGACCTTCGACGACGCCCACTTGCCCGGCGCGACCACCTTGAACTTGCCGTCCTGCACCTGGTACAGCACCATCGACTTGGCGATGTTCTTGCCGCTCTGGTCGAACCTGAGCGGGCCGTAGAACGTCATCAGGTCGGTTTTTGCCAAGGCATCGCGGACCTTCTCCGTATCGAACGAGGCGGCACGCTCGAATGCGTCGACGAAGGCCAGCACCGCGGCGGTGGACTCGGCCGCCTGGTATGGCGCCTCGTAGTGGTACTCCTTTTCGAAGCGCTGCGCGTACTGGTCGGCCGTGCCGAACCAGCGGTCCTTGTAGCTGAGCGTGCGGTCCCATTGCGAGCCGCACACCGCGAATTCGGCGCTCTTGCCGAATTTCTCGATGATCTGCGCGGAGTCGCAGTGGGTCAGCGCCAGCATCGGCACGTCGATACGCATCTCCGCTAACTGCCGCACCGCCAGCGCCGCGCCCTTTTCATGGCCGGAGACCACCAGGATGTCTGGCTTGAGCGCCTTCACCTTGGCCAGCGTGGCCGACATGTCGTTCAGCTCGGGCGGCAGCTTGTCGTCGATCACCACCTGCATGCCAAGGCGTCTCGCATCCTCTTCCACGCCGTCGCGCACGTCCTGCGAGAAGTTGTCGTTCTCGATGGCGATGGCCACCTTGAGGTTCTTCGGCGACTTGCCTGCCCGCTGCGCCTCCTCGGCGGCGAGGCTGATGGCGGCGCGCAGGTAGTAGTCGGAGGTATTGAGCACCGCGAACATGTAGCGGTAGCCCTGCGTGAACAGGTTGCGGTCCGCGCCGTTGCCCTCGACCATCGGAATCTTGTACTTCTCCGTGACCGGGGCGATCGCCTTAGTGAGCCCGGAACTGTAGGGCCCCAGCACGAACTTGACGCCATCCTGGTTGATCAGCCGCTCGGCCAGCTGTGCGCCGCGGGCCGAGGTCGATTCGTCGTCGTAGTAGAGGACCTTCAACTGATAGGCCTTGCCGCCAACCTTGACGCCGCCCATCTCATTGACGCGCTTCACGGCAAGGTTGTAGCCGTCCTGGGTGTTCTTGCCATTGGTGGAGTACTTGCCGGTCAGGGAGACCGCGGCACCGAGGATGATGGTGTTGCCCTCCACCTTGGCGGCGGCGGGGACCGACACGGTCAGGCCAAGACCGGCCAGGGCGCAGACGGTGGCATGGCGTAAATGGATAGCGGGCCTGGGATCGCCTGGCGAGCTTCGTGTAGATGCGTTTTTCATGGCACCTCCTCACTCTCTCCAACGTAGGACTCATTTCTGAAAGCGGAAGTGCCGTATGTCACGGGTCCATCACTCCGTGAGGTGTTCCCGGGATTCCCTATTCATGAAATGAGGCCTACGCTTGAGTTGATCAGGTAGATCGTTGCTCGACCGGGATGGGAGCCGACCGCTTTCTCGCATGAGGAGATAGCCATGGCCAAGACAGCGCATCCAGGTGGTACCCACGTGGCAGTCGCCACCAGCCCCAATACGAATACCAATACCGGCAGGCGCAGATTCATCCGGACCACGGGCGCCGTCGGGCTTGCGGCCGGCCTCGGACCCTTCCTGATCCCCAAGCATGCCCGCGCGGCAAAGCACACGCTCAAGATCCTGCAGTGGAACCACTTCGTGCCGGGCTACGACAAGTGGTTCGACGACACCTATGTGAAGGAGTGGGGCCAGAAGAACGACACCGAGGTGGTGGTCGACCACGTCGGCATCCCGGCGCTGGCCACGCGTGCCGCCGCCGAAGTGTCCGCGCAGAAGGGGCACGACCTGTTCATGTTCCTGTCGCCGCCGCCGGTCTACGAGGAACAGGTGATCGACCATCGCGAGCTCTACGAGGAATGCCAGCGCAAGCATGGCAAGCCGATGGAGCTGGCCATCAAGAGCACATACAACCCGAAGACGAAGAAGTACTTCGGCTTCTCTGACAGCTTCGTGCCGGACCCGATCAACTACCGCAAGGACCTCTGGGACGACGTCGGCATGAAGCCGCCGGACACCTGGCTGGACGTCCTCGCCGCCGGCCGCAAGATCAAGGCCAAGCGCGGCATTCCGGTCGGCGTCGGGCTGTCCGCGGAACTCGACACCGCGATGGCGATGCGCGCCATCCTGTATGCCTTCGGCGGTTCGGTCCAGGACGACCGGCACACCGTCGTGCTGAACTCCAAGAACACCGTCGAAGCGGTGAAGTTCGTCAAGGCGCTGTTCCAGGAGACCATGACGCCGGAAGTGCTGGCATGGGACCCGTCGTCCAACAACCGCGCCATGCTGGCCGGCAAGATCTCGCTCTGCCTGAACGCCATCTCCATCACACGCGAGGCCGAGAACAAGAACCTGCCGATCGCGCGCGACATCTGGCTGACGCAGGCCCTGCAGGGGCCGGTGCGGCGCATCGCGCTGGAGCACGTGATGGACTGCTACGTGATCTGGAAATTCGCCGAGAACATCGCCGGCGCGAAGAAGTTCCTGGTCGACTATATCGACAACTTCCGGCAGGGTTTCCTGGGCAGCGAGTTCTACAACTTCCCCTGCTTCCTCAGCACCGTGCCTGACCTGCAGAAGCTGATCGCCGACGACCAGAAGGCCACGCCGCGCGACAAGTACAAGGTGCTCGGCGCGCTGATGAACCAGGCGACCAATGTCGGCTACCCCGGCTACGCCAACGCGGCCGTCGACGAGATCTTCAATACCTGGGTCCTCAATACCATGTTCGCCAAGGCAGCCACGGGCGACGAGACGCCGGAGAACGCGGTCCGGATCGCCGATGCCGCGTGCAAGCGCATTTTCTCCAAGTGGCGCGACAAGGGCATGGTGTAGCGCGCGACTGGGTATGTAGCTGGATATGGCTTCCGTAGAAGTTCGCTCGCTCACCAAGCATTTCGATGGCGCCAACGCGGTCGATAACGTCGACCTTGGCGCCCGCGATGCCGAGTTCCTGGTGCTGCTGGGGCCGTCCGGCTCCGGCAAGACCACGCTGCTGCGCCTGATTGCCGGGCTCGAGGCGCCCAGCCGCGGCGATATCCTGGTGGACGGCCGCGTCGTCACGGCGCTGCCGCCCAGGATGCGCAACATGGCGATGGTGTTCCAGAGCTACGCGTTGTACCCGCACCTGAATGTGTTCGACAACATCGCCTTCCCGCTGCGGGCCAGGCACATGTCGCGCGAGGAGACCGGCAGCAAGGTGGACTGGGCCGCGCAATTGTTCGGCATTGGGCATCTGCTGGAGCGCAAGCCGCGCCAGCTGTCCGGCGGCGAGCGCCAGCGGGTGGCGCTGGCGCGCGCGGTGGTGCGCGAGCCGGTGGCGTTCCTGCTCGACGAGCCCTTGTCCAATCTCGACGCCAAGCTGCGGACCTCGGCGCGCGACGAGTTGCAGCGTTTCCAGCGCCGGCTCGCCATCACCACCATCTACGTCACGCATGACCAGATCGAGGCGCTGGGCCTGGGCGACCGCATCGCCATCCTCGACCACGGCAGGATTCACCAGATCGGCACGCCGCAGGAGGTCTATGAGCATCCCGCCGATCTCTTCGTCGCCACCTTTATCGGCTCGCCGCCGATGAACCTGATCGAAGCCGACGGGGTCGTGACCGGATTCCGGCCCGAGCATTTCCTGCCGCGCGAAGCCTATCCCGCGGCGGATGCGCTGCGCGCCTTTGCCGTGGACGTGACGCGCATCGAGAACCTGGGCTCGGACCGCCTCGTGTATGGCAAGCTCGAAGCGCCACTGCCGCCGGCCAGCGTGGTCTCGCGCATTCCCTGCACGGTGACGGTCCCGATCGAGCCCGGCGCCGGCCACCGCTTCGTGGTGCGCGAGCGCGACCTGCGCCGCTTCGATGCAAAATCCGGGGCCAGCCTGGGAGCCGCGCCGTGAAGCCGCTGCACATCGCCACCGGGCAGCCCGCGCAGGACCAGGCACGACAGCCCGCGCAGCGCCTGGCCGACGACGACCGCTGGCTCGGCCGCGCCATGCTCGCCCCGGCGGTGATCTACATTGCGCTGCTGGTCGGCTTTCCGTTCATGCTGTCGATCTACTACAGCCTCTCCGATGCCACGGTGGGCAGCCAGGTGCTGCACTTCGTCGGCCTGGAGAACTTCCGGCGCGTGCTGGAAAGCAGTACGTTCTGGCGTTCGCTGCGCAACGCGCTGGTCTTTACGCTGGTGTCGCAGGTGCTGGTGGTGGTGCTGGCCAAGATGCTGGCGCTGGCCCTGTACCGGGACTTCCGCGGCAAATGGCTGGTGCGCCTGCTGATCCTGCTGCCGTGGGTGGCGCCGATCTCGCTCGGCACCATCGGCTGGCTGTGGATCTTCGATCCGGTCTACAGCATCATCAACTGGACCCTGGCCGCGGTCGGCGTGCTGGGGCCGCGCAACTGGCCGGTGTGGCTCGGCCAGCCGGACCTGGCGATGGCCTCGGTCATCGTGGTGGATGTCTGGCGCCTGTTGCCGCTGGCCACGGTGATCATCCTCGCCGGCCTGAGCGGCATCCCGCAGGATATCCACGACGCCGCCGCCATGGATGGCGCTGGCTTCTGGCGGCACCTGTTCCTCATCAACATTCCGCTGGTGATGCCCATCATGCTGGTGGCGCTGCTCTTTGGCATCGTCTTCACCTTCACCGACATGATCATCATCTACGTGCTGACCCGCGGCGGCCCGTACGACACCACCCAGGTGCTGGCCAGCCTGGCCTTCTTCACCGGCATCCAGGGCGGCGACCTGGCGGAAGGGGCCGCCATCTCGCTGTTCCTGTTCCCGGTGCTGGTGGCGGTCGTGATCGTGCTGCTGACCGTGGCGCGCCGCACCGAGGTGACCTGAAATGCGCCCCGCTGCCATCACCTGGCGACGCTGGGGTGCGCGCAGCGCCCATTTCGGCGTCGTCGCCGCGTTTGCGGCGTTCTGCGCGTTTCCCTTCTACTGGATGCTGATCACGACCTTCAAGGATGTGCACGACCTGATCAACACCGCCAACAACCCGTTCCTGTTCAACCTGCCGCCGACGATGGAGAACCTGCGGATCCTGTTCGGCGAGACCCGCTATCTGCGCTGGGTGCTCAATACGCTGGTCGTGGCCGTGGGCGTAGTGCTGATCACGCTGCTGCTGGCCGTGCCCGCCGGCTACAGCCTGGCCCGGCTGTCGGGGCGATGGGGCCGGCAGTGGGCCATCGGCATCTTCTTGACCTACCTGATTCCGCCCACCATCCTGTTTATCCCGTTCTCGCGCATCATCGGCGCGCTCGGACTGCAGGATTCGCTGTGGTCGCTGGTGTTGGTGTACCCCAGCTTCACGGTGCCGTTCTGCAGCTGGCTGATGATGGGGTTCTTCAAGGCGGTGCCGCGCGACATCGAGGAAGCCGCGATGATGGACGGCCTGAGCCGCTTCGGCGCGTTCCTGAAGGTGGTGGTGCCGCTGTCGTCAAGCGGGATACTGACCGTGGTCATCTTCAGCGCTACGCTGGCGATGCAGGAATTCGTCTATGCGCTAACCTTCATCACCAGTTCGTCGCAGTACACGGTGAGCGTCGGCGTGCCGACCTTCCTGGTGCGGGGCGATGTCTATTTCTGGGGTTCCCTGATGGGTGCCTGCCTGATCGTCAGCGTGCCGGTCGCTGCGCTCTATAACAGTTTCCTTGACCGCTTCGTCGCGGGGTTCACTGTCGGGGCGATCAAGTGATTCGCTGACCTAAAGCAGCTTGCCGATCACCAGCGCGATCAGCGAGATCAGGATCGTCGACGCAAACGGCAGCACGAATTCGCGTCCGAACACGCGAAAACGCACGTCGCCGGGCAGTTTTCCCAGCCCGATCTTCTGCAGCCACGGCAGCGCCGCGGACAACACGATCACGCTCAGGAAGATGGTGAGGGTCCAGCGCAGCATGTCGGCTCCGGTGCCGTTACAGGGTGTGGCAGCGGTCGCCGCGCGCAAAGCCGTCCATCGGCTCGCTGTCGTCCAGGCCGCGCGTGAGCGCGATCACCTTGAACAGCTCGCCCATTTCCGCTTCGGACAGCAGCTTCTGCACAGCGTTGGCCTGCGGCAGGAAGGCGCGCGCGTCGGACGGATCCAGTGCCATCAGCAGCTCGGTGATGCCGGCATTCATCAGGAAGCGCGCCTGCGAGGCAAAGCCCGATACCGTCAGTCCGGCGTCCACGGCCGCATGGGCGATGCCGCTGAAGTTCACGTGCGCGGTGATGTCCTGCAGACCCGGGTAGAGGAACGGGTCCGGGTGCGCATGATGGCGGTAGTGGCACATCAGCGTGCCGCCGGCGCGCTGCGGATGGTAGTACTCGCCCGCGGGGAAGCCATAGTCGATGAAGAAGGCCGCGCCGCGTGCCAGCATCGCACCGACCGCACGGATGAAGCCTTCGGCTTCGGCATGGGTCTCGGTGACGAGGTCATGGTCGCCTGGGATGGCGCGCAGGGCCTCCGACACGTCGGCGTCGGCCAGCGGGCGGTCCTCGAAGCGGAAGGCGCGTTCGCCATCGTCGCTGCGCACCACGCCGCGCTCATGCCAGCGGCCGCCGTTGCGCGCGTAGAGCCGCACCGGCATCGCATCCAGCACTTCATTGCCGACGATCACGCCTGCGAAGGTGTCCGGCAGCGTGTCGAGCCAGGTGACCCGGTCCGCCAGGTGTGGTGCGCGTTGCGCCAGCGTGGCTTGCTGGCGCGCGCGCAGTTCGCCCGACAGCTCGACGATCGCATACGTCTCCGGCAACCGGCCTTCCTGCTCCAGCCCCAGCAGCAAATCCGCCGCCAGCCGCCCGGTGCCGGCGCCGAATTCCATCACGCCCGGCAGGCCCTGCGCCAGCAGCGGCGCGAACTGGCGCGCCAGCGTGCGCGCGAAGAAGGGGCTCAGTTCGGGGGCGGTGATGAAGTCGCTGCCGTCGCGGGCATCGCGCCCGAACTTGGCCGAGCCGCCGCTGTAATAGCCCAGCCCGGGCGCGTACAGCGCCTGCGCCATGTAGCGGTCAAAACCGGTCCAGCCGCCGGCCGCATCGATGGATTCGCCAATACGGGCGGTAAGGGTATCGGAGGCGGCCTGCGCGTCGGCGGGGGGAAGGGGTAAACTAGCGGCTTTCTGCATCCCGCGATTGTAGCAATGCCCGCATCCAATACTCCGGCCAGCCAACCCTCGGCCCAGCCCGCCCAGCCCGCCGCTGCGTCCGCCACCACGCGCGGCGTGGCGCTCGTGACCGGCGGCGCGCGCCGCCTGGGCCGTGCCATCGCGCTCGAACTGGCCGCGCAGGGCTGGGACGTGGCCGTGCACTGCCATCGCTCGGTGGACGAGGCCGAGGCCCTGGCCACGCAGATCCGCGCCCTCGGCCGCCGCGCCGCGGTGCTGCGCGCCGACCTGGCCGACGAAGCCGCCACCGGCCGCCTGGTGGCCGACTGCACCGCCGCGCTGGGCGTGCCCACCTGCCTGGTCAACAACGCCTCGCTGTTCCAGTACGACGTGGCGACCAGCTTCTCGTATGCGTCGCTCGATACGCATATGCGCACCAATGTGGCGGCGCCGCTGCTGCTGGCGCGCGAACTGCACAAGGCCCTTGCCGCCGCCGCTGGCTCCGACAAGGCCGCCGAGCCGCGCGGTGTGGTGATCAACCTGCTCGACCAGAAGCTGGATAACCTGAACCCGGATTTCCTGTCGTACACGCTGTCCAAGGCCGCGCTGCAGACCGCCACGGTGCAGCTGGCGCAGGCGCTGGCGCCGCGCCTGCGCGTGGTCGGCGTGGCCCCGGGCATCACGCTGGTGTCGGGCGAGCAGTCCGAGCAGAGCTTCCGCCGCGCGCACCGGGTGACGCCGCTTGGCCAGTCGTCCACGCCCGAGGATATCGCCCAGGCGGTGGCCTACCTGGCGCAGGCGCGCGCCGTGACCGGCACCACGCTGTACGTGGACGGCGGCCAGCACCTGATGCCGCTCGCGCGCGACGTGATGTTCTTGACCGAGTAAGCTGGAAGCCGGCCTTCTACCGAAACTCGGGATTACCGAAGTACCGATCGATGTGCCGCGCCCGCCGGGCGCGGTTTCCTTTTTCCTCCCTCCGCTGCCCGCCATGACCATGCTCGCCGCCCTTTCCCACCCCAGCCTGCAAGACTGCCGACGCATGTTCCTGCGCAACTACGAAGTGCAGATCAATATCGGCGTGCACGAGTTCGAGAAGAAGGGCGAACAGCGGGTGCTGATCAATATCGACCTGTTCGTGCCGCTGGCGCAGAGCACGCCCCAGGCGGACAAGCTCGAAGAAGTGGTCGACTACGACTTCATGCGCAACACCGTGGCCGAGCGCATGGCGCAAGGCCACGTGCACCTGCAGGAAACCTTGTGCGACGACGTCGCGCGCGCCATGCTCAGGCATCCCAAGGTGCGCGCGGTGCGTGTCTCGACCGAAAAGCCTGACGTGTACCCGGACTGCGATTCGGTCGGCGTCGAGGTCTTTCATATCAAGCAGGCCTGAGCCGCGGTTCCACTGGCGCCGGCATCGTGCGGGCGCCTAAAGTAAAATGTTGCCCCTTCGCGCCGCGCCGGCCATTCCATCCGGCGGGTGCCACGCAACAGGATGCTCCATGAGCCACTCGAACAACTTCTACCGCCTCGAGACGAGGCTGCAATCGCAAACCGGCAAGGCCATCGGCGACTTTGGCATGATCGAGGACGGCGACACCGTGCTGGTCTGCATGAGTGGCGGCAAGGACTCGTACACCATGCTGTCGGTCCTGATGGCGCTGCAGAAGCGCGCGCCGATCAAGTTCAAGCTGATCGCGATGAACCTGGACCAGAAGCAGCCCGGCTTCCCGGAGCACGTGCTGCCGGAGTACCTGAAGTCGGTGGGCGTGGAATACCTGATCGTCGAGGCGGACACCTACTCGATCGTCAAGGAGAAGGTGCCCGAGGGCAAGACCACCTGCTCGCTGTGCTCGCGCCTGCGCCGCGGCGTGATCTACCGCACCGCCAAGGAGCTGGGCGCCAACAAGATCGCGCTGGGCCACCACCGCGACGATATCGTCCAGACCTTCTTCCTGAACATGTTCTTCGGCGGCAAGATGAAGGCGATGCCGCCCAAGCTGTCGACCGACGATGGCCAGCACATCGTGATCCGCCCGCTGGCCTACTGCTCGGAGAAGGACATCGCCGCGTATGCGCGCGCGATGGAATTCCCGATCATCCCGTGCAACCTGTGCGGCTCGCAGGAGAACCTGCAGCGCAAGAAGGTCAGCGAGATGCTGCAGCAGTGGGAGCGCGAGAACCCGGGGCGCATCGACAATATCTTCTCGGCCCTGCGCAACGTGGTGCCGTCGCACCTGGCCGATACCGAGCTGTTCCCGTTCATGGGCCTGGCCACCGGGCTGGCCAAGGTGGACGAGGCCTCCCTGTTCGGCGAGACCACCTTCCAGCAGCAGCCGCTGGTGTTCGCCGGTAGCGTGGAAGAGAACCGGATGGAGTTCGTGCGCTTCGAGCGCCCGGCCGCGGCAGCAACCCCCACGGCGGAGCAGGCCGGCACGCAGTAACGCCGCGACAGCCATACAGCAACACGCCCGCTTGCGCGGGCGTGTTGCATTGGGCGAGTCCGTGGCTTCAGTTGGCCGCCGCCGCCCGCACCGGCCCGCCCCCCTTCTCGCGCATCAGCGCATGCGTATCCTCGATCCACTTCTGGAAGCGGTCTTCGGCGTGTGCCTTCTGCTTGGGCGTGGTCATGTTGGCGATGGCCACGGTCAGCGCAATGCCGGCGTTGGTGCTGGCTTCGTGGCTGGCCGCGCGCCTGCCTGGCGGGTTCTGCCAGTAGTCGCGGAAGCGCCGCAGCAGGTCCATCACCTGCGCCTTGGGCGGTTGCGTGGTCTGCACGTAGCGCACCAGCTTGATCCATTCCTGCTGCCGGGCCACGCGCTCGGCATAGCGCGCTTCGGCGTTCTGCACCACGGGAGCGAGCGCGGCGCGGATCGCCTGTTCCTGTTCGTGGGAGAAGCTGCCGTAGACCAGCTTGGCGTAGTCCATCACCTTGTCAAAGCGTGCCTCTTCGCGCTCGGCCGGCTTGGGATTCAGGAATGTCTTGCGGTACTTGGCATTGCCCTCGGCGAATTTCTTCTCCATCCGGCTGATCTGCTCAGGCGTCAGCGTCAGCAGCAGGTCGGCCATATCGGGCATTGCATAGTCAAATGACTGGCGCGCGAGCCGCTGCGAGGCCTCCTGGAATTGCTCGACCATGGCCGGGCTGACCGGCTGCCGCACCTCGGTCTTGGCCTGCTGCAGCAGGCCGGCGATCTCTGGCAGCTGCGCCTTGCGGTGCCAGGCGAAGAAGCGCGCGATGGCCTCGCGCGTGTGCGGTTCCTGCTCGGAACTGACGTCGACATAGTTGTCGATCCACCAGTACGCCAGGTGGTCGCCCTGCTGGTATCCCAGCTTCATCGCATTGCATGCGCACAGTGCGGCAGCACCCAGAAACACGAAAATCCGGCGTGCCCAGCGATTGTGAATTTCAGAAACAGTGACGCGTTGCGCAGAATGCGCCATGTTAAAATCGGCGCGCATCGCCCCGGGCTTGTTTTGGTGGCCGCCAGCCCAGTACTGGCAAGGGTTTGCGGGGTTTTTCGCGGGCCCGTCGGCGCTGTTCCGCCAACCCTGGCGGCACAGTCCGCGAAACACCCGGCCGGCGTTTTCCAGAATATTTTCGGACACACTCACTTAGGGGTCTCCTTGTGAATATCGTCATTCTCGCCGCAGGCGTGGGCAAGCGGATGTATTCCGATTTGCCCAAGGTGCTGCACCCGGTAGCGGGGCGGCCCATGCTGGCCCACGTCCTGGATACGGCTCGTGCGCTGTCGCCGTCGCGGCTGGTCGTCGTCGTCGGTCACGGTGCCGAGCGCGTGCGCGAGGCCGTTGCCGCAGACGATGTCGCCTTCGCCGAACAGGCCCAGCAGCTTGGCACGGGCCATGCGGTGATGCAGGCACTTCCATTGTTGGACGACAGCCATCCCACATTGGTTCTGTACGGTGATGTGCCGCTCACAACCGCTGCCACGCTCAAGGCGCTGGTGGCCGAAGCCGGCACGCAGCGCTTCGGCGTGCTGACGGTGGAAATGCCAGACCCGACCGGCTATGGCCGCATCGTGCGGGACGCCGCAGGCAGCATCGTGCGCATTGTCGAGCAAAAGGACGCCACTGAGGCGGTCAAGGCGATCCGCGAGATCAACACCGGCATTATCGTGTGCCCGACCGGCCACCTGCGCAAGTGGCTTTCCACGCTGCGCAACGACAACGCCCAGGGCGAGTACTACCTGACCGATACCGTCGAGCGCGCCGCCACTGAAGGCGTGGAGATCGTCTCGGCGCAGCCCGCGGCGATCTGGGAGACGCTTGGCGTCAACAGCAAGCTGCAGCTTGCTGAGGTGGAGCGCATCCACCAGGGCAACCAGGCCCGGCGCCTGCTGGAAGCCGGCGTGACGCTGCTGGACCCGGCCCGTATCGACGTTCGCGGCGAGCTGACCTGTGGCCGCGACGTCACCATCGACGTGGGCTGCGTGTTCGAAGGCCGTGTCCACCTGGAAGACGGTGCGCGCATCGGCGCCAGTTGCGTGATCCGCAACAGTACCGTGGGTGCCGGCGCGCAGGTGCATCCGTTCTGCCATATCGACGAGGCAAAGATCGGCCCGGCCGGCCGCATCGGCCCGTACGCGCGGCTGCGCCCCGGCACCGAGCTGGGCGAAGACGTGCATATCGGCAATTTCGTCGAGGTCAAGAACGCCCAAGTGGCCGCGCACAGCAAGGCCAATCACCTGGCCTATGTGGGCGATGCCACAGTGGGGTCGCGCGTCAACATTGGCGCGGGTACCATCACCTGCAACTATGACGGTGTGAACAAGCACCGCACGGTGATCGAGGACGATGTCTTTATCGGCTCCGACACGCAGTTGGTGGCGCCGGTGACGGTGCGCCGCGGCGCCACGCTGGGTGCCGGCACCACGCTGACCAAGGAGGCGCCCGCCGACAAGCTGACGCTGTCGCGGGCCAGGCAGCTAACCGTCGACGCCTGGCAGCGTCCAGTCAAGCAGCCGAAGAAGTAATCGTCAGGCCGCCGCTTGAGCGGCCAGGGAAACGCGGCCTCCGCCTCGGCGAGGCGGCGTCAGTGGTTTGATACCGGCGCCGGGCAACCGGCGCCTGAAACGGGGGTTCACCATGTGTGGCATCGTCGGCGCGGTTTCCACGCGCAATATCGTTCCGGTCCTGATCGAAGGGCTGCGCCGCCTGGAGTATCGCGGCTATGACTCGTGCGGCGTCGCCGTCGTGCGCGGCGACGCGGTCGAGCGCGCGCGCACCGTGTCGCGCGTGGCTGACCTCGACGCGCAGACCCAGGCCTCGGGCCTGTCCGGCTTTACCGGCGTCGCGCATACCCGCTGGGCCACCCACGGCAAGCCCGATACCGTCAACGCGCACCCGCACCTGTCGGGCGAGACCATCGCGCTGGTGCACAACGGCATCATCGAGAACTACGAGCCGCTGCGCGAGGAACTGCGCGCGGTCGGCTACGGCTTCGAGTCGCAGACCGACTCGGAGGTGGTCGCCCACCTGATCCACCAGGCCTACACCTACCCGAGTGGCGCCACGCGCGGCGACCTGTTCGCCTCGGTGCGCGCGGTGACCAAGCGCCTGCACGGCGCCTACGCCATCGCCGTGTTCGCCAAGGACCTGCCCGGCGTCGTGGTCGGCGCCCGCGCCGGTTCGCCGCTGGTGGTGGCGCTGGGCGAGAACGAGGCCTTCCTCGCCTCCGACGCACTTGCCGTGGCCGGCACCGCCAACCGCATCATCTACCTGGAAGAGGGTGATGTGGTCGAGATCTCGCTGGACGGCGTGGCCATCCACGACGCGCAAGACCATGCGGTCGAGCGCGAGGCGCGCCTGGTCGAAGCCCACGCCGCGTCGGTCGAGCTGGGCCCGTACCGCCACTTCATGCAGAAGGAAATCTTCGAGCAGCCGCGCGCGCTGGGCGACACGCTGGAAGGCATCGAGACCATCTCGCCGGAACTGTTCGGCAAGGGCGCCGCCGAGGTCTTTGCCGGCATCGACAGCATCCTGATCCTGGCCTGCGGCACCAGCTACTACTCCGGCTGCACGGCCAAGTACTGGCTGGAAAGCATCGCCAAGATCCCGACGCAGGTCGAGGTCGCCAGCGAATACCGCTACCGCGACACCGTGCCCAACCCGCGCGCGCTGGTGGTGGTGATCTCGCAGTCCGGGGAAACCGCCGACACCATGGCCGCGCTGCGCCACGCACGCGCGCTCGGCCATGTCCATACGCTGGCGGTGTGCAACGTCGCCACCAGCGCGATGGTGCGCGAAACCGAACTGCGCTTCCTGACCCGCGCCGGCACCGAGATCGGCGTGGCCTCGACCAAAGCCTTCACCACGCAGCTGGCCGCGCTGTACATGCTGACGCTGGCGCTGGCCAAGACGCGCGGGCTGCTGACCGAAGAGGCCGAGGCCCGCGACCTGGCCAACCTGCGCCACCTGCCCGCCGCGCTGCACGGCGTGCTGGCGCTGGAGCCGCAGATCATCGCCTGGTCGGAAGACTTCGCGCGTCGCGAGAACGCGCTGTTCCTGGGCCGTGGCCTGCACTACCCGATCGCGATGGAAGGCGCCCTCAAGCTCAAGGAAATCTCGTATATCCATGCTGAAGCTTATCCGGCGGGCGAACTGAAGCACGGGCCGCTGGCGCTGGTGACCGAGGCGATGCCGGTGGTCACGGTCGCGCCCAACGACGCGCTGCTGGAAAAGCTCAAGTCCAATATCCAGGAAGTGCGTGCGCGCGGTGGCCGGCTCTATGTGTTTGCCGACAGCGATACGCAGATCCAGTCGTCGGATGGGATCCAGGTGATCCGGATGCCTGAGCACTACGGTGACCTGTCGCCGATCCTGCATGTGGTGCCGCTGCAGCTGCTGGCGTATCACACGGCGTGCGCGCGGGGGACGGATGTGGACAAGCCGCGCAACCTGGCGAAGTCGGTGACGGTGGAGTAAGTCGGCGCGTCATCATGCAAAAGAGGCCCTTCGGGGCCTCTTTGCTTTGGTGCGCGTCCTCACGCCACGTACAACAGGAACGCCCGCGCTGTCAGCGGATACACCGATCTCAGAATACGATCGCCGCCGTCCCCATGAACGTGCTAGTGCTCCTCAGCCGGTTCTTGCTTGCCACTGTCGGCACCCAGCGCAAACTCAGCGGACAGCAGGCTCCTGGCGCCGATCTTGGTGTCGTAGGTGACGATCGGGCCCATGGCCCAGTCATGGCCGCGGAAGCCGTTCAGGCTGTCGGCCAGCGGGCCGCTGTCGTCGCCGAGCTGTTGCGTGGTGCCGGCGATCAGGCCCACACCCGCGCCGTTGGAAAAGCGCTTGAGCAGCATCGTGTCCAGCGTGAACAGCGGCGCGTTCTGGTAACCGGTGGCGCTGTTGCGTGTGTAGAACTGCAGCCCGGCCACGGCATCGAACTCCAGCCCATGCTCGGGGAACAGCTTGGTATAGGCGACCTGCGGCACAAAGGTCCAGTTGTTCAGGCTCGGATTGGCCAGCGCGTTCGGATCGTACTTGCCCGTGGGTGCCCAGATGTTCAGGCTCAGCGCAACATGCTCGGTCTTGGAGTGGTACACCGCGATGATCGGCGTGAAGTAGATATCGAACAGGTTCGACGCGGTGTCCTGCGTGCTGGCGCCCGCGCGCCCGGCGCTGAGATTGGCCGTCACCTTCGTCCATACGTACGACAGCGTGAAGCTGGAGGCGAAGTTCCATGCGCCGGGCCCGGTGTCCCAGACCTTCATCACGGTGGCCAGCGTGAACGCGACCTGCGCGTCGATCCCCAGCGAGGCCTTGCCTGCGATCGGTGCGGCTGCCGCTGATCGAGCCGTCGAGGTAGAGCTCGCCAATATTGACGGCCAGGATCGGCTCGGGGGACACAATGCCGGCGTTGGGCGTGAGCTGGTGCCGGTGACGGGCCGGCCCAGCGCGCCTTCGGTGGCATCAGCGCCGGTGGCCGCGCACAGCAGGGGCAGGGCCGACAGCAGCCGGCGTGCAAGCTTGGTTGGCATGTCAGGAACCTCCGGAGCACCGGCGAAAACCGCCTGGCGGGCACGCGCGAGCCGCCGGATCGCCTGGCGACCAACATAGCACGCCATAATTCGCTGCGATCTGAAAAGATTTGGACGGGCAGATTCCTGTTTTTCGACGTTCTGCTAAGGCTGCGTGCCGCGGCTTTGCGCCAGCACTTCATGCACCAGCGCCGCAAACGCGCGTGCGGCCGGCGAGGGCGAGTGCCCGGCCAGCGACACGATGCCGTACTGCGCCCTGAGTTCGCTGGGCGGGCGCATCGGCAGGGCCACCGCCGCGCCTTGTGCGCAAGCGTCGGCCATCATCGCCGCCGGTACCAGCGCCACGGCGTCGGTGCCCAGCATCAGCGTGCGCAGCGCGTGCATGTCGTTGCAGGTGACGGTCAGCAGGGCGGCGGCGTCTTCGCCGGCCGGGTCGGCACTCTCTCCGGCATTCTTGCCGGCATCGTGCAGCGCTTGCCGGAAGAAATCGCGGATATGCGGCGGCAGCCGCGGCCCCGCCACCGGGTAGGCCGTCAGCGCGGGCAGGCTGACTGCGCGCAACTGCGCCAGCGGATGCGCGCGGCGCACGAAGAACCCGGTCTCCAGCGCCGGCAGCCGCTCGATCTGCAGGTGGCCGAGCGCCGCCAGGCTGCGGCTTTCGCCGATGAAGACGTCGAGCCGCTCGGCTTCCAGTGCGCGCAGCATGGTCGGGGTGTCGGCGGTCTCGACGTCGATGCGCAGGCGCGGGTAGCGCCGCACCAGCGCCTCCAGCACCGGGTCGAGCAGGAACGACGCGGCGAACGGCCCGAAGCCGGCGCGGATCTCGCCGATCTCCACGTCCTCCAGCAGCTGCAGGTCGCGCCGCAGCTCGCGGCCCTCGCGCAACATGCGCCGGGCGCGTTCCAGCACCAGCGCGCCGGCCGCGGTCGGGCGCACCTTGCCGTAGCTGCGGTCGATCAGCTGGCCCAGGTCGGCTTCCAGCGCCTGGATGCTGCGCGTCAGCGCCGGCTGCGACAGGTGCAGCGCGGTGGCGGCGCGGGCAAAGCTGCCCTGTTCGACCAGGGATACGAAGTGATGCAGCTGCCTTATTCCCAGGAAGCTCATGAACTTAACCATTTATGCATGGAAACCTGAAAAATATTGCATTGGACGTAGTTTCTCAAGCCCGCTACCGTTGTCCTCCAAAACCATAAAGACGACCTGGAGACGACGACATGAACCGACGCGCAATGCTCGCGCTCGCACTCGGCGGGCTGACGCTCAGCCTGGCCCTGCCGGCCGCCGCGCAGACCTATCCCGTCAAGCCCATCCGCATCGTGGTGCCCTACGTGGCCGGCGGCGGCACCGACACCATCGCCCGCGCCATGGGCGAGAAGCTCAGCAAGCGGCTGGGCCAGCCCGTGGTGGTAGACAACAAGGCCGGCGCCTCCGGCATCATCGGCACAGACGCCGTGGCCAAGGCCGCGCCCGACGGCTACACGCTGCTGCTGACGATCACGCAGTCAGTGCTGACCAACCAGTTCCTGTATGAGAAGCTGCCCTACGACCCGCGCAGGGACCTGACCATGATCAGCGTGCTGGCCGATGCGCAGCTGGTGCTGGTGGCGCATCCGTCGGTGCCGGCGCGCACGGTGCGCGAGCTGGGCGACTACGTGCACGCGCGGCCAGGCAAGGTCACCTATGCCTCGTGGGGCGTGGGCTCGCTGTCGCACCTGAGCGGCGCCTACTTCAGCAAGCTCACGCGTGGCGAAGCCACGCACGTGCCATACAAGGGCGAGGCGCCGATGATGCAGGACCTGCTCGGCGGGCAGGTGCAGTTCGGCTTTGCCAGCATCCTGACGGCCAAGCCGTATATCCAGAGCGGCAAGCTCAAGGCGCTGGCCGTGACCGGTACGCAGCGCAGCAGCGCGCTGCCGGAGATGCCGACCTTTGCCGAATCCGGCATGCAGGACAGCGCCTTCAAGACGCTGGGGTGGATCGGCCTGCTGGCGCCGGTGGGAGTGCCCGCGCCGGTGGTCGCAAAGCTGGAAGGCGAGGTGCGCGCGATCCTGCAGACGCCGGACATGCAGGCGCGGCTGGTGGCGCTGGGACTGCGCACCGTGGGCAGTTCGCCGGCCGAGGCGCAGGCGCTTTATGCGCGCGACTGGCCGGTGCTGAAAACGCTGGTGGCGGATTCGGGCGCGAAGCTGGACTGATTATTCCTGCCTGAATCCCGAGGACGGGCGGCGCGGCGGATACCGTGTTCGCCCGTTTTTTATTTGGTTATCGTGTGCGAATCGGACGAATAGAGGGCGAATGGAAACCATTGCCATTCGCATCCTCAATTAGCCGGTAAAACCGGGAAATCCCGGCCGAATTCGCTTGATGTCCGCCTTGGCCGACCTACCATGAAAGCCACGGCAGGATATTCGCTGCGGATATTCAACGTGCATGAAAATAAGAATTGATTCACCGTATCGAGGGGTCGTCAGGGGTTGCCATGAAAACCGACAAAAAGGTGATCCAGTTGCTCAATGGCCAGCTCAGGCATGAGCTCACCGCGATCAACCAGTATTTCCTGCATGCCCGCATGTATCGGCATTGGGGGCTCAACGCCCTGGGCAAGCACGAATACGACGAGTCGATCGAGGAAATGAAGCATGCCGACAAGCTGATTGAGCGCATCCTGCTGCTCGACGGCCTGCCCAACCTGCAGGACCTGGACAAGCTGCTGATCGGCGAAAACACCGAGGAAATGTTGCGCTGCGACCTGAAGCTTGAGCAGGTATCGCAGGCCAGCTGCAAGGAAGCGATCAAGTATTTCGAATCAGTCAGCGACTATGTGTCGCGCGAGGTCGTGGTCCATATCCTGGAAGACACCGAAGAGCATATCGATTGGCTGGAAGCGCAGCTCGAACTGGTCGTCAAGGTCGGCCTGCAGAACTATATCCAGTCCGCCATGGGCGACATCGGCTAGCCGCTCCGGGGCAGTGCCCGCGCGGTGCCCTGCAGACTTTTCCATTTCCCGCTACACTGCGGCCCGCAACCCGACGCGCCTGTATGACGCGTCGTCCACGGGCGGGGTGGCAGAGTGGTGATGCAACGGCCTGCAAAGCCGTATACGACGGTTCGATTCCGTATCCCCGCCTCCAGTACTCTCTTGCCGGCGCATTGCCGCCGGGCGTGAACGGCGTCCCGTTCCCTTGCGCTGCGCGACGCTTCCGCAACGCTCTCATCGCTCAGCGTTCTCCCGCATTCCATTCCAGCCGCGTGCACGCGCAGCCATGCGTGCGCGTGCGCCAAAATAACCTGCGTATTTCCGTACACCCCCCTTTATTCCGTTTCATCCCTGATAGATCAAAGCGGGCGGATCGGGTAGTGTTGCGCGTCAGGCCAAAACGGCCTGCGTGCACAGCGTGCCGCCTGCCGGCAGCGCAACCATGACCGGGCTTCCATGGTGTTCCCGTTGCTAAGTGATGTGAAGAAGAGAGGCTCCAGATGATCAAAGACCTGCGTATCCGGGCGGCCATGCCCTCGGACGCGCCAGCCGTGGGCGCCGTGCTCGAGCGTTGCGGCCTGCCGACAGACGACGTGCTCCGGCTGCTGGAGCAATTCCACGTTGCGATTCTTGAATCGCAAATCATCGGCTGCGCCGCCGGCGAGTTGTTCGGCCAGACCGTGGTGATCCGCTCGGTTGCCGTGCTGCCAGAGCACCGCGACCAGGGCGTGGCCACGCACGTGGTGCACGCCGCGCTGATGCGCGCGCGCGCCAACGGCGCGCGGCGCGCGGTGCTGCTGGCCTCGAGCTGCCCCAGCTATTTCGCCCGCTACGGCTTTACGCTGGTGCCCGCCGCCAAGCTGCCGCAGGAGGTGATGTCCTCCAGCGAATTCCATCGGCATACCGATACGCCGCCGCTGTGCATGTGGTGCGAGTTGAGCTGAGCTCGCACCAGGCGGAGTGAGCGGGAGACGCGTGCTTCAGTGCGCGCCAACCTCGCAGCGGCTGATCTCCACCGTCACGTGCACCAGTTCCTCGTGCACGGACAGCGCCTGGCGCACCCGTTGCGGCGTCAGCGCCTGGTCATGCGTCACCAGGCAGACGATGCAGGCGAACTTCTGCCGGCCCACGCGCCACACATGCAAGTCGGTCACGCTGGTAGGTTCCTCACCGTGGTTGTGACCATGGTCGAGGCTCGCCAGCACCTCGCGCACTTCCTCCACCACCGGGTGGTCCATCTCGCGGTCCAGCAGCACCGTGCCGCTCTGGCGCAGCAGGCCGATCGCCCACTTGCCCACCAGCGCCGCGCCCACCAGCCCCATCACCGGGTCCAGCCAGGCCCAGCCCAGCCACCAGCCGCCGGCCAGCGCGACGATCGCGAGCACCGAGGTCGCGGCATCGGCCAGCACGTGCACATAGGCGGCGCGCAGGTTGATGTCGTGGTGGTGGCCGTCGTGGTGATGGTCGTGACCGTGGTGATGGTGGCCATGCCCGTGATCGAGGCCATGCTCGTGGCCATGACCGTGCCCGTGTGAATGCCCGCCGAGGATCAGCGCGCAGCCCAGGTTGACCAGCAGTCCCAGCGCGGTCACGGCCATGGCCTCGCGGTAGTGGATCGTCTGCGGGCTGAACAGCCGCTCGACCGAGCCCGCCGCCATCAGCGCCGCGATGCCCAGCAGGAACACCGCGCTGGCAAAGCCGGCGAGCACCTCAATCTTCCAGGTGCCGAAGGCAAAGCGCCAGTCGCCGGCATAGCGCCGCGCGGCCGCATAGGCAAAGGCCGACAGGCCGATGGCAAGGGCGTGCGAACTCATGTGCCAGCCATCGGCCAGCAGCGCCATCGAGTTGAACCAGAGGCCGGCGGCGATTTCCACCACCATGGTGGCGGCGGTGATCGCCATCACCAGGCGCGTGCCGCGCTCGGCGGCGCGGTTGCCGGCGTCGAAGGTGTGGCTGTGGGTCCACGCGGACAGGTCGTGGGTGTGCATCGTCAGATCCTGCTCAGAGCTTGAAGTCGGTCAGTTGCGGCCACGCGGCGCGGCCATTCAGGCACAAGGGTAGCAGAGCACCGGTGCGCCAACGGCTGCGTCCCTGACGGGCGCAGGGGCGGGTAGCCGGCCCGGATTGATGAATGAGTGGAACGAATGAGTGTCGCCAGAGGAAATCCTGTCCATGGATTTCGTGATTACACTAGCCTTCGGACGCCAATGGCAGCGGCCAGCACAGGAGACAGACGATGTTCGAAGGATTCACGCCGCACCGGATCGATTGCGGCGACGTGGCCATCCACGCGGTGGCGGGCGGGCAGGGCCCGGGTTTGCTGCTGCTACATGGCCACCCGCAAACGCATGTGATCTGGCACAAGGTGGTGCCGGTGCTGGCGCAGCACTTCACCGTAGTGGCGGCCGACCTGCGCGGCTATGGCGACAGCGACAAGCCCGCCGGCCTGCCCGACCATGCCAACTACAGCAAGCGCACCATGGCCGCCGACCAGCTCGCGGTGATGCGCGCGCTGGGTTTCGACCAGTTCAGCGTGCTGGCGCATGATCGCGGCGCGCGCGTGGCGCACCGGCTGGCGGTCGACCATCCCGAGGCGGTGCAAAAGCTGGTGACGCTCGACATCGCGCCCACGCTGGCCATGTACGAGCAGACCAACGAGGCCTTTGCGCGCGCCTACTGGCACTGGTTCTTCCTGATCCGCCCGGCGCCGTTCCCGGAGACCCTGATCGAGGCCGATCCCGCGCTCTACCTGCGCCAGACCATGGGCAGCCGCAGCGCCGGCCTGGCGCCGTTCACCGACGCCGCCATGGCCGAGTACCTGCGCTGCCTGAGCCTGCCCGGCGCCGCCCATGGCCTTTGCGAGGACTACCGCGCCAGCGCCTCGATCGACCTGGAGCATGACCGCTCGGACCTCGCCGCGGGCCGCATGGTCGAGTGCGAGATGCTGGCGCTGTGGGGCGAGCATGGCGCGGTGGGCCAGTGCTTCCGGCCCCTGGACGAGTGGAGCAAGGTGGCGCGCCGGGTGCGCGGCCATGCGCTGCCGAGCGGGCATTACCTCGCCGAAGAGATCCCCGAGCGCCTGCTCGAGGAAGTGCTGCCTTTCCTGCGCGGCTGACGCAGCCGCCGGGCTGCTGCCTTGCGGCGCAGCCGGTTTCCTCATGCCGGGTAGACCCGGCACTTCTCCAGGCTCCCGGTTTCTGGAAGCGGTGTGCTTTTCACCTTGCGAAATGTCCTAGCAAAACGCTCGGGCATTTCCGACGTCCTTACATACATTCATGGATGGATGTATGATTCGGCGAAGAATTCACATAGCCGCAACATCTTTGTTGTCGTTTCCGAGATGAGCTACCGATTCATTGCCATTTGCCTTACCACCTGGGTGGGTGTCTGCGCCACCGCGGGCTGGGTCGTCGAGCGCCTCTGGAGCTGAGGCCGCGCCGGGGAGCGGCGCCGCTCACGCTCCCGCCAGAATAAAAAAAGCAGTACCCGAATCAGAAGAAGAAGGCTCGCATGCGTACCCTCACCGCCTTGCCCGACCGGCAGGCCAGGACGGCTGCCATTGCCGTGGCTGCGGTCTGATTCTTGGTCGGATTCTTCCGGTCAGGCCGCCGCCGCGCGCGGCGCCTGCGCCAGGCTGTCGAAGAACTGCCATAGCTGCGGCGCATCGCCGGTGGCCACGTTGAAGCGGATCCACGGGGAATCGGTCTCGTCCGGCTCGAAGTACGAGCCCGGGGCCAGCCAGATGCCGTGTTCCAGCGCCAGCGTCGCCAGCCGGTTGCCGTGCAGCGGCTCGCCGCGCCGGCTGGCCTGCAGCCGCGCCTGTATCGCCTCACTCAGCCGCGCCCACGCGAACATCCCGCCTTCCGGGCGCAGCAGCACTTCCAGCCCGTGGGCTTCCATCTTCTCGGTCACGCGGTCCTGCTGCGCGCGCAGCCGCTCGGCCAGCGCCGCCACGTGGCGGCCGTAGTGGCCGCTGGTCAGCACCGAATAGACCAGCCGCTCCGTCACCTCCGACGAGGTCAGGCCGACCGCCATTTTGGTGCGCGCAAAGGCCTTGGCCAGGTCCGGGCTGGCGGCGAGATAGCCGACGCGCAGCGACGGCGTGATGGTCTTGGAGAACCCGTTGACGTAGACCACCTGCGACAGCCCGTCCATGGCCGCCAGCATCGGCGAGCCCGCCGGCGCCAGTTCGCGGTAGATGTCGTCTTCCACCACCAGCAGCCGGTGCTGCTCGGCCAGTTGCAGCACGCGGAAGGCGTTCATGCTGCTCAGGCTGGCGCCGGTCGGGTTCTGCAGCACGGTGTTGACGAACAGCGCGCGCGGCGCGTGCGCGCGGATGGCATCGTCCAGCGCATCGGTATCGAGCCCCGCCGCCGAGCGCGGCACGCCGACCACGCGCAAGCCCGCCAGCCGCAGGATCTGCAGGAGGTTGCAGTAGCAGGGCGATTCCACCAGCACCGTGTCGCCGGCGCGCAGCAGCGTGCGTACCACCAGGTCCATCGCCTGCGTGGCGCCCTGCGTCAGCACCACCTGCTGCGCCTGCAGCGGGATGCCGTACTGGCCCAGGCCGGTGGCGATATGCTCGCGCAGCGGCGCGAAACCGTACGGGTGGCCATAGCCCGACAGCTGCGCCGCCGGCACCCGCGCCGAGGCGCGCATGGCCTGGTGCAGGCCTTCCTCGTTGAGCCAGTCGCCGGGCAGCCAGCCCGCACCCGCCTTGATCGGCACGGAATGGTCGGCAAACACATCGGACAGCAGCCACGCCGCGTTCAGCCCCGGTGCTTCCCATTGCGGCGCGCGAGCGTGGCCGGTGGGCGCATGGCGGTGCGCCACGGTATAGCCCGAGCCGGCACGCGCAGCCAGGTAGCCCAGCGCGGTCAGCCGGCCATAGGCCTCGGCCACGGTGAAGGTGCTGACGTGATGGTGCTGCGCGAAGCGGCGCACCGAGGGCAGCGCGGTGCCGGCGCGCAGCGCGCGCTGCTCCACCAGCTCGGCGATGCCGGCCACGATCTGCTCGGTCAGGGTTTCGCCGCCGCGGCGGCTGCGGGTCAGGTTCAGGGTCAGCATCAGGCACTCTGGCAGGCACGAACCTGTACAGTTTAGCGGCCCGCGCAGGAGCTCGCTCGGGGCCGCATTCCGCCACGCAAAATTTGCCGCAGTGCAGCGTGGGATGCGGTACGGCGGTCCGGTGCGGCATGTGGCACGATGGTGAGCCGGCCACACCCCGGCAGCGCTTGCCTGTACGGTTGTGCGTGAGCAAACTGTACGGTAAGGCAGTGCTGTCAGGACTGTATATTTTGTCGGCCAGAGGCCGCCGGTAGAGTGGCCGTCATTGCCGCCGTTTCCTTGCCTGCACCTTTTTACGAGCAAGGCGGCACCAGATCGCCGCTGCGCAACCAGCCAGCGCGCCAACCAGATTTCCCTGAGGAGGACGTATGGACGCCGCCAAGACCGTGATTCCCGATCTCGATGCCCTGTGGATGCCCTTTACCGCCAACCGCCAGTACAAGGCGGCGCCGCGCCTGCTGGCGTCGGCCAGCGGCATGTACTACACCACCCACGACGGCCGCCAGATCCTGGACGGTTGCGCGGGCCTGTGGTGCGTCGCCGCCGGCCACTGCCGCAAGGAGATCGCGCAGGCCGTGGCGCGCCAGGCCGCCACGCTGGACTACGCACCGCCGTTCCAGATGGGCCACCCGCTGTCGTTCGAGGCTGCCACCAAGGTCGCCGCGATCATGCCGCAGGGGCTGGATCGCATCTTCTTCACCAACTCGGGCTCCGAGGCGGTCGACACTGCGCTGAAGATCGCGCTGGCCTACCACCGCGCGCGCGGCGAAGGCCAGCGCACGCGCTTCATCGGCCGCGAGCGCGGCTATCACGGCGTGGGCTTCGGCGGCATGGCGGTGGGCGGCATCGGTCCCAACCGCAAGGCCTACTCGGCCAACCTGATGCCGGGCACCGACCACCTGCCGGCCACGCTGAACATCGCCGAGGCAGCCTTCTCAAAGGGCCAGCCGCAATGGGGCGCGCACCTGGCCGACGAGCTGGAACGCATCCTGGCGCTGCATGACCCGGCCAACGTCGCCGCCGTGATCGTCGAGCCGCTGGCCGGCTCCGCCGGCGTGCTGGTGCCGCCGGTCGGCTACCTGGAGAAGCTGCGCGAGATCACCAGCAAGCACGGCATCCTGCTGATCTTCGACGAGGTGATCACCGCCTTCGGCCGCCTGGGCGCCGCCACCGCGGCCGAGCGCTTCAACGTGACGCCGGACCTGATCACCATGGCCAAGGCGATCAACAACGCCGCCGTGCCGATGGGCGCCGTGGCCGTGCGCCGCGAAGTCCACGACACCGTGGTCAATGCTGCCGCGCCGGGCACGATCGAGCTGCTGCACGGCTACACCTACTCCGGCCACCCGCTGGCGGCCGCGGCCACGATCGCGACGCTCGACCTGTACCAGCGCGAAAACCTGTTCGGCCGCGCCGCCGAACTGGCGCCGGTGTTCGAAGCCGCGGTGCACGGCGTACGCGGCGCGCCGCACGTGAAGGACATCCGCAACTTCGGGCTGGTTGCGGGCATCGAACTGGAATCGCGCCCCGGCCAGCCCGGCCTGCGCGCCTACGAGGTGTTCCTGAAGTGCCTGGAGCGCGGCGTGCTGGTGCGCTACACCGGCGACATCCTGGCGTTCTCGCCGCCACTGATCATCTCGGAAGCGCAGATCGCCGAGATGTTCGATACCGTCAAGCTGGCGCTGCAGGACGTCAAGTAAGCGGCCCCGGCCGCCATGCATCCTTGCCGGGCCTGAGGGCCCGGCAGTCTCTCTTTTTCATGGGTCCGTGGGCGTCGCACGCCTGCGGCCATCGAGGAAAAACCCGGTGAACATCGCAGAAAACCGGCAACTGGCCGAGATCCACCATTACATCGGCGGCGCCGTGCGCCGCGCCAGCGGGCAGCGCCTGGCCGACGTCTTCAATCCCGCCACCGGCGAGGTCAGCGCCCGCGTCGCGCTCGGCACCACGCAGGACGTGGGCGACGCCGTGGCTGCCGCCAAGGCCGCCTTTCCGGCATGGTCCGAAACCCCGCCGCTGCGCCGCGCGCGCATCCTGTTCAAGTTCAAGGAACTGCTCGACCAGCACCACGACGACCTGGCCGCGCTGATCACGCGCGAACACGGCAAGGTATTCTCGGATGCCAAGGGCGAAGTCACGCGCGGCATCGAGGTGGTGGAGTTCGCCTGCGGCATCCCCAATCTGCTCAAGACCGACTTCACCGACAACATCGGCGGCGGCATCGACAACTGGAACCTGCGCCAGCCGCTGGGCGTGGTGGCCGGCATCACGCCGTTCAACTTCCCGGTGATGGTGCCGATGTGGATGTTCCCGGTGGCAATCGCCTGCGGCAATACCTTCGTGCTGAAGCCGTCGGAACGCGATCCGTCGCCGAGCCTGCTGATTGCCGACCTGCTGCGCCAGGCCGGGCTGCCCGATGGCGTGTTCAATGTCGTGCAGGGCGACAAGGAAGCAGTCGATGCGCTGCTGGCGCATCCGGATGTGCAGGCGCTGTCGTTCGTGGGTTCGACGCCCATCGCCGAGTACATCTACACGGAAGGCACGAAGCACGGCAAGCGCGTGCAGGCGCTGGGCGGAGCCAAGAACCACCTGGTGGTGATGCCCGATGCCGATCTCGACCAGGCAGTCGATGCGCTGATCGGTGCTGCGTACGGTTCCGCCGGCGAGCGCTGCATGGCGATCTCGGTGGCGGTGGCAGTCGGCGATGTCGCCGACAAGCTGGTGCCGCGACTCGCCGAACGCGCCAGCTCGCTGAAGATCCGCAACGGCATGGAGTCGGACGCCGAAATGGGTCCGCTGGTGACTGCTGCGCACAAGGCGAAGGTGGAGGGCTATATTGCCAAGGGTGTGGAAGAGGGCGCGACGCTGGTGACCGATGGCCGCGGCCACAAGGTCGCAGGCCACGATAACGGCTTCTATGTCGGCGGCACGCTGTTCGATAACGTCAAGCCGGACATGACGATCTACAAGGAAGAGATCTTCGGCCCGGTGCTGTCGGTGGTGCGCGTGCATGACTTTGCCGAAGCGGTGGCGCTGATCAATGCGCATGAGTTTGGCAACGGCGTCTCGTGCTACACCAGCGATGGCGGCATCGCGCGCGCCTTTGCGCGGCAGATCCAGGTGGGCATGGTCGGCATCAACGTGCCGATCCCGGTGCCGATGGCCTGGCACTCGTTCGGCGGCTGGAAGCGTTCGCTGTTCGGCGACCATCACGCCTATGGCGAAGAGGGCGTGCGCTTCTACACGCGCTACAAGAGCGTGATGCAGCGTTGGCCGGATTCGATTGCCAAGGGGGCTGAGTTCACGATGCCGGTGGCCAAGTAGCGGGGGCGCGGGCATGAGGGTCAACCGGATCGTTGCCAACATCGCCGTCGCCGACCCGGCCGGTGCCCGCGCTTTCTACCAGGACATCCTGGGCCTGGACGTGCTGATGGACCACGGCTGGATCCAGACCTATGGCAGCAATGCCACGATGTCGGTCCAGGTCAGCTTCGCCACAGAGGGCGGCAACGGTACGCCGGTGCCGGACCTGTCGATCGAGGTCGATGACGTCGACGAGGCGCATCGCCGCATGCTGGCCGGCGGCTTCGCCATCGAGTATGGTCCTGCCGACGAGCCGTGGGGTGTACGCCGCTTCTACGTACGCGATCCGTTCGGCCGGCTGGTCAATATCGTGATGCACACCTGAGCGCAGTCATTCCGCGCTGCCGGCGCGGGCTTGCCGGTACGCCTTCGGCGTGGCCGGCTCGGCCTTGTTCCAGCAGGCGCGGAAGGCCTGCACGCTGGCAAAGCCGCTTTTCAGCGCGATCTCTTCTACCGGCAATGACGACGACGCCAGCAGCTTGCGCGCGCGCGCCATGCGTAGCGTGAGCTGGAACTGCTTGGGCGTGAGGCCGGTTTCTTCATGGAACACGCGGGACAGGTGCCGCACGCTGATGGCGAAGCGCTCGGCGAAGCGCGTGTCGGCAACATTGGTGTCGAGCTCGAGCGAGATCGCGTCCTGAACCGCGTGCACCAGCGCATTGCCGTGCGAGCGCGCGCGGAACTGCGGAGCGACCTGCGGATCGCCGCTGAATCGGCGGAAGGGCACCACGTTGTCGCGCGCCACGGCGATGGCGGCTTCGTCGCCATAGGCGTCGGCCACCAGACGCAGCGCCAGGTCGATGCCCGAAGCCACGCCGGCAGACGTCCACACATTGCCATCGCGAACGAAGACCCGGTTGTCGATGACCGAGGCGGCGGGATGCCGCGTGCGCAGGCGGCGGGTGTGGGCGTGGTGGGTGGTGCACAGGCGGCCGTCGAGCAGGCCGGCGGCGCCCAGCAGGAAGGCGCCGGTGCAGACGGCGGCGACCTGTACGTCGGCGTTCCTGCCGTCGGCGAAAGACGCCTTCAGCCAACTCGCGGTATCGTGCCATGCCGGCGAGGTGGTCAACGTGTCCAGAAGTTTGCTGCCGATGGCCAGCACCACGTCCCCGGGGCAGAGTCGTGCAGGCAGGCGTTCGACCTGGCCCAGTGCCGGCCCCTGGAACGAAGTGACGCTCGAATGCGGCCCGACGCAGCGCACCTTGAGTGGTGCAATGCCCAGCTCCGATACGCTCGACAGGATCTGCAGCGGGCCCCCAAGGTCGAGCATGTGGACGTTGGGCAGCACCAGGAGATAGGCGGTAGTCATCGCGGCAAGGGAAGAGCGAGCGGTACGATGCCGTCATTCTCGCGCGATTCCAGCGCAACGCAACGGTGATGGCCGAAAATTTGCTTTTCTGGTCCAGGCGGTTGCCGTGGCCAGGGGGCGGGCTTGCCTAGCATGTCACCAGGCCTCGCACGACTGAGAGATCGACATGCCCCGCACCCGCATCCCCGCCATCACCCTTGCCCTGGTCGCCATCGGCTTTGCGGCGATGTTCGTCTCGACCGCGGTCAAGGGCCTCTACCAGGTGTATTTCGTCGACCTCGCGGCGCACTTCGGCCAGGGCCGGGCGCAGTTCGCCTGGTCCGGCAGCGTATTCATGCTGGCCACCGGGCTGATGTCGCCGGTGGTCGGCGCGCTCAGCGACCGGCTCGGTCCGCTGCGCACCTCGGCGGCAGGTGCGTTGGCGGCGGGGCTGGCGCTCGCCGGGGTGGCGCTATGGCAGCAGTCGCTGGCGTTCTTCGTGCTGATGTTCGGCGTCGCCGGCGCCTTCGGACTGGCGGCGATGACTTTCGTGCCGATGGGCATCCTGGTCGACCGCCTGTTCGAGGAGCGCAAGAAGGGGCTGGCCTATGCGGTCGTCACCAACGGCACCGCGATCGGTTTTATCGTGCTGTCGCCGCTGTGGATCTGGCTGCAGCCGCAGGCAAGCTGGAGCGCGGCCTTCGGCGTCGCCGGCGCGGTGTTTGCCGTGCCGGTTGCCGGGGCCTTGTGGCTGGCATCGCGCTGGGAGCCGGCGTCGGGGCAGCGCACGGCTGCCGTGCAAACGTCGGCATGGACGGTGGTGCGGCGCGATCCGGTCTTCTACGCGCTGGCGGCCAGCTTCTTCGGCTGCGGCGCGACCATGGCCTTTATCGACGTCCACGTGATCGCGCACTGGCAAGGGCAGGGCGAGCCGCGCCTGGCGATGGGCTATGGCATGAGCACGCTGGGCGTGCTGGAGCTGGCCAGCGGCATCGTCTCCGGCGCGCTGGCGCTGCGCTTTGACAAGCACCGGCTGCTGGCCGGGTTCTACGCGCTGCGCTCCGCGTCGATGCTGTTGCTGCTGGTGCCGGGGCTGGGCGTGCTGCCGTTTGCGATCGGCTTCGGCGCCAGCTACCTTGGCACGGTGGTCCTGACGTCGATGTTCTGCTTCGAGCGCTACGGCAGCCGGATCAAGGGCAAGGTGTTCGGCCTGCTGTTCCTGGGGCATCAGCTGGGCGCTTTCCTGACGGTGCAACTCGGGGCGTGGTCGTTCGACGCGACCCGCAGTTACCAGCACACGATCGCGGCGCTGGTCGCGGTGACGCTGTGCTCGGCCGGCTGGGCGTGGTTCGGCCTGCGCCGCGCGGGTCCGCTGCCCGCGCTGGCCGATCTCCCGGCCATGCCGGAAGCCGCCAGCCGTTGATGTACCAGCCATGATTGCGCAGACCCTGCTGCGGCTCCTCCTTGCCGGTTCCACGCTGCTGCCCCTGGCGCTGGCAGCGTGGGCGCTGCCGTGGCCGCTGCGCGCAAGAATCGCAGCCCTGGCCTTGCTTGCGTTCTGTGCCGCCGCCGTGCTGGCGCTCGATCCGCTGGCCACCGCATTCGCGCGTGTGGACGGCATCCTCTCGGCGCCGGGCTGCGGCGGCTGATCTTGTCGGCGGTCCGCGCCGCGCATCCCCGCATTCCCTGTCATTTCGCGGACGCGCACCCCGGCGCCTGCATTCCAAAAGTGACGCCTGCGCCGTGCCGCAGGCGTAAACTATCGCCCTTTTTCGGGCGCCATGCCGCCGCGCGCCCGGCCACCGCAGCAGGAGTCTGAATGAGCTTGTTCCGCACCAAGGACATCGACGCGATGCTGGCCGTCGCGTGCGATGACGGCCTGAGAAAGGTGCTGGGTCCGATCGACCTGGTGATGATGGGTATCGGCGCCATCATCGGCACCGGCATTTTCGTGCTGACCGGCACCGGCGCGCTGACCGCGGGGCCGGCGCTGACGGTGTCGTTCGTGATCGCCGCGCTGGCGTGCGGCTTTGCCGCGTTGTGCTACGCCGAGTTCGCCTCCGCGATCCCGGTGTCGGGATCGATCTACACCTACAGCTACGCCACGCTGGGCGAGATCGTCGCGTGGATGATCGGCTGGGACCTGCTGCTGGAGTACGGGCTGGCCACCTCGGCGGTGTCGGTAGGCTGGTCGGGCTATTTCCAGTCGCTGATGGCGGGCTTCGGGCTGAAGCTGCCGGCGGCGCTGACCGCGGCGCCGGGTTCGGTGCCGGGCGTGCAGACGCTGCTGAACCTGCCGGCGTGCCTGATCATGCTGGCGATCACCTGGGTGGTGTCGTACGGCGTGCGCGAATCGACGCGCATCAACAACCTGATGGTCGCGGTCAAGATCGGCGTGGTGCTGCTGTTTATCGCGGTCGGCGTGTGGCATGTGCAGCCGGCCAACTGGCGGCCGTTCGCGCCGTTCGGCTTCAGCGGCATCTTCAATGCCGCGGCGCTGGTGTTCTTTGCCTTTATCGGCTTCGATGCAGTGACTTCGGCCGCGGAAGAAGTGCGCAACCCGCGCCGCGACCTGCCGGTCGGCATCATCGGTTCGCTGGCGGTGTGCACGGTGCTGTATGTCACGGTGGCGGCGATCATGACCGGCATCGTGCCGTTCGCCAAGTTTGCCGGCGTCGACCATCCGGTGTCGCTGGCACTGCAATTCGCCGGCGAGAACTGGGTGGCGGGCTTTGTCGACCTGGGCGCGATCCTGGGCATGACCACGGTGATCCTGGTGATGACCTACGGCCAGACCCGCGTGATCTTCGCGATGTCGCGCGACGGGCTGCTGCCGGAGCGGCTGTCGTCGGTGCACCCGGTGCATGCGACGCCGTATTTCGCCACCTGGACCGTGGGCATCGTGTTCGCCGCGATTGCCGCCTTCGTGCCGCTGAACGTGCTGGCCGAACTGATCAATATCGGCACGCTGGCGGCCTTTACGCTGATCTCGGTGGCGGTGCTGGTGCTGCGCAAGACGCGCCCGGAATTGCCGCGCGCGTTCCGCTGCCCGGGCGTGCCGGTGGTGCCGCTGCTGTCGGTCGGCTTCTGCCTGTTCCTGATGGCGCACCTGCAGGCGCTGACGTGGATCGCCTTCCTGGTGTGGCTGGTGGTGGGGCTGGTGATCTACTTTGGCTACGCGCGGCGCAATGCCGTGCTGCATAACCACGGGGGCTGACACCTATCAACCGCGTTCGGCTGCCGCCTTCATGAAGGCCACCGCGCGCGGCTCGTTGGCATAGGCGGCATTGATCCGGATCCAGGCCGAGGTCTCGCCGCCCGGGCGGAAGTAATTGCCCGGTGCCAGCGTCACGCCGTATTCCTCGCCCAGCGTCACCAGCTCGCGCGAATCCTCGATGCCGGGCGGGCGCGCCCACAAGAAGTTGCCGCCCGACGGCTCGCAGAACACCTCCCAGCCGCAGCCGGTGAGCTGTCGCACCGCATTGGCCGAGGCCTCGCGCACGCGCAGGCGCAGCCGCTCCACGTACTTGCGATAGCCGCCGCGCTCCAGCAGCGCGGCCGTGACCGCTTCCGCGAAGTGCGAGCCGGCCACGCTGGTCAGCACCTTCACGTCGACCAGGTCCTTGATCAGCGCCTTGTCCGCCACCAGGTAGCCGATCCGCAGCGAGGCCGACACCGTCTTGGAAAAGCCGCCGATGTAGATCACCTGCTCGAGCTGGTCCAGCGTCGCGAGCCGGTCGGTGAAGTGCGTCTGGAAGTCCGAAAAGATATCGTCCTCGACAAAGCGGAAGCCATGCCGGCGCGCCAGCTCCAGCAGGCGGAACGCTGCCGGCGGCGCCAGCGTCGAGCCAGTCGGATTCTGCAGCACGCTGTTGGTGAAGAACAGCTTGGGCTTGTGCTGGCGCAGCAGCGCCTCGGTGGCATCCGGGTCGGGGCCGTGGGGCGTGTGCGGCACGCCCACCAGTTGCACGCCGTGCAGCCTCAGCAGGCCGAACAGGTTGTAGTAGCCGGGGTCTTCGACGAAGACCGTGTCGCCGGGCTTGAGCAGGTGGCGCACCACCAGGTCCAGCGCCTGGCTGGCGCCGCTGGTGATCAGTACCTGTGGCAGCTCGGCGGCGATGCCCAGCTGGCGCACGCGCAGCAGCACCTGGCGGCGCAGTTCCGGATGGCCCATCGGCGTGGCGTAGTGGATCACGCTGTCGATTTCGGTGCGCGAGATCGCGCGGATCGCCTGCTGCAGTCCTTCCACGTCGCGCCAGGTCTCGGGCACGAAGCCGCCAGCCAGCTTGAGCGTGCCGCTGGGGTGGTTGAACTGCTCGATGATGTGGTCCGACAGGTCTTCGGCCAGGCTCGGATCCGACCAGCCGCACGCCGAACGCCCCGCCAGCGGACTGTCCGCCACATAGAAGCCCGAACCCTGGCGCGAATCCAGCAGTCCCTGCGAAACCAGCCGGTCATAGGCCTCGATCACCGGGAAGCGGCTGATGCCGTTCTCGGCCGCCAGCAGCCGGATCGACGGCAGCTTTGCGCCAGGCCGAGCCTCGCGGTTGCCGATCCACGACTTCACGCCGTTGACGATCTGATCGGTCAGTGGAATTCCGGTAGAAGCATCTAAAATTAGTTTCATAGGCAGGGCAGCCGGGGGGAACCGGAGGAAGCAACTGTCAGGGAAAACTACTGAACAGTTCATCGAAAACTGTTCACAACTGTACATGGGATTGTAGTGAAGGATGCGAATAATGGAAGCATGGCGGAGAAAGGCGCCGGCTACCGAGGTTATTTGGCATCCAGGGGCCGGCACCGGACGTGACCGCCGAGCTGAAGAGGAGTGCGATCATGCGCGAACTACGGACTTTCGAACTGGACGAGCCCGGCCAGCCAGTGAGCTGGCGCGCCGGTTACGGGCAGACCGTCTGCGCGGCGGCGGGCAAGCTGTGGGTGACGGTCGAGGGTGATCCCAACGATATCTGGCTGGAGCCGGGCGCCGAACTGGCGCTGCCGGAGGGCTACCGGGTATGGCTGTCGGGCGACGGTCCGGGTGCGCGCTTCACGCTGGCGCAAACGCCGGCCCCGTGGTCGCTGCGACGCGTGGCCGCGTGGCTGCGCGTGATGCGCCATCGTGTGGAAGAGCACAGCACGGATGCGTTCGGGGAATGCCCGAGGATCTGGGCGTTATGCCGATGAGTCTCGCGAAGGGATTCGGATCTCCACGCAAGGCCACCGTCAGGTGGCCTTTTGCTTGCCCGACACCCACCCCCGACACCTACTCTATAAGGACACCGAACGCCAGCCTCGGGGTTCCGCCCCATTGATTTACGTTTACGTCAACGTCATATAATCGATCGGCCCCAACCGGGGCGCAGCCCGCGCGTTTCCAGCCAAGCCGGCACAGAACGGCATCCCGGGCGGACGCCGCGCGGTAGCAGCCAACACCAGAAACGGTGGAGACAATGACCGACCTTTCCGATGTGCAAGATGTGCGCCGCGGCGCGCCGCAGCCCAAGCCCACCGCGCAGGGCCGCGGTCCGGTCAACAAGGTGCGCTTTGTCACGGCGGCGTCGCTGTTCGACGGCCATGACGCCTCGATCAACATCATGCGCCGCATCCTGCAGTCGCACGGCTGCGAGGTGGTCCACCTTGGCCACAACCGCTCCGTCGAGGAGATCGTGACCGCGGCGCTGCAGGAAGACGCGCAGGGCATCGCGATCTCCAGCTACCAGGGCGGCCATGTCGAGTTCTTTAAGTACATGGTCGATCTGCTGCGCGAGAAGGGCGGCGAGCACGTGCAGGTGTTCGGCGGCGGCGGCGGCGTGATAGTCCCGGACGAGATCCGCGAGTTGCAAGCCTACGGCGTGGCGCGCATCTACAGCCCGGAGGACGGGCAGCGCATGGGCCTGGCCGGCATGATTGCCGACATGGTGCAGCGCTGCGATATCGACCTGTCGCGCTATGCGCCCACCACGCTCGAATCCGTCGCCGGCGGCGACCGCCGCGCGCTGGCGCAGCTGATCACCGCGCTGGAGAACGGCAAGGCCGATCCGGCGCTGGTGCAAACGATGCATACGCAAGCGGCAGCGGCATCGATCCCGGTGCTCGGCATCACCGGCACCGGTGGCGCGGGCAAATCGTCGCTGACCGACGAGCTGATCCGCCGCTTCCGCCTCGACCAGCAGGATGCGCTGTCCATCGCCGTGATCTCGATCGACCCCTCGCGCCGCAAGTCGGGCGGCGCGCTGCTGGGCGACCGCATCCGCATGAACGCGATCAACCATCCGAACATCTTCATGCGCTCGATGGCGACGCGCGAGGCGGGCTCGGAGATCTCACAGGCGCTGCCGGACGTGATCGCCACGTGCAAGGTGGCGGGCTTCGACCTGGTGATCGTCGAGACCTCGGGCATCGGCCAGGGCGACGCGGCCATCGTGCCGCACGTGGCCCTGTCGCTGTATGTGATGACACCGGAGTTCGGCGCGGCCAGCCAGCTCGAGAAGATCGACATGCTGGACTTCGCCGACTTCGTTGCCATTAACAAGTTCGACCGCAAGGGGGCGCAGGACGCCTGGCGCGATGTCGCCAAGCAAGTGCAGCGCAACCGCGAGCAATGGCATGGCAAGGCCGAAGATATGCCGGTGTACGGCACGCAGGCCTCGCGCTTCAATGACGACGGCGTGACCATGCTGTACCAGGGCCTGCGCGAGGCGCTGGCCGAACGCGGCCTGAAGCTGCAGCCGGGCACGCTGCCCGCGCTGTGGGGGCGCATCTCCACCGGCCAGAACGTGATCGTGCCCCCCGCGCGCAGCCGCTACCTGGCGGAACTGGCCGACGCCGTGCGCGGCTACCACCGCCGCGTGATGGAGCAGAGCCGCATCGCGCGCGAGCGCCAGCAGCTGCGTGAATCGAGCCGCATGCTGCAGGCCGCGCAGGGAGATGGCGCGGCGCTGGATGCGCTGGCGGCAGAGCGCGACAACGCCCTCGGCCAGGTGGAGCGCAAGCTGCTGGCGATGTGGCCGCAGATGCGCGAAGCCTACAGCGGCGACGAGTACGTAGTGAAGATCCGTGACAAGGAGATCCGCACCGGGCTGGTCACCACCACGCTGTCCGGCACCAAGGTGCGCAAGGTGGTGCTGCCGCGCTTCGAGGACGACGGCGAGGTGCTGAAGTGGCTGATGCGCGAGAACGTGCCCGGCAGCTTTCCGTACACCGCCGGCGTGTTCGCGTTCAAGCGCGAGAACGAGGACCCCACGCGCATGTTCGCCGGCGAGGGCGACGCGTTCCGCACCAACCGGCGCTTCAAGCTGGTGTCCGAAGGCATGGACGCCAAGCGTCTGTCGACCGCATTCGACTCGGTCACGCTGTATGGTGAAGACCCGCACGTGCGCCCCGATATCTACGGCAAGGTCGGCAACTCCGGCGTGTCGATCGCTACGCTCGACGACTTGAAGGTACTGTACGACGGCTTCGACCTGACCAGCCCGTCGACCTCGGTGTCGATGACCATCAACGGCCCGGCGCCGACCATCCTGGCGATGTTCATGAACACCGCCATCGACCAGCAGCTCGACAAGTTCCGCGCCGACAACCAGCGCGAGCCCACCGCCGACGAAGAAGGCAAGATCCGCGGCTGGGTGCTGCAGAACGTGCGCGGTACGGTGCAGGCCGACATCCTCAAGGAAGACCAGGGCCAGAACACCTGCATCTTCTCCACCGAGTTCTCGCTCAAGGTGATGGGCGATATCCAGGAGTACTTCGTCCACCATCAGGTGCGCAACTTCTACTCGGTGTCGATCTCGGGCTACCACATCGCCGAGGCCGGCGCGAACCCGATCTCGCAGCTCGCCTTCACGCTCGCCAACGGCTTCACCTACGTGGAGGCCTACCTGGCGCGCGGCATGCATATCGATGACTTCGCGCCCAACCTGTCGTTCTTCTTCTCCAACGGCATGGACCCCGAGTACAGCGTGCTGGGCCGCGTGGCGCGCCGCATCTGGGCGGTGACGATGCGCGACAAGTACGGCGCCAACGAGCGCAGCCAGAAGCTCAAGTACCACATCCAGACCTCGGGCCGCTCGCTGCACGCGCAGGAGATCGACTTCAACGATATCCGCACCACGCTGCAGGCACTGATCGCGATCTACGACAACTGCAATTCGCTGCACACCAACGCCTACGACGAAGCGATCACCACGCCCACCGGCGAATCGGTGCGCCGCGCGCTGGCGATCCAGCTCATCATCAACCGCGAGTGGGGCGTGGCCAAGTGCGAGAACCCCAACCAGGGAAGCTTCCTGATCGAGGAACTGACCGACCTGGTGGAAGAGGCAGTGCTGCAGGAATTCGAGCGCATCGCCGAGCGCGGCGGGGTGCTGGGCGCGATGGAGACCGGCTACCAGCGCGGCAAGATCCAGGAAGAGTCGCTCTACTACGAGCAGCTCAAGCACGACGGAACGCTGCCCATCATCGGCGTGAACACCTTCCGCAACCCCGAGGGCGATCCGATCCCGCAGAAGCTGGAACTGGCGCGCTCGAGCGAGGCCGAGAAGCAGAGCCAGCTCGACCGGCTGCAGGCCTTCCAGCAGGCGCATGCGGACGAGGCGCCGGCGATGCTGCAGCGGCTGCGCCAGGCGGTGATCGACAACCAGAATGTGTTCGCGGTGCTGATGGACGCGGTGCGGGTTTGCTCGCTTGGGCAGATCACACATGCGCTGTTCGAGGTCGGCGGGCAGTACCGGCGCAATATGTAGACCCGGGCTCACGCAGTGCTCGTTTATCGCGCAGAGCGGCCGCAGTGAACGGCCGCCCTGCGTTACACTCGAATGCTGCGCCGCGGCGAATCCAGCATCGCACCGGCTGCAAAATCCGAGACAACCGCAATACAAGACCATGGACAGCCAGTACAACCCGAACAACATCTTCGCGAAGATCCTGCGCGGCGAGATGCCGTGCATCAAGGTGTACGAGGACGACGACACCATCGCCTTCATGGACATCATGCCGCAGGCCGACGGCCATACGCTGGTGGTGCCCAAGGAAGCCGCGGTCAACCTGTTCGACCTGTCCGAGCAGGGCGCCGAGGCCGCCATCCGGGCCACGCAGCGTGTGGCGCGCGCGGTGCGTGCCGCGTTCTCGCCGGACGGCATCTCGATCGGCCAGTTCAACGGCGCGGCCGCGGGCCAGACCGTGCCGCACGTGCATTTCCATATCGTGCCGCGCTATAACGACCACGCGCTGCGCGGTCACGCGCGCGAGATGCAGGATCCGGACCTGCTCAAGGGGCACGCCGAGCGCATCATCGCCGCGCTGCGCGAGCAGGCGGCCTGATCCGGAACAATCGAACACAATCCAACCAGCAGACAGAGGAAGACAAGATGGCAATCAGGACAGTGGGCATCGTCGGTGCCGGCACCATGGGCAATGGCATCGCCCAGGCCTGCGCGGTAGTGGGTCTCAACGTGGTGATGGTGGACATCAGCGACGCCGCCGTGCAGAAGGGCGTGGCCACCGTGGCGGGCAGCCTGGACCGGCTGATCAAGAAAGAGAAGCTGACCGAGGCCGACAAGGCCGCGGCGCTGGCGCGCATCAAGGGCAGCACGTCGTATGACGATCTGAAGGCCACCGATATCGTGATCGAGGCCGCCACCGAGAACTATGACCTGAAGGTCAAGATCCTCAAGCAGATCGACGGCATCGTCGGCGAGAACGTGATCATCGCGTCCAACACCTCGTCGATCTCGATCACCAAGCTGGCCGCGGTGACCTCGCGCGCCGACCGCTTTATCGGCATGCACTTCTTCAACCCGGTGCCGGTGATGGCGCTGGTGGAACTGATCCGCGGCCTGCAGACCAGCGACGCCACCCACGCCGCCGTGGAAGCGCTGGCCAGGGAACTGGGCAAGTACCCGATCACGGTCAAGAACAGCCCGGGCTTCGTGGTCAACCGCATCCTGTGCCCGATGATCAATGAAGCCTTCTGCGTGCTGGGCGAAGGCTTGGCCTCGCCGGAGGAAATCGATGAAGGCATGAAGCTGGGCTGCAACCACCCGATCGGGCCACTGGCGCTGGCCGACATGATCGGCCTGGATACCATGCTGGCCGTGATGGAGGTGCTGTACACCGAGTTTGCCGATCCCAAGTACCGCCCGGCCATGCTGATGCGCGAAATGGTCGCTGCGGGCTACCTGGGCCGCAAGACCGGCCGCGGCGTGTACGTCTACAAAAAGTAATCCACGCGGCACCTGCCGCATGTGACAGGCCGCCGCCCCACAGCGGCGGGCCTTGTGTACCGGCGGCCGCTTCGCGCGGCCGCCGGCCATTCCGGGCTGCCCGCCGCCGGGCTGCCAAATCCCGCTTACACGGCGTTATATGCCGAAACACTCCGCCGCATCCAGTAACAGGAATGCGCGGTAGAGTGCACCCTTCCGTTTACGCCAAGAGAATTACAATGCTCCCTCCGGTTCTTGTTGCCGCCCTGCTGGCCGGTGCGATCTCCCTGCTGGCTGCCCGCTCCGCGATGGCCCACGTCGATGTGGGCGTGCATGTCGGCGCGCCGGTCTACGTGGCACCGGCGCCCGTCTATGTGGCGCCACCGCCGCCCGTGGTCTATGCGCCGCGCTACCATGGCTGGCACGGCGACCGCTACTGGGACGGACGGCGCTGGTATGGCCGCCATGAGTGGCGCGGTGGCGATCACCATCATCGGGACCACTATCGCCATCACGGGCACGGCCACCATGGTCACGGCGGGCATCACGGTCACCGCGGCCACGGCCACTGAACTTCCCGCCGGTTGACGCGCCGGCAAAGGCCTTCGGACGGCGTGGCGCTCAGCGCAGCAGCACCAGCCGCGGCACCGCGTCCGCGCCGCTCCACACCACCGCGTTCTGTTCGTATTTCTCGCCCAGCCGGCGCGCCTCCTCCAGCGACAACCCGGGCACCAGCAAGCTCGGCTCGGCCGGCCAGCCGTTGGACGGGTGCTCGCCGGCGGCGTCGATCGCTCGCAATCCCATCTGCGCCACGTCCTGCGCCAGTGCCTGCTGGCGGCGCAGGTTGGCGGCATCGTCGCAGCGCTGGCTGAACGGGTTGGCGGCGGTAATGAAGGCGCTCGATGCCACCCCATGGGCGCGGTGCAGCGCCGCCAGCGGGACGCTGGCCTGGTCGATGCGCAAGGTCATCGGCATATCGCCCCGCACGCGATAGTGCGTCTCGCGATAGGCCCGCAGCGTAGCGTCATCGATGGCGGTGGACACGCTATTCCCCGTACTGCCGCAACCCCTCCAGGTCCAGCACCTCGATCACGCCGTAGTCCACACGCACCAGCCCCTGCTGCTCCAATACCTTCAGCGCCTGGTTGGCGCGCTGGCGCGAAATGCCGGCGAGCAGGCCGATCTCTTCCTGCGAGATCTCCAGCGTCTTCCCGATCCCCGGATACAGGTGCTCGTTAAAGAGTGATGACACCGCGCGCGCCACGCGCGAATCGATGTCGAGCAGCCGCTCGTATTCCACCGCCGCAATGAACTGCCCCAGGCGCTCGTTGAACTGCGTCAGCAAAAAGCGCGTGAACGGCAGGCTGGTATCCAGCAACCACTGAAAAGTGTCGCGCGGCAGGAAGGCGATGGTCGAGCGGCGCAGCGCCATCACATCGTACTTGCGGATCTCCGACTTGAGTACCGCGCCTTCGCCGAACCAGCCGCCGGTGGGCACGCCGGTGAAGGTGACCGACTTGCCCGATGGCGACACCGTGGTGATCTTGACGATGCCTTCGAGCACGCCCATCCAGTGCTCGGCGATGTCGCCCTTGTGGCAGACGTAGTCGCCCTGGCTGTACTCGTGCACGAACATGGCGCGGCGCACGCGCTCGCGCTGCTCGGGGCTCAGGTCTGCTGCCCACACGCAGCGGTCGACAAAATCGTTCAGCATGGCCTGGAATGGCTCCGGTAGGGATTAACCCGGAATTGTCACCGGCGTGACAACCCGGGTGGTTGGCATGGGCTATCGTACGATCACAACGGAACCGCGGGTGCCACACGGGGCACGCCGGGAAAGACGAAAAGGCTTTCCCGGCCCCCCTCAGAACAGGCACAGACGGGCTTGATGCAATGCGGCAGATGCCGCCGGGCAAAGCAAGCCAAGTATAACGACCGGACCGGCGCTTGACACCAGCGTGGACCCCCACGCCGGAGGGACAGGAGACAGCGATGCAGGAATCGTCGGCGACGACCTTCCCGCGATGGCTGCTGGCGCACGCCCAGCAGCGGCCGGATCATCCGGCTTATCGCGAGAAGGATCTAGGCATCTGGCAGACATACAGCTGGGCCCAGGCGGCGCAGCAGGTGAGGGCGCTGGCTTGTGGGCTGGCGGCACTCGGTTTCAGGCGCGGCATGAACCTGGCAGTGGTGGGCGACAACCGCCCGCGCCTGTACTGGGCCATGACCGCGGCGCAGGCCCTCGGCGGCGTGCCGGTACCGCTGTACCAGGACGCCATCGCCAACGAGATGATCTACGTGCTCAACGATGCGGAGATCGAGTTCGCCATCGTCGAGGACCAGGAGCAGGTCGACAAGCTGCTTGAGGTCGAAGCGCAGCTGGCCACTTCCGGCCGCGCCGTGCGCCACGTCATCTATGAAGACCCGCGCGGCCTGCTCGACTACGACCATCCGTCGCTGATCTCGTACGAGCGGTTGCAGGAACTTGGCCGCGAGTTCGACCAGGCGCATCCGGGCTTCTATGAGGAAGCGATCGCCGCGGGCCAGCCCGACGACACCGCGATCATCCTCTACACCTCCGGCACCACCGGCAAGCCCAAGGGCGTGTGCCATTCGCATGCCGGCCTGATGGGCGCGGCGCGCAATGGTTGCGCTTTCGACAAGCTCAACGCCGACGACGATGTGCTGTCCTACTTGCCAATGGCTTGGGTGGGCGACAACCTGTTCTCGTACGCACAGGCGATGGTGGCGGGCTTCACGGTGAACTGCCCGGAGTCGCGCGAAACGGTGATGACCGACCTGCGCGAGATCGGCCCCACCTATTACTTTGCGCCCCCGCGCATCTATGAAGGCCTGCTGACGCAGGTGATGATCCGCATGGAGGATGCGGGCTGGATCAAGCGCAAGCTGTTCCACTGGGCCATGGACGTGGCGCGCCGCTGCGGCGCCGACATCCTCGACGGCCGCCCGGTGTCCTTCGCCGACCGCATGCGCTATGCGCTGGGCGAAGCGCTGGTCTACGGCCCCCTGCGCAACGTGCTCGGCATGAGCCGCATCCGCGTGGGCTACACCGCGGGCGAGGCGATCGGGCCGGACCTGTTCCGCTTCTACCGCTCGATCGGCGTGAACCTGAAGCAGTTCTACGGCCAGACCGAGACCTGCGCCTATGTGTGCCTGCAGCCCGACGGCCAGGTCAAGTTCGACTCCGTCGGACCGGCCGCGCCCGGCATGGAAATCCGCATCGCAGAGAACGGCGAGGTGCTGGTGCGCGGCGTGGGCCTGCTCAAGTCCTACTACAAGCGCGACGACGCCACGCGCGAGGCCATCAACGACGAGGGCTACTTCATGACCGGCGACGCCGGCGTGATCGACACCGACGGGCACCTGAAGATCATCGACCGCGCCAAGGACGTGGGCAAGCTGGCCGATGGCTCGATGTTCGCGCCCAAGTACATCGAGAACAAGCTCAAGTTCTTCCCGTACATCAAGGAAGCGGTGGCCTTCGGCAACGACCGCGACATGGTCTGCGCCTTTATCAACATCGACTTCGAGGCGGTCGGCAACTGGGCCGAGCGGCGCCACCTGCCGTATGCGGGCTATGTCGACCTGGCCGCGCAGCCGGACGTGATCGAGATGATCGGCGAATGCGTGAACCAGGTGAACGCGGACCTCGCCAACGATCCGATGCTGGCCGGTTCGCAGGTCGCGCGCTTCCTGATCCTGCACAAGGAACTGGACCCGGACGACGACGAGCTGACGCGCACGCGCAAGGTGCGCCGCGGCTTTATCGCCGAGAAATACGGCGTGCTGGTGGAGGCGCTCTATGCGGGCAAGTCCGAGCAGTTCATCGAGACGCGCGTCAAGTTTGAAGACGGGCGCGAGGGCAGCGTGTCGGCCACGCTGAAGCTGGTAGATGCGAAGCGCCTGCCGGTGGCGGCGCGCGCGGCATAAGAGGCATAAGGCGGAGGCAGCAAGATGACGCAAGTGGCCTGGCAAGGCGCGGGACAGCGCAAATGGACGGGGACGGCACGCACGGATGCCAGCGGCGCAGGGAGCAGCGGTGCGATCGCGCCCGCGGGTCCGCTGTCTCCGGCAGGACTGGCTGACGACAGCGGCGCGCAACCCGGTACGCGCCATTCGCAGCGCACCGGCGCGCAGGCGCGCACCGGCGGCGAGGTGATCCTGGACCTGCAGCATATCTCGCTGTCGTTCGGCGGCGTGAAGGCGCTGACCGACATCTCGTTCGACGTGTGCGAGCACGAGGTGCGCGCCATCATCGGTCCCAACGGCGCGGGCAAGAGTTCGATGCTGAACGTGATCAACGGCGTGTACCACCCGCAGCAAGGGCGCATCGTGTTCCGCGGCGAGGAGCGCAAGCAGATGCACCCCACCGCCGCTGCGCGCCAGGGTATCGCGCGCACGTTCCAGAATATCGCGCTGTTCAAAGGCATGACGGTGCTGGACAACATCATGACCGGGCGCAACACCCAGTTCCGCACGGGCTTGTTCGCGCATGCGCTGTGGTGGGGCCCGGCGCGCAACGAAGAGATGCGCCATCGCCAGAAGGTCGAGGAAGTGATCGACTTCCTGGAGATCCAGTCGATCCGCAAGACGCCAGTCGGGCGCCTGCCGTACGGCCTGCAGAAGCGCGTGGAACTGGCGCGCGCGCTGGCGGCCGAGCCCTCGATGCTGCTGCTGGATGAACCGATGGCCGGAATGAACGTGGAGGAGAAGCAGGACATGTGCCGCTTCATCCTCGACGTGAACCGGCAGTTCGGCACCACCATCGTGCTGATCGAGCACGACATGGGCGTGGTGATGGATATCTCCGACCGCGTGGTGGTGCTCGACTACGGTAAGAAGATCGGTGACGGCACGCCGGACGAGGTCAAGGGCAATCCGGATGTGATCAAGGCCTACCTCGGCACTTCGCACTGACTGGCTGGCACGCAAGCAAGCAAAGGCAAACCATGACGTTCTTCTTTGAAATCCTGATCGGCGGCCTGCTGTCGGGCCTGATGTACTCGCTGGTGGCGCTGGGCTTCGTGCTGATCTACAAGGCTTCGGGCGTGTTCAACTTTGCCCAGGGCGCGATGGTCTACTTTGCCGCGCTGGCGGTGGTGGGGTTGATGGACAAGGGCATGCCGATGTGGGCGGCCGTGATCGGCGCCTTCGTGGTGATGATCCTGGTCGGCATGAGCACCGAGCGCTTCGTGCTGCGCAAGCTGGTCAACCAGCCGCCGATCACGCTGTTCATGGCGACCATCGGGCTGTCGTTCTTCCTCGAGGGCCTGGGACCGCTGTTGTTCGGCAACGAAGTGCGTCCGATCAACCTGGGCATCGTCGACGAGCCGATCGAGTCGATCATGACCAACTTCAACATCGTGCTCTCCAAGTTCGATCTTGCCGCGGCGGCCATCGCCGGCGTGCTGGTCGGATCGCTGGCGCTGTTCTTCCAGTACACCAAGGTCGGCCGCGCGCTGCGCGCGGTGGCTGACGACCACCAGGCGGCGCTGTCGTTGGGCATCCCGCTGCAGAACATCTGGGCGATCGTGTGGGGCGTGGCGGGTTTCGTTGCGCTGGTGGCCGGCATGCTGTGGGGCTCGCGCAATGGCGTGCAGTTCGCGCTGACGCTGACCGCGCTCAAGGCGCTGCCGGTGCTGATTCTGGGCGGCTTCACCTCGGTGCCCGGCGCCATCGTCGGCGGGCTGATCATCGGCGCGTCGGAGAAGCTGGCGGAGATCTATATCCCGCCGGTGTTCCAGTCGATGTTCGGCGGCAACTTCGGCGGCATCGAAGGGTGGTTCCCATATGTGTTTGCCTTGCTTTTCCTGCTGGTGCGGCCTGAAGGGCTGTTCGGCGAGAAGCACATCGACCGCGTCTGACCGACTTCGCACAGGAGACTTGCCATGTTTTATCGTGAAGCCGGCCAGTTCAAGACCAGCTACGTTGCCGACAGCCAGATCTTCCCGATCCGCCAGGACCGCATCGGCTTTGCGCTGCTGATGGCCGTGGCGTTCGTGTTGATCCCGCTGACGGGATCGGAATACTGGTTCTCGGCCATCCTGATCCCGTTCCTGATCTTTTCGCTGGCGGCGCTGGGGCTGAATATCCTGACCGGCTATGCCGGGCAGTTGTCATTGGGCACCGCGGCCTTCATGGCGGTTGGTGCCTACGCCGCCTACAACTTCCAGCTGCGCGTGGAAGGCATGCCGGTGCTGCTGACGTTCGTGATGGCGGGTCTTTCGGCCGCGCTTGTGGGGGTGGCCTTTGGCCTGCCGTCGCTGCGCATCAAGGGCTTCTACCTGGCGGTGGCGACGCTCGCGGCGCAGTTCTTCGTGGTGTGGGCGCTGACCAAGTTCCCCTGGTTCTCGAACAACAGCTCGTCGGGCGTGATCACCGCGCAGCGGCTGGACCTGTTTGGCTACGCCATCGACACCCCGGTGAAGAAATACCTGTTCGTGCTGGGCGTCGTCACGGTGCTGGCGCTGGTGGCCAAGAACCTGGTGCGCTCGGCCACCGGCCGCGCCTGGATGTCGGTGCGCGACATGGACGTGGCGGCCGAGGTGATCGGCATCCCGCTGATGCGCACCAAGCTGCTGGCGTTCGCGGTCAGCTCGTTCTACTGCGGCGTGGCCGGCGCGCTGTATGCGTTCTGCTACCTGGGCTCGGTCGAGCCGGATGGCTTCTCGCTGGACCTGTCGTTCCGCGTGCTGTTCATGATCATCATCGGCGGCGTGGGCAGCATCCTGGGCTCGTTCCTGGGCGCGGCGTTCATCCTGCTGTTGCCGATCTTCCTGGACAACGTGCTGCCGCCGCTGGCCGCGCTGCTGCACCTGCCGTTCACCAATGCCACCGTATCGCACATCCAGCTGATGGTGTTCGGCGGGCTGATTATCTTCTTCCTGATCGTGGAGCCGCACGGGCTGGCCCGGCTGTGGCAGATCGCCAAGGAGAAGCTGAGGCTGTGGCCGTTCCCTCACTGACGGGGAGGGAAGCAAGGGATTACCGCAGTACCTGCATGTCATCCGAAGCTTTGACGCTTCAGCATAACGAAACGCTCCACCGAGGGCGAAGGAGACTGTCATGACCAACCTGATTCGCAACGTGCAACGCGCCGCCCTGGTGGTCAGCGCCGCGGCTGCACTGCTGGCGCCGGCGGCGCCGGCCATGGCGCAGAGCAACGAGCAGTTCGTGGCTCTGCCGAGCTATCGCGTGGGGCCGTATGGCGCCAACGGGCAGTCCTGGTATGGCGGCTTCATCGACTACCTCAACTACGTCAACCTGAAGGACGGCGGCGTCAACGGCGTCAAGCTGTCGTGGGAAGAGTGCGAGACCGAGTACAACAACGCCAAGGGCGTGGAGTGCTACGAGCGCCTGAAGTCCAAGAACGCCACCACCAAGGGCACGGCCTACCACGCGATGTCGACCGGCATCTCGTACGCGCTGGTCGACAAGACCGCCGCCGACAAGGTGCCGCTGGTGATGATGGGCTACGGCCGCACCGACGCGGTGGACGGCTCGGTGTTCCCGTATGCGTTCCCGCTGGTGACGACGTACCAGATGCAGGTCTCGGCCATCGTCAAGTACCTGGCCTCGAAGAGCGGCGGCTCGCTCGCGGGCAAGAAGATCGTCTACCTGTACCACGACTCGGCCTATGGCAAGGAGCCGATCGTGGCGCTGCAGGCCGAGGCGAAGCTGGGCAAGTTCAACCTGGTCGAGATCCCGGTGGCGCACCCCGGCAACGAGCAGGGCGCGCAGTGGCTGAAGATCCGCCAGGAGAACCCTGACTACGTGATCTTCTGGGGCTGGGGCGTGATGAACCAGACCGCGCTGAAGGCCGCGCAGAAGGTCGGCTTCTCGCGTGACAAGATGATCGGCTCGTGGTGGGCAGGCTCGGAGGAAGACACGGTGCCGGCCGGTGATGCCTCCAAGGGCTACATGAGCGCGACCTGGAACGTCGCGGGCAAGAGCGTGCCGCTGATTGCCGATATCGAGAAGGTGGTCTACGGCGCCGGCAAGGGCAATATGCAGGACAAGAATAAGGTGGGTTCGGTGCTGTACAACCGCGGCGTCTCGGCGGCGGTGGTGACGGTGGAGGCAGTCCGCGTGGCGCAGGCAAAGTTCGGCAAGGGCAAGCCCATGACCGGCGAGCAGATGCGCTGGGCCTTCGAGAACCTGGACCTGACCAACGCTCGGCTGCAGCAACTGGGTGCCACCGGCCTGCTGCCTGAGATCAAGACCAGCTGCGACAACCACGAGGGCTCGGGCAAGGTGAAGATCCAGCAGTGGGACGGCAGCAAGTGGGTGGTGGTGTCGGACTGGATCGAGGGCAACAAGAGCCTGATCCACCCGCTGTTCAAGGCCACGGCGGCGCAGTACGCGAAGGAGAAGGGGATTACGCCGGCTTGTACGAAGTCTTGATGCCGCTGAATCCCGATTGGGTTCTCCCCTCTCCCGCTTGCGGGAGAGGGGCCGGGGGTGAGGGCAGGCGCTGGCCGCCAGGCGGATGCTTGTCACTTCGTGGAAGCGCCCGCCCTCACCCCAACCTTCTCCCAGAGGGAGAAAGGGAACCCAGTCGAGACCCTGAAAGCACAACGCTACATAGCAACACCAACCGATCCGCACCATGAGCCTTCTGTCCGTCAACAATATCGAAGTCATCTACGATCACGTGATCCTGGTGCTCAAGGGCGTTTCGCTCGAAGTGCCCGAGGGCCGCATCGTGGCACTGCTCGGGGCCAACGGCGCGGGCAAGACCACCACGCTGAAGGCCATTTCCAACCTGTTGCAGGCCGAGCGCGGCGACGTCACCAAGGGCTCGATCGAGTACCGCGGCGACCGTGTCGACCAGCTCACGCCCAACGACCTGGTGCGCCGCGGCGTGATCCAGGTGATGGAAGGCCGCCACTGCTTCGCGCACCTGACCATCGAGGAAAACCTGCTCACCGGCGCCTATACGCGCGGCCTGTCGCGCGCGCAGACGCGCGACGAGCTGGAGAAGATCTACGCCTACTTCCCGCGGCTGAAGACGCGCCGCAAGTCGCAGGCGGGCTACACCTCGGGCGGCGAGCAGCAGATGTGCGCAATCGGCCGGGCCATGATGGCCAAGCCCGCGATGATCCTGCTGGACGAACCGTCGATGGGCCTGGCGCCGCAGATCGTCGAGGAGATCTTCGAGATCGTGCGCGACCTGAACTCGCGCGAGAAGGTCAGCTTCCTGCTGGCCGAGCAGAACACCATGGTGGCGCTGCGCTATGCCGACTACGGCTACATCCTGGAAAACGGCCGCGTGGTGATGGACGGCGACGCCGAGTCGCTGCGCACCAACGAGGACGTGAAGGAGTTCTACCTGGGTGTGGCGGCCAACGATGCGGACGGTGCCGGGCGCAAGTCGTTCCGCGATGTGAAGAGCTACCGGCGCAGGAAGCGCTGGCTCGCCTGAGTCGACCCAAATTACCCGGCATTGCCACCACGCGCCGGCGGCGGCGCGGCGGCGAGCCGCATCCATTCCCCTGACGCACAGCACCATGCCAGAACACTTCGATTCGCTCGAAACCCGCGCGCCGGAAGTCCGCGAGCAGGCGCTCCTTGCCGCCCTGGCACGCCAGGTAGCCCATGCGCGCGACAACGCGCCTTACTTTGCCGAGATGCTGAGTGGCGTCGAGCCGCGCTTGCTGACCTCGCGCGCTGCCCTGGCGGCGCTGCCGGTCACGCGCAAGTCAGATCTCTCGGCACGCCAGCGCGCGTTGCCGCCGCTGGGCGGGCTCAACGCGACGCCGCTTGGCGGCCTGCGCCACGTATTCCAGTCGCCCGGCCCGATCCACGAACCCGACGGCAAGGATGCGGACTGGTGGCGCGTGGCGCGCGCGATGTTCGCCGCGGGCTTCCGCGCCGGCGATCTGGTCTACAACACCTTCTCCTACCACTTCACGCCGGCCGGCATGATGATGGAAACCGGCGCGCACCGGCTCGGCTGCTGCGTGTTCCCCGCCGGTGTCGGCCAGACCGAATCGCAGGTGCAGGCGCTGGCCAGCCTGCAGCCGGCTGCCTATGCGGGCACGCCGTCGTTCCTGAAGCTGCTGCTGGAGCGCGGCGACGAGTTGGGCACGCCCTGCACCAGCCTGTCCAAGGCGCTGGTCTCGGGCGAGGCGCTGCCGCCGTCGCTGCGTGCCTGGTTCAAGGAGCGGGGCGTGCGTGTGCAGCAGATGTATGGCACCGCGGATGTCGGCTTGATCGCTTATGAAACCGAAGGCGGCGACGGCTGGGTCGTGGACGAGGGCGTGCTGGTGGAGATCGTTGAGCCTGGCGGCTCAAAGCCGATGGCTGAAGGCGAGACCGGCGAGGTGGTGGTGACGGTGCTGGGCAATGGCGACTATCCGTTGATCCGCTTTGGCACCGGCGACTTGTCGGCGATCGTGGCGGAGTCGTCGCAGCGGCCGAGCCCGTGCGGGCGCACCAATATTCGCCTCAAGGGGTGGCTCGGTCGCGCTGACCAGGCGACCAAGGTGAAGGGTATGTTCGTGCATCCGGGGCAGGTGGCGGATGTCCTGCGGCGCCATCCTGAGATCCGCGCCGCGCGACTGGTGGTGACCGGTGAGCTCGGCGCCGACGTAATGACGCTGCACTGCGATGCCACGCGCGAGGACGAGGCGCTGCAGCGCGCGGTCGCGGAGTCGCTGCGCGAGGTGATGCGGCTGCGCGGCGAGGTGGCGTTCGTGGCTGCGGGGTCGTTGCCGCAGGATGGGAAGGTGATTGAGGACGCGCGGCGGTACGATTGATACGTGACGGACTTCGTGGACACGCCCGCCCTCCCCCCCATCCCTCTCCCGCGCGCGGGAGAGGGGAGCGTATGCATGGCGCCGCGGCCTATATCAAGCGCACTTCGGCACGAACGCTGCGGGTTTGCTCCCCTCTCCCGCTTGCGGGAGAGGGGCGGGGGTGAGGGCTGGCGCATCAACGAAGTAACACGCGACGCTACGCCATCACGCGCCTCAAAACTCAGGACTTCCGCCCCTCCGGCGGCCGCGTCGGCAACCGGATCATCCACACACTCACGCCCACCGCACACGCCAGCAACGCCGCCGACGTCAGCGGCCGCCCCCGCATCAGCCAGGCAGTAGTCCCCATCGACACCCACATCATCGACAAGGCCAGGCACTTCGCCCGAAAGGGGATGCTGCGATGCCGCTGCCAGTCACTGACCAGCGGCCCGAAGCGCGGATGCCCCAGCAGCCATTCATGAAAGCGCCGCGAACCGCGCGCAAAGCACGCTGCGGCCAGCAGCACGAACGGCGTGGTCGGCAACACCGGCAGGAAGATACCAATCACCCCAAGCAACAGGCAGATGCCGCCCAGCGCCACCCAGATGGCGCGCAGCGCCCGCTGGCGGCGGCTCAGCGTCGCTTCAGGATCGGGCGAGGTAGCGGGACGGGACAGGGACAATGGGCGAACAAAGGGCCGCAAAGCGGCCCGGTAATGGATCGGTCAGCGCGCGATACCCAGCCGCGCCTTGGCCTCATCGTACTCCGCTTTCATGCGCGCAACGATTTCCCCGGCAGTGGGAATGTCATGGATCTGCCCCACGCCCTGGCCGGCGCCCCAGATATCCTTCCACGCCTTGGCCTTGGAGCTGCCGCTGGAGAAGTCCATCTTGCTCTTGTCGGCCACCGGCAGGTTGTCCGGGTCCAGTCCCGCGTTGCTGATGCTCTCGCGGATGTAGTTGCCGTGCACGCCGGTGAACAGGTTGGTGTAGACGATATCGGCGGCGGCCGAGCTTGTGATCGACTGCTTGTACGTTTCGGCCGCGTGCGCCTCCTGCGAGGCGATAAAGCGCGTGCCCACGTAGGCAAAGTCCGCGCCCATGGCCTGCGCCGCCAGCACCGCCTCGCCGGTGGCGATCGAGCCCGACAGTGCGATCGGGCCATCGAAGATCTTGCGCACTTCACCCACCAGTGCGAACGGAGACAGCATGCCGGCATGGCCGCCGGCGCCGGCCGCCACCAGGATCAGGCCGTCGACGCCGGCTTCGATCGCCTTCTCGGCATGGCGCATGCTGATCACGTCGTGCAGCACGATGCCGCCGTAGCTGTGCACCGCGTCGATCATCTCCTTGACCGGCGCGCGCAGCGAGGTGATAAAGATCGGCACCTTGTGCTCGACGCACACCCTGATGTCCTGCTCGAGCCGGGCGTTGGAGACGTGCACGATCTGATTGACCGCGACCGGGCCCACCGGCGCGCCGGGGTTGGCCGCCTTGAAGGCGTTCAGTTCATCCTGGATCTGGGTGAGCCACTCGTCGAGCAGCTCTGCCGGGCGCGCATTGAGCGCCGGGAACGATCCGACGATGCCGGCCTTGCATTGCGCCAGCACCAGCTCCGGATAGCTGACGATAAACATGGGTGAGGCGATGATGGGCAGGGCCAGGTTCTGCAGGACCTGGGGCAGTTGCTTGGCGGCGGGCATGGTGTCTCCTGAACCACTGGCGGGCACGTTGGTGTGCCCTAAATGAACGGTCGTTCGATTATAGGGAGTTTCAGCGGCGCATCGCTAGAAGCCATAGTCTATGCCGATCCCGCGGTGTCAGGCGGCCGGCAGCGTCAGTTCCGCCAGTGCGCCGCCGCCGGGGCGGTTGGCCAGCGTCACATCGCCATGATGCAGCGTCGCCACCTCGCGCGCAAAGCACAGGCCCAGGCCGGTGCTCTTGTCCGCGCCGTGCGGTCGCGGCAGCGAGTAGAAGCGTTCGAACACGCGCGGCAGCGCGTAGTCCGGGATGCCGGGGCCCTGGTCGGCCACGGCGACGGCGACCGCGTTGCTGCGCCGTTCCAGCCGCACGGTGACCTCGCTGCCCGCCGGCGCGAAGTCGATGGCGTTTTCCAGCAGGTTGGCGATTGCCTGGCGCAGCAGGAACGGATCGCCGGCCACCAGGTCGCGCCCGCCGTCCACGGCCAGCCGCAGCGTGACGCCGCGCTGGCGCGCACGCGGTTCCAGTTCGTCGCACAGTTCTGCCAGCATCGGCGCCAGCCGCACCGGCTCGCGCACTTCCAGGCGCTGGCGCTGCTCCACGTCGGCCAGCGCCAGCAGCTTGCGGATCATGGTCTCGAGCCGCCCGGACTGGGCGCGGATATTGGCGACGAAGCGCTGGCGGTCCGGCGCCGGCATCTCTTCCTGCAGCAGCTCGGCGGCGCCGCCGATCGCGGCCAGCGGGCTCTTCATCTCGTGCGTCAGCGTATGGATGTAGTGCTCGACATACTGCTTGTCCTCCAGCCGCTCGCGCATGCCCTGTACCGCACGGCCCAGCTCGGCCAGCTCGCTGGCGCCGCGCAGGGGCATCTCGGCGCGCTCGCCGGCGGCCACCGCGCGCGCATAGCTGCGCAGCCGCTGCAGTCCATGCACCAGCCACAGCGTGCAGGCGATGCCGATCACGCAGGCGGCGCCGATCAGCAGCCCGCCATAGAGCAGGATCTTGTGCTGGCTGCGCTCGATAAAGGGCGCCATCGCCGCATTGGGCTTGGCCACGGTTAGCACGCCGATGATGCGCTCGCCGTCGCGCACCGGTGCGGCCACGTGCATCACGGTCGTGGCCTCGTCGTCGGGGTCGGTGCGCGTGCTGCGCGCGCCGTAGCGGCCGCGCAGCGTCAGGTAGACATCGTTCCAGCGTGAATAGTCGTGGCCCACGTCGGTGCCGGTCGAGTCGAAGCGGACGATGCCGTTGGCATCGGTGACATAGACGCGGTAGCCGATGTTGTCCTTGTGCAGGCCCCACACCTCGGCATCGACCGGCGCGGTGCGCAGCGCCGCCATGCGCCGCGCGAAGTCGCCGTCGCCGATGCGGCCGGCCTTCATGTCGTCGGCGGCGAGTGCCGCCAGCACGTGCGCGGTATCGATCAGCGTGTCTTCCATGGCCTGGCGCACGCCGGGCTTGACCTCCTGCACGAACACGCGCAGCGTCAGCACCGTCGCCAGGCCGACGATCAGGAAGAAGCCGAAGAAGATGCGCAGGCCGATATGCATGGCACGCGCTCAGGGTTCCAGCGAATAGCCCATGCCGCGATGGGTGCGGATGCGCTCGGCGCCGTCCGGGGTGGCGTCACGCAGCTTGGCGCGCAGGGTCTTGATATGGGTGTCGACGGTGCGGTCGCTGGTGTCGAGCGCGTCTTGCCAGACGATCTCCATCAGCTGCGTGCGCGAGTAGATGCGGCCCGGGTGGGTCACCAGCAATGCCAGCAGCAAGTATTCGTAGCGGGTCAGGTCCAGCCAGCGGCCGCGGTAGGCGAGGCGCGCGCCGTCCTTGTCGTGGCTGAAGCCGGCGCTGTCTTCGGTCTTCGCAACGGCCGGACTGCCGCCGCGCGCCCGGCGCAGGATGGCGCGCACGCGCGCGGCCAGCTCGCGTGGCGAAAACGGCTTGACCACGTAGTCGTCGGCGCCGATCTCCAGGCCGACGATGCGGTCGATCTCTTCATGGCGTGCGGTCAGGAAGATCACCGGCGCATCGCAGAAGGTGCGCAGCGTGCGGCAGACCTCGAAACCGTTGATGTCGGGCAATCCCACGTCGAGGATCACCAGGTCGGCCGGCCCGGCGCGCATCTGTTCAAGCGCAGCATTGCCGAGCGTGCAGTGCTCCGCCTGCATGCCATCGGTGCGCAGCGCATAGAGGATGGTGTCGGCGATGGCCTGCTCGTCTTCCACCACCAGGATCCGTGGTTGTTCCATGCCCGGCATTCTAGTCCAGGGTGACCGCCGTGCGCGGCGGCGGCGCGGGCTCGTCGCCGCGACGCCTGTGGAAGTAGATCTGCTCCGCGGCCCAGCGCAGCGGGGACGAATTCAGCAGCAGGTCGAAGGGCCAGTCGCACTGGAAGCGATCGAACATCCAGCGCAGCGCCCGCTTGCCGCGAAAGCGCGGGGCGCTGGCACTGGCGACGGCTTCCGGCGCCGGGCCGCCGTGCAGCAGGTGCCCGGCCACGGCACGGCCGACCGACTCGCCATGGGCAAAGGCGTAATGGATGCCGCCCGCGGTGACGGGCGAGACGATGCCGGCGGCGTCGCCGGTCAGGATCACGCCATCGCGTGCGAGCGGAAAGGCCGGGCCGCCGCCGCACGGGATCAGGCCCGCGCGCGTCGCTGCCGGCCGCGCCAGCACCGGCAACCCGGCGCGTTCGCGCACATGCGCCAGCAGCCCGTCGAGATCCGGCGCACGGCCGCGCAGCGGCAGATGGCGCAGCGCCAGGCCGGCCTGCACGCCGGTGGGGTTCTGTGCGATCCAGCCGATATAGCCGGGCGCGAAGCGGCGGGTGAGAAAGCAGTGCAGCGCGCCGGGTTCGGGCAGGGACAGGCCCGGGAACTCGTATTCCACGCCATACAGGAAGCTCTCCACCCGTCCCAGCCCGGCGCACTGCGCCACGCGCGACTTCGCGCCATCCGCGCCGATGAGGTAGCGCGTATTGCCCACGCCGGACACATGCCAGCCGCCGTTGCGCGACACTGCGCCCACGAACGCCTGCCCGAGCCGCAACTCCACGCCATGCCGCACCAGCTCGGCCGCGAGCCAGCGCATCAGCCTGGGGGTATCGGTGGTGTGGAAGTAGTAGCCCGGTGCGCTCAGGTCGATGCTGCGCAGCCGGGGCGAGTACAGCCGCACGCGTTCCACGCGATGCACGCAGTCGGCGGGCGCGCGTCCCAGCCAGGTCTGTTCGATGGCTTCCTTGACCAGGATGCCGGTGGTGTGCAGCTTGTCGCCCGGATCGTCCTTGCGGTCGAGCACCAGCACGCGCAGGCCGGCGCGCGCGGCGGCAAGGGCGCAGGCGGCGCCGGCGAAGCTGGCGCCGGCGACGACGACGTCATAGTCGAAGAGAGGCATGGCAGGTCCCGGAGATTGGAGTCTCCAGTCTGGCCAGCCGGGGTGAGGGCAATGTGTGGTGGGTGTGAAGCGGCGTGCCCCACAGCCAAAAAAATGCCCCGCGACACCGCGGGGCCATCAATTACCACGAAGATTGATACAGACGGCGGGCACCTGCCAATGCCGCAGCCGCATGCGAAGCATAGGCGGCCAATGTGACGCCTGCATGGCAGCGGGGTGAACGCGGCGTGACAGCGGTCAGAGCCCGTAGCGCTTGATCTTGTCGTACAGCGTGGCCTTGCCGACCTGCAGCAAATCCGCCGCCTGGCTGACCGCGCCGCCGGTACGCGCCAGCGCATCGGCGATCACGGCGCGCTCGTAGTGCTCCATCCGTTCGCGCAGCGGGGCGGTCTCGTCCGGCGCGGCGGCCTGCGCGCCCGCCTGGCCGCCCTCGGGCACGCCCAGCACCAGCCGGTCGGCGGCATTGCGCAGCTCGCGCACATTGCCCGGCCACGGCCGCTGCGCCAGCGCCTGGCGTTGCGCCTCGGACAGGATCGGCGCCGGGCGCTGGTAACGCACCGCCGCCACCAGCATGAAATGCTCGAACAGCGCCACGATGTCCTCGCGCCGCTCGCGCAGGGGCGGCAGCGCGATGGTGACCACGTTCAGGCGGTAGTAGAGGTCTTCGCGGAAAGTGCCCTGCGCCACCAGCGCGTCCATGTCGCCCTTGGCCGCGGCCACGATGCGCACGTCGATCTTGATCGAGGCATTGGACCCCAGCCGCTCCAGCGTGCCTTCCTGCAGCACGCGCAGCAGCTTGACCTGCAGCGCCAGCGGCATGCTCTCGATCTCGTCGAGGAAGAGCGTGCCGCCCGAGGCGTGTTCGAGCTTGCCGACGCGGCGCTTGCCCGCGCCGGTGAAGGCGCCGGCCTCGTGGCCGAACATCTCGCTCTCGAAGATGGCCTCGGGCACCGCGCCGCAGTTCAGCGCGATAAATGGCCCTTCGGCGCGGCCGGACAGCGCATGCAGGCTGCGCGCAACCAGTTCCTTGCCGGTGCCGGTCTCGCCGTTGATCATCACCGGCACGTCGGTGGGCGCGACGTTGGCCACCAGCGCGCGCACCTGTTCGATCGCGGGCGAGCGGCCGATGATGCGCGTGCCCGCGGCGGGGCCGGCCAGTTCGCGGCGCAGCGCCTGGTTTTCCAGTTCCAGCGCGCGGCGTTCCAGCGCGCGGCGCACGGTGTCGGTCAGGCGGTCGGCGCCGAAGGGTTTCTCGATAAAGTCGTAGGCGCCCTCGCGCATGGCCTGCACGGCCATGGTGATGTCGCCGTGGCCGGTCACCAGCACCACCGGCACGCCCGGCGCGGCGTTGCGGCAGTGCTGGAGCAGGTCCAGGCCGCTGGCGCCGGGCAGGCGCACGTCGGTCACCACCACGCCGGGAAAGGCGCCGTGCAGGTGGGGCAGGGCGGCTTCGGCCGAGGGCAGCGCCAGCACGGTAAAGCCGGCCAGCTCCAGGCTCTGGGCGGTGGCCTGGCGTACCAGCGGCTCGTCTTCGACAAACAGGACACGCAGACCGTCTTGCATGGCAATACTCATTGGGGTGCGGAAACCGTACGCGCGGGATCGGCGGCATCGGTGGCCGGCGCGCGCGCCAGCACCAGCGTGAACTGCGCGCCGCCGCCGGGGACGTTGGCCACGCTGAGTTGGCCGCCGAACTCGCGCACGATCGACGACGAGATCGCCAGCCCCAGGCCCAGGCCTTGCCCGGTTTCCTTGGTGGTGAAGAAGGGTTCGAACAGGCGCGGCAGTGCTTCCGGCGCGATGCCGGTGCCATTGTCGCGCACGACGATGGTGATGGCATGGCCGTCGGCCTGCACGTCGAGGTCGATGCGGCCATGCTGCGGCGCCGCTGTGGCGATGGCGTCGAGGGCGTTGCCGAGCAGGTTCAGCAGTACCTGCTCGAGCTTCAGTTCGTCGGCACGCACGGCCAGCCCCGGCAGGTCATCCAGCCCGGTGACGCTGATCGTCACCGCAGCCAGCCGCGGCGCCAGCAGTGCCAGCACGTGATCGACTGACGCGCGCACCACCACCGGACGCCGCACCGGCCGCGCCTTGCCGGCAAACAGCTTGAGCTGGCTGGTGATCTTGCCCATGCGCTCGGTCAGGTCGGCGATCGCAGTGAGGTTGCCTTCGGCGGCGGCAAGCTGCCCGCGCTCCAGCAGCACGCGCGTGTTGTCGGAGAAGGTGCGCAGCGCCGCCAGCGGCTGGTTCAGCTCATGCGTGATGCCCGCTGCCATCTGCCCCAGCGCGGCCAGCTTGCTGGCCTGCACCAGTTCGTCCTGCGCCGCGCGCAGCTCGCTTTCGGCGCGGGTGCGTTCGGCCACCTGTTCCTCCAGCTTCTCGTTGATGGCCATCAGGTCGGCGGTGCGCGCTTCCACGCGGCGTTCCAGCTCGTCGTAGGCGGCCTCCAGCAGGCGGCGACTGTACAGCATGTCGCGCGCGCGCTGGCGGCGCTGGCGCCAGTTGACCAGCAGCAGGCAGATGCAGGCGTAGGCGAGCGCCGCCGCGACGGTGGCGTTGCGCGCATTGGCCAGCACCGGTTCCAGCGGCGCCATCACCTGCATGGTCCAGCCGGCGGGGCCCACGGTGCGGCCGAGTTCGAGGTAGCGGTCGGCGCGCTCGGCGCCGTCGGGGGCGAATGTCGTTTTGGTCGTGGGTGCGTCGTCGCGCACGCGCACCAGCCGCGCGCCGGCGTCCAGGGTGGTGTCGGCCAGCCAGCGCGTGACCGGGGAGGTGAGCGGCTCCAGCGGCAGCGGCGTCACCGCGCGGTCGTGGTACTGGCGCGTCTTCTCCAGCTCGGCCTGCAGCGCCGGCGGCAGCGGGCGCAGCGTGCGGTACTGCCATGCCGAGACCGACGACAGGAAGATCACGCCGTTGTCGTCGCTGACCATCAGCGGCTCGGCGCCGTTGCCGGCGCGCTGGAACCACTCCAGGTTGAGCTTGACCACGGTTACGCCGATCACCTTGCCGCCGGACTCGACCGGCTGTGCGATGTAGTAGCCGGGCTCGTCGCTGGTGATGCCGATGGCATAGAAGCGCCCCAGCGTGCCGCCGGAGGCGATCTGGAAATAGGGCCGGAAGCGGTAGTCGGTGCCGACGAAGCTGCCGGGCTGGCCGTGGTTGCTGGCCGCCAGCGCAATGCCGTTGGCGGCGATCACATAGGTGGCGGACGCGTGCGCGCGGCGGTTGACCTCCGCCAGGTAGTGGTTGGCGGCGGCGACCCGGTCCGGGTCGTTGGGGGATTCGAGCAGCCCGCGCACGAAGGGGTGCAGCGACACCAGTGCGGGCAGGAATTCGTAGCGGTCGAGGGTGCTTTCGAGCGTGGCGGCGTAGCGGTCCGCACGCGTGGCAGTGCTCTGCTGCAGGCTCGCCAGGCCGCGCTGGACCGAGACCAGCCAGGTCAGCCCGCACAGCAGCAGCAGGCCGGCGGTCAGTACCACGGCAAAACCCCACCACCGGCCGCTGCCGGCGTCCGGCGCGTGGGCCGGACGGGTGGCGGCGGGGTCATGCACGGCGAGAAAGTCGTCGGAGTGGGGCATCGGCGCGCGCGAGGGCTGTCGCGCCGATGATACTCGCTGGCGGGCGGCCGGGGCAGCCGCCCGCACAACGGTGGCGCGCTTAGCGGGCGCCCTGGCCGACGTCGGCAAGATCCGCCACATCGTCGGCGCCGCCTTGCAGCACGCGGGCCATGCGCTTGCGGTCCAGCTCGCGTTCCCAGGCCGACACCACCACCGTGGCCACGCCGTTGCCGATGATGTTGGTCAGCGCGCGGCACTCGCTCATGAAGCGGTCGATGCCGAGGATCAGCACCATGCCCGCGACCGGGATGGTCGGCACCACCGCCAGCGTCGCCGCCAGCGTGATAAAGCCCGAGCCGGTCACGCCGCTGGCGCCCTTGGAGGTGATCATCGCCACCGCCAGGATGGTGAGCTGCTGCAACAGCGTCAGTTCGATGCCGGTGGCCTGCGCGATAAAGATCACCGCCATCGTCATGTAGATGTTGGTGCCGTCCAGGTTGAACGAATAGCCGGTCGGCACGACCAGGCCCACCACCGACTTGGAGCAGCCCAGCTTCTCCAGCTTCTCCATCATGTGCGGCAGCGCGGCTTCCGACGAGCTGGTGCCCAGCACGATCAGCAGCTCTTCCTTGATGTACGAGATAAAGCGCACGATGCTGAAGCCGGTCATGCGCGCGATCGTGCCCAGCACCACCAGCACGAAGATGATGGCCGTGAAGTAGAAGGTGCCGATCAGCTTGAGCAGCGGCACCAGCGAGCCCAGGCCGTACTTGCCGATGGTGAACGCCATCGCGCCGAAGGCGCCGATCGGCGCCACCTTGGTGATCACGTGGACGATATGGAAGAACACCTTGGAGAGCTGCTCGATCAGATCCACCACGATGCGCGCGCGCTCGCCGATCACCGCCAGCGCGGTGCCGAAGAACAGCGACACCAGCAGGATCTGCAGGATGTCACCGTTGGCGAAGGCGCTGAAGACCGTGTCCGGGATGATGTGCATGAAGAACTCGACCGTGCTCTGGCCGTGCGCCTTGGACACGTATTGCGCGATCGCCTTGGTGTCCAGCGTCGACGGGTCGATGTTGAAGCCCACGCCCGGCTTGAGCAGGTGAGCGGCGCCCAGGCCGATCAGCAACGCAAAGGTCGACACCACCTCGAAGTACAGCAGCGCCTTGCCGCCGACGCGGCCGACCTTCTTCATGTCGCTCATGCCGGCCATGCCGGTCACCACGGTACAGAAGATGATCGGGCCGATGATCATCTTGATCAGCTTGATAAAGCCATCGCCCAGCGGCTTCATGGCGACGCCTGTGTCGGGCACGAAATGGCCGAGCAGGATGCCGACCAGGATGGCGAACAGCACCTGCACGTACAGGATCTTGTAGAAGGGTTTCTTCATGATGTCGTCCTCGGTTTTGACCGTACCCGGCGCGGTGGTGGCCGGGGTGGCGCGCCGTCACGGTTGCGGCGCGTTCGGGACGGGAATTCGCAATCGACATGCCAGTCCAACCGGCATGGCTAACTGCCTGATTCACAAGGAAACGCGGGCCTCGCGGGCACGCCTGGCCTCCGGGATTCCGGAAATCCGGACAGCGAGTCTCCGGGGATTCGGAATGCCGGAGGCGCGGCAGGTGCGCGAGGCGCCACCCAGCTGCCGCGGATTGTCGAAGGTGACTGCAGTGCGGGCCTGCCAGAGGCGCGGCTACGCCCCCGCGACGCCGTATAATTCCGAGCTTCCGTCCATTGCCATCCGGCCGACCGCTGTCCGGGGCCCGCTTTTCTCACCGCACGCATGAGCAGCTACTACCAGCATCACGTCTTCTTCTGCCTGAACCAGCGCGACGCCGGCGAGGACTGCTGCGCCAACCACAACGCCAAGGCGATGCAGGAATACGCCAAGAAGCGTTGCAAGGAACTGGGCATCGCCGGTGGCGAAGGCCGCGTGCGCATCAACAAGGCGGGCTGCCTGAACCGCTGTGAACTCGGCCCGGTGCTGGTGGTCTACCCCGAGGCCATCTGGTACACCTTTGTCGACGAGCACGACATCGATGAAATCATCGACAGCCACCTGCTCAACGGCAAGCCGGTGGAGCGGCTGATGGTGGATCGCTGAACGGACACGCATGCCGGCGGCGGCCGGCGCGGCAAACGCTGCGCCGGCCGCCGCATTGTTGTTTTACGGACTTCGCGTCCGCGTTTGAAGCCTGACCCCGCCGCCCGCCAGCCGGACGGTTTTTTCATTTTTTGCCCGGAAAGATCCGGGCCCGAGCCAGCCAGTTCCTCGCCATCCTGACCGCCCATCATGAACGCGCATACCCAGGTACTTTCCATTGCCGGTCCCGCCGGTGCGATCGATCTTTCGGTGGACCTGCCGCAGGGAGAACCGCGCGGCCTGGCGCTGGTGGCGCACCCGCATCCACTCTTTGGCGGCACCAAGGACAACAAGGTCGCGCAAACGCTGGCGCGCGCCTTCGTGCAACTGGGCTATGCCACGGTGCGCCCGAACTTCCGCGGCGTGGGCGGTACCGCCGGCGAGCATGACAACGGCATCGGCGAGCAGGACGACCAGCTCGCAGTGATTGCCTGGATGCGCGAACAGACCGCGTGGTCGGCGCAGGCCGCCACGCTGCCGCTGGCGTTGGGCGGCTTCTCCTTCGGCAGCTTCGTCACCACGCACGTGGCGCGCCGCCTCGCCGAAGCCGGTACGCCCGCGCAGCGCCTGGTGCTGGTGGGCACCGCCGCCAGCCGCTGGCAAGTGGCCGAGGTCCCGGCCGACACTATTGTCATCCACGGCGAGCAGGATGACACCGTGCCGCTCGCGAGCGTGTTCGACTGGGCCCGCCCGCAGGAGCTGCCGGTGATCGTGATCCCCGGCGCCGACCATTTCTTTCACCGCAAGCTGCACCTGATCAAGCAGCTCGTCGTCAACGCGTGGGACCGGTAACGCAGGCCGTTTCGCGCCGCTTCACCGCATGTCCCGCACGATCCCTTTCTTGTCGGAAACTGAAACAATGCTGAATAGAGCCACGACACGTCTTTCGTCCGCTTTTGCACCCGCCGCCATCGTCGCGGCCGTTGCGCTGGCCGCCGCGCCTGCCGCCGTCCTTGCGCAGGGCGTGCCGATGCCGCAGGTCGCAGCCAAGTCGTGGATGCTGTATGACGTGACCAGCGGCCAGGCCCTGGCGTCGCAGAACGCCGACGCGCGCATCGAGCCGGCCTCGCTGACCAAGCTGATGACCGCCTACCTGGCGTTCGAGGCACTCAAGGAAAAGCGCCTGACGCTGGAACAGACCGTGGTGCCGACCAGCCTGGTGCTCAAGGTCAAAAGCGACGAGTCGCGCATGTTCATCGAGCCCAACAAGCCGGTCAGCGTGCAGGACCTGCTGCTGGGCCTGATCGTGCAGTCGGGCAACGACGCCGCGCTGGCACTGGCCGAGGCCGTGGGCGGCTCGGAAGAGGGCTTCGTCGCGATGATGAACCGCGAGGCCCAGCGCATGGGCATGAAGAACACCCACTTCACCAACACCGACGGCATCCCCGACCCGAACCACTACACCACCGCGGTCGACCTGGCCACGCTGACCACGCGCCTGATCAAGGACTTCCCCGAGTACTACAGCATGTACTCGCAGAAGGAGTTCACCTATAACAAGATCAGGCAGCCCAACCGCAACCGCCTTTTGTACATCGACCCGACCGTGGACGGGGTCAAGACCGGCCACACCAAGTCCGCCGGCTACTGCCTGATCTCGTCGGCCAAGCGGCCGCTGGCCAACGTGCCCAACGGCTCGCGCCGCCTGATCTCCATCGTGATCGGCACCACCACCGAACAGGTGCGCACGCAGGAAAGCCTGAAGATCCTCAACTACGGCTTCCAGTTCTATGACACGCTGCGCCTGTACGACAAGGGCCAGGTGCTGGCCACGCCGGAGATCTACAAGGGCAAGAACGGCGCGGTCAAGATCGGCGTGCAGGAAGAGACCTTCGTCACCGTGCCCAAGGGCACCGGTGGCCGCCTGAAGCCGGTGCTGGAGCGCCAGGAACTGCTGATCGCGCCGATCGCGGCGGGCCAGCAGGTGGGCATGGTCAAGCTGATGGACGGTGCCAACAAGGTGGCGGAGTTCCCGGTGGTGGCGCTGGAAGACGTGCCCGAGGCTGGCTTCTTCGGCCGCCTGTGGGACACCATCCGCCTGTGGTTCAAGCGCAAGTGACCTGAATGCGCGAGGCCCGGCGCGCCATGCAGCGTGCCGGACCGCGCCGGAGAATCCGACATGACAGCCGACAACCAGAGCAGCGGCAGCAAGCCAGGCGATATCCCGCCGGAGCAGTCGCTGATCGAATACCCGAGCCACTTCCCGATCAAGGTGATGGGCTCGATGCAGGACGGCTTTGCCGAGGCCATCGTCACGCTGGTGCAGGAGTTCGATCCGGACTTCCATGCGGGCAAGATGGAGATGCGCCCGTCGCGCAATGGCAATTACCTGGGCCTGACCGTGACGGTCTGGGTGACCAGCCGTGAGCAGCTTGATGATTTGTATCGGGCGCTGACTGCGCATCCGATGGTGAAGGTGGTGCTCTAACGCTTCGCTCCCGCTTAGTTTTCTCCCCTCTCCCGCGCGCGGGAGAGGGGTGCCGCCTTGACGCATTCTCACCAGCCTCTGCTGCCGCGGGTCCGCTGTTTCGCCATACCAACATGAACACCATCACCCTGAAACCCGGCAAGGAAAAATCCCTGCTGCGCCGCCACCCGTGGATCTATGCCACCGGCATCGCCACCACCGAAGGCCGCTGCGAGCCGGGCGCCACCGTGACCGTGCGTGCCGCGGACGGCCGCTTCCTGGCCAAGGCCGCCTACAGCCCCGAATCGCAGATCCGCGCGCGCGCGTGGACCTTCGACGAGAACGAGCCGGTCGACCACGCCCTGTTCAAGCGCCGCGTGGCCGCGGCGATCGCGTACCGGCGGCAATGGGTGAAGGACAGCGATGCGGTGCGCCTGATCTTCGGCGAATCGGACCGGCTGCCTGGCCTGATCGTCGACTACTACGGCAACGGCGCGCAGGGCCAGCTGGTGTGCCAGTTCAATTCCGCGGGCGTTGAGCACTGGAAGGCCGCGATCGTGCAGGCGCTGGTCAAGGAAACCGGCTGCCCCAACGTCTACGAGCGATCCGATGCCGCCGTGCGCCAGCGCGAAGGGCTGGAGCTGGTGACGGGCGTGCTGGCCGGCGCCGAGCCCGATCCCGCGCTGTCGGTGACCGAGCATGGCGTGCGCTACTACGTCGACGTGCGCAGCGGCCACAAGACCGGCTTCTACGTGGACCAGCGCGACAACCGCAAGCTGGTCGGCGACCTGGCCGAAGGCCGCGAGGTGCTGAACTGCTTCTGCTATACGGGCGGTTTCTCGCTGGCCGCGCTGCGTGGCGGGGCCAAGGCGGTGACCTCGATCGATTCCTCGGGCGAGGCGCTGAAGATTGCCGCGGGCAATGTCACGCTCAACGGCTTCGATCCCGAGCGCGCTACCTGGCTCGATGCCGACGTGTTCAAGACCCTGCGCGAATTCCGCGCCGAGGGCCGCCAGTTCGACCTGATCGTGCTGGACCCGCCCAAGTTCGCGCCGTCGGCGCAGCATATCGACCGCGCCGCGCGTGCCTACAAGGAGATCAACCTGGTCGGCACGCAGCTGCTGCGGCCGGGCGGGCTGCTGTTCACGTACTCCTGCTCGGGTGCGATCAGCATGGAGTTGTTCCAGAAGATCGTGGCGGGCGCGGTTACCGATGCGCGTGCCGATGCGCGCATCCTGCGGCGTTTGTCCGCCGGCACGGATCACCCGATGCTGGCGGCGTTCCCGGAAGGAGAGTACCTGAAGGGGTTGCTGCTGGAGAAGGTGGCGTAACGCGGCAGCTTGTTAGCGGCGACGGCCCTTAGCCAAACCGCTTGTTTTCTCCCCTCTCCCGCAAGCGGGAGAGGGGGCACACCGGCGGCATAGTGGGCGCTTTCGCAAGCTCCTGTCTCACCGCCACATATTCCGCATCCGACTAGCCAGATCCACCGGCGCCAGCGCTGGCTTGACCTGCCCTTCGCCCGGCATCGGCGGCGGCGGCCACGCACGGCTGTGGAAGTTGGGCATCACGCGATTCGGCAAAAAGCGCGTGCGCGACGCATACACATGCCGGTCGCCAAAGCCCACCTGCTGGTGCACATAGAAGCGCTGCGGCACGACGATGTCGAGATGGTCCTTGGCCCGCGTCATCGCCACATACATCAGCCGCCGTTCTTCCTCGATCTCTTCGGTAGTTCCCGTTGCCAGGTCGGACGGCATGCAGCCATCCACCGCGTTGAGCACATACACCGCCTTCCACTCCTGCCCCTTGGCCGAGTGGATGGTCGACAGGATCAGGTAGTCCTCGTCGCGCGAGGGCACGCCGGATTCATCGCTCGACGCGCTAGGCGGATCCAGCGTCAGCTCGGTCAGGAAACGCTCGCGCGCGCCATAGGTAGCCGCGATGCGCTCGAGCTGCTGCAGGTCGGCCTGGCGCGCGGCGGCATCGTCATGCAGGCGTTCCAGGTGCGGCGCGTACCAGGCCAGCACCTGCTCGAATTCCGACGGCCATGGCGAGGTCGGCGCCATCAGCGCGCGCGCCAGCGCCAGCAGGTCGGCCCACGCGGGCGCGGCGGCAGGCGGGGGTTCGAATTCTTCCAGCGAGAACAGCGGCTCGGTGGCCAGCGCCAGCGCATCGAGCACGCGCGCCGCGGTCTTGGGGCCGATGCCGGGCAAGAGCTGCAGCGTGCGGAAGCCCGCCATGCGGTCGCGCGGGTTTTCCAGCCAGCGCACCACGGCCAGCACATCCTTCACGTGCGTCGATTCCAGGAATTTCAGTCCGCCGAATTTCACGAACGGGATATTGCGCCGCGCCAGCTCGATCTCGACCTGCGCGCTGTGGTCGGCGGCGCGGAACAACACCGCCTGCGCCATCAGCGCCAGCCCGGCCTCGCGCCGCGCCAGCACCTGCTCGACCACGTAGCGGGCCTGGTCGGCCTCATCGTTGACGACGATCACGCCGGGCTTTTCCGCCGAGGCGCGATCGGACCACAGATCCTTGGTATAGCGCTCCGCCGCCAGCCCGATCACCGCGTTGGCGGCCTGCAGGATCGGCTGCGTCGAGCGGTAGTTCTGCGACAGCGTGACCTGCTGCGCCGCCGGCGTGAACTGCTGCGGGAAATCGAGGATATTGCGCACGGTGGCGCCGCGGAAGGCATAGATCGACTGCGCGTCGTCGCCCACCACGGTCAGGCCGCGGCCATCGGGGCGCATGGCCAGCAGGATCGATGCCTGCAGCGCGTTGGTGTCCTGGTATTCATCGACCAGGATATGGTCGAAGCGCGCGCCCATGTCCTGCGCGATGCTGGGCTCGGCCATCGCCTGCGCCCAGTACAGCAGCAGGTCGTCGTAGTCGAGCACGTGCTGCTTCTGCTTGGCCTCGACATAGCCGGCAAAGAGCGTGCGCAGCGCATCGGCCCACATCGCGTAGCGCGGGAACTGCTGCTTGAGCACGTCTTCCAGCGGGGCCTGCGTGTTGACCACGCGCGAGTAGATCGCCAGGCAGGTTTCCTTCCTGGGGAAGCGGCTGGCGGTCTCGGACAGGCCCAGGTCGTGGCGCACCACGTGCATCAGGTCGGCCGAATCGCCGCGGTCGCTGATGGTGAAGGCGGGCGACAGGCCCAGCGTCTCGGCGTATTCGCGCAGCAGGCGCGCGCCGATGGCGTGGAAGGTGCCGGACCACTGCAGCGCGGCACGCCCGGCGCCGGTCTGGGTGCCGAGCGCCTGGTCGACGATGCGTTCGACGCGGCGGCCCATCTCGGCGGCGGCGCGGCGCGAGAAGGTCAGCAGCAGGATGCGGCGCGGGTCGGCGCCGCCCAGCACCAGGTGGGCCACGCGGTGCGCCAGCGTATTGGTCTTGCCCGAGCCGGCGCCGGCGATGATCAGCAGCGGCGCGTCGCTGCCGTGCTCGACCGCGGCGCGCTGCTCCGGGTTGAGCCGGGACAGGTAGGCGGGGGCCGCATCGGCTTCTGGGACCGCGAGGTCCGCAAGGTTCGAAGCAGGGGCAAGATCCAGTGACACAGGCAGGGCTCGAGGGTCGGGCAGGGCGTGGCCCGCGCATGCGCACGGGTCGCCACCAGGATGGAAAGGCTGGGAAAAAAGCTGGCGCTAACTGTATATCCATACAGGCCGGCTGCGCAAGCTTGGGAGTGCCCGAGTGTGAATCGAAAAAGAAAAAAGGTGCTCGATGAGCACCTTTTCGCGGCTGTTGCAGGCGGTAACCAGGCGGTAACGTTATGCAGACTTTGCCAATGCCCCGTCCAGCAGCTTGTGCAGCGCATCCCACTCAGGCTCGCCCACATAGCGCTTCAGGATGCGGCCGTCCTTGTCGATCACGAAGGTGGTGGGCGTCAGCTGCACATTGCCAAAGGCCTTGGCCGCGGTGCCGTCCGAATCCATCGCCACCTTGAACGGCAGGCCGCGCGTCTTGGCGTAATTCATCACGTACATCGGCGGATCGTAGTTCATCGCCACCGCGACGAATTCCAGGCCCTTGCCCTTGAACTGCTCGTAGGTCTTGACCATGTCTGGCATTTCCTTGACGCAGGTGGCGCAACTGGTGGCCCAGAAGTTGACTATGTAGACCTTGCCCTTCAGATCGCCGGTGCTGACCTTTTCGCCAGACAGCAGCGTGAAGGTGGCGGCCGGCGCGGCATTGGCCGGCGACAGCGCGCGGTAGCCGAACCAGCCCAGCAGCGCGAGCACGACAACGGCCGCGACGACGGGCCAGGGCTTGCGGGCGGGTTTGGCGGCGGAAGGGGAAGTCGTCATGGGATGCGGTCAGGCGGATTCGATCGGCAAAGTGACATTCTAATGCCGCTGGCGCCCGGGCGCTGCGCGCGGCCTGGCTGCGGCAATCCGCCGCAACCGCATCAGCGCCGGGTGGCGACGGCGGCGCGTGCCTGGTCCAGCGCCTGTTCCAGGTAGGCGCCATAGAAGTCCGGCTGCATGCCGCGCAGCGACGGGGCGGCGGCGCGGCCCTGCCGGTCGAGGAACAGCACCGTGGGCGCCACGCGCACCTGGTGCGCCCGCGCCCAGGCGCGCGCGGTGGTCAGGTTGCCGTCCGCATCGCGCAGCGGCGTGTCGGCGGTCAGGTCGAGTTCGCGCACCACGGCGATCTCGCCGGCGGCGGCCTGTGGGCCGAGGTAGTTGCGGCGCACAGTCTCGCAATAGCTGCAGCCCGGCATCGACACCAGCACCACCACCGGCTCGCCGCGGCGCGCGGCTTCGGCGCCGTGGGCGGCCAGGTCGGTGGCCGGGGGCAGGTGCGCCGACCCTGCCGCGGCCTGCGCGCCGGTTGCGGCCAGCAACGCACACGCGGCCAGCCAGGAGCGGCAAAGCCTGGCGGATGCGCGGACGGCGATGTTGGCGGGCATGGCAAAGGAGTCGGGCGAAGGCGTCGGGGGCAATGGAGCGGCGCGGCAAGCACTGCCGGGCCGCTTCCGGGATAATACCGGTTTCCGCCCGCAGGCGACGGCAGCCCCCGAGAGCCGCCCCGGCCTGTGCGCGCTGTCCGCCATTCGCTCCCCATGCGTCCTGTGCCGCCCCGCCGAGCCTTCCCGCCGCCGCCCGCAAGCCCTTGTTGTTATGCGCCGCCGCGCTGCTGGCGCTGGTCCTGTGCGCCTGCTCGCCGCGCTATGACTGGCGCACCATCCAGTCCGGCGAAGGCGGCTACGCCGCGCTCTATCCCGGCAAGCCCACCAGCGCCGCGCGCGACGTGACCATCGCCGGCCGCAAGCTGCCGATGACCATGGAAGCCGCGCGGGTCGACGACACGCTGTTCGCCGTCGGCGTGGTCACGCTGCCCGCCGACGATCCCGCGCTGCGGCGCGAGGCGCTGGCCGCGATGCAGGCCGGCTTGCTGGCCAACCTCGGCACGCCGTCGGGCGAGCCCGCGCGCACCCGTGCGGTCACGATCATGACCGCGGACCGCCCGGGCCGGCCGCTGGAGGGCGTGGAAGTGCAGGCCAGCGGTGTGTCGCCGCAGGACCAGTCGCCGCGGCGGCTGACCGCGCGGCTGGTGGCCGTGGGTGTCCGTGCGTACCAGGCCGTGGTGCTGGAGTCGGGCGATGCGGCGCGCGATCTGCGCCAGGCCGAGCAGGTGGAGCAATTCCTCACCGGCTTCCATCCGCTCTGACAGGCAGAGCCGCGCCGAAGGATTTTTTTCAGCCGTTGCCGGCAACACGGGGCAGCGGCAGGGTTGTCGTCAAAGGAGAGTCGTAATGCGTTGGGAAGTCTGGCTGGCTTATTTCGCGGCGTGCTGGGTGATCGCCGTGTCGCCGGGATCGGGGGCGGTGCTGTCGATGAGCCACGGGCTGTCGTACGGCCTGCGCAAGACCAGCACCACCATCTTTGGCCTGCAGACCGGGCTGGTAATCGTGCTGCTGGTGGCCGGCGGCGGGCTGGGCGCGCTGCTGCTGGCTTCGGAGCAGGCCTTCATGGTGGTCAAGACCGTCGGTGCCCTCTACCTGATCTATCTGGGCGTGCAGCAGTGGCGCGCGAAAGTGGAGAGGAGCGAGGGCTCGGCAGAGGATGCCGGACCCGCACGCGTGGCCGTGATGAGCCCGCGCCGGCGCTTTGCCACCGGTCTGCTGACCAATGTGACCAATCCCAAGGGCATCATCTTCATGGTCGCGGTGCTGCCGCAGTTTATCGATCCCAACCATGGGCTGGCGCCGCAGCTGGCGATCCTGGCCGCCACCATGTGCGGCGTGGACCTGGTCGTGATGCACGGCTATGCGCTGCTGGCCTCGCGCATGCAGGGGCTGTTCCGCAATGCGCGCGCGGTGCGCTGGCAGAACCGCTTCTTCGGCAGCGTGCTGATGGCGGTGGGCGCGGCGCTGTTCTTTGTGCGCCGGCACCACGCCTGAAGACCAGGCGGTGCGTGCCGGCACTGGCGCGCACCCGCCGCGTTTGCTTCAATGAGGGGGAACCCCGGCCACGGAGACCCCGCATGCCAGCCTCGCTGAACCCCCATGCCGGCGCACACGCGCTGCCGCGCCATACCGTGCCCCCGTCGGAAGAACCCTCGCCGCCGGGCGTTCCCCCCGACCTGCCGCTGCCGCCGGAAGAAGACCCGACCCCTCCCCCGGTGGAGCCGCCGGTGGCCGGGCGTTACTGCCGCAGTTCGTAGAAATCGTTCAGGCAATAGCCGTCGGTCAGCTCGACCGGCTTGTCGCTGTGGGTGTAGCCGGTGCGCAGGATATGCAGCAGCGGCTCGCCCGGGGCGATGTTCAGGCGCGCCGCCAGTTCGTCGCCGGCGATGATGGCGCGTAGCTTCTCGGTGACGCGCAGCACCGGCTTGCCGATCCGTTCCAGATAGGCGTAGAGCGACTCGCCGATGGCGCTGGCGTCCGGCAAAACCGCCAGCGCCAGCGTGGTCACATCCATCCAGTAGGTCTGGCCGTCAGCCTTGCGCAGCCGGGTCAGCCTGACGATCTCTTCCCCTTCCTGCAACGCCAGCGCCGCGGCTTCCTGCGGCGTGGCGCGGCTGCGCTCGAACGCCACCAGTTCGCTGGCCGGCGTCATGCCGCGTCGGCGCGCCAGCTCGCTGAAGTTGTCGAGCCGCGCCGGCTTGGGCTCGGGACGCGGCGCGATAAAGGTGCCCGCGCCGCGGCTGCGCGTGATCGCGCCGTCTTCGGCCAGCGCCTGCAGTGCGCGCCGCGCGGTGACGCGCGAGATCCCCAGCGATTCCACCAGCGTGCGTTCGGACGGCAGCGCGTCGCCGACGCGCCACTGGCCGGCCTGGATCTCAGATGGCGTGGATCGGCGCCAACTACCGCGTGCTGCCCGCGCTGACGCTGCTGACGGGCGTCTACTACGCTACCCTGAACAAAAGCGGCGGGCATGGCACGCTTGTCACACTGGGCGCAAAGTATGACTTGTCGAAGCGCACCTCGCTCTACGGCACGGTCGCCTCGGTGTTCAACTCGCGCAATGCCACCTTCTCGGTCGAGGCCTCGCCGGACACCATGCCGCGCGCGGGGGCGAACCAGCAGGGCGCGTACGCCGGCATCATCCACCTGTTCTGAGGGGGGCGTGCCGGTGATGTTGTGGAAGTGGAGAGTCATGCCATGAAAGGAAACATCCTCACGCCCGCCGGCTGGGTCTTGGGCGAGATCCACGCCGGCCCTGACGGACGCATCGCGCGCATCGAGGGCATGCCCGCCACGCCCGATGGCAACGATGCCCCGTACGTGCTGCCGGGGTTTGTCGACCTGCTCAACCACGGCGGCGGCGGCAAGGACTTCATGGACGGCGAGGCGGCGGTGCCGGTGATCCTGCGCGCGCATGTGCGCTTCGGCACCACCAGCCTGCTGGGCAGCACCATGACGGCGCCGCACGAGGTGCTGCTGGCGGCACTGCAAGCGCTGGGCCGCGCCTGCGCGCAACGCCCGCGCGGTGCTGCGCGCATGCTCGGCATCCACCTGGAAGGGCCATATATCAACCCCGGCAAGCTTGGCGCGCAGCCCGACACGTCAGCCATCGCCACGCAGGAAGAACTGGAACAGTACCTGGGCGCGGCGCCGCTGAAGGTGGTGACGCTGGCGCCGGAACTGCCGGGCCATCTCGACATCATCCGCGCGCTGGCCGCGCGCGGCGTGCGTGTGCAGCTCGGCCATACGCTGGGCACCTATGAGGACGCGGTGGCGGCGCTGGAGGCCGGCGCCAGCGGCTTCACCCACCTGTTCAACGCGATGACGCCGCTGCAGCACCGCGCCCCCGGCATGGTGGCCGCGGCATTGGCGCACGCCGAGTTCGCCGAACTGATCCCGGACCTGCTGCACGTGCATCCCGGCGCCATCCGCGCGGCGCTGCGCGCAATACCGCGCCTGTACGCGGTGACCGATGCCACCGCCGCCGCCGGCATGCCCGACGGGGTGTACCACCTGGGCAGCCAGACCGTCTACAAGTCGGACGGCAGCGTGCGGCTGGCCGACGGCACGCTGGCCGGCAGCGTGCTGACCATGGACCAGGCGCTGCGCAACTTTGTCGCGATCGGGCTGGAGCTGGCCGAGGCTTCGCGGCGCGTGTCGCTGTATCCGTCCCAATACCTGGGCCTGACCGACCGCGGCATGCTGGCCGCCGGCTGCTGCGCCGATGTGGTCGTGCTGGACCGCTCGCTGTCGGTACGTACCGTCTACGTCGAAGGAGAGTGTTGTGTCGAGAATGCTTGAAGAGGCGCTGAGCGCGCCGGGCGTGGTGGCCGCGCAGCTGGCCGATGCGCCGCGCGTGGCCGCGCTGGCGGCGGAACTGGCCGCGCAGCCGTGGCCCGCGGTACTGACCGTGGCGCGCGGCAGCTCGGACCATGCCGCCAGCTACTTCGCCGCGCTGGTGACCCGCCGCCTGGGCGTGCCGGTGGCCTCGCTGCCGATGTCGACGGTCACGCTGCATGGCAGCTCGCTGCGCGTCGCCGGGCAACTGGCGGTGGCGTTCTCGCAGTCGGGACGCAGCCCGGACCTGGTCGAGACCATGCAGGCGCTGCGCGACGGCGGCGCCGCCACGCTGGCGCTGGTCAACGCCCCGGACTCGCCGCTGGCGCAGGCGTGCGCGCACGAGTTGCCGCTGTGTGCCGGGCCCGAGCAGAGCGTGGCGGCGACCAAGAGCTATATCGCCATGCTGTCGATGTCGGCCTTGCTGGTCGGCGATCTCGAAGCGGCGCGCACCGGCGAGCGCGAACTGGTTGCCGCCTGCGAGGGGCTGCCCGCGGTGCTGCGCGAGGCCGCCGCGCAGGACTGGATGCCGCTGGTGCCCGCGTTGCGCGGCGCGCAGCGCATGATCGTACTGGGCCGCGGCGCGGGACTGGCGATCGCGCAGGAAGCGGCGCTCAAGCTCAAGGAGACCTCCGGCATCCAGGCCGAGGCGTTTTCTGGTGCGGAGGTGCGACACGGCCCGATGGAGATCATCGGCGACGGCTATCCGCTGCTGGTATTCGCGCCGCGCGGGCCGGAGCAGGCCGGGCTGCTGGCGCTGGCGGCGGAGATGCGCGCCCGCGGCGCGCGCGTGCTGCTGGCTGCGCCGCCTGACACGGATGACGCGAATCTGCCTGTGGAATTGCCGCTGGTGACGGCCGGCCATCCGCTGCTCGACCCGATCGCCGCAATCCAGAGCTTCTACGTCGCCGCGCAGGCGCTGGCCCTGGCGCGCGGCCGCAACCCCGACCAGCCGCAATACCTGCGCAAGGTGACCGAGACGCGCTGATCCCGCTGCGCGCGTCAATTGCAACCGATACGCCCCCACGCCGGCACCCCGGCAAGCAAGGAGTCCGCCATGCCAACCACCCGATCCGCCTCTTCCTTCGGCACCGCCGACGCGCGGCCGCTGGACCTCGTCATCTTTGGCGGCGCCGGCGACCTGTCGGCGCGCAAGCTGCTGCCCTCGCTCTACATGTGCCACCGCGACGGCAACCTGCCCGGCGGCACCCGCATCATCGGCGTGGGCCGCCACGCGTGGGACCGCGAGGCCTTTGTGGGTTTTGCCGACGAGAAGGCAAAGCCGTTCGTGGACGCGCGCTATCTCGACGCGGCCAAGTGGCAGACCTTCCTGGAGCGGCTCGACTTCGTGCGCCTGGATGCGTCGCAGCCGGCCGACTATGAGGCGCTGGCGGAGAAGCTGCGCGACGAGGCGCTGCGCATCTACTACATGGCGATGCCGCCGGGACTGTTCGCCGCCACCTGCGACAACCTCGCCGGCCACGGCCTGATCGCCGACGACACGCGCCTGGTGCTGGAAAAGCCGCTGGGCGTGGACCTGGCTTCGGCCATCGCCATCAGCGAAGTGGTGAACCGCTATTTCACCGAAGATCGCACTTACCGCATCGACCACTACCTCGGCAAGGAGACCGTGCAGAACCTGATGGCGCTGCGCTTCGGCAACTCGATCTTCGAGCCGCTGTGGCGCACGCCGTTCGTCTGCAGCGTGCAGATCACCGTGGCCGAGACCGTCGGCGTGGGCAGCCGCGGCGGCTTCTACGATGAGGCCGGCGCGATGCGCGACATGATCCAGAACCACCTGCTGCAACTGGTCAGCATCCTGGCGATGGAACCGCCCGCGGCACTCAACTCCGACGCCGTGCGCGACGAGAAACTCAAGGTGCTGCGCTCGCTGCGGCCGATGTCGCCCGAGGACGTGCGCCGCAATACCGTGCGCGGCCAGTACACCGCCGGTGCCATCGCCGGCGAACTGGTGCGCGGCTACCTGCAGGAAGACGGCATCCCGCCCGACAGCCGCACCGAGACCTTTGTCGCGATGCGCGCCGAGCTGGGCACGTGGCGCTGGAACAAGGTGCCGTTCTACCTGCGCACCGGCAAGCGCATGCAGGAGCGCGTGACCGAGGTGGTGATCAACTTCGCCCAGGTGCCGCATTCGATCTTCGATCCGGGCAGCACGCTGCAGCCCAACCGCATGGTAATCCGGCTGCAACCGGAAGAGTCGGTGCGGCTCACGCTGATGGTCAAGCAGCCGGGTGAGGGCATGAAGCTGAAGCCGCTGAGCCTGGCGCTAAACCTCGACTCGGCCTTCACCACGCGGCGCGCCGAGGCTTACGAGCGCCTGCTGCTTGACGTGATTCGCGGGCGGCTGGCGTTGTTCGTGCGGCGCGATGAACTGCAGGCGGCCTGGACCTGGGTCGATCCGATCCTGGAAGCGTGGCGCCAGCAGGATGAAGGGCCACGGCCCTATACGGCGGGGACGTGGGGCCCGGCGGCATCGTCGGCGTTCATGGCGCGCGAGGGCATGCAGTGGTCGGAGGAGGCATGACGGCTTGCGTTGGCACGCAAGGCCGAGGATCAAGGGCAATGCCGGTCACGGTACGAAAGGCGGTGGTGGATGATGCATGGGCCGTTGCCGCAGCCCATGCGCGCTGCTGGCAGGAAACCTATGCCCAGTTGCTCCCGGCTGACCTGCTGCAGGCGGTGACCGTCGAAGGCCGGCACGCAGCCCGGGTACGCGTGCTGTCGGACCCCACTATCAAGTCATTCGTCGCCTGTCGCACCGCTGTCGGCGACGTTATCGGATTTGCCGACTGCGGTCCGCTGCGCAACGCCGCGCGATGCGTGTCGGGGGAGATCTATGCACTATATGTCCTGGCAGATCACCACGGCCAGGGCATCGGCTTCGGACTTTTTGCAGCTTGTATCCGGGAGTTTCTGGGCCGAGGCTTCACCTCAATGAAGCTGAGTGTGCTGGTCGACAACCGAAAGGCGCGACGCTTCTACGAAATGACCGGCGGCCGGTACGAGTCCACGACGATTTCGCGGCGAGGCGAGACGTATCTGGAGGAAGCCATCTATGGGTGGGCCAGCGCGGCGATGGCGCGGCTCGGTCGCGGCGAAGGCGCCAATCGATAGACCGTCACCCGCCCGCCATCCGAAACGCCCGCCGGTACTGGATCGCCTCGCCCACATGCGCGACGGTCAGCACGTCGGCGCCTTCCAGGTCCGCAATGGTCCGCGCCACCTTCAGCACGCGGTAGTACGACCGTGCCGACCACGCCATCCGTGTCATCGCGCCACGCAGTAGCGCCCGCGCCTGCGACTCCATCGTGCGGTGCATCTCGATCTCCTTGCCGCCCAGTTCGCTGTTGGGCTTGCCTTGCCGCGCAAGCTGTCGCTCACGCGCGGCCAGCACGCGGGCGCGCACCGTGGCGCTGGGCTCGCCCGGCGGGCCGTCGAGCATTTCGCCCTGGTCCTGCGCGGGCACTTCCACTTGGACTGGTAGCGCCGTATCTGCTCGGGCGTACAGCGGCAGGGGCGGTCGGGATGGCCGAGGTAGCCGCACGGGCAGGGGTTCATCGCCGCGATGAACTGGAAACAGGCCGGGAAGTCGGCGTGCCCGGCGGCGCGGGCGATGGTGATGCGGCCGGATTCCAGCGGCTCGCGCAGCACTTCAAGCACCCGGCGGTCGAATTCCGTGAACTCGTCGAGAAACAGCACGCCGTGGTGGGCCAGCGAGATCTCGCCCGGGCGCGGGTTGCCGCCGCCGCCGACCATCGCCGGTCCTGACGCGGTGTGGTGCGGCGCGCGGCACGGGCGCTGCGCCCACAGTTCGGCGCGGAAGCCGCCTGGCGTCAGGCTCATGACCGTGGCCGACTCCAGCGCTTCCTGCAGCGACATCGGCGGCAGCAGTCCCGGCAGCCACTGCGCCAGCATCGACTTGCCGGTGCCGGGCGGGCCGACCAGCAGCGCGGAGTGCTGGCAGGCCGCGGCGACTTCGATTGCCCGGCGCGCCTGCACTTGGCAGGCGGGCGTCGGGCAGGGGGCCGACGTGGTTGCACGCCTGGCGCAGCGTGGCGACGGCGTGCACCGCGAGGTCTTCGATCAGCGCGGCCTCGGCACCGTTGCCCGCCGCCACCATGAAGGCGCGCGGCGCTTCGCCGGCGGCCGCGCTCGCGGCGTTGTCGCGTGCCAGGCCCATCGCCATGGCGAGCGCGCCACGTACCGGGCGCAGTTCGCCGGACAGCGACAGCTCGGCGGCATATTCATGGTCGTCGAGTGCCTCGGACGGAATCTGGCCGCTGGCGGCCAGGATGCCCAGTGCGATCGCCAGGTCGAAGCGGCCCGACTCCTTGGGCAGGTCGGCCGGCGCCAGGTTGACGGTAGTCGGCGGTTGGGAAACTCGTAGCCGCTGTTGAGGATGGCGGCGCGCAGGCGCTCGCGGCTTTCGCGCACGCCGGTGTCGGCCAGGCCAACGATGGTGAAGGCCGGCAGGCCGTTGGCCAGGTGCGTCGCCACCCGCACCGGCGGGGCCGCGATGCCGGTCAGCGCCCGGCTGCGCAGGACGGCAAGGTTCATGTCATCGAACTGTTAACAAAAAAAAGGCCGCCAGGATTGGCGGCCTTCGGGCAGGCGGGCTTGGTCCGGCCGGCGCGGCGCGGTCATGCGCCCCCGGTCGAGTCCACCGCGCCGGCGCCGGGCGGGATGCCGGCGCGGCGCTCCAGCTCGGCCACGCGGCTTTCCAGTTCCTCCAGGCGGGCGCGGGTGCGGGCCAGCACCTGCGACTGGACGTCGAATTCCTCGCGCGTGACCAGGTCGAGGCGGGCGAAGCCCTGCGTCATCATGCTGCGCACGTTCTTTTCGATATCCCTTGCCGGCGAATTGCGCAGCGCCTCGCTGACCTTGTTCTGCAGGTCGTTGAAGAGATCGGTCGGTTTCATGGTTTCTCCTTTGTGCACCTGACTGGTGCCAATCCGGGTGGGCATCTGGCGTATAGCGCGCTTTCGCACAGGTTTTGGGCGCCCTCAATCCGGGCGGATCGCCCGCGCGTTTGCTGCTTCCTGCCACCGTCAGGGCTTGATTATCGCCCTTGCGCCACGCCGGCGAAAGCTCCGGCGTGCCGGCGTTCACACCTTTTAACCCGATCTGGCTTTGCCGCAAGGCAGATTCAAGCGCGCTTTGGTTCACTGCGAGGCGCTGGCCGCCGCGTGCCATCGCCGTCTTCCGACGGGGCTGGCACGGCTGTTGCAGTAGTGATCCCGACTGCCTCACAGAAATCCCAATAAACGAAATCCGAGCCCTCAGGAAAAAGGAGAAGAAATCCATGAAGAAGTTGGCCCTTGCAGTCAGCGCGGTCGTACTGTCCGGCGCCGCCGCCACCGCGTACGCGCAGAGCACGGACGCGGCGGCTGCCCCGGCGCCCGCCGCCGCTGCCGAGCCGGCATCGCCGCATACGTTCACGGCCAACGTGTCGCTAGTCTCGGACTACCGTTACCGCGGCATCAGTCAGACCAACCTGCGGCCCGCGATCCAGGGCGGCTTTGACTATGCGCACGAGAGCGGCTTCTACGTGGGCAACTGGAACTCCAGCATCAGCTGGCTCGAGGATGCCAATCCGGCGGTCTCGGCCCCAGTCGAGATGGATTTCTATGGCGGCTTCAAGAACACCTTCAAGGTTTCAGGCACCGAATTCAACTATGACCTGGGCGTGCTCCAGTACTACTATCCGGGCGGCTACAACAACCCGCGCCCGTACACCACGGAACTGTACGCCGGCATCGGCTGGGGCCCGGTCATGCTCAAGTACTCGCACTCGGTTACCAACCTGTTTGGCTGGGCCGACAGCAAGAACAGCTACTACGTCGACCTGAGCGCCAACGTCCCGCTGAACTTCTGGGACCTGACGCTGAACGCGCACGTCGGCTACCAAGGCGTGAAGCACAACAGCGATGCCTCGTACACCGACTGGAAGATCGGCCTGACCAAGGACCTGGGTAAGGGCTTTGCGCTGGCGGTCGCCTATGTCGACACCAATGCCAAGGAAGTGGCCTACACCAGCGCCAACCGTGGCCGCTACCTGGGCAAGGCGGCGGCGTGGGCCTCGATCACCAAGACTTTCTAACTCTGACGCAGCCCGGGCGGGCTGATGCCGGCCTGCCCCCAGGAGAATCCCGATGAAACTCATCATTGCAGTGATCAAGCCGTTCAAGCTCGACGAGGTGCGCGAAGCGCTGTCGGACGTGGGCGTGTCCGGCATCACCGTGACCGAAGTGAAAGGCTTCGGCCGCCAGAAGGGCCACACCGAGCTGTACCGCGGCGCGGAATACATCGTCGACTTCCTGCCCAAGGTGAAGATCGAAGTGGCGGTACCCGACGACGTAGTCGAGCGCGCCATCGAGGCGGTCGAGAAATCGGCCCGCACCGGCAAGATCGGCGACGGCAAGATCTTCGTGGCACCGATCGAGCAGGTCATCCGCATCCGCACCGGCGAGACCGGCGGCGATGCCCTGTGACCCCGAGACAGCACAACACAAGAGGTTAATCAAATGAAAACCTGGTTCAAGCGATTCCTGACGGCCGGCGCAATGGCGCTGGCCATCGGCACGGCGGGCGTGGGCATGTCCGCGCCGGCCGCCGCACAGGACAAGCCGGCAGCGGAGGCATCAGCCCCGGCCGCCTCCGCCGCCCCCGCCGCCGCCGCAGCAGCGCCGGCATCGGCTGCTGCCGCACCTGCCGCCGCTGCGCCGGCTGCCGCCGCCCCCGCGGAAGCTGCCGCCGCCGCACCTGCCGCGCCCGTGCCCAACAAGGGCGATACCGCCTGGCTGCTGGTCTCCACCGCTTTCGTGATCCTGATGACGCTGCCCGGCCTGGCACTGTTCTACGGCGGCCTGGTGCGCTCCAAGAACATGCTGTCGGTGCTGATGCAGTGCCTGGTGATCTTCTCGCTGGTGGCGCTGCTGTGGGCGATCTACGGCTACAGCTTTGCCTTTACCGAGGGTAACGCCTTCTTCGGCGGCACCGACCGGCTCTTCATGAAGGGGCTGACGGTCGAGGCCGTGGCCGCCACCTTCAGCAAGGGCGTGGTGGTGCCGGAACTGGGCTACTTCGCCTTCCAGTGCGCCTTCGCCTGCATTACCTGCGGCCTGATCATCGGCGCCTTCGCCGAACGCGCCAAGTTCTCGGCCGTGCTGGTGTTCGTGGTGCTGTGGTTCACGTTCTCGTACATCCCGATGGCCCACATGGTCTGGTTCTGGCCGGGTCCGGACGCCTACACCGACGCCGCCGCGGGCGCCGCGGCGACGGCCAAGTCCGGCTGGCTGTTCCAGAAGGGCGCGCTCGACTTCGCCGGCGGCACCGTGGTGCATATCAACGCCGCCGTGGCCGGCCTGGTGGGTGCCTATATGTTCGGCAAGCGTATCGGCTTTGGCCGCGAGGCGATCCGTCCGCACAGCCTGACCTTCACCATGGTGGGTGCCTCGCTGCTGTGGTTCGGCTGGTTCGGCTTCAACGCCGGCTCGGCCCTGGAAGCCAACGGTTCGGCCGCCCTGGCCTTCGTCAACACGCTGCTGGCCACCTGCACCGCGGTGCTGGCGTGGACCTTCGGCGAGTGGATCGGCAAGGGCAAGCCCTCGATGCTGGGCGGCGCCTCGGGCGCAGTGGCCGGCCTGGTGGCGATCACCCCGGCGGCCGGCTTCGTCGGCCCGATAGGCTCGATCGTGATCGGCCTGATCGCCGGCCTGCTGTGCCTGTGGGGCGTGACTGGCCTGAAGCGCATGCTGGGCATGGACGACTCGCTGGACGTGTTCGGTGTGCACGGCGTGGGCGGCATCGTGGGTGCGCTGCTGACCGGCGTGTTCGCCTCTCCCAGCCTGGGCGGCACGGGCATCTACGACTACGTGGCCAACAAGGTGGCGGATGACTATTCGATCGCCGGCCAGCTGTGGATCCAGTTCGAGGGCGTGCTGACCACGGTGGTGTGGTCGGGCGTGGTGGCCTTCGTGGCCTACAAGCTGGTGGACATGCTGATCGGACTGCGGGTGCCGGAAGACGAAGAGCGCGAGGGCCTGGATATCACCTCGCACGGCGAGACCGCATATGAAGTCTGATCACAAAGGTGTTGTGCTGGAGAGCTGATTGGGAATCGACTCTCAGGAGTTTCGCCCGGCCGTGTGCCGGGCTTTTTTATTTTCAGCCGGCGCGGCGCGGGCTCGGATTATGCTCGTCAGTGCCTGAAGTCGTGATTATGTGCAAAAGGCTTCCAAAGCCGCATCCGGCCGGTTCTTGCCGGGCTCCACGGTGGTATCCGGAAGCGGCGGCAAAGTCCGCCAGCCCAGCGCCGGCGCGGCCTGGCGGCTATCTCCCCGCACTGCACACGGGCTTTTCGCAGAGTGCTTAACTCCGATCTTAAAAAGCTTCAATTGTCTTTAATGTGCGGGGCACATACATTGCCAGTGAGGCAGTTTCCTCCACCTGCAGAACGCTCCCCGTATCTGTCAGGCCATTTGAAAGCGCGGCATCGCCGCGCTTTTTTTTGCCTGTACGAATGGCGTCCGGGCCGGTCGCCCGCCTCAAGCGCCGGCCGGCAACCGCGGGCACCGGCCGCCGCGTTGGCCGGGCCTTTATTTCCGCGCGCCCATCCCCATATCGTTATCCCTTAAGCCATGGCCTGCATATCCTTATAAAGGGTGTGCCAGCGCCTGTTTGGCCGTTCCTCTACAATCGGGGCGAACGATAAAGACGATCTATAGGATGGATATGGTCCCGCATCTCATCACCGCGCTGAACGGTCCGCTGCTCGAACTGGAAAAGAAGATCCTGGACGCCACGCCGTCCATCGAGCGCTGGTTCAGACTGGAATGGCAGGAGCATACCCCTCCGTTCTATTGCTCGGTGGACCTGCGCAATGCCGGCTTCAAGCTGGCGCCGGTCGATACCAACCTGTTCCCGGGCGGCTTCAACAACCTGGCGCCCGAAATGCTGCCGCTGGCGGTGCAGGCGGCGATGGCGGCGATCGAGAAGATCTGCCCGGACGCCAAGAACCTGCTGCTGATCCCCGAGCGTCACACCCGCAACATGTTCTACCTGCAGAACGTGGCGCGGCTGTCGCTGATCATGCGCCAGGCGGGCCTGAACGTGCGCCTGGGCTCGCTCTCCGAGGAAATCACCGAACCGACCCCGATCGAGCTGCCCGACGGCCAGACCCTGGTGGTCGAGCCGCTGGCGCGCCTGGGTACCAGGGGCCGCCGGCTGGGGCTGAAGGATTTCGACCCGTGTTCGATCCTGCTGAACAACGACTTGTCGGCCGGGATCCCACCGATCCTGGAAAACATCAACGAGCAGTACCTGTTGCCGCCGCTGCATGCCGGCTGGTCCACCCGCCGCAAGAGCAGCCACTTTGCCGCCTATGACGAGGTGGCGAAGAAGTTCGCCAAGCTGATCGACATCGACCAGTGGATGGTCAACCCGTACTTTGCGCGCACCACCGGAGTGAATTTCCACGAGCGCGTGGGCGAGGAAGAACTGGCCGACGCGGTGGAAGGCGTGCTCAAGAAAATCGCCAAGAAGTACCGCGAGTACGGCATCAAGGAAACGCCGTACGTGGTGGTCAAGGCCGATGCCGGCACTTACGGCATGGGCATCATGACCGTGCGTGACCCGTCCGAGATCAAGGGCCTGAACCGGAAGGAGCGCAACAAGATGAGCGTCGTCAAGGAAGGCCTTGAGGTCAGCGACGTGATTATCCAGGAAGGCGTGCACACCTTCGAGAAGGTCAACGAGGCGGTGGCCGAGCCGGTGGTCTACATGATCGATCGCTACGTGGTCGGCGGCTTCTACCGCGTGCACACCGGCCGCGGCAATGACGAGAACCTGAACGCCCCGGGCATGCACTTCGTGCCGCTGGCGTTTGCCCCCAACGGCATCCCCGACTCCCACGCCAAGCCCGGCGCGGCGGTGCCTAACCGGTTCTACATGTACGGCGTGGTGGCGCGGCTGGCGCTGCTGGCGGCGTCGCTGGAACTCGAGAAAACCGACCCGAACCCGATCCTGTGACGAGCCCCATGCGCATCCTCTTCATCACTGACCCGCTGGAGACCTTCAAGACCTACAAGGACTCCACCTACGCCATGATGACCGAGGCCGCCGCGCGCGGCCACGAATTGTACTGGTGCCTGCAGCCGCAACTGACGCTGTCCGGCCGCGTGGTCGAGACCATGGCCACACGGCTGCACCTGACCGACGACGACCATGCCTGGTACCGCGAAGGCAACAGCGCGCTGGAGCCGCTGTCCGCCTTCGACGCGGTGCTGATGCGCAAGGATCCGCCGTTCGACATGGAGTACGTCACCAGCACCTGGCTGCTGGAGCTGGCCGAGTCGCAGGGCGCGCGCGTGTTCAACAAGCCGCGCGCGATCCGCGACCATTCCGAGAAGCTGGCGATCGCCCAGTACCCGGAATTCATCACGCCGACGCTGGTCACGCGTGACCTGGCGCGCATCCGCGACTTCCACGCCGAGCACCGCGACATCATCGTCAAGCCGCTCGATGGCATGGGCGGCATGGGCGTGTTCCGCGTCGGTGCGGACGGCATGAACCTGGCCGCGATCGTCGAGACGCTGGGCCATGACGGCGCGCGCACTCTGATGGTGCAGCGCTATATTCCGGCGATCAAGGACGGCGACAAGCGCATCCTGCTCATCGGCGGCGTGCCGGTGCCGTATTCGCTGGCGCGGGTGCCGATGGCTGGCGAAGTGCGCGGCAACCTGGCCGCCGGCGGCACCGGACGCGCGCAGGAGCTGAGCAAGCGCGACCGCGAGATCGCCGAGGCGCTGGCGCCGGGGCTGTGGGAGCAGGGCTTGCTGCTGGTGGGGCTGGATGTGATCGGCGACTTCCTGACCGAGGTCAATGTGACGAGCCCGACCTGTTTCCAGGAAATCACCCAGCAGACCGGCTTCCACGTCGCGGCGATGTTCATCGACGCGCTGGAGCATGCCGTGGGCGCCGCCGGCAGCTGAAACCTGACCGCCCCGGACGTGAGCGGGAGTGCGGGGGGCGCCTGCTACAATCTGGGCAATCCAACGGATTCACCATCATGGCAGGCATCCTCATCATCGCGCACACCCCGCTGGCTTCGGCGCTGCGCGATTGCGCCGCCCACGTCTACTGCGGCCAGCCGCAGCGGCTGGAAGCCATCGACGTCCTTCCCGACGCGGATCCCGCCGCCGTGCTGGCTGAAGCCCGGCGCCGGCTGGCCGCGATCTGTGAAGACAACGGCGCGCTGGTACTTACCGACATCTTCGGCGCCACCCCCGCCAATATCGCCGCGCGTCTGGCCGAGCCGGGTCGCGTGCGCGTGCTGGCCGGTGTCAACCTTCCCATGCTCGTGCGCGCGATCTGCTACCGCGGCGAAAAGCTCGACCAGCTTGCCACCAAGGCGCTGGCCGGCGGCTCGCAGGGCGTGCTGCAGGTCGGCACCACCACCGTACAGAACCAAACCGCCAATCATCCCGACAAATATGCTGCAGAGGGACACCACCATCATCAATAAGCTCGGACTGCATGCTCGCGCGTCCGCAAAGCTGACCCAGCTCGCAGGCAGCTTTGTCAGCCAGGTCAAGATGTCCCGCAACGGACGCCAGGTCGATGCCAAGAGCATCATGGGCGTGATGATGCTGGCGGCCGGGATCGGTTCGACCATCACCCTCGAGACCGACGGGCCCGACGAGCAGGAGGCGATGGACGCGCTGCTGGCGCTGATCGCCAATCGTTTTGGTGAGGGAGAGTGAGGCCGGCGGCCTCGACATAAATTCTTAAACGTTCCTGACGGAGCGGTACATGCCTTTCGCCTTGCACGGCATCCCGGTCTCGCGTGGCGTCGCCATCGGGCGCGCACACCTGCTCGCGCCCGCGGCGCTGGATGTGTCGCATTACCTGGTCGATGAAGACCGGCTCGACGCCGAGGTCGAACGGCTGCGCGCCGCGCGCGCCGCGGTACGGGCGGAACTGGCGGCGCTCAAGCGCGACCTGCCGCGCGACGCGCCCGAGGAGCTGGGTGCCTTCCTCGACGTGCACGCGATGATCCTCGACGACGAGGCGCTGGCGCGCGAGCCCGAGGCGCTGATCCGGGGCCGCCGCTACAACGCCGAGTGGGCACTCACCACGCGCCTCGAAGAGCTGATGCGCCAGTTCGACGAAATCGAGGACGAGTACCTGCGCGAGCGCAAGACCGATATCCGGCAGGTGGTGGAGCGCATCCTGAAGGCGTTGGCCGGCGCCCCCGTGCTGGTGCCCGCGCCGGTGCCGGCGCTGGCCGCCGACGGCGAAGCCGCCCCTGGCGTGATCGTGGTCGCCCACGACATCGCCCCGGCCGACATGCTGCAGTTCCGCCACACCATCTTCCACGGGTTTGTGACCGACATGGGCGGGCGCACCTCGCATACGGCCATCGTCGCGCGCAGCCTGGATATCCCGGCCGCGGTCGGCGTGCAGAGCGCGAGCGAGCTGATTCGCCAGGACGACTGGATCATCGTCGACGGCGATGCCGGGCTGGTGATCGTCGACCCGACCGCCATCATCCTCGAGGAATACCGCCACCGGCAGAGCGAGCGCGCGCTGGAGAAGAAGCGCCTGCAACGCTTGCGGCACACGCCGGCGGTAACACTGGACGGGCTCGAGATCGAGCTGCTGGCCAATATCGAGATGGCCGAGGACGCCGGCGCGGCGCTGGTGGCCGGCGCGGTCGGCGTGGGCCTGTTCCGTTCCGAATTCCTGTTCATGAACCGGCGCGACGAGTTGCCGGACGAGGACGAGCAGTTCCAGGCCTACCGCGGTGCGGTCGACGCCATGCACGGCCTGCCGGTGACCATCCGCACCATCGATGTCGGCGCCGACAAGCCGCTGGATGGCCGTGATGGCCGTGGCGACGAGTTCGAGACTGCGCTGAATCCCGCGCTGGGCCTGCGCGCGATCCGCTGGTCGCTGTCAGAGCCAGGCATGTTCCTGACCCAGTTGCGCGCGCTATTGCGCGCCTCGGCCTTTGGCCCGGTGCGGCTGCTGGTGCCGATGCTGGCGCATGCCAGGGAGATCGACCAGACCCTGGCGCTGATCGCCAAGGCCAAGCGCCAGCTGGATGAGCGCGGCGAGCCCTACGACCCGGGCATGAAGGTCGGCGCCATGATCGAGATCCCGGCCGCGGTGCTGCTGCTGCCGCTGTTCCTGCGCAAGATGGACTTCCTGTCCATCGGCACCAACGACCTGATCCAGTACACGCTGGCAATCGACCGCGCCGACAACGCGGTGGCGCACCTGTTCGACCCGCTGCACCCGGCGGTGCTGCAATTGGTGGCGCGCACCATCCGCGAAGCCAATCGTGCCGGCGTGCCGGTGGCGGTGTGCGGCGAGATGGCGGGCGACCCGTCGATGACGCGGCTGCTGCTGGGCATGGGCCTGCGCGAGTTCTCGATGCACCCGGCGCAGCTGCTGCGGGTCAAGCAGGAGATCCTGCACGCCAACTGCCAGTTGCTCGAGCCGCTGGTCGACCAGGTGCTCAATACCTACGACCCGGAGGAGCAGGCCGCAGCCCTGCGGTTGCTCGCGAGACCCTGACGCCATCAGGGTTTTCTGATGGTGGAATGCGGCAGCCGCGGCACATTCAATGCTTCGAAAGTGCCGCTGTCGCCGCCTTCTTTTCGCGCCTTGTGCCGTTCTCCCGACCTCCTCGCATGTGGCTTAATGGGAATTGTTATCATTTTGCATCTCTGATATTCTGACGTTCATTCGCGGTGGCATGCCGGTGCCACGCGCCCCACAGGAGGGAGTTGTGTACGTCTGCATCTGCAACCAGATCACCGATCGTGAGATCCACGGTGCCGCACACCTTGGCGTCGAAACCCTCGACGAACTGGCCGAAACGCTTGGCGTCGGCACGTGCTGCGGTCGCTGCCGCGACTGCGCGCAGCAGGTGTTGCAGGAAGGCGTGGCAGCGGTGCGGAATGTCACCGTGGCGACCCTCGCCAACATTCAGGTTGTGGAGATTTCTTCCTGTTCCGCATCGGGCCCATGTACCATAATGGACACTCGGGACCCGGCAGTCGCGAACGACCAGCGCAAGGCGTTGGTTGCCTGAACGCGCCCATATGAACTGAAAGTCAGTTCACGGCGCGTTTTGCGCATTTCCTTTTTCACCGACTGCACGCGGCGCCATTGGCGCCGCTTCGTGTTTTTGCGCGGGCCCGATGTAACAGGAGCCGCCAATGAAAGGTGACAAGAAGGTCATCCAGCATCTGAACGCCCAGCTCAAGAACGAGCTGACCGCGATCAACCAGTATTTCCTGCACGCCCGCATGTATCGCCACTGGGGCCTGAAAAAGCTCGGCGACGTCGAGTACAAGGAATCGATCGGCGAAATGAAGCACGCCGACCGCCTGATCGAGCGCATCCTGATGCTGGACGGCCTGCCCAACCTGCAGGACCTGCACAAGCTGCTGCTGGGCGAAGACACGCCCGAGATGCTCAAGTGCGACCTGAAGCTGGAGCAGACCGCGCACGCCACCGTCAAGGAAGGCATTGCCTACTGCGAATCCGTCGGCGATTACGTCAGCCGCGAAATCCTGGTCGATATCCTCACCGATACGGAGGAACATATCGAATACCTGGAAACGCAGCTGGACCTGATCGACAAGGTCGGGCTGCAGAACTACCTGCAGTCGCAGATGGAGCCGGGGGAGCAGTAAGCCGCCGTCTCCGGCGCGGCCGCCGCTGCAGTGTCCCTGCGCAGGTGGCCGGCCCCAGCGCGCGGCGCCATCCGGCGCTGCCACCTTGCTTGCTTGTTTGCAGTAACCCTTCTCATTCCAATTCCTCTCTTCATCCAGGCGTGCCTGACCGGGTAGTGGCTCCTGCCCGGGCAGGGCGCCGCGACGGAGCCAGCCATGACCAATCCTATCCGCCTGACGCAGTACAGCCACGGCGCCGGCTGCGGCTGCAAGATTTCCCCGAAAGTGCTCGACGTGATCCTCGCGGGCAGTGGTGCGCAGCACCTGGACCCGCGGCTGTGGGTCGGCAATGCCTCGCGCGACGATGCGGCGGTGTATGCGCTGGATGGCGCCGACGGTGAGCGGGGCGTGGTGTCTACTACCGACTTCTTCATGCCCATCGTCGACGATCCGTTCGACTTCGGGCGTATCGCCGCCACCAATGCCATCAGCGATATCTACGCGATGGGCGGCGATCCGCTGATGGCCATCGCCATCCTCGGCTGGCCCGTCAACGTGCTGCCGCCCGAGGTGGCGCGCGAAGTGGTGGCGGGCGGGCGCCGCGCCTGCGACGACGCCGGCATTCCGCTGGCGGGCGGGCATTCGATCGATGCGCCGGAGCCGATCTTCGGGCTGGCGGTGACCGGCATCGTCGAACGCGCGCACCTGAAGCGCAACGACACTGCCACGCCCGGTTCCCGGCTGTACCTGACCAAGCCGCTGGGCATCGGCGTGCTGACCACCGCCGAAAAGAAGGGTTTGCTGCGCGCCGACAACCGTCACCTGGCGCGCGACTGGATGTGTGTGCTGAACCGGCCCGGCAGCGCGTTCGGACGCCTGGCGGGCGTGTGCGCGATGACTGACGTCACCGGCTTCGGCCTGCTCGGCCACCTGGTGGAGATGGCCGACGGCAGCGGCCTGACCGCGCGGCTGGACTATGCCGCGGTGCCGGTGCTGGATGACGTGGTCGACTACATCGGCCAGGGCAGCGTGCCGGGCGGCACGCAGCGCAACTTCGACAGCTACGGCCACCGCATCACGCCGCTGACCGACGTGCAGCGCGCGGTGCTGTGCGATCCGCAGACCAGTGGCGGCCTGCTGGTGGCGGTGGAGCCTGCCGGCGAAGCCGAATTCGTAGCTGAGTGCGCGCGCCTCGGGCTGTCGCTGGCGCCGGTCGGCGAGATGGTGGCGCGCGCCGCGCTTGCAGTCGAGATCCAGTGATGCGCGAAGACACCGCCGACTTCCGTTCGCTGTTCCTCAGCGGTGTGGCGATGATGGATGTGCGCGCACCGCTGGAATTCGCGCGCGGGGCCTTCCCGGGCGCAGTGAATCTGCCGTTGATGGACGATGCCGAGCGGCACGAGGTTGGCCTGTGCTACGCGCAGAAGGGCCAGCAGGCGGCGATCGTGCTGGGCCACCAGCTAGTGTCGGGCGAACGCAAGGCGGCGCGGATCGCGGCGTGGGCGGAGTTTGCGCGCGCGCATCCGGATGGCTACCTGTATTGCTTCCGCGGCGGGCTGCGCTCGCAGCTGGTGCAGCAATGGCTGCGTGAAGCGGGTGTCAACTACCCGCGCGTCACCGGCGGCTACAAGGCGATGCGAGGCTTCCTGATCTCGGCCATCGATACGGCCGCCACCGAGCAGCGGTGGGTCGTGCTCGGCGGGCTGACCGGCAGCGGCAAGACCGACGTGCTGGCCGACGTGCCCGCCGCGATCGACCTGGAGGGCCATGCGCGCCACCGTGGCTCGGCATTCGGGCGCCGCGCGCTGGCGCAGCCGCAGCAGGTCGATTTCGAGAACGCGCTGGCGATCGACCTGCTGCGCCATATCGACACAGGCTTCCACGCGCTGGTGGTGGAAGACGAAGGCCGCTATATCGGCAGCCGTGACGTGCCGCAGGCGCTGACGCAGCGCATGCAGGCGAGCCCGCTGGTATGGCTGGAGGCGTCGTTCGAGCAACGCGTGGAGCGCGTGCTGCGCGACTACGTGCAGGGACTGGCGGCGGAGTTTATCGCCGAGAAGGGAACGGCGAAGGGCTTCGAGGCCTACGCCGCGCGCCTGCGCGAAGCGATGGCCGCTATCGCTCCAAGGCTGGGCGGGGCGCGCTACGGCAAGTTATCGAGCCTGCTGGAGCAGGCGCTGGCACGGCAGGCGGATTCCGGCGAAGTGGCGTTGCACTGTGGCTGGATCGAAGTGCTGCTGCGCGATTACTACGATCCGATGTACGACTACCAGCGCGAGCAGCGCACCGCGCGCATCGTCTTCCGCGGCGACCGCGCCGCCGTTACCGACTGGCTACGGGCGCATGCGGCGCCGCAGGACTAGGCGCTTGGCTCAGTGCCCGGCGCAGACCGGGCAATCCGGCGTGCGCGCCAGCCGCATCGTGGTCCATTCCATCGACAGCGCATTGACCATCAGCAGCCGCCCCGCCAGGCTGTCGCCGACGCCGGCGAGCAGCTTGAGCGCCTCGGCCGCCTGCACCGTGCCGACCATGCCGACCAGCGGCGCGAACACGCCCATGGTGGCGCAGGCCACCTCCGGCGCGGGCTCGGCCGGCGGGAACAGGCAGGCGTAGCAGGGCGCATCCGGCTGGCGGCGGTCGAACACGCTGATCTGGCCGTCGAAGCGCAGCGCCGCGCCCGACACCAGCGGCACCTTGTGGCGCACGCAGGCGCGGTTGACCGCCTGGCGCGTGGCGAAGTTGTCGCAGCAATCCAGAACCACGTCGGCCGTGGCCACCAGTTGGTCGAGCTCGGCATCGCCCACGCGCGCCGGCACCGTCACGATCTCCAGGCCCGGGTTGATACGCAGCATGCCTTCGCGCGCGGAATCGACCTTCGGCCGGCCCACATTGGCGGTGGTGTGGATGATCTGGCGCTGCAGGTTGGTCAGGTCGACCTCGTCGTTGTCGACCACAGTGATGCGGCCCACGCCGGCCGAAGCGAGGAAGGGCAGCGCGGCCGCGCCCAGGCCGCCCGCGCCGATTACCAGCGCGTGACCGGCAAGTAGCCGGCGCTGGCCTTCGATGCCGAGCTCGTCCAGCAGGATGTGGCGGGAGTAGCGCAGTAGCTGTTCGTCGTTGAGGCCGTCGTCGCTCATGAAGTTAATCCCCGAGTGCCAAAGAGGAGAGCGGTTTTGGGTGCGCCAAAGCCGCCCGAGCTGGCCCAAGCAAGGTGTTCTCCCTCTCCCCTCAGGGGGAGAGGGTTGGGGAGAGGGGTGGGCTAGCAAGCAGCCACATCAAGCGAAGCCAACGGTTTGAACCCACCGCCCTCAGCCTTTGACACTCCTGCCCTCTCCCCCCTCTCCCGCAAGCGGGAGAGGGGGGCAAACCGGCGGTGTAAAGCAGCGCCTCAGGGCGCCTTGCCCGTCGGCGTACCCAACGGCTCGCCCATCGGCGCGCTGGCCGGCGGCTGCTTGCCGGGGGCCGGAGCGACCGGCTTGGCGGCCGGAGCGCTGGCACCCTTGGCGCCGCTCTTGCCCGAGGGCTTGGCTGCTGCCTTGCCGTTGTCGGCCGGCGGGTTGGTCTCAAGCCGCGACTTGGAGCGCTTGACCGGCTGGCCATTGAGCTGGGCCACGGCCTGCTGCAGCATGAAGTCGTCGGCCGAGCCGAATTCCACCGGCTTCTTGCGGCGTTCCTTCTCGCGTTCTTCCGGCGACTTCTTCGCGTTTTCTTCTTCCAGGCGGCGCAGTTCTTCCACGCGGCGCTGCTCGCGTTCGGTCATTTCCGGCTCTTCCGATTCCTGCTTGTTGTGCAGGTGGCGCTCGGTATCGATCTCGCGTGTGATCAGCGCGTCGTCCGGATCGCCTTCGGGGTTCTGATCGACCGGTATGTCAGGGCGGATGCCCTTGGCCTGGATCGACTTGCCGCTCGGCGTGTAGTAGTACGCGATGGTCAGCTTGATGCCGGTTTCATTGGTGAGCGGACGCACGGTCTGCACCGAGCCCTTGCCGAAGGTGGTCTTGCCCATGATCTGCGCGCGGTGGTGGTCTTGCAGCGCGCCCGCCACGATCTCGGAAGCCGAGGCCGAGTAGGCATTGGTCAGCACCACCATCGGGATCTTCTTGTAGATCGCGGGCAGGCCCTTGAGCGGATCGTCTTCCAGCGAGGACAGGCGGTAGTTGCTGTACGACGCCTTGTAGACGCGCTTGGCATCGGGCACCTGGCCGTTGGTCGACACCACCGTGGCGTCGTCCGGCAGGAAGGCCGCGGCCACGCCGACCGCACCCTGCAGCACGCCGCCGCCGTTGTTGCGCAGGTCCAGGATCAGCCCCTTCATGTTCGGGTTCTTCTGCGCCATCTCGGCCAGCTTACGGGCCAGGTCGGAAACGGTGCGTTCCTGGAAGCTGGTCAGGCGAATCCAGCCGATATTGTTGTCGAGCATCTTGGCCTTGACCGACTGCACGCGGATCTCGGCGCGCGTGATCGAGACCGGGAAGGTGCGTTCCTCGCTCTTGCGGTAGATCGTCAGCGTGACCTTGGTGCCAGGCTCGCCGCGCATGCGCTTGACTGCCTGCTCCAGCGGCAGGCCGCGCACGGGTTTGTCGTCGATACGGGTGATCAGGTCGCCCGGCTGGATGCCGGCACGGAACGCGGGCGTATCCTCGATCGGGTTGATCACCTTGACCAGGCCTTCTTCCTGCGAGATCTCGATGCCGAGGCCGGCGAAGCGGCCGCGCGTGCCTTCCTGCAGTTCCTTGAAGTCTTTCTCGTCGAGATAGGACGAGTGCGGGTCGAGACTGGCGACCATGCCCTTGATGGCTTCGGTCAGCAGCTTCTTGTCATCGACCGGCTCTACGTACTCGCGCTTGATCTGCCCGAAGATATCGGCCATCAGCCGCAGCTGGTCCAGCGGCAAGGGCCCCGATGAATTCTGGGCGGTCGCCGAGATCTGCAGCGTGGCGAGCACGCCGGCGACGAGGCCGACAGAGACTAGGCTGATGTTCTTGAGCGTCTTGCGCATGAGGGCTGCCTGAACGTGTACTTGGTGTACGGAGTGTACGTGTGGGGATTATGCCGGCTGCGGCCGCCCGGCGCTGGGCGGTTTGTCCGACAGTATAAGTCCGTGCGTAGAACGGGGCCTGCCACGCCCCGGTTCAGGGTGGGCGGCCGCACACGCGCGTACACATGCGCCTGTGGGAGCCACCCGGACCGGCTTCCGGACCGGCTTCAGCGTGCCTTGCCCTGGTTGGCCACGGCCGCCAGCGAGGCGGCGATGGCTTCCTGGTCGCCCAGGTAATAGTGGCGCAGGGGGCGCAGGTCGGCGTCCAGCTCATAAACGAGGGGGGTGCCGTTGGGAATATTGAGTCCGACGATATCGTCATCCGAAATCTGGTCAAGGTACTTTACCAGCGCGCGGATACTGTTGCCGTGCGCGGCAATGACCACACGCTTGCCGGATTGGATGTCGAGGGCGATCGATTCGTTCCACAGCGGCAGCACGCGCGCGACCGTATCCTTCAGGCATTCGGTCAGCGGGACCTGCTCGCGCGGCACATTGGCGTAGCGCGGATCGTTGAACGAGGCGCGCGGATCAGTCGGCTCCAGCGCGGGCGGCGGGGTGTCATAGCTGCGGCGCCACACCAGCACCTGCTCGTCGCCGAACTTGGCGGCGGTTTCGGCCTTGTTCAGGCCGGCCAGCGCGCCGTAGTGGCGCTCGTTCAGGCGCCATTCGTTGCGCACCGGGATCCACATCAGGTCCATTTCGTCCTGCACGTGCCACAGCGTGCGGATGGCGCGCTTGAGCACCGAGGTGTAGGCGAGATCGAAGCTGAAGCCGGCATCCTTGAGCAGCTTGCCGGCCAGGTTGGCCTGGGCCGCGCCGGTTTCGGTCAGGTCGACGTCGACCCAGCCGGTGAAGCGGTTTTCAAGGTTCCAGGTGGATTCGCCGTGGCGGATAAGGACGAGCTTGTACATGCTGCTGCTTCCAGAGAGTAGGTAACCTGTGCGTGCGTCCGCGCCGTCACTCCGAGTGCTTCATGGCTTTCTAATGTGAACTCCATGTCTCAGGCAGGCGACAATGGCGGCTGGCCATGCAGCGGCAGGCCCCGGACGCCAAACCGCGTATTTTATAATGCCGCCGACCCAACCTACCGGAATGCCAACGTGAATTTCTTTGCCGACTACAACAACCTCGCTCTGATCGCCCTCGCCGTGGTCTCGGGCGGCCTGCTGGCCTGGCCCGCGATCTCGCGCAGCACCGGCGGCAAGACCGTCAATACGGCCGTCGCCACCCAGCTGATCAACAAGCGCGGGGCGGTGGTGGTCGACATCCGCGAGCCCGCCGAGTATGCCAAGGGGCACCTGCCGCAGGCCAAGAGCGCCCCGCTGGCTGACCTGCCCGCGCGCGCGGCCGGCCTTGCAAAGGACAAGGCGGCCCCCATCATCGTGATATGCCAGACCGGCCAGCGCTCGGGCAAGGCCCAGGCAGCGCTGAAGGAAGCCGGTTACAGTGAGATCTACACGCTCGAGGGGGGCATCGCCTCCTGGCAGCAGGCAGGTCTGCCGCTGGTGAAGTAATCCAGGCAATTCCGGCCCGTATTCCGCTACACAGCGCGCCGCCCGGCCCACAGCCGGTGCGTGCGCCGCATTGCATTCAAAAGGAGAACCCGCATGGCCCGCGTCGTCATGTACAGCACCGTGGTGTGTCCGTTTTGCGTTATGGCTGAACGCCTGCTGAAGTCTCGTGGCGTGGAAACGGTCGAGAAGATCCTGATCGACCGCGAACCCGGCAAGCGCGAAGAGATGATGTCTCGCACCGGCCGCCGCACCGTACCGCAGATCTACATCGACGATACCCACGTGGGCGGCTTCGACGACCTGTCGGCGCTGGACCGCCAGGGTGGCCTGGTGCCGCTGCTGGCTGCCTGAGCGCCCCGCGACTGCTGCTCGCTCGGAACCGTCTGATTCCGGGCCGGCTTTGCCCCGGCGCGGGTGAAATCGCCATCCGCGTCATGTACCATATGCGCTTTCTCACTTTTCCAACCGGGCACCGGCCAGCCCTGCACCCATCAGGGGCTGCCGCCACCACGCCCAACGCCCATCTTCCCGGAAGCCTTTCATGAGCGACCAGCAAAACACCCAGCAGGACGATCAACCCTTCTTCAATATCCAGCGCGTCTACCTGAAGGACATGTCGCTGGAGCAGCCCAACTCGCCGGGCATCTTCCTGGAATCGGAAGCCCCGTCGGTGGAAGTGCAGGTCAACGTCGGCGCGTCGCAGCTGCAGGAAGGCATCTTCGAGGTGGTGGTGACCGGCACCGTGACGACCAAGGTGCAGGACAAGGTCGCCTTCCTGGTGGAAGCGCACCAGGCCGGCATCTTCGATATCCGCAACGTGCCGGTGGAGCAGCTCGACCCGCTGCTGGGCATCGCTTGCCCGACCATCCTGTACCCGTACCTGCGCAGCAATATCGCAGACGTGATCACCCGCGCCGGCTTCCAGGCCATCCACCTGTCGGAAATCAACTTCCAGGCGCTGTACGAGCAACGCCTGCAGGCGGCCATGGAAGAAGCCCAGGGTGCCGAAGGCGGCAGCAGCGGCATCGTGATGCCCGACGGCAGCCAGGCTCGCCACTGATTCCGGCGTCCGGAGTCATGCATCGGAACGGGGCTGCGGCCCCGTTTCGCCTTTTTGGCTCCGGGGCTACTATCGACTGCGCCCATCCTCCGTGCGAGCTCCCATGAAACTGACCTTCCTTGGTGCCGGTGCCTGGGGCACCGCCCTCGCCAGCCATGCCGCGGCCACCAATGACGTGGTGCTGTGGGGGCGTGACCCCGCCCAGCTCGCCGCCATCGCCGCCACGCGCGAGAACGCTGCCTACCTGCCGGGCGTGACGCTGTCCGAGCGGCTCGCGGTGCAGGCGGATTTCGAGCTTGCGGTGGCGCATGCCGCGGACGACCCGGACGGCATCGTGGTGGTCGCTACGCCGGTGTCGGGCCTGCGCGAGATGACGCGCCGGCTCGCCACGCGTAGCGCGCGGCCGGTGACGATGCTGTGGCTGTGCAAGGGCTTCGAGTCCGGCACGCACCTGCTGCCGCACCAGATGGTGCGCGCCGAGCTCGACGCCGCCGGGCGCGCCGAGGGCTTCGACTACGGCGTGCTGACTGGCCCGAGCTTCGCCCGCGAAGTGGCGCAGGGCATGCCGTGCGCGCTGACGGTGGCGGGCAGCGTGCCGTCGCTGGCCGAGCGCGCGCAGGCGGCCTTCCACCACCACGCCATGCGCATCTACGGCAGCGACGACCTGACCGGCGTGGAAGTGGGCGGCGCGGTCAAGAACGTGCTGGCGATCGCCACCGGCGCCAGCGACGGGCTGGGCCTGGGCCTGAACGCGCGCGCCGCGCTGGTGACGCGCGGGCTGGCCGAGATGACGCGGCTGGGCCTGGCGCTGGGCGGGCGCGTCGAGACTTTCATGGGCCTGGCAGGCGTGGGCGACCTGATCCTGACCGCAACCGGCGACCTGTCGCGCAACCGCAAGGTGGGGCAGCAACTGGCGGCGGGGCAGAGCCTGGACCAGATCCTGGCCGAACTGGGCCATGTGGCCGAGGGCGTGCGTTGCGCGCAGGCGGTGGCCGAGCTTGCCGCCGCGAACGGCGTCGAGATGCCGATCGCCCGCGCCGTGTGCGCGGTGCTGTTCGACGGGCTGAGCGCCGCCGATGCGGTAGCGCAGCTGCTCCAGCGCGACGCGCGCGACGAGTGACAGCGCGCGTGACCCAACCTTCCTGACGATACTTCCCGCATGCCTACCCGCCGACACGCGCTGATCGCGCTTGCCGCTGCCTGCGCTGCCGGCGCTTCCGCCAGCGTGCTCGCCCAACCCTGGCCCGCCCGGCCCATCCGCATGGTGGTGCCGTTCCCGCCGGGCTCGTCGCCCGACCTGATCGCGCGGATCGTGACCGAGAAGCTTGCGACTGCGCTGGGCCAGCCGGTGGTGGTGGAAAACCGCCCCGGCGCCGGCGGCAATGTCGGCACCGGCATGGTGGCGCGCGCCGCGCCCGATGGCTATACGCTGGTGTTCACCATCAACGGCCCGCTTGTCACCGCGCCGACCCTGTCGCGCAACCTGAACTACGATCCGTTCCGCCAGCTCGCGCCGGTGACGCTGGTGGCGACCTCGCCCAACGTGCTGGTGGTCGATGCACGCCTGCCGGTCCACACCCTGCGCGAATTCGTCGCGCTGGCCCGGTCGAAACCGGGCGAACTGAACTACGGCTCGCCCGGCAACGGCAGCGCCTCGCACCTGGCGATGGAGCAGCTCAAGGCAATGGCGGGCATCGACCTGCAGCACGTGCCGTATCCCGGCTTCCCGCAGGTCACCACTGCGATGGTAGGGGGGCAGGTGCAGGCGGGCTTCATGGTGCCGGCGATCGCGATGCCGCAGGTCAATGCCGGCAAGCTGCGCGTGCTGGCCGTGACCACCACGGGCCGCACCGCGGTGCTGCCGTCGGTGCCGACGGTGGCGGAATCCGGCTATCCAGGTTTCGAAGCGATTTCGTGGCAGGCAGTGCTGGCGCCAGCGGGCACGCCGCAGCCGGTGATCGACCGGCTCTACCGCGAACTGGTGGCGATCATCGGCAGCGCCGATGTGCGCGACAAGATGCGTGCGCAGTATTTCGTGCCGGCCGGCACCGCGCCGGCGTCGCTGCGCCAGACCATGGCAAGCGAGAAGGCGCGCTGGGACAAGGTGATCCGCGCGGCCGGGGTGCAGCCGGAATAAACGGTACGGCGGCGCTCAGCTGCCGCCCGCGAACCCGTTCTGCCGCCACGCTTCGAACACCACTACCGCGACCGTATTCGACAGGTTCAGGCTGCGATTGTCAGGCCGCATCGGCAGCCGGATTCGCTGCGCCGGCGGGAACCACTCGCGTCGCTCGGGCGACAGGCCACGCGTCTCGGAACCAAACACGAACCAGTCGCCCGGGCGGAATTCCACCTGGCCAAACGGCGTCGAGCCGCGCGTGGTCAACGCGAACATGCGCGTGGGATCGGGCTGTTCGCTGGCCATCAGCGCGTCCCAGCTCTCGTGCACGCGCATGGTGGCGTACTCGTGGTAATCCAGCCCGGCGCGGCGCATGCGCGCATCTTCCAGCGGGAATCCCAGCGGTTTGACCAGATGCAGCTGCGCGCCGGTGTTGGCGCACAGGCGGATCACATTGCCAGTGTTGGGTGGGATTTCCGGTTCGACCAGGACGACGTTGAACATGATGCGGGAGTATCTCGGGCGCCGGGTGCCGCCCTTCGTCAGAACGGTGCGCAGCTTACCGCGCGCACCGTTCACTGTCATCCGGGCCTAGGGCGTGCGCAGCGCCACGATCACACTGACGCGGGCAGCACCATGCGCTTTGAGCACGCGGGCCGCTTCGTGCAGGGTGGTGCCGGAAGTCATGACATCGTCTACCAGCGCCACATGCTGGCCATCCAGCCGCATGGGACGCCCCAGCCGGAACGCATTGCGCAGGTTCACCTGCCGTGCCACCAGGTCCAGCGAGGCTGCCGGTATCGCGTTGGCGCTGCAGCAGCACCGGATCGGCGCGCAGGCCAAGACCGCGCGCCAGCGGCCGCGCGATCTCCCAGGCCTGGTTAAAGCCGCGCGCGGCGAGGCGTTGTGGCGACAGCGGAATCGGTGCTACCAGGTCGGGCGGTCCAAGCCGGGCGCTGGCCCACGCCGCCGGCAGTCCGGCCGCCAGCCGGGCCGCCAGCCGGGCCACCAGCCAGCCCGCCAGCGGCAGCGCCTAGCCGAACTTGAGCGCCAGTACCAGGTGGTCCTGCGGCGAGGCATAGTCGCCCAACGTCCAGGCGTGGTCGAACGCCGGCGGCATCGCGGCGCACGCCGGGCAGCTGAAATGACGCCCCAGTGGCAGCGCGCAAGCGATGCAGCGCCGCACCGGCCGCAGCAGGTCGCCGGCGCAGGGCGCGCACACCACGTCGCGCTGCACCGCGCCGCACAGCGCGCAAGCGCTCGGCAGCAGCGCCGGCCCGGCGCCGGCCAGCGCGCTCCGGGCGGCCAGCGCGGCGCGCGCGTATACTTGCCGTCCGGCCGTGGCCCATCGGGCAAGGCGGCCGCGTTCGCCCGGCGCCCGTGCCTGCACCTGTGCCGCTTCCTGGTCTTCTTGCTGCCCTGTCTGTCCGTGTCCCTGCATGCCGCTGAATCCCCCGACCCCAACGCTTTCCTGCCGCCCGCGCGCCTGACCCGGCTCGCCTTCGACCGGCGCAGCCGAGGCTTCGGCCAACTGGACTTCCTGCTGGGCGAGATCGGCCGCCGCATGCAGGAGCGCATGGAGGTGATCCGCCTGGCGCCGCAGCGTGCGCTGGATATCGGCTGCGGCCACGGCCAGGGCCTGGCGGGGCTGCGCGCGCGCTTTCCCGATGCGCACATCGCCGGGCTCGATATTTCCGGCGCGATGCTGGCCGAAGCCGGCCAGCGCGACCCGCAGCGCCGTCCGGGCTGGCTTGGGCGCATGCTGGGCAAGCGGCCCCTGTTCGACCTGGTCCAGGGCGATCTTGCCACACTGCCTTTTGCGCCCGCGAGCTTCGACCTGCTGTGGTCCAACCTGGCGCTGCACTGGCATCCGGAGCCGCACCGCGTGTTCCCGGAGTGGCACCGCGTCACGCACGACGAGGGGCTGGTGCTGTTCTCGCTGTTCGGCCCGGATACGCTCAAGGAGTTGCGCGCCGCCTTTGCCGAAGTCGACGACGCGCCCCATACGTTGCGCTTTGTCGACATGCACGATATCGGCGACATGCTGGTGCACAGCGGCTGGTCCACGCCCGTGATGGATATGGAATCGCTGACCGTGACCTACGAGTCGCCCGCCACGCTGCTGCGCGAGGTGCAGGCCTTCGGCGGCCTGCGCGGCCCGGAGGGCGCGTTGCCGCAGGGCTTGCGCGGCCGCGGCTGGTACCAGGCGCTGACCCAGGCGCTGGAGCGCCGGCGCAACGCCGACGGCGTGATCCCGCTGACTTTCGAGATCGTCTACGGCCATGCGTGGAAGCTGGCGCCGCGCGGCGGCCAGGCGCTGGACGACCAAGGCCGCGCCGTGGTGCCGCTGGACCAGATCGGCCGTGCAAGGCCGCGCAAGGCAGGTTAAAACAGAGTTAACTTGCACGTGCGACAGATTGCCGCAGACCGAGCGCTGGCGCGGCGTGCAGGGAGATTGCGGGGCGTTTGCGCATGCACAGAACCAAGCGGCGCGCAAGCCTTCCGGTCAAGGTGCGCCCTTGTCCGTGTAGGGGAAGCGCCCTATAATGCGCCAGTTTGTCGCAGTGGTCCCCTGGCACAAGAACGTCCTGGTTTTGCACCCGCACTGTGCAACCCGGGCGCCATCGTCCCGGGTGTGCATCCGATGCAGAGTGGTTGGCGATGCAAGACTTGGGTATCGCACTCCAGACGGCAGGTGGTGACTCCGGCGGAAATCTCGACGGACCTCTCCCCACGCCCCACGACTGGCTGATGAAGCGAAATTGCTCGCTGTCTCCACGCCAGGTCGGCTGGTTTTACCTCTCGATCCTCACTGTTTCGCTTGCCATCGCGTTGTTTTTCGCGTGGCAAGGGTCCTGGCTCGTGCTGCCGTTTGCCAGCATCGAGCTGATCGGGCTGGGGATCGCGCTGCTGGTGTATGCGCGCCATGCGACAGACTATGAGCGCGTCAGCATTACCGACGGCATGCTGGTCGTGGAGACAGCCAGCGGCACAAAGGTGACGCGCCAGGAATTCAACCCGCGCTGGGTGCGGGTCGAACTGGGTGAATCGTTCCGCGCGCTGGTGACGCTGCGCTCGGGCGGGCGTGAGGTACAGGTGGGGTGTTACGTGGACCCGTACCGGCGACGCAAGTTCGCGCAGGAGCTCGCAGCGGTCCTGCGTCGCCTCTGAGGAGGCGGCGGGGGCGGAGGCGGGGACAGATCTGAATCTGTAAATTGGGTAGATAACAAATGAAAATGTGGAAGAAGGCATCCGCAGTTTGTCTGGCAGGTGCGTCCCTGCTTGCCAGCCAGGCGGCGTCCGCGGTGAGCGACATGCCAGGCGGCCCCGCCGTGCGCCAGCTCAACCTGACCGAGCCGGTTACCAAGATCGCCGAACAGATTCACTGGCTGAACTGGATGATGCTGATCATCTGCACGGTGATCTTCGTCGCGGTGTTCGCCGTGATGTTCTATTCCATCTTCACGCACCGCAAGGCCAAGGGCTCCAAGCCAGCTTCCTTCCACGAAAGCATCACGGTCGAAGTGATCTGGACCATCGTCCCGTTCCTGATCGTGATCGCAATGGCCCTGCCGGCCACCAAGACCGTGGTGGCGATGAAGGACACCACCAACTCCGACATCACCATCAAGGCCACCGGCTACCAGTGGAAGTGGGGCTATGACTACCTGAAGGGCCAGGGCGAGGGCATCTCCTTCGTGTCGACCCTGACCACCCCGCGCGAGCAGATCAACAACGAGCAGCCCAAGTCCAACACCTACCTGATGGAGGTGGACAACGAGCTGGTCGTGCCGGTCAACAAGAAGATCCGCATCGTCACCACCGCCAACGACGTGATCCACGCCTGGATGGTTCCGGCCTTCGGCGTCAAGCAGGATGCGATCCCGGGCTTCGTGCGCGACACCTGGTTCAAGGCTGAGAAGATCGGCGTGTACCGCGGGCAGTGCGCCGAGCTGTGCGGCAAGGAACACGCCTTCATGCCGATCGTGGTGCGCGTGGTCTCCGATGCCGACTACACCAAGTGGGTCGATGGCAAGAAGAAGGAGCTGGCGGCCAAGGCCGACGATCCCAACAAGACCTGGACACTGGACGAGTCGAAGGTGCGCGGCGAGAAGATCTACGCCGCCAACTGCGCGGTCTGCCACCAGCCCAACGGCAAGGGCGGCGGCGCCTTCCCGGCGCTGGACGGCTCCAAGGTCGTGAACGGCCCCAAGGCCGGCCAGATGCACATCCTGCTGGAAGGCAAGGGCGGCATGCCGTCGTGGAAGCAACTCTCGGATACCGAGCTGGCCACGGTGATGACCTATACGCGCAACGCCTGGAGCAACAAGACGGGTGAAGTGATCCAGCCGAGCGACTTCGTGAATGGCCGCGCGGGCAAATTCCCCGAAGGCGGCGGCGCGGCAGGCGGCGAGGCTCCCAAGGCCGAAGCCAAGCCTGCAGACAAGCAGGCCAGCCTCGCGGGCGACCGCGTCGCGGGCTGACCCGCTGAAGACAGAACAGGATTAGAGGAGCATTTGCGATGAGTACTGCTACCCCGGACGCGCTCGCCCATCCGCACGATCATGCGCATGACGACCACGCGCACGATCACCCGCATGGCTGGCGCCGCTGGCTGTTCGCCACCAACCACAAGGACATCGGCACGCTGTACCTGCTGTTCTCGTTCATCATGCTGCTATCCGGTGGCGTGCTGGCGCTGCTGATCCGCCTGGAGCTGTTCGAGCCCGGCCTGCAGTTCTTCCGCCCCGAGCTGTTCAACCAGTTCACCACCATGCACGGCCTGGTGATGGTGTTCGGCGCGATCATGCCGGCCTTCGTCGGCTTCGCCAACTGGATGATCCCGCTGCAGATCGGCGCGTCCGACATGGCGTTCGCGCGCATGAACAACTTCAGCTTCTGGCTGCTGCCGCCCGCTGCGCTGCTGCTGGCCGGTTCGTTCTTCGCTCCCGGTGGCGCCACCGCCGCTGGCTGGACCCTTTACGCGCCGCTGTCGGTGCAGATGGGCCCGGGCATGGACATGGCCATCTTCGCGATGCACATCATGGGCGCATCGTCGATCATGGGCTCGATCAACATCATCGTGACCATCCTCAACATGCGCGCCCCCGGCATGACGCTGATGAAGATGCCGATGTTCTGCTGGACCTGGCTGATCACCGCCTACCTGCTGATCGCCGTGATGCCCGTGCTGGCCGGCGCCATCACGATGGTGCTGACCGACCGCCACTTCGGCACGAGCTTCTTCTCGGCCGCCGGCGGCGGTGACCCGGTGATGTACCAGCATATCTTCTGGTTCTTCGGCCACCCCGAGGTCTACATCATGATCCTGCCGGCGTTCGGGATCGTCTCGCAGGTGGTGCCGGCGTTCTCGCGCAAGCGCCTGTTCGGCTACAGCTCGATGGTGTACGCCACCGCCTCGATCGCCATCCTGTCGTTTATCGTGTGGGCCCACCACATGTTCACGACCGGCATGCCGGTGACCGGCCAGCTGTTCTTCATGTACGCGACCATGCTGATCGCGGTGCCGACGGCCGTGAAGATCTTCAACTGGATCGCCACCATGTGGCGCGGCTCGATGACCTACGAGACCCCGATGCTGTTCGCGATCGGCTTTATCTTTGTGTTCACCATCGGCGGCTTCACCGGCCTGATGCCGGCGGTGGCCCCGATCGACATCCAGCTGCAGGACACCTACTTCATCGTGGCGCACTTCCACTATGTGCTGGTGGCCGGCTCGCTGTTCGCGCTGTTCGCGGGCTTCTATTACTGGGGGCCGAAGTGGAGCGGGTTCATGTACAACGAGACCCGCGGCCAGATCCACTTCTGGGGTTCGCTGATCTTCTTCAACGTGACCTTCTTCCCGATGCACTTCCTGGGCCTGGCCGGCATGCCGCGTCGCTATGCCGACTACCCGACCCAGTTCGCGGACTTCAACGCGATCGCGTCGATCGGTGCCCTGGGCTTCGGCCTGATGCAGGTGTATTTCTTCTTCTTCGTGGTGCTGCCGTCGTACCGTGGCGGCGAGAAGGCCGCGGACAAGCCGTGGGAAGGTGCCGAGGGCCTGGAATGGACCGTGCCGTCGCCGGCGCCGTTCCACACCTTTGAAGTGCCCCCGCAGGTCCGCTAAGGCGGCACCAGCGTAATCAGGCAGCGGGAGGCGGCAGCGTCCGCCTCCCGCGCCGGCAGGTAAGCAAATGATGCAGGCTCCAGACAAAAATCCATCACACCCGGACCAGAAAGCCGCCAACCGGCGCCTGGGCCTGATCCTGCTGTCGATCGTGGTGGTTTTCTTTTTGGGGTTCTTTGCCAAGATGGTGTTCCTTGGCTGAAGTGGCCGGGTAGCTGCAGGGTAGCGAGATGAGCATCGACCAGCAGGGCAGGGAAGCAGAGAAGCGGTTCAACCGCGGCATGATGCTGCGGCTGGTCGTGATCGTGGCCGTGATGTTCGGCTTCGGCTATGCGCTGGTGCCGCTGTACAAGAAGATCTGCGAGATCACCGGCATCAACGTGATCACCACGCGCGAGCTGCACGGCGCGGTGAAGAACACGCAGGTCGACAAGAGCCGCACCATCACGGTGGAGTTCGACTCCAACGCGCGCGGGCCCTTCGCCTTCCGGCCGGTGAAGAACAGCATGGAAGTGCATCCCGGCGAGATGGCGACGATCGTCTACGAGGTGGCCAACGGGCAGCCGCGCGATATCTCGGCGCAGGCGATCCCGAGCTACGCGCCCAAGCAGGCGACCCAGTATTTCATGAAGCTGGAGTGCTTCTGCTTCAAGCAGCAGACGCTCAAGGCGAAAGAGGCGCGCGAGATGCCGGTGGTGTTCGTCATCGATCCCGCGCTGCCCAAGGATGTGAAGAACATTACGCTGTCGTACACCTTCTTCGAGGTGGGCACGCCGGTGGCGCAGGCGCCCGAAGGCCAGCTGGCGCCGCAGCCGGCGCCGGCAGGCAAGGGCATCTGAAGCCGGCCGGCGCGGCATGCCGGCGTTGCGGAGGACGGGCGATGGATGAGATGAAGGACGCGGTCAAGCGCAAGATGTCGTTCGCGCAGACCATGCGCGCGGTGCTGTGGTCGTTCATCGGCCTGCGCAAGGGCGCGGAGCACGAGCGCGACATGGCCAGGCTGAACCCGGTGCACGTGGTGATCGCCGGAGTGATCGCGGCGGCCATCTTCATTGCGGTGCTGGTCGTCATCGTGCGCTTGGTGGTGAGCCAGGCGGCGGGGTAGCAGGGCAGGAAGGGTAGACAAGAAAAGCAGTCGCAGGCAGTCGCAGAACAAAACAGCCGCAGCGGCGCGGCCGGCCCAGAGGAGGCGGGCGGCCCGGAGCGCCAAAGCGCGGATAACGAATACCGAATCAAAGACTCTGAGCTGGAGAAAAAAGAATGAGTGCGAATCGCGCAAACGCTCCGTACTACTTCGTGCCGGGCCCGTCGCGCCACCCGATCACGGCAGCCTTCGGCCTGCTGATGAGCGGCGCGGGTGCCGCCGGTTGGGTGAACGGGCAGCCTTGGGCGCCGTACCTGTGCGGCTTCGGCCTGCTGTGGTTCCTGTTCGTGCTCAAGAGCTGGTTTGGCGATGCCATCAGCGAATCCGAAGGCGGCATGTACGGCAGGAACATCGACGTGTCGTTCCGCTGGTCGATGGGCTGGTTCATCTTCTCCGAAGTGATGTTCTTCGCCGCCTTCTTCGGCGCGCTGTTCTACGCCCGCGCCATTGCCATGCCGTGGCTGGGTGACCTGAACAACAAGATCCTGTGGCCCGACTTTGCCGCCGTGTGGCCCAACCTCGGACCGGCCGGCGTGGTGGAGTCGTTCCAGACCATGGGCCCGTGGCCGATCCCGACCATCAACACCGCGCTGCTGCTGATGTCCGGCCTGACGCTGACCTGGGCGCACCACGCGCTGCTGGCCGGCAAGCGCAGCCAGCTGATCCAGGGCATGGTGCTGACCATCCTGCTGGGCGCGATCTTCATGTGCCTGCAGGTGTACGAGTACATGCACGCCTACTCGGAACTGAACCTGAAGCTGACCTCGGGCATCTACGGTTCGACCTTCTTCCTGCTGACCGGCTTCCACGGCTTCCACGTGACCATGGGCGCGATCATGCTGGCGGTCGTGCTGGGCCGTGTGCTCAAGGGCCACTTCACGCCCGAGAACCACTTTGCGTTCGAAGGCGCCGCCTGGTACTGGCACTTCGTTGACGTGGTGTGGCTGTTGCTCTACGTCGTGGTGTACTGGCTGTAAGTCACGCTGTACCCGCCGGCAGGGCCCCGACCGGGGCCGCCGGCGCCGACGCAAAAGACAAACGCCGCAGGAGGCCTGCCAGCCTGCGGCGTTTGTCTTTTGCGGGGCCTGGTGTTTCAGGGCGTCGTCATGCGGATGCCCGTGCTGTGGATCCAGCCCATCCAGTTCGAGAACAGGATGAACAGGAACAGCGCCACCGAAAAGCCCACGCGCAGCATCAGCGAGCGCATCATGTTGGGCGTCTTGCCGCGGTCGCGCATCATGAAGAACAGGGCGGAGGCCAGGCTGGCAATGATCAGGATAAAGGCGACGATGATGACAAAGCGCATGGCGGGGCAGGTTGGCTGCGGATCGGGCCGCGGTCTCGTTGGGGTAGCCGCGATGGGCATCGGATTCGCCCATTATCGCACCGGCCTCACGCGCGCGGCGCTGACGGGCATGATCGCGCGATGACGGCACGCCGCATCTTCAGCCCGCTGCCGCTGGCCGCCGCGCTGGTGGTGGTCGCCATCACCTGCGCGCTCGGCAACTGGCAGCTCAATCGCGCGCATGAGAAAGAAGGCCGCGCCGCGCGGCTGCAGGCGCTGGCAGCGCAGCCGCCGGTGGTGCTAGGCAGGGCGCCGCTGCCGCAACTTGTGACGGACCGCACCGTGCGTGTGACGGGGCGTTTCGACACGGCCCGCACCGTATTGCTGGATAATCGCCCCCACGGCAATGGCAACGACAGCCGCGCCGGTTTCCTCGTGCTGACGCCGCTGCGGATCACTGCACCTGAGCGCGCGCCCGCGAGTGATGTCGGCGCCATGCAGGCCGTGCTGGTACTGCGCGGCTGGCTGCCGCGCGACGCGCAGGACCGCACCCGGATCGCACCGTTCCCGACGCCGGAGAGTGAGGTGACCATCGAGGGCACGGCACTGGCGGCCGTGCCGCGGGTCTATAGCCTGGGCCAGCCGGCCAGCGCCGAGGCCGGCAGCAAGATCCGCCAGAACGTGGAGATTGCGGCGTATGCCACCGAAACCGGGCTGGCGCTGCATCCGCTGGTGGTCGAGCAGCGCAGCGATACCGGCGACGGCCTGGCGCGCGACTGGGCCCCGGCCGACCTGGGCGCGGACCGGCACTATGGCTACGCCTTCCAGTGGTTCGGGCTGGCCGTGCTGACGGTGGTGCTGGTGGTCGTATTGGGCTGGCGCCGCGCGCGCCGGCTGGCGGCGGGCTCGACCGCACCCTGAACCGAATGAACTGACGCACGCGCCCTCTCCGGGGCGTGCGCTTGCCGAAACAAAGGACAGACGTACCCATGGCACAGCAAGACTCCGCTCCGGCTCCGGCCGTCACGGCTACGCCGCCGGATCCCCGCATCGACGCGCGCACGCGCCGCGGCCGCTTCCAGATGCTGATGCTGTTACTGGTGTGCGCCTCGCCGGTGATTGCCTCGTATTTCACCTACTACGTCATCAAGCCGCGCGGCGGCGCCAGCAACTACGGCGCGCTGGTCGACCCGCAGCGGCCGATGCCGCCGGTGCGCGTCACCGACGAGCGCGGCCAAGCCGTGCCGCTGGAGCAGTTCCGCGGCAAATGGCTGCTGGTGACGTCCGATCCGTCGGCCTGCGACGAGGCCTGTGCGAAAAAACTCTTCACCATCCGGCAGATCCGCGCCGGCCAGGGGCAGGACCGCGAGCGCATCGTGCCGGTGTGGCTGATCACCGACGAGGGCAAGGTCGACGAACGCCTCAGCGCCGCCTACAACGAGCCCTACGCCGGCGTGCGCTTCCTGCGCATCGACCGCCAGGCCGCGCAGCAGTGGCTGCCGGCCGAGACCGGCAAGCGCGCCGAGGATACGATCTTCCTGGTCGACCCGCTCGGCAACCTGATGATGCGCTTCCCGCAGGACCCGGACCCCAAGAAGATGAGTGGCGACCTGAAGAAGCTGCTCAAGGTTTCGCGGATCGGCTGAGGGGGACGGCATGCTGCTGCAACTGGCCATCATCGGCATCCTGATCGCGCTGCTGCCCCTGTGCTACGTGCTGGTCAAGGGCGATCGCAACAAATACCGCAAGCTCGTCTGGATCACCGCATTCCTGACGCTGGACCTGATCATGTTCGGCAGCTTCACGCGGCTGACGGATTCCGGCCTGGGCTGCCCGGACTGGCCCGGCTGCTACGGCCACTCCAACCCGCACGCCGCGATGGAGCCGATCCGCGCGGCCGAGACCGCGCTGCCCAGCGGGCCGGTGACGCTGGTGAAGGCGTGGATCGAGATGATTCACCGCTATTTCGCCATGGCGGTGGGCGTGCTGATCATCGCGCTGATGGTGCTGGCGTGGGTCAAGCGGCGCGAGCTGAAGCAGTCGCCGTGGTTCGCCACCGGCGTGCTGGCACTGGTGTGCATACAGGGCGCGTTCGGCGCCTTTACCGTCACCATGAAGCTGCAGCCGATCATCGTGGTCACGCACCTGATGCTGGGCATGAGCCTGCTGGCGGCGTTGATCTGGCTGGGCTCGCGTAACGATCCGCCGCACCTGGTCGCACCGCAGGCGGCGCGCCTGCGCTGGCCGGTGCGCATCGGCCTGCTGCTGCTGGTGATCCAGATCTTCCTGGGCGGCTGGGTCAGCACCAATTACGCGGTGCTGGCCTGTACCGACTTCCCGCTGTGCAACGGCCAGCTGGTGCCGGATATGGACTTCGCGCACGGCTTCACGCTGTGGCGCCAGCTGGGCATGACCGCCGACGGCGACTACATCCCGCACGCGGCGCTGGTGGCGATCCACTGGGTGCACCGTGGCTTCGCCTTTATCGTGCTCGGCTACCTGGCGTGGTTCGGGCTGCGCGCGCGCCGGCTCGAAGGGCTGGACCGCGCGGCCGGCTGGCTGCTGGGCACGCTGGTGCTGCAGCTGGCCACCGGCATGTCCAATATCGTGTTCGACTGGCCCCTGGTGGCGGCGGTCGCGCACAACGGCGGCGCGGCGGTGCTCCTGCTGCTGCTGGTCCGCCTCCACTACAATATAGGGCTCGCGACCCGGGCCGCCCGCGCTCCTGCCCCCGTGCCGAACGCCGCCCGCGCCACATGAAAGACAAGACCCCTTCCGTGGTTACCGCTACACACCCCCATTCGCTTGGCAAGCTGAGCCGGATCCGGCACCTTGCCCGACAATATGCCGCCCTGACCAAGCCGCGCGTGACGCAGCTGGCGGTGTTCTGCGCCATCATCGGCATGTTCCTGGCCACGCCCGGCATGGTGCCGTGGCGCGTGCTGATTGGCGGCGCCGCCGGCATCTGGCTGCTGGCCGGGGCTGCGTTCGCCATCAATTGCCTGGTCGAGCAGAAGATCGATGCGCTGATGCGCCGCACGGCCTGGCGCCCATCCGCCACTGGCGAGATCACAACGCGGCAGACGCTGGTGTTCTCCGCCATCCTCGGCGGCGCGGGCATGTGGCTGCTGCACGAGTTCGCCAACGACCTGACCATGTGGCTGACCTTCGCCACCTTCCTGGGCTATGCGGTGGTCTACACCATCCTGCTCAAGCCGGCCACGCCGCAGAACATCGTGATCGGCGGGCTGTCCGGGGCGATGCCGCCGGCGCTGGGCTGGGCCGCGGTGGCTGGCGAGGTGCCGGCCGAAGCGTGGTTCCTGGTGCTGATCATCTTCACCTGGACGCCGCCGCACTTCTGGGCGCTGGCGCTGTACCGCCGTGCCGACTATGCCAAGTCCGGCCTGCCGATGCTGCCGATCACGCACGGCGAGCGCTACACGCTGCTGCATATCCTGCTGTACACGCTGGTCATGATCGCCGCGACGCTGCTGCCGTTCGTCTACGGCATGAGCGGCTACATCTACCTGGCGGCCGCGCTGGCGCTGGGCGCGGGCTTCCTGGCCTACGCCTGGAAGATGTACCGCAACTACTCGGACGAGCTGGCGCAGCGCACCTTCCGCTTCTCGATCCTGTACCTGTCGCTGCTGTTCGCGGCGTTGCTGGTCGATCACTACTTCAAGTTCGTGCCGCAGGTCTGACCCTGGGGCGCCTCGGCTGCGGCATCTTGTCGCGGCCGGCGCAGCGCGGCGGCGCGATCGGCGATACTGCAAGCTGTCGCCGCGCGCCTGCGGCGCCGCTGGTTCCCTCCCACCCCCTGACCGGTTCCCGCCGCATGCCCCGCCCCAGTCCTGCCTCCGGCCTGTTTTCCGCCTTCCGCCGCTTCTCCCTGCTGGCCGTGCTTGCGCTGGCCGTGGCTGCCTGCGGGCAGCAGAAGGCATCGTTCCGCAATGTCGACATCAGCGGTGCCGCCGACTTCGGCAAGGACTTCTCGCTGACCGACCATACCGGCAAGGTGCGCACTATCGCCGACTTCAAGGGCAAGGCGGTGGTGATGTTCTTCGGCTACACCCACTGCCCGGACGTGTGCCCGACCACGATGGCCGAGCTCAAGGCAGTGATGGAGCAGATGGGCCCCGACGCCGACCGCGTGCAGGTGCTGTTCGTGACGCTTGACCCGGAGCGCGACACGCAGGCGCTGCTGGCCCAGTACGTGCCTGCCTTCGACCCGCGCTTCCTGGGCCTGCGCCCGGCCGACGAAGCCGCGCTGCAGAAGGTGACCAAGGACTTCAAGGTGTTCTACGCCAAGGTGCCGGGCTCGTCGCCGAACAACTACACGGTGGATCACTCCGCCGGCAGCTATGTATTCGACCCGGATGGCCGCCTGCGCCTGTTTATCCGCCACGGCCAGGGCCCGGAACCGATCGCGCACGACCTGAAACAGCTGCTGTCGTGATGCCCGAGGGTGCGGCATAACGCCGCAGGTGTGCCGAACAGGCAAGCAAAAAGGCCGGTCCAAGTGGACCGGCCTTTTTGCTTCTGGCAGGGCGGCGGAATCAGGCAAAGGCCTGCAGCGCGCCCTTCATCTTCTTCATCGCCGCGGCCTCGATCTGGCGGATGCGCTCGGCCGAGACGCCGAACTCGTCGGCCAGCTCATGCAGCGTGGCGCCGCCCGAGCCGTCGTCCTCGACGTTCAGCCAGCGCGCCTCGATGATGCGGCGGCTGCGCTCGTCCAGCTTGGCCAGCGCTTCTTCCAGGCCTTCGACCTGCATGCGGTCGTGGCGCTTGGCTTCCATCACGCGCGTGGGCTCGTTGTGGTTGTCCGCCAGGTAGGCGATGGGGGCGAATTCCTCCTCGCCGTCGTCGATCTGGCCTTCCAGCGCCAGGTCGCCGCCCGACAGGCGGGTTTCCATCTCCATCACTTCTTCGGGCTTGACGTTCAGCTCGCGCGCCACCGCCTCGACCTGCTCCGGCGTGAACGTGTGCGAGCCCTGCTTGTGGCTGCGCAGGTTGAAGAACAGCTTGCGCTGGGCCTTGGTGGTCGCCACCTTGACCATACGCCAGTTCTTCAGCACGTACTCGTGGATTTCGGCCTTGATCCAGTGCATCGCGTACGACACCAGGCGCACGCCCTGGTCGGGGTCGAAGCGCTTGACCGCCTTCATCAGGCCGATATTGCCTTCCTGGATCAGGTCGGCGTGCGGCAGGCCGTAGCCCAGGTACTGGCGGGCGATCGACACGACCAGGCGCAGGTGGGACATCACCAGGCGGCGGGCGGCGTCAACGGAATCATGTTCGCGGAGCTCGCGCGCCAGGCGCTGCTCTTCCTCCGCGGTCAATAGCGGAATTCGGTGGACAGCCTGGATATAGCTGTCGAGATTGCCCAGCGTGGCCGGGAAGGTCAGCGCCAGGCTACCCCCATGCTTCGGGGCCGTCGGCAGACGGCTGGGGGTCAGGTTTTGGTCAGCAGACAAGACTGCGTTCACTCAATGGCTCCTTTCGCATCCGGCGGTTCGGTTGCCGGTGCGCCGCGCACCTTCTCTTGGGATGGGCGGCGGCACTGCAACGCATCTTAGCACTCAGGCCGGGTGAGTGCTAATTGGAGTCCTGATGGTCGCGATAGTTCCCGGCGATTGCAAACATGAATTGGATAGCTATTTTGCAATCAGGCGTCGTCCGGGATACTCGCGGCAGGGCACACTCAGTGTTAGAGCAAAGCGTACCCCGCCGGTTCTGCCTGCTGGTGGAATGATTTGTTGCACCAGCGGCTACACTCGACGCAAGCGACGCCACGCTGGCATGCTTGCGAGCCTCTCTTATTCCACCGGAGAAGTTATGTCTGCTATCGAACACTTGCTCAAGCCGCATGTGCGCGACCTGGGCGATTTCACCGTACGGCGGCTGCTGCCTGCGGCGGCCACCCAAACGGTCGGGCCGTTTATTTTCTTCGACCATATGGGGCCGGTGCAACTGCCGCCCGGGGAGGGAGCCGATGTGCGCCCGCATCCGCATATCGGCCTGGCCACCGTTACCTACATGTTCGAGGGCGAGATCATCCACCGTGACAGCCTGGGCAGCGAGCAGGCGATCCGTCCGGGCGACGTCAACTGGATGACCGCCGGCCACGGGATCGTGCACTCCGAGCGTTCGCCCGACCATGTGCGCGCGGCGGGCGCGCGGCTGCACGGCATCCAGACCTGGGTGGCGCTGCCGCAATCGCACGAGTCCGACGAGCCGTCGTTCTTCCACCATCCGGCCGAGACCCTGCCGCGTATCGAGCGGCCCGGGGTGCGCATGACCGTGATCGCCGGCGATGCCTTCGGCAAGACCTCGCCCGTCAAGGTGTTCAGCCGCACGCTGTACGTGGCGATCGAGCTGGACGCGGGCGCCAGCGTGGAAATTCCGGCCGAGCATGCCCAGCGCGGCATCTACCCGGTGGACGGCGCTGTCACGCTGGACGGCGAGCCGCTGCCGGCGGAGCATATGGTGGTGCTGACGCCCGGCCAGAGCGCCACGCTGCTGGCGACGGCGCCGTCGCGCGTGATGCTGCTGGGTGGCGATCCGACCGACGGCCGGCGCTTTATCTACTGGAATTTCGTCGCGAGCAGCAAGGAAGCGATCGAGGCCGCCGCCAGGCGCTGGGAGGATGACCAGTTCCCGCGGGTGCCGGGCGATGAGAGCGAGCGCATCCCGCTGCCGCCGCGCAAGCCCTGAAACGCGTTTCATCCACGCAGAAGAGGAGACCGGTGTTGGGTGCGCCCAAGCCGCCCGAGCTAGCCTAAGCGAGGTGTTTTCCCTCTCCCCTCAGGGGGAGAGGGACCGGGGTGAGGGGTGGTTTAGCTAGGAACCACATCAAGCGGGGCCAACGGTGCTAACCCACTGGCTCAAACCGGACTCGCCCAGGTCACCCGCGTTCCCTGCCGCAAACATTCCCGGATTGCCTCGATCTGCGTGGCGATCGGCGCCGGCACCGGCACGGCGCCATCCAGCACGCGCCGGATCCAGGCCGCGGTCTGGTCGACATCGCTGCCGGGCGGCAGCTCCGGCACTTCAGCCAGCGAGCCCCCGACAGGATCGACCAGCGTCTGCTGGTGCCCTTCATGCAGCCAGTCGATGCGGCTGTTGCGGCGCGCATCGGCCACCACTTCGCCTTCGGTGCCGCGTGCCAGCAGCACGTTGGCGGGTTCGTGCGAGAAGTAGTCGGTCAGCGTCTCGCGGTATTCCGGGTGCGTGTAGCTGTACAGCCGCAGCCCTTCGGCGGGGGAGTGCTCGCCCACCGGCTGCAGCATCTTGGCGACCGTGTGCGAAGAATTGCGTAGCCCGATCACGGTGCGCCGGTCCAGCAGCTGCGACAGGCCGGGCGACAGCACATCGACCGGCAGCACCGCCAGCGGCCCGTGGTCGGTGCCATCGCGCAGCCGCGCCGAAGCTTCGGCTGTGGTGCCGCACAGGGGAATGCCCAGCGCCGCGAACAGCGTCATGCTGGTGACGCGGCCGTTGAACTCGCGCGAGCCATGCACCAGCACGGGGATGCCTTCACGCGCCAGCAGCAGCGCCAGCAGCGGCACCAGGTTGGGCTGCTTGCGCGCGCCGTTGTAGCTGGGAATCACCACCACTTGCCGGTCCGGCGGCCCGGGCAGCGGCTCGCAGTGCGCATGGGCGGCCTCGAGCATGCCGGCCAGTTCGTGCGGCGCCTCGCCCTTGATGCGGTAGGCCATCAGGACGGCGCCGAGTTCGACGTCGGAGACGCGCCCGGCCAGCATGGCGTCGAACAAGGCCTGGGCATCCTCGCGCGGCAGCGCGCGGGCGCCGTTGACGCCGCGGCCGATCTCCTTGATATAGCGGGCGGCAGGGAAGGGTGCGGCAAGCGTGGCGGCGGGCGTGGTCATGGCGGCGTGGGTGGAAGTCTGTTCTGGGTTCATGATAGCGGAGCAAGGCCGCCGCGCCCATCGCCGCCGATGGGGCGCGGCGGTCGGGCGAGGCTAGGCCGCCTCCTGCAGCGCCGGGTTGCGCTGCTTGCGGTAGAGGAAGTCCAGCACCGCGGTGCGGCAGGCGTGGTAGCTCTTGTCGTCGGCCAGCGCGACGCGGTCGCGCGGGCGCGGCAGGTCCACCTTCAGGATCTCGCCGATGGTGGCCGCCGGGCCGTTTGTCATCATCACGATGCGGTCGGCCAGCAGCACGGCCTCGTCGACATCGTGGGTCACCATCACCACCGTGCTGCGGGTGCGCGCGACGATCTTGATCAGCTCGTCTTGCAGGTGCGCGCGCGTGAGCGCATCGAGCGCGCCGAAGGGTTCGTCCATCAGCAGCACCTTGGGCGCCATCGCCAGTGCGCGCGCGATGCCCACGCGCTGCTTCATGCCCCCGGAGATTTCGTGCGGGTACTTGTTCTCGGCATGCGTCAGGCCCACCAGCGCCAGTGTGTCGTGCGTGCGCGCCTTGAGCTGCGCCTTGCTTTCGCTGGCGGCGAACACGCGCTCCACGCCGAGGTAGACGTTCTCGAAGCACGTCAGCCACGGCAGCAGCGAATGGTTCTGGAACACCACCGCACGCTCCGGCCCCGGGCCGGCGATCTCGCGCCCGGCGCAGATCAGCGCGCCGGTGGTCGGCGTGGCCAGGCCGGCGATAAGGTTCAGCAGCGTGGATTTGCCGCAGCCGGAATGGCCGATCAGCGTGATGAACTCGCCTTCGGCAATCTGCAGGTTGATATCGCGCAGGGCGACGAACGGCCCCTTGCGCGTCTTGAAGGTCTGTCCGACGTTCTCGATGCTGACGAACTTTTGCATGGCCTCTCTCCCTCTGTCCCGCGTGTCAATTGGCGCCGTAGCTGAAGCGCCGGGCCAGCGCCAGCAGCGCATGCTCGAGCAGCAGCCCGATGATGCCGATCACGAAGATCGCGATCACGATGTGCTCGACCTTCAGGTTGTTCCACTCGTCCCACAGCCAGAAGCCGATGCCGGTGCCGCCGGTCAGCATCTCGGCCGCGACGATCACCAGCCACGCGGTGCCGATCGACAGCCGCACGCCGGTCAGCATGTAGGGCAGCACGGCCGGGAACAGCACGCGGGTGAACACCTTCCACTCGGACAGATCCAGCACGCGCGCCACGTTCAGGTAGTCCTGCGGCACGCGCGTGACGCCGACCGCGGTGTTGATCACCATCGGCCAGATCGAGCAGATAAAGATGGCCCAGATCGCGGCCGGGTTGGCGGCCTTGAACAGCAGCAGCCCGATCGGCAGCCATGCCAGCGGCGAGACCGGGCGCAGCAGGCTGATCACCGGCGCGGTCATCGCGTTCAGGAAGGCAAAGCGCCCGATCAGGAAGCCGGCCGGGATGCCGATCACCGCGGCCAGGCCGAAGCCCGCGGCCACGCGCGCCAGCGACGCCAGCACGTTCCAGCCGATGCCCTGGTCATTGGGCCCGTTGCGGTAGAACGGGTCGGCAAACAGCGGCACCGCGGCGTTCCACGTCGCACCCGGCGTGGGGATGGCCGGGATCAGCGTGGCGATGCCGTGCCAGGCCAGCACGAACAGGGCAAAGCCCAGTACCGGCGGCACGATTTTGAGCACCAGCGCGCCGACTGCCTCGCGGCGCTGCGCGCGCCGTTCCTGCGCGGCGAGTTCCTGCTCGCGCCGGCGGGCCCGTTCTTTGGTGTCGGGGTCGGCCGCAGGGGCCACGGTTGCGCCTTCGGGCGCGGTATGGGCGATGGCATTCACGTCTGGCTCCATTTGGGGCACTGCGGATCAGTGAGAGAAGTGGCGGCCCGAATTTCGTCAGGCCTTGATCTTGAAGCCATCGGCGTAGGCCTTCGGGTCCTTGGCATCCCAGACCACGCCGTCGATCAGCTTGGCGCTGCGGAAATCGCTCTTGGGCAGCGGCACCTGCGCCGCGCTGGCGGCCTGCTTGTAGACGTCGATGCGGTTCACCTGTTTCGCCACCGCGAGGTAGTCCGGATGCTCCTTCAGCAGGCCCCAGCGCTTGTGCTGCGTCAGGAACCACATGCCGTCGGACAGGTATGGGTAGTTGGCGTTGCCGTCCTGGTAGAACTTCATTGCGTCAGGGTCGTCCCAGGTCTTGCCCAGGCCGTTGTTGTAGCGGCCGAGCATGCGGTCCAGGATGATGTCCATGTCGGTGTTGACGTAGGACTTGGCGGCGATGGTCTCTGCGGTCTTGCGGCGGTTGGAAGCCGACGCGTCGATGTACTTGGAGGCCTCCAGCACCGCTGCCACCATGGCGCGCGCGGTGTTGGGATACTTCTGCACGAAGTCGGCGGTGGTGCCGAGCGTCTTCTCAGGGTGGTTCTTCCAGATCGCCTGCGTGGTCTCGGCAGTGAAGCCGATCTTGTCGGCGATGGCGCGCGCGCCCCAGGGCTCGCCCACGCAGAAGCCGTCCATATTGCCCACGCGCATATTGGCCACCATCTGCGGCGGCGGCACGGTGATGGCCTTGGCGTCCTGCATCGGGTTGATGCCGTTGGCCGCCAGCCAGTAGTACAGCCACATCGCGTGCGTGCCGGTGGGGAAGGTCTGGGCGAAGGTGTAGTCGCGCTTCTCCTTCATCATCAGCGCCTTCAGGCTGGCGCCGTCCTTGACGCCTTTCTCCGCCAGCTTGGACGACAGCGTGATGGCCTGGCCGTTGTTGTTCAGGCTCATCAGCACCGCCATGTCTTTCTTGGGGCCGCCGATGCCGAGCTGCACGCCATAAATCAGGCCGTACAGCACGTGCGCGGCGTCGAGCTCGCCGTTGACCAGCTTGTCGCGCACGCCGGCCCACGAGGCTTCCTTGGTCGGCGTGATCTTGATGCCGTACTTCTTGTCGATGCCGAGCGTGGATGCCATCACCACGGAGGCGCAGTCGGTCAGCGGGATAAAGCCGATGCGCACGTCGGTCTTCTCCGGTGCGTCCGAGCCTGCTGCCCACGCCCCGGCGCGCACCAGCGGGTCGACCAGCGTCATCACGCTGGCGCCTGCAATGGTGGCGAGCACGCGGCGGCGGCCGCTGCTGGCCGGCACTGCATCGGCGGCAGCGTCGGAAACGTGGACGGCTGCGTGCAGCGGCTTGGCAATCCTGAGGCGAGAGGGCATTGCATGGCTCCAAAAAAAAAGCGTCCCCATTCCGCAGCCGGCTTCGTCAGAAGACCGGCGCGGCGCAGGGACGCCGTTGTCCGTGGCGTGACGCAGCCCGCGTTGGCCGTGTCCGCCGAAATTGTCGATCGGCCGCCGTTGGCCGATACCTGCATAACGCAAGGCGTGTGCCAGCCTGTGCAGTGCAACATTTACGGGCGTGATTGTGGCGGCGACGTTGCCCCAGCACGCGATTTGGTGAGGAATGTCCGAACGCGGTGCGTGCGGGATCGACTCCGCCGCATTAGGGGGAGTGAGAGGGAGGCAGCAGGAAGGGAAGGCACCGCTTCAGCGGCGCCAGGATCGTGCAATGCACCAGCCGCGTGCGGACCACGCACTGCGGCTTGGCGGTCAGCCCATCACATCGATCACGCGCTGCGCCGCATCCACCAGCTTCAGCCCGCGCTCCATCGCCATGCTGCGCAGGCGCTTGTAGGCTTCGTCCTCGGTGATGCCGCGCGCCTGCATCAGCAGGCCCTTGGCGCGCTCGACCACCTTGCGCTCGGCCAGCTTGAGCTTTGTGGCGTCGAGCTCCGCCCGCAGTTGCTGATCGAGTTCGAAGCGGGCATAGGCCACGTCGAGCACCGTCTTGACGCGCTCGGCGCGCAGGCCGTCGACGATATAGGCGGTGATGCCGGCCGTCAGCGCGGCCTTGATGCGCTGGCTGTCGTCGTTATCGGTGAACAGTACGATCGGCCGTGGGGCGTGCTGGGTCGACACGCAGACGTGCTCGATGGTGTCGCGCGCGGCAGATTCCGAGGCGATGATCAGCATATCCGGCTGAGTCGCCGTGATGACGTCAGGCAGGCGCAGGTCGGCGTCGACGATCTGGATCTCGGCAAAGCCCGCGCTGACGAGGCCGCCGCGGATGGTCTCCACATTCAGCGGATTGGCGTCGAGCGGATCGCGCACGAGAAGGATGCGCAGCACCCGGCCGCCGGTGGAGGTGGCTGGTGCGGCATTCGACGTGGGCGAGGGGGGCGGATGGCGTCGGGTCATGGCTAGGCTCTGTTGCAGTGCGCCATGCAAGATTCGCGCCGGGTCAGGGTGGTCACGATGCGCCAAGCCGGTGCGGCTCAGCTGCGAGGATGCCTGGATTCATTGTATGCCTTCGTACGCAGCCAACTCGCGCGGTGTATCCTGTTGCCCTGCTGCGCCGGGCGCGTCTGCTGGCGACGCCGCAATGCTGCACCCTGCAACCCGCGACGCAGTACTGATCAGAAAAAATCTGGAGAGATGCATGACCGAATTCGTGTTCGCCCCGCCGGCTCCCGTTGGCGTGCCGGTGCGTGGCAGCAACGCTAGCTTCCCGGTCCGGCGCGTGTACTGCGTCGGCCGCAACTATGCCGCCCATGCCCGCGAAATGGGCTCCGACCCCGACCGCGAACCGCCGTTCTTCTTCTGCAAGCCGTCCGACGCGGTCAGCTACGTCGCCGATGGCACCGAAGGCACCTTCCCATATCCGCCGGGCACTGGCAACTGCCACTACGAAGTGGAAATGGTGGTCGCCATTGGCAAGGGCGGCCGCGACATCCCGGTGGAGAAGGCTGCCGAGTACGTCTTTGGCTACGCCGTGGGCCTGGACATGACCCGCCGCGACCTGCAGAACGAATCGAAGAAGACCGGCCGCCCCTGGGAGACCGGCAAGGCCTTCGACCAGTCCGCGCCGATCGGCCCGATCGTGCCCGTCTCGGCCATCGGCCATCCGGAGAAGGGCGAGGTCACGCTGTCGGTCAATGGCGTCGAGAAGCAGCGCGGCGACCTGTCCGACCTGATCTGGTCGGTGCCGGAGATGGTGTCGTACCTGTCCAAGCTGTTCGAGCTGCAGCCGGGCGACCTGATCTACAGCGGCACGCCCGAAGGCGTCGGCCCGGTGGTCAAGGGCGATGTCATGCAATGCCACGTCGGCGGCGTGGGCGATCTCACCATCAAGGTAGTCTGATCCGATGCTCAAGCTTTACAGCTACTTCCGCAGCTCGGCCTCGTTCCGCGTGCGCATCGCGCTGGAGCTGAAGGGCCTGCCGTATGAGTACGTGCCGGTGCACCTGCTCAAGGCGGGCGGCCAGCAGCTCAAGCCGGAGTTCCGCGCGGTCAATCCGGACGGCCTGGTGCCGGCGCTGGTCGACGGGGACCACGTGCTGCAGCAATCGCTGGCGATCGTCGAGTACCTGGACGAAGTCCATCCCGAGCCCAAGCTGCTGCCTGGCACGGCGCTGGACCGCGCCTACGTGCGCGGCTTGGCGCACGAGATCGCGTGCGAGATCCACCCGCTGAACAACCTGCGCGTGCTGAAGTACCTGAAGCACACCGTGGGTGCGAGCGACGAGATCAAGGACGCGTGGTATCGCCACTGGATCGAGCTGGGCTTTGCGTCGCTGCAGGCCAACCTGGAGCGCGGCGGCAAGGCGGGACGCTTCTGCTTTGGCGACACGCCCACGCTGGCCGACATCTGCCTGGCGCCACAGGTGTTCAACGCGCAGCGCTTCAATATCGACGTGAGCCGCTACCCGGCGATCGCGAAGATCTACGAGGCCTGCATGGAACTGCCAGCGTTCCAGAAGGCGGAGCCGAAGTCGCAGCCCGACGCGGAATAGGCATTCGCAGGACTGCAATGCAAAACGCCCCGGCACTGGCCGGGGCGTTTTGCTTTCTGCGAGTGCGCGAGGATTATCCCAACAGCGCCTCGGCAAACTCATCCGCCTTGAACGGCTGCAGGTCTTCCACCTTCTCGCCCACGCCGATGAAGTAGACCGGCACCGGGCGCTGGCGCGCGATTGCCGCCAGGATGCCGCCCTTGGCGGTGCCGTCGAGCTTGGTCACGATCAGCCCGGTCAGGCCCAGCGCATCGTCAAAGGCGCGGGTTTGCTGCAGGGCGTTCTGGCCGGTATTGGCGTCGATCACCAGCAGCACCTCATGCGGCGCGCTCGGCATGGACTTGCTGATCACGCGCTTGACCTTCTTCAGCTCTTCCATCAGGTGCAGCTGCGTCGGCAGGCGGCCGGCGGTATCGGCCATCACGATGTCGATGCCGCGCGCCTTGGCGGCGTTGACGGCGTCAAAGATCACCGCGGCCGGGTCGCCGCTTTCCTGCGCCACCACGGTGACGTTGTTGCGCTCGCCCCAGATCGTCAGCTGCTCGCGCGCGGCGGCGCGGAAGGTGTCGCCCGCGGCCAGCAACACCTTCTGGTCATAGCGCTGGAAGTGCTTGCACAGCTTGCCGATGCTGGTGGTCTTGCCGGCGCCGTTGACACCCGCGATCATCATCACCAGCGGTTGCTCGCGGCCCAGCGCCATGGTCTTTTCCAGCGGGCGCAGCAGCTGCGTCAGCAGGTCGCGCAGCGCGGCCTTGACGCCTTCGGCCGACTCGATGCGCTCGGCCTTGACGCGCTTGCGCAGTTCGCCCAGCAGGTATTCGGTGGCTTCGACGCCGGCATCCGCCATCAGCAGCGCGGTTTCCAGCTCCTCGAACAACGCCTCGTCGACCTTGACGCCGACGAACAGGGTGCCGATGTTGCGGCTGGTCTTGGACAGGCCGGTGCGCAGGCGGTGCATCCAGCCTTGCCTGGCCTCCGCGGTAGGAGCGGGCGGCGGGACCAGTTCGAGCGCTTCCGCGGCCGGTGCCTGCGGCGACGTAAAGCCTGCCGGCGCGGGAACAGGAGCGGGAACCGGCGCAGCCACAGGCGCCGGGGCAGGCGGTGGCACCTGAGCGGGAACCGGGGTCGGCACCGGAACCGGCGTGGGTGCGGGGGCCGGTGTCGGAGTGGGGACGGGTGCAGGCGCCGCAGCAGGGGCCGGCGCGGGCGCCTCGACGGGCGCGGGCTCGGCCTTGCGCTTCTTCCAGAAACTAAACATTGGGAATGGGGTCAATACCGGGGCCGATACCGCTGGCAGCAGCCAATGCCAGCTGGCGACCGGTTAATAATCAAGGGCTTACGCAAGCCTCGCGATGGCTGGGGAGAAACCGTTGTGGTCCCGGCCGGCGATTGCGTATAGTTCGCTACATGGCAGATCCGTGGGCGCACGCATGCACACATGGATCGATCGGCAAAATTCTAGCAGACGGGGTCGCATGAACCATTGCGCTGTCCTGACCGCCGCGGGCACCGAAGGCGCCCAAACGCGCATCCAACGCCTCTCACAACCACCCTCCGCCCCACGCCAATCACTTCCCGCCAGCGCCGCGCGTCTTGCGCGGCGTGTCATTCCCACGTTGCTGCTGGCCTTGCTGCCCTGGTCGATGCCGGCCGGGGCACAGGACGTGGTCGGCTCGCCGATGCCGGGGGCACAGACGGCGCCGGTCGGTGCAACCGCGCAGGGCACCACCGAGTACCGGCTCTCCAACGGCCTGCGGCTGATCGTCAAGGAAGATCACCGCGCGCCCACGGTGGCGCACCAGATCTGGTACCGCGTGGGCGGCGTCGATGAGGTGAGCGGCACCACGGGTGTGGCGCACATGCTCGAGCACATGATGTTCAAGGGCACGCCCAAGGTCGGCGTAGGCGAGTTCTCCAAGCAGGTCGCCGCACTGGGCGGGCGCGAGAACGCCATGACCAACCGCGACTTCACCATGTATTACCAGCAGATCGGCAAGCAGTACCTGCCCAGGATGATGGAGCTGGAGGCCGACCGCATGGCCAACCTCATTATCAGGAAGGACGAGTTCGAGCGCGAGATGAAGGTGGTGATGGAAGAACGCCGCCTGCGCACCGACGACTCCGCGCGCGGCAACGTCTATGAGCAACTGTTGGCCACCGTCTATACCGCCGCCGGCTACCGCCACCCCGTGATCGGCTGGATGGACGACCTGGTCAATATGCGCGTGGACGACGTCAAGGACTGGTACCGCCACTGGTACGTGCCTAATAACGCGCTGGTGATCGTCACCGGCGACGTCAAGGCCGAGGAAGTGCGCGCGCTGGCCGAGCGCTACTACGGCAAGCTCAAGCCGCGCACGCTGCCGCTGCGCAAGGACCAGGAAGAGCCGGAGCAGAAGGGCATCAAGCGCATCTGGGTCAAGGCGCCGGCCGAGAACCAGTACATGGTGATGGCCTACAAGGTGCCGCGCCTGCGCGATGTCGAGAAGGACGTCGATCCCTACGCGCTGGAGGTGCTGTCGGCCGTGCTCAACGGCTATGACAACGCGCGCCTGACGCGCGAGCTGGTGCGCGAGCAGCGCCTGGCCGACGACGTCAATGTCGGCTACGACAGCATCAACCGCGGCGAGTCGCTGTTCGTGCTCGACGGCACACCGGCCGCGGGCCACAACACCGACGAGATCGAGCGTGCGCTGCGCGCCGAGATCCAGCGAATCGCCAAGGAAGGTGTCTCGCCTGAAGAGCTCAAGCGCGTCAAGGCGCAGGTGGTGGCCGGCCAGATCTACAAGCGGGATTCGGTGTTTGGGCAGGGCATGGAGATCGGCGTTTCCGAGATCTCCGATATCTCCTGGCGCCAGATCGACCGCATGCTCGACAAGGTCAAGGCCGTCACGCCGGCCCAGGTGCAGGCCGTCGCCGCCAAGTACTTCAACGACGACAACCTGACCGTGGCCACGCTGGTGCCGCAGCCGATCGACCCGAACAAGCCCAAGACCCAGGCCCCGTCGGGCCTGCGCCACTGAGGAAAGGCGATGTCTCAATTCGTCACCGCATTTGCTACCCCGCAGCGCGCGCTGCGCAAACTGGCCGGCGCCGCGCTCGGCGCCGCCGTGCTGCTGGCCGCGCAACTGGCGCAGGCCGCCATCCCGATCGAGCACTGGACCGCATCCACTGGCGCGAAGGTGTTCTTCGTGCACAGCCCGTCGATTCCGATGCTCGACATCAATATCGACTTCGACGCCGGCAGCCGCTATGACCCGCCGGGCAAGGCCGGGCTGGCCACGCTGAGCGCCGCGCTGCTCGACAAGGGCGCGGCCGCGCAGGACGGCCAGCCGGCACGCGACGAAGCGCAGGTCGCCGACGGTTTTGCCGATACGGGGGCCGCATTTGGCGGTGCGGCCGGCGGCGACCGCGGCGGCATCGGCCTGCGCACGCTGACCGCGCAGCCGGAGCTGGACCAGTCTGTGGCGCTGGCCGCGCAGCTGATCAAGGCGCCGACCTACCCGGACGCTGTGGTCGGCCGCGAGAAGCAGCGCCTGATCACCGCCATCCGCGAAGCCGACACCAAGCCGGGCGTGATTGCCGACAAGGCGCTGGCCAAGGCCATGTATCCCGACCATCCCTATGGCGTGGCCGCGACGCCGGACAGCGTGGCGTCGATCAAGCGCGACGACATCGTCAAGTTCTGGCGCGACAACTACAACGCGCAGCGCGCGGTGGTCACGCTGATCGGCGCGGTCGATCGCAAGCAGGCCGAGGCCATCGCCGAGCTGCTTACGCGCGGGCTGCCGCAGGGCACTGCCGCGCCGGCGATGCCGCAAGTCAAGCTGAACATCCCCGCCACCGAGCAGCGCTTGCCGCACCCGGCGCAGCAGTCGAGCGTGGTCATCGGACAGCCCTCGATCGCACGCGGCGATCCCGACTATTTCGCGCTGCTGGTGGGCAACTACGTGCTCGGCGGCGGCGGCTTCAGCTCGCGCCTGACCGACGAGGTGCGCGAGAAGCGCGGCCTGACCTACGGCGTCGACAGCTATTTCGCGCCGTCCAAGCAGCCCGGCCCGTTCGGCATCAGCCTGCAGACCAAGAAGGCACAGACCGACGAGGCGCTGGCGCTGGTGCGCCAGGTGCTGGCGCGCTTCGTGGCGGAGGGCCCGACCGAGAAGGAGCTGCGCGCGGCCAAGGACAACCTGGTCAACGGCTTCCCGCTGCGCATCGACAACAACCGCAAGCTGCTGACCAACGTGGCCAATATCGGCTGGTACGGGCTTCCGCTGGACTACCTGGACACGTGGACCGCGCAAGTGGGCAAGGTCACGCGCGAGCAGGTCAGGGCGGCCTTCCAGCGCCATGTGCGCCCGGACGGCATGGCCACGGTGATCGTCGGCGGCCCGGTGACCGCGCCGGCCACCACAGCCAAGCAGTGACGGCCACGCCGCATCGGGCCGGCTTGTCGATGCGCCGCCGCACGCCCGAGCGTGCGGCAGAACGGTCCGCAGGCTCTACAATCACGGGATGAATTCGCGCTCCCGATTGCCATCGCCCGCCCCTGGCGGGCGAACCGCTACCCCCGCCACCGGCGGGCGGCCCACTGCATCCCCGGCCCCGCGCCCGGCACCCCGCCAGGCGCCATCTCAGGTTCGCATCATCGGCGGGCGCTGGAAGCGCACCTTGCTGCCCGTGCCCGACGCCCAGGGCCTGCGCCCGACGCCCGACCGCGTGCGCGAGACGCTCTTCAACTGGCTTGGCCAGGACCTCACCGGTATGGAATGCCTGGACCTGTTCGCAGGCTCGGGCGCACTCGGCTTTGAGGCTGCGTCGCGTGGCGCGGCCGCGGTCACGCTGGTGGAGTCCAACGCGCGCGTGGCCAAGCAACTGCGCGACAACCAGTACCGGCTCGACGCCTGCGCGGTGCGCGTGGTGCAGGGCGATGCCTTTGCCGTGGCGGCGCAGATGCCCGATGCCAGCTTCGACGTGATCTTCCTGGACCCTCCCTTTGCCGAGGACTGGATCGGCCCGGCGCTGGAACATGCGGCGCGGCTGTCGCGCCCGGGTGGTGCGGTCTATGTCGAAACCGACCATGCGCTGACCGGCGCCGATGCGCCGGTGCCTGCGTCGCTTGAGATCGTGCGGCACGCGCGCGCCGGTGCGGTGCATTTTCACCTGCTCCAGCACCGCAGTCCTGGCAACGGCGCCGCATGAGGCTCCAAGAGTCCACTAAGGCTCCACTAAGGCCCCCCATGCCCTGAAGCAGGGCGCCCGGTTACGGTGCGCTGCAGCAAAGGGGAGCGCCAGGGGCCTTCCAAGTGGCGCATTTAGGGTTACACTACGCCGCTGTCACAACGCTCGCGACGCAGTACCCACGCCGGTCCGGCCGGCGAACGAGGCGGCCCACATACGGCCGGCAGCGGGCAGATCAAGGAGGAAGTATGGTCATCGCGGTCTATCCCGGCACGTTCGATCCAATGACCCGGGGACACGAGGATCTGGTCCGCCGTGCGTCGAATATCTTCGACGAACTGGTGGTCGGCGTGGCGCAGAGCCCCAACAAGCGCCCGTTCTTTGCGCTCGAAGAGCGCATCGCCATCGCCCGTGAAGTGCTCGGGCACTATCCCAATGTGCGCGTCGAGGGTTTTTCCGGCCTGCTCAAGGACTTTGTGCGCAAGAACAATGCGCGCGTGATCGTGCGCGGCCTGCGCGCGGTGTCCGACTTCGAGTACGAGTTCCAGATGGCGGGCATGAACCGCTACCTGCTGCCCGACGTGGAAACCATGTTCCTGACCCCGTCCGACCAGTACCAGTTCATCTCCGGCACCTTCGTGCGCGAGATCGCGGTGCTGGGTGGCGACGTCAGCAAGTTCGTGTTCCCGTCGGTGGAACGCTGGCTGCAAGAGAAAATCGGCAAACCGGCATAAAATAACAGTTTCAGATACGTCGATTCGCGGCCAGTCGGGCGCGGGCGTGTCCGCAGGAAGGAAACACCATGGCGCTGATGATCACCGACGACTGCATCAACTGCGACGTTTGTGAACCCGAGTGCCCGAACGAAGCCATTTCGATGGGGCCCGAGATCTATGAAATCGACCCCAACAAGTGCACCGAGTGCGTCGGGCACTTCGACGAGCCGCAATGCCAGCAGGTCTGCCCGGTGGCCTGCATCCCCAAGGATCCGAACAGGGTCGAGACGCATGAGGTGCTGATGCAGCGTTACCGGCTGCTGACGGCTGCCAAACACGCGGCCTGAACGTTTCCCTCGGCAAAGGCAAAAAAAAACCCCCGCCACCGCAAGGTGACGGGGGTTTAACTTTTCCCCTTTACTACTTGCTACTTACGACACTGCGCGGTCAGGCACCCATCGGCTTGCCGTCGGTACGGCGCACCACGATGGTGGACGAGCGCGGCGGCTTGGCCGCGTCCGGCCACTTGCCGGTGGGGTGCTGGATATTGATGAAGCAGGTGGTCAGGTCCGGCGTGTAGGCGATGCCGGTGATTTCGCAGCCGGTCGGGCCGACGAGGAAACGCTTGGACTGACCCGTCGGCGAGATGTAGTACATGCTGTTGTTGCCGAACGTGGCGGTGTAGCTGCTGCTGGTGCTGGAGTCGGTCTGCACCCACAGGCGGCCCTTCGGGTCGACGCGCAGGCCGTCCGGGCTGGAGAAGGTGTCGCCGTTGATATTGCCCTTCAGGTTGTCGGTGGCCAGCGACGGGTCGCCGGCCTGCAGCAGGATGCCCCACGTGAAGGTGGTGGCCAGCGGCGAATTGCCGGCTTCGTTCCACTTGACGATATGCCCGTGCAGGTTGTTCTTGCGCGGGTTGGCGGCGTCGGTCTGCTGGCGGCCGCTGTTGTTGGTCAGCGTGCAGTAGAGCGTCTTGTCCGGTGCGGCCGTGATCCACTCGGGACGGTCCATCAGCGTGCCGCCGGCCACGCGCGCTGCGGCCTTGGTGTTGACCAGCACGTCGGCCTGGCTGGTGAAGTCGACCGTGGTCGGCGCCGGCGAAACCGCCGACTGGGTCCAGTTGCCCGGATCCGAAGCGCCGACGGTCAGGCCGTTCTTGCCCTGCGTCAGCTCGATCCACTGGCCGCTGCCGTCGGCGTTGAATTTGGCAACGTAGAGCGTGCCGCTGTCGAGCAGGTTGGCATTGGCGGCGCGGCTGTTCGGATCGAAGGCCTTGCTCGGCACGAACTTGTAGATGCAGCCCGGCGTGCCGTCGTCGCCCATGTAGAACGCGACGTTGTTGCTGGTGTCGTTCAGGAAGGCGACGTTCTCATGGTCGAAGCGGCCCATCGCGGTGCGCTTGGCCGGCGCGCCAAGCGTGCCGTACGGATCGACTTCCACCACCCAGCCGTAGCCGTTGTCGGCCTGGGTCGGGTCGATGTAGTTGTCCGTGCTTTCTTCGCAGGTCAGGTAGGTACCCCACGGCGTGTAGCCGCTCGAGCAGTTGTTGAGCATGCCGACCACGGTCGAACCCACCACCGACGCAGCCGGGCCACCCACGCGGTACAGCGTGTTGCCGGTGTAGCGCTTGTTGTAGATCGAGTCGCGCTTGACCTGCCACTTGCCGCTGGCGGCCAGTTCGACCTCGATCACCGAGATGCCGACGGCCGACAGCGCGATGCGCTTGTGCTCCGGGCTGGCAGTGGCGGCGTCGTAGGCGGTCGGGAACAGGATGTTGTAGTCCGGCAGCTCGTGGTTGATGGCGAGCAGGCCGCCCTTCTGCGGATCGACGCCCGGCAGCGCGAAGAAGTGCATGCCGTCGTGGTTGCCGCCGGCCTGGCGCTCGGTCTCGGCGGACGACTGGAAGGCGCCGGCATAGCCGGTGGCGCCGGCTTCCACCGGATCGCCGGCGGAGAACAGCACGTCGACGCTGTAGCCGTTGGGCACCACCACGGCATCGGCGGTGGACTTGGCGACCGGCTCGAAGGTGACTTCGTAGCTCGGGGTGACCGGGCCGGTGGGCGCCGGCCCGGGGGCGGGGGCAGGAGCCGAGGCGGGATCGTCACTGCCGCCGCAGGCAGCCAGCAGGCCGCTGCCGAAGGCCGAGACCAGCGACAGGCCAAGGCCGCCGCGGAGCACCCGGCGGCGCGCCGGGTTGGCGGCGACGATGTCTTCGAGCATCCGGCCGGGCACGTCAACGTCGGGCTTGGCGGCGCGGCTGGCGGCACGCGCTTCGTCGGTCAGGTACGACATGGGCTTTCCTCCTGTGGGTTTGTCATGCGCGCAAGTCATCATGGGATGCCTGCGCGGTGGGAAGCCCGCAATGTAGGTGCCGCCTGTGTAACTTTGATGACTGGATGTCTGCACTAGCAGAGTTTTGGTCGGAATGCGACAACAATGGAAAAAGGCCGCTTTTGCGGCCTGTTTTCATGCTGTTGTCGCAGGAGTGTGCCTGCGCGCGACTCGCGCTAGCGCGCGCTATGCAGCTGCGCCATCGCGCGCTCGGCATCGCCGCGCGCCAGCAACCCGAGCGGGTCGATGCTGCGGTCGATGGCCGCCTCGATCGCTTCCTGCTCCTCACGCCGTGGCGGCTTGAGCACGAAGTTGACCACGTCCTCGCGGCCGGCGCCGGCACTGCCGGGCGCGTTGCGCGGATGGCCCACGCCCAGGCGCAGGCGCCAGTAGTCCTGAGTGGTCAGGTGGGCCGAGATGTCCTTGAGCCCGTTGTGGCCGCCCGCGCCGCCGCCGCGCTTGAGTTTCACGGTGCCGGCGGGCAGGTCCAGCTCGTCGTGCGCCACCACGATCTCGTCAGGCAGGATCTTGTAGAAGCGCGCCAGCGACACCACGGCCAGCCCGGAGCGGTTCATGAAGGTCGACGGCTTGAGCAGCCAGATGTCCTGGTCCCACAGCCGCGCGCGCGCGGCCAGGCCGTGGAAGCGGCCTTCCACGCGCAGCGTGGCGCCGCCCATGCGGGCGAGCTGGTCCACCAGCCAGAAGCCGGCGTTGTGTCGGGTGGCCTCGTACTCCGCACCGGGATTGCCGAGGCCGACGATGAGCTTGATCATGCGTGTTGAACGGGTTGGGTGGCGGCGGCTACTGCGTGCAACAATGCCGTGCCGCGTGCAGGCGCCAAGCATACGCCAAAAAAAACCGCCGGCAGGGCCGGCGGCTTTTGGCTGCGTGCGGCCAGGGCCGCCACGGCGCAACGACAGCTTAGGCAGCCGGCGTTTCGCCTTCGCCTTCGCCTTCGGCAGCGCCTTCGGCGGCCGAAGCGGCGCCAGCCGGCAGCGAGATGCTGGCGATGGCGGGGTTGTCGTCACCGTGGGTGATGACGGTCAGGCCCTTCGGCAGCTTCACGTCGCTCAGGTGCAGGGTCTGGCCCAGCTCCATGGTGCCGACGTCCACTTCGATGAACTCAGGCAGGTCGGCCGGCAGGCACGACACTTCCAGGTCGTTCACGATGTGGTTGACCAGGCCGTGGCCCAGCTTCACGCCAGGAGCGGTTTCCTGGTTCATGAAGTGCAGGGGCACCTTGACGTGGATCTTGTCGTTGGCCGACACGCGCTGGAAATCGACGTGCAGCACCAGCGGCTTGAACGGGTGCATCTGGAATGCGCGCAGCAGGGCCTGTTCCGACTTGCCAGCGACTTCCAGTTCCAGGATCGACGAGTGGAACGCTTCCTTCTTCAGGGCGTGCCACAGCGCGTTGTGATCCAGTTCGATCATCTTCGGTTCGGCGGCGCCGCCGTAGATGATGCCGGGGGTCTTGCCCGAATTGCGCAGGCGGCGGCTCGCACCCGTTCCCTGTACGCTACGCTCGAAAGCGACTACTTTCATGATGACTCCAAAGTAAGAAGGCCGTCCGCGACCAGACAGCCTCGTTGCGGCGCAAAGACAGAGATGCGCCGATCAAGCCACGTTGACCGCCAAAGACTTGGCGATCAACGCAGTAAAGCCAGAAACTTTATCAGGAACCCGCGAACAGCGACATGATCGAGTCGCCCTTGACGATACGGGTAAAGGTCTCGGCCAGCAGCGGGGCGGTCGAGAGCTGGCGGATCTTGGTGCACTTGGCGGCTTCCTCGGACAGCGGGATGGTGTCGCACACCACCACTTCGTCCAGCGCCGACTCGGCGATACGGGCTGCCGCGCCGCCGGACAGCACGGGGTGCGTGCAGTAGGCGAACACCTTCAGCGCACCACGCTCCTTCAGCACCTGAGCGGCCTTGCACAGCGTGCCGCCGGTGTCGATCATGTCGTCCATGATCACGCAGTTGCGGCCCTCGACTTCACCGATGATGTTCATCACCTCGGCCACGTTGGCCTTGGGACGACGCTTGTCGATGATCGCCAGGTCGCAGTTCAGTTCCTTGGCCAGCGCGCGGGCACGGACCACGCCGCCGACGTCCGGCGACACCACCAGCAGGTCACCGTAGTTCTTCTCGCGCAGGTCGCCCAGCAGTACCGGCGAAGCGTAGATGTTGTCGACGGGGATATCGAAGAAGCCCTGGATCTGGTCGGCGTGCAGGTCCATCGTCAGCACGCGCTCGACGCCGGCGACTTCCAGCATGTTGGCCACGACCTTGGCCGAGATCGCCACGCGCGCCGAACGCGGGCGGCGGTCCTGGCGGGCATAGCCAAAGTAGGGCATGGCGGCGGTGATGCTGCGTGCCGAGGCGCGCTTGAGCGCGTCGACCATCACCATCAGTTCCATCAGGTTGTCGTTGGTCGGCGCGCAGGTGGACTGCAGCACGATGACGTGCTTGCCGCGAACATTTTCCTGGATGTCGACCTGGACTTCGCCGTCGGAGAAACGGCCAACGAGCGCCTTGCCCAGCGGAATGCCGAGGTGCTGTACGACAGCCTCCGCGAGTTTGGGGTTGGCGTTGCCGGTAAATACCATCAAGCCTTCGCTGCTCATTCGGGGCACCTGTCTTGCTGCTGGGGGAGCTTGGCGTCACCGGCAAAACCGGTGACTGATACAGAGGGTCCGTAAGGACACTATAGGAATGTAATGGCAGGGGAAGAAGGATTCGAACCTTCGAATGCCGGAATCAAAATCCGGTGCCTTGACCAACTTGGCGACTCCCCTACACAACCGGGCCGTTCTTCGTGGTACCAGACTACCGTACCGCGCCGAACGATAACTTGCTATGCGAGCGCTGCGAGCGGGTGACGTGCCAGACTGCGCACACACCTGCCATCCCACTCGGGAGGCAACCTTTCCAGAACCTGTTGCGCTGTTGTTGCGTCGGGAAAACGCGCAAACACGCAGGCTCCGGAACCGGTCATCCTGGCATGCTGATTGTGTTGCTTCAGCCATGCAAGGGCTCGGGCGACTTCGCCGAACTTCGCTGTTGCTATCGGTTCCAGGTCGTTGCGACCGAAATCGAATTTGTTTGTGCGAGCAGCGAAGACCGCAATTATGGAGAGGGGCGTATCCCTTGTCAAGCACCTGTCCGAAAAAATTTCAGAGGTCGGCACGTGTTGTTTCGGGTGGATGACGACGAACCAGCTGTCGGGCAAATCGACCGGCGTCAGTTGCTCGCCAACGCCTTCGGCAAACGCGTTCTGCCCGAGCACGAACACAGGCACATCGGCCCCCAGCGTCAGGCCGATGCGCATCAATTCGGCACGCGAAAGGCCGAGCCCCCACAGGTGGTTCAGCGCCAGCAGCGTGGTGGCCGCATCGGACGATCCGCCGCCGATGCCGCCGCCCATGGGCAGCACCTTGTCGATGGCGATATCGGCGCCGAAGGCGGTGCCGCTGGCCGCCTGCAAGGCGCGCGCGGCGCGCACCACCAGGTCGGTGTCGGCCGGCACGCCGGGCACGTCGGTGACACGCGCGATGACGCCGTCGTCGCGCCGGCGGAAATGCAGCGTGTCGCACCAGTCGACCAGCTGGAACACGGTCTGCAGCGTGTGATAGCCGTCAGGGCGGCGGCCGGTCACATGCAGGAACAGGTTGAGCTTGGCCGGCGCCGGGCAGTCGCGCAGCTCCGGCGGGGGCAGGGCAGCGGTTCGGGTCATGGCGTTTGCGGATCGATCACCAGGCGTACCGACAGCGGATTGGCGGCGGAATCGCGCGCCAGGTCGATGCGGCGCGGCACCGGGCGGGTCGCCGCGTCGGGCGCGGGGGTGTCCTGCCACGCGACATAGCGCACGGTCCAGCCGTTCTGCGCGAGCGTCGCGAGACGTCCCTGCTCGTCGCGCGTGGTGCGCGCGGGCGAGCCCTGGGCGGCGCGGCCATGCAGCCAGTCGCGCATGCCTGCCACCGGCAGTGCGAAGCCAAGCGCCTCTTCCATCAGCGTGTCGACCTCGGGCGCATTGCGTGGCGGCTGGTTGGGCAGGTCGAGCGTGGCGCCGGACGGCGTGGCGGTGACCACGGCCAGCGTCTGGCCGAGCGGGGAGACCAGGTCCAGGCGCACGTTGCGGCCCTGCTCCTCCCAGCGGAAGCTGCCCTGCACGCCTTCGTCGCGCCCGTAGCGCACGTAGTTGGCGGAGAAGCGGCCGGTGTATTGCTGGCTCGCGGCGGTTCCATCGGCATCGAAGCTGCGCGACGGCGCCACGCTGGCGCAAGCCTGCAGCAGCAGGGGGGCGCCAAGGCAAAGCAGTGCCAGGCGTCGGGTTCGGTTCATGGGCAAGGTCGGGAAGCGGCGGCGCGCTGCGGCTGCCGCCGGCGGACAGGAGTCCGGCGCCGCGGACCTCGGCGGAGGCCGCGGCGCACGGGGTTACTTGGACGTCTGCACGTTGAACTTGTAGCGGCGCAGCGTATCGATCAGGGTCTCGTTCTCCGGATCGATGCGCACGGCCTCGGTCCAGGTCTTGCGCGCTTCGTCGTGCTCGCCGAGCTGCCACAGCACCTCGCCCAGGTGCGCGCCGATTTCGGCTTCGGGCGCCTTGGCGTAGGCGTTGCGCAGCAGGTCCGCCGCGGGGCGCAGGTCGCCCATGCGGAATTTGACCCAGGCCAAGCTGTCCATGATGTACGGATCGTCCGGGCCCAGTTCGGAGGCGCGCTCCAGCAGCTTGAGCGCCTCGGGCAGCCGCTCGTTGCGGTCGGCCAGCGAGTAGCCCAGCGCGTTGTAGCCTTGCTTCTGCTCGGGCAGCAGCGCGATGACTTTGCGCAGGCCTTTTTCCATGCTGTCGTAGCGCTTCTGGCGCTCGTCGAGCATGGCCAGCTCGTAGATCCAGTCGGCGTTCTCGGGCTCGGCCGCGACGCGTTCGTCCAGCACCCTGCGGGCGCGGTCGTAGGCCTTGGTCTCGATCAGCGTGGCGACCTCGGCCTGGCGGATGGCGATCATGCGCTGCGAACGCTGGCCGGGATCGGGGATGTCTTCGGCGTCGGAAAGCATTTCGCCGAAGAGCGCCTGCGCGTCGTCGAGCTTGCCCATGCGTGCGAGCAGCTGCGCACGCTTGGCGGTCGCCGCGGGCGCCAGCCGGATGTCCTCGATGCGGTCCAGCCACTGGATCGCGCCGGCATAGTCCTTCCGTTCCTCGGCGATCTGCGCCAGGTACTGATAGGCGATGTCCGGGTTGGCGGTGGGCTGCTTCTCGACCAGTTGCAGGTATTCCTTCAGGTACTGCTCGGCCTCGCTGTAGTTCCTGGCCTGCAGGCTGGTCAGGCCCAGCGCCAGCGGCACGCGCGGGTCTGCCGGTGCCACCTTGCGCAGCGTCTCGAACTCCTGCCGGGCCGCCTGCATGTCATTGCGCAGCAGGTACAGCCGCGCCAGCGTGATATGGCCGTTGACCGAGTCGGGCGACTTGTCGAGGAAGCGCTTGAGGACGGCGACGGCTTCGTCGGGCTCCTTCTCGGCGCGCAGCTCCGCGGCCATCAGTGCGGCGGCTTCATAGCCGGGCCGCAGCTTCAGCGCCTGGTCCAGCGCGGCAAGCGAGCCCGGCACGTCGCCGGCGACTTCCTTGGCGCGCGCCAGCGCGAGTTGGGCCTCGGGCAGGCGCGTATCGTTCCTGGTCAGCTCCTGCAGCAGCGTGGCGGCGCCGGCGGGATCGCTGGTGCGCGACAGCTGCTGCTGCAGTTGCAGGATGGCCTCGCCGCGATGGGTGGCCGGCGCCGAAGCCAGTTGCTGCTGCAGCAGCGGCCGGGCATCGTCCCAGCGTCCGTTGAGCACCAGCAGTGTCGACAGGACCTGGGTGGCGGCGGGCGAGTTCGGCGAGATTTCGCGCCACAGCCGCGCAGCGTCCAGCGCCTGCTGCGGGACGCGCGCGTTGAAGGCGATCTCGGTGGCGCGCTGCGCGAAGCGCGGGTCGCGTGTCTGCCGCGCCAGTTCCAGGTAGGTGCGGTAGGCCGGGCCGACCAGGCCGCGTTGGATGGAAATCTCGGCGGCGAGCACCATATAGACGATGTCGTCGGTCAGCTCGACAGACGGCAGCGCACTGCGCGCCGCCTTGGCGGCAGCGGCGCGGTCGCCCTCGGCGGCGGCCAGTTGCAGCCTGGGCAGCGGGGCACCGGCAGGCGGTGCGGCATGGGCCGCGCCCGCGGCCACGGCGAGCAGTGCCGAGGCGGCTAGCGCACGCACATGGCGGCAGTGACTTTGCCGGAACGCGGCGAGTGCGCTAGCGGCCCGCGCTGTGCGGGAAACGGCGCCTATGGCTGCGGCCAGTGGATTACCCGCGGCGTGCCTGGCGTGCCCGACGTGCTCAGTGAGGGGATGCGACGTGGTGTCCGGCATCTGGTCCGGAATAAGGTCCGACATGTATTGAGTGCTCCGGCGCACGCTGGCGAAGGATTGGATAAGGGCATTGTAGCCTGCCGCTACAATGCGCTGCTCGGCGCCCGCGGGCTTGCGCACGCGGGGCCGGCAGGAGTTTGGAGCGGTAACCAACGGAGAGGTTCGATGCCTGAATTGCCCGAGGTCGAGGTGACCCGGCGCGGCCTGCTGCCGCATGTGGTGGGCCGGCGCATTGCCGCGGTGACGGTACGCCACCGCGGCCTGCGCTGGCCGGTCGATCCGGAACTGGAAAGCCGGCTGGCGCAGCGCGTGGTGCGCCGGATCGAGCGCCGCGGCAAGTACCTGCTGCTCGAATGCGTCAGCGCCGATGGGGAAGCAGCCGCCGGCTGGCTGCTGGTGCATCTGGGCATGACCGGCACGCTGCGGGTGCTGCCCGATGCGCCGCCGCCCGGCACGCACGATCACCTGGACCTGCTGCTCGCGGCCGAGCCTGGCGCCGGGCCCGGCCCGGTGGTGCTGCGCTTTCGCGATCCGCGCCGCTTCGGCGCGATCCTGTGGACCACGCTGCCCGAGGCCCAACTACAGCAACACCCGCTGCTGCGCACGCTCGGCATCGAGCCCTTCGATGCCGCCTTCGACGGTGCCTGGCTGCACCGCCATACGCGCGGGCGCAGCGCCGCGATCAAGACCGTGCTGCTGGCGGGCGGCATCGTGGTGGGCGTGGGCAACATCTATGCATCGGAAAGCCTGTTCCACGCCGGCATCCGCCCGACCACGCCGGCCGGGCGCCTGAGCCGCGCGCGTTGCGACCGCCTCGCGCAGGCCGTGCGCGAAACGCTGGCGCAGGCGATCGAGCGCGGCGGCAGCACGCTGCGCGACTTTGTCGGCAGCGACGGCGCCAGCGGCTACTTCCAGCTCGATTGTTTTGTCTACGACCGCGCCGGCCAGCCGTGCCGGGTCTGCAACACGCCGGTGCGCCAGATCGTGCAGGGCCAGCGCTCGACTTTCTACTGCCCGAACTGCCAGCACTGAGCTACCGCGCGACATGCGCTGTGTGGCGCACAATGCGCGCCGCCGCGGATTGTCGATGGCTCGGCGCAACACTCCTCGTCCGCGGAACGCACAAGGGGCGTGAATTCCACAAAACCGCCGTGGAAACCTGTATCGTGTGCGCAGTCATAAAAAGTTACAAAAATGGCCCAACCGTCTGAAAGATTCACGGCGGCGGCCGGCATTGCGTGAACACGGGCGCGCCACCCGGTGGCCTGCCCCGAGGTAGATACCGAGTCAGCCAAACAGCTCCATGACAACGCTCGCCCACCAATTCGAACAATACGGCGCCTGGAGAACGGGGGTCCTCCAGTCACTGGCCGAATTCCAGTCCTGGCTGCAGCAGCACGACCTGTACGACGCACAGGCCGATGACCGCGTGCAGCGCATCCAGAACGTGCTGCGCAGCGATCGCCTCAAGGTCGCCTTTATTGCCGAGTTCTCGCGCGGCAAGAGCGAGCTGATCAACGCCATCTTCTTTGCCGACTACGGGCGCCGCATCCTGCCGTCGTCGGCGGGGCGCACCACCATGTGCCCGACTGAGTTGCGCTACGACGAGGCCGAGCCGCCGTGCATCCGGCTGCTGCCGATCGAGACGCGCCTGCAGGAAGCCTCGACCGCGGACTTCCTCGAGGCCGGCACCTCGGCCGCGCACTGGCATTCGGTGCCGCTCGACCCGTCCTCGCCCGAAGGCATGCTGGCGGCCTTCCAGCATGTGGTGCAGACCGTGCGCGTGCCACCGCAGCAGGCCGAGGCGCTCGGCCTGTACCACGAGAACGATCCCGACGCCGCCTATGCGGTCGATGCCGAAGGCATGGTCGAGATCTCGCGCTGGCGCCACGCCGTCATCAATTTCCCGCACCCGCTGCTGCGCCAGGGCCTGGTGATCCTCGACACGCCGGGCCTGAATGCGATCGGCACCGAGCCCGAGCTGACGCTGCGGCTGATTCCGGACGCGCACGTGGTGGTGTTCGTGCTGGCCGCGGACGCCGGCGTCACCAAGAGCGACCTGGAGCTATGGCGCAGCCATGTCGGTGCCGGCCACCGGCGCGGCTGCCTGGCGGTGCTCAACAAGATCGACGGGCTGTGGGACCCGCTGCGCCAGCCCGCCGAGATCGCGCAGGAAATCGCGCGCCAGGTCTCCACCACCGGGCAGGTGCTGGGCATCGAGCAGTCACGCGTTTATCCGGTCTCGGCGCAGAAGGGCCTGGTGGCCAAGGTTACGCATGACGACGCACTGCTCGCGCGCAGCGGCCTGCCCGAGTTCGAGCACGTGCTGTCCGACCAGCTGATCCCGCGCCGGCGCGAGATCGTCTCGGACCAGGCGCACAGGCTGGTACAGGACATGGCGCGCGCCGCGCAGCAGCTCTTGCAGAGCCGCCGCCGCGATATCGTCGAGCAGTTGTTCGAGCTGCGTGGCCTGCGCGGCAAGAACCACGCAATGGTCAAGCACATGCTGATGCGCGTGCAGGGCGAGAAGGAAGAGTTCGAGCAGAGCATCAGCAAGTTCCAGGCGCTGCGGCTGGTGTTCGGGCGCCACAGCGCCGACATCATCAAGAGCCTGCAGTTGCGCGACGTGCGCCACACCATGCGCACCGCGCGCGAGCAGATGAAAGAGCGTTTCTTCTCGCGCGGCCTGCGCGAGGACATGGACGCGCTGTTCGCGCAACTGACCGCGCTGGTGACCGATGCCGACAACAAGATCGGGCAGCTGCACCAGCTGATCGAAAGCATGTACCGGCGCTTCAATGCCGAGCACGGGTTCACGCTGCCGGCGCCGATGCAGTTCACCGCCGAGCGCTACGTGGCCGAGCTGCAGGAAACGCTGCGGCTGGTGCATGCGCATTTCGGCACGGTCAGCATGCTGACGCGCTCGCGGCCGCAGCTGGTGCAGAACGCGTTCAGCACCATGGCCAGCCGCGTGCTGGAGAACTTCCGCGACCTCAATCGCGATATCGAGGTGTGGCTCAAGTCGGTGATGACGCCGCTGGAAGCGCAGGTGCGCGAGCACCAGAAGCAGCTGCGCCGCCGTGTCGATTCGATCGAGCGCATCCACGAAGCCACCGACACGCTGGAAAGCCGCATCGCCCAGCTCGAAGAAGTGCTCAACGGCCTGGACGAGCGCAGCGGGCATATCGAGAACTTCGCGCAGCGGCTGCTGCGGCCGACGGCCAATCCCGCCGGCGCGGAACGGGCGGTGGCATAACGCGGGGCGCAGTCGCCGGGCGGTATATCATGTGGTGCCGCACTTGGCGGTGCCTCAGATTGCTGAAGACTTCCGTACGACGCGCCGGTTTGCTCCCTCTCCCGCTTGCGGGAGAGGGAGCACCCAAGTGGTGACGCAAAAACCGGTGGCCCGTCCCAGTTCTACACCAGCTTTACCCAATGCCCCGCAAGCCCGTCCCCCGCATCGCCCCGGCCATCCCTGACGACATCCACGTCCCCCCCGATTTCGGCGCGCGCGTAGTCGCCTGGCAGCGCATGCATGGCCGGCACGACCTGCCGTGGCAGAACACGCGCGACCCATACCGCATCTGGCTGTCGGAGATCATGCTGCAGCAGACGCAGGTCAGCGCGGTGATCGACTACTTCCAGCGCTTTATCTCGCAACTGCCAACGGTACAGGCGCTGGCCGCGGCGCCGGCCGACCAGGTGATGGCGCTGTGGGCGGGGCTGGGCTACTACTCGCGTGCGCGCAACCTGCACCGGTGCGCGATGCAGGTGGCCAACGATCATGGTGGCGAGTTCCCGACCGACCCGGCGGTGCTGGCGACGCTGCCCGGCATCGGCCGCTCCACCGCAGCGGCGATCGCCGCGTTCAGCGCCGGCGTGCGCTCGCCGATCCTGGACGGCAACGTCAAGCGTGTGTTCGCGCGCTTCTTCGGCATCCACGGCCATCCGGGAGAGCGCGCGGTGGAAACGCGCATGTGGCAGCTGGCCGAGGCCGCGCTGCCGGCGCCGGGTCCGCGCCAGGCCGAGGACATGATCGCCTACACGCAGGGCCTGATGGACCTGGGTGCAACCGTATGCTCGCGTGGCAAGCCCGCATGCCTGGCCGATGCCGGCGCGTGCCCGCTGTCCACCGATTGCGTGGCGCGCCGCGACGGCCTTACCGCCGTGCTGCCCACGCCCAAGCCGCGCGCGGCCATCCCCGAGCGCAGCACCGTGATGCTGCTGGTGCGGCGCGAGCGTGAAGTGCTGCTGCGCCTGCGCCCGGACAGTGGCGTGTGGGGCGGCCTGTGGAGCCTGCCGGAGATGCCGGTCGACACCCTGCCGTTCGATGCCGAAGCCGCGGAAGAGGCGGCGCTCGACTATGCGCGCGCCTTCGGCAAGCCGGCGCGTGCCACGCTGACCGGCGAGCTGACCCACGTGTTCACGCATTTCCGCCTGCTGATCCGTGCGATCCGGATCGATGTCAGCACCGACCCCGGCAACCTGATGGTGCAGGACAGCGCCGCGGAAGCCGCGCAACGCTGGATCTCGCTCGACGATCTCGATGCGCTGGGTACGCCCGCGCCGGTGCGCAGGCTGCTGGAAGGCCAGGCGCGCGGCGGGCTGTTCTGAACGTTGCTGGGAGGTGCGGCGAGGAACCAGGTGCGGCGAGGAACCGCGCCTAAACCATGTGGTTCTGGCGCATATACCGGTGCACGATCTGGATGCGCATGCCCGCATCGGGCAATGCCATCAGCATCTGCTTGGCCTTGAGCGGCACCGGCAGCAGTTCGCACAGCCGGTTGGCGACCCAGCTCGGGTCGTCCCACAGGTAGGGCTCGTCAAAGGGCAGGCGGTCGGGCTGCTCGGCATGCAGCCGGGTCACGATGCGCCGCAGCGCATCCAGGCATTCGCCCAGGAGTTCCAGCTTGCAGTCGATGATGTCGGCGGGCAGCACTGCGGCGCGCGCCACCAACAGGCCGTCGTCGCGCGTCTCGTGGCGGATGATGCGGAAGCGTTCGCGCCCGCGCGCGCGGATCAGCAGCACGCCCAGTTGCTCCATGTTGCAGTCGACGATCTCGGCGAGGCAGCCGATCGGCTCCGGCACGGTGGGCTGGTCGGGGCGCGCCACCTCTTCGCCGCTTTCGATCAGGCATACGCCAAAGGGCGTGCTGTCGCGCAGGCAGTTGCGCACCATGTCGACATAGCGCGCCTCGAACACGCGCAGCGGCAGCCGCCCACCGGGAAACAGCACGGTGTGCAACGGGAACAGCGGCAGGTTGTCGAGCGTCTGCGGTGGGTCGTCGGACCCTGCGGGCGCGGTATGACGGTAGAGATCGGTCGAAGACATGCGGTGCCAGCTTGCGTTGGGGAAGCTGTTCAGGCAGCAGTGGCGCGCCGCCAGGCAGACGCTGCGCGCCAACGCCCGCAGGCAGGCAGGCACGGTTTGCGTCAGCCCGCCGGCGCGAGCTCTCGGTGTCTCACCAGCACATTACCATGTGCCCGGAAATAGTTGGCGAGCCTTTCCGCAATATAGACCGAGCGATGCTGGCCGCCGGTGCAGCCGATCGCCACGGTCAGGTAGCTGCGGTTGTCGGCAATGAAACTCGGCAGCCACTTTTCCACATAGGCGCGGATATCCTCGGCCATCGCCAGCACCATCGGCTGCCCCTGCAGGAAGTCGATCACCGGCTTGTCGCGCCCGGTCAGCGGGCGCAACGCCAGGTCGTAGTAGGGGTTGGGCAGCGAGCGCACGTCGAACACCATGTCCGCATCGCTGGGCACGCCGTGCTTGAAGCCGAAGGACTCGAACAGCAGCGTCAGCCGCTCGCTGTCGTCGCGGATCAGTTCCTTGATCCAGCTGCGCAGCGTATTGGTGCGCACATTGCTGGTGTCGATCCGGTGCGCGGCCTCGGCCAGCGGGCTCAGCAACTCGCGCTCCATTTCGATCGCTTCCATCAGCGCGGTATCGTTGAGGGCGGGCTCGCCGCCCGGGCCGGGCGTGCCTTCGGTGCGGATCGACAGCGGATGGCGGCGGCGCGTCTCGGAGTAGCGTTGCACCAGCGCGTCGGTGCTCGCCGTCAGGAACACCACCTCGACCTGGTGCTCGGGCGCGAGCGCGCGCACGGTGTCGGGCAGCTCGTCGAGCGATTCGCGGCTGCGGATGTCGGTGGCCACGCCCAGGTGCGTATAGCCCTGGCTGGCGAGGTAGCGGGTCAGTTCCGGGATGAACTGCGCCGGCAGGTTGTCGACGCAGTAATAGCCTGCATCTTCGAGGACGTTCAGGGCGACGGACTTGCCGGAACCGGAAATGCCGGTGATGAGAATGATGCGCATAGCAAGTGAAGCATAGCATCAGGTGATGGCCGCGTCATGACAGTCGCCGCAAGCAAAAATGGCGAGCCTCGCGGTTCGCCATTCATTGTGCGTCAGTTGGACATTGGTCAGGCCGACTTGGACAGGCATTCCTTCATGTACGCCTTGTATTCGTCGCCCTTCTTGCCCTTGCCCTCCTTGCTGCAGGCCGCCATCTTTTCCTGCTGGGTCTTGGGCACGGCCGACTTGGCCGACAGGCATTCCTTCATGAACGCCTTGCGCTCGTCGCCCTTCTTGTCGGCGGCCTGGGTGTTGCAGGCCTTCATCTTTTCCTGCTGCGCGGTCGGGGCCTTGGCTTCCTTGGCTTCCTTGGCTTCCTTGGCTTCCTTGGCGGGAGCGGCCGGTGCGGACGCCGTCTGGGCAAAGGCCATGGACGCCATCAGCGGGGTCACCAGCGCGCACATCGCGATCAGTTTTTTCATGCTTGCTCTCCTGGCTGTGGAAAACATCATGGCCGCGCGGGTATGGGGGCTCGTGGCGGCCTGTGTATGGGCTCGATGCCCATTACAGCACAAAACGTAGGACGTCCCAAGCACGTTGACGCGGCGCCTGCCGCCGTTGTAAGCAATTGAAAGCGCAGTGCGAAAGGGTCAGAGCAGCCGGCCCTGGCCGCGCGAAACCGCGTCGGCCTGCATTGCCGCGCGCTGGCGGTCCATGAAGTCGCGCAGCGTGTCGATGCCGCGCAGGCGCAGGATGGTGTTGCGCACCGCGGCCTCGACCAGCACGGCAAGGTTGCGGCCGGCCGCCACTTGGATCTTGACCATATGGATCGGCAGGCCGAGCACGTCGAGATATTGCGAATCGAGCGGCAGACGCTCGAATTCGCCGTCGTTGCGCCGCACCAGCTGCACCACCAGCTTGATCTTCATCTTCCGCCGCACCGCGGTCTCGCCGAAGATGGTCTTGATATCGAGCAGGCCCAGGCCCCGCACTTCCAGCAGGTTCTGCAGCAGCGGCGGGCAGCGCCCCTCGATGAAGTCCGGCCCCAGGCGCACGAAGTCGACCGCATCGTCGGCCACCAGCCCGTGGCCGCGCGAGATCAGTTCCAGCCCGAGCTCGCTCTTGCCCAGGCCCGATTCACCCATGATCAGCACGCCCATGCCGAGGATGTCGAGGAACACCCCGTGCATGGTCACGCGCGGCGCGGAAATGCGCGACAGGTACAGGCGCAGGTGGTCGATCACCGCGGCCGACGACACCGGCGTGGTGAACAGCGGCGTGGACGAACGCGTGCAGCGCAGTTCCAGGTCGGGCGGCGGCTCCATGCCGTCGGCGATCACCAGGAAGGGCGGCTCGAGCAGGATCAGCTCGCCCATCTGGCGCTTGCGGGTCTCGTCGTCCAGGCGCTGATAGTAGGTGATCTCGGGCTTGCCGAGCACCTGGATGCGGTTGGGGTGGATCAGGTTCAGGTGGCCCACCAGGTCCGCGGCGGAGGTGGCCTCGCGGGCGAATTCCACGTCGAAGGCGCGATCCGCCCCTTCCAGGCCGGCCACCCACGAGAGTTTGAGGTCGGCTGCGTTGTCGTCGAAGATTGACTGCGAGGTGACGCCGGTGAGTTCCATGCGGTATGACTTGTGTGGCGGTGTGCGAAGCGTCTTGCGCCTGCCCGGTCTGGTGCCGGCCCGCTCGGGGGATCAGTGGATCAGGGGTGCCATGCAATCAGCAACTGGTGCACGGCATCGGGCGTGGGCAGGGTTGCCAGCCCTTCGCGCATGTCCCGGTCCGACAGCAGTTGCGCGATTTCAGAAAGGATTTCCAGGTGCTGCTGCGTGGCCTGCTCGGGCACCAGCAGGAAGATCAGCAGCGACACCGGCTTGCCGTCGGGCGATTCGAACGGGATCGGCTCGGCCAGTCGCATGAAGGCGGCCAGCGGCTGCTTCAGGCCCTTGATGCGGCCATGCGGGATCGCCACGCCGGCGCCCAGGCCGGTGGAGCCCAGCGATTCGCGCGCGAACAGGTTGTCCGTCACGGTGGCGCGCGCCACGCCATGGTTGTTCTCGAAGAGGAGCCCGGCCTGCTCGAACACACGCTTCTTGCTTGTGACGCTGACGTCGAGGTTGATGTTGCCGGGTGGCAGCAATTTGGCCAAACGATTCATGGGCGATGCGCAGGATTTCAGTTAGCGGGGCGGATCAGCCGTTCCGCCGGGCAGGGGGCTGCTGCGGGCGGCTGCAAAGTCATTCGACGCCGGCCGTCAGCCGCCCGCGGGCGTCCGGCCATTATAGAGCAGTGGCTTCCTCCCCATTGTGCAGCGCAGCGCCGCAATCGGGTGCAAAACCACACAAGGTCACGCACCGGGTTGGATGCAAAAATGCCCGTCTGCCATGTATGGCGCAGCATACACCCTGCCGTCCCCGTTGCGAACACCTTCGCCCAAACGGGTGGTACGGGTTTGCGCCGCCGCCACAACCAGGGCCGCTTTGCGCCCATTTCCCGCGCCAGGGCGCAAAAAAGCCGCGTTTGAGCGCGGCTTGCCTTTTCAGTCTCGGATTCGACGGCTCGCTGAGGAGCCGCCGGGCACGGTCATTGCTGCATTTGTGCTGCGGCCATCTGATACTTGACCGCCTCGCGGTCGTGGCTTTGCACGCGGTCCTTGTAGCGGATCACCTGACGGTCGAGCTTGTCGACGAGTGCGTCGATGGCCGCATACAGGTCTTCGTGATGCGCTTCAACAAAGATGTCCTTGCCCCTGAGATGTAGATTGATTTCCGCGTACTGGCGCCGGTCCTTTTCCTTGTGATTATCGACAGAGAGCAGCACGCTAACGCCAATGACTTGATCGAAATGCCTGACGATTCTCTCCAGCTTCGTTTCCACGTACTCACGCAACGCCGGCGTGATGTCAAGGTGGTGTCCACTGATCTTGAAGTTCATAGCGCTTCTCCTTCTGAAAGAGCCTCACCAGGCAGGCGGTGGGCTCGGCTACAAAGACTTGCGGAGATTGACTGCGGGGATCTTCAGGGCTTCGCGATACTTGGCAACGGTGCGGCGTGCGACAACGAAGCCTTGTTCGCCCAGCAGTTCGGCAATGCGACTGTCGGAAAGGGGATTCCTCGGGTCTTCGGCTCCTATGAGTTGCTTGATCAAGGCGCGGATGGCCGTTGATGAAGCCGCGCCACCGGTTTCGGTGGACACGTGGCTACCGAAGAAGTACTTCAGTTCGAAAGTACCCATCGGCGTTGCCATGTATTTATTGGTCGTCACCCGGGAGATGGTTGACTCGTGTAAACCCAGTGTATCGGCAATCTCCCTCAAAACCAAGGGGCGCATGGCGATTTCGCCGTGGGTGAAAAAGTTCTTCTGACGCTCGACAATGGCTTGTGAGACACGCAGGATGGTGTCGAAGCGTTGCTGGATGTTCTTGATCAGCCAGCGCGCTTCCTGCAGCTTCTGCTGCAGGCCCGCCGTGCCCGACTCGCCCTTGGCGCCGCGCAGGATCTGGGCGTACATATCGTTGATGCGCAGCCGCGGCATCACATCCGGGTTGAGCTGCGCGGTCCAGCCGCTGCCGCTCTTGCGCACGAACACATCGGGGACCACAAAGTCGGCTTCCGGGCGGCTGTAGGCATGGCCGGGATAGGGCGCGAGCGAGCGGATCAGTTCATGCGCCGCCTTCAGCGCCACTTCGTCCACCTGCAGCGCCTTCTTCAGCCGCGTGTAGTCGCGCACCGCCAGCAGTTCCAGGTGGTTGGTGACGATGACCAGCGCCAGGTCGCGCTGCGGGTGCGTCAGGCGCCGCAATTGCAGCGCGAGGCACTCGGCGGCATTGCGCGCGCCCACGCCGGGCGGATCGAAGCTCTGCAGCAGCGTCAGGATCGCGTGGACTTCCTCGATCTCGAATTCGAGTTCTTCCGGCAGCTCGGTGCAGATTTCCTCGAGCGAGGCGCTCAGGTAGCCGTCGTCGTCCAGCGATTCAATCAGGAAGATCGCCAGGCCCTTGTCGCGCGTCGAGATTTTCAGCGGCGCGAGCTGCTCCATCAGGTATTCGCGCAGCGTGGGCTCGGCGTCGCGCAGCTGCATTGGCGTCTTTTCGTCTTCATCGCCTTGCGGGCGGCGCGCGAAGTCGTCAAGGCTCCAGTCGCTGCCATAGTCGTCGCCGCTGCTGTTGTCGCCGTAGCTGTCGTCGTCGCCCGCGGCGTCGCTACGCGCGTCGCCGTTGCCTTGCGGGTCGGCCGGCGCGGGTGCGGGCGCGCTCTGCAGGTTGACCGAGCCGTCGGCGGCAACGCGCAGCGGGCTTTCGATCCAGTCGTTCTCGCGTTCGAGCAGGGGGTTTTCCGTTAGCGCCTGTTCGACTTCCTGCTGCAGTTCCAGCGTCGAAAGCTGCAGCAGCCGGATCGATTGCTGCAGTTGCGGCGTGAGTGCCAGATGCTGGGAGAGGCGGAGCTGTAGCGACGGTTTCATGCGACCTATTTTATGCGCATCTTTCCGTTGTTGGAACGGAAATTGCTATCGCTGATGCGCTCTGATCGCCGCTCGCTGTGGGGTATCCCACACGCTCCCTGAACAGAACCTGCCGCGTGTGGTAGCGCTCAACCCAACGCTTTTGCCACTTGCAGCAGGCCGGTACATCACATGCGGAAGTTCTCGCCCAGGTAGACGCGCCGCACCGATTCGTTGGCGATGATCTCTTCGGGCACGCCCGCGGCCAGCACCGTGCCTTCGCTGATGATGTAGGCGTGGTCGCAGATGCCGAGCGTTTCGCGCACGTTGTGGTCGGTGATCAGCACGCCGATATTGCGCGCCTTCAGGAAGCTGACGATGCGCTGGATCTCGCCCACCGCGATCGGATCCACGCCGGCGAAGGGCTCGTCCAGCAGGATGAAGCGCGGCGACGAGGCCAGTGCGCGCGCGATTTCCACGCGGCGGCGCTCGCCACCCGACAGCGACAGCGCCGGGTTGTTGCGCAGGTGCGCGATCTGCAGGTCGTCGAGCAGCGAATCCAGGCGGCGGTCGATCTCGGCCTTGCCCAGCGGCTTGCCGTTTTCCACCTGCAGCTCCAGCACGGCGCGGATGTTCTCCTCGACGTTGAGCTTGCGGAAGACCGAGGCCTCCTGCGGCAGGTAGGACAGCCCCATGCGCGCGCGCTCGTGGATCGGCAGGCCGCTGATATGATCGCCGTCGAGCACGATATCGCCCTCGTCCAGCGCCACCAGGCCCACGATCATGTAGAAGGAGGTGGTCTTGCCCGCGCCGTTGGGGCCGAGCAGCCCGACCACCTCGCCGCTCTTCACGTCCAGCGAGACGTCCTTGACCACCGTGCGCGTGCCATAGCGCTTCCTCAGGTGGCGCACGACCAACGTGCTGCCGCCGGCGAGGACGGTGGAGGCTTCGACGGTAGGCTTTTCGGCAATCGTTGCGGTATCGGTCATTGGCACAGTCTGGCGTTCAGGCGTTTCAGGCGCCGGCTGACCGCGCGGGGGCGGCGGCCAGCGCCCGGCGTCAGGGTTTGTTGGCCGGCGTGGGCGCGGGCTTCAGGATCAGCGGCGAGCCGCCGGCACCGGGCGCGGCCTGGGCGCCCTGGTCCTGGCGCGGCGACAGCACCGCGCGCACGCGGCCGGAAGAATTGGCGGGCGAGCCCTCGCCGCCGCTACCGGCAGCCGTATAGAACTCCTTGCGGCTGTCGTAGGTCAGCACCGCGCCGCGGATCTCGTCGACCATCTTGGCACCCTGCAGGCGGGCCATGCGGGCATTGCCGATCAGCTTGGACAGTTCCTGCTTGCCATCGTATTCGATGCGGTCGCCCCAGCCGTCGACGTATTCATCGACACCCTCGCGCTTCTGCCGGATATACGCCTGCTTGCCCGGCTTGGCGGTGGCCACGGCGAACTGGTAGCCCTCCGGGTCGGTGCGCAGCTCGGCGGCGTCGGACTTCAGGATCATGGTGCCCTTGGTCAGCACCACGTTGCCGGTGAGCGTATAGATCTGCTTGACGTCGTCGTAGCTGGCGTTGTCGGCCTCCAGCACCATCGGCTTGTCGCGGTCCGCGCGCTCGGCAAGGGCGGGCTGGGCCAGCAGCAGGCCGAAGGCCATTGCCAAAGCCAGCAGGGCAGGGGCGGCGCGTCGACGGGACGATGTCGTCAGGGAAACAGTCATGTTGGCGGGGTCGCTGGAGGGCGTTTTGGTACGTTCTGGTACGAGTTGGTGGTGCCTGGGGCGGGCGCGGTTCGTCGCAGCCGTGCTGCCGACGGGGCCCCGTGCCGGCATCATTACCGGCCCGGCGACGGCCCGGTGATGATGGTGCCGCGTACATTGCCGAGCAATTGTACTTCGCGGGTGACGTTATTGAAGATCAGGCCGTTGGCGGTCATCACCGAGGGGCCGCGCGTGAGCTTGACCGCCTTGTCGGTCTTGACGATGTCGTCGTTGACCAGCAGCTGGAAGTAGCTCGACGCCGCGGTCATCTGCGGGTCCTTGGACGCATCGACGCCCTGCTGGCGCACGATGAAGCCGTTGCCGTACAGGTCGATCACCGAGCCTTCGGCATTCATGCGGCCGATATCGGCGCGTGCGGTGACCGGCGGGCGCTCTGGCTGGTACGCGCGCATTGCGGGACGGGTGACCTCGTAGGTCTGGTCGTCCTCGAAGTGGACCATGCGATCGCCGGTGAAGCGGACCTTGGTGCTGCCGTCCTGCGCCAGCTCGGTCGCCGAGAAGCGGTCGATGTAGTAGTCCGGCTCGTGCTTCTTGGTGGTCTGCGCGGCTTGGTCTTCCTTGGGCGAGTTGATCTGGACCAGCCAGAACGTGCTGCCCGCCACGAAGGCCATCAGCAGCAGCGGCAGCAGCCGCATCACGATGCCGCTGAGGGAGGCGAGTAGTGCCTGCATGGTGTCCTTCTCTTGCGCGCCGGTCAGATGACCTTGGCGCGGGTCAGGTCGTGGATATGCAGCGCGCCGGTGAGGCGGCCGTCGTTGTCCACCACCAGCAGCTGGTTGATGCGGTTGGCTTCCATCACCTGTACCGCTTCCACCGCGAGCTGGTTCTCGTTGACCACGTGCGGGTTGCGGTGCATGACCTCGCCGATGGGCACGGTCTTCCAGTCACGCGGGGTTTCCAGCAGGCGGCGCAGGTCGCCGTCAGTGAAGACGCCGATGGCGTGGCCGTCGGGGTCCACCACTGCGGTCATGGCCATGCCCTTGCGGGTGATTTCCATCAGTGCCTGCGCCAGCGGGGTGTTCTCGCGCACCTCAGGCACGGCGTTGCCGGTGCGCATCACGTCGCGCACGTGCGTCAGCAGCTTGCGCCCCAGCGCGCCGCCCGGGTGCGAGCGGGCGAAGTCTTCCTCGCCGAAGCCGCGCGCGTCAAGCACCGCCACCGCCAGCGCGTCGCCGAGCGCCAGCGCCGCGGTGGTGCTTGCCGTTGGCGCCAGGTTCAGCGGGCAGGCTTCCTTTTCCACGGCGGCGTCCAGGTGCACATCGGCCAGCTTGGCCAGGTTGGACTCGGGGTTGCCGGTGACCGAGATCAGCCGGGCGCCGATGCGCTTGACAATCGGGATGATCGACAGCAGCTCGCCGGTCTCGCCGGAATTGGAGAAGGCGATCAGCACGTCGTCGCGCGTGACCATGCCCAGGTCGCCATGGCTGGCCTCGGCCGGGTGCACGAAGAACGAGGGGGTGCCGGTGGACGCCAGCGTGGCCGCCACCTTGCGCCCGATATGACCGGACTTGCCGATGCCGGAGACCACTACGCGCCCGCTGCATTGCAGGATCAGCTGCACCGCGTGGGCAAAGTCAAGGGTCAGGCGGCCCGAAAGTGCGGAAACCGCATCGGCTTCGGTCTGGAGGGTATTGCGCGCGAGCCGGAGTGCTCGATCCGCATCGAAATTGGCTATCATGGCGACGAAGTATACCAACGAATGCGACGGCGCCTTGGCCGCCCCCCGGGCGCCCGCCGCGCTTGCCGTGTTGCCCCGGCAGGGTGCCCGTGCCGGGTCGGACGCGTGCCTGGCCGGTCACTCCCGCTCGCCTGGCTTCCTGACGCCTGACTGCCCGACCGCCTGAAACACGCCTGATGCATTCTCCGCTGGAACTGACCCTGGTGCTGCTGGCCGCTGCCGTCTTCGGCGTGGTCGCCTTCCGCATGCTGCAGCTGCCGCCGATGCTCGGCTACCTGGCCGTGGGTATCCTGATCGGCCCGCATGCGCTCGGGCTGGCCAGCGACACCGCGCAGACCAAGTACCTGGCCGAGTTCGGCGTGGTCTTCCTGATGTTCTCGATCGGGCTGGAATTCAACCTGAGCAAGCTGCGCTCGATGAAGCGGCTGGTGTTCGGGCTGGGGGGCTCGCAGGTGGTGCTGTCGATGCTGGCGGTGGTGCCGGCCAGCTGGGCCTTCAGCTGGGTGTTCCCGCTTTCGTGGCAGGCCTCGGTGGCGCTGGGCGGGGCGCTGGCGATGTCCTCCACGGCGATCGTGTCCAAGATGCTGTCCGAGCGCATGGAGCTGGAAAGCGAGCACGGCCGCAACATTATCAGCATCCTGCTGTTCCAGGACCTGGCCGTGGTGCCGCTGCTGATCGTGATCCCGGCGCTGTCGCAGGACCCGGGCGACCTGGTGAAGGCGCTGGCCCTGGCCACGGTCAAGATCGTGGTCGCGCTGGGCGCCATCTTCTTCCTCGGCCAGCGCCTGATGAGCCGGTGGTTCCATGTGGTGGCGGCGCGCCGCTCGCAGGAACTGTTCATGCTGAACCTGCTGCTGGTCACGCTTGGCATGGCGGCGCTGACCGAGCGGCTCGGGCTGTCGATGGCGCTGGGCGCGTTCATGGCCGGCATGCTGATCTCCGAGACGCCGTACCGCCACCAGGTGGAAGAAGACATCAAGCCGTTCCGCGACGTGCTGCTGGGGCTGTTCTTCGTCACCATCGGCATGCTGCTCAATATCCGCGTGGTGCTCGACCACCTGTGGCTGGTGCTGGCGCTGCTGGTGATACCGGTGGTGTTCAAGCTGGTGCTGATCACGGTGCTGGCGCGGCTGTTCGGCTCGCGCCAGGGCGTGGCCATCCGCACCGGGCTGGGGCTGGCCCAGGCGGGCGAGTTCGGCTTCGTGCTGCTGAACCAGATCGACGGGCTCAACTTGGTAGACCCGGTGCTGATCCAGGTGATCCTGGCGTCGATGCTGCTGTCGATGCTGGCGGCCCCCTTCCTGATCCAGTACAGCGACGCCGTGGTGCTGCGCTTTGCCGCCAACGAATGGCTGATGCAGTCGCTGAACATGACGCGCATCGCCGCGCAGAGCCTGCAGACCGAGAAGCACGCCATCATCTGCGGCTTCGGCCGCAGCGGGCAGAACCTGGCGCATATGCTCGAGCGCGAGGGCATCACCTACGTCGCGCTCGACCTCGACCCCGACCGCGTGCGCGAGGCCGCCGCCGCCGGCGATACCGTGGTCTACGGCGATGCCGGCCGGCGCGAGGCGCTGATCGCCGCCGGCATCCACCGCGCCGCCGCGCTGATCGTCACCTACGCCAACACGCCGTCGGCACTCAAGGTGCTGCACCACGTGCAGGAGTTGGCGCCGGCGCTGCCGGTGATCGTGCGCACGGTCGACGATTCCGAACTGGACACGCTGCAGAAGGCCGGCGCCACCGAAGTGGTGCCCGAGATCATCGAAGGCAGCCTGATGCTGGCCTCGCACGCGCTGGTGCTGCTGGGCGTGCCGATGCGCCGCGTGGTGCGCGGCGTGCAGGAGGCGCGCGACGCGCGCTACAGCCTGCTGCGCGGCTACTTCCACGGCCGCGACGATGACGAGGACATGGTCGAGCGCGATTCGGTGCGGCTGCATTCGGTATCGCTCGGGCCGCAGTCCACCGCGGTCGGTCGGCGCCTGGGCGTGCTCGGCCTGGACCGCATCGGCGTAGAGGTGACCGCGGTGCGCCGCCGCGGCATCCGTGCCTTCGACCCCGAGCCCGAGACCGTGCTGGAGCCGGGCGATATCGTCGTGCTGCGCGGCCCGCCAGAAGCGCTGGAAGCGGCCGAGACGCGCATCCTGAACGGCTGAGACAGCCCGCCCGCGGTATCAGTGCGGGCGCGTTTCCGCCCAGGACTCCGGCAGATTGTCGAGCACCGCGCGCGCATCCAGCGAGCGGATCGGCACGGCGGGATCGGCCGGGATGCGCCCTTCGCCCTGCAACATCAGGTAGCGCAGGCAGCACACCCGCAGGAAGGACGAGAAATTGCCAGCCACGGCCTCACTGCCGCGGTGGGCGCTCAGCTCGTCATGCAGGCGCGCGATCAGCTGGTTGACGGTCATGCCGTCGCGCCGCGCCAGTTCCTCGAGCACTTCCCAGAACAGGCTTTCCAGCCGGATGCTGGTGGCCACACCGCGCAGGCGCAGCGAGCGCGCCTGGCTCTGGTAAGACGCCGGGTTGGCGCGGATAAAGATCTCACACATGAAAGCTCCCGTGCAGGCGGCGCTGCCGGCGCGCGGGTGCGCCGCCCGTCGCATGGGCCGCGCACTGCCGTGACGCCGGCGCTGGCGCCGCGTTCGGAAGACTCTAATGTACGATCCGCGTGCCCAGCACCGCAAGGAACTGCGCGAGCCACGCCGGATGCGCCGGCCAGGCCGGGGCGGTGACCAGGTTGCCGTCGGTATGGGCCTGGTCGACCGGGATCTCGGCGTAGGTGCCGCCGGCCAGCTTTACTTCCGGCGCGCAGGCGGGGTAGGCGGAGCAGGTCTTGCCTTCCAGCACGCCGGCGGCGGCCAGCAGTTGGGCGCCGTGGCAGACCGCGGCGATCGGCTTGTCGGCCTGGGCGAAGTGACGCACGATCTCCAGCACGCGTTCGTTCAGCCGCAGGTATTCGGGCGCGCGGCCGCCGGGGATGACCAGTGCGTCATACACGGCGGGGTCGATCTCGGCAAAGGTTGCGTTCAGCGTGAAGTTGTGGCCGCGCTTCTCGGTGTAGGTCTGGTCGCCCTCGAAATCGTGGATGGCGGTGGCGCAGGCGTCGCCCGCCTTCTTGTCCGGGCACACGGCATCGACGGTATGGCCGACCATCTGCAGCGCCTGGAACGGCACCATGGTTTCGTAGTCTTCGGCGTAGTCGCCGACCAGCATCAGAATCTTCTTTGCCATCGCGGTCTCCTGTATGGTTACGGGTGTCCAGCGGGTGCCGGACACGGCAGCCCGGCGCGGCGGCCGGCAGGGCCATTGTGCTGGCCGGCCCGGCGGCGTGGGTGGTAACCGGTTACCGCAGGCCGGCCAGGCCGCTGCGACAGTCTTTCCTTCGGCGCGCCTGGCGCGCTTTTGTTTGCACACCCCTCGTTTGCGTGACCCATGGCAGATTCCATTATCCAGTCCCCTGAACTCGGCGACGTCACCGGCTACCTGCGCGACCGCATCCGGACCGTACCGGACTGGCCCGCGCCGGGCGTGATGTTCCGCGACATCACCCCGCTGCTGCAGAACCCCAAGACCCTGCGCGTACTGATCGACGTCTTTGTGCACCGCTACATGGATGCGCAGCTCGACCTGGTCGCCGGTATCGACGCGCGCGGCTTTATCCTGGGCGCGATCGTCGCGTATGAGCTGAACCTGGGCTTCGTGCCGATCCGCAAGAAGGGCAAGCTGCCGTTCCAGACCGTGGCCGAGGAGTACGAGCTGGAATACGGCAGCGCCACTGTCGAGATCCATGCCGATGCCTGCAAGGCCGGCGACCGCGTGCTGCTGATCGACGACCTGATCGCCACCGGCGGCACCATGATGGCCGGGCGCAAGCTGCTGGAGCGCCTGGGCGCGACCGTGGTGGAGGGCGCCGCCATCGTCGACCTGCCCGAGCTGGGCGGCTCGAAGCTGCTGCAGGACGGCGGGCTGCCGCTGTTCACGGTGTGCCGCTTTGAGGGGCATTGAATTCTGACACTGAGAGACCGGACTTTGCGCTGAAGGAGACCCCATGCCAGACCTGTTGCTGTTTCTGCTGACCTCGATCGCCGTCACGGTGGCGCCCGGCCCCGACAACCTGCAGGTGCTGGCGCGCGGCATGGCGCAGGGACGGCGCGCGGGACTGGTGGCGGCGCTGGGGTTCTCGGTCGGCTGCCTGTTCCATACCGTGATCGCGGCGGTCGGGCTGGCGGCGGTATTGCGCTCGTCGCCGCTGGCATTCCAGCTGATCAAGTACGCGGGCGCTGCCTACCTGATCTGGATCGGCATCCAGGCGCTGCGCGCGAAGGGTGGGCTGGCGCAGGGCGGCGATGTCGATGCGGTGCCGCTGGGGCGCGTGTTCCGCCAGAGCGTGCTCGGCAACATGATGAACCCCAAGGTCACGCTGTTCTTCCTGGTGTTCCTGCCGCAGTTCGTGCGCGCCGATGCCGCGCATCCGGGACTGCAGTTCCTGCTGCTGGGCGTGGTCTTCATGCTGCAGACCGCGGTGGTGTTCTCGCTGTTCGGCCTGTGCGCGGGCTGGCTCGGCGCCTGGCTGCGTCGCCGCCCGGCCACCGGCCGCTGGCTGGACCGCGCCGCGGGGGCCATCTTCGTCGGGCTGGGGATCAAGGTCGCGCTGCCCTGAGGTTGTCCTGACCCCGTCCTGATGCCGCGGCGGGCAGCTTTGCTGCGGCCTTCCCGCCTTGTGTTTGCCTGTGTGTTGCCTGTGTGTTGCCTGCGGCCCGCAGCGCCTGGCCTCGCCGTTGCCGCTGTCGGGTGACGGGCGCATAATGAGCCCTTGACAACGACACGATGACCGGGCGGAGCCTCCAGGTAGTATTTCGGTACCGGTCACACAAAGGCGCACAATGGGCGTACTCCTTCACCTGTTATCAGGCGTGGCCCTCCTTGTCTGGGGCACGAACATCGTCAAGGTCGGCATCCTGCGTGTCTACGGCGCCAACCTGCGCCACGTCTTGTCGACCAGCGTCTCCAACCGCTTCACCGCCTTTGCCGCCGGCCTCGGCGTCACCGGGCTGGTCCAGAGCAGCAACGCCACCGCGGTCATCGTCAGTTCCTTCGTCGGCCAGGGCCTGATCGCCGTGGCGCCGGCGCTGGCCATCATGCTCGGCGCGAACGTCGGCACCGCGCTGATGGTGCAGGTGTTCTCGCTGGACCTGTCGTGGCTGTCGCCGCTGCTGATCTTCGTTGGCGTGATCTGCCATCTCAGCTGGAAAGGCAGCAAGCCCGGCCACGTAGGCCGCGTGCTGATCGGTCTGGGCCTGATCACGCTGGCGCTCGAGCTGATCTCCATTGCCACGCGCCCCGTGGTGCAGGCCGCGGGCGTCAAGGTGCTGTTCAGCACGCTGACCGGCGACACCGCGCTGGACATGCTGATCGGCGCCTTCCTGACCATCCTGTGCTATTCGAGCCTGGCCGTGGTGCTGTTCTGCGGCGCGCTGGCCTCTGCCGGCGTGGTGTCGATCCACGTGGCGCTGGCGCTGGTGCTGGGGGCCAACCTGGGCTCGGGCATATCGGCGCTGCTGACCACCTCGGGCAACAACCAGCCGGGCAAGCGCGTGACGCTGGGCAACCTGCTGTCGCGCCTGCTGGGCTGCCTGGTCGCGCTGCCGCTGCTGGGCCAGGCCGAGGAACTGCTGGCGTTGGTCGACCATGACCCGCAACGGCTGATCGTCAACTTCCACCTGCTCTTCAACGTCAGTCTGGCGGTGCTGCTGTTGGGCGCGACCGGGCCGCTGGCGCGCCTGTGCGAGAAGGTGCTGCCCGGACGCAATACCGGCGACAGCCAGGTCACGCCGCGCCACCTCGATCCCGCCGCGCTGTCCACGCCCACGCTGGCGCTCTCCAACGCCTCGCGCGAAGTGCTGCGCATCGGCGACCGCGTCGAGCAGATGCTGGACAACATGCTGCGCGTGCTGCGCACCAACGACGCCAGGCTCGCCACCGCCACCTGCCGCATCGACAACGAGGTGGACGACCTCTACACCGCGATCAAGCTCTACCTGACCCGCATCAGCCTGGAAGCGCTGGACGAGCGCGACGGCCAGCGCTGGACCGAAATCATCTCGCTGACCATCAACCTGGAACACGCCGGCGACATCATCGAGCGCATCCTGCTCGATACCAAGGACAAGAAGATCGCCCACAACCTGATGTTCTCCGAGGCGGGCATGCAGGAGATCGCCGAGATGCATGCGCGGCTGGTCGCCAACCTGCGGCTGGGTTTGTCGGTGTTCCTCAACGGCGACCTCAAGAGCGCCCAGGCGCTGATGGCGGAGAAGGCCAACTTCCGCGAACTGGAGCGCAAGTACGCGCGCACCCATCTGCAGCGCGTCGCGGTGCAGACCGCGGAGAGCATTGAAACCAGCTCGCTGCACCTGGACGTGATCAGCGAGCTGAAGCGGCTGAATTCGCTGTTCTGTGCGACGGCTTATCCGGTGCTGGAGCAGGCTGGGGTGTTGAATCGGAGCCGGATGAAGGAAGACGAGGTGCCGGCGGTGCCGAGGGTGCAGGCAGCGCAGCACGAAGCGCTGCGCTAGAGCTTGTAGCCGAACTTCCGCAACAACGCCTTCCGCTCGGCCACATCCGCCTCGGTTTCGATCCCCAGCGGCGAGGCGCCATCGATGACGCCAACCACGCCGCGCCCGGCATCGGTCTCGGCAATGATCACCTGCGCCGGATTGGCCGTCGCGCAGAAAATCCTGCACACCTCCGGCACCGCCCGCACCGCAGCCAGCACGTTCATCGGGAAGAACCCGTCCCCGAGGAAGATCAGGAAGCTATGCCCCGCGCCGATGGCGCGCGCATTCTCACAGGCCAGGTCGATCAGGCTTTCGTCCGTTCCCGACCACCGCACCAGCCGCTTGCCCGAGGCCTCGCAGAACGCCAACCCGAAGCGGATGCCGGGCACGGTGCTGACCAGCGCCTCATGCAGGTCTTCCACGGTCTTGATGAAGTGCGACTGGCCGAAGATGAAGTTGGTGGCTTCCGGCTTGGTCACCGGTACGACCGTCAGTTCCATGACTGGCTCCCGAATCGCGGCGCGGCTTGCCGCCATCCGGTTCATGGTAGGGCGCGGGGTGGTGAATGCAAGCGGGCAGGGCGCTCTTTGCATGGCGCGCGTACCTGCTATACCGGATGGACTGGCCCGTCACCGGAGATGCCGATGCCGCTTCTTCGCCTCTTCCTTGCATGGCTTGCCATGGCCGTCCGTTGCCGCCGCCCAGGTCGTTCCGGCATCACAGGGCGAAATTGCCGTCAGTGAACTGGCCCGCCCCAACCTCGTGGTCGTGCTGCGCCATGCGAGCACGCCGGGGCAAGTGAGCAGCCCCTTGTAAACTGCTTATAGGTGTGCAATTATTATCACCAATGAGCATACTTGCTAAAGTTACGATGAAGGAGGCGTGCGCGATGCTGGGCATCCACCCTGGCACGCTTCGCCGATGGGAGTTCGACGGGAAGATCTCCGCCGATCGGACTCCGGGTGGTCATCGTCGCTATAATTTGACCGCTCTAATGGAGTTGGCCGGCAAGAAGGTCGAGGAAGCAGAGCGCGGGCGTACTACGCTCGCCTATGCGCGCGTTTCCAGCCACGACCAGAAGGCCGATCTGGAGCGTCAGTGCCAGGTGCTGGAGTCGTTCTGCGCTGCGAAGGGATGGCCCTTCGAACTCATCCGGGATCTCGGCTCCGGCATGAGCTATGAGAAGAAGGGCCTCAAGCAACTGCTCAAACGTATCTGTGCCGGAGGCGTTGATCGGCTTGTCATCACACACAAGGACCGGCTCTTGCGATTTGGTGCAGAGTTCGTTTTTGCTCTGTGCGAGCAATTCGGAACGGAAGTCGTCATCATCAATGCCAAAGGCGATTCGACGTATGAGGAGGATCTTGCCTGCGACGTGCTTGAGATCATTAGCGTCTTTTCGGCGCGCCTCTATGGCAGCCGTTCCCACAAGAATCGTCACGCCATGAAAGCCCTGAAAGAGGCTGCAGATGCCATTCAAGAGGGCTGATCCCACCACTATCCAGTTCGCGAGGAAGGTCCGTCTGGTGGTGGACGCTGATGCTGCGGGCAAGCTCGACGGGCAATCCAAAATCTGCAACTGGCTATGGAATCGACTCAAGGACGAAGTCGAGACGCGCATGGCGGAGTTGTCCATCGTCGGCGGCTATGGCTATCTTGATGAGGCGCGAACCAAGAAGCTCCTGTCGGAGGTCTATTCCGAGATCGGGCTTCGCAACCTCGTGCCGCCGCTCAAGGAGCGTCATCCGTTCTTGCGCTGCGTGTTTTCTTCACCGCTGAAGAATGTCGCGCTGCGCATGGCCAAGGCCATTGCCTCGCATCGAAAGTCGAAGAATGGACAGCGCTGCGGCCCAGACGTGGGCTGGGTCAAGTACAAGGCATGGGCCAAGTACTGGATGAGCCTGGAATACGACGAGCCAGGCAAAGGCTGGAATGTTTCCCAGTTCGGTTGGCTCAACCTATCGTTCGGCGCGAACGCGCAAGGACAGCGGCTGTCGCTGCGCCTGAAGATGGAGAAGACACCCAAGGAGCTCGCGAGCGCTCGCACTTGCCGGATCGTCCGCGAGGGCCGCGACCGCTATTTCGCTGTGTTCACGTTCAAGGGGCAGAAGAAGGCCAGGCAACGCGGCACGCGCGTGGTCTACATCGATCCGAACCTGAAGAACTTTGGCTACGCTCTGGATACTGAGGGGCGCGCCTTCGAATTGTCCAATCTTGAGAAGTTGAAGGAGTCGGAGCGCATTCTCGATCGGCTAACGAGTCTGCGTGACCGGTGCATAGCAAAGTCGCTGTGGGTAGATACCGTCCACGGCGATGGCACGGTGTCGACGCATTGGCGTCCCAGTCGCCGCTGGAAGGGTTTGGACGACGCTGTGGAGCGAATGCAAACCAAAGTGCGAGAACAGAAAAAGCACTTCATGTATTCGCTGGCGAACCAGCTCTGCAGGCACTACGACGTGATTGGGATCGGCAACTACGTGCCGGAGAACACCAACCACGGCAAGGGCCGCAAATACAACCGCGCGGTAAGAAACAGAACGATGCACGGTGCATTCAAGGACATTGTCTCGTGGGTCGCGACGCGCTCCAGAAAGCATGCGCTGGTGCTGGATGAAACCGGCACCACGCGAACGTGCCATGCGTGTGGTCACGTTGTCGAGGGCGGGATAGCGCCCGCAATTCGGGAGTGGGATTGCCCGGGCTGCGGCACCTGCCACCTGCGCGACGAGAATGCCTGTCAAAACGGTCTGCGGCGGCTGCTGACGCAAGTCGGCGACGCTGTGGACTGCTCCCATCTGCCCTGCTCGGGCCCCGTTCAGATTATCGGGCGGTGTGATTGGCGATTCCATCCGCAAGGATGGACGGGAGTCCCGAGAGGGGGCGCCAATGTGAATTCAATGCGCCTGCCGGAGTACCGGCAGCGAATGCGCGCGTTACCGCGCGCTCGGGTTGGTGACCGCGCGTCCAAATCTGCAAAGACGTCGCCATCAGCGATGCGTAGGCTTGCTTAGATTTGGAAGAGCGGCCTTCTCCATCTGAGTGTCGGGAGAGATGGCGTTCTGGTTGGGGTTCTTTGGACCATATGCGCCGGAGAATCCCGGCGCCGAAGGATCCAGTCGCTGACAGATGACCGCGTCTCTAACGTCTTTCGGCCCGCTCATTGGCCTCAGGCAGTTGTTGCGACCGCAAAATGGTCCGTGAGCCATCTGCATTGCGTATCGCATTGTCAGGCGCATTCTGTGCATTGGTGGTGCTCGTGCTTACAGCAGCCCCAAGGGCAGCGACTCTGACTACATCCCGCATTCGAAACCGCATCGGTGTCTCCTCGTCGATGTGGAAAGGGAAGACGTAATTCGTCACGTCCGTCCTTTCACCTTAGGACGTCGAATGGCCGGTCGATGCAGTTTGACGGCCACGAAGACAACAATGTCACCTCATCTTGATACACCTCAACTAGTACCGCTGCACAGAGGTTATGACAGTTTGGCTGGGTTGTAGGACAGGCAAGCAGTTGTGGTCAACGAGCAGTTCGATGGTGCGAGCGATGCCTGCTTGGCGGCGGATCAACCCATTGCGTTCGAGGTTGAGCACCATCTGATGGACGGAAGGAGCCGTGACGGCGAAGAAGCGCTGCATGTCGCGCTCGGCCGGAGAGCGGCCGTTTATCAAGCTGTAGGCCCATATGAAGGCGAGATACTGACCTTGCTTGTCGGTGAAGCTCGGGCAGGCTGAGCGCTCGCCAGACAATGGAAGCGATTTCTGATTCATTCGGAACCCCCGCAGTCGAAGGAGGCCCCCCAGAAGGAGGCCATCCGAATGAATCTACGCTATCGAGTCGAGCTCGACCAATCCGAGCGTGAGGCGCTCGCTGCCATGCTAAGCGGCGGCAAGCATGCGGCACGCAAGCTCAAGCGAGCGCAAATCCTGCTTGCAGCGCACGCTGGCCAGGATGACGCGAGCATCGCAGCCACCGTGGCAGTTGGCGAATCCACGGTGTACCGCACCAAGCGCCGCTTCGTGGAGACGGGTCTGGAAGCGGCGCTGAACGAACAGGCTCGACCCGGGGCGCAGCGCAAGCTCAGCGGCAAGGAAGAGGCCCTGCTGATTGCCACCGCCTGCACCAACCCGCCACCGGGACGTGCGCGCTGGACGCTGGAATTGCTCGCCGACACGCTCGTCAAACTGACCGAGCACGAAGAGCTATCGCGCGAGACGGTACGCCGGCGCCTGGCCGAGAACGATCTGAAGCCCTGGCGCAAGAACATGTGGTGCATTCCCAAGATCGACGCGGAGTACGTTGCACGCATGGAAGACGTGCTCGACCTGTATGCCGAAACCCCGGACCCGCAACACCCGGTGGTGTGCTTCGATGAAAGCCCGACCCAGCTCATCGGCGAGGTACGCCAACCGATTCCGGCCGAGCCGGGTAAGCCTTTGCGCTACGACTGCGAATACAAGCGCAACGGCACCGCTAATCTGTTCGTCTTCCTCGATGCGCACCGTAGCTGGCGCAAGGTGAAAGTCACCGAACGGAGAACGGCAGATGACTTCGCCCAGTGCATGCGCGACCTGGTCGATATCCACTACCCCCAGGCACCGCGCATCCGGGTCGTGCTGGACAATCTGTCGACCCACACGCCGGCTGCCCTCTACCAAGCCCTGCCACCAGCAGAGGCACGCCGCATCCTGCAGCGGATCGAATTCCCGAATTCCACTACACCCCCAAGCACGCCAGTTGGCTCAACATGGTCGAGATCGAAATCGGCGTGCTGCGAAGCCAGTGCCTGGATCGCCGCATCGACTGCCGCGATCGGCTGATCACCGAGGTCGCGGCTTGGGAGCAACTGCGAAACGCCAGCGGCGCTCGCATCAACTGGATATTCTCTACCGAAACGGCACGGGAGAAATTGGCCAAAGCCTACCCAGTACCGACCTCTGACAAACCGTCATAACCTCTGTGCAGTGGTACTAGTGCAATCGCTTACGTAAGCGAGTCGTGACGATTCTTGCCGAGCCTGTAACTGAAAATTCCTAAGGCCTACCGCTCCAGCAACGGCTTCAGATACTTGCCCGTGAAGCTGGCCTTGCTCCTGGCGACATCTTCCGGCGTGCCGCGCGCGATCACCTGCCCGCCGCCTGCACCGCCTTCCGGGCCCATGTCGATCAGCCAGTCCGCGGTCTTGATGACATCGAGGTTGTGCTCGATGATGACCACGGTATTGCCCTGGTCGCGCAGCTTGTGGATGACCTTGAGCAGCAGCTCGATATCGTGGAAGTGCAGCCCGGTGGTGGGTTCGTCCAGGATATAGAGCGTGCGCCCGGTATCGCGCTTGGACAGCTCCAGCGACAGCTTGACGCGCTGCGCCTCGCCGCCCGACAGCGTGGTCGCCGATTGCCCCAGCCGGATATAGCCCAGGCCCACGTCCAGCAGCGTCTGCAACTTGCGCCGCACCACCGGCACCGCGCTGAAGAACTCGTGCGCCTGTTCGACGGTCAGGTCCAGCACCTCGGAGATGTTCTTGCCCTTGTACAGCACCTCCAGCGTCTCGCGGTTGTAGCGCTTGCCGTGGCAGACGTCGCAGGGCACGTAGACGTCGGGCAGGAAGTGCATCTCGACCTTGAGAACGCCGTCGCCTTGGCACGATTCGCAGCGACCGCCCTTGACGTTGAACGAGAAGCGGCCCGGATCGTAGCCACGTTCCTTGGCCGACGGCACGCCGGCGAACAGCTCGCGGATCGGCGTGAACAGGCCGGTGTAGGTGGCCGGGTTGGAGCGCGGCGTGCGGCCGATCGGGCTCTGGTCGACGTTGATGACCTTGTCGAAATGCTCCAGCCCCTCGATGCGGTCGTGCGCGGCCGGTTCCGGCGTGGAGCCGTACAGGTGGCGCGCCACTGCGTGGTAGAGCGTGTCGTTGATCAGCGTCGACTTGCCCGAGCCGGACACGCCGGTGATGCAGGTCAGCAGGCCCACCGGCACTTCGGCGGTGACGTTGCGCAGGTTGTTGCCGCTGGCGTTGACGATGCGCAGCAGCCGTTCGTCGTCGGGCGCGGAGCGTTTCTTCGGCACCTCGATGCGGCGCTGGCCGGACAGGTATTGGCCGGTCAGCGATGCCGGCGATTCCTCGATCTGCCGCGGCGTGCCCTCGGCCACGATCATGCCGCCGTGCACGCCGGCACCCGGGCCGATATCGACCACGTAGTCGCAGGCGCGGATCATGTCCTCGTCATGCTCGACCACCAGCACGGAATTGCCGATGTCGCGCAGGTGCTTGAGCGTGCCGATCAGGCGGTCGTTGTCGCGCTGGTGCAGGCCGATCGAAGGCTCGTCCAGCACGTACATTACGCCGGTCAGGCCCGAGCCGATCTGCGACGCCAGCCGGATGCGCTGCGCCTCGCCGCCCGACAGCGTATCGGCGCTGCGCTCCAGCGACAGGTAGTCCAGGCCGACGTTGTTGAGGAAGTTCAGCCGTGCGGTGATCTCCTTGACGATCTTGTCGGCGATCTCGCGCTTGGCGCCGTGCATGTCCAGCGTCAGGAAGTACGTCAGCGTGTCGCGCAGCGGCCAGCCGTTGATTTCGAAGATCGCGCGCGCCTGCTCGCCCTCGCCCAGCTTGACGTGGCGCGCCTCGGTGCGCAGGCGCGTGCCGTGGCAGGCGGGGCAGGGCTGGTTGTTCTGGTACTTGGCCAGTTCCTCGCGCACGGCGACGGAATCGGTTTCGCGGTAGCGCCGCTCCAGGTTGGGGATGATCCCTTCGAACACATGCGCGCGCACCGTGGTGCGGCCGCGCTCGTTGATATAGGTGAACGGGATTTCCTGCTCGCCCGAGCCGTGCAGCACCACCTGCTGCACGTTCTCCGGCAGCTCCTCGAACGCCGTTTCGGTATCGAAGTCGTAGTACGCCGCCAGGCTTTGCAGCATCTGGAAGTAGAACTGGTTGCGGCGGTCCCAGCCCTTGATCGCGCCCGAGGCCAGCGACAGGTTGGGGAACGCCACCACGCGCTTGGGATCGAAGAACGTGATCTGGCCCAGCCCGTCGCAGCTCGGGCAGGCGCCCATCGGGTTGTTGAACGAGAACAGCCGCGGCTCCAGCTCCTGCAAGGAGTACGAGCAGATCGGGCAGGCAAAGCGCGAGCTGAAGGTGTGCTCCTTGCCGGAATCCATCTCCAGCGCCAGCGCGCGGCCGTCGGCCAGGCGCAGCGCGGTCTCGAACGATTCGGCCAGGCGCTGCTTGATGTCGGCGCGGACCTTCACGCGGTCCACCACCACGTCGATGCTGTGCTTCTCGGTCTTCTTCAGCTTGGGCAGCGCATCGACCTCATAGACCTTGGCCTCGGCCTCGTGCGCGGCGCCGCCGCCCGAGCGGATGCGAAAGCGCACGAAGCCCTGCGCCTGCATGCTGTCGAACAGGTCCAAATGCTCGCCCTTGCGGTCGGCCACCACCGGCGCGAGGATCATCAGCTTGGTGTCCTCCGGCAGCGCCAGTGCCGCATCCACCATCTGCGACACGCTCTGCGCCTGCAGCGGCAGGTTGTGGTCGGGGCAGTAGGGGGTGCCGGCGCGAGCATACAGCAGGCGCAGGTAGTCGTGGATCTCGGTGACGGTGCCAACCGTCGAGCGCGGGTTGTGGCTGGTGGCCTTCTGCTCGATCGAAATCGCCGGCGACAGGCCTTCGATCAGGTCCACGTCCGGCTTTTCCATCAGCTGCAGGAACTGGCGGGCATAGGCGGACAGCGACTCCACGTAGCGGCGCTGGCCCTCGGCATAGAGCGTGTCGAAGGCGAGCGAGGACTTGCCCGAGCCCGACAGGCCAGTGATCACGATCAGCCGGTTGCGCGGCAGGTCGAGATTGATGTTCTTCAGGTTGTGGGTACGCGCCCCACGGATCTTGATTTCTTCCATATGCCGAAAAGTCGTCGCCAGACAGGCCGCCCCGCCGGAGTTGGCAGGGCTGTCTGAAGGAATCGCAAAACCCAGAAACAAGTACCTTAATTGGCACTTCCGACCGCTGGCGACGGCCGGAATGCGCGCCCGGGCACACGCCCGGGGGCCAGCTGGCATGGCCAGGTGACCCGGGAAGCGCGAAGGAGCAAACCTGTTAATATACCCAACTTCGGTTTCCGGGGTTGATTGCCCAGACAGGGCTTGCACCGGAAAACCCGGCACAGCCGCCGCCGGCCCGGCCCCGGAAGCGGGAGCCGCGACCTCCGCGAGCCGCCCAAACAGCCAGCCGCGCGCCGCCAGCCCGATCCTCAGCTGACACTTTCCAAGATCACCACGATCGCAATGCCGCCGATCCAGTCTTCTTCCCCGGATGCGTGCCCTGCCGGCGCATCCCAGGCTCCCGCCCGCGAACGCATGACGCGCACCGAGCTGCGCGCCAGCGTGTCGCTGGCCAGCATCTTCGCGCTGCGCATGCTGGGCCTGTTCCTGATCCTGCCCGTCTTTGCCGAATACGCGCGCACCCTGCCCGACGGGCAGGACGCCCAGCGCGTGGGCCTGGCCATGGGCATCTACGGCCTAATGCAGGCCTTCCTGCACATTCCGCTGGGCTGGCTGTCCGACCGCGTCGGGCGCAAGCCGGTGATGGTGGCCGGCTTGCTGCTGTTCATCGCGGGCGGGCTGGTAGCCGCATTCTCGGACACGCTCACCGGCATCATCGCGGGCCGTGCGCTGCAGGGCATGGGCGCGATTTCCGCGGCCATCACCGCCTGCATCGCCGACCTGACGCGCGAGCGCCATCGCACCAAGGCCATGGCGATGGTCGGCGGCAGCATCGGCCTGACCTTTGCGCTGTCGCTGGTAATCGCCTCGCCACTGCTGCACGGCATTGGCATGTCGGGCATCTTCGGCCTGATGTCGGTGCTGGGCGTGGTCGCCATCGCCGTGACGCTGTTCCTGGTGCCGAGCCCGCCGCCGCCGCACCCGGTACGGCTGCCGTTCCGCAACGTGCTGCTCAATGCCGACCTGGCGCGGCTGAACGTCGGCGTGCTCGCGCTGCATGCCTCGCAGGTCGCAATGTTCATGGTGGTGCCGACCATGCTGAGCGATGCCGGCATGCCGCTGGACCAGCACTGGAAAGTCTACCTGCCGGTGGTGCTCGTGTCGTTCGTGCTGATGCTGGGCCCGATGATGGCGGCCGAGCGCTATGGGCGCGTGCGCCCGGTGCTGCTCGGCGCGGTCGCGCTGATGACGGCGGTGCAGTTGCTGTTCGCCGCCGTGCACGGCCTGTGGGCCATCGTCGGCGTGCTGCTGCTCTTCTTTGTCGCGTTCAACGTGCTGGAAGCGATGCAGCCGTCGCTGGTATCGCGCTACGCCGCGGCTGCGCGGGGGGCGGCGCTGGGGGTGTACAACACCACGCAGGCGCTGGGCCTGTTCCTGGGCGGCGCGGCGGGCGGCTGGCTGCTCAAGCATGAAGGCCGCAGCGCGGTGTTCGTCGGCTGCGCGGCGGTGCTGCTGCTCTGGCTTATAATCGCGTGGAGCATGAAGGCGCCTCCGGCCCGCGGACAGGAAGGCGCGCCCGCAGCGGCGGCCTGAATCTGCACTCGAAGCTGTGCCCAAGCCGCATCGAACCGTAAAGAATTCCGGCCTGAAAATGGCCTAGCATGATCGCGCCACCCGACGTCCGGCCGGGGGCGCGATGTTCGTTTACGTTGCTGCGCCTGGCGGCGCCGTGGTGACGGGCAAGGCAGCCGGATGCGGTAGCCGCCGGTGCAGTATCGGGTCACACTATCAGTTGGCACTTCGGTCAGCTTCACCCTTATCGTATTGCCACGCTTTTCAACACAGCGCGTGGCTTTTGGAGAACATTTAAATGGCATCGGTCAACAAAGTCATTCTCGTCGGCAATCTCGGGGCAGATCCCGAAACGCGCTACATGCCCAGCGGCGACGCCGTCACCAATATCCGCCTGGCGACCACCGACCGCTACAAGGACAAGGGGTCCGGCGAGATGAAGGAAGCCACCGAGTGGCACCGCATCGCCTTCTTCGGCAAGCTCGCGGAGATTGCCGGCCAGTACCTGCGCAAGGGCTCGTCGGTCTATATCGAAGGCCGCATCCGCACCCGCAAATGGCAGGACCAGTCCGGCCAGGACAAGTACTCGACGGAAATCGTCGCCGACCAGATGCAGATGCTGGGTTCGCGCCAGGGTGGCGGCGGCGGTGGTGACGAAGACGGCTATGGCGGCGGCGGTGGCGGTGGCTACAGCCGTGAAGCGTCGAGCGGCGGCGGTGGCGGCTATGGCGGCGGCCGTGGTGCCCAGGGTGGCGGCCAAGGTGGCGGCCAGGGCGGTGGCCAGAGTGGCGGTGCGCGCCGTCCGCAGCAGGCGCCGTCGAATGGCTTCGAGGATATGGACGACGATATTCCGTTCTAATTCGGAAAAATATCTTTTTTTGTGGGTAGAGGCCCGCTGTCCCAAGGATGGCGGGCTTTTTCTTTTGTGTCAGTACTTTATGTGGCGGTGGTGATGAGCTGGCCTGCCTGGACCAGACAATGGAAAGCCTGCGTGCGCAGATCAGACGCTATGAGGCACCTGGTTGTTCGCGTCAGTGAGTCTCTCCGCGCTTGCCGGCGGACTCGATCCCGTCGGAAAGGCCCTGACTCTGTGTGCGTGGCTCAAGTGCCGTATGAAGCGCCAGGCCGACTGCCGCGCCGACCAGGTCCGCTGCCGCGAAGCCGGCCGTACTGGCCGGCGCGATGCCGGCAAAGGTCTCGTGAACATGCGGCCGAATACTGCGGCAGGGTTCGCGAACGAGGTCGAAGCCGTGAACCAGTAGGCCGCGCCAATGTTCTGTCCCGGAGAACTCGTCCCAGCTCTTGCTTCGACAATTGCTCACGTCCACGCCCGCGTTGGCCAGTGCCTCCAAGGCAAACGGGTTCAGGCGGCCGCTCGGCGCACTGCCGGCACTGAATGCGCGAACATCCTTGTCGAGCTTTGCGGCCCAGTGGTTCAGCATCGCTTCGGCAAGCACGCTACGTGCGGAATTGTCCGTGCAAAGGATCAATACATTGGTCGTCATGCGTTCCTTGATGGTGAGGCCTTCAACAGCATGACGAAGTGCTCTTCACTGCGACGCCGTTAGGCTTACCGGAAACCGGGGTGCAGCAGGCAGACGCCTCAGCGGCGGGCTTGGCGTCCGTGGCGCGGGATTCACTGAACACGGGGATATCGGACAGCGTCCGGTAGGACTCCCAGGCGATGCCCTGTGGGTCAATAGTCCAATACTTATCGGATCTCGCGTAACAGCAAGCCGTGCCGATCTGCGCATCGACGGGCAGGGCTGCGCGCTGAAGGCGATCGTGCATCTCAGCAAGCTCCTGGTCGCTCTCGACCTGCACACCTAGATGATCCAGGCCGATTGTTGCACCGCGTTGGGAGATCGCGAAGTTGACGCGCGGATCCTCCAGCATCCACTTGGCGTAGTCGCTCTTGACCACGGTCGGCTCTGCCCCGAACAGCGCTGCGTAGAAGCGGATGCTGTTCGTGAGATCGGCGACGGCGACGTGAACGTGAAAGCGCTTCATCTTTGCTTCTCCTTCGCGGGTGAGCACACAGACGCCGGCGAGCAGGGATTCCCGCCGCAGCAGTTCGCGGTAAGGTAGGCGAGCAGGCCATTCATGGTTGCGAAGTTCGCGCAATACAACACGAACCGGCCTTCCTGGCGGCTCGTTACGAGCTCTGCGTGTGCCAGTTCCTTTAGGTGGAACGACAGCGACGACGGCGGCACACCCAGTAGCGTGGCAATTTGGCCCGCCGGCATCCCCTGCAGGCCAACCTGAACCAGCGCGCGAAAGACGGCGAGCCTGGACTCGTGCGCAAGAGCGGCCAGCGCGGTGATCGTTTGGCTTGTTTCCATATTTCATATTTCGATAGTGGAGGATATGGAAGAGGCAACTCCTTGAAGGCGGAAAGCTACCTGAATCCGCCGCGCTATGTTTCAGCCGCGTCGCCGGCCTCGGTCGACTGGAGAAGCAGAACGGCGTCGCGCTTGTCCAGAAGATGCTGGCGCAGGATGGCGGCAAGCCGCTTGCCATCGCGCGCTTCGAGCGCCGCAAGCATCTCCTCGTGGTCATGGACTGCGCTGTCCCATTTCGGCTTCTGATAGTTCGACCGGAAGCGCAACGCTTGCAGCCTCCGGTTCACCGACAAATAGGTCTGACGCAGCGCGGCGTTGCGGGCCGCTTCGTTTATGCGGTCATGAATCTGGTGATTGAAACTGTAATAGCCAGGCAAGTCATCGTTAGCCCGGCATGCCAGCATCGCGTAGTGCAGCGCCTTGATCTGCGCCAGCTCGACGGCCGTGATGCGCTCGCAGGCGAGTTCCCCGGATAGGGCTTCCAGGCCGCTCATCAACTCGAACGTGTCTTGAATCTCCGTCGGCGACAGGCGCGCTACCGTCGCGCCCCGATTGGGCGAGATCTCGATCAGCCCCTCCGCCGCAAGCACCTTCATGGCTTCGCGCAGCGGCGTGCGGGAGATGCCCAGTTTTTCGCACAGCTCGCGTTCGTTGAGCTTCATACCCGCCTCCAGGACACCCTCGACGATGAAAGTCCGCAGGTGACCCACCACCGTGTCATGCAGGCGTTGCCGTTCCACCTTAGGTAGCACGGATACGGGCGAATCCATGCCTGGATAGGCTGAATTTTGCATTCAAAGTCCAAATTACGTGATTGTGTTCAATTTTAGCAGACACTTAACTGCACTTCAAAAACTCCAGGAATCCTTGTTTTTGCTCTTGTTTTTACCGGGTAAACGCTACGAAATTTGAGCGCCATTCACCCTGTTTTCCTGCCGCGCTTCTGATAAAGTATTTTGCATTCAAAACTCAACAGGAGGAGTCAATGCTGAAAGTCAACTTCCACCCCGCTGGCCGCCACTTCCTTCAGATCCCCGGGCCGAGCCCCGTTCCCGATCGCATCCTGCGAGCCATCAGCTATCCGACCATCGACCATCGCGGCCCTGAATTCGGGGCGCTGGGCCTGAAGGTGCTGGCCGGCATCAAGAAGATTTTCAAGACAGAGCAGCCGGTCGTGATCTATCCCGCTTCCGGCACGGGCGCGTGGGAAGCCGCGCTGACGAACACGCTTAGCCCTGGCGACACCGTCCTGATGTTCGAGACCGGTCACTTCGCCACGCTCTGGAAGAAGATGGCAGAGAGCCTTGGCATCCGGCCCGAGTTTCTCGGCTTGCCGGGAATCGAGGGCTGGCGCCGCGGGGTGCAGGCCGACATGATCGAAGCCCGCCTGCGCGCCGATGCCGGCCATGCCATCAAGGCGGTATGCGTGGTGCACAACGAAACCTCGACCGGTGTGACCTCGGATATCGCCGCCGTGCGCAAGGCCATCGATGCGGCGGGGCACCCGGCGTTGCTGCTGGTCGACACCATCTCCGGGCTGGCGTCCGCCGATTACCGGCATGACGAATGGGGCGTGGACGTGACCGTTTCCGGCTCGCAGAAGGGGCTCATGCTGCCGCCCGGCATCAGCTTCAACGCGGTATCGCCCAAGGCTATCGAAGCTTCCCGCAGCGCCCGGCTGCCGCGCAGCTTCTGGGGCTGGGACGAAATCATCGAAATGAACCGGACCGGCTACTGGCCCTATACGCCCAACACGAATCTGCTCTACGGCCTGTCCGAAGCCCTCGACATGATTCTTGAAGAAGGACTGGACAACGTCTTCGCGCGCCACCAGCGGCTGGCCGAGGCATGCCGCCGCGCGGTCAATGCCTGGGGCCTGGAAATCCAGTGCGCGGACCCTGCCGTCTACAGCCCGGTGCTAACCGGCGTGATGATGCCCGAGGGGATCGACGCGGACGTGGTGCGCAGGAACATCTATGACCGCTTCAACATGTCGCTCGGCGCGGGACTGGGCAAGGTGAAGGGCCGCATGTTCCGCATCGGCCATCTGGGCGACTGCAACGACCTGACGCTGATGGCAACGATCGCCGGCTGCGAAATGGGGCTGAAGATCTCGGGCGTACCGGTCGCGGCAAGCGGGACCGTTGCCGCCATGGACTATCTCGCCGCACACGCCACGCCGCTGTCACTCAAGGCTGCAGCCTGACGCAGCCATTTCCATCCGGGGCGGGAGAGGGCGCCAGGCACGCGCCGCGAGCCGCGTGCCAGGCCGAGCCGCGGCCAGGCGCCAGCAAATCCCCGCCGGACTGATCGCAACAGGATCAGCGCAGCACTGCCGTACCTGACAAAAACAGAGGAGACGCTGTGGATACAACCCTGCAGGCGGGAGCAAAGATCAGGACGTTCGAGGACGCGACATATCGCAAGGTTAGCTGGCGGCTCGTTCCATTCCTGATGGTCTGTTTCCTGATCGCTTATCTAGATCGTGTCAACGTTGGTTTTGCGAAGCTCCAGATGTCCCAGCAACTGGGCTTCAGCGAAACTGTCTACGGGCTTGGCGCCGGCATATTCTTTATCGGCTACTTCCTGTTCGAAGTGCCGAGCAACCTGGCGCTTCATCGGTTTGGCGCCAAGGTGTGGATCGGCCGGATCATGATCACGTGGGGGATCCTCTCCGCGTGCTTCGCGTTCGTGGAGACGCCAACCGCGTTCTATACGCTGCGTTTCCTGCTCGGCCTGGCGGAGGCGGGCTTTACGCCTGGCATCGTGTACTACCTGTCCTGCTGGTATCCGTCGCACCGGCGCGCCAAGATCATGGCCATCTATTGCATGGGTTCGCCGCTGTCCGGCATCATCGGCAACCCGCTGTCGGGATACCTGATGGGCAGCATGGCCGGCGTGGCCGGCTGGGGTGGCTGGCAATGGATGTTCATCATCGAGGCGGTTCCGGCGGTGCTGCTGGGTTGCTTCTGCTTCTACTACCTGGACAACTCCATTGCCAAGGCCAAGTGGCTCAGCAGCGAGGAGAAGCGCGTCCTTGAGCAGGCCAAGGCGGACGATGTCAAGGCGGCGGACCCACAGGCGCGTGTCGGCAAGGTATTCACCGACCCGCGCGTCTGGCTGATCAGCCTGATCTGCTTCTGCTATGTCACGGGCCAGTACGGCATCACGCTCTGGTTGCCCACGTTTATCAAGTCGACGGGTGTCAGCGACCCCGTCAACATCGGCTTGCTGAGCGCGATTCCCTATATGGCAGCGATTGTCGCGATGTACTTCTTCGGGCGCAGCGCCGACAAGCATCGCGAGCGGCGCTGGCACCTGATCATCCCGTGCATGATGGGCGCGATCGGCTTCCTGGCATTGCCGTGGGTCATGCACAACACCGCGCTGTCACTGGTGTTCCTGTCGATCGCAGCGGCGGGCATCCTGACCTGCACCCCGTTGTTCTGGTCGCTGCCGACGGCCTTCCTGAGCGGCGCGGCGGCGGCCACGGCCATCGCCATGAGCAACTCGATCGGGAACCTGGCCGGCTTTACCAGCGGCTACATGATCGGCTACCTCCGTGACGTGACCCAGAGCGGCAACAGCGCCTACTACATGATTGCCGGGATGCTGGTGCTTGGTGCTTTCGCCATCTGGACCCTGCCGGCCAAGCTGGTCAACCGGTAGCAAGCGCCAGCGGGGGCAGCGCGCCGCTGCCCCCGCTGGCCAAACACTTCGCGCGCCGCTTGCCGGCGTATCAACGACTCCCATGAAGAACACATTGCAACCGAATCCGGACGGACCCGGCAATCACGCCCCGTTCAGCGTGGTGGAGGCCACCGTTGCCAGCGCGCATGCCGCGATGCGCGACGGCAGGCTGACTGCGCGGCAACTGGCCCGCGGCTACCTGGACCGCATCTCGGCCTATGATCAAAGCGGCCCCGCGCTGCGCAGCGTCCTTCGGCTCAACCCGCAGGCGCTGGCCGAGGCCGGCCGCATCGATGACATGGCCGGGCGCGATCCAGCGCAGGCGCTAAGGCCCCTGCATGGCATTCCTGTGCTGATCAAGGACAACATCGAGTGCGGCGGCATCGAGACCACCGCCGGCGCGTCATGCCTGAGCGGCAATATGTCCGCGGACGACGCCTTCATCGTCCGTCGGCTGCGCGAGGCCGGCGCCATCGTCCTGGCCAAGACCAACCTGCACGAGCTTGCCTCCGGTGGTGAGACGGTCAGTACATTGTCCGGTCAGACACTGAACCCCTATGATCTGACGCGCACGCCCGGCGGCTCCAGCGGGGGGACTGGAGCCGCCATCGCAGCCAGTTTCGGCCTGCTGGGGATCGGCACCGACGGTGTCAATTCGATCCGCTCACCGGCCTCCGCAAACAACCTCGTCGGCCTGCGCCCCACCATGGGCCTCGTCAGCCGGGCCGGCCTGATTCCATGCGGGCTGACACAGGACACCATCGGCCCCATCACCCGGACCGTTGCGGATACGGCGGTACTGCTCGACGTCATGGCCGGATACGACCCGGCCGATCCGGTCACCAGCCAGGGCGAGCCCCACATTCCGGCGAGCTATACCGACTGTCTCGACCCCGACGGGCTCAAGGGTGCGCGCATTGGCGTCTTGCGCCATTTCTTCGGCGACGGGGACGCGCACCGTCCCGTCAATGCCGTCATGCAAGCGGCGCTGGCCATCATCGCAGCACAAGGCGCCGAGCTGATCGCCATTGACGACGCCATCAACCCGGAGGAACTCCTGGCGTCCACGCTCGTGCACCACTACGAGATGGAGCGCGATCTCGACGCCTACCTGGCCCGGCTCGCATCCGACGTGCCGGTGCGGTCGACCAAGGACATCATCGCCGCGGGAGCGATGCATCCAAGCGTGGCGGGAACGCTGACCACCGCCGTGGCGCTGAGCGGGCGGGAAGAGGAATACCGCGAGCGCCTGCAGCGCCAGCAGGCATTGCGCATGCGGCTGCAGGACCTGATGGCGCGGCACCGGCTCGACGCACTGGCATTTCCCCACCAGCGGCGCCTGGTGGTACCGGTCGGCGAGACGCAGGCCGAACGCAATGGCGTGCTTGCATCCGCCACCGGCTTTCCGGCCATCGTGATCCCCGCGGGCTTTTCCGCGCCGGACCGCAACGCACCCCAAGGTGTGCCGGTCGGTCTGGAATTCTTCGGCCGTCCCTTCTCGGAGACCGTGCTGATACGGCTGGCGTATGCCGCTGAACAGGCCTTGCGCGCCCGCCGGCCACCGTACTCGACGCCTGCGCTGGAGTAAGGGAGAGCGGAACGACTTTTATTGCTGCTCTACAACGCCAGCCGACCACGGCGGCGACAAGTTTGCGGATACACCGTGACGACCTCGAACGAGGAGGAGACAAAGATGGGCGCAGAAACAGTAGTTCAATCGCCGAGTTCCCCACAGCAACACGAGCTCGACCGGGCCATGGATGGCATCGGCGTGACGGCGTCGCACAAGAAGATCATCTTCATGATCATGCTGGGTGTGATGTTCGATGTGTTCGAGCAGAATGCGGTCGGCCTGGTTGGCCCTCTGCTGCGGGAGCAATGGGGCATTTCGGTAGCGCAGATCGGCTTTCTCAACACGCTGACCTTTAGTGCCGCCGCGTTGGGACGCATCGGCTCAGGGTATATCGCGGACCGCTATGGCAGGCGCACGATGCTGAGCGCCAACCTGCTGCTGTTCACGCTGGGCGCCATCATCTGCGCGCTGGCGCCGAACTATGGGGTGCTGGCGGCGGGCCGCTTTGTCGTTGGCATTGGCCTGGGCGGGGAGATCTCCATTGCCGTGACGATGCTTGCCGAGTTGTGCTCGACCCGCTTCCGCGGCACGGCGGTAGGCATGGTCAGCGTGGGCAGCGGCGGTCTCGGCAATATGCTGGCGCCTGCCTTCGGTCTTGCCGTGTTTGCCATGTTCCCGGGCCCGGATAGCTGGCGCTGGTTGTTCGCCTGCCTGGTGCTCCCGGCGTTCTTCGTCGTGTTCTACCGGCGTTTTATTCCGGAGACGCCGCGCTTCCTGCTGTCCAAGGGACGGGTAGACGAGGCCAACCGGGTGCTGTCGGTCCTGGCGTCAGGCCGTTTGGGCAAGCTCGCAGGGGAGCCCACGCCGTACATCCAGGCATCGATGCAGGAGGAGGCACCGCGTACCAAGGTGCGGCTGAGCGACATATTCAAGGGCCGCCTGGGACGACGCACGATCGCACTTGGCGTTGCGGTTTCCATGACCTACGGGGCGCAGATCTCGGTACTGACGCTGATGCCCACCATCCTGATGTCACAGGGCTACACCATTACCAAGAGCTTTCTCTTCACCATGGTGATGCAAAGCGGCAGCCTGTTCGGCGCGCTCGCGGCTTCATACTGCGGCTATCACTTTCCGCGCAAGCGCGTGCTGACGATCGGTGCCGGCCTGGCCTGCGTGGCAGGACTCTGCTTCGGGTTCCTGACGTACAACGTTGCGCTGGTCATGCTGTTCGGAGCGGCCTTTACGTTTTGCGTCGTGTTGCTGAATACCTCGATCTGGATCTTCGCGCCGGAGCAGTATCCCACCCACGTTCGTGCGTTCGGCACTTCCCTGATCCTGGCACTCGGCACGCTGGCCGGGGCACTGACGCCGCTGATCAGCGGCCGCGTGTTTGAAGTCTACGGCGTCGGCGGCATGTTCAGCATGCTGGCGGCGATGTACGCTGTGTTCGCACTGAGCGTTCAGTTCGCGCCCGAAACCTTTGGCCGCCCGATGGGCGAAACCGCCGACGACGACTTTGCCGATCCGGCAGTCGCTGGCAGTACGGCCCCCGCAAGCGGCTCCTAACCTGTGCATGGCGATGAACCATATCTTGCTGATCAATCCGAATACCTCGTCGGCGACCACGCAGATGATGGTTGACATCGCGCGTGCCGCGCTTCCCGGCGACCTGGACGTTCGCGGCCTGACCATGGCGCGCGGGGTGCCGATGATTGTCGACGCGGCCAATCTGAGCGCCGCCGCCGAGGCGGTCGGCGCGATCGAGCTGCCCGGCGCCGGCCCGGAGCGCTCCGGGCTTCGCGGTGTCATCGTTGCCGCTTTCGGCGATCCCGGTGCCGACACGCTCCGGCGCAGGCTGGCCGTGCCGGTGGTGGGGATCGGCGAAGCCGCGATGCGGGAAGCGGCTCAGCACGGGCGTCGCTTCGGTATCGCCACGACGACGCCGTCGCTGGCGTCGTCGATAGAAGCCAATGCGCGGCGCCACGGACTCGAGGCCAGCTTCACCGGCGTGCGTTTCACCCGGGGCGACCCGCGCGTGCTTGGCCTTGACCCGGCGGCACTGGAAGCCGCGCTGGCGGAAGCGGTCCAGGCCTGTGTGGAAGCCGACGGAGCGCAAGCCGTGGTGATAGGCGGTGGCCCGCTGGGCCAGGCCGCTCAGGCCTTGAGCATGCGCTTTGCCATTCCCGTTATCGGTCCGGTGCCGGCAGCGTGCCGCAGCCTGCTGCATGCGCTTGCCGGGAGCGTGGCACCGAGCAACTTTGATCCTGCATTCAAGGAATTTCCCGAAACATGACATCCACCAATATCGATAGGGTCGCGCAGGCCTTGCTCGACGCACGGCGCGAGCACCGTTGCGCAGACGCGGAAAGCTTCGCCACGGCGCTTGACGGTCCGGAGCAGGCTTACGCCGTGCAGGCGCTTGTCGCTCGCTCGCTTGGCTGGCAAGCGACAGGCGCCGGGTACTGGAAATCCGGAGGACCTTCACGCGAGGCGCAACTGACGCACGCCGAACTCCCGTCCGCCGGGGTGTGGGCCAGCCCGGCGCATGCTGGCGACTGGCCCTTCACGTGGCGCGGCATCGAGGCCGAGATCGCGCTCCGGCTAGGACAGGAGGTGGACGCCGCGCGGGCCGCCGCCCTCGATGGTACGGGTGCAGCTGCGCTGATCGATGCGATGGCGGTCTCGATCGAGGTCGTCGACTCGCGCTGGCAGCAGTACGTCGCCGCACCCGCGCTTTTGAAGCTGGCCGACCTGCAGGCCCACGGGGCGCTTGTGCTTGGCGAATGGCGTGACTATGAAGCGCGAGACTGGGCAGTACAGCGTTGCCGGGTGCAGATCGGAGCGGAGTCGATCGAGCGCCGTGGCACCCATGCCCTGGGCGATCCGGCCTATGGACTGGTGGCTTGGCTCCGCCACGCCACACGGTCGGGCCAAAGCGTGAAAGCCGGCACGGTTGTCACCACCGGCACTTGGGTCGGAATTCTGACTGCGTCGGCCGGCGACCTTGTGACAGCGGAATTCGAAGGCATTGGCCGGGCCTCGATCCAGTTATGAGGATGGTGCGGATCGATTTCGCCGTGGCTTGCCAGCCTCGATCGTCACTTCGCCGACGGCGCCTGCGACACATTGACGCGGCGATGTCCATGGCGACCAATACATCGTGATAACAGGGAGGCAGCGCTCTGGCGCGGTATCGCGGGGCGCAGGGACAGTGATACAACGGGCAGCCCCATTGCGAAGAAGCCTTGCAGCAGGGGGCGTCCCGGCCGGTCACGCGGCCGGGTTGCAATACCCGCAAAAGACAGTATCCTTGCGACTATCTCGCTCACGGCACTGCAAAGCTTGCGTTATTCCGCCTGCCGGCGGCCATGGTTCGCTGGCTTCCTCCTCGTTGTCTTCCTGGCAGTCCAACTGGCAGCGGCGGCGTACGCCTGTGCCGGGAGCCGCTACCAGATAGATAGCCGCGGCGCGATGGCGGCAATGACCGAGTCGTGTCCCGACATGGCCGCGAGCGAGGACAACGAGGACAACAAGGGCATCGACCAGAGTGGTCTTTGCCTGGCGCATTGCCAGGCCGATTCCAAGAGCGCCGATCATGTATCGCCGCAGCTCCCGGCCTTCATGCCGGTGCTGATGCGCGTCATTGCGCCGACGCCCGTGGTGCTCGCGGAGGTACGCGTCGCGCTGCACGCCAAGGCGGACGCGCGTGGTCCGCCACCGCTCAACATCCTTCACTGCAGTTTCCAGACTTAGCCTCCGGTTCGACGTCACCTGGTGCTGCCCGCTTCCGTGCGGGCAGCAGTCGTCGCTCCCGGAGGCTTTATGCATTTTCTACGTCACCTGACCGTGGCGCTGCTTAGCGCGCCTGCTGTCGGCCTGGCTGCGCCGCAGGGCGCCCCCGCGCAATCCGCCCCTTCGTTGTCCCTCGCGGAAGCCGTTGCGATCGCGAGCGCCCATGCCGGCGACGCCGAATCCTCGCGCGGCGCCGTCGAGGCCGCCGTGCAAATGGCGGTCGCCGCCGGCCAGCTGCCGGACCCCGTGCTCAAGCTCGGGATCAACAATGTTCCCGTCAACGGCTCTGACCAGTTCTCGCTGAGCCGTGACTCCATGACCATGCGCTCCGTCAGCGTGACGCAGGAATTCACGCGCGCGGACAAGCGTCGCGCCAAAGCGGCGCGTTTCGAAGCGGAAGCTGCCGCCGCCGAGGCGCAGCGCGCCGTCGGACTGGCCAACGTGCAGCGCAATGCCGTCAGTGCCTGGCTCGACCGCTGGTATGCCGAACAGGCCGGCGTCCTGCTCGGCCATCACAGCCAGCCGCTTGAACTGGCGGTGCAGGCGGCCACTGCTGCCTACCGGGGCGGGCGCGGCTCGCGCGCGGAGGTACTGGCGATGGAGCTGGAAATCCAGAAACTGCATGACCGCGAGGACGAGAACCGGGCCGCCCTGGCTACTGCCACGCTCAACCTGGAACGCTGGATCGGCGCCGCGGCCCGGCGGCCGCTATCGGACCGGCCGCCGCTCGACGTGCCGCAGGGCGCCTTGCAACTGGCGCAGGGGGAATTCGAGGCCGTGCCCGAACTCTCGGCTGCGCAGCGCGACGTGGCCCTGGCGGAATCGGAGATCCAGCTGGCCAGGCAAGCCGCCAGGCCCGATGTGACGGTCGAGTTGATGTACAGCCAGCGCGGCTCGGCCTACTCCAATATGGGATCGCTCAATGTCAGCTTCCCGGTGCCGTGGGACCAGGGCAATCGCCAGGACCGGGATATATCGGCGCGGCTGGCGCAGGCAGGCGAAGCGCGGGCCAGGCTGGAAGTGATCCGGCGCAATACCCAGGCCATGGTCGGCGCCCGGCTTGCCGAGTTGCAGCGCAACCTTGAGCGCCTGCGACGCTACGACGACAAGACCTTGCCGCTCGCCCGCGTGCAGGCGGAGGCGGCGCTGACGGCGTACCGGGCCAACACGGGCCCGCTGCTGGCCGTCGCCGAAGCGAACCATCGCGCCATCGATACCGCCATGGATCGCCTGCTGCTCGAGGCAAAGACCGCGAAGCTGTGGGCCGACCTGAACTACCTGGTGCCGCTGCCCACCGCGCAGACCGAGCCCGCCATGAAGGAAGCCAAATGAAAAAGCACGCCATTGAAGCGATGGCCGGGCTGGTTGTCGTCTGCGCCGCTCTCTACGGCGCCTACCGGTTCGGGGTGACGCGGGGAACGCAGTCCGCGCAGACGTCGGCCGCGCCCGGTGCGGAAGCTGCCCTCAAGGCCGGCGACACCGACCCGCGCACCGGCAAGAAGATCCTGTACTGGCACGATCCCATGGTGCCCGGCCAGCGCTTCGACAAACCGGGCAAGTCCCCGTTCATGGACATGCAGCTCGTGCCGGTCTACGCGGACGGTGCTGGCGGCGGGAGCGGTGTCACCGTGGACAGCCATGTCGCCCAGAACCTGGGTATTCGCACGGCCGAGGTCAAGTCTGGGCGGCTGGGCGCCGTGCTCCAGGCGCCCGGCAATGTCGCCATCGACGAGCGCAGCGTGCGCGTGATCCAGGCGCGCACCAACGCCTTCGTCCAGCAGGTCGCGCTCAGGGCGACCCTCGACCCGGTCCGGCGCGGCCAGCCGCTGGCGACCTTGTACTCGCCCGATTGGGTCGCGGCCCAGGAGGAGTTTCTTGCCGTCTCCCGCATGGCGGCGGGCGAGCATCTTGGCGACCTGCGCGGTGCCGCAAGGGCGCGCATGCTGCAGGCGGGCATGACGCCGGACCAGGTCCGCGCGGTGGAGTCCTCGGGCAAGTTGCAGCCCAATCTTGCCATCGTGAGCCCGGTCGATGGGCTCGTGACCGAGGTGGGCGTGCGCGAGGGCATGACCGTCTCGCCTGGCATGACCCTGTTCCGCCTGGCCGACCTCAGCCAGGTGTGGGTGATTGCCGAGATCCCGGCGGGGCAGGCCGGTGCGATCCGGCCTGGCGTTGGGGCCAGGGTACAGCCGGGCGGCGCGGCCGATGCCATCGCCGGCAAGGTCGAAGTCATCCTTCCCGACGTCAATCCGGCGACGCGAACGGTCAAGGCCCGCATCGTCCTGCCCAACAAGGGCAGGCAGTTGTTGCCGGGGATGTTCGTGACGGTCAGCTTTGACAGTGGCGCCGGGAAGGACGCGCTGCTGATCCCGGCGGAGTCGGTCATTCGCACAGGCCAGCGCAACATCGTCATGGTGGATGCCGGCAAGGCGGGCTTTGTCGCGACCGAAATCAAGACCGGCCGCGAGGCCGAGGGCATGGTCGAGGTGCTGGACGGACTGAAGCCAGGGCAGAAAGTGGTCACGTCGGGCCAGTTCCTGCTCGACTCTGAAGCCAGCCTGCGCGGCACCGCCGCACGCATGTCGACCGCGCCTGCGGCGCCGGCCGTGCCGGCCGGCGAGCATGAAGGCACCGGCCGCATCGAAGCCGTGAACGGCGCCGAGAGCGTCACCATCTCGCACGGTCCGATTCCGTCGGCACAGTGGGGCGCGATGACCATGGACTTCGCCGCGCCACCAACGGGCCTGCCCAAGGGCCTGAAGGCAGGCGACAACATCCGCTTCCGCTTTCATCTCGACAGCGATGGCGTGGCCAGGCTGTCGTCGGTCGAGCCGGCAGCCAGCGCCCAGGGGAGCCGGCAATGATCGCGCGCCTGATCCTGGCTTCGATCCGCCACCGCTTCCTCGTGCTGCTGGCCACGGTCCTGCTTACCGCATGGGGCCTGTGGGCCGTGCGCAGCACGCCGCTCGACGCCCTGCCTGACCTGTCCGATGTGCAGGTCATCATCCGCACGCCGTTTCCCGGCCAGGCGCCGCAGATCGTCGAGAACCAGGTCACGTATCCACTGACCACCACGATGATGTCGGTACCCGGCGCCAGGACGGTGCGGGGCTATTCGTTCTTCGGCGACTCCTTTGTCTACGTGCTGTTCGAGGATGGCACCGACCTGTACTGGGCGCGCTCGCGCGTGCTGGAATATCTGAACCAGGTGCAATCGCGCCTGCCCGCCGCCGCCAGGCCGGCGCTGGGGCCCGACGCGACCGGCGTCGGCTGGATCTACGAGTACGCGCTGGTGGACAAGACCGGCAAGCACGATCTCGGCCAGTTGCGCGCACTGCAGGACTGGTTCCTGCGCTTCGAGCTCAAATCGCTGCCAAACGTCGCCGAGGTCGCGTCGCTGGGCGGCATGGTGAAGCAGTTCCAGGTCGTGCTGATGCCGGACCGGATGCGCGCCTACAACCTCTCGCAAGGCAAGGTACTGGCCGCGCTCAAAGGCGCCAACCAGGAAGCCGGCGGCTCGGTGCTGGAAATGGGCGAGGCCGAGTACATGGTCCGCGCCAGCGGCTACCTGAAGACGCTCGACGATTTCCGGCAGATCCCGCTGGTGACCAGCGACGCCGGGATTCCGGTGCGGCTGGGCGATGTCGCTACCGTGCAGCTTGGTCCGGAGACGCGGCGCGGCATCGCCGAACTCGACGGCGAGGGCGAGGTTGCCGGCGGCGTCATCGTGATGCGCTCGGGCAAGAACGCGCTGGAAACCATCGAGGCCGTCAAGGCCAGGCTCGCAACGCTGCAGAAGAGCCTGCCGGCCGGCGTGCAGATCGTCAGCACCTACGACCGCTCCGCGCTGATCCACCGCGCGGTGGAAAACCTGACCCACAAGCTGGTCGAAGAGTTCGTCGTTGTCGCGCTGGTCTGCCTGCTGTTCCTGTTCCACCTGCGTTCCGCGCTGGTGGCCATAGTCTCGCTGCCGCTGGGCGTGCTGGCGGCCTTCCTGGTGATGCGCTACCAGGGCATCAACGCCAACATCATGTCGCTGGGCGGCATTGCCATCGCCATCGGCGCCATGGTCGATGCCGCGGTCGTGATGATCGAGAACGCGCACAAGCACCTGGAGCACTGGCATGCGGACCATCCGGGGCGCAAGCTGACGGGCAGCGAGCGCTGGAGCGTGATCGGGCAGGCGGCGGCCGAGGTGGGGCCGGCGCTGTTCTTCTCGCTGCTGATCATCACGCTGTCGTTTATCCCGGTATTTACGCTGGAGGCGCAGGAGGGCCGGCTGTTCTCGCCGCTGGCCTTTACCAAGACCTATTCAATGGCGGCGGCGGCAGGCCTGTCGGTAACGCTGGTCCCGGTGCTGATGGGCTACCTGATCCGCGGCCGGATTCCGTCGGAGCAGTCCAACCCGTTGAGCCGATGGCTGATCCGCGCCTATCGCCCAGTGCTGGCGCGGGTGCTGGCCTGGCCGAAGACCACCCTGGCGATCGCCGCAGTGCTGCTGGCCGCGACGGCGTGGCCGGTCATGCGGATCGGCGGCGAATTCATGCCGCCGCTCGACGAGGGCGACTTGCTCTATATGCCGTCGGCGTTGCCGGGGCTATCCGCCGGCAAGGCGGCGCAGTTGCTGCAACAGACCGATCGCCTGATCAGGACCGTGCCAGAGGTAGCGACTGTGTTTGGCAAGGCAGGCCGCGCCGATACCGCGACCGATCCGGCACCGCTGGAGATGTTCGAGACCACCATCCAGTTCAAGCCACGCGACCAGTGGCGTGCCGGCATGACCACCGACACGCTGGTGGAGGAACTCGACCGCGTGGTGAAGGTGCCGGGTTTGTCCAATATCTGGGTGCCGCCGATCCGCAACCGGATTGACATGCTGGCCACCGGCATCAAGAGCCCGGTCGGCATCAAGGTGGCGGGCGCCGACCTGAAGGAGATCGACCGCCTGGCAACGCGCATCGAGGAGGCTGTCAAGACCGTGCCGGGCGTCACGTCGGCGCTGGCCGAGCGCCTGGCGGGCGGGCGCTACGTCGATATCGATATCGACCGCCTGGCGGCCGGCAGGTACGGCCTCAATATCGCGGACGTGCAGAGCGTGGTCTCGTCGGCCATCGGCGGCGACAATGTTGGCGAGGTGGTCGATGGTCTGGCGCGCTTCCCCATCAACGTTCGCTATCCGCGCGATTACCGCGATTCGGTGGAGCAATTGCGCAGCCTGCCCATCGTCACCGACAGGGGCCAGCAGATCGTGCTGTCCGACGTGGCGCGCATCCAGGTGGTGCAGGGGCCGCCGATGCTGCGCAGCGAGAACGCCCGCCTGTCCGGCTGGGTGTATGTCGACCTCCGCGGGCGCGACCTGCGCTCGGCCGTCCACGATATGCAGGCCGCCGTCGCGCGGGCGGTCCCGATGCCGGCCGGCTACTCGGTGAGCTGGTCGGGGCAGTTCGAATACCTGGAGCGGGCCGCCGCCAGGCTGAAGGTGGTGGTGCCGTTCACGCTGCTGATCATCTTCGTGCTGCTTTACCTGGTGTTCGGCCGTCTCGATGAAGCGCTGCTGATCATGGGCACGCTGCCGCTGGCGCTGATCGGCGGCTTCTGGCTGCTTTACCTGCTGGGCTACAACCTGTCGGTTGCCGGCGTGGTCGGCTTTATCGCGCTGGCAGGCGTGGCGGCGGAATTCGGCGTCATCATGCTCCTCTATCTGAAGCAGGCATGGACCGCGCGCGAGGCTCAGGGCGACGCCAGCCTGCCCGCGCTGCTTGACGCCATCCAGGAAGGCGCAGTGCTACGCGTGCGCCCCAAGGCCATGACCGTTGCCGTCATCCTTGCCGGTCTGGTGCCGATCATGTGGTCGCATGGCACCGGCTCGGAGGTCATGCAGCGTATTGCAGCGCCAATGGTCGGCGGCATGCTTACGGCGCCTTTGCTTTCGTTGTTCGTGGTGCCGGCGGTGTACCTGCTGCTACGTCGGCGCCACATCACAACGCCTTCTGGTTCCACCCACCCTTCACTTCAACGGAAACCGCAATGAAATCCGCCAAGACTCTCGCATTCGTACTGGCTTTCGCCACCATGCCGGCCGCATTCGCGGCGGGCTCAATGGGCGGCATGGACATGAAGCCGTCCGCCGCCTCGCAACCGGCGCCGCAACCCGTGGTGGCCGAGATCAGGAAGATCGATGTGCAGGCCGGCAAGGTCACGCTGAAGCATGGTCCTATCGCCAACCTCGGAATGGGCCCGATGACCATGGCATTTCCGGTCAAGGACCGGGCTTCGCTGAAGAACTTCAAGGAGGGCGATGGGGTATCGGCCACCTTCGACAACGTCGACGGAAAACCGACTGTCGTAGAGATGCGGCACAAGTAAATCGCGACGGTGACGCGCAACCGCGGCGGAGAGCGGTTGTGCACCGCTCCCCTGCTCAGTACGGCAGGCTGAGGTAATACCGCCCAAGCTCCGTCAGTGCCCCATCGGCGGCCAGCAGGCTGGTGAAATGGACGTCATGGCCCCACCTGCCCGTGAACCACGCGTACCGGAACACGTCAGCGCGCTGCTCACACGTTGCCACCATCTCCTGCATCTGCCGCTTCTGCTTGTCCAGCGTGTCGATCTGCGCGCCGTCGTTGCCTGCGTGCCAGTTGGCAAACTCCGTTACCCAGAACGGCTTGCCGTACTTCGCCAGGCGATCGAGCTGGCCGCCGAGGCCATAGTCGTACCAGTGGAACGCGAGGTAGTCGATGCGTGGGTCGCGCCCGCCATTGGCGGTCCGATACGCAGCGTAGAACGCGTCGAGCCACGTCACCGGGTCTTCATAGCCAGGCATCGTTCCCCATGTGATCGCGGGGCCGACCAGTTTCACGCCGGTGCGGGCGGCGATGCTCTCGTAGCGGGGCCATGCGGCAGCGGCGGCGGCCGGCGAGAGGTTGGCCTGGTCGACCAGGTTCGGCTCATTCATCAGCAGCAGGTACCGGATGCCCGGACGGGCAAGCAGGTAAGCCTCGACGGCGACTGCGTCGAAGTTGTCGTTCCAGAGCATGGGGATATGGTCCATGCCATAGGCGGACTTGGCGTCGGCAGGCGCCGCGGCGTTCGGTTGCGCCGCCCAGTTGTACCACCACGAGACGCCGGGCGCCAAGGCGGCAAAGTCGGCCGCGCTGGCGAGATCGTAGGCGATGCCTCGCTTGGTGCTCTTGCCGGTCACCGGTATCGACGCAGGGGGCGTGGCGGGCGCCATGGCCGGCGGCGTGCCTCCATTGCCGTCGTTGCCATTCTTCGTGGTGTTGTCTTCCCCGCCACCCCCGCACGCGGCGAGTGCGAATGCCATCATCACTGCCAGCAGGCAGTGGCCAATACGTTTGCGCACGCTCATTTGGAATTCAGGAATCGGATCGGTCTGCAAGACCAGCTCTCACGCTTGTGCAAGCCTGCCCGCTCCGGAGAGCGGGCAGGCACCCGGGATTACAGCGACTGCAGGAACGTCGCGATGGCGTCGCGGTCGGCCTTGGGCAGCGCTTCAAAGCGCGTCCGGCTGTCAGTTGCCTCGCCACCGTGCCACAGGATCGCTTCCAGCAGGTTGCGCGCGCGGCCGTCGTGAAGCAGGCGCACGTTCTGGTCGCCGCCCTGGACGAAGCGCAGCGAGCCGATGCCCCACAGCGGAGCGGTACGCCATTGGCTCGGATAGGCGCGCCCCTCGCTGAGGGAGTCGGCCAGGCCCGGGCCCATGTCGTGCAGCAGCAGGTCGCTGTACGGATGGATGGTCTGTTCGCGCAGTTCGGCAAACGGGTGCGTGTTGCCGGTCTTCATGGTCGGGGTGTGGCAGGCCACGCACCTGACTTGCGCGAACAGCTCGCTGCCGCGCGCGATCTGCCCGGGATTCACGTCATGCTCCGGCGACACCCGGATTCCATCCGGGAAGCCGCTGCGCAGGCTGCGCTGGGCCGGCACGCCGATCAGCGACAGGTAGTGCGACAGGCGCTGCAGCTCGGTTTCATTGACCGCGGTGGGCGCGGTCGAGCCGCGGCAATCCGGTGCGCCACGCTGGCAACCCCGGTCCGGGAAGACCGGAGAGGTCACGCCCATGTCTTTCATCAGCGCGTCAGCGACCTGTTGCCGGATGCTTCCCTTCGACGCCTTCCAGCCGAAGCGGCCGAGGTGGGTCTTGCCCGTCTCCGGATCGACGATCCAGTTCGGGATGCCCTTGATGCCGTCGCCATTGGTATCGTTCGGGTCGGCCAGCGCCAGGATGGTGGGCTCGGCAACGGCCTCGAGCAGGCCCATGCCGATCACCTGCGGCGCCTGGCGCGTCGAGAAGCGCGCCGGAACCGGTCCCTTGAACGCATAGACCGGCTTGACCAGTTCGACCTTCTCGCCATCGGGCAAGGTGCGCACCGTGGTCTCGTACGACTGCACGGTCACGTCATAGGCAGGTGCGGCGGGGTCCTGCGCGTGCTGCTGCACGTTGTGGCCGTAGACGGGATCGACCTTGCCGTCGGTCGTGGCGGTCAGGAACGAGAGCGTGTCGAGCTTGGCGCCGATTCCCACGGCCTTGCTGCGACCGTTGTTGGTATGGCACTCGATACAGCGCGGCTGGTTGTAGCGCGGGCCGAGCTGGCCGATGTGCGCGGTGAATTTCGGGTTGTCGACATCGTGTTCCGAGTGCGTGCCGTCCAGGAACGAGGTGTGGAACAGGCGCCGGCCCTCGACAAAGCGCTGGGTGTTGGCGATGCCGATGTTGTTCGCCATCTGCTGGAACACCCGCATCGGTTCTTCCGAATAGTTGTACGAGATGCTCGCCTGGCCGCCCAGCAGCGTTTCGTCAGGCAGGACCTCTGAGTCCAGGTTCGGGACGATGCCGTACCACGGCCGCATGCCCACGCCCACGACGTAGAGCTGCTCGAACGAGTAGTAGCGGCTGCCGCCGCCATCGACCACCGGATCGCGCTTGAGCCTGGGTGCCGGTGCCAGTTCGATCCGGTCACCGATCTTCAGCGGACTGTGCGGGTCGGTACGCCAGTTGGAATCGACCACCATCATGCAATCCTCGCGCGGCTGCCCCTCGCGGCAGATCGGCAGGCCGCCTTCCTTCGGATTGTTGAAGCCGAAGTTCAGCGCCCAGCCGTAGTCGCGCACGTTGGGATCGAGGACATTGCGGAACAGGCTGAAGGTGGTGCCGTCGAAGATGCCCTGGTTCACCCGCAGGTAAATCTCGATGCGCTGGCGCCCGGCCGGCACATGGTCGCGGATCTCGAGGCCGAAGGTGCGGTTCTGGAAGTAGAAGGTAGGGAAGGTCAGGTAGCGGCCCGGACCCGCATCGGGGGCGTCCCACGGCTCGCCGCGCTCGCGGGCGTGGCGCTCGGTCGGGCGCGAGCCCATCAGGGTGACCAGCGTGCCGTCAGGTTCGCGGTACTGGATCTGCTCCATCAGCGGCGTATCGGCCGCGAACAACGGCGTATAGCCCAGCGGCTCCTGCACGGCAGGGGGTGGCGGCGCCGAAGCACTGTCGCCGCCACCGCCGCCGCAGGCGGTTGCCAGCAGGATTGCCGCCAGCATCGAGACTGACGCGCGCACGGCGCGGGATGCCGCGCTGCCAGGCGCGCGGCATTGAGCAAGGAACTTCATGACTTGACCCCTCTTTTTCTTTTGTGAAACGCATGATCGATGTACGACTCTTATGCGGGCTCGCGTGCGTCTGTGCGCAACGAGCGACGAGGATGATGATTGACATCTAAATGGATGTCAATCATCATCCACTCGCGCGAATCAATCGTGCGGGTCAATGAGGTATGCGCATGAAGCGCGCCGGGGATCTTCGTGGGAGGGGCCGACGGAATGCTGACGACAACCGCGGCCCTTAGGGGACTTGCTCAGTCGTTCCTGGCGGACGCCGAATCGAACTGCGCGAGCAGGAAATCCTGTACCGAGGCCAGTATCTTTCCCGACAGCGCCGGGTCATCCACCGCCCGCGCCAGGCCAAGCGCGCCGACCATGGTGCTCAGGGCGACGATCGCTCCGGCATCGTGGCCAGCATCGTCAGCCGCGCCCAGCAGCCCGCCGATAGTTCCCAGGCTCTTGCGCACCTGCTCGGTATATAGCGCGCGCGCGTCCTCGTGGGCGCGGCCCATGTCGTTGACCACCGCCGCAACGGCGCAGCCGTTGCCCGGAGAGTCGCGGTGTCTCTTGCTCAGGTACGCCGACACCATCGCCTGGAAGGTGGCTCGAGCGGCCGAGCGTGCTTGGGTGCTTGCGAAAGCATAGACAAGGGCTTCGGTGACCAGCTCGTCGCGGGATTCGAAATGCTTGTAGAAGCCCCCGTGCGTCAGGCCAACCTCCTTCATCAGGTTGGCGATGCTCAGCCCTTCCAGGCCAAGCTCGCACAAGCGCTGCGCGGCAACTTCCACGATGCGCTCATGCGTCTGCTGCTTCTGCGATTGCGAATGCCCCATTCCTCTTGCGTCATTTGATGGTTCGCGGCCGATGTGGCCGGTGCCGGCTGATGATAGCACCCGTGTACCCCTGAATTTCTGCCAGTTCGCGAGGAATGGACGCAGCTCGCACGGTGTCAGGCCGGCATGCGATGCAACGCGCACAGCTTGTTGCCATCCGGATCGCGCATGTAGGTGAGATGCAACGCCCCGGCCGGGGTGGCCCACGGCCATGTCCGCCACCGCATAGCCGGGCGGTGTCGCTGTAGCCTTGCTTCTCAGCAATCCAGTCATTTCTTGAGGTTCCGTCGCTCCAGAAATCGCGCAAACCGAAGCGCGGGCTTTCTGCGCTTGCCGCGGCTATGCTCTTTGCATGCGGTGCTGCGCGAGCCTGCGCGCGAGCCGGCGACTCCGCCTCACCACGGCATGCCTTCCGCCGGGATGATCCGATGAAACCGACCGATATCAGCGAAGCGTACCGCGTCACGCAGCGAGCGAGGGGGCCGACCCGGCCAACGCAGTCAGTCCGCGCCTGCTTGCGGCAATGAGCCATGAAATCCGCACGCCGCTGTACGGCATGCTGGGCACGCTCGAACTGCTGTCGCTGTCCGCACTGACGGACCTGCAGCGGCAGCAGATTGCCACCATGCAGTCGTCGTCCGCCGTGCTGCTGCAACTGCTCGATGACTTGCTCGCTTTTTCCCGCATCCAGGCGGGCCAGATCGACCTCGATGCGGTGCCGTTCGACCCGGTGGAACTGGTCGAGTGGGTCGCGCGCGCGCAATCGCCGCTGGCCTTGCGCAAGGGGCTGGCACTGGCCTGCTACCTGCAGCCCGGCCTGCCGTGGGTGGTCGGCGATCCGGTGCGCGTGCGGCAGGTGCTGGCCAACCTGCTGGGCAATGCGCTGAAGTTCACCGTGCAAGGGCGCGTCACCATCCGCATGGGGTGCGCATCGGCCGCGGCGGATAGGGTCTGCCTGATGCTGGAGGTGGCCGATACCGGCATCGGCATTCCGCCCGAGGTCCAGCCATGCCTGTTCGAACCGTTCGTGCAGGGCGATGTCGGTGGCGACCAGCATCGCGCCGACCGACACGCTCGACATGAGCAAGGAGATCCTGCTGGACGGATCGATGACGGTGCAGGTGAACTACCTGTAATCCTTCTCCGCTGCACGCAAAAAAAGCCAGACCGTGTGTCTGGCTTTTTTGCGTGCAGCGGCCGTATCGATTTGCCCCATCGTTTAAGGCTTGCCTGATTCGGATAGCCCCGCCGCGCTTCCACAATGAATGCATCGAATGACGATGCATGAAACACAGTGAGGCTATCCATGAAATTCTCCAGGACCATGTTGATGAGCGCCGTGCTGGCGGCGAGCGCGCTGGGCGCACATGCCCATGCGCAGGGCAATACCGGCCTGCAACTCGAGACGCCCGTCGTCATCGCGAATACCGATGACGGGGAGGGCGTGATGACGCTGAAGAACACCGACGCACGCCCGATGCTGCTGTACTCGTCGGTCGAGTCCGTGCCCGAGGACGACGCCGATCGCGTGATGGCCACCCCGCCGGTGGCGCGCATGGAGCCGGGCGATACGCAGATGGTGCGGTTTCTCCTGAAGAAGAAGAAGGAGAACCTGTCCACCGAAAAGCTGGCGCGCGCGGTCTTCGAAGGCATCCCGCCGGCGGAGAAGAACATGGTGCGGCTGACAGTGCGGCAGAACGTGCCGCTGATCATCCATCCGTCGTCGCTGTTGAACAACGAACTGTGGAAGGACCTCAGGTACAGCCGCCTGGCCAATGGCGACGTGCAGGTACAGAACACCGGCGCCTACGTGGTGCGGATGTCGCCGAATCTGGAACTGATGCCTGGCAACGGCCGCGCCGACCTGCCGCGCACCTACATCCTGCCTGGCGAAAAGGTCGTGGCCAAGGCGGGCGATGACAAGGCGGCGGCCGCCACCACGGTCAGGTCGATGCCGGCGTCGATGTTCGGCTACTTCTCCAAGCCCTTCGACGCGCCGCTCGGCGCTGCGCCTGCAACCAGCAACAGCCAGGCCAGCTAACCCAATCAGTCCATGCCGCCGGGGGGATGTCCAGGGCGGCGCCCCTCCCGGTGGTTGAATCATCATGCATATCAAGCCCCGTTTGCTGACGCTGGCGGTTTCCGCAGCCATTTCGCAGATGCCGCAGGCGGCGCTCGCTGAAGACGTCGATTTCGACGTGAAGACCATGGAAGCCCGCGGCCTGTCGGGCCAGGTTGCCGAATACTTCAAGAGCGAGAAGCGCTTTGCGCCGGGCCGGGGCACCGTGACGCTGGTCGTCAATGGCGTGCAGGCCGGCGCCGCGGAAGTCGTGTTCGACAGCGAGGGCCAGCCCTGCTACGACCAGGCCTTCTTCGCGCGTGCTGGGCTGAAGGCACCGTGCCGCTGCCGGCCGGGCCACTGTTCTGTAGCGCCAGCACGTCGTGGTTGAACACGCCGCCCCAGCCGCAACGGCTGTAGCCGGCGGCCGCGTCGGCGCCGGGCACCGCCAGCGCCTCGGGCGGCACGATCAGCTCGATGCGCTCGCGCCCCGGCAGCAGGCGCACGATCGCCTGCGCATAGGCCTGCTGCAAGCTGCCAAGGCAGCTCTCGCCCGGCAGCGCCGCCGGCACCCCTTCAGCGCGGACAGCAACGGCGCCAGCACGCTGGACCACCTGTACACCTAGCAGAAGTCCTTCGTGGCGCAGAAGCGGTCTGGCGCGAGCGCACCACCCAGTCGCCGGCGTTTGAAGCCGAACTCGGTACCGCCCTGCAGCAACCGCAGCGGCGTGCTCGGCTATGGCACGCTGGCACTTGCGGGTGGCGCCAGTGCCGGGCCCGCTCAGGCGGACCGGCGCTTTAGCCTGGGACAGACCGCCGCAGGCAATCCGATCGGGGTCTGGTCGGTGGCGCTGTCCGGCGCCATGGTCGATGGCGCACCCGCGGAAATCGGCATCGTCGCCGGCGGCGTGCTGCAGTCGGGCGACCGCGACCGGGTCTTGCGCAACGACGGCAAGGCGGTCACGTGGGTGTCAGACGGGCAACTCGCGCGCGGCCGCACCTTTACCATGGGCGGCGAAGTCTCGGCCGGCCTGGCCAGGCTGGGCGAGCTGCCGGGCGCCAGCGCGATCCAGCTTGACGGCATGGCTACCATCGAGGTGATCTACCTGTAGCGCGGATTAGGGCTGGTGCGGTGCCGCACCCCGGCATATGCGTTGGCCGGTGCGCACTTTTGTGTTCTAACCTTGAGATGCTGTCCGGATCCTCCGGCAGTTCGGTTTTCCCGTACGCAAGGAGATCACGATGAATACCAAGAAAGCGATACCCGCGCTATGGCTGGCTGCCAGCGTGCTGGCCGCGCCGCTGGCCCTGGCGCAGATGCAGGGCGGCGCCGCAGCCTCCGGCGCTGCTGGCACCACCGGCGCCGGCGGCACCCCAGACACGACCACCACGCCTGGCATGACAGGCGCCCCAGGCCCGACAACCACCCCAGGCATGACAGGCAGCCCTGGCACGACAGGCATGCCTGACGCCACCGGCACTACCAGACCCCCGGGCGCTACCGGAACAACCGGCACCAAGGGTACCCGGAGCACCAAAGGTACCAGCAAGCCGATGGCGGATTCCACGGCCGCGGGGCCTGCCGCGCAAAGCTCGCCGTATATGCAGGTGCAACAATGGAAGAAAGGTGACCGCCTGCCGACCGAGTTCAGGGACCGCCAGTATGTGATCGACGACTACAAGCAATACAACCTGCCGGCGCCGCGCAAGGGCACGCGCTGGGTTGGCGTTGGCGCGGAGTATTACCTGGTGGCGCCCAATGGCGTGATCCAGCAGGTCGGCTCGGGTTCCTGAGCGGCTCCGGCCACCGTCCGCCCGGCCGGCAATACGGGCAGACAAGGCAAAGCCGCCGCGCATGGCTGCGCGGCGGCTCTTTTTCTTGCCGCAGGTATCAGATACCCAGGATTTTCTTGGCCTCGAGCAGCGATTTCATCGCTTCATCATGCTTGCCGGCCTTGTGATACGCCTCGCCGTCGGCGCGCAGCTTGGCGACCTTGGCTGCGTCGTCCGGCGACAGCGCCGGCTTGGTCGACAGCCTGGCATCGATGGCCTTCATCTCGTTGGGGCAATTGTGGGCGAGCGCCAGGCCGGAGGCGCCGCACAGCAGCAGTGCCGCGAGGATCGAAATGGATTTGCGCACGTTGGCCTCCACCGGGAGCAGTTGAAGTTTCCAGCATAGTGCATCGCGCGCGTGCTACAAGCGCTCCCGAGTCCCGGGGATAATCACCAGCCGGTTTTCCGGGCTCACTTCAAATACCCTCTCGAAGGGGTATATGGCGATTATTTGATGCGCGACTGAAACGGCCGCAAACCGCCGGCAAGCGCTCATCCCATCCGTAATTCAGCCATTCGGGCGAGGCCTGGCATTGGTGGCGCGCAACTACGCACGGGCGCGCTTGCCGTGCCGCGGGACGTGGCTTGCGCAAGCCGCCATGCGGCCTCATGCGCCCGTTCCTGGCCGTTCCGACATGCGCAGCCATTGCGCTGCGCCGGTTTTCCGGGGTTTGCACCATTCATTGCGTCGCACTCCGGATTGCAAGCATCCGTTGGCCTTGGTCATTTCCGGATACAGCGTCCGATGGATTTTCCCCGCGCGCGCGGCTGCGCTTCATTCCTGAAACAGCCCGTGCGAATGCCCGATTTAAAGGGCGCACGGCAGAAGATAAATTGAGCTCGCCCGGCACGTATCCGGCCCAGTCATTAAAAAAATAACGGGGGCTCCATCATGCAACGCATCGGCCTGAAACTTGCGGCGATCCCGGTCGCCTGCCTCGCCATCCTGCTCGCCGGCTGCGGCGGGGGCGGCGGCGATTCCGCGCCGGCCAGCAACGTCGTCCCGTCCGAAAGCGTGCCCGGCCCGGCTGGCGTCAACGGCAAGACCATCCTGTCCGGCGCCAATGCGCCGAGCGCCGATATCGGCACGGACGGCGACTTCTACCTCAATGTATCGACCTCGACACTGTACGGTCCCAAAGCCAACGGCGCCTGGCCCGCAGGCGTGGCGCTGATTGGGCCGCAGGGCATGGCCGGCGCGCCCGGGGCGACGCTGCTGCACGGTCCGGCGGACCCGACCGCGGCTGACGGCTCGGAAGGCAGCTTCTACCTGAATACGACCACCAACACGCTGTTCGGGCCGAAGACCGGGGATAGCTGGCCGACCGGGATTTCCGTGGTCGGCCTGACCGGCCCGGTGGGCCCGGCCGGCCCCGCCGGTGCCGATGGCGCAACGGGTGCGCAGGGCCCGCAGGGAGAGAAAGGCGAGAAGGGGGACCAGGGCGACAGCGGCGCCCAGGGCCCTCAGGGTGAGAAGGGCGAAGAGGGCGAACAAGGCGAAACGGGGGCGCAGGGACCGCAAGGCGAGCAGGGCGAACCCGGCGCCGGCGCGATGATCTACACCGCCAACTTCGCGGTATCGAAGGCCGCGGGCGGCAACGGCACCTATGTGATGAACGGCAGCGGGCTGGACCTGCAGAGCGCCGATCCCTATTTCGGCGCGGTGATGCCGGTGGGCTGCACCGGCGGCCTGACCATGACCGCCAGCCTGGCCGGGACGGTGCCGGACAGCGCGCTGTATGCGGTGGTGGCGTACCGCTTTGCCAGCGGCACAGCGCTGGAAACCCTGAGCCCGCTGGCCATCACCGACGGGTATGCATGCAAGCTCAGCGGCACCAGCCGGACCTGCGCGACGGCGGCCACGACCGCGGTGGCGGCCAATGACATCATCCAGGTCCAGGTCAGCGGCAACCGCCCATTCAACTGGGACGGCGGGCTGTACGTCAACCTGGCCTGCAAGAGCAACTGAGGGCACGGGGACAGCGGCTTCGGCCGCCGTCCCGCCAGCCGACCACCCCGACACATTCCCTCTGCCAGGGCAGGCGGTGCAACCACGAACTGTCACGAGTCCACGAGCGCCGCAACGAGCCGCAACGCGCCGTAACAAGCCATTCGCCCGCCCTGGTTTTCCCACACGCCTTCCAGTGCTATTTTGGAGGGCGTCGTTTTTTGTCCTGCGCCAATTACCGGTCGCCCCCGCCCGCCCCCCGATCCGCCCAACCCTTTGCGCATGGAAACCTCCGCCGCAGCACACTATTCCCTGGCCCTGCTATGCGCCGCCGTGCTGACCGTGGCGGTGGTCGGCATCCACTACGAGGCGCTGCGGCTGCTGTCGGGGCTGCATCCGCGGCGCTGGAGCGGGCGCGTGAACATCGGCGTGCTGATCGTCTGCATCATCGTGGTCCACTGCCTGGAGGCGATGGTGTTCGCGCTGGGATTCTGGTTCGCCGACAACGTGCTGGGGCTCGGGTGGCTGGCCGGGTCGACCGCGCCGGGCATGCCCACCCGGCACGGCGAGCCGTCGCTGCTGGTCTATGCCTACTTTGCGCTGGAGACCTTCACCACGCAGAGCCTGGGCGATCTCTACCCGGTTGGCGCGACCCGGCTGATTGCCAGCATCGAGCCGCTGGTGGGCCTGATCCTGATCGGCTGGTCGGCCTCGTTCACCTACGTGATGATGCGCCGCGACTGGCAGCTCGACGAGGAGGGCGAGCACCGCGGCGGGTACTAGCAGGGGCCACGCAGCGGTGCGGGCGCGGCGGCGGCGCAAGTGCCCGAAATGCCGGTACTACCGGTACCACCAGCAATACCGCTAGTGCCAGACCGGCCGGGAACGATTAAGCTGGCAGCCTTGCCCCGGCCATCGGGCCACAGACCAGAGGAGCCATCATGCCGAGCCGCCAGCGAACCCTGATCCGCCTTGCCGCCATCGCCGCACTGGCCGTGGCCGGCGGCGCCTACGCGCAGAAGCCGGACGGCCAGGGTGCCGCCGCCGCCGCGATCAACGAGGCGGTGCAGGAAGGCACCACGCCGTACCGCCCCGATCCTGCCGCGACGCCGGGCAGCCTCCAGTCCGCCGAATGCCGCGAACTGGCCGCCCAGATCGCCACGGCGCCCAAGCGCGAATACCGGACCTCCGGGCAGGGCATCGAGACCGCGCAGGGGCGCACGGTGCCCGAACTGGAACGCGAGCGGCCGCGCAAGACGCTGCAGCAGGCTTACCAGGAGAAGTGCCTGTAGTAAGCCACTCCGGCGGGCGGCGGCTCACCGCCGTCGCCGCCTGGCCCGCGCCATCCCGCCACAAGCCGCTCCGGCAAAGCTTTTCCTCCCGTCCCCCGCCATTCCCGCGTGCCGTGCCTTGCACACTCCCGGCGCATGGTTGCCCCATGGCCGCGCGCCCGCGCGGGTGCGAGTCGCATCTTCACCGCGCCGGGGAGAAATACATATGTTTCATGGTTATCCATGATGGAACACTTGTTGCTCATTGGCTAGCATTCCCCTCGCAATGGCACATCGCGTGAACGCTACTCAAGGAGAGCCTGTAATGAAAGCAGCAGAAGTCACTTGCCCGCGTAGTGGTTCCCGGAGCCGGCGGGCGTTGCTGGTACCGTTCGCCGCCGCCGCGGTGGCGCTTGGCGCGGGCGCCGCAAGCATTGCGCGCGCTGCCGACGTCGCCGCCAGCCCCACGCTCGCCAAGGTCAAATCCTCGGGCACGATCGCCATCGGCCACCGCACCTCGTCGATCCCGTTCTCTTACTACGACGCCAACCAGAAGGTGATCGGCTTCTCGCAGGACATCTGCGACCGCGTGATCGATGCGGTGAAGCGGGAAACTGGCGTGCCGAACCTGCAGGTGCGCATGGTGCCGGTGACCTCGCAGAACCGGATCTCGCTGGTGCAGAACGGCACCGTGGACCTGGAATGCGGCGTCACCACCAACCTGAAGTCGCGCCAGCAGCAGGTGGCATTCTCGACCACCTTCTTTGTCGCCGGCACGCGGCTGCTGGTGAAGAAGGGCAGCCCGGTGCATGACTTCGGCGACCTGTCGGGCAAGGCGGTGGTGACCAATGCCGGCACTACCTCCGAGCGCATCCTGCGCCGGCTCAATGACGAGAAGCGCGCCAATATCACCATCCAGAGCGCCAAGGACTATGGCGAGTCGTTCCTGATCCTTCAGTCGGGGCGGGTGGCGGCGTTCATGATGGACGACGTGCTGCTGTCGGGCGCGCGCACGCTGGCGCCGAACCCGGCGGAATGGACGGTGGTGGGCACGCCGCAGTCGTTCGAGGCCTACGCGTTCATGATGCGCAAGGACGATCCGGGCTTCAAGCAGGTGGTCGATGGCGCCATCACCGGGCTGATCAGGAGCGGCGAGATCAACAAGCTCTACAGCAAGTGGTTCGCCGCGCCGGTGCCGCCCAAGCAGGTCAACTTCGAGCTGCCGATGACCGAGCCGCTGAAGAAGGCCTACGCCAGTCCCAACGACGAAGCCTTCGAATAATCGCGCTCAGCCGAACTCAGCCGCGCCCGGCCGGCACGTAGGCGCCGGTGCGGTGCAGCTCGCCCTCGGCCTGCTCCAGCGCGCGGATCGCGCCCTTGCCCTTGCGGGCCAGCAGCTGTTCGACCAGGGCCTCGACCACGGCGACGCCGGCCGTGATCGACGGGAAGAATGACGGGCTCTCGACCGAGAACAGCAGCGTGCAGTCCGCCGCCAGCGCGATCGGCGCCACCGTGCTGTCGGTGAGCGCGATCACCTTGCAGCCGCACTCGCGCGCGGCCGCGGCCACGCGGATGCTTTCCTGCGAGTAGGGGGCGAAGCTGACCACCAGCACCGCATCCTTGGGCGCGAGGCCGCGCAGCTCCATCTCCAGCGTGCCGGCCTCGGCGCGGATCAGGTGCACCGTGCTGCGGAACAGCCGGTAGACGTAGTGGAAGGTGAACGCGATCGGGAAGCACGCGCGAAAGCCCGCCACATGCACGCACGGCGCCTGCGACAGCAGTTCCGCCGCATGCTGCAGCGTCTGGTCGTTGTTGGCGGCGATCATGTCCAGGTTGTGGTGCTGCGCGTCCAGCACTTCGCCCAGCATGCGGCTGGCGCTGCTTTCGCGCACCACCTTGCGCGCGCGGCGCGCGTACAGCTGGCTGCCGCCGCGCAGCGCATCGACGAACAGCTCGCGCAGCCCCTGCCAGCCCTCGAAGCCCAGATGCTGCGACAGCCGCACCAGCGTGGCTGGCTGTACCCCCGCGCTGGCCGCGATCTTGCGCATCGACAGCACCGGCACCTCCTGCGGATGGTCGAGCAAGTAGCGCGCGCCGCTCTGGAACTGCGTGCTGAGCGCGGGGAAGCTGCTGCGCAACAGTGCGAGCAGCGCCTCCAGGTCCTGCGGCGGCGCTTGTGGCGGCTGAGTGGGGTGGTCGGACGGCATGGGTACTCCGGATTCGGTGTTGTAACGATTGTTGCACAGGTGCGCCCCAAGGCGCGCTTGCCGGCCCGCTGCCGGTTGATTTCCGCTTGATGTCCAACTGGCGTCCGGTTAACGTCTGCCGCCGCCCAAAGCTGTATGCCCTGCCATGCGCGCACCCCCCCTTTTTGTGGGATTGCCGCAACGCTGCTGCGCCGCAATCAGAAATTTCTTCACCCTTCAAAAGTCGTGACTTACACTGCCCGCCATAACCTCCGGAAATGGGTCGTCCGGGACATAATGAGTATCGGAGCGCGAGCATGGGACATAGAAGCCCTGCAGTGCGACACGGCGGGATGGTCAACCTGCCGTTTCGGGTCAAGGGTCAAATCACGTCCGGGGGCGGGAGCCGGGTCAGGTTCCGCACCAGGGGTGCCATCGAGATGGCACAGGGGGCCGGCGGCATGCCATGCCGCGGCAGGCCCGCGCGCGGCTTCACGCTGATCGAGTTGATGATCACCGTGGCGGTCATCGCCATCCTCGCCGCCGTCGCCATTCCCAACTACAGCCGTTACGTCGTGCGCTCGAACCGCGCCGCGATCGAGTCCTTCATGCTCGAAGTCTCGGGCGCGCAGGAGCGTTTCCTGGTCGACAACCGCGCCTATGCCGCCAACCTCGGCGCGCTCGGAATGGCCGTGCCGGCCGGGCTGGCGGGACGCTACCAGGTCACCGTAGCGCCCACCGTGGCGCCGCCGCCCGGCTACACCATCGTGGCCACGCCGCTGGGCAGCCAGCTCAGCGGCGACACCGACTGCGGCACGCTGACGCTGACCAGTGCCGGCGCCAAGACCGCGTCGGGCGCCGCCACCAACTGCTGGAACTGACCATGCGGCGCGCCACTTCACTGATGCGGCCGCCGCAGCGCACGGACACGCGCGGCTTCACCCTGATCGAACTGCTGTGCGCGCTGAGCGTGCTGGCGATCCTCGCGGTCGCGGCGGCGCCGTCGTTCGCGTCGCTGGTGGCGGGCCAGCGCGTGCGCGGCGCCTCGCTGGACCTGGCGTCCGCGCTGGTGCTGGCGCGCAGCGAAGCGGTCAAGCGCAACGCCACCGTCAGCCTGGCCGCCACCGGCGCCGCGTGGACCGCCGGCTGGGCGGTCATCGCCGGCGCCGACACGGTGCGCACCTTCGGGCCCTACAGCGGCCTGACCATCACCCCCAGCGCCGCCGGGGCGCTCGCCATCGGCAACGACGGCCGGCTTACCGGCGCGGCGATGACCTTCGAGGTCGCGCCCAGCGGCGATACCTCCGCCAACTCGCGCGTCTGCGTGCAGGTCAGCGAGACCGGCCGCGTCGCCTCGGCCACGGGAGCCTGCACATGACGCACAGAACCTCGCGGCTGCGGCCGAGTCTGCCTGTCCGCCGGGAGCAGGGCGGCTTCCTGCTGATCGAGGTGCTGGTGGCGGTGGTGATCCTGCTGGTCGCGCTGCTCGGCACGGCCGGGCTGGTGACGCGCTCTGGCCAGACCGAGATGGAGTCCTACCAGCGCGTGCAGGCACTGGCGCTGCTGCAGGACATGGCGGCGCGCATCAACGCCAACCGCCAGGTCGCCACCTGCTACGCCAACGGTGCCAACGGCGTGCTGCTGGGCACCACCGCGGCGCCGCCCGCGGCCTGCGTGCAAGGCACGGCGGCGCAGCAGGCCACCGCCAATGCCGACCTGTTGGCCTGGAACACTGCGCTGCTGGGCAGCGCCGAGCTGCGTACGGACGCCAGCGGCGGCGCCGCACAGCCGGTGGGTGCGATGATCGGTGCGCGCGGCTGCATCGAGACCGTCGACGCCGTCAACCAGGTCTATCGCGTCACCGTCGCCTGGCAGGGCCTGGCCACCACCGGCGCGCCCGCGCTCGGCTGCGGCAAGGACCAGTACGGCAACGATGCCTATCGCCGCGCGGTCAGCACGCAGATCCGCATCGGTACACTGGGGACCGTGTCATGAGCACCCTGCGCATCGCCAACGGCCGCCTGCGGCGGCGCCAGCGCGGCGTCTCGCTGGTCGAGCTGATGATCGGCATCACCATCGGCCTGATGCTGCTGACCGCGCTGGCCAGCCTGTACTATGCCAACAGCCTGTCGCGCACCGAGTTCGTCAAGTCGGCCGAGCAGGTGGAGAACGGCCGCTACGCGTTGGACCAGATCCGGCGCGAGGTGGAGCTGGCGGGTTTCTTCGGCGCCGGCAGCATCGCGCGCGGCGCCACCGTGGCCGGGCCCGCGCTGTGCGCGGCAGACCCGGCGGCGCTGGGTTTCTCCGCGGCGGGCTCGACCGTGCCGCTGGCACTGGCGGGCTACGGTCCCGGCGTGGCGGCGCCATGTCTGCCTGACCTGGCGGCTACCTCCGAGGTGCTGGTGGTGCGGCGCGTATCGACCACGCCGGTGGCCGCGCCCACGCCGGGCGTGCCTTACCTGCAGGTCTCGGCCTGCCCGCAGGACACCGATTCCTTTGCCTTCGCCGCCAGCGCCGCGGCGGCCTTCGGCCTGCGCACCAAGGCCTGCGATCCCGCCCAGCCGGCCGCGCTGCGCCAGGCCGTGGTGCGCGTTTTCTACCTGGCGGCCTGCGACCGCTGCAGCAACGGCGGCGATGGCATCCCCACGCTGAAGATGGCCGAGTTGGTGGCCGGCGCGTTCCAGTCGCGCTCGGTCGCGCAGGGCGTGCAGGACATGCACCTGCAGTACGGCGTTGACCTGGACAGCAACGGCTCGGCTGACTGCTACGTGGCCGACCCCGGCGCCAACAACGCCGCCGCCTGCGCCACCGTGCCGGGCTACGACTGGACCAACGCGCTCGCCAACTGGCGCAACGTCACCACCGTACGCGTGAACCTGCTGGCGCGCACGCTGAAGCCGTCGGGCGGCCAGTCCGACAACCGCACCTACGACCTGGGCCGCGCCGCCGCCAGCGGCCCGTTCAATGACGGTTTCAAGCGTCATGTGTACGCCCAGGTGGCGCGGCTGGTCAACGTGGCCGGGCTGCGCGAGCAATGACCTCATCCCGCAAAGAGCAAGCAATGATCAAGCTATCGGGTCGCCAACCGCAGGGCCGGCCACTGCGCCGCAGGCAGGACGGGGTCACGCTGGTGGTGACGCTGGTGTTCATGGTCCTGTTCCTGCTGATCGCCGTGGCCATGGTCAATTCCGGGCTGGTCAACGTGAAGGTGGCCGCCAACCAGCAGCACACCGCCGAAGCGCGCGACGTGGCGCAGCAGGCGATCGAGCAGGTGATCAGCAACGATTTCACCAAGGCGCCGGCGGCGGTGGCGGTGCCGGTGGACGTCAGCGGCGACGGCAAGGCGGACTACGTGGCACAGGTGGCGCAGCCGGAGTGCGTGACAAGCAAGCCGATGAAGAATGTCGAGCTTGACCTGAGCGATGCCGACGACGTGTCCTGCCTGATCGGCAGCGGCGTGCAGAACACCGGGATCGTGACTGCAGGCAATAACGGCGGCAATTCGCTGTGTAATGCGACGCAATGGGATGTGGCGGCCACGGTCAACGATGCCGCCAATACCGGCACCGTTGCCACCGTGCACCAGGGGGTGGCGGTGCGCATGCCTACCGGTTCGGCCTGTCCGTGACCGCGCAGGACACTACGACCTTTTCACTATCGATCGGACGGGAACCAGCATGACGACCAACGCCTGCCGGCAGCGCCGCCTTGCGGCTTTCGCAATCGCCTTGCTCACCCTTGCGGGCGTGAACGGCGCGCGCGCCGAGGACATCGACCTGTTCACCGGCCTGCAGACCAACGCCGGCACCAAGCCCAACGTGCTGCTGCTGCTGGACAATGCGTCCACGTGGAATGCCAGCACCACGATCAAGGGCTGCGATATTCCGAATGTGGTCAGCACCAACAATGCCGGCACCGACGTCGGCGCGATCCAGTGCGCGCTGTACCGCGCGGTCAGCACGCTGGTGACCAACCCGCAACTGGCCGGCAACATCAACATGGGCTTGATGATGTTCGGCACCGGCAACAACGTCGGCGGCCAGTTCCGCTATCCGGCGGCGGCGCCCTACACGTTGCCGGTGATGGATGCGACTAACGGCACCAAGTTCCTCGATTACATCAAGAGCATCGACCGCCAGGCCGACAACTCGAACAACTCGCAGGTCGGTTCCGGCATGCAGGAGGCGTGGGCCTTCTTCGCCGGCAAGAAGGGGTTGTCGGGCACGCAGTACACGTCGCCGATCACCAACCCCTGCCAGAAGAACTTCGTCATCTACATTGCCAACGCCGTCAACAACGGCAAGCCGCAAGACACCGGCACCGTGGCCAAGGACGCGCTGGTGGCGGCCGGGGCCAACGCGACGCAGCTGACCACGCTCAAGCTGGATTCGGCCGCCAACAAGTACGAGAGCAACTGGGGCGACGAGTGGGCGCGGTTCATGTACCAGACGGACGTGAACGGCAACGTCGAGAACAACCAGAACATCATCACCTACACCATCGCCGTCACCGACGACAAGAACCCGGACTATGTCGAGTCGACCCGCAGCATGGGCGACAACGGCGGCGGCAAGCGCTACGTGGTGAAGCTGGGCGACGTGCAGGCGCTGGTCGATGCGCTGCTGCAGATCTTCAACGAGATGCAGGCCGTCAACAACGTGTTCTCCTCGGTGAGCCTGCCGGTCAGCGTGAACGGGCAGGGCTCGTACCTGAACCAGATCTACATCGGCATGTTCCGTCCCGACGCGACCGCGGCGCCGCGCTGGATGGGCAACCTGAAGCAATACAAGCTCGGCTACGACAGCAGCAAGCAGATCGTGGTACTGGACGCGAATCCGAGCGGGCCCAACCAGCAGAGCGCGATCAGCAATGCCGGCACGGGCTTTATCTCGCCCAATGCCAAGAGCTTCTGGACCGCGGAGCCGCCGCTGGCGTTCAGCGGCAGCAGCTATTCCGGCAGTGCCGTCACCGGCTGGCCCGCCAAGGGCTTCTGGGTCAATAGCCCCTCGGGCGCGGCCGGGGCGCTGGACTCCGCGGACGGCGCCGCCGGCGTCACCGGCGGTGACGGCGAGATCGTGGAGAAGGGCGGCGCCGGCGAAATGCTGCGCGCGCAGATCGTCACCGACCAGGCCGCGCGCAAGCTCTACACCTGCCCGTCGGGCGCGTGCGCCACCAAGGCCCTGGCGTCGTTCGATACCGCCAACACCTGGCTGACCAATACTACCGGGCAGACGGCGCTGAACAGCAGCGCTGCCGACGTGAAGAACCTGATCAACTGGGTGCGCGGCCGCGACGTGCAGGCGCTGGGTGAGAGCACCGTGGCCGGCAACGAGCAGCAGAAAGGCCCCGGCGGCGGCGTCACGGTGCGCGGCTCGGTGCACGGCGATGTGCTGCACTCGCGCCCGGTGGTGATCAACTATGGCGGCACCACCGGCGTGGTGGTCTTCTACGGCGCCAATGACGGCGTCTTCCATGCGGTCAACGGCAACCAGACCACCGGCATCAACGGCGTGCGCCCCGGCGGCGAGCTGTGGGGCTTCGTGCCGCCGGAGTTCTACGGCAAGCTCGGGCGTCTCTACACCAATACGCCCGAGGTGCAGTTAAGCGGCTCGCCGACCGGCTCAGGCGCCAAGCCGCGCGACTATTTCTTCGACGGCACCACCACGGTGTTCCAGGACCTGCGCGATCCGGCCAATCCGCGCGTGGTGATCTACCTGACCGCGCGGCGCGGCGGGCGGCTGGTCTATGCGCTGGACGTGACCAACCCGGTGGCGCCCGAGTTCCTGTGGAAGTCCGACAGCAACCAGATCGCCGAACTGGGCCAGACCTGGTCGCAGCCGCGCGTGATCCGCGTCAAGGGTTACACCAATCCGCTGGTGGTGATGGGCGCCGGCTACGACACCGCCGAAGACGCCGAGCCGTCGCAGGGCGGCGGCGCGACGGGGCAGGGGCGCGGTGTGATCGTGTTCGATGCGCTGACGGGCACCGTGGTACGTGCCTGGCTGGCCGATTGCACCGGCCTCACCGCCACCGTCTGCACCGTGCCCACCGGCCTGAACCGCGCCATCCCGTCAGACGTCGCGGTGGTGGACCGCAATGGCGACGGCCTGATCGACAAGGGCTATGTCGGCGACATGGGCGGCAATGTCTGGCGCCTGGATTTCGAGACCGCCACCGGCATGAGCCCGGCGGCCTGGACGCTGGGCAAGTTCGCCTCGCTGGGCGGCGCGCAGACCAGCAACGATGCGCGCAAGTTCATGTACCCGCCCGACGTCATCACCACCGGCGCCTACGACGCGGTGATGATCGGCAGCGGCGACCGTGAGCATCCGTTGTACACCACCAGCAATACGGCGGGCCTGGCCTATAACGTCATCAACCGCTTCTACATGCTGAAGGACACCGCGCTCACCGGCGGGCTGCCGGCGACGTGGACGCCGCTGACCGAGAGCAGCCTGTTCAACGCCACTGCCACGGTGTATGCCGACTCGGGTACCGGCAAGGGCTTCTACCTGACGCTGGGTACCGGCGAGAAGGTGGTCAACGCGCCGCTGACGGTGGCAGGCTACACCTACTTCGGCACCAATACCCCCAGCGTGCCCAAGCCCGGGGCCTGCTATCCGGACCTGGGTATCGCGAGGGGCTACGCGGTGTCGTTCCTGACGGGCAAGGGACTCAACGACAACCGCTATGTCCAGTTCAACAATGGCGGCCTGCCGCCGTCGCCGGTGTTCGGCGTGGTGGCGGTGAGCGATGCCCAGGGCAACACCAGCAACGTGCCGGTGCTGATCGGCGGCGGCAACCAGAACGGGCCGGGCGGTGGCGACAATACCTCGTCGCTCGGTGCGCAGAAGATCTCGCCGCCGGGGATCGGCAAGCGCAAGCGGACTTACTGGTACACGCAGGTGGACAAGCAGTAGGGCGCAGTCACGGCGCCGCTGCCACGGCGCCGTTTTCTTCCTGCCACCACCCACCCCCCAACGCCTGCAGCAACGCCGCCGAATCCGCCAGCCGGTCGGCGCGCGCCTGCGCCAGTTCCAGCGAAGCCTGGCGCGATTGCCGTTCCGCATCCAGCACCGTCAGTTGGCTGACGCCGCCCAGCTGGTACTGCTCCGACACCACCGTCAGCGTGTCGCGCGCCTGGCGTGCGCTGTCGGCGCGTTCGCGCAGCGCGGCGGCGTCGGCTTCGAGTGCGCGGAGTGAGTCGGCCACGTTCTGCAATCCCTGCAACACGGCTTGCCGGTACGCGGCCAGCGACTGCTCATAAGCCGCCTCCGCCGCGCGCCTGCGTGCCTGCAATTCACCGCCGCGGAACACCGGCTGCACCAGGCCCGCGGCGAGGCTCCATACATTGAGGCTGCTGAACAGGTCACGCGCGGCGGTGGCCTGGGTGCCGCCGCTGGCGCTCAGTGTGATCTGGGGATAGAGGTTGGCGGTGGCCACGCCGATATTGGCCGAGGCCTGGTGCAGCAGCGCTTCCGCCGCGCGGATATCCGGGCGGCGGCGCGCCAGCGTGGCGGGCAAGCTGACCGGCAGCGTGTCAGGCAGGTGCAGGTCGTCGAGGCGGAATTCCGGCAAGGTGGCAGCGGCCGGGGTCTGATCGGTGTAGACGGCGAGCTGGTGGCGCGTGGTCTCCAGTTGTCGCTGCAATGACGGCACCAGCGCCTGCGTCTGCGCCAGTTCCGCGCGCTGGCGCTGCACGTCCACACGCGCCACGCCGCCAGTGCGCAGGCGTTCTTCGGTGATGCCGAGCTGGCGCTGCTGGGCTTGCGCGACCGCAACGGTATCGGCCAGCTGCGCGCGCAAGCCCGCTTCGCGGATCGCCGCGGTGGCGACGTTGGCGGCCAGTGCCAGGCGCGCTGCTTCGAGTTCGTAGCGCTGGTAGTCCACCGCCGCCTGCAATCCCTCCAGTTCGCGCCGCTGGCCGCCGAACAGGTCGAGCACGTAGGACACCTGCACCGTGGCGCCATACAGCGTGAACGGGCCGGGGCTGGGAATCGCGGTGATGCCCAGCGACTGGAAATCCACCTGCTGGCGCGTGGTATTGAGCTTTGCGTCGACAGCTGGCCAGCGTGTGGCCCCGGTTCGCGCGGCCAGGTTCTCCTGCGCTTCGCGCAACCTGGCGCGGGCCTGGGCGAGCGTGGGACTGGCGTCGAGCGCGGTGCGGATGGTGGCGTCCAGCGCCGGGCTGCGGAACAGCGACCACCACTGCGCCGGCACGTCGGCGCCGGCGGCCAGCGTCTGCGCGTGGGCCTGGCCGGGCGCGTCCGCGGTGTCGGCCGCAACCGTTGCCACCGGTTGCGGGCCCGGCACATAGCCGGAGTCATCCGGTGGCGCGGGGGCGTGGAAATCCGGTCCCACAGCGCAGCCGCACAATAGCGCGGCGGCGGCGAACACAGGTGTCAGTCGAGACATGGCGAGCTCCTTCAATCCAGCGTGCGGCGGTAGAAACGCACCGCGATCGCCATCACCACCACGATGAACAGCGCCATCGGCCACACGTTGGGCCACAGCTCGACCCAGCCGTTGCCCTTGAGCAGGATGCCGCGCACCATGCGGTGGAAATACGTCATCGGCAGGATGTTGCCGATGCCCTGCGCCCAGCCGGGCATGCCGGCGAACGGGAACATAAAGCCCGACAGCAGGATGTTGGGCAGGAAGTAGAAGAAGGTGAGCTGCATCGCCTGCAGTTGGTTCTGTGCCAGCGACGACAGCGTGATGCCCACCGTGAGGTTGGCCGCGATAAACAGCAGCGACGCCAGGTACACCGCCAGCACAGAGCCCACGAACGGCACGCCGAAGACCCAGCGCGCGGCCAGCAGCACGATGGTCGACTGGATCAGCCCGATGAAGATATACGGCACGATCTTGCCGGTCATCACTTCGAGCGGCCGTACCGGCGTGGCGAGCAGGTTCTCCATGGTGCCGCGCTCGCGTTCTCGCGTCATGGCCAGCCCGGTCATCATCACCATCGTCATCGTCAGGATCACGCCCATCAGGCCGGGGATGATGTTGTATTGCGTGAGGCCTTCCGGGTTGTACAGCCGCTGCACCTGCACGTCGAACGGCGGCTTGCCGCCCGCCAGCGGCGCCAGCGCTCCCTTCAGGTCCTGGCTGGCCACGCGGTAGGGCAGCTGCGACAGCGCGGCGATGGCCTGGCCGGTGGCGGAGGGGTCGGTGGCATCGGCCTCGACCAGCAGCGCGGGGCGCTCGCCGCGCAGCAGCCGGCGCGTGAAATCGGGCGGGATGCTGACGACGAATTGCACGTCGCCCTTCATCAGCGCCTCGCGCCCGGCGTGTTCGTCGGGCAGCGTGCCGACCAGCCTGAAGTAGGTCGAGTTCTCCATGCTGGCAATGAACGAGCGCGTGAATTCGCTCTGGTCCGCGGCGATCACGGCGGTCGGCAGGTGGCGCGGGTCGGTGTTGATGGCAAAGCCGAACAGCAGCAGCTGCATGATCGGCAGTCCGATAATCATGCCGAAGGTGACGCGGTCGCGGCGCAACTGCAGGAATTCCTTTAGCACGATGCTCCACCAGCGCTCGAAGGAGAAGCGGCGGTTGGTCGCGGGTTTGCGGGCGGCGGGGTTCATTTCGCCTCCTTCGGCTTGCGAGTGCCCATGTTGTCCTCAGCACGACTCATCATGTGGATGAAAACGTCTTCCAGGCTGGTCTGGGTCTGCGCTATGCGCCGCCCGGGGCCGGCGAGGCGCGACAGCGTATCGCCCAGCGCCTGCGCATCGCGCCCGGTCACATGCAGCGCGGTGCCGAAGACCACGGTTTGCTCCACGCCCGGCGCGCCCTGCAGTTGCTCCGACAGCGTGGCGAGGTCGTCGCCTTCCACGCTCCAGGTCGACAGTTGCTGGCTGGCCACCACGTGATCGGCGGTGCCCTGCGCCAGCAGCTTGCCGTAGGCGATATAGGCAAGCTTGTGGCAGCGCTCGGCCTCGTCCATGTAGTGCGTGCTGACCAGCACCGAGATGCCGCGCGCGGCGAGCTGGTGCAGCTGCTCCCAGAAGTCGCGCCGCGCCTTGGGGTCGACGCCGGCGGTCGGTTCGTCAAGCAGCAGCAGTTCGGGCTCGTGCAGCAGGCAGGCCGCCAGCGCCAGCCGCTGCTTCCAGCCCCCCGACAGCGCACCGGCCAACTGCGCCGAACGCGTGGCCAGGCCCAGGTCCTCGAGCGCGCGGTCGACCGCCTCGCGCCGGTTTGGCATGCCGTAGACGCGGGCGACGAAGTCCAGGTTCTCGCGGATCGACAGGTCGTCCCAGTACGAGAACTTCTGCGTCATATAGCCGACGCGGCGCTTGATCTCGTCAGCCTCGCGCAGAATGTCGTAGCCCAGGCAGGTGCCCGCGCCGGAGTCGGGCGTCAGCAGCCCGCACATCATGCGGATCGAGGTGGTCTTGCCGCTGCCGTTGGGGCCGAGGAAGCCGAAGATCTCGCCGCGCGCGACCTGCAGGCTGAGGTCGTTGACCACGTGCTTGTCGCCGAAGTGCTTGTTCAGGCCACGCACGTCGATGGCGAGTTCGGCTGGCCGGCCGTTGGCGGTTGGGTTGGCTGAGGTGTTCATTGCCGCACCACTTCCACGGGCTGGCCCGGCCGCAGCTTGGCCGCGTCGGCCGCCGACGGGCGCGCTTCGACCAGGAACACCAGCTTGTTGCGGGTCTCGTTGCTGTAGATCACCGGCGGCGTGTATTCGGCCTCGTTGGCCACATAGGTGATGCTGGCGGCCACGGGCGCGGCGCAGCCGTCGCAGCGCACCTGCACCGCCTGGCCATTGCGCAGCGCGCCAACCACGGTTTCGGGCACGTAGAAGCGCACCTTGACGTTGCCCGGCGGCAGCATGCGCACCACCGGGCTGCCGGCCGGCACCCACTCGCCCAGCCGGTAGGGCGTGTCATAGACCAGGCCCGCCTGCGTGGCGGCGACCGTCTTGCGCGACAGCTTCCAGTCCGCCTGCGCCAGTGCCGCGCGCGCGGCCGCCACCTGCGCGGCCTGCGCGGCCTGTTGTGCGTCGCGCCCGGGCAGGCGTGCCACGTCGATATCGCGCTGCAGCTCGCGCACGCGCGCGGCGTCGCTGCGGGCCTGTGCGCGCGATTCGTCGAGTTGCGCCTGCGCGATGCCTCCGATCTCGTACTGGCGCTCGTCGCGCCGCAAGGCCACGGCACTGCGCTGCGCCTGGGCCTGCGCCTGCGCCAGCTGGGCGCGGCTGACGTCGACTTCCACCGGGCGCTTGCCGGTCTTCATGTCTTGCAGCTGGGCTTCGGCCGCGCGCAGCTGGTCTTCGGCCTGCTGCCGCGCGGCGCGCTCGTCGTCGGATTCGAGCACGAACAGCGCGGCGCCCTGGCTGACCTGCTGGCCGCGCTGGACCGACAGCGTGTCGAGGCGCCCGGCAAAGGGCGATGCCACGCTGACGAACTCGCCTTCGACATAGCCTTGCCAGGCATCGGTGCGGCCATTGCCGCAACCGGCAACGAGCAGCGCGGCAAACGCTGCCGCCAGCCCCGGCAGGGGGCGTTTGTTGTGTGCGTACTTCATGGTGACTCCGGGGAATGCCTGGGCTTGCGGGCGCTTGCGGCGGGCACGGGTGCCAGGCCGTGCGTCAGCAGCGCGGATACATGGCGCACCAGCGCGTCGGTATCGATCGCCTCGGCGCCGGGCAGCCGCCGCCAGATATGCGCGGTGGCCAGCGGCAGCAGCGTCAGGCCGACCAGCGACGGCATCAGCAGCACCGGCTCCAGTCCACTGTTGAGTTGCCCGCGCGCGATCGCCGCCGCCAGCGGAGCGCTCAGTGCGCCGACGCGCTGCAGCGCAAAGCGGTCCAGCACGCGCTCGCGCAGGGCGCCGTCGGCGCTGGCGACTTCGCGGATCCACAGGCCGGGAAACCACGGCGTGGCGGCCGCGGCGCGGATCAGCGCGCTGGCTAGGCCGATCAGCATCGCCAGCGGCTCTGCGTCGCCGCCTGCGGTGGCGAAGACGCCGGCGATCAGCGGCTGCAGCTTTTCCTCGGTCACGGCGTCGAGCAGCAACTCCCGGTCGCTGAAGTAGTAGTGGACCAGCGCCGGCGTCACGCCGGCCTGCGCGGCGATCGCCTTGACCGGCGTGCCGGCCACGCCCTGGCGCGAGAACAGCTCGGTGGCCGCATCGAGGATGCGTTCGCGCTGGCCGGGCTGGCCCGCGGCCGGGCGGCCGGGGCTGCGGCGGGCGGAAGGTTTCGGTTTGGCGGGTTGGCGCGGCATGGGGGCAAATGAGTGCGTGGGCGGTGTCGACGGAATATTAATTGTTGAGTTAATTAATTCAAGGGCGGTTACAACGTCGGCCTTTGAGCACACCCGCGGCCGGTAGACATGTCATGGACGCTTGGCTATGCTGCGAGCGCCGGAGCGCGCCGCCTCCGGCACATCTTTTCAGCCCTTTCCCTTGTCGATGCCGTTCCCGCCACTTGCCACCGCCTCCTCGCGCCGACTGCTCCGTTTCCGTCGCTGGCTGGCCGCGCTGGCCTGGTGCGCCTGCGTGCCGGCGACGGCACAGCAAGCGGAGCCCGCCCCGGATCCGGCCGATGCGGAAAGCCCCTTTGCCTTCCACGGACAGTCCACCTATATCTGGCAGCGCAAGCCGGCCTTCGATGCGGCCTATTCCGGCCCGAACAGCCTTGGCACCGAACGGGCCAAAAGCTATTCCTTCAGCGCGACGCTGGACTTGGGACTGAAGCTGTGGCGCGGTGCGGAATTCCACTTCAACCCGGAGGTGACGCAAGGGGTACCGTTCTCCGGATTGCACGGCCTGGGCGGCTTGTCCAACGGCGAGCTCGGCAAGGCAGCCAGCACCAGCCCGGTGTTCTACCGGGCGCGCGCGTTTGTCCAGCAGACATGGGGCATGGGCGGCGGCAGCGAAACGCTGGAAGCGGACTTCAACCAGTTCGCGCGCACCGTCGACCGGCAGCGGGTGGTGCTGACGGCGGGCAATTTCGGCGTGCTCGATGTGTTCGACCAGAACGAGTTCGGTTCGGACCCGCGCACGCAGTTCATGAACTGGGCGTTCATGACGCACGGTGCGTTCGACTATCCGGCCGATGCGCGCGGCTATAGCTGGGGCCTGGCGCTGGAGTACATCGGCGACGGCTGGTCGGCGCGCATCGGGCGCTATTTGCAGCCGCTGGAGTCCAACGGGCTGGAGCTGGACACGCGCATGTTCCAGCACTACGGCGACATCATCGAACTGGAAAAGCGCTATGCGCTGGCGGGCCGCCCCGGCACCGCACGCCTGCTCTGGTTCCGCAACAAGGCGCGCATGGGCGCGTTCAACGATGCGATCCAGTTCGGCATCGCCACCAACACCACGCCCGACGTCGCCGACGTGCGGCGCGAGCACGCCAAGAGCGGCGTGGGCGTGACGCTGTTGCAGCAGGTCACCGATTCACTGGGGATGTTTGCGCGCGCCAGCTTGTCGGACGACAAGACCGAGACTTATGCCTTTACCGAGATCGGCCGGCAGGTGTCGGTGGGTGGCGTGCTGAAGGGCGATGCGTGGGCACGGGCGCGCGATGCGCTGGGCGTGGCGGTGGCGATCAATATGCTGGGGCCCCACCATCGCAACTACCTGGCCGCGGGCGGGCAGGGGGCATTCCTCGGGGACGGTGCGCTGCGCTATGGGCCGGAGCAGATCCTGGAGATCTACTACAGCTTCCAGCCGGTGAAGTACCTGAGCATCAGTCCGGATTTTCAGTTCGTGCGCAATCCGGGGTACAACCGCGATCGGGGGCCGGTGAAGTTTTTTGGGGTGCGCTTTCACGGGGAGTTTTGAGGGGTAGGGCGCTGGCATTCAGCGATATCTTCCCAACTCCTGCTGACCGGTTCCCTCTCCCGCTTGCGGGAGAGGGGAGCAAACCGGCAGGCGGTCAACGTCAGCCGTTACTGCCGCGCATTCCGCTTGTTATCCGGCCACGCCGTATTGAAGTTGGTCCGGAACGGATTGATATCCAGCCCGCCCCGCCGCGTATAACGCGCATACACCGCCAGCTTCACCGGCTTGCACTGGCGTATCACGTCCATGAAGATCCGCTCCACGCACTGCTCGTGGAACTCGTTGTGGTTGCGGAACGAGATCAGGTACTTCAGCAACCCTTCCTGGTTGATCGGTGCCCCCACATAGCGGATCTGCACGCTGCCCCAGTCCGGCTGCCCGGTCACCAGGCAATTGGACTTCAGCAAGTGCGACACCAGCGTTTCCTCCACCGGCGTTTCTTCCTGGTCGGCGCGCAGCAGCTCGGGCGCCGGCTCGTAGCGGTCCACCTCGATATCGAGCCGGTCCAGCAGCAGCCCGTCGAGTTCACCCATCTGCTGCTTGCCCAGGTCGGCCTCGGTCACCAGCCGCACCTGCACGGTACCGCCAGTGGCCTCGGACAGGTCATGGTGCAGCAGCTGCTGCAACGCCTCGGACGACGCGATCTTCGACTGGTTGAACGAGTTCAGGTAAAGCTTGAACGACTTGGACTCGATGATATTGGGCGTGTCCGACGGGATGATGAAGGTGGCCAGCGCCACCTGCGGCTTGCCCTTCAGGTTCAGCCACGACAGCTCGTACGCATTCCAGATATCGACGCCGAAGAACGGCACCGGTTTGCCTTCAGGCAGGCCGATCTCGGTGCGCTTGGGCTGGCGCGGGATCGGGAACAGCAGCGAGGCGTCGTATTCGGTCTTGTAGGCCGAGGGCTTGCCCAGCGGCGAATGTTCAGGGAGGCTCATGGGGCGCTCATCGGTCAGGACAGGAACAGCTTGTACACCGGGTTGTCCGTTTCGTCCCAGTGTACGTAACCCAGCGTCGAAAGGAAGGCGCGGAAGGCGCGCATCTCGTTCTTGGGCACCTGGATGCCGACCAGGATGTTGGAGGTGTCCGCGCCCTGGTTGCGGTAGTGGAACAGGCTGATGTTCCAGTTCGGGCTCATGCTCGACAGGAACTTCATCAGCGCGCCCGGCCGCTCCGGGAACTCGAAGCGGAACAGCAGTTCGTCATGCGCCAGCGGCGAGCGCCCGCCCACCATGTAGCGAATATGCTGCTTGGCCAGCTCGTCGTTGGACAGGTCGAGCGTGTCGAAGCCGTGCTTGCGGAAGCTGGCGGCGATCTTGTCGTTCTCCGCGCGGCTGGCGATCTGCACGCCGACGAAGATATGCGCCACGTTGGTATCGGCGATGCGGTAGTTGAACTCGGTGACGCTGCGCGTGCCCACCAGCTCGCAGAAGCGCTTGAAGCTGCCGCGCTCCTCGGGGATGGTCACGGCGAATACGCCTTCGCGCGCCTCGCCCACTTCGGCGCGCTCGGCGACGAAGCGCAGGCGATCGAAGTTCATGTTGGCGCCGCAGGCGATCGCCACCAGGTGCTTGCCCTTGAGCTTCTCGCGCTCGGCATAGGCCTTCAGGCCGGCCACGGCGAGCGCACCGGCCGGCTCCAGGATGCTGCGCGTGTCCTGGAACACGTCCTTCACGCCCGCGCAGATGGCGTCGGTATCGACCAGGATGATCTCGTCGACCAGCTCGCGCGTGATGCGGAAGGTTTCCTTGCCGACCAGCTTGACCGCGGTGCCGTCCGAGAACAGCCCCACTTCCTTCAGCTCGATGCGCTTGCCCGCGTCGATCGAGCGCTTCATTGCGTCCGAATCCACCGTCTGCACGCCGATCACCTTGATCTCCGGACGCACCGCCTTGATGTAGGCCGCGATGCCCGAGATCAGCCCGCCGCCGCCGATGGCGACAAAGACCGCATGGATCGGGCCCGGGTGCTGGCGCAGGATTTCCATGGCGATGGTGCCCTGGCCCGCGATCACTTCGGGATCGTCGAACGGGTGGATGAAGGTCAGCTTGTGCTTCTTCTCCAGCTCCGCGGCGTGGGTATAGGCGTCGCTGTACGACTCGCCGTGCAGCACGATCTCGACCCACTGGCCGCCGCGTTCGCGGACGGCGTCGATCTTCACCTGCGGTGTCGTCACCGGCATGGCGATGATCGCCTTGCATTGCAGCCGCGCCGCGGCCAGTGCCACGCCCTGCGCATGATTGCCCGCCGAGGCGGCGATCACGCCGCGCTTGAGCTCCTCCGGCGTGAGCGATGCCATCTTGTTGTACGCGCCACGCAGCTTGAAGGAGAACACCGGCTGGGTGTCCTCGCGCTTGAACCAGACCGAATTGCCGGTGCGCGCCGAGAGCTGGTGCGCATAGGTCAGCTCAGTCTCCTGCGCCACGTCATAGACCTTGGCGGTCAGGATCTTCTTCAAATAATCGGGTTGGGCGGCGGAGGCGGCGGACTTGCGGGTCATGGTGTCAGGGCAGAGGCCTTGGGGCGGCGAAAAGAAAGCGGCGCAAAAAAAAGGCGGAAATTCTGGCGGAAACCATCAATGATAAAGGATGGCGGCGTCTTCCACCCGACCCGGGCAACGCGCGCGCCGCCTGCGGTGCGTCGTCCGGGTCGGGTCCAGGGCGCTCTTTGTGTGCGTGACGGCGCACTCGTGTGGATGCGGGGTGGCGGGCCGCGGCCGGCTTGCCTGCGACTTGCATCCGCGCCGAGTTGCGCTCGCGCCATGTAGGACGGCGCCCGGTGGACGCATGCCAAAACGACGTGTTACGGTTTAACGCGATGCCTCACCTCCCGCTTATCGAACCCAATACCGCCCTGTTTCTCGACTTCGACGGCACGCTGGCCGACCTGGCCCCGCGTCCGGAACTGGTGCAGGTCGAACCCGAACTGGTCGGCACGCTACGCACGCTGTACCAGCGACTGGACGGCGCGCTGGCCGTCATCTCCGGACGGCCCGTGGTCGAACTGGATCACTTTCTGCAACCGCTGCGGCTGCCGGCCGCCGGCGTGCACGGCGCCGAATTCCGCACCGACGGCGGCATGGTGTCCAAGACGCCCGCGCCCGGGCTGGAACCGCTGATCCCCCACCTGGAAGCGCTGGTGCGCGCCTATCCCGCACTGATGCTGGAGCGCAAGTCGGTCGCCGTCGCCATCCACTACCGCCAGGCGCCCGAACTGGCCGGCGTGGTCGATGCCGCGGTCACCGACGTATTGCGCCATGCCGTCGGACTGGAGGCGCTGCCGGGCAAGATGGTGGTCGAGATCAAGCCCGCCGGCGTCGACAAGGGCGACGCCATCGCCGCATTCATGAAGGCGCCGCCGTTTGCCGAGCGCGTGCCGCTCTTTGCCGGCGACGACCTGACCGACGAGCCCGGCTTTGCCGCCGTGCGCAAGCTCGGTGGCCTGGGCGTGCTGGTGGGCCAGCGCCAGACGCTGGCCGGCACCAGCGTGGCCGGGCCAGCCGCGCTGCGCAGCTGGCTGCATCGCTCGGCCAGGGCACTTGACGACGCCGCACGCGCCGCCGGCAAGCCGGGCGCGGTGCCTCACACAACGACATCCTGAGGGAGTTATCGCTGTGACCAACAATACAAGCAGCCCGGGGGAACTGGGCAGGCAGCCGCGCGAAGGCGTGCACAAGACCGTGGATGGCGGCGGCCGATTTGCCAATCCGTCGCTGTCGCTTGGCATGATCGGCAACTGTTCGATCTCCGCGCTGGTGGACTGCCGCGGGCGCATCGTGTGGGCGTGCCTGCCACGCTTCGACGGCGATCCGGTGTTCAACGCGCTGCTGGACCCGAGCGAGAACGCCGGCCATTTCTCGATCGAGATCGAGGACTTCCACAGCGCCAGCCAGTGGTATGAGCCCAATACCGCGGTGCTGCGCACACGGCTGACGGACATCCACGGCAACTGCCTGGAGATCACCGACTTCGCGCCGCGCCTCTTCCGGCTCGGGCGCTTTTTCCGCCCGACTACGCTGATCCGGCGCATCCGCCCGGTGCGCGGCGCGCCGCGCGTGCGCGTGGCGGTGGCGCCGCGCTTCGAATGGGGCCGCAAGGCGCCCGAGATCACGCGCGGCAGTAGCCATGTGCGCTACATCGGCGAGTCCATGACGCTGCGCATGACCACCGACGCGCCGCTGGCCTACGTGCTGTCGCAGACGCCGTTCCTGGTGACGCGCGGGTACAACTTCATCCTCGGCCCGGACGAGACGCTGGCGCACGGCGTGGAAGAAACCGCACGCGATTTCGAGCAGGAGACCACCGCGTACTGGCGCCTGTGGAGCCGCCGGCTCGCGGTGCCGCGCGAATGGCAGGACGCGGTGATCCGCGCCGCCATCACGCTGAAGATGTCGCTGTACGAAGAGACCGGCGCCATTGTCGCCGCCATGACCACCAGCATCCCCGAAGCCCCGGGCAGCGGGCGCAACTGGGACTACCGCTTCTGCTGGCTGCGTGACGCCTTCTTTGTCGTGCGAGCGCTCAACAGCCTGTCTGAAGTCGGCACGATGGAGGATTACCTGCGCTGGCTGGCAAACGTGGTGATGCAGTCGCAGGACGGCCATATCCAGCCGCTGTACGGCATCGGCCTGGAGCGCGAGCTGCCCGAAAGCATGCTCGACCACCTGGCCGGCTACCGCGGCATGGGCCCGGTGCGCGTGGGCAACCAGGCGCAGGAGCACTTCCAGCACGATGTCTACGGCAACGTGGTGCTGGGCGCGGCGCAGGCCTTCCATGACCACCGGCTGCTGCACCGCGGCGGGGCGGCCGAATTCCACCGGCTGGAAGCGGTCGGCGAGCAGGCGGTCAAGGTGTTCGGCACGCCTGACGCCGGCATGTGGGAACTGCGCACCCGGGCGCGCGTGCATACCTCATCGGCGCTGATGAGCTGGGCCGCTTGCGACCGCCTGGCCAAGATCGCCGAGAAGCTGCAGATCGCGGCGCGTGCCGCCTACTGGCACGATCACGCCAACCGGATGAAGGAACGCATCCTGGCCGAATCGTGGAGCGAATCGCGCCAGTCCTTTGCCGAGAGCTTCGGCGGGCGCGAACTGGACGCCAGCGTGCTGTTGATGGCCGAGGTCAATTTCATCGACCCGCGCGACGAACGATTTATCGCCACTGTCAAGGCGCTGGAGACGTCGCTGTGCGACGGCCCGTACATGCGCCGCTACGAGGCGCCGGACGACTTCGGCAAGCCCGAGACCGCCTTCAACATCTGCACCTTCTGGCGCATCGACGCGCTGGCGCGCATCGGGCGGCGCGAGGAAGCGCGCGAGATCTTCGAGTCGATGCTCGCCGCGCGCAACCCGCTGGGCTTGCTGTCCGAGGACACGCACCCCGTGACCGGCGAGATGTGGGGCAACTTCCCGCAGACGTATTCGATGGTCGGCCTGATCAACGGCGCCATGCGGCTGTCGGCGCCGTGGGATTCGGTGATCTGATTCACGCAACCTGGCACGGCAACAAGAACAGAGGACTCCAGAAAGCAACATATGCCAAGACTTGTAGCGGTATCCAACCGGGTCGCCGATCCCCGCAACGTGGCAGCGGGCGGCCTTGCCGTCGCGCTCTCCGAGGCCTTGCGCCAGACCGGCGGCATGTGGTTCGGCTGGAGCGGCAAGGCGCTGGAAACCGCCCAGGGTGGCACCCCCGGCGAAGGCGACCTGCACCTGCAGCAAGCCGGCAATGTCACGCTGGCCACCGTCGACCTGAGCCGCGAAGACCATGACGCCTACTACCTGGGTTACAGCAACGGCGTATTGTGGCCGGTGTTCCACTACCGGCTCGACCTGGCGGATTTCGACTCCAACTTCCTAAACGGCTACCGGCGCGTGAACCAGCTGTTCGCGCGCAAGCTGGCGCCGCTGCTCGAGCCCGACGACGTCATCTGGATCCATGACTACCACCTGATCCCGCTGGCCTCCGAGCTGCGCGCGATCGGCTGTGGCCAGAAGATCGGCTTCTTCCTGCACGTACCGCTGCCGCCGCCGCTGATCCTGGCGGCCATCCCGCAGCATGAATGGCTGATGCGCGCGCTGTTCGCCTACGACCTGCTCGGCTTCCAGAGCCATGCCGACGTGGAGCACTTCTCGCGCTACGTCCAGGCCGAGGCCCAGGCCGAGCCCATGGGCGAGCATCGCTATCGCGCTTTCCACCGCACGGTGCGTGCGCAGGCCTTTCCGATCGGCATCGACGTCGACGAGTTCATGGAGCTGGGCCGCGGCGACGAGGCGAGGGAAACCTTCGAGATGATGTGCGCGCAATATGCGCGCCGCCGGTTGCTGCTGGGCATCGACCGGCTCGACTACTCCAAGGGGCTGCCGCACCGGCTCAAGGCGTTCTACCGGCTGCTGGCGGAATACCCCGAGAACCGCATGAGCGCGACGCTGGTGCAGATCGCCGCGCCCTCGCGCGAATCGGTCGACGCCTATGTCGACCTGCGCAGCGAGATGGAGCGCCTGAGCGGCGCCATCAACGGAGAGTTCGGTGAGCTCGACTGGATGCCGGTGCGCTATATCCATCGCACCACCGCGCGCAAGCGCTTGCCGGGCCTGTGCCGCGCCAGCCGGGTGGCACTGGTGACGCCCCTGCGCGACGGCATGAACCTGGTGGCCAAGGAATTCATCGCAGCGCAGGACCCGGAAGACCCGGGCGTGCTGGTGCTGTCGCGCTTTGCCGGCGCCGCCGAGCAGTTGCGCGAGGCGCTGCTGGTCAACCCCTACGACACGCGCGCCACCGCGCAGGCGATCCAGCAGGCGTTGCATATGCCGCTGGCCGAGCGCCAGCAGCGCCACCAGAAACTGCTGGAGCGCATCCGCGCGCAGGATGTGCACTGGTGGAGCCGTGAATTCCTGCGCGCACTGACGGAGACCGAAGGCGCCTGATCCTCCGGTCGGGGAGCAAGACCATGAGTGAAGACCTGGCAGCGCAATCGTGCACGCCTTGCCGCGGCGGGGTGCCGCCGCTGACGCCGGATGAAGCCGAGGGGTTACTGCAGCAGGCGCCTGGGTGGGACCTGGCGGATGGGGCGACCCGGCTGGAGCGGCGCTTTACCTTCGGTAATTTTGCGCAGGCGTTGGCGTTTGTGAACGGCGTCGGGCAACTGGCCGAGGCGCAAGGGCATCACCCGGAGATCAGCTTTGGCTGGGGGCATGCCACGGTGTCCTGGCGGACCAAGAAGATCAAGGGGCTGCACCGGAATGATTTCATCATGGCGGTGAAGACCAGTGAGATAGCGGCGGGGCAGGGCGGGGCGACGTAAGGCGCTTTGCGGCATTGCTTGCGCCGATTCGGCCTGAACCACCGCAGGCCGGTCCCCTCTCCCGCTTGCGTCGCTTGCGGGAGAGGGGAGCACACCGAGCGGGACGCATTGGGCTAGCGCAAATCCCCCGGCGTATCGATATCCCGAAACGCCCCATCATCGTCAGTCAGGATCCGCGTAACGGGCTTGTCCTTCAGCAACGCCCGCGCCCCCTCATCACCGTCCAGCTTCAGCAGTTCCTCGCGCCACGCAGCGCCAAAACCGACCGGATGCCCGCGCTGCCCGTTGCGCCAAGGCGCAGCGATGGTCTCCGGCGTGGTGATCGTCAGCGCCACTGCCCGGATGAGTTCCATCGGCAGCCAGGGCATATCGGCCAGCGCCACCACCCAGCCGCGCGCTTCGGGCGTTGCCGCCACCGCAGCCCGCAGCGCCGCACCCATGCCCGCGTCGGCGTCGGCGGATTCCAGCACGCGGCAGCCGCCGCGGCGCAGTTCCTCGGCCAGCGCCGGATTGCCCGGGCGAATGACCGCAATCGATTCCGGCAATGCCGCCGCCAGCGTGCGCGCACTGCGCCACGCTACCGTGCGTCCGCCGGGCAGCGTTTCCAGCAGCTTGTTGCGCTTGCCCGCCGCATCGAAACGGCGGCCGAATCCCGCGGCCAGCAGGATGCCGGTGGGCAGGTCGGTGCGGAGCAGCGGAGCGTTGGGGGTTGCGGTCATGGCGTCATGCTGTCCTCAGGTGGCCGGGCCGGGCGCGACTTCGCAGCTGCTGCCGGTGCTGGCTGCCATCTCGCGTGCGGCCTTGGCGCCTTCGACCTGCAGGATGTCGGGCAGCGACACATGGTTCTTGGCCGCGATCACTTCGGCCAGGATCGAGATCGCGATCTCCGGCGGCGTGCGGCTGCCGATGTAGATGCCTACCGGGCCGTGCAGCCGTGCGAGCTGCAACTCGGTCAGGTCGAATTCCTTGAGCCGTTCGCGCCGGGCCTGGTTGTTGCGGCGCGAGCCGAGCGCGCCGACATAGAAAGCCTTCGTGCGCAGCGCCTCCATCAACGCGAGGTCGTCCAGCTTGGGGTCGTGCGTCAACGCGATCACCGCGCAACGCTCATCCAGCTTCATGTCCATGACCGTGTCGTCCGGCATGGTGCGCACCATGGTGATGCCGGGGATGTCCCAGGTCTCGGTGTATTCCTCGCGCGGGTCGCACACGGTGACCTGGAAGCCAAGGCCCACGGCGATCTGGCACAGGTACTTGGAAAGCTGACCCGCGCCGATCACCAGCATGCGGTAGCGCGGGCCGTGGATGGTCAGCAGCGTCTTGCCGTCGAACACCAGCCCGTCGGTGGCGTTGGCCGGGCCCAGCGTGGCGGCGCCCGTCGCCATGTCGAGCGTGCGCGCTACCAGGCGGCCGTTCTCGACCGCGTCGAGCAGTTCGGCGATGCCGCTGGCCGGTGTCAGCGGCTCGGTCACAAGTTCGATGGTGCCGCCGCAAGGCAGGCCGAAACGGTGCGCTTCCTCGGCGCTGATGCCGTACTTGATCGCCTCGGGGTGGTCGGAGGTGATGCCCTGGCGGCGCACGCGGTCGATGATGTCGTCCTCGATGCAGCCGCCCGAGACCGAGCCCACCACCAGGCCGTCGTCGCGCACCGCCAGCATCGCGCCTTCAGGGCGGGGCGACGAGCCCCAGGTGCGTACTACCGTGACCAGCAGCACCCGGTGTCCCTGTTGCTGCCACTGCACACTGTTCTTCAGGACTTCGAGATCCACGCTCTCCATGATCGCTTCCGCTTCGGTTCCTCTGTCTGCTCATTCTCGCCGGCGGCTGCGGCGGGGGCGCCCTCGGCCGCTGGCGTGTCTTCTGTATGGTCCGGCGTCACCGCCTCGGTAAAGCGCGTAAAGAAGGTATCGGCCATCTTGCGCGCCGCGGCATCCACCAGCCGCGAACCGATCTGCGCCAGCTTGCCGCCCACGTGGGCGTCGACGGTGTAGCTCAGCACGGTCTCGTCACCGTCGGGCTCCAGCCGGACGCGGGCGGTGCCCTTGCCGAACCCGGCCGCGCCACCCTGGCCGTCGAAGCGGATGGTGTAGCTGTCCGGGGCCTGGATATCCTCCAGCGCCATGCGGCCCTTGAAGCGCGCCTTGACCGGCCCCACCGCGGCCGTCATGGCCAGCGCGTAGGCGTTGTCGCCGTCGGGCTCGATACTCTCACATCCCGGGATGCATTGCTTGAGCAGCTCGGTGTCGTTGAGCGCTTCCCATGCCACTTGCTGCGGCACCGGCAGGCGCTGGCTCTGGTTCATTTCCATGGCGGGGCTTCCTTGTCTGGCTTGGCGGGGGCGGCCCTGGGCGGGCCGCCATGATCGGACAGCAGGGTCTCCAGCGCGAGCAGGCTGTCCAGGTTATGCGCGGGGCGCAGCGCATCGACATGCGGCAGGATCGCCTGCACGCCGCGCGCCTGCGGGGTGAAGCCGGGGTAGCGCAGCAGCGGGTTGAGCCAGACGATGCGGTGCGCAAAGCGGCGCAGCCGCGCCATCTCGTCGCCCAGCATGTCAATCTGCTCGTGATCGAGGCCGTCGGTGACCAGCAGCACGGTGGCGCGCCCGGACAGCGTGCGGCGTGCCCAGTGGCGGTTGAAGCTCGCCAGCGCGGCGCCGATGCGGGTGCCGCCGGCCCAGTCGCGCACCTGGGCGGTGATGACCGCCACCGCTTCGTCCGGGTCGCGTTCGCGCAGCGAGCGCGTGATATTGGTCAGCCGCGTGCCGAACAGGAACACCGACAGCCGCTCGCGCGACTGCATCAGCGCATGGCAGAAGTACAGCACCGCGCGCGAGTACTGGCTCATCGAGCCGGAAATGTCGAGCAGCAGCACCACCGGCGGCTTGCGCTCGGCGTGCTTGCGGAATTTCCAGCGCAGCCACTCGCCATGCTGGCGCACCGCCAGGCGCGCGCTGGCGCGCAGGTCGGCATGGGTGCCGCAGGTGGCGGCGCGCAGCCGGCGTGTGCGCTGCAGTGCAAGATGGGCGCGGCGCGTGCGCACCAGGTGCTGCAGCGCGCGCCATTCCTGCGCGGTCAGGGTCTCGAAGTCGCGCTGGGCCAGCCGCTCCTGGTCGGAGAAGGTCAGCGGCACGTGGATACGCTCGGCCGCGGTCTGCGCAGGGCGCGACGGCGCCTCGGGCTGGCGCGCGGCGAGCGCGTCGGCCAGCCGGTTGCTGCGCTTCGGCGGCGGCGCGCCGGCATCGACGCGCGGCAGCAGCAGCGCGCGCAGCTTTCCTTCCCAGTCGGGATCACGCCAGAAGAGGTCGAAGGCGGCGTCGAACAGCGGGCGCTGGTCGGGGCCCGACAGCACCAGCGCGGCCAGCGCGGCGCGCACCTCGTCGCGGCGGCCGATATCGACATGGCGCAGCGCGCTCAGCGCCTCCACGGCGTGTGCCGGCGACAGCGCAAAGCCACCGTCGCGCAACAGCCGCATGAAGTGGGTGACGTTGCGCGCCAGCACGGGCAGGCCCGGCGGCGGGCCGCCGGGCCCCGTGGCAGCGTGCAGCGTGGCCACGGTTCAGCCTCCCGGCGTGGCGCCCACCAGCAAGTCGGCCACGGTGGGGCCGTCGGCGCGCGCCAGGTCGTCCTGGTACTTGAGCAGCACGCCCAGCGTGTCGCGCACCGACTGCGGGTCGAGCTCGGTCACGCCCAGCGCGGCCAGCGCGCGGCACCAGTCGATGGCCTCGGCGATGCCGGGCGCCTTGAACAGGTCGATGCCACGCAGCCGGTGCACGAAGTCGATCGCCTGCGCCTGCAGCGCGGCGGCGGCCTCGGGCGCGCGCGCGGCGACGATCTGCAGTTCGCGGTCGCGCTCGGGGTAGCCCATCCACTGGTACAGGCAGCGGCGCTTGAGCGCGTCGTGCACTTCGCGCGTGCGGTTGGAAGTGATCACGATCAGCGGCGGGCGCTCGGCGCGGATCACGCCGATCTCCGGGATCGAGACCTGGAATTCGGACAGCACTTCGAGCAGGAAGGCTTCGAACGGTTCGTCGGCGCGGTCGATCTCGTCGATCAGCAGCACGCGCGGGACTTCCGGTGCGACAGGGTCGGGCAGCAGCGATTCCAGCAGCGGGCGCTTGAGCAGGTAGTCATCGTGGTACAGCGACTGCGCCTCGGGACGTTCGCCGCGCGCCTCGGCCAGGCGCAGCGCCATGATCTGGCGCGGGTAGTCCCACTCATACAGCGCGCTGGCGGCATCGAGCCCTTCATAGCATTGCAGCCGCAGCAGCCGGGTGCCGAGCACGCCCGCCATCGCCTGCGCCAGCGCGGTCTTGCCGACGCCGGGCTCGCCTTCGAGGAACAGCGGGCGCTGCATGCGCAGCGCGAGGTAGAGCACCGTGGCGGTTTCGCGGTCGGCGTAGTACTGCTGGCGTTCGAGCTGGGCGAGGGTGTCGTCGATGGAGGTGGGGAGCATGATTACTATGCCTGGGCGCTCACTACGCCTGGCGGTTTGCTCCCCTCTCCCGCGGTGCGGGAAAGGGGAGACCACAGTCGGGAGAGATAAAGTCCACTAGCCCTTCACCGCCTCCTCCACCGCCCTTGCCGCCAGTACCGGAATCAAATGCGCCCGGTACTGCGCCGACGCATGCAGGTCCGTATTCAGCGACGACGCATCGATCTTCACGCCGCGCGCCGCCTGAGCGCTGAAATCACCGGCAAGCGCCTGCTCCAGCGGCTGGCAGCGGAACACGCTGTCACCCGCCCCAGTGACCGCCACGCGCACCGCATTCCCGGTACGCGCCACCATCACCCCCACCAGCGCAAAGCGCGAAGCCGGATTGCGGAACTTGACGTACGCAGCCTGATCGGGGATCGGGAAGCGCACCGCGGTGATCAGCTCATCCGGTTCCAGCGCGGTTTCATATAGGCCCTTGAAGAAGTCATCAGCCGCGATGGTGCGGCGGTCGGTGACCACGGTCGCGCCCAGACCCAGCACACCCGCGGGATAGCAGGCCGCAGGATCGTCGTTGGCCAGCGCGCCACCCAGCGTGCCCATCGCGCGCACCTGGCGATCACCGATGCCGCCCGCCAGTGCCGCCAGCGCCGGTATGCGCTGGCGCACCTCGGCATTGGCTTCCACATCGGCATGGCGCGCCGCCGCGCCGACCACGATCTCGTTGTTCTCGACGCGGATCTCGGCCATGCCGGGAATGCGCACCACGTCCACCAGCACCGAGGGCGAGGCCAGCCGCAGCTTCATCGCGGCCAGCAGGCTCTGGCCGCCGCCGAGGAACTTGGCGTCAGGGTCGGCCTTGAGCCTGGCCACCGCCGCCTTGGCATCCGCGGCACGTTCAAACTGGAATGTGTACATGTCGGTTTCCTTTCCGGTTCGTCGGTCCGTGGTGCTCAGGGGCGAGCGGCCTGGATGGCTTGCCAAACGCGATGCGGGGTCGCGGGCATCTGGACATCCTTGACGCCCAGCGGCGACAGCGCGTCCACCAGCGCATTGATAAACGCCGGCGGCGAGCCGATCGCGCCAGCCTCGCCGCAGCCCTTCACGCCCAGCGGGTTGTGCGTGCAGGGCGTGCCAGTGGCGGTCTCGACGGTGAAGTCGGGCAGGTCTCCGGCGCGCGGCATGGCGTAGTCCATGTACGAGCCGGTCAGCAGCTGGCCGCTGTCGGGGTCGTAGATGCACTGCTCCAGCATCGCCTGGCCCAGCCCCTGGCCGATGCCGCCATGCACCTGGCCCTCGACGATCATCGGGTTGATGATGTTGCCGAAGTCGTCCACCGCGGTGAACTTCACCACCTGCGATTCGCCGGTATCCGGATCCACCTCCACTTCGCACACATAGGCGCCGGACGGATAGGTGAAGTTGGTCGGGTCGTAGAACGCGTTTTCGTTCAGGCCCGGCTCCAGCTTGTCGAGCGGGTAGTTGTGCGGCACGTAGGCGGTCAGCGCGACTTCGCCGAAGGTCTTGGTGCGGTCGGTGCCGGCCACGCGGAACACGCCGTTGCTGAACTCGATGTCGGCGTCCGACGCCTCCAGCAGGTGCGCGGCGATCTTCTTGGCCTTGGCCTCGATCTTGTCGAGCGCCTTCATGATGGCCGAGCCACCAACCGCCAGCGAGCGCGAGCCGTAGGTGCCCATGCCGAACGGCACGCGTCCGGTGTCGCCGTGCACGATCTCGACCTGGTCCATCTGCAGCCCGAGCCGGTCCGCCACCACCTGCGCGAAGGTGGTCTCATGCCCCTGGCCATGGCTGTGCGAGCCGGTGAACACGGTCACGGTGCCGGTCGGGTGCACGCGGATCTCGCCCGCTTCGAACAGCCCCGCACGCGCGCCCAGCGCGCCGGCGATGTTGGACGGCGCCAGCCCGCAGGCCTCGATGTAGCAGGAGTAGCCCAGGCCGCGCAGCTTGCCGCGCTGCTTCGCTTCATCACGCCGGGCCGGGAAGCCCTTGACGTCGGCCAGCTCCTGCGCGCGCGCCAGGCACGGCTCGTAGTCGCCGGTGTCGTAGGTCAGGCCTACCGGCGTGGCGTGCGGGAACTGGCGGATAAAGTTCTTGCGGCGCAGTTCTGCCGGGTCGGTGTTCAGCTCATGCGCGGCGGTCTCGACCAGGCGCTCGACCACATAGGTGGCCTCTGGCCGGCCGGCGCCGCGGTAGGCATCCACCGGCGCGGTGTTGGTAAACACCGCCCGCACCTCGGCGTAGATCGCGGGCGTCGCGTACTGGCCTGCCAGCAGCGTGGCATAGAGGATGGTCGGCACGCAGCTGGCGAAGGTCGACAGGTAGGCGCCCATGTTGGCGACCGTATGCACGCGCAGCGCCAGGAACTTGCCGTCGGCATCGAGCGCCAGCTCGGCCTTGGTGACATGGTCGCGTCCGTGCGCGTCGGTCAGGAAGGACTCGGAACGATCCGCGGTCCACTTGACCGGCCGCCCGATCTTCCTGGAAGCCCAGGTCAGCGCCACATCTTCCGGGTACAGGAAGATCTTGGAGCCGAAGCCGCCGCCCACGTCGGGCGCGATGATGCGCAGCCGCGATTCGGGCAGGCCCAGCACGAACGCGCCCATCAGCAGCCGTTCGACGTGCGGGTTCTGGCTGGCCACGTAGACGGTGAAGCTGTCGTCGTGGCGCGTGTAGCTGGCGTTGACCGCGCGCGGCTCGATCGCGTTGGGGATCAGCCGGTTGTTGACGATCTGCAGCGTGGTCACATGCGCGGCCTTGGCAAAGGCGGCGTCGGTGGCGGCCTTGTCGCCATGGCCCCAGGTGTAGCAGGTGTTGGCCGGCACGTCGTCGTGAACCAGCGTGCTCGCGGAGGCAGCGTCGGCGGCGTTGACCACGGCGGGCAACTCTTCATAGTCGACGTCGATCTTCTCAGCGGCGTCGCGCGCCTGCTGCAGCGTCTCGGCGATGACCAGCGCCACCTGGTCGCCGACGTGGCGCACCTTGTCGTGCGCGATCACCGGGTGCGGCGGCTCCTTCATCGGCGAGCCGTCGATGCTGTGGATCAGCCAGCCGCAGGGCAGGCCGCCCACCTTATCGGCGGCCAGTTCGTCGCCGGTCAGCACGGCGATCACGCCGGGCGCGGCGAGCGCCTCGCTCTTGTCGATCGAACGGATGCGCGCGTGCGCGTGCGGCGAGCGCAGGAAGAATGCATAGCTTTGCTGCGGCAGCACGATGTCGTCGGTGTACTGGCCGCTGCCGGTCAGGAAGCGGAAGTCTTCCTTGCGCTTGACCGGCGCGCCTACCAGGCGCTGATTCTCGGGTGCGTTCATGGCCTGTCCCCCTTATTCCGCGCTGGCGGCGGCGCCCTGCATGGCCGCCTGGCCCTGCTGCACTGCCCGGACGATGTTGTGGTAGCCCGTGCAGCGGCACAGGTTGCCTTCCAGGTGGGCGCGGATGGTGGCGGCGTCGGCGCCGGGGTGCTCCTGCACCAGCGCGGTGGCGCTCATCACCATGCCCGGCGTGCAGAAGCCGCATTGCAGGCCGTGGCATTCACGGAAGGCTTCCTGCATCGGGTGCAGCGTGCCGGGCGCGGCCAGGCCCTCGATAGTGGTGACCTTGGCGCCGTCGGCCTGCACCGCCAGCAGGTTGCACGACTTGACCGCCCGGCCGTCCAGGTGGACCGTGCAGGCGCCGCACTGCGCGGTGTCGCAGCCGACGTGGGTGCCGGTCAGGCGCAGCTGTTCGCGCAGGAACTGGACGAGGAGGGTGTTGGGTTCTACCTGGGCGTCAACGGACTTGCCGTTGACCGTCAGGCGGATCGGAATCGCCATGCTTGTCTCCATGTGGGGTGGACGCGCATGACCAATTGCCCGAAATCCCGAAAGAACTGCGCGGGACTGGCCACGACGCGGTACTGCCGCTTAAGACGGCTATAGGACGGCTAATTCGTGATATTGGTGCTGCCGCTTCAACTGCTGAAGGTGCGCCAGCGCACGCGGGGTGCGGCGTAGAGGCTGGCGCAAATGCCGCGGCCGGCGAACGATCGGCCGCAACAGGCTCTAACAGTTAATCACAAATCCAGCACAGGTGCCATGTGGTTTGCCCGCTCCCCGTTCGGGGGGCGGGGCCCTGGCAGGGCCGCTGCTAGAATGGCCCGGCCCCCTTGCTCACCCTGACATGGAAGCCTTCTTCGACTGGCTGTTTGAAACCGTCGCCCTGCCCAAGGTGGGCCTGCCCGCGATCTTCGTCATCAGCCTGGTCTCGGCCACGCTGCTGCCGCTGGGCTCGGAGCCGGCGGTGTTCGGCTACGTCAAGCTCAACCCGCATATGTTCTGGCCAGCGATCCTGGTGGCCACGCTCGGCAACACGGTCGGCGGCGCCATCGACTGGTGGCTGGGGTACGCCGCCAAGCTGGCGCTGGTGCGCTACCACAAGCGGCGCCGGGCGCGCGAGCACGACCTTGAGCACCTGGAGCACCGCGAACATATGCGCAAGCCGCCCAAGCCCAAGCTCGACGCGCGCTATTTCCGCTGGATGCGCCGGCTCGGGCCGCCCACGCTGCTGTTCTCGTGGCTGCCCGGAATTGGTGATCCATTGTGCACTTTGGCCGGCTGGCTGCGCCTCTCGTTCTGGCCCAGCCTGGCCTGGATGGCGGTCGGCAAGTTCATCCGCTACCTGTTCATGACGGCCAGCCTGCTGTGGATCCCGGACAGCTTTTGGCACAGCATTGCGCAAACGTGGAAGGCCTGGTTCTGATCCGGTGCGCCGCCGGCACCACCGCCGGGCGCCATTGCCACCGCGCAAATGTCGCCTAATCCCTTGTTCCAACAAGGATTCCTTGATGCTGCGGTGCGGCGAAACCGGGCCTTGCAGTACAATCGCCCTTTAATGAACGATTCGCGCACTGTCCCCGTGCGCAGCAGGAAGCGGTCCCCCAATGAACGCCCCACTCGTGCTCGACGCCAAGCTCGCCGCGCAGGACGCCCCGCCGCGCCTGCGTGAGATTCCCTATAACTACACGTCCTTCTCGGACCGCGAGATTGTCATCCGCCTGCTGGGCGAGGAAGCCTGGCGCATCCTGGATGAGCTGCGCAGCGAGCGCCGCACCGGCCGCTCCGCCCGTATGCTGTACGAGGTGCTGGGCGATATCTGGGTGGTTCGCCGCAACCCCTACCTGCAGGACGACCTGCTGGAAAATCCCAAGCGCCGCCAGATGCTGGTCAGCGCGCTGCACCACCGCCTGAACGAGATCGAGAAGCGCCGCGCCGCCGACCGTGCCGAGCACGCCGAGCCCGCCGCTGAGGACCGCTCGCACCGCGTGGAGCAGCTGGTCGCCTTCGCCAAGCAGGCGATCGAGGACTTCAAGAACGAATTCGCCGCGGCCTATGACCTGCGCAAGCGCGCCCAGCGCGTGCTGGGCAAGGTCACGCAGAAGGACAACATCAAGTTCGACGGCCTGTCGCGCGTCTCGCACGTGACCGACGCCACCGACTGGCGCGTGGAATACCCGTTCGTCGTGCTGACGCCCGACACCGAGGAAGAGATCGCCGGCCTGGTCAAGGGCTGCTTCGAGCTTGGGCTGACCATCATCCCGCGCGGGGGCGGTACCGGCTATACCGGCGGCGCCGTGCCGCTGACGCCGATGAGCGCGGTGATCAATACCGAGAAGCTGGAACAGCTCGGCCCGGTCGAGCAGACCGACCTGCCCGGCGTGTCGCATAAGGTCGCGACCATCTTCTCGGGCGCCGGCGTGGTGACGCGCCGCGTGGCCGATGCGGCCGACAAGGCCGGCCTGGTGTTCGCGGTCGACCCGACCTCGATCGATGCCTCGTGCATCGGCGGCAACGTGGCCATGAACGCCGGCGGCAAGAAGGCCGTGCTGTGGGGCACCGCGCTGGACAACCTGGCCTGGTGGCGCATGGTGGACCCGGAGGGCAACTGGCTCGAGATCACCCGGCTGGACCATAACCTGGGCAAGATCCACGATGTGCCGGTGGCCACCTTCGAGCTGAAGTGGTCGGACGGCAACCGTGCCCCGGGCGAGAAGGTGCTGCGCACCGAGACGCTGGCGATCGAGGGCCGCAAGTTCCGCAAGGAAGGCCTGGGCAAGGACGTCACCGACAAGTTCCTGGCGGGCCTGCCGGGCGTGCAGAAGGAAGGCTGCGACGGCATCATCACCAGCGCGCGCTGGATCCTGCATCGCATGCCGAAATTCATCCGCACGGTCTGCCTGGAGTTCTTCGGCCAGGCGCGCGACGCGATCCCCAGCATCGTCGAGATCAAGGACTTCCTCGACGCCGAGACCAAGAAGCCCGGCGGCGCCATCCTGGCCGGCCTGGAGCACCTGGACGAGCGCTACCTGCGCGCGGTGGGCTATGCCACCAAGAGCAAGCGCAACGCCTTCCCGAAGATGGTGCTGATCGGCGATATCGTCGGCGACGATGAAGACGCCGTGGCGCGCGCCACCTCGGAAGTGATCCGCATGGCCAACGGCAAGAGCGGCGAAGGCTTTATCGCCGTCAGCCCCGAGGCGCGCAAGAAATTCTGGCTCGACCGTTCGCGTACCGCCGCCATCGCCAAGCACACCAACGCCTTCAAGATCAATGAAGACGTGGTGATCCCGCTCAATCGCATGGGCGAGTACACCGACGGCATCGAGCGCATCAATATCGAGCTGTCGATCAAGAGCAAGCTCAAGCTGGTCGACACGCTGGAAGCGTTCTTCGCGCGCGGCAACCTGCCGCTGGGCCGCAGCGACGACGCCAACGAGATCCCCAGCGCCGAGCTGCTGGAAGACCGCGTGCAGCACGCGCTGACGCTGCTGCGCGAGATCCGTGCGCGCTGGCGCTACCTGCAGGACCACATGGATGTGCCGCTGGCGCAGGCCAAGGCCTCGCTGATCGGGCATGGGCTGGGACTGCTGGGGCAGGAGTTCGACGCGCGCCTGCAGCAGCAGCCTGACGCCACCGTGTTCCACCTGCTGCAGGACCGCACCATCCGCGTGTCCTGGAAGGCCGAGATCCGCGCCGAGCTGCGCAAGATCTTCAACGGCGGCGAGTTCAAGCCGATCCTGGACGAGGCCCAGAAGATCCACAAGCAGGTGCTGCGCGGCCGCGTCTTCGTGGCGCTGCACATGCACGCCGGCGACGGCAACGTGCACACCAATATCCCGGTGAATTCCGACGACTACGACATGCTGCAGGACGCGCACCGCGCGGTGGCCCGCATCATGGCGCTGGCGCGTTCGCTCGACGGCGTGATTTCGGGCGAGCACGGCATCGGTATCACCAAGCTGGAATTCCTCACCGAGGAAGAGATCGGCGACTTCCGCACCTACAAGCAGAAGGTCGATCCGCAGGGCCGCTTCAACAAGGGCAAGCTGCTGCCCGGCGCCGACCTGCGCAATGCCTACACGCCGTCGTTCGGCCTGATGGGGCATGAGTCGATCATCATGCAGCAAAGCGATATCGGCGCCATTGCCGAGAGCGTCAAGGACTGCCTGCGCTGCGGCAAGTGCAAGCCGGTGTGCGCCACGCACGTGCCGCGCGCCAACCTGCTGTACAGCCCGCGCAACAAGATCCTGGCGACCTCGCTGCTGATCGAGGCCTTCCTGTACGAAGAGCAGACCCGCCGCGGCATCTCGGTCAAGCACTGGGACGAGTTCTCCGACGTGGCCGACCACTGCACCGTGTGCCACAAGTGCGTGACGCCGTGCCCGGTCAAGATCGACTTCGGCGACGTGTCGATGAACATGCGCAACCTGCTGCGCAAGATGGGGCAGAAGAAGTTCAACCCCGGCACCGCGGCGTCGATGTTCTTCCTCAACGCCACCAACCCCGAGACCATCAACCTGACCCGCAAGGTCATGATCGACTGGGGCTACAAGGCGCAGCGCCTGGGCAACGAGGTGCTGAAGAAGTTCGCGAAGAAGCAGACCGCGCATCCGCCCGCCACGGTGGGCAAGCCGCCGGTGCGCGAGCAGGTGATCCACTTCATCAACAAGAAGATGCCGGGCAACCTGCCCAAGAAGACCGCACGCGCGCTGCTCGACATCGAGGACAACGAGATCGTGCCGATCATCCGCGACCCGAAGGCGACCACGCCGGAATCGGAAGCGGTGTTCTACTTCCCGGGCTGCGGCTCGGAGCGGCTGTTCTCGCAGGTCGGGCTGGCCACGCAGGCGATGCTGTGGCACGTCGGCGTGCAGACCGTGCTGCCGCCGGGCTACCTGTGCTGCGGCTATCCGCAGCGCGGCAACGGCCAGTACGACAAGGCCGAGAAGATCGTCACCGACAACCGCGTGCTGTTCCACCGCGTGGCCAACACGCTGAACTACCTCGACATCAAGACCGTTGTGGTCAGCTGCGGGACCTGCTACGACCAGCTTGCCGGGTATGAATTCGACAAGATCTTCCCGGGCTGCCGCATCATCGACATCCACGAATACCTGCTCGAGAAGGGCGTGAAGCTGGAAGGCGTGACCGGTACGCGCTATATGTACCACGATCCCTGCCACACCCCGATCAAGACCATGGACCCGACCAAGCTGGTCAACGACCTGATGGGCGGGAACACCGGACTGGGCAAGATCGAGAAGAACGAGCGCTGCTGCGGCGAGTCGGGCACGCTGGCGGTGACGCGTCCGGATATCTCGACGCAGGTCCGCTTCCGCAAGGAAGAGGAAATGACCAAGGGCGCCGACAAGCTGCGCGCCGACGGCTTCACCGGCGACGTCAAGATCCTGACCAGCTGCCCGTCGTGCCTGCAGGGGCTGTCGCGCTACAAGGAAGATGCTTCGGTGCAGGCGGATTACATCGTGATCGAGATGGCCAAGCACCTGCTCGGGGAGAACTGGATGCCTGAGTACGTGGCCAAGGCCAACGCCGGCGGCATCGAGCGGGTGCTGGTGTAAATCGCGACATGGCGCGTTCTGCCAACTGCCCGCTCTGCCAGACCGACGGCGGCGAACTGGTCTGGATGGGCGACCGGGCCCGGCTGATCCTGGTCGAGCATGACCGCTTCCCGGGCTTCTGCCGCATCGTCTGGAACGACCATGTGGCCGAGTTCAGCGACCTGGACGATGCCGACCAGGCCTGGCTGATGCGGCTGGTGGCGCGTGTGGAGCGGGTGGTGCGCGAGGTGATGACGCCGGACAAGGTCAACCTGGCGGCATTCGGCAATATAGTGCCGCACCTGCACTGGCATATCATCCCGCGCTACCGCTGGGACACCCATTTCCCCGAGGCGATCTGGGCCGCGCCGCAGCGCGCGGCGGATGCCGTTCGCGTGCAGGAGCTGGCCAGCCGGCTGCCGGCGCTGCGTACGGCACTTTCGCTGCTTGAATCGGATGATGCCTGAGGCTTGACGCGGAACCCGCGCCTGCCCGCAACCGTCTGACTGCTGTTGCAGCCGCGGCCACCCGCCGCGGCATCCAGAACAACAAGCCCGGCCCGCATCCGCTGGCGGGCCAAGAGCTGCCGCTATGTCCTCGACCCCGACCTCCGTTACCGTACCGGGCCCGGCCGTCCCTGCCAGGGCCCTCAAGATCCAGAGCCGGCTGCGCATGGCCGCCACCTGGGCACTGATCAAGCCTTACTGGAAATCCGACGACCGCATCGCCGGGCTTGGCCTGCTGGCCCTGGTGGTCGTGCTCAACCTCGGCATCGTCTATATCAACGTGCTGCTCAACGAGTGGAACCGCGTGTTCTACAACGCGCTGGAGCAGCGCGACTACGCCTCGTTCAAGGTGCTGCTGCTGCGCTTCTCGTGGATCGCGGCGTTCTTTATCGTGGCGGCGATCTCGCGCCAGTACTACACCATGATGCTGCAGATGCGCTGGCGTACCTGGATGACCGGCCGCTTCATGGGCCACTGGCTCGGGCACCAGGCCTATTACCGCATCGAGCAGACCCACACCACCGATAACCCTGACCAGCGTATCGCCGACGATCTGCGCCAGTTCACGGACGGCGCGCTGTCGTTGTCGCTCGGGCTGCTCAACTCGGTGGTGACGCTGCTGTCCTTCGTCGGCATCCTGTGGACGGTATCGGGGCCGATCAGCTTTGCGCTGGGCGGCACAGAATGGACCATCCCCGGTTATATGGTGTGGTTCGCGGCGGGCTATGCGGTGATCGGCTCGCTGGTGGCGCACGTGGTTGGCCGCCCGCTGATCGGCCTGAACTTCCAGCAGGAACAGTACGAGGCGGATTTCCGTTTCACGCTGGTGCGCCTGCGCGAGAACAGCGAGCCGGTGGCGCTGTACCGCGGCGAGCCGACCGAGCAGGCCGGCCTGCGCGCGCGCTTCGACCGCATCCGCGCCAACTGGAACCAGCTGATGCGCTATACGCGGCGGCTGACCTTCGTCAGCTCCGGCTACGCGCAGTTCGCCATCATCTTCCCGATCCTGGTGGCGGCGCCGCGCTACTTCGCAGGCAAGATGACGCTGGGCGGGCTGATGCAGACCAGCTCCGCCTTCGGCCAGGTGCAGGGCGCGCTGTCGTGGTTTGTCGACAGCTACGCCACGCTGGTGGGCTGGAAGGCCGCCGCCAACCGCCTGATCGATTTCCAGGAAGCGATCCGCGTGGCCGAGCGCCAGGACATGGCGCCGGGCGGCGTGCGCGATATCGAGGTGGAACATACTGGCAAGCCGCAGAATGGCATCACCATCGACGGCCTGGCGCTGGCACTGCCGGTACGCGCCGCGCGCAGCGCGGCCGTGGGCCAGCGGCCGCTGGTGGCGCCGTTCTCGCTGTCGGTCGCGCCGGGCGAGCGCTGGCTGGTCAGCGGCCCGTCCGGTTGCGGCAAGAGCGTGCTGTTCCGCGCGCTGGCGGGGATCTGGCCGTACGGCAGCGGCACCGTGACCATGCCCGACGGCGCGCGCATGCTGTTCCTGCCGCAGCGCAGCTACCTGCCGATCGGCACGCTGGCTGATGCGCTGGCTTACCCCGACGCCGGCACCGTGCACAGCGCGGAAGCGCTGCAGGCGGCGCTGCGCCAGGCGCGGCTGGCCGCACTGATGGACCAGCTCGACGTGTTCGACAACTGGTCGCTGAGGCTGTCGCCGGGCGAACAGCAGCGGCTGGCGTTTGCGCGCGCACTCTTGCAGAAGCCCGACTACCTGTTCCTGGACGAGGCCACCAGCGCGCTGGACGAGGAAACCGAGGGCGTCATGTACAAGCTCATGGTGGACTCGCTGCCCGGTGCGGCCATCGTCAGCATCGCCCACCGCAGCACCGTGGCGGCCTTCCACGGCCGGCGCCTGCGCTACGTGCCGCAGGATGGGGACGCCGCCCGGGCTGCGCAAGCCGGCGAGCCTGGGGTAAGCTATCGGGTTGTATGCGAAGCGTGATGCGGCGCGGCATCTGCACTGCCGCACGGTCCCGTCACGCTGAAATCACCTATTCGAGGACGCCCGTAACACGGGCCGCGATCATCATGGCAGGCCTGGAGAAAGACACCCCCCATCCCACCGCGCTGACGGTCCACACGCAATCCCGCGTGCTGGAGATCGGCTTCGACAACGGCCGCAGCTTCCGGCTGCCGTTCGAGCTGCTGCGCGTGTATTCGCCGTCCGCTGAAGTCCAGGGCCACGGCCCGGGGCAGGAAGTGCTGCAGACCGGCAAGCGCGAGGTCGGCGTCGCCGCGGTCGAGCCGGTCGGCAACTACGCGATCCTGATCCGTTTTACCGATGGCCACGACACCGGCATCTATTCGTGGGACCTGCTGTACCGCCTGGGCGACAATCAGGATGCGCTCTGGCAGGACTACCTGCAGCGCCTGGAAGCCGCCGGCGCGGACCGCGACACCCCGATGCCTGCCGCCGGTGCTGCCGGTGGCCACGGCTGCGGCCATCATTGAGCTGCCCCCGACAATCCTGGAGTCTTGAGAGATGAGTGAAACCCACTTCGGGTTCGAAAAGGTCGGCGAAGAGGAAAAGGCCGGCAAGGTCGCCGGCGTGTTCCATTCGGTGGCGAGCAAGTATGACGTGATGAACGACCTGATGTCGGGCGGCATGCACCGGCTCTGGAAGATGTTCACCATCGCCCAGGCCGGCGTGCGCCCCGGCCACAAGGTGCTGGACATCGCCGGCGGCACCGGCGACCTGGCCAAGGCGTTCGCGAAGCAGGCCGGCCCGACCGGGCAGGTCTGGCTGACCGATATCAACGAGTCGATGCTGCGCGTGGGCCGCGACCGGCTGCTGAACAAGGGCATTGTGACCCCGGTATGCCTGTGCGACGCCGAGCGCATCCCGTTCCCGGACAATTACTTCGACCTGGTGACGGTGGCCTTCGGCCTGCGCAACATGACGCACAAGGATGCCGCGCTGGCCGAGATGCGCCGGGTGGTCAAGCCGGGCGGCAAGGTCATGGTGCTGGAGTTCTCCAAGGTGTGGAAACCCCTGGAGAAGGCCTACGACGTCTATTCTTTCAAGGTGCTCCCCTGGTTGGGCGAGCGCGTGGCAGGGGATGCCCCCAGCTATCGCTATCTCGCGGAATCGATCAGAATGCATCCAGACCAGGTCTCACTTGTCCGCTTAATGGAACATGCCGGCCTGGAGAATGTCGAATACTTCAATCTGACGGCCGGAGTGGTGGCGCTCCACGTCGGGCGGAAGTATTAGAAGGACTTGAAATCGCCATGCCTCACCCCAAGATAGGGTGAATCTGACAGGGGATAGCAGAATATGTCGTCATTTCGTGGGAAATTCCTGGTAGGGTCGCTGATCACGGCGATTGCTTTCGGGATGGTGTTCGACGCCAATGCCAAGCGCATGGGCGGTTCGCGCAGCATCGGCAAGCAGTCGTCGACGGTCACGCAGCAGCGCCAGCAGGCGCCGCAACCGACTTCGCCAACGCAGCAGGCGCAGCAGCCCGCACAACAGGCAGCTCCGGCAACCGCCGGCGCAGCCGGCGCGGCCGCGGCCGCGGCGCCCAAGCGCAACTGGGGCGGCATCCTGGGCGGCATCGCCGCCGGCCTGGGTATCGGCTGGCTGCTGTCGCACTTCGGCCTGGGCGGCGCGGCGCTGAGCTTCCTGTCCAACCTGATCCTGATTGCGCTGGTCGCGTTTGCCGCAATCTGGCTGATTCGCAAGTTCCGCGGCGGCAGCAAGCGCACCCAGCAGCCGGCCTACGCTGGTGCCGGTAACGCCCCGAACCTGGGCCGCAACGCCGAGCCCATGCTCCGTGAGCCGACGCCTGTCCCCTCCGCCAGCCCGCCCACCAACACGGTACTGCCCGCCGCGGCAGCCGCGCCGGTCGCGACCGATGCCGTGGCCCAGCAGCCGTGGGGCGTGCCGGCCGACTTCGACACCGAAGCCTTCCTGCGCAACGCCAAGGTCCACTTCGTGCGCCTGCAGGCCGCGTGGGACGCCGGCAACCTAGACGACATCCGCGAGTTCACCACGCCGGAAATGTTCGCCGAGATCAAGATGGACCTGGCCGAGCGCGGCGCCGAGGTCAACAAGACCGACGTGGTCACGCTGGAAGCCCAGCTGCTCGGCATCGAGTCGACGCCGGCCCAGCATATCGCCAGCGTGCGCTTCTCGGGCATGATCCGCGAGAAGTCCGGCGAGGCGGCCCAGCCGTTCGGCGAGGTGTGGAACCTGGCCAAGCCCGCCAGCGGTACCGGCGGCTGGCTGCTGGCCGGTATCCAGCAGGAGTCCTGATAGCGCACCCGCGGCGGTGATGCGCCGGGGGGAGTAGCTTAGAATGGAGGCCCACGTGAAAGCGTGGGCCTTTTTTGTTTGGGATGCCCGACGCGCAGCGCCGCTGCCCGCCTGCCAGCCAACCCACGCCGCCATGAACACATTGCCTTCCGCCCTGGCCACGCCCGCCGTATCGGCGCTGAACCACCTGCTCGAGCAGGAGCCGTGGGCCCGCAGCCAGCTTGCGCCGTTTGCCGGACGCGTGATCCGTTTCGATGCCGCCGCCTTCGTGCTGTCGCTGAAGGTGACCGAGCACGGCTGCACGGAAATGGCACCCGAGGCCGAAGCGCCCGCGGTGACGCTGCGCGTGCCATTGCAGCAGTGGCCGCTGGTGGCCGCCGACGTGGCCGAAGGCGGGCAGGCCGCCGCCATGCGCCACGTGCGCATCGAGGGCGATGCCGAACTGGCCAACACCGTGTCGACGCTGGCGCGCAACCTGCGCTGGGACGCCGCCGAGGACCTGTCGCGCGCGCTGCGCGGCATCCTGGGCGGGCCCGTCAGCGACAGCGTGGCGCAACGCGTGGTCGACGGCGCGCGCCAGGTGCATGAGCAGGCCACGCGCGTGGGCCGCGCGCTGGTGGACAACGTCACCGACTACCTGCTGGACGAGCATCCGACGCTGGTGCGGCATGCCGCGCTGGAGGAATTCGGCACCGAGGTGGGCCGGGTTCGCGACAGCCTGGCCCGGCTGGAGAAACGGCTGGAGCGCCTGGAGCGCGGCGGCCCGGCCAGCCAGGCCACCAGCCTGCCGTCCCCGCACCGCTGACCGAGCTGCGCGCCCGCATCCCCCAACCCACAACGTGACTGCCCGCCCGGCCTCGTGAAGACTCCCGAATGACCCGCCTCCTGCGCCTTGGCAAGATTCTCTTCGTCATCCTCTACTACGGCCTGGACGAGCTGGTGCTCTCCGGCTTCCGCAGCCGCCGGATCCGCTTCCTGGTGAGTGTCATCACCATCGGCCGCAAGCTCGACGTGCCGCGCGGCGTGCGGCTGCGGCTGGCGCTGACGCGGCTGGGCCCGATCTTCGTCAAGTTCGGCCAGGTGCTGTCGACCCGGCGCGACCTGATGCCACCGGATATCGCCGACGAACTGGCCAAGCTGCAGGACCAGGTGCCGCCGTTCGATTCGGTGGTCGCGGTGAAGATCATCGAACGCGCGCTGGGCCGCCCGCTTAACGAATTGTTCGAAACCTTCGAGCACCAGCCGGTGGCGAGCGCCTCGATCGCGCAGGTCCACTTCGCCACGCTCAAGGGCGGCCCCAACCACGGCCGCGAGGTCGCGGTGAAGGTGCTGCGCCCCGGCATGCTGCCGGTGATCGACAGCGACCTGGCGCTGATGCGCGACATGGCGACCTGGCTGGAACGCTTCTGGGCCGACGGCAAGCGCTTGAAGCCGCGCGAGGTGGTGGCCGAGTTCGACAAGTACCTGCACGACGAACTCGACCTGATGATCGAGGCCGCCAACGCCAGCCAGCTGCGCCGCAACTTTGCCGACACCAGCCTGCTGCTGGTGCCCGAGGTGTTCTGGGACTGGTGCAGCAGCACGGTGTTCGTGATGGAGCGCATGCACGGGATCCCGATCTCGCGCACCGAATCGCTGAAGGCCGCCGGCGTCGACATGCAGCTGCTGGCGGAGGAGGGCGTCGAGATCTTCTTCACGCAGGTGTTCCGCGACGGCTTTTTCCATGCCGACATGCACCCGGGCAACATCCTGGTGTCGGTGCAGCCCGAGACCTTCGGCCGCTATATCGCGCTCGACTTCGGCATCGTCGGCGCGCTGTCCGAGTTCGACAAGAACTACCTGGCGCAGAACTTCATCGCCTTCTTCCGGCGCGACTACCATCGCGTCGCGCTGCTGCACGTCGAGTCCGGCTGGGTGCCGCCCGAGACCCGGGTGGAGGAACTGGAAAGCGCGGTGCGCGCCTGCTGCGAGCCGTACTTCGACAAGCCGCTCAAGGAGATTTCGCTGGGCATGGTGCTGATGCGCCTGTTCCAGACCTCGCGCCGCTTCAACGTCGAGATCCAGCCGCAACTGGTGCTGCTGCAGAAGACGCTGCTCAATATCGAAGGGCTGGGCCGTCAGCTCAATCCCGACCTCGACCTGTGGAAGACCGCCAAGCCGTTCCTGGAGCGCTGGATGTACCAGCAGGTGGGCTGGCAGGGCGTGTGGGAACGGGTCAAGGTGGAAGCGCCGCAGTGGGCCAAAATGCTGCCGGACTTCCCGCGCCTGGCACACCAGTTCCTGGAGCGGCGCGTGCTGGCCGGCAACGGCGAGCAGGACAAGCTGCTGGCGATGCTGGTCCTGGAGCAGCGCCGCACCAACCGGTTGCTCGGTACCACGCTACTGCTGGTGGGCGGCTTTGTCGCCGGCATCGTGCTGACGCATGTGCTGGCCTGGGCCGGGTACTGGTAGACCCGCATTACCGACCGAACAGACCATGACCGATCCCGCCAAGCCGGCACCCCAGTTCGCCACCCGCAACGCCGCCGACCCCGCCTTCTGGGACGAGCGCTTCGAACAGGGCTTCACGCCCTGGGACCTGGGCGGCGTGCCCGAGGAATTCCGCCAGTTCATCGATGGCCGTGCGCCTTGCCCAACGCTGGTGCCCGGCTGCGGCAATGGCTGGGAGGCCGCCTGGCTGTTCGAGCGCGGCTGGCCGGTGACGGCGATCGACTTCTCGCCGCAGGCGGTGGCCTCGGCCCGGCGCGCGCTGGGCGCCGCCGCCGGCGCGGTGGTGCAGCAGGGGGATTTCTTCACCTTCACGCCGCAGCCGCCATGCCAGCTGGTCTACGAGCGCGCCTTCCTGTGCGCGCTGCCGCCGGCGATGCGTGCCGCCTATGCCGCTCGGGTGGCCGAATTGCTGCCGCCGGGCGGCCTGCTGGCTGGCTATTTTTATCTGGGCGAGACCCAGGGCGGGCCGCCCTTCGCGATGCCGGCCGCCGAGCTGGACGCGCTGCTGGCGCCGGCCTTCGAGCGCCTCGAGGACCGGCCCTCGGCCGCGCCGCTGCCGGTGTTCCAGGGCCAGGAGCGCTGGCAGGTCTGGCGCCGGCTGGCCGGCTGAGCGGTCCGACGGCCAGCCCTTGTGGCGGCAGCGATGCATCGCGTGGCGCATTTGCGCCACCGGGGAATTTTTTTCGCCCGCGCCGGTCTGCGTCGCTATAATCCGCGTTTTGATTCGGCTACGACCGCAGGCCCGGCCGCGTCTTTCCCGCCTTCATCGGCCGGGAAGCACGCCAAGAAGCTCCTCATGCGGCCCCGACCGATGAATTGGACTCCGGGCACCACGCAGGCCGCCCGGCATTCGGTTTTTCGCCACAAGGGCACTTTCTGCATAGGGCAGCGGCATGCTGATCTGGTTCGTCATCATCTACTGGGTAATCTCGGTTGGCATTGGCCTGTGGGCGGCGCTGCGCGTACGCAACACCACCGATTTCGCCGTCGCCGGGCGCAGCCTGCCGTTCTACATCGTCACCGCCACCGTCTTTGCCACCTGGTTCGGCTCCGAGACGGTGCTGGGCATCCCCGCCGTATTCCTGAAGGAAGGCCTGTCGGGTGTCGTTTCCGATCCCTTCGGCTCGTCGCTCTGCCTGATCCTGGTGGGCCTGTTCTTCGCCCGGCCGCTGTACCGGATGAACCTGCTGACCATCGGCGATTACTACCACAACCGCTACGGCCGGCTCGCCGAGGTGCTGACCACGCTCTGCATCGTGGTGTCCTACCTGGGCTGGGTTGCGGCGCAGATCAAGGCGCTGGGGCTGGTGTTCCTTACCGTGTCGGACGGCGCGGTGTCGCAGGAGGCCGGCATGATGATCGGCGCGGCCAGCGTGCTGGTCTATACGCTGTTCGGCGGCATGTGGTCGGTGGCGATCACCGACTTCATCCAGATGATCATCATCGTCATCGGTATGCTCTATATCGGCTACGAGGTCAGCGGCCAGGCCGGCGGCGTCGTCGCGGTGGTGTCGCATGCGGCCGCGGCCGGCAAGTTCGAGTTCCTGCCGTCGCTGGACATCATCCAGATCATCGGTTTCGCGGCGGCGCTGTTTACCATGATGCTGGGCTCGATCCCGCAGCAGGACGTGTTCCAGCGGGTGACCTCATCGCGCACCGAGCAGATCGCCGGACGCGCCTCGGTGCTGGGCGGCGTGCTTTACTTCTGCTTCGCCTTTATCCCGATGTTCCTGGCGTATTCGGCCACGCTGATCGATCCGGACATGGTCGCCAAATACATCAACGCCGATTCGCAGCTGATCCTGCCGCAGCTGATCCTGCAGCACGCACCGATGTTCGCGCAGGTGATGTTCTTCGGCGCGCTGCTGTCGGCGATCAAGAGCTGCGCCTCGGCCACGCTGCTGGCGCCGTCGGTGACCTTTGCCGAGAACATCCTGCGCCCGTACTTCCGGCACCTGGATGACAAGCAGTTCCTGCGCGTAATGCAGACCGTGGTGCTGGTGTTCACCGCGATGGTGACGCTGTTCGCGCTGAACTCGCACCTGTCGATCTTCCATATGGTCGAAAATGCCTACAAGGTCACACTGGTGTCGTCGTTCGTGCCGCTGGCCTTTGGCATGTTCTGGAAGCACGCCACCCGCCAGGGCGGGCTGGCGGCGATCCTTCTGGGCCTGTCGTCGTGGCTGGCCTGCGAGGTCGCTTTCGCCGACGCGGTGATGCCGCCGCAGATGGTGGGCCTGCTGTTCTCCATCAGCGGCATGGTGGTCGGTTCGCTGTTGCCGCAGTGGATTGCGGATCACGCGCCGGTCAAGGAAGTGCATATTGCCTGACCGCGCCTGACTGGCAACCCGGCTCCGCCGCCGTGCCGGGCGCCCGGAACCCCCTCATTTCCGGCCATCAGCCAGCCCCGGAACGGTTTATAATTCAAGGCTTTGCATCGCCATGTGGGTCGGCGGGCGCGGGTTTTCCGCGGTCCCACGCCGTTTCCGGCTCCGGCGGCGATGCCCGCCTTTGTACCGATCCCGACGTTTTTCTCGCGAAATAAACACCATGCCGATCTATGCCTACCGTTGCGACGCCTGCGGCCACGGGCGCGATGTGCTGCAGAAAATGAGCGATGCCCCGCTGACGGACTGCCCGTCGTGCGGCGCCGCTGGCGCGTTCAAGAAGCAGCTGACCGCAGCCGGTTTCCAGCTTAAGGGCTCCGGCTGGTACGTGACCGACTTCCGCGGCGGCAGCGGCGGTGGCAGTGCGCCCGCTACGGCCGCTGGTGCCGCTGGTGCCGCTGGTGGCGCGGCTGCGGCCAGCGCCCCGGCCGCGGCTGAGTCGACGGCCAGCACCGCCTCGGCCACGCCGGCCGCCGGCGGCTGCGGCAGCGCCTGCGCTTGCCACTGACCCGGACCCGCCCCGTGGTCGCAAAGAAGACTTCCGCGCTCAAGACCTGGTTCTTGACCGGGCTGCTGGTGCTGGTGCCGCTGGGCATCACGCTGTGGGTGCTCAGCCTGATCATCGGCACGATGGACCAGAGCCTGGCGCTGCTGCCCGAGGCCTGGCGTCCGGACCAGCTGCTGTTCGGCAAGCGCGTCACCGGCCTGGGCGCGATCCTGACGCTGCTGTGCATCCTGCTGGTCGGGCTGCTGGCGCACAACTTCATCGGCCAGCGCCTGGTGCGCTGGTGGGAAGCGCTGCTGGGCCATATCCCGGTGGTGGGCCCGATCTACACCAGCGTCAAGCAGGTCTCCGACACGCTACTGTCGTCTTCCGGCAATGCCTTTCGCAAGGCGCTGCTGGTGCAGTACCCGCGCGAGGGTTCGTGGACGATCGCCTTCCTGACGGGGCGCCCCGGCGGCGACGTGCAGAACCACCTGCAGGGCGAGTACGTCAGCGTCTACGTGCCGACCACGCCGAATCCGACCTCGGGCTTCTTCCTGATGATGCCCAAGGCCGACACTATCGAACTCGACATGACCGTCGACGCCGCGCTCAAGTACATCGTCTCGATGGGCGTGGTGGCACCGGCCGAACTGCCCCGCAAGAACGGCGGCGCGGGCCGCCCGGACCATCCGGCAGCCCCTGCCAGCCCGGCGGGCAAGGCCAGCAGCGAGGAAGCGGTCGAGACCACCGATCCTTAAGCATTCAAACTGATCACGGGCCGTCCGGGTTACACCAAGCGCTTCGGGCGGCCGCGTTTTACCGGGAATCTCCTTATGTCCTCCATGCGTACTCACTACTGCGGTCTGGTGACCGAACAATTCTCGGGCCAGGAAGTGGCCCTGACCGGCTGGGTCCAGCGCCGCCGCGACCATGGCGGCGTGATCTTCATTGACCTGCGCGACCGCGAAGGCCTGGTGCAGGTGGTGTGCGACCCGGACCGCCCGGAGATGTTCAAGGCCGCCGAAGAGATCCGCAATGAGTTCTGCATCCGCGTCACCGGCAAGGTCCGTCCGCGTCCGGCCGGCACCGAGAACGCCAACCTGACCTCGGGCAAGATCGAAGTGCTGTGCCACGAGTTGACCGTGCTGAACCCGTCGGTCACGCCCCCGTTCCAGCTCGACGACGACAACCTGTCGGAAACCACGCGCCTGACGCACCGCGTGCTGGACCTGCGCCGCCCGCAGATGCAGTACAACCTGCGCCTGCGCTACAAGGTGGCGATGGAAGTGCGCAAGTTCCTGGACGCACAGGGCTTTATCGACATCGAGACCCCGATGCTGGGCAAGAGCACGCCGGAAGGCGCGCGCGACTACCTGGTGCCGTCGCGGGTGAACCCGGGCCACTTCTTCGCGCTGCCGCAGTCGCCGCAGATCTTCAAGCAGATGCTGATGGTCTCGGGCTTCGACCGCTACTACCAGATCACCAAGTGCTTCCGCGACGAAGACCTGCGCGCCGACCGCCAGCCCGAGTTCACGCAGATCGACTGCGAAACGTCGTTCCTGAGCGAGCAGGAGATTCGCGACCTGTTCGAGGACATGATGCGCACGGTGTTCAAGAACGCGATCGACGTCGACCTGGGCGTCAAGTTCCCGGTGATGGAGTTCCGCGAGGCCATGGCCCGCTTCGGCTCGGACAAGCCTGACCTGCGCGTCAAGCTGGAATTCACCGAGCTGACCGAGGTGATGAAGGACGTCGACTTCAAGGTGTTCTCGGGCCCGGCCAACAGCGACAATGGCCGCGTGGTCGGCCTGCGCGTGCCGGGCGGGGGCCAGATCTCGCGCGGCGAGATCGACGCCTACACCCAGTTCGTCGGCATCTACGGCGCCAAGGGTCTGGCCTGGATCAAGGTCAACGAAGTGGCCAAGGGCCGCGACGGCCTGCAGTCGCCGATCGTGAAGAACCTGCACGATGCCGCCATCGATGAAATCCTGAAGCGCACCGGCGCCCAGGACGGCGACATCATCTTCTTCGGCGCCGACAAGGCCAAGGTCGTCAACGACTCGATCGGCGCGCTGCGCCTGAAGATCGGCCACTCCGACTTCGGCAAGGCCAACGGCCTGTTCGAGGACGCCTGGAAGCCGCTGTGGGTGGTCGACTTCCCGATGTTCGAGTACGACGAGGGAGACGCCCGCTGGGTGGCGATGCACCACCCGTTCACCAGCCCCAAGGACGAGCACCTGGAATACCTGGAGACCGACCCGGGCAAGTGCCTGGCCAAGGCCTACGACATGGTGCTGAACGGCTGGGAAATGGGCGGCGGCTCGGTGCGGATCTTCCGTGCCGACGTGCAGAGCAAGGTGTTCCGCGCGCTCAACATCAACGACGACGAAGCCCGTGCCAAGTTCGGCTACCTGCTGGACGCGCTGCAGTACGGCGCGCCCCCGCACGGCGGCCTGGCCTTCGGCCTGGACCGCATCGTCACGATGATGGCCGGCGCCGACTCGATCCGCGACGTGATCGCCTTCCCCAAGACCCAGCGCGCCCAGGACCTGCTGACCCAGGCCCCGAGCTCGGTCGACGAGAAGCAGCTGCGCGAGCTGCACATCCGCCTGCGCGCCGCGGAGCCGAAGCCGACGGTCTGAGGCGACTGATATACTTGACGACTGTTGCAAGGAAGCCGCGCATTTGCGCGGCTTTTTTGCTTTATGCGCAACGCCGACCTGCCACGCGGTGGTGCCTGCGGCGCATTGGTTTCGATTTGTTACCGGTCGGAACGAAGGGCGCCGCCGCCGGGTCTGCTTTCTTTGACACGTAATTTGCCGAGGGGCCGCGCGATGAAGGCTCCCGGCACTCGGGAGAAATTCGTGAACCTGGATGTCGACCTGATCCGCCAGTTCCTGCTGGCCCATGACCAAACCATCATCACCTGGCTGGTGGCCGGATTGCTGATGATGCTGCTGGCGCGCTTCGAGCTGCGCCGCGCCGTGCGCCGCTCGGCGCAGGCGATGTCCGAGTCGGTGGCCACGACGGTGGCGGCCTGCGTGCCCGACATCGCCCACGCGGTGCAGTCCGCTGCGCCCGCGGCGGCGGCGGCCGAGCCGGTAGAACAGCAGCGCGCCGAGGCGCTGCGCCGGCTGGCGCTGGATACCGTCGGCGCGGTGATGACGCGCGGCCGCTGGCTCGACGAACTGGGCAACCTGCGGCTGGCCGATGACGCGCTGCTGCCCGGCCAGCGTGCCGGCGGCGCCGATCCGCTGCTGGTGGTGGCGCCGCAGCCGGTGGTGCAGGCCTACCTGGGCGCGCAGCGCGTGTTCGAGGATGAGGCAGCGCAGGTGCAGGGGCTGCGCCGCGACGCTCAGAGGCTGCAGGAATCGTTGCAGGCGCTGGACGCCGAAGCCGCGCATATCGAGCGTGAAACCGGCAGCATCGTGCTGCGCTTCGAGCAGGTCAATGCGCAGGCCGCGCAGGGCGTGGACGGCGGCGACTACCAGCGTTTCCTGATCCAGAAGTACAACACGCTGGGCCAGCGCGAGAAGGAAATCGCGCAGGAGCGGGGCCGGCTGCAGGCCGAAGCCCGGCACCGTGCCGATGCGCTGGCCGATCAGGCCCATGCCGCATCGCAACGCTACCGCCGCGCGCTGGCGCCGCTGATGGACCAGCTGCGCGCTGCCTGGGGCCACGGCGAATCGCCACAGGTGTTCGACACCTGGGAGCGCGGCACCGATCCTTTCTATATCTCTCCCCATGGCGCGGCACACCCCGCGCCGCATACCGCGCGCGACGCCGCGTAAGGCCAGCGTTAAGAACAGCAGAGGGCGCCGTGCTTTCGCGTGGCAAGCGGGCGCGGCTGCGCTATCCTTGGGTTTGTCCTATCGCCCAGTCCCATGCCCTACAAGATCCCGGAATCCGTGCTGGTGGTGATTTACACGCCAGATCTTCAAGTCCTGCTGCTGGAACGCGCCGACCGCCCCGGCTTCTGGCAATCCGTGACCGGCAGCCTCGATACCCTGGATGAACCGCTGGCGCTGACCGCGGCGCGCGAAGTGGCCGAGGAAACCGGCATCGTCGCCGGCGAGCACCAGCTCACCGACTGGGGTCACTCGATCCAGTACGACATCTACCCGCAGTGGCGCCACCGCTACGCCGAAGGCATCACGCGCAATACCGAGCACTGGTTCGGCCTGCGCGTGCATGCGGCGCTGCCGGTGACGCTGGCGCCGCTGGAGCACCTGCAATACAAATGGCTGCCGTGGGAGCAGGCCGCGCAGCAGTGCTTTTCCAGCAGCAATGCGGAAGCGATCCGCCAGCTGGCCTGGCGCACTGAGGGGGCTGAAGGGTCCGGCGGGCGGCAGGCGGCGTGCGGAGCGCAGCCATGAAGCTGCGCGTGGTCACCTACAACATCCACAAGGGGGTGACCGGCATCTCGCGGCGCCCGCGCATCCAGAACGTGCGCGCGGGCCTGCATGCGATGGATGCGGACATCGTATTCCTGCAGGAAGTGCAGGACCGCAACGACCGGCTGGTGGCGGCGGCGCTGTTCGACCCCGAGCACACCCAGCTCAACTACCTGGCCACCGACGCCTACCCGCATTCCGTCTACGGGCGCAACGCGGTCTATGAGCACGGGCATCACGGCAACGCGATCCTGTCGCGCCATCCGATCCTGATGTCCGAAAACCTCGATATTTCCGATCACCGTTTCGAGCAGCGCGGGCTGCTGCATGCGGTGGCCGATGTCCATGGCATCGAAACCCACCTGATCTGCGTGCACTTCGGGCTGTTCGCCCGCAGTCGCGTGCGCCAGGCCGAGGCGCTGGTGGAGCGCGTGCGCACCGTGGTGCCGAACGGCGTGCCGCTGGTGATCGCCGGCGATTTCAACGACTGGAACCACCGGCTCGATGCGCAGATCTGCAATACGCTGGGCGCGGTGGAGGCCTCGCACGCGCGCGGCGGGCGGCTGCACACTTTTCCCAGTCATATGCCGTGGTGGCAGCTCGACCGCATCTATGTGCGGGGCTACGAGATCGAGCGCGCACACGCGCTGACCGGCCGCGACTGGGCGCAGCGCTCTGACCACGTGCCGCTGGTGGCGGAGCTTGGGCATCCGCAGGGCGAGGAAGAGGAAACCCGAGCCGCCTGAGCACACCAGGCGAAGCCAACGGTTTTGGGTGCTCCAAAGCCGCCCGAACTAGCCTAAGCAAGGTGTTCTCCCTCTCCCCCTCACCCCCTCAGGGGGAGAGGGACCGGGGTGGGGGGTGGTTTAGCTCGGAGCCACATCAAGCGGGGCCAACGGTTTTAACCCACGGGCGTCAGCCTTTGACACTCCGTCCCTCATAGTCGCGGATAAAGGCGAACACCGCCTGCACGTCGTTCAGGTCCAGCACCGGTAGCGAGGTCATTGCCGACACGGCTGCCGGCTCGTCGCTGGCCACGGCCACCACGCCCGGCACTTCGTCCCACAGCGGTGCACGCCCCAGTGCCGGGCGATAGACCTCCAGCTTCGGGAAGTCACTGCGCTTGTAGCCCTCCACCAGCACCAGGTCGGTGTCGCGTGGCAGCACCGCCAGCGCATCGTCCAATTCGGGCGAGGGCACGGCTTCCGGGTAGTGGCGCATCATCGTCAGGTGGCGCGCGCCGACCAGCACGACATTGGCGCAGCCGGCCTCGCGCATGCGCCAGGAGTCTTTGCCGGGCGTGTCGGGATCGAAGCCATGGTGGGTGTGCTTGACGCCGGCCACGCGCAGGCCGGCGGCGACGAAGCGGGGGATGAGCTGATCGAGCAGGGTGGTCTTGCCGCTGCCGGACGAGCCGGTAATGCCGAACACTTTCACAATCGGTTCCGTGGGGGGCGTCTATGGAATGCATCGCCATCGACGATAGCAGAGATGCGCGCGGCCATGTGCACGCGGCGCCTTCTGTCCGGGAATCTGTCCGATAATCACGCCATGTCACGGATATCCCCCTCCGCTCCCTCCGCGCGTCCAGGGGCTCCGGCGGACCGTGCGGCCGGCCAGCCCGCGCACGAGTCGGCCGAGGCCGCCACGCACGACCCGGCAGCCAATGGTCACCCCGGCGACCGCAAGCGCCACCGTATGCTTCGCTGGAACTGGCGCCGCGGCAGGCCCACCTCCGGCAACGCGGTGCGGCTGCTGCACGGCGGCCAGGACTTCTTCCCCGCGCTGATTGCCGCGATCGACCAGGCCGTGTTCCAGGTGACGCTGGAAACCTACATCTATGCCAATGACGACGTCGGGCGCGCGCTCAGCGACGCGCTGATCCGCGCCGCCGCGCGTGGCGTGACGGTGCGCGTGACGGTGGACGGCTTCGGCGCCGGCGACATGCCCGGCGCGATGGCCGAGCGGCTGCGGGCCGGCGGCGTGCAGCTGCGCGTCTACCGGGCGCTGCGCGGCTTCCGCCTGGCGCGGCGCCACCTGCGCCGTTTGCACCGCAAGCTCGCCGTGATCGACGGGCGCGAGGCCTTTGTCGGCGGCATCAATATCATCGACGACTATAACCACGGCCCGTTCGAGGGCGCCAACCTGGGGCCGCGCTATGACTTCGCGGTGCAGGTCCGCGGGCCGCTGGTGGATCAGGTCGCGCTGACCGCCGAACGCCTCTGGTGGCGGCTGTCGCTGCGCGACGCGCATGGCAGCGACCGCGCCGCCGCGGTGGCCGATTACCCGCTCGTCACCGACCTGCCGCCGCGCCCGGAGCCGCAAGGCGGCGCGCGCGCCGCGCTGCTATTGCGCGACAACCTGCGCAACCGCCGCACCATCGAGCGCGAATACCTGCGCGCGCTCGGCGCCGCACGCTACGACGTGATCCTCGCCAACGCCTACTTCCTGCCCGGCAACAAGATGCGCCGCGCGCTGCTGGCCTGCCGCCGGCGCGGCGTGCGTGTGCGGCTGCTGCTGCAGGGCATGGTCGAATACCGGCTGCAGCACTACGCCACGCACGCGCTGTACGCGTCGCTGCTCGAGGCCGGCGTCGAGATCTACGAGTACGCCGAGAGCTTCCTGCACGCCAAGGTCGGCGTGGTCGACGAAGCCTGGGCCACGGTGGGATCGAGCAATATGGACCCGTTCAGCCTGCTGCTCGCGCGCGAAGCCAACGTCGCCGTTTATGATGCGGCCTTCACCGCCGAGCTGCGCACGGCACTGGAGCGTGCCATTGCGCACCGCAGCGTGCGCGTGATGCCCGAGGTGCATGCGCGCCGCTCGCCGCTGCACCGGTTCGGCAACTGGTCGGCCTACATGTTGTTGCGCCTGGGTGTCATCATTGCGGGCGTGACCGGCCGCTACTGAACGACGCCGCAGTGTGCGTTTGCTGCCATGCGACAACGGCTTCGCTGCGACGCAGCTGAAACCGGGTGCTGCGCAAGCGGTGACGGAGATGCTGCATTGCAGTCCGTTTAGAAACACCGGTCTAATTAAAAGCTTGATGGTCGACTGCTGCGCCAGAATAATCTGAACGACCGTTCTTTTTTGGCTTAGACTGCGTGCATTCGCGGTATGCACCGGCAAATCCGCCGGTTCGGCCGCAAGCAGAAATGCAACGTCAGGGTCATACGCGGTGCCGCAGCAGGGCACTGCAGAACGGAGAAAAAACATGCGACACCAGTCAGCCCGTCTCGAATCCGCCGCCGCTTCCCCCGCGCCCATGCGCAAGGGTGAGATGACACGCGTGGCGATTTTGGATGCCGCACTGGAACTGTCGTCCCGCGACGGGCTCGAGGGTCTGACCATCGGCCTGCTCGCGGAACGCATGCAGATGAGCAAGAGCGGTGTCTTCGCGCACTTCGGTTCGCGCGAAGACCTGCAGGTAGAGGTGGTGCGGGAGTATCACCGCCGGTTCGAGCAGGAGGTCTTCTACCCCTCCCTGCAGGAACCGCGCGGACTGCCCCGGCTGTGGTCGATGGTGCGGCGCTGGATGGAAAAGCGCATCCAGGAAGTGACGACGGGATGCATTTACATCAGCGGCGCCGTGGAGTACGACGACCGCGCCGGCAGCTTGGTGCGTGACGAACTGGTCAAGAGCGTCACCATCTGGCGGGCGGCGATCACACGCGCCATCAACCAGGCCAAGGAAGAGGGGCACCTGCGCGCGGACTGCGATCCGCGCCTGATGCTGTTCGAGATGTACAGCCTTGAACTAGGCTTGCATCATGACGCCCGTTTCCTGCGCCTGCCTGACAGTGCCGAGCTTGCCATGGTCGCGCTCAACAAACTGATTCAGTCTTACCGTACCTGAGGCCGTCGGGTCGGGCCGAATCGCGCAAGCGAGGCGGGCGGCGTGGCGGCATCGTATAACTCCAAGGAGTCTCTGATGGGCCAGTACACCGCACCGTTGCGCGACATGCAGTTCGTGCTCCATGAACTGCTCGGCGCCGAAGCCGAACTCAAGGCGATGCCGCCGCACGCGGACATCGACGCGGACACCATCAACCAGGTCATCGAGGAAGCCGGCAAGTTCTGCTCGGACGTGGTGTTCCCGCTCAACCAGGTGGGCGACCGCGAGGGCTGCACCTACGCCGGCGACGGCGTGGTCAAGGCCCCCACCGGCTTCAGGGAAGCCTACCAGCAATACGTCGAGGCCGGCTGGCCGGCGCTGGCGTGCGATCCGGCGTTCGGCGGCCAGGGCCTGCCGATCGTGGTCAACAACGTGGTCTACGAGATGCTCAACTCGGCCAACCAGGCGTGGACCATGTACCCGGGCCTGTCGCACGGCGCCTATGAGGCGCTGCATGCGCACGGCACGCCGGAACTGCAGCAGGCCTACCTGCCCAAGCTGGTCTCCGGAGTCTGGACCGGCACCATGTGCCTGACCGAGCCGCACTGCGGCACCGATCTGGGCATCCTGCGTACCAAGGCCGAACCCCAAGACGACGGTTCCTACCTGCTGACCGGCACCAAGATCTTCATCTCCGCAGGCGAGCACGACCTGGCCGAGAACATCATTCACCTGGTGCTGGCCCGCCTGCCGGACGCGCCGGGCGGCACCAAGGGCATCTCGCTGTTCGTCGTGCCCAAGTTCATCCCCGATGCCAGCGGCAACCCGGGCGAGCGCAACGGCATCAAGTGCGGCTCGATCGAGCACAAGATGGGCATCCACGGCAATGCCACCTGCGTGATGAACCTGGACGGCGCGCGCGGCTGGCTGGTGGGCGAGCCCAACAAGGGCCTGAACGCCATGTTCGTGATGATGAACGCCGCCCGCCTGGGCGTGGGCGCGCAGGGCCTGGGCCTGACCGAAGTGGCGTACCAGAACTCGGTTGCCTACGCCAAGGACCGCCTGCAGATGCGCTCGCTGACCGGCCCGAAGGCGCCGGAGAAGGCCGCCGACCCGATCATCGTGCACCCCGACGTGCGCCGCATGCTGCTGACGCAGCGGGCTTTCGCCGAAGGCGGCCGCGCCTTCAGCTACTGGACCGCGCTGCAGATCGACCGCGAGCTGTCGCACCCGGACGAAGCCGTGCGCAAGCAGGCCGGCGACCTGGTCGCGCTGCTGACGCCGGTGATCAAGGCCTTCCTGACCGACAACGCCTTCGCCTCGACCAACGAGGGCATGCAGGTGTTCGGCGGCCACGGCTACATCTCCGAATGGGGCATGGAGCAGTACGTGCGCGACGCCCGCATCAACATGATTTACGAAGGCACCAACACGATCCAGTCGCTGGACCTGCTGGGCCGCAAGATCCTGGGCGACATGGGCGCCAGGATGAAGGCCTTCGGCAAGATCGTGCAGGAGTTCGTCGAGGCCGAAGGCACCAACGAAGCCATGCAGGAGTTCGTCAACCCGCTGGCCGACATCGGCGACAAGGTGCAGAAGCTCACCATGGAAATCGGCATGAAGGCGATGGGCAATGCCGACGAAGTGGGCGCTGCCGCGGTGCCGTACCTGCGCGTGGTGGGCCACCTGGTGTTCTCGTACTTCTGGGCCCGCATGGCCAAGATCGCGCTGGAGAAGGAAGGCAGCGGCGACAAGTTCTACACCGCCAAGCTGGCCACGGCACGCTTTTACTTTGCCAAGCTGCTGCCGGAAACGGCTGCGGAGATCCGCAAGGCGCGCGCTGGCGCGGCCTCGCTGATGGCGCTGGACGCGGATCTGTTCTGATTTTCCGGGGCAGCGCTTCCTCCCGCTGCTGGTTTGCTCCCCTCTCCCGCGAGCGGGAGAGGGGCCGGGGGTGAGGGCAGGCGGTCGATATGCGATATCGCTTCTGCAAATGCCCACTCTCACCTCCGCCCCTCTCCCATAAGTGGGAGAGCGGAGCACACCGTCAGCAATGGAAGGGCCCCACACTTTCACCTCAACGCTCACTAATCCAGGAGCGAGCATGTCCAATTTCATCGTCAAGAAAGTCGCCGTGCTGGGTGCCGGCGTCATGGGGGCGCAGATCGCCGCTCACCTGATCAACGCGCGCGTGCCCGTGGTGCTGTTCGACCTTCCCGCAAAAGAAGGCCCGAAGAACGGCATCGCGCTGCGCGCCATCGAGAACCTGAAGAGGCTCTCGCCCGCGCCGCTGGGCATCAAGGACGAGGCCGGCCTGATCGATGCGGCCAACTACGAAGACGATATCGCCCTGCTCAAGGAATGCGACCTGGTGATCGAAGCGATCGCCGAGCGCATGGACTGGAAGCACGACCTGTACAAGAAGGTCGCGCCCCACCTGGCGTCGCACGCGATCTTCGCCACCAATACCTCGGGCCTGTCGATCACCGAACTGTCCGACGGGTTTGATGCCGACCTGAAGTCGCGCTTCTGCGGCGTGCACTTCTTCAACCCGCCGCGCTACATGCACCTGGTCGAGCTGATCCCGACCGCGACCACGCAGCCGGAGATCCTCGACCAGCTCGAAGCCTTCCTGACCACCACGCTCGGCAAGGGCGTGGTGCGTGCCAAGGACACGCCTAACTTCATCGCCAACCGCGTCGGCATCTTCTCGATCCTGGCCGTGTTTGCCGAAGCCGAGAAGTTCGGTATTCCGTTCGACGTGGTCGACGACCTGACCGGCTCCAAGCTGGGCCGCGCCAAGTCCGCCACCTTCCGCACCGCGGACGTGGTCGGACTGGACACCATGGCGCACGTGATCAAGACCATGCAGGACAACCTGCACGACGACCCGTTCGCGCCGGTGTACAAGACCCCGGCCGTGCTCAAGGGCCTGGTCGATGCGGGCGCGCTGGGCCAGAAGACCGGCGCCGGCTTCTACAAAAAGGAAGGCAAGGCGATCAAGGTGCTGGACGCCAAGACCGGCCAGTATGTCGAGTCGGGAAAGAAGGCCGACGAGATCGTCGTGCGCATGCTGAAGAAGGAACCGGCCGAGCGCATCCAGCTGCTGCGTGAATCGACCAACCCGCAGGCGCAGTTCCTGTGGTCGGTATTCCGCGACGTGTTCCACTACATCGCCGTGTACCTGGAGCAGATCGCCGGCTCCGCCGCCGATATCGACCTGGCGATCCGCTGGGGCTTCGGCTGGAACTCGGGCCCGTTCGAGGATTGGCAAGCGGCTGGCTGGAAGCAGGTGGCCGAGTGGGTCAAGGAAGACGTGGAAGCGGGCAAGGCGCTGTCGGCCGCGCCGCTGCCCGCATGGGTATTCGAAGGTCCCGTGGCCGAGAACCAGGGCGTGCATGCCGCCGCCGGCTCGTGGTCGCCGGCGACGCAATCGTTCGTCGCGCGCAGCACGCTGCCGGTGTACCAGCGCCAGGCGTTCCGCGCTTCGCTGAAGGGCACCGCCGAGGTCGATCCGCGCAAGGCGGGCCGCACCGTCGAAGAGAACGACGCCGTGCGCATCTGGGTCAGCGAAGGCCAGGATGACGTGCTGGTGGTCTCGTTCAAGAGCAAGATGAACACCATCGGGCCGGATGTGATCGACGGCCTGACGCGCGCCATCGACCTGGCTGAAGCCGGGTACAAGGGCCTGGTGGTGTGGCAGCCGACCTCGCTGCAGCTCGGCGCGCCGGGCGGCCCGTTCTCCGCCGGTGCCAACCTGGAAGCGGCCATGCCCGCCTTCATGATGGGCGGCGCCAAGGGCATCGAGCCTTTCGTGAAGAAGTTCCAGGACGGCATGATGCGCGTGAAGTACGCCTCGGTGCCGGTGGTGTCCGCGGCGTCCGGCATTGCGCTGGGTGGCGGTTGCGAGTTGATGCTGCATTCGACTGCACGCGTGGCGGCGCTGGAAACGTACATCGGCCTGGTCGAAGTGGGCGTGGGCCTGGTCCCGGCTGGCGGCGGCCTGAAGGAAGCCGCGCTGGCCGCGGCACGCGCAGCACAGGCAGCGGGCAGCACCAACTACCTGCAGTTCCTGACCAGCCGCTTCCAGAGCGCCGCCATGGCCAAGGTCTCGGCCTCGGCACTGGAAGCGCGCCAGATGGGCTACCTGCTGCCGTCCGACAAGATCGTGTTCAACGTGCACGAACTGCTCTACGTGGCGCAGAACGAAGTGCGCGCGCTGGCCAACGCCGGCTACCGGGCGCCGCTGCCGACGCTGATCCCTGTGGCCGGCCGCTCGGGCGTCGCCACCATCAAGGCGTCGCTGGTCAATATGCGCGACGGCGGCTTTATCTCCGCGCACGACTTCCTGATCGCCACCCGCATCGCTGAAGCGGTGTGCGGCGGCGACGTCGAGGCCGGCTCGCTGGTCAGCGAGGAATGGCTGCTGGCGCTGGAGCGCAAGGCCTTCATCGACCTGCTCGGCACCGCCAAGACGCAGGAGCGCATCATGGGCATGCTGCAGACCGGCAAGCCGGTGCGTAACTAACAGGCAAGCGAGGAACCGACATCATGAAACAACTGCAAGACGCATACATCGTTGCGGCCACCCGCTCGCCGATCGGCAAGGCGCCCAAGGGCGCGTTCAAGAACACGCGCCCGGACGACCTGCTGGCCACCATCCTGAAAGCCGCCGTGGCGCAGGTGCCAAACCTGGATCCGAAGCTGATCGAAGACGCGATCGTCGGCTGCGCGATTCCTGAAGCGCAGCAGGGCCTGAACGTGGCCCGTATCGGCGCGCTGCTGTCCGGCCTGCCGAATACTGTGGGCGGCATCACCGTCAACCGCTTCTGCGCCTCGGGCGTCAGCGCGGTGGCGATGGCGGCCGACCGCATCCGCGTAGGCGAGTCCGACGTGATGATCGCCGCCGGCGTGGAATCGATGAGCATGGTGCCGATGATGGGCAACTCGCCGTCGATGTCGCCGGAGATCTTCACCCGCGACGAGAACGTCGGCATTGCCTACGGCATGGGCCTGACCGCCGAGAAGGTAGCGCAGCAATGGCAGGTCAGCCGCGAAGACCAGGACGCGTTCTCGCTGGCCTCGCACCAGAAGGCCATCGCCGCGCAGCAGGCGGGCGAGTTCAAGGACGAGATCACGCCGATCGAGATCGTGGAGAAGTTCCCCGATCTCGCCAGCGGCCAGGTGAGCGTGAAGACGCGCACGATTGCGCTGGACGAAGGTCCGCGTCTGGATACCTCGCTCGAAGGCCTGGGCAAGCTGCGCCCGGTGTTCGCCAACAAGGGCAGCGTGACCGCCGGCAATAGCTCGCAGACCTCCGACGGCGCCGGCGCGCTGATCCTGGTCTCGGAAAAGATCCTCAAGCAGTTCAACCTGGTGCCGCTGGCGCGCTTTGTCTCGTTCGCGGTGCGCGGCGTGCCGCCCGAGATCATGGGCATTGGCCCCAAGGAAGCGATTCCCGCGGCGCTGAAGGCAGCAGGCCTGACCCAGGACCAGATCGACTGGATCGAACTGAACGAGGCCTTTGCCGCGCAGTCGCTGGCGGTGATGCGCGACCTGGAGCTGGATCCGTCGAAGGTCAACCGCATGGGCGGCGCGATTGCGCTGGGCCATCCGCTGGGTGCGACCGGTGCGATCCGTTCGGCCACGGTGGTGCATGCGCTGCGCCGCCACAACCTGAAGTACGGCATGGTGACCATGTGCGTCGGCACGGGCATGGGCGCCGCAGGGATCTTCGAGCGCGTTTAAACGCGCCTGCGGGACGGTCCGTACGGACTGTCCCGCCCTTCTGTCAGGTGAAGAAAGCGGTACCGGGGGCTGCCGCCCGCCACGCGGGTCACCAGGTAGGGAGGAGACAATAATATGCAGGAGACAGCCATCCTGGCCGATGCCGCGTGCGATCTGCCGCGCGGCGTCATGGCCGAGCTGAAGGTCCACACCATTCCGTTCCGCATCCGCGCCGGCGAGCATTTCGTCGCCGACACGCGCGATGAGGCGGCGCTGCCAACGCTCTACGAGCAATACCTGGTCGGCCGCCAGGACCACTACGCCGAATCGATCCCGCTGCTCGAACGCGAGCTGGAGGAACACCTGCTGCGTAACGTGGTGGCCCACTGCGACCGCGCCATCCTGTTCACCATCGCCAGCGCGCGCAGCAAGCTGTATGCGCATGCGACCGGCGCGGTGATCGGCACCGTCGCGCGCAGCGTGCGCCTGCGCAAGGAAGCGGGCCGTTCGGGCCTGTTCGACCTGACCGTCATCGATACCGGCGCGATCGGGCCGGGCCAGGCATTGATCGTGCGCGAAGCCGCGCGCATGGCCGCCGCCGGCGCCGGTCCGCAGGCGGTGCAGGAAGCCGTCGAGACACGCCTGCGCGACGCCGCGCATATGTTCCTGGTGCCCGACGAGCTGCTCTACCTGTACACGCGCGCGCGCCAGAAGGGCGAAGGCAGCATTACCTGGGGCCGCTACGTGATGGGCAGCGCCTTCAATATCCGGCCGGTGGTGCGCATGCACCGCGGCCACACCGAGGCCATCGCCAAGGCCCGCGGCTCGGAGGAGGGCGCGCGCCGCGTGCTGCAGCATGCCGAGCAATGCCTGCGCGGCGGCGACCTGCTGGTGCCGGCGATCTCGGTCTGCTACGCCGGCCCGCTCGACGCGGTGCGCGCGATGCCGGCCTACGAGGCGCTGGCACGCACCGCGCGCAGCCAGGGCGTGGAACTGATGCTGGCGCCGATGAGCCTGACGGTGGCGCTGAACGTCGGAGCGCGCGCATTCGCGCTGAGCTATCTTTCCGAGTCGCCGCCGCCTTTCGAATAACCCTCCAGCAATGCATCCACAGACGAGGTAACCATGAGCATCCTTACCAGCATCGAGCAGGGCATCCTGACGATCGAATTCGACCGCATTGACAAGAAGAACGCCATTACCGCGGCCATGTACCAGGCCATGGCCGACGCGCTGCGCGCGGCCGAGACCGACCGCAACGTGCGCGCCATCCTGCTGCGCGGCAAGCCGGAAATCTTTACTGCCGGCAATGACCTGGAAGACTTCATGCAGCGCCCGCCGGGCACCGGGGCTGGCGCGGAGTCCGCGCCGGTATTCCAGTTCCTGTACCAGATCAGCCACGCCACCAAACCTATCGTCGCGGCGGTCAGCGGTGCAGCGGTTGGCGTGGGCACCACCATGCTGCTGCATTGCGACCTGGTCTATGCGTCCGACACCGCAAAGCTGTCGCTGCCGTTCGTACAGCTCGGGTTGTGCCCCGAGGCCGCGTCGAGCCTGCTGCTGCCGCGCCTGGTCGGCTACCAGCGTGCTGCCGAGAAGCTGCTGCTGGGCGAAGCGTTCAGCGCGCAGGAAGCGCTGGAGATCGGGCTGGTCACGCGCGTGCTGCCGCTAGCCGAGCTGCACGACTTTGCGCTGCAGCAGGCGCGCAAGCTGGCAGCGCTGCCGGCGTCTTCGCTGCGCGAGACCAAGCGGCTGATGAAGGCGGGGGAAGAGGCCGAGGTGGAAAAACAGATGGACGACGAGGGCGCGGTGTTCCGGCGCATGCTGGTGGCGCCGGAAGCGAAGGAGGCGTTTGCGGCGTTCTTTGAGAAGCGGAGGCCGGATTTTACGAAGTTTGAGTAAGTCCCTACGGCGTGGAAGAGGCGAGCGGTGCTGGGTGCTCCCAAGCCGCCCGAACTAGCCTAAACAAGGTGTTCTCCCTCTCCCCTCAGGGGGAGAGGGACCGGGGTGAGGGGGGGTAGCTAGGAACCACATCAAGCGGGGCCTTCGGTTTTTTCCGGCAATGTGGCTTCGGCCAGCGCCCGGCCCTCACCCCAACCCTCTCCCGCAAGCGGGAGAGGGAGCACACAATCGACGATCAAAAGTTCCTGGTGCCTCAAGCCGACGGCAACACCCGCGGCTGCCGCGACTCATCCGTCGCCACGTACGTCAACGTAGCCTCCGTCACCTTGACGATCTCGTTGCTATGCCGCATCCGCTGCGCATACACCTCCACTGCAACCGTGATCGAGGTACGTCCGGTCTTGACGATATCGGCATAGAAGCTGACCAGGTCACCCACGAATACCGGGTGCTTGAACAGGAAGGAGTTTACCGCCACGGTCGCCACACGGCCCTGGGCGCGCTCCACCGCCGGAATCGACCCGGCGATATCTACCTGCGCCATGATCCACCCGCCAAACACATCGCCATGCACATTGGCATCGGCAGGCATCGGCACGACGCGCAGCGCGGGGTTCTTGCCGGCAGGCAGGGCAGGGACGGTATGGGGAGCATTCATGGCGGTGTGCGGGTGAACAGCGGACGGAGGGGGCGCGGGCCGGGGCGAAAAACCCTTCGCCTGCCGCGCAACGCGATCTCTGCGACAATCGCGCATTGGCCCGAATTCTAACGTATGCGCCGCTATTCCACGACCGCCGAGCAGGCCCCCGACCCCGCTTCCGTCAAGCTGTTTCCCGGTCAGCGCGCGCCGCGCAGCGACTGGCAGACGGTGCGCAACCTGCTGCCCTACGTCTGGCACTACAAGTGGCGCGTGATGCTGGCGCTGACCTGCCTGGTGGCGGCCAAGGTGGCCAACCTGGGCGTGCCGGTGCTGATGAAGCGCCTGATCGACAGCATGAACCTGCAGGCGGGCGATCCGCGCGCGCTGCTGGTGGTGCCGGTAGGGCTGATCGTGGCCTACGGGATGCTGCGGCTGTCGGCGACGCTGTTCACCGAGTTGCGGGAAATGCTCTTTTCTAAGGTCACGCAGAGCGCCGTGCGCGAGATCGCGCTGCAGGTGTTCCGCCACCTGCACGCGCTGTCATTGCGCTTCCACCTGGACCGGCAGACCGGCGGCATGAGCCGCGACATCGAGCGCGGCACGCGCGGGATCCAGTCGCTGATCTCGTATTCGCTGTACAGCATCCTGCCCACGCTGGTGGAGATGGGGCTGGTGATCGGCTTCTTCATCCTGCATTACGACATCTGGTTCGCGGCGATCACGGGCTGCGCGCTGGTGGGCTATATCGTCTTCACCATCGTCGTGACGGAATGGCGTACGCATTTCCGCCGCAAGATGAACGAGCTGGATTCGCGCGCCAACCAGAAGGCGATCGATTCGCTGCTGAACTTCGAGACCGTCAAGTACTTCGGCAATGAAGAGTACGAGGCGCAGCGCTACGACGAGAACCTGCGCAAGTACCGCACCGCCGCGATCCGCTCGCAGAACTCGCTGTCGTTCCTCAACTTCGGCCAGCAGACCATCATCGCGGCCGGGCTGATCCTGATCCTTTGGCGCGCCACCGTGGGCGTGGTCGACGGCAAGCTGACGCTGGGCGACCTGGTGCTGGTCAACACGCTGATGATCCAGCTCTATATCCCGCTTAACTTCCTCGGCGTGATCTACCGCGAGATCAAGCAGGCCACCACCGACATGGACCGCATGTTCGTGCTGCTGGGGACGAACCAGGAGGTGGCCGACACGCCCGGCGCACGGCCGCTGCAGGTCGACGGTGCGCAGGTGCGCTTCCGCGACGTGCGCTTCAGCTACGAGCCGGATCGCGTGATCCTGAACGGCGTGGATTTCACCATCGCGGCCGGCACCACCACCGCGGTGGTGGGGCACAGCGGTTCGGGCAAGTCGACGCTGGCGCGGCTGCTGTTCCGCTTCTACGACGTCAATGACGGCGCCATCGAGATCGATGGCCAGGATATCCGCGCGATCACGCAGGACAGCCTGCGCCGCGCGATCGGCATCGTGCCGCAGGACACGGTGCTGTTCAACGACAGCATCTTCTACAACATCGCCTACGGCCGGCCCGAGGCCAGCCGCGACGAGGTTATCGCCGCGGCCAGTGCCGCGCAGATCGACACCTTTATCCGAGAGCTGCCGCAGGGCTACGACACGCCGGTGGGCGAGCGCGGCCTGAAGCTGTCCGGCGGCGAGAAGCAGCGCGTGGCAATCGCGCGCACGCTGCTGAAGAACCCGCCGGTGCTGGTGTTCGACGAGGCCACCTCGGCGCTGGACTCGCGCACCGAACAGGCGATCCAGGCCGAGCTGATGCGGCTGGCGCAGAACCGCACCACGCTGCTGATCGCGCACCGGCTTTCCACCGTGGTCCACGCCGACCAGATCCTGGTGATGGACCGCGGCCGCATCGTCGAGCGCGGCACGCATGCCGAGCTGATGCGCGCGCGCGGCCGCTACGCCGAGATGTGGGACATCCAGGCGCGCGCCGCGGCGCAGGGCGGCGAGGCCGTCGGCGCGGATGCGCTCGCGGTCGACGTGGGCGACGCGACGCAGGACGCCTGAGCGCATGACCAGCCGGGCCGGCCGCGACAACGATCGCGGCCGGGCAGGTGACTCGCCCCCTGCGCCGGTGGATAATCCGCGTCATGGAAATCAAATGGCTTGAAGACTTCGTCAGCCTGGCCGAGACGCACAGCTTCTCGCGCTCGGCCGAACTGCGCCACGTCACGCAGCCGGCGTTCTCGCGCCGGATCCAGTCGCTGGAGGCGTGGGTCGGCACCGAGCTGATCGACCGCTCGAGCTATCCCACCAGCCTGACGGCGGCCGGCAAGGTGTTCTATGAGCAGGCGCTGGCGATGCTGGCGCAGGTCAGCGAGACCCGCGCGCTGATGCGCGGCCAGCGTTCGGCCAACGCCCAGGTGCTGGAATTCGCGGTGCCGCATACGCTGTCGCTGACGTTCTTCCCGGAGTGGCTCAAGACGCTCGAGCGCAAGATCGGCACGCTGCCGTGCCGGCTGCGCGCGCTCAACGTCCATGACGCCGTGCTGATGCTGGTGGAGGGCGGTTGCGACCTGGTGATGGTTTACCACCACGCGCGCCAGGCGATCCAGCTCGACCCGGCCCGCTATGACATGCTGGTGCTCGGTACCGAGCGGCTGTCGCCGTACAGCGTGCCGGACGCCGCCGGCAAGCCGCTGTTCCGGCTGCCGGGCACCGACAAGAAGCCGGTGCCGTTCCTCAGCTACACCCCCAACGCCTTCCTCGGACGCATGGTCGAGCTGCTGCTGGCGGACACCTCGGAAGCGCTCAAGCTCGACAAATGCTACGAGACCGATATGGCCGAGGCGCTCAAGGTGATGGCGCTGGCCGGCCACGGCATGGCCTTCCTGCCGGAAAGCGCGGTGCGCGAGGACGTCGCCGCCGGCCGGCTGGTGCGGGCCGAGTCGGCACGCGGGCTGCCGCTGTCGATCGATATGGAGATCCGGCTGTACCGGGAGCAGCCGGGCGAGAACGGCGGCGAGCGGCGCGGCGCCGGGGTACGGCGCAAGCGCCAGCTGGTCGACCAGGTATGGTCGACCCTGTCGGCGGGCCAGATCACCCCGGGGGACATTTCCCAGGGATGACAAGGTTATGCGGATTTTGCATGACCGGATGAGCAAACGGCATTGGATTCGGGCCCGACGCCAAGCCTAAGCTTGCGGGCATTCTCCACACCGGAACCCAACCGATGTCTTCCGCTGCACCGACCAATCCCACTATCGCCAAGCACGTACTCCCGTCTTACCTCAATGCCGACAATCTCGGCCCCTGGGGCATCTACCTGCAACAGGTCGACCGTGTCACGCCTTACCTGGGCTCGCTGGCACGCTGGGTTGAAACCCTGAAGCGCCCCAAGCGGGCGATGGTCGTCGACGTACCCATCGAGCTGGATAACGGCACCATCGCCCACTACGAGGGCTACCGCGTGCAGCACAACCTGTCGCGCGGCCCGGGCAAGGGCGGCGTGCGCTTCCACCAGGACGTGACCCTGTCCGAGGTGATGGCGCTGTCGGCCTGGATGTCGGTGAAGAACGCCGCGGTCAACGTGCCCTACGGCGGTGCCAAGGGCGGCATCCGCGTCGACCCGCGCACGCTGTCGCACGCCGAACTGGAGCGCCTGACCCGCCGCTACACCAGCGAAATCAACATCATCATCGGGCCCAGCAAGGACATCCCGGCGCCGGACGTGAACACCAACGCCCAGGTCATGGCCTGGATGATGGACACGTACTCGATGAACTCCGGCAGCACGGCCACCGGCGTGGTGACCGGCAAGCCGATCTCGCTGGGCGGTTCGCTGGGCCGTCACGAAGCCACGGGCCGCGGCGTATTCGTCGTCGGTTCGGAAGCCGCCCGTAACCTGGGCCTGGAGATCAAGGGCGCAAGCGTGGCGGTGCAGGGCTTTGGCAATGTGGGTGCCGTGGCCGCCAAGCTGTTCCATGAGGCCGGCGCCAAGGTGGTGGCGGTGCAGGACCACCGCACCACGCTGTTCGACCCGGCCGGCCTGGACGTGCCGGCGCTGATGGAATACACCTCGCACAGCGGCACCATCGAAGGCTTCCGCGGCGAAGTCCTGCGCACCGAGCAGTTCTGGGAAGTCGACTGCGACATCCTGATCCCGGCCGCGCTGGAAGGCCAGATCACGGCCAAGAACGCGCCGCTGATCAAGGCCCGCCTGGTGATCGAGGGCGCCAACGGCCCGACCACGCCGGAAGCCGACGACATCCTGCGCGAGCGCAATATCCTGGTCGCGCCGGACGTCATCGCCAATGCCGGCGGCGTGACCGTGTCCTACTTCGAATGGGTGCAGGATTTCTCCTCCTTCTTCTGGACTGAGGAAGAAATCAACCAGCGCCTGGTACGGATCATGCAAGAGGCCTTCCGGGCAATCTGGCAAGTGGCACAGGACAACAAGGTAACGTTGCGCACGGCGGCGTTTATCGTGGCCTGTACGCGGATCCTGCAGGCGCGCGAGATGCGCGGCCTGTATCCCTGATCGCAGGGCACCGGTCGAACCGGGACGAAGCGCGGAGCACTGGCATGGTGCATTGCAGCAAGCGTCCCGGTTCACGCAGTTCATGACCGCCAGACGCGGCCTCCGGCAAACGCCGGAGGCCGCGTTGTCGTATCCGGAAGCCGTGCACAGCTATTGCCCTGAATCGGGGTTCTAGGAGAAAACCCAGTTGTATTGCGGCGGATGCTGCGCAATACTGTTTCACCAGTGTGGGTTTTGTCTCTAGAATCCCGCTTTCTCTTCATGGTCAAGGAGATGTTATGAATTTTGCCAAGTTGGCTGCCCTGATGATTGCCGGGGGTGTGATGTGCGGGACGGCACAGGCAGCTGAACAACTGACGGGCACGCTCAAGAAAATCAAGGACACCGGCGTGATCACGCTGGGCGTGCGCGAGTCGTCGATTCCGTTCAACTACAACCTGGGCGGCGTGCGCCAGGTCGGCTATTCCTACGATATCAACACGAAGATCGTGGAAGCCGTCAAGGAACAGCTCAAGGTGCCGAACCTGCAGGTGAAGGAAATCCCGATCACCTCGCAGAACCGCATCACGCTGCTGCAGAACGGCACCATCGACATGGAGTGCGGTTCGACCACGAATAACCTCGAACGCCAGAAGCAGGTCGCCTTTACCAACTCCATCTTCATCATCGGCACGCGCATCATGGTGAAGAAGGACGGCGGCATCAAGGACTGGGCCGACCTGAAGGGCAAGAACGTCGTCACCACCGCCGGCACCACGTCGGAGCGCCTGCTGCGCAAGATGAACGACGACCAGAAGCTGGGCATGAACATCATCAGCACCAAGGACCACGGCCAGTCGTTCCTGACGCTGGAATCGGGCCGCGCGGTCGCGTTCATGATGGACGACGCGCTGCTGTACGGCGAGCGCGCCAAGGCCAAGAACCCGGCCGACTGGATCGTGGTGGGCAAGCCCCAGTCGCGCGAGTCCTATGGCTGCATGATCCGCAAGGATGACCCGCAGTTCAAGAAGCTGTCGGACACCGTCATCTCCGGCATGATGAAGGACGGCTCGATCAACACGCTGTACACCAAGTGGTTCATGCAACCGGTGCCGCCGAAGGGCCTCAACCTGGACTTCCCGCTGTCCGACGACATGAAGGCGCTGTTCAAGACCCCGAACGACAAGGCGCTGGACTGACCTGACGGTGACAGCAGTGCGAAACGGAAGGCATGTCCTTCCGTTTCTTTTTGAGGACGCAACATGAACTACAACTGGCATTGGGGAGTCTTCCTCGAACAGGCCGCCCAGAACGAGACCTACCTGGACTGGATGATTTCCGGCCTGAAGGTGACGCTCGCGCTGGGGCTTTCGTCCTGGGTCATTGCCCTGGTCATCGGTTCGGTGCTTGGCGTGCTGCGCACCGTGCCCAACAAGTGGCTGGCGGGCATCGCCGCCACCTATGTGGAAGTTTTCCGCAACATCCCGCTGCTGGTGCAGCTGTTTATCTGGTATTTCGTCATGCCCGAGTTGCTGCCCGGCGGCGAGGCGATCAAGCAGATGAACCCGTTTGCGCAGCAATTCCTGGCCGCGATGCTGTGCCTGGGCACCTTTACCGCGGCGCGGGTCTGCGAGCAGGTGCGTTCGGGCATCAACTCGCTGGCGCGCGGGCAGAAGAATGCCGGCCTGGCGATGGGCTTCACGCTGCAGCAGACATACCGGCACGTGCTGCTGCCGATGGCGTTCCGCGTGATCGTGCCGCCGCTGACTTCCGAATTCCTGAATATCTTCAAGAACTCGGCGGTGGCGTCGACCATCGGTCTTCTGGAACTGGCGGCACAGGGTCGGCAACTGGTGGACTACACTGCGCGCCCGTATGAATCGTTCATCGCGGTGACGCTGATGTACGCGCTGATCAACGTGACGGTGATGCTGATCATGCGCTGGGTCGAGGCCCGTACCCGCGTGCCCGGCTTTATCGGCGGCAAGTAAGGGGGCGCCATGGCTTATTCATTCGATTTCACCTCCATCAACCCCAATACGCTCGAGGTGCTGGGCGAGGGCATGATGGTGTCGCTCAAGATCACCGTCACCGCGGTCGTGGTGGGCATCGTCTGGGGCACCATCCTGGCGATGATGCGGCTGTCGTCGTTCCGGCTGCTGAACTGGTTCGCGCAGGGCTACGTGACCATCTTCCGCTCCATCCCGCTGGTGATGGTGCTGCTATGGTTCTTCCTGATCATCCCGCAGGTGCTGCAGAACCTCTTCAACCTGTCGCCGGCGACCGACCTGCGCATGACCTCGGCGCTGGTGGCGTTTGCGCTGTTCGAGGCCGCGTATTACTCCGAGATCATCCGGGCGGGTATCCAGAGCGTGTCGCGCGGGCAGATGTTCGCCGCGCAGGCGCTGGGCATGACCTATGGCCAGTCGATGCGGCTGGTGATCCTGCCGCAGGCGTTCCGCAACATGGTGCCGCTGCTGCTGACCCAGGGCATCATCCTGTTCCAGGATACGTCGCTGGTCTACGTCAGCGCGCTGGCCGACTTCTTTGGCCAGGCCTATGGCATCGGCGAACGTGATGGCCGTATCGTCGAGTTGCTGCTGTTCGCCGGCCTGGTGTACTTCCTTATCTGCTTCTCCGCTTCGCTGCTGGTCAAGCGTTACCAGAAAAAGGTGGCTGTATGATCGAAATCAACAATGTCTCCAAGTGGTATGGCGCCTTCCAGGTGCTGACCGACTGCACCACCAAGGTCGCCAAGGGCGAAGTGGTGGTGGTGTGCGGCCCCTCCGGTTCGGGCAAGTCCACGCTGATCAAGACCGTCAATGCGCTCGAGCCGTTCCAGAAGGGCGACATCCTGGTCGACGGCACCTCGGTGGGCAATCCCAAGACCAACCTGCCCAAGCTGCGCTCGCGCGTGGGCATGGTGTTCCAGAACTTCGAGCTGTTCCCGCACCTGTCGATCACCGAGAACCTGACCATCGCGCAGATGAAGGTGCTCGGCCGCTCCAAGGAAGAGGCCACCGCCAAGGGCCTGAAGTACCTGGAGCGCGTGGGCCTGAAGGACCAGGCGGCGAAGTATCCCGGCCAGCTGTCGGGCGGCCAGCAGCAGCGCGTGGCGATCGCGCGCGCGCTGTCGATGGACCCGATCTGCATGCTGTTCGACGAGCCGACCTCGGCGCTAGATCCCGAGATGGTCAACGAAGTGCTGGACGTGATGGTGCAACTGGCGCACGAAGGCATGACCATGATGTGCGTGACCCACGAAATGGGTTTCGCGCGCAAGGTGGCCAACCGCGTGATCTTCATGGACCAGGGCAAGATCGTCGAGGACGCCGACAAGGAAGAGTTCTTCGGCAATATCGACGCGCGCTCGGATCGGGCGCGGCAGTTCCTGTCGAAGATCCTGCATCACTGACCGGCCTGGCCTTGCAAGCAAAAGGGACGCCTCGGCGTCCCTTTTTTATCGATCAACGGCTCAGGTGCAGGCGGTGTTGGCCGCATTCTTCGCCTGCACCTCAGGCGGAATCGGCACCGTCAGCGTCATCGTCGGCCGGCCGTCCTCGAACATGATCAGCTCGCCCGGCGCAAACCGCGTCCAGGTCTCGTTGTCGGTCAGCGGCTGGGTGGCGATCACCGCCACGCGGTCGTCCGGCGTGGTTACCTGGGCGAAATCGATCGACAGGTCGGCGTCGATCAGGTGCGCGGTCGAGAACGGCCACTGCCGCACCAGGTAGTACAGGTGCGTGGAGCAATGGGCGAACAGCGCCTGGCCGTTGCACAGCAGGAAGTTGAAGACGCCGTGCAGCGTGATCTCGCGGGTAATGTCCGCCAGCGCATGGCCGAGCTCGTTCAGCGGCGGCTGCGAGCCCGGGAAGCGCTTGCGCAGGCCCTGCATCAGCGTGCAGAAGGCCAGTTCGCTGTCGGTATCGCCCACCGGCTGGTAGACGCCGGACAGGAACGGCGAGAAGCCCTTCAGGTCGCCGTTGTGGGCAAAGATCCAGTGCCGGCCCCACAGCTCGCGCATGAAAGGGTGGCAGTTCTCCAGCAGCACGGTGCCCTGGGTCGCCTTGCGGATATGCGAGATGACGTTCTTGGACTTGATCGGGTAGCGCTTGATCAGGTCGGCCACCGGCGAGGTGCCGGCGGACTGGTTGTCGATAAACAGGCGGCAGGCCTTGTCTTCGAAGAAGGCCACGCCGAAGCCGTCGGCGTGGTGGTCGGTCAGGCCACCGCGGGCGGCGAAGCCGGTGAAGGAGAACGTCACGTCGGTTGGCGTGGCGCAGTTCATGCCTAGCAACTGGCACATGGCGGGGCACCGGTCGGCAGCAGGCTGCCGCTTTGCAATAGAATGCAGACATTATCCCGCGCGTTCGCGCCGCTGCCAAGCGCGCTCCGGGCCGCGCGCGGCCCCGGCCATCTGCTCGTACTCCCCAAAGAACTATGCGCCAATACAAGATCGCCGTGATTCCCGGAGACGGAATCGGCACGGAAGTCATGCCCGAGGGCATTCGCGTGATGGATGCCGCGGCGCGCCGCTTCGGCATCGACTTCCAGTGGGACCACTTCGACTTTTCCAGCTGCGACTACTACGCGCGCCACGGCAAGATGCTGCCTGACGACTGGTTCGACACGCTGGTGAAGTACGACGCCATCTATTTCGGCGCGGTGGGCTGGCCCGATACCGTGCCTGACCACGTTTCGCTGTGGGGGTCGCTGCTGCAGTTCCGGCGCTCGTTCGACCAGTATGTGAACCTGCGCCCGGTGCGGCTGATGCCGGGCATTAAAAGCCCGCTCGCCGGCCGCCAGCCGGGCGACATCGACTTCTACGTGGTGCGCGAGAACACCGAGGGCGAGTACTCCAGCATCGGCGGGCGCATGTTCCCGGGCACCGAGCGCGAGATCGTGGTGCAGGAAACCGTGATGAGCCGTACCGGCGTCGATCGCATCCTGAAGTTCGCCTTCGAGCTGGCGCAGAAGCGCCCCAAGAAGCACCTGACCTCGGCCACCAAGTCCAACGGCATCTCGATCACGATGCCGTACTGGGACGAGCGGGTCGAGGCGATGGCGGCCAACTATCCCGGCATCAAGGTCGACAAGTACCACATCGATATCCTGACCGCCCACTTCGTCCAGCACCCTGACTGGTTCGACGTGGTGGTGGCCAGCAACCTGTTCGGCGACATCCTGTCCGACCTGGGCCCGGCCTGTACCGGCACCATCGGCATCGCGCCGTCGGGCAATATCAACCCGGACCGTACCTTCCCCAGCCTGTTCGAGCCGGTGCACGGCTCGGCCCCGGACATTGCCGGGCGCGGCGTGGCCAACCCGATCGGCCAGATCTGGTGCGGCGCCATGATGCTGGAGCACCTGGGCCACGATGACGCCGGCGCCGCCGTGCTGGGTGCGATCGAGAAGGTGCTGGCCGCCGGGCCGGAGCACGCGCCGCTGACGCGCGATATCGGCGGCAAGGCCGGTACCGCCGACCTGGGCCGCGCCATCGCGGAGGCGCTGTGAGCGCGGGCTTCGCGGGCGATCCCCGCGCCTTGCTGCTGGAAAGCTTCCACGCCGCCGTGGCGGCGGCCGATCCGCTGCAGATCGTGGCGCAGCACCTGCCGCCGCCGCACGCGGGCGGCCGCACGCTGGTGGTCGGCGCGGGCAAGGCCGCCGCGTCGATGGCCGCGGCGGTGGAGCGTGCCTATGACGGCAAGGCCACGCTGGAAGGGCTGGTGGTCACGCGCTACGCGCACGGCATGCCGACCGACCACGTGCGCGTGATCGAGGCCGGCCACCCGGTGCCCGACGAGTCCGGCGAGCAGGCCGCGGCCGAGATCCTGGCCAGCGTGCAGGCGCTGACCGAGCAGGACCGGCTGCTGGTACTGGTCTCGGGCGGCGGCTCCAGCCTGCTGTCGCTGCCGGCCGAAGGCATCCCGATGGCCGACCTGAAGGCCACCACCAAGGAACTGCTACGGTGTGGCGCGCCGATCACCGAGATGAATATCGTGCGCAAGCACATCTCGCGCATCCAGGGCGGGCGGCTGGCGCAGGCGAGCCGGGCGCCGGTAACCACGCTGATCGTCTCGGACGTGGCCGGCGACGATCCCAGCGCGATCGCCTCGGGTCCGACCGTGGCCGACCCCAGCACCTTTACCGAGGCGCTGGAAATCCTGCGCCGCTACGGCGCGCAGGTGCCGGCCAGCGTGCAGTCGCACCTGGAGCGCGGCGCGCGCGGCGAGGTGCCGGAGACGCCCAAGCCGGGCGATGCGCTGTTCGGGCGGGTCGACAACCGCATGATCGCCACCGCCCACGGCAGCCTGGAGGCGGCCGCGGCGCTGTTCCGCGAACGCGGCATCACCCCGGTGGTGCTTGGCGATACCGTGACCGGCGAAGCGCGCGAAGTGGCGCGGGTCTACGCCGCGCTGGTGCGCGAGATTCGCGCGTACAATGCCCCGTTTGCAGCGCCCGTGGTGCTGATTTCCGGGGGTGAGTGCACGGTCACTTTGCCGGCCGGCGGCGGCGCGAAGGCGCGCGGTGGCCGCTGCTCGGAGTTCCTGCTGTCGCTGGCGGTTGAACTAGGCGGCATGCCCGGCGTGCACGCGATCGCGGCCGACACCGACGGCATCGACGGCTCGGAAGACAACGCCGGTGCGCTCGCCGACCCGACCACGCTGGCGCGCGCCGAAGCCGCCGGCCTGCCGGGGCAGCGCCAGCTCGACGCGCACGACGCCTGGGGCCTGTTCGACGCCATCGGCGACCTGGTGGTCACCGGCCCGACCCGCACCAATGTGAACGACTACCGCGCCATCCTGATTCTCTGATTACGACGAACGCCTGCCGCCGCCCGGCGGCCGGCCCAAGCAAGCCATGACCCAGAAGCTCACCATCACCCGCCCGGACGACTGGCACCTGCACCTGCGCGACGGCGCGGCGCTTGCCGCCGTGCTGCCCGACACCGCACGCCAGTTCGCGCGCGCCATCATCATGCCCAACCTGAAGCCGCCGGTGACCACGGTGGCGCAGGCCCAGGCCTACCGCGCCCGCATCCTGGCCGCGCTGCCGGCCGGCATGCAGTTCGAGCCGCTGATGACGCTGTACCTGACCGACAACACCACGGCCGAAGAGATCGTCGCCGCCAAGGCGAGCGGCTTCGTGCACGGCGTCAAGCTGTACCCGGCTGGCGCCACCACCAACAGCGACGCCGGTGTGACCGATATCCGCCGCTGCTACGCCGCGCTGGAAGCGATGCAGCGCGAGGGCCTGCCGCTGCAGGTGCACGGCGAGGTGACCGATCCGAGCATCGATATCTTCGACCGCGAGGCCGTCTTTATCGAGCGCGTGATGACGCCGCTGCGCCGCGACATGCCTGAGCTGAAGGTGGTGTTCGAGCACATCACCACCAAGGACGCCGCCCAATACGTGCTGGAGGCCAGCGGCCCGGTCGGCGCGACCATCACCGCCCACCACCTGCTGTACAACCGCAACGCCATCTTCACCGGTGGCATCCGCCCGCACTACTACTGCCTGCCGGTCCTCAAGCGCGAAACTCACCGCGAGGCGCTGGTGGCGGCCGCCGTCTCGGGCAGCCCGCGCTTCTTCCTGGGCACCGACAGCGCGCCGCACGCGCGCGGGCTCAAGGAACACGCCTGCGGCTGCGCCGGCTGCTATACCGCGCTGCATGCGATGGAGCTGTACGCCGAGGCCTTCGACGCCGCCGGCGCGCTCGACAAGCTGGAGGCTTTCGCCAGCTTCAACGGTCCCGCCTTCTACGGCCTGCCGCGCAATACTGGCACGCTGACGCTGGAGCGCGAGGACTGGGAACTGCCGGCCGAGCTGCCCTACGGCGACACCACGCTGGTGCCGCTGCGCGGCGGCGAGACGCTGCGCTGGAAGGCCCGCTGAGCCTTGCGTAGGCAGGCTTGCGTGGCGGACGAACCCTTCGCCGCCGCGCTGGCCGGGATCGACTGGTCCCGGCCGTGGTTCCGGCCTTTCGCCGTGCAAGGCGCCGCGCTGGCCGCGGCGATGCAGGGCGGCGCCGACCTGCGTGCGCTGCTCGACGCGCAGGCCGAAGCGCTGTGCCTGCGCAACGCGCGCGGGCAGCCGCTGCGCTTTATCGCCCAGCAGGCCTTGCCTGAAGGCAGCGCCTACGAGGCGCATATCCACGCCACCGGCGAAGTCCCGACCCGGGACAATCTCCACGATTTCTTCAACGCGCTGATCTGGCTGCATTTCCCGCGCACTAAGCGTTTGCTCAACGAGGTCCAGGCCGAGGTCATCGCGCGCGAGGGTGTGCAGACGACGCGCGGCGGCGTGCGCGATGCGGCCACATTGTTCGATGAGAACGCGGCGCTGTTTGTCAGTGCCGACGCGGGACTGGCCGATGCGCTCAAGGGGTTTGCATGGCAGCGGCTCTTTGTCGAGAACCGGCCCGCGTGGGGTGAGTCCTGCGCGCTAGTGCCGTTCGGGCATGCGCTGCTCGAAAAGCTGGTGCAGCCGTACAAGGCGGTGACGGCACATGCGTGGGTACTGCCGCTTGCTCGGGGCGCGCTGGCAGACGCGACGCTGGACGGTGTGCTGGCTGAATCACTGAAGACAGCAGTCCATGCCGGTGCGCTGCGCGGCGGGCGCAGCTTCGCGCCGCTGCCGGTCATGGGCGTCCCTGGCTGGTGCGACGCGAATGCAGCGCCGGATTTCTATGCCGACACCACGGTATTCCGCCCGGGACGGCGCCGCGACCTGGCCGCGGGCTGACGGCAGCGACCTTCGCCGTGATTCGGTGTTAGACTGCGGGCCGCAAAGCAGGCCAGGCAACCGCTGCCTGCACCGCAAGGTGCAGGGGGAGGAAAGTCCGGACTCCACAGGGCAGGGTGTTGGCTAACAGCCATCCACGGCAACGTGCGGAATAGGGCCACAGAGACGAGTCTTGCCGCCGGGTTCGCCCGGCGGGAAGGGTGAAACGCGGTAACCTCCACCTGGAGCAATCCCAAATAGGCAGGCGATGAAGCGGCCCGCTGAGCCTGCGGGTAGGGAGCTGGAGCCGGCTGGTAACAGCCGGCCTAGAGGAATGGTTGTCACGCGCCGCAAGCCGCAAGGCGGGCAGCGCGCACAGAATCCGGCTTATCGGCCTGCTTTGCTCTTCTTCGGCATGACCCGGCGCCGCCACGGCTGACCGGGTCTGCAACTTCCCTCAGCCTTCGACGATTTCCAGCGTGTGCGTGATCTCGGCCGTCTTGGCCAGCATGATCGACGCCGAGCAGTACTTCTCGTGCGACAGCTTGATCGCGCGCTCGACCGTGGCGGGGTTGAGATTCTTGCCGGTCACCACAAAATGGAAGTTGATGCGGGTGAAGACCTTGGGGTCCTCGCCGGCGCGCTCGGCCTGCAGCTGCACGCTGCAGCCGGTCACGTCCTGGCGGCCGCGCTTGAGGATCAGCACCACGTCATAGGCGGTGCAGCCGCCGGTGCCGAGCAGCACCATCTCCATCGGCCGCGGCGCCAGGTTATGGCCGCCGCCCTCGGGCGCGCCGTCCATCGCAACGATGTGGCCGCTGCCGGTCTGGGCGACGAAGCTCATGCCGTCCGCGCCCATCCATGTTACTTTGCATTCCATTTTGTTCGTTCCTGTGCTTTGTGTTGTGAGTTTCCGGTCACAAGCGAGTGATCTCGCATCTTGCAATTCTTAGTATATGGCATCGTCAAGTTTGGGCCCGGGATGCCGATATCCTTAGGAAATCTGAGGGTTTCCTCTAATGTGACTGCTTGGTGACGCCGTCACGATGCGGCTATGTTGTTGATTTTAAACGTGATTTTAGTCGCGGGCGAAGGTTGTGCCGCTTTCCGCAATATGGAATTGCATTTCGCACTACAAATTTCACTTGCATCCGGGAAAACCCCATGTATAATTCCAATCATTGAACGACGGCGCTCACAGCGCGCCAGAGTGCGAAAGCGAAGCCTCCCGGCCAAGCCCTGCGCACCGCCCCGCAAGTCCCCCGTCGATCTCCAAGTGTCTCCTCCACCCTCCTCCTTTGGTGGATTCAAACCCAAGCTCAACAGCTTGGGTTTTTTTTCGCCCCTACGGTCTGGCTATACGGCCGCTGGAAAGTGCTCGAGACTGCCCCGGCTCGGCGCCGAGTCGCAACGATCTTGACGAAAAGATCAGTCTTTGCTTGTGCCACTGCGGCAGGCGCCAGTATAATCGACGGCTTTTCCGTCATGCCCGCGGAAGAAGAAAGCAGGACCAGGCCAGTCTCAGGGACCGGCCACAAGACTTGCAGGGGCGAGTACAAGCCTTCGCGAGTCGGATTACGGGTACGAACCAATAGTCAGGAAAAATCATGAAGACCTTTTCCGCCAAGCCTCATGAGGTAAAGCGCGACTGGTACGTGATTGACGCGACGGACAAAGTCCTCGGCCGTGTCGCCAGCGAAGTGGCACGCCGTCTGCGCGGCAAGCACAAGCCGGAATTCACTCCGCACGTCGACACGGGTGATTACATCATCATCGTCAATGCAGCCAAGCTGCGTGTCACGGGTACCAAGGAAACGGACAAGAAGTACTATCGCCATTCGGGTTACCCGGGCGGTATCTACGAAACGACGTTCGGCAAGATGCAGCAGCGTTTCCCGGGCCGTGCCCTGGAAAAGGCTGTGAAGGGCATGCTGCCGAAGGGTCCGCTGGGCTACGCGATGATCAAGAAGCTGAAGGTTTACGCCGAAGCCGAGCATCCGCACGAAGCGCAGCAGCCCAAGGCGCTGGAAATCTAAGGAGGCCAATCCATGATCGGTAACTGGAATTACGGTACTGGCCGCCGCAAGAGCGCTGTGGCTCGTGTCTTCATCAAGTCGGGCAAGGGCGACATCGTCGTCAACGGCAAGCCCATCAAAGAGTATTTCGCTCGCGAAACCTCGCTGATGATCGTGCGCCAGCCCCTGGAACTGACCGCCCACGGCGAAACGTTCGACATCAAGGTCAACGTGACCGGCGGTGGCGAAACCGGCCAGGCCGGCGCAGTGCGCCACGGCATCACCCGTGCCCTGATCGACTACGATGCGACCCTGAAGTCGGCCCTGTCGAAGGCTGGCTACGTCACGCGCGATGCACGTGAAGTGGAACGTAAGAAGGTCGGTCTGCACAAGGCGCGTCGTCGCAAGCAGTTCTCGAAGCGCTGATGCGTTTTCGCGGATCCGGTACTGCCGGATCTTGCGAAGCCGGAAAAAACCGCACGCTGGTCGTGCGGTTTTTTTTCGCCCGTCGGGGTACGAAATCGCAACAGCCTGCCGAAATAGCGGATTGGCCGCCATACTTTTGTGGGGTATCGGCTGCACGCGGATACAATCACGCCCTGTCGCCAACGGCAAGGCGTCTGCCGCCGGCGATTGCGCCCCGGCCCGCAGGGCCCGGTACGAACAAGAGAGGAGTGAGAGCGATGTTGTTTTCGAAGAAGAAAGGCCTTTCGATCGATACGCTGCTCGGCGAAGACACCGCCATCGACGGCGACCTGGTGTTTGCCGGCGGCCTGCGCCTGGACGGGCGCGTGCGCGGCAATATCATCGCGGCGCCCGGCAAACCGAGCATGCTGGTGGTCAGCGAAAAGGGCATGGTCGAAGGCGAGATCAGTGTGGGTCACCTGGTGCTGAACGGCACCGTCAAGGGTCCCGTGCAGGCCACCGACCTGCTGGAACTGCAGCCGAACGCCCGCGTGCTGGGTGACGTGCGTTATGCGGCGCTGGAAATGCACCAGGGCGCGCTGGTGGAGGGCCGCCTGATGCCGCTGGCGCAAGGCGAGATCAAGGCGCTGCCGAACGTCGTCGAGGCGGGACCGGTGACCGAAGTGACGCAAGCGGCGGATGGTGCGGCGGGCAAGGACGACGAAACTCCCGCGGACCAGTCCAGTCCCACTGAAAAGGCCGCCTGAGTGGCCTCAGACACGCCGGGAATCCCTTGAAAACACAGGGTTTCGGCACGATCTTCCAGTAGCGCTTAGAATACAGGCGTATCTAAACAGGAGAACACCCCATGAACGCAGTCGCAGAGGCACCCGTTACCGAGGACGTGCCGGCACCGTTCGTCTTTACCGACAGCGCCGCCGACAAGGTCAAGCAGTTGATCGAGGAAGAGGGCAATGCCGAACTGAAACTGCGCGTGTTCGTGCAGGGCGGCGGCTGCTCCGGCTTCCAGTATGGCTTCACCTTCGACGAGGAAGTCAACGAAGACGACACCACCATGGTCAAGAACGGCGTCACCCTGCTGATCGACTCGATGAGCTACCAGTACCTGGTCGGCGCCGAGATCGATTACAAGGAAGACATCAACGGCGCCCAGTTCGTGATCAAGAACCCGAATGCCTCGACCACCTGCGGTTGCGGTTCGTCGTTCTCGGTCTGACCCGCCCGGTCCCCAGGAAAAACGCAGCTTAGGCTGCGTTTTTCTTTTGTGGCGGCGGATTACCGCGCGGCGCGCCAGACCACCGGGAACCAGTCCTCGCGCATGCGTTCGCCGGTCTGCTGGCCGATGCCGGGGAAGGGCGGGGAGGTGCGCCCGGGACGCTGCATGAAACGCACGTCGTCGCCCAGGAAGCGCGCCGAGAACGCGCGCCGCCTGCCGGTGCCGGTGTTGCCCGCGGCGCCGTGCACGGTGCGGAAGTCGAACACCACCGCATCGCCTGGCTCCAGTTCCGGCGCGAGCAGCGTATGGCTGCCGTCCTCCACGTCGGGCATTTCCATGAAGGTATCGTCGCCGCCGTAGAAGTTCTCATTGCTGGCCCAGCGCTTGGGCCGCACCAACCGCGGCCAGCGGTGCGAGCCGGCCACGACGCGCAGCGTATTGGCCTGCGTCACCGGGTCCAGCGGGATCCAGTAGCTCGCGGTCTGGGTGCCATCGACGCAGTAATAGGGCAGGTCCTGATGCCACGGCGTGGGCTTGGCCGTGCCGGGCTCCTTGACCAGGATGTGTTCGTGGAACACCTGCACCGTCTGTGAGCGCATGATGCGGCCGGCGATCTCCGCCGCCGCTGACTGACGGATAAAGGCATCGAATGGCGCGATGCGCTGCCAGTTGCAATAGTCCTCGAAGAAGCGGCCGCTCTCGCCGGGCCGCACGTTCTCGATGGCAAAGGGACCGGGCTCGGCCAGGTTCTGCGCAAAGCCATCGCGCAGGCGCTCGACCCACTCCGTGAACACGCCCCGCAGCACCAGTACGCCATCGCGCTGGTAGGTCTCGATCTGTTCCTTTGTGTTGTCCATGCCGGGGCTCCGTTTGGGGAATGCGGTCAGTATCGACACCCGGGAGGGATAGGAAAAGCATATATTCCCTATGTTGCGATATAGGAAATCATGATTGCCTTCTCCTTCCGCCAGCTCGAATACTTCGTTGCCGCCGCCGAGCACGGCAGCATCAGCGCCGCGGCCCGTGCGCGCCATGTGTCGCAGCCGTCCGTGTCCACCGCGATCGCACAGCTTGAGGACACGCTGGGCGAGCCGCTGTTCAAGCGCCAGGTCAGCCGCGGGCTGGTCCTGACGCCGGCCGGGCAGCGCCTGCTGGGTCGTGCGCGCGACATCCTGGCGCTGGCGGCCGGCCTCACCGCCGACGATGCCGGCCCGGGCCTCAGCGGCCAGCTGTCGCTGACCTGCTTCCAGGACCTGGGGCCGTATTTCGTGCCGCGCCTGCTGGCGGGATTCCGGCAGCGCCATCCAGGCGTGTCGGTCACGCTGTTCGAAGCCGACCTCGCCACCGTGCACCGTTCGCTGCAGGCTGGTAAGGCCGAGCTGGCGCTGACCTATGACCTCGGCCTCGACACGCGCACCGAGCGCCGCACGCTGGCGCAGCTGCCGCCCTACGCGCTCCTGCCCGCCAGCCATCGGCTGGCGCGTGGCGCGGACGTGAGCCTGGCCGACCTCGCCGGCGAGCAGCTGATCCTCGAGGACATCCCGCAGACGCGCGAGTACTTCCTGTCGCTGTTCTGGGCGCACGACCTGCATCCGACCCTGCACCAGTACACGCAGACCTTCGAGATGCAGCGCGGGCTAGTGGCGCACGGCTATGGCGTGGCGCTGTCGTGCACGCGCCCCGCCGGCGACCACAGCTACGACGGCATGCCGATCGCCTGCCTGCCGCTGCGCGAGCCGGTGACGCCGCAGCGCGTGGTGCTGGCGCGCTCACCGGCAATGCGCGCCTCGCCGCTGGCGCAGGCGTTCATGGATTGGGTGGAGGAGGGCGGCGCAGTGCTGCGGGCGTAGCGCTCAGCGCGGATAGATGGCGCCCAGCACGCGCGGCCCGGCGGCGCCGGTCACGGTGGGCACGTTGCCCGGCAGGCGCAGCACGCACTGGCGCGCCAGCCAGGCAAAGGCGATGGCCTCGACCTGCGAGACGGGCACGCCGTAGTCTTCGGACGTTTCGATGGCCACGCCCGGCAGCGCCTGAGCCAGCCGCGCCATCACGAAGGCGTTGCGGGCGCCGCCGCCGCAGACGACCAGGCGGCGCGCCTCGGGCGCGTGCGTGCGCACGTCGCGTGCGATGGCCTCGGCGGTCAGTGCCGCCAGCGTGGTCTGCACGTCGGCGGGTGCGAGATGTTGGAACGATGCGAGACGGGCTTCGAGCCAGCCCGGATGGAACAGGTCGCGCCCGGTGCTCTTGGGCGGCGGCGCGCTGAAATAGGGCTCCGCCAGGCACTGTGCCAGCAGCGCAGCGTCGACGCGGCCACTGGCTGCCCAGTCGCCGTTGCTGTCGAACGGCAACCCCTGGTGGCGGTGAATCCAGTAATCGAGCAGCGCATTGCCCGGGCCGCAGTCGAAGCCGCTGACGGTGCCGCCCGCGCCGGGCAGGATGCTGATATTGGAAATGCCGCCGATATTGCACGCGACGCGGGTCTCGGCATCGCTGCCGAACAGCGCATGATGCAGCGCCGGCACCAGCGGCGCGCCCTGGCCGCCGGCAGCCACGTCACGGCTGCGGAAGTCCGCGGCCACGTCGATGCCCGTCAGCTCGGCGAGTCGCGCCGGATGCTGGCTCTGGCGCGTGTAGCCGATGCCGTCGTACAGGCCCGGGCGGTGGCGGATGGTCTGCCCGTGCGCGCCGATGGCGCCAATCGAGCCGGCGCCGAGTTGCGCCTCGCGCAGCAGCATGGCCACGCAGTCCGCATAGACTTGTGCCAGCGCATTGGCCGCCAGCGCCTCGCGATGGATCTCGTCCTCGCCCGGCTGCTGCAGGGCGGAGAATGCCGCGCGCAGGGTTTCCGGGAACGGCTGGCTGGCGGCCGCCAGCACCGCGGGCCGCGCGCCGCTGAAATCCACCAGCACGGCATCGGCACCGTCCATGCTGGTGCCGGACATGATGCCGATATAACGTTCGCTGCCAGTCGCGGCCAGGGTCACGGTCAGTTGGAGGCGGTCAGCACGTTGTAGGTGCGCAGCGCATTGATGCGGCTGAGCAGCCCGCTGGTGTAGGTCTGGAACTCCTGGCGCGACTTGCCGCTCAGCGCCGGCGATTCCATCAGCGTGATGGTCAGCGGGTTCTGCGGCACGTCATTGAAGCGGAATTCATAGTGCAGGTGCGGGCCGGTGGCCCAGCCTGTCGAGCCGACATAGCCAATCAGCTGGCCCTGCCGTACCGGCTGGCCCTGGCGCATGCCGGCAAAGCCGGACAAATGCGCGTAGTAGGTCGAGTAGCCGTTGGCGTGGTTCAGGATGACGATATTGCCGTAGCCGTTCTGCTGGCCGACGAACTCGACCACGCCGTCGCCGGTGGCGAGCACCTTGGTGCCGGTCGGCGCAGCGAAGTCCACGCCCTTGTGCTGGGCCCAGTCGTGATGCAGCGGATGCTCGCGGCCGCCGAAGCCCGACGAGACCCGCGAGAACTCCACCGGCGAACGCAGGAACGGCCGCTTCATGCTGCGTCCGTCGAAGGTGTAGTAGGCGCCGGTGCCGTCCTTGCTGTCCTCGGGCGAGAACCACAGCGCCTGGTGCAGCTGGTTGCGGTTGATCAGCTCGATCGCGATCACGCGGCCGTTGCGCACGAAGGTGCCGTCGCGAAAGCCCGCCTCGTAGATGATGCGGAAGCGGTCGCCGCTGGCGATATCGTGGTGAAAGTCGATCACGCCGGAGAAGATCGACAGCATCTGCTGCACGACCTCGTCGGGCACGTTGGCCGCGTCCATGGCCTTGAAGAAGCCGCCGCCGGAGATCGCGCCGGAGGCCATCTCGTATTGCACGTCGTTGTCCACGCGCAGGACCTTGGCCTTGTATGTGGCGTTGGTGTTCTCGCCGGCCGGGCGCACGCGTTCGATCACCAGTTCGCGCGAAGCCGCGGCGTCACCGCCGAGGTTGGCCTGCAGCGACACCAGCATATTGCTCTCGTCGATCTCAGCCTGCACCGCCTGGCCCGGGTTCAGGTTGAACAGGCCGCGCGCGGTGGGGTTCTTGACGATAAAGGCCTGCGCATCGGGATCGTCCACGCCGAGGCGGCGCAGCAGGCTGCCAATGGTGTCGCCGCGTTGCATGCGCTCTTCGCGCACGTAGACGGCCTCGGAATCGGTAAGCTGTTCGAGTTGCTCGCGCACATCGGGCATGCGCAGCGTCTGCTGCGTGCGCGGGGCGAGCGGATCGTCAAAGGCGCTGCGCGGTGCAACGCCCATCGCCGCGGCCATGCCGAGCGTGAAGATCGCGCCCACCGAGGCCGTCAGTTGCTTGCGCCGGCGCGCATGCTGGGGGTTGGTCGGGTCGACGAGAACCACCAGCTCGCGCGCGAAAACTTCGCGGAGTCTGGACCACATCACGTAAAATTCAACCTTGGTCTGGGCACCGCTGCCGGAACGATGTGTCTCGTCTGCCTTCCTCCCCCGAGGTGCGGCGCGTGCTTGTCATTCATTGGCCACCTGCATGACTGCATCAAGTGGCGGGTGGCGCACTGGAAAGGCTTCCGCTGGCGCCTGGAAACGCGGATTATACCAAAATCCTGTCTTGGCGACTGTCGGAATCTTTCCTAAAATTTCATGTTTTTCAAAGACTTACGTCATGACTGAAGTTTCCCCGGGCCCCGAGGCCAAATACCCCCTGACGCCGTCGGTGATGCACGCCCTGGAAGTCTCCAGGCGTGGCTGCGACGAACTGCTGATCGAATCCGAATGGGCGCAGAAGCTGGCGCGCAGCGAAGCCACCGGCGTGCCGCTGCGCATCAAGCTGGGGCTGGACCCCACCGCGCCGGACATCCACATTGGCCATACCGTGGTGCTGAACAAGCTGCGCCAGCTGCAGGACCTCGGCCACCAGGTCATCTTCCTGATCGGCGACTTCACCTCGACCATCGGCGATCCGTCGGGCCGCAACAGCACGCGCCCGCCGCTCACGCGCGAGCAGATCGAGGCCAACGCGCAGACCTACTACCGCCAGGCCAGCCTGGTGCTCGACCCCGCCAGGACCGAGATCCGCTACAACAGCGAATGGTGCGATCCGCTGGGCGCGCGCGGCATGATCCAGCTCGCCGCCAAGTACACCGTGGCGCGGATGATGGAGCGCGATGACTTCACCAAGCGCTTCCGCTCCGGGATTCCGATCTCGGTGCATGAGTTCCTCTACCCGCTGATGCAGGGCTACGACTCGGTCGCGCTGAAGTCCGACCTGGAGCTGGGCGGTACTGACCAGAAGTTCAACCTGCTGGTCGGGCGCGAGCTGCAGAAGGAATACGGCCAGGAGCCGCAGTGCATCCTGACCATGCCGCTGCTGGTGGGCCTGGACGGCGTCGAGAAGATGTCCAAGTCCAAGGGCAACTACGTCGGCGTGACCGAGGCGCCCAACGAGATGTTCGGCAAGCTGATGAGCATCTCGGACGACCTGATGTGGCAGTACTTCACGCTGCTGTCGTTCCGGCCGATAAACGAGATCGAGCTGATGAAGCAGGAAATCGCGCAGGGCCGCAACCCGCGCGACTGCAAGGTGATGCTGGCGCAGGAGATCGTGGCGCGCTTCCACAGCCAGGCCGATGCAGAAAAGGCGCTGGAAGACTTCAACCACCGCGCCCGTGGCGGCGTGCCGGACGATATCCCGGCAGTGAGCCTCACGGGCGCGCCGCTGGGTATCGCCCAGCTGCTAAAGCAGGCCAACCTGGTGCCGTCAACCTCGGAAGCCAACCGCAATATCGACCAGGGCGGCGTCAAGATCGACGGCGCCACGGTCAGCGACAAGGCGACCAAGGTTGCCGCCGGCACCTACGTGGTGCAGGTCGGCAAGCGCCGCTTCGCGCGCGTCACGGTGGCCTGAGGCGGCGGGGATGATCGCACTGATCCAGCGGGTCGCGCAGGCCCGCGTGACGGTCGAGGGCCGCACCACCGGCGAGATCGGCGCCGGCCTGCTGGCGCTGGTCTGCGCCGAGCGCGGCGACACCGAGGCGCAGGCCGAGCGGCTGCTGGCCAAGATGCTGTCGTACCGGGTGTTCTCGGACGCGGCCGGCAAGATGAACCTGCCGGTGCAGAACATGGACGGCAACGGCAACCCCGGCGGGTTGCTGGTGGTGTCGCAGTTCACGCTGGCGGCCGATACCAACAGCGGCACGCGCCCGAGCTTCACGCCGGCGGCGTCGCCGGAAGACGGCAAGCGCCTGTACGAGCATTTTGTGGCGCAGGCGCGCGCCGCGCACCCGCACGTGCAGACCGGCGAGTTCGGCGCGATGATGCAGGTCAGCCTGGTCAACGACGGCCCGGTCACGTTCTGGCTGCGCGTCGCGCCGGCCGGGGCGGGCCAGGCGTAGCGGCGCGCGCGCCGCACGGATTCCAAGTTGCCGCGCCCCGGCGCGGCATCAAGACAGGAGAGACAAATGAAACTCTGGAGCAAGTCCTTCAACGACAACGCGCCGATTCCCGGCGAATTCGCCTTCTGCGTGCCCGACGCCGCCGCCCATGTGGCCCTGTCGACCAACCGCAACCCCGACCTGCACTGGGAAGACGCGCCCGCCGAGACACGCTCGTTCGTGGTGATCTGCCACGACCGCGACGTGCCCAGCAAGGGCGACGACGTCAACCAGGAAGGCCGCGAAGTACCGGCCTCGTTGCCGCGCGTGGACTTTTTCCACTGGGTGCTGGTCGATATTCCGCCCGGCCTGACTTCGATCGCCGCAGGCTCGCACAGCAATGGCGTGATCGCGCGCGGCAAGCCTGGCCCTGAAGCCACCGGCGGCACCGCCGTAGCGGGCGGCCTGCGCCACGGCATCAACGACTACACCGGCTGGTTCGCCAGCGACGCCGACATGAAGGGCGACTACTACGGCTACGACGGCCCCTGCCCGCCGTGGAACGACACGCTGCTGCACCACTACGTGTTCACGCTGTACGCGCTGGACATCGACCGCCTGCCGCTGGAAGGCACCTTCACCGGCGCCCAGGTGCGCGAGGCGATCCAGGGCCACGTGCTGGCGCAGGCCAGCCTGACCGGCACCTATACGCTGAACCCGAAGCTGGCGAAATAACGCCGGGCCGCCGCCGGCGCGAGCCGTGCGGCTCTGGCCTCAAGGAAACCGAAGGAAACGGCATGTCGCAAAGCCCCGGGCTGCATTCACTGGCCTTTACCCACCTGATCGTGATCCGCCATGGCGAGACGGCCTGGAACCGGGAGCGCCGGCTGCAGGGCCAGCTAGACATTCCGCTGAACGACACCGGCCGCGCCCAGGCGCGCGCGCTGGCCGCCGCGCTGGCGGGCGAGCCGATCGATGCGGTGTATTCGAGCGACCTGTCGCGCGCGATGGAAACCGCCTCCCCGCTGGCCGAGGCGCTCGGCCTGCAGGTGAGGCCCGATCCGCGCCTGCGCGAGCGCAGCTACGGCACGCTGCAGGGCAAGACCTACGCCGAGGTGGCCGAGCACCTGCCCGAGGATTTCGCCCGCTGGCAGGCGAGGGTGCCGGACTACGCGCCGCCTCAAGGCGAGTCGCTACTGGGTTTCCACGAGCGCGCGGTCGAAGCCGCGCTGGCGCTGTCGCGCCGGCATCCGGGCGAGCGCATCGCGCTGGTGGCGCATGGCGGGGTGCTGGATTGCCTGTACCGCGAGGCCACGGGCATGACGCTGGAGGCGCCGCGCCAGCATGAGCTGCTTAACGCCAGTGTCAACCGGCTGCGCAGCGACAGTTCGCATCTGACGCTGGCGCAGTGGGGGGATGTCAGCCACCTGGAGAATCTGGCGCTGGATGAGGTGGATCGGCGGGTGCCGTAGGGCGCCAAATTTGCGCGATAACGCCAGCAGCAGGCCCCCCTCTCCCGCCTGCGGGAGTGGGGGGTGAGGGCAGGCGCTGGTCGGAGCCGCCATGCTGGATAGAACCGTTGGCCCTGCCAAGGTCGCCATGCTGGAAAAAAGCCATTGGCCCCGCTTGATGTGGTTCCTAGCTAAACCACCCCCCACCCCGGTCCCTCTCCCCATGAGGGAGAGGGAGAACACCTTGCCTAGGCAAGCTCGAAGGGCTTGGGAGCACACAAAACCGCACTCCTCTCTGGCGTTTGGGGCTTCACACCTTCAGCCTGAACGGCGTGAAGTCGGTATTGCGATCGTAATAGTCCTCGTTCTCCGTCCGCTTCAGAAACCCCACCACCTTGTACGTCACCGGCGTCATCACCACCTCCCAGCCGGTCTTCAGCACATACTGCGCCACGGCCACCTGGATCACCTTCTCCAGCGGCCAGACCCCATAGAAGGCGATCACATAGAACAGCGACGAATCCACCAGCTCCCCGGCCAGCGTGGAGCCGATCGTGCGCGTCCACAGCCAGCGCCCGCCAGTCCACAGCTTCATCTTCGCCAGCACGTAGCTGTTGGTAAAGCTGCCGCAACAGAACGCGATCAGCGAGCCCAGCGCGATGCGCCAGGTGTTGCCGAACACGTCCTGCAGGCTCTTCTGGTAGTCCGCCATGAACGGCGCCACCGGCATGTTCAGTACCACCAGGCTCATGAAGCTGGCGAAGGCCAGCGCGGCAAAGCCGGCCCAGACCACGCGCCGGTCGCGGCCATAGCCGTAGACCTCGGTCAGCACGTCGCCAAAGATGTATGAGATCGGGAAGAACAGCACCCCGGCGCCGAAGGTCACCGTGCCGATCAGGGGCAGCGTTACCTGCGCCGCCTTGGCCGCGCCGATCAGGTTGGAGCACAGCAGCACGGTGACGAACGCCACCATGACAAAGTCGTAGTAGCGGTAGACGCGCCCGGGCTGGGCCGTGCTGGCGGGTATGGCGGACATGGGGGCTCCCGGTCAGGTGCACTGGCGCGCACGGTGCTTTGGGCGCGATTATGCCAGCGCGGGCCAGCGACTGCCGGCGGGAGGGCGCAGGACAAAAAAATCCCGGCCGTGGCCGGGAATCTCGTCCTTGGAGAAATCAGGTAAGACCGGGCACCCCGCGGGCGCCCGCTGCCCACATCAGATATTCAGCTTGGTGATCTTCGCACCGTTCAGCGACACATCGAACATCAGCCCCGCGTTGGTCTGCACGAAGCCGACCACCGGCTGCTGCGAGGTCAGCGTGTCGAGCTGGCCGTTTGCGCCGACCTTGGCCAGCGCCACGTTGGCATCGGCGCCCGCAGTCCAGCCCTTGCTTTCGAGGAATTTGTTGTACGCCTCCGGCGTCATGAACATGATGAAGACGGCCTTGGACTGGCCACCGGCGGTCAGGCCGAACGAAGCGTGGGCGGTGCTGTAGTAACCCACCGTCGAGCCGTGGGAGCGCAGCGCGCCCTCGCCATACTCGCCGCCGACGACAAGGCCGGCCGAGATCACGCGCGGGAATACCAGGACGCCCTGCGCGCGCTGGGCCAGCTCGCGCGAGCCGTTGACGGAGGAATAGAGCCGGTTCAGCGCGCCATCGACGCCCGAGTCGATCTCTTTCTTCTTGGCGGCCGGGTCGCTCGAGGCGCTGGTGCCGGTGGTGGTGCAGCCCGCAGCCATCACGGTGGCGACAAGCAGGCCCGATCCGGCAACCCGGGTAACAAAATGGCGACGATTCATAGGTAACCTCCTGGTGGAAAAGTACCGCGCCCGGCGCGGCGGCTCAGTTGGCTGTGGCCGCCGTCGGCGCCCTGACCGTAATGGCCACGACTTCGCGGTAGACGACCTTGGCCATCTGGCCGCGCTTGATCTTGTTGAGGTCGATCGCCGGGTCCTCGACCTTGACGGTGCGCAACGTCTCGCGCGGCCCGCGGAAGGTGATGAGCTTGTTTGCAGGATCTATCTTGGTGATTTCCGCGGTCACGGTGGTGGTGACCTCGCGCATGATGCCGGGCTTGCCGCCTTCGGCCGCGCGCGAGGTGCGGTCGACTTGCTCCGCCAGCGCCGTGGCCTTGCTGTCGATCGGCTCCAGCGACGCCACCACGGCGGCGCTGCGCGCCACGGTGACGATGTCGCCCTTGCGGACCTGGCCGAAGTTGCGGGCTTCGTCGCCGGCGATCAGTTCCACCACGTTGCCGCGCGGGCCCTGCACCAGCACGGCCTTGGAGTCGGGATCGATATCGATGATCTTGCCGCTGATCACGGCCTCTTCCGCCACCATGACGGGGGCGGGCGCGCGCTGGGCATAGGCGCTGCCCATGGCCAGGACAGCGCTCGCGACGGCGGTGGCAAGCAGGGCGGAACAACGGCGGATGCGGCTCATGACTCTCCTCAGGGTAGGGAACCAGGTCACAACGGCACCGCTTACCAGCCGGCGCGGTCATCGCTGGGCACCGTCAGGTGCCGATGAAGCCATTGTGGACAATCGGCCATGGGCCAGCAATCCACTTCGAAAAAATTTGAGGGGCGAGATTAAAACGTTTAATTGGCCCGCGCGGGGCCTGGGGAACGGCGGCGAGGGACGATCTCGCTGCGCCGCAGCAAGCGCGCGGCTGGCTTACTGGCCGTCGAACAGCTCGCCGGCGCCGCCGGCCTGCGGGGACGCCAGGCCGAAATGCCGGTAGGCCGCGGCCGTGGCCACGCGCCCGCGCGGCGTGCGCTGCAGGTAGCCCTGCTGGATCAGGTAAGGCTCGAGCACATCTTCGATGGTGTCGCGCTCCTCGCCGATGGCCGCGGCCAGGTTGTCCACGCCCACCGGGCCGCCGCCAAACTTGTGCAGCACGGCTTCCAGCAGCTTGCGGTCCATCAGGTCGAAGCCAACACGGTCCACGTCCAGCATCGCCAGCGCGGCGTCGGCCATCTCGCGCGTGATGGTGCCGTCGCCCTTGACCTCGGCGTAGTCGCGCACGCGGCGCAGCAGCCGGTTGGCGATACGGGGCGTGCCGCGCGCGCGGCGGGCGATTTCCAGCGCGCCGTGCGGGTCGATGCGGGCGTGCAGCAGTTGCGCCGAGCGCGTGACGATGCGCGCCAGCTCCTCGGCGGTATAGAACTCCAGCCGCGCCACGATGCCGAAGCGGTCGCGCAGCGGATTGGTCAGCATGCCGGCGCGGGTGGTCGCGCCCACCAGCGTGAACGGCTGCAGGTCCAGCTTGACCGAACGGGCCGCCGGGCCTTCGCCGATCATGATGTCGATCTGGTAGTCCTCCAGTGCCGGGTACAGGATTTCCTCGACGACCGGCGAGAGCCGGTGGATCTCGTCGATGAACAGCACGTCGTTGGCTTCCAGGTTGGTCAGCAGCGCGGCCAGGTCGCCCGGGCGCTCCAGCACCGGGCCTGAGGTCTGGCGCAGGCTCACGCCCATTTCGCGCGCGATGATGTGGGCCAGCGTGGTCTTGCCCAGCCCGGGCGGGCCGAACAGGAGCACATGGTCCAGCGCCTCGCGCCGGTTGCGCGCCGCGTGCATGAAGATATCGAGCTGCCCGCGCACCTTTTCCTGGCCGACATACTCGTCCAGCAGCTTGGGCCGCAGCGCGCGCTCGTACGCCTCCTCCTGCGACGAGGCGGGGGTGGCGGAGATCACGCGGGCGGGGGCGGAAAGCTTGTCGGTTTCGATCATGGCGGTCAGGGAGCCAAACAGCGGCAATACCCCGTCATTCTACGCCTCAGCCCTTGGAGAGCGCCTTGAGCGCCAGCTTGATGCCCTCGGACACGCCGGTGCCGGCCGGCACCTGCTTGATCGCCAGGGCCGCTTCCTTCTCCGAATAGCCCAGCGCCAGCAGCGCATTGAGCACGTCGACGGCGCTGTCGGGCACCACCTGTACCCCCGGCGCATGACCCAGCTCAGCGCCCAGCTTGCCCTTGAGCTCCAGCAGCAGCCGCTCGGCTGTCTTCTTGCCGATGCCGGGCACGCGCGTGAGCCGGCCCGCCTCCTGCAGCGTGATCGTCTGCGCCAGCTCCGGTACCGACATGCCCGACAGCACCGCCAGCGCCATGCGCGCGCCGATGCCGGTGATCTTGATCAGCTCGCGGAAGGTGTTGCGTTCCGATGCGGTGCCGAAGCCGTACAGCAGGTGCGCGTCCTCGCGCACGATCAGCTGCGTCAGCAGCGTCACCGGCTGGCCTACCGCGGGCAGGTTGTAGAAGGTGCTCATCGGCACGTCGACCTCGTAGCCGACGCCGTGGCAGTCGACCAGCAGGTGCGGGGGATTCTTCTCGATTAGGGTGCCGGCGATGCGTCCGATCATGGTGCGGTGTGGTGTGTCAGGTAGGGGATGAGGCGGCGCAAGTGTACCCCGCGCGGGCGCCTGCCGGCCTCAGCGCACCGGCGTATCGACCGCGCGCCGGCCCAGCGCCGGGTCGTCGGTGAAGAAGCCGTCGACGCCGGCGGCGAGGAAGGCCTGCACCTCGCGCACCATGCCGGCGGGGTTGCGCGTGGCGTCGTCCCCGTCGGTCTGCAGCGCCTTGGGTAGGAAGCTGTTTTCCGGGCGGAAGGTGTAGGGGTGGACGAACAGGCCGGCCGCATGCGCGTTGCGCACCACCGCGGTCGGCGCAGCCAGCGCGCCCTGCGCGTCGCGTGGTACCACGCTGCTCTTCTCCGGGCCGATGCCGTCGGCGTAGGCCGCCACTTCGCGCAGGCCGGTCGTGCTCAGCATGTCATCGAAGGTGCGCGGGTCGCCGGCCAGCTTCCAGTCGGCGGGGCCCTTGCGCGGGTTGCCGACCAGCTGGACCAGCTTCACGTTGGGCAGCCCGCGGCCCAGCGTGCGCCGCATCGCGCGCAGGCTGCCGCTCTCGAAGCACTGGATAAACACCGGCGCCTGGCGCAGGTAGGGCTGCGCGCGCAAGGCCGCTGCCAGCTTGTCTTCAAGTGGCAGGCCGATGCCGCGGAAATAGCTCGGATGCTTCAGTTCGGGATATATGCCGATGGGTTTGCCGGTGCGCAGCGAGGCCTGCTCGGCCAGCCGCACGATTTCGTCGAAGGTCGGCACCTCGAACTGGTCGTTCAGCCGAGCATTGGCCGGCCGCACGCGCGGGATGCGCTCGCGCGCGCGCAGCGTCTTGAGCTCGGCCAGCGTGAAGTCTTCGGTGAACCAGCCGGTCAGGCGCTCGCCGTCGATGACTTTGGTGCGCTTGCGCTCGGCAAACTGCGTCAGCTCGGCGACGTTGGTGGTGCCGGTGATGTCGTTCTCGTGGCGCGCCACCAGCACGCCGTCGCGGGTCATCACCAGGTCGGGCTCGATCACGTCGGCGCCGTCCTCGATCGCCTTGGTGTAGGCGGCGAGCGTGTGTTCGGGGCGCAGCGCGCTGGCGCCGCGGTGCGCGATCACCAGCGCCTTGGGCTTCTCCGCAGCAGGCGGCGGGGCAACCGAGGCTCCCGGGGCAGGCGCCGGTGTCGGCGGCGGCGCGGGCTTGTGGCGCGGCGCGGTGGCGCAGCCGGCGAGCAGCACGGCGCAGGCCGCGGCGGCCGCGGCCGGGAACAGCCATCGTCGGGAAGCAGGGAAGAAGAGGCCGGCGGCGCGCGAGCGCGGCGCGCTCAGTCGGGACTGGCTTTGCATGCAGCGTTCCTGTGGAAAGACGAATGCCCGATTGTAAAAGACGCGGGCCGGGCGACCCCGCGCTCAGCCGATCAGCCGGCCGCGCCGCACGCGCATGCCCTTGCGCACCAGGTCGGGCGCCAGGCCCGCCAGCGTGCCCAGGGTATCGCCGCCATTGGCATGGCAGATCGCCACGCCGAGCGCATCGGCCGCATCGCTGCCGGGCTGGCCGGGCAGCATCAGCAGCCGCGTCACCATCTCCTGCACCTGGGCCTTGTTGGCGCGGCCATAGCCGACCACCGCCACCTTGAGCTGCAGCGCGGTGTATTCGAACACCGGCAGCCCGTAACTGACCAGCCCGCAGATCGCCGCGCCGCGGGCCTGGCCGAGCAGCAGCGTCGATTGCGGGTTGACGTTGACGAACACCTTCTCGATCGCGGCGCAGTCGGGCGCGTAGGTCCGGGACACTTCGCTGATGCCGTCGTACAGCGTCTTCAGTCGTTCCGGCAGCGGCGAATTGCCGTCGCTCCTGATCGTGCCCGAGGCCACATAGGCAAGCTTGTTGCCGTGCTTCTCGATCACGCCGAAGCCGGTGGTGCGCAGGCCGGGGTCGATGCCTAGGATTCGCATGGGCTGGGTAGGGTGGATGCCGTCGCTAGTGTATTGCTTTTTGCGCCGGCACCTAATGCAAAAAGCGGTTTCGCTTTTCCCTTGCAGGAGAACGAAACCGCTTCGGGAGCCGGCGGTCTTGCCAGGCAAGACCGCAAGCCTGCCAGTGCTTAGTGGCGGAAGTGGCGCGTGCCGGTCACCACCATGGCGATGCTGCGCTCGTCGGCGGCGGCGATCACTTCGTCGTCGCGCACCGAACCACCCGGCTGGATCACGCAGGTCGCGCCCGCGTCGACCACCACGTCCAGGCCGTCACGGAACGGGAAGAACGCGTCCGAGGCCACCGCCGAGCCGGCCAGCGTCAGGCCGGCGTTCTGCGCCTTGATGCTGGCGATGCGGGCCGAATCCACGCGGCTCATCTGGCCGGCGCCCACGCCCAGCGTCATGCCGCCGCCGCAGAACACGATGGCGTTGGACTTGACGAACTTGGCCACGCGCCAGGCGAACATCAGGTCGTCCATTTCCTTAGGGGTCGGGTGGCGGCGCGTCACCACGCGCAGCTCGGACGGCTGCACGTTCTTGGCGTCCGGGCTCTGCACCAGCAGGCCACCGCCGACACGCTTGAAGTCAAACTGGTTGACGCCCTTGCCCAGCGGGATCTCGAGCAGGCGCACGTTCTGCTTGGCCGCGAACACGGCACGCGCGCCGGCGCTGAACGATGGGGCGATCAGCACTTCGACGAACTGCTTGGCCACGGCCTGAGCGGCGGCTTCGTCCAGCTCGACATTGAAGGCGATGATGCCGCCGAAGGCCGAGGTCGAATCGGTCTTGAAGGCCTTGTCATACGCTTCGAGCGCGTTCGCGCCCAGCGCCACGCCGCACGGGTTGGCGTGCTTGATGATGACGCAGGCAGCCCCGGTTGCGGTATCGAACGACTTGACGCATTCCCAGGCCGCGTCGGCGTCGGCGATGTTGTTGTACGACAGCTCCTTGCCCTGCAGTTGCACGTAGTTGGCCAGCGCGCCGTCCACGGCCTTCAGGTCGCGGTAGAACGCGGCCGACTGGTGCGGGTTCTCGCCGTAGCGCATTTCCTGCACCTTGTCGAAGGCCAGGTTCAGCGTCTGCGGGTAGGCGCTGCGGCCCTGGTGCGACTTGTCGGCACCCAGGCTGGTCAGGTAGTTGGTGATGGCGCCGTCGTACTGCGCGGTGTGCGCGAACACCTTGGTGGCCAGGCGGAAGTTGGTGTCGTAGCCGACGCTGTTGCCGTTGGCGCGCATTTCGTCGAGCACCACGGCGTAGTCGGCCGGGTCGACGAGCACGGTCACGTCGCGGTGGTTCTTGGCCGCCGAGCGCAGCATGGTCGGGCCGCCGATGTCGATGTTCTCGATCGCGTCGGGCAGCGTGCAGTCATCCTTGGCCACGGTCTGCTGGAACGGGTACAGGTTCACCACCAGCAGGTCGATCGTCGGGATGTTGTGCTCGGCCAGCGCAGCCATGTGCTCGGGCAGGTCGCGGCGCGCCAGGATGCCGCCGTGGACCTTGGGGTGCAGCGTCTTCACGCGGCCGTCGAGCATTTCCGGGAAGCCGGTGTAGTCGGCCACCTCCGTCACGGGCAGGCCGCTGTCGGCCAGCAGCTTGGCGGTGCCGCCGGTGGAAAGCAGCGTGACGCCGAGCGCGTTCAGTTCGCGCGCGAAGTCGACGATGCCGGTCTTGTCGGAAACGGAGAGTAGGGCTTGCTTGATCATGGCTGTGGGAGATGCTTCAAATTCAAAGTAAACCGTGCTGCTGCAGCTTCTTGCGCAGCGTATTGCGATTGATGCCCAGGTAGGCGGCAGCCAGCGACTGGTTGCGCTCGGCGCGCAGCATCACGGCCTCGAGCAGTGGCCTTTCCACGGCCTCGAGCACCATGTTGTACATATTGGACGGCTCTTCGCCGTCCAGGTCGCGAAAGTACGTGTCCAGGCTTTCCCGGATGCACTGGTCGATAGCGTTGCGGCTCATGCGGCAAGCAACTCCCCGTTTTTGTTGTTGTTCGCTTCGTCTGCTTCGTTTGTCTGCGGTGCGGCGTCGTCCACGTACACCAGCCGGTCCGAGAACTGCGCCTGCTCGTCGAAGAACGCGTTGACCGCCGCCAGCTGCTCGGTGGTGGATTCCAGCGTGTTCATGCGATGGCGGAACAGGTTCGCGCCGCGCAGGCCGCGCGTGTACCAGGCGATATGCTTGCGCGCGGTGCGCACGCCGGTGAACTCGCCGTAGAAGGCGTAGTGGTCTTCCAGGTGCGCGTTCATGATCGCGCGGATCTCGGCCACTTCCGGCGACGGCAGCAACTCGCCGGTCTTCAGGAAGTGTTCGATCTCACGGAACAGCCACGGCCGGCCCTGCGCCGCGCGGCCGATCATGATCGCGTCGGCGCCCGTCAGCGCCAGCACCTCTTTGGCCTTGTGCGGCGTGGTGATGTCGCCGTTGGCGACCACCGGGATCGAGAGCGCTGCCTTGACCGCGGCAATGGTCTCGTACTCGGCTTCGCCGTGGTACAGGTCGGCGCGGGTGCGCCCGTGGATGGTGAGCATGCTGATGCCCGCGTCCTGCACCATGCGCGCGATGCGCAGCGCGTTGCGGTTCTCGCGGTTCCAGCCGGTGCGGATCTTGAGCGTGACCGGCACGCGCTCGCCGACGGCGGCGACCACCGCCTCGACGATGCGCACCACCAGCGGCTCGTTCTGCAGCAGCGCCGAGCCGGCGGCCACGTTGCACACCTTCTTGGCCGGGCAGCCCATGTTGATGTCGATGATCTGCGCGCCGCGGTCCACGTTGTAGCGTGCGGCCTCGGCCATCATCGACGGTTCGGCACCGGCGATCTGCACGGCGATGGGCTCGACCTCGCCGGCATGGTTGGCGCGGCGCATGGTCTTCTCGCTCTTCCACAGCTGTGCGTTGGACGCCACCATCTCCGAGACCGCATAGCCCGCGCCGAGCTGCTTGCACAGCTGGCGGAACGGCCGGTCCGTCACGCCCGCCATCGGGGCGACGAACAGGTTGTTGCGGAGTTGATGCGATCCGATCTGCACGATTGGGCGGTGGTGGTGTGGCGGTCCTGCGGGCCATGCCGTCCTTGCCGCGCGTTTTGCGCCAGGAGGAACCGGACAGCCTGCTTTGAAACGGGAGACGAAACGGTAAAACATGCCCCTGCCGAAACTGCGGCCGGCGGTGGATCGGGGCATGTGCGAGGGCAGGATTCTACCGCCAAACGGCCGCGACTGCCCAATATTTGAGCATCCATGACCGTTTTGCAGACAGAACGTGGCGCAAATGCCGCCGCATGGGCGGCGGCGAGGCAATGATGGCGGGGCGGGCGGGCGGACCGTTGCGCGGGGCGGGGCAATTCGCCTGCCCCTGCCGGAGCCACCCCGCGCGTGGCGCCCGCGCCACTGGCTTGGCTCAGCGCCGCATGCCGAACATCATGTGGCGCGCCAGCGCATGCCGCAGCGGCGGCAGGCAGGCCAGCGCCGCCAGCGACGCGCCCCGGGCATGGGCGGCCAGCGGGTAGGAGACGCTGAACAGGCGCGGCAGCAGGTCGGTGACGCCGATCGTGATCGCGCGGTCCAGCCGGTGCCGGCTGGCAAAGGCCTGCAGCGCCTGCGGCGTACAGGCGGTGCGCAGCGAGTCGGCCAGCGCGAATGCATCGCGCAGACCCAGGTTAAGCCCCTGGCCTGCCACCGGGTGCAGCGTCTGCGCGGCATTGCCGACCGCGGCCACGCGGCCATTGACGGTGACCGGCGCGGCGTTCAGCCCCAGCGGGAAGGCATGGCGCTTGCCCGCCAGCGTGAAATGTCCCATGCGGTCGCCGAACGCCTTGCTCAACTCCTCGGCGAACTCGGCTTCGGGCAGCGCAATGCGGCGCGCCGCCTGTTCCGGCGGGCAGCACCACACCAGCGCGTAGCCTTGCACGCCATGCTCGTCGTGCGGCAGCAGCGCCAGCGGGCCTTCCTCGGTAAAGCGCTCCCAGGCCCAGCCCGGCTGCGGGCGCGAGCAGGCGACATGGGCGATCACCGCGGTCTGGCGATAGTCGCGCGCGCGCGCGCCGCGGCCCTGGTGCGCGGCCTGCTCATGGAACAGCCCGCCCTCGGCCTGGACCACCAGGCGCGCGGCCAAGCGCGCCAGCTGGCCGTCGTGGGCGGTGCCGGTCAGGTGCGCGTGGCCGGTATCGGCGTCATCCGCGTCGCGTGGCAGCGGATCCTGCTCGATCTGGTCGATGCGGGTCTCGAACACGCGCAGCAGACGGTCCTCCCCGGCGGCCTGCGCGGCGCGGCCGAGGGCGCGTTCCAGCACGTCGCACAGCTCGCCATAGCGCACCACGTAGCCGAGCGCCGGCACGCCGTAGTCGTCATGGTGCAGCCGTACGTGGCCGAAGCGGCCGCGCTGCGACACATGGATATGTTCGATCGGGCTGCCGGCCACGGGCCAGGCGCCGATCTGCTCCAGCAGCTGGCGGCTGCCGTGCGACAGCGCGATCGCGCGCGGGTCGCGCGCGGCGCGTGCCGGCGTGGCGGCATCGATCAGCGCGATGCGCCAGTCGGTGGTGTGCAGCAGCTGGCAGGCCAGCGCCAGCCCGACCGGGCCGCCGCCGACGATGGCGATATCGCGGATATCAGCTTGCGCTGCCGGCATTGTTGCTGCCTCCTACATCGCCTCCCGCATTTGCGCCTTCAGTGCCGGCCCCGGCGCCGCGCTTCCAGCAGATCGCGTCCGAGCGCGACTTGCCGGCCGCGGCATCGCGCAGCGCATTGTCGAGCTTCTGCTGGTTGAAGCCCGGCAGCGCGCGCAGCCGCTCGACCAGCTCAGCATGGTTGGCGGCATCGAGCGGCACCACGCAGCCCTGGCCGCTATCCTCCGCGCCGATCAGGATCAGCCAGGCGTTGCCGGCCCATGGCGCACGGTTCGACACGCGCACCACCACGCGCTCGAGGATGTCCCACGCGACTTCCTCGCGCTGGCCGTCGGGGCGGTGCACCACCACGCGGTCGTCATACAGGTTGATGATGAAGGGGTCGGACGGATCGTGCCGGGTCCCGGCATTGCTGCCGGCGGTGTCCTGTCCGGGAAAGATCCTGCGCAGCCAGCCGATCATCGCGGGTCTCCGGAAGCAGGTTGTTGCTCGCGCATCAGCGCCTCGATTTCGTCGGCGCGCACCGGCACGCCGCGCGTGATCAGCTCGCAATCGCCGTCGGTGACGATGGCATCGTCCTCGATGCGGATGCCGATGTGCCAGTAGCGCTCGGGCACGTCCTCGGCCGGGCGCACGTAGATGCCGGGCTCGATGGTCAGCACCATGCCGGGCTGCAGCGGGCGCCACGGGCGCTCGCCTTCACCGGTGTGGCTGGCCACGCGGTATTCGCCCACGTCGTGCACATCCATGCCGAGCCAGTGGCCGGTGCGGTGCATGTAGAAGCGGCGGTAGTTGCCGCTGGCGAGCACGTCGTCGAGCGTGCCCTCCTTGTTGCGGTCGAGCAGGCCGGTATCGAGCATGCCCTGCGCCAGCACGCGCACCGCAGCGTCGTGCGGCACGTTGTAGGGCACGCCCGCGCGGGTTTCGGCGATGGCGGCTTCCTGCGCGGCCACCACCAGGTCGTACAGCTCGCGCTGCGCCGGCGAGAAGCGGCCTGAAACCGGGAAGGTGCGGGTGATATCCGAGGCGTAGCCGTCCAGCTCGCAGCCGGCGTCGATCAGGCACAGGTCGCCGTCCTTCAGTTCGGCCGGGCCGGCGCGGTAGTGCAGCACGCACGCGTTGGGGCCGGCCGCGACGATGGAGTTGTAGGCCACGCTCTGCGCGCCGTGGCGGCGGAATTCATAGAGCAGCTCGGCTTCCAGGTGGTACTCGCGCAGCCCGGCGCGGGTGGCCTGCATCGCGCGCACATGGGCACGGGCCGAGATCTCGGCGGCGCGACGCATCGTGGCCAGCTCGCCCGCGTCCTTGAACAGGCGCATTTCGTCGAGCAGATTGCGGATATCGAGCGCGACCGAGGGCGCGGCCACGCCGGCGCGCCCCTGCATGCGCACGGCGTCCATCCAGCGGCGCATCTGCACGTCGGTGCGGGTCGAGTCGGCGAGCGGATAGGCCAGCTGGGCGCGGTTGGCCAGCAGCGACGGCAGCGTGGCGTCGATCTCTTCGACCGAATGCGCTTCATCGAAGCCGAACGCGGCGCGCGCGCCTTCCGGGCCGAAGCGGAAACCGTCCCAGATCTCGCGCTCTTCGTGCTTGGGGCGGCAGAACAGGATGCTGCGGTCGGCGTCGGCGGCGTCGGCGGCGTCGCCGGGCGCGCCGGCGACCAGCACCAGCACGGCCTCGGGCTCGGTAAAGCCGGTCAGGTAGTAGAAATAGCTGTCGTGCCGGTACGGGTAGTCGCTGTCGCGGTTGCGCATGGCTTCCGGCGCCGTGGGCAGGATCGCCACGCCACCGCCACCGGCGCGCAGGTGCTGCAGCACACGGGCGCGACGGTCGCGGCAGGCGGCGAGGAGGGCATTGTCGGGTGCGGACATGTCAGGGCCTGGATGAGGAGGATCAGGCCGATTCTAACGCCGCTGGGCGTCCCGCTGCGCCGGTGGACCGAAAGCCGCGTGGCGCGGCGGGGTCCTGGCGTGCGCGCTAGCGCCCTTGCGCGGCAGCGCGGGCGGGCACCAGCGAGGCATCCAGCTCAGCCAGCTGCCCCGGCGTCCCCACATTCTCCCAGCGTCCGTCAAAGCGCTCAGCGCTTGCGGTGCCGGCGGCGATGGCGGCGTGATAGATCGGCGTCATCGCCACCCGGGTGCCGGGCGCGATGGCGGTGAAGAATCGCGTGTCATACAGGCCGATATTGCCGAAGGTGAGCCGTTCGCCATTTGCCGGATGCTCGTCCAGCGACAGCCGGCCCTGTGCATCCATCGCGAAATCCCCGCGTGGATGGAACGCCGGGTTCGGCACCATCACCAGATGCATGCGCGGCTCGGCCGCGCCGGCCAATGCCGCGGCGCGCGGCAGCAGCGCGCGGAAGTCGTAGTCGCAGAAGATATCGCCGGACACGGCCAGGAAGATCTCGCCGCGCTCCGGAGCGTGCGACAGCAGCGGCAGGGCCTTGGCGATGCCGCCTGCGGTTTCCAGCGCCTCGCCTTCGGCCGAGTACGCAATACGCACGCCTAACCGGCCGCCGTCGCCCAGCGTCGCCTCGATCTGCTCGCCCAGCCAGGCGTGGTTGATGACGATGTCACGCAGGCCGGCACGCGCCAGCGCCTCGATCTTCCAGACGATCAGCGGCTTGCCGCCCACCGTCAGCAGCGGCTTGGGACGGCTGTCGGTCAACGGCCGCATGCGGTCGCCGCGGCCGGCGGCGAAGATCATGGTCTTTATCAAAACAAAGCCTCCAGGGCGAGCAGCGTGGCCATGCCGCCGGCAATGGTCCAGCCGACGCTGCGGGTACGTGCGGCAATCAGGATGGCGACCACGCCGGCCACCAGCCGTGCGTTGGTCGGGGTCAGGGCGAGCTCGCCCTGCTGCATCAGCAGGTCGGGCGCGATCAGCGCCGACAGCATGGCCGCCGGCACGAACTGCAGCGCGGTGCGGAACCACGACGGCAGCCGCACGCGGCCTTCCACGGCGATAAACGACAGGCGGATCAGGAAGGTGGCCAGGCCGGCGGCGAGGAAGACCCACAGCAGGGTCATCGAATTCATGCGGCCTCCTTGCCGACCGAACCGGCATGACTGGCTGCACGCGGACCCGGGCGGTTGCCGCGGCCCAGCACCAGCATGCCCACGGCAATGCCGCCCAGCGCCGCCACCATCAGGCCGAGCTTGTGCGGCAGGCTGTAGCAGGCCACCGCCAGCACGGTCGCAGCCAGCGCCGCGGCCACGTGCGAGCGATGCTTCAGGCCCGGCACGATGATGCCGATGAAGGTCAGCGGCAGGAAGAAGTCCAGCGGCCAGTCGCGCGGCACCTGCGCGCCGACCAATACGCCGACCAGCGTCGACAGCTGCCAGCTGGCCCACAGCGCAAAGCCGCCGCCAAAGTAATACCAGTGGCGATATTGCGCGCGCGGGCCGGTATCGCCCAGCCGGTGCGTCATTGCAGCGAAGGCCTCGTCGGTCAGCAGGTAGGCGATCAGCGCCTTCCAGCGCCGCGGCAGGTGTGCCAGCGTGGGCGCGATGGTGGCGGAATACAGCGCGTGGCGCAGGTTGACCATCGCCACCGTCAGCGTAATCACCACCGCCGGCGTGCCGGCGGTCCACAGCTGGGTCAGGATCATCTGCGAGGCGCCGCCGAACACGATCGCGCTCATGGCGCAGGCCAGCCAGGCGGGCATGCCGGCGCCCACCGCCAGCACGCCATAGATCAGCCCGAACGGCACCACGCCCAGCAGCATCGGGGCGAGGGCGCGCGCGCCGGCCAGCCATTCGCCGGCGGCGGTGATGGCGGGCGCGCCATCGGGGTTCGGGTGGTTGGCTTCAGGCACGGCGCGTCAGAAGGTGTAGCCGGCCGGGCTGGCCACGCCTTCGAGCGCGTCCAGCAGCCGGATCAGCTTGCGCAGCTCGGTATAGCGGCCGGCCACCAGGCGCGTGTACTTGAGCACCAGCGGCAGGTTGGCCAGGTAGCCGTCCTTGCCGTCGCGATGGTACAGGCGCGCGAAGATGCCAAGCACTTTCAGATGGCGCTGCAGGCCCATCCATTCGAAGTCGCGGTAGAACTCGCCGAAGTCGGCATTGACCGGCAGGCCGGCCTTGCGCGCGCGCTCCCAGTAGCGGATCAGCCAGTCCAGCTGCTGCTCCTCGTCCCATTCGATATAGGCGTCGCGCCACAGCGAGACCGCGTCATAGGTAATCGGGCCGATCACCGCGTCCTGGAAGTCCAGCACGCCCGGGTTCGCACCGTCGTCGAGCACCATCAGGTTTCGCGAGTGGTAATCCCGGTGCACGTAGACCTGCGGCTGCGCCAGGTTGTTGGCAAGCAGCGCGTCCATCACTTCGCGCAGGTCGGCCTGCTGGGCGTCGCTCAGCGTGGCACCTAAATGTCTGGCTACATACCACCGCGGGAACAGGTCGAGCTCGCGCTGCAGCAGGGCGCGGTCGTAGGGCGGCAGCTCGCCGGGGCGCGTGGCGGCCTGGATGCGCACCAGCGCGGCGGCGGCGTCGGCATACATGCCGTGGGCGGTGGAATCGTCCAGCCGCGACAGGTAAGTCTGGCTGCCCAGGTCGGCCAGCAGCAGGAAACCCTGCTCCAGGTCCTGCGCCAGCACGGTCGGCACGCTCACGCCGGCATCGCCGAACAGCTTGCACACATGGATGAACGGACGGCAGTCCTCGTGCGCCGGCGGCGCGTCCATCACGATGGCGGTGGGGTGCGCCGGATGGCCGGTGCTGACGCGGAAATAGCGCCGGAAGCTGGCGTCGGCCGAGGCGGGGGCGCAGGAGTCAGGATCGGCGGACCATGCCGGGCCGAGTCCGGACACCCAGGCCTTGAGCTGGTCCATGCGCGGGTCGTGGGGGAGAGCTGCCATACAGGAGGGGCGCGGAAATAAGAAATGAAACCGAACGTAAGCCGGAAGAGGAGCTTTGGTTGCCCCGTATAATACCCGACCAGACCCGGGCGCCGGGCGGCCCCCGGGAGGGGCCTTTCGGTGCCCCGCAGCCTGCTCCCGGCGGGGGCTGGCGGCTTGCAGGCGGGCCGCAGCCGACGCCGAGACTGACAACCCGTGCGAATGACCGAACAACGACGAACACCGAATAACAGGGCCTTGCCTTCGCCTGCCATCGGCGCCGCCCCCCGGGCCAGGCGCGCCGCCGGCCTGCACGCGGGCGCGCTGCGGCCGCTGGTGCTGGCCATGGCCGGCTTGTCGGCCGGGGCCCAGGCGCAGATGTCCAGCTCGGCGATCCCCGACCTGGACCAGGCCGAGCCGGTGTTCGAAGCCGCGCCGGCCGTGCCCCAACTGCCCGCGGTCTCCGGCGAAATCGTGCCGCGGCTTGCCGAGCCCCCCAAGAAGAGCGAGCCCGATTCCAACGCCCCCGTCTTTATCGAGGGCGACCGCATGACCGGCTACAGCGAACGCGGGGTCGAGCTCGAAGGCCATGCCGAGCTGCGCCGCGACGGCGGCGTGGTCAAGGGCGACAAGCTCAGCTACGACCAGGACACCGACGAGGCCTTCGCCCAGGGCAACGTGCGCATGTCGCGCAACGGCACGCTGGCGGTCGGCCCCGAGGCCCGGGTGAAAGTCGAGGCCAACGAAGGCTACATGCTGTCGCCGGACTATTATTTCCAGCCGACCGGTGGCACGGGCAAGGCCGAGCGCATCGACTTCCTGGACAAGGACCGCAGCACAATCAAGCGCGCGTCGTACACCACCTGCTCGCCGGACAATGCCGACTGGTACTTCAGTGCGAACCAGATCGACCTGGACAGCGACCGCCAGGTGGGCGTGGCCTACGGCGGCGTGCTGAATTTCTTCGGCGTGCCAGTCGCGGCGGCGCCGGTGTTCAGCTTCCCGCTCAACGACGAGCGCCGCAGCGGTTTCCTGCCGCCGCTGATGGGCTACGGCTCGAAATCGGGCTTCGACCTGACGACGCCGTACTACGTCAATATCGCGCCCAACCGCGACCTGACGATCTACCCGCGCCTGATGACCGAGCGCGGCCTGCAGCTCGGCGGCGAGTACCGCTACCTGGGCCAGGGCTACTCCGGGCGCGTGCGCGCCGAGTTCCTGCCCGATGACCAGAAGACCAACTCGAACCGCTGGGCCTACTCGATCCAGCACAACCAGAACCTGGCCAAGGGACTCAACGCCTACCTGAATATCAACCGGGTCTCCGACGACCAGTACCCGGACGATTTCAACCGCAGCGTGGCGCAGTCCGCGCAACGCCAGTACCTGCAGGAAGGCGGCGTCACCTACAACTGGCAGGATTTCTTCCTGATGGCGCGGGTGCAGAAGTTCCAGACCCTGCGCCCGAGCGAGCCGTCCTACGAGCGTGTGCCGCAGCTCAACGGCAAGTACCTGCGCTATGACCTGGGCGGCTTTGATGTGCAGGTCGAAGCGGACTACACGCGTTTCCGCATCCCGCTGACGTCCGCCGGCCTCCAGCAGCCGCAGGGCGAGCGCATGTTCATCCAGCCGAGCATCAGCTACCCGATTGTGCGTGCTGGCTGGTACGTGACGCCAAAGGTCACCTTCAACGCGACGCAGTACCAGATGGAGTCGGCCACCAACACGCCGACCGCGCAGGACAACTTCTCGCGCGTGCTGCCGACCGTCAGCGTGGACTCCGGCATGACCTTCGAGCGCGATGCGCCGACCATGAGCCGGCTGTTCGGCGTGAACTACGTGCAGACGCTGGAACCGCGCCTGTTCTACGTGTACACGCCGTTCCGCGACCAGAGCCAGTTCCCGCTGTTCGATACGGTGCAGTCGGACTTCGGCTATGGCCAGATCTTCAGCGAGAACCCGTTCACCGGCTATGACCGCATCGCCGACAACAACAAGCTGACCGGCGGCCTGACCACGCGCCTGATCGAGTCCGATACCGGCATCGAGCGCTTCCGCGGCACCATCGCGCAGCGCTATGACTTCACCGGCCAGCGCGTGCAGATCAACGGCACCGTGGCCGATCCCAAGCCGGGTGCCTCCGACCTGCTGGCGGCCACCACTATCCAGATGTTCCGTGGTTACTATCTGGACATGGGTGTGCAGTACAACCTGGATACGGACCGGATCAACTATGGCAACGTCGCGTTTGCCTACCGCCCGGAGCCGCGCAAGCTGATCAACGTCGGTTACCGCTATCGCCGCCCGACCATGGTGACGGACAATACCGCGATCGACCAGTTCGAGGTGTCGGGTCAGTGGCCGATCACGCGCCGGGCCTATGGTATCGCGCGCTTTGCCTTCGACCTGGCCGCCAGCCAGATGGTCGACACGCTGGCCGGCATCGAATACGCGGCGGACTGCTGGGTCGGCCGCGTCGTGTACCAGCGTTTCCGCAACACCACGCAGGGCTACACCGGGCGGGTCTTCCTGCAGGTGGAGTTCCGTGGCCTTTCCAAGATCGGTTCCAACCCGTTGAATATCCTGCGCCTGAACGTGCCGGGCTACGAGCCCGTGACCGCCAAGCCGGTGCCGACGACCCAGTTCGATCACTATGAATGACGGATTAAGATGAAACGTCAAGAATTCGCTGTGTTTTCCTTTCTCCTGACGTCGTGGCACCGCCTGCTGCTGCCGGCCGTGCTGGCGGCGCTGGCCGTGCCCGCCGCCGCCCAGCTCAAGGCGCCCGGGGCGTCGCGCGCCACCGGCATCTTCGTGCCGCAGTCATCCGACGTCACCGCGCCGGCGAGCCAGCCCAAGCTGGGCGTGCCGCAGGCCGGCGGCGAGAAGCGTTCGCAACTGGTCGACGAAGTGGTCGCGGTGGTCAACAACAGCGTGATCACGCGGCGCGAGCTGCTCGACCGCGCCGACGAGATCGAAGGCCAGCTGCGCGGCGCCGGCCGCCCGGTGCCGGCGCGCGCCGACCTGCTGGGCGAGGTGCTGGAGCGCCTGGTGATGGAGCGCGTGCAGGTCCAGGCCGCGCAGGACGCCGGCATCCGCGTGACCGACCAGGAAGTCGACCGCGCCATCGAATCGGTGGCGCAACAGAACCGCATGAACGCCACCGAGCTGCGACGCCGCGTGGAAGCCAGCGGCATGACCTGGACCAAGTACCGCGACGAGCTGCGCAAGCAGGTGCAGGTGATCCGCCTGCGCGAGCGCGAGGTCGATTCCAAGGTGCAGGTCTACGACGGCGAGATTGACAACTACCTGGCAGCCCGCGGCGGCCAGGGCACGGCCAGCGGCCCGACCGAATACAACGTGGCGCAGATCCTCGTGCGCGTGCCCGAGAACGCCTCGGACGCGCAGAAGCAGGCACTGCGCGCCAAGGCCGAAGGGCTGCTCAAGCAGGCCCAGGGCGGCGCCGACTTCGCGCAGCTGGCGCAGGCCAATTCCGAAGGCGCCGAGGCTGCCCAGGGCGGCTCGATGGGCTTCCGCGAGATCGGCCGCCTGCCGACGCAGTTCGCCAATGCGGTGGTCGACCTGCAGGCCGGCGCCGTGGCGCCGCAAGTGGTGGAGAGCGCCGCCGGCTTCCACGTGGTCAAGCTGGTGGCCAAGCGCGCGGCACCGGCGTCCGGTCCGGCCGCGGCAGGGAAGATCACCCAGACCCAGGTGCGCCATATCCTCATCCGCACCGGCCCCAACATGCCTGAGGCCGAGGCGCGCCGCCAGCTCAGCACGCTGCGCGACCGCATCACCCACGGCGGCGACTTTGCCGACGCGGCCAAGCGTTTCTCGCAGGACGGCTCGGCGCAGAACGGCGGCGACCTCGGCTGGGTCTCGCCGGGCGAGCTGGTGCCCGAGTTCGAGCAGGCCATGAGCCGGCTGCGCCCGAACGAGATCTCGGAGCCGGTGGTCACGCAGTTCGGCGTGCACCTGATCCAGGTGCTGAACCGCCGCGAGACCGAGCTCTCGCCCGAGAAGCAGCGCGACTTTGCCCGCGCAGAAGTCCGCGAACAGAAGCTGCGCGCCGCGTATGATGACTGGGTACGCCAGCTGCGCTCGCAGGCGTACGTGGAGTACCGCGTCAACCGGCAGCGCTGAAGCGCGTGCCGGATCTGCCCCAACTTGCCATGCCCGACCCCCTAGCCCTGGCCATCTCGACCGGTGAACCCGCCGGCATCGGCCCCGATATCACCATCGGGGCGTTGCTGCAGCTCACCGGCGCCAACAACGGCGGCAATGGCGGCAGCGGGCACTACCGCTTCCATGTGCTGGGAGATGCCCGCCTGCTGGCCGATCGCGCCGCGGCGCTGGGCGCCACACACGCCTGGGAGCGGCGCATCGCCGACGGCGATGTGGTGATCGAGCACATCCCGCTGGCGGTCGCGTGCGATCCCGGACGGCTCGATGCGCGCAACGGCCGCTATGTGCTGGCGCTGCTGGATGCCGCCATCGCCGGCTGCCGCGCGCATGGCAAGCGCGCGCCCCGATATGCCGCGATGGTCACGGCACCGGTGCAGAAGAGCACCATCAACGACGCCGGCGTGCCCTTCACCGGCCATACCGAATACTTGGCCGAGAGCGCCCGCGTGCCGCGCGTGGTGATGATGCTGGCCGGCCCGCAGCCCGCGCACGACGGCGCCATGCTGCGCGTGGCGCTGGCCACCACCCACCTGCCGCTGCGCGCGGTGCCCGACGCGCTTTCCATCCCGCTGCTGCTGCAGACGCTGGCGATCGTCGATGCCGACCTGCGCCGCTACTTCGGCATCGGGCGTCCGCGCATCCTGGTGACGGGGCTGAACCCGCACGCCGGCGAAAGCGGCCATATGGGCCGCGAAGAGATCGACATCATCGAGCCGGCGCTGGCGCAGGCGCGCGACGTCGGCATCGACGCGCGCGGCCCGTATCCGGCCGACACGCTGTTCCAGCCGCGCCACCTGCGCGATGCCGACTGCGTGCTGGCGATGTACCATGACCAGGGGCTGGCGCCGCTGAAATACGGCACCTTCGGCCACGGCGTGAACATCACGCTGGGGTTGCCCTTTATCCGCACCTCGGTGGACCACGGCACCGCGCTGGACCTGGCCGGCACCGGGCAAGCCGAGCACGGCAGCATGATCGAGGCCATCCGCAGCGCGGTCACCATGGCCGGCCACGCCAACGGCCGGCACCCGGGCAGCAACGGCGCCACGGGCCATTCCGGCCACACCATTTCCGGCACGCAGCCGCCATGCTGACGCCGGACAAATAAACCCATGCGTTCAAACGTGCACCAGGGCCATGTGGCCCGCAAACGATTCGGGCAGAACTTCCTGGTCGACGACACCATCATCCACGGCATCGTCAATGCCATCAGCCCGCAGGCCGACGACGTGCTGGTCGAGATCGGGCCCGGCCTGGGCGCGCTGACCACCCCGCTGCTCGAACGGATCCCGCAGATGCAGGTGGTGGAGCTCGACCGCGACCTGGTCGAGCGCCTGCGCCGCCGCTACGGCGAGCGCCTGCAGGTCCACGCCGGCGACGCGCTGGACTTCGACTTCGGCAAGCTGGAGGTGCCGGGGCGGCCACTGCGCATCGTCGGCAACCTGCCGTACAACATTTCCAGCCCGCTCTTGTTCCACTTGATGGAGTTCGCCGACCAGGTGCGCGACCAGCACTTCATGCTGCAGAAGGAAGTGGTCGAGCGCATGGTGGCCGAGCCCGGCAGCAAGGCCTTCGGGCGGCTGTCGATCATGCTGCAGGTCCGTTATTACATGGAGCATGTGCTGGACGTGCCGCCCGGCAGCTTCAACCCGCCGCCCAAGGTCGATTCCGCCGTGGTGCGCATGATCCCCTGGCCGCGCCACATTGACGGCCGCCTGCGCTCGCCACATGCCGATTGCGACATCACCGTACTGGGCGACGTGGTTACCGCGGCGTTCTCGCAGCGGCGCAAGGTGCTGCGCAATACGCTGTCGTTCCTGCGCGACCAGGTCGACTTCGCCGCGATGGGCTTCGACCTGGGCCGCCGTGCCGAGGAAGTGCCCGTCGGCGAGTATGTCGAACTGGCCCGGCGCCTTGGTGGCGCAGCGCCAGGACAGGCCGGGCAGGCCGCCTGACACACCCGAATTCTGAATTTCCCGCGACCTTTCGTGCAAGACCGTCCCATGACAGCCCAGACCCAAACCAACCGGCGTCCCGTGATCCTGACCGGCGACCGTCCCACCGGCCCGCTGCACCTCGGCCACTATGTCGGCTCGCTGAAGAGCCGTTTGGCGCTGCAGGACTCGCATGAGCAGTACTTGCTGCTAGCCGACACCCAGGCCATGACCGACAACGCGCACGATCCGGACAAGGTGCGCCGCAACGTGCTGGAAGTGGCGCTGGACTACCTGGCCGTCGGCATCGACCCGGAAAAGACCACCATCACCGTGCAGTCGCACCTGCCCGCGCTGGCCGAGCTGACGCTCATGTACCTGAACTTCGTCACGGTGGCGCGGCTCGAGCGCAACCCGACCATCAAGGAAGAGATCCAGGCGCGCGGCTTCGGCCGCGATATCCCGGCCGGCTTCCTGTGCTACCCGGCCTCGCAGGCCGCGGACATCACCGCCTTCAAGGCCCACGTGGTGCCGGTGGGCGAAGACCAGGCGCCGCTGATCGAGCAGACCAACGAGATCGTGCGCCGCATCAACCACCAGGTCGGCCGCGAAGTGCTGCCCGAGTGCAAGGCGCTCATCCCCGAGTTCGGCCGCCTGCCCGGCGTGGACGGCAAGGCGAAGATGAGCAAGTCGATGGGCAACGCGATCGCGCTGGGCGCCTCGCCCGAGCAGATCAAGGCCGCGGTGCACAGCATGTACACCGACCCCAATCACCTGCGCGTGTCGGATCCGGGCCAGATCGAGGGCAACGTGGTGTTCACGTACCTGGATGCGTTCGATCCCAACACCGAGGAAGTCAAGGCGCTGAAGGAGCACTACCAGAAAGGCGGCCTGGGCGACATGGTGCTCAAGCGCCGCATCGAAGGCATCCTGCAGGACATGCTGGCCCCGATCCGTGCGCGCCGCGAGGAGCTGGCCAAGGATCCGGATTATGTGTTTGACATCCTGCGCAAGGGCACCGCAAAGGCGCGGGCGCTGACCCAGCAGACGCTGGAGGAGGTGCGGGATGCGCTGGGGATGTTCTCGTTCGAGGGGCGCCGATAAAGCGCCCGCTGCGCGGAAGAGGAGGGCAGTGCTGGGTGCTCCCAAGCCGCTTGAGCTAGCCTAAGCAAGGTGATCTCCCGCTCCCCTCAGGGGGAGGGGAGCGTTCACCGGGGACGTCGGCTTGCGTCATAGCGCGCCAAAGGCCGACGCGGCTCTCAGTCCCGCCGATTGACCAGCACGATCCCCGCCAGCACCAGCAACGCCGCCACCGCAAAGCGCGGCCCCACCGCGTCGTGCATCAGCACCACGCCGAAGGCCACGCCAAACAGCGGTGTCAGGAAGGAAAACACCGACAGCCGCGACGCCAGGTAGCGCCGCAGCAGCCAGAACCAGGTCAGGTAGCTGGCAAAGGCGATCAGCACCGACTGGTAGAACAGGCTCGCCAGCACCACGCCGTCGATCTGCACGGTCGCGGTCTGGCCCGCGGCCACCGCCATCGCCAGCAACATCACCGCGGATACCGCAAGTTGATAGAGCAGCGTCTTGCTCGCCGGCGCGCTTGCCAGCGGGCTGGCGCGCACCACCACGGTGGTGGCCGCCCACAGCGCGCCCGCCAGGATGCCCAGCCCATCGCCCAGTAGCGTACTGCCATGGGCCGAAGGTGAGGCGATGCCATCGGCAAAGGCCAGCGCCATGCCCACGAAAGCCAGCGCCACGCCCAGCCATTGCCCGGTCTGCAGCCGCTCGCCCGGCACCACGAAATGCAGCCCCAGCGCGGTAAAGATCGGCGCGGTGTACAGGAACACCGCCATGCGCGAGGCCGTGGTATGCCCCAGCCCGACGAAGATGCAGAAGAACTCGGCGCCGAACAGCAACCCGGCAAGCAGCCCGGCGTTGAGCGTGCCGTCGCGCCGCCAGATCGGCGTGCCGCGCCAGGCGGCAAAGCCGAACACCAGCAGCGCCGCCACCGCCGAGCGCACGCCGGCCTGCAGCACCGCGCCCATCAGCGGCGCGGTCACCTTGATCACCACCTGTTGCAGGCCCCAGGCGGCGCACAGCACCACCATCAGGCTCACCGCCATGCCGTCGAGCGGCCGGCGGATCAGGGTCTGGGCGTCCACCGCCGGGACCGCTCAGGGACGGCTGGCGTCGCGGGTGGAGTGGCGCTCGATCAGCTCGATTTTGTAGCCGTCCGGGTCTTCGACAAAGGCGATCACGGTGGTGCCGCCCTTGACCGGGCCGGCTTCACGCGTGACCTTGCCGCCAGCGGCGCGGATGCGCTCGCAGGCTGCCGCGGCGTTGTCGGTTTCCAGCGCGATATGGCCATAGGCGGTGCCCAGGTCGTACCTGTCGACGCCGTAGTTGTAGGTCAGCTCCAGCACCGCGGTCTCGCTCTCCGGGCCGTAGCCGACGAAGGCGAGGCGGTACTTGTATTCGGGGTTGTCGCTCTCGCGCAGCAGCTGCATGCCGAGAATGCGGGTGTAGAAATCGATCGAGCGCTGCAGGTCGCCGACGCGCAGCATGGTATGGAGGAGTCGCATTTGAGGGCCTTCAACTGTTGTAGGTATTGGAAGGCGCCATTTTAGTGCGTTTGCGTGAAACGCACCGGCGAGCGGGGCGCCACGCGCCCGGCCCGCTCAGAACGACGGCAACAGCTCCGGCGGATGCGCACGCAGCTGCGCCCGCGCATCGCGGAACTCCGGGAAGATCGATTCCACGGTCTCCCAGAAACGCGGGCCGTGGTTCATCTCCTTCAGGTGGGCCAGCTCATGCGCCGCGACATAGTCGATCATCGACAGCGGGAAATGCATCAGCCGCCAGTTCAGCCGGATCTTGCCATCGGCGGTGCAGCTGCCCCAGCGCGTCGCGGCCGAGGTCAGTGCAAAGCCGGTATGGCGCACGCCGAGCTTGTTGGCATAGACCTCCAGCCGCTCGGGCAGCAGCCGGCGCGCCTGCTGCTGCAGCCAGCCCTGCACGCGGTCCTTGATCTGCTGCTCGTCGGCATGCCCGGGCAGCGCCAGGTGCAGCACGCGGCGGTCGGCGTCGAACAGCAGCGCGCCGATCGGCGATTCCAGCGCCAGCGTCAGCGGCTGCCCGAGGAAGGGCAGGCTGGCGCCGTCGCGCCACTGTACCGTGGGCAGGATGCGGCGCGACTCGCGGTGGTGCCATTCACCCATCTTGTTGAAGATCCAGCGCTGCTTTTCCAGGATGGCCGCTTCGATATCGGCCAGCGTGACCCAGCGCGGAGCGGTGATCGACAGCCCGCGGTCGTCGATGGTGAAGCCGATGGTGCGGCGCGACGAGCGCTTGAGCGTGTAGTGCAGCGGGCGCTCGCCGATATGCAGCAGGCGTGCGTTGGGTTGCGGCACCGGCCAGGCCGGCCGTTCCGGCGGTTCCTGGGCGAGCGGGGCAGCAGGCTGCGGCGCATGGCCGGATTCCGCCAGCGGCAGTTCCAGCTGCGCGCCGTCGGCGTCGGTGGCGGGGCGCAGCAGCTTCATGCGGCCGGCTCGCTCCGGAGTTCGCTACGGTAGCTCTCGGCGTCGATGCGGCGCATGTCGCGCTCGATCCAAGCCGCGACTTCCTGGTTGAGCTGGTCGGCGGTCTTGTTGGCCGAGGCGATCGGCGGGCCGACCGAGATCGTCACCGTGCCCGGGTACTTCATGAACGAATTGCGCGGCCACACGCGGCCCGAGTTGACGGCCATCGGCAGCACCCAGGCACCGGTTTCCACCGCCAGGCGCGCGCCGCCGCTCTTGTAGCGCGGCTTTTCCTCGCCCGACGGCGTGCGCGTGCCCTCCGGGAACATGATGATCCAGGCGCCTTCGGCGAGCCGCTCGCGGCCCTGGCGCACGGCCGAGGCAAAGGCGCGCGTGCCTTCCTTGCGGTTGATATGGACCATCTTCAGCATGCCCAGCGCCCAGCCGAAGAACGGCACCAGCAGCAGCTCGCGCTTGAACACGAAGCACAGCGGCCTGGGCATCAGCGCCACGTAGGCCACCGTCTCCCAGGCCGACTGGTGCTTGGACAGCAGCACCACCGGCTTGTCGAGCATGCGGTCCATATGCTCATGCCCTTCGATGCGGTAGTCGATGCCGCAGATGCCGCGCGCGGCCCGGATCACCATCCGCGGCCAGCCGCGCACGAAGCGGAAGCGCTGGTCGGCGTTCATGAAGGGGAACACCAGGAAGCAGGCGCACGCGTAGGGCGGCGTCAGCACCAGCAGGTACAGCGCAAACAACAGGGAACGGAGAAACGTCATGCGGGGGGCGCGAATAGAAAATAGGTGCGGGCGGTCAGCCGGCGTTCTGTGCAGGCGGGCGCTCGGCGCCGTCGTTGCCGGTCAGCCAGCGCGCGAACGCGCGCAGGTCGTCGTGCACCCGCGTGCCGGGCGGCAGGCCGCCCTTGTCGAGGGTCTTGCTGCCCTTGCCGCTGAGCACCAGGTGCGGCGCGCAGCCGATCGCAACGCCGGCCTCCAGGTCGCGCAGCGAATCGCCCACGATCGGCACGCCCCGGAGTTCGATGCCGAAGCGCTCGCTGATTTCCTCGAGCATGCCCGGCTTGGGCTTGCGGCAGTCGCAGCCGTCGGCCGCCGTATGCGGGCAGAAAAACACCGCGTCGACACGCCCGCCCACGCGCGCGAGCGAGGTGTGCATCTTCTCGTGCATGGCGTTGAGCGCGCTCATCTCGAACAGCCCGCGGCCGATGCCGGACTGGTTGCTGGCGATCACCACGCGAAAGCCGGCCTGGTTCAGCGCGGCGATGGCTTCCAGGCTGCCGTCGATGGGCACCCATTCATCGGGCGACTTGATGAACTGGTCGCTGTCGAGGTTGATGACCCCGTCGCGGTCCAGGATGACGAACTTGGGCGGCGTCTGCGGCATGTGCGGCTCCGGTGTGGCTGAGGCTGGCGCCGCTCAGGCGGCCAGCATGGAGATGTCGGCCACGCGGTTGGCCAGCGCATGCAGCGAGGCCAGCAGCGCCAGGCGGTTGGCGCGCAACTGCGCGTCCTCGGCCATCACCATCACGTCGTCGAAGAAGCGGTCGACCGCTTCGCGCAGCTGGGCCAGGTCGCGCAGCGCGGCGGTGAAGTCGCCGCTGGCAAAGGCCGCTTCCACCGCCGGGCGCACGCGCTCGATGGCGGCATGCAGCACGCCTTCAGCCTCTTCCAGGAACAGCGCCGGGTTGACCGCACCGACCGGCTCGGTGTCCTTGCGCAGGATATTGGTGATGCGCTTGTTGGCGGCGGCCAGGGCCTCGGCCTCGGGCAGCGCGGCAAAGGTGCGCACCGCTTCCATGCGGCCCAGGATGTCATGCAGCTGGTCCGGGCGCAGGCTGACCACGGCCTCGACCTCGTTGGTGGTGTAGCCCTTGTCCTTCAGGTAGCCGCGCACGCGGTCGTACAGGAAGTCGGTAATGGCCTCGGGCGCCAGCTTGACCGCGGCGACGCCGGCAAAGGACTGCTGCGTCAGCGCCAGCAGCGAGGCAATCGACAGCGCCAGCGGCTTCTCGATCAGCATGCGCAGGATGCCCAGCGCGTGGCGGCGCAGCGCGAACGGGTCCTTCTCGCCGGTGGGCTGCAGGCCGATGCCCCAGATCCCGACCAGGGTTTCGAGCTTGTCGGCCAGCGCCACGGCGGTGCTGACCGCGCCCTCGGGCAGCGCGTCGCCGGCAAAGCGCGGGCGGTAGTGTTCGGAGCAGGCCAGCGCCACGTCGTCGGCTTCGTCGTCGTGGCGGGCGTAGTAGGTGCCCATGGTGCCCTGCAGCTCGGGGAACTCGCCGACCATGTCGGTCAGCAGGTCGGCCTTGGCCAGTTCGGCGCCGCGCATCGCGGCAGCCTTGTCGGCGGGCACGCCGGCGGCGTTGAGCGCGTCGGCGATATGGCCGGCGATCTGCTGCAGGCGCTGCACGCGATCCAGCTGCGTGCCGATCTTGTTGTGGTAGACCACGCTGGCCAGCTGCGGCACGCGCGAGGCGAGCGTCTTCTTGCGGTCCTGGTCGAAGAAGAACTTGGCGTCGGCCAGGCGCGGGCGCACCACGCGCTCGTTGCCGGTGATGATCGATTGCGGCGTCTCGGTAGCCAGGTTGGACACGATCAGGAAGCGGTTGCGCAGGTGCCCGTCGGCATCGGTCAGCGCAAAGTACTTCTGGTTGGTCTGCATGGTCAGGATCAGGCATTCCTGCGGCACCGCCAGGAAGGCTTCCTCGAAGTGGCAGGCGTAGACCACCGGCCATTCCACCAGCGAATTGACCTCGTCCAGCAGCGACTCGGGCATGATCACCTGGTCGGCGCCGGCTTCGGCCAGCAGCGCGGTGCGCATGCGTTCGCGGCGCTCGGCATAGCTGGCCACCACGCGGCCGGCGGATTCCAGTTGCTTCGCATAGTCATTGGCATGCGCGATCTCGATCGCGCCGTGCGACAGGAAGCGGTGGCCCTGGGTCAGGTTGCTCGCTTGCAGGCCCAGCACCGACACCGGCAGGATCTCGCTGCCGAACAGTGCGATCAGGCTGTGCGCCGGGCGCACGAAATTCACCGTGGTGCCGTCCGGGCGCTGGTAGCTCATCACCTTGGGGATCGGCAGTTTGGCGATGGTGTCTTCCAGCGCCGCCTGCAGCCCGGCGGCGAGCTCGGCGCCGCGCGCCGTGTAGCGGTAGAAGAGGGCCTCGGCCTTGCCGTCGGAGGCGCGTTCCAGCGACTGCCAGTCGATCTCGGCCACGCCGACGGACTTGGCCAGCGCGGCCAGCTTCTTGGCCAGCGGCGGGGTGGGCTCGCCGTTGGCGCCAAGCGCCACCGACAGCGGCAGGACCTTCTCGCGCTGCTCGCGGTCCGGCGCGCTGCGGCGCACGCCGGAAACCAGCGCGGCCAGGCGGCGCGGCGTGGCGAACGGCGTCACGGTGGCGCCCGGCTCAAGCAGGTCGCGCTCGCCCAGGCCGGCGAACAGGCCCTGCGCGAAGGCGTCGCCCAGGCGCGCCAGCGCCTTGGGGGGCAGCTCTTCGGTGAACAGTTCGATCAGCAGCGAGTCGGTCATGGGTTGCGACATGAATCGTATCCAACAGGTTGTAGCGCGCGCCGCTCAGTCAGCAGCGCGGCGAAAGATTAGGTTCCACTCCGGACAGCAGCCACAGGCCGTTCTGTTGCCGGAATTGCAGCGTGGTGTAGGCGCATTGCGCGGCCGCCGCGGCGCTGGCCGCGCCGTTGCTGCCGCCGCGGCTGCCCGCGGCCGGGAAGCGCGCATCGATGCGGCGCAGGCGCTTGTCGTAGCGGATCTCGTCGATGCGCCCGCCCACCCAGAAATCGATCTTCGGCGGTAGCTGCGCGGCCGAGTAATACGTCTTGACCTTGCGGCGGGCGCGGCCGTCGCGTGTTTCCACCTCGACCCAGGTCAGCGGGTAGCGGATCGCGCTCTCATAGGCGCGCAGCGGCACGCGGTGCCAGCCCAGGTCGCGCTGGCCGGACAGGTCGCACGAGAACGAGCGCACCAGCTGCGTCCACTGGTCGAGCGAATTCAGCGACGGGCGCCAGTGGCGCGCCATGGCCAGCTGCAGCGCCTGCGGGTCGGCCTCGCACACATTGCTCAGTTCCGCCGGCAGCAGCAGCGCCTGCGGGGCGGGTGCGGGCTGCGCGGTGGCACGCGCGCCGGCGGCATTGCCCGCGGCGGCCAGCGCCGCAAGCGCCATGGCGCAGCACAGCGCGCTGCGCGCCAGTTGCTTCATGCCTTGGCTCCGCCGTTGGCGCTGTTCCCGCCACACATCGGGAAGCCGAGGGCTTCGCGCGAGTCGTAGTAGGCCTGCGCCACCGCGCGCGACAGGTTGCGGATGCGGCCGATATACGCCGCGCGCTCGGTCACCGAGATCGCGCCGCGCGCATCCAGCAGGTTGAAGGTGTGCGCGGCCTTGAGCACCTGCTCGTAGGCGGGCAGCGCCAGGCGCGTGCCGGACGCGGCCTGGCCTTCCTCGCCGCCTTCGCCATTGCCCATCAGGCGCTTGGCCTCGCCTTCGTGCTCGGCGAAATGGCGGAACAGGATTTCGGTATTGCTGTGCTCGAAGTTGTAGGTCGACTGCTCGACCTCGTTCTGGTGGTACACGTCGCCGTACGTCAGGCGGCGCGTCTCGCCGTTCTCGACCCATTCGGTCCAGACCAGGTCGTAGACGTTCTCGACCTTCTGCAGGTACATCGCCAGGCGCTCGATGCCGTAGGTGATCTCGCCGGTGATGGGCTTGCAGTCGATGCCGCCGACTTGCTGGAAGTAGGTGAACTGGGTCACTTCCATGCCGTTGAGCCAGACTTCCCAGCCCAGGCCCCAGGCGCCCAGCGTGGGGTTCTCCCAGTCGTCCTCGACGAAGCGGATGTCGTTCTGCTTCAGGTCCAGGCCCAGCGCCTCGAGCGAGCCCAGGTACAGCTCCAGGATGTTCTCCGGCGCGGGCTTGAGCACCACCTGGTACTGGTAGTAGTGCTGCAGGCGGTTGGGGTTCTCGCCATAGCGCCCGTCCTTCGGGCGGCGCGACGGCTGCACGTAGGCGGCGCGCCACGGCTCGGGGCCGATCGCGCGCAGGAAGGTGTGCACGTGCGAAGTCCCGGCGCCGACCTCCAGATCAATGGGTTGCAACAGCGCGCAGCCCTGCCGGTCCCAGTAGGCGTGCAGGGTCAGAATCATTTGTTGGAAGGTCAGCATATGAAGACTAGGTAGAGGCGCCCGGCGCGATGGCGCCGCCCGGCATGGTGGCCGCGCAGCGCGTGCCGGGGCCGCCGCATACGGATTTCGCCAAACCCTGAATTCTATCGGCTTTTTGGGCGGGCGCCCCGCTGGCGAGGACGGGCAGGGGGCGGATCGATCCTGCGCGATGCCGGCCGATGTCGGTCTTACGCAACGCCTCGGGAAAATACCGACCCGTTTTTCAAGTTATGCGGGCGCTTACCGATAACGTTTTTGTATACAGTATGAGTAAGCAACCCGTTCGAGCGTTGCGATTGACAGTCCGTGCCGGCATGGCGGGCACGGCCGGCTGACTGTTTCGGGCAGCGGCCGTTTGTCGGTGACTGATTATTGATGGGGACTGATCATGACACTCCTTTCTCGCAAACCTTACCTGGTCGCAATCGCGGTCATGATCGCCGCGGCCGCCTTGTCGGTGGTCACCGGCCTGATGGGCTGAAGCGGCCTACGCGTGCAGCACATATTGCGCGTCTTGCGCGCATAGCGGACCCGGAAGCGCGGCGGCGATCCCGCCGCCTCCGGCTCTCTCAGCTTGCCCGGCGCACCCGCCAGGCAGCCACTCCAAGCACCAGCGCAAACAGCGCCAGCACCGGCGCATTCCCCCAGCGGATATAGGGCGTCAGCCCCTGCATGCCCTGCACCTCGGCAGTGAGCGTGCCGACCGTGAAGGTCGGCAGCCGCGCCTGCACCGTGCCGTCCGGGCGCACCACCGCGGTCATGCCGGTATTGGTCGAACGCAGCATCGGCCGGCGCGTCTCCAGTGCGCGCATGCGCGAGATCTGCAGGTGCTGGTCCAGCGCGATGGTGTCGCCGAACCAGGCCAGGTTGGTCAGGTTGGCCAGGATATTGGCCGGCACCACCTGTTGGCGCAGTGTTTGCGCAATCTCCTCGCCGAACAAATCCTCATAGCAGATATTGGGCGCCACGCGCACGCCGCGCACCGGCAGCGGCTCCTGGTCGAGCCCGCCGCGGCGGAAGTCGCCCAGCGGCATCTTCATCATGTCGACGAACCAGCGGAAGCCCAGCGGGATGAACTCGCCGAACGGCACCAGGTGGTGCTTGTTGTAGCGGTACAGCCGCTCGGTCTGCGGCCCGATGCCGAACACGCTGTTGGTGAAGTCCACCGGCGAATCCGCGCCCGCCGCGCCGAACAGCACCGAGGTGCCGCTGCCCAGCGCGAAGTCGCGCACCGCCACCGCCACCTCGACCGGCAGCTCCTGCAGGATCACCGGGAAGGCGGTCTCGGGCGTGACCACCAGGTCGGCCGGCTGCGCGGTGATCATGTCGCGGTACAGCTCGAGCGAACGCTGGATGCCCGCGGCCTCGAACTTGATGTCCTGCGCCACATTGCCCTGCAGCAGCCGCACCGACAGCGGCTTGCCGGCGGGCGTGGTCCACGCCAGCGGTGCCAGTGCCGCGCCCGCCGCGGGCAGGATCAGCGCGAGCGCCAGCGCCGCCAGCGCGCGGCCGCGCGCACCCTGGCCCAGGCCGCGCACGGCGGCTGCCAGCAGCGCCGCGACCGCGGCCGCCAGCGCGCCGATGCCGTAGACGCCGGCCAGCGGCGCAAAGCCCGCCAGCGGGCCGTCGGTATGGGCATAGCCGCCCGACAGCCACGGGAATCCGGTGAACACCACGCCGCGCAGCCATTCCGTCAGGCCCCAGGCGGCGCCAAAGGCCAGCGCCGCCAGCAGTCCGGCCTGGGGCAGGCGCGCCGCCAGCCGGTGCCACAGCGCGCCGGCCAGCGCGGGCCACAGCGACAGGTAGCCCGAGAACAGCACAACCGCCAGCGCCGCCATCCACGCCGGCATCTCGCCGTAGACGTGCATGCTGATATAGAGCCACCAGATGCCGGACAGGAACCAGCCCAGCCCGAAGGCAAAACCGGTGGCCGCGGCCATGCGCGCGCGCGGCGCGTCGGCCATCAGCGCGGCCAGGCCGGCCAGCGACAGGATCTGCAGCCACCACCAGTCATGCGGGGCAAAAGCCTGCGTATGGGCGATGCCGAGCACGCCGGCCAGCAGCAGCCGCACCATGGCGGCAGTGCGCGACCGCGCTTGCGTGCCAGGCACGCCGGCCGTGTCGGCGTCGGCAGCGGCGGCGCCGTTGAGGATCGGGGCGGGACGCTTCATGCGCCGGCCACGCTCAAGCTGTCGGATTGGGGTTCGCGGTGCACCTGCAGCAGGTGTACCTGCCGCGCGTCGGCGCGCAGTACTTCGAAGCGGATCGGCGGCAGGGTGATGACTTCGCCGCGGTGGGGCACGTGGCCCACGTGGTTGGACAGTAGCCCGCCCACGGTATCGACGTCGTGGTCGGAGAAGGCGGTGCCGAAGGCCTCGTTGAACTGGGCGATCTCGGTCAGGCCGTGCACGCGCCAGCTGCCGTCAGGCATCGGCAGGATATTGTCCTGGTCCTCGTCGAGGTCGAACTCGTCCTCGATGTCGCCCACGATCTGCTCCAGCACGTCTTCGATCGTCACCAGCCCGGCCACGCCGCCGTATTCGTCGACGACGATGGCGATATGGTTGCGGTTGATGCGGAAGTCGCGCAGCAGGATGTTCAGGCGCTTGGATTCGGGGATGAACACCGCCGGGCGCAGCGTTTCGCGCAGGTCGAAGGCGGGGTCGGTGTAGTAGCGCAGCAGGTCCTTGGCCAGCAGGATGCCGATGATGTTGTCACGGCTGCCTTCGTAGACCGGAAAGCGCGAGTGCGCGGTCTGCTGCATGAAGGGGATGAAGGTCTCCGGCGCGTCGGCGATATTGACCATATCCATCTGCGCGCGCGGCACCATGATGTCGCCCGCGGTCAGTTCGGAGACCTGGAACACGCCCTCGATCATCGACAGCGAATCGGCATCGATCAGGTTGCGCTCATGCGCTTCCTGAAGCACTTCGAGCAATTCCGCGCGGGTGTCCGGCTCGGGGGAAATCAGGTCTGACAGGCGTTCGAGAAGCGATCTGGGACGATCAGTCTGCCTCAGATAGGCGGGCTTCGAACTGGGATAGGGGTCGTTCATTTCGCGGCGAGCGCGTGGTGGAGATCGTCTGAAGGATACACTAAAAGCCTGACCGTCCCGTGACGGCGGGCGGGGCGTCGGCGCAGCATGTGATGCATGCGGCGCCCGTCAGGACGCCGCCGTGCGGGCCGAATCACGCCGTGGCGGTGCGCTCCACAAGATAAGGATCGGCATAACCCAGCGCCTGCAGCGTCTCGGTCTCGATCGCCTCCATTTCCTCGGCCTCGGCGTCATCCTCGTGTTCATAGCCCTGCGCATGCAGCACGCCGTGCACGATCATGTGCGCATAGTGCGCTTCGAGCGGCTTGCGCTGCTCGCGCGCCTCGGCTTCCACCACCGGGCAGCACAGCACGATATCGCCCGTGACCGGGTCTTCCTCTTTCTCCGCATAGGCAAAGGTCAGCACGTTGGTGGCGTAGTCCTTGCCGCGATAGGTGCGGTTCAGCGTGCGGCCTTCTTCCTCGCCGACAAAGCGGATGGTCAGCGCGGCGTCGGCGTACAGCGCCGACTTGACCCAGGTTTCGATCTTGCGGCGCGGCGGCAGGCCGGCGCGCTTGGCGACGCCGTCGCCGTTCTGGATCTCGAGTTCCAGCGCGGGCGGGGTGGCCGGGGTGCCCGTGGTGGTGACCACCGGCGTGGCGGTCACCGCGACCGACAGCGCGTCATGGTTGTCCGGGCGCACCAGCAGGCCGGCCTGCTGGTTGGGATCGGTATGCTCGGCCAGCAGCGCGAGCACGCCGTCGGCCGCCTGCGACAGGTCCAGCGTGATGCTGCGGCCGTCGGGCAGTTGCACGCGCAGCGCGTGCGCGGCGCTCTTGCGTGCGCGGCCTTCATTGTCGAACAGGGTCAGGCTGACGCCGGAAGACTTGGATTTCTGGGATTTCAATTACGCGTCCTTGTGCTGGGCGTGGTATTCGTCATAGGCATCGACGATGCGCGCCACCAGCGGATGGCGCACCACGTCGATGCTGGTAAAGCGGGTGCAGGCGATGCCGCGTACGTCGCGCAGCACGTGCTGCGCTTCCACCAGACCGCTCTTCTGCCCCTTGGGCAGGTCGATCTGGGTGATGTCGCCGGTGATCACCGCCTTGGAGCCGAAGCCGATCCGGGTGAGGAACATCTTCATCTGCTCGGGCGTGGTGTTCTGCGCCTCATCCAGGATGATGAAGGCATGGTTCAGCGTGCGCCCGCGCATATAGGCCAGCGGCGCGATCTCGATCATCTGGCGCTCGAACATCTTCTGCGTGCGGTCGAAGCCGAGCAGGTCATAGAGCGCGTCATACAGCGGGCGCAGATAGGGATCGACCTTCTGCGCCAGGTCACCGGGCAGGAAGCCCAGGCGCTCGCCGGCTTCCACCGCCGGGCGCGTCAGCACGATGCGCTTGACCGAGTCGCGCTCCAGCGCATCGACCGCGCACGCCACCGCCAGGTAGGTCTTGCCGGTGCCGGCCGGGCCGACACCCATCGTCAGGTCGTGCTGCAGGATATTGCGCAGGTAGTCGCGCTGCGCCACGGTGCGGCCCTGCAGGCCGGGGCGGCGCGTGTGCAGCACCGGCGATTCGTCGCCGATCTCGCGCTCCTCGACATCGTCGCCGTTGCCGGGCAGGTAGCTGCCATGCGCGGAGAGCTGGCGCGTTTCCACCAGGCCCAGCTGCACGTCGTCGATCGACAGCGGCGTGCGCGCCTGGTTGTAGAAGCGCTCCAGCGCCGTCGCCGCGTCCTGCGCGTTGTTGCCGCGCACCGTCATGCGGTGGCCGCGCCGCTGGATGTTCACGTCAAGCGCCTGCTCGATCTGGCGCAGGTTTTCGTCGAGCGGCCCGCACAGGTTCTGCAGCCGGGTGTTGTCGTCCTTGGGTGCGACGAATTCTGCCGATGGAATCTTCATCTGTTGGCGCTGGCCTCGCTGAATGCTGGCTGGATTACTGGCGCACCACGATCTCGCCGCGCAGCGAGTGCGGGAACGCCTGCGTGATGCTGACATCGACCAGCTGGCCGATGAGCCGGTCGCGGCCCGCCTGGGGCACGCCCGGCAGCGCGAAGTTGACCACGCGGTTGTTCTCGGTGCGCCCGTGCAGCTCGGTCGGATCCTTGCGCGCGGGGCCTTCCACCAGGATGCGCTGCACCGTGCCGACCATGTTCTGGCTGATGCGCTGCACGTTTTCCTCGATGGTGGCCTGCAGCCGTTGCAGCCGGCGCAGCTTGACTTCGTGCGGGGTGTCGTCGTGCAGGTTGGCCGCCGGCGTGCCGGGGCGCGGGCTGAAGATGAACGAGAACGAGGTGTCGTAGCCGATCTCCTCGATCATCGCCATCAGCTTCTCAAAGTCGGCATCGGTCTCGCCCGGGAAGCCGACGATGAAGTCCGACGACATCGACATGTCCGGGCGCAGCACGCGAAGCTTGCGGATGATGCTCTTGTACTCCAGCACGCTGTAGCCGCGCTTCATCGCCATCAGGATACGGTCGGACGCATGCTGCACCGGCAGGTGCAAATGGTTGACCAACTTTCCGCAGCGGCCGTACAGCTCGACCAGGCGCGAGGTGAATTCCTTCGGGTGGCTGGTGGTGTAGCGGATGCGCTCGATACCCGGGATCTCGGCCACGTATTCGATCAGCAGCGCAAAGTCGGCGATCTCGCTGGTGTCGCCCATCTTGCCGCGGTAGGCGTTGACGTTCTGGCCCAGGAGCGTGACCTCGCGCACGCCCTGTTCGGCCAGGCCGGCGACTTCGGCCAGCACGTCCTCGAACGGGCGCGACACCTCTTCGCCGCGGGTGTAGGGCACCACGCAGTAGCTGCAGTACTTGGAGCAGCCTTCCATGATCGAGACAAAGGCGCTCGGGCCTTCGACGCGTGCCGGCGGCAGGTGGTCGAACTTCTCGATCTCGGGGAAGGAGATATCCACCTGCGACTGGCCGGTGCGCTGGCGGCGCGCGATCAGGTCGGGCAGGCGGTGCAGCGTCTGCGGGCCGAACACCACGTCGACATAGGGCGCGCGCGAGACGATGCTGGCGCCTTCCTGGCTGGCCACGCAGCCGCCCACGCCGATCACCAGGTCAGGCTTGATGGCCTTGAGCGCCTTCATCCGGCCGAGTTCGGAGAACACCTTCTCCTGCGCTTTTTCGCGCACCGAGCAGGTGTTGAACAGGATCACGTCGGCATCTTCGACGTTGTCGGTGGGCTCCAGCCCCTGGCTGGCGTTGAGGACGTCGACCATCTTGTCCGAGTCGTACTCGTTCATCTGGCAGCCGTACGTCTTGACGAAAACTTTTTTCATATGCCGATCTCAGTGGTTGACCTGGGGGCATCAGGGGGTTGCAACAACGCGGCCGGCGCGTGGGGCACGCCGGTCGCACTTCTGGGGGGACTACGATTTTGCTTTCAGCGCCTTCTGTTCGGGCTCGCTCAGCACCCAGGCCGTCAGCAGCTGGCCGTACAGGTCCAGCTTGTACCGCACCGGCAGCTTCTGGCCCGCCACCGCGGCAGTGGCCAGCAACTGGTTTTCGGTGCCGAACAGGCGCAGACCCGGCGCCACGCCCACGGTCTTGCCGTCCAGCGTGGCCGTCTGCGGCGCGCCGGCCGATGGCGTGGCGATGACCAGCTTTGCCGCCTGCGCATCGTCCGGGATCACCCGCACCGGCTGGGCCGCCGCGCTGGCTGCGCCGAGCAGCAGGGCGCCGGCACAGGCCAGCGCACGCAAGCGCCCGCGCAAGGGTTTGACAGACTCCGGCGCCTGGCGGCGCGCATCACGACCTGCTGGCATGGGGAGAACTCCGGCAAAAAGGACGAAGCGTTAAGTAGGACGAAGCGGGGGACGGCCCGAAGGCGGGCGCAACCCGCCATTTTACCCGCTCGCCAGCCTCGCGGCGCGCGGGGCGGGTTTGTGCTCAGAATAGGCAGGATGCCTCTTGCAGCACACGCTGCTTGGACACCGTGCCCATCAGTTCGCGGCTGGTGGTGTCGCGCACAAGCGGGATGCGGTTGATGGCGTGCTCGGCAAACACCGCCAGCGCGTCGCGCAGCCGCGAATCGGGCGTGAGCGCCGGAAAATCGCGCTCGGCCAGCGCCAGCACGTCATCCGGCGCGCCCTCGCGCTGGGCGCGCTGCAAGGCATGGATCGACAACGCGCCCAGCAGGCGGCCGTCCGGTTCCACCAGGTAGAGATAGCGCGTGCCGGCCTCGGCGAACTTGTCCGCCGCCGCGGCCAGCGTGGCGTTGGGATCGAGCACCGTGTCGGTCGGGTCGCACAGGCCCGCCAGCGTCAGCGTGCGCGCATGCTCGGCCGCGGCCGAGGCCTGCGCGCGCTCGGCGATCACGCTGTACAGCGACAGCGTCTGGCAGCGCGACGCCGTGTAGTAGGCCGCCACCGCGCCGATCATCGACGGCAGCAGCAGCGCCGGCGCCAGCGTCATCTCGAACACCATCAGCACCGACATCAGCGGCGCCTGGCTGGTGGCGGCCAGGAAGGCGCTCATGCCGACCAGCGGCAGCAGTGGCGCGGCGCCGGCCGCCGACCCCTGCATCCCGATCGCCAGCAACTGCCCGAGCGCCGCGCCGACGAACAGCGATGGCGTGAACACTCCGCCGACCGCGCCCGAGCCCATGCTGATCACGGTCGCCACCAGCTTGGCCAGCAGCACGCCGGCCACCGGCACGCTCAGCGGCTGCTCCTGCAGGATGGTCTGGATGGTGGAGTAGCCGTTGCCCACTACCTCTGGCACCGCCATCGCCAGCACGCCGACCAGCGCCCCGCCCAGCGCCAGCCGCGCTACCGGCCCGCCCGGCACGCCGGCGAAGCGGCTGCGCGCAAAGCCGGCCGCGCGCATGAAGAGCGCCCCCGCGATGCCGGCGGCCACGCCCAGTGCGGCCGCGGCCAGCAAGATGTGGGGGCGCAGGTCGGGCGCAATGTCCAGACCGGGATAGAGCGGCTGCAGGCCGCCGTGCCACTGGCTGACCATCGCTCCGGCCACCGATGCGAGGAACAGCGGCATCAGTCGCTGCACCGCCAGTGCCCCGAACACCACTTCGGCAACGAAGACGGCGGCGGAAAAAGGGGTGTGATAGACGGTGGCGAGGCCCGCCGCAGCACCGCACGCGGTCAGCATGCGCCGCATATTGGAGCCGCCGCCGCGCTCCAGCCGCGTCGACGGGAACAGCGAGCCGCACAGCGCCGCCAGCTGGATCATGGCGCCTTCCTTGCCGACCGAGCTGCCGCTGACGATCGAGAAGAACGACGACAGCGCGCGCAGCAGCGTGATGCGCACCGGCAGGCGGCCGCTGCCGTTGGCTACCGCTTCCATATAGTCGGTGGCGCCGCCATGGCTGCTGGCGAGCCGGTTGGCCAGCACCAGCAGCGCGCCGGCCAGCGCTCCGCCGAGCGCCGGCACCACCACGCGCCACACCAGCGCCAGCGTGGCGAAGACGGCAACCACGTCGGCGTGGCTGGAAAACAGCACCACGCCGGCGCCTTCCAGCGCCTCCTTGAATAAAGTGGTGGCGATGGCCGCGACGATCCCGACCGGGATGGCCGCGAACAGGGTGACTTCCTGGTCTTCGAGGAATCGCAAGCGCATGGCGGCTTTCCGGGGCGCCGGGCAGGGCCGGGCAGGGGGCCGGGATGGTGGCCGGGGGAGGCAGCCATGATAGCGCAGCGCCACCCGCCCCGGACCAGTGTGCGCCACCGTGCATGCGGGCCCGGGCCATGTGCAGAACCGGCTCGCCCCGGACTGGTACACTAGCGACCTTTCTTGCGCGGCCGGGCCCCGGTGGTCCCCCCAGGCTGGCCCCCGGCCACTTTCGCCCTTTTCTGATCCGATAGCGCTATCGATTACACGAGCCATCCGGCGTTAGGCGCACCACGTGCGCAGCGATGGCCGAAGCAGCAATTCATGTCTTTCTCTGAACTCGGTTTGTCCGACAAGATTGTGCGTGCCGTGGCCGAACAGGGCTACACCACGCCGACCCCCATCCAGGCCCAGGCGATCCCCGCCATCCTCAAGGGCGGCGACCTGCTCGCCGGCGCCCAGACCGGCACTGGCAAGACCGCCGGCTTTACGCTGCCGATGCTGCAGCTGCTGTCCGACACCGCCGCCGCCCGTGCCGCCAACGGCGCGCAGCGCCCGGCCCGGCTGCCGGTACGCGCGCTGGTGCTGACCCCCACGCGCGAACTGGCCGCCCAGGTTGAGGAGAGCGTGCGCAACTACGGCAAGTACCTGCGCCTGCGCTCCATGGTGATGTTCGGCGGCGTCGGCATCAACCCGCAGATCGAGCAGCTCAAGCGCGGCGTCGAGATCGTGGTGGCCACGCCCGGCCGCCTGCTGGACCACGTGTCCCAGCGCACCATCGACCTGTCGCAGGTGGAACTGCTGGTGCTCGATGAAGCCGACCGCATGCTCGACATGGGCTTCATCCATGACATCCGCAAGATCCTCAACGTGCTGCCGGCCAAGCGCCAGAACCTGCTGTTCTCGGCAACGTTCTCGGACGATATCCGCGCACTGGCCGACCGGCTGCTGAACAACCCGGCCTCGATCGAGGTGGCACGCCGCAACACCACCGCCGAAACCGTGGACCAGCGCGTCTACCCGGTGGACCGCGAGCGCAAGCGCGAACTGCTGGCCCACCTGGTGCGCCAGCATGACTGGCACCAGGTGCTGGTGTTCACGCGCACCAAGCACGGCGCCAATCGCCTGGCCGAGCAGCTGACCAAGGACGGCCTGTCGGCGCTGGCGATCCACGGCAACAAGAGCCAGTCGGCGCGCACGCGCGCGCTGTCCGAGTTCAAGGCCGGCACGCTGCGCCTGCTGGTGGCGACCGATATCGCCGCGCGCGGCATCGATATCGACCAGCTGCCGCACGTGGTCAACTTCGACCTGCCCAACGTGCCGGAAGACTACGTGCACCGCATCGGCCGCACCGGCCGCGCCGGCGCCGAGGGCGAGGCGATCTCGCTGGTCTGCGTGGACGAGCATGCGCTGCTGCGCGATATTGAACGGCTGATCAAGCGCAAGCTCGAGCAGACCGTGCTGCCTGGCTTCGAGGTCGATCCGAGCATCGCGCCCGAGCCGATCCAGAAGGGCCGCCAGCAGCGCGGCGGTGGCGGCCAGGCCCCAAGCCAGGGGCGCGGACGCGGCCAGGCACGTCCGGCCGGCAATGGCGCCGAAGGCGAGGGCGTCCAACGCCAGCGTCCCGCGCGCGAGCCGCGCCAGGGTCAGGGCGGCCAGCCGCAAGGCCAGCCGCGCACCCGCGCCGCCGAAGGCGGCTCGCGCGGCAACGGTTCCGGCAACAGTTCGGGCAACGGCAGCCGCAGCGGCCAGCCCGCCGGCGCGCGCAACCCCGCACCGCGCCGCGACGGCCAGGACCCGGCGCGCGGCCAGCAGCGCGCCGCGGCCCAGCCCGCGCGCCCGGCGCACGACGCCGCGCCGGCCCCGCACGCAACCGCCGCCCCGCGCCGCAGGCCGCGCTGCTCGGCGGCAACCGCAAGCCGGCGCGCTGAGCTGACTAGGCTGACACCATGCACGCGTCCGACGCCCCGGCCGACCCCGGCGTACCCTACGCCGGCCTGACGCCGGAGCTGATGCTGGACGCGCTCGAAGGCGCCGGCCTGCGCCCCGATGGGCGCCTGCTGGCGCTCAACAGCTACGAGAACCGCGTCTGGCAGGTGGGCATCGAGGATGCCGCGCCGGTCGTCGCCAAGTTCTACCGCCCCGGCCGCTGGACCGACGCGGCCATCCTCGAAGAACACGCCTTCGTGCAGCAACTGGCCGATGCCGAGATCCCGGCCGTGCCCGCCATGGCGCTGGCGCCGGGCGAGGCCGGTACGCTGCTGCACCACGCCGGCTTCCGCTTCGCGGTATTTCCCCGCTGCGGCGGCCGTGATCCCGCGCTGGACCGCTCCGACACGCTGACCTGGCTCGGCCGCTTCATCGGCCGCATCCACGCGCTCGGCGCTGCGCAGCCTTACGAGGCGCGCCCCGCACTCGACCTCGACACCTTCGGCATCGCCCCGCGTGACTGGCTGCTGGCCAGCGGCTGCATCCCCGCCGACCTGCTGCCCGCATGGCAGTCGGTGGCGGACCTGGCGCTGGACGGCGTGCGCCGCTGCTACGAGCGCGCCGGCGAGGTGCGCCTGCTGCGCGTGCATGGCGACTGCCACCGCGGCAACGTGCTGTGGATCGACGAGGACGACGCGCGCGGCGGTACCCACGGCGCGCCGGGCCCGCATTTCGTGGATTTCGACGACAGCCGCATGGCGCCCGCCATCCAGGACATCTGGATGCTGCTCGAAGGCGACCGCGCGGCCATGCAGGACCAGCTGGCCGATATCGTTGCCGGCTATGAGGACTTTGCCGAGTTCCGCGAGCGCGAGCTATGGCTGGTGGAGGCGCTGCGCACACTGCGGCTGCTGCACTACAGCGCCTGGCTTGCCAGCCGCTGGGCCGACCCGGCGTTTCCCGCCGCCTTCCCGTGGTTCGGCACGGCGCGCTACTGGCAGGACCGGATCCTGGAGTTGCGCGAACAGGTGGCGCTGATGGACGAAGCGCCCCTGTGGGGCGCTTGAGGTTGAGTCACTGGCGCCCCTGAGGGCGCCGGTTTTCTCCCGCTCAGATCACCCCTTTTTCTCCGGCGCCTTCACCAGCAGCACCGGGCATTCCGCCTGCGCCAGCACGCGCCCCGCCACCGAACCAATCACCGCATCGAAGAACGAGCCGCGCCCATGCGTGCCCATCACGATGGCCTGTGCACCGACCGAGCGCGCATAGGCGACGATCTTCTCCGGCGCAAAGCCGTGCAGTGCGTGCCGCTCGAATGACACATTGGCCGCCGCCAGGATGTCGCACACGCCAGCCATCGCCTTGTCGCTGGCTTCCCTGTGCCAGTCGTCGATGGTTTCCTTGCTGACGAAGGCGCGCACCTGGCCGCTCACTTCCGGCGCCACATGCACGACATGCACGGTAAAACCGCTCTGCAGCAGCTTGCCTTCGGCGATAAAGCGCGCCGCGGCGTCGCTGAAGGCCGAGCCGTCGGTGGCGAGCACGATATTGGTCATGACGGAAATCTCCTGGATGGGGGCTGTCGGACGAGCCAGGTTGAGGAACACCGCCGCATGGCGGGGATCGGTGAAATCGGGCGGCGCGGTGCGCCGCCGCCATCTGGAACCATCATGGCAGGTTGTTTCCTGCTCGGACACGACTTGGATCAAGTTGGTTCGGAAATCGGCGATGCGGCAGTGCGATTGCCGGCCGCCGCCTTCGGCAGGATAAATGCGTCAACCTGCCTGAAACATTTGGCCATTGCCGCGCCGGCGCCGTGGCGCGTAGCATGCTCCCGAGCCCGCGCGCGCCTTTGCCGCGGCACGCCCGATCAGCCAACATAGCGAATACAAGCCGCCACCGCGCCCACGGCACGGGCGGACGGCGACCCCGGAGACGACGATCATGAGTGAGCAAGGCATGCTGCCCCTGCGCGGCATCAAGGTGGTGGAGTTCGAAGGCATCGGCCCCGGCCCCTTGTGCGGTGCGATGCTGGCCGGCCTGGGCGCCGACGTCACGCTGGTGACGCGCCCGGTCGCGCCGGACGCGCGCCGCATCCTGCGCGGCCAGCCCGTGCCGCCCGAGATGGAACTCGAGCATGGCAAGAGTGTGGTGCAGCTGAACCTGAAGTCGCCCGAAGGCGTGGCCGCCGCGCTGGACCTGGTGGCCGGCGCCGATGCGCTGATCGAAGGGCTGCGCCCCGGTGCGATGGAGCGGCTCGGCCTGGGCCCCAAGGCCTGCCACGCGCGCAACCCGCGCCTGGTCTACGGCCGCATGACCGGCTGGGGCCAGACCGGCCCGCTGTCGCAGAGCGCCGGCCATGACCTGAACTACATCGCGCTGACCGGGCTGCTGTCGATGGCCGCGCGCGACGACGCGCTGCCGATGGTGCCGCCGACGGTGATGGGCGATGCCACCGGCGCGCTCGGCCTCGCCTTCGGCCTCACCAGCGCGATCCTGAGCGCTCGCGCGAGCGGCGAGGGCTGCGTGGTCGATGCCGCGATCACCGATATCGTCGCCATGCTGGGCTCTCTGGTGCAGGTCTCGCGCGCCGCGGGCACGCTGGGTGGTCCACAGCCCAGCCCCTTCCACGATTCGCCGTTCTATGACGTCTACCGTTGCGCCGACGGCCGCGCCATCACGCTGGGCGCGCTCGAGCCGCAGTTCTACCGTGAGCTGCTCGAGCGGCTCGAACTGACCGACATCGATCCTGCCGCGCAATACGACCGCGCCCAGTGGCCCGCGGTGAAGGCGCACATTGCCGCCTGCGTCGCGGCGCAGCCGAGCACGCACTGGGAAGCGGTGCTGGGCGGCACCGACGTATGCTTCGCGCGCGTGCTGACGCTTGACGAGGCCGCACGCCATCCGCACAACCAGGCGCGTGGCACCTATCGCCTGTACCAGCAGGGCGAGCGCGAGGTGCCGCGCTCGGCGCCGGCGCCGCGCTTCCTGCCCGCCGGCACGGAGTGACCGGCCCCGCGGCCGCGCGCCGCGGGCATCCGCACCGGTTCGGCTACCATGCGTCATCCCCTTGCACCGGAGACACATACCATGGCCGAACCCACCCAACCTCCCGCCTATAGCCCGACGCCCGCCTTCGAGGCCGGCCTTGACGTGCGCACCGAGGTGCTCGGGCCCACCCATGTACAGCGCGCGCTGGACGCCGCCGCGCAGCAGGGCGACACCAGCCTGCAGCAGCTCGTCACGGAATTCGCCTGGGGCACGGTCTGGACCCGCGAAGGGCTGGACCGCAAGCAGCGCAGCCTGGCCACGGTGTCGATGCTGATCGCGCTGAACCGGCCGCAGGAACTGGCCGGGCACCTGCGCGGCGCGCTTGCCAACGGCGTCACGCCGCAGGAACTGCGTGAGCTGATGGTGCACAGCGCGGTCTACTGCGGCTTCCCTGCGGCGCTGGACGCCAGCCGCAAGCTCACTGAAGTGCTCGACGCCACCAATGGCTAGCGCATCGTCCGCTACGGAACCATCCGAGGGCGGCGCAGAGATTGCTGCAGCCGCGTAGCGAGGATTCGGCGCATGAATACTCCCGCCGCTAAAGCCTTCGGCTTGTAGCGGGGGTTTCCAGATTCAGTGACTCATGCGCCGTGCGGTGACCCGCGCGTCGACTGACTGGGTCTTCCCTGACGTAGGGAGCCCTTCGGCCCCCGGTTCGGAGCATCCCGCCCCTACCTTGGTTCTCAGGCGCATCGTCTTCTTCCGGGTCTTGGTCGAGAACTCACCCGACAGGACCATAGCCACGCCGCGGTCGCGAATCACCAGGCTTGCGTTGTGGTCCGCGTTGGCACGGAAGTCGCAGCGTTGGTTAAACAAATACGGCCTGCGGCGGCCGGTTGTCCGGGTGAGTGTGACCGCAGTGGCCACACTCCTGCGAACTGTGATGCGGTGGCGCGTTGATGACGAGCTTGTTTCGCACTGCCGGCAGCGCCACCGTGAAGGCTTGGCGCCGGTGTCATTGCCGTTGATCGTGCACGACTGCCCGGTGATGCTGCGGTGGGCCGCGCCATCGCGCCAACGCGGGTAGACTGTGGTCGTGTACGACGAATGTGACCCATCCGCTCGATGCCTCTGATCCTGACTGCTGCAGCACACCGGACCGGCGCGACCCCAGCGGCCACGCCTGCCCGAAAACCTTCCGTTCTGGCCGTGCGCGAGGCCGCCATACATGGTCGCGGCGCGTGGCTCGCGCGCAGTCTTGGCGCCGCAGTGCTGGCCTGCGCGGCGGCGCTGCCGGCCGCATTCGCGCAAGCGCCGGCGCCGGCGCAAGGGCCACTGTGGTTCGCCCAGGGACGCCCGGTGCCGGAAGCCCGCCAGGCGGTCGACGCGCTCGGCGGTGTCGCCGCCGATGGCCTGGATCCCCGCGACTACGATGCCGACGCGCTGCGCCAGGCGGTGACCCAGGCGGCAACCGGCCCCGTGCTGCCACCCGACGCCGCGGCGCGCCTCGATGCGGCGCTGACTGCCGCAATGGAGCGGATGGTGGCCGACCTGCACGCCGGCCGCGTCAACCCGCGCGCCGTCCACGCCAACTTCAGCCCGCAAGCCGACCGCCCCTTCGATGTCGCCACGGTGCTGCGTGATGCCGTGGCACAGCACCGGCTGCCCGACGCCGTCCAGCAGGCCGCGCCGTCATTCCCGCTGTATGGCACGCTGCGCCAGGCGCTGGCCCGGTATCGCGAGATCGCCAGGCAGCCGGTCTGGTTGCAGCCACTGCCAGCGCTGCCCGACAGCAAGCTCACGCCGGGCCAGCGGTGGGCGGGCATCGCGGCGCTGGCCGGCCGCCTGGCCGGACTGGGCGACCTGCCGGCGGGGACGCCGGTGCCGCCGCGCTATGAAGGCGCGCTGGTCGAAGGGGTCAAGGCGTTCCAGTCGCGGCACGGCCTGCAGCCCGACGGCGTGATCGGGCAGGCCACGCTGGCGCAGCTCAACGCACCCATCGCCAGCCGTGTGCGGCAGATTGAACTGACCATGGAGCGCATGCGCTGGACGCCGCTGGACGGTCCGCGCATGGTCGTTGTCAACGTCCCCGAGTTCATGCTGCGCGCGTATGAAGTGCGCGACGGCAAGCTCGACATCAAGCTGGAAATGAAGGTGATCGTCGGCAAGGCGCTCGATACGCGCACGCCGCTGTTCAGTGAGGACATGCGCTATATCGAGTTCAGCCCGTACTGGAACGTGCCGCCGTCGATCGCCAAACGCGAGACCATCCCGCGCCTGCGCCAGGATCCTGGCTACTTCAACCGGCAAGGGCTGGAATTCGTGACCGGCGACGGCAAGGCGGTGACCACGCTGTCAGAGGAGAACCTGGACGCGGTGCTCAATGGCCGCATGCGCATCCGCCAGCGCCCGGGCCCGACGAATGCGCTGGGCGACATCAAGTTCGCGTTCCCCAACAACGAGAACATCTACCTGCACCACACGCCCACGCCGCAGCTGTTCAAGCGCGACCGGCGCGACTTCAGCCACGGCTGCATCCGCGTCGAGACGCCGGTGGCGCTGGCGCAGTTCGTGATGCAGGACATGCCGGAGTGGACCGAAGCGCGCATCCACGAAGCGATGACGCGCGGCAAGTCGAAAACCGTGCGCCTGCAGCAGCCCTTGCCCGTGGTGCTGGCCTACGGCACGGTCATCGCGCGGGCCGATGGTCGTGTATCCTTTCTCCCAGACATCTACGGTCACGATAAATTGCTGGACAACGCGCTGCGGCAACGCACCGGGCGCGCCACGCTGCCAGCACTCGCACGCGCCAGGGGCTCCACGCCATAAGGCGCGGCTCGCACATCTAGAGGAAGTACCATGACTGATGCGACGCGCAAGGCACGCCGCCGCTTTCTTCATACCACCGGGACATTGGCGCTGGCCGCCGGACTGATGCCGCTGGCGCCGCGCAAGGCGCTGGCAAGCCTGCCGGATGGACACTCGCTGGCAAGCCTGCCAGACGCCCGCAAGCTCACTTTCGACCATACCCATACCGGCGAGCATATTTCGCTGGTGTACGCCGTGGGCGACCGCTTCCTGCCGGATGCGCTGACCTCGCTTAACGGCTTCCTGCGCGACCACTATTCGGGCGATGTCGGCGTGATCGACCCGCAGTTGTTCGAAGTGTTGTTCCGGGTGCGCCGCGAACTCGCCACCGACAAGCCGTTCCAGGTCATTTCCGGCTACCGCAGCGCGGCCACCAACTCGAAGCTGCGCAACACGCGCGGCGGCGGCGTGGCCAAGCACAGCCTGCATATGGACGGCAAGGCCATCGATATTCGCGTGCCGGGCGTCTCTCTGTCCGATGTCCGCGACGCGGCCAAGTCATTGCAGGCCGGCGGCGTGGGTTTCTACCAGGGCGAGCAATTCGTCCACCTCGATACCGGCCGCGTGCGCTACTGGTAAGTTCGCCTCGCCTCCGCTGGGCCGGCGACGGACCGTCCTCACTGGAACGGACCGGTTCTCCGGCTCACTGATACGTCAGCGTGAACGTCACCGATGTGTTGGCCGAGCCCGCCGTCACCGGCGCCGCGGTCTGGTAGTAGCGCGCCTGCAGCGGAATGGCGTGGTTGCCGCCCACTGCCGGGTTGTAGCCGGCAAGCGTCAGGTTGCTGCCCAGGGGCAGCACGTTGCCTTGTCCATCCAGCAACTGCACCCCGACACCGCGTGCACCCGAGGCCGCGTCCAGCGAAACCACAGAGCGGTTCGCATCGGCAACGGCGGTGACGGCATCCGCGCGGTACTGGATGCGGTTCAGCCCGGCGGGGCAGTGGTTCAGTCCGATCTGGAAACCGGTGGGTGCGGTCGTCGTGCCGGTGCCGCTGAACCCCATGTTCTTGTGCGAGCGCAGGTCGACGAGCACGTTCGAGGTGGTGCATGCCGCGGCGGTGAATGTCGGGCCACCGGTGAAGACCAGATCCAGCAAGCCCACCCGCGGCCCTATCCATCTGCGCCTGGCCGACGTTTCGTAGATTGACGGCCCCACCGGCGATCGGACCGGTCTTGACGAAGGCGGCCCGTGTGGTGACGCCGAACTGCGCCGCCTTCGACGGGCTCCGCTGTTGACCCAACTGATGACCTCATTCCAGGAGGTCATGATGGTCGTTTCCGTGGTCCATCCCGAAGGAGTGGCCACCTTCTTGCCAATGATGATGCCGACGCCCGGCAGGTCGGTCTGGAAAACGGCGTGCCGCACACCGTCCTCGGTAAAGTCCATGCCCGCCGGTGCCAGCACAGTGCGCACCTCGGGACCGGCCCAGTTGTTGGCGGGCAGATCGCACAACCAGGTATTGCGGTATGGCGAGCCAGTGGGGGCGATGGGGAAGGGTGTCAGGCGGGTGCCGACGGGCGCGTCGCGGGGCACGGCAAAGTTGCCGGCGGGCAGGCTGAAGCTCAGGGGATTGGCAGACGTGGTACATCCTGCAGCATGCGCGCTGCCCGTCATGGCCAGCCATGCGAGTGCGGCCAGGCATGCCGGCGGAAGGCATCGGTGTGGACGCCGGCGCGGCAATGCGTGGCGATCCCGGGTGCCAGCAGCTATTTGCATGACAGGAAGTCGGTGTGGATGCTGCATCGAAGCCCTCCGATGGCCGGCGGCCCTGCGCCGGCTTGCCAGTTTTTGGAAGCAGCGAGTGTAGAACTGGCTCAGGATGAAAATCTTCTGAAAGCCAAGGAAGGCACGAAACAGCAAGCGGAAGCGCACTGCCACTAGATCCCGCTGATCAGGCTTGGTCTACCCAATCCGTTGGTCACGATGACGTGATGAAATGCCGCATCGCATCTCAGCCCATCATCGTCACGTGGCAGGCCGGCGGGTTTGCCGTGCCCGTGCGTGGCATCTTCAGCGAATCGCCAAAGCAAAAAGCCGCGATCCCGTGGGGGATCGCGGCTTTTTAAATAGATGGTGGCGAATCAGGGACTCGAACCCCGGACCTGCGGATTATGATTCCGTCGCTCTAACCGACTGAGCTAATTCGCCAACGAAGACTGAGATTATACCTGGGCTTTCGAGGCTGTCAACACCTTCGTGCAAGGATTTTTCGAGAGCGTGCGGCCGCCAGGCCAGTGCCAAAAAAAACGGCAGGCCGGATGGCCTGCCGTCGTCGTTGCCCGCCGGACCGGCGTCAGTCGTGGGCGTAGATGTCCACGTCCTTGGTTTCCCGCACGAACAGCGCACCGATCACGAAGGTGAACGCCGCGATGATGATCGGGTACCAGAGGCCGTAGTAGATGTTGCCGTTCTGGGCCACCAGCGCGAACGAGATGGTGGGCAGCAGGCCGCCGAACCAGCCGTTGCCGACGTGATACGGCAGCGACATCGAGGTGTAGCGGATGCGGGTCGGGAACATCTCCACCAGCATGGCGGCGATCGGCCCGTACACCATGGTGACGTAGATCACCAGGATGACCAGGATCACCAGCACCATGATCGTGTTCATCTGCGCCGGGTCGGCCTTGGTCGGGTAGCCCGCCGCGGCCATCGAGTCGCCCACTTCCTTCTTGAACGCCGCGATTTGCTTCTTGCTGGCGTCGTCGAAGCTGTGGCCGTTCGTCACCTGGGCATCGAGGGCCTTGATCTCCTTGTCGCCGATCTTGACCGAGGCCATGGTGCCAGCCGGCGCCTCGACCACGTCATAGCTGGCCGATGCCTGCGCCAGCGTGCGCTTGGCGATGTCGCACGAGCTGCGGAAGTCGATCTCGCGGGCGATCGGGCTGCCCTGGAACGAGCACTGCTTCGGGTCGGCGGTCACCACGATCTGCGCGGTGTGCTGGGCACGCTCCAGCGCCGGGTTGGCGTAGTGGGTCAGCGCCTTGAACAGCGGGAAGTAGGTCAGCACCGCCAGCGCGCAGCCCAGCATGATGATCCACTTGCGGCCGATCTTGTCCGACAGCGAGCCGAAGAAGATAAAGAACGGCGTGCCGATCACCAGTGCGCCGGCGATCAGCAGGTTGGCCGTCTTGGCATCGACTTTGAGCACCTGCGTAAGAAAGAACAGCGAGTAGAACTGGCCGGTGTACCAGACCACGGCCTGGCCGGCGGTCAGGCCGAGCAGGGCCAGGATCACGATCTTCAGGTTGCGCCACTGGGCGAAGGACTCGGTCAGCGGGGCCTTGGAGGTCTTGCCTTCGGCCTTCATGCGCTGGAACGCCGGCGACTCGTTCATCGACAGGCGGATATACACCGACATGCCCAGCAGCAGGATCGACAGCAGGAACGGGATGCGCCAGCCCCAGACCTCGAAGTTGGGGCCGGTGAATTCGCGGCACAGCAGGATTATGATCAACGACAGGAACAGGCCCAGCGTGGCGGTGGTCTGGATCCAGGCCGTGTAGGCGCCGCGCTTTCCGTGCGGCGCGTGCTCGGCCACGTAGGTGGCGGCACCGCCGTACTCGCCGCCGAGCGCCAGGCCCTGCAGCATGCGCAGTGCGATCAGGATGATCGGCGCGGCCCAGCCGATGGTGGCGTAGCCGGGCAGCAGGCCGACGATAAAGGTCGACATGCCCATGATCAGGATCGTCACCAGGAAGGTGTACTTGCGCCCGATCATGTCGCCCAGGCGGCCGAACACCAGTGCGCCGAACGGCCGCACGATAAAGCCGGCGGCAAACGCGAGCAGCGCGAAGATGAAGGCCGAGGTCGGATCCAGGCCCGCGAAGAACTGCTTGGCGACGATCGCCGCCAGCGAGCCGTAGAGGTAAAAGTCGTACCACTCGAACACCGTGCCCAGCGACGAGGCAAGGATCACCTTGCGTTCTTCGTGGGTCATCGGTGCGTTCTGCGCGCCCCCTCCGGGCACCGCGACGTTCTGCACGTTTGCCATTTTGTCTCCTCCGTCTGGAATGGATCTCGGGCAAGGCGCGGCAACGCGGGAAAGGCCCGTGCCGCTGGCCGGGAGCCTGAGTTGCAGTGGATTGTGGGAGGCGAAACTTACTGAGTTCTGACAGATTCGTGCGCAAAAAGGCCGAAATTGTCGGGGTATACGCTAGCGGTGCGGGGTGCCTGGCATGCTGCGACGCACGCGCTTTCCGCCGCGGGATGGCTTCGCCAAGCGCTTTGCCGGCGTGCGGCTATGCAGCATCGATGCCTGCACCGCGCGAAGCACCCTGCGAAGGCAGGGGAGCGGGCGCGTCCGCGCTGTCGGTCGCCCTGTCAGCTTCGTCGTCGGCGCGGTTCATGCGCCAGGCGTAGAGCGCGGCCATCAGCACGTACACCACCAGCGCGCCCTGGGCCCCGACCCAGAACGAGAACGGCCAGCCGAAGAAATCGAAGCGCAGCTCGCGCGCGAACCAGGCCACCACGAAGGTGACCACGAACCAGACGCACAGCAGGCCGGCGATCCAGCGCAGGTTGCGATGCCAGGCCTGGCGCTGGCGGGCATCGGGACGATAGGGGGGCTGGCTCATTCTGCTGGCGGCTCGGTGGGGCGGCGCAGCGTCACGCGGAAATGCGCGCCCGCGAGCCGCGGCGATTGCTGGTAGACGTGGTCGGAAATCTGCACATCGCCGCCGTGCTGATGCACGATCTCGCGCACGATGGCCAGGCCCAGGCCGCTGCCTTCGGTATTGGTGCCGAGCACGCGGTAGAACCGCTCCATCACGCGTTCGCGCTCGGCCGGCGGGATGCCCGGCCCGGTGTCTTCCACGTCCAGGTAGGCGAAGGGCTCGAATGCATCGGCGCTGACACGCACGGTGGCATGGCCGCCGCGCGGCGTGTAGCGGATGGCGTTGTCGAGCAGGTTGTTCAGCATCTCGGTCAGCATCAGCCGGTTGCCCTGCACCATCACCGGATGGTCGTCCGCATCCAGCCCCAGGTCGATCTCGCGCGCCCAGGCCTGCGGCAGCCAGTCCTTGACCACCTCGCGCGCCAGCGCCGACAGGTCCAGCGCCGCCATGCCGCCGGTGCCGGCCAGGTTCTCCATGCGCGCCAGCGACAGCAGCTGCGTGACCAGGTGCGCGGTGCGCTCCGAGCTGCCGGCGATCTGCGCCAGCGAGCGCCGCAGCTCTTCCGGCGACTGCTCGCGCTGCGCCAGCTCGGCCTGCATGCGCAGCCCCGCCAGCGGCGTCTTCATCTGGTGCGCGGCATCGGCGATAAAGCGCTTCTGCGTCTGCACCGACTGGTCCAGTCGCGCCAGCAATTCGTTGAACGAGCCCACCAGCGGCGTGATTTCCTGCGGCGCGGCGCGTTCGTCGATGGGGCTGGTGTCGCCCGGGTTGCGCGTGCGGATGCGCTGCTGGATCGCAGTGAGCGGCGCGAGGCCGCGCGACAGCCCGAACCACACCAGCACCACCGCCAGCGGCAGGATTACGAACTGCGGCAGGATCACGCCCTTGATGATCTCGTTGGCCAGCCGCGCGCGTTTGTCCAGGGTCTCTGCCACCTGTACCAGCACCGGCTGCGTACCGCTGACTTGCTTGAGGTCGATATAGGTATAGGCGACGCGCACGTCGTTGCCCGCCACGCGGTCATCCCGCAGGGACACCAGGCCCGCATGGCCCTGGTCCTCCTCGGACGGCAGTGGCAGGTCGTGGTCGCCGGCGATGTACTCGCCGCGCTTGCCCACCACCTGGTAGTAGATGTTGTCGGTCTCGTCGGCGCGCAGGATCTCGCGCGCCGACAGCGGCAGCTGCAGCGTGACGCGGCCGTTGACCTCGCGCACCTGCTGGGACAGCACGATGGCGCTGGCCTCCAGCGCGCGGTCGAAGGGGCCGTTGGCGATCGACTTGGCCACCAGGTAGGTCACCGCGATGCTCATTGGCCAGAGCAGCAACAGCGGCGCCAGCATCCAGTCGAGGATCTCGCCGAACAGCGAGCGCGGCGCCGGATGCGCGGTGCTTTCTTCCAGGTGCGGCAGCGCGTCGGCCAGTTCCTGGTCGGCGGCATCGGCGTCGGGCGCCGCGGTGGGGGAGGGGGGCGGCACCGCGCGGTGCGGGCGCCGCCAGGGCAGTCGCAGCAGGCTCATCTCGACGGTGTGGGCTCAGGTCCGGTCGCGGGTTCGCCTGCGGAGAAATGAAATCGGCGGACGGAGTTTGTCAGGGTTGGGCAGCGACGGCTGGCTGGAATTTCTCCAGGCAGTAGCCCAGCCCGCGCACCGTGGCGATGCGGATGCCGCCCACCTCGATCTTCTTGCGCAGCCGGTGCACGTAGACCTCGATCGCGTTGTTGCTGACTTCCTCGCCCCACTCGCACAGGTGGTCCACCAGCTGCTCCTTGGATACCAGCCGGCCGCTGCGGGTCAGCAGGATTTCCAGCAGGCCGGTCTCGCGCGCGGACAGGTCCAGCATCTGGTCGTTCAGGTAGGCGATGCGCCCGACCTGGTCGTAGGACAGCGGCCCGTGGCGCATCAGCGTGGCGCCGCCGCCGGCACCGCGCCGCACCAGCGCGCGCACGCGCGCCTCCAGCTCGGACAGCGCGAAGGGCTTGGCCATGTAGTCGTCGGCGCCCAGGTCCAGGCCCTTGACGCGCTCGTCGACGCTGTCGGCGGCGGTCAGGATCAGCACCGGCAGCATCGCGCCGCGCGCGCGCAGGCGCTTGAGCACCTCCAGCCCGGACATGCGCGGCAGGCCCAGGTCCAGGATCAGCAGGTCGAAGGTCTGGGTCGACAGCGCCGAATCGGCTTCGAGGCCGCTGGCGACGTGGTCGACGGCATAACCCGAGTGGCGTAACGAGCGCGTCAGGCCGTCGGCCAGCACGTCGTCATCTTCGGCAATCAAAATGCGCATGGTTGTCTCCACCCGTGGCCGGCATAGCCGGCGCCACCGGAATGGGCGCGATGGGGCTTGCCAAGCATACTGTTTTTTTATACAGTACCCGCAATTCCACACGGGCTGCCGGGCGCGTCATAATTTGCATGTCCGCAGCGTGGCCGCGCAGATAGTCGGGCCCGCGGCGCTGACTCCGGAAAAGCCGGGGCCGCGCCACATGCGGCCTATTTATACACCATTGATTCAAGGACGACCATGGACGACAAGAAGGCAGGTGCCGGCGTGAGCGCCGAGAAGCAGAAGGCGCTTGCCGCCGCGCTCTCCCAGATCGAGAAGCAGTTCGGCAAGGGCTCGATCATGCGCCTGGGCGACGGCGAGGTCGAGAAGGACATCCAGGTGGTATCCACCGGCTCGCTCGGCCTGGACATCGCGCTGGGCGTCGGCGGCCTGCCGCGCGGCCGCGTGGTCGAGATCTATGGTCCGGAATCGTCGGGCAAGACCACGCTGACGCTGCAGGTCGTGGCCGAGATGCAGAAGCTGGGCGGCACCTGCGCCTTTATCGACGCCGAGCACGCGCTGGACGTCAGCTACGCCAACAAGCTGGGCGTCAACGTCGGCGACCTGCTGATCTCGCAGCCGGACACCGGCGAGCAGGCGCTGGAAATCACCGACGCGCTGGTGCGCTCGGGCTCGATCGACCTGATCGTGATCGACTCGGTGGCCGCACTGGTGCCCAAGGCCGAAATCGAAGGCGAAATGGGCGATTCCCTGCCCGGCCTGCAGGCCCGCCTGATGAGCCAGGCGCTGCGCAAGCTGACCGGCACCATCAAGCGCACCAACTGCCTGGTGATCTTCATCAACCAGATCCGCATGAAGATCGGCGTGATGTTCGGTTCGCCGGAAACCACCACCGGCGGCAACGCGCTCAAGTTCTACGCCTCGGTGCGCCTGGATATCCGCCGCATCGGCTCGATCAAGAAGGGCGACGACGTGATCGGCAACGAGACCAAGGTCAAGGTGGTCAAGAACAAGGTGTCGCCGCCGTTCCGCGAAGCCTTCTTCGACATCCTCTACGGACAGGGCATTTCGCGCCAGGGCGAGATCATCGACCTGGGCGTGGACGCCAAGATCGTCGAGAAGTCGGGCGCCTGGTACAGCTACAACGGCGACAAGATCGGCCAGGGCAAGGACAACGCGCGCGAGTACCTGCGCGAGAACCCGGACATTGCCGACGAGATCGAAAACAAGGTGCGCGCGGCGCTGGGCGTGGTGGCGATGAACCCCGTGGCAGCAGCGGAAGCGGTGGAAAACTGATCCCGCCAGCGGCCGCTGCAGCAGCCGGAAAGGCCGGAGCATCGCCGATGCGCCGGCCTTTTTGCTTTGGCTGCATGACGCAGCGCCAGCCCATGCCAATGCCCTGACCCTTCGATGGCAACCCGTCCCCCGCTTTCCCTGAAGGCCCGCGCCGTCGGCTACCTGTCGCGCCGCGAGCACAGCCGTGCCGAGCTGGCGCGCAAGCTCGCGCCGCATGCCGAGTCGCCCGAGCAGCTCGAGCAGCTGCTGGACGCGCTCGAGCGCGAGAACTGGCTGTCCAACCAGCGCTTTGCCGACAGCCTGGTGCATCGCCGCGGCGCCCGCTATGGCACCGCCCGGGTCATGCAGGAAGCCAAGACCCACAAGCTGGGCAGCGAACAGCTCGGCGAACTGCAGGACCGGCTGCGCGCCACCGAGACCGAGCGCGCGCGCGAGGTCTGGCGCAAGCGTTTCGGGTCGCCGCCGGCGACGCCCGAGGAGCGGGCCAAACAGGTCCGCTTCATGGTGGCGCGGGGGTTCTCGCGTTCCGTGGTCGGCAAGATCATCCAGGGCGCGGACGACGACTACGGCGACGAAGGCGACGCCGGCTGACCCGCCGTGGGGTGGCGTACGCGCCATTTTCCGCTCGATTACCTGCACTGCCGTAAGGGTGTATTGGCTGCACCGCGCGCTGCATTGCGCCATCGGCCGTTGGCTCGGCGCTGCGCGGCAGCGCCCTGATCAAGGCGTTTATGGCCGCTGCCGCTGGTGCGTTGCGGCAATACCATCACGACTTCTACTGCGCCCATGGTCGCCCGACAATGCGCGGCGACAGTCGCGGCGCAAGGATGTTCCCGGGCAACGCGGCGCGGCATGTTAAACTCCCCGGGTTATTCGGTGCTCCGGCACCGCCGTTCCCGAGCCCCCCAGCGTTCCGTTATTCCAGCCTGGCCATGCCTCTGTCCCAGCCCGTCAACCGCTCCCCGCGCCACCGCCGTACCATCACGGCCGATGCGTACCAGAGGGAGGACGGCCTGTGGGATATCGAGGTGCGCCTGACCGACACCAAGCCCCGCGACATCGAACTTGCCGGCGACCGCATCCGCCCGGTGGGCCAGCCCCTGCACGACCTGTGGCTGCGCATCACGATCGACGAGGACATGACGGTACTGGACGCCGAGGCTTGCTCGGACTGGGTGCCGTACCCGTCGCATTGCGACACCATCGGCCCGGCCTACCGCGAGCTGATCGGGCTGAACCTGCTCAAGGGCTTCCGCAAGGCGGTGCGCGAACGCCTGGGCGGCATGAAGGGCTGCTCGCACCTGACCGAGGCCGCCGGCGTGCTGCCCAGTACGGCGATCCAGGCCTTTGCCGGCGAGGTCATCAATATCCGCGACAACGGCGAGGACGATCCGAATCCGGAGCCGCCCTATCAGTTGAACGGCTGCCACGCCCTGCGTTTCGATGGCGAGGTGGTCCGAGAGTTTTACCCGCGCTGGTATGGTCACCAGCCGACGCCCAAGGCACGGGCCGAGGCAGCGCCTGCCGTCGCGACTGCGCCTCAGGCGCCGCCCGCGGCCAATGGCGACCGCGGTGGTCACCCAAACGACGGCAACGACGCTGTCCCGGCCGACCGGCCAACCGGCACCTCCGGCTGATTCTCAGGATCGGCCAGCCAGACGAGAGAGTTCGTCTCCTTTTTCAGATTCTTCCCTTCTACCTTTTACGCCTACCCGAAAGGAAACACGCATGAATATCCATGAGTATCAAGGCAAGGAAATCCTGCGCAAATACAATGTGCCGGTTCCGCGCGGCATCCCCGCGTTCTCGGTTGACGAGGCCCTGAAGGCCGCAGAACAACTCGGCGGCCCGGTGTGGGTTGTCAAGGCGCAGATTCATGCGGGTGGCCGCGGCAAGGGCGGCGGCGTCAAGGTTGCCAAGAGCATCGAGGACGTCAAGACCTATGCTTCGAACATCCTGGGCATGCAACTGGTCACGCACCAGACCGGCCCGGAAGGCAAGAAGGTCAACCGCCTGCTGATCGAAGAAGGCGCCGACATCAAGAAGGAACTGTACGTTTCGCTGGTGGTGGACCGCGTTTCGCAGAAGGTCGCGCTGATGGCCTCGAGCGAAGGCGGCATGGACATCGAAGAAGTCGCTGCCCACACCCCGGAAAAGATCCACACCCTGATCATCGAGCCGTCGGTCGGCCTGACCGACGCTGAAGCCGACGACATCGCCCGCAAGATCGGCGTGCCCGACGCGAGCGTGGCGCAAGCCCGCCAGGCCCTGCAAGGCCTGTACAAGGCGTTCTATGAAACCGACGCTTCGCTGGCTGAAATCAACCCGCTGATCCTGACCGGCGACGGCAAGGTCATCGCGCTGGACGCCAAGTTCAACTTCGACTCGAACGCGCTGTTCCGTCACCCGGAAATCGTCGCCTACCGCGACCTGGATGAAGAAGACGCCAACGAAATCGAAGCCTCGAAGTTCGACCTGGCCTACATCTCGCTGGACGGCAACATCGGCTGCCTGGTGAACGGCGCCGGCTTGGCCATGGCCACCATGGACACCATCAAGCTGTTCGGCGGCGAGCCGGCCAACTTCCTCGACGTGGGCGGCGGTGCCACCACCGAGAAGGTGACCGAAGCCTTCAAGCTGATGCTGAGCAACCCGAACGTGCAGGCCATCCTGGTCAACATCTTCGGCGGCATCATGCGTTGCGACGTGATCGCCGAAGGCGTGATCTCCGCGTCCAAGGCCGTGCACCTGACGGTGCCGCTGGTCGTGCGCATGAAGGGCACCAACGAAGACCTCGGCAAGAAGATGCTGGCCGACTCGGGCCTGCCCATCATCTCGGCCGACACGATGGAAGAAGCCGCCCAGAAGGTGGTGGCCGCTGCCGCTGGCAAGTAAGCCGTCGCACGAACGCAACCATACGCGAACGCGAGCGGTGCGCAGGCGCTCCTTGAGCCCTTGCGCGCGCCGCTCGTAGCCAAGCAAAGGATTACAGCATGTCGATTCTGATCAACAAAGACACCAAGGTCATCACCCAGGGCATCACCGGCAAGACCGGCCAGTTCCACACCCGTGGCTGCCGCGACTACGCCAACGGCAAGAACGCCTTCGTAGCAGGCGTGAACCCCAAGAAGGCCGGCGAAGACTTCGAAGGCATTCCCATCTACGCCAGCGTCAAGGACGCCAAGGCCCAGACCGGCGCCACCGTGTCGGTCATCTACGTGCCGCCCGCAGGCGCCGCTGCCGCAATCTGGGAAGCCGTTGACGCCGACCTGGACCTGGTGGTCTGCATTACCGAAGGCATCCCCGTGCGCGACATGATGGAAGTCAAGGACCGCATGCGCCGCGAGAAGAAGAAGACCCTGCTGCTGGGACCGAACTGCCCGGGCCTGATCACGCCGGACGAAATCAAGATCGGCATCATGCCGGGTCACATCCACAAGAAGGGCCGCATCGGCGTGGTGTCGCGCTCGGGCACGCTGACGTATGAAGCCGTGGGCCAGCTGACCGCGCTGGGCCTGGGCCAGTCGTCGGCTGTCGGCATCGGTGGCGACCCCATCAACGGCCTGAAGCACATCGACGTGATGAAGATGTTCAACGACGATCCGGAAACGGACGCCGTGGTCATGATCGGTGAGATCGGCGGTCCGGACGAAGCCAACGCGGCCAACTGGATCAAGGACAACATGAAGAAGCCGGTGGTTGGCTTCATCGCTGGCGTGACCGCGCCTCCGGGCAAGCGCATGGGCCACGCCGGCGCGCTGATCTCGGGCGGTGCCGACACCGCCCAGGCCAAGCTGGAGATCATGGAAGCCTGCGGTATCAAGGTGACCAAGAACCCGTCCGAAATGGGCCGCCTGCTGAAGGCAATGCTGTAATTGCTGAGTGCTTTCGAGCACGTCGTCGCCGCCGCGCGGCAATGACGAGACATTTGCCCCCGCCCCGTGCGGGGGCAATGTCGTTCTGGCGCGCCGCTTCTTAGGGTATGTCCCAAGCCGCCCCGGCCGGGGTTTGAAATGGAATCGAAAGGTTCGTGCGTTAAATAGTCATGTCTGTGTTTTCAGACATCCGAATCGCCGTCACATGACGCGTTCGGGCCAATAGATAGAACTCGAGGAGCCTCCCCGTGGAACTGCTGTCTTCCACCACATTCTGGATTGCGTTGGGATCGATCATCCTGACCAACATCGTCCTGTCCGGCGACAACGCGGTGGTGATCGCGCTCGCCTCGCGCAACCTGCCGCCCGCCCAGCAGAAGAAAGCCATCTTCTGGGGCAGCGCTGCCGCCATCATCATGCGCGTGGTGCTGACCGTGGCCGCGGTCAAGCTGCTGAGCCTGCCGTACCTGAAGATCATCGGCGCCGTGCTGCTGGTCTATATCGGCGTGCAGCTGCTGACCGGCGATGACGACGAGGAAGGCCACGACGCCAAGGACAATATCTGGGCCGCGGTCCGCACCATCCTGATCGCCGACCTGGTGATGTCGCTGGACAACGTGGTCGCCGTGGCCGCCGCCGCGCAGAAGGGCCCCGAGGGCAGCCAGCTGATGCTGCTGATCATCGGCCTGGGCCTGTCGATTCCGCTGATCGTGTTCGGCAGCACGCTGCTGCTGAAGGTGATGGAACGCTTCCCGGTCATCATTGTGCTGGGCGCCGCGCTGCTGGGCTACCTGGCTGGCGAGATGCTGGTAAGCGATCCGGTTGACGCAGCCTGGTTCGAGGTCCACGTGCCGCATGCCCACCTGGTATTTGGCGCTGCGGGCGCGATTCTGGTGGTGATCCTGGGCAAGCTGCTGAGCCGCCGGTCGGCGCAGACGGCCTGACGGGGTCTTTCCCTAGCCGAGAAGGGCGGCCTGCTGGCCGCCCTTTTTTGTTGGTGTCCGGGTACCGCCGCTGTCGGTGGCCTGGCCAACTAACTCATGTGAGTGATCGCACATTTTGTCGTTTTGCCTGGTGGTAGCGGGCATAGGTGACAAATTTTGGCGCTTGCCGCTGGCAACCCCCTGCCGGCTGACGAAATTTGTCGCTTTTTACCCCCTTCGGATGGGGGAGGCGGCTGGCACACTTACTGCTCAATGGTTCCCGCGTCACGAAACCGAAGACGTGCAACGCTTAACCAAAATCTCTTCGAGGGGTCAAATCATGCAACGGGTACAACAACTGAAGAAGCTGGGCCGTCGAGTCCAGAAGGGCTTTACGCTGATCGAACTGATGATCGTGGTGGCGATCATTGGTATTTTGGCGGCGATCGCGATTCCGCAGTATCAGGATTACGTGACGCGTAGCCGGTGGTCGAGTCCTCTGACGGAGATTGCGCCGTTGAAGCAGGCGATCGCCCAGTGTGCGCAAGTCTCGGGTGGGGACCTGACCGCTTGCGGAACTCTCGTCCAGCTCACCGCTGCGACCGGTTACCCGGCAGTACCCGCGCCCGTCGGCGTCACCTTGCTGTTTGGCGCAGGCGCGCCCACGGCACCCACCGTTACTACAACTACCATTCAGCTGACTGCAACGGCCAACAACCTGGGTCTGGCGAACGGATGTGTGGTGACTCTGACCGGCACCAGCAATGCGAACTCGATTACTTGGGCCGGTGTGACTACGGGCGGTACTTGCACGCGTGCGCAGACGGGTATCTAAGTACCGACTGCCACAAGAAAAAGCGCCTTCGGGCGCTTTTTCTTTGCCCAGCCCCCAAGCTATCATGCGCCTTTTCCCCTAAACAGGCGCCCCGATGCAGCCGTCCAGGCCCTTCCTACCGTCGGCCGCCCTCATCGCAGCAATCGTCGTCCCGCTGCTAGTCTCCCGGCATACGCTGCCGCTCGCGACGTTCTATGGCGAATGGATCGCAGCACTCTGTGTCATCGCCGTCTTCGCGATCCCGGCGATCCGCAAGCCCGCCGCATCGACCCCGGCAGCCGCCGTGTCGCTACCGTGGGTATCCTTGCTGTTCCTCTGGCTAACCGTCATCAGCCTGGTACTCGTCGGCCTCGGCCACCCTGACATCACCGGCAGCCGCACCATCACGGTCCTCACGCTGATCCTCGGCGCCACAGTGACATGCGCCGGATGGTGGCACCGCCGCGCGACAGCAACGAGCACGCAGGATATCGGCGATGCCTTCGCCACCGCCTTCCTCATTGCCGGCCTGCTAGGCACCGTTACGCAGTGGGTGCAACTGTTCCATCTCGAACCCCGCGCCTTCGGCCTCGTCTCCACATACTTCTACGACGACAACCGCCGCCTGTGGGGCAACCTGAACCAGCCCAACCACCAGGCCACGGTGCACGGGCTCGCACTGGTGGCATCCGTCTGGCTGGCTTCGCGCGGCAAGCTTCGTTTTCCGATGTGGCTCACGGCAGTCGCACTGCTGGAGAGCGGCATCGTTTTGTCTGGCTCGCGCACCGGCGTGCTGCACGTCGGCCTGGCCGCGGTCTACGCGCTGGTGGCCGCATGGCTGGCGCGCGGCACACCGCGCGAGGCGGACCCGATGCGACGTGCTTCCGGGCTGGTGGTAGCCGCTGTCGTGATGCTCGTGATGCTGCTGATCCTGCAACCGGCGATCCGCGTTGCTGGCCAGCTGCTGGACTGGCGCCTGTTCGACACCATCGCGCAGCTCGAAGCCGAGGACCAGATGTCCGCGCGCAGCGCACTGTGGGCGCATGCCGTGGCAATGTTCCGCGCGCACCCGTGGTTCGGCGTGGGCTGGGGCGAATTCGGCTGGTCACAGTTCCTGCAGCTGTCGCAGGTCGGCGTGAAGGTCGAGATGGCCCTGCATGCCCACAACGCCGTGCTCGACCTGCTGGCCAAGACCGGTATCGCCGGGACGGCCGGCGTCGCGATCATTCTTGCCGTGTGGCTGTGGCGCGTGGTGCGGGCGAGGCTGTGGAAGGCCGATGCCGACGAGCGCCGCCAGACCGTGCTGATGCTCGCCTGGCTGGCGATGCTGTGCGCGCATTCGATGCTCGAATACCCGCTGCACTACCTGTATTTCTTCCTGCCGTTCTGCTTCCTGCTCGGCTGGCTCGAGCCATCGGGCTTCGGGCACTGGCGCATGCCGGCAACGTTGGCGCGGGGGCTCACGCTCACGTTCGCCGTGGTTGCCGTGACGGTGCTGGCGACGATGTGGCAGGACTATCGCCGCGCAGAGGCCCGCGAATACGCGACCGGCGCGGCCCGCAACACACTGCCGATGCCGCGCTTCTGGTTCCGCCAGCATGCGCAGGCCGACGCCGCGGGGCAGGCCGCCATCACGCCGGACAACGCGGCTGAGCTGCTGCCCGCGCATATCGCTGCGGTGCACCTGCTGCCGACGCCGACGATGATCTCGCGCACCGCATGGCTGCTGGCGCTGACCGGCGATCCCGCGCAGGGCCGCCTGTGGATGGAGCGGCTGCGCTGGTACTACCTCGGCGATGAAGTGGCGCAGTACGCCGCGATCGCGCAGGCGTGCCGGGAAGTCAAGCCGGACCAGCGCCCGCAGGCGTTCTGCGCGTGGGTCAGCGACCGCTCTCGCCGGCTGTCGGAGTGGGGCCGCCGGGACTAGTAGTACGGGACGTAGTAGGCCGGCGGCGGGGGCGCGTAGTAGTAACGCGGCGCCGGAGCCTGAGCCGGCGCCGCGGCCACGCGCCCGGCGACCGGCACGCGGTTGCCGCTGGCGTACATGCACTGCACGTAGGCGGCATCGTATTGCCGTTGCGTGCCGTAGCCTGCGTACTGCGCATTGCCGGCCCCGAACGCGGCGCCGGTCAGCAGGCCCAGGCCCGCGCCTACCGCCGCACCCGATCCGCCATCGAAGGCCGCGCCGGCCGCCGCGCCCAGCGCGGTGCCGACCACGGCGCTGCCGACCGCCGCATTATTGGCGGCCTGCGACGACGAGACGCCGCCCACCTGGCCAAGCGCGAACTGGCGGCAGTTGTAGTCGTCGGCGCGGAACTGGTCGAAGCTCTTGCCGGTGCCCGGCAGCGCCATCACGCTGGGGCCGGAGGGCATCACGGCGCAGGCGCCGAGGGTCAGGGTGGCCACGGCCAGCGTGGCCCGGGTCAGGGCATGCATGGTGGTCACCCCGCGTCAGGAGTTGGGTGGCGGTTGGGCCGGTACGCGCTGCCATCCGCCGGGACAGGACTGCACGTAGGGGTAGTAGCCTTCGGGCTGGTTGCAGTGGTACCACCAACCCTGATCCTGCGGCACGGCGTTGTCCGGGCTGGGGGCCGGCACCGGGCCGTTCGGGCCCTGTTCGATGTACTCCTGCGGCGCCGCAGGCACGGCGACCATCGGGGCCGGGTAGTAGTACGGAGCCGGGTAGGCGTAGGGGGAGCCACCGTAGAACACGCCGGGCCCGAAATAGAGGCCCACGCCGACGCGCGTGCGCGTCTGGACAAAGCCGCCGCGTGTGTCGCTATCGTGCCAAACGGCATTGTGGAATTCGGCCCGCCCGGCGAGGGCGGCGCCGCTCGCGGCCGTCGCCGCCAGTGCCAGGGCCAGCTGGCAGAGCATGCGCCCGTTCATGGTATTCACCTCATCCCCGCACGCACCGCACGGCGCGCCACGGGCAGAGACCGCCGGCCGCGAAATGCGCCGGCCCGCAATCGTATTGAATACCAAATTGTCACGCGCCGGCGCCGGCGCGGCGTACGTGGAAATGCGGCGTTACCTTTATTACCGGGGAACGACAGTGGCGTAAGACGGTGTGATACCGCGCAACGGTGCGCGTGAGTCTCCGGCAAATGGGAAGCATCGCTGGCGGCTGGTTTGCCCCTGAATGCTTCCCACGGCCCTCCTGCTATTCAGCAAACAGGTCTGGACCAAACACCTCGTAGTGAATGCGTGCCTCATGGACGCCCAGGTTCTTGAGGGCATCATGCTGCATTCGCATAAACGGGATCGGACCGCAGATGTAGTAGTCGGCATCGGGCAGGGAAACCGCTTTCTCAATCAGCTTCACATCGACCAGTCCTGGGTAGTCATAATCCCGTCCCTGCGTATCCTGAGGCAGCGGCTGGTCATAGAACACAAAGAGATCGAAATTCTCGTTCGCCTTGGCCGCCTCACGCAGTCGGTCGCGCATGGCGTGCACAGCACTATTGCGTGCGCCATGAACGAACACCACGTGGCGCTGTGGATCCTGTATTGCCCGCTTGAGCATGCTGATCATCGGTGTCAGCCCCACGCCGCCGCTGATCAGGACAATCGGTGTCTTGGCGTCGACATCGATATGGAAGCTCCCATACGGCGCAGCCAGCCTGACTTCGTCCCCGACATTGACGTGATCATGCAGCAGGTTCGAGACATGGCCCGGTGGCTGTGTTCCGCCAGCTTCACGTTTGACGGAGATGCGATAGCTGCGCCCGTTTGGCATGTCCGACAGGCTGTACTGGCGAATTTGCTGCAATCCGAGCGCGGGCACATCGATCGCGACGCTGGTGTATTGGCCGGGCTCGAAATTCAACACCGGACCACCATCGACCGGCTCGAGGATGAATGACGTGATCACGTCGCTTTCGGGGCGCTTCTCGCGAACCACAAAGGTGCGCCATCCCTTCCAGCCACCCGGTTGTTCCGAAGAACGGTCGTATAACTCGCTCTCCATGCCCATCAGGACATCGGCAAGGTTCCCGTAGGCTTGTGCCCATGCCGAAATGATTTCTTCGTTTGCGGCGTCGCCCAGGATTTCCTTGATGGCCGCCAGCAGGTGTTCCCCAACAATCGGGTACTGTTCCGGTTTGACGCCGAGGCTCGCATGCTTGTTGGCAATGTTCTTCAACACGGCCATCAGGCTGCCCGGGTCCTCGATATTCTCCGCATACGCGTAAACCGCCCGTGCCAGCGCCTGCTGCTGCTGGCCCTGTTCCTGGTGGGCCATGTTGAACACGTTCTTCAGTTCGGGGTGCGCTTCAAACATGCGTTTGTAGAAGCACTTGATGATGTCGTAGCCGTGTTCGGCCAGCACCGGTGCAGTGGCCTTTACGATGTCCTTCGTCTTCTGAGTCAACATGGTCGATCTCCTTTGCGCGGGCGTGGCGGGGGCGCCAAATCGCGCGGGGCTGGACGGTGGCCTGCCTCGTCGGTTTGATCGATGTAGTCTAGGTGAGAGGTTCCTGACGGAGCAACGCGAAGCTGTGCGCAACGCTGACGAGATCGAAGCCGGCTACGCTGAAGCACTTCCGCGTCTCGCCATTACGATTTACCCCGATACGGGACGTAAGCCGCTTCCCGTAGACTGAGTCCAAGTCGGAACGAACATAGTCAAAGGCGGCCACCCATACGGGCCGCAACCCCACGTCTACTTCGTTCCGACTCCCGACCCACCAACCCGCTCCGGCGGGTTTCTTGTTTGCGCTTCCTGGTTTTGCCGCGTGCCTGGTGTTCGCCGTATCAATTACTTGGTGTCGCCCGCCACCCAGTCGCCCGACTTGCCCCCGTGCTTCTCCAGCAGCTTCACATTGCCCATTACCATGCCCCGATCCACCGCCTTGCACATGTCGTAGATCGTCAGCAGCGCCACCTGCACGCCGGTCAGCGCCTCCATTTCCACGCCGGTCTGGCCGCGGGTCTCGGTGCGCACGGTGCAGGCGACGGTGGCGGCGGCCTCGTCCAGCGCGAACTCGACCGCGACCTTGGTCAGCCCGATCGGGTGGCACAGCGGGATCAGGTCGGCGGTGCGCTTGGTGGCCATGATTGCCGCGACGCGCGCGATGCCCAGCACGTCGCCCTTCCTGGCGCTGCCGTCGCGCACCAGCGCGAAGGTGGCGGGTTGCATGGTGATGGTGCCGGTGGCCACGGCCACGCGGTGCGTGCTGGCCTTGTCGCCGACGTCGACCATATGGGCTTGTCCGGCGGTATCGAAGTGGGTGAGCTGGGACATGGCAGAATTTCCGGCGGGACTTGGGGCAGGTGGCCTTCGGTGTGTGGGGGAACCATCCGATGGGAACGGCTACTGGAGGCCGCTATCATAGCAACATGCCAAAACACCGATCGCTTCGCAGGTCTGCCGCACGCGGCCGTGACGCCGCGGCGGACGCCGTTCCTGGCGGCTGCGCGTCACATCGTGGCGACGGGGGTCATTGCCGCGCTGGCGGCACATGGGCGCCCTGGCGGCGGCCGCTGGCGGCGCTGCTGGCGCTGACTTTCGCGGCGCCGGCCTGGCCGCAGGGAACCACCCGCACGCCGACGGCAGCCGGCACGACCGCCCCGACGACAGCCGTCACCCGCCCCCCGGCACCGGCACCGACGGTCTCGTCGGAAGCCAGCGACCAGGTCTACGACAACCTGAACCGCAGCATCAAGGCCGGCCAGAAATCCGAGTTTGGCCTGCGCACCAACAATGCCGTGGTGGAAGCCGGCGGCGTGCAGCTGCCGGACATGGGCGACCCGTCCACCGCCTCGCTCTCGCCCGATATGGAAAAGCGGCTGGGCGACCGCTACATGCGCGAGATCCGCCGCGACCCGCTGTACGTGTCGGACCCGCTGCTGTCCGACTACCTGAACGCGCTCGGCTATCGGCTGGTGCAGGCTGCGCGGCGCCAGAATATTTCCGGTTCGACCGGTGCCGGCACCTTTGCCACCGGCTTCGACCTGTTCGCGGTGCGCGACCGCAGCATCAACGCCTTTGCCATGCCGGGCGGCTATATCGGCGTGCATACGGGGCTGTTGGTGCAGTCCGACACCGAATCGGAACTGGCCTCGGTGCTAGGCCATGAAATCGGCCACGTGATGCAGCGCCATATCGCGCGCGGCATCACCTCGCAGGACCAGTCGATGTGGATCGCGCTGGCGTCGATGGTGTTGGCGGGACTGGCCGCCACGCGCAGCCCCGATGCGGCGGCGGCGCTGGCGATGGGCGGGCAGGGCGCGGCCATCGCCAACCAGCTGTCGTTCTCGCGCGGCGCCGAGCGCGAGGCCGACCGCGTCGGCTTCCAGATCATGACCGCGGCGGGCTTCGATCCGCAGGGCATGCCGGACTTCTTCATGCGGCTGCAACGCGTGGCCGGCACCGCCGAGAGCTCTGTGCCGTCCTATGTGCGCACCCACCCGCTGACCTCGGAGCGGATTGCCGACATGCAGGACCGCGTCAGGCATGTCAGCGAGCGCAAGGTCGCCAATACGCCCGAGTACGAGTTCGCGCGGATGCGCGCGCGCGTGATCCAGGAATCGTCGCCGAGCGAGTTGCAGAACCTGCGTTCCGCGCTGCGTGCGCAGTTGCCGGGCGCGTCGACGGTGCGGGCGCCGGCGCTGCACTACGGCATCGCCTTTGCCGAGCAACGGCTGGGCCGCTACCCCGCCGCCGAGCAGGAGCTTGCCGAGGCCCGGCGGCTCTACGGCACCATCCCCGGCGCCAGCTCCGGTAGCCCGATGCTGGATGTGATGGCGGTCGAGCTGGCGCGCGCGCAGGGCCGCGTGCCCGAGGCGCTCAGCCAGGCCAGCGCGTCGATGAAGGCCTTCCCGCTGTCGCACGCGGTGTCCGTGGTTTATGCCGAGACCCTGGTCGGCTCAGGCCGCTATGAGGACGCGGTACGCTTCCTGCGCGAACGCACGCGCCAGGAAACCACTCGCAGCGAATGGTGGGAGATGCTGGCGCGCGCCTACGCGGGCCAGGGCAAGCGGCTGCAGCAGCACCAGGCGCTGGCCGAGAAGTATGCGATGGACGGTGCCTACCAGGCTGCCATCGAACAGCTGCAGATCGCGCGCAAGGCCAGCGACGGCGATTTCTATACGCTGTCCGAAGTCGATGCGCGGCTGCACCAGCTGGAGCGCCAGTACCGCGAGGACAAGCAGGACAGCAAGGGCATGCCGAACTGACGGCCGGCCCCGGACGCCCTGGTTGGCTTTACACCGCCGGCGGCTCCGGTTGGCGCACGAAGCCGAAGCGCTTCGGCACCTCGTCTTCGGCGATCGGCTCGATCGGGAGGTCGCGGCCGGCGTGGTGGAACACCCCCAGCTCAGTGCCGCACGCTTCCCCGTGCCACGTGCTGGCGCCGCTGAACAGCTCCAGGTCGTGGTCGTGCAGCAGCGCGGCCTGCAGCGCCGGCGCGGCATCTGCCGCCATGCCTTCCACGGTGCCGGCCAGCACCACGTTGCCATGCTCGTCGGCATAGCAGGCTTGCAGCGCAAACGCCTGCTGCGTGGTCGTCTGTAACACGCCCTCATGCAGCCGCACGATCCACGGCGCATAGGCCAGCGACACGAATACCCGCTGCGGCCCGTTCTGGAAGAACCAGGCGCCGCGCTCGTCGCACAGGTAGTTGCGTTCGATAAAGCCGACCAGTGCCTCGTGGCGGATCGGGTCGCCCGAGAGCCCGTGCTCCTGGGCGTACTCGTTGCGCAGGCGCCACTGGCCGCGCCGGTCCAGCGCGAGCCAGCCGTAGGCGTTGGGCACGTTGGGCCAGCGCGCCATGGCTTGCCTGACGATCTCGTCCATGTTCTGTCTCCTCTGCGGCCGGGTGCTGCGCATGCCGCGCCCGCCCTTACATCATGCTGTCGAAAAAGCGCAGGATCCGCGCCGGCAGCCATTCGATATGGCCGCCGAACTGCCCGGCGGGCAACAGCGGCAGGTGGCGCTGCCAGCCGGCGTCCGGGGTCATGAAGCCGACATGGCCGCCGTGCTCGGGCTGCTCCAGCCACACCTGCGGGCTGACATCCGCCGGACCGGGCAGGTGCCGGCCCGGCAGGAACGGGTCGTTGCGCGCGTTGAGCACCAGTGTGGGCACGGCGATCTCGCGCAGCACGGGTTTGCTGGCGGCGCGGCGCCAGTAGTCGTCGGTATCGACAAAGCCGTGCAGCGGCGCGGTGACCACGTTGTCAAAGGCATACAGGTCGCGGCTGGCCAGCATCGTGTCGCGGTCGAACAGGCCGGGGAACTGCTCCAGCTTGGCCAGCGACTTGCGCTTGAGCGTCTGCAGGAACATGCGCGTATAGACCATGTTGAAGCCCACCGACAGCGCCGCCCCGCCTGCCGCCAGGTCCAGCGGCGCGGAAATGGCCGCCGCCGCATGCACATGGCGGGCGGCGCCACCTTCCTCGCCCAGGTAGCGCAGCAGCGCGTTGCCGCCCAGCGAGATGCCCACCACCAGCAGTTTGCGCCCTTCGGCGCAGTGATGCCGGCGCATGCGCTCCAGCACCCAGCGGATCTCGGCGGAATCGCCCGAATGGTAGAAGCGCGGCGCCACGTTGAGCTCGCCCGAGCAGCCGCGGAAGTGCGGGATCACGCCCTGCCAGCCGCGCACGGACAGCGCATGCATCAGTGCCTGCGCGTAGTGGCTGCCCGAGTCACCCTCGAGGCCGTGGAACATCACTACCAGGGGCGAATTGGGCTCGACGGCGTGGGTAGTCCAGTCCAGATCGATGAAATCCTGGTCGGGTGTGTCCCAGCGCTCGCGGCGGAACGTCACACGCGGCGGGCGGCGGGTGAAGCGGGCGGGGATGATGGTCTGGGCATGGCCGCCGCGCAGCCACCAGGGCATCGTCATGCCGTCGCCGTAGCCATGCGCCGGCGGGGCGGAAGGATCGGCCTGCACGACGGGCGGCAGGCGATGGTGCGGAAGCTGCGTCATGCCAGCTCGGTGTTGCAACAGGCCGCGGCGCGGCCGTGCGGGTTCAGTGCAGCGCCTGCCCCGGCGCGGCCGCCACCGCGGCGACCTGCACCGCGTTGGCCGGGCTGCAGTGGATATGCGCCAGGCGCCAGCCTTCGTGGTTCTGCATCAGCACATAGGTGGTGTGCACGAACAGGTCGGCCTCGACGCGGTCGCTGCCAAAGCGCAGCGCCTCGGTCACGTCGAAGATCGACACGGCCATCGAGGCGTGGCTGCTGGTTTCGATGGCATCGACCAGCACCGGCTGCTCTTCGAGCAGCTGCGAGAACGCCTGGCGCAGCTGTTCGTGGCCGATCAGGCGCTGCCCGTCGGGCAGCACGCAGGTGATCGAGTCCTCGTCCAGCCACAGGCGCAGCGCGCCGTCGGCATCGCGCAGCTTGAGCGCTTCGCGAAAGGCTTCGACGATGTCTTCGGCGGAATCGAACAGGCGGGCAAAACGAGGCATGGTGGCAGTGTCAGGGGTCTTCAGGGCTGCGGCCGGGGCTGGTGCAGCAGCTTGCGCAGCTCGACGAAGACCATTTCTGGTTCGATTTCTTTCAGGCAGCGCAGGTGCCCCAGCGGGCACTCGCGCTTGAAGCACGGACTGCACTCCAGCTGCAGCCACATGATACTCGCAGCCTGTGACAGCGGCGGCGTGTGGCGCGGATCGCTCGAGCCGAAAACGGCCACCTGGGGCCGGTTCAGGGCCGCGGTGACGTGCATCAGGCCGGAGTCGTTGCAGACCGCGGCCTCGGACAGCGCCAGCAGGTCGACGGCGTCGTCCAGCGAAGTCTGGCCGCACAGGTTGCGCACGAACGGCGCTTCCTTGACGATCTCGCTGGCGATCTCGGCGTCCTTGGCCGAGCCCAGCGTGATCATCTGCGCGTACGGGTAGGAGCGCCGCAGCATCTGCGCCAGCTTGGCAAAGTGGTCGGCCGGCCAGCGCTTGGCGGGGCCGAACTCGGCGCCCGGGCAGAACGCGATCACGCGCGCGTGCGGGGCGATGCCGAAGCGCTCGGCGGTGGCCGCCACGCGCGCCGGGTCGACGCGCAGGCGCGGCTCGGTCAGGTTTTCAGGCAGGCGCGCGCCGGGCTTGAGCGCCAGGCGGGCGTAATGCTCCACCATCGGCGGGCGCTTGTCGCGCGGCGGGTTGGCGTGGCGGATGTTGAGCATGCCAAAGCGCGCTTCGCCGCGATAGCCGATGCGCAGCGGGATGCCGGCCAGCCACGGGATCAGCGCCGACTTGAGCGAGTTCGGCAGCACGTAGGCGAGGTCGTAGCCTTCGTTCTTGAGCTGCTGGGCGAACATCAGCCGCGCCGACAGCTGCAGCTTGCCGTGCGCCAGGTCTGACGGGAACACGCGGCCGATCTCGGGCATGCGCGCGAGCACGGGCGCCACCCACTTGGGCGCGAGGGCGTCGATGACCAGGCGCGGATGGCGCGCCTTGAGCAGCGCGAACAGCGGCTGCGCCATCAGGGCGTCGCCGATCCAGTTGGGGGCGATGACGAGGGCTTTCTTCATGGGCGGGGCGCTTGGAGCCGGCACGCCGGCGCGGACGCCGGCAACGCCGACGCTCCGGGGCGCCTGTGGGCGGCCCGGAGCGTCGGGGTCGTGCGAAAACCGGCGGCTCGGGTCAGTGGTGGCCCTTCAGTACGGTGCCCGGCTTGAGCTTGTAGACGGTACCGCAGTAGGGGCACTTGGCCTCGCCGGTGTCGACCACGTCGAGGAACACGCGCGGATGGTAGTTCCATGCCGGGGTGTTGGCGGTGGGGCAGTGCAGCGGAATGTCTTCAGCGCCGATTTCGATGATGGTGGCGGTTTGCGTCATGGTGTTGCAGGGAGTGAAGCTTATTGTTCGATGAAACAGCGGGTGTGCCGCGCCCGCAAGCACGGGCGCATGGCGTGAAAAGGCTGCCGGCCGGTGCTCACACCAGCGTCAGCCACTTCTTGTACTTTTCTTCGGTGCCGCCCACGGCGGCAAAGAACGAGTCCTGGATCTGCTTGGTCACCGGGCCGCGGCGGCCTTCGCCGATGATGCGGTCGTCCAGTTCGCGGATCGGCGTGACTTCAGCGGCGGTGCCGGTGAAGAAGGCCTCGTCGGCGCAGTACATCTCGTCGCGGGTGATGCGCTTTTCACGCACCTCGATGCCGAGGTCGCGCGCGATGGTCAGCGTGGCGTCGCGGGTGATGCCGTCCAGGCACGAGGCCAGGTCCGGAGTGTAGATCACGCCGTTGCGCACGATAAACACGTTCTCGCCCGAGCCTTCGCTGACATAGCCCTCGGTGTCGAGCAGCAGCGCCTCGTCGTAGCCCAGGCCGGTGGCTTCCTGGTTGGCCAGGATCGAGTTGATGTAGTAGCCGCTCGCCTTGGCGCGCACCAGCGACACGTTGACGTGGTGGCGGGTGAAGGACGAGGTCTTCACGCGGATGCCGCGCTCCATGCCTTCCTCGCCCAGGTAGGCGCCCCACGGCCAGGCCGCGATCGCCACGTGGATGGTGTTGCCCTTGGCCGACACGCCCAGCTTTTCCGAGCCGATCCACACCAGCGGGCGGATATAGCAGGATTCCAGGTTGTTGGCGCGCACCACTTCGCGCTGCGCGGCTTCCAGGGTGGCCTCGTCGAAGGGCATGACCATCTGGAAGATCTTGGCCGAGTTGAATAGGCGGCGGGTGTGCTCCTTCAGGCGGAAGATGGCGGTGCCTTCGGGGGTCTTGTAGGCGCGCACGCCCTCGAACACGCCCATGCCGTAGTGCAGCGTATGCGTCAGCACGTGGATCTTGGCGTCGCGCCATTCGATCAGCTTGCCGTCCATCCAAATCTTGCCGTCGCGATCCGCCATCGACATATCTGTTCTCCCTGCCGTCAAATTAGCAAAAACAACATTGTAAGCCGCGGGGGCATGGGTCACAACGCGATGCAGGCGTTGTGGCGGTCTAGAATCCTCTTTTCCGGGCGTTTGCCGCATTTCGGACGCCATTTCTTGCTGCTCCCACCGTTGTTGCCGGTAACCCCATCCCAGACCCGTCGTGCCTTTGACCACACATCCCGGCCCTGACGCCCTGCCCGAACCCGGCGAGGACGGCGCCAGCCCCGCGCCCGGCCCGGACTGGCAGCAGGCGCTGGCAGCGCTGCGCGCGCTGGCCGGCGCCGAACCCGCGGCCGGCGCCGAGGCCCGGCGCCTCCTGTGGGCGCTCACGCTGGACGCCGACGGCGCGCCGGGCACGATCGAGCCGCTCGAGCAGGGGCGCGGCGCGCGCGGCTGGGGCAAGCCCAGGCCGGTGCCGCTGGCCCGGGTGGCCGAGGACGACCGGCTCGAGCCGTGGGATGCCCGCGTGGCGCGCGCCATCCGCCGCGACCAGTCGCACAACCGGCGCTACGTGCTGGACCGTGCCGCGGCGGTGATGGCGTTGGTGGGCCACCCGGGCGTGGTGCTGGCGCATGCGCCGTCGCAGACGTTGGAGGTGGTGGAGGACGCGCCCGCGCTGGAAGCCGTCCACAGCGCCGGCCGCTACGTGCTGCGCATCTTCCCGCCGGTGCGCGAGGCGCCGGCGATGGAAGCCTACCTGCCGGCCGTCGCGCGCCAGGAGGCCGAGGCGCTGCGCCAGGTCACGGTGGTGCGCGACGGCCCGCACCGGCTGCGGGTGATCCGCTACACCCCGGCGCAGTTCGATGCCGCGCGGCTGGTCGGCGACGGCCTGGCGATCCCCGAGGACGGCCAGGGGCAGCTCGACCAGACCCTGCGCGCGCTGGCCGGCCACTTCCAGGTCCATGCCGACCAGGCCGTCGGCACGCGCGCGGTGGAGGCCGAGACGCGGCTGCGCGCCGAGGTGGCGCCGGTGGCGCGCGGCATCTCGCTGCGGCTGGTGGTGACGCCGCTGGGCCCGCTCGGGCCCCGGCTGGCGCCCGGCGCCGGGCGCGAACGCCTGATGGCCGCCGTGCGCGGCGAGACGCTGGCCACGCAGCGCGACCTCGATGCGGAGCTGGCGAGCGTGGCCGAGGTCTTCGCCGCGCTGCCGGTGCTGGTGACCCAGTCGCCGCCGGGCGGCGAGTACACCTGGACCCTGGACGATCCCGAGGACGCGCTGGCCGTGCTGGAAGCACTGCCCGGACTGCCCGCGGTGCAGGCCGTGGAATGGCCGCGCGGCAAGGAGATCCGCGTGCTGCCGGCCGACCTGCCGCAACTCGGCGTGCAGATCGAAAGCCGCGGCGCGTGGTACCGGCTGGCGGGCGAGCTGCGCGTGGCCGAGGGGCTGGTGCTGGAGCTGGGCAAGCTGATCGACTGGACCGGCAGCCACGCCGGGCGCTTCGTGCCGATGGGGCAGGGTGTCTATGTGGCGCTGACGCGCGCGCTGCGCGGCCGGCTGCGCGACCTCGCCGGCGTGGCCGAGCGTGTGCCCGACGGCATCCGCGTGCCGCAGATGGCCACCCCGTGGCTGGACGATGTGCTGGCCGGCGTTGGCATCGACCCCGATGCGCACTTCCGCCAGCGCATCGCGCGCCTGCGCGCGGCACGGGAAACCGAGATCGCGCTGCCCCCGACGCTGGCGGCCGAACTGCGCCCCTACCAGGAGGCCGGCTACCGCTGGGCCATGACGCTGGCCGCCTCGGGCCTCGGCGCCTGCCTGGCCGACGACATGGGCCTGGGCAAGACGCTGCAGGCGCTGGCGGTGCTGGTGGCGCGCGCCGGCGGCGGTGCCGCGCTGGTGATCGCGCCGACCTCGGTGTGCGGCAACTGGGCCGCCGAGGCGCGCCGCTTCGCGCCCACGCTCAACGTCCATGTCTATGCCGAGGGTGCCGACAATGAGCGCGAAACCCTGCTGGCCCATGCCGGCTCGCATGACCTCGTGATCGTCTCCTACACGTTGCTGCAGCAGGCGCGCAAGGACTTCTGCGCGCGCGACTGGCACACCGTGGTCGCCGACGAGGCGCAGGCGTTCAAGAACGCGGTCACGCGGCGCGCGCAGGCGATGTACGAGTTGCCGTCGGGCTTCCGCATGGCGCTGACCGGCACGCCGGTGGAAAACCGGCTGGCCGAGCTCTGGTCGGTGATGCGCTTCTGCAACCCGGGTTTGCTGGGCTCGCTGGCCCGCTTCAACGAACACTTCGCCAACCCGATCGAGCGCGGCGGCGTGCGCGAGGCGCGCCAGCGCCTGCGCCGCATGATCGCGCCCTTCGTGCTGCGCCGGACCAAGGCGCAGGTGCTGGACGAACTGCCGCCGCGCACGGAGCTGGTGATCCGGGTCGAGCCCGAGCCGGTCGAGGCTGCCCACTACGAGGCGCTGCGCCGCCAGGCCCAGACCGAGGCCGAGGCCGCGCTGGCGCGCGTGGATGCCGCGCGCAAGGCCATCCGCGGCGCGCCGGCCGGGGCGCGGGCGCGCGCCTTGGCGCAGGCCCAGCACCAGGCGCAGGCACGCATCCACGTGCTGGCGCAGCTGATGCGGCTGCGCCGCGCGGCCTGCGATCCGCGCCTGGTCACGCCCGAGCTCAGCGGCCAGCTATCGGAGGGCGCCAAGCTGCGCGCCTTTGTCGAGCTGGCCGGCGAGCTGGCGGCCAGCGGCCACAAGACGCTGGTGTTCAGCCAGTTCGTCGATTTCCTGCAGTTGCTGCGCCAGGGGCTGGAGCGCGCCGGGCTAGCGCTGCAATACCTGGACGGCGCTACCCCCGCGGCCGAGCGCACGCGCCGCGTGGCCGCCTTCCAGGCCGGCGAGGGCGATGTCTTCCTGATCAGCCTGAAGGCCGGCGGCTTCGGCCTGAACCTGACCGCGGCCGACTATGTGATCATCGCCGACCCGTGGTGGAACCCCGCCGCCGAAGACCAGGCCATGGGCCGCGCGCACCGCATCGGCCAGCAGCGCCCGGTGACGGTGTACCGGCTGATCAATGCCGGCACCATCGAAGAGCGCATCGTCGACCTGCACCGCGACAAGCGCGCGCTGGCCGACGGCCTGCTGGAAGCCGACGACAACAGCGTGGCGGGCACGGGCGCGCCGTTGCCGGAGATCGACGAGCTGGTGGGGCTGCTGCGGCGCTGACCGGTGCGGGGCGGGGCGGCGTGGTGTGGTGCACCATATGCCCGCACGGCATACTCTCAAGCGAACTCGGTCGTTTGGTTTTGGCAGGAACCTTGTTATCTTGTGGCGCTGGCCCGGGGCTCAGATCCCGGCCGGCCCCATGTTCAGTCCTGACTCTTTCCGACGGTGCCCCCATGCCTATTTCGACCCGCCTGCTTCCGCGCTTGTCCTTCTGTTCCGCTTCCCGCCTGGGCGCTGGCCTGGCCGCACTGTGCGTCGCTGCCGCCGTGACCGGTCCGGCCCGCGCCCAGGGCCCGGGCGAGTGGCCGACGCAGCCGGTGACGATCCTGATGGGCTTCACCGCCGGTTCGGGCGTCGACATCGTTGGCCGCACGCTGCAGGAATCGCTGCAGAAGTCGCTCAAGACCACCATCATCTATGACTATCGGCCCGGTGCCGGCGGCAACGTCGCTTCCGAAGTGGTGGCGCACGCCAAGCCGGACGGCTACACGCTGCTGCTCGGCACCGCTGCCACCCACGGCATTAACCCGGCGCTGTACAAGAACCTGCCGTTCGACGCCGAGGCCGACTTCACCCCGGTGGCGCCGCTGGTCGAGGTCTCCAACGTGCTGACCGTCAACCCGGCCGTGATCGACGTGAAATCGGTCAAGGAATTCATCGAGAAGGTCAAGGCCAACCCCGGCAAGTACAACTTCGCGTCCACCGGCAACGGCACCGGCACTCACCTGGCGTTTGCCGAATTCAATGCACGCGCCGGGCTCGACATGGTCCACGTGCCGTACAAGGGCGGCCCCGATGCGCTGCAGGCGGTGGTGAAGGGCGAGGTCTGCTGCATCTTCAACCAGGTGCAGAGCGTGCTGCCGCAGTACCGCGCCGGCAAGGTGCGCCTGCTGGGCGTGACCACCAAACAGCGCGTGCAGGTGATCCCCGACGTGCCGACCATCGCCGAGAGCGGCGTGCCGGGCTTCAACAGCACCATCTGGTTCGGCTTCTTCGGCCCCAAGGGCCTGGATCCCAAGATCGCGCGCAAGATCAATGACGCGGTCAAGGTGGCGCTGGAAACGCCGGCGATCCGGCAGAAGCTGGTCGATGCTGGCAACACGCCGCGGGTTGAGACGGTGGATCAGTTCAAGGCTACGGTGAAGGCGGATCGGCAGAAGTGGGCGGGGGTGGTTAAGACGGTGGGGGCGTCGGTTGATTGAAGGGGGGCGGGTTGCCTGCGGTTTGCAGTTGGTAGATGCTCGACGGCTCTCGCGGCTGGGTGACATGTTGCAGGCACAGCTTCACCCCGGCACCCAACCCTCCCTACCCCCTACCCCCTAACCCCCAACCGCGTCAACAAATGCGCCAACTGCGCCTGCGTCCCCGTCGCAGTCTTGGTAAAAATCGCCTTCAACTGCGTACGCCCAGTCTCCCGCCGGATGCCAATCAACTCACACGCCTCGGGCAGCCCGATGCCCGATGACAACTGCATCGCCAGCCGCGTTTCCGCCGGCGTCAGCCCGTAGAGATCGCGCAGCACCGCCGGCAGCGTCACCGGTGCGATGCCGGGCTCATGGATCGCCACCATCACGGTCGGGCGCTGCCAGTCGATGGCCAGGTGATGGGCCGGCGGCAGCGGCAGCAGGATGATCTGCGCCTGGCGGCCGGCGCCGTCCACCGCGCGCAGCGCCTGCGCCGGCTGCGGGTTGGCCGGGTCGGACACGGCGCGCAGCGCCTCGGCGAACGGACGCGACAGGCGCCATTCTTCCTGGCGCAGGCCCGTGGCAGACATAGCCGCAGCGCTGGTCTCGATCGACACCGCGGGCAGCAGCCGGCGCACCCAGGCTTCGCCGATGCTGTTGGTCAGCAAGGCCTTGCCATCGTCCTGGAACACGATCACACCAAACGGCAGCCGCTCCATCAGCTGCGACGAGGCGTGCGCCAGGGCCGACACCTGGTGGGTGCGGTCGCGCAGCGCGATGGCGTTGCGCACGTGCGGGATCACCCAGTCGAGCGCGCGCGCATCCTCGGGCGAATAGTGGTCGCGGCCCTGCGGGCGCTGCAGCGACAGGAACACCTCGTAGTGCGGCTTGCGCTCGACCAGGCAGGCCATCAGCGACGACAGCCCGAACTGGCGGAAGAACTCGCCATAGAAGGGCGACTGCCGCATCGCATAAGCGCCCAGCTCGCGCGAGTCTATATACCAGCTGCCCACCGCCATGCGCGGCGCAAACGGCAGCGCCGGGTCGATGGCTTCGTAGTACTCGTGATAGGCGGCCACTTCTTCCGGCACTTGGTTGACCACCTGGTTGACCAGCACGCGCTCGTGGACGGTGTCCAGCACCACCAGCGCGGCATGCACGCTGCCGCTGGCCTGGCACAGTGCGCCGAGGCTGCGCTGCCAGGCCTCGGCATCAAAGACTCCCTCGTACAGCGCGCGAATGGTCTCGTGCATCTGTGTGTCGCTCATGGCTTCCCTTCTTCTTTTTTTGTACTTTTGGTACTTCTCGTGCCTGGTAACGCGCCGGGGGCCGGCCGCCGGATCGGCGCCGGCTGGCACGCTAGGCGGGCCCCAGGTGGTGAGCTGGGGCTGCCCCTTCAGGCAGGTGGCGCCCCCCCGTCCAGCGCCGCGCCCAGGCGCGCCAACAGGTGCGTGAGCTGGGCCTGGCTGTTGGTGCCGGTCTTGTGGAACACGGCCTTGAGCTGCGTGCGCGCCGTTTCATGGCGGATGTTCAGCTGCTGGCTCGCTTCGGGCAGGCCCTGGCCGCTGGCCAGTTGCGTGGCCAGCCGGGTTTCCGCCGGGGTCAGGCCGTAGAGGTCACGCAGCACGGGCGCCAGCAACAGCGGCGCGCTGTCCGCCTCATGCACGACCACCAGCGCCGCCGGCTCCTGCCACTGCGTGGCAAAGGCATGCGATGGCGGCAACGGCAGCACGATCACCTGCGCGGTGGTGCCGTTGCGGTCGCTGGCGCGCGCGGCCTGCGCGGCTACCGTGCGCTGCGGGTCGCAGGCGGCCTGCAGCATCTCGGCGAAGGGGCGCGACAGCGTCCATTCGGAGACCTTACCGGCCGGGTCCAGGCGCCGCACCCAGCGCTCGCCGGCGCGGTTGCTCAGCAGCACCTGGCGCTGTGGCGAGAACACCAGCAGTGCAAAATTCAGGCGCTCCACCAGCTGCGTCGACAGGCGCGCCAGCGTCGTCAGCCCCAGCGTGCGGTCGCGCATCGCCATGGCGCTGCGCATATGCGGGATGATCCAGTCCAGGCAGCTGGTATCGCCAGCCGAGAACAGCGGCTGCGTGCGCGCGCGCTGCATCGAGAAATAGACCTCATAGTGCGGCTGGCGTGCGACCAGGCAGGCCACGTAGGAGTGCAGGTCGAAGCGGTGGAAGAAATCGCGGTAGAACGGGTGGCGCGCCATCGCGCCTTCGCCCAGTTCGCGCGCGTCGATATACCAGTCGCCCGGCCGCATGCGCGGTGCGAAATGCTTGGCCGGATCGATGGCCTGGTAGTCCGACTCGTATTCGGAAAACAGCTCCACTACCGGATTGACGATTTCGTTGACCGTGACTTGGTCGCGCACGGTGTCCCAGACCATCATCGAGGCATGGGCCGTGCCGGCCAGTTCCGTCAGGGTGCGCAGGCTCTGCTGCCAGGCACCGGGATCGAGAATGCCCTCGTACAAGCCACGGATCGCTCCGTGCATGTCGGCTTCTTTCATCTGACTACCCCCTGCATTCGCGACAAAATATGCGCGGTCCCGGCGGTGCGCCCCCGCGCACGCCCGGATGATTATTGTTATTTCCGCTTCTTTGTTTTTGTGGCCGCTATCGGGTCGGCTCTGGCTTGACTACGTGTCTGGTCTAGCAGACGTTGCATACATTACCGCACTCGGGGGAACACGGGGACATCGCCAAGACCCTTCTTCGGTGGGGATGGGGGTACCCGCCGGTGCGGAAGGTCGTTACGGTTGTGCTGGGGGCGGCACACGGGAGGCGGATTCAGCCCGGAATCGGCAAAGCGTTGACCGCGATCAGGTAAAATCCCCGTTTTCCCGATTTTTCAGCGAAATCTCGCGCTAACCACCGCCATGACCTCTGTCCTGCGTCTTTCCGATCTGATTTCCCAAGGCAAAATCTCCGGCAAGCGGGTGTTTATCCGCGCCGACCTGAACGTGCCACAGGACGACGCCGGCAATATCACCGAGGACACCCGCATCCGCGCCTCGGTGCCCGCCATCCAGGCGTGCCTGGACGCCGGCGCGGCGGTGATGGTCACGTCTCACCTGGGCCGCCCGATCGAGGGCGAGCTCAAGCCCGAGGATTCGCTGGCGCCGATCGCCACGCGCCTGTCCGAACTGCTGGGCAAGCCGGTCAAGCTGGTGCAGGACTGGGTCGACGGCGTCGAAGTGGCACCGGGCCAGGTGGTGCTGCTGGAAAACTGCCGCGTGAACAAGGGCGAGAAGAAAAACAGCGACGAACTGGCGCAGAAGATGGCCAGGCTGTGCGACGTCTACGTCAATGACGCCTTCGGCACCGCCCACCGCGCTGAAGCCACCACCCACGGCATCGCCAAATACGCCCCGATCGCCTGCGCCGGCCCGCTGCTGGCCGCCGAGATCGACGCGCTGGGCAAGGCGCTGGGCCAGCCGGCGCGTCCGCTGGTGGCGATCGTGGCCGGCTCCAAGGTCTCGACCAAGCTGACCATCCTGAAGTCGCTGGCCGACAAGGTCGACAACCTGATCGTCGGCGGCGGCATCGCCAATACCTTCATGCTGGCCGCCGGCCTGAAGATCGGCAAGTCGCTGGCCGAAGCCGACCTTGTCGGCGACGCCAAGGCCATCATCGACATCATGGCCAAGCGCGGCGCCTCGGTGCCGATCCCGGTCGACGTGGTGTGCGCCAAGGAATTCAGCGCCACCGCCGCGGCCACCGTCAAGGACGTCAAGGACGTGGCCGACGACGACATGATCCTGGACATCGGCCCCAAGACCGCCGCGCAACTGGCCGGGCAGCTCAAGGCCGCCGGCACCGTCGTCTGGAACGGCCCGGTGGGCGTGTTCGAGTTTGACCAGTTCGGCAACGGCACCAAGGTGCTGGCCCAGGCCATCGCCGATTCCAAGGCGTTCTCGATCGCCGGCGGCGGCGACACGCTGGCCGCCATCGCCAAATACGGCATCGCTGACCGCGTGGGCTATATCTCGACCGGCGGCGGCGCGTTCCTGGAATTCCTGGAAGGCAAGAAGCTGCCCGCGTTCGAAGTGCTGGAACAGCGCGCCGCAGGCTGACGCCGCAGTTTGACGCATCAGCCGGCCCCGGCACGCTGTCGGGTCCCCGGGCCATCGAGCTCTGAACAAGGAATTGTCGCGCATGACCCGTTCTACCAAGATCGTCGCCACCATCGGCCCCGCCTCCAGCTCGCTGGAAGTCCTCACGCGCATGATCGCGGCGGGGGTCGACGTGGTGCGGCTGAATTTCTCGCACGGCACCGCGCAGGACCATATCGACCGGGCCAGCATGGTGCGCGAGGCCGCGCAGGCGTGCGGGCGCGAAGTCGCCATCATGGCCGACCTGCAAGGCCCCAAGATCCGCGTGGGCAAGTTCGAGCACGGCAAGATCACGCTGAAGCCGGGCGATCCCTTCGTCCTCGATTCCAACTGCACGCTCGGCAACGAGGAGCGCGCCGGCCTGGACTACCAGGACCTGCCGCGCGACGTCGGGCCGGGCGACCTGCTGCTGCTCAACGACGGCCTGATCGTGCTGGTGGTGGACCGCGTGTTCGGCACCGAGATCTTCACCACCGTGCGCGTGGGCGGCGAGCTGTCCAACAACAAGGGCATCAACCGCCAGGGCGGCGGGCTGTCGGCGCCGGCGCTGACCGCCAAGGACATGGACGACATCAAGACCGCCATGGCCCTGGGCGCGGACTACGTTGCCGTCAGCTTCCCCAAGAACGCCACCGACATGGAAATGGCGCGCCAGCTCGCCGCCGTGGCCGGCCAGCCGCACGGCCACAAGGCCCGCATGATCGCCAAGATCGAGCGCGCCGAGGCCATCCACCCGGGCGTGCTGGAAGAGATCCTGCAGGCCTCCGACGGCATCATGGTGGCGCGCGGCGACCTGGCCGTGGAAGTGGGCAATGCCGCCGTGCCGGCGCTGCAGAAGCGCATGATCAAGCTGGCGCGCGAGGCCAACAAGCTCACCATCACCGCCACGCAGATGATGGAGAGCATGATCGTCAACCCGGTGCCGACCCGCGCCGAGGTCTCCGACGTGGCCAACGCCGTGCTGGACGGCACCGATGCCGTGATGCTGTCGGCCGAGACCGCCGCCGGGCGCTACCCGGTGGAGACCGTCGAAGCCATGGCCGCGGTCTGCGTCGAGGCCGAGAAGTCCGAGGTGGTGCAGCTCGACACCGATTTCCTGAACCAGACCTTTTCGCGCATCGACCAGTCCGTGGCGATGGGTGCGCTGTTCACCGCCTATCATTTGCAGGTGAAGGCGATTGCCGCACTGACCGATTCCGGCGCCACCGCGTTGTGGATGAGCCGTCACCGCATCCATGTGCCGATCTATGCGATGACGCCCAACCTGGCCTCGCAGCGCAAGATGCAGCTGTACCGCAACGTGGTGCCGTTGCCGCTGCAGTCCAGCGCCGACCGCGACACCGCGCTGGAGCAGGCGGAAGAACTGCTGCTGGCCCAGGGCGTGGTGCAGCGTGGTGATTTCATCGTGCTGACCATCGGCGAGCCGATGGGCCAGCCGGGCGGTACCAATACCCTGAAGATCGTCAGGGTAGGTAGCTGATGGTGAAGCAGTGTGTGCCATGCCGGACTGAATGTCCGCGCGAAATGCGCGAAGATGGCGCCGCCAGCAGGCTTGGGCAATAAGCGCCGACAGAAGAATACGCAGAGACACCCCATTTTTATTTAGGAGTTAGACATGCCACTCGTATCGATGCGCCAACTGCTGGACCACGCGGCCGAGAACAGCTACGGCCTGCCGGCCTTCAACGTCAACAACCTCGAGCAAGTGCAGGCCATCATGCAGGCTGCCGATGAGGTCAACGCTCCGGTGATCATGCAAGCTTCGGCCGGCGCGCGCAAATACGCCGGCGAGCACTTCCTGCGCCACCTGATCGAAGCCGCGGTAGAGGCTTATCCCCATATTCCGGTGGTAATGCACCAGGACCACGGCCAGTCGCCGGCCATCTGCCAGGGCGCGATCGACCTGGGCTTCTCGTCGGTGATGATGGACGGTTCGCTGCGTGAAGACGGCAAGACCCCGGCCGAGTACGACTACAACATCGACGTGACCCGCAAGGTGGTGCAGCTGGCCCACGCCGTCGGCGTGACCGTCGAAGGCGAACTGGGCTGCCTGGGCTCGCTCGAAACCGGTGAAGCCGGCGAAGAAGACGGCATCGGCGCCGCAGGCGTGCTGGACCACTCCATGCTGCTGACCGATCCGGAGCAGGCTGCCGACTTCGTCAAGGCCACCCAGCTCGACGCCCTGGCGATTGCCATCGGTACCTCGCACGGCGCCTACAAGTTCACCCGCAAGCCCACCGGCGACATCCTGGCGATCGGCCGCATCAAGGAAATCCACGCCCGCATCCCCAACACCCACCTGGTGATGCACGGCTCGTCGTCGGTTCCGCAAGAGCTGCTGGAAGAAATCCGCAAGTTCGGCGGCGACATGAAGGAAACCTACGGCGTGCCGGTCGAGGAAATCCAGGAAGCGATCAAGTACGGCGTGCGCAAGATCAACATCGATACCGACATCCGCCTGGCCATGACCGGCGCGATCCGTCGCTTCTTTGTTGAGAACCCGAGCAAGTTCGACCCGCGCGAATACCTGAAGCCGGCCCGCGAAGCCGCCAAGCAAGTGTGCAAGGCGCGCTACATCGCCTTCGGCTGCGAAGGCCAGGCCAGCAAGATCAAGCCGATCGGCCTGACCGACATCGCACAGCAGTACCAGTCGGGCAAGCTGGCGCAGGTCGTGCAGTAATGTCCCCGGTCCGCCTTCCACGCAAGCGGAAGGCGGATTGCAGTTCCGGCCGCCGCGGCACGCATCCAGCGCCCGGCGGCTTCGCCGTTTTATCGGAACCATCATGTCCAACGCTCTCTACCAGTCCTCCATCAACTCGCTGCCGCTGCTGGGCCACGGCAAGGTGCGCGACAACTACGCCGTCGGCGCCGACAAGCTGCTGATCGTAACCACCGACCGGCTGTCGGCCTTCGACGTCATCCTGGGCGAACCGATTCCGGCCAAGGGCCGCGTGCTGAACCAGATGGCGAACTTCTGGTTCAAGAAGCTGGCGCATATCGTGCCGAACCACGAGACCGGCATCGCCCCGGAAACCGTGGTCGCGCCCGAGGAAGTGGAGCAGGTCAAGGGCCGCGCCGTGGTGGTCAAGCGCCTGAAGCCGATCCTGGTGGAAGCGGTGGTGCGCGGCTACCTCGCCGGTAGCGGCTGGAAGGACTACCAGGCCACCGGCAAGGTGTGCGGCATCCAGCTGCCGCCGGGCCTGCAGAACGCGCAGAAGCTCCCCGAGCCGATCTTCACCCCGGCCGCCAAGGCCGAGATGGGCGAGCACGACGAGAACATCTCGTTCGCCGAGGTCGAGGCCCGCATCGGCATCGCGCTGGCGCGCCAGATGCGCGAGATCTCGATCCGCCTGTACAAGGAAGCGGCCGAGTACGCCGCCACGCGCGGCATCATCATCGCCGACACCAAATTCGAGTTCGGCCTGGACGACAACGGCGTGCTGACGCTGATGGACGAGGTGCTGACCGCCGATTCGTCGCGCTTCTGGCCGGCCGATTCGTACCAGGTGGGCACCAACCCGCCGTCGTTCGACAAGCAGTTCGTGCGCGACTGGCTGGAAGCCGTGCGCATCGACGGCAAGCCGTGGGGCAAGACCGCGCCGGCGCCGAAGCTGCCGGACGACGTGGTCGAGAAGACCTCGGCCAAGTACCGCGAGGCGCTGACGCGGCTGACGGGCGAAGAACTGCAGTAACCAAAATGGTGTTCCCTCTCCCCTCATGGGGAGAGGGCAGGGTGAGGGGTGGTTTAGCAAGGCACCACGCGTCGAGAAGCGCCGGGCCCTCACCCCCGCTCCTCTCCCGCAAGCGGGAGAGGGGAGCAAACAAGGAAGGATCAAACGTGAGCAAGCAAGACAAGCCGCTGGTCGGCGTGGTGATGGGCAGCAGTTCCGACTGGGACGTGATGCAGCACGCGGTGGCCATGCTGAAGGATTTCGGCGTGCCGTTCGAGGCCCAGGTGGTGTCCGCGCACCGCATGGCCGACGACATGTTCCGCTATGCTGAAAGCGCGCGCAGCCGCGGCCTGCGGGCCATCATCGCCGGTGCCGGCGGTGCCGCGCATCTGCCGGGCATGATCGCCGCCAAGACCATCGTGCCGGTGTTCGGCGTGCCGGTGCCGTCCAAGTACCTGCGAGGCGAGGATTCGCTGCTGTCGATCGTGCAGATGCCCAAGGGTGTGCCGGTCGCCACCTTCGCCATCGGCGAGGCCGGTGCCGCCAACGCCGCGCTGCACGCGATCGCCACGCTGGCCACCACTGATGAAGCGCTGGCCGCCGCGCTGGAAGCCTTCCGCGCGAAGCAGACCGAAGCCGCGCGCGCGATGACGCTGCCGCTGTAACCCTTCGGACTCAAACGGAACCGAGCAATGCCCACCGATATCCATCCCTACCTCTCCGAAGCCCACACGCCGGAATCGCGCGCCGAGTTCGGCGTCGACCGCCCCGACGCGCCCATCCTGCCCGGCGCCTGGCTCGGCATGCTGGGCGGCGGCCAGCTTGGCCGCATGTTCACGCATGCGGCGCAAGCGATGGGCTATCGCGTGTGCGTGCTCGATCCCGACCAGGACAGCCCGGCGGGCGTGGTGGCGGACAAGCATATCTGCGCGCAGTACACCGACGAGGCCGCGCTGGCCGAGATGGGCAAGCTGTGCCAGGCGGTGAGCACCGAGTTCGAGAACGTGCCGTCGCTGTCGCTGGACCGCCTCGAGCAGCTCGGCGCCTTCGTCGCGCCGCGCGGCTACTGCGTGTCGATCGCGCAGAACCGCATCGGCGAGAAGAAGTTCTTCGCCGCTTGTGCCGAGCGCACCGGCGTGCCGCCGGCCCCGCACTGGGTGATCCAGCACGACGCCGACGTCGACCAGCTGCCCGACCACGTGCTTCCCGGCATCCTCAAGACCGCGCGCATGGGCTACGACGGCAAGGGCCAGGCGCGCGTGAAGACGCGCGACGACGTGCGCGCCGCGTGGAAGGCGATGCAGCACGTGCCGTGCGTGCTGGAGCAGATGCTGCCGCTGGAATATGAAGTGTCGGTGCTGGCCGCGCGTGCCGCGAATGGTTCCACCGCCACCTGGCCGCTCGCAGAGAACGTGCACCGCGACGGCATCCTGTTCTCGACGGAAATGCCGTCGACCAGTGTCTCGCCGGAGATCGCGGACCGCGCGCGCGCCGCCGCCGCGGCGATCGCCACCGAGATGGGCTACGTGGGCGTGCTGTGCATCGAGTTCTTCGTGCTGACCGACGGCTCGCTGGTCGCCAACGAGATGGCGCCGCGCCCGCACAACTCCGGCCACATCACCATGGACGCGTGCGAGACCAGCCAGTTCGAGCAGCAGGTACGCGCGATGGCGCGCCTGCCGCTGGGCAACACGCGCCAGCACTCGGCCGGCAAGATGCTGAACCTGCTGGGCGATGTGTGGTTCGAGTTCGGCCTGGAGCGCACGCCGGCCTGGGACGAAGTGGTCGCACAGCCCGGCGCCAAGCTGCACCTGTACGGCAAGAGCGACGCACGCCCGTCGCGCAAGATGGGCCATATCAACTGCGTGGGCGAGCATGCCGAAGCGGCCGACGCCGCCTTTGCCGCTGCCGCGCAGGCGCTGCATATCCCGCTCTGAAGCCAGACTCCAAGGAACACGATGTCGCCGCGCATGCCCTCGGCCGCCGAACTGGACGAAGCCGTCCGCCTGCTTGAGGCCGGGCAACTGGTCGCCTTTCCCACCGAGACCGTCTACGGCCTCGGCGCCGACGCGGAGAACCCGGAGGCGGTCGCCCGCATCTTCGCGCTCAAGGGCCGGCCCCCGAACCACCCGCTGATCGTTCACGTGGTCGACGGCGCCGACATCGGCTACTGGACCGAAGAGGTCCCCGAGGCCGCGCAGAAACTGATCGACGCCTTCTGGCCCGGTCCGCTGACGCTGATCCTCAAGCGCGCCGCCCATATCCACGCGGCGGTGGCAGGGGGGCAGGACAGCATCGGCCTGCGCTGCCCGTCCCACCCAGTGGCGCAGACACTGCTCTCGCGCTTCAAGCGCGGCCGTGGCGGCATCGCGGCGCCTTCGGCGAACAAGTTCGGGCAGGTCAGCCCGACCACCGCGCAACATGTGCGCGACGAGTTCGGCGATGCGGTGTATGTGCTGGAAGGCGACGGCGTCGAAGTCGGGATCGAATCGACCATCGTCGACCTGTCGCGGCTGGACCAGGGGATTGGGCCGGTGTTGCTGCGCCCTGGTGCGATTACTGCCGCGATGATGGCCGAGGTGTTGGGGGAGGCGCCGTTGCCGCCCGACGCTGCGGCGCCGCGTGCTTCCGGCACGCTGAAGGCCCACTACGCCCCGCACACGCCGTTGTTGCTGGCCGATGCGCAGTCCGCTTCCGCGCATCTCGCAGCGCTGCCGGAGGACGCCCGTGTGGCATGGGTCGGGCGCGCGCCCTTGGCGGACCAGCGCTGTACCTGGGTGCAGGCGCCTGCGGATGCTGCCGCCTATGCGCGGGAGTTGTATCGGCTGCTGCGCAAGCTGGACAAGCAGGGCTACACGCAGCTGATGTTCGAGCCGCTGCCCGAAGGGCCCGACTGGGCCGGCGTGCGCGACCGGCTGGAGCGGGCGGCGGCGGCGTTTGGAGAGTAGGGCGGGCACATGCCAAGCACGCTGCCGTCACCTCACCCCCCAAACAGCCGCAACCCCGTATAAACCGCCATCCCCACCGCAATCATCCCCACCATCTTCCTGGTCAGCAGGTAGAACAACGTCGCCGCAACCCCCGCCATCAGCTTGTAGTTCGACAACGCCACCGTGAAGTGTCCCTGCCACGTCATCAGGTCCGGCAGGATGATCGCCGCCAGCGCCGCCGCCGGCGCATAACGCAACGCGCGCTGGAGCCGATCCGGCACGGTGACATGCTCGCCGGCCATCAGGAACAGCGCCCGCGTCACCACGGTCACGACGCCCATGCCGACAATGGCAATCCAGATCTCGCCATGGCTCATGCGCGGTCTCCCGGTGTTGTCTGCGTCGAGGCTGCCCGCGCGATCGCCCTGGTCTTGCGCCGGCGGCGGATCCCGCGCAGCGCCGCGCGCGCGGCCAGGTCATCGCTGGCCATGCCGGCAGCAATCGCCCCCACCACCGCCACCACCAGCCCAAGCCGGTAAGGCAAGTCAAAGCACAGCAGCGCCAGCACCGCCGAAATCACCACCGCCATCAGCGTCGAGCGCGAACTGATGGTGGCGATCATCACCGGGATCAGCGCCAGGGTGCCCGCCACGCCCAGCCCCCAGCTATCGGGGAAGAGGCTGGCCAGCACGATGCCGATGATCGACGACACCTGCCACATCGCGAAGTTGGTCAGCGCCATGCCCCAGAAGTAGCCTTCCTTGCCGGGCTCATAGCCCGGCGTGCTGTACTTCTGCATGAAGTAGACGAAATGCAGGTCGCCGTTGAAGAAGCCCAACACCGTGCGCCGCGGCAGCGTCAGATAGCTGAAGTGCGGCTGCATCGCTGCGCTGAAGATCACGAAGCGCAGGTTGACCATGGTCGCGGTCAGCCAGACGGTCCACAGCGGCAGGCCGGCCGCGAACAGCGGCAGTACCGCCAGCTGCGCCGAGCCGGCGTAGACCAGCAGCGACATGCCGATGGCTTCGGGGACGGTCATCACGGATTTACTCATCGCCACGCCGGTGACCAGGCCCCAGGAAAACACCGCGGGCAGGGACGGGGCAAAGTAGCGTGCGCCGGCGATAAAGCCGGCGCGTTCGGCGGGTGCGAAGCGATGCCAGAGGCGCAACCACACCGAGGGTTGTCGGGAAGTCATGTCTGAGGAAGAGGGGGCAGTGCAGGCCCGGGGCCGAGGGCCGGCCCGGAAGGCTGCCGCCGCAGGACGCGGTCGGCATCATGCCATTATAGGGGTCGATCGCAGCGTGGTAAGTGGCCGCTTAACAAAATGCCGCCCGGCGTTGGCGGCAGGCCACGGCCATCCGCCGCGGCCTGTCGTCCTGCGGCGTCAGGGTGCGCCGCGGTACACCCACTGCATCAGCGCGTCGTGCGCCTCCTGCGCCTGCGACGCGTTGGGGTGGTTGATCATGCTCACCACCACATAGCGGCCGCCCTGGGCCGAATCGACATAGCCGGCCAGCGCGCGCACGTCGGCCAGCGTGCCGGTCTTCAGGTAGCCGCTGCCGGCCGCATCGGCGCGCGTCAGCCGGTTGCGCAGCGTGCCGTCGACGCCCAGCACCGGCAGCGAATCGATCAGCACCGGGCCCACGTTGCTGGCCGCGGCCTGCTGCAGCATACGCGCCATGTCATAGGCGCTGATGCGTTCCTCGCGCGACAGGCCCGAGCCGTTGTCCAGCACCAGGCCGGGCATATCGAGACCCTGGCGCGCCAGCCAGCGCCGCACCACGCGCACGGAGCGCTCGGTACTGGCCGGGCCGCCGCGGTCGATCTCGGCGCCGATGGTCAGGAACAGCTGGCGCGCCATCACATTGTTCGAGAACTTGTTGATGTCGCGCACGATGTCGGCCAGCGGCAGCCCGTAGTGGCGCGCCAGCAGCACCGCGCCGCGCGGCACCTGGCCGCTGCGCAGCGCGGGCACGTGGGTAAAGCGCCCGCCGGCGCGCTGCCATTCGGCGACGAAGCCGCCCCAGGTGAATTCCGCATGGGAGAGCGTGGCGATATTCAGCACCTGCTCGCCGCAGCCGCTGGAATAGTCGCCGGCAAAGGACGCCAGCACGGTGCCGTCCGGCTGGGGCGCCACGGTCGGGCTGGCGCTCGATTGCCAGTCGCCGCAGCGGCCGTTGGTCAGCGTTAGCCGGTTGTCGAGCTTCAGTTGCGCCAGCTCGGGCGTGACGTTGACCGCCACGGTCTGGCTGGCCGGGTCCGGCGTCAGCGTGAACGACAGCGTCTTGAAGGCATAGAGCAGCGCATCCGGGCCGACGTTGTAGGCGCGCTGGACCTCGCCGTCGATGGTGCCGTTGCCGTCCAGGCCATCGGCAAAGTAGCTGCGGTCGAGCACCAGGTCGCCGTTGATGGTGGTGGTGCCGCCGGCACGCGCGCTGGCCACCAGCTTTGCCATCTCTTCCGGCACCAGCTTGGGATCGCCGCGGCCGCGCAGGTAGACGTTGCCGTTGACGGTGCCGTCGCCGGTGGGTTGGGCATCGGCGTAGAGCGAGGTCTGCCAGCGGTAGTCCGGGCCCAGCAGTTGCAGGCCGGCGAAGGTGGTGACCAGTTTCATGGTCGAGGCCGGGTTCATCGGCTCCTGCGCATTCCAGCTGGCGCGCGCGGCGGGCGCGCCCAGCCGGATCACGTAGAAGCTGGCGGCCGAGGCCGGCACACCGGCGCGACGCAGCGCGGCGGCCACCTGTGCCGGCACGCCGGCGTGCACCAGCGCCGGGTTGGCGGCGGCGCGGGCCGGTTTTCCTGTCTTTGTCGCCCGCTCTGCCTTGGCGGCCTTGGTGGCTTTGGTGGCAGTAGCCGCCTTGGCCGGCGGCTTGGCCAACGCCGGCGAGAGGGCGGGGCCCGCCGCCAGCAGCAGGGCGGCGGCAAGGAGGGGCGACAGGCGGCGCAGCAGCGCGCCAGGTCGAGATGCGGTTCGCGTGGCGGTTGTTCTTGGCATGGCGGCCATGTTAACGCATGCAAACCGCCAGCCGGATGACAGCAGGCTTGCCCGCTACGCCGTCAGCCGGCGCGCGGCGGTGCCAGCCGTGCCAGCAGCGACTTCAGCGTCGCCTGTTCCGACTCGGTCAGCGCCGAGCCGACATGCGCATCGTGCTTGACCACCGCCTGCGTGGCGGCTTCCAGCGTGCGGCGCCCGGCCGGGGTCAGCACCAGGCTGTAGGCGCGGCGGTCGCCCGGCGCCGGGCGGCGCGCCACCAGCTTCATCTCTTCCAGCGCATCGACCAGCAGCACCGCGCCCGAGCGCGCAATGCCGAGGATGCGCGCCAGCTCGGTCAGCTTCAGGTGCGGGTTGCGCGAGATGATCACCAGCGCCGAGAAGCGCGGCGGCGTGATCTGCCACTGCCTCAGCGACACCACGAAGTCTTCGTAGATGCGGATCTGCGCGCGGCGGATGGCGTAGCCGACCAGGCTGTCGAGCACGCCATAGTCCACGTTCGGCACATGGGGATCGAAGCCGGTGTCGGCCTCCGTGCCCGCGGGATCGGGGGCGAGCGGGTCCCGCGCCTTGCGCCGCGTGCCGGCGGCGCCTGCGCCACCGCTCTTGCCTGCGGCGGCGGGTGGGTCGCCGGATGCATCGGGATTCATTTCAGGAGCTTCCAGTTGCCGTTATCGATGGTCAGCATAACGCGGCCGCGCTGGTCAAAGCCATAGTGGTCTTGCGCGCTGAAGTTCAGCACACCGTGCGAGACCACGATGTCCTTCTCGGTCTCCAGCGCGTGGCGCAGCGCCTGGCGGAACGCCGGCGTGCCCGGCTTGGCGTGCCTGAGCGCCACCGGCACGATCCGCTCCAGCACCAGCCCGGCATCGTAGGCATGCGCGCCGAACTGGGTGCGGGTGTCGGCGCCGTACTGCTTCTCGTAGCGGGTGACGTAGTCCAGGCCCGGCTTGCGCACCGGGTCGCCAGCGGGCAGCTGCTCCGGCACGATCACCGGCCCGGCCGGAAGGATCGCACCATTGACCATGCGCCCGCCGATGCGGATCAGGTCCTTGGTGGCCGCGCCGTGCGTGTGGTAGATGGTCCCGCCGTAGCCGCGCTCGCGCAGCGTAGTGTGCGGCAGCGCGGCGCCGGTGCCCGCGCCGGCGATCAGGATGGCGTCGGGCTTGGCGGCGATCAGCTTGATCGCCTGCGCGGTCACGCTGGTGTCGGCGCGGCCGTAGCGCTCGGTCGCGACCAGGCGGATGCCGTTGGCCATGGCGGCGGCGGTGAAGTCCTTCAGCCAGGTCTCGCCATAGGCGTCGGCAAAGCCGATAAAGCCGATGGTCTTGACGCCGTTGGTCTTGGCCGTGGCGGCCACGGCATTGGCCATCAGCCGCACCGGCTGCGCCAGGCGGAAGGTCCAGGCGCCGCGGCCGGGCTTGAGTTCGATCGGCGAGAACGCGAGCTGCACGGTCTGGCTTTCGTCCGCCACTTCGGCGATGGCGATCGAGGGTGCGACGGCTGACGAGCCGAGGATGATGTCGACCTTGTCCTCGGCGACGAAGCGGCGTGCGACCTTGGCGCCTTGCGTGGGGTCGGAGGCGTCGTCCAGCACGATGTAGCGCACCGCTTCACTGCCGATGCGCTGGGGCAGGTAGGGCAGGGAGTTTTTCTGCGGGATGCCGAGCGAGGCGGAAGGGCCGGTGGTGGACAGGCTGATGCCTACGGTGATGTCGGCCAGGGCGGTGCCGGTGGCGAAGGCGAGGGCGGCCGCAAGCGCCAGGCGGGCCAGCTTGGTTGGGGTCATGGGCGCCATGTTGTCTCCTCTGTCTGAATGGTCTTGTATGTGTTTCTCAACCGCTTGTTTGCGCCCCTCTCCCGCTTGCGGGAGAGGGGCGGGGGAGAGCGCAGGAGGGTCAAAGGCTGAGGGCGGTGGGTTAAAACAGTTGGCCCCGCTTCATGTGGTTCCTTGAGGGGAGAGGGAGAACACCTTGCTTAGGCCAGCTCGGGCGGCTTTGGTGCACCCAAAAACGTTGGCGTCGACCTATGTGTTGCCCTGCATCGACTGCCTGTCGAACCCCGCCAACTGCTTATACCGCAGCGAAATCGCCTCCAGCTCCGCACGCGGAATCACCTGCTCGATATCGGCAAAGCCCTGCGGCGCGCGTTCCTCCGCCAACTGCATCACCTGCTCCGGCCCGTTCATCCGGTTGCGCAGCACAATACCCGCGGTGCGCGGCAGCCGCTCGGCCTCGTACTCGCGCAACGCGTAGCCGGTGTCGGGCGTGCCCAGCAGGCTGTCGACCAGGTAGCGCGCGTCCAGGATCGCCTGCGCGCTGCCGTTCGAGCCGATCGGGTACATCGGGTGCGCGGCATCGCCCAGCAGCGTGACGCGATCGAAGGTCCAGCGCGGCAGCGGGTCCTTGTCGACCATCGGGAATTCATAGATCGCTTCGGCGCCGTCGATCAGCGCGGGGATGTCGATCCAGTCCCACCGCCAATCGGCGAAGGCGGCGCGGAACACGGACTTGTCGACCTGCTTGTTCCAGTCGCTGCGCGGCGGGGTGTCGGGCACGCTGTCGGGCACGCGCAGCTCGGCGATCCAGTTGACCAGCGAGCGGCCCTGGCGGCGCAGCGGTTCCGAGATCGGATAGGCAACGAACTTCTGGTCCTGGTGCCCGGCCATGAACATCGAGCGGCCGTCCAGGTAGGGCGGCGCCTCGGTGACCGCGCGCCACAGCATGCGGCGCGAGAAGCGCGGCGCGTCGCCGGCGGGGTAGAAGTGCCGGCGCACCGCGGAGTGGATGCCGTCGGCGCCGACCAGCACATCGGCGCTGGCCTCGATCTCGGCGCCGTCGCCGCGGCGGCGCAGGCCGAAGCGTACCGGGCCGCCTTTGCCGGTATCCAGCACGGTCTCGAACGCATGCCCGGTATGCACGGCGTCCGCGCCCAGCCGTTCGACAACGGTGCGATGCAGCAGCATCTGGAACTCGCCGCGATGGATCGAGAACTGCGGCCAGTCGTAGCCGGCCGCGAGGCCGCGCGGCTCATGCCAGATGCGCTGGCCGAGCTTGTTGTAGTAGGACAGGGACGAGGTTTCGATGGCGAGTTCCGCCAGCGCGTCGCGCAGCCCCAGCTCGGACAGGGTGCGCACGGCGTGCGGCAGCAGGTTGATGCCCACGCCCAGCGGGCGCAGCGATTCGCTGGCTTCCCAGACCTCGGCGTCGATGCCGTGGCGGTGGCACAGCAGCGCCAGCGTTAGTCCGCCGATGCCGCCGCCGGCGATTGCGATCTTCATTGTGTCTCCCCGCTTGCAGGCGATGCCGGTGCGCTGGTGCAACGGTATCGCGTCCGGTCGAATCGATATTTGTTATGGAGTATAACAATGCGACCGCGCGCGGCAAGGCGGGGAAAGCCCCGGAAGTGACCTGTCCGGGGTCAGGAAAAACCCGCGCTCAGCCCAGCGCCGCGCCGTCGGGTTTGGCCGCCGCGCGCTTCAGCGACGGCACCGGGAAGACGATGTCATACAGCCAGTTGTACACCAGCGCATAGACCATGTAGAAGCCGGCCACCGCGATATCCATGATCAGCGCGTCGAGCAGGCTGATATCGAGGTACCACGCCAACGACGGCAGGAACACCACCAGCAGGCCCAGTTCGAACAGGATCGCGTGCAGCACGCGCACCAGCACCGACTTGCGCACCTGGCCGGTGATGCGCAGCATCGCCTTGTCGAACAGCAGGTTGTACAGGTAGTTCCAGCCGGTGGCAATCAGCGAGGCGACCGCGCCGATCAGGCCCATCTGGTGCAGTTCGTAGCCGAACGCCCAGCTCGCCAGCGGAGCGAAGAGCAGCAGGCCGATCGCCTCAAAGCCGATGGCGTGGCGGATACGGTCCCGGGTGTTGCGCATTGGGTTTCTCCTTGCGGGGCAGAAGTACAGACCGGGCCGAGTCTATCTGCTGGGCAGGGATTGCCAAGTTGGATACTATCGGTATTTCCGATAGATGCCCGAATGAGGCGCCTCATGAGTCTCTCTCTCGATCAACTACAGGCCTTCGTTGCCGCCGCCGACACCGGCTCTTTCTCCGCCGCCGCGCGCAGGCTGGGCAAGGCCCAGTCGGTGGTCAGCGCGGCCGTGTCCAACCTGGAGATCGACGCCGGCAACGCGCTGTTCGACCGCAGCGGCCGCTACCCGGTGCTGACGCCCGCCGGCGAACGCCTGCTGGCCGAGGCACGCGTGATCCTGGAGCGATGCGAACACTTTCGCGGTGTCGCCAAGAGCCTGGGCGAGGGCGTGGAGACGCGGCTGGTGCTGGCGGTCGACGAGCTCTATCCCGAAGAGACGCTGGGCATGCTGCTGGAGGAGTTTTCCAGCCGCTTCCCCGCGGTTGAGCTGGAACTGCTGTTCCCACTGATGGAAGACGTCAGCCGCCTGGTGCTGGAGGGCGGTGCCGACCTCGGCATCATGTGGCGGCAGGAGGTGCTGCCGCCCGCGCTGGGCTTCCATGCGCTGGGCTGGGTGCCGATGCAGATCCTGTGCGCGCCCGACCATCCGCTGGCGGGGCAGCGCGTCGACTGGGAAGAGCTCAAGCGCTATCGCCAGCTGATGGTCGCAACCCGCACCGACAGCGAAGAGAAGATGCGCCTGCGTGTCGCCGCCGACGTGTGGTGGGTGGAAAGCCAGTGGGTGATCGTGGAACTGGTCAAGCGCGGGCTGGGCTGGGCCTTCGTGCCGTGGCACGTGGTGGCCAATTCGCCGGCCGCGGCGCGGCTAGTGTCGCCGCCGCTGGCGTTCCAGCAGCAGGACTGGCCGGTGGCGATGGAGCTGGTGTGGCACAAGCAGCGGCCGCTGGGCAAGGCCGCCACCTGGCTGCGCGAACGGATCTGCCGGCAGCCGCTGCCACGTGCGCCGGCCGAGGAGCGGGAAGAGAACCGCGGCGCTTCGGCCTAGCGCTGGCCCACCGTGGCGGTGGCCGCGTCCCCGGTGCTTCCTGTGGTGGCATCCCCAAGCGCCTGCGGATGCCAGCCTCCGCCCAGCGCCTTGATCAGCACCACCGCCGCCGTGTACTGGCGCCCGGTGATCGTCAGTGCCGTGCGTTCGGCAGTGTAGGCGCTGGTCTGCGCCGTCAACACGTCGAGCAGGCCGGCGGTGCCGGCGCGGTAGCGATTGTTGACCAGCACCAGCGCCTCGCGCGCCGAGCGCAGCGCGTCGTTCTGCACCACCGCTTCCTGCTCCAGCAGCCGCTGCGCGGCGAGGTTGTCCTCGACTTCCTGGAACGCCGTCAGCACGGTCTGGCGGTAGTTGGCGACGGTCTGGTCGTAGACCGCCACCGCCTGTGACTTGGCCGCGCTGCGCAGGCCACCGTCGAACAGCGTGCCCGCCAGGCCGGCGCCGATCGACCAGATGCGGTCGGGCAGCGATACCCAGCGCGCCAGCGTGCTGGCGGTCAGCCCGCCGCTGGCCGACAGCGACAGCGTCGGGTAGTAAGCCGCCTGCGCCACGCCGATCTGCGCATTGGCCGACGCCATGCGGCGCTCGGCCGCGCCGATGTCGGGGCGGCGCTCCAGCAGTTCCGACGGCACCGCCGCGGGGACAAGCGGTGGCGCTGCACGAAACTCGTCGGCGTCCAGCGACAGCGCCGCGGGTGGCTTGCCGACCAGGATGGCGATGGCGTGCTCGAGCTGCGCGCGCGTAATCTGGATGTCGATCTGCTGCGCCTGCGCGCTCTTGAGCTGGGTCTCTGACTGCAGCACGTCCGAGCGCTGCGCGGTGCCGGCGGCGTACTGGTTCTGCACCAGCTGCAAGGACTTCGCGTAGTCCGCCACGGTGCGGTCCAGCAGCGCCTTCTGCGCATCGGCCACGCGCAGCAGGAAATAGCTCTGCGCCAGCGTTGCCTGCGTCGATAGCAGCGCCGATGCCAGATCGGCCTGGCTCGCTTGCGCGCTCGCTTCGCTGCTCTCCACCTGGCGTCGCACGCGGCCCCACACATCGATTTCCCACGTCGCGCCCAGCGTCACACTCTGCCCGTTTAGCGTATTGCCGCTGGCGCTTCGCGCGCGCGAAGCGCCGGCCTGCGCGTCGACGATCGGGAAAAAGCCGGCGCGCGCCGCCTGCAGCGCGGCCACGGCCTGGCGGTACTGCGCCTCGGCGGCCTTGATGTTCTGGTTCGAGATCTGCACCTCGGACATCAGCGCATCGAGCTGGCTGTCGCCGAACACCTTCCACCAGTCGGCGCGTGCGGTCGCGTCCTGCGGCTCGGCGGTCTTCCAGTCGCCGCGCCAGGTGGTGGCATCGGCCGTGCCCGCCGTGCCATCGGCCTCCTTGAACGCCTCCGACACGGGTGCGTCCGGGCGCTTGTAGTCGGGGCCCACCGCACAGCCGGCCAGCAGCAGCGTGCAGGCCAGCGGCACCGGCAGGGCATGGGTCAGGAAACGGGTAAAAGCATTCATGTCGAGTCTTCGCAAATCTAGACGGCAGCCGGCTGGTCCGGCGTGCCAGTACCACGGCGGCGCTGGCGCCAGGCCTTGACCTTCAGGCGCCAGCGGTCCAGCGTCAGGTAGACCACCGGCGTGGTGTACAGCGTCAGCAGCTGGCTTACCACCAGCCCGCCGACAATGGAGATGCCCAGCGGCGCGCGCAGCTCGGCGCCGTCGCCGCGGCCGATCGCCAGCGGCACCGCACCCAGCAGCGCGGCCATGGTGGTCATCAGGATCGGGCGGAAGCGCAGCAGGCAGGCGCGGTAGATGGCGTCGCGCGGCGACAGCCCCTCGCGCCGTTCGGCATCGATGGCGAAGTCGATCATCATGATGGCGTTCTTCTTGACGATGCCGATCAGCAGGATCACGCCGATCAGCGCGATGATGCTGAAGTCGGTCTTCGACGCCAGCAGCGCCAGCAGCGCGCCGACGCCCGCCGACGGCAGCGTCGACAGGATCGTCAGCGGGTGCACATAGCTTTCATACAGCACGCCCAGCACGATATAGATCGTGATCAGCGCCGCCAGGATCAGGACCGGCTGGCTCTTGAGCGAGTCCTGGAACGCCTTGGCGCCGCCCTGGAAGTTGGCGCGCAGGGTCTCCGGCACGCCGATGCGCGCCATCTCGCGCGTGACGGCATCGGTCGCCTGCGACAGCGACATGCCCTCGGCCAGGTTGAACGAGATCGTCGACGCCGCGAACTGCCCCTGGTGGTTCACGCCCAGCGGCGTGCTGGTCGGCACCACGCGCGAGAACGCCGCCAGCGGCACGCGGTTGCCGTTGCCGGTGACCACGTAGATGTCCTTGAGCGCGTTCGGGCCCTGCAGGTATTCCTGGCTCAGCTCCATCACCACGCGGTACTGGTTGAGCGGGTGGTAGATTGTGGACACCAGCCGCTGGCCGAAGGCATCGTTGAGCACCGCATCGATCTGCTGCGCGGTCACGCCCAGGCGCGAGGCCGCATCGCGGTCGATGATCACCGAGGTCTGCAGGCCCTTGTCGTTGGTATCGGTATCGATATCCTCCAGCCCTTTCAGGTTGGACAGCGCCGCCCGCACCTTGGGCTCCCACACTCGCAGCACCTCAAGGTCGTCGGACTGCAGCGTGAACTGGTACTGCGAGCTGCTCTGCCGCCCGCCGATGCGAATGTCCTGCACCGACTGCAGGAACAGGCTCGCACCCGGCTCCTTGGCCAGCTTGCCGCGCAGCCGCGCAATGATCGCGTCGGCGGATTCCTTGCGCTCGGACAGCGGCTTGAGCGTGACGAACATCTGCCCGGTATTGCGCTGCGAGCCGCCGGTAAAGCCGGTCACGTTGTCCACCGCCGGATCCGAGCGCACGATCTTGATAAAGCTGTCGAGCTTGCCCTGCATGGCCTGGAACGAGGTGGCCTGGTCGGCGCGGATAAAGCCGATCAGCCGGCCGGTGTCCTGCTGCGGGAAGAAGCCCTTGGGCACGATCACGTACAGGTACACGTTGAGCGCGATGGTGGCGATCAGCACCAGCCACACCAGCGGGCTCAGGCGCAGCGCCGTGGACAGCGAGCGCGCATAGCCGTCGTGCAGCCACTGGAACATGCGCTCGGTGGCGCGGAAGAAGCGTCCCTGCTTCTCCGGTTCGGCAGGGCGCAGCAGGCGCGCGCACATCATGGGCGTGGTAGTCAGCGACACCACCAGCGACACCAGAATCGCCACCGACAGCGTGATCGCGAACTCCTGGAACAGCCGCCCGACGATGCCGCCCATCATCAGCAGCGGAATGAATACCGCGATCAGCGACAGGCTCATCGACAGCACCGTGAAGCCCACTTCGCGCGCACCGCGCAGCGCCGCGGCGAGTGGCTTCATGCCTTCCTCGATATGGCGCGAGATGTTCTCCAGCACCACGATGGCATCGTCGACCACGAAACCGGTGGCAATCGTCAGCGCCATCAGCGACAGGTTGTTCAGCGAGAACCCCGCCAGGTACATCACCGAGAAGGTGCCGATCAGCGACACCGGCACCGCCACGCTTGGGATAAAGGTCGCGCGCACATTGCGCAGGAACACGAACACCACCATGATCACCAGCGCCACCGAGATCATCAGCGTGTGCTCGACCTCGCGCAGCGAGGCGCGGATGGTGGGCGTGCGGTCCATCATCACGTCCATCGAGATCGCCGCCGGGATCATTTTCTGCAGCTGCGGCAGCATCTCGTTGACGCGGTCGACGGTCTCGATGATGTTGGCGCCCGGCGAGCGGTTCAGCACCAGCAGCACCGACGGCTTGCCGTTGGCCGAACCGGCGTTGCGGATGTCCTGCACCGAGTCGACCACATTGGCCACGTCGCGCAGCCGCACCGGCACCGCGAACGAGTTTGGCCCGCTGGTGGCGCTGGTGCCACCGGTGGCGCCGCTGGTAATGGTGGTGGTACCGCTGCTGGTGGTCAGCGTGGTCACGGTGACGCCGTTGACCACCTTGGTGCTGACGCCGCCGCTGGCGGCGGCGTTGGCGGTGCTGGCAATCAGCGCGCCCGCCGATGTCGACGAGAAGGTCCCCGGCGTGGCGTAGCGGATGATCAGCGGCATGTAGTCTTCCGCCTTCATCGCCTGGTCGTTGGCGTAGACCTGCCAGTTGCTGGTAGCGTTTTCCAGCGTGCCCAGCGGCCGGTTGGCGTTGGTCGCGCTGATGGTGTTGCGCACGTCCTCCAGCGAGATGCCATAGTTGTTCAGCGCGGTGGGGTTCAGTTCGACCCGCACCGCCGGCAGCGAGGCGCCGCCGATGGTGACCTGGCCCACGCCGTCCACCTGCGACAGCTTCTGCGCCAGGATGGTCGAGGCCGCGTCGTACAGCTGGCCGCGCGTCATCGTCGGGGACGTGAGCGCGATGATCATGATCGGCGCGTCGGCCGGGTTGACCTTGCGGTAGGTCGGGTTGTTGGGCAGGCTGGTCGGCAGCGTGGCGCGCGAGGCATTGATCGCGGCCTGCACGTCGCGCGCGGCGCCGTCGATATTGCGCGACAGGTCGAACTGCAGCGTCACGCGGGTCGAGCCGAGCGAACTGCTCGACGTGATCTCGGTCACGCCGGCGATCGTGCCGAGCGCCCGCTCCAGCGGCGTGGCCACGGTAGCGGCCATGGTCTCGGGGCTGGCGCCGGGCAGCGAGGCCGACACCGAGATGGTCGGGAAGTCCACCTGCGGCAGCGGCGACACCGGCAGCAGCCGCAGCGCGGCCAGCCCCGCCAGCAGGATGCCGAGCGTCAGCAGCGCGGTCGCGACCGGCCGGTGGATAAAGGCAGCCGAGAGGTTCATCGCTGCACCGGCTCCTGCGGGCCAGGCGGTTCGTCGCCCGTGCCGCCTTCCTCAGGATCGCCAAAGCGCCGCTTGCGCCAGCCCTTCACGCGCGTGGCCACGCGGTCGAACGCCAGGTAGATCACCGGCGTGGTGAACAGCGTCAGCACCTGGCTGACCAGCAGGCCGCCCACCATGGTCACACCCAGCGGCCGGCGCAGCTCGCTGCCGATGCCGGAACCCAGCATCAGCGGCAGTGCCGCCAGCAGGGCCGCCATGGTGGTCATCAGGATCGGGCGGAAGCGCAGCAGGCAGGCCTGGAAGATCGCGTCGCGCGGGCGCATGCCGCCTTCGCGCTCTGCCTCGAGCGCGAAGTCGATCATCATGATCGCGTTCTTCTTGACGATACCGATCAGCAGGATGATGCCGATGATCGCAATGATGCCCAGGTCCTGGCCTGCCACCAGCAGCGCCAGCAGCGCGCCCACGCCCGCCGACGGCAGCGTCGACAGGATGGTGACCGGGTGGATGGTGCTTTCATACAGCACGCCCAGCACGATATACATCGTCACCACCGCCGCCAGGATCAGCCACAGTGTGTTCGACAGCGAGGCGCGGAACGCCAGCGCGGCGCCCTGGAAGCTGGTTTGCATCGAGATCGGCAGGCCCAGCTCGTGCTCGACCTGGGTGATCTTGTCGACCGCGGCGCCCAGCGATTCGCCATGCGCCAGGTTGAACGAGATCGTCGCCGCCGGGAACTGGCCCTGGTGGTTGACCACCAGCGGGCCGGTGCGCTCGGTGATGCGCGCGAATGAGCCCAGCGGCACCTGGCCGCCCGAGGAGGAGGGCAGGCGCAGGTCGGCCAGCGACTGCGGGCTCTTGCGGAACTCGGGCATGGTTTCCAGCACCACGCGGTACTGGCTCGACTGCGTGAAGATGGTCGACACCAGCCGCTGGCCGAAGGCGCTGTACAGCGCGCTGTCGATCACCGCGGTGGTGATGCCGAAGCGCGCCGCGGCGTCGCGGTCGATTTCGACATAGGCGCGCAGGCCGTTGTTCTGCTGGTCGCTGGTGACGTCGCGCAACTCGGGTTCCTGGCGCAGGCGTTCCACCAGCTTCGGTACCCACGTGGCCAGCGTCTCGGGATCGGGATCTTCCACCGTGAACTGGTACTGCGTGCGCGATACCTTGTCTTCGATGGTCAGGTCCTGCACCGGCTGCGTGAACAGCGACACGCCACCGAGTTCATGCACCGCCTGCTGCAGGCGCTGTGTCACCACCTCGATCGGATCGCGATCGCCCTTGGGCTTGAGGTTGATCAGCATGCGCCCGGCGTTGAGCGTGGTGTTGGTGCCGTCCACGCCGATAAACGACGACATGCTCTCCACCGCCGGGTCCTGCATCACCACCTTGGCCACTGCCTGCTGCTTGCGTGCCATGGCGTCGAATGAGGTGGTCTGCGCGGCCTCGGTAATGCCCTGGATCACGCCGGTGTCCTGCACCGGGAAGAAGCCCTTGGGCACCAGCAGGTAAAGCAGCACGGTCAGCACCAGCGTGGCCACTGCCACCACCAGCGTCGCCTTCTGGCGATCGAGCACCCAGTCCAGCGCGCGGCCGTAGCGCTCGATCACGTTGTCGAAGAAGCGGCCGGTGGTGCGGTGGAACCGCGACAGCTTTTCTTCCGGCACATGGTGCAGCAGGCGCGCGCACATCATCGGCGTGAGCGTCAGCGACACCACCGCCGAGATCAGGATCGACACCGCCAGCGTGATCGCGAACTCGCGGAACAGCCGGCCGACCACGTCGCCCATGAACAGCAGCGGGATCAGCACCGCCACCAGCGAGAAGGTCAGCGAGATGATGGTGAAGCCGATCTGTTTCGAGCCCTTGAGCGCCGCCTCCATCGGCGAATCGCCTTTCTCGATGTAGCGCATGATGTTCTCGATCATCACGATCGCATCATCGACCACGAAGCCGGTGGCGATCGTCAGCGCCATCAGCGTCAGGTTGTTGATCGAGAACCCGGCCAGGTACATCACGCCGAAGGTGCCCACCAGCGACAGCGGCACCGCCACGCCCGGGATGATGGTGGCGGGCACGTTGCGCAGGAACAGGAAGATCACCAGCACCACCAGCGCGATCGCCAGCAGTAGCTCGAACTGCACGTCCTCGACCGAGGCGCGGATGGTGGTGGTGCGGTCGGTCAGCAGCTGCACGTGGACCGACGCCGGTAGCGCACTCTGCAGTTGCGGCAGCAGGGTCTTGATGCGGTCCACCACCTCGATCACGTTCGCCCCGGGCTGGCGCTGGATATTCAGCACGATCGCGGGCTTGTCGTTGGCCCACGCGGCCAGGCGGCTGTTCTCGGGGCCGTCGACGATGTCGGCCACGTCGGTGATGCGGATCGGCGCGCCGTTCTTGTAGCCCAGGATGATCTGGCGGTACTCGTCGGCGGAGCGAAGCTGGTCGTTGGCGTCGATGGTGGAGGCGCGCGCGGGCCCGTCGAAGCTGCCCTTGGCGCCATTGACGTTGGACGACCCGATCGCGGTGCGCAGGTCGTCGATCGACATGTCCAGCGAAGCCAGCGCGGTCGGGTTGGCCTGGATGCGCACCGCGGGGCGCTGGCCGCCGCTGATGGTGACCAGCCCCACGCCCTGGATCTGCGAGATCTTCTGCGCCACGCGCGTGTCGACCATGTCCTGCAGCTTGGGCAGCGGCATGGTGTCGGAGGTCATGGCGATGGTCATGATCGGCGCGTCGGCCGGGTTGACCTTGCTGTAGACCGGCGGCATCGGCAGGTCGGACGGCAGTAGGTTGCTGCCTGCATTGATCGCGGCCTGGACTTCCTGCTCGGCCACGTCCAGCGGCAGCGTCAGCTCGAACTGCAGCGTGATCACCGAGGCGCCGCCCGACGAGGACGACGACATCTGCTTCAGGCCCGGCATCTGGCCAAACTGGCGCTCCAGCGGCGCGGTCACCGACGAAGTCATCACGTCCGGGCTGGCGCCGGGGTAGAGCGTGGTGACCTGGATGGTCGGGTAGTCCACTTCGGGCAGCGCCGACAGCGGCAGCAGCCGGTAGGCCACCAGCCCGGACAGCAGGATGGCCAGCATCAGCAACGCCGTGGCGACCGGGCGCTCGATGAAGAGGCGTGAGGGGTTCATGCGTTGTCCTTACTGCTGCGCGCCGCCGGCCGGCGGGGCGCTGGCGCCGGCCTGGCGGTGGCGGCGGTGCTCGGCCGCCGCGCCCGACGCTGCCGCGCCGCTGGCATCGCCGTGCGCACCGCTGGCGCCGCCCCCGCCGCCACCATCGCGGCGCCGGCCGCGTGCGCGCGGCTGGCTGGCCGGCACCACCGCGGCGGCGCGCGCGGCCGGGTCCACGGCTTCGACCGTCATGCCTTCCTTGAGCCGGTCGGCACCGTCGATCACCACGCGCTGGCCAGGCTCCAGGCCCTTGAGCACCGCGTTGCGGCTGCCGTCGCCCGGCCCGAGCGTGACCACCTGCACCTTGACCTTGCTGTTGTCGTCGACCGTGTAGACGAACGTGCCTTGCTGGCCGCGCTGGATCGCCGCCACCGGGATCACGGTGGCGTCCTTGAGCGTATCGACGCGCGTGCGCACGTTGACGAACTGGTTGGGGAACAGCATGCCGTCGGCATTGGGGAAGACCGCCTTGAGCTTGACCGTGCCGGTGGTGGTGTCGATCTGGTTGTCGGTGGTCAGCAGCGTGCCTTCGCCGAGCTGGTTGCGCACCTGGCGGTCCCACGCCTGTACCGGCAGCTCTTCGCCGGCGTTGAGCTTCTTCAGCACCGAGGGCAGGTTGTCTTCGGGGATGGTGTACATCACGGCGATGGGCTGGATCTGCGTGATCAGCGCGATGCCGTTGGTGTCGCTGGTGTTGACGATATTGCCCGGGTCGACCTGGCGCAGGCCGATGCGGCCCGACACCGGCGCCACGATCTTCGTATAGCCCAGCTGCAGGCGCGCGTTGGCGACGTTGCCCTGGTCGGTCTTGACCACGCCCTCATACTGGCGCACCAGCGCGTCCTGGGTGTCGACCTGCTGCTTGGAGATCGAGTCCTGGCCCAGCAGCGTGCGGTAGCGCTGCTGGTCGAGCCTCGCGTTCTGCAACAGCGCCTGGTCGCGCGCCAGCTGGCCGACCGCCTGGTCCAGCGCCGCCTGGAACGGGCGCGGGTCGATCTCGGCCAGCACGTCGCCGGCCTTGACCATCTGGCCTTCCTTGAACAGCACCTTCAGCAGCGGTCCGGACACCTGCGCGCGCACGGTCACGTTGGAGACCGGCGTGACGTTGCCGAGGCCGTTGAGCACCACGTCCATGTCGCGCCTGGCGACCTCGGCCACCACCACCGGCGAGCGCGGCATGCCTGCACCGCCCGGGCCCCCGTGTGCGCCGGGACCGCTGGCGCCACCCGGCGCGCCCGCAGTGCTGGCAGGTGTCGGGCTGCGGTGGGCGTACCAGTACCAGACACCGCCCGCCAGCACCAGTACCAGCACGGCGGCGTAGAGCCGGCGGCGCGAGGCGCGCCGCGGCGGCTCGCTTTCAGGCGGGCGGGGGGACGGAGACGACGGGGAGGGGGTAGGTTGGCCTTGTTCGGGGTTGGACATGTCCGCAAATCCTGGGAGCGGCGCGCGCGGCGCGCCGGCAGTGTTCGGCTGGCAAGTGGCGATGCAGCAGTATGCCGCAACGCAAACAGCGCCGGCCCGGGCGCGCGCCTCGGTGCTACGCGGGGCCGGCGGCGGGCCGGCAAGTGCCGTGCGGCGCGCATACGCGTGGCGCCGGAGGCAAGTCATGTGGCAAGGATAATGTGCGGGCCCGGGGGCCCGTATTTCGGCGCCCGGCGGTTTTATTACAGCGGATTACCAGCGCCCCGGGTGTAACCTCCGGAAACAAAACCGCCCGGCCAATCCGGCGTGTGCGCCGCCCGGGCTGACTATCATGTGCCTATGCGAACGAACCAGCCTACCCAGATCCTCGTCGTCGACGACGATCCCGAACTCCGCGACCTGCTGCGCGAATACCTGACCCAGCAGGGCTTTGCCGTCTCGGTGATGCATGACGGCGACGGCCTGCAGGCGCGCCTGGAGCGCGAGCGTCCGGCGCTGATCGTGCTGGACCTGATGATGCCCAAGGTCGACGGCCTGACCGCGCTGCGCAACCTGCGCGCCAAGAACGACGATATCCCGGTGATCCTGCTGACCGCGCGCAGCGACGAGATCGACCGCATCGTCGGCCTGGAGATCGGCGCCGACGACTACCTCGGCAAGCCGTTCTCGCCGCGCGAGCTGCTGGCGCGCATCAACGCCGTGCTGCGCCGCAAGCTGGCGCGTCCCGCGGCCGCGCCCGAGGACCGCGAGTCGGTCGCCTTCGGCCCCTTCCGCGTCAATTTCCGTCAGCGCACGCTGCAGCGCGCGGGCCAGCCGCTGTCGATCAGCGATACCGAGTTCGCGCTGCTCAAGCTGCTGCTGATGCATCCGCTCGAAGTGCTGTCGCGCGAGCGCATCGTCGAGCTGATGTACGGCAGCGCCAGCGGCATCAGCGACCGCGGCATCGACGTGCAGATCTGGCGCCTGCGCCGCCTGCTCGATGAAGACGCGCAGCGCCCGCGCTATATCCAGACCGTGCGCGGGCGCGGCTACACCTTCGTGCCCGACGAAGCGGAAGAGATGTCCGCGGGGCTCCCCGAATAATGGCCGCGGCGCCCGCCCCCTGGCGCCGCATGCCACCAGACCCTGCTTCCCGATGAAGTTGCGACGTATCGACACCCTGTTCGGCCGCATTGCCCTGCTGATTGCCGCCGTGCTCGTGATCAGCCATTTCTCCTGGCTCGCCATCCTGCGCATGGACCGGCGCCAGCAGCAGGTCGACTACTCCGTCGAGCAGATGCTGTTCCAGCTCGACAGCATCGAGCGCGCGCTCGACGCGCGCCCGCCGGCGAAGCTGCCGAGCCTGGTGGAGACCGCCAGCACCGCCAGCGCCGAGGAGCACGCCACCGTGCCCAAGGGCGGGCGCTCGCGCCGGCTGGTCGAGCAGTTCATCTCGCGGCTGCCGCAAGGCACCGAGATCCGCCTCGAGGACGAGACCACGCCGCGCATCTGGATCAAGCTGCCGGAGCGCGCCAACTGGATCGCCATGCCGATCCTGTGGGTCCACAACCCGCCGCCGGACAACCGGCTGGTGCCGGGCGTGATGCTGGTGGTGGGCGTGGCGATCGTGTTCGCGGTGCTGATTGCGTGGCAGATCCAGCGGCCGGTGCGCGACATGGCCAATGCGGCCGAGCTGCTGTCGCGCCAGCACGCGGTGCCGCCCTTGCGCGAGCGCGGGCCGCACGAGCTGCGCCAGCTGATCGAGCGCTTCAACCGCATGGTGGCGGACCTGGCGCGCATCGATCAGGAGCGCAACACCATGCTGGCCGGCATCGCGCATGATTTGAAGACGCCGCTGGCGCGGCTGCGGCTGCGCGCGGAGATGCTGGCCGATCCCAAGGCCGCCGCGGGCGTGACACGCGACGTGGAGTCGATGGCGGCCATCGTCGAGCAGTTCCTGAGCTTTGCCCAGACCAGCGAGCCGACCGCGCGGCCGGTGCCGGTGGACAAGCGTGTCAACGAGCTGGCCGCGTCGCTGGCGGAGCAGGAGCGGCAGGTGGTGTTGTCATTGGGCGCGGGCGAAGGCTTTCGCATGATCGCCACGCAGCTCGACCGCATCGTCGGCAACCTGGTCGACAACGCCTATGCGTATGGCGAGCCGCCGGTATGCATCGCCACCACGCGCACGCCTGACGGCTACCTGCTGGTGGTAGAGGACCACGGGGCCGGGATTCCCGAGGAAGACAAGGAGCGGGTCACGCTGCCGTTCGTGCGGCTGGACCCGGCGCGCGGGGGGAACGCGCACTCCGGGTTGGGGCTGGCGATCGTCGATCGCCTGGTGCGGCAGGCTGGGGGAAAGCTGAACCTGGTGAATGCCGATGGGGGCGGGTTCAGGGTGGAGATGTTGTTTGGGGCAGCCGAGGCCTAAAGAGAAAACCGTGCGTGTGCTGCACGGCCGGAGCTTGCTGCCACCCTTGGCAAAGGCTCCCCTCTCCCGCAAGCAGGAGAGGGGAGCAAACCGCCAGCAGGCAAATGCCGTCAGCAGTGTGAATTCACGCTCAAACCTTCTTCTTCTCCCCGATCCGGCTTTCCTTCCCGGCCAGCAGCTTGGCGATATTCTGCCGATGCCGCGCAATCAGCAGCACGCTGATCAGGAAGATCGCCCCGGCCATGATGTCCACGCCATTCATCAGCACATGGAAAAACGGCGCGAAGATCGCCGCCACCAGTGCCGCCAGCGACGAATAGCGGAAGAAGAACGCAATGATCAGCCACGTGGCCAGCGTGCCCAGGCCCAGGATCGGGTTGATCGCCAGCAGGATGCCGGCCGCGGTGGCCACGCCCTTGCCACCGGCAAAGCGGTGGTACACCGGGAACAGGTGCCCCAGGAATACCGCCAGCGCCACCATGGCCAGGCCGGTCTCGTTCAGGCCGTAGGCCGGGCCGAAGCGCGCCGCCAGCCACACTGCCAGCCATCCCTTCAGTGCATCCCCGATCAGCGTGAAAATCGCGGCCTTCTTGTTGCCGGTGCGCAGCACGTTGGTGGCGCCAGGGTTGCCCGAGCCGTAGGAATGCGGGTCGGGCAGGCCCATCAGCTTGCTGACGACGACAGCGAAGGAAACGGAGCCGATCAGGTAGGCGGCGAGAGCGAAAAGCAGGTTGGCCATGTGTAGTGGGGTGTTTTCGGGCTGGCGCGATTGTAGCGCGGCGGCGGGGTCGCTACGTCCGTGACTTCCCGGATTGGCATCGAAGGGGTCCTTCGAATGTCTGGCGGCTGCGCCGTACGCCGCCGGGCGCTCGTTCTCCGGAGTGGCGTGGCGTCCGCTTGCGCGGTGGCGTGCGAGATATCGCTGACATACGTCAAACATTCAGACCATAGCATCTGAAGTTTCCGAATCCCGGCTATTGGCGGCCGTTTCATCATGTGCGCCGCTGTATGGCCCGCGTGCCCAGTGCGAAGTCTCGCATCGGTGCCGGTTCCTTTTCCTGATTTCCCAGACATCCCCATCATGAATCACGCCTTACGCCGGCTTGCCAGTCGGTCCCTGGCATGTCGCGCCCTGGCCGCGCGGCCACTTCCGCTACTTTCCATCACGGCCCGGTTCGGCCGGCGCACGCTGGCCCTGTCTGCCGCCACCACCTTGCTCACCTCCGGCTACGCGGTGGCCGGCGCCCTGGACGGTGGCACCGTCAGCGGCAACAACACCAATATCGCCATCGGCACCGGCGCGAGTTCGACCAACGGCACCAGCCAGCCAAGCATCGCTATTGGCGTGGACAGCAGGTCCACCGACGAGGCCACCGTAGCCATCGGCACCGGCGCCTGGGCGATCGGCCAACGCGGCCTCGCCCTGGGCTACTACTCCACCGCATCCATGGCCGCGACAGCTACGCCGGCATCGCATCAGCCATGGCGATGGCCAGCCTGCCGCAGGCGGTGCTGCCGGGCCGGGGCATGCTCACCATGGCCGGCAGCACCTATGGCGGACAGTCCGCGATGGCGCTCGGCGCCTCGCGCATGTCAGACAGCGGCAACTGGGTCTTCAAGGCCAACGCCACCGCGGCTACGCAAGGCCGGTATGGCGTCGGGGTGGGGGCCGGCTTTCACTGGTAGCGCGCCGACCGGGCGGCTGCTCAGTCGGGCAGCGCGCATTGCACGGGTTTGGCATCGACCAGCCCCGGCAGCAGCTTTGGATCCAGGCTGACCAGGTAGCCGCGCCGCCCGCCGTTGATGTAGATGCGTTCCAGCTCCAGCACGGTCGCTTCCACATACACCGGCATGCGCTTGCGCGTGCCGAACGGCGAGGTGCCGCCCACCATGTAGCCGCTGTGGCGCTGCGCCACCTCGGGCTTGCACGGCTGCACGCTCTTGCAGCCGATCTGGCGCGCCAGGTTCTTGGTCGAGACCGAGCAGTCGCCGTGCATCAGCACCACCAGCGGCTGCGCGCGCTCGTCTTCCATCACCAGCGTCTTGATGACATCGTGCTCGGGTACGCCGAGCTGGCGGGCCGATTCGCCGGTGCCGCCGTGCTCGACGTATTCGTAGGGATGCTCGCCGAAGGCCACGCCGTGCTTGCGCAGGTATTGCGTGGCCGGGGTTTCGGAGACGTGCTTGTTCTTGCTCATGTCATGGATGCCGCTCAGCCGCGCGGGTGGTGCTGCTGGTGCAGCTCGCGCAGGCGTTCGCGCGCGACGTGCGTGTAGATCTGGGTGGTGGAGATATCGGCGTGGCCCAGCAGCAGCTGCACCACGCGCAGGTCGGCGCCGTGGTTGAGCAGGTGCGTGGCAAAGGCGTGCCGCAGCGTATGCGGCGACAGTGGCGCATGCACGCCGGCATCGCGCGCATGGCGCTTGATCAGGTGCCAGAACGCCTGCCGCGTCATTCCTTCGCCGCGTTGCGTGACGAAGAGCGCGTCGCAGGCGCGCCCGGCCAGCAGCGCGGGGCGCGCGCTCGCCAGGTAGCGGCGCAGCCAGTCGCCGGCCTGCTGGCCGAACGGCACCAGCCGCTCCTTGTCGCCCTTGCCGCCGACCACGCGCGCCACGCCTTCGTTCAGCCCGATCTCGATGGTCTTCATCTGTGTCAGCTCCGACACGCGCAGGCCGCTGGCATACATCAGCTCGAGCATGGTGCGGTCGCGCAGGCCCAGCGGCGTGCCGGTGTCGGGCGCTTCGAGCAGCGCGTCGACCTGGGCCTCGGTCAGCGTCTTGGGATAGCGCGGCGGCTGCTTGGCGGGGCGCAGCAGCAGGCAGGGATCGGCTTCGATCATGTGCTCGCGCAGTGCCCACTGGTAGAAGCGGCGGAATACCGCCAGGCGGCGATTGGCCGACGACGCGCGCGTCTGCGTGTGGCGCGCGTTGAAGTAGGCCGACAGCACGCTGTCGTCCACGCCCAGCAGCTCGCCGCGGCCATCATGCTGCAGCCAGCGCGCCAGCAGCGTGAGGTCGCGCCGGTACGCGTCGATGGTGTTGCGCGAGAGGCCGTCTTCCAGCCACAGCGCGTCGCAGAAGCGGCCGACCAGCGCCACGTCGGCGTCGCTGGGGGCGGCGGTACTGTCTGGCTGTATCGCGTGGGCGCCGCTCATATCAGCATGGCGCCCTCGTGGCGCAGCAGCCAGCGTTTGACGTCGAGGTAGAAGCCGTCTTCGGCATGATGGGAGAAACCGCCGATGCCGCGCGCGGAGACCACGCGATGACAGGGGATCACGATGGGGAAGGGGTTCTGCCCGCAGGCCTGGCCCACCGCGCGCGGCATCGCGCCGATGGCGTCGGCGATGGTGCCGTAGGTGGTCACCGCGCCGCGCGGCACCGCGGAAATGGCTTGCCAGACGCGCTGCTGGAAGTCACTGCCGGCCGGGGCCAGCGGCAGGTCGAAGCGGGCGTCGGGATCGGCGTAGTAGGCCTCTAGTTGCGCCTCCAGCCGTTGCGTCAGTGCGTCGGCGGGCGCGCGGGCCTCGACGTGCTCAGGCAGGTACACGATCGCATGGATGCGTTCGCCGTCCGTGCGCACGCCGATCTTGCCGAACGGGGCAGGGAGGATGGCGTCGTAGGTGGCGGGCATGGGATTCCAGCTGCAGGCGAGTGGGACGGATGCTGGATTTTAGTGCTTTTTGGGCGGCGAGAAAAAAGGGCCGCCTTGGTGGCGGCCCTTCTACGGTGTCTTGCAGCAGGCTCCCCTCTCCCGCGTGCGGGAGAGGGGTGGGGGCAGGAGTGTCAAAGGCTGACGTCCGTGGGTTTAAACCGTTGGCCCCGCTTGATGTGGTTTCTTGCTAAACCACCCCTCACCCCAACCCTCTCCCCCTGAGGCCCTGAGGGGAGAGGGAGAACACCTTGCTTAGGCTAGTTCGGGCGGCTTGGGAGCACCCAAAACCGCTCTCCCCATCCAAAGCCGCTGTTCTCTTCTTACTGCTCCAGCTTGATATTCTGCACCTTCACAAGATTCTTCATCTTGTCAAATTCCTTCTTGATCTCCGCCGCATGCTGCGCCGGCGTATTGCCCGACGGCTCGGCGCCGGCGGTGCGCAGGCGCTGCTGGAAGTCCTTGTCCTGCAGCGCCTTGACGGCGGCGTCGTTGAGTTTCTTGATGACGTCGTCAGGCGTGCCGGCCGGCGCCACCAGGCCGTACCAGGCCGGGTCGTTCGGCTCCTTCAGGCCCATCTCGCCGAAGGTCGGCACATTGGGCAGCGTGTCGATGCGCTTGTTCCAGGCCACCACCAGCGGGCGCAGCTTGCCGGCCTTGATGTAGGGCATCGACGACGGCAGGTTGTCGACCATGATCGGCACCTGGCCGGCGAGCACGTCGTTCAGCGCCGGGCCCGCGCCGCGGTAGGGGATATGGACCATGAAGGTCTTGGTCGAGACCTTGAACTGCTCGCCCAGCATATGGCCGAAGCCGCAGGTGCCCGACGAGGCGTACGAGTACTTGCCCGGGTTGGCCTTCAGCACGGCCAGGAACTCCTTGTAGTCCTTGGCCGGGAAGTTCGGGTTCACTGCGATCACGTTGGCCACGTTGGCCAGGTTGGTGATGGGCTTGAAGTCCTTGATCGGGTCATACGACAGCTTGGGGTTGCAGGCCGGGTTCACGGCCATGGTCGACACCGTCGAGATGCCGATGGTGTAGCCGTCCGGCGCGGCCTTGGCGATCGCGTCGGCACCGATCGAGCCGCCCCCGCCGGCGCGGTTCTCCACCACCACCGGCTGGCCCAGGATGCGGCTCATCTGGTCCGCGGCGCCGCGGCCGACGATGTCGGTGGTGCCACCGGGTGCGAACGGAATGATCAGGCGGATCGGCTTGGTGGGGTAGCTCTGCGCTTGCGCCGCGCCAGCGGCGGCCGCCAGGGCCAGGGTCAGTGCGAGTTTGCCAGCTTGCATGAGATCATGTCTCCCGTCAGGAAATCCGGGCAGGGTGCCGCCCGGAAGCAAGAAAACCGTCGCAGTGCCACAGGTGGGGCAGTGCGTCGGCAGCGTAATCGATCGGGGCGCGCCGCGCTTGTTTCAGCCGCCCGCTTATCAGCCGCCCAGCAGCCCCCGCTTGACGTCCGGGTCCACCGGCCGCTCGCCCAGGAACACCCGCAGCACGGCCTGGTAGAAGTCTTCGCCCGGGATCGGACGGCCGCGCGGCGTGCCGTTGATGGCGATGACGGTACCCGTCTGCGGCGAGAAATCGAGGTTGATCACGTCGCCCTTGTGCGCGGTGCCAAGCTCTGCCAGGGTGCGCTCGAACTGTGCCAGCCGCGCGGCGAGCCCCTGCACCTGCGTTTCGCTGTGGTTGTCGCTGATGCCCCGGCGCAGCGAACGCACGATCGCCGGCGGCTCGGTCTCGCGCAGCATGCGCAACTGTAGCCGCTTGGCCCCGGAGGTGCCCAATACCACGGTCGCGTTGCGGGCCTTTTCCTGCAGGTACAACGCCGCGACGTAGCCTTTGGCGAGAAAGCCCGCGCGCAGCGCGGTGCCGTTGAGCTGCAGTTCCTTGCCGCCCACGCGCGCGGCGTCGTCGAAGCGCATGCCCTCGACCTCCACCGCGCGCGCCGGCGACGGCACGGCGCCCGCCGCGGTGGTGGCGCACAGCGCGATCAGCAGGGCGGCAACGCGCAGGCGCAGGCCGGGACGGCCAGTGTGGGAGCGGGAGCGGAGGTGGGTGTCCGGGCGCGGCGGCGCGGAACGGGTGCGGGACAACATGGCGGCGGACGTACAACTTGGCATGCCATGCTGGCGCAAATCTGGAAAAATACCTATCCGTATCTGCCCTAGCCTGCACATTCGGTTTTTTTCGCCGTTATCTTCCCCCAGCCTCGCTTTCGCTACAGGATGGCGGCGGCCGGATGGCACCATAGGGCACCGCAGGGCGGCGTGGGCAGATGTCGCGCCATGCTGCCACCCTCATTACAACAACGACAATGTCTCCTGCCCTGCTGCTGGTGCCGGATTTCAGCCTGATCCTGATCGGCTGGCTGCTGGTGCGCTATTCCCCTTTCGATCGCGCCTTCTGGTCTGGCGTGGAGCGGCTGGTGTACTTCGTGCTGTTCCCGGCGCTGCTGCTGCAGTCGACCAATAGCGCGGTGTTCGATTTCTCGTCGACCTCGGCCATGCTGGGCCTGGCGCTGCTGGTGATGGCCTCCGGCATGGCCGGCGGCTACGCCGTCAAATGGGTGTTGCGGCCCGACGCGCTGAGCTTTGCCTCGGGCGTGCAGACCGCGTTCCGCTTCAATTCGTATATCGGGCTGGCCCTGGCCTCGCGCCTGGGCGGCAGCGAGGGGCTGGCGCTGATGGCGGTGATCGTCGGCTGTACGGTGCCGTTGTGCAACGTGGCGGCGGTGTGGGCGCTGGCGCGCCACGGCGAGACCGCGCTGTGGAAGGAACTGGCACGTAACCCGCTGATCCTGGCCACCGCCGGCGGCCTGCTGACCAACCTGATGGGGCTGCACGCGCCCGAGGTGCTGGCGATGACGCTGAACCGGCTGGGCTCGGCCTCCACCGCGCTGGGGCTGATGACGGTGGGCGCGGGGCTGCAGATGAGCGGCGCCACGGGCACGGTCGGGCCGGTGGCCTGGTGGACCGGCGTCAAGCTGCTGGCGATGCCGTGTGTGGCGTGGCTGGTCGGGCGCCACCTGCCGCTGACCGCGCTGCAGTACCAGATCGTGGTGCTGTACGCTTCGCTGCCCACCGCGTCCAGCGCCTATATCCTGGCGGTGCGGATGGGAGGCAACGGGCCGATGGTGGCGGCGACGATCTCGGTGATGACGGTAGCGGCGATCGTGACTACGCCGCTGTGGCTGGCGCTGGTCAGTTAGCTGCCGCTGCCGGGGGCGGCTCGCCCTGCGCCAGCGCCCAGTCGATATGCTCGCGCACCAGCGGCGTAGCGGCTTGGCGCTGTGCCAGCAGCGCTGCGCGGATGCGCGCGGCCAATGCGGCATCCTCCGGGCGCGTGCCGGAAACCGCCGCGCGCAGGCTGTTGCCCAGCCCGACCGCCAGGTTGCGCAGCCAGCGCTCATGGCCGATGCGCCGGATCGGGCTGCCTTCCAGCCGCTGGTTGAATTCCCCCTCCGTCCATTCGAACAGGCCGACCATGTCGGGCGCATCCAGCCCGTTGCGCACGTCGAAGTCCGGCACCGTGGCCACGTGCGCGAACTTGTTCCACGGGCAGGCCAACTGGCAGTCGTCGCAGCCGTAGACGCGGTTGCCCATCGGCGCACGGAACTCAACCGGGATCGGGCCCTTGTGCTCGATGGTCAGGTAGGAAATGCAGCGGCGTGCATCCAGCCGGTAGGGCGCCACGATGGCGCGCGTCGGGCAGATATCGAGGCAGCGGTGGCAGTTGCCGCAGTGGTTGGATTCGGGCGGATCGGCGGGCAGTGGGATGTCGACTAGAATCTCGCCGAGGAAGAACATCGAGCCGCCGTCGCGGTCCAGCAGCAGCGTATGCTTGCCGCGCCAGCCGAGTCCGCCCTGGCTGGCCAGCGCCACTTCCATCACGGGCGCGGAATCGGTAAAGACGCGGTAGCCGAACTTTCCGATTTCGGCCTCGATCCGGCTGGCCAGTTGCTGGAGACGGCTGCGCAGCACCTTGTGATAGTCGCGGCCGCGCGCGTACAGCGACACCACCGCGGTGGCCGGATCGTCCAGCCGGGCCAGCTCATGGCGGCGCCAGTCGCCGGCATCCGCCGCAACCCCGGCGGCAGGAATGTACGGCATGCGCGCCACGATGGCGCGCACCGTACCGGGCACCAGTTCGGCCGGACGGGCGCGCCGCAGGCCGTGGTTCGCCATATAATCCATGTCGCCGTGGTAACCCTGCCCGAGCCACGCCAACAGACCCGGCTCGGCATGGCTCAGATCGACATCGGCAATGCGCACCGACGCAAAACCCAGCCCGGCGCCCCATGCGCGGATCGACGCCGCGAGCGCCGCCAGTTCACCCGGGCCCGCGGCCGGCAGGCTTGAGTGGCTGGGGGTGGGGACGGCGGTGGGTTCGCCTGGCGCACTGGCCGGCGCCTTGACTGCTGGGTCGATCATCCCTGAATTGTACGCAATGCCCTTGCTCGAAGAACGCACCCTGACGCTGTCCGACGAAGCCGCCACCGCGCGCCTGGGCGCCGCACTGGCCGCCGCCGTGCAGGCCATGCCGCCGCGCACGGTGCATGTGCAGCTGTCCGGCGACCTGGGCGCCGGCAAGACCACGCTGTCGCGCGCGATCCTGCGCGCGCTGGGCCACGCGGGCAAGGTCCGCAGCCCCACCTATACGCTGTGCGAGCCCTACGAGGTCGCCCGTGCCGACGGCTCGCCGCTGACCGCCTACCACTTCGACCTGTACCGCTTTGCCGACCCGGAGGAGTGGATTGACGCGGGATTTCGCGACTGCTTTGCCGAGCCGGCCTTCAACCTGGTCGAATGGCCGGAGAAGGCCGGCAGGCTGCTCGGGGAACCGGATCTGCATGTGTTGCTCCAATCGGACATGGCCGGGACGGATGACATCGAAAACGATGCCGGCGAGCGGCGGATCGCGACGATGCGCGCCTATACTCACACTGGACTTACCCTGCTGAACGCATGCTGATCAAGCGACTTGCCACCGACCGCCCCGATGGACCCGACGGAGTGCTGCAGGCGCGCCGCAAATGGATGGCGCAGGCCCTGAAGCTAGGCGCCGGGACGGCGGTATTGACGCTGGCCGGCCCGCAGATCGTGTTCGGCGCCGGCATCGTCGCCGTGCGCGTCTGGCCCGCCGAGGAATACACCCGCGTCACCATCGAGTCCGATGCGCCGCTGGCCGCGGTCCACCAGATGATTCGCGACCCCGACCGGCTGGTGGTGGACATCGACGGCCTGGACCTCTCGCCCACGCTGCGCGAGCTGGTCGCCAAGATCACCCCGAATGACCCGTATATCCAGACCGTGCGCGTCGGCCAGAACCGCCCGCGCGTGGTCCGCATGGTGTTCGACCTGAAGGAGAGCGTGGCGCCGCAGGTGTTCACGCTGTTGCCGATCGGCAGCTACCGCAACCGGCTGGTGTTCGACCTGTACCCGGTCAACCCGCCCGACCCGCTGTGGAAGCTGGTGCGCGAGACCGAGGAAAAGCAGCGCCGCTTCGCCACCACCGATCCCGCGCCGGGCGCCGAAGGCGTGGCCGGGGCGCCCGCTGGTGCCGAGGAAGACGCGATCGGCGCGCTGGTGCGCAAGTTCGATGAGAAGGGCGAGGTGCCCCCGACCACAGCGCCGCCGCCGCCGGTGGTCGCGGCCCGGCCCAAGCCGTCCGCACCGGTGGTGCCGACGCCCAACGCCCCGTCGGTGCCCCCGGTGGCACGCGACAATCCCACCGCCGAGCGCCCGTTCAAGATGCGCCGCCTGCTGACCGTGGCGATCGATCCCGGCCACGGCGGCGAAGACCCCGGCGCGACCGGCGCGGCGGGCTCGCGCGAGAAGGACGTGGTGCTGCAGATCGCGCACCGGCTGCGCGCCAAGATCGACGCCCAGCCCAATATGCGCGCGATGATGACGCGCGACGCCGACTTCTTCGTGCCGCTGAACGTGCGCGTGCAGAAGGCGCGGCGGGTGCAGGCCGACCTGTTCGTGTCGATCCACGCCGATGCCTTCTTGTCGCCGGAGGCGAAGGGCGCGTCGGTGTTCGCGCTGTCCGAGCGCGGCGCGTCGAGTACCGCGGCGCGCTGGCTGGCCAACAAGGAAAACGCCTCCGACCTGATCGGCGGCGCCAATATGGGCAACAAGGATGCGCAGGTCGCGCGCGTGCTGCTGGACCTGTCCACCACCGCGCAGATCAACGACAGCCTGCAGGTCGGCAAGGCCGTGCTGGGCGAGATCGGTGGCATCAACAAGCTGCACAAGGGCAGCGTCGAGCAGGCGGGGTTTGCCGTGCTGAAGGCGCCGGACATCCCATCGATCCTGATCGAGACCGCCTTCATCAGCAACCCGGAGGAAGAGCGCAAGCTCAACGACGACGCGCACCAGGAGCAGCTGGCCAACGCGATCCTGAAGGGGATCCGCGCTTACTTCGCCCGCAATCCGCCGTTGTCGAAGAATCCGTCGGTGTGATCGCCGACAACGCATAAAAAAAACCCGGGCATGCCCCTCGGGCATGCCCCGGGTTTTTTATCGCCGCGCGGTTCAGGCCCGCGCCGCGGCGCGATCCTCCAGCAACGCATCGCGGTTGGCATAGCGCGACGCCATCACCGAACACACGATCAGCTGCAACTGGTGGTAGACCATCAGCGGCAGCACCAGCAGCCCCAGCGCGGGATGGCCGGCGAACAGGATCTTGGCCATCGGGATGCCGTTGGCCAGGCTCTTCTTGGAGCCGCAGAACACCGCGGTGATCTCGTCCTCGACCGAGAACCCGAGCCGGCGCGCGGTGAAGGTGGTGATGCCCAGCACCACGAACAGCAGGATCGCGGCGATCAGCATCACCGCGCCGATGGTCTGCCACTGGTACTGGTGCCACAGGCCTTCCGCGGTGGCGTCGCAGAACGAGGAATAGACGATCAGCACGATCACGCCGCGGTCGATCTTGGTGGTGATGTGCTTCTTCTTCGCCAGCCAGCTGCCGATCAGCGGACGCAGCAGCTGGCCCAGCGCGAACGGCAGCAGCAGCTGCAGCGCCACGCCGGTGAGCGCCTTGCCCAGCGGCATCGACGCGCCGCTGGCGCTGATCACCAGCCCCATCAGCAGCGGCGTGACCAGCATGCCGATCAGGCCCGAGATGGTGGCATTGAAGATCGCGCCGGACACATTGCCGCGCGCCATCGAGGTCATCGCCACCGACGACGACACCGTCGACGGCAGCGCGCACAGGAAGAACACGCCCAGCAGCAGGTCGGCCGGCAGTTGGTTGCGCAGCGACAGCATTAGCAGCGCGCCGACGATCGGGAACACCACGTAGGTGAAGGCCTGCACGAACACATGCAGGCGCCAGTGCTTGGCGCCCGCCACCAGCTTGTCGCGCGACAGCGCCGCGCCGTGCAGGAAGAAGACCAGCGCCACGCCCACGCTGGTGATCACGCCCAGGTGCAGCGGCCCTTTGCCGCTGCCGAGGTCGGGGGCGGCCAGCGCGATGGCGATGGCGGTCAGCATGATGAGGACGAAGCCGTCGATCAGGTCATAGAGCTTTTTCAGATTGCGGACAATGCGGGACATGACTGCTGGTGGGCTAGGGTTTTGCCTAGTATTGGACGCCAGCCGGGTCTAGAATGCAAATTCATTTATAGAATCTATTTATCCTGTCGTTGCATGAATTACACACTGCGCCAGCTGCGCGTCTTCCTGGCAGTGGCGAATACCGGCGGGTTCAGCCGGGCCGCCGACACAGTCGGCCTGACCCAGCCCGCCGTCAGTCGCGGCGTGGCTGAGCTGGAAGAGGCACTTGGCGTGCGCCTGCTCGATCGCACCACCCGCGAGGTCGTGTTGACCGAAGCCGGCCACACGCTGGCGCCGGCGCTGGAGCGGCTGCTGGGGCAGCTGGACGACACGCTCGAAGAAACGCGGCAGCTGGGTGAACGCTATAGCGGCCGCGTGGTGATCGCCGGCGCACCGACCATCTCCGCCCGGCTGATGCCGATGTACGTCGCCGCCTGCGCCGCCCAATACCCGGAAATCCGCCTGACCGTGCGCGACAACGTGCAGGCCGACGGCCTGGAACAGGTGCGCGCGGGCGCGGTGGACTTCGGCGTGGTGATCGATCCGCTGGTGCGCGACGGGCTGGTGGTCGAACCGGTGGCGACTGACCCGTTCTGCTTTGTCTGCCGGCGCGACCATCCGCTGGCGCAGTCGCCCTCGGTGCCCTGGTCGGCGCTGGACGGCATGCGGCTGGTGCTGCTGGACTTCGCGTCTGGCAGCCGGCCGCTGATCGACCGCGTGTTCGGCCGGCACGGCGTGGTGCCGCAGGTGGTGCAGGAGCTGGGCCACTCGGCCAGCGTGTTCGGCATGGTCGAGGCCGGCATCGGCGCCTCGGTGCTGCCGTCGTTCTCGCTGCCGCTGCCGGCGGCGTCGCCGCTGGTGTGGCGCCCGCTGGTGCCGCGCGAGGAGCGCAGCATCGTCATGGTCCGGCGCGAGGACCGTTCGCTGTCGCCCGCCGCGGCGGCAGTGTGGGAGCTGGTGCGGCGCCTGACCGTGCGCGCCGAGGCGCCCGCGATGGACGCCGCGGCCTGACCGGCTCCAGCAACCTAAACGCGCCTAAACGCGCCTCAACGCGCGGTGACCATCACCGCTTCCAGCTCGAAGCTGCCATCGTCCCGCACGCGATAGTGCTCGCGCACTTCGGCCGGCGCCACCTGCCACAGGTGGCGGATCGCCTCGATCGCCACCTGTGGGGTGCGCATGCGCTTGACCCAGCTGTCGAACTCGATGCCGATGCGCCAGGTATCGGACACCTTGATACCCTCGGCAGCAAAGCCCGCCGCCTCGAACATCGCGCGCCAGCCATCCGGCGTGTAGTCGCGCACGTGCGAGGGATCGCGCAGCAACTCGACCGATTGCAGCCAGGTATCGCGCAACGAGTCCGGCGCACCGGCGATATCGATCAGCACCACCTTGCCGCCCGGCCGCAGCACGCGGCGGATCTCGGCCAGCGCCGCCGGCACGTCGCGCCAGTGGTGCGCGCTCATGCGCGAAACCACCGCGCAGAAGCTGGCATCCTCGAACGGCAGCTGCTCCGCCACGCCCTGGCGCGTGCGCACATTGGCCAGTCCGCGCGCTTGCGCCGCGGCGTCGACCACGGCCAGCATCTCGGCCGACAGGTCGTAAGCCGTCACTTCGCCCACGACCGCCGCGGCGGCAAAGCTGGCGTGGCCGGCGCCGCAGCCCAGGTCGAGCACCCGGCTGCCCGGCCGTTTGGCTTCGGGGATCAGCGCGGCGAGTTCGTCCTTCAGCTGTTGCAGGTCCGCGCCCTGGGCATGGACGGCACTGGTGAGGTAGGCGCTGGCGGTGGCGCCGAACTGGGCGGCAACGAGTTGCTGTTGTTGCATGGTGCTGGCTCCTTGGGGCCGGAAGTCGGCTTGCTTGTCCGGAGGTTGAAGGGGTGGGGACTTGCCCGCGAGGCGGGTTCGGCATACTGTAGATGGGCCGTTTTCCCGGTACAAGTCAGCGTTTTATCCTGGTATAAGCGCCACCAGCCTGCCATGCCTCTGTCTGCCGATCTCGCCGATTCCTTGCCCGCATCGCCATCGTCGCGCGAAGCCGTGCTCGGCGCCTTCCTGCGCGCGCACCGCGAACGGCTGGTGCCGGCCGACGTCGGCCTCGCGCCCGGCCGCCGCCGCCGCACGCCAGGGCTGCGCCGCGAGGAAGTGGCGCAGCTGGCGGGTTTGAGCACCACGTGGGTGACTTGGCTGGAGCAGGGCCGGCCAGTCTCGCTGTCGGCCCGCGCGCTGGCCAGCCTCGCCGCGGCGCTGCGCCTGTCGCGGGCCGAGCGCGCCTACCTGTTCGAGCTGGCCGGCCGGCGCGACCCGCAGCAGGCCGCCGACGAGACCGTGCCGCCCACGGTGCTGGCCAGCGTGCACGCGGTGGCGGGCCCGGCCTACCTGCTCGACCGGCAATGGACTGCGCTGGCCTGGAACGACGCCGCCGCGCGCCTGTTCACCGGCTGGCTCGACGCCGCCGGCAGCGAGCGCAACCTGCTGCGCGCCATGTTCCTGTCGCCGGCGCTGCAGGCGCTGGTGGAAGACTGGCCCCACCGCGCCGCGCGCCTGGTGGCCGAATTCCGCGCGCACAGCATCCGTCACGCCGACGAGGCGCCGACGCGTGCATTGATCGATGGACTGATGGAAGAGAGCGCGGCCTTCCGCGATGCCTGGCTGTCGCAGGACGTGGAAGACCGCGAGGGCGGCCGCCGCGGCTTTCGCCATCCGGTGCTGGGCGCGCTGCAGTTCGAGCAGCTGACGCTGGTGCCGGCGGCGGCGCCGGGTTTGATGCTGGTGATGCTGCTGCCCGGCTGAGCGGGCAACGCCTGGCAGTTACTTGGGCTGCATCCGGATCGCGCCGTCCAGGCGGATCACTTCGCCGTTGAGCATGGTGTTCTCGATGATCGAGCGGGCCAGCTTGGCATACTCCGCCGGGCGACCGAGGCGCGGCGGGAACGGCACCATCTTGCCGAGCGCGTCCTGCACTTCCTGCGGCATGCCCAGCAGCATCGGCGTCTCGAAGATGCCCGGGGCGATCGTCATGCAGCGCACGCCATCGCGCGACAAGTCGCGCGCGATCGCCAGCGTCATCGCCACCACGCCGCCCTTGGAAGCGGCATAGGCCGCCTGGCCGATCTGGCCGTCGAAGGCCGCCACCGACGCGGTATTGATGATCACGCCGCGCTCGCCCTCGCTGTCCGGCGTGTTCTGCACCATCGCCGCGGCCGCCAGCCGGATCATGTTGAAGGTGCCGACCAGGTTGATGCGGATGGTCTTGTCGAAGGCATCGAGCGGATGCGGGCCGTTCTTGCCGACGGTCTTGTTGGCCGTGGCGATGCCGGCGCAGTTGACGATGCCCGACAGCCGGCCCAGGGCCTGTGCGGCCGCAACCACGGCCTGGCCATCTCCCTCGGAGGTGACATCGCAGCGCACGAACGTGCCGCCCAGTTCGGTAGCCAGCGCCTGGCCGACCGACTCGTTCAGGTCGGCGATCACGACCTTGGCGCCGGCTTCGGCCAGCATGCGCGCGGTGCCCGCGCCAAGCCCGGAGGCGCCGCCGGTGACGATGAATACGTTGCCCTGGATCTGCATTGCCTGTCTCCTCGCTGTCAGGTGGATTCTTTGTTGCCGTTTACGTAAACGTCAATTTGATCGAGCGTATTTTACGGCGTGACAGCGGATGTGCAAGCGGAACGCGTAAGCAGGCCAAAAACAAAAAGCGGCCCGAAGGCCGCTTTTCACGTCGCGAGATGGCGAAGCGATTACTTCAGCGCCTCAAACACCCGCGCGGTAATCTCATCCACATTGCCCAGCCCCGTGATCTTCCGATACTTCGGCGGCGCAACCTTGGCCGACGCGTCACCCTTGGCCGCCCAGTCCGAGTAGTAATCCACCAGCGGCCGGGTTTGCTGCGAGTACACGTCCAGGCGCTTCTTGACGGTCTCTTCCTTGTCGTCGTCGCGCTGGATCAGCGGCTCGCCGGTCTCGTCGTCCACGCCTTCCGCCTTGGGCGGGTTGTACTTGACGTGGTAGGTACGGCCCGACGCCACGTGCACGCGACGACCGCTCATGCGCTCGATGATGGCGTCGAACGGCACATCGATCTCCAGCACGTAATCGATCGCCACGCCGGCTTCCTTCATCGCCTCGGCTTGCGGAATCGTGCGCGGGAAGCCGTCGAACAGGTAGCCGTTCTTGCAGTCGTCTTCCTTAAGCCGGTCCTTCACCAGGCCGATAATGATGTCATCCGACACCAGTCCGCCCGCGTCCATGACCTTCTTGGCCTCCACGCCCAGGGGCGTGCCGGCCTTCACCGCGGCGCGCAGCATGTCGCCGGTGGAGATTTGCGGAATGCCGAACTTCTCGCAGATGAACTTGGCTTGCGTGCCTTTGCCGGCGCCAGGCGCGCCCAACAGGATCAAACGCATTTACGGGTCCTCAGAGTTTTGAATCTGGTGTGGCGGGAGATCAGAAGGAGGGTAACGCCGTAACTTGACGCAAGACTTACTGCTGTCCTGATGCGTTCTGACTGCGTTCAACGCGGGCAATGCTCATGCATGCCTCGCGCATACGGCCGGCGGCGGCTGCCAGGGGGATGGCGGCGCGGCGCACCGGACGGGCTCTATCTTTATCTCCCCACCGAGCCTTGGCCAGGCGGCGCGTTGCTTCGCGCCAGCCGGGCGGCTCTGTATCGGCAAGCATTATGCCATGAGGCGGCGCGAAATCGGCCCGAAATCCGCCCCCCTGTTCAGGTTGCAGCAGTTTGAACCGGAGCGGGCAGGCGCCTTGGCGCGGGTGCCGGGTCAGCCCGTCAGGGGCCTTCCTGCGCCATCGACTGCGCCCACAACGCGCGCACGCGCTCCAGGTCGACCAGGGTGTCGACGCCGGGCGCGGGCGCCGCATTGGTCTCGAGCACCGCAATGCGCTCGCCATGCCACATGGCGCGCAGCTGCTCCAGCGCCTCGACCTGCTCCAGCGGCGCCGCCGCCAGCGTCGGAAAGCGGCGCAGGAAGCCCGCGCGGTAGGCATACAGCCCGATATGGCGCAGCACCGGCATGGCCGGCAGCGGCACCTGCGCCATCGCCGCGGGCACGGCCGGCACGCCCGACCAGGCATCGCGCGCCCACGGGATCGGCGCCCGCGAGAAATACAGCGCGCGGCCGGCGGCGTCGCACACCACCTTGACCACGTTGGGATTGAAGACCTCGGCGATCTCATGCAGCGGGTGCGCCGCGGTGGCGATGGCGCAATCGGCGTGGTGCGCCAGGTGCAGCGCCACCTCGTCGATCAGCGCCGGCTCGATCAGGGGCTCGTCGCCCTGGACGTTGACGACGATGGCGTCGTCGGCCAGGCCCAGCTGCGCGGCCACTTCGGCCAGGCGGTCCGTGCCGGAAGGGTGGTCGGCGCGCGTCAGCACGGCTTCGACGCCGTGCGCGGCGCAGGCCTGCGCGACCGCGGGCGCGTCGGTGGCCACCACCGTGCGCTGCGCCGACGATGCGTGCGCGCGTTCGGCCACGCGCACGATCATCGGGCGCCCGCCGATATCGGCGAGCGGCTTGTCAGGCAGCCGGGTCGAAGCCAGCCGCGCGGGAATGACGACGGTAAACGCTGGGACAGTCATGGCGCCCCCGCTCAGTTGCCGGCAGGGGCGTCGGGCTCGGGATTATTGACCACGCGGCCCGGGACCGACTGGCGTGCCTCGTCGGCCAGCATCACGGGGATGCCGTCGCGGATCGGGTATGCCAGCTTGTCGGCGTGGCAGATCAGTTCCTGCGCGGCGCGGTCGTATTCCAGCTTGCCCTTGCACAGCGGGCAGACCAGGATTTCAAGCAGCCGGTTGTCCATCTCGGTGTTCCTCGTTGCGCCCGGCGGCGCCGGGCGTGGCGGCCGCGGCGGCCGGCGCGGGTTTGATTTGCGCCAGCACGGCGCTGCGGATTTTGTCGATCAGGCCCGCGTCGATCACGGGCCTGGTGGGCACGACCCAGATGCGCGGGTCGTCGAAGCGCTCGCATTTTACGGCATCCTTCTCGGTGATCAGGATCACGTCGGCGGCGAGCGCGTCGGGGTGGTCGGCGAACGGGTCGACGACAAAGTCATAGTGGTCGGGCAGCGGCAGCGTCTTCGGCGACAGCCCCGCGGCGCGCAGGCTGGCGAAGAAGCGTTCGGGGTTGCCGATGCCCGCCGCGGCCAGCACGCGGCGGCCGGCAAAGGCGCTGACCGGGCGCGCCATGGTCGGGTCGTTCAGCTGCCAGGCGTCGTCCAGCTCCAGGCGCATGCCGTAGACGCCGGGGCGGTCCGGCGTGGCGCGGAAGTTGGGGTCGTTGATCAGCGTGGCGTCGCGCGGGCGCGTCAGCGGTTCGCGCAGCGGGCCCGCCGGCAGCATCAGGCCATTGCCGCCCATGCGCGAGTCGAACATCACGATCTCGAAGTCGCGCTGCAGCTTGTAGTGCTGCAGGCCGTCGTCGAGCAGCAGCACGTTGACGCCGGGGTGCGAGACCAGCATGGTCTGCGCGCACAGCGCGCGGTCGGGGAAGACCCACACCGGCACGTCGGCGGCGCGCGCGATCAGCAGCGGCTCGTCGCCCACGTCGCTGGCCTGCGAGGTCGGCTTGACGCGGCGCGGGTGTTTGAGCTCGACGCCATAGCCGCGCGACACCACGCCCGGGCGCAGCCCGGCTTCGGTCAGCGCCTGCGCCAGCGCGATCACCGCCGGTGTCTTGCCGGTGCCGCCCACGGTCACGTTGCCGACCACCACCACCGGCATCGGCATCCGCGTCGACTTGAACCAGCCGCGCTGGTAGCCATGCCGGCGCACCAGCGCCACCAGGCCGAACAACAGCGAGAACGGCAGCATCACCCACGCGAACCAGCCGCGGCGCTGCCACTGGGCGGTGACGAAGTCGGCAAGGGCGTGGCGGGGAACGGGCATGGATGCGGCGGGCGGTGGAATCGTCGTAAGGATGGGATTGTAGTGCGCTCGGGGTCTCGCCCCCGGCTCGCGGCGGCTCAACCATTATGGGCACTGCGCAGCGCATGCGGCAAGCCCGCCTGCCGCGTGCGCCTGGGTGGGAGCGCCGCTCAGCGCGGCTGGGCGCTCTGCGTGGCGAACGTCAGGCGCGACAGCCCGGCCAGCCGCGCGGCCTCCATCACGTTGATCACGGCCTGGTGCGAGGCCTGCGCGTCGGCGTTGACGATCACCACCGGCGGCTGGCCGCTGCCGGCGTCGCCGGAGGCCGCACGCAGTTGGTCGGCCAGGCTGGTGACGTCCTTCTGCTCCAGCACCTGCTTGTTGACGGAGTACACGCCGCGCGCCGACACCGACACCACGATTTCCCGCGGCCGCTGCTGGGCGCGCTCGGCGTCGGCGGTGGGCAGCTGGATCTGCAGCTCGGTATAGCGCGAGTACGTGGTCGTGATCATCAGGAAGATCAGGATCACGAGCAGCACGTCGATCAGCGGGATCAGGTTGATCTCCGGCTCTTCGCGCCGCTGGCGGGAACGGAATTGCATGGCGATGGCGTTCCCGGATCAGGCGCGACGCTGCGGCAGGATCGCGTCGAGGAACGACGTGGCGCGCGATTCCAGCTCGGCCACGTAGTCGTCCACGCGGCGGCGGAAGTAGCGCCAGAAGATCAGCGCCGGGATCGCCACGATCAGGCCGAAGGCGGTGTTGTACAGCGCCACCGAGATGCCGTGCGCGAGCTGTTCCGGGCTGGCGCCGGTGCCGCCCTGGCTGCCGAAGATCTCGATCATGCCGATCACCGTGCCCAGCAGCCCCATCAGCGGCGCCACCGAGGCAATCGTGCCGAGCGCGTTCAGGTAGCGCTCCAGCTCATGCGCGACCGCGCGGCCGGCTTCCTCGACCACGTCCTTGGCGGCATCGCGCGAGGTATGCGGCTGCAGCACCACGTGGCGCAGGCCGGCGGCCAGCACGCGGCCCAGCGGCGAGTTCTGCTCCAGCGTATTGACCACTTCCGGCGTGGCGCGGCGTTGCTGCGCGGCGGCCAGCGCCTCTTCATAGAGGCGGGTGGGCAGCACCTTGCTGCGCTTGAGGGTAAGAAAACGTTCGACGATCAGCGCCAGCGCGATGACCGAGGCGAGCAACAGCGGCCAGATCGGCCAGCCGGCCGCTTGAATGATGGAAAACAATTGGACCCCCGGGATCGACAACCAATAACAAAACCCCAACCACCTGGTCGGCATGCCTTGATGCGCAGCTGGCACGCTAGCGCCGCGCGCGCTCCGGCATTGCTCTGAAAAATCAGGCGCCACTCTAACCTGCGCCCTGTCGCGCGGCAAGCGACAGCGTGCGCCGCTGTCTCGGGCGCGCATCGCCGCGCGGGGTTGTGGCCCCGTCTGTCCACAGCGCAGCGGGACAGTGTTGTGGATCGATTGTGGAAAGCTGCCTGACAAGCGCGCTAAGCCATTGATCCGAAAGGCCAATGCAAAGGCTGCTTAAATCTTGTGCAAACACCTGCCTTTGGCCCGGCGGCGCATTGCGCACTCCCGCCAAACTCGCTTTCCACACCCGCAAAGGCCCGGTCTGTGCGCCGGCGCACGTTGCGGTGCGGGTTTCCACACAGGAGCGGGACAGGACTGTGGAGGGCTTGTGGAAAGCTGTCTGAGAAGGCACCTAAGTCGTTGATTCCAAAGGTGCGAGTGACCGTTGCTTAAAAAACAGGCAGAAGGGCGCGCCGGGCTGGCGCGAGCCTGGCCTGAGGCCTGGCTTGGGTAAACCCCGGTTTTTCCACAATCCGCAGGGAGAGCGTTGTGGATGCCCTGTGGACAATGTCGGGAGAAGCGATCTAAGTCATTGATTTATATGGCATGACGGCCTGTTGCTTAGATAATGTGCAGGTGCAGCAGGCGTACGTTGGGGGTCATGGGACAAAGCCGAAGACAATGGCTACGCGCAGAGAGCGCCGCTTTGCGAGTGGCGCCGAAACGTCTTACGGCATTTTTATGGAAAAAAGTGAGGTATACGAGCCTTTTTATCCAGAATTTCTGTGGATAACTTTGTGAACAAGCACATCCGACACTATGTAAGTGATTGATGCATAAGAGAAACAGTTACATTGCCTAATTTTTATTGCGAACACAATCTGCATAAGAATCAAAGAGTTGCACGAACCCATGCGGCTTTCGGGGCAGGCTGCGCACGTCAGCGCTACCCCCTTGACAGACCAGTTATGCTGTGGACATGTCCCATTCACGCCGCTCGCCGCCGCCGCGCCATGCCCGATCTGTCGAATTTTTCGCGTGACTCTTCCTCCACCGTGCAGCGCAACGGCCGGGAAGTCATCCCTGTCGGTGAGCTAAACCACACAATCGCGAAGTTGCTTGAGCGCAGCTTCCCGCTCACGTGGGTGCGCGGCGAGATCTCCAACTTCACGCGCGCGGCCAGTGGCCACTGGTATTTCTCGCTGAAAGACGCGCGCGCGCAGATCCGCTGCGTGATGTTCCGCGGCCGCAACCAGCATGTCGACTTCCAGCCGCGCGAGGGCGAGGCGGTGGAGGTGCGCGCCGTGGTCACCATGTACGAGGCGCGCGGCGAGTTGCAGCTGGGCGTGGAGGCAATGCGCCGCGCCGGCCTGGGCAACCTGTACGAGGCCTTCCTGCGGCTCAAGGAAAAGCTGGCGCAGGCGGGGCTGTTCGCGCCGGAGCGCAAGCGCCCGGTGCCGGAACATCCGCGCACCATTGGCGTGGTCACGTCGCTGCAGGCCGCCGCGCTGCGCGACGTGCTGACCACGCTGCGCCGGCGTGCGCCGCACGTGCCGGTGGTGGTCTACCCGGTGCCGGTGCAGGGTGCGGGCGCGGCGCAGAAGATCGCCGACATGATCGACGCCGCCGATGCGCGGCGCGAGTGCGACGTGCTGATCCTGTGCCGCGGTGGGGGCAGCATCGAAGACCTGTGGTCGTTCAATGAAGAGGTGGTGGCGCACGCGATCGCGCGCTGCGCGCTGCCCGTCATTTCCGGCGTGGGCCACGAAACCGACTTCACCATCGCCGACTTCGTTGCCGATGTGCGCGCGCCCACGCCCACCGGCGCGGCCGAACTGGTCAGCCCCGACCGCGCGCACCTGCTGGCGCAGGCCAGCCGCGCCCGCGACGCGCTGGCGCAATGCATGCGGCGCGGGCTGGACCTGCGCGCCCAGCACCTGGACTGGCTCGCGCGCCGGCTGCGCAGCCCGCAGGCGCAACTGCAGGAGCGGCGCGCGCGCGTGGACAATCTGGCCCGACACTTGCGGTCGGCATTGCGCGACACCGTGGTGTCGCAGCGCCATCGCCAACAATTGCTGGCGATGCGCTGGAGCGCGTGCCGTCCCGACACCGCCGCCGAACACGCCCATGTGGCACGGTTGTGGCAGCGCCTGCAGAACGCCGCCGTGCGCCAGCAGGAGCGTGCCGGCCAGCGCCTGGCGCGCGCCGCCGGCGCGCTCGAGCTGCTGGCGCCGCAGCGCACGCTCGAACGCGGTTACGCGGTGCTGCTCGACCAGCGCGGGCGCGCGCTGCGCTCGCCCAACGAGATCCGCCCCGGCAGCGTGGTCGAAGCCCACTTGGCCGAGGGCGTGGCCGACCTGGCGATCGCCGGCGTGCAGGCAAAACTGATGGATTTCTGAAGCGTCGGCCCAGCGGCGCTGGCGCGCCAGGAATCGCTTGCGAGACCTGCGGGAAATCGCCCGGAAAGCCGCGCCCGGACAAACTAACATCGGAGCAGGGGACATTGCCGCGCGGTTTGCGCGGGTGTGGCAAGTCCCCTACAATCGGCAATTCCGGACCCTACAACTCCCAACCCACAGAGACAGAACAATGGAACACAAGCTCCCCCCGCTCCCGTACGCGCATGATGCCCTGGCTCCGCACATCTCCAAGGAGACGCTGGAGTTCCATCATGACAAGCACCACCAGACCTACGTCACCAACCTGAACAACCTGATCAAGGGCACCGAGTTCGAGAACTCGACCCTCGAGGAAATCGTCAAGAAGTCGTCGGGCGGCATCTTCAACAACGCTGCCCAGGTGTGGAACCACACCTTCTACTGGGACTCGATGAAGCCCAACGGCGGCGGCCAGCCGACCGGCGCGCTGGCTGATGCCATCAACGCCAAGTGGGGCTCGTTCGACAAGTTCAAGGAAGAGTTCACCAAGACCGCCGTGGGCACCTTCGGTTCGGGCTGGGCCTGGCTCGTCAAGAAGACCGACGGCTCGCTGGACCTGGTCTCGACCTCCAACGCCGCCACCCCGCTGACCACCGACGCCAAGGCGCTGCTGACCTGCGACGTGTGGGAACACGCCTACTACATCGACTACCGCAATGCCCGTCCGAAATACGTCGAGGCATTCTGGAACGTCGTGAACTGGGACTTCGCCGGCCAGAATTTCGCTGGCTGATCGACGGTTCTGCGCGAATCGACAGTAAGGAAGCCCTCCAGCGCGAGGGCTTTCTTGCTTTGGTGCCTTACCTCACCTGGCCATCGCACCAGCCTGGCAGGCAGGGTTGCGGCCGGTCAGGAACCAGGTATGCAGCGTGCCGATTCCTTTCGCCTCGATTGCGCCGCGCTCTTCGAACAGGAACGACTCGCCGAGCAGGCGCCTGGTCGCGTCGGTGACCTGCACCCGTCCGGCCACGCCGTGGGATTCCATCCGGCTGGCGATGTTGACCGCCGCACCCCACAAGTCGTAGATGAACTTGCGCTTGCCGATGACACCGGCGACCACTGGCCCGCTATTGATGCCAATGCGCATCTGCAGGTTGAAGCCGGTGCGCTGGTTGAAGTGCATGAACGCCTCTGTCATGTCCAACGCCATCTGCGCTGCCCGCACCGCATGATCGGGCGCCGGCTCCGGCAGCCCCGCGGCTGCCATGTAGGCGTCGCCGATGGTCTTGATCTTCTCGAGGCCGCGATGGTCGGCAATGGTGTCGAACTCGGTGAAGATCTCATTGAGGACGGCAACCAGCTGCTCGGGGCTCATGCCCGCTGAAAACCGCGTGAAGGCCACGATGTCCGCGAACAGGACCGTCACGTCCGGAAAGCTGTCGGCGATGAGTTCCGGATCGCCGCTGGCGATCAGGTCAGGACGCGCTTTCAGCCGTTCAGCGATCGAGTAGGGCAGCAGATTGAGCAGCAGCCGCTCCGACAATTCCTGCTCGGCCAGAAGCCTGTCATAGAGGCTCCGGAGCTCGTCGTGCTGGCGGCGGATCAGTTCCCAGCTTGCCTGCAGTTCCTCGTTCTTCCGCGCCAGCGCGGCCTCGGCGCGCTTCTTCTCGGTGATATTGCGGCCTTCCGGAAGCAGGAATACAACGTTCCCGTTCGAATCCCTGATCGGCAGGAGCGAGAAGTCGACAATGATCGTCTCGTTGCCCTCGGGCTGGACGTAGTTTTCGAAGTCGCAACGGACAAATTCGCCCTGGCTTGCGCGCTGGATCATTTCTCGCAGCGACGCCTGGGTCTCTGGCGAGACCACCCACCAGCGGGCCTCCCAGAACGGCTTCCCCCGGATGTCGTCCATCCGTATGCCAATCGCCTCGAGCGCGGCACGGTTGATCTCGAGCATCGTGCCGTGCACATCCAGCAGGCCCACGAACTGGTACATCGCGTCCAGCATGATGTGCGCGAGCTTGTCCCGCTTGGTCTGGAAATCGTCGCTCGCAGAAAGCGTGACATCTCGCACCCGGAGTTCCAGGGGGTCGGGGAACACCCGGCGGTGAATGGTAGCCATGCTTCACCTCCCGCGCCTCGGGCACCGCGACGAGCGCGGGCCCATTTTCGTCAGAAGTCCGTGACTACCTTGAACCATAGTTTGTCGCCGCCAAACCGGTTCTTTTGATTCGCTGCTTTCACTTTGAGATGGATTTCGCCCGCTTCCTGGCGAGCGCATTGGCGACGTGGAATCCGGACGTGCCGCCGAGTCCCGGCCCCGGATGGGTGGAGGCGCCGATATGGTGGAGATGCCTGACCGGGGTCGCGTGATCCTTGACGCCAGGGACCGGGCGCCAGAACATGAACTGATCGATGCTGCATTCGCCGGAATAGGGATCGCCGCCGACGAGATTGATGTTCATCGCTTCGAGGTCCGCAGGCGACAGGACAGTCCGGCCGACGATGCTCGCCTTCAGGTTGGGAACCTGGCGCGCAATGCGGTCGATGATCCGGTCGGCGTAGCGTTCCCTGAGTTCCGGCGTCCAGCGGCCGTCCGCGGGAACCTCGATTTCACCCAGCGCATCGCCCTTGACCTGCCGTGGGCACTCGGGGACCTGGATCCAGAGCACCCAGCCACCGGCCGGGCTGCGGGACGGATCGACCGCGCACGGCTGGGCAACGCAAATCGTGCCTTCAGCCGGAAGCAGGCCTCGCTCTGCTTCGCTGACGGCCCGGGAGACGCCATCCAGTCCCGCGGTGAGGTGCAGGTAGATGACGTCCCTGAGATGGTCCTGTGGCCAGTCAGGTGGGGCGGACAACGCTAGGTGGATCTGCATATTGCCCTTGCCATAGCGGTACTCCGCAGCCTGCTGGCGCAGGCCAGGCGGAACGTTCACCGGGGCCAGCAGCTTGCCGTAGAGCTGGCCGGGCGTGACGTTGCAGATGATCTCCTTGCCCATGAATACGCGATCGTCTCGCGTCCGCACGCCACGCGCCGAGCCGCCTTCGACCAGGATGTCCTCGACGTCGGCATTGACGTGGAAAGCACCGCCACGGCTCTCGACGATGCGGCGGAATGCCTCGACGGTGCGGGCGTTGCCTCCCTGGACGATCGGCAGCCCCACCGCCTCCAGCGTGAAGGCGACCACTTTCCCCATCAGGGCAGACATCGCGCTCTCAGGGCCCAGGCCGGTATGCAAGACCCAGGGTGCCAGCAGCGCGCGGACCAGGTCGGACCTGACCCGCGTCTCCAGCCAGCTCCGGCAGCTCATCAGGGCAGGGGAAAAGAAGGCAACCGTGTCGTGCACGCCGTGCTTCCACAGGCGGCCGGCCACGGCCCTGGCGACGCCGGCACTCCACAGTTCGTTGCCGAGGAGCGAGAACACCAGGCCGGCATTCTGCTCGACCTCCTGCATCGCTGCCAGATAGGCATCGCCGTCGCCGCCTGCGAGGGCATTGAAGGCGCTGACGTTGCGGTCGCGGGAGGTGCTCAGGATCAACGAACGGTTGTCGGGCAACAAGACACCGGTGGGCGTGTCGTTGTTGCCGTAGCTGAGTCCCGCGTCATGGAGATCGTCCTTCAGTTCGGCGTAGCCGGGCGACGTGACAAACAGCGGGTGTGCCGTCGACAACGTGTCGTGCAGGTAGCCGGGGGCGTTCAACGCCTCGGTGCGAATGCATCCGCCCAGGGTGCTGTTCCGTTCCAGCACGCAGACGCGCTTGCCGCGCCTGGCGAGGACAGCGGCACAGACGAGCGAATTGATACCACTGCCGACAATGACGGCGTCATACGTACTCATGGAATATCCCGGGGGCAAGGATGAGAGGAGGAGCCAGGCGCTGGCATGCCTATGCCATCGACGCCTGGCCGCCGGCGGTACCGGAATCAGCTCGCGGCGGCGTATTCGCTGCGGATCAGGTCGGCAAGATCGGTCAGGTCATTCGCGGCGCGGGCATAGCTGCCTTTGTAGAAGAGCAGGGCTTCGCGGTCCGATGCGTCGTAATGCCGAACCTCGCCAATGAAGATGACGTGGTCACCGCCGTCATACTGGTGCGTGTTCCGGCATTGGAAGACCGCCGCGCATCCCGGCAGGATGGGAGAGCCGTCGATGCCGTCCGTGCATGGGACGCCAGCGAACTTGCCGTCGGCGCCGCGGGCAAAGCGGTTGGAGAGGTGTTCCTGGTCGGCTGCCAGGACGTGGATCACGAAACTGCTGGTCTTCCGGAAAGCCTCGAGGCTGTAGGACTTCCTGGCGAGGCTCCAGAGCACCAGGCGAGGCTCCAGCGATACCGAGCTGAAACTATTGACAGTCACGCCCCAGGGTTCGCCGTCGGGGGTGCGGGTCGTGACGATGGTTACACCCGTGGCAAAACGGCCGAGGGCATTCCGAAACTCGCGAGCGTCGGTCATGGTTGTCTCCTGTGGCCTGCTTCACCGGTGATGAGGCGAGCAGGCGGCTTGTTTTCGTGTGGCTGTGGCGCTGTCTCAGGCGGCCCGGGACTGGGATTCTTGCGCGATCCAGGCGTCAGTGGCTTCCTCGTCGAACCAGTAGCTGCCGTAGTCGCGCGGATCGTTGAACCCGTTGGCGATGCGCTGGGCGATACGTGGCGCGTGCTGCGCTGTAGCCAGCAGCTTGACGATGTGGTCGGGCGGCGGAAACAGCAGGGAGTTGGTCCAGCGGATGACCGGCTCGGCGTAGCCTTCGTAAAGGCCGTCGAAGGTCTTCTGCATCCATGCCTTGTCGAAGGGCCGGTCGCCATGGCGCAGGATGGCTTCGAAATAGTGAAGGGCACCCTTGGTGGCGTTGTTCGAGCCCTGGCCGGTGATCGGATCGTTGACCATGACGGCGTCGCCGAGACCCATCACCAGCCGGCCGGAGGGCAGCGTAAGGGTGGGGTTGCGCACGGTCGGCGTGACGCGCCCGCTCAGGATCCCGTTGGCATCGGTGAGTTGTACGTTGGCACAGCGCTCGCTTTCCCAGGGAAGGTAGTCGCGCAGGATGCCCAGGCAGACCTCCAGATGCTGGTCGGCGGACCTGACGTCGGCCCAGCGGTCCATCGGGCCGCCCGGAATGGCTTCGAAGACCATGATGTCGCAGGCCTGTGTTTCGCTGCTGCCTTTGGTGGTCAGGGCCGGAAACACGAAGTACTCGCCGACGCCGGGAATCAGGTTGAAATTGACACACTCAAAGGAGCCGCTGCGCTGCATGCCGGTCACGTAGGCCAGTGCCAGCTGGCGCTGCGGATGGCGCACGGGAGAGCGCGCATCGTTGCGGGTCAGCAGGTTGACGATCTCCCCCTTGCCGCCTGCCAGCAGAACCAGCTCATGGCTTTCGGCCAATGCTTCAAGCTCGGCTATCTCAACGTTCTCGATCCGCAAGGTGCCGCCGCGACGTTCGAATTCCGCCATCCAGCCCGGCATCTTGACGCGCTGGTCCACCGACTGCGCATAGGCATTGAGGCGGGCGCGCCAATGGATGGCCATCTCGCCTTTGCCATCTGGCGTGGGGATGGTGAGGCCGATGCCGTCCACGGTGGGGCAAAGCGCTTCCCATTGATTCATGCCGCAGTTGCGCTCGATCTGCAGGGACTGGTCGAAGATGCATTGCGAGGACATCACCTTGCCGCTCCAGACTTCCTCCGCCGTGCGGTTGGTCACGAGCGTCACCTCGTAGCCTTGATGCAGCAGGGCGCATCCGAGCAACAGGCCGGCCTGGCCTGCGCCGACAATGGCAATTTTGCGCGGCGTGATCCTGGCAATGGGATGGGTTGTCATGTGTCTCTCCAGTGGGGGCTTGTGTGTGTTTGGCGCTGGGCTGGCACCGTCTGGTTGCCTGCGCCAGGGTTTGGCGGACGGGTTATGCCGTGAGCCGGTGGATGGCTGCCTGCCGGCCCTCCGGGCCCAGGGCGCCATAGCCGCCATCGCAGGCGTAGTCGGTACCGGTGACGAAGGCCGCTGCATCGGACAGGAGAAAGAGCACCACTTGCGCAACTTCCTCAGGCTTGCCGAGACGTCCGAGCGGGTGGAAGTCGGCGGCAACGCTGTCGGCCTTGGCCTTGTCGCCGCCGCTGAGCGCGCTGATGACCGACGACCATGTCCATCCTGGCGAGACCGAGTTCACGCGGATGTTGTCGGGGGCCAGGTCAAGCGCCGCGCTGCGGGTGAACTGCTGCATCGCCGCCTTGGTAATCGGGTACAGCCAGCGCCCCGACTGCGCCACACCCGCGGAGATCGAGGCAAAGTTGACCACCGCTCCGCTGCCGCGCTTTTTCATCTCCGGCACGCACGCCTTCAGCATCATCGCCGCGCCGACGACATTGACGTTGTAGGACTCCAGCCATTGCTCGCGCGTGGAATCGGCGCCGTTGTCCACGTAGGTGCAGGCGCAGTTGACGAGCAGGTCGATGCCACGGAAGGCATCGACCGTGTCGGCGATACAGGCGACGATGTCGGCATCGCTGGTCACGTCCACGGCGACATAGCGGCAGCGCGCCGGATGGCGTTGCGCAACCTGGCGGCCGCCTTGCTGGTCGATGTCGACGACAACGACGTTGGCGCCTGCCGCGACCAGGGCCGATACCACCGCCTCGCCAATCATCGTCGCGCCCCCGGTCACGATCGCCGTCTTGCCTTCGATGGATTGCATGTTCGTCTCCAGTTGTTGTATTGGCTCGCATGTGGCCATGTGCAACGTAGTTTGGTGTAGCGGTGATGACGCTGCTATCCACAATCCGCCGGCCGATATCCAGATAACGAGCCGTTGCTGGCGGGTCGGGAAAAGGAGGCGGTGGAGTCAGGAGAGGGCGGGGCGGCAGCCTTGGTGGATTGCCTGGCGTGCAGGTATCCATTCACCCGCGAGCGCGGGCTGGCGTTGTTGTATCAACAACTACAAGGGGGTGAAATGTCGCTCTGTTGTCGCCCCGCGCAGGGTCGCCGACGGAGACACGCCGAAGCGCTTCTTGTAGTAAGCCGCAAACCGGCCGAGATGCGTAAAGCCAAAGCGATATGCAATATCCGTGATGGAGGCCTGCTCCGCGCCGGCGGCGACAATCAACGCCTGTCGCACGCAGTCCAGCCTGACGTCCCGCAGATACGCTAACGGCGTCGTATTGAGATGGCGGCGAAAGCCTTCCTCCAGCGCCCGGATACTCACACAGGCGACTTGCGCAAGGTCGGCGACAGTCAGCGGCGTGTCGGCATTGGCGCGGACGTAATCTATCACCCGCTGCATATGACGCGGCCTGGCGGGTTCGGCGCTACGCGCAAGGAGATAGGTGTAGGTGTGCGGCTGAAGCAGCAGCAGCGTCCGCAGGAGGTAGTCCTCCATCGACGCCACCGCGGCAGGGAACTGGAGCCAGTTGGTGCCGTGCTGGTCGATATTCCTGGCAAGGTCGAGTACGGCCTGGCTCCATGGGCTCGAAAGCCCCGTGTGCTGGGGCAGCGCGGGATCGAATGAAAGAGGACCGCCGGGATCGCGCCCGGTCAGCAATGCGAAGCGGTGCTCGATCGCTTCCTTCTGGATCCACAGCAAGACTTGCGCACAATCCTCGTGCCAGTGCATCCGGGTCGGGGTGTCGGGACTCAGCAGGCTGGCGGTGCGGACGTCAGAGAGTATTTCCTGCGGTCCACACTGGATTTCCGCATGGCCCGCTACCGGGATCTGGGCGAGATAGAAATGCCCCAGGCAGCCAGGGTCGATCTCTACGTGAGCGCCATAGGCAAGGAAGTTGATGGCGGTTTCATGCAGCCGCACCAGGTTGTGCCGGACGTGCAATTGCTGCAGTGCGCCGACCACGCGCAACTCATGCGGGCAAAAGACCGCTGCGACCTTGCCCTGGGCCTCCTCTGCATCCTCGGAGCGGAACAAGGGGTAGTTCGCCAGCATGCCTTGCGGCGCGCAGTTGTCATCACTCGCCGGGGCAGACGATGTGTCGGCGGGTGACTGGGGGGCGGTCTGCATCGTCTCCCTCCTGGAGGATTGCAGCGTGTCTGGCTCGCCTGCGCAGCGAGAGAAGCCTGCGCAATCAGTTGCTTTATACTTAAACTTCCTGCGGGCAGCAAGAAAGGGCCACACTGACAGCTTGCCTTGCCGTGGACGAGCCCCGCCGTGGTATGTTCTGCCCGTCGCGCGGCCGACGAGGCCGCTTCCCGCCCACCGGACCGCATGAACCAGCCCATCGACACCGCCGACGATGATTTCGTCGACAACTACACCCCGGCCCTGCTGGCCCAGGCCAGCCAGCTGATATCGGGGGAATTCCACGTGATCGTGCAGGCCAATGGTTTCACCATCTCAGACTGGCGCGTCCTGTCCACGCTGTCCGGCGGCAAGCCAATCAGCATCGGGGAGCTGGCGCAGATCTCGGTGACCAAGCAGCCCACTGTGACGCGCCTGCTCGACCGCATGGAGGCGCAGGGCTACGTCAAGCGCATCCCGCACGAGACCGACCGGCGCATCACGCTGGTGCGCATCACGCCGCGCGGGCAGAAGCTGACCTCCAGCCTGATCGCACAGGCCCGGACCCACGAGGATCACGTGCTGGCGCCGCTCGGCAAGAAAAAGGCCGACGAGCTGCGCGCCACGCTGAAGCTGCTGATCCACCTGCACCGCCCTGCCAACTGAGACCAGGTCCGCGCCTCAGGCCGGCCGGCGCATCTGGAACAGCGTCGATTTGCTGACCTCGTAGTAGTCGGCCGGGCCGCCACCGCGCAGGATGGGGCGTGCGGCGGCGGTGTCATAGACCCTGTCCGGCAGGAAGGCGCGGTCGATATGCACGCCGACTACCTCGCCCAGCACCATCCATGTATCGAGCATGGCGCCGTCGGCCTGGTTCAGTTGCATGACTTTGGTCGCGCGGCACTCGAACGATACCGGGCTCTCCTGCACGCGAGGCGCCGACACCAGGCGCGACGGCGCCGGCGTCAGGCCCGCCAGGCCGAATTCGTCGACCTCGGGCGCCACGCCGGCGCTGGTCACGTTCATGCGCTCGGCCAGCGGGCGCGTCACCAGGTTCCAGACAAAGTCGCCGGTGTCCTCGACGTTGCGCACGGTGTCCTTGTAGCCGACGCTGGAGAACGCCACCACCGGTGGCGTGTAGTTGAAGACGTTGAAGAACGCGTAGGGCGCCAGGTTGGCGCGCCCGGCCTTGTCCACCGTCGAAATCCAGCCGATCGGGCGCGGGCCGACAATGGCGGCCAGCGGATCGTGCCGCAGCCCGTGGCCGCGCGTGGGCTCGTAGAAGTGAATGTCGTCCATGTGCGTGTGCGAAGCGTCGTCCCCGCACGGGCAGGGACGACGAAAGCGTGGGCTGGCGCTCAGTACTTGCCGCTCAGCAGCTCGCCGCAACCGGCGACCTCGGTGCGCAGGTCCAGCTTGCGCAGCATCTGCCAGGTGGTGGCCACGGCGGCCGATACGGTCGGAATGCCCGACTCGTCCTGGACCTTCTGGATCGACGGCAGCGACTGCATCTGCACGCAGGCCGACAGCACGATGGCGTCGACGCCGGTGGTGTCGATGCGCTTGTAGATCTCCAGCAGGTTGGCCGGATCCTGCGCGGCGACCTGCAGGTTGTCGGGGATTTCCAGGGCGGTGTAGTCCTTGACCTCGATGCCCTCGCTCTCGATGTACTCGACCACCATCTTCGTCAGCGGCTTCATATACGGACACACCACCGAGACGCGCTTCGCGCCCATGGCGTGCAGGCCGTCCACCAGCGCGCCTGCGCTGGTCACCACCGGCGCGGGGTTGCCGTTGTCGACGGTGCGCTGCGTCAGGCGCGCCTCAGAGACGCGGTGATAGCCCTTGCCCATGCTCATGATGGCCACCAGGCAAGCGTAGCCCAGCACATCCACGCGCGCGTCAGAGAGCTCGATGGCGCAGCGGTCGCTGTCGCGGTCCATCGCCTCCAGCTCCTCCTTCACCACTTTCTTCATGCGCATGCGGCTGGAGTGGAAGGTGAAGCGCTCGGCGAAGTCCTTTTCACGCTCGCGCAACATGGCGGGGATTTCCGTCTCCATGGTGGTGTTGGAAGACGGCACGATCTGCCCGATGCGCAGCGGCTTCTGGGGCGTCAGCAGGAAAGACATTTACTTGCTCTCGGAAAGGTCGAATGCGTTGAGTTCCGCTTCCTCGGCGTCGAGGTCGAAGGCCTGGCTGGCGCCGTCCAGGAACTGGGCGGGCTGCAGCGGCCGGCGGTCGACGCGCAGGTCGAAGATATCGAAGCGGTTGTAGTGGCCGGTGATGTCGTGCATCTGGCGCGGCTGGATGCAGCGCGACAGGTCGATGTCGGCGTAGACGATGCCTTCCACGTCGATCAGCGGCTCGCCGATGACGCGGCCATCCGGCCCCAGGAAGCCGGAGAAGGCGCTGTTGCGGCGCGACAGCAGCTCGCGCGCCTTGGGATTCAGCGGGCTCATGGCCTCGATGATTTCCTCCGATACGGTCGAGCATGACACCGCGGTGAACACCTTGCCCTCGAAGCAGTGGGCGGCGGCGCGCACCTTGATGGCCTCGGCCATGTCGTAGTCGGCCGGTGCCACCGGCAGCGCGATGTAGCTGGCCACGTGCATCAGCTCCCCCTGCGACAGCAACGAAAAGCGCGCCAGCGTGTTGGTGTTCTCGCCGCAGGCCAGCGAGCCGAGCGGGCCGACGCTGGTCTGGTGCACGCGCAGTGCCGAGGCGTCGCCATTGGCCCAGGTCAGCTTCTCGGCCCAGGTGGGCACCAGCTTGCGGTGGCGGCCCAGGATGCGGCCTTCGTCGCTGATGGTCACCAGCGTATTGAAGAGGGTGCCGACCCCGGTGCGGCTGCGCTCGTTCACGCCAACGATCACGTTGATGTGGTTGGCCTGCGCCGCCTGCGCGATCTTGCGGATCTCCGGGCCGGGGATCTCGATGGAAGCCTTGACCAGCTTTTCGAACCAGGGGCTGGCGTCGACCGGGTTGGTCAGCCAGCTCCAGTACGGGTAGCCGGCCACGAATACTTCCGGAAAGGCGACCAGCTTCGCGCCGTTGTCGGCGGCTTCCTTGATCAGGCGGCAGACCTTGTCGACCGTGGCGTCGGCGTCGAGCAAGACGGGAGCGGCCTGTACGGCCGCGGCCTTGAACTTGGGCAGGTTGAGCATTTTTGTGCCTCGCTTGCAGCGATCATCCCCGCATGCGCGGGGACGACGGGGTTTAGACGGCCACCACCGGGTGGCGCAGTTTGCCGATGCCTTCCACCGTGGCCACCACGGTGTCGCCCGGCCACAGCCACTCCTGCGGGGTGCGGCCCGCGCCCACGCCGTCGGGCGTGCCGGTGGCGATGATGTCGCCGGGTTCCAGCGCCATGCCCTTGCTGATGTCCGCGATCAGCGCCGGCACCTTGAACAGCATGTGGCGGGTGTTGGAGCTCTGCTTGGTCACGCCGTTGACGGTCAGCGACAGGTCCAGCGTGTGCGGGTCGGGGATCTCGTCCGCGGTGACGATGACCGGTCCGAACGGGGCATAGGTGTCCTGGCCCTTGGAATAGATCCACTGGCCGGCGCGGCGGCAGTCGCGCGCTGAGATGTCGATCATCACGCTGTAGCCGAACACGTAGTTGAGCGCGTCGGCTTCCTTCACGCCCTTGCCGCGCGTGCCGATGATGACGGCCAGCTCGACTTCCCAGTCCATCTGCTGTGTGATTTCCTTGTTGTGCTCGATGGCGTCGCCCGGGCCGATCACGGTGGTGGGCGGCTTGGAGAAGATCACCGGCTCCTTTGGCAGCTCCTTCGAGGTATCCAGGCTGCGGCTGGATTCGGCTACGTGCTCGACGTAGTTCAGGCCGATGCCCCAGATGTTCTTGCGCGGGCGCGGGATCGGCGCCAGCAGCTTGACGTTGGAAGCTGGCACCGCCACGCCGAACGGGAGCTTGCCGCGATATTCGTTCAGCAGCGCGCTGGTCGAGCGGACTGCCTCGGGGCCCAGGTCGATAAACTCGAGCATGGTGGAGGGAATGTCCACGCCGACGGCGGCGCCGAAGCGGGCGAGGTCAACGACATTGCCGTCGACGATGGCGCCCAGGCGGGCGGCGGCAGCGACTTCAGCGCGATAGGTTACGAGACGCATGGTTTGATAACTCCAGAAAAGGCCGCAATCGGTGCGGCTGCATAACTTGGAAAACAGGTACTGCTGAGGTTTAAAGGACGACCTGATGCCCGCCGTTCTCCGCCAGCGCCTGCTCGCGATAAAGCCCCAGCGAATGCATCACCGGCAGGTCGTTGAAGCAGAACAGCACAGAGTCATCGCTGGCCGACGCGTTCGCGTGCTCATGGAAGGCCCACGACGGCACGCAGAAGATGTCGCGCTCGGTCCAGTCGAAGCGCTGGCCGTTGATGACCGAATAGCCACTGCCCTTGGCTACCTGGTAGATAAAGCTGCCGGTGTGGCGGTGGGCCCTGGTGGCTTCGCCCGGACGCAGCAGCTGCATGCTGGCGCCGATGGTCGGCATCACCGGGCCGCCTGTGACCGGATTGACGTAGTGCATCAGCACGCCGTCGAACGGGCTGCCATCGGTGACCTTGCTGTGGCGCACCAGCGCCTCGTAGGTCGGCGCCCATTCGTACTTGTACAACGGCGAATACGGCTTGCTCCAGTTGCCCTCGTGCGGGCGCAGGCCCTTGCCGCCCCAGATCGCCGGCATGTCATCGACCGGGTGTGTCACGGCCTGCTGCAGGTCCGGGTGCACGGCGTAGAAGCCGGCTTCCATCGCATTGACCAGCGGGATATCCAGGCCGTCCTGCCAGATGCAGGTGGTGCCTTCGGCCGCCACGCCATGCTCGTGCCAGGTGCCGTTGGGCGTGAGCACGAAGTCGTTGGCGTTCAGCGTCATCTTGTGGCCGTCGACGATGGTGTAGGCGCCGCTGCCTTCCATGATGAAGCGCAGCGCCGAGGACGAGTGCGCGTGTGCCGAGGCGGCTTCGCCGGGATGCATCACCTGCAGGCCCGAATAGAGCCAGCCCACCGCTGCCGAAACGTCCTGGCGGCCCGGATTGTTCAGGTAGATCACGCGGCGGCCGGCCTTCTCCGGCGTCACCAGGTCGACCGAACGCAGCACGTGGTCACGCAGATCGCGGTAGCGCCACAGCACCGGCACCGATTCGGACTTCGGCTGCCACGGCTCGATCTTGTTGGCCACGGTCCAGAGCGCGCCGGTCTTGAGCGCATCGAGCTCCTTGTAGTAGGCGACCAGCTCGGGCGTGTCTTCCACGTCGGCGCGGCCGGCTACGTTCTCGCGGTAAGTGTCATACGAGGTATTCGACATCGTCTTCCTCTTTGGTCTGGTTTCCTCCTCTCCCGTCGACGAGAGAGGGACGAGCCATCGTCAGACCGCCGCCGCGCGCTTGATACTGCGCTCCAGCTGATCCTTGGCGAACAGGTACTGCTTTGGCCATTCCACGCTGCGGTAGCCCAGTTGCGCGGTCTCGCGCAGCAGCCAGGCCGGATCAGCCAGGTACGGGCGCGACAGCGCGCACAGGTCGGCGCGGCCGGAGGCGATGATCCCGTTGACGTGGTCGGCTTCGGTGATCGCGCCCACGGCGATGGTCGGCACGCCTGCCTCGTTGCGCACGCGGTCGGCGAACGGGGTCTGGAACATGCGGCCGTAGACCGGCTTCTGCGCCGGCGTGACTTCGCCGGAAGAGCAGTCGATCATGTCGGCGCCGGCTTCCTTGAACAGGCGCGCCATGGCCACCGCGTCGTCGGCGCTGTTGCCGCCTTCGACCCAGTCGGTGGCGGAGATGCGCACCGACACCGGCTTTTCCTGCGGCCATGCCGCGCGCACCGCGCGCAGCACTTCCAGCGAGAAGGCCATGCGGTTTTCCAGCGAGCCGCCGTATTCGTCGCTGCGCTGGTTGGTCACCGGCGAGAGGAAGTTCGAAAGCAGGTAGCCGTGGCCGGCCTGCAGCTCCAGCCAGTCAAAGCCGGCGGCGGCGGCACGCCGGGTGGCGGCGACGAAGTCATCGCGCACGCGGTCCATGTCTGCGCGGGTCATTGCGCGCGGCGTCTGCGAAACGCCCGGCAGGTACGGCAGTGCGGAGGCCGAGATCAGCGGCCAGTTGCCCTCGGCCAGCGGGTGGTCCATCCGCTCCCAGCCCAGTTGCGTCGAACCACGGCGCCCGGCGTGGCCGATCTGCACGCCGATGCGCGCGCTGGTGTGCTCATGCACGAAGCCGACGATGCCGGCGAATGCCGCCGCCTGCTGGTCATTCCACAGGCCCGGGCAACCCTCAGTGATGCGGCCGTCCGGCGAGACCGCCGTCATTTCCACCATCACCAGGCCGGCACCGCCCAGTGCACGGCTGCCAAGGTGCACCATGTGGAAATTGCCCGGCACGCCCATCTGGCACGAGTACATGGCGGTGGGCGACACCACCACGCGGTTCTTCAGTTCCACGCCGCGCACGGTGTACGGCGTCAGCATCGGCGGTACGGCGGCGGCATCGGTGCCGGCGCGTTCGGCCAGCCACGACTCGTAGCCTTCCAGCCAGGCCTTGTCGCGCACGCGCAGGTTCTCGTGCGAAATGCGCTGCGAGCGGGTCAGCAGCGAGTAGGCGAACTGCTCGGGCTCCAGCTCTTCATAGCGCCTGACGTTCTCGAACCATTCGGTCGAGTTGCGCGCAGCGTTCTGGATCTTGAGCACTTCCACCGAGCGCACGGCTTCGTAGTGCTTCAGTGCATCTTCCAGCGAGCCGTCGGTGTTGCGGATGGTGCGCGCCAGCTCGATGGCATCTTCCAGCGCCAGCTTGGTGCCGGAGCCGATCGAGAAGTGCGCGGTGTGGGCGGCATCGCCCATCAGCACCACGGGCACCTTCTTCTCCAGGCCACTGTCGTCGGTCAGGTTGTTCCAGTGCACCCACTTCTCGCAGATCACGCGCGGGAACTGGATCCAGATCGCCGAGCCGCGCAGGTGGCTGGCGTTGCTGATCAGAGGGTTGCCGTTCAGGTACGGGGCGAACAGCTTCTCGCAGTAGGCGATGCCTTCTTCCTGGCTCATCTGGTCGATACCGGCGGCCTTCCAGGTTTCTTCCGGGGTCTCGACGATGAAGGTCGAGGTGCCGTCCTCGAAACGATAGGCGTGTGCCTGGAACCAGCCATGCTCGGTCGGCACGAAGATGAAGTTGAAGGCGTCGAACACCTTTTTCGTGCCCAGCCAGACAAAGCGGCAGTTGCGCGTGTCGATGTCCGGGCGGAAGGTGTCGGCGTAGCGCTTGCGCACCAGGCTGTTGAGGCCGTCGGAAGCCAGCACCAGGTCGGCGTTGTACTTGCGCGCGATGGCCTGGTCGTCCTCGACGTAGTTCTCGAACACCAGTTCCACACCGACTTCCTCGCAGCGCGCCTGCAGGATGTTCAGCAGCTTCTTGCGGCCGATGCCGATGAAGCCGTGGCCGCCACTGCGCACCGCGCGGCCCTTGAAGTGGACCTCGACATCGTCCCAGCGGTTGAACGCATCGCCGATGGTCTCGGCCGAGACCGGGTCGGCCTCGCGCAGGTTGTCCATGGTGGCGTCGGAGAACACCACGCCCCAGCCGAAGGTGTCATAGGGACGGTTGCGCTCCACCACCACGACTTTGCTGGCGGGATCCTGGAGTTTCATCAACAGGCCGAAATACAAGCCGGCGGGGCCGCCGCCGATACATACGATGTTCATGGCTGCTTCCAATCAGGTTACTACCGGAGCCTTCGGCACCCGCGCAGCGGGTACGTCGGCATTCAGACGGTGGTTTCGGGAAAAGGCCGGTCTGCGGGGGCAGGGCCGTGTTCGATGGCGGCCCGCAGGTCATGGGGCACCGGAATCGCCAGGTGCGTGTCCAGCGAGGTCATCACGATGGTCTGCGTGGCCGCCATGCGCAGTTCGCCGTCTTCGCCAGTGCAGCGCCAGGCCAGCGTGATTGACTTGCCCCCAAGGCGCACCACGTCCAGCGCCAGCCAGACCTGGTCGCCAAAGCGGCTGATCGCCTTGAAGTCCACCTCCAGGTGTACGGTCGGCATGCCGAGCCGGCGCGCGCCGATCACGCCGTGGTAGCCGTCCGGCAACAGGGTGTCGACCCAGCGTTCGATGAGGTCGTTGAACAGCACGAAGTACTGCGGGTAGAAGACGATGCCGGCCGGGTCGCATTCCGAGAAATGGATCTTGTGCTGGCGCCGGAAGGTATGCGTAGTGCTCATGGTCTGCGGTTCCTGCTATGGGGTTGGCACGTGAAGGTCATGCCAGCGTGTGGCGGGCGAGGGCTTCCTTCAGCTTCTTGCCGTGCTCGTCGGCCAGCGCGGCCTCGCGCAACTCGCGCAGCGTGGCCGGGGCCAGGCGGGCACCCGCCCGCATCACGGCGTTCATCAGGGTCTGGTAGTTGGTCAGGCCGCGCACATGGGTGTCGCTGTAGCCTTTCACCAGCCGCTGGCACTGCACCACTTCCAGCGCCAGCGCCGGATTGAGGCGGGCGGCGGCCAGCACCTGGGCCAGCCAGCCTTCGATACGCTCGGTTTCCAGCGCATAACGCAGCGTGCAGCGGCGGATGCCGCGCAGGCGCGAGACCGCCCACAGCATCAGGTAGCCGCGCAGCGAGCTGGTGGTGACCACGCGGCCAGAGGTGGTGAAGCGGCGCACCAGGCGGTGCACGACATGCGGCTGCATCAGCCAGCGGCCGAGTCCGGCCGGCAGCGTCTCGCAGATTTCTTCCAGGCGCGGGTGCATGAACTCGTTGATCGCCAGCAGCTGCTTGTCGCTGGCGCGCACCTCGCCCCGCACGCGCGCGAAGCGCGAGTCGCGGGTCTTGAGGTCGGCCACGCGAATGGTGTCTTCGTACGACATCCACAGCGCCAGGTGGCGCGCGGTTTCGCGCAGGAGCGCGATATCGTCGTTGCCGATGGCCCGGCGCACGGCGGCCAGCCGATCCAGGTAGAGGCCGGCGTAGGCCACGTCCTGGTAGTCGATCATGCGGCGCACGCCTTCGACCACGACGGGCCAGTTCTCGGCCGGTTGTTCGGCGCGGGCGCGCTGCAGCAACTGCGCAACCCCGGGATCCTGCGGCGTGAGTTCGCCTAGCGGCTTTGCCGATTCTGCAGCGGGCGTCTCAGCGGCCTCGGCTGTGGCGAACGCCGCGCCAAAAGCGCGCAGGCTGGGCTTCACGCCCACGCCGCCACGCTCGATCGTGGCTTCGAACTGCGCGCGGCTGAACGGCAGCACGCCGGTGCCCGCCAGCGCGCCGAACAGCACGGCGCTGATGACGCTGCCACTGGCTTCGGCGGCCTGCGCCATGTCGAAGCGTACAAAGCGTTTGGCAGCCTTGCCGGCATGGGCAATCAGCTCATTGCTGTCGACACGGCCGTCGCCCATCGCGGATTTCTCGGCGATGGAATACACGCGATGGGTGGAAGACACCAGCGTGGTGCGCTCCGGCGTCACCAGCCCGCGCTGCACGGCGCGGCCGGCTTCCATCAGTTCGGAGGCGAGGACCACATCGACATCGCCCGGGGTGGGCATCAGCGCCAGCACCGGCTGGCGGCCGGCTTGCTCGGCCAGGTCGCGCGGGAACAGCTCGACGTAATAGATGGTGGCGCCGGTGCGCTGCGCCACGCCGGGCACCGACGTAGTCTGCGCGATATAGCCGTTGTGCTCGCCCAGATCCACGATCCAGTCGGCCAGCACGCCGCCGCCTTCGCCGCCCATGGCGAGGATGGCGACCTTGATCGGCTTGGCGCTGAGGTTATTGGGTGTGTTCACGATGGAACCTCTCGAAACTTGGTGTTCAGAATGCAAGGCGGGTGCGGCGCGCGGCATCGCGGCGCTGCAGGAAGCCGATCACGCCGTCGCGCAGGCGCTGGCGCAGCTTGTCGACGCGGGTCGGGTTGGTGACGATCTGCGCGCGGTAAAAAGACGGGCACAGCACCGCTGCGTGCGAGACCTCGCCACACAGGCCGCAGCCCACGCAGCTGTCCAGCACGGAGGCGACCGGGTCGGTGCGCAGCGGGTCCGGGTTGGGCTTGATCGTCAGCGAAGGGCAGCCGGACAGGCGGATGCACGAGTGATCGCCGGTGCAGGTGTCCGAATCCACCCCAAAGCGCTCGCGCACTACGCGCTGGCCGTCGGCGATCGCCTTGCGGACCTTGGGCTTCTCGCGGCGCTGCTTGTTCAGCATGCATTCGCTCTGCGCGATCAGCACCTTGGGACCCTTGGCGCCGGTGGTCAGCGCTTCCTTGAGGGTGGCCTTCATCGCCTTAAGGTCATAGGTGCGGCGGATCGTGCGCACCCACTTGACGCCCACGCCCTTGACCGCGTCCTCGATGGCGTGGCCGGTGCTGCGGGTGTCGTTCAGCGCGGTCGAGGACAGGATGTCCTGCCCGCCGGTGGCCGACGTGTAGCTGTTGTCGACCACGATGGTCAGGTTGTCGCTCTTGTTGAAGACCGCGTTGGCGATGCCGCTGGTGAGGCCGTTGTGCCAGAAGCCGCCGTCGCCCATCACGGAGATTGCGCGCTTGCCGCCGGGCGCGTTCAGGGCCGCGGCGCTGGCGCTGCCCAGGCCGTAGCCCATGGTGGTGTTGCCCAGGTTGAACGGCGGCAGGATCGAGAACAGGTGGCAGCCGATGTCGGCGCTCACGTGGTGCTCGCCGATCTCGCGCTCGACCAGCTTCATCGCGGTGAAGATCGGTCGCTCCGGGCAGCCGGTGCAGAAGCCGGGCGGACGTGCATGCACGCTCTCGTCGACGAGATTCTGCGGTTCCAGCACCTCGGCAGCCACGGCATCGACGGTGGCGGCCGGCGCCTGCACCAGCGGAATCACCTTGCGGGCCGGCTTCGGCTCAGGCAGCGGTTCAAGCTTGCCGTACTGCTCCAGGAAGGCGCGCAGGCCCTTGAGCACGGTCGCGGTGTTGTACTCGCCAGCCAGCGGCAGCAGGTCCTTGCCATGCAGCGCCGCAGTGGCGCCGGCCATGCGCAGGATGTTGGCGGCGTTCTGCTCGACAAAGTTGGGCTGGCCTTCTTCCAGCACCAGCACGGCGCGCTTGCCCGCGCAGAAGCGTTCCCACTCCGAATCGATCAGCGGGTAGGCCACGTTCATCACGTACAGGGGGATCTTCGACTCGCCGAACACGTCGGCCAGGCCGAGCTGCTCCAGTGCGCGGATCAGCGTGTTGTAGCTGCCGCCCTGCACGGCGATACCGATGTCGTCCATCTCGCCCTGGAAGAACTCATTGAGCTGGCGCTCCTCGACGAACTTCACAGCGGCGGGCCAGCGCTGCTTGATCTTCTCGTGCTCGTGCGCGAAGCTCGCGGGGGGCAGCACGATGCGGCTGAGGTCGCGCGTGGGGTGGTCCAGCGCGTCCTGGATGGAGAAGCGGCTGCGGCGGTTGTCGGAAGCGACGAACTGGCCATGTACGTGGCACGAGCGCACGCGCAGCTGGAGCATCACCGGTGTATTGGAAGCTTCGGACAAGTCGAAGCCGTCCTTCACCGCCTGCACGATGCAGGGCAGGTTGGGGCGCGGATCGAGCAGCCACATCTGCGACTTCATCGCGAAGGCGTGGCTGCGCTCCTGCATGATCGAGGAACCTTCGCCGTAGTCTTCGCCGACGATGATCAGCGCGCCGCCCGTGACGCCGCCCGAAGCCAGGTTGGCCAGCGCATCCGACGCCACGTTGGTGCCCACGGTGGCCTTGAACGTGACCGCGCCGCGCAGCGGGTAGTTGACCGAGGCCGCCAGCGACGCAGCCGCGGTGGCTTCACTCGCGCTGTTCTCGAAGCGGATGCCATGCTCGGCTAGGATGTCCTGCGCATCGGCCAGCACGTCCATCAGGTGCGAGATCGGCGAGCCCTGGTAGCCGGCCACGTAGGCGACGCCCGATTCCAGCAGCGCCTTGGTGACCGCGAGGATGCCCTCGCCGCTGAATACTTCGCCGGAACCCAGGCGCAGCTTCTTGACTTCTTCGACAAACGAACGCTCAGCCATGACTTTTCTTCCTGACGCTCACGTTGGGGCGCGGCGAATATAGTTTAAACATAAACATTTCCGTAATCATATGTATGCGCGGGGCTCGAGGTCACGGGGACGGCTTCCGTTGAAGCCGAAGTCCCTCCTCAGGCGATTTATGCGTTGCTTTGCTGGCCGGCGCGTGCCACGACGACTGGTTCCCGTGCCGATGGCAGCAGCGCCACAGCCAGCGCAGCGGCAAGGCCGGCAATGGAGAACGTGATGAAGTTCCAGCCGAAACTCAGGCCTGAACCCGCCACGTAGCCGCCGACGAGCGGGCCGCTCATGGCGCCGAAGCGCGCGAAGCTCAGGGCCCATCCTGTTGCCGCGGCCCGTGCATGTGCCGGGTAGTAACCGGCGAGATAGCCGGTAAGGATCAGGGATGCCGAGACGGTGCCCACGCCTGCCAGCGCGACCAGAAGGTAAATGACGGCAACGGAGTTGCGGAACATCAGCGCGCCGATGGCGAGAGCGCCGATCAGGTAGAAGACCGCAACGGTGCCACGTGCCCCAATTTTGTCGGCCGCGCTGCCCAGGAAGAGGCCGCCCACCGCAGAAGCAAGACTGAAGATAACCAGGAAGGAAAGGCTGGAGCCGAGGTCGTAGCCATTCTTGCGCATGATGGTCGGCAGCCACGTATTGAGGCCGTAGACCAGCAGCAAGCCGAAGAACAGTGCGATCCAGAAGCACGCTGTCGCGCGCAGCTGCTTGCGGGCGAACATGCTCGACATCACGTCGCGCCAGGTGGCGCGGGCGGCGCTGTTCGCGGGCCGGGCTTGCGACGGCAGCCGGCCATGGCCAGTGCGATCGGCCAATGCCTGCGCTTCATCGATCCGCCCTTGCCCCACCAGGTACTCCAGCGACTCGGGCAGCAGCCACGCCATCAGCGGTATCACCACCATGGGCACCGCACCCAGGCCAATCACGCCACGCCAGCCAAGACTGGGCAACAGCCACATCGCAATGAGCGCGGCGCAAAGAATGCCCACGGAATACCCCGAGTACATCAGGCCATAGTTGAAGCTGCGGCGGTGCGGCGGCGAGTACTCGATGGTCAAGGCGGCGGCGACGGGAATGACGCCACCGAGGCCGAGCCCGCCGATAAATCGTAAGACGCCGAAGATGGCCGGTGTGGGCGCATAGGACGCGCCCAGCATGGTCAGTGAGAACAAGGAAACACAGAGCAGCAGCATGCGGCGGCGGCCGATCATCTCGCTCAGCGTGCCAATCAGGAAGGCGCCAAAGAACATGCCGACCAGGGCATAGCTGCTGAGGGCCCCGAGTTCCAGCGGCGTCAGGTTCCAGTTGCGGTCGTCGGCGAGCGCGGGCAGTACCGCGCCCATGACGCCGACGTCATAGCCTTCAAAAAGAATCGCAAGGAAGCATACGAAAAGTACGGTATAGGTCGCGCGGGAAGCGGGGCGCCAGGGCTGAACGGTGCCAGCTGGTGTCATTGTCTGTCTCCTGATGGGTGGCGGATACGGAACTGGAGAAGCCGCCAGGGAACCTGCTTCGCGCGATCGTCGCCACGCGCTCGCTGTTGTCCCACATAGTTTAGGCATAAACATATGATTATGGAAATAGTTTTTGAGGCGCGGCAAGGGTAGCCTGGTCGGCGCCTCGATGGGAGGCGCCGAGGCCGCAACTAGAACTTGTGGCGCAGGCCCAGGCCGAAGGTGTTGCCCGGGTTCAGGTCGGTCACCTTGTCATAGCGCCAGGCGGCATAAAGGTCAGTGCGCTTGGAGAACGGGTAGTCGTAGGCCAGCGTAGTGGTATCGCGGCGGGCCGAGCCCAGGGTCTCGTTACCGCCCTGCCAGGTACGCACCCAGGTTGCCATCAGCGAGCCCGGCCCCAGCGGGGCGCTCGCACCCACCTGCATGGTGCGGTTGCGCTGCCGGCTCAGCGTGCTGAAGCTGTTGTCCGACTGCGCGTACTGGCCGAACAGCTTGACCATCTTGAAGTCGTAAGACACGCCCGCCAGGTAGGCCATCTGGTAGCTGGCGCCGTTGGCCGTGAACTCCGGCGCGTTGACCCCCACCCGCTGCACCGCCAGCGTGGCGCCGAAGTTGCCGTTGAAATAGGTGGCATTGCCGCCGTAGCTCTGCTTGCCCTGGTGGCCGGTGCTCTCGCCGGTCGAGTAGATCGCATTGAAGCGCAGCCCGCCGAAGCCCGGACTCTGGTACAGCACCGAGTTGTCCCAGGCGGTGTCACCTGCGACCGAGTTGCCCACCGGCGAGCCCGGCGGCGTGGTGTAGGAGTGCAGGAACATCGGCGAGAACACCGCCGAGTCGGCCAGCGGATTGAACAGCAGCATGGACACGAACCACGGCGTGGTGTTGCGACCCAGCTTGATCGCGCCGAAGCCGCCATTCAGGCCGACAAAGGCATTGCGCCCGAACATGACGTCGCCGTCGAAGCGGCCGACCTTGCCATTGTCCGTACGGAAAAAGCTCTCCAGCGTGAACTCGGCGTTCAGGCCGTTGCCCAGCGCTTCCTGCCCGCCAATGCCCCAGTACGAGGTGGTCAGGCCGGAACTGTCGACGACCGCGGTGCTGTGCGCATCGCCACTGGTGCGCACGGAGCCGGCAAAGGCGTCAATCGTGCCGTAGAGCTGTATGGCGCTCTGGGCCTGTGCGGCGCCGGAGGCGAGGCTGCCGGCGGCCGTTACGGCGGCCAGGATCCTGCGTTGGTGCTTCATTGTCTTCCTTTCCTCTCTCTTCTTTTGTGGACGTCCGCGGCTTTGTCAGGTGGCCACGATCGCCAGCACCCGCAACGGACTGCCCGACCCGTTCTGGATCTTCAGCGGTGCCGCCACGATCAACGCGCCGGTGGGCGGCAGCTGGTCCAGGTTCTTCAGGCATTGCAGGCCGTACTTGTTCGCGCCGTGCATCAGCGTGTGGCACGGGTAGGGCAGCGGCCAGGCGTAGGACTGGCCGGCATCGGTGTTGATGGTTTCGACGCCGAAGCCGTGGACGTTGCGTTCATGGATCAGCCACTCGACCGCGGCCTGTTCCGGGCCAGGCGTATGGGCACCGTCCTCGCGCAGGCCGAGGAACTCGGCAGGGTCGGTCTTCTTGCTCCAGTCGGTGCGCAGCAGCACCCAGGCGCCGGCGGGAATGCGGCCGTGTTCGGCTTCCCAGCGCTGCAGGTGCGACCCTGTCAGCACCCAGTCGGGGTTCTCCGCCACTTCGGCGCTGGCATCGACCACGACCGCGGGGGCGATGAAGTTGGCCGGGTCGATGGTGTCCACGCTGTTGTTGGCGTGGTCCTTGCCCGAGATCCAGTGCACCGGCGCGTCGAAATGCGTGCCGGTATGCTCGCCGCAGGAGAAGTTGTTCCAGTACCAGCCCGGTCCCTTGTCGTCGTACTGGCTGATGCGTTCCATCTTGAACGCCCACACCTGCCCGAATTCAGGGGGCAGCACCAGCGCGGGGAAGTCCGGCGACAGGGTCTGCGTCAGGTCGATGATCCTTGCCTTGCCGCCAGACAGGTCCGCGGCAAGCTGTTGCACGGTGTTGCTCATGGGGTCTCCTTGTTGTGTGCGCCGTGTCAGGCCGACGCGTGTGCCAGCCGCGTGTATCGCCCCTGCCAGTAGAGCAGCGGCGCCGGCGTCTGCTCGGCGACATGGACCGCCCGCACCCGCCCGATGATCAGGATGTGCCCGTGGCGCTCCAGCAGTTCGTCCGCCTCGCAATCCATCGCCACCACGGCGTCGGCCAGCACCGGCGCGCCGTCGCGGGTGAGCTGGGTCCAGGCGTCGCTGCCGTAGCGCGCGGCGCCGGCCTCGCCGCCAAAACCGGTGAAGCGTTGCGCGATCGCCTGCTGCTCCACGCGCAGCAGGTTCACGCCGAAGCGCCGCGTGCGCTGCAGCAGCCCGGCCGAAGAACTCGTCGCCTTCATCGACGCCACCAGCATCGGCGGCTCGGCCGAGAACGACGACACCGAGGTTGCGGTAAAGCCGCTGCGCTCTTCGCCTTCGGCCACCGTCACCACGGTCACCGCGCCGGCGAAGCCGCGCATCGCCTGCTTGAACTGTTGCTGCAGCGCCGCCAGAGGGTCGTGCTTACTGGCCGCCATTTTTCGACCCTCCGGGCTGGCGCAGGCCGCGTGCTTCCAGGATCGGCAGCACCGTGTCGCGGAAGTACGGGAACTCCTTCACGTAGTCGACGAACGACAGCGTCGTGCCCTTGAAGCCGGCTTCGGCCAGCGCGCAGATGCCGTCGGCCACCTGCTCGGGCGTGCCCACTAGCGGGAAGCCACCGTGGCCCGCCGCCATGCGGTCTCGGATCAATGCCAGCAGGTCGTGCGGGAACGACTGCGCGTTGGCGAACTGCAGCGCCACCAGGTTGTCCACCGCGGCCCAGTCGGCTTTGTCCTGCGCAAAGTGGCGCAGGTAGTCGCGCGCTTCCTGCTCGGTCGGGCGGCACACCACGTGCGAGAAGGTCAGCACTTCCACCGGCTTGTTTGCCGCGCGGGCCTTGGCTTTCAGTTCGGCCACTTCCACTTTGGAGCGCGCCAGGTCGATCGCCGGCGTGAACAGGAAGTTGGCGTTCTGGATGGCAAAATCGCGGCCTTCGCCGGAACCCGCGGCGTTCAGGATCGGCGGGCGCTCGCCGTGCCACGGCTTGGGCAGGCCGTAGATGCCCTTCAGGTGGAAGTTCTCGCCGTCGTAGTTGAAGGCGCCGTCGCGCTCCCAGATCTGCTTGATGACGTCGAACCACTCCTGCGCATAGCTGTAGCGCTTGTCATGGCCGGCGGCCAGCGGCAGGCCCAAGGCCTCGTACTCGGGGCGGTTCCATCCCGCCACAATGTTCAGGCCCGCGCGGCCCTGGCCGATCTGGTCCAGCGTCGCGATCTGCTTGGCCACCACCGCCGGGTGGTTGGCCGCGGTGTGAATGGTCGCGAATACCGTCAGGTTCTTTGTCTGCGCCAGCAGCCCGGCGGCCCAAGTGATCGTCTCCAGCACCGAGCCGTGGAAGTCGGTCTCGCCGCCGTAGCCGATCCAGCGCGCGATCGGCAGCATGAAGTCGATGCCGGCGTCGTCCAGCATCTGCGCCAGCTTCGCGTTGTTTTCCCACGAGTTGTCCCAGCGTTCGTCGATCCTGGTTACCGACATGCCGCCCGAGCAATTGGTGGCAAACGTGCCCAGTAAAAAGTCCTTCGTGTTCAGAATTTTTCTCATGCGTATCTCCCGGCCAAGTAGAATCCCTGAAGCAGGCGCCGCCCGCGGATAATGCGGCGCCCGTACTGCCCTGAAAAACCCACGCACGCAACGTGCGTCGAGCTGACAATGCCCAAGACCTCGAGTAACTCCACGCCATCCGCGAAAATCGACCGCACTGCCGAGCAACATCGCTGGCACCTGGCGACGGATGATTTCAGCGTCGAGATCACGGACCTCGAATACGCCGTCATGCGGGTTTATCAGTCGTTCCTGCGGTGGCAGTCCGAATGCCTGGCGGCCGTGACCGGAATTACGCTGAGCGGGCAGGAAAATGCCTTGCTGCATATCATCCGGATGCACGAGCGGCCCAAGACCATCAAGGACCTGCTGCACATGACCAATCGCCAGGACGTGCCCAACATGCAATATGAGTTGCGCAAGCTGCTCAAGGCCGAACTGGTCGACAAATACGGCAGCGCACGCACGGGCATTTACTACTTCGCCACTGACGAAGGCATAAGGGTGTGCGACGAATTTGCCCGGTTGCGGCGCGAGACGCTGCTCGAGACCGCGCAAGGCGAATTCGGCCCTAAATCCGGCGCTCTGAAGGCGGCCGGACAGCTGGAACAACTGGAAAAGGTCTACGAGATCGCGACGCGCGAAATCGCGACCTATCACCGCCGTCGCTAGAAGGAGTGGTTTTGGAAACTCATTGAGGGGCGTTGTCTCCTGGTGGCGCGTGACGTATCGCGCGAATCGAATAAATAATCAAATAGAAGATTTATTTGATGCAAATGTAGCGCACTGCCGCGGGCTTCGCCACGGTTTTCGCATTAGGGGAAACACTAGGGGGCTGACGGTCGGGTTTGCGCCGGTTCGGCCACAATCCTGGCGCCGACATCGCGCAGCAGCCGCTGGAAATCGGGCGACGCCAGGATGATCTTGCCCGCCGCTGCCCGGAGCCGGTCGACGGCCTCGGGCGGCAGCGAGAACGAGGTGGGCAACTCGTTCAGGTAGGCCAGTTCCGCCTTATCCTCCAGCTGGGCGAACGAGACATCGATGGCGTAGATGGTGGCGTCCGGCGTGCGCAGCGTGGTGGCCACCGCGGCATCCTTGTTCGCCTTGAAGGCAGAGGACTGCCGGACCTGGCTCATGGAGTGCCAGCGCGCCTGGCTGTCCTTCAGCAGCTCGGTTGCCTCATAGGAGTAGTGGTCGATGGGAACGCCCGTTGCCTTGACCAGTATCTCAAGCGTGCCGGGCGAGGATTCCGATTTATCCCATGCCGTCTTGGGCGTGGACAGCGAGTTGACGACAAAGACCACGATCCTGCGCGTATGGTCGAGCGGCGTAGGCTGGCCGACGAGGTGCAGCGCTTCCATGAGCTCCAGCGCGTCCAGCACCGCGCGCATGCCGAGGTTGTCGGAAACCCCGCCGTCCACCACATGGATGTAGGGCCGGTTGACGCTGTCTTCGAGTTCCGCCCCTTCCTTCAGGTGCCGGGTCGCACGCGCAGCCGGCCTCGGCGGGTCGGCGGCATCGATAAAAGGCTTGATCCAGTCGGGTGGTGTGTAGCCACAGTTGCCGCCGTAGTTATTGAGCGTAACGGGCGTCAGCACGACCGGCACGGCAGACGAAGCGGCAGCGGCGCGGGAAAGGCGTACCGCATTCAGGTCCGAGCAGAGTACGTCGAAGGTGGCCTGCGTAAATGGCAGGCGGGCACCTGTGGAAATGTCCGTGGCGGATGCAATGATGAAGGGGCCCTGTCCCCGGTTCAGGTCGCCAAACGTCGCCCCGTTGAACAGGATCTCGTCGTACAGATCGGCCGCCAGTTCGGAGCGGCCCCAGCCGCCCGACCACAGTGACGGCCAGTAGGCGGGATTGAGCGTGCGGAACGTAATCTCGCCCTGTACATCGCGCTTGAGGAAGCGCTGCTCGTAGTCGTCGAAGAGCTTGTCGCCATAAAGGCCATAGGCGAGCGCGGTAAAGCTCCCGCCGGACACGCCGGTAATGACGCCGACATGGTCGAGCAGGCGCGACTTGACGCCTCTGGGCCCGACCACTTCCGTATTGCGCAGGAATTCCAGCACGCCGTACGAGAAGGCGGCGGCGCGTGTCCCGCCGCCCGAGAAAGCCAGGATCACCAGGTTCTCGCTGGTCTTCGAATAGTGGGGGCGCGTCGTGTATCGATAGCCGGTAGCAGGATCGGCGTGGGCAAGCGGCGGATTGACAGGCCGGCTGGCGCAGCCGCCGAGCAGAAGCAGCAACGCAGCGGCGATTACCCATGCTGGCGTCGGCAATCTGGCCATAGGTCCTCCGCAGCGAATTCAGGACGAACAAGACCGGACGTGTCGGCGTCCTGGGCTACCACCATACTAGGCGGCTAATGTGGCTGCAGGCGCAACTTTCGAGGTTGTCCCGGCCAGCGCCCATGGACTAGACTAGATTTCACCGGTCCAAGAGACCAGTACTTAACCTCGTTTGGCTAACGCGCGGCGGTGAGATGGCCAGGGCCGCGCGTTGGCGTGGATGACACGGCGGGCGCGCCTTTTGCAGGCGGGACTCGGCCGCCCGTTGAGCCAGCAAGTGGCTTACCGATCCGAACCTTTGCGGCGACCTGCAAGGAGGCAATCGATGTTGCCCACGCCCATTTCCGAGAGAGCGCTGTCCCGGGGACTGCTCGACGTACTGATCCGTGCCGGGCTGATCGCCGTGCTGGCGATTTTCTGCTTCCAGATATTCAATCCCTTCCTCAATCTCATCGTCTGGTCCGTGATCCTGGCGATTACGATCTATCCGCTGCAGGTGAGGCTCAGGCGCAAGCTGGGCAACAACGACGGCCGTGCCGCCACGCTGATCGTCGTGATAGCGATCGCCATCATCGCGGTGCCGGCCTATCTGTTGGGCTCCGCCATGGTCGACTCGGTGGAGAATGCCATGGCCATGGTCAAGAGCGAGGGCATTCATATTCCGCCCCCGGCCGAGTCGGTAGCCGCCTGGCCGCTGATTGGCCAGCGCGTGTATGACTTGTGGCAGCACGCCGCCACGGACCTGACCGGCCTGGCACAGAAGTATGCGCCGCAGATTAAGGACATCACCCTTGCCCTGCTGGTCGCGATCGCCGGCCTTGGCAAGGGTTTGCTGATCTTTATCTTCGCGCTGATCATCGGGGGCATTTTCATGGCTTACGGCGAGGCCGGCAGCCGCAGCGCCGAGCAGATCGCCTCGCGCATCTTCAGCCCGGCCAGAGGCCCGCACATCGCCAGGCTATGCACCGCGACCATCCGCGCGGTGGCGCAGGGCGTGGTCGGCATCGCCTTTATCCAGATGCTGTTGATCGGTGTCGCCTTCGTGATCAAGGGTGTTCCCGCGGCGGGCGTGCTGGCCTTGCTTGTGCTGCTGCTGGGGATCGCGCAGTTGCCGGCCACGCTGATCACCATCCCGGTGATCATTTATGTCCTGGCCACGGAGGGCGCCAACGCTGCCACCATTGTCTTCTCCATCTATGTCTTCATCGCGGGGCTGGCTGATAACGTGCTCAAGCCGCTGCTGCTGGGGCGTGGCGTCGATGTGCCAATGCCGGTGGTGTTGATCGGCGCCCTGGGCGGCATGGTCACCGGCGGCGTCATTGGCCTGTTTATCGGCCCGGTGGTGCTCGCGGTCGGCTATCAGCTGTTCTGGCAATGGGTGGAAGACCAGCCGCAGGTGCAGGCGCAGGAGCAGGAGCAGGAGGGAGACCTGGCAAGCCGGCAACAGGTCTGAGGTGGTCCGGGGCGCCCATGTCGCGCTGGCATCTACCGTTCCGCGCCTTGCTGACCGGCGCATTCTGCCTCAGCGGCTGCGCGCGCGTGGGCCCGGATTTCCAGCCACAACGCGAGCCCTGGGCGCAGCAGTGGCACAGCCCGGCGCTCGACCAGGCGACCGAAATGCGTACCCAGCCGGACCTCCGCGACTGGTGGCAGGTGTTCGCCGACCCGACCCTCGAACGCCTGATTGCCGAGGCCGATGCGAACAACGCCGGCCTCAGGATCGCGGGCCTGCGCGTGATGGAAGCCCGCGCGCAGCTGGGCATCGCCCAGAGCGGGCGCTACCCTCAGCTGCAGCAGGCCAGGGCCGATGTCCTGTACACGGATAGCCGGCAGGCCGGCGGCCGCAACCCGCAAAACAATCGCTTCTGGCAATACAGCGCCGGTTTCGACATCGGCTGGGAGCTGGATTTCTGGGGGCGCTTCAGCCGCGCCATCGAGTCTGCCGATGCCGCCTATTTTGCCGCCCGCGCCAACCATGAAGACGTGCTGGTACTGCTGCGGGCCCAGATGGCGGAAACCTACTTCGCGCTGCGCACGGCTGAGGCGCGGCTGCGCATTGCCCGTGACAATGCCCGGCTGCAAAAGCGCAGCTTCGAGATCACCGAGCGGCTGTTCAAGAGCGGCGAGACCGACGAGCTCGACCTGCAGCAAGCCAAGACGCAATACCTGGGCACGCTGAGCACCATTCCTGACTTTGAAAGCCAGATCATGCGCACGCGCAATGCCCTGGCGGTGCTGGTGGGCCGCCCCCCCGCTCCGATGCCCGAACTGTCGGAACTGGCGGAAAAGGAAGGTGAGGTTCCCCTGATCGACCGCGCCGTGCTGCAGGACGTGCCCGCCAACCTGCTGCTGCGCCGCCCGGATATCCGCGCCGCCGAGCTGCAGATTGCCGCGCAATCGGCGCTGATCGGCGTGGCCGAAGCCGAGCTCTATCCGTCGCTGACGCTGCTGGGCAGCATCGTCTGGTCCGCCAGCACGCTGGCCGGCACACCCAACAGCCTGGCCCTGCTCGGCGGCCCCAGCCTGCGCTGGAACGTGTTCGACTATGGCCGGATCCGCAACAACGTGCGCGTCCAGGATGCCCGCCTGCAGCAACTGATCGTCGCCTACCAGGACGCCGTGCGACAGGCCGCGCGCGAGGCCGACGATGCCGCCAGCGGCCTGATCAAGGCGCTGGAGCGCGAGGAAATCCTGCGCGACGGGACGGTCGCTGCCAATCGCTCGCTGACGCTGGCCAACGCGCTGTACCGCGAAGGCTACTCGGACTTCCAGCGCGTCCTGGATGCCCAGCGCGCGCTTGCCACCCAGCAGGACGCCTACCTGCTCAATCGCAGCAGCGCCGTGAGCAACCTGATCGCCTTGTACAAGGCCCTCGGTGGCGGGTGGTACAGCGAGCGGCCGCTGGTCGACGCGGCCACCCGTGAACAGATGCAGCATCGCACCAACTGGGGGGACCTGCTGAATGAGCCGGGTCCCCGACCCGCCGATGCCAGCCTGCCTGCAGACCAGAGGCAGGTTCCTGTCAGCGAGCAACGATGAGCGACGACACTCCGCAGCCAGCCGACGCGCCTGCGCCGCCCGCGCCACCCGCGCCTGAATCCGCCGCCGCCGATCCGGCAAGGAAGGGGATCAGGTGGGTTCTGGTGGTGATCCTCATCAGCCTGGCCTGGTACCTCCTGGCCGACCGGCTGACCCCATACACGCAGCAGGCACGGGTGCAGACCTTTGTCGTGCCGGTCGCGTCCGAAGTGTCCGGGCGCGTGACCCGGGTGCATGTGCGCAACAACCAGGACGTTGCGGCCGGCGCGGTCCTGTTCGAGGTCGATCCGCAGCACTACAAGATTGCCGTGGACCGCGCCCGCGCCGATCTCGAGTCGACGCGCCGGCAGATCGGCGCCAGCACCGCCGGCATCGAGTCGGCGCAGGCCTCCCTGCGTGCCGCGCGCGCCAACGAGCTCAAGGCACGCCAGGACAGCGAACGCCTGGAACGCCTGTACCGCGAAGATCCCGGCACCATTTCACTGCGCCGCCTCGAAATCGCGCGCGCCAGCCTGGAGGCAGCCACCAGCCAGGTCGCGGCGGCCAAGGCCGAGGTGCAGCGCGCGCGCGAACAGCAGGGGGGCAGCGAGGAAGAGAATGCCAAGCTGCGCAGCGCCGCAACGGCGCTGGAGAAGGCCGAGCTGGACCTTGCCAATACCCGGGTGCGGGCGCGCTCGGCCGGCCTGGTCACCGACCTACGCACCGACGCCGGCCAGTTTGCCGCCGCCGGCAACCCGGTCATGACGCTGATCACGATCCACGATATGTGGATCAATGCGGAAATGACCGAGAACAACCTGGGCCACGTCGAGCCTGGCACACCGGTTGCCATCGTGCTGGACGCACTGCCAGGCAGGATCTTCGAAGGCCGCGTGCGCAGCGTCGGCTACGGCGTCAACACCGGCCCCAGCTCGCCGCCCGGCAGCCTGCCGACCGTGCAGAACAGCCGCGACTGGCTGCGCCCGGCCCAACGCTTTCCGGTGATCGTCGAGTTCAACCCGGGCGAACTGAGCACGCTGCGCGGCATCCGCGTAGGCGGGCAGGCCGAGGTCATGGCGTTTCCCCTGCAGGGCAATCCGCTCAATCCGCTCGGCCGCGTGTTCCTGTACCTGATGAGCTGGCTTTCCTATGTCTACTGACAGCTCCGAGCCCCTGTCCGCCGCGCGCTCGCCCCGCGCGCAGCGTGCGCTGCGCCTGGCCAGCGGCACCGCGCTGTGCCTGGCGGCCAGCTTTGGCCTGCAGCTGCCGATCCCGATGGTCGCCCCGGTACTGGCCGTGTTCCTGCTTGCCAGCGTCAACCGGCCGCTGTCGTTCAAGGCCGGGCTGGGCCTGGCGCTGGTCGTGATGCTGACCACCGGCAGTGGGCTGCTGCTGATTCCCTTGCTGCGCCACTACGCCTTGAGCGGCGTGCTGCTGATCGGCCTGGGCCTGTTCCTGGCCTTCCGCCTTGGCCTGCGCGGCGGCAACAACCTGGTCTCCACCTTCCTGGTGGTCGGACTGACCATGATCTCGGCTGCCGGCACCTTCGATTTCGGGCTGGCGGTCACGGTCATCGAGGCGCTGGTCAAGGGGCTGCTGGTCGCGGTGGCAGTGCTGGCCATCGGCCATTGGCTGTTTCCCGAACCCGCCGGTGCGCCGGCACCGCCCGCCGCCCCGGTCTTGCCGGCTGACCAGGCCGCCTGGATTGCGCTACGCGCTACCCTGGTGGTGATGCCGGCCTACCTGCTGGCGCTGAACGACCCGGCCTCCTACATGCCGATCATCATGAAAACGGTCAGCCTCGGTCGGCAGAGCTGCACCACCACGGCTCGCAACGCCGGCCGCGAACTCATCGGCTCGACGCTGCTCGGCGGCGTGCTGGCGATGCTGTTCTGGGGCGCACTCAGCCTGTTCGTGCACCTGTGGATGTTCTTCCTGTGGATGCTGCTGTTCGGCCTGCTGGTCGCGCGCAAGCTCTATGGGCTGAGCCCGACGCGGCAGCCGCCGAGCTTCTGGCTGAATACGCTGGTGACCCTGATCATCCTGCTGGGCCAGTCAGTGCAGGACAGCGCCGCCGGCAAGGATGTCTATACGGCGTTCGCCGTGCGCATGGCGCTGTTCATGGGCGTCACCCTGTATGCCTGGATGATGCTCCAGCTGCTCGACCAACCCCGCCGTGTGCGCCGACACGGCTCCTGAACCGGCCCATCATGCTGCGCAATCTGCTAATCGGCCTTCCCGTGATGATGCTCTGCCTGCTGCTGCAGGCCGTCTTCGTCACCATTTGCCTGCGCTACTACGTACGCCTCGACAATGTCCGGCGTAACCGCGCATCGGTGTCGCTGGATATCCTGATGCTGGCGATGGTGATGCTGGTGACCTTGCTCGGCAATTTCGTGCAGATGGCGATCTGGGCGGTCCTGTTCATGTTGCTCGGCGAATTCCGCGACTACGCCACCGCCCTGTACCACTCCGGCGTCAACTTCGCCACGCTGGGCTACGGCGATATCGTCATGTCCGCGGACCGGCGTTTGCTGGGGCCGCTGGAGGCGGCCAACGGGATCCTGATGTTCGGCGTCTCCACCTCGGTGATGACTGCTGCGGTGCTGGACGTGATCAAGCACAACCTCGCCGGGCTGCGGGGCAGCGAGCAGCCAAAACCTTAGGCAAGTGTGGCTAAGGGTGCCAGGTCGTGGGCCTGGGCGGCTGTGCCCGCCTTCCGGAAATCATATACGAAAGCTCGCGTCCCGCATTCAGCATCAGTTCGACATGCTCGCCCAGGGTGTTGCAGCGCCCTCATGTAGCGACTGCCGCCAGTAACCACAGCCGCTACTCATCCCCCCGGCCAGCGTTGAACAAGCGCTCGCCGCGCTCCTGCAAGAGCGCCATCAGGCGGTGCGCCGCAGGCGACAGGTAGCCTTCCCGCCGGTATGTCACGCCGAGCCGGCGTTTCAGTGTGGCCTCCTTCAGCGGCACTTCGCGCAGCGGGTGCTGGCTGCCGCGCCCGGCAGCCAGCGTGTGGCGGGACAGGAAGCTGAGCAGCTCGCTCTTCGCAATGAGGCGCGGCAGCAGGGGGATCGAGTTCGCATCGATCTGCGCCGTGGGCAGCGGCAAGCCATGCGACTGGAAGGCCGCATCGAGCCATTGCCGGCTGGGGATGGACCGGGCCGGCAACACCCAGCGCCACGACAGCAGTGATTTCATCGTGATGCGAGGCAGGTCGAAGACCGGGTGATGGTGGCTCGCCGCAACCACGACCACGTCTTCGACGATGGCGCGACTGACAAAGGCGTCGTCGGGCTCGGGCATGAGGCCGATCAGCAGGTCGATCGCACCTTCCCTGAGGCGCTCGCGCAAGACCAGGCTCGGTGCGACGGTGATCTCGATCGTCGTCTCCGGCGCTTCGGCGAGAAGGAGATTGCAGATCTCCGGCAACACATGTTCAGCGGCAATCGGTCCGCTGCCGATGCGGACGTGTCCCGCGTTCCCCCTGGCGAAGTCGCCAACCTCCCTGAGCGCCTCTTCCGTTGCGCCGCGCAGCATGCGCGCCCGTGCAAGCAGTACCTCGCCCACCGCGGTGAGGTGTATGCCGCGGCCCTTGCGCTCGAACAGGGCGCTGCCGAACGCATCTTCCAGCCGCTGCACCGCCTTCGTGATCGCGGGCTGAGTTCGCCCCAGCTGGTCGGCAGCCTTGCCGACGTGGCCGAGTTCGGCGACTGCCTCAAAGTACCTGAGGTCCCGAAGCTGGATGTCCATCGATAACTCGAGGGAATGAAAACATGAACATTATCAAATGGACGGAATCGTTTGGCCAGCCAAGAATACAAGCCATAACACAGGAGACATGATGACGAAAACGCGATTCCTCGCGGCCGCCGCCGCGCTTGCCATGCTCGCGGGCAGCGCGTTCGCGCAAGCCTGGCCAGCCAGGCCGATCCGGCTGGTGGTCCCGTTTCCGCCCGGAGGCGGCACCGACACGGTTGCGCGGCTGGTGGCGGAGAAGCTGACGTCGCAGGCGGGCTGGGTTGTGGTGGTGGAGAACCGGCCCGGCGCGGGTGGCAACGTCGGTCTCGACGTGGTGGCGAAGGCGCCGGCCGACGGCTACACGATCGGTCTGGGTCAGACCGCCAATCTCGCGATCAACCCGGCGCTCTATCCGAAGATGCCGTTCGATCCGCTGAAGGACTTTGCACCCATCACGACAGTTGCGTCCCAGCCAGTTGTGCTGGTGGTCAATGTCGCGTCTTCGTTCAGGACGCTGGCGGATGTCGTTACGGCATCGAAGAGCAAGCCAGAGTCCCTGCGCATCGGCCTTGCCGGCAACGGCACGGTAGGCCATCTCGCCGGCGAAATGCTGGAGCGGCGCGCCGGCATCCGGATGCTGAACGTGCCATACAAGGGCGCCGGCCCGGCCATGGTGGATCTGCTCGGCAACCAGGTGGACCTCAATTTCGCCAATACCGCGGCGGCCATTCCGCAGCTCGCGGGGAAGAAAGTCCGCGCCCTGGCGGTGAGCTCCGCGCAACGCGTGAAGAACGTACCTGAGCTGGCGAACGTGCCCACGGTTGCCGAATCGGGGTACCCCGGCTTTGATGCGATCACCTGGACCGGCCTGATCGCGCCGGCAGGCACGCCTCAGACCGTGGTGGGCCGCATCAACGCGGAAGTGCAGAAGGCGCTGAAGAACCCTGACGTGCAAGGCAAGCTGGCCGCCGAGGGCAGTACGCCCATGGGTGGAACGCCCGGGCAGTTCGCCGAGTACATCCGTACCGAGCATCAGAAGTGGGGCGCGTTGATCCGCGAGGCGAATATCAAGCTCGAGTGAGCGTCCGAACGAATTCTCTGCACCCAACCGGCAAAAGCTTCACGGATTCGTCCCTGTATGAACGCTTGTGCCGCAACACTGGAATTTCATGACCACAATCTTCGTCACCGCCCCCAGGCTTGCACCAGCCGGCGTGGAACTGCTCGCCCGGGCCGGCGCCCGCGTGCTCTATCTGTCCCAGCCTGACAGCGTGGAGGAGGTGGAGCGCGTCATGGCCTCGGAGCCTATCGACGCGGTGATCTCGCGGACGGTCCAGCTATCGGCGCAGGCCATCGAATCCTGCCCCACGCTCAAGGTGATTTCCAAGCACGGCGTGGGGGTCAGCAATATCGATGTGGACGCGGCCACGCGCCGGGGCATTCCGGTCTACGTCACGCCGGGGGCGAACGCGCAGTCGGTGGCCGAGATGACGCTGGGCCTGATGTTCGCGGCCGCGCGGCGCATCGGCTGGATGGATGCCGAGCTGCACGGGGGGCGCTGGTCGCGCGCGCAGGATGGTATGGAACTGCGCGGAAAGACCATCGGCCTGGTCGGTTTCGGGCAGATCGGCCAGCGCGTGGCGACGGTATGCCTTGCATTGGGCATGAAGGTCGTGGCGTTTGATCCGGCGCTGAAGGACGGCCCCAGCCCCGTCGATGGCGCGCAACTGCTGCCTTCGCTGGCCGAACTCCTGCCGCGTGCCGATGTGCTGAGCCTGCACGTGCCGCTCAATAAACACACGCGCAACATGCTTGGCGAAGCGGAGTTCAGCCGGATGCCGCGCGGCGCGATCCTGGTCAACACGGCGCGCGGCGAGGTGGTGGACGAGCCGGCCCTGATTGCTGCGCTGCAAAGCGGCCAGCTCTACGCCGCCGGACTGGACACCATGGCTGTCGAACCGCTGCCCGCCGACAGCCCGCTCTCGACACTTCCGAACGTTGTGCTCACCCCGCATGTGGGAGGCTCCACGCCGGCGGCGCTGGCGGCCATGGCGAGCGCCGCTGCCCGCAATGTACTGGGATGGCTGGACGGCGTTCCGGCCGACCGCTCCGCTTGCGCCAATCCACAAGTCCTTTCCTGACCGGCTCGATTCCCCTTGATCTGGAGACCCTGATGACCGCTTCCGAAACCACCGCGCCGGTGCAATGGCCCGCCGGTTACCGTATCAACCCGCGTGTTGACGGACCCGCTCCGGACATCGTGGAGGCCTTCCGCGACATGCCCGTCGCAGCCATCGGCGACTCGATGAGCCGCAACATCGGCACGGTCGGCTTGCGGCAATACCATGCGCGTCTGGACACCGTGCTGTGCGGGCCCGCCGTGACGGTCCGGGTGCGCCCGGGGGACAACCTGATGATCCACAAGGCCCTGATGCTGGTGCAGCCTGGCGACGTCCTGGTGATCGACGGCGGCGGCGATGTCACGCAGGCGCTCGTGGGCGGCCTGATGCGGACGACGTGCATGGCGAAGCAGCTGGGCGGACTGGTCATCGACGGGGCCATCCGCGACCTGTGCGAATGGGCGCCGGACGGCATGCCCATCTTCGCCAGGGGGCACACCCATCGCGGGCCGAGCAAGGATGGCCCCGGGGAGATCAACATTCCCGTTGCCTGCGCGGGCCTGGCGGTGTTGCCCGGTGATCTCGTCGTCGGCGATGCGGATGGGCTGATCGCGGTGCCCGCCGCCGAGGCCGCCGACGTTCTCGAACGGTGCCGGGCGCACCTGAAGAAGGAAGCCAGGATTCGCGCGGATAACGCAGCGGGCACATCGGATCCGGAGCGCTTCGATGCGGCGCTGCGCGCCAAGGGCCTGCCGGTCTGAAGCGCCTTCAACTACGCCTGGTGCGGCTGCCCGTTCGGTGCCGCCACGGCGCTGCCGGCAAGCGGTCCGGGCGCACTTTCTACAAGCGCTGGTGGTTCTTACAAGCGCGATGCCGCGCCCGCCAATGCGCGCGCGATCCCGACGCGCCGCCGACTGTAAATCGTTCCTGAAGGAATTAGGTCTCTTCGCCGCCGCGCGCCAGCCGCGCGGCGGCGCGCAGGCTGCGCACGATGCGCTCGAACGCCGCCGTGCGCGCTTCGTCCGAGCGCTGGCGCAGCGCGAACGACGGGTGATAGGTGGCGATCACCAGCCGCCCCTCGTGCTCGACGGGCGTGTCCATCATCTCGCCCAGCGTCACGCTCTTGCGCCCCAGCACCGCCCGCGCCGCGGTGGCGCCCAGCGCGACCACGACTTTCGGATTGACCTGTTCCAGTTCGCGCTCCAGCCAGAGGTTGCAGGCCTCGATCTCCTGCTGCGCGGGCGACTTGTGCAGGCGCCGCTTGCCGCGCCATTCGAACTTGAAATGCTTGACCGCATTGGTCATGAAGAGCTTGTCACGGTCGAGGCCGGCCTTGCCCAGCGCCTCGTCCAGCAGGTGGCCCGCCGGCCCGACGAAGGGTGAGCCCTGCAGATCCTCCTGCGTACCGGGCTGCTCGCCCACCAGCATGATGCGCGCGTGCGCGGCGCCCTCGCCGGGCACGCCCTGGGTGGCGTTGCGCCACAGCGCGCAACGCCGGCATTCGTTCAATTCGGTGCGGCTGATGGGAGGTTTCTTGCGCTCTGGCATGGCGGTGGCGAGTGCTGCGGCGGGCAATATGCCTCATGTGCGCAGCACGTTCCGCGCCATGCGCGGGGCGCGTGCAGAAGCGTGAGACCGGTATGGAACTTGCCTCGCGCCAAGACCCCGCAGTGCAATCGCCGCGGTGCCGTCCTCGGAAGCGTTGTCGACCACGGCGATGGGCGGGCGCTCGGGCAATGCGCTCAGGTGTGCAAGCGCCATACGCACCGACGCTGATGTCGCAGGGACTGCCGCGTGGCGCGTGGGCGCCTGAAAGCATCGGCATTCAGCGATGGTCCGTGTCGGCGAAGGTCAGCGACCAGTAACGCTCCGGCGCGCACAGGTCGCACAGCTTGTCCTCGCCGAACAGCTGCAACTGGCTCTGGTAAGCGTTGAGCGCATAGCTCTTCTGCGCCAGGTACTGGCCCACCGGCAGGTTCACCGGCGTCGCGCACAAGCCGACGCGCAGGCATTCGGCCAGGCGCTGCTGCAGCAGCCCGGGCATGCGGCGGTAGATCGCGTCCTCGTAATAGAGCCACTGCACCGGCGGCGCCACCGTGACCGCCGGCTGGCCGGCCTCCAGCAGTGCGCTCCGCGTGGTGGCGCGCCCATGCGCGGCCTGCATCAGCTGCCGGCAGGCGTCGTGCACCAGCGCGTGATCGGCATGGAACAGGCCCAGCGGTGCGATCACCACGCCGTCGGTCTGCGTCAGCAGTACTCGCTGCAGCCCGGCGGCGATCTCGCGCGGCGTGTAGGTGCGGCCATACTGGCTGTCCCAGAAATCCAGCCAGATCGGATGCGCGCCCAGCATCGTCAGCGCGCGCTTGTCCTCGCGCCGTCGCGCCAGCACCGCCTGCTCGGCGGTGGCGAAGCCGGCGGCGCGGTCCCGGTCGGGCGCCGCCATCCCGGCCGGCGGCGCGCCCGCGAACACTGTAATCACGCGCGCGGCGCGCGCGGCCGTGAGCAGACTCCCGCAGCTGAACACTGCGTCGTCGAGATGTGGAGAGATCACGGTCACCGTTCCGGTGAGGTCCGTCACTATCGCCATCGCCATCCTGCAAAGCGGCGCGCGCGGTGGCGCGCCGCACTCATTCTAGCGCGGCGGCACGCGCTTCGCGGGCGGTGGCGGAAACCAGCACCACATTGCCCGGCGCGCCCTGCTCATGGGCATTGGCGGCAAGGAGTGCGGCGAAGTAGAGAGCGAGTGTGATGAGACGTTGCGCGAGGTGACAGCGTGAGCGCGGCGGCGTAGCCCGGCACATAATGCATCATAACGCGACATAACGTGACATGACGCGGCGCTACGCCCCGTCATGCCGGCTCGCCGCCGCGGCTTTCATTGACGGCATCGGGACGCATCCGACCGCGCGTGCCGGCCGAGGCCGTGCAGCAGACCAGGTAGTACGCGCGCTTGAAGTGCTGCGCGGCTTCCAGCCTGCGTCCCGCGGCGGCTTCGGCGAACGCTGCGTGCAGGCAGCACGCGATGGTCTCGGCCGTGCCGCCGTGCTCGAACAGGCCGGGCGGGCGTTCCTGCCACAGCCGCATCAGCACCGCCTGGCGCCGCGCCAGGGTGTGCGCTGGCCAGGCCTGGTCGCGGCTCAGCAACTCCAGCCGCGTGGCCAGCAGCGTTTCAAGCAGCACGGTCGGGCGCGCGAAGTGCAGCGTCGCCCCGGGGCGGGCATGCAATGACGACGGGGACGAAGGGGTAGAGGGTGTGGAAGCAAGTTGCGCGTGCGTCAGCGCGCTGCCGCCGCCGGCCGGATCGGCCAGTGCCGGCGGCATGTCCACGGCCTTCTGTAGTCGGATAGTCATGTCGGGTGCCGGTCCCGCGGCACGCCTGCGTTCAGCAGGGCTTGTTGCCGGGGACGTTCTGCTCAGAGACTTTTGCAAGGAACGTTCCAAGCCGCGGGCGGCGCCAGGTCGTCGCCCGCGGCTCGGCAACGCATGGGATTCTTGCAACGGTGCGCGTAAATACGTCGACCCACGGCCGCTCCGGGGATGGCCGCGTCATTCGTCGGCGGTTTCCGCTTCCGCTTCCGCTTCCGGTTCCGTGGCCGGCGCTGCAGTGGGTCGCGTGTCGTGCCGCACCGGCTGCACGGCCGGTTCCGCGGCGCGGATGCGCAGCACCGTCTGGCGCGAGGTATTGAACTGGCGCGCGATCTCGCTGACCGAAAGGCCGGCGCGCAGCGCATGCAGGATGGCGCTGCGCTGCTCGGGGGTGTGCTTGGGCGGACGGCCGACCTGCCGCCCCATCGCCTTGGCGGCCGCCAGGCTTTCGCGCACGCGCACGCTGCGCGTGGTGCCTTCGAGCGCCGCCACGGCGCGCAACACCTCCACCGCTTCGGGCGGCGAGGCGCTGGACAGGTTCGCGCGCGACAGCTGCACGCAATGCAGCACTACGCCCAGCAGTCGGAAGCGCCGGATGGTGGCCAGCACCTCCGGCACGCTCCAGCCCATGCTGCACAGGCGCAGCATGACCACGGCATCCCCGGGCTGCACCTGCTGCTGCAGCGCGCGCAGGCGCGGGCGCTGCAACGCCGGCACCGAGGCTGGCTCGCATTCCCAGAAGGCGTGGCGCGCGTCCACGCTGTAGCCGGCTTCGGCGGCGGCTTGTAGTTCTTCGTCGATGGCCTCGGGGCCAACGGCGCGATTCGAATATATGAATGTTGACGGCATGGCGGGATCTCGCACGGCAGTCTGCAACAAACGTCTGCGGCGAACGCGGAGCAAAGGCAGTCTTCGCGTTCCCGGTGCTTCAGTTCAAGCAAAGAGCAGCTCTGCACGGCAGCCGCATAGTGTGCGGGAAAAACGCATTAAATGCGGCTGTGCATAAGCGGGCGCTTTCGGACAGGGGGCCTGGGCTTGACTGTGGGCACTAACGCGGCTCACTGAAGCGACTCACTATCGCGATACTTCGGAGGCCATCGTGCTGGCCTGCTCCAGGTGCTGCTCCGGCGTGTACAGTGACTTCGCGAGCTCGCGCACATCGCTGTCGCGCGATCCGTTCGCGACGCCTTGCGGAACAGCAGGAGGGCCAGCGCAGGGCCGACATGGCGTTTCAAGGACCTGCGTTTGCGGATCCTGGTGCGGGCTTCAGTGGTCACGGTTGTCTCCTGTCTGTGGAATATGCGTGGCGGCGGGGACCGCCCGGATGACCCGACCCGCGCAACTTTCATGCCGCGCCGCGCACGCCCGCATTGCGTCCCACGCTGCCCTCGCCGACGCGGCGCCGCGGGCACAATTACAAGCCTTCGCGCAGGAATTGCAATGCGGCACGCGGCGCGGGTCCACACGCTGCCCACGCATGTGCTGCGGGCGTAGTTGGGGGGCGGCAGGTGTACGGGCACGGAACCTGCCTACGACGTAGCGAAGCCGAAACGCCGGCACCCCCACCAAGGAGAACACCGTGGACAAGTCGAAGATCCCCGCAGACCAGGCCGAAGCGATCGGCGCATTGATGGACGACCACCGTGCGGTCAAGAAGCAGTTCAAGGCGTTCAAGGACACCGAGGACCGCGACGAGAAGGAATCGATCGCGCTGGACGTCTGCCACCAGCTCACCGTGCACGCCACGGTCGAGGAAGAGATCTTCTACCCGGCGCTGCGCGGCGCCAGCGACGAGATCGATGACATGCTGGACGAGGCCCAGGTCGAGCACCAGGTAGCCAAGGACCTGATCGCCGCGATCGAGGACGACCCCGCCGGGGACCTGCTGGAAGCCAATTTCACGGTGCTGTCCGAATACGTCTCCCACCATATCGAGGAAGAGGAAGGCGAACTGTTCAAGAACGCGATCAAGGAAAAGGTCAACCTGCGCGAGGTGGCCCAGACCATGGCCGCGCGCAAGGACGAGCTGATGCGCGAAACCGCCTGATCCGCCGCGGGTGGTGGCGGGCGGACCGGTGGGCGGTTGCTGCAACGGCGGGCGCCCATGCGCCATCACCCGCGTCTTCTTCGATGGCCTCCTGCTTCCGCGAGGCCTTCATGCCAGCCCGGCGCAGCCAGCGTCGATAACGGGCTGCGCCAACGCAATGCCATCCCGCGCGATCTTTCGCGCGCTCTCCCGCGCCGTCTTCCCGCTTTGCGGCCCCGCGCACCTGTGGCGCCGCTGCCACTGATCCTCGCTGCCAACTCGCCGCCGTAACCTGCATCGACAACAATGCTGTGTCGCCAGCCAGCCAGCCAGCCAGCCAGCCAGCCAGCCAGCCAGCCAGCCAGCCAGCCAGCCAGCAGGCCGGTCGCCAGCTTGCCTGCCTACCACCTGCAAGCAGGGTCAAGCGCTGCGGATTGCTGCCGTTATCGTCCGGATACCGCCGCAAGCCGCCCGTTTCCGGGCCGCGCGGCGACCCTGATTTTTTCAGATCCTGATTCCCACCTTCAACGGAGTTGCGCGGAAATGCCCCGGATTGCCGATGGACTGCACCTGCCCCTGAACCTGCTCGCCGCCGCCATGGCGGCGGCCGTGCTTGCCGCCTGCGGTGGCGGTGGCGGTGATGACGCGGCATCGTCGCAGCCGCCCGCGACCACGACCACCACGGACAGCGAGCCCGTCACGGTCGCGCAGCCGCTCGTGGTCAACGGCCTGGAGCAGGCCTGCACCGGTTGCGGCGCGGCTACCGGCTCGACCTATGCGGGCAGCGGCACCGGCATCTGGCAGCAGCGTAACGCGGGCAGTGCCGATATCGACGTCCGGTTTTCGATCAGCGGGCTGGGCGGCCAGTCGCTGTCGCTGATGCTGACCAATACCAGCGGCACCAGCCTGACGCTGCCGTCCATCAAGCCCTCGGCGCTGAGCGAGTCAGTGACCGGCCTGTCGACGCGCTCGCTGGCCAGCGTCAGCGAGCCGGACGCGGCAGCCAGCGCCGAAGCCGAAGCCACGCGCCGCGAGATCGCCGGTTTCAACCGCAGCGGCTGGGCCGAGCGCGTCGCCGCGGCAGCGCCGCTGCGCAGCGTGATGAGCGCGCCCGCGCCGCAGGCCGCGTCGATGGCCACCACCCGTGGGTGGTACCACACCGACGCGACCACGCGCACCGCCAGCGTGGTACAGCAAGTCACCACCAAGGATGGCGTGACGGTCAGGCTGTGGGTGGAAGACGCGGAATTCACCACGGGCAAGGTCGATGCGGCGCTGGTCGGCGCGCTCGCCGACGCCTTCGTCGGTGCCGGCAGCGCCCAGGGCGTCTACGACATGCTCAAGTCCGTGGGCGGCCCGCTGTGGGGTGCGCACAGCTACCCGACCACGCTGATCGCCGGCAGCGCCCAGCCGATCGACATCGTGATCCTGAACTTCGACCGCAACAACAAGCCGTTCGGCATGGTCGGCTACTTCTGGGGGCTGCATAACCTGCTGCGCTCGGTCGACCCCACCAGCAATGAATCGGTGTCGCTGTACCTGGACGCCGAGACGCTCTACCTCGGCGGCGCCGACGGGATGCAGTCGATGAAGATGGTGATGGCGCATGAAGGCATGCACATGCAGAACTTCTACCGCCGCAGCGTGCGGATGGGACCGTCTTACTCATTCGACGACTGGCTCGAGGAAATGACCGCGATGATGATGGAGGACTTTGCCAGCCACACCATCGACGCCGGCTTCAACAATATCCGCGACGTGCGCATGCCCGACTACGTGCGCACCAACAGCAGCAACTGCAACCTGTTCTCCTTCACCGGCTTCGGCGCGTTCTGTGAAAGCTATTCGGTGTCGGGCACCTTCGGCGGCTTCCTGAACCGGCACCTGGGCCTGGCCTTCTTCAAGGACCTGCTGGCGCGCGGCACCACCACCAGCTCGAAGACGGTGCTGGAGCAGTCCACCGCCAGTGCGCAGGTCGGCATGACGCTGGCCGAGCAGATGCGTCGCTGGGCGGTCAGCACCAATACGCTGATGCCGAGCACGGGCCTGCCAGCCGGCTATGGCTACCCGGCGCGCACGGACAGCGGCTTCACGCTGCCGGCGATCGACCTTCAGAACTACGCGGCGATCAAGCCGGCGGCATCGACGCTGCCGTACCTGTCCGCCTACGGCAGCTACCTGGTCCGCACCGGCGCGGTCACGGGCACCTACAGCAACACCGTGCGCGTGCCGGCCAGCACCACGCTGTCGGTGGTGGCGTACTGACGCAAGAAAGAAGAAGGGCGCGATGCCGCTTCAGGCGATTTGAATGAGTCGCACAAGGCGGCCCGCCCCGCGCGGCAGGGCAGGGCGCTACGATTGGGAGGTCTTTACCGTCGTACCGCCCCCGCTCCATGACCTTTGTCGTGACGGATGCCTGCATCCAGTGCCGCCATACCGACTGCGTGGAAGTCTGCCCGATGTCGTGCTTCCACGAAGGTCCCAACTTCCTCGCCATCGATCCCGACCAGTGCATCGACTGTTCGATGTGCGTCCCGCTTTGCCCCGTCGGCGCGATCTACTCGGAGCACGACCTGCCCGAGGACCAGCGCCACTTCATCGCGCTGAACGCGGAACTGTCGCGCCGGCCCGACTGGCCGCCGCTGCTGCAGGCCAAGGGCCCGATCCCCGGGCATGAGCAATGGGCCGACCATCCTGACCGGCTTGCGCTGCTGCAACGCTAGCGCACACGCGCGCCCGCGTAGTCCGGGAACGCTTCCTCCAGCGTCAGCACCGCGCCCGTCAGCGCGCCGTCATAGCCCGGCAGCGCATTGACGCGCTGGCGGAAGGCTTCGCTGGTGAGCGCGCCCACCGCGCCGGCCAGCGCCGCGCTGCGCAGCATGGTCTTCTCGATCGCAAAGAAGTAGCGTTCCTTGATCACCGGCACGAACCCCAGGCCGAAGCGCCGCGCCGCCGTTTCCACGCCGAAGCCCACGTCGGCCATGCCGCTGCCGATATACGCCGCCACCGCGGCGTGGGTGAACTCACCGTTGCTGTAGCCCTCGATGCGCGCCGGGTCGATGCTGCGCGCGGCCAGCATCAGGTCCAGCAGCAGTCGCGTGCCCGAGCCCACCTGCCGGTTGACGAAGCGCACCTCGCGCCGCGTCAGGTCTTCCAGCGTGTGGATGCCGAGCGGGTTGCCCTTTCGCACGAACAGCCCCTGGCTGCGCACCGCCAGGTGCACCAGGCAGTGCGTGTCGGGTTTCAGCCACGTGGTGAAATGGCGCCACATGCCGTGCTCGAACTCGCCCACCGGCACGTGGAAGCCGGCGATATCGCACGCGCCTTCGGCCAGCGCCGCCACGGCCTCGACGCTGCCGCAGTATTTCAGGTCGTGCCGCACCTGCTGCTCGTCCAGGAAGTCGCGCAGCGCCGCCACCGCGAAGCCGTGGCTGGCATGCAGCCGCACTGGCGCCTCGGACTGGTCCATCAACTTCTTCAGCTCGATTTCCAGCTCGGACGCAAGGCTGTCCAGCGTCGGCGACAGGCGCGCGCCGATCCGCTTGCTGGCCCACACCAGCTGCTGCGCCAGCGGCGTGAGGGCGCTGCCGCGGCCGCGGGTCTTGTCGATCAGCGGGCCGCCGAACAGCGCCTCGGCGTCGCGCAGGATGCCCCAGGCATAGCGGTAGGACAAGGAGACGGCCTGCGCCGACTGGCTGATGCTGCCCGATTCCCCGATATGGCCGAGCAGGGCGACCAGCCGGGACACGTCCAGGGCCTCGTCGCCGGGGCTCGTGTCGTCCCGGATCTGCAGGTGGGGAAGGATCGAGATGCGGATCATATGTAGAAAATAGCTTATTGAAGGGGCGCTGTCACTCTCATATAGTCGCTCCAACGGGCAGCAAGGCGTGATCGCAAGCCCGGAAATAGGAAAAAAATAGCATATAAAGGCCCGCGCTGCCCGCTCCGTGAGGCCCCCACAGGAGACTCCATGCCAGAAACCGCTCCCATCGCACCGGCATCCGCCGACGCCGCGCGCACCGCTGCGATCGCGGCGATCGTGGCGGCACGGCAGGACCTGCCGGGCGCCTTGTTGCCGATCCTGCACGAGATCCAGGACACGCAGGGCTACATTCCCGACGATGCCGTGCCCGTGATTGCCCGCGCGCTGAACCTGTCGCGCGCCGAGGTGCATGGCGTGATCACCTTCTACCACCACTTCCGCCAGCAGCCGGCGGGCCGGCACGTGGTCCAGGTCTGCCGCGCCGAAGCCTGCCAGGCGGTCGGCGCCGAAGCGCTGGCCGAGCACGCGAAGCGGGCGCTCGGTTGCGGCTTCCATGAAACCAGCGCGGACGGCCAGGTGACGCTTGAGCCGGTCTATTGCCTGGGCCAGTGCGCCTGCGGCCCGGCCATGATGGTGGGCGAGCAGCTGCACGGCTATGTCGATGCGAAGCGCTTCGATGCGCTGATCCGGTCGCTGCGCGAGGCGCAGGCTTCCAACGAAACCACGGAGGCCCAGGCATGAGCGCCACTACCACCATCTTCGTGCCGTGCGATTCCACCGCGCTGGCGCTCGGCGCCGACGACGTCGCCCGCGCCATTGCCCGCGAAGCCGCGGCACGCGGCGACGACGTACGCATCGTGCGCAACGGCTCGCGCGGCATGTTCTGGGTGGAGCCGCTGGTCGAGGTGCAGACCGACGCCGGGCGCATGGCCTACGGCCCGGTTGGCGTGGCGGACGTGCCCGCGTTGTTCGACGCCGGCCTGTTGCAAGGCGGCGCGCATGCACTGGCGCATGGGCTGACCGACGAAATGCCGTTCCTGAAGAAACAGGAGCGCCTGACCTTTGCCCGCGTCGGCATCACCGATCCGCTGTCGCTGGAGGACTATCGCGCGCATGAAGGCTTTGCCGGCCTGGAACGCGCGCTGTCCATGCAGCCCGCCGACATCGTGCAGGAAGTCACAGACTCCGGCCTGCGCGGCCGCGGCGGCGCAGCGTTCCCCACGGGCATCAAGTGGAAGACCGTACTGGGTGCGAAATCCGCGGTCAAGTACATCGTCTGCAATGCCGACGAAGGCGACTCCGGCACGTTCTCCGACCGCATGGTGATGGAGGACGATCCCTTCATGCTGATCGAAGGCATGACCATTGCCGGCCTGGCCGTGGGCGCGGAGCAGGGCTACATCTACTGCCGTTCCGAATACCCGCATGCGATCGCGGTGCTGGAAAGCGCGATCGGCACCGCGCGCGCGGCCGGCTGGCTGGGCGACGATATTCGCGGCAGCGGCAAGCGCTTCCACCTGGACGTGCGCAAGGGTGCCGGCGCCTACGTCTGCGGCGAGGAAACCGCGCTGCTCGAAAGCCTGGAAGGCCGGCGCGGCGTGGTGCGCGCCAAGCCGCCGCTGCCGGCGCTGGAAGGGCTGTTCGGCAAGCCCACCGTGATCAACAACGTGATCTCGCTGGCCACGGTGCCGGTGATCCTGGCACGCGGCGCGCAGTACTACCGCGACTACGGCATGGGCCGTTCGCGCGGCACGCTGCCGTTCCAACTCGCCGGCAATATCAAACAGGGCGGCCTGGTCGAGAAGGCGTTCGGCGTCACGCTGCGCGAGCTGCTGGTCGACTACGGCGGCGGCACGCGCAGCGGCCGCGCCATCCGCGCGGTACAGGTGGGCGGCCCGCTGGGCGCTTACCTGCCCCAGTCGCGCTTCGACGTGCCGCTCGACTACGAGGCCTATGCCGCCTTCGGCGGCGTGGTCGGGCACGGCGGCATCGTGGTGTTCGACGAGACCGTCGACATGGCAAAGCAGGCCCGCTACGCGATGGAGTTCTGCGCGGTCGAATCGTGCGGCAAGTGCACGCCGTGCCGGATCGGCTCGACCCGCGGCGTCGAGGTGATGGACCGCATCATCGCCGGCGAGCAGCCCGTGAAACACGTGGCGCTGGTGCGCGACCTGTGCGACACCATGCTCAACGGCTCGCTGTGCGCGATGGGCGGCATGACGCCGTACCCGGTGCTGTCCGCGCTGAACGAATTCCCCGAGGACTTCGGCCTCGCCTCCAACCCTGCCAAGGCCGCCTGAGCGCCGGGTCCTACAAGAATCGGGAGACAAATCGCCATGAACGCCCGCAACGAGATCGACTTCGGTACCCCCCCCAGCGAATCCACGGAGCTGGTTACCCTGGAGGTCGACGGCGTCAGCGTCACCGTGCCCGCCGGCACCTCGGTGATGCGCGCCGCGATGGAAGCCCAGATCGCCGTGCCCAAGCTGTGCGCCACGGACAGCCTCAAATCCTTCGGCTCGTGCCGCCTGTGCCTGGTCGAGATCGAAGGGCGCCGCGGCTATCCGGCATCGTGCACGACGCCGGTCGAAGCCGGCATGAAGGTGAAGACCCAGAGCGACAAGCTGGCCGACCTGCGCCGCGGCGTGATGGAGCTCTACATCTCCGACCACCCGCTCGATTGCCTGACCTGCCCGACCAACGGCAACTGCGAGCTGCAGGACATGGCCGGCGTGGTGGGACTGCGCGAAGTGCGCTACAACGACGGCGGCCCGGAAGCAAAGCCGATTGCCACGCACACGGAGATGAAGAAGGATGAATCCAATCCCTACTTCACCTACGACCCGTCCAAGTGCATCGTCTGCAATCGCTGCGTGCGCGCCTGCGAGGAAACGCAGGGCACCTTCGCGCTGACCATCAGCGGACGCGGGTTCGATTCCCGCGTGTCGCCGGGCACCAGCCAGTCGTTCATGGAATCGGACTGCGTCTCGTGCGGCGCCTGCGTGCAGGCCTGCCCGACCGCGACGCTGACCGAGACGTCCGTCATCAAGCTCGGCCAGGCCTCGCACAGCACCGTGACCACCTGCGCCTACTGCGGCGTGGGCTGCTCGTTCAAGGCCGAGATGAAGGGCAACGAGGTGGTACGCATGGTGCCGTACAAGGACGGCAAGGCCAACGAAGGCCACGCCTGCGTCAAGGGCCGTTTTGCCTGGGGCTATGCCACGCACAAGGACCGCATCCTCAAGCCGATGATCCGCGCGAAGATCACCGATCCGTGGCGCGAAGTGTCGTGGGAAGAGGCGATCGACTACGCCGCCTCGCAGTTCAAGCGCATCCAGGCCGAGCACGGCAAGGATTCTATCGGCGGCATCGTGTCGTCGCGCTGCACCAACGAAGAAGGCTACCTGGTCCAGAAACTGGTGCGCGCCGCCTTCGGCAACAACAACGTCGACACCTGCGCCCGCGTGTGCCATTCGCCGACCGGCTACGGCCTGAAGCAGACGCTGGGCGAATCGGCCGGCACGCAGACCTTCAAGTCGGTCGAGAAGGCCGACGTGATCATGGTGATCGGGGCCAACCCGACCGACGGCCACCCGGTGTTCGCCTCGCGCATGAAGAAGCGCCTGCGTGCCGGCGCGAAGCTGATCGTGGTCGATCCGCGCCGCATCGACCTGGTCGATTCGCCGCATATCCGCGCCGACTATCACCTGCAGCTGCGCCCGGGCACCAACGTTGCGCTGGTGACGTCGCTGGCGCACGTGATCGTGACCGAAGGCCTGCTCAACGAAGCCTTCATTGCCGAGCGTTGCGAGGATCGCGCGTTCCAGCAATGGCGCGACTTCGTCTCGCTGCCGGAGAACTCGCCCGAGGCAATGGCAAGCGTCACCGGCATCCCGGCCGAACAGCTGCGCGGCGCCGCGCGCCTGTACGCCACCGGCGGCAATGCCGCGATCTACTACGGCCTGGGCGTGACCGAGCATGCACAGGGCTCCACCACCGTGATGGGCATCGCCAACCTCGCCATGGCCACCGGCAATATCGGCCGCGAAGGCGTGGGCGTGAACCCGCTGCGAGGCCAGAACAACGTGCAGGGTTCGTGCGATATCGGCTCGTTCCCGCACGAGCTGCCGGGCTACCGCCACGTGTCGGACTCGACCACGCGCGGCCTGTTCGAAGCCGCGTGGAATGTCGAGATCAGCCCCGAGCCGGGCCTGCGCATCCCCAATATGTTCGAAGCCGCGCTGGCCGGCAGCTTCAAGGGCCTGTACTGCCAGGGCGAGGATATCGTCCAGTCCGACCCGAACACGCAGCACGTATCGGAAGCGCTGTCGTCGATGGAATGCATCGTGGTGCAGGACATCTTCCTGAACGAGACCGCCAAGTACGCGCACGTGTTCCTGCCGGGTTCGTCGTTCCTGGAGAAGGACGGCACCTTCACCAACGCCGAGCGCCGCATCTCGCGCGTGCGCAAGGTGATGCCGCCCAAGGCGCGCTATGCCGACTGGGAAGCGACCATCCTGCTGGCCAATGCGCTCGGCTACCCGATGGACTACAAGCATCCGTCGGAGATCATGGACGAGATCGCGCGCCTGACGCCGACCTTCGCGGGCGTCAGCTACAAGCGCCTGGACCAGCTCGGCAGCATCCAGTGGCCGTGCAACGCCGACGCGCCGGAAGGCACGCCGACCATGCATATCGACACCTTCGTGCGCGGCAAGGGCAAGTTCATCATCACCAAGTACGTGCCGACCACCGAGAAGATCACGCGCGCCTTCCCGCTGATCCTGACCACCGGGCGGATCCTGTCGCAATACAACGTCGGCGCGCAGACGCGCCGGACCGAGAACGTCCACTGGCACGCCGAAGACCGGCTCGAAATCCACCCGCACGATGCGGAGGAACGCGGCATCAAGGACGGTGACTGGGTCGGCGTGCAGAGCCGCGCGGGCGATACCGTGCTGCGTGCCATCGTCAGCGAGCGCATGCAGCCGGGCGTGGTCTACACCACCTTCCACTTCCCGGAATCCGGCGCCAACGTGATCACCACCGACAACTCGGACTGGGCCACCAACTGCCCGGAATACAAGGTGACCGCGGTGCAGGTGATGCCGGTGGCGCAACCGTCGGCGTGGCAGCAGCAGTACCACGATTTCAATACGCAGCAGCTGCAGTTGCTGGAAGCGGCTAGCGCCGATCCGGCGCAAGCCGCGGCGAACTGAGCGGAGGGTCGGATCATGATGCGCTGCATGCAGTCACCGGAGATCGATCCGGCCACGTCGGAAGACGCCGTGCCGGCTACGCACAGCACCTTCGCGGTCAACCGCTGGCGCCAGGGCGAAATCATGCTGAGCCCGGATGAAGTGGCCGAGGAAGTGCCGGTCGCGCTGGAGTACAACGGCATTTCGCACGCGGTGATGCTGGCGACGCCGGCCGACCTGGAGGACTTTGCGCTGGGCTTCAGCCTGAGCGAGGGCATTGTGTCCGCGCCGCGCGATGTCTATGACATCGAGGTCGAGATGCGCGAGCACGGTATCGCGGTGCGGCTGGAGATTGCGTCGGAAGCCTTCATGCAGCTCAAGGACCGCCGCCGCTCGCTCGCGGGTCGCACCGGCTGCGGGCTGTGCGGCACCGAGTCGCTGGAGCAGGTGATGCGCATGCCGGCGCCGGTGCGCAGCGATGCCAGCTTCCACACCGACGTGATCCAGGCTGCGTTTGTGCAGCTGCAATTGCGACAGGAGTTGCAGCGCCACACCGGCGCCACGCACGCCGCGGCGTGGCTGCGCGCAGACGGTCATGTCTCGCTGGTGCGCGAGGATGTGGGGCGCCACAATGCGCTGGACAAGCTGGCGGGCGCGCTGGCGCGCAGCGGCGAGGATATCGCCAGCGGCGCGGTGCTGGTGACCAGCCGTGCGAGCTATGAAATGGTGCTGAAGACTGCGGCCATCGGCGCCGGCCTGCTGGCGGCAGTGTCTGCGCCCACTGCGCTGGCTGTACGGCTGGCCGAGCAGTCGAACATCACGCTGGCCGGCTTCGTGCGCGCGGGTGCGCACGTGGTGTACGCCCATCCCCAACGTTTGCAACACGAAGCGAGCCTGGCATGAATGTCGATAACCTGATTACCATGGCCAACCAGATTGGCAGCTTCTTCGAGGCGATGCCGGATCGGGAGGAGGCTGTTTCGGATATTGCCGGGCATATCAAGCGGTTTTGGGAGCCGCGGATGCGGAGGGCGTTGCTTGGGCATGTGGATGCCGAGGCAGGCGGTGGGCTGCTTGAGATTGTGCAGGAGGCGGTGGGGAGGTATCGGGGGATGTTGGAGTGAGGGGTGGTGTGGCTAACATCTTGTCGGATGATCAACGGCCCGCGTTGCTGGTGACATGTTGCCGTTGTTGAACCGCTCTGTTCCGCCCTCCTGGGGGGTCACTTTTTGTCCGAGCGACAAAAAGTAACCAAAAAGCGCCTCGCCTGCGGCTGGCCTTTTATCAAGGAGGCGGCGTGGGTGGCGCGGGCGGCGGTGATTTCCCTTTTTATGGGATGAGCCGTTCGACCCTGCTACGCGAGGTGAGTCAGTGACAGGCCCGCACTTTCACCTAAGCCTCAACGGCTCCAACAACGCACTGTCATACTCTCCCCGCGAAATCCTCCCAAGCTCCAGCATCCGATGCAGGATATAAGCCTGCCGCTGCCGCGCTCGCCTGGGGTTGGCCACGGGGTTGTTGGCCGAGGGTGCCTTCGGCAACCCCGCCAACATCGCACACTCCGCCAACGTCAGCTGCTCCAGCGGCTTGCCGAAATAAGTCCGCGCCGCATCGGCAAAGCCATACGCCCCCTGGCCCAGGTAGATCTTGTTCATATACAGCTCAAGGATCTCATCCTTGCTCAGCGCCTTCTCGATCCGGTAGGACAGCAGCACCTCATAGAGCTTGCGCGTATAGGTCTTGTCGCGAGACAGGTAGAAATTCCGTGCCACCTGCATGGTGATGGTCGACGCCCCTTGCGACAGGTCATCCGACAGGTTGGCAATCCCCGCTCGGATCACACCGACATAGTCAATCCCGTCATGCACATAGAACCGCTCGTCCTCGATCGCGATCACCGCGTCGGTCAGCTCGCGCGGGATCTTGTCGAAGGGCACGTAGTCGGGCGTGCGGCGGAACGCAGTGAGCGCATCGAGCGACGGCAATTGCCGGTCGACAGCCAGGATGGCAATAATGGCGAGCAGCGTGCCGCCAATCACGGCGAGCACCAGCAGCTTGATGAAGGCGGACCAGAGGCTTTTCATATCCGCATATTGTGCCAGTGCGCGACGGCGAGGTCGCCAAACCGCCGCCGCCGCTCCCTACACCCAGCCCAGCCAGCGCCAGTACGTCGCCGCGAACAGCAGCATCATGGCGTAGCCGACGATGGTGACCGGGATGCCGATGCGCGCGAACTGCCGGCCGTTGAAGGTCTCGGTGCCCAGGCACACCATGTTCTGCGGCGCGTTGATCGGCAGGATAAAGCCAAAGCTCACGGTGTAGCCCAGCAGCATGGTCATGCCGACGCGGTTGATGTCGCCCGGCAGCGTCTGCAGCACCGAGATCAGGATCGGCAGCATCGCCGCGGTCAGCGCGGTCGCACTGGCAAAGCCCAGGTGGATCAGGATCAGGAAGGCGGCAAGGATGGCGAACACCATCACCGGCCCCTGCGTGGCCAGGCCCGAATGCGCGACCACGAACTTGCCGAGCCACTGGCCGGCCTGCGTGCTCAGCAGCGCAGTGCCCAGGCTGATGCCGACGCCGAACACGATCAGCGTGCCCCACGGCGTGCGTTGCTGCATGGTCTTCCAGTCCATCACGCCGATGCGCGGCAGCATCAGGATCACCAGCCCGACGAAGGTCACGGTGGCGGTGTCGAAGCTGTGCAGCTTGCCTTCGGTGGCCCAGAACAGCAGCAGCCCGATCGAGACCGCGGCCAGGCGCTTCTGCGGCGCGGTCATGGGCCCGAGCGCGGACAGTTCGCGCTGCACCGCTTCCTTGCCGCCGGGGATGGCGTCGGTCTCGGCAGGCAGCAGGAAGCGCACCAGGAAATACAGCACCACCGACATCAGGATGGCCCAGGGCGCGCCCGCGATCAGCCATTGCAGCCAGGTGATGCGCTCGCCCAGCAGCTTGTCCATGAAGCCCACGGTCAGCAGGTTCTGCGCCGCGGCGGTCTGGATGCCGACGTTCCAGATGCTGGTGGCCTGCGCCACCGTGATCATGATGCCGGCGGCGATATTGGACTTCTTGTCGACACCGAAGGCGGCGATCACGCCCATCATGATCGGCACCACGCAGGCGCTGCGCGCGGTGGCGCTCGGCACCACCAGGCTCAGCGCGATGGTGACGGCGATGGTGCCGACCAGGATGCGGCGCGTGCTGGTGCCGATGGCCGACAGCGTCACCAGCGCGATGCGGCGGTCCAGCCCGGTCACGGTCATCGCCGCCGAGATAAACAGCGCCGCGGCGACCAGCGCCAGCGCGGTGTTGGAGAAGCCGGCCAGTGCCATGCCCAGCGCGCGTGAGGTGCCGTACAGCACGTTGGGGTCGTTGACGGTCGGCGCAAAGCCGATCAGCCCCGCCATCAGCGAGGTGATCATGATCGCGCTGGTCTCGTACGAGACCGCTTCGGTGATCCACACCACGATGGCAAAGGCCAGGATCGCGAGCATGCGGTGGCCGGCGACGGCCAGGCCTTCAGGCAGCGGGATCGCCAGCACGCCGATCAGCACGGCGACGGCGACATAGAGGCCCCAGTGCAGCGTCACCTTGGGCGCGGCTGGGACGACTGCTGCAGTGGGCGGGGCGGGCGGCAGGGGGGAGGCCGCGGAGGCGGGGGAGGAAGGGTCGGGCATCGCCGTCATCCTTGTGGTTGATGATCCTGGTCGGACACCACGGCACGGACGGCTCTCGGCGATCGGGCGGCACACCGGCGCGAGGTACCGGCGGGTTGCCGGTGCGGCGGGCAATGTCGGTCGCGAGATGGCATCCGCGTTGTGAGTGCTGCAAGCGGCCGGGCTTTTGACGCGGCCGCCGCGTCGACATGATAGGAATTTTCCGATGTGACGAGGGCGGCTGTCGAGGCCGCGCGGCGCCTGTTTGCGCCGGCCATGACGTAGATCAAGCTCTGCTTTGGGCGACGGATTTCTGCGGCACTTCCGGGATCCCACCTATAAACGCAGGCGCTGCAAGGCCCGGCGGTGGTTGCCGGACCTCATGCGCACCGCTGCCTCGCGCGGGTGATGCACGCGTCGGGGTGATCTGAAATAATTGGAGCCGAATGATGAAGGTTTTAGTACGCGGGCTGAAAGCAGGACTCAGTGCAACGGCGCTGCGCAAGGCACTCGCACGATACGCCAGCATCCGCTCGGTGGAGCTGGTGGAGGCCGGCGACCCGAAGCATCCGTGGGCGTGGGTCGATATCGACGCCAGCGCACTCGCGGTATGGAAGCTGGTGGCGAAGCTGGACCGGCGCTATATCGCCGGGTGCCACCTGCGCTGGCATGTGCCGGCCTACCGGAGCCGCTGAACTTGCTGCAGCGCACGAGCCCGCCTCGACAAGAACAGTCAGGGAACAACAATGATCAAGTGGATTCACCGGGCGGGCCTGCTGCACGCCCATGCGGTCGTGCCGCCGGCACCGGCCGCCGGCATCGACGGGGCTGTCAGTGACAACATGAACGGCACTGCCAGCAACGCCAGCCAGGCAGAGCTTATTTTCGACACCATCAGCAACGCGCGCGACCTTGGCGGCCTGGCCGGCGCCGATGGCCGCCGCGTGCGCCACGGCCGGCTGTACCGCAGCGGCAACCCGGCGCTGGCCAGCGCCGCGGATCTTGACCGGCTGCATGCGCTGGCACTCGACATGGTGGTGGACTTCCGCTCGCCCGGCGAGAAATCGCCGGACGAGGCCGCCTTCGGCCAGCGCTTCCGCTGGATGGCGGTGCCGGTGCTGGACGGCAGCATGGCGATGGATGTGCTGATGCCGCGTCTGCGCGCCAGCACGCCGGCGCAGATAGACGCCTTCATGCTGGCTCTCTACCGCGACTTCCCGGGGCGCTACCGCGACGCCTTCGCCGGCTTCATGCGCACCGCGCAGGGCGGCAAGACGCTGCTGTTCCACTGCACCGCGGGCAAGGACCGCACCGGCTTTGCCTCGCTGCTGCTGCTGGCGGCGCTGGGCGTGGCGCAGGACGACATTCTGGCCAACTACCTGGAATCGAACCGGCGCAACGCGCAGTTCAATGAGACCGCGCTGGCGCGGATGGCGCAGCTCGGTGTGCCGGCTGAAGTGATGATGCCGCTGCTGGAAGTCCGCGCCAGCTATCTCGATGCCTCGGTGCAGGCCATCGAGCAGGGGTGGGGCAGCCTGGACAACTACCTGCGGGACGCGCTGGAAGTCGACGTCGCGCAACTGCGCGAACACTATCTGGTTGGCTGAAGCGCGGCCTGCCTACTATCCCTAGGTCCGTCCAGTTTCAAGCAGGGCGGGCGGGGCACCGGTTTGCTGCAATGCGCAAGCGCAATCGGCCAGTATAGGCGACGAACTTATCGCTGTGATGACAGGCTCGGGCGGCCCGCCGTGCGGCTTCACGCACCACCCGTTCCCGGCTTGCAGCACCCCCAAGCGGCTGCTAGGCTTGTTGAGTTGCAATGCAACATGCGTCACCCCGGCTGCGCCGACTGCGCGCGCATGCCTGGCGCGGCGCCAACAGGGGGAAGTGGCATGACCGCACGCATACCCGCCGGGCCGCCGCAGGGCGGCTCCGCAACAACACCCTCCACCACCCAGCCTGCAGGCGCCGCAAATCCGTTCGCGGCACTAGGCCAGCCGGCGCTGGAATATTTCACCGACGCCTGGCAGCGGACCGTGCTGCTGCTCGATATCCTGCGCCAGCGCGGCAACGAGTCCGCCGAGCATGAGCGCGAAGGCATGCCGGCCGTGCTGGTGTTCGAACACGAACTGCTGGCCGACGGCCGCGAACTGCCCGAGCCCGTCAACTACGCGCTGCTGCGCATCGTGCCGCCGGCGGAGAGCCCGACCGATCCCACCAAGCGCGCCTTCGTGGTGATCGACCCGCGCGCGGGCCACGGCCCCGGCATCGGCGGCTTCAAGGCCGACAGCGAGATCGGCATCGCGCTGCGCAGCGGGCATCCCTGCTACTTCGTCACCTTCTTCCAGGAGCCCTGCCCGGGGCAGACCATCGAATCGGTGGCGCGCGCCGAGGCCGCCTTTCTGAAAATTGTCGGCGAGCGCCACCCGGACGCACCGGGCAAGCCCTTCGTGGTCGGCAACTGCCAGGCCGGCTGGGCGCTGATGATCCTGGCGGCGGTCGCGCCCGAGCGCACCGGGCCGCTGCTGGTGGCGGGCGCGCCGCTGGCGTACTGGTCGGGCGTGCGCGGGCGCAACCCGATGCGCTACAGCGGTGGGCTGCTGGGCGGCTCCTGGCTGGCCTCGCTGACCGCCGACATGGGCAATGGCCGCTTCGACGGTGCCTGGCTGGTGCAGAACTTCGAGCAGCTCAATCCCGCCAACACGCTGTGGCAGAAGCTTTACGACGTCTACGCCAAGGCCGATACCGAAGGCCCGCGCTTCCTGGAATTCGAGCGCTGGTGGGGCGGCCACTTCCTGATGAACCGCGAAGAGATCGACTGGATCGTGCAGAACCTGTTCGTCGGCAACCGGCTGACCGCGGGCGAGGTGCGCGGCAGCGACGGCAAGACCGAGGTGGACCTGCGCAACATTCGCTCGCCGGTGATCGTGTTCGCGTCCTGGGGGGACAACATCACGCCGCCGCAACAGGCGCTGAACTGGATCCCGGACCTGTACCCCACCGACGCAGAGCTGGTCGCCAACGACCAGGTGATCGTCTACTGCCTGCACCCGACCGTGGGCCACCTGGGCATCTTCGTTTCCGCCGGCGTGGCCAACCGCGAGCACAGCGAGCTGTTCTGCGCGCTGGACCTGATCGACGTGCTGCCGCCGGGCCTGTACGAGGCCAGGATCGAGGACGTCGCGCCCGACCTGCGGCACCGCGACCTGGTCGAAGGGCGCTACCTGATCCGCTTCGAGCGCCGCAGCGTGGCCGATATCCTGGCGCTGGACGATGGCCGCGACGATGAGCGCCCCTTCGAGGTGGTGCGCCGCGTGGCCGAGATCAACCAGCACATCTACGACACCTTCGCTTCGCCGTGGGTGCGCGCGATGTCCAATGCATTCAGCGCGCAGTGGATGCGCGCGCTGCACCCCGCGCGGCTGGAGCGCGCGGTGGCGACCGACATGAACCCGTGGATGGCCTGGATCGGCGCGATGGCGCCGATGGTGCGCGCGAACCGCACGCCGGTATCGCCGGACAATCCGTTGCTGACGATGGAGAAGGCGGCCTCGGCGCAGATCATCAGCGTGCTCGACCAGTTCCGCGATGCACGCGACGCCTGGTACGAGCGCGCCTTCGAGGCGATCTACGACTCGCCGGTGATGGCGGCGCTGGTGGGCCTGCGCGCGCAGGCGCCAGTCAACGTGGAATCGCCCGTCACCGTGGCGCTGCGCAAGGAGCTGGCGGAGCGCCGGCTGCGCGATGCCGAGGCGGCGATCGGGCAGGGCGGCCCGCTGGAAGCCTTCGTGCGCGTGCTGGCCTATGTGGCCGACCGCCCGAGTTCCATCGAGGAACGCCCCTTCAACCTGCTGCGCCGCATGGCGCGCGAGCAGCCCGAGGGCGCGGGGCATGCCGACCTGGCGACCTTCAAGGCGGCGGTGCGCCAGCAGAGCTTTATCGTGCGACTCGATCCGAAGCGGGCGATCCAGGCGTTGCCGGTACTGGTGGCGGATCGCGACACGCGCCGCAAGCTGATGATGGCGGCGCATCGCGTGATGACGGTCAACGGCCCGCTGGATGGCGAGCGGCTGGCGCGCTATCGCGAGGTCGCCGAGGTGATGGGCACCGGGCATGCGCCGGAGGCTGCGGATAACGCCGGGCCTGCCGCCGGGGCCGAGGCAGAGGAGCGCGCGCAGGAGGCGGCATCGCCCGACGAGCATAAGCAGGCCGCCAAGCCGCAGGCGTCGCGCGCAGTGCCGCCGCGCAAGCCGGCTGCGGGCACGCCACCGCGGCCGCGCAACTGAGCGCTGCAATCGAATACACATTCGCGAAAGACGTCATCCCCGGAGCCACGCCATGGTCAACGTATCCAATCCGCCCCTGAAAGATGCTCGCGTGCTGGTGGTCGGCGTGGCCAATGCCGATTCAATCGCGTGGGGCTGCGCAAAAGCGTTTCGCGAACTCGGCGCGCAGGTCGCCATGACCTACCTGAACGACAAGGCCTACCCGCATGTGGCACCGCTGGCCGAGGCCGTGCAGGCGCCGATCCTGATGCCGCTCAATGTGGAAGACGCCGGGCAGATGGAGGCACTGTTTGCACGCATCGACAGCGTGTGGGGCGGCCTCGACTCGGTGGTGCATTCGGTCGCGTTCGCACCCAAGGCCGACCTGCAGGGCGGCCTGCTGAACTCGTCGGCGGAGGGCTTTGCGCGCGCCATGGATGTCTCGTGCCATTCGTTCATCCGCATGGCGCGCCATGCGGTGCCGCTGATGAAGGAAGGCGGCACGCTGTTCGCGATGAGCTATGAAGGCGCCAACCGCGTGGTGCCCAACTACGACCTGATGGGGCCGGTCAAGGCCGCGCTGGAAGCGAGCTGCCGCTACCTGGCACACGAGCTGGGACCGAAGGGCATCCGCGTCCATGCGATCTCTCCAGGGCCGCTGAAGACGCGCGCGGCGTCGGGGCTGAAGGACTTCGACCTGCTGCTGGCCGAAGCCGCCGGGCGCGCGCCGCTGGGCGAGCTGGTCGACATCATGGACGTGGGCTTTGCCACCGCCTACCTGGCCACGCCGTATGCGCGGCGCCTCTCCGGCAATACGATGTACGTGGATGGCGGCGTGCACATCATGGCGTAGGGCCTCGAACGGGCGCGGAATCGGATTACCATAGCCGCGTTTCCCACTTCTTCGCGGCGCCTGCGGGCGCCCCGCAACCATGCTCGAACTCCAGGGAGCCATCTGGTTCCGCTCCGGCTCGCAAGACTGGGGCGGCAAGGACCGCATCGCGCTGCTCGCCGCGATCGGCGAACACGGCTCGATCACCGCGGCCGCGCGCGCCGTCGGCATCAGCTACAAGGCCGCGTGGGATGCCATTGACGCGATGAACAACAGCGCCGGCGAGCCGCTGGTGGTGCGCGCCGCCGGCGGCAAGGGCGGCGGCGGCACGCGGCTGACCGAGCGCGGCGAGCAACTGATCCGCACCTATCGTGCGCTCGAGGATGAGCACCGGCGCTTTCTTTCGCAGCTGTCTCGTCTGGGCGAAGGCGCGGCCGAGGATATCCATCTGATGAGGAGGATGATGATCAAGACCAGTGCGAGGAACAAGCTGTTCGGGCGCGTTGCCAGCGTGCGCGGCGGCGCGGTCAATGATGAGGTCGTGCTGGACTTGCCAGGCGGTCAGCAGGTGGTCGCCACCATCACGCATGAAAGTGTCGAGACGCTGGAGCTGGCTGAAGGTGTCGAAGCGTTTGCGCTGATCAAGGCGTCTTCGGTGCTGGTGGGATTGCCGGATCCGGGGATGCGGTTGTCGGCGCGCAATCAGTTGCCTGGGGTGGTGTCGCGGGTGATGCCGGGGGCAGTGAATGCCGAAGTGGTGATCGAGCTGGATGGTGGCGGCACGATTGCGGCGATCGTGACCAATGGGAGTGTGAAGACGCTGGGGCTGCAAGTGGGTGTGCCTGCGGTGGCGGTGTTCAAGGCCTCTAGTGTGATTCTCGGCGTGGTGGGGTAGCGCGCCGAATCGATCCCAGAGTCATCGCCTGCCGGCGGTTTGCTCCCCTCTCCCGCATGCGGGAGAGGGGCAGGGGGAGAGGGCAGGCCTTAGGCAAGCACGACAAGCCTCAAGATGCTGCAACAAGCGGCGCAAGGGTTGCATGCAATAATAAGCACCCAAAAAAAACAGCCGTTCCACAACCAATGCACGCCGCCCTGGCCGGCTTCTCCCTCGGCCTTTCCCTTACCCTTGCCATCGGTTCCCAAAATGCCTTCGTACTGCGACAAGGATTGCGCCGTGAGCATATGTTCTGGGTCTGCCTGGTGTGCGCACTCTCGGATGCGCTGCTGATCCTGCTGGGCGTGTCCGGATTTGCCGTGATGATCCGCAAGCTGCCGTGGCTGGATACGGCGATGCGCTATGGCGGCGCGGCCTTCCTGATCTGGTATGGCGCGCGCAGTTTCCTGGCGGCGTGGCGCTCGAGCGCGGTGCTGGACCCGAGTGATGCCGCACCACGCCCGCTGGGCGCGACGCTGGCGGTATGCCTCGCCTTCACCTGGCTCAATCCCCACGTGTACCTCGACACGGTGATGCTGATCGGCTCGGTGTCGACGCAGTTCGCCGGACACGCGACGGAATTCGCCGCGGGCGCGATGACCGCCTCGTTCCTGTTTTTCTTTTCGCTGGGCTATGGCGCGGCGCTGCTGCGCCCGGTGTTTGCGCGCCCGCGCGCATGGCAGGTGCTGGAAGTGGTGATCGGTATCACCATGTGGGTGATTGCCGCGCGCCTGCTGCTCGGCTGATTGCACAGAGATCCGTATGCCAAGAAACGTAGAGATCAAGGCCCGCATCGACAGCGTGGAGGCAGTGCTGCCTCGCGCCGCGGCACTGGCCGATCGAGGTCCCGAATACATCCGCCAGGACGATACCTTTTTCCGCTCTTCCAAATCTAAGCAAGCCTACGCATCGCTGATGGCGACGTCTTTGCAGATTTGGACGCGCGGTCACCAACCCGAGCGCGCGGTAACGCGCGCATTCGCTGCCGGTACTCCGGCAGGCGCATTGAATTCACATTGGCGCCCCCTCTCGGGACTCCCGTCCATCCTTGCGGATGGAATCGCCAATCACACCGCCCGATAATCTGAACGGGGCCCGAGCAGGGCAGATGGGAGCAGTCCACAGCGTCGCCGACTTGCGTCAGCAGCCGCCGCAGACCGTTTTGACAGGCATTCTCGTCGCGCAGGTGGCAGGTGCCGCAGCCCGGGCAATCCCACTCCCGAATTGCGGGCGCTATCCCGCCCTCGACAACGTGACCACACGCATGGCACGTTCGCGTGGTGCCGGTTTCATCCAGCACCAGCGCATGCTTTCTGGAGCGCGTCGCGACCCACGAGAGAATGTCCTTGAATGCACCGTGCATCGTTCTGTTTCTTACCGCGCGGTTGTATTTGCGGCCCTTGCCGTGGTTGGTGTTCTCCGGCACGTAGTTGCCGATCCCAATCACGTCGTAGTGCCTGCAGAGTTGGTTCGCCAGCGAATACATGAAGTGCTTTTTCTGTTCTCGCACTTTGGTTTGCATTCGCTCCACAGCGTCGTCCAAACGCTTCCAGCGGCGACTGGGACGCCAATGCGTCGACACCGTGCCATCGCCGTGGACGGTATCTACCCACAGCGACTTTGCTATGCACCGGTCACGCAGACTCGTTAGCCGATCGAGAATGCGCTCCGACTCCTTCAACTTCTCAAGATTGGACAATTCGAAGGCGCGCCCCTCAGTATCCAGAGCGTAGCCAAAGTTCTTCAGGTTCGGATCGATGTAGACCACGCGCGTGCCGCGTTGCCTGGCCTTCTTCTGCCCCTTGAACGTGAACACAGCGAAATAGCGGTCGCGGCCCTCGCGGACGATCCGGCAAGTGCGAGCGCTCGCGATCTCCTTGGGTGTCTTCTCCATCTTCAGGCGCAGCGACAGCCGCTGTCCTTGCGCGTTCGCGCCGAACGACAGGTTGAGCCAACCGAACTGGGAAACATTCCAGCCTTTGCCTGGCTCGTCGTATTCCAGGCTCATCCAGTGCTTGGCCCATGCCTTGTACTTGACCCAGCCCACGTCTGGGCCGCAGCGCTGTCCATTCTTCGACTTTCGATGCGAGGCAATGGCCTTGGCCATGCGCAGCGCGACATTCTTCAGCGGTGAAGAAAACACGCAGCGCAAGAACGGATGACGCTCCTTGAGCGGCGGCACGAGGTTGCGAAGCCCGATCTCGGAATAGACCTCCGACAGGAGCTTCTTGGTTCGCGCCTCATCAAGATAGCCATAGCCGCCGACGATGGACAACTCCGCCATGCGCGTCTCGACTTCGTCCTTGAGTCGATTCCATAGCCAGTTGCAGATTTTGGATTGCCCGTCGAGCTTGCCCGCAGCATCAGCGTCCACCACCAGACGGACCTTCCTCGCGAACTGGATAGTGGTGGGATCAGCCCTCTTGAATGGCATCTGCAGCCTCTTTCAGGGCTTTCATGGCGTGACGATTCTTGTGGGAACGGCTGCCATAGAGGCGCGCCGAAAAGACGGTAATGATCTCAAGCACGTCGCAGGCAAGATCCTCCTCATACGTCGAATCGCCTTTGGCATTGATGATGACGACTTCCGTTCCGAATTGCTCGCACAGAGCAAAAACGAACTCTGCACCAAATCGCAAGAGCCGGTCCTTGTGTGTGATGACAAGCCGATCAACGCCTCCGGCACAGATACGTTTGAGCAGTTGCTTGAGGCCCTTCTTCTCATAGCTCATGCCGGAGCCGAGATCCCGGATGAGTTCGAAGGGCCATCCCTTCGCAGCGCAGAACGACTCCAGCACCTGGCACTGACGCTCCAGATCGGCCTTCTGGTCGTGGCTGGAAACGCGCGCATAGGCGAGCGTAGTACGCCCGCGCTCTGCTTCCTCGACCTTCTTGCCGGCCAACTCCATTAGAGCGGTCAAATTATAGCGACGATGACCACCCGGAGTCCGATCGGCGGAGATCTTCCCGTCGAACTCCCATCGGCGAAGCGTGCCAGGGTGGATGCCCAGCATCGCGCACGCCTCCTTCATCGTAACTTTAGCAAGTATGCTCATGGGTGATAATAATTGCACACCTATAAGCAGTTTACAAGGGGCTGCTCACTTGCCCCTGCGCCAACGGGCGGCTCAAGCTGCGCGAGTTCGCGCCCGACCATGGCGAGCTGATCTTCTATGCGCGCGCTGACGAGGCTGGGCCCAAGGAGAGCTTCTACATCCTGTCGCCGACGCGTTCCCCGGATACGTTGCGCGCCGCGCTGGCCGCCGCGCATGGCGAAGGCGGGCGCGTGCGCAAGCTGCGCACGCTCTACCTGGCCGGCCGCACCCGTGTGCACCTGGACCGGGTCGAGGCGCTGGGCGATTTCCTGGAGCTGGAAGTGGTGCTGGCCGACGAGGAAAGCGTGGAGGATGGCGTGGCCGAGGCGCACGCGCTGCTGGCGCGGCTCGGCATCGCGGCGTCGAACCTGATCGAAGGCGCCTACGTCGACCTGCTGCGCGCTCAGGCCACGCGCGCCGATACCGGCGCGTAGACCGGCGGATGGTGGCGGCTGGTGCCGCTGCCGAAGATGCGACCCTCGCGGATTTCCAGCACGTGGTCGCCCAGGGCCTCCACGTCGGCGGGATCGTGCGAGATCACCAGCATCGGCACATCTAGGCTGGCCTGCAGCGCGCGCAGCTCGGCGCGCATGCGCGCGCGCAGCGCGGGGTCCAGTGCGGAGAAGGGTTCGTCCAGCAGCACGATATCCGGCTGCGCCACCAGCGCACGCGCCAGCGCCACGCGCTGCTTCTGGCCGCCGGAGATCTCGGCGGGGTAGTTGCCGACGATATCGGCCAGGCCGAAGGCATCGATCCAGCGCTGTGCTTCCGGATGCATCGCGCCGCGGCGCGGATTGCGCCAGCCGCGCAACAGGCCGAAGGCAACGTTCTGGCCCACGGTCAGGTGCGGGAACAGCGCATATTCCTGGAACAGGTAGGCCACGCGGCGGTCCTGCGGCCGTATGTCGATGCCGGCCTCAGCATCGAACAGCGTGCGCTCGTTCAGCACGATGCGGCCGCTGTCGGGCGCCAGCAAGCCGGCAATGGCCCGCAGCGTCAGGCTCTTGCCCGCGCCCGAGGGGCCGAACAGCGCGATGCGGCGGCTCTCCGAATCGAAATCGATATCGAGCGCGAAATGCCGGTCGGCCGACACCATCTGCTTGCGGATGCTGACATGCATGCTCATGGTGTAACTCAGCGAAGAGCGCGAGGGCGCAGGCGCCGGCGTTCGTAGAGGTGGGCGGGATTGCGCGCGGCCGCCGGCACCAGCCGCCCGGCGATTACCAGCAAGAGCACGCAGGTGACCGAGGTCACCAGCACCAGCAGGTTGGCGGTGTTGTCGTCACCGGCCTGCACGGCTTCATAGATGGCCACCGACAGCGTCTGCGTGCGCCCGGGCAGGTTGCCGGCGACCATCAGCGTCGCGCCGAACTCGCCGAGCGCGCGCGCAAAGGCCAGCAGCACGCCGGCGATGATGCCGCGCGCGGCCAGCGGCAGCGTGACGCGGAAGAAGATGCCGGCCTCGGGCACGCCCAGTACGCGCGCGGCGTTCTCGAGCTGATGGTCCACGCCTTCAAACGCGGCGCGCGCGGACTTGAGCACCAGCGGGAAGGCGACGATGGTCGACGCCAGCACCGCGCCCTGCCAGGTGAAGACCAGTTCGATGCCCAGCCGTGCCAGCCACTCGCCAAATACGCCACGCCGGCCCACCAGCACCAGCAGGTAGTAGCCCAGCACCGTGGGCGGCAGCACCAGCGGCAGCGTCAGCACCGCATCCACCACGTCGCGCAGCGGCGAGCGCCAGCGCGCCAGCGCCCACGCCGCGCCCACGCCGAGCACGGCGTTCAGCGCGGTGGCCCAGCCGGCCACCTTCAGCGACAGCAGCAGAGGTACCCAGACGGCGTCCATGGTTCGGGCAAGACTGCGTCAGGGCTTCTGGAAGCCGTAGCGCGACAGGATCGCCTGGCCTTCGGGCGAGGCGACGTAGTCGACGAACTGCGCGGCTTCCTTCTGCTGGCGCGACTGGCTGGTGACGGCGATGGGATAGGTCACCGGCGTGCGGCTCGGCACGCGTACCGCGACCTTGACCTTGTCCGGCATCACCGCCGCATCGGTGGCGAAGACAAAGCCGGCTTCGACCTCGCCGCGCGCCACGTAGTCCAGGCTCTGGCGCACGTTCTGCGCCGGCACGCCCTTGGCGGCGACGGCATCCCACAGCCCGGCCGCTTCCAGCGCGCCGCGCGTGTAGCGGCCCACCGGCACCGAGGCCGGGTTGCCGTAGGCGATGCGCTTGACCTCGGGGCGCGTCAGGTCCTGCAGCGACCCGATCGCCAGCTTGCTGTCCGATGGCACGATCAGTACCACCTGGTTGGCGGCAAAGTTGCGGCGCGAGGCCGGGGCGATCACCTTCTCGGCCTCGGCCTTGTTCATCGCTTCCTGGTCGGCCGAGGCGAACACATCGGCCGGCGCGCCCTTGATGATTTGCTGCATCAGCACGTCCGAGGCGCCGAAGTTGAGCACCACCTGCGTGCCGGGATGGGCGCGCTGGTAGGACTCGGCCAGCGTCTTGAAGGCGTTGGTCAGGCTGGCGGCGGCGGAAACCACCAGGTCGGCGCCGAAAGCGGGTGGGGCGGCGAGGGCCAGCGCGGCGGCGATGCCGGCCAGCAGGCGCGGCAGCATCCCGCAGCGGCGGGAACGGAAAGGGGACATCGGAAATCCTTGGGAAGCTCTGGCCGGCGGTACCGTGGGAGCGGCCGGTGGAGTGTCAGGCGCAATATAAGTCTGTATATAGCGCTGCGTCAATGATGCGCCATGACAGCTGTCATGGGTATTCGGCGTGACTTAAGTGCTGTATCAGGGGCTGCGAATGCACCCCGTGGCGGGGGCCGGCGCCCCCGGGCGCCAGCCTTGCCGGTTTCAGGCCGGCGGCGTGCCTTCCTTGAACAACGATTTCAACTGGCTGCGCAGCTCAGGGGTGTCCTGATGCTGGTGCACCGCCACCGCATGCTGGACCGCGGCTTCGAGCAGTTCGTCTTCGCTGTCGGCGCTCATCGCAACCGTGCAGTGGGTGTCGCTCGGGTACTCGCGGCAATCGATATACTTGCGTCCCATTTTGGCCTCCAGACACACCGGCCCGCAGGGTGAAATGAAGCCGGTGCATCCAGTATAGGCAGGGCGACAGGCCGCTACAGCACTGGCGTCAGCACCTTGCCGTTCTTGAGGAACGCATCCAGGTTCTGCAGCGTCAGCGCGGTCATGGCGGCGCGCGTCTCGTGCGTGCCGCTGGCCATGTGCGGGGCCAGCACGACGTTGTCCAGCGCCAGCAGCGCGGGCGGTACCTTGGGCTCGTCCTGGAACACGTCCAGCCCCGCGCCGCCCAAGCGTCCTTCAGCCAGCGCCGCCACCATCGCCGCCTCGTCGATCACGCTGCCGCGCGAGACATTGACCAGGATGCCTTTGGGCCCGAGCGCGTCGATAACCTCGCGCGACACCAGACCGGCGGTTGCCGGGCCGCCGACGCAGGTCACCACCAGGAAGTCGGCCCACGCGGCCATCGCCTTCAGGTCGGGCTCGAAGCGCCACGGCGCGCCCTCGCGCGGGCGGCGGTTGTTGTAGGCGATCTCCATGTCGAAGCCCTGCGCGCGGCGCGCGACGATCTCGCCGATGCGGCCCAGCCCCAGGATGCCGAGCTTCTTGCCCGACGCGCGCGTGGTCAGCGGGAAGCCGCCCTGCGGCCAACGCCCCGCGCGCACGAAGCGGTCGCCAAATGCAATGCCGCGCGCGGCGTCGAGCAGCAGGCCGAAGGCCAGGTCGGCCACGCAGTCGTTGAGCACGTCGGGCGTGTTGCTGACCTGGATGCCGCGCGCGCGGGCCGCGTCCAGCGCAATGGAGTCATAGCCCACGCCGAAGCTGACGATGGCCTCCAGCCGCGGCAGCGCCTCGATCAGCGCGGCGCTGCAGCCATGGCGCGCCGAGGTCACCACCACCCGCACCTGCTGGCCCTCGCTGCGCGCCCACGCCAGCGGATCGGCCTGCTGCCACAACGCGGCGGCGCCGTATTGCTGCTGGAGGGTGGCGTTGGTCTGCGGCGCGAGCGGGCCGACCTGGAGGATCTGGGGAGCGGACATGGGAAGAGCGGAAGTCGTTGGGATGATCGGGGCAGGGCGTCGGCCCTGACGGGCAATGGTAGCGCAGGGCCCCGTGCCGCGCAGGCGGCGGCAAAGCGCAGTGGATCTTGCGCGCGTGCAAGATTGTGCGATGTTCGGGCACGCCGCGCGGCACCGCCGGGTTATGCTGCGGGCGTCGTCTTTCCCTGACCCTACGTGCCATGAAAACCATCTACCTGGCTGGCTTCGACGTCTTTCGCAAGGATGCGCTCGCCTGGGGCGAGCATCTCAAGGCGCTGTGCGCCGCGCACGGCTTCACCGGCCTGTACCCGCTCGACAAGTCCGCGCCGCAGGGCCTGTCGGGCCCCGACGCCGCGCGCTGGATCTATGACGCCAATATCGTGCTGCTGCGCCGCGCCGACATGGTGATGGCCAACCTCGACGATTTCCGCGGGCCGGGCGAGCCGGATTCCGGCACGGCGTTCGAGGTGGGTTTCGCGGCGGCGCTGCAGAAACCTGTGTGGGGCTACAGCTCCGATACGGGCACGCTGCGCGAGCGTGCCACGGTCGTGATCGATGAGGAAGGACGGCCGCTGGATGCGCGCGGGTTCGTGGTGGAGGATTTCGGGCTCGGCAAGAACCTGATGCTGGCGTGTTCGGTGAAGCTGGTGCAGGGCGGGGCGGCGGAGTGCCTGGCGGCGATGGCCGCGGCGGACCGGCGTCGCGCCGCTGAAGCTGCCGCGCGGCGGGAGCGGGATCTGGCGGCGTGGGGGGATGACTGACGGCGCTGTCGTTTCTCTCTGGTCACCCCGGGCGCTTCCGGCTCACCGCAGCGACTGCACGCCGGCGGCAATATCCGCCGCCGTACTCGCCACGATCTCGCGATACGCCGCCACCACCCCATCCACCTCGCCCGGCGCCGGCAGCTCCGCCTGCGTCCGTCCGCTGACCACCTTGCCATCCGGCAATCGCCGCACAGTCCAGTTGATGGTGGCACCCGCCCGCTGTCCCACATCCGCATCGAGCCGCAGCACTTCGGTCGTGATGCGATACAGCGGCTGCACGTCCGACAATCCCTGCTGGTAGGTATCGACCGCCCCCAGCGTAGCCTGCAGCCGCTGCGACAGCGCATCGCGCAGCTCGTCCGGCAGCGGCGACGACCAGCGCGCCAGGTCGAGCAGGCGCAGGCTGGCGTCGCCGCCCGCGCCATCGCGCACCACCAGTTGCGGACGGTTGAGGCGCTCGGGCACGCGCACCGGCGCGACTTCGAGCCACAGCGTATTGGTGGAGGCCGCCGGCGTCGTTGCCGGCAACGTCGCCACGGCGGCGGGCCCCTGCGCCAGCGTGTAGTAGCGCGGCTCGGGCGAGGCGCAGCCAGCCAGCACGGCCGCGGCCAGCGCGCTCCCGAGGAGGCTGGTGAGAGTAAGTCGCTTCATCGGTCTTTCTCCGTCTTGCCGCGCACCAGCGCTTCGGGATGACGTTCGAGGTAATCGGTCAGTGTGCGCAGCGAGGTCGCGGTGCGCGTCAGTTCCTGCAGCATGCGGCGCGTGTCCTGCTGCAGCGGCGCGTCGGACGCGAGCGTGCCGTTGGCCGTGGTCAACGTCTTGCGCGCGTCCTGCAGCGCCGCCAGCACTTGCGGCGCGACGTCGCCGTTGAGCTGCTGCACCAGCTTGTCGGCCGTGGCCAGCGTCTGGTTCAGGCTCGCCACCGTCTTGCGCAGGTCCTGGCCGATCTGGTCGAACGGCACCTTGTCAATGCGGTTGACGATGTCGCCAACCTGCGCCTGCAGCTGGTCGAAAGTGCCCGGCGTGGTGGCGAATTCCGGGATCGGCGCGTCCAGGTCGACCTTGGCCGGCTCCGCCTTCGGGAAGAAGTCGAGCGCAACGTAGAGCTGGCCCGTGAGCAGGTTGCCGGTGCGCAGCTGCGCGCGCATGCCGCGCTTGAGCAGCCCCTCGATGATCTCTCTCGCGCGCGCGCGGTCCTGCACGTCGCGCTCGCGGAAGCCCATGCGCGACGGGTACAGCTCCACCACCACCGGCATGCGGAAGGCCTTCTTGTCGCGCTGGTATTCGATGCCGATCGAGCGCACTTGGCCCACGATCACGCCGCGGAAGTCCACCGGCGCACCCGGCGACAGCCCGCGCACCGACTGGTCGAAATTGAGCACGGCCAGCGTCGGCGCCAGCTCTTCCGGCTCCTTCATCGCCTCGGTCTGGTCGGCGGCCAGCAGGAACTGGGTATTTTCGGCGGCGGCCTCGGTGGCGGCGGTGTGGTCCGGCGCCTGGAAGGCGACGCCGCCCAGCAGCACCGTCACGAGCGATTGCGTCGACAGCTTGAGGCCGCCCGCATCGAGCTTCAGGTCCACGCCGCTGGCATGCCAGAAGCGCGAATCGGCGGTGACCAGCTTGTCATAGGGCTTGTTGACGAACACGCGCAGCGTGATGTCGCGCCCGTTGGGCTCAAGCTGGTAGGCCACCACCTGGCCCACCTGCACGCGGCGGTAGTACACCGGCGAGCCGATATCGAGCGAGCCCAGTTCCGAAGCGCGCAGCACAAACTGCTTGCCGGAGGCGTCGGTGGTCACCACCGGCGGCACTTCCAGGCCCTTGAAGTCGCGCGCGGATTCGCCCGACTTGCCGGCGTCGACGCCGATATAGGCACCGGACAAAAGCGTCTCCAGCCCCGACACACCGCTGGCGGCAAAGCGCGGACGCACCACCCAGAATTTGGTATCGGCCACGGCAAAGTTCTCGGCGTCCTTGGTCAGGTCGATCATGGCGATCACATGCGAGCGGTCGCGCGCCAGGCGCACCGACTTGACCAGGCCGATATCGACATCCTTGTAGCGCACCGCGGTCTTGCCGGGCGTCAGGCCCTCGGCGGTGCGGAAGGTGACGGTGATCTCGGGCCCGCGCGACGCCAGCGTATGCACCAGCAGCGAGACGCCGACCACGGCGGCGACGATCGGGATCAGCCAGACCAGCGAGGGGATCCAACGCGCGCGGCGCCGGCGCTCGGGCCGCGGCAGGCCCGGCGGTGCAGGCTGTCCAGGCGGCGGCGTGGAGGGTTGGTTGTCAGTGTCGGGCATTGTCATCTTCCAGCGAATCCCACAGCAGGCGCGGATCAAAGCTCAGCGAAGCCAGCATTGTCATTACCACCACCGTGGCAAAGGCGAGCGCGCCGCCGCCGGGGATGATGGTGGCCAGCGCCCCGGCCCGCACCAGCGAGGCCAGCAGCGCCACCACGAAAATATCGAGCATGGACCAGCGGCCGATCACCTCGACCAGGCCATAGAGCCGGGTCTGCTGCCGGATCCGCCAGCTCGAGCGGAAATGTACCGAAAGCAGCAGGAAGGTCAGGATCACCATCTTCAGCAGCGGCACGATGATGCTGGCGATCAGCACCACCACGGCCAGCAGGTGCGAGCCGGACAGCCACAGGTAGATCACGCCGGACAGGATGGTGTCCTGCTGCGTGCCGACGATGGACTGCGTGACCATCACCGGCAGCAGGTTGGCCGGAATATAGAGGATATAGGCCGCCAGCAGGAAGGCCCAGGTGCGCGCCAGGCTCTCTGGCTTGCGATGGTGCAGCGTGGCGCCGCAGCGCGGGCAGGGCTCGCCTTCGAGCGTGCGCGGGCTGACCTGGTCGCAGGCGTGGCAGGAGAGCAGCCCTAGGCGGCTGGCGGTGGGCACCTGCGGCAGCGGGGTGCGTTCGTCGTCGTCGGTGAGCTCTGCCACGACCTCGCGCGCGAGCTGGCGTGGGCGGGCCAGCCGGACCGGCTGCCGGGGCGGTTGCGGGGTGCCTGTCATCGGCCTTCCTCGCCCGGGATGCCGGCATCGCTGGCCGCGGGCTGCGCATCGCCGTCCGGCGGCTCCAGGTAGCGCCACAGGTCGCGCGGGTCGAACGACAGCATCGCCGCCAGCACGATCACCAGCGCCCCGAACGACCACAGCGCGATGCCGGGCAGCACGCGCGCCATGGTGGAGAGCTTCACCAGCGTGACCAGCACGCCGATCATGAAGACTTCGATCATGCCCCACGGCCGCGTCTGGCGGATGCCGCGCACGATGCGGTCGAAGCCGGCGGGCATGCGGTGCTGCGCCATCGGCACCAGCAGGTAGGCCATCATCAGCAGCTCGGCCAGCGGGAACAGGATGGTGGTCGCGAACACCAGGGCCGCCACCAGCGCCATGTGGTCGTCGTACAGCGCCTGCACCGCGCCCAACAGCGTGGTCTGGGTGCGCACGCTCTTGAGGTCCATCTCCACGATCGGGAAGGCGTTGGAGATCAGGAACAGGATCAGCGCGGTGATGACCAGGGGCAGCAGGCGGCGGTAGTGTCGGCGGCTCTCGCGGTAGAGCTCGCCGCCGCAGCGTAGGCACAGCGCGCGCTCGCCCGGCGAGATCGGCGTGCGCTCGTAGATCGCGTCACAGTATTCGCACGCCACCAGCCGGTGCAGCGCGGCGGGCGAGGTGTCGGGCAGGGTGCCGGGCGGGGTAGCGGGGGTACCGGGGGGATCGGGCGAGCTGCCGGCCGCCGGGGGCGCGTCGTGTACTGCCATCAGCCGGGATGCTTGCCGGTGGCGGCCGGCGGGACGTCGGGGTTGTCGACCACGGCCGGTGCGGAAGGGCTGGCCGGCACGGCCGAGGCGGCGGCAGGGGCGGCAGGGGCCGCGGCCGGGGTCGCGGCCGGGGTCGCGGCGATCGCATCGCCGGCGATCAGGTCTTGCTTCAGCTCGCCCTCCGAGCCGATGGTCCAGTCGCGCAGCAGCGCATAGGCCACTGCCAGCAGCGTCGGCCCGATAAACACGCCCAGGAAGCCGAACGCCAGCGCGCCGCCGAGCACGCCCAGCATGATCCAGATCAGCGGCAAGCCGGTGCCCTTGCTGATCAGCAGCGGCTTGACGATGTTGTCCGCCATGCTGACCACCGCCACGCCCCACACCACCAGGAAGATGGCCCAGCCGGTGGAGCCGGTATGGTACAGCCACAGCGCCGCCGGCAGCCACACCAGCGGCGGCCCGACGGGGATCACCGACAGGAAGAAGGTGATGAAGCCCAGGATGGCCGCGCCCGGCACGCCCGCGATCCACAGGCCGATGCCGGCCAGCACGGCCTGGATAAAGGCGGTGCCCAGCACGCCGTAGACCACGCCCTTGACGGTGCTGCCGGCCAGCTCCAGCAGGTGGTCGGCACGCTCGCCGGCAACGCGGCGCATGCCCGCGCGCAGCCAGGCGATGGCGAACTCGCCGCCGGTATAGAAGAAGAACGCCAGGATGATCGACAGGGCCAGTTGCCCCAGGCCTGCGCCGATCGAGAGCCCGGCGCCGAGCAGTACGTGGCCCACCGGCGCGATCAGCTTGCGCAGGTTGGCTACCATCTCGGAGTCGGCGTGGATCACGCTCTCCCAGGAGCTGTGCAGGTAGGCGCCGACGAAGGGCAGGCTGCTCAGCCAATCGGGCAGCTGTGGCAGGCCCTGCTCCACATAGCGGTCGACCAGTGCGGACAGTTCGTCCAGGTGCGCGGAGAAGCTGGCGCCGGCGTAGACGAACGGGCCCAGCACGATCACGGTCGCCAGCAGCACGCAGATCAGCGCCGCCAGGCCGCGCCGGTTGCCGAGCCAGCGCGACAGCACCGTGTATGGGTACCACGAACTGAAGGCCAGGATGGCGCCCCACAGCAGCGCCGTGGTGAACGGCGCGAGCACCAGCAGCGAGCCGCCGATCAGCACGATCAGGGCGAAAACCGCTGCGATTTTCTCGATTAACTGGCCGGAACTCATTGATGGCTCTCCCTGGGTCCGTCCGGGTGACGGAAACGGCGTAAATATAGCTTACGTCGCGGTGGGGCATCCGAATGGGTGGGGGTGGGTGCTTCAGGCGTCACCGCGGTGCGGGGTGTCCGGATGGGTCCACAGTGCCATAGGTTTGTGAGGTTGAACAGGTTGGGGATATGGCATGGTTGCTGGGTCAGTCGGTGATTGTTCGATGGCTGGTCGCTGCTGGTGACATGTTGTCGCTGTTGAACCGCTTGGTTCCGCCCTGCTGGGCGGGTCACTTTGTCCGAGCGACAAAAGTCACCAAAAGCGCGTCGCCTGAGCAGCTGGCTATCAAGGAGGCGGCGTTGGTAGGTCGGGCGGCGGTGATTTCCGTTCTATGCGGTCAGCCGTTCGAGCCTGCTACGCCAGGTGAGTCAGTGGCGGTGCCTTGCGAAGGGCCACTTTTGACCGATCCCCATGGAGGGCGTAGGCCGCCCACTAACACGGGCATCGCGTCAACGCCTACGGCTGCGCTGCGCGCGGCGCATCAGCTGGGGCGAGGCGCTGGCGCAGGGAAGTGCGTCGCTGCGCTCGCAGCGACGACGCCGGTCACGGGCTCAAGAACCATCGCTGGAGTAGAACGCGGTCGGTGGGTCAGCCACCATTGGACGCCGCGCGAAGCGCAGCCGAACGCCTTGATGCGATACGGTGCTCAGCAGGCGGCCACCACCCTGCCTGGGATCGTTCAAAAGTGGGTTAACGCCAGGCACCCCCACACACTCACCTGGCGTAGCAGGGTGGAATCGCGACCGCGCCTCACGGAAACCAAAGCCGCCTATACGACCAGAAGCGCCCCCTTGATAGCCAGCCGCTCAGGCGATGCGATTTTGGTGACTTTTGTCGCTCGGACAATAGTCACCCGCCCAGGAGGGCGGAACCAAGCGGTTCAAACAACGACAACATGTCACCAGCCGCGAAAGCCCTTGAATCCCAGCCGCACGAGCGGTCGAACAGCGACACATGTCACCAGCAGCGAGAGCCGCCGATCATCGACATTACAAGATCTTCAACCCGGCACCGCCATCACGCCGCTCTTGAGCAGCGCGGCCACCAGATCGGACTGCGTGACCATGCCGACCACGCGGCGGTGGTCGTCGATCACCGGCGCATGATGCAGGCCGCCGTCGGAAAACGCCTGGGCCAGTTCCACCATCGGCTGGTCGGCACGGGCGGTGACCACCGCACGCGTCATCAGATCCCGCACAGTCCCGGCCAGCCGCCGCGCCCCGGTATCTCGCTGCGCCGCAAAGAAATCGCTCTGCGTGATGATGCCTTCCAGCCTGCTGTTGGCGTCCACCACCGGTAGCGCCTTGATGCGGTGCCGCGACAGCAGGTGACCGGCTTCATGGGCGGGCTGGTCGGGCCGCACCGTGACCACGTCGCGCGACATGATCTCGCCGCACAGCACGTTGCCGAAGTGCCGGCGGTAGGCGCGCAGTTGCGCGGCCACCAGGATCTGCTCGAGGTCGTCTTCCTCGATGTCGAGGAATTCGCCACGTTGCTGCAGTGCCGCGTCCAGGTCGGCGCGGGTAAAGCCTATGCGCTGCGTCGGCGGCACGTCCTTGGTGCCATGCTGCATCGCGGGCTCCGGCGGGCGGTGCGGGTAGCGCCGCTGCGACAGGTTGTTGAAGGCCAGCGCCATCAACAGCAGCAGCATCGAATTGAACAGCACCGGCACGACCACGAAGCCGAAGCCCAGCGCACTGACCGCCGGCCCGCCGAACACCGCGGTGATCGCCACGGCGCCGCTGGGTGGATGCACGCAGCGGAACTGGAACATCAGCGCGATCGCCACCGCCACGGCCGTCGCCGCGGCCAGGCCGGGATCCGGGATCCAGCGCGCGCAGGCCACGCCGACCAGCGCAGCCAGCAGATTGCCGCCGATGATCGACCACGGCTGCGCCAGCGGACTCGACGGCACCGCGAACAGCAGCACTGCCGAGGCGCCCATCGGGGCGACGAACCAGGGGTTGAAGCCACCCAGGGTCTGGTGGCTGATCCACTCGGTGCAGAACAGGCCGAGCAGGGCGCCAATGCAACTCTTGAGGCGCTCGTGGCGGTTCGCGGCGACCGGCAGCGGGACGAAAGTGCGTAGCCAGGCACGGGCATTCTGCGCCAGGGCGGAGACGGCGGGGGCGGTTGGCATTCTTGTGACGGGGGGCGCTTTGGAATGGTGCACGTAATATATCACGCGGTGATATATTCGGTCGCCTTTGGTGCAGCGCATCCCAACATTGGCGCATCTTGCACCGCACAAGAGACAAGGAGCCCCCAATGTCGTCAGCCGCACCGTCCGAAAAGCGCGACTACACCGTCAACCGCCGCCTGCTGATGCTGTCCGTCATCGCGCTCGGCATCGGTGCCCTGAGCACCGTCGCGGCTGACGTGCTGGTCAACCTGATCCGCTTCTTCACCAACCTGTTCTTCTACCAGACACTGTCGCTGGCCGAGCGCTCGCCGGCCGGCCATGCGCTGGGCGCGTGGGTGATCGCGGTGCCGGTGCTGGGCGGGCTGATCGTCGGGCTGATGGCCCGCTACGGCAGCGACAAGATCCGCGGCCACGGCATCCCCGAGGCGATCGAGGCGGTGCTGTTCGGCAAGAGCAAGATGTCGCCGCGCGTGGCGGTGCTCAAGCCTCTGTCGTCGGGCATCGTGATCGGCAGCGGCGGGCCGTTCGGCGCCGAGGGGCCGATCATCATGACCGGCGGCTCGCTGGCCTCATTGCTGGCGCAGTACCTGCACCTGACCGCGGGCGAGCGCAAGGCGCTGCTGGTGGCGGGCGCGTGCGCCGGCATGACGGCAATCTTCGGCACGCCGGTGGCGGCGGTGCTGCTGGCGGTCGAACTGCTGCTGTTCGAGCTGCGCCCGCGCAGCCTGCTGCCGGTGGCGCTCGCGTGCGCGGTGGCGGGCTTCCTGCGCCCGCTGTTCTTCGAGGCGGGCCCGCTGTTCCCGCTGCAGACCGCCGCGGCCGGTACGCAGGCGCTGGCCTCGTGCGTGCTGGCCGGGCTGCTGTGCGGCGCGCTGGGCGCGGCCCTGACGCTGGCGCTGTACCGCACTGAAGACGCCTTTTCGCGTCTGCCCGTGCACTGGATGTGGTGGCCGGCGCTCGGCGGGCTGGTGGTCGGCATCGGCGGCTATTTCGAGCCGCGCGCGCTCGGCGTGGGCTATGACGTGATCGGCGACCTGCTGAACAACCGCATCGCCATCGAGATCGCCGTGGCGCTGCTGGCCGTCAAGGCCCTGATCTGGATCGCGGCGCTGGGCTCGGGCACTTCGGGCGGCGTGCTGGCGCCGCTGCTGATGCTGGGCGCGGGACTGGGCGTGGTGCTGGCGCCGTGGCTGCCGGGCGGCTCGCCGCAGCTGTGGGCGCTGGTGTGCATGGCCGGCGTGCTCGGCAGCGTGCTGGGCGCGCCGCTGACTGCGATCGTTTTTGCCTTCGGCCTGACCCATGACACGCCGGCGCTGCTGCCGCTGCTGCTGACTACCGCGGTGGCTTATGGCTTCTCGGTGCTGACCATGAAGCGTTCGATCATGACCGAGAAGATCGCGCGGCGCGGCCTGCATATCTATCGCGAATACGGCGTCGATCCACTCGAGCGCGCGCACGTGGACGAGTTGATGTCGCGCGAGGTGGTCGCCATCGACGCCGACCTGCCGGTGGCCGAGGCCATGGCGTGCTACTTCGGCGAGCATGCCGCGCATCGCGCCTATCCGGTGGTGGCGGACGGGCGCGTGCTCGGCATGCTGGAGCGCACCGCCATCCGTGGCCTGGCGGCGGGCGAGGTGCCGCAAGGCATGCGCTGCCGCGACCTGCTGACCACCCCGGCCCATGTGCTGCTGCCCGGACAGACCGCGCGCGCCGCCGCCGGCAGCATGGCGGCGCTGAGCGTGGCGCGGCTGCCGGTGGTGGAGAGCGTGGAAACCATGCGCCTGGCCGGGATCCTGTCCCTGCGTGACCTGCTTCGCCCCAGCGGTCATGTCCACCACGAGGAATCGCGGCGCGAGCGCCTGCGCGGGCGCGTCGCGGCCTGAGTAGTCCGCCCGCGCGCTACAGCTTGTAGGTCGACAGCAGGATGCTGGTCTCGGTGGCGCTGATGCCGTCGATCAGCCGGATCCGGTCCAGCGTGCGGTCGAACGCCTCCAGGTTGTCGGCGCGCAGCTCGGCAATGATGTCCCAGCGCCCGTTGGTGGTGTGCAGCGCCTGCACATTGGGCTCCCCGCGCAGCGCCTGCAGCACGGTACGGGCCTTATTGCCTTCCACGGCAATCGTCATCCACGCGCGGATTCGGTGTGCCTCGGCCTCGGGCCGCAGGCGCACCGTATAGCCGACGATCACACCTTCCTTTTCCAGCTTGTCGATCCGGTTCTGCACGGTCGCGCGCGACACGCGCAGCGCCTGGGCCAGCGCCGTGACGGGCATGCGCGCGTTGTCGCGCAGGAGGGACAAGAGCTGGTGATCAGTGGCATCCATGGCGGGGCGAAAGGGGTTGTTGGCGATTTGCCAGAGCGATCTGGCGATTTGCTGAATGGTAGGCGCAAATTGCGCAAGGTGCTGGCTATTAGTTAGCACCAGACTCCCCGAGAATTCAATCGACCGAATTCTTTCCCAACCGCCATCACGAAAAAAGGAGCCACCGTGATCAACACCCCCACGATCCTGCTTGTCGAGCCGACTTTCTACGACGTGTCGTACAGCATCAATCCGTGGATGGATCCGGCCGCCTGGGCGCGCGACCCGCGCGGCATGCACCGCAGCGCCATGGAGTCCTTCGACGCGCTGCGCGAGGCGCTGGGCCGGGCCGGCTTTGCGGTGGAGGTGGCCGCCGGCGCGCCGGGGCTGCCCGACATGGTGTTCCCGGCCAACGCCGCGGTGGTGCTCGACGGCCGCGCGCTGCTGGCGCGCTTCCGCTACCCGCAGCGGCGCGGCGAAGAAGCCCCGTTCGGGACGATCTTTGGCGCACTGCGCGAGCGCGGCCTGCTCGACGAGGTCGCGCTGCTGCCTGAAGGCTGTTTCCAGGAAGGCGCGGGCGACTGCATCTGGGACGCCAGCCGCGGCCACTTCTGGGCTGGCTTCGGACCGCGCTCGTCGCACAAGGCGGCCACCGCCGTATCGAACTACTTCGGCAAGGACGTGGTGGCGCTGGAACTGGCCACCGAGCAGAGCTACCACCTCGACGTGTGCTTCTGCCCGCTGTCCGGCGGCGAGGTGCTGTACTACCCGCCCGCCTTCAGCGAAGCCGCGCTGCGCGAGCTGCGCGCACGCGTGCCGGCACGGCTGCGCATCGAGGCCACCGCAGACGATCTGCGCCACTTCAGCGTCAACGCGGTCAACCTGAACGACCAGGTGGTGATGACCCGTACCACGCCGCACCTGCGCACGGAACTGGGCCGGCGCGGCTACACGCTGCACGAGGTCGACCTGTCGCCCTTCATGCTGTCCGGCGGTGGCGCGTATTGCATGACGCTGCGGCTGGACCGCAGCAGCGGTCCGGCCATCGCTGCGGCGGCCGCCTGACACCATGGACAGCCAAGGAGACGATCATGAAAGATACCGCCCGGTCGCTGTTCCTCGACGCCAACGACGTGGCCCGCCTGGTCGCCGCCATCGGCGCGCAGGCCGCCATCGTGCAGATGGCCGAGCAGGTCCGGCAGGACTTCCTGCGCTGGCATGCCTTTGACAAGTCAGCGCGCCTGGCGAGCCATTCGGCGCGTGGCGTGATCGAGCTGATGCCGGTCAGCGACGGCGTCCAGTACGCGTTCAAGTACGTCAACGGCCATCCGCGCAACGCGCAGCACGGCATGCCCACGGTGATGGCGTGCGGCCTGCTGGCCGAAGTGGAAACCGGCTTTCCGCTGATGCTGGCCGACCTGACCCTGGCCACCGCGCTGCGCACCGCGGCCACCTCGGCCCTGGCCGCGCGCGTCATGGCGCGGCCCGGCGCGCACAGCATGGCGCTGATCGGCAACGGGGCGCAGGCGGAATTCCAGGTGCTGGCGTTTCACGCCATGCTGGGTGTGCGCGAGATTGCCGCCTATGACATCGATCCGGCCGCCACGGCAAGGTTGATGCGCAACCTGTCAGGCGTGCCGGGGCTGGTGATCCGTCCGGCGGCGTCGACAGAGGCGGCGCTGGCCGGCGCCGACATCGTGTCCACCGTCACTGCCGACAAGACCCGCGCCACCATCCTGACGCCGGCGATGGTCCGTGCGGGCATGCACCTGAATGCGGTCGGTGGCGACTGCCCCGGCAAGACCGAGCTGCATCCGGATATCCTGCGCCACGCGCGCATCGTGGTGGAGTACGAACCGCAGACCCGCATCGAAGGCGAGATCCAGCAGCTGGCGGCGGATGCGCCGGTGACCGAGCTGTGGCAAGTGCTGGCCGGTCACGCGCCGGGACGCGCCACCGCGGACGAGGTGACGGTGTTCGATTCAGTGGGGTTTGCGCTGGAAGATTATGCCGCGCTGCGCTGGCTTTACGCCGCGGCGCACGCGCACCGCGCGGGCAGGGCGGTGGAGCTGGTGGCGATGCCGCCCGACCCGCGCAACCTGTACGGCTGGATGATGGCGCAGGCCGACGGGCAAGCGGGGCTGGCACCGCCGCGCCACGTAGCGGTGGCCTGAGGCCAACGGCAAACAGGGGCCTGCGTGGCCCCTGTTCTCTTGTTGCGCGATGGCGCTGCGCAGGCGTTAGGGGGCGCGCCCCATCATCAGCTGCGCGCGCAGGAAGCCCTTGACCTCTTCCAGCGACGGCGTCTTCAGGAACACCATGATGCCCCAGTGCTGCAGCGCGTCGGCCACGCCGTCATAGGCCTGCCGGTTGGTGATCACCGCAAAGATCACGTGCTGGCTGGCAAAGAAGTTCTGCAGCTTCTCGATGGTGGCCGACTCGTTGTCGTTCAGCTCGTCGACGTAGTAGAGCACCACGCGCGGATGCTCGCTCACAGAGGTGATGACGGTGTCGAGCACGTCGTCGACCACCACGCTCTTGAGCGGCAGCCCCCACTTGCCGAGCTGGCCGTGGATGCGTTGCGCTTCTTGGTGGTTGGGGTGGAACACCACCAGGTCCAGGCCGTGCGGCGATGCCGGTTCGTGGCCGATGCGCGTGGCCAGCAGGCGATGCACGGTTTCCTTGTGGATGCGCCGATGGCCGCCGTTGGTTTTCCACGCGCCGAGTTCGCCGCGTTCGACCATCTTTTGGACGGTGCCCAATGAGACATTGAGCAGTTTTGCCGCTGTACGCGTGCTGTAATAAGGCTTTTCAGCCAGTGCCGGATCCAGTTTCATCCAATCACCCGTAGTCCTGAAGGCAGTCGCGCCAGGAGGGCGTGCGCGGCGCCAGGCACCTGCGCCGCGTGTGTCTCACTGCCAATGGTTGACTGACCCTGTGTCCTGGCCCGCTCCCCGCCGGCCGGACGGCTGTTTGTTATTGATTTAACGTTTTTGTCATTTCCCGGGGCTGCAGCTATTTCCGCAACTTGCATTGCCTCGGGTCCGGATTTGCCGGAAGCCCATAATATGCCGCAAAGGCAAGTCTATAAGTAAGAAAAAACTATATTCCGTCGCACTTTTGTACTTCACCGCACATTTGTCCCGCGGGGGTGTGGGGCAGCGACAGTACGCAGACACCGGAGCGCGGAGGTGGTTCCCCGGCGCGCGCCGCAACGCCCGTGGCCGCTGTCCGAAATTCAGCAGTCGCTGCAGAAATGTCTTGTCATGTCGTGATGGATCGCTGGCAGCGGGAGGATGCAAGGTCAGGTTTACAACTGGCTTACAACCCTTGCAATCCATATTTACGCACCTTGTCGAATAGCGTGGTCTTGGCCACCCCCAGCGCTTCGCTAGCGCGGCTCAGGTTGCCGTCGTGGCGCCGCATGGCGTCGGCGATCAGCGCGCGCTCGAACTGCTCGACCGCCTGCGCCAGCGGCAGGGCCTCGGGTGCGGTGGTGCCGTGGCCCGGGTTGCAGCCCAGCCCCAGTACATGGCGCTCGGCCAGGTTGCGCAGCTCGCGCACATTGCCCGGCCACGGGTAGGCCACCAGCGCGGCCAGCTCGGCTGGGGTGGCCGGCACCGCCTCGCGCCCGAAGCGCAGCGCGGCGTGCGCGACAAAGTGTTCGAACAGCGCCGGCACGTCTTCGCGCCGCTTGCGCAGCGGCGGCAGTTCCAGCGTGATCACGTTCAGGCGGTAGTACAGGTCCGCGCGGAACTGGCCGGCATCGGACAGCAAGCGCAGGTCGGCCTTGGTGGCGGCCACCACGCGCGCGTTGACCGGCACAGGCTGGTTGGAGCCGAGCCGCTCCACCACGCGCTCCTGCAACACGCGCAGCAGCTTGATCTGCAGCGGCATCGGCATGCTCTCGATTTCATCGAGGAACAGCGTGCCGCCCTCGGCATGCTCAATCTTGCCGATGCGCCGTCGCGCGGCACCGGTGAACGAGCCCGCCTCGTGTCCGAAAATCTCGCTTTCGAACAGCTGCTCGGGCAGCCCGCCGCAGTTGATCGCGACAAAGTTGCGCGCCTGGCGCTGGCTGGACTCGTGCAGGCAGCGCGCCACCAGTTCCTTGCCGGTGCCGGTCTCGCCATGGATCAGCACGTTGGCGTCGGTGCCGCCGAGGTCGGCGATCAGCCGGCGCAGCCGCTCGACCGCGGGCGAATGGCCGATCAGGCGGGTTTCGAGTTTCTGGCGTCCCGCCAGCCGATCGCGCAGTTCTGACACTTCCAGCGCCAGGCGGCGCTGTTCCAGCGCGCGCCGGGTGGCGTCCACCAGCTGCTCGGGCGAGAACGGTTTCTCCAGGAAGTCGTAGGCGCCTTGCTTCATCGCCTGCACCGCCAGGCCGACGTCGCCGTGGCCGGTGATCATGATCACCGGCAGCGCCGGGTCGCGCTCGCGCAGTTGCGCCAGCAGCGCCATGCCGTCCTGCCCGGGCAGGCGGATGTCGCTGACAACCACGCCCGCATAGCCCGGCCCGACCTCGCGCAGCGCCGCCTCGGCGCTGCCCACGCCGCGCGTGGCGATGCCTTCCAGGCGCAACGCCTGCTCGCAGCCCAGGCGCACGTCGGCATCGTCCTCGACGATCAGTACGGTCAGGTCAGCCGGCATGGGATGCGTCCTTGGAGGTGGCGTCCTGCGGCGCCAGCGGCAGCACCAGCGTAAAGCAGGCGCCGCCGTCGGGGTGGTTGGTGGCGGACAGGCTGCCGCCACTTTCATTGAGGATGCCGGCCGACAGGGTCAGGCCCAGCCCCAGTCCCTGCCCGGCGGGCTTGGTGGTAAAGAACGGTTCGAACAGCCGCGCAAAGGCTTCTTCCGACAGGCCCGAACCGTTGTCGCGCACGGTCAGGTGGACCATGCCGCCGGCGATGTGCGCGTGCAGCGCGATGCGCGGCCCGGGTTTTCCGGCGACGGCATCGAGCGCATTGCCGAGCAGGTTGACCAGCACCTGCTCGAGGCGGTTGGGATCGCACACCACCGCCAGCGTCGGGTCGATATCGCGCTGCAGTTCGGGCTGGACCGCGTCCACGCGCGTCTGCAGCAGGAACAGCGCGTTGTCCACCCCCTCGGCCAGGCGTGCCTGGCGCTTGCCGTTGCCGGACTTGCGCGCGAACGACTTGAGCGCGCCGGTGATGCGGCCCATGCGTTCGACCAGGCCGATGATGGTGTCAAGGTTGGCGCGCACCGTGCCGTAGTCGCCACGCTCGAGAAATTTGCCGGTATTGCCGGAAATGGTGCGCAGCGCCGCCAGCGGCTGGTTCAGCTCATGCGCGATGCCGGTCGACATCTGGCCCACCGCGGCCAGCTTGCCGGCCTGCAGCAGCCCATCCTGCGCCTGGCGCAGCACGGTCTCGGCGCGGATGCGCTCGGCCACCTCGGCCTGCAGGCGCTGGTTGGCGGCGGACAGGTCGGCGGTGCGCTCGGCAACCTTGCGTTCCAGCTCGCTGTTGGCCGCTTCCAGCGCCGCGCGCGCCGCCAGCCGTTCGTTGACGATGCGCCGGCGCACGTTCCAGGCCGCGCCCAGCAGCAGCACGAAGGCGGTCAGCACGCCCGCCAGCGCGGCGGTGTTGAGCGCGGCCACGCGCGCCTGCGAGGTATTGGTCAGCAGCGTCAGCTGCCAGTCGGTGCCCGGCAGCGCGGCGTGCTGCGCCAGCATCGGCGGGCCGCGGCGCAGGCGCACCAGTTCGTCGCTGCTGCCGCCGTTGCCATTGGCGAGCTTGCGCACCGTCTCCAGCGGCAGCTGCGGCAGCGGGGCGCGGTTGTACTGCAGGCTGCGCGACAGCCGCTCGCGCGCCTCGGCCGACAGCGGGCGCAGCGCGGCCAGCTTCCACGACGGGTCCGAGGCCAGGATCACCACGCCGTTCTCGTCGGTCAACAGCATCTGGCTGTCGGCGCCCTGCCAGCGGTTCTCCAGTGGCTCCAGGCCGATCTTGACCACCGCCACGCCGGACGGATTATAGCGCTCGCCCAGTGGCGCCGACAGGTAATAACCGGATTCGCTGCGCGTGGTGCCCACGCCGTAGAAGCGCCCCAGCTGGCCTTCCATGGCCGAGCGGAAGTAGGGGCGGAAGCTCAGGTCCTCGCCCAGGTAGCTGTCGGGGCGCTGCCAGTTGCTGGTGGCCAGCACCTTGCCGTGCGCATCCAGCACATAGACCACGCGCGTGCCGGCGCGGATATTGAGGGCGGCGAGGTAGTCATTGGCGCGCGCCGCGCGCGCGGGGTCGTCCGGGCGCAGCAGCAGCGCGGCGATGCGCTCGTCCAGCGATAGCAGGCCGGGCACGTAGTCGTAGTGGGCCAGCTCGCTTTCCAGTGCCTGGGTGTACAGGCGCAGCTGCACCTGGCCGCGCTCGGCCTGGCGCGCCAGCGCGGTGTCGTAGCTATAGCGGTAGCCGAGCGCGCCCGCCAGGCCCACCAGCACCGCCAGCGCCAGCAGGGCCAGCAGCGGGGCGGCGCCGCGCAGGCCGTGAGGCAGGCGCGCCAGGCCCGTGGCGCCGGCGGTGCCGGCATCGGACGCTGCATGGGAGGAGGGCGGGCGGGTAGTATCGCCGGGAGGGTGTAGCGGGCCGGTCATCAGGTGTTGGGTAAGGCAGGTGGCATAGCCGCCGCGCCGCAAGCAGGTGGCGAGTGGGCCGGCGCGGGTGCCTACTTTTACCACACCAGGGCGGACAGTTTCTGCGCCGGAATGCAAAAAGGCCCGGTTGCCTCGTCGGCAACCGGGCCTTGGCACGCCTGGCGGACGCTGTTACTTGCCCGCCACGACCTGGACAGATGCTAGGCCGGTGGTGGTATCCGCGACGGGTTCATCCTCCTCGGACGGTACCGGCGCGCCGATGGCGCCTTCGCTTTTGGCGACGACGGCGGTGGCAATCGCATTGCCCAGCACATTGGTCACGGTGCGACCCATGTCGAGTACGTGGTCGATGCCCAGCACCAGCAGGATGCCGGCTTCCGGCAGGCCGAACATCGGCAGCACGGCGGCGACCACCACCAGCGAGGCGCGCGGCACGCCGGCGATGCCCTTGCTGGTGATTAGCAGGACCAGCAGCATGGTGATCTGCTGGGTCAGCGACAGCTGGATGCCATACACCTGCGCCACGAACAGCGCGGCAAACGAGGTGTACATGATCGAGCCGTCCAGGTTGAACGAGTAGCCCAGCGGCAGCACGAAGTTGGTGATGCGCTCCTTGACGCCGAAACGGGTCAGCTGGTCGATCACCTTCGGGTAGGCCGATTCGCTGCTGGCGGTGGCGAAGCCGATCATCAGCGGAGCGCGCATCTGCTTGAGCAGGCGGAACACGTCACGGCCCAGGAAGAAGTAGCCGCCGGCGACCAGCGCGACCCACAGCAGGGCCAGCGCCAGGTACAGGCTGCCCAGCAGCTTGGCGTACACGGCCAGCACGCCCAGGCCCTGCGCGGTGATCACCGCAGCGATCGCGCCGAACACGCCCACCGGCGCGAAGGCCATCACGTAGTTGGTGACCTTCAGCATCACGGCGGCCAGGCCCTCGATGGCTTGCAGCACGGGCTTGCCGACGCCGTCCTTGACGGTGCCCAGTGCGAAGCCGAAGAACAGCGAGAACACCACGATCTGCAGGATCTCGTTGTGCGCCATCGCCTCGGCAAAGCTCTTGGGGAACATGTGGGCGATGAAGTCGCGCAGGTTCAGCGCGCCGGTCTTCAGGTTCGAGGCGGCGTCTGCGGCCGGCAGCGGCAGGTTCATGCCGTGGCCCGGTTGCAGCAGGTTGGCCATCACCAGGCCGAGCAGCAGCGAGGTGATCGAGGCGGCGACAAACCACATCATCGCCTTCAGGCCGATGCGGCCCACGGCGCGGCCGTCGCCCATGCTGGCGATGCCGGCCACCAGCGTGGCGAACACCAGCGGCCCGATGATCATCTTGATCATCCGCAGGAACACGTCGGTCAGGATGGACAGGTGGTCCGCAATCGATTTGGCGGTGGCGGCGTCCGGCGCCATGTTGTGCGCGGCGGTGCCGACCAGCACGCCGAGCAGCATCGCAATGAAGATCAGGGTGGGCAGTCGATTCAGTTTCATCGTGGATCAGGCCTGTGCGTCCATTCCCCGGCGAGTATTGATGCAGGGGACGGGCGTCTGTATTGCGGGATGGCTGGACGGCGTTTGGGGCGCCGGGCCGGCCGTGTGTTTTGTCAGCGCGGCAACAGGTGCCTGCGGCTCGCCTGGGCGGCGATGTGGGGGGTGGGCAAGGCGGGGTCAGTCATGTGTTTCCTCCTTTGTTTTTTGGCATGGGCCGGGACGCTGGGAAACGTGCCGGCCGACCTGTTGGGCGCTGTTAGCGGCGGCCTATATTGCACGCGCCGTGCCAGCTCGAAGGGGTCTCGGCTGCCCTACAACTTGTTGAATTCAAAGGGGAAAATGATGTGCTTCCGGCGCACAGTTCGGGAATCCGGACTGGGGCGCGAGGGTGGTGTTCGGAAACCCGAACGGCGTTCTAGGTGTTAACCCGCGAATTTGCGCGAGCCTGGCACGCGCGGTTGCCTGTCGGAGCGGAGGGGAAAGTGATGTTTGAGGCGCCCCAACCGGGGCCGCCGGAGGCGGTGGCGAGGGGCCTGGGGACGGCTAAAAAGGAGGGGTTTGCGCTAGCCGCCGAGCAGCCGATAACACAGCCGCGCCGCCACGCGCGCACTGCAGCCGTCGCGGTCATAAAGGGGATTGAACTCGGCGATATCGGCCACGCGCAGCTTGCCGCTGTCGCGCAGCCGCGTGGTGACGGCTTCGACCACGGCGAGCGGCACGCCATAGGCCGCCGGGGCCGAAACGCCTGGCATCACGGCCGCGGGCAGCACATCGAGGTCGATGGTCAGGTAGACGTGGTCGGCGTCGGCCACCCACTCGTCCAGCGTGGCCAGGCGTGCGTCGAGGTGCCGTTCCTGCATGTCGACATCCTCGACATAGTGCACGCCCAGCGCATTGGCGCGCGCGAACAGCGCGGCGGTATTGCCGAGCCGGCTCACGCCCAGGCAGGCATAGTCGAAGCGGTCGCCGCGGCGCAGGCAGTCCGCAGCGATTTGGTCAAACGGCGTGCCCGAGCTGCCGGGCCGGCTGCTGCGCAGGTCGAAGTGCGCGTCGAGGTTGACGATCAGTACGCGGCCGCGATCGCCATGCGCATCCAGGTGTGCGCGCAGCCCTTGCCACGTGCCCCACGCCACTTCGTGCCCGCCGCCGAGCACCAGCGGGAACGCGCCCGCGGCCAGTTCGGCGGCGACCGCTGCGCCCAGCCGCTGCTGCGCGTGTTCCATCGCATCGCCTTCGCAGCCGATATCGCCACCGTCGATCAAGCGGCCGATGCCGTGGGCCGGCACGCCGGCGAGCGCGCGGCGGATCTCGCGCGGGCCGCCGGCGGCGCCGGGGCGGCCCTGGTTGCGCAGCACGCCGGCATCGCAGCAAAAGCCCAGCAGCACCGGCACGCCCGCCTCGCGCGCCGTGGCGCGCCCGGCGACGATCTCGAACAGCCGGCGGGTGTCGCCCACCTCGCCGGCATCGCGGCGGCCGCGCCAGACCGTGTCCGGTGCCAGCGGCGCCGCCAGGGTTGCAAGCTCGCTCATTTCAAGCGGCGCCCCAGCGTTTCCGGCACCATCGCCAGCCCGATCAGCGACACCAGTCCGCAACCGATCACATACAGCGCCGGCGCATTGGCATCACCGGTGATCTGAATCAGCCGGGTCGAGAAATACTGCGCAAAGCCGCCGAAGATCGCGATCGCCACGCAATAGGCGATCGACAGCCCGGTGGCGCGCAGGCGCTGCGGCAGCACCTCGCTGACCAGCACCATCGAGGCCGGCGCGGTCATCGACATCGGTACCGACAGGCAACCGACCACCAGCAGCAGGCGCGCCAGCGACGGCTCGGCGTTGATCAGCACGAAGGCGGGGTAGATCATCACCAGCAGCGCCACGCGCGACCACAGCACCACGGTCTTGCGGCCGATGCGGTCGCTCAGCCAGCCCGCGAACGGCGACAGCACCACCTGCACCAGCGCCGCGACGCAGGCGGCCCAGATGCTCAGTGACAGCGGCATCTTGAGCACGCTCACGGCGTAGTTGCTGATGTAGTAGACGACGATATAGGTGGAGGAGGCCAGGCCGATCATCAGGAGGATGCTGGCGATGACCTCGCGCCCGTGGCGGCGCAGCAGCGGCCATTGCGCGGCGTGCTCGCCGTGGCGCACTGGCGTGGCGGTTTCTTCCAGCCGGCGGCGGATCACCAGGCCAACGGGAATGACCAGGATGCCGATCAGGAAGGCGAGGCGCCAGCCCCAGGCTTCCAGATCGGCCGGCGCCAGCACATTGCTCAGCACCAGGCCGGTAATGGCACCTAGCAGCGCCGCCAGACCCTGGCTGAACGGCTGCCACGCGGTGTAGAAGCCGCGCGTGCGGTCATCGGCGTATTCCAGTAGCAGCGCAGTCGACGCGCCCATTTCGCCGCCGATGGCAAAGCCCTGCACCAGCCGTGCCACCACCACCATGATCGGCGCCAGGATGCCGATCTGCGCGTACGGCGGCGTCACCACGAAGATCAGCGAGCTCAAGCCCATCAGCCACAGCGTCAGCGACACGGCCGGCTTGCGCCCGGCGCGGTCGGCGTACATGCCGATCAGCAGGCCGCCCAGCGGGCGCATCAGGAAGCCGACGCCGAAGGTGGCGAAGGACATCAGCAACTGCCCGGTGGGATTGTCGACGGGGAAATAGAGGCGGCCGATCAGCGTGGCAAAGAAGCTGTAGACCACGAAATCGTAGAACTCCAGGCCGTTGCCGATGGTGATGGCGGCAATGGCGCGCGCGCGTGACAGCTGCGCCTGCGGCGCCGCGACCGCCACGCCGGCGGTGGTGTCGATGGACATGGGTGTCTCCGTAAAGGAAATGGAGTTGGCCGGGCGCGCTCGGCGGCCCGGCTCGGCACAACGGCTCTTGTCGGCCGCGGGATCAGTCGCGCAATGAGTTACGCAACATCGGCAGGTCCAGGCCCTGCTCGCGCGCGCAGTCGACGGCGATCTGGTAGCCGGCGTCGGCATGGCGCATCACGCCGGTGGCGGGGTCGTTGTGCAGCACGCGGGCGATGCGGGCGGCAGCCTCGTCAGTGCCGTCGCACACGATCACAACGCCGGAATGCTGCGAGAAACCCATGCCCACGCCGCCGCCATGGTGCAGCGAGACCCAGGTGGCGCCGCTGGCGGTATTGAGCAGCGCGTTCAGCAGCGGCCAGTCCGACACGGCATCCGAGCCGTCCTGCATGGCTTCGGTCTCGCGGTTGGGGCTGGCGACCGAGCCCGAGTCCAGGTGGTCGCGCCCGATCACGATCGGTGCCGACAGCTCGCCACTGCGCACCATCTCGTTGAATGCCAGGCCCAGCTTGGCGCGCAGGCCCAGACCGACCCAGCAGATGCGCGCAGGCAGGCCCTGGAAGCTGATGCGCTCGCGCGCCATGTCGAGCCAGCGGTGCAGGTGCTCGTCATCGGGGATCAGTTCCTTGACCTTGGCGTCGGTCTTGTAGATGTCCTGCGGATCGCCCGACAGCGCGGCCCAGCGGAACGGGCCGATGCCGCGGCAGAACAGCGGGCGGATATAGGCGGGCACGAAGCCGGGGAAGTCGAAGGCGTTGGCCACGCCTTCTTCCTTGGCCATCTGGCGGATGTTGTTGCCGTAGTCGAAGGTGGGCACGCCCATCTTCTGGAACGCCAGCATGGCTTGCACGTGCGCGGCCATCGAGGCCTTGGCGGCCTTGACCACCACCGCCGGTTCGCGCTGCGCGCGCTCACGGTATTCGTCCCAGCTCCAGCCGGCGGGGAGGTAGCCGTTGAGCGGGTCATGGGCGCTGGTCTGGTCGGTGACCATATCCGGGCGCACGCCGCGGCGCACCAGCTCGGGCAGCACTTCGGCGGCGTTGGCGCACAGGGCGATCGAGATCGCCTTGCCCTGCGAGGTGTAGCGGTCGATGCGGGCGAGGGCGTCGTCCAGGTCGGTGGCCTGTTCGTCGACGTAGCGGGTCTTCAGGCGGAAATCGATGCGGCTTTGCTGGCATTCGATGTTGAGTGAGCAGGCGCCGGCCAGCGTCGCGGCCAGCGGCTGCGCGCCGCCCATGCCGCCGAGGCCGGCGGTCAGCACCCAGCGGCCCTTCAGGTCGCCGTTGTAGTGCTGGCGGCCGGCTTCGACGAAGGTTTCGTAGGTGCCCTGCACGATGCCCTGGCTGCCGATGTAGATCCAGCTGCCGGCGGTCATCTGGCCGTACATGGCCAGGCCCTTGGCGTCGAGTTCGTTGAAGTGTTCCCAGTTGGCCCAGTGGGGGACCAGGTTGGAGTTGGCGATCAGCACGCGGGGGGCATCGCGGTGGGTTTGGAACACTCCGACGGGTTTGCCGGACTGGACCAGCAGGGTCTGGTTGTCTTCCAGGCGGGTGAGGGCTTCGACGATGCGGTCGTAGCATTCCCAGTTGCGGGCGGCGCGGCCGATGCCGCCGTAGACGACGAGTTCTTTCGGGTTTTCTGCGACCTCGGGGTCGAGGTTGTTCATCAGCATGCGCAAGGGGGCTTCGGTGAGCCAGCTCTTGGCGGTGAGTTTGGTGCCGCGGGGGGCGCGGATTTCGGTGTCGCGGAAGCGGGTGGGATTGGTCACGAAGTGCTCCTTTGGGGCTTGCTGTGCATTGGGCGGCGCGGTGGTTTTATCGGCGGCGCATAGGCATGTATAGTCTTGTATATACAAGTATGGATGAATTGGGGTATTCCCGGATGTGGGGGAGGGATTTGGATGGTTTTGGGCCGAGGCGTGCGCTGCGGCTAACATCTTGGCGATGCTCGACGGCACGCGCAGCTGGTGACATGTTGTCGTTGTTGAACCGCTCTGTTCCGCCCTCCTGGGCGGGTCACTTTGTCCGAGCGACAAAGTAACCAAAAACGCGTCGCCTGCGGCTGGCCTTTATCAAGGAGGCGGCGTGGGGGGTTCGGGCGGCGGTGATTTCCGATTTTATGTGGTCAGCCGTTCGAGCCTGCTACGCCAGGTGAGTGACAGTGCCCTTGCGAAGGCCCACTGTTGAACGATCCCCATGCAGGGCGTAGGCCGCCTCCTGACACGGGCATCGCGTCAACGCCTACGGCTGCGCTGCGCGCGGCTCATCAGCTGGGGGCGAGGCGCTCGCGCAGGGAAGTGCGTCGCTGCGCTCGCAGCGACGACGCCGGTCACGGGCTCAAGAACCATCGCTGGAGTAGAACGCGGTCGGTGGGTCAGCCACCATTGGACGCCGCGCGAAGCGCAGCCGAACGCGTTGATGCGATACGGTGGTAAGCAGGCGGCCACCACCCTGCATGGGGATCGTTCAAAAGCCGGTCGACGCAGGCACCGTCACTGACTCACCTGGCGTAGCAGGGTGGAATCGCGACCGCGCCTCACGGAAACCAAAGCCGCCTATACGACCAGAAGCGCCCCCTTGATAGCCAGCCGCTCAGGCGATGCGCTTTGGGTTACTTTTGTCGCTCGGACAAAAGACCCGCCCAGGAGGGCGGAACCAAGCGGTTCAACAACGACAACATGTCACCAACAGCGAGGGCTGTCGAACATCGACACACAAGACCGCAAAACCGCTAAGACGTAAACCTCCCCTCCAGCCGATGCAACGACCCCGGATGCACCAACCGCACCGAAGTCACCACCCGCCCCGCAGACCACGTCCGCCGCCGAATCAACAAACAAGGCTCGCCTCGCTCGATGTTCAGCAACGCGCATTCCTCGGGCAACGCCAACACGGCCTCTACCACATGCTCCCCTTCAGTCAACGGCGCAACACGAGAGAGATACTGATAGGGCGTTTCAAGCGTGAAATCCTGCTCCAGATAATCCGGCGCCACCGCAGCATTGACATACCGATCCTCCAACTGAATCGCCACATCATCCTCGTAATGCACGATCATCGAATGAAACACCCGCTGATCCAGCGCCACATCCAAAGCCGCCGCCTGCGCCGGCCCGGCGCGTTCCTCTCCCAGACTGATCACCCGCGCCCGATGCCGATGCCCGCGTGAAAAAATGTCATCGGCAATATTGTTGACCGCATAAAGCGCAGTCCGCCGCTTGGGCTCGGCCACAAACGTCCCAACCCCCTGCAACCGCACCAACATCCCCTCCGCCGTCAACTCCCGCAACGCGCGATGCACCGTCATCCGGCTCACCCCAAGCGCCTCCACCAGCTCCGTCTCCGACGGCACGCGATGATGGGGCGGCCAGCTACCGTCAGCAATCTTGCTGCTGATGTGCTGCTTGACGCGCGCATAAAGCGGCGCCGGCATAGAGTCGGACACGAGCGACAACGGGTTCCCCTTGGATAGGCGAGGTAGCGAGAGCCGCCGAATTTATCACGCCGCGCCAGCAGCCCCGCCGCCGTCAGGACATCTCCACATCCCGCGGCCCACACGACTGCAGGAACGCATCCAGCGGCTCCGGCCGCCCGATCGCATACCCCTGCGCATAATCGACGCCGATCGCGCGTAGCGCGTCGAGGGTGCGTTCATCCTCCACCCACTCCGCCACGGTCAGCACGCCCAGCCGGTGGCCGATATCGTTGATCGCGCTGACGATCTCGCGGTCCACCGCGTTATCCACCAACTGCCGGATAAAACTGCCGTCGATCTTCAGGTAATCCACCGGGAACTGCTTCAGGTACGCGAACGACGACAGCCCCGAGCCGAAGTCATCCAGCGACACCGTGCAGCCCGCGCGCCGCATCTCCAGCACCAGTCGGTTGGCCGCGGACATGTTGTTGATCAGCGCGGTCTCGGTGATCTCCAGCCGGATGCGGCTGGCGGGCAGCGCGCTCGCTTCCAGCTCGGCATGCAGGAAGGGCAGCAGGAACGGCTCGCCCAGCGAGTTGGCCGACAGGTTGATCGACACCGACAGCCCCGGCACTGCGCGCAGCCGCTCGCCGTAGCCGCGCAGCACGTGGTGGATCACCCAGCGGTCGATATGGCCCATCAGGTCGTAGCGCTCGGCCGCGGGGATAAAGGCGCCGGGCATGATCAGCTCGCCGTGCTCGTCGACCATGCGCACCAGGATCTCGATGTGGCGGGGTTCGCTGCCCTCATCGGCATCCTCTGGCTGCAGCGCGCGGATCTCCTGCGCGAACAGGCGGAAGCGGTTGGCTTCCAGCGCGGAATGGATGCCGGCGGCGATTTCCAGCTCGCGGTGATGACGGCGCGCGTCGCTCTCGTCGCGGCGGTAGACCGAGACGCGGCTGCGGCCGGCGGCCTTGGCGGCGTAGCAGGCCACGTCGGCGCGGCTCATCAGTTCGCTGACCGGCGGCACGTCGAGGTCGATCGCGGCGATGCCGATGCTGGCGCCCACGTCGTAGACGCGCCCCTCCCACGGGAAGCGGCGGCCGCGGATGGCGTCGATCACGTCCTGGCACACCTGCTCGGCCTGGTCCACGGTGCAGTCCTTGAGCAGCAGCGCGAACTCGTCGCCGCCCAGGCGCGCCAGCACGTCGTCGGGCCGCACGTGGTTGCGGATCAGGTAGCCCAGCTCGCGCAGCAGCACGTCGCCGGCGCCGTGGCCGGCGGTGTCGTTGACGATCTTGAAGCGGTCCAGATCGATAAAGCACAGCGCAGCGCGGTGGCCCTGCAGCCGCGCGGCATCGCAGGCCTCGCGCAGGCGCTTCTCGAACCAGGTGCGGTTGGGCAGGCCGGTCAGCGCATCGTGCATGGCCGAGCGCGCCAGCTCGCGCTGCAGCGCGCGCGCGGTGGTGATGTCCTGGAACACCAGCACCGCGCCCAGCACCTCGCCGCGCGCGGTCAGCACCGGCGCGGCCGAGTCCTGCACGTCGTGGCGCTCGCCGGTCAGGCTCTGTAGCACCGCGCCGTCCTGCAGGTAGGCAGGCACGAGCGTGCGCAGGCAGGCCTCGACCGGGCTGGGTATCGCGTTGCCGGTGGATTCGTCGACGATGCGGAAGACCTGCTCCAGCGGCAGGCCGGTGGCGCTGGCCATGGTCCAGCCGGTCAGCTGCTCGGCGATCGGGTTCATGAAGGTCACGCGCATGGCCGCGTCGGTACAGATCACCGCATCGCCGATCGAGCGCAGCGTGATGTGCAGGCGTTCCTTCTCTTCGAACAAGGCCTCGGTCAGGTGCCGCTGCTCGGTGATGTCCCAGTTGGTGCCGACCAGCGCGTATGCGATGCCGTCGGCGTTGCGGGTAACAGTCGCCATCGCGCGCACGTGGCGCACCTCGCCGCCGGGACGCACGATGCGGTATTCGGTATCGAACGGGGCGTCGCCGCGGATGGCCTGGCGCATCTCGCCCCTGACGCGGTTGACGTCCTCCGGATGCAGCATCTCGATCCACTGGTCCACCACCGGCGCACCCGCGGCGGGATCGGTGCCGTGCAGCGCATGCATGCGTGCGTCCCAGGTAATGCCGGCGCTGGTGAAGTCCCATTCCCAGATGCCCACGCCGCCGGCTTCCACCGCCAGCTGGATGCGGCGCGACAGCCGTTCCAGTTCTTGCTGCGCAAGCTTGCGGGTGTGGATGTCCTCGACCTGCGTGATGAAATGCTGCGGCTCGCCGCTGTGCTCGTCGCGCACCACCGATACCGCCAGCAGCGCCCAGCGGTACTGGCCGTCCTTGTGGCGGTAGCGCTTTTCCCGGCGGTAGGACTCGACCTCGCCCGCCAGCAGGCTGCGGGCCGCGCGCAGGTCGTCGTCCAGGTCGTCGGGGTGGGTGATCTGCTGGAAACTGAGCTCGCACAGCTCGTCCGCGCTGTAGCCGAGCAGCTCGGTCAAGGCGCGGTTGACGGTCTGCCAGCGGCCGTCCTTGCCGACCAGCGCCATGCCGATCGCCGAATGCTCCATCGCCTGACGGAAGCGCTTGTCGCTACGGCGCAGGCTGGCGGCGCCCTGCCGGTTCTGCTCGGTCAGGTAGGCGATGCAGACCGGGAACACCATGATCACCGCCGCCGACAGCGGCACCGGCACCGGCTCATGGCCGTGGGTGGCGAGCATCAGCACCTCCATGCACAGCGTCGCCACCAGCGTCAGCAGCGCGGTGGCGAACGGGTTGCCGGCCAGCGCCACCAGCACCAGCGGCAGCGACATCGCCGCGAACGGGTCGTGGCCCTGCCACTGGGCGAAGGCGCCGAAGCCGAGGCTCAGCGCCAGCAGGCCCGCCTGCGGCGCCAGCAGCGCCCGCGCGAAGGCGGCACGCACGCGCGCGGCCGTCATCGACAGCATCATCGGCAGCAGCACCGCCATGCCCAGCGCGCTGGACTGCCACCAGGTCCACCACACCGGCGCAAAGGGGCTGCCATAGGCATGGGCGACGACCGCGGCGCCGGCGCTGGCGCCCAGCGCCGGCGCCAGGATCCCGGCCACCGCCAGCATCACCGCGAAGGCGGCCAGCGGGCCATGGCGATCGAGCCCGGCATGCCGGTCCAGCAAGCGCAGCAGCCCGGCGGCGCACAGGATCTCGAACAGGTTGGCGCCGGACAGCATCAGCGCGGTGCTGAGGCTGTCGCCGGCGGCGTGGTTGGCCAGCACGCCGGCGGCCAGCATGCCCGCCAGCAGCCAGGGCCCCTCCGCGCGCGGGCGATGCAAGAGCAGCCCGAGCCCGAAGGCATTGGCCAGCCAGATCGCCGCTACGGTGCCGGGCAGTCGCGCCAGCCAGAGGCCCGCCGCCGCCAGCACGAAAAAGCCGGTGCCCGCCAGCAGCAATTGCTGCCAGCGGCGGCGCGGCGGGGCGGGGAGGGCGGTGGCGGCCTGGTGGCTCGGTGGGGCCGTGTCGGGCGTCATGGACGGGAGTGGTGCAAAAGGCGGTGATGATGGGTTGGGAGGAGTCGGCACGGTCGGCGCGCCCGGGCGGCTTAGGCCGCCGGCCGCGCGCGGACGCACTGCCGGCCAGCGTAGAGCGGAATGTAACGGAGGTGGGGGGCTCGCCATAACAGGGACAGCGGGCAGGTGGGGGCGCTATTTGCCACTGGTGTTCAGGGCGATTTTTTGGTAGGAGGTGGTTCGAGACGACGCGAGGGCTGGCAGTTGCGCGGATCATGCCAGTGGTGGATGCCGATCGGGGAGAAATCAACAGTCATGTGTGCCGGCTTTCAGAAAACTGAAAAGCACGCAGAACCTCTTTGGGAACGCGCGTGTTCCGGGCTCGAACCTGGATCGTGCAACCTGGCGGTACGAGGTCTCGCCAGTGGTGACCTGGAACAGCTCGCTACGCTGGCTTATGCGGCCTTCGCACGTACGGTAGATAGCGCACCGCGGCAGCTATGGGCCCGCAAGATTTCGGCCATCGTAAGCAATGGGTATGGGACCTTTCTGCCAACGGCCTCCTTCGTTGCGGAACTGCCTTCCGGAGAATTGGCTGGGACTGTTCTCGCCACTGATTTTCCTCTCTACAAAGGCCCCGTCATCGCGCTGATCGCGGTCGCTCCGGGGGCGCAGCACAGTGGCTTGGGCTCCTACTTGCTGTGCGGCTGTATCCGGGCGCTTTCTGATAGGGGCAAGTGAGCAGCCCCTTGTAAACTGCTTATAGGTGCGTAATTATGATCACCCATGAGCATACTTGCTAAAGTTACGATGAAGGAGGCGTGCGCGATGCTGGGCATCCACCCTGGCACGCTTCGCCGATGGGAGTTCGACGGGAAGATCTCCGCCGATCGGACTCCGGGTGGTCATCGTCGCTATAATTTGACCGCTCTAATGGAGTTGGCCGGCAAGAAGGTCGAGGAAGCAGAGCGCGGGCGTACTACGCTCGCCTATGCGCGCGTTTCCAGCCACGACCAGAAGGCCGATCTGGAGCGTCAGTGCCAGGTGCTGGAGTCGTTCTGCGCTGCGAAGGGATGGCCCTTCGAACTCATCCGGGATCTCGGCTCCGGCATGAACTATGAGATGAAGGGCCTCAAGCAACTGCTCAAACGTATCTGTGCCGGAGGCGTTGATCGGCTTGTCATCACACACAAGGACCGGCTCTTGCGATTTGGTGCAGAGCTCGTTTTTGCTCTGTGCGAGCAATTCGGAACGGAAGTCGTCATCATCAATGCCAAAGGCGATTCGACGTATGAGGAGGATCTTGCCTGCGACGTGCTTGAGATCATTAGCGTCTTTTCGGCGCGCCTCTATGGCAGCCGTTCCCACAAGAATCGTCACGCCATGAAAGCCCTGAAAGAGGCTGCAGATGCCATTCAAGAGGGCTGATCCCAGCACTATCCAGTTCGCGAGGAAGGTCCGTCTGGTGGTGGACGCTGATGCTGCGGGCAAGCTCGACGGGCAATCCAAAATCTGCAACTGGCTATGGAATCGACTCAAGGACGAAGTCGAGACGCGCATGGCGGAGTTGTCCATCGTCGGCGGCTATGGCTATCTTGATGAGGCGCGAACCAAGAAGCTCCTGTCGGAGGTCTATTCCGAGATCGGGCTTCGCAACCTCGTGCCGCCGCTCAAGGAGCGTCATCCGTTCTTGCGCTGCGTGTTTTCTTCACCGCTGAAGAATGTCGCGCTGCGCATGGCCAAGGCCATTGCCTCGCATCGAAAGTCGAAGAACGGACAGCGCTGCGGCCCAGACGTGGGCTGGGTCAAGTACAAGGCATGGGCCAAGCACTGGATGAGCCTGGAATACGACGAGCCAGGCAAAGGCTGGAATGTTTCCCAGTTCGGTTGGCTCAACCTATCGTTCGGCGCGAACGCGCAAGGACAGCGGCTGTCGCTGCGCCTGAAGATGGAGAAGACACCCAAGGAGATCGCGAGCGCTCGCACTTGCCGGATCGTCCGCGAGGGCCGCGACCGCTATTTCGCTGTGTTCACGTTCAAGGGGCAGAAGAAGGCCAGGCAACGCGGCACGCGCGTGGTCTACATCGATCCGAACCTGAAGAACTTTGGCTACGCTCTGGATACTGAGGGGCGCGCCTTCGAATTGTCCAATCTTGAGAAGTTGAAGGAGTCGGAGCGCATTCTCGATCGGCTAACGAGTCTGCGTGACCGGTGCATAGCAAAGTCGCTGTGGGTAGATACCGTCCACGGCGATGGCACGGTGTCGACGCATTGGCGTCCCAGTCGCCGCTGGAAGGGTTTGGACGACGCTGTGGAGCGAATGCAAACCAAAGTGCGAGAACAGAAAAAGCACTTCATGTATTCGCTGGCGAACCAGCTCTGCAGGCACTACGACGTGATTGGGATCGGCAACTACGTGCCGGAGAACACCAACCACGGCAAGGGCCGCAAATACAACCGCGCGGTAAGAAACAGAACGATGCACGGTGCATTCAAGGACATTGTCTCGTGGGTCGCGACGCGCTCCAGAAAGCATGCGCTGGTGCTGGATGAAACCGGCACCACGCGAACGTGCCATGCGTGTGGTCACGTTGTCGAGGGCGGGATAGCGCCCGCAATTCGGGAGTGGGATTGCCCGGGCTGCGGCACCTGCCACCTGCGCGACGAGAATGCCTGTCAAAACGGTCTGCGGCGGCTGCTGACGCAAGTCGGCGAGGCTGTGGACTGCTCCCATCTGCCCTGCTCGGGCCCCGTTCAGATTATCGGGCGGTGTGATTGGCGATTCCATCCGCAAGGATGGACGGGAGTCCCGAGAGGGAGCGCCAATGTGAATTCAATGCGCCTGCCGGAGTACCGGCAGCGAATGCGCGCGTTACCGCGCGCTCGGGTTGGTGACCGCGCGTCCAAATCTGCAAAGACGTCGCCATCAGCGATGCGTAGGCTTGCTTAGATTTGGAAGAGCGGCTTTCCCTTCTGCCGAGCTAGGATTTCGCCCGGCAATGTGACCTCGCAGCAGCTCTTCCGCAAGCTTGGCTTCGAGCTTCGCAGTTGCCCCCAGTAACCCCGCCAATAACCTCACGGGTAATCGCGCCGCGGTGCCGCCGCGACCATCATGCAGCCATGGCCTGACGCCAGCCTTTCAGGATTCCCAACCAAGACCAGGAGAACGCCATGTCCGCTGCCATCCAAGCCCAAGCCACCCCCGCTGCCGACCACGCCACTCTCGCCGACCGCTACCTCGCCGCCTGGAACGAAACCGATGCCGCGCGCCGGCGTGAGCTGATCGCGCTGGCGTGGACGGAATCGGCAAGCTATGTCGATCCGCTGATGCGCGGCGACGGTCATGCCGGCATCGACGCCATGATCGCCGCGGTGCAGGCGAAATTCCCCGGGTTCCGCTTCACCCGCGTAAGCCCGGTCGACGCGCATGGCGAGCACCTGCGCTTTACCTGGGAGCTTGGCCCGGCGGGCGAGCCCGCGCTGGTGGTCGGCACGGATTTCGCCTCCGTGTCGGCCGACGGCCGGCTGGCGCGCATGACCGGCTTTATCGACCGCGCCCCGGCCGGGCTGGCCTGATCGGAGCGAGCCCCGCCGCTTAGTGTCCTTCCCCACAGACAGCCCCCCGGTCCCTGGCTGCAAGCTGCTGAATCCAGGGCGGGCGGACAGGGGAAGGGAAATGGCGCGTTTTCTGCGAGTGGCGGCGTTGGGGCTGGTCGGCACGGCCGTGGTCGTCGCTGCGGCGGCTTATGCCGCGGTGTGGGTGGGCGAGCGCAAGGCGGCGCGCATCGTGCCGGTAAGGGTGACGCCCGTGGCCTTGCGCGAGGACCCCGCATCGATCGCTCATGGCAAGTACCTGTATGAATCGCGCGGCTGCATGGAGTGCCATGGCGCCGGCGCTGGCGGCAAGCAGGTGTTCGACGATCCGAGCGGCCTGAGCGTGCGCGCGCCCGACCTGACGAGCGGCAATCCCCACATCGCTGGCTACCGGAACGTTGACTGGGTAAGGAGCATCCGGCACGGCGTGGCGCCTTCGGGGCGTCCGCTGCTGATCATGCCGAGCGAGGACTACAACCGCCTCAGCGACGAAGACCTGGGGGCGCTGGTGGGATACCTGCGCAGCCTGCCGCCGGGCATGGGCGCGCCGGCCGATATCCGCCTGCCGTGGATGGTGCGCGCGCTCTATGGCGTAGGCGTGGTGCGGGATGCGGCGTCCAAGATCGACCACAGCCTGCCGGCGCAGCCTGCAATGGTGCCGACGGCCACGGCGCAGTACGGCGGCTATGTCGCCAATGCCTGCCTGGGTTGCCACGGGCACGATTTCAGCGGCGGCAAGATCCCCGGGGCGCCGCCGGACTGGCCGCCCGCGGCGGACCTGCGACCGGTCTCGGGCGGAGCGATGTCGCGCTACGGCCAGGCCTCGGCCTTTATCGAGATGATGCGCAGCGGCAAGCGGCCCGACGGCACGCAGCTGAGCCGCGTGATGCCGTTCGATTCGTTCGGGCGCATGAACGATACCGAGCTGACGGCGCTGTATCTCTACCTTGCCGGCATGCCGCGCAAGTAAGGCTCACCCGCGCGCCAGCCGCCGGCCGGCGGCGATGCCGGGCAACTCGACCCAGCGGTGCAGCAGCAGCGCCAGGCCCAGCGCCAGCGCCGCGTCGATGGCAAAGCGCAGCAGCTGCAGCCCGGTCTGGTCCGGCGTCAGTTGCGGCATCAGCCGCTTGACGCCTTCGATCACCGTGGGGTGGGTCAGGTAGAGCGCGAACGACAGCTCGCCCAGCCACACCAGCGCGCGCGGCACGCGCAGCACGCCGGCGTGCTCGGCCGCCACCACGCCTGCCAGCAGCAGCGCCGCGGGCAGGCCGCGGCCGATCAGGCTGAAGTCCGGCCCGACCAGCGGCAGCGACAGCGCGAACGCCGCGCCGCCGGTCGCCAGCATGCCCAGCGCGATCGCGGGCGTCAGCAGGTGGCGCCAGCGCGCATAGGCCCAAGCCAGCAGGCAGCCCAGCAGGAACTCCAGCACCAGCGGGTTGCTCGCCATCGCCAGCCACGGCGAGGCAAACGGGTAGCCCTGCGCGGGATCGCCCACCAGCGTCCCGAAGCGCCACCACGGCAGCACCAGCGTGGCCAGCGCGAACAGCGCCAGCACCACCAGCAGCGCGCGCCGCCCGGCCAGCAGCAGGCCAAGCGCAAAGGCCCCGTAGAACGCCAGCTCATAGTTGAGCGACCAGCCCACATACAGCGCCGGATAGCCGTAATAGGGCGCCTGCGCGGTGGAAGTCGGCAGGAAGGCCAGCGATGCGGCGAACGCCGCCGGCGTCACCGGGTTGAGCAGCAGCGCATGGATCGCCGACATGGTCCAGTACGGCGGCGCCAGCCGGAAGCCGCGGCGGATGAGGAAGCTGAGCGGGCGCTCCGGCGTGGGCCGGGCCAGCACCGCGACCCACGCGATGATGAAGCCGCTGATGACGAAGAACACATCGACGCCGACATGGCCGCGCTTGATCACGTTGTCGGTCAGCCAGCCTAGCACCGGCGCGTCCGGGCCGCCGAGCGCAAGGCCCGAGTGGAAGACCACCACGAAGGCAGCGGCCAGTCCGCGCAGGGCCTGGATGCTGTCGAGCCGTGTGATGGCGGGGGACTGGGTCGCGTGTGCACGGACTGCGGATCGGGCCGGCGGTGACGAGGCCTGCGGCGTTGATGCGGTGCCGACCCGGGGAAGGTGGTGTTCTGGAATAGTTGACGGCACTGTTTCAGCGTGCGGAATCAAAAAGTGTTGAATCCATGACTGACAGCGGCCCGTTGCACAAAGTTCGGGCAAATCGGCGCGGGGCGCAGGGTAGGGCGCATCGCGTCCGGCAAGGTGACCGAAATTGCACTATCCTCACTTGTCCCTTGCGCCAGGCTGTGGCGCACGGGCCGTGCCCCCGCCACCCCTTGCGCAACCCACGGCGCCGCTTCCCGGCGTTGATTGTGTTGGCCGGGGCACCCGTAAGAAGGAAGAACAAGCGGGCAACGTACCCAAGGAGTGTCCCCCATGACCACCCTCAATATCAACGTCAACGGCAAGACCCGTGAAGTCGACGTGGACCCGTCCACGCCGCTGCTGTGGGCGCTGCGTGACAACCTCGACATGACCGGCACCAAGTTCGGCTGTGGCATGGCCGTGTGCGGTGCCTGCACCGTGCATATCAACGGCCAGGCCACGCGCAGCTGCGTGACCCCGGTATCGGCCGCCGCCGGCGCGCGTATCACCACCATCGAGGGCATCGCCACCGACAAGGTCGGGCGCGCCGTGCTCGACGCGTGGATCAAGCACGATGTCGCGCAATGCGGCTACTGCCAGAACGGCCAGGTGATGAGCGCCATCGGCCTGTTGCGCACCAAGCCGCGGCCCAGCGACGCTGACATCGACCAGGCCATGGCCGGCAACCTGTGCCGCTGCGGCACGTACCAGCGCATCCGCGCGGCGATCAAAGACGCCGCCCGTGCGCTGGCCTGAGCGGGAGGAATGATCATGCGAATCCGAGGCATCGAGGCACTGGCCGGCGGCCAGGGCGGCAATGATGGCGAAGCGCGTCAACACAGCGGCATCGCCACGCTGGACCGGCGCAGTTTCCTGAAGCTGACTGGCCTGGCCGGCGGCGGGCTGGCACTGGGCGTGGCGCCGCTGGCGCAGGCGCAGGACGCGGCCAGGTCCAGGACCACGGCGCCGCCGCCGCAGGCGTTCCTGATCATCGCGCCGGACAACACCGTCACCGTGGCCGTGAACCGGCTCGAGTTCGGCCAGGGCGTGCACACCGCGCTGCCGATGGCGCTGGCCGAGGAGCTGGACGCCGACTGGCGCAACGTCCGCGCCACGCTCGCGCCGGCCGGCGACCCATACAAGGACCCCGCCTTCGGCATGCAGATGACCGGCGGTTCGACGGCGCTGAACCACTCGTTCGAGCAATACCGTGAACTGGGCGCGCGCGCCCGCGCCATGCTGGTGGCGGCGGCAGCGCAGCAGTGGAAGGTCGATCCGGCCAGCTGCAAGGTGGAGCAGGGCGTCATCACGTCCGGCAGCCATCGCGCCACCTTCGGCGAACTGGCGCCCGCGGCGATGGAGCTGCCGGTGCCGCAGCGGGTCACGCTGAAAGACCCGTCGCAGTTCCGCATCGTCGGCAAGCCCACGCCGCGGCTGGACTCGCGCGGCAAGATGGAAGCGACCACGCCGTTCGGCATCGACACGCGCCTGAAGGACATGGTGGTGGTGACGGTGGCGCGCCCGCCGCGCTTCGGCGGCAAGGTCAAGAGCTTCAGCGCCGACAAGGCACGCGCGGTGCAGGGTGTGCGCGGCGTGATGCAGGTGCCGGTCGATCGCGGCGGCAGCGGCGTGGCGGTGATCGCCAGCGGCTACTGGCCGGCCAAGATGGGCCGCGATGCGCTCGATATCCAGTGGGAAGACGCGGGCTCGAAGGTCTCGTCGCAGGCGCTGTTCGATGAATACGCGAAGCTGGCCGCGCAACCGGGCACAGTGGCGCGCGCGGGCGAGGGCGACATCGGCGCGGCCATCAACGGCGCGGCGCGCAAGATCGAGGCGGACTTCCGCTTCCCCTACCTGGCGCACGCACCGATGGAGCCGCTGAACTGCACGCTGCAACCGGAAGTCGCAGGCGGCAAGGTGCAGGCGGTCAAGGTATGGGTAGGCTCGCAGTTCCAGACCGTCGACCAGGCCGCGATCGCGCGCACGCTGGGCCTCGCGCCGGACAAGGTCGTGCTCAACACCATGATGGCCGGCGGCGGCTTCGGCCGGCGTGCTGTGCCGACCTCGGACTACATCGTGGAAGCGGCCAACGTGCTCAAGGCCTGGGTCGCCGCCGGCCACACCGAGCCGCTCAAGGTGATCTGGAGCCGCGAGGACGATATCCGCGGCGGCTACTACCGCCCGCTGCACCTGCACCGCGCCCGCATCGGGCTGGACGCGCAGGGCAAGGTGGTGGGCTGGCAGCACACCATCGTCGGTCAGTCGATCCTGAAGGGCACGCCGTTCGAGGCCTTCATGGTCAAGAACGGCGTCGATGCCACCATGACCGAAGGCATCGTCGAGAACGACTATGACCTGCCGCTGCAGATGTCGGTGCACCACCCACAGGTGGACGTGCCGGTGCTGTGGTGGCGCTCGGTGGGCAACACGCACACCGCCTTCGTCAAGGAAACGCTGGCCGACGAAATGGCCGGCGCCGCCAAGCAGGACCCGGTGGCATTCCGCCTGGCCCGGCTTGACGAGAAGAAGCACGCGCGCCACCGCGCCGCGCTGCAGCTCGCGGTGGACAAGTCCGGCTACGGCAAGCGCAAGCTTCCCAAGGGCCATGCCTGGGGCGTGGCCGTGCACGAGTCGTTCAACACCGTGGTGGCCTACGTGGTCGACGTGTCGCTGGTGAAGGGCGAGCCGCGCGTGCATCGCGTCACCGCCGGCGTGCATGCCAACCGCGTGGTCAACCCGATGTCGGCCGAGGCGCAGATCCAGGGCGCGTGCATCTTCGGGCTGGCGATGACGAAGCCGGGGTTTGCCATCGAGATCGAGAACGGCGCCGTGAAGAACAGCAACTTCCCGGACTATCCGCCGCCGCGCATCACCGACGCGCCGGTGGTGGAGGTTTTCTTCGTGCCCTCGCAGGAGAACCCCACCGGCCTGGGCGAGCCCGGTGTGCCGCCGATCGCGCCGGCGGTGGCCAACGCGCTGTTCGCGCTGACGGGCAAGCGCCAGCGGCAGTTGCCGTTCGTGATGGCGTAGGCGGAGCGGGCAGTATGACCGGCGGCGGTGCGCGCTATTGCGTGCTGCCGCCGGCCATGCGCCATGCCTTGCCGAAGCGTTGCAGGTCGGCCGCCGAGGCATCGGTCACGGCCCAGTAGTCCATGCCGCCTGCCTGCCAGTACGCGATCTGGTAGCCCTGCCGGGTCAGGGCCCCGTCAAGGTCCGGCGCCGCCCTGCGCGTGCCCGCGCCGCGCAGCACGAACACATCGATCGGGTGCTGGTTGCGTCGATAGACCAGCACCGCCACCCGCTGCCCGTGAATGTAGTCGAGCCGTCCGCCGACGAGCGGAAAGCCTTCGGCCGCCATGTCATGGACGGGCGGCGCGTAGTCGAGCCGCCCGTTGAACCACGGCTTGACCGTGTGGCGATCCGTCGATGCCACGTCGACGGCGTGGTCGGCGATCAGCGCGCGCACGTGGCTGCTGACTACCTCCCGGGCCATGGCGTCTTGCGGGGAATCCTGCAGCATGAACAACGTCAGCCCGAACGCCATCGAGGCCAGGGTCAATGCCGCCAGCCCGGCGTTGACGGCCGGGCGCCAGGCAAACCACTCGAGCCAGCGCGGGCGCGATGCCTCACCCCCTGCCGGCACGCCGGCCGCGGGCAGCGCAGCAGCGATCCGGGCGCGCAGGGCGGGACTTGCGCGATGATAAGTCGCGCCTTCCCGTACAGCCGTGCGCAGCGCGCGCAGGCGTCCCAGTTCGGCCGAGCACGCGGCACATTGCGCCAGGTGCTGCTCCAGGCGCAGGCTTTCCGCCGCGCCGAGTTCGTCGTCGGCGCAGGCAGGCAGCAGTTCGCAAACCTCATTGCAGTCCATGACCTGTCTCCCCGGCGGGGTGCGGTGCTGGCGCCAGCGCGCCGGATGGCGGGCGAGCCTGTTCCGGCCCTTGCGCCGTGCCCTGCTGCTGCAGCGCCGTCACTGCCGCCGCCAGCATCCGCCGCCCGCGCGCCAGCCGTGACATGACCGTGCCGATGGCGATATCCGCGACGCGGGCAATGTCGCGGTAGGGCAGCTCCTCCAGTTCGCGCAGCACCAGCACTTCCCGATAGACCACCGGAAGCTGCTCCAGCGCACGGTGCACCAGCCGCACGTCTTCCTGCCGCAGCAGCCACTGCTCGGGGCTGTCCTGGCCATCGTGCCAGGCCGGCAGGGGCTGGTTCTCGTGCAGGTCGTCATAGCTGCACACCTCGCCGGCGGCCTTGCGCTTCTGGCAGGCTGTGAACCACGTATTGCGCACGATCGCCAGCAGCCACGGCCGCGGCTGGTCGCCGTGGAAACTGCCAAAGAGCCGGTAAGCGCGCAGGAAGGCTTCCTGGACCACGTCGTCGGCCTCGCTGGCGCTGCCCGACAACCAGCGCGCGAGGTTGTAGGCGGCATCCAGGTGCGGGAGCACCAGTTCATCGAAGCGGCGGCGATCGTCGGATGCGTGCTGCATTCGTGCCTCGGTCGGTTTGTGCACCGGCGCCGGTGGCGCACGTCCCGGGTATACCGGGGTTCCACTCAGTTTATTCCCGGTGCGGGCGGATTTTTGCCGGATCGGCATTGCCGGGAATAAAGCCTCCCGCAAGCCGGTATGACAGGTACATCCCTGCAACCAGACGGAGGCACCATGGACACACTGAAACGACGGGATTTCCTGCGGCTGGCGGGCGCCGCCGGCGGCGCGGTCTTTGCCTCGGGGCTGCCGGGCTGGGCCTTCGGGCGCGATGAGGATTTCTACTTTGTGCAGCTTTCGGACGCGCACTGGGGCTTCCAGGGGCCGGCCAATCCCGATGCGCGGGGCACGCTGCCCAAGGCCATCGCCGCCGTCAATGCGCTGCGTCAGCCGCCGGACTTCATCATGTTTACCGGCGATCTCACGCACACCACCGACGACCCGCAGGAGCGCAGGCGCCGCCTGCGCGAGTTCCAGTCCGTCATTGCCGGTCTGGGCGTCAGGACGATCCACCTGATGCCGGGCGAGCACGACGCCAGCCTCGATGCGGGCGCGGCCTACCAGGAGCTGTTCGGGCCGACGCACTACACCTTCGATCACAAAGGCGTGCATTTTGTCGTGCTCGACAATGTGTCCGATCCCGCGGGGCGGGTCGGGGATGCGCAACGCGCGTGGCTGGCGGCGGACCTGGCGCGGCAACCAAAGGGCGCGCGCATCGTGGTGTTCACGCACCGCCCGCTGTTCGACCTGTATCCGCAATGGGACTGGGCCACGCGCGACGGTGCGCAGGTGATCGACACGCTGATGCCCTATCCGAACGTGACCGTGTTCTACGGCCACATCCACCAGGAGCATCACCACACGACGGGCCACATTGCGCATCACGCCGCACGCTCGCTGATGTTTCCCCTGCCGCCGCCGGGGTCGCAGCCGCAGCGCCTGCCGGTGCCGTGGGACGCCGCGCAGCCCTATCGCGGGCTAGGCTGGCGCGAGGTCGAAGCGAAACCGGCGCCCGGCGCGTTCGCGCTGGCCGAGCAGCCGATCACGACCTGAACCGGAGCCTGCCATGAATTCATCGATGCCCGGCCGGCGCGCGGCGCTGGGCTGGATGCTCGGTCTCGCGGCGGCCTTGCTGGCAGGGGCTGGCCGGGGCGATGCGGCTGCGCCGCGCGTCATCCGCATCCACGCGCGCAAGTTCGTCTTTACCCCGGATCACATCCCGCTGCGTGCCGGCGAGTCTGTCGTATTCGAACTCACGGCACAGGACGTGATCATGGGCTTCAGCGTGCCGGATTTCGGCGTGCGTGCCGACGTGGCGCCGGGCGTGACCGTGCGTTTGCCGGCAACGGCGCGCGGCCGCGGCAACTACGGCTTCCTGTGCGACATCTTCTGCGGATCGGGGCATGAGACGATGAACGGCATTATCGAGGTCACGTAGGCGAGGTCACACTGAGGAGGTCACGCCGGCAGCGCCTGCCCACGGCCCTGGCCGGCCTGCGGCAGCGTGTTGTAATCGCGCAGCCCATAGGCTGCTCTATTGCCTTTGCCCCTCGAGCCGCGTAGAACGTAGAAAAACGGCGCCTGGAGAGGGCCGGCAGCCGCCCGTCATGCGCGGGCGGAGCACAATGCCAGAGGATCGAGGTGTGGCCATGGAGACCCAAGAGAGCGCGCTGACGCTTGCCCTGATGACCGAGCCCGCGCGGGCCACGATCTGCCGCGCGCTGCTGGAAGCCGGCGAGGACGGGCTGCCCGCCGCCGAGTTGGCGCAACTTGCCGGGCTGAGCCTGCCGCGCGCCGCGCACATGTTCCAGGAACTGATGCAGGCTGAAGTGGTGGCACTGGCCATCCGCGAGCGCCAGGTCTGCTATGTGCTCAAGGCCCGGCGCGCGGTACGCGATGCGCTGGGTTATATCGACGGCAGCGGCCTGGCTGACTGATCCTCGCGACCTGACCGGACGCATCTCGCTGCGGCCCGGTTCCACATCCTTCCCGCCGGTAATGGCGCCGGATCGGCTGGCTATTTCCGGACCTGCTTCAGTGCCCGCTCACGCGCGGCTTCCCTTTCCTCCATGAGCCGGTAGGCTGCGTAGTACTTGAAGATGTTGCGCACATAAGTGGTGGTTTCGATGCCGATCTTCTCCGCCACCACGATCTCGACATTGTTGAACCACTTGTCGGGATTCAGCCCGCGCGCCGCTGCCTCCTTGCGCATCTTGGCGATATTGCCGGGCCCGGCGTTGTAGCTGGCAAAGGCGAACAGCGGCCGGTCGGATTCCGAGAAATGCGCGTCGGGAAAGTACTTCGTCATCAGGCGGTCCATGTACTTGGCGCCGGCGTGGATGTTGGACTCGGCCACCTGGATATTGCCCACCCTGAGCTCCTTGCCGGTGGCAGGCATGATCTGCATGATGCCGACCGCACCCACGCGGCTGCGCGCCTGCTGGTTGAGCTGTGATTCCTGGAACCCCTGTGCGGCGAGCATCAGCGGGTCGAAGTGATAGTCCTTGCCGTACTTCTCGAAGAAGGCAACGGTCTGCTGGAAGCGCTTGTACTCGGTATCCTCGGTGTTGTTCTTGATCTGCTTGATCCGGCGCATGTATTGCTTGAGCAGGTATTCCGCCACGCCCTGCTTCTTGACGTGGTTGACATAGAAATCGTCGATTGCCTGCCGCAACTGCGGGCTGTTCTTGCGGAAGGCCCATCCGATATAGCCGCCTTCGCGCACTGCCAGGTCCTGGCGTACCTTGATGTCGGGCAGGATCTGCGCCCACATGGCCGCCTTCCAGTCATCGACCACGACGATCGGCAGCAGGCCCGCATTGACCATCTCGAGCACGTCTTCGTCTTCGAGGGCGTCGGGCAGCAGCACCAGCTGCATCGGTGCCTTGCCGGACTGGCGCAGGCGCTCGTTCAGCGCGGTCAGGCTTTCGTAGTAGCTGCTCGCCCGGCGCACGTGGACGGTCTTGCCCGCCAGGTCGTCCAGGCTCTTCAGCGCTGGTGACTTGGGGCCGGTCACGACCAGCTCGCGCACCGGCTTGCGATCGCGCGGCGCGAAAAAGTCGACCTGCTTCAGCCTGGTCTCGGTCTCGGTCAGGTTGCCGGCGGCGATATCGCCCAGGCCCGCCGCCAGGTCGGGCAGCAGGCGGTCGCGCGTGGTGGGGATGATGATGACGGTGAGCGGACGCTTGCCAAGACGATCGGCGTAGGTCTTGTTCAGGTAGCGCTCGAATTCCCGCACCAGCTCTGCGGTCAGACCGCGCTCATGGCCTTTGTCGCTGAAGTAGAGGGTGCGGCTGTATGGCACCAGCACGCGGATGACGCGGCTGTTGACCATCACATCGAAATCGCCCGTGCGCGGTTTCCTGGCCAGGTTCAGACCGCGCGGCTTAGCGGGCGTGCCGTCCGCGGCTTTCGCTGCCGGGGCCGCCGCGGGTGCGGATGCCGGCGCCGCCTTCTGCTGCGCTACGGCAAACGTGCTGTACAGGCTGAATGCGCCCATCAGGCCGGACAGGAACAGGCCTGCGAACCAGTGGTGCGGGTGAAGAGCGGACATGGCGCAGATGGCAAGCCGGGCGGAAAGGCGCGCGACTCGTATATATCGAGTCTAGGCGCGATCCTGCCTGTTACAAGCTGCCAACCCCGGATGTGCCGCCGGCAAAAGGAGGGAATACGACAGGCAAAAAAGAAGGTGGCCGGCTGCTCCCGGCCACCCCGTTCTGCGCCGGCGGGCGCTATTGCTTAGGCGCGGCCATTTGGTCCTTGGCCACTGCGTCCGCAGCCGTGTTCTCGACCTTGCGCTCCTGCTTGGCCGCGCCGACGTCCTGCTTGTACTCGCCCTTGGCCGCCTTCTTCTTGGCCTTGTACTCGGCCGAGGCTTTCTGGCGTGCCTCACGGCGCTCGACCAGTGGATCCTTTGGCGGTTGGATCTGGGTCACGCCGGGCGATGCACCTTGGGAGCCTGCCGCGGTGCCAGGGACGGCCGGGGTTGCCGGGGTGGCCGGCATGCCCTGGGCAGCCGGGGTTGCCGGTGTGGCAGGGCTGGCCGGCGTCTGGGCAATCGCCGCGGCGCAGCTGAGGCCTGCCAGGCCTGCGGCAATCGCGCTGACGAGCTTAGGAAGGCGAGCGGGCTGTTTCGGATCCATGGAAAACCTCCAGAGTTATTGTCGGAGGCGCCGGCAGCGGACGTGCCCGGCGCGGCTTCTGCCGCACATTCCTGCCGGAGCGGGAATGCAACGGTAGCCCTCAGTCTAGGCCGAACTTTGAGCACGCGGCGCGCATAACGCTTTGATTCCTCGCGGTTATGTGCTCGCGAGCGAGTCGATTACTGGGTACAGGCGACGGGGCTGATGTTGAGGAGGCGGAAGGCCTTTTCTTGAACTGGGGTCGGCCGCGTGATCATGACGATCTTTGCCTGCGGGTTCAGGGGGGTGTGACAGACGTTGTACGCGAGCGTGGCCAGATCATCGAGCAACGTGCGGAAGCTGTGCACCGGCAAGCCGTCCTCGCCAAGCCTGGTGGCGTCCTTGGCTTTCGCCTGGTCCGAGCGTCGTGCCTTGGCCACTGGCGAAGGCCGGGCCGCACGCGCAAGCTCGACGTATTCATCGTCAAACAGCATCGGCTTTAACGTCTCGCGCATGTGCCACTCGACGTAATAAGCGAGCATGCACAGAAAGACGTGAGCGCGCACGCGCGCGGCGTTCCAATGGAACACGGGGCGCACCTGCAGATCGACCGTCTTGAGCGAACGGAAGGCCCGCTCCACCACTGCCAGCCCCTTGTAGGCCGTCACGGCCGCCTCAGCTGACAGGTCCGTTGCCGGCAGGCTCGTACGCACCACGTACAGGCCATCGAGTGCAGCCTCCTGCTGAATCTGTTCGGCCTTGCGCCCCCACGTGAAGCTCGAGTCGGTGATGCTCAGCTCGAAGTGCTTGCCCATCCTGAAGTGATCGATGACGCGGCCTACGCGCAGGGCAATCGCCTCGGTGCCCTTGAGGCGGTTGCGGGCACGCGTGGTCGCGTCGGTAATCTTCATCAACTCGGCTTCGGTGGCCTGCAGCAGCGCCTCGCGTTTGCGGCTGCGCTCCTCGGCCAGTAGCGGATTGCGACACACGATGAGCCGCTCGCCGGGGAACGCCTCGCTGGTCACCTCCAGCAGGTTGCGCTCATCGAACAGCGAGGGCTGGAAGGGGCCCTTCTCATGAGCAAGCGCGGCCATCTGCGGCGCGCGCAGGCTGCTCACCCAGTCCAGGCCAGCCGGGCGCAAGACCGAGTCGATGCGCGCCTGCGTGAGCATGCCCCGGTCGCCCACCCACGCGAGCTTCTCGATGCCATAGCGATTCTTGAGCTTGTCCACCTGCGAGGCCACGGTTGCCGGATCGGCGGTGTTGCCAGCGAAGACTTCGACTGCCACCGGACAGCCCTCAGGCGTGCAAACCAGACCGAACACGATCTGGGGATCGTCGCGCTTGCCATCGCGGCTGTAGCCGTGGGCGGCAAGCTCGCAGCAGCGTCCCGTCACCCACGTGGAAGTGAGGTCATAGAGCACCAGCGTACTGCCGCTCAGATGCTGCCTGGCAAGCCGCTTCTCGATGCCTTCCTGAGCGTCTCCCAGCCAGTCGAGCGCGGCATAGACCTGCTCGAGTTCGACGTCGCCCAACTTCAGCAGTCGCGACAGCGAGTGGGTCGCGGTCTCGTCGCGCAACATGCGATGCGTGGCGAGCTTGGACGCGGGGGACACCACCCGCGCCACCAGCAGTGCCATCACCACCGAGCGCAGCGCGGCCGGCGCTGAGGACAACCACTGCTCGGCGCCGCAGGCGCGCGCCGCGCCAAGCACGGCGGCCACGTGTCCGTGTGGCAGGCTGCGCTCGATCACGAAGGCCTCATCGGCGGACGACACCGCGACGCCACCGCGTAGCAGCACCTTCAAGCCTTCGATGACCTCGGCGGGCAGCGACGAGAGATTGGCGAGGGTGCGCTTCTTGACCGTGTTGCCGTCGCGATAGGACTCGCGCAGCAGGATGGCGGGGGGCGAGTTGCGGTTCGGGACGTGTTCGATATACATGAACACCTATTCAAGCACAAAGCTACCGAAACACAATAGATAAATACTAATTTACATGGCTACATAATAGCCTCAAAAAATAGCCGGAACCCACTGCTGATGCGGATTCCGGCTATTTGAGAAGCCAAAGTTCGGTCTAGGCAGCTTGGCAGTGTTGCGCTGTCGGGCATGCGCCCGAAGCGGTGCCGGGCATACTCCTACAAGTCCGGCGTTGCGCCACGGCAACTCTCCGGGGGGCAGGCGGATGCGGTTGCCTGGCGCTGTCCGGCATCTTGCGCCGGAGCCCATCGCGGAGGAACCAGTTGCTGATGCAGTGGGTGTGGGCGGCTCAAAATCCTTCTTAAATCCTCCGTGAGCGTGATCCCACTGCGGCGCCCGGAACTGAACTCGCTGCCGGCGATTCCCGTGGTGGTGGACCGTTACCTTGGCGCATGGCGTAGCCGAGTGTGGCCTTCGGCGAAGTGGGGTAAGGCCGCCGTTAAAGTTAAAAAGAATTAAGACGACCAAACGAGAATATTAAGGACGCGGTGACGCTGGTCTCATTTACCCTTGGAGGTCGCGAAATCGACTGCTCTTCAAGGAGAAACGGCAAGGACCGTGAAAAGAAGAATCCTCGTCAGCCAGCGCGACGCAATTTCCTGGTCGCCGGAGGGGCCGCGGTCGCGGCAACCGCCTTGCCCGCAGCCACCGGCTTCGCGCAAGCACAAGTCCAGCCGCCCGCATTACCCGTCGAGCCATCCCCCAACTGGACCCGGGCAATGCCGCCGACGCCTGAAATACGCGGGTCAGGCTTACCGAGCAATATGCCAGGCATGTCGGACGCGACGCCTATTTCTGGACCTGGCCGATGGTCAATGTCTTCAATCGCCGGCGGCATTTTTCGACGGTGAAGGAACCTGCCCGCTTCGGGCCCCTGATCCAGGCGCCGGTCAACCAGTTCGCGATGCTGACGGATTATGTCGATCCCGGCGAGCGGGCGGTGGCGTGTCCTAACCAGGACGTGGTCTATGGCCTTGGCGCAATCGGGCTGGATGTCTCGCCTGTGGTGTATCAGGTAGTGGATCTGCGCACCGACAGCTTTGTCCAGCTCGGCAAGATGTACAACAACACCACGCCGGGGTTCTACATGCTGGTGGGGCCGAGCTGGAAAGGCGAGGTACCGAAAGGCATTACCCGGTTCCGCTCGCCGACCAACACCGGCCTGGTCGGGCCCCGTATATTCATGGACGATACCGCGGAGGACAGGAAGGCCATCCAGCAGGTGTTGCGCGGCGTGCTGATGTATCCGCTGGCCGAATACGACGGCCGCATGAAGACCAAGGACTGGGCCGCGCTCCCGAAAGTTGCCGCGCCGCCCCAGGGCGCGCAGGCGCTGGCCGTACTGGCAGCCGCCAGGAATGATCCCAAGTTGAAGCAGGCGATGACCGAGGGCGCAAAGGAAGCCGACGAGCAACTGGTCAGGCCGCTGTTCCAGTTCCGCAACTTTGCCCAGCCGCTGCCCCACAGCTGGGGCACGATTTCCAATGAGTCCGCATTCGGCACCGACTACTACACCGCGTACCGCGGCGGCAAAGGCCAATATCCTGGTCAACTCACCGAACGAGACCAAGTACTATTACCTGGATCTTGACGCCAGCGGCGCGCGGCTGAACAGCGCCAACCGCTACACCATCACCTTCCCCAAGGACGCTACGCCGCCGGTCAACGGATTCTGGTCGCTGTCGATCTACAATTCGAATCATTTCTTTGTCGCCAATCCAATCAATCGGTTTTCGGTTGGCACAAAGAACAAGGATCTGCAGCCGAACAATGATGGCTCTCTGACCATCTATGTGCAGGCAACGCCGCCGGGCAACCCGCTCCAGCACGCCAACTGGCTGCCGGCGCCGAAGGGCGACTTCTCGCTCTATGTCCGGGCTGGCCTAAGGCGCCAGTGCTCGACGGTTCATGGACGCCGCCTCCGGTCAGGCGCGCGTGAACGGAAGGGGGCTTTTGCCGGCCTGATCCAAGAGCCCGTGTGGCTGCTTCCGTAGCCACCTTCGGCGTACAACCTCATCTCGGCAATCGCGCCCCCGGGAAAACCCGCATCAAGGCCGTGTCTTGAAATGGTCCTACCCCGTCCCTATAATTAGCACTCGCCGGGGGTGAGTGCTAACAGCACAGTGAGCCCCTTGCGGCACCTGAACATTTCAGACGGCCGTCGCCTCGGTAGCCGGCCGATTTGTGATTAGAAACTCACTTTTGCATCTAGGAGTCCGTATGAATCTGCGTCCTTTGCACGACCGCGTGATCGTGAAGCGTCTGGACAACGAAACCAAGACCGCGTCCGGTATCGTGATTCCCGACAACGCTGCCGAGAAGCCTGATCAAGGCGAAGTACTGGCAATCGGTCCTGGCAAGAAGGATGACAAGGGCAACAACATCGCCCTCGACGTCAAGGTCGGTGACCGCGTGCTGTTCGGCAAGTACGCCGGCCAAGCCGTGAAGGTGGAAGGCCAGGAACTGCTGGTCATGCGCGAAGAAGACATCATGGCCGTGGTGAACAAGTAATTCACCGACTGACCGCCACCCGTACAGATTTCAGGAGATTCAAGAATGGCAGCTAAAGACGTAGTGTTCGGCGACGCCGCACGTGCCAAGATGGTCGAAGGCGTGAACATCCTCGCCAACGCAGTCAAGGTGACCCTGGGCCCGAAGGGCCGCAACGTGGTGCTGGAGCGCAGCTTCGGCGGCCCGACCGTGACCAAGGACGGTGTGTCCGTGGCCAAGGAAATCGAGCTGAAGGACAAGCTGCAGAACATGGGCGCCCAGATGGTCAAGGAAGTGGCTTCCAAGACCAGCGACAACGCTGGTGACGGTACCACCACCGCAACCGTGCTGGCCCAGTCGATCGTGCGCGAAGGCATGAAGTACGTTGCCGCCGGCATGAACCCGATGGACCTGAAGCGCGGCATCGACAAGGCTGTTACCGCTGCCGTGGAAGAGCTGAAGAAGGTCAGCAAGCCCACCACCACCAGCAAGGAAATCGCCCAGGTTGGCGCGATCTCGGCCAACAGCGACACCTCGATCGGTGAGCGCATCGCCGAAGCCATGGACAAGGTCGGCAAGGAAGGCGTGATCACCGTCGAAGACGGCAAGTCGCTGGCCGACGAGCTGGAAGTCGTGGAAGGCATGCAGTTCGACCGCGGCTACCTGTCGCCGTACTTCATCAACAACCCGGAAAAGCAGGTGGTCCAGCTGGACAGCCCGTTCGTGCTGCTGTTCGACAAGAAGGTTTCGAACATCCGCGACCTGCTGCCGGTGCTGGAGCAAGTGGCCAAGGCCGGCCGCCCGCTGCTGATCATCGCTGAAGACGTCGAGGGCGAAGCCCTGGCGACCCTGGTGGTGAACAACATCCGTGGCATCTTGAAGACCGCCGCCGTCAAGGCCCCGGGCTTCGGCGACCGCCGCAAGGCCATGCTGGAAGACATCGCCATCCTGACCGGCGGCACCGTGATCGCTGAAGAGATCGGCCTGACGCTGGAAAAGGCCGGCCTGAACGACCTGGGCCAGGCCAAGCGCATCGAGATCGGCAAGGAAAACACCATCATCATCGATGGCGCCGGCGATGCAGGTGCGATCGAAGGCCGCGTGAAGCAGATCCGCGCCCAGATCGAAGAAGCGACCTCGGACTACGACCGCGAAAAGCTGCAAGAGCGCGTGGCCAAGCTGGCCGGCGGTGTTGCCGTGATCAAGGTTGGCGCTGCCACCGAAGTCGAAATGAAGGAAAAGAAGGCCCGCGTGGAAGACGCCCTGCACGCCACCCGCGCTGCGGTGGAAGAAGGCATCGTCCCCGGTGGTGGTGTGGCTCTGCTGCGTGCCCGCGCTGCGATCTCGGCACTGACCGGCGAAAACGCCGACCAGAACGCCGGTATCAAGATCGTGCTGCGCGCGATGGAAGAGCCGCTGCGCCAGATCGTGCTGAACGCCGGTGAAGAAGCGTCGGTCGTCGTTGCCAAGGTCATCGAAGGCAAGGGCAACTACGGCTACAACGCGGCTTCGGGCGAGTACGGCGACCTGGTCGAGATGGGCGTGCTGGACCCGACCAAGGTCACCCGCACCGCACTGCAGAACGCCGCTTCGGTGGCTTCGCTGATGCTGACCACCGACTGCGCCGTGGCCGAATCGCCGAAGGACGAGTCGGCTCCGGCAATGCCGGGCGGCATGGGCGGCATGGGCGGCATGGAAGGCATGATGTAATTCATCGCCGACCGACTGCCCTTACGGGCAGGCTGTCTGAACAAAAACCCCCGCGGGTGCGAGCCCGCGGGGGTTTTTATTTTTGGACGGTGCCCGCTGGAGGCGCGCACCGCGGCGTCAGACGTCGACCACGCAGCACCAGTCGAAGCGCGGGTTCTCCGGCTCGCCGGTACGCCGGCTGACATAGCCGCGCGGATTGCACACCACGCGCGAATCGTCGATGCAGTAGTCGAAGCTGGTGTGGGTATGGCCGTGGATCCACAGGTCGGCCTGCGCCACCAGGTCGGGCCGACGCGACAGGAAGCCGCCGGAAACCAGGTCGTGCGAATAGCGCGGGTCCAGGCTGCCGAGGTCGGGGCCGTGATGAGTGACTACCACCGTCTTGCCGTCGAAGGGCTGCGCCAGCTGGGCGGCGAGCCAGGCCGACGCGGCCTGGTGGCGCGCCAGCGCGTCCTCCGGCGTGAAGTGTCGCGTGCGGCCGTCGTCGCCGGCCAGCTCGATCAGGCGGTGGTCCAGCATCACTGCGGCGCAGGCCTGCATCGCGTCTTCGCGCCGGTCGTTGCCGAACAGCGTGTAGTCCGTCCACCAGGTCGTGCCGAGAATGCGCACGCGCCCGCGCGCACCGCTGAACTCGGCCACCGCGCCGTTGAGCACTTGCATCCCGGGGTGGTCGGTGGCGGCTTCCCTCATCAAGCGGTCGACCGTATCGAAGTTGCTTTCGTAGTACTCGTGGTTGCCGGGGACATAGACCACCGGCTGGCTGAAGGTGCGTGCCGCCCAGTCGATGCCGTCGCGGCCGTTGGCGATATCGCCGGCCAGAACCACGATGTCCGCATCGCAGCCGGGCACAGACTGCGGCATGTTGTGCTCGATATGGAGGTCGCTCAGGATGCGTAGCTTCATGGGGACTCCGGGGCGAGCCGGGCTCGCTGCATGGGCCGCCGCGGCGGCGTGGGGATTGCCTGCATTCTTAAGAAGCCCGCCGGTCTGGTCAAGCCCCAGGGCCATCCGGCAAAAAAAACAGAAAAGAAAAAAGCCCGGAACCAGGTCCGGGCAAGGGACTGTCTGGCCGGCATTGCGCCGGGAGACAGCCGGGGGAACCGTTAGCGGTACCCAAGTGTGTGGCGTCACCCGCCCTGGCCTGCCATGGTCGGCAGCAGGACACGGTAGATCTGGATAAACGCCGGCCCCAGCAGCACCAGCAGCAGCGACGGGAAGATCGTGAAGATCAGCGGGAACAGCAGCTTGAGGGCGATCTTGGCGGCCTGCTCCTCGGCCAGCATGCGGCGCTTGGTGCGCAGCATGTCGGACAGCACACGCAGCGACTCGCCCAGGCTGGTGCCGAAGCGTTCGGCCTGGATCAGCATCGACGCAAACTTGTCCACGTCCTCGACGCCGGTGCGCAGCGACAGGTTCGACAACGCCTTTTCCTTGGAGAAGCCGGAGCGCAGTTCCAGCAGCATCAGTTGCAGCTCATCGGCCAGCACCGGGCAGCGCAGCGCGAGTTCGTCGGCCACCCGCATCAGTGCCGCATCTAGCCCGAGTCCCGCCTCCACACAGACCGTCAGCAGGTCGATCACGTCCGGGAACTCTTCGAATACCAGGCGCTTGCGCTGCGACACCTTGCGCGCCAGCACCACGTTCGGCAGGTAGTAGCCGAGTGCGCCCAGCACCGCCAGCAGCCCGAACATCATGTTGCGCTCCTGGAAGGCCGGCTGGCCGCTGAGCGCCAACAGCCCGATCATCGGCAGCACCACCGCCAGTACCGTCTTGCCGGCAAAGTACATCGGCGCGGCGCTGGCGTTGCGCCAGCCGGCGTTCATGAAGCGCACACGCAGCTGCGAGTTCTCCCAGCCTTCCTTGGGCAACGACAGGCGCGAGATATGCCTGGACCACTGCAGCATCTTCTCGACCCAGGCATGCTGTTTGCCGGCGTCGGCTTCCACCCGCCCCTGCCCGGCGATCTGCTCCATGCGCCCTCGCATGCGGTTGGGCGACAGCACGTGCAGCACGCCGAACACAATGCCGAACGCGGCCACGAAAATCAGCCCAAGCACGACCAACTGGTCTGGCTGGAACCCCTGGAAAATGCCTTGCATGATGGACTCCCCTCTCGACGGCTGTGCGTTTTTGTTATGGCAGTTGGCGCTGCATGCCCGCGCTCATACCCGGATCCGGATGATCTTGCGCATCCACAGCACGCCGAAGACCATCGACATCGCCGCGCCACCGATCATGCGCAGGCCCATCGGGTCTTCCCACAACACCCGCATGAACTGGGGGTTGACCACCAGGATCATCCCGGCAGTGCCAAAGGGCAGCAGCCCCAGGATCCACGCCGACAGGCGACCCTCGGCCGACAGCACGCGGATCTTGTCGAACAGCTTCAGGCGCTCGCGCACCAGGTTGCCGATGGTGTCGAGGATTTCCGCCAGGTTGCCGCCGCTTTCGCGCTGGATCAGCACCGCGATGACGAAGTAGCGCAGGTCGTTGATTGGCACGCGGATGGCGAGATTGGTCATGGCCTCGTTCAGCGCCACGCCGTAGTTGATCTCCTCGAAGGTGGTGCGGAACTCCGGCCCGATCGGCGCCTTCATCTCCGTCCCGACCATGCCCAGCGCGCCGCTGAAGGCATGGCCGGCGCGCAGAGCGCGGCTGATCATGTCCACCGCGTCCGGCAGTTGTGCTTCCATCTGCTTGAGTCGCTTCTGGCGCTGCCGGATCACCAGCAGCACCGGCAGCACGCCCGCCAGCGCGGCACCGCCCAGGATCATCGGCACCGGCACCGGCAGCAGGGGCACCAGCGCCACCGCGCACAGCACCACCAGGCCGCAGTAGCCTAGAAGCTGCGCCACCGACCAGCTGCTGCCCGACTGCTCCAGCCAGCGGTCCAGCGTGCCGATGCGCGGCACGCTCATCAGCCAACGCTGCATGAGCGGCTTGTCGCTCAGCATGCGCTTCTTCAGGATCGACAGGCGCTCGGCGCTGACTTGCCCGCCCGCGGACAGTGCCCGCAGCCGTGCCTCGATGCGCTTGGCCGCGGGGCCGTGGGCGTTGTTCCACCACAGGTAGATGCCCTCGACGCAGAGCACCACGGCAACGAACAGCAGGATGGCGAAGGCGTAGAAGATCGTGCTCATGTGTATCTCCCGGGAGTTGCTTTTCGTTGTATCTGGCCGGGCGGATCAGACTTCGTAGCGCTTGGCTGGGTCATAGGTTTCATCCGGCAGGCCCACGCCAAACACGCGCAGCCGCTCGGCAAACTTGGGATAGACGCCGGTGGCGCGGAAGTTCCCGCGCACGGTGCCGTCCTTGTCCACGCCGGTGCGCTGGAAGGTGAAGATCTCCTGCATGTTGATGATGTCGCCCTCCATGCCGGTGATCTCAGAGATGCTGACGATCTTGCGACGCCCGTCGGTCATGCGCGCCGCCTGCACGATCACGGTGATGGCGGAGGCGATCTGCTGGCGCATGGCTTTTGCAGGCATGGTCAGGCCGGCCATGCTGACCATGTTTTCCAGCCGCGTCAGCGCATCGCGCGGGGTGTTGGCGTGGATGGTGGTGAGCGAGCCTTCGTGGCCGGTGTTCATCGCGTTGAGCATGTCCAGCGCCTCGCCGCCGCGCACTTCGCCCAGGATGATGCGGTCCGGGCGCATGCGCAGCGCGTTGCGCACCAGTGCGCGCTGGTTGATCTCGCCCTTGCCTTCGATATTGGGCGGGCGCGTTTCCAGCCGCAGCACATGGGGCTGGCGCAGTTGCAGCTCGGCCGCATCCTCGATGGTGATCACACGCTCGTCCTCGGGAATGAAGCCTGACAGGATATTCAGCATTGTGGTCTTGCCGCTGCCGGTGCCGCCCGACACCAGCACGTTGACCTTGGCCGTCGACAGTGCCTGCAGCATCTGCGCCATCGGCGGGGTCAGGCTGCGCAGGTTGACCAGGTCGGAGACCTGTAGCGGATTGACCGAGAAACGGCGGATCGACAACAGCGGGCCGTCGATGGCCGAGGGCGGGATGATGGCGTTGACGCGTGAGCCGTCGGGCAGGCGCGCGTCCACCATCGGGCTGGTTTCGTCGATGCGGCGGCCCACGCGCGAGACGATCTTCTCGATCACCTTCATCAGGTGGGCGTCGTCGTAGAACACCACGTCGGTCAGTTCCAGCTTGCCGCGCCGCTCCACATAGGTCTGGCGCGCGGTATTGACCAGGATGTCGGACACCGTGGGGTCGTTCAACAGCGGCTCGAGCGGGCCGAAGCCGAACATCTCGTCGTAGATCTCCACGGTCAGCTGGCGGCGCTCGTTGTCGTTGAGCAGCACCTTCTGCTCGTCGACGATCAGGTTGACCAGGGCGCCGATCTCCTGCCTGACCTGTTCCTGCGGAAAGCGAGCCAGGCGCTCCAGCTCTACGCGGTCGAGCACGGTCTCGTGCACGTCGCGCTTGAGCGCGTGGTAGCCGGGCGAGGTGGCGGCCGTGGCCTGCCCGCCGAAGTGGATCGAGGCGTGGCCATTGGCGTTGAAGGCGGCTGTGGTACTGGCCAGTTGTTCGCGGATGGACATGATGGTTTCCCCTCGTTCTATTGTGTTTGAATGGATTCGGCCGGCGCTCAGGTGCTCTTGGCGCGCAGCATCAGCCGGCGCAGCGGCGATACCGGCTCGGGCCTCAGGCGCCGCTCGGCCTCGGGCGTGGTGGCGAACTGTGTGGCCATGGTCTGCAGCGCGCGGGCAATGGCGCTGCGCCGGCTCAGCTTGGCCACGGGCTCGCCGTGGCTGACGGCCTCGTCCACGACGGCCGGGTCGTCGGGTAGGGCAAAGGCGACCTTCAGGCCGAAGATCTCCTCCATCGTCGCGCGCGGGACTTCGTTCTTGCGGCCCGTGCGGTTGAGCACCAGGCGCAGCTTGTCCGTCGGATAGTGCAGCGCGCGCAAGATCTCTACCAGGCGGCGCCCGGCGCGGCCGTATGCAATCAGGCACTCGGCCACCACGCAGATGCGGTCGCTGTGGTCGAGCATGCCGATCGAGACCGGGTCGATGCTCTGGCCGATATCGAAGATCACGAAGTCGTAGCTGGGCTGCATCACCGACAGGATCCACTCCAGCTTGTCTTTCTGAATCTGGGTGGCCTTGACCGGGTCGGTGGCGCCGGCGAGCACGTCGAAGCCGTTGTCCACATGCACCAGGCACGCGCCGAGGAAGGCGGCGTCCAGCCGTTCGATCTGGCCGCAGATCTCGGGCAGCGTGGAGGGCGGGGCCCTGTCGCTGACCAGGTGGGTGAGGTCGCCGAAATGCCGGTTCAGGTCCACCACCAGCACGCGCTTGCCGAGGTGGCGTGCCAGTGCGTCGCCCAGGTTAGCGGCGACGAAGCTGGTGCCCGCGCCGCCCTTGCACGAGATCACCGAGATCACCTGAGCGGCGTGGTGCTCGCGCGGCACATGCGTGGCTTCCACGCGCTTGAGTGCCTCGGCAAGCTGGCCCTTGTCCAGCGGCCACGACAGCACGTCGCGGATGCCGGCGCGCATCGCCTTGATCAGCACCTCGGAGTCGGGCGACTGCGTGACCAGGATGCAGGGCAGGTCAGGGTGCTGCTGGCGCAGTGTCTCGATGGCCAGGATCTGCCCGGAGCCGATGGCGGGCAGCTCCAGGATCAGCAGGTCGGCCATACGCAGGCGGCTGGCATGGAACGGGAAGCGCGCCAGGCTTTCCTGCAGCGACATGGCCTGGAAGTTTCCGACCGCGGCGCAGAGCCGGTTGATCTCGGCGAGGCGTTCGGTGTCTTCGGATGCGATCAGGATCTTCAGCATGATGTCCTCGCAATGCTCTGGTCGATGCTTGGGTGCGGTGTCGGTGGTCGGATGGAACCGGGTCTGTCGGGGTGCATCAGCTGCATACCGAGCCTCCGGTGGACGTGCTCAGGCTTTCGCGTGTCAAGGTCGTGGTGAACGGCGGCATGCCCAGGCTCATCGGCACCAGCGGGATCACCGTGGCCACCGTGACGCCGGTCACGCTGACGGAGACGCTCTGGCAGGTGGAGCGCGCGGTGGCAGGGTCCGAATCGCAGCCGGCGGGCTGGTAGGCCACGCTGATGTTCGAGTTCTGCAGAAGCGGCAGCATGCTGCGCATGCGCGTCTTGACGATGGCGGCACCGGCGTCGCATACCACCGCCATGCGCGCGCCCAGGCGCGTCGCTTCGGCGGCGGTGTTCCAGTAGAACAGCACGCGCGAGAACTCGGCGATGCCGATCAGCAGCGTCAGGAACACGCCCGCGATCAGGCCGAATTCCACGATGGTGGTGCCACGCTGGCGCGCGCGGGCGCGAGAGGGGGCGAGCGGTTTCATAGCACTTGCCTCATGACGGTGGTGATGTCGCCGAAGGTCAGTCCGGCCACATTGATAAAGGACTGCAGCGGCGAATAGGCGAAGCCGGTGATTCGGACGGCGACCAGGTTCACCGTGCCCGCCGGCGTGCCGGTGCCGTCAGGGTTGTCGTAGGTACTGACGTTGCTGAACGACTGGCCAGGACAGCCGCTGGCGTCCACGCGGTCGCAGATCACCACCATGGATGTGCTCAGTCCCTGCGCCAGCGGCTGGCCGGAGCAGGCGCTGTTGCCGTACGCCGCCAGGCACTTGGCCGCGGCGGTCGGATAGGTGACGTCGTCCGGCGAGAACTGCGACAGGTGGCGGGCCGCCGTGCGCGTGGCCTTGGTCAGCGTGTCGTACTGGTAGATCGCGCGCCCGAACTCGGCCACCCCGCAGGCCATCAGCACCATCGGTGCGAGCAGGATGCCGAACTCCACCGCGGCCACGCCGCGCTGGCGTTTGTGTGATGTCGTCAGCCGTTTCATCGCCGTCTCCTATTGCACCAGCACCGGCACCAGAGGGCCGTTGCTCGTGCTCGAGCCCGGCAGCCCTTGCGAGGCGCAGGGACTGCTCGCCACGGTATCGCCCCGATACTCCAGCCGCACCGTGTCGTTGTGCCCGCCCTTCTGCATGGGCTCGACCATCAGCAGGCAGGCCCAGCCGGTGACCGGGATCTTGTGGGTGCCCGGCGTGCCGAGCGTGGTGCAGTCTACGATCGGCGCCAGCACCAGGCGGCGGTCGGCGCCGGACTCGTAGGTCGCCTTGGGGGCGGCGCTGCCCTGCGTGTCCAGCAGCGTGGTGGCGTCGCCCTGGTAGGCGCGGTAGGCCTTGCGCGCGGCCAGGAAGTTGGGCTGCGCATTGCCCAGGCTGTCGGTCGAGCTCCCGTCGTAGGCATTGAACTTGGCGGTCCAGGTGGCGTTCGTGTAGGCGAAGCCGGTGAAGTCGGTCACGCCCTGCGGGTTGCCACCCTTGAGGATGCCGAAGCGGCTGTTCCATTCGTCGGCAAGCGAGGCCTTGTCGCCGGTTGTGCCGACCATCGCACCCGTCGCGGGCAGGTTGCACTGGCCCGCGCCCTTGAGCTGGTTGGCCAGGTCCTTGGCGCTGCTGCCGCCGGTCAGGTCGGCCCAGCCGAAGTTGCCGCCGCCATAGGCCACGCTGTCCTTGTCGGCGGTGCCCGCCTTGGTGATCAGCCACTGGCCGATGGTGTAGCCGCCGGGCACGGGCGGGTTGGCGGTGTCAGGCCGGCACACGAATACCGGGATCGCGCAGGTGGTCTGGGCCGAGGTGGTGGTGGCTACCGCGTACGCCGCCACCGTGCTGGGCCCGATATTGATGCCTGGCATGACGTTGAGTACGTGGGCAAACCAGTTGGCGATGCCGACGCGCGAGACATCGCAGCGCACGAATTTGATGGTGTTCAATGCGTAGGTGGACGAGTCCTTGTCGAGGAAGGGATTGGACAGCGAATCGGTGTAGCGCACGCTCTGGCTCGCCACCAGCTGCACCTGTTCCTTCTGGAACAGCGCCAGGTTGCGCGAGCCGGCCGTGATACCGGCCGCTTCCGACACCGTCAGCGGCGTGGCGCCGGTCAGGTCGCGCGCCGCGGCCAGCGCGCAGGAGTCGGCGCTGTTCTGCAGCTCGCTCTTGGCCACGTACAGCTTGCCCAGATCGAGCGCCAGGCCGACAAAGCCGACCAGCACCACGATCACGAGGCCCATGATGATGGCGACGGCGCCGCGCTGCCGCGCGTGGCGGCGCGCCAGTGTCGTGCCGTGAAGCCTGGGTCTGGTCATGATGGCGCTCCCCTTGTAGTGATTAGCGCGAACCGCCGCCCATGCCGACGCCGCCGTAGCCGCCGGCGCCGAAGTCGATGGTCATGGCGGGTGTGCCGTTTTGCTGACCCTTGGACAGCGAGCGGTCGAAGTTCTTCATCGCCGCCACCGCGGTCTTGCCGTCGGTGCCGGTGACGGTGGGCAGGCCCGCCGGCGCGTCGGGATTGATGATCTGCAGCTGCGTGACCGTGGCCAGCGCCACGCCGCGCTGGCTGTCCCACACCGGCGTCGAGGTCATGCAGGCCGACAGCGTGAGGCAGGCCAGGCTGCCGAGCACCAGGGCGGCGGCGCCGCGTGAAAGCTTGAGGTTCTTGCTCATGATCGTTCTCCTGTGGGCGGCGGATCAGTTGCCGCCCGAGGCGGTACGGCTGTCGGTGCCGGTGGCCCGTGCCTGCGCGAGGCGCGCGGCGGTGGCTTCGATGCGGGCGATGCGCGCGGCGGTGTCTTCAGCCGGCGGCGCGGCCACGATGCTGCGGGCGGGCGGCTGGGCCGGTGCCGGCGCGTTGGCGGCGGGCGGCATCGCTGTCGCAGCTGCAGGTGTGGCTGCTGGTGCGGCGGGCTCATCCAGCGGGCGGCCCTTCGGCACCGGCCCCATCGAGACCGACGTGCCGGTCGCGGTTTCGCTGCGCGGTGCCGACGGCGCCGTGGTGGGCGTTGCGGCAGGCGCGGCGGGCTGCGACGGTGCCGGCGCGGGCAGCGGCATGGGCTTGCCACGGCCTTCCATATTGCCCATGAAGTAGAGCGACAGCGGGTTCGGCGTGGAGAAGCTGTCGGTCGGCAGCGGGTAGTTGTTGGTCTGCATCGGCTTGACCAGGCGCGGCGTAATGACGAACACCAGCTCGGTCAGGTCCTGCTGGTACTGCGTACTGCGGAAAAGCGTGCCCAGCACCGGCACCTCGCCCGCACCGGGCAGCGCCTTGAGCGAGCCGCGCGCGCTGTCCGTCAGCAGGCCGCCGATGGCAAAGCTCTCGCCATCGCGCATTTGCACGGTGGTGGACGCGCGGCGGGTGGTGATCACCGGCAGCACGGTCTGGCCTGCCAGAGTGCCGCCGCGTACGGTGGCACCGGTTGGCGACAGCTCGGATACTTCCGGCGACACCTTCAGGTGAATGCGCCCGTTTGCCAGCACGGTGGGCGTGAACTTCAGTCCCACGCCGAACTCTTCTTCCTGCAGCGTGATGGTTGACGCGCCGCCGAGCGCATTGCTCTGTGCCACCGGGATGTAGATCTTGCCGCCGGCGAGGAAGCTGGCTTCCTGGCCGCTGATGGTGACCAGGTTGGGTTCGGCCAGGATCTTGACCAGGCTGTCGTTCTTCTGCGCATCGAGGGCGATATCGAAGGGCCGGTTGTTGGCCTTGCTGGCGAAGATCGCGGTCGAGGCGCCGGTCAGCAACGACGTCACCAGGCCGCCGCTCCAGGAGCCGAAGCCGCCCTGCAGGTTCACGGTCGAGCCGAGCTGGTTCAGCAGCGTCTTGGAGACCTCCGCCACCTTCACTTCCAGCATCACCTGCTGCGGGCTGTCCACCGACATCATGTTGAGCACGCCGCCCTTCTTGTTGCCGTCGCCCTGCGCGGCGGTGGCGTAGGCCTGGGCGATGTCCATGGCCATCTGCGCAGACTGCGCGTTGGTGACGCTGCCGGTCAGCACCAGGTTGTCGGCGGCGGTCATCACGCGGATGCCGGGCTCGCCCGGCAGCAGTTGCCCGAGCGAGGTCTGCAGCCCGCCGGCATCGGCGTTGACCACGACGTTAATGATGCTGCAGGAGCCACTGCGGCCCTGCACGATCATGTTGGTGGTGCCGACGCTGCGGCCCAGCACGTAAAGCGTCTGCGGCGACACCATGGTTGCCTGCACCACGTTCGGGTTGCCCAGTGTGCGGTTTCGCACGGGTTCCGGCAGCGGGATCAGCTGCGATTTGCCTACCGGCACCACCACGCTGGATTCGTTGCGGATCGCGCCGGTGCAGTTCGGCCCGCGTGCCTCGGCCGTCGGTACGGGTGCCGGGGCGGTGTTCTGCGCGACGGTGGCGGGTGCCCCAGGCGTCATGCTGATGGTCATCTGCATCGGGCCTGCGGGCGCCTTGGCGGCGGCCGGCGTGGTCGTTTTGGTCAGGTTGCCCGCTTCCATGGCCACCTGCGCGGCGACGGCCAGCGGGGTGCAGAGGATCACGGCCAGCACCAGGGTGCGAGTGCTGCCGGCGGCTTCGGTCATTTTCTGTTTCATTTTGAATCTCCCCCCGGAGAGGTGATGCAGATCAGGATTCGTTGTCCGTCACGTGAGGTAGGGTTACAGGCCGGTCAGAAGCACTCGAGACCGCCCTGCATGCCTGCCAGCACGCCGATGCAGTTGCCGCGGGCGGGCTGTGCCGCTACCGTGCGAGTCCTGACCACGGTGCGCGTGGCGGTCTGGGTGACGACCTTGACCGGTGCCGGCTCCGGGGCCTTGCCCAGCAACGTGCCCTTGGTGGCGCCGCCAGTGTTGATGTCGGCCACGTCCATCTGGTTGCGCAGTACCAGGGACAGCGTGCCCACGCTGCGCGCCACGTCCAGCTTCTCGGCCTGCTCGGGCGTGACTTCCAGCGTCACGGCGTTGACCACCTTGGGCTGGGTGTCGTCGCGGCTGACCTGCTGCGCCACCGCCAGTACCAGGATCTTCTCCAGCACGATCTTGGAGATGCTGCCGTTCTGCGTGCTCTTGGCCTCTTCATTGGTATTGACGATCACGTCGACGTAGTTGCCTGGCAGCGCGAAGCCCGCCACGCCCACCACGTCATTGACGCGCACGGTGATGGCCCGCTTGCCGTCGTTGATCACGGCGGAGAGGCCGCCCTTGGTGCCGATCGGCGCCAGCTTGGCGTCGAGGATGGGCTCTCCGCGCTGCAGGCTGGTGCGCACCACGCGGCCGTCGAGCGCCTTGAGGTCTTCGAACGCGCCCGGCGGCACGCTGCCCGAGGGCCAGCTCACCAGCCGCAGCTGGCTGCCGTTGAGTGGCTGCCCCAGGTTGAGGTCGACGGTGGCCACGACCACCTGCTTTACCGAGCTGGACGATTGCTCCACCAGCCAGCGCGATGCGGATACCACCGCCGCCACCCCGGCGACCAGGGCAATCAGCAGCATCAGGATTGCACGTGTGTTTTTCATGATGACTCTCCCCTACAGTTGTCCGTGTTGGCTGGTGCGGCTCAGCTCACCGCGCGTTGGTCGTCGGACCAGCGGTGGCCCCTGCTGGCCGGCGGCATACCTTCGGCCGAGGTCCGCAGACCGTAATAGCTCTGCCAGGCAGCCAGCAGCCCCTCCTCGGTGACGTGCGGGGCGTTGCCGTGGTAGCGCACGCCGGAGGCGACGAGGCGCAGCAGGTCGCGCGGGATGCAGACCAGCAGCGGCGTGTCGCTTGCGTAGTGCAGGCTGTCGACCAGGAAGTCGAACACCGCATCAGTGCTGGTCAGTCCGAAATCGTTGACGGTGCGCTGGTACACCTCGCGGTAGTCGTCCACCGACAGCGCGCCCACATAGAGTTTGCTGCCAAGCCGGCGCAGGAACGCATCGTCTTCCAGCGCCGCGGGCTCCAGATTGGTGGAGAAAACCGGCCAGACGTCGAACGGCACCGAGAAGCGCACACCCGTCTGCAGCGTGAACATGTCGACACCGCGGTCCAGTGGCACGATCCAGCGGTTCAGCAGGTCGGTGACGCCGACGAGCTGCCGGCCCAGGTCGTCAACGATGTAGATGCCGTTGTTGGCCTTCATATGCGGGGGCGCCTGGTAAAAGCCTGCGGCGCGGTCGTAGCGCAGATCCAGCATGGACAGCGTGAGCTCGCCGCCTGACAGCACCACCGGCCGGTGGCACAGGACCCAGCGGCGGTCCAGTGAACGGCGCGCCAGCGAAGCCTCGCTTTCATCGAAGGGCACATGAACCAGCGGATCGAACACCTGGATGATCTCGCCGGCCACGGTGATGGCGTGCGGCACCGGCACGGCGCCCGGCAGCAGCATGCCCAGGCGCTGCGCCAGGTAGGTTTTGCCGCTGCCCGCGGGGCCGTAGATCATCAGTGCGCGGCAGGTATTTAGCGCCATGCCGATTGAATCCAGCAGACGGACCGGAATCACCAGGTCATGGAAGGCCGCGGTGACGTCCGCCTTGGTCACTGACGCGTGACTGACCGAGTGGCGTTTAACGGCATCGAGATAGGCATCCAGCGTGACCGGCGCGGCGCCGGTGTAGCTGCAGCGCGCCGAGGTTTCGGCTGCGCGCGTATAGCCGGCGTCCGTGAGGCGGAAGCGCACGTCCAGGTCGCTGGCACCGCGGTGTGCGATTTCCAGTAGGCGCTCGCGCACGGCGACGGCGGCAACCTCATTGACGACGGTGGCCGGCAGCTTGAGCGTGTCGGTCAGCACCGCGAGCGTAACGGTGCGGTGCAGGTAGGCCGCCTTCATCAGCAGGCCCAGCAACTGGGCAATCTCCAGCCCGGTATCCGCGACGGTACGCGGCAGCACATGGCAGGGTGGCAGCGGCACGGAGCCGTGGTCCGCGCTGGCATTCCTGCCGCCCGTGACCGCCTCCAGCAGCCGCGGTGTATTTCCCGTGTCGTGATGCTCGTTCATTGCCGTTCCCCGTTGCTGGTCTTCGTGTCCTGGTTTTTCAATGCCCCGCCACAGGCAGGTGCTGTTGTGTTGTCTGTGTCATGTGCTGGCAAAGAGCATGGCCAGCGTGCCGGCTGCGATGGATACCCCGTAGGGCATGGTGCCGGCGGAGGCTTCGGTATCGGGTTGCACTGGCCTGGAGCCAGGCAGCACGGCGGCGAACAGCATGTGTCCAACGCGGAACAGGGTCGCTCTGGCTTGCCCGGTTACAAGTATCTGTATCAGCGCCCAGACGCCGCCGATCACGAAGGTTGCCAGGGCGATCTTCAGGACCATGCCGGTGCCAAGCCATGCGCCCACGGCTGTCATGAGCTTGACGTCGCCGGCGGCCATGCCGCGCATCAGGTAGAAGGGCAGGATGACGCCGAATCCTGTGAGCCAGCCCAGGGCCCAGGCCGACGCTCCGCCGGGCACGCCATGCATGGCAACCTGCACCGGCAGGGCAACGATCCATGCGCCGAACGTGAGCCAGTTCGGAATGCGCCGGCGATGCAGGTCGATGGCTGCGGCGGTGAGTACGATCGCGATGACGATCGGACCGATAAAGGGGGAGAGCGTGGCGGTGGCGGACATGGCTGGATCGGCTCGCGTTCGTGGTCCGGCTGCCGGTCAGGGCAGCGATGACACCTTGGCAGCGATCGTGTTGTAAAGAGACCCGACTGCGTTGCCCAGCGCACTGACGCCACTGACGATTGCCATGGCGAGCAGCGCGCCGAGCAATGCGTATTCAATCGACGTTACTCCGCGCTCATCGCGCAGAAACCGCTTCAAATGGGCATTGATCGTTGACATGCTGATCTCCGGATTCTGACGTTCGGAAGGGGGCGGCGGGCGTGGACCTTTCGGTCCACGCCTTGTGCTGCTTCGATTGCCGGTGTGCTTACGGCGTGACCAGCTTGGTTTGGATGTAGTCGAAGACTGCGTTGAGCTTGTTGCCAACGGTCTGCACCGAGACAATGATCACGACAGCAATCAGCGAGGCGATCAGGCCGTACTCGATGGCGGTGACGCCATCTTCATCACGGAGGAATTGCTTGACGGTGTGGGCGATGTGTTCCATGACTATCTCCTTTGATTGAGAGAAGGTGCTGCAGCGCTGCGAAGCGGCTGGCTGGATAGTTGCCGAAGCGCAGCAAGTTGGTAAGACTGCGAGACTGCGGTGTGGACGCTGAGCTGGTCAGCGCTGGAAGAAGCGGTGGCAGGGCGGGGCGCAGATGGCGCAGGCATGGAACGGCCAGCGGCAAGGGCCGCCGTGCGAGTCACAGGAGCTGCGCGCCTGCAGCCGACGCTCGGCTGACACGTGCATGCACCGCGCGGCGTGCTGCACATGGCCTTTGCGGGCCAGGCAGCGGAATGGCGCGGTGCCGCTACCCCTGCTGGCGGCAGCGTGGCCGACATACCGGTGTGGCATCGCAAGTGGGCGGACAGCTCGCATGGCAAATTTCCCCGTATAGTTTTTTGCTTCTGATGCCGGCGAACGTTGCGCTGGCATTGCGGCTTTCCAGACTGCGGTGCCGCATGCCAGGTATAGGCAAAGTGCGGGCCAGCCCCGCGCAGACCGTTGTGTCATAAGGCTTTGCGGGTAGCGATGCAGGATGGCAGGGACCTCGCTGAGCCCGATAACCGCATCCTGGCCGTGCTTCGTTGCTTTGCGGAAACGCAGGCAGTTAACGCCATTTCCGCAGGCGCGACGGAAGGACTAGATCGACGGCTTGGCCATGTCGGCGAGGCGGGGGAGAATGCGCGGAAACCTCATCCGAAAGCATGAAGTGATGCCTGCGCGGATCTCCGCCATCTACTCCAGCCGGTGGCATTCGAGCGGACTTCCGCCCGCCTCCTCGACGTCGGCCAGACTGACGGACGAGGGCGGCAGATGGCGACCCAGCGTTTCCGGAGCGAAACGTCACATCGCCGGGTGGACTCGCGGAATGCAGGGCAACATTCGTAGGCATGCACCGCAATCCCAGTGTGCAGGCGGCTCGCAGGCGTATGAGGTCGCATGATTCAATGTGGAAACGTTGCCTGCCCAAGCGCCGTTATCGATGCAGTCGCGGCCGCGGCCGTTGTTGGCCGTCATGCGTTCTGTTCTGCGTGGCTGGCTGCTGCGGACCTGCAGGCGTCGGGATGCCACCAGAAAGCCGCGATGCTTGCTGCCGACGGTGCTGAGGCGTGTTTGCGCGATACGCTGCGTAGCGTCCGGCTGTTGGCGCGCAGATGCAGGTCATCGATGGGGCGCAGCGATTTGCCGCAGTGGATATCGGGAATTGGCGAGCGTGGGATCCAGCGGAAGTGCAGCGGCGTCGCCCTGCAAGTTGCCGGGTTGACGGGATTGCGCAAGTCCCGTCATGACGGGACGTCTTGCCAGGCGGAGTGGCGGGAGAGACAGGCGTCAGCAGTGAACGTCGGCAACGCCTGAACCCTGATGGCGCTCCAGCGGCGCGTCATCAGATAGCGCAGTGCTGATGGCGTCAGAATCTGGTGCCCGGCGCGACTGCGGGAGCGCACGCTCCCGGCAGCCAACGCAGTGTGGCCAGCGGCTGTGTTCGAGGCAATGACGTGGCCAGCCATTGGATGGCCCACAACACGCCATCCACCGTTTGTCAGCGGGATACGCCGGGAGTCGGGGAAGCGACGACCCTATTGTTCGCGGACGTAGGCTACGGCCACGGCATCCTCATGCACCTTTCGCCAGCCCGGCAGGTCGCGGATCACCTGTAACGCGGGACTTGACGGTTCCAGGACGGCCCAGCGGATCTTGTACTCCTGTATCAATGTCTTCAGGACCCTGGCATTGCCGGAATAGGCATCCATATAGCGGCGGACGAATTTATCGCCGTAAAGGTCTGCGCGGCCGTCGATGACCGGCGCGATGCCGGAGAAGATCAGATAGCCTCCGAAGTTGTAGCTATTGAACACCGGCCCGGAGCCACCCGCTGCCATGGCTGCGCGGACTGCGTCCCTGGGTAGCGACGGGTCCTGGCCACGGTTGATGCCTCTTGCAAGGAAGACGATGCTTGAGAGGAAGAGCACGGTGGAGAGGATAGTGATTACCTGTAGACACCTGAGTGAGAGTCTTGCCTTTACCTCCGGACGAATGGCCGCGCGCAGCTGAGAGCCGACGGAAGGCATCAGCAGGAGCGGGGCAAGCAGCCCGGGAAGCTCGGCATAGCGCACGGATGTCAGGGCAAGATAAACAAGCCAGAAGGACATCGCTATCCTGGTCGGGGGCAAGCGAAACCCGAAGTAGAGGGCGCCGAACAGCACGAAGCCGAGCCACAGCACTATCGGCTGGAGCAACCGGATTTCCGGCGGCTGCCATTCGCTGATGATGCTGAGCGTAAAGGTCATTTCGGAAACATGGAAGGGAAAGAGCAGGCCGTCCACGCCGTTTGGCGTCATCAGGCCGGCCAGCAACGTGAGTGCCAGGAACGGTGCCCATGCCTTCGCGCTCTGGCGTGGATTGCCTTCGGTAAGCACGGCTTCCAGCGCCAGGGCGCCCGCCAGCACGATGCCGAGCAGGAAACTGGCATGCAGGTTCGCCCAGGCCAGCATGGCAACAAGCAGCCACAGGCTTGGCCGTTTGCCTTGCTCACGCGCCATGACCAGGTAGTAGACCCAGATCACCATCAGCGGCCAGGCCAGCGTGTGGGGGCGCGCCAGCAGGTGCTGAGCCAGCGTCAGGAAAGCCAGTACCGCGCCGGTGAACGCATGCAGCGGCTCGATATAGCGCAGCAGGAACCGCAGCAGAACGGTCAGGGCGACGCTGGTTGCCAGCGCGGTGAGCAGCACCGGCCCGGCCCAGCCAAGCCATCCATAGGATGTTGCCAGGATGACCTCGGCCAGCCACTCATGGGGAATCCACTTGGCGCCCCGGAAAGAGAAGGAGAACGGATCTGTTGTTGGCACTGCCTGGTTGGCAATGATCCAGTTCCCGGCGGCAATGTGCCAGAGGGTGTCCGCGTCGGCCAGTAGCCGGACGCCAATGAAGGCAAGGATCGAGAACAAGCTCAGGCCGAAGACGGAAAGCCAGAACCACTGTCTTGTGGCGGCCTTTCGGAGCAGGCTTTCCCCGTTCGTCGTCTCGACCCAGGTCGTGGTGAGTTTCATGGCGTCTCGCGATGGCTGTAGTGCTTACCGGATCTGCCCGCCGAGGCAGGGCGCAGTCGCCCGTTATCGCAAAATGCGAGCCATCGCTGCAAACGCCTTTGTCTTCCGTGGGGTTGCGTTCCATAGGTGCGCGCCATGCCGGCTTGTGGCCAACGTGCCCGTCCTGTCGTTTCCAGGACGAATCGTGCTTATTTCCTCCGATCCTCGTTGCCGCGAGCAGGGCTGCTCGCGCGCAGGGCCATTTCTGCGCCAAAAGTATGAGTCGGGTCGCGTGGCACACGGTGCGTTTGGCGGATGTGGATGCCCAATCGCGCGTCACTGACTCGCAAAGGATGGTGTGTCGGGTAGCAAGCCAGGAGGTGGCCGACGTTTCAGCCGGGAAACGCGCCGCGCTGCGGCTGGGGTGCTGCACCTCGATCAACGCCGGAAGAACTGGAGTGACACGCGGGAATACGGTCAAAGCCGGCTGTGATTCAGTTTGGAAACGCTTGCGCAAACCAGTTTTTGTCGCCGGTTCAGGGCTTTGATTCTGCTTGTATATCGGTGGCCTCCTGACCAGAATGGAGCGAATACATCGAGGCATCGCCGCGGCATTCTTTAAAAAAAATGCATGGGCCGGTGGTACTACAGAACAACATAAGAACGGGGAACGATGAGCCTGGACCATAGCCCGGAAGCTACGCCGGCATCCGTGACGTTGCAACATTGGCTCGGCCTGGAGCGAGTCAAGGTCTACAGCATTGCCATGCTGATCGCCTATGGCGGAATGATCCTCCTATGGGGCTTGAGAACGAAGGGCTTCACCGCGGATTCGGTGGGCCGCCCTGGCGTAGACTTCTCGGCCTTCTGGAGTGCGTCTTACCTGGCTCTGAAAGGGCATGCTGCCGAGGTCTATGACTACGAAAAGTTGCGGCCTGTGATTGCCGCATTCGGTGCGGTGAAAGGGGGAGGGCAGTTCTATCTGCCGTGGGCCTATCCCCCGATGTTCCTGTTGTTTGTCATGCCGTTGGCCTTGTTGCCGTTTGCAGCGAGCTATCTTCTCTTCATTGGCAGCACGGCAGCCATTTACATTGGCGCACTTATCAGGATCCTGGACATTCCCGGCGTGCGGCGCCGCGCGGTGTGGCTACCCGTTTTGGCCTCTCCAGCTCTCCATGAGGCCGCGATAATGGGGCAGAACTCGTTGCTGACAGCTGGACTGGCCGCTTGGGGGCTAATCCACCTAAGAGCGCGACCTGTACTGTCGGGCGTCCTGATCGGATTGCTGTGCATCAAGCCGCAGCTGGCGCTGTTGCTCCCTGTGGCATTGGTGGCGGACGGGGCATGGAAGACATTTTTCATCGCCGCAGCGACGGCCGCCGCGGTGGCAGCGTGCAGTATTGCCGTTTGCGGCTGGGAAACCATACCCGCGTTCCTTGAGGCCGGTGCGGCTTTTCGGGAGACAGTATTAGAGCAAGGTGGAAACGGATGGCGCTTTTGCCCGTCGATCTTTTCGATGTTGCGCATGGCAGAGGCACCAGTGACCGTCGCGTACTTGATTCATGGCGTATGCGCGGCTTTCGCAATCTGGGCTGTGTTCAGAGTCTGGCGAGGTCGAAATTCAACAGCACTGCGTATTGCCGCCATGGCAGCTGCCACCCTCCTGGTAAGCCCATACATTTGGTACTACGAGCTGACCTGGCTTGGGATAGCGATTGCCGGCTTGGCGGTCGATGGTGTGCGGCGCGGCTGGATGACGGGGGAGCGCGAACTGCTGGTGGTGGCTTGGCTACTGCCATTGATACTGAGCATGAATCAGGTAATCAACTTGCCCCAGATCGGGCCCATCGTGACGCTGCTGCTGCTGATGATGATTCTGCGAAGGACGTGGACGGGGAGTAGGTCGGATTGACTTGCTGATGTTGCGGCTCCGGACGGCTGCATCGTTGGCCGTGTTCTCTGTAATCCTATTCACCTTAGAAGAAGCAACGTGCGTGAAAACGCCATTGAGACTGCGTATGCGCTGGCCGCGCCGCCTCGGGAGGGAATCATGTCGGGTCCATACGATGTCAGGCTGCTTTCTCTGGTTGTGCCTTGCTACAACGAGTCCGAGAGCATAGGGAAATTCTTTGATTGCGTGATGCCGATACTGGAGACCATCGACCGGATCCGCTTCGAGATCGTGCTGGTGAATGACGGCAGTACGGACGATACGCTGGACCAGCTGCTCGCGTATTCGCGCAAGGACGAACGCGTGCGCGTGGTGGACCTGACGCGGAATTTTGGCAAGGAGGCGGCCTTGACCGCCGGGCTGGACGAAGCCCTTGGCGATGCCGTCATTCCGATCGACGTTGATTTGCAGGACCCGCCCTCACTGATCCCGGAGCTGGTCGCGCGCTGGCGGGCGGGGGCCGAGGTCGTGCTGGCACAACGGAGCAGACGCGCATGCGATTCCTGGCTCAAGCGCGTGACGGCGGCAAGCTATTACCGTATCCATAACCGGCTCTCCGACCTGAAGCTGCCGGTGAACGTTGGCGATTTCCGCCTGATGGACCGGGTGGTGATCAATGCGCTCAAGCAATTGCCGGAGAGACACCGCTTCATGAAAGGCTTGTTTGCCTGGGTGGGCTACAAGACCGCCATCGTCCGCTACGAGCGTGAGCCGCGCACTGCGGGCCGCTCAAAGTTCTCGGGCTGGCGCTTGTGGAACCTTGCGCTCGAGGGAATCACTAGCTTCAGCACGCTACCGTTGCGCAGCTGGACATATATCGGGCTGCTGATCGCGTTCGGGGCATTTTGTTATGGCGCTTTCATTGTGGGGCGGACGTTGATATTCGGGGTGGATGTCCCTGGTTATGCGTCGCTGCTCTCGATCGTGCTGTTCCTGGGCGGTATCCAGCTGATCGGACTTGGGGTGGTCGGCGAATATATCGGCCGCATCTATGATGAAGCTAAGGGCCGGCCGATCTACCTAGTGCGACGCCGTTACCAGGAGTCCGGCCAGGACCGGCAACTTGCCACGGGAAGGCGGGTCATCCGGCTTGAGCGCGGGGCAGGCAACGGACGTTGATGTCAGGCACGGCCCGGGGCAAGGGCCTGTCCTATTCCCGATACGTCCAGCTCCGGTGCGCAAGGTAGGTGAAGGCCGGCACTGTCAGCACGATGCAGGCCAGTCCTGTCCAGTACGTGGCGCCGAGAAACTGCGCCGTCCATGAAATGGCTGTGGTCAGGCTTAATCCAAGCAGCGATACGCCGGCAAAGCGGCCCAGGGTCCGGTTGCGCAGCCGTGACGAGAAGCTCCAGAGGGTGTTGAGCAGGTAGGAGCAAGCAGTCGCGCACAGGAAGGCCACACAGTTTGCAGCGACCGGTGAAACCCCCATTGCACTGACCAGTGTCGCGGTGACGGCGACATGGACGCCTGTTGAGCTTGCACCCGACACCAGGAACCGCGCGAGCCTGTGCAGTTCAGGCGCGCTGTCACCGGCTTTCACGATGCGCGCACGATCGCCATCAGGGAGATGCCGAACGGCAGCGATCCGCGCGCAAGCCAGTGGCGTTCAGCGCTGAACAGGGCGTGCAGTGCACTGTTTATCGGTTGGGATGGAATGCCAGCACCGGTTGCCTTCTCGCTGGCGCGCACCTGGTCGCTGACTCGTGCGGCGATCGCAAGCGGAGACAGCAGTGTGTTGAAGTAGGAGATCCGGTCCAGGCGCAAGCCACACCGGGTGACCAGCGCTTGCAGCGATCGCCTGCTATAGCGGCGCTGGTGATGCAGGAAGACGTCATGACGGCTCCATAGCCACTGGTAGGCAGGCACGGTAATAAGCACTGCGCCGCCCGGCTTCAGTAGCTTTCCTGCACAGGCGAGTGACCCGGCATCGTCACCAATGTGTTCCAGGCAGTCGAGCAGGCAAACCAGGTCAAAACTCCGATCCGGGAACGGCATTTCGTCAGGGCACCTGCCGCTGCGTATGTCGTAGACTCCATGGGTCTTATCGCGTGCCAGTTGCAGGGCAGTGTCGTCCATCTCCACAGCGCTCACGTTGCCGAATTGCGAGAGCATGGCCAGGTTGCCACCGGTGCCCGCTCCAATTTCCAGGATGGAGGCGTCGCGCGGCAGCGCCAGGCCGGTCAGGACGGTGGCGAGGATGTCGCGCCGTCCTCGGAACCACCAGTGGCCGGCTTCTGTTTCGGCCATTTCAAGATAGGCATCAGGGGACATCGGTTGATTCCTCCGCAATCGGGAAGGTTATCCCTGCACACAAAGCAGACCGAGGTCGCCCTTTTTCACCTGCAGCTTGTAATCCCGCATCAACCTGAACAGCGTCACCCGTGAAATCCCGAGTTCGGCCGCCACGTCTATGAGCCGTTCGTGGTTGCGCTGCAGCGCCTCCACGATGGCATGCTGCTCCGCCGCTTGCCGGATCGCCGCAAGCGTCAGCGGCCGTTCCTCCGCAGGCACCCCCAGTTCCAGGTCCGCCGGCTGGATTACGCCTTCCTCGCACATCGCAGCGGCATGGCGGATGCGGTTGATCAGCTCGCGTACGTTGCCCGGCCAGTTGTGCTGCTGGATCGCGCGCAGCGCGGTGGGCGAGAAGCCGCGGATGCGGGCCGGCGACTGCTTGCGCACGCCCTCCAGCACATGCTCGGCGATCAGCATGATGTCGCTGCCGCGTTCGCGCAGCGGGGGCTGGCGTACGCGCAGCACGCACAGGCGGTGGTAGAGGTCGCCGCGGAAGCGTTCGGCGGCGATCGCCGCTTCCAGGTCGACGTGGGTGGCCGAGATGATACGCACGTTCACCTCTACCGATTCGGTGCCGCCCAGCCGTTCGATGCGTCCGGTTTCCAGGAAGCGCAGCAGGCTGGTCTGGCTCTCCAGCGGCATGTCGCCGATTTCATCGAGGAACAGCGTGCCGCCCTGGGCCATCTCGATGCGCCCGGGCTTGCGCTTGGTGGCGCCGGTGAAGGCGCCGCGCTCGTAGCCGAACAGCTCGGACATCAGCAGCGTGGGCGGGATGGCGGCGCAGTTGACCGCAACGAAGGGCTTCTGCGCGCGCTCGGAGGCGCGGTGGATCGCCTGCGCGGCCAGTTCCTTGCCGGTGCCGGACTCGCCGGAGATCAGCACCGGGGTGTCCCAGCGCGAGACCTTCTCGATGCCGCGGAACAGCGTCTGCATGGCAGAGCAGTTGCCGATCATGCCGTCGGCGCGCGCGGTGCCCGCCACCGCACGCTGCACGCCGGGGCGCATCTGCGCCATGCCCTGCGCATGGCCGAGCGAGTGCGCCAGGTCGGCTGGCTCGAACGGCGCGGTGTAGTAGTCGACGAAGTACAGTCCGAGCAGGCGGCGCGCCGCCTCGGTCAGCGCATCGCGGCTGGCGACGATGCCGATCCAGCCGATCTGGGGTTGCGAGAGCCAGGGTTCGAATGACTCCAGCTCGGCATCGCTGAAGCCACAATGCAGGTCGAGCAGGGCGGCGATGGGCTGGGCGCCGTGTGGCAGCGCATTAAGGTCGTGCAGGTTCGACGCGAAGCTGATCTTCCAGCCCCGCTGTGCGAGCAGCCTGCATAGCATGGCGTCATGGTGCTGCGACACGTACAGCAGCGGACGATTGGCATATGCGCTCATACGATTTCCCCGGATTTTTTTTACGAAGCCGGCGCCGGCGGATGCCGTCACTGGCTTCGGTACTGCTAAGGCTTGCGCCGGCCGCATCGTTTCGTTGCCACGGCCTGGCACCCTCCCGAAAAATTGTTCTCTTGCCTCCTGGGCGCCGCGCTGCACGGGCTGACGGGCCCGTTCCCTCTGCCGTCGCGGCCTTGCCCCTGGCGGTGGCGTCGGTCGCGACGGCGGCTGCTTCGCTGCGCCTGCATGGCAGGCTTTCGCTACACCCCGTTTTTGTCAGGCGCTCCGGCGATGCCGGGCGGCTGTCTTGTTTTCTGCGTGCCGCCCGGCTTGCTGTGGCGACGCGCAGTTTCCAGGCTTCACGGGCCGCTCGCGCAGGCTTGCGGCCCGTGTCCCTGAAAGACCTCCTTCTGATCTTGCCGGCGGCCACTGGGTGTCCACCGATGCGGGCCAGTCCCTGCCGCGTGACCCCTCGCTTACAGCGCCAGCCCGAATCCCGCCCTGGGAGTTTGCGGGGATCGTACTGAAACTGATCTTCGGCGAACCCGTGCCACTGTGTTGCCGCTTCGGTTCCAGTCGTCCCCCTGTTCCGGGCTTCTGTTCGCGCGGACATAAGTGCGACGAACGTGCCAGAGCAGGCTAAATCGTTGATAGCAAAGGGAAAGACAAATTTCCGGCCAGTTGTGGCAAGGCCTCGGCGAGTTATTACGTTCCGTTTTTGATACGTCGACTGGCCTTTTTGTGTTGCAATGCAGCATCTGTCCGAATTGTTATATGGCGTGCTCCGCACACTCATCGCGACACAGGTGCCGCCTACGCTACCTAGCCCCGCTGAAGGCCATCCTAAAGAGGGGAGGCCGGATTTCAAACGCTAGGGCGCCAGGGCTCTGATGCTGCACGCGGGTGACCCCGCCCAGGAGTTTCATTTCCGTTACAACGGCGTGAAGCGTGTACCCCAGCGACAGCGGGAAAGACCTCAGCCTTTTGGCGCCGCGCGCCCCGCGCAGGCGCGGTCGGGCTGAGACAAACGCCGCGTTGACAGGCCTTTGCAGGAATCGAGGCACGACGGCCCCAGCCGTTTCTCATCTGTTTGGATGGGCTGGGCAGATTTTTCATGGCGGTTGGCATGGCGTAAGAATTGGTTGCATTCCTGAAACTCGGGGCCAATAGGCGCCCCTGATGTGCACGCCGCTGACACACCGCCGCTCAGCTCGCGTAAAACGCCAACCCGTTGATTTTGCTTGCGTGGACGAAAATGATTCGTATTGCCAACATCGACGGGCGAAACAATGTCAGGAATGAAACTACCCGCCATTGTCAGCGCCGGCAGGGCTCGCTTGCGGCGCTTCCTGCCGCACCTGTTCCTGCAACCACGCGTGGAATTGCTGGATCGCTTTCTCGCGCGGATTGCCCTCGCGCCAGGTGACCCAGTACTGCAGGCTCGACGGGATGCGGGTGGCGCTCGGGCTCGTCGCCGGGCAGGCCGGCGGCTTCGAGCCAGTCGCGCCAGGGCCGCAGCGCAAAGCGCAGCATCGGCAGGCGCGGCACGTCGGCCAGCGTGAAGCCGGGGTAGCGCGCCAGTAGCGCCGGGCTGGCCACCGCGATCACATGGTCCTCGATCAGGTTGTGGCACTCGAAACCGGGCAGGTCGATGCGCTGGTGCCAGATGCCCACGTCGACGCTGTAAGGGTCCGGCGGCGTGATCTCGGCATGCAGGCGCAAGTGCAAGTCCAGCGACGGCACCTGCGCGTGCAGGCTGGGCAGCCGGCGAATCAGCCAGGCATTGGCGAGGTCGGCCATCACGCTGACCTGCAGCCGCACCACCGGCGGGGCGCGCTGTTGTCGGCCTCGCGCAGCGCGCGCTCGAGGCTGTCGAGCGCGCCGCGCACCTGCTCGGCCAGCCGCGCGCCGGCGCTGGTCGGCGTCATCTGGCTGCCGGTGCGCTGGAACAGCTTGGTGCCCAGGTTGGTCTCCAGCCCGCGGATATGATGGCTGATGGCGCTATGGGTGAGTGCCAGTTCGTCCGCCGCGCGCGAGAAGCTGCGGTGGCGGGTTGCGGCCTCGAGCGCGCGTAGCGCTTGCAGGGGCGGCAGGTGGACGGGGCGATCGGCTCGACTGCCGGGAGAATTGGCCATGGCCGTCAAATTCTACTCACAATTGCGGCGGGTATCTTTCGTTGGCCTTGCACCGGAATGGGGAAGACAATGCAGGCCATGACGACCACGACCTCTCCCGACTTGTCTTCCACGCCCCCGCACTCGCAACCCGCCGTGCGGCCCGCCCGGGCCCGCTGGCGCGTGCTGGCGGTGTTCTCGCTGGGTTTTCTCGTCTCCTATGTGTTCCGCGGGGTCAACCTGGGCTTTGCGCCGTACCTGACGCGCGAGCTCGGCCTGAATGCCGGCGACCTGGGCCTGCTCACCAGCTTCTACTTCCTCGGCTTTGCCTGCGCCCAGCTGCCGGCGGGCATCCTGCTGGACCGCTACGGCCCACGCCGCACCGAGGCGGCGATGCTGCTGGCGGCGGTGGCCGGCTCGCTGGTGTTCGCGATGGCGTCCGGCATGGCGGGGCTGGCCGTCGGCCGGCTGCTGATTGGCGTGGGCGTATCGGTGTGCCTGGGCGCCGCCATCCAGGCGCTGTCGATGTGGTTCCCGCTGTCGCGCATGCCGCTGCTCAACGGCTTGGTGATGGCCATCGGCGGGCTGGGCGCGGTGCTGGTCGGCACGCCGCTGGCGTGGCTGCTGTCGCTCTCCGACTGGCGCACGATCAGCGCAGGGCTGGCGGGCGTCTCGCTGGCGATGGCGGTGCTGCTGTGGTTCGGCGTGCCCGACAAGCCGCGCACCGGCAAGGAAAGCCTGCGCGAACAGCTGCGCGGCACGCGCAAGATCCTGGCGAGCGAACGCTTCTGGCGCGTGGTGCCGCTGACGCTGCTCAACCAGGGCGTGTTCCTGGCCGTGCAGACGCTGTGGGTCGGCGCCTTTATGCGCGATGTGGCTGGCTTCGACCCCGCCTCCAGCGCGCGGCTAATCTCGGTGATCGGCTTTGCGATGATGGCCGGCTGCGTCGGCTCGGGCTGGGCCGCGCGCCACCTCGAACGGATCGGGGTCAGCCTGTACGCCTTTGCCGGCGCCGGCATGACCGGATTTATCGTGATCCAAATGCTGCTGATGGCTCAGGTGCCGCTGCCACCGGCGCTGCTGTGGGCGGCCTACGGGGTGTTCGGCTCCAGCGGCATCCTGACCTATGCCGTGCTCGCGCGCAGCTTCCCGGACGCGCTGATCGGCCGCGCCACCACGGCGCTGACGCTGACGGTGTTCCTGGCTACCTTTGCCTGCCAGGTCGGGGTCGGCTTCGTGCTGGATTTGTGGCCGGCTACTGGCGGCCATTATCCGAAGGCAGCGCACCTGGCGGCATGGACCGGGCTGGTGGTGCTACAGGCGCTGGCGGCGGTTTGGTACCTAATGGGCGCGCGCCGCCCCCGCTGACGATTGGCAAGGGTTCTCAGTAAACGCCCGGCAAGGCGCGAAACCGTACTTTGTCACGATACTGGCGGTATTCGGGATCATCAGACAGTAGCTTTTCTTCCCGATTTATCCGCACCGCCTGCAGGGCGTACAGGCCAGCGTAGACGAGCAAGTTTTGCACCCCAAAATTTGTGAGCAAAAAGCCGACGTCGGCAATGAAATAGCCTAGGTAGATCGGATGTCGCACAAATCGGTAAGCCCCGCTCGACACAATTCCGCGATTGGCGGGCAGTATCCCGAATGACCAACGCAGCGAGACCTTTGCATAGATTTGCCACAGAATCCCCATGACCTGCAGGACAGCGCCGAACATTTCCGGTACCAGATGCTCACCTGGCGCCAGCTGAACTGCAAGGAAGTAGTACGTGCCGCCCAAGGAGCAGAGTACTGTGACCGGATGCCAGTCTCGCCTTATCGGAACCCGGACGAATAGGGATAGGCCGAGCGTCAGACAACTCGCCAGCACGAGCAGCAGCAAGGTGATCCGCGTCGGGTCAGCGAGCCACTGGCGGACTGCCGCGTATGCGAACCCTGCAAGCAGTATGGCGGTGGCACTTCTGAGACCAGCCTCCAACAGCAATTCTCGAAGGTCTATTTTGGGCGCAGGTGCCCCCCGGTCTTTCTCTGCTGCGATTTCCAACATGGTTTTCCCCTAATTTCAGCGGAATCTGAGGGCTCCGCTTCTCTCGCTGTGATGCAGTTGTTCACCAAGCGTAGCTTGTGAGCGCTGGAGGTCATATCGGGCAAAAGTATGGTTCGCCCGTGAAAAGCTCCCCTGTCACGCAAATGCTGGCACTGGCACTTGCGAGCTGACTCGGGGGAATGGGGAAAGCGCGATGAGAGCGGGGAACCCGAAAGTCGGAACGGCAATGAGCGAAGCGCGCTGGCCGGCGTGTCGCTCGCCACTGCGTTTGAACCGATCGTGAAAACGTGAACAGACCCTTCTATGAGGGCGAGGATGTCAAGCTCCTCCGGGATTGAATTTCCATAGACATGACTGGCGCGATGCTTTCTCCTTGCAAGCCTCGAATCTTCGTGGGCTGACACGGCGTGAAACCGAGGTCGGGGTTACTTAAGGCCGGGACCCAGCCCCGGTCTACCTTCTATCCGTGCCCGGTGCAAGGCCGGGTCACCACATACCGCATGCGCGAAGCGCTGGAACACCCCTGTTACCTGCGCGCGCCCCATCTAGAAGAACGGCTACCCGCTGGGGGCAGCCCGAGTCTGTTACGGGCGCGCTGACCTGCGATCGTTACCGCTTAGCCTTCCATACTCAGGCGGCATCACGTTGCGACTGGTTTGAAGCTGGCCTGGACTGGAATCTCGCCGTACTCGAGATAGCGCCACAGGCCAATAGCCAATCGCCGTGCCAGTGCCACAATACCGATGCGCCGCATGCGCTTGCCACCTGGCGCAAAGCGCTCATTGAACCATTGGGTGAGCTGACTTGCAGGCTGGTAGCGTAACCAGCTCCACGCCAGTTCAATCATCAGCCAGCGGGCTCGTTTGTTGCCAGCCTTGCTGATGCCTTGCTCGACCTGGCTTTCGCCGCTGCTGTAGGGCGTCGGCGCCAAGCCCAGGGAGCTGGCGACTTCGCGTCGGTTGTGAAAGTTCCGCCAGCCAAACAGTTCCTTGACCAGGATCCAGGCACTGCCGACGCCAATCCCGCGCAGCCGCGCGAGCAGGGCGATCGCCGGCTGCGCGCCGGTCTTTACGGTCGCGTGCTGCTGGGCTTCGATCGTCCTGATCTGCGTAACCGCCAGTGACAGTCGCGCGACACTGCGCTCGATCTCGGCGCGCAGCCCCACAGGCAGTTGCGCGCCATGATCGTTCCACCAGTGCGCCCAGGAACGGCCGCCGACGTGGGCGACCCGCAGGTTGTGCAATACCAGCAGCGAGCGAATTCGGTTGCTGAGGGCGGTGCGTTCCTGCCTGAGTCGCCCCAGTTCCCGGTGCAACCGCCGCTCGTCTTCTTGCTCCGGGGTGGGAACCCGCGCGACGCCCCACACGCGTCGCTCCCCCGCGTGATAACGCAGCAGCATCGAGAGCAGCTTGTCGCCGTCGAGCCGGTCGGTCTTGGCACGTCGTGCACGCCGGTTGACTTCGATACTGGACGAGTCCACCACCAGGTTATCAATGCCTTGTTCGGTCAGCCAGCGGTGCAGCCAGAAGCCATCGCGGCCAGCCTCGTAACAACTGCGGACCGGCACCTGCGATGTCAGTCCGCAGCGTGCTTTGGCCTTGGCAATCGCTCGCAGGACCGCGTCCTTGTCACCGGCCGCCACCGTATACCGGCTCGGCCCGCGTACGCCGTCGCCAAGCGACAGCTTCCAACTCTTCTCGCCCAGTTCGAAGGCCATATACAGTCGACCAATAACTGCCCTATCCTGTCCTTGAAGGGCTGTGTCAGGCGCATTCATTTGCAGGCTCCTTTCGTAAAACGGGTTCGTGAAGCTTCGTTTTACTCCAGGGGGCTTATCTGTCCAGCCCTTCCATAGTATCTAGAGCACGATCGGCCGGTCGTCCAGTTCGTTAGGGTTATACCCATCATCCGACGGGAAATGCGTGGCCAGAAGATCGTGAATGCGCGCCACCGTGGCCAGCACCGGCTCCACCGACAGCTTCTGCCTGAGCCCGCGCGCCAGTTCATCGCAGAGCTCGCGCCAGCTGTCCGCACCCACGCGGGCGTCGATGCCGCGGTCGGCCAGCAGTTCGACCGCATGGTCGGCCAGGTTGATATAGAGCAGCACGCCGGTATGGTCCTCGGTATTCCAGACCTCCAGCGCGCCAAAGAGAAAACGGGCGCGCTCGCGCGGCGTGACCCCGGCCCAGGCATCGCCGACCGGCATGCTGGCCTCGATCACCACGCGGATCTCGCCGCGGTGGCGCGCTTCCCCGGCATGCACGGCCTGGTGCAACTGCTTCTGCGCGTCAGGCGGGAAGTGCCGGCGCGCGGCGCTGGGCGTGGTGGCGATATGGTGCAGTGCGCGTCGCAGATTCGGCATCGTCCTCGTTCCTCGTGCTGTCACCAGTTGCCGGAGGCGCCGCCGCCGTCGAAGCCGCCGCCGCCCCCACCGCTAAAGCCGCCACCGCCACCGCCGCCGCCACCACCACCGCCAAAGCCGCCGCCGCCCCAGCCGCCACTGCGGCGGCCCCAGTCCTGTCCCATGCCATAGCCGCCCAGTCCGCCCAGGCCGCCGGCGATCACGTCGCGGCCGCGCCGGGTGGTGACGATCTGCGGGCCGCGCCGGCGCAGGATCGCACTGAGGAAGAAGAACACGATGATCGCCAGCGGGAACAGCACCGGCAGCCAGTCGGCCAGCGCGGACGCCTGCTGCGCCTTGCGTGCCTGCGGGCCCGCCAGGCCTTCCTTGTCGATGGTGGCCTGGATCGCGGAGATGCCCGCCGCCAGCCCGCCGTAGAAGTCGTTCTGGCGGAAGTGCGGCGCCATGATGTCCTGCAAGATGCGCTTGGACATGGCGTCGGTCAGCGAGCCCTGCACGCCGCGGCCGACTTCCAGCCGCATCTTGCGCAGCCCCGGCGGGTTGTCCTTGGCGATCAGCACGATCACGCCGTCGTCGATGCCCTTGCGCCCGGCGCGCCAGGCGTCGGCCACGCGGATGCTGTAGGCGTCGATGGGCTCGGGGTCGGTGGTGGGGACCATCAGCACGAAGATCTGGCTGCCGCGCTGCTGCTCGTATTCCGCCAGCACGTTTTCCAGCGCGCCGCGCTGCTGCGGCGTCAGCGTGCCGGTCAGGTCGGTGACGCGCTGGGTGAGCGGCGGCACCGGCACGAACCCGTCAGCCGCCAGCGCCGGGCCGGACAGGATCGTCGCCAGCCACAGCAGGGCGACGGCCAGCCAGCCCGGCCGCAGGCGCGATCGCAGGGTGTGGCCCATGGGTGCAGCCTTAGAACTTGACCGCGGGCGGCGTGGAGATGGCCTTCTCGCTATCCACCGTGAACGACGGCTTGACCGGGTACTTGAAGATCATCGCCGTCAGGTTGGTCGGGAAGCTGCGCGCCAGGATATTGAAGTCCTGCACCGCGGCGATATAGCGCTGGCGTGCCACGGTAATGCGGTTCTCAGTGCCTTCGAGCTGCGACTGCAGGTCGCGGAACGAGGCGTCGGCCTTCAGTTGCGGGTAGTTCTCGGACACCGCCAGCAGGCGCGACAGTGCGCTTGACAGCTCACCCTGCGCTTGCTGGAAGCGCTTGAAGGCTTCCGGATCGTTCAGGGTCTCGGGCGAGACCTGGATGCTGGTGGCGGCAGCGCGGGCCTTGGTCACCGCTTCGAGGGTCTCGCGCTCGTGCGACGCGTAGCCCTTGACGGTGTTGACCAGGTTGGGGATCAGGTCGGCGCGGCGCTGGTATTGGTTGATGACTTCGCTCCAGGCCGCCTTGACCGCCTCGTCCTTGGACTGGAAGTCGTTGTAGCCGCATGCGGACAGCAGGCTGGCCATGACCGCCAGCAGCAGCCAGCGGAAGACGGACAGCGGCGAGGACAGGGACGAAGAGGCGCGCATCGGGAAACTCCGCGGGTTGGACATGGATGAAGCGAATCCCAAGTGTAGCGCACCGCCCATGTGGCAGGCGGCGCACCGGGCGCCGCCTGTTTGACGGCGCTCAGCCGGCCGCGAACGCCTTGCGCGCGGCGTCGAGGGTGGCCGCCAGGATGGCGTCGTCATGCTGCGCCGAGACAAAGCCGGCCTCGAATGCCGACGGCGCCAGGTAGACGCCCTGGTCCAGCATGGCGTGGAAGAAGCGGTTGAAGCGCGCAGTGTCGCTCTTGGTCACCTCGGCAAAGCTGCCCGGCACGCCGTCGCGGAAGTAGATGCCGAACATGCCGCCGACCGCATCGGCCGCGAACGGCACGCCGGCGGCCTTGGCGGCCTCGGCCAGGCCATCGGCCAGCTTGCGCGTCTGCGCTGCCAGCCGGTCGTGGAAGCCCGGCGCCTGGATCAGCTTCAGCGTGGTCAGGCCCGCGGCCACCGCCAGCGGGTTGCCCGACAGCGTGCCGGCCTGGTAGACGCCGCCCAGCGGTGCCAGTTTGGCCATGATGTCGCGCCGGCCGCCGAAGGCCGCGGCCGGCATGCCGCCGCCGATCACCTTGCCCAGGCAGGTCATGTCCGGCTTGATGCCGTAGTACGCCTGCGCGCCGCCCAGCGCCACGCGGAAGCCGGTCATCACTTCGTCAAAGATCAGCACTGCGCCGTCGCGCGTGCACAGCTCGCGCATGGCCTTCAGGAACGCATCGGTGGCGCGCACCAGGTTCATGTTGCCGGCTACCGGCTCGACGATCACCGCGGCGATCTCGCCGGCATGCTTGGCAAAGGCTTGCTCGAGCTGCTCGACGTTGTTGTACTCCAGCACCATGGTGTGGCGCGTCACATCCGCCGGCACGCCGGCCGAGGAGGGCGCATTCTGCGTGGTGTCGGCAAAGGTCAGCAGGCCCGAGCCGGCCTTGACCAGCAGGCTGTCGGCGTGGCCGTGGTAGCAGCCCTCGAACTTGATGATCAGGTCGCGGCCGGTAAAGCCGCGCGCCAGGCGCAGCGCGCTCATGGTGGCCTCGGTGCCGGAGGAGACCAGGCGCACCTGCTCGATTGACGGCACCAGCTTGCAGATTTCCTCGGCCATCACGATCTCGGCCTCGGTCGGCGCGCCGAACGAGAAGCTGTGCGTGGCGGTTTCCTGGATGGCGCGCACCACCTCCGGGTGGGCGTGGCCGACGATCATCGGGCCCCAGGAGCCGATGTAGTCGATATAGCGCTGGCCGTCGGCGTCCCACATATAGGCTCCCTCGGCGCGCGTGATAAAGCGCGGCGTGCCGCCCACCGAGCGGAAGGCGCGCACGGGCGAGTTGACGCCGCCGGGGATGGTCTGCTGGGCGCGGTCGAAGAGCTGCTGATTACGGGACATGGCGTTGAGGTGGGAATCAAGTCTGCGGAGAACGTGTCCGGCTGGGCCCGGGACTTGTCGTTGACATGCGGCAAAAACAGCAGGATTTCGCTGCAATTGGCTGTCAATCATGCGCTAACAGGGCGCTAACAGGCGCGAACACGGCGGAACTGGCACGAATCTGGCGGTCGCCGGCTGGCGTCGGCGTCACGGTTTCGGTACCATCTGCGCTGGATTTTAATGGAGAGTGGCCAGAGCCTGTTATGGACGAAGAATTCAAGACTTGGATGTGCCTGATCTGCGGCTGGATTTACGATGAAGCCACAGGCGCGCCGGAAGACGGCATCGCCCCCGGGACCCGGTGGGAAGACGTGCCCATCAACTGGACCTGCCCGGAGTGCGGCGCGCGCAAGGAAGACTTTGAGATGGTTGCCATCTGAGCCCGGCTGGGCGGCAGCCCCGGCAGCTCCTCGGCAACCATTAGGCGCGTCGGCTGCACGCCATCGAGGCTTCACAGAAAAGCCGCAAACTGGCCGCGCGCGTCGCGCCAATGCGACAGAACGCCGCCAAGGGCCCGCCGGACCGGATTGACGGCCCCCCGGCGTCTTGTCACACTCTGTTGCAAAATGACTGGCCGTCCATCCGCCATCGGTAGGGTGACGGCAGGCAGGTGCGGGTTCCACGCACCGCCACTGCCGGGCAACGGCCTGGCCTTGAAGGGAAATAAGAATTTTTCGGGGGTCCGTCGGGGTGCGCATGGGTCGCGCTGCTTCGCACGGGTGTTCTCAAGTGATCGCCGGCGCTCCGCATGGGGTAGCTGGTCGCGGGAACAACATGCGGGTCGCTCAAACAGAAGAAAACCAGCGGGTCAATGCCGCCGGCGTCCACGCGACGCCTGGCGATTCCAAACCAGACGCCACGGCGCAGCCGCGCCGCAAGGTGCTGGTGATCGATGATTCCAGCACCATCCGCCGCACGGCGGAGATCTTCCTGTCGCAGGCGGGATACCAGGTGACGCTGGCCGAAGACGGCTTCGAGGCGCTGGCCAAGGTCGGCGACCTGCATCCGGACCTGGTCTTCTGCGACATCCTGATGCCCCGGCTAGACGGGTACCAGACCTGCTCCCTGATCAAGAAAAGCCCCCGGTTCCATGCCATCCCCGTGATCATGCTGTCCTCGCGCGACGGCGTGTTCGACCGCTCGCGCGGCCGCCTGGTCGGCGCGCATGACCACCTGGCCAAGCCGTTTACCCGTGAAGCGCTGCTGCAGGCCGTGCAGGGCTGCCTGCCGTGCCAGGCCGCGGGTGCCGTGCTGCCGGCCTGAGTGAACCGAACTGCATCGAAGGAAAACCTCATGACTGCCATCAACAAGATCCTGATCGTCGACGATTCCCCGACCGAAGCCCTGTTCATGTCCGACCTGCTCGGCAAGCGCGGCTTCAAGGTCGCGGTCGCCGGCAACAGCGACCAGGCCTTCGCGCGCCTGGAAGCCGAGAATTTCGACCTGATCCTTATGGACGTGGTGATGCCCGGCCAGAACGGCTACCAGGCCACCCGCGCGATCAAGCGCGACGACCGCTTCAAGGACATCCCCGTGATCATGTGCACCAGCAAGGGCCTTGACACCGACCGCATCTGGGGCATGCGCCAGGGCGCGTCGGACTACATCGTCAAGCCTGTCGACGGCGACGAGCTGCTGGGCAAGATCGCCGCGCTGTCGCACTGATTTCGCGCGCGCATGCCGTACGGGATGCCGCCGCCACCTGTTCCGGGGACCGCCAGATGAACGCGCCACGCCAAGACCTCCGTGCCCGCCAGACCCGCCTGCAGGACTACCAGGCCATGCTGGCCCGGCGCCTGCGCGAGGCGCGCAGCCTGCCCGCGGCCGACAGCTACCTGGCGCTGCAGGTCGGGCCGCGCAACTGGCTGCTACCGCTGGCCGACACGGGCGAGGTGCTGGACATGCGCGCGCCCAGCCGCGTGCCGCTGACGCAGCCGTGGTACAGCGGGCTGGTCAACGCGCGCGGCAGCCTGCTTGGGGTGATCGATTTCAGCCTGTTCTGCGGCGGCGCGCCGACGCCGGTGCAGCCGGGCAGCAAGATCGTGGTGCTGTCGCGCCAGGTCGAGCGCGCGTGCGCCATCCTGGCCACGCGCGTGGCGGGTTTGCGCCATGCCGTCGACCTGAGCCTGCCGCACGGCGACGCGCCGCCGCCGTCCGCCGCCACGCCGGCCTGGGAGGGCCAGCGCTTTGCCGACCGCGACGGGCGTGACTGGCAGGTGCTGGACGTGCGCGCGCTGCTGGACGCGCCGGCGTTCCTGCAGGTGGGACGGGGCGCGGCCTGAGGTCCCGCAAAGAACGTCACGCAAATAACAATAACGACGCGCAGGCCACGGCCTGCCGCACCCGGCAACGAGCCGCCGGGCACGACAACGAATAAAACGGAAGAGGGTGCTATGGGTTTCAAGAAAATCAGCCTGGGCCGGCGCAAGCCGGCAGCGGATGCCGCCGCCGGCCTGGTGACCAAGCCGGGCATGGCCCATGCCGGCGGCCCGGAGCCCGCACCTGTCCCGCCCGCCGCCGCCAAGGGTCTTGGCGCCACGCCGCTGGAACAGGTCACGGTCTGGCTCGGGCGCATGCCGTTCTCGTCCCAGCAGCGGGTGCTGACGGTGGGCGTGGTGGTGTCGCTGGTGGCGCTGCTGGGCTCGGTGTACATGGACAACCGCATTGCCAACAACGCCGCGGCGCAGATCGAGATCGCCGGCGACATGCTGATGCACTCGCAGCGCCTGGGCAAGGCGGTGCCGGTGGCGCTGCTGGGCAATGCGCAGGCCTTCACCCAGCTGCGCCAGTCGAAAGACGCGCTCGCCGGGGACCTGAAGGCGCTGCAGGACGGCAGCGACGAGAAGCGCGTGCGCGCGACCTCCGGCGCGGCCGCGCCGCTGCTGGAAACCGCGATGCAGTCGTGGAAGCGCTCCGAGAAGAGCGCGGCCGACGTGCTGGCGCAGCAGGCGGTGCTGAACACCATCGGCCAGACGCTGCAGATCTTCAACGCCTCTAACCCCGAGCTGCTCGAATCCGCCGAACAGGTGGCCGCGATCAAGCTGCAGTCGGGCGCCAACGCACGCGAGGTGGCCGCTTCCGCGCAGCTGGTGATGCTGACGCAGCGCCTGGGCAAGAACCTGAACGAGTTCCTGGCTGGCGAAGGCGTCAACCCCGAGACCGCGTTCCTGCTGGGCAAGGACACCAACACCTTCCGCGAGACGCTGGACGGCCTGCTCAACGGCAGCGAGGCGCTGCGCTTGTCCGCGGCCGCGGACGAAGAGACGCGCGGCTACCTGCAGCAGCTGTCGCAGCGTTTCGAGGCGGTGCAGAAGACCACCCAGACCATCCTGCAGAATCTGCCCGGCCTGATTGCGGCCAAGCGCGCGCAGCAGCAGATCTTCAACGACAACGAGGCGCTGCGCGGCGAGCTGTCGACGCTGCAGCGCGCCTATGCCGAGTCGGCGCGCTACCGCCCGGTAACGCTGGGCGCGACCGTGGTGTCGGCGCTGATGACGCTGCTGTGCCTGGTCGGCCTGGCGGCGCTGTACCTGCGCGATTCGCGCATGCGCGCGCTGGAAGCCGAGGCGCGCGAACGCGAGGCCGAAGGGCGCCGCCTTGAAGAAAAGCGCAACAACGACAACACCCAGAAGGCGATTCTGCAGCTGATGAACGAGCTGCAGGACATCGCCGACGGCGACCTGACGCGCCAGGCCACGGTGACCGAGGACATCACCGGCGCCATCGCCGACTCGGTCAACTACACCGTGGAAGAACTGCGCGAGCTGGTCGGCCGGGTGCAGCAGACCGCCGGCGAGGTGACGCAGGCCTCGGGGCAGGTGCAGTCCACCTCGACCCAGCTGGTGTCGACCACCGAAGAGCAGTCGCGCCAGATCCGCCAGACCGGCGAATCGGTGGTGGAGATGGCCGACCGCATCACGCAGGTATCGCGCGGCGCTGCCGAGTCGGCCAACGTGGCGCGCGCTTCGCTGTCTGCTGCCGAGCAAGGCCAGCAGGCGGTGCAGAATGCCATCACCGGCATGAACGGCATCCGCGAGCAGATCCAGGAAACCTCCAAGCGGATCAAGCGCCTGGGCGAGTCGTCGCAGGAGATCGGTGAAATCGTCGAGCTGATCTCGGACATTACCGAGCAGACCAACGTGCTGGCACTGAACGCCGCCATCCAGGCCGCGTCGGCCGGCGAGGCCGGGCGCGGCTTCTCGGTGGTGGCAGAAGAAGTGCAGCGGCTGGCCGAGCGCTCCGGCGAGGCGACCAAGCAGATCGGCGCGCTGATCCGCACCATCCAGACCGATACCCAGGACGCGGTGCACGCGATGGAGCGCAGCACCCAGGGCGTGGTCGAAGGGGCGCGGCTGTCGGACAACGCCGGCGCCGCGCTGGTCGAGATCGGCCGCGTGTCGCGCCAGCTCGCCGAGCTGATCGAGCAGATCTCGCAATCGACCTCGCACGAGGCCGACCTGGCCACCACCGTGGCCCGCCATATCGAGCGCATCCTGCAGGTCACCGAGCAGACCACCACCGGCACGCGCCAGACCGCGCAGTCGGTGCGACAGCTGACGCTGCTGACCGAAGAGCTGCGCAACTCCGTGTCGCGATTCAAGATCGCCTGAGTGGCCGGATGACGCCTGCGACCGCTTCCGTGCATAGCGGCCCCCGCTTTGGCCACGCCTGCAAAGCCAACTCAGCGCCGGCCCGGCCCCGCCGTGGCCGGCCGCCCGCGGCCGCCCCCGTGGCGCCGCAATGGAAGCCGTCATGTCCCTGAATATCCCTGTCCCGCGCGATGCCGCCGAAGGCGGTGCCTCGGCCGCCGGTTCCTCCGGCCCCTCCGGCCCGGCACGGCCGCAACCGGAGCCCGCGCCGCAGCCTGCCGCGGCGCAGGCGCTGCAAGATGCTCCCGCGGCGGCGCCGGCGCGCGACCTGTCCGGCCTGGCGTGGCTTGCCCCCAGCCTGCGCAGCGCGCTGGAGGATGCCGCCACCGAGCTGGGCCACTATGTCGATGAGGTACGCCAGGCGCCCGAGGCGCTGGGCGCGCGCGACACCACCTCGCTGCGGCTGGCTGGCCAGCACCTGCACCAGGCCGCCGGCGCGGTGCATATCATCGGGCTGCGCGGCACCGACCCGTATTGCCAGGCGTTGCGCCGCCTGCTGGACGCCATCGACGCCGGCACGGTCGCCGCGGGCCCGGAAGCGCTGGCGGTGTTCCGCGCCGGCGTGCAGGCGCTGGCCGAGTATGTCGACGACCTGATGGCCGGAGACGACGAAGCGCCGCTGCGCCTGTTCCAGCCCTATGCGGGCGTGCTCGGGCTGCTCGCAGAAGAGCGCGTGCATCCGGCTGACCTGTGGCTCGACGAGCTGCAGATGCTGCCCGGCATGCTGCTGCCGGCGAAGAGCCCGACCGCGGTCACGCGCGCGCGCCAGCAGTTCGAAGCAGCCCTGCTCAAGGCGCTGCGGCTGCCCATGGCGTGCGCTGACGGTGCGCTGCTGCGCGAAGCCTGGCTGCCGCTGCATGCTGCACTGGACGCGGTACGCACCAACGAGCAGGAGGCGCGGCGCGCCACCGACCACCCTGACCGCGACGTCTGGCATGTGCTGGGGCTGGCCTTCGCTGTGCTGGCGCATGGCCTGCTGCCGTCCGACCTGCTGGCCAAGCGCTTTGCCGGACGTGTCAACCTGCTGCTGCGCCAATACCTGCAAGGGCAGGTGCGCGTGCCGCAGGCGCTGCTGAACGACGCAATGTTCCTGCTGGTGTGCACCGGGCTGGCGGAAATCCATGCGCAGGATGATGCGGCCGTGGTAGCGTTGCACGCGGACATTGCGCGCACGCTCGAGGCCTTCCGCCTCGATGCCGCGCACGCCGTCGCCGATGCCGACTTCCGCCTGCGCTACTACGGCTGGCTCGACCCGATCGATACGCGCAACCTGCAGCAAGCCGCTGCCGGGGTGGAACGCGCGGCCGGCGCCGACCAGGCCGCCTGGGAAATCGCGCTGGCCGCGCTGGCCGAGGCCGCGCTGCCGCTGGCGCAGCCTGCGTTGCAGCGTTGCCTGGCGCAGGCCGTGACCCAGGGCTGGGAACGCGCGCGGGGCGAGGCGCTGGGCGCCACCGGACTCGCGCTGTTCCTGTCGCGCGCGCTGGCGCTGCCGTGGCGCGTGCACGGGCAATCCGCGCATCCCGCCGCCGCGCGCTTTGCCGCGCAGTGCGATGCGCTCGCCGACTGCCTGGCCGATCCCGGCGCGCTCGCGCCGGCGTGGCTGGCGCGCATGGTCGAGGAGGCGCGTGCGCAGGCGCTGCGCAGCGAGGCCGTGGCGCAGCTGCGCGCGCAGCTCGACAGCGGCGAATCGTGGCTCGACAGCTACGACCGCAATGCCGCGCGTGCCGACGCCGCAGGGCACCTGCGCGATGCGCGCGAGGCGTTCGCCGCGCTCGGCGCCACGCTGTCGCAGCTGCAAGGTTCCGCGGCGCTGCCCGAGGCGCTTGCCGCTGACGCCGCGCAGGCCGCCGCCGCGGTACAGTCCGTCAATGCGCGCCTGGCGGAGCCCGGCGATCTTGCCGACGCCGGCGCACGCGCCGCCCTGCTGGGCACGGTGGCGGCGGAACTCGGCGCGGTCCATGCCTTTGCCGATACCCTCGAATTCGGCCGCACGCGCAGTGCTGACGCGCTCGCCGAAGCCGGAGCCAGCGACGAAGCGCAGGCCCTGCAGCATCCGCTGGACGCCGCGCGTGCCGCCGCCGAGGAAGCGATCCGCACCGGTGCCATCCCCGATGCGGCGCCGGTACAGCGGCTGCGCACCGCGCTGCAGGCCCTGGCCGACCAGGCCGCCATCGACGACGATGCCGCGCTGCGCCGCCAGGCCGCCGACGCCATCACGCAATGCAATGCGTGGCTGGCCGGCAGCGAGGAGGCGGGCGGGCGCCTGGTGGTCGCTCTGGCCGCTGCGATGCCCGAGCCCGCGCCCGCACCGGCCTCCCTGCCCGCGCAGGGCATGCCCGCCGCGGGCGACAGCGCGGCCATCGACGCCGAGCTGCTCGATATCTTCCTGAACGAGGCCGACGAAGTGCTGGGCGGCATCGCCGGCGACCTCGGCTCGGGCCTGGAGATACTGCGCGAGGCCGACACGCTCAGCCGCGTGCGGCGCGCCTTCCATACGCTCAAGGGCTCCAGCCGCATGGTCGGCCTGCATCGCTATGGCGAAGCCGCGTGGGCGGTGGAGCAGGTGATGAACCTGTGGATCGCCGAAGCGCGCGAGCCGGTGCCGGCACTGCTGTCGCTGCTGCGCCGCGCGCATGCCGAGCTGTCGGCGTGGGTCGCGCAGCTGCATCGCGACGCGGCCGCATGGCACGACATCGCGCCGCTGGTGGCAGCCGCCGCGGCGGTGCGCGATCCGGCCGCGCCGCTGGCCGGAGATGGCGCTGCGGGCTTGCCCGAAGCCGAGGCGCCGGCTGCCGAAGCGCCGCTGGTGGATGCTCCGGCCGCTGCGGTGGAAACCGTGCCGGCCGAGCCATCGACCGAGCCGTCAACCCAGCCGTCAACCGATGGCGATGACAACGTCATCCCGTTCCGCCTGTCCGGCGGGCTGTCGAGCGACGACGACCACTACAAGGTGATCGGGCCGGTGCGCATCGGCCTGGCGCTGTACAACGTCTACCTGCAGGAGGCCGACGACCTGCTGCGCCAGTTCGCCACCGACCTGTCCGAGTGGCGTCACGAGGGGCATCCGTGCCCGAGCGAGCTGGCACTGCGCGTGGCCCACACGCTGCAAGGCAGCGCGTCGACCGTGGGGCTGGAGCCGGTGCGCGAGATTGCCGAGGCGCTGGAAGCGCTGCTGCTGCAGCTCGGCTCCCACCCGGTGGTGATGCATCCGGGCGACTTCCGCCTGCTGGAGCAGGCCGTCGAGCGCCTGCGCGGCATGCTGCACCAGTTTGCCGCGGGCGTCTGGCCCGATGCCGACGCCGGCCTGCGCCGCAGCCTGGTGGAGTTCGGCGAACGGGCGCTGATGCGCCCGCGCGTGGCCGTGCCCGCGCCGCAGGCGCAGGCCGAGGCCGATGGCTCGGTGGCGCAGCTGTTCGGGCAGCCGTCGGTGCCGCAGCAGGGTGAGCCGTCGCAAGCGCCACTGGCGCCGGCGCCCACCCCGCACGATGCCGTGGTGATCGCGCTGCCGACCTCGCACCGCACGCCCGTTGCGCCGGCGCAGCCAGAAGACGGCGCGGAAGGCGCAGCCGATCCGGTGCTGGTGCAAATTTTCCTGGAAGAGGCGCAGGGCACGCTGCCCGAGCTGGGCAAGCTGGTGCGCACCTGGGAGGCGGCACCTGACGAGGCCAGCCATGGCGGCCTGGTGCTGCGCGCGCTGCATACGCTCAAGGGCAGTGCGCGCATGGCCGGCGCGATGGCGCTGGGGCAGGCCGCGCACGAGATGGAAACGCTGCTGGACGCCAGCCTGCGCGGCCAGGGGCCATTGGGCGTGGGGCCGCAGCTGTTCCAGCGGCTCTATGCCTGGTACGACTGCATCCTCGCGCATGCCGAGGCGCTGCAGGCGGGCCGCCTGCTGCCGGCCGACGATCCGGATGTGGTCAACGGACTGGCCGATGCGCCGCAGGACACAGAGGCCGAGGCCGGTGCCCCGCAGGCAGCCGAAACCGTGGCCCCGGCGGCCAACCTGCCGGCCGTGCCGGGACCGTCCGACGTGATGGTCACGCTGCCGGCAACGCCGCTGGCGCCCGCAGAACAGCCACGCGCGCTGGTGCGCGTGCAGGCGCGCGCGCTCGACACGCTGATCAACGAGGCCGGCGAAGTCGGCGCTACGCGCGCGCGGCTCGACAGCGAACTGGAGGCGATGCGCGCCTACCTGGGCGAACTGAACGACAACGTCGCGCGCCTGCGTGGCCAGCTGCGCGAGATCGAGATCCAGGCCGAGTCGCAGATGGCCTCGCGCATCGCCGATGCGCAGCACAAGCAGGAATTCGATCCGCTCGAGTTCGACCGCTTCACCCGCTTCCAGGAACTGACGCGGATGATGGCCGAGTCCGTCAACGACGTGGCCACCGTCGAGCAGAACTTGCAGCGCGGCTTCGACCGCGCCGCCGGCGACCTGGCCGCGCAGGCACGGCTAACGCGCGGGCTGCAGCGCGGCCTGATGCAGGCGCGCATGGTGCAGTTCGACGCGCTGGCCGAGCGGCTCTACCGCGTCGCGCGCCAGGCCGCGGCCGAGACCGGCAAGGAAGTGCGGCTGCTGATCAAGGGCGGCACGGTGGAAATCGACCGCTCGGTGCTGGACCGCATGGCCGGCCCGATCGAACACCTGATCCGCAACGCGGTGGTGCACGGGATCGAATCCGCCGCGCAGCGCCGCGCCGCGGGCAAGCCCGCCACCGGCGCGCTGACGCTGGAGGTGCAGCAGGAAGGCAATGAGGTGGTGCTGCATTTCGTCGACGACGGCGGCGGGCTGGACTTGGCGCGCATCCATGCGCGCGCGGTCGAGCGCCGGTTGCTGGCGGCCGATGACGAGGCCAGCGAAGCGCGCCTCACCGAGATGATCTTCACGCCCGGCTTCTCCACCGCCGAGGCCGTGTCGGAACTGGCCGGCCGCGGCGTGGGCATGGACGTGGTGCGCGCCGAGACCGTCGCATTGGGCGGCCGCATCTCGCTGGATTCAAAGGCCGGGCAGGGCACCACCTTCACCGTGCACCTGCCGCTGACCACGGCGATCACGCAGGTGCTGGTGATCTCGCTGGGCGGGCGGCTCTATGCGGTGCCCAGCGGCATGATCGACCAGGTCCAGCAGCTGCGCACGCAGGCGCTGCTGGAGGCGTACAACCAGGGCCGCCTGGCCTTCTCCGGCGCCGAGGTCCCGTTCTACTACTTCGGCGCGCTGCTGGAAGAAGGCAACGCCCTCACCGCGGGCCGCAAGTACTCGCCAGTGGTGGTCGTACGCAGCGGCGCGGAACGCGTGGCGGTGCATGTGGACGACGTGGTCGGCAACCGCGAAGTGGTGGTCAAGCATATCGGCCCGCACCTGGCGCGGCTGGAAGGCATTGCCGGCGCGACCACGCTGGGCGACGGCGAAATCGTGCTGATCTACAACCCGGTGGTGCTGGCGCAGCGCTTCGTGGGCGAGCGCGGCCCGCAGGCGCTGCCGGCAGTGCCTGCGCAGGCCGCCCCGGCGCAGCTTGGCGCGGTGGCGGAACTGGGCGGCGATGGCAGCGCCGAGCCGGTGCCCGGCCTGGCCATGCAGCCGACGGTGATGGTGGTGGACGACTCGCTGACCGTGCGCAAGGCCGCCCAGCGCCTGCTGAGCCGCGCCGGCTACCAGGTGGTGCTGGCGCGCGATGGCGTGGACGCGCTCAAGCATCTGCAGGACGTGATGCCGGATGCGATGCTGGTGGATATCGAGATGCCGAACATGGACGGCTTCGACCTGACCCGCAACGTGCGTTCCGACTCGCGCACCGCGCATATGCCGCTGGTGATGATCACCTCGCGCACGGCGGACAAGCATCGCCGCTATGCCGAGGAGATCGGCGTCAATGTGTATCTGGGCAAGCCTTATAACGAGGATGAGCTGCTGGGGACGTTGCACCGGTTGCTGGGGGAGCGGGCGGCGGGGACGGCGGGGTCGGTGGCGCAGATGCTGGGGGATGGGCCGGCGGCTTAAGCGCTCCGTGACGCTGCAGCCAGCTTCGCACGCTGCCGGTTTTCTCCCCTCTCCCGCACGCGGGAGAGGGAGCCCGTCAATAGCAATTGAAAGCCCGTCGTCCTACCAAGGGCCCTAAACACAAAAAGGCGCGACATCCAGGATGCCGCGCCTTCCTTTCTCCTCCATCGGCCGCGCCTCGAACGGCGCGAGCCATCACCAGCGCATCTGCGCGTTCTTGCCACCAGTACTGACCGTTGCCGTCTTGGTCAGGCCCTTGTAAGTCGCCCGCACGCTATATGTACCCTGCGGCGCCTTCACCAGGCAACGCGGACCGTCGGCGACAAAGCTGGCGACTTCCCTGCTGCCGCGCATCAGCTTGACGTCGACATCCGACAGGTATTCGCCGCGCTCGCCCTGCGTGAACAGCAGGCTCATGTTGTAGTTGCGCGCCTGTGACTGCAGCTTGACCTGTTCATCCTCGGCGACGCCGCCGCAGATATAGGTGACCGCACCAGCGGTACGCTGCACCATCGCATCACGCGGCGGCGGGGGCGGCGGCGTGGTCAGCGGCGGGCGCGGCTGGGCGGGGGCTGCGGTCGGCGGCGGCGCCGGTACGCTCGGTGGCGTGCCGCTTGGCGCCGGCATCGGCGATGCCGTCGGCGGCGGGGCTGCCGTGCCCGGCGCGGTCATGCCAGGAGCGGGCTGCGCAACAGGCGGCGGCATGGTGGTGGCCGGCGCAGGGGCCGGCATCGTGGCACCCGGCGTCGGCGCCATGGTGCTGTCCGGAGCAGTTGCAGCGGGGGCAGGCGTCACGGGCGCAGGGGTCACGGGCGCAGGCGTGGCCGGCATCGGCGTAGGCGTGGCTTCCACCACCGGCGCCTGCGCATGGCTGGCGGCCGGCATCACGGCAAGCATCGCCAGCACGCCGGCGCTGAGCGCGATCACCAGGCGCTTGACGCGCGAGCGCCGCGCCAGGCGCGCTTCGACGCGCTCGAGCGAACGGGTAGGGGCAAACGGGGGACGGTGCAGCATCGTGGCCTCCTTGGCGGATCTCGGAATCAGATGCCCCGGAGGACCCCGTCGGGATCACTCCGGGTGTCTTCTTTTTCATGCTAGGGCGCAATGCGGGCCAACACTGCCCGTTTTGGTCCTACATCCGCGTCAGCGTACGGCGCGTTGTTGGCCGCAAGCGGCGGGGGAGAGACTTCACGAGATCCCAAATGGAAAACCGGCCGCTTCCCCGCGGAAACGGCCGGTTTCAGGCCCTCTCAGCCGTCACTGCGCCTACTTGCGGCTCACCCCGCGCGCAGGCACCGATAACGTCAACGCGGCGCCCACCACCAGACACGCCGCCAGCAGGTACATGCCGGAATCGGTGCTGTGCGTCAGGTCCTTGAGCCAGCCCACCGCGTACGGGCTCAGGAAGCCGGCCAGGTTGCCCAGCGAATTGATCAGTGCAATCCCTGCGGCCGCGCCGGTGCCGGCGAGGAACGCGGTCGGCAGGCTCCAGAACAGCGGCAGGGTGGTCAGGATGCCGATCGTGGCCAGCGTCAGCGCCACCATGGCCAGCGTGGTGTCGCTGTGCCATTGCACCGACAGCAGCAGCCCGAGCGACCCGAGCAGCGCGGGGATCGCGATATGCCAGCGGCGCTCGCCGGTGCGGTCGGCGCTGTGGGCCACCAGCACCATGCCGACCACCGCGCAGCCGTAGGGGATCGCCGTCAGCAGGCCGATATCGAGTGCGCTCTTCACGCCGGTCTGCTTGATGATGGTGGGCAGCCAGAAGCTGACGCCGTACAGCCCCATGACAAAACAGAAGTAGATCGCGCTCATCAGCCATACGCGCGGGCTGAACATCACGGTGCGGATCGGCGGGTCTTCCTTGTGCGCATCCTCGCTGGCGATATTGCGCTCGAGCAGCGCCTTTTCCTGCGGCGTGAGCCACTTGGCGTGGGAGATGCGGTCGTCCAGGTAGGCCAGCACACACAGCCCGACCAGGATCGACGGAATGCCTTCCAGCAGGAACATCCACTGCCAGCCGGCCCAGCCGCTGTGACCGTCGAAGGCCTGCATCACCCAGCCCGACAGCGGCCCGCCGATCACGCCCGACAGCGCGATCGCGGTCATGAAGAAGGTGGTGGTGCGACCGCGCCGGTTGGCCGGGTACCAATAGGTCAGGTACAGGATGATGCCGGGGAAGAAGCCCGCCTCGGCGATGCCCAGCAGGAAACGCAGCACGTAGAACATGGTCGGCGTGGTGACGAACATCATCATCGCCGAGATCGCGCCCCAGGTGATCATGATGCGCGCGATCCAGATGCGCGCGCCGACCTTGTGCAGGATCACGTTGCTGGGCACTTCGAACAGGAAGTAGCCGATGAAGAAGATGCCCGCGCCCAGGCCGTAGATGGTCTCGCTGAACTTCAGGTCGTTGAGCATCTGCAGCTTGGCGAAGCCCACGTTGACGCGGTCCAGGTAGGCCACCACGTAACACAGCAGGAGGAAGGGCACCAGGCGCCAGCTGACCTTGCGGTAGATGGCGTCTTCAAAGGCGGCGTCGCCGACGCCGGGGTTCACTGCGGTCGTTGTCATGCTGTCTCCTGAGGATGTTTGCGTTGCTGCGACGCGGTACAGCGGTATTACGACAAAGCCTGGCGGGCGCTGCTTACACGCAGCGTCCACCGTCCACTTCGATGCAGGTGCCGGTGATAAAGGCCGCTTCATCCGACGCCAGGTACAGACAGGCGTTGGCCACGTCCTGCGGCGTGGACATGCGGCCCATCGGGATGGTGGCGAGGAATTTGGCGCGGTTCTCGGGCGTGTCGGGCATGCCCATGAACTCTTCCAGCAAGGCGGTCGCGCCGATCACCGGATTGACGCAGTTGACGCGGATATTGTCCTTGCCGAGCTCGGCCGCCATCGCCTTGCTCGCGGTGATCACCGCGCCCTTGCTGCCGTTGTACCAGACCAGCCCCGGACGCGGCCGGATGCCGGCGGTCGAGGCGATATTGACGAACACGCCGCCGCCGCGCTGGCGAAAGTGCGGGATAAAGGCGCGCGCCGACCAGTAGATGCTCTTGACGTTGACGGCGTAGACGCGGTCGAACTCGTCCTCGGTGACTTCCAGGATGGGCTTGTTGCGATGGGTGGTGCCGGCGTTGTTGACGACGACATGCACGTCGCCGAAGGCGGCCAGGGCGGCCTCGCGCATGGCCTCGGTGTCGTCGCCGCGCGCAACGTCGGCGCGCACCGCGCGCGCCTGGCCACCGGCATCGCGGATCGCGGCGGCCACGCGCTCGGCGGCGTCTTCGCGCAGGTCGGCCACCAGCACGCTGGCGCCTTCGCGCGCGAAGGTGTGGGCGATGCCTTCGCCGAAGCCCGAACCGCCGCCGGTGACGATCGCTACCTTGTTGGCCAGTCTCATCGCTTGTCTCCTTGTGTTGTGGTTGTCGGTGATCTGTTGGCTGTGCTTAGGTACTCAATGCGAAAACGGCCCCTGCCCACGCAGCGCGTTGGCCGTCATCATCAGCGCCAGCAGGAAAGGCAGCGCGACATACAGGCACCAGTGCACGCGATCGCCCACGACGTCGCCCCACTTGCGCTTGAACACCTGCAGTCGCGGCATGCCGGAGGGATTGGTGGCGCGCTTGTTCCGCACATGCCATGCCATCCAGAAAAAGAAGATGGCAAAGGCGACGGACAGGAAATTGATGTTACCCATGTTGAATGGCGATGGTTTTCAGTGTGGTGAATCCGTACAGGGCCTCGAAGCCCTTCTCGCGGCCGTAGCCGGACTGGCCGGTGCCGCCGAAAGGCAGCTCGACACCGCCGCCGGCACCGTAGTTGTTGATGAAGACCTGGCCCGCGCGCAGCTTGTGCGCCAGGCGCAGCTGGCGCCCGCCGTCGCGGGTCCAGACGCCGGCGACGAGCCCGTAGGGCGTGCCGTTGGCGAGTGCGATGGCCTCGGCCTCGGTGTCGAACGGCATCGCCGCAAGCAGCGGGCCGAACACTTCTTCCTGCGCCAGCCGGTGCGCGGGCGGCACGTCGCGGAACAGCATCGGCACCTGGTAGTAGCCGGCCTCCGGTGCCTCGGCCACGATCTGGCCCTGCGCCATCACCGACACGCCCGCGTGCTGCGCATCGGAAACGAAGTCCCACACGCGCTGCTGCTGCTTGCGGCTGATCAGCGGGCCGCATTCCAGGTCCAGCTCCGAGGGGCCCACGCGCAGCGACTCGAACACCGACGCCAGCCGGTCGAGCAGGGCGTCGTAGACCGGCCGTTCCACCAGCAGGCGGCTGCCCGCCGAGCAGGTCTGGCCGGCATTCTGCACGATGCCGTTGACCACCACCGGGACCAGCGCGTCAAGGTCGGCATCGGCAAAGACGATCTGCGGCGACTTGCCGCCGAGTTCGAGCGTGACCGGCACATGGTTCTCGGCGGCCAGCTGGGCCACCTGCTTGCCGGTCTGGGGCGAGCCGGTGAACGAGATATGGTTGATGCCCGGGTGGCGCGCCAGCGCGGCACCGGCTTCATGGCCGTAGCCGGTGATGATATTGAGCGCACCTTCTGGCAGGCCGGCCTCGGCGGCGATCTCGGCCACACGCAGCAGCGACAGGCAGGCGTCCTCCGCCGGCTTGACCACGCAGGCGTTGCCAGTGGCCAGCGCCGCGCCCACGCTGCGCCCGAAGATCTGCAGCGGGTAGTTCCACGGGATGATGTGGCCGGTCACGCCGTGCGGCTCGCGCACGGTCAGCACGGTGTAGCCGGGGGTGTAGGGGATGGTCTGGCCGTGCAGCTTGTCCACCGCGCCGGCGTAGAACTCGAAGTAGCGCGCCACGGCGCGGGCGTCGGCGCGTGCCTGGCGCAGCGGCTTGCCGGTGTCGCGGGCCTCGAGCGCGGCCAGCTCGTCCTCATGGTCGATCAGCGCCACGGCGACGCGGTTGAGCAGGCGCACGCGCTCGGCGGGCGCCATCTGGCCCCAAGCACCTTCGGCGGCCTGGCGCGCCGCATGGACGGCGACGTTGATATCGGTGGCGTTGCCGCGCGCGATCTCGGCAAACGGCTCGCCGCTGGACGGATCGAATACCTTGATGCGCAGGCCGTTGTCAGGCGCGATCAGGCGGTTGGCGACGAAGTGCTGGGCGTGCATGGGTGGCTCCGAAGCGGCGAGGGCAGCACGGGGCTGCGCAATTCAGTGACGGCTGAAGAATGCGCCATTATCGCCGACGGCGGGCGGTCTGCAACGCGGCGCTTCCGGGGCGACCCGCGGCAGCTGTCAGCCTCTGGTCAGGCTCGAGCCGCTATAATGCCCGCCATCCAACAACCCAGCGCAGGCATCGGGAGAACCGCATGAGCTTCAACCTCGTATCCCCAGGCAAGGACATCCCCAACGATTTCAACGTCATCATCGAGATCTCGGCCCAGAGCGATCCGGTGAAGTACGAGGCCGACAAGGAAACCGGCCTGCTGTTCGTCGACCGCTTTATCGGCACCGGCATGCGCTATCCGGCCAACTACGGCTACATCCCGCAGACGCTGTCGGGCGACGGCGATCCGGTGGACGTGCTGGTGCTGTCGCCGTTCCCGATCCTGGCTGGCGCCGTGGTGCGCTGCCGTGCACTCGGCATGCTGAAGATGACCGACGAGTCGGGCGTGGACGCCAAGCTGGTCGCGGTGCCGCTGGACAAGCTGTCGCCCGCCACCGCCTACATGAAGGGGCTGTCGGACGTGCCGCAGAACACGCTGGACCAGATCAAGCACTTTTTTGAGCACTACAAGGCACTGGAAGCCGGCAAGTGGGTCAAGGTCGAAGGCTGGGCCGGCATCGAGGAAGCCCACAAGGAAATCACCGACGGCGTGGCGAACTACAAGAAGTGAGCTGAACCCCGGCTGAATCAACCCCGCTGCGGCGGGGTTTTTTTTGGCCGTCGCTTGACGGTGGTTAGCACCGCGCAGAGTGGCCTGGGCTACGCTTGAGCGGTGTTTTTGACGAGAGAAGAGCCCACATGACCCACATCACCAATATCCAGTCCCTGCCCGACGTGTTGTCGCCGTCGCGCCGCTATGGTCGGCTGGCGGTGTCCTTCCACTGGTCGGTTTTCCTGCTGATCGCGCTGGCGTATGCCGCGGTCGAGCTGACGGGCAACTTCGCCAAAGGCACGCCGCCGCGCGCGCTGGCGATGGCGGTGCACGAGTGGGCCGGGGTGCTGGTGCTGGGACTGACGGTGCCGCGCCTGCTGTGGCGCCTGGTGCGCGGCGCACCCGCGCCGGAGCCGGGGCGGCGCCTGATGCAGCTGGCCGGGTCGGCGATGCACTGGGTGCTGTACCTGTTTATCCTGGCGCAGCCGCTGCTGGGGCTGCTGGCGATCAATGCCGGCGGGCACCTGCTGGCGCTGCCACCGCTGGGCCTCGAGATTCCCGCGCTGGTGGGGCCGGATCCCGCGCTGAAGGGCACCGTCAAGGAGATCCACGAGACCCTGGGCACCGCCTTCTACCTGGTGATCGGCCTGCATGCGATGGCGGCGCTGTTCCACCACTACATGCTGGGCGATAACACGCTGCGGCGGATGCTGCGCTGAGCGCCGCGATTAGGAGCGCGTGAACGGATTGCGTTCGCCCAGCTCGTCCAGATAAGCGTCGATGCCCTGGCGCTCGCGCGCCAGGAAGCGCTCGACCGCATCGGCAAAATCCGGATGCGCCAGCCAGTGCGCCGAACGCGTGGCCACCGGCAGGAAGCCGCGCGCCATCTTGTGCTCGCCCTGCGCGCCGCCTTCGAAGGTGCGGATGCCTTGCGCGATGCAGAACTCCAGCGGCTGGTAGTAGGCCGTCTCGAAGTGCAGGCACGGGTGGTATTCGAGCGCGCCCCAGTAGCGACCATACAGCGTGCTGACTTCGTGCGCGTCGTCGTACACCAGCAGCGAGGACGCGATCCGCTGGCCCTCGCGCTCGGCCACCACCAGCAGCAGATGGTTCGGCATGGCCGCGCCGATGCGCCGGAAGAAATCCAGGTTCAGGTAGGGCGTGGAATGGTGCTCGCGGTAGGTCTGGCGATAGCAGCGGTTGAAGAAGCGCCACGCATCGTCGTCGATCTCGCCGCCGCGCAGGTGGCGGAAGGTAATGCCGGCCTGCGCCACCTGGCGCCGCTCGGCGCGGATGTTCTTGCGCTTCTTCTGCGACAGCGTGGCAAGGAAATCGTCGAAGCTGGCATAGCGTTCGCCGCCCGGGCCTGGATCCGCGCCTTCGCCACCGTTGGTCCAGTGGAACTGCACGCCATGGCGCATCAGCATGCCGGCCTCCTGCATCAGGTCGGCCTCGGCATCGTCGGGGAACAGGATATGCAGCGACGACATCTTGCTTTCCGCCGCCAGCGCCAGGGCCACCTGCAGCAGCAGCCGGCGCGCCGCCTCGTCCTCTGCAATCAGCCGCGCCCCGCGCACCGGCGTGAACGGGATCGCCGACAGCCACTTGGGGTAGTACTCGATGCCGTGGCGCGCGTAGGCGTCGGCCCAGGCCCAGTCGAACACATACTCGCCATACGAATGCGCCTTGGCATAGAGCGGCATCGCCGCGGCCAGCCGTTCGCCGACCCACAGCGTCAGGTAGCGCGGATGCCAGCCGGTTTCTCCGCATGCGCTGCCGCTGGCATGCAGCGCATGCAGGAAGGCGTGGCGCAGGAAGGGCGTGGCCTCGGGCTGGCGTGACAGCAGCGCATCCCAGGCAGCCGGGTCGATTCCGGCCAGGTCGGAGACGATCTCTGTGCGGTAGCCCAAGGTATCCGGTTGGCTGGCTTTGTGGCTGTCTGCGGCCGCGGTAATGCCGGAATCCGACTGCATTGGCAAGGGTCCGTGATCGAGGATGGAGGGGAGCAAGAGCGCGGCGGCCCGGGGCTGGCGGCCGGCCCGGTCGAGTCTACCGGAAACGGCCCCCGGGCGCTGCGCAGTGCCGTGACGGCAGTACGGGGATAGCCGACGTAGAATGGCGAGTATGCGTCACGCCAAAACTTCCTGCTGAATCGCACCCGGCTGTGCCGCGCGCGCCAGTGCCGCACCCCAGGATCCCGATCGTCAGCTACCCCGGCCTAAAGGCCGGAGCTTGAAAGGCAACTGACAAGCTCGGGTTGACCAGGCAAAGCGGTAACCAACCCGCTACGTTGCGAATAGGTGCAAGACCGACGTTGGGATGCTTCACTTAGTCCCAAACTCTCGAAGCCCCGGTTGCAGACAAGCGACAGGGTAAGCACGAAACGGACAGGGGCAGATCGCCGGTTCGCAACCTTGCCGAAGGGAGACGCCCCGCAAGGGGCGCGTAACCAGGCCCGTAAGGGCAACCATATAGGAGAGATTGCCATGGCAGTCTTTGTGTTGGACAAGCACGGCAAGCCGTTGATGCCGTGTAGTGAGAAGCGAGCGCGGTTGCTGCTCGAGCGTGGCCGCGCTCGCGTGCATCGGCTGATGCCGTTCGCGATCCGGCTGATTGACCGGTGGCTGAACGACAGTGAAGTCCAGCCCCTGCGCCTTAAGCTGGATCCGGGCAGCAAAGAGACTGGTGTCGCTATCGTCCGCGAGGCGACCTTTGGCGCAGACGGAGCCCGCAGGGCTTACGTTCTTTCGCTGGCCGAGATCATCCACCGTGGCCGGCAGATCAGCGAGGCGTTGACTGCCCGCCGTTCGATGCGGCGCGCCCGCCGCGGGCGCAAGACGCGCTACCGCGCAGCGCGATTTGACAACCGCCGCCGGCCCGAAGGCTGGCTTGCGCCTAGCCTTCGCCACCGCGTCGTCACCACCGAAGCGTGGGTGCGCCGCTTCATCAAACTCGCTCCCATCACTGCTCTGAGCCTGGAATTGGTCCGCTTTGACATGCAGGCGATGGAAAATCCGGAGATCTCCGGGGTCGAATACCAGCAAGGGACACTCCTTGGCTATGAGGTCAAGGAGTATCTCCTGGCGAAGTTCGGGCGAACCTGCTCCTACTGCGACGCGGCCGATCGTCCCTTGGAGACTGAGCACATTGTCGCCAAGGCTTGCGGCGGCTCGAACCGCGTTTCCAATCTCACGCTCGCTTGCCGGCCCTGCAATGAGAAGAAGGGAAAGTTGCCGCTGGAGGTATTTCTGCGCAAGGATCCAGCGCGCGCCAAGCGAATCCTGGCGCGCGCGAAAGCACCATTGCGGGATGCCGCTGCGGTGAACGCCACCCGCTTGGCCCTCCTGGACGCCCTCAAATCCTTCGGCCTGCCGGTCGAAACAGGATCAGGCGGCCAGACCAAGTACAACCATCGGCGCCTCGAAATCCCCAAGTCGCATGCGCTCGATGCAGCCTGCGTTGGGCAAGTGCATTCCGTCCTGGACTGGCAACGACCCGTGCTGCGTATCCAATGCACTGGCCGCGGGAGCTATCAGAGGACCCGGCTGAGCGCCAACGGCTTCCCGCGCGGCTATCTAATGCGAAGCAAACGCGCATTTGGGTTTCAGACCGGCGACATGGTCAAGGCAATCGTTCCTACTGGCAAGAAGGCCGGCACGTATGTCGGCCGGGTCGCCATCAGGGCGACTGGCTTCTTCAACATCCAAACTGCTGCTGGCGCTGTGCAGGGCATGCACTGCAAAGTGTTCCAGCGCGGCGACGGATACGGATACCAACTCGTAGTGCAAACAGCAAAGGAGAGCGAGAACAGGGGCGACGCTTCGCGTCGCGCTCTATCCCTCCCCGGCCTGAAGGCCGAGGTTTCTCGCGCAAACTGATGAAGCCATCTTTCTTCAACCTTTATTCCCACGGTTTCGCGCGCGTGGCGGTCGGTGTGCCGGTCTGCCGCGTTGCCGATCCCGCCTTCAACGCGCGCGAGACGCTGGCGCTCGCCACGCAGGCCGCGCAACAGGGCGCCGTGCTGGCTGCCTTCCCCGAACTGGGCCTGTCGGCCTACACGTGCGACGACCTCTTCCACCAGCGTACGCTGCTCGATGCCTGCGAGGCGGCGCTGGGCACCATCGTCGAAGCCTCGCGCAAGCTGCCGCTGGCGATGGTGGTGGGCATGCCGCTGCGCGTGCAGCACCAGCTCTTCAACTGCGCCGTGGTGGTGGCGGCGGGCCGGGTGCAGGGCGTGGTGCCCAAGTCCTTCCTGCCGAACTACTGGGAATTCTATGAAGGGCGCCAGTTCAGCGCCGCCGACTGTGCCACCGCCGACAGCGTGCGGCTGCTGGGCCAGGACGTGCCGTTCGGCGCCGGGCTGCTGTTCGATATCGAGGGGCTGCCGTTCTTCCGCTTCCACGTCGAGATCTGTGAAGACGTGTGGGTGCCGATCCCGCCGTCGTCGTTCGCCGCGCTGGCCGGCGCGACCGTGCTGGTGAACCTGTCGGCGTCGAATATCGTGGTCGGCAAGTCCGGCTACCGGCACCAGCTGGTCTCGCAGCAATCGGCGCGCTGCCTGGCGGCCTACCTGTACACCTCCGCCGGCAAGGGCGAATCGTCGACCGACCTGGCCTGGGACGGCCAGGCGCTGATCTGCGAGAACGGGGAACTGCTGGCCGAGTCCGAGCGCTTTTCCGATGACTCGCACCTGCTGTTCGCCGATGTCGACGTCGAGCGCCTGTCGCGCGAACGCATGCACCAGGTGACCTTCGGCCATTCGGTGCGCCGGCACAAGGAAGAGGCCGGGCGCTTCCGCGTGATCAGCTTCCCGCTGGACCTGCCGCGCGACAAGACCCTGCCGCTGTCGCGCAACGTGGCGCGCTTCCCGTACGTGCCGGCCGACCCGCGCCAGCGCGACGAGCGCTGCAACGAGGTCTACAACATCCAGGTGCAGGCGCTGGTGCAGCGGCTGTCGGCCAGCAAGCTCAGCAAGGTGGTGATCGGGGTGTCCGGCGGGCTCGATTCCACGCATGCGCTGCTGGTCTGCGCCAAGGCGATGGACCGCCTCGGCCTGCCGCGCGCCAATATCCTCGCCTACACCATGCCGGGCTTCGCCACCAGCGACCGTACGCTGCAGCAGGCGCGCCAGCTGATGCAGGTGGTGGGCTGCACCGCCACCGAGATCGATATCCGCCCGAGCTGCCTGGCGATGCTGAAGGACCTGGGGCACCCGTACGCCGCCGGCGAGAAGGTCTACGACGTGACCTTCGAGAACGTGCAGGCCGGCGAGCGCACCAACCACCTGTTCCGGCTGGCCAACTTCCACCAGGCCATCGTGATCGGCACCGGCGACCTGAGCGAGCTGGCGCTGGGCTGGTGTACCTATGGCGTGGGCGACCACATGTCGCACTACAACGTCAACGCCAGCGTGCCCAAGACGCTGATCTCGCACCTGGTGCGCTGGGTGGCGGAAACCGGGCAGGTGGGCGAGGGCGGCTCGGACGTGCTGCTGGCGGTGCTCGATACCGATATCAGCCCCGAGCTGGTGCCGGGCGATACCAACCACGGCCCCGAGCAAAAGACCGAGAGCACCATCGGTCCTTACGAGCTGCAGGACTTCAACCTCTATTACACGCTGCGCTTCGGCTTCACGCCGTCGAAGATCGCCTTCCTGGCACAGCACGCCTGGGGCGACCGCGAGCGTGGAGTCTGGCCCTACGGGCCGGAGGTGGCGCGCAATGAGTATGGGCTGCCGGAGATCAAGCGCAACCTGGCGATCTTCCTGGACCGCTTCTTCCGCACCAGCCAGTTCAAGCGCTCGTGCGTGCCGAATGCGCCCAAGGTGGGCTCGGGCGGCTCGCTGTCGCCGCGTGGCGACTGGCGGGCGCCGAGCGATTCGGAGTCGGTGGTGTGGCTGGCTGACCTGGAGAAAGTACCGGACTGACAGGGCGACCCTTTTGCCGAATGAGCATGGCCCGCGTTTGCGGGCCATTTTTCTTGGGAATTTCAGGCTGCAGGGCCCGACACGATCTTGAGCCCGACCACGCCACTCAGGATCAGGCCGATGCAAGCCACGCGCGCCTGCGACACCGGCTCGCCCAGCCACAGCATGCCCAGCATCGCAGTGCCCGCGGCACCGATGCCGGTCCACACCGCATAGGCCGTGCCCACCGGCAGCACGCGCAGCGACAGCGTCAGCAACACGATGCTGGCCAGTCCGGTGGCCACGGCATAGACGCTTGCCACAGCCGGCTGAAGCCGGCCGACCACTTCATGCCGAAAGCAAAGGCGATTTCAAGCAGGCCGGCCACGCCCAACAATATCCAGGACATCGCTCAGGCGGCCAGCAGCCGCTGCGTGAACAGGCCGTGCAGCGTGCGCACGAACAGCACCGCGATCGCCACCGTCAGCACCAGCAGGATCAGGCCCGCCACCCACGCCAGCACGCCGGTCTGCACATGCGCCGCATACTTCAGCGCCGCGTTCGACAGCGCCGCCATCGGGAAGCTGATGGCCCACCACGACGGCGCGAACGGCGCCGGGCGGCGGAACACGCGCCACGACAGCAGCAGGAACAGGAACAGGCCGAAGTAGAACAGCATGCCGGCGAACATGTCGATGTGCCCGGTCACGTTGACGTAGGCCAGGAAGCCCACCTCGAACGGCGCGATCAGGATGATCAGCGACGGCACCATGCCGGCCGGCAGCGGATCGTGGTGGAACAGGCGCGAGAAGACCATGGTGAAGAACACCAGCGCCATCATCGTGCCGACCGCCATCGCGAACAGGTTGACCTCATGCGCCCACGCCATCGGCATGGTGCCCCCGGCCACGGCGATGTCGAGCGTGGCCACGCCCGGGATCAGCCACGCCGGCACGACGTGCGTCGGATCGCCCTTGCCGCGGAAGAGGCGGCTGGCAATGGCGAAGGTCAGCGCGATGGTCAGCACGGTGCCCAGCGTCCAGATCGCTTGGCCCAGCGCCTGATGGTGCACGCCGACGACCGATGACAGCAGCAGGATGGCAATGGTGATGGTGCCGAAGAAATTCCCGGCCACCGGATGGTTGAACTCGGCCCGGACCGCATCCCGGTAGCGCAGCCACTTGGCCAGGTAGCCGGCGGCCAGCGCGAGGAAGGCGAGCACGGCGACCACGCCGACGGCGTCGCCGATGGCGGGGCTGGTGCCGAAGACCGGGCCCGCGCCGCGCCATGCCATCGACAGGCCGGACAGGCCCATCACGGCGCCGAACAGGTTGACGGGGAGATGCTTCACCGAGCTGCGCGGCGCCGGCAGGCTGGCCGCGGGGTTGGCTGCAAAAGTCATAGGGATAGGTCTACTTCAGTGGATCGACCGGCACGCCGTGTGCCTGGCGGGAGGGTTGCCGGGGCCGCGTCCGGTGGTCTGTGAAGGGGGAGGCGGCCTGGTGGGAGGAATTATGGTTGGCGCTCTCGCTGGCTGAAAGAAGCAATAGACGTCAGATTCGGCCAATCGAAACACGGCGTCGGCCAGTGCCGCCGCAGCGCCGGATTTCCTCCCTAGACTGCGCCCCGGTTCGATTGCGTAGCAGAGGAACGACAGCAATGACGAGACAAATGACGAGGGGCGCCGCCCGTGCCGCCTGGCTGGTGGCGTGTTGCCTGGGCCTGGCCGCGTGCATCCAGGCGCCGATCCGGCCCCATGAAGGTGCGCCTGTTGTGCGGCACGGGCAGGGCGGTGCCCGCGAGCACATGGACGGCGTTGATATCTGGATGCGGGGCAAGCCGCCGCGGCCCTATGAAGTGCTGGCCTATACGAGCGTGGAAACGCCGGAAGGCTGGATCGGCGAGCGCATCCTGCTGTCGCGGGTGGCCAGTCGCGTGCGCGAGGCGGGCGGCGACGCCGCCCTGCTGGATGCGCAGCGCACCCGGCTGCACACGCTGCATCGCGCTGGCGGCAACACGGCGCTGGCGGAGTCCGGGCGCATCGTCGACATCACGATCGTGCGTTATCGCTAGGCGCCGCGCCAGGGCCGGGCGTGCCGGCAAATCCAGCCGGACCTGCATCAGTCCCGGCCATGCGCCTGCCATTCTGGCTGGATCTGCCTAGACTTGCGGTATCCGGCCATCGGCCACGCTCCTCGCTTTGTTGTCATGAAGATCGCAGTCCTTGCTTTCCCCGGCGTCCAGATGCTCGACTTGGCTGGCCCCCTCGACGTGTTCCACGAAGGGGCCCGCCAGGCCGGCCAGCCGGACGCGTACCAGTTCGAGATCATCGCCACTGCGCCCGGCGTGCTGACCGCTGCCAACGGCATGCGCATCCTGCCGGACGCGACGCTGGAGACCAGCAGCGCCGATATCGACACGCTGCTCGTCGCCGGCGGCCCCAGACTCAGCCTGCTGGAGCAGGATGCGACCATCCGCGACTGGCTCGCGCGCCAGGCCCGCACTGTGCGGCGCATCGGCTCGGTGTGCTCGGGCGCGATGCTGCTGGCGCATGCCGGGCTGCTGGACGGCCGCAGCGCGACCACGCACTGGAATGCCACGGAGCGGCTGGCGCGGAAGTTCCCCGGCGTCAGGGTCGAGCCGGACCGGATCTTCGTGAAGGACGGCAACCTGTACACCTCGGCCGGCGTGACCGCCGGGCTGGACCTCGCGCTGGCATTGGTCGAAGAGGATTTTGGGCGGGTGGTGGCGCTGCGCGTGGCGCGCGAGCTGGTGATGTTCCTCAAGCGCCCCGGCGGGCAGTCACAGTTCAGCGCCCACCTGGCGGCGCAGACGGCTGAGCGCAACGCCATCCGCGAGGTGCAGGGATGGGTGGTGGAGAACCTGGCCTGCAACCTGTCGGTCGAGGCGCTGGCTGCGCAGGCCGGCATGAGCACGCGCAATTTCTCGCGCATCTTCAAGCAGGAATGCCAGGTGACGCCGGCGGATTTCGTCGAGGGCGCGCGCATCGACGCGGCGCGCCGGCTGCTGGAAGGCTCGCGTCATCCGCTCAAGCGCGTGGCCGCGCTGACCGGATTCGGCGACCCCAACAACCTGCGCCGCGCCTTCCTGCGGCGGCTGGGGGTATCGCCGGCGGACTACCGGCGGCGCTTTCGCAGCGCCGCCTGAGCGAAGTGCTGTACACAGCCTGTGCACAACGTTTGCACAGGTTTTCCGGACGGCTTTCCACAGGGTTATCCACAGGTGCCCCCGGCGCGGCAGGCGCCGCCGCATGCGCGCCGGCGTACGCTGCGACCGCGCCGGGCGCGGCGTTGCGGGGAAATGCGGGCGGCCAATGACTGGTAAAATGCTGGCCGGAGAGCGCCGCCAGGCGCATGAACAAACGATAAACAGAGGGGCCAGTCATGAAGCAGATTACCGCCATCATCAAACCGTTCAAGCTCGACGAGGTGCGTGAAGCGCTGGCTGACGTCGGCGTGACCGGGCTGACGGTGACCGAGGTGAAGGGATTTGGCCGCCAGAAGGGGCATACCGAGCTCTATCGCGGCGCCGAGTACGTCGTCGACTTCCTGCCCAAGATCAAGATTGAAGTGGTGGTGGCCGAGAACCAGCTCGACACCGTGCTGGACGCCATCGTCAAGGCCGCGCATACCGGCAAGATCGGCGACGGCAAGATCTTCGTCACCGAGATCGAGCGCGTGATCCGCATCCGCACCGGCGAACAGGACGAAGCCGCGGTCTGAGCCGCCGGCCTGCAAGCAAAAGCGCCGCCCTCGGAGGGCGGCGTTTTTTTTGCGCTCGCATCGTTCAGCTCGGCAGCTTCCAGTCGTAGCGTACCGACACCAGCCGCATGGCGATGATCGCCACCGCCCCGGTCAGCAGCGCCGCCTCCTGCTGCACCGCCAGCCAGGTCATGCCGACATAGATCCAGCAGCCGATAAACGAGCAGGTGGCGTAGGGCGAGCGGTCGCGCAGGATCATCGGCACTTCATTGCACAGCACGTCGCGCACCACGCCGCCGAACACGGCCGAGATGATGCCCATCATCACCGCCACGGTCGGCGTCATCTGCGCCACCAGCGCCAGTGAGGCGCCCGTCACCGAGAACAGCCCCAGCCCGATCGCATCGGCCACGATCAGGGTGCGCTCCGACGCCACCCGGCTCACCACGCGCAGCACTAACGAAGCGCCGAACGACATCGCGAAGATCAGCAGCACATAGCCTTCGTGGTCGACCCAGTAGAACGGCCGCCGGTCCAGCAGCACGTCGCGCACGGTGCCGCCGCCGAAGGCGGTGGCAAAGGCCACCACGAAGGTGCCGACCACGTCCAGGCGCTGCTTGCGCGCATCGACCACGCCCGAGACCGCAAAGGCGAGCACGCCAATCACCTCCATGATGTGGAGGATCAGGGGCAGCCGCCCCAACAGCAATTCGAGCGGAAGGTGCATCCGGTGCCGGGTGCGCCGTGGATCAGGTGCGCGGCTGGCGCAGCAGCACCATCAGCGCACCGGCGCCGCCCTCGGCCTCGCGGGCCTGCACGAAGGCGAGCACTTCTTCCTTCTGCACCAGCCAGCTGCGCACCTTGCCCTTGAGCACCGGCAGCTTGTCGGGCGAGCCCAGGCCCTTGCCGTGGATCACGCGCACGCAGCGCACGCCGTTGCGCACCGAGCGGCGCAGGAACTCCGCCAGCGCCTCGCGCGCCTCGTCGCTGCGCAGGCCGTGCAGGTCGACCTTGTCCTGCGGCACCCATTCGCCGCGGCGCAGCTTGCGGATCACGTCCATGCCGATGCCGGGGCGGCGGAACGACAGCGACTCGTCGGTTTCCAGCAGGCTTTCGACATCGAAATCATCGGACAGGGAGGCGGCCAGCACGGCCTCGTCGTTGCGGCGCGACTGCACCGGCACGGGGGCGGGCTTGCTGCCGGGCAGCGGGGCGCGGTTGCGGTCGCGCAGCTGGCTGACCTTGCCCACGCTGGCGCGGAACACATCAGCTTCCTCGCGGGCGCGCTGCGCCGCCTGCTCGGCGGCCAGGCGCTCGGCTTCGCGCCGCTCGGTGTCTTCCTTGAGAGTGTCGCGCAACTTGGCCAGGTCGTTCAGGCCGAAGCGTTGGGTCGGTCGGTCGGGTTTGCGGGCGCCGTGCGTCATGAAAAATCTCCGGAGGCTCGCCGGGATTATATCGACTGGGGAGGGGCAGGCGGGGGCGGAAAGCGGGAGGGGGCCGGCGGGCCAGTGCGGCCCGCCGTCGGGGATCCGCCCGCGGCGGGCCGGATTGCGCTTACTTCAGGTCTTCGACAAAGCGCTGCGCATCCAGTGCGGCCATGCAGCCCGTGCCGGCGCTGGTGATGGCCTGGCGGTAGACGTGGTCCTGCACGTCGCCGGCGGCGAACACGCCCGGCACGCTGGTGGCGGTGGCATCGCCCTGCAGGCCGGACTTGGTCACCAGGTAGCCGTTCTGCATGGCCAGCTGGCCTTCGAACAGGTCGGTGTTCGGTTTGTGGCCGATGGCGATGAACACGCCCGCCAGCTTCAGATCTTCGGTCTGGTCGGTCTTGGCGTTGCGGATGCGGATGCCGGTCACGCCGGAATCGTCGCCGAGGACTTCGTCCAGCACGCTGTCGTAGCGGACCACGATGCGGCCTTCCTTCTCGCGCTGCAGCAGGCGGTCGACCAGGATCGGCTCGGCGCGGAAGCTGTTGCGGCGGTGGATCAGGGTGACCTTGCTGGCGATGTGCGACAGGTACAGCGCCTCTTCCACGGCGGTATTGCCGCCGCCGACCACGGCCACTTCCTGGTTCTTGTAGAAGAAGCCGTCGCAGGTGGCGCAGGCCGACACGCCGCGGCCCATGAAGGCCTCTTCCGACGGCAGGCCCAGGTACTGGGCCGAGGCGCCGGTGGCGATGATCAGCGCGTCGCAGGTGTATTCGCCGGCGTCGCCGATCAGGCGGAAGGGGCGGGCCGGCTGGCCGTTCTCGTCCACCAGCTTGGCCGTATGGATGTGATCGAAGATGATTTCGGTCTTGAACTCTTCTGCATGCGCCAGCAGGCGCTGCATCAGTTCCGGACCCTGCACGCCCTTGGCATCGCCCGGCCAGTTCTCGACGTCGGTGGTGGTCATCAGCTGGCCGCCCTGTGCCAGGCCGGTGATCAGTACCGGCTCAAGGTTGGCGCGGGCCGCGTAGACCGCGGCGGTATAGCCGGCGGGACCGGAACCGAGAATCAGCACTTTTGCGTGTTTTGCCATGATGCGTTCCTGTGGCCGGTGCGGCATGAGGCCCACCGGCATTGCTCGAAAGCGACATTATAAGAGGAGCCGCATTTGCTCACTGTTGCAAATTCCAATGAGTCCGATAGTCCCGGCCCACGTTAAAATGGCCGCCACGATGACCGTCAGTCACCTGGTCAGTCAGTACTGACTTTGCCGTTTTGAGTCTGAAAATGGACCGCAACGGACCCGGAATCACCTAACACGCGAGTCTTATCCAGGCATGGCCCGAGCTACCACGACGACCACCCGAACCGATCCCTCAGCCTTGCCATCCCGCATCGGCAAACTGCTGGGCGAAGTGCGCTGGTTCCTGCTGCTGGCCGTCACGCTGGGCTTCCTGTGCGTGCTGGCCAGCTACAGCAAGACCGATCCCGGCTGGTCGCATGCCAACCAGGTCGCCGACATCCACAACCTGGGCGGCCGCGTCGGCGCCTGGGTGGCCGATGTGCTGTTCTTTATCTTCGGCTTCTCCGCGTACTGGCTGGCGGTGCTGCTGGTGCGTCGCTGCTGGCGCGGCTGGCGCACGCTGACCGCCGAACTACCCGAACACGAGGACCACCGCCAGGGCGTGGCGGTGAGCTGGATCGGCTTCGGGCTGACGCTGTTCTCCAGCATGGGGCTGGAGGCGATCCGCATGTACCCGCTGCGCGCCGCGCTGCCGCGCGCCCCAGGCGGGGTGCTGGGCGACCTGCTGGGCGGCTGGCTGCAAGTGGCGCTGGGCTTCACCGGCGCGACGCTGCTGCTGCTGTTGCTGCTGGCGATCGGGCTGTCGCTGTTCTTCCATTTCTCGTGGCTGACGGTGGCCGAGCAGATCGGCGGCTTTGTCGAGACCCTCTTCCTCGGCTTCAAGAAGCGCCGCGAGAGCAAGCAGGACCGCATCATCGGCGAGGCCGCCAAGGTCGAGCGCAAGGAAACTGTCGAGGTGCAGCGCGTGCGCATCGAGGAGGCCGCGCCGGTGCAGATCGTGCGCCCGCAGGCGGTGCCCAAGCACGAGCGCGTCGAGCGCGAGAAGCAGCAGCCGCTGTTTGCCGATATCCAGGACTCGGACCTGCCGCCGCTGGCGCTGCTGGACCCGATCCCGCCGCACCAGGAAACCGTCAGCGCCGAGACGCTGGAATTCACCTCGCGCCTGATCGAGAAGAAGCTCAAGGACTTCGGCGTCGAGGTCAAGGTCGTGGCCGCCTACCCGGGCCCGGTCATCACCCGCTACGAGATCGAGCCGGCCACCGGCGTCAAGGGCAGCCAGGTGGTCAACCTGGCGCGCGACCTGGCGCGCTCGCTGTCGCTGGTGTCGATCCGCGTGGTCGAGACCATCCCGGGCAAGAATTACATGGGGCTGGAACTGCCCAACCCCAAGCGCCAGACCGTGCGCCTGTCGGAAATCCTCGGCTCGCAGGTCTACAACGAGAGCGCGTCCAGCCTGACCATGGCGCTGGGCAAGGACATCGCCGGCAAGCCGATGGTGGCCGACCTGGCCAAGATGCCACACTGCATGGTCGCCGGTACCACCGGCTCGGGCAAGTCGGTCGGCATCAACGCGATGATCCTGTCGCTGCTGTACAAGGCCAAGGCCGAAAGCGTGCGGCTGATCCTGATCGACCCGAAGATGCTTGAAATGAGCGTCTACGAAGGCATCCCGCACCTGCTGTGCCCGGTGGTGACCGACATGCGCCAGGCCGGCAATGCGCTGAACTGGGCGGTCGGCGAGATGGAGCGGCGCTACAAGCTGATGAGCAAGCTGGGCGTGCGCAACCTGGCCGGCTACAACAAGAAGATCGACGAGGCCGCGGCCCGGGAAGATAAGATCCCGAATCCATTCAGCCTGACCCCGGACGCACCGGAGCCGCTGGAAAAGCTGCCCACCATTGTCATCGTGATCGACGAGCTTGCCGACCTGATGATGGTGGTCGGCAAGAAGGTCGAGGAGCTGATCGCGCGCATCGCGCAGAAGGCGCGCGCTGCCGGCCTGCACCTGGTGCTGGCGACGCAGCGGCCGTCGGTGGATGTGATCACCGGCCTGATCAAGGCCAACGTGCCGACCCGGATCGCGTTCCAGGTCAGCAGCAAGATCGATTCGCGCACCATCCTCGACCAGCAGGGCGCCGAGGCGCTGCTGGGCATGGGCGACATGCTCTACCTGGCGCCGGGCACCGGCTTGCCGGTGCGCGTGCATGGCGCCTTTGTGTCGGATGAGGAAGTCCACCGCGTGGTGGAGAAGCTCAAGGAGTCTGGCGAGGCCAACTACATCGAGGGCATCCTTGAAGGTGGCCTGACCGATGATGCTGGCGGCAGCGATGGCTTTGGCGGCGGTGCCGGCATTGGCGGTAGCGGCGGCGAGGCCGACCCGCTGTACGACCAAGCGGTCGAGGTGGTGCTGAAGAACCGGCGCGCGTCGATCTCGCTGGTGCAGCGCCACCTGCGCATCGGCTACAACCGCGCGGCGCGGCTGCTGGAGGATATGGAGAAGGCAGGGCTGGTGTCGGCGATGTCGGGCAACGGCAACCGCGACATACTGGTGCAGGGTGGTGGCGCCGCCGCCCGTGAAGATGACTGAGCGCCGCTCAGGTCCGCATTCGTCGTAATATCGGCCGTAGTATGCGCCGTAATATCCGGTTACCCGACGGCGCGCTGCGCGCGGAATCCCCGGGCTCCCGGCCGCTCTAACAGGACAGGTTGCCCGTGCCTGCGCCGGCTCTGCCCGGCGCAGGCACGGGCAACGCACCCTACAACAACCAGGATCCGATCCATGCGCAACCGCATCCTCGTGTCGGCCTGCGCCGCGCTGGCGATGTTCGCCATCCAGGCGCCGGCCCATGCCGCAGCCACCGACCAGCTGCAGAGCTTTGTCACCGGCGTGAAGAGCGCGCGCGGCGAATTCACGCAGCGCCAGGTCAAGGGGCAGGGCGCCAATACCAAGGTGACCGGCACATCCAGCGGCACCTTCGTGTTCTCGCGCCCGGGCAAGTTCACCTGGCGCTATACCAAGCCCTACGAGCAACTGCTGCAGGCCGATGGCCAGACGCTCTACATCTACGACAAGGACCTCAACCAGGTCACCGAGCGCAAGCTCGATGGCGCGCTCGGCTCCAGCCCCGCGGCGATCCTGTTCGGCAGTAATGACCTGGAGAAGAACTTCGTCGTGAAGAACGGCCCGACGCGCGATGGCGTGGAATGGCTGGAGCTGACGCCGAAGGCAAAGGACACGCAGTTCGAGCGTATCGGCATTGGCTTCAAGGGCGGCAACCTCGAAGCCATGGAGCTGCGCGATGCGTTCGGCAACACCACGCTGCTGACCTTCTCGGGCATGCAGAAAAACCCGCCGCTGGCGGCCGATGCATTCCGGTTCACGGTGCCCAAGGGCGCCGACGTGATGAAGCAATGAGGCTCGCCATGAACGAATCCCAGGAAGGTTCAGCAGGTGCCGTACGCGCTTATCGCTGCCCCGGCTTTGCGCTGATGGCCGGTGCCGGCGCGCTGGCGCTGGCGGCTTGCGCCAGCAGCGGCGGTGGTGCCAGCAAGTTCGATGTCGATTCCTTTCTGCGCGCGTCGGACAGCGCCTTGCCGGAAGTGCTGGGCAATCCGGCCTTTCTGCAGGCCACGCGCGTGTCCGCTAACGAATGCGCGGTGATGCTGCAATCGGCCAGCACCGGTGTTCTGGAAGACCTGCCGCCCAGCAATAGCGCGCGCGGCCCGGCGTGGCTGCTGCATCCTGAGGGCAAGCCGGAGCAGGTGTGGTTGGTGGTTAGTGAGGCGGGTGGGGAGAGAACCTGTCATGGGCCGTTGCCGGCGGATGCGATGAAGAAGCTGGCGGAAAGGGCTAAGGGTTAAGGCTTCTTTGGCTGTGGGTTGGATCTTATCGATGATCAACGGCTCGTCGCTGCTGGTGACATGTTGTCGTTGTTTGAACCGCTTGGTCCCGCTCTCCTGGGCGGGTCATTTTTGTCGGCTCCGGCGTGTGTCAAGGTAGATGTCGCGTCCGCCGCTATGCTGCGTGCCGGTACTGCCTCGGCTCCGTACCAACTCGTTCCGGGTTCAGGTAGACCACCTGCGCGAGGTCCCAATCCCGGATTCCAGTCGACCAGCGCTGCGGATGACGCGCGCGTGCGGCTTGATATACCGCTGTGCGTCGCGCCAGCACGCCAGGTGCTTCGCCGCGGTGCCGCTGGTTCGGCGTGACGTACTTCAAGCCGCTGTGGCAGTGTTCCTCGTTGTACCAGCGCACGGACCTGAGCACCCATTCATTTGACCGCTCTTCCAAATCTAAGCAAGCCTACGCATCGCTGATGGCGACGTCTTTGCAGATTTGGACGCGCGGTCACCAACCCGAGCGCGCGGTAACGCGCGCATTCGCTGCCGGTACTCCGGCAGGCGCATTGAATTCACATTGGCGCCCCCTCTCGGGACTCCCGTCCATCCTTGCGGATGGAATCGCCAATCACACCGCCCGATAGTCTGAACGGGGCCCGAGCAGGGCAGATGGGAGCAGTCCACAGCGTCGCCGACTTGCGTCAGCAGCCGCCGCAGACCGTTTTGACAGGCATTCTCGTCGCGCAGGTGGCAGGTGCCGCAGCCCGGGCAATCCCACTCCCGAATTGCGGGCGCTATCCCGCCCTCGACAACGTGACCACACGCATGGCACGTTCGCGTGGTGCCGGTTTCATCCAGCACCAGCGCATGCTTTCTGGAGCGCGTCGCGACCCACGAGACAATGTCCTTGAATGCACCGTGCATCGTTCTGTTTCTTACCGCGCGGTTGTATTTGCGGCCCTTGCCGTGGTTGGTGTTCTCCGGCACGTAGTTGCCGATCCCAATCACGTCGTAGTGCCTGCAGAGCTGGTTCGCCAGCGAATACATGAAGTGCTTTTTCTGTTCTCGCACTTTGGTTTGCATTCGCTCCACAGCGTCGTCCAAACCCTTCCAGCGGCGACTGGGACGCCAATGCGTCGACACCGTGCCATCGCCGTGGACGGTATCTACCCACAGCGACTTTGCTATGCACCGGTCACGCAGACTCGTTAGCCGATCGAGAATGCGCTCCGACTCCTTCAACTTCTCAAGATTGGACAATTCGAAGGCGCGCCCCTCAGTATCCAGAGCGTAGCCAAAGTTCTTCAGGTTCGGATCGATGTAGACCACGCGCGTGCCGCGTTGCCTGGCCTTCTTCTGCCCCTTGAACGTGAACACAGCGAAATAGCGGTCGCGGCCCTCGCGGACGATCCGGCAAGTGCGAGCGCTCGCGATCTCCTTGGGTGTCTTCTCCATCTTCAGGCGCAGCGACAGCCGCTGTCCTTGCGCGTTCGCGCCGAACGATAGGTTGAGCCAACCGAACTGGGAAACATTCCAGCCTTTGCCTGGCTCGTCGTATTCCAGGCTCATCCAGTGCTTGGCCCATGCCTTGTACTTGACCCAGCCCACGTCTGGGCCGCAGCGCTGTCCATTCTTCGACTTTCGATGCGAGGCAATGGCCTTGGCCATGCGCAGCGCGACATTCTTCAGCGGTGAAGAAAACACGCAGCGCAAGAACGGATGACGCTCCTTGAGCGGCGGCACGAGGTTGCGAAGCCCGATCTCGGAATAGACCTCCGACAGGAGCTTCTTGGTTCGCGCCTCATCAAGATAGCCATAGCCGCCGACGATGGACAACTCCGCCATGCGCGTCTCGACTTCGTCCTTGAGTCGATTCCATAGCCAGTTGCAGATTTTGGATTGCCCGTCGAGCTTGCCCGCAGCATCAGCGTCCACCACCAGACGGACCTTCCTCGCGAACTGGATAGTGGTGGGATCAGCCCTCTTGAATGGCATCTGCAGCCTCTTTCAGGGCTTTCATGGCGTGACGATTCTTGTGGGAACGGCTGCCATAGAGGCGCGCCGAAAAGACGGTAATGATCTCAAGCACGTCGCAGGCAAGATCCTCCTCATACGTCGAATCGCCTTTGGCATTGATGATGACGACTTCCGTTCCGAATTGCTCGCACAGAGCAAAAACGAGCTCTGCACCAAATCGCAAGAGCCGGTCCTTGTGTGTGATGACAAGCCGATCAACGCCTCCGGCACAGATACGTTTGAGCAGTTGCTTGAGGCCCTTCTTCTCATAGTTCATGCCGGAGCCGAGATCCCGGATGAGTTCGAAGGGCCATCCCTTCGCAGCGCAGAACGACTCCAGCACCTGGCACTGACGCTCCAGATCGGCCTTCTGGTCGTGGCTGGAAACGCGCGCATAGGCGAGCGTAGTACGCCCGCGCTCTGCTTCCTCGACCTTCTTGCCGGCCAACTCCATTAGAGCGGTCAAATTATAGCGACGATGACCACCCGGAGTCCGATCGGCGGAGATCTTCCCGTCGAACTCCCATCGGCGAAGCGTGCCAGGGTGGATGCCCAGCATCGCGCACGCCTCCTTCATCGTAACTTTAGCAAGTATGCTCATGGGTGATAATAATTGCACACCTATAAGCAGTTTACAAGGGGCTGCTCACTTGCCCCACTCAACCGGCCACCAACATTACAGAAATGTAATTTGACCGACTGAACAAGAATCAATATTGTTTCCCGCTATCCGGAATCCAATAACCGGGCGGCCCCGGATGCAGGCGGCTGCCCAAAACATGCTGGGGAGCCATCCGCGTGAAGACCAATATCCGAACCTTGCTGCCGCGCGCCGCGGCACTCGCCATCCTGGCGCTGCCGCTTGCCGCCGCTGCCCAGGAAAAGGTGCTCAACCTCTATACCGCGCGGCACTACCAGACGGACGAGGCGCTGTACAGCAACTTCACCAAGCAGACCGGCATCAAGATCAACCGCATCGAAGGCCAGGAAGACCCGCTGCTGGAGCGCATCCGCAATGAAGGCGCCAACAGCCCGGCGGACGTGTTCATCACCGTCGATATCGGCCGCCTGTGGCGCGCCCAGCAGGCCGGCGTATTCGCCCCGGTCAAGTCGAAGGTGCTGGAATCGCGCATCCCGGCCAACTACCGCGATCCCAATGGCGAGTGGTTCGGCTTCTCGGCGCGCGGACGCGTGATCGCGTACAACAAGACCGCGGTCAAGGCGGGCGATATCGCCAGCTATGAAGACCTGGCCGACCCCAAGTGGAAGGGCAAGGTCTGCACGCGTTCCAGCGGCCATGTCTACAACCTGTCGCTGGTGTCGAGCCTGATCGCCCACGACGGCGAGGCGCGTACCGAGCAATGGGCACGTGGCGTGGCAGCCAACCTGGCGCGCGTGCCCAAGGGCGGCGATACCGACCAGTTGAAGGCCGTGGCCGCCGGCGAGTGCGACGTCGCCATCTCCAACACCTACTACATCGCGCGCCTGCTGAAGTCGACCAAGCCGGAAGACAAGGCCGTGGCCGACAAGCTGGGCGTGCTGTGGCCGAACCAGTCGAGCCAGGGCGTGCACATGAACATCTCCGGCGGCGGCATGCTCAAGCATGCGCCGAACAAGGAAGCGGCGGTCAAGTTCCTGGAGTACCTGGCCAGCGACGAGGCGCAGCGCTACTTTGCCGACGGCAACAACGAATGGCCGGTGGTGCAGGGCGTCAAGGTCAGCAACCCCGCGCTGGACGCGCTGGGCACGTTCAAGGCCGACAGCATCAACGTGGCCGAGCTGGGCAAGTACCAGCCGCAGGCGCAGAAACTGGTGGACCGCGCCGGCTTCAAGTAAGCACGCAAGTCCCGCGATAACGCGGTTCCTGCTACAGTAGGAACCGCTTGTTCCCCGTCACCTGGGTCGGCTCGATCTTGCGGAAGGTCAGCTTCACGCTGCTGTTGAGCCGCCGCCCGGCCTGCCGCCGCACCAGCGCCCGGTGCAGCAGGCCCTTGTGCCCGACCGTGCCTTCCGCGTACGGCTGGTCCGTGGCCACGCCCAAGGCCATCGTCGCCAGCGCCTGGTTGCGCTCGGCCGCACTCTTTTCCAGCAGCTTGTCCAGGGCCATGCGCGCGCGCACCTGCGCGGCCAGCGCGGTGTCGCCGGGATTGGCGCGGGCGCGCTCGGCGTCCCACGGCAGCTGCAGCTTGCCGGCCAGGCGGCGCAGCGCGGCGCGCAGCTCGGCACTATCCATACGGGTTTCCTGCACGATCCAGACCGCGTCATGGCGCACGGCTGCTTCGGCATCGGCCATGCGGCGCACCAGCGCAGGCTGCAGCTCGGGGGATGAGAACTGCCGCGAACGCCGGATCGCATTCAGCGCGATGCGGCGCACCTGCGGGTTGGCGTGATCCGCCAGGTCGGCAATGACGCGCGCGGCGGCATTGGCAGAGTCGATCATCTCGGCCAGTTGCCCGGCCAGCGAGATTTCTTCCACGCCGCTCAGCTTGTTGCGGCTGACCAGCCGGTTCAACTTGAACAGCAGGATGTGGTATCGCAGCATAGGCCCCCGTCATGCGTTCTGGCGCGGCAGGCATGCCGCTGTTCTTGTCCCGGGCGAGCGCCGGGCCATGAAAGGCTATCGGCGCAGCACGCCGGGACTTTAGGGCAAACGGTTCCGGAGCCGGGGAGCGTGCGATCAGCGTTGCGCTTCGCGCCGGATCGTGCGCGACAGCACGATTACCGGCAGCAGGCCGACCGCCACGATCACCAGCGAGGCGGTGGCGGCTTCGGTCAGGCGCTCGTCGGCGGCGAGGTTGTAGGCCTGCACCGCCAGCGTGTCGAAGTTGAACGGGCGCATCACGAAAGTCGCCGGCAGTTCCTTCATCACGTCGACAAAGACGATCAGCGCCGCGGTCAGCAGGCTGCCGCGCAGCATCGGGAAATGCACGCGCCGCAGCGTGGCGCCGGGGCCGTGGCCAAGGCTGCGCGCGGCGGCGTCCATGCTGGGCGTGATCTTGCCCAGCCCGGCGTTGACGGTCTGCAGCGCGACGCCGAGAAAACGCACCAGCAGCGCATAGACCAGCGCCGCGATGCCGCCGGTCAGCAGCAGCCCGACGGACAGCCCGAAGTGCTGCTGCAGCCAGGCCGACATCGCATTGTCCAGCCGCGCCACCGGCACCAGCACGCCCACGGCGATGACTGAGCCGGGCAGTGCATAGCCCATGCCGCACAGCCGCGTCAGCCCGCGCATCAGCCAGCCACGGCGGCCGTTGGCCGCGCGCGCGGCGTAGCCGACCGCCAGCGCGACCACCACCGCCGCAAGTGCCGTGGCGCTGGCCAGCAGGAAGCTGTTGCGCACCAGCCCGACAAAGCGCGGGCCGAACTGCGCGTCGCCGTCGGTGAAGGCCATGCGGCACAGCATCAGCGCGGGAATCAGGAAGCCCAGCAGCACGGGCACCGCGCACACCGCCAGCGCCAGCCAGCCGCGCGCGCCATCCAATGTCCAGGCCACGGCGCGGCGCTGGTTGCCGTAGACCTGCGCGCGGCCGCGGCTGGCGCGTTCCATCAGCAGGATGGCGGCGACGAACAGCAACATGCACGCCGACAACTGCGCGGCGGCGTTCTTGTCGCCGAGCGAGAACCAGGCACGGTAGATGCCGGTGGAAAAGGTGGGGATGGCGAAGTAGGCCACCGTGCCGAAGTCGGCCAGTGTCTCCATCATTGCCAGCGCGGTGCCGGCGACGATGCCGGGACGCGCCAGCGGCAGCACCACGCGCCAGAGCCGGCTCCACGTGCCGTGGCCGAGCAGCCGCGCGGCTTCGAGCGTGTTCTGGGTTTGCTGCAGGAAAGCGGCGCGCGCGGTCAGGTAGACGTACGGGTACAGCACCAGCGAAAACAGCGCGATTGCCCCGCCCAGCGAGCGGATCTCCGGGAACCAGTATTCGCGCGCCTTCCATCCGGTCAGCTCGCGCAGCCAGCCCTGCAACGGCCCGGCAAACTGCAGCGCATCGGTGTAGGCGTAGGCGATCACGTAGGCCGGCATCGCCATCGGCAGCACCAGCGCCCATTCCATCACCGAGTGCCCGGGGAAGCGATAGGTCGACACCAGCCAGGCGGTGGTCACGCCCAGCAGCAGCACGCCCGCGGCCACCCCCAGCAGCAACCAGACCGTATTGAGCACGTATTCCGCCAGCACCGTGTCGATCAGGTGGCGCCAGGTGTCTCCGGCCGGAAGCAGCACGGCCGACGCGATCACCAGCACCGGCACGGCGATCAGCAACGCCATTGCCAGCGTGGCGAGGGTCAGGGGATGGAAGCGGCGGCGGCTGGACAGGAGCATGCGTCGGAAAGTGAGCGGAAATGCGTCGCGCAGCGCACTGCGTGGCGCGGGCTGCCGCATTCTAGCAATGCGGGGCATGCCGCGACCGCTGCGGGGGAGCGTTGTCCGCACTGTATCCCTATAATGCGCACATGCGAACCGATTCCTATTCCCGATTACCCGGGGCCCAGGCCCGCAGCCGGCCCGCCACCCGCGCCGGCGCGGCCGGGGCAGCAGATAGCGCCGCCAACGCCGCCGTCATCGAGGTGGACCATATCCGCCACGCCTTCGGCCGCCACGCGGTGGTCAAGGGGCTGTCGTTCTCGGTGCCGCGGGGCAATGTCGCCTGCCTGCTCGGGCCGAGCGGCTGCGGCAAGACCACGGTGCTGCGTGCCATTGCCGGCTTCGAGCCGCTGCAGGACGGGCGCATCGTGCTGGACGGGCAGACGGTGTCCTCGTCCGGATTGATGCTGGCGCCGGAACAGCGCCGCATCGGCATGGTGTTCCAGGACTATGCGTTGTTCCCGCACCTGGACGTGGCTGGCAACGTCGGCTTCGGGCTGACGCAGGCGAGCCGCGCCGAGCGCACGGCGCGGGTCGATGAGGTGCTGAAGCTGGTCGGCCTCGCCGGCGCGGGTCCCAGGTATCCGCATGAGCTCTCCGGCGGCCAGCAGCAGCGCGTGGCGCTGGCGCGCGCCATGGCGCCGCGGCCGGAGTTGCTGCTGCTCGACGAGCCGTTCTCCAATCTCGACGTCGACCTGCGCGAGCGCCTGAGCCTGGAAGTGCGCGCGATCCTGAAGGCGCAGGGCACTACCGCCATCCTGGTCACGCACGACCAGTACGAGGCCTTTGCCATGGCCGACGAGATCGGCGTCATGCACGACGGCGTGATCGAGCAGTGGGGCAGCGCGCACGACCTGTACCACCGCCCGGCGTCGCGCTTTGTCGCGGGCTTTATCGGGCAGGGCGTGCTGATGCGGGGGCGCCTGCGCGCCGGCTCCGGGATCGACCTTGAGCTGGGCCTGCTGCGCCCCATTGCGCCGCTGGCGCTGCCCGAAGGCGCCGCCGTCGATGTGCTGGTGCGCCCGGACGACATCATCCACGACGACGCCAGCCCGATGCGCGCCGAGGTGGTCCACAAGGCTTTCCGCGGCGCCGAGATCCTGTACACGCTGCGCCTGGCCAGCGGCGGCCGCGTGCTGGCACTGGTGCCGTCGCACCACAACCACGCGGTGGGAGAACTGATCGGCATTCGCGTGGAGATCGAGGACGTGGTGGCGTTTGCCGCGTAGCAGGCACGAGAGCCTTGGGGTGCCGATGGTCTACACTGTGGCGTTCTGCATTCACAAGGCTTGACTACCGTGGCGGACACGCTGTTCTCCGATACTCCCGACCGTTCCCGGCAACCGCTGGCCGAGCGCCTGCGCCCGCGCACCATCGACGAGGTGATCGGGCAGCAGCACTTGCTGGGTCCCGGCAAGCCGCTGCGCGTGGCGTTCGAGTCGGGCGAGCCGCATTCGATGATCCTGTGGGGCCCGCCCGGCGTGGGCAAGACCACGCTGGCGCGGCTGATGGCCGATGCCTTCGACGCCGAGTTCATCGCGCTGTCGGCGGTGCTGTCGGGCGTCAAGGACATCCGCGAAGCGGTCGAGCGGGCCGAGCAGTTCCGCGCGCACGGCCGGCGCACGCTGGTGTTCGTCGACGAAGTCCACCGCTTCAACAAGAGCCAGCAGGACGCGTTCCTGCCGCATGTGGAAAGCGGGCTGTTCACCTTTATCGGCGCCACCACCGAGAACCCCTCGTTCGAGGTCAACGGCGCCTTGCTGTCGCGCGCGGCGGTCTACGTGCTCAAGAGCCTGGACGATGCCGAGCTGACCCAGCTTGCCATGCGTGCGAGCGAGGAACTGGGCGGCGTGACATGGCAGGACGAGGCGCTGCAGCTGATCGTGGCCTCGGCCGACGGCGACGGGCGCAAACTGCTGAACAATATCGAGATCGTGGCGCGCGCCGCGCGCACCGCCGGTGCAGCCCAGATCGATACCGCGCTCCTGGGCAGCGCGCTGTCGGAAAACCTGCGCCGCTTCGACAAGGGCGGCGACGCCTTCTACGACCAGATCAGCGCACTGCACAAGTCCGTGCGCGGCTCCGATCCCGACGCCGCGCTGTACTGGTTCTGCCGCATGATCGACGGTGGCGCCGATGCGCGTTACCTGGCGCGGCGCATCGTGCGCATGGCGTGGGAAGACATCGGCCTGGCCGATCCCCGTGCCGCGCGCATCACGCTGGACGCGGCGGAAACCTACGAGCGCCTGGGCTCGCCCGAAGGCGAACTGGCGCTGGCGCAGGCGCTGATCTACCTGGCGGTGGCGCCCAAGTCAAACGCCGGCTACAACGCCTATAACGCGGCGCGCGCCTTCGTCGCCAAGGACAAGTCGCGTGCGGTGCCGGTGCACCTGCGCAACGCACCGACCAAGCTGATGAAGGAACTCGGCTACGGCCACGCCTACCGCTACGCGCACGACGAGCCCGAGGCCTACGCCGCCGGCGAACACTACTTCCCGGACGACCTGAAGGCGCAGGGCTGGTACCAGCCGGTGCCGCGCGGCCTGGAAGGCAAGATTGCCGAGAAGCTGCGCCACCTGCGTGAGCTGGACGATGCCTGGCACCGCGAGCAGCGCGCCGCCAAGTCCAGGGACGGTGGCAAGGGCGGCAAGGCGAGCGAGTAGGCCCTGACTGGACAGCGGCGGCATCCCGCCGCTGTTTGCTCGTGTGCGGCCATGCGGGTGCAGTAAAATGGCGGGTCCGCCGGCATGTCGCTGGCCCTGCACTTCACCAAAGCAACATGCTCGACATCCAGCTGTTCCGCAAAGACATCGACGCCGTGGCGCAACGCCTTGCCACGCGCGGCTACCAACTCGACGTGGCGGCGTTCCAGGCACTCGAGGCCGAACGCAAGCAACTGCAGACCCAGACCGAGGAACTGCAGGCCCGCCGCAACAGCCTGTCCAAGCAGATCGGCATGCTCAAGGGCAAGGGCGAGGACGCCTCGGCCGTGATGGCCGAAGTCGGCGGCATCGGCGACACGCTCAAGGCCTCGGCCGCGCGGCTCGACGAGATTCAGGCGCATCTGTCCGAGCTGATGCTGTCGATCCCCAACCTGCCGCACGAAAGCGTGCCGGTGGGCAACGACGAAACTCAGAACGTCGAGGTGCGCCGCGTGGGCGAGCCGCGCCAGTTCGACTTCGAAGTGCGCGACCACGTCGACGTGGGCGAGAAGCTGGGCCTGGACTTCGATACCGCGGTCAAGGTGACCGGCTCGCGCTTCTCGATGCTGCGCGGCGGCCTGGCGCGCATGAACCGCGCCCTGGTGCAGCTGATGCTCGACACCCATACGCAGGATCACGGCTACACCGAGATGTGCGTGCCGTACATGGTCAATGCCGCGTCGATGCGCGGCACCGGCCAGCTGCCCAAGTTCGAGGAAGACCTGTTCAGGGTGCCGCGCAAGGTCGGCAGCGAAGATGGCGAGCGCATCGAGAATTTCTACCTGATCCCGACCGCCGAGGTACCGCTGACCAATATCGTGCGCGACGCCATCGTCGCGGGCGAGAAGCTGCCGCTGCGCTTCGTCGCGCATACGCCGTGCTTCCGCTCGGAAGCGGGCTCGTACGGCAAGGACACGCGAGGCATGATCCGCCAGCACCAGTTCGACAAGGTCGAGCTGGTGCACGTGGTGCCGGCCGGGCAATCGTTCGAGGCGCTGGAGGAACTGACCGGCCACGCCGAGGCCATCCTGAAGAAGCTGGAACTGCCGTTCCGCACCATCGTGCTGTGCACCGGCGACATGGGCTTCGGCAGCACCAAGACCTACGACCTGGAAGTGTGGATCCCCGCGCAGAACACCTACCGCGAAATCAGCTCGTGCTCGAACATGGGCGACTTCCAGGCGCGCCGCATGCAGGCGCGCATGCGCGTGGGGCAGGGCAAGCCGGAGCTGGTGCATACGCTCAACGGTTCGGGCCTGGCGGTGGGTCGCACGCTGGTGGCGATCCTGGAGAACTACCAGAACGCCGACGGCTCGGTCGGGGTGCCGACGGCGCTGCAGCCGTACATGGGCGGCATCACGCGCCTGGAGCCTGAGGCATAAAAAATCCGTAGCCAGCCTCTTGCATCGGCCTGCAGGACATGGCTATAATCTCGGTTTCGCCACAAGGCAACAAGTTACCGGAGAGGTGGCAGAGTGGTCGAATGTACCTGACTCGAAATCAGGCGTACCGGCGACGGTACCGTGGGTTCGAATCCCACCCTCTCCGCCATTTATAAGAAGCTGTCCGGTTCGCCGGGCAAGCAACAACCTGTAGTTACCCTCGGACCGACGCACTGTGAAAGCAGGCGTCGGTTTTGTTTTTTTGCGGCCGCCAATGCGCCGCAACGCTCACGCCGGGCGCGGACGCACAGGCGGCATGGCGCAGTGCCGGTGCACTATCATGGCATTCCGCCATGCAGGATGCCGCACGATGACACAGCCGCCCGCCAACAATCCCTCCGCACCGGTCTTCCACGGCGATCCCGCCGAGCTTCCGACCGACCCCGCCCTGATCGCCGGCATGCCGTACCGGCACTACAAGGGCGGCGCCTATGCCGTGGTCGGCATCGGCCGGCTCGAAGCCGACCTGGCGCCGGCGGTGGTGTATCGCGCGATGCGCGACCTGTCCTTGCTGTGGGTGCGTCGCGCCGATGTGTTCACCGAACCGGTTGCCACGCCGCAGGGCGAAGTGCCGCGCTTTGCGCCGGACTGGCCGGCCGCGCTGGCGTGCCTGGACTTCCTGCCGCGCAAGTCGGTGCTGGACGTGCTGGCGCTGCACGACACGCCGTACCGGCACTATCACGACCGCCGCCATATCCTCGAGATGTTCCACGCCGCTCACGCGCGGGGCATCGCACTCGGCCCCGCGCAGGCGCTGGCGGCGCTATGCCATGACGCGGTCTATGTGGCGGGGTGCGAGCACAACGAGGCAGCGTCGGCGGCGCTGATCGAAACGGTGGCGCCCGACGTGGACCGCGCCGTGCTGGACCGCGCCGCGCAGATCGTGCTCGACACCCGCTCGCATACCGCCAGCATTGCCGAATCCGCGACCGTGCTCGACCTCGACCTGCTCCGGCTGGCCGCGGCGCCGGACGTGTTCGATGCGCATAGCCAGGATGTGTTCGCCGAGAACCGCGCGCTGCTGGCCGCGCGCACCGGCCTGCAAGGCGAGGCGCTGCGGGCGGAATTCCTGCGCCGCCGCGCCGCATTCCTGAACCAGCTGGCGCAGCGCCCGCAGCTCTTCCTGACCGATGCCTTCGCCGATTGCGAGGCGCCGGCACGCGCCAATATCGCGCGCATCGTCAGCGCCGGCGGGGCTTTCCATGGTTGACGTACCGGCGCGCGCGAGCGCCTTTGCCGAGGCATGGCTGACGCCGGGCACGGCGCTCGGGCTGCTGGCGCTGTTCACGCTGGTCACGGTGTTGCTGCTGAGCCTGGTGCCGCTGCTGGTCGCGTTGCTGCGGCCGGTGGTGCGCCGGCTCGACCAGTGGCGCCTGTGGGGTGCCGGCGCCTTGTCGGGGCTGCCGCGGCGCACGCGGCTGACCAACCTCACGCTGCGCGTGCTGGAACGCGAGGTTGCGGAGCTGCTGGTGGTGGTGCTGGCCGGCGCCGCGCTGCTGGCCTGCGGCGGCGCGCTGTTCTGGCTCGCCGGTGCCGTGGCCGAAGGCGATGAGGTGGTGCATATCGACCAGATGGTGTTCGCGCAACTGCGCGCTTGGCGCACCGACTGGCTCGACATCGCGATGGTCGCCGTGACCGAACTGGGGGGTGCGCGCATTTCCGTCGCCGTCGGCGTGGCGGTGTTTGCCTGGCTTTGGTGGCGACGTGCGTGGACCGCGGCGCTGTACTGGGCCGCCGCGCTGCTGGGCGCGCGTGCCTGCGTGATGGCGCTGAAGCTGGGCATGGCACGCGTGCGACCGGCCAGCATCTATACCGGGCTGGAATCGTATTCCTTCCCCAGCGGCCATGCCACCAGCAGCATGGTCACATACGGCTTCCTGGCCGTCCTGATGTGCCTGCGCCAGCCGTGGCGCGTGCGCATTTTGGTACTGGCACTGACCGTGGTGGCGGTGGCGGCGATCGGGGTGTCACGGCTGTACCTGGGTATGCACTGGTTGTCGGATGTGGCCGCGGGCTATGCGCTGGGGCTGGCGTGGATCGCGCTGCTCGGCACCGCGTACCACACGCTGCATGTGCCGGCGCCGAAGGAGTCGGTAGCGCCGTGGCGGCTGGGCGTGGTGACGGCGGCAGCGGTGGTGATCTCGGGCAGCTACGTGGTGTGGTTCAGGATGCCGGATACGCTGGAGCGCTACCGCCAGGCAGCGTCAGCTACGCCAGCGGTGCTGGCGCTGCGCCTTCCTGCGCTTCCGGCAGGCGCGACACCAGCAGCTGGTCGATCTTGTGATGGTCGATGTCCAGCACTTCGAAGCGATAGCCCGCCACGGTGATCGACTCCGATTTCTTCGGGATGCGCTTAAGCGCGTAGATCACCAGCCCGCCCGCGGTATCGACGTAGTCTTCGCCCGGCAGGGTGTCGAGGTCCAGCGCCTTTTTCAGGTCCACCAGCGGCGTCAGGCCGTCGACCAGCCATGAGCTGTCGTCGCGCCGCACGATCTGCTCGTCTTCGCCTGAATAGAGGATGTCGCCCATCAGCGCGCCGACGATATCGTCCAGCGTAACGATGCCCACCACCAGCCCGTACTCGTTCATCACCACGGCAAAGTTCTGGTGCATCTCGCGGAAGCGCGTCAGCGCCTCGGACAGGGTCAGTGTGTCCGGGATCACCAGCACGTTCTTGTCGTGGTGGCGGCCGATATTGTTGATCACGGTGGCGCTCTCGTCCGCCAGCAGCAGCTGCAGGATGTCCTTGGAATCGATATAGCCCTGCACGTCGTCGAGGTCGTGTCCGCACACCGGGTATTGCGCGTGCGGCTGGTTGACCAGCTTGCGGCGCACGCTGTCGGCGGGTTCGTCGAGACTCAGGTAGACCACGTCGTCGCGCGGCGTCATGATCGCGGTAATGCTCTTGAACTCGAGTTCGAACACGTTCTCGATCAGGTGGAGTTCATGCTTGTGCAGCACGCCCGCCTCGGCACCGGCATCGACCATGGCGGCGATGTCCTCTGTGGTGATCTGGTCGACCGGCTTGGTCGGCAGGCGCAGCAGCCGCAACGTGGCATCGGCGGCGGCGTTGAAGATCCACACCAGCGGCTTGAGCACGCGCAGCAGCGTGAGCATCGGGTCGATCACCGCCACCGCACACCGCTCGGGGAAGGTCATGGCGATGCGCTTGGGGATCAGGTCGGCAAACTGGATAAACAGCAGCGTGACGATCAGGAACGAGCCAATATTGGCCACGCGCTGTGCGTGGACCACCTGCATATAGGGCGACAGCGTTTCCAGCAGCAGGTCCGACACATGCTTCTCGCCCAGGATACCGGCGAGGATGGCCACGCTGTTGACGCCGATCTGCACGATGGTGAAGAAATTCCCGGGCTCTTCCTTGAGCAGCAGTACGCGCGTGGCGCGGCCATCGCCGCGCTCGGACAGGACTTGCAGCTTGGTGCGGCGTGCGGCGGTCAGCGCGATCTCGGAGATCGAGAAGAAGGCGCTGACGAGGACGAGGGCGATCAGGGTCAGGACGAACATAGGATAGTCGCGTGCAAGCTGTACTTGCAGGCGGCTTGATGATGGTGCACGGCGCGCGGGGCTGTCAAATCGGCTGTCAGACCGGCTGTAAAGCGCGGCTTCTGGTGCTCGCCGGTGCGTCAAAGCTGACGGCCGGCGCTTCCAGCCGCTGCGGCAGCGGCGCGGCCAGCTCCTGCGCAGCCAGCGCGAACTGCGCGCGCAGGTCGTCGGCCAGGCTGGAAGCGGCGCGATGGCTGGCGCGCAGCAGCTGGATCTCGAACGGCAGCACCGGTGCCACATCGTGCAGTGCCACGCGCTCCGGGCTGGCGCTGAGCGCGGTGTACTGATCCAGCAGCGTCATGCCCAGTCCTGCATCGACCAGCGCCAGGGCCAGCGAGTAGGTCTGCACCTCCAGCGTCGAGCGCGGCTCCAGCGCGTGCCGCGCCAGGGTCTGGCGCACCAGCAGGCCGAGCGAGCTGTTGTCGTCATAGCCGATAAAGGGGCGTTCCATCAGCCGCTGCATCGGCACCAGCTGGCGGCGACCGCCGGCGGGCAGCGGCTGGCCGCGCGGCACCGCCAGCAGCATGCGACCGCTGGCCACCGGCTCGCTTGAAATCGCCTCATGGCGCGGCGGGGAGAAGGCGAAGCCCAGGTCGATCTGGTTGGCCAGCAGTGCGCCGACGATCTCGTCGGTATGGTGGGTCAGCACCTGCACCTGGGTGTCGGGGTGGCGTGCGCAGAAGCGCCGCACCGCCGGCACCAGCAGCGGGTTGGCCAGGCTCGGCGTGGCGGCCACGCGCAGGCGCCCGGCGCCCTTGTGGCGCAGGCTTTCGGAAACGCGGCGCACGCGCTCGATCTCGCCGTATAGCCTTTCGACATCGCCATACAGCGCGTTGGCCTCGGGCGTGGCCTGCAGCCGCCCGCGCACGCGCTCGAACAGGCGAAAGCCGAGCGAGGCCTCGGCATGCTGCAGCACGCGCGTGACCACCGGCTGCGACACGTGCAGCAGGCGCGCGGCCTCGCTGACGGTGCCGGTCAGCATCACGGCGCGGAAGACTTCGATCTGGCGCAGTCGCATGGGTTTGAGGTGTCTGAAAGGCCATCCATAGCCTGATGACATATTCTGGCACGTATTCGCATTAGGCAAGCCGGCGCCGCTGCTCTACGCTCTGGCCCATCGGTTTCAATGCACAAGGATGGCAATGCGGGTGGTAATCGTGGGCGCGGGGGTGGTCGGCATGACGACTGCGTGGCGCCTGGCCGAGGATGGCCATGAGGTGACGGTGCTGGAGCGTCACAACGGGCCGGGCGAGGAGACCAGCTTTGCCAACGGCGGGCAGCTCAGCTACAGCTACGTCGCGCCGCTCGCCGGGCCGGGCGTGATGTCCAAGGTGCCGGGCTGGCTGCTGCGGCGCGATTCGCCGATGCGCTTCCGCCCCGCGGCCGACCCGGCGCAGTGGCGCTGGCTGGCGGCCTTCATGGGCGCGTGCAACACCGCCACCAGCGAGGCCACTACGCGCAAGCTGCTGCGGCTGGGGTTCTATTCGCGCGACCTGATGCAGGCATTTGTCGAACAGCACCACCATGACAACGGCGGCGCCGGCTTCGATTTTGCGCGGCGCGGCAAGCTGGTAGTGCACCGCGACGCGCAGGCATTCGCATCGGCCTGCCGCCTGCTCGATTACCAGGCCAGCCTGGGCTGCGAGCAGCAGGCGCTGGACCGCGACGCTTGCGTGGCGCTGGAGCCCGCGCTGGCTGGGATCCGCGGCGACATCGCCGGCGCGATCTATACCCCGAGCGAGGAAGTGGGCGACTGCCACCGCTTCTGTGTATCGCTGGCACGGTTGCTGCAAGACGATGCGCGGCGCCCCGGTGTGTCGATGCGTTTCGGCACCAGCGTGCAGGGCCTGGTGCAGCAGGGCGGCCGCGTGACCAGCGTGCGCACCGCCACCGGTGTGGTACCGGCCGACGTGGTAGTGGTGGCGGGCGGCATCGGCAGCGTACCGCTGCTGCGGCCGCTGGGCGTACGGCCGATGCTGTGGCCGCTCAAGGGCTACAGCATCACGGTGCCGATCGCCAGCGGCGCGCGCGCGCCGCATATCAGCGTGACCGATTTCGCCAACAAGATCGTCTATGCGCGCATCGGCAATACACTGCGGGTGGCGGGCATGGCCGACCTGGTGAGCGGCGGCACCCGTATCGACCCGGAGCGGGTCGGCACCCTGGTGGCGCAGACGCGCGCGCTGTTCGACGGAATCGTGCCTGACCTGCCGCTGGCGCAGCTGCAGCCGTGGGCCGGCCTGCGTCCGGCCACGCCGGACGGCCTGCCGCTGGTCGGGCCGTCGCGGGTGTCCGGCTTGTGGCTGAACCTCGGCCACGGCGCGCTGGGCTTTACGCTGGCCATGGGCAGTGCCGGCCTGCTGGCCGACCGGCTGGCGGGGCGGCGTCCCGCCATCGACGCAGGGGATTTCGATGCCGCGCGCGCCTAGCGCCGTCGGCATGCATCGGTTCTTGCAGTACCCGTGAGTCCGTAACTCATGACGCAGTAAGCGAAGCAGTCCACGAAACGAGCCTCAACCGAACAAGCCCCACTACAAGGAGCGCGACATGAAACCACTGCATACCCGACGACCCGCCACCCGCCGCACGCTCGCGGCCACCGCCCTGTTGCTGGCTGCCGGCGCCGCCCAGGCCGCCGACGGCGACACGCTGAAGAAGATCAAGGATAGCGGCGTGATCTCGCTGGGCTATCGCGAATCTTCGATCCCGTTCTCGTACACCGACGGCAAGGAGGTGATGGGCTACTCGCACGAGATCCTGCTGCAGATCGTCGAGAAGGTGAAGAGCGATCTCAAGATGCCCAACCTGCAGGTGCGCCTGACGCCGATCACTTCGCAGAACCGCATCCCGCTGGTGCAGAACGGCACCATCGATATCGAATGCGGCAGCACCACCAACAACCTGGAGCGCCAGAAGCAGGTGGCGTTCTCCAACAGCCTGTTCGTCTACGGCATCAAGATGCTGACCAAGAAGGATTCGGGCGTGAAGGAGTTCACCGACCTGAAGGACCGCAATGTGGTCACCACCGCCGGCACCACCGGCGAGCGCCTCCTGGTCAAGATGAACGGGGAGAAGGCCATGAACATGAGCCTGATCAGCACCAAGGACCATGGCCAGTCCTTCCTGATCCTGGAAACCGGCCGCGCCGCGGCCTTCGTCATGGATGAGCCGCTGCTGTACGGCGAGCGCACCAAGGCCAAGAATGCGGCCGACTGGGTGGTGGTCGGCGCGCCGCTGCAGACCGAGAACTACGCCTGCATGTTCCGCAAGGACGATCCCTCGTTCAAGAAGCTGGCCGACGGCGTGGTCGCCGACCTGATGACCAGCGGCCGCGCGGAGAAGCTCTACAACAAGTGGTTCACGGCGCCGATCCCTCCGCGCGGCATCAATATGAACTACCCGCTGTCGGCCGACATGAAGGCGCTGTTCGCGGCGCCGAACGACAAGGCCTACCAGTAAGGGCAGGGCGGTGCCGCCGTGGCGCTGACTCCGTCCGGCGGTTATTTAGCCATAATGAATCGTTATTTCGTCGTTGATAGTGTTTGCGGTAGTGTTGAGCCCGATATAGATACTATGAAGGGCCGCGGGAGGTTAAGCCCCTGGAGTAAAACGAAGATTCGCAGTCTCGTTTCTCCGAAGGAGCACGCAAATGAACACGACGCCTAACACAGCCCTTCACGGGCAGAATACGACGATCACCGGCTGGCTGTACATGGCTTTCGAACTGGGCGACAAGAGCTGGAAGCTGTCGCTAGGCGACGGCGTGCTTGGACCGAGCCGGCATACCTTGGGCGCTGGTGACCTGAATGCAGTCCTGCAAGTGATCGCCAAGGCCAAGGCTCGCTGCGGCCTGGCGCCGCAAGCCCCGGTGCGCAGTTGCTACGAGGCCGGCCGCGATGGCTTCTGGCTGCACCGCTGGTTGATCGAACAAGGCATCGCTAACCTGGTCGTGGATTCGGCCAGCATTGAAGTCAACCGCCGCGCCCGACGCGCCAAGACCGACCGGGTCGACGGCGACAAGTTGCTCTCGATGTTGATGCGTTACTACGCCGGCGAGCGGCGCCTGTGGGCAGTCGCGCGAGTCCCGACACCACAGCAGGAAGATGAGCGGCGTTTGCACCGCGAGCTCGGGCGACTCAGGCTCGAACGTGCGGCCCACAGCAACCGGATTCGTTCGCTGCTCGTACTGCACAACCTGCGGGTCGCCCACATCGGGGACCGATCCTGGAAGCACTGGTGGAACGCCCATGGCTCGCAACTGCCCGCTGGCTTGAGTGCCGAGATCGAGCGTGAAGTCGCAAGACTGGCGCTGGTCGAAACGCAGATCAAAACGATCGAAACCCAGCAGCGCGACGCCGTGAAGGCTGGCACGCAGCCAGCCATCGCGCTGCTCGCGCGGCTCAGGGGGATCGGCCTGGGCAGCTCCTGGCTCCTGATCAACGAACTGTTTGGCTGGCGGCGCTTTCACAACCGCCGCGAAGTCGCAGGCTGCCTCGGACTTGCACCGACGCCTTACAGCAGTGGCGAAAGCCAGGTCGAGCAAGGCATCAGCAAAGCGGGCAACAAACGATCGCGCTGGCTCATGATCGAACTGGCATGGGCCTGGTTACGCTACCAGCCAACGAGTCAGCTCACGCAATGGTTCAATGAGCGCTTCGCGCGAGGCAGCAAGCGCATGCGTCGCGTCGGTATTGTCGCAGTTGCCCGACGATTGGCAATTGCCCTATGGCGCTATCTCGAGTACGGCGAGATTCCCCACGGGGCAAGCCTCAAATCAGTACACTGAGGTAATTCCGATCTAAGCATGGAGAGCGAAGCGGTACGATAGCAGGTCAGCGCGCCCGTAAGTGAGCCGGGCTACCCTGCGGGTAGCCGTCCTTATAGATGGGGCGCGCTAAGGTAACAGGGGTAGTTCCAGCGCTTTGCGCACGTGGTATGTGGTGCCCAGCCTTTGCGCCGGCACGGATAGAAGGTTGTCCGGGCAGCAAGCCCGACACTGAAAGACCCCGACCTCGATTTCGCGCCGCTTCAGTCCCCGCAAACGAAAAGTATTGGGCTTGCAAGGAGAGAGTATCGCGCCAGACATCCCTATACTGAAATCCAATACTGGATCGGGGGTTGACACCCTCGCCCTCATAGAAGGCTCATAGCAGCACAACCGGCCGGTGGCCCTTCACGAGAGGTCGTCGGCGCTGTCTGCATACTTACTGCTTATCCGCATCCACTGGAGAACATATGCGATCGATTCGTACTGGCTGGCTCAAATCGCTGCTGGCCGCCTCGCTGCTTGCCGGCGCCGGCCTTACGGCTACCGCGGCAAACGCCGCCGACCTGCTCGACACCGTCAAGCAGGCCGGCGTGCTGAAGATCGGCCTGGAGGGCACGTACCCCCCGTTCGGCTTCCGCGGCGCGAAGAACGAGCTGGAAGGGTTCGACGTCGACGTGGCACGCGCCGTCGCTGGCAAGCTGGGCGTCAAGCCGGAGTTCGTCACCACCGAATGGAGCGGCATCATCGCCGGCCTGCAGGCGGGCAAGTTCGACGTGATCGTCAACCAGGTCGCCGCCACCCCGCAGCGCAAGCAGGCGCTGGATTTCTCCAAGCCCTACGTCTACTCCGAAGCGCAGTTGATCCAGCGCAAGGATGACAAGCGCGAGTTCAAGTCGCTGGAAGCGCTCAAGGGCCACAAGCTTGGCGTGAGCCTGGGCAGCAACTACAACGACCTGGCCAAGTCGGTGCCCGGCATCGACGTCAAGACCTATCCGGGCGCGCCCGAATACCTGCGCGACCTGGCGGCGCAGCGCGTCGACGCCGCGCTCAATGACCGCCTGATGGTCGCTTACCTGATCAAGACGGCCAACCTGCCGCTGCGCCCGGGCGCGGTGGTGCCGGGCGCCAGCACAGAAGTCGCGATCCCGTTCCGCAAGGACAACCCCAAGTTCGCCCAGGCGATCGACCGCGCGCTGGATGACCTGCGCAAGGACGGCACGCTCTCCAAGCTGTCGACGAAGTGGTTCGGCACTGACGTGACCAAGCCGGTCAAGTAAGCAGGGCGGTATCATGTCGCGGCGCGGCGGCCCGGAGGGGCTGCCGCGCCGCTTGCCATTTGCGCCGTCCGTTCATTTTTTACGTCTCCGCCTTCATGTCCGCTATCCAGCTTGTCATCGACTCCTTGCCCGTGCTGCTGCAGGGCACGCTGCTGACCATCAAGTTTGCGCTGTGGTCGATGGTCTTTGGCCTGATACTGGGGACGGTCGTGGCGCTGATGGGGATCAGCCACAGCCGCGTGCTCAAGGCGGTGGCGCGCGCCTATGTCAGCATCATGCGCGGCACGCCGCTGCTGGTGCAGATCTTTGTCGTCTACTACGGGCTGCCGGGCATCGGCATCGCGCTGGAACCCACCCCGGCGGGTGTGCTGACGCTGAGCCTTAACGTCGGCGCCTACCTGTCCGAGAGCATGCGCGGCGCCATCCTGGGCGTGGCGCGCGGGCAGTGGCTGGCGGCCTACAGCCTGGGGCTGACGCCGTCGCAGGCGCTGCGCTATGTGGTCGGGCCGCAGGCGCTGCGGCTGGCGGTGCCGAGTTTGTCGAACAGCCTGATCAGCCTGATCAAGGATACGTCGCTGGTGTCGGTGATTACCGTCACCGAGCTGCTGCGCACGGCGCAGGAGGTGATTGCGGCCACTTACCAGCCGTTGCCGCTGTACCTGGCGGTGGCGGCGATCTACTGGGTGCTGAGCACGGGGTTGTCGGGGCTGCAGCATATGCTGGAGCGGCGCTTGTCGCTGCCTGGGAGGCATTGAGGACGGCTTTCTCCGCCGTATGAGAGGAGAGCGGTTTTGGGTGCACCAAAGCCGCCCGAGCTAGCCTAAGCAAGGTGTTCTCCCTCTTCCCCTCAGCTTGCCTTTACCCACATCTCGATAGGAAAGGTTGTAAACCGGATTGGACGGTGTTAACTTCGGATGAAGTTGACAATCAGTGGTGGCAATTTTGCCTGATACGGAAGATCTGGAAGACTGGGCCAGCGACGAATTCGGTGGCGCTCAGTTGGGCGATGCACGTCGCACGCAGCGCCTTGTGGCATTGGCGCGCGGACTGGCGCAAAAAGCCCATGTTTCGTTCCCGCAGGCCTTGAGTGGTGCCCAACTCAAGGCAGCATATCGCTTCTTTGATAATGAGGCGGTTGACCCGGACGGAATACTGGCGAGCCACGTCGCTCAAACCGTGGGTCGCATGCAGCAGGTGCCTGTCGTATTGGCGGTGCAGGACACCACGGAATTCAATCTGACAAATTTGCCTGCGACTGAGGGACTTGGTCACGGCACGGGCGGCAATTTGCACGGATTCATGTTGCACAGCGTGCTGGCGGTGACGCCTGAGGGCCTGCCACTGGGCGTGTTGAGCATGAAGACGTGGGTGCGTGCGCCTCAAGCATCGGGCAAGGCCAGGCAGCGCCGGGCGCTGTCCATTCGCGAGAAGGAAAGCGTGAAGTGGCTGGAGGGGCTGGAATGCCTTGAGCCGCTCAAGATGCAGTGTCCGGACACGCACCTTGTTGCCGTCAGCGATCGCGAGGGCGATGTGTATGACGTGTTCCTGGCGCCGCGCCCAGCGGGGGTGGACTGGTTGGTGCGGGCCGCCTGGAATCGGGGCGTGGACCACCCAGAGAAGTATCTGTGGGAGACGGTTGCCGCGGCTCCTGTACTTGGGGAGACCGTACTGCACGTGCCCAGGTCCGGCGCCAGGCAGGCACGTAGTGCCCGACTGGCTTTGCGCTGTGTGCCCGTCCAACTGCGACCGCCGCGCAGCCGCGGTGCAGAGGCTCTACCGAGTCTCGAAGTGTTTGCCATTCAGGCGCTGGAAATCGACCCGCCCGAAGGCGTTGAGCCGCTCGAATGGATGTTGCTCAGTTCGATGCCCACCCAAACGCTGGAAGATGTGCTCGAACGGCTGAGCTGGTACGCTCGTCGCTGGACCATTGGTGTGTCCAGATAAGGACACGTTATCCAGTCGGTGTAAGTCCGACCGAGGCAAAAGACTCAAGCCTCGTAGCTTGGGAGGCGTCATGGCGCGAAAGCAAGATGACGGAGCCCTCCGACAGTATGCTCAGAAAGGAGTGTATGCAACGCACCAGGTTGCAACGTGCAGTGAACGCAGATGTAGCCTCGTCACACGAAAACCCGGTGGCTGAGACGGTCGATAACGCGCGAAAGCAGCAAGAGTTGTCCGAAACGAGTCCGATGCGGCAACTCTCACCGGCGGGGTATCAGCGGCGACATGGTGTGAAGGATAACGTGGAAACTGGAGAAGCCCTCGGCACCCGGCGGAGAAATCCCGTCGAGGAGATGTCCGCTATAACCGCGAGTGGGAAATGCGGGCATAGGTGCCAGGGTGACGGATCGGGTCGTAGTACTGTCGATGGGCGTGCAGCAAAACGCGCCCGGAGGGAAGGGCCCGGACCGGTGAGTACTCCGCCCAACAAGGTGAGGCAGGGATGAAATGACAAAGGCATCCGGCAGTCTGCAGGAACTGAGAAGGCGGATATATCGCAAGGCGAAGTCTGACAAGACTCATCGCTTCTGGGGGCTCTTCGTACATATTGCGAAGAGTGAAACCCTCGACGAGGCCTACCGTATCGCCAAGAGGAACGGCGGTGCGCCGGGAATCGATGATCTGAGTTTTGAAGACATCGAGGCATCGGGACGTACTGTATTCCTTGCGGAGATTCAGGCAGACCTCAAAACAGGCAGGTATGAACCCAAGCCGAACCGCAGGGTAGAGATCCCGAAGAGCAATGGCAAGGTCCGCGTTCTCCAGGTTCCTTGCATCCGCGACCGCGTGGTGCAGGGGGCGCTGAAACTGATCCTCGAAGCGGTATTCGAGGCGGACTTCTGCCCGAACTCCTACGGGTTCCGACCGAAGCGGTCCCCACACCGCGCGCTGGCGGAAGTCAGACGCAGTGTGCTGCGGCGCATGTCGACGGTGGTTGATGTGGATTTGTCGCGCTACTTTGACACAATTCAACATTCAACCCTGTTGGGCAAGATCGCGAAGCGCATTCAGGATCCTCAGGTCATGCACTTGGTCAAGCAGGTTATCAAAGCAGCGGGCAAAGTTGGGGTACCGCAAGGTGGCCCATTTAGCCCACTCGCTGCGAACATCTACTTGAATGAGATTGACTGGATGTTCGATGAGATTCGACGCAAGACGGCACAGGGCCCTTACGAGGCAGTGAACTATCACCGGTTTGCTGACGACATTGTCATCACCGTCAGTGGCCACCACACCAAACGCGGCTGGGCTGAACGTGCCCTGCAGCGTTTGCGGGAACAACTCGTGCCGCTAGGCGTCGAGTTGAACACGGAGAAAACCATTGTGGTGGATACATTGAAGGAGGACGCCTTTGGGTTTCTGGGATTCGACCTGCGTCGCGTGCGCAAACGAGCGGGGAACGGGTACTTCGTCCTGATGACCCCCAAGAAGAAGGCTCGCCAAGCCATCAAGGCGAGGATCCGCGACATCATCCGGCATGGAGGCTCGACCCCGGCCGTGAAGCTGGTCGCGAAACTCAACGCTGCGGTGGCGGGATGGGTCAACTACTTCCGGGTCGGCAACGCCAGTCGCGCCTTCAGCGAGGTGCGCGACTATCTGGAAATGAAGGTTCGAACCCTGCTAACGCGGCGCAAGCGACGCCAGAAGACGAGCATCGGGTGGCGACGATGGAGTAACGAGTACCTCTACGGAGTCCTGGGACTGTTCTGGGACTGGAAGACGCGCCCGCTGTCGGGCGCGGAGGGGTTCGCGTGAAAGTGGTCGCCACACCGATAGGACTCATAACCCTTGCGATGAATCTCACTGGGTGAGCTGCTTGAGGGAAAACCTCACGAGCAGTTCTTATGGGGAGGGGCTGGAAACGGGCCGGACAAGCCGAGCACCGCGCCAGTCCTTTACCCGACAATCCTGGCATCGTGTCCTGAAAAGTGGCTGCCAGATCGAAGCCCGGCAGTTCGGGACGCTGGAGCGGTTCCTGCGGGCCACGGCCCTGTTCGCCGTAATCGGCTGGCGCATCTTGTATGCGACTATGCTGGGCCGGCTCGAAGCCGATATCCCTTGCTCGGTGCTACTGCAATCGCTCGAATGGCAGGCCTTGTACTGCCGCACGCACGGCACAACCAAGCCACCGGAGCAGGCACCCAAACTCAGCGAAGCGGTCCTTTGGATCGCCAAGCTCGGCGGCTACCTGGGTCGCAAAAACGACGATCCCCCCGGTGCTACTGTCCTCTGGCGCGGCTTCCTCGTTTTGCACGAAATCACCGAAATGTATCGGATCTTCCAGAAAAACGAGTAAGCCGCCGGAAGTTGTGGGTAAAGGCAAGTCCCCTCAGGGGGAGAGGGTTGGGGAGAGGGGTGGGCTAGCAAGGAGCCACATGAAGCGAAGCCAACGGTTTAACCCACCGGCCTCAGCCTTTGACACTCATGCCCTCTCCCGGCCCCTCTCCCGCAAGCGGGAGAGGGGAGCAAACCGCCAGCGTGCGAGACGGTCGCGCGATCAGCCCTGCGCGATGCGGCCGGCAATATGCTCCAGCGCCTCTTCCACCTGGTCCACCAGGACCAGGCACAGGTCGCCGGATTGCAGGTGCGACAACGCCGTGTCGATGGCGAGGAATTCGCCACGGATCTCCTCGACCTTGCCGGCGCGCTGCGCGCCTTGCAGGCCCTCGCGCAGCAGCGCCAGCACCTCGCCATCGGTGCGGCCACGCTGGCACTGGTCCTGGTACAGGATCACCTCGTCGAACACGCCGCCCAGGATCTGGGTTTGCCGGCGGATATCGTCGTCGCGGCGGTCGCCTGCGCCGCTGATCACCACCACGCGCCGCTTGGCGGTGATGGTCTCGACGGCATTGCACAGCGCCTGAATCGCATCCGGGTTGTGGCCGTAGTCGGCGATCAGCGTGGCGCCGCGGTAGTCGAACACGTTGAAGCGACCCGGCGCGGTCTGCGCATCGTTGACGAAGGTGGCCAGGCCGCGGCGGATGATGCTCCAGTCGATGCCAAGCGCCCACGCGGCAGCGATCGACGACATCGCATTCTCGACCTGGAAGCCGATGGTGCCGTTGCGAGTCAGCGGGATTTCCGCCAGCGCGATGCGTACTTCGGTAACGCCCTCGGAGGCAACGATCTCGGCGCCGTCGACGAACACCACGCGCTTGCCCTGCGCACGGTGCGTGGCCATGGCCGGCTGGTTGGGATCGTGCGCGAAGAACGTGACGCTGCCGGGGCAGGCGTCGGCCATGCGCACCACCATCGGGTCGGCGGCATTGAGCACGGCCATGCCGTGCGGCGCGACGTTCTGCACGATCACGCTCTTGAGCACCGCCAGGTCATCCACCGAGTTGATGTAGGACAGGCCCAGGTGGTCGCCTTCGCCGACGTTGGTCACCACCGCCACGTCGCAGCGGTCGAACGCCAGGCCTTCGCGCAGCAGGCCGCCGCGCGCGGTCTCGAACACGGCCGCATCCACGTCCGGGTGCAGCAGCACGTTGCGCGCGCTGCGCGGGCCGCTGCAGTCGCCCGTGTCGATGCGCTCGCCGCGGATATATACGCCGTCGGTGCCGGTCATGCCCATGCGCAGGCCGCTGGCGGCCATGATATGGGTGATGAGGCGCACGGTCGTAGTCTTGCCGTTGGTGCCGGAGACCGCCACCACGGGAATGCGGCCATCGTCGCCATCGGCGAACATGGTCGAGACGATCGCCTCGCCGACCGCGCGGCCCTTGCCGTACGACGGCTGCAGGTGCATGCGCAGGCCCGGCGCGGCGTTGACCTCGACGATGCCGCCGGCCTGTTCCTCGAACGGCTTGAGCATGGTCTCGCACACCGCATCGACGCCGGCGATATCCAGGCCCACCATCTGGGCCGCGGCCACGGCGCGCGCGGCGATGTCCGGATGCACGTCGTCGGTCACGTCGGTGGCGCTGCCGCCGGTGGACAGGTTGGCGTTATTGCGCAGGACCACGCGCGTGCCCTTGGCCGGCACGGAATCGGCGGTCAGGTTCTGCTTGGCCAGCACGGCCAGCGCGATATCGTCGAAGCGGATCTTGGTCAGCGAGGTCGCATGGCCTTCGCCGCGCCGCGGGTCGCGGTTCACTTCCTCGACCAGCTGGCGCACGGTATGCACGCCGTCGCCGGTGACCTGCGGCGGGTCGCGGCGCGCGGCCGCCACCAGTTGTTTGCCGACCACCAGCAGGCGGAAGTCATGGCCCGGGATATAGCGCTCGACGATCACGTCGGAGCTGATGTCCGAGGCGACCTCGTAGGCCGTCATCACTTCCTCGCGGGTGCGGATGCGCACGGCCACGCCCTTGCCCTGGTTGCCGTCGCGCGGCTTGACCACCACCGGGGCGTTGATTTCCTGCGCGGCGGCCCAGGCCTGTTCGGCGCTGCGCACCGAGCGGCCCAGCGGCACCGGCACGCCGGCGGCGTGCAGCAGGCTCTTGGTCAGATCCTTGTCCTGCGCGATCGATTCGGCGACGGCGCTGGTGCGGTCGGTCTCGGCGGCCTGGATGCGGCGCTGCTTGCTGCCCCAGCCGAACTGCACCATCGAACCCTGTGTCAGGCGGCGGTAGGGAATGCCGCGCGCCATGGCGGCGTAGACGATGGAGCCGGTGCTCGGCCCCAGGCGCACGTCCTCGTCCAGCTCGCGCAGGCGGTGCAGCGCGTCGGCCAGGTCAAAGGCGGTGTCGTCGCGCGCGGCCAGGCACAGGGCCTCGGCCAGTTCGAATGCCAGGCGGCCGACTTCTTCCTCGCTGTACTGCACCACCACCTGATAGGTGCCGGGCTCGACCGTCTGGCCGGTGCGGCTGAACGTGACCGGGCAGCCGGCGGCGGCCTGCAGGCGCAGTGCCGTCATTTCCAGCACGTGGGCCAGCGACATTTCGCCGGCTTCCTCGTCCGGGTGCAGCGGCCCGACTTCCGGGAAACGGGCGCGCAGCCGGTCTTCAAAGCCGGGCAGTGCCGACAGCATGTCGGACTGGTCCTGGCAGGCCACGATGGCCTCGATCGCGGTGTGGCGGCACCACAGGTTCGGGCCCCGCAGGGCCCGGATACGTGAGACTTCCATAGAACGGTTTCCGTGTTCTTCTGTGCGCGGTTCAGCTTGGGGCCGCGCTCAGGCGCGGCGCGCAGGCTGGCCCATCCAGTGGTGCACCAGGTCGACGGTGGCGCCGGTGGCGGCCTCGTCGCACTGCAGTACCAGCAGGTCGCCCGGCACCAGTTGGCCGAGCGCGGTTTCGATGGCGCTGGCGCGCTTGCCTTCGTCGATGATCTTGGTCACGCGGCGCCCTTCATACAGGCCTTGCTTGAGCTGCGCGCGCGCCTCGGCATCGGGCACGGCGCGCTTGACGCTGCGGTCTTCGCACAGGAAGACGCGGTCGAAACGCTGGCCCAGCACCTTGCCCTGGCGCACCAGGTCTTCATCGCGACGCTGCACGCCGGCACCGTAGACCACCATGCGGCGATCGGCCGGGAAGCGGTCCAGCGCAGCGACCAGCGCTTCCAGCGCGGGGGCGTTGTGGGCGTCGTCGACCACCACGGTGGCGCCGTTGCGCTCGAACAGCGTGAAGCGGCCCGGCACGTCGACCTGGCCGACGTCGAAGGTCACCACACCGGCGCGGATCAGGTCGTTGGAGATGCCCAGCGCCCAGCCCGCGGCCACGGCGGCCAGCACGTTCTCGATCTGGAACGCGACGCGGCCGGCATAGGTCAGCGGCACCGCGGCCACGTCGACCAGAGGGGTTTCGCTGTTCCCGTTAGCCAGCACGATCTTGCCTTCGCGCAGGTACACCGCGCGCTTGCCGGCGGCGCGGTGCGACACGATCGCGGGCAGCTCCGGCGTCAGGCCGAAGAAGATCACGTCGCCGTCGCACAGTTCGGCCATTTCCACCAGGCGTTCGTCGCGCGCGTTGAGCACGGCGGCGCCGTGCTTGAGCACCACGTCGACCTGCGTGCGCAGCACGTTGTACATGCGGTCTTCGTCCTCGACGTAGTAGTCGCCGAGGTGGTCGGGCTGGTCGAAGTTGGTGACCACGCCAACCTGGCATCGGTCATAGGGCAGGCCTTCGGACAGGATGCTGCCGCTGTCGGTCTCGAACACGGCGGCTTCCACCGCGCGGTTCATCAGGATGCGGTGGCCCGCTTCCCAGTTGGCGCGGTCGCCGCTTTCCACCTGGCGGCGGTCCAGGTACAGGCCGTCGCTGCAGGCCAGGCCGGTGTGCTTGCCCGACAGCTGCAGCAGGCGCGCGACCAAGCGCGCGACCACGGTCTTGCCATTGGTGCCGGTCACGCCCACCAGCGGAATGCGGCCTTGGTCGTTCTCGGGGAACAGGTGATCGACGATGGCACGGCCCACCGGGCGCGGCGTGCCTTCGGCCGGCTTGATATGCATCAGCAGGCCGGGGCCGGCGTTGACCTCGACGATGGCGCCGCGTTGTTCGGCCAGCGGGCGCGAGATGTCCTCGGCCACCAGGTCGACGCCGGCGATGTCCAGGCCGACCACGCGCGCGGCCAGCGCGGCATGCGCGGCCACGCTCGGGTGCACGCGGTCGGTCACGTCGAAGGCGACGTTGCCGTTGCGCTGGATCAGCACATTCTTGCCTTCCGGCGGCACCGAGCTGCCATCCATGCCCTGGCGCTTCAGTTCCAGGCGCGCGGCCGAATCGAGGCGCACGCGGTTCAGCGGATGGTCTTCGGTGTTGCCGCGGCGCGGATCGGAATTGATCTGCAATTCGATCAGCTCGTCGATGGTCGACTTGCCGTCGCCGACGACGCTGGCGGTCTCGCCCATCGCGGCGGCGACCAGGCGGCCGCCGACCACCAGCAGGCGGTGCTCGTTGCCGGGGATAAAGCGCTCGACGATGACGCCGCTGCCTTCCTCGATGGCCACGCCGTAGGCGGTCTCGACTTCCTCGCGGACCACCAGGTTGGTGAACACGCCGCGGCCGTGGTTGCCGTCATAGGGCTTGACCACCACCGGCACGCCGATGTCCTCGGCGGCGTCCCAGGCGTCTTCCGGCGACTCGACCATGCGGCCTTCCGGCACCGGCACGCCGCAGGATTCCAGCAGACTCTTGGTCAGGTCCTTGTCGCGCGAGATGCTCTCGCCGATGGCGCTGGTGCGGTCGGTCTCGGCGGTCCAGATGCGGCGCTGGCGTGCGCCGTAACCGAGTTGGACCAGGTTGCCGTCGGACAGGCGCAGCGCCGGGATATCGCGGTCGTCCGCGGCATCGACGATGCAGGCGGTGCTCGGGCCCAGGCAGTGCTCGTCGACCAGGCGGCGCAGGTTGTCCACGGCGGCGGGGACGTCGAAGGGACGGTCCTCGATCGCGGCCATGACCAGGTCGCGGGCGGTGAACAGGGCGGCGCGGGTTACTTCTTCGTGCCAGGCGCGTACGATGACCTTGTAGACGCCGCGCACCGGGGTCTCGCGGGCCTTGCCGAAGCCGCCCGGCATGCCCGCCAGGTTCTGCAGCTCAAGCGTCACGTGTTCCAGGATATGGCCCGGCCAGGTGCCTTCCTTAAGGCGTTGCAGGAAGCCGCCGCGCTCGCCGATGCTGCAGCGATGCTCGACCAGCGACGGCAGCCAGGCCGACAGGCGCTCGTAGAACCCCGGAATCGTGTTGGAGGGAAAATCCTCCAGTTCCCCGATATCGACCCATGCCTCCAGGACGGGCCGATATGTCCACATATTCGGGCCGCGCAGCGACATGACATCGAAAATCTCAATGTCCTTCTTTTTCATTGAATTAGCTTGAGGCAGTGGGCGGAACGCCCGAGAAATGGAAGCCTAACCTTTCAGTAACGTTACAGCGTTGTACGGGTTGACTTTCTTGGCTTAAAAGTGTTTGTGCAATGCATCAGGACTACCCGCTCGTTCGTCGTTATGTATACTGCGGGCGAATTCGCGGGCCGCCAGCGCGTGCCCGGCTTAAATTGTTTCAAGTTATGTCCGTACCCCCTGGACGCACGCCGCCTTACATGACCCAGTCCTCCTTGCCTGCCCTCAACACCCCCGTGGCCGAAGAGCCCTGGCGAACTGATTCCGGATCGTGGCTCCGACCCGGCGAGTCCGTCCTGGCCGGACTGGAGCTGGACCTCGACGCGAGGCTGCATTTTACCCAAGGGTGGCTGGTTGTGACGGACCAGCGCATCGTTGCCCGGGCTCCCGGTGAAAAAAATGTGCGGGAATGGAACATTGGGCCTTCCCTGCGCCTGACCCACGCTGACCATGCCGGCGTCGGCACGCTCGAACTGAGCGGGCCAGGGGGGCGGCTGGCCACCTGGCGATATACGCTTGGTTACAATCCGTCCGCCTTGCGGCTTGCCGACCAGTTCCAGGCCCGGCGCGACGCCGCCAGCGCCAGCGCCATGCCCGACGTCGGCGAAGTGCCGTGCCCGACCTGCAAGGCGCCGCTGCCGCCTGAGGAGGAACAGTGTCCGCAATGCAGCCGTGAGCTGGAAACGCCGCCTTCCACCTGGGCGCTGCTGCGCTTGTGGCGCTTCGCCCGGCCGTACCAATGGCAGCTGCTGGCCGGTTTCCTGCTCACCGTGCTGTCCACTGCCGCCACGCTGGTGCCGCCGTACTTGACCATGCCGCTGATGGACAAGGTGCTGATCCCGTTCCAGAACGGCGTGCCGATCGACTACGACCTGGTGCGGCTGTACTTGGCGGGCCTCTTCGGCGCGGCAATGGTGGCGTGGAGCCTGGGTTGGGCACGCACCTACCTGCTGGCGCGCGTATCGGAGCGCATCGGCGCCGACCTGCGTACAACTACCTACGAACACCTGTTAAAGCTTTCACTGGAATACTTCGGCGGAAAGCGCACCGGCGACCTGATGGCGCGCATCGGCTCGGAAAGCGATCGCATCTGTGTGTTCCTGTCGCTGCACCTGCTGGATTTCGCCACCGACGTGCTGATGATCGTGATGACCGCGGTGATCCTGGTGTCGATCAACCCGTGGCTGGCGCTGGTGACGCTGGTGCCGCTGCCGTTTATCGCGTGGATGATCCACCTGGTGCGCGACCGCCTGCGCCACGGCTTCGAGAAGATCGACCGGATCTGGTCGGAAATCACCAACGTGCTGGCCGATACCATTCCCGGTATCCGCGTGGTCAAGGCGTTTGCGCAGGAGAAGCGTGAAGTGGCGCGCTTCCGCGAGGCCAACAAGCACAACCTGGCGATCAACGACCGCGTCAATGCGGTGTGGTCGCTGTTCACGCCGACGGTGACGTTGCTGACTGAGATTGGCCTGCTGATCGTGTGGGTGTTCGGTATCTGGCAGGTGTCGCACAGCGCCATCACGGTGGGCGTGCTGGTGGCGTTCCTGACCTATATCAGCCGCTTCTACACGCGGCTGGATTCGATGAGCCGCATCGTCTCGGTGACGCAGAAGGCCGCGGCCGGCGCCAAGCGTATCTTCGACATCCTCGACCATGTGTCGAGCGTGCCGGAGCCGGTGCGGCCCGCGAAGCTCGACAAGGTCGAGGGCGCCATCGACATGCGCGACCTGGGCTTCCGCTATGGCAACCGCGCGGTGATCCGCGGGCTGGACCTGTCGATCGCGCCGGGCGAGATGATCGGCCTGGTGGGCCACAGCGGCTCGGGCAAGAGCACGCTGGTCAACCTGATCTGCCGCTTCTATGACGTGTCAGAGGGCGCGATCCGCGTCGACGGTGTCGATATCCGTTCGCTGCCGGTGTCCGAGTACCGCCGCCATATCGGGCTGGTGTTGCAGGAGCCGTTCCTGTTCTTCGGCACCATCGCCGACAACATTGCCTACGGCAAGCCCGATGCCACGCGCGAGGAGATCATCGCCGCCGCGCGCGCCGCGCATGCGCATGAATTCGTCCTGCGGCTGCCGCATGGCTACGACTCGCTGGTCGGTGAGCGCGGCCAGGCGCTGTCGGGCGGCGAGCGCCAGCGCATCTCGATCGCGCGCGCGCTGCTGATCAACCCGCGCATCCTGATCATGGACGAGGCCACCTCGTCGGTCGACACCGCTACGGAGAAGGAAATCCAGAAGGCGCTCGACAACCTGGTGCAGGGCCGCACCACCATCGCCATCGCGCACCGGCTGTCGACGCTGCGCAAGGCCGATCGCCTGGTGGTGATGGACCGCGGCCAGATCGTAGAGGTCGGCAGCCACGACGAGCTGCTGCTGCGAGAAGGCGCCTACTACAAGCTGTATCAGGCGCAAGCCCGCAATGTCGATACTGAAGACAACATCGAAGAAGACAAAGCCCTGATGGAAACGCCGGAGGCCGCCAATGCCTGATCACATCCAAGCGGCCACGCAGACAGCCATGTTCACACTTGACCGCAATGCTTTCGGCCGCCTGGTGCTGACCGACGCCGACGGCAACATCCACGAAGGCGTGGTGCCGGTGCGCGCCTTCCCGATTTCCGCGCCGCAAGGCGGCATCGGCCTGATGAGCACCGACGGGCACGAAGTGGTGTGGATTCCGCGCCTGGAAGACCTGCCGCAGGCCGAGCGCAGCCTGATCGAAGAAGAGCTCGCGTCGCGCGAGTTCATGCCCGAGATCCGCCACATCGTCAGCGTGTCGACCTACGCCACGCCCAGCGTGTGGACGGTGCAGACCGACCGCGGCCAGACCTCGCTGGTGCTGCGGGGGGAAGAGGCTATCCGGCGCCTGACTGGCAGCACGCTGCTGGTGTCGGACAGCCATGGCATCCACTACCTGATCCGCGACCTGATGGCGCTGGACAAGCACAGCCGCAAGATCCTGGACCGCTTCCTCTGAAGCGGCGCGGCCGCAAGGCGCTGCTACCGGCAGGCTGGCAGCGCTACTGGTAGTCCAGCGTGAACACCATCGAACTCGATACCGTTTCTGGCGTCGGCATGCCGCCCAGGTGCAGCCAGGAATGCAAACACCAGGAGCCAGCGCCTGAGCGCGCGAGGGAAGCGGATTCGGATCATAGGTCGTAGAGTTGCGGCATGCCGGATCTTGCCCGGCAAGGGCGCCGGACGCGCCCCCGATGAACAGGTCCACCGAGCCTGTTGAGGACGAAACAACTCTGGGCGTACAGCGCTACGCCTGTGCTCGGAATATTCCTAATGCGGTGGGCAAGCTTGGGGGAGTCGTGCAGGCAAGTGCTTGCTACCTCCCAGTCACTGCGATTTGCGCCGGGATGCGCGATGGTGTGTGGGGGATTAGTGAAGCAGGTCCGGCGAGTCGTCGTCCTCTTCCCAGTCCTCGTGCATGACCGGCACGTCGGGCACCATGTCGAACACCATCGAGTGATAGCGCACGCTGAACCACGCACGGAACATCTCCAGCGTCAGCGTCTCGGGCCACATCGAGTCGTCGAACCACTCGCCGAGCATGAATTCGAAGAACGCCTGCCAGCGCTTCTCGACCCAGCGCACCGCGTTCTCATGCGTGTCGGCCAGCTCTTCGGGCACCAGGAACACGCTCTGGTCTTCGCGCACGTGTTCGAGTGTGAGGCCGGCGACCGGCTGCGGATCGACCGCCTGGATCCAATCCAGGAACGGTTGTTCCGGGACCAGGGCAACCATGGAACGGTTGATGGTGAAGCGGGGATGGTCTGACATGGCGAAGGGCGTGGAGGACGGCAACCGGCTATTGTAGTCGCTCGCGGTCCCGGCGCAGTGCCAGACCGGTGGGCCCGTTACAGATAAGATCTGCACGCCCGCGCCGCTGGCCACGCCGCCCGACCCCGCGTTGGCGATGCCTAGCCGGTAAACGAAAAAACGGGCCAGGAGGCCCGTTGCTTCGATCGCCCTGGCCGACGATGCCGGGGAGCGTGTACTGGTGGAGCCGGCGGGAATCGAACCCGCGTCCGCAAGCCCTCCACAGAGAGTTCTACATACTTAGTTCTGTCATTTGATTTAACCGGCGCATCGCGGACGAACACGCTCTACGACGGCGAGTCACTAGATTTTCGTCCCCGGACCCGTGACACTTCCGGAGCTTATCTGACGTAAATGACCTCGCTTGGTCTTGCGACCCTAGCCCGTCAGCGAGCCAGTGCGAGGACGGCCGCAATTAAGCGGCCAGTGCGTAACGTTCGTCGTTAGCAGTTATTGCATTCCCATTGATTAACGAGGTGACGGGTCCTCGGTATGCCCTCCACTGCTTTGTAACCCACGTCGAAACCAGGTCGGCCCCAGTGAGGAAGCTGGATTGTACCCGGTTGGACGCAAGCTGTCTCGGGGAGTTCCAGCCGGGGCTGGGGTGCCCCGTGCACGGCACTCAGGCGACCGCGGCGGGGACGAGCAAGGGGATCAGCTCGGCGGGGTGGCGCACCAGGTGGTCGGCACCCCACGTCTCCGGCGGTTCGCCGTCGCCGCAATAGCCATAAGCGGCGGTGACCGTGATCATCCCCGCGGCCTTGCCGGCCTGGATGTCGCGCAGGTCGTCGCCGACGTAGACGCAGCGGCGCGGATCGACGCCGGCGCTGGCGGCGGCGTGCAGCAGCGGGGCGGGGTGGGGCTTGGCATGCGGCGTGGTGTCGCCGCTGACCACGGCGCTGGCGCGCGGTGCCAGGCCGATGGCGGCCACCAGCGGCACCGTGAAGCGGGCGATTTTGTTGGTGACGATGCCCCACGGGATGCCCGCCGCCTCCAGCGCCGACAGCACCTGCGGCATGCCGTCGAACAGGCGCGTGTGCACTGCGATGTCGGCCTCGTAGTAGTCCAGGAAGATGTCGCGCAGCGCGGGGAAATCCGCGTCCTCCGGGCGCAGCCCGAAAGCCGCGCCGAGCAGGCCGCGCGCGCCGTGCGAGGCGACCGGGCGCAGCTTCTCATAGGCCACTGGCGGGTTGCCGCGCTCGACCACCAGCCGGTTGGCCGCTGCCGCGAGATCCGGGGCCGTGTCCGCGAGCGTGCCGTCCAGGTCGAAAAAGACGCCTGCGATGCCTGCCCTCATGCCGCCACCCGGCGGAACGCCATCATGTAGTTCACATCGGTGTCGCGGTTCAGCGAATAGACCTGCGACAACGGGTTGTAGGTCATGCCGCGCATCTCGATCAGGTCCAGGCCGGCCTGGCGGGCGAAACGCGCCAGCTCGGACGGGGTGATGAACTTGTCGTAGTCGTGCGTGCCGCGCGGCAGCATATTGAGCACGTACTCGGCGCCGACGATGGCCAGCAGGTAGGCCTTGAGGTTGCGATTGATGGTCGAGAAAAACACGTAGCCGCCGGGCTTCACCAGCGTCGCGCAGGCCCGGACGATCGACGCGGGATCGGGCACGTGTTCCAGCATCTCCATGCAGGTCACGACATCCACGCTGGCCGGCTCACGGGCGGCCAGCGCTTCAGCGGCGATCTCCTCGTAGTTGACCACAACGCCGGACTCGAGGCTGTGCAGGTCTGCCACCTTGAGTGCCTTGGTCGAGAGATCGATGCCGCGCACAGTAGCGCCCAGGCGCGCCATGCTCTCGGACAGGATGCCGCCGCCGCAGCCGACGTCAACCACGCGCTTGCCGGCAAGCCCGGCGATGCCGTCGATCCACTCCAGGCGCAGGGGGTTCAGCTCATGCAGCGGCTTGAATTCGCTCTCCGGGTCCCACCAGCGGTGGGCCAGTTCGCTGAACTTGTCGATTTCCTTGGGGTCGGCATTCCGGCGCAGCGGATCCTGCGTGGCGGCGGACAGGGTTTGCGATTGCAACGTCATCGTAGGGGGGGGCGGCGGCTGGCTACCTGCGCCGGCGAATGTGAAGGGGGAGGTCGAGGCAACTGTACCAAAAAAACGGTACCAAAAAAAAAGCCCAGCTTGCGCTGGGCTTTTCTTCATCGGAAGGGATCCGATTAACGTGCGCTGCGGGTGCCGACCACTTCGACTTCCACGCGGCGGTTCGGCTGCTGGCAGGCGATCTGGGCCTTGCGGTTGCCCTTGCACGACTTCGGATCGACCTTCAGCTGGCGCTTGCCCTTGCCTTCGGTGTAGACACGGTTGGCTTCAACGCCCTTGCTCACCAGGTAAGCCTTGACCGATTCAGCACGACGGATCGACAGGCGATCGTTGTACTTGTCCGAACCGAACGAGTCGGTGTGACCAACGGCGATGATGACTTCCAGGGTGATGCCTTGCAGCTTCGAGACCAGGTCGTCCAGCTTGGCCTTGCCTTCGGGCTTCAGCACGGCCTTGTCAAAGTCGAACAGGGTGTCAGCAGCGAAAGTGACCTTCTCGCTCGACACAACCGGCGGTGCCACCGGAGCCGGTGCCGGTGCGGCCGGGGCTGCGGGGGCCAGGGCGCCGTCGCACAGGGCGTTGGCGGTGGCCGGAGTCCAGGAGCTGTCGCGCCAGCAGAGCTCGTTCGTGCCATTCTTCCACACGTACTCGCTCGTACCGTTGCCCCAGTTGTCGTTCACTGCCTTCTTTTCATAGGGGACGGACTGGGCTTGAGCGGATGCAGCCATTACTGCGGTAGCTGCAACGAGCGCGAGCTTGGCAAATTTTTTCATATTTCTCCTCTCAGGATGAGATCACCGCAGGGTTACTGCGAGCAAATGGACGAAAACAAGTCATACATTCTTCGGAGTATAACATTCTCGATGTGGTGGATGCTCCACTTCGAACAATGTCTGGCTCTTCGCTGGGGAATTGTGCCACAAGGGTCGTTTCCTAAGAAGTAAATATATTCGATTCGCCCCATGGGTTTTGGGCCTGTGGTGTTTGTGCAACATAGGTCTTGTGTCGCCCGCAAAGCCTTGTGGCATCAGGGTTTCAGGGTTTTCGCAGGGGCTCGCCGGCGCCTTCCGGGGAGCTGTCCGGAGGGGGCGAGCCGGGGGTGTCGGCATGTTAGAATGGCGTGTTGCCCCGCTGTCAGGCGCCGCCCGGCGCCACCCGCAAAAGGGCCTGACATTCGCTTAAACCTGCCGCATAAACCACGCCGCAATGGATCCATTCGCAAAAGAAACCCTTCCGGTCTCCCTAGAAGAGGAAATGCGCCGTTCCTATCTCGATTACGCCATGAGCGTAATCGTCGGTCGCGCGCTTCCCGATGTGCGGGACGGCCTGAAACCGGTACACCGGCGCGTGCTGTTTGCGATGCACGAGCTCAACAACGACTGGAATCGTCCGTACAAGAAGTCGGCCCGTATCGTCGGGGATGTGATCGGTAAATATCACCCGCACGGGGACACTGCTGTATACGACACCATCGTGCGCATGGCGCAGAATTTCTCGCTGCGCTACATGCTGGTCGACGGCCAGGGCAATTTCGGCTCGGTCGACGGCGATAACGCCGCGGCCATGCGATATACCGAAATCCGCCTGGCGAAAATCGCCCACGAGATGCTGCACGACATCGACAAGGAAACCGTCGATTTCGACAGCAACTACGACGGCTCTGAAAAAGAGCCCACGATTCTGCCGGCCCGTATTCCGAATCTGCTAATCAACGGTTCATCCGGTATTGCGGTCGGCATGGCCACCAATATCCCGCCGCATAACCTGAATGAAATCGTTGACGGCTGCCTGCACCTGCTGCGCAACCCGCAGGCGACTGTGGACGAACTGATTGAATTGATTCCGGCTCCGGATTTTCCGACCGCCGGGATTATCTATGGCATCCAGGGCGTGCGCGAAGGCTACCGCACCGGTCGCGGCCGTGTGGTGATGCGGGCCAAGACGCACTTCGAGGACATCGACCGCGGCCAGCGCCAGGCGATCATCGTCGACGAGCTGCCCTACCAGGTTAACAAGCGCACCCTGCTCGAGCGCATCGCCGAGCTGGTCACCGAGAAGAAGGTCGAGGGCATTTCCGACATCCGCGACGAGTCGGACAAGTCCGGCATGCGCGTGGTGATCGAGCTCAAGCGCAACGAGGTGCCCGAGGTCGTCCTCAACAACCTATATAAGAACACCCAGCTGCAGGATACCTTCGGCATGAACATGGTGGCGCTGGTCGACCGCCAGCCGCGCCTGCTGAACCTGCGCCAGATGCTGGAGTACTTCCTCGCGCACCGCCGCGAGGTCGTCACCCGCCGCACGGTGTTCGAACTGCGCAAGGCGCGCGAACGCGGCCATGTGCTGGAAGGCCTGGCCGTGGCGCTGGCCAATATCGACGAGTTCATCGCGATCATCAAGGCTGCGCCGACCCCGCCGATCGCCAAGCAGGAACTGATGGTCAAGGCCTGGGATTCTGGCCTGGTGCGCGACATGCTGGCACGTGCCGAAAGCGACACTCCGGGCGGGCGCGCTTCGTATCGCCCGGACGGCCTCCCGGCCGTGTTCGGCATGCAGCCGGACGGCCTGTACAAGCTGTCCGACGGCCAGGCGCAGGAAATCCTGCAAATGCGCCTGCAACGCCTCACTGGCCTCGAACAGGACAAGATCGTCCAGGAATATCGCGACATCATGGCGGAAATCGCCGACCTGCTCGATATCCTGGCGCGCCCGGAACGCATTACCACCATCATCTCCGACGAACTCACCGCCATCCGCGCTGAATTCGGCGACGAGCGCCGCTCGCAGATCGAGCTCAACGCGACCGAACTGGATACGGAAGACCTGATCACCCCGCAGGACATGGTGGTCACGCTGTCGCACAGCGGCTATATGAAGAGCCAGCCGATTTCCGAGTACCGCGCACAAAAGCGTGGCGGACGCGGCAAGCAGGCGGCGGCGACCAAGGAAGACGACTGGATCGACACGCTGTTCGTGGCCAACACCCACGACTACATCCTGTGCTTCTCCAACCGCGGCCGGCTCTACTGGCTGAAGGTGTATGAGGTGCCGCAGGGCTCGCGCAACTCGCGCGGGCGCCCGATCGTCAATATGTTCCCGTTGTCCGAAGGCGAGAAGATCAATGTGATCTTGCCGGTGCGCCAGTTCGACGCCGAACACTTCATCTTCATGGCCACCGCCCGCGGCACGGTCAAGAAGACGGCGCTGACCGAGTTCTCCAACCCGCGCAAGGCCGGCATCATCGCGGTCGACCTGGACGAGGGCGATTACCTGATCGGCGCCGCGGTCACCGACGGCCAGCACGACGTGATGCTGTTCTCCGACGCCGGCAAGGCGGTGCGCTTCGACGAGAACGACGTGCGCCCGATGGGCCGCCAGGCGCGTGGCGTGCGCGGCATGAACCTGGAAGACGGGCAGACCGTGATCGCCATGCTGGTGGCGCCGGCCGAGACCGCCGAGGAGGCCGAAGCCGGCACCCGCGGCAGCGTGCTGACCGCGACCGAGAATGGCTACGGCAAGCGCACCCCGATCGCCGAGTACACTCGACATGGCCGCGGCACCAAGGGCATGATTGCGATCCAAACGAGCGAGCGCAACGGGCGCGTGGTGGCGGCAGCACTGGTTTCGCCTGAAGACGAAATCATGCTGATCACCACCGGTGGCGTGCTGATCCGTACCCGCGTGGGCGAAATCCGCGAAATGGGCCGCGCCACCCAGGGCGTGACGCTGATCAACGTGGACGAGGGCACCAAACTGTCCGGGTTGCAGCGCATCGTGGAAAGTGATGCCGACAACGGTGGCTCCGAAGAGGCGGAAGAGGCGGACGGTGCTGCCGGCGCCGACGCCAATCCGTAGCCATTCCGTGCCCAATCTGTAGCCAATCGTAAATTGTTGCAACATTAGGACGCCGGCCGGAACTCGTTTCGCGGCTGTCCGGACTAAAACGGACGTATTTACCAGGGAGTCACAATGCTCAAAACCTTTCGACGTATCGCTGTTCTGACTGCTTTCGTTCCGACCTTCATGGTGGCGCAGCATGCACACGCCCAGGGGGATGCGGAAAAGACCTCAGCTATCAAGGAACTGCTTTCCGTCATGCAGGCCGACCAGGCCGTCAAGGGCCAGGCCGAGAACTGGCAGCAAGGCGCCAAGCAGGAAGCCCCACTGGTGCTGGAGCAAGTGCTGGTCGAGAACAAGACCATGAACGACAAGCAGAAGCAGGCCGCGGTTGAAAAGCTGAAGAAGAACGGCGCGGTACAGCGCATGGTCGACGGCGCCGGCACGGCGTTCAACACCGATGGCTTCCGCAAGGATGCGATCCAGGCGCACTATGATGCCTTCGGCAAGTACTACACGACGCAGGAACTGAAGGACCTGACCACGTTCCTGAAGTCGCCCACCGGCCAGAAGTTCATGGCCAACCAGGGCAAGGCCACCCAGGAGATCTGGGGTTCGATGATGCAGAAGTACGGCCCGCAGGTCGGCAAGTCGATGCGCGACGCCGCGGAGAAGGAAATCACCGCCGCTTCGAAGTAAGCGCGTGAGCAAACCGCCGCCCGCCCGCAGCCTTGCGGGCCGGTGCGGCATCGGGGCACGGCCCCGGGTGCCCAACGGGGCGCGGGTTTGAGGGATAATGGCTGCTTGGGTAACACCGGCAGCCATTTTTCCATTCCCCCGTCTCATGAACGATCCCCAGAATCCCGCTCTTGCCGGCATGATGCAGCGTGCATTGGCCGAACGCGTCTACAACTTCTCCCCAGGCCCGGCGGCGCTGCCCGCCGAAGTGCTGCAACAGGCCGCCGAGGAGATGCTGTCATGGCACGGGACCGGGGTGTCGGTGATGGAGATGAGCCACCGCAGCCGCGAATTCGAAAGCATCCATAACGAAGCGATCGCCGACCTCCGCGAGCTGCTGCACATCCCCGCCAATTTCAAGGTGCTGTTCCTGCAAGGCGGCGCCATCGGCGAAAACGCCATCGTGCCGCTGAACCTGATGCGGCTGCGCAGCGCCGAGCAGCCCAAAGCCGATTTCGTCGTGACCGGCACCTGGTCGATCAAGACCGAGCAGGAAGCGCGTCGCTACGGCACGGTCAATATCGCGGCGTCCAACGAGGCAGAGAAATTCCACCGCATCCCCGCGGTTGCCGACTGGAAGCTGTCCGCTGATGCCGCTTACGTGCACCTTTGCACCAACGAGACCATCGTCGGCGTAGAGTTCCAGGAGATCCCGGACATCGGCCAGGTCAAGGGCAATCGCGTCGTGGTGGCCGATGCCTCCAGCCATATCCTGTCGCGCCCGATCGACTGGTCGCGCGCGCAGGTGGTCTACGGCGGCGCGCAGAAGAACATCGGGCCGGCCGGCGTCACCATCGTGATCGTGCGCGAAGACCTGATCGGGCATGCGCATCCGCTGTGCCCGTCGGCGTTCAACTGGCGCATGGTGGCCGAGCACAACTCGATGTACAACACGCCGCCGACCTACGCGATCTATATCGCCGGGCTGGTCTTCAAATGGCTCAAGCGCCAGGGCGGCGTGCAGGGGATCGAGCAGCGTAATATCGCCAAGGCGGCGGCGCTGTACGACTTCCTGGACCAGAGCGATTTCTACCGCAACGAGATTCATCCGAGCTGCCGTTCGCGCATGAACGTGCCGTTCTTCCTGGGCGACGAATCGCGCAACGAAGCGTTCCTCGCGCAGGCGCGCGCCAGCGGCCTGGTGCAGCTCAAGGGCCACAAGACCGTGGGCGGCATGCGTGCCAGCATCTACAACGCGATGCCGCTGGAAGGCGTGATGGCGCTGGTCGATTTCATGCGCGAGTTCGAACGCACGTCCGCCTGACGGGCACCCCGCGGCCTGCCGCGCGCGACGCCGCGCCGGTGGGCGCGGACAGTTTTTCTCCGGCCGCCGCGCCCCGGCGGCCCACCGGATTCATACAATGACAAGCCAAGACAGCACCCCTGCGCGCGAGGAGACGCAGCCAAACGAGCAGCCCAACGACAACCACCTGAGCGAGGCCGAGCGCAAGCTGTCGGTCGAGCTGGCGCCGCTGCGGGTGCAGATCGACACGGTGGACCGCGAACTGCTGGCCATGCTGAACCACCGGGCCAAGCTGGCGCTCGAGGTCGGCGAGGTCAAGAAGAAGTACGGCGCGCCGGTGTTCCGCCCGGAGCGCGAGCTGCAGGTGATCCGCAAGGTGCAGGGTGCCAACCCGGGCCCGCTGCTTGGCGAAAGCGTGGCAGCGATCTGGCGCGAGGTGATGTCCGCCTGCCGCGGGCTGGAAAAACCGCTGGAAGTCGCGTTCCTGGGCCCGGCCGGCACATTCTCCGAGCAGGCGCTGTACGCGCATTTCGGCCACGAGGTGTCGGGGGTGGCTTGCCCGAGCATCGATGAGGTGTTTCGCGCGGTGGAGGCGGGAACGGTCGAATACGGCGTGGTGCCCGTGGAGAATTCGACCGAAGGCGCGGTGTCGCGCACGCTCGACCTGTTCCTCCAGACCTCGCTGAAGATCAGCGGCGAGATCGCGCTGAAGGTGCATCACAACCTGATGGCGTCCACGCCCGACATGCAGGGCGTGACCGTGGTGCGCGCGCATGCGCAGGCGCTGGCGCAGTGCCAGCACTGGCTGACGGCCAACTACCCGCACCTGGAGCGCCAGGCGGTATCGAGCAATGCCGAGGCCGCGCGCATGGCCAGCGAAGACCCGACCGTGGCCGCGATTGCCGGCGAGTCCGCCGCCAACCGCTATCACCTCCATATGGTGCGCACCCATATCCAGGATGATCCGCACAACCGCACGCGCTTTGCCGTGATCGGCCGCTACGAGACCGAGCCGTCTGGCAGCGACCAGACCTCGATGATCCTGTCCGTGCCCAACAAGGCGGGCGCGGTGTACCAGCTGCTCGCGCCGCTGGCGGAGAACGGCGTGTCGATGTGCCGCTTTGAGTCGCGCCCGGCGCGCAGCGGCGCGTGGGAGTACTACTTCTACGTCGACGTGGAAGGGCACCAGCATGAGCCGGCAGTCGCGCGCGCGATCGAGGAGCTGCGCCGCAACGCGGCCTACCTGAAGGTACTGGGCTCGTATCCGTCGAGCAAGTAAGTCCGCCAAGGCACGCTTTGGCACAGGAAAGCAAGAACAAGGAGACGAGATGGCAGAGCAGGGTAAGCAAGGCCGCGTGGTGTTCGGACCCGACTATGTGCGTGCGATCTCGCCGTACGTGGCTGGCAAGCCGATTTCCGAAGTCGCGCGCGAGTTCGGCCTGGACGAGGCCGGCATCGTCAAGCTCGCTTCCAACGAGAATCCGCTGGGCATGCCGGCATCCGCGCAGCGCGCGGTGGCGGACGCCGTGGCCGAGCTCGGCCGCTACCCCGATTCCAACGGCTTCGCGCTGAAGGCCGCGCTGTCCGCGCGCTTCGGCGTGCCGGAGGAATGGCTGACGCTCGGCAACGGCAGCAACGACATCCTGGAGCTGGCCGCGCATGCGCTGGTCGAGCCGGGCCAGTCGATCGTCTACGCCGAATATTCGTTCGCGGTCTACGCGCTGGCCACGCAGGAAATCGGCGCGCGCGCCATCGAAGTGCCGGCGCGCGACTATGGTCATGACCTGGACGCGATGGCCGCGGCGATCGCGCCGGACACGCGTCTGGTGTTTATCGCCAACCCGAACAACCCGACCGGCACCTTCGTGCCGGCCGCGCAGATCGAGGCCTTCCTGCGGCAGGTGCCAGCGCACGTGGTGGTGGTGCTGGACGAGGCATACAACGAATACCTGGATGCCGACCAGCAATACGATTCGGTCGCGTGGGTCCGCCGCTATCCCAACCTGCTGGTGTCGCGCACGTTCTCCAAGGCCTATGGCCTGGCCGGGCTGCGCGTCGGCTATGCGGTGGCGCAGCCGGAACTGACCGACCTGCTCAATCGCGTGCGCCAGCCGTTCAACGTCAACAGCGTGGCGCAGGCCGCGGCTGTCGCCGCGCTCGGTGACACCGACTTCCTGCGCCGCAGCGCGGAACTGAATCGTTCCGGCAAGGCGCAGCTGACCGAGGCCTTCGATCGCCTCGGACTGGAATACGTGCCGTCGTCGGGCAACTTCGTGCTGGTGCGTGTCGGCGATGACGACGGTGCCGGTGCACGCGTCAACCTGGCGCTGCTCAAGCAGGGTGTGATCGTGCGCCCGGTCGGCAACTACAACCTGCCGCGCTGGCTGCGCGTGACTATCGGCCTGCCCGAGGAGAACGCAGCCTTTGTCGCGGCGCTGGAGCGGGCGCTCGCGTGAGCGCGGCTACAATCGCGGCATTTCCTGGCTGGCATGGCGCTGGCCGACCTGCCAGTCATCGAATTACCTCGGTCCGGACCGAGCCACTGCCCGTTGCGGCCTGAGATTGTGAGTGCATTGCATTTTTCCCGTGTTGTCATTGTCGGCGTCGGCCTGATCGGCGGTTCGCTCGCGCTTGCGCTCAAGCGCGCGGGCGTGGCGGGCACGGTGGTTGGCGTGGGGCGCTCGCCCGCATCGCTGCAGAAGGCGCTGGACCTTGGCGTGATCGACGAGGCCGCAACGCTGGAGGACGCCGCACGCGGCGCCAGCGTGATCGTGCTGTGCGCGCCGGTGGCGCAGAACTTCGCGCTGCTGCACGCGCTGGAGCCGCACCTGCAGCCTGGCACCATCGTCACCGATGCAGGCAGCACCAAGTCCGACGTGATCATGGCCGCAAAGACCGCGCTCGGCGACAAGGTCGCGCAGTTCGTGCCGGCGCATCCGATCGCCGGGCGCGAGCTCAATGGCGTCGAGGCCGCGCTGGCGGACCTCTACGTCGGCAAGAAGACCGTGCTGTGCCCGCTGCAGGAAAACGCGCGTGCCGATGTGGCCGCGGTGCGCGCGATGTGGGAAAGCGCCGGCGCGCAGTGCCACGTGATGTCGGCGGTGCAGCACGACGCGGTGTTCGCCGCGGTCAGCCACCTGCCGCATGTGCTGTCGTACGCGCTGGTGGCGCAGGTCGCCAACGCCGAAGACGCGGCGCTGAAGCTGGATTTTGCCGGCGGCGGCTTTCGCGATTTCACGCGCATCGCGGCGTCTTCGCCGGAGATGTGGCGCGACATCTGCGTGGCCAACCGCGAAGCGCTGCTGCGTGAGCTGAACACCTACCAGTCGGTGCTGGCGCACCTGAAGGAGAAGATCGAGAAGGGCGACGGCGACGCGCTCGAACGCATCTTTACACGCGCCAGCAAGACCCGACTCGCCTGGGGCGCCGAGCGTGCCGCGGGCAACAATATCGAACCCTGAGCGGCATCGTGCCGCAGCCTGATCGAATCGCCTTACCGCGGCGCCCCGGCGCCCACCAAGACATGGAACACCTGACGCTAGGCCCCCTGACCCGCGCCACCGGCACCGTCCGGTTGCCGGGCTCGAAGAGCATCTCCAACCGCGTGCTGCTGCTCGCCGCGCTGGCCACGGGCGAAACCCGCGTGCGCGACCTGCTCGATTCCGACGACACGCGCGTCATGCTGCAGGCGCTGCGCACGCTGGGCGTGGCATGGCGGCAAGAGGGCGCCGACTACATCGTCACCGGCGCCGGCGGCAATTTCCCGAACAAGTCGGCTGAGCTGTTCATGGGTAATGCCGGCACCGCGATCCGGCCGCTGACGGCCGCGCTCGCGCTGCAGGGCGGCAGCTACAAGCTGTCGGGCGTGCCGCGCATGCACGAGCGGCCGATCGGCGACCTGGTCGACGGCGTGCGCCAGGTCGGCGCCGTGATCGACTATCTCGGCAACGAAGGCTTCCCGCCGCTGCATATCCAGCCGGCCAGCATCCGTATCGATGCGCCAATCCGCGTGCGCGGCGATGTGTCGAGCCAGTTCCTGACCGCGCTGCTGATGAGCCTGCCGATGGCGCAGTCCGACAGTGGCCGGATCGAGATCGAGGTGGTTGGCGAGCTGATCTCCAAGCCGTATATCGAGATCACGCTGAACCTGCTGGCGCGCTTCGGCATCCAGGTCGAGCGGCTGGGCTGGGAGCGCTTCGTGCTGCCGGCCGGCGCGGCCTACCGTTCGCCGGGCGAGATCTTTGTCGAGGGCGATGCGTCGTCGGCCTCGTACTTCCTCGCCGCCGGCGCGATCGGCGGCGGCCCGGTGCGGGTGGAGGGCGTGGGCATGGCCAGCATCCAGGGTGACGTGCGCTTTGCCGAGGCGCTCAATCGCATGGGCGCCAATGTGATGGCGGGCGACAACTGGATCGAAGTGCGCGGCACGGAACGCGACGACGGCCGCCTGCACGGCATCGAGCTGGACTGCAACCATATCCCGGATGCCGCGATGACCCTGGCGGTGGCGGCACTTTTCGCCGAAGGCACCACCACGCTGACCAATATCGCCAGCTGGCGCGTCAAGGAAACCGACCGCATCGCGGCGATGGCGACGGAACTGCGCAAGCTGGGCGCGGTCGTGGAAGAAGGGGCGGATTACCTGCGTGTGACGCCGCCGCAACCATGGCAGACTCCGGCCGACGGCATTGGCACCTATGATGACCATCGCATGGCGATGTGTTTCTCGCTGGCCGCTTTCGGGCCGCTGCCGGTGCGGATCAACGATCCGGGCTGTGTGGCGAAGACGTTCCCGGATTACTTCAGCGTGTTCGCGGGCGTTACGCGCTGACGAGGTTGCCGCTGGCGCGGTGCTTGGCAGCGCCGTCGCGAGCCGCCGCCTGGCGGCGCTCGCGCCCCGCGCGCTTCTCCCAGTAGCGGTCGAAGAAGTAGTGGGCCACCGTATTGACGGCCGGCTCGATGAAGGTGATGGCACCGCTGATGGCAAGGCTGCCGGTCAGCGCATACGTCACGCTGAACGCGATGCCGAGGTGCATGATGCCGAACGTCAGGGTTTTTGCCATGGTTGATTGCCTCGGGATCAATGCTTTAGGACCGATACTTTAGTGTTTGGCTTCACCCGTCGATTTGGGTGAAGCGCCATGAATCAAATGATAATGATTCGCAATAGAATTAACAATCAATCGTTACTGTGGGTGTCATAAGTAATGACTATCATCAACGTCATCACCATTGACGGGCCGACCGCCTCGGGCAAGGGCACTGTCGCGCACAAGGTTGCCGACGCGGTGGGATTCCACCTGCTCGACAGTGGCGCGCTGTACCGACTGGTGGCGCTGGCCAGCGACCGTGCGGACGTCGACCCGGCGGATATGGGCACCCTTGCAAAAATCGCCGCCCGCCTCGATGTGAAGTTCGGCCCGGACCGGGTCTGGCTGCAAGGAGAGGAAGTGAGCCGGGCGATCCGGTCCGAGGCGATCGGCAACCGGGCCTCCGCCATCGCCGTGCACCAGCCGGTGCGCGACGCGCTGACCCAGCTGCAGCGCAGCTTCCGCAAGCTGCCGGGCCTGGTGGCCGACGGCCGCGACATGGGCACCGTGATCTTCCCGGACGCCCAGCTGAAAGTGTTCCTCACGGCAAGTGTTGAGGCGCGTGCTCGCAGGCGCTATAAACAATTGATTGATAAGGGAATTTCTGCTAATATTGAAGACCTTTTGCGTGACCTCGAGGCGCGCGATGCGCGGGATCGCACCCGCGCCGCCGCGCCGCTACGTCCCGCCGAGGATGCAAAGCTGCTCGATACCTCCGACATGACGGTGGACCAGGCAGTGGCGCAGGTGCTGGAGTGGTTTGCCGCTGTGCGGTCCGATGCATGAGATGCATGCGGACGCATAGGTAAAGCGGCGCACCCCGACAGCACCGGATGGAGCCAGCCCGGGCTTGCCCGAAGCCGGCATGTGTCAAACCTGACCCCGCTGCACTGGCAGACTGAGCGCGATAGTCGCGCCGGCCAGCGTACTGCGGATTTCACCTTACGTTTATGTCCGACCTGCAAACTAACGAATCCTTTGCCGCACTGTTCGAGGAATCGATCGCCCGCTCCAATATGAAGGCTGGCGAAGTGATTTCCGCTGAAGTCGTGCGCATCGACCACAACTTCGTGGTCGTCAACGCCGGCCTCAAGTCCGAAGCATTTGTGCCGGTGGAGGAGTTCCTGAACGACCAGGGCGAACTCGAAGTGCAGGCCGGCGACTATGTCTCCGTGGCCATCGATGCGCTCGAGAACGGCTATGGCGACACGATCCTTTCCCGCGACAAGGCCAAGCGCCTGGCATCGTGGCTGAACCTCGAGAAGGCGCTGGAAGACGGCGAGATCATCTCGGGTACCGTGACCGGCAAGGTCAAGGGCGGCCTGACGGTGATGGTCAACGGCATCCGCGCGTTCCTGCCGGGCTCGCTGGTTGACGTGCGCCCGATCAAGGACACCACCCCGTACGAAGGCAAGACCCTGGAATTCAAGGTCATCAAGCTGGATCGCAAGCGCAACAACGTGGTGCTGTCGCGCCGCGCCGTGGTCGAAGCGACCCTGGGCGAAGAGCGCCAGAAGCTGATGGAAACCCTGAAGGAAGGCGCCATCGTCAACGGTATCGTCAAGAACATCACCGACTACGGTGCGTTCGTTGACCTGGGCGGTATCGACGGCCTGCTGCACATCACCGACCTGGCCTGGCGCCGTGTCCGCCACCCGAGCGAAGTGCTGTCGGTTGGCCAGGAAATCACCGCCAAGATCCTCAAGTTCGACCAGGAAAAGAACCGCGTCTCGCTGGGCGTGAAGCAGCTGGGCGAAGATCCGTGGGTCGGCATCTCGCGCCGCTACCCGCAAGGCACCCGCCTGTTCGGCAAGGTGACCAACCTGACCGACTACGGCGCGTTCGTCGAGATCGAAGCCGGCATCGAAGGCCTGGTGCACGTGTCGGAAATGGACTGGACCAACAAGAACGTTGCGCCGTCCAAGGTTGTCCAGCTGGGCGACGAAGTCGAAGTCATGGTGCTGGATATCGACGAAGACAAGCGTCGTATCAGCCTGGGCATGAAGCAGTGCAAGGCCAATCCGTGGGACGATTTCTCGCGTAACCACAAGAAGGGCGACAAGCTGAGCGGCCAGATCAAGTCGATCACCGACTTCGGCGTGTTCATCGGCCTGCCGGGCGGCATCGACGGCCTGGTGCACCTGTCCGACCTGTCCTGGCAAGAGTCCGGCGAAGAGGCCGTGCGCAAGTACAAGAAGGGCGACGAAGTCGAAGCCGTGGTTCTGGGCATCGACGTCGACAAGGAACGCATCTCGCTGGGCATCAAGCAGCTGTCGGGCGATCCGTTCAACAACTTCATCTCGGCCAACGACAAGGGCTCGCTCGTTCAGGGCACCATCAAGGCCGTTGACGCCAAGGGCGCCGTGGTCCAGCTGGCTGACGATGTGGAAGGCTACCTGCGTGCATCGGAAATCTCCGCTGACCGCGTGGAAGACGCCCGCAACGTGCTGAAGGAAGGCGAGCAGATCACCGCCCTCGTGGTGAACGTCGACCGCAAGTCGCGCAACATCAACCTGTCGATCAAGGCCAAGGACAGCGCAGAGCAGCAAGAAGCGATGCAGAAGTTCCAGGCTGACACCGGCACGGCTGGCACGACCAACCTCGGCGCCCTGCTGAAGGCCAAGCTCGGCCAGGACAACCAGTAATCGCAGGCCCCGCGCTTGCGCGTATGCCCATGACCAAGTCGGAGCTCGTCGAAAAACTGGCTGCCCGCTTCCCCCAGTTGCTGCTGCGGGACGCGGACATCTCGGTCAAAACGATACTCGACGCGATGTCCGAGGCGTTGGCCGATGGCCACCGCATCGAGATCCGCGGATTCGGCAGTTTTGGTCTGAACAAGCGTCCGCCTCGCGTGGGGCGCAATCCCAAGTCCGGCGAGCGTGTGCTGGTGCCCGAAAAACGGGTGCCGCACTTCAAGGCGGGCAAGGAATTGCGCGAACGGGTTGACCGCAGCCAGCCGGCGCCTCCGGGCGCCAATGGCAACGGCCATTCCGCCGGCCCGGCCCAGGCCGTGCCGGGCAAGGTAGGCCAGGGCAGCGCTCCCGCCGCACCGGCGGGACTGCATGAGGGCGGACTGAATTTCGTCCGCTCCTGATTGCCCGGGCTTTGCCTGCTGCTTGTGTTGTCTGTAAGAAAGCGCTCCTTCGGGGGCGCTTTTTTTTGCGTGCGCCCAGCATGGGCGCACTCTTGATAAGCATCATCGTCTCAGCCGCGGTAGCAAGCCCCCTGCCTTTAGGTGGGGAGGATGTCAATCCGTTACAATGCCGGGGTCTTTGCCGGGCCTCGCGCATGTGCGCCGGCGCGGCGCCAACGTCACGCTGCCCAACCGCATGAAACTGTTCGCCTGGATCGTCCGCATCGTCGTATTCGTGCTGCTGTTCGTGCTGGCGCTGCGCAATACCGCCGAAGCCTCGCTGCAGCTGTTCTTCAACGCCGTCTGGCATGCCCCGCTGATCCTGATCCTGTTCGCTGCCTTCGTGCTCGGCGCGGTGGCGGCGCTGGCGTCGGTGGCGCCCAACCTGATGCGCCAGCGCATGGAGCTTGCCCGGCTGCGCCGCGCGCTTCCCGACGCCAGCGCGCAGGCGAGCGTGTCAGCGGCATCGCCGCCGTCGCCGGCAGCAGCCGCGCCGCGCGACGGCAAGCCTGTTCCCTATAACGTAGTCGGCCCGAAAGTCTGATCCATGATGTTTGAAACCTGGTGGTTGCTGGCGCTGCCACTTGTCTTTGGCCTTGGCTGGATGGCGGCGCGCTTCGATGTGCGCCAGCTCATCAGCGAGCAGGGCGCGCTGCCACGCTCGTACTTCAAGGGCCTCAATTTCCTGCTCAACGAGCAGCCCGACAAGGCCATCGACGCCTTTATCGAGGTCGCCCGGCTCGACCCCGAAACCACCGAACTGCACTTCGCGCTGGGCGCACTGTTCCGCCGCCGCGGCGAAACCGAGCGCGCCATCCGCGTGCACCAGAACCTGGCCACCCGGCCCGACCTGCCTGAGCCCGAGCGCGAGCATGCGCTGTACGAGCTGGGCCAGGACTTCCTGCGCGCGGGCCTGCTGGACCGCGCCGAGGAGTCGCTGCGCCGGCTGATGTCGGGACCGTACGCCGCCTCGGCCAAGCGCGTGCTGCTCGAGCTCTACGAGGTCGAGAAGGAGTGGCAGAAGGCCATCGATGCCGCGCGCGAACTGCAGACGCTGGAGCAGAAGAGCTACAGCGTGCAGATCGCCCAGTTCTGCTGCGAACTGGCGCAGGACGCGCTGCAGCGCAAGCGGCGCGAGGATGCGGTGAAGTGGCTGAACCAGGCCGTTGCCGAGAACCCTGCCAATGTGCGCGCCCCGATCCTGCTGGGCGACGTGGCCGCGGCGGCCGGCGATGCGCGTGCCGCGCTCGGCCACTGGCTGGGCATCGAACGGCAGGACGCTTCTTTCCTGCCGCTGGTGGCCGACCGCGTGGTCAAGGCCTATGCCAGCCTGCAAGAGGAGGGCACCGCGCTGGAATGGCTGCGCGGCCTGCTCAAGGGCAAGCTGGCGCCCGAGCTGCTCGATACGGCGTACAAGGCCGAGCTCGACGTGAACGGCCCCGAAGCCGCGGCACGGCTGATGCGCGACCAGCTGCGCCGCCAGCCCACGCTGCTGGCGTTGACCAGGTATTTCGAGGCGCAGGCAGCCGTGGCCGAGGCCGAGACCCCGGTGGGCGATGCCCCCGCGGCCGCGGAGGCGGAGGGCGACGAGGAAGCTAAGGAAACCACTGCCATCCGCGACCTGCTGCAGCTGCGCACCCGCAACCTGGCGCGCTACACCTGCCGCGAGTGCGGCTTCCGCGCCCGCTTGTTCTACTGGCAATGCCCGGGCTGCAACCGCTGGGAAACCTACGCCCCGCGACGTTCCGAGACGCTCGGTTGATCGCGGCGGACGGTGCAACAGATCTTGAACTGAAGCTATGAAAGTCACCATTATCGGCAGCGGCTATGTCGGCCTTGTCACCGGCGCATGCCTGGCGGAACTGGGCAACGATGTGTTCTGCCTGGACCTGGACGAACAGAAGATCGCGATGCTCAATGCGGGCGGCGTGCCGATCTACGAGCCGGGCCTGAAGGAGTTGATCGAGCGCAACCGCGCCGCCGGCCGCCTGACCTTTTCCACCGACGTGGCCGCCAGCGTCGAGCACGCCGACGTGCAGTTCATCGCCGTGGGCACGCCGCCGGATGAAGACGGCTCGGCCGACCTGAAGTACGTACTGGCCGCGGCACGTAATATCGGCCGCCATATGACCGGCTTCAAGGTGGTGGTGGACAAGTCGACCGTGCCGGTCGGCACCGGCGACCGCGTCGCCGCCACGATTCGCGAGGAACTTGCCGCGCGCGGCCTGGAAGACCTGCAGTTCTCGGTGGTGTCCAACCCCGAGTTCCTGAAGGAGGGCGCCGCGGTCGAGGACTTCATGCGTCCGGACCGCATCGTGCTGGGCTGCAACCCGGACGTGGCCGGCCGCCACGCGCAGGCCACCATGCGCCAGCTCTACGCGCCGTTCAACCGCCACCACGAACGCACTTTCTACATGGACGTGCGCTCGGCCGAGTTCACCAAGTACGCCGCCAACTCGATGCTGGCCACCCGCATCTCGTTCATGAACGAGCTGGCCAACCTCGCCGACGAAGTGGGCGCCGATATCGAACTGGTGCGCATGGGCATCGGCTCGGACCCGCGCATCGGCTACAGTTTCCTGTATGCCGGCGCCGGTTACGGTGGCTCGTGCTTTCCCAAGGACGTGCAGGCGCTGATGCGCACCGCCGCCGACCACGGCAAGCCGATGCGCGTGCTGGAGGCGGTGGAAGCCGTCAACGGCGCGCAGAAGCGCGTGCTCGGCGACAAGATCGTGCGCCGCTTCGGCGAGGACCTCACCGGGCGCACCTTCGCGGTGTGGGGCCTGGCGTTCAAGCCCAATACCGACGACATGCGCGAGGCGCCGTCGCGGATCCTGGCGCGCGAGCTGGTGGCGCGCGGCGCATCGCTGCGCATGCATGACCCGGTGTCGCTGGCCGAAGCGCGGCGCGTGCTGGATGCCGACCTGGCCGACCTGCCGGGTGGCGCCGCGCGCGTGAGCTTCCACGACAACCAGATGGATGTCCTCGACGGCGCCGACGCGCTGGTGATCGTGACCGAATGGAAGGTGTTCCGCAGCCCCGACTTCGGCCAGATCAAGCGGCGCCTGAAGACGCCGGTGATCTTCGACGGGCGCAACCTGTATGAGCCCGAGGCGATGGTCGAGAGCGGCGTGGAGTACCACGCCATCGGCCGCCCGACCCGGGCGCGGCTACAAGCCGCGAACGAATGAAGCGCGGGCGGGTCAACGGACACATCAACCGATAAGATGAGGAGGCGGCGGCGGCCGCCTCGATATTGCCAAGGATCGTCATGAACAAGACCGTCATTTCGCAAGAACAGATCCGGCAGTCCCATATCCTGGTGGTCGGCGACATGATGCTGGACCGCTACTGGTTCGGCGACGTGGAGCGCATCTCGCCGGAAGCGCCGGTGCCGGTGGTGCAGGTCAAGCGCAGCGACGAGCGCCTGGGCGGCGCCGCCAACGTGGCGCGCAACGCCGCCGCGCTGGGCGCGCGCGTGGGCATGCTGGGCGTGGTCGGCGACGACGAGCCGGCGCGCACGCTCGAGGCCCTGCTGGCTGAAAGCCACGTGGAGCCCTACCTGCACCGCGATGCCAAGCTCAATACCACCATCAAGCTGCGCGTGGTGGCGCACCAGCAGCAGCTGCTGCGGGTGGACTTCGAGAACGCGCCCGCGCACGAAGTGCTGGCCGCGGTACAGGACCGCTTCGTCAGCCTGATCAACGACTACCAGGTGCTGGTGCTGTCCGACTACGGCAAGGGCGGCCTGACGCACGTCACGCGCATGGTCGACGCCGGCCGTGCCGCCGGGCGCAAGGTGCTGATCGACCCCAAGGGCGAGGACTACTCGCGCTACCGCGGCGCCACGCTGATCACGCCCAACCGGGCCGAGATGCGTGCCGTGGTCGGCGCCTGGAAGACCGAGGCCGACCTGACCATCCGCGCCCAGAACCTGCGCCGCGAACTGCAGCTCGAGGCACTGCTGCTGACGCGCTCGGAAGAGGGCATGACGCTCTACACCGAGGCCGAGGTGCTGCACGTGTCCGCCCAGGCGCGCGAGGTCTATGATGTATCCGGTGCGGGCGATACCGTGATCGCCACGCTCGCCACCATGCTGGGCGCCGGCTTGACGCTGAAGGAAGCCGTGCAGCATGCCAACCGTGCCGGCGGCATCGTGGTGGGCAAGCTCGGCACCGCCGTCGTCACCTATCCCGAATTGTTCGGCGCCGCCCCGTGAGGCGCGACGCCACCAGACTGAAGCGACCATGACCATCATCGTGACCGGCGCTGCCGGCTTTATCGGCAGCAACCTCGTCAAGGGTCTGAACGAACGCGGCGAGACCAACGTCATTGCCGTCGACAACCTGACCCGTGCGGACAAGTTCCACAACCTGGTCGACTGCGAAATCTCCGACTACCTGGACAAGCAGGACTTCCTCGAGCGCTTTGCCCGCGGCGAGTTCGGCAAGGTACGCGCGGTGTTCCATGAAGGCGCCTGCTCCGACACCATGGAGACCGATGGCCGCTACATGATGGAGAACAACTACCGCTACACGCTGTCGCTGATGGAGAGCTGCCTGGAGCAGGGCGCGCAGTTCCTGTACGCATCGTCGGCGGCCACCTACGGCGCCTCGCAGGTGTTCCGCGAAGACCGCGAGTTCGAGCGTCCGCTGAACGTGTATGGCTACTCCAAGTTCCTGTTCGACCAGATCGTGCGGCGCCGGCTGCCGTCGGCGCTGTCGCAGATCGTCGGCTTCCGCTACTTCAACGTGTATGGCCCGCGCGAGACCCACAAGGGCCGCATGGCCTCGGTCGCGTTCCACAACTTCAACCAGTTCCGCGCCGACGGTACGGTGAAGCTGTTCGGCGAGTACAACGGCTACGGCCCGGGCATGCAGAGCCGCGACTTCATCTCGGTGGAAGACGTGGTCAAGGTCAACCTGTACTTCTTCGACCATCCGGAAAAATCCGGCATCTTCAACCTCGGCACCGGCCGCGCGCAGCCCTTCAACGACATTGCCGCCACCGTGGTCAACACGCTGCGCGAGGCCGACGGCAAGCCGCGCCTGTCGCTGGAAGAACTGGTGCAGGAAGGCCTGGTCGAGTACATCAAGTTCCCCGACGCGCTGCGCGGCAAGTACCAGTGCTTTACGCAGTCGGATGTGTCGAAGCTGCGCAGTGCCGGCTATAGCGAGCCTTTCCTGACCGTCGAGGAAGGCGTGGCGCGCTACTGCCGCTGGCTGCTTGAACGCGCCGGCTGACCGCCTCGCTTTACCGCTGTTGTCGAGCCGGCCGACACGTTTTCGTGCGGCCGGTGTCAACTTGTGTTGCCGTATGCGCCGCCGCGGCAGCCTGCCCCTATCCTGACCTGGCCTCGCCGCAATGGCGGGGTGGTACCCAAGCTGGTACCCCGGAGTTGTACCTCTGACATCCACAGGAAAGGAGCTTCCATGTTCAAGCACTGGGTCTGGCAATTTGTCCGGCGTTTCTCCCTGATTGCAGCCATCTGCCTGTCCGCCGGCGGCATCGCGCACGCGGCGATCGACGTCAACACGGCGGACGAGGCGGCGCTGACCTCCGTCAAGGGCGTGGGGCCGAAATCGGTGGCCAAGCTGCAGGAGGCGGGGCTCACCTTTGGTGCCGCCGCCGCGGCGCCGGCCGCGTCTGCCAAGCCGGCGAAGGCAGCTGCAGCCGCGCCGGCAGGCGCAGCCAAGGCATCGCGCTGAGCCACCGGCTGACTTGTCCACAGGCCTGTGCCCGGTAGCGTTGCATCCGGGCATAGCCCCCTGTTGGTACGCCTTGTGCTAGACCTCTGCGGCTTCGCACGGCTGCAGGCGCCGGAGTATCATGCGGACGCCGCGCCGGCAGGATCTGCCGCGCGCGGCAGCTGACAGGCAATAAGCAGCCAGTCAGCGCCGGATAACCAACCACAATCGCGGCGGCTGCTAACTGCGCGGCCCGCCCGGAGCACAGGGAGCAGAACACATGGCGAATGGCGAGGACGCGGGATTCCTGCCCAAATGGCGGCTCAAGACCGAAGGCGTGATCGGGCCCGACGAGCGGCTGCCGGCCGGGCAGACGCTGCTGGCCGGCATCCAGCACGTGGTGGCGATGTTCGGCTCGACCGCCATCGCGCCGATCCTGATGGGCTTCAACCCCAATATCGCCATCCTGTTCTCCGGCATCGGCACGCTGATCTTCTTCCTGTGCGTGCGCGGCCGGGTGCCCAGCTACCTGGGTTCCAGCTTCGCCTTTATCGCCGTGGTGATCGCCGCCACCGGCTATGCGGGCAACGGTCCCAACCCCAATATCCCGGTGGCGCTGGGCGGCATCATCGCCGCGGGCGCGCTGTACACGGTGATCGGGCTGGTGGTGCAGGCGGCCGGCTACGCCTGGGTGGAAAAGCTGATGCCGCCAGTGGTGACCGGTGCCGTCGTCGCGGCCATCGGCCTGAACCTGGCGCCGGTGGCCGTCAAGGCGGTCAGCGGCGCGGCGCTCGATACCTGGGTGGGCCTGCTGACGGTGGTGGCCGTTGGCCTGGTGGCGGTGCGCGCGCCCGGCATGATCGGGCGCCTGCCGGTGCTGATCGGCGGTCTGGCCGGCTACCTGGCCTACTACCTGGGCACCAACGTGATGGGGCTGGGCAAGTCGATCGACTTTTCCGGCGTGGCTGCGGCCAGCTGGTTCGGCACGCCGGCGTTCACCGCACCGGTCTTCGAGGCCAGCGCGATACTGCTGATCGCCCCGGTGGCGATCGTGCTGGTGGCCGAGAACCTGGGCCATATCAAGGCCATCGGGGTGATGACGGGGCGCAACCTCGACCCGTATATCGGCCGCGCCTTTATCGGCGACGGCATCGCCACCATGCTGTCGGCCAGCGGCGGCGGCACCGGCGTGACCACCTACGCCGAGAACATGGGCGTGATGGCGGTCACCAAGATCTACTCGACGCTGATCTTCGTCGTGGCGGCGGCGGTGGCCATCTTGCTGGGCTTCTCGCCCAAGTTCGGTGCGCTGATCCTGACTATCCCGGGCCCCGTGATCGGCGGGCTGACCATCGTCGTGTTCGGCCTGATCGCGGCCACGGCAGGGCGGATCTGGGTGCAGAACAAGGTGGACTTTTCCAGTTCGCGCAACCTGATCACGGTGGGGGCCACGCTGACCGTGGCCGCCGGCGACCTGACGCTCAAGCTGGGCGGCATGACGCTGGGCGGCATCGGCACCGCTACCTTCGGCTGCATCCTGCTGTACCACCTGCTGGGTGAAGGCAACCACGAGGAAGGCTGAGTGGCTGCGCCAGGCCAAGGCAGGCGGCGCGTCCGGCGCAAAGCCCGCCTGCCGGCGAGGGAAAGGGGTCTGGATTACAATGGCCGGCGACATCGATCCCCGACACCCATGGCCTACAAGACTATTGAAGACACCATCGGCAATACGCCGCTGGTCAGACTGCAGCGCATTCCCGGTGCCGCCAACGACGCGCGCGGCAATGTGATACTCGGCAAGCTCGAAGGCAACAATCCCGCCGGTTCGGTCAAGGACCGCCCGGCGGTGTCGATGATTGCCCGGGCCGAAGCCCGCGGGCGTATCAAGCCGGGCGACACGCTGATCGAAGCGACCTCCGGCAATACCGGCATTGCGCTGGCCATGGCGGCCGCCATCCGCGGCTACAAGATGGTGCTGATCATGCCCGAGGACCTGAGCCTCGAGCGCCGCCAGAGCATGGCGGCCTATGGTGCGGAAATTATCCTGACCCCGGTCAAGGGCGGCATGGAATACGCCCGCGACCTGGCCGATGCGATGGAGCGCGAGGGCAAGGGCGTGATCCTCGACCAGTTCGCCAACCCGGACAACCCGCAGGCGCACTACGAGGGCACCGGCCCGGAGATCTGGCGCGATACCGACGGGCGCGTCACGCACTTCGTATCGGCGATGGGCACCACCGGCACCATCACCGGCGTGTCGCGCTACCTGAAGGAGCAGAACCCGGCGATCCAGGTCATCGGCGCGCAGCCGGCCGAAGGCTCGCGCATCCCGGGCATCCGCAAGTGGCCCGAGGCGTATCTGCCCAAGATCTACGATGCCAGCCATATCGACCGCACCGAGCCGGTGAGCCAGTCCGAGGCCGAGCATATGGCCCGCCGCATGGCGGCCGAAGAGGGCATCTTCTGTGGCATTTCCGCTGCGGGCGCGCTTTGCGTGGCGCTGCGTATCGCCGAGGAAGTGGAGAACGCCACCATTGTGTTCGTGGTGTGCGACCGCGGCGATCGCTACCTGTCGACCGGCGTGTTCCCGGCCTGATCCGGGCAACGCGGCAAGCAAAAAGGCCTCGCGCGTGCGAGGCCTTTTTGCTTTGTGGGCGCGCCGGCGTCAGCCCATCGCCGCCTTTACCGCCTCGCCCAGCTGGTACACCGCCAGCGCATAGAAGAAGCTGCGGTTGTAGCGTGTCAGCACATAGAAGTTGCGCAGCCCCAGCAGGTACTCCGTCGGCTGGTCCGGCGTCGGCAGGTCCACCACCAGCACGCCGGTCTCGCCTTCTCGCGCCGGGTCGATCGGCTCGTCCACGCGCAGGCCGGCGCGGGTCAGCTGGTTGAGCGTGCGCGTCGGCCACGGCTCGCCGTCCGCTGCCGCGGTAGCAACGCCAAGGCTGCCGGCATCGCCGGCAATGCGCCACACCACCGGGCGCCCCGGTTCCCAGCCGTGCAGCTGCAGGAAGCGCGCCACGCTGCCGATCGCGTCGGTCGGACTGTTGCGCAGATCGGTGCGGCCGTTGTTGTCGTAGTCAATGGCGTATTCGCGCAGGCTGGTCGGCATGAACTGCGGGATGCCGATCGCGCCCGCATACGAGCCCAGCACCGAGTACACGTCGGTGCGCGTGTCGCGGCACCACAGCAGGTAGTCCGCCAGCTGATTGCGGAACAGCGCGCTGCGCGCGTCGCGGTTGGGCGTGTCCGGGTAGTCGAAGGCGAGCGTGGACAGCGAGTCGAGCACGCGAAAGGTGCCCATGTCGCGGCCATAGATCGTTTCCACGCCGATGATGCCGACGATGACCGAGGCCGGCACGCCGAATTCGGCTTCGGCGCGGCGCAGCGTGTCGCGGTTGTCCTGCCAGAAGCGCACGCCCGCATTGATGCGGATCGGCTCGATAAAGCGCGAGCGGTAGGCGCGCCAGCTTTTGCGGCCGGAGGTCGCGGGCGGCATGATCAGCCGCACCACCGTCGACGAATAGACCGCCTGGCCGAACCAGTCCTGCAGCGTGTCGCGGTCAAAGTTGTGACGCGCCACCATCTCGTCGATAAAGGCGCGGGTTTGCGGGTTGTCGCGGTAACGGCCGGGTTCGATTTCTTCCTCGCGCACGCTGACGCGGCGCTTGCCGGCGGCGAGCAGGCTGGGGGAGAGGCCGCAGAGTCCGAGTGCGGCAGCGGAAAGCGCGGCGCCCAGCAGGGGGCGTCGCAGAGAGCGCTGGGTGTCGGTCATGGTGTCCTTTGCAAGTCGCACCGAGTATAGCGGATGCCACTGCAGCAGCAGCCCGCCGGGCCGTCGCAACCGCAAGAACGTGGGGTGGCACGCCGATGGGTCGCTGGCCCGTGCCTGTGCTAACGTAGCGCTTGGAGACAACCTTGCGACGATAAGAGATGCCGACAGGCTATTACACGCACCCGGAGTTCCAGCGGCACGAGATGGGGCATTTCCATCCCGAGTGCCCGGAGCGCCTGCAGGCGATCGAGGATCACCTGATTTCGCACGGCCTGGATGGGCTGCTTGAGCGTCGCGAGCCCACGCCCGCCACGCGCGAACAGCTCGAACGCGTGCACCGGCCCGACTATGTCGATTCGCTGGAGAGCGCCAGCCCTGCCAGCGGCTACTACCCGATCGACCCGGATACCACGATGAACAGCCATACGCTCGCCGCGGCAAAGCTGGCCGCGGGCGCAGCGGTGGCGGCCACCGATGCTGTGATCGCGGGCGAGCTGGAAAACGCGTTCTGCTGCGTGCGCCCGCCCGGCCACCACGCCGAGCCCGACCGCGCCATGGGCTTCTGCTTCTTCAACAACGTCGCCGTCGCCGCGCGCCACGCGCTGGAGGCACACGGACTGGAGCGTGTCGCCATCATCGATTTCGACGTGCACCACGGCAACGGCACCGAAGCGGCCTTCCGCGGCGACGAGCGCGTGCTGATGTGCAGCATCTTCCAGCACCCGTTCTACCCGTACAGCGGCACCGAGCATATCGCGCCCAATATGGTCAATATCCCGCTGCCCGCGTACACCAACGGCATGGCCGTGCGCGAGGTGGTCGAGACCATCTGGCTGCCGCGGCTGAACGAGTTCCGCCCGCAGATGCTGTTTATCTCCGCCGGGTTCGATGCACACCGCGAGGACGACCTCGGGCAGATGGGGCTGGTGGAGCAGGACTACGCCTGGATCACCCGCCAACTCGTCGACGTCGCGCGCACGCATGCGCAGGGCCGCATCGTCAGCTGCCTGGAGGGTGGCTACAACCTGAGCGCACTGGGCCGCAGCGTGCTGGCGCACCTGAAGGTCCTGATGGAACACTAGGAGACCCTCGCCATGGCCGAGAACGATGCACGCGTGGATGCGCCGCTGCTGACCGAATCGCGCGATGCCGCTGGCGTGGCGCGCCTGACCATGAACCGCCCGCAGGCTTTCAATGCCTTGTCCGAAGGGCTGCTGGACGCGCTGACGGAGGCGCTGGCGCGGATCGCTTCGGACGACTCCGTGCGCGTGGTGGTGCTGGCCGGCGCCGGCAAGGCGTTCTGCGCCGGGCACGACCTGCGCGAGATGCGGGCCTCGCCCTCGCACGACTACTACCGCCGGCTGTTCGACCGTTGCACGCGCATGATGATGGCGATCCAGAAGATGCCGCAGCCCGTGATCGCGCGCGTGCAGGGGATTGCCACCGCGGCCGGCTGCCAGTTGGTGGCGATGTGCGACCTGGCGGTGGCGGCCGATGACGCGCGCTTTGCGGTATCCGGCGTCAACCTGGGGCTGTTCTGCTCGACGCCCGGTGTGGCGCTGTCGCGCAACCTGCTGCGCAAGCAGGCGATGGAGATGCTGCTGACCGGCGACATGATCGACGCCGCCACCGCGCGCGAGCGCGGGCTGGTCAACCGGGTGGTGCCCGCCGACCAGCTGGACGACGAGGTGGCGCGCCTGGCCGCCAGCATCTGCGCCAAGCCGGCCGCCGCGGTGGCAGCCGGCAAGGGGCTGTTCTACCGCCAGCTCGAGATGGGCATTGAGGCTGCCTACCAGCTTGCCGGCCTGACCATGGCCTGCAACATGATGGACGACTCGGCGCTGGAGGGCGTGCAGGCCTTTATCGACAAGCGCGCGCCCTCGTGGCGTGGATCATAAGCAACTTACAAGGCCTTTATATGCCGGGAAGGTATAAAGACATCGGTAAAAAGTCGTTTATGGTATGAAGCGGATCGCTTAAAATACGCGCTTCACAAAAATAACGTGCGGCAACAGCGCTGGAGACCTCCGCGACTGTTGCCGTTTTCTTTTGGTCACCTTTCCATGATCGAATTGCAAGGACTGTCGCAGCGCTTCCCGGGCGCGTCAGGCGACGTGCATGCATTGCGGGACGTCAGCCTGTCGATTGCGGCGGGCGAGGTCTTCGGCATCATCGGCCGCAGCGGCGCCGGCAAGAGCACGCTGGTCCGTGCCATCAACCTGCTGAACCGGCCCACCAGCGGCCGCGTGATCGTCGCCGGCCAGGACCTGACCGGGCTGGACAACGGCGCGCTGCGCCTGGCACGCCGCGAGATCGGCATGATCTTCCAGCACTTCAACCTGCTGTCGTCGCGCACCGTGTATGACAACGTGGCGCTGCCGCTGGAACTGGCCGGCAAGCCCAAGGCGGAAATTGCCGCCACCGTGCTGCCGCTGCTGGACCTGGTCGGCCTGTCGGCGCTCAAGGACCGCTACCCGGCTCAGATCAGCGGCGGGCAGAAGCAGCGCGTGGGCATTGCGCGCGCGCTGGCGAGCAAGCCCAAGGTGCTGCTGTCGGACGAAGCGACTTCTGCGCTCGACCCTGAAACCACCCGCTCCATCCTCGACCTGCTCAAGCAGATCAACCGCGACCTGGGCCTGACCGTGGTGATGATCACGCACCAGATGGAAGTCATCAAGCAGGTCTGCGACCGCGTGGCCGTGCTCGAAGCCGGCCAGGTGGTGGAGACCGGGCGCGTGATCGACGTGTTCCTGCGCCCGCAGCATGACGTCACCCGCGCCATGATCGGCGACGTGATTTCGCAGGAACTGCCGGCGAGCGTGCTCAAGCGCGTGGAGAGCCGGCTCGGCAACGGCCGCGACCACGTCTACCGCCTCGCCTTCACCGGCGAGGGCGTGGACCAGCCGGTGCTGGCCCAGGCGATCCGCCGCTATGGGCTGGACTTCAATATCCTGCACGGCCATATCGACGAGATCCAGGGCCAGGCCTTCGGCTCGCTGGCGATCATGGCCACCGGCGAGCTGGCCGACGTGAAGGCGGCGATGGAATACCTGCAGGCGCAAGGCGTCGTGGTGGAGGAGTTCGAGCATGTGGTCTGAGATGTCTGACCTGTTCCTGACCTCGTTCAATGAGACGCTGCTGATGGTGGCGATCTCGGGCGTGGTGGGCTCGCTGCTGGGCGTGCCGCTGGGCGTGCTGCTGCACCTGACCAACCGCGGCGGCGTGCTGTCGCACCCGCTGTTCAACCGCACCATCGGCGTGGTGGTCAACGCGGTGCGCTCGATCCCGTTCATCATCCTGCTGGTGGTGGTGATCCCGTTCACGCGCTTTATCGTCGGCTCGTCGATCGGCACCACCGCGGCAATCGTGCCGCTGACCATCGCGGCGATCCCGTTTATCGCGCGCCTGGTGGAAAGCGCGCTGCGTGAAGTCGACAAGGGCCTGGTCGAGGCTGCGCAGTCGATGGGCGCGACCACCGGCCAGATCGTGTGGAAGGTGCTGCTGCCCGAAGCCATGCCCGGCATCGTTGCCGGCCTGACCATCACCTTTGTCAGCCTGGTCGGCTATTCGGCCATGGCCGGTGCGATCGGCGGCGGTGGCCTGGGCGACCTGGGCATCCGCTATGGCTACCAGCGCTACATCACCGAAGTGATGGTGGCGGTGGTGGTGATCCTGATTGTTTTCGTGCAGGCGGTGCAAAGCTTCGGCGACTGGCTCGTCCGGCGCATCAGCCACCGCTAGGCTCCATATTTTGTGAAACAGGAAACACACATCATGCAACGTCGCAACCTGCTGCAATGGATTCTCGGCGCCGCGCTCGGCGCCTCGCTGGCTACTGGTGCCGTGGCCCAGGAAAAGCCGATCAAGATCGGCGTGACCGGCGGCCCGCACGCCCAGATCATGGAACAGGTGAAGAAGGTCGCCGCCAAGGACGGCCTCAACATCCAGGTGGTCGAATTCAGCGACTACATCCAGCCCAATGCCGCGCTCGCCGCCGGCGACCTGGATGCCAACAGCTACCAGCACCTGCCGTACCTGGAAGCCCAGATCAAGGACCGCGGCTACAAGTTCACGCATGTAGCCTATACCGTCACTTTCCCGATGGGCGTGTACTCCAAGAAGATCAAGTCGCTCGACCAGCTCAAGCAGGGCGCGCGCGTGGGCGTACCCAACGACCCGACCAACGGCGGCCGCGGCCTGCTGCTGCTGCAGAGCAAGGGCGTGATCAAGCTCAAGCCCAACGCCGGCCTGAAGGCGACGCCGCTGGATATCGTCGAGAACCCCAAGAAGATCCGCATCGTCGAGCTGGACGCCGCGCAGCTGCCGCGCTCGCTGGATGACCTGGACGCCGCCGCGATCAACGGCAACTATGCGGAATCGGCCGGCCTGTCGCCGACCAAGGACGCGATCGCCATGGAAGGCCCGAAAGGCCCGTACGCCAACCTGATCGCCATCCGCGAGGCCGACAAGAACAAGCCCTGGGTGGCCAAGCTGGTGAAGGCCTACCACTCGCCGGAAATCAAGCAATACGTCACTTCGACCTTCAAGGAGTCCGTGATTACCGCCTGGTAAGTCGAGCGTTTCATCCAATCAGACGATCCCCGCAAGCCCCGGTTTGCGGCACAATCGTCGGACGGCTGGGGTCTGCCGGGCTATGCCCGGCATCATTTTGCCGATAAAATAGTACGATCGTTCGAAAAACAGGGAAGCCGCCAGCCCGGTGGTTATAATGACGAGCGAACAAAATTTCTGACTACAGCTATCAGTGGAGTGAGCGCATGAAAGTACTCGTCGCAGTCAAGCGGGTGGTGGATTTCAACGTCAAGGTCCGCGTCAAGGCGGACGGCTCGGGCGTCGATCTGGCCAACGTCAAGATGAGCATGAACCCCTTCGACGAAATCGCCGTCGAAGAGGCCGTGCGCCTGAAGGAAGCCGGCGTTGTCACCGAAGTCGTCGCCGTCTCGTGCGGTGTCACGCAGTGCCAGGAAACCCTGCGCACCGCGATGGCCATCGGTGCCGACCGCGGCATCCTGGTGGAATCGAATGAAGACCTGCAACCGCTGGCCGTGGCCAAGCTGCTGAAGGCGCTGATCGACAAGGAACAGCCGCAACTGGTGATCCTGGGCAAGCAGGCCATCGACGACGACTCCAACCAGACCGGCCAGATGGTGGCCGCGCTGGCTGGCCTGCCGCAAGCCACGTTCGCCTCCAAGGTGGTGGTTGCCGATGGCAAGGCCTCGGTGACCCGTGAAGTGGATGGCGGCCTGGAAACGCTGTCGATCAAGCTGCCGGCCGTGGTGACTACCGACCTGCGCCTGAACGAGCCGCGCTACGTCACGCTGCCGAACATCATGAAGGCGAAGAAGAAGCCGCTGGATATCGTCAAGCCGGAAGATCTCGGCGTGGACGTGAAGCCGCGCCTGTCGACCCTGAAGGTCGTGGAGCCGCCCAAGCGCAGCGCGGGTGTGATGGTGCCGGACGTCGCGACGCTGGTGCAGAAGCTGAAGAACGAAGCCAAGGTTATCTGAGCGCTGGGGAGATAGAAAACATGACTGCACTCGTCATTGCTGAACACGACAATCAATCCATCAAGGCCTCCACGCTGCATACCGTGACGGCTGCTGCCCAGTGCGGCGGCGACGTCCACGTGCTGGTGGCGGGCTCTAACGCCAAGGCCGCGGCCGACGCTGCCGCGAAGATCGCCGGCGTGAGCAAGGTCCTGCTGGCCGACGCTGCCTACTTCGACCACGGTTTGGCCGAGAACGTCGCAGAGCAGGCTCTGGCCATCGCCAGCGACTACAGCCACATCCTGGCTCCCGCCACCCCGTACGGCAAGAACATCCTGCCGCGCGTGGCCGCCAAGCTGGACGTGGCCCAGATCTCGGAAATCTCCAAGGTCGACGCCCCGGACACCTTTGAGCGCCCGATCTACGCCGGCAACGCCATCGCCACCGTGAAGTCGGAAGACAAGATCAAGGTCATCAGCGTGCGCGGTACGGCCTTCGACTCCGCTGCTGCCGAAGGCGGCTCGGCTGCCGTCGAGAGCCTGCCGGCCGTGGCCGACCTGGGCATCTCGCAGTTCGTCTCCAGCGAAGTGGCCAAGAGCGACCGTCCGGAACTGACCGCCGCCAAGATCATCGTCTCGGGCGGCCGTGGCGTGGGTTCGGGCGAGAACTACACCAAGGTGCTGACGCCGCTGGCTGACAAGCTGGGCGCCGCGCTGGGTGCCTCGCGCGCCGCCGTGGACGCCGGCTTCGTGCCCAACGACTACCAGGTCGGCCAGACCGGCAAGATCGTCGCGCCGCAGCTGTATATCGCCGTCGGTATCTCCGGCGCGATCCAGCATCTGGCCGGCATGAAGGACTCCAAGGTGATCGTCGCGATCAACAAGGATGCCGAAGCCCCGATCTTCTCCGTGGCCGACTACGGCCTGGTGGGCGATCTGAACACCGTGGTGCCGGAACTGGTTGCCGCACTGGGCTGATGCTGCTGCGCCGGCCACCGCCTCGCGCGGCGGCCGGCAAGGATGCATATAGAGCCGTTCCGGGCGGGGTTACACAACCCCCCCGCGAACGGCTTTTTTATACACATTGGGAGACATCGATGACCTACCGTGCTCCGCTCAAGGACATGCTGTTCGTCATGAACGAGCTGGCTGGCCTTGAAGCCGTCAGCCAACTGCCCGGCTTCGAGGAAGCCACGCCGGAAACGGCCGAGGCCGTGCTCGAGGAAGCCGCCAAGTTCAACGAGCAGGTCGTCGCGCCGCTCAACCGTGCCGGCGACCTGGACCCGAGCAGCTGGAAGGACGGCGTCGTCACCACCACGCCCGGCTTCAAGGACGCCTTCCGCCAGTTCGGCGAAGGCGGCTGGCAAGGCGTGCTGCACCCGCAGGAGTTCGGCGGCCAGGGCCTGCCCAAGCTGATCGCGACCGCCTGCAACGAGATGCTGAACACCGCGAACCTGTCGTTCGCGCTGTGCCCGCTGCTGACCGACGGCGCCATCGAGGCGCTGCTGACGGCAGGCACGGATGAGCAGAAGGCCACCTTCCTGCCCAAGCTGATCTCGGGCGAGTGGACCGGCACCATGAACCTGACCGAGCCGCAGGCCGGCTCGGACCTGGCCGCGGTGCGCACCCGCGCCGAGCCGCAGGGTGACGGCACGTTCAAGCTGTTCGGCACCAAGATCTTCATCACCTACGGCGAGCACGACATGGCGAAGAACATCGTCCATCTCGTGCTGGCGCGCACGCCCAGCGCGCCCGAGGGCGTCAAGGGCATTTCCCTGTTCATCGTGCCGAAGTTCCTGGTCAATGCCGACGGCACCCCGGGCGAGCGCAATGATGTGTACTGCGTGTCGATCGAGCACAAGCTGGGCATCAAGGCCAGCCCGACCGCGGTGCTGCAGTTCGGCGACCACGGCGGCGCCATCGGCACGCTGGTGGGCGAAGAGAACCGCGGCCTGGAGTACATGTTCATCATGATGAACTCGGCGCGCTTCTCGGTCGGCATGCAGGGTGTGGCGGTGTCCGAGCGCGCCTACCAGCAGGCCGTGGCGTATGCGCGCGAACGCGTGCAGAGCCGCCCGGTCGACGGTTCGGCGCGCGAGGCAGTGACCATCATCCACCACCCCGACGTCAAGCGCATGCTGATGACGATGCGCGCGCTGACTGAAGGCGCGCGCGCCGTGGCCTACGTGGCTGCCGCCGCCAGCGACGCGGCGCACCAGCATCCGGACGAAGCCGCGCGCCAGCAGAACCAGGCGTTCTATGAGTTCCTGGTGCCGGTGATCAAGGGCTGGAGCACCGAGCTGTCGATCGACGTCACCAGCCTGGGCGTGCAGGTGCACGGCGGCATGGGCTTCATCGAGGAAACCGGCGCGGCGCAGCATTACCGCGATGCTCGCATCCTGCCGATCTACGAAGGCACCACCGCGATCCAGGCCAACGACCTGGTCGGCCGCAAGACCGTGCGCGACGGCGGCGCCGTGGCGCGCGCGATCTGCGCGCAGATCGCCGAGACCGAGGCCGCGCTGGGCCAGCACAGCTGTGCGGGGTTCACCGCGGTGCAGGCGCAGCTGGCCAAGGGCCGCGCGGCGCTGGAAGAGGTAGTGGCGTTTGTCGCGGCCAATGCCAAGTCGGACCCGAACGCCGTCTTTGCCGGCAGCGTGCCTTACCTGAAGCTGTGCGGCATCGTGTTCTCGGGCTGGCAGCTGGGCCGTGCCATGCTGGCGGCCGATGCGAAGCGTGCCGAGGATCCGGGCTTTTATGACGCCAAGATCGCCACTGCGCATTTCTTCGCCGAGCACATCCTGTCGCAGGCGTCGGCTTTACGCGATGCCATCGTCAGCGGTGCGGCACCGGTGAATGCGCTGACGGCCGAGCAGTTCTGAGCGGCCTGACAGTCGCCGGAAAGAAGAAGGGCGGCCCCGCGGGGTCGCCCTTTTTACTTATCGAGACAGCGCCTGCTTCAGGCAGTGGCCGGCCGGGGCGCCAGGTGATGGCGCGTCGGCTTCAGGTAGCGGCCCACCGACAGGTCATCGGCGCGGATCGCCGGCGACGTACCCGAGACCAGGTCCGACAGCAGCTTGCCCGAGCCGCAGGCCATGGTCCAGCCGAGCGTGCCGTGGCCGGTGTTCAGCCACAAGCCGCGCACCTGGGTCGGGCCGACGATCGGCGTGCCGTCCGGCGTCATCGGCCGCAGGCCAGTCCAGAAGGTGGCCTGGCTGACATCGCCGGCGCCCGGGAACAGGTCGGTGACCACGTGCTCGAGCGTGCGGCGCTTGGCCGGATCCAGGCTGCGGTCGTAGCCGACGATCTGCGCCATGCCGCCCACGCGGATGCGGTCGTCGAAGCGGGTGATGGCAACCTTGTAGGTTTCGTCCAGCACCGTGGACACCGGGCTGCGTGACGGATCGGTCAGCGGCACCGTGATCGAGAAGCCCTTGAGCGGGTACACCGGCAGGTTGGACATGCCACGCAGGAACGGCTTGACCAGTTGCGTCGTCCAGCTGCCCAGCGCCACCACTACCAGGTCGGCGTCCATCGGCTCGCCATCGACCATGGCGCCGGTGACGGCATCGCCCTGGGTCATCAGGCTGTCGATCGAGCGGTTGTACAGGAATTTCACGCCAAGCAGCTCGGCCATGCTCGCCAGCCGTTTGGTAAAGAGCGCGCAGTCGCCGGTTTCATCGTTGGGAAGGCGCAGGCCGCCGGCCAGCTTGTGGCGGACGGCGGCCAGCGCCGGTTCGCTCGCGGCGAGTTCGTCGCGCGAAAGCAACTGGTAGGGCACGCCGGCTTCTTCCAGCACGGCGATGTCCTTGGTCGCGCCCTGCAACTGCTCGTCGGTGCGGAACACCTGCAGCGTGCCTTGCTGGCGGCCTTCATAAGCGATGCCCGTCTCGGCGCGCAGCGCGCGGATGCAGTCGCGGCTGTATTCGGCCAGCCGCACCATGCGCTCCTTGTTGACGGCGTAGCGTTCGGCGCTGCAGTTCAGCAGCATCTGCCACATCCATTGCAGCTGGAACAGGGTGCCGTCCGGACGGATGCTGAGCGGGGCATGTTCCTGGAACATCCACTTGATCGCCTTCAGCGGCACGCCCGGCGCCGCCCACGGCGACGCATAGCCGGGCGAGATCTGCCCCGCGTTGGCAAAACTGGTGCCAAGCGCGGGACCCGCCTCGCGATCGACGACGGTCACTTCGTGACCGGCCTTGGCCAGGTACCACGCACTGGTGACGCCAATAACGCCACTGCCAAGTACGAGAACGCGCATGTCCGGGGGCTCCAACTGCGATGACAAGTTGATGAAGGATTTATCTCTATACTATTGAATCCAATCCAGTCATAGTTATCGAATTTCTCAGGAAAACAGGAAAAACTCATGAGAACGAGTCGCCAGCCCGTGCGCACCCTCGACCGGCTCGACCGCAGGATCCTGACGGCGCTGCAGAGTGACGGCAGGATGTCGATGAAGGACCTGGCTGAGGCGGTCGGCCTGACCATCACGCCCTGCATCGAACGCGTCAAGCGCCTGGAGCGTGATGGTGTCATCATGGGCTACTACGCCCGGCTGAACCCGGCGCTGCTGGGCAGCGCGCTGCTGGTGTTCGTGGAGATCTCGCTCGGCAACAAGTCGGGCAATATGTTCGAGCAGTTCCGGCGCGAGGTACTGCGCATCCCGGAAGTGCTGGAATGTCACCTGGTATCGGGCGATTTCGACTACCTGATCAAGGCGCGTATCCGCGAGATCGGCGAGTACCGGAGGCTGCTGGGTGACATCCTGCTGCAGCTGCCTGGCGCGGCGCAGTCGAAGAGCTATGTGGTGATGGAAGAAATCAAGGAGACGCTGGCCATCTCGGTCGAAGAGAAAAGCCAGCCGGGTTGACGAAGTACACGATGGGGCGCCCCGCACACGAACCGAAGGACAATGAACGCCGCCATGCGCGGCACGATGCCGACGCCGAACCGGAATGGCCACAGGCAGGCACGCGGCCGCCCGTTGCGCGCAAGGGACGCGGCGCTGTCAGCAACCTGCAGGGGCGTTTCGAGCGCGACCAGCGTGAGGCGTTCGACGATGGCTGGGGCAGTGGGCCTGATGATGAACCCGTGGTGGCCGACGAGACGAACGGACCAGCGGAACCTGACGCTGCCTTGCCTGTGCCGGAGGCGCCACTGCTGCCGCTGCGCACCACGGTACGCATCGAGCGCGCCCGCTCGATCCTGACGCGCAACCCCTCGCCCGACATCCCGTTCGATGTCTCGCTCAATCCCTACCGCGGCTGCGAGCATGGCTGCATTTACTGCTTCGCGCGGCCGACGCACGCTTACCTCGACCTGTCGCCAGGCCTGGACTTCGAAACGAAGCTGTTTGCCAAGGCCAACGCCGCCGAGCGCTTGCGCGAGGCGCTGGCGCGCCCCTCGTACCGCTGCGAAACCATCGCGCTGGGCGTCAACACCGACGCCTACCAGCCGATCGAGCGCGAGCAGCGCATCACGCGCGGCATCCTGGAAGTCCTGAGCGAGCACGACCATCCGGTCGCGCTGATCACCAAGTCGTCACTGATCGAGCGCGATATCGACCTGCTGGCGCCGATGGCGGCAAAGAAGCTGGCGGTGGCCGCGGTCACCATTACCACGCTGGACGCCGGCATCGCGCGCACGCTGGAGCCGCGCGCGGCCACCCCGTCGCGCCGGCTGCGCACCATCCGCACGCTGACCGACGCGGGCATCCCGGTGGGCGTGAGCATTGCCCCGGTGATTCCTTTCATCACCGAGCCCGATCTTGAGCGTGTACTGGAAGCGGCGCGCGAGGCGGGCGCCGTCTATGCGAACTACATCGTGCTGCGGCTGCCATGGGAAGTGCGGCCGCTGTTCGAGGAATGGCTGCAGGCCCATTTCCCCGACCGCGCCGAGCGGGTCATGAACCGCGTGCGCGAAATGCGCGAAGGCAAAGCCTACGATGCCAGCTTTGCCACGCGCATGCGGGGGACGGGCGTGTGGGCGGACTTGCTGCGTCAGCGCTTCTACAAGGCCGCCGAACGGCTCGGCTTCCGCTACAACCGGTTCGAACTGGATACTTCTCGTTTTCGCCCCCCAGCCAGGGGTCCCCGCGGCAAGGACGATCCGCAAGGTTCGCTTTTCTGAGCCCTCAGAGCCGCTTCGGTTGCCTGCTGGTCGCTGATCATGCTGCTAGCGAGGTCCAGCGCGGCCTTGGCGCTCGATGGCGACAGTCCTGAGGACAGCGCCAGCCGGACGGCGATCGCCGCCAGGCGTCCTTCCTCATAGGTCGGCATGTCGGTCTGTGCTCCTTTGCGCCGCCGAAGCCATGCTTCGCCGGGGCGTGGTGCCGCCGGGAATGGGCGGTCTTTCCAGTATGGGCGATCTGCGCCAAAGCGGAACTATCGATTGCGCCCGCCTTGATCGCGCTCAAATGTGCTTTGCGCAAGGCGTCAGGCCGTGTCCAATCGGTCCCAGTAGGGCGGATTGCCGAAGCGCGCGGCAAAGAAATCGACAAAGGCGTGCGTCTTGGCTGGCACCAGGTGGCGGCTCGGAAACACCGCCCAGATCGACACGGCCGGCAGCACCGGGTATTCGTCCAGCACCGTCACCAGTTCGCCACTGCGCAACAGCGGTCCCACGTCCCAGGTCGACTTGAGCGCGATGCCGACACCAGCCACCAGCGCATCGCGAATCACTTCGCCGTTGTCCACGCGCAGGTTGCCGCGCACGTTCACCACGGTTTCGCCCAGCGGCGTGTCGAAGCGCCATGCCGACTGGTCGGCCAGTACCAGGCAGTTGTGCTGGCACAGGTCGTCGGGATGGCGCGGCACGCCGTGGCGTTGCAGGTAGCCGGGCGCGGCGCAGATCACGCGCCGGCTGGGCGTCAGCGGACGCGCCACCAGCGTGGAATCGGGCAGCACGCCCATGCGCAGCGCCACGTCGATACTGGCATCGACCAACCCGATCACCTGGTCGGTCAGGCGCAGGTCGAGCGTGATGTCGGGATAGGAGGCCAGGAAATCGGGCAGGGCGGGCGACACATGCTGGCGCCCGAACGAAGCCGGTGCAGTCACGCGCAGTTGCCCGCGCGGGTGCTCGGCGCTGGTGCCGACCGATTGCCCGGCCAGTTCCGCCGTGGCCAGCAGCTGTTCAGCATGCGGCAGGAAGCGATCGCCGTCCGCAGTCAGCGCCAGCCGCCGCGTGGTGCGATGCAGCAGCCGACTGCCCAGCGACTGTTCGAGCCGGGCCAGCCGGGCACTGGCGGTCGAGGTGGACAGGCCGAGGTCGCGCGCCGCCGCCGACAGGTTGCCCAGCGCCGCGGCGCGGGCGAAGACGGCGACGTCGAGCAGGTCGAAGTACATGGCGCGCGCTTCGCCGCCGCCGTTGCTACTGCGAAAGGGCTCGCGCGGCCTCGACCTGCGATTCGAAGAAGGTCTGGAAGCTGATCGCCAACCCGGCCATCAGCAGGCCGGTGCCGATCAGCAGCGACAGGATCACCAGGATCACCACCGGCCAGCCGGAGCGCGTGGGTTTGCCATGGGGGTTAAAGCGCGCGTCCCATTTGTCGTCGGGGCGCAGCCCATAGACGATGGCGGCCAGGAACGCACCGATCACGGACGCGCCGCCGGCGACGGCGAAGGTCCAGTTCAGCGCAGGGGATCCTGCATCGGCCGCCATCGAGGCGACGCCGATGACGCCCGCCAGCAGCGCCAGCAGGTGAGCCCAGCCGTACAGGTCGCGCAGCCCGCCCAGATAAAAGCGATGCGCGCCGAGGCTGCCGAACAGGAACGCCAGCGCCACGGTCAGCAGCTTCGATTTGCCGCGGGTGGGCGGCGAAGCGAGCGTTGAGGCGTGGCGGGCGGGCGTGGCTGCTGGCATGGTCGGATATCGGACGGTTGCAGGCCGGCAGTGCGCCGGTACAGGAACGGCGGCACACGGGTACCGGCCGGCACACATTGTACGCCGGCAGTCAGCGCAAGGAGGGGAGGTGCGTCAGAAGACGCGCAGGGCGGCGCTAATGCCAGCCGTCAAGCAGGATCTTGATGAAGGGGGCCGCATGCTCGCTGATATGGGTCTCCCCGTAGAGGACCAGGGTCAGGATGCCCATGAACAGGATTGACAGCGATAACTGGCCAGCGTGTTCGGCCAGGTCGCTAAACAGGGGTGACATGACAAACCTCACAGAATTATTGTCGTTCTGGAGGCTGCGCCCGAGCCGTCTTGATCGGGTCCGACAGGAGGTGTCGGGCAGAGGCAGGTCAGTTCGATTGCCGTCTGCACTGGACGGCACGCTGTTAGCCCCGGGCAGCGCCGGGCGGCAGCCTGTGCGTGGCACCCGGAAAGCGGGGCATGCACTTATGTAGAGACATGGAAAGTGGGGGCGGAGTTCCGCCTAATGGGGAAAGTCGCGCGAGGGGGGGCGGCCACCGCAGGCAGCTAGCGGCCACCTTCGCGGCCACGCGCCTGCCAGCCGGGTCCGACGTTGCTCGGGCGGACGTCGTTGCGGGCTTCGTTGGGCGGATTGGCGCGCTCCGGTGCCCGGCCGCGGTTGTCGTCGCGCGCGCCGGACAGCGCCGCGCGACGTCCGTTCAGGCGGTCGTCGGCACGGGCGCGTGCCTCCATCCGGTCGATCTGGGCCTGCACGTGTTCACGGCTTTCGGCGCGCACGCTGGCCACTTGCCAGCCATCGCCGGATTGCAGGCGCGCGGGGCGCGCCTCGGGGCGGACCTTTTGCCAGAACGCGACCTGGGCATGACTGGTGGCTACCGCGCCGACCAGGCCCGAGGCCACCAGGATGCCAGCCACCAGGTCGCGCAGGAGAGAGCGGGTGAGCATGCGGATTCCCAGGTTCCTGTCGCGCTTTGATGCTGTTGGAAGATGGGTTCATGGTACGCATGGGCCATCAGGCCGCCTATGCCAATCCCGTTACCGGTGTAACGGATTGTTTCGGCCCCGCTGGCCCCCGTCAGGCCCCGCGCCGCGCGGGTTTCCGGGGAGCTCAGGCCGCTTCACGGCGTATAGCGAATCCGGTAGATCGCGCCGGCCAGGTCGTCGCTGACGAGCAGCGAACCGTCGGGCGCAACCAGGACATCGGCGGGCCGTCCCCACGGCTTGCGCCCACGCAGCCAGCCTTGCGCGAACACCTCCTGCCGCACCGCCTTGCCGGACCCGTCCAGCGCTACGCTGACCACGCGGTAGCCGGACGGCTCGCTGCGGTCCCAGCTGCCGTGCTCGGCGATAAAGACGCTGTTGCGGTAGGCCGGCGGGAACTGCGTGCCGGTATAGAAGCGCATGCCTAGCGCGGCCACATGCGCGCCCAGGCGGGCCACCGGCGGCACGAATTCCGAGCACTGGCGCTTGCTGCCGTATTCCGGATCGGCAACGTTGCCGGCATGGCAATACGGGTAGCCGAAATGCTGGCCGGCGGCGGTGGCGCGGTTCAGCTCGTCGTCCGGCACGTCGTCGCCCATGCGGTCGCGGCCATTGTCGGTGAACCAGAGCTCGCGCGTGGCCGGGTGCCAGTCGAAGCCGACGGTATTGCGCACGCCGCGCGCCACCACCTGCAGGTCGCTGCCGTCGGGCTTCATCTTCATGATGTTGGCATAGCGGTTTTCGTCCGGCGCGCAGACATTGCACGGCGCGCCGACCGGCACGTACAGGTAGCCGTCCGGCCCGAAGGCGATGAATTTCCAGCCATGGTGCGCTTCGGTCGGGAAGCGGTCGCTCACCACCACCGGCGCGGGCGGGTCGTCGAGGCGGGACTCGATATTGTCCAGTCGCACGATCTTCGAGACCGAGGACGCGTACAGGCTGCCGTCGCGGAACGCCACCCCGGCCGGCGCGCGCAGGCCGTTCGCGACCACGCGTACTCGCGGCTTGCCACCTAGCGGGTCGCTCACCGCATAGACCTTGCCTTCGCTGAGCGAGCCAACGAAGAGCGTGCCGGACGGCGACATCGCCATGGCGCGCGCGCCGGGCACGTCATCGGTCACCAGGTCGATGCGGAATCCCGGCGGCAACCGGACCTGGTCCAGCGGCAGGGTCGCCAGCGCCCGGAGGGCGGACGCGCCCGCCAGCAGTACAATGCCGAGCACGAACATACGTCGTACGGCGCTAACCATGAAGTGCAGAGCCGGGCGCATGTCGGGCCTCCTGTCGCGGTTTTTGCCACGATGCCTGCACCGCCACCGCGCGTCAATCACCTAAGTGTTTGTTTGGCCTCGGGAACTGGGCTATACTCTTGTGTTTCGTGTTCGAACGTCCTCGAACACTCCGTTTTCTGAGGAATTACTCCATGGTCGTTATCCGTCTGGCTCGCGGCGGCAGCAAGAAGCGCCCGTTCTTCAACATCGTCGCCACCGACTCGCGCAACCGTCGCGATGGTCGTTTCATTGAGCGCGTTGGTTTCTACAACCCGCTGGCTACGGAAGGTGAAGAAGGCCTGCGCCTGGCGCAAGACCGCCTGGCCTACTGGCAAGGTGTTGGCGCCCAGCTGTCGCCGACCGTTGCCCGCCTGGTCAAGCAAGGCGCCAAGGCTGCTGCCTGATCGCCCGATAGCTGCCTGTAACGCGCCTGGCCTCTCCCGTTGGTGAGGCCAGGCGCGTTCTTATTGCACACGTGACTGAACTCAAACAGGGCGCCGCACCCCGGCCGCTGAACCGGCCCCAGGGCGAGCCGCAAAAGGCTCAGAAACTGCCTGCGGCGCTGCTGTATGCCGATCCGCTGCCGGAAGACCTGGTAGAGGTTGGCTACGTCGGCGCGGCCTATGGCATCCGTGGCTGGATCAAGGTCCAGCCGCATGCCGATGACGCGTCCGCGTTGCTGCATGCCCGCCGCTGGTGGCTGCTGGCGCCGCCGCAGGCGGGATTGGTGGCAGCTGACGCGGCGCGTGCCCAGTCGCTCTGCGTGAAGATCGCGCAGTCGCGCGAGCACAGCGGCACGGTGGTGGCGCAGGCCAGTGGCGTTGCCGATCGCAATCTTGCGGAAGCGCTCAAGGGCCGTCGCGTGTGGATCCGGCGTGCGGATTTTCCGGCGCCGGAAGAAGATGAGTTTTACTGGGTCGACCTGATCGGCTGCACCGTCAGCAACGAGCAAGGCGAGTTGCTGGGCGAGGTGTCCGGCCTGATCGACAACGGTGCCCACCAGATCCTGCAGGTTGCCTTTGTGCAGCCTGACGGCAAGGCCGGTGAACGGCTGATCCCGTTTGTCGATGCGTTCCTGCGCTCGGTCGATACCGCAGGCAAGCGCATCGTGGTCGACTGGGGGCTCGATTACTGAACCCGTGCCTTCGCGGTGCGGGGTTCGGAAGGGAGAGAGCGGATGCAGTTCGATGTGATCACGCTGTTTCCCGAGATGTTTCGCGCGCTGACCGACTGGGGCATTACCAGCCGGGCAGCCAAGCAGCAGCGGTATGCGTTGCGCACGTGGAATCCGCGCGATTTCACGGTCGACAACTATCGCACCATCGACGATCGCCCTTATGGCGGCGGCCCTGGCATGGTGATGCTGGCCAAGCCGCTGGACGATGCGATCGATGCCGCGGTGGCGGCGCAGGCGCAGGCCGGCGTGCCGAAGCCGCATGTGGTGCTGATGTCGCCGCAGGGCAAGGCGCTGTCGCATGCCAAGGTGATGGAACTGGCCGAACGGCCGGGCCTAGTCCTGCTGTGCGGCAGGTATGAGGCCATCGACCAGCGGCTGATCGACCGCCGCGTGGACGAGGAAATCAGCCTCGGCGACTTTGTGCTGTCGGGCGGCGAACTGCCGGCGATGGCGCTGATCGACGCCGTGGTGCGGCACCTGCCCGGCGTGCTGGGCGATGCGCAGTCCGCGGTGCAGGACAGCTTCGTCAACGGCCTGCTGGATTGTCCGCACTACACGCGGCCGGAAGAATATGAAGGCGTGCGGGTACCCGAGATCCTGCTCGGGGGCCATCACGCCGAGATCGAGAAATGGCGGCGCCAGCAGGCGCTGGCCAATACTGCGAGCAAGCGCCCCGACCTGATCGAGGCCGCTCGCCAGCAAGGTTTGCTGACCCGCGCCGACGAGAAGTTCTTGTCGGAATGGGCGGCGAAGGAAGGGCGGGGGGAAACTCCCGCTAGGTAAAACCCCATCCTCTGCCGGGGCCCGGGCAATGCCTGGGGCATACAACGCCGGCACGATGGTTACGGAGAAAAAACGATGAACATCATCGAGCAGATCGAGAAGGAAGAGATCGCGCGTCTGACCGCGAACAAGACCATCCCCGCATTCGCACCTGGCGACACCGTGATCGTCAACGTGAACGTGGTGGAAGGTACCCGCAAGCGCGTGCAGGCCTATGAAGGTGTGGTGATCGCCAAGCGTAACCGCGGCCTGAACTCGTCCTTTATCGTGCGCAAGATCTCGTCGGGTGAAGGCGTGGAACGTACGTTCCAGCTGTACTCGCCGTTGATCGCCGGCATCGAAGTGAAGCGTCGCGGCGACGTGCGTCGCGCGAAGCTGTACTACCTGCGCCAGCGTTCGGGCAAGTCCGCACGTATCAAGGAAAAGCTGGTGTCGAAGGCTGCTGTCGCTGCCAAGGCTGCACAGTAAGCTGGACATGCCGGCCGGGGCAGCCCGGCCAGCGTTTCCTCAGGAAGGGCACCTTACGGTGCCCTTTTTGCATGGTGCCGTGGCAACGCGGCCACGAGCGCGGCGGATTTTGCTGCGGCGCCGAAACGCGCGCTTCTGTCATACTTGCGCTTGTTATGCGTCCCGCCTTCGATCCCGAATCCCTCCCCGTCATCGACACCGATCTGCGCAACGGCGCCCTGAGCGCGCCGCGGCTGCAGGTGGACTTTATCCGGCACCGCTTCGAGGTGCCCCCGGCCTGGGCGCCGGAGCTGACCGATGAATCGCGCGTCTACGACCGCAGCCGCGGGCTGCGCGACGCCTCCGTGCTGGTGCCGCTGGTGGAGCGGCGCGATGGCCTGACGGTGCTGCTGACGCAGCGCAATGCCAACCTGAGCGCGCATGCCGGGCAGATCAGCTTCCCGGGCGGACGCCAGGAGGAGTGGGATGCCAACCGCATCGACACGGCACTGCGCGAGACGGAAGAAGAGGTGGGACTGGCGCGCGACTACGTTGAAGTGCTCGGCGCGCTGCCGGACTACATCACCGGCACCGGCTTCCACGTAAGCCCGGTGGTGGGCCTGGTGCGCGACGGCTTTACGCTGCGCCCGGACGCATCGGAAGTGGCCGATGTCTTCGAAGTGCCGCTGGCCTTCCTGATGGACCCTTCGCACCATGAGCGGCGCCTGTTCCGCTGGGTCGACGGCGAACGGATCTTCTACGCCATGCCCTATCCGCGCGAGGACGGCGGCCGCCGCTTTATCTGGGGCGCGACCGCGGGCATGCTGCGCAATCTCTACCACCTGCTGGCGGCCTGAGCCGTCAGGCGAATCCCAAGCCGCCGCCAGGCGAGTCTTAAGCCGCCGCCTTGTCCTTGCTGCCGACGCAGTGCGGGCAGCTCTCGCCGATCACGTAGTGCGGGCTTTGCTGCTCCTCTGGCGTGACCACCGCGCGGCAGGCAAAGCACTGCTTGGGGCCGGCCGGCTCCAGGTTCGGGTTCAGGGCGGTGCGATAGTCGAAGACAAAGCAGTCGCCGCGATAGTGGCTGCCGCCTACTTCCTCGAAATACTTCAGGATGCCGCCCTCGAGCTGGTACACGCGCTCGACGCCGACTTCCTGCATATGGATCGCCGCCTTCTCGCAGCGGATGCCGCCGGTGCAGAACGACACCACGGTCTTGCCCTCCAGCTCCGACTTGTGCGCGGCAACGGCCTCGGGAAATTCGCTGAACTTGGCGATGTCGTACTCGACCGCCGACTCAAAGGTGCCGACCGCGACCTCGAAGTCATTGCGCGTATCGAGCATCACCACCGGACGGCCTTCGTCGTCGTGCCCCTGGTCGAGCCAGCGCTTCAGATCGACCGGCCGCACCGAAGGTGCGCGGCCCGCCTCGGGGCGGATCAGCGGCATCTTCATGGTAATGATTTCCTTCTTGGCGCGCACCAGCATGCGCTTGAAGGGCTGGTTCTCCGACAGGCTTTCCTTGGGTGCGATATCGGCAAAGCGCGTATCGGCGTGCAGCCAGGTCATGAAAACGTCGATGGCTTCGCGCGGGCCGGCCAGGAACATGTTGATGCCCTCGGGCGCGAGCAGGATCGTGCCTTTCAGGCCTGCCGCTTCGCAGCGCTCGCGCATGGCCGGGCGCAGGGTCTCGATGTCGTCCAGCGAGACGAATTTGTAAGCGGAAATGTTGACGATCTGCATGAGAGACTGCGCGCGCACGGCCGCGTCCGGGAGGGCGCCGACGGCTTGCGATAACTGCCTGATTGGAAAGGCGAAATTATAACGCGCCCGGGCGCTCCTGCCGCGCATTCCCAAGCACCCCGATCAGCTTTGCGATGCGGCCTCCACGCGCGGCCTGCACGCAATATTGGAGGCCGGCAAGCGGGCCGAGCCGGTACAATGTCGCCCATGTCTGCACCCCGCTTCGTACACCTCCGCCTGCATTCCGAATACTCCATCGTGGACGGCATCGTCCGCCTGGAAGACGCCGTCAAGGCCGCCGCCGCCGATGGCATGGGCGCGCTCGCCCTGACGGACCTCGCCAACGCCTTCGGGCTGATCCGTTACTACAAGGAGGCGCGCGGCAAGGGCGTGAAGCCGGTGGTCGGTGCCGACGTCTGGCTCACCAACGCCGAGGACCGCGACAAGCCGTCGCGCCTGCTGCTGCTGGTGCAGGACCGCCGCGGCTACCTGAACCTGTGCATGCTGCTGTCGCGCGCGTGGTTGGGCAACCAGCACCGCGGCCGCGCCGAGATCGACCCGGCCTGGTTCCTCGAGCCCGGCGAGGACGACCTGCCGCTGGCAACCGGCCTGATCGCGCTGTCGGGCGCGATGGGCGGCGATATCGGCATGGCGCTCGCCAACGGCAATGCCGACGCCGCACGCCGCGCCGCGCAGCACTGGGCGAGCGTGTTCCCGCAGCGCTTCTACATCGAACTGCAGCGCGCCGGCCATGCCGGCACCGATGCCTACGTGCAGCACGCCGTGCAACTGGCGGCCGAGCTGCAGCTGCCGGTGGTCGCCACGCATCCGGTGCAGTTCATGACGCCGGACGACTACACCGCGCACGAGGCGCGCGTGTGCATCGCCGAAGGCGAGCTGCTGGCCAACCCGCGCCGCACCCGGCGCTTTACCACCGACCAGTACTTCAAGACCCAGGACGAGATGTGCGCGCTGTTCGCGGACATCCCCTCGGCACTGGAGAACGCGGTCGAGATCGCGCGCCGCTGCAACCTGACGCTGGAACTGGGCAAGCCGCGCCTGCCGCTTTTCCCCACGCCCGACGGCATGTCGCTGGACGACTACCTGGTCTTCATGGCCAAGGAAGGGCTGGAGAAGCGCCTGGCGGTGCTGTTCCCCGACGAGGCGGTACGCGAATCGAAGCGCCCGGAATACTACGCACGGCTGGAATTCGAGACCGGCACCATCATCAAGATGGGCTTCCCCGGCTACTTCCTGATCGTGGCGGACTTTATCAACTGGGCCAAGAACAACGGCGTGCCGGTGGGGCCGGGCCGCGGTTCGGGCGCCGGTTCGCTGGTGGCGTATGCGCTCGGCATTACCGATCTTGATCCGCTCAAGTATGCCCTGCTGTTCGAGCGTTTCCTGAACCCGGAACGGGTCTCGATGCCCGACTTCGACATCGACTTCTGCCAGCACGGCCGCGATCGCGTGATCACGTACGTGAAGGAAAAGTACGGCAAGGACGCGGTATCGCAGATCGCCACCTTCGGCACCATGGCGGCCAAGGCCGCGGTGCGCGACGTGGGTCGCGTGCTCGACCTCGGCTATGGCTTTGTCGATGGCATCGCCAAGCTGATCCCGTTCAAGCCGGGCAAGCTGGTCACCATCGAGGAGGCCAAGAAGGAAGAGCCGCTGCTGACCGAGCGCGAGAACAACGAGGAAGAAGTACGCCAGCTGCTGGAGCTGGCACAGCGCGTCGAAGGCATGACCCGCAACGTCGGCATGCACGCCGGCGGCGTGCTGATCGCGCCCGGAAGGCTGACCGACTTCTGCCCGCTGTACACGCAGGGCGCGCAGAACGACGGCATGAGCGGCGTGGTCAGCCAGTACGACAAGGACGACGTCGAGGCCGCCGGCCTGGTCAAGTTCGACTTCTTGGGCCTGACCACGCTGACCATCCTGGACTGGGCCGAGCGCTATATCCGCCGCCTCGATCCGAGCAAGGCCGACTGGAACTGCAGCCATATCCCGCTCGACGACGGCCCCGCCTTCGACATCCTCAAGACGGCCAACACGGTCGCCGTGTTCCAGCTGGAAAGCCGCGGCATGCAGGGCATGCTCAAGGACGCCAAGCCTGACCGCTTCGAGGACATCATCGCGCTGGTGGCACTGTACCGACCGGGCCCGATGGACCTGATCCCCAGCTTCTGCGCGCGCAAGCACGGCCGCGAGAAGGTGGAATATCCCGATCCGCGCGTCGAGCCCGTCCTGAAAGAGACCTACGGCATCATGGTCTACCAGGAACAGGTGATGCAGATGGCGCAGATCATCGGCGGCTACTCGCTCGGTGGCGCCGACCTGCTGCGTCGCGCCATGGGCAAGAAGAAGCCCGAGGAGATGGCGCAGCATCGCGTGATGTTCCGCGAGGGCGCCGACAAGAACGGCCTCTCCGCGCAGCAGGCCGACGACATCTTCGACCTGATGGAGAAGTTCGCGGGCTACGGCTTCAACAAGTCGCACGCGGCCGCGTATGCGCTGCTGGCGTACTACACGGCCTGGCTCAAGGCCATCATCCGGCCGAATTCATGGCAGCCAACATGTCGCTGGCCATGGACGACACCGACAAGGTCAAGATCCTCTACGAGGATTGCAAGCTCAACAAGATCGCGGTGCTGCCGCCCGACGTCAACGCCAGCGAATACCGCTTCGCGCCGACCGATCGCAAGACCATCCGCTACGGGCTGGGCGGCATCAAGGGCAGCGGCCAGGGCGCGATCGAAGACATCCTGCGCGCGCGCGAGGAGCGGCCCTTCACGGATCTCTTCGATTTCTGCGAACGCGTCGACCGCCGTCAGGTCAACCGCCGCACCATCGAGGCGCTGATCCGCGCCGGCGCCTTCGACAGCCTGAACGACAACCGCGCCCAGCTGCTGGCCTCGGTGCCGATCGCGATGGAGGCCGCCGACCAGAAGGCCGAGTCGGCCAACCAGGTGTCGCTGTTCGACCTGATGGGCGATGGCGGCGACGCGCACCGCCCCGAACTGCTCGACGAGCCGCGCTGGAGCCCCAAGCGCACGCTGCAGGAAGAAAAGCAGGCGCTCGGCTACTACTTCTCAGGCCACCTGTTCGACGCCTACCGTGACGAGGTGCGCCGCTTCAACAAGGGCACGCTGGCCGCGCTGGAAAAGGAAGTGCAGGGCAACGGCGGCGGCTTCGGCCGCGACGTGCGCGGCAAGACCATTGCCGGCGTGATCAGTGGCATCCGCACGCAGATGACCCAGCGCGGCAAGATGCTGATCGTGACGCTGGACGACGGCACCGGGCTGGTCGAGATGACGGTGTTCAACGAGCTGTTCGACGCCAACCGGAATATGTTCCGCGAGGACGAGCTGCTGATCGCCACGGGGAATGCGCGGCACGATACGTTTACCGGCGGGGTGCGGTTTACGGCGGAGTCGGTGATGGACCTGGTGGCCGCTCGCACCCGGTTTGCCAGCGCCGTGCGGCTGGCGATGAACGGCAATTCGTCGACCGGGATGCTGCGCGAACTGCTGACGCCGCACCTGGCCCGCGCCAGCGGCGTGCAGGGTTTGCCGGTGCGCATCCACTACCAGGCCGCGGCAGCTTCGTGCGAGGCCATGCTCGGTCCGGACTGGAAGGTGGTGCCGTCCGACGAGGCGCTGACCGCGCTGCGGCTGGCGCTGTCGCCGGACAGCGTCAGCACCGTCTACGAATAAGCCGACGGCAGCGGTGGTGTCAGGCCGCCTGCCGGGCGGCGCGCGCGCTGGCCGCCAGCGCCAGCAGGGCGTCGACGTGGGCCTCGATGCCCGGATCGTAGTTGAGCATCGCCATCGGATCCGCCAGCCGACCCTGGCCGGTGCGTGCCGCGTCGACCGCGGCACGAATCGCGCGGTCAAGCGTATCGGCGCGATCGCGCGCGAACGCATGCACTGCCTGCGGCCGGATGACTTCCAGGCAGGCGATATTGTCGGCAAACACCAGCGGCGTGCCGCACAGCACCGATTCCACCCCGACCAGCCCGAAGGGTTCATAGCCCGAGGCCAGGATGGTGAAGTCCGCGGCGCGGTAGAGTGCGTCGATCCGGCTGCTGTAGCCTAGCTCCCGCACCCGCGGGATGCTGCGCCCGACCGGGCGGCCGGCCACGGCGAGCGTGATCGGCAGGTCCGATTTCGAGAAATAGTCGGCGAGAAGGTCGAAACCCTTGCGGGCATGGCCTGACGACGGGAACAGGAACACCACCTCGTCGTCGCCGAAACCGAACTCGTGGCGCAACGCGGCGCGCGCGTCGGCGTCGACCGGCGTGAAGCGCTGCGTGTCGACCGGCGGATAGATCAGTTCCACGCGGTCCGGCGGGATCCCGTACAGCTCGATCACCTCGCGGCGCATCAACGCCGAATGTGCCACCACGCGATGCGCACCGGCGTACTGCGCACTCTCGAGGTTGATCTGCCACTGGTCGGAGCGGCGCGGGGGCGTGCCGCGCGCGGTGAGGTATCCGCGGTGGGTGCCGCCGCAAATGGCGATGTCCGAACCGCGCACGCGGTTGCAGCCGATCAGCACTTCGTCGGCGGGCAGGCGCGCCTGCAGCCGCCATGAGAAATAGCGGTCGCGCAGCTTGCCGGGCAGCCACGAGACCACGATGCGATGGGGCGTGACACCGGCCGACTGCGCCACGCCCGCATCGAAGCGGCGCGCGTAGACCGACACCTCGGTACCGGCGCGGGCCGCCATCGCGCGGCTGATGTCGAGCGCATAGCGCTCCAGGCCGCCGCCGGCGCCGAAGCGATTGCAGGAGATGCCAACTTTCATCGATGGAGGGAGTGGAGGATGAGGGCGGCCGCGTCAGGGGGCGGGCTTGGCATCTGCGGCAGCGGCAGCGTGCAGCTGCGCCAGCTTGGCGTACTTGTAGTAGCTTGCCTGCGCATTCATCAGCGCCACGCCGAAGCCTGCACTGCCGTCCAGGAAGCCTCGCTTCAGGAAATAGGTACGGACAAAGGCCCACAGACCGTGGCCGGCGGCCGACGCGACCGAGCTGCGCTTGCCGCGGGCGTAGGCCTGCTGCGCACCGGCGCTGGAATAGGCGTCGATCTTGCGCAGCACGTCCGACAGCGAGCGGTAGCTGTAATGGACCAGCGGTTCTTTCAGATGGACGAGAGGGTCGTCGACCTTGAGATGCTCGTGCACCAGGTCATCGGTGAAGCGGCCGCGGCCCTTGCGGAAGACGCGGGTCACGTAGTCGGGATACCAGCCGGCGTGGCGCACGAAGGTGCCGCAAAACGCGGACAGGCGGGGCAGGGCGAGCGCCTGCGCGCCCGGCTGCTGCAGTTGCGCGAGGATTTCGTCGCGCAGGGCCGGCGTTACGCGTTCGTCCGCATCCAGGCTCAGGATCCAGTCGCCGCTGGCGGCCTCGACCGCGCGGTTCTTCTGCGGGCCGAAGCCCGGCCACGCCTCGGTCTGGATTACTGTGGCGCCGGCTGCACGCGCAATGGCCACAGTGTCATCCGTGCTAGCCCAATCCACTATAATCGCCTCTTCGCACCAGGACACGCTTTCGAGGCATGGCCCGATATTGTGAGCTTCATTCCTGGTGATGATGACGGCCGAGACTCTCATGGAACGTAAAGGCGGCGCACAGGTCGGACAAACCGACAGGCCGCCGGCGTTGCCCACGGCGCCAGGCGGTGGATGTTGACCGCGCATTCTACCGCACCGGCGCAGTGCCCCTGGAGACGCCTGGCAGGGTTCCTGCCAGCCTCCCGGGGCAGTTTTCTCAATCACGAATTTGATGATAAGAGCACATTTGTCCCGCTTTACAGGGATGGAAAAGGTTTTGTCCCTGGTGGCGTGTGCCGCATTGATCTCCTTTCCGCTCCTGCTGCTGACCTATCCCTCCGCAGCCAATACCGGTTTCACCCTGCTGCTGATGTGGTGCCTGATTGCCCTCGCGCTGCAGCGCCGGGCCGGCCTGGCCTCATGGGGTTCAATGCTGCGCGCCCACTGGCCCATGGCGGCCGCGATGGCGTCGCTGCCGGCCGCGCTGCTGCTGCGCCAGGTCCTCAGTGGCGAGCCGCCTGACGTGCCGTATCTCTATTTGCGCTTTGCCCTGTTCGTGCTGCTGGCATGGGGCCTGGCCCAGCTCGGCCGGCGCGTGCTGCAAGGCGTGCAGTGGGGGCTTGTGGCGGGCGCGATCGTGTCCGCGGTCTGGATCCACACGCTGGCGGAACACGGCCGGCCGATCCATGTCGGCGTCAGTAACGTGATTCCGTTTGCCAACCTGTCGCTGCTGATGGGCATGCTGGCCCTGGTCTCGATCGGCTGGGACCGCCGCCGCCACCACTTGGCCGTCGGCGCCAAGCTGCTGGCGGGGGCGGCCGGGCTGTACACCTCGTATATCAGCGCCACGCGCGGCGGCTGGCTTGCCATTCCCGTGCTGCTGCTGTTTGTGCTGATGGTCATGCGCGGGCTGAACTGGCGCAGCCGCGCAGCACTGCTGGCCGTGCTGGTCGGTAGCATGGCGGTCGCCGGTTATTGCAGCAGCATCGTCAAGACGCGCGTGACCGAGGCATTCTCGAATATCGCGGCCTTCTCTTCGCAAACCGGCCTGGATACCTCGGAGGGCTGGCGGCTGCAACTGTGGAAGGCGTCACTCAATATGCTGCAATCGCACCCGCTGACCGGCGTGGGTCCGGAAGGCTTCTCGCCCGCCCTGGATGCGCTGGCGGCCAGCGGCTTTATCACGCCGGCCACGACTCAGTTCGGGCACTCGCACAACGACATCCTGTATCTGGGCGCCACGATGGGGCTGCCCGGCATGCTGGCGGTACTCGCCGTCTACCTGGTGCCGGCCGTTTTCTTCCTGCGCCATGTGCGTAACCGCGATGCGGTGGTGCGCGTAGCTGCCACCATGGGCCTTGCCACCAGCGTCGGCTTCCTGCTGTTCGGCCTGACCGAAGCCATGTTCTTTATCGCGATGACCAACGCGTTCTACACGCTGATGATCTCCACCTGCTTTGCCATCGTGGTGGCCAGGGATCACCAGCCCGAGCCGCTGGCACGACCGGATGCGCAGGCGGTGGCGGCATGATCGGCGCCTACGTCATCAACCTGGCAAGCGCGCAGCCGCGCCGGCAGCGCATTTCGGGGCAGCTGGAACGGCTCGGCGTTCCCTTCCAGGTGTTCCCGGCCGTCGACGGGCGCGCCCTGACCGAAGACGAGGTGGCGCAGCGCTATGATGCGGCCGCGGCGGCGTTCAGCTACCGGCCCATGAGCCGCGGCGAGGTCGGGTGCGCGCTGAGCCATCTCGGCGTGTACCGGAAAATGCTGGAGGACGGTGCGGAGTTCGCGCTGGTGCTGGAGGACGATGCACTGCTGGGCGACGACTTGCCGGCGGTACTCGCCGACCTGCAGCAGCATCTCGATCCGGCCCGGCCCGACGCTGTGCTGCTGTCCCATATCGACAAATACACTCGCTGGGGCACGCGCCCGCTCGGCCGCGACCGCAAGCTGGTCAGGCGCTATGGCGAGTGGTGGCGCGCACATGGCTATGTGGTCACCCGCGCCGCGGCGCAGCGGCTGCTCGACGGCCTGCAGCCGCTGTGGTGCGCGGCCGACTACTGGTCCGCGTTCGAGAAGCGCGGCCTGGTCTCGGTCCGCGCCGTGGTGCCGTATTGCATCGGCCTGACCGAACTGGCGGACGAGTCGGCGCTGGAGGGCCATCGCGCCGATCTCGACGCGACCGACAAGGCCCGGCGCAGCATCGGCTATTATCTGCGCCGCTACGTTTATCAGCGCTTCCTGTTCCAGTTCCTCGTCAGGCCGTTCCTGCGGGTGGCCCGGCAGAAGCGTCCGGGCTAGCATGCGCGCCCGGGCCAACGCATCCACACAGAAGACACTTCAGTGACCACATCCAAACCGCCCATTTCGCCGGGTTCTACCGTGCCGTCCAGCATGTCGGCCCGGCTCTGGTCTTACCTGCGCCCCGAGCTTCGCGTCTTTATCGGCGCCATCCTTGCCATGGCGGTGGTCGCGGCCAGTGAAGGGGTGATCCCCAAGGTCGTCAACGACCTGCTCGACAAAGGCTTCGGCGGCGAGTACGCCGGCACGCTGTGGCATGTGCCCGCGCTCCTGACCGGCGTGGCGCTGATCCGCGGCGTGGCGCAGTTTGCCTCGGGCTATCTGCTGAACCTGATCTCGAACCGTGTGCTGCTGAAGATGCGCATACAGATGTTCGAGCGCCTGCTGCACGCCCCGGCGGCGTTCTTCCACCGTAACACCGCGGCATCGCTGATCAATGCGGTGATCTTCGAGGTCAACCAGGTGCTGCAGATCCTGACCAGCGTGTTCATCACGCTGGTGCGCGACTCGCTGACGGTCGTGGCGCTGCTGATCTACCTGTTCTATACGAACTGGCGCCTGACGCTGATCGTCGCGGTGATCCTGCCAGTGATCGGCTACCTGATGTCGAAGATCAACCGCCGGCTGCGCAAGCTCAACCGCGACCACCAGACCTACACCAACAACGCCGCGTATGTGGTGGAAGAGGCCGTGGGCGGCTTCAAGGTGGTCAAGCTGCACGGCGGCGAGGCCTACGAGCTGTCGCGCTTCCGCACCATGGCCGAGCGGCTGAAGAACTACTCGATGCGCATGGCGGTCGCCGGCGGGTTGAACCAGCCGGTCACGGCATTCCTGGCTGCGCTGGCGCTGTCGGTCATCATCACCATCGCGATGGTGCAGGCGCAGGGCAACCAGACCACGGTGGGCGGCTTCACCGGCTTCGTGATGGCGATGCTGCTGCTGATCTCGCCGCTCAAGCACCTGACTGACATCAACCAGCCGCTGACGCGCGGCATCACCGCGGCGGAGATGATCTTCCGCCTGATCGACGAACCGATCGAGCCGCAGGACGGCGGCAAGCCGCTCGGCCGTGCCCGTGGCGAACTGGCGTTGGAGAACGTCGGCTTCCGCTATGGCGAGGCGCCGCGCGCCGCGCTGGAGGGCATCAACCTGCGCGTCAGCCCGGGCGAGGTGGTGGCGCTGGTGGGCCCGTCGGGCAGCGGCAAGACCACGCTGGTCAACCTGGTGCCGCGCTTCTTCGATCCCACCGCCGGGCAGATCCTGCTGGACGGCATGCCGCTGCCCGAGCTGGCGCTGAAGGACCTGCGCAACCAGATCGCCTTCGTCAGCCAGGACGTGGTGCTGTTCAACGACACGGTGGCGGCCAACGTGGCGTATGGCGCGCAATCCGAGGACAAGATCGACATGGCGCGGGTCGAGCGCGCACTGGCGGCGGCCTACCTGACGGACACGGTCAAGGGGCTGCCGGAGGGCGTCAACACCAATATCGGCGACAACGGCATGAAGCTGTCAGGCGGCCAGCGCCAGCGCCTGGCGATTGCCCGCGCGCTGTACAAGGATGCACCGATCCTGATCCTGGACGAGGCCACTTCGGCACTGGATTCGGAATCCGAGCGCCAGGTGCAGGCGGCGCTGGAAGAGCTGATGAAGGGGCGGACCACGCTGGTGATCGCGCACCGGCTCTCGACCATCGAGAACGCCGACCGCATCGCCGTGCTGGACCACGGTCGGCTGGCGGAACTGGGCACGCATGAGGAACTGCTGGCCGCCAACGGCCTCTACGCCGGGCTGCACCGGATCCAGTTCGCGAGCCACCATTAAGATGCCGGGGGGAACTCCCCGGACAGCAGGCCGGCGCTGAGCGCCGGCCTTTTTATTTCCGCTCGGTGTGCTGTGAAGAGACCTGCGGCTGCACGCCCAGCACCTCGTCGATAGCGGCCAGCACTTCGGCTCGCTGTGGCACCACGCCGCCACCGCCCAGCGATACCGCGCGCCCCGGCGCATCGACACCGTACAGGTGGCGCGAAGTCGTCGTGAACAGGATCACGGTCGGCCGGCGCAGCGCGTCGGCGATATGCACGAAGCCGGTATCCATGCCGACCACCAGCGAGGCCTTGCCGACCATCTGCGCCACGCCGGTGATGCTCAGGCGCGGCATGACTTCGGCGCCGGGCACGCTGGCGGCGATGGTCTCGGCTTCCTTGCGCTCCGCCTCGTTGCCCCAGGGCACCAGTACGCGCAACCCGCGTGCGGAGATCGCGCTGCCGACGCTGATCCAGTCGGCTACCGGCCACTTCTTCTCTTCGCTCGAGGTGGCGTGGAACAGCATCGCGTACGGACCCTTGGCCGCCGGGGCTGGCGTATCCGGGGGCATCTGCAGGCCGTAGTCCATCTCCTTGGTCAGCTCGAAGCCGAGCGCGCGGCTGACCGCGCGACGCATACGCTGCCGTGCGCAGTCCTCTTCGACGAATGGCGCAAAGATGTGGTTGTAGGCAAAGCTGGCCCCGCTCTCGCCCAGTTCCTGCACCGGATAGCCATAGCGATGCCGCGTGCGCGCCAGGAACGAGACGATGGCGCTCTTGTAGACGCCGTGGACGTCGAGCACCGCATCGTATCTCTCGCGGCGCAGTTCGCGCAGCGCGCTGAAGATGGCGCGCAGGTCCGACCATTTACGCGACTTTTTCAGCGCGCGCAGCGGCGCGGCGATCACCCGGTCGATATTCGGGTTCCAGCGTGGCACATCGGCACAGTAGGAGTCGGCGATCCAGTCGATCTTCACGCCGGGGAAAGCCCGCTGCAGGTCCGCGACCAGCGGCTGGGTGAAAACCATGTCGCCCAGGGATGTCAGCTTGACGATGAGAATGCGTTTCATCGGGAAGAGTACGGCGGCTCGGAGGGCGCTCGCCTTGTTCAGAAGGTGCGTAGTATGCCTGATCCGGTGGACATCAGTACGAGCGATGCATGCGCAACATGGCTGGCGCCGAACCCGCGCCGATCCGTTAGTATCTGAAGCAGAAGAACACTACGTGACCGACGCACGACTACAGGAGACCACCATGCCCGACCCGGCATTCCCCATCAGCCGCTACCCCGTACCGGCACTGAAAGACCTCCCCGACGACATCCGCGCCCGCATGCTCGAAGTCCAGGAAAAAGCCGGCTTCGTCCCCAACGTCTTCCTCGCGCTGGCGCACCGCCCGGATGAATTCCGCGCCTTCTTCGCCTATCACGACGCGCTGATGCTCAAGGAGGGCGGGCTGACCAAGGGCGAGCGCGAGATGATCGTGGTGGCGACCTCGGGCGCCAACCAGTGCCTGTATTGCGTGGTGGCGCATGGCGCGATCCTGCGCATCTACGAGAAGAAGCCGCTGGTGGCCGACCAGGTTGCGGTGAATTACCTGAAGGCGGACATCCCGCCGCGCCAGCGCGCGATGCTCGACTTTGCGATGAAGGTGTGCAAGGCGTCGCATGAAGTCGGCGAGGCGGACTTTGCCGCGCTGCGCGAGTACGGCTTCTCGGAAGAAGACGCCTGGGATATCGCCGCCATCACCGCATTCTTCGGCCTGTCGAACCGGATGGCCAACACCATCAGCATGCGCCCGAACGACGAGTTCTACCTGATGGGTAGGGTGCCGAAAGCCAAATAGCGCGCTGGCCCCCCGGGCCGGCTCAGCGTATTTCGGCGCATTTTCCGTTGTTGGGATCGAACAGCACCGGCCACGCCTGCTCATAGATGCCGGGCGTGCAGTGCTTCTCGCAGCGGGCATGGGCCAGCGTCACGCGGCGCGGATCCTGCCACACCAGCAGCTTGCACTGGCTGCCGTCGATGGCTTGCAGTTCGATGTGGGGCGTGTCGGCGACCTGGCGGAAGTCGGCCAGGTTGAACTCGCAACTGCCGCGCCGCGACACCCACAGCTTCCACCTCAGCGCACGCACTTCGTTGCCCCTGACATCCATCTGCGCATCTTCGCGGAAGCCGTCTTCCTCGGTGCGCTTGCAGGTGGCGACGATATTGATGGTCTTTTGTGCGATCGGGGTGGCACGCGGCGCCTTCTTGGGTGGCGGCGCTTCGGCGATCACCGCGGGCGGCAGTGGGGGTGGGCTGGGGCGTCTTGCAATCATAGGAAACTCGACGCAGCCGGCAAGCAGCAGGACGGCCAGCAGACAGGCCCCATGGTTCGTGGCGTTCATGCCGGACTCCTCCTCGCCGACCGGCGCGGCCGTGTCCCGTTGTGTGACACAGGGACGCTGCGCGCCGGGCGCGGCATCGGTCACGATGCCGCTGACTACCCTTGATTAGTTATAGCGGATCGAAGCGCGAACCGGAGGAAACGGGAGCTAGGGCGACTACCGAGGCGGGAAGGCATGCGAACCGGCAGCGCTTGCCGGTGGCCGCGCCAGCCCCTTCAGCATCTGCATTACATCAGGATAATGTCGTACTGCTCCTGGTGGAAGGTCGATTCCACCTGCAGCGAGATTGGCTTGCCGATAAAGTCACCGAGCATGGCCAGGTGCTGGCTTTCTTCTTCCAGGAACAGGTCGATGACCTCCTGCGAGGCCAGGATGCGGAACTCGCGCGGGTTGAACTGGCGCGATTCGCGCATGATCTCGCGCAGGATGTCGTAGCACACCGTGCGCGGCGTCTTGACCTGCCCCTTGCCCTGGCATACCGGGCATTGTTCGCACAATACGTGCGCCAGCGATTCGCGCGTGCGCTTGCGCGTCATCTCCACCAGCCCGAGCTGCGAGAAGCTGTTGACCGTGATCCGGGTGCGGTCGCGCGACAGCGCGCGTTTCAGTTCAGACAGCACCGCGTCGCGGTGCTCGACATTCTCCATATCGATGAAATCGATGATGATGATGCCGCCGAGGTTGCGCAGCCGCAGCTGCCGCGCGATGGTGTGGGCCGCCTCCAGGTTGGTCTTGAAGATGGTGTCGTCGAAGTTGCGCGCGCCCACGTAGCCGCCGGTGTTGACGTCGATGGTCGTCATCGCCTCGGTCTGGTCGATCATCAGGTAGCCGCCTGACTTCAGGTCGACCCGGCGCGACAGCGCCTTCTCGATCTCGGCGTCGATATTGAACAGGTCGAAGACCGGGCGCTCGCCGGTGTAGTGCGACAGTCGCGGCAGCACCGCCGGCGTGTATTCCTTGGCGAACTCCACCAGCATCTGGTAGTTCTCGCGCGAATCGATCTGGATCACGCCGGTGGCGTCGTTGATGAAGTCGCGCAGTACGCGCTGCGCCAGGTTCAGGTCCTGGTAGAGCAGGGCGGGTGCAGGCTGCGTGGTGGCGTTCTGGCGGATCGCGCCCCAGATCTTGCGCAGGTAGGCGATGTCGTTGCCAAGTTCCTCGTCGGTCGCTTCCTCGGCGATGGTGCGCACGATAAAGCCGCCGCGCTCGTCGGTGGGCACCAGGCCCTGCACGCGGCTGCGCAGCGCCTCGCGGTCCACTTCTCCTTCGATGCGCTGCGAGATGCCGATATGCGGATCCTGCGGCAGGTACACCAGCGTGCGCCCGGCAATGCTCACCTGCGTGGACAGGCGCGCGCCCTTGGTGCCGATCGGGTCCTTGATCACCTGCACCATCAGCGCCTGGCCTTCGAACAGGGTCTTCTCGATCGCCAGCTGCGGGGTGGCACCATTGCGGTCGGCGTCGCGCGGATGCCAGATATCGGCCACATGCAGGAAGGCAGCGCGCTCCAGGCCGATGTCGATAAAGGCCGACTGCATGCCGGGCAGCACGCGCACCACCTTGCCCAGGTAGATATTGCCGACCAGCCCGCGCGTGAGCGTGCGTTCGACGTGCAGTTCCTGGACGGCAGCCTGTTGCACGATGGCGACGCGCGTCTCTTGGGGCGTGATGTTGACGAGGATGTCTTCAGTCATAGCGGGTGAAACGCGGTGCCGGTGGCCCGGCTGTATAGGGTGGCCCGGCGCGCAGGCCGGGTCTTGTCTGGGCGCGGGGGCGGGCCGCTCAGAACTGCAGGCGGGCCTGGCGAAGTAACGCCGCCGTCTCAAACAAGGGCAAACCCATGATACCTGAATAGCTGCCCGCGATCCGCTCGACGAACTCGGCCGCGCGGCCCTGGATGCCGTAGGCGCCGGCCTTGCCGAGCGGCTCGCCGCTGGCGACATAGCGCTCGATCTCGGCGGGCTGCATCGGGCGGAAGGTGACTTCGGAAACCGACAGGGCATGGCACATGCCGGTGGTCGATACCACCGTCACGGCGGTCAGCACACGGTGCGTGGTGCCCGACAGCGCGCCAAGCATGGCCGCGGCGTCGGTGCCGTCGGCCGGTTTGCCCAGGATGCGGCCGCCCAGGCAGACCGTGGTGTCGGAGGTCAGCACCGGCGCGTCGGGCAGCGCCCGGCGCTCGCGGCGGCGCAGCGCCGCTTCTGCCTTCAGCGCACACACGCGCTGCACGTAGTCGTCGGGGGTTTCGCCGGGCAGCACGACTTCGAGCGCTTCGGCGTCCTCGTCGTCATTGGCAAGCAGCAGTTCGTAGCGAACGCCGAGCTGGGTCAGCAATTCGCTGCGGCGCGGGCTCTGGGAGGCGAGGTAGAGGTAGTCGTGCATCGCGGGGACGAAGATCACGCCCGTGAAATGGGCGGCGGAATCGGCAAGGATGGGGGCGTGCCGGCAGCCCGGCGGTGGCCCGCATTGTACCGCCAGCGGCGATAACGACCGCCGGTGAGCGGCGGGCTCAGGCCCGGTGGTAAGGATGGTTCTGCGTGACCGACCAGGCGCGGTACAGCTGCTCGGCCAGCAGCACGCGCACCATGCCGTGCGGCAGCGTCAGGCTGGACAGCCGGATCAGGGTGCTGGCGCGCGCCTTCAGCGCCGGGTCGAGGCCGTCGGCGCCGCCGATCAGGAAGGCGACGTCGCCGCCGTCGCGCTGCCAGTCGGTCAGTTGCGCAGCCAGTTGCACGGTGGTGAAGTCACGGCCGCGCTCGTCCAGCGCGACGATGCGGCACTGCTTCGACAGCGAGCCGAGCACCGCCTCGATCCGCGCGGCTTCGCGCTGCATCACGGTGGCCGCGTTGTTGCTGGAGGAGCGGGTTTCCGGCTTGACCTCGCGCAGTTCGATGCGCAGCTCGGGCGGCATGCGCTTGGCATACTCGCTGAAGCCGGTTTCGATCCAGCCAGGCATCTTGTGGCCGACGGCCACGATCACCAGTTGCATGAGGACTTGTCTGCTCGCGGCCGGCGGGCGGCCGCGCGCTCGGAAATCAGGCCGAGCGGGTGGTGCGCTTGCGGGCAGCCGGCTTGGCTGCGGCGGACCTGCTGGCTGCGGCCTTCGTTGCGGTCTTGGTAGCCGTCTTTGTAGCCGTCTTGGTAGCCGTCTTGGTGGCGGTCTTGCGTGCCGTGGTGCCGGCGGCGGTCTTGCGCGGTGCCGCGGCGCGGGTGCCGGTCGTCTTGGTGGCGGTCTTGGTGGCCGTCTTGGTCGCCGTGGTCTTGGTGGCGGTCTTGCGGGCCGGCTTGCGGATGGTGGCGATCGCGTCCGGGTCGGTGTCCTCGTGGCCCATCGGCGGCGACGGCTCCTTCATGCCTTCCGGCAGGCGGGCCAGCGCCGGGCGCAGGCTGCTGGCGCGGCGTGTGCCGCGCACGGCGGGGACGTCGTCCTCGTCTTCTTCCATTGGCTCGCTGGCCTTGGCCAGGCCGCGGGCGCCGGTGGCGAGCTTCATGCGCACCGGCTTGTCGCCCCAGATCTCTTCCAGGTTGTAGTACATGCGCAGCTGGGGCTGCAGGATGTGGACCACGGCGTCGCCGCAGTCGACCAGCACCCATTCGCCGGTTTCCAGCCCCTCGACCGCCACGATATGGCCGCCGGCTTCCTTGACCGTATCCCGCACCGAAGCTGCCAACGCCTTGGTCTGGCGATTGGACGTCCCGCTGGCAATCACCACCCGGTCGAACAGCTCGGTCAGGTGGCTGGTGTCGTACACCTTGATGTCCTGCGCTTTGACATCCTCGAGGCCGTCGACGATGGCGCGTTGCAGTTTACGAATATCCATGGTGTCTTCTTGTTCAGCTGAGATCGGTTGGGTGGTGGGCGTCGGGTCTGGTCAGACCCCGGTCACGCCCTGCCGGGGAGTCACGTCCTCGCAGGAACGTCGCGGTACAGCCCGTGGCTTGCGATGTAGTGTGCCACGCCCGGCGGCAGTTGGTCATCTGCCGGCTGGCCGGCTGCCAGGCGCTGGCGCAGATGGGTGGAAGACAGGTCGACGGCGAGCGTCTGGTCGATCCACATCCGGCCGGAGGGCGTGCATTGTATCAGGTGTGTGTCGGCCTGGCGCTCGGCCAGCGCTTGCAGCACCGGGCCCTCCAGCGCGGCCAGCGCGAAGCGCGGGCGCGTGGCGGTGCACAGGTGCACGTGCTGGAACAGTTCCTGCCAGCCGTGCCAGGTGTGCAGGCGCAGCAACTGGTCGGCGCCCATCAGCCAGCACAGCGAGGCCTCTGCGCCGTATTCGGCGCGTAGCTGGCACACAGTGTCGATTGTGTAGCTGGGGCCGGCGCGGTCGACTTCCATGCGGCTCACGCGGACCTTCGCGCCGCTGTCGTTGAGTGCGGCAGCAGCCAGTTCGGTCATGGCCAGGCGGTCGGCGGCGGGCGTCACGTCGGCGCCCTTCTGCCAGGACTGGCCGGTGGGAATCCACACCAGTTCGTCCAGGCCCAGGTGCTCGATGCACAGCCGTGCCAGCGCCAGGTGGCCGACGTGGGGCGGATCGAAGGTGCCGCCGAGGATACCCAGGCGGTAGGGACGGGAGGGGTGCGGCGGTTCGCCCGCGTCGGCGGCGGGCTTGCGGTGTTGCGCAGGATTGGCCATAGGTCTGCCGTCAGGCCCAGTCGCGTGCCGGCAGGAAGTCGGTATACAGCGCCGCTTCGGGGCTGCCCGGTTCCGGTTGCCAGTCATAGCGCCAGGTCACCAGCGGCGGCATCGACATCAGGATGGATTCGGCGCGTCCGCCCGATTGCAGGCCGAACAGCGTGCCGCGGTCGAACACGAGGTTGAATTCGACGTAGCGCCCGCGCCGGTAGGCCTGGAAATCGCGCTCGCGCTCGCCGTAGGGGGTGTCCTTGCGCGCCTGCAGGATCGGCAGGTAGGCGTCCAGGAAGGCGTCGCCGACCGACTGCATCATCGCGAAGCTGCGCTCGAAGCCCAGCGCCGAGAAGTCGTCGAAGAAGATCCCGCCGACGCCGCGTGCCTCGTTGCGGTGGCGCAGGAAGAAATACTCGTCGCACCATTGCTTGAAGCGCGGGTACAGCTCGTCGCCGTAGGGCGCGAGCGCCTGCTCGCAGGTGCGGTGGAAATGGGTGCAGTCGTCGGCGTTGCCGTAGTACGGCGTCAGGTCCATGCCGCCGCCGAACCACCATACCGGCTCGGCTCCGGGCTTGACCGCCAGGAAACAGCGCACGTTCATATGGACTGTGGGCACGTACGGGTTGCGCGGATGGAACACCAGCGACACGCCCATCGCCTCGAAGCTGCGCCCGGCGAGTTCTGGCCGGTTGGCGCTGGCCGAGGGCGGCAGGGTATCGCCGCTGACGTGCGAAAAGCCCACGCCGGCGCGCTCCATCACCGCGCCGCCTTCCAGGATGCGGGTGCGGCCGCTGCCGCGCAGGCGTTCGGTGGGCGGTTTCTCCCAGGCGTCGGTCAGGAACGGCTGGCCCTCGATGGCGCCGATGGCATCGGTGATGCGGTCTTGCAGGCCGAGCAGATAGGCACGGACTGCCTGGGAATCGATCATGGTTGGCGAAGGCGGATAAAACCGGCGGATGGACCCGGCGGATGGCATTCCGGCAGCCTCTCGGCTGCCGGGTGCGTCACAGCGTTGTCACGATTGTACCGGCTGGGGCGGCCGGGCGGTCGCATGGGTCCAAAAGCTGGCCAGCAATGTGCCGGCCCATGGAAGGCTGCCGGTGCAGACTCAGCGCTTGATGGCCCGGTATCCGATATCGGTCCGGTACTGCATGCCATCGAACTGGATCTGCTCGACCGCAGCGTAGGCGGCGCGCTGCGCGGCCTTGACGGTGTCGGCCAGCCCCACCACGCACAGCACGCGCCCGCCCGAGGTCAGCAGCGTGCCGTCCTTGAGCGTGGTGCCGGCGTGGAAGGTCACGCTGTCGTCGGTCTCGGCCGGAATACCGGTGATGGCGTCGGCCTTGCGCGGCGCGTCGGGGTAGCCATAAGCGGCCATCACCACGCCCAGCGCGGTGCGGCGGTCCCAGTCCAATTCGACGGCGTCGAGCTTGCCGTTGACGGCGTGCTCCATCACGTCGACCAGGTCGGTCTTCAGGCGCGCCAGGATCGGCTGGGTTTCCGGGTCGCCCATGCGGCAGTTGAATTCCAGCGTCTTCAGGTTGCCGTCCTTGTCGATCATCAGGCCCGCGTACAGGAAGCCCGTGTACGGGATGCCGTCCTTTTCCATGCCGCGCACGGTCGGCAGGATGATCTCGCGCAGCGCGCGCGCATGCAGCGCGGGCGTGACCACTGGGGCGGGCGAGTAGGCGCCCATGCCGCCGGTGTTGGGGCCGGCGTCGCCGTCCAGCAGGCGCTTGTGGTCCTGGCTGGTGGCCAGTGCCAGCACGTTCTTGCCGTCGACCAGCACGATAAAGCTGGCTTCCTCGCCTTCGAGGAATTCCTCGATCACCACGCGCGCGCCGGCGTCGCCCAGCTTGTTGTCGGCCAGCATCATGTCGACCGCGTGATGCGCTTCTTCCAGCGTCATCGCCACCACCACGCCCTTGCCAGCAGCCAGGCCATCGGCCTTGATCACGATCGGCGCGCCCTGCGCGTCGATATAGGCGTGTGCCTGGGTGGCGTCGGAGAAGGTCTGGTAGGCGGCGGTGGGGATGCCGTGGCGCTGCATGAACGCCTTGGCGAAGTCCTTGGACGACTCCAGCTGCGCGGCAGCCTGGGTGGGCCCGAAGATGCGCAGGCCCTTGGCGCGGAAGATATCGACGATGCCCGCCGCCAGCGGGGCCTCGGGGCCGACCACGGTGAAGGCCACGCCTTCGCGCTCGGCAAAGGCGGCGATGACCTCGGGATCGGTCAGCGGAACATTCTGCAGGCGCTTGTCGAGCGCGGTCCCGCCGTTGCCCGGCGCGACGTACACCACCTGAATCCTGGGGGACTGGGCCAATTTCCAGGCCAGCGCGTGTTCACGTCCACCCGAGCCGACAACCAATACTTTCATGATCCACTGCCAGAAAAGAAACGCATGCAAAAAGGCGGCAGCTTGGGTCTTTGGAGCCTGGCTGCCGCCGATGGGGGCTAGATATTACTTAGTCTTCAATCACCGCGTTGGTGAAGACTTCCTGCACGTCGTCCAGGTTTTCCAGGGCGTCGAGCAGCTTCTGCATCTTGGCCGCGTCGTCGCCGGCGAAGCTGACTTCGTTCTGCGGCTTCATTACCACGTCGGCCACTTCCGCCTTGAAGCCTGCGGCTTCCAGCGCAGTCTTGACCGCGGAGAAATCGTTGGGCGGGCAGGTCACTTCGATCGACTCGTCGTCGTTGGTGACGACGTCGTCGGCGCCGGCTTCCAGCGCCGCTTCCATCAGCTTGTCTTCCGGCGTGCCGGGCGCGAACAGGAACTGGCCGCAGTGCGTGAACATGAACGCCACCGAACCCTCGGTGCCCATGTTGCCGCCGTGCTTGGAGAAGGCATGGCGCACTTCGGCCACGGTACGGGTGCGGTTGTCGGTCAGGCAGTCGACGATGATGGCCGCGCCGGCCAGGCCGTAGCCCTCGTAGCGTATCTCTTCGTAGTTCGCGCCTTCCAGGCCGCCCACGCCGCGCTGGATCGCGCGCTGGATGTTGTCCTTGGGCATGTTCGCGTCCATGGCCTTGTCAATCGACAGGCGCAGGCGCGGGTTGGAGTCGACATCGCCGCCGCCGAGCTTGGCGGCCACGGTGATTTCCTTGATCAGGCGGGTCCAGATCTTGCCGCGCTTGGCGTCAGCGGCAGCTTTCTTGTGTTTGATATTGGCCCATTTCGAGTGACCGGCCATGATTCTCTCCGAGACGGAAAACGCTGTTGTGCGGTGATGGAATGCGGGATCGCCATGCGCGCCGCGGCTGGGCCGCAGGGCCACGGGACGGCGCGCGCCAGGTGACGGATATGCCTGGCGGCTGGCTATAATCAGCCCAGGATTTTATCACGCGGGCCTGCCCGCGCCGCTGCCGTGGCGAGTCCCGCGGCACCTTGTTATCAGGAAGATCATGGCCGACCCCATCCTTATCGCCAAGAACGCCGAACATGAACTGGTGCTGCTGCCGCAGATGGGCAACCGGCACGGGCTGATCACCGGCGCCACCGGCACCGGCAAGACCGTCACGCTGCAGACGCTGGCGCAGGGGTTCTCGCGCCTGGGGGTGCCAGTCTTTATGGCGGACGTCAAAGGTGACCTGACCGGCATTTCGCAGGCCGGCCAGCTCTCGGACAAGCTCAAGCAGCGCCTGGCCGACATGAACCTGCCGGAGCCGGCGTGGGGCGCGTGCCCGACCACGCTGTGGGACGTGTTCGGCCAGAAGGGCCACCCGGTGCGCGCCACGGTCTCGCACATGGGGCCGCTGCTGCTGTCGCGCATGCTGGAGCTGAACGACACCCAGCAGGGCGTGCTCAACCTGGTGTTCCGCATCGCCGATGCCAACGGCCTGCTGCTGCTCGACGCCAAGGACCTGCGCGCAATGCTGCAGCACGTCGGCGACAACGCTTCGCAGTACACCACCGAGTACGGCAATATCTCGGCCGCGTCGATCGGCGCGATCCAGCGCGGGCTGATCGCGCTGGAGTCGCAGGGCGGCGATGTGTTCTTCGGCGAGCCGATGCTCAACCTGGAAGACTTCATCCAGACCGAGAAGGGCCAGGGCGTGGTCAATATCCTGGCTGCGGACAAGCTGATGAACTCGCCGCGGCTGTACGCCACCTTCCTGCTGTGGATGCTGTCGGAACTGTTCGAGAAGCTGCCCGAGGCCGGCGACCTGGACAAGCCCAAGCTGGTGTTCTTCTTCGACGAGGCGCACCTGCTGTTCAACGATGCGCCCAAGGCGCTGCTCGACAAGATCGAGCAGGTGGTGCGGCTGATCCGCTCCAAGGGCGTGGGCGTGTACTTCGTCACGCAGAACCCGATCGATATCCCGGACACCGTGCTGGGCCAACTCGGCAACCGCGTCCAGCACGCGCTGCGCGCGTTCACGCCGCGCGACCAGAAGGCGGTCAAGGTGGCGGCCACCACCATGCGTGCCAATCCGAAGCTGGACGTGGAGACCGCGATCGGTGAGCTGGGCGTGGGCGAGGCGCTGGTGTCGTGCCTGGATGCCAAGGGCACGCCGTGCGTGACGGAGCGGGCGTGGGTGCTGCCGCCGGGAAGCCGCATCGGACCGGCAACGGACGAGGAACGCAAGCGGCTGATCGCCAATTCGCTGGTGGCGGGTACTTACGAAAAGACCGTGGACCGCGAGTCGGCCTATGAAAAGCTGCGCGGCAGCGTGGCGACGGTCGGCAATGGCAACGGCGGCACCGCCAAGGCGCCGGCCGGGCAGCCGGGCGGACAGCCTGCAGGCGAACAGGACAGCGGCTGGCTCGGCACCGCCGGCGAGATCTTCGGCACGCTGACCAAGGGCACCGGCAAGAGCGGTCGCGGCGATTCGATCCTGGAATCGATGGCCAAGTCGGCCGCGCGCACGGTGGGGTCGCAGGTGGGGCGTGAACTGATCCGCGGCGTGCTGGGCAGCCTGCTCGGCAAGAAGAAGTAATCGTCGGGGAAAAGCAGGGCGGGCCGCGCTTGCGGCCCGTTACGGTCAGCTGCGTTGCGCCGTCTGCTGTGTCTTCGCGGCTTCCGCGTCCTCGCGCATCTTGCGCGCGAACATCCGCGCGAAGAACCAGCCCATGCCGATGATAAAGACGATCACGCCCAGGCTCATCAGGCCGGTGCTGGTGCTGAAGAGGATCTTGAAGGCTTCCATGCTTGGCTCCCTGTGGGTTGGCGGTATGCGCCGGCAGGTTACCGCCAGCGCCTGCCGCCAGTGTAGGGAGCCGTTCAGTACGGACTATTGAGGCCGGTCAAGCCCGCGCAAGGGTCGGCACTCAGTTCTTGGTGCCGAACAACCGGTCGCCGGCATCGCCCAGGCCCGGCACGATATACGCGTCGCCATCCAGGTGACTGTCCAGCGAAGCCACGAACAGCTTCACGCCCGGATGCGCCTTCTGGAACACCTCCACGCCCTCGGGAGCAGCCACCAGCGCGACGAAGGTAATCGCCTCGTCCTTGACGCCACGGCGCTTGAGCACTTCCACCGCGTGCACGGCGGAGTAGCCGGTGGCCACCATCGGATCGCACAGGATGAAGCTGCGGTCTTCCAGGTCCGGCAGCCGCACCAGGTACTCGACCGGGCGATGCTGCTCGTCGCGGTACACGCCGATATGGCCGATGCGCGCCGACGGGATCAGCTCCACCAGCCCGTCGCTCATGCCCACGCCCGCGCGCAGCACCGGCACGATGGTCAGCTTCTTGCCGGCGATCACCGGCGCATCCAGCTCGACCAGCGGCGTCTCGATGCGGCGCGTGGTCAGCGGCAGGTTGCGCGTGATCTCGTAGCCCATCAGCAGCGTGATCTCGCGCAGCAGCTCGCGGAAGGTGCGCGTGGACGTCTCCTTGTCGCGCATGTGCGAGAGCTTGTGCTGGATCAGCGGGTGATCGAGGATAAACAGGTTGGGAAAGCGCGGATCTTGTTTCATGGCTGGCGGCTAGGGCTCGGCGGGATAGGGTCAAGCGGGTGAAGCGGGCGGCCAGATCGGGTGGACCAGCGCGCCGCGCCGTTGCAGCCGGATTGTAATGGAAGCGGGCCGCCCTGCCTGCGGCTTCGTTTCAGGACCCGCCCCAGCCAGCACCGTCGGCGGCCTCCCTCTCCGCGGGGAGCGCCAACGGGCTGACGGTGCCTTGCTCTAATCCAGCGCGCGGTTCTTCGACTCGATATCCACCATGAAAATGGCGATCGCCGCCATGGCAAGAAATGACGAAAGGAGCGCAAGGGCAAGTGTGAACTGGCTGGCCATGATCGGTGCAATGATCGAAGGCGCGAAGAGGCCGCCAAAGCGCGCCATCGCACCCGCGGTGCCCATCCCGCTGGCCCGCAGATCCGTCGGGTACACCTCAGGCGTGAAGGCGTAGAGTGCTCCCCAGGTACCGAGGAGCGCGAAGCTCATCAGCAAGGTGGAGCCGATGACAAGCGCAGGGGACTGGCCCAGGCTATAGAGCATGCAACCTGCCGCGCTAAGAAGCAGGAAGCCGATCAGGGTCGGTTTCCGACCCCAACGCTCGACGCCGTGCGCGGCGAGCGCGAAACCGGGAAGCTGGACAAGTGCGAGCAGGATCAGGAAGACCTGACCACGCATGAAGCCAAAGCCCTGGCCAGCCAGCTTTACCGGCAGATACACGAAGACGCCGTAATAGGCGATTGAGATGAGCATCCACGCGGCAAGCAGGCAGATGCTACGGCGTCGGCATCCGGCCGCGAAGAGCGCAAAAACCGATTTGCGCTCCATCTGCTGCGGCTCCAGGGAGCCAATTTCCACGGCAACGCGGTTGGCGGTGGCTACACGCTGAAGCACCGCGCGTGCCTCCGCCGAGCGTCCCGATTTATTCAGATAGAGCGGAGACTCGGGAACAAAGAACCGGAAGACCACGCCGACCAGGGCGGGGATGCCAGTGACGAAGAAGATCAGCCGCCAGGCTTCATCGCCGCGCGAGACGGCGATCAGGGCAAGAATGGCAAGCAAGATCGTGCCGACGGCCCAGAATGACTCCAGCAGGACCAGCCAGCGACCGCGCCGGTCGGAGGGCAGAAACTCGGCCATCATGGTGTAGTCAACGGGCAACGTGCCGCCCACGCCGATGCCTGTCAGGAAGCGCAGCAACAGAAGCCACTGGAATTCCGGTGCGAACGCGGACGCGACACCACAGACAGCGTCAATGACCACCGCCATCATGAGCACTGGCCGGCGGCCGATCCTGTCCGCAAGCCGACCGAACACGAAAGCGCCAATCAGCATGCCGACAAAGAACATCGTCCCGGTCTGCAAAGCCGTCGGTACGGGGATGCCAAATGTCGCAGCAATGGACGGCGCGGTGAATCCGATCGAGAGCACCTGCATCGCGTCAGCGAGCCAGACCAGGCCGAATATGGCAAACAGCCGATACTGGAATCGACCGACTCCGGCCGCGCGGATGCCTTGCTCGATCGTGATGGTTTGAGACGACGCTGCCCTCGCGCTTGGCTGTTGGGCCGAGCTTATCGTTGCGTCTGGGATTGTCGTTGTTGCCATGGATGAAATTGATGACGACATGTTGTCTACCTGTCTTTATAGGCTGGTTCTTGAACTCGGAAGCACACGTTTATCGAAGCAGGGCCGGAGTACGGTACTAGCTGATGCGTGATGCAATCGCACCGATTGCAACGAAACGTGGTGACTACTCCAATCTGGCGAGGCTAGAACTAACCCGGTAGTACGCCCGCAACACTTTCCCGGTACTGATACGACATAGTCACTCCTTGTTGTCTACCCTTGGTTGGTCCAGGCCCGGCCTCACGGTTGGCATGGCGGTGGACTATGCAAGCCCCGGGCCAGCGCTTCCGGTGATGTAAAGGGCCAATCTTGTGGTTGTGTTGTCTCGTCTGCCGCTTGCGGCGCGCCGTCCTTGTGCGGGGGAGGCACCGCTGCGCGCCGTGCGGCACTCATGTAGTGCGCACTACATGATCGTTCAGCGTAAGCTACATGAAACTGGCGGGCAAGGCCGAATTGCGATTTCCCTCCTTGGGGTTTTCCCGCGCGTCGCGCAGGGCGCCGGCGTGGGGGCGTACGGCTCCCTGCCCGGTGGCGAAGCGCCTTGCCAGGCACGGCGTATGTGCGGTCAGCGTGGATGCGAAAGGCGCGGCGAGCCGGCCCCGCGGGTCTCAGTTGCTCTTAGTGAGCAGGCGCCGCGCGCAGGCGCGCGACGGTGTTCTCCAGGTCCTGCCAGGCGGGTTTGTCGGGGGCAAAGCGCGCGCGCAGGTACTGCGCCAGTTGCGCGATCTGCCGGTCGTCGAGCGTGTCGGCATAGGCCGGCATCGCGCCCAGTTCGCTGTTGGGTGGTGCGGGCATGCCTTGCAGCAGCACCTGGATCACGTTGTCCGGGAGCTGGCTGTGCAGGTTCGTGTTGAGCGCGAGCGAGGGCTTGACGCCGAACTGGGCGATGCCCTGGTCCGGCTGGTGGCAGACCGCGCATGCGCTCTGGTACAGGCGCTCGCCGGGGCCGCCCAGGGTGCGTGCGGCCTGCGCACTGCGCTGCTCGATCTGCGCCGCCTGCGCGGCCAGTACCGACGGCGCCGGCGGCGCCGAGCCGAACGAGGCCACGTAGTGCGCAATCGCGCGCACATCGGATTCAGGCAGTTGTGCGAGTTCTTCGACCACCGGCGCCATCGGTCCGGCCGCGGCGCCGTGATGCGGCGCGTAGCCGCCGCGCAGGTAGGTGAACAGCGCGGCCTCGGTCCACGGCACCGGCGCATGCGACAGCGATGTCAGCGGCGGCGCTTCCCAGCCTTCGGCGGCGCCGCCGGTCAGGTATTTGCGGCCACTTTGCTCGGCGCCCAGCGCATTGCGCGGCGAATGGCAGGCGCTGCAGTGGCCCAGGCCTTCAGCCAGGTAAGCGCCGCGGTTCCATTGCGCGGAGCGCGACGGGTCGGGCGTGAAGCGTTCGTTGCGATGGAACAGCAGGTTCCAGCCCGCCAGCAGCGGGCGCATGTTGAACGGGAAGGCGAGCTTGGTCTGCGGAACTTCGGATGTCGCCGGCTCGGCCGACATCAGGTGCGCGTACAGCGCCTGCATGTCGCCATCGCTGATCTTCGCGAACGCGGTGTATGGGAAAGCCGGATACAGGCGCCGCCCGTCGCGGTGGATGCCTTCGCGCATCGCACGCTCGAACGCGGCGAACGACCAGTTGCCGATGCCGCTCTGCACATCGGGCGTGATGTTGGTGCTGTAGACCGTGCCGAATGGCGTTTCCAGCGGCATGCCGCCGGCGTTCTTCACGCCGCCGGGCGCGGTATGGCACACCGCACAGTCGCCGGCAGCGGCCACCAGCCGGCCGCGCTCGAGCGTGGCGGCGGAATAGAAGCCGGGCTCGGGCGGCGCCACCGGTGCGATCGGCGCGCGCCAGGGCAGCAGCGTGGCGCACACGCCTGCCGCCGCCGCGGCGGCCGCGGCGATCCAGCCGCGCTTGTTGGGCTTGTTGCGTTTGCTGCCGGGCTTGTCCTGCGCCTCGCTCAGCGCCAGGCGGATGCGCTCGGCGCTGAAGGGCGGCGTACGCAGGCGCACGCCGGTGGCATCGAAGATCGCGTTGGCCACTGCTGCGGCGGCGGGCAGGGTGTCGGTCGGCGCGGCGGCGAGCGCGTCATGCGTGGCGAGCGTGCCGGCCAGGCGCACTTCGGGCAGCGCGCTGCCGGCGATGGCCGGGAGCGTCTGGCTGGCGGGCGGATCCCCGGCGGGCCAGGTGTCGAACGCGGGCGTGGCGGATGTCAGCTGGAGCGCGGTGTCGGCGACGGCCTGCTCCAGGGAACGGCTGGCCGGTGTGGCGGACGCCGGCGGCAGCGATTCGCTGTCGTGGCCGACGGTCACGCGCGTGACCGCGAGTTCGCCGGTGGTGCCGTCGACTTCGACCTCCGCGATCCACGCGGACCAGTTGTGGCCCGCATCATGGTCGATGGTGTGGGCATAGGCAAAGCCGCGGCCACGCTGCACGTTGGTGGCAGCAGCGCCCGCGCGCGGCGCGGCGGGCGTCCACCCTGCGCGCTCGGCGACCTGGCGGACCAGTGCCGCGCCGCGTGCATCGTCCAGATGCGCTAGACGCAGCGCGACCGGATCAGTGCCCGACGCGTCGGCGATTTCATCGAGATGGGATTCGCGCGCGAACACCTGGGCGCGCGCGGCCGCAAGCGGTGCGGCATCGAAAGCAGTGCTGTCGCCGACGATGCCTACATCGACATGCGGAATGCGGTAGGGCGGCATCGCGGCATCGCCGGCGCCGCTGGTATCCGCCACCGGCGACGGCGTATGCGTGAGCCACAGCGCCAGCGGCACGGCCGGCGCGGCGGTGCCGGCGAGCGTTGCCCCGTAGGCTTCGATCGCATCGGCGGCGCGCGCGGTTTCGACGCGCACATCGAGCGCGGCATCGGCCAGGCCAAGGTCGGCGGCACGCAGCCTGCGCAGCACCGGTTTCCCGGCCGCATGGGCGAGCAGCGCCGCGTCGGCGGCGGCATGGTGCGCGAGTAGCGCGGGGTCGGCGGTATCGTCGGGCGAGCGCCAGCAGGCCAGCGCGACCTGTTGCGGTGCGATGCCCAACAGTGCGGCCAGTTCCTCGCGCAGCGCCGCAGGGCGCGTGCTCGGCAGCCATACGGTCAGCATGCCGTCGCGCCAGTCGGCGATGGCGGTGCAGCACGCATCGGCGCGCGTGCCGGCCAGCGGCCACTGGTAGTGCTGCGCGTGGCGTGCCAGGGCGCTGGCCAGTGCCGCCGTTGCATCGCCGCGTTGCGCGACGGCGTGGCGCGAAACCGGCGTGTCGTCCGCGCGGGGCGGAGCGGACCAGCGCGCCTGCAGCGCGCGTGCAGCGTTGGCCGCCATCGCGCCGGTCTCGGCGGCGACGCCGGCAAAGTTGTCGCGGATAACGAGCGCGCGCATGCCCGGCAATGCCAGCGCGGCATCGCGGTCGGCGCCGAGCAGGCGCGGCGCCAGCGGCTTGCCGTCGATCCAGCGCAGGCCCGGCGGCGTCAGCACATGCGCCACCAGGCAGGCCGTTGCGGGCGGCGGGGCGATGTCCGCCACGATAGCCGCATGCCCGGCCTGGGATACGAGTCCTTGCTTCACGATGCCGCTCCCTCGGCGGCCTGCCGCTGCAGCACCGCGGCACGCTGCACCGCGCGCACGATTTCCACATGCGTGCCGCAGCGGCACAGGTTGAAGCGCAGCGCCTCGCGGATCTGCGCTTCGTCGGGATCGGGGTTCTGCGCGAGCAGTGCCTTGGCGGTCATGATCATGCCGTTCAGGCAATAGCCGCATTGCGCGGCCTGCTCGTCGATAAAGGCTTGCTGGACCGGATCGGGCTGCGTCGGTGTGCCCAGTCCTTCCAGCGTGGTGACCTCATGGCCCACTACGGCTCTTACCGGCAGCACGCACGCGCGCGCGGCCATGCCGTCCACCAGCACCGTGCAGGCGCCGCATTGCCCGAGCCCGCAGCCGTACTTGGGGCCGTTGCAGGCCAGGTCGTTGCGCAGGATGTAGAGCAGCGGCGTGTCAGGCGCCACGCTGAGCGTGTGCTCGGCGTGGTTGACCTGCAGCACCATGCGGAGAGGGGGGCGGGGCGCATTCATCGTGGGCAGGGGACGGTTTGCACATCACGCATCGCGGCGCCGCGCCCCTTCGTCGGCGAGGGGCTGCGGCGGCATATTGCCTGCCGGCATGCTGCGCCGGCAGGCCAGGGTCAGGCAGGCATCAGGCAGCCGCGGACAGCGGCGTGCGCCCGGCCGACACCAGCGGCACGTTGAACACATCGTAGCCGAAACACCAGTCGGGGTTCTCGTTGCTGCGCAGCCAGGTATTGTTGTGCGAGACCAGCTGGACCTTGCTCGCGCGCTCGGCGCGGTTCGCTTCATACAGCGCGAATGCCGAGGCGTAGTCGTTGACGCCGGTCTCGGTGAAGCAGCGCGTAAGCATGGCGGCATCCTCGATCGCCATCGCGGCGCCTTGCGCCATGTGCGGCTTCATCGGATGGCAGGCGTCGCCCAGCAGCACCAGGCGGCCGCGGCTCCACAGCGGCAGCGGGTCGCGCTCCAGCAGCGGCCACTTCGTCACTTCGACGGTGCCTTCGATCAGCGACTGCACGCCCTGGTGCCAGCCGTCGAACGCGGCGCGCATTTCCTCGATGCTGCTCGGCACCCAGCTCTTGCTCATGTCCCACTCGGGCTCGGGCACGCCGGTGACGTAGTAGATCTCGTCGAGCTTGCTGGTGTCGAAGTAGACCATCATGTGGCGGTCGTCGGTCCACCACTTGGTGCAGCGCTCATGCGTGAAGCCCTTGACGCGCGCGATGGGGAATACCGCGCGGTGCGCCACGTAGCCGGTGTACTTGGGAGGCTCGGCGCCCAGCAGGGTTTCGCGGATGCGCGAGTTGACGCCGTCCGCGCCGATCACGATATCGGCCTCGTCGACCGTGCCGTCGGTAAAGCGCAGCTGCACCACGTCGCCCTGGTCGGTGACGCTTTCCAGCTTCTTGTTAAAGAACAGCGTGCCGGGGGCCACGGCATCGGTCAGCAGCTTGTGGAAGTCGCCGCGATGCACGGTCAGGTAGCTGGCGCCGTAATGTTGCACCGCGTAGTCGCCCAGCGGGATCTGCGCGATCACCTCGCCGGTCAGGCCGTCGCGGCTGTACCAGTAGTCGGGGTGGCAGCCCATGTCGTCGAGCGCGTCCTCGATGCCGATGCGACGCATGATCTTCATCACATTGGGACCCACGTGGATGCCCGCGCCCAGGCGCGAGAACGCCGGCGCCTGTTCATACAGCCTGACTTGGAAGCCGGCACGCTGCAGCAGGGCGGCCGCGGCCGTCCCTCCGAGTCCGGCGCCGACAACTGCGATTCGCGGTTTGCCTTGCACGTTCTTTCTCCTGGCAATGACACATAGGTCGATGGGGGCTTGGTGCGGCCATCTGGCCGACCGTTGAAAACGAGTGTACACACTCAAAATATCAACGTAAAGGAAGAAGATCTAGAACCTATGGAAAACCCTGATGCAAGTGTGATTGTGCACGCAAGCTGCGCTATAACGGTGAAAACTACAGCGAAAACAGGGATTGGTTAATTAAGTATGCACTGAATGAGTGAATTTCTCAGGGAGCAGATTATGTTTGCCTATATAAAGTGTGTACACTACAATCAATCGCAGCATGCGGGCCGCCAGGCCGAAGCAGGCAGGGTAGACAGACAAACAGATGACGGAGTCGACAGTGCAGAAAGTTTTCCGAATCGGCCAGATCGTGCCGAGCTCCAACACCACGATGGAAACCGAGATCCCGGCGATGCTGGCTGCGCGCCAGCTGGTGCGCCCGGAGCGCTTCACCTTCCACTCAAGCCGGATGCGGATGAAAAAGGTGGTCAAGGAAGAGTTGGCGGCCATGGACGCCGAATCCGACCGTTGCGCGGTGGAACTGAGCGACGCCCGCGTCGACGTGCTCGGCTACGCCTGCCTGGTGGCGATCATGGCGATGGGCCACGGCTACCACCGCGTGTCCGAGCAGCGCCTGCAGGCGCATACCGCAGAGAACGGCGGCGACGCGCCGGTGATCACCAGTGCCGGCGCGCTGGTGGATGCGCTCAAGGTAATGGGCGCGAAGCGTATCGCGGTGGTGGCGCCCTATATGAAGCCGCTGACCGAGCTGGTGGTCGACTACATCCGTAATGAAGGCTACGAGGTGGTCGACTACCGCGCGCTGGAGATCCCCGACAACCTCGAAGTGGGCCGCCACGATCCGTCGCGCCTGCCGGAGATCGTCGCGCAGATGAATACGGCCGACGTCGATGTGATCGTGCTGTCGGCGTGCGTGCAGATGCCGTCGCTGCCGGCAGTGGCCAAGGTCGAGGCAATGACCGGCAAGCCTGTCGTCACCGCCGCCGTCGCCACCACCTACGCGCTGCTGAAGCGCCTGGGCCTGGAACCGGTGGTGCCGGGCGCGGGCGCGCTGCTGTCGGGCGCCTACTGAAGGAGCCGCTCATGACGACCAGCACCTTCCTCTACGGCGCCAACATCCACGCCAACGGCATTCGCCAGCACTATGTGCGCTATGGCGGGCAGGGCGATGCGCGAGCGCAGCGCGACGCCATCGTGATCGTGCCGGGCATCACCAGCCCCGCTGTCACCTGGGGCTTTGTCGGCGAGCAGTTCGGCCAGCAGTTCGATACCTACGTACTCGACGTGCGCGGCCGCGGCCTGTCGCAAGCCGCGCCGGAACTGGACTACAGCCTGGACGCGCAGGCCGCCGATGTGGTCGCGCTTGCAGAAGCGCTTGGCTTGCAGCGCTACGCCGTCGTCGGCCACTCGATGGGCGCACGCATCGGCATCCGCGCCGCGCGCAGCAAGCCGGCCGGCCTCACCCGGCTGGTGCTGGTCGACCCGCCGGTGTCGGGGCCGGGCCGCCGTCCGTATCCGTCGCAACTGCCGTGGTACATCGATTCGATCCGTCTGGCGCAGCAGGGCATCGATGTGGAAGGCATGCGCCGCTTCTGCCCGACCTGGACCGAGGACCAGTTGCGCCTGCGCGCGCAGTGGCTGCATACCTGCGACGAGCGCGCGGTGCTGGCCAGCTTCAACGGCTTTCATGAGGACGATATCCACGCCGACCTGCCGCATGTGTCGGTGCCGGCCCTGCTGATGACCGCGGGCCGGGGCGACGTGATCCGGGAGGAAGACGTGCAGGAGATGCGCAAGCTGCTGCCCGCATTGCTGGTCGCGCATGTCGCCGACGCGGGCCACATGATCCCGTGGGACGACGAAGCCGGCTTCTACCGCGCCTTCGGCGACTTCCTCGGCGCGGCGCTGAACTGAACAAGGAGCGAACATGCCCGTAAGCGATTACGACCTGACCGCGGCGTGGAAGCAAGTGCTGACGCTGTCAAAGCTTGAGCCGGGGCAGACCGTCACCGTGCTGACCGGCGCCGCCACGCATCCGCAGACACTGCGCACGGCGATGGTGGCGGCGGCGTCGATGGGCGCCATCGTCAACCGGCTCGACCTGCCGCCGGTGAACGGCGAGAAGGCCCTCAGCCGCGACGCGCTGGCCTACCTCGGCACCACGCCGTTGACCGGCAACCCGGCGGCCATCGCCGCGCTGAAGGCGAGCGACCTGGTGCTGGACCTGATGACGCTCTTGTTCTCGCCCGAGCAGCACGAGATCCTGTCGCAAGGGACCAAGATCCTGTTGGCGGTCGAGCCGCCCGAAGTGCTGGCCCGGCTGGTGCCGACCGAGGCCGACCGCACCCGCGTGAAAGCCGCCACCGAACGGCTGAGCAAGGCGCGCGAGATGCATATCGTGTCCGATGCCGGCATGGACCTGCGTTGTAGTCTCGGTGAATTCCCCGCGATCAGCGAGTACGGCTTTGTCGACGAGCCCGGCCGCTGGGACCACTGGCCGAGCGGCTTCGTGCTGACCTGGCCGGACGAGGGCGGCACCAACGGCACCATCGTGCTGGACCGCGGCGACATCCTGTTGCCGATGAAGTCCTACATCCAGGCACCGATCTGCATTACGGTCGAGGCCGGCTACGTGCGCCACATCGAAGGCGCGCTCGATGCCGAGCTGCTGGCGGACTACATGGCCTCGTTCAAAGACCCCGAAGCCTATGCCATGTCGCATATCGGCTGGGGGCTGCAGCCGCGCGCGAGCTGGTCGGCGCTGGCGATGTACGACCGCGAGGCCACCATTGGCATGGATGCGCGCGCCTACGAGGGCAACTTCCTGTGCTCGTTCGGCCCGAACAACGAGGCGGGCGGCAGCCGCACCACTGCCTGCCATATCGATATCCCGGTGCGCCACTGCACGGTCAGCCTCGACGGCGAACCCGTGGTGGTGCGCGGCAAGGTGCTGGACGGCCACCATGCACCGGCCGCCTCGCTCTATAAGGAAATGCGCCATGGATGACGCAGTGAAGACTTACCAGCGCCAGGGCTTCGGCGCGTCGATGGAACTCCGCGCGCCCTACGGCTTGCTGATCATCGATTTCGTCAACGGCTTTGCCGACCCGGCCGTGTTCGGCGGCGGCAATATCCCGACAGCGATTCGCAACACGCAGCCGCTGTTGCGCACCGCGCGCGAGCAGGGCTGGCCGGTGGCGCACAGCCGCATCGTGTTTGCCGACGACGACAGCGACCAAAATATCTTCACGCTGAAGGTGCCGGGCATGCTGACACTGAAGGAGCACGGCCACAACAGCGCGATCGTGCCGGAGCTGGCACCCGCGCCGGGCGAGCTGGTGGTGCGCAAGACCGTGCCGTCGGCGTTCTTCGGCACCTCGCTGGCGGCGTGGCTGACGCAGCGCGGCGTGCAGACGCTGCTGGTGGCGGGCTGCGTCACCAGCGGCTGCGTGCGCGCCAGCGTGGTCGATGCGATGTCGTTGGGTTTCCGCCCGTTGGTGGTGTCCGACTGCGTGGGCGACCGCGCGCTGGGACCGCACGAGGCCAACCTGTTCGACATGGCACAGAAGTACGCCACGGTGCTCACGCGCGACGAGGCGCTGGCGCAGATCGCCGGCGTCCGGGCTGCTGCCTGAGGCGTGGCGATGCGGCCGGACCCGGCTTCAGCTGGCCGCGGCCCGCTTCGCGCGTGCCGCCTTGCGCGGCGCGGCCGGCGGCGCCAGGCCTGGCTCGGCGCCAGGCACGGTCACCGTGCGCAGCACCGTCTGCTGGATCACATCGCGCCAGTGCGCCAATGCAGGCGGGCTCATCATGGGCTCGCCCAAGAAAGCGCTGAGCGTATGATGGTTGGAATTGTAGAAGTAGCCGAGCGAAGCGATCACCATATAGACGTCGCGTGCGCCCACGTCCGGCCGGAACAGCCCCGCGGCCTTGCCGCGCGTGAGGATGCCGTCGAGCACCGACAGCGCGTAGCTGGAGATATCCTTCAGCCGCACGGACTTCTTCGCGTGCCTGCCCTGGCTCATGTTCTCGCTGGACAGGATCGCGACGAATTCCGGGTGGTCGAGGTAGTACTGCCAGATGAAGTCGATCAGTTGCGACAGCGCGCGCACCGGGTCCGCGGCGTCAAGTTCGTGTTCGAGCTTCTGCTCGGCTTCATTGAGCTGCAGGTAGATGGTCTCGAGCACTTCGACGAACAGCTTTTCCTTGCTGCCGAAGTAGTAATAGATCATCCGGTCGTAGGTCTTGGCCAGCGACGAGATGCGTTCGATGCGTCCGCCGTCGTAGCCGCGCTGCGCGAAGACCTTGATCGCAGCCCTGAGGATGCGGTCGCGGCTGTCCTGTGCCTGCCTGGCCCGCGTGCCGGCTGCGGCCCGCTTGGTTGCGGGTCTGGTCGTAATCGTCATGGTCGATGGTTGCGCTGTGTCTCTGTTGGCTCGCAGTATAACGGCCCCATGCGCGGCGTCCCCGGGCAGCGCCGGTGAAGGAGTTTGTAGAACGATGACGGCAACCAACCTGCAACCCGCGGCACACGCCGATCCCGCCACGCCGCGCGCGCTGCGGCTGGCGCTGCTGCAGGCTACTGGCGTGCTGCTGGTCACGCGCGCCCCGCAGGCGGCAACGCGCCCCGCGCCCGGCCAGCCCGGCGCGGCCTCTGACTATGTGCCGGCGCTGCCGGATATCTTCATTGCCGTGTGCGACAGCGGCGAGGTGCTGGCCTTCAACGGTCATGTCGACCTGGGAACAGGCATCCGCACGGCGCTCGCGCAGATCGTGGCCGAAGAACTTGACGTGCCGCTCGAGCGCGTGCGCATGGTGCTCGGCCATACCGAAGCCACGCCCAACCAGGGCCCGACCATCGCCAGCGCCTCGATCCAGATCTCGGCCCTGCCGCTGCGCCGCGCCGCCGCGCAGGCGCGTGCGTGGCTGCAGGCGCGCGCCGCGCAGCAGCTCGGCGTTGAAGCCGGCAGGCTGGAGGCGGAGGACGGCGTGTTCCGGGTCGCGGGCACACAAGCCACCATCGGCTACGGCGCGCTGGTTTCCGGCGAGCATGTGGAACTGCCGCTGGCCGACGACGTGCCGACCAAGCCGGTAGAGGCCTACCGCATCGTCGGGCGCCCGGCGGGCCGCTTCGATATCCCCGACAAGGCGCGCGGCGCGCTGACCTTCGTCCACGACGTGCGCGTGCCCGGCATGCTGCACGGCCGCGTGGTGCGCCCGCCGTATGCGGGGCGCGACAGCGGCGAGTTCATCGGCAACAGCCTGCTTGAAGTGGACCGCGATTCCGTGCGCGATGTGCCGGGCCTGGTGGACGTGGTGGTGCAGGGCGACTTCGTCGGCGTGGTGGCCGAGCGCGAGGAGTACGCGGTGCAGGCCGCGCGCCGGCTGCGCGTTCGCTGGAAGCCGGTACCGCCGTTGCCGGCGCTGGACGATCCCGAGCCCGCATTGCGCGCCAATCCGGCCACGCGGCGCGAGTTGCTGGCCGACGGCGAGATGCCGGCAACCGGCACGGTATTGCAGCGCCAGTACGTCTGGCCCTACCAGATGCATGGTTCGATCGGACCTTCGTGCGCGGTGGCCGACTGGCATGACGACGGCCTGACCGTCTGGTCCGGCACGCAAAACCCGCATGTGCTCCGCATCGACCTGGCCAGGCTGTGCGGGCTCGGCGAAGACCGCATCGAGATCGTGCGCATGGAAGCCGCCGGCTGCTACGGCCGCAACTGCGCCGACGACGTCTGCGCCGATGCCGCGCTGTTGTCGCGCGCGGTCGGGCGGCCGGTGCGCGTGCAGTTGTCGCGTGAGCAGGAGCACCTGTGGGAGCCCAAGGGCGCGGCGCAGCTGATGGACGTCAGCGCGACGCTGGGGCATGACGGTGCGCTGCTCGGCTACGACTTCACCAGCCGCTATCCATCCAACGATGCGCCGACGCTGGCGCTGGTGCTGACCGGTGCCGTGCCCAATGCGCCGCGCACGCTGGAGATGGGCGATCGCACCGCGGTGCCGCCGTATGCGTATGCCGCGCGTCGCATCGGTTGCGATGACACGCCGGCGATCGTACGCGCATCGTGGCTGCGCGGTGTGTCGGCGTTGCCGAACGCGTTTGCGCATGAATGTGTGATCGATGAACTGGCAGCAGAGGCGGGTGTGGATCCGGTGGATTTCCGCTTGCGCCACCTGCCTGATACGCGTGCGGCCGATTTGCTGCGTGCCGTGGCCGATGCCGCGGGCTGGCAGCGCGGCGCGCAAGGCTCGCGCGGCACGCCGGATGCCGATGGTTGCCTGCATGGCCGCGGTGTGGCCTACGCCCGCTACATCCACAGCCGCTTCCCGGGCTTCGGCGCGGCGTGGGCGGCCTGGGTGGTCGACCTGGCGGTGGATGCCGCCACCGGCCGCATCACGATCGGGAAGGTCGTGGTGGGACAAGACACAGGCATGATGGTCAATCCCGACGGCGTGCGCCACCAGATCCACGGCAACGTGGTGCAGACGCTGAGCCGCGTGCTGAAGGAGCAGGTGCGTTTCGATGCGGACGGCGTTGCCAGTCGTGAATGGGGCAGTTATCCGCTGCTGACTTTCCCCGAGATTCCGCCGATCGAGGTGGTGCTGATGCCACGGCAGTCAGAGCCGCCGATGGGGGCAGGGGAGTCGGCATCGCTGCCGGGCGCGCCGGCGATCGCCAATGCCTTGTTTGACGCGATGGGAGTGCGGCTGCGCCGGCCGCCGTTCGTGCCGGAGACGGTGCTGGAAGCGATCAAAGGCCGCTTGTTTGCTCCCTCTCCCGCTCGCGGGAGAGGGGAGCAAACAAGCGGCGCTCACACCTACTAGCCGCCATTCGCCTCGTCAATCTCACTCATCTTCCGCAGCAGGTAAGTCACCGCCACGCGCTCAGCCGGATTGAGACTCCCAAACGTCTGCTCCGAAATCTGCTTCGCAAACGGCACGGTCTCGTCGATCAGCGCCAGCCCCGCGGGCGTCACTGTCACCACCACCTTGCGCCGGTCATTGGGATCGTGCGATACGGCAATCAGCTTGCGTGCCTTCAGCCTCTCGATGATGCCGCGCACCGTGGCCTGGTCGATCGCGGTCGCGCGCACGACCTCGTTCATCGAACACGGCTGCCGGTCCCTGACCGCGCACAGCACCACGAACTGCGCCGCGGTGAGCTGCGAATCCGGGATGGTCTGCTGGAAGATCGCCACATGGCGCTGGTACGCGCGCCGCAGCAGGTGGCCCACCTGTTCGGTGAAGTCGTAGTCGTTGGCGATCTTGTCGGACGGGTCGGAGGACTGGGGCACGTCGATGGTGATGCGGTGGATGAGCGTGCCCCGAGTATACCGATCCGGAAGAACCACGAGAGCGCCGCAAGGACTTATTCGACCGTGATTCCCGCGGTCTTCGCGACCTTGCCGAAGCGCTCGTATTCCGACTGCGTCAGCGACTGCAGTTCGGCCGCGCTGGAGCCCTTTGGGTTGAAGCCCGCCTGCGCCAGCTTCTCGCGCACGTCGGGGCGCGCCAGGGCCTCGACGAAGGCGGCGTTGAGCGCCTGCACCACCGGCGCCGGCAAATTGGCCGGACCATAGACCCCGAACCACGGCTCGACCGCATAACCCTGCAGCCCCGCCTCGGCCAGCGTCGGCACGTCCGGCAGCGACGGCGCGCGTTGCCTGCCCGCCACCGCCAGCGCGCGCAGCTTGCCGGCCTGGATATGCGGCAGCGATGCCGGCAGGTTGTCGAACATCACCGTGATATGGCCGCCGAGCATGTCATTGATGGCGGGACTGCTGCCTTTGTACGGCGCGTGGGTCAGGGTGGTCTGCGTCATCTGCGCGAACATCGCGCCGGCCAGGTGCATCGAAGTGCCGGTGCCGGCGGTCGCATAGGTCAGGCCCGGATGCGCCTTGGCGTAAGCCACCAGCTCCTTGACGTTTTTCACCGGCAGCGAGGGGCTCACTTCCAGCACGATGGTCGAGGTGCCGAGCAGGCTGATCGCGGTGAAGTCCTTGCGCGGGTCGAACGGCACCTGCTTGTAGATATGCGGGTTCAGCGCATTGGTCGAGATCGCGCCGAAGCCGATGGTGTAGCCGTCCGGCGCCGCTTTGGCCACGGCGTCCATGCCGATATTGCCGCCGGCGCCGGGGCGGTTCTCGATCACCACCGGCTGGCCCAGCTTCTCGCCCACGCGCTGGCCGACGGTGCGTGCCACCAGGTCGGTGGTGCCACCGGCGGCGTAGGGGACGACAAAGCGGATCGGCTTGGAGGGAAAGGCGTCGCCAGGGGCGGCCGTGGCGTTGAAGCTGCCGGCAAGGGCAATCGCGCCGACCATCGCGGCGAGCAGGAAGGGGCGGCGGCCGGGGCGTGCGGGACGGGTCGGCATGATGGCGGGATCTCCTCTGGATATGTTGTTCTGGCGCCTGCCGTGACGCAGGCGTCGCGCGGCCATTGTATGGGATCGCAGCCATGGGCGGCGGTCCGGGAGCGTCCGGTCCGGGTGCCGATGCGGTTGCCCCTTTTCGAATACAATCGTCGGGTCGTTTCGCGGGGCCGCCGTGGCGGTCCGCTTTCCCCGCTTTCCCGCGTATTCCCCGTGCCAGCCTCCCAAAAGCCCCTCGCCGCGCCAGCCGCGCTGCCGTCGCCGCAGCGCTCGGGGCTCGCCATCGCCGCCGTCGGCGCGGTGCTGTTCTCCGCCAAGGCCATCGTCGCCAAGCTGATGTACCGCTACGACGTCGATGCCGTCATGGTGATCACGCTGCGCATGCTGTTCGCGGTGCCGCTGTTCATGGCGATCGGCTGGTGGCAGTCGCGCAGGCTGCCGCCGCTGTCGTGGGCCGACCGCGGCCGCGTGGTGTTCCTCGGCTTTATCGGCTACTACCTGTCGAGCTTCCTCGATTTCATCGGCCTGCAATACATCACCGCCGGGCTGGAGCGGCTGATCCTGTTCCTGACGCCGTCGTTCGTGCTGCTGACCACCGCGCTGCTGTTCCGCCGGCCGATCGGCAGGCACCAGTGGGTGTCGCTGCTGCTGGCCTACGCGGGCATCGTGCTGGTGTTCGCGCATGACCTGGACGTCAGCGGCAGCCAGGTGTGGGTGGGCGGCGCGCTGGTGCTGGCCAGTGCCATGACGTATGGTATCTACCTGATCCTGAGCGGCGAGCTGGTGCGGCGCATCGGCTCGCTGCGGCTGGTGGCGTATGCGATGTGCGTGTCCACCGCCTGCTGCGTGATCCAGTACCTGGTGCTGGGGCGGCCGCTGGCGGAACTGGCGCAGCCCGCGCCGGTGATGTGGCTGTCACTCATCAACGCGGTGTTCTGCACCGTACTGCCGGTCTCGCTGACCATGGTGGCGGTGTCGCGCATCGGCGCGCCGCTGGCGTCGCAGGCCGGCATGATCGGCCCGGTGTCGACGCTGCTCCTCGGCTTCTGGCTGCTGGGCGAGCCGGTGAGCGGCGTGCAGCTGGCCGGCAGCGCGCTGGTGCTGGGCGGCATGTACCTGCTGTCGGCAAGAAAAACTTGATTCCTGGCCGGAAGCCCGGCCGACCAAAGACAACAGACAAAGGAGAAAGACATGGACCTGGGACTGCGCGGCAAGCATGCGCTGGTATGCGGCGCCAGCAAGGGCCTCGGCTTTGCCTGCGCCGACGCGCTGGCGGCGGAGGGCGTCGACGTGGTGATCGTGGCGCGCGGCGCCGAAGCGCTGGAGAAGGCCGCCGCCGGCCTGCGCGCGCGCCACGGCCGCCGCGTGATCGCGGTGGCGACCGACATCACCACGCCGGAGGGCCGCAAGGCGGCGCTCGATGCGGTGGCCAAGCTGGGCGACCTCGATATCCTGGTCAACAACGCCGGCGGCCCGCCCCCTGGCAACTTCCGCGACTGGGACCGCAACGACTGGCTGGCCGCGCTGGACGCCAACATGCTGACCCCGATCGAGCTGATCAAGGCCACCGTCGACGGCATGATCGCGCGCAAGTGGGGCCGCATCATCAATATCACCAGCGGCGCGGTCAAGGCGCCGATCGACGTGCTGGGCCTGTCCAACGGCGCGCGCTCGGGCCTGACCGGCTTTGTCGCGGGCGTGGCGCGCGAGGTGGCGCAGCACGGTGTGACCATCAACAACTTGCTGCCCGGCCCGTTCGAAACCGACCGCCTGCACAAGACCATGGAAGCCGGCGCGAGGAAGGCAGGCCTGACCGTGGATGAAGTGGCCCAGCGCCGCGCCGCGCAGAACCCGTCGCGCCGCTTCGGCGACCCGGCCGAGTTCGGCGCCACCTGCGCCTTCCTGTGCAGCCGCCATGCCGGCTACATCACCGGGCAGAACATCCTGCTCGACGGCGGCGCCTACCCGGGCACCTTCTGACGCTACCGCATTCCGCAGTTCACCGACCCCGCAACAAGGAAACCCTGATGACACGCCCCCGCATCGCGCTGATCGCCCACGACCACAAGAAGGACGATATCGTCGCCTTCGCCACGCGCCACCGCGCGTTTCTCTCGCAGTGCGAGCTGCTGGCCACGGGGACCACCGGCGGGCGCCTGATCGACGAGGTCGGGCTGGAAGTGACGCGCATGTTGTCGGGGCCGTGGGGCGGCGACCTGCAGATCGGCGCGCAGCTGGCCGAAGGCCTTGTGCGCGCCGTGGTGTTCCTGCGCGACCCGATGACGCCGCAGCCGCATGAACCCGATATCAACGCGCTGGTGCGCGCCTGCGACGTGCACAACGTGCCGTGCGCGACCAACGTGGCCACCGCCGAGTTGCTGCTCGCGGGCCTGACCCGTGAGTTGGCGGACGAAGGCAAGGCTGCCTGATTTCCCCTGATCGATGCAACACCATAACGAGGAGCGACGCAGATGAGCAAAGCCATCCGGATCGAACAGACCGGCGGTCCCGAAGTGATGCAGTGGGTCGATGTCGAAGTGGGCGAACCCGGCCCGGGCCAGGTGCGTGTGCGCCATGAGGCGGTGGGCCTGAACTATATCGACGTCTATTTCCGCACCGGGCTGTACAAGCAGCCGCTGCCGGCGGGCCTGGGCATGGAAGGCGCCGGCGTGGTCGAGGCGGTGGGCGAGGGCGTCAAGCACCTGAGCGTCGGCGACCGCGTGGCCTACGCGGGCCGTCCTACCGGTGCTTACGCGCAGGTGCGGGTGATGCCGGCCGATATCGTGGTGCGCCTGCCCGACGCCATCCCGTTCGACACGGCCGCGGCCATGATGCTGCAGGGGCTGACCGCGCAGTACCTGATTCGCGACAGCTACAAGGTGCAGCCGGGCGATACCGTGCTGCTGCACGCGGCTGCCGGCGGCGTCGGCCTGATCGCCAGCCAGTGGCTCAAGGCACTGGGCGTGACCGTGATCGGTACCGTGGGCAGCGATGAGAAGGCGGAGCTGGCGCGCGCCAACGGCTGTGCCCATACTATCGTCTATACGCGTGAATCGTTTGTCGAGCGCGTCAAGGAAATTACCAACGGCAAGGGCGTGCCTGCGGTGTACGACTCGATTGGTGCGGACACCTTCCAGGGTTCGCTCGACTGCCTGGCCCCGCGCGGCACGATGGTCAGCTTCGGCAATGCCTCCGGGCCAGTGCCGCCGTTCGATCTCTCGGTGCTGGGCAACAAGGGTTCACTGCGGCTGACGCGCCCGACGCTGATGACCTACGTGGTGCACCGCGAGTTGCTGGAGCCGATGGTGGCCGACCTGTTCGATGCCGTGACCACCGGCAAGATCAGGATCGACATTCGCCAGCGCTACGCGCTGTCCGAGGTGGCGCAGGCGCACCGTGACCTGGAGTCGCGCAAGACCACCGGCTCGACCATCCTGCTGCCGAGCTGAGCGTCAGTTCGCGCAGGCATGCAAAAGCCCCGAGGCGGCAGGCGCTGCCCCGGGGCTTTCTTATGCGGCCAACGCCGTCAGTGCGGCCGGACCGTGGTGGCGGCGGCGCGCGACTGCGCCTGGCGCAGGATATGCGGCGGCAGGCGCTTGAGGATCAGGTGTACCGCCAGCGGGATCAGTACGACGTCGTCGATGATGCCCAGCCCCGCGACCACGTCGGGGATGAGGTCGATCGGCGAGATCGCGTAGAACAGCAGCCCGAGCGCGGCGGGCTTGAGCCAGGCCGGCGCATCCGGATGGCGCAGCGCGTACCAGAACAGGCGCCCGTCGCTGCGTACCAGCGCCCACAGGGCCGAAAATCGCTTCAACATGAGAGGCCTCCTTCACATGGCGGCGCCTGACACTGGCGCATGCACAGATAGCTTGGGCCGTTGTGGGCGGCTTCAAGTTCCGGAGGTGCAGGGGGATGCCTTGGGAGATGCCAAGGCAGCGGGTTTGCTCCCCTCTCCCGCGCGCGGGAGACGGGCAGGGGTGAGGGCGGGCGGGTCAAAGGCTGAGGGCGGCGGGTTAAAACCGTTGGCCCCGCTTGGTGTGGTTCCTAGCTAGACCACCCCTCACCCCGGCCCTCTCACGCTGAGGGGAGAGGGAGAACACCCTGCTTAGGCTAGCTCGAGCGGCTTTGGTGCACCGGCAATCAGCCCGGGATCTTGCCTTCCACGCCATCGACGTAGAACTTCACGTCGTGCAGGAATTTGTCGTCAGCAACCTGGTCCTTGGCCAGCTGCTCCTTGCCGGTGTTGTCCTTGATCGGACCCTTCCAGATCGGCGCGCTGCCGTCGGCGATACCCTTCTTGCGCTCTTCGACCAGCTTCTTGACGTCCTCAGGCACGATCGTGTTGAACGCCTTCAGGTCGATCATGCCTTCCTTCAGGCCCCACCAGGTGGTGCCGTTCTTCCACTGCTTGTTCAGCACGTCTTCCACCACCTTGTTGTAGTAGACGCCCCACGAGATCACCGAGGCGGCCAGGTGGGCCTTCTCGCCGAACTTGGTCATGTCGCTGTCCCAGCCGAAGGCATACACGCCCTTTTCCTGCGCGGTCTGCACCACGGCGGCGGAGTCGGTGTTCTGCATCAGCATGTCCACGCCCTGGCCGATCAGCGTGGTGGCGGCTTCGCGCTCCTTGCCCGGATCGAACCACTTGTTGACCCACACCACCTTGACCGTCGCATTCGGGTTGACGCTGCGCGCGCCCAGCGTGAACGAGTCGATATTGCGGATCACTTCGGGGATCGGCACCGAGGCCACCACGCCCATCTTGCCGCTCTTGCTCATCTTGCCGGCGACCACGCCCGCCAGGTACGCGCCTTCATAGGTGCGCACGTCGTACTGGGCCAGGTTCTCGGCGGTCTTGAAGCCGGTGGCGTGCTCGAACTTGACGTCCGGGAATTCCTTGGCGACCTTGAGCATCGACTCCATGTAGCCGAAGGTGGTGCCAAAGATCAGCTTGTTTCCCTGGCTGGCCAGGTCGCGGAACACGCGCTCGGCGTCGGCGGCCGATTCCGGCACGTTCTCGACATAGGTGGTCTTGACCTTGTCGCCGAACTTGGCTTCCACGGCCTTGCGGCCGGTGTCATGCGCGAAGGTCCAGCCAGCATCGCCCACCGGCCCGATGTACACGAAGGCGACCTTGAGCGGCTCGGCCTTCTGCTCGGCAGCGGGCGGGGAGGCCGGACCAGCCGTCTCGGCAGGCTTCTCGGCCTCTTTCTTGCCGCAGCCGGCCAGGGCCAGCACTGCGGTGGCGGCCAGGGCCGCCAGGGTCTTCCTGCGCGTGACGATCATGATTTCTCCTTGTGATGAATTGTTGGTGCGGCTCAGGGATATTTCCGTCAAAAAAATTCAGGCGTTCCCGGGGTGGAACGGCTTGCCCAGCGAGGCCGGCATGTTCAGCCGGATCCAGGCCGGGTTGCGCGAGATCAGCGCCAGCACCACGATGGTGGCCGCGTACGGCAGCATCGACAGGAACTGCGACGGCACCGACACGCCGATCCCCTGCAGGTAGAACTGCAGGATGGTGACGCCGCCGAACAGCCACGCGCCCACCAGCACGCGGCCCGGGCGCCAGGTGGCGAAGGTGGTCAGCGCCAGTGCGATCCAGCCGCGGCCGGCGACCAGGTTCTCGACCCACATCGGGGTATAGACCAGCGACAGGTAGGCGCCCGCCAGCCCGCAGCAGGCGCCGCCGAACAGCAGCGCGCCGAAGCGGATGGTGCGCACCGGATAGCCCAGCGCGTGCGCTGATTCCGGCGATTCGCCGATTGCGCGCAGCGTCAGCCCCGCGCGCGTGCGGAACAGGAACCACATGTTGGCAAAACACAGCAGCAGGCTGAAGTAGACCATCCAGTGGTGCTGGAAGAACGCCGGCCCGACGAAGGGCAGGTCGGCCAGCCCGGGCACGGCCTTGGCCTGCGCCGGCATCGCGTAGCCGACGAAGCGCTGGCCCATGAAGGCCGACAGCCCGGTGCCGAAGATCGACAACGCCAGGCCGGTGGCGACCTGGTTGGTGGCCAGCACCAGCGCCAGCCACGAGAACAGCGTGGCCATCAGCATGCCGGCGAGCGCGCCGGCGGCAAAGCCGAGCATCGGCGACTGGGTCTGGTAGCCGACCATGAAGCCGGCCACCGCGGCGACCAGCATCATCCCTTCGGCGCCCAGGTTGAGCACGCCCGAGCGTTCGTTGATCAGCAGGCCCAGCGCGGCCAGCAGCAGCGGCGTGCCGGCGTTGATGGCGGTGGCGATGAGGGGAGCGAGTTGTTCCATGTTGTTGTCGTAGCTTCGCTCAGGCCGTGGTAGCGCGCCAGCGCAGGCGGTTTTCGATCAGCGTGTCGCAGGCCAGCAGGAAGAACAGCAGCATGCCCTGGAACACCCAGCCGAGGGCCGATGGCAGGCCCAGGCGCGACTGCGCCATCTCGCCGCCGATATAGAACAGCGACATCATGATGCCGCCGAAGACCGCGCCGACCGGATGCAGCCGGCCGATAAAGGCGACGATGATCGCAGTGAAGCCGTAGCCCGGCGAGATCGACGGCAGCAGCTGGCCGATCGGGCCGACCACTTCGAACGCGCCCGCCAGGCCCGCGGTCGCGCCCGAGATCAGCAGCGCGCTCCACAGCGCGCTGCGCGCAGAGAAGCCCGCGTAGCGCGCCGCCGCCGGCGCGGTGCCGCCGACCTGCAGGCGGTAGCCGGCAAAGCTGCGGAACACGAACACCGTCATCACCGCGACCAGCACCAGCATCACCACAAAGCCGGCGTGCAGGCGCGAGCCCGACATCAGGTTGGGCAGCAGGTACTCGGACGAGAACACCTTCGATTGCGGGAAGTTCATGCCGGCGGGATCCTTCAGCGGCCCGTTGACCACCCACAGCAGCAACTGCTGCGCGATATAGGTGAGCATCAGCGAGACCAGGATCTCGTTGGCGTTGAACCTGTCCTTCAGCACCGCGGTGATCGAGGCCCACAGCATGCCGCCGACGATGCCGGCGAGCGAGGCCAGCACCAGCACCATGGTGCCGTTGATGGTCTGGCCCGGCACATCGAAATACAGCACGGTGGCACCGGCACAGATGCCGCCGGCGATCAGCTGGCCGTCGGCGCCGATGTTCCACACATTGGCGCGGTAGCAGACCGAAAGCCCGAGCGCGCACAGCACCAGCGGCACGGTCTTGAGCAGCACCTCGCCGATCGCGCGCTTGTCGCGCAGCGGATCGGCCAGGAAGACCTTGAGCGCGGCCACGGGATCCTTGCCGAGCACCACGAACAGCAGCGCGCCGAACAGCAGCGTCAGCGCCAGCGCGATCACCGGCGACGCATAGGCCATGCCGCGCGAAGGCAGGCCACGCGGCGCCAGCGTAATGGGGGAGCGGGGCAGCAAATGTCGCACGTCAGCCATGGCTTGCCACCTCCGCGGTGCGAGCCTGGGCTGGACCGCCGTCCCACAGTCCGCTCATCCACAGGCCGACCTGTTCGCGCGTGGCAGTCTCGGTCGGCACCGACGGCGACAACCGGCCCTTGGCGATTACATGCAGCCGGTCGCAGATCGCGAACAACTCGTCCAGTTCTTCCGACACCACCAGGATGGCGCAGCCGGTGGCCTTCAGCGCCAGGATCTCGTTGTGGATCTGCGCCGCGGCGCCCACGTCCACGCCCCACGTCGGTTGCGCCACGATCAGTACCTTCGGGCCGCTCTCGATCTCGCGGCCGACAATGAATTTCTGCAAGTTGCCGCCAGAGAGGCTGCGTGCCGGCGCCTCGGGCCCGCTGGCCTTGACGCGGAAGCGGTTGATCACCGTCGCGGCGAGTCCGGTGGCGGCCCTTGGCGAGATCATCCCTTGCCGCAAGTAGGGGGGCGTCTGGTGCGACAGCAGGATATTGGTCGACAGGCTCATGCCCGGCACCGCGCCGCGGCCCAGGCGCTCTTCCGGCACGAAGGCCAGGCCTGCGCGGCGGCGTTGGCGCGCGTCGAGCCTGCCCACCGGCTTGCCGCCGAGTTGCACCGACACGTTGTCCGCGCGCGTGTCCTCGCCCGACAGCGCCGCCAGCAGTTCCTGCTGGCCGTTGCCGGACACACCGGCGATGCCGACAATCTCACCCGCATGAACATCCAGCGAGATCCGGTTCAGCTCGGTCGCAAACGCATGCGCGCGCGGCAGCGACAGATCCTGCACGCTCAGCCGCACTGGGCCGCGCTGCGCAGCCACGCGCGCCTCGCGCGGGGGCTCGCCGCCGATCATCAGCCGCGACAGCGAGGCCGCGGTCTCCTGGCGCGGATCGCACACGCCGGTGACCTTGCCCATGCGCATCACGGTGGCGTGATGGCACAGCGCGCGGATCTCGTCGAGCTTGTGGCTGATATAGAGGATGCTGGTGCCTTCGGCCGCTAGCTGGCGCAGCGTGACAAAGAGCGTTTCGACAGCCTGCGGCGTCAGTACCGAAGTGGGTTCGTCCAGGATCAGCAGTTGCGGATTGGCCAGCAGCGCGCGCACGATCTCTACGCGCTGGCGTTCGCCGACCGACAGCGTATGCACATGGCGGTTGGGTTCCAGCGGCAGGCCGTAGCGCTCGGCGGTGGCGCGGATACGCTCGGCCAGCTCTTTCATGCTGCCTTGCTGCCCCGCCGGCAGGCCGAGCGCGATGTTCTCTGTGACCGTCAGCGTGTCGAACAGCGAGAAGTGCTGGAACACCATCGCGATGCCCAGGTTGCGGGCATCGTGCGGGCTGTTGATGCTGACCGGCTCCCCGTTGAAGTGCATTTCGCCGGCGTCGGGCCGGACCGCGCCGAAGATAATCTTCATCAGAGTGGATTTGCCGGCGCCGTTTTCACCCAGCACGGCGTGGATTTCACCGGGGGCGACGCTGAGGCTGACGTCGTCATTGGCGACGACGCCCGGGTAGCGCTTGCTGATATTTGCCAGCGCCAGCCTGGGAGGGAGTTGAGATGTCACTGAGGCGGCTCGAGTTGTTGTGATGGCAGCAACGTGGGGAATGCGACAAGGCGAGTCAGAAGCGCGGCAGTGCGTGGCGCAGCATCGCCACGACGCATTGCAGCATTCATCATGATTTCGTGATGCCAGATATTGGTGGTGAATTATATAAGTGAGCAGGGTCCGGACGGGTTGAAACCGGCGACTTTCCAGCCCCTGCAACGGTTGCAGGCAGGTTGCAAGTCGCATGCCGGCCACAGTACGAAAAAAAGCCGCCGCCCCCTTTCGGAGGCGGCGGCTTGCAAGCTGCTAGGCCGCTGCGGAAGGCGTCAGGCCCCGGTCGCGGCCGGGATCGTGGCGAAGCGCCCGTCGCGGAAATCCGCCAGCGTCTGGTAGATCTGCTCCTGCGTATTCATCACGAACGGGCCGTACTGCGCGATCGCCTCGTTCAGCGGCTTGCCGGCGATCAGCAGGAAGCGCGCGTCGGACTCGGCCTTGACGATGACGCCGTCGGCCACGCCGGCATTGTCCAGCACGCCCATGCGCTGGGCCTCGAGCACGGCGCGGTCGTCGCCGTCACCGATGGACACCTCGCCCCGGTACACATAGACGAAGGCGTTGTGCCCCGCCGGCAGCGCCTGCGCGAAAGTTTGCCCGGCGGGCAGGTGCACGTCCAGGTAGACCGGCTCGGTCACAGGCCGCGTGATCGCGCCGGCCACGCCATGCGTGGCGCCCGCCAGCACGCGCACCGTTGCGCCGTTGTCCAGCGCCACCGTGGGGATTTCGGCAGACGGCAGGTCGCGGTACCACGGCGCGGTCATCTTGTCCGCGGCCGGCAGGTTCAGCCACAGCTGGAAGCCTTCCATGCGGCCGCCTTCCTGCTCGGGCATTTCCGAGTGCACCACGCCTGAGCCCGCCACCATCCACTGCGCGCCGCCGTTTTGCAGCAGGCCCTCATTGCCGGCGCTGTCGCGATGGCGCATGCGGCCGGCCAGCATATAGGTGATGGTCTCGAAGCCGCGGTGCGGGTGATCGGGGAAGCCGCCGATGTAGTCATCCTTGCTGTCGGTGCCGAAGGCATCGAGCATCAGGAACGGGTCCAGCCGGCGTTGCAGGTTCTGCGTCAGCACGCGGGTCAGTTTGACGCCGGCGCCGTCCGAGGTGGCGATGCCCCGCACGACGCGGTCCACGGCGCGCGAGCGTTGCACGGTTTCCGCGGCGGTGGCGGGAACGGTGACGAGGGTAGTACGAGTGTCCATATCTTTCTCCTGTGGCCGGGTTGCACCCCGCGGTTGCGCCGTGCTTCCCGTCGTTTCGGCTACCTCGTCAATTTAGTGGTTTGGCTGGGAAAGAGTAGAGGGCTGGCGGGGAACAGATTGTTCTGCTGGTGTATCGAGTCACCAGATCTTCCTAGTCGATTTTGGAACGGTCCGCGGTGTGCGGTCAGGGCGAATCCCCGGTGCTGCACCGGACGCCCCGTAACCCGAAATTGGGGGCAAATTCGCGCCAGAAGGCGGGAAGATGACAAGATCGAAGAAGATCGCTATAATAGCGCTATCTTTGTCATCCGTTGATGCGAGAAGCCAGTGGGGAATCCCGCCAGGCCCTTGCCAGTCAACGGCCGATGGATCGGCGGCGCGTCGAAAACCTTCAATACCTGCGCTACCACTGGCCAACCGAAACAACGCGCTAAAAACGCGCTTGCGACCCGGTTGCGCCGCTTCAGGGACTGCCGTGCCTCGCACCGGCATCCCGTCAATCGGGCTTCCCGCCAACCGCGGAAGGGCCCACAGACCGTCCGCTGGCAATCCTGCCGGTCATGGCGGCAATGCAATCTGAACCGGGCCTGGTGGCGCTCCTTCTCCGCACGCACCAGCCCATATTGTTTTCCATCGTCCGCAAGTGGCGTGTTGCGCGCTTTTTGGGCCGGTGGAAAGGGATGAGAGAGAGTATGTCAAAGCAATCGGCACGGGCTTTTGCCTGGGCAGGACTGACCCTTGCCGCGCTGACCGCATTGGTGGCGTGGATCGGCGTCGATGTGATCCGGCAGTATCAGGAGCGCCTGCTCTACGACGTGGCCGACCATCTCCAGCTGGTGGTGATGTCGATGGCGCTGGCGCTGGTTACCGGCATTCCGGCCGGCATCGCGTTGAGTCGGCCGTGCATGCTCGGCTGGGCGGACCGGCTGATGCAGATCTTCAACGTCGGCAACACTGTGCCGTCGCTGGCGGTGCTGGCACTGGCGCTGGCCGCGCTCGGTATCGGCGAGCGGCCTGCGATCCTGGCGCTGTGGCTGGCCTCGCTGCTGCCGATCGTGCGCAACACCTATGAGGGGCTGCGCACCGTGTCGCCCACGCTGCTGGAAGCGGCGCGCGGCATCGGCATGACGCCGATGCAGCGGCTGGTGCGCGTGGAACTGCCCAACGCGCTGCCGGTGATGCTGGCCGGCATCCGCATCAGCCTCGTCATCAACGTGGGCTCGGTGCCGCTGTCGTTCCTGATCGGCGCCAACAGCCTGGGCGAGCTGATCTTCCCGGGCATCTACCTGAACAACCAGTCGCTGCTGCTGCTGGGCGCGGCCGCCACGGCGCTGCTGGCGCTGGCACTGGACGCGCTCTTCGCCACCGCCGGGCAGATGTACCTGCGCCGCCGCGGCCTGGCGCGCTGACCCCGAGGTCGATATGAAGGATCAAATGCAATTTATCCGCCGCCGTGCCCGGCGCATCGCCATGTTCGTGGCTGCCGTCACGGCTCTTGCCGCGGGACTGGCGCTGGCCACTGCGCCTGACGCGCATGCTGAAGCCACGCCGATCCGCGTGGGCGGCAAGAACTTCACCGAGCAGCTGCTGCTGTCATCGATGACGTCGAAGTACCTGCGCGCCAAGGGCTTCACTACCGAACTGACCGCCGGCCTGGGCAGCACGCTGATGCGCCAGGCGATGGAGAGCAACCAGCTCGACGTGGTCTGGGACTACACCGGCACCGCACTGATCGTGTTCAACAAGGTCCAGGAAAAGCTGGGCGCCAAGGAAAGCTATGAGCGCGTGAAGCAGATGGATGGCGCGCGCGGGCTGGTGTGGCTCGATGCCTCGAACATCAACAACACCTATGCGCTGGCGATGCCGAAGGAGCGCGCGGCGGCCAGCGGCGCGACCACGCTGTCGGCCTTTGCCGAGCAGATGCGGAAAGCCGGTCCTGACGCCAGCCATCCGTTCGCGGTCGACATGGAATTCGCCGCGCGCCCGGACGGGCTGGAGCCGCTCAAGGCACTGTACAAGCTGCCGTTCTCGCGCCGCGACGTGATCCAGCTCGACCCGGGCCTGGTCTATACGGCGCTGAAGAACAACCAGGTGGAACTGGGCCTGGTCTATGCGACCGATGGCCGCGTCAAGGGCTTCGACCTGGTGCTGCTGGAAGACGACCTGCATTTCTTCCCGCCGTACAACGCCGTGCCGGTGGTGCGCAAGCCCGTGCTCGACAAGCACCCGGAACTGGCCGGCCTGCTCAATGCGCTGGCGGCCAAGCTCGACAACGAGAGCATGACCGACATGAACTACAAGGTGGACATCGGCCAGCAGCCGGTGGACAAGGTCGCGGAGGATTTCCTGCGCCGCCACGGACTGATCTGAGGAGGGCCGCATGGATTTGATCTCGTACCTGCAGCACAGCTGGCCCACGCTGCTGAAAATGACCGGCGAGCACCTGGCGCTGGTGGGCTCGGCAGTGGGGCTGGCCATCCTGATCGGGGTGCCGCTGGGCATCGTGATCACGCGCTTCCGCGCGCTCGCCACGCCGCTGCTGGCGCTGGCGACGATCGTGCTGACGCTGCCGTCGATCGCGCTGTTCGGGCTGATGATCCCGATCTTCGCGCGCTTCGGCCATGCGCTGGGCTACGTGCCCGCGGTAACGGCGGTGTTCCTGTACTCGCTGCTGCCGATCATGCGCAATACCTACACCGCGCTGGCCAATGTCGACCCCGGCATCCAGGAAGCGGGCCGCGGCATCGGCATGACCACCTGGCAGCGGATGCGGCTGGTGGACCTGCCGCTGGCGGTGCCGGTGATACTCGGCGGCGTGCGTACCGCCGTGGTGATGAATATCGGGGTTGCCACCATTGCCGCCATCATCGGCGCGGGTGGCCTTGGGGTGCTGATCCTGCAGGCGATCAGCCAGAGCAATATGAGCAAGCTGGCCGTGGGCGCGGTCCTGGTCAGCCTGCTCGCCATCGTGGCGGACGCCTTCCTGCAGTGGTTGCAGCGGGCGCTGACGCCAAAAGGAATCCGGCTATGATCGAACTCGAACAACTCACCAAGTCCTTCCCGCAGAAAAACGGCACTGAAGTGCGCGCGGTGGACTCCGTGTCGCTGAAGGTACCCAGCGGCGAGATCTGCGTCTTCCTCGGCCCGTCGGGCTGCGGCAAGACCACCACGCTGAAGATGATCAACCGGCTGATCGAGCCGACCTCGGGCACGGTGCGCATCGAGGGCGAGGACACGCGCGGCATCGACGGCGTGACCCTGCGCCGCAAGATCGGCTATGTGATCCAGCAGATCGGCCTGTTCCCCAACATGACCATCGAAGAGAACATCATGGTGGTGCCACGCCTGCTCGGCTGGGACAAGAAGCAATGCCGCGAGCGCGCGCGCGAGCTGATGGCGATGGTGCAGCTCGACCCCAACCTGATGCTGACCCGCTATCCGCGCGAGCTGTCGGGCGGGCAGCAGCAGCGCATCGGCGTGATCCGCGCGCTGGCGGCCGATGCACCGGTACTGCTGATGGACGAGCCTTTCGGCGCGGTCGACCCGATCAACCGCGAAAGCATCCAGAACGAATTCCTGCAGATGCAGCGCCAGCTCGGCAAGACCGTGATCATGGTCTCGCACGATATCGACGAGGCCATCAAGCTGGCCGACAAGGTGGCGGTGTTCCGCCGCGGCAAGCTGGTGCAGTTCGACCACCCCGACGCGCTGCTGGCACACCCGGCCGATGAGTTCGTGCAGGCCTTCGTCGGCCATGACAACACGCTCAAGCGCCTGCTGCTGGTGCGCGCCGGCGACGCCGCCACCATGCCGCCGAGCTGCCGGCCCGACATGCCGCAGGCCGAAGCGCTGGGCGTGATGGACGATGCCGACGTGCGCCACCTGCCGGTGGTGGACGATGCGCAGCGCGCGCTCGGCTATGTCACGCGCCGCGATGCGCGCGCGGGCAAGGGTCAGTGCAGCGATGTCATGCGCCCGTTCGCCGTGACCGCGGCGTTCGACGAGCACCTGCGCATCGTGCTGTCGCGCATGTACCAGCACAACACCAGCTGGCTGCCGGTGATGGGCGCCGATGGCGACTACCTGGGCGAAGTCACGCAGGAATCGATCGCCGGCTACCTCAGCTCGGGCCGTTCGCGCGGGCAGGCGGCGCCGATACCCCCGGCGGCTGCGCCGGCACCGCTGCGCGCGGCGGCCTGAGGCCAGGGCAGGGCGGCGGCATCCGCGCTATGCTTTACGCATGCTCCGCTATTGCCGCTCGCCGCTGTGCCTGGTCGTCGAAACCCGCTGGCTGATCCCGCGCGGGTTTGACGGCTTTACGCCCGGCCCGCTGATCCTGCTGCGCCCCGGCGCCAGCGAGGCGCTGATCGAGCATGAGAAGGTCCATGTGCGCCAGTTCTGGCGCAGCTGGGGGCTGATGGGCGTGCTCTACCTGGCCAGCCGGCGCTGGCGCCTGCGCTATGAAGTGGAAGCCTATCGCGAGCAGCTGCGGCACAGTCCGCCGGGCGCGGCGCGCGGGCTCGCGCGTGTGCTGGCGTGTAAGTACCGGCTTAAGATTTCAGAGGCCGACGCTTACCGCCTGCTGACGCAAGACCTGCACGACGATCCCAAATGAAAACGGCCCGCACCGGTTGACTGGTGCGGGCCGTTCGCTGTCTGGCGGAAGCGGTGAGATTCGAACTCACGGATGGGTCACCCCATCGGCAGTTTTCAAGACTGCTGCCTTAAACCACTCGGCCACGCTTCCGGAAAGTGCGGGCATTGTAGCGCGAAAGGGCGGCCCGTTTCGCGCATCGTTGCCTGCCGACCTGACGGTCAGGTCGCGCATTATACAAGGCCCGCGTGCAACGATGGTGGTCTTGCAGTGCGGCATCGATGTCTGCGTAAACTTCCTGCCACACCTGCCGGCGCGGCTGTCGGCGTCCGTCTGACATGGCGGAACCTTCTCATGCCGGCGTCGCTCATATTGGCGTGCCGGGTGTCGCGGTGTGTGCCGCATTCCCGGCTTTCGCCTGGCAACAGAGGAGAACTCAAAATGCGAATCCATAGTAAGAAGTGGCTGATCCTTCCGGCCGCGACCGCCATTGTGGTGCTGGCTGGTTGTACCGCGCCGTACAATAACGGCTATAGCAACACCGGATACAACGCCCCGCCCCCTCCGCCCTACCAGACGCCCAATACCTCCCAGGCGCCTGCCGGTTCGGTGTATTACGGCCGCGTGGAATCGATCGAGCCGATCACCAACACGCAGGGCAGCTCGGGGCTGCTGGGCACGGTCATCGGTGGTGCGGCCGGTGGCCTGCTGGGTCACCAGGTCGGTGGCGGGCGCGGGCAGACTGCGGCTACCATCGGCGGTGCAGTGGTCGGCGCCGTGGCTGGCAACCAGATCGAGAAGCGTGCGGGCAGCAGTACGCAGACTGCGTATCGTGTGAATGTGCGGCTCGATGATGGTCGTGTGGCGACGGTGACGCAGTCGAACCTGGGTAATTTGCAGGTTGGCATGCGGGCGCGGGTGGCTAACGACATGGCGACGCCGTACTGACGTGTCGGTCTGACGTTTGCCAGAATCTAAAGGGCTGCGGGTGCGTGGCCCTTTTTTTGTTGGGGGTATGCGTTTGCGATGCGGTTACGTCTTGTCGATGCTCGACGGCTCGCGTTGCTGGTGACATGTTGTCGCTGTTGAACCGCTTGGTTCCGCCCTCCTGGGCGGGCCACTTTTGTCCGAGCGACATCACCAGCAGCGAGGGCCATCGATCATCGACCCCCCTTCAATCCTTCAAAAACATCTCCTGCAAGTCATTCAAAAACCGCCTCCCAAGCTCGGTCGGCCGGATGACAGTCAGATCCGCTTCCAACAACCCCTTCTTCTCCGCCTCAGCCAACTGCTTGCTGATCGTATGCAGCGGCAACCCGGTGTAGTCATGGAAGCTCGACGCAGGCACACCATCCGTCAGCCGCAGCGCATTCAGCATGAACTCAAACGGCAACTCATCCGCCCCAACATCCCGCGCTTCCTGCACGGCATTGCCAGCCAGCGCCTGCGCCATATAGGTAGCCGGATGCTTGTGCCGCATCTGCCGCAACACACGATGCGGGAACGACAACTTGCCGTGCGCCCCCGCCCCGATCCCGAGGTAGTCACCAAAGCGCCAGTAGTTGAGATTGTGGCGCGCCTCGCGATGCGGCCTGGCGTAGGCCGACGTCTCGTAGTGCCGATAGCCAGCTTCAGCTGTGCGCGCCTCCATCAGGTCCTGCATCTCGTACGCCGTGTCATCGTCCGGCAGCGCAGGCGGAAACTTGGCGAACAGCGTGTTCGGCTCCAGCGTCAGGTGGTACAGCGACAGGTGGGTGGTGTCGTAGGAAAGGGCGGTTTCCAGATCCTGCCTGCACTCCTCCAGCGTCTGTCCCGGCAGCGCATACATCAAATCGAGGTTGATGTTGTCGAAACTCGCCTGCGCAATATCAATCGCCTTGCGCGCTTCCGCGCCGCCGTGGATACGCCCAAGCGCCTGTAGATGACGGTCATTAAAGCTCTGGATGCCGATCGACAGCCGGTTGATACCGCTCGCGCGATAGCTGGCGAACTTGTCGGCCTCGAAGGTGCCGGGGTTGGCCTCCATCGTGATCTCGGCATCCGCATCCAGCGGCAGCAGCGCGCGGATATCCGACAGCAGCCGGTCCATGCCCGCCGCGGACAGCAGGCTGGGCGTGCCGCCGCCGATAAAGACCGTATGCACCGGCCGTCCCCACACCAGCGGCAGCGACTGCTCCAGATCCGCGCGCAGCGCGTCCAGGTAAATCTCTTCCGGAATCTCGTGGTTGTCGGCACCCGGCGCCGCATGCGAGTTGAAATCGCAATACGGGCACTTGCGCACGCACCACGGGATATGCACGTACAGCGACAGCGGCGGCGAGCCGGGCAGGCTGATCTGCCCGGGCTTGAGCCAGAGCTGCTTGCTGTCGACGGGCGTGGCGGAAGCGGTCGGCGCGCTGCCGGCCGGTACGATCGGGATCATCGGCCTGCGGTCTCCGCGGCCTCGGCCTGCAGCCGTGCAACCAGTGCGCGCAGCGCCTGCGCCCGGTGGCTGACCGCGTTCTTCTCTTCGGGCGACAGCTCGGCGGCGGTCTTGCCCTCGCCCGGCAGCAGGAAGTGCGGATCGTAGCCAAAGCCGCTAGCGCCGCGCGGCGCGTCGACGACCTCGCCGTGCCACAGGCCCTCGGCGATAAGTGGGCACGGGTCGTCAGGGTGGCGCACGAACACCAGCACGCAGTAGTAGTAGGCGTGACGGTTCAGCTTGCCGGCGAGCTGCGAGACCAGGTACGCATTGTTGGCCGCATCCGACTTGGCCTGGCCCGCCATCTGCGCGTAGCGCGCCGAATAGACGCCGGGCGCGCCGTCCAGCGCCTGCACGCAGATGCCGGAATCGTCCGCCAGCGCGGGCAGGTGGGCCAGACGGCTGGCGTGGCGGGCCTTGGCCAGCGCGTTCTCGACAAAGGTGGCGAAAGGCTCTTCGGCCTCGGGGATGCCCAGTTCGCCCTGGGGCACCACGTCAAAGCCGAGCGGCGCCAGCAGCGTGCCGAACTCGCGCAGCTTGCCGGGGTTGTTGGAAGCCAGTACCAGGCGTTGCATGTCCATCCTGCCTCAGGCCAGGCCGAGCGCTTCGCGCTGGTGCTGCACCAGGCGCGCGATGCCGGCTTCGGCCAGGCGCGTCATGGCGTCCAGGTCGGCGCGGCTGAACGGCGCGCCTTCGGCGGTGCCCTGTACCTCGACAAAGCCGCCGCTGCCGGTCATGACCACGTTCATGTCAGTGTCGCAGTTGCTGTCTTCAGCGTAGTCGAGATCGAGCACCGGCACGCCGTCGACCATGCCGACCGAAACCGCGGCAACGAAGTCGCGGATCGGGCTGGCGGCGATCAGGCCGTCGCGCAGCATGGCGGACACCGCGTCATGCGCGGCGACAAAGGCGCCGGTGATGGCAGCGGTGCGGGTGCCGCCATCGGCCTGCAGCACGTCGCAGTCCAGGTGCAGCGTGTATTCGCCCAGCGCCCCCAGGTCGAATACCGTGCGCATGGCGCGGCCGATCAGGCGCTGGATCTCCTGTGTGCGGCCGGTCTGCTTGCCGCGCGCGGCCTCGCGGTCCGAGCGCGTGTGCGTGGCGCGCGGCAGCATGCCGTACTCGGCCGTGACCCAGCCTTCGCCACTGCCCTTCTTGTGCGGCGGCACCTTGGCCAGCACGCTGGCGGTGCACAGCACCTTGGTATCGCCAAAGGCACACAGGACGGAGCCTTCGGCGTGACGGGTGTAGTGCCGGGTAAGGCTGATGGAACGCAGCGCATCGGCTGCGCGGCCGCTGGGTCGCATGGGATGGTTTGTCCGAATCGGGGAGAGACCGCGATTCTAACGCCGCCAGCCTTTGCGCGCTGCCTTGGTGCCCCTTTTGGTGCTCCTTTAGGGCCCGCGTACCGCGTCAGCGCATCAGGTTGCTGGTCTTGTCGATCGCGGCGCGGATCTCGGCGATCGAGCGCTCGATCTCCTCCTCGGACAGCAGGTCGCTGTCTGATCCGGTGCGCTCCAGGATCGACGTGGTGAAGGCGTTCAGCGGCAGCGTGTCGGTCATCACCGCGTCCTGCCCGGTGGTGGTGCTGTCCAGCTCCCACATCATGGCGATGCCGGTGGTGTTGTCGGCGCCTTCGCCGGCGTTCTGCAGCGCCTGCTCGATCAGCGCCGGCACCGCCTGCACCACGGACAGGCGCGACAGCCGGTCCACCAGTACCGGCTCCTCCAGGCTGCCCCACAGGCCGTCCGAGCAGAGTAGCACGACGTCGCCCGGCTCCAGCCGCACCGGCCCGCCCAGGTCGATCAGCGGCAGGTTGGGCGAGCCCAGGCAGTTGTAGAGTTTGTTGCGCTCGGGGTGGTTGGCCACCTGCATTGGCAGCACGCGCTCCTGCTGCAGCAGGTTCTCGATCTTGGAGTGGTCGCGCGTGCGGGTCAGCAGCCGGCCCTTGCGCAGCAGGTAGTAGCGCGAGTCGCCCGCGTGCGCCCAGTGGATCTGGCCGTGCTGCACCAGGCAGCAGACCACGGTCGTGCGCGGCACGTCGGCCATGCGGTTGGCTTCGGCGTAGCGGTGGATTTCGCGGTGCGCCAGCATGATGGTGTCCTGCAGGAACTCCGCCGGATTGCGCACGGTGGGACGTGCCTGGGCCTGGAACTGGCGCGCCAGCGTCTGCAGCGCCTGCTGCGAGGCGACCTCGCCGTGGGCGTGGCCGCCCAGGCCGTCGGCGAGCACCATCAACAGCGCGTCGCGCGTGAAGCAGTAGCCCATGCGGTCCTGGTTGATGCGGCGGCCGCCTTTCCTGCTTTCCTGGTAGACAGAGAATCGCATGTTGGCTCGGGAAATCTATAAGTTGGCCGCGCCGGGGGCGTGCCGGGTTGTGATTTATTCGACGCTTGCGCCGGGGGCGGGCTCGTCACGCCGGCGCAGCAGCGTCAGGAAGCGCGAGGTCGGGGCGGGGCGCTCGGCCGGCACCGGCGGCTGGGCCGCGGCCTGCTCGCCCAGCGCATTGGTCTGCTCGCGCAACTCCTTCTGCAGCCGGAACACGCTCTGCGGGCGTTCGGACGGGGTCAGGCGCAGGCACCATTCGACCAGGTCCACCAGGCCGTTGGTGTAGCTGCTGCGCAGCCGCAGCACCGCCTCGCCCATACGGTCGTCCTTCTCGCGCTGGTTGGCTTCCTGCGGCGGCATGCCGGCCATGCAGGCGTAGAGCGTCGCGCCCAGGCTGTAGATGTCGGTCCAGGGGCCCAGCTCGGAATGCTTGCCGTACAGCTCCGGCGCGGCAAAGCCGGGGGTGTACATCGGCTGGAAGCGGGCCGCTTCCATGGTCAGGGTCTGCCGCGCGGCGCCGAAATCCAGCAGGATCGGGGATTCGTCCTCGCGCAGGTAAATATTGCCGGGCTTGATGTCCAGGTGCAGCAGCTTGTGGATATGTACCTCGCGCAGGCCGCTCATCAGGTCGTGGAAGACCTTGCGGATGAAATGCTCGCGCAGCACCTTGGCGCGGCCCTGCTGCCGGGCCGCCAGCACGTGCTCCTGCAGCGTCTTGCCCAGCTCGTAGTTCATCACCATGTAGACCGTGGCGTTCTCGCGGAAGAAGTTCACCACGCGCACCACGCTGGGATGGGAGATGCGGGCCAGCGAGCGGCCCTCTTCAAAGAAGTACTTCAGGCCCAGCCGGAACGCCGGGGCGTTTTCCTCGGGCACCACGGGGATCAGCTCGCCCGGGTTGCGCCGCGCCAGCGACGACGGCAGGTATTCCTTGATGGCGACAGGTGCGCCGGTCTCGTCGGTGGCCAGGTAGACGAAACTGAACCCCCCGCTGGCCAACTTCTTTACAATACGATAGTTGGACAACAGCGTGCCGACCGGCAGCGGTGCACTCTTCGGTTGTGTCGTGCCCTTGGACTCTGTCATGGGAATAGGACCTGAATTGCCTCCGGATTGTCCGGGCTAATCGGTCACTTGTAAAGAACACAAATAAGGGCATTGTTGCCCTCCTTTCAACGTTTTGAGAGCGCTCCCGGGATCCGGTTGCGGGAGGCTCGAGGAGGGCGTCTGCGGGCCCAGCGCCCCGGGGCCGCCTCCATTCACGAGAATATCCAATGATCCACAGCATGACAGGCTATGGCCTGGCGACGCGCCAGGCGCCATTGACCAACGCGCAGGGCGAGCCCAGCGGGCGCACCGCGTCAGTTTCGGTGGAATTCCGCACTGTCAATTCGCGTTTCCTCGACCTGTTGTTCCGGGCCCCGGAAGAGTGCCGAGCCTTCGAGCCGGCCCTGCGTGAAATGCTGATGGCCGAACTGTCGCGCGGCAAGCTGGAATGCCGCATCAACCTGCAGCGCGCCGACGCCGGCGGCGCCACGCTGGCGCTCAACGACGGCCTGCTGGCGCAGATCCGCGCGCTGGAGACCACGGTGGCCGCCACCTTCACCAGCGCCGGCACGCTGCGCATGGGCGAGATCCTGCGCTGGCCGGGCGTGCTGGTCGAGCCCGAGCTGTCGCAGGAATCGCTGCGCGAAGCCGTGCTGGGCGCCGCGCGCGAAGCGCTGGACCAGCTGCTTGAGGCCCGTCGCCGCGAGGGCGACGCGCTCAAGGCCACGCTGATGGAGCGGGTCGACGCCATGCTGGCGATCGTCGAGCGCCTGACGCCGACCATCCCGCAACTGATCGCGCACCACCAGGAAAAGCTGACAGAGCGCTTGCAGGAAGCCTTCAACCTGGCCGCGCCCAACGGCATGCCGTCGATGAGCCGCGACGAGATCGCCGAGCGCATCCGCCAGGAAGCCACCGTCTACGGCATCCGCATCGATATCGCCGAGGAACTGTCGCGGCTGCAGGCGCACCTGAACGAAACGCGCCACATCCTGAAGAAGGGCGGCCAGGTCGGCAAGCGCCTGGACTTCATGATGCAGGAGCTCAACCGCGAGGCCAACACGCTCGGCTCCAAGGCCGCGGCCAAGGAACTGGCCGATGCCTCGATGGAGCTCAAGCTGCTGATCGAGCAGATGCGCGAACAGGTCCAGAACCTCGAATAAAGCTAGTCCCAGGAATCACCCAAGAATCATCATGAGCCCAACGCCTCAAACTGCGCCTCACACTGCCATCGATACCGTCTACCCCGGCAACCTCTTCATGGTGGTGGCGCCGTCCGGAGCCGGCAAGTCGACGCTGGTTAACAAGCTGCTGTCGCAGGACCCGGCCATCCGCCTGTCGATCTCGCACACCACCCGCGCCCCGCGCCCTGGCGAGCAGGACGGGCGCGAGTACCACTTTGTCACCGTCGACGCCTTCCGCGCCGCGCGCGACCGCGGCGAGTTCCTGGAGTGGGCCGAGGTCCACGGCAACTACTATGCGACTTCGCGCGTGTGGATCGAGCAGCAGATGGCGCAGGGCAACGATGTGCTGCTGGAAATCGACTGGCAGGGCGCGCAGCAGGTGCACCAGCGCTTCTCCAACGCGGTCGAGATCTTCATCCTGCCGCCGTCGCTGACCGCGCTGGAAGAACGCCTGAAAAAGCGCGGCCAGGACGAGCCCAACGTGATCGTGCGCCGGCTGCTGGCAGCGGGCAGCGAGATGTCCCACGCCTCGGAGTCCGATTACGTCATCATCAACGAGGTGTTCGACGAGGCGCTGGAGCAATTGCGCAACGTGGTGACCGCCACGCGGCTGCGGTTTTCCTCGCAAAAGGCGCGGCATTCGGAGCTGTTCATCGAGCTCGGCATCCACTGAGCGCACGCCTGCCCCAGGCACGCGCGCGGGGCGCCGCCGGCGTTTTCCGCCGCGTGCTGTAAAATGGCAACCCAACACAAGGTTTTGTCCCAAGGTGGATTTGATATGGCGCGTATTACCGTCGAAGATTGTCTGAAACACATTCCGAACCGTTTCGAGCTCGCGCTGGCTGCCACGTATCGTGCGCGCCAGCTGGTGCAGGGCCACACGCCCAAGGTCGAAGCGAAGGACAAGCCGACCGTGGTGGCACTGCGCGAGATCGCGTCGGGCCAGGTCGGCATCGAGATGCTGAAAAAGGTCCCGACCTGATCGACCAGGCGGCCCATGGTTCATCCTTGCATCGTGCCAGCACGTATCCAGCCGGATTTCCCGGGCCGCCGCCATGCCTTCGCCGCATCCGCCCTCCAAGCCTCCCACCCAGCCGTCGCCGACAGCCGTGGTGCCTGCGCGCCCGCGCGGGGAGGCGCATGGGGATGCGGCTCCGCCCACGGCGCGTAAGCGCACCATTCCGGGCCAGTCTTCCGTGAACGCGCGCACCGGCGCTCCCAATCTGCCCGATCCGCTCGGCGACGATGTCGTCGGCGAACGCGCCGTCGCGCCTGCACTGGCGCCGGCCAAGGCCAGGGGCGCCGCCGTGCAGGACGAACTGGCCGCGGTGCAGCAGGCGACGCAGCCCGCGGCGGACAGTCTGTTTATCGATGCAGTGCTGGCGCAGTCATACCGGCACTTCTTCGGTCCGACCTCGCAACCGGCGGTGCCGCCGCGCCAGCAGGTCATTTCCATCACCCGGCTGATGGAAAAGCTCGCGTACCTGAAGGCGCCCGACCTGGCGCGGGTGCGCGAAGCCTTCCAGTTTTCCGACGAGGCCCACCTGGGCCAGTACCGCCAGAGCGGCGAGCCCTACATCACCCATCCGGTGGCGGTGGCCGAGCTGTGCGCGGACTGGAAGCTGGACGTCCAGTCCATCATGGCGGCGCTGCTGCACGACGTGATGGAAGACCAGGGCATCACCAAGAGCGAGCTGGCCGAGAAATTCGGTCCCAAGGTCGCCGAACTGGTCGATGGCCTGACCAAATTGGACAAGCTCGAATTCCAGAGCCGCGAGCAGGCGCAGGCGGAGAGCTTCCGCAAGATGCTGCTGGCGATGGCGCGCGACGTGCGCGTGATCCTGGTGAAGCTGGCCGACCGTACGCACAACATGCGCACGCTCGACTTCGTGCCGCCGGAGAAGCGCCGCCGCATCGCGGTGGAGACCATGGAGATCTATGCGCCGATCGCGCATCGTCTCGGTCTGAACACGATCTACCGCGAACTGCAGGAACTGTCGTTCAAGGTCGGCTCGCCGTTCCGCTACGCCACGCTGGAAAAAGCCGTCAAGGCCGCACGCGGCAACCGGCGCGAGGTGGTCAGGCGCATCCTGGAGGCCGCGCAGAAGGGGCTGGCCGACGCCGGCATCGTGGCCGAACTGTCCGGCCGCGAGAAGACGCTCTACAGCATCTACCGCAAGATGCACGACAAGCAGCTGTCCTTCTCGCAGGTGCTCGACGTGTACGGTTTCCGCGTAGTGGTGGAAACGCAGATGCACTGCTACATGGCGATGGGCGCGCTGCACGGGCTGTACAAGCCCATGCCCGGCAAGTTCAAGGACTACATCGCCATCCCCAAGATCAACGGCTACCAGTCGCTGCACACCACGCTGGTGGGCCCGTTCGGCACGCCGGTGGAGTTCCAGATCCGCACGCGCGACATGCACCAGATCGCCGAGGCGGGCGTCGCCGCGCACTGGATGTACAAGCACCAGGCCGACCACGCCAACGATATCCAGCAGCAGGCGCACCAGTGGCTGCAGTCGCTGCTCGATATCCAGAGCCAGACCGGCGATTCGCAGGAATTCCTGGAGCACGTCAAGATCGACCTGTTCCCCGACGCGGTCTACGTGTTCACCCCCAAGGGCCATATCCGCGCGCTGCCGCGCGGCGCCACCGCGCTGGACTTTGCCTACGCGGTGCACAGTGACCTGGGCAACCAGTGCGTCGCGGTCAAGATCAACAACGAGCTGCTGCCGCTGCGCACCGAGCTCAAGAGCGGCGATATCGTCGAGGTGGTGACGGCACCGTACTCCAAGCCCAATCCCGCCTGGCTGTCGTTCGTGCGCACCGGCAAGGCGCGCGCGGCGATCCGTCACTACCTGAAGACCACCAAGCTCGACGAGGCCATCCAGCTCGGCGAGCGCCTGCTGGAACAGTCCGCGCGCCAGCTCGGCATCGAGCTGAAGGCCGTGCCGCAGTCGGTGTGGGACCGCATGATCCAGTGGACCGGCAACAAGCATCGCGAAGACATCTTTGCCGACCTGGCGCTCGGCCGGCGCGTGCCGGCGGTGGTGGCCAAGCGCATGGAAATCCTGCTGCAGGAGCTGTCCGGCGACGTCGACAGTGCGCTGCTGGCGGCGGTGCAGACCTTCGCCGGCGAAGAAGCGCCCGCGGTGCCGATCACCGGCGACGAAGGCATGTCGATGATCTTCTCGGCGTGCTGCCGCCCGATTCCCGGCGACTCGATCGTTGGCTACCTGGGCAAGGGCGAAGGGCTGCAGATTCATGTGCAGGATTGCAGGATCGCCAAGCGCCTGCACAGCAAGGATCCTGAGCACTGGATCGACGTGATGTGGGCCAAGAAGACCACGCGCGCCTTCGATGTGTCGATCAAGGTGATGGTGCGCAACGTCAAGGGCATCGTCGCGCGCGTCGCGGCGGACCTGACCGCCGCCGACGCCAACGTCGCGCACGTGGCGATGGAGCAGCAGGACGGCAGCCACCAGGAAGCCACGTACATGCAGTTCCTCATCCAGGTGCAGAACCGCCTGCACCTGGCTAACGTGATGCGCGGGCTGCGCCGCAACCCCGACGTCATCCGCATCTTCCGCGACCGCAACGACGGCTGAGCGCCGCCGCCGGCGGTGCGTGCTTGCTTTCGCCGCCGCCGGGCGGCGTGCGCTTACTCGGCGCCGCGCGGCGTCGGGTAGCGGACTTCCAGGATATCGATCTGCTCGACCCCGGCAGGCGTGCGCAACGCCACGGTGTCGCCCTCGCGCGCCTTGATCAGCGCCTTGGCGATCGGCGAGATCCAGCTTACGTGGTTGCTGTCCAGGTCGACTTCATCCATGCCGACGATGGTGATGGTGGTTTCTTCGCCGGCGCGATTGACGTAGGTGACGGTGGCGCCGAAAAAGATCTGGTCGTTGTCGCCCTGCAGGGACGGGTCGACCACCTCGGCCTTGTCCAGTCGGCGCGTCAGGAAGCGGATGCGGCGGTCGATCTCGCGCAGGCGCTTCTTGCCGTACAGGTAGTCGCCGTTCTCGGAGCGGTCGCCATTGGATGCCGCCCACGACACGATCTGCACCACATCGGGCCGGTCGACGTCGATCAGCTGCATCAATTCATTGCGCAGGCGGTTGTAGCCTCCGGCGGTGATGTAGTTCTTGGTGCCGGGAGGTAGCGGCGTTGCGCCTTCGGGGAGGTCGTCGTCCTCGTCGCCAGACGACTCTTTGACAAATGCCTTGTTCATGGTCCGGATCACTTCTTCGGATACTCATTATAGAAAAACGCTGGCGGGAGGCCCACGTCACAAAAAAATGAGAAAAAGTTGCGGAGGGGCTTCACAAAATCCAAAACTTAGATATAATCTCTTTTCTCGAGTGCGGCTGTAGCTCAGTTGGATAGAGTACTTGGCTACGAACCAAGGGGTCGTGGGTTCGAATCCTGCCAGCCGCGCCACTTATGCAGAAAGAAGAGGGCTTCCGGAAACGGAAGCCCTTTTTGTTTCTCCGCTCTCCGTTCGTCCTTCTCATTTCTCTCCAGTTCCCATTTGAGATCGCTCGCTGACAGCGATTGCTGCGTCATGCCTTGCGCATGCGCGTGCAGCCTCCTAGGCTCGACCCAGCACCACCAATCCGACCCTTGGAGCAAATTGCATGGAACACGCAGACTGGCGCGTCGAGGAGTATCGCGGGATGGACGTCTATGTCCTGGTGTCGCCGCAAGGCGGGGGCAGTATCGGGCGATGGGGTTATGAAGTGCGGGTATCGCAGGAGGGTGCAGACCCTGCCGATGCAGGCGATACCGAGCTGCTTGCCAGCGGCCCGCAACAGTTCGCCACGCGCCATGCGGCGGAAGTGGCGGCATTCGGTGCGGGCTATGCGCTGGTGGACCGCCTGCTCGGGCCGCCGGTGTGATGCCTGCGCGCGGCGTGCAGGCCTTGTGGCGCACCTGGATGCGCCATTGCGATTGGCACAACGGCTTATATCATGCCGTGATCCATCGTCATTGCATGCAGCGCGGCACGCGCAAGCATGCGGACACGAACGATTTCACGCGCAGGCAAAGATAATGCTTGCCATGCGCGTGTGAATCATTCATAATGTTTTCTTCAGACGCGGGGTGGAGCAGTCTGGCAGCTCGTCGGGCTCATAACCCGAAGGTCGCAGGTTCAAATCCTGCCCCCGCAACCAACGCCTTTCGCGGCATTCGCCGCACTCCTTCAAGGCGTTGTCCTCAAGGCCGTCCGGCCAGATTACTCTCACAGCTTCGATGTAAAACTGCGCGGCGCGCAACCAGGTATCTATTGGTGTCTATGCGCGCACCAACTCCGCCGCACGCTTGAATGTATCGCGCACCAGCGGCTGGTCTTCGCGCTCGGCGGCTTGCGCGCGTTCACGCAGCCGCGAGGCCAGCACGGTCAGCGTTCCCTGCGCCTGCGGACCGCCGGCGGCCTGGCACTTCGTTACCGCTTCGCGCATCACCGTATCGAGTTCGCCGCTGACATCGGCACCGTCGAAGGCGCTCACCGAAAGGGCCGAGATACGTTCCAGGTAGAGATTGACCAACGCTTCGTCGTGTAGCGGTTCGGACATGTCTTCTCCTTGTCGGGACGGGAACAGCAAAACCATTGTAGTGGAGCCGCCGCGAGCACAGGCAGGTGTCGTAGGCACTCGCCCAGGCACACGAAGTGGTGATCGGGCTGACCGATGTCTATCACAACCTGCTGCGGCAGTTGGGCCGACGCGCGAGCGCCACCAGCGCCCGGCGCCGTGGATCGGCGGGGCGCTGCAGCGATGCGGCAAAGCGTGGCGCGGCTAGTCGCCGCGCCGCCGTCGCATCTGCAACTGTTCGATGGGAGAGGGCTGGATGCGCCGCCGCGCCGGGCGCAGTGCGCGGTTCGGCCACAGCACGTAGTTGGTGTGCGGGTCCAGCGGCTTGCCGAAGTACGAGACCCAGACCTGTACGCCGTGCTCGGTTTCGGCAACGATGGCCGCGACGGCGCGCGCCGCGGCGGAAGGGGACTTGAGCAGTTCCGCCAGGGCTTCGACGCCCTGCACGACATGGTGCTTCACCCCTGCAAACCATGCGTACTGACGCATGGCGGACAACAAACGCTTGGTCATGAACGCGACTCTGGTGGTGGTGTGGAAATGCGAATGAGCGAGTAAGACTGGCGCTCGTCCGATTTGTTCACGGCATATTGCGGACACCAGCGTGACTGCGGCGCCATGGCGCCGGGCTGGTCGCCGATCTCGACTGGTGCTGCATGCGTCACTTTGCGGCACTCACTTACCGGCAGCGTGCCCGGTGCATCACGCAGCGCGCGGCGGCATGGGTGCCAGTGCAGAGAGTACCATCGCCAGCCGGTCCAGTGCAGGATCGATATCAAGCAGGTCGATCGCGCCGAAGCCTAGCAGCAGGCCAGCGCAGGTAGCAGGCCGCTGCGCATAGCACGGGTCGAGCGTGGCGAGTTCCAGGTCGGACAGTCGCGCCATCGATACCAGCGTCTCGGTCGTCACCGGCACGCGCAGCCGCGCCGCCAGGTGGAAGCCTGCCATCGCCGGCAGCGGCTCCAGCCACGGCGACAAGTCCCCTTGCAGCCGTGCCAGCAAGCGCTCACGCCGCTGCACATGGCGCGCGTGCGAGCGCCGGATATGGCGCAGCAGGTGGCCCTCGGCCAGGAAGCGCGCCAGCGCCTGCTGGATCAGCGTTGGCGTGTACCAGTCCATCAGGTGCTTGACCTTGCGCGCCCCCGGCATCAGCCATGGTGGCACCACCACGTAGCCGCAGCGCAGGTTGGCCACCAGCGTTTTCGAGAAGGTGCCGAGGTAGACCACGCGGCCGTGCCGGTCCAGCGTCTGCAGCGCGTCGAGCGCCTGCCCGCCGTAGCGGAATTCGCTGTCGTAGTCGTCTTCCAGGATCACCGCATGACGGCGCGCGGCCCAGTCCAGCAGCGCCTGCCGCCGCGCCAGGCTCATTGGCACACCCAGCGGCGACTGGTGCGACGGCGTGACACAGACCAGCGTGGCGTCGTTCGGCAGCTGGGTCACCACCAGCCCTTCGCCATCGACCGGCACCGGCACCACGCGTGCGCCGATCCCCTGGAACAGTGCGCGCGCCATCGGGTAGCCCGGATCCTCCATCGCCACCACCGCGCCCGGCCCCAGCAACAGCCTGGCCACCAGGTCGATGCCCTGCTGTGCGCCGCCGGTGACGAGGATATCGGTGGGCGCGCTCTGCACCCCGCGGGTGAAGGCGATATGGCGGGCAATGGCCTGCCGCAGCGCCATCTCGCCGGCGGGATCGGCCGGGCCGGGTGGACGTTGGCGCTCGGCGGCCAGCGCCGCGCGGACGCAGCGCGACCAGGCTTCATGCGGAAAGCGCGTGGTATCGGCCTGGCCGGGCTGGAAGGCGTAGCGTGCCTTGCCCGCCGGGCCGAGGAAGGGCGTTTCCACGGCCATCCAGCGCTGCACCATGGGCGGTAGCACCGGCGCCGCCGCCATGCGCACAGGCGGCCGGGCCAGCCCTTCGGCCACATAGGTGCCGTCGCCGACGCGGGCGTGCAGCCAGCCTTCGGCGACCAGCCGCTCATAGGCGGTGGTCACGGTCTTGCGCGCCACGCCCAGTTGTGTGCCGAGCAGGCGCGTGGGCGGCATGCGCGCGCCGGCTTCCAGGCGGCCGGCCTGGATCGCGTTGCGGATCTGGTGGACGATCTGCGCGGTCAGGTCGCTGGCCTGGTCCAGGGCGAGGTGCAGTTCCATGACGGTCAGGGCGGGGTGGCGGAATTGGTCTACAGATTCTGCCGGAAATTGGCAGTGTACGGCGCCAATCCGTGCGCCTATCTTTGATCCCAACGAGCACCTCGCGGATCGCGCCAGGTGCCCGCGAAAATCCAAGCTGACGAACTGGAGAACCACCACCATGGAAGAACGGATGAACTGGCAGGACGTTGCCCCGGACGCCTACAAGGCGATGATCGGCCTGGAGGTCTACCTGGCCCGCTGCTCGCTGGAATCCAGCGTGAAGGAGCTGGTGAAGATCCGCGCCTCGCAGATCAACGGCTGCGCCTTCTGCCTGGACATGCACGTGGCCGACGCCCGCAAGCATGGCGAAAGCGAGCGCCGCCTGAACCTGCTGCCCGCCTGGCGCGAGGTGAGCTGGTTCACCCCGCGCGAGCGCGCCGCGCTGGCCTGGACCGAGGCACTGACACTGCTGCCGCAAAGCCAGGCGCCGGACGCTGACTACAACGCGCTGCGCGAGCAATTCTCGGAAAAGGAAATGGCCGACCTGACGCTGCTGATCTCGGCCATCAACGCCTGGAACCGCTTCGGCGTGGGCTTCCGCCGCCAGCCGCCGGCGCTCTGATCGGATTGCCCGCTGCCTGCCCGCCATGGCCGGTCGATTGACAAGCCGTGGCGCGGTGCATTAGCTTCGGTTGCAGAGGCTGCCGCCATTGTGCGTGCAGCCTGGCGCGCTTTGCCTGGAGTCTGCCCATGACCGAGGACACCTTGCTGCAACTGATGGTGGAAGTGGAGAAGGAAGACCCGATCGACTACGCCGACCTGCCGTTCGACGACGGCGCGCTTCGCCGCATGGCGTGCCGGCTGATCGCTGAGCGCTCCGCCGAGATGGAAGCGTCCGGCATGCCGACCGAAGCGTTGCTGGCGACGATGTGGGCGTCGACCGCCAAGCTGGTGCTGGAAAACCTGGTGCTCAACGCGCGCCTGCTGACGCTGCAGGGCCTGCCCGACGACGCGCAGGCGCTGATCGAGCGCATCGCCCGCCAGTCGCGCGGCGAGTCCTGAACGCACCTGCCGGACACCCGGCCGCAACCGGGACCATGTGCCGCAATCGTCTCAAGCTGCGGCGCCCCTGCCGTTTCGCTAAAATACCGGTTTTCACCCAGCCTGCCCGCGGCGCCTGACGCGGCGGTGGCGGCTGACCAGGAGGATTTCGGTGATCAAGTGGATAATCGTCGCGGCCTACCTCGGTGCCATCCTGTATGTGCACTTCCGCGGCAAGGTAAGGCTGCGCATCTGGCGCCAGTTTCTCGACCATTCGGCGCTGGTCGCGCCGATCAACTGCTTCATGTACGCGTTCTCGGGCGTGCCGCGTACCCCGTATATCCCGGTCGAAAAATTCCCCGACCTGGAAAAGCTGCGCGCCGCCTGGCCTGAAATCCGCGACGAAGGCCTGGCGCTGGCCGCGATGCGCAAGATCAAGGCCGCGGAAAAGAACGACGACGCCGGCTTCAACTCCTTCTTCAAGTACGGCTGGAAGCGTTTCTACCTGAAGTGGTACGAGGCCCAGCACCCGTCGGCCGAAGTGCTGTGCCCCAAGACGGTGGCGCTGCTGCGCGAGCTGCCGACCGTGAAGGCCGCGATGTTCGCCGAGCTACCGCCGGGCGGCAAGCTCAACCCGCACCGCGACCCGTTCGCCGGTTCGCTGCGCTACCACCTGGGTCTGGCCACGCCCAACGACGACCGCTGCTTTATCGAGGTCGACGGCGAGCGCCACAGCTGGCGCGACGGCGAGGGCGTGGTGTTCGACGAAACGTACCTGCACTGGGCCGAGAACCGCAGCGACGCCAACCGGCTGATCCTGTTCTGCGATATCGAGCGTCCGATGCGCTACGGCTGGGCGACCAAGTTCAATCACTGGATGGGCCGCAAGGTCATGACTGCGGCCAGCTCGCCCAATGATGAGCATGACCAGACCGGCATGATCAACCGGCTGTTCCGCTTCGTCTGGCTGGGCGGGCAATACCGCCGCCGCTTCAAGGCCTGGAACCGCAAGGCCTACTACGTGGCCAAGTTCGGGCTGATCGTGTTGGGCGTGGTGTTGGTCGTCTACCTGTAATACGCAACAGAGCCGGCGCAAGCCGGCTCTTTGCTTTGGGCGGTCCCGCCTTTCCTTCACCTCGACAAGGAGATCGCGATGCGCGCTGGTACCGCACTGTGGCTGGCCGCCGCCATTTGCGCGACTGGCTGCACCACCACGCCTGCAGAGCGCCCGGCAGGCACCGGCGCCGCGGTCGGCATGGCGAACCGCTCTTCCAAATCTAAGCAAGCCTACGCATCGCTGATGGCGACGTCTTTGCAGATTTGGACGCGCGGTCACCAACCCGAGCGCGCGGTAACGCGCGCATTCGCTGCCGGTACTCCGGCAGGCGCATTGAATTCACATTGGCGCCCCCTCTCGGGACTCCCGTCCATCCTTGCGGATGGAATCGCCAATCACACCGCCCGATAGTCTGAACGGGGCCCGAGCAGGGCAGATGGGAGCAGTCCACAGCGTCGCCGACTTGCGTCAGCAGCCGCCGCAGACCGTTTTGACAGGCATTCTCGTCGCGCAGGTGGCAGGTGCCGCAGCCCGGGCAATCCCACTCCCGAATTGCGGGCGCTATCCCGCCCTCGACAACGTGACCACACGCATGGCACGTTCGCGTGGTGCCGGTTTCATCCAGCACCAGCGCATGCTTTCTGGAGCGCGTCGCGACCCACGAGACAATGTCCTTGAATGCACCGTGCATCGTTCTGTTTCTTACCGCGCGGTTGTATTTGCGGCCCTTGCCGCGGTTGGTGTTCTCCGGCACGTAGTTGCCGATCCCAATCACGTCGTAGTGCCTGCAGAGCTGGTTCGCCAGCGAATACATGAAGTGCTTTTTCTGTTCTCGCACTTTGGTTTGCATTCGCTCCACAGCGTCGTCCAAACGCTTCCAGCGGCGACTGGGACGCCAATGCGTCGACACCGTGCCATCGCCGTGGACGGTATCTACCCACAGCGACTTTGCTATGCACCGGTCACGCAGACTCGTTAGCCGATCGAGAATGCGCTCCGACTCCTTCAACTTCTCAAGATTGGACAATTCGAAGGCGCGCCCCTCAGTATCCAGAGCGTAGCCAAAGTTCTTCAGGTTCGGATCGATGTAGACCACGCGCGTGCCGCGTTGCCTGGCCTTCTTCTGCCCCTTGAACGTGAACACAGCGAAATAGCGGTCGCGGCCCTCGCGGACGATCCGGCAAGTGCGAGCGCTCGCGATCTCCTTGGGTGTCTTCTCCATCTTCAGGCGCAGCGACAGCCGCTGTCCTTGCGCGTTCGCGCCGAACGACAGGTTGAGCCAACCGAACTGGGAAACATTCCAGCCTTTGCCTGGCTCGTCGTATTCCAGGCTCATCCAGTGCTTGGCCCATGCCTTGTACTTGACCCAGCCCACGTCTGGGCCGCAGCGCTGCCCGTTCTTCGACTTTCGATGCGAGGCAATGGCCTTGGCCATGCGCAGCGCGACATTCTTCAGCGGTGAAGAAAACACGCAGCGCAAGAAGGGATGACGCTCCTTGAGCGGCGGCACGAGGTTGCGAAGCCCGATCTCGGAATAGACCTCCGACAGGAGCTTCTTGGTTCGCGCCTCATCAAGATAGCCATAGCCGCCGACGATGGACAACTCCGCCATGCGCGTCTCGACTTCGTCCTTGAGTCGATTCCATAGCCAGTTGCAGATTTTGGATTGCCCGTCGAGCTTGCCCGCAGCATCAGCGTCCACCACCAGACGGACCTTCCTCGCGAACTGGATAGTGGTGGGATCAGCCCTCTTGAATGGCATCTGCAGCCTCTTTCAGGGCTTTCATGGCGTGACGATTCTTGTGGGAACGGCTGCCATAGAGGCGCGCCGAAAAGACGGTAATGATCTCAAGCACGTCGCAGGCAAGATCCTCCTCATACGTCGAATCGCCTTTGGCATTGATGATGACGACTTCCGTTCCGAATTGCTCGCACAGAGCAAAAACGAGCTCTGCACCAAATCGCAAGAGCCGGTCCTTGTGTGTGATGACAAGCCGATCAACGCCTCCGGCACAGATACGTTTGAGCAGTTGCTTGAGGCCCTTCTTCTCATAGTTCATGCCGGAGCCGAGATCCCGGATGAGTTCGAAGGGCCATCCCTTCGCAGCGCAGAACGACTCCAGCACCTGGCACTGACGCTCCAGATCGGCCTTCTGGTCGTGGCTGGAAACGCGCGCATAGGCGAGCGTAGTACGCCCGCGCTCTGCTTCCTCGACCTTCTTGCCGGCCAACTCCATTAGAGCGGTCAAATTATAGCGACGATGACCACCCGGAGTCCGATCGGCGGAGATCTTCCCGTCGAACTCCCATCGGCGAAGCGTGCCAGGGTGGATGCCCAGCATCGCGCACGCCTCCTTCATCGTAACTTTAGCAAGTATGCTCATGGGTGATAATAATTGCACACCTATAAGCAGTTTACAAGGGGCTGCTCACTTGCCCCGCCTCCGTCAACTGCACGCAACGCGGCGGCAAGCTGCAGATCGTGTCGACGCCCGGCGGGCAGACCGGCACCTGCACCTTCCCGTCCGGCAAGCAGTGCGAGGAGTGGGCGCTGATGCGCGGCGAATGCACGCCGGGCTGAACCACGCCCGGCCAGTCCCTCAGTCGCGCTGGCGCTCGTTGCCCGGCGTCTCGTAGTAGGCGCGCTTGGCGTCGTACATGCGGCTGTCCGCCAGCTTGACGGTATCGCTGAGACGATCGCCCTGCACGCAGGTGGCGTAGCCGATCGAGAAGCTCAGCCGCGCGCCCGGATAGAACTGGTTGTTCAGTTCCACCACCTTGTCGATCTGCTCGACCACTGTGGCGGCGCCGCGCTCGTCGCGCCCCGGCAGCAGGATCATGAACTCGTCGCCGCCGATGCGGGCCACGCAGGCCTGCTCGCCCACGGCCTTCTTCAGCACCTCACCGGTGCGGCGCAGCAGCCCGTCGCCGTCGGCGTGGCCGAACTGGTCGTTGACCACCTTCAGCCCGTTCAGGTCCACCGCCACCACGGTGACCGGCCATGGCCCCTTGCGGCCCAGCCGCGCCAGTTCGTCTTCGTAGTAGGCGCGGTTGTAGAGCTTGGTGAGCACGTCGTGCTTGCCCAGGAACTCTACATAGGCCTCGGCCTTCTTGCGCGCGGTGATGTCGGTGAGCGACACCAGCACTTGGTCCCAGTCCGCTTCGCGCCCCGGAAACACCGACCATTGCATGAAGACATCCACGGCGCGGCCGTCCAGTGCGTAGTTGATGACCTCGCGCTGCTGCCACAGCTTTTCATGCCAGAGGTCGATCAACTGCTCGGCAAAGTGGATGCGCATGTCGTCGCGGAACACGTCGCCCAGCCGCGACAGCAGGATCTGCTTCGATTCCGCGCCGAACATCAGCAGCGTCTGCTGGTTGACGTCGAGCACGCGGATCTCCTGCATGCAGCGCGAGACAAAGTCCGGATGGACGTTGAGGAAGGTGCGGAAGTCGGTGATGCCGGCGGAGCGCACCTCGTCCAGCAGCATCTTGATCGCGCTGAAGTCCTCCACCCACAGCGACACCGGCGAATGCTCGAACAGGCCGAGCGCATATTGCTCGCTGCGGCGCAGTTCGCGTTCGGTGCGCACGCGCGCGGTGATGTCCTCGACCGACAGCAGCAAGCGTTCCCAGGTGTCTTCATGACCCGGCATCACCCTAGCCTCCAGCCGGATATCGAGCCGCTCGCCGTCGAGCGTGTAGTTGACGGTCTGGCTGGCAAAGCGCTTGCCGCCGTCCCACAGCTGGCCGAGTTCTTCCACGTGCTGGTCGAACATGTCGTCGCGGAACACGGTGTCGAGGTTGGCCACCAGGTCGTCGAGATCGGCCGCGCGGAACAGGTCGAGCGTGCGCTGGTTGACGGCGATCACGCGGATCAGCGCCGAGCACCGCGCCACCTGCTGCGGGTCGGCGCGCAGCCACGCGCGCAGGTCGGTGACGCCTTCGCTGCGCAACCGCTCGAAGTGCCAGCGCACGGCGCTGAAGTCTTCCAGCCACAGCGATACCGGCGCGAGCTGGAACAGGGTCTGGTAGTCGTCTGGGTGATCGCCAAGATTGCCGGTATTGCCGGCGGGCGACGCCGCGGATGCACTGCTCAAGGCCATTCTCCTTTTTATTTTTTCCCTTGCCACGCGGCGGTCTGGACCGATGCCCGGGAACCAGCCGGGCCGCCCCTCCAGCGCAACAGCGCACTAGGATAGGCGAGCGGGGCGTAAAAAGGGAGTGATGTCGCAAATACGGCGGCGCTAGCCTGCCAGCCGCTGCACGACGGCAGCCAGCGTCCCCAACGCGCGTTCGATCTGCGTCGAGCGTGGCGTGCCGCAGTTGATGCGCAGGCAATGGTCGAAGCGTCCGGCATTGGAGAACATCACGCCCGGCATCACGCGGATGCCGGCCGCCAGCGCCTCGTCGAACACCGCCTCGGATGAGACCTGCGCGGGCATCTCCACCCAAAGGTGCATGCCGCCGCGCGGCGCGCCCAGCCGCGTGCCGGCCGGAAAGCTCGCCGCCACCGCCTGCGCGAACCATTCGCGCTGCGCCTGCAGCCGCGGGCGCAGCCGGCGCAGGTGGCGGTCATGCGCGCCGGAGGCCAGAAAGTCCGCCGCCGCCATCTGCGACAGCATCTCGTTGGGCCGCGACAGCCCGAACTTCAGCATCTCCACGCGCGCCTGCCACTTGCCCGCGGCGATCCAGCCCAGCCGCATGCCCGGCGCCAGCACCTTGTGCAGCGAGGCGCAGTGGATCACGTTGCCGCCTTCGTCCCATGCCTTGGCCGCAGCCGGCGGCGTGTCGCCGTCGGCGGTGGCCGAGAAGCAGTCGTCCTCGATCAACGCGATGCCGCGCGCCTCGCACCACTGCACCAGCCGTGCCTTGTTCGCGTCGGGCATGATGCAGCCGAGCGGGTTCTGCAGGTTGGGCACCACCGCCACCGCACGGATGTTGTCGTAGTGCTGCGCGGCCAGCTCCAGCGCCTCGAGCGAGATGCCGGTCTGCGGGCTGCACGGGATTTCCAGCGCGCGCATGCCCAGGCTTTCCAGGATCTGCAGCAGGCCGTAGTAGGTCGGGGACTCCACCGCGACCACGTCGCCCGGGCCAGCCACCGCGCGCAGGGCCAGGTTGAGCGCCTCGGTGCAGCCGTTTGTGATGACGATCTCTTCCGGCGCCAGCTGCACGCGCGAGTGCAGCGCCTGGCGCGCCAGCGCGGCGCGCAGGGGGTGGTAGCCGTCGGGCTCGACCGCTTCGCCGAACAGCATCGGATGGCGGCGCAGCGCACGGGCCGCGGCGCTGCGCAGCGTCTCGGTCGGGTACAGCGAAGGCGCGCAATAGGCGCCGCCGAGGTTGGTATGCACATGCTGGTGCTGGCCGCGCGCCAGCAAGCCGGAAATGCGCTGGTGGATGCCCACGTACTGCGCCGGATCGGGCAAGGCCGTCGCCGGCTCGGCCAGCGCCGCCAGCGGCGGACGCAGCGGCGCCGCGACGAAATAGCCCGAGCGCGGCCGCGCTTCCAGCAAGCCGTCGCTCTCCAGTTGCCGGCAGGCCTGCAGCGCGGTGGACAGGCTGACGCTGTGCAGCGCCATCAGCGCGCGCACGGACGGCATGCGGTCGCCGGCGGTAAGCGTGCCGGATTCGATGGCGCGGCGGTAGTGGCCGGCAACCTGGCGGTAGAGCGGGGCGGAGTCCATGGCGGCATCGTGGCGTGGTTGGCCACATCGGTACAGATACAGAAGCGGGGCGGCTGTATCGTAACAGGGCGGAATTCGCATCGCTGTTCCGGTCCAGGCGGTTCCGGGGTGTGCCTGCCGCGGGCGAGTGCCGGTCGATAGGCTGGAGTCCTGTGCCTGCTACCGGAGTCCAGCCATGCAAAGCGATCCAAAAGACACTTCTGCCGCATCGCCGGACGTGCGGCTCGCGGCCGGCCAGAGCCTGCGCATCCGCGTGGTGGCGGGCGCCGTGTTGCGTGCCAGTGCGGGCGAGATGGACGTCGCCGGTCCGCCGCAATGGCTGGCCGATACCTGCCATATGCCGCGCCAGCGTTTGCGCGCCGGCGACACGCTGGTCGTGCCCGCGCGCGGCTGGCTGGAGGTCGCGGCGCGGCGCCCGGGCGCGCTGGCGATCGCGCAACCGCCGGGCCTGCTGGCGCGCCTGAAAGCCTTGCTCATGCGGACTGCGCGCCCCGGCGGCCCGGTCCGCAAGCCCGCATCCCGCCAGATTGCCGACCCCGCGCCCGAAAAACTATAAAATTGCGCTCCGGCCGGCCTGGCACGTTTGTGTGCCCAACCCCCCGGCCGCAGTTCTCGGGTTCCCCATGCTACGTCTAAGTGAAGTCAAACTCCCGCTCGACCATACCGAAAGCGACCTGGACGCCGCCGTGCGCGCCGGCGCGGCGCAGATCGGCGTCAAGGGAGATGGCCTGATCGGCTACACCGTGTTCCGCCGTGCCCACGATGCGCGCAAGCGCTCGGACATCAAACTGACCTACATCATCGATATCGAAGTCAGCGACGAGGCCGCCGCGATCAAACGCATGGCCGGCAAGCCGAACTGGAGCGTGACGCCCGACATGGAGTACCACTTCGTCGCGCGCGCGCAGGCGGGCAGCTCGCATCCGCGCCCGGTGGTGATCGGCATGGGCCCGTGCGGCCTGCTCGCCGGCCTGATCCTCGCGCAGTCGGGCTTCCGCCCCATCATCCTGGAGCGCGGCAAGGAAGTGCGCGAGCGCACCAAGGACACCTTCGGCCTGTGGCGCAAGAGCGTGCTCAATCCCGAGTCGAACGTGCAGTTTGGCGAAGGCGGCGCGGGCACGTTCTCGGACGGCAAGCTGTACAGCCAGATCAAGGACCCCAAGCACTATGGCCGAAAGGTGCTCAACGAGTTCGTGCGCGCCGGCGCGCCGGAGGACATCCTGTACAAGGCGCGCCCGCACATCGGTACCTTCCGCCTGGTGAGCATGGTCGAGAAGATGCGCGCCGAGATCACCGAACTGGGCGGCGAGATCCGCTTCGAGACGCGCGTCGACGATATCGACATCGACAACGGCCAGGTGCGCGGCCTGAAGCTGTCCAACGGCGAATACCTGGAAGCCGACCACGTCATCATGGCGGTCGGCCACAGCGCGCGCGATACCTTTGAGATGCTGCACAAGCGCGGCGTCTTCATGGAGGCCAAGCCGTTCTCGCTGGGCTTCCGCATCGAGCATCCGCAGGGGCTGATCAACCGCAGCCGCTTCGGCAAGTTCGCCGGCAACAAGCTGCTGGGCGCGGCCGACTACAAGGTGGTGCATCACTGCAGCAACGGGCGTTCGGTCTACAGCTTCTGCATGTGCCCGGGCGGCACGGTGGTGGCGGCAGCGTCAGAGCCTGGCCGCGTGGTAACCAATGGCATGAGCCAGTACAAGCGCGCCGAGCGCAATGCCAACGCTGGCATCGTGGTGGGCATCACGCCGGAGGACTATCCCGGCGGCCCGCTGGCCGGCATCGAGTTCCAGCGCAAGTGGGAAGAGCGTGCGTTCGAGCTGGGTGGCAGCAACTACTGCGCACCGGGGCAACTGGTGGGCGATTTCATCGCGGGACGGCCGTCGACGTCGCTGGGTTCGGTCGAGCCCTCGTACAAGCCTGGCGTGACGCCGACCGACCTGAGCACTTCGCTGCCAGATTACGTGATCGAGGCGATTCGCGAGGGCATTCCCGAGATCGACAAGAAGCTGCCCGGATTTGCACTGCACGATGCGGTGCTGACCGGCGTGGAGACGCGCACTTCGTCGCCGCTGCGCATTCGCCGCAACAACGACGACTATCAGAGCATCAACGTAAAGGGCTTGTACCCCGCGGGCGAGGGCGCCGGCTATGCTGGCGGCATCTACTCGGCCGCCATCGACGGCATTGAAGTCGCCGAAGCGGTGGCGCTGAGCCTCGTCGGCAGCAAGGCCGCCGCCTAAGCCTGTTGCAGGTAAGCCGCGGCGCCCAGCGCCGCGGTGCGCCCGCTGGCGAAGCATGCCGTCAGCAGGTAGCCGCCAGTGGGCGCTTCCCAGTCGAGCATCTCGCCCGCGCAGAACACGCCAGGCATTGCGCGCAACATCAGCCGTTCATCCATCGCCTCGAAACGCACGCCGCCGGCGCTGCTGATCACTTCATCGATCGGCCGCGCGCGCAGCAGCCGCAGCGGCAGCGCCTTGAGCGAGATGGCCAGCGTGCCGGGGTCGTACATCGCGTCCTTCGGCAGGCATTCACGCAGCAACCCCGCCTTGACGCCCGTGATGCCGAGCCGGCTTTGCAGGTGGCTCGACAGCGAACGCGCACCGCGTGGGTGATTGACATCGGTGCTGACCTGTTCGGCGCTGTGCGAAGGCAGCAGGTCCAGGTGGATGACCACGTTGCCTTCGGCTTCAATGCGGTCACGGATCGGTGCCGACAGCGCATAGACCAGGCTGCCTTCGATGCCGTTCGCGCTGATCACGAACTCGCCCTGCCGGTAGTGCGGATGGCCGTCGCGATCCGTGAGGGCGATGGCCACCGGCTTGACCGGCGTGCCCGCGAAGCGCGAGGCAAAGCCTTCGCTCCACGCCACATCGAAACCGCAATTAGCCGGCCGCAATGGCGCAATCTCGACCCCGCGCTCCGCCAGTCGCGGCACCCACGTACCATCCGATCCCAGCCGCGCCCAGCTTGCACCGCCCAGCGCCAGCACCACGGCGCGCGCCTGCACGTACACTTCGCCGTGCGGCGTGGCGAAGCGCAGCGTGTGCTGTGCGCCGTCCTCCCAACCCAGCCAGCGATGGCGCATATGGAACTGCACGCCGGATTCACGCAGCCGGTGCAGCCACGCGCGCAGCATCGGCGCGGCCTTCATGTCGGAGGGGAAGACGCGGCCCGAACTGCCGACAAAGGTGTCGATGCCAAGCCCATGCACCCACTCGCGCAGGGCTTGCGAGCCGAAGCCCGCCAGCATCGGCGCGATCTGCGCCGCGCGCGCGCCGTAGCGGCCCAGGAAGGCCGGCTCCGGCTCCGCATGCGTCAGGTTCATGCCGCCCTTGCCGGCCATCAGGAACTTGCGCCCGACCGACGGCATCGCGTCATACAAGGCCACGCTGACACCCTGCGCCGCGAGCACTTCGGCCGCCATCAACCCGGCCGGGCCGCCGCCGATGATGGCAACGTCGGTACTGGTGCTGTGCAGGGCAGGGTTGAGGGAAGAGGGCATGGGGAAGCTCGAAGGAGGGCGGGGGTGTTTCCGCCGCGGATTATAGAGCCTGCCGCAGCGCTAGAATGACGGTTTCCCGAGTATCGCCGTCATGTCTTCCTCCGCCACCTCCGCAGACACCGTCATTGCCGCCACCCGCCACTGGCTGGAGCGCGCCGTGATCGGGCTCAACCTGTGCCCGTTCGCCAAGAGCGTGTATGTGAAGGAACAGGTCCGCTACGTGGTCAGCACGGCCACGGAAGCGCCGGATGTGATGGACGACCTGGAACGCGAACTGCGCCTGCTGGAGGAAGCCGACCCGGCGCAGATCGACACGACGCTGCTGATTCTGCCCGATGCGGTGGCGGACTTCCTCGACTTCAACGACCTGCTGTACTTCGCTGAGCGCCTGCTGGGCAGCCTCGGCCTGGAAGGCACGCTGCAGATCGCCAGCTTCCATCCGCACTACCAGTTCGCGGGCACCGAGCCGGACGACATCGAGAACTACACCAACCGCGCCCCGTATCCGATCCTGCACCTGCTGCGCGAAGACAGCATCGCGCGCGCGGTGGCGGCGTTCCCGGATTCGGCCGATATCTACGAGCGCAACCAGGCCACCATGCGCGGCCTCGGCCATGACGGCTGGCAGCGCTGGCTGGCGGGCGAGGACGAGCCGCAGAAGAAAGACTGATTACGCCGGCGTGGTGAAGAAGCGCTCGCGCATCTCCTCCAGCCCGAGCTGTTCCAGCACGTCGTCGAGCCGCTCGGCCGGGCGCCGGCGCGGCAGGTCCTTGTACTGCGCGATGATCAACTCGTTCTTCATCGAGTGTTCCCAGCCCACCAGCTCGGTCACGCTGACCTGGTAGCCGTGCGCCTCGAGCTGCAGGCAGCGCAGTACGTTGGTCACCTGGCTGCCGAACTCGCGCGTATGCAGCGGGTGGCGCCAGATCTCGGTCAGCGGATTGCCGGCCAGCAGCTTGCCCTTGTGCTTGCGCAGCACGCTTGCGACTTCCGCCTGGCAGCACGGGACCAGCACGATATGCCGCGCCTGCTTGGCCAGCGCGAAGCGGATGGCGTCGTCGGTCGCGGTATTGCACGCGTGCAGGGCGGTGACCACGTCCACCGTCGGCGGCAGCTCCGGCGAGGTGATCGAATCCGCCACCGACAGGTTCAGGAACGACATCCCCGGAAAACCCAGCCGCGCGGCCAGCGCCTGCGAGGTCTTCACCAGCTCTTCGCGGGTCTCGATGCCGTAGATATGGGAGTCGTCCTGCAGCGTCTTGAAAAACAGGTCGTACAGGATAAAGCCGAGGTAGGACTTGCCGGCGCCATGGTCGACCAGCGTGACGCGGCCGCGCTCTTTCTTGACCTCCTGCAGCAGCGGTTCGATGAACTGGAACAGGTGGTAGACCTGCTTGAGCTTGCGCCGGCTGTCCTGGTTCAGCTTGCCGTCGCGCGTCAGGATATGGAGTTCCTTGAGCAGCTCGATGGACTGGCCGGGGCGGATTTCGTGGGTATTTGACATGGGGAACTGCACAGAGGCTGGCAGGGCGCGGCGCGCCCCGTAATGCCGACAGTTTACCCAAAAGTTCCGCCGGCCCCCGACGGCGCAGGTGGCGTGGGCCCCACTTCGGCAGGGTATGTTGTGCGCTCAAGTTTCGTGACGCTGTTGCCGTTGGCCATAGATCGATAACAAGCGGAGTGCCGGCGCATGACCGGACCTCCTGCAGTGCGGGCACTGCCACCGGGACAGCCTGTGGTGGGACCCCTGCCGCTCCACAAGAACAGTCGGGGGACTCATGATTCACGAGTCGGGTTTGCGCCTGGAGCTCACTGAGCCAGGCGAGCAGGTGCATGCGCGCTACACGCCGGAGCCCGGCAGGTTGCCGCCGGATCACGACAGCCTCAAGCAATGCCTGGCCAGCCTGGGCTGGGCCGGCGCGCGGCTGGAGGCGCGCGCGGTGGCCCAGTTCCTGGCGCAATGCCAGCGGGCCGAGCATGAGATCGACGCCACCATCGGCGCGCTGATCGACGGCGCTTTTGAACTCGATATCACCGGCGACGGCCTGGCCGTGCGGCTGACGCTGATGCCGCCCGAAGGCGGAAGGCCGGTCACCGCGGAGGAAATTCGCCGCGCCGCGGCGGACCGGGGCGTGGTGGCGCCGATCCAGAGCCTTGCGCTGGAGGCCGCACTGGCCGAAGGCACCTGCGAGCTGCGCACCATCGCTGCCGGCGTGGCACCGCGCCGGGGCGAGCCGGCGCGCTTCGTCACCCTGCTGGAGCCGCGCAAGCCGGCGCAGGCCGACGACGAAGCCACGAAGGTAGACCTGCGTGACCTGGGCAGCCTGCTGCTGGTCAGCCCCGGCACGCCGCTGATGCGCCGCATCCCGGCCGTGCCCGGCAACGACGGCGTGGACGTGTTCGGCAAGCCCATCGCGGCCGATCCGGTGGAGGATCCACCCTTTGCCGAGGGCCTGACTGGCGCGGCCGCCGATCCCAACGATGCCGACCTGCTGGTCGCGGTGATTGCAGGATCGCCGCTGGTCGGCGTCCATGGCATCTCGGTCAGCCCGGTGGTGCAGGTGGAGTCGGTCGACCTGCATTCCGGCAATGTCGCGTTCGACGGCACGCTGCGCGTGTCGGGCGATATCCGCACCGGCATGTCGGTAAGCGTGAGTGGCGACGTGGTGGTCGAAGGCACCATCGAAGCCGCCAATGTCGAGGCGGGCGGCAACGTCGTGGTCAAGGGCGGCATCATCGGCAAGGCCGAGAGCGGGCACAAGGAAGGCGGCATCAGCCGCGCCAGCGTGCGCTGCAAGGGCGCGGTGAAGGCGCGCTTTATCGAGAACGCCGTGGTCGAGGCCGGTACCGAGGTCACTGTCGACAGCGGCATCCGCCAGAGCGACGTCGCCGCGGGCGAGCGTATCGTGGTGGGCGGCCCCGGCGTGCAGGGCAGCATCAGCGGCGGCCGCAGCCGCGCCATGCTGGCCGTGCGCGCCGCAGTGCTGGGTTCCCCGGCCGGCACCGCCACCAGCGTGCAGGTCGGCCTGAACCCCTACGCCGACGCGCAGCGCGCCGCGCTGGAAGGCGATCGCCGCCGGCTGCTGGAAGAGCAGAACAAGGTCAGGCAACTGGTGGCGTTCTTCGCTCGGCACCCGGAGAAAGCCGTCGGCGACCTGCGCGAGAAGGCGCGCGCGACGCTGTTCAAGCTCTCGCGCGACCTGTTCGAGCTGGAGGGGCGGCTGACCGAACTCGGCCAGCAGATGCAGCCGGCCGCCGACGCCGTGATCGACGCCGCGCGCCGCATCCACGGCGGCGTTACGCTGCAGATAGGCAGCCGCGTGCTCAAAGTGATGGAAGACAAGCCTGGCGGGCAGATCCGACTGGTCGACGACCGCATCGCGGTCACCTGAACCAGCCCGTAACGCAAGGGTTCTGAACGCTTCGCTGCGCGCGGATTTGTACTATGCTGCAGTTATGTCCTGGGGTGCCGCAGGATGGGCGAGAAGAGCTAGCGTCGGGCAGTGAATGCAGAAGCGGAATCAGCAAACTGTGGAAGCGTTACACGGAACCGACACACGTGGCACTTGAATCACCGGAAGGCCAGCCATCACGGCTGGCCTTCCCGCTTTCTGCGCCCCTGCAACCGCCTGCGAGTCGACCTACACTGAAGGTGCAACCACACTACCGACAGGAGGTTGCTATGGCTGCCACAATGATCACCGCGCTGGTGTTGATCGCCCTGGTTGCCTGTGCGGCGTTCGTCATCTGGGTCCTGCGCGAAAAGAACCCGACGCTGCTGCAGCAACAGGAGCAGTCGGTGAAGACCTGGTTCGACCACATGATTCACCGGCATTAGCAAATGGCCTCGCGCGCGGGGCCACTCGTTGTCAGGCCCGCCTTGCCGGCGGGCTTTTCATTAGGGCAGGCCTCCCGCCGCGAACACGCGCAACTCGTGCACGCCGCTGCGCTCGCAACTTGTGCCAAGCGCCCGTCCTTCGTCCGCGAACATCGCCAGCAGCCACGCAATATCCACCTCGCGCGCATATTGCAGCCGGAAATGGCTGCGGCGCAGCGGCACCAGCCGCAGGTCGGCGTGGCCACCGCGATCGAAGCTGACGAAGGCCATCAGCGCCAGGTCGGGCCGGTACTCGTCATAGCCGCCGATGCCTTCGTAGTCGTTGATGAAGTCGCCGCAGCCGTAGAGGATCGGCTTGCCCGCATGCAGCTCGATGCCGAGCGGATGGTGCGAGGAATGGCCGTGGACGATATCCGCGCCGGCGCGCTGCACCAGGCCGCGTGCGAAGGCGCGTTGCGCCGGGTCGATGCGGTAGCCCCAGTTCGGTCCCCAGTGGATCGAAACCACCACCACGTCGCCCGTCCGCCTGATGCCGCGCACTTGTGCCGCGATGCGTTCGAGCGAAGCGTCGGACCAGTCATCGAGCAGGTTCACGCCCGAATGCCCGGCACTGGCGCGCCACGCCGCCGGCGTGCCGGCGTTCTCCATCGCAAAGGCAAGGACCACCACGCGGCCGCCGCCCGGCAGCGGCAACAGCGCGGCACGTGCGGCGGAGGCCTCGTCGGGACCAGCCCCGGCATGCGCGATGTGCGCCCCGTCCAGTGCCGCCAGCGTATCGGCCAGCCCTGCGCGTCCCCAGTCGAGCACATGGTTGTTGGCCAGCACCGCGCAGTCGATGCCCGCTGCCTGCAGGCAAGCGATATTGCCCGGATGCATCCGGTAGTGCACCGACTTGCCCGGCCAGGCGTCGTCGCTGGTGGTGATGGCGGTTTCGAGATTGACGATGCGCGGGCGCGCCGCGCGGCTTTCCAGTTCCGCCAGCGCCTCGCCCCACGGGTATTCCGGCCCGGCGGGGCGAGCGATCGGCCCGGCCTTGCGCTCGGCAAGGTGCACGTAGTCGAGCGCGGAATGTACATACGATTCGTGCAGCAGCGGCTGGCTGGGATGCGCGAGGATCTGGTCGATGCCGCGGCCGGTCATCACGTCGCCGCACAGGAACAGGGGAGGTGAGGTCGAAGGGTTCATGGCGCTGTTGGTTAGGCGCTGCGATGGCGCGCCGTCGATTCATGATAGGCCGGCACGGCGGCATGCTCGCCGTACCGCACTTGCCGCGCGCGCACTACCGGGTGCACGTTTACATTCATCCGGTGCCCGCCTTAAATGGTGAAGTCATCGGTCCTCGTGGCCATCACTTCCCCGTCCGCCGCGCGCCGTCCGATGTTTGCAACCAGCATCGGGAGGCACATCATGGCCCAGCTATCCAGCGAACTTGTCGAGGGACTCAAGTCCCGCCTGAGGGGGCAATTGCTGCAACCGGGCGATCCCGCCTACGACGAAGCCCGCAGCATCTGGAACGCGATGATCGACCGCCACCCGGCGCTGATCGTGCGGGCCGCCGGCACTGCCGACGTGATCGCCGGCGTCAATTTCGCGCGCGACAACGGCGTGCTGCTGGCGATACGCGGCGGCGGCCACAATATCGGCGGACTGGCGATCTGCGAAGCCGGCATGGTTCTCGACCTGTCGCAGATGAAATCCGTGCGCATCGATCCCAAGGCGCAGCGTGGCTACGTGGAGCCCGGCGCCACGCTGCGCGACTTCGATCATGAAGCGCAGACCTTCGGCCTGGCCACGCCGCTGGGCATCAACTCCACCACGGGCGTCGCGGGGCTGACGCTGGGCGGCGGCTTCGGCTGGCTCAGCCGCAAGTTCGGCACCACGGTCGACAACCTGGTCTCGGCGCAGGTGGTGACCGCCGACGGCAAGCTGGTGCGCGCCAGCGCCGACGAGAACGCCGACCTGTTCTGGGCGCTGCGTGGTGGCGGCGGCAACTTCGGCGTGGTGACCATGTTCGAGTTCCGCCTGCACCCGGTGGGGCCGGAAGTGTATGGCGGCCTGATCGTCTATCCGCTGGAGCAGGCGGCCACGGTGATCCCCGCCTACCGCGAGCTGTACGAGTCGATGCCGGACGAGCTGACCGTATGGGTGGTGCTGCGCCAGGCGCCGCCGCTGCCCTTCCTGCCGCCCGAGGCGCACGGCAAGCCGATCGCGGCGCTTGCGATCTGCTATATCGGCCCGCCCGACAAGGGGCCCCAACTGGTCGAGCCGCTGCGCAAGCTGGGCACGCCCTACGGCGAGCACGTCGGCCCGATGCCGTTCACCGCCTGGCAGCAGGCCTTCGATCCATTGCTGACGCCGGGCGCGCGCAACTACTGGAAGTCGCACAACTTTGCCGGCCTGGACGACGCCATGATCACGATGCTGATCGAGCAGATCGGCAAGTTGCCGTCACCGCAATGCGAGGTCTTTATCGGCGCGATGGGCGGGCAGACCAACCGCGTCGCGCAGGACGCGACCGCCTATGCGAGCCGCGACGCCAAGTTCATCATGAACCTGCACGGGCGCTGGGATTCGCCTGCCGACGACGACCGGTGCATCGCCTGGGCCCGCGAAGTGTTCCGCGCGGCGACGCCGTTTGCGCTGGGCAGCGTCTACGTCAATTTCCTGACCCAGGAAGAGGTCGACCGCGTCGGCGCGGCGTACGGGCCCAACTATGACCGGCTGGTCGAGGTGAAGCGGCGCTACGACCCGGACAACCTGTTCCGCCATAACCACAACATCAATCCCGCGGCGTAGTTGGCGTAACCTGCATGCAGGGAGGCCTGCCGGGGCAGGCCGCCCGCCTTCACGCCGCTGCAACACAGGCATGCGAGCATCGCCGCGACCGCGTTGTATCCACAGGGAGAGCAGATGAGACCGGGAGAGGCAGATCTTGTACGGCGTATCCACAAGGAAGTCGCCGACTACTACGACGAAGAGATCGAGCTGGAACTGGACGACCGCGAAGCCAGCGAGGCCTTCGGCGATCCGGTGCAACTCACGGACGAGGCCGAGCAGGACAGCCGCCGGCGCTATTTCCGCGAGCTGTTCCGCCTGCAGGGCGAGCTGGTGCGGCTGCAGAGCTGGGTTGCCGCCACCGGGCACAAGATCGTGATCCTGTTCGAGGGGCGCGACGCCGCCGGCAAGGGCGGCGTGATCAAGCGCATCACGCAGCGGCTCAACCCGCGCGTATGCCGCGTGGCGGCACTGCCCGCGCCCAACGACCGCGAGCGCACGCAGTGGTATTTCCAGCGCTACGCCGCGCACCTGCCGGCCGCCGGCGAAATCGTGCTGTTCGACCGCAGCTGGTACAACCGCGCCGGCGTCGAGCGCGTGATGGGCTTCTGCGACGACGACCAGTATGAAGAGTTCTTCCGCTCCGTGCCCGAGTTCGAGAAGATGCTGGTGCGCTCCGGCATCCAGGTGATCAAGTACTGGTTCTCGATCACCCACGACGAACAGCGCCTGCGCTTCCTCAGCCGCATCCACGACCCGCTCAAGCAGTGGAAGCTCAGCCCGATGGACCTGGAGTCGCAGCGCCGCTGGGAGGACTACACCAAGGCCAAGGAAATCATGCTCGAGCGCACGCATATCCCCGAGGCGCCGTGGTGGGTGGTGCAGGCCGACGACAAGAAGCGGGCGCGCTTGAACTGCATCCAACACCTGCTGAGCCTGGTGCCCTATGCGGAAGTGGAATCGCCCACCGTGGTACTACCGGGACGGGAGCGGCACGAGGACTACGTGCGGCAGCCGGTGCCGAAGCAGATGATCGTGCCGGAGGTGTATTGAAGGGTATCAAGGGGTAGCGAGGTTAGGGTATGCACGGGGTGCGTCATCGGCCCCGTGGCACGCCGGCTACCTATAATAAAAACGGCCACCTGGCAAACAAGGGTGGCCGTGATCGTGAAACTGCTCGTATTCTGGGCGGCCATTCTTGCCGCCTACCTCCTGATGAAGCACGCCGGCTGCTTCAGCCAGCCTGTGCTCTATCCCGACTTCGACCACCCGTTCCGGTACTGGTGGGCGCGACGGGTGGGGCGCCAGTCGCTGCCCGTGCGGCCATCGACGCCATCCCCCGCCGCAAACGACAGGCAACAAAAAACCCGGAGAGCCTGACGCCGTCCGGGTTTGTGTGGGCCATGCCCTGGAATTCTGTGGTGCCGAAGAGAGGAATCGAACCCCCGACCTTCTCATTACGAATGAGCTGCTCTACCGACTGAGCTACTTCGGCAACATGTTCCGGTGTACTGGAACAGCCCGCAATACTAGCAGCGTTTTTCAGGCTTGGGAAGCCCCTTTGTGCCGCCCGGCCGTCATGCCGGAAGAACGGGGGCGCCGGCCGGCGCCCCCGTTTCCTTGTCGCAGGGCCGCGCTCAGGCCTTGCCTTCGGCTTCCTGGTGGTAGCGCGTGACGCGTTCCACCTCGTTCTTCGAACCCAGGATCACCGACACACGCTGGTGCAGTTTCTCGGGCACGACATCCATGATGCGCTGGAGGCCGTTGGTGGCGGCGCCGCCGGCCTGCTCGACCAGCATGGCCATCGGGTTGGCTTCGTACATCAGGCGCAGCTTGCCCGGCTTCTCCGGCTCGCGCTTGTCCCACGGGTACATGAAGATGCCGCCGCGAGTCAGGATGCGGTGCACGTCGGCGACCATCGAGGCGACCCAGCGCATATTGAAGTTCTTGCCGCGCGGACCTTCTTCGCCGGCCAGGCATTCGTCGATATAGCGGCGCACGGGCGGGGCCCAGTGGCGCATGTTCGACATATTGATGGCAAATTCCTTGGTGTCGTCCGGGATCGTCACGTTGGAGTGTGTCAGCACGAAGCTGCCGGCCTCGCGGTCGAGCGTGAACATGTGCACGCCGTTGCCGACGGTCAGCACCAGCGTGGTCTGCGGGCCGTACACGGCGTAGCCGGCGGCGACCTGGTGGGTGCCGGGCTGCATGAAGTCGGCCTCGGTCACGGTCTGGCCCGGCTTGGGCATGTGCAGCACCGAGAAGATGGTGCCGATCGAGACGTTGACGTCAATGTTTGACGAGCCATCCAGCGGATCGAACAGCAGCAGGTATTCGCCCTTCGGGTAGCGGTTGGGAATCTCGTAGAACGATTCCATTTCTTCCGACGCCATCGCGGCGAGGTGGCCGCCCCATTCGTTGGCATCGAGCAGCACTTCATTGGCGATCACGTCCAGCTTCTGCTGGGTTTCGCCCTGGACGTTGCCGGTGCCGGCCGAGCCCAGCACGCCGGCGAGGGCGCCCTTGCTGACGGCGTTGGAAATGGCCTTGCAGGCGCGCGCGACCACTTCGATCAGCAGCCGCAGTTCGGGCTGGATCGTGTTGTGCTTGCGCTGCTCCTCGACCAGGTAGCGGGTGAGGCTGATGCGAGTCATGGTTGGTTCTCCTTGGATGGCCGCAATTCTACATGCCCGCCCCGGCTGGCCGCGATGACGGCATTGCGGGGCGCTGGGCAAAGGGGGCGGTACGGTGCCTCCTTGTTTGTATTTCCGCTCGGATTCTCCAGTCAGGCGGCGAGCGCCTTGCCGACGATCTCGCGCACGTCGCGCGACAGCGTATCGCTGGCGGCCACGCGCTCCAGCTCGGCACGCATGCGGTCGCGCAGGTTCAGTTCGTACTTCTGCCAGCGGTCCATCACGCGCGCCAGGCGTGCGGCGACCTGCGGGTTGATGGCGTCGAGCGCCAGCACCTGGTCGGCCCAGAAGCGGTAGCCCGAGCCGTCTTCGGCGTGGAACTGCGCCGGGTTGCCGGAGCAGAAGCTGAAGATCAGCGCGCGCGCACGGTTGGGGTTGCGCAGGTTGAAGGCGGGGTGCTCCATCAGCGCGCGCACGGTGTCGATGGTGCGCTTGCCGGCGTGCGGGCCGACCTCACCGCGCTGCATGCCCTGCAGCGAGAACCATTTGTCGATCACCAGCGCGTCGTCCTCGAAGCGCTCGTAGAAATCCGCCAGCGCATGCTCGCGGCCGGGCGCGAAGCTGTTGACCAGCGAGGACAGCGCGGCGAAGCGGTCGGTCATGTTGTCGGCGGTCTGATATTGCTGCTCGGCCAGGGCCTGCATGTCTGCATCGCGGCTGTCCGCGAGGTAGCCCAGTGCCAGGTTGCGCAGCGCGCGCTTTGCCGCCGAGGCCGCATCGGCCGAGTATGCGCCGGGGGTGGCATTGGCCGCGTAGGCGGCCAGCCAGTCGGCCCGCAGCGCGCGCGCCAGGCCTTCGCGCATGAACTGGCGGGCACGGTGGATCGCGGCGGGATCGGCCACGCCCATGCGCTCGGCCAGGTAGGCCTCGGCGGGCAGTACCAGTGCCTGCTCGCGGAAGGCGGGGTTGAGCGTGTCATCGGTCAGCACGGTGCGCATGGCCTGCACCAGCGCGGGATCGAGCTTGAGCTCACGCCCGGCCTGCACGTCGGCCACCAGCTGCAGCAGTGCGCGCGTGGCCAGGCGCTGGCCGGCTTCCCAGCGGTTGAAGGCATCGCTGTCGTGCGACAGCAGGAAGGTCAGCTGCGCGTCGGTGTATTCGGCATCGACAATCACCGGCGCGGAGAAGTTGCGCAGCAGCGAGGGCAGCGGGGCGGCCTCGCCTTGTGGCACTTGTGGCAGGTTGATAAAGCGGAAGCTCTGCTCGGACTGCGTGAAGTCGAGCACGCGCGTGGTGCCCGCGGGCGCGCTCTCGCCTTCGAGCTGCAGCGGCAGGTCCTGGCCGTCGGCGCCGAGCAGGCCCAGCGCGAACGGGATATGGAAGGGCTGCTTCTCGGGCGTGCCGGCGCGGGTTTCGATGCCTACCTTGGGGCAGCGCTGCGACAGCGTCAGCGTCAGGCTGCCGTCGTCAGCGTTCCACGCGGTGCGCGCGGTCACCACCGGCGTGCCGGCCTGGCTGTACCACAGGCCAAACTGGGTCAGGTCGCGGCCGTTGGCGTCGGCCATCGCCGCGCGGAAATCGTCGCAGGTCACGGCCTGGCCGTCATGGCGCTCGAAGTACAGGTTCATCCCCTTGCGGAAGCCGTCGCGGCCCAGCAGGGTCTGGTACATGCGCACGACTTCGGCGCCTTTCTCGTACACCGTGACGGTGTAGAAGTTGTTGATCTCTTCATAGCTGTCGGGGCGCACCGGATGCGCCATCGGGCCGGCGTCCTCGGGGAACTGCACCTGGCGCAGCACGCGCACGTCCTCGATGCGCTTGACCGCGCGGCCGGACTCGGAGCCCATCATGTCGGCCGAGAACTCCTGGTCGCGGAACACCGTCAGCCCTTCCTTGAGCGAGAGCTGGAACCAGTCGCGGCAGGTCACGCGGTTGCCGGTCCAGTTGTGGAAGTACTCATGGCCGACCACCGCCTCGATATTGGCGAAGTCGGTGTCGGTGGCGGTCTGCGCGTTGGCGAGCACGTACTTGGTGTTGAAGATGTTCAGGCCCTTGTTCTCCATCGCGCCCATGTTGAAGTCGCCGACGGCGACGATCATGAAGCGGTCCAGGTCCAGCTCCAGCCCGAAGCGCTGCTCGTCCCAGCGGATCGAGTGGACCAGCGAATCCATGGCGTGGCGGGTTTTCTCCAGGTCGCGGGCCTCGACCCAGACCTGCAGCAGCTTGTCCTTGCCGGAGGCGGACTGGATGCGTTCCTCGATGCATTCGAGCTTGCCGGCGACCAGCGCGAACAGGTAGGAGGGCTTGCGGAACGGGTCTTCCCACACGGCCTCGTGGCGGCCGTCGGGCAGGTCCTGTTTGCTGACGAGATTGCCGTTGGACAGCAGCACCGGATAGGCGGCGCGATCGGCGCGCAGCGTGACGCGGTAGGTCGCCATCACGTCCGGGCGGTCGAGGAAGTAGGTGATGCGGCGGAAGCCCTCGGCCTCGCACTGGGTGAAGAAGTTGCCGTTGGACACGTACAGGCCCGACAGCGTGGTATTGGCCGCCGGCTCGCAGGCGGTGACGATCTCCAGCGTGCCCTGCGCCGGCAGGCCGGGGATGGTCAGCGTGCCGGCTTCCTGGGCCGCGTTGGCGACCGGCTTGCCGTCCAGGCTGACGCCGATCAGTTCGAGCTCCTCGCCGCACAGCACCAGCGGCGCATCCGGCGCGCCGGCCTGGCGCGCGAAGCGCAGCGTGCTGGTGACGACGGTGCGTTGCGGGTCGAGGTCCAGCACCAGGTCGGCGTGGTCGATGGCGAACGGGGGCGGGGTATAGTCCTTGCGATAGACGGTAACGGGCGTGTCGGTGCGCAGCATGGAGAGATCCTGTCTTCGGAAGACCGTTGGGAAGGGCGGGCCATGGCAGCCGGGGAGCAAAGCATGGCGCCGAAGTCCTCATTGTAGCCAAGGGTCGACGGGGCATTGGTTGTCAGCCGCATCGCCGGCTGCCGGGAGGCGATGCGAGGGCAAGCCGGGAATTCCGGCGCCGCGGCGTGGTCTCAAAGACACGTGGGTTTCGAGTGGAAAGTGAGGTAGCACTATGTGGCAGCGCGCAGGCGATGTCGGCAGTGGCGAGAAAAAAGGAATGGGTTCAGGGCTGTACCGGCTCTGTGGGTCGATGGCATTGCTGGCGGTGCTGTTGCTGTCGGGCTGCGCCAGCACGGTGGTGACCGATGTCACGGCATTCAGCCAGGCCGGCTGGCAGAACGAGGCGCCGCGCACCTACGCCTTCGAGCACGCCCCGGGACAGGCGGCACAGCTGGACCGGCAGACTTACGAGGCCTGGCTGGCCACGGCACTGTCCGGCGTCGGCTTCGAGCAGGTGCCGGCGAAGCAGGCGCGCTACCGCGTCAGCATGGAATATGACGCCGCGCCCGGCCTGGTGCGCGTGGCCGAAACTGTCTATCCGGACTACGGTCCATGGGGCCCGTACTGGGGTCCGTACGGCTACTACCGGCCGTGGGGCCCGTGGGGTCCGTATGGACCCTGGGGGCCGGGCTACTGGCCGCCGCAGACGGTGGTGCGGGACGTGCCGGTGACGTTCTCCAGCCTGCGCGTCTATTTCATCGAGGCCGCCACCGGCAAGCGGGTCTATCAGGTGACCGCGCAGAACCACGCCGAGAACGGCACGCTGCCGGCGGCCATGCCTTACCTGATCCGCAGCGCCTTTACCGACTTCCCGGCGGAAAGCGGCCGGCCGCGCCGCGTGACCCTGGAGGTCGACAAGAACGCCAAATAGGGCAGCTTTTTTCGCCGGCTTCAATGTCACGAAGACAGTGCGTGCAAATGCGTGCAGGGGCATGCCCCTGCACGTTCATTGCATACCGATTGGTAAAAGCAGTTTAACTAGAACATTCCGCCCAAAAAACGGCTTCCAGACTGGCTCTGGTGGCGCTTTGTGCCGATCCGTGGGCTAGAATAAGTGCTCGATTTTTCCGGCCTTGTTGCCGGAATCGTCAGTTTCGCTGCCAAGTTGTTTCCTTCGCTGCCGGCCCTCGATCAGATCGAGGCCGAGACGAATCATGGCGGGAGAGGGACGCTTCCGGTGCCGGGCCATTTTCCGGACGAGCCAATGAGCAGCAAGACCAGCGGTGATGCACCGCAACATGCCCCAAACAGTCCTGAAGCGCAATTGCGCCTCGCTGCGCTGGAATACCACCGCAGTCCCACCAAGGGAAAGATTCAGGTAACCGCGACCAAGGCGCTGTCCAACCAGCGAGACCTGTCGCTGGCCTACTCGCCGGGCGTGGCGTATGCCTGCGAGGAGATCGCCAGGGATCCCGCCACCGCCGCCGAGTACACCTCGCGCGCCAACCTGGTGGCGGTGGTGACCAACGGCACCGCCGTGCTGGGCCTGGGCGATATCGGCCCGCTGGCCGGCAAGCCCGTGATGGAGGGCAAGGGCTGCCTGTTCAAGAAGTTCGCCGGCATCGACGTGTTCGATATCGAGCTCGACGCGCGCGATCCGGACAAGATCGTCGAGATCGTGGCCGCGCTGGAGCCCACGCTGGGCGGCGTGAACCTGGAAGACATCAAGGCGCCGGAATGCTTCTACATCGAGCAGAAGCTGCGCGAGCGCATGAACATCCCGGTCTTCCACGATGACCAGCACGGCACCGCCATCATCTCGGCGGCGGCGCTGCTGAATGGCCTAAAGGTGGTCGGCAAGGATATCGCCAAGGTCAAGCTGGCGGTGTCGGGCGCGGGCGCCGCGGCCATTGCCTGCCTGGACACCATGGTGAGCCTCGGCGTGAAGCGCGAGAACGTCTCGGTGGTCGATTCCAAGGGCGTGATCTACGTTGGCCGCGACGCCAACATGGAAGCCAACAAGGCGCGCTACGCGCAGGACACCTCAGCCCGCACGCTGGCCGACATCGTCAAGGGCGCCGACGTGTTCCTGGGCTGCTCTACCGCCGGCGTGCTGACCGGCGACATGGTCAAGACCATGGCCGACAAGCCCATCATCCTGGCGCTGGCCAACCCCGAGCCGGAAATCCGCCCGGAAGTGGCCAAGGCCGCGCGCCCGGACTGCATCATCGCCACCGGCCGTTCGGACTACCCGAACCAGGTCAACAACGTGCTGTGCTTCCCGTACATCTTCCGCGGCGCGCTGGACTGCGGCGCGACCAAGATCACGGAAGCGATGAAGCTGGCCTGCGTCAAGGCGATTGCCGAGCTGGCCGAGGCCGAGCTGAACGACGCCGTCGCCGCCGCCTACGGTGGCCGTGAGCTGAAGTTCGGCCCGGACTACATCATCCCGACGCCGTTCGACCAGCGCCTGATCGAGAAGATCGCGCCGGCGGTGGCCAAGGCCGCGGAAGAGTCCGGCGTGGCCACGCGCCCTATCCAGGATCTCGAAGCGTACCGCCAGCAGCTCTCCACCTATGTCTATCACACCGGCCTGATCATGAAGCCGGTGTTCTCCGCCGCCAAGGCCGCGCCCAAGCGCGTGGCCTACGCCGAGGGCGAGGAAGAGCGCGTGCTGCGTGCGGTCCAGACCGTAGTGGATGAAGGGCTGGCCCGTCCGACCCTGATCGGCCGTCCGCACGTGATCCAGATGCGCATCGAGAAGGCCGGCCTGCGTCTGAAGGCCGGGGTGGACTTCGACCTGGTCAATCCGGAGGAAGACCCGCGCTACCGCGCCTACCACGAGGCCTACCACGCGCTGCGCGGTCGCGACGGCGTGACGCCGGACATGGCCAAGGTGGCCCTGCGCCGCTCCAACACGCTGATCGGCACGATGCTGATGCATATGGGCGATGCCGATGCGCTGCTGTGCGGCACGGTCGGCCGCTTCGAGGCTCACCTCGAGCACGTGCGCGACGTGATCGGCCTGGCGCCGGGCGCCAAGGTGTTCGCCGCGATGAACGCGCTGATGCTGGAAAAGCACACGCTGTTTATCACTGACACCTTCGTCAACGACGATCCCTCCGCCGAGGAACTGGCCGCGATCGCGCAACTAGCCGCCGAGGAAATTGCGCGTTTCGGCCTGGTTCCCAAGGCCGCGTTGATGTCGCATTCGATGTTCGGTTCCTCGACCCGTCCGTCGGCGCGCAAGATGCGCGAGGCTGCGGCGATCCTGGCCAAGGTGGCACCGCACCTGGAAGTGGAAGGTGAGATGCAGGGTGACGCCGCACTGGACGAAGACGTGCGCCGCCACTTCCTGCCGTCGACCAAGCTGGCCGGCAGCGCCAACCTGCTGGTAATGCCGACGCTGGACGCGGCCAATATCGCCTTCAACCTGCTCAAGATCACGGGCGGGCAGGGCGTGACGGTGGGCCCGATCCTGCTGGGCGCGGCCCGGCCGGTGCACATCCTGAACCCGCAGGCGACCACGCGCCGTATCGTCAACATGACGGCAGTGGCCGTGGCGGAGAGCGGCGCGGTGCGCTGATGCGCTGAAAACGCAGTAAGCAAGAATGCAAAAAGCCGGGTCGTCTGACCCGGCTTTTTGCTTGATGCTGCCCCGCGGCAATCGCGGGGGGAAGGCACTTGACGTTGTTCCTATTGCAGCACGTTGTACTGCTCGCGCATCACGACGATGATCGACTTGGCCGCGGCCAACTGCGTGTCGAGGTTCTCAACATATTCCTGCGGGAAATCGACCTCGGCGCTCCAGTTGCATCCGGTGTGGTCAGGCTGGTGCATTCGCACCGCGTGCAGCTCGCATTCGCCGCACTCGGGGTTGTTGTCGAGGCACTGGTTCAGGATGGCCATCAGTTCGGATCGGGTCTTTGCGTAGCGCCGCATGAGTCACCTCTCTCGCTGTAGTTTTGAGGGTCCGGATCACCAATCTAGGAAGCGTCCGGAGGCGCTTCCAATTGAATCCCCCTATGAATCTTCAGCTTTCGATCTGGTGTGCGCCGTAGCATTGAATGGCGCGGTGCAACATCGAAGGGGCGATTTTCGACAAGAAGTGACGTGGACGCGGCAATGAAAAAGCCCGCCGGAGAGGCGGGCCGAGTGCTGCCGGTGAGACGGTTACGTCATCAGAACTTGTGGCGCACGCCCACCCCGAAGGTGTCGCCGTGCTCGATGCCGGTGATCTTGTCGTAGTAGTAGGCGGCGTACACGTCGGTACGCTTGGACAGGTTGTAATCGTAGGCGATGGCGAAGGTGTTGCGCTTGAAGTCGCCCAGCGAGTTGTCGGTCTTGTCGTAAGCGTACGATGCCAGCAGGCTGCCGGCGCCGATCGGCACCGACGCGCCGAACTGGCCGTTGATGTGCTTGATGTCGCCATCAACGGCCGTGGTGGCGCGCGTCTTGATGTACTGGCCCTGGGCGAACAGCTTGACCACATTGAAGTCATACGACAGGCCGACCTGGGCGGCGTCCTGGCGCGAGAAGCCGAGGCTTGCCAGGTCGGTCGGCACCTCGCTGAAGCGGACCTGCTGGTAGGCAACGGTTGCCGCGAACGGCCCGTTGAAGTACATCAGGTTGCCGCCCCACTTGTTCTTGCCCGCAGCACCTGCCTGCTCGCCGAACGCGTAGATGAAGTTGGCGGTCAGGCCGCCGAAGTTCGGCGTGGAGTACAGCACCGAGTTGTTCCAGCCCGAATCGCCGATGATGCCGGGATCCGCAACGCTGCCGCTGACGGCGCCGAAGTAGGTATGGAAGATCGCCGGCGAGAACACATAGGAGTCGATCAGCGGGTTGAACAGGATGGTCGACACGAAGTACGGCGTGGTGTTGCGGCCGAGCTTGATGGTGCCGGCCTTGTCGTTCTGCAGGCCGACAAAGGCATTGCGGCTGAACATCGAGTCGCCATTGAAGCGGCCGCTGTTGCCGCTGTCAGTGCGGAAGAAGCCGTTCAGGTCGAAGATGGCCTTGGTGCCGCCGCCCAGGTCTTCGGTGCCCTTGATGCCCCAGTAAGACGTCTGCATCCCGCCCGAATTGGCCACCCATGCGCGCTCGCCCGAGCCCGGGTTCTTGACGCCGCCGATGAACATGTCGGCCTGGCCGTAGAGCGTGACGCTCGACTGGGCCATGGCCGCGCCGGAAAGAAGGGTAGCCGCTGCTGCCGCCAGCTTCAATGCCGGCTTGTACTGCTTCTGCATGTTAAGACCTCCGTGGTTTCAATCCTGCTTGGAACGTTGTGTACTGGGTCCCTGTCGGGTTCTTATCGTGTTTTTTTGTTTTCTTTTTCTATTTGTGCCGCCTGGCTTTGGGCTCGGTGTCTGGGATACCGGCGGCATCGGGGTACAGCGTTTTTGTTATGCAGGTGACGCTTTTTTTCTCAGGCGGATACCAAGTCGTCAAGCCGGAACTGTGCAATGCGATGGATCTGGTTGATGCACGTCTGCAACTCGTCTTGCGGCGAGTTTTCGAGGCGGCGCGCGAACTCCGCGATGATCCCGTGGCGGTCGTAGCCGCGCACGGCCAGGATGAACGGAAAGCCGAACTTCTGGTTGTAGGCGGCGTTAAGCGACTGCAGGCGGTCGAATTCCTCGGGCGTGCACAGGTTCAGGCCGGCGCCGCTCTGCTCGCGCGTGGACTCGGCGGTCAGCTCGCCACGCACCGCGGCCTTGCCGGCCAGTTCCGGGTGGGCGCGCACCAGCTTGAGCTGCGCGGCTTCGCCGGCTTCATCGACGGCCTGGCGCAGCGCCTGCGTCAGCGCGGCAGCGTCGGCAAAGGGACGCTGCGCGGCGGCGGTCTCGGCAAACCAGGGCGAATGTTCGTAGATGCCGCCCAGCACCTGCACGAATTCCGCGACCGACATGGCGTTCAGTTGGGCGATGGTATAGGTCTGGCTCATGCTTGCTTCCGGGGAGCGTAGGGATGGGTTTCTGCCCAGTGGCGGGCGATGTCGACACGGCGACAGATCCACACCTTGTCGTGTTCCTGCACATAGTCGAGGAAGCGCTGCAGCGCGCGGAAGCGGCCCGGGCGGCCGAGCAGGCGGCAGTGCATGCCGATCGACAGCATCTTCGGGCTGTCCAGGCCACTGGGGTCGCCTTCCTCGTACAGCACGTCGAACGCGTCCTTCAGGTACTGGAAGAACTGCTCGCCGGTGTTGAAGCCCTGCGGCGTGGCAAAGCGCATGTCGTTGGAGTCCAGCGTGTAAGGCACGACCAGGTGCGGCTTCTTCTCGCCGCCGGTGATTTCCACTTCGGTCCAGAAGGGTAGGTCGTCACCGTAGTAGTCGGAGTCGTACAGCAAGCCGCCGTGCTCGACCACCAGCCGGCGCGTGTTGGGGCTGTCGCGGCCGGTGTACCAGCCCAGCGGCAGCTCGCCGGTCAGCTCCTTGATGATCTGCATGCCGATGCGCATATGCTCGCGCTCGGTGGCCTCGTCGATGCCCTGGTAGTGGATCCAGCGCCAGCCGTGGCAGGCGATCTCGTGGCCCAGTTCGACGAAGGCACGCGTCAGTTCCGGATGGCGCTGCAGTGCCATCGACACGCCGAAGATGGTGAGCGGCAGGCCGCGCTTCTCGAACTCGCGCAGGATGCGCCAGGCGCCGGCGCGCGAGCCGTATTCGTAGATGCCCTCCATGCTCATGTGGCGGTCGGGGTAGGCCGCGGCGCCGACGATCTCGGAGAGGAACTGCTCTGAGGCGGCGTCGCCATGCAGCACGCAGTTCTCGCCGCCTTCTTCGTAGTTGAGTACGAACTGCAGCGCGACGCGCGCGCCGCCCGGCCAGCGGGCGTGCGGCGGGCGGGCGCCGTAACCGATGAGATCGCGTGGATAGTTCTGGTTTGTCATGTGTCGTTGCTTGCTTCAGGAGACCGGCCGGCACGCCGCGGCGCCCGCAAGCGCCGCAAATTACGCAATGAGCGTGCCAGTCGTGCCGGGCGCGGCCGCGCCCGGCGACTTCAGTTACTCGGTGCCGTGCGAATTGGCGGCGGCGTTGCGCATCGCCTCTTCGCGCGACTGGATGCCGTTGTAGAACAGGTTCAGCGCCACGGCGACGATCGTGCCCAGCACGATGCCGCTGTGCGTGAACGGCACGGTCCACTTGGGCAGGTACTGGAAGAAGGTCGGTGCCAGCGTCGGGATCATGCCGAAGCCGATCGAGATCGCGACGATAAACAGGTTGTGGCGATTGCGGTTGAAATCGCACGAACCCAGGATGCGGATGCCGGTGGCGGCCACCATGCCGAACATCACGATGCCGGCACCACCCAGCACGAACTGCGGCACCGACGCCACCACGTGGGCCATCTTGGGGAACAGGCCGAAGGCGATCAGGATGATGCCGCCGGCCGCGGCGACGTAGCGCGAGCGCACGCCGGTCACGGTCACCAGGCCCACGTTCTGCGAGAACGAGGTGTAGGGGAAGGTGTTGAACACACCGCCGATCACCGTGCCCAGGCCGTCGGCGCGCAGGCCGCGGGTCAGGTCTTCGTTGCTCAGCTTCTTGCCGGTGATGTCCGACAGCGCCAGGAACATGCCGGTCGACTCCACCAGCGTGATCAGCATGACGATGCACATCGACAGGATTGCGCTCAGCTCGAAGGTCGGGATGCCGAAGTGCAGCGGCGTGATGACGGCGACAAAGCTGGCTTCATCCAGGCCCTCGAACGAGACCTTGCCCAGCGCCATCGCCACCAGCGTGCCGGCGATGATGCCGAGCAGCACCGCGCAGTTCGCCACCAGGCCGCGGCCGTACTTGGTCAGCAGCAGGATGGTCACCAGCGTCAGCCCGGCGATGCCGAGGCTGGTCAGGTCACCGTAGGCGAGGTTGGGCACTTCCTTGGCCACGCCGTCGATCACCGCGCGCGTGGTGGGCTGGCCGCCGGCCGCCCAGTTGATGCCCACGCGCATCAGCGACACGCCGATCAGCGTGATCACCGTGCCGGTCACCACCGGCGGGAACAGCCCGAGCATGCGTCCCATCATCGGCGCGATCAGGATGCCGAAGATCCCCGACGCGATCACGGCGCCGTAGATGCCGAGCAGGCCGACATTGGGATCGGTGCCGATCGCGATCATCGGCGCCACCGAGGCAAAGGTCACACCCATCATCACGGGCAGCCGGATGCCGAATTTCCAGAAACCGAAGGCCTGGATCAGCGTGGCCAGGCCGGCCGCGAACAGGTCGGCATTGATCAGGAACGCCAACTGGTCCTTGGGCAGCTTGAGCGCGCCTCCCACGATCAGGGGCACGGCAACCGTGCCGGCGTACATCACCAGAACATGCTGCAAACCAAGCGCGAGCAGGCGCCCGGAAGGCAAACGCTCGTTGGTGAGGTCCATGGGGACCGTGGTGCTTGCTGAATTCATTGGTGCGTCTCCTCTCCTTTGGTTTGATGGGAACGCCACTGTCCTGGCCGTCGGTCCTGGGTGATCGCCGGACGCTTGTGGGCCTGCCGTCTCAGCACTACTCGCTTGTCAGCCGGGTGCTGTGTGCCGTCAGGCGTGGCCTTGCTTTTGGGAGCGGTGGCGGGAACACCGTGCTAGGTGGAGCGGCCTAGTACGCTGCGAAGATCGAAGCTGCCCGGCTCGTCCGGTTGCACGCGGTCGGCGCAGGCGCCAAGGTGGTGCGCCATGCGCGACTGGGCCAGCGCGACATCGCCCTGTTCCAGGGCGTCGAGGATTTCCTCGTGTTCGTCGAACGAGCAGGCGTTGTTGCCCGGGGCTTCCACGCTGGCGATCATCAGCGTGGTGCGCGATACCAGCCGGCGCATCATGTTGACCAGCAGGGCGTTGCCGGACAGTTCCGCCAGCGCCGTGTGGAACTCGGCGGACAGGCGGATCCATTTGGGGCGGTCATGCGTGAGGAAGGCCTGGCGCTCGCTGGCCACCATCTTGCGCAGCGGCGCGATCACGGTCTTGACGTCGGGCATGGCGGCGAGTTTGTCCAGCACCGCGCGCTCCAGCATCTGGCGCAGCTCGAACATGTCGTGCGCCTCGTCGGTAGAGGGGCTGGCGATAAAGGCGCCGCGGTTGGGTTCGAGATCGACCATGCCGTCGGCTGCAAGATGCGACAGCACCTTGCGCACGGTGTGCCGCGCGGTGGCATAGATTTCGCAAAGCGAATGCTCGGTGAGCTTGGTGCGCGGCGGCAGCCGGTGCTCCATGATCGCGTCGTAGATCTCGTGGTACATGCGCTCTTCGACCGAGCCCTTGCGGGCGGGCTTCCCGGGCTTGCCGGGTTGGGTCTCGGTCGGCTCGGGATCGGCAACACCGGTAACACCGGCGATCAGCTTCAGGCTCTTGGACATCGTGGCACCAGCAGTCAGTCAGGGCACCGTGAATCCCGGGTATCAGGGTACGGTGATCCGAAAATTGTTGACAATTATTTGGTTGGGGCCCCAGAATTGTCAACAAAACCGAGTCAGGTTTTCGACAACTCAGGGTAATCCCTGAATTGCCAACCGGGTGGGAGCAGGCGCATTGTCGCCACGCACCAACCCAGCGCCGGGATGCGTTACCAGACGTACCGAGCGGGCACCAATCCCAAAAATGGTGCTAGTGAAGGCAGCGGCGCCCCTCACAACCCAATCGCAAAAGGACAAATACGATGGGACGCTTGACCACCCACGTTCTCGACACCGCTGCCGGGACGCCCGGACAAGGCATGTCGATTACTCTCCATAAAATTGTCGACAATCGCCGCGAAACCCTGAAGACCGTGGTCACCAACCACGACGGCCGCTGCGACCAGCCGTTGCTGGAAGGTGCCGACTTTGCCGTCGGCGTGTATGAGCTGGAATTCGCCGCCGGCGATTACTTCCGCGCGCAAGGCGTGAAGTTGCCCGAGCCCGCCTTCCTGGACGTGGTGCCCCTGCGCTTCGGCATTGCCGACGTCAACGCGCACTACCACGTGCCGCTCCTGGTATCGCCCTGGTCGTATTCGACCTACCGCGGCAGCTGAAGCGGTGGCATAGGGAAACAGGAGACAAGACATGGAAGGCTATATCCTCGACTGGGCCAATATGCTGCTGCGGTGGGTGCACGTCATCACCGCCATCGCATGGATCGGCTCTTCGTTCTATTTCGTGTGGCTGGACAACAGCCTGACCAAGCCCACCGCGCCTGACCTGAAGGAGAAGGGCGTCGACGGCGAACTGTGGGCCGTGCACGGCGGCGGCTTCTACAACCCGCAGAAGTACCTGACCGCACCCAAGGCGTTGCCGGAGAACCTGCACTGGTTCTACTGGGAGTCGTATTCCACCTGGATGAGCGGCTTCGCGCTGCTGGTGGTGCTGTACCTGTTCAACGCAAGCACGTACCTGATCGACAAGAACTTGTTCGACATGTCGCCCGGCGCGGCGGTAGGCTTTGCGGTGTCGTACCTGCTGATCGGCTGGATCGTCTATGACGGCATTTGCCGCCTGTTCGGCAAGAACGACCGCGTCGTCGGCATCCTGGTGGCGCTCTACATCGCTGCCGCAGCCGTTGTGGCCTGCCATATCTTCTCGGGCCGCGCGGCGTTCCTGCTGACCGGCGCGATGGTCGCCACGATCATGAGCGCCAACGTGCTGGCGTGGATCATCCCGGGGCAGCGCAAGGTGGTAGCGGCACTGAAGGCCGGCCAGCCGGTGGACCCGATCCACGGCAAGCGCGGCAAGCAGCGCAGCGTGCACAACACCTACTTCACGCTGCCGGTGCTGTTCGCAATGCTGTCGAACCACTACAGCATGACCTACGCGCACAAGTACAACTGGGTGGTGCTGATCCTGATCATGCTGTCGGGCGTGCTGATCCGCCAGTTCTTCATCCTGAAGCACAAGGGCAAGATCAACATCCTGTGGCCCGCCGCCGGCGTTGCCGCGCTGGCCGTGGTGGCGGTGATCATCGCGCCGCAGCCCCGCCCGACCGTGGCCAAGAGCGAAGGCGGCGAAGCTGCCGCGGCCACCGTCAGTTTTGCCAAGGTGCAGGAAGTGATGAACGCGCGCTGCGTGCAGTGCCACGCCGAGCAGCCGAAGATGATGCCGACCGCGGCCAAGGGCATCAAGCTCGACACCGCCGAGGACATCAAGGCACACGCCCAGCTGATCTATCAGCAGGCCGTGCAGCAGAAGGCCATGCCGCTGGGCAACGTGACGCAGATCACCGACGACGAACGCGCGCTGCTGGGGCAGTGGTTCGAGGGCGGTGCCAAGACCACCAACTGAGTCTGATCTGAAGCGTATTGGGGCCGGCTCGGCGAGCCGGCCCGCGAAATCCGAGCATCGGTGATCGACGGTCCGGGGGCTGTGCAGTCGGCAGCCGTCAGTACCGGACCGGCGAGGGTTTGAACGGGGCCTTGTGCCCCGTTTTTTTATATGCGTGCGTGCCTTCAGGCCGGTGCGGTCCCGTGCGACGCACCACGGCCCACATACTGTGCAAGATCGACTTCGTCAATCTGCTCGGGCCGCATAAAGCGCTCGGCATAGCGCAGGTACACGCCGGAGCTCAGGAACAATTCGAACAGCTCCTGATCGATGTGCTGCTGCGTCGTGGCCATCGCCATGATGCCTACCGACTCCGACAAGGTCTTGGCCTTCTTGTAGGGCCGGTCCGCCGCCGTCAGCGCCTCGAAGATATCCGCGATGGCCATCATCCTGGCAAGCGGGCTCATCTCGTTGCGATGCAGCCGGCGTGGGTAGCCCGTGCCGTCCATTTTTTCGTGGTGGCTGCCGGCGATCTCCGGCACCTGGCGCAGGTGCTTCGGGAACGGCAGGCGTGACAGCATGACCTGCGTCTGCACGATATGTTCTTCGATCTTGAAGAGCTCTTCTTCCGACAGCGTGCCCGCCCCACCAGCAGGTTATGCAGTTCGCCGCGGTCGTAGAGATGCCTGGGCGTGTTCAGCCTGAAGCCCCAAGGGTTGTCCGGAGGGATCATGTCGCGCGCGGTACGCGCGATCACGTGTTCGGGCTTGTCGGCGAGCAGCGGTTCCACCGCGGGCAGCGGCGCCGCCGGACGATGGGTCTTGCGCTCCAGTTCTTCCTGCGAGATACCGATGCGGTCGTCCAGCGTCCGCTCCCAGGTGCGGGCAGCGATGCGAAGCAGGTGTTCCTTCTGCGAGGCGTCCATGAACTCGGCGCCCTGGTTGCAGGTGGCCACGAACCGGAAGTCGTCGTCCAGCGCCCTGAGCTCGGCATCGCGACGTTCCCGCGCAGTGTTGGCATCCTCGCCGCCGGCGCGCGCGCAGGTACGCGATCTCGGCGTCGCGCTTGAGGACCTCGAAGCGCATGCGGATCGCGTGGATGCGGTCGCAGAGCGTTTCCAGCTTGGTGGCCTTGTCGATGATGTATTCGAGCGTGGTGACCTTGCCGCAGTCGTGCAGCCAGCTCCACGCTGCGCACGGCATAGGCGGCTTGTCGGGGCGCATCGAACAGCGCGCGGTCGGCGTCGTCCCGCAATGACCTGACGTAGAAGAAGCTGCCGTCGGCATAGCCGATGTAGATCGACTGCAGCACCGGCGAAGTGTCCAGTGCGTCACGCACCAGGGCCAGCCGCGCCAGCCGCGCGTCGGTTGACCGCGCCTCGGCCAGCGAGCTGTGGCTGACCAGCTTGATGGCCATCTGCGCCGGCACGATCAGGTCGTCCACCTCGTCGAGCGTTTCCCGGCTGATCCGGTGTGTCGCGTCGGACGCCGCCGCTTCCAGCGCCGTCTTGGTCATCAAGAAATGGATGCCGCACGTCAGCGCACCAACCGCCAGGACCAGGGGCCCGAACAGCATCCACAGGTGAATGTGAAGCGGGTAACTCCTGCGCGCTTGCCTAGGCCCCTCCCTCGACAGGGTGTTGCACGGCCCTTGGTGGAGGCGCCCGGGGCTTTACGGCAACGGGTGCTTCCGCCTGGCGTGCACCGTCCAGTTTCGAATGCGGGGAGGTGATCGTCAAGGCGCGCATCGCGCGCGCAGTGGCCGCGGGATTCAGCCGCCGATATTCAGCAACGCCAGCACGCCCAGCGCCAGGAAGATCGCGGCAGCAATCTTGTGCACTAGCGCGATTGGCATCTTGTTGGCGAATTTGTCACCCAGCAGCACCGCCGGCGCATTGGCGATCATCATGCCGAAGGTCGTGCCCGCCACCACCGGAATCACCGCCTCGCTGAAGCGCGCGGCCAGTGCCACGGTGGCGATCTGCGTCTTGTCGCCCATCTCGGCGAAGAAGAAGGCGACGATGGTCGTGCCAAGGATGCCGATGGCACCCTTGACCGGCTTGGCCTGTTCGGCGTCGTCGAGCTTGTCGGGGATCAGCATCCACGCCGCCATCGCGATAAAGCCCAGGCCCAGGATCCAGCGCAGCAGGTTTTCGCCCAGCACCTGCGTGATCCAGCCGCCAAGCGCGCCGGCAAAGCCGTGGTTGACCAGCGTGGCGATCAGGATGCCGAGGATGATGGGGACGGGCTTGCGATAGCGCGCGGCCAGCACCAGCGACAGCAATTGCGTCTTGTCGCCCATTTCAGCAAGGGCGACGATGCCTGTGGAGACGAGGAAGGCTTCCATGTTGTTTTGTGGGAGAACCGGGCCGCAATGCATCGCGAGATGCCAATGACGCACACCTTTCCCGGCCCGGCCAGAAAGGTATGGTCATCGGTCTCGCCAGGCATGGACGCTGCCGGGCCGATTACAACAAGGCCGGGCGGGTCCGGAGCTGCGCACGCCATAACCGCAAGCGGTCAAGTCTGTTGACGTACGCCCCTGTCTCCCGGAGTCCGCATTGCGCGGCGCGGTGAGAGCAGGGCGGCTACTCCCCAATGGAAGCCACGATTATAGCGGCAACGGCGGTGGTCGTCCACCGCCGCCAGGATGGCGGGTGTCGGCGTTCAGGCCGGCACGGGCGCGTTGTCGCTGGTCTGGCGGCCGCGGAAATCGGTCCAGCACAGCGCCTTGAAGTCATACAGCTTGCAGCGGCGTGCAGTGTCGAAGTACCAGCGCCAGGAGAAGTTCTCGATGATGATGCGGCCCGGCAGCGCGTGTTCCAGCAGCGCCTGGGCGCGCTTGAGTCGGTATAGCGGCACGCTCATGTCAACGTGGTGGGCGGTGTGTTCCATGATGTGGTGCAAGGCGGCGCCGATGCCGTGGCGAAAGCGCAGGTGCACGGTGGTCGAGACGAACGGCTGCGCCTTGGCCCACATCGCCTTGGTGTCGTACCACGCCACGCTGGTGTGGGTGTGGTGCACGTAGAGCACGAAGCCGACAGTGATGTTCCATACGAGGAACGGCAGCACGAAACCGGCGCCGACCAGCATCCACACCGACTGGCTGGTGGCGAACGCCAGCCCGACCAGCGCGCCGATCCACGCCAGCCCGAAGGCCGCCACCAGCACGCAGTCGCCCAGGAAGATCGGGCGGCGCGTGGCCATCTGGCGCTTGCTCGGGAAGAACAGCTTGCACCACCAGATCTCGACCAGGTAGTACAGGCCCGGGCCGAAGCCGGTGCGGTAGATGCGCTCCATCACGCGGCGCCAGCGCGGGAGCGCCTTGAATTCTTCCAGCGAGTATGGGGCCCAGACGAAGTCGAATCCCTTCAGGTTGGTGTAGCCGTGGTGCACCACGTTATGGCCGACCTCCCACAGGCTGTACGGCGTCAGCGAGGGCAGGAAGGTCAGCCGGCCCAGCCATTTGTTCAGGCCGCGGCGCGGCGTCAGGCTCTGGTGGCAGGCATCGTGGCCGATGATAAACAGGCGCGCGATCACCAGGCCCGCCAGCACGCCCAGCGCGAGCTTGGCGGCCCAGTGCTGGGCCAGCACCACGCCGGCCAGCACGGCGGCGAACAGCAGGTAGTCGAAGGCGAACAGCGCCAGCGCGCGCGGCGTGCTGCGCTGGCCCAGCGGAATCAGCCAGCCGCGGATGATCTTGCGCGAGGGCAGCGGTGCGTCCGGCGCGATCGGCTCCGGGAGGGGCGCGCTGTGGGGCGCGCAGTGTGGCGTATCGTTGGGCGCGGCATGGGGGGCATGGGCGCGATGCGCGGATTGGAAAGCGGTCATGCAGAACCTTCTGTTTGCGATCGAATTGGTTTCGGCGCGGCCAGGTGCAAATGAGCCGCGGCGGAATCTCAAAGGTTAGAAGGCTTTGCCCGGAACGATCTTGACGGGCGTCAAGCCGGAGGAACGCGGGAAGCGGTAAAAGCACACCCGCCGCGAGGCGGCGGGCGGATGGGGACGGAAAGTGGCGGATCAGGCGGCCGGAACAGCGGTGGCCTCACCCATCACATAGACGCTGTCGATCACGCGGTCGTCGCCCAGCATGGCAAAGGCGAACAGCTCCTCTTCCAGCGTTTCCGACCGGTTGTTGCGGCGGGCGATCAGCGGCGTGGCCTTGGGGTCCAGCACGATGAAGTCGGCCTCGCAGCCTTCGCTGAAGCTGCCGACACGGTCGGTCCAGCCGAGTGCTTCGGCGGCGGCGCGCGTGGCCAGGTAGAACATGCGCAGCGCGGTCAGGTAGTAGCCGCCCATGCGCGCCACCTTGTGCGCCGCGTTCATGGTGCGGAACATCGAGAACGAGGTGCCGCCGCCCACGTCGGTGGCCAGCGTCACGTTCAGGCGGTTGGCGTCGGACTGGTGGAAATCGTAGAAGCCGCTGCCGAGGAACAGGTTGGAGGTGGGGCAGTGCGCCACCGCGGCGCCGCTGTCGGCCAGGCGGCGGCGGTCGTCCTGGTCCAGGTAGATGGCGTGGCCGTACATCGCGCCCGGGCGCAGCAGGCCGTAGCGGTCGTAGACGTCGAGGTAGCTGCGCGCATCCGGGAACAGCTCGGCGACCCATCTGACCTCGTCGCGGTTCTCGGCGACGTGGGTCTGGATAAAGGCGTCGGGGTAGGCGCGTGCCAGCTCGCCGCAGGCGGCGAGTTGCGCTTCGGTCGAGGTCGGCGCGAAGCGCGGGGTGATGGCGTAGCCCAGGCGCCCCTTGTTATGCCAGCGCGACATCAGGTCGGCGGAATCCTGCGCACCGCTCTCGGCGGTGTCGCGCAGGAACTCGGGGCAGTTGCGGTCCATCATCACCTTGCCGGTGACCATGCGCAGGTTGCGCGCCTCGCTTTCGGCAAAAAGCGCCTCGGCAGAGGCCTTGTGCACGGTGCTCCAGACCACCGCGCTGGTGGTGCCGTTGCGCAGCAGTTCTTCGGTGAAGAAGCCGGCCACGCCGCGCGCGTAGTCGGGATCGGCAAAGCGGCGCTCTTCGGGGAAGGTGTAGGTGTCGAGCCAGTGCAGCAGGCCCGGCGACGGCGACGCGATCATGTCGGTCTGCGGGTAGTGCACGTGGGTGTCGATAAAGCCCGGCACGATCAGCTTGCCGCGATGGTCGACGATCTCGGCGTCGGCCGGGATGCGCGCGGCCAGCTCGGTGTAGTCGCCGGCGGCGGCGATGCGCCCGGCCGTGACGATCAGCACCCCGTCGTCCCAATACTGATACGCGTCCTCATGGAACTGCGGGTCGCGCAGGAAATGCAGCACGCGGCCGCGGATGGCGCGGGTCAGGGAGGGGGTCTTGGGGGTGGTCGTCATGGTTTGTCTCTTCTGGCCGGCCTGCGCGCAACGCGCTGCAGGCCGGGCTATTGGCATGCGCCGGCGCTCAGGCCGCGGGGGCCGTTGCGGGCGGGGAGTTGGGCGGGCTCGACCAGAAGTGGTCGACTTCCGCCAGGTACTCGGCCTTCTGCATGGCTGGCAGGAAGGCCGCTTCAAAGCTGTTGCGCGCGAGCTTGTGGGCATCGGCCGCGTCCAGCGGCAGTGCATCGAAGGTGGCTTCCCAGTTGGCGTTCATGTAGCCACCGAAATAAGCCGGGTCGTCGGAATGCAGCGTGATCATCACGCCGGCATCGAGCATGCGCTTGAGCGGGTGGTCGCGCAGGTCGGGATAGACCTTGAGCTTGACGTTGGACAGGGGGCACACCGTCAGCGCCACGCGCTCGCGCGCCAGGCGCTCGACCAGCGCGGGATCGTCGATGGCATGCACGCCGTGGTCGATGCGCTGTACCTTGAGGATGTCGAGCGCGTCGGTGACGTACTGCGCCGGGCCTTCCTCGCCCGCGTGGGCCACCAGGTTCAGGCCCAGCTCGCGCGCTCTTGCGAACACGCGCGCAAATTTTTCGGGCGGGTTGCCCTGCTCGGACGAATCCAGGCCGACGCCGACAAAGCGGTCGCGGTAGGGCAGCGCGGCGTCCAGCGTGGCAAAGGCGTCTTCCTCCGACAGATGGCGCAGGAAGCACAGGATCAGGCTGCTGGAGAAGTCATACTCGGTGCGCGCCTGCGCCAAGGCATCGGCGATGCCGTCGATCACCACGCCGATCGGCACGCCGCGCGCAGTATGGGTCTGCGGATCGAAGAAGATCTCGGCATGGCGGACGTTGTCGGCGACGGCGCGCTTGACGTAGTCCATGGTCATGTCGAAGAAATCTTCCTCGGTCAGCAGCACGCTGGCGCCGGCGTAGTAGATATCCAGGAACGACTGCAGGTCGGTGAAGGCGTAGGCGGCGCGCAGTGCCTCGACGCTCGGGTAGGGCAGCGCGACCTGGTTGCGCTGGGCCAGCCGGAAGATCAGTTCCGGCTCGAGCGTGCCTTCGATATGCACATGCAGTTCGGCCTTGGGAGTGCGGCGGATCTTGTCCGCGAGTGCGGCATCGATGGTCATGGGGGCCTCGTTTCTGGGCTTTTCTGTACCTGCCGGCAGGCCGGCGGCACGGGTTCAGGGATGCACCGCCTCCGGGCGGCCCGCCCGCAGCGCGGCAAGGCGCTGTTCGCGGACCTGGAGCAGCTGGGCGACGATGGCTACCGCAATCATAGCCGGAGCCTTGTCGGTGATCCCCGGAACCCCCATGGGGCATGTCATTTCCGCAAACCGGGCCGGGTCGATGCCGTGCTCGGCCATGCGGTGTTCAAAGCGCGCGCGCTTGGTCTTGGAACCGATCAGCCCGAAGTAGGCGAAATCGGTGCGCTTCAGGATTTCTTCGCACAGGGTCTGGTCGAGCGCATGGCTGTGCGTCATGACCAGGAAGTAGCTGCCGGCGGGTGCCTGCGCGACCACGGCCTCGGGCGTGTCGCTGGCCTCGGCCTCGACGTTGTCGGGCAGGCCTCCGGGGAACAGCGTGTCGCGCTCGTCGACCCAGTGCACGCGGCACGGCAGCGTGGCCAGCACCTTGACCAGCGCATGGCCGACATGGCCGGCGCCGAACAGCACCACGTGCATGGTGTCGGGCACCAGCGTGTCGGTCCAGCTGCCGTCGGCGTGCAGCACGACGCCGGGGATGACGGCGTGGCTGTCGCCACAGGTGACCGCGCCGCTGGCCGGCACCTGCCGCTGTAGCGCCTTGCCGGCGTCGAAATGGCGTTCGACCGCATCGAGCCAGCCCAGGTCGGCTTCGTCCAGCACCTCGAACGCCAGCTGCACCACGCCGCCGCAGCACTGGCCCAGTGCTGGCCCGAGGGGGATGCGCTCGATCCGCCGTGCTTCACCACGCACCAGCATCTCGCGCGCGATATCCATGCCGCGCCACTCCAGGTGGCCGCCGCCGATGGTGCCGACCAAATCGTCGGCGCTGACCAGCATGCGGATGCCCGGCTCGCGCGGCGCGGAGCCCTTGACCTCGACGATGGTGACCATCGCCACCGGCACGCCGGCGCGCACCATGCGGGCGGCGTCGGCGAAGCGGAAGGGTTTGAGCGGTGCGTCCTGCATGTCGGGGGCCTTGTGGAGATGCTTGGTATTGCTTGTGTGTCAGAGGTGGCGCGCGCCTGCTTCTTCCACCGGCCCCTCGCCTGTCAACGCAGTCGAGGGGGGAAAGTCCGGGGCGCCCGCAGGCACGCGCTTCCTTGCCATCGGTCAGGCCGTCGCTTCGGTCGCGGATTCGGCGGCTGATTCGGTTGCCTGCGCCGCGGTCTCGCGCACGGCGTCCACCGCGTCAAGGATCGCCTCGCTGGTGGCCGGCGCCTTCAGCGGCGGATTGATGCGGTAGTCGCCCACCGCGGCAATCGCGTCGCGGATCGCGAAGAACACCGAGAACGGCAGCAGCAGCGGCGGCTCGCCCACCGCCTTGGAGCGGTAAATGCTGTCTTCGACGTTCTGGTTCTGGTACAGGCGTACGTTGAATTCCTCGGGGCAGTCGTTGACCGTCGGGATCTTGTACGTGGATGGCGCGTGCGTCATCAGCTTGCCGTCCTTGTTCCACCACAGTTCCTCGGTGGTCAGCCAGCCCATGCCCTGGATAAACGCGCCTTCCACCTGCCCGATGTCGATCGCCGGGTTCAGCGAGCGGCCCGCGTCGTGCAGCGCGTCGGCGCGCAGCAGCTTCCATTCGCCGGTCAGCGTGTCCACCAGCACCTCGGAGCAGGCGGCGCCGTAGGCGTAGTAGTAGAACGGGCGGCCGTGCAGCTTGCTCTGGTCCCAGTGCAGCTTGGGCGTGGTGTAGAAGCCGTCGGACCAAAGCTGCACGCGCGACACATAGGCCTCGCGCGCCAGGTCGCCGAACGACAGGCGCAGCTCGCCCGCGCTGACGAGGTCATCGTTGAAGCTGACTTCAGACGGTTCCACGCCGGCTTTGCGCGCGGCAAAGGCCGCCAGGCGCTCGCGGATCTGGCGCGCGGCGTCCTGCGCGGCCTTGCCGTTCAGGTCGGCGCCGGTCGATGCGGCAGTGGCCGAGGTGTTGGCCACCTTGCTGGTATCGGTCGCGGTCACGCGCACGCGCTCCATGCGGATGCCGAGCTCGTGTGCCACCACCATCGCCACCTTGGTATTCAGGCCCTGGCCCATCTCGGTGCCGCCGTGGTTCACCAGCACCGAGCCGTCGTTGTAGACGTGCACCAGCGCGCCGGCCTGGTTGAAGTGCGCCACGTTGAACGAGATGCCGAACTTCACCGGGGTGATGGCGATGCCCTTCTTCAGGATCGGGCTCTGCGCATTGAACGCGCGCGTGGCCTCGCGGCGGGCGCGGTATTCGCTGGTCGCCACCAGTTCGTCGATCAGTTCGTGGATGACGTTGTCTTCCACAGTCTGGCCATAAGGCGTGACGTTGTTCTCGGTCTTGCCGTAGAAGTTGGCGCGGCGCACGTCGAGCGAATCCTTGCCGACGTTGCGGGCCACGTTGTCCAGGATGTACTCGATCGCGAACGCACCCTGTGGGCCGCCGAAACCGCGGAAGGCGGTGTTGCTCTGCGTATTGGTCTTGCCGCAGTAGCCGTCGATCTGCACGTTCGGCAGCCAGTAGGCGTTGTCGAAGTGGCAGATGGCGCGGGTCATCACCGGACCCGACAGGTCGGCGGAGAAACCGGCGCGCGACACCATCTCGACCTTGACGCCCTCGATGCGGCCTTCGTCGTCGTGGCCGACTTCATAGTCGAACACGAAGTCATGGCGCTTGCCTGTGATCATCATGTCGTCGTCGCGGTCCGGACGCAGCTTGACCGGGCACATCAGCTTCCAGGCAGCGAGCGCGGCGCAGCAGGCAAACAGTGCCGACTGCGATTCCTTGCCGCCGAAGCCGCCGCCCATGCGGCGGCACTCGACCAGCACCTGGTGCGCATGCCAGCCCAGCATGTGCGAGACCGCGTGCTGCATTTCGGTCGGGTGCTGGGTCGAGCACCACACATGCATGCCGTCGTTCTCGCGCGGCGCGGCATAGGAGATCTGGCCTTCCAGGTAGAACTGCTCCTGGCCGCCCAGGCGGATCTTGCCGCTGTCCTGGTGGGCGGCGCCGGCGATATGCGCGACGGCTTCGCCACGCTTCAGGTGCATCGGCGGCAGCACATAGCTGCCGGCCTGATGCGCGGCCTCCGGCGACAGCACCGGCGGCAGGTCCTCATATTCGATCACGCCCAGTCGCGCGGCGCAGCGGGCGGCATCATGCGAGCTCGCCACCACGATAAAGACCGGCTGGCCGATAAACTGCACCACGTCGCGCGCCAGGATCGGGTCATCGTGGATCATCGGGCCGCAGTCGTTGCTGCCGGGGATGTCGTCCACCGTCAGCACGGCCACCACGCCGGGCGCGGCGCGCACCTTGTCGAGGGAGATCGACTTGATGCGGGCGTGCGCGCGGGTGCTCATGCCGAGCGCGGCGTGTAGCGTGCCGGCCAGCTCGGGGATGTCATCCGTGTAGGTGGCGGTGCCGGCCACGTGCAGGTGGGCGGATTCATGCGGACGCGAGATGCCGACCTGCGGAACCGGTTCGGCGGCGACGCTGGCGTCGAGCAGGAAGGGTTCGGTTTGCTTGTTCATGCCGATGCTTTCCTTTTTCTCTGGCTCAGGCCGTGACGATGGCAATAGGGGTCGTCGCAGACCCGGCGCCCGGGGCGCGGACGTTGACGGCTGCCGCGGGCAGCGCTTCGTTGCTGGTTTCCAGCCAGAAGCGGTACAGCAGGTTGGCGGCACCGCGGCTGCGGTACGACGCGGTCGCGCGCATGTCTGTCAGCGGCGTGTAGTCCTGCGCCAGCGCGGCCATGCCGGCGCGGGCGGTGGCTTCGTTCCACGGCTGGCCGGTCAGGGCCGCTTCCGTGGCGGTGGCGCGCTTGGGCGTGGCGGCCATGCCGCCGAAGGCGATGCGCGCCGCTTTGACGATGCCGTCCTGCACGGTGATGCCGAATGCGGCGCACACGGCGGAAATATCCTCGTCAAAACGTTTGGACAGCTTGTAGGTGCGAAAGTGCTGCGGGCCCGCCACCGGCACGCGCAGCGCGGCGACGAATTCGCCCGGCTGCATCGCGGTCTTCTGGTAAGTTAGGTACAGGTCTTCCAGCGGCAGCGTGCGGCGCGTCTCGCCGTGCTGCAGCACCACTTCCGTGCCCAGCGCGATCAGCGCCGGCATCGAGTCGCCGATCGGCGAACCGTTGGCGATATTGCCACCCAGCGTGCCGGCATTGCGGATCGGCAGCGAGGCAAAGCGCTTCCACATTTCTTCCAGCTCGGGGTGGGCGGCGTTCAGCGCGGCATAGGCTTTCTCGAGCGTCACGGCGGCGCCGATCTCGATCATGCCGTCGCGCTCCTCGATCTGGTTCAGGTCCTCCACCTGGCCCACGTAGAGCAGGTTGCCCAGTTCGCGGAACTGCTTGGTCACCCACAGGCCGACGTCGGTGCTGCCGGCCAGGATGCGGATATCGGGCTGCGCCGCCTTGATCGTGCCGAACTCGGCCGCGGTGCGCGGCGCGAGGAATTCCTGGCCTTGCGCGCGGTAGCGGAAGGTCTCGCCGCGCTTCAGGTTGCGCAGCGTCTCGGCGATCTGTTTCGGGTCCAGCTTGTTGGCCGCGGGGGCGGGCAGCGCCATCATGCGCTCGCCGGCGTCGATGATCGGGCGGTAGCCGGTGCAGCGGCACAGGTTGCCGGTCAGCGCGTCGCAGATGGTCTGGCGCGAGGGGGCTTCGCCGCCGGGGGTGTGCTGCTGGTACAGCGCCCACAGCGACATCACGAAACCCGGAGTGCAAAAGCCGCACTGCGAGCCGTGGCATTCGACCAGGGCTTCCTGCACCGGGTGCAGTGTGCCGTCGGTCTGGCGCAGGTCTTCGACCGTGATCAGGGCCTTGCCGTCGAGCGTGGGCAGGAACTGGATGCAGGAGTTGACCGCCTTGAATTCGATGTCGCCGCCGTCCTGCAGCTCGCCGATCACGACGGTGCAGGCGCCGCAATCGCCTTCTGCGCAGCCTTCCTTGGTGCCGGTGCAGCGCGCGTCCTCACGCAGGTATTGCAGCACGGTGCGGGAAATGGGGGCGTCGGATACTTCCTTGACCTGGCCGCGGTGGAAAAAGCGGATGGTTTGCGTCTCCATGGTCTTCTCTCTTTTGGTGATGGCGGAAACATAGCACCCAGGCCTTTCATGCAATATTCGGCCCAGGTGATATGCGCCATCAGCAGGCACGCCGGTCGGTGTCCCGCCGCACGGAGCCGGCGGAGCCAGTTGGGTGCGGATTTGACCGATTGTGGGGTGCGTGTCATACACTATGCGCCGTTCCCATCCCCCACGCCACCCATCCGGCCCCCGCCGGAGGGCCGCTATCGCCATGCACGGACGCGACCATCTCGATACCTATTTGCTGCGGGTGCTGCACACCCTGCTGACCGAGCAGAGCGTCACCCGTACCGCCGTGCGCCTGGGCCAGTCACAGCCCGCCATCAGCAACACGCTGAAGCGGCTGCGCGAGATCACCGGCGACGCCATTTTGGTGCGGGGCAAAAACGGCATGGTGCCGACCGAGCGCGGCCGCGAACTGCTGGCGCTTGCCGAGCAGAGCCTGGCGGCGATGGAGCGCATCGCCCGTCCGCCGCAGCAGTTCGACCCGGCCACCACCACGCGCACCTTCCACCTGGGCGCGCCGGACTACCTGGACGCCTTCTTCCTGCCCAATATTGTCGAGCGCGTGCGCCGGCTGGCGCCCGGCGCCAAGCTGTTCGTGCACCCGATGACCTCGTCGTCGGACTTCCTGGAGGACCTGGAGCAGGGGCAGCTCGATATCGTGGTCGGCAACTGGCTGTCGCCACCCGAGCACCTGCATATCTCGCCGCTGTTCGACGACGAGGTGGTGTGCATGCTCGGCGCGCAGCACCCGCTCGCGCGCAAGGGACTGACGCTCAAGCACTACCTGGAGATGCCGCACCTGGCGCCGGCGCCCTATGCATCGATGCAGCGCAGCATGATCGACCAGGCGCTGGCCGAGCAGGGGTACAAGCGCAATATCCAGGTGACGCTGCCGTATTTCGGGCTGGTGCCGTATGTGCTGATGAAGACCGACATGGTCTTTACCACCGGGCGTCAGTTTGCGGCGCACTATGCGCAGTACCTGCCGATCCGGATGGTGCCGTCGCCGGTGTCGTTCCCGCGCATGCGCTTTTACCAGCTCTGGCACGAGCGCTGCCATGCAGCGCCGGATGTGATGTGGATGCGGCGGATGATTGCGGAGGTGGCGACGGACCTGCCACAGTTGCCGCGCTTGGAGACCGAGGCGGGCTGAGGCAGGTCTCGCTTAAGCGTTATTTCTGTACCGTCTGCGTCTTGTAGTCCGGGAAGAACAACTGCTCCCCCTCGACCTTGTAGCTGGCGATGGCCTCTTGCCCTTCCTTCGACGTCATCCACTCCACCAGCTTCATCGCGTCCGTGTAGTTGGTGCCCGGATGCTTGGCCGGATTCACCGCGATGATCCCGTACGGATTGAACATCTTCGGATCGCCTTCCACCGCGATCGCCAGGCCGGTTTTGGCGCGATAGGCGCCATAGGTGGCCCGGTCTGACAGGGTATAGGCCGGCATCTGCGCCGCCATGGTCAGCACCTCGCCCATGCCCAGTCCGGCGTTGACGTACCACGGCTGGCCCTTGGGCTCGATGCCCAGTTGCTTCCAGTACTCCTTCTCCATCACGTCGGTGCCGGAGTTGTCGCCGCGCGAGATGAACTTGCTGCCGCTGCCGGCGAGCTTGCGCAGGCCGGCCAGCACGTCCTTGCCGCCCTTGATGCCGGCGGGGTCGTTGGCCGGGCCCACCACGATGAAGTCGTTGTACATGACGTCGCGCCGGTTCACGCCATAGCCGGCGGCGACGAAGGCGTCTTCCATCTTGCGGGCGTGGACCAGCAGCACGTCGACGTCGCCCATCTCGCCCATTTTCATGGCCTTGCCCGAGCCGACCGCGATCACTTTCACGTTGACGCCGGACTTCTGCTCGAAGCGCGGCAGCAGGTACTTCAGCAGGCCGGAGTTCTCGGTGCTGGTGGTGGTGGCCAACTTCAGTTCCCCGGCATGGGCCGCGGACAGCAGCGCCAGGCAGGCAATGGCCGCGGCGCGGCGCAGGTGACGGGGCAGCCGTTGGGCGAGGCTGGGCGACATAGTCTGCTTCCTTTGTATTATGTTTTTGCCGACATAATTGCTATTCCCTGCGAGGATCGTAGAGAATGAGACAAACTACATAAGGGACGGGGTATTCATTGTCATGCAGTCAAAATCGAAAAGTAAATATGCAAGGCAGAACATATGACGTTCCGCTTTGACCTGTTCCCCGTGATCGCGCCGGACGACAATCCGCGCGCCAACGGCAAGGTGTTCCAGCTGCTGAAGGCCGTGCGCGAAACCGGCTCGCTACACCGCGCCGCGCGCGAGATCGGCCTGTCCTATCGCCACGCCTGGGGCGTGATGCGTGCCTGGGAGGAAATGTTCGGGCGCAGCATGCTGGACATGGAGCGCGGGCGTGGCGCCTCGCTGACGCGCTTTGGCGAGCGCCTACTGCGCGCCGAACTGCGCCTGCGCGAGTCGATCGAGCCGGCGGTGCAGAAGGCGATGGCGGAGTTCATCGCCGAGCTGGATGACGCCCAGCAGCCGCAGACGAGCGTGCATTTCACCGGCAGCCATGACCCGGCGGTGGAGGTGCTGGCCGGCGCGCTCGGCCAGGCCGGCACACCGCTGCAGCTCGATACCGTGTTCTGCGGCAGTGTCGAAGGGCTGATCTGCCTGCAGGAGCGGCAATCCGAGCTGGCCGGCTTCTACGTCTCGCCGGTGCAGACCGCGGGCTCGGTGGCGCACGTGACGCTGCGCAAGTGGCTGCGGCCGGCGTCGGTGCGGCTGCTGCGGCTGGCATGGCGCGAGCAGGGGCTGATCGTCGCCCCCGAAGTGGCGCGCGAGATCCGCGACCTGCGCGACCTGGCGCGCACCCAGGCACGCTTCGTCAACCGGCAGCGCAGTTCGGGCACGCGCATGCTGTTCGACCAGTTGCTGGCCGCGCAGGGGCTGTACCCGGACCAGATCGCCGGTTATGAAGGGACCGAATTCAGCAACGAGAAGGTGGCCGAGGCGGTGCACGGCGGGCGCGCGCAGGTCGGCTTCGGGCTGCGCATGAATGCCGAGGCGCACGGACTGGGCTTCGTGCCGCTGACGCGCGAGGCGTATTACCTGGCGCTGCGCAAGAACGACCAGACCGCCGGCTGGATGGCCCCACTGCTGGGGCTGCTTGCCGATCCCGCCTTCGCCCGGCGCATCGAAGCGCTGCCGGGCTACACCATGGCCGAGCCGGTGGGCATCATGACGCCGCAGGAGGCGCTGCCGTGGTTCGGGCCGGACGGCAAGGAAGAGAACTGAAGGCGCGCCGCCGCGCCGCCTGCCCGGTCCGTATTACACTCCATGCGAGGGCGCACTACGTTTGCGCCCGCCCTTGCAAGGAGCCCCATGCTGGAAACCGCCGCGCTGGCCGCGGGCCTGTCCTGGGCCAGTGGTTTTCGCCTCTACCTCGCCGTGTTCGCCGCCGGCGTGCTGGCGCGCCTGGGCTTGCTGGAGTTGCCGCCCGGGCTGCAGCCGCTGGAATCGTGGTGGGTCATCGGCGTGGCCGCGGTGCTGGCCCTGGCCGAATTCGTCGCCGACAAGGTGCCGGGCTTCGATTCGGTCTGGGACGGCATCCATACCTTCGTGCGCATTCCCGCCGGCGCCATCCTGGCGGCCGCGGCCTTCGGCCAGCTTGACCCGCAGTGGGTGGTGGCCGCGGGCCTGATCGGCGGCACGCTGGCCGGCACCGCGCATGCGGCCAAGGCCGGCACGCGTGCGCTGATCAACGTGTCGCCGGAACCGTTCTCCAATTGGGCGGCCTCATTCACTGAAGACCTGACCGCGGCCGGCAGCCTGCTGCTGGCATTCTTCCTGCCGGTGGTGTTCCTGGTCATGCTGGTGGTGTTCCTGGTGGTCGCGATCTGGCTGATTCCCAAGCTGTGGCGCGGCGTGCGCCGGCTGCATGCAAGCCTGCGCGGCAGGACCGAACGACCCGATACCTTGCCCGGCGGGCGCTGAATACCGCCATTACCGCCGGCTTTCCCTGATTGACCCGAGGCGAACCGCCGCCGGGATCCAAGAACCGAACAATCCGATGCCCCCCGAGTCCGCCATTGCCCCGACCACCCCCGCCAGTCCCGCTGTCGCCGGCACGCGCACTGCGCACGGCGGCCGTTTCTCCGCCTGGCGCCAGGCGCTGCGCATGGCGCGGCGCGACTGGCTGGCGGGGGAGCTCTACCTGCTGCTGTTCGCACTGGTGCTGGCGGTGGCGGCATTGACCAGCGTCGGCTTCATGGCCGATCGCATGCGCCTGGGGCTGGAGCGCGATGCGCGCCAGATGATCGCCTCCGATGTGCTGCTGGTGTCGGACCAGCCTTTCGATGCGGCCTTCGCCGAGCGCGCGCGCGCAGCAGGGCTGGCGGTCGCACAGACTGTCACGTTCCCGAGCATGGCCACCGCCAACGGCAAGGCGCCGGCCGGCGGCGACGCGCCCAGCCAGCTCGCCGCGCTCAAGGCCGTGACCGACGGCTATCCGCTGCGCGGCAGGCTCAAGGTGGCCAGCGCACCCGGCGCAACTGAGGGGCCCGCCGAGGGCATTCCCGTGCCCGGCACGGTGTGGGTCGACGAAGCGCTGCTGGGCGCGCTGGGCGTTGCCGTGGGCGATACGCTGCAGCTCGGCAGCCGCACCTTCCGCATCGACCGCGTCATCACGCAGGAACTGGACCGCGGCACCGGCTTCATGAACTTCGCGCCGCGCGTGCTGATGCCGTTGTCGGACCTGGAGGGCACCGGGCTGGTCGGCTGGGGCAGCCGCGTCACTTACCGCCTGCTGGTGGCCGGCCCCGACGCCGCGGGCGCCAGCTACCAGAAGTGGGCGCGGGACGAGATCGAGCGCCGCAAGCTGCGCAACACCCGGATCGAGTCGCTGGAATCGGGCCAGCCGCAGATGCGCGCGACGCTGGACCGGGCCGAGCGCTTCCTGTCGCTGGTGGCGGTGCTGTCGTCGATGATCGCGGCGGTGGCGATCGCCATGTCGGCGCGCCGCTATATGCAGCGCCACACCGATGCCTGCGCGGTCTACAAGTGCCTGGGGCTGACGCGCGGGCAGATCCTGCGCACGTTCGGGCTTGAGTTCCTGCTGGTGGGCGCGGCCGGCGCGCTGGCCGGCGTGCTGATCGGCTATCTGGCGCACTACGGGCTGCTGCTGTCGCTGGGCGGCCTGCTCAAGGTGTCCTTGCCGCAGCCGTCGCTGCTGCCGGCGCTGGTGGGCGTGCTGGCGGGGCTGGTGCTGCTGACGGGCTTTGCGCTGCCGCCGCTGCTGGCGCTGACGCGCGTGGCGCCGCTACGGGTGCTGCGGCGCGATATCGGGCTGCCGCCGGTGTCGGCATGGGTGGCCTATGCGCTGGGCCTGGGCGCCTTTGTTTCGCTGTTGCTGGTGGCCGCGCGCGACCTGCGGCTGGGACTGACCACGGCGGGCGGGTTTGTTGCCGCGGGGGTGGTGTTCGGGGTGCTGGCGCTGGCGCTGCTGACGCTGCTGTCGCGCCTGATGCGCGGGCGCCTGCGCGGCCGCACGGCGATGGGCTGGCGCTTCGCGCTGGCGGTGCTGGAGAGGCGCCGCGGGGTGACGGTGCTGCAGACCGTGGCACTGGCGGTGGGGCTGATGGCGCTGCTGCTGCTCGGCATGACCCGCAACGACCTGGTCGACTCGTGGCGCAGCGCCACGCCGGCCGATGCGCCCAACCGCTTCATCATCAATATCCAGCCCGACCAGCGCGAACCGCTGCGCAAGATGCTGGCGGGTGCGGGCATCAACGACCTGCTGTACCCGATGATACGCGGGCGCCTGACCCATATCGGCGAGCGCGCGATCCGCGGCGACAGCTTCGAGGACGGGCGCGCGCGCAACCTGGTGGAGCGCGAGTTCAACCTGTCCTATACCGATGCGCTGCCAGAAGGCAACCGCGTGATCGCGGGGCGCTGGTCCAACGGCTCGGATGGCGCGCAAGCGGGCGCGTCGGTGGAGGAGGGCATCGCCAAGACGCTGGGCATCCGGCTCGGCGACACGCTGCGCTTCGACGTGGCGGGCCAGCGCGTGCAGGCGCGCGTGACCTCGCTGCGCAAGCTGGACTGGGGCTCGATGCGGGTCAACTTCTTCGTGATCCTGCCGCCGCAGGCGATGCAGGGGCTGCCCGAGACCTATATCACCTCGTTCCACCTGCCGGCGGCCAGCGCGGCGCTGGGCAACCGGCTGATCGCGGCCTTTCCCAACATCACCGTGGTCAATACCGACATGATCCTGCGCCAGATCCAGGACATCCTGGACCAGGTGATCGCGGCGGTGGAGTTCCTGTTTATCTTCACGCTGGCTGCGGGCGTGACCGTGCTGTACGCGGCGCTGTCCGGCGCACGCGACGAGCGCATGCGCGACGCCGGCCTGCTCAAGGCGCTGGGCGCGTCGGCCGCGCTGGTGCGGCAGACGCAGTACGCCGAATTCCTGGTGGTGGGCGGGCTGGCCGGATTCCTGGCGAGCCTGGGCGCGATCGCGGTGGGCTGGGGGCTGTCGCAGTTCGTCTTTGACTTCCCGTACCGCTTCAATGCCTGGATCGTGCCGGTCGGCGTGGTTTCTGGCATGCTGTGCGCTTTTGCCGGCGGCTGGCTGGGCCTGCGCGAAGTGCTGCGCCAGCCCGCGCTGGCGACCTTGCGTGATGCCTGAAGCTCAACTTCACTGAGCCACTGCGGCCGCGCGGATCGAGTGTGTGATGAGTACTGAATCCAACGACAAGCCCGAGGTGACCGCCTTTGAACTGGTCGGCGGCGAAGCGCGCGTGCGCGAGCTGGTCGACCGTTTCTACGACCTGATGGACCTGGAACCCGAGTTCGCCGGGCTGCGCGCGCTGCATCCGCCCTCGCTCGAGGGCTCGCGCGACAAGCTGTTCTGGTTCCTGTGCGGCTGGCTGGGCGGCCCCAACCATTTCATCGAGCGCTTCGGCCATCCGCGCCTGCGCGCGCGCCATATGCCGTTCGAGATCGGCGTCAGCGAGCGCGACCAGTGGATGCGCTGCATGGCGCTGGCGATGCAGGACGTCGGCCTGACCGAGGAACTGCAGCTGCGCCTGATGCAGGCGTTCTTCCAGACCGCCGACTGGATGCGCAACGTGGCGCGCTGAGGCGCCTGCCGTTCAATACCAAGACCAAGAGCAGAAAGGACTTCCTGCCTCATGACAGCCCCGTTGCCTGAAGCCGCCCGGCGCGTGCTCGATTTCTGGTTCGAAACGCCTGGGTCGGCCGGCTGGAACACCGAGCGCCGCGCCTGGTTCACCAAGTCGGATGAATTCGATGCGCAGATCCGGCATCAGTTCTTCGCCGACTGGCAGGCCGCGCACGATGGCGCCACGGACGACTGGTCGGTCACCCCCGAGGGCGCGTGCGCGCGCGTGGTGCTGCTCGACCAGTTCCCGCGCAACATGTTCCGCAATGATCCGCGCAGCTTTGCCACCGATGCGCAGGCGCTGGCCCTGGCCAAGCGCATCGTCGCCACCGGCATGGACCGCGCGCTGCCGACCGACCACCACCGCATGTTCTGCTACATGCCGTTCGAGCATTCGGAAGCGCTGGAAGACCAGTACGAGGCGGTGCGGTTGACGACGCAGCTGCGCGAAGCCAGCGGCGGGAAGGTGGATGTGGTGGAGTGGGCCGAGAAGCACCGCGTGATCATCGCGCGCTATGGCCGCTTCCCGCACCGCAATGCGGTGCTGGGCAGGCAGAGTACCGCGCAGGAACTGGCGTTCCTGCGGCAGCCGGGCTCGTCGTTCTGAACGAAGCCCGGCGGCGGGGGCGCGTTCAGGTCTTGTCGCGCGCCTGCTGCCACTTGTCCACACGCACGCGCGGCGCGGCGGCCAGCTGCGCCAGCAGCGCGGCCGGCGTGTCGGCCACGTGCAGCAGGTCGGCATGCACCTGCTTCATGAAACCTTCCTGGACAGCATGGGAGAGGAAGCCCAGCAAGCCGTCATAGAACCCGCCGATATTGAGCAGGCCCACCGGCTTGTCGTGATAGCCCAGCTGCAGCCAGGTAAAGGTCTCGAACAGCTCCTCGAAGGTGCCCACGCCGCCTGGCATGGCGATAAAGGCATCGGCGCGGTCTGCCATCATCTGCTTGCGCTCGTGCATATTGCGCACCACGTGCAGCTCGGTCAGGCCGAGGTGGCCGACTTCCTTTTGCATCAGCGCGTCGGGAATGATGCCGATGGCGCTGCCGCCGTGCTCGAGCACGGCATCGGCGACGATGCCCATCAGGCCCACCTTGCCGCCGCCATAGACCAGCGCCAGGCCGCTTTCGGCCAGCGTGCGGCCGAGCAGGCGCGCGCCCTCGGCGTATTCGGGGCGGTTGCCGGAGTTGGAGCCGCAATAGACGCAGACGGATTTCACTTCTTTTCCTTTGCCGCTTCGGCGGCTGCCTTGGTTGCCGCGTAGTCGCGCGCAAGCTGGTCGAAGGCTTCCCGGGGCCGGCCGCGCAGGTAGGGGGCCAGGATCGAGAAGATGTGATAGCTCGAGCCGTGCAGGTAGCCGCGGATCTGCTCGGGATCGTTGTACTGGCGCGGATGCTGCACGAACTGGAACGACAGCCAGTAGGTGGCGATCACCACTATGTTGGTGCAGATGGCCTCGACCTGCTCGGGCGTCGCCTCCATCTCGCCGTCTTCGATGAACTGGCGGCAGATCTCGTGCGCGAACCGCTGTTTCTGCTCGACGATGCGCTTGAAGTTGGTCTCCAGCATCCGGTTGCGCGCCAGCAGGTCATTGATGTCGCGATACAGGAAGCGGTAGTTCCACATGAACTCGGACATGTACTGCAGGTAGCCCCAGCTTTCGTCCAGGGTGGCCTTGCGGTCGTCCGGCATCTTCAGGCGGCGCTCCATCTCCTGCTCGAAGCGCACGAAGATGGAGTTGATGATGTCGTCCTTGTTGCGGAAGTGGTAGTAGAGATTGCCGGGGCTGATCTCCATCGCTTCCGCGATCGTGGTGGTGGTGACGTTCGGTTCGCCGACTTCATTGAACAGGCGCAGCGAGACGTCGAGGATGCGGTCCCTGGTGCGGCGGGGGCCGGTTTGCGGTTTCGGTTCCATGGGCGTCCGGGCGATCGGTGAATCGTGGCAGGGTAGCGATTATAAGCAATCGGCCCCGGCCCCTGCTGCCGGCACACCCGGCGAGTGACGGATCAGCCCGCCAGCGTCCGCACCCAGTGCACCACGTGCGGTCCGGCGATGGCGATCCAGGTGCCGCCGCACAGCACCAGCGCCAGCATTACCGCGGCGCTGCCGAAATCCTTGGCGCGCTTGGACAGGCTGTGCCGCTCCAGCGAAATGCGGTCGATCGCCGCCTCGACGCTGGAGTTGAGCAGCTCGACGATCAGCACGATCAGCAGCGTGGCCAGCAGCAGGATGCGCTCGACCACGCCCAACGGCAGCACGAATGCCCACGGCGCTAGGATCGCCACCAGCGTCAGTTCCTGGCGGAACGCGCTCTCCTCGAGCACCGCATAACGTAGCCCCGACAGCGAATTGATGGCTGCGTGCCAGGCGCGCGTCAGGCCGCGGTTGCCCTTGTGGGGATTCTGCTCGATCGAATAGTCAGCGCTCTGGACTGCCTGCGGCGGCCTCTGCAGAGGCGGGTCGGACGGCAGTTCCGGATGGGGTTTCGGCATGGCTTTGGGATGCGGGTTGGGCCGCCGCGCTGCCTGGCTTGCCGGCAGCGAAGGGCCGAAGATGGGCCAGGAACTGCTCGGAAGCGGCGCGCCACGAGAACCGCTCGGCATGGGCTCGGGCCGTGGCGCGGTCGATGCGCAGCGCTTCCAGGCAGGCTTCGCGCAGGTCTTCGTGCATCACGCCCGCGGGGCTGTCGCCCAGCACATCGATCGGGCCGGTGACTGGATACGCCGCCACGGGCAGCCCGCTGGCCAGCGCTTCCAGCAGCACCAGCCCGAAGGTGTCGGTGCGGCTCGGGAACACGAACACGTCAGCCGAAGCATACACCCGGGCCAGTTCCGGTTGGCTCAGCACGCCGAGGTAGTTGACCCCCGGATAGCGCGCGCGCAGCGCCGCCAGCGCGGGGCCGTCGCCGACCACCCACTTCGAGCCGGGGAGGTCCAGCGAGAGGAAGGCCTCGACGTTCTTCTCCACCGCCACGCGACCCACGTACAGGAAGATCGGGTGAGCGGTGTTGAGCACGTTGGGGCGCTGCAGCGTGAACACGTCCAGGTCGACGCCGCGCGTCCACAGCACGCCGTGGGTGATGCCGTGGCTGTGCAGGTCCTCCAGCACCACCGGCGTGGGCGCCATCAGGGCGCGCGCCGGGCCGTGGAACCAGCGCAGGAAGCGATACGTCCAGGTCAGCGGGATGCCGAAGCGGGCGTGCACGTATTCCGGAAAGCGCGTGTGGTAGGCGGTGGTGAAAGGCAGTTTGCGGCGGATCGCATGGCGCCGCGCGGCCAGGCCGAGCGGGCCTTCAGTGGCGATGTGCAGCGCGTCGGGGCCGAAGGCTTCGATACGGCGCTGCACGCGTGCCGACGGCAGCAGCGACAGGCGGATCTCGGGGTAGGTCGGGCACGGCACGGTGCGGAATTCCAGCGGCGTGATCATGTCGACCGTGTGGCCCATGGCCTCGAGCTCGCGGCGCGTGGACTTGAGCGTACGCACCACGCCGTTGACCTGCGGTTCCCAGGCATCGGTGACGATCATTATCTTCATGCAGCCTCCTAGGGGGCGGTGGAAGGGCAATGCGGATGGGAGTGACCGGCGCGCGCGGCGCGCCGGCGGGGCTCAGCTGGCCACGGCGGCGCGGCGGCGGCGGCGCGTGGCGGGGCGGGGGCGGGGGCGGGCGGGTCCAGCAGCGTGGTCCAGTAGACGATCTTCAGTTCGCCTTCCATGGTCTCGACCAGCGCCGACAGGCTTTCGACCCAGTCGCCGTCGTTGCAGTAGAGCTGGCCGTTGAGCTCGCGGATCTCGGCCTTGTGGATATGGCCGCAGACCACGCCGTCGCAGCCGCGCCGGCGCGCCTCCTCGACCATCGCGGTCTCGAACGCGCTGATGTAGTTGACCGCGTTCTTGACCTGGTGCTTCAGGTACTGCGACAGCGACCAGTACGGAAAGCCCAGCCGCGCGCGCAGGCGGTTGAAATGGCGGTTCATCGCAAGGATCATCGTGTACAGCGAATCGCCCAGGTAGGCCAGCCAGCGCGCGTGCTGGACCACGCCGTCGAACAGGTCGCCGTGCACCACCCACAGCCGGCGCCCGGTGGCGGTGACGTGGATGGCTTCTTCGCGCACGGTGATGTCGCCGAAGGCCATGCCGTCGAACTGGCGCGCGCCCTCGTCATGGTTGCCGGGCACGTAGATCACCTCGGCGCCCTTGCGCGCCTTGCGCAGCAGCTTCTGCACCACGTCGTTGTGGCTCTGCGGCCAGTACCAGCCGCGGCGCAGCTGCCAGCCATCGATGATGTCGCCGACCAGGTAGAGCTGCTCGGACTCGTTGTGCTTGAGGAAGTCCAGCAGGTAGGTGGCCTGGCAGCCGGGCGTGCCCAGGTGGATGTCAGACAGCCAGATGGCGCGGTAGCGGTGGATCGGGTGCGGCTCGGGCGGGTAGGCGTCCTGCTGCTCGCGCGGCGGGGCCAGCGTTGCGGCATCCAGGCCCGGCGGCATGAAGGCGGTCAGCGCGGCGACGCTGTTGGGATCACTCCCCCAGCCGCTTTCTGGGCTGCGGCCCAGCCGTTGCGTCAGTTGCACAGCCCTCGACAGATATCCGCGGGCAGATCGGATTGCTTGCACCATGGCGGTCCCGGTTGCGGCGATGGCTGCATTCAGCCAGCGTGCGATGACGGTGCCGTGACGGAAACATGACTGCCATATGAAATGGAAAAGGACAACGCCAGCAAGGCCAACGGTTTTGGGTGCACCAAGGCCGCCCGAGCTTGCCTAAGCAAGGTGTTCTCCCTCTCCCCCTCAGGGCAGGTGGGAGAGGGGTGCCGGCTTGACACGCTCGCGCTAAAAAGGGAAGTAAGCCAGCGATCTCAGCGGGCCCAGTCAGCGCCCCCGCCCAGCCAATTCGCCCAGCGCATCAAGCACCGCCCGCACCGCCTCCGGATGCCGCAGCAGCGACACATGCCCGATGCCCGATAGCGGGATATGCCCGGCGCCGTCGAGCCAGCCGGTGCAGGGCGGCCCGGCGATCGAATCGTGCCAGCTGAACACCGAGATCATGCGCGCGCGCAGGCGCGGGGTTTCCGCGGCCGCCAGCGCGCGCAGCCACGGGCTGCCGCAGCGCATCTGGCGCGCATTGTCGCCACCGCCGAAGCGCGCCAGCGCGCTGCCGTGGTGGGGGCTGCCCAGCGTCACCACGCCGGCGCAGGCGTCTTCGTCGCCGGCCAGTTGCAGCGCGGCGCGCGCGGCCAGGCCGCCCATGCTGTGGCATACCAGCAGTGGGGCGCGGCCGGTCTCGGCGGTGAGGCGTCGGATGGCGGCCAGCAGCGCGTGCGCATAGTCGTCGATATCGCCGAACACCGGTTCCAGGTCGATCGCTGCGCAGCGGTAGCCGGCGGCGGCCAGCGCCGGCTGCATGTCGAGCCAGATGGCGTGTCCGCAGGCATAGCCGTGCACCAGCAGCACCGGCGGCGCGTTGCGGCCGGGCAGGGCGTCGGCCGGCGCGGCAAAGGGCGCGTGCGCGCGGAACGGCTGCAGCCAGTCGAACATGCGCAGCACGGCCACACATTCGGTCAGGTAGCAGCGCAGCGCGTCAGGCAGGCGCAAGGGCCGCCGGGTGGCGGCCAGCTCGGCGGGCGGGGCAGGTGGGTGATTGCCGCGGCCGACCCACAGGCCGCGGTCGGTCATGGCGAAGGCGATTGCAATGCCGCTGGCAAGTCCGCCAAAGATGACGGCCACGCCGGCGATCACGGCGCCGGCCCATGGCCAGCCGCCCCACTGCACCAGTGCGGTGGCGATGCCCAGCGCCGCGGCCGTCTGCAAAGCCACCGCGATACGGCGGATGCCGGCCGCCGACAGCCTCATGGCTTGGGTGGCGGGCGCAAGTCGGTGAGCCGCGTGCCGGCCAGGCGGTCGTGCAGGAACTGGCGGCGCGGATCGAGCCAGGCCAGCAGGATCCAGATCAGCAGGCCGGCGCACAGCACGCCGACGAACGGGCCTTTCACCAGCCCCAGCAGGTGGCCGACCGCGGCCGACGGCGGCAGCCACAGCCATGCCAGCACATAGCGCAGCGCCGCCTGCGGCCAGCGCGGCGGCACGCCGGCGGCGTTCTCCACGCGCATGCGCCAGGTCTGCATCGCCAGGGTCTGGCCGGTGCGCTGCCAGAACCAGGTGAAGTACAGCCCCATCACAAGGAAGCTCCACAGCTGGATGGTCAGCGGACCGTCCGCGCCGATGCGTTGCAGCAGCGGCCGCGCCAGCAGGTAGGCGGCGGTGGACGCGCTCAGCACGCCGAACAGCAACACGCCCTCGTACAGCATGCAGGCGAAGCGGCGGCGCAGGGGCGGCGCGGCAGGGGCAGGAGCTGCGGCGGGATTGGAGTCTTGGATGGCAGCGGGCATGGAAGGCGACGGAAGCAGGGCGGGCGCGAGACGCGCCGCGCCCGGGGCAAGACGGCCATTATGCCAAAGGGCCTGCCGCAAATGGCTTGCGGGTTACCCGGCGAGGTTAGCCAGTGTTATTGGCGCGAGGTGGTTTCCGACGCCGAGGCGGCTTCGGTGCTGCCCTCTGCAGTCGTCGTGGCGGGAGTAGCGGGCGCCACTGGTGCGGCGGGTGCCGCGGCTGGCGCGGCTGGCGCCGATGCCGCCGCGGCCACGGCCGGCGCGGAAGCCGCCTGGGCTTCGCTGGCCGGCTTGCCCGCGTTGCGGCTGCCCGCATGGGCGCTGGTCGACTTTGGCTCGTGGCGGATCTGCTTGCTGGTGTCGCTGGGCAGGCGCTTGCCGCTGGGCAGCGCGCTGACGGCGCCGGGCCGGCGCGGTACGCGGTCGGCGGCGGCCAGCTTTTTCTTCTGCTCTTCCGGGAGCTGCTGATACTTGTCCCAGGCTTCTGCCTTCTTCTCGGCCGGCAGCGAGCGGGTGATCTGGTAGTTCTCGCGTGCCAGGCGGCGCTGCTGCGGCGTCATCTTGACCCACTCGGCCATGCGCGCCTGCAGCCGGGCCTGTTCTGCCGGCGAGAACTTCGGGTATCGTTCGGCGATGCGCAGCCACTTGTGCCGGTTCAGTTCCGGCAGCGTGTCCCACAGCGGCTGCAGCGGCGCCAGGATGCGCTGGTTGACCGGGCTCAGCTCGGCCCAGGCGGGGCGGGCGCTGGCGGCGGCCTGCGATGCCGGCGTGGCGCCGGAGGCGCCCTGGGCGTGCGCCGCGGGCGGGAGTAGTCCCCAGCAGGCGGCGGTAGTGGCCGCAGCCAGCAGCAGCGCTGCCAGCCGGCGGCGCGGGGCGTCGGAGTGGGATGTTGCGGGTGCCATGCTATTGCCCGCGCTTGAGGAAGACGTGGAAGCCCTCGTCGGCGTAGGCCGTGGGCGGCAGGTCGTCGAGCAGCATGGCGGCATCGACATCGGCCAGCTCTTCGATGCGCTTCTGCTCCTGCCAGTGGTAGATGCCCATCAGGCCGGCGGCCAGCGCCACCAGCGTCCAGATCAGGCCAAGGCGGCGCAGCCAGGCACCGGCGCGGTGCAGCGGCGAGGCGTCGTCATCGTCGAACAGGGTGATCTGCGATCCCGGCATCGCCAGTTGCGGCACCGGCACGGTGACCGCGGCCTTCTTGCGCGCGAGCGCCATCCGGCGCGCGGCGGCGAGCCGTTGGGTAATGTCGGCCGGCAGGTCGTCCGCGGCGGCGTCTAGTGCCGCCCGAACCTCATGCACAAACCGGCGTTCGCGGATTTCTCTCTCGTTTATGCTCATAGTCGGACCCCCCGTGCACGCAGGGCTTGCGCCAGCGTATGCGTGGCACGGGAACAGTGCGTCTTGACGCTGCCTTCGGAGCACCCCATTACGGCGGCGGTCTCGGCGACGTCCATATCTTCCCAGTAACGCATCAGGAACGCCTCGCGTTGACGCGTGGGCAGGCGCTGGATCTCCTGCTCGATGATGTGCATGACCTGCGCGCGCTCGACCTTGTCGGCGCTGCTTTCGGCCGATTCCGAGCCGGCCTGCGCCTCCAGCGTTTCCAGCAGGTCAGTGTCGTCGCCGCCGTCGCGGTCATCGCGCAGGCTGGAGAACAACGATACCCAGGTGTTGCGCACCTTCTGGCGGCGGAACCAGTCGTGGATGGTGTTCTGCAGGATGCGCTGGAATAGCGGTGGCAGTTCGGCGGCGCCCTTGTCGCCGTATTTCTCGGCGAGCTTGATCATGGCGTCCTGGACGATGTCCAGTGCCGCCTCGTCGTCGCGGACCGCGAACACGGCCTGCTTGAAGGCGCGACGCTCGACGCTGGCAAGAAAATCGGACAGTTCCTGGTCGGTGGCCATTCAGGCGGAGTTGCGGCTGTGTTGCTTCGGGTCAATGGCCCGGTTTTGGTGAATGTGCTGCGTACGGCCCGTGGCAGACGCAAGTGCTGCGATGCTAGCAAAAAAACGCCCTCGTGTACCACTTTGTATTTCGGTAAAGACATTGAGGGGCGGGGAAAACGCTATCGCCTCGGGGAAACCCCTCACCCGTTGGGCGGTGACAAGCGTGAACCACGGTATAGACCGCGCTGGTGCATTGCAGTATCATCCCCGGTTCACACGACATCAGTGGTTGTCTCATCCGGCCGCTTATGAGGCGGTCTTCCATGCAGACGCGCACCGCTTGAACCCGAGCCACAAGCCCGGCAGAGAGCATCCAAACAATTTTTTGCCGAAAATTGCAAAGGACTGAAATGAACATGCCCAGCGCGGAATTCTCCCACGCAGACAGCAATTCATCTGCCGCACCCGAAATGATCGGGGCGGAAATTCTCGTTCACGCACTTGCCGAAGAAGGCGTCGAGTACGTCTGGGGTTATCCCGGCGGCGCAGTGCTGTACATCTACGACGAGCTCCACAAGCAAAAGAAGTTCGAGCACATCCTGGTGCGCCACGAGCAGGCCGCGGTCCATGCCGCAGACGGCTATGCGCGCGCAACGGGCAAGGTGGGCGTAGCGCTGGTGACCTCCGGTCCCGGCGTGACCAATGCCGTCACCGGCATTGCCACCGCGTACCTCGACTCGATCCCGATGGTGGTGATCACCGGCAACGTGCCGACCCACGCCATTGGCCAGGACGCCTTCCAGGAGTGCGACACGGTCGGCATCACCCGCCCGATCGTCAAGCACAACTTCCTGGTGAAGGACGTGCGCGATCTCGCCTCGACCATCAAGAAGGCGTTCTTCATTGCCTCGACCGGCCGTCCCGGCCCGGTGGTGGTGGATATCCCGAAGGACGTTTCCCGCAATTCCTGCAAGTACGAGTATCCCAAGTCGATCGACATGCGCTCGTACAACCCGGTGAACAAGGGACACTCGGGCCAGATCCGCAAGGCCGTGGCGCTGCTGCAGGGTGCCGAGCGTCCGTATATCTACACCGGCGGCGGCGTGGTACTGGCCAATGCCAGCGACGAGCTGCGCCAGCTGGCGGCGATGACCGGCCACCCGGTGACCAACACGCTGATGGGCCTGGGCGCGTTCCCCGGCACCCACAAGCAGTTCCTCGGCATGCTCGGCATGCACGGCACGTATGAAGCCAACATGGCCATGCAGAACTGCGACGTGCTGATCGCCATCGGTGCCCGCTTCGACGACCGCGTGATCGGCAACCCGTCGCACTTCACCTCGCAGGCGCGCAAGATCATCCATATCGATATCGACCCGTCGTCGATCTCGAAGCGCGTCAAGGTCGACATCCCCATCGTCGGCAACGTCAAGGACGTGCTGCAGGAACTGATCGCCCAGCTCAAGGCCAGCGACCTCAAGCCCAAGCGCGAGGCCCTCGCCAAGTGGTGGGAGCAGATCGAGCAGTGGCGTTCGGTGGACTGCCTGAAGTACGACCGCACCTCCGAAATCATCAAGCCGCAGTACGTGGTGGAAAAGATCTGGGAACTGACCCACGGCGATGCGTTCATCTGCTCCGACGTCGGCCAGCACCAGATGTGGGCCGCGCAGTTCTACAAGTTCGACGAGCCGCGCCGCTGGATCAACTCCGGCGGCCTGGGCACGATGGGCGTGGGCCTGCCGTACGCGATGGGCATCAAGAAGGCGTTCCCGGAGAAGGAAGTCGTCACCATCACCGGTGAAGGCTCGATCCAGATGTGCATCCAGGAACTGTCGACCTGCCTGCAGTACGACACCCCGGTGAAGATCTGCTCGCTGAACAATGGCTACCTGGGCATGGTGCGCCAGTGGCAGGAGATCGAGTACGACAACCGCTACTCGCACTCCTACATGGACGCGCTGCCCGATTTCGTGAAGCTGGCCGAGGCCTACGGGCACGTCGGCATGCGCGTCGAGAAGACGGCCGACGTCGAGCCGGCGCTGCGCGAGGCGTTCCGCCTGAAGGACCGTACCGTGTTCCTGGACTTCCAGACCGATCCCACCGAAAACGTCTGGCCGATGGTCCAGGCGGGCAAGGGCATTTCTGAAATGCTGCTCGGCGCGGAGGACCTGTAATGCGACACATCATTTCGGTCCTGCTGGAAAACGAACCGGGCGCGCTGTCGCGCGTGGTGGGCCTGTTCTCGGCCCGCGGCTACAACATCGAGACGCTGACCGTGGCGCCCACCGAGGACTCCTCGCTGTCGCGCATGACCATCGTCACCACTGGCTCGGATGACGTGATCGAGCAGATCACCAAGCACCTGAACCGCCTGGTGGAAGTGGTCAAGGTGGTCGACCTGACCGAAGGCGCGCACATCGAGCGCGAGCTGATGCTCGTCAAGGTGCGCGCCGTCGGCAAGGAGCGCGAGGAAATGAAGCGCACCGCCGACATCTTCCGCGGCCGCATCATCGATGTTACCGAGAAGACCTACACCATCGAGCTGACAGGCAACGGGGTCAAGCTCGATGCGTTCCTGGACGCGATCGACCGCACCGCCATCCTTGAGACCGTCCGTACCGGCGGCTCGGGCATCGGCCGCGGCGAGCGCATCCTGAAGGTCTGATCGCCAGCCGCCCGCACAGCCAGTCGCACAGGTTCAAGCAGTATCCCCCGGGCGGCGCGATCCGGGCGCACACGACGCGCACGAGGATGCCGCCCACCTCATACAAAAGACAGAGATTGAAGGATTTATCATGAAAGTGTTTTACGACAAGGACGCCGACCTCTCCCTGATCAAGGGCAAGAACGTCACCATCATCGGCTATGGCTCGCAGGGCCATGCCCACGCGCTGAACCTGAAGGATTCGGGCGTCAACGTGACGGTCGGCCTGCGCAAGAGCGGCGCGTCGTGGAACAAGGCCGCCAACGCCGGCCTGCAGGTCAAGGAAGTGGCCGAGGCCGTCAAGGGTGCCGACGTGGTCATGATCCTGCTGCCGGACGAGCAGATCGCCGACGTGTACAAGAACGAAGTGCACGACAACATCAAGGAAGGCGCCGCGCTGGCCTTCGCCCACGGCTTCAACGTGCACTACGGTGCCGTGATCCCGCGTGCCGACCTGGACGTGATCATGATCGCCCCGAAGGCTCCGGGCCACACCGTGCGCTCGACCTACTCGCAAGGCGGCGGCGTGCCGCACCTGATCGCCGTGCACCAGAACAAGTCCGGCGCCGCCCGTGACATCGCGCTGTCGTACGCCACCGCCAACGGCGGCGGCCGTGCAGGCATCATCGAGACCAACTTCCGCGAAGAAACCGAAACCGACCTGTTCGGCGAGCAGGCCGTGCTGTGCGGCGGTACCGTCGAGCTGATCAAGGCCGGCTTCGAGACGCTGGTGGAAGCCGGCTACGCGCCGGAAATGGCCTACTTCGAGTGCCTGCACGAACTGAAGCTGATCGTCGACCTGATCTACGAAGGCGGCATCGCCAACATGAACTACTCGATCTCCAACAACGCGGAATATGGTGAGTACGTCACCGGCCCGCGCGTGGTGACCGAAGAGACCAAGAAGGCGATGAAGCAGTGCCTGACCGACATCCAGACCGGCGAGTACGCCAAGAGCTTCCTGCTGGAGAACAAGGCCGGCGCCCCGACCCTGATCTCGCGCCGTCGCCTGACCGCCGAGCACCAGATCGAAGAAGTGGGTGCCAAGCTGCGTGCGATGATGCCGTGGATTGCCAAGAACAAGCTGGTCGACCAGTCGAAGAACTAAGCTGACCTGACTGCCTGATGGTCCGCGCCGCACGGCGGCGGGCCGAAGCCGTTCAGCGTTCCGTGCCATGCCCTTCTATCATCAGAAGGGAAGGGTGCGGGGCCTGGACGGCTTTTTGTTATGCTTGTCAGACTTCGGGCAAGGCGTGCATTATGCTGCTCCGCGACAATGGGGCACCGACCCGGCGGTCGCTATCGCCGCCGCCGCGCCGTCTTGCCATCGTCTTGTATCCACCGAAACTCGTACTGCATGAACTATCCTCATCCGCTGATCGCCCGTGAAGGCTGGCCGTTCCTGGCCGGCGCCTTTGTCATCTCGCTGCTGGTGCACGTCAGCGCGGGCTTCTGGTGGGCGCTGCCGCTGTGGATCATCACGGTGTTCGTGCTGCAATTCTTCCGCGATCCGCCGCGCCCGATCCCTTCGCAGCCCAACGCGGTGCTGGCCCCGGCCGACGGCCGCATCGTCGTGGTCGAAAAGGCGCAGGATCCGTACGCCGGCCGCGAGGCGCTGAAGATCAGCGTCTTCATGAACGTCTTCAACGTGCACTCGAACCGCGTATCGGTCGACGGCGCGGTGGAGAAGGTCGAATACTTCGCGGGCAAGTTCGTCAACGCGGACCTGGACAAGGCCTCGATCGAGAACGAGCGCAATGCCGTGCTGATCCGGCGCGCGGCCGACGGCCAGCTGGTGACGCTGGTGCAGGTGGCCGGCCTGGTGGCGCGTCGTATCCTGTGCTACACCAAGGTCGGCGACAACCTGTCGCGCGGCCAGCGCTACGGCTTTATCCGTTTCGGTTCGCGCGTGGACGTTTACCTGCCGCTCGATGCGCGTCCGCGCGTGACCATCGGCGAGAAGGTGTCTGCCTCGTCGACCATCCTCGCCGAACTCGACGTCAAGTGAGCGACGGCCATACAGGAGGACTGTGATGGTTGCCTTCCATCGACGTAACAAGCGGGTCAACAATGGCAACGTGACGCATCTGCGGCCGTTCCGCCATAACCAGCTGCGCGGTGCCGAAGACTACGACGACGATGCCGCCGAAGACCACGACGACGTCGTCTACGAGCGCCAGCGTCCGCGCCGGCGCGGCATCTACCTGCTGCCCAACGCGTTCACTACCGCGGCGCTGTTCGCGGGGTTCTTTGCCATCGTCCAGGCGATGAACATGCGCTTCGACGTGGCGGCGATCGCCATTTTCGCGGCGATGGTGCTCGATGGCATGGATGGGCGCGTGGCGCGCATCACCAATACGCAGAGTGCGTTCGGCGAGCAGTATGACTCGCTGTCGGATATGACTTCGTTTGGAGTAGCGCCGGCGTTGGTGATGTACGAATGGATCCTGCATGACCTGGGCAAGTGGGGTTGGATCGCAGCCTTTGTCTACTGCACCTGCGCCGCGCTGCGGCTCGCGCGCTTTAACGCGAATATTGGCGTGGTCGACAAACGCTTCTTCCAGGGTTTGCCGAGCCCCGCCGCTGCAGCACTGGTGGCCGGTTTCGTCTGGCTGGTGATCGACAACAAGCTGCCGGTCAAGGAACTGTGGATGCCGTGGGTGGCGTTCGGCATCACGCTGTATGCCGGGCTGTCGATGGTGTCCAACGCGCCGTTCTACAGCGGCAAGGCGCTCGACGTACGCTACCGCGTGCCGTTCGGCATGATGGTGCTGGTCCTGGTGCTGTTCGTGGTGGTGTCGACCGATCCGCCGGTCGCGTTGTTCGGCCTCTTTGTGGCCTACGCGATCTCGGGCTACCTGCTATGGGGCTGGCGTGCCCTGCACGGACAGCAGGGCGGGGTGAAGAAGATGCGCGACAACGGAAGCGATTCCTGATCGTTGCAGGCAGGGAAGGGCGCTACGGCGCCCTTCGTGCTTTCCGGATCATTGAGGGTCTTTGGGGGTCACGGGGGATTCACAATTGTTTTCATGCCGCGGCCTTGAAGGCGTGGCACTCTGCAGTGTTTCCACTTACCGTCAGGAGGATGTCATGGGCATGTTCGACTTCATCAAGGAAGCGGGGGAAAAGCTGTTCGGCACCGGCGAGGCCAAGGCGGCGCAAGACGCTGCCAAGGCGGATGCGTCGGCCGAGAAGGTCGATGCAGCCAACCGTGCGGCGGGCGACGCGATCGAGGCCTATATCAAGAAGATGGGGCTGGATGCCACCGGGCTGACGGTGCAGGTCGACGGCTCGCAGGGGCTGGTCACCGTATTCGGTGTCGCGCCCGACCAGGCCACGCGCGAGAAGATCATCCTGTGCGCCGGCAACGTCGAGGGCGTGGACAAGGTCGAGGACAAGATGTCGGTCAATGTCGAAGCGGCGGAGTCGCAGTGGCACACGGTGGTCAAGGGCGACACGCTGTGGGCGATCGCGCAGGCGGCCTATGGCAACGGCGCCGAGTACAACAAGATCTTCGAGGCCAACGAGCCGATGCTGAGCCACCCGGACAAGATCTACCCGGGCCAGAAGCTGCGCATCCCGCCCAAGGGCTGATCGCTGCGGACGCCGGCCGGCGCGTGCGGAAAACCCTGTGTTGCACGCGCGCGCCAAGTCAGATATAGTCGCAGCCATGATTTCGCGCCAAGTCCTAATCGCCCGCACCACCCTAGGTGGCCTACTAGGCCATCAGGTCGGGACGCGCGCACGCTAAGGACGGACTCACCCCTTAGCGCGAAATCCGCAAGGAATTTTCCAACGCCCCGGCCTGCTCGATGCACGCCGGGGCGTTTTGCATTCCACAGCTCGTGGAGCGCGGAACAGGCGGTAAAGCTCCGGTGGCGGCATGCCGGGGACAGCACACTACAAGCAATCAGGAGCTCCACAAATGTCTGACAAACTCATCATTTTCGACACCACGTTGCGTGACGGCGAGCAGTCGCCCGGCGCCTCCATGACCCGCGAGGAAAAGATCCGCATCGCGCGCCAGCTGGAACGCCTGAGGGTCGATGTGATCGAGGCCGGTTTCGCGGCGAGCTCCAACGGCGACTTTGAAGCGATCCGCTCGATTGCCCAGGTCGTCAAGGACTCCACCATCTGCTCGCTGGCCCGCGCCAACGACAAGGACATCGCCCGCGCCGCCGAGGCGCTCAAGCCCGCCAACTCGTTCCGCATCCACACCTTCATCGCCACGTCCGCGCTGCACATGGAGAAGAAGCTGCGCATGACGCCGGACCAGGTGTACGAGCAGGCCCGCCTGGCGGTGCGCTTTGCGCGCCAGTTCACCGATGACATCGAGTTCTCGCCGGAAGACGGCAGCCGCTCGGACATGGACTTCCTGTGCCGCGTGCTCGAAGGCGTGATTGCCGAAGGCGCGACCACCATCAACCTGCCGGATACCGTGGGCTATGCCGTGCCCGAGGGCTATGCCGAGCTGATCCGCTCGGTGCGCGAGCGCATCCCCAACTCGGACAAGGCGGTGTGGTCGGTGCACTGCCACAACGACCTCGGCATGGCCGTGGCCAACTCGCTGGCTGCCGTCAAGCTGGGCGGCGCGCGCCAGATCGAATGCACCATCAACGGCCTCGGCGAGCGTGCCGGCAACACCAGCCTGGAAGAGGTGGTGATGGCGGTGAAGACGCGCCGCGACTATTTCGACCTGGACGTCGGCGTGGACACCACGCAGATTGTGCCGGCTTCGAAGCTGGTGTCGCAGATCACGGGTTTCGTGGTGCAGCCGAACAAGGCCGTAGTGGGCGCCAACGCCTTCGCGCACGCCTCGGGCATCCACCAGGACGGCGTGCTCAAGGCGCGCGATACCTACGAGATCATGCGCGCGGAGGATGTGGGCTGGACTGCCAACAAGATCGTGCTGGGCAAGCTGTCGGGCCGCAACGCCTTCAAGCAGCGCCTGCAGGAACTGGGCATCGAGCTGGAGAGCGAGAGCGAAGTCAACGCCGCCTTCACCCGCTTCAAGGAGCTGGCTGACCAGAAGGCCGAGATCTTCGACGAGGACATCATGGCCATTGTCTCGAACGAGGCCCAGCATGATGCCAACGAGCACTTCCGCTTCATCTCGCTGTCGCAGCACTCCGAGACCGGTGAGCGCCCGCATGCGCGCGTGGTGTTCAGCATGGACGGCCAGGAGCAGAGCGGCGAAGGCGAGGGCAACGGCCCGGTCGACGCCACGCTCCATGCGATCGAGTCGCGCGTGGCCAGCGGTGCCGAAATGGTGCTCTATTCGGTGAACGCCATCACTGGCGGCACCGAGGCCCAGGGCGAAGTGACCGTGCGCCTGTCCAAGGCCGGCCGCATCGTCAACGGCGTGGGCACCGACCCGGATATCGTCGCCGCCTCGGCCAAGGCCTACCTGGCCGCGCTGAACAAGCTGCACGACAAGGCCGTGCAGAAGATCAACCCGCAGATCTGACCCGACACCTGCGTTAGACGGCGGAAGGCTGACCCGGCCTGAGCGTCCGGACCAAGCCCGTCATTCCCGATCCGGGGATGGCGGGCTTTTTCATGCGCGCCTACCAGCGGCGGAACCTTTCATCCGGTTCGTAGAGGGGGTCGGGCGTGATCTGCGTCCGGCGCAGGACGCCGGCATCGTCGAAATAGAAGTGGAACAGCGACGGCCACACGTCTTCATGGCGGAAGCGGTAGGACCAGACCTCGTTGCGCATCCGCGGGTAGTACTGGATCGGCTCGCGCGTCATGCCGAAATGCTCGAGCACGTCCTGCCTGGTCCAGATATTGATCTGCGCCTTGTAGAGCTCCGGCGTCGAGAGCATGTTGCGGAAGTTGGTCAGCCTGCCGTTGCTGTCGAAGTCTGCCCCGTAGGCGTACTGTCCCAGTGGCTGCTTGGAGTAGATCCAGCGCGAGGTGCCGTCGCGCAGCCGGAACACGTCGGAGGGAGGCCCGAACATCGCCTGGACCTCTGCCTGGGATTGCCCGATCAGCTTCTGGCCTTCCTGCACTGGCATCAGGGTGGCGCAGGCGGACAGCAGCAGGGCGCCCAGTGCCAGCACGAGCCGGCGCGCGCCGCCGGCGATTGCAGAACTCATGGCAAACCTCGGTTGATGCAGGGTGTGATACCGGAAGTGTAGTGGGGCGCCCCGGTTTGTGTGCATGAGACGCTGCTTTTTGTCCGTTCTTTGTGCAAAGTCGCGGCTTCGTCGGGGAAATAGTTGCCCGCCGGATGTCCATGGGGCATTTGCCTGGAGCATGGCTGCTGCCGTACCATCCAGCGCTTTCCGGGAGAGAACATGAAGGTTGCGGCTTGGTGGCGGGGATGGCTGGGCGGGTTGTTGCTGGCGGCGGCGGCGGGCGCGTCGGCGCAGGAGCCGATCCGGCTGGGCATGATCGACGGGCTTTCCGGCCCGTTCGCCAACGCCGGCGAGGCGGTGGTGCGCAACCTGCGCCTGGCCATCGAGCGCATCAATGCGCGTGGCGGCGTCAAGACCGCCGAGGGCGCGCGGCCGCTGGAACTCGTCACCTTCGACAGCAAGGGTAATGTCGACGAGAGCCTGATCCAGTTGCGAGCGCTCACTGACAAGCGCATCCCCTTCGTCCTGCAGGGCAACAGCTCGGCCGTGGCCGGCGCGCTGGTGTCGGCGATCAACCGCCACAACGCCCGCCAGCCGGAGTCGCGCGTGCTGTTTCTCAACTATTCGGCAGTCGATCCCAGCCTGACCAACGAGAACTGCAGCTTCTGGCACTTCCGCTTCGACGCCAGCGCCGACATGCGCATGCAGGCGCTGACCGAGGTGATCCGGCAGGACCAGTCGGTGCGCAAGGTGTACCTGATCGCCCAAGACTACAGCTTCGGCCACCAGGTGTCGCGCTCGGCGCGCGAGATGCTGGCGGCGCGCCGGCCGGATATCCAGCTGGTCGGCGACGAATTCCACCCGATCGGCAAGATCAAGGATTTTGCGCCCTATATCGCCAAGATCAAGGCGAGCGGGGCGGATGCGGTCATTACCGGCAACTGGGGCAATGACCTGACGCTGATGGTAAAAGCCGCGCGCGAGGGCGGGTTGCGGGCCAAGTTCTATACGTTCTATGGCAACGGCCTGGGCGCGCCTGCGGCGATGGGCGATGCCGGCGTCGGCCGCGTGTTGGCGGTGGCGGAGTGGCACCCGAACGTGGGCGGGGCGGCATCCGACGCCTTTTACCAGCAGTTCCGCGCGCGTTATCCGGAGCCCAGGGACGACTACGTCCACCTGCGCATGCAGATGATGGTGGAGATGCTGGCGCGCGCGATCGAGCAAGCCGGCTCCACTGACGCGGTCAAGGTGGCGCGCGCGCTCGAGAACATGCGCTTCGTCAACGACTTCCACGAGGCCACCGTGCGTGCCGAGGATCACCAGGTGCTGCAACCGCTGTACGTGTCGGTGATGGAGCGGCAGGGCGGCGCGGTGCGCTTCGACAACGAGGGCTCGGGCTACGGCTTCCGCACCGTGCGCAAGCTCAAGGCGGCGCAAACCACGCTGCCGACCACGTGCCGGATGGAGCGCCCCTGAGCGTTGGATTTGCCGGGGCAGGCGGCAGGTTCTCCTGCCAGGGCTTTTCCGTTATAATGCGCGGCTGTCGTCGCCTGGCTATTCGCTGGGATGGGCCGGATGGCGGCAGATAGTCCAATAGCATCCATAGCAAGTAACACGACGCATGCGGCGCATCCCGCGCTGTGGCGTTCGCAAGTGAAAGGAAATCAAAATGGCAGTCGCCGATATCAACAAGTCCGAAGTCATCAAGCAGTTCGCCCGTGGCGCCAACGACACTGGCAGCCCCGAAGTGCAAGTGGCCCTGCTGACCACCCGCATCAACGAACTGACCCCGCACTTCAAGGCCAACATGAAGGATCACCACAGCCGCCGCGGTCTGCTGCGCATGGTGAGCCGCCGCCGCCGCCTGCTGGACTACCTCAAGTCCAACGACGCCGACCGCTACCGCGCCCTGATCGAAAAGCTGGGCCTGCGCAAGTAAGGTTGCGCCAGAGGTTGCGTCCGATGGCAGCGCGATTCCTGGGTTTGCACGGTTTCGCGTGAGGCCACGATGCCTGCTTCAGCATTGCTGGGGCAGGCATTTTGCATTTCTGGCCCGGCGCTTCTGTGCCGGGCAGGGGTGCGGCAAAGTTGAGAAAGTGATTTTCGCTTCACTGTGCCCGGCGAGAATTCCGATTCCGCGGGCCCCCGTTGCAGCAAGCCGCGCAACGGAGTAAGTTGTTCTTTTTGTATTTTTGGTATCCCGGACCGGACAAGGAAACAGGGCTTTGTGTCATTCCAGCACGGCATCGGCAACAGTGCCGCGCTGGAATGGCATAGCACTTCCCTGAGACTGCGACCGGCAATCCGGCAGTTAGCCTGCGGCTGAGAACGCAGGCGTCGCATGCCCAGCCCGGGTCTCATGTATGGACCCGCGCGGCGTGCACGCAAGTCAAGGAATGCAAATGTCCATGTTCAACAAGGTCGTCAAGGAATTCCAGTGGGGCCAGCACACGGTCCGCATGGAAACCGGCGAAATCGCCCGCCAGGCCGGCGGTGCCGTACTGGTCAATGTGGAAGACACCGTCGTGCTGGCGACCGTGGTCGCCGCCAAGAATCCGAAGCCGGGCCAGGACTTCTTCCCGCTGACCGTCGACTACATCGAGAAGACCTACGCGGCCGGCAAGATCCCCGGCGGCTTTTTCAAGCGTGAAGGCCGTCCGTCGGAAAACGAGACGCTGACCTCGCGCCTGATCGACCGTCCGCTGCGCCCCCTGTTCCCGGAAGGCTTCTACAACGAAGTGCAGGTCGTGGTGCACGTGATCTCGCTGAACCCGGAAGTGCCCGCCGACATCCCCGCGCTGATCGGCGCGTCGGCCGCGCTGGCCGTGTCGGGCATCCCGTTCAGCGGCCCGGTGGGCGCAGCGCGCGTGGGTTACAAGGACGGCCAGTACCTGCTGAACCCGACCCGCTCGCAACTCGCCACCTCGGACCTGGACCTGGTGGTCGCCGGTACCGAGCGTGCCGTGCTGATGGTGGAATCGGAAGCCAACCAGCTGTCGGAAGAAGTGATGCTGGGCGCCGTGGTCTATGGCCACGAGCAGATGCAGATCGCCATCAACGCCATCCATGAGCTGGTGCGCGAGGGCGGCAAGCCCGAGTGGGACTGGGCCGCCGCGCCGAAGAACGAGCCGCTGATCGCCAAGGTCACCGAAGTCGCGCTGCCTCTGCTGCAGGAAGCCTATCAGCTGCGCCAGAAGTCGGCGCGCAGCCAGAAGCTGAAGGAAGTGAACGCCAACGTGACGGCCGCGCTGGAGGCCGCCGGCGTGGAAGCCGACAAGGTGGAAGTCGGCAACATCATGTTCGACCTGGAAGCCAAGATCGTGCGCGGCCAGATCCTGGGCGGCGAGCCGCGCATCGACGGCCGCGACACCCGCACCGTGCGCCCGATCGAGATCCGCTCGTCGGTGCTGCCGCGCGCCCACGGCTCGGCGCTGTTCACCCGTGGTGAGACCCAGGCGCTGGTGGTGGCCACGCTGGGCACCAAGAGCGATGAGCAGATCATCGACGCGCTCGCCGGCGAATACCGCGACCGCTTCATGCTCCACTACAACATGCCCCCGTTCGCCACCGGTGAAACCGGCCGCGTGGGCAGCCCGAAGCGTCGTGAAATTGGCCACGGCCGCCTGGCCAAGCGCGCACTGATCCCGGTGCTGCCGAAGGACGACGAGTTCGCCTACACCATCCGCCTGGTTTCGGAAATCACCGAGTCCAACGGTTCGTCGTCGATGGCTTCGGTCTGCGGCGGCTGCCTGGCGCTGATGGATGCCGGCGTTCCGGTCAAGGCGCACGTGGCCGGCGTGGCCATGGGCCTGATCCTGGAAGGCAACAAGTTTGCCGTGCTGACCGACATCCTGGGCGATGAAGATCACCTGGGCGACATGGACTTCAAGGTGGCGGGTACCGACAACGGCATCACCGCGCTGCAGATGGACATCAAGGTCCAGGGCATCACCAAGGAGATCATGCAGGTCGCGCTGGCACAGGCCCGTGAAGGCCGCCTGCACATTCTGCACAAGATGCAGGAAGCGATGGGCCACGCCCGCACCGAACTGTCGGCGCACGCACCGCGCATGATCACCATGAAGATCCATCCGGACAAGATCCGCGAAGTGATCGGCAAGGGCGGCTCGACCATCCAGGCGCTGACCAAGGAAACCGGCACCACCATCGATATCCAGGAAGACGGCACCATCACGATCGCGTCGACCTCGACCGAAGGCATGGCCGAAGCCAAGCGCCGCATCGAAGGCATCACCGCGGAAGCCGAAGTGGGCAAGATCTACAACGGCACCGTGCTGAAGCTGCTGGACTTTGGCGCCATCGTCAACATCCTGCCGGGCAAGGATGGCCTGCTGCACATCTCGGAAATCGTCAACGAGCGTGTGAAGGACATCAAGGACTGGCTGAAGGAAGGCCAGCAGGTCCGCGTCAAGCTGATCCAGGCCGACGAGAAGGGCCGCCTGCGCCTGTCGCTGAAGGCTGCGCTGGCAGAAGAGGGTGGCAGCATCAGCCCGATCAATGCCGGCGAAAGCGCCGCGCCGGCAGCGCCGGCCGGTGGCTCGGAGCAGCAGCAGTAATCGGGACGGGCTTGTCCCAAAGGTGCCGCCGCAAGGCGGTGCCACGGAAAAACGGCCGGGCGATGCCCGGCCGTTTTTTTGTTTACACTGCCGGCAACCCATCGAGCGAAGGCTCACACCGACCCCGGCGCGGCGAGTGCAGTGCGGCCCGTGCCGACACAAAGACAAGGAGCAGAGAAGCATGCAAGCCATCGAGATCCGCGAATACGGCGCCCCGGAAGTCCTCCAGCTGACCGAGCGTCCCGACCCGGTCCCCGGCTCGGGCGAGATCCTGATCCGCGTGGCCGCCGCCGGCGTGAACCGCCCGGACGTATTCCAGCGCACCGGCAACTACCCGGTGCCGCCGGGTGCATCGGACCTGCCCGGCCTGGAAGTGGCGGGCGTGGTGGTGGGCGGCGACCTGTCGCATGCGGACAACCGTTTCGGCCTGAAGGTCGGCGACCGCGTCTGCGCGCTGGTGCAGGGCGGCGGCTACGCGCAGCTGTGCACGGCGCCGGTGGCGCAGTGCCTGCCGGTGCCGCAAGGCCTGAGCGATATCGAGGCCGCGGCGCTGCCGGAAACCTTCTTCACCGTGTGGAGCAATGTGTTCGACCGCGGCTACCTGGGGCAGGGCCCGCGCGGCAAGGATGAGACGCTGCTGATCCAGGGTGGCTCGAGCGGCATCGGCACGACCGCGATCCAGATCGCCAAGGCGCTGGGCTTCAAGGTGTTCGTCACCGCCGGTACCGACGAGAAGTGCAAGGCCTGCGAGGACCTGGGTGCCGACCGCGCAATCAACTACAAGACCCAGGACTTCGTCGCCGAAGTGGCGGCGCTGACCGAAGGTAAGGGCGTCGACGTGATCCTCGACATGGTCGCCGGCCCCTACCTGGCACGCGAACTGAAGTGCATCGCCGACGATGGCCGCATCGTCATCATCGCGCTGCTGGGCGGTGCCAAGGCCGAGATCCCGCTGGGCGACATCCTGCGCCGTCGCATCACCGTGACCGGCTCGACGCTGCGCCCGCGCCCGGCCTCGTTCAAGGGCAAGATCGCCGCGGCGCTGCACGAGCAGGTGTGGCCGCTGCTTGCCGCCGGCAAGATCAAGCCGGTGATCCACCAGGTCTTCCCCGCCGCGCAGGCGGCTGAAGCGCACTGCCTGATGGAGTCGAGCGAGCACATCGGCAAGATTGTGCTGACCTGGTAAGAACCGCTTCCGTTGTCATGTGACGGATGCCGCCGCCCGCAACCATCGGGCGGCGGTAGCGCCGTGCCCCCGCCACACGCTACAATGACGGGTTTGATTTCGGAGGGGCACTAAGTGAGACAGAAGCTCGTCATCGGCAACTGGAAGATGCATGGCAGCCTGGCTGCAAACGCGGCGCTGCTGGAGGGAATCAAGGCGGGCGCCGGGCGTTCGACCGGCGCGACCTTGGCGGTGTGCGCACCGTTCCCCTATCTTGCACAGTGCCAGACGCTGCTGAATGGCTCGCACGTGGCTTGGGGTGCACAGGATGTATCGGCGGAGGCGCGTGGCGCCTTTACTGGCGAAGTGGCGGCATCGATGCTGGGCGAGTTCGGCTGCACCTATGTGCTGGTCGGTCACTCCGAGCGCCGCACCTATCACGGCGAGACCGACCAGGTGGTGGCGGCCAAGGCGCTGCGCGCGCTGGAATTCGGCATCGTCCCGGTAATCTGCGTCGGCGAAACGCTGGCCCAGCGCGAGGCGAACGAGACCGAGGCGGTCGTCGGCCGCCAGCTGCAGGCCGTGCTGGAGGCGCTGTCGATAGAGCAGCTGAGCCGCGTGGTGCTGGCCTACGAGCCGGTCTGGGCGATCGGCACGGGCAAGACCGCGACCAGTGAGCAGGCGCAGGCGGTGCACGCCTTCCTGCGCGGCCAGGTGGCGGCGCGCGACGCTGGCGTGGCCGGGCGCATGGCCATCCTGTACGGGGGCAGCGTCAAGCCGGACAATGCGGCCGAACTGTTTTCCATGGCCGACATCGACGGGGGCCTGATTGGTGGCGCCTCGCTGAAGTCGGAAGATTTTCTTGCGATCGGCAACGCCTGAATGCCGGCCGTACCGATCGTCAGATCAGGCAAGTAACTAGCCAAGTAAGGCTTATTAAATTCAAATGGCAATCTTCAAGACTTTGTTGGTGGTGTTGCAGGTGTTGTCGGCGCTGGGCGTGATTGGCCTGGTGCTGATCCAGCATGGCAAGGGCGCCGATGTGGGCGCGGCGTTCGGTTCGGGCGCCTCAGGCAGCCTGTTCGGCGCTACCGGCTCGGCCAACTTCCTGTCGCGCACCACCGCCGTGCTGGCGACGCTGTTCTTCGCCTGCACGCTGGCACTGACGCTGCTGGGCAACTACAAGCCGGCCGCTTCGCTGGGCGTGATGGGTGCGGCGCCGGCTTCGGCGCCCGCCACGGCAGGCGCTTCTGCACCGGCCGCGGCCCCGGCTGCTGCGGCTGCCGCATCGGCGCCCGCAGGCCCTGCTGTACCGAAATAATCCGTTGGCCTTGCGGCGGATTCCTGAGTTTTTTTGCAGTTGTGCGTTGAACAAAGCAAGAAATTTGGGTTAGAATGCAAGGCTTGAAACGATTCCCCAGCGATGGGTCTTGAGCGAAGGCGAAAGCCTCTGCAAAAGGCCTGAAGGGCCTGAAAAACCCGGCGCCAGGCAATATTGTTTCTCCCCCAGCCGACGTGGTGAAATTGGTAGACACGCTATCTTGAGGGGGTAGTGGCGAAAGCTGTGCGAGTTCGAGTCTCGCCGTCGGCACCAAACAACTTGATCGGAGTCCCTGGCCGGGCAATGCACCCGAGCGTGGGGCTCCGGCAGTCCGCAAGGCGGCGCGCCATGGATCTCATGGCTTAGCGCCTGGGGTGGGCAACAGGACGCCGCTTCAGCTGGTGCTGTTGACAACATTCCAGATAAGGCTGGCCGTACCTTGAATCTCGAAGCCTACTTCCCCGTTCTCATCTTCATCATCTTCGGTGTCGTGCTCGGCGTGGCACTGATGTCGATTGGTCGGATCCTCGGTCCGAACAAGCCAGATCCCGCGAAGCTGTCGCCGTACGAGTGCGGCTTCGAAGCGTTTGAGGATGCGCGCATGAAGTTCGACGTGCGCTACTACCTCATCGCCATCCTGTTTATCCTGTTCGATCTCGAAACCGCCTTCCTGTTTCCGTGGGGTGTTGCCCTGAGGGATATCGGCTGGGCGGGTTTCATCGCCATGGGCGTGTTTCTGCTGGAATTCATCGTGGGCTTCGTCTACATCTGGAAAAAGGGCGCGCTCGATTGGGAGTGATGTGAAATGGCAATCGAAGGCGTTCTCAACGAAGGCTTTGTCACGACTACCGCTGACAAGCTGATCAACTGGACCCGCACCGGGTCGCTGTGGCCGATGACCTTCGGCCTGGCCTGCTGTGCCGTGGAAATGATGCATGCCGGCGCCGCGCGCTACGACATGGACCGCTTCGGCGTGATTTTCCGCCCGTCGCCGCGCCAGTCGGACGTGATGATCGTGGCCGGCACGCTGTGCAACAAGATGGCCCCCGCGCTGCGCAAGGTCTACGATCAGATGGCAGAACCGCGTTGGGTGATCTCGATGGGTTCGTGCGCCAACGGCGGCGGCTACTACCACTATTCGTACTCGGTGGTGCGTGGCTGCGACCGGATCGTGCCGGTGGATATCTACGTGCCGGGCTGCCCGCCGACGGCCGAAGCGCTGATCTATGGCGTGATCCAGCTGCAGAACAAGATCAAGCGTACCAACACCATCGCGCGCAAGGGCTGAAATGGCGAAGCTCGAAACCCTGAAGGCCGCGCTCGAGAAGGCTCTCGGCAAGCGCGTGCAGAAACTGATCGAGGCGACCGGCGAACTGACGCTGATCGTCAAGTCCGAAGACTACCTGGAAGCCGCCCGCATCCTGCGCGACGATCCCTCGCTGCGTTTCGAGCAGCTGATCGACTTGTGCGGCGTGGACTATTCCGAGTACGGCGACGGCGCCTGGGAAGGCCCGCGCTTCGCCGCGGTCTCGCACCTGCTGTCGGTTACGCATAACTGGCGTCTGCGCGTACGTGTGTTCGCGCCAGACGATGATTTCCCGGTGCTGCCGTCGGTGATCGACGTGTGGAATTCGGTGAACTGGTTCGAGCGCGAAGCCTTCGATTTCTACGGCGTCGTGTTCGACGGCCACCCGGACCTGCGCCGCATCCTGACCGACTACGGTTTCGTCGGCCATCCGTTCCGCAAGGACTTCCCGGTTTCCGGCTTTGTCGAGATGCGTTACGACCCGGAACAGAAACGGGTCATCTACCAGCCGGTCACGATCGATCCGCGCGAAATCACGCCCCGCGTGATCCGCGAGGACAACTACGGCGGCTTGCAGCACTGAGAACGCGCCATGGCAGACATCAAGAATTACACCCTGAACTTCGGCCCGCAGCACCCGGCCGCGCACGGCGTGCTGCGCCTGGTGCTGGAGCTGGACGGCGAAGTCATCCAGCGCGCCGACCCGCATATCGGCCTGCTGCACCGTGCGACCGAGAAGCTGGCAGAAACGAGGACCTGGATCCAGAGCGTGCCTTACATGGATCGCCTCGACTATGTGTCGATGATGGTCAACGAGCACGCCTACGTGATGGCGATCGAGCGCCTGCTGGGCCTGGAAGTGCCGGTCCGCGCGCAGTACATCCGCGTGATGTTCGACGAGATCACCCGCCTGCTGAACCACCTGATGTGGATCGGCTCGCACGCGCTGGACGTCGGCGCGATGGCGGTGTTCCTGTACGCCTTCCGCGAGCGCGAGGACATGTTCGACATGTACGAAGCGGTGTCGGGTGCGCGCATGCACGCGGCCTACTATCGTCCGGGCGGCGTCTATCGCGACCTGCCTGACACGATGCCGCAATATCGTGCCTCCAAAGTCCACAACGAGCGTGCCATCAAGGCCATGAACGAAGCGCGTTCGGGCTCGCTGCTGGACTTCATCGAGGACTTTACGAACCGTTTCCCGAAGTACGTCGATGAGTACGAGACGCTGCTGACTGACAACCGGATCTGGAAGCAGCGCCTGGTGGACATCGGCGTGGTCAGCCCGGAACGTGCGCTGCAGATGGGCTTTACCGGCCCGATGCTGCGCGGCTCGGGCATCGAGTGGGACCTGCGCAAGAAGCAGCCGTACGAGGTGTACGACAAGCTGGACTTCGACGTGCCGGTGGGCGTGGGCGGCGACTGCTACGCGCGCTACCTGGTGCGCGTGGAAGAAATGCGCCAGTCCAACCAGATCATCAAGCAGTGCGTGGAATGGCTGCGCCGCAACCCGGGCCCGGTGATCACCGAGAACCACAAGGTGGCGCCGCCCTCGCGCGTGGACATGAAGTCCAACATGGAAGAGCTGATCCACCACTTCAAGCTGTTCACCGAAGGCATGCACGTGCCGGAAGGCGAAGCGTATGCTGCGGTGGAGCACCCGAAGGGCGAATTTGGCATCTACGCGATCTCGGACGGGGCGAACAAGCCGTACCGCCTGAAGATCCGTGCACCTGGCTTCCCCCACCTGGCCGCGCTGGACGAAATGGCCAAGGGACACATGATTGCTGACGCGGTAACGATCATCGGCACGCAAGACATCGTCTTCGGCGAGATCGACCGCTAATCACGGACCGCCGGCCCGGACGACGATCCGGGCGCTTTCCGCGGCGCTCCCCGGGCGGGAGCTGCCCGGAAGACCCGCGGCGGACCGGCAAGGCCTAAGGCCCGCCGGCGGAACGGCAGCGACGGCTGCAAACCTGCGGAAGGACGCCCAGTGCGCTGCCTCCGCCGTTTTACTGCAATGACCATGCTATCAGCAGAAGCTCTCAAGGAAATCGATCGCGCGATCGCGAAGTATCCGGCCGACCAGAAGCAGTCGGCCGTGATGGCGGCGCTTGCCGTGGCGCAGGGCGAGGTGGGCTGGGTTTCCCCCGAAGTCATGCAGTTCGTCGCCAACTACCTCGAGATGCCGCCCGTGTGGGTGGAAGAGGTGGCGACCTTCTACAACATGTACGACACCAAGCCGGTGGGCAAATTCAAGCTCGCCGTCTGCACCAACCTGCCGTGCGCCCTGTCGGGCGGCGAGCGGGCCGGCGACTACCTGAAGCGCAAGCTCGGGATCGACTACAACGAGACCACTGCTGACGGCTGCTTCACCCTGAAAGAGGGCGAGTGCATGGGCGCTTGCGGCGACGCACCGGTGATGATCGTCAACAACACCCGCATGTGCAGCTTCATGAGCGACGACAAGCTCGACGCGCTCGTGGACGAGCTCAAGGCCGAGGCTGCAGCCAAGGGGGGCAAGTAACATGACCAGTCTGCACGACCGCCATATCCAGCCGCTGATCCTGGCCGGCCTGGACGGCAAGAATTGGCACCTGGAAGACTACGTCAAGCGTGGCGGCTACCAGCAACTGAAGCGCATCCTGACCGAGAAGATCCCGCCCGAGCAGGTGATTGCCGACGTCAAGGCCTCCGGCCTGCGCGGCCGTGGCGGTGCGGGCTTCCCGACCGGCCTGAAGTGGAGCTTCATGCCGCGCACGTTCCCGGGTCAGAAGTACCTGGTCTGCAATACCGATGAAGGCGAGCCCGGCACGTTCAAGGACCGCGACATCATCCGCTACAACCCGCATTCGCTGATCGAGGGCATGGCCATCGGCGCGTATGCGATGGGCATCACCGTGGGCTACAACTACATCCACGGCGAGATCTGGAACGAGTACAAGATCTTCGAGGAAGCGCTCGAAGAGGCGCGCGCTGCCGGCTTCCTGGGTGACAACATCCTGGGCTCGGGCTTCGATTTCCAGCTGCACGCGCACCATGGCTACGGCGCCTACATTTGCGGCGAGGAAACCGCGCTGCTCGAATCGCTGGAAGGCAAGAAAGGCCAGCCGCGCTTCAAGCCGCCGTTCCCGGCCAGCTTCGGCCTGTACGGCAAGCCGACCACCATCAACAATACCGAGACCTTCGCCGCGGTGCCGTTCCTGCTGGCCGTCGGCCCCGAGAACTACCTGAAGATGGGCAAGCCGAACAACGGCGGCACCAAGATCTTCTCGATCTCGGGCGACGTCGAGCGTCCCGGCAACTACGAGATCCCGCTGGGCACGCCGTTCGCCAAGCTGCTGGAACTCGCCGGCGGCATGCGCGGCGGCAAGCGCATCAAGGCGGTGATCCCGGGCGGTTCGTCCGCGCCGGTGGTGCCGGGCGACCTGATGATGGCGTCCGACATGGACTACGACTCGATCGCCAAGGCCGGCTCGATGCTGGGCTCGGGCGCGGTGATCGTGATGGACGAGACGCGCTGCATGGTCCGCTCGCTGCTGCGCCTGTCGTACTTCTATTTTGAGGAATCGTGCGGCCAGTGCACGCCGTGCCGCGAAGGCACCGGCTGGCTCTACCGCATGGTCAATCGCATCGAACACGGAGAGGGGCGCCAGGAAGACCTGGACCTGCTCAACAACGTCGCGGAAAACATCATGGGCCGCACCATCTGCGCGCTCGGCGATGCCGCGGCAATGCCGGTCCGCGGCATGCTCAAGCACTACTGGAAAGAGTTCGAGTATCACGTCGAACACAAGCAGTGCATGGTTCCGGCCTACATCTAAGCGTGGCAGAACATGGTTGAACTAGAGATCGACGGCAAGAAGGTTGAGGTTGCTGAAGGCAGCCTGGTGATGGAAGCCGCCCGCAAGCTGGGCACCTACATCCCGCACTTCTGCTACCACCGCAAACTGTCCATCGCGGCCAACTGCCGCATGTGCCTGGTCGAGGTCGAAAAGGCCCCGAAGGCGCTGCCTGCCTGCGCCACGCCGGTAACTCCCGGCATGAAGGTCTTCACCAATTCGGAGAAGGCAGTCAAGGCGCAGAAGTCCGTGATGGAATTCCTGCTGATCAACCACCCGCTCGACTGCCCGATCTGCGATCAGGGCGGCGAATGCCAGTTGCAGGATCTGGCCGTGGGCTACGGTGCTTCGGAATCGCGCTACAAGGAAGAGAAGCGCGTGGTGTTTCACAAGAACGTGGGCCCGCTGATCTCCATGGAGGAGATGACCCGCTGCATCCACTGCACCCGCTGCGTGCGCTTCGGCCAGGAAGTGGCCGGCGTGATGGAGCTGGGCATGCTGGGCCGCGGCGAGCATTCGGAAATCACCACCTTCGTCGGCAAGACCGTCGATTCGGAACTGTCGGGCAACATGATCGACCTGTGCCCGGTCGGCGCGCTGACCAGCAAGCCGTTCCGCTACTCGGCCCGTACCTGGGAACTGGCACGCCGCAAGTCGGTGTCGCCGCACGATGGCCTGGGCGCGAACCTGGTGGTGCAGACCAAGAACCAGCGCGTGATGCGCGTGCTGCCGCTGGAAAACGAAGACATCAACGAGTGCTGGATCTCCGACAAGGACCGCTTCTCGTATGAAGGCCTGAACAGCGCCGACCGCCTGACCCGCCCGCTGCTGAAGCAGGGCGGCGAATGGATGGAAACCGACTGGCAGACCGCGCTCGAATACGTGGCCAACGGCCTGGCCGGCATCAAGCGCGAGCATGGCGCCGACCAGATCGCCGCGCTGGCCAGCCCGCACAGCACGCTGGAAGAACTGTTCCTGCTGGGCAAGCTGGTGCGCGGCCTGGGCAGCGACAATGTCGACTTCCGCCTGCGCCAGTCCGACTTCTCGGCCGGGCTGAAGGGCACGCCGTGGCTCGGCATGCCGGTGGCCGACGTGACCGCGCTGCAACGCGTGCTGGTGATCGGCTCGTCGCTGCGCAAGGATCATCCGCTGCTGGCCTCGCGCCTGCGCCAGGCCACCAAGAAGGGTGCCCGTGTCGCGGTGCTGGGCGCAGGTGGTGAAGACCTGCTGATGCCCGTGGCCGCCCGCATCGACGTGGCGCCGTCGGGCTGGACCGCGGCCCTCGCCGGCGTGGCCCGTGCCGTGGCTGCCGCCAAGGGCGTGGCCGCTCCGGCCGGTACCGAAGGATTCGACGGCGGCGATGCCGCCAGCAAGACGGCAGAAGCCCTGCTGTCGGGCGAGCGCCGCGCCGTGTTCCTCGGCAACGAGGCCGTGCGCCATCCGCAGTTCTCGGCGCTGCACGCGCTGGCACAGTGGATCGCCACCGAAACGGGTGCGACGCTGGGCTTCCTGACCGAGGCCGCGAACACCGTCGGCGGTTATGTCGCCGGCGCGCTGCCCAAGCAGGGCGGCGCCAATGCGCAGGCGATGCTGGACACGCCGCGCAAGGCCTACATCCTGCTGAACACCGAACCCGAGTTCGATACCGCCGACCCGCGCAAGGCACTGGCCGCGCTGGCCCAGGCCAACACGGTGGTGGTGCTGTCGCCGTTCCGTTCGGAAGCGGCCATGCAGTACGCCGACGTGATCCTGCCGGTGACGCCGTTCACGGAAACCGCCGGTACCTTCGTCAACTGCGAAGGCCTGCCGCAGAGCTTCAACGGCGTGGTCCGCGCACTCGGCGAATCGCGTCCGGGCTGGAAGGTGCTGCGCGTGCTGGGCAACCTGCTGGACGTGGCCGGCTTCGACTACGACACCGCCGAAGCGGTCCGTGCCGAAGTACTGTCGGCCCCGGTTGCCGAGCAACTGGACAACGGCACCGACGCGGCGATCCGCGTCAGCGCCGCTGCCGCCAACGGCATCGAACGCATCGCCGACGTGCCCATCTACCACGCCGACCCGATCGTGCGCCGCGCCGATTCGCTGCAGCTCACCGCCGCCGCGCGCCGCGCCATGCAGATCGCGTTGCCGGCCGACCTGTTCAACCGCCTGGGCATCCAGTCGGGCGACCCGGTCCGCGTCACGCAAGGGCAGGGCAGCGTGGTGCTGCCGGCCGTGCTCGAAGCCACGCTGCCGGCCAACACCGTGCGCGTGCCGGCGGCAACGCCGGCGGCCACCGGGCTGGGCGGGATGTTCGGCACCGTGACGGTCGAGAAGGCCGTTGAACTGCCGGTCGGCCAGCAGGCCGAAGTCACCGCCTAAGCGTAGAAGAATAGCGAGAACGCAACATGATCGACTGGATTACCTCGCAAGGCCACGCCATCTTCGGCGGCGTATGGACGCCGCTGTGGATCCTGATTCGCGCCGTGGTCATTGTGGTGCCGCTGCTGCTGTGCGTGGCTTACCTGATTCTGTGGGAGCGCAAGCTGATCGGCTGGATGCACGTGCGGATCGGCCCGAACCGCGTGGGCCCGCTCGGCCTGCTGCAGCCGATTGCCGACGTGCTGAAGCTGCTGCTCAAGGAAGTCATGATGCCCACGCAGGTCAGCCGGGGCATGTACCTGATTGCCCCGCTGATGGTGCTGATGCCCGCCGTGGCGATCTGGGCCGTGATTCCGTTCCAGGCCGAAGTAGTGCTGGCCGATGTGAACGCCGGCCTGCTGTACGTGATGGCGATCAGCTCGGTGGGCGTGTACGGCGTGATCCTGGCCGGCTGGGCCTCGAACTCCAAGTACGCCTTCATCGGCGCCATGCGCGCCGCGGCACAGATGGTGTCGTATGAAATCGCCATGGGCTTCGCGCTGGTGACGGTGCTGATGGTTGCCGGCAGCCTGAACCTGTCGGCCATCGTCAATGGCCAGAACACCGGCTACTTCGCCGACATGGGCATCAACATCCTGTCGTGGAACTGGCTGCCGTTGCTGCCCATGTTCGGCGTCTACTTCATCTCGGGCGTGGCCGAAACCAACCGCCACCCGTTCGACGTGGTGGAAGGCGAATCGGAAATCGTGGCCGGCCACATGATCGAATATTCGGGCATGGGTTTCGCGCTGTTCTTCCTGGCCGAATACATCAACATGATCGTCATCTCGACGATGACCGCGCTGATGTTCCTCGGCGGCTGGGCGCCTCCGATCAACAGCGTGCTGACCAACGCGGTCCCGGGCTTCTTCTGGCTGCTGATCAAGGTATTCCTGCTGCTGTCCGTCTTCATCTGGATTCGCGCCTCGTTCCCGCGCTACCGCTATGACCAGATCATGCGCCTGGGCTGGAAGGTGTTCATCCCCCTGACGGTGGCGTGGCTGATCATCGTGGCGATCTGGATCAAGTCGCCTTGGAACATCTGGCACTGAACGGCCAAACGACGGTGCGCCTTCTGCAACACGGCAGGGCGCGCACCGTGTGGAAACACTAGGAAGCATCATGCTGCTCGCCATCAAGGACTTCTTCAACAGCCTGCTCCTGAAGGAACTCTTCAAGGGCATGGCCGTGACCGGCCGCTATCTCTTCGCGCGCAAGATCACCGTCCAGTTCCCGGAAGAGAAAACGCCGATCTCACCGCGTTTTCGCGGCCTGCACGCGCTGCGCCGCTATCCCAACGGGGAAGAGCGCTGCATCGCCTGCAAGCTGTGCGAGGCGGTGTGCCCGGCGCTGGCCATCACGATCGAGTCGGACGTGCGCAACGATGGTACGCGCCGTACCACCCGCTACGACATCGATCTGACCAAGTGCATTTTCTGCGGTTTCTGCGAGGAGGCCTGCCCGGTCGACGCCATCGTCGAAACCCAGATCCTGGAGTACCACGGCGAGAAGCGTGGCGACCTGTACTTCACCAAGGACATGCTGCTGGCAGTGGGCGACCGCTACGAGCCGCAGATCGCCGCGGCCAAGGCTGCCGACGCCAAGTACCGCTGACCGGTTTGCGGCTGCCGCCAGTAGCAGACCTGGCAGCCGCTGCCACCGAATTTGAATACGGCCCCTTCAATGTGAGGGGCCAAAGCAAGGATGCCGCAGGAGCGGGCCACCCGAAGGGGATGGCTTGTGCCGGACGGCCCTGAGAGGATCCGATAGGGACCATGGAACTCACGACCACCATCTTCTACGTCTTTGCGCTGGTGCTGGTGCTCTCCGCACTGAAAGTCATCACTGCGAAGAACCCGGTGCACTCCGCACTGTTCCTCGTGCTGTCGTTCTTCACGGCCGCCGCAATCTGGATGCTGCTCAAGGCGGAATTCCTCGCCATCCTGCTGGTGCTGGTCTATGTCGGCGCGGTGATGGTGCTGTTCCTGTTCGTGGTGATGATGATCGATATCGACATCGAGCACCTGCGGCGGGACTTCTGGACCTACGTGCCGATGGCATCGGTGGTGGGCGCGCTGATCATCGCCGAGATGGCGATCGTGCTGGTGCGCAACTTCATCGGCACCACCACGCCGGTGATCGCCAGCGGTTCGCAGGACCCGGGCTACTCCAACTCCGCCGCGCTCGGCAAGGTGATCTACACCGACTACATCTACGCCTTTGAAGTGGCCGGCATCATCCTGCTGGTGGCCATCATCGCCGCCGTAGCGCTGACCCTGCGCCGCCGCAAGGACGTCAAGGGCCAGGACGTGTCGGCGCAGCTGCGTACCCGCCGCGACGAGCGCGTGCGCCTGGTGCCGATGCAGTCCGAAAGCCAGACCTCGCAGACGGAAGCCGCGGCTGCCGCCAATAAGAACTAAAGCCCGGAGAAACGCTGTGCTCTCTCTCGCTCACTATCTCGTCCTCGGTGCGATCCTGTTCGCGATCAGCATCGTCGGCATCTTCCTGAACCGCAAGAACGTGATCGTGCTGCTGATGGCGATCGAACTGATGCTGCTTGCGGTGAACATGAACTTCGTCGCCTTCTCGCATTACCTGGGCGACCTGGCTGGTCAGGTTTTCGTTTTCTTCATCCTCACGGTGGCCGCCGCCGAGTCGGCAATCGGTCTGGCAATCCTGGTGGTGCTGTTCCGCAACCTGGATACGATCAACGTGGACGACCTGGACACCCTCAAGGGCTGATCCGTGCCGCACTACGCAGATACCCAAGACTCACCGACCGCACACCACTAAGCGTCCTATGGCAACCACGCTCAACCCCAACCTGCTGCTTGCGATTGCGCTGGCGCCGCTAGTCGGCTCCGCAATCGCCGGCCTGTTCGGTACCAAGTTCTTCGACCTGTTTTCCTCGGAGTCGCGCGGCGGCCGGATCGTGGCGCATACCGCCACGATCCTGGGCGTTGCCATTTCCTTCGTGCTGTCGGTGATGGTGCTGATCGACGTGATGAACGGCGCCAGCTTCAACGCCACCGTGTACGAGTGGATGGCCATCGGCAGCCTGAAGATGGAAGTCGGCTTCCTGGTCGATTCGCTGACGGCGATGATGATGGTGGTCGTCACCTTCGTCTCGTTGATGGTGCACATCTACACCGTCGGCTACATGGAAGGCGATCCCGGCTACAACCGGTTCTTCGGCTACATCTCGCTCTTCACCTTCTCGATGCTGATGCTGGTGATGAGCAACAACTTCCTGCAGCTGTTCTTCGGCTGGGAAGCGGTGGGCCTGGTGTCGTACCTGCTGATCGGCTTCTGGTACACCCGCCCGACGGCGATCTTCGCCAACCTGAAGGCGTTCCTGGTCAACCGCGTCGGCGACTTCGGCTTTATCCTGGGCATCGGCCTGCTGCTGGCCTACAGCGGCAGCATGAACTACACCGAAGTGTTCGCCGCGCGCGACCAGCTGGCGACCGTGATCTTCCCGGGCACCGACTGGCTGATGATCACCGTGGCCTGCATCTGCCTGTTCATCGGCGCGATGGGCAAGTCGGCGCAGTTCCCGCTGCATGTCTGGCTGCCTGACTCGATGGAAGGCCCGACCCCGATTTCCGCACTGATTCACGCGGCCACGATGGTGACCGCCGGCATCTTCATGGTCGCGCGCATGTCGCCGCTGTTCGAGCTGTCGGATACGGCGCTGTCCTTTGTCCTGGTGATCGGTGCCATCACGGCGCTGTTCATGGGCTTCCTGGGCATCATCCAGAACGACATCAAGCGCGTGGTGGCTTACTCGACGCTGTCGCAGCTGGGCTACATGACCGTGGCGCTGGGCGCTTCGGCCTACTCGGTGGCCGTGTTCCACCTGATGACGCACGCGTTCTTCAAGGCACTGCTGTTCCTGGGCGCCGGTTCGGTCATCATCGGCATGCACCACGACCAGGACATCCGCAACATGGGTGGCCTGCGCAAGTACATGCCGATCACCTGGATCACCTCGCTGGTCGGTTCGCTGGCGCTGATCGGCACACCGTTCTTCGCGGGCTTCTATTCCAAGGACTCGATCATCGAGGCCGTGGCCGAATCGCATATCGCGGGCTCGGGCTTTGCCTACTACGCGGTGCTGGCCGGTGTCTTCGTCACGGCGTTCTACTCGTTCCGCATGTACTTCCTGGTGTTCCACGGCGAAGAGCGCTTTGGCAAGGAGGGGCACGCACATCACCACGAGAACCACGAGGACGAGGAAGTCTCCGCTGACCATCACCACGGCCTGGCTCCGGGCGAGAAGCCGCACGAGTCCCCTTGGGTGGTGACGCTGCCGCTGGTGCTGCTGGCGATCCCGTCGGTGATCATCGGCGCGATCGCGATCGAGCCGATGCTGTTCGGCAACTTCTTCAAGGACGGCGTTGCCTTCAAGGACGTGATCTTCGTCGGCGAGAACCACCACGCCATGGCCGAGCTCAAGGAAGCGTTCCACGGCTGGTCGCCGATGGCGCTGCACTCGCTGACCACCCCCGTGCTGTGGCTGGCCATCGCCGGTGTGGTGCTGTCGTGGTTCTTCTACATGAAGCGCCCGGATATCCCTGAAGCCATCGCGAACCGCTTCTCGGGTCTCTACAAGCTGCTCGACAACAAGTACTACATGGATGCCATCAACCAGGCGGTGTTCGCCCGTGGCGCACGCCTGCTCGGTACCGGCCTGTGGAAGGGCGGCGACCAGGGCCTGATCGACGGCCTGATCGTCAACGGTTCGGCGCGCGTGGTGGCCTCGTTCGCCTCGGCCAGCCGCTACCTGCAGTCGGGCTATATCTACCACTACGCATTCGCGATGATCGTCGGCATGCTGGTGCTGCTGACGCTGACGGTCACGGGCGTGATCGGCACCAAGTGATAGGCACCAAGTAAGGAAAACATAGAAATGGTTCTGTCTTTCTCAATCTGGCTGCCTATCTTTTTCGGCCTGCTGATCCTTGCCTTCGGCTCCGACCGGAGCCCGGGCTTCGTGCGGTGGATGTCGCTGTTCGGCTCGATCGCGAGCTTCGTCGTCACGCTGCCGCTGATCTTCCACTTCGACCGCACCACCGCGTCGATGCAGTTCGTCGAGAAGGCGAACTGGATCGAACGCTTCAATATCAACTACCTGCTGGGGGTTGACGGCATCTCGATGTGGTTCGTCGTGCTGACCGCCTTCATCACGGTGATCGTGGTGATTTCGGCCTGGGAGGTGATCACCGAGCGTGTGGCCGAATACATGGCCTCGTTCCTGATCCTGTCGGGCCTGATGGTCGGCGTGTTCTGCACGCTGGACGGCATGCTGTTCTACGTGTTCTTCGAAGCCACGCTGATCCCGATGTACATCATCATTGGTGTCTGGGGCGGCCCGAACCGTGTCTATGCCGCGTTCAAGTTCTTCCTGTACACGCTGGCGGGCTCGCTGCTGACGCTGATCGCGCTGCTGTACCTGTACAACAAGACCGGCACCTTCGACATCCTGCAATGGCACCAGGCCAAGTTGTCGATGAACGAGCAGATCGCGCTGTTTATCGCCTTCTTCGTCGCCTTCGCGGTCAAGGTGCCGATGTGGCCGGTGCACACCTGGCTGCCCGACGCCCACGTGGAAGCGCCGACCGGCGGTTCGGTGGTGCTGGCCGCCATCATGCTGAAGCTGGGCGCCTACGGTTTCCTGCGGTTCTCGCTGCCGATCGCACCTGACGCGAGCCATTACCTGGCCCCGTTCATCATCACGATCTCGCTGATCGCCGTGATCTACATCGGCCTGGTCGCGCTGGTGCAGGCGGACATGAAGAAGCTGGTGGCGTACTCGTCGATCGCGCACATGGGCTTCGTCACGCTGGGCTTCTTTATCTTCAGCGACATCGGCGTTGAAGGCGGCATCGTGCAGATGATCTCGCACGGCTTTATCTCCGGCGCGATGTTCCTTTGCATCGGCGTGCTGTACGACCGTGTCCACTCGCGCCAGATCGCCGACTACGGCGGCGTGGTCAACACGATGCCCAAGTTCGCGGCGCTGGCGGTGTTCTTCGCGATGGCCAACTGTGGCCTGCCGGCCACCTCGGGCTTCGTCGGGGAATTCATGGTGATCCTGGGCGCGGTCAAGTTCGACTTCTGGATCGGCCTGCTGGCTGCCACCGCCCTGATCTTCGGCGCCGCCTACTCGCTGTGGATGGTCAAGCGCGTGATCTTCGGCGACGTCGTGCACCAGCACGTGCGCGAGCTGGCCGACCTGAACAAGCGTGAGTTCGTCATGCTCGGCCTGCTGGCCATCATGACGCTGTATATGGGCCTGCACCCGAAGCCCTTTACCGACGTGATGCACCCGTCCGTGGTGAACCTGCTGCAGCATGCGGCGCAGTCCAAGCTGTAATCGGGGAGAGATATCAACATGCAACCGTCCTCGACACTCGGCCCCGTGGCGCCGATCATTTTCCTGGCGATCGCCATCGGCGCGGTCAACTGGATCGACCTTGCACGCGGCAAGGGCAAGCAAAGCGTGGCCTATCCGCTGTCGCTGCTGACCACCCTGGTGCTGACCGTCTGGTTCGGCCTGAACGCCGCCGGCGGCGAGACGCACTACGCGTTCTCGAACCTGGTGGTGATCGACCCGATGGCGAACGTGCTGTCGGCATTCTGTGCTGCCGGCCTGTTCATCACGTTGGTCTACACGCGCCGCTACCTGGCCGAGCGCGACATGTTCGCCGGCGAGTTCTACCAGCTCGCGCTGTTTACGCTCGGCGGCCAGATCGTGATGATCACCGGCAACAACTTCCTGACCCTGTACCTGGGCCTGGAACTGCTGTCGCTGTCGTCGTACGCGCTGGTGGCGCTGCGCCGCGATTCGCGCGTGACCTCTGAATCGGCGATGAAGTACTTCGTGCTGGGTGCGCTGGCTTCGGGCTTCCTGCTCTACGGCATCTCGATGATGTATGGCGCCACCGGTTCGCTGAACCTGGGCGAGGTGTTCCGCGTGGTCGAGTCGGGCCGCGTCAACACCACCATGCTGGCCTTCGGCGTGGTCTTTATCGTCGCCGGCCTGTCGTTCAAGCTGGGTGCCGCACCGTTCCACATGTGGATCCCGGACATCTACCAGGGCTCGCCGACCGCGGTGACGCTGCTGATCGCCGGCGGCCCGAAGGTCGCGGCGTTCGCGCTGTTTATCCGCGTGCTGGTGGAAGGCCTGCTGCCGCTGGCCAACGACTGGCAGATGATGCTGGTGGTGCTGTCGATCATGTCGCTGGCCATCGGCAACCTGACCGCCATCGTGCAGAGCAACCTGAAGCGGATGCTGGCGTACTCGACCATCTCGCACATGGGCTTCGTGCTGCTGGGCCTGCTTTCGGGCGTGGTGGCCAACAAGGCCGACGGCGCCGCGGATGCCTACAGCTCGGCGATGTTCTACTCGGTGACCTACCTGCTGACCACGCTGGGCACCTTCGGCATCATCCTGCTGCGCACGAACAAGGGCTTCGAGGCCGAGACGCTGGAAGACCTGAAGGGCATGTCGCGCCGCAACCCGTGGTTCGCCTTCCTGATGCTGGTGATGATGTTCTCGCTGGCCGGCATTCCGCCGACCGTGGGCTTCTATGCCAAGCTGGCCGTGCTGGATGCGGTGGTCAAGGCCGGCATGACCTGGCTGGCCGTGGTGGCGGTGATGTTCTCGCTGATTGGCGCGTTCTACTACCTGCGTATCGTCAAGCTGATGTACTTCGATGCGCCCGCCGCCGAAGAGGAACTGGAGGCCACCTTCGGCCTGCGCTCGATGCTGAGCGTGAACGGCGCCGCGGTGATCCTGCTGGGCATTTTCCCGGCCGCGCTGATGAACCTGTGCTACCAGGCCATCCGCTCGACGCTGGGTTCCTGATCCGCCACACGCCATGAGCGCATCCGCAAGCGGCTGGTTTGTCATCCTGCTGGCACTGGTCAGTGCGAACCTGCCGTTTGTGAACCAGCGCCTGTTCGCGGTGATCCCGCTGCGGCAGGCGCGCAAGTCCCTGTGGCTACGCCTGCTGGAGCTGATCGTGTGGTACTTGGTGGCCGGCGCCGCCGGCTTTGCGGTAGAGGCCAGCCTTGGCAACGCCTTCCCGCAGGGCTGGCAGTTCTACGCCATCACCGCCTGCATGATGCTGGTGTTTGCCTTCCCGGGCTTCACCTGGCAATACCTCGTCAAACACCGCACGGCCTGAAGCCGGTCTTGTCGGCCCCGGGCCCTGCCTGATCCGGAGCGTCCATGACCGACAAGACTCAAGGCGGTACCTCGCTGCCCGCCGACCAGACTGAGAACGACGACGCACTGAAGGAAGTGTGCGTCGCCTCGGCCACGGTCCATCGCGGCAAGTTCCTTACCCTCAAGCAAGACATTGTCAGGCTGCCCGACGGCAAGCAGACCGGGCGCGAGTACATCGTCCACCCCGGCGCGGTGATGATGATCCCGCTGTTCGATGACGGCACCGTGCTGATGGAGCGCCAGTTCCGCTACCCGATCGGCGAAGTGATGCTGGAATTCCCGGCCGGCAAGCTCGATCCGCAAGAGGGCGCGCAGCGCTGCGGCGAGCGCGAGCTGCTGGAAGAGACCGGCTACAGCGCGGCGCGCTGGGACTACCTGACGCGCATCCATCCGGTGATCTCGTATTCGACCGAATTCATCGACATCTTCCTGGCGCGCGACCTGACGCACGGCGAAGCGCAACTGGACGACGGCGAGTTCATCGAGACCTTCATCACCCCGGTAGGACAGGTGATCGACTGGGTCCGCAGCGGGCGCATTACCGACGTGAAGACCATCATCGGCGCTTTCTGGCTGGAAAAAGTGATCTCCGGCGCCTGGCAGCCAGGCGAGCAGCCACTGCCAGGCTGAGATGCGCACTCGTCACGTCGGCGTCTTGGCCCGGCCTGCGCTAAGCTGGTGACAAGGCACGGCGCGCGGCGTGATGGGTGCGGCATGCAGCTGTTCCGAACGGTCGTTCGAAAAAATTTAGCACGACCGTTCACAAAATTTCGATTCACGGATAATATAGCTTTTGACGGGCTGGAAAGATCATGAAGGTGCTCGACCTGCGCTGTGCGCAAGACCATCGTTTCGAGGGCTGGTTTGCCTCGGAGGAAGAAGCGCAGTCGCAAATCTCGCGTGACCTCGTCCAATGCCCGGTCTGTGGCGACCACGCCGTAACGCGGCTGCCCAGCGCGCCGCGCCTGAACCTGTCGGGCGCGACCGCGCCCAAGGGCGCCGCCAAGCCGGCGCAGCAGACGGCGCAGCAAGCCGCGCCACCGGCAACACTGCAAGCGCTCTATTTGAAGGCAGTGAAGCAGGTGCTGGCCCAGACCGAGGATGTTGGCGACCGCTTTGCCGAAGAGGCAAGGCGCATGCACTATGACGAAGCGCCGGAACGCGGCATCCGCGGTTCGGCCTCGCCGGAGGAAGTGCAGGCGCTGGCCGAGGAGGGCATCGAGACTTTTCCGCTCGTAGTGCCGGATGCGCTGAAGCAGACGGCTCACTGAATTGCGTCCTGTGCCCGTTGCTGTCGGCGCATGACGCGCAGGCAGAACAATCCGCCGGCAGCTTCAGAGTACGCCGGCACCACTGGAGACGGGCATGGATCTCAACTACTCGGCGTCCGACAACGCCTTCCGCGAGGAAGTGCGTAGCTGGCTCGAAGCCAACTTGCCGGCGGACATCCGCAGCAAGATTCTCAACCACCGCCGTCCGAACCGCGACGACCTGGTGCGCTGGCACAAGATCCTCGCCGGCAAGGGCTGGTCGGCGCCGCACTGGCCCGTCCAGTACGGCGGCACCGGCTGGAACGCTACACAACGCCATATCTGGGACGAAGAGAATGCCCGCGTCGGCGCACCCGGGGTGTTGCCGTTCGGCGTGGCGATGGTTGCGCCCGTGATCATCAAGTATGGCAGCGAGGACCAGAAGTCCTACTTCCTGCCGCGCATCCTGGACTGCACCGACTGGTGGTGCCAGGGGTATTCGGAGCCGGGCTCGGGTTCGGACCTGGCGTCGGTGAAGACGCGCGCCGAACTGACCCCGGACGGCAAGCACTACATTGTCAATGGCCAGAAGACCTGGACCACGCTCGGCCAGCACGCCGACATGATCTTCTGCCTGGTGCGGACCGATCCCGAAGCCAAGAAGCAGGAAGGCATCTCGTTCCTGCTGATCGACATGAAGACGCCGGGCATCACCGTGCGCCCGATCATCATGCTCGACGAAGAGCATGAGGTGAACGAAGTCTTCTTCGACAACGTCAAGGTGCCGGTCGAGAACCGCGTCGGCGAAGAGAACAGGGGCTGGACCTACGCCAAGTACCTGCTGGGCCATGAGCGCACCGGCATCGCCCGCGTCGGCAATTCCAAGCGCGAGCTGGGCTTCCTGAAGCGCGTGGCGCGCCAGCAGCAGAAGAACGGCAAGCCGCTGCTGGAGGATCCGGTGTTCGGCGCCAAGGTCGCCGCGCTGGAGATCGAGCTGATGGCGCTGGAGATCACCGTGCTGCGCGTGGTCTCGAGCGAAGCCGCCGGCAAGGGCCCCGGCCCCGAGGCCTCCATGCTCAAGATCAAGGGCACCGAGATCCAGCAGCTGCTGACCGAGCTGATGGTCGAGGCCGTCGGCCCGTACGCCCAGCCGTTCGACACCGCCTACCTGGAGTGCGAGACCGAGCACGCTGTCACCGGCTACGACGACGCCGCGCCGCTGGCCGCGTACTACTTCAACTATCGCAAGACCTCCATCTATGGCGGGTCCAACGAAATTCAGAAGAACATCATCAGCCAGATGATTCTGGGGCTGTGAGGAGACACGTAACATGAACTTCAATCTCAGCGACGAACAGAAGCAGCTGGCCGACGCCGTCCGCCGTTTTATCGACAAGGACTACGGCTTCGAGTCCCGCAAACAGAACTATGAAAGCGCCGCCGGCTACGGCGAGGCCGCATGGGGCTCGCTGGTCGAGCTCGGCCTGACCGCGCTGCCGGTGCCGGAAGAGCAGGGCGGCTTTGCGGGCAAGGCCCTGGACATGATGGTGGTGCAGCAGGAGCTGGGCCGCGGCCTGATCGTCGAGCCGTACCTGGCTACCGTGGTGGGCGCCTATGCGCTCGGCCTGGCCGGCGGCCAGGATGCGCTGCTGGAGCAGGTCGCCGGCGGCGAGCTGAAGCTGGCCGTGGCCTTCAACGAGCCGCAGGCGCGCTACGAACTGAACAACGTGCGCGTGACCGCCCGCGAGGGCAAGCTCAGCGGCCGCAAGGTCGTGGTGGTGCATGGCGGCCAGGCCGACAAGCTGGTCGTGTCGGCTCGCAGCAGCGGCGCCGACGCCGACCAGGACGGCATCTCGCTGTTCCTGGTCGATGCCAAGGGCGCCGGCGTCAGCATCAAGGACTACCGCACCATCGACAACCTGCGCGCGGCCGATATCACCTTCCAGGACGCGCCGGCGCAACTGCTGGGCGAGGCTGGCAAGGCCTTCGCGATCATCGAGCAGGTCGCCGACTACGCCGCCGTGCTGCTGTGCGCGGAGGCCGTGGGCGTGATGGATACGCTCAACGCCGCCACGCTGGAATACGCCAAGACGCGCCAGCAGTTTGGCCAGCCGATCGCGCGCTTCCAGGCGCTGCAGCACCGCATGGTCGAGATGTTTATCCATGCCGAGCAGTCGCGCTCGATCACGCTGCTGGCCGCGGCCCGCTTCGAGGAAGTGTCGCCGGAAGAGCGCCGCCGCTATGTCTCCGCCGCCAAGGCGCGCGTGGGGCAGGCAGCCCGCACGGTCGGCCAGGAGGCGGTGCAGATCCACGGCGGCATGGGCGTGACCAACGAACTGCCGGCCGCGCACATGTTCAAGCGGCTGACACTGATCAACACCACCTTCGGCGACGTGGATCACCACCTGGGCAGGTTTGCCGCCCAGCCGGGGTTCCAGGAAGCCGCCTGAGCCAAGCAGGGCCAGTCAGAAACCGCGCCGTAGTCCCAGGCGCGGTTTTTTTCTTTGCGCGAGGTTAGGGTTGTGTTCCGCAAATGCGGACACTCGCTAGCGCCCGTCATGCGATCATCGCGCAGACAAGTCAAACGTCAATAACACGGAGTAGACAACCGATGCTGTATTTCGAGGACTTTGAAGTCGGCAGCCGCCGTGAACTGGGCTCCTACCTCGTCACCGAGGAAGAGATCCTCACCTTCGCCCGCCAGTACGACCCGCAGCCCTTCCATATCGACAAGGAAGCCGCCGCCAAGAGCATCTACGGCGGGCTGATCTCGAGCGGCTGGATGACCTGCTCGATCATGATGCGCTTGCTGGTGCTGAGCAGCACCGGCAAGTCGGCCAGCATGGGTTCGCCCGGCGTCGACGAGATCCGCTGGCTCAAGCCCGTTTGCGCAGGCGACACGCTCACCGTCGTGCTGAATGTGCTGGATACCCGGCCGTCGCAGTCCAAGCCGGACCGCGGCGTGGTCCACACCCAGTGGGAAGCCACCAACCAGCGCGGCGAGCTGGTCTGCACGGTCAAGGGCATGGGCATGTACGGACGTCGGCCGGCCTGAGCGCAAAAACACCAACCCACCCATCGAGGAGACAACCGCCATGCGTACCATCGCATCGCTGGAAGAGCTGGAAGGCCTGCAGGGCCAGGAAGTCGCGGTCAGCGACTGGATCGAGGTGACCCAGCAGCAGGTCAACCAGTTTGCCGAGGCCACCGGCGACCACCAGTGGATCCACGTCGACGTGGAGCGTGCCAAGAAGGAATCGCCTTATGGCGGCCCGATCGCCCACGGCTTCCTGACGTTGTCGCTGCTGCCCAAGTTCATGCACAACGCCCTGCACATGCCGTCCAAGATCGGCGTCAACTACGGCCTGAACCGCGTGCGCTTCACCGCACCCGTCCCGGTCGGCAGCAAGTTGCGGGCACGGATCAAGCTGCTCAAGGTCGAACGGCTCGACCCGCTGCCGAAGTCGCCCGAGCTGGTGGGCGCGCAGTCCACCTGGGAAGTGACGGTCGAGCGTGAGGGCAGTGATCGCCCGGTGTGCGTGGCAGAGTCGATCACACGCCGGTACGGTTGACCCTGCGACGTCGGTTCTGACGCACTGCGACAATATGCCACACGGCGTTGTCACACCTTGGGAAAGCCGCGCAATGCGCGGCTTTCTGCATATTTACGCACGGATTTTGTGACGTTGACGCCGATCAAGACTCGCGCTGCGGTCAGTGATCTCGATTGTCCGTTCTGCCGGACAGTGTGTTCTGTGCCGTTGGGTTTACCCCTAATGTTGCGTTGCGGTACAGTCGCGCCCACGATGTTTTACGTGTTGCGCTCCCCGGCCGAAAACCGCGCCTGCCATGAAGGCAGGTCCGTCGGGAAGTGCAAAAAACTCGTATTCCAACGCTACCCGGCCGCTGTACTGAGCCGGGACCGTTCGCGGTTTCGGCCACCAGGTGCCGCAGCGCCGGCAAGGTCCCACAGGGCCTGCAGCGCGCGCAGTCAGTTGTCCTTCCGTGTTCATGGCGTTGCAAGGCCGCATGGTCCTCCGGCGTTAGATCCGCCGCCAGACCGCAACGCCAGCTAAGGACACGTCCTTCCGGTTTTCCCATAGCCCCACGCCTCTTGCGCGAGCATCAGGCGGTTTAGCCACGCTTTTGCCCAAAGCGCGGTGTAACCAAACCAGTCGTGACATGAAGAAACCCATACTGCCGCGTTGGACGCGGTTCCTGCCCTGCCTCGGCCTGCTCCTGCTGGCCGGCTGCAACATGACGCTGCTCGACCCGAAGGGGCAGGTCGGCGTCGACATCAAAGGCATCATCCTGATCGCCACCTGGCTCATGCTGCTGGTGGTGGTCCCGGTGATCGTGCTGACGCTGTGGTTTGCGTGGAAGTACCGCGCCAGCAATACCTCGGCACGCTATGAACCCGACTGGTCGCACTCCACCGCGATCGAAGTGGTGGTATGGCTGATCCCCTGCCTGATCATCATCGCGCTGGGCATCATCACCTGGAAGTCCTCGCACGATCTGGACCCGTACAAGCCGCTCGAATCCAGCAAGAAGCCGGTCACCATCGAGGTGGTGGCGCTGAACTGGAAGTGGCTGTTCATCTATCCGGAACTGAAGATCGCCACGGTCAACCAGATCGCCTTCCCGGTCGACACCCCGGTGAACTTCAAGATCACCTCGGATTCGATCATGAATTCGTTCTTCATCCCGCAACTGGGCAGCCAGGTGTACGCCATGGCAGGGATGCAAACCAAGCTGCACCTGATCGCCAACGAAGCCGGCTCGTATGACGGCGTTTCCGCCAACTACAGCGGCGGCGGTTTCTCGGGCATGAAGTTCAAGGCCCTCGCCATGTCGAACTACGAGTTCGACCAGTGGGTCGCCAAGGTTCGCGCCTCGTCCACCGAACTGGGCGTTGAAGGCTACAAGACGCTGGCACAACCCAGCGAGAAGGAGCCGGTCACGTACTACGGCAAGGTGGAAGACCAGCTCTTCCACAACGTCCTGCACAAGTACATGGGCCAAAGCGGCGCCGCGCTGGCTGCCGACGGGTTCAAGGGCGGCCCGATCTGCACGTCGCGCAACACCCTCGGTGAAGAGCAGCTGTCGATGACCACGCCGGTGAAGCCGACGCTGGGCGCGCAATCCTAGGAGCAATGATGTTTGGCAAGTTGAGTTTGTCGGCGATTCCGTTTCATGAGCCGATCATCATGGTCGTTCTGGCCGGCGTCGCCCTGGGCGGTGCCGCGCTGCTAGGCGCGATCACCTATTTCAAGAAGTGGGGCTACCTCTGGAACGAGTGGTTCACCTCGGTCGACCACAAGAAGATCGGCGTGATGTACTGCCTGGTCGCCCTGATCATGCTGCTGCGCGGCTTCGCCGACGCGGTCATGATGCGTACCCAGCTGGCGCTCGCCACCAATGGCGCGACCGGCGTCCTGCCGCCTGAGCACTACGACCAGATCTTCACCGCCCACGGCGTGATCATGATCTTCTTCGTGGCCATGCCGCTGATGACCGGCCTGATGAACCTGGTCGTGCCGCTGCAGATCGGCGCGCGCGACGTGGCCTTCCCGTTCCTGAACACGCTGAGCTTCTGGCTGTTCGTGTCGGGCGCCATGCTGGTTAACGTCTCGCTGGGCGTCGGTGAATTCGCCAAGACCGGCTGGCTGGCCTACCCGCCGCTGTCGGGCCTGGACTACAGCCCTGGGGTAGGGGTGGACTATTACCTCTGGAGCTTGCAGATCTCCGGCCTCGGCACGCTGCTGACCGGTGTGAACTTCCTGGTGACCATCATGCGCATGCGCGCGCCTGGCATGACGCTGATGCGCATGCCGGTGTTCACCTGGACCGCGCTGTGCACCAACGTGCTGATCGTGGCCGCCTTCCCGGTGCTGACCGTGACCCTGGCGCTGCTGGGCCTGGACCGCTACGTCGGTACGCACTTCTTCACGAACGATGGTGGCGGCAACGCCATGATGTACGTGAACCTGATCTGGATCTGGGGCCACCCCGAGGTGTACATCCTGATCCTGCCGGCGTTCGGTATCTTCTCTGAAGTCATTGCCACGTTCTCGGGCAAGAAGCTGTTCGGCTACAAGGGCATGGTGTACGCGACCGCCGCGATCATGGTGCTGTCGTTCATCGTGTGGCTGCACCACTTCTTCACGATGGGCTCGGGCGCCAACGTCAACGCGTTCTTCGGCATCACGACCATGATCATCTCCATCCCGACCGGGGTGAAGATCTTCAACTGGCTGTTCACGATGTACCGCGGCCGGGTCCAGATGGCCTCGCCGGTGCTGTGGACGCTGGGCTTCATGATCACCTTCGTGATCGGCGGCATGACCGGCGTGCTGATGGCCGTGCCGGCTGCTGACTTTGTCCTGCACAACAGCCTGTTCCTGATCGCCCACTTCCACAACGTGATCATCGGCGGCGTGCTGTTCGGCTACCTGGCCGGCATCACCTACTGGTGGCCGAAGGCGTTCGGCTTCAAGCTGAACGAGCGCCTGGGCAAGTGCGCCTTCTGGTGCTGGCTGGTCGGCTTCTACTTCGCCTTCATGCCGCTGTACGTGCTGGGCCTGATGGGCATGACCCGCCGCCTGAACCACACCGACAACCCCGCCTGGACGCCGTGGCTGTACCTGGCTGTTGTCGGTGTGGTGTTCGTGGCGCTGGGCATCTTCTTCCAGGTGCTGCAGATCGTCGTGTCGATCCGCGACCGCAAGAAGCTGGCCGACGTGACCGGCGACCCGTGGGGCGGCCGTACCCTGGAGTGGGCCACCTCGTCGCCGCCGCCGTTCTACAACTTCGCGCACACCCCGGTGGTGCGTGACCTGGACGCGTTCGCCGACATGAAGGCCCGTGGCGAGACGCTGCCGACCGAAGGCTACGAGAAGATCCACATGCCTAAGAACACGGGCGCGGGCTTCATCATCGGCGCCTTCAGCCTGGTGTTCGGCTTTGCCCTGACCTGGCATATCTGGTGGATGGCCATCGTTGGCCTGGTGGGCATGATCTGGGCGTTTATCCACCGCAGCAACGACGACCATATCGACTACTACGTGCCGGCCACCGAGGTCGAGCAGATCGAAACGCGCCATCTGCAGCGCATTGCTTCGCAGGCCTAAGAACCATGTCGACTCAAGTCCTAGACCGCATCCCCGCGCAGGCTGGCGCCTCGGCTCACGCCGACGCGCACGGCCATGACCATGCGCACCACGATACCAGTGCCAACACGGTGTATGGCTTCTGGATCTACCTGATGAGCGACTGCATCATCTTCGCCGGACTGTTCGCGGCCTTCGCCGTGCTGCGTGGCGAAGTGGCAGGCGGCCCGTCGGGCAAGGAGCTGTTCGAGCTCAACTACGTGCTGGTGGAGACCTTCATCCTGCTGTTCTCCTCGATCACGTACGGCATGGCGATGATCTCGCTGCAGAACCGCAGCCTCAGTCGCGTGCAGGCGTGGCTCGGTATCACGTTCCTGCTGGGCCTGGCCTTTATGGCGATGGAAATCAACGAGTTCCACCACCTGATCGCCGAAGGCGCCGGCCCGGGCCGCAGCGCGTTCCTGTCGTCGTTCTTCACGCTGGTCGGCACCCACGGCCTGCACGTCGCCAGCGGCATGGTGTGGATGATCGTGCTGATGTGGCAACTGGCCAAGAAGGGCATCACCCCGACGCTGGCCAAGCGCCTGACTTGCCTGTCACTGTTCTGGCACTTCCTGGACGTGGTCTGGATCGGCGTCTTTACCGTGGTCTACCTGATGGGAGCAGTGTGATGGCACAACACAACGCACCGGCGGCGCACGGCGCCCACGACTCGCACGCGCACGCGTCGCACGACACCCATGCCAGCTTCAAGTCGTACGCGATCGGCTTTATCCTGGCGGTGATCCTGACCGTGATCCCGTTCAAGATCGTAATGGACGGGAACCTGGACAAGGGCACCATCCTCTGGATCGTCCTCGGCATGGCCGCGGTCCAGATCCTGGTCCACCTGAAGTACTTCCTGCACCTGGACTCGTCGTCCGAGCAGCGCAGCAACGTAGTCGCGCTGCTATTCACGGCGCTGGTGCTGGTGATCGTGCTGGCGGGTTCGCTGTGGATCATGCACAACCTGAATACCAACATGATGGTGATGTAAGGACTGACGTTCTGGCATCGAGAGCGGGGCCCCGGGAGGGGCCCCGCTTTTTTTTTGCCGGTCGCCAGCCGTGGGGCATGGTGCCCGGCCCTGGTGCGGAGGTTCGCAGCGGCTGGCGTCTTTCGCATGTCGGCGCACGGAATTGCGCCGATGCACGGGAGTGGTGCGCGCGCCGCCCGCACTGCTATGGTGCACAAGCGTGATCGCGGGCGATGGCAGGGCCTGCGCGCCGCGCCAGCACGCCGTCTGCCGCCGGCGCGGCGGGTATCAGGCCGTTTGCCTCCATGGCACGCTAGTTGCAGATGCATCACCCGGGGAGCGTAGTCCCTGACTAACACCATAAACGGGAGCTGCAAATGCAACGACGTGACATGCTGAAGCTGACGGCGATCGCCGCCGCGGCAATGATCGGTACCAGCCCGCTGGCCATGGCGCAGTCCAAGGAACCGATCAAGGTCGGTATCCTGCACTCGCTGTCCGGCACGATGGCCATTTCGGAAACGTCGCTGAAAGACGTGGCCCTGATGACCATCGACGAGATCAACAAGAGCGGCGGCGTGCTCGGCCGCAAGCTCGAGCCGGTGGTGGTGGACCCGGCCTCCAACTGGCCGCTGTTCGCCGAGAAGGCGCGCCAGCTGGTCAGCAAGGACAAGGTTGCGGTGACTTTCGGCTGCTGGACCTCGGTATCGCGCAAGTCGGTGCTGCCGGTCTATGAGGAACTGAATTCGCTGCTGTTCTACCCGGTGCAGTATGAAGGCGAGGAAATGTCCAAGAACGTCTTCTACACCGGCGCTGCGCCCAACCAGCAGGCGATCCCGGCGGTGGAATACCTGATGAGCAAGGAAGGCGGCGGCGCCAAGCGCTTCTACCTGCTGGGCACCGATTACGTCTACCCGCGCACCACCAACAAGATCCTGCGCGCCTTCCTGAAGAGCAAGGGCGTTGCCGACAAGGATATCGAAGAGGTCTACACCCCCTTCGGCCACAGCGACTACCAGACCATCGTCGCCAATATCAAGAAGTTCTCGCAGGGCGGCAAGACCGCGGTGATCTCGACCATCAACGGCGATTCCAACGTGCCCTTCTACAAGGAGCTGGGCAACGCCGGCCTGAAGGCCAAGGACGTGCCGGTGGTGGCGTTCTCGGTGGGTGAGGAGGAGCTGCGCGGCATCGATACCAAGCCGCTGGTGGGCCACCTGGCCGCGTGGAACTACTTCATGTCGGTCAAGAACCCCGAGAACGAGGCCTTCAAGAAGCAATGGGCGGCCTGGGTCAAGGCCAACAACCTGCCCGGCGGCGACAAGCGTGTGACCAATGACCCGATGGAAGCCACCTATGTCGGCATCCATATGTGGGCGCAGGCCGTAAAGAAGGCCGGCACCACCGACACCGACAAGGTGCGTGCCGCGATGTACGGCCAGACCTTCAAGGCGCCGGATGGCTTCACGCTGACCATGGGCGAGAACCACCACCTGTACAAGCCGGTGATGATCGGCGAGGTCAAGGGCGACGGCCAGTTCTCGGTGGTGTGGAAGACGCCGAAGGCGGTGCGTGCGCAGCCGTGGAGCCCGTTCATCGCGGGTAACGAAGGCAAGCCGGACAAGGTGATGTAAGCGGACACCAGTCCGTCTCCCGGGGACCGCTTCCTTCTCCCGCGCAGGTGGGAGAGGGAAGCGCGCCGCCTCCCTTCCCGCACACCATAAGAACAAGGCGCTCAAGCGCCACCACTCCGCCAGCCTCTATGCGCCAACACCTTCCGAAAAACGCCATGCCATGGCTGCGCGCCCTGCTGGCAGCGCTGCTGCTGGCCGCGGCGCCGTGGGCCGCCGCGCTGACGCAGGCCGAGCTCAAGCCGCTCGCCGAAGACGACTTCGATGCCAAGACCGCGGCGCTGACCGCGCTGGCCAAGGCGCCGCCCGAGCAGGCTGGCCCGATCCTGAAAGCCTTGCAGGACGATGCGCTGCAATACGCACCATCGGTCGGCATGGTGCGGCAGGACGGCGACAAGACCGTCGATGCGATCACCGGGAAACCGGTCACGGTGAAGGCCGACGAACTGGAATCCCTGACCCTGAACAACAGCCTGCGTGCGCTGGTCGACAGCGCCGCCAGCAGCCTGCTGCTGCAGTCGCCAGACATCGCGGTGCGCGCGCAGGCCGTCGCCACGCTGCGCGCCCAGCCGGAAAGCGCCTCGCGCGCCGCGGTCGAAGCCGCGCGCAAGAACGAGGCCGACGCCGGACTGCGCGCCAGCCTCGACGTGATCTGGGCCAACCTGGTGCTGGCCGAGCCAGCCGATCCAGCCGCGCATGACGCGCGGCTGGAAGCGATCCGCATCCTCGGTAGCGACAGCAACCCGCAGAGCCGCCAGAAGCTGGCGCCGCTGGTGGAGCGCGACAGCGCCGGCAATTACCGCGAGCCCGACGCCGACGTGCGCCTGGCTGCCCAGCAGGCGCTGGACACGCTGCGCAGCGATCAGCGCCGCGCCGAACTGATCGGCAACCTGTTCGCCGGGCTGAGCCTGGGCAGCGTGCTGCTGCTGGCCGCGCTCGGGCTGGCCATCACCTATGGGCTGATTGGCGTCATCAACATGGCGCACGGCGAGTTCCTGATGATCGGGGCCTATGCCACTTATGTGGTGCAGTCGCTGTTCCGTACTTACGCGCCGGGTGCGTTCGACTGGTACCTTCCGGCGGCGCTGCCGGCCTCGTTCCTGGCAGCGGCGGTGGTGGGCTTCGTGCTCGAGCGGCTGGTGCTGCGCCACCTGTACGGTCGCCCGTTGGAAACGCTGCTGGCGACCTTCGGCGTCAGCCTGCTGCTGATGCAGGCGGTGCGCACGCTCTTTGGCGCGCAGAACGTGGAAGTGGCCAACCCGGCGTGGATGAGCGGCGGCATCGAATGGATGCCTGGCCTGGTGATTCCGTACAACCGCATCGTCATCATCCTGTTCGCGCTGGCGGTGGTGGCGGTGGCGTGGGCGGTGCTGAACCGCACGCGGCTGGGGCTGTTCGTGCGCGCCACTACGCAGAACCGCACCATGGCGGCCTGCGTCGGCGTGCGCACGTGGAAGGTGGACAGCTATGCCTTTGCCTTCGGTGCCGGCATCGCCGGGCTGGGCGGCTGCGCGCTGTCGCAGATCGGCAATGTCGGCCCCGACCTGGGCCAGGCCTACATCATTGACTCGTTCATGGTGGTGGTGCTGGGCGGCGTCGGGCAGCTGGCGGGCACCATCATCGGCGCGTTCGGGCTGGGCATCATCAACAAGTTCATCGAGCCGTTCTACGGCGCGGTGCTGGCCAAGATCTTCGTCCTCGTACTGATTGTGCTCTTCATTCAGAAGCGGCCGCAGGGACTTTTCGCGCTCAAGGGGCGCAGCGCGGAGGCATGATGCAGCGATTCCAATCGAATTCTTCCGCCACGCCGTTCCGGCTTGCCGTGCCGGAGCGCCAGTCGCTGTTCTCGCCGCGGGGCTGGATGGCGCTTCTGGCGCTGACTGTGATCGTCGGTATCGGCGTGCCGGTGTGCGCGCTGGTATTGCCGGAAGGTCATCCGCTGCACCTGTCGGCATACGCGCTGACGCTGGTCGGCAAGATCATGTGCTTTGCGCTGGCGGCGATCGCGCTGGACCTGGTGTGGGGCTACTGCGGCATCCTGAGCCTGGGCCACGGGCTGTTCTTCGCGCTCGGTGGCTATGCCATGGGCATGTACCTGATGCGATCGATCGGGCGCGAGGGCGTGTACAAGAGCGACCTGCCGGACTTCATGGTGTTCCTCGACTGGAAGGAGCTGCCGTGGTTCTGGCACGGCACTGAGCACCTGGGCTACGCGCTGCTGCTGGTGGTGCTGGTGCCGGGCGTGCTGGCGTGGCTGTTCGGCTTCTTTGCCTTCCGTTCGCGCATCAAGGGCGTGTACCTGTCGATCATCACGCAGGCGATGACCTATGCGGCGATGCTGCTGTTCTTCCGCAACGAGACCGGCTTTGGCGGCAATAACGGCTTTACCGATTTCAAGCGCATCGCGGGCTTTGCCATCGCCGCGCCGCAGACGCGCACGGCGCTGTTCGTGCTGACGTTCCTGGCGCTGCTGGCCGGGTTTGTCGCCTGCCGCTATATCGTCACGTCCAAGCTCGGCCGCGTGGTCACCGCGGTGCGCGATGCGGAGATGCGCGTGATGTTCTCGGGCTACAACCCGCTCGGCTACAAGCTGTTCGTGTGGACCTTCTCCGCCGTGCTTTGCGGTATCGCGGGGGCGCTGTATGTGCCGCAGGTCGGCATCATCAACCCCGGCGAGATGTCGCCGGGCAACTCGATCGAGATGGCGGTCTGGGTTGCCGTTGGCGGGCGTGGCACGCTGATCGGGCCGGTGATCGGTGCGTTCCTGGTCAATGGTGCCAAGACCGTCTTCACTGCCCACTTCGCCGAGTACTGGCTCTTCCTGCTGGGCGCGATGTTCGTGCTGGTGACGTTGTACCTGCCCGATGGCGTGACCGGGCTTTGGAACCGCCTGCGCGAGCGCCGCGTGCCGCCGGCGCCTGCCGCGCCAGAGCCCGTATCCAGCCCAGTCGTCGCGGGCCGCACCGGAGGTGAAGCATGAACGCCGCACTCCAGCACGGCCAGGCCGAAAGCGGAGAGGCCACCGGCCTGGGCCGCATCGTCGAGCCCGGCACCATCGATGTGTCGCACGGCCCGATCCTGTATCTGGAAGACCTGACGGTCCAGTTCGACGGCTTCCGCGCGCTCAACAAGCTGACACTGTCGATCGACCACGGCGAACTGCGCTGCGTGATCGGTCCCAACGGCGCCGGCAAGACCACGATGATGGATGTCATCACCGGCAAGACCGGGCCGCGCAATGCCAATGTCAGCGGGCGCGTGTTCCTCGGCCAGACCATCGACCTGATGCGCATGACCGAGCCGCGCATCGCCCAGGTCGGCATCGGCCGCAAGTTCCAGAAGCCCACCGTGTTCGAGCAGCACGCGGTGTGGGAGAACCTGGAGCTGGCGATGAAGGCCGACAAGCGCTGGTGGTGGTCGCTGCGCGCGCGGCTGACCGGGGAAGGGCATCGCCGCATCGAGGAAACGCTGGCGCTGACCGGGCTGGAGGACGAGGCCTACCGGCCCGCCGGCCTGCTGTCGCACGGGCAGAAGCAGCGGCTGGAGATCGGCATGTTGCTGATGCAGCAGCCGCAGCTGCTGTTGCTAGACGAGCCGGTGGCGGGCATGACCGATGAGGAAACCATGCAACTCGCGAGCCTGCTCAACGGCCTGCGCGGCAGCTGCTCGATGATGGTGGTGGAGCACGACATGGAGTTCGTTGCCGCGCTGGCTGGCGATACCGGCAAGGTCACGGTACTGGCCGAGGGCAGCGTGCTGGCCGAAGGCACGCTCGACAGCGTCAAGCGCGACGAGCGCGTGATCGAATCCTACCTGGGAAGATAAGCATGCTGCAGGTCAATGCACTGAACCAGTTCTATGGCGGCAGCCATATCCTGCGCAACGTCAGCTTCGACGTGCCGGCCGGCAAGCTGACCACGCTGTTGGGCCGCAACGGCGTGGGCAAGAGCACGCTGCTCAAATGCCTGATGGGCGTGGTTCCCACGCGCAGCGGCAGCATCCAGTGGGAGGGCAAGGCGCTGGAGAAGAAGCCGCCCTACGAGCGCGTCTCGGCCGGTCTGGCCTACGTGCCGCAGGGCCGCGAGATTTTCCCGCGCCTGACCGTGGAAGAGAACCTGCTGATCGGCGCGGCCAGCCGCGCGCGTCCGTCCGGCGTGCCGGACCGGATCTACCAGCTCTTTCCCGTACTGCGCACCATGCGCCTGCGCCGCGGCGGCGACCTGTCCGGCGGCCAGCAGCAGCAACTGGCGATCGGCCGCGCGCTGATGAGCGAGCCGGGTCTGCTGATCCTGGACGAGCCTACCGAAGGTATCCAGCCCTCCATCATCCAGGACATCGGCCGCGCGCTGCGGCTGCTGGTCGACGAGTTCGGCATGACGGTGCTGCTGGTCGAGCAGTACTACGAGTTCGCGCGCCATATCGCCGACCACTATGTGGTGATGAGCCGCGGCGAGGTGGTGGCGCGCGGCGCCGGCGCCAGCATGGAGCAGGACGGCGTGCGGGAGCTGATCGCCGTGTAAGGCGGGCATGGCGCGGCGCCGGGTTTGTGGGTTTCGCGCCGCTTCCGCACAGGCGGGCGGCGCGCTATGATTGCCTGCAACACCCGCCATCGCGCGTCCCCGTCGCCGGCACTTCCTCGCCATGCGCCATCCCGACTTCCCTTCGTCTCTCGCCGTGCCCGCTGCATGGCAGGCCACGCTGCGGCTGCGCTTTGCGCAACGCGGCGAACGCACCGCGCTGGTCGAGCGGCGCCACCAGGGGCCGCTGCTGGTGCAGAAGCCGCTGTATCCGGAAGGCGGGATCTGCCACGTCGTCATCCTGCACCCGCCGGCGGGCGTGGCGGGCGGGGACAGCCTGGAAATCGACGTGACGGTGGAGGCGGGTGCGCATGCGGTGCTGGCCACACCGGGCGCGACCAAGTGGTACAAGTCGCTCGGGCGGGACGCGGCGCAGCATGTGCGCCTCACCGTCGGGCAGGGCGCGCGGCTGGACTGGCTGCCGCAGGAGAACATCGTGTTTGACGATGCCCGAGCGCGCAACTCGACGGTGCTCGACGTGGCGCCGGGCGGCAGCGCGATCGGCTGGGATGCGGTGGTGCTGGGGCGGCAGGCGTCGGGCGAGCAGTGGGCTCGCGGCGCGCTGTGGCTGGATACGCGCATCGGCGCCGGCGAGCGTGCGCTGTGGATCGAACAATCGCATTTCGAGGCGGCCTCGCCGCTGCGCACAGCGGTGGCCGGGCTCGACGGCCTGAACGTGCTGGGCACGCTGTGGGCAGTGGGCGAGGGCGCCACGCAGGAGCTGGCTGAAATGCTCGCCGAGCGACTGCCTTATACGCCGGACTTGCGCGCCGGTGTGACCTGCCTGGCAGCCAACGGGCAATCGATGCTGCTGTTGCGCGTGCTCGGACGGCAGATGGAAGCGGTGCGTCACGTCATGGTCGATAGCTGGCAGGCGCTGCGCGAGCCGATGCACGGTGTGGTCGCGCGGCCGCTGCGCCTGTGGGCAACGTGAGAGAAAACATCCGTAGAACAAGGAACACACGATGGAACTGACGCCGCGAGAGAAAGACAAGCTGCTGATCTTCACCGCCGCCCTGCTGGCCGAACGGCGCAGGGCACGCGGGCTCAAGCTCAACTACCCGGAGGCGGTGGCGCTGATCACCGCCGCAATCATGGAAGGCGCGCGCGACGGGCGCACCGTGGCCGAGCTGATGCATGAGGGCACTACCGTGCTGAGCCGCGATGGCGTGATGGACGGCGTCGCCGAGATGATTCCCGAGATCCAGGTCGAAGCGACTTTCCCCGATGGAACCAAGCTGGTGACCGTCCACCATCCCATCGTCTGAAGCGCTTTCCCATTTCGCCGATTCCGACAACAGGACCAACCGAGAGCCGACCATGAACCGCACCTCCTGCCTGCGCCTTGTGCTGGGCACTTCCCTGACCGTTGCCGCCACCGCCGCGCTGGCGCACCCGGGCCATGACGCCGCCACTGTCGGCGCCAGCCTGTGGGCTGGCCTGGCGCATCCCTTCACCGGCGCCGACCACCTGCTGGCGATGGCGGCGGTGGGCGTGTGGAGCGCACTGATCGCGCGCTCGGCTGCCGACACGTTGCGGCTGCCGCTGGCTTTCGTCGCGCTGATGCTGGCGGGTGCGGCACTCGGGCTGTCCGGTGCGTCGTTGCCTGCGGTCGAACCGATGATCGCTGCCTCGTTGCTGGTGATCGGCCTGCTGGTGGCGCTGCGTGCCAAGCTGCCGGCGTGGGCTGGCACGCTGCTGGTCGGCGGCTTCGCCGTGTTTCATGGCTATGCGCACGGCGCCGAGCTGCCGGACACCGCGGGCGCGCTGCCGGCCGTGCTGGCTTATGTTGGCGGCTTTGCTGTGTCGACCATGGCGCTGCACCTGCTCGGTATCGGCGCGGGCACGCTGCTGCGCCGCCGCGCCGGCTGGCTGGCACGCCTGGCAGGCGCCGGCGTGGCGCTGTACGGCGCCGGCCTGCTGGTTGCCTGAGGAGGACTGCCATGATCCCCGGTGAACTGATGCCCGCCGACGGCGAGATCGAACTCAACGCCGGCCGCGCCACGGTCAGCGTGACGGTGGCCAATACCGGCGACCGGCCGATCCAGGTCGGCTCGCACTTCCACTTCTACGAGACCAACACCGCGCTCGCGTTCGACCGCGAGGCCGCGCGCGGCTTCCGGCTGAATATCGCAGCGGGCACCGCGGTGCGCTTCGAGCCCGGCCAGACTCGCACCGTCGAGCTGGTGGCACTGGACGGCGACCGTATCGTCTACGGCTTCAACGGCAAGATCATGGGAGCGCTGTGATGGCAAAGATCTCCAGGCAGGCCTATGCCGAGATGTTCGGCCCGACCACCGGTGATCGCGTGCGGCTGGCCGATACCGAGCTCATCATCGAGGTCGAAAAGGACTTCACCATCTACGGCGAGGAAGTGAAATTCGGCGGCGGCAAGGTGATCCGCGACGGCATGGGCCAGAGCCAGCGCATGGCGAAGGACTGCGTCGATACCGTCATCACCAATGCGCTGATCGTCGATCACTGGGGCATCGTCAAGGCGGATATCGGCCTGAAAGACGGGCGCATCGCATCGATCGGCAAGGCCGGCAACCCAGATATCCAGCCGGGCGTGACCATCGTGGTCGGGCCGGGCACCGAGGTGATCGCGGGCGAAGGTATGATCGTCACCGCCGGCGGCATCGACAGCCATATCCACTTCATCTGCCCGCAGCAGATCGAAGAGGCGCTGATGAGCGGCGTCACCACCATGATCGGCGGTGGCACCGGGCCGGCCACCGGCACCTTCGCCACCACCGTGACGCCGGGGCCGTGGTACATGGAGCGAATGCTGCAGGCAGCCGACGCCTACCCGATGAATATCGGCCTGCTGGGCAAGGGCAATGCCAGCCAGCAGGGGCCGATTCTGGAGCAGGTGGAAGCGGGCGCGATCGGCCTGAAGCTGCATGAGGACTGGGGCACCACGCCGGCGGCGATCGATACCTGCCTGTCGGTGGCGGACGCGACCGACACCCAGGTGGCGATCCACACCGATACGCTCAACGAGGCCGGCTTCGTTGAAGCGACCATCGCCGCGTTCAAAGGCCGCACCATCCATACGTATCACACCGAAGGTGCCGGCGGCGGCCATGCGCCCGACATCATCAAGGTGTGCGGCGAGGCCAACGTGCTGCCGTCGTCGACCAACCCGACGCGCCCGTACACCGTCAATACGCTGGACGAGCACCTCGACATGCTGATGGTGTGCCACCACCTGGACCCGTCGATTGCCGAGGACATCGCCTTCGCCGAAAGCCGCATCCGCCGCGAGACCATCGCCGCCGAGGATATCCTGCACGACTTGGGCGCGTTCTCGATGATCTCCAGCGACTCGCAGGCGATGGGGCGCGTGGGTGAGGTGATCATCCGCACCTGGCAGACCGCGCATAAGATGGCGCAGCAGCGCGGCAAGCTGCCCGGCGATCCGCACGATGCGCGCGGCGGGCACGATAACTTCCGCGTCAAGCGCTATGTCGCCAAGTACACCATCAACCCGGCGCTGACCCATGGCATCGCCCATGAAGTGGGTTCGGTGGAAGTGGGCAAGTGGGCCGACCTGGTGCTGTGGCGCCCGGCGTTCTTCGGCGTCAAGCCGAGTTTGATCCTGAAGGGCGGCATGATCGCCGCGGCGGCGATGGGCGATCCCAATGCGTCGATCCCGACGCCCCAGCCGGTGCACTACCGGCCGATGTTCGCGTCGGCCGGCGGTGCACTGCACCGCTCGTCGCTGACCTTCGTGTCGCAGGCGGCACTGGCGGCGGGCATCGACGAGCGCTACGGGCTGGCCAAGACGCTGTCGGCGGTGCGTGGCACGCGCACGGTCAGCAAGCGAGACATGGTGCACAATGACTGGCAGCCGCACGTCACGGTCGACCCCGAGACCTACCAGGTGGTCGCCGACGGCCAGCTGCTGACGTGCGAGCCCGCCACCGAGCTGCCCATGGCGCAGCGCTATTTCCTGTTCTGAATCATTGGGGCGCACACCCCGGATCGCGCATGCTGAAGATCGACAAACTCCTGAGCGCCCCGCACGGCATCGCGCCGGTGCTGGTGCGGCGTGCTCCCAAGCTGGTGCTGCCTTTCGCCGAACGCAGCAAGAGCCGCCTGCGTGCGGTGCTCGACAATGGGGAGGAAGCCGCATTGTTCCTGCCGCGCGGTACCGTGCTGCGCGGTGGCGACTTGCTGGTGGCGGAGGACGGCAGCTTTATTGAGGTACAGGCCGCCGCTGAAACCGTGCTGGAAGTGCGTTCGGATGATCCGCACGCGCTGATGCGCGCGGCGTACCACCTTGGCAATCGCCACACGCCGGTGGAGATCGGGCGCAATTACCTGCGGCTGGAATACGACCCGGTGTTGGCAGACATGCTGCAACGGCTGGGCGTGCATGCTGAACGTGCCGAGCTGCCGTTCGAGCCTGAGGCGGGTGCGTATGGCGGCGGGCACAAGCATGGGCATGATGCGACGTTTGCGGAAGACTATGCGGCGGCGCAGGCGGTGTTTCAGGAGCATCATGGGCATGATCATGACCATGGGCACTCGCACTCGCATGGCCATGACGAATCGCATCATGTGCATGACGAGCGTTGTGGGCATAAGCACTGAAGTGGTTTGAGACGACAGAAGTGGGAGGCGACTCCATGCCAACGGATGACGAATTGAACCCGCGAAAACTTGGGGGTGAGGTCCGGTCCGTGCATAGCTCAGCGCGTGACTTCGTTGATGCGCCTGGCCCTCTCCCCGGCCCTCTCCCGCAAGCGGGAGAGGGAGTACACAGTCGGCAAGCAGCAGAGGCGGCACCGCTGATTATGGCCGGCGGTTTGCTCCCCTCTCCCGCGTGCGGGAGAGGGGCCGGGGGAGAGGGCAGGCACGTGCCAGCACCGACTTTCGTCCGTATGCTGCGATCCAACCAGACCGAAGCTGAATGGCGCCTCTGGTATCACTTGCGCGCCCACCGATTTCTCGGTCTGAAGTTCAAGCGACAATGCCAGTTGGGACCCTTTGTTGCGGATTTCGTCTGCAAGGAGCTAAGGCTTGTAATCGAGGCTGATGGTGGCCAGCACGATCAAGCCGCAGATGCCCGCCGTGACGACTGGTTCAAGCACGAAGGATTCCGCGTACTCCGTTTTTGGAACAACGAAATCCTGGGACAAACTGATGCAGTTCTGGAACAGCTTCGTGAGGTTGTGTTGGATCTTGGCCACGTAGATAACGGGGCAGACGCTGAAGCAGGGGGCCAGCCATGACCCAACTCCCCCAACTCATCTCCCTGCTCCACCTCGCATCCCCCGCGCTGCCCATCGGTGGCTTCAGCTATTCCCAAGGCCTCGAGGCCGCCATCGATTGCGGCAGCGTGCATGACGCGCCGACCGCCGAGCGCTGGATCCGCGATAACCTGCTGCACGTGCAGGCGCAATGCGAAGCGCCGCTGTGGCTGCTGCTGCATCGCCACTGGCTCGCTGGCGACGCCGCGCAGGTCCGCGCATGGAACGACTGGTTCCACGCCACGCGCGAGACCTCCGAGCTGCGGCTGGAGACCGAGCAGATGGGCTGGTCGCTGGCAAAGCTGATTGCGCAGATGGAGTGGGGCACCCCGGCGCTGCGCGACGCGCTGGCGGCGCTGTCGCCGGTCTGCCTGCCGACGGCCTTCACCGCGGCATGCGTGGCGCTACATGTCGATGCGCGCGACGGGCTCGCCGCCTACTGCTTCAACTGGGCCGAGAACCAGGTAGCCGCCGCAATCAAGGCGGTGCCGCTAGGCCAGGTGGCAGGGCAACACATGCTGCGCCGCCTGCACGCAGCGGTGCTCGATTCCGTTGAGGAAGCCGTGCGCCGCGCCGATTCCACGCCGCCGCAACTCTCCACCTTTTCCCCGATGCTGGGCCTGCTTTCCGCACGCCACGAAACGCAGTACTCCCGGCTGTTCCGATCCTGAATCCACACTGCACCATGACCCAGGCCCGTACCAAGAAGAACCCTCCTCTGCGCGTCGGCGTCGGCGGCCCGGTCGGCTCCGGCAAGACCACGCTGCTCGAGATGCTGTGCAAGGCGATGCGCGACCGCTATGACCTGGTCGCCATCACCAACGACATCTACACCAAGGAAGACCAGCGCCTGCTGACGATTTCCGGCGCGCTGCCGGCCGAGCGCATCATGGGCGTGGAAACCGGCGGCTGCCCGCACACCGCGATCCGCGAGGACGCGTCGATCAACCTGGAAGCGGTCGACCGCATGCTGGCCAAGTTCCCGAACGCCGACGTGGTCTTCATCGAATCCGGCGGCGACAACCTCGCCGCAACCTTCAGCCCAGAACTTTCTGATTTGACGATCTACGTTATCGACGTCGCCGGCGGTGAGAAAATTCCGAGAAAGGGTGGGCCCGGCATCACCAAGTCCGACCTGCTGGTGATCAACAAGACGGACCTGGCGCCGTACGTAGGCGCATCACTGGAAGTGATGGAAAGCGATGCGCGCAAGATGCGCGGCGCCCGGCCGTTCGTGATGGGCAGCATCAAGTCCGGGCAGGGCCTGGACGAGGTGATCCGCTTTATCGAACGGCAGGGCATGCTGGGCGTCTAGCGCTCCTTGTCATCGGCGGCGCCGGCCTTGCTGGCGTGCCTGACATAGCTCACGGGCGGACGGAAGCTGCCTTTGCCGGCCAGCGCCCGCGCCACTGACGCAACCACGTTCAGCTCTGGCTCGCTCAGTTCGGCCATATGGCGCACCGTGGCCTCGATCGCCGCGTGCTGGCGGTTACCGAACGGCGTGCGCGGCTGCTCCACCTGCAGCTCGCTGGCGTCGTGGCGGCTGAAATCCAGCATTTCGGATGGCGGTATGGCAAGGGTCTCGGCCAGTGTGCAGATATTGATCAGCGCCACGTTGCGCTTGCCGCCTTCGATGCCGCTCAGGTACGAGCGCGCCAGACCGCTTTCGAGCGACAGGGTTTTTTGGGACCAGCCCCGCTGCTTGCGTAGTCAGGCAAGATGCAATCCGAATAGTCTGAGATGTCGAGAAGTCATGGGCTCGTTAAGAGTTCGGAGTGGTCTGAGGCTAAGGGTTTGACCTTGAGGCCACGACAACTTATTCTCCTCCTCACTATCGGTGCCTGATCCGCTGAATAAGGGATGCGCCAGTCAACAAGGCGCGGCACGATGGCATGAACCGGACCGCCTGCATGGCCGTGCCAAACGGGGCCACCGCGCAATGCCGCACGCAACGCTGACAAGCGCGCGGCATGCGTGGACGGGATGCTTGCGTCCTGTCGCCCTGCCAGGGGAGTTGCCATGCAGATCTTCACGCTGTTCGAGGCGCGGATGCGCGCCCTCCATTCCGGCCGCCACGCCCCGGCGGACCTCACTCTCGGATTCCAGTCGCGCGTGCTGACCGCCTCGGCCGGCCTCGGCGATACCTGCGACTACGTATTCCTCTGCGCCGGCGAGACGCAGGACGCCTTTGTGGCAGACCGCAATGAATGGTGGGGCTGCCTGCGCGGCGGCCTGCGCATGTCGGCGCCCGGGCGAGACTGCCTGCTGATGGGCGGCGGCGAACTGTTCGCGCCCGCGCGGGGCGTGCCAATGCAGGTGCGCGCGATGGTCGACACCATCCTTGTGCGCGCGGTGCCGCAGCAGCAGGACGATGCCGCGCGCGCGGTGTCGCTGCCGAGGGGCGCGCGCCGCTGCGCGCTGGGCAGCATCGCCGCGGTCGGGGCGGAAGAAGCCGGGGGCAGCCCCCGCCAAGGCACTGGGGAGGCAGGGTATGGCGCGCGGCCGGAGTTCATCCAGCTCGACCCGTCCGTGGACGACTGGGCCCGGCGCTTGCAGGCGCGTGGCCTGCGCTGGGCGCTGTGCCATCGCGGCGCGATCGGCCTGCATTGGCATGAGGCCCTTGCACATGCCGGGGTCGACTTGGCCTTCCTGCAGCCTGGCGCGATCTACGCGCCGGATCCGCACGAGTCATGCCGCCTGGACGTGCTGTTGTCGGGGACCGGACTGCTGTGCTGCTTCGGGGCCGGCGATGGCATCGCCCTCGGCGCAGACGGAGGCGCGAGCGGAAGCGGGCGCGCCACCCGGCACGCAGACGGGCGTGCCGCCGCGCGCCATGCGCTGGTGGCGGCCTGAGGGCGGTGGCATGGGGTCCAGGCCAGGCCCCGGCGGCTTCAGTGCCGCTTGTACTGCGTCGCGCCGAACAAGACCTCGCGCGCCTTGTCGTCCTGCAGCGCCTTGCGCGCGCTGGCCAGCACTTCCACGCCGCGCTTGACAGCGGGACGCTCGGCGATCTCGTTGAACCAGCGCTTCAGCTCGGGATAGTCGTCCAGCTCCACGCCCTGGTTCTGCCAGCTGCGCAGCCACGGGAAGGTGGCGATGTCGGCGATGGTGTATTCGTCGCCGGCCAGGTACGCGTGCTTCGACAGCTGCGTGTCGATCACGCCGTACAGGCGCCTGGCTTCATTGGTGTAGCGGTTGACCGCGTACTCGATCTTCTCGGGCGCATAGATGCGGAAGTGGTGCGCCTGGCCCAGCATCGGGCCGACGCCGCCCATCTGGAACATCAGCCACTGCAGCGCCTCGTACTTGCCGCGCACGTCCTCGGGCAGGAACTTGCCGGTCTTGCCGGCCAGGTACAGCAGGATGGCGCCCGACTCGAACAGCGAGATCGGCTTGCCGTCCGGGCCGTCCGGATCCATGATCGCCGGGATCTTGTTGTTCGGGCTGATTTTCAGGAAGTCCTCGCCGAACTGGTCGCCGGCGCCGATGTTGATCGGATGGACCTTGTACTCCAGGCCGCATTCCTCCAGCATGATGTGGACTTTGTGGCCGTTGGGCGTTGCCCAGGTGTAGACGTCGATCATTGAGTAAGATCTCCTGGCTGGAGCGGTGGTGGACTGTCACATCAACCACTGACGTGGCGAACCGGGCGATTTAAGCACAGAAGAAAAAAACGCGCAGACGGGCTGCGCGTTTTCCATACTGCCGGCAGGGCTGGCGGCCCTGCGGCTTGCCAGCCGGTCAGAAGCCGCGCGCCACCGGCATCTTGATGCTGTCCGGGTTCACGTTCATGTGCTTGGCCAGCTCCAGCTTGGCGATGGCGTTGCGGTGCACCTCGTCCGGACCGTCGGCCAGGCGCAGCGTGCGCTGGTGCGCCCACCAGTTGGCCAGCGGGAAGTCGCTGGACACGCCGGCCGCGCCGTGCACCTGGATGGCCCAGTCGATCACCTTCAGCGCCACATTCGGGGCGATCACCTTGATCATCGCGATCTCGGCCTTGGCCACCTTGTTGCCCACGGTGTCCATCATGTACGCGGCCTTGAGCGTCAGCAGGCGCGCCATCTCGATCTCGCAGCGGGCTTCGGCGATGCGCTCCTGGGTCACGCCCTGGCTGGAAACCGGCTTGCCGAAGGCCACCCGCGACAGTGCGCGCTTGCACAGCAGTTCCAGCGCGCGCTCGGCCACGCCGATGCTGCGCATGCAATGGTGGATTCGGCCCGGGCCGAGGCGGCCCTGGGCGATCTCGAAGCCGCGGCCTTCGCCCAGCAGGATGTTCGAGACCGGCACGCGCACGTTCTTCAGCTCGATCTCCATGTGGCCGTGCGGCGCGTCGTCGTAGCCGAATACCGGCAGGAAGCGCTTGATGGTGATGCCGGGGGTGTCGGCCGGCACCACGACCATTGACTGCTGCTCATGGCGTCCGGCGTCCGGGTTGGTCTTGCCCATCACGATGTAGACCTTGCAGCGCGGATCGCCCGCGCCCGACGACCACCACTTGGTGCCGTTGATCACGTAGTGGTCGCCATCGCGCTCGATGCTGCATTCGATATTGGTCGCGTCCGACGAGGCCACGGCCGGCTCGGTCATCAGGAAGGCCGAGCGGATCTCGCCCGCCAGCAGCGGCTCCAGCCACTTGTCCTTCAGTTCTTCCGACGCGTAGCGCTCCAGCGTTTCCATGTTGCCGGTGTCGGGCGCGGCGCAGTTGAACACCTCGGCCGACCAGGGCACCCGACCCATGATTTCGCACAGCGTGGCGTATTCCAGGTTCGACAGGCCTTGCGGCGCACGCGGCGAGCGGGGCAGGAACAGGTTCCACAGCCCGGCTTCACGCGCCAGCGGCTTCAGTTCCTCGATCACCTTGGTCGGCAGCCAGGCGTCGCCAGCGCGGCGGTTGGCGTCGATTTCATCCGCGAAACGCTTTTCGTTCGGGTAGATGTGCTGGTCGAAGAAAGCCAGCAGCTTGGTCTGCATTTCCTTGACCTTCGGGCTGTATTCGAAATCCATGTGGTCTCCTCGCTACGGATCAGTGGACGCCAGGGTGGGCGGCGGCGCCGTTTTGCCTCGGCATCAGTGCGGCATGGGCCGATGGAATGCACTCTATCTGAAAGCCGGTAATTAGAAAAATGAATTTTCTGGATTTGCCAGTATCAATTCCCTGCATTCCGTGACAGAATCCACGCATGCAGCTCTCCCGCATCGACCTCAATCTCTTCGTGGTGTTCGACGCCATCTACAGCGAAGGCAGCATCACCGCGGCCGCGCGCCAGCTCAACCTGACGCAGCCGGCGGTCAGCCATGCGCTGGGTCGGCTGCGCACGCTGTTCGATGACCCGCTGTTCGAGCGGCGCGGCCAGGGCATGGCGCCCACGCCGCTGGCACGCTCGCTGGCGGCCGAGGTGCGCACCGCGCTGCAGTCGTTCGCCCGTACGCTGCAGGACACGCCGCACTTCGACCCCACCAACACCGTGCGGCGCTTCACCATCGGCATGCGCGACGCGCTGGAATCCACGCTGTTGCCGCCGCTGATGGCGCGCGTGACTGCGGTGGCGCCGCATGTGGAGATCGCTGCGATCCGCTTTGACCGGCGCGAGATGGAATCCGAGTTGCTGGCCGGCACCATCGATGCCGCCATCGACATCCTGCTGCCGGTGTCGCCCGCCATCCACCACGCGCCGTTCATGGCTGACCCGATGGTGGTGCTGGCGCGGCGCGATCATCCGCTGGTCAAGAAAGAGCTAACGCTCGAGCGCTACCTGGCGGCCGAGCATGTGCATGTCTCGTCGCGCCGCCGCGGCGCCGGACTGGAAGACCAGGCGCTGCACCGCATGGGCCTGACGCGCCGCGTGCGCCTGCGCTGCCAGCATTACGCCGCCGCGTGCCGGGTGGTCAGCTGCACCGACCTGCTGGCCACACTGCCGCTGCGCTATGCGCGTATCGCCAATGAGCCCTATGCGAACCGCCTGCTGTCGCTGCCGTTCAAGGTGCCGACGCTCGAACTGCACCTGTACTGGCACGCGGGCGGCGAAAACGACGGCGCCAACCGCTGGCTGCGGGAGCAGCTGATGGCGGTGATGGCGTCACTTGGCGGCGGCACTACGGATGTGACGAGCGCTGCCTGAGCGCTCCAGCGTACGCCGGCAGCCGGCGCCAGGCGCCGGATGCGACGCTCCGGTGCGCCGCGCGCGGGTCACACGTAAGCAATTGTTCGCAGGGTAGACCCTCGCGATTCACGCCAATACCATCGACCGGTCTTTCTGCCCCCGGCACCTCCGCCGCAAGCCTCGTTCCATGGGTTTGCGCAGGTTGTCTCGCCGGCGTCCGCCTCGGCGGATCCTCCGGGCAGTCTTCTTCCTCCGACTACCACGACGATTCAGACCGATGACCGGGACACGCTTGCTTGCTGATTGCCAAGAGACTCTGCCGCGACGCGCGCGGCGCACCACGCTCGCCCTGACCACCCTTTGCGCCGCTGCCACGCTGGCGCTGTCCGCCTGTGGCGGCGGTGGCGATGGCGGGAATGCCGGCACCTCGGCGGGCTCTCCACAAGGCTCCACGCAGGCAGCGGGGCAGGGCGCGCCGACGGGCGGCCAGACCGGTTCGACTTCCACCACGGCGGGCGCCTGCTATACCGTCAGCGGTGCCGCACCGGCGCCCGCCGCGGGCAGTGGCATCACGCTGCTGCCGGCACGCGGCAATGCGGTCAGCAATTACCGCGTGCTGGAAGAGCCGCGTACCGCCGGCCTGTGCTACGCCAACTATCGCCGCGAGCAGGTAGGCCTGCCGCCGCTGGCCGCGCGCGATGGGCTCAACACGGTCGCGCAGAACCACACCGCCTACATGCTAGCCAACAACACGCTGACGCACGACGAAATCAGCGGCCGGCCGGGCTACACCGGCGCTAGCCCGAACGAGCGTATCCAGGCCGCCTACCCGACCAACGCCACCGCCGAAGTCGTGGCCGGCGCCAACCGCTGGACCTCGGTGGCCAATGCGCAGCTGTCGATGTCGCCCAAGGACGCGCTGGTCTCCGACCTGGTCAATGCGCCGTTCCACCGCGCCGCGCTGCTGGGCAGCTACGGCTCGGCCGGCAGCGGCTTTGCCGAGAGCGTGGGCCCGAACGGCAGCGGCACCGCGGCCACCTACTACCAGACCATCGACCTTGCCGACGCCTCCAAGGGCGGCAGCGACAACCAGATGGTGGCCTACCCGTTCAACGGCCAGGCCGACGTGCCGGCCAGCTGGGTCAATACGGAAAGCCCCAACCCGGCGCCGGGCTACGAGGGCAAGACCGTGGGCTACCCGGTGTCGCTGCAGGCGATCAACACCTCGCTGCAGTTCGATGCTGACAACTTCGCCATCACCGATGCGCAGGGCAACAACGTCAACTGCGTCAAGGTCGACAGCCGTTCGTCGGGCTTGTCCAGCGCCGCGCGCGGCCTGGCGATCTGCACGCCGGTGGCGCCGCTGGCCAGCCAGCAGCGCTACACCGTGCGCGTCACCGGCCGGCTGGGTTCGCAGCCGGTTGACCTGAGTTGGTCGTTCACCACGCGCTGACCTTCGCGCGCTGACCTTCACACGTCAGCGATCACGCACCGGCGCGCTCATTGCGGCGCGCGGTGTTGCAGTTCGATGCGCACCTGACCCGGCGCCAGCGTGCGGTCGGCCTGCACGGCAAATGGCACCGGCGGGCGTTGTCCCGCCGGCAGCGACTGCCAGAGCCGTTCTGCCCATTCCCGAATTTCCGTATTGTCCGGCTCGGCTGCCCACAGCCTGAGCGGGGTCAGTGTGCCCAGGCGCGCCGCCGTCGTGGCGGGGTCGTCCTGTGTCGACACGGTCATGGCTAGCGCAGCGGACGCGGCTGCGCGCTCGCGTGCGGCCGCCATCGGCGGTGCGGCCTTGCGGGCGAAATTGGCCTGCGGTGCGGCCGCCGGTGGTGGAGGCGAGGCCGGGGCTGCGGCAGCGGGTGGAGCAGGCGGTGCGGCTTCCGCCATGGCCGAGTAAGCGGGCGCTGACGGCATGGGCAGGGCTGGCGGTGACGCCGTGATCGCCGGCGCGTGGGCAGAGAGGCCTTCACTGGCTCGCGCCGCGGGCTCGCTGTCCCTGGCGGATTCGCGCGGTGCGCTGCGTTCGCCCGGCGCGCGGCTGCGCTTGTCTTCGTTCGCGGCGGGACGCTGTTGCTCGCGCTGCGGGGGTGGGGCGGCTTTCACGGCTGGCGGTGCCGGGCTTGCCGGCGCCGCGGCTGCGGCTTCCGGTGCGGCTTCCGGCGCGGCTTCCGTTGCGGGACCAGCCGCGCTGTCGGCAGCGGGCGCTGGTGCCGGTGCGGACATCTCGCGTGTGGTCGCCGGCAGCAGCGCGCCATCGTCGATCTGCCGCAGCACGATGCTGGTCGTGAGCCCCGCTACCGCCGCGACGCTGGCGGCCAGTCCCAACGAACGCCACCACTGGCGTGCGCGCACGGCGCGCGAGGTGCGTGCCTGCGCGGCCTGCTGCGCGGCCGCGTTGGCCTGAGCTTGCGCGGCAAGCCAGTCGTGCGTGGCGGCGCTGACCGGTGCGCCGAGTACCTCGGCTGCCGGCTGGCCCGCCGCAACGCGGCCCAGCAATGCGTCGCGCCGTGCCGCCTGTGCCGCCTGCACGCGCGCGGCTTCCTGCAACACCGCCGCGGCAAGCGTTGGCGGTGCGGGGAAGGGTAGCGGCGCCGCACTGCTCCGAAGCCGATCGGCTTCCTCCTGTGCTGTGCGCGCGGCTGCGCGCACGGACGCTTCCAGCGCGTCCGATGGCGCGTAGGCCGGCAGGCGCTTCAGCAACGCCGAGAGCCGATCCTCGCCATCGATAAATCGATCCACCGCGCTCACGACCGCGTCTCCTGCGATCCCGGCACGCTGCCGGCCAGCTCGCCGCGCAGGTGCGCGAACGCATAGCGCAGCCGGCTCTTCACCGTCTCGAATTTCTCGCCCAGCATCAGCGCGATATCTTCGACGCTCATATCGCTGAAGAAGCGCAGCACCACCACTTCGCGCTGCGCCACCGGCAAGTGCAGCAGCGCGCGATGCACGTGGTGCGCGTGCTGGCGCAGCTGCAGTTCGGCTTCGGGCGAGAGGTCGTCGGCGGGTATCTCCAACGGCTGCTCATCCTGCGACTCACGTTGGCGCGCATCGGCGCTGCGCACCTGGTCGAGCCAGGTATTGCGCGCGATCTGGAACAGGAAGGTGCGGAACGCCGCGGTGGGCTGGTAGTCGCCGCAGCGGGTCATCAGCTTGACCCAGGCCTTCTGTGCAATGTCTTCCGCTTCGCCGCTGTTGCCCTGGCACAGCCACGCCACATAGTTGTAGAGGCCGGCATTGTGGCGGCGGAACAGCTCGGTGACGGGCTGCTCGATGATGCCGCCGGCCACCAGCAGCATCAGGTCGTGGTCGGGCAGCGCGGCGAGCGCGTCGCCGGACGGGTGGCTTGCGGGAGAAGGGGGCTCGGGTGGGGGCTCGGATGCCTGCATGCGCCCGAGTATAGGAGAGGCGGAGGCGGCGCGACAGGTCGTCGCCCCGCCTCCCGGTGCCTCGCGGGGCGACGTGGTGTCAGCGTGCCGCACGCTCGGGCAATCCTTCTCCGGTCGTGCCGACGGGAGCGGCCGTGGCCAGGCTCTGCGTCAGGTCCACGAGCTTGAGGAACTCGCCGCGGTAGCCGAAGCGGTCGGCGCCGCGCGCGCCCTGCGCCAGCGCGCGGGCATCGGCGTAGCCCCACGTACCGGTAAACTTGCCGCCGCGCAGCGCCTGGCCGAAGCCGGCCACGGCCGCGGCGAAGCGGAAGTCGTCATCGCCTTGCGCCAGCGGTCGGATGGCCTGGCGGGCGACGGTGACATCCATCAGCAGGCTGGTGCTGGCCGTGGGCAGCTTGTAGCGCAGCTTGACGTGCGCCAGCTCGCCGTCGCGCCCGGGCGCCGGTGCGGGCTGCTGGTAGCGCAGCGGATCGACCAGCCCCGGCTGGCCCGCCAGCGTCAATTCGTACAGCGCGGTCACGGTATGGCCCGCGCCGATGTCGCCGGCATCGACCTTGTCATTGTTGAAGTCTTCGCGCGCCAGCATGCGGTTCTCATAGCCGATCAGCCGATATTCCTTCACCGTGGCCGGGTTGAATTCCACCTGGATCTTCACGTCGCGCGCGATAGTGGCCAGCGTGGAACTCATCTCGCTGACCAGCACCTTGTTGCCTTCCATCAGGTTATCGATATACGAGTACGCACCGTCGCCGGCATCGGCCAGCTGCTCCATCAGTTGCTCGTTGTAGTTGCCGGTGCCGAAGCCGAGCGTGGACAGCGATACGCCCGACTTGCGCTTCTCTTCAACCATGCTCTTCAGCTGCCTGAAGTCCGTCACACCCACGTTGAAGTCGCCGTCGGTGGCCAGCAGCACGCGGTTGATGCCACCGGCGATATAGCTCTGCTGCGCGGCCTGGTAGGCCAGTGCGATCCCGCTGGCGCCGGCGGTGCTGCCGCCTGCCACCAGCTGGTCGATGGCGGCGCTGATGGTGGCCCTGTCGCTGCCCGGCGTGGGCGGCAGCGCCACGCGCGTGCCACTGGCGTAGGTGACCAGCGTGATGCGGTCCTGCGGGCGCAGCTTGTTCACCAGCAGCTTGAGCGAGGACTTCAGCAGCGGCAGCTTGTCGGGCGAATTCATCGAGCCGGACACATCCACCAGGAACACCAGGTTGGCGGCCGGCAGCGCGCCGCTGGCCATGTCCTTGCCCTTGATGCCGATGCGCAGCAGCACGTTGGCGGGATGCCATGGCGCGGGCGCCAGCGCCGTATGCACGGCGAATGGTCGCCCATCGGCGGGCTGGGCGTAGTCATAGGGGAAGTAGTTCAGCAGCTCCTCAACCCGCACCGCGTCGGCAGGCGGCAGGCGCCCGGCATTGAGCAGGCGGCGCATATTGCTGTAGCTGCCGGTATCGACATCGATGCTGAAAGTTGACACCGGTGCCTGCGCCACCAGTTTGACCCCGTTCTCGTCGATGGCGCCGTAGCGCTCGCGGTCTTCCGCCGGAGGCGGAGGCACATAGTACGGCCGCGGCGCCATGGCGGCACGGGCGTGCATTTCGGCGGCCGGCGCGGCCTTGATGGCGTTGGCCGAAGGCACATAGGCCGGCGACGGTGGCGCAGGCACGGCCGGGGCCTGGGCCTCCGTCGGCGGGACTGGCTGGGACACATCCTGGGAAACCGACGGCGAACGGGCGCCGCAGGCCGACAGCGCCAGTGCGGCGGCGCAGATGGCGGCGGCGGCCCGGCCACGCCGGGCGCCGACGGTGGAAACGACCGGTACGCGAAGTTGCATGTTGTTCTCCTTGGGGGCCGCGGGCGGGACGCCGGCATGACGGCCTGTCGATGAAACGGGGGAGGCGCGCGTTCGGGGTTAAGGCGGCTAAGAATTTTTCTGCGCTGGCGCGCGACTGCCCCCAGGTGGCGCGATTCAGACTTTCCCGCACCCCCGGATGCCCCGATCGCCACTACAATCCCTTGATCCTTCCCCCGGAGATATCGCATGGCTCACCTTGACCCCTCTTCGATGGTCTGGCGCGGCGCGCTGGCCCTTGCCCTGATGGCGCTGCTCGGTGCTTGTGGTACGCAAGGCGGGGGGCGACCGCCCCGGCCGCGCCGGCCGCCGCCCCGGCCGCGACTACGCCTCCACCTGCCATGCCGCCGGCCCCGGAAGTCTCTTCCGGCTACCGCCCCGGCATGTCGACGGCCTACGCGCAGCGCCACATGGCCGCCGCCGCCAATCCGCTCGCGACCGAGGCAGGGCGCACCATCCTGCGCCAGGGCGGCTCGGCCATCGACGCCGCCATCGCCATGCAGGCCGTTCTGACGCTGGTCGAGCCGCAGGCAACCGGCATTGGCGGCGGTGCCTTCATCATGTACTGGGACGGCAAGCGCGTGCAGGCCTTCGACGGGCGCGAGACGGCCCCGGCCGGCGCCACCGAGAACCTGTTCCTGCGGCCTGACGGCAAGCCGATGGAATTCAGCGAAGCGCAGATCGGCGGCCGCTCGGTCGGCACGCCGGGCGTGATGCGCGCGCTGGAGATGGCGCATCGCCAGCACGGCCGCCTGCCGTGGGCCAAATTGTTCGAGCCCGCCATCGCGCTGGCGGAGAAGGGCTTCCCGATCTCGGAGCGGCTGTACACGCAGGTGGCCGCCGACAAGTTCCTGGCCAATTCGCCCGAGATGGCCGCCTACTTCCTCGATGCGCAGGGCAAGCCCAAGCCGGCCGGCACCGTGGTGAAGAACCCGAAGCTGGCGCAGACACTGCGCGATGTTGCCCGGCGCGGCGCCGGCGTGCTGTACAGCGGCCCGATCGCGCAGGACATCGTCGCCAAGGTGAACGGCAGCGCCAACGCCGGCTCGCTGTCGCTGGCGGACCTGCGCAACTACAAGGCCAAGGAGCGCGAGCCGGTCTGCACCGACTACAAGCGCTGGAAGATCTGCGGCATGCCGCCGCCGTCGTCAGGCGGCATCGCAATCGCGCAGATCCTTGGCACGCTGCAGGCGCTGGAGACAAAGAATCCCAAGTACGCGCTGGCTGCGCTCAAGCCGCAAGGCGTGAACACGCCGGCGGTGATGGAAGCCAACCCTGACGCCGTCCACGCGATCTCCGAAGCCGACCGCCTGGCCTACGCCGACCGCGGCCTGTACGTGGCCGATGCCGAGTTCGTGCCGGTCAATGTGGCGGGCCTGGTCAACCCGTCCTACCTGGCCTCGCGCGCAGAGCTGATCGGCGACAAGAGCATGGGCAAGGCCCAGCCGGGCGTGCCGCCCGGCACCGCGGTGTCCTATGCACCCGACCGTTCGCCGCCGCGCGTTTCCACCTCGCAGATCGTCGCCGTCGATGACCGCGGCGGGGCGATATCGATGACCACCACCATCGAGTCGTACTTCGGCTCGCACCTGATGGTGCGCGGCTTCATGCTGAACAACCAGCTCACCGACTTCTCCTTCGCGCCGAGCGAGAACGGCAAACCGGTCGCCAACCGCGTGCAGCCGGGCAAGCGCCCGCGCTCGTCGATGGCGCCGACGCTGGTGTTCGACCGCCAGACCGGTCAGCTGGTCGCCACGGTCGGTTCGCCGGGCGGCTCGCAGATCATCGAGTACGTCTCCAAGACGCTGGTCGGCATGCTCGACTGGAACATGGACGTGCAGGCGGCGATCGGCATGGGCAACTTCGGCAGCCGCAATGGCCCGACCGAGGTGGAGAAGGGGCTGGTGTCGCCGGGCCTGGTGCAGGCGCTGCAGCAGCGCGGCCACCAGGTGGCGGAGATCGAGATGACCAGCGGCACGCAGGCGATCATGCGCAAGCAAGGGCCTGACGGGAAGGCGGTATGGGCCGGTGGTGCGGATCCGCGGCGGGAAGGGGTGGCGCTGGGGGATTGAGGCAGGCGCTAGCGGGTGCTGTCCCGCCGGTTTGCTCCCCTCTCCCGCAAGCGGGAGAGGGGAGCAAACAATCAGCCAGTATCAGCCCTTCGCCTTCTGCGCATACTCCCACCCCATCTCCGCCATCGGCCGCGCACGCTTGCCGGCGTCCAGCGCCTGCGCCGACGACGCAGTGCCATCCACCACGCGCTTCATGATCCCCTGCAGGATGCCGGCGATGCGGAACATGCTGAAGGCGAGATAGAAGTTCCAGTCGCCGGTGATCGGCCGGCCGGTGCGCTGCTCGTACAGGCGGCGGTACGCCGCTTCGTCCGGAATGCCCAGCGCAGCGAAGTCCAGCCCGGCGATGCCGCGGAACTGCCCCGGCGCGATATGCCAGCTCATGCAGTGGTAGCTGAAGTCGGCCATCGGGTGCCCCAGCGTGGACAGTTCCCAATCCAGCACCGCCAGCACGCGCGGCTCGGTGGGGTGGAACATCAGGTTATCGAGCCGGTAGTCGCCGTGCACGATCGAGGTCAGGTCGGCGTCTTCCTGCGGGATATGCTGCGGCAGCCAGTCAATCAGCGCGTCCATGGCCGGGATCGATTCGGTCTCTGACAGCTTGTATTGCTTGGACCAGCGCTCGATCTGGCGCTGGAAGTAGTTGCCCGGCTTGCCGTAGTCGCCCAGCCCGATGGCGTTGTAGTCGACCGTATGCAGCGCCGCGATGACACGGTTCATCTCGTCGTAGATGGCGCTGCGCTCGGAAGCGCTCATGCCGGGCAGCGACTGGTCCCACAGCACGCGGCCGGCGACGAACTCCATGATGTAGAAGGCGCGGCCGATCACGGACTCGTCCTCGCACAGCGCGTACATGCGCGCCACCGGCACGTCGCTGCCCGCGAGCGCGGCCATCACGCGGTACTCGCGCTCGATCGCGTGCGCCGACGGCAGCAGCTTGCTCTTGGGGCCGGGCTTGGCGCGCATCACGTAGGTCTGGCCCGGCGTGACCAGCTTGAAGGTCGGGTTGGACTGGCCGCCCTTGAACTGCTCCACGGTCAGCGGGCCGGCAAAGCCCTCCACGTGCTGGCGCATCCAGGCTTCCAGCGCGTCGGTGTCGAAGCGCTGCTGGTCCGCCACCGGGCGCGTGCCCTCGAAGTGCGATACGTTGCTCGTCATGCTGTCTCCGTTGGTTTTCTGTTCGGCATCGGTTGGAATTCGATCCATCTCGCGGCGCGCTCAGCCCTGCGGCTGGCGTCCGCGCAAATACTGGTGCAGCAGCACTTCCATGGTGGTGTGGCGCGTGCCGCTGTGAACGGGCGTGGGTGGCGAGTAGTTGGTCATGCGCACCACCCAGTCGAGCGGGTCGTCGCCCATGTCGAGCACGTTGATGCAGCCCGCGGTCTGCAGCAGCGAGCCGAAGAACACGCGCCGCCCGCAGGTGATCGCCTGCGACAGGATGGCGCGGTTGGTGCCGCCGTGCAGTACCATCAGCACCGTGTCCCAGTCGGGATCGGCGCGCAGGCGCTCCAGCGCGGGCAGCACGCGGTCGAGGAACTGGCCAATGGTCTCGCCGTTGAGGAAGCGCTTGTCTTCCGGGACTTCGCCTTCGAAGGCGCCGACGAAGGCGTCGCGCAGGTCCTGGTCGGCGATCGCGGACAGGTCGCCGCCGCGGATCTCCTGCAGCGCGGGCCAGACTTCCGGCACCACGTCGTCCATCCCGGGCAGTATGGCCAGCACGCGCTCAGCCGTCTCGACGGTGCGGGGCAGGCCGCTGACAATCACTCGGTCGAAGCGGATCTGTTCGGCGGCAAAGGCGCGGCCGGCGGCGGTGGCCTGCATGCGGCCGGTCTCGTTGAGCGGCACCATCTCGGGCAGCGCGGGGCGCCCGGCCTCATCGAAGTAAGAGACGGCGCCATGCCGCATCAGGTAGATGCGGCGACGCGAGGACGGCGGCAATTCCATGCGTTGTCTCCTTGCTTTGTGGCGGCATGGCCGTCTGTCGCGGGCTGGCCGTAATGATGAGCGGCGGGGTGATCAGCCGGGATGATCAGCCGGGATGATCAGCCGGGATGATCAGCGATATTGCGGCTTGCGCTTCGCCAGGAAGGCGCTGATGCCTTCGCCGCCATCGGGGTGATGCAGCGCGGCCACGAAGCTGTCGCGCTCGGCCACCAGGTGTTCGGCGAGCGAGGCCGTGCCCGCATGGTTGATCAGGCTCTTGATGCGGCCCACCGCATGCGGCGATTGCTTCGCGATGCCCTGCGCCAGGCGCAATGCCTCGGCCAGCGCCTCGCCCGGCGGCGTGACGCGGTTGACCAGCCCGAACTGCGCCAGCCGCTCGGCGTTGACCGGCTTGCCTTCCATCATCAGTTCGCTTGCGAGCTGGCGCGGCAGTGCGCGCGCCAGCTCGTACGAGCCGCCGCCATCCGGCGTCAGCCCGACCGAGACGTAGGCCATCACGAACTTGGCATCGCTGGCAGCAACCACGAAATCGCACGCCAGCACCACCGAGAAGCCCGCGCCGGCGGCCGCGCCTTCCACTGCCGCGATGATCGGCTTGGGAAAGGCGTGCAGCGACTGGATCCACCCGTTCAGCACCTCGATGCTGGCGGCCTGCACTTCGGGCGGCTGGCTGCGGTTGCCCAGCAGCCGGTTCAGGTTGCCGCCCGCGCAGAACATGCCGTCGGCACCGGTGAAGATGACCGCGCGCACTGAGTCATCCGCGGCGGCCTGTTCCAGCGCCGCTTTCGATGCCGCATAGATATCCGGGTGCAGCGCATTGCGTGCCTCGGGGTTCGAAATGGTCAGCACCAGCGTCGAATCGACGCGTTCGGATAGCAGCTGTGCGGGCATGTGGCGGTCTCGCTGAGTGGGGGCGGGTGGGCTTACTGCTCTTCGGCCAGCAGCGACAGGCCCAGGCCGGCACGGCGCCACAGCCACGGGCTCGGGCGGTAGCGCATGTCGCCGGTGAGCGCTTCCATATTGCGCAGCGTCTCCAGCACCAGCTGCGGGCCGACCGCGTCGCCCAGTGCCAGCGGGCCCTTGGGATAGCCCAGACCCAGGTTGACGGCCAGGTCGATGTCGGCCGGCGTGGCGATGCGCTGCTGCGCGATATCGCTGGCGATATTGATGATGCAGCAGAGCACGCGCTGTGCGACAAAGCCGGCCGAGTCGCGGATTACCGTGACCGGCACGCCGTCGCTGGCGAACAGGCCGTGCGCGGCATCACGCGCGGCGGCGCTGGTGGCCGGCGTGGTCATCAGCGTGCGGCGCTTGGTGGCCTCGAACGGCAACAGCGTGTCGATGGCGACGGTACGGGCCGGGTCCAGGCCCTGTTGCAGCGCGCTGGTGGTGGCGTCCAGGCCCAGCGGCGTCACGATGATCAGTGCGTCGGCCGAGGGCTTGTTGCCGCCTTCCGGGGTCACGCCCAGCGCACCCAGCAGCCTGGTCACCATGGCATGGCCGCGCTCGCTGGCGTGGCTCACCCACACGCTCGACGGGCGCGCGGACGGCACCACGGCGGCGGCCGGCACTTGCTTCTGGCCATCGGCGTACGAATAGAAACCAGCGCCAGCCTTGCGGCCGACCAGCCCCCCGACCGAGCGGATCGCGGTGATCGGCGATGGGCGGTAGCGCGGTTCCTGGTAGAACTGGTTGTAGATCGATTCCATCACCGGGTGCGACACGTCCAGCCCGGTCAGGTCCATCAGCTCGAACGGCCCCATGCGGAAGCCGGCCTGCTCGCGCATGATGTTGTCGATGTCGGCAAACTCGGCCACGCCTTCCTGCGCGACCTTCAGGCCTTCGATATTCATGCCGCGGCCGGCATGGTTGACGATAAAGCCCGGCATGTCCTTGCAGCGCACCGGCGTATGGCCCATGCGGCGCGACAGCGCCATCAGCGCGTCGCCCACCGCCGGGTTGCCCGACAGGCCGTCGATGACCTCGACCACCTTCATCAGCGGCACCGGGTTGAAGAAGTGATAGCCGGCGATGCGGCCCGGCTGCTTCGAACCCACGGCGATCGCGGTGATCGACAGCGAGGACGTGTTCGAGGCGATGATGGCGTCTTCGCGCAGCACGGCTTCGAGCTTGGCGATCAGGTCGCGCTTGACCTCCAGCTTCTCGACGATGGCTTCCAGCACCATGTCGCAGCCGGCCAGGTCTTCCAGCGCGCCGCAGGGCTTGACGCGGGCCAGCGTGGCCTCGGCGTCGGCGGCGCTGATCTTGCCCTTGTCGGCCAGCTTGCCCAGCGTATCCTGCAGGTACTGCCGCGCCGCGGCGACCGCCTGCGGGTTGGCGTCGTACAGGTTGACGGTGAGGCCTGCCTGCGCGGCGATCTGCGCGATGCCGCGGCCCATGGCGCCGGTACCGACGATGCCCAGCGTGTCGATGGTGAAAGTGCTCATCGTTCGTCCCAAAAGTTGTGGTTAAATTAGCACGATCGTACGTTTTTTGCACCTTCCCGAACAGATGGGCAGGGCAGGCGGCGTGCGCTGATCGGCCAGACCGGACACTGCAGGCTCCGGATGGTCCACAATCGCCCACACACCTGCGGGATCTGCACTGCGGGCGACCATTCCAACAACGGAGAGAGACGACATGCTGAAGCTCTGCGGTTTTGCCGCCAGCAACTACTACAACAAAGTGAAGCTGGCGCTGCTGGAAAAGGAGGTTCCGTTCGAAGAGGTACTGGCATGGATCGGTGAAACCGATTTGGCAGCGTCGCCGGCGGGCAAGGTGCCCTACATCATCACCGAATCCGGCTCATTGTGCGAGTCGGAAGTCATCGTCGAGTACCTGGAAGCGGCTTATCCGCAGAAGCCGCTGCTGCCGCAAGATCCCCTGCAAGCCGGCAAGGTGCGCGAGATCGTCACCTTCATGGAGCTGTACCTAGAGCTGACCGCGCGCGAGCTGTACCCCGAGGCCTTCTTCGGCGGCAAGGTCAGCGACAACGTCAAGGAGCGCCAGCGTAAACTGCTGAACCGCTATATCCCTGCGTTCGCCAAGCTGGCCAGGTTCTCGCCGTATATCGCAGGCGACAGCTTCACGCTGGCCGATTGTGCTGCTGCGGTGCACCTGCCGCTGGTGTCGTCGTGCACCAAGATCATCTACGGCACCGACCTGCTGGCGGACCTGCCGGTCAAGGACTACCTGAAGACGCTGTCGCAGCGCGAGACGGTGCAGAAGGTCAATGCCGACCGCAAGGCCAATACCGAGTTGATGCTGAGCAGGAGCAAGTAATAAGCGGCGGGGCTCTGCGAGACTCGCTGCCAACGAGCCTGGAGTTGCCGCTTGAGTGCTCCCTCTCCCGCTTGCGGGAGAGGGAGCAAACCGCCGGCGTGCGAAGGCCGGCTGAGCGTAAAAACGCCCGCGACTCTCAGCGGGCGTTTCTGTTTTCCTTCTTACAGCTTCCCCAACCGCTCCAGCGCCAACGCCAACGTCTCTTCCTTCTTCGCAAAACAGAACCGCACCACGCCCGATTCACGCGGCTGCGTGTAGAACGCCGACACCGGAATCGCCGCTACGCCGATCTCGCGCGTCAGCCACATCGCAAAGTCGGCTTCGCTCAGATCGGAAATGGCCGAGTAATCGACGCACTGGAAGTAAGTGCCGTCCGACGGCAGCAGCTTGAAGCGCGTATTGGCCAGCCCGGCGCGGAAGAAATCGCGCTTGGCCTGGTAGAACGCCGAGAGCTGCAGGTACGGCGCCGGGTCGGCCATATAGTCGGCCAGCCCGTGCTGCACCGGCGTGTTCACGGTGAAAACGTTGAACTGGTGGACCTTGCGGAATTCGGCCATCAGCGCCACGGGCGCGGCCACATAGCCGACCTTCCAGCCGGTCACGTGGTAGGTCTTGCCGAAGCTGGAGATCACGAAGCTGCGGCGCGCCAGCCCGGGGTGGCGCGACGCCGAGGCATGCTCCTGGCCGTCGTAGACCATGTGCTCATAGACCTCGTCCGACAGCAGCAGGATGTCGGTGCCGGCCAGGATCTGCGCGAGCTTGTCCATGTCGCCCGCGCGCCAGATCGTGCCGGTCGGGTTGTGAGGCGTGTTGATGAGGATCATGCGCGTGCGCGGTGTGATCGCGGCGGCCAGCTTGTCGAACGGCACGCGGAACCCGGGCGCTTCCAGCGTGACCGGCACCGCGGTGGCGCCGGCCAGTTCGATCGCGGGCAGGTAGCTGTCATAGCAGGGCTCGAGCACGATGACCTCGTCGCCCGGGTGCACGGCGCACAGGATGGTGGTCAGGATGCCCTGGGTGGCGCCGGCGGTGACGGTGATCTCGGTGTCCCAGCTGTACTGGTGGCCGTACAGGTTGGCGATCTTGGCGGCGATGGCCTGGCGCAGGCGCGGCACGCCCGCCATCGGCGGGTACTGGTTATGGCCGGCGCGCATCGCCGCGGTCACGGCATCGATGATCTTCGGGTCGCAGTCGAAGTCCGGGAAGCCCTGGCCCAGGTTGACGGCGTTCTTCTCGGTGGCGAGCGCCGACATCACGGTAAAGATGGTGGTGCCGACGGCGGGCAGGCGCGAGGGCGGCGGGGTCAGGGGAGCGAGCGTGGTGTCTGCGGACATGTTGCGAGCGTGTCGATGCGGGTGATATGGGGAACTGCCCGGCGCACGCCGGGCAGCGCCGTGCGAGGTGCGGCAATTTTAAAGCGGATCGGCCGCGCTGTCGGCGCCGGCCTGCGTGGCCAGCCACGCGCCGAAGCCCGGCGGCGTCAGCACTTCCACGCCGCTGGAGCGGCGCAGGCGGCTGCGCAGCTTCAGCACGGCCTTGTCCTTCGACACCAGGCAGGCGGCGCCGGCAAAGTGGGCCAGCTCCACGAACTTCTGGTCGTCGGTGTCCTTGCAGCGCGGCAGCTTGATGGCGTCGGACTCGGCCTGCGGCGGCAGGGGCTCCAGCCGGGTCAGGCGATCGACCGTGGCCAGCGCCGCGTCGATATCGACGTCAAAGCGGGCAAATTGCGGATAGGCCAGCACCCGGCGCAGCTCCTCGCGGCAGTCGGCGCGGATCACCGGGGCGATGGTGCCAGCTTCCAGCGCCTGGCGGATCGGCTCGACATGCGGGTCGCGGAATACCAGCAGGTCGACCCAGATATTGGAGTCCAGCACCACGCAGGGCGCAGCCGCGGGCGCGGATGTGATGCCGGCGAGGCTGGCGGGAAGTGTGGTTCCGGTGGTGTCGAGGCGCATTCGCTACAATCTTGGCTTGTTTGTACTTGGCTACTGCCGCGATTTTGCCATGCTCATCGTTTTGTCTCCCGCCAAGTCGCTGGACTACGAGACCCCCGCGCGTATCAAGACCCATACGCTGCCGCGCTTCATCGACCATTCCGCCACGCTGATCGAGCGCTTGCGCAAGCTGGCGCCGCAGGACGTTGGCGCGCTGATGGACATCTCCGACAAGCTGGCCGTGCTCAACGTGACCCGCTACGCCGACTGGTCGCCCGAGTTCACCGCGGCCAACAGCAAGCAGGCCGTGCTGGCCTTCAACGGGGACGTCTACGACGGTCTCGACGCAAAGACGTTGTCGGCCGACGACCTCGGCTTCGCGCAGAAGCACATCCGCATCCTGTCGGGCCTCTATGGCGTGCTGCGTCCACTGGACTGGATGCAGCCGTACCGGCTGGAGATGGGCACGCGGCTCGACACCGCCGCCGCCAAGGACCTGTACGCGTACTGGGGCGACGAGGTCACGCAGATGATCAACGGCGACATGGCCGCGCTCAAGCAGGAAGGCGCGCCGGTGCTGGTCAACCTGGCCTCGGAAGAGTATTTCAAGGTGGTGCGGCCCAAGGTGCTGAACGCGCGCATCGTCACCCCGGTGTTCGAGGACTGGAAGGGCGGCCGCTACAAGATCATTTCGTTCCACGCCAAGCGCGCACGCGGCACCATGGCGCGCTACGCGCTCACGCATCGCATTACCGAGCCGGAAAAGCTCAAGCGCTTTGCCGAGGATGGCTACGCCTTCGACGCCGCGGCTTCTGACGCCGCCCGCTGGGTGTTCCGTCGCCGCCTGGAAGACTGAACCGACTGCCCGCACCCACTGCCACGAGACTGCCCGCCATGCCTTCCGCCCTGCATATCTCCTCGCATTTCGATTCCGGCGCCATCGAGGTCGAGGCGCTCGACCGTGCCGACGATATCCGCCTGCGCATCCGTGCCGATTCGCATGCCGATTTCCGCCAGTGGTTCCACTTCCGCCTGCAGGGTGCGGCGGGGCAGGCGTGCCGGATGCATTTCCTCAACGCCGGCGACTGCACCTATCCGGACGGCTGGCGCGACTACCGCGCGGTGGCCTCGTACGACCGCGCGCACTGGTTCCGCGTGCCGACGCGCTTCGACGGCCACGTGATGACGGTGGACTTTACGCCCGAGCATGACAGCGTCTGGTTCGCATATTTCGAGCCGTACCCGGACGAGCGCCACCTGTCGCTGCTGGCCACCTGCCAGCGCTCGCCGCTGGCACGGCTGTCGCACCTGGGCAGCACCGTGGACGGGCGCGACATGACCCGCGTCACGCTAGGCCAGCCCGGCCCCGGCAAGAAGACCATCTGGATGATCGCGCGGCAGCACCCGGGCGAGAGCATGGCCGAATGGTTTGTCGAAGGCGTGCTGCAGCGCCTGACCGGCACCGGGGTATGGGCCGGCGACCCGGTCGCGCGCAAGCTGCTGGAGCGCGCCGTGTTCCATATCGTGCCGAACATGAACCCGGACGGCTCGGCGCGCGGCAACCTGCGCACCAACGCCGCAGGCGCGAACCTGAACCGCGAGTGGATGGCGCCCAGCCCCGATACCAGCCCCGAGGTTTATCACGTGCGCCGCGCCATCGAGGCCAGCGGCTGCGACATGTTCTTCGATATCCACGGCGACGAGGGGCTGCCGTACAACTTCGTCGCCGGCAGCGAGATGCTGCCCGGCTTCACCGAGGCGCGCCGGCGCGAGCAGTTGCGCTTTATCGAGGCCTTCAAGCGCGCCTCGCCGGATTTCCAGGACGTGCACGGCTATGCGGCCAGCAAGTACAACGCCGATGCGCTCAAGCTGGCGTCCAAGTACATCGGCCATACCTTCGGCTGCCTGGCGCTGACGCTGGAAATGCCGTTCAAGGACAACGCCGACCTGCCCGAGCCTGAGGTGGGCTGGAATGGCGCGCGCAGCGCGCTGCTGGGCACGGCGATGCTGCAGGCGATCCTGGACTACCTGGGCTGAGCCAGCGCCGCCATTAGCCCGCCGCAAGGGCGGGCCTGGCCGGCGCCACGCGGACGCCGCGCTTGTTTCCCGCTTATTGCTTCTTCTTGGTCTTGCTGCTCGTCTTGGCCGAGCCGGACGTTGACTTGGACGACGCGGACTTCGACGACTTGGATGCAGCACTCGACTTCGACGCCGAGCCCTTGCTCCCCTTGCGGCTCTTGCTGGCGGAGGTGTGGTTCACGTCCGGCGCGGCTGGCGGCCCCGAGGCTTCGGTGACGGTGGCGCCGCCGCTGTCCAGCAGTTCGTACGCCAGCATCATCCCATCGTCATAGCCGCAGCGCACCCGTACCGGCTGCCATTCGTTGTCACCGCGGCGCTTGTGTGCTGTGGCGTTGAACGTGACCACAGAACTGACCGGCACGGCCTGCTTGCCGGGCGAGAAGCGGCCGCTCCACGGTTCGGTGGTGGCCTGTCCGGCGGCGAGCGCGCCGGTCGGGATCTTCAGCGCGTCGTAGGTGGCCGAGCGTGGCACTACCCAGCTGGCGTGCGCGGCGCAGTCGGCCACGTCGCTGGTGGCGTTCTCGGTCTTCATCAGCTGTTCGCGCATGCGCGTGCGGTACTCGGACAGGCTGACGCGGCCGCGGTCGGGCAGGGTGATGGTCTTGGTGGGCGGAGTGGTGGAGGCGGCGGGAGTGGCGGTGGTCGGGGCAGGTGCCGGCGCGGGGGCTGGTGTGGCAGCGGTGGCGGCCTCGTCGGCCGGCAGGTTGGCGCAGCCTGCCAGCGCGATTGCACCGGCCACTGCGGCAGTCACCATGCGGAGCCCGCTGCCGAGCAGTTCGGAGATTCGTCGGATCACGGTGTTAGCGGTGTGTGCGTGCCAGCCCAGGGGGCTGGGATGCAGAATGGGTTCGCAAAGGATTGCCATGATAGAGGAAACCTATCTGACAAAGTTCCTAAATCTTGTTACCCATTCTTCTAACCATGATGTCGCGCAGGAAGTGACCTGCCTGCTAGCAGGAATCACCCTTGCCGCACAACTGCGGCGAACCCGCAGCCAGCGTCGCCGTTGGCCCCGGACGACTGTCCGGGCCAACGGCGCGTTGCCGCTCACGCCACGCGCGAGGGCATCGAGCGCGTGAAGCGCAGCAGCTCGTCGAGCAGCGCGTTCAGGTTATGGCGCAGCTTGGCGAAGCCCGCGGTGTGGGTCAGGCCCACCTCATCCATGTACAGCTTGCGGTTGACCTCCAGCTGCAGGCTGTGGCGCCCGGCCTGTGGCTGGCCCACCACGCGCACGATCTCCACGCCCTTGTACGGGTGGTTGCGCCAGACGTCGTAGCCCATGTCTTTGAGCACGCCTTCGACGCGGTCGGTGAAGCGCTTGTCGCAGGTGGTGCCGTCGCGGTCGCCGACGACAAAGTCCGGATGCTCCAGCCCCGGGAACTCGGTCGCGTATTCGGCGGCGTGGCTTGGCATTGAATGGCAGTTGATGTGCCAGGCGGCGCCGTGGCCGGCGATGGCGCGGTCGGCCAGCTTCTGCAGTTGCGCGTAGTAGGGCAGGTAGTAGCCGTTGATGCGCGCCTGCACTTCTTCCACGCTTAGCTTGCGGTCGTAGATCGGCTCGCCGGTGTCGAGCACGCGCCAGACCAGGCCCTTGCCGAGCCGGGTCTTGGAGGTCTCCTGCTTCGCGCCGGGCCACGGCGCTTCCAGCAGGGTCTCGTCGATCTCGTCCAGCGCGCGGTTGGCGTCCAGGTAGCTGCGCGGGAAGCCTGCGCACAGCAGCGGGATGCCGCGCGCCGGGGCGCCGGCGTAGAGCTCGTCGACAAAGGTGTCCTCGGCCTGGCGCAGCAGCGGCAGCGGCAGGGCGGGGTCGGGGCGGAAGTCCGTCGGGTAGGTGGTCGCGCTGTGCGGTGAGTCCAGGAACAGCGCGGAGGGCTCGCCCTCCGGCTGGTACAGGAAGAACGGACTGTCCGCGGTCTTTCGTTCTGTTTCAGTCATGGCGGGGCGAAATCAGTCTAGGGAGATCTTGGCGGCGGCGGCAATGCGCTTGTTCTTGGCCACTTCGCTCTTGATCTGGGCGGCAAAGTGCGCCGGGGTGTCGCCAACCGTGGTGGCGCCGAGCTTCTCCAGCTTGGCCTTCACTTCCGGCATGGCCAGCACCTTGATTGCGGCGGCGTTGAGCTTGCCCTGGATATCGGCCGGCAGGTTGGCAGGCGCGATCAGGCCGAACCAGGCGGCGTCGTTGACTTCGCCCAGGCCCAGCTCGGCAAAGGTCGGCACGTTGGGCAGCGCGGGCACGCGCTTGGGCGCGGCCACTGCCAGGGCGCGAAGCTTGCCGCCTTCGATGAACGGCAGCGACGACGGCAGGTTGTCGAACAGCACCTGCACCTGGTTGGCCAGCGCGTCGTTCAGCGCCGGGCCCACGCCCTTGTACGGCACGTGCAGCAGTTCGGTCTTGCTGCTCATCTTGAACAGTTCCCCCATCATGTGCGAGACGCTGCCGTTGCCGGCCGAGCCATAGGCCAGCTTGTTCGGCTGCGACTGAGCCAGTGCGATGAAGGACTTCATGTCGGTGGCCTTGACCGCCGGGTTGATGCTCATCACGTTGGGCACCGAGGCCAGGTCGGTGATGGTGGTGAAGTCCTTGGTTGCATCGTAGGACAGGCGCGGGTAGACCGCAGGGTTGATACCGTGGGTCGAGGCGGTGGCGATGCCCAGCGTGTAGCCGTCCGGCGCGGCCTTGGACAGGAAGGTGGTGCCGATGCTGCCGCCGGCGCCGCCGCGGTTGTCGACCACCACGGGCTGGCCCATTTGCTGGCCGAGCTTGTCGGCGACGATGCGCGCGACGATATCGGTAGTGCCGCCGGCCGGGAACGGCACTACCAGCGTGATCGGCTTGTTCGGGTAGCCGGGCTGGGCGACGGCGCTGAAGGAAATGCCGGCGGCGACAGCGGCCGAAGTGGCGGCCAGGACTCGGAGAAGATGGCGACGTTGCATGACGGTTTTATGGGGAAGAGGGTGGAGGGCGGAAGGCGGAATGGCGGAACAAAGTGGTTTTCACGATTCTGCGCGTTCGGGCAAGCCCGTCGCAAACGAAATAAAATCCCTAGCTCATTCCATCTGGTCGTGAAGTAGAGGTGAATTATGCGACGCTTATGTCCGTCGCTGACCGAGTTGCAGGCTTTTGAAGCCGCCGCCCGCCACAACAGTTTTACCGTGGCCGCGCGCGAACTGCATGTCACGCAGGGCGCGGTGAGCAAGCAGGTGCGCAGCCTGGAGGCTTACCTCGGCGTGGAGTTGTTCGAGCGCGTGCGCCAGCGCCTGGTGCTGACCACCGCGGGGCAACGCTACCTCGAACGCATCGGCCCGAGCCTGAGCGAGCTGGAGGCGGCCACGGTCGAGCTGATGGCGAGCCAGGGCCGCGGCGGCGTGCTGCATATCGCCAGCATGCCGACGCTGGGCGCCAAGTGGCTGATCCCGCGCCTGCCGCAGTTCTTCTCGCGCCATCCGGAAGTCACGCTGGAATTCGTGCCGCATGCGCAGGGCTACGATTTTTCCGAGCCTGACCTGGACGCGGCGATCCGTTTCGGCGACGGCGTCTGGCCGGGCAGCCTGGCCGACTACATGACCGGGCGCGAGGTGCTGCCGGTATGCCGCCCGGGCCTGCTGGCCAACCAGCCCGACGGCGTGGCACCCACGCCGGCCGCGCTGCTGCGCTATCCGCTGCTGCACCACACCACCGTGCCCGAAGCCTGGCCCGACTGGTTCGCCACGCTGGGCGTGCCCACGCGGCAGGCATGGAGCGGGGCGCGCTTCGACCAGTTCTCGCTGCTGACCCAGGCGGCACTGTCGGGGCTGGGCATCGCGCTGATCCCGCGCTGCCTGATCGAGGAAGAACTGGCCACCGGCGCGCTGGTGGTGGCGCATCCGGCGCAGGTGCTGGCGAGGAAGGGCTACTACCTGTGCTATCCGGAGCAGAAGCAGCACCTGCCGGCGCTGCGCACGTTTCGCGAGTGGGTGATGGAGGGGGCGGACCTGGCTGGCGCGCGGCCGTCGGCGCCAGCGTCCGGACAGGAGGGCCCTGCGCCGGCGTGATGGAAGAAAAGGGTGCTGCCGCTACTTCGACAGCACCTTCATCGCCTGCTCGAGCCCGGCCAGCGTGACAGGGTACATGCGGCCCTTCATCAGCTGGTTGATCACGGTGATGGACTGGCGGTACTGCCACAGGCCTTCCGGCTCGGGGTTGAGCCAGACGAAGTGCGGGAACTGCTCGGTCATGCGGTTCAGCCACACCGCGCCGGCCTCGGCGTTGTTGTACTCGACCGAGCCGCCCGGCTGCAGGATCTCGTACGGGCTCATGGTGGCGTCGCCGACGAAGATGATCTTGTAGTCGGGCGTGTACTTGTGCAGCAGGTCCCAGGTGGCCAGCTTTTCAGCGTGGCGGCGGCGGTTGTTCTTCCACACGTAGTCGTACAGGCAGTTGTGGAAGTAGTAGTACTCCAGGTGCTTGAACTCGGTCTTGGTGGCCGAGAACAGTTCCTCCACGCGCTTGATGTGGTCGTCCATCGAGCCGCCCACGTCCATCAGCATCAGCACCTTGACCTTGTTGTGGCGCTCGGGCCGCAGCTTGATGTCGAGCAGGCCGGCGTTGGCCGCGGTGGAATGGATGGTGTCGTCCAGGTCCAGTTCGGTGTCGGCGCCTTCGCGTGCGAAGCGGCGCAGCCGGCGCAGCGCCACCTTGATGTTGCGCGTGCCCAGTTCGACCTGGTCGTCGTAGTCCTTGTAGGCGCGCGTCTCCCACACCTTGATCGCGGTGCGGTTGCCCTTGGAGGGACCGCCGATGCGGATGCCCTCGGGGTTGTAGCCGCCGTGGCCGAACGGCGAAGTGCCGCCGGTGCCGATCCACTTGTTGCCGCCTTCGTGCTTCTCCTTCTGCTCTTCGAGCAGTTGCTTGAGGCGCTCCATCAGCTTGTCGAGGCCGCCCATGGCCTCGATCTTGGCCTTTTCCTCGGGCGACAGCTCGCGTTCCAGCGTCTTCTGCAGCCAGTCGAGCGGGATGTCCGACTTCCAGTCGACCAGGCTCTCCACGCCCTTGAAGTAGGCGGCGAAGGTCTGGTCGAACTTGTCGAAGTGCTTCTCGTCCTTGACCAGCGTCATGCGCGACAGGTAGTAGAACTCGTCGATCGACGGCGAGATGACCTGGGCCTTGAGCGCTTCCAGCATGGTCAGGTATTCCTTGACCGAGACCGGCAGCTTGGCGTGGCGCAGCGAGAAGAAGAAATCGATCAGCATGATGCCTCGCTTCGGGGGGACTCGGCGCGCGGCCGCTCGAGCTGGAATTGCAGATGTTGACGCACCGTCGGCCATTCGCTGGCGATGATCGAAAACACCACGGTGTCGCGCAACGAGCCATCCGGCATGCGCTGGTGGTTGCGCAGCACGCCGTCCTGCTTGGCGCCCAGGCGCGCGATCGCGGCGCGGCTCTGCTGGTTCATCCAGTGCGTGCGGAACTCGACGGCGATGCATTCGAGATGGTCGAAGGCGTGGCCCAGCAGCATCAGCTTGCATTCGGTGTTCAGCGGCGTGCGCTGGACTCGACGGGCATACCAGGTCGAACCGATCTCGACGCGCCGGTTGGCGGCGTCGATATTCATGAAGGTGGTCATGCCCGCCAGCTCGCCCGCGGCATCGCGCACCGCGAACGGCAGCATCGAGCCTTGCTCTTGCAGGCCCAGGCGCCGCGCGATCTCGGCTTCCATGCGCTCGGGCGCGGGCACGCTGGTGTACCAGAGCTTCCACAGCTCGCCGTCGGCGCTGGCGGCGCGCAGGCCCTCGGCGTGTTCGGGGCGCAGCGGCTCCAGCGTGGCGTGACGGCCGACCAGCGTGATGGGTTTGGCGAACGCGGTCATGACGGGAATCGCCTCAGCGGTTGGCGCGGTTCATGAACACCAGGCGCTCGAACAGGTGCACGTCCTGCTCGTTCTTCAGCAGCGCGCCGTGCAGCGGCGGGATCGCGGCCTTCTTGTCCGGGCTCTTCAGCGCCTCGGGCGGGATGTCCTCGGCCATCAGCAGCTTGAGCCAGTCGATCAGCTCGGAGGTCGACGGCTTCTTCTTCAGGCCCGGCAGGTTGCGCATCTCGTAGAACGATTCCAGCGCCGCGGCGACCAGCTCGCGCTTGATGCCCGGGTAGTGCACGTCGACGATCTGCTGCATGGTGTCGGCGTCCGGGAACTTGATGTAGTGGAAGAAGCAGCGGCGCAGGAAGGCGTCGGGCAGTTCCTTCTCGTTGTTCGAGGTGATGATCACCAGCGGGCGGTGCTTCGCCTTGACCAGTTCACGCGTCTCGTAGACGTAAAACTCCATGCGGTCGAGTTCGCGCAGCAGGTCGTTGGGGAATTCGATGTCGGCCTTGTCGATTTCGTCGATCAGCAGCACGACCTGCTCGTCGGCCTCGAAGGCCTGCCACAGCACGCCCTTGACGATGTAGTTGCGGATGTCGTGCACGCGGTCGTCGCCCAGCTGCGAGTCGCGCAGGCGCGAGACGGCGTCGTACTCGTACAGGCCCTGCTGCGCCTTCGTGGTCGACTTGATATGCCATTGCTGCAGCGGCATTCCCAGCGCGGCGGCCACTTCCTCGGCCAGCATGGTCTTGCCGGTGCCGGGCTCGCCCTTGATCAGCAGCGGACGCTGCAGCGTGCGCGCGGCGTTGACGGCCAGCTTGAGGTCGTCGGTGGCGACATACTGGTCACTGCCCTCGAATTTAACCTGCTGGGCGGAGGGTGCTTGGGCGGAAGCGTTGGCGGTGTTTGACATGAGGCAACCTGAGGTGACGGCCGTGGAGCGGCCGGGTTGGCGTGTGGCGCAGTCTCTTCGCGCTGTCACGCGCGCTTTCATTATTGGAAACAGGGGCCGGAGCCGTGCGCCCGTGGCGGCGCCGCGGCAGCGGCTGCGAACGGTCGTGCGGATTCCTCGAATGGGCCAGTATAAAAGACCTTTGCGGTTCGTGTTGGGACTGGCTGACGGCACGGCCCTGGCCGGCCCCGGTCGCTGGACTGGCAGGTGCCGCCTGCTGTACAATGCGGCGGTTTGACGCGCCCCCACGTCCAGTTTCCTAGTATCCGGCAGTCCGCGTTCAGAAGTCCCAGCGGCCCTTCCGGGTCGCGGCGATTGCGAGAGGTGGTTCCAGAATGGTGTTCCACATCACGGCAAGCAACCGGATGCGACATGTCTGGCGGGTTGCACCTCGGCAATCCCACGGCTGCCAGGCTCCCCGCAGAAGCATTCTGAAACCGTCTCCGCCCGGCAGGGCAGGTCACGCACGGTTTAACTTCCAATCCGCTAAGACAATGAAAAAGCTCCTCACGATGGTGGTGCTGGGCGCGGCTGCAACGGTCGCGCAGGCACAGGAAGTCAAGGGCAATGGAGACGCTGCCAAGGACAAGGTTGCAATGTGCATCGGATGCCACGGCATTCCGGGCTACCGTGCGTCGTTCCCCGAGACCTATGAAGTGCCGCTGCTGGGCGGGCAGAGCGCCAAATACATCGAGAACGCGCTCAAGGCCTACCAGAAGGGCGAGCGCAAGCATCCGACCATGCGCAGCATCGCTGCGTCGCTGACCGAGCAGGATATCGCCAACGTCGCTGCCTACTACTCGCAGCAGAAGGCCGGTACGCAGAACAACTCCCTCAAGTAAGAGACCCCATGAAGACGCTCAAGACGCTTTCGTTCGCGCTCGGCGCACTCGTGCTGGGTGCTGCCGCCATGCCGGTCTCGGCCGCCGACCTCGCCAACGGCAAGGCGCTGGTGGAAAAGGGTGCCTGCGTGGCCTGCCACGGTGCCGGCATGAACAAGCCGATCTCGCCCGAGTACCCGAAGCTCGCCGGCCAGCATGCCGATTACCTGTACCACGCGCTGCTGTCCTACCAGGTGTCGGGCAGCCCGCTGGTGGGCCGCTCCAACGCGATCATGGCCGGCCAGGTCAACGCCAACCCGGCCGTGACCGGCAAGGATGGCAAGCCGCGTCCGTTCACCCGCAAGGAGCTAAAGGACATTGCCGCCTACATCGAGTCGCTGCCTGGCGATCTGGTGCTGAAGAAGTAAGCCGGCGCGCGGCACCTGCCGCTCAAACGGAAATAAAGCCGCTTCATCGAAGCGGCTTTATTTTTGCGCGGCTCAGTTGCCGCTGCCCGGCACCAGCCGGCGCTGGCGCACCGACTCGGCCAGGCCCTCGAGCACCGTGACCGAGTCGTCCCAGCCGATGCAGGCATCGGTCACGGACTGGCCGTAGGTCAGGTTCTCCACCGGCGTGCCCTGCACGTGGTCCTGGCGGCCCGCCACCAGGTGCGATTCGACCATCACGCCGATGATGCGCTCATCGCCACCGGCGATCTGGCGGCCGATGTCTTCGCACACCGGGATCTGGTTCTCGTGCTTCTTGCTGCTGTTGGCATGCGAGGCATCGATCATCAGTCGCGAGGCCAGGCCGGCCTTGGCGATGGCGTCGCAGGCTTCCTGCACGCTGGCGGCGTCATAGTTGGGCGCCTTGCCGCCGCGCAGGATCACGTGGCAGTCCTCGTTGCCGGAGGTCGACACGATCGCCGAGTGGCCGCCCTTGGTCACCGACAGGAAATGGTGCGGCTGCGACGCGGCCTTGATCGCGTCCACGGCGATCTTGACGTTGCCGTCGGTGCCGTTCTTGAAGCCCACCGGGCACGACAGTCCCGACGCGAGCTCGCGGTGCACCTGCGATTCGGTGGTGCGCGCGCCGATCGCGCCCCAGCTGACCAGGTCGGCGATGTACTGCGGGCTGATCATGTCCAGGTACTCGGTGCCCGTCGGCACGCCCATCTCGCTGATGTTCAGCAGCAACTCGCGCGCGGTGCGCAGGCCGTCGTTGATCTTGAAGCTGCCGTCCATGTGCGGGTCGTTGATCAGGCCCTTCCAGCCCACGGTGGTGCGCGGCTTCTCGAAGTACACGCGCATCACCACTTCCAGCTCGCCGGCGAAACGGTCGCGCTGGACCTTGAGCAGCTTGGCGTAGTCCAGCGCGGCGCGGGTGTCGTGGATCGAGCAGGGGCCGATGATGACGATCAGTCTGTCATCCATGCCGTGCAGGATGCGGTGCATGGCCTGGCGCGCGCCGTAGATCACGTCCGAGGCCTTTTCGGAGCAGGCAAACTCGCGGATCAGGTGCGCGGGCGGCAGCAGTTCCTTGAGTTCGCGAATGCGCAGGTCGTCGGTGTTCTTCAGCATGATGGCTCCAGGATTTCTGTGAGGTCGTGGGAGTGGGGAATCGGGGTTTTGGGGCACTTCGGCAAACAGGTATAAAAAAACCGCCAGGGTCGCTGGCGGTTTCTTTTGTATTCGGGGCGCTGCTTACAGCCGTCCCTCCCTATCCGCCAGCGGTGTGAGATCGCTAAAGAAGTAAAAGTAAAACTTAGCGGACATGGCGGAAAAAGGCGTTGGCTTGGGTCAGCTTGAATCGATTTGGTCGGTAGGCGCCGAATTTATGCTGCACTGCGTAGCAGAAAGGCAGGAAATTGCGCGCCGGTGGACGATTTTTCGCGGTGCGTCCGTTGCTTGTCACACAGCGAAGCATCTTTATAGCGCCTTTTGAAAATGTTGGCAAGTGTCGGCGACGCGGCGTTCTTTCGCAACGGCCGTGGGCTGCGGCCATGGCGCGTCGCGCCAATGAAAAACGGGACCGTGCAGGTCCCGTTTTTCGTGTCGCGCAGAGGCGTCAGGCGGTGCCGCCCACCGTCATGTTTTCGATGCGCAGCGTCGGCTGCCCCACGCCCACCGGCACGCTCTGCCCTTCCTTGCCGCACACGCCCACGCCCGAATCCAGGCGCATGTCGTTGCCGATCATGGTGACGTCCTTCAGCGATTCCGGGCCGTTGCCGATCAGCGTCGCGCCCTTGACCGGGTAGCTGATCTTGCCGTCCTCGATCACGTACGCCTCGCTCGCCGAGAACACGAACTTGCCGTTGGTGATGTCGACCTGGCCGCCGCCGAAGTTGACCGCGTACAGGCCCTTCTTGACGCTGGCGATGATCTCCTTCGGATCCTTGTCGCCGTTGAGCATGTAGGTGTTGGTCATGCGCGGCATCGGCAGCGCGGCATAGCTTTCGCGGCGTGCGTTGCCGGTGACCGGCATCTTCATCAGGCGCGCGTTGAGCGTGTCCTGGATATAGCCGCGCAGGATGCCGTCCTCGATCAGCGTGGTGCACTGGGTCGGGTTGCCTTCATCGTCCAGGTTGAGCGAGCCGCGGCGGTTGGCCAGCGTGCCGTCGTCGACCACGGTCACGCCCTTGGCCGCGACGCGTTCGCCCATGCGGCCGGCAAAAGCCGACGAGCCCTTGCGGTTGAAGTCACCCTCCAGCCCGTGGCCGACCGCTTCGTGCAGCAGCACGCCGGGCCAGCCCGGGCCGAGCACCACGGTCATCGCGCCGGCCGGGGCGGGGCGCGCATCCAGGTTGACCAGCGCCGACGACACCGCCTCGTCCACGTAGGTCTGCAGCAGGTCGTCGGTGAAGTAGCCGTAGGCATAACGGCCGCCGCCACCGGACGAGCCGATCTCGCGGCGCCCGCCCTGTTCGGCGATGACCGTGACCGAAACGCGCACCAGCGGGCGCACGTCGGCGGCGAACACGCCGTCGCTGCGCGCCACCAGCACCACGTCGTACTCGCCGGCCAGGCCCGCCATCACCTGCACCACGCGCGAGTCCTTGGCGCGCGCCATGCGCTCGATGCGTTCGAGCAGCGCTACCTTCTCGGCCGCGCTCATCGAGTCGAGCGGGTCGTTGGGCGCGTACAGATTGCGCCCGGCGTGCGTGGCCAGCTCGCCGGCGACCTTGATGCGGCCGCTGCCGGCGCGGCCGATGGTGCGCGTGGCCGCTGCCGCCTGCGACAGCGCCGGCAGGCTGATTTCATCCGAGTAGGCGAAGGCGGTGCGGTCGCCCGAGACCGCGCGCACGCCCACGCCCTGGTCGATGCTGAAGCTGCCCGACTTGACGATGCCTTCTTCCAGGCTCCAGGCCTCGTTGCGGGTGTACTGGAAGTACAGGTCCGCGTAGTCGACCTTGTGCGTGAAGATATCGGCCAGCACGCGCTGGAGCTTGGCTTCATCCAGGCCGTACGGCGCCAGCAGCAGTTGCTGCGCGGTGGCCAGGTTGCGGATTCCGAGATCGCCGGCGTTCATGAAATGTCCTTTCTGCTTTGGGTCGTGCCGGCTTGCTCTCTGTCTTGCCGGCGCGTGAAAATCCGTGGGCGGGCGCCCGCAGGCCCCGCGATTGCGTACATGCTACAGCACCCTGTGTCGCAGCGCCGGCAGGTTCTGCCGGACCTCGTCCAGGCGTGCCGGGTCGATGACACCGCCGACCACGCCTTCACCCTCGGGCAACATGGCCAGCACTTCGCCCCAGGGATCGACCAGCATGGAATGGCCCCAGGTGCGCCGGCCGTTCTCATGCTTGCCGCCCTGTGCGGCGGCCAGCACATAGCACTGGTTCTCGATGGCGCGGGCGCGCAGCAGGATCTCCCAGTGCGCCTGCCCGGTGGTGTAGGTGAAGGCGGCGGGCATCAGAATCAAGCTGGTGCCTTCGCCCGCTGCCAGTCCGCGGTAAAGCTCCGGAAAGCGCAGGTCGTAGCACACCGACATCGCCACCCGGCCGCACGGCGCATCGAAGCTGACCGGCGTGCGGCCGGCCAGGATGGTGCGCGACTCGTCATAGTTCTCGGCGCCGCGGGTGAAGCCAAACAGGTGGATCTTGTCGTAGCGCGCCACGCGCTCGCCGCACGGGTCGAAGGCGAGCGAGGAGTTGTAGACGCGCGCCGGATCGTCGCACCACATCGGCAGCGTGCCGCCCACCAGCCAGATGCCGTGGCGGCGCGCCGCGTCGGCCAGGAACTGCTGCACCGGGCCGTCGCCGTCGCGCTCGCGCACGGCGATCTTGTCGGATTCGGACCGGCCCATCATGCAGAAGTACTCGGGCAGCAGCACCAGTTGCGCGCCGCTGGCGGCGGCCTCGGCGATCAGCGCGTCGGCGCGTGCGAGGTTGGCATCGAGCGACGTGCCGGTGACGGTCTGGACCGCGGCAACGCGAAACGGGGCGGGCGCTGTCATGGGCGTTGGTTTCCTCTGTGGACGGCGAAGGTTCACCGGAAAAGCAGGTTCACACCAAGAAAATCAGCGCGGGAAGGCCGGATCCGCGCGGTTCTGGAAGGTCGTTCCTCGCGCCATATTGTCCTCCACTTTGCCGATCTGCGGGTTGGCCCAGCTGCCGGTGATGTGGTAGTGCTGGGTGAACATCTTGGAGAACTCGTCGGCGAACAGCAACTGGGCGGCCAGCGTGCCGATGCCCAGCGCCGGGTTGATAAACGCGGCGGCGACCGAGGTGGACGTGGCGTTGATGCGCGGCACCACGTCCACGCGCAGGTCCTGCGTCTCGCTCAGCAGGTTGGCGGTGCCGGCCATGCTGGCGGTGATCTGCGGGCTGCGGAGCTGGAATTCCTCGATCGTGCCGATGCCGTTCTCGATGGTGCCGGTGCCGGCAATGCGGTCGAACAGCAGCCCGCGCCCGGACAAGGTGCGGAAATCCAGCGTGGCAAAGCGCAGCAGCCCTTGCAGGCTGAGCACGCCCAGCAGCCGCGCCGCGCCCGGCTCCACGCTCAGGATCTGGCCGTTCTCCAGTTCCAGCGACAGCTTGCCGGACAGCGTCGGGTAGTCGATCGACAGCGGCGAGCCGCGCCAGGCCACGCGCCCCTCCAGCTTGCCCTTGCCATCCTGCAGCGTGTGCGCCAGGCCCAGGCGGTCGAGCGTGGCGCCGGCGTCGCGGATATCGATGGCAAACGACAGCAGCGTGCGGCGCTCGGCGTTGCCATCGGCGCGCAGGCGGCGCGGCACGCGCCAGCTGCCGCTGCCGGTGAGCGTGGCGCCGGGCTGCTCGATCTGCAGCTTGTCCAGCGTCCAGACCGGGTCGGCGCCGCTCATGCCGGTATGCGCCTTGACCTCGAGCTTGCCGAAGTCTTTCCCGCGCAGCATGAACTGGTCGGCCACCAGGTCGATCGCGGGCAGGTCGTCGATGCTGCTGGCGAGCGCGTCCACCACGTTATGTTCGTCGCTGGCATCGGGCACGTTCAGGCGCGACAGGCGCAGCTGCAGCGATCCGGACGCCGAAGGCCCGGCCGGGCGCCACTGTACCGCGCCGGCGACCTGGCGCGAGTCGACCTTTGCGTTCCAGCCGTCGCCCTCGCGCGTCGCGTCCAGCGTTACATCATCCAGCGTGCGGCCCATGCCGTGCAGCGTGCGCGCGCGCAGCGCGATGCGGCCGGGTAGGAACGGCGAGGGCGTCCCGGCGGCGTTGCCGTTGGCGGCGGTCGTGGCGAAGGCGGCGCGCCAGGCGTCGATATCGAGCTGCTCGAAGGTGGCTGCGGCACTGACGCCGGCCGCCGGCGGCGGCGCCGCCTGCTGCACCCCGATGCCGCCGGCGAGCACCTCGATGCCGTTGCTGCCGCCATTCTGGTCGCGGCGCAGCAGGTAGCGCGCGTTGAGCGCGTTGCCCAGTTGCACCACCAGCTCGTCGGTGCCGGCGCGGGCCGCGCCGCCGGCCGGGCGCAGGTCCACCCGCAGCGGCAGGTCGTGCGCCGCAGCCTTGGCCAGCGGCGCGGGCAGGCCGATCGCCATGCCGTTGAGTCCGGAGCTGAGCTGCACCTGCAACTGGCGCTGCGGGGCATCGCCGACGGTGCCGATCACCACGCTGTAGCCGGTGCTGCCTTCGAGGCGCGCCGCCAGCGGCGCCAGCGCCGAGCCCGCGGCCGCCTCGCGCAGCCCGGCCGCAGAGGCGTTGCCGCTGGCGCTTACGCGCGTGGCGCCGTCGGGCTGGGTGCCGCCGCCCAGCCGCACCTCGCCGCCCAGGAAGCGCGCGCGCAGGTTTTCCAGCCCGAAGCCGTGCTCGTTGAACGTGATGGTGCCGTTGGCGTTGCCCAGCAGCGGCATCTGCAGGCTCAGCACGACATCGTTGCCCGGGAAGTGGAAGCGGCCCTCGACCTTGGCCGCATTGGCGTGTTCCAGCGGCATGTCGAGCTTGAGCCCGAGTTCGCCGTTTCCGTGCGCGCGCGCCGCATCGGCCACGCGCGCGGTCCATTCGCGCACCGGCGAGGTGGCGATATAGCGCAGGAAGCCCTGCACGGGGCCGCTGGCGCCGCCATCGATCACCAGCCGGCCGTGCTCGCTGAGATCGTCGATGCGCCCGCTGACGTCCTGCAGCGTGACGCCGGGGATATCCTGCACCGCCGCTCGCTTCGCCAGGAAGGTCATGCCGCCGCGATCGAACACCACCTGTCCGGCGATGTCGGTAAAGTCCGGCCACAGCGGGGCGCCGCCGGCCGTGCCCGTGGCGGTCTCGTGCGGGGCGATCTGGTAGCGCACATGTTCGATCGGCACCTCGACGCGGAACTCGCCCGCCTTCTCGTGCGGGGCGTGGAACGGGAAGTGCGCCAGGTCGCCCTTGAGCACGAAGCGCACGTTGGCCGCCTCGCCGGCCGCCAGCGCGCCGGCCAGGTAGTGCCGCGTGCCGGCCGGGATCGACAGCGGCAGGTAGCGCGGCACGCGCGCCACCTGGGCGCGGGTCATCTCGCCGCTCAGGTCGGCGATGCCGGAGCCGTCGTCGCCGCCTTCACGCCAGGTGCCGCCTACCGTGCCCGCTGCGTCGGCATTGGCGAAGCGAATGCCGTCCAGCGTCACCGCCAGCTTGCCGCCGGTGTGGGTCCAGCGCACGTCGCCGCCGATCTGGTCGAAGGGCAGGCGTGGCTCTTCAAAGAGGCCGGGCAGCGTCAGTGCCGCACCATTGCCTTCGAAACGGACATTGCCCTGCTGGTCATCAAAGGCGAAGGTTCCGGACAGGTTCGAGAAGCCGGGCGTGCCCAGCCGCGGCCTGCCGTTGGCGCGCAGCGCGGGCACCGCCGGCTGGCCGTTGACCGAGACGTTGCGCAGCGTCCCCTGCACCTTGTAATGCGCCTTGCCGTCGCGGCGATCCAGCATGCCGGTGCGCTCGCGGCTCCAGCTGACGTTGAGGTTGTCCAGGTGGCCGGCCGGCTGCAGCGCGCGCAGCCGGCGCAGCACCGCCGTGTCCAGCGGCATCGAGGTGGCCAGCGCGCGCACCGTGTTCAGGTCCAGCGTGGGCGCCTTGAGCGAGAACTTGCGCAGGCTGCCGTCGTTGTTGCTGGCCCAGCCCAGCGTGACCTTGCGCATGCCTTCGCGCCAGGTGCTGTCGCCGGCAGCGGCCTGCCCGTCGCCGTCGGCGGGCTGCCATAGCAGCGTGTCGACGGTCAGCAGGTTGCTGCCGTCGCGCTCGGTCCGGTGCAGCAGGAAGGCCTGCGCGTTGGCCAGCCGCAGTGGCGCGGCGGCGCCGGCCAGCTGCAGGTCGACGCCGCTGGTGCGCAGCCGGGTCTGGCTGCGCACGATGCGGCCCTCGCGGAATTCGATGCTGCCGTCGGTGCTGAAGGTGCCGCTGGCGACGCGCTCGAACATCGCCAGGTAGCGCTGCAGCACCGGCAGCTGCAGCTGGCTGAGGTCCCAGGTGGCCTGGCCGGTCCAGTAGCGCCAGTTGCCGGCGCTGTGCAGGTAGTCGTTGCGGAAGGTGGACTGCACCACCAGCGGGCGTGGGCCCAGCGCCGGCGAGCGCGCTTCCAGCGTCACGGCATGGCGCGCGCCAACGCGGCGGGCGTCGAACCGGATTTCGCCCACGTCGAGCTGCGGCAGCCTGGCCTTCTCGTCGAGCCAGCGCAGCTTGCCGCCCGACAGCGAGACCCGGCCCTGCGACATCAGCCAGCCCAGGAAGCGGTCGTCGTCCTGCTGGCCGCCGGCGGAGTCCACCAGCATGCCGCCGACCAGCAGCCGGCCTTCAGGCGTGCGGCGTACCAGCACGTCCGTGCCGGTGGCGCTGAGCGTGACGAACTGCAGGTTCATGCTGAACAGCGAGCGCCACGCCAGCTTGCCGTCGAGCGTGGCGGAGGCGAGCAGCACGCGGCGCTGGGCGTCCACGGCGCGCAAGTCCCCCGCGCGGAAGGCCGGGTGCCAGCCGTCCCAGTAGGTATCGAGCTTGCCGATGCTGACCTTTGCCGACAGCGCCACCGAGGCGCGCTCTTCCAGCCACTGGCGCGCGGTGGATGCCTGCGGCCACAGCACGAAGCGGATCAGCAGGCCCACCACCAGCGCCAGCACGGCCAGCACCAGCGCCAGGCGCACCAGCGCGCGGCCCAGCCCGCGCCAGAACGGATGGCGCACGGCGGCGGCCGTCGCGCGCAGGCCGGCCTTCACGCCCGCACGCGCCAGTCCGCCGGCGCGCGCAAAGGCGGACGCCTTGCGCGGGGCGCCAGGGGCATCGATGTGGGGGGAAGCCGCGGGATGTGAGGAGGAAGCCAGCGTAGCGGCGGCCTCGTGCCCACCCACACCGCTATTGGGGGGAGAACCGTCAGCGGGTTGTGGGGCGCGGCTGGACATGCGCAGATTATCCGACAATACTAGCCGCTCTCCAATCTGGTGCCCGGCCGGCTAAAACAAGAATGCGTACGTGGCGCGAGCCAAGCCTGCGCACGTGGCGCACAGCCTTCACTATGATGACGCGCCTGATGCGCGTGCAGGAAAACACCGGCGCAGGCCGCACCTTTTCTCGCATTTCAAATACTGGAATGACTGCCTCTGACCCGACGAGTTCCGCCGCCGGCGGCGCCACCGACCAACATGGCGCGCTCGCCACACCGGCACCTGCGGGGCAGGGCCCCGCCACCATGGCCACCGGCGCCTTTGCCACCACCGTGGCGCAGGGGCCGGAGCCCGCCGACGGCGGTGGTCAGCTCGGCGGCCACGTATTGTACTCGGCTGCGTATTCGCATTACGCGCGCCGCATCGTCCAGGCCCGCGCGGACCTGCCCGCCATCCTCGCCGATGCCGCCACGCGGCCGCTGACGCGCGCCTGGATCCAGGCGCGCCTGCAGGCGCTGCACGAGCCCTCGGCCGATGCCGAAGAGGCCGCCAAGCGGGCGCTGCGCCGCCTGCGCGCCGAGGTCATGTGCGTGGTGATCGAGCGCGACCTGCGCGGCCTGGCCACGCTGGGCGAAGTCACCGGCGCCATGACCGACCTGGCCGAGCTGGCGATCCAGCATGGCCTGGCGATGCTGGGCGCCGACCTGGCCGCGACCTTCGGCCGCCCGGTCGGCGCCAGCGGCGAGGTGCAGGAGCTGGTGGTGGTCGGCATGGGCAAGCTCGGCGGGCGCGAGCTGAACGTATCGTCCGATATCGACCTGATCTTCCTCTATGACGAGGATGGCGAGACCCGGGGCGGCTCGCGCAGCCTGTCCAACCACGAGTACTTCATCAGGCTGGGACGCCGGCTGATCAACCTGCTCGCCGACGTGACCGGCGACGGCTATGTGTTCCGCGTCGACATGCGCCTGCGCCCCAACGGCGACGCCGGCCCGCTGGCGTGCAGCCTGGGCATGCTGGAGGAATACCTGGTGGTGCAGGGCCGCGAGTGGGAGCGCTATGCCTGGATCAAGGGCCGCGTGGTGTCGGCGCTGGACACGCCGCACGCGCAGCGCACCGCCAGCCTGCTGGCGCGCCTGACCATGCCGTTCGTGTTCCGCCGCTACCTGGACTACGGCGTGATCGAGGCAATTCGCTCGCTGCACGCGCAGATCCGCAGCGAAGCCGCCAAGCGCAGCGGCGGGCTGGCCGGGCACGGCGTCAACCAGCGCTCGTTCAATATCAAGCTGGGCCGCGGCGGCATCCGCGAGATCGAGTTCATGGCGCAGGTGTTCCAGCTGATCCGTGGCGGCCAGGATCCGGCGCTGCGCGTGCGGCCCACGCTGGAAGTGCTGGCGGTCGCGGTCGAGCGCGGCCTGCTGCCCGCCGGCCAGGCCGAGCAGCTCGGCGATGCCTACCGCTTCCTGCGCCAGCTCGAACACCGGCTGCAGTATCGCGACGACGCCCAGACCCACCACCTGCCGACGTCGCCCGATGAGCAGCTGGCGGTGGCGCGGATGATGGGCTGCGCCGACTGGCAGGCACTGCTGGCGCGCCTGGCGGCGCTGCAGGAGCCGGTGGCGCAACAGTTCGAGGCGACCTTCTCGGATCCCGATGCCGCCCCCTGCGAGGCGCTGTGGCCGGGCATCGTGTTCGACGATAACGCCGCGCAAGCGCAGGACAACCCGGAACAGGAGCAGGACGACGCGGCCTGCGACGATGGCGCGGCGCCCTGCAATCGCCTGCAGGCCGCCGGCTTCACCGACTGCACCGGGCTGCTCGACCGGCTGCGCGCGATCGCGTCGTCGCTGCGCTACCGCGCGCTGTCCGAGTCCAGCCGTGCGCGCTTCGACCAGCTGGTGAACCGCGCGCTCGACCTGGCCGCGCGCCAGGAAGACGCCGACAGCACCATCGCCCGCTTTATCGATTTCCTGGAGGCGATCAGCCGTCGCGCCTCGTACCTGTCCCTGCTGTCCGAGTACCCGCAGGCGATGGACCGCGTCGCGCAGACGCTGCATGCCTCGCGCTGGGCCGCGGCCTACCTGACGCGCCATCCGCAGCTGCTCGACGAGCTGCTCGACAGCGACGCGCTCGCTGGCCCGCCGGACTGGGCCGCGTTCCGCAAGCGGCTGCACGAACGGCTGCTCGCCGCCGAGGGCCAGGTCGAGCACCAGATGGATATCCTGCGGCGCGAGCATCATGCCGAGACCTTCCGCGTGCTGCTGCAGGACCTGCAGGGCATGCTGACGGTGGAGCAGGTGGCCGACCGCCTGTCCGACCTGGCCGATGCCATGCTCGAAGCCACGCTGGAGACGGTCTGGCGCCAGCTCGCCACGCGCCACCGCGACACGCCGCGCTTCGCGGTGATCGCCTACGGCCGGCTGGGTGGCAAGGAACTGGGCTACGCCTCGGACCTCGACATCATCTTCCTCTACGACGACGAGCACGAGCGCGCGCCCGATGTCTACGCCGCCTACGCGCGCCGGCTGATCACCTGGCTGACCAGCCATACCGCGGCCGGCGCGCTGTTCGACGTCGACACGCGGCTGCGCCCCAATGGCGCCGCGGGCCTGCTGGTTACCAGCTTCGACGCCTTCCGCCGCTACCAGCTGCGCGAAGGCGACAATACCGCGTGGGTGTGGGAGCACCAGGCGCTCACGCGCGCGCGCTACTGTGCCGGCGACGCTGCCATCGGCGACCGCTTCGAGGCGCTGCGCGGCGAGGTGCTGTGCCAGCAGCGCGACGCTGCCGCGCTGCGCGACGAGATCGTGCAGATGCGCCGCAAGGTGGCCGAGGGCCATCCCAACCCGACCGACCTGTTCGACCTGAAGCACGACCGCGGCGGCATGGTCGATATCGAGTTCACGGTGCAGTACCTGGTGCTGCTGCACAGCCGTGCCCATCCGCAGCTGACGCGCAATGCCGGCAATATCGCGCTGTTGCGCGAGGCCGGCGAACTGGGGCTGATCGATGCCACGCTGGCGCTGGCGGTGGGCGATGCCTACCGGCTGTTCCGCGCGCGCCAGCACCAGTTGCGGCTCGACGGCCAGGCGCACGCGCGCGTGGCGCCGGCCTCGGTGGCGCCGCAGACCGCGCAGGTGCACGCGCTGTGGCGGGCCGTGTTCGGTGAGGACTGAAAGCGCGGCTGGGCGGCCCGTGCCCGCCGGCGCATCGTGGCCGGGCTTGCTGGCCGCGATTGCGCTGGTGTGGGCGCTGTCGGCCTGGTTCACCTTCATGCCGTGGTGGCATGCGCACGGCCTTTACCTGCGCGACGCGGTGCGGCTGGAGGGCCAGTGGTGGCGGCTGGCGAGCGCCATGTGGGTACACCTGGACTGGCGCCATTGGCTGGCCGACGCGCTCGCGGCCACCGGCCTGCTGGCGCTCGCGGGCCGCGTCGCGCGGGCGCGCGCCATGCTGCTGGTGCTGATCGTCTGCGGCATTGCGGTGCAAGCCGTGCTGCTGCGCATGCCGGCGATCGGCTGGTATGGCGGGCTGTCCGGTGCGCTGCACGGGCTGGCCGTGTGGGGCGCGCTGGGGCTGCTGCGCGCGCCGGGCTTCTCACGCGCGCTGGGTGTGCTGCTGTGCCTGGGCGTGCTGGTCAAGGTCTGGCTGGAGCAGTCGTGGCTGGCGCCGGTGGTGTTCGAGCCGGCGCTGGGCTTCGGCGTGGTGCGCGCCGCGCATGCGGCGGGCGCCGTGGCCGGGTTGCTGTGTTGGGTGTTGCAGGAGTGGTGGCTGGCCCGGCGGCCGGCGGCAGGCGCCGGCGACGCCTGACCGGCAGCGCCCGCGCGCCACGCTTCAGGGCTCAGGCACGCCGCCGCAGTGCAAAGCCCAGCAGGCCCGACAACGCCAGCAGCAGCGCGCTCCAGACCGGCACCGCGCCGCCGCCGCCACCGCCGGACGCGGTAACCACCGCTGCTGCCGCGGGTGGCGCCGACACCGCCGCCACCAACGCCGCGTCGGCATCGAGCAGCCCCGCGCCGCACACACCGGGGTTGGTGGTGCAGAAGGTGCCGGACGGATGCGGCCGCGCCGAAGCTTTCAGCGCCGTGGTCACCTGCGCCGGGGTCAGCGACCCGTTCACCGCAAACATCATCGCCACCACGCCCGACACCATCGGCGCCGCAAAGCTGGTGCCCTGCGACGACGACACGGTGTACGCGCCCACCGAAGTCTGGCCGAGGTTGCTCAGCGTGCGGATCACAGACGGCGTCACCGTGCACTGACCGTTCAGCACCCGCGAATTGCCGCACCCGCCGCCGGGCGCGCTGATGGCGACCTGCGGGCCGACGTTGGCATAGGTGGCGTTCTCGCCGTCGTTGGCATGCGCGGTAACGGCGATCACGCCGCTGCAGTCGGCCGGCGCTTCCACCGCGCCGCGGTTGTTGCCCGCCGCGGCCACCACGACCACGCCGCGCGCGTTCAGGTCGTTGACGGCCTGCTGCTCGATGCTGCTGCAGGTGCCGCCACCCAGGCTGATATTGATCACGCGCGCGGGCGTCGGGTTGGCCGGCACGTCGGGCACCGGCAGGCCACCGGCCCAGCGTATGGCGTCGACGGTATCGGACAGCAGCGCGCCGCAGCGCCCCGACACGCGCACCGGCAGGATGCGCGCATTCCAGTCGACGCCGGCGATGTCCTGGGCGTTGTCGGTGAGCGCGCCCAGCACGCCCGCCACGCGCGTGCCGTGCCAGCTGTTGGACGTGGCCTCCTGTTCCGGCGTGGAGCTGCCGGGGCAGGTGAAGCCCACCGGCACGTTGTCGCCGGCATCGGTGGCATCGCCGTCGCGGCCGTCGCCGTCATTGGAGATGGTGCTGCTGCTGATGAAGTCATAGCCCGGCAGCAGCCGCCCGGCCAGGTCGGGGTGGGGCAGCGTGCCGGTATCGACCACCGCGATCACCACACCGGTGCTGCCGCGCGTGCGGTCCCAGGCGCGCGGCAGGTTGGCGCCGCCGACAGCAGTGCCGGTGCCCATCAGGTAAGGCTGGTTGACGCGGAACTCGGGGTCGTTGGGCAGGGTGTCGTGCAGCCGCAGCCAGCGGTCGGGCACGGCATCGGCCACGCGCGGGTCCTGGCGCAGGCGCGCCGCGGCCGCTTCGGGGTCGGCGGCGAGTTCGGCCGGCACCTGCAGCAACTGCAGGTTGCCGCTCATCGGGCGGCGCAGCGTGACCGCGATGCCGGTGCGCTCGCGCAGTTGCTGCAGGTTGTCCTTGGGAGCGCCCGTTGCTGTCGAGGCCGGGTCCTTGCCGGCGCTGGTGGGGTCGGTGACGGAGGTGGAGCCATCGCGCCAGCGCACGATGATATTACCGGTGTAGGCCTGGGCGCCCGGCGCGGCAAGCGCTCCGGTCGCCGGCACCGCGCCGCAAATGGCGATTGCGGTGAGGAGGGCTACCCGCCAGCGGCGGGCCGGCAGGCATCGACGGAAGAAGACGGACTGCGCGTTGGATTGCGGCATGTATTCCTCCTGGGGCGCCGGCCGGCGGGGACGGTGCGGGGCATGCTATGTAGCGAATACGATCCTGGCCGATAGCGCAAGGGCTACCGAGGGCTTAGAACTCGTCTCTTCCGGACAACGCCGGAGCGCCGTCAGCTCTGCGGCATGTCGCGGCTGGTGGGCATTTTCCGGTTGGGCTTGATCAGGCGGTCGGGCTCGGCGGTGTCGATGCGTGGCGTGGCGCGCAGCGTGTCGACGGCCTGGTCGATGGTCGCCTCCGGCAACGGCGAGATTGCCGTCACCAGCCAGACGCCATCCGACATCGGGCGTTTGACCACGAAGCGGATCGGCCCCTTGATCTCGGCCAGCAGCTTGCCGGCGTCTTCGGACATATTCACCGTGGGCGGCTTGAAGCGGACCATGATGTCGCCGAGCGAGCGGTCGTCGCTGATGCTGCCCGGCGGCGGGGCGTAGGCCTTGGACTGGGCCTGGCAGCCGGACAGCGCCAACAGTGCCGCCGAGGCGGCGGTGGCGATCGCCAGCACGGCGCGCAGGGATGCCCGGGGGCGATGCCGGAAGCCGGCTTGCGGCGCTTGGCGGGTCATGGTGAAGCTCCTGTCAGTATCGGGTGGGCGGCCGCCGCGCAGGGCGGCCGTGGGCGGGCAGCGGGGCGATCAGCCGGCGGCGCGGCGGCCGCGCCGGCCTTCCTTGGCGCCCGCTCCGCGCACGGCCTGGCTCGCCAGGTTGACCTGGCTGTCGGCCATGCCTTGCGCAAGCATTTCCTCGGCATGCTGCAGCGTGGTCGCGGTGACGGTGGCGCCGCCCAGCATGCGGGCGGTCTCGACCACGCGGCCGGCGGGATCGAGCACGCGGATGCGCGAGCGCGTGACCGAGCCGTCGCCTGCGTCGGTGGTTTCCTTGCTGACCAGCAGGTGCGTGCCGGCCTGTGCGGCGACCTGGGGCAAGTGTGTCACGCACAGCACCTGGCGCGCACGGCCCAACTCCTGCAGGCGCCGGCCAACCACCTCGGCGACCGCGCCGCCGATGCCGGTATCGACTTCGTCAAAGATCAGCGTGGGCGTGGGCGACGCTTCGCTGGTGATCACCGAGATCGCCAGGCTGATCCGCGCCAGTTCCCCGCCGGAGGCCACCCGGGCCAGTGGCCGCGCGCTGACGCCGGCATGGCCGGCAACCAGGAACTCGACCTGTTCGAGCCCGTAGCTCTGGCCTTCCTCGAGTGCGTTCAGCGCGGTGACAAAGCTGCCGCCGGCCATCGACAGGCCCTGCATGGCCTCGGTGACCGCGGCCGACAGCGCTTGCGCCGCCTGCTGGCGGGCGTGGCTCAGGTGTTGCGCCAGCGTCAGGTAGGCGGCCTTGGCCGCGGCCTCGCGCGCCATCACCTTGTTCAGGTCCTGGGCGGCCTGCAGGTCGTCGAGCTGCTGGCGGCGCGCGGTCAGTTCGTCGGGCAGTTGTTCGGGCGGCAGGCGGTACTTGCGCGCGGTGGCGTGCAAAGCCTGCATCCGCTCTTCCACCACCTGCAGCCGCTCGGGGTCGAGTTCGAGCCGGTCGACATAGCGCGTCAGCGAGTGCGCGGCTTCCTCGGCCTGCATCTGGGCGGGTTCGAGCGCGGCCAGCACGTCGCGCAGCGCCGGGTCGAGATCGGCCAGCTGCTGCAGCTTGTGCACGATCGTGTTCAGCGCCGACAGCACCGAGCCGTCAGCCTCGGACAGCGCGTCCAGCGCGGCGCGGCTGCCGTCGATCAGGCCAGCGGCGTGCGACAGGCGGTTGTACTCGGACTGGATTTCTTCCCACTCGCCCGGCTGCGGGTTGAGCTTGTCCAGCTCGCCCACCTGCCATTCCAGCCGCTCGCGCTCGAGCTGCATTTCGCGCGACTGGTGCTCGACCGCCTCGCGCTGGCGCACGCAGGCACGCCACGCGCGCCAGGCCTCAGCCACGGCACCGGCCTGCTGGGTCAGCCCGGCATGGGCGTCGAACAGCAGGCGCTGGGCGTCGGGGCGCAGCAGCAGCTGGTGCGCGTGCTGGCCGTGGATGTCGACCAGCTGGTCGCCGACTTCGCGCAGCTGCGCCAGCGTGGCGGCGGCGCCGTTGATAAAGGCCTTGCTGCGGCCGCCAGCATCGACGGTACGGCGCAGCAGCACGCTATGCACGCCGTCTTCCGCGTCGCCGTTGAGTTCGCGCTCGGCCAGCCAGGCGTCCAGCGCCGGGTGGGTCGAGAAGGTGGCGCCGACGCTGGCGCGCGGGGCGCCTTCGCGCACCACGCCGGCATCGGCGCGCTCGCCCAGCACCAGGGCCAGGGCATCGATCAGGATGGACTTGCCGGCGCCGGTTTCGCCGGTGAAGACTGTGAAGCCGGAAGTGAAATCCAGGTCGAGCGTGTCGACGATGACGAAATCGCGGATGGACAGGCTGCGCAGCATCGTGGCGTGAGGGGGTGTCGGTCCGGTGGGTCGGGCTCGGGCTGGGGGGCGGCTCAGAGGCGGTTGTCTTCGGACGGATACTCGTGCCAGTGCAGCTTCTTGCGCAGCGTGGCGTAGTAGTTGTAGCCGACCGGGTGCAGCAGGTTGATGTGCTTCTGCGAGCGCCGCACCACGATGCGGTCGCCCGGCAGCAGCGAGGTCAGCGACTGCATGTCGAAGTTGACGCTGGCGTCGCGCGCGCTGGCCACTTCGATGGTGACCTCGGCGTCGTGCGGCAGCACGATCGGGCGGTTCGAGAGCGCGTGCGGGGCGATCGGCACCAGCACCACGCCGGACAGCGTAGGATGCAGGATCGGGCCGCCGGCTGACAGCGCGTATGCGGTCGAGCCGGTGGCGGTCGACACGATCAGGCCGTCCGAGCGCTGGTTGTACATGAAAAAGCCGTCCACCGACACCGCCAGCTCGACCATGCCGGAAATGCCCGAGCGGTTCACCACCACGTCGTTCAGCGCCAGCGCGGAGAAGATGTCCATGTCGTCGCGCACCACGCGCGATTCCAGCAGCAGCCGGGTCTCGGCCTCATAGCGGCCGTCGAGCATGTCGGGCAGTACCGTATGCGCGTCTTCCAGCGCGATATCGGTCATGAAGCCGAGCCGCCCGTGGTTGACGCCGATCAGCGGCACGTCGTGGCCGGCCAGCTGGCGCGCCAGGCCCAGCAGGGTGCCGTCGCCGCCCAGGACCACGGCGACGTCGGCCTGCTCGGCGATCTCCTCGGCGGACAGGGCCGGGTAGCCGGTCAGCCCGGTGGCCAGCGCGGTCTCGCGCTCGAACACCACATCCTGGCCGTTGCGCAGGATATAAGAGGCGATCTCCTCCAGCGGCCCTTCGATGCCGGCGGTGGAATACCGGCCCACCAGGGCAACGGTCTTGAACGGAGTGCGCAGCGCGCTGTCTTTCGGGGGGGCGGACATGCCGGGATTAGACCATACCGCCGTGATCGTTGTCAGCATGCCGGGTGCGGAACCCGGCGCCGGGCGAGGCCGGGCGCCTGAAGGTCCAAAACTTGCGTAAAATCGGGACATCATGGATGAACGTTCCAAAACGCTGCTCAAGACCCTGATCGAGCGCTACATCGCGGAAGGTCAGCCGGTCGGTTCCCGCACCCTGTCCAAGTACTCGGGGCTGGACCTGTCGCCGGCGACGATCCGCAATGTGATGTCCGACCTGGAGGAGATGGGCTTTATCTCCAGCCCGCACACCTCGGCCGGCCGTATCCCGACACCGCGCGGCTACCGGCTGTTCGTCGATTCCATGCTGACGGCCAAGCCACTCGAGCGCAACGCCGACCTGGCCGAGCTGACCGGCCAGATCCAGGACCAGCTCGGTGGCCAGCAGCTGGGCCCGCAGCGGATGATCACCATGGCGGCGCGCACGCTGTCCAACCTGTCGCACTTTGCCGGCGTGGTGATGACGCCGCGGCGCGCGCAGGCGTTCCGGCAGATCGAATTCATGCGGCTGTCGGAAAAGCGCATCCTGCTGATCATCGTCAGCCCGGAAGGCGACGTGCAGAACCGCATCATCCAGACCGAACTGGCGTACACCCCGGCCCAGCTGATCGAGGCGGCCAACTACTTCAACTCGCACTACGCCGGCATGAGCTTCGACTCGGTGCGCGACCACCTGCGCGTGGAGCTGCGCGACCTGCGCCGCGACATGTCGCAGCTGATGCAGGCGGCGGTCGAGGCCGGCAGCACCGTCGAGGACGAGGAGGACGACCACGTCTATATCAGCGGCGAGCGCAAGCTGCTGGAGGTGGAAGACCTGGCCTCCAGCATGGACAAGCTGCGCCGGCTGTTCGACGTGTTCGAGCACAAGACCAGCCTGCTGCAGCTGCTGGACGTGTCCAGCCACGCCCAGGGCGTGCAGATCTTTATCGGCGGCGAGAGCCGGCTGGTGCCGCTGGAAGACATGGCGGTCATCACCGCGCCATATGAGGTCGACGGGCAGATCGTCGGCACGCTGGGCGTGATCGGCCCCACGCGCATGGCCTACGAGCGCGTGATTCCCATCGTCGACATCACCGCGCGGCTATTGTCCAGCGCGCTGAGCCAGAACCAGTGATACGGCTGGCTGGTCAGACAGGCTGCCGCCCCATCCCTACCGAGCGCGGCAAATCTTGCCGGTGCGCCATGCCGGCGCCATGGCTGGCGACCTGCCTGCGCCGCGCCAACCCGGAAGCGACATGACGTTTTCTCCCGAACCGGCCTACCAGCACGGCCAGGCGCCGCGCACGGCGATCGTGCTGGTCAACCTGGGCACCCCCGACGCGCCCACGCCCAAGGCGGTGGGGCGCTACCTGAAGGAATTCCTGTCCGACCCGCGCGTGGTGGAGATCCCGCGCGCGGCCTGGCTGCCGCTGCTGCACGGTGTGATCCTGCCGCTGCGCTCGCGCGCCTCGGCGCTCAAGTACGAATCGATCTGGCTGCGCGAGGCGCATATGACGGGCTCGCCGCTCCTGGTCTACAGCGAGCGGCAGGCGCATGCGCTGCAGCGGCTGCTGAACCAGAACGGCCATGAGGTGACGGTGGCCTGCGCGATGCGCTACGGCAACCCGTCGATCGCGTCGGTGCTGGAGGCGCTGCGCCGCCAGGGCTGCGAGCAGGTGCTGGTGCTGCCGATGTACCCGCAGTACTCGGGCACCACCACGGCGACCGCGTTCGACGAGGTGTTCCGCGTGCTCGGCCAGTGGCGCAACCAGCCCGAGTTGCGGCTGGTCAAGCATTTCCATGACCACCCGGCCTATATTTCGGCACTGCACCAGCAGGTCAGCGACTACTGGGCCCGGCACGGCATGCCGGACTTCGCCCACGGCGACAAACTGATCCTGTCTTTCCACGGCGTGCCGCGGCGCACGCTGGAGCTGGGCGACCCGTATCACTGCGAGTGCCTGAAGACCGGCCGCTTGCTGGGCGAGGCGCTGGGCATGCAGCCGGGTCAGTACCAGGTGACGTTCCAGTCTCGTTTCGGCAAGGCGGAATGGCTGCAGCCGTACACGGCGCCGACGCTGGCCGAGTTGGGCAAGGTCGGGGCCGGCCGCGTCGACGTGTTCTGCCCCGGCTTCCCGGCCGATTGCATCGAGACGCTGGAAGAGATCGCGATGGAAGGGCAGACTGAATTCAAGGTCGCGGGCGGCAAGGACTTCCACTTCATCCCGTGCATGAATGATTCGGCACCGTGGGTGGCGGCGATGGCGGAGATCGCGCTGCAGCACCTGCAGGGCTGGCCGCTGGCCACGCCGCACCCGCACGAACTGGAAGCGCGGCGCTCGCGCGCGCAGACCCGGGGAGCGGCGGCATGAATGTGGATTTCGAGGCGGATGCGCGCCAGCGCATCGACAAGTGGCTGTGGTGCGCGCGCTTTTTCAAGACGCGTTCGCTGGCGGCCGAAGCGGTGGACCGCGGCAAGGTGACCGTCAACGGCCAGCCTTGCAAGAATTCGCGCGAGGTGAAGCCGGGCGACAAGGTCGTGCTGGAAGCGCACCAGCAGCGCTGGGAACTGGCGGTGAAAGGCATTGCCCCGGCGCGCGGGCCGGCGCCAGTGGCGCAGACGCTGTATGAGGAAAGCGCCGAGAGCCAGGCGCGCCGGCAGGCCGATGCCGAACGCCGGCGCCTGCAGCCGGAGCCGTCCGCGCAGATCCAGGGCCGTCCGACCAAGCGCGACCGCCGCCGCATCGACGACTTCAAGGGATGAAATGACAACGCGGCGGCACCGGCGCTATGCCGGTGCCGCCGCGCAGCGGAAGGGTGTCGGACAGGAGGCTGTTGGTCCCGGCCGACTATTCCTGCGTGACTTCCTGACTGACGATAGGAACGATGTAATGCTTGAACACCGCCTTGCCACTGCCATACTCCGTATCGCGCGGCGTGAACGCGCCGGAGAGACAGATAAAGGCAGTCATGACCGCCAATGCGGCCACGAGGCACACCGTCACCACAGGCAGCTTATGCATGGCCAACCTTTCGGAAGAGGCACAAATGTGAGCCATCTTCGGGGCCCCCGACATTTTTGACATTTTTCTTAAGAGAATCTTAGTGAGTGCGGTGCAGCAAGGCAATAAGGCGTCTATTGCATATGCCAACGCTTTGTAACCGTGTGTTTCCGCGTCTCGCCGGCGCCACTCTTGAAAACCGGCGCCTTGCCACCAACTGCATGCAACACACGCCGATTTACCACCCGTGGCCGGGCCATCGGCCGGCCACGACAATGTATTGATACGGATCGACATGGAAGACCAGAAGCAGACGCCATCCACCCAGCCGCCTACGCCCGCGGGCGATGAGGCGGCAAGCGCCGCCTCCGCAGGCCAGGAGACCACCGCAGCGCCGGAAACCGCCGCCGTGGACGATGTGGCGGCCCAGCTGGCCGCCCTCGAAGCCAAGGCACGCGAGAACTATGACCTGTACATGCGCGCCGTTGCCGAAGGCGAGAACATCCGCCGCCGCGGGCAGGAAGATATTTCCAAGGCACACAAGTTCGCGATCGAGAATTTCGCTGACAACCTGCTGCCGGTGATGGACAGCCTGCAGGCCGCGCTGGCCGACGGCTCGGGCGACATCGCCAAGCTGCGCGAAGGGGTCGAGCTGACCGCGCGCCAGCTGGCGGCGGCGTTCGAGCGCGGCAAGATCGTGGAACTGAACCCAGTGGGCGAGAAGTTCGACCCGCACCGCCACCAGGCCATCTCGATGGTGCCGGCCGACCAGGAACCGAACACCGTGGTTGCCGTGCTGCAGCGCGGTTACACCATTGCCGACCGCGTGCTGCGGCCGGCGCTGGTGACGGTGGCGGCACCCAAGTAAGCCGGGCAGGGCGGCGGCGCGGCTGCGCGGCTGCGCTGTATGTCCTGACCCTCAACCCTGATGCAGCGCCCGGTGCCGACTGGCCCGGGCGTTTGTCTTTTCGGAGCCAACCGTGACCATGGAACAGGAACCGTCCCAGGCCCCCCATCTCGACCACCGCGCCTTCGATGCCTTCGGCATGCGGCAGGTCGATGACAAGACCATCGACGCCGCCATTGCCGACGCCGGCGATGCGCTGGTGTGCGTGTTCTTCTGGGGCGTGGACTGCTTCAACTGCGAGATGGCCAAGAAGGCCATGCTCGCCAATCCCGAGCCGATCCGCGCGCTCGAGCTGCACTGGCTGCACGCCAATGTCTATGCGTATCCGGAACTGGGCCGCCGCTTCGGGCTGCACGGGATCCCGGTCTTCATGTTCTTCCAGAACGGCAAGAAGCTGGGCCGCGCCACCGGCTGGCACGGCCACGGCCAGTTTGCCGCCGCGGTCGGCAATGCGCGGCTGAAGGCGAGCGGCAAGCCGCTGGCGGGCTGAGTCGGGCTGGCGCCGTCAGCGTGACAGCGCGTAGCCGAGGCGGAACTGCCAGGGCAGCTTGTGGTTGTAGTCGAGCAGGCTCTCCCCGTAGCCGACGAAGTAGCCCGCCACCAGGTAGCCGGCGGTGCCGGGCAGCAGCCGCGCCATCGGGTAGCTGACCTGCGCGTCGACGCTGCCGTACCACTTGCGCGTGCCCTTGCGCAGGGTCGCCGAGAACTCCCACGAATCCGGCCGCCCGTAGGCGATGCCCAGGTCCATGTAGCCGCGGTAGTGGGCGATATCGGGGTTCTCCGACTTTTCCACGTAGGCGTAGACCTTGGGTGCGACGCGCCAGTGCCAGTCGTTCTGGTCGCCAAAGTAGAAGGTCGGCTTGATGAAGACCGTGTTGATGCTGCGCGATTCGTCGCCGTCGCGGCCGTTGGACTCATGCTCCAGGCCGGTGGCCAGCGACAGCCGGCTGATCACGCTGTTGCGCACGCCGGTATCGGACAGGTAATAGAACAGGCTGGGCTTGTAGTTGGTATCGCGGAACGGCTTGGACTTCTCGGACAGATCCCATAGCGAGAACTGGGTGTAGCCCACGTAGAGGTTGTCGAACAGGCTTTTCGACGCGGGATCCTCGCCTTCGAAGATGCGGTACTTGAAGCTGAGCTGGAACTTGGCGTTGGCGCCGCCATGCCCGCCGACCATGAAGTACATCGGATCGTGGAACGACAGCCGCGCGCTGTCGCGCAGGTCGGCCGGCGCCGGGGCGGGGGCGCTGGCGGTGGTGACCGGGGTCACCGGCACGGGCGCGGCATCGGCTGTATCGGCAGTCTCGGCGGGCGGCGCCGGCGGCTTGGCGGCGACTGGCGGGGTTGCCGTGGCCGACTCGCCTGGCTGCGGCAGGCGGTTCAGCGTCACCGTTACCGGAGCGGCGTCGATGCCAGTCGCATCCAGCCGCACCTGGCCGCGCAGGGCCGGCGGCAATGCCACCGTGTAGCGGATCGCGCGGTGCTCGCCGCGGCGCAGGTTGACCACGGCCGGGCCCGATACCTCTCGCCACAGCACCAGTCGCACCGGCGCCTGCAGGTCGCCCGAAGCGGTCACCTCCAGCGTGTCGGGGATACGGTAGCGGCGCGTGGCGTCGTCGGCGCTGACCACTAGCGTCAGCGTCAGCGGCTGGTTGCCGTCGATCACGCGCGGCGGCTGCAGCAGCGCCACGCCGGCGTGGCCGGCCAGCGGCCAGGCCAGCATCAGCGACAGGCAGATCGGGGCAAGGGCGCGGCCGGCGGGCGCCAGCCGGCGCCGGCGCGGAGGAAGGGCAATACGGGACATGGCTTGCGGGCAGCGCGCCGCCATGTGACGGAAACGCGGCTAGGGAAAATACGGACCCGCAAAGCCTACCACGCACCCGTCGGAGGGTTGTGACGAAATGTACGCTGCACTTGGCGCGTACCTTAGCGGTTGGCGCGGCGCTTGACGCAGTCGACGTAGTGGTCGCCGTCAGGGGGCTGGCCGGTGCGCTGTGCCTGCCACAGCATTTCACCGAGGCACTCCATTACTTGGTGCTGCGCCTGGTGCGGCGAATCCAGCCGGCGCGCCAGCGCCTCGTAGGCCTGGCGAATGCCGCGCGGCTGGTCTACCGAGACCTGCTCGGAGATCGACAGGTGCATGGCCAGGTGCAGGAAGGGATTGGTCTGGCCCTGCTCCGGGGTGTAGTCCTGCGCCAGCGCGCCTTCGGTATCGCGCAGCAGGTCCTGGTACTCGGGATGCTCGCCGATCCAGTCGACGGCAATGGCTTCCAGCGGGGTCAGCACGCCGCCTGCAATCTGCTTCTGCCAGGCATCGCAGAAGAACCGGCGGACTTCTTCTCGTGAGGGATTGAACATGGTGGCGCCATTGTAAACGAGGGCTGCGGTGCTCGCAGGCGGCACCCGCCGCGCCAAGTAGAATGCGGGATCGCCGACTTCCCGCCCTCCCGATGACCGCTTCCACCGCCGCCGACCACGCCCGCGACAAACTTGCCGGCGTGCTGCTGATCGCGCTGTCGGCCAGCGCCTTCGGGGCCATGGCGATCTTTGCGCGCTTTGCCTACGCCGCCGGCGCGGATGTCTACGGCCTGCTGTTCGTGCGCTTCGTGCTGGCGGCCGCGGCGCTGGCGTGGGTGATGCGCACGCGCGGCATTGGCCTGCCGCCATGGCGCCGCGTGCTGGCGCTGGCGGCGATGGGCGGCATCGGCTATGTGGGGCAGTCGTTTTGCTTCTTCAGCGCGCTGAACCATGCACAGGCCAGCCTGGTGGCGCTGCTGCTGTATCTGTACCCGCTGTTCGTGACGATCCTGGCGGCCATCTTCCTGAAGGAGCGCCTCACTACCGCGGCGGTGATCGCACTGGTGCTGTGCTCGGTCGGCGCCGGCCTGACCGTGGGCGGCGGCAAGGGCTCGCCGCTCGGCATTGCGCTGGGCCTGGCGGCGGCGGTGATCTATTCCGTCTACATCATCGTCGGCGCGCGCGTGACCGCGGGCGTCAACCCCATCGCCACCACTACGGTGATCTGCACCGCGGCTGCGCTGGTCTACTGCGTGGTCGGCTTGCTGCGCGTGGGCGCGGGTGCGCCGCCGCAGTTCCCGGCCACCGCCGGCGGCTGGCTGGCGCTGGCGGGTATCGCACTGCTGTCGACGGTGCTGGCCATCTTGACCTTCTTTGCCGGCCTGCAGCGGCTGGGCGCGGCGCAGGCGTCGATGCTGTCGACGCTGGAGCCGGTGGTGACCGTGCTGCTGGCCGCGGTGCTGCTGGGCGAGCATATCGGCCCGGCGCAGGCCGTCGGCGGCGGGCTGATCCTCGCCGGCGTGCTGTGGCTCACGCGCCGCGCGAACGCGCCGGCGCCAGCCCGGGCCAACGTGCAAGAGAATTGAACGGTTTGCTCAAAGGTGCTGTCGCGGCACGCTGACACCGTTCGGTACAATCGCGCCTTCTCATCAATCCTGACCAGGAAGGAGCACATGTCCCAGATCGACCAAGCCGCGCTGGCGCAGCTGTTTACCGAAGCCCGCACCCACAACGTGTGGCAGGACCGCCACGTGGACGACGCCGTGCTGCACCAAGTCTATGAAGCGATGAAGTTTGGCCCGACCGCCGCCAACAGCTCCCCGGTCCGCATCGTCTTCGTCAAGACCGCCGCCGAGAAGGCGCGCCTGGTCGAGTGCGTGTCGGCCGGCAATACCGAGAAGACCCGCTCGGCGCCGGTGACCGCGATCATTGCCTATGACACCGCGTTCCACGACCAGCTGCCCAAGCTGTTCCCGCACGCCGACGCCCGTGCCTGGTACGCCGGCAACGACGACAAGATCGCCCGCGACGCGCTGGTGAACAGCTCGCTGCAAGGCGGCTACTTCATCCTGGCGGCACGCGCGCTGGGCCTGGACTGCGGTCCGATGGGCGGCTTCGATGCCGACAAGGTCGACGCGGCGTTCTTCCCGGACGGCAAGTGGAAGGTCAACTTCCTGTGCAACCTGGGCTACGGTGAAATCGACAAGCTGCACCCGCGCGGGCCGCGCCTGTCGTTCGACGAAGCCTGCCGGATTGTTTGATCTGGTAGTGTGACGGCGAGCCTTGCTTGCGATGACGCTTGCAGCAAGCGCCCCTCTCCCGCCTGCGGGAGAGGGGACCGCGTCGTGGTGGATCGTGCGGCGTCGTCCTGCGTGCTGCTGATCAACCCCTCACAGCTTCGGCGCTTCCGTTTTCTCACGGTACTCGCACAGCGGCTCGATCGCGCAGTGCCAGCACTCCGGCTTGCGCGCCTTGCACACATAGCGCCCATGCAGGATCAGCCAGTGGTGGGCATCGTGCAGGAATTCATGAGGCACGCACTTGAGCAGCTTCTGCTCGACCTCCTGCACGTTCTTGCCCGGCGCCAGCCCGGTGCGGTTCGACACGCGGAAGATATGCGTGTCCACCGCGATGGTGGGCTCGCCGAACGCCGTGTTGAGCACCACGTTGGCGGTCTTGCGGCCCACGCCCGGCAACGCTTCCAGCGCTTCGCGGTCGGGCGGGACCTTGCCGCCGTGGCGCTCGACCAGGATGCGGCAGGTCTCGATCACGTGCCTGGCCTTGGTCTTGTACAGCCCGATGGTCTTGATGTATTCGCTCAGCCCGGCTTCGCCCAGGTCGAGCATCTGCTGCGGCGTATGCGCGACCGGGAACAGCCGGCGCGTGGCCTTGTTGACGCCGACGTCGGTGGCCTGGGCCGACAGCAGCACGGCGATCAGCAGCTCGAACGGCGAGCTGTATTCGAGTTCAGTGGTCGGGGCCGGATTGACCTCGCGCAGCGTCTCGAAGATGGCACGGCACTTGGCGGCGTTCATTGTTTTTGTTCTGGATCTTTGTTGGCGGCGTTCTTGTCTGTCGCGGGCGCGGTGAGCCCCGCACGCGCGCGGCGCGCTTCCGCTTCATCGATCTGGGCCTGCACCGCGGGCGAAACGTTCTCCGTGTTGCGCGGTTGCACAGCATGCTGCTTCTGCCGGGCTCGCTCGATCGCGGCCTGAATGATGGCGCGCTTGCGTTCCTGCGCGGCGCGCGCGGCTTCGCTTTCCGGCGTTTCCGCCTGCACCGCGGCGAGCTTGGCCGCGGCCTTGGCGGCCAGGCGCGCGTCGTTCTCTTCGCGCTCGCGCACCAGCCGCGCCTTGCGCGCGAGGTAGCGCGCGTGCGCGGCATCGGCCTGTTCCTGCGACCACGCGGCCCAACCGGTGCGCTCGCCGGTGACCGGGATCATGGCGATGCAGTCGACCGGGCAGGGGGCCACGCACAGGTCGCAGCCGGTGCACAGCTCGGGGATTACGGTATGCATCTGTTTGGCCGCGCCGGCGATGGCATCGACGGGGCAGGCCTGGATGCACAGCGTGCAGCCGATGCACAGGCTCTCGTCGATGTACGCGACCGCGCGCGGCTGCTCGATGCCGCGCTCGGGATCGAGCGGCAGCGGTGCGACCTTCAGCACCGCTGCCAGGCGGCGCACCCCCTCCGCGCCGCCCGGCGGGCAGCGGTTGCAGGTGGCCTCGCCGCTGGCCATGGCTTCGGCGTAGGGGCGGCAGCCATTGAAGCCGCACTTGGTGCACTGGGTCTGCGGCAGCAGCGCCTCGATGCGGTCGGCAAGGGTCTGGACGGCGGGATTCACGGCAGCGGGCAGGAAATCAGGAGACAAAACCGGAAAAGGCACACGGTGGACAGGACATGACAGGACATTGGCGGGGCGCTGTGCGTGCTTGGCGACATAACGCCCGCATAATCGGGCGAACAATAGGGGTGGACAATATGCCGGCGGGCCACTGCGGCCCCTGCAGGCTTCTGCGAGCCTTCGCGCCGCAAGGATTATCCCCGATTTCGCCGGCGGACAGAAACGGCGATGATGCGCGTCGCGCAGCCGGATTGCCGCACTCCGGCCTGTGCCATAATCCGCGCAACGATCGACCAGCCACCCAATGTCAACAGAGACCAAGACCAAACGCGACCCGGAAGGGACGCGCCGACGCATCCTCGCTGCGGCCACCGAGGAATTTGCCAAGGGGGGCCTGGCCGGCGCACGCGTCGACCAGATAGCCCGACGCGCGGAAACCAACGAGCGCATGCTGTATTACTACTACGGCAGCAAGGAAGGGCTGTTCCTTGCTGTACTTGAGAAGCAATACGCGGAATTCCGCGCCGCCGAGGAGCAGCTCCACCTGGTCGACGAAGACCCCGTGGCGGGCGTGCGCACCCTGGCGCGCTTTGTCTGGGACTGGTACTACGAGCACCCCGAATTCATCCGGCTGGTCAACAGCGAGAACCTGCACGAGGCCCGGCACCTGAAGAAGTCCGCGCAGCTGCAGCAGCTGATCAACCCGGTGGTGGACGTGCTGGCCGATGTGATCCGGCGCGGGCAGCAGCAGGGCGTGTTCCGCGACAATATCGACGTGCCGCAGTTCTACCTGACGATCTCCGCGCTGGGCTACTACGTGCTGTCCAACCGCTACACCATCAGCGCCGTGATCGGCCGCGACGTGGCCTCGCAGCATGAGCATGAGCGTTTTGCCGAGCTGCACTCAGAGATGCTGCTCTGTTACCTGAAGCGGCACTGAACGCGCAAGAAGAAACGCCCGCGATTGCGGGCGTTTTCTTTTGTTACTTGGCTGCGGCAGTGGCAGCTGCTGTAGCGGTGGCAGGTGTGGCCGGGTGGTACTTGCGGATGAAATCGCGCAGCAGCGGGTAGATGTCGTCGCGCCAGCGTCGGCCCGAGAAGATCCCGTAGTGGCCGCAACGTTCGGCGTTCAGGTGCTGCTTGCGGGCCTTGGGGATGCCGCTGCACAGGTCATGTGCAGCCGCGGTCTGGCCGGCGCCGGAGATATCGTCCAGCTCGCCCTCGATGGTCAGCAGCGCGGTGCTCTTGATGTCCTGCGGCCGCACCGGCTTGCCGTCGATGGCCCAGGTGCCGTTGGCCAGGCGGAATTCCTGGAACACTTCGCGGATGGTGTCGAGGTAGTAATCGGCGGCCATGTCGAGCACGGCGTTGTACTCGTCGTAGAAGCGCACATGGGCCTCGGCGTCGTCGGCATCGCCTTCGACCAGGCTCAGGTAGTAGTCATAGTGTGAGGAGAGGTGCCGGTCCGGGTTCATCGCCACGAAACCGGCATGCTGCAAGAAGCCCGGGTAGACGCGGCGGCCGTGGCCGGGATAGTTGGCCGGCACGGTGTAGATGACGTTGTTCTCGAACCACTCGTAGGACTTGTTGATCGCCAGCGAGTTGACCGCGGTCGGGCTCTTCCGTGCGTCAATGGGGCCGCCCATCATCGTCATGGTGCGCGGCGTCTTCTCGCCGGCCGAGGCCATCAGCGAGATTGCGGCCAGCACGGGCACGGTCGGCTGGCATACCGAGATCACATGCAGGTTCTCGGCGCCGATATGGCGGATGAATTCCTGGATGTAGTAGATGTAGTCCGACAGGTGGAACGCGCCCTGGTCGGCCGGCACCATGCGCGCGTCGATCCAGTCGGTGACGTAGACCTTGTGGTCTTGCAGCAGTGTGCGCACCGTATCGCGCAGCAGCGTGGCGTGGTGGCCCGACAGCGGCGCGCACACCAGTACCACCGGCTCATCCTTCAGCAGCTTGATGGTTTCCGGGTCGTCGGCATAACGCTTGAAGCGCAACAGCTTGCAGAAAGGCTTTTCCAGCACCGTCTGTTCGACGATGGGGATGTCGCGGCCGTTGGAGCGCACCGACTTGATGTCGAACGCCGGCTTTTCGTATTCCTTGCCGAGTCGGTACAGCAGTTCATAGCCGGCTGCCAGGCGGGGGGCGCCAGGAACCAGCGACATCGGGCTGAGGGGGTTGGTGAAGGTCTTGGCGGTCGCCTGGGCCCACGCGGTCAGTGGGTGCAGGATCGAGCGCTGGAACTCATGCAATTGGTAGAGCATGCCGTTTCTGCCTGGGTCTTACAAAGAAATACGTACCACCAAGTACTAATGTACTGACAATACACCTTGAATCGTGGCGCCGATTATGCCCTTAATCGAACGGCCGTGCTGACGATCGTGCTGTGCAGCATATACCTTAAGGTACATGCATCTCCGCGAAAAACAATACGACAAAGGCCTGATTTCCGGATGACATCCGGCCTAAAAAACGCAAACAAATGCAAAAAGCGGCCGAAGCCGCTTTTTTTGTGTTGCTTTGTGATCTTCTCGGCAGTCACCCGGTAAGGGGTGCCCGCGAAAATCAGCCATTTCCGACCGCAGGAATCATCCTTTCCTGACGGCCGGAATGCGCATCGTCTTACATTACCGCCGCGATCGCATCGACGACCGCGTCGATATTGCGGCTGTTCAGCGCTGCCACGCAGATACGGCCGGTACCGACGGCGTAGATGCCGTGCTCGTTGCGCAGGCGGTCGACCTGGGCCGAGGTCAGGCCCGAGTACGAGAACATGCCGCGCTGCGCCTTGACAAAGGAGAAGTCGCCCGGCACGCCCTTGGCGGCCAGCTTGTCCACCAGCGCGTGGCGCATCAGCTTGATGCGGTCGCGCATCTCGGCCAGTTCTTCTTCCCACATGGCGCGCAGTTCCGGGCTGTTCAGCACGGTGGCGACCACGGTGCCGCCGTGCGTCGGCGGGTTGGAGTAGTTGGTGCGGATCACGCGCTTGACCTGCGACATCACGCGCTGCGCTTCTTCCTTGCCGGTGGTGACGATCGACAGCGCGCCCACGCGCTCGCCGTACAGCGAGAAGCTCTTGGAGAACGAGCTCGACACGAAGAAGGGCAGGCCGGAGTCGGCGAACACGCGCACCGCGGCGCCGTCGGCGTCGATGCCGTCGGCAAAGCCCTGGTAGGCCATGTCCAGGAACGGGATCAGGTTGCGTTCCTTGACCAGCTCGACCACCTGCTTCCACTGCTCGGGCGACAGGTCCACGCCGGTCGGGTTGTGGCAGCAGGCGTGCAGCACGACGATGGTGTTGGCTGGGTACGACTTCAGCGATTCCACCATGCCGGCGAAGTTCAGGCCGTGGCTGGGGGCGTCGTAGTAGGTGTAGTTGACCACCGGGAAGCCGGCGGCTTCGAACAGCGCGCGGTGGTTCTCCCAGCTCGGGTCGCTGATGGCGACCTTGGCGTCCGGGTACAGGCGCTTCAGGAAGTCGGCGCCGATCTTCAGCGCGCCGGTGCCGCCGAGTGCCTGGGCCGTCACCACGCGGCCTTCCGTGATCAGCGGCGATTCCTTGCCGAACAGCAGCGTCTGCACGGCCTGGTCATAGGCGGCAATGCCTTCGATCGGCAGGTAGCCACGCGGCGTGGCGGTGGTCAGGCGGGCCTTTTCTGCCTCCTGGACGGCGCGCAGCAGGGGGATTTTCCCTTCGTCGGTGAAGTACACGCCAACGCCCAGGTTGACCTTGGTCGGGCGGGTATCGGCATTGAAGGCTTCGTTGAGGCCCAGGATCGGGTCGCGCGGGGCCATCTCGACGGCAGAAAACAAACTCATTTGGAATCTCGTGGTCGGCTATGTAAGAAAACGGGAAGGCGTAGAATGCTCCGGACTGCGCTGGGGGCTGCCAGGCCCCCGTTACTCTTCCGGCTTGAAGCGGGGGCTGACAACCCCAAGATTCTAGCGTATCCGCCCCGTATTCCTGAGGTATTTCCCTAATTCCGCCCGTTAATTCGCCCCCTTATGTCGAACCTTGCAGAAGCCGCGCCGGCCCTGGACGAAGACAAATTCGTCACATTTCCCGGCTCCCCGTTCCAGCTCTACCAGCCGTTCCCGCCCGCCGGCGACCAGCCGGAGGCCATCCGGCAACTGGTGGAGGGGGTGGACGACGGCCTGTCGTTCCAGACGCTGCTGGGGGTGACGGGCTCGGGCAAGACCTTCACCATGGCCAACGTGATCGCCCGCATGGGACGGCCGGCGATCGTGTTCGCGCCCAACAAGACGCTGGCGGCCCAGCTCTACGCCGAGTTCCGCGAGTTCTTCCCGCGCAACGCGGTCGAGTACTTCGTCAGCTACTACGACTACTACCAGCCCGAGGCCTACGTCCCGCAGCGCGACCTGTTTATCGAGAAGGACTCGTCGATCAACGAGCATATCGAGCAGATGCGGCTGTCGGCGACCAAGAGCCTGCTGGAGCGCCGCGACACGATCATCGTGGCGACCGTCTCTGCGATCTATGGTATCGGCAACCCGACCGAATACCACCAGATGATTCTCACGTTGCGGGCCGGCGACAAGATCAGCCAGCGCGACGTGATCGCGCGCCTGATCGCGATGCAGTACACCCGCAACGAGACCGACTTCCAGCGCGGCACCTTCCGCGTGCGCGGCGACACCATCGACATCTTCCCGGCCGAGCATGCGGAGATGGCGGTGCGGCTGGAGATGTTCGACGACGAGGTGGAGTCGCTGCACTTCTTCGATCCGCTCACGGGCCGCGTGCGCCAGAAGATCCCGCGCTTCACGGTCTACCCGTCGAGCCACTACGTGACCCCGCGCGAGACCGTGCTGCGCGCGATCGAGGCTATCAAGTCCGAACTGCGCGATCGGCTGGAGTTCTTCCATAAGGAAAACCGGCTGGTGGAAGCGCAGCGGCTGGAGCAGCGCACCCGCTTCGACCTGGAAATGCTGTCCGAGCTGGGCTTCTGCAAAGGCATCGAGAACTATTCGCGGCACCTGTCCGGCGCGCGCCCGGGCGAGCCGCCGCCGACGCTGGTCGACTACCTGCCGCCCGACGCGCTGATGTTCCTTGACGAGTCGCACGTGCTGATCGGCCAGCTCAACGGCATGTACAACGGCGACCGCGCGCGCAAGACCACGCTGGTGGAGTACGGCTTCCGGCTGCCGTCGGCGCTGGACAACCGGCCGCTGAAGTTCGACGAATTCGAGCGCAAGATGCGCCAGGTGATGTTTGTCTCGGCCACGCCGGCGCAGTTCGAGCAGGAGCATGCGGGGCAGGTGGTGGAGCAGGTGGTGCGGCCGACCGGCCTGGTCGATCCCATCATCATGGTGCGGCCGGCCACCACGCAGGTGGATGACCTGCTGTCCGAGATCCATCTGCGCGTTCAAGCCGGCGAGCGCGTGCTGGTGACCACGCTGACCAAGCGCATGGCCGAGCAGCTCACCGAGTTCCTGTCCGAGAACGGCGTCAAGGTCCGCTATCTGCACTCGGACATCGATACGGTCGAACGCGTGGAGATCATCCGCGACCTGCGCCTGGGCACCTTCGACGTGCTGGTGGGTATCAACCTGCTGCGCGAGGGGCTGGATATCCCGGAGGTGTCGCTGGTGGCGATCCTCGACGCGGACAAGGAAGGCTTCCTGCGCGCCGAGCGCTCCCTGATCCAGACCATCGGCCGCGCCGCGCGCAACGTCAACGGCACCGCCATCCTGTACGCGGACCGCATGACCGACTCGATGAAGAAAGCCATCGGCGAGACCGAGCGCCGCCGCGCCAAGCAGATCGCCTTCAACGAGGCCAACGGCATCACCCCGCGCGGCGTGGTCAAGCGCATCAAGGACATCATCGACGGCGTCTACAACGCCAGCGATGCCAAGGCCGAGCTGCAGGCCGCTCAGGAGCAGGCGCGCTACGAGGACATGAGCGAGAAGCAGGTCTCCAAGGAGATCAAGCGGCTGGAAAAGCTCATGCTCGACCATGCCCGCAACCTGGAATTCGAGCAGGCCGCGCAGGTGCGCGACCAGCTGGCCAAGCTCAAGGCGCAGGTGTTCGGCGCCAGCGGCGACGGCGCGCTGCCGCCGGCCTGATGTGCGATGGCGGCCGGTCCGGCTCGCCTATAGTGAAATGCGTCACACCTGAACGGAGACGCGTCATGGTCAAGCTTGGACTGTGGGTACCGCTGGAAGCCAGGCCCGGCAAGGAGCAGGAAGTCGAGCAGTTCCTGCGCGACGCCGCGGCGCTGGTAGAGCAGGAGGCCGGCACCACGGCCTGGTTTGCGCTGCGGCTGGGCGCGTCGATGTTCGGTATCTTCGATGCCTTTGCCGACGAGTCCGCGCGCGAGGCGCATCTGGGCGGCAAGGTCGCGGTGGCGCTGATGGCGAAGGCGCCGGACCTGTTCGTGGACACGCCGCCGATCCAGAGGCTGGAGGTGCTGGCGGCCAAGCTGCCCTGATGCCCACGGACGAGGAGCTACGATGGAACGCCAGTTCGAATACGGCGGCTACGCGGTTGTGGTCTGCGCGGTGCCGAACGCCGCCGGCGGGTTTGCGGCCCAACTGCGCATCGCCGACGCCTTCGGCGAGCAAGCCGGGCCCACCTACGAGGCGATTGCGGGCGATGCGCCCACGCCCGAAGCGGCCGTCGCCATGGCGGAAGCCGCCGCCATGCGGGCCATCGACGCGGGCGAGGTCAACTAGCCGCGCCAGTCCCGCGTCCCCACTTCCCGAGGAGAACACGATGCCCGACATCGGCGAATGGAAGAAAAAAGTCTATGAAACTCACGAGGTGCAGGTCCAGGTCAAGCCGCGCTCGCAGAGCGAATGGACCTACACCGTGCGCGTCTGCCGCCCGGGCACCAATATCCGCGCGGCCGGCACGCTGAGCGAAAGCTCCCGCATCACCGATCACTACAAGTCGGCCGAGGCCGCCGAGATCGCCGGCTTTGCGCACGGCGAGCGGCTGGCCAAGCAACTGGCCTAGGCGCCAGCGACACCGGTGGCCTGTGTGTCGCCGGCGCCGGCGGGGCGGCACTGCGCTCTCGCGCGGCGGACGGATGCGCCAGCGGCGCGCGCCGCAGCGGGTAGAATTGCGCCTGCTTGCCGGTCGCCGCCGGACGCCAGCATCCCCCGCCATTCCTCCCCTCGAAGTCGTGATCCGATGAAGAAATACGCCATCCTGATGTGCTGCATGGGAAACATCTGTCGTTCGCCGACGGCGGAGGCCGTGCTGCGCGCCAAGCTGGCGGCAGCCGGGCTGGAGCCGCTGGTCGAACTGGATTCGGCCGGCACGCACGAATACCACCTCGGCCGCGCGCCTGACCCGCGCACCCAGCGCCACGCGCTGCAACGCGGCTATGACCTGTCGGCGCTGCGTGCCCGCAAGGTAGGCGTGCCCGACTTCGACCGCTTCGACCTGATCCTGGCGATGGACAGAGAGAACCTGGTGGGCCTGACCCGGCTGCGCCCCGACGCCGCCGACAGGGTGCGCCTGCTGATGAGCTTCGCCACCCGCCACGACGCCGACGAAGTGCCGGATCCGTACTACGGCGAGGGCGACGGCTTCGAGCGCGTGCTCGACTACATCGAGGACGCCTGCGACGGCCTGGTCGAGATGCTGCGCCAGCGCCTGCAAGACGACGCCGGCTGATCCCGGCGCCCGTTTTACTCCCCCTTCAGCTATCGGCGAGCGGCCCACGCCGCGACGCCACGCGCGCCGCGGCCGGCGGCCCGATCTCACGAGAATTCATGCTTCGCAACCTGTTCCGCAAATGGCGCGAATCACGCAATGCCAGCCTGCAGCTCGACACCATCCTGGCGGCGGCCGATCCGGAAGCGCCGCTGGCGGACTGCAACGGCTGGCTGATCGAGCTGGGGTACTGGATCCGCCGCGACGGCGGGCTCGGCGCCGCGGGCGACGGCCAGGAGTCCGGCGCGGACCGCAGCCACCCCGAGCACGTGCGGCTGCGCTACCTGCTGCAGGTGCTGGAGCGCCATCCGGACTGGGCCGAACGCTTTGCGCTGACGGTGCGCAGCATCGTGCGCGAGAACGATCCCACCGGCCTGTTCTGCGATACCGGCGTGGCGCTGCATCCGGGCTTTGTCAGCGAGATGGTCAGCCGGCTGCAGGACCGCTTCCTGCCGCCGCCGCCCAATCTCAGCGACATGGCCGGCCTGTTCGCCCTCGTGTTCGTCGGTGACGAGGACGCCGAGTGGGTCGAGGCCATCGACGATGAGCTGATGGCGCGGTTTGCGCGCGTGCTGCACGCCGGCAGCGCGGACAGCGAGCGCGGCGGCATGGCGCAGTATCGCCAGGCGCTGGGCCAGGCGCTGGGCCAGACCCTGGTCACCAGTATCGCCGTGCTGGTGAGCCAGGTGCGCGCCACCGGCCTGAGCCAGGCGATCCGCTCGCGGCTGCAGGGCCGGGTGGAAGACACCCCGTTTTTCCGCCTGGACGAGGCCGTGCAGGCGCTGCGCGAAGAGGGGCTGCAACGCGACGACGACAGCTTTGGCCAGCGCCTGAACTACTTCCGCGGGCTGCTGGACGGCTGCCATGCCGCTGCCCGCCATGTCTACGAGGACCTGGAAGAGAACGGCGTATCGATCGAGGTGGTGTTCCAGATCGAACGCATGAAGGTGCAGCTCCACCGCATCGAACTGCTGCTGGCCGCCTGGGTCGAGCCCGGGCGCCCCGGCATGCATGCGCACCTGGTGGCCGAGCTGATTCGCTCGACACAGGCGCGCCGCAGCCTCTCGCACCTGGCCGCCACCTCGTTCGCGCAGCTGGCGCGCAAGGTAGTCGAGCGCTCGGCCGAAACCGGCGAGCACTACATCACGCGCGACCGCAAGGAGTACGCCGAACTGGTGCGCGCCGCGGCCGGCGGCGGCCTGATCACGGTCGCCACGGTGTACCTGAAGTTCATGATCTACGGCCTGCACCTGGACAAGTTCAGCGAAGGCCTGCTGGCCTCGCTCAACTACGCGGGCAGCTTCCTGACCATTCACTTCGCGCATTTCACGCTGGCGACCAAGCAGCCGGCCATGACCGGGCCCGCGCTGGCGCACCGGCTCGACGGGGCGGGGCGGCCGGAAGGACGCGAGGCCTTTGTCGACGACACCGTCGCCATGATCCGCTCCAATGCCGCGGCCATCGTCGGCAATCTGGCGGTCGTGTTCCCGGTGGCTCTGGCGATCCAGTGGCTCGCGCACAAACTGCTGGGCGCCAACCTGATCACGCCGGCCAAGGCCATCGCCACCATCGAGTCGTTCTCGATCCTGGGGCCGACGCCGCTCTATGCCGCGTTCACCGGCGTGCTGCTGTGGCTGTCCAGCCTGGTCGCCGGCTGGGCCGACAACTGGTTTGCATTGCATCGGGTGCACGACGTGATGGCGTACAACCGGCGCCTGCAATACGTTCTTGGTGCACGCGGCGCCACCCGCCTGGCGGATTTCTGGAAGCGCAACCTGTCAGGCATCGTCGCCAATGTGTCGTTGGGCTTCCTGCTGGGGCTGGGGCCGGAGATCCTGAGCTTCTTCGGGCCGCATATGGAAGTGCGCCATGTGACGCTGTCGACCGGCTCGGTCGGCACGGCGATCGGCGTCCTGGGTGTTGATGCGCTGCGCATGCCGTCACTTTGGCTGGCGGTGGCTGGGATCGCGCTGATGGGGGTGCTGAACGTCGCGGTGAGCTTTGCGCTGGCGTTCAATATGGCGCTGCGGTCACGCAACCTGCGTCGCGTGGATCGGGCCGAACTGAGCCGGGCCGTGCGGCGGCGCATCCTGAAACAGCCGCTGTCGCTGGTGATGCCGCCGCGCGTGGCAGGCCCGGAAACGGCCGCGGGCGGCCGGGAGGCTTGATGCACTGCGGGAGGGGTAGTTGACTGAATTAGTCGGGTACCTTTATACTTGACGGAAACGATCAAGTATTAGCTTCACCCCAGCGTTTTACCCCAAAAGCCCTGCACCATGAGACTGACCACCAAAGGCCGCTTCGCGGTCACCGCGATGATCGACCTGGCCATGCGCCAGGACCAGGGACCGGTCACGCTCGCCGGCATCAGCCAGCGGCAGAAGATCTCGCTGTCCTACCTGGAGCAGCTGTTTGGCAAGCTGCGCCGGCACGAGATCGTCGAAAGCGTGCGCGGCCCGGGCGGCGGCTACAGTCTCGCCCGCAAGGCCGAAGACGTCACGGTGGCGGACATCATCATCGCCGTGGACGAGCCCCTGGATGCCACCCAGTGCGGTGGAAAGGGCAATTGTAACGGAGATGACGGCTCCGGGCGCTGCATGACCCACGAACTGTGGGCCACCCTGAACCAGAAGATGGTCGAGTACCTCGACTCCGTTTCCCTCAAGAACCTGGTGGACCAGCAGCGCGAGCGCCAGCCCGCGGTGCTGCACGACATGCGCGAAGAAGCTGCCGCACAGTCGTCCGCGGCGCGCGGCGGCAAGGCCGACAAGCAGGAAAAGCCGGTCCGGGCCAGGGTGGTGAATTCAGTTTTCAGCCTGGCGCAGTCCTGAGCACGTACTCGGGCGCACGACAGGCAACGGTAGAAATCAGCGATCAGCGGTCCCTAACAAGGCAGTCATAACGATGAGCACCCCACATTTTCCCATCTACATGGATTACTCGGCCACCACGCCGGTGGACCCGCGCGTGGCGGACAAGATGATTCCGTACCTGCGCGAGCAGTTCGGCAACCCCGCTTCGCGCAGCCACGCGTACGGCTGGGAAGCGGAGCGCGCGGTGGAAGAGGCGCGTGAGCAGGTGGCCGCACTGGTCGGCGCCGACCCGCGCGAGATCGTGTGGACGTCGGGCGCGACTGAATCGAACAACCTGGCGATCAAGGGTGCCGCGAACTTCTATTCGGGCAAGGGCAAGCATCTCATCACCGTGAAGACCGAGCACAAGGCCGTGCTCGACACCACGCGCGAACTGGAACGCCAGGGCTTCGAGGTGACCTACCTTGACGTGAAGGAAAACGGCCTGCTCGACATGGAAGTGTTCAAGCAGGCGCTGCGCCCGGACACGATCCTGGTGTCGGTGATGCTGGTCAACAACGAGATCGGCGTGATCCAGGACGTCGAGCAGATCGGCGAGATCTGCCGCGAGAAGGGCATCATCTTCCACTGCGACGCAGCGCAGGCGACCGGCAAGGTGGTGATCGACCTGAACAAGCTGAAGTGCGACCTGATGTCGTTCTCGGCCCACAAGACCTACGGCCCCAAGGGCATCGGCGCGCTGTATGTGCGCCGCAAGCCGCGCGTGCGCATCGAGGCGCAGATGCACGGTGGCGGCCATGAGCGCGGCATGCGCTCGGGCACGCTGGCCACGCACCAGATCGTCGGCATGGGCGAAGCCTTCCGCATCGCCCGCGAAGAGATGGCGACGGAGAACGAACGCATCCGCATGCTGCGCGACCGCCTGTGGAATGGCCTGTCGGACATGGAAGAGGTCTACCTGAACGGCGACCTGGAACATCGCGTGCCGCACAACCTGAACGTCAGCTTCAACTTCGTCGAAGGCGAATCGCTGATCATGGCGATCAAGGACGTGGCGGTGTCGTCGGGTTCTGCCTGCACCTCGGCCTCGCTGGAGCCGTCCTACGTGCTGCGCGCGCTGGGCCGCAACGACGAACTGGCGCACAGCTCGATCCGCTTCACGGTCGGCCGCTTCACCACCGAGCAGGAAATCGACTACACCATCCAGTTGCTGAAGTCGAAGATCGGCAAGCTGCGCGACCTGTCGCCGCTGTGGGAAATGTTCAAGGACGGCGTCGACCTGAATTCGATCCAGTGGGCCGCGCACTGACGCGCCCGCCGGAACAGCACAAATTACAGCAATACCCCCGCAAAAGATACGCAAGAGGTAAGCAAAATGTCATACAGCACAAAGGTTCTCGACCACTATGAAAACCCCCGCAACGTCGGTTCGTTCGACAAGAACGACGATGCGGTCGGCACCGGCATGGTTGGCGCACCGGCTTGCGGCGACGTGATGAAGCTGCAGATCAAGGTCAACGAGGCTGGTGTGATCGAAGACGCCAAGTTCAAGACCTATGGCTGCGGCTCGGCCATCGCCTCGTCGTCGCTCGTGACCGAGTGGGTCAAGGGCAAGACCGTGGATCAGGCGCTGGAGATCAAGAACACCCAGATCGCGGAAGAACTGGCGCTGCCGCCGGTGAAGATCCACTGCTCGATTCTGGCTGAAGACGCCATCAAGGCGGCTGTCGAAGACTACAAGAAGAAGCACGGCGCCGAGCAGAAGGCCGCCTGATTCTGTCGATTCGACCAAGGAAGACGCAACGATGATCACGATGACCGAGAAGGCGGCCAAGCACGTCGCCCGCTACCTGGAACGCCGCGGCAAGGGCGTGGGCCTGCGCCTGGGCGTGAAGACTACGGGCTGCTCGGGCCTGGCCTACAAGCTGGAATACGTGGACGAACTGGCGCCCGAAGACGCGGTGTTCGAATCGCACGGCATCAAGGTCATCGTCGACGCCAAGAGCCTGCCGTATATCGACGGCACCGAACTCGACTACGCGCGTGAAGGGTTGAACGAAGGTTTCCGCTTCAACAACCCCAACGTCAAGGACGAGTGCGGCTGCGGCGAGTCCTTCACGGTCTGAACGTCAGCGCAAGCAAGCTCCGGTGGAGCGCAGCATTGTCGGGTTCCGCCGGGACGAGGAAGGCCACTGGGTGGCCGAACTCGACTGCGGGCACGGCCAGCACATGCGGCACGACCCGCCGTGGCAGTCGCGGCCATGGACGCAGAGCGCGCAGGGCCGCGCCGGCATGATCGGCAGGCGGGTGAACTGCCTGAAGTGCGACCGCAATGAACCGCCGGCCGAGTGGGCGCGGGATCGGGCGCGCAAGCCCGCCTGAGCGGTACCGGGGCGGCAATGGACAAAGGGGCGGCGCGGCCGCTCCTTTTTCTTGGGGAAGCAGTTGAAAGACGATTTTTTTGCGCTGTTCGGCCTGCCCGCGCAATACGGCGTCGACGAGGCCGCGCTGGATGCGGCGTACCGCACCGTGCAGTCGCAGGCGCATCCGGACCGTTTTGCCCAGGCCGGCGATGCCGAGCGTCGCGTGGCGATGCAATGGGCCGCGCATGCCAATGAAGCCTACCGTACGCTGCGCCAGCCGCTACGGCGCGCGACCTACCTGCTGAAGTTGCGCGGCGTCGATGTGCAGGCCGAGAACAACACGGCCATGACGCCGGCCTTCCTGATGCAGCAGATGGAATGGCGCGAGGCGCTGCAGGAAGCGGTGGAAGCACGCGACGTGGACCGGCTCGATGCGCTGCTGCGCAGCCTGCGGCAGGAGAAGCGCGAGCGCCACGCCGCGCTGGGTGCGCTGCTGGACGCCGGCGACAACGAGGCGGCCGGCGGCGCGGTACGGCAACTGATGTTCATCGAGAAGATCGAGCACGATACCAGCGAGGCCATCGACCGGCTGGAAGACTGACCGGCACGATTGCCGGGCCCGTGACACAATGGCGCCCGGCGCGAAATCCGCCCGCATGGCGGTTTCCCCTGCCGCACAAGACAGCGAAGAATTACCATGGCACTGCTCCAGATTTCCGAACCCGGCATGTCGCCGGCGCCCCACCAACGCCGCCTGGCCGTCGGCATCGACCTCGGCACCACCAACTCGCTGGTGGCCGCGGTACGCAGCAGCATTCCCGAAGTGCTGGGCGACGAACGCGGCCGCGCACTGCTGCCCTCGGTCGTGCGCTACCTGCCGGACCGCACCACGCATATCGGCTACCGGGCCCAGGATGAAGCGGTGCGCGACCCCAAGAACACCATCGTCTCGGTCAAGCGCTTCATGGGCCGCGGCCTGCGCGACATCGCCAATATCGAGCACAGCCCGTACGACTTCGTCGACGCGCCCGGCATGCTGCAGATCAAGACCGCCGCGGGCGTGAAGAGCCCGGTCGAGATCTCGGCCGAGATCCTCGCCACGCTGCGCCAGCGTGCCGAGGATTCCCTCGGCGACGACCTGGTCGGCGCGGTCATCACTGTGCCGGCGTATTTCGACGAGGCCCAGCGCCAGGCGACCAAGGACGCCGCGCGCCTGGCCGGCCTGGAAGTGCTGCGCCTGCTCAACGAGCCGACCGCGGCGGCCATCGCCTACGGGCTGGACAATGCGTCGGAAGGCATTTACGCGGTCTATGACCTGGGCGGCGGTACCTTCGATATTTCGGTACTGAAGCTCACCCGCGGCGTGTTCGAAGTGATGGCCACGGGCGGCGACTCGGCGCTCGGCGGCGACGATTTCGACCAGCGCGTGCTGTGCTGGATCGTCGAGCAGGCCGGCCTGCAGCCGCTGTCGGCGCAGGACATGCGCCTGCTGATGGTGCGTGCGCGCGCGGCCAAGGAAGCGCTGTCGGAAGCGGACAGCACCGTGATTGACGCCGTGCTCGATTCCGGCGAGATCGTCCACCTGACGCTGACCGACGAGACCTTCGAGCAGATCACCGCGCATCTCGTGCAGAAAACGTTGGCGCCGGTGCGCAAGGCGCTGCGCGATGCCGGCGTGACCACCGACGAGGTCAAGGGCGTGGTGCTGGTCGGTGGCGCCACGCGCATGCCGTCGATCCGCAAGGCCGTGGGCGACTACTTCGGCCAGACCCCGCTGACCAACCTCGACCCGGACCGCGTGGTGGCGCTGGGCGCCGCGATGCAGGCCAACCTGCTGGCCGGCAACCATGCCCCGGGTGAAGACTGGCTGCTGCTCGACGTGATCCCGCTGTCGCTGGGCGTCGAGACCATGGGCGGCCTGGTCGAGAAGATCATCCCGCGCAACAGCACCATCCCGGTGGCGCGCGCGCAGGAATTCACCACCTTCAAGGATGGCCAGACCGCGATGGCGATCCACGTGCTGCAGGGCGAGCGCGAGCTGGCCAGCGACTGCCGCTCGCTGGCGCGCTTCGAGCTGCGCGGCATCCCGCCGATGGTGGCGGGTGCGGCACGCATCCGCGTGACCTACCAGGTCGACGCCGACGGGCTGCTGTCGGTGACCGCGCGCGAGACCCATTCGGGCGTGGAAGCCTCGGTGACGGTCAAGCCGTCGTACGGCCTGGCCGACGACGATATCGCGCGCATGCTGCAGGAGAGCTTCCGCGAGGCCGAGCACGACATGAAGAGCCGCGCGCTGGCGGAAGAGCGTGTCGAAGCCGACCGGCTGGTCGAGGCCACGCAGCGCGCGCTGGAAACCGACGGCGACCTGCTGTCGGCCGAGGAGCGCACCGCCGTCGAGGCGCTGATGGCTTCGGTGCGCGAGATTGCCACCGGCGAAGACCACCACGCCATCCACGCCGCGGTGGAGAAGCTGTCGCACGGCACCGACGAATTCGCCGCCCGCCGCATGGACCGCTCGATCAAGAGCGCGCTGGCGGGGCGCAAGGTGCAGGAGCTGGGCTGATCACCACGCCTGCACCGCATTACAGATACCAGGACACGACATGCCTCAGATCATTATTTTGCCTCACGTCGAATACTGCCCGGAAGGGACGGTGATCGAAGCCGAAACGGGCGTCAGCGTCTGCGATGCGCTGCTCACCCACGGCATCGCGATCGAGCATGCGTGCGAGAAATCGTGCGCCTGCACCACCTGCCACGTGATCGTGCGCGAGGGCTTCGATTCGCTCAACGAGGCCGAAGAGAAGGAAGAAGACCTGCTCGACAAGGCCTGGGGCCTCGAGCCGAATTCGCGCCTCTCGTGCCAGGCCATCGTCGATGAGGCAGACCTGACCATCGAGATCCCGAAGTACACGATCAACCACGCCAAGGAAGGCCACTGAGCGGCCCGGCAGACCTCAGCGGAGAATAACCCCATGAAGTGGACCGATACCTACGACATCGCCGCAGCCCTGTACGACAAGTATCCCGATGTGGATCCCATGTCGGTGCGATTCACCGACCTGCGCCGCTGGGTGTTGGAACTGGATGGCTTTGCCGATGTGCCGGAGCGTTCCGGCGAGAAGATCTTGGAAGCGATCCAGGCCGCCTGGATCGAAGAATCCCAATAAGCAAGAACTCCCTGAAACAGGCCGGCTCCGCCGGCCTGTTCGCTTAGAAGCGGTAGCCGACGCCCGCCAGGATCACGTCGGTATCGCGGTCGTAGCCGGTCACGGTGCGGTTCCATGTCAGCCGCGTCAGCCAGTGGTCGCCGAGCCGGTAGCTGGCCGACATCGACATCAGGCCGGACCAGCGCGACGGCGGGCTGGCCGCGCCCAATGCTTTCGCGCTCAGGTCGATCGCATAGTACGGGCCCACGCCGACCCCCAGTGTCAGCTTGTCGTGGAAGAACGCGCGCGTGAGCCAGGCCTGGGCGGCCACGCCGTTGCGGCGCAGCGCCGCGTTTTCTCCTTCGTTGATGTAGCTGATAGTGCCGTCCACGTAGTGCCACAGCCCGCGCCGGTATTCCACCGCCTTGGCGAAGGAAGTTTGTGAGTCGAAGCTGTTGACGATGGTTTCGCCTAGGAACACCGTCAGCTCATTTTGCGTGACATTGTCGGTCCGGCCCGGCGCCGGCACCACCGGCCCGCCACGGTCACCGCGATCGAGCTGGTAGCCGACGCCCACCAGCAGCGTATTGGTCTTGATGCTCGAAGCCGTCTGCGTCCGGTTGTAGCGCGCCTGCAACATCCAGGGGCCACCGTTCACATACCAGGTTGCCGCGGCGCTCAGCAGCGCGCCCCAGCCGTGGTGGTTGTCGTAGGTGCCGTCCGACCGCTGGTCGGTGGTATCGAAATAGCGGTAAGGGCCGGCGCCAAGGGCCAGTGTCAGTCTGCGGTCCAGGGCCAGGTAGCGCCACCACAGCTGGACGCTGTGGCCATCGCGGTGGTGGTTGGTGACATGGCCTTCATTCAGGTAGGTGAAGGTCGCGTACCAGTTTTCGCCGAGGTTGTGCTGGTAGGAGTAGGCGTAGCCGTAGCTGCGCTCGCCAAGGGATTCCGTCGACTGCAGGCCGCCGAGCAGAAGCAATTCCTGCCCGTACGCCGCGTGTTGCGACAGCGCCAGCAGCAGCGCGCCGGCCAGTGGGAGAAGCCGTTGCAAGATCCTGCCGGTACTGTGGGGAGCGGGCTGCATGGTAGGAACTCCGGGCCAAGGGGCGCCCAAGGATCATAGCAAAGCAGCCATAAAAAAGACCGGCGACAAGCCCAAGGGGGTCGCTTAAAGTGTTGACGGGGGTAACGAGAAAAGCATAGAGTGCTGTATATCCATACAGTGCCCTAGGTAGGCCTTTGCTCCACACCTTTGAAGCCCGCCTCAATCTGACCCCCGAGTTAGCCGCCTTGTTGGCGGCTAACTCGGAACGCTGGTCGTGGGGCGCGCGTAAGGCTTGGAGTCTTCTGTATCGACAAAACCTCACTCGAACGACCGCCTACGCCACCTTAACGAGGGAAGGCTTTACCTCGCATCAAGTCGATTCCATGCTGACGCAAGCTGAAATGCGCCATGCAGGCTTGGTCGAACTCAAAAAGTACGAACGAGGTCAGCTTGAGCTGGCCATTCAGCGACGCGAATGCGCACTAGCCGACAAAGGCAAGAAAATTCAGGCCCTGTCAAAACGGCAAGCCAAGCTACGCGCTCAACGCGATAAAGTAGCACCGAAGCCGGGGAAAGCCCGTTCAAACCGCTACCTTACGAGGCTAGCCCGCCTACGGGAAGTCGATACCGAACTCGAATTTTGCCGCAACTGGGTCGCACAAAAAGAACGCGTTCTTACTGCCAAGCGCGGCAAGCTGTCCGCGCTGCTTAAAGCTATTGATGAAGGCCGCTACAGTCTCTGTTTTGGCTCGAAGAAGCTGCTTCAGCAGCGGCCCGGCGAACACAACACCGAGACCACTCCATTCGCCTCTGTCGAGGATTGGCACGAGGCCTGGGACACAGCCCGAAACGGTCAGGTCTGGTCGATAGGACATACGGCTAAGCCCAGCGGCAATAGCGAACTACAGTGGCTGCCGGATACCAACCAGTTGCGCGTCCGGTTGACGGACAAGCTTGCGCATGAACGCATGGACGCTTTGGGCATTCCTCGCAGCGGAGGGCCGCAAAAGGTGATGCCCCTTCGCATGAAATGCCGATTCATTGTGATTGACGGGGTCGACTTTGCCTCGCATCGGGGCGCGGCCCGCGCAGCGCTGATTGACGCGTTTGGAAAGCGGCCTGTCACAATGCGGCTCTTGCAAAGGCTATCACCGGGCGGCGAGCGCATTTGGTATCTGCAAGCGAGCGTTGACGTTCCCACCGGTTTCAACCCAGAGACCGCTCGCACTAGAGAGGCTGGTGTCCTTGGACTGGATTTGAATGCCCGGGGCGTTGCCTGGGCTGTGGTGAAGCCCGATGGGAACCGGTTGCGGGAGGGTCATCCGCAGAGCGGCTTTCTCGGCTGGGACCTAAAAGGCCTTTCCGACGCTGTACGCAAGCAAGTCATCGGAACAACCGTTGCAGAGCTTGCCCGCCTGGGCAAGCGCCTAGGCCTCGCAGTGGCCATCGAGAACCTGGATTTCGCGACGAAGAAGGCCGGCTTGCGCGCCGGCGGCGTCAACAAGCGATACAACGAGATGCTGAGCTCGTTTGCAAGCTCACAGTTCGCAGAGCTGATGACCCGTGCCTGTGAAAAAGCTCATGTTCGGCTCTATTTGGTGAACCCTTCGTACAGTGCGGTCGGAGGCTTCACCAAATATGGCCGTCCCAATCGAATCGGCGCGGATGAGTCCGCCGCTCTTTGGTTGGGCCGGCAAGCTTTGTACGGTATCCCCTGGAAGACAGTGGGTGCCCAGTGCTTCGTCAAGAGGCACAACGAGCGACTCGTCTTTTCGCACCTGCCAGCCACCCCGAAGCAGAGCAAGACGGCCCTGGCAGGGGCTCAATGGAGAGATGTCGCTCGGGCTCTAGGCAAGAACCGGAAGCGATGGGGTGAAAACCTCCGCAATTGGTTCCTCTGCCAGGTCGAAACCCCTTCCCCGCAGACCGTCTGCGAGCCTGGTGTGGCGTCATTGCCAACGGGATAGAAGTGTGGTTTTCAGCTCGAGACCTCTAGGACCTCGAGCGGCGCAGTGAAAACTGCGTTTTGTCGCCGTGTTCTCTTGTGGAAGAAATTTTGCCTAAGAGAATGGCCATCTCTGCTAGTCCAGAGATGGCCATTGAGAATTACATCAACACTTTAAGCGACCGCCTAGGCGACAAGCCGGCCTTGTTGTAACGGCACATTAGACGCGCCGGTGTGTGGCCGGTCACCCCGTGACCAGCGCACCGTTCTCAAGGTGCACGCGCTGGCCCACCTGCACGCCAGGGTTCTGCTCGTAAGTGAAGCTGCGATGGCTGCCATCGTCCATGCGTACGCGGACTTCGTAATGCGTGTCCTTGCTGACTGCCTTCTCGATCTGGTTGCCGGCCACGCCGCCGCCTACGGCGCCGACCACGGTACCGACGATGCGGCCATTGCCCTTGCCAACCTGGTTGCCCAGCAGGCCGCCGACCACGGCACCGCCCAGCGCGCCCAGGCCGCTGGTGTTGGGCTTCTGGGTCTGGATCGGCGTCACGGCGACCACGCGGCCGGCGTAGGGACTGGCCTTGGCGGCCTGGCGCTCGGTGTCGGCACGCTGGCCGGCACGCGGCTCGCTGTCGCGCTGCGCGGCCTGGCGTGCCGGGGCGGTGCGTGGTGCGACTTGCGACGAACGGGCGGCGTCCTGATTGGCCGAGCGTGGCTGGCCGTCATCGTAGACCGGCGGGCGCGTGGTGGTTCCCGGCGGGGGCGCAGTCTCCGAGGTGACTGGCAGCGGACCCTGCGGACCTTGTGTAACTTGTTGCGTTTGCAGGTCGGGGTTGGCCTTGCTGATCGGCAACACGCCGGTCACGGCGGCGACAGCGGTCAGACTGGCGATCACCATGGCCACGGCTGCCGCGCCGATCAGCGGATGCAGCCGGCGTTGCGGCGGCAGCGGGGCAGGGGCGTGGTCTTGCGAGGTGGTTGGGATTTGCATTGTTCTGGCTCCGTGCGGCGAGGACCGCGATGGGATGGAACCAGTTTGGCGGAAGCGGGCGGCTTTTTCCGTTTGTTTTTGTAAATATATGTAGGCGGAAAAACCCTTTAGATTCAATGGATTGCGGTCATCCTGCCGGCGCGATTGCGGGCCAGGCTGTAACAGTCGGCGCGCTGGCATGCCTTTCGCGGCCCAAAGAAAAACCCCACCGCAGGCGGTGGGGTTCCCGGTTTCCGCAGTGGGGCGTCCTGCCGGACGCCGACTGCATCAGTCTTCCCGGCGCAGGTGCGGGAACAGGATGACGTCGCGGATATTGGGGCTGTCCGTCAGCAGCATCACCAGGCGGTCGATGCCGATACCGCAGCCGCCCGTCGGGGGCATGCCATACTCCAGCGCGCGGATATAGTCGGCGTCGAAATACATCGCTTCCTCGTCGCCGGCGTCCTTCTGCTCGACCTGCTTGCGGAAACGGTCGGCCTGGTCCTCGGCGTCGTTCAGCTCCGAGAAGCCGTTGGCGATCTCGCGGCCGGTGATGAACAGCTCGAAACGCTCGGTGATGCCCGGCACCGTGTCCGAGGCGCGCGCCAGCGGCGAGACCTCGACCGGGTAGTCGACGATGAAAGTCGGCTCCCAAAGCTGGCTTTCAGCGGTTTCCTCGAACAGCACCAGTTGCAGCGTGCCCAGGCCGGCGTTGAGGAACTGCGGCGCGTTGGTGTTGACGCCGAACTTCTTCAGCTCGGTGCGCAGGAACCCCGCATCGGCCAGTTGCGCATCGGTGTATTGCGGCGCGAACTTCTGGATCGCCTGGCAGATGGTCAGGCGGTGGAACGGCTTGGACAGGTCCAGCTCGCGGTCCTGGTACGTCAGCACGGCGCTGCCGCGTGCATCGATCGCGGCCTTGCGGATCAGGTCTTCGGTGAAGTCCATCAGCCAGCGGTAGTCCGTGTAGGCCGCGTAGAACTCCATCATCGTGAACTCGGGGTTGTGGCGCGGGCTCACCCCTTCGTTGCGGAAGTTGCGGTTGATCTCGAACACGCGCTCGAAGCCGCCGACGACCAGGCGCTTCAGGTATAGCTCAGGCGCGATGCGCAGGAACATCTGCATGTCCAGCGCATTGTGGTGCGTGATGAAGGGCTTGGCCGCGGCGCCGCCCGGGATCGGATGCAGCATCGGCGTTTCCACTTCCATGAAGCCGGCATCGGCCATATGGCGGCGCAGCGACGAGATCGCGTTGGTGCGGGCGCGGAAAGTGTTGCGCGTTTCCGGCGACACGATCAGGTCGACATAGCGCTGGCGGTACTTCATTTCCTGGTCGGCCAGGCCGTGGAACTTGTCCGGCAGCGGGCGCAGCGACTTGGACAGCAGGCGCAGCTCGCGCACCTGCACCGACAGCTCGCCCTTGTTGGTGCGGAACAGCTCGCCGCGGGCGCTGATGATATCGCCCAGGTCCCAGTGCTTGAACGCGGCGTAGACCTCTTCGCCGACCTTGTCGCGCGTGATGTAGAACTGGATCTGGCCGCTGCCGTCCTGCACGGTGGCGAAGCTGGCCTTGCCCATCACGCGCTTGAGCATCATGCGGCCGGCGATGGACACCTCGACCGGGCTGGCTTCGAGCGCGGCCTGGTCGGTCTCGCCGTACTGCGCGTGCAGCGTGGCGGCCTGGTGGGTCGGGCGGAAATCGTTGGGGAAGGCCACGCCTTGCTGGCGCAGCGCGGCCAGTTTCTCGCGCCGCTCCGCGATGATCTTGTTCTCGTCGACGGCGGACGTTTCTGCGGCGGCCTTGGTTTGTGGCTGGGCCTGGGCGCGGTTCGGTTCAGTCATGATGTCTTGTGGGATCGCGCGCGGCGGGCCGCGCGCCGATTCAGTATGGCTTCAGTAATTGCGGAGATCGTCCAGCTCGGTGCTGCCGAAGTCGGGGCGGTGCAGGTAGGCGACGATGCGGCCGGCGGTTTCCTCGGCGGAGGCAAGCTGCTGGTTCGCCTTCAGGTCGCGGAAGCGCTGCACCTGTGCGAAGTCGGCGTTGCGGATCACGTCCTGCATGCCGGTGTCGATCACGCCCGGGGCCAGCGCCACCGCGCGCACGGTGCGCGGTGCGGGTGCCTGCGCGTATTCGGCGTTGACCGAGCGCATGAACATGTCGAGGCCAGCCTTGCTGGCGCAGTAGGCGCTCCAGCCCTCGACCGGGCGGCGCGCCGCGCCGGACGAGATCGCCAGCACCTTGCGCGGGCAGTCGAACTTCTCGGTGCGCTCCAGGAACGCCCCGGTCATCGTCATCGGCGCCGCCAGGTTGGTCAGCAGGTGCGGCACCAGCGTGCTTTCCTGCAGCCGCGAGACCGGGCCGATCGGCTCGACCACGCCCGCGTTCAGGATCAGCGTGGCGCTGGTCGGCGGCTGGTCGAGCGTGTCGAGCACGCTGGCCAGCCAGCTGGCGGCGGGGCCGGCCTGCGACAGGTCCTGCAGGTGCCACGCCACCGGCACGCCGCTCAGCGTGGCGATGCGTTCCAGCTCGTTGTTGCGGCTGCGCGCCACGCAGATCAGGCGGTTGCCCGGCACGAGCAGGGCATTGGTCAGTGCCGCGCCCAGCCCGCGCGAGGCGCCGGTGATGATGTACAGGTGATTGGCTTCGCTCATGGTGCCCCGGTCGGAAAGGCCGCCGTGCCGGTGTGGCGCGGGCGGCGGTACAGCGATGATCCAGCGATTGCGGTGATGTTGCTGTGCCGCCGCGGGCGCCACCGCCGCGCCGCAGGGCGCGGGGCGGGCGGCCCGGTACGGCCTTATAGTCCCTGCTTCAGGCTGGCCTCGATGAACGGGTCCAGGTCGCCGTCCAGCACCTTCTGGGTGTTGGACATTTCCACGTTGGTACGCAGATCCTTGATGCGGCTCTGGTCCAGCACGTAGGAACGGATCTGGTGGCCCCAACCCACGTCGGTCTTGCCCGCTTCGAGCTTGTCGGCCTCGGCCTGGCGCTTGCGCATCTCATGCTCGTACAGGCGCGACTTCAGCATCGACATGGCCTCGGCACGGTTGCGGTGCTGCGAGCGGTCGTTCTGGCACTGCACCACGATGCCGGTCGGGATGTGCGTGATCCGCACCGCCGAATCGGTCTTGTTGATGTGCTGGCCGCCGGCGCCCGAGGCGCGGTAGGTATCCACGCGCAGGTCTGCCGGGTTGACCTCGACCTCGAACGATTCGTCGACCTCGGGGTAGACGAACACCGACGAGAACGAGGTATGGCGCCCGCCCGACGAATCGAACGGCGACTTGCGCACCAGGCGGTGCACGCCGGTCTCGGTACGCAGGTAGCCGAAGGCGTATTCGCCCTCGATCTTGATGGTCGCGCTCTTGATGCCGGCCACGTCGCCTTCGGACTCTTCCAGCACCTCGGCCTTGAAGCCCTTGCGCTCGCAGTACTTCAGGTACTGGCGCAGCAGCATCGAGGCCCAGTCGCACGCTTCGGTGCCGCCGGCGCCGGCCTGGATGTCGATAAAGGCGTTGGCCTGGTCCATCTCGCCGGAGAACATGCGGCGGAATTCCATGCCCGCGACGATCTCCTCGAAGCCTGTGACGTCGGCCTCGATCGCTTCCAGCGTGTCGTCGTCGCCTTCTTCCCTGGCGAGTTCGAACAGCTCCTCGGCGCCGCTAAGGTCGTCGGTGAGCTTGCCGAGGACGCTTACCACGCCCTCGAGTGCCTTCTTTTCCTTGCCGAGGTCCTGGGCCCGCTTGGGGTTGTTCCAGACGTCGGGGTCTTCCAGCAAGCCGTTGACTTCGTCCAGCCTTCCTACTTTGACATCGTAGTCAAAGATACCCCCGTAGATCTTCCGTCCGGGAACGGAGATCGGAGATGGCACCGGAGATGGCGTTGAGGCGTTCTGCTTCCATGATGTTCCTGCGCTTCGAAAACCTTGAATTATAGCGGATCGGGACCCCGATTCGGGCGCGGATTCAGGGATTCGGGCCGGTTCGCGGGCCCTGGACGGCGAACGGAACGCGCCCGAAACGGTCTATCCGGCGGTGCCGGGCCGTGCACGCGGCGATAATACCCATTTGTAAGCCGCCCCCGGCAAGACAACGAACAGGGACGAATGACGCAAACCAGACATGACATCGAGCCAGGCCGGCGCCGCGCGCTGGGCCTGCTGCTGGCCGCCGCGGCCATGGCCGCAACGGGCTGCAGCACCATGGACAGCGGGCCGGCGCCGGACGGTTTTTACCGTGTGGAGCGCGGCGACACACTCTATTCGATCGCCCGCAAGCATCGCCGCAGCGTGCGCGACCTGACCCGCTGGAACCCCGACCTGGGCCGCCCGGACCAGATCGAGGTCGGCCAGCTGATCCGCGTGCGGCCGCCCGGCGCAAGCGCGTCAGCGTCTGCCGGCACCGGCCAGACCGTCACCGAGACCCCGCGCGTGGACAGTGGCGCGTCGAAGCCGCCCGCCAGCGGCATCCGCCTGCAATGGCCGGCCGACGGCCGCGTCACGGCCGGCTTCTCGCCGCCGGCCAGCAAGGGCCTGAGCATCGGCGTGCCGGCCAACGGGACGGTGCGCGCCGCCGCCGCCGGACGGGCCATCCACGTGGGCAACCTGCGTGGCTACGGCATGCTGGTGATCGTCAAGCACAACGACGACTGGCTGACCGTGTACGGCAACCTGGACCAGCCGCTGGTCAGCGAAGGCGCGCAAGTCTCCGCCGGCCAGGACGTGGGCCGCATGGGCGCGAGCGCGAGCGAGCTGCATTTCGAGGTGCGCGGCAACGGCAAGCCGGTCGATCCGGCCAACTACCTGCCGGCGCGGGGCTGAGCGCCCCCCCGGGCATTCTATTGCGCGTGCTCGATCACGAGTTGTACCCGCGTGACGCCGTTGAAGGTGTTGTTGTCGAGCCGGTAGGCCACCTGCGCGCTGGCACCGAGCGAGTCGGCGTGGTTGAACCAGATCGCGTCGAAGCGCTGGCTGCCGCGCCCGAGCTGAAGCTTCAGGTGCTTGCCCTTGAGCACGCTCTGGCGCAGCACGTCGAACTCGCCGCAGAAGGTCGGCGCCGGGAAGCCCTGGCCCCACACCTGCTGCTCCAGCAGCGTGACGAATTCCGGGCTGAAGCACTGGTCCTCGATATCGCCGTCGGTCTCGATCACGCGTGCGAGCTGGTCATCGGTCAGCCATTCCTTGCCGATCGATTCGAACGCTTCCTGGAATTCGGCAAAGCGCTCGGCGCGCACGGTCAGGCCGGCCGCCATCGCATGGCCGCCGAACTTGACCAGCATGCCGGGATGGCGCTTGGACACCAGGTCAAGCGCATCGCGCAGGTGGAAGCCGGGGATCGAACGGCCCGAGCCCTTGATGGTGGCCTCGTCGCCCGGCGCGAAGGTGATGGTGGGGCGGTGGAACTTGTCCTTCAGCCGCGACGCCACGATGCCAATCACGCCCTGGTGCCAGGTGTCGTTGAACACGCTGACGGTAAAGCGCGCCGACGGGTCCGGGCCGGCCAGCGGCTGCTCCAGGATCTGCAGCGCTTCCTGCTGCATGCCGGCCTCGATATCGCGCCGCTCGCGGTTCATGCTGTCCAGCTCCTGCGCGATTTCCCAGGCGCGGTTGGCATCGTCGGTCAGCAGGCATTCGATGCCGAGAGACATGTCCGCCAGCCGCCCGGCCGCGTTCAGGCGCGGACCGAGGCCGAACCCGAGGTCGAAGGTATTAGCGCGCGAGGCCTCGCGGCCCGCCGCGCGGAACAGCGCCGCCACGCCGGGCTGCATGCGCCCGGCGCGCATGCGGCGCAGGCCCTGGGCCACCAGGATGCGGTTGTTGGTGTCGAGCTTGACCACATCGGCCACGGTGCCCAGCGCCACCAGGTCCAGCAGCGTCTGCAGCGGCGGCTGGGTCGCCTGCGTATAGACCCCACGGTTGCGCAGCTCCGCGCGTAGCGCCAGCAGCACGTAGAACATCACGCCCACGCCCGCCAGGTTCTTGCTGGGGAACTCGCAGCCCGGCTGGTTGGGGTTGACGATCACCGCGGCTTCCGGCAACTCCGCGCCCGGCAAGTGGTGGTCGGTCACCACCACGTCGATGCCCAGCGCATTGGCCGCGGCCACGCCGTCGACGCTGGCGATGCCGTTGTCGACCGTGACGATCACGTCCGGCTGCTGCTTCGCCGCCAGCGCCACGATCTCCGGCGTCAGGCCGTAGCCGTACTCGAAGCGATTGGGCACGATGTACTCGACCCGCGCGCCCAGCATGCGCAGCCCGCGCACGCCCACGGCGCAAGCGGTGGCGCCGTCGCAGTCATAGTCGGCGACGATCAGCAGGCGCTTGCCGGCAGCGATCGCGTCGGCCAGGTAAGTGGCGGCGTGACCGATGCCCTTCATCGCGGCGGGCGGCACCAGTTCGGGCAGATCGGTCGCGAGTTCGGCGGTGCGGGCCACGCCGCGCGCGGCCAGGATGCGGGCCAGCGTGGGATGCAGGCCGGCGGCGGCCAACGAGCTGGCGTGTTCGGGGGAATATTGGCGGATGGCGATCCGGGTCATGGGCGGGGCAGGTGAAGGTTTCGGGTCGGCTGCAGCGGGTCAGGCGGCGAAGCCGAGGTCGGACAGCAAGGCGCGCCAGTCGCCGCGCGAGCCCATGCCGCGCCAGAACTTGCGCAGGTCGGCACGACGCACGGTGAACTCGGCGAAGTGGTTCTCTCCGCCCAGCACCAGCGTCACCGCGCCGATCTGGCCGGCGGCGAGCGCGTCCAGCGCCGGGCCGAACCAGTCGGCGTCGAGCGCGTGCATGCGGTCCAGCCACAGGCCCCAGTCCTCGAAGATATGCGCCTCGGTGGCGTGGTCCAGCATGGCCAGCACCAGGCCTTCCAGCCCCGCCGTGCCCGCCAGGCCCGCCGGCACCGGCAGCACGCGGCTGCCGGCGGCCAGCGCCAGGCCGCCGAGGAAGGGATCGCCGCTCAGCACCGTGTCGGCCAGCCGCGGCACCGGTTGCAGGGTGCCGCCGCCGTACAGCCAGACCGAGTTGACGGTCGGCTCGCCGGCGGCTTCGCGGGCCTGGTTGACCGGGTGGTCGTACCAGGTCATCTGGATTTCGTTCTGGATGCGGCGCCAGTCGCGGGCGCGCTCGCCGGCCTGCATCCAGATATCGATGTTGCGCCCGGCGGCGCGCAGCGGTGTGGTGGCCTCCAGCGGGCCGAACACCGCCTCGGGCAGGTACCAGCGCGACGGGCAGGGGGCTTCCACCGCGATGCCGGATTCCTGCAGCAGCCCTTCGATGGCGGCGTACAGGGCGGCGGATTCCTCGGGGCGGAGATTGAGCTGCCCCGGCGGCATCAGCACCAGATGGTCGCGCGCGGCGTGGATATGCACCGGCTGCAGGCAGGCCCAGGCCTGGCCGTCCGCGGCCGCCGGGCCGGTCGCACCGCTGTCGGCCAGCCGCATATAGGGCGCCAACGGCACCCGGCTGGTGTCAAGCCCCGCCTTGTCGGCCAGCCAGCGTTCTTGCGGCAGACTGCGCAGAAAGGGGTCGTCGTGCTGCTCGCGCGGGCCGGGCTCGGCCCGGGTCAGCAACTTTCCGAGCGCGGGCAGCTCCAACTGCCGCAGCAGCGCGCCGGGCACGACATCGTCCCGGCCGTCGTCGCCGGCGCCCGGCGGGACGGAAAAGGGCACAATCAGGGTCAGGTGCGTCATCATGGTGGCGAGATTGTAAACTCCCGGCTGGCTCGCGCCACTCCCGCGACACGCCGTTGCGTGACCGGGGCGACGCACGCCAGGGCGCGCAAGCGTGCCGCCGGCGACCCTTTACCGGGCTGCCGCGCTTTCCCGAAACAACAGGAATCCTCTTGAACTTTCCCTACGAGTGGCAGATCGGCTGGCGATACACCCGCGCAAGCAAGCGCGCCAGCCGCAACACCTTCATTTCGTTCATCTCGATGATCTCGATGCTGGGGATCGCGCTCGGCGTGGCCGCGCTGATCGTGGTGCTGTCGGTGATGAACGGCTTCCAGAAGGAGGTGCGCGACCGCATGCTGTCGGTGCTGTCGCATATCGAAGTGATCGGCCCGTCGGCGCTGCCGGACTGGCAGAAGACTGCGGCCGAGGCGATGCAGAACAAGGAAGTGGTTGGCGCTGCCCCCTACGTGGCGGCACAGGCCATGCTGACCCGGGACGACGCCGTGCGTGGCGTGCTGCTGCGCGGCGTGGAGCCGTCGCAGGAGCCCAAGGTCTCCGACATCGGCAACCAGTTCAAGGCCGGCAGCATGAACGCGCTGGCGCCGGGCGAATTCGGTATCGCGCTCGGCAACGAGCTGGCCAACGCCATGGGCGTGCAGGTCGGCGACAAGGTCACGCTGGTGGCGCCGCAGGGCACCATCACGCCGGCGGGCGTGCTGCCGCGGCTCAAGCAGTTCACCGTGACCGGCATCTTCTCGTCGGGACACTTCGAGTTCGACAGCGCGCTGGCGCTGGTCAACATGCACGACGCCGAGACCCTGTTCCGCCTGAGCGGCCCCACCGGCGTGCGGCTGAAGCTGGAAGACATGCAGCGCGCGCCGCAGGTGGCCCGGCAGCTCGCCGGCACGCTGTCGGGCGAGCTCTATCTGCGCGACTGGTCCAAGCAGAACCGCAACTGGTTCGCCGCGGTGCAGACCGAGAAGCGCATGATGTTCATCATCCTGACGCTGATCATCGCCGTGGCCGCGTTCAACCTGGTGTCGACGCTGGTGATGACCGTCACCGACAAGCAGGCCGATATCGCCATCCTGCGCACCATGGGCGCGCAGCCCCGCTCGATCATGAAGATCTTTATCGTGCAGGGCGTGGCCATCGGCTTTATCGGCACGGTGCTGGGCGTGGCCGGCGGCACGCTGATCGCCACCAATATCGACGTGATCGTGCCCTTTATCGAACGCGTGCTGCAGGTGCAGTTCCTGCCGCGCGACATCTATTTCATCAGCGAACTGCCTTCGGATCCCCGCGTGAACGACATCGCCACCATCGGCATCATCTCCTTCGTGCTGGCCACGCTGGCCACGCTCTACCCCAGCTGGCGTGCCGCCCGCGTCAACCCGGCGGAGGCGCTGCGCTATGAGTGAGGCCGTGTTGCACGCAGATACCCCCACGCCCGCCACCGGGCAGCCGCGCACCGGCACGCCGGTGCTGGTGGCCGAAGGACTGACCAAGCGCTTCCGCCAGGGCGAACTCGACGTGGACGTGCTGCGTGGCGTCGATGTACGCGTCGATGCGGGCGAGAAGGTCGCCATCGTGGGCGCGTCGGGCTCGGGCAAGAGCACGCTGCTGCATGTGCTGGGCGGGCTCGACAATCCCGACTCGGGCCGCGTCGCGCTGCTCGGCAAGCCCTTTACCGCGCTGCGCGAGCGCGAACGCAATGTGGTACGCAATCGCTCGCTGGGTTTCGTCTACCAGTTCCACCACCTGCTGCCGGAATTCACTGCGCTGGACAACGTGGCGATGCCGATGCGCATCCGCGGCCTGACCCAGCATGACGCGCGCGGCGTGGCGCAGGCAATGCTGGAGCGCGTAGGACTGGGCGAGCGCGCCAAGCACCGGCCCGGCGAGCTGTCGGGCGGTGAGCGCCAGCGCGTGGCCATCGCCCGCGCGCTGGTGGGGCAGCCCGCCTGCGTGCTGGCCGACGAGCCCACCGGCAACCTCGACGACCACACCGCCGGCGGCGTCTATGACCTGATGCTGGAGCTGTCGCGCACGCTCGGCACCAGCTTTGTCATCGTCACCCACGACCTGGACCTGGCCGGACGCTGCGACCGCGTGCTGCGGTTGCGCGACGGCCACCTGCACCAGGAACGCTGAGCCGGCCCGCCCATGTGGATCGACACCCATTGCCACCTCGACGCCAGCGAGTTCGACGCTGACCGCCGCCAGGTGGCCGATGCGGCCGAGGCCGCCGGCGTGCGCGGCATTGTGGTGCCGGCGGTGGCGGTATGGAATTTCGAGGCCGTACGCGCGCTGTCGCGGCAGGATGCGCGCTGCGTCTATGCGCTCGGCATCCACCCGCTGTGCTCGCCCGGGGCGGGCCAGGCGGATGTGGACACGCTGCGGCGCGAAGTGGCGGCCAGCATGGGCGATCCGCGTTTTGTCGGCATCGGCGAGATCGGGCTCGATTTCTTCGTGGCCGGGCTCGATGCCGAACACCAGACCTGGCTCTATGCCGAGCAACTGAAGGTCGCGCGCGAATTCGACCTGCCGGTGCTGCTGCATGTGCGCAAGTCGCAGGACCAGGTCGGCGCGCAACTGCGCAAGCTGGGCGTCAGGCGAGGCATTGCGCATGCGTTCAACGGCAGCAACGAGCAGGCGCGGCGTTTTGTCGAGCAGGGGATGAAGCTGGGCTTTGGCGGCAACGTCACGTTCAGCCGCGCGCGGCAGATCCGTCGGCTGGCGACGGAGTTGCCGCTGGAAGCGCTGGTGCTGGAAACCGATGCGCCCGATATTGCCCCGGCATGGCTGTCGGACGACCAGTTCGGCGAGCAGCACAAGGTGCGTAATACGCCGGCGGAGGTTGCGGGCGTGGCGCGCGTGATGGGCGAGCTGCGCGGCATCGATGCGCCCACGCTGGCGCAGGCGACATGGCGCAATGCCGTGGACGCATTGCCGCGGCTGGCGGCGTTTGCCGAGAGCATGGCGCCGCGATTGGGTTGAAGCCAGCGCGTCCCGCATTCGCACGGTTTGCTCCCCTCTCCCGCGCGCGGGAGAGGGGCCGGGGGAGAGGGCAGGCGCTAGCAGTACCTCACCACCTTCCAATCCCTGGCATCCATCCACGGATGCCAGTCACACAACTTCACTTCCTCCTGACAGCTTGACAAGCTTCCAGCCCCGCTGCGGCGGTACAACCCTCACTGTGCGAAACATGCAGGAGCGTTGTGGTGCGCTGGTTCGTGGTGGCCTTCGTCGCAGGGTGCTGGGTGCTGCAGCAGCAGGCAACGCTGCCGTCTCAGTATGCGTTGCTGCTGGCTGCGCTGGCAGTGTTGCTGGTCGCCATCGGCATGGCCATGCGAGGCAGGCGGCTCCGTGTCGCGCTGCGCGGCGTTGCGTTCGCCGGCCTCGCGTTCGGTGCCGCGTTCTGCTGGGCCGCCTGGCGCGCCGAACTGCGCATGCGCGACTGGTTGCCCGCGGCGCTGGAGTCGCGCGATCTCGATGTGCGCGGCGTGGTGTCGGGGCTGCCGGCGGATACCGCCGGCGGGACGCGTTTCGCCTTCACCGTCGAGCAGGCCGAAGCGGACATGCAGTTGCCCGGCCGCGTGGTCCTCAACTGGCGCGGCGCACCGCCTGACCTGCGCCCCGGGCAGCGCCTGACGCTGACCGTACGGCTGAGACGTCCGCGCGGGCTCGCCAATCCTTTCGGTTTTGATTACGCCTACTGGCTGCTGGCGCAGGGCTATGGCGCCACCGGCTATGTGCGCCGCGCAAATGGCCCGCCTCAGGACGCGTCAGGAGAGCGGCTGGCATGGCGCATCGAAGCCCAACGCGCCGCCGTGCGCGACCACCTGCGCGCGGCGCTGCCGCCCGAGGCCCGCTTCGGCGCCGTGGTGATCGCGCTGGTGATCGGCGACCAGCGCGGCATCGAGGCCGACGACTGGCAGCTGTTCCGGCGTACGGGCATCAGCCACCTGGTCGCCATCTCGGGGCTGCATATCACCATGATTGCCGGCATGGTGGCGTCGGCGGCGGCGTTGTTGTGGCGGCACTCGTTCGGCCTCGGCCGCTGGCTGCGCCGGCCGTTGCCGCTGTGGCTGCCGGCCCGTCAGGCGGCGCTGGTGGCCGCGGTGACCAGTGCGCTGACGTATGGGCTGCTGGCCGGCATGCAGACTCCGGCGCTGCGTACTGTGGCGATGCTGTGCGTGGCGGCGATTGCGGTCTGGGGCGCACGCGCGCCGCCGGCATCCGTGGTGCTGGCGTGGGCAGCGCTGGTGGCGTTGCTGCTGGATCCGTGGGCGGTGATGTCGCCGGGCTTCTGGCTGTCCTTCGGCGCGGTGGCGGTGATCTTCTTCGCCGCGCGGCTCGGGCGCGATGCCGTGCCGGAAGGACGCTGGCAACGCTTGCGGACGACGCTGGCCGCCGCGGCGCACACCCAATGGCCGGTGACCATCGGGCTGGTGCCGCTGACGCTGCTGCTGTTCCGGCAGGTGTCGGTGGTATCGCCGTTCGCCAGTGCTGTAGCGATCCCGGTCGTGAGCCTGCTGGTGACGCCACTGTCCCTGCTGGCCATGCCCGTGCTGGTGGTCGCGCACCAGGCGATCGTGTGGCTGGCCGCGGTGCTGGCGGCGTGGCTATCCGGGCTGCCGTGGGCGATGTGGGAAGCGGCCAGCGCCGGACCGGTGCCGCTGCTGCTGGCTGCAATCGGGGTGGCATTGCTGGTTGCACCTCCCGTCACGGCTCGGGTGCGCCTGCACGGCGGTCTGCTGATGTTGCCGATGGTGCTGGCACGCGGCCCGCCGGTGCCGCACGGCGAGTTCCGGGCGGTGATGCTGGACGTGGGGCAGGGCACCGCGGTGCTGGTGCAGACGCGCTCGCTTGCGCTGCCGTACGACGCCGGACCTGGCTATGCATTGGGATCGAGTGCCGGGGCGCAGGTGGTGGTGCCGCTGTTGCGCGGCGCGGGCATCGGGCGGCTCGATCACCTGATGGTCAGCCATGAGGATGCCGACCATGCCGGCGGTGTGGCGGATGTGTCCGCTGCAGTGGCGGTGGCCGCGCGCAGCACCGGGGCGCCGGCACAGCACGCGCTGCTCGGGCCAGAGCGCGATGACTGGACGCCGTGTGCGGCAGGCCAGTAATGGGCGTGGGACGGCGTGCGCTTCGCGGTGCTGCGTCCGCTCGCCGGGCATGCACGGCGTGCCGTGGTCGCCAGCAACGCCCCCAGCTGTGTGCTGCGCGTGGACACGGCGCGGCACAGCCTGTTGCTGACCGGCGATATCGGGCTGGCGGAAGAGCGCGCATTGATCGAGCGCGAGCCTGGTGCCGGGTTGCGAGCCGACGGGCTGGTGGTAGCGCACCATGGCAGCGGCACGTCCTCAGGCGCGGGCTGGCTGGACGCGGTGCGCCCGCACGCGGCGGTGTTTCAGCTCGGCTATGCCAACCGCTATCGCCACCCGCAGGCCGAGGTGTGGGAGCGCTATGGCGGCGCCGGCATCCTGCGCTACCGCACCGACGAAACCGGGGCGGTGACCATGACGACGTCGCCGGCGGGCTATGTGCTGTCCATGTTCCGGCAGGCTGAGCCCCGCTACTGGCGGGCACGGCCGCTGGCGCCGCGTTAGCCGGTCAGTCGGCCTTGCGGCGGCGCGTGCGGGTAGCGGGCTGCGCGGTGCCGCCGCGCTTGCGTGTTTGCGCCGCGGCAGCCGGATCTGCCGGGTCTTCCGCGGGCGCAGTCGCCGGCTTTGCGCGGCCTTTGGCGGGCGGTACCGCCCGTGCCGGCTCGGCGCCGGCGATGCGCCGTTCGCGCAGATGCGCCTTGGCGCGCTGCAGGCCGGCCGCGACCGTATCCGCGCGCGCCAGCGCCACGCCGGCGGCCAGCACGTCGCCCAGCACCAGGTGGCTGATGCGCGAGGTCATCGGCGTATAGACCTCGCTGTCTTCCTCGACGTCCGAGAACACGCACACGTCGGCCAGCCGCGCCAGCGGCGAGCCGCTGTGGGTGATGGCCAGCACGCTGGCGCCGCTGCTGCGCGCCAGCGTGGCGGCGGTCAGCATGTCCCAGGTGCGGCCGCTGTTGGAGACCAGTACGGCCACGTCGCCGGGGCCGAGCAGCGCTGCCGACATGCTGAACACATGCGGATCGGAATAGGCCACGGTCGGCATGCCCAGGCGGAAGAACTTGTGCTGGATATCCAGCGCGACGATGCCGGAGTTGCCGCAGCCATAGAACTCGATGCGGCGCGCGCTGGCCAGCAGCTGGATGCCGTGCTCGATCTGGTCGGCCGACAGCGCATTGCGCACGCTCATCAGCGTGGCGATGGTGCGGTCGAAGACCTTGCCGGCGATATCGGCGGGGCGGTCGTGCGCCTCCACGTCCTGGTGCACGAAGGGCGTGCCGCCGCCGACGTTCTGCGCAAACTGCAGCTTGAATTCGCGGAAACCGTCATAGCCCAGCGCCGCGCAGAAGCGCGCGATGGTCGGCTGCGATACGCCGGCGCGCTCGGCCAGTTCGGGCATCGACAGCCGGATCACGGCGGCGCCATGCCGGGCGACGTAGTCCGCCAGGCGGCGTTCGGAAGGGCGGAGCGTGTCGTAGACGGCAAGGATTCGGTCGCGCATGGCGGCGGGGGTGGGAAATGTTGATTAGATAATATGTAGAGATTCTACAAGATTGGCGCGGCATCATGCCCAAAATCGGGTGTGGTTTGCAGTCAGGGTTTTCCAGAATCCTGCGCAATTAAGCGCCATTGTGACGCATTGCCCAATCGACGTCGGACCGGCGATCGGTATAATGTAGAAATTCTACATGCGACGGCAGGTCATGCCGTGCCGTCGCCAAGCCCACAAGGAACGTCTGCGCCATGCCCATCGCCGTCCATGCCGAGCTTCTGGCCGTCACCGAACACATCGTCGAGCGCAGCCGCGCCAGCCGTGCTGCCTACCTTGCCCGCTGCGAGCGCGCACAGGCCGAGCTGGGCCCGCTGCGCGGCATGTCCTGCGCCAACCTGGCGCATGGCTTTGCCGCGCTGCCGGCCAACGACAAGCTCAAGCTGCGCGTCGACCATGCGCCCAACCTCGGCATCGTCACCGCCTACAACGACATGCTGTCGGCGCACCAGCCCTACGAGCGCTACCCCGGCGTGATCCGGGAAGCGGCGCGCGCGGTCGGCGCGGTGGCGCAAGTGGCGGGCGGCGTGCCGGCGATGTGCGACGGCATCACGCAAGGCAATCCGGGCATGGAGCTGTCGCTGTTCTCGCGCGACGCGATCGCCATGGGCACCGCGGTCGCGCTGTCGCACAACACCTTCGACGCGGCGCTGATGCTGGGCGTATGCGACAAGATCGTGCCGGGCCTGCTGATGGGCGCGCTGCAGTTCGGCCACCTGCCGATGGTGTTCGTGCCGGCGGGGCCGATGGCCACTGGCCTGTCCAACAAGGAAAAGGCGCGCGTGCGCCAGCTCTACGCCACCGGCAAGGTCGGCCGCGACGCGCTGCTCGAGGCCGAATGCCAGGCCTACCACGGCGCCGGCACCTGCACCTTCTACGGCACCGCCAACAGCAACCAGTTCCTGATGGAAATCATGGGCCTGCACCTGCCGGGTGCGGCCTTCGTGCATCCGGACAGCGGCCTGCGCGACGCGCTGACGGCTGCCGCGGCGCAGCGGGCCATCGAGCTGCGTGCGCGTGGCGACCAATACCTGCCGCTGGCGCGCATCGTCGACGAATACGCCATCGCCAACGCGATGGTCGGCCTGCTGGCCACCGGCGGCTCGACCAACCACACCATCCACCTGGTGGCGATGGCGCGCGCGGCCGGGATCGTGATCGACTGGAACGACTTCGACCGCCTGTCGCGCATCACGCCGCTGCTGGCGCGCGTCTACCCGAACGGTTCGGCTGACGTGAACCACTTCCACGCCGCCGGCGGCGCCGGCCTGGTCATTCGCGAGCTGTTGCAGGCCGGGCTGCTGCACGAGGACGTGCAGACCGTGGCCGGTCCCGGCCTGGCGCGCTACACGCAGGAGCCGGTGATGACCGACGGCGTGCTGCGCTGGCGCGACGGCGCGGCGCAAAGCGGCGACGAGCAGGTGGTGGCCAGCGCCGCGGCGCCATTCTCGCCCGAGGGCGGGCTGCGGCTGATGCAGGGCAACCTGGGCCGCGGCGTGATCAAGGTGTCGGCGGTCGCGCCGGAGCACCGCGTGGTCGAGGCGCCGGTGCGGGTGTTCGATTCGCAGGAAGGGCTGCAGGCCGCCTTCGATGCCGGCGAGCTCACAGGCGACCTGGTCGCCGTGGTGCGCTTCCAGGGCCCCAACGCCAACGGCATGCCCGAGTTGCACCGGCTGACGCCGGTGCTGGGCGCGCTGCAGGACGCCGGCCACAAGGTGGCGCTGGTGACCGACGGCCGCATGTCCGGCGCGTCGGGCAAGGTGCCGGCGGTGATCCACGTCGGCCCGGAGGCGCTCGCCGGCGGGCCGTTGGCGCGCGTGCGCGACGGCGACCGCGTCCGCGTTGACGCCGTCGCCGGCACGCTGCAATGGCTGGGCGACGAAGGTGAGTTCTCGGCGCGCGACCTGGTCGCCGCGCCGGCCGACGACTTTGCGCAGTTCAGCCTGGGACGGGGCCTGTTCGGCCTGTTCCGCCGCCATGCGCGCATCGCGGAAGAGGGCGGCAGCGCACTCGACCTGTCCGAGGCGGATGCCGCCGCGGATGCCAAAACCGGCGCGAGCGGGCGCAAGCCTGCCGGCGTGGCGCAATCCGTCGCACAATAGCCAGGCCAGAGGCCGATTTTTCCCCTGAAGTTTCCAGCGGGGGCGGCAGCGCCCCCCCCGGACGCCTTTTGCGTCAGCGCAAGGACGTCAGGCTGGACAAGGACCGACAAGGATGGCCACACCATCCGATACCAAGACCGACGGAGCAGACATGATCTATATCCTGATGGGCGTTTCTGGCAGCGGCAAGACCACGGTCGGCCAGTTGCTGGCGCAGCGCCTGGGCTGCGGCTTCGATGACGCCGACGCATTCCACAGCGACGCCAACAAGGCCAAGATGCACGCGGGCATCCCGCTGACCGACGAAGACCGCTGGCCCTGGCTGGCGGCAATGCGCGCCGCCATCGACACCGCCCGGGCCGAGGGCCGCACGCACGTGTTCACCTGCTCGGCGCTGCGCCAGGCGTACCGCGACCGGCTGACGCCGCCCGACGGCGGCGTGACCTTCGTCTTCATGAAGGGCGATGCGTCGCTGATCGGCCAGCGCCTGTCCGAGCGTACCGAGCACTTCTTCAACCCGGACCTGCTGCAAAGCCAGTTCGATACCCTCGAGGAACCGCGCGACGCGCTGGTGCTCGATATCCGGCAGTCCCCCGAAGCGCTGGTGGACACGATTCTGCGGGCCAACGCAGCGCAGGGCGCCGGCGCGACGCGCTGACCGCCGCACCGTTCCTCCCGGGCTGCAAACGGCCGCCAGCCTCGCTGGCGGCCGTTTTTTACGTGCGCTGGCAGACATCTTGCTAGTTCACTTTCCGTGCCGGCAGGGGTCCGCCAGCTTGCGGCTTTCGCCGGCACAAGTATGCTGAAAGGGCCAGTGACTCGACAGCATCGCCGCGGCACCCCCCAAAACGGGCAGCGCGCGGCGGGCTTGGGGCAGGACAGCCAGGGCAAAACCAGGGCGCCGGTAGCAACGAGGAAGTGGCAGGCACCGGACGCCCGCGACATGGAGGAACGGCCATCATGGCGGGGCGGTATTTCGACGAGATGCTGGACTGGCGCGCAGACGGCGCGCCCTCGGTCATCCAGGCGGGGCAAGCGTTGCCCGACGGCGCAGTGCGCCAACACTACCGCCATTTCGCGGACTGGCTGGCGCGACAGTCCGAAAGCACCATGGACAACAAGCGCGCCGAGGCAGACCTCATCTTCCGGCGCGTGGGGATTACCTTTGCCGTCTACGGCGACAAGGACGAAGCCAACAGCGGCACCGAGCGCACCATCCCGTTCGACGTGATCCCGCGCATCTTCCCGGCCAGCGAATGGGCGCTGCTGGAAAAAGGCCTGCGCCAGCGCGTGGCGGCGCTGAACCGCTTTATCCACGACATCTACCACGGCCAGGACATCATCCGCGCCGGCGTGATCCCGCCCGACCAGATCTACAACAACGCCCAGTACCGGCCCGAGATGCTCGGCGTCGACGTGCCGCGCGACATCTACGCGCATGTGGCCGGCATCGACGTGGTGCGCGCCGGCGAGGGCGAGTTCTACGTGCTGGAAGACAACCTGCGCGTGCCCTCGGGCGTGTCGTACATGCTGGAGAACCGCAAGATGATGATGCGGTTGTTCCCCGACCTGTTCGCGCGCAACCGCGTGGCGCCGGTCGCGCATTATCCCGACCTGCTGCTCGACATGCTGCGCGGCGTCTCGCCGCAGGCCATCGCCGATCCCACCGTGGTGGTGCTGACCCCCGGCATGTACAACTCGGCCTACTTCGAGCACGCCTTCCTGGCGCAGCAGATGGGGGTGGAGCTGGTGGAAGGCAGCGACCTCTTCGTCGAGGACGACCACCTGTTCATGCGCACCACGCAGGGACCGCAGCGCATCGACGTGATCTACCGCCGCGTCGACGACGACTTCCTCGACCCGCTGGTGTTCCGGCCCGATTCCGCGCTGGGCGCGGCGGGGCTGCTGTCGGTCTACCGCGCCGGCAACGTGACCATCTGCAATGCGATCGGCACCGGCGTGGCCGACGACAAGTCGATCTACCCGTACGTGCCGGACATGATCCGCTTCTACCTTGGCGAAGAGGCGATCCTGAGCAACGTGCCCACGTATATGTGCCGGCGCCCGGACGACCTGCAATACGTGCTCGAGCACATGGACGAGCTGGTGGTCAAGGAAACCCACGGCGCCGGCGGCTACGGCATGCTGGTGGGGCCGGCCGCCACGCGCGCGGAGATCGATGCCTTCCGTGAGGTGGTCAAGTCACGGCCGGAGCAATATATCGCGCAGCCGACGCTGGCGCTGTCGACCTGCCCGACCTATGTGGAGGCGGGCATTGCGCCGCGCCATATCGACCTGCGGCCGTTCGTGCTGTCGGGCAAGGAAGTGCGCATGGTGCCCGGCGGGCTGACCCGCGTGGCGCTGCGCGAAGGCTCGCTGGTGGTCAATTCCTCGCAAGGGGGCGGTACCAAGGATACCTGGGTGCTGGAACGATGACGACGACAACCAACCACGTAATAAAGACTGCCGCCGCCACGCGAGGAGAGCCGACATGCTGAGCCGTACTGCCGACCACCTGTTCTGGATGGCCCGCTATACCGAGCGCGCGGAGAACACCGCCCGCATGCTCGACGTCAACTACCAGACCTCGCTGTTGCCGCAATCGGCCGAGGTGGCCGAGCAGGGCTGGTGGGCCATGCTCGATATCTCCGAGCTGACGCAAGCCTTCGACCACAAGTACGGGCTGCTGTCGCGCGACGACGTGATCGACTTCATGGTGCGCGACATGACCAACGCCTCGTCGATCATGGCCTGCCTGCGCGCGGCGCGCGAGAACGCGCGCGCGGTGCGCGGCTCGCTGACCACCGAGGTCTGGGAGACCGTCAACACCACCTGGCTGGAGGTACAGCGCATGATCGCCGACGGCGTGTTGAAGGAGGACCCGTCGGCGTTCTTCGAGTGGGTCAAGTTCCGCTCGCACCTGGCGCGCGGCGTGCAGTTCGGCACCATGCTCAAGGATGACGCCTTCCACTTCATGCGGCTGGGCACGTTCCTGGAGCGCGCGGACAACACCGCGCGTATTCTTGACGTCAAGTTCCAGGCCTCGGCCAGCGACGACAGCGAAGTTCACCGCGACCCCAGCCGCGACCAGAACGACTTCTACCACTGGGCCGCGGTGCTGCGCTCGGTATCGGGCTTCGAGGTGTACCGCAAGGTCTATCGCGCGGTGATCACGCCGCAGCGCGTGGCCGAGCTGCTGATCCTGCGCCCGGACATGCCGCGCTCGCTGGTATCGAGCATGGACGAGGTGGTGGCAATCCTCGGCACGGTGCACAACCAGCAGTCGGCGGAAACCGAGCGCCAGGCTGGTAAACTCCACGCCGACCTGAAGTACGCGCGGATCGACGATATCTTTGCCGTCGGCCTGCATGCGTACCTGACCAGCTTCCTGGAGCGCATCGGCGATCTCGGCAATGGCATCAGCCGGGACTTCCTCGTGCCGCTGCAGGTGGCCTGACATGGGCCTGCCGGCGGCGATCGCCATGTGCTGCCGCCGCCGCGCCGCGCCCTGATATCGTGAAATACAAGATCCACCACCATACTGTCTACCGCTACGCCGAGCCGGTGCGCCGCAGCGTGCACGAGGTGCGGCTCGAGCCGCGCTCGGGCCCGCTGCAGACCGTGCACCGCTGGCAGCTGGCCACGCCCGGCAACCCGTCGGCGGCACGCGACGGCTTCGGCAATATCGTGCACAACTTCACCGTCGCCGGGCCCACCAGCACCATCGCCATCGAGGCCAGCGGCGAGGTGGAAGTCCTGCCGCCCCATGGCGACCTCGACCGCGACGGCCATCACGCGTTCTGCGATGTGCCGCCCCCCGGCGAGTCGCGGGTATCGCCGCTGTACTTCCTCGGCAGCACGCCGCTGACCACGGCGCCACCGGAAATGCAGGCGTTCGCCGCACCGTTCCTGGCCGCCGGCCATGACATCCCGGCGCTGCTGGCGCTGGCCCAGGGCATTGCCGAGCGGGTGCGCTACAAGCCCAATACGACTGATGTCGGCACCTCTGCGGCCGAGGCCTTCAGCCTGGGCAGCGGCGTATGCCAGGACCAGGCGCAGGTGATGGTGGCAGCGTGCCGAGCGCTGGGCATCCCCGCGCGCTATGTGAGCGGATACTTCTATGATCCGGCCGCCACCGAAATGGCGAGCCATGCCTGGGCGGACATCAGCCTGGATGCCGAGCGCGAACTATGGTGCAGTATCGACGTTACGCACGCCTGCGTGACCGATGAGCGCCATGTGCGCCTTGCGGTGGGGCGCGACTACCAGTCCGCCGCACCAGTCCGGGGCATTCTTGAAGGAGGCTCCGGCGAAACGCTGGAGGTAAATGTCAGTATCGCGCCACTTCCGGCCCAGGACTGAGCGCAGCTGCGCCAATTAGGTGCTTGATTCCAGACAGGGCCCAGTGCCGAGGCACCGGCGCTAGAATCCGGGGTAATGCAGCCCACCGGCCCCCGTCGAACTCTTCAGGGGCCGCCGTGAAGAACAACACAACAAGACCATGACGTATTGTGTAGCCATGCGGCTGGATGCCGGCCTGGTATTCCTGTCCGACTCCCGCACCAATGCCGGAGTAGACGCCATTTCCACGGCGCGCAAGATGACGGTGTTCGAAGAACCCGGCGACCGTGTGATGGTGCTGCTGACCGCCGGCAACCTGGCCATCAGCCAGTCGGTGCGCCAGATCCTGGCCGAGAATCATGACGAGAAGCGTTCGCTATGGAACGCGCGCGACATGTTCGAGGCCGCCTCCATCGTCGGCGAGGCTGTGCGCCAGGTGCACAAGCGCGATGCGCACGCACTGCGCGACGCCGGCATCGAATTCAATGTCAGCCTGGTCTTCGGCGGCCAGATCCGCGGCGAGCGGGTGCGGCTGTTCAACGTCTACGCGGCCGGCAACTTTGTCGAGGCCACGCCCGAGAACTGCTACTTCCAGATTGGCGAGGCCAAGTACGGCAAGCCCATCATCGACCGGGTGGTGCACCCGTCGCTGCCGCTGGGCGAGGCCGCCAAATGCGCGCTGATCTCGATGGACTCGACCCTCAAGTCCAATATCTCGGTCGGGCTGCCGCTGGACCTGCTGGTCTACGAGGCCGATTCGCTGCGCGTCACGCGCTTCGTCAACATCGATGAGCGCAACACCTACTTCCGCATGATCCGCGACACCTGGGGGCAACGCCTGCGCCAGGTCTTCGGCGAGATCCAGAACCCGGAATGGAATCCCACCGAGCCGGCGGAATTCCCGCTGGCGCGCGCCGGCGAGCCGGATTGCTGGGGCCAGCCGGTGCGCGCCAGGCGCAATCCCGCGCGCACCCAGGATTAGGCGGCGGAGCGGCGATGCGCGAGATCATCCATTTTTCTCATGCCAACGGCTTCCCGGTGACCACCTACCGCAAGCTGTTCGCGGCGCTGGAAGACGACTTCGAGTTCCGCGCGGTGGACCGCTACGGACACAAGCCACAGTTCCCGGTCACGCGCGGCTGGCCGCACCTGGTGGAAGAACTGCTGGGCGAGATCGACCGCCAGTACCATGCGCCGGTGTGGCTGGTGGGGCACTCGCTGGGCGGCTTCCTGTCGCTGATGGCGGCGCTGCGGCGTCCCGATCGGGTGCGTGGCGTGGTGATGCTGGATTCGCCGATCATCGCCGGCTGGCGCGCTTCGCTGCTGAAGACGGCGCAATGGCTCGGCGTGGACGAGAAGCCGGGCCCGGCCGCGGTGACCAAGAACCGCCGCACCCACTGGCCCGATGCCGAGGCGGTGTGGAAACACTTTCGCTCCAAGCCGAACTTCGCGGTGTGGGACGAGGAAGTGCTGCGCGACTACGCCATCCACGGCACCGAGCCCACCGGCAAGGACAAGGAGCGCCGGCTGCGCTTCAGCCGCGAGGTCGAATACTGGATCTACCGCACGCTGCCCACCAGCCTGGGGCGCAAGGTGGCGCGCGGCGCGCCGGTGCCGGTGGGATTCGTCGCCGGCACGCGCTCGCGCGAGGTGCGCCAGGCCGGGCTGGGGGCCACCCGCAAGCTGGTGGGGCCGAACCTGCGCTTTATCGAAGGCGGCCACCTGTACCCGATGGAGCGGCCGCTGGAGACCGCGCAACTGGTGCAGGATCTGATCGGGGCGATGCGCCGCGACGGACGCTGAAGCCCCCAGGCGGCGCATGCGCCGCAGGACGGCTGAACCCCTGTTTGCTACCGTTTGCAACCCGCCGCAGCCCCGCAAAAGAGGGGTGATGTCACAATTTCCGGGTCGGCGGGGAACGGGCTCTCATGTATAATCCCGATTTCCCCGGCAAGCTCGGTTTATGACCAAATTCGTCTTCGTCACCGGTGGCGTCGTCTCTTCTCTCGGCAAGGGCATCGCTGCTGCCTCGCTCGCGGCCATTCTTGAGTCGCGCGGCCTCAAAGTCACCCTCCTCAAGCTAGATCCCTACATCAACGTCGATCCCGGCACGATGAGCCCCTTCCAGCATGGCGAGGTGTTTGTCACGGAAGACGGTGCGGAAACCGACCTCGATCTCGGCCACTACGAACGTTTCGTCTCGGCCAAGATGCGCAAGTCGAACAATTTCACCACCGGCCAGATCTACGAATCGGTGATCCGCAAGGAGCGCCGCGGCGAATACCTGGGCAAGACCGTGCAGGTGATCCCGCATATCACCAACGAGATCCAGGCCTTCATCGAGAAGGGCGCGGCCGCGTCGCACGACGGCAAGGCCGACGTTGCGCTGGTGGAAATCGGCGGCACCGTGGGTGACATCGAATCGCTGCCGTTCCTGGAAGCCGCGCGCCAGATGAGCCTGCGCATGGGCCGCAACCATTGCGCCTTCGTGCACCTGACACTGGTGCCGTTCATCGCCAGCGCCGGCGAGCTGAAGACCAAGCCGACCCAGCACTCGGTGCAGAAGCTGCGTGAAATCGGCATCTCGCCGACCGCGCTGCTGTGCCGCGCCGACCGCCCGATTCCGGACGACGAGCGCGCCAAGATCTCGCTGTTCGCCAATATCCCGCAAGACGCCGTGATTTCGGTGTGGGACGCGGACAGCATCTACAAGATCCCGCAGATGCTCAACGAGCAGGGCCTGGACCGCCTGATCTGCGAGGAGCTGCGCCTGGATCCGAGGCCGGCCGACCTGTCGATGTGGCAAAAGCTGGTCAAGGCCCAGGAAAATCCCGAGCACGAAATCACCATCGGCATGGTTGGCAAGTACGTCGACCTGACCGAGTCATACAAGTCGCTGATCGAGGCGCTGCGCCACGCCGGCATGCACACCGCCACGCGCGTGAACATCGAGTACATCGATTCCGAGGAACTGGAATCGGGCCACCTCGAAGTGCTGGCCCCGCTGGACGCCATCCTGGTGCCGGGCGGCTTCGGCAAGCGCGGCACGGAAGGCAAGATCCGTGCGATCCAGTACGCCCGCGAGAACAAGATCCCGTACCTGGGCATCTGCCTGGGCATGCAGCTGGCCGTGATCGAGTTTGCCCGCCACCTGGCCGGCATGGGTGACGCCAACTCGACCGAGTTCAACCTGGAAACCGAACACCCGGTGGTCGCGCTGATCACCGAGTGGGTGGACCGCGAAGGCAAGGTCGAGCAGCGCTCGGCCGATTCCGACCTGGGCGGCACCATGCGCCTGGGCGCCCAGCGCGTGCCGGTCAAGGATGGCACCAAGGCCGCCGCCATCTACGGCGCCGAGGTCAACGAGCGCCACCGTCACCGCTACGAGGTCAACAACCACTACGTGCCGACGCTGGAAAAGGCCGGCATGGTGATCTCGGCCCGCACCCCGACCGAGAACCTGCCGGAAATGATGGAGCTGCCCGAGTCGATGCACCCCTGGTTCGTCGGCGTGCAGTTCCACCCGGAATTCACCTCGACCCCGCGCGACGGCCATCCGCTGTTCAAGGCCTACGTCGAAGCCGCGCTGGCCAGCCAGCAGCGCAAGGGCGCCTGAGGCCCGGCTGCAAGCAGGAGAGACTGTCATGAAACTCTGTGGATTCGAGGCCGGCCTCGACAAGCCGTTCTTCCTGATCGCGGGTCCGTGCGTGATCGAGTCCGAGCAGATGGCGCTGGATACCGCCGGCGAGCTCAAGGCCATCACCGCTGAACTGGGCATCCCGTTCATCTACAAGTCGTCGTTCGACAAGGCCAACCGTTCGTCGGGCAAGTCGTTCCGCGGCCTGGGGATGGAGAAGGGCCTGGAGATCCTGGCGACCGTCAAGCGCGAGATCGGCGTGCCGGTGCTGACCGACATCCACGAGATCGACGAGATCAAGCCTGTCGCCGCCGTGGTGGACGTGCTGCAGACGCCGGCTTTCCTGTGCCGCCAGACCGATTTCATCCGTGCCTGCGCGCAAAGCGGCAAGCCGGTGAATATCAAGAAGGGCCAGTTCCTGGCGCCGCACGACATGAAGAACGTGATCGACAAGGCCCGCGATGCCGCGCGCGAAGCCGGTCTGCCCGATGACGTCTTCATGGCCTGCGAGCGCGGTGTCTCGTTCGGCTACAACAACCTCGTGTCCGACATGCGCTCGCTGGCGATCATGCGCGAGACCGGTGCCCCGGTGGTGTTCGACGCCACCCACTCGGTGCAGCTGCCGGGCGGCCAGGGCACCAGCTCGGGCGGCCAGCGCGAGTTCGTGCCGGTGCTGTCGCGCGCCGCCGTCGCCACCGGCGTGGCGGGCCTGTTCATGGAAACGCACCCGGACCCGAGCAAGGCCATGTCCGATGGCCCCAACGCGGTGCCGCTGTCGCGCATGAAGGAACTGCTGGCCGTGCTCAAGGAACTGGACACGCTGGTCAAGCGCGCCGGCTTCCTGGAAGACAACTTCGGCTGGCCGGCCTGCGCCTGAGCCGGCCCGGTTTTGTCACCACCGCAATGCCGGTGGTGACAAACCATATCGAAAGACAATACAAAAAATCGGGAGATATTCCATGGCCGCGGGCTATATCATCGCCTACGTCGACGTGACCGACCCCCAGCAGTACGAGGAGTACAAGGTGCTCTCGAGCAAGGCCATGCAGATCCATGGCGCCGAGGTGCTGGTACGCGGCGGCACGACCGAGCCGCTGGAGGGCGAGTGGGCGCCGACGCGCGTCGTGGTGCTGAAATTCCCCAGCTATGACGCCGCCAAGTCGTTCCATGACGGCGAAGCCTATCGCGCCGCCCGCAAGGCGCGCGAGCATGCGGCGACGATGAACATGATCGTGGTGGAAGGCGCGGCCTGAGATCGGTTGAAATCGGGCCGCAGGCATGGCATGCGCCTGCCACGCGGACAGGTTGAAGTAATCAGCAGCAGCAAGAATCAACAGTCAGAGAGGAATTCATGAGTGCAATCGTAGATATCATCGGTCGCGAGGTTCTCGACTCGCGCGGCAACCCCACCGTCGAATGCGACGTGCTGCTGGAATCCGGCGTGATGGGCCGTGCGGCCGTGCCGTCGGGCGCCTCCACCGGTTCGCGCGAAGCCATCGAACTGCGTGACGGCGACAAGTCGCGCTACCTGGGCAAGGGCGTGCTGAAGGCCGTCGAGCACATCAACACCGAAATCTCCGAAGCCATCATGGGCCTGGACGCCTCCGAGCAGGCTTTCCTGGACCGCACCCTGATCGACCTCGACGGCACCGAGAACAAGGGCCGCCTGGGCGCCAACGCCACACTGGCCGTGTCGATGGCTGTCGCCAAGGCCGCCGCTGAAGAGGCCGGCCTGCCGCTGTACCGCTACTTCGGCGGCTCGGGCGCGATGCAGCTGCCGGTGCCGATGATGAACATCGTCAACGGTGGCGCGCACGCCAACAACAGCCTGGATATCCAGGAATTCATGATCATGCCGGTGTCGCAGACCAGCTTCCGCGAAGCCCTGCGTTGCGGCGCCGAGATCTTCCACGCGCTGAAGAAGATCCTGGCCGACAAGGGCATGTCCACCGCGGTGGGCGACGAAGGCGGCTTCGCCCCGAACTTCTCGTCCAACGAAGAGTGCCTGAACACCGTGGTGCAGGCCATCGAGAAGGCCGGCTACCGCGCCGGTGAAGACGTGCTGCTGGCGCTGGACTGCGCCGCCAGCGAGTTCTACCACGAAGGCGAGGGCGTGTACCAGCTGGAGGGCGAAGGCCTGAAGCTGTCGTCGACGCAGTTTGCCGACTACCTGGCCAACCTGTGCGACAAGTTCCCGATCGTGTCGATCGAGGACGGCATGGCCGAAGGCGACTGGGACGGCTGGAAGACGCTGACCGAGAAGCTGGGCACGCGCGTGCAGCTGGTGGGCGACGACCTGTTCGTCACCAACACCAAGATCCTGAAGGAAGGCATCGAGAAAGGCATCGGCAACTCGATCCTGATCAAGATCAACCAGATCGGCACGCTGACCGAAACGTTTGCCGCCATCGAGATGGCCAAGCGCGCCGGCTACACCGCCGTGATCTCGCACCGCTCGGGCGAAACCGAAGACAGCACCATTGCCGATATCGCCGTGGGCACCAACGCCGGCCAGATCAAGACCGGCTCGCTGTCGCGCTCGGACCGCATCGCCAAGTACAACCAGCTGCTGCGCATCGAGGAAGACCTGGGCGATATCGCCAGCTACCCGGGCAAGAGCGCGTTCTACAACCTGCGCTAAGGCCTGTGGTCGTCATTCCCGCCTGCGCGGGAATGACGTGCTGGTTCGCAAAGGGCGGCGGTACGGATTGATTTCCGGCCGCCGTTTTTGTATCGAAATCTGCCTGGCAATTGCCTTCCGGCCTGAGTTCGCAGATCATTGTGCGGAATTTCTTGTCCGCAACCTTTCATGCGTCTGATCTCGCTGCTGTTGTTCGTGCTGCTGCTTGCGATCCAGTATCCGCTCTGGCTGGGCAAGGGTGGCTGGCTGCGTGTCTGGGACCTGAACCGGCAGCTGACCGAGCAGGGCACCCGCAACCAGACGCTCAAGCTGCGCAACGCCAAGCTGGAAGGGGAAGTCGCCGACCTGCAGGACGGCACCGGCGCAATCGAGGAACGTGCCCGCTATGAGCTGGGCATGGTGAAGGAAGGCGAGGTGTTTGTGCAGTTCGTCGCGCCGGCACCCAAGGTCAGCGCCACGCCGCCGCTGCCGCCGCCGCCGAATTCGGCGGCTGGCATGGCGCGCCACTGAGTCATAACGATCATGCCGGTTTGCTCCCCTCTCCCGCGTGCGGGAGAGGGGAGCGTACGCGAGGGTTCGTGGCCCTAATGCAGCGCTCCGGTTCGCGACCCCTAAAAGCACCCTCCGCCCGTCACCACCAGTACGGATACCAGCCGCCCCAGTAGCCGGGCATGCCGACGCTGACGCCGCCGCCCCAGCCACTCCACCCACCGTAGAACAGGCTCCAGCTCGTGTTGGGATACGCCGCGCGCGCGTATGCTTCGGCTTGCTGTTGGCGCGCGATGGCGTCCGCCTGTTCGCGCAGCACTTCCTGGTTCAACGTATCGAGTTTCTGCCGCTGCTCGGGCGTCAGCCGCGCGGGCCGAACGGCATTGGGCGCGAGCCGCGCCGTCGGCGGCGACCCATTTTCGTCGCGCGGCAAGTCCGCGCAGCCGCCAGTCATCAGGAGGGCGCCGGCCAGCGCCGAAGCGCAGGCGCCACCCAGCCTGCCGCGCGAGACGGCCCCCGTGGTGGCGCGGGAATCTTCGGGCAGGGGGTGGGAGGCTCGGGCGGACATGGCAGGTCTCCGGCTCGCTAGGTACTGCGGCTAGTACTGCAATCGTACAGCCATTGGACTGGGCGGCGCAGTGGATGTTTCCGTTGCGCCGCCCCGCACCTTCCTGGTGTTCCGCCGTGGTGTGCGCCCGCGCTTAGTGGTGCTGGTGCGCGCCGGCTCCGGCGCCGGTGGCGATATGCGTGGGCGAGAACAGCTGGGCGCAGTCGACCGGGTCGAACTCATAGCGCTGGCCGCAGAAATCGCAATGGATCTCGACATTGCCGCGCTCGGCGATGATGCTCTCGATCTCGTCCTGGCCCAGCGACTGCAGCATGCCCGCCACCTTTGGGCGCGAGCACGAGCAGTGAAAATGCGGCGTCAGCGGCTCAAACACGCGCAGGCCAGCATCCTGCAGGTCTTCCCAGAACAGGCGGCGCAGCAGCGTGTCGGGCGTCTCGGCCAGCAGTTCGTCGGCCTTGAGCGTGGTGCCCAGCTGCACGGCGCGGTCCCAGGTGTCCAGGTCCTGCGCGCGCGCGTGGCTGGCCAGCGGCGCGCCGGTTTCGCCGACTTCCGCGGTGCCGCCATAGGCAGGCAGCTTCTGCAGCAGCATGCCGGCGGCGACGTGGTCGTCCGCGGCCAGCCACAGGCGCGTGTCGAGCTGCTCCGAGGCATGCATGTAGTGCTCCAGCACGGCGCTGATCGAGGCCAGCGGGCCGTGGGCGTCGGCCAGTGGCACGATGCCCTGGTACGGCTGCTGGCCCGGCAGCTTGTCCTTCGGGTCCAGCGTGATGGCGAAGCGGCCGTGGCCGTGGGCGTGGACCATGTCGGCCAGCGTGGCGTCGTCGGCAATCTCGGCGCCTTCCGCCAGCTTGGCGGTGGCGCGCATCGACAGGTCGGACAGGCACTCCACCACCAGCATGCGCACCGGGCCGTCGCCGTGCAGTTGCATCACCAGTGCGCCGTTGAACTTCAGGTTGGCCGACAGCAGCGCCGCGGCGGCCATCATCTCGCCCAGCAGCCGGCGGACCGGCGCGGGGTAGCTGTGGCGGCCCAGCACTTCTTGCCAGGTGGCTTCCATGCGCACCAGCTCGCCGCGCACGGGGGCCGCGTCGAACAGGAACTTCTGCAGGGTGTCGGGGGTGGTGGTATCGGTCACAATGTCTGTTGATGCTTCGGTAAGTGCTGCCGCGGGGCGCTGGACTGGGTTCAGCCGATCCGCTTGAGCTGTTGCTTGTATATGGCCTGGCGCGTGGCGTAGGTCTCGGCGTTGCGGTACAGGTTGGCGACGTCTGCGTCGGTCAACTGGCGCACCACCTTGGCCGGCGCGCCCAGGATCAGCGAGCGGTCCGGGAAGACCTTGCCCTCGGTGACCACGGCGCCGGCGCCGACCAGGCACTCCTTGCCGATCACGGCGCGGTTCAGCACCACGGCCTGGATGCCGATCAGCGAGCCTTCGCCGACGGTGCAGCCGTGCAGCATGGCCTGGTGGCCGATCGAGACCTTGTCGCCCAGGGTCAGCGGGCAGCCCGGGTCGGTGTGCAGCACGGAGCCCTCCTGGATATTGGTGTCGTGGCCTACCACGATCGGCTCGTTGTCGCCGCGGATCACGACACCGGGCCAGGCGCTGGCGCGGGACTTGAGGGTCACGTTGCCGATGACGGTGGCTTCAGGGGCCACGTAGGCATCGCTGTCGATATTGGGCTTGACGTCGCCGAGCTGGTAAAGCGCCATGAGGTCTCCTGCACGAAAGGCTTTTGTTGAAATGGGGGTTGCCGCCGGACTTTAAAGGGTCGGTGGGGGTGCGGTGCGGCCGCGAGCCGGGGTGCCACGGGCTGCGCGACCCTCGCGGCAGCGGGGTGTCGGCGAGGCCCTACAATGGCGGCAGACCGGATTTTACGCCCATGCCAGAAAAAACTCCCGCCGCGGCTTTGCCTGATCCATCACTTTCGCCACGCCGCCACGCGCTGGCGGTGCTGTGCATGACGGATGCGCGCGCCAAGGCCGCGGCGGCGCGGGCGCTGTATCGTCAGGCGATGGCGCTGCCGGATGCAGCACTGGGCGCGGATGAATCGATCAAAGCCGGACACACCGGCTGCATCCCGGGCCGTCCCGAGCGGCCGCCGTTGGTCGCGCCGCAGGACGTCGAGCGGCGCCGCTCGCTGCATACCCCGGCCGGCCGAGCGGCGATGATCCATGCGCTGTGCCATATCGAATTCAACGCGATCAACCTGGCGCTCGACGCAGTCTGGCGTTTTGCCGGCATGCCGCCCGCCTACTACCGCGACTGGTTGCGCGTGGCCGATGAAGAGGCGTACCACTTCACGCTGCTGGCCGACCACCTCGGCACGCTGGGCGCGGCCTATGGCGATTTCCCGGCGCACAACAGCCTGTGGGAGATGACCGACAAGACCGCCGGCGACGTGCTGGCGCGCATGGCGCTGGTGCCCCGCACGCTGGAGGCGCGCGGGCTGGATGCCTCGCCGCCGGTGCGCGCCAAGCTGGCGGGGGCGGGCGACCATGCGGCGGCGGCCATCATTGACATCATCCTGCGCGACGAGGTCGGCCACGTTGCGATCGGCAATCACTGGTACCGCTGGCTGTGCGCGCAGCGGGGGCTGGAGCCGGTTGCCACCTACGCGCAGCTGGCCGAGCAGTACCGTGCGCCGAAGCTGCGTGGGCCGTTCAACCTTGATGCGCGGCGCGCGGCCGGGTTTGACGAAGATGAGCTGGCCTGGCTGGAGGCATCGGCCGGCTAAAGCCCGGCCTACCCTGCCTGGCCACCCCCCGGGGACTGCCCGTCCTCAGCCGTGCGGCGGAAAGCCATGTTTACGCGCCGACCAGGCCGCCAGCCAGGTTGCGGCCAGCAACGCCACCACCACGGGCGGGAAGGCACCGATGCTAGGGCCATCCAGCAGCAAGCCACCGATGACGCCACCGCCGGCAATGGCGATGTTCCAGGCGGTGACCAGCATCGACTGGGCCACGTCAGCGGACGGCCCGGCGGTTTTCGCGATCGCCGTCTGGAACAGCGTCGAGACCCCGCCGAAGCCCACGCCCCAGATCGCGGCGGCACTGTAGATGACGGCGGCGGACACGCCCCCCGCGCCGAGCGCCAGCACCGCAAGCCCGAACAGCACTGTGCTCGCCAGCGTCAGCGCCCGCAGCCACTTGTCGATCAGGACACCCGTGATCCAGATGCCGACCAGCGATGCCACGCCAAATGCCAGCAGGACAAGATCCAGCCGCGCCCACGGCGTTGGCTTCGCGCAGGAACGGCGCGATATAGGTATAGAGGATGTTGTGCGCCAGCACGTAGGCAAGCGTCACGAACAGCACGGTGCGCACGCCCGGCAAGGTGAAGACGCGCGCGAGCGGCAGCTGCTGGCTCGCAGGCTGGCCGGCAAAATCCGGCACGCTGGCCAGGACCCAGGCAACCAGGCCCAGCGTCATCACGCTCATGATGCCGAAGCACGCGCGCCAGCCCATGATGGCGCCGAGCAAGGTCCCGGACGGCACGCCCAGCGACAAGGCCAGCGGAATGCCCACCATCGCGACTGCAATGGCACGGCCCTTCAGGTGCTCGGGCACCATGCGCGCGGCATAGCCCGCCAGCAGCGCCCACAGCAGCCCGGCCGATACGCCGGCGAGAAAGCGCGCCGCCATCGTCAGGAAATAGCTGCCCCGGACACAGCCGTCACCGAGTTGGCGACGGCAAATCCCGCGATGGCAAGCACCAGCAGCGGCCGTCGCCGCATGCCTTGCGTGGCCGCGGTCAGCGGGATCGCGGCGATCAGCGAACCGAAGGCGTAGATGGTGACCAACTGACCGGCAAGCGGTTCGGAAACGGCTAGGAGTCTGCGCGGCAGAAGCCCGGTGCTGCAAAACGAGGCAATTTCAGGGGTCCTCGACGCCTTACCCTCCTCGAATAAATCGATCCTGCGCGATTCTGAGAGGTCGATTTTCGAGCGCTCATTTTTCAATCCTTCTGCCGCGCAGACTCCTAGGGGCGCTTGCCTGCGCGCTCTTCCTCCAGCAGCCGCAACACCCGCCGCTGGATCTTGCCGGTGGTCGTCATCGGCAACTGGTCGATAAACTCGATCGCCTTCGGATACTCATACGGCGCGAGCTGCCCGCGCACATGCGCCTGCAATTCCGCCACCAGCGCCGCATCGCCGTCGAACGAGCGCGCCACCGCCGGCGTCAGCACCACGAAGGCCTTGACCACCGCGCCGCGCTCGGGATCGGGCGAGGGCACCACGGCGCAGTTCGACACTGCCGGATGCTTGAGCAGGCATTTCTCGATCTCACTCGGCCCGATGCGGTAGCCCGATGACTTGAAGACATCGTCCGCACGTCCCTGGTACCAGAGATAGCCGTCGGCATCGACGCGCGCCAGGTCGCCGGTGCGGCACCAGCGCAGGCCGTCGCGCTCGACGTACTTGGCTTCGGTCGCGGCGTCATTCTTCCAGTAGCCGAGAAAGAACACCGGATCCGGATGCCCGGCGATATCGGTCGCGCACACCGCGACCTCGCCGTCGTGGCCCGGCGGGCAGGGCCGGCCTTCGTCGTCGATCACCTGCACGCGGTGGCCGGGGTAGGGGCGTCCCATCGAGCCTGGCCGCGCCGGCCAGCCCAGCCGTTCATCGTCATATTGCGCGGTGCAGTTGCCGACGATGTAGTTGATCTCGGTCTGGCCGAACATCTCGTTGACGATCACGCCCAGCGCGTCGCGGCACCAGCCGAACACGGTCTCGCCCACCGCCTCGCCGGCACTCATCAGCGCGCGCAGCTTAATCGCATAGCGCTGCCGCGGCTCGGGGCAGGCCTTCATCATCTGCTTGAGCGCGGTCGGGAACAGGAAGGTGTTGGTGACGGCGTAGCGCTCCAGCAACTCGAAGGCGCGCTCGGCGGAGAAGCGCCCCTGGTAGCCGACGATGGGCTTGCCGAAGTACAGCGCCGGCATCAGCGCATCCCACAGGCCGCCGGTCCAGGCCCAGTCGGCGGGGCTCCAGAACACGTCATCGTCCTGCGGATACCAGTTCTGCGAGCAGACGAAGCCGGTCAGGTTGCCGATCAGCGCGCGGTGCGGGATCAGCGCGCCCTTGGGCGGGCCGGTGGTGCCGCTGGTGTAGATCAGCACCGCGGCCTCGTCGGCCTTGGTCTGTTCGGCGGTGAAGGTGGGCAGTTGCGCGGCCAGCAGCATGTCCCAGTCGTGGTCGCCGCGCCCGTGCGCGTCGCCTGCGGCGATCACGGTGGCCAGCGTCGGGCATTCCGGGCGCGCGACCAGCACGTTGTCGATCGAGGTCTCGTCGGCGATGGCCACGTTGGCTTCGCTGTGCGCGATGCGGTAGGCTAGGGCCTCGGGCCCGAACAGCATCGACAGCGGCATCGCGATCGCACCGAGCTGGTAGATCGCCATATGCGCGATCACGGTTTCGATCCGCTGCGGCATCACGATCGCGACGCGGTCGCCGCGCGCCACGCCCAGCGCGCGCAGCGCCGCCGAGAGCCGGTTGGCCTCGGCCTGGATGTAGGCGAAGGTATGGGCATTGCGGCGACCGTCCTCATGCTCGGTGTAGACGGCGATGCGGTCCATGGTGGCCGGCTCGCGCGCCCAGCGTCCGCAGCAGGCCTCGGCGATATTGAACTGCGGGCGGATTTCCCAGCGGTAGGATTCGTACAGCGCGCGGTAATCGTCGCGCCGGCTTGCCGGCAAGGCAGCTGCGGCCATCCAAGGTCTCCTGTAGGTCCGCCCGGCGCTATAATCCCGCAAGCGAACGATCGTTCTATTTTGTTCGGGCTTCCCTGCCACCCCCGCGGCGCCGCGCTCAGCGGCAGGAAGACCCCGGCACAAGGGTGGAGACAATGACAATCAAGGAAACCTCGCGGTCTGAATTTATCACGTTGCGCGGGCTGCGCTACCACGTGCGCCACTGGGGCACACCCGGCGCACGCAAGCTGTTCATGCTGCATGGCTGGATGGATGTGGCCGCGTCGTTCCAGTTCCTGGTCGACCACCTGCGCGGCGACTGGCACGTGATCGCGGCGGACTGGCGCGGGTTTGGCGAGACCGACTGGCCCACGCGCTATCCGGGCACGCAGTCCTACTGGTTCGGCGACTACATCGCCGACCTGGAGGCGCTGCTCGACCATTACCAGCCTGAAGGGCAGGTGGACCTGGTCGGCCACAGCATGGGCGCCAACGTGATCTGCCTGTACGCCGGCATCCGCCCCGAGCGCGTGCGCCGCGTGGTGGACCTGGAGGGCTTCGGCATGACGGCGACGCGGCCGCAGCATGCGCCGAGGCGCTATGCGCGCTGGCTCGACGAACTGCGCGCGGGAGCCGAACTGAAGACGTATGACAGCGTGGAGGGTGTCGCCGCCCGGCTGCAGAAGACCAATCCGCGGCTGCCGGACGACCGCGCCGCCTTTCTCGCCGCGCACTGGTCGCGCCAGAATGCCGATGGCCGCTGGGAGATCCTGGGCGATCCCGCGCACAAGCTGGTCAATCCGATGCTGTACCGGGTCGACGAAGTAATGGCGATCTGGGAGCAGGTCAGCGCGCCGGTGCTGCACGTGGAAGCGCGCGACTCGGACACGCTGCGCCATATCGCCCACAAGCAGACCATCGCCGAGTTCAAGGAGCGCTTCCGCGCCTTCCGCGATTTCCGTGAAGAGATGGTCGACGATGCCGGCCACATGCTGCACCACGACCAGCCCGCCGCAGTGGCGGCACTGGTCGAGTCCTTCTGCAGCTGACGCTGCCGCTCAGGCGTGCGTGAGCTTTTCCTTCAGCGCGGCGTTGTTGCTGGTGTGCACGTGCACCAGTGCCTTTTCCGGGAAGGCATAGTGGTAAGCGCGGCGCAGCGCCAGCGCGGCTTCATGGAAGCCTGACAGGATCAGCTTCTGCTTGTTGGTGTAGAACGCGATATCGCCCGCGGCAAAGATGCCGCGGCGCGAGCTTTCGTAGGTGGTGGTGTCGACCAGGATGCGGCCGGCGCGCATGTCCATGTCCCATTGCGCGATCGGGCCCGGCTCCGACACCAGGCCGTACAGCGCCACCAGTTCGTCGGCGGGCACGGCCGTGCTGCCGTCGCGCGTGCGCACCTCGACTTCGGTGAGCGCGCCACCTTCCCCGGCGGTACGCAGCGCGCCCAGCATGCCGACCACGAAATCCATCTCGCCGGCCGCCACGGCCTCGCGCATCTCGGCGACGGTGCCATCGGCGGCGCGGAAGCCCTCGCGCCGGTGCAGCAGCGTCACGCGCGCGGCCACCTTGCGCAGCGCCAGCGCCCAGTCCAGCGCCGAGTCGCCGCCGCCGGCCACCACCACGCGCTTGCCGGCAAAGCGCGACACGTCGCGCACGGCGTAGTGCACGTGGCGGCCTTCCAGCGCCGGTGCTTCCGGCAGCGACACGCGCTGCGGCGCAAAGGCGCCGGCACCCGCGCAGATCAGCACCGCGGCGACATCGAAGCGCTTGCCGCCGTCAGTGGTCACCAGCAGGCGCTGGCGGGCGGGATGGCCATCCTGCGGCGGCTCCGCCGGGATTTCGGACAGGCTCTCGGCGCGCTGGCCGAAGTGCATCGGGAAGGCAAACGGCTCGCACTGTTCCAGCAACCGGTCCACCAGCTCCTGCGCCAGGCAGCCCGGCACGGCGGGGATGTCGTAGATCGGTTTCTCGGGGTAGAGCTCAGTGCACTGGCCGCCGGCGCGGTCGAGCACATCGATCAGTTCACATTTGAGGCCGAGCACGCCGGCCTGGAACGCGGCGAACAGCCCGACCGGGCCGGCGCCCACGATCAGTACGTCGGTGGTGGTGACGGCGGGGGAGGTGTCGTTGGACATTGAGCATGGCGGGCACACCAAGCGCCCGAAGAAGACGGTGCAAAGCCCGACTATACCCCCCGCAAGGCCAGTTTTCGCCGACGCCAGCGTTGCCGGCAGGGCTTTGCCAGGGCACGCCGGCGTCACGCAAGCCGGGGCGACAAGAGTAGAATGGCCCCATGCAAAACGCCCACGCCCTCAACGCCGACCTGCACTGCCATTCCACCGTGTCCGACGGCACGCTGTCGCCCCGCGCGGTGGCGCAACTCGCCCGCGATGCGGGGGTCGCGATGTGGGCGCTGACCGACCATGACGAGCTGGCCGGACAGGCCGAGGCGCGCGCCGCGGCGGAAGAATTCGGCATGCGCTATGTGCCGGGCGTGGAGATTTCGGTGACCTGGGCGGGGCAGACCGTCCATATCGTCGGCCTGCAGATCGACCCGTTCTGTCCCGAACTGATCGACGGCCTGACTGACACCCGCTCCGGCCGCGCACGCCGCGCCCGCGATATCGGCGAAGCGTTGGCCAGGGTCGGCATCGGCGGCGCCTTCGAAGGCGCGCTCAAGTACGTGGGCAACCCGGACCTGATCTCGCGCACGCACTTCGCGCGCTGGCTGGTCGATGAGGGCCATTGCGCCACCATCGGCGATGTCTTCAGCGAATACCTGTCCGAAGGCCGTCCGGGCTATGTCGGCCACCGCTGGGCCAGCCTGGCGGATGCGATCGGCTGGATCCGCGCCGCCGGCGGCATTGCCGTGATGGCGCACCCGGGCCGCTACAACTACACCGTCACCCAGCACGATGCGCTGTTCGACGAATTCACCGCACTGGGCGGCGGCGCGGTCGAGGTCGTGACCGGCAGCCATACGCCGGACCAGTACCGCCGCTATGCCGACGTGGCGCGCCATTACGGGCTGCTGGCCTCGCGCGGCACGGACTTCCACGGCCCCGGCGAAGGGCGGGTGGAGCTGGGCGCGCTGCCGCCGCTGCCGCCGTCGGTCACGCCGGTCTGGCACGACTGGTAAGGCGCATGCCCGGCATGGGCCTCCCATGAGCCTCCATTACGATCCCCCGATCTGTCAGCATCCGTTACCGACACCTGGCCCATGTCCCAGTACTTCGAGATCCATCCGCTCAACCCGCAGTCGCGCCTGATCAAGCAGGCCGCCCAGATCCTGCAGAAGGGCGGGCTGATCGCGCTGCCGACCGACTCCAGCTACGCGCTCGCCTGCCAGCTCGACGACAAGCACGCGGTCGAGCGCCTGCGCCGGCTGCGCGGCGTCGACGACCGCCACCACCTGACGCTGATGTGCCGCGACCTGTCCGAGATCGGCAACTTCGCCCGCGTCGACAACCGGCAGTACCGCTGGATCAAGGGCGCCACGCCGGGCCCCTACGTGTTTATCCTGGAAGCGACCAAGGAAGTGCCGCGGCGGCTCTCGCACCCGGCGCGCAAGACCATCGGCGTGCGCGTGCCCGACCATGCCATTCCGCTGGCGCTGCTGGGCGAGACCGGCGAGCCGCTGATCTCGGCCACGCTGCAGATGCCTGGCGACGAGAAGCCGCTCAACGACCCGTCCGAAATCCGCGCCCGGCTGGAAAAGCAGCTTGACCTGGTGGTGTGCGGCGGGCCGGCGCCGGCGCAGCCGACCACGGTGATCGACCTGACCGGCGGCGAGCCCGAACTGGTGCGCGCCGGCCGCGGCGACGTCGAGCGCTTCGGGCTCTGAGCGCGCCGCCACGGACGCCGCAACAGGTGCGCCGTCCTGCGCCTGGCAGCCTGCCGGGCCGTTACAATAGGGACCATGGATTCCTCCCTTATCCAGACCTTCGCGGTCTATGCCCTGCCGGTGCTGTTCGCCATCACGCTGCATGAGGCTTCGCACGGCTATGTGGCCAAGCTCTTCGGCGACAACACGGCCTATGCGCTCGGGCGCGTCAGCCTGAACCCTATCCGCCATATCGACCCGATCGGCACGATCGCGGTGCCGCTGCTGCTCTACATCATGACCAGCGGCCAGTTCGTGTTCGGCTACGCCAAGCCGGTGCCGGTGGTGTTCGAGCGCCTGCGCAACCCGCGCTGGCACGGCATGTGGGTGGCGCTGGCCGGGCCCGCCAGCAACGTGGTGCAGGCCTTCGTCTGGGTGCTGCTGGCGATCGGCCTGACCTGGGGCGGCGTGCGCGAGCCGTTCTTCGGCGAGATGGCGCTGGCCGGCGTGCGCGTCAACCTGGTGGTGGCCGCCTTCAACCTGTTCCCGGTGCCGCCTTTGGACGGCGGCCGCGTGCTGACCGCGCTGCTGCCGCAGGGCATAGCCCGCGCGGTGTCCCGCATCGAGCCCTACGGCATCTTCGTGGTGCTGGCGCTGGTGGCGGCGGGCGTGATCACCACGATCTGGATGACGCCAGTGGTCAACTTGCTGATGTCGCTGATCGAGCTGATGCTGCGCCCGATCGTGATGCTGCTGCAGTGAGCGGGAGGTGTAATGCCATGATGCCGCTGCAACCCGCATCGCATGCCGGACTTTCAGAACCATCTCCCTGGGTCACGCGCTGGGCCCACCTGCTGCGCCCGGGCGCGCGCGTGCTCGACCTGGCCTGCGGCAGCGGCCGCCATGCCGCCTGGCTGGCCGCGCGCGGCCATGCGGTGCTGGCGGTCGACCGCGATGCCGATGCCATCGCCGGCCTGCCGGCGGGCGTCAGCGGCCGTGTGGCCGACCTGGAGCAGGGCGGCTGGCCGCTGGCGGGGGAGGCGCCGTTCGACGCCATCGTCGTCACCAACTACCTGCACCGGCCGCTGTGGCCGCACCTGGCCGCCGCGCTGGCGCCGGGCGGCGTGTGGCTGTACGAGACCTTTGCCGCGGGCAACGAGACCGTCGGCAAGCCGTCGCGGCCGGATTTCCTGCTGCGTCCGGGCGAATTGCTCGAGGTGGCGCATGCGCATGGCCTGCGTGTGATCGCCTACGAGGACGGCGTCACCGAAGTGCCGAAAACAGCCTTCGTCCAGCGGCTATGTGCGGTGCGCGCGGCGGATTCCACCGGCGATGCGGCTGCCCCGGCACGCTACCGCCTGGAGCCGTGACCCTGGCCTCGGGCGGTCGGCGAGAATGCCGCTGCACACGTTGATACAGTTGGTAGCAACCCCTGTCCGGACAGCGGTCGAAGCGACCTGCGGTTCCGGTACAATCCCGTTATTCGCATCCCGAATCCCTAACCTTATGACACAGATTACCGGCAGCATCGTCGCCATCGTCACCCCGATGCATGAGGACGGCAGCCTGGACTTCCCGGCCCTGCGCGCACTGGTCGACTGGCACGTGGCCGAAGGCACCGACGCCATCGTGATCGTGGGCACCACTGGCGAGTCCCCGACGGTTACCGTCGAGGAGCATTGCGAGCTGATCCGCGTCGCCGTGGAACAGGCCGGCAAGCGCATCCCGATCATCGCGGGTACCGGCGGCAATTCCACCAAGGAAGCCATCGAGCTGACGGCCTTCGCCAAGAAGGTGGGCGCCGATGCGTCGCTGCAGGTCGTGCCGTACTACAACAAGCCGACCCAGGAAGGCATGTACCGCCATTTCCGCACCATCGCGGAAGCGGTGGACCTGCCGGTGCTGCTGTACAACGTGCCGGGCCGCACGGTCGCGGACATGAGCAACGAGACCATCCTGCGCCTGGCGCAGGTGCCGGGGATCGTTGGCGTCAAGGAAGCCACTGGCAATATCGACCGCGCTGCGCAACTGATCAACGACGCGCCGGAAGGCTTTGCCATCTACAGCGGCGACGACCCCACGGCCGTTGCGCTGATCCTGCTGGGCGGCCACGGTAATATCTCGGTCACCGCGAACGTGGCGCCGCGCAAGATGCACGAGATGTGCGTCGCGGCGCTCAAGGGCGACGTCGTCACCGCACGCCGCCTGCATATGGAACTGATCGGACTGAACAAGGCCATGTTCGTCGAAGCCAATCCGATCCCGGTCAAGTGGGCGCTGCAGCAGATGGGCAGGATGGAAGGCGGTATCCGCCTGCCGCTGACCCCGCTGTCCGAGGGCAACCACGAAACCGTACGCAAGGCACTGGCCGCCGCCGGCCTGCTGGCCTGATTTTCCGCGGCGTCTTGCTGTCGCTCCCTCAACTAGGATTGCGTGTCAATGAAACTGAAGCTTAACCGCCGCGGCGCGACGCAAGTCCGCCGCGCCGCTCTGGTTGTGCCCGTGCTCGCCGCGGGCGTGATTACCGGCTGCAGCAGCATCAACGAGGCGATGCAGCCCGACAAGATCGACTACAAGTCGTCGGCCTCGAAGCGCACGCCTACGCTGGATATCCCGCCCGACCTGACCAAGCTGGAGGGCGATCGCCGTTATTCGGTGCCCGACCAGAACGGCACCTCGACGCTGTCGAACTACAGCCAGGCCACCCGGGTACGCGAGCAATCCCCGACCGAGAACGTGCTGCCCTCCGCGCAGGGCATCCGCATGGAGCGTGACGGCAACACGCGCTGGCTGGTGATCAGCAACGGCATGCGCGGCGACCAGCTGTGGCAGCAGCTGCGCGGCTTCTGGCAGGAAAGCGGTTTCCTGCTGGTGCAGGACTCGCCCGAGACTGGCATCATGGAAACCGACTGGGCCGAGAACCGCGCCAAGATCCCGCAGGACATCATCCGCAATACCATCGGCAAGGTGTTCGACGGCCTGTACTCGACCTCGGAGCGCGACAAGTTCCGCACCCGCGTCGAGCGTTCGCAGAACGGCACGCTGGAGGTCTTCATCAGCCACCGCGGTGCGCAGGAGCAGCTGACCGGCATCGACAAGTCCAGCACGGTGTGGACGCCGCGTGCGGCCGATCCTGAGCTGGAAGCCGAATTCCTGTCGCGCCTGGCCCAGCGCCTGGGCGTGCAGAAGGAACAGGCCGACCGCATGGCCAAGAACCCGGCTGCGGCCGGCAGTGCCGCAGCTTCTGCTGCTACCGGTACCGCTGCTGCTGCCGCGGGCACCGCTGCCCCGGCAGAAGGCGCGGCGACGGGCAAGTCGTACCTGGCCCAGGTCAATGGCGCCCCGGCGCTGCAGATCCCCGAACCGTTCGACCGCGCCTGGCGCTCGGTCGGGCTGTCGCTGGATCGCGTCAACTTCACCGTCGAAGACCGCGACCGCGCCCAGGGGCTGTACTACGTGCGCTATGTCGACCCGCGCACCGTTGCCGACAGCCGCGGCTTCTTCTCCAAGCTGTTCACCAAGCCAGACGATCCCAAGACCGCCAAGAAGTACCGCGTGTCGCTCAAGGGCACCGGCAGCGGTACGCTGGTGACGGTGCTCAACGACGCTGGCCAGCCCGAGAGCGGCGAAATCGGCAAGCGCATCCTGTCGCTGCTCGACGAGCAATTGCACTGAGCCGGCGGGTGACCGGCATATCAACCGGCCGGCGCACCACGCGTCGGCAGGGCAGGCCAGGGCGGGCGCATTCATGATGCGCTTCGCCTTCCTTGGCAGCGGCAGCGAGGGCAACTCGCTGCTGATCGAATCCCGCGAAGGCACCACCACCACCCGCGTACTGCTGGACTGCGGTTTCGGCATCCGCGAGACCGCCCGGCGCCTGGAGCGCCTGGGCGTCACGCCGGACCAGCTCGACGCGGTGCTGGTGACGCACGAGCACGGCGACCATGTCGGCTCGGCCTACGCCTTTGCGGCCCGCCATCGCCTGACCGTCTACACCAGCCACGGCACCTGGCTGGCCACTTCGCATCTGCGCGGCGCCGACGTGGCCGATGTGCGGGTCTGCTGCGCCGACCATGCGTTCGGCATCGGCAGCCTGCAGGTGATGCCGTACACCGTGCCGCACGACGCACGCGAGCCGCTGCAGTTCGTGCTGTCCGACGGACGGGCGCGGCTGGGCGTGCTGACCGATGCGGGGATGGAGACGCCCTACGTGACCGCGCGCCTGTCAGCGGTCGACTCCCTGGTGCTCGAATGCAACCATGACCGCGAGATGCTGCGCAATTCGGTCTATCCGGCTTCGCTGAAGCGGCGCATCGGCGGCGACTTCGGCCACCTGGCCAATGAAGTGGCGGCGAGCATCCTGGGGCAGGTGGCCCATGCGGGCCTGAACCGCGTGGTCGCGGCGCATCTCAGCAAGCAGAACAACACGCGCGAACTGGCCACCGGTGCGCTGGCGGCCGCATTGGGCGCGCTGCCAACCGATGTGCTGGTGGCGGATCAGGATGAGGGGCTGGGCTGGCAGGCGGTGCGCGCCTGACGCCGCGGGATGTGCAAGCGGCGGCCGCAGAATCGTGGCGGCGCGCCAAATAAAAAAACCGGCCCGAAGGCCGGTTTTTTTAATCGGTGAGGAACCGATTACTGCTTGGCAGCCGGAGCCGAGGCTTCTGCAGCCGGAGCCGAGGCTTCTGCAGCCGGAGCCGAGGCTTCAGCAGCGGCCGGAGCCGGAGCAGCCGGAGCCGAAGCTTCAGCAGCCGGAGCGGCGGCAGCCGGAGCAGCCGTGTCAGCGGCCGGAGCAGCCGGTTCTTCCTTCTTGCCGCAGGCGGCGAGAGCAACAGCGGCCAGCAGCGATGCGATCAGGAGAGACTTCTTCATTGTTCGTCCTTTAACTTGTAATAACGGAAAACAGGCGATGAATAATTACCGGTAATTATCGCTCTTGAACTGCAAAATAGAGGCCCTCCCGGGTGCCGACATATGCAGTGGTCCACAGTACTAGCCAGCCGCCGATTATATCCGCGTTTTCCCGGCTTGTGTAGCGCAGAAATTTGCTGATTCGCATTGTTACGCATTATTACAGGCGCGGGCCCAACAGTAACCACCCTTCAAGCGTCCAGTGATGGAAAGTTTCCATCAGGTCTGGCAAGTCCGCGCAGGCTGCAACATCTTCGCCACTAAGGTGGCGATAATCGGCCAGCTTTTTCAGCCAGGGCATCAGTTCTGACGGGGGTTCGTAAGCTTCGCCATTCAGAAAGAAATTGGCCCGGTCGTACAGTGCAATCGATGCCGATGCAAGCACGACGCCATGCTGGGCCGCCAGTTTCGCATAACGGCGCGGGGGAATGTCGGATATCTCGGCAAACTCGACGCCGGGCTTGGGCTCGGACAAGTGGCTGCCCAGGAATTCAGACACCATCTGGCTGTTCCATTGCAGCGCCTTCAGTCGATCGGCGACGGCCTTGGCCATGCCCGCGGGCAATTGCGCGGGGCGCGCCGCGGCGCGCTCGCCGGGGTCGGCATAACGGCCGCCAAGGTCTTCGTTGTCCTCGACCGTCTCCGAGAGCCACGCGAGAAAATGCCCGGCCAGTTCGCGATAAGCCGGGGCGCGGAAACCGATCGAGCAGGTCATGCATTCGCCCTCGGCAACGCCATCGTGCGCGTATTGCGGCGGCAGGTACAGCATGTCGCCAGGCTCCAGCACCCACTCCTGTTCGGCGCTGAAGTCGGCAAGGATCTTCAGCGGCATGTCGGGCACCAGTTCCAGGCTGGTCTGCGACGAGATGCGCCAGCGCCGCCGGCCAGAGACTTGCAGCAGGAACACGTCGTAGGAGTCGAAGTGCGGGCCTACGCCGCCGCCGTCGGTGGCGTAGCTGATCATCAGGTCATCCAGGCGCGCATCGGGCACGAAACGGAAGCGGCCCATCAGTTCCGCCGCGGCGGCATCGTGCAGGTTCACGCCCTGCACCAGCAAAGTCCACTGCCGGGTCTTGACGGCGGGTAGGTTTTCGCGCGCAAATGGACCATGTTCGAGATTCCAGCGGTTACGGAAGTGCGTCACCAGTCGCGATTCGACATCGTCGCGGTCGGCAAGGTCGAAAAGCGCATCGCGCGACACAGGCGGCACGATTTCAGGCACCGCCTGTCGAATGAGCAAGGGCTTTTGGTGCCAGACATCCCGCATGAATGCAGCAGGCGTCATGCCACCGAGCAGGCCGAGCGGAGTGTCTGGATCGACGGGGCCAGGGGGCAGGGCCTGCGCGTATAATGCGGAATCGTTCATGGAGTCAAGAATTGAAAATCGCTAAGAACACGGTAGTGTCCGTGATGTACAAGCTTTCAGACGCGCAGGGCAATCTGATCGAGGAGTCAGATGAAGCCATGGTCTATTTGCACGGCGGGTATGATGGCACGTTCCCCAAGATCGAGGAAGCGCTCGACGGCCATGACACAGGCTTCGAGACCCAGCTGCAGCTGGAGCCGGAAGACGCGTTCGGCGACTACGATTCCGATCTGGTAAAGGTCGAGGCGCGCAACCGTTTCCCCGAGCCGCTGGAAGTCGGCATGCAGTTCGAAGGCATGCCGGAAGATGGCGACGAAGAAGACTCCGTCATCTACACCGTGACCGACGTGGCCGAGGACAAGGTGGTGCTGGACGGCAACCATCCGCTGGCCGGCATGGCGCTGCGCTTCTGGCTGAAGGTTGCCGAAGTGCGCGAAGCCACCGCCGAGGAAATCGAGCACGGCCACGCCCATGGCGCTTCCGGAGTCGAGGTGGTGGACGAGGACGAGGACGACGATACCCCGCGCACGCTGCACTGATTTTGCTCCCCAGGGCCCCATGAAAAAGCCGGCATAGCCGGCTTTTTCATTTCCTGGCGGCAGCGAACGCGTTCAGTGAACGGTCGGCGCGTCCTTGAGCAGCACCGAGAACGGCGACCCCGCGCCCGGCATGATCACCAGCTCGACCCACTGCGACACCGTGTCGTTCGGCAGCGACACGCGCGTGAAGTTTTGCAGAGGTTTGCCGGCAGTATCGCGCAGCGGCTTGTCGATGCTGAAGCCGTTCTCGCCGGCATGCACCAGCAGCACCTGGCCGCGGAAACGCGCGGCCAGCTCGCGCAGCTGGCGCTTGAACTCGAGATAGCCGTCGCGCGTGCGGTGCCGCAGGAAGCCGTCCAGCAGCGACGGGCGGCCCTTCTTCTCCCAGCCGTTGGCAAAGTGCGGGTCACCGTGCGTGACCACCACGATGCCGTCCATGTCCCGCTGCCGCGCCACCGAGAACGCGCGCGCCAGCCACTGCCGGTTGGCCTCGCGCCGGTCCTCGAACTCGCTGTTGCGCCCGCCCTCGTTGCGGTAGTGGTTGTTGTCGCCGGGCACGTTCAGGCCGACGATCAGGACCTCGCCCACGCTCACGCGCATGTTTTCGCGAAAGCTGCGGAACAGCGCCTGGTCCGATTGCCGCAGCACCGGCCGCGGATGGCGGCCCAGCGTGGCGTCCTCGGGGAAGAACAGTTCGCGCAGCCGGTTCAGCCGTTCGACCGCGTCAAAGCTGCCGTTGACCGGCAGCTTGCATTCGGCCCAGTCGGTCTCGCCGGGCACGTAGACCAGCGGCAGCGGCGACCGGTCCAACAGCTGCTGGCGGCTGGTCAGCACCGCGTCGCTGCACGATTCCGTATCGCCCTTGATGCCGCCCGCGTGGATCACCAGGTCGAGCTTGCGCTCGGCGAAATAGTCGAGCAGCGTTGCCGCATTGGCTTCGGCGGCAGGCCATTGCGGCAGGTCGGCGATCAGTGCGATGCGGGTCACCTGCGGCTTGGGCTGTGCCTTGCCACCGCGGCCGGCCGGCGCGGCCCAAGCCGTGCCGGCCGCGCACAGCAGCGGCAGCAGCACGGCAATCAGGGCCCGACGCGAGGCGTTCATGCCGTGTCGACGGCCTCGCCTGCGAGCGCCTTGAGTCGGTACAGCGCCTCCAGCGCGGCGCGCGGCGTCAGGCTGTCCGGGTCCAGGTCGGTCAGGGCATCGATCACCGCGGCCTGTTCCGGCGCAAGGCGTGCAGCGGGGGCCTCGGATGCAGCGTATGCGTCCTCGTCCTCGTCCTCGTCCTCGTCGCTGTCCGGCGTTGGCGGCGCGGCAAACAGGTCCAGTTGCGGCGTGGGCGTGGCATCGGCCGATTGCTGCTCCAGCCAGGCCAGGTGCTTGCGCGCGGCGCGGATCACCGGCTGCGGCACGCCCGCCAGCTGCGCCACCTGCAGGCCGTAGCTCTGGCTGGCGGGGCCGTCCTGCACCGCGTGCAGGAACACGATGCCGTCGCCATGCTCGACCGCCGACAGGTGCACGTTGGCGGCCTGCGGGAATTCCTGCGGCAGTTGCGTCAGCTCGAAATAGTGCGTGGCAAACAGCGTATGGCTGCGGTTGTGCGACAGCAGGTGGCGCGCGATCGCCCACGCCAGCGCCAGCCCGTCGAAGGTGGAGGTGCCGCGCCCGATCTCGTCCATCAGCACGAGCGACGCCGGTGTGGCGTGGTGCAGGATGCCGGCGGCCTCGGTCATCTCCACCATGAAGGTGGAGCGCCCGCCCGCCAGGTCGTCGGCAGCGCCGATGCGGGTGAAGATGCGGTCGATCGGCCCGATCACCGCGCGTCGCGCCGGCACATAGGCGCCCACGCAGGCCAGCAGCACGATCAGCGCGGTCTGGCGCATGAAGGTCGATTTACCGCCCATGTTCGGGCCGGTGATCAGCAGCAGCTTGCGCGCTTCGTTGAGCTGGCAGTCGTTGGCGATAAACGCCACCGATTCCGCCGCGAGCTGGCCTTCGACCACCGGGTGGCGGCCCTGCACGATATCGATCACGTTCTCGGCGACGCGCTCCGGCGCGGACCAGTCCAGCGTCTGCGCGCGCTCGGCCAGCGCCGCCAGCACGTCCAGGCGCGCCAGCGCGCCCGCCACGCGCTGCAGCTCGCCGATATGCGGCAGCAGTGCCTGCAGCAGGCCGTCGTAGAGCTGCTTCTCGCGCGCCAGCGCGCGGTCCTGCGCCGACAGCGCCTTGTCCTCGAACGCCTTCAGCTCGGGCGTGATGTAGCGCTCGGCGTTCTTCAGCGTCTGGCGGCGGCGGTAGTCGTCGGGCACCTTGTCGGCCTGGCCGTTGGTGACCTCGATATAGAAGCCGTGCACGCGGTTGAACTCGACGCGCAGGTTGGCGATGCCGGTGCGGGTGCGTTCGCGTGCTTCCAGGTCGATCAGGAACTGGCCGCAGTTCTCGGAAATATCGCGCAGCTCGTCCAGATCCTTGTCGTAGCCGCGCGCGATCACGCCGCCGTCGCGCACCACGGTGGCCGGCTCTTCGGCGACGGCGCGCACCAGCAGCTCCAGGCAGTCCTGCGGCACGGCCAGTTCGCCCAGCGTCCGGGCCAGCAGGAGGCTGTCGTCGCCGGCGCGGATGCAGGCCTGCACGTCAGGCAGCGCGCGCAGCGTATCGCGCAGCGACGACAGGTCGCGCGGGCGCGCGCCCAGCAGCGCCAGTCGCGCGGTAATGCGCTCGACGTCGGCCAGCCGGCGCAGCGCCGCGCGCAGCGCGTCGGTGCCCTGGCCGATCAGCTCGCCGATTGCCTGCTGGCGTGCCTGCGGTACCGCGGGGTCGCGCAGCGGGTGGTGCAGCCAGTGGCGCAGCGCGCGGCTGCCCATCGCCGTGCAGCAGGTGTCGAGCAGCGAGAACAGCGTCGGCGACTCGCCGCCGCGCAGCGTCTCGGTCAGCTCCAGGTTGCGGCGCGTGGCCGAATCGATGCCGACGTACTCCGATTCGCGCTCGACTTTCACGCCCTGCACATGGCGCAGCGACTGGCCCTGTGTGGTGGCGGCGTAGTTCAGCAGCGCGCCGGCGGCACCCAGGGCCGCGCCCAGTCCGGCGCAGCCGAACGGATCCAGGCTGGCCACGCCCAGTTGCTCACGCAGCCGGCGCGTGCCGGCATCCTGGTCGAAATGCCATTCGGGCAGGCGGGTACGCGCGCAGGCCAGCGCGGGCAGCTCGATGCCATCGGCGTACAGCAGCTCGGCCGGGCGGATGCGCTCCAGCTCGCGGCCCAGCTGCGCCACCTCGCATTCCATCAGGCGCAGCTCGCCGCTGGCCAGGTTCAGCCATGCCAGCCCGGTCTTGCTGATCCCGCGGCGCGTGGTCTGCTGGTGCACGGCCATCAGGAAGGTATCGGCCTTGTCCGGCAGCAGCGCGGCATCGGTCAGCGTGCCCGGGGTGACGATCCGCACCACCTTGCGCTCCACCGGCCCCTTGCTGGTGGCCGGGTCGCCGATCTGCTCGCAGATCGCCACCGACTCGCCCAGCTTGACCAGACGCGCCAGGTACTGGTCCGCCGAATGGAAGGGGATGCCCGCCATGCGGATCGGCACGCCGTTGGAGGCGCCGCGGGCAGTGAGCGTGATATCGAGCAGGCGCGCCGCCTTCTCTGCGTCGTCGTGGAAGAGCTCGTAGAAGTCACCCATGCGGTAGAACAGCAGGGTGTCGGGGTGGTCTGCCTTGATGCGCAGGTACTGCTGCATCATTGGCGTGTGGCGGCTGGCGCCCGAATCTGCCTGCGCCTGTACCTGTTCGGGGTCTGTTTTCTTCTGCAATCCCATTGCCATTTAGCCTGTCTGGCGGTGGGGCTGCGCTGTGCCGCCCGCTCCGCACGGATCGCCACCCTGGCGCGGTCCGGATGGCGGCCGCGCGGGGGCTTTCAGGGCCTACAGGGCGGTCGTCCGGCGGCCTGGGGCCGTGCGCGAAGGGGCGTTTTCGAGTATGGGCGATATGGTACAGCACGGGACCCCGGCTGCCGCGCCAAATCGGGCGCCGCGCCACGGTGCCTTTGGCGCCGGAAATCCCGTCAGCGGCGTGCCGTCAGCGGAACACCAGCACCGGCACGTCGCTGTGCGTTAGCACCTTCTGCGTCTCGCTGCCCAGCAGCAGCCCGCTGATGCCCCGGCGGCCGTGCGAGGCCATGAAGATCACGTCGCAGTCCAACTCGCGCGCGGCGTTGATGATGCCGTGGTACGGCGCCATGGCTGCCGACACGTGCCCGGTGCACGGCACGCCGGCCAGCGCCGCCGCGGCCTCGATTTTGGCGAGTTCCTGGCGCGCCTGCGCTTCCACGCGTTGCTGGAACACCTCGCGCTTCTCATGGCTGCTGTCGCTGGTCAGCGAGTAGGGGTACGTCTCCACGCACATATAAGGCGTGAGGCGCGCGGTGGCGGTGCGGGCAAACTGGATGGCGGCGGACACGGCCTTCTGGGAAAGCTCGGAACCATCGATGGGAAGCAGGATGTGCTTGAACATAGGGGCCTTTGAAGTAAGGGGCGGAGAAATGGGGGCGATCCGGCGGGCGCCACCGCTTGCATGGCGGCGGCGCCGGGTTCAGTTGGCTAGTGCGCGCCCGACGATCAGCGGATCGGGCTGGCCGATGGCGGTGGTGTCGCGGTTGGCGTAGGGAAAGCGTGCCAGGATGTAGCGCAGCGCATTGAGCCGCGCGCGCTTCTTGCAGTCCGAGCGGATCACGGTCCACGGCGCATCGGCGGTATCGGTGTGGGCGAACATCGCCTCCGCGCAAGTGTGGGAGGGGGCCGGGGTGGTGTCCTGGTCCGTCATTGCCGTCCTCCCTCAGGCCGCGTTGCGCAGGATTTCGTAGAGCTGGTCCTTGATCTGCAGCTTTTCCTTCTTGAGCCGCTCGATCTCGAAGCCGGCGGCAGGCACGATGCCGGCTTCCATATTGCGGATTTCCTGGTCCAGCGCATTGTGGCGGTGGAACAGGCGGGCGAAGTGGGCGTCCTGGGTCTTCAGGGCCGAGATCTGGTCGCGGTATTCGGGAAACATCCTGGCTCTCCTCTGCTGGCGCCGCACGCACAGTGCGTGGCGCATGGTTTCATTCTGGGGAGGGCAGGGCGGCGCGACCTTGATCAGGATCATGCCCGTCCGGGGTATGGGAAGAGTCTCTGGCGCGCTGGCGAGACGGGACCATTGGCGCGTCCGGCACGCAGAAAGCAAAACGCCCGCGGGAGTGCGGCGGGCGTTTGCGCGGCATGGCCGTCAGGCGGCCATATGCCGGTATCAGGCGGGCTTGGCGTTGTCGAGCGAGAATGGCGACAGCAGGCGCACCATCTGGGCGAATGCCTTGGGGTTGCCGGCCAGCACTTCACCTTGTTCCATCTGGCGCGGTTCGCCGGCGTAGTTGCCGACCAGGCCGCCCGATTCGGTGATCAGCAGCATGCCGGCGGCCATGTCCCATGGCTTCAGGCCGCGCTCGAAGAAGCCGTCCAGGCGGCCGCAGGCGACATAGGCCAGGTCTAGCGCGGCTGCCCCCGGGCGGCGCAGGCCGGCGCAGCTGCGCGTCATCAGCGAGAAGATTTCCAGGTATTCGTCGACGCCTTCCAGGTCACGGAACGGGAAGCCGGTGCCGATCAGGCAGTCGGCCAGCTTGTCGCGTCGCGTCACGCGGATGCGGCGGTTGTTCAGGAAGGCGCCGGCGCCCTTGGTGGCGGTGAACAGTTCGTCGCGGGTCGGATCGTAGACCACCGCCTGCACCGGCGTGCTGCGGTGCAGCTGGGCGATCGAGACCGCGTACTGGGGGAAGCCGTGGATGAAGTTGGTGGTGCCGTCCAGCGGGTCGATGACCCAGGTGTACTCGTGCGCGTCTTCGCCCTCGGCCCAGGACTGGCCGGACTCTTCCGCTAGAATGGCGTGTTCCGGGTAGGCGGTGCGGATGACCTCGATGATCGCGGCTTCGGCGGCGCGGTCCACCTCGGTAACGAAATCGTTGTGTTGCTTGCGCGAGACGCGCACCAGATCGACGTCGAGCGACGCGCGGTTGATGATGGAACCCGCCTTGCGGGCCGCCTTGATGGCGATATTGAGCATCGGATGCATGAATCTCTCCAGGCCGGCCAAGACGAAGCGGCGAGGTGCTCATGGCACCGCGCGCCCGCCCATGGGCAGCTGACAACACAACGGATTGTAGAAGAACGTCGGGCGTCGCCGGTCTGAAATGTGCCGCGAAAGTCTCGCGAGCAAGCAAATACCTGGCGCCGCGCCAAAGAAGAACCCCGAATTGTATATGAACCCGGCCATCGATACGAGCCAGTCCCCATCCGCCGCGCAGCCTGACGCAGGCGGCGCCCGGCGCGATGCCTTCGGCCGCGTGCGCTTTGTGCTTGTCGAGACCAGCCACCCGGGCAATGTCGGCTCGGTGGCACGCGCGATCAAGACCATGGGCTTCGGCACCCTGGTGCTGGTTTCGCCGCGCGAGCCCGATGTGCTGCGCCATCCCGACGCCATCGCCATGGCCAGTGGCGCCGACGATGTGCTGGCGGGCGCCACCATCGTCGACCAGATCGATGCAGCGCTGGCCGGCGCGGCGCTGACTGTGGCCATGACCGCGCGCCAGCGCGAGTTCGGCCCGCCCCGGCTGCTGCCGCGCGCGGCGGCGGAACGCGCCTGCCAGACGCTGGCCGGCAGCGGCGACATCGCCTTCGTCTTCGGCAACGAGCGCTACGGCCTGCCCAACGAGGTGGTCGAGCGCTGCACGGCGGTCACGCATATCCCGGCCAATCCGGCCTATACCTCGCTGAACCTGGCGCAGGCCGTGCAGCTGGTGGCCTACGAGCTGCGGCTGGCGCTGCTGGATGCGGCTAACGCGCCAGGCGCGCCGTCGGACGCGGGCGTCAATATCGGCTATGCTGGTGAGCCGGCCACGGCCGAACAGGTCGAGGCCATGTTCGGGCATCTGCAGTCGGGCCTGGAGGCGATCGGTTTTCTCGATCCGTCCAACCCGCGCAAGCTGATGACCCGGCTGCGCCGGCTGCTGGCCCGCAGCGGCCTGGAGCGCGAAGAAGTGAATATCCTGCGCGGCATCGCCAAGCACATGCTGATCGCCGCCAAGGACAAGCCGGCCCCCGATAGGAGCACTGACGGGGGACCAGCGACTGGAGCGAGGACAAGTGGCAGCAACCCGGAGTGATTCGATGCAGGACGATGCAGGCGCACGCGGCAAGCGCGTGTGCTGCCATCCTGCGGTCGCGGGTTTGCGCATGCCCGGGCGATGTTGATCGCCGCATTGCTGCAATGTCCCTGACGGATCAGGGGCCAAAAGCTGGCGCCAAAAGCCGGGCCAGCAAATCACTTACACTCCCTGATCCCGTCCTCACCGGCCACCGACCTCGCCGGCGACCCTGCCCCAGGCGCAAGCCTCGCGTGGCACGGCGCACGGCGCGGCAACACGACACGACCAAGATGTTCTCTCGCCTGAAGGAAGATATCGACACGATCATGCTGCGCGATCCCGCCGCGCGCAGCCGCCTGGAGGTGCTGACCTGCTACCCCGGCCTGCATGCCGTGGTGTTCCACCGCTTTGCGCATGCCTGCTGGCACGGGGGCTTTCACTGGCTGGGGCGCTGGATCTCGCACTGGTCGCGCTTCCTGACCGGCATCGAGATCCATCCGGCGGTCCGGCTGGGACGGCGCGTGTTCATCGATCACGGCATGGGCGTGGTGATCGGCGAAACCGCCGAGATCGGCGACGACTGCACCATCTACCAGGGCGTGACGCTGGGCGGCACCTCGCTGTACAAGGGCCAGAAGCGCCATCCGACGCTGGGCGCCAACGTGGTGGTGAGCGCGGGTGCCAAGGTGCTGGGTGGCTTCGTGGTGGGCGACGGTGCGCGTGTGGGTTCCAATGCCGTGGTCCTCAAGCCGGTGCCGCCGGGTGCGACTGCGGTCGGCGTGCCGGCCCGCATCATCCTGCCCGATGCGCCGGCCGCGCAGCAGGGCGCCAAGCAGGAGTTCTCGGCCTACGGCATCACGCCCAATGCGGACGATCCGGTGTCGCTGGCCCTCAAGAGCCTGATTGACAATGCGGCGCGCCAGCATGAGCGCATCGAGACGGTGCTGGCCGCGCTGGATCGGCTAGGTGAGCATCTGGAAAACACGCCCAATGATCGTTTTGATGCCAGTGAGCTGCGCAAGCTGATGAAGTAAAAAGTGCGGCCGGTTTGCTCCCCTCTCCCGCATGCCGCATGCGGGAGAGGGGCCGGGGGAGAGAGGGCAGGCCGTGGCATACCGCAGCGCCTCACTTCGTCGACGCACCGGCCCTCTCCCCAACCCTCTCCCGCAAGCGGGAGAGGGAGCACCCCAAACAGCGATTCGAGACCCGACGGGCTATGGGCGGCGCAGTCTTTCAACGGCGGTTTCAGTCCGTCTGCGGTAGCAGGCGGAAGCCATCGCCATCGAGTTGCAGCACCGCAGCGCGCGGATGCGCGCCATCCAAATCCCAGTCAGTCAGCACCCACCGCACACCCGCAGCCTCTTCATGCCGCGCCGGCCGGTGGGTGTGACCATGCACCAGCAGCGATGCCCCTGCCGTGCCAAGCAACTCGGCCGCGGCCGCAGGCGCCACATCGCCATAGACTACCGGCGCGGGTGCGCCCGCGCTTCGCTGCCGTGCACGGTTGCCTTCACTGTCGGCGCGCAACTTGCGTGCGATCGACAAGCGCGCACTCAGCGGCAGCGCCAGGAACACACGCTGCACCCAGCCCTTGCGGGTCCAGCGGCGGAAACGGTTGTAGCGTTCGTCGTCGATGCACAGCATGTCGCCGTGGCTCAGCACGACGCGCTGGCCGGCGCAGTGGATCACGGTGGGGTCGGGCAGCAGCGTCGCGCCTGCGGCGGCAGCGAAGCGCTGGCCCAGCAGGAAGTCGCGGTTGCCGTGCATCAGGTACACGGCCACGCCGCGCGCGGCCAGCGCGCGCAGGGCGCCCGCCACGCGTTGCGCGAACGGCGAGTCGGTTTCCTCGTCGCCGATCCAGAATTCAAAGAAGTCGCCCAGGATGAAGAGCGCGCGCGCGCCATGCGTGGCGCGTTCGAGCACGCGCTCGAAAGCCGCCAGCGTGCGCGGCATGCCCGGCGTGAGATGCAGGTCTGAAATGAACCACGCCGGCGCCTGTACCTCGAGGGGACCGGCCACCGGCGTGTGGGAGATTGCGGTCATGCGTGGTGTCGGTAGGAAAATGCCGGCACGCGGGCGCGCACGGAACCGCAATCGGCAGGCATAGGCTTATTCGACGACGACAGCCTTCTCGATCACCACGTCTTCCAGCGGCACGTCCTGGTGGAAGCCCGAGGTGCCGGTACGCACGCCCTTGATCTGGTCGACCACTTCGGTGCCTTCGACGACTTTGCCGAACACGGCGTAGCCGAAGCCTTGCGGCGTGGGCGAGGTGAAGTTCAGGAAGTCGTTGTCAACCACGTTGATGAAGAACTGCGCGGTGGCCGAGTGCGGCGCGTTGGTGCGTGCCATCGCCACGGTGTAGCGGTCGTTTTTCAGGCCGTTGCCGGCTTCGTTCTCGATCGGGGCGTCGGTGCCCTTTTGCTTCATGCCGGGCTCGAAGCCGCCGCCCTGGATCATGAAGTTCTTGATCACGCGGTGGAAGATAGTGTTGTCATAGTGGCCCTTGCCGACGTACGACAGGAAGTTCTCGACGGACTTCGGTGCCTTCTCGGCGTCGAGTTCGATAGTGATGACACCCTGGTTGGTGTGGAGCTGTACCTTGGACATGGGTTTCCTCTGTTCGGTGTGTTATTTGACGACAGTGGCCGACTCGATCACGATCGGCGAGGCCGGCACATTGCGCATGGGGCCGTAGGCCGTGGTCGGCACGCTCTTGATCTTGTCGATCGTGTCCATGCCGTCCACCACCTTGCCGAAGACTGCGTAGCCGTTGCCGTCCGGCTGCGGGTAGTCGAGATTCGGATTATCCACCACATTGACGAAGAACTGCGCGGTGGCCGAGTCGGGGTTGCTGGTACGTGCCATGGCCACCGTGCCGGCCTTGTTCTTCAGGCCGCCGCGCGCTTCCAGCGGGATCGGCGCGCGCGTGGGCTTTTCCTTCATGTCGCGGTCGAAGCCGCCGCCCTGCACCATGAAGCCGTTGATGACGCGGTGGAAGATGGTGCCGCTGTAGAAGCCGCTCTTCACGTACTCCAGGAAGTTGGCAACCGTCTTCGGCGCCGCATCCGGGTACACCTCGATGGTGAACTTGCCGGCGCTGGTGACGAACTGGACGCGCTCGGGGGCTTTCTGCTGCGCCATGGCGCTGAACGACGACAGGACCAGTGCGCCTGCCGTCAGGGCGGCCAGCACGATGCGACGGGAACGGATCATAGGGAAACTCCGGTAAGTCTGGATACACACGGCCCGGACGCGCGGCGCCCGGGCCTTCGGGATGGGGGCGTCAGTTGGCCGCGGGCGCGCTGGCCGGGGCCCGGCGGCCGGCGGGTGCCGGCTTGCGGCTGCCGGCGGGCGCGGCCGGCGTTGCCGGTGTTGCCGGGTTTGCCGGCGCGGCAGTCTCTCGCAGCTGGCGCAGGGCGGTGCTGGCGCGGGTGTCACCCGGGTTGCGCCGCAGCGCCTCGGCGTAGCTCTGCTCGGCCAGGCGCAGGTAGACGTCGCCCAGGTTGGTATAGGCGATGGCAAAGGCGGGTTTGACCTCGGTGGCCAGCACCAGTTCGGCCTCGGCGCGCTTCAGGTCGCCGCGCTTGGCATAGAGCAGCGCCAGGTTGTTGTGAGGCTCGGGCAGTTCGGGGAAGTCCTGCGCCATCTCGGCAAAGGCCTGGATCGCGGCATCCTCGCGGCCGGACTGCGCCAGTGCCCAGGCGCGCTGGAAGCGGGCCTGCGCATTGCGCGGATTGGCCGCCAGCACCCGGTCGAAGCCCTTGATGGCTTCGTCATAGCGGCGCGCGTTGGCGGCCTGCTGGGCTGCGCTCATGCCCGGGTCGAGCGAGCGGATGCCGTCGACGGGGGAAGTGGGCGCAGGGATCGACAGCGGGCCGTGCTGCGCATGCGCAGGGCCGGCCAGCGTGGCGGCCAGGGCCAGCATGGCCAGCGCGGCGCGGGCGCCGTGTCTGCGTGCAGGGGCGCTGAAGGCGGCGGGAGGCGGGGAGGGCAGCAGCAGGCTCATTGAAGACGGGTCCGTTATACTCCGCGGCATTCTAGCAAAGCGGCAAGTCCGGCACGAAAGCAGCCCGGCGCGCGCACCGACCTGCGGGCGGGCTGACGCGCGGACCAGCGACGCCGCGCGGCCAACCGGCACACCGCCTTCCGGTAAGATATGGGGCGCGGCGGATTTGCGCCAGCGCCAGCCGATGCGGTCGCGGCCGGTGCCAGCGGTGCGCCCGTGGCGCGGGCGCGGACGAACCCGCGTTGCCTGCTGTGCGAACCCGGCAGTCTCCTCTCATCACTCACATCGTTTCATGCAGCTTCTGAACATCTACAACACGCTCGCCCGTGAGAAACAGCCATTCGTGCCGATCGAACCCGGCAAGGTCCGCATGTATGTGTGCGGCATGACGGTGTACGACTACTGTCACGTCGGCCACGCGCGCGTGATGGTGGTGTTCGACATGGTGCACCGCTGGCTGCGCGCCGCCGGTTACGACGTGACGTATGTGCAGAACATCACCGACATCGACGACAAGATCATCCGCCGCGCCGTCGAGAACGGCGAGACCATCGGCCAGCTGACCACGCGCTTCATCCAGTACATGCACGAGGATGCCGCGGCGCTGGGGGTGATCCGTCCCGACCACGAGCCGCGCGCGACTGACTTTGTGCCGCAGATGCTCGACATGATCGGCAAGCTCGAAGCCAAGGGCCTGGCCTACCAGGCCAGCGACGGCGACGTGAACTACTCGGTGCGCAAGTTTGACGGCTACGGCAAGCTCTCCGGCAAGTCGCTGGAAGACCTGCGCGCCGGCGAGCGCGTGAGCGCCAACGACGCCAAGCAGGACCCGCTGGACTTCGTGCTGTGGAAATCGGCCAAGGCCAGCGAGCCGCCCGAGAGCAAGTGGGAATCGAAGTGGGGCGCCGGCCGCCCGGGCTGGCACATTGAATGCTCCGCCATGAGTTGCGCGCTGCTGGGCGAGCATTTCGACATCCATGGTGGTGGGGCGGATCTGCAGTTCCCGCACCATGAAAACGAGATCGCACAGTCCGAAGGAGCCAGCGGCAAGCCCTTCGTCAACATGTGGATGCACAACGGTTTCGTGCGCATCAACGACGAGAAAATGTCCAAGTCGCTTGGCAATTTCTTCACGATCCGGGAAGTTTTGAAGTCGTACGATGCCGAGGTCGTACGCTTCTTTATCCTGCGCGCGCACTATCGCAGCCCGCTGAACTACAGCGACGCGCACCTGGACGACGCGCGCCACGCGCTCACGCGCCTGTACACCGCGCTCAAGGACAGCCAGCCCGGCGGCTGCGCGGTGGACTGGGAAGAACCGCACGCGAAGCGCTTCGCCGAGGCCATGGGCGACGACTTCAACACCCCGATCGCGATGGCGGTGCTGTTCGACCTGGCCAGCGAGATCAACCGCACCGGCTCGACCGCGGCCGCGCGCCAGCTCAAGGGCCTGGCCGGCACGCTGGGCCTGCTTGAGCGCGACCCGCACACCTTCCTGCAGGGCGGCAAGTCCGACGACGGCCCGTCGCCGGAACAGATCGAAACGCTGATCGCGGCGCGCAAGACCGCCAAGGTCCAGCGCGACTTTGCCGAAGCGGACCGCATCCGCGCCGAACTGCTGGCCGCGGGCATCGTGCTGGAAGACAAGCCGGGCGGTGCCACCGAGTGGAGGCGTGCTTGAAAGCTGCCGCGCGCAAGCCCGCCACCGCCACGCCGCCGGCCGCAACGGGCCGGGCGAAGGCGGCCGGTCCGCGCCCGGACAAGGCTGGCGCCAAAGAGGCGCCGCTGCCTGATGGCCAGGATACGGCAAAGGTTCCGGCAAGAAAAACCGCGCGCAACGCAAAGGCCGTCCTGCCCGAGGCGGATGCGGTGCCGCTGCCGGTCGAGACCGTCATCGATGCGGTGCGCCCCGCCTACTGGGACGAGGCCTGCGCCGACCTGATGAAGCGCGACCGCATCCTGCGCAAGATGATCCCGACTTACGGCCCGGCGCATTTGGTGTCGCGCGGCGATCCGTTCGTCACGCTGGCGCGCGCGGTGGTGGGCCAGCAAATTTCGGTCAAGGCGGCGCAGTCGGTGTGGGAGCGGCTGCATGCGGCCTGCCCCAAGCTGACGCCGGCACAGTTCCTGCGCGCCGGTCCAGAGAAGCTGGCCGGCTGCGGGCTGTCCAAGCGCAAGGGGGAATACCTGATCGACCTGGCCGACCACTTCAAGGCGGGCACGGTGCATGTCGCCGAATGGGCGCAGATGGACGACGAAGCGGTGATCGCGGAGCTGACGCAGATCCGCGGCATCGGCCGCTGGACCGCCGAGATGTTCCTGATGTTCAACCTGATGCGGCCCAACGTGCTGCCCCTCGATGACATCGGCCTGATCAACGCGATCTCCGCCAACTATTTCAGCGGCGAACCCGTCACCCGCAGCGAGGCGCGCGAAGTCGCGGCTAACTGGGAGCCGTGGCGAACCGTGGCGACGTGGTATATGTGGCGCAGTCTCGACCCGCTGCCAGTGACGTATTAGGCATCAGGGCAAGAAAATTTAGTGGCAGGTGCAGTCCGGGCTATCTGGCAGGCGCTAAGATAGCGACCAAATTCCGGTAGAATGCGCCCCTTCACAGACAGGTACGTGTGATTTTATGAAAACCACCTTCCTGGATTTTGAGCAGCCCATTGCCGAACTCGAGGCAAAGATCGAAGAACTGCGCTTTGTGCAGGACGATTCGGCTGTTGATATTTCCGAAGAGATTTCGCGGCTGGCCGGCAAGAGCCAGCAGCTGACCAAAGACATCTATGCCAACCTGACCCCTTGGCAGGTTGCGCAAATCGCCCGCCACCCCCAGCGTCCCTATACGCTGGACTACGTGCGCGAGATCTTTACCGATTTCCACGAACTGCACGGCGACCGCACCTTTGCCGACGACCTGTCGATCATCGGCGGCCTGGCGCGCTTCAACGGCCAGTCGTGCATGGTGATCGGCCACCAGAAGGGCCGTGACACGAAAGAGCGCGCCATGCGCAATTTCGGCATGCCCAAGCCCGAGGGCTACCGCAAGGCCAAGCGCCTGATGGAGCTGGCGGACAAGTTCGGCCTGCCGATCTTCACCTTCGTCGACACTCCGGGTGCATTCCCCGGCATCGACGCCGAAGAGCGCGGCCAGTCGGAAGCCATCGGCCACAACCTGTACGTGATGGCCGGCCTGAAGGTGCCCCTGATCGCCACCATCATCGGTGAAGGCGGTTCGGGCGGCGCGCTGGCGATTGCCGTGGGCGACGTGGTGCAGATGCTGCAGTTCGCCACCTACGCGGTGATCTCGCCGGAGGGCTGCGCCTCGATCCTGTGGAAGACCGCCGAGAAGGCCCCCGAAGCCGCCGAGGCACTGGGCCTGACCGCGCACCGCCTGAAGGCGCTGGGCCTGATCGACAAGATCGTCAGCGAACCGCTGGGCGGCGCGCACCGCGACTACAAGGCCATGGCGGCGCTGCTCAAGCGCTCGCTGGCCGAGTCGCTGCGCCAGTTCCAGGGCATGAGCGTGAAGGAGCTGCAGGCTCGCCGCTACGAACGCCTGCTCGCCTATGGCAAGTTCAAGGAAACCGGCGTCCAGGACTGACCCGTCCACCCCGCTGACCGACAAGGTCGCACAGGCCCTCCAGGCCGGTGCGGCCTTTGTTGTTTCTGGCGGCGGCGCGGCGGCGGGCGAGGGCGCGCTGACGATCGCGGTGGCGCTGTCGGGCGGGCGCGATTCGGTCGCGCTGCTGCATGCCGCCTGCGCGGCCGTGGCGGACTGGGGCGCTGTGGCGCGCGTGGTGGCACTACATGTCCACCACGGCCTGCAGGCCGACGCCGATGACTGGGACCGCTTCTGCGCCGCGCTGTGCGCGCAGTGGCAGGTCGGCTACTTCGTGCGGCGCGTGTCGGTGCAGCCGGAGGCGGGCGAGGGCCTGGAAGCGGCCGCGCGCCGCGCGCGCTACGCCGCGCTGGCGGCGATGTGTGCCGACAGCGGCGCGCGCCTGTTGCTGTTCGCCCATCACCAGGACGACCAGGTCGAGACCGTGCTGCTGCGGTTGTTCCGCGGCGCGGGTGTCGCGGGCATGGCGGGGATGCCGGCCATGCGGCCGCTCGACGAGCAGAGCGGCGTCATGCTGCTGCGCCCGTGGCTCGACGTGGCGCGCGACGAGATCGATGCCTATTGCGCGGCGAACGCGCTGCAATGGATCGAAGATCCCTCCAATACCGATGCCCGTTACGCGCGCAATGCCTTGCGCTTGCACCTGCCCGCGCTGGTGTCGGCCTTCCCGGCGCTGCGCGCCAACGTGATCCAGGCCGCGGCGCATTTCGCGCAGGCCAGCCAACTGATCGAGCACCTGGCAGGCACGGCGCTGTCGCAACTGGCCCGTCCCGGCCGCGATGCCGACACGCTCTCCGAACTCGACCTGAACGGGCTGCGCACGCTCTCCGCAGCCCACGCCGACGCCGTGCTGCGCCTGTGGCTGCGTGACCTGGGCGTGCGCGCGCCGTCCACCACGCGGCTGGCGGCGATGCGCGAGCAACTGGTGACGCATGATGGTGGCGAGCCTGCGATTGCGCACGACGGCCTGGTGCTGCGCCGCTTCCGCGACCGGGTACTGGCCTGCACCCCGCCCCCGGCGGCGCCGCCCGCGCCCGTGAAACTGGACTGGCGCGGCGAGGACCGCATCGTCGTGCCGGCGTGGCGGGGCGAGTTGCGCTTTTTCCGCGACGACACCTTCGGCGTGCCCGAAGCGGTGCTGCGCCAGCCCTTGCGCCTGGCCGCCCGCGCCGGCGGCGAGCGCATCGTGCTGCGCCCCGGCGGCCCCGCGCGCGCGCTCAAACAGGCGTGCCAGGAGGCCGGCATTCCGGCTTGGCGCCGGGGCTGGCTGCCGCTGCTGTGGTCCGGTGACACACTGGTGATGGCTGCGGGGCTCGGCATGCACCGGCGCTGGCCGGCTGAGCCGGCTGCGCCGCGCTGGCGCGTTGAATGGCTGCCGCAGCCGCCGGTCGGTGCCAGGCCGCCGCACTAAGGTCAGCGAGCTGGCGCGCGCGTCACATCGAATCGACCCCGCAACGCCCGTGCCGCCTTGCCTGACAGGGCATGTTCGTGTATTTTCAAGGGCTTTGCACAATCGCTGGCGTCGACAAGAAGATGGCTCTCATCGTTCACAAATACGGCGGCACTTCGATGGGTTCCACGGAACGCATCAAGAATGTCGCCAAGCGCGTGGCCAAATGGCACCGCGCCGGTCACCGCGTAGTCGTGGTGCCTTCGGCCATGTCGGGCGAGACCAATCGCCTGCTGGGACTCGCCAAGGAAATTTCGCCGCAGCCGGATCCGCGTGAACTGGACATGCTCGCCTCCACCGGCGAACAGGCCAGCGTGGCACTGCTGGCGATCGCGCTGCACGGCGAGAACATCGACGCGGTCAGCTACACCGGCTGGCAAGTGCCGGTGAAGACCGATTCGTCGTACACCAAGGCCCGCATCGAATCGATCGACGACGAGCGCATCCTGGGCGACCTCGACGCCGGCCGCGTGGTCGTGATCACCGGCTTCCAGGGCATCGACGACGACGGCAACATCACCACGCTCGGCCGTGGCGGCTCGGACACCTCGGCCGTGGCCATCGCCGCTGCGATCGAAGCCGATGAGTGCCTGATCTACACCGACGTGGATGGTGTGTACACGACTGACCCGCGCGTGGTGGAAGACGCCCGCCGCCTGGACCAGATCACCTTCGAAGAAATGCTGGAAATGGCCAGCCTCGGCTCCAAGGTGCTGCAGATCCGCTCCGTGGAGTTCGCCGGCAAGTACCGCGTGAAGACCCGCGTGCTGTCGTCGCTGACCGACCCGCTTATGCCGCTCGAGCAGGAAATGCATTCGGGCACGCTGATTACTTTTGAGGAAGAGTCTGAAATGGAAGCAGCCGTCATCTCCGGCATCGCCTTTGCCCGTGACGAGGCGAAGATCACTGTTCTGGGCGTGCCGGACAAGCCAGGTATCGCCTACCAGATCCTGGGCCCGATCGCCGACGCCAACATCGACGTCGACATGATCATCCAGAACCAGTCTGTCGACGGCAAGACCGACTTCACCTTCACCGTGCCGCGCGCCGACTACCAGCGCGCGCTGGCGATTCTGAACGACGGCGTCAAGTCGCATATCGGCGCCGGCAGCGTCTCGGGCGACCCGAAGGTGTCCAAGGTGTCGGTGGTCGGCGTCGGCATGCGCTCACACGTGGGCATCGCCAGCAAGATGTTCCGCACGCTGTCGGAAGAGGGCATCAACATCCAGATGATCTCCACCTCGGAAATCAAGATCTCGGTCCTGATCGACGAAAAGTACATGGAACTGGCCGTGCGCGCCCTGCACAAGGCCTTCGAACTGGAACAGGCGTGATCCGTTCGTGAACACTTCTGGCGGCACTGCAAATTTTGTGTTGTGTCATCGATTTTTCGTTGACCAACCCGCGCAGCGCCGCTAAAATACGCGCTTCGTTGTGTGGCTCCCTCACACAACGCAAGTTTGGGAGACGTGGCCGAGAGGTCGAAGGCACTCCCCTGCTAAGGGAGCATCTGGGCCAAAACCTGGATCGAGGGTTCGAATCCCTCCGTCTCCGCCAGCAACGGCGGCGAACCCCGGAAGATCGCGGTCTTCCGGGGTTTTGTTTTTTGTGCTCCGGATTTCCGCTGGCTGGCGCGTGTGTACCTTACACAAGCGACTGGAGCCAGCATGTACCTCACCCGCCGAGACGGCATCTACTACCTGCGCAAGCGGGTGCCGGTTGACCTCATTGCCGTCTATGGCAAGCGAGAAATCCTGCGCAGCCTGAGGGTCAAAGACAGAGGCGCCGCCGTCCGTCTCGCTCTACGCGCTGTCGTTGCGCTGGACGATGAATTTGCACAGAGGCGTGACCTGACCCCGCCTTCTGTTGAACGGGCGCAAGCCTCGCAGCCCACCCCATCCATGTCGGCCCGGCCACCGAGCCAATCCGCTCTTCCAAATCTAAGCAAGCCTACGCATCGCTGATGGCGACGTCTTTGCAGATTTGGACGCGCGGTCACCAACCCGAGCGCGCGGTAACGCGCGCATTCGCTGCCGGTACTCCGGCAGGCGCATTGAATTCACATTGGCGCCCCCTCTCGGGACTCCCGTCCATCCTTGCGGATGGAATCGCCAATCACACCGCCCGATAGTCTGAACGGGGCCCGAGCAGGGCAGATGGGAGCAGTCCACAGCGTCGCCGACTTGCGTCAGCAGCCGCCGCAGACCGTTTTGACAGGCATTCTCGTCGCGCAGGTGGCAGGTGCCGCAGCCCGGGCAATCCCACTCCCGAATTGCGGGCGCTATCCCGCCCTCGACAACGTGACCACACGCATGGCACGTTCGCGTGGTGCCGGTTTCATCCAGCACCAGCGCATGCTTTCTGGAGCGCGTCGCGACCCACGAGACAATGTCCTTGAATGCACCGTGCATCGTTCTGTTTCTTACCGCGCGGTTGTATTTGCGGCCCTTGCCGTGGTTGGTGTTCTCCGGCACGTAGTTGCCGATCCCAATCACGTCGTAGTGCCTGCAGAGCTGGTTCGCCAGCGAATACATGAAGTGCTTTTTCTGTTCTCGCACTTTGGTTTGCATTCGCTCCACAGCGTCGTCCAAACTCTTCCAGCGGCGACTGGGACGCCAATGCGTCGACACCGTGCCATCGCCGTGGACGGTATCTACCCACAGCGACTTTGCTATGCACCGGTCACGCAGACTCGTTAGCCGATCGAGAATGCGCTCCGACTCCTTCAACTTCTCAAGATTGGACAATTCGAAGGCGCGCCCCTCAGTATCCAGAGCGTAGCCAAAGTTCTTCAGGTTCGGATCGATGTAGACCACGCGCGTGCCGCGTTGCCTGGCCTTCTTCTGCCCCTTGAACGTGAACACAGCGAAATAGCGGTCGCGGCCCTCGCGGACGATCCGGCAAGTGCGAGCGCTCGCGATCTCCTTGGGTGTCTTCTCCATCTTCAGGCGCAGCGACAGCCGCTGTCCTTGCGCGTTCGCGCCGAACGACAGGTTGAGCCAACCGAACTGGGAAACATTCCAGCCTTTGCCTGGCTCGTCGTATTCCAGGCTCATCCAGTGCTTGGCCCATGCCTTGTACTTGACCCAGCCCACGTCTGGGCCGCAGCGCTGTCCGTTCTTCGACTTTCGATGCGAGGCAATGGCCTTGGCCATGCGCAGCGCGACATTCTTCAGCGGTGAAGAAAACACGCAGCGCAAGAACGGATGACGCTCCTTGAGCGGCGGCACGAGGTTGCGAAGCCCGATCTCGGAATAGACCTCCGACAGGAGCTTCTTGGTTCGCGCCTCATCAAGATAGCCATAGCCGCCGACGATGGACAACTCCGCCATGCGCGTCTCGACTTCGTCCTTGAGTCGATTCCATAGCCAGTTGCAGATTTTGGATTGCCCGTCGAGCTTGCCCGCAGCATCAGCGTCCACCACCAGACGGACCTTCCTCGCGAACTGGATAGTGGTGGGATCAGCCCTCTTGAATGGCATCTGCAGCCTCTTTCAGGGCTTTCATGGCGTGACGATTCTTGTGGGAACGGCTGCCATAGAGGCGCGCCGAAAAGACGGTAATGATCTCAAGCACGTCGCAGGCAAGATCCTCCTCATACGTCGAATCGCCTTTGGCATTGATGATGACGACTTCCGTTCCGAATTGCTCGCACAGAGCAAAAACGAGCTCTGCACCAAATCGCAAGAGCCGGTCCTTGTGTGTGATGACAAGCCGATCAACGCCTCCGGCACAGATACGTTTGAGCAGTTGCTTGAGGCCCTTCTTCTCATAGTTCATGCCGGAGCCGAGATCCCGGATGAGTTCGAAGGGCCATCCCTTCGCAGCGCAGAACGACTCCAGCACCTGGCACTGACGCTCCAGATCGGCCTTCTGGTCGTGGCTGGAAACGCGCGCATAGGCGAGCGTAGTACGCCCGCGCTCTGCTTCCTCGACCTTCTTGCCGGCCAACTCCATTAGAGCGGTCAAATTATAGCGACGATGACCACCCGGAGTCCGATCGGCGGAGATCTTCCCGTCGAGCTCCCATCGGCGAAGCGTGCCAGGGTGGATGCCCAGCATCGCGCACGCCTCCTTCATCGTAACTTTAGCAAGTATGCTCATGGGGGATAATAATTGCACACCTATAAGCAGTTTACAAGGGGCTGCTCACTTGCCCCACCGACAAGACCGCTGACGCGGTAGCCCGCGCCGTAGCCGAGGTCGGGAACCCTCATGTAGCGACGCTAACTCGCACAACTGTGGCCGGGATGCGGGACATCTGGCTGGAGAAGGGCAACAGCGCTGCTACCGTGTCGAAGAAGGTCGGCTTTATCCGCCTGCTGCTGACCGTGGCGCGCAATCGCGGTCTTATAGACACCAACCCAGCCGAGGGAATGGAGTTGCGCCCCGACCCCATTGAACTGCGGCAACCGTTCTCGCCGGAACAGACACAATCCATCCTCGCCGCAACGGCGAAGTACCGGGACACCGAGCCCGTCAAGTATTGGGTTCCCCGGCTAGGCCATCTCACAGGCGCTCGCTTGAATGAACTGTGCTAGCTTCGCACCTCAGACATCATCGTCCGTGAGGGTAGCTTCGAGTCCTTTTGCCACGCGCGAACGTGCGAGGGCGAGGCTGCGTCCGGGGCCGACCAGGCAGTGATGATGGGTTGCTTCAGCAGCCAGCTAAGCGTCAGTCCCGAAACTGCGGCGCCCATCGAAATCGACCATACCCACGAGGCCACCACGTCATTGCCGACATTGGCGGCATGCGCTGCCTGGAAGAAGATGGCCAGTGGGCCGGCATAAGAGATGATGACGGCGAGCAGCCCCGCCGTAACTGCTGACACGGACCAGGTGCCTTTGGCAGTCACGGAATCCAACGTGTCGTTCGCGTCCCGACTCATGGCGTCGCCGGCGTCATCAACGTCGACGACGGATGACGTGCGAGCGGCGTTACCTGCATCGTCAGGTATGGATGGGTTCTTACGAGATACAGCATGTCTCCTCCTGAGGCGCGACGCTCCTCCTGCGGGTGGGAGGAGCGCCAAAACAGGTAGGCGTTTAGGCTCGCTTGTCGCGACGGTAGAACGCGAGCTTCTCTTCGTCGATTTGAAGTCCGAGGCCTGGACCTTCGGGGATATGCAGATCGAAGTCGCGATACTGCGGACGGGCCATCACAATGTCATCCTTGAGCAGCAGCGGCCCAAATAGCTCCGTTCCCCACGCCAGTTGCGGAAGCGCGCTGAATCCGTGTGCGGAAGCAATGGAGCCGATACTACCTTCGAGCATCGTCCCGCCGTAGAGAAGAACGCCCGCTGCATCTGCAATAGCCGCCGTGCGCATCATTCCGAAGATCCCGCCGGACTTCGCGATCTTGAGCGCAAACACGTCGGCGCAGGCGTCCCGCACGAGTTCGATAGCGTCCTCAGGGCCGGTAATGCCTTCGTCGGCCATGATGGGAACAGTGAATCGTGCTGCGAGCCGGGCAAGCGCTCCGCGGTGCTCTCGCGGCGTTGGTTGTTCGATGAGATCGATGCCAGCCGCCTCCAGCGCTTCGATGCCCAAAGCTGCATCGACTTCGTTCCATGCCTGATTGACGTCCACGGTAACTTTCGCTCGGTCACCCAGTGCGGCTTTGATTTTGGAAACGTGAGCCACGTCGTCACGCACGCTGCGACGGCCAATTTTGAGCTTGAAGACATTGTGGCGACGTTCGGCGAGCAGCATTTCGGCCTCCTCGATGTCGCGGTGGGTATCACCGCTGGCGAGCGTCCAAAGCACAGGGAGCGTCTTGCGGACGGCGCCACCAAGCAGTGCCGAGACGGGAACGCCAAGGCGTTTGCCTTGTGCGTCCAGCAAAGCCGTCTCGATCCCTGACTTGGCGAAACGATTGCCGCGAGCGACCTTGTTCAGCTTGAGCATGGCCGCGTTGATGCTGGTCGCATCTTGTCCAACCAACGCCGGGGCCAAGTAGGTGTCGATGGTCAGTTTGATGCCCTCGGGACTTTCTTCCCCATAGGAAAGACCACCGATGGTCGTGGCTTCGCCAATGCCTTCAATGCCGTCGCTCGAGCGCAGGCGAATGATGACCATAGTTTGCTGTTGCATCGTCGCCATGGAAAGCTGATGCGCGCGAATGGTCGGAAGATCGACCAGAATCGCTTCGACGGATGTAATTTGGGCGTTCATACCTAGAATGACGAAGTGGGAGCTTTCAGTATTGCGTCGGCAATATTCGTCTGTCCAAGACCATCGACGTCTAGGGCCATACCCCCGGGGTATGATCGTATTACTCTCCCTTGTCCGTGCGAGGTACGTAGGGAATCCGCTCTTCCTCGTACAGCCGATAGATCAATTCCAGCATTTCCTTGATGTCACGCGACTCGTCCATCGCCCGCATGCTCATGATGATTGGAGACGTGAGGGTTGGGTCATCCAGCTCCATGTAGCTCACGTCGTCGCGCTTCAGCCCATAGACGCTGCTCGGAACGACTGAAATCCCTTCTCCCGCTGCGACAAGCCCCAATGCAATCTGCAACTCGCGCACGTCATAGATACGCCGAGGCGTAAGCGCTCGCTCCTGGAAAGCCGAGAGAACCTGGTCCGCGTAGCTTGGCCTCGGTGCCTTAGGAAAAACAATGAGTGTTTCGTAGATGAGATCCCTAAGCGCGAGCACCGGCTTCGACATAGAGAGCGGATGACCGACGGGAAGTGCAACAATCATTTTCTCCTCGCGGAGAATCACCCGGCGAATGTTCGCGTCCTCGTGTCGAATCCGACCGAACCCCACATCGATACGTCCGTCCTTGAGCGCGCGAATCTGGTCCATCGTCGACATCTCGTGGAGGCTGAGCTCGACCGACTTGTTCTCGTCCCGGAATCGCCGAATGATCTTTGGCAGCATGCCGTAGAGCGTGGAACCCACAAAGCCGACGGACAGACTGCGCTCGATGTTGCCAACGCGCCTTGTCATCGATTCCAACTCGTTTGTCTGTGCAATTAGCTGCACCGCGTGCGAGTAAAAAAACTTGCCCGTCTCGGTGAGCTTAAGGGGACGCGAGCTCCGTTCGAATAGCTGCACCCCCAGCGCCTCTTCGAGTTGCTGTATTTGGCGGCTTAACGGCGGCTGCGCGATGTGGAGCCGCTTGGCTGCGCGCGTGAAGTTGCGTTCTTCTGCAACCGCTACAAAGTAGCGGAGATGTCGCAGCTCCATACAATACCTCCAAGATATAGCTCAATACTAAAACGGTGTTGGACTGAGCCGTTTGCCGTCCTCTATTCTGCTTTCACGCTCTGTTTCAACGCCGCATTATACCTTCTGAGTGCCATTCAGATCGGCCTGAAACGAGGGTTTACCCCACCAAAAACACAGAAAGTTTAGGAGCAGACATGAGTGCCAAGGTATTCGAATCGAAGGAAGTGCAGGACCTGCTGAAGGCCGCTGCCAATCTGGGAAGGCAAGATGGCAACGCTCGCACCAAGCAGATTACTCATCGTCTGCTGAGCGACCTTTTCAAGGCCATCGACGACCTGGACATGACGCCCGACGAAATCTGGGACGGCGTGAATTACTTCAACAAGCTCGGACAAGACGGTGAGGCGGCACTCCTGGCCGCGGGCCTGGGTCTCGAAAAGTATCTCGATATCCGCATGGATGCAGCGGACCGAGAAGCCGACATCCACGGCGGCACTCCGCGCACGATCGAGGGCCCGCTGTATGTTGCCGGCGCCCCGGTGCGTGATGGCGTCTCCAAGATTGACCTCAATGCCGATGAGGACGCGGGCCCACTCGTCATCCGTGGCACGGTGACCGGACCGGACGGCAAGCCTGTGGTCGATGCGGTCGTCGAATGCTGGCACGCCAACTCCAAGGGCTTCTACTCGCACTTCGACCCGACCGGCGCGCAAGATGACTTCAACCTTCGTGGCGCAGTGAAGACAGGAGCTGACGGCAAGTACGAGTTCCGCACGCTGATGCCGGTTGGCTACGGCTGCCCGCCGCAAGGTGCCACGCAACAACTGCTTGACGCGATGGCCCGCCACGGCAACCGTCCGGCGCACGTGCACTTCTTCGTGACGAGCGACAAGACTCGCAAGCTTACGACGCAGATCAACATCGAAGGCGACCCGCTGATCTGGGACGACTTTGCGTACGCGACGCGCGAAGAGCTCGTACCGCACGTAGTCGAGAAGACCGGCGGCGCTGCGCTCGGTCTCAAGGACGACGCGTACAAGGAAATCGAATTCAACATCGCGCTGACACCGCTGGTGCAAGGCAAGGACAACCAGCTCGTGAATCGCCCGCGCGTATCCGCCGCGGCGTAACTCCCGCACGGCGGCCTGCCTGGCCAGGCCGCTAACCTCTCCGCACGAACAATCTGCACCAATGCCACAGGGCTTGACCACGAAGCCTGCATAGGGAGACGACTCATGTCCGCAACTATCGATAAAGCACGACAACTGGACGATTTGCTGAGCAACGCCGTTCAGGATGACAAGGAAAATGGCGTCTTCCGCTGCCGCCGCGACATCTTTACGAACGCCGATCTGTACGAACTCGAGATGAAGCACATCTTCGAGAGCAACTGGGTCTACCTGGCGCACGAAAGCCAGGTTCCCAACAACAACGACTACTACACCACGTGGATTGGTCGCCAGCCAATTGTCATCACGCGTGACAAGACCGGCGAGCTGCACGCGGTGATAAACGCGTGCGCACACAAGGGCGCCATGCTGTGCCGCCGCAAGCACGGTAACAAGGGCAGTTTTACCTGTCCGTTCCACGGCTGGACGTTCTCGAACGCCGGCAAGCTTCTGAAAGTAAAGGACGAGAAGACCACCGAATACCCGGTGCAGTTCAACAAGCAGGGTTCGCACGACCTGAAGAAGGTCGCGCGCTTCCAGAACTATCGCGGATTCCTGTTCGGCAGCCTGAGTGAAGACGTGATGCCGCTCGAGGACTACCTCGGCGAGACGAAGGTCATCATTGACCAGATCGTTTCGCAAGCGCCGGAAGGTCTCGAAGTGCTGCGCGGTAACTCTTCGTACATCTACGACGGCAACTGGAAGATGCAGATGGAGAACGGCTGCGATGGCTATCACGTCAGCACCGTGCACTGGAACTACGCCGCGACGATGGGCCGCCGCAAGGTCGAAGGCACCAAGGCCGTCGATGCGAACGGCTGGAGCAAGTCGATTGCGGGTGTGTATGGTTTCGAGCATGGCCATATCCTGCTCTGGACCAACACGATGAATCCGGAAGTGCGTCCGGTCTATCAACGCCGCGATGAGATCGCTGCTCGTGTCGGGGAAGACAAGGCGAACTACATCATAAATCAGACGCGCAACCTGTGTCTGTACCCGAACGTGTTCCTGATGGACCAGTTCAGTACTCAGATTCGGGTGGTCCGTCCCATCAGTGTCGACAAGACCGAAGTCAGCATCTTCTGCTTCGCGCCGAAGGGCGAAAGCGCAGAAAACCGTGCCATCCGCATTCGCCAGTACGAAGACTTCTTCAACGTCTCTGGCATGGGAACCAGCGACGACCTCGAAGAGTTCCGTGCGTGCCAAGCGGGCTATGCCAGCACGACGTCGATGTGGAACGACATGTCGCGTGGTGCACCGTTGTGGGTCCACGGCCCCGACGCGAACGCCAAGGGCATGGGGTTGAATCCGCTCATCTCGGGCGAGCGCAGCGAAGACGAAGGTCTCTTCGTGGTGCAACACGAATACTGGATGCAGGTGATGCGCGAAGCCCTGCGTAAAGAACAAGCAGAGGCGGCCGTATGACCATCGACTATCAAAAAATCTGTCAGGCGCTCTACCAGGAGGCGCGCTTTCTTGATGACCGCCAGTGGGACGAGTGGCTGGCTTGCTACGCAGATGACGTCACCTACTGGATGCCGGCCTGGGACGACGATGACAGGCTCACCGAAGACCCACAAAGCGAAATTTCGCTGATGTACTACCCGGACCGCGGCGGCCTGGAAGACCGGGTGTTTCGTATCAGAACCGAGCGCAGCAGCGCGTCGATGCCGGAACCGCGCACCAGCCACAACGTTACCAATGTCGAAGTGCTGGCGGAGCGCGATAACGAAGTCGACGTTCGCTACAACTTCAACACGCTGAGCCATCGCTACAAGGTGACAGACCAGTTCTTCGGCACCGTCTACCTCACCCTTCGCAAGGTTGACGAACGCTTGCTGATCTCGAGCAAGAAGATTGCGCTCAAGAATGACTACATCCGCCAGGTGCTCGACGTCTACCACGTCTGATGCCACAGGTCGGAATGAGAACGGACGCAGGAGGCAACATGTCCAGCTACAACATCGCACTGAATTTTGAAGACGGCGTGACCCGCTTCGTCGAATGCAAGGCCGGCGAAAAGGTCCTCGATGCCGCATTTCGCGCCAAGATCAACCTGCCGATGGATTGTTCCGACGGCGTGTGTGGCACCTGCAAGTGCCGCGCCGAGAGTGGCAGCTACGACCTGGGCGACGACTACATTGAGGATGCACTGAGCGAGGACGAGAAGGATAGTGGTCTCGTGCTCACGTGCCAGATGGTGCCGCAAAGCGACTGCGTCATCGCCGTTCCGGCATCGTCGACGGTGTGCAAGACCGAGCAAAGCAAGTTCGCTGCGACGGTCACGAAAGTCGAACAGCACAATGATGCGGCGGTCGTCCTTGAGTTGGACGTTGACAGCATTCCTCCGGTCTTCCTGGCTGGCCAGTACGTGAACATCGATGTTCCGGGCAGCGGGCAGCATCGCTCGTATTCGTTTTCGTCCGCGCCGGGCGCATCGAAGATCAGCTTCCTGATCAAGAAAATTCCTGGCGGCGTGATGAGCACGTGGCTGGAATCGGCCCAGCCGGGCCACAAGGTGCAACTGACCGGCCCCTTGGGCAGCTTCTATCTTCGGGCAGTGGAACGTCCATTGCTGTTTTTGGCCGGCGGCACGGGCTTGGCTCCTTTCCTGTCGATGCTGGAAGTCCTGGTTCGTGCGAACTCGCCGCAGAAGGCACATCTGATCTACGGCGTGACGCGAGATCTCGACCTGGTCCAGGTTGAGGCGATTGAGGCATACGTCGCCAAGTTGCCCAACTTTACGTTCAGCACCGTGGTCGCGGAAGCGGAATCGAGCCACCCTCGCAAGGGCTGGGTGACCCAGCATATGCCGGCGGATTGTCTGAACGACGGTGACGTTGACGTGTACCTGTGCGGACCGCCACCGATGGTCGACGCCGTGCGCAAGTACTTCGACGAAAACGGCGTGAGGCCCAACAACTTCCATTACGAGAAGTTCACGCCCAACGCGGCCCCGGTGACGCCATGAGCGCCCAGAGATTCGAGGGCAAGGTGATGGTGGTTACGGGTGCCGCCCAAGGTATCGGCCGTGGTGTCGCACTGCGCGCAGCGGCGGAGGGTGCGAAGGTCCTGTTTGTCGACCGCGCCGACTTCGTTTCCGAGGTCGCTGCCGAAGCAGCGGGGGGCGACACCGCCGGCTTCATTGCCGACCTCGAGACCTATGAAGGCGCAGCCGCCACCATGGCGTTCGCGGTAAAGATCTTTGGTCGAATCGACATCCTGGTCAACGGCGTGGGCGGCGCCATCCGGATGCGGCCCTTTGCCGAATTCGAACCGGCTCAGATTGACGCGGAGATTCGTCGTTCGCTCATGCCCACCCTGTACGCCTGCCACGCGGTGCTTCCGCATATGCTCGCGCGAGGTCGCGGAACGATCGTGAACGTCTCCTCAAATGCAACGCGCGGTATCCGCCGCGTGCCGTATTCGGCTGCGAAGGGTGGCGTCAACGCGATGACGCAGTCGCTGGCGATGGAGTATGGCGAGCACAACATTCGCGTGGTCGCGGCCGCACCCGGCGGAACCGAGGCGCCTCCGCGACGCGTGCCGCGCAACGCGGCTGGGGATAACGAACAAGAGAAGGCCTGGATGAGCGAGGCGGTGACGCAGGTGACCGAGTCGACGTTCCTCAAGCGATACGGAACACTCGACGAACAAATCGCGCCGATTCTCTTCCTCGCCTCTGACGAAGCTGGCTACATCACTGGCGCCGTTCTGCCGGTTGCAGGCGGCGACAACGGCTAGAACTTGTCGAAGATTGCGTCGCGTAGGGATGGAGGCGGTCCAAGAGATCCTGCGCGCAATCTGTGAATGCGCCCAACCGGATTCGTCGAGACACGAAGCAAAGCTGAAGAGCCGCGTGAAGGACCGCCTCGCCCGCTACAAGTATCCGCGCACCATCGCATCCCCGCCCGCGCTGCGCAAGACGGCGACTGGCAAATTCAACGTTTTCAAGCTCGGATAGCCGCTGCCTACCCACGCAAGCTGCAGACGCCGCGGGGGATGTCGCGGCCATTCCTAAAAAAACGGAGGAGACAAATCATGCGTCACATTGACGTTCACAAGCTTGCGGACGACGCGCGCTTCAACCGGTTTCATGCCGGACTACTGTTCTGGTGCGCGATCATCATCATCTTCGATGGCTATGACCTCGCCGTTGTGGGCATTGCCCTCCCGTCCATCATGAAAGACATGGGCGTCGACGCAACACGTGCCGGCTTTATGGTCAGTTCCGCGCTATTCGGCATGATGTTCGGCGCTGTCATCATGGGAACCATTGCCGATCGCATTGGTCGGCCCAAGGCCATTGCTATCTGCATCGCACTGTTCAGCGTCTTTACTGCTGCCGCGGGAATGACTCATGATCCGATTTCGTTCAGCGTGACGCGCTTTCTTGCCGGACTGGGGATCGGCGGTGTGATGCCTAACGTCGTCGCTCAGATGACAGAGTTCTCGCCGCGCAAGATACGCGGAACGATGGTCACGCTCATGTTTAGCGGGTATTCCGTAGGCGGGATGCTCGCAGCATTGATGGGCAAATCACTGATCGAGACGTACGGCTGGCAATCGGTGTTCCTGGCGGCGAGCGTTCCCGTGCTGATCATCCCTACTGTGTTGAAGCTGATGCCGGAATCGCTACCGTTCCTGATCCAGCGAAATCGTCTGGACACTCTCCGAGCAGTACTCCTCCAGATGGATCCGTCCTACCGTGCCCAGGCGACAGACCGGTTCGACCTGCCGCAGGCCAAGAAGGGTGCCAGTGCTCCCATCAGCATGCTGTTCCGTGATGGCCGTGGATTCAGTACCGTGATGCTGTGGATTGCCTTCTTCATGTGCCTGTTCATGGTCTATGCATTGAGCTCGTGGCTCACGAAACTCATGGCTGGCGCGGGCTATAGCCTCGGGTCGGCACTGACGTTCGTTCTGGTGCTGAACTTTGGCGCGATGGCTGGCGCAATCGGCGGCGGTTGGCTGGCAGACAAGTTCAATATCAAACACGTCCTGGTTGGCATGTACGCGCTTGCCGCAATTTCCATCACCCTGCTTGGCTACAAGATGCCGGCCGAAGCCTTGTTCTTCGTGGTCGCACTTGCCGGCGCGTCCACCATTGGTACGCAGATCGTGACTTATGCGTATGCAGGTCAGTTTTATCCAGCGACCGTCCGGGGAACTGGTATTGGCTGGGCCTCCGGTGTCGGGAGAAGCGGTGCAATTCTCGCACCCATTGTCATCGGCGTGCTGGTGAGCATGTCCCTGCCGCTGCAGCAGAATTTCGTCGCAATGGCAGTGCCTGCTGTCATCGCGGTGCTGGCTGTGCTCCTGATCGACCATCAGCGATCGGCGTCGGTGATCGACAGCAAGTCGAGCCAAGGCGCAGCGGATGCCGAACATACCGCCGTTCTGCGCGCCCAACACCGTCGGTCATGACGTTGGGTATCCACCTACCGTGATGCTCGCGTAGCTCCCCATGGCACTCTCTTACTGAGAGACTTCGGCGAGATCCATCTGCTGCACAGGCAGAGGAGCCATGAACTTCTTGAGCTCCTCTTGTTGCTCCAGCAGGAAGGGAGCATCCTTGACGCGGCTATGCAGGTTGAGGAGGCGCTTCTCGGCTCTGACCAAGATGGTGTCATAGAGCATGGGGTAGATCTTTACCTCTTCACCATGCGCGTTCACCTCGTTCTCGCCAGGCTCAATCTTGTCGCCGAGGACGAAGCCATCCACCTTGGTGTGCTTTCGGATGAGCATCATTTGTCCTTCGCTGCGACAATCCTATCAGGCCGCGGTTGCCAGCTCTGAGCCGGCAATTCTCAGTGAAAATCCGGGGCAGATCCAGCAAGCATCAGAGGCTGTACAGCGAGCCGGAGCACAAATAGCAAAGTATCGGTGCGAGTGAGCAGGTCAATCCACAGCAAGATCGCACCGGAGTCCTGCGCGGACGCTGCAGTTCGATAGGCGACGGCCGAACCCGTTTCGGTCATTTGAACTCCGTCGACTCAGCGACCGCTGCCGGATCCATTGGAGCCATCCACGATCGGCCATAACGTAGACCGGACGGAACTACTCAGGGTCGCCAGAGGGCGCGCGCGCAGGTCATTGGGGCGCGAAGGGCGGATAGTCAGCGTAACCGTTGAGCCCGCCGCCGTAGTAGGTGTCGCGGTCCGGAGTTGCTAGCGGCAGGCTTTGCTCAAGGCGGCGAACCAGATCCGGGTTCGAGATGAATGGCTGCCCGAAAGCGGCAAGATCGATGAGGCCGTCGCCGACGAGATTTTTTGCGCGGTCCAGCGTCATGCCGCCTGCGAGAATAATCGAGGTCTTGCCCGAGGCTACTTTGATTCTTCGAAGTAGTTCCAACGTGCGTTCTTCAGAGGCGTGGGCGTCCTTGGGCGCCATTGAAAAGTTCGTCTGATCCATGATGTGGATGTAGGCGATCCCACGCTGACCGAGTTCCGCAGAAAGCGCCTCGTACGTTTTGAGGATATCCGGATAGTGCGGCATATCGAAAAGTTGACCGTATGGCGAGATACGGATGCCGACCTTGCTGGCCCCAATTTTTGTCACGATGGCATCGACAACTTCAAGCGTGAACCGAAGCCTGTTCTCCGCGCTGGCCGAGTAGCGATCTGTACGATCGTTTACCAGCGGATTGAGAAACTGCTCAAACAGATATCCGTTCGCGGCGTGGATTTCAATGCCGTCGAAACCGGCTGCGACGGCATTGGCCGCTGCGGTGACAAAGTCTTGTACCACGCGCTCGACCTCTTCAGTGGACAAAGGCATCGGCTCAGAGGCTGGGAGGAATCCGGGTTCACCATCCTCATCGTATCCGAAAGCGACTGCCCCTTGCGCGACCCTCGAGCTCGCACTTCTGGGCGCCGCACCGCCGGGCTGGATTGTCGTGTGCGAGACGCGTCCGACGTGCCAGAATTGTGCAAAGATTTTTCCACCGATTGCGTGTACGGAATCCGTCGTGAGTTTCCACCCACGAACTTGCGCGTCGGTATAGATTCCAGGGTTAAAGAGATGCCCTTGGCCTTCCCGCGAAATGGGCGTGCCTTCGCTGACGATCAGGCCCGCCGTTGCGCGTTGCGCGTAGTAAAGCGTCGTCCGCTCATCTGCGACGTCATCGGGTGCGCGGGACCGAGTCATTGGCGCCATGACGATTCGGTTTGCCAGTTTGGCGTCGCCGAGGCTGTACGGCTTGAAGAGTTCAGTCATCGTTGACTCCTTTTTCGGGTGAGGAAATAAAATTACGGACCGGCCTCACGTTGAGCCGGCGCTGATGGCAATGTAGGAGCGGAAGCCCTGCCAGAGCTGGCAGGGCGACCAATGCGCCGGACATAGTCGCTGTAGAAAGCGCGTCTAGGCGCCACTCTCTGACTTGAAATGAGGTATCACGTGTGCCCAAGCTCTTCGATGATGTCTGCCGAGACTCGACGCGTGGGCTTGAGGTTTAAAGCAACGTGATTGATGACGGTCCGTCTCTTGAGACTTCAAGAATTCGACCTGGGCGTGGCGACCGCCGCGCAAGACGGGGCCGGTTGATAACGGTGCATCCGCATTGGCATCAAGATCGAAAAAGATTCCGTAGCCGAAAGGTTTGAAGCCGTGGTCAGCGGTCGCAGTCCGCCAGCGCGCGGCGTGCTCGCTAAACAGTTGCGCATCAGGGTCGTGCCAGATCCAGTCATCCGTATTGGCACGATGAACCCCAGCGTCATTTTGCCCGCCTCAAACACCTTGCCGAAGCCCGGACGGTGCGGGGGGTGCTCAGTAATGGGCATTCCTACCGCGATCGTGGGATGCTGCCATTGCGAGCAGAAGGGGGCCATTCTGTACGACTTCCCCGCAAATCGTTGCGTCGACCGGTTGAATCCGCAGTATTGCAGCCATTGGGTTCGCCGGATCGCTGCGCGTCGACCAGTGTGCGGCTGCAATCATCACCCTGATGACCAGCCTCCGTGCAGAGTTGAGCCAGGAAGCCAAGATGTCAGGGCGCTCCATCCGGATAACCGCTGGCCACACGCACTCGCTGACATTTCTCCCCAAGTGGCTGAACCAATTTTTCACCGGCGGACCGGAGATTTCAATGCTCGCGTAGTGGCAGCCAATGTCCATGACGCAGTGGTGGCGCTTGGGCCGGCAACCGCCATTGCTAACTCCTGAGCGAACGGGAGAGAATCCGCCGACTCGGCCATCCACCGGTGCAGCTCCCTGCTACGCTGACAGTAAATCGTCCCGGCCGTCAAGGACGGTGGCCCCGGGCCCGTTACTCACCTTGGTGGAAGGGAAGCCGATCTTCTAGCATAGATACGCTGGCCAAGAGACCGACAAGGCAGGGAGCGCCTGCTATGCCGGTTACGAGTCAAGTGACCGTTACGAAGCTTCAGGAGGTAATGGATATGTCTGCCGCAAGGATTGAGATGTGCGACCACGATGGCGACGGGGTATTGACCATTCGAGATGACGGCGCCGCATTTTCAGGAGTCGCGCTTGAGCTTTCGAATCTTTTCGGTGAAGACGTGGTCGCGGATATTGACAAGCACCAGTTGCTCAAATGGTGTGAGGTGGTCGCGGCCCACCTTCGCAACCAAGGCGTTTCGCCCAGCGAGTGCGCTCCGGAGGGCTACGTCAACAAAACTAGCCAAAGCCGGAGGAAAGAGCAGCTTGGCGTCGAGGAACTCTTGCAGTCGGCGGCATCTTGATTCTGACGAACGCGAGACGCTCTGCTGGTAACAGAGACCTTTTCGCTGGCGCATTGCTTGACAATCCCATCAGCCAGCGATTCCCGTCTATCTCTAGGCCTGGCGAGATTCAGTCTTGCTCGCTTACCAGCGACGGACCGGTCGATGGCCATTCCCGACCCAAAGGCGAACTTCGTTCCGGCTCGCCAGACGGCCGGAAAGCCGGCATACAAGGGGTTAGGCGGCTGCCTGCCTGCGCGGTGATTGTCGTGCGCGCGAGCGAGCCGCCCGCCCTTAGCCGAGTTGCTCGGCAAGCCCGACGATGATGCCCTCAGGCCCACGAATATAGGCGAGCCGGTACGATTTCTCGTACTGCATCTGGCCAATGAGTTCTGCGCCATGGGCCAGCATCCGCGCAACGACAGCATCGATGTCATCGACGGCAAACATGATGCGACGAAGACCTAAGGCGTTCACTGGCGCGTCCACGGGCCCAAACCTGACTGCGTTTGGTGTGTGGAATTTGTCCAGTTCAATTCCCTGCCCATCCGGAGTCCGCAGCATCGCGAGGGTGGCTCGGACGTCTCCAAGCCCTATGAGGCTCCCGACAGAAGGCCCTTCAACCGTGGTTTGGCCCTCAAGCTCGAGGCCCAACTCGATAAAGAACGCCTTCACCGCTTCGAGATCGTCGACAACTATCAGGACGTTGTCCATTCGCTTGACTGTCATGTCCTTCGGTCCCTCTTTCAACGGTGTCGCGTATTTGGGGGAATTGGCGTCTAGATCGAGCCGGGCGGATGATTGTACCGAGGAAACAGCCTACCCGAGAGCTGCCCTTGGCGGCTGGCTGCTTTTGGTCGGCAAGCGACTTCCGCCAGTTGCCGGCCGGTGGGCCTTTGTCGACCCTCTCCGGCCATTGGGACTGGCGCAAGCTGAATGGCGACTTCCAAAGGTCCAACGGTCGTTCTCGCGACAATTGTTCGGCGGCAGGACGCGGCCCGGACATATCAGCCTGCGCGGCAACCTCTTCCAACTCACGCTCCTCGTTCAGGGCGCCGACGCACGTTGTAGTCGGTGTTGCGTGCCGACCGCCTGCACGATGCAACAATGGTTCAGGCAACTCCATGAACGCAAGGGGGGTGATTGCGATTGCCAACAAGCACGCCGCATGCTGTGGGTCCTGCTCGCACAGAACGAACATGAACGCTAAGATGCCGACGCATGGCAACTTCATCCCATGCATCCTTCGTCACCCCGTTACCGCATGACCCGGTATCTCCGAAAATCAGCTAGAAATCACGCGTTTGCAAGACGGGGTCGGACGGAATACGGCGAGAACCCGACGATTCTGGTAGCGAGCCATCATTTTGCCAGGCTCAGTGACCGAGACCGCTCTTAGCGATTTGCTGTTCCACGAACTGGGCGAAAAGTGCATGCAGACGGGTAGTCGGATGAAGGTCGTCGGCGAACAGGTACCTCTGATCGGCATTGGCCGTCGCATAGGTACTCGGCGAGCACAGCAATGCCGTGGCACGGGGCGTTTTCGTGGGGTCGCAGGCGACGCTGGTATTGGACACGGCGAACCCATTGGCCTGAAAGTTCGCGATGATCTGGTTCATCCAAGTGTAAGAATCGATCTGGATAACCTTGCCTTGCAGGCCATTGGCCTGCAAGGCAGCGTTCAAACTATCGTTGAAGATTTGCGATAATTGGGTCAGGTTTGCCCCGCCGTCGGGCGAGGCGATGCCTTTGGGCGATAGCCCGATATTCGGAGCATTGACCACCACGACATGAGTGGCGCCGTTCTGGACGATTTGTCCGACGATTTGAGCCAGGGTGGTTGCCGCAGTCTGCACGGTCTGCGCCGCGGGCGGCAGCGCCCCGGCGCGAAGCACGTCGTTCGAGCCAGCCCAGACCAGCACCAGTTGATTGGAGTTGAAGCTCCCGTGAGTGGCCAAATAGCTCGAAACCTGTTGATTGACGGGCATTTCGATATTGCCGATCAAGTCGGCAAGAAAGTCGTACAGGTTTGCCTGCGTCGCGACCGTGGCGCCGCCCTCCGCATAGCCAAGGCCGCTTTGCGCACTCAATTTATGAGTGCTGTCGATCGTAAACGCCGCGCTTAGCGTATCGCCGTAGTATTGCGCGACATCCTGAGTCCACACTTGCCCCGGATTGGTCGTGAAACGCCCCCCGCCCACCGCGCTCGCGATCGGGGCATAGGTTCCGACGTCCGACAGGCTGTCGCCGAACGAGACAATTTGCAGATGAATGCCGCTCGCCGGGGTGGCCGCGCCACTGCCATTACTCGTGCCGCCCCCGCCGCATGCGGTAAGCAGTGAAATCAGCATGGCAGAAATTGCAGCACATACCTTGTCATTGATCCCTTGCATAGCTCCTCCCCGCTGGTCGACCGGGTAGCTGCGCTGACGTGGCCGGCTTATAGCCAGCCTGCATAACGTTCTTGCGCCTACTCCTTCTCGAGCCGATCCAACGCCGCCTGAGACAGCCGGCCTCCCGCAAAGAAGTAAACTTTCACTCCAGTGTTGCCTATCAGGCCAGGCTCCGCGGCCCTTGCGAGGCGCTCGATGACCGTTGCGGGCGCGATGCCCGCATCTGACATCGGACCGCCGAAAGCGTCAAGCAGTTGGTCGAACGTCGCAGATGCTTGAGCCGGCAGGCTCTTCCTTGCCTCGTGGAATTGGATCGCTCTGCGGTATTCGAGTGCTGAAGAATGATCGTCACTCATGGAGAAGCCTCCTTGAAACCAAAATGCCTGCCAGGAGCGCATCGGCTTGAAGTGAACGAGGAACTCTGCCGGTTACCAGGAAGTCACCGTGCAAGACTGACGTCAGTTGCAAGACACCGGCCCAGAAAGCATATACCGCTGTTCTTCCCAAGAATAGAAGGTACACCCGGGCAAGTGCAGCGAGCGACGTGACGGTCCAGGTGCGGCCGAATTCTGAAACTCGCTGGAATGTCCCCTCCTGAACAGGAAGTTCGTCCTCGCCCGCGTCAGGCACTCCCCCGACTCTGCGTCGAACTTCCGCAACCCTTGTCGGTCCAGACGTGGCGCCTCACTTCAGCATGTACTAGCATTTAAACTTGTAGCCTTCAATGAGTTGCCGGTGAGTCTTACTCATAAGTCAGGAACTTAGCGGACAAATGGTCTATGCTTGAGCGAAAGTCATTGAAGGGAGCGCTCATGAAACGGGACGGTCGCAGCCTGGCTCACAACACGCTTGAAGAAATGCGCATCCTGGCGGTGCAACGCATGGCCGAGGGGGAGCATCCGGATGATGTCGCGGCATCGCTTGGGATGAATCGGTCGTGGGCGTACAAGATTCGCGCCCAGGCGCGCGGCCGTGGTGTACGGGCGCTGCGCTCGACCAAAGGCACGGGTCGCCCGCGCACGCTCACGCCCGCGCAGGAGCAGCGGGTGCTGCGATGGATCAACGGCAAGAATCCGATGCAGTACGGGTTCGATTTCGGGCTGTGGACGCGCAACCTGGTTCGCGAACTGGTGCAGCAAAAGTTCGGCGTGACGCTGAGTCTGGCCTCGATCGGCGCAATGCTGGCACGCCTGAACCTGACGCCGCAAAAGCCGCTGCAGCGCGCTTACCAACGCGATCCGGAGGCAATCGATCGCTGGCGGCACGACACGTATCCGGCCATTGCCAGGCAGGCTCGTGAGCAGAAGGCGGATATCTTCTTCTGGGACGAATCGGGCTTTCGAGCTGACTCGGTGCATGGCAAGACCTGGGCGCCGCGCGGCGAAACACCCGTAGTCGAGCGGCCGGGCCAGCGGCAAAGCATGAGCGCGGCGTCCGCCGTCAATTCGAAGGGTGCCTTCTGGTTTGCAACGTACGAAGGCGGGCTCAGCGGTGAGTTGTTCGTCACGCTGCTCAAGAAGCTGATGTTCAATCGAAAGAAGGCGGTACATCTGATCGTCGACGGATTGCCAGCGCATAAGAAAGCCATCGTCAAGGACTACGTTGCCAGTATGCAGGGCAAACTGACCTTGCATTTCCTGCCCGGTTACGCACCGGACCTCAATCCGGATGAGTTAGTGTGGAGTCACGTCAAGCGCAGCGGCGTCGCGCGCTCCCCTTTGCAAAAAGGCGAAAAGCTGGGCCCGCGAATTCATGAGCAGCTTGCACAAATTAGACGCAACCCGAAGCTCGTGCGCTCGTTCTTCAGGCACCCATCTGTGCGCTATATTTCTGACTTATGAGTAAGTGATAATCGTTGTGAATATAAAGGTCGGTTGGTCACCAATTTGCTTGCAGCCGGCCACCCGCCTTGGCAAGTATTGACTGGGAGCCAGCATGCGCGCTGCCATTATCGGCGGTTCGCTCGGTGGATTGACAGCCGCACTGCTGCTGCGCGATCTTGGCATCCAGGTCGATGTCTACGAGCGCTCGCCCGCCGAGTTGGTCCAGCGTGGCGCTGGCATCGGCTTCCTGCCCGACGCAGCCCGCTATCTGGTTCAGCGCGCAGGCTTGGTCGTGTGCGGCGCCGCGCAGCCATTTCTGCAGGTTATTTACGATGTTGAGGTGCCACAAATGGCCTTTGACCGCGTCTGCCTGATCGGAGACGCGGCTTTCGTGGTCAGGCCGCATGCAGCGGCCGGAACCGCCAAGGCAGCAGCCGATGCCTGGGCCCTGGCGGGCGCCTTGAAGCGTCACGGGGACGTGGTGGCTGCGCTGGCCGATTGGGAGCCGCGGCAACTTGCACTTGGACAGCAACTGCTCGAACGCACGCGGCGCATCGGCCGTCGCTCGCAGGTGGACGGCAATTGGGTTGCAGGCGACCCCGAGTTGATCTTCGGGCTGCATGGACCCGGGGCATGAACGTGCACCCAACCCGCCAGAGCTGGCTACCACGACAGCGGCAGTATTGCGCATTGCGCCTCTCGCTCATTGCGCGGCTCTTCTCGTGCCACCATAGTCCGCGCTCGCAAGCACAGAACCCACACTGATGTCAGTGTCGGCCATGGACTTCCCCGGACAGCTGACTAGTGGTATCCGGCCACGCCCACGGCAGCGCGCCGCACGGGCCGGCGGTCGATCAGCGCCCGCGCGGCATCGGGCCGTCCGTCCTTGATATAAGCGGCAACCAGCGTCAGTTCTACGAGGTCGCGCTGCGCGCGGCTACCGCCGATGCGGACGGTCTCGGGCAATGCCAGCTCTAGTGCGTGAATCGCCCTGTCCCAATCTTCTGCCGCATAAGCGGCAAAGCCTTCGGCGATGCCGATCACCACGTCGCTGGCGGGGTATTTGTTCACAGCGAGCTTATCGCGGATCTCCGCCAATCGCGTCTGAAGCGCTTCGAAGTCTTCCTCAACTATGCACGCAATCAGAGCATGCACATCCGCATAGCCCAGCCCGGCCTTGGGGAAGCAGCGCAGCGCGTGATCGTGCACCACGCCCCATGCCGTGGCATCGCGAGGGTGGCCTGCAAGTTCCGCGCGCCAGAGGAACGACGCCGAATCGGTGACCACGTTGATGGGCGGCCCCCACGCGCCGCCCGGGCAAACGCTGGTACGGTAGGCGTCCCATGCGCGTTCCAGGCGACCCACAGCCAACGCCGCCAGCGCCACGTGCCAAGACAGATGGCAATGGGTCAGGCTGCGCTTGTCGTGCTGCGGCATCCAGCCTTCGAGAAAATCGACGATCTCTGCCGACTCGCCTCGTTCGTACATCACGTGCACGCGGAAATGGGCTGCGTGGGCATGGCTGGGATTGGCGGCGAGGGCGCGCTCAATTAGTGTCCATGCCTCGTCGAGCCGGCCTGTCTCGCAGGCGGCAAATCCGTACACTGTCTCAAACCACCAGTCGCGGCCATAGGCAGGCGCAAGCGATGCCAGCAGTTGATAGAGTTGTTCCTCGTGATCCGGGTCGCCGCTGAAACCATACAGGCCGAACACGCTGGTGGCAGGGGCCAGCACCATTGCGTCTCGCGGCCAGGTCTTGAGGTGTTCGTGCATCGCCTGCATCGCCTGCACAGGCCTGCCTTCCACGCCGAGCGCCACCACGCTCACGTGGCTTTGCTCACGCGGCGTGGCGGATGCCACCATTTGCCGCGCCTTTGCGGCCAGCCCACGGGCGGGTAGCACGTCGGCATCGAGAAACATGCCCCGTGCCAACGCGATGTGTGCAAGGGCAAAGGCAGGGTCGGCCTTCAGGGCCGCGGCCAGATACTCCCGGTATCCAGCCACGCCGGAGATCACACTGTCGACGCCAGCCACGTAGGCGTCGCGTGCCGCCTGCGACGGGGTCGACAGCGGCAATCCATATCGGTCTTCCAGCACGGCACACTCCCGTGAGCAGGGCGATTAGTACACATTTTGAAGTGGGCCGGCGCGCCCGGCGTTGGCCGTGTCCGTTATTTATAGTGCACGTGACGTTCCGCCGCCGCTCCGCCAACGTCTCTTGTTCGGCCAACTCGGTCATCGAAAGTCTGGGATCGACTGACTCAACCTGGTCTCGGCCGGATGCCCACCGCCAGGCCACGGCTGTCTCTGACCGACCCGATGGAGCCGCTCGAACTGGATTTACGACTGTCCGCTCCGTAGCGACATGAGAAGATCGCGCATGACGCTTCGGCCCACCGCTCGTCGGCCATCACAAAACGTGGCGGATCGCTAACGCAGTCCATCGTAGCGCGACACGACGGAGTGATTCCAAAAACGTTGGGAGCGCCCCCAACCGATGCGGACGCGCCCGTTGACTTGCAGCGGGCACCTCGTCGGCGACCCACAAAACTTGAGTTCCGGAGAACAGGCCTGTTAGCCTCAGGCACGCACGCTCGACGCAGCAGATGGAAAGTCTTCGCGGCGCTCCGCCCATTTCAGAATCGCATCCAGTGCCGGGCACAGCGCCTGGCCCCAATCGGTCAGGCGGTAGTCCACCTTCGGCGGCACCTGGTGATAGACCGTACGCGTCACGATGCCGTCCTCTTCGAGGCGGCGTAGCTGCTGGGCAAGCATCTTCTGCGTGATGCCGGGGATCAGCCTCTCGAGGTCCGAAAAGCGCTGCACCTGGCCACCGAAAAGGTGAAACAGGATCACCAGCTTCCAGCGCCCTTCCAGCAGCTTGAATGCGGCTTCGACATCGATTGCGGCGGTCGCGGGGGTGTACTTTTTTCGGTTAGCCAAGGCCTGCTTACTTTTTAGTGCGTTCTTGCGATGTGGTAACTATAGCGCCATCATTGGGACATGCGAACGCTGACGTTCAGGAAGGACCACATGATGAATGTGACACTGCCGCCGCCACTGGATGCCTATCTGAACGCGGAAGCCACGACCGACACCGCCTCTCTCGCGGACTGCTTTACTGCCGATGCCGTCGTGCGCGACGAAGGCCGCACGATCGAGGGGCTGGACGCCATCCAGGCCTGGAAGAAAGACAGCAAAACCAAGTACCAGTACAGCGTCGAGCCGTTGGGCGTGTCCCAGGACGGCGCCGCCGTGACGATGCACGCACGGCTCACGGGCGCCTTCCCCGGTAGCCCGGTCGAGCTGACCTACACGTTCGTCCTAACCGGGGGCAAGATCGCGTCTCTGGAGATCCGCCGATGAGCGACGCACTCGAACTTCAGGGGCTTAGGGCGCTCGTCACGGGCGGCACCAAAGGCGTCGGCAAAGCCGTTGTCGCACACCTCTGCAGGGCGGGCGCGAACGTCGTTACGACGGCGCGTTCGCGTCCCGATGACCTTGCCGAAGGATGGTTTATCGGAGCGGACATCACGACGGCCGAGGGCTGTAAAACCATTGTCGACGCCGTGCTCGAACGGCTCGGCGGCGTCGATATAATCGTGCACGTCGTGGGCGGCTCATCTGCGCCGGCGGGTGGCTTCAGCGTGCTCGACGACGACGAATGGAACAAGGCATTGAGCCTGAACCTGTTCCCGGCAGTGCGCATCGATCGCGCGCTTTTGCCCTCGATGGTCGCGCAGCGCTCGGGCGTCATCATCCACGTCACGTCGATCCAGAGGCAGTTACCGTTGCCGGAGGCCACGATTGCTTATGCTGCCGCCAAGGCTGCCCTGTCGAACTACAGCAAAGCCTTGTCCAAGGAAGTCAGTCCGAAGGGCGTTCGCGTCGTGCGTGTCTCCCCCGGCTGGGTCGAGACGGATGCCGCCGCGGGTCTCGTTGCTGAGATCGCCCGGCAGAACGGCATCGATACGGAAGGCGCCCGCAAGATCATCATGGATTCGCTCGGCGGCATTCCTCTCGGCCGGCCGTGCTCGCCCCGGGAGGTGGCCGAGCTCATTGGTTTCCTCGTCTCCGCGCGGGCCAGCGCAATCACCGGCACTGAGTACGTTATCGACGGAGGAACTGTTCCGACTGCGTGATCAGCGCCGCTTGCCCTGCCGCTTCGGTGCCGATCGCTCCTGCAGGCAGCCGGATAGCCGCGACCACGCCTCGTTTGCGCTGCCATATCATGCCCTGTTAGTCGTCGGGACCGAGTGGCAAGGACCTACGCTAAGTCAAGCTTCACCTAGAACACTCCATCACCTATGTTGGTTTCTTAGGAATGGTTGGCAATGGCCGCTTAGCAGGCTGCTGAAATACCTAGCCCGAAGTCAGCGCGGTAGCGTGCCAAAGCGTTGATTACCGGACACCACTCCATCCGAGATTCATGCGCGGCGCCGACACCTTCACCGAAAGCCTGTTCACCATGCGGCGACTCGAAGATTTCGTGCCGCAATCGCATCCGTTGCGCCCGATCCGCACCATGGTCAACCAGGCCTTGGCGAAGATGAATCGGCTGTTCGCAAGCATGTACGAAGCCGATATCAAGGGCGGACGCCCGAGCATTGCGCCGGAGAAGCTGCTGCGCGCGATGCTGCTGCAGGTTCTGTATAGCATCCGGTCTGAACGCCAACTGATGGAGCAAACGCAGTACAACTTGCTGTTCCGATGGTTCATCGGCCTGTCGATGGACGACGCAGTCTGGGTGCCAACGGTGTTCACCAAGAACCGTGCACGGCTGATCCAGCACGATGCAGTGATCACGTTCTTCAACGAGGTGCTGGCCATCGCGCACAAGCGCAACTTGCTGTCGGGCGAGCACTTCAGCGTGGATGGCACGATGATTAAGGCCTGGGCCGGCCACAAGAGCTTCGTACGCAAGGACGGCGGCGATGGCGCTGACAGCGACAGCGGTGGCACCGGCGGCTTCCAAGGAGAGAAGCGCAGCAACGAGACGCATCAGTCCAAGACTGATCCGGACGCCAAGCTCTATCGCAAGGGCAAGACCGCCAGTGAGCTGCGCTATATGGGTCACACCTTGAGCGACAACCGCCACGGCCTGGTGGTAAGCGCGGTGGTGACCCAAGCCGACGGATATGCTGAGCGCGAGGCCGCGAAGGCCATGCTCAACGACGCCCGGCAGGTCGCTAACGAGCCGGGCGTCGAAGTTACCGTGGGCGCGGACAAGGGCTACGACGCCGAGGAGTTCGTTCAAGCCTGCCTTGATATGAAGGTGACTCCGCACGTGGCGCAAAACACTTCAGGGCGACGCTCGGCGGTGCCCGATGAGATTGCCCGCAGCGTCGGCTATGCCATCTCGCAGCAGAAGCGCAAGCTGATCGAACAGGGCTTCGGCTGGGTCAAGACGGTCGGGCGCATGCGTCAGGTGATGGTGCGCGGCTTGAAGAAGGTCGACCAGATGTTTGTACTTAGCATGGCCGCTTACAACCTCGTGCGGATGCGATCGCTAGGACAAGTCCGTCCGCAGGGCCTGTAATGGGAGCAAGGAAGCCAAAAATGGGCATCAAACCGCGTGAAAATCGATGAAATGACGCCCGGCTTCCGGATTATGAAAAATACGAGGCATGTGCGTCGCGCAGGGGGAAGCTTTGCCCTGTCTGCAGCGAGTACTTCAGCGGCCTGTTAGGTCGGATGGCGCGAGTTGAATTGCAGAGCCAAAAGAAAAAATCGGCGAGACAGGGCATGTTCGCGACCGTCCGCAGGGGGCGGCGAGCCTAAGGTCAAAGCATCATTGGCGACCGTCTCTTCTCGGGGCGGAAACGGACGGCCGAAAATCGTGTTTGAGTGACTCAAGCTGGCCGACTTCTGCCTATCGGGTCCGGCGGAAGGCGACCCCGGAGTAGCCGTTCGGACCGGGCTTGCGGTTCACCGCTTCAGGCTGACATGAGACAGCGCCCTCGCATACGAATTCAGCCTTTTGCTCCGCGGATGTGGTACCAGCACGACTCACTATTGGTCCGGGATTCGGTCGCCCGGGGACTCCTTTACCTTCGCGGCTGCCTGGGAAATCCGGTCTCGGACGACGCCGATCGCCTGCTTGAGGGCGTAGACATCCTGGAAGTAGCGCTGCGGCAGCCGTATCTGGCTGGCGTGCGCATCGATGTTCTCGATCTCGTCGCGCCATTGCGCCACCTGTTCTATGGTCGGCTCGCCGTTTCTCCAGATTTCATCTTCCAGCGCCTTGATCTCCTGGTACCAGACTACAAGCCGGTTCTTGTACCGCGCCTCCATCATGCGCGGCAATGCCTGCAGCAAGCCGAGCAGCAAAGCCATGAAGGGCAGCAGGATTAGCAGGCGCCGCTCGATGAAGCTGCCGAGCCAGAAAGGCAGGTAGCGCTGCAGGAAGGGGCGTCCGGACTTGAAGTAGCGCGTGCTTTCGTCCGAGATCGGAAACTCGCTCGTATTCAGGTTGGGAAAATGCCCAGCCGCGTGAAGTAGTCCTCGCCGCCATGCACGGACCTGGTTGCCTCCAGCAACAGGTAGACCAGGGCGGGGTGGAGGGCGTCTGGAGACCAGCAGGGCCGTGGCGGCCAGCAGCGTGACATCCGCCTGCGGAAGATCCTTGGCGATGCTGGTCGATGAGCGCGGGAATGTGAGCTTGGAGAGAGAGGGAAACCTCTGCGCCTGGGCGAACGCCTGCGCAGGCCGATGGCGCTACGCGATCATCTCGTGAAGGCGGCGAACATCCCGTCCGGCAAAATCCATCCATATCTGGTGAGTTTCGGGCAAACTGGGCTCGTCGCCCGGGACCCGCATTGTCCGCAGATCGACTTGCGGCTATTCGTCTTTCGGGAAGAAGGGCTGCCCCGCGAGGCAACTCAGCGATCCGCGCTGCGTGCCAGCGACTCCCGACGAACAACCGACGGTGGCTTCCCGAACCAGCGCTGACAGGCCCGTGTCAGCACGGACTGGTCCGCGAAGTCCAGCAACTGCGCCACCAGTGAAAGACCGATGTCCGCTTGCGCGAGCAGTTGGCCGGCGAGTTCGCGTCGCGCCGTGTCCTTGAGCATTTCGAAGGTCTGCCCGTCCTCCTGGAGCCGTCGTTGCAGGGTGCGCGGATGCAGGCGCAGCACGCGCGCGACGACCACGAGGTTGACCGGTGCCAGCCTCATCTGGGTGCGCAAGGTCTGCAGCACCTGCTCGGTCAGCGAAGCCTTTGCCCGCGGCGCCGCCGCGACGAGGTAGCGCTCCACGAAGGCCTGGAGCTGATCGTTCTGTCGGGGAAGCCGTCTGCGCCACGCGACCGATTCCACCAGGATGCCGTCGAACGTTGACCGGAAGCAGGGGACCAGTCCCAGGTGTTCCCGGTACTGGCGGTTGCTGCCCGCTTGCGCGTGGCGGAAGTGAACCTCCGCGGGGCCGACCTCCGCGTCCGACAGTACGCGAACTACCTTGCAGATATGGCTCACTGCGTGCTCGGTTGCCTGAGGCAGCAGCGGCAGGTCCGGCAGCAGAAAGCGCAATTCGACCTGCTCGTGCGACGACCCATGGGCCTCGCGCACCTCAATGGCAATACCCGGCGCATGGTAGTGCATGTGCCGGGCCGCCATCAACATGCCGTCCCGAACGCTGCGGGCCGACTGGATGGCCAGCCATAGCACGCCCAGAAAGCTGGGGTCTTTCGCATCGGAAAGACGCAGTCCGAAGTCGGGCACGCCCAACTCCATGGCGCCGATCTCGACGGCCTGCAACACGTTTCGATAGGGCAGGTATCGATCCGGGTCGTCGAGCGAGCTCGCGTCGAGGCCTGCCTTGGCGAGCAGCGCGTGCGGATCTCCGCCGAGCGACTGCACCAAGGGCGAGTAACTCTCCAATGCCGCGGCACGAACGAGGTTGTGATGAACTGTCATCCTCGCAGTGTCGCATGGAATCAAGGAATTGTCATGCAGAATCAAGCCAGTGGGTGGGAATGCGCCTATCGTTGTCCTCACTCCAGCGCTATCCATTACACGAAGGAGGCAACGATGCATTCCGAAGCCACTGTCACCCGGCCTCAACAGACCCGCCCGGGAAAGGACTTGAAATGAACGCTGGCACGACCACCGCATACAAGCCCCTCATCGCCCTGTCGCGGCGTATCCCTGACGCCTCGCTGGCGATCCTGCGCGAACTCGGCGAGGTCCGTATGCCTGCCGAGCGCGAGGAAGGCGGCGACCTGGCCCCGCTGTTCGAGCATGCCGACTGCGCGCTCGTCATCCCCGGCGATTGCATCGATGCCAAGCTGCTCGCGTCGTGCCCGCGGCTGCGACTCGTCATCACGATCAGCGCGGGCTTCGACCACATCGACCTGCAGGCATGCACCGCGCGCGGAATCCGGGTGGCCCACACGCCCGGCGCGGTGTGCGCCGCCACTGCCGACATGGCCTTCGGCCTGCTGCTTGCAGCTTCGCGCCGCATCGTGGAGGCGGACGCCTTCGTGCGTGCCGGCCGCTGGGTCGGGCAACTCTCGCCGCTGCCCGGCCAGGACGTTCACCACACGCGCATGGGCATCATCGGCCTCGGCCGCATCGGCGCGCTGCTGGCCCGGCGCGCCCGGGGCTTCGACATGGACGTGTGCTACCACAGCCGGCGGCCCGTAAGCGAGCAGGAGGAAGCAGCGCTCGGCGTGCGCTGGCTGCCGCTCGACGAACTGCTCACCCAAAGCGACGCGGTGATGGTGCAGGTGCCCTATGGCCCCGCTACGCACCACCTGGTCGGCACTCGCGAGCTGTCGTTGATGAAAAAGACTGCCGTGCTGGTCAATACCGCACGCGGCGGCGTCGTCGACGACGCCGCCCTGGCCGCCGCCCTGCGCGAGGGCCGCATTGCCGCCGCCGGGCTCGACGTGACCGAGGGGGAACCGAAGGTGTACCCCGAATTGCTGGCGTTGCCCAACGTCGTGCTGACACCTCACCTCGGCGCTGCCACGCACGAGACACACCGGCAAATGGCGCGCGAGGCTTTCCAGAACCTGGTTGGTGCGCTGCGCGGCGCGCCGTTGGCCAATTGCCTCAACCCCGAGGCACAGGCGCCGGCTCAATCCTGATGTGTACTGCTCATCAACTCAACTGTCTGGACCCAACATGAACATCCCTTCGCTCCAAGCCCACACCAGCCCCGAAGAGTGGCAACTGCGCGTCGAACTCGCCGCGCTCTACCGCGCGACAGCCCTCTACGGCTGGACAGACCTGGTCTTCACCCACATCAGTGCGCGGGTGCCCGGTAAGGACCATCACTTCCTGATCAATCCCTACGGGCTGATGTTCGACGAGATCACCGCTTCGTCGCTGATCAAGGTGGATGCGCAATGCAACAAGCTCCACGAGTCGTCGTTTCCGGTCAACCCCGCCGGGTTCATGATCCACAGTTGCGTCCACGAAGCGCGCCACGAAGTGCAATGCGTGATGCATACGCACACCCGCGCCGGTGTCGCAGTGAGCGCCCAGCGCGAAGGCCTGCTGCCGATCTCCCAGCAATCCACGCTGTTGTTGCACAGCCTGGGGTACCACGACTATGAAGGCATTGCCCTGCGCCCCGACGAGCAGCCCAGGCTCCAGGCCGATCTGGGCGACAACAACTACCTCATCCTGCGCAACCACGGCCTGCTGACAGTGGGCGCCAGCGTGGCGGAGACGTTCCTGGCCATGTACTTCCTCGAGACCTGCTGCCAGATCCAGATCTCGGCACAGGCCGGCGGCGAGCTGATTCGCGTCGACCCGAACATTCAGCGCGACGTAAAGGAAGTGATCCGCACGGGTACCTCCGGGGAGGGTGCACAGATCGCCTGGCCGGCAGTGCTGCGCAAGCTGGACCGGATCGACCCCAGCTACAGGACCTGAGCACTCGGGAGACAACGATGAGCGTGAACCCCACTCAAAGCAGCCGCTTCACGCGGCTGGACCAAAGCACTCGCGAAGACTGGCAGAGCATCGCCGGCGAGTTCCGTCAGCTCGCGGCCGGCCTGCCCGACCGCATCCTGGCCCACCTGAAGTTGCTCGACGGTGAATTCGGCGGCTTTCCGGTGGACCGCTACACCACTCGTTGCAGACCGCCACGCTAGCCTTGCGCGATGGCCTCGACGAGGAATACGTGGTCTGCGCCCTGCTCCACGACATCGGCGACACGCTGGGCACTTTCAACCACCCCGACGTGGCCGCGACGCTGCTGCAGCCGTTCGTGAGCGAGGAAAACCACTGGATGGTCAAGCACCACGGCATCTTCCAGGGGTACTTCTTCTTCCACCACCTCGGCATGGACCGCGACCTGCGCGACCACTTCAAGGCCCACCCTTGCTACGAGCGCACCGCGGAGTTCTGCGCCCTGTATGACAACCCCGCGTTCGACCCGCACGGCGAAACGCTGCCGATCAGCGAGTTCGAGCCAATGGTGCGCCGCGTGTTCGCCCGGCCGCGCAACGGTGTCTACAAGGCAGCGATGGACACGAACCAGGCCGCTCGATAACGCAGGCCCGGCTACATAACGATACCCAGGAGACACTCATGCAAGATAACGCGCTGTCCACGATCGCACTCCCGGTGGCCTTGGCCATCATCATGCTGGGCTTGGGCCTGCACCTGCGCCTTGAAGATTTCAAGCGCATCCTCGTCCAGCCCAAGGCCATCACCATGGGGCTGCTGGCGCAGGCGCTGCTGCTGCCTGCACTGTGCTTCTTCATCTGCAAGGCCTTCGGACTTTCGGCCGAGCTGTCGGTGGGCCTGATGCTGCTGGCCGCATCGCCAGGCGGCACCACGGCCAACCTGTTCTCGCATCTGTTCAAGGGCGACGTTGCGCTGAACATCTCGCTAACGGCCATCAACAGCGTGCTGGCTATCGTGACGATCCCGACCATCGTCAACTTCGCACTCAGCCAGTTCATGGAAGGTCAGGCCTACATCCCGCTGCAGTTCCAGAAGACGATAGAAGTCATCGTGATGGTACTCGCCCCGGTGACCATCGGCATGTTCATCCATGCGAAGCTGCCGGGCTTCTCGAAAATGATGGACAAGCCGGTCAAGATCGCATCGTCGTTGATCCTGGTGCTGCTGATCGTGTCGATCGTGGTGAAGGAATGGGTTGTGATCTCCACCAACTTCCGGATCGTGGGCGCAGCGTGCCTGGTCTTCAACCTGGCGAGCCTGCTGGTTGGCTACCTTATCGGCAAGACTGTCCGCCTGACCGAAGGGCAGAACCGCGCCATCGCGTTCGAGATCGGCGTCCACAACGGCGCGCTCGCAATCTACCTGGCGCTGGTCGTGCTCAAGAACGGCACGATGTCGCTGCCGGCTGCGGTCTACAGCCTGTTGATGTATTTCACCGCGGCGGCGTTCGGCTGGTGGGTGGTGCGCAAGGGCGCCGGTAGCGCTGTGGTCGCGAAGGGCGCGCTTCCGGCAAGTCGGCAGTGATAATCGCGCGGCTGTCGGCAAACGACAAGATTCTGACGTGATGTGACAAGGGACAGGAGACTGAAAGCAACATGAAGCAAAGACTGTGGCTCGCCAGCTATCAAAGCACGGGCGGACGCCAGTGGCCGAACCCGGGAGGCAGAGATCGATCTTGCGCTGGCGTCTCAGTCGGTGAAGAAGCTCGTCGATATGGAAGGAATCGCCGCCCTCGCTGCGTTTCTCTGCGGTGACCTGGGCTCTGCCATCTCGGGACAGGCGATCGCGATCGACTGCGATGCCAAAATTCCGACCCTCCCTTTGCGTCATTCCGGGGCGTAGTTGTTGCGATTGAGCCTGCCCTCGTAGAGAGCGGCGGCTATTTATACATTCTTAGAAAGAGACATCAATCATGCGTAAAGTCATTATCAGTTGCGCCGTGACTGGCTCGGTTCACACACCGTCCATGTCCCCGCATCTTCCGGTGACCCCGGCTGAAATTGCCCAGCAGGCCATCGACGCGGCCAAGGCTGGCGCGGCAATTCTCCACCTCCATGCACGCAATCCCGTCGACGGCCGTCCTGCCTTCGAGCCGGAGGTTTATCGTCAGTTTCTTGCTCCGATACACGCGTCGACCGACGCGGTGATCAACATCACCTCGGGGGGCACGTTCTCGATGACCCTGGACCAGCGGCTTGCTGGTGCGTTGGATATCTCGGCAGAGATGGCGTCGTGCAACATGGGGACGATGAACTTCGCCATTTATCCAGTCCTGGAGAAAATGAAGGAATTCAAGTACGAGTGGGAGCGGGACTTCATCGAGGGAACCCGGCGGAGCATTTTCCGCAACACGTTCGCCGATATCGAGGAAGTGCTTGACCGGCTCGGCAACGCTCACCAAACGCGCTTCGAGTTTGAGTGCTATGACGTCAGCCACCTCTACAACCTGAAGCACTTTGTGGATCGTGGCGTCGTGACCGGCCCGCTGTTCCTGCAGTTTGTCCTGGGTGTGCTCGGGGGCATCGGGGCCGACACCGAGAATCTGGTGCACATGAAGCGCATCGCCGACAAGCTGTTCGGCGATGGCTACCAGTGGTCGGTCCTGGGTGCTGGTCGCCATCAGACGCCGTTGGTCACGCAAGCGGCCTTGATGGGGGGGAACGTTCGCGTGGGGCTCGAGGACTCGCTGACTGTCGGTGCTGGGCAGCTTGCAAAGTCGAACGCGGAACAGGTCTCGAGAATTCGCGACGTGCTGGAGAGGCTTGGCTTCGAGATCGCGACCCCGGCCGAGGCGAGGCAGATGCTTGGCCTTAAAGGCAAGGACAAAGTACTGCTCGGCTGAGGTAGTGGGAGATCACGGCTTGAGCACGGACTACGACAGACCTGCCTGGCTCCCTGCGCCCGAAGACGGGCGGCGATGGAATGGCGCCTCGTCATGGATGAACAGATCGCTATCAGGCAAGCGTATGTTCGGGGCGCTCGATCGTGGCGAATGGCGGCTTTCTCGGACCGGACACTCACTGACACTCCGCGAATGTCGTCGCCTCCCTCGGGCCGAACGGCGGCAATTCGGCCAGCCCTGCCCGTGAGCCAGGTGGCACCGGCCAGCACCACGCGTCGGCGCTGCGCGGCCTGGACCGGCGGCGCCGAGAATCGGTCGGCCGCACCTGGCTTCCGCCCGTGCTCACACATCCAGAACGAGTTCCGCACACTTCGCGCGTGAAACGCAGATCAGGATCGACTTGTTCGCAACTCGCTCCTCCTCGCTCAACACGTAGTCTCGATGATCGGGTGTCCCGGATGCCAGCGGGAATTCGCAGCTTCGGCACAGTCCCTCGCGACACGCCGAGCGCAAAAGGGGACAGCGCAAAAGGGGACGGATCTATTTCTGCTCTAGATCTTGAAATAGTTCTGTCCCTGTTCTCCGGTCCCGAAATAGTTCTGTCCCTATTCTCCGTTCTCCTGTTCTCCAGCGGGCGTACGCAGGTGCTGGGGCGCGTTGGGGTGACGACAGCGTTTTAGCGATCCGCCTGGTCGGGCCTTCGGCTGATGCTCCGGAAAACGACCTACGTTTCACCTTCACCCGGTCGTCGCATCCCGACCCATTGAGACGTTCAGCGTTGCGAAACAGTACGTCCGTTAGCGGGCCGACATCGGTCATTGTGCGGGATGGCTCCGTCTTGCCAGAGATGGACCGAATGGCCGTAGGAAGCCCGGATAGTGCCGGAATGGACCGGTCGGGAGCGCGCGCGAAGTGCAAGTGCTATAGGAAACCGGTAACAAAAGCCCCGCGAGCGCGCAAGCGCGGCGGGGTTGTATGTCCAACGTCCTACAGCCGAAGGGTTGCAGCGGCGGCTACTTGGAACTCTTTGCGCCGTCAGTGTAAGGGTCAGGATTGCCAGCGCGAGCGCCGTCAGTATAGGGGTCCGGCTTCGCGCCTGGCGCGAGGTCCGAGCGCCTCGCCTGCTTGGTGCCGTCGCCTGCCGGTTTTTCTCCCAGGCGGCGCGCTGTCGCTTGGTGACCGGGGTCGGCGAATCCTATTGACGATCACGCTCCAGGAATTCGGTAATCGCTTTTGCGACGAGCTCGGGACGTTCTTCGTGGACGAAGTGGCCAGTGCCTTCCAGGTTCACGGTAGTCAGGTTGGACGCCTTTGGCGGAATCACCTTGCTCATCCAGCGGTAGGCGGGACCGCCCATCGCCAGAACGGGCACTTCCAGCTTCCCGTATGTCTTGCTGTCGGCGATGTCCTGCGTGAAGGTCTGATACCAGCCGTTGCTGGCGCGAATGGCTTCCGCACTGTTGTAAGCGCGCTCATACACGGCGCGGTCGCGGGCATCGATGGCGTTCTCGTCGACAAGGAAGTACTTGAACAGCCAGTCCTGCTCGATCCGGACGCGTCCGGCAAGCAGCTTCTCCGGCAGTCCCTGGACCTGGTTGAATGCAAACCACCACAGGTACGGGTGCGCGAAATCGAGTTTGTCGCCAAAGGTGCCATGGGCAGGCAGCAACTGGAACGTCAGCAGGCTTTCGTCCGGATGCGGAAACTCCAGCATCACCAGCCGGTCGGTGGCCTGCGGGAAGTTCGCGGCATACGAGAACGCCACGGCCGAGCCGATGTCGTGGCCCGCGACGCTGGCCTTTTCATAGCCAAGCGATTTCGCCAGCGCGTGGATGTCGCGCGCCATTGTCTTCTTGTCGTATCCATCGGCGGGCTTGGACGATCCGCCCATCCCGCGCAGGTCCACGGCAATGACGGTGTGGTGTTCGGCAAGGGTTGGCATGATCTTGTGGAACGTCCACCATGTCTCCGGCCAGCCCGGCAGCAGTACCAGCGGATCGCCCTTGCCGCCGACGACGTAGTGCAGCCGTACGCCGTTGACTTCGGCGCTGCCATTGCGGAAGCCCGGTAGCGATTTCACCAGCGCGGCGTCGGAGATATCGGCCTTACGCATCGGCGCAGCCTTGTGGGCGGTGTGCGATGCAGGCGGGGCCGTATCGAGCGGCCAGGCCACGCCAGGCAGCGCTGCCGTCATCAGGACGGCCAGCGTGACGCCGGCAAATGCGAACTTGGCAGGAGTATTCAACGTATTTCTCCAGGAGATCGGGAGCGGTTCAAACAAGCGTGGCACGCGGGTCGTCGGCGCCTTGATCGATGGGGGAAGTGGGAAACGCCGTGCGTTCGTGGATGTTCGCCGTCGGACGGCGGTCGATCATGAGACTGAGCAACTCCGGTCGGTTGTAATGGCCGGCCGCGTCCATCAGCGTCTTGCGGCGGGCGATCTGCGAGAAATCGAGGTCGGCGATGACCTCACCCTCGCCCGAGCGCAGCGGCTCCCCAATCAGCATGCCATCGGGTGCCACAATCGTCGTGAAGCAGCCGCCCGAAATCGGACCGATTGCGCAGCCCGTATCCTTCATGATCTGCGCCTGCTGGTCGGCATCGAGCCAGGCCGTGGCATTCACGACGAAGGCGCCGGACTCCAGGGCATGCTGGCGGATGTTGATCTCCATGCGTTGGGCAAAGCCCTCGCCGAAGGCCGATCCCGGATACATGGCCGAATGGATCTCCTCGCCGTCCGCAATCATCGCGTAGCGCGCCAGTGGGTTGTTGTGCTCGAAGCAGGCGAGCTGGCCAATGCGTCCTACCTTGCTGTCGACGGCACGCAGGCCCGATCCGTCCCCCTGGCCCCAGATCATGCGCTCGAAATGGGTCGGAGTGATCTTGCGGCGTCGCTGGATCAGCGTGCCATCGGCATCGAACAGCAACTGGGTGTTATAGATGGTGCCACCGTCGCGCTCGTTGACGCCGATGGATACCACCATTCCCGCCTTGCGGGCAGCCTCGCCGATTGCGTCGGTGGCTGCTGACGGCACCGTCACGGATTGGTCGAGCAACCGCAGATGCTCGTCACCGAACAGCAACTGGATCGGTGTCTGCACCGCGGAGAAATACGGGTAGTACGGCACCACGGTTTCGGGGAACGTGGCGAACTGCACGCCCTTCTGGCCAAGCTCGAGAATCTTCCTGACCACCTTCTCGACGGTGGCTTCGCGGCTATAAAGCACGGGACTGAACTGGACTGCGGCGGCTTTCACGACTTTCATGACTACTTCCTTTGCGACGACATGTGGTGACGACAATCCTCGGCCATGTTGATATTGCATATGCAACATTGGCGAGAAAAAACTGGGACTGGGCATCGTGGCAGTGCACGATCTACGGGTGTCTGGGCAGCCGGCGGCCAATATCCATGATGGCTTCCGCGTTTGACTCGCCCAACATTGCGGTGGCTTTGGCCTGTGCGGTGGACCATGCGGGAGCGGCATCGCACAGCAGCCTCCGGCCCAGACCCGTGACGGCAAGCGGCCGTGTCCGGCCATCCTCGTCCGGAGGCCCTTCGACGATCCATCCCTGTGCCAGCAGCGGCTGCAGGTTCCTGGTGAGCGTGGAGCGGTCGTGATGGTTGCGGCGGCCAAGGGCCGCGCGGCCGATCGGTCCCAGTTCATGAATCATCACAAGCAGCGTGAACTGCGGTGCATTGATTCCGAATGGTCTGAGAGCGTCGTCATAGAGCGCAGTCAGGACGCGTGATAACTGGCGGGTACGAGTAAGCAGGCAGCTCCGCAGGATTTCGCCGCCTGCGCTGGCCTTTGTTGGGGTGCGAGAGTCAGAGGTCTTCATGGTGATCGTGTTGCATATGCAGCCATTTCGGCGGTCACGATCCCAAAGGCATCGCGTCAGCACCCATTTAAGGCGGGGCTTGTATCCCGTCCGCATGGCGCCTTGCGTGGATTTGTCATGAAACATGTCAATGCCGGCGCGCGATACAGACGGGTACAAATTTCTTCAATGCTGATGTGATGCGGAGGGCGCTGCCGAGCCCGAGACCTTCAGGTCGGGGACCGTGACGGCCACAACCTCGGTGGCCAGGATCTTGTGGCTCGGGTCGGCCAGCTCCAGGCGAAGCTTGTGCGGTCCCGGCGTGAGCCCGACAACGATGATCGGGTCCTCACTCGTATGGGCCCAGGTGCCATGGGCATCGTCTACCGTCACATGCAGGTGTCCCATACGAGGCGAGATGTCGACGGCAGGCTTACCGAATACCGGCATGACACGAAAATTCTCGGTTCGAAACTGGATGATGACCACGCCGCGCGCAAGCGGCTCGGGCAGCGCCGCGTACGGGATCAGCTTTGGCGCGGGCTCGCTACTGAGAGGAAGGATGGCAGGCGGGCGGATGGCATTCTGCGCGACTTGCGCTGACGCGCTCGCGCAGAATGCCGTCGCAACGGCAGCAGCCGACAGGTACTTGAGGATGGGGTGCATGGTGTTGTCCTTCTATGCAGACACGCACATCCACAGCGGATGTGGCGTGCAACTTGAGCATAGGCGTTGCATCTGAGCACACGTCTGCGGCGCACAGTCGGGATTTTTGTATGACAACGTACCGGCGCACGCAGCCGATACGAATCAATACATTAAGAGCCGTTGTCCGCTACAGTCAGGATACATGTCCATCCTTCAATGCTGCATATGCAACAGCTACCCGCCGCATTGGTTGGGATGCCTGCAGACCATCAAGCAAAAGGTAGATGACATGACGACGAAAACCACAGTTCGCAACGCGCTCCGATTCACGGCTGCCGCAGGTGCGGCGGCGCTGGCTGCCACGCTGCTCATTGGCACCGCGCACGCGGCGGCACCGCAACCCGAAGCACCGGAGATTGGCTTCGTCCAGGTCAACCCCGATATCAAGCTGAGGCGCCTGGTTGTACACAACGCCGCCGCGAAGGGCACCGTGCTGTTCCTGCATGGATTCCCCGAGACGCTGTATGCGTGGAAAGACATCGCGTCCTCGCTGGGCCAGAACTATGAAGTTCACGCGTTCGACTGGCCAGGCTATGGCGAGTCATCGCGTCCCCCCGCCGACAGGTTTTCCTACGCTCCCAGCGACTACGCAAAGGTGCTGAAGGACTACATCGCTATTGCGGGAATCGACAAGCAGCATCTGGTGATCTACGCGACGGACATTGGCGCGCTGCCGGCCCTGCTGGCGGCCATCGACGACCCGGCCATTGCAAAGCGCATCGTCGTCGGCGACTTCGCGCCGTTCAACCGGCCGCAGTTCATGCAGGAGCGTCTGCAGGGGCTCAAGGATCCCGTGACGGCCGAGGCGGTCCATGCCGCGTTCAACCGCACACGCGACGAGATCCTGCAGAACGCCTTTACCCGTGGGCTTCCCGAGTCTTCACGCTATGAAGTGACACCGGAATTCAAGGCAGACATCGCCCATGGATGGCAAAACGGCGCGCTGACGTCTGCCGACTCGTTCTATCACTACTACTCTCACTTCACGCGTGACCAGGACTATTTCGAAGCCAACCTGGGCAAGCTGAAGACTCCCGTCAGCGTCATCTGGGGCGAGAAGGACATCTATATTCGAAAGGAAATGGGTCAGGAGCTGGCCAATCGCGCGGGACTGGATTTTCACGTCCTTCCGAATATTGGCCACTATCCGCATCTGCAGGACAAGGCCGCAACCATTGCCGAAGTAAGGGCCGCATTCGACGCCAAATGAAGCAGAGCATTCCGGCCGGTATCGCGGTGGCGCCGGCGACGCGATGAAGCCGCGTTCTCGCCTGCTCAACGGGCCATCGGGGCGTGGCCGGCTTGAGGTGGAGGCCCTCTGTTTGTCCTTCAGAAGTTAGGAGTGGGCGCGATCTTCAGCCGCTCGGTCAGGCCGGTCGCGCGACAGTGTTCGCGTGCGCCATCAAGTGCATCAGTCATTGCAAAATCCTCACTCGTGAATTGCTTGTGCCACGGTATCATCGATATAAGCGAGCGAATACTCATCACAATGTTGACGGGTCATGAAGCAAAACTTCACAGTCAGGCAGGGCGCGTTGGACGGCGTGGAGGTGTTCCTGAGCGTTGCCCAGCATCGCAGTTTTCGCAAGGCGGCAGCGGAGCTCGGCGTGACGCCGTCGGCTATCAGCCAGACGGTGCGTGTACTCGAAGCGCGCATTGGCGCAGCGCTCTTCATACGCAACTCGCGCAGTGTCAGCTTGTCCGAAGCCGGCGAACCGTTTCTCGCGCGCGCAAAGCCTGCTTTCGAGGAACTGGTCGCCGCCAGTGAGGTTGCGCGTGGACTCGGCCAGCGGCCGGCCGGATTGCTGCGTCAAGGATTCGATGCCGCTGTCCGGCAGGGGCACCTCGTTGCTCCCGATATGGTCGCGGTGCCAATGACGCCACCATTTCGCCTCATCGTCGTCGGCAGCCCTGCCTACTTCGCGGAGCGCGGCCAGCCCAGACACCCGAACGACCTGCGCCAACATGCATGCTTGCGATGGCGGCGATCCAACGGCGCGCTCGCGCTATGGTCATTCAACGACAACGACCAAACGATCGAGATGGCCCTCTCATCCATCTCCTTATACAGAAGTAGAACGGCCTCCGCAGCGGGGCGGGATAGCTGATGCCGCGAAAACTCTGGGGAAAGGGGTTGTAAACATCCGCAGACTCGCGTTTACTCTCGGATTTTCGAGCGGCAATGAGCAACGAGTCGGGGGCATGGGTGGACGAGGAATTTGAGAGTCTGGATCTTGGTGATCCGCGGCGGGATCGGCGCGCCAAGGAATTGCTCAAGCGGTTTGCGGCCCTGCCTACGGCGAGCATTCCCGGTGCGTGCGATGACTGGTCGCAAACCATTGGGGCGTATCGGTTTCTGGGCAATGAGCAGATCGATTGGCGGGACGTGATGCAGCCCCATTGGGAGCGCACTGCAGCGAGGGCCGCGCAATTTCCGGTGGTGCTGTGCATCGCTGACACCACCGAGCTGAACTTCAATGGCCAGGAAATGGAGGGGCTGGGGCCGTTGAGCTACGAAGCCCAGCGGGGAATGTATCTCCATCCGACCTACGCGGTGACGCCAGACCGGGAGCCGCTGGGGGTGATCGATGCCTGGATGTGGGCTCGGGAACTGAAGGACGCCGATGGCCACCGCAGCGGGATCAAGGAAAGCGTGCGCTGGATCGAGGGGTACGAACGGGTGGCGGAGCAAGCCGCGCTGCTGCCCCAGACAAGGCTGGTGTATGTGACGGACCGCGAGGGTGACATCGCCGAGCTGATGGCGCGCGCCCAGGAACTTGGCCAGCCGGCTGACTGGCTGATCCGCAGCCAATACAACCGCAACCTTGCTGAGGCGGGCAAGCTGTGGGATAGCGTTGACGCCAGCCCGGTGCTTGGGGAAATTACCTTTATCTTGCCAGGGCGTGCAGGCCAGAAAGCGCGCGAGGTCAAACAGGAGCTACGTGCACAACGTGTGCAGCTGCCGGGTACGATTGGAGCGGCGCTCACCTGTGTGGAGGCCAGGGAGATCGGAGCGCCCGCTGGCATCAAGCCAGTGGTTTGGCGCTTGTTGACGAACCGAGAAGCGCAGGACGCCGATGCTGTCATCGAACTCGTCGACTGGTACCGAGCCCGATGGGAGGTGGAGATGTTCTTCCATGTCCTGAAGACCGGCTGCAAGGTCGAAGCGCTACAGCTATCGCACATGGATCGCGTGGAGCGGGCCTTGGCGTTGTATATGGTGGTGGCGTGGCGCATTGCCCGCTTGATGCGGTTGGGCAGAACCTGCCCGGATCTGGATGCGTCACTGTTCTTCGACGCCGACGAGATTCGGGGGGCATACGTGCTCGCCAAAAAAGCCCGCCCGAAGGTACCAGTCACACTCAATCAGATGATTCGGTTGGTGGCTTCCCTGGGTGGGTTCCTTGGGCGCAAGAGCGATGGTGAGCCCGGCGCCAAGACGATCTGGATCGGCATGCAGCGAACCATGGATGCCGCGCTCACCATTCAGGCACTGCGGGAAGAGTCATGACTTCTGTATAAGGAGATGCCTCTCATCGCCATTGACTTTCCCACCACGCTTGGCGCGGCGATGGAAGGCCTGGGCCTTGCCCAGCTACCTGAGCCGCTGGCAGCGGCTGGGTTGAGAGCGGGCAAAATGGTACATGTGCTGGAGGCATACGCGCCCGTGATGCCGGGGCTGTTTCTCTGCTATACAGGCCGCCGGCAGATCATGCCGAAGTTGCGCGCGTTCATCGATCATGTGAAGAGCCGCACGGCAGGCGATGGCGAGGTCCGGGTACAAGCTGAGGCGAGGCGCGCGGGGTTTCGAAAAAAAAGCTGATAGTCTGCGCGAATTCCATGCATGGGACAGCGTTCGACTCATCCCTGCTGCGTCGCTCTTTCGGGTCAGGGACAGGCTTCGGAAGCAGAAGACGCTTGAGTCGTTCAAGCCCCCCTGAATGACCGTAGACGGCCCGAACTCGGACACCGGTAGTCAGGGTCGTGGATGACGGCTCCTGGCCAGTCTCGGCCGGATGCCCACCGCCAGGCCACGGCTGTCTCTGACCGACCCATCTCAGCCATTCAGGTGCATCAGGCCAAGTGGCAGAAATGGCCGATAAGCGGACAAAGGGAGCGTGCCGACATTTTCCCTGTCCGCACGCAAGCGTTTGAATATTCCATGAGTGGGATAAACACTGGACTCGACGAGACAACTGTGTCTTGCATCAACATGCGTCGGAAGTCATGGAAACCTTAATGCCGGCCGGTGACAGGAATCGTAAGCACCGGCGCTGCGGAGCCACCCCCCGCCGGTGCGCCAGCTAGCAGTTGCAGGACCGTGAACCATTGCTTGCTTAACTCGTCGTCGTCGGCAATGTAGTACCACCTGCCACGATACTGCGTTGCTACCCGCGCATCAGCAGGCGGAGTAGTTCCCGAGCGAATTCGCAAGCCCCGGGCCGCTGGGCCAGGAACAGGGAGACGGCCCACGCCCGACGTGTCAGGGGCCAAGTCGATAGTGGCGCCTGCTATGCGCATCATGTCGAACAGCGATCGAGTTTCGATGGCAATGCTGCCCGGATCTGGCGAGCCAACGGAGAGTTGGACGGGAATTACGATGTCGTTTCCGGCAAGTACCGGGTACTTCATGCCGAGTAACGCAAGCAGCTTCTCGACCTCATGAGTGTTCGCTGGCGAATAGCTGTGTATCACCAATCCATAGCCACTCTGACTGCCCGCGAGTTGCACCCAGTACAGCACTCCGCGCCGCTGCAGGAGGCTGGCGGTAGTTACGACTTCTTCGAACCGGGGGTCGACGGTGAGCAGCGGCGGATCCGGAAAGTCAGGGTTGCGCAAGTTGTTAATGCGTCTGACGATCATATTCCAGACCTGCTCCGGCGTGGCCGCGCTGTTCAGCATCAGGAAGGTGCGCTCCATCGACGTTTCTGCGCCGAGGTGTCGTAGAAGTTGGTCGCCCGCAAGAGGTGCGTAGGAGATGGTGGGATTCTGCTCCGCGGTGAGCATGCCGGAAATCGGAACGAGGTTGCCAGCGTAGTTGCTCGCCGACCCAAAGCCCGCCTGCACTGTCGCCGAAGCTGTGACTGAAACGTTCGCGGTCACTGAAGCCACCGCAAGAAAGCCTACACTGTCATAGAACCGAGTTCTGACGATGTTCTGCAGGAGTTGCTCGTCCCCGGTGGCGAGTATTGCGCTGTTGTAGGCCGGTCGGCCGGAGCGGATAATGTCCGGCCCGACCATGCATCCCGAAACGAGTGCCGCGCCGACGCAGGCAAGGGCGAGTCTTGCACTGCTACGAGACTTGCCTGTGCTGAACATGTCTCCTCCGCTTAGCGTGGCGAAACGCGCCAAATCATCTCGCGTAGTCCAGAATCAGCGATTGCGAATTCGGCCTGGCCGCTGGCATTTGCTCGTCAGCGCTCATCTGCTCGCTGACTGACCTTTCTGCTGGCAGATCATACCTGAAGACCAGCGAGAGGCCATCGGTGCAGGATGGAAAGCTTGGCAGTCGTGTGGCCAAAATGGCGACCTTTAGCGTCGTGCGGCGCTGCAGCACGCCGTTCGCCCGGGCTTGCCAGATAATCCCTCGTGAATGGCCTATCCTGAAGGAGGCATATTGTCCACGGACACATACACGGATTGATCGCGCGGTGCCGAAGAAATGCAGGAAAAACGGCGAGCGATTTAATGCAGCCGCCGTTGCTCATTCCCTTATTGGATTAGGGAGGTAAATGATGTGGCTCTATCGGGTCGATGAACCTCACCTTGGAGCGCTTCGAATACGGGAATGGCGCCGTCGTGTGCGCCATACGATTGGTTTGCTGGTCTTGCTGCTCGTCGGTGCCGTCGTGGGGCTGGCGCTGCTTGATCGATCGAACGCATCGCCTGGCACCAAAATGTTTGCAGCATTGTGGGACGGCATGAACCTTGTCACCACGCTCGGCGATTTCTCCGAATTCGATGATCGCAAGAAGGTGTTCATGCTGTTGGCCATGTTTGCGACCATGCTGGTCGGAGGCTACGCAGTTTCAAGGCTTACAGGCATGCTGTCAGGCGACGACGTGATGGCGTATCGCGAGAACAGGGCGATGGAGCGCAAGCTGGAAAGGCTTGTCAACCATGTCGTCGTGGTTGGCTTCGATGCGCTTGGTGAATTGGTGGCGGAACGATTGCGCGAGGCAGGCGAGACAATACTGGTCTTGGTAGCGGATCGGTACGCGGCCGAGCGAGCATGCGCTCATGAGTATATGGCCTTACTTGGCTCACCTGGCGTGTTCGACGAAGTCCTCAGGCTCGCGCGGCTTGATTGCGCCAAAGCTCTTGTCGTGGCTGTCCACGATGCTGACAATAAGCTGGCTGTCACATTGATGGCCCACACACTCAATCCTGCGCTCGCTATCGCCGTGCCCGGTGAGAATAATTTACGGAAAAACCTGCTTGAGAGCGCCGGCGCGTCGGACGTTGTGATCGGGGACGAGCTTGTCGCGAATACCTTGGTGAGCAAGCTCTTTATCCGCATAGACGCGAGGAAATGAATTCGGCAAGGTCTTCGCAAACGATTGCCGGTGCTGGCACACTAGGGGCATTGGCGCGAGACGTCGCGGGTTCTGCGGCGTAGCAGGACAGGCGTCGGGCATGGTGCGCGGATCCTCACACAATGATAGGACGCGTCCGGCGGAAAACTACTCCAGGCAATTTCGGCCGGGGCGGCGCTTCGGACGATGGTGCGCATGGCCACTGGCATCCCGCGCGCTCGCCGTTGCAGTGGCGTGGCAAGGGCTCCGCGTTCGCCGGGCGGCGCAGCACGTGGCAGGTCTGTTGCGGTGACCTGCAGGGTCCGCGAATGCTAGCCCTAGACAAGCGCGGGCGGGATGGGCGGCAGGTCACTGCCTGCCGCGCAGCCCATTCTCGTTGGCGTTCCAGTTCCCGGCGCCACAAGGCGCCTGAACCAATCCGCGCCGGCGACGGACTTGATACACTCATTTCATAACAAATAAGTTATATTTAGGCACGAGTGCGTGAAGATTTTCCGAAGTCCTTGACGGGAGGCCACTATGGGCGAAGCGGCTGTGCCGGAGCGTGCACGTCAGTGGGTCGTGATGTGCGCCTGCTGCGGCTGTCATGGAATTTGACGCAGGCCGAGCTTGCCGCGCGAGCCGGAGTCAGTCTGCGCTCCGTGAAGGACCTCGAGCGCGGCGCGGCCACACTGCGCTCGCCGTACTGCGGCGAGACGACTGGCTGGCCATGCTGGCGGTAAATTTCCCGCCTGGCCTGACCGCGGTGGTCACGCGCGTGTCAACGAAGCGGCAGCGCGCCCGGCATGCGGCCTAATCTTGAAGCCGCCGCCGTGGCGGGCTTGCCTGGGGCCGCGACCCGATCTACGCTACAGGTGCCTGCCCCGTTGGCACAGGCGCTTGTCCCATTCACCGAGCCGTTCAGTGTGCCGGCGAGACAAGCGGCATCGTCTAAGTGCTTGATTTGTATGGGGGCGTGAGGGCGCCCGGAGAAGGGTATCAACTCCGGAGTTTCCCTCCGTCTCCGCCAGCAACGGCGGCGAACCCCGGAAGATCGCGGTCTTCCGGGGTTTTGTTTTTTTTCCGGGCCTGGTCCGACTGCTACACAACCACGTGGGTGTTACACATGGCCGGCGGAGAGTCGGATGGCAACACACCTGCCGCGTCGCCGCGGCGTCTACTACTCTTCGCCGCAGAATTCCCAAGACTTGATCCACGGCTTCGGTAGGCAGCAAGTCATGCTCAGCCTACGCACGAAAGACCGGGCGGAAGGGCTGCAGAGCTGAAGGCCTTGGCGAAGGCAACCTACATCGGTTGGACTGCTATAGAAAAGAGTCGCGCAGCATAGCGACGCTGATCCGGCGATCCTTCCAGAAGATGTTGTGAATGCGATCAATGAAGATGCCCAGTGTGCCTGCATCAACGGCGTCAAACCGTAGCTCGACAGCAGGCCGTGTCCCGTTTCCGGGATAATGCACGATCCCGTCACAGGGCGGCAGACCGTACTTGGCAAGGAAGGCCCGGAGTTCGTCGTCGGAGGTACCGGGATCAATATTGGTCAGCAGGATACAGGACATGGTGCAGTCTCTTCTCGATAGTTGGCGACGCGGCCTCCGTGCAATAGCGGCGTGTTGACGACGACCCGGCTCCCGTACGCGACATGAGCCGGGTATCCTGTCAAGGCAATGCTCGCATAGCGCGCTCACATTGAGTATCGAGTTCCTCAACGATTCCGACAATCGACTTCATCTCGGGATGCCGTCAGGATTCGCTGACACGGCGGTCGGCAACATCCACTTGCTTCGCCAGGAATGGATCGCAGCGGCCTGCGTGACGTACACCGTGTCAGCGAATGCTGACAGGGGGTTGCGACGGAATCGATTGTGGCGCGGCGCGCGACAAGCGATATTGGTGGCATGCAATACGCGCGAGCATCAGCGGTCCCGTGCACGAGCACAGCGGCAACGCTGCGACGAAGCAGGCGATGGGAATGCCACACCGGCATTTGTGCCTGTGGTTCAGCCTCTGGCCAACATTCGACCGGCCTTCATTCGCCTTCCCTGGTTTCGACGGCTGCGAGTGGCAACGCAACGGTCAATGCGAAGCCTTGGTCGGGTGCGGTCTTGATCCGGATGGCGCCGCCGAGGCGCGCGGCACGCTCACGCATTCCCAGCAGGCCGAAGGCGTTCGCGTTGCGTCGCGCGTCACTAGGGCAACCACTGCCGTTGTCTACGATGCGTACTATGCAATTCGTCTCCTCGCGCACGATTTCGAGCGTCACCGAGGTTGCACCCGAATGGCGCGCGACGTTTGTCAGCGCTTCCTGGACGATTCGAAACACTGCGGTGCCGCCCTCGTGATTGAAGGCAATGTCATCCGCGTCAATTCGGCGGACCACCTGTACGTCGTGGCTCGCTGAAAACTCATCAATTAGCCAGTTGACTGCTGGAGTCAGGCCAAGGTCGTCCAGCATCGTGGGGCGCAGACCTGCCGCAATCCGCCTGACCGAGCCAATGACCTGGTCGATCAGCGAGTATACTTTGCGCAAGTTTGCAAGCGGCGCGGCCGTCTCAGCAGCCATAAGATGGTCTTCGATCTTGGCGGCTTCCACTTTCAGTGTCGCCAACTGTTGCCCAAGATCGTCGTGCAGTTCGCGTGCAATACGATTCTTCTCCTCCTCCCGTACGTGCTGAATATTCGCCGACAGGCGCTGCAGTTCTTCGCGCGATTCGCGCAATGCGTCATCGGCCCGTTTTCGATCTGTAATATCCATGATCCAGCCCACCATGCGATAAGGCTGATCGGAATCGTTCCACAGTGCTTGCCCACGAGACTGAACCCACCGGAAATCGGGAGACTTGGTTCGAACTCGATACTCCACGTCGTAGACGCGCTTATGCTCCAGGTGCGCTTTTAGACTCGTGAATACCTTATCGGCGTCGTCCGGGTGAATGGCATCCCGAATTACTCGCGCGTCGTTGGGCAGTTCGCTATCTTCATAGCCCATGGTTTCCTTGAAATAGGACGAAAGGTACATCGCACCCGTCTGCAGATTCCAATCCCACAGTCCCGCGGTAGCGCCGCTCACAGCGAGCTGAAATCGCTCCTCACTCGCTCTAAGAGCCGCCGCGATGCGATGACGTTCGATGGCGTAACGAATTGCGCGACCCAGCTCCGACGCACGGATATCTCTTTTCAGAAGGTAGTCTTGCGCACCTTCTTGTATGGCCAGCAAGCCGGCCGATGCGTCGTCCAGACCCGTGAGAACCAGTACCGGAACATCCGGCGATAGCCGAATGAATGATCTGACTGTGTCGAGGCCCTGTGCGTCTGGCAGTCCGAGATCCAGAAGCACGACATCGAAACGCATCGATTTTGCGCGAGCCACGCCGTCAGACAGGCGCTCGGACCGAACCAGCCGATACTCGAACTCCACCACATCCGCTAGCGCCGTTTCAATCAAAAACGCATCGCTGACGCTATCCTCAACCAGAAGAATTCTGGTTTCCTTCGATCTACTCATGATCGGACAAGCGGCAGCGTCACAACGCCAAGCCAGAACTCACTGATGGTTCGTACGACGTCCATGAATTTGGTGAAATCAACAGGCTTCGTAATGTAGCAATTGGCATAGAGTCCGTATGATCTCGCCACATCCTCCTCTGACTTGGAGGTGGTCAGCACGACCACTGGGATGTTCATCAGCTCCGGATCTCCTTTGACATCCTCGAGCACTTCCCGCCCGCTTTTCCGCGGTAAGTTGAGATCGAGAATGATGAGTCCGGGCCGGGGCGCGGCGCAGTGCTTTCCCTCACGCCTCAGGTATTCCATCGCCTCCACGCCGTCGTCTACCACATCCAGCGGATTCAGCACGTTGTGATACTCAAGAGCTTCACGTGTCATCATCACGTCGGTGGGACTGTCTTCCACGAGGAGAATATGAAGGAGATCGTCGGATGCGTGGGTAACCATGGTGGCCGTCGGTACGTTATCGCGACGGAATTCCGTCGTCGACCTTCGCGTGCAGAGTAAAAAAGAACGTCGTGCCCTGATCCGGAGCGGACTCGACCCAGATGCGGCCGCCGTGCTGTTCAACGATTCGCTTGCATAGGGCCAGACCGATTCCCGTACCGGGATGTTCGGCGCGGGTATGGAGGCGCTGGAACACCAGAAAGATGCGCTCAAAGTATTGAGGCGAGATGCCGATTCCGTTGTCCTTGACCCAGAACATCCATGAATCGCCCTGACGTAGGGCACCTACATCAATCTGCACAGGACGGTCCTTGTGCCGAAACTTGATGGCGTTTCCGACCAGATTCTGAAACAGCAGCGTCAGTTGCGTGGGAGTCGCAAGCACCGTTGGCAACGCAGCGCGGTTAATCCGTGCGCCGGCCTCCTCGATCACGACGCTCAAACTCCTTAGCGCCTGAGCAAGTGATTGTCCGCAGTCAGTCGGCTGCCATGTATCTACCGATCGACCCACACGGGAATATGTGAGCAGGTCGTCGATGAGCGCCTGCATGCGGGTGGCGCCATCCACCGCATGCGCAATATACTCATCGGCCCGTGGATCCAGTTGGCCCTGATATCGGCGTTGCAGCATTTGCAGGGAGCCGGCGACTGCACGCAGCGGCTCTTGCAGGTCATGAGAGGCGACGTAGGCAAACTGTTCAAGGTCGTGATTGGAACGGGCCAGATCATCCGTCTTTCTGAGCAGTTCCTGCTCCGCACGCTTTCGCTCTGTGATATCGACAATCGCGCTGAGCACAAATACTTCCTCGGGCGTTCTGACCGGATTGAGTCCGATCTCGACGGGGAACTCGGAACCGTCCTTGCGCAGCGCGTAAAGCTCGCGGCCAATTCCCATTGGACGGCTCTTAAGATCCCCATAGAACGCATTGCGGTAGCCTGGGTGAGCAGCACGGAAGCGCTCGGGCACAAGCGTTTCGATGCTCTTCGCGATCAGCTCATCGCGCTCATAGCCAAACAGCTTCTCCGTCTGCGCGTTCACGAGGACGATCCGGCCATCGCGGTCCACCATCACCATGGCGTTGGGCGCCGCCTCCACCACCTGGCGGAACAGTTCGTTGGTGAGGCCACTTGATTCCTTGAGTGGGTCCATCCAGCCTCCCAACAAGATTTTCTTTGGGTTTCAGCGGAAAGCGACGCTTACGCGTCTTCACCTGGGACGCTGCACAGACCGTTCTTCAACGCGTACCGAATGAGGGCAATGTCGTTGTTCATCTGCATCTTTTGATGAATCCGCATTTTGTAGGTACTGACCGTTTTGGAGTTGATGCACAGCCCGTTTGCGATCTCCGAGATCGTCTCACCATTGACAAGCCGTCTGAAGACGTCGAATTCACGATCCGATAGCTGTTCGTGCGGCAAAGCCTCAACGTCCCGGTCCAGGTTGCAGGCCACGCGCTCGGCCATGGCGGGGCTCAAGTAGACGCCGCCGCTCGCGACTTTTGTGATCGCAGTGACCAGATCCGTCATTGCGCTCTCCTTGGTCAGATAGCCCCGCGCGCCGCACTTGAACGCACGCTCCGCGTACTGGTGCTCGCCGTGCATGGTCAACACGATCGTGCGCACGGGCACGTTCTCTTTTCTCAATTGGCGCACGACCTCGAGGCCATTGCGTCCTGGCATTGACAGGTCCACCAGCATGACCTGCGCTGGCGTGGTGCGCCCAAGGCGCAACGCCGCGGAGCCGTCGGCCGCTTCGCCTACTACGTGGAATCCGGTTGCCTTCTCAAGGATATGCCGCAGGCCCTCACGCATCAATGCGTGGTCATCGGCGATCAATACGCGAATCATGTCTTCTCTCTCCACGTTTGTCGCAAGCGGCAATGCAAGGGAATCCGATCTCACGTCCGCCGTTGCCAGCGTTGCATGCTTGATGCAGCGGGCCGTGGTTCGCCCGCTTCAGAGGCACATCCCATCAGCTTTACGCGCTCAGAGCGAAGCGCGATACCGGAAAGCCTACAAGTTTGTGCTCGGCCGCGAAACTACATGTTCATGTAATTCGGGACACGGTTGCAGGTGCTTTCAAGCAATCTCCTGCCCTGCCAGAGGTCATAGCACCCATCGGTGATGGCGGGGATTTGCGAGTCGTTGACGATTAGCCCGCGAAAGGCGCTAGCGACGAAGAAATGCATTCTTCAGCACCGGCAACCGCTTGAGGGCCCGGCGATGCACGGTTGAATGATCGTTCAGCCATCTCTTCCAGGGTCCGCAGGCTTGGCGCATCGGACACACCGGCGCACGCACGTGGATCACATCCAGCCGATGGTGCAGGCGTTTGAGTGCTCGGGCCATCACCGGATTCAGCGTCTTCATCAAGCATTCTTTCGTTCCTGTCGTTCCCGGGATCGTAGCGCCCGCCTTCTGCGACAGAGCCTTGGCAAATCATCGAGAGCTGGCGCGGGAAAGTAGGCCGATCCTGACAGCGCAAGGGGACGAGATCGATAGCCGCGATTGTTACCTGCGCCAATACTCAAACCAGCCCGCCACGTTTGCAACCATAGTTATTTTCGGGAGGGATGCGTGCTCTGCCAAGGTCTGAGCGCGATGGCGAGCCTCCTCGCCTGACCGATTGATCGCATAGCCAGAGACCTGAATCGTTTTAAAAACATCGAGCTGAATTCCTGATTCTAGAACTCCATGATTAGGGAGACGATCAAATGAACTGGATAGTTACGACACTGCGCAGTCATCCAGAAATAGCGATCTTTATGTCGCTTGGAATCGGATATTGGGTAGGCGGAAAAAGTTATCGGGGCTTCAGCCTTGGTGCGGTGACATCGACGCTGCTCGCTGCCATCGCGATAGGCCAGCTCGGGATACCGATTTCCGCAAATGTTAAATCCGTGTTCTTCCTGATGTTCCTGTTTGCGGTGGGCTACGGCGTAGGACCGCAGTTCGTCCGAGGTGTTGCCAAGGATGGTCTTCCACAGGCCCTGTTCTCGGTCGTCCAATGCATCCTGTGCCTGGCTGCACCGATTGTTGCCGCCAAGCTCGCCGGGTATGGCGTAGGTTCGGCGGCCGGACTGTTCGCGGGCTCACAGACGATATCGGCTTCGATGGGCCTCGCGACGGACGCCATCGGCCGGCTCGGTCTGCGTCCTGCACAAACCAAGGCGCTGCTCGATTCGATGCCAACCGCGTATGCGGTCACCTATATCTTCGGGACAGTCGGCTCCGCCATCATTATTGCCCAACTCGGTCCGAAGCTCTTGCGAATCGACCTCGTCAAGGCATGCAAGGAATATGAGGCGAGCCTCGGATCCACACAGCAACTCGTCAGTGCGGGAAGCGCGTGGCACGAGTACGAACTGCGTGCCTATCGGATTCCCAGTGAAAGTCCAGTCGTCGGCTTGACCGTCCGTCAGGTGGAGGCGATAGAGGCCAAGGGCGATCGCCTGTTCATTGAGCGCGTCAGACGAGGCATCACAATCGAAGAGGCAAGGCTCGACTACGTCCTCGCAGGAGGTGACGTGGTGGCCGTTGCCGGACGTCGTAACGAGCTCGTGTCGGTGCTTGGGACCGACCGCACGGAGGTCGACGACGCCGAACTCCTCGCCGTACCTGCCGAGGGGGTCGATGTCTACGTCTCGGAAAAAGCGGTGGACGGCCAGACGCTCCAGCAGCTGGCTTTGCTTCCGGCTGCGCGAGGCGTGTTCATCAGAAAAATCAAGCGCGGCCCGACGGAGACCCCGATCCCTGTGCTCCCCAGCACACAACTTCATCGGGGCGACACGATAACCCTCGTTGGGCGGACCCAGGACACCACCGCTGCAGCCAAAGTACTTGGCACGCTGGACCGGGCGACGAACGCGGCGGATATCGCCTTCATCGGGTTAGCGATAACCATAGGCGCGCTGGTCGGTGCAGTCACGATTAACGTCGGAGCAATTCCGTTGACGCTCTCTACTGCGGGAGGGGCTTTGATCGCAGGCATCGTGTTCGGCTGGCTTCGCGCAATCCACCCGACGTTCGGACGCGTTCCCGAACCGACTATCTGGTTCATGAACTCACTCGGACTCAATGTATTCATCGCGGTGGTAGGGATTACCGCAGGACCAGGCTTCGTCCTCGGTCTGAAGCAACTCGGCGTCAGCCTTTTTCTCTGGGGCATCTTCGCGACTGCCGTCCCGCTCATTCTCGGCATGCTGATAGGCAAGTACGTCTTCAGGTTCCATCCGGCGATTGTGCTTGGCTGTTGCGCAGGGGCCCGCACGACAACGGCTGCGTTGGGGATGGTTTGCGATGCCGCAAAGAGTCAGGTCCCCGGGCTTGGCTACACGGTGACGTATGCGGTCGGCAACACGCTGCTGACGATCTGGGGCATGGTCGTCGTCATGCTGTTGTCATAGCCGCGGTCCGCAGAGCACCTGTCTTTATTTCGCTATTCATTGGAGAGCATTCGAATGACTACCAGCATCAAGACACTCGGAAGCGACATGTCAGGAATCGGAGCGCTCAGCCCGTTCGAACTCAAGGACAGACTGATCAAGGCAGCGGGGGAAAGCGCCGTCGAGCGCCCGGCGAACCTGGCAATGCTAAATGCGGGGCGCGGCAACCCCAACTTTCTCGCAACGCTGCCTCGGCACGGCTTCTGGCAGCTCGGGCTCTTCGCGATGCGGGAATCGGAGCGCACCTTTGCTCACCTGCACACTGGCGTCGGCGGGTTCCCGAAGAAGGAAGGCATCGAGGATAGATTCGAGATTTTCGCGCGCGAAAACCAAAACGTGCGAGGCGTCGACTTTCTCTGCGCAGCGGTGTCCTACGTCCGGGATCAGCTGGCGCTGAATGTAGACGAGTTTCTTTACGAAATGTGCGAGGGCATTCTCGCATCGAACTACCCCGTTCCGGATCGCATGCTATGCCTGTCTGAAATCATCGTCGGGCACTACCTGCGGCGGGAAATGGTGGGCGAACACCCATTCGTAGGCGAATTCGACATTTTTGCGGTCGAGGGCGGCACAGCCGCGATGACCTACATCTTCAACACACTGCGCGAAAACTATCTGCTCAACAAAGGCGACACGATCGCGCTGGGCACCCCGATCTTCACGCCGTACATTGAGATTCCGCATCTGCGCGACTACCAGTTGAATGTTGTCGAAATCAATGCAGATGTCGAGAGCGGCTGGCAGTACAGCAAGAAGGAGTTGGATAAGCTGCGCGACCCGCAGGTGAAAGCCTTCTTCGTGGTGAATCCCAGCAATCCCCCATCTGTCAGGATCGACAATGAAAGCCTGCGGTACATCGCACAGATCGTGCAGGACCGTCCTGATCTGATTCTCGTGACTGACGACGTGTACGGCACCTTTGCGGAAAATTTTGTGTCGCTGTTCGCGCTTTGCCCAAGGAACACCATCCTTGTCTACTCCTACTCAAAGCATTTCGGCGCGACCGGCTGGCGCCTTGGAACCATTGCTGCCCACCAGGACAACGTGCTCGATCATCGGATTGCGCAGCTTCTGCCCGTAAAAAAGCGGGAGCTCAACGAGCGCTACAAATCTATCACGACGGACCCAGAGCATCTCAAGTTCATCGACAGACTGGTCGCCGATAGTCGGACCGTAGCGCTCAATCACACCTCAGGTCTTTCAACCCCGCAGCAGATTCAGATGGTCCTTTTCTCGCTGTTCGCGCTGATGGATACAACCGACACATACAAGAACACGTTGAGGCAATTGATTCGACGGCGCAAACAGGCGCTCTACACGGAAATCGGCGTCCGCTTCGACGCGAGCGATTCAAACGCGGTCGACTATTACACCGTCATCGATCTGGAATACCTCGGGAAGCGCGCGTATGGCCAGCCATTCGTTGACTGGCTTTTCACGAATACCCAACCGTCAGAGTTGCTGTTCCGTCTCGCCGCGGAAGCGAAAGTCGTCGTGCTTCCGGGGCGTGGCTTCGGCACGCCACATCATTCCGGCCGTGTGTCTCTCGCGAACCTGAATGAAAGCGACTACGCCAGGATCGGGCGCGCAATTCGAAGGCTACTGGCGGACTATGTCGAGCGTTACAACCTTGCCACCGGTCAGGAGCTAGACCCCAACAAAGTCTTGTAGCGCTCTGCGTGCAGTTGTCACACACCATGTCAGCAGCTTCACATTTATCGACACTCATGTCATCATCAGGAGAGAGTAAATGGCCACGCCAATCGCAGCAGTAACGTCTTATGACCAGTTCAACATCGAAGTGCCGGAGAACGAATTTCCGAAAACCGGCATTTCCGCGCGGGCAGCCGAGGCGCTTGTGCTGAGCCAGGAATGGACGGACACAAATCCGATGCTGAACATGTCGTCCTTCGTAACGACCTATGCGGAGCCCGAGGCAGTCGAGATAGCCAAACGCAACATGTTCAAGAACTACATCGACCATGACATGTATCCGCAGCTGTTCGCAATGGAAACACGAATGGTCAAGTGGCTGCATCAGCTATGGAACGGACCGGATGGTGTCGAACCGTATGGCACTGCGACTATCGGATCGTCGGAAGCATGCATGCTCGCGGGCCTCGCGCACAAATGGAACTGGCGGCAGAAGAGAGAACGGGAAGGGAAAGACGCTACGCGTCCCAATATGGTGACCGGCGGCAACGTCCAGGTTGTGTGGAAAAAATTCCTTCGCTATTTCGACGTGGAACCGCGGATTGTCCCGCTCAAACCAGGGAACTATCGGCTTACTGCGGACGACCTGGATAAGTACGTAGACGAAAACACGATCGCCGTGGTTGCGATTGCGGGCCAGACGTTCACCGGCGAAGACGACGATATTCAGGGCATTCACGACTGGCTCGACGCGTACGAAGCAAAGACAGGCATCGCTATTCCAATGCATATCGACGGTGCATCCGGAGGCTTCGTCAATCCGTTCCTGTATCCCGACTATCGATGGGATTTCCGCCTGCCTCGCGTCTTGTCGATCAACGCGTCCGGGCACAAGTACGGCCTGACCCCGCCGGGACTTGGCTGGGTAATTTTTCGCGAACGGCAGGTATTCAACGAGGACCTGGTGTTCTACGTGAACTACCTGGGCGGAGAAATGCCGACCGCTACGTTGAACTTTAGTCGCAACGCATTTCAGATCGCCGTCCAGTACTATCAATTCTTGCGCCTTGGTTTCGACGGCTACCAGCGGATCATGCGGCATACGCTTGACAACGCGATCGCCTTGCGCAAGACACTGGTGCAGAGTGGATATTTCAACGTCATGAACGAGCAGCAGCGCATTCCTGTCGTTGCCGTGACGCTCGACCGGCGTGTCACCAAGTTCAATGAGTTCGACGTATCGAACAAGGTGCGGGAGAAGGGATGGGTGCTGTCAGCGTATTCGATGCCAGCGAACGCCGAAGAAGTCAAGAGCCTGCGGGTGGTGGTCAGGCCTCACCTCAACCAGAACGTGACGCAGATGCTGGCGCGTGACATCATCAATGCCTGCAAGTATCTCGAGGCGCACGGGGGGAGTGCGACCGCTCCCAAACTTCACGGGCACCCTGAGGTAAATCGATCGCCTGCCAAGTGCTAAGGATGGTGTTCAAAGGAACATCTACAGGGGCGAATTGAGAGGTGGGCGTTGCCAGAGGGCTTCGATGGGTCATTCATGCCGAACTTGACGCCAGTTTCGGCATGAGCGCGAGCGTTGCCGGCCGTATTTTCGGTCTTCCTTGGCGCGAATGCGCGCTTTGACTCGTTCGAGCTCATCTCGCAACTTGCCCAGTGGACTCTCCTTGTCCAACGCACGGCGCTTGCCCGGGCGCATCGCGATATGCCACTCGACCTCGAGCAGGATGCCACGGGCGCTGGCCAAACCACCGTTGCATCAGGTGCATGCGCAGCATTGCCTCTACAGGGAACGGCCGACGGCCCGTTACTTTCGCCGGTGCATGGGGCGCAATCGGCGCCAGAAGATCACGCCACGGCCGGCGCGCTCCATCTCATCGCGCAGCATGCGTTTGCGCGTGCACCGGTTGAGCACCATCCTTAGCCAAGTCCGCGAGTATTGAACTTGCGGCGCCGTGGGCATCGACCGAGGCTCGCAGCCCGTCTATCCGCTTTGACAGTGTTTCCCCGCGCTGCAGCAATGCAGTTTTATTGCCGTCAGAAACATCAGGCCCGCGAATTAAGCTCTCCAATGATTCGCCGGAGAACCACGATTTTGCGCGTTACTGTATGGAGCGCCTTCTTCTCCTTTAGTAGGCCATTTTTACGTCCTAGGAGTGCTACTTGCTGACCGGGTAGCAAAATTAATTCCGTACGGACTCTCTGTCGGATTTACCTGACAGCATCGGTCTATCAGCCGATGCCGATAGCATTTCAAGATGAAATTGAATTGATTTCGATTTGCACGGGTTTAAATGCTTCGGTGAATCATCAAGAACGTGGTTGCGTAAGCCAATCCCTACAGGAGTCCAAGAGTGAGTTGATTTCTGAAATTGACTGGTGCGTCAATACTGGTACCAACGATGCCGCCGCGTTTGCGACTATCGTTCAGTTTTCGGCCAGGTCCGGTTCTGTGAACATGCCAGGCATTACGTTCAAACGAATCTTGCACTGCCGCCAATCGCAGGACTGCCACGCTACCGATCGCGGTGCAAAAAGGCCAATGAGTATCCGACCAGGCATTAATTAAGGAATCTATCATGCTAGACCTCAACGAAGACCAACGCGCAACCCGCAGCGCGCAATTGCAGCACTCCGCTGCAGAAGACACACTGCAACAAGAGACAGAGATGACCGACGGGTTTCATCTCGTCATCGACGCACTGAAGGTGAACGGTATCGAGAACATCTATGGCTTGCCCGGCATCCCGGTTACCGATCTGGCGCGTCTCGCGCAGGCCGAAGGCATGCGCGTCATCAGCTTTCGTCATGAGCAGAACGCAGGCAACGCAGCCGCGATTTCCGGTTTTATCACCAAGAAGCCCGGCATTTGCTTGACCGTTTCCGCCCCTGGCTTCCTGAACGCCGTCACGGCGTTGGCCAACGCGACGACCAACTGCTTTCCGATGATCCTGATCAGCGGCTCGAGCGAGCGCGAGATCGTCGACTTGCAGCAGGGCGATTACGAAGAGATGGATCAGCTCGCCATCGCCAGGCCGCACGCAAAGGCCGCCTTCCGCGTGCTGCACGCTGAAGACATCGGCGTCGGCGTCGCGCGGGCTATTCGCGCTGCCGTATCGGGCCGTCCGGGCGGCGTCTACCTCGACCTGCCGGCGAAGTTGCTGGCCCAGGCGATCGACGCCGAAAAGGGCCGCAAGTCGCTGATCAAGGTGGTCGATCCGGCGCCGCGTCAGCTGCCCGCGCCTGACTCCATCAAGCGCGCTGTCGATCTGCTGAAAAGCGCAAAGCGTCCGCTGATCCTGCTCGGCAAGGGTGCGGCTTACGCGCAAGCCGACGCCAAGATTCATGAGCTCGTCGAAAAGACCGGAGTTCCCTATCTGCCGATGTCGATGGCCAAGGGCCTCTTGCCCGACACCCATCCGCAATCGGCGTCGGCCGCGCGTTCGTTCGTTTTGGCGGAGGCCGACGTCGTGATGCTCGTAGGCGCGCGCCTGAACTGGCTGCTCGCGCACGGCAAGGGCAAGACCTGGGGCAAGCCGAAGCAGTTCATCCAGATCGACATCGCACCGACGGAGATCGACAGCAATGTCGCCATTGCCGCTCCAGTCATCGGTGATATCGGTTCGTGCGTCTCGGCGATGCTCGGCGAGATCGGCTCGAGCTTCCCGAAGCCCAGCGCCGAATGGCTGGGCGCCGTGGGCGAGCGCAAGGACAAGAACCTGGCGAAGATGGCAGAGACGCTCGCCAAGGATCCGACGCCAATGAGCTTCCACAGCGCGCTTCGCGTGCTGAAGGATGTCATCGAGGCGAATCCGGGCATCTCGCTCGTGAACGAAGGTGCAAACACGCTTGATTTTGCCCGTGCCGTGATCGACATGTACGAGCCGCGCAAGCGCCTCGACGTCGGCACGTGGGGCGTCATGGGCGTCGGGATGGGTTATGCCGTGGGCGCGGCGATCGTGACCGGCAAGCCGGTGCTGGCGGTCTGCGGCGACAGCGCGTTCGGCTTTTCCGGCATGGAGATCGAGACGATCTGCCGTTATCACCTGCCGGTTTGCACGGTCGTCTTCAACAACAACGGCGTGTATCACGGCACGGATGTGAATCCGTCGGGAACCAAGGATGTAGCCCCGACCGTGTTCGTCAAGAATGCGCGCTACGACAAGCTGATCGAGGCGTTCGGTGGCATCGGCTACCACGCCACGACGACGGCTGAGCTCGAAAAGGCGGTGAACGAAGCGCTCGAGCTCGGCAAGCCCGCCCTCATCAACGCCGTCATCGATGAATCCGCTGGCACGGAAAGCGGCCGCTTGACGAACCTCAATCCGCATAGCTCGGCGAAAGCGCACTAAAGCCCCCCTAAATCCCCTGATCAACGCCCCATATTCTTCGGAGAATGAAAGTGAACCTCCCACTAAAAGGAATCAAGATTATCGACTTCACGCACGTTCAGGCTGGCCCTGCCTGCACGCAAATGCTCGCCTGGTTCGGCGCCGACGTGATCAAGGTCGAGCGTCCAGGCTCGGGAGATGTGACGCGCAATCAGCTGCGGGATATCCCCGAGGCCGACGCGCTTTACTTCACCATGCTCAATAGCAACAAGCGTTCGCTGACGCTCGACACGAAGACGGCAGAAGGCAAGGAAGTCCTCGAGAAGCTGATCCGCGAATCGGACGTGCTCGTCGAGAACTTCGGTCCTGGCGCGCTCGACCGGATGGGCTTCTCGTGGGAGCGTATCAACGAGCTCAATCCGAAAATGATCGTGGCCTCGGTGAAGGGCTTTTCCGAAGGCCATCACTACTCGGATCTGAAGGTCTACGAGAACGTTGCGCAGTGCGCGGGCGGCGCCGCTTCGACGACGGGCTTCTGGGACGGTCCGCCGACGGTGAGCGCGGCCGCGCTCGGCGACAGCAATACGGGCATGCACCTCGCGATCGGCATCCTGACGGCGCTGATCGGACGCGACAAGACGGGCAAGGGGCAGAAGGTGGCCGTATCGATGCAAGACGCGGTGCTGAACCTGTGCCGAGTCAAGCTGCGCGACCAGCAGCGTCTCGAACGCGTAGGCTACCTCGAGGAGTATCCGCAGTATCCGCACGGCACATTCACCGATGTCGTGCCACGCGGCGGCAACGCGGGCGGCGGCGGGCAGCCGGGCTGGGTGCTCAAGTGCAAGGGATGGGAAACCGATCCGAACGCTTATATCTACTTCACGATTCAGGGGCAGGCGTGGGAGCCGATCTGCCGCGCGCTCGGGCGTCCCGAATGGATCAACGATCCGGACTACAAGACGGCCCAGGCGCGTCAGCCCCATATTTTCGACATCTTTGCGAAGATCGAGGCGTGGCTCGCCGACAAGACGAAGTACGAGGCCGTCGATATTCTGCGCAAGTTCGACATCCCGTGCGCTCCGGTGCTCAGCATGAAGGAGCTCGCCTACGACGAGTCGATGCGCAAGACGGGTTCGGTCGTCGAAGTGGACCACCCGGTGCGCGGCAAGTACCTGACGGTCGGCAGCCCGATCAAGTTCTCGGACATGAAGCCCGAGATCACGGCGTCGCCGCTTCTTGGCGAGCATACGGACGAGGTGCTTGCGCAACTCGGCTACACGAAGGAGCAAATCGCCAGGATGCATGAGGCCAAGGCAGTTTGACTGCGATACGCGTACCGGGACTGCTGCCGTATCAGGGCGTTGTCGACGACGCGGTGTCCGAGAACGAGGCCGCGGCGCTTGCTGCCGCGCGGCGCGTTGCGATGGCGCTCGTCGGCCCCGCCAACGCTCGGCCTGATCGTTTGCGGCGCCTTCGCGCGTGGCGGTCTTCGCCATTTAGGTAGTAGTACAGAGCAATTGGGCCGTTGGACGGCCGACCCACATGACGGTCCGACACCCCGCCGAGCGGATGCAGTGCCGCTCAGACAAACCAGTTTGGGAAACCGAAAGTGAGCAAGGAATTGAAGTGTCGGCCTCAAATATGCCGGACACTGCCGATCCGATCACCAATCAAATTCTTCGCGAGGATGCCGTGAATAATTCGCAGAAAGTTCAACCAGCCGGTTGGCTGGAAAATCGTTGGCTTTACTTGATATTAGCTGTTTTGCTGATGTGTATGGTCTCTGGTGTCCAGTATTCCTGGACTCTGTATGCAAATCCACTGAAAGACAAGTTGGGGATTTCGCTTGCTGCCGTGCAAACCGCATTTACGCTGTCGCAAGTCATTCAAGCAGTTTCGCAACCAGGTGGCGGCTTCTTCGTCGATAAATTCGGTCCTAAGGGCACACTGATGGTCGGCGGTGCAATGGTTTTGGTTGGTTGGGCATTCATGGGGCAAGCTGAAACTGCGCCAGCCCTGTACGCACTGTACACATTGGCTGGTGGCGGCGTTGGCGTCGTCTATGGTATCGCGATGAATACAGCTAACCGTTGGTTCCCGGACAAGCGCGGTCTGGCATCGGGATTTACAGCTGCTGGCTACGGTCTGGGTGTTCTGCCTTTCCTGCCACTGATTAGCGGCATGTTGAAGACACGCGGCGTTGGTCCTGCATTTGAATACACCGGCTTGATCGAAGGTCTGATGATTATCGCAATCGCACTGGTCATCAAGTTCCCAGGCCAACAAAAGGGTGTCAAAGAGGCTAAAGTTGTTACTGAAAAAGACTTCACTTCGGCTCAAATGCTGAAGACGCCGCAATTCTGGATACTGTGGGCGGCATTCTTCTCGGCAAACTTCGGCGGTCTGCTGCTGGTTGCTAATAGTGCTCCATACGGTAAGAGCCTCGGTATCGCTGCTGGCGCTATGGCGATTGCAGTTTCGATCCAAAATCTGTTCAACGGTATTTGCCGTCCATTCTGGGGCGCGGTTTCGGACAAGATTGGTCGCTACAAGACAATGTCTATCCTATTTGGCATCAATTCGATCATCCTGTTCTCGTTCCCAACAGTCGCAGCAGTTTCGACAGCCGCCTTTATCGTTGCACTGGCATTGGCATTCTTTACTTGGGGTGGTTGCTACGCTCTGTTCCCACCGACAAACAGCGACGTTTTTGGTACGGCTTATTCGGCTGAAAACTATGGCTTCTTCTGGGCAGCTAAAGCAATTGCAGCGATCTTCGGTGGCGGTCTTGGCGCAGCGATTGCTACCAGGTTCGGCTGGAATACGGCGTTTATGATCACAGGTGCTACATCTTTCATCGCATTCGCTCTGGCAACATTTGTCATCCCCAAGATGGGCAAGCCAGTAAAAAAGGACAGCAGAGTAGCTCCAGTTGAACAAGCCAATGTAATCCGTTGATAAAGGTAGCCGAATCATGTCTTCCACTCATCGCAAGAACGCCGCTGGCCCCTTTGCCGGCCTGTTGGTGATCGACCTTACGCACGTGTTGAACGGCCCGTTCGGCACGACGATCCTGTGCGACCTGGGCGCGCGCGTGATTAAGGTGGAGCCGCCGGGGCACGGCGACGACACGCGCACCTACGGCCCGTACGTTGGCGAGCCGTATGTCGGCGACCAGTCGCTCTATTTCAGCTTCGTGAATCGCGGCAAGGAAAGCATCGTGCTCAACCTCAAAGACGACGCAGACCGCGAGATCTTTCTGAAAATGGTCCGTAAGGCCGATGTGCTTACCGAGAATTTCCGTCCTGGCACGATGGCGCGGCTCGGTTTTTCGTACGAGGCGCTGGCCAAAATCAATCCGCGACTCGTCTACGCGTCGTCGTCGGGCTTCGGACAGACCGGGCCGCTGTCGACGCTTCCGGCGTACGACACCATCGTTCAGGCGATGAGCGGCATCATGGACGAAACGGGCTTTCCCGGCGGCCCGCCGACGCGGGTCGGCACATCGCTCTCGGATCTATGCGGCGGGGTCTTCATGTTTTGCGGCATTGCGAGTGCACTATACGCGCGCGAGCGAACCGGCAAGGGCGCGCACGTCGACATTGCGATGTTCGACGCGACGCTTTCCTTCCTCGAGCATGGCTTTATGTCGTACGTTGCGACCGGCCAAGCGCCCGCGCGGATTGGCAATCGGCACCCGTACATGGCTCCGTTCGACGTTTTCGCCGCGGCAGACAAGCCGTTCGTCATCTGCTGCGGAAACGACCACCTGTTCGAACTGCTGTGCACGGCGATCGGCCGGCCGGAGCTTGCAACCGACCCGCGCTTCGTGACCAACACCAGTCGCGTCGCGCACGAGCCCGAATTGAAGGCGGAACTCGAGTCGGTGCTCAAACGCGAAACCGCTGCACATTGGCTTCAGGTGATCCACGCGGCCGGCGTACCGGTGGCGCCGCTGCTGAACATTGCCGAGGCGGCACAGCTACCGCAGACCGAAGCGCGCAACATGTTCATCGAGGCGGGAGGGGTGCGGATGCCTGGCAATCCGGTGAAGATCAGCGGTTATCCCGACCCGAAGGTTCGCGCGGGGGCGCCGGCGCTTGACGAGCACGGACCCGCGCTGCGCCACGAGTTCGGCGTGCAATCCGCGCTGCGGACGGAGACCGTGCGATGAGTGCGCCGACCGAACTTTCGCTGCTGGTCTTGGTGATGGCTAATGCGGCTGGGGCGAACCTGCCCCGAGCTCGAAGCGCAATTCCTGTTTGAGCGAGATGAATGGTAAGCGGCGATCATTCTCAACAGGAAAGAGCCGCCCGAGCCGCCGCCGTCTGGTTGCCAGGCTCGGCGGCTTCCTCGCTCGCAAGGGCGATGGCGAACCAGGGGTCAAGACAATCTGGCAAGGCCTGCGACGCGTAATGGACTTCCTCGCCGGCATCAAGTACGGCAGGGAAACTGGTCACGAGTGACTTGCGTGTAATGCAATGGCTTCAGGGACTTCGGCGGCATCTGTGTCGCAGCCAGACTCCATCATCTAATGCGATGAATAATCTTGAATCGGCGCAAATGCATCCTAACGTGGCGATCTTGCTTACTTTGAATGGCGGCTTTCTTGACGCATTTACCTATCTTGGCCACGGTAAGGTACTCGCTAACTCGATGACTGGCAACATCGTGATGCTGGCCGCCAATTTTGGCGGCGGCGACATTCAACAGGCGCTGAGGCACATCTACCCACTCATCGGCTTCGTATGCGGCATTCTTGCTGCGCGTCTGCTGCAATTGATTGCCTGGCGTTACCCGCACCAACCTGCAATCATCTCACTGGTGTTCGAAATCGCGTTTCTGGCGTTCGCAGCGCTGAAAGGGCTGCCGGAATTCTGGCTGTTAGCAGGCGTTGCGTTCGTCGCGACGCAGCAATCGACGTTTTTTACGCATTCAGGAAATCAGACATATTCGTCGGTGATGACCACCAGCAATCTGCGGCGTTGCCTCCAACTGTTTTTTGAGTCGACCATACCGCAGTTCAAGGCAGCAGGTTTGCGCGATGCCGCGGTGCTTGGCGCCATCAGTCTCAGTTTCGTGCTCGGTGCGTTGGCAGGCGGACTGATTACTCACCGCTTGCACGATGCGGCACTCTGGCTGCCGGCAGCACTTCTGCTCGCGGCGTTGGTCGAGATATACAGGCATGCCCGGGGCCGTGTGTGCGACTCCATAGCAGGTTGAGGACGTGCCGCGTTGATATGCCTGTGAATGAGCGCTGTTTGCCCTCAGCCGTCTGTGGATGACGCGGCATCGACTGCATCCGGGTACCAAGGGCTAGTTGCGCCCAGATTCGAGCCCAAGGCCGGAAACACGGCAGATAACCCTCGAACTCAAGCTTACATTCGATAAAGCAAAGCGCACGCGCATTCGACGAGATATCTGCGCCAATCCAGACTGACATTCGGGTCCCACCTCCGTGCTGCACGAGGATAGAGCGTACCGTCTCACTGATCACGAGCGCCATCGCCTCACATGCAATCGGGTTTTCATTGTAGGGAAAAACTGACAGAACGTCAGGACGGAATCCATTGTGCTTCCCCGTCAGCGAGCCGATATTGAAGTCACGCAGATCTCCGTTTGCACCGAGCAGTGCACCGAGGGATGGGAATGCCGTTCGCCGGAAAACAGAGGACCGTCGAATGACCAATGATCAACGTAGCAGAGGAATACACCGAAATGAGCATACTCGCGACTTTCCATGAGCTGAACGACACGGACCCCTGGCGTGAATTTGCGCCAGGCTCGTGGATGAAACGCATCGACGTCAGGGATTTCATCGTTGCCAACGTCAGGCCGTACGAGGGCGACGGCGCTTTCCTGTCCGGTCCGACCGAGCGAACGAAAGCCGTTTGGGCCGTATTGCGGCCGTACTTTCGCGAGGAGGCCCATAAGGGCGTGCTCGATGTGGACCCCGCAACGCCGTCAACGATGACATCGCACGCACCGGGCTATATCGACCAACCCAACGAAGTGATTGTCGGCCTGCAGACCGACAAACCGTTCAGGCGCGCCATCATGCCGTGGGGCGGACTTCGCATGGTCGAGAACGGCCTGCACTCTGTCGGGATGAAGGTCGAGCCGAAGGTCGCCGAGATCTTCACCCAATATCGCAAGACGCACAACGACGGCGTGTTCGACGTGTACACGCCAGAGATCCTTGCCTGCCGGAAGGCCCACATCATCACGGGCTTGCCGGATGCGTACGGACGCGGCCGGATCATCGGCGACTATCGGCGCGTGGCGCTGTACGGCGTCGCCCGCCTGCTCGACGAGAAGGCGGCGGAGCGCGCGCAGATCGACGACGAGTGGCCGACCGATGACGTCATCCGCCTGCGCGAAGAACTCGCGGAGCAGACCCGCGCGCTGCACGACCTCGTCAAGATGGGACAGGCATACGGCTTCGATCTCACGCGACCCGCGCAAACGGCGGCAGAGGCCGTGCAATGGATCTACTTCGGCTATCTCGGCGCAGTCAAGGAGGCCAACGGCGCGGCGATGTCGATCGGCCGGATTTCGACGTTCCTCGATATCTACATCGAGCGCGACCTCGCGGACGGGACGCTCGACGAAGCCGGCGCACAGGAGTTGATCGACCAGCTCGTCCAGAAGCTGCGCATCGTTCGCTTCCTGCGCACGCCGGAGTACGACAACCTGTTCTCGGGAGACCCTTATTGGGCGACCGAATCGATCGGCGGCATGGACCTGAACGGCCGCACCTTGGTAACCCGCACCAGCTTCCGCATGCTGCAAACGCTGCGCAACCTGGGGCCCGCCCCCGAGCCCAACCTGACCGTGCTGTGGTCGAAGCAGCTGCCGCAGCCGTTCAAGCGCTTCTGCCTGGCGATCTCGCGTGATACATCGGCCGTGCAATACGAGAACGACGACCTGATGCGTCCCATCCACGGCGATGACTACGGGATCGCCTGCTGCGTATCGGCTATGCGCATCGGCAAGCAGATGCAGTTCTTCGGCGCGCGTGCCAACCTCGCGAAGTGTCTGCTCTACGCGATCAATGGTGGCCGCGACGAGATCAGCGGCGAGCAGGTGGCGCCCCCGGCGCCTGCCGTCACCGGCGATGTGCTGGTCTATGACGACGTGATGGCCAAGTTCGACGCGATGATGGAATGGCTCGCGCGCACCTATGTGCATGCGATGAACTGCATTCACTACATGCACGACAAGTACTTCTACGAACGGCTGGAGATGGCGCTGCACGACCGGGACGTCCTGCGCACGATGGGCTTCGGCATCGCCGGGCTCTCGGTGGTCGCCGACAGCCTGTCCGCAATCAAGCACGCGAAGGTCACTGCGATCCGCGGCGCCAACGGGATCGTCGAGGACTATCGGATCGAGGGGACGTTCCCGACGTACGGCAACAACGACGATCGCGTCGATTCGATCGCCGTTGAACTGGTCGAGCGCTTCATGACGAAGCTGCGCAAGCATCCGTGCTATCGCGGGGCGGTGCATACGCAGTCGGTGCTGACCATCACGTCGAACGTGGTGTATGGCAAGGCCACCGGCAACACACCAGACGGACGCCTTGCCGGCGCGCCGTTCGCACCGGGCGCGAACCCGATGCACGGCCGCGATCATATCGGCTGGCTCGCATCGTGCCTCTCGGTAGCGAAGCTGCCGTACGTGAATGCGCTGGACGGCATCAGCTATACGGTGTCCGTCGTGCCGACCGTGACGCGTCTTGCCGAAGAGGAAGGACTCGATCGCGCGATCCAGGTGTTCGATGCGTATTTCGGCGAGGGCGGCTATCACATGAACCTGAACGTCGTGAACAAGGAAACGCTGCTTGACGCGATGGACCATCCGGACAAGTACCCGCAGCTGACCATTCGCGTTTCCGGCTATGCGGTGAACTTCATTCGTCTCACGCGGGAGCAGCAGCTCGATGTCATCCACCGCACCTTCCACGGAGCTCTGTGATGCAACGTCACGACGCTACGCCGGATACTGGCGGTCTGGATCTGTCGGGCAGCCGCCACGAGTTCGGCGCCATCCGTTCGCCTGACGCTCCGGAAACGGAAGGGTTCACGGACGAGATCGGCACGTTCGGCTACGTGCATTCGCTCGAAACCGGCTCGCTCGTCGACGGGCCGGGTGTTCGTGCCACGCTGTTCCTCGCCGGATGCATGCTCCGGTGCCAGTATTGCCATAACCCGGATACCTGGCACCTGAAGCGCGGCACGCGCGTGACGGCTGACGCGGCGATCGTGCGTCTCTCCGACTTCGCGCCGGCGCTGCGCTCGATGAACGGCGGGCTGACGCTGTCCGGTGGCGAACCGCTCGTGCAGATTGGCTTTTCGAGTCGGATCTTTGCCGCCGCAAAGCAGCTGGGCCTGCATACCGCCCTGGATACGTCGGGCTTTCTCGGCGCGCGGGCGGACGACGCCTATCTGAGCCAAGTCGACCTCGTGCTGCTCGATATCAAGTCTTTCGAGCCGGCGCTTTACCACCGTCTCACCGGTGTGGCTCTCGCGCCGACATTGCGCTTCGCCGAGCGGCTTGCGGCGCTCGGCAAACCGGTCTGGGTCCGCTATGTGCTGGTGCCCGGCCTGACCGACGAGTCCGCCCATCTCCGCGCGCTCGCCCGGTTCCTGGCGCCGATGCGCAACGTCGAATGGGTCGAAGTGCTGCCGTTCCACCAGATGGGCGCGTTCAAATGGCGCAGGCTCGGGCTCGACTACCCGCTCGATGGCAAAGCCGCGTGTACGGCCGCGCAGACCGAGCAGGCCCTTGCGCTGTTGCGCAGCGAGGGCTGCCGCGCGAGATAGGCGAATCGTCCGATGACATGCCCTTATAGGGTGGCTCGAAAAACAAAAGAGGAGAATTGTGATGGCAATGTCCCAGACAGGCGATGCACTCCGCACCGTCGCAGGTCCCGCAACGCACGCGGCTCAGTGGCCTTTTCTCATGGCCTGGTTTCTCGCGCTGGTCTTCTACTTCATCCAGTACGCGATCCGATCGGCGCCAAGCGTGATGGTCCCCGAGATTGGCGCGGCATTCGGGCTCACCACGCTTGGCGTCAGCTCGCTGGTGGGACTTTATTTCTACACGTACGCCGGCTTTGCCATCATCGCAGGCGCGACGCTCGACCGCTATGGCGCAAAGCTGCCCCTCGCCGCCGGCACTTTCGTAGTAGCGGCCGGCAGCGTCCTGTTCGGGCTCGGCGCGGCATCATCGGCCGAAGTCGGGCGGCTGCTGCAAGGGGCGGGATCGGCATTCGCGTTCACGGGTGCCGTGTATCTTGCAACGCGGGGTTTCTCGCAGCGCTGGCTGGCCACCGCGGTCGGCTTCACACAATGCTTCGGGATGCTCGGGGGCTTCGCCGGACAGTTCGGCGTCGGCCCGCTCGTGCACGGGGTCGTCTCCTGGCAGGCATTCTGGATCTATGCCGCCGTGCCCACTGCGCTCGTCGCCGTTCTCCTGCTCGTCGTGACGCCGGGCCGCGGCGAACCCGCCAGCGGGTCCGTGTGGTCGATGTTCGCGCCGTACAAGGTCGTGTTGACGAACCCGCAGTCCTTTCTGTGCGGTCTCGTGGGTGGATTGCTGTTCATGCCGACCACAATCGGCGACATGATCTGGGGCGTCAACTTCCTGCGCCAGGGCCTTGGCGTGCCGGCCGCAGAAGCGGTGGCCCGCTCGTCGATGGTCCCGCTCGGCTGGGTCATCGGCGCACCGCTGCTCGGCTATCTCGCCGATCGGATTGGGCGTCGCAAGCCCGTACTGGTCGGCGGCATCGTGCTCATGCTGCTATCGATCGCGGCGATCGTCTATCTGCCCGCGCTCTTGCCGCCTTATGTTGGTGGCCTCCTGTTCGGCATCGGCTCCGGCGCGGCGATGATCCCTTACACGATGATTAAGGAAGTCAACCCGGAGAACGTGAAGGGAAGCGCCGCCGGCGCAATGAACTTCCTGGTGTTCGTTCTCAGCGCGTTCCTCGCACCTTTGTTCGGCCTCGCACTGATGCGTCTGTCCGGTGGCATGCCGCTGACGCTGCAGACGTACCAGCATGCGGATCTGATCTGGGTTGGCGCGATCGTGCTGTCTCTCGTGCTCACCCTGTTCCTGCGCGAGACGGGTGCCGCGGCGCGCACGGCGACACATGCGTAAGGCAACCGGCTCATATTGGCCGGGATGCCGGTTTCCCGGGCTTCGAGCCGGATGAGAAGCGCGCGAAATCCCTTGAAGCGAATTGATGAAGGAGCACCTTGTGGAACGCAAACGCGAAAAATACGAACGCCTGGTCTCGATGGCCGCGGCGCTGCCTCCCACGCGGACTGCTGTCGCGCACCCCTGCGATCGAAGCTCGCTCGGCGCCGTTGTCGAGGCGGCACAACTCGGGCTGATCGCGCCGACGCTGGTCGGCCCTGCGGCGAAGATCACCGCCGTCGCCGCCGAGCAAGGGTTCGACGTGTCAGGCATGCCCATCGTCGACGTGCCGCATAGCCATGCGGCCGCCGACGCGGCCGTCGCCCTCGTGCGCGAGGGAAAAGCGCAGGCACTGATGAAGGGCTCGCTGCATACCGACGAGCTGATGTCCAGCGTCGTCGCGCGCGAGACGGGTCTGCGCACGGCGCGCCGCATCAGCCACTGCTTCGTGATGGACGTGCCTGGACACGACGAGCCACTCATCATTACCGACGCCGCAGTGAACATCGCACCGACACTGGAAGACAAGATGCACATCGTGCAGAACGCGATCGACCTGGCTCATGCGCTGCACTTTCCCGAAGTGCGGGTCGCGATCCTGTCCGCGATGGAAACGGTCAATGTGAAAGTGGCGTCTACGGTTGAAGCAGCGGCGCTTTGCAAGATGTCCGATCGCCGCCAGATCGAGGGCGGCATTCTCGACGGCCCGCTCGCGCTCGATAACGCCATCAGCCCGGAAGCCGCGGCGATCAAGAACATTGCCTCGCCCGTCGCCGGACGCGCGAACGTGCTCGTCGTGCCGGACCTCGAGTCCGGCAACATGCTTGCGAAGAGCCTGACGTTCCTCGCCGGCGCGGACGCGGCGGGGATCGTGCTCGGCGCACGCGTTCCGATCATTCTGACCAGTCGGGCGGATTCGGTGGTCGTCCGGCTCGCGTCCTGCGCGGTCGCCGCGCTGGTTGCGCTCGCGCGGCGCGATCCGTCGCGAGCGATCGTCAACTGAGGGGCATTCCATGGACGTCATTCTGGTGATCAATGCGGGCTCGTCAAGCGTCAAGTTCTCGGTCTTCGGCGTGAGCGGCGCTGAGCCCAGCCGCATCTGCACGGGCAATTTCGAGGAGATCGACACCAAACCACACCTCCGGATCCGACATGCGAGCGGCGAAGCGCTGGCCGAAGAGCGCTGGTCTGCAGGTGAACCGCTCGGTCATGAGGGCGCGATCGCTTTTCTGTTCGAATGGCTCCATAGCCATGCGGCTGGCTACCGGGCGATCGGCGCCGGTCATCGGTTCGTGCACGGCGGCAGCCGATACGCGACGGCCGTGCGCGTCGACGACGAGGTGATTGCCAACCTCGAAGCGCTCGTGCCGCTCGCGCCGCTGCACCAGCCGCACCACCTCAGCGCGCTGAGGGCGATCGCTGAGCGGCATCCGGCCTTGCCACAGGTCGCTTGCTTCGATACCGCATTTCACCACGGCCAGCCCGCAATCGCGACGCAGTTCGCGCTACCCCGCGACATCACGCAGCAAGGCGTGCGGCGCTATGGCTTTCACGGCCTGTCGTACGAGTACATCGCATCCGGCCTGTCCCGTTACGACGAGCGCGCTGCGCACGGCAAGACGGTCGTGCTGCACCTCGGTAACGGCGCGAGCATGGCCGCCCTGGACCAGGGCAGGAGCATCGCGAGCACCATGGGCTTTACTGCACTCGAAGGCCTGCCGATGGGCACGCGCACGGGCAGCCTCGACCCCGGAGTCCTCCTGTGGCTGATGGACGAACACAAGATGGACGCCCGCGCGATCGAGAACCTGCTCTACCGCCGCTCGGGGTTGCTGGGTGTGTCCGGCATATCGAGCGACATGCGCACGCTGCTCGAAAGTGACGATCCTGCGGCGGCCAACGCGGTCGATCTGTTTTGCTATCGGATCTCGCGCGAGCTTGGCTCGCTGGCGGCCGCCCTCGGCGGGCTCGACGCGATCGTGTTTACCGGGGGGATCGGCGAGCATGCGCCGCCCGTGCGCGAACGGGTGTGCCGCGCTGCGGCATGGCTCGGCGTCTCGCTCGACGTCGCTGCGAACGGGCGTCACGGACCGAGGATCAGCACGGCGGGCAGCACGGTTGCGGCATGGGTAATCCCGACCAACGAGGAGCTCATGATTGCACAGCACACGCTTGAACGACTGGAGGTGTAAAGACATGTCCACTGTGACCAATACCGTTTCTCCCATTGCCGTGCCGGCCCAATGCATCATCGAATATGCGACTGACGCATGGCAAAGGGGCGCACTGTTTCTGGATGCGCTGCGCCAGCGAGGAAACATCTATCTCGATCACGCGAGTGCCGGCAAGCCGCCCGTCCTTGCGTTCAAGTATGAAGTCGTCGCGGATGGTCGCGAACTGCCACATCCGGTCAACTATGCACTGGCCCGCATCATTCCGCCCGATGGTGTTGTCACGCCGGACCCGACGAAACGCCCATTCGTCGTCATCGATCCGCGCGCAGGACATGGCCCAGGTATCGGTGGCTTCAAGATGGACAGCGAAATCGGGATCGCGCTGCGCCAGGGGCATCCATGTTATTTCGTGTTCTTCCTCCCGTACCCGCAGCCGGGCCAGACGATCGAATCCGTCGCACGAGCCGAAGCCGCGTTTCTGGAACGGGTAGCCCAATTGCATCCGGACGCCGAAGCCAGGCCGTTCGTGATTGGGAATTGTCAGGGAGGATGGGCGCTCCTGATTCTGGCTGCAGCAAAGCCCGAGCGCGTCGGGCCGATTCTGCTCGCGGGATCGCCCGTCTCGTACTGGGCTGGCGTCGAAGGCAAGAACCCGATGCGTTACACAGGTGGCATGCTCGGGGGAACATGGCTCGCATCGCTCGCCGGCGATCTCGGGAACGGCATGTTCGACGGCGCCTATCTGGTCAATAACTTCGAACAGATGAATCCGGCGAACACCTACTGGAAGAAGCTCTACAACGTCTACGCGAATATCGATACCGAAGCGGAGCGCTTCCTCGAGTTCGAGCGCTGGTGGGGTGGCCATTTCCTGATGAACAAGGAGGAAATGGAATGGATCACGCAAAACCTTTTCGTCGGCAATCGTTTGTCCGCAGGCGAGGTGGTGTCGGCCGACGGCAACGTTCGTATCGATTTGCGTAACATCCGTTCGCCCATCATCGTGTTCGCCTCCTGGGGCGACAACATTACACCGCCGCAACAAGCACTGAACTGGATTCCTGACCTGTACGACAGCGTCGAGGAGATCCGAATCCACGAACAGACGATCGTCTATTGCCTGAACGAAAAGGTCGGTCATTTGGGAATATTCGTCTCAGCGGGCGTCGCGAAGAAGGAGCATACGGAATTCATCAGCGCGCTCGATCTGATCGATACTCTGCCGCCCGGTTTATATGAAGCGGTGATTGAGGATACGCGGTCTGGCCTGCCGGGATTGGAGTTTGTCAAGGGGCGCTACCTGATCCGCTTCGAAGCGCGCGAAATCGACGACATACTTGCACTCGATGACGGGCGCGACGATGAGCGCGCATTTGAGGTTGTCAAGCGGACCGCCGAGATCAACCAGTGCCTCTATGACACCTTTATATCCCCATTCGTGAAAGCTGCATCGAATCCGTGGACGGCTGCGTGCACCAGGCTGATGAACCCTGCACGCGTCGAGCGCTGGACGCTGTCAGACCTGAATCCGGCGATGTGGGGGGTCAAGATGATGGCGGATGCAGTGCGTGCGCACCGCCAGGCTGTTTCGCCCACGAACCCACTGCTTGAAAGCGAGCATGGCGTATCGGACGCGATCGCGCATGGGCTCGATACCTATGGGGCATGCCGGGACAGCACGGTCGAGATGGTGTTCAAGGCAGTCTACGACTCACCATGGCTCGCGGCACTGGTCGGCCTCAAGCGGGAGTCCGTGCAACAACGCCTGCACGAGGCCGATAGCTGGCTTAACGAAGAAGTCAGGCGCCTTAAGCGCCGCGAGCTTGAAACGTCGTTCGAGCATGGCACTTTCCTTGACGGTGCGATGCGGGTACTGGTCTATTGCGGCCGCGAACTCCATGTCGTCGACGAACGACCGTTCAATGCGATGCGCGACTTGCTGCGCGAATCCGGGCTCGACCGCACCATCCGTCTTGCTGACCTGAAGCAGGCCGCCAGGCGTCAGACGTTCCTCGTGCTGTGGGACGAAGAGCGCGCGGTGGCTGGCCTTACACAACTGCTGCCGACAACGTCGGAGCGCCGCCGGGCACTCGACGCCGCGCGGGCACTCGCGGCTACGCGTGGCGACATCGCGCCGGCGCAACAGGTCCGCCTCGACCGCGTTGCCGCCAGGCTCGGCCTCGCGCCGCGAGAGAAGCCCCTGAAATCGACTGAACCGACTTGATGAAGGAGCGCGCTATGGAATGCAAACGCGGGAAGTACGAATTGCACACGCTTGAGCAACTGGAGGCCTGAATGCCAGACGTATCCAATCAGCCGCTTGCCGGCCGGAAAGCATTGATTCTTGGAATCGCAAACGAGCATTCGATCGCCTACGGTTGCGCACGCGCATTTCGCGAAATGGGTGCCGAACTGGCGCTTACGTACGCGAACGAGAAGGCGAAAGCCTACGTCGAGCCGCTGAGTCGGGAGCTTGGAGCGACTCTGCTAATGCCGCTTGATGTGTCGAAGCCGGGTGAACTGGAAGCGCTCTTCGAGGTCGTGCGAACAACATGGGGGCGGATGGACATTGGCGTGCATTCAATCGCATTCGCGCCAAAGCAAGACCTGCAGGGCGGCCTGATCAACAGCTCACCTGAAGGCTTTGCGAATGCCATGGACATATCATGTCATTCATTCATCCGCATGGCACGGCTCGCTGCGCCCCTGATGGACGAGGGCGGATCGCTGTTCGCCATGAGTTACCTTGGCGCTACGCGTGTCGTGCCGAACTATGACTTGATGGGGCCGGTCAAGGCGGCGCTTGAAGCATCTTGCCGCTACCTTGCAAGCGAACTCGGTCCGCAACGCATACGTGTTCATCCGATCTCACCGGGGCCGCTGAAGACACGCGCTGCATCCGGACTCAAGGACTTCGATTTGCTGCTCAACGAGGCGCGCGAGCGCGCGCCGATGGGCGAACTCGCCGACATCATGGATGTCGGTTACGCGTGCGCCGCACTGGCGTCACCGTTCGCGCGGCACATCACGGGCAACACTATCTTTGTTGACGGCGGCGTCAGCATCATGGGTTGACCGCGGCGGTTCGAAAGCCGGGTCCCCGGGCCCGACTCCTACTTGTGATGGATACTGGCATGGAACTTTGGATCAGCAGTCTTCCGCCCGGAAATAGCGATGACGGCCAGCGTGCGTTAGCAAATAGCCTTGCTGTGCTTCAGGTGAGGCGGCAGCCTTCAAGCCTGATACGGAGACAGATGTGCTAAGCGCGCACGAGCTTGCTACGTTGATGCTCGTTAAGGCCGGCAATCTTGCTCATGTCCTGGACCGAGTCGAACTGGACGTTTTGCATAAGCAGCAGCTGATAATCGTCGAACGCGGACGGAACGGATGCATAGATGCCAGTTTAACTTCGCGCGGCGACGCGATTCTTCACGCGATCTCGCAAGATCATGGTTGAGTTGTGTCGCTTGCCTGGAAAGGGCAGGTGGTTGATTGCCTGAAGATTTACACTCTCCATGGGTCACAGCCGGCAAGGAGATCCATTCGTCACTCGGAAGATGTCCAGCTCACGCCTCCTCGGTGGCACGTACCACCACCAGTTTGCGATGAGCAAGCAGGAGCAGTGGGGTCGTAGCCATCGATAGCGCGACTACCACCGTGACGACGGATAGCTGGCCGGCATCAAGCAAGCGCGCAGCCTGTGCGGCCGCCATCACGACAAAGGCGAACTCTCCTCCCTGTGAAAGCAGGATTGCAAAGTATGCACGCTGTTCTCGCGGCAGATTGATCCGGTTAGCCAGGAACCTGAGTGCCGCGAGCTTGCCTGCGACAAGGGAAAAAACCAGGACCGCAACCAGCAATGGCTTGTCCGCCAGGACGCTAAAATCAATCGACATGCCGACTGCGATGAAAAACAGGCCGAGCAGGATGCCCTTGAAGGGGGCCATGTCGGATTCGATCTCGTGACGGAATTCGGACCCTGCCAAAAGCATCCCGGCCACGAACGCACCGAGTGACATCGACAGGTGGACAAGGTGCATGAGCAAGGCAATACCTATGACCCAGAGCAGCGCGAAAACGGTAAATATCTCGCGCGTTCCGCTCCTCTGAATGATGCGCAGCGCGTGTTGTAAAACAAAGCGCCCGCCGATCACAACGGCCGCGATCATGGCCAGCGCTTTCAGCGCCACTATCCAGCCAGCCGGGGCGCTCGCTTCCGCTGGCATCGGGGCGAGCAGCGGCATCAGTGCAATCATCGGAATTGCGGCGATATCCTGAAACAGCAGGATACCGAAACTGGCCTGGCCGACCGGTGTATCCATCAGGCGATTCTGCTCGAGGATCGCAATCACCATCGCGGTGGATGACAGCGAGAGGGCGAATCCGGCGGCAACGCCGACGCGCCATGGCGCGCCGAAGATCGTGAAAATCGCCGCCAGCAGCACCGCACATAGCGCTACCTGGATCCCGCCATAGCCAAAAATGGAGCGGCGCATCGCCCACAGTTTTTCGATGTCCATTTCGATGCCGATGATGAACATCATCAGGACAATGCCCAGTTCGGACACGTCCAGGATCGAATCGACATCGGTGACCAGCCGCAGCCCCCACGGACCGATCACCACGCCAGCCATCAGGTAGCCCAGGACGGAACCGAAGCCAAGGCGTACCGACAGCGGCACCGCGATCATTGCCGCGGCGAGGAATACAACCGAGTCAATCAGCAGTTGCTCCATCATTCCCCTCCCGATTGCGGGGACGGGCTATGGATTCGTGTCAGTCAACCGTCCACCGTTGACAGTCAAGCACACCGCAGCGAATCTGGAAAGGAATTCCGCCAGGCCGGAATCCGCAAGCGCCGACCCCGGTGCGTCGGATCCCGGGCCTCGCGCACCTCACATCCTTCCTTTCCAGGGCACCAGCCACGTCGCCATTTTGCGCATCAGCATATCGAACACGTAGGCGATCAGGCCGATCAGCACGATGCCCATGATCACCACGTCGGTACGTAGGAAGTTAGACGCATTGAGCACCATCTGGCCCAGTCCGGCGGTTGCCGCCACCATTTCAGCGGCGACCAGGGTGGTCCAGCCGAAGCCGATGGAAATGCGCATCCCGGTAAGGATATCGGGCAGTGCGGCGGGTATCACCACATGGCGGACCACCTGCCATGGCGAGGCACCCATCGAGTAAGCGGCGTTGATCTGCTCGATGGTGACCGAGCGCACGCCCGCCTGGGCCGACATGGCCAGCGGTGCGAAGCAGGCCAGGAAAATCAGCAGCACCTTCGAGGTCTCATCGATGCCGAACCAGATCACGATCAGCGGCAGGTATGCCAGTGGGGGCAGGGGGCGGTAGAACTCGATCGGCGGGTCGAAGATGCCGCGCGCGATCCGCGATACGCCCATCATCACGCCGATCGGCACCGCCGTGACCACCGCCAGCCCGAACGCGCCGAACACGCGCAGCATGCTGGCCGTGAAGTGCTCGGTCAGCGGTTGCCCGCCTTGCAGGTTGCCCTGCCAGGCGTCGATGAAGGCGGTGACGATGGACTCCGGCGTCGGCAGGAACAGCGGCGGCAGCCAGCGCAGATGGCTGGCAAGCCACCACAGCGCAAGCAGCAGGACCACGGTGACGGTGGAGATGCGTGAGCTGGATCCCTCTCCTGGCAGGCGGTAGCCCGAAACGGTCTTCATGTGCTGGCCCGCGCCGGCTGCGGTATTGGCCGGGGCGCGTGGCGTGGGTTCGATGCGTTGGACGGAAGCGGGCATCTCGTATTCCTCAGGCGGTGGCATGGATCAGATCGACGATCTCTTCGCGATAGCGGATGAACTCGGGGTCGGACTTGACCGCGCGCGCATCCCCGGACTCGATGTAGCGCCGCGCGAACGGCAGCTCATAGGTATGGGCGATGCGGCCGGGTGAGGGCGTCATGACAATCAGCCGCGTGCCCAGGAACAGCGCTTCTTCCACGCTGTGCGTGATAAAGAAGACGATCTTCTGTTCCTTGGCCCAGAGCTTCAGGATCAGCCCCTGGATCGATTCGCGCGTGAGTGCGTCGAGCGCGCCAAGCGGCTCGTCCATCAGCATCACCGCAGGATCGCTGGCGAGCGCGCGGGCAATCCCGACGCGCTGCTGCATGCCGCCTGAGAGCTGGTAGACCGGCTTGTCGGCTACCGCCTGCAGTCCGACCGCGGCGAGCTTCTCGTGCGCGACGCGTAGCCGCTCGGCACGCGCCACGCCGCGCAGGCGCAATCCCAGCGCAACATTGTCCGCCACGCTGAGCCACGGCATCAGGGCGTGCTTCTGGAACACTACGCCGCGTTCGGCACCGGGTCCGTGTACAGCCTTGCCGCACAGACGGATTTCGCCTTCGGAGGGTTCCATGAAGCCTGCGATGCACGACAGCAAGGTGGTCTTGCCACAGCCGGAGGCACCCAGCGCGACGACGAAATCGCCGCGCTCCATGGTGAGATTGACTTGCGACAGGGCCAGCGTTTTGGCGCCGCCTGACGTGCCGTAGTTGACACTGAGATCGTCGATTTCGAGTTTGTACATGAGGGGCTTCCACAACAGGACTTTCGGGGCTGCCGTGCCGGGATTGGCTTCCCGCACGGCGACCAGCTTCAGCGACACGGTCGCGGCGTCAGCGCAGCGCGCGCTTCGCCCACTCCGCGTTGACCCCCGGCCCATAGTCCGGCAGGACGGCCTGGATGGTGCCCTGCTCCTTGAGGAATTGCGCCGCGGACTGCAGCGCACGCGCCGCACCGCCGCCCAGCCAGCGTTCCGAGACCTGCTCCTGCAACGTGGGGAAGGCGTACAGCGCCATGCTCGCGGGCACCGACTCAGCCTTGGCGCCGGACATCTTGGCCACGGCCTTTACCATGGGCGAGTCCGCGGTCCAGGCAGCCTTGTTCTTGCGATAGTTTTCATCGGCGGCGGCCAGCACGCGCACCAGCTTGACCATGAACTCGGGGTTCTCACGCGCGAACTTCTTGTTGGCGATCATGCCGTCGAAGGTGGCCTTGCCCGTGTCGGCGGCGATTTGCCCCGAGGTCGTCAGCACGGTGCCTGACTGCTTGAGCTTGGCCAGCACCGGGTCCCAGATAAAGGTGGCGTCGATGTCGCCGCGCTCCCATGCGGCCGCGACCTCAGGCGGCCGCATATTGACGATGCGGACGTCCTTGGGATTGATCTTGGCGCGTTCCAGTGCGACCAGCGTGTGGTAGTGCGTCGTCGATACAAATGGCACACCCACGCGCTTGCCCTTCAGGTCGGCGACGCTGGCGATCTTGCTGCCGTTTCGCGCGACCATCGCCTCGGCCGCGTTGATGTCGTCCAGGATCCAGAACAGTTCGACATCCAGCCCTTGCGAAAGAGCCGAAGCGATCGGCGAAGTGCCTGCCTCGCCAATGGCGATCTGGCCCGAGGCCATGGCGCGGATCACATCCCCGCCGCCGCCGAACTGGCGGAACGAAACCGTGTAACCGGTCTGCTTTTCCAGTTCCTTCATGTCCTGGGCGTAGCGCCAGGGCACTACCATGTCCTGGTAAGCAATCACTACATTCTTGCTTTGCGCGTGCGCGGCCGGCGCCAGCGCTGCCACCAGGGCGACATAGGTCGCGATTTGCTTGATCCACCGCATGGTTGTGCTCCTCGAGAGGGAAAAGGTGTTGGGTGTCCCGGCTTTATAGGTGAGGGCTGTCACTGGCCAATAGGTCCAGTTGCCGGGATTCGCTGGGACCAGAGTCCGCCGCGCGGGCGCGTGCCGCGGTGCGCCGGGCGGAGCGGTGGCGGGCGGGGCCGTCAATCATGGAAATCCTGTAGCGGCCCGGATGGCGGGGTCTTTTCGACGACGTGCAGGAAGGCAGGCACGGCTGCGGGTCGGCGCGAGCAACAGGCCCGCCATCCGCGCTTCCATTCAGGAAAACGACAAGAGCATTGCCAGCGCCCACTGGCTATAGTCTGCGGGGAACGCAGGCGCGCCATGCCACTTGATGATCACAACGCATGAATCCATGCCTGCCCGCGATGAATGGCGAGCACTGACAGGAGGAGACATGGATGTCGACCTGCAGCGGGCCATACTGAACAACATCCCGGACCAGGCCTGGCTGAAGGACGTCGGCTCGCGCTACATTCTTGTCAACGACGCATTCATGGCCGCATGCGGGCGGACCGAGGCCGAGATCCTGGGCCGCACGCCGGACCAGGTCTGGTCAGAGGAATGGGGACAGGTCTACCTGCGCACCGACAAGGCCGTGGTGGCCAGCGGTATCCGCCGGCGCTACGAGGAAAGCCGCCATGCCAGGGACGGGAGCCTGCGCTGGTTCGATACGATCAAGATGCCGGTTCGCGGCCGCGATGGCGAGGTCGTCGGTACGGTGGGCATTTCGCGGGATATCACTGACCGGAAGCGCTCCGAGCAGGCGCTGCTTGCCGAAGTGGAGAAGGGCGAGCGAACCAGGCAGGAGCTGCTGGCGTCGCGCGCGCAGCTGCGCGAGCTCTCCGCCTACCTGCAGTCGGTGCGCGAGGCCGAGCGCACCCGCATTTCACGCGAACTGCACGATGAACTGGGCCAGTCGCTGACGGCGTTGCGCCTCGGGCTCAGTTTCATCGAGGCGCAGCAAGGCTCCGATGCCGACGAAGCGTGCCGCAAGCATGTGCAGATGCTCAAGGAGATCGCGGATTCGACGGTGGAGGCGGTGCAGCGCATCGCGGCGGACCTGCGGCCGCCGCTGCTGGATGAGCTGGGCCTGAACGCGGCGATCGAGTGGCTGGCCGAATCGCTTTCAGAGCGCGAGCGTGGCGGCATTACCTGTGAGCTGGCGCTGCACCCCGTTGGCGAGATCAGCGCCGAGGTCAGCACCGCGGTGTTTCGCATCGCACAGGAAGCGCTGACCAATGCCTGCCGGCATGGCCGCGCCGATCGCGTGCTGGTTGAACTCAGCGACACCGGCGGCGTCCTGCGGCTGGTGGTCTCGGACAACGGGCGCGGCATCGATGCGTCGAAGACCGGGCACCGGCGCAGCCTGGGCCTGGTGGGCATGCGCGAGCGCGCGCTGATGCTGGGCGGCAAGCTCGCGGTGACCAGCGAGAAGGGCGGAGGCACGCGGGTCGAAGCGCAGATACCCAATACCGGCTGTTCCGGCAAGGGAGGAACCAGATGATCCGCATCACGCTTGCCGACGACCACACCATCATCCGCGATGGGCTGAAGAAGATCATTTCCACCGTGCCGGACATGCAGGTGGTTGGCGAGGCAGCCGACGGCCACGAGCTGCTGTCGCTGCTGCGCCTGGACGTGCCTGACGTGCTGTTGCTGGATATGTCGATGCCGGGAAGGAGCGGCATCCTGCTGATCCAGCAGATCCGGGCCAGCCATCCCGCGCTGCCCATCCTGGTCCTGAGCATGTACCGCGAGTCGCAGTACGCCGTCCAGGCCATCCGCGCGGGCGCGGCCGGCTACCTGACCAAGAATGTCGAGTCGGACCAGCTGCTCGGCGCCATCCGCAAGGTGGCGCGGGGGGGCACCGTGGTCTCGCCCACGATCGCCGACCGGCTCGTCATGCAGGCCCGGCAGCCGGAGGCCGTGCTGCCACATGCACGGCTGACGGCGCGCGAGCTACAGGTGTTCCAGATGCTGGCCGAGGGGCAGGGCATCAATGAGATCGCGGTCGCGCTGTCACTCAGCGCCAAGACGGTGAGCACCCATAAGGCCAATATCCTGGGCAAGATGGATATCTCCTCGACAGCAGGGCTGGTGCATTACGCCATCCGTCACGGGCTGCTCGCCGAAGCTGGGGACGCTGCCTAGTTTGTGCGGTGCGTCTAAGCGAATCCTTAGGTCCAATTCAGCCGATCCTGATGTAGGGCTGCCGCCCCGGCACCTACGCTTCAGATCACGAAGCCCCCGTTTCCGCCGCGCATGACCCCGCGGCAGGCCGTCCCCCAAAGCCGCTTCATTTGGGGGACAGCAGCGACACCGCATGGCTTCGTCCCGAAAAAAGAGACCTGAGGAGACAAGCCATGCAACTGGATCTGCTGATCCGGGACGCCTGCGTCCGCGACGACGCACCCCTGACCGATATCGCCGTCCGCGACGGCCGCATTGCCGCGATGGAACCCGGCATCGACGCGCCGGCGCACGCAGTGATCGAGGCCGGCGGGCGCGCGGCCATCCCGGGGCTGGTCGAGCCCCACCTCCACCTGGACAAGGCCCTGCTGCACCGCCGGCTGCCGGCGCGCTTCGGCACGCTGGACGAGGCCATCCGCGTCACCGGCATCCTGAAGAGCAAGCAGCAGCGCCAGGACGTGCTGGACCGCTCCCGGCAGGTGCTGGACATGGCGGTCAGGCACGGCACCGTGGCCATCCGCGCCCACCCCGATGTCGACCTGATCCAGGGGCTGATCGGGGTGGAGACGCTGCTCGCGCTGAAGGCGGAGTACCAGGACCTGCTCGACTTGCAGATCGTGGCCTTCCCGCAAGAGGGCATCCTGAAGTCCCAGGGCACCCGCGAGCTGATGATGGCGGCCATGGACATGGGCGCCGACGTGGTGGGCGGCTGCCCGTACAACGAGCTGACCTGGGCCGACACCATGCGGCATATCGACATGGTCTTCGAGCTGGCGCAACGGTATGACGCGCCGGTCGACATGCATGCCGACTTCGCCGACGACACCGGCGACCAGCGCTTTGCCGCGGTGTCGTACATCGCGCAAAAGACCATTGAGGCCGGCTACCAGGGACGCGTCTCGCTGGGCCATGTCACCAGCCTGGGCGCGCTCGACGCGGATCAGCTGCAGCCGCTGATCGGGCAGATACGCGAGGCCGGCATCAGCATCGTCACGCTGCCGGCCACCGATCTCTATCTGGGCGGGCGCAAGGACGTGCAGAACCAGCGCCGCGGGCTCGCGCCGGTGAAGGCCCTGCACAGCGGCGGGGTCAACGTGGCGTATTCCTCGAACAACATCCGCAATGCGTTCACGCCGTTCGGCAAGGCAGACATGCTGCAGATCGGCAACATGCTCGCGCACGTGGCCCAGTTCGGCGTGCCGGAGCACCAGCTGGCGGTGCTCGACATGGGCACGCACAACGCGGCGCGCGCCATCGGGCTGCACGAGACCTATGGACTGGCAGTCGGCCGGCAGGCTGACCTGGTGATCCTCGACACCTTCAAGGTGGCCGATGCGCTGATCGATATCCCCCCGCGCCTGTGGGTGGTGAAGCGCGGAAAGATCACCGTAGTCACCCAGCATCGCTGTGAAATCCACCGGCACGGGTGCTGCGCGCACTGACGCCACGCCAGTCCAACAAGGAGACGATCATGAGAAAACTGCCTGCCGAAGTCGTGGCTTCACTGCTGGCCATCACCACGGTTCCCATTGCCGCGCACGCCTCGCACCTGCCGCCATGGGCCATTTTCATCAGTTGGGCCGCGACCTTTGCCATGGGCGGGCCGACGCCGAAGAACCTGAAGAAGATATGGCCGACCCTGCCCGTGGGCTCGCTTTTTGCCTTCGTGATCGTGCTCTGCTTCAGGCAGGCGGCCGAGCAGTTCTCGGGGCCCGCCCTGATCGTGGCGGAGATGGTGATCCTGTTCACGCTCAATGCCTCGATGATGTTCCTCGCGCGGGTGTTCGCCACGCTGCGCTTTATCCCCGGGATGTTTTTCGGCTTTGCCTCGTACTTTGCCACGCTGTTCGGCGGCTTTGGTCCCGTACCGGGCGATCCGGTCGTCGCGCTCGGCGCAGTCGTCGCCATGAACGCGCTGGGACCGGCATATGCGTGGATCAAGCAGCGCTATGCCGCCCCGGAAGCCGCTACCCGTCAGCCGTGGCAGGTGGAAGAGCGAGGCCTGAGCTGACGTGTCCTGCCGGGCTTTCGCGCCAGCGGCGACACGGCCTCGGCACCACCATTGATTCGATATCACGGCAGCTGGCGCAGGGCGCCAATGCGCTGCCCGGCTGCCACGTTTCCGGGGGAAGAGGGTATGGAATATCTGAGTGAAGTGGATCGCTGCGGCGCCGGCACATCGCGCCGGGCATTCCTGGCCGGCTCGGCCGCGCTGGCGGGCAGCACGGTGTTGCCTGCCGTCGCACACGAGGCGCCGCCAGCGGCGCGCGCGGGGGCATATTCGTCCGCGGGCATGGTCACGAGCCCGCATGAACTCGCCAGCCAGGCGGGGCTGGAAGTGCTGAAGGCCGGGGGCAACGCCATCGAGGCGGCGATTGCCATCGGCGCGGTACTGTGCGTGACGTATCCCCACTTTACCGGGCTGGGGGGCGATGCCTTCCTGGTGGTCAGCGATCGCGACGGCAGCGTGCGCACGTTTTCCGGCATCGGCCAGGCCGCGTCGCAGACCCCGGGCTATGCGGGCACCATACCGCTGCGGGGCCCCGGCGCGGCGCTCACTGCCGCAGCCACCGTTGCCATCTGGGACCAAGCCTTTGCCTTCAGCCGCAGTCACTGGGGCGGTACCCAGGCCTGGTCCGGCTTGCTGGCGCGGGCAACGGAGTACGCCGCCAACGGATTTCCCGTCACCCCTTCACAGTGCTTCTGGCAGGAGTTCCGCTCGGCGGACCTGGCCGGCTGGAACGGCTTCGGCCGGGTGTTCATGCCCGACGGACGCATGCCGAAGCCCGGCGAAATGTTCCGCCAGCCCGAGCTGGCCCGCACCCTGGACCGGGTCGCGACGCAGGGCGGGCGGGAGTTCTATGAGGGCGACGTGGCGGGGCGGCTCGCCGCCGGGTTGGCGAAGGCCGGCTCCCCGCTGCGCAGCGAAGACCTGGCGCGTTGCCAGGCGCGGGAAGAAGTGCCGCTGCGCGTCGCCTACCGCGGTGGCGAGCTGCTTGGCCTGCGTCCGCCCACGCAAGGCGTGACCACGCTGGAGATCATGGGGATCCTGGACCGCTTCGATCTGGCGGGCATCCCGGAAGGCAGCGCGGACTACTATCACCTGCTGGTCGAGGCGGTCAAGCTGGCGTTCCTGGATCGGAACCGCTACGTCGCCGATCCCGATTTTGTCGACGTGCCGCTGGAGCGTCTGCTGTCCAGGCAGCATCTCGATGCCCACGCGCGGCGTATCCGCATGGACCGGGCCATGCCGTGGCCGCATGTATTCAAGCCCGGCGACACAGTGTATATCGGCGCCGCCGACAAGGACGGTCGCTGCGTGAGCATGCTCCAGACTGTCTATTTCGACTGGGGGAGCGGCCTCGTCGTCGGCGACACCGGCGTGCTCTGGCACAACCGCGGCGCCTCGTTCAGCCTCGACCCCGCGAGCCCCAACGTATTGCGGGCCGGCAAGCGCCCATTCCATACCCTCAACCCAGGCATCTACCTGAAGAACGGGCGCCCCAAACTGCTGTACGGCACGCAAGGTGCCGACGGCCAGCCGCAGACGCTGGCCGCGGTGCTCACCCGGATGATCGACTACGGCATGGATCCGTTGACGGCGCTGGGCCGGCCGCGCTTCCTGCTGGGCAAGACCTTCTCGGACAGCCGCGACAGCCTCAAGCTGGAACAGGATGCCGGCGTGCCGGTGTTCAGCGAACTGGCAGCGCGCGGACATCAGTTGAGTCCGATTCCTGCACAGAGCCAGCTTGCCGGCCATCCGGGCGCGATCCGGATCGATCCGGAGGGGCATCTCACCGGCGCGCACGACCCGCGCAGCGACGGGCGGGCGCTGGGACTGTAGGGCGTTGCGCCCGCGCCTCGGAGGGCAAGCGCGATGGCTTCAGCGGGAGGACACTCAGTCGATCAGCTTGCCCTCGGCATCGAAGAACGGATGCGCCGGCCCATGGTCCCCAATCGCGGCCGCATGCGTCACCAGCCCATGCTGCGGATGCCACCAGTGCAGCAGGTAGCCAGGCGGTTCCATGCGGAAACGCGACGGCGCTTGCGGATCGAGATCGAGCGCCACCTGATGCGCTGGCGCGGGCGCCGTCATGGCGATGGTGCCGCCGAAGCGCCGCGTGATATGCCGGTGCAGGTGGCCGCAGAGCACGCGCTCGACCTGCGCATGCTGCCGCACCACAGCCTCGAGCGCCGCCGCGTTTTCCAGGCCTTGCTCGTCCATATGCCCGATGCCCGTATAGAAGGGCGGATGGTGCAGCAGCAACAGCGTTGGCGTCGCCGGGGCCGCGGCGAGTGTCGCCTGCAGCCACGGCAGCGCCGCGGCATCGACGCGTCCGCCCGGCTTGCCGGGCACCGTGCAGTCGAAGCCCACGATGCGCAGCGGTCCTGCGTCGACGGCGTAGTGGACTGGCGCCTCGCCATCGCCATTGGCGAACAGGTAGTCATGGTCGGTAAAGACCGCACGCAGCGCGCTGCGGCTGTCGTGGTTGCCGGGCAACAGCCGGTAGGGCATCGGCAGCCGTTGCAGGATGCTGCGCAGGAAGCGGTATTCGGCTTCGGCGCCGAAGTCGACGAGGTCGCCGGTGATGACGACGATATCCGCGCATTGCGGCGCGGCCAGCAGCGTGTCGATCCAGCGGTGCAGCGCGCCAGCGGTATCGACCATGCGGTACGACAGCTTGCCACCGGCCTTGATGTGCAGGTCCGTGACGTGCGCGACGAGATAGGGTGCGGTCATGCTGCCTGGGCCTCCGCCAGCGTGATCATGTGGGCGGTGTCGACGCGCAGGCCGATGCGGTCGCCCGCGCGCCAGCCGTCGCGCCGCGCGGTATCGACGATCAGCGGCGCGCTGGCGCCGACATCCACCAGCAGCCGCGTGCAGTTGCCGAGGAACAGCGCGGTCACGACCGCGCCGAGCAGGTGGGCGTCATGCGTTTCCGCCGGTGCCACATCCTCTGGCCTGAACATCAGTTCGGCGCAGCCGCTGGCGGGAGCGGCGCCAGCACGCGGCAACGCGCCGCCCGGCAGTCGCCAGATGCCGGTCTCCGCCGTGGCGGGCAGGCGGTTCATCGTGCCGATGAAGTCCGCCACGAACGCGTTGGCCGGCGCCCGGTAGATCTCCTGCGGCGTGCCTGACTGCGCGATACGGCCCCGGTCCATGACGACGATACGGTCGCCGAGCGCCATGGCCTCGGCCTGGTCGTGCGTCACGTAGACGGCCGTGATGCGCAGGCTGCGCAGCAGCTGGTTGATGTCGGCGCGCAGGGTATCGCGCAGCTTGGCATCGAGCGCGGTCAGGGGCTCGTCCAGCAGCAGCACGCGCGGCTGCACGGCGATGGCGCGGGCGAGCGCGACGCGCTGGCGCTGGCCGCCCGAGAGCTGGTCGACGCGGCGGTCGGCGAACGGGCCGAGATGCATCATGCCCAGCATGTCGTCGATGCGGCGCCGCCGCGTGGCGGCATCGACGCGGCGTACGCGCAGGCCGTAGCCGATGTTCTCGGCGACGGTCATGTTGGGAAACAGCGCGTAGTTCTGGAACACCATGCCGACGCCGCGTGCTTCGATCGACAGCGCGGTCACGTTGTGCTCGCCGAACCAGACCTCGCCACTGGTGTCCGGCGACTCCAGTCCCGCGATGATGCGCAGCGTGGTGGTCTTGCCGCAGCCGGAGGGGCCGAGCAGCACCAGGGTCTCGGCCGCGCCGATGTCGAGGTCCAGCGGTTGCAATGCCAGCGCGCCGGCGGCGAAGGTCTTGCCGCAGTGGCGCAGGCGGATGGTGGTGGGTTCATGCATGGCGGGTCTCGGTGGAGGTGGCGGCCGGCGCAGTGGGGAGGGGCGCGGCGACAGCAGACGGCGCGTCGGCGCGGGCGTGTCGACGGGCGCGCGCGCCCATGGCGGTCAGCGCCTGCATCAGCACCAGCAGCGGAATGATCATGACGAAGAAGACGATGGTGTAGGCCGAGCCGATCTCCAGGCGCATCGACGCATAGCTGTCGGCCAGCCCGACCGGCAGCGTCTGCGTGGTCGGTGTGTGCAGCATCCAGGTCAGGTTGAACTCGCCGACCGACAGCGTGACCACCATCAGCGCGCCGGCCAGGATGCCCTGGCGGCAGTTGGGCAGGATCACGGTGAAGAAGCGCTGCATGCGGCCGGCGCCGAGGCTTGCAGCGGCTTCCTCGAGCGTGCGGATATCGATGGCCGACAGGATCGCCAGCACGGCGCGCACCATGAAGGGCAGCGTGAACAGTACGTGGCCGATCAGGATGAAGACCCAGCTCGTGCGCAGCGCCTGCCACTGGCCGTAGAGCAGGATCAGGCCGAGCGCGGTAGCCAGGCCGGGGATGGCCACAGGCAGCATCAGCAGTTCCTCGATCAGGCGCGTCACGCGGTTGCGGCGCAGCGCCATGTAGTAGGCGGCGGGCACGCCGAGCACCAGCGTGCAGGCGAGGCACGCCAGAGCGATGCCCAGCGAGAGGAAGATGGTGTTGCGATAGAGCGACCAGACTTCCTCGATCCAGCGCGTGGTCAGTCCGCTGGCCAGGCCGACGAAGATATTGTTGGTGAAACCGGCGAGCACGGACAGCACGACCGGCACGATCATGAACAGGCAGACGGCCAGCGTGAGCGCGAGCTGCAGCCAGTAGCGAAAGCGAGGGCGAACGGGAAACATCGTCGGTCTCCTACGCGGTGGCGGCGACGGCATCGCCGGAGAACCAGCGCGCGACGGCCAGCAGCGCCCACGTCACCGAGCCCAGCAGGATCGAGAGCGCGGCGGCCATGCCGAAGTTGGCGTAGTTGGTGAATTCGTTGTAGATCGTCAGCGGCAGCACATCAAGCTGCGTCGCCAGCGTGAACGCGGTGCCGAAGGCACCCATGCTGGTCGCAAAGCAGATCGCGCCGCTGGACAGCAGCGCCGGCATCAGCGCGGGCAGCATCACGTCGCGCACCACGCGCCACGGGCTCGCACCGAGCGAGCGGGCGGCTTCCTCGAGCGAGGTGTCGAGCTTCTCGACCGCGGCCATCACCGTCAGGATCACGCGCGGAATCGAGAAGTACAGGTAGCCCACAAAAAGACCGGCCAAGCCGTAGGCAAAGGTCCAGCGCTCGCCCGCGAGCCAGTCGCCGAGCATCGCGGACAGGCCGTTGCGACCGCCGAGCATGATGACCATGAAGCCGATCACCACGCCCGGGAACGCGAGCGGGAACGTCAGCACCGCGACCAGTGCGGACTTGCCCGGCACGGCGTTGCGCTGCAGGAAGGTGCCGGCGATCCCGGCGATGACGAGCGTCGCCAGCGTGACGGCGCCGGACAGCAGCACCGTGACCATCAGACTGTGCAGGTAGCGCGGGCTCGTCAGCACGGTCCAGTACACGCCGGCGCCCTGCGGACCGTCGACGCTGACCGCGAGGAGCCGCGCCATCGGCAGGCAGAAAAACGCGAGGAAGACGACCAGCGCGGGCAGCGCGAAGCCGAACAGGAGAAGATTTCGCTTTGTCATGGCAGGGACCGTGCGGTGGCGTGCGTCCCCGCATCGGCGGGGACACAAGGGGACCGGCGGGCTGGCGCCGGCGGCGGCTTCAGCGGACTTCCTTCAGGTATTGCTCGCTGAAGGCCTTCTGGACCTCGGCCATGCGCGAGAAGTCGACGGGTTTGGCGCGCGCATACTCGGCAGCCGGCAGGAAGCGCGCCTGCACCTCCTTCGAGATGCCGGCGCTGCGCACCGGCCGCAGGTAGGCATTGGCCCACAGCGCCTGGCCGGCGTCGGACAGCACGAAGTCGAGCACCTTGCGGCCCTCGGCCTCGTGCGGTGCCTTGTTGACCAGGCTCATTACGTAGGGCACCACGACCGTGCCTTCCTTCGGGATCACGAAGGCCACGTTGGCGTGGTCCTTGTAGCGGGCGCGGTACGCGTTGAAGTCGTAGTCGAGCAGGATGGGGATTTCGCCGGACAGCACGCGTGCGTACGCGGTCTGCTTCGGCACGATCGGCTGGTTCTTCTGCAGGTCCTTGAAGTACTTGAAGGCCGGGCCGAAGTTATCCAGCGAGCCGCCCAGCGCCTGGTTGATGGCGACGGCGCCGACGTAGCCGACGAACGCGCTGGCGGGATCCAGGTAGCCGATCAGGCCCTTGTACTCAGGCTTCTGCAGGTCGGCCCAGGACTGTGGCATGGGTTTGCCGCGCAGCGCGTCCACATTGACCATGAAGCCGAGCGTGCCGGAGTGGATCGCAAACCAGTTGCCCTGCGGGTCCTTCAGGCCGTCGGGGATCTCGTTCCAGTGCGCCGGCTTGTACGCGGCGGTCACGCCGTCCTTCTTTGCCTGGATGCCGAAGGTCACGCCGTAGTAGACCACGTCTGCCACGGGGCTCGCCTTCTCCGCCACGAGTTGCGCGAGCGACTGGCCTGAGTTCTTGTTGTCCAGCGGCACGGTGACGCCGGTCTTGTCCTTGATGGCGCGGATCTGCGTGGCCCAGTCGGCCCACTCGGGCGGGCAGTTGTAGCAGATCGCGGTCTGCGCGAAGGCGCCGTGGCTGAACGCGGCCGCGGCGAGCATCAGGGTGAGCCGGCGCAGCGGACGGCGCCAGGACGAAAACGGTTGCATGAGAGGCTCCTTGGTTGGCAACGGTCGGTGGAAAGACATCAGGCCACAATGAACGGAACATGCTCAGGTGGATACGGTCGGCGGCGCGGCGATGCTTCCGCTCACGCGCAGTGCGTGCGGCAGCAGGGTCACGCGCGCGGCGGCTGGCGTTTCGCCGGTTGGCGCATGCAGCCACGCCAGCAAGTGGCCGACGGCGCGCGCGCCGATGTCGGTATTGGGTTGCACCACGGTGGCCAGCGGGGGCTCCATCACGCTGCCGAGCGCGATGCCGTCGTAGCCGAGCACGGAGACATCGTCCGGCACGCGCAGGCCCAGCCGCCGCAGGTCCGAGATCACGCCGATGGCGAGCAGGTCGTTGGTGCAGAAGAAGGCCGTGGGGGCATCGTCTTCATCGATCAGTGCGCGGATCTGTGCAGCGTTGCTGGCGGTATGCGAGGGCAGGGACAGCACGGGCAACGGCGCCAGGCCGTGCGCGTGCATCGCGTCCTGGTAGCCGGCATAGCGCTGGCGCGCGCGGTCCGAGGCAATGAACGCGCCGGACACCACGACGATGCGCCGGTGCCCGGCGGCGATCAGCGCCTCCACCCCGTCGCAGGCGCTGCCGCGGTTGTCCACGGAGACGGAATGCCTGCGGCTGCGCCCGCCCGCCTGGTTGTACGCCAGCACGTAGGGCACGCCCTCGGCGTCGAGCTGGTCCAGCACCGCACTGTGCGCGGCGTCCGCCACCGTCAGCACCATGCCGTCCACGCGATGGCGCAGCAGGTACTCGATCCGCTCGCGCTCGCGCATCGGGTCGTAGCCGCTGGTGACCAGCATCAGCGAGTAGCCCGCGGCCAGCGCGGCCTCCTCGATGCCACGCCAGCATTCGGCGAACACGGCGTTGTCCATCGTCGGCAGCATCACGCCGATCATCCGCGTCTGCTGGGCGCGCAGCTTGCTGCCGAGCAGGTTCGGGCGGAACTCCATCCTGCGCGCGGCGTCATGCACGCGCTGTGCGGTGCTGTCGCGCACCATGGCGGGATGGCTGAAGACGCGGGACGCCGTTGCCAGCGAAACACGCGCGGCGTCCGCGACGTCTGCCAGCGTCGGACCGCTGCCGGATCTCGCCTTGCCATCGGGGCTATGCCTCCCAGTCATTTCCGCTGCGCTTCGCTGTGCCCGGTCAAGGCTGGCCAGAATGAAAACGTTTTCATTTCGAATGGAAAAAAGCGGGCGTCCAAAACATTCCACCGGTGCGCGGCGTCAGGCCGTCGCTTGGATGAGAGGAATATTTACGCCCTGTATCGCCGCGTATTGTTTCCGCGCGTGATGACAGGCGCATGACAGCGCACCAGCGCTGTCACTGATCAACGCCAGGCGGGCGGGTATGACAGTGGGGCGTAGGGCCCGAACAGCATGGATGCTGCCGATGAAAAAGAAGAGGCCAAGGCAATGCCTTGGCCTCGATGCTGCGCGATCGCGCTTGATCAACCTGGTCTGCCATCAAGCGCCATCGGTAAACGTGTCACGCTTATCGATAGTTCTTGCGCCGTCGGAGAAGGCGTCACGCCTGTCCGAGATTCTGGCACCGTCCGTGTAGACATCGAACTTGCTTGTCTTTGCCCCATCACTGTATGGATCTGGCGTCCGCACCCCCATGGCGCCATCTGTGTAAACGTCGCGCGGACTGGTGGTCCCAGCCCATGCTGCCCCGGCGCACAACGCGACCGTCGTCGCCCCCAGTACTAACAGTGTCTTGCTCATTTCCCACCTCCCTTCAGGTGGTAGTCGCCCCCGGCTGAAACAAAATTTGTCGTTCAAATATAGATCGGTGGAAACCCTCGTCACTTCTGGTACATCGACAGTTTTGTCATGTGCGGCATCTGCGTAATGACTTTGCGGAATATCGGTTGCGCGAACGTCCGACCTGAAGAGTAGAAGTGTCGATACAAAGACAAGAGCCGGGCGAACCGGCGTGACGTGTGGGGTATCGATTACCAGGCACGGGATGCGAAGGCTTCCTCTTGCAACCGCCGGTGCACGGAGCCGACCGCCTCGAGCTGGCGGTCGGGGAGCAGCCGGCGCTGTTCAAGGTATCGAGCGTGCTGATGGGCCGTTAGATCGAGGGCACGTGCAGTTGGCCATCGGGGCCTAGCACACGGCCGTCCGGCGTGGCGGGCAAATGGGTGACCTCCCACGCCAGAATTTGTTGCGGCGTGCGGTAGATCCCACCATGGATGGCGGACATAGCGGTGGCGTCGAGGGTGCGGCTGGGCAGGTCGCGGATGATCAGGGTGCTCATGGTGGTTCTCCAACGGTTAGAGAGCGGGGGCGCTCGTACCGGAAAAAAGCAACGATCGTGCCTGTCGGGCGCAGGCGCAGCATTCTGCATGGAGTGAGGGCGGGCGTGATGCCAGCGGGGCCGCGGACGGTATGGAGTGTTGGGCTGCGCCGTACACCCGATCCACAAGGGATGGCGCCGGACCGACACCGGCGCCTGGCTTCGACCCATTCGCCGTTGGCGAAACCTGCTTTCGGAAAACCCGGTTTGCCTGGTCGCGCGATCGCTGGCATTGTTGGCAGCATGCCAGGCCCGTGATGCCTGGCCGCCACTAGCCTAATCGGTTCCGGAGACCAGCGACCATGCACGACAACCTGCCACAGCGCCTGCGCTCCCTTCTATTCGTTCCCGCGGACAGCGACCGCAAGCTGGCGGCATCGCTAAAGTCGGGGGCGGACGGGCTGGTGTTCGACCTCGAGGACGCCGTGCCGGAGCATGGCAAGGAAGACGCGCGGCGCAAGCTGGTGTCGTTCCTCGAGCAGAACCGCGCGTCGATGGAGCCGGCCTTGCTGGTGCGCGTCAACGGGCTGGCGTCAGGCCATATCCTGCGCGACCTCGCCGCCGTGATCCCGCACCGGCCAAACGCGATCGTGCTGCCGAAGTGCCGGAGCGTCGACGATGTGCACCGGCTCTGCGATTTCCTCGCAGCCTTCGAATGCGCGCTGTTGCCCGACAACTGGGAGGTCGCCATCATCGCCATGGCGACGGAATCCTCGGAAGGCGTGTTCGGCCTGTCGTCCTATCGCAATGCGCCAATGCGCCTGCGGGCGCTGATGTGGGGCGTGGACGATCTTGCCGCCGAGCTGGGCGCCTTCTCCTCGCATATCGGCAAGGAACTCACGGCACCGTTTTCCGTGGCGCGCACGATGTGCCTGCTGGCGGCCGCGCAGGCCGGCATCGATGCCATTGATGCAGTCAGTACCAGCCTGACAGACCCCGCGCAGATCGGGCAGGAAGCCGCGCAGGCGAAGCGCGACGGCTTTACGGCCAAGGCCGCCGCGCATCCTTCGCATATCGATGCCATCAATCAGGCTTTCATGCCGCAGGAGGAAGAGGTGCGTTGGGCCCGGCATGTCGTCGACGCGTTCTCCAGGGTTGGCGCTTCGGGCGTGGCAAGGCTCGGCAATGCCATGATCGACCGGCCCCATTTGCGGCTGGCACACCGGATCCTGTGCCACGTGGACGGGGAGGACTGATTCGGTTGGATCAGCCCCCCCCGGATCGTCCCAATCTGCTCCATTAGCCCGTTCGGCCGCTTCCGGCGGCTCGCCCCGGTAGGCCCGCTGCAGCAGCCCGAGTAGCGCCTCACGCTCCAGCGGCGCCGGATTCCAGTAAGGATTGGTGAGCGCGATATCCGCGGCTACCGGAATGTCCGACTCCCGGAAGCCGATGTCGCGAAGCGCGGTTGGCGCGCCATTGTTCCGCGCGAGTTCAAAGAGCGCGCGCGGACCGTCTTCCGCATCGAACGCTCGCCCGAGGACCTGCATCGCCCGGGGCGTGCTCTTGCGGTTGTAGGCGAGCGCATGCGGCAGCACGATGGTGTGGGTCTCGGCATGGGGCAGGTTGAAGGTGCCGCCGAGGGTGTGGCACAGCTTGTGGTGCAAGGCCATGCCGACGTGGCCGAGGGTCGTGCCGCACAGCCAGGCTCCGTACAGGGCATCCGAGCGCGCCTGCATGTCGGCCGCATCCGAGCGGATGGCGGGAATGGCCCGCGCCAGCGCCCGGATGCCGAGTTCGGCGAACGTCTCCATGATGGGATTGCCGTCCCTGGCGTATAGCGCCTCGGCCGCGTGGGCGATCGCGTTAATTCCGCTGGTTACCGAAATGCCGACCGGAAGGCCCCGGGTCAGCTCCGGATCGTAGATGACCGTGCGCGGCAGCACGCGCGGATCTGAGCCCGTGCGTTTGCGTCCTTCGTCGGTGATGCCGTAGATCGGCGTCATTTCCGAGCCGGCGTAGGTGGTCGGCACAGCCACGACCGGCAGCCCGGTGTCGAGCGCGATGGCTTTGGCCAGGCCGATCGTGGAGCCGCCGCCGGTGGCGACCAGGCAGTCCGCGCCGGTGTCCTTTGCGGCTTTGCTCGCCTGTGCAGCGATGCCCGCCGGCACGTGCATCTGGGCCTGGTCGAAGATGCCTGCGGCAGTATCGCCGAGCAGGTCTGCCGCGTCGTGCGCGAGATCGATCTGGTTTGGTGTCGACAGGAACAGTGCCCGCCGGCAACCCAGGCGGTCGATCTCGGCGGGAAGTTGGGCAAATGCGCCGGCGCCGAACACGACGCGTGCCGGGTTGGCCTGGTAGACGAAGGGATTCATGCGGATTCCTTCCTTTCCTCCTGCACCGCTGCTGGTGGCGCTGTTGCTGCGGGCTTCGGGTTCAGCACGAAATCGTGGTGCAGCGTGTAATAGGGCTGCTCCATCCGGATGCCGTCCGGTGCGATGCCGGGCGGGTGCGCGGTCCAGTCGGCGATCAGCGTCGAGCGCACGCCGAACACCGCATCGGAGTCGAGATAGTCATCTTCATTGCGGAAGATGTGTGTGATCAGCCGTTCGTATCCTCCCGCCTCGATCTTGAAATGAAGGTGGGCGGGGCGCCACGGATGCCGCCCGAGGGCATCGAGCATCCTGCCGACCGGCCCGTCATGCGGAATGGGGTAGGGCACCGCCAGGATCGAGCGGAAGTGGAACTTGCCTTCAGCATCGGTCCGCAGCCGCGCCCGTGCCTGATGATCCGTCGCGTCGGGACGCTGGACATCGTAAAGGCCTTCGTCATCGGACTGCCAGACGGCCAACTCCGCGCCGGCCACGGGTTTGCCGTCAAGCCCATGCACGCTGCCGGACACGAAGCACGGAATGCCGTGCGCGCCGTTTGCAATATCGTCGCCATTGTCGACCAGGGGCGAGTCCTCGACATAGAACGGGCCAAACACGGTGGCCTCTGTGCACCCTTGCGGTTTGCGGTTGTTCAGGGCCGTGACCAGCGTGGACAGTCCGAGGGTATCGGACAACAGGATGAATTCCTGCCGCTTGTCGTCGCACATCTGCCCGGTTTCCGTCAGGAAGCGGATGCCCTCGAACCATTCGTCTTCGGTCAGCCTGACTTCGCGTGCGAACTCGTGGAGGTGGCGAACCAGGCTTTCCATGATGGTCACCAACCTCGCGTTGCCAGTGCGGTTGGCCTCGATCACCGCTTGCGTGATGCTGAATTCGTCGATGTCTCTCATGTTCCGTGCATGGCCTGGGTTGGTGTCAGGCTGGCATCCGCCGGGGCGGATGCCAGGTGACTACAGCTTGAACAGCTTGATCGCATTGGTGCGGCCGATCTTCTCGCGATCCGCCTCGCTGATGCTGGCACTATCGAACCATTTGGCCGCATGATCGATGTTCTCGAACGGCCAGTCCGTCGAGAACAGGATCCGGTCCGCGCCGATTTCCAGCATAGCGTCGATCAGCGTCTGGTTATGGAAGTTGCCGGACGTGGTCAGGTGGAAGTTCTGCTGGAAGTAGTGCCGGAAGGTCTTTTTGGCCGGATAGGTCTTGGGTGCCTTGACCCAGGCATTGCGGTTATCGATCCGCCACAGGCTGTAGGGCAGGCCTTCGCCAAGGTGACCCAGCACGATCTGGAGGGCGGGATGGCGATCGAACAGCCCCGACGCCATCAGCCGCAGCGCATGTACCGCCGTCTCCTGCCCGAATGCCCACGTCGGGCCCAGCAGCCACGGATGACCATCGTAGATCTGCGCCCATGATGCGATGGGATTGCGCGGGTGCAGGTAGAACGGCACATCGAGCTGTTCAACCGCCGCCCAGAACGATGCGTATTGCGGCGCATCGTAGTACACGACATTCTCGGGTGTATCGATCTGGGAAAAGCCATTGACCAGCGCGCCGCGCATGCCGAGCTCATTGACGCAGCGGGTCAGCTCGGCGGTGGCGAAATCCGGATCCTGCAGCGGCAACGCGGCCAGCGCCTGGAAGCGGTCCGGGCGCCGCGAGACCTGCTCCGCCAGGAAGTCGTTGGCGCGCACCGCAAGTTCGCAGGCCTGCTTGCGATCCGGGATCGCCTGCACCGCGGGCGCGTTCAGCGAGAGCAGCATCATCTCCATGCCGTTCTCGTCCATTTGCCGAAGCCGGTCATCCTGGATATCGAGTAGGCGGTGGCTCAGCTCTTTCCAGTAGTCGCCGGGCACAAAGCCCGCGGAGTCGTTCAGCGTCTCGGGAATCGCAAAATGCTCTTCCAGTCCGATCTTTCCTTGCATGATGGTCCTTGTTTTCTGTCTGTGTGAAACGCGCGTATGGGCGGATAGGGCGCGCTCAATACTGTCCCTTGGGTTCCAGCCCAAGCAGATGTTGTCCGGCCATGGACGACACCGCATCCCAGTTCAGGCTGATGTGCTTAGCGATGGCATTACCGTCCCGCCACAGCCGCTGGATGGGCTGTGACAGCGCGAGGCCGTTGCCGCCGATGTTGTCGAAGATCGCATTGATGGCGTCGCGGGAAAGCCGCGCCGCAAAGGCATGGTCCAGGCGGTTGCGGATCCGGGTATCGACATCGATCGCCTTGCCCGCCATGGCGTGCGTCTCGACCTCGGCGATGTCGCGGTAGATCAGCAGGCGCGCGGCATCGACCATCGCGGAAGCTTCCGCCACCCTGGACTGCACCGGGAAGAACTCGGCCAGGCGGCTGCCGCCGCCGGCGACGGCGCCCCGCGTGACGCGCGAGCCCGCCATCGCCAGGAACTCGTCGAGCGCTCCCTGTGCGGCGCCGAGAATGGGCGAGACCAGGCACACCGGCAATGCCGACAGGAAGGGGATGCGATAGATCGGGTTGGTGTTCAGCGCCGCACCGGGCGGGAGGTTGGACGACGCCTGCGCAAAGGTGAGCTTGCGATACGCGGGCACGAACGTCGGCGTCTTGATGTCGATGGCCTTGGAGCCGGTTCCCGCCTGGCCGGCGGTGAACCAGTCGTCATGCACGGACCATTGCTCGCGCGGAACGAGAAGGAAGCCCGCGTGCGGCGTCGGCGTCTCGCCATCCGGCGCAAACTGCACGCCGATCATCGCCCATTGGGAGTTGTCGATATTGGATGCCCAATGCCACCGGCCGGAGACGACGTAGCCGCCCTCTACGGCTTCGGCCTTGATGGTGGGGGCGTACGAACCGCAGACGATGGCGTCGGGATTCAGCTCCCACACATCGCGCTGTGCCTGGGCGGGGAAGGTCCCGATGAGCCACTGATGAACACTGCCCAATGAGCATCCCCATGCCGACGACGGACAACCCCGGCCGAGCTCGCTGATGATGTCGACAAAGGCCGAGAAGCCGAACTCATAGCCGCCGAACTGCGCCGGTTGCATCAGTCGGAAGAAGCCTGCATCGCGAAACAGCGCCGTCGCCTCTTCGGACACGCGGCGGGACTCTTCCGTCTGCTGCGCATGGGGCTTCAGGAAGCCCTCTGAGATCTCCCTGGCGCATGCCACCAGCGTCGATAGTTCAGGCGCACCCGCAACTGGCGAGTGCCTGCCCGGGGCGCGCACAGGGTCCGCCCCAGTGGTCGGGATGGGTGTGGAGGAATGATTCATCGCTGACTCTCTTCAGAACACGGCGTCGATGCCTGACCGGAATTTACGTCTTGATATTTGCAAATGCAAATAAAAATAGGTAGGGGATTACCCCGGCCAGGATGCGTGTGGTCAGCTGCGATGGCGCATCAGGCGCGCCACGCGCGACCTACAGAGACAAGGCGCGTCAGCGCCCCTGGGAAAACCCCGATGAGAATTTCTTACTGATTGCGGAAGCGAGTATCTATACTGCCAAACAACTTGCAAATGCAAATAACCGCTACTCGCTGAGAGGCGACAAATTGCCGTACATGCGCACAAGCATCTGCTTGAGCACTTTGACCTCGTCGGCGCTGAATCCGGCCGTTACCACCCGCTCGAACAGCACGCCGAGCGGAATGGTCTGCGAGGCGAGCTGGGCGCCCGGGGGAAGGAGATGGATCTTGACGGAGCGGGCATCGGCGTCATCGCGCCGGCGGGCCACGAGTCCCTTGTCTTCGAGGGAGGTGATCAGTCGCGACAGGGTGGAGACATCGATGCTGGTGTGCTCGGCGAGCTCGAAGATGGCCTGCTGGTCCTTGTGCGACAGCGATGCCAGCACCCGGTAGCCGGGCAAGGTGATGTCGAACTGGCGCAAGTACTTGGTGAACGCGACCCCGATGCCAACGCCGGCACGGTTCAGCAGATAGGGCACCGACTGTTCGAGGTCGAAGCCCTCCGGGACGACGGGGGCGGCCGGCGCGCCACGCGTGGAGGTGCTGGTTTTTCCGGCAGCGGGCCGGGGGGATTTTTTGGTCGGCTTCATGCTGGCGTCGGTGGCTGCGGCAGCAGCGTCGCGTAGTCGGTGCGAAGTGAATCTTAGCATGCGCATGCATGCAGTCCTGCGCGCCGTGGACGCGTCGGATGCAACTACTGGAGGAGACTGTCATGAGTTGGGAAAAGGCATGGGTGGCCTCGCCGGGCGATTTGACCGGCCGCAAGCTCGAGGCGCTGGATTTCGATCCGCGGGACTTGCGCAACGCGCTCGGGCGATTCGCGACGGGCGTATGCCTGGTCACGACGCAAGGGGTGGATGGCAAGCGCGAGGGCCTTACCGCAAATTCGTTCAGCTCGGTCTCGCTTGAGCCGCCCATCGTGTTGTGGAGCCTGCGTCGCGGGGCGGGCAGCCTCGCCACGTTCATTGCCGCGGAGCATTTCTGCATCAACGTGCTGCATGCGGAGCAGATCGATATCTCCAGGCACTTCTGCCGGCCGCAGATGGACAAGTTCGAGGAGGTGGCAGAAGCCTTCGAGAGCGGAATTGGCGGGCTGCCCAGGCTCAAGGGCGCGCTCGCCACGTTTGAGTGTGAGCGCGTCTCGCATCAGGTAGTCGGCGACCACGTAGTGTTCTACGGCCTGGTGCGTCGCTACACCTATTCCGATGCCAACCCCCTTGCTTTTCATGCCGGCAACTATGCCTGCCTGCAGTCGGCCTGACGGCGACACCACCCCTTTCGATCGGATATAACCATGGATCGTACAAGTACCTCATTGACGGAGGCGAAGGTGGCTCCGCGCGTGGTTCCCGCAGAAGTGGCCGCCTGGTGTGCGCTGGTAGCGCTGCTGGACGGATTCGATACGCAGGCCATCGCCTACGTTGCTCCCGTGCTGGCCGAGGTGTGGCGCGTGCCGGCGTCGTCCTTCGGCATGGTGTTCGCCGCGGGTTTGCTAGGTCTGACCGTTGGCACGTTGTTTGTCGGCCCGTATGCGGACAGGGTCGGGCGAAGGCCCGTGATCATCGCCTCGACGCTTATCTTCGGCGCCTTCGCGCTCGCGACGGCGTATGCCAGCTCCGTTCCGCAACTGCTCGTGCTGCGTTTCCTGACCGGCATCGGGCTGGGCGGCGCCATGCCGAACCTGATCGCGCTGACGTCGGAAGTGTCGTCGCCGGGGTACCGGGCGCGGATGGTCACCATCATGTTCTCCGGCTACCCGCTCGGCGCCGTGGCGGGCGGCTTCGCCAGCGCTGCGCTGATCGGAAAATTTGGTTGGCAGGTCGTGTTCTTCCTTGGGGGCGGTTTGCCACTGCTGGTGGGGCTGGGACTGCTGCTTCGCTTGCCTGAGTCTCCGAGTTTTGGCACACCCTCTGTCAGTCATGCCGCCCACGCGCATGCGCCGGCCGAAACGGCGCGCAGCGTGGTGGAGTTGTTCGGCACGGAATTCCGTCGGACCACCTTGCTGGTGTGGCTGGCGTACTTCTGCACGCTGCTGGTCGTGTTCACCATGACGGCGTGGATGCCAACGCTGCTAAAGCAGAAGGGCATGAGCGTGTCCCTGGCCATCGTCACCACTGCACTGCTGAATCTTGGCGGCGTGTTCGGCGGTGCGCTGCTGAGCGTTTCCACCCGGCGCTTCCACGCCTTGTCGCTGATCGCGCTCTCGTATGCAGCGGCCGTGGGCGGGATCGTGGTGGTGGCGAGCGGCGACAGTACGCAATTGCTGATGGTTGCCACGTTCCTGACGGGCGCCGGACTGGTCGGTTCCCAGTTGCTGATGAATGGCGTGGTTACGGAACTCTATCCGACGCGTATCCGCGTGACTGCCGTGGGTTGGGCGCTGGGGATAGGGCGTGTCGGGACAGTCGTCGGGCCGTTGATCGGGGGCTTCTTCCTGGCTCAAGGATGGGGCTACCTGGCAATGGTTGCCTGGATGGCCGTGCCCGCGGCCGTGGCGGCGATCGCAGTGCTGTCACTGCGTCGGCTGAAGCCGAGGGCGACGGCAGCACACTGACGTCTCCGAAGCCTATCGCCGCGATTCGTTGCCAGTTAACCCACTTCTTCCATTCGACCGCCAGGCCGCTCTACCTGAGCGCCCTGGCGATTTCACTGATATAGGGATCGGCCACGCCTCGTTCGTTCAGGGCATCATCCAGCGCGCGAATGTAGTCGGCATTGGAGCCAAACACCCCTGCAGCGTTGGCAGCCAGCCTGAGCACCGTCGGCACGGTCGAATCGGCCTCGTATAGCGCTTGCTCGGCATTCACCACGAAGACAATGGCCGTCACGACCTCACCGGTGCCAAGCACGAGGGGACCCCAGGTCGGGCGGTAGACCCCGCTTGCCATTTCTCGCGCCCAAAGCAGGCGGAGTTCGGTCAGGGCCTGGTCTTCATGAAGCTGGTAGGCGATCCCTTGCGTCGTGCCACCTGCCTCAAGGCCGAGAATGCGGCCCGGCTGCTCAGGCTGCCCCGGGCCGAGATGGTGCGAATGGAAAAAACGCCGGTGCCAGCCTTCCAGCGTTGCGGTTTGCTGCGCGGCGAACTCCATCAGCGGGTTCCAGATCAGGGAACCGTAGGCAAACACCCACATGGCACGGACGGGACGCCAGCAGCGTGTTGAGAGAACGCTGGAGCTGTTCATCGGTCCACTCCAGTTCCGCCGGCATCGACAGGATGCTGCGGATACTGCCATCGACAAGTTGATCTCGGGTCAGTTTGCTCATCGTGCTCGATTGGTGGTTCGGAGGCGGGGGCATCCTAGTCTGGTACGACAATATGGTGTCGGGTACCGTCGACATGGCCTCTAAGAGATCGGGGTATTTGTGAGGTCAGTTTCCATATACGTAATGATATTGACATAAATTATCGGGTCTCCTAGGATGGGCCTGGCTGCAAAGATAGCGCCAGCCTGGCATCTGCCGGCGCGGCGCGAGCGGCAGATCGACGAGGCATTCCCACAGGAACCCATCATGAATTTCACCAACATCGAGTTGACCCTCAATGAGGGCGTGGCGACGATTACGCTGAACCGGCCGGACAAGCTGAACAGCTAAGAATTGAGTCGTCAATTTCTTCTTTTGTGACGTTGCCGGCGCTGTCGATCAAGGGACCCGGGCACGTTGCAGCCGGAGCAAAGCGCCTACAATTGGCCTCCGATCCCTATCGCCGCGATTCGTTGCCAGCCATCTCCGTTTCCCCGTTCGGCAGCCTGCTCGGCGACATCGCCGACTGCCGCGCGTGCACCTTGCCACATGAGCCGCGCCCAGTCGTGCGCGCCACTGTCGGCGCACGCCTGCTGATCGTTGGCCAGGCGCCCGGGCGGCGCGTACACGAAACGGGGATTCCATGGAACGACCCCTCCGGCGATCAATTGCGCACCTGGCTACAACTGACGCCTGAGCAGTTCTACGACGCCAGTCGGGTGGCGATCGTGCCGATGGGGTTCTGTTATCCGGGCAAGGGCAGCCACGGCGACCTGCCACCGCGGCGCGAATGCGCGCCCCTGTGGCATGCGCGGCTGCTTGAATTCATGCCCGATATCCGCCTGACGCTGCTGGTCGGCCGCCACGCGCAGGCGTATTACCTGAAAGGCAGGAGCAAGCCGACGCTCGCGGACACCGTTGCGGCATATGCCGACTATCTGCCGCAGTGGATGCCGCTGCCGCACCCGAGTCCGCGCAACCGCTTCTGGCTGCGCCAGAACCCATGGTTCGAAGCGGACGTGGTACCAGTGCTGCGGCAGCAGGTGGCGATGACGCTGGCGGATTGACCCGGGCAGCGCCATCAGCATCCATCAAGTCCCGGACGATCCCACCAGCGGCGCTCCGTACATTGCCCGCCACGACCGCCGCCGGGTACACCGGGTTCAGCATCGTGATCCTGTGCCACCAGCCGAAGTGCTGACCCATGCCGCGGCCAAGGTGGTGAGCAGGCGTGCTCCGAGTTTGGCAAGGAGATCAGCCAGAGCTTTATCGGCGTGCTGTGTTGAGGGCCTGGGCGGCGCAGGGCTGCTGCTGACGGACCGGATCCGGATTGTTCAATCCACTAAACAGTAAATCGAGTCAACGTCGATTGTTGCCGGCCTGACCCGCTCCTACACTCGAATCCTCAACAGTCCACACGAGGAGCACGAGATGAGCGCAGCGCACAGCTATGACGATGAACGCGATGTCACCCACTACATCGGCGGGCAACGAACCACGGGCGAAGCCACGCGCCGCCAGGAAGTCTTCAACCCGGCCACGGGCGCGGTAGCGCGCCACGTGGTCCTCGGCACCCGCGGTGATGTCGAGTCCGCCGTCGCCGCCGCGGCCCGGGCGTTCCCCGCCTGGGCGCAAACGCCGCCGATCCGTCGCGCACGGATCATGCAACGCTTCCTGCAACTGATGAATGCGCGCCGCGATGAGCTGGCCGCGATCATTACGGCCGAGCACGGCAAGGTCTTCTCGGATGCGCAGGGCGAGGTGGCGCGAGGCATCGATGTGATCGAGTTTGCCTGCGGCATCCCGCAGTTGCTGAAGGGCGACTACACGGACCAGGTCAGCACCGGCATCGACAACTGGACGCTGCGCCAGCCGCTGGGCGTGGCCATTGGCATTACGCCGTTCAATTTCCCGTGCATGGTGCCGTGCTGGATGTTCCCGGTCGCGATTGCCGCGGGCAACACCTTTGTGCTGAAGCCCAGCGAACGCGATCCGAGTGCAAGCCTGATGATGGCCGAGCTGCTCGCCGAAGCCGGGCTGCCCGCCAGCGTCTTCAATGTCGTGCAAGGCGACAAGGACGTGGTCGAGGCACTGATCGACCATCCGGAGGTGAAGGCGGTCAGCTTTGTCGGCTCCACGCCGATTGCGCAATCGATCAGCGAGCGCGCCAGCCGTGCGGGCAAGCGGGTGCAGGCGCTTGGCGGTGCCAAGAACCACTTGGTGGTGATGCCTGATGCCGATATCGACAAGGCGGTGGATGCGCTGATCGGTGCTGCCTACGGCTCCGCGGGCGAGCGTTGCATGGCGGTGTCGGTTGCGGTGCTGGTGGGCGATACCGCCGAGCGGCTGATTCCCGTGCTGACGGAGCGCGCCCGCAACCTGAAGATCGGCAACGGCGTGCGCCCGGAGGTGGAGATGGGCCCCGTGGTCACCCGTGCGGCGCTGGAGCGTATCGAAGGCTATATCGGGCTCGGCGTGGAAGAGGGCGCATCGTTGCTGCTGGACGGCCGTGGCTTGCGTGTCGACGGGCACGAGGCGGGCTTTTTCACCGGGGCGACGCTGTTCGATCACGTCAAGCCCAATATGCGGATCTACCAGGAAGAGATCTTCGGTCCGGTGCTTGGTTGTGTCCGCGTCAAGGACTTTGCCGAGGCCGTGGCGCTGATCAACGCGCACGAGTATGCCAACGGCGTGTCCTGCTACACGAGCGACGGCGGCATTGCCCGCGCCTTCTCGCGGCAGATCGAAGTCGGCATGGTCGGCATCAACGTGCCCATCCCCGTTCCCATGGCCTGGCATGGCTTTGGTGGCTGGAAGCGCAGCCTGTTCGGCGACATGCATGTCTACGGGGAAGAAGGCGTGCGCTTCTATACCCGCCAGAAGTCGGTCATGCAGCGCTGGCCGGACAGCATTGCCAAGGGCGCGGAGTTCGCGATGCCCACTGCCAAGTAAGGGAGGCGATGCGTGCCAGCGGCATCACCGGCAGTGATGGATAGCATCACCAGATATCGTTGTACATGAGGTCTGGCGCGACATAACTTAGTGGGGACCCCCGCCCTCCGCGGGGGCAACCCCCGGGGCCATGCGAACCGATGGCCCGCCCCGAAGCACTCGACCGACATAGGCGAGGCTCATAAGGAGGAGACATGCCTGACACGATTGCTTATTCCAGCATTCGCACCCACGCAATCTTTGCAGAGCTGGTCACGCGCCGGAAGCGGCTGGTGGTCCTGCTGTCGCTGCTGACGATTGTTCCCTACTACCTCTTCGTCATGGTGGCCGCCGTGAGCCCGGAGACGCTGGCCAGGCCGATTTCCGCGCAGAGCAGCATCACCGTAGGCTGGCCGGTCGGCATCGTGATGATCGTCGGCGGCTGGCTCCTGACCGGCCTGTATGTGCGGCGCGCCAACGGTGAGTTCGATCGCCTCAACAAGCAACTGCTGGAGGAGACGACGAAATGAGGTCCAATGCGAAGTCAGCCGTGGCCGCCGCCTCGTTGCTATGGGCGGCCGCTGCCGAGGCGGCGCCAGGCGCGCTGCAAGCGGTGCAGAAGCAGCCGACCAACAGCGTCGCCATTGTGATGTTCCTGGTATTCGTGGTCGCGACACTGGGCATCACCTATTGGGCGGCCGCGAAGACCAAATCCCTTAACGACTTCTACAACTGCGGTGGCGGCATTACGGGATTCCAGAATGGCCTTGCCCTGGCCGGCGACTATATGTCGGCGGCCGCGCTGCTCGGTGTCACGAGCACGATCTTTGCCAAAGGCTACGACGGCTTTATCTACTCGATCAGCTTCTTTATCGCGTGGCCGTTGCTGCTGTTCCTGTTCGCGGAGAAGATCCGCAATCTCGGCAAGGTGACCATCGCCGATATTGCCTCCTATCGGCTGGACCAGGTGAAGATCCGGACCTTCATGTCCTTCGGCTCGCTGACCATCGTCTGTTTCTACCTGGTCGTGCAGATGGTCGGTGCCGGGCAACTGATCCAGCTCCTGTTCGGTCTCGAGTACAACTACGCCGTGATCGGCGTAGGGCTGCTGATGATGATCTATGTCACGTTCGGCGGCATGGTGGCGACCACGTGGGTACAGATCATCAAGGCGATCCTGCTGCTGGCGGGCGGCACGTTGCTCGCCGTCCTGGCGCTCTGGAAGTTCAATTTCTCGTTCGAGTCATTGCTGGCCGAGGCCGTGGCGAGCCACAAGGATGGCGTGAAGATCCTTGCGCCGGGCACGCTGGTATCGGACCCGCTCTCCATGCTGTCGCTGTCGGTGGGCCTGGTGTTCGGTACGGCGGGGCTGCCCCATATCCTGATGCGGTTCTTTACGGTGCCGGATGCACAGGAGGCCAGGAAGTCGGTGTTTGTCGCAACCGGGTTCATCGGGTTCTTCTACCTGGTGGTGGCGGTGCTTGGCCTTTCGGCAATCGTGATCGTCGGACGGGATCCCGCGTTCTATGAAGGTGGAATCCTGGGAGGAAAGCTGATCGGCGGCAGCAACATGCCGGTCATGCACCTGGCCAAGGCACTCGGTGGCGACCTGCTGCTGGGCTTCCTCTCGGCGGTAGCCTTCGCGACCATCTTCGCGGTGGTTGCCGGCCTCACGATGGCGGGCACGTCGGCGGTTTCGCACGACCTGTACGCCAAGGTGATCAAGAAGAACCGGGCCAGCCCGGCGGCTGAGATGCGTGTCTCGCGCGTGGCCTCGGTATCGATCGGCATGGTCGCGGTTGCCCTCGGCATCCTGTTCAAGGACCAGAACATCGCGTTCCTGGTGGCGTTGGCCTTCGGGGTCGCGGCATCGGTCAATTTCCCGATCCTGGTGCTGTCGATCTATTGGAAAGGCCTGACGACACGCGGCGCGCTGATGGGCGGCATCGCAGGACTGGTCTGCGCGGTCGGGCTCGTGGTGCTCTCGCCCGCGGTCTGGGTCAAGATCCTGGGCTTCCGGCACGCAGTCTTTCCGTACGACTATCCGGCGCTGGTATCGATGAACGTGGCACTGCTGGTCACCTGGCTGGGATCGGTCACTGACCGCAGCGCGCGGGCCGACCGGGAACGCAGCGCCTATGAAGACCAGTTTGTCCGCGCGCACACCGGCATTGGCGCGTCCGGTGCGGTGAGTCACTAATCGGGAGCAGGAAATGCAGATGAAGGATACCGGGCTGCGGTTCTCGCCCATTACGATCGTATTGCACTGGCTGATCGCGGCGACGGTGGCGTTCATGGTCTGGCTCGGCTTGTCGGCAGGCCAGCTGGAGGCCGGAGCGGGCAAGGCCGAGCTGATCGGGCTGCACAGCACGCTGGGGACACTGCTGTTCGTGGTCGCCAGCTACCGGCTGTGGGCGCGGCTCACTTCCTGGCATCCGCTTCCGGTCGGCTCGCCCAATCCCATCGAGGTGATGATAAGCCGCTCGGTTGCCGTGGCGCTTGCGCTCGCGCCGGTGCTGTTGCCGCTGGATGGCTGGCTGGCGATGTCAGCCGCTGGCGATGTGGTGCGGCTGCCCGGCGGGATTGCGCTGCCCGCGCTGATGGCGCCGAATGCCGACGTCGAGTATGTGGCGAAGCTGCTCCACAAGATCGGTGCCTATGCGTTCCTGGCAGGGCTGGCGCTGCATATCTTCGGTGCCATGAAGAATCACTTCGTTCTCAGGAACGACACGCTGAAACGTATGCTTGGCAAGCAAGTGGAGCTCTGACGATGAAGCATGACAATGTACCGACCCGCGGCATGAGCCTCGCAGCCGCGCTGTGCGATATCGAGTACCCGGTGTTCCAGGCCGGCATGGCGGGAATATCCGGGCCTGCGTTGGCCGCTGCCGTATCGAATGCTGGCGGCCTGGGGCATCTGGGCGGGCTCCGCCTTCCGCCCTTGGCGCTACGCAAGTGGATACGGGAGACCAGGGCGCTGACGGACAAACCGTTTGGCGTGAATATCGTCCCGTCCTTCGGCGGCCCGGAGGTATTCGAAGCGCAGTTCCGCGTCATCCTGGAAGAAAAGCCGCGTGTCGTCTCGCTCTTCTATGGCGATTTTGCGGAGATGATTCCCCGCGCGAAGGCGGCCGGCATCACGGTGATCGTGCAGGTCGGGTCGGTGGCGCTCGCCAGGCAGGCAATCGCCTGGGGCGCGGACATCGTGGTGGCCCAGGGGGCGGAAGGCGGCGGGCACCTCAACCAGGGAACCATTGGCGTGTCGTCGCTGGTGCCCGCCTTTGTCGAGATCGCCGAGGGGCGCCCGGTACTGGCCGCGGGCGGGATTACCAACCGTGCCGATGTCAGGGCCATGCTGGAGGTGGGGGCTGCGGGCGTATGGGCCGGGACTGCCTTCGTCGCGGCGACCGAGTCGCTCGCCCATGACCTCTACAAGCAGAAGATCGTCGAGGCCACCATCGACGATACCGAGTACCGCACCGGCTACTCGTTCGGGTGGCCGTTCGGCACGCCGCACCGGGTGATTCCGAACCGGAAGAAATGGAACCTGGTCAAGTACGTCGGCGGCGGCGCCCGGGTGATCGACAAGCCAGAGATGGCGGAGAAGTTGTCGCTGTATGCAGGGCAGGGCGTCGGGAAGATCCATAGCGTCGCTCCCGCCCGGGAGCGTGTCGCGGAGCTGGTCGCGGGATTCTCTTCGTGGCAGGTCGGGGACACTGCAAGTACGCTCCAGGCACTACCCGTGGCTGCCTGAGCTGGCGGCACTATCAACGGCTGACCCTGGCGATCGTCAGGGTCAGTGGCAAGACTACCGCGGGCTAGCCGTCTGCTCATGCGCGACGCTCACCATGGCGCGCAGCGCCGACGTTTCGAAGCCGTCCTTGCGGCGAATGAACACCGTGGCGACGTTGGCGAACGCATCGGGCAGGCGGTGGCACGCAATCAGGTCGCGCGATTCATGGTGCTCGACCACCGCCTTCGGCAGGATCGTGATCCCCATGCCCGCGGCGGTGCAGGACAAGATGCCGTCCAGGGTGCCAAGTTCAAGGATCTGTCCCGGAATCAGCCCGGTCTGATAAAGCCATTGCTCCAGCGTGGAACGATAGAAGCAGCCAGATCGAAACACGAGCACGGTCTGCTGCGTCATCTCCGTGGTGAGTTCGGCGAGGGTCCGGTACTTGTTGCTGCTGACCAGGACCAGTTCCTCGTTGAGGATCGCTTCCTGATGGAGCGCGGGATTCTGATGGAATCCGCCGACAAAGGCGCCGTCCAGGCGATGCGTCTCGACCGCCTTGATCAGTTCCGCCGTGGTGCCTGTGGTCAGCGACAGTTGCACGCGAGGATATTTCTTACGGTAGGTGGCCAGCACCCTGGGAAGCCGGACGGCGGCGGTGGTCTCCATCGATCCGAGCCGCAAGGTGCCGGTCGGTATGGTGTCGTCAAGCAATGCGTTGCGGCTTTCCTCCGTCAGCTGGAGGATCCGCTGGGCATAGCCAAGGAAGGTCTGTCCTGCGGAAGTGAGGGTGATACCGCTCTTGTGCCGGATAAAGAGCGGCTGCTGCAGTTCGGTCTCCAGCTCTTTCACCCGCATGGTGATGTTCGACTGCACGCAGTGCACGACTTCCGCGGCCGCGGTAAAGCTGCCGCATTCCGCGGCGGCACAGAACATCTTCAGTTGGCGCAACTCCATGTTTCAATCCTTTGATCAGTGTGATCTAGACCGGAGATTCGGATGGTTAAACCTATGGCAGATGTCGTCGTCGATGCCCTCTTTGCGGGCGGCATCGGCATTCTCGGGGAGGAGGGCCATCGCAGCGGCATCTTCAAACGGCGGGTAGAAGGCGACGTGCACGTCTTTGCAGAGGGCATCGTCGGTGACGAACAAGCCGATCGGCGCGTCCATGGCGGGCCGGAAAAAGCGATGCATCATTTTGCAGCGGAGAACTATGCAAGCCTGGCTTCATTTTTTCCGCAGATTGCGGATGCACTGGTGCCGGGCAGCCTGGGCGAGAATATTTCGACGTCCGGGCTTACCGAACGCAATGTGCATATCGGCGATATTTTCCGGGTTGGCGGCGTGACGCTGCAAGTGTCGCAGCCGCGCGCCCCTTGCTGGAAGATCAATCATCGCTTCGCGACCGAAGGCGTATCACTTGTGGTTGCCCGGGAACGGATGACCGGCTGGTATTACCGCGTGATCGAAGCCGGAACGATCCGGGCAGGCGATCCGCTGGAGCTTGTCAGGAGAACGTCAGAGCGGTTTTCCATCGACGAGTTCTGGAACGTGCAGTCGGCGCATTCGCCGCGGATCGAGGACATGCTGGAACTGGCTGCGGTTGACGGGCTCGCGCACGACTGGAAGGTGCGCCTGACGGAGCGGGTGCGCTGGATTCGCGAGCGTCGCCAGGCTCAGTCAGGCGGGTGATTCAGGGGGACAGGCCCACACGCATCACTTCTCACGTCAGGCCAGTTCTTTCCCCAGCGCCGCCATCCGCTCAAGCGCCTCCTTCGTTTCCGCCTTCAGCTGCGCAACCAGTTCACCGGCCGGAATGGACCGGGCCAACGGCGCCGCCTGGCCCGCCCACTGCGCCGCGTATTCGGCGCTGCCCTGTGCCTTGGCGGCGGCGTGAAGCGCCTTGCCGGCGTCGTAGGCGATCGGATAGTCGGGAATCGCGGGTGCGCCGGCGGCAATGCCGAGTTCCGTGAACCGGTTCATGAAGCCCCTGGCCGCACGGCCGGAGATCGCGCGGGTGAGTGTGGTCGGACGCGGGCTGGGGGCGGTCAGCGCCGCGCGATAGGCCGCGTCGGCGGAGGACTCGGGGCAGGCGACGAATGCCGTGCCGAGCTGCGCGGCTTCCGCACCGAGCGCCAGCACCGCGGCAATACCGGCGCCGTCCATGATCCCGCCCGAGGCAATCACGGGAAGCTGCGTGTTTCGCACGAGGACGCGCACCAGTGCCAGCGTCCCGAGGCCCTCGTCATATCCGCTCGTGTCAAAGACGCCGCGGTGCCCGCCCGCTTCGATCCCCTGCGCGACGATGGCGTTGACGCCCGCGGCCTCGGCCTGGCGGGCCTCTTGCAGCGACGTGGCGCTGGCCAGCAGGACGATGCCGGCGGCGCGCAGCGCGTCGATCTTCTCCTGGGCAGGGAGGCCGAAATGGAAGCTCACCACTGCCGGCTTTTCTTCCAGCAGCATGCGGAACATCGCATCGTCAGCCACAAAGCTCTTGTAGATTTCCCGCAGGCTCGTGGGTGCCGTGCCGCCATGCTCGGCGAAGTGCGAGGCGAGGTAGTCCAGCCACGCTTTCTCGCGCGCGACATCGGCGTTCGCCGGGGCATGGCAGAACAGGTTGATGTTGAACGGCTTGCCGGTCAGGGCGCGCGTCTCGCGAATCGCCTTGCGTGCGGCTTCCGCGTCCATCGCGCCGACGCCGAGTGAGCCCAGGCCGCCCGCCTCGGAGACGGCGGCCGCCATGGCCGGTGTGCTGACGCCGGCCATCGGAGCCTGGATGATGGGCGTGGAAATGCCCAGGAGCGAGCGCAGGTCGCGGGGCTTGTTCGGTGGCGTTGCGGTGTTCATGGCAGTGCTTCCTGTTTGAACGGATTGAAGTACCAACGTTTTTCCTGGCGCTGTGAAACGGCGGCGGTGATTACGCCATCTCACAGCCTCTGCGTTCCTGCCTGCTGCATGGTCGGCCAACTAGTCATGGCGCAACTCCCGCAGGAACGCTTCATACGCCGACGTCGTGAACCCGGAGCGCCTGACCAGGAAGGTGTGGACAGGCCGCACGGGCACGGTCTGGAGTTCGGTCACATCCCGGTGCAGGGCCAGCAGCGAGCGCGGCAGGATCGCCACGGCCGATCCCGCGGACACGTAGGCCAGGATGGCGTGATAGGAGGGCATCTCCACGACCGAAAGCTGGCGACGGATATCGTCGCCGGCTTGCTGCAGCCAGTCCTCGGCACATTGCCGGTAGGTGCAGCCGCGCGCGAAGGCCGCGAGGAACCGCAGGTTCACATCCTGCGGCCGGCGCACCTTCGGGTGGCTGGCGGGCAGCACCAGGACCAGTTCCTCGGTCTGCAGGAAGATGCCGTCGAGTCCCTCGCCGAGTTCGGCGATATCGAGGTTGCGCGGCGCCGCCGTGCCCGGGTGGGCCACGACCGCGCAATCGAGCGCGTGACTGAGCACGCCGTCGACCAGGGCCTGCGTCGTGCCCGTTGAAACTTTCAGCTCGACGTCCGGCCAGGCCGCATGGAAGCGCCCGAGCGGCTTGGGCAGCAGCGTGGCCGCGGAGCTCTCCATCGACCCGACGCGCAGGACGCCGGTCGGGGCATTGGCGCGCATCGACTGCCGTGCCTCTTCCGCCAGGGCCAGCAGTTGCTCCGCATAGCCGAGGAGCCGGTGCCCCTCCGGCGTCAGGGTCATCTTCTTGCTGTCGCGTTCGAACAGGGTGACGCCAAGGCTCTCTTCGAGCTGCTTCACGCGGGTCGTGACGTTCGACTGCACGCGTTCAAGCGCCCGGGCCGCCCGGGTGATGCTCTGTTCGCGTGCAACGGTCCGGAAGATCTCAAGTTCAGCTAGATCCACGCTATTGACGACACCGGGTGTCGTTCTCATTATGGGAATTAAGTTAAGACAAGTATTGTTTTTTGAGAACGAAAAGTCAAGGCTCCGCGGCGCCGCGCGCGGGAGCGCTGGCCTCCGGCCGGCAGCGCCCGTCAGGCGCTGACCGAAAAACCGTCCTTCATTGTCTGCTTGAGGTAGTCGACAAAGCTGCGCACGGCACGCGGCACGAACGGGCTGTAGGGCCGGATCGCAAAGATAAAGTCGCCAAACGCGCCGGCGGCCCGCCATCCTGGCAAGACCCGGACCAGCTTGCCGCTCGCCAGGTCGGCCTGCGCAGTGAAGTCGGGGACCAGGGCGATGCCCAGGCCGTTCAGCGCGGCATCCCGCAACGCCTCGCTGTTGTTCGCCGCGAAGCAGCCGTGAATGCCCACGCTCTGCCGGCTGGCGGCGCCACGGGTGGGCACGAAGCTCCAGCTCGGCTGCTCACCGCGGCGGAAGTAGTGCAGGCAATTGTGGTCCGCCAGGTCGGCGGGTGACTGGGGATTGCCGGACCTCCGCAAGTAAGCGCGCGAGGCCACCAGCACGGCCTGCGTGCGGCACAGGGTCCAGGCAATATGCGTATCCGGCGCGGTCGATGAGTGCCGCACGGCGAGATCGAAGCCTTCCCGGGCCAGCGAAGCAAAGCTGTCGGAGAGTTCGATCTCGATCCGCACCTGAGGGTGGGCGTCGAGGAAAGCCGGCAGGCGCGGCACCAGCTGTTGCCGGCCCAGCGCCACCGGAGCCGTTACGCGCACCAGGCCGCGCGGGTGGCCGATGGCATCGGTCACATCGCTGAAGCCTTGCTCGATGGTTTCAAATGAGCCCCGCGTGGCGTCGACCAGCTTCTGGCCGGCCTCCGTCAGGCGCACGCTGCGGGTGGTGCGCTGCACCAGCGCAACGCCGGCGGCACGCTCGAGCTCCGAGATGCGCAGGCTCATGGCCCCCTTGCTGATGCCGAGCTGGACCGCGGCCGCGGTGAAACTGCCAGCCTCGCTCAGCTTGATCAGGCTGTGCAGCTGGGGCCAGAGGGTGTCGAGTTTTTCGTAGCGCATCGTTCATTGTTCAGTCAGGTGAACGATGGCGTCAAGCAACACCCTTAGTCTTGCCGGCCTACTGCTTCGCCACCGCCTCCGGCGGCATTCCCCAGCCGCCACCAAGGCTGCGCACCAGCGACACGGTCGCTGCCGCGCGCAGCCCGGCGACCTGGTTGGCCTCGCGTTGGGCCTGCAGCACCGTGCGGTCGGCGTCGATCACGGTCAGGTAGTCGACGGCGCCTGCGTCATAGCGGCTGCGCGAGATGCGTTGCGCACGTTTCGCGCCGGCCAGTGCGCTGTCGAGCGCAGTCCCTTGCTGGCTCAGCCAGCGCACGTCGGCCAGGCTGTCCTCGACCTCGCGGAAGGCCACCAGCACGCTCTGGCGGTAGCGCGCGATGCTTTCCTCGTGCGCGGCGCGCGCGCCGGCCAGGTTGGCGCGGTTGCGGCCGCCGTCAAAGAGGGTCTGGGCGATGGTGGAACCGACCAGCGGTCCGAGCAACCAGGCGCGCGACGACCACTTGAACAGGTTCGACAGATCCGCCGACTCGAAGCCGAACAACCCGGTCAGCGTGATGCGCGGGAAGAACGCGGCCTTGGCCACGCCGATGGTGGCATTGGCCGCGGCCATCTGGCGCTCGGCCGCGGCGATGTCGGGACGGCGTTCGAGCAGTTCCGACGGCAGGCCCGCCGGAATCGCCACGGGTTCGGTATCGAGCGGGTGCGCCGCCAGCGTGAACTGCGCGGGCGCCACGCCCGTCAGCACGGCCAGCGCATGTTCCTGGTTGGCGCGGCGGCGCTCGATGCCAGCCAAGTCGGCGCGTGCGTTGCCGAGTTCGGCTTCGGCGCGGGCCGGATCGAGGTCGGTGGTCTCGCCGGCGTCGTAGCGCTTCTTCAGCAGCGACAGCGCATCCTCGCGCAGCCGGATGGTCGCCTTGAGCAGTTCGCGCTCGCTGTCGAGCGTGCGCAGCGCGAAGTACGCCTGCGCGGTGTCGGCCTGCAGCGCCAGTTGCACGGAGCGATACAGGTCCTCGGCAGCTTCGCCTTCGGCGCGTGCTGCGTTGACGCTGCTCGCCACGCGGCCGAACAGGTCAAGCTCATATGAGGCAAACGCACGCGCCTTGAGCACGGTTTGGGCGCGCACGGGCGTGCCATCGGGCAGGCCGCGCGATGCCGCCGACGGCTGCGAACGCGTCGGATCGAGGCCGAGGCTCAGCTGCGGATACAGGTCCGCTTCCGTCGCGCCGGTGAAGGCCCGCGCCTGCTTCAGCCGCGCCGCGGCGGCAGCCAGGTCCTGGTTGTAGGTGCCGGCAGCTTCGATCAGGCGGTCGAGATCGGCATCGCCGAAGACCTTCCACCATTCCCCGCGCTGCTGGCCTTCGGCCGGCGTGGCGGTCTTCCATTGCGCGCCTTCCGTGACGGCCGCCTCGGCTTCCTTGAACGCCGGTGCGGTCGCCGTCTCGGGCACCTTGTAGGTCGGTGCCAGCGAGCAGCCGGCCAGCACCAGCGCGGCGGCCAGGGTTGCAAGCTTCGGTAGGTATTGCTTGATCACGTTGTCCATGTCGATCACCCTTACTCCGCAGACGCCACGACTTGCGCGGCCGACGCTTCCGGCGCGGGCGCCGGGCGGCGCTGGCCGCGCGTGGCCAGCAGCCGGAGCGCGACGTAGAACACCGGTGTCAGGAACAGCCCGAAGAAGGTCACGCCGAGCATGCCGGCGAACACGGCCACGCCCATTGCATGGCGCATCTCCGAACCGGCACCGCTCGAGACCACCAGCGGCACCACGCCCATGATGAAGGCGAACGAGGTCATCAGGATCGGGCGCAGGCGCAGCCGGCTGGCCTCGATCGCGGCCTGCACGATGGTGCGGCCGTGGTGCTCCAGTTCACGGGCGAACTCGACGATCAGGATCGCGTTCTTCGCCGACAACCCGACCAGCACGATGAAACCGATCTGCGTGAAGATGTTGTTGTCGCCACGCGTGAGCCACACGCCGGTGATGGCTGCCAGCAGGCTCATCGGCACGATCAGGATCACCGCCAGCGGCAGCGTCAGGCTCTCGTATTGCGCAGCGAGCACCAGGAACACCAGCAGCACGCACAGCGGGAAGATCCACACGCCCGCGTTGCCGGCCAGGATGTCCTGGTAGGTCAGCTCGGTCCATTCGAAGCCGATGCCCTTGGGCAGCGTCTCGGCGGCGATCCGCTCGGCGGCCGCCTGCGCCTGGCCCGACGAGAAGCCGGGCGCGGGACCGCCGTTGATATCGGCCGCCGTGAAGGCGTTGTAGCGGATCACGCTGTCCGGGCCAAAGCTCTGCTTCACCTTCACCAGCGACGACAGCGGCACCATGTCGCCGTTCGCGCTGCGGGTCTTCAGCTGCAGGATGTCCTCAGCGTGCTGGCGGAACTGGGCGTCCGCCTGCACCCGGACCTGGTAGGTCCGGCCGAACTTGTTGAAGTCGTTGACGTAGGCCGAGCCAAGGTAGGTCTGCAGCGTGTCGAACACATCGGTCACGGGCACACCCAGCTGCTTGGCCTTGGTCCGGTCGAGCTGCACGTCGAGCTGCGGCACGTTGATCTGGTAGTTGCTGAAGACACCGGCCAGCTCGGGCGTGGCACGCGCCTTGGCCAGGTATGCCTTGGTCGCATCGAACAGCGCGTCATAGCCGAGCGCGGCGCGATCCTCGATGATCATCTTGAAGCCGCCGATGGTGCCGAGCCCCTGCACGGGCGGCGGCGGGAACACGCCGATATACGCATCCTGGATCGACGCAAACTGCTTGTTCAGGCTGGCCGCGATCGCCTTGCCGGACAGCTCCTTGCTCTTGCGCTGCTCGAACGGCTTGAGCGAGACGAACAGGATGCCGGCGTTCGGGCTGTTGGTGAAGCCGTTGATCGACAGGCCCGGGAAAGCCACCGCCGATTGCACGCCCGGATGCTTGAGTGCGGTCTCCGACATGCGGCGGATCACGTCCTCGGTGCGGTCCAGCGTGGCGCCATCCGGCAGCCGGGCAAAGCTCACCAGGTACTGCTTGTCCTGCGCCGGCACGAAGCCCTTGGGCACGAGCTGGAACACGCCCCAGGTCAGCGCCAGCATCACCGCGTAGACGCCGAACACCGAACCCTTGCGGCGGATCACCCCCTTCACGCCACGGCCATAGCCTTCGGCGCTGCGGCCGAAGAAGTGGTTGAAGCGCTTGAAGAAGCCGCCAAACACGCGGTCCATCCAGCGCGACAGCCAGTCCTTGGGCGCGTCGTGGCCGCGCAGCAGCAGTGCCGCCAGCGCCGGCGACAGCGTCAGCGAGTTGAACGCCGAGATGATGGTCGAGATCGAGATCGTCAGCGCGAACTGCTTGTAGAACTGGCCGGTCAGGCCGGTCATGAAGGCCAGCGGCACGAACACGGCGATCAGCGTCAGCGCGATGGCGATGATGGGGCCGCTTACCTCGTGCATGGCCTTATAGGTCGCTTCCTTAGGCGTCAGTCCTTCCTCGATATTGCGCTCGACGTTCTCCACCACCACGATGGCATCGTCCACCACGATCCCGATGGCCAGCACCAGCCCGAACAGCGACAGCGCGTTGATCGAGAAGCCGAACGCATGCATCAGCCCGAAGGTGCCGACGATCGACACCGGCACCGCCAGCAGCGGGATGATCGACGTGCGCCAAGTCTGCAGGAACAGGATCACCACCAGCACCACCAGCGCGATGGCCTCGAACAGCGTATGCACCACCGCATCGATGCTGTGCTGGACGAATCGGGTGGGGTCGTAAGCGATGCGGTAGTCGAGGCCCTCCGGGAAGTTCTGCTTCAGCTCCTCCATCGTTTTGCGCACGTCTGCCGAGATCTGCAGCGCGTTCGAGCCCGGTGACTGGAAGATCGGCAGGCCCACCGCGGACTGGTTGTCGAGCAGAGAGCGCAGCGCGTACTCCGACGCACCGAGCTCGATGCGCGCGATGTCCTTGAGGTAGGTCACCGCACCGTCCGCCGAGGTCTTGACGATGATGTCGCCGAACTCCTCCACGGTCTGCAGGCGGCCCTGCGCGTTCACCGACAGCTGCAGGTCGGTGCCGGGCAGCGACGGCGATTGCCCGATCACGCCGGCCGCCACCTGCACGTTCTGCTCACGGATGGCCTTGACCACGTCTGAAGCGGCCAGGTGCCGTTCGGCGAGCTTCTCGGGGTTCAGCCACACCCGCATCGAGTAGTCGCCCGAGCCGAACAGCTTGACCAGGCCCACACCCTGGATCCGCGCCAGGCGGTCCTTGACGTTGATCACCGCGTAGTTGCGCAGGTACGTCATGTCATAGCGGTTGTTCGGCGAGACCAGGTGGACCACCATGGTCAGGTCCGGCGAGCTCTTGACCGTGGTGATGCCCAGGCGGCGCACGTCTTCAGGCAGGCGCGGCTCGGCCTGCGCGACGCGGTTCTGCACCAGCTGCTGGGCCTTGTCCGGATCGGTGCCGAGCTTGAAGGTCACCGTCAGCGTCAGGTTACCGTCGCTGTTGGCCTGCGACGACATGTAGAGCATGTCCTCGACGCCGTTGATCTGCTCTTCCAGCGGCGTGGCGACGGTTTCGGCGATCACCTTGGGGTTGGCGCCGGGGAACTGCGCGCGCACCACCACCGAGGGCGGGACCACTTCCGGGTACTCCGAGATCGGCAATTTGAACACCGAGATGGCGCCGATCAGGAAGATCAGCACTGACAGCACGCCCGCAAAGATGGGGCGGTCGATAAAGAATTTCGAGAGGTTCATCTTGGTCTCGGGAAAGCGGTCCCCCTGGTGCCCGCCATGGCGGGCCATCAACTGCTTGGGGAACGATAAAAACTACGGACGCTCGGTCTGCGAGCTCAGGCGATTGCCAGGGGCGACGGCATTGAATGTTCATCAGGCCGGTCCCCTCTCCCCTCAGGGGAGAGGGCTAGGGAGAGGGGTGGTTTAAGCACCGGCACTTCGCCGAAGCTCCTGCCCTCTCCCGCAGCCCCTCTCCCGCAAGCGGGAGAGGGGAGCAAACCATCGGCTCGCATGACTGATACTCAGCTCACCCGCTTCGCGTCGGCATCGCCTTTCTCGCTCGCAGCCTGCCTGCGATCCGGCGAAACCCCGCGCGGTTCCAGCTCGCGGCGATAGGCCATCGCCACGCTCTTCGGCACCACCGTATCGCCCGGCCGTACGCGCTGCAGGCCGTTGACGACGATGGTCTCGCCCGGCGCCAGGCCCTTGCGGATCACGCGCAGGCCATCATGCGTCGGCCCCAGCTCCACTTCGCGGTACGCGAGCTTGTTGGCCTTGTCGGCGACCAGCACGAACTTCTTGCCCTGGTCGGTACCGATTGCGCGATCGTTGACCAGCACGGCCGGGTGGGGCGCGCCGCCACCGAGCCTGACCTTGCCATACAGCCCCGGCAGCAGGCGGCCGTCTTCGTTGTCGAAGACCGCGCGCACGCGGATCGTGCCGCTGCGCGGATCGAGGCGGTTGTCGACCGACTGGATCTTGCCTTTGTGCGGATGGCCGTCCTCGTCGGCCAGGCCCAGGTACACCGGCAGGCCGTCCTTGCCGCCGGCGGCGCCCGGCGCGGTGTAGCGCAGGTAGCTCTGCTCGTCGACTTCGAAGGCCGCATACACCGGCGACACCGACATCAGCGTGGTCAGCGGTGGCGCGGCGGCACCCGCGGCCACCAGGTTGCCCACGGTGATCTCCGCACGCGATACCTTGCCCGTGACCGGCGCGACGATACGCGTGTAGCCCAGGTTCAGCCGTGCCGCTTCCAGCGCGGCCTGCGCGCCGCGCACGTCGGCCGAGGTCTCGCTGGCGGCGTTGATGCGTTCGTCGAATTCACGGCGCGAGATTGCGTTGTCGTCGAGCAGCCTCTGCGCGCGCGCCTTCTCGGTCTGTGCGTGCGAGGCCCGCACCTGTGCCGCCGCGAGCGCGGCTTCGGCGCGCGCCACTTCCGCGGCATATGGGCGCGGATCGATGGTGAACAGGGGATCGCCTTTCTTCACGATCGCGCCGTCGCGGAAATGCACCGCTTCGATCGTGCCGGATACGCGCGGCCTGATTTCCACGCGCTCCACCGCTTCGAGCCGGCCGGAGAATTCATCCCATTCCGTGATGGTCTGGCCAACCGTGGTTGCCACTTCCACAGCGGGAGCGGGCGGCGGCGTGCTGGCCTGGGCTTGCGCGCCCTGGCCGGGGCGCAGCAGCGTGGTGGCGACGCCCACGCCGGAAATTGCCACGATGGCAACGGCGATCAGCGCACGTCGGGGTTTGGGATTCATCCTGCTGTACTCCATGTTGCGTTTGGCTTCGTCGGCGAGCGGTCCCGGCATCGGCTGGGAAAGAGCCGGCGGTGTGTCATCCGTCGTTACAGAATATACGTATGAAAATCATAGTGTCAAGGTAAGCTTTTGGAGGGAACCTACAAGAACGCGGAAAAGATGGGGCTACGATCCACTTTTATCGCGATCGACGTTGGCGATCCAGATGCTATGAATTTGATAGCAAATGGGCTGTGCTAGCCGGTATTTGGCGCGAATTGGCCGCTTGCAGGGCTCCAAAGGCAGGGAGCGGCACCCTGGAGGCGCCGCGCGCCGCACTTGTTCCCCCATGTATCAATTCCTGTGTGCCCCGGCGGGTTTATCGGCCTGGCGCCGCTTCCTATAGTTCGACCCAAGGCAGACGGCGGGACTGAGCGCCGCGAGCCAGTGAACCGAACCCCCGCAACCGAAACGCATTGCGCCAACCAGGAGTCATCATGTCCGTCGAATCGAAACTGGCTGCACGTGGGCTGAAGCTGCCGCCGCCGCCGCAACCGCTGGGCAGCTATACGGCCGTCAGCCGTGCCGGCGACTTGCTGTTTATCTCGGGGCAGTTGCCGCTGCAGGATGGCAAGGTGGCCTGGCAAGGGCAGGTCGGCAAGGACCTGACGGTCGAGCAGGGCAAGCAGGCGGCGCAGTTGGCGGCGCTCAATGTCCTCGCGCAGATCGATGCCCATCTGGGCGGATTTGACCGCCTGGACCACATCGTGCGGGTCGAGGGTTATATCAGCAGTGCGCCGGGCAATGTCGACCAGCCCGCGGTGCTGGACGGGGCCTCGGACCTGTTTGCCGACTTGCTCGGCGACAAGGCCGGGCATGCGCGCGCCGCGTACGCTCCGGCGCAGCAGCCAGGCAATGCGGCGGTGATCCTGGTGGTGATCGCACAGGTCAGGGACTGAGCACGGTCCTGCGGCACATCAGCGCGACCCGCGCCTAGTCGGCGAATTTCTCTATCAGGAAATCGACAAAGGCGCGCACGCGCCGCGAAACGTGGCGCGCGTGCGGATAGAGCAGGACAAAGGGACGGGTATTGCCGCCGAACTGCTGCAGCACTTCCACCAGCGAGCCTTCACGCAGGTCCTGTTCCACGACGAAGCGGTAGGTCTGGAACAGGCCGGCGCCAGCCCGTGCCAGCGTGGCGCCGCCGAGCGCGTCTTCCGACGTGCCATAGGAGCCCGTCGTCGCGATCTCGATTTCTTCGCCCTCCAGCCGGAAGGTCCACGGCAGCCGGCGGCCGCTGCTGGGGCGCTCGAACTGGATGCACTCGTGCGCATGCAGTTCTTCCAGCGTCTGCGGCGTGCCGTGCCGCCGCAGGTAGGCCGGCGATGCCACCACCACCATCTCCGCGTCTTCCAGCTTGCGGGCGATCAGCGTCGAATCGTCCGGTGCGCGGCCGCGCACCGACAGGTCGTAGGTGTCATCGGCGAAGTCGACGTTGCGGTTGCTGATATGCACGTCGATCTCGACCTCGGGATAGCGTTCGCGGAACGCGGGCAGCACCGGCAGCACGCGGTAGTGCGCATAAGGCGTCGGCAGGCTGATGCGCAGCCGCCCGGCGGGCGTGGCGTGCTGGCCGCTGATCTGCCGTTCGGCGTCGACCAGCTGCGCCAGCGCGGTGCGGCTTTGCTCGTAATAGGACCTGCCTTCATCGGTCAGCCGGATCTGCCGCGTGGTGCGCACGAACAAGCGCACGCCCAGCCGTTCTTCCAGCCGCGAGACGCTGCGGCTGACGGCGGCCGGCGTCACGCCGGCCGCAACCGCCGCCGCGGTGAAACTGCTGAGTTCCGCCGCCAGGCAGAACAGTTCGATGCTGCCCAGTTGCAGATCGTCGAATTGGCGCTTCATGGTCTGTGACACCGTGTCATGACGGTTGCCGGCTGGCTGCGGTCCATCGCGGACGGGCAAGGCCGGCACCTTGATTTGCTGACATTCTAGGACGTCTCTGGCTTTGCCGTGCGCGCCATCGGCGGGCCGCTCGCGCCGTGGCTTGTTACACGGTGTATGGCCACATGTTCCACCCGCATGGTTTTTCCGTACCGGCCCGACACCTACATTGCTTCCAAGCGCTGCTTCGGCGCGCGAACCGAAAGGCAACATGATCCAACTCATCAAACGTCTGCTCGTCAACGGCTTCGGCCAGGCGAGCGCTGCAAAGGAAATGGAAATGAAAGCGAAAGTCCTGGTGCTGTACTACTCGACTTACGGCCACACCGAACACCTGGCCAACGCGATTGGCGAGGGTGCCCGCAGTGCCGGCGCGGAAGTCAGCGTCAAGCGCGTCCCCGAACTGATGCCGCCGGAAGTTGCCCGCGACGCCGGCGCCAAGCTCGAGCAGGCCGCACCGGTCGCGCGGCCGGAAGAACTGGCGGACTACGACGCCATCATCATCGGCACGCCGACGCGCTTCGGACGGGTGTCGGCGCAGGTGGCCAACTTCCTCGACCAGACCGGTGAGCTGTGGGCGGGCGGCAAGCTGATTGGCAAGATCGGCGGCGCCTTCGTCTCCACCGCCAGCCAGCACGGCGGTGCGGAAACGACGCTGTTCTCGATCCTGACCAGCCTGATGCACCACGGCATGATCACGGTGGGCCTGCCGTACTCGTTCAGCGGCCTGACGCGCCTGGACGAGGTCACCGGTGGCGCGCCGTATGGCGCCACCACGCTGGCCGGCGTGGATGGTTCGCGGCAGCCGAGCGAGAACGAACTGGCCGGCGCGCGCTTCCAGGGCCGGCATATAGCCGAAATCGCCACCACGCTGCTGCGCGGGCGCAACCAGTAAGGAAATAGGGGAGCGGCCTGGCGCCGCTCCATCATCGCAAACGGAGAGCAACCATGACGGCATCTACCGCGCAGGAACCGGTTGGCAATGCGCACCAGCAGGTTCTGCAACAACTCCAGGTGTATCTCGATGCGATCTACGACGGCGACGCTGCCGCGCTCAGGTCCACCTTCCATCCGGACGCGCAACTGTTTGCCGAGGTCCGCGGCGAGTTCGTGCACAAGCCGGTGGACGCCTACCTGCAAGGTGTGGCGTCGCGCAGGAGCCCGGCTTCGCAGAACGAGCCCTACGGCATGTCGGTGCTGTCGGTCGAAGTAATCGGCAGGGTGGCGTCAGCCAACGTGCTAGTGCGGGTGGGCGACTTCAACTACTACAATTTCCTGTCGCTGCTGAACACCGGCGGACAGTGGGTCATCGTCAACAAGCTGTATACGCACGTGGAGCGTTGAGTGCCTCCACGGCAGACCCTCCCTGGCTACGTGCAATTGTCCCGATACGCCTGCTGCAATTGCTTGCGCGTCTTGTCGCGTTCGATCTTGGGAATGGTGCGGCCCTGCGCGGTCTGCGTGCCCGGGCCGGAAGAGTGGTAGGAACGCTTCTTGGATGTGGCGTTGTACTGCTCCCTCAGCTCCTCGCACTTCGCGCGCGCGGCCTCTTCAGGATCCTGGGTGGCTGCCGACGGGGCTCGATAGGGATTGGTCCCGCCCTGAACGGCATCCGATATGGCGCTCGCGGCACCCTCGGTCGCTGCGCGCTGCGCCAGCGCCGTTGAGGCACAGCCCAGTGCCAGCAGGCCGGTTACCAGGCATCTCATGGATATCGGCATCGTTCTCTCCCCGGGACGGATAACGGGCGTGCCCGCCAGAAAACCATCATATGTGCCTATCGCGGGAATGTCAGAAACTAATGGATCCTAGCGGCACCGCGAATCCGGCGGCCGCATGGCAACATGAGAACGGTGCTGCGATGCAGCATTGGAGGGGTTTCACGGCGTCCTCGGTCCGGCGTTGCCCGCGCAGGCCAATGCATTTTTTCTTTGAGCCGGCGCACATTTTTCAAAGCGCGACCTCCTATAGTCGATGCATACCCCTTGCCCCCAAGGGCAGAACTCGAACCATGCAGCCCCAGAACCTGACCCCCGCAGCGCAGCGCGAAGTCAACAAGGCACCCGGATGGTTGCGCTGGCTCCCGGGACTGCTGGTCTTAAAGAACTATCAGCCGGCCTGGCTGCCGAAAGACCTCGCCGCCGGGCTGGTGCTCACGACCATGCTGGTGCCGGTCGGCATCGCCTACGCCGAAGCCTCCGGCGTGCCCGGTGTCTACGGGCTCTACGCCACCATGATCCCGCTGCTGGTGTATGCCATGCTTGGCCCGAGCCGGATCCTCGTGCTGGGGCCGGATTCGGCGCTGGCGGCGCCGATCCTGGCGGTGGTGTTGCAGGTCTCCGGCGGCGATCCGGCGCGCGCCGTCATGGTGGCCAGCATGATGGCGATCGTCTCGGGCGTGGTCTGCATCGTGGCGGGGCTGATGCGCCTGGGCTTTATTACCGAGCTGCTGTCCAAGCCGATCCGCTATGGCTATATGAACGGGATCGCGCTCACCGTGCTGGTCAGCCAGCTGCCGAAGCTGTTCGCCATCTCGCTTGAAGACGCCGGTCCGCTGCGGGACATGATCAACCTGGGCAGCGCGATCCTGGCCGGGGAAACCAACTGGTACAGCTTCGCGGTCGGCGCCGGCAGCCTGGTGCTGATCCTGTTCCTGAAGCGCTTCGAGCGCGTGCCCGGCATCCTGATTGCCGTGGTCGTCGCGACGCTGGCCGTCAGCGTGTTCGGCCTCGACCAGAACGGGGTGAAAGTGCTGGGCAAGACGCCGCAAGGCCTGCCGGGCTTTGTCTTGCCCTGGGTGAGCGGCGCGGACCTGGTTGCGATCCTGCTGGGTGGCATTGCCGTCGCGCTGATCTCGTTCGCCGATACCAGCGTGCTGTCGCGCACCTTTGCCGCCCGCACCAACACCCGCGTCGACCCGAACCAGGAAATGGTCGGCCTGGGCGCCGCCAACCTGGCCGCGGGATTCTTCCAGGGCTTTCCGATCAGCAGCAGCGCGTCCCGTACGCCGGTGGCCGAAGCCGCGGGCGCGAAGACCCAGCTCACCGGTGTGGTGGGCGCACTGGCCGTGGCGGCGCTGCTGATGTTCGCGCCCAACCTGCTGCAGTACCTGCCAAACAGCGCGCTGGCCGCGGTGGTGATCGCGGCGGCGATCGGGCTGTTCGAGTTCGCGGACCTGAAGCGCATCTACCGCATCCAGCAGTGGGAGTTCTGGCTGTCGATGGTCTGCTTCGCCGCGGTCGCCGTGTTCGGTGCGATCCCGGGGATCATCCTGGCCGTGGTCCTTGCGGTGATCGAATTCCTGTGGGACGGCTGGCGGCCGCACTATGCCGTGCTCGGCCGTGTCGAGGGACTGCGGGGATACCACGACACCAAGCGCTACCCGCATGCGCAGCGCATCGACGGGCTGCTGCTGTTCCGCTGGGATGCGCCGCTGTTCTTTGCCAATGCCGAGTTGTTCCAGGAGCGCCTGTTGGAAGCGATCGACGATTCGCCGACACCTGTACGCAGGGTGGTGGTGGCGGCCGAACCGGTGACCAGTGTCGACGTCACCTCGGCCGACATGCTGCGCGAACTGAGCCACATCCTGCGCGAGCGCGGCATTGCGCTGCATTTCGCCGAGATGAAGGATCCGGTGCGTGACAAGCTCAAGCGCTTCGAGCTGATGGAAGCGATTGGCGACAAGAACTTCCACCCCACGGTGGGCAGTGCGGTGGATGACTATCTCGGCGAACCAGCCTGAAGCCGCGCGGGCGCGGCGCAGGCCGGTTGCGCCGCGCGCCGGCTACTCCAGCCGGAACCCGGTCTGCTTGATGGCCAGCGCCCATCTCTTCTGCTCTGCCGCCATGAAGCTCGCAAACTGGTCCGGAGAGCTCTGGCCGGCCGGCTCATAACCCTTGCTGGCGAGCTGCTGGCGCACGCCCGGTGCGTTCAGGGCCTTGTCGATCTCCTTGCCGAGCATCGCCACGATCTCCTTCGGCGTGCCGGCCGGGGCGACCAGGCCGTACCATTCGCTGGCCTCGATGCCGGGGAAGCCGGCTTCCGCCATGGTCGGCACGTCGGGGAACAACGGCAGCCGCTGCTTGCTGGCCACGGCAATGCCCTTGAGCTGACCGCCCTTGACGAACGGCATCACCGCCGGCACGCCGTGGAACATCACCTGGATATGGCCGCCCACCATGTCGGTCAGCGCTTGTGGCCCGCCCTTGTAAGGCGCGTGCACGATATTGATATGCGCGGCTTCCTTGAACACCTCGGTGATCACGTTCTGCTGGGTGCCCGGACCGACCGATGCATAGCTGAGTTTGCCGGGTTCCGCCTTGGCGCGTGCCACCAGCTCCTTGACCGAGCCGCCCACGGACGGGTTGACCACCAGCATGTACGGCGAGCTTGCCATCAGTCCAAGGGGCGCGAAGTCCTTGCCCATGTCGAAGGGCAGGTTCTTGTGCAGGCTGGCGTTGATCGCCATCGGCGCGCTGGCGACCAGCAGCGTGTAGCCATCCGGCGCCGCTTTGGCGCCCATGCCGGCGCCGATATTGCCGGTTGCCCCGGGCCGGTTGTCGACCACGACCTGCTGGCCGAGACTGGCCGTCATCTTCTCGGCCACCGTGCGGGTGACGGCATCGACGCCGCCGCCTGCCGGCCAGGGCACGATGATGCGGATCGGCCGGTTGGGATAGCCGCCTTGTGCCAGTGCGCTGGTGGCGCAGGCAGCCAGTGCGATCGCGCCCAGGGTACGGCCAAAACGGTTCAGTACGGATTTCATCTCTTGTCTCCTCGCTGTCTCTGATGAGCCCCGGTGACGGTGACGGGGCCTTCGTTGGTTCAGTCTTTGGTTTATGCCGCTTCGGTGGCTTTGATTTGTCCCGGCTGCGCGTCTCCTTGCTGCCATTGCGCCATCAGCCGCTCCCAGCGCGTGCGGGTGGCCGCCAGGTTGCGCGCCTTGACGTGGCCATAGCCGCGGATCTCCTGCGGCAGCCGGGCAATCTCCAGCGCCAGGTCGAGGTTTTTCGCGGAAAGTGCCGGCAGCAAGGCTTCCACGCTGCGCCGGTATTCACCGATCAGGGCCCGCTCCTCCTTGCGCTCCACGGTGTAGCCGAACGGATCGAACGCCGTGCCGCGCAGGCCCTTGAAGCGCGCCAGTACGCCGAACGCGCTGCGCATCCACGGGCCATAGGAGCCCTTGACCAGTTCGCCGGCCTGGTTCTTCCGCGCAAACAGGGGAGGGGCCAGGTGATGCACCAGCCGGACCTTGCCTTCGAACATCGACGCGATCTGCTGGCGGAATGCGGCGCCGGTATGCAGGCGAGCCACCTCATATTCGTCTTTATAGGCCATCAGCTTGAACAGCGAGCGGGCCACGGCTTCGGTCAGGCGGGTGCCGCCGACGACCGATTCCGCCGCCTTCACGCGGCCGACGAACGACTCGTATTGCGCCGCATAGGCCCGGTTCTGGTAGCCGGTCAGGAAGTCGGCGTGCTTCTTCATCAGTTCCTCGACCGGCACCTTGCGCACGAACTGGATCACCTGCGAGCCGGACGGCTGCGCGGGTATCTTCGACATATCGTGGGCGCACAGCCGGCCCCATTCGAAGGCCGCCTTGTTGCTGTCGACCTGCACGCCGTTGAGCTCGATGGCGCGCATCAGGGCTGCGTGCGACAGCGGCACCTTGCCTTTCTGCCAGGCATAGCCGAGCAGCAGCAGGTTGGCGTAGATCGACTGGCCGAGCAGCTGCTTCGCCACCTGTTCGGCGTCGAAGCTGGCGAGCTGGCCCTCGCCGACGGACTGCGCGATCCTGCCCACGGCCTCGCCGACCTGGGGATCCCAGTCGGGGTTGCGGACAAAGGCTGCGGTCGGGGTGATATGGCTGTTCAGCACCACATAGGTCCGTGCCGGCGACATCGCGGCCAGCGAGGTCTTGCTGGCGGCCACCACGGTATCGCAGGCGATTACCAGGTCGGCCATGGCCATGTCGACGCGGCTCGCATGCAGGGCGTCCGGGCTGGCGGCGATCTGGATGTGGCTCCAGGTGGCACCGCCCATCTGCGCCATGCCGGTCGCGTCCTGGGTGATTACGCCCTTGCCTTCGAGGTGGGCGGCCATGCCCAGCACGCCACCGATGGTGACGATGCCGGTGCCGCCGATCCCCGCGACCACGATGCGCTGCGGCTTGCCGGCGTCCGGCAGCGCGGGCATCGGGATGGCCGGCGGTGTGGCGCGGCCGCCAGCCGCCGGGGCGGGGGTCTTCAGCTTGCCGCCTTCGACCGTGACAAAGCTCGGGCAGAAGCCCTTGGTGCAGGAGAAGTCCTTGTTGCAGGTGTCCTGGTTGACCTTGCGCTTGCGCCCGAAGTCGGTTTCCACCGGCTGCACCGCAAGGCAGTTGCTTTGCACCGAGCAGTCGCCGCAGCCTTCGCACACCAGCTCGTTGATGACCACGCGCTTGGCCGGATCGACCATGGTGCCGCGCTTGCGCTCGCGGCGCTTCTTGGTGGCGCAGGCCTGGTCGTAGATGATCACGGTCACACCGGACACCTCGCGCAGCTCGCGCTGCACGGTATCGAGCTCGTCGCGGTGGCGCACGGTGACGCCGGCGGCGAGATTGCTGACGCCCTTGTACTTGTCCGGTTCGTCGGTGACCACGACGATCTGCCGCGCGCCTTCGGCGGCCAGTTCGCGCGTCATCGCCGGCACGTCGAGCTGGCCGTCCACCGGCTGCCCGCCGGTCATGGCCACGGCGCTGTTGAACAGGATCTTGTAGGTCAGGTTCACGCCGGCGTGGATCGACTGGCGTACCGCCAGCAGGCCGGAATGGTTGTAGGTGCCGTCGCCCAGGTTGGCGAACATGTGGGTGCGCTTGCTGAAGGGCGCCTGGCCCATCCAGTGCACGCCTTCGCCGCCCATCTGCGACCAGGAAGTGGTCGAGCGGTCCATCCACACCACCATGCCGTGGCAGCCGATGCCGGCCGTGGCGACCGAGCCTTCCGGCACGCGGGTGCTGGTGTTGTGCGGGCAGCCCGGGCAGAACCACGGCAGGCGGTCGGTGGCGCGCGCATCGCCCTGGGCGGTGGCGCGTTCCTTGGCGTCGATCTCCTGCAGGCGCACGTCCATGCGCGCGGCCACATCGGCCGGCACGCCCAGCGCCTTGAGCCGCTGCGCGATGGCCTTGGCCACCAGCGCGGGCGACAGATCGGCCTTGGCGCGCAGCAGCCAGTCCTCGGCGGGCTTGCGGTGGCTCCATTCGCCGCCGGCGCCGTCGGTGTGGTGGTACTTGCCGAACACGGCCGGGCGCGCGTCGGGCGGATAGTGGTACAGCTCGTCCTTGAGCTGCTGTTCGATGACGGGACGCTTCTCCTCGACCACTAGGATTTCGCGCAGCCCGCGCGCAAAGTCGCGCACGCTGTCGGGCTCCAGCGGCCATACCACGCTGACCTTGTGCAGCCGGATGCCGAGCGCGCGGCAGGTGGCATCGTCAAGCCCGAGGTCGAGCAGGGCCTGGCGCGTGTCGCTGTAGGCCTTGCCGCTGGCGATGATGCCGAGGCGGTCGCCGGCTCCCTCGATCACGTTGCGGTTCAGGCGGTTGGCGCGCACATAGGCGAGCGCGGCCGGCCACTTGAACTCCATCATGCGCGCCTCCGCCGCCAGCGGATCGTCGGGCCAGCGGATATGCAGGCCGCCGTCGGGGAGGGCGAAGTCTTCCGGCAGCACGATGCGCACGCGATCCGAGTCGGTGGTCACCGACGCGCCCGATTCCACCACCTCCTGCACGGTCTTCATGCCGGCCCACAGCCCGCTGAAGCGGCTCATGGCCAGGGCATGCACGCCGAGGTCGAGGATGTCCTGCACATTGGACGGAAAGAACACCGGCAGCCCGCACGCCATGAAGGTGTGGTCGCTCTGGTGGGCCAGCGTGCTGCTCTTGGAGACGTGGTCATCGCCGGCGAGCGCAATCACGCCACCCAGCGGCGAGGTGCCGGCGAGGTTGGCATGCTTGAGCGCATCGCCGCTGCGGTCGACGCCGGGGCCCTTGCCATACCAGATGCCGAACACGCCGTCGTAGCGTTTGCTGGCGGCATCGAAGTCCAGTTGCTGCGAGCCCCATACCGCCGTGACGCCAAGCTCTTCGTTGACGCCGGGTTTGAAGACCACGTGGTTGTCGGCAAGATGCTTCTTTGCCTGCCACAGCGCCTGGTCATAGGTGCCCAGGGGCGATCCGCGGTAGCCGGAAATAAAGGCGGCGGTGTTGTGGCCGGCCTCGGCATCGCGCTTGCGCTGCAGCAGGGGCAGGCGTACCAGCGCCTGCACGCCGCTCATGTAGGCACGGCCGGAGTCCAGCGCGTACTTGTCGTCGATCGACACGGCTTGCATGGCCTGCCGGGCCGCGTCGGGGAGGATTGGAGCATTCATAAGGGCGGTTTTCAGGCAAACAGGGTTGAACGGGGGCTGCCGGCGTGCCGTGGCACCCGGATTTCGGGCAATACTGGTGATGGAAGCGGCGCTAGTCGGGGAGGGGGATGCCGAGTTCCCGGCCGAGCGCATCCAATGCCCGGACCACCGCATCGGGCAGGGCGATGCCTTGCGCGCGGCCTTCGCGCTCGAGCGCGTCGCCACGGTGTCCGGGGAGCCTGGCGTCGGCGCCGCCGGCGGCAAGATAGTTGCCGGTCCACTGCGCCATGTAGTCGGCGAACAACTCCTTGCCGGCAAAGGCGTCCGGCTTGACCAGCCACACAAAACCACCCTGGCGGCCGACCGCGCCGCTGCCGGAGACGGTGTTGCGCGCGGGAGAAAGCGAGTCCGCGGTAGCTGCCATGGCGCCGGCCAGGCACTCCACCATCATCGCGATGCCTATGCCCTTGTGCCCGCCGGTGGGCAGCAGCGAGCCTTCCAGCGCGCGTTGCGCATCGGTGGTCGGATGGCCGTCGGCGTCCAGCGCCCAGCCCGCGGGAATCGGCTTGCCTTCACGGGCGGCCAGCAGGATATGGCCGCGCGCGGCGACGCTGCAGGCCACGTCGAACACGATCGGCGCCGCGCCCGGCAACGGGCAGCCGAAGGCGATGGGGTTGTGCCCGATCGCGGCGCGGGCAAAGCCTTCCATCCCGAGCACGGGCGGCGTGCGCTGGCCGACCATGCAGAAGGCGCCGGCCTCGGCGGCCAGCAACGCCGGGATGCCCAGCGCGCCGAGATGGCCGCACGATTGCACCGCGACCAGCACGGACGCGCTCGATTGCAGCGCCTCCAGCCCGAGTTGCACGGCGCGCGGGCCCGCGATCTGGCCCAAGGCGCCGTCGGCGTCCAGCACGATGCCGCCCGGGAAGGCCTTGTGCGACATCTCGGGGCGCGGGTTGAAATCGCCGGCACGCAGGCGTTCGACGTAGGAGGGGACTCGCGTCAGGCCATGCGTCTTGTAGCCGCGCAGTTCGCTGCGCACCAGCGCGGCGGCGGCTTCGGTCGCCTGGTCCGGCGCCACGCCGCACGACTCGAACACGGCGGCGGCCCAGCGCGCGAGGTGGTCGGTGTTCCAGCGGATACTCATGTCGATTTCTCCCGCACGATCATCAGGCGCTCCGCGAACGGGGCGGCATAGACCGACTGGTAGTAGAGCGGCTGGTCGCGCAGCGTGTAGCCACGCAACTCCATGATGAATGCCGGCGTCTCGGGGTCGAGCCCAAGTTCCTGCGCGGCCACGGCCGGGGCCTGGCCGAAGCGGATCCACTGATCCACGCGCAGCGTCGGCAGCGACAGGCGCTGGCCGATCAGCTCGCGCAGGTTCTTCTCCAGGGCATCCCGGTCCAGCCCGCCAAGTTGCGCGAAGTCTTCCTCGCGCAACCAGAACTCGCTGTAGAGGTCGAAGTGGCCGCCGACGCTGATCACGCGCTCGATGCGCACGTAGCCGTCACCGGCGAGGAACTCCGACCACGGCCCCTTGCGCTTGATCCGCTTCACCGAGCGCGCGTGGACGTAGGACGGCAGCTCATTGCCCTGTTCGTCGCGAAAGCGCAGGTAGCGGACATCGGCCGGCGCCACGCGCGTCCCGGAGACAAAGGTGCCCCGTCCCTGTTCGCGCGTGATCAGGCCGGAGTGCGTCAGCCGTGCCAATGCCTTCTGGACCGTGCCGACGCTGACTCCATGGAAGCTGGCAAGTTCGCCCTCGGAAGGCAGGCGATCGCCCTCGCGCAGTGCGCCGGATTCGATGGAGCGGATGATCGCGTCGGAGACGCTGCTAAGTTTGGTCATGGTTGTTCAGAGGCTCAGTGCGAATCGACTGACCGCGGTCTCCCGGATATCGAGCACCTCGCTGGTCAGCCGCGTGCCGGATGCGACGTCCATCGCATAGCCAAACAGCTGCTCGCCGAGGTCGGAGATCTTGTCCCCGTTCTGCAGGACTCCGCTGACGTCGAAGTCAATGTTGTCGGCCATGGTGTGCAGGGTATTGACGTTGCCGCACACCTTGACGGTCGGTGCCACCATGCTGCCGATCGGATTGCCCACCCCCGTGCCGAAGAAGGTGAGCTGGCATCCGCCGGCGGCCAGCGCAGTGAGATTTTCCACTGCCGCGGCCGGCGCGTCCATGAAATGCAGTCCCTTCTTCTGCGGCGCCTCGCCGTAGCGCAGCACGCCCACCAGCGGGCTGGTGCCGGCCTTGGCCATCGCGCCCAGCGCTTTTTCCTCGACCGTGGTCAGGCCGCCGCGCTTATTGTCGGGCGAAGGCTGGTCGTCGCGCATGTCGACCCCGCGCGAGATCGCCAGGTTTTCCATGTTGCGCACCGCCGTGACAAAGGCCTCGCGCACCCGGCCATCGGCGGCGCGCTCGGCGAACAGGTGCTCGGCGCCGATGAACTCCGAGGTCTCGGAAATGATCACGGTGCCGCCGCCGGCGACCACCATGTCCGCCATGCGGCCGATCACCGGATTGCAGCTCAGCCCGGAAGTGGTATCGGAACCGCCGCACTCGACGCCGATCACCAGCGACGACACCGGGCACGGCACGCGGCGCGCCTTCGACGCCGCCAGCGACAGCCGGCTGGCCTTGCGCGTGCCTTCGGCAATGCATGCGACCGTGCCGTCAGGCTGCAGGTGCACGCGTTCGACCGGCTTGCCGGTGCTGCGGATGCGGCGTGCGACCTCTTCCGTCGACGACTCCTCCAGGCCCACCAGCAGCACCGCGGCGATATTGGGATTGCGGCCCAGGCCGGCCAGCGACTCGAAGGCGAAATCCAGGTCGGCCCCGAACTGTCCGCGCACGAACAGCGTCGTGACCGGGATGCAGCCACCCACGGTGCGGGCAATGGTGCGGGTGACCGGATTGCAGTTGTCCATCACGGAGACCACCGCGACCCAGTTGCGCACACCGACCGCGCCGTTCTCGCGCGGGTATCCGAGGAAGGTTGTTGTCATCTGCATTACCCCTTTTGCAGGTCGCCGCGGGCGCGCGCCGACTCGATGTTGTGAACGTGCATGTGTTCGCCGGCGCGCACCGCGCGGCTGGCGCGGCCGATGACCTGGCCGTACTTCAGGATGGTTTCTCCCTCGACCGTGTCGGCGATGCAGATCTTGTGGCCGAACGGCACGTCTTGCAGCAGCACGAGCTTGCCTTGTCGCTCGCCTTCCAGCGCGCAGGCTTCGCCGGCCTGGCCGGCGTCCAGCAGGGTGGCCACATTGTCGGCCGGGTTCAGTACGATGGCTCGGGGCATTGATAAACTCCTGTATAGGTGTTGAGATCAAATGTAGGGAGCCGGACGGTATGCAGTCAAGAAGAAATAGGGGAACTCAGAGAAAACCACTACTCGCACGGTAGAAGTCCTATATAGAAGTTTGTTGACATCGGCCCGGCCGCTGTCTATCGTCATGACAACGGCGATGTTGTCAGTGCGCCGGAGCATCGACGCAGTGAATCAACGGAGAGGGCGGACATGAACGTCATGTCACACAAGGAGAAGATCGCGAAGCTGCAGGCCCTGCGCGCACGGCTGGATCCGCTGGAGGACTTCGGCCTGTGGTTCTGGGCAGGCATGACCGCCGGCACCCATGCCGTCAATGCAGCACTGCACCAGGCGGGCGTCACGCTGGACGACGACCGGTTCCCGACGCAACCCGGCGTCTACCTGGTGCCGCAGCCCGATGGCGCCCTGAAGCCGGCGTTCCGGCCGCTGGGCGACGTACTGCATGTCGGCCGTCCGAAAGTGGAGGGGCCGGTGCCTGCAGATATCGCCGAGATGATGGAAGCGATGGAGCACATCGAGCACTACCGCGATCCCTGTTTGCGGGAAGGGCTGGCGCCGACCGCCGAGATTGCCGAGGGTTGCGACGCCGCGCTGCGCCGCTGCCTGGCCTTGCTGGAAGCGCGCCTGGAGGGAGACTGCCATGGACATTGAACAGCACATGGCGATGGCGCGCAGCATCGAGGCATCGCTGCAGAAGTGCACCAGCGCCGACTACGAGATGACCATCGAAGGCGCGATGCTGGCGGGCACGCACTGGCTGAATGCGTTGCTGCACAAGCTGGGCGCGACCTCGCCGCAGGCGGATGTGTTCCACACCTACCTGCTGACGGTCAATGAATTCCGGCGGCTGGCGGTGGCGGCGGAGAAGCCGCTGCATGCCCTGGCCGCCATCGAGGACACGCGGGCGCCGTTTGTACGCGGCAACCATCCGGGTGGAGAAGCTGCCGCCGAACGGGCGCTGGAACTACTGTCGCTGATCCGCGCGACGGCGCTTGGCGGCGCGTAGCACAGGCATTCGCAGCAGACACAGCAAGAGACACGTCGAGAGACAGGAAAAGGAGACAACAGTGAAGGCAGTCCGTGTAGTGCCGGGCCCCGAGGGCGGCAAGGTCGAAGTGCAGGATATCCCCGTGCCGGTGGCGGCAGCGGGGCAGGTGCTGGTGAGGGTGCGCGCTGCAGGCCTCAACCGTGGCGAAATCAACCAGGCGAAGGAGCTGCGCTCGGGCAACACGATTACCACCGGCGTCGAATTTGCCGGCGAGATCGCCGAAGTCGGTGAAGGCGTCAGCGGTTGGCGTAAGGGCGACCGCGTGATGGGCCATGGCCGCGGCTGCCAGGCGGAGTACGTGGTGGCCGACCCGTTGGCACTGATCCCGGTGCCGGACGGCTTGTCGTGGATCGATGCCGCGGCGTTCCCGAACGTCTTTATCACCGCGCATGACGCACTGGTTACCAACGGCCGCCTGGTGGCGGGCGAGTCGGTGCTGGTCAACGGCGCCTCGGGCGGCGTGGCGATGGCGGCGATCCAGATCGCCTCGCTGATGGGCGCCCGGCCCGTGATCGCGTCCTCGCGCTCGGCGGCCAAGCTGGACAAGATCAGCCAGTTCGGCGTGGATGTCGGCATCGACGCCTCGCAGGACGACCAGGTCGAGGCGGTCATGCGTGCCACCGGCGACAAGGGGGTCGACATCATCATCGATACCGTCGGCGGCCCGGTGTTCGAGGCCAATATGAAAAGCCTGGCGGTCAAGGGCCGCCTGGTGAATATCGCGCGGCTGGGCTCGGCGACCGCCCAGATCGACCTGACGCAGCTCTGGCTCAAGCGCCTGCAGCTGATCGGCGTGACCTTCCGCACCCGCACGGAACTGGAGCGGCTGGAATGCATCCAGGCCTGCGCGCGCGACATGCTGCCCTTTTTGCGCGCGGGCCGCGTGCGCCTGCCGATCGACCGGACCTTTGCCATGACCGACATCGACGCCGCGCATGCATACATGAAGCAAGACCAGCACGTCGGCAAGATCGTGTTGCTGGTCGACTGAATCCACAGAGAAGCCTGAGATAAGAGGAGACATGATGACAATCCAGATCAAGCCGCTGACCGGCTCCGTGGCTGCAGCCGTGACCGGGGTCGACCTGAACCAGCCGCTCGACGACGCCAGCTTCGAGATCCTGCACCGGGCGTTCCTGGAGCATGGCGTGCTGGTGTTCCGCGGCCAGCATCTGCAGCCGGCCGCGCAGGTTGCGTTCGCCCGGCGCTGGGGCAAGCCGGTGCAGGGCAACCCGCTGCTCAAGGGCCTGACCGAGTTCCCGGAACTGGCGCAGGTCACCAAGATCCCGAAGGAAACTGCCTCGACCGAGGCCTGGCATTCCGACTCGATCTATACCGAGGTGCCGCCGAAGATCTCGATCCTGTCGGCCGTCACCATCCCCATCGGCGGCGACACCATGTGGTGCAACCAGTACGTCTCGTATGACCGCCTGTCGCCGGCGATGCAGCGCATGATCGAAGGGCTGCGGGCCCGCTTCTCGGGTGCGCGGCTGGCCAAGATGACGGGTTCGGACAAGGTGCCGACAGCGGTGCATCCGATCGTGCGCACGCACCCGGAGACCGGACACAAGGCGCTTTATGTCGGCCACCCCGACACCGCGCAGTGCATCGAAGGCATGACCGAAGCGGAGAGCCGTCCGCTGCTCGACTTCCTGTATGAGCACTCCGTGACGCCGGACAACGTCTACCGCCATATGTGGCAGGAGGGCGATGTGGTGATGTGGGACAACCGCTGCACCATGCACTACGCCGTGCACGACTATGGCAATGCCGAACGGGTACTGAACCGCGTGACGCTGGAAGGTGAAGTGCCGCGCTGAGAAGTACCGTCACATCCGGCGCCGCATCCGCCAGAGAGCGGGCGCGGCGCCCGGCACACAGGTTGCCCGTCCACCCCCGACGCACGGAATGCACGGGAACAAAGGAGATTGAAATGCAGATAGGGATCCCGACTGAGTCGCGGGCGGGGGAGGCGCGCGTTGCCGCAACGCCGGAGACCGTGAAGAAATACGTGGCACAGGGCCACCAGGTCGTGGTCCAGGCTGGCGCCGGCGTGCGTGCCAGCCAGACCGACAGCGCCTATGAGGCCGCGGGCGCGCGCATCGGTACCGCCGCTGAGGCGCTAGGCGCGCAACTGGTGCTGAAGGTGCGCGCACCGGACGAAGTCGAGTTGGCGCAGATGAAGCCGGGTGCCGCACTGGTCGGCATGCTCAATCCCTTCGATGCCGAGAACAACGCGCGCATGGCCGCCGCGAACATCACCGCCTTTGCCCTGGAAGCCGCGCCCCGCACCACGCGCGCGCAGAGCATGGACGTGCTGTCGTCGCAGGCCAATATCGCCGGCTACAAGGCCGTGCTGGTGGCAGCGCACCATTACCAGCGCTTCATGCCGATGCTGATGACCGCCGCGGGCACCGTCAAGGCGGCGCGCGTGCTGATCCTCGGCGCCGGCGTGGCCGGCCTGCAGGCGATCGCCACCGCCAAGCGGCTGGGCGCGGTGATCGAAGCCTCCGACGTGCGCCCCGCCGTCAAGGAACAGATCGAATCGCTCGGCGGCAAGTTCCTCGACGTGCCGTTCCTCACCGATGAAGAGCGCGAGATCGCGCAGGGCGTGGGCGGCTATGCGCGCCCGATGCCGCCGGACTGGATGAAGCGCCAGGCCGAACTGGTCCACCAGCGCGCGATCCAGGCCGACATCGTCATCACCACTGCGCTGATCCCCGGCCGCAAGGCGCCGGTGCTACTGCAGGAAGCGACCGTGCAGCAGATGAAGCCGGGTTCGGTGGTGGTCGACCTGGCCGCCGCGCAGGGCGGCAATTGCCCGCTGACGGTGGCCGACGAAGTGGTCGAGCGCCACGGTGTCGTGCTGATCGGACACACCAACCTCGCCAGCATGGTCGCGGCCGACGCCTCGGCGCTGTACGCGCGCAACGTGCTCGACTTCCTCAAGCTGCTGATCGACAAGGACGGCAAGCTCGTGATCAATACCGACGACGACATCGTCGCGGCCTGCCTGATGACGCGGCGCGAAGAACTGGCGTTGGCCAGCTGAATGGGCAATCAAGGAGATATCGATGGAAATGGTTAGCCACACGGTGATCAACCTGATCATCTTTGTACTGGCGATCTACGTGGGCTACCACGTGGTCTGGACGGTAACCCCCGCGCTGCACACGCCGCTGATGGCGGTGACCAATGCGATCTCGGCCATCATTATCGTCGGCGCCATGCTGGCCGCCGGCCTGACCGAGGGCTACGTTGGCCGCGCAATGGGCACGCTGGCGGTGGCGCTGGCGGCGGTCAATGTGTTCGGCGGCTTCCTGGTCACGCAGCGCATGCTGGAAATGTTCAGGAAGAAGGCACCCAAGGCGCAGCTTGAAGCCAAGGGGCAGCCCGGCGGCAAACTGGCGGAGGTAGCGCAATGAATGGCCTGTCGATGAATATGGTGACCCTGTCCTACCTGGGCGCGTCGGTCTGCTTTATCCAGGCGCTCAAGGGGCTCTCACACCCGACCACGGCGCGGCGCGGCAATGTCTTCGGCATGGCCGGGATGGTGGTCGCGGCACTCACCACGGTGGCGCTGATTTTCAAGCTGAAGAGCGAGTTGTTGTCCGGCGGGGCGGACCCGTCCGCGCCGGGCACCGGCCTGGCGCTGATCCTGGCTGCGCTGGTGGTGGGCGGCGGCATCGGCGCCTATGTGGCAAAGAAGGTGCAGATGACCAAGATGCCCGAGCTGGTCGCGGCGATGCACTCGCTGATCGGCCTGGCGGCGGTGTTTATTTCCGTGGCGGCAGTGGCGGAGCCCGCTGCCTTCGGCATCACGGCTGCCGGTTCGCACGACATTCCGCTGGGCAACCGCATCGAACTCTTCATCGGCTGCTTCGTCGGCGCCATCACGTTCTCGGGCTCGGTGATCGCCTTCGGCAAGCTGGCCGGGCGCTACAAGTTCCGCCTGTTCCAGGGCGCGCCGGTGGTGTTTGCCGGCCAGCACTGGCTGAACCTGCTGCTGGCGGTGGCGATGGTGGGCTTCGGCATCGCGTTCTTCCTGACGCAGGCGTGGATGCCGTTCCTGGTCATGCTGGCGCTCGCCTTCGTACTGGGCGTGCTGATCATCATCCCGATCGGCGGCGCCGACATGCCGGTGGTGGTATCGATGCTGAACTCGTACTCGGGCTGGGCGGCAGCCGGCATCGGCTTCTCGCTGAACAACCCGATGCTGATCATCGCGGGCTCGCTGGTGGGCTCCTCCGGTGCGATCCTGTCGTACATCATGTGCCGGGCGATGAACCGCTCGTTCTTCAACGTGCTGCTGGGAGGTTTCGGCAGCGACGCCGCGGCCGCGAGCGCCCCGGCAGGGCAGGCGCAGCGCAACGTGAAATCGGGCTCGGCCGATGACGCCGCCTTCCTGATGGGCAATGCGGAGACGGTCATCATCGTCCCGGGCTACGGCCTGGCGGTTGCGCGCGCCCAACACGCGCTCAAGGAGCTGACCGAAGCGCTCACGGAAAAGGGCGTGACCGTGAAATACGCGATCCACCCAGTGGCGGGCCGCATGCCGGGCCATATGAACGTGCTGCTGGCCGAGGCCGAGGTGCCGTACGACCAGGTCTTCGAGATGGAAGACATCAACAGCGAGTTCGGCCAGGCCGACGTGGTGCTGGTGCTGGGCGCCAACGACGTGGTCAACCCGGCGGCCAAGAACGACCCCAAGTCGCCGATCGCCGGCATGCCGATCCTGGAGGCCTACAAGGCCAAGACCATCATCGTCAACAAGCGCTCCATGGCCGCCGGCTACGCCGGGCTGGACAACGAGCTGTTCTACATGGACAAGACCATGATGGTGTTCGGCGACGCCAAGAAGGTGGTCGAGGACATGCTCAAGGCCGCCTGAGCCGCAGATTCACAGCAATAACGAGGAGACATGGAATGAACCAGCAAGAACGCAACCTCGGCCTGTTTGCCGACCTGGAAGGCAAGGTGGCGCTGGTGACCGGGGCCTTTGGCGGCCTGGGCCTGCATTTTGCGCAGACGCTGGCGCGCGCCGGCTGCAAGGTGGCACTGGCGGGGCGGCGCGTGGTCGAAGGCGAGGCCGTGCTGGCGGACCTGCGCAAGCAGGGCGGGCAAGGCTGCGTCGTTGCGCTCGACGTCAGGGACCCGGCATCGGTCGGTGCGGCGTTCGAGGCAGCGCGCCAGCGGCTCGGCCCGGTCCAGGTGGTCGTCAACAGCGCCGGCATCGCTACCACCGGGCCGGCCATGGAGGTGGAGGAGGCCGCCTGGCAAGGTGTGATCGACACCAACCTGAACGGTGCCTGGCGCGTGGCGCAGTGCGCGGCGCGGATGATGCGCGAAGCCGGCAGCGGCGGCAGCATCGTCAATATCGCGTCGATCCTCGGCCTGCGCGTGGCGCAGCAGGTCCCTGCCTACACCGCCGCGAAGGCGGGCCTGATCCACCTGACGCGCTCGCTGGCGCTGGAGTGGGCGCGGCACGGGATCCGCGTCAACGCGCTGGCGCCGGGCTACTTCGAGACCGACATCAACCGCAGCTTCTTCGAGACCGACAGCGGCCGGGCCATGATCGGGCGCATTCCGCAGCGCCGGCTGGGCCAGCCCAGCCAGCTCGACGGCGCGCTGCTGCTGCTGGCCTCGGATGCGTCCGACTACATGACCGGTACGGTGCTGCCCGTTGACGGCGGCCACGCGGTCAGCTCGCTCTGAGCCCACCCGCAATCGAGGAGAGCGATCCGATGCAACAAGCCCTTGCAGTTCCCGCCGCCACTGTCGGATCGGGTTTCGACAGCGCTGCCCTGGCAGCGCTGCTGCACGCAGAAGGCCTGATCGACCGGCCGGAACTGACCCTGGAGCGCCTTGCCGGCGGCCAGTCCAATCCGACCTACCGGCTGGCCTGCGGCGCGCAGCAATACGTGCTGCGCACCAAGCCGCCGGGGCAGTTGCTGTCGTCCGCCCATGCCATCGACCGCGAGTACCGCGTGATGCACGCACTGCGCGACAGCGACGTGCCGGTTCCGCGGCTCTACCTGTACAGCGAAGACACCGCGATCCTTGGCACGCCCTTCTACGTGATGGGATTCCTGCAGGGCCGCGTGATCTATGACCAGTCCCTGCCGGGCCAGTCCCCGCAACAGCGCGCCGCGATCTACCGCGAGATGAACCGCGTGATCGGCGCCTTGCACCGGGTGGATTACCGCGCCGCCGGCCTGGCGGACTACGGCAGGAGCGGCGGCTACGTGGCGCGCCAGGTTGCCCGCTGGGCCGGCCAGTGCCGCGACACCGGCATGGACGACAACAAGGCGCTGGCGGCGCTGGCAGAGTGGCTGCCGCAGCACATCCCGGACGCGGAGCAGACCAGCGTGGTGCATGGCGACTACCGCATGGACAACCTCGTCTTCCATCCCACCGAGCCCCGCGTCATCGGCGTGCTCGACTGGGAGCTGTCCACGCTCGGCCACCCGCTGGCGGACCTGGCCTACCACTGCATGAGCTGGCATATTCCGGCCGACCTGTGGCGCGGTATCGGCGGGCTCGACCTGCAGGCGCTGGGCATTCCCAATGAGGCGAACTATCTGCGCTGGTACGGCGAGACCAACGGCACGCACGCGCTCGAGCACTGGGACTTTTATCTCGCCTACAACTTCTTCCGGCTCGCGGCGATCATGCACGGCATCGGGAAGCGTGCCAGGAGCGGCAACGCCGCCGCGGCGGATGCCGTCGAGACCGGCAGGAAGGCGGTGCCGCTGGCCGAACTCGGGTGGCAATTCGCCATGCGCTACCGCGCGGCAGGGCGTTAGCGTCGACGTACGGTCCGGCGCCAGCCGGATCGAAGCCTCCGCAGGTGATGGAATCTGCCCTGGGTTCCTTATCGGGAATCAAAGTTTGCCTTCCGATCCGGCCTAGCTTAAAGATAGGAAGGGGAGATGGGGCCCGCGGATTCATGACCGCATCGGAACCGGTTACCCCAGGCAGTCTGGCATCCCGAGCCTTCAGGAGACTTCAATGAGTGTGCTGATGCTAACGAATATCGACGCGGCGACCACCGACGAGGAAATCCAGGAATTCATCGGTCGCTACGGCTTCCCGGCTTGCGATGAAATCGAACGCCTGCCGGGAGATGGCACCCGCCCGGCAGTGTCGCTGCATTTCAACGCGGTCGAGGATGCCGCGCTGCGACTCCTGCAGCCGCGCATCAACCACCTGTTCTGGAAGCAGCGCAAGGTGGACGCGATGGTGCTGAACGAACGCTTCGAATAGGCCGCGGACGCGGCTGGCGGGCAAGTTGGGTCCGGTGCTGCCGCGCTTGCCCGATTCCGGGCAGGCAGTGCCGGAGGAGCCGAGATGAACAGGCGATACAGGGTCTTGCGGGCGCTTGCATGTCTTGCCGCATGCATTGCCGGCGCCATGTCGTCAGGGCCGGCCCTTGCCTACTTCGACCACTACCTTGGCGGCACCATCGTCGGCACGCTCACGCCCGCGCAGGTCACTGCGTTGACCGACGTCTTTCGCAGGACGCTGGAGCAGGGCGCCGACGGGACCCGGGTGGCGTTCAGGCTGCCGCCTGACGCGCGCGAGCGGCAGGTTGAAGGTTCCTTCACGCCAATGCATTCCCGGCACGACCGCGGCGACCGGTGCCGGCAGCTGCGCAGTGAATTCCGCCGGGCCGGCGAAACCGAAGCCTGGACCGGGTGGTACTGCAAGGAGAAGAATGGGGAATGGAAGTCGCGCAAGCTGCGGCTGTAGACCGGCACGAACCCATTGGGCCGGGCGCTACGCAGGAACCGGGCAAGGCGAGCCGAGATCATCGTTTCAGACGCGGCAGGAGTCCCATGTCTTCAGGCAGCGAAGCTATCAGGAAACGCAATGCCGCTGCCCGCGCCACAGGCGCTCCAGGCCTTCGGTATCGACCAGCGTGACGTGCTTGCCGCGCACCGCGATCAGGCCCTCCTGTTGCAGCCGCGAGAACGTGCGGCTGACCGTCTCCAGCGTCAGGCCAAGATAGCTGCCGATATCTTCCCGCGTCATGCGCAGATGGAAATCGCTGCCGGCCTGGCCGCGCGCGTTCAGGCGTGCCCGCACATCCAGCAGGAAGCTGGCGACGCGCTGTTCCGCGCCATGGCTGCCGAGCAGCATCAGCCGCGTCGATTCGCGCACGATCTCTGCGCTCAGCAGGCGGTGGATCTCTTGCTGCAACGACTGGACCTCGCGGCAGAGCGCTTCAAGCTGGCTGAAGGCGATATAGCCGGCCACGCAGTCTTCCAGCGCCGTCGCATCGCAGTGATGACTTTGCGTGCTGATCCCGCCCAGGCCAAGGATGTCGCCCTGGAGGAAATAGCCATTGACGTGCTCATGGCCGTCCGCATCGGAGACCACGGTCTTGACGGTACCCGAGCGCAGCTTGTAGATGCTCTCGAAGCGGTCGCCGGCGCGGAACAGGGCCTCGCCTTTGCGGACCAGGCGCCAGCAGGTCATGACGGATTGAAGCGTGCCCAGGTCGACCTCGGTGGGGGCGTCCTGGCTCCATCGGCGCAGGGCTGCCGCTGCGGGCCAGCAGGCGCTTTCGGTTGCTGCCGCCCTCGCACTATCGCTGGCCTTGTGCGCGCCGCCCCATGTCAAGTCGGCGTATGGTGCTTCACTACCTCGTCGGGACTGATGGGCGTCTAGCATTGCATACCCCCTGTGGGTCGGAAGCCACCTTGGCTGCCTCACGGTACGTATTCAATACCTAAATGACGACAAAGAACAGCGAACATGGCGGACATGGGCATCCGAAGTCACTCAAGGTCCTGCACGTTAGAACCCCATCCGGGGATGGCAATCCCAGAGGCCGTTGTCTGAGCCGCCCGGGGCTGATACCCGCCAACCTTGCCCCGGATCAATTTCCTGCGGACGGACTCGCCCTAGATTGAAGGAGGCCAGCCGGTGCGGCTTCGTGCACAGCCAGGCCGCCGCGCCGGGCCGGGACATCGTCTCGGGCCAGATTTCCATTCCAGAGGAGTGCAACATGAAGAAATCAGCATTGATGGGCGTGGCCATCCTGGGCCTTGCGCTGCAGACCGCGGTGGCACAACCGGAGACCACGGTCGACGTCCAGCGCTCGCAGGGCCAGGCGAAGGCGACCGGCACCGCGACCGTAAAGGCCACTGTGGTCGCCATCGACCGTGGCACCCGGACCGTGACGCTGAAAACGACGAAGGGGAAGAGCGTCCAGCTGATTGTGGGGGAAGAGGCGCGCAATTTCGATCAGCTTGCCGTCGGCGACGTCGTGACCGTGCAGTATCGGGAGGCCGTCTCGCTCAGCCTGACCAAGGCGTCGGGGCCGCCCACGGCGACCGAGCGGGCCACGGAAGAACGCGCGGCGCCCGGGGCCAAGCCTGGCGGGGTGGTCGGCAGGGAGGTCACGGTGACGGCCGACGTGGTGGCGGTGAACGCTGCCAGCAAGACCGTGACGCTCAAGGGCCCGAAGGGCAACCAGATCGATCTGCTGGTAGAGGATCCCGGGCAACTGAAGTCGGTGAAGAAGGGCGATCGGGTACAGGTGGTGTACACCGAGGCCATGGCGATTTCGGTGGAGCCTGCCAAGAAGAAGTGAATGCCGGCGGCCCCGGGCTCACGCGCCCGGGAGTGCCAGCCGGGGACCGGGACTAGTATCGCTCTTCCACATACCGATATTGGTAGTCGGGCTCCCGGTATCCGCCCGCCTTCTGCCTGGCAGGCAGCTTGACTGGCTTGCGCTCGATTTCCTTGTACGGGATCTGTGCCAGCAGGTGCGTGATGATGTTCAGGCGCGCCCGCCGCTTGTCATTGGAATTGGCCACATGCCACGGCGCATATTCGGTATCGGAGGCGGCAAACATGGCGTCGCGCGCGCGTGAATATTCGTACCAGCGACTGTATGAGCGCAAGTCCATGTCGGTGAGCTTCCATACCTTGCGGCCGTCCTGGATGCGTCCTTCCAGGCGGCGGGTCTGCTCTTCCTGGCTGACCTCCAGCCAGTACTTGACCAGGATGATGCCGGAATGCACGATGGCGCGTTCGACCAGGGGGACAGCCCGGAGAAACTCCTCGGCCTGCGTTTCGGTGCAGAATCCCATCACGCGCTCGACGCCGGCGCGGTTGTACCAGCTCCGGTCGAAGATGACGATCTCTCCCGCGGCGGGCAGGTGCGGGAGGTAGCGCTGTACGTACATCTGGCTCTTTTCGCGATCGGTCGGCGCGGGCAGGGCGATCACGCGGAAAACGCGCGGACTGACGCGTTCCGTGATGGCCTTGATGGTGCCGCCCTTGCCGGCACCGTCGCGGCCTTCGAACACCACGCAGACCTTGGTGCCGCTGGCCTGCACCCATTGCTGCAGCTTGACGAGCTCGACATGCAGCGGGAAGAGTTCCTTCTGGTACGCCTTCTCCGACATGCGCTCGCGTGGCTGCTGGTCCGGCTTCTCCTCGCGGCTGCCAGCCGCGTCCGGCTCGCGCGGCTCGGTGTCGGTCCGGTCCTTGTCCTTGCGCTTCCCTTTTCCCTTGGCCATGATCCTCCTCTATCGTCGTTCCCGCTGCCGCGGGGTCCGGTCAGATTTCCAGCTTCGTGATCTTGGTGCCTTCCAGTGACAGGTTGGCCATCAAACCGGCGTTGGTGACGACAAAACCCACGATGGGAGCGCGTACGGTGTTGGTGTCCAGGTCGCCGCCCGCACCGATCTTGGCCACGGCAATCGAACCGTCGACGCCGGCGGTCCAGCCCTTGCTGGCTTGGAATTTCTGCAGCGCGTCCGGCGTCATGAACATCAGGATCACGGCCTTGGACTGGGCCCCGGCCTGCAGGCCGAACGAAGCCGAGGTCGTCCGGTAGTAGGCCACCGACTGGCCGCCGACACGCAGCGCGCCTTCGCCGTATTCGCCGCCGACGACAAAGCCGGCAGCCAGGATGCGCGGGAACACCAGGATGCCTTGCGCCTTCTGCGCCAGCTCGTTGGCGCCGCGCGCGGAGGAAAAGAGCCGGTTCATCGCACCATCGACACCGGCATCGATCTCGCGGCGCTTGGCGGCTGTATCGGTGCTGCTGCCTGTGCCGGTGGTGGTGCAGCCGGTCGCCAGGGTGGCAATCGACGCTGAGGAAATCAGGAGAAAGTCACGGCGCTTCATGGCAGCTCACAGGTTATTTGCATATCAGGGGCGTACTGCAAGTGCCGCGAGGGAAAGCGCGCAGCCGATTATTCCTGTGCCGGCTTTTTGCATGGTCAACGTCCCGCTTTCAAGATCCCGCCATGCAGCATCCGCCTGTGCGCGCGCACGCGGGTCGCTTTCACGATAGAAACAATGCGGGGGTAAATCCTGACGCCGATCAATTTTTCTGTCGAAATCCCCGGCCGCCTTTGTTTGCATGGCATGGATTTGAAAACGGTTGAATTCCAAGGGTCGCCGTACTACCTTCGTAGCGCGTATGGAGCAAAATGCGCTCCGTATGTTGGCTGGCAATGGCACGCAACACGAAGACACTATTTCCGTCGATGCGCTGACACAGCCCGCCTCGGATGGCGAACGTCACCGGCTGCGAGGAGGGAATATGGCCTTTCTGGTCAGGCGGCTGCTTCGGTGCGGCTGGGCGTGGCTGTTTGTCACGCTGATGGCGGGAGCGGGCGGTGCCGCGGCGCAAGACGTACAGAATCCGCCACCCACCTTCAAGCCGGAGGAGCTCGAGGCGCTGGTCGCGCCGATCGCGCTTTATCCCGATTCCGTGCTGTCGCAGGTGCTGATGGCCTCCACCTACCCGCTGGAGATCGTGCACGCGGCGCGCTGGCTCAAGGCCAATCCCAAGGTCAAGGGCGACGCCGCGGTCAAGGCCGTGGCCGACCAGCCGTGGGATGTCAGCGTGAAGTCGCTGGTGGCCTTCCCGCAGGTGCTCGAACCGATGAATGACAAGCTCGACTGGACGCAGAAGCTCGGCGACGCCTTCCTGGCCCAGGAGAAAGACGTGCTGGCGGCGGTGCAGCGGCTGCGCAACAAGGCGCAGCAATCCGGCAACCTCAAGTCCACCGAACAGCAGAATGTCATTGTCGAGCCCGCGACTAGCGCGGCGCCGGGCGTGCAGACCGTGGTGCGCATCGAGCCGGCCGACCCGCAGGTCATCTACGTGCCGGCCTACAACCCCACCGTGGTCTACGGTTCCTGGGGCTATCCGTCTTATCCGCCGTACTACTGGCCGCCGTACCCCGCTTACTACCCGGGCGCCGCGCTGGCCACGGGCTTTGCCTGGGGCGTCGGGCTGGCCGCCGCCGGGGCGATCTTCGGCAACTGCAACTGGGGTGGTGGCGACGTGAACGTCAACGTCAACCGGGCCACCAATATCGATCGCAACTTTGACCGCACCAAGGTGCAGAGCGGGGGGCGCTGGCAGCACGACGCCGGTCACCGGCAGGGGGTGGCCTACCGCGACAATGCCACCCGCGAGAAATTCTCCCGCGATGTGCCGGGCGCAGACCGGCGCAATGAGTTCCGGGGCCGCGAGGGCGGTGCCGGCGTGTCCGACCGCGCGGCGCGTGACCGGGCAGGCGGGCAGGACCGGCCGGGTGCCGGGGATCGGTCCGGAGACCGGGCGGGTGATCGGGCGGGAGACCGCGCCGGAGACCGGGGCGGTGATCGGGCCGGTGATCGGGCCGGTGATCGGGGCGGCGAACGGGGCGGTGTCTCTGACCGGGCCGGAGTCTCCGATCGAGGCGGCGTATCTGACCGGGCCGGCGTGTCGGACCGCGCAGGGGCTGCCGATCGGTCACGGGGCGGCGGCGAACGGGCCACCACCGTAGCCGACCGCGGCGGCGGTGGCGGGCGCGACAATGCATTCCAGGGCGTGGGCGGCGGCGGCGCGTCACAGCGCGACTTCGATCGCGGACGCTCGAGCATGCAGTCGGCCGGAGGCCGCGCAGGCGGCGCAGGCGGCGGTGGCGGCGGTGGCGGCGGGCGTGGCGGCGGCGGGTTCGGCGGCGGCGGCGGACGCGGTGGCAGGCGCTAGCGGACCAGGGAGCCTCGATCATGACGTCACCACTGAGCATTGCCCGATCCCTGCCTGGCCGCTTGGCCTGCGCGCTGGCGCTTGCGCTCGCGCTGACCGTTGCCGGCATGCACGCCGCGCACGCGCAGAAGCCCTTCAAAACCCCCGAGGCCGCCATGAACGCCTTTGGCGAGGCGGTCGCCACCAGCGACGACGATGCCATGAAGGTGCTGCTGGGCGCCAGGTTCCACGACCTGATCCCGCCGGTCGGCGCCGACGTCCGGTACCGCTTTCTCGAGGCCTGGCGGATCTCGCATGCGATCCAGCCCGAGGGCGACAGCCGCGCCCGCATCGCCGTAGGCAATGACGGCTGGACCCTGCCAGTGCCGCTGGTGAAGACATCGAAGGGCTGGCAGTTCGATACGCGTGCCGGGGTCGACGAGATTCGCATACGCCGCATCGGCCGCAATGAGCTTGCGGTAATCCAGACCATGCTCGCGGTCTATGACGCCCAGCGCGAATACGCGCGCACCGACCATGACGGCGATGGCCTGCTGGCCTACGCGGGCAAGCTTGCGAGTTCGCCGGGCAAGCAGGACGGCCTGTACTGGCCGACGTCGGGCGGCGAAACGCCCAGCCCGCTCGGGGCCGCATTCCTGACCGCCGGCCAGCGCAATCCGGGGCAGGGCGGCTATTACGGCTATCACTACAAGCTGCTGACGGCCCAGGGCCCCAACGCACCCGGCGGGGCCTACAACTATGTCGTCAATGGCAAGCTGTTCGGCGGCTTTGCCGTGCTGGCCTGGCCGGTACGTTACGGCGACACCGGCGTGAAGAGCTTCATGGTCAGCCACGACGGCCAGGTCTATGAACGCGACCTGGGACCCGACAGCACTGGCAAGGCCGCGGCGACCAAGGCCTTCGATCCCGGACCTGGCTGGACCAAGGTGACGCCATGAAACACGCGCTGCGGATCCTGGCGGGCATTGCCGTGCTCGGCGCGGTGCCGGTGCTGACGGCGTGCTATCCCTACCCTTACCCGGCGGAGGTGGTCCCGACCACCTACCCGGGGCCGCAGCCCAGCCGCTACGACCGCGCCTTTGCCGCGGCCGCCGGCGCCATGCGCGACCAGGGTGTGTCGATCAGCACGGAGGATTTCTCGTCCGGCACGGTGGCCGGCACCCGCAACAACCGGCCGGTCACGGCCAGCGTGCGCCGGCAGGCGGACGGCACGGTGCGGGTGCAGTTCGACGGCGGCGACCCGGGGGATCCCGGCCTGCTCGAGCGCATCTCGCGCAGCTACGACGCGCGCATGGGCCGCTGAGACCCGTCGCTCATTGACCTGCTGCACCGGGGATCCAGCAAGTTCCCGCCAGCGGCACCTGCGTCATCGCCGCGGCCTCCACCGTCAGCGCCGCCAGGTCTTCCGGCTCCAGGTTGTGCAGCTGCGACTTGCCGCACGCGCGTGCGATGACCTGCGCCTCCATCGTCATGACCGACAGGTAGTTGGCCAGGCGACCGGCCCGCCTGGACAGGATCGAGACGGGCGGCCAGCAGCGGGTCCTGCGTGGTGATGCCGGCCGGATCCCTGCCTTCGTGCCAGTCGTCATACGCGCCGGCCACGGTGCCAAGCGTTGCGTATTCTGCTGGTGGCGCGGATCGTTGTCGCCCAGTGCCACCAGTGCGGCGGTGCCGATCGCCACCGCGTCGGCGCCAAGCGCCAGCGCCTTGGCCATGTCCGCGCCGTTGCGGATCCCGCCCGAGACGATCAGCTGGACCTTGCGGTGCATGCCCAGGTCCTGCAGCGCCTTCACCGCCGGGCGGATCGCCGCCAGGATCGGGATGCCGACGTGTTCGATAAAGACCTCCTGCGTGGCCGCGGTGCCGCCCTGCATGCCGTCGAGCACGACCACGTCGGCGCCGGCCTTCACCGCAAGTGCCACTTCGTAGTACGGCCGCGTCGCGCCGATCTTGACGTGGACCGGCTTCTCCCAGTCGGTAATCTCGCGCAGTTCCAGGATCTTGATCTCGAGATCGTCGGGCCCGGTCCAGTCGGGATGGCGGCAGGCCGAGCGCTGGTCGATGCCTTCCGGTAGGCAGCGCATCGCGGCCACGCGCGGGCTGATCTCCTGGCCGAGCAGCATGCCGCCGCCGCCCGGCTTGGCGCCCTGGCCGATCACGACCTCGATGGCGTCGGCCTTGCGCAGGTCATCGGGGTTCATGCCGTAGCGCGACGGCAGGTACTAGTACGCCAGCGTCTGCGACTGGCCGCGCTCCTCGGGCGTCATGCCGCCGTCGCCTGTCGTGGTGCTGGTGCCTGCGAGCGTGGCGCCTCGGCCCAGCGCTTCCTTGGCCTGCGCGGAGAGCGCGCCGAAGCTCATGCCGGCGACGGTGACGGGGGTCTTCAGGTGGATGGGTCTGCTGGCAAAGCGCGTGCCGAGCACGACGTCGGTGCCGCATTTCTCGCGATAGCCTTCCAGCGGGTAGCGGCTGATCGACGCGCCCAGGAACAGCAGGTCGTCGAAATGCGGCAGCTTACGCTTGGTGCCGCCGCCGCGGATATCGTAGATGCCGGTGGCCGCGGCGCGGGGCGGATCTCGGCCAGCGTGGCCGGATCGAAGGTCGCGGAGAAGCGCGGCGGGGTTTGCGTGGAGCCGGAGATCAGCGCGTGGGGATCGGACGGTGCATTCATCTCAGTAAGCTCCTGCGTTGTCGACATGGAAGTGATAGAGCGTGCGGGCCGAGCCGTACAGCGTGAACGATGCGGGGGAGACGTCGTGATGGCCGGCCTTGCGCAACAGGTCGGCCAGGATGCCGAGCTCGGCCTCGCCCATCGGCTTGACCTCGCAGTCGGCGCCCAGGCTTTTCACCTTGCCGCGCACGAAGATGCGGGCTTCGTACAGCGAATCGCCCAGCGCCTCGCCGGCATCGCCCAGCACCACCAAGTTGCCCGCCTGCGCCATGAAGGCGGAAAAGCTGCCGACCGAGCCGCCCACCACGATATCGGCACCCTTGAGCGAGATCCCGCAGCGCAGCCCCGCATCGCCGTCGATCACCGGCAGCCCGCCTTGCGCGGTGGCGCCCGCGGCGTAGAAGGCGAAGCCCCTGACATGGACCCTGCCGCTCATCATGTTCTCCGCCACAGTGATCCGGCACGCCTGCGTCGGCGGCGCGCTGGCGATGCTGTCGGCAGCGGCCGACGCGTCGGTGACGCTGTACGGACGCCTCGACACCGATGTCGAATACCCGAAGGGGCCGGACGGATCGACCACCCAGATGACTGACAATGCCTCGCGCTGGGGCATGCGCGGCAGCGAGGACCTGGGCGGCGACCTGCAGGCCGCGTTCGGCCTGGAGCAGGGCTTCGGCACGGACAACGGCGTGGCCACCAACCCACAGTTCCGCAATGCCATTGTCGGCCTGCGCGGCGGCTTCGGCGCGATCGCGCTGGGGAGGCTGGATTCCGCGACCATCGTCGGCTCGCCGATCTATTCGCAGGTCACGCAGAACGTGGACTTCGTCATCCACGATGCCGGCGCGACTGCGATCGGCACCAAGGTGCTGAACGCGCGCAATCGCGTCTCCAATGCGGTCGGCTACATGACGCCGGACTTCGGCGGCTTCTCGGTGCGCGCGCGCGTGAACCTGGCCGGGCCGGACCCGGCCACGCCCAAAGTCAGTTCCGCTCTTCCAAATCTAAGCAAGCCTACGCATCGCTGATGGCGACGTCTTTGCAGATTTGGACGCGCGGTCACCAACCCGAGCGCGCGGTAACGCGCGCATTCGCTGCCGGTACTCCGGCAGGCGCATTGAATTCACATTGGCGCCCCCTCTCGGGACTCCCGTCCATCCTTGCGGATGGAATCGCCAATCACACCGCCCGATAATCTGAACGGGGCCCGAGCAGGGCAGATGGGAGCAGTCCACAGCGTCGCCGACTTGCGTCAGCAGCCGCCGCAGACCGTTTTGACAGGCATTCTCGTCGCGCAGGTGGCAGGTGCCGCAGCCCGGGCAATCCCACTCCCGAATTGCGGGCGCTATCCCGCCCTCGACAACGTGACCACACGCATGGCACGTTCGCGTGGTGCCGGTTTCATCCAGCACCAGCGCATGCTTTCTGGAGCGCGTCGCGACCCACGAGACAATGTCCTTGAATGCACCGTGCATCGTTCTGTTTCTTACCGCGCGGTTGTATTTGCGGCCCTTGCCGTGGTTGGTGTTCTCCGGCACGTAGTTGCCGATCCCAATCACGTCGTAGTGCCTGCAGAGCTGGTTCGCCAGCGAATACATGAAGTGCTTTTTCTGTTCTCGCACTTTGGTTTGCATTCGCTCCACAGCGTCGTCCAAACGCTTCCAGCGGCGACTGGGACGCCAATGCGTCGACACCGTGCCATCGCCGTGGACGGTATCTACCCACAGCGACTTTGCTATGCACCGGTCACGCAGACTCGTTAGCCGATCGAGAATGTGCTCCGACTCCTTCAACCTCTCAAGATTGGACAATTCGAAGGCGCGCCCCTCAGTATCCAGAGCGTAGCCAAAGTTCTTCAGGTTCGGATCGATGTAGACCACGCGCGTGCCGCGTTGCCTGGCCTTCTTCTGCCCCTTGAACGTGAACACAGCGAAATAGCGGTCGCGGCCCTCGCGGACGATCCGGCAAGTGCGAGCGCTCGCGATCTCCTTGGGTGTCTTCTCCATCTTCAGGCGCAGCGACAGCCGCTGTCCTTGCGCGTTCGCGCCGAACGATAGGTTGAGCCAACCGAACTGGGAAACATTCCAGCCTTTGCCTGGCTCGTCGTATTCCAGGCTCATCCAGTGCTTGGCCCATGCCTTGTACTTGACCCAGCCCACGTCTGGGCCGCAGCGCTGTCCATTCTTCGACTTTCGATGCGAGGCAATGGCCTTGGCCATGCGCAGCGCGACATTCTTCAGCGGTGAAGAAAACACGCAGCGCAAGAACGGATGACGCTCCTTGAGCGGCGGCACGAGGTTGCGAAGCCCGATCTCGGAATAGACCTCCGACAGGAGCTTCTTGGTTCGCGCCTCATCAAGATAGCCATAGCCGCCGACGATGGACAACTCCGCCATGCGCGTCTCGACTTCGTCCTTGAGTCGATTCCATAGCCAGTTGCAGATTTTGGATTGCCCGTCGAGCTTGCCCGCAGCATCAGCGTCCACCACCAGACGGACCTTCCTCGCGAACTGGATAGTGCTGGGATCAGCCCTCTTGAATGGCATCTGCAGCCTCTTTCAGGGCTTTCATGGCGTGACGATTCTTGTGGGAACGGCTGCCATAGAGGCGCGCCGAAAAGACGGTAATGATCTCAAGCACGTCGCAGGCAAGATCCTCCTCATACGTCGAATCGCCTTTGGCATTGATGATGACGACTTCCGTTCCGAATTGCTCGCACAGAGCAAAAACGAGCTCTGCACCAAATCGCAAGAGCCGGTCCTTGTGTGTGATGACAAGCCGATCAACGCCTCCGGCACAGATACGTTTGAGCAGTTGCTTGAGGCCCTTCTTCTCATAGTTCATGCCGGAGCCGAGATCCCGGATGAGTTCGAAGGGCCATCCCTTCGCAGCGCAGAACGACTCCAGCACCTGGCACTGACGCTCCAGATCGGCCTTCTGGTCGTGGCTGGAAACGCGCGCATAGGCGAGCGTAGTACGCCCGCGCTCTGCTTCCTCGACCTTCTTGCCGGCCAACTCCATTAGAGCGGTCAAATTATAGCGACGATGACCACCCGGAGTCCGATCGGCGGAGATCTTCCCGTCGAGCTCCCATCGGCGAAGCGTGCCAGGGTGGATGCCCAGCATCGCGCACGCCTCCTTCATCGTAACTTTAGCAAGTATGCTCATGGGTGATAATAATTACACACCTATAAGCAGTTTACAAGGGGCTGCTCACTTGCCCCCGGTGAAGGCGGAAGACGATTTCCGCCAGTACGACATCGGCCTGAACTATGCCGCGGGCAATTTTGCCGCGGGCCTGGGCTATTCGCGCGATGCCAAGACCGGTGGCCTGGTGGCTAACGACTTCCGCGACAAGGTGCAGGCCACGGCCTCCTACAACTTCACCGTGGTCAACGTCTATGGCATCTACGGACGCGACCGCTACGCCGGCACGGCCACGAGCAGGGCCGACGTGCCGTACTGGCTGGTCGGCTTCTCTGTGCCGTACGGCCCGCACAGCCTGACCGTCAACTACATGGAACGCGCGGTGCAGCGCGACCCGCAGGGCCGGCTCAAGAAGGTGCAGGCCGCCTACAGCCTGAGCAAGCGCACCACGCCTTACGTGTTCTTCGACCACGAGGACTCCAACTCGCATAAGCCGGGCGATATCGTGCGGCGCCGCTGTCGCCCGCCATGGCCGAGCACTTGCTGAAGACCTACTACGATCCGTACCACGCCGCGCTCGCCGGCCTGCTGGCGACGCATCACGCGCGCTTTGGCGCGGTGTGGCACATCGACTGCCATTCGATGAAGTCGCGCGGCAATGCCATGAACATCGACAACGGCGCCGAGCGCCCGGACTTCGTCGTCAGCAACCGCGACAGTTCGACCTGCTCGGCGGCCTTCGTCGAACTGGTGGGGCAGTGCCTGCGCGGGTTCGGCTACCGGGTCGGCGTCAACTGGCCGTACAAGGGCGCGGAACTGATCACGGCGTATGCCGATCCGGCGCGCGGGCGGCACAGCCTGCAGATCGAGATCAACCGCGCCTTGTACCTGGACGAGGCGAGATTCACGCCGCATCACGGCTACGCGGGGCTGCGCAGCCACCTCGACCAGATGCTGGAAAGCTTGGCCGCGTATATCCGGGACGAACTGGCGCGGCCGCGATGACAGGGCGCGCGCTCAGATCACCTTGCCGGGATTCATCCTCCCGAGCGGGTCCAGCGCTTCCTTGATCGCGCGCATCATGCGCAGCTCGACCTCGCTCTTGTAGTGGCGGATCTCCTCGCGCTTGAGCTGGCCCAGGCCATGCTCGGCCGAGATCGAGCCGTTGTGCGAGCGCACGCTGTCGTGGACGATGCGGTTGACCTGCTCCTGGTTGGCCAGGAAGGCGTCATGGTCGACGCCTTCCGGCGGCGACACGTTGTAGTGCAGGTTGCCGTCGCCGAGATGGCCGAAGGTCACCATGCGGGCGCCGGGGAAGGCGTTCTGCAGCAGCGCGTCGGTGGTCTCAATAAAGTCCGCCACGCGCGACACCGGCACGGCGATATCGTGCTTGATGTTCTTGCCGTCTTCCACCTGCGCCAGCGGGATATGCTCGCGCAGGTTCCAGAAGTCGCGCGACTGCTGCACCGATTCCGCGACCACGGTGTCTGCCACCACGCCCGCCTCGAACGCGGACGTCATCAGCGTTTCGAAGATGCCGCGCGCGTGGTCTTCGCTTTCGCTGTCGGACAGCTCCATCAGCACCAGCTGCGGGTGGATGTCGGCGAAGGGGTAGCGCAGTTGCGGGTAGTGCCGCGTCACCAGCGTCATGCTGAGCGCCGACATCAGTTCGAAGCCGGTCAGCATCGCACCCGCGTGCGACTGCGCGATCGCCAGCAGCGCCAGCGCGGCGCGCGGGCTCTGCACCGCAGCCAGCGCGGTGACCGAGGCGCGCGGCAGCGGGAACAGCTTCATCACCGCCGCGGTAATGATGCCGAGCGTGCCTTCTGCGCCGATAAACAGGTCGCGCAGGTCGTAGCCGGTGTTGTCCTTGCGCAGGCCGCGCAGGCCGTGCCAGGTTTCGCCAGACGGTGTCACCACTTCCAGCCCCAGGCACAGCTCGCGGGTATTGCCGTAGCGCAGCACCGCGGTGCCGCCGGCGTTGGTCGACAGGTTGCCGCCGATGGTGCAGCTGCCTTCGGCCGCGAGGCTCAGCGGGAACAGCCGGCCATGCTCGCGTGCCACGTCCTGCAGGTGCTGCAGCACCACGCCGGCCTCCACGGTGATGGTGTTGTTGAGCGGGTCGACCTGGCGGATGCGGTTCAGCCGCTGCAGCGAGATCACCACCGAATCCTGCCCGGCCACCGGTGTGGCGCCGCCGCACAGGCCGGTATTGCCGCCTTGCGGCACCACCGCGATCTTGTGCGCATGGCAGGCATGGACGGCTTCCGCAACTTCCTCGGTGGTGCCAGGGCGCAGCACCGCCAGCGCCTCGCCGGTATAGCGCTTGCGCCAGTCGGTCAGGTAGGGCGCCTTGTCGGCGGCGTCGGTCAGGACGTGCTGGGAACCCAGTGCGGCGCGGCACAGGGCGAGGAAGGAGTCTTGGGTCGCGGTCATGGCTTCGGGTTCGGGTATCAGGGCTTGCGCGCGGCGGCCTTCGTGGCCGCGCGGGCGCGCCGCTTGTACGGCCGCAGGTACAGGATGGTGCTGACAAAGAACACCAGCGTCAGCGCCACCTCCACCCATGCCAGCGTGGAAGAGGGCGCGCGGTCGCTGGTGGCGCGCACGATGCCTTCGGTGAAGAACAGCAGGATCAGCATCGACGACCACTGCATGGTGTAGCGGTTGCGCGAGAGCACGCCGCGCAGCGGCAGCAGCAGCGGCAGGAACTTGATGATCAGCCACGAGCCGCCGGGGCGCAGCGGCGCGAGGAACCATTCCCAGGCGATGCACAGCAGCATCAGCGCAAGCAGGCTGCCCACGCTGAGACGGTACAGCCAGGGGCTGTGCAGCGCCTGGTCGCTGTCGGTGGTCGGGCTGTCGGTGGCCGCACTCATGCGCCGGCTCCGTCCAGCCGTAGCGCGACGCGCGCCAGGCGCCGGCCCATGGCGAGCGCCAGCGCCGATTCGTCTTCCGTCACCGGGCCGCGGTTGTCGGCATGGGCATGGTGGCTGGGGCCGTAGGGCGTGCCGCCCGAGGCGGTGGTCATCAGGCCCTTCTCGCCATAGGGCAGGCCCATGATCAGCATGCCGTGGTGCAGCAGCGGCAGCATCATCGACAGCAGCGTGGTCTCCTGCCCGCCGTGCAGGCTGCCGGTGGCGGTGAACACGCAGGCAGGCTTGCCCGTCAGCGTGCCCGACAGCCATTGCGCCACGGTGCCGTCGAGGAAGTACTTCATCGGCGCGGCCATATTGCCGAAGCGGGTGGGGCTGCCCAGCGCCAGGCCGGCGCACTCCTCCAGGTCGCGCAGCTCGGCATAGGGCGGGCCGTCGGCCGGGATGTCGGGCGCGGTGGCCTCGCACACGGTGGACACGGGCGGCACGGTGCGCAGCCTGGCCTGGGCGCCGGGGACGCTGTCGATGCCGGTGGCGATCAGTTCGGCAAGCTTGCGGGTGCTGCCGTGGCGGCTGTAGTACAGGACGAGGATGTCGGTCATGGAGCGGGATGGCCGGCGGTGGAGAGTATGGCGCCGGAAAGGCATCGGGATGGCGGTCGGACAGGTGTCCGAAGTGCCGGAAACAATGCGCGTATTATAGATGCGCCCCCGCGCTCGCCCGCCTGCCCGCCCGTCCAGCTGGGGCATCTGTCCTGTTTACCGCTAGATCGACAAGGAGTTGCTGCCGCATGATTGGACCCCGCGTTGCCCGCCTGCGCAGGGAATGGAACCTGCAGAAGGTGCGCGCCCTGGCGCGCTACGCACTGCGCCGTGCCGGCGAAGACCGGCTGCCGCAGGTGTCGGCGAGCCTGACGTTTACCACCGTGCTGGCCGTGGTGCCGGTGCTGACGGTGGCCTTTGCGCTGCTGGCCGCGTTCCCCGTTTTCCGCGATTTCCGCAACGCCATCGAGGCGTTCCTGTTCCAGAACCTGATCCCCGGCAACGTCAGCGAATCGATCCAGCGCTACATCGGCATGTTCGCCAAGAGCGCGCGCGGGCTGACCGCGATGGGCCTGGGCGGCCTGATGGTCACGTCGGTGCTGACCATGCTGACGGTGGAAGACGCGCTCAATGCGATCTGGCGCGTCAAGCAGCGCCGACCGCTGGCGCAGCGCGTGCTGGTGTTCTGGGCGGTGCTGACCTTCGGGCCGGTGCTGATCGGCGCGAGCCTGTCGATCAGCTCTTACCTGATCTCGATCTCGGCTGGCTATGTCGGCACCATGCCGCTCGGCGTCGGGCTGCTGGTCAGTGCCACGCCGGTGGTGCTGTCGGCGCTGGCCTTCGCCTTCCTGTACACGGCGGTGCCCAACGCCTACGTGGAGTGGCGCGACGCCCTCGTCGCCGGCGTGGTGGCGGCGATCGCGTTCGAATTCGCCAAGCGCGGCTTCGGCTACTTCATCACGCATATCCCGGCCTATACCGCGGTCTACGGCACCTTTGCGGCCCTGCCGATCTTCCTGCTGTGGATCTACCTGAGTTGGCTGGTGACGCTGCTGGGGGCCACCATCGCGGCCAACCTGCCGGTGATCCGGCAAGGCTACTGGCGGCGCCGCACCTTTGCCGGTAGCGAGTTCTTTGACGCGCTGGGCGTGCTGCTGCTGCTCTACCGCGCCCGCGACGAGGTGCCGCGCAGCGTGGGCGAGCTGGACCTGAGCCGCACGCTGCGGGTCGAGGCCGATTACCTGGCGGGCCTGCTGGGCAAGCTCAAGGCCATGCACCTGATCGGGCGGCTGCAGCAGGAGCGCGGGCAGGCCCACTGGGCGCTGCTATGCGATCCCGCGCAGGTGACGCTGCGCATGCTGCACGACCGGCTGGTGCTGAACCTGCCGCGACTGCCGCGCACGGCACTGGCGCAGCACCTGCGCGGGGCCGACGGGCTCAAGTCGATCCTGGACAATCCGCAGCTCGACCAAACGCTGGAGGCTGTCTTTGGCCAGCCGCCGGCCGACGGACCAGGGCATGGTACTGAGGAGACCGGTGCCGCGGCGCAGCGGCGCACGCTGGAGGTGGTGCCGCCGGGGTGGCACGGTCAGGTCTGACGCCCGGCTGCCCGCGTGGCCCTTCAGAACGGGATTTTGCCGCGCCAGATATCGGCGTACATCATCCAGTCGCCCATCAGGCTGTAGACCGGATGCCGGAATGTGGCCGGCCGGTTTTTCTCGAAGCCGAAGTGCCCGACCCAGGCAAAGGCATAACCCGCCACCGCCGCCCCCAGCAGCCACCAGGCATTGCCGGTGACCACCAGCGCCACCAGGCACAGCAGCGCCACCGTCGAGCCGACGAAATGCAGCCGCCGGCAGGTGCGGTTCTGGTGCTCGCCCAGGTAGTAGGGATAGAAGGCCGCGAAGTTCTCGAACTCGCGCGCGCGGGCGTGGGTCATGGCTGTCTCCGGCGGGTCTTGTTTTGTGCAGTGTAGACCTTCTGTGCCCGGGGGATGGCCGCTGGCGTGGCGAGCCATCCGGGCGGCATCAGCCCGCTGCGACCAGCTTGCGCGCGAAGGCCGCCAGCGCGTCCAGCACCTCGTCGGGGCGCTCGCCCATCATCGCGTGGCCGCACGGCACCGACACCAGGCTGGCCTTCGCCATCTTGCCGGCCAGCGCCAGCGCCGCCTTGGGCGAGGTCATCATGTCCTTGCTGCCGGTGATGAACAGCGCCGGGCAGGCCACCGCGGCCGCTGCCTCTTCACCATGGGCGTAGGCGTTGCACGCCGAGAAATCGTTGTGGAACACATGCGCCTGCGGGTTGTTGCGCGCCACGCGCTCCATCAGCCGCTGGCTGCCGCCCTGCATCCATGCGCCCGGGCCGGGCGACGAGGGCTTGTTGGCCAGGCTCGAATGCGACCAGGTGTTGACCATGGCAATGGCTTCGTCCTCGCGGTTGAGCGAGGCGTCGAGCAGTGCATCCGAAACCTTCATCGGGTAGGCGGTGGCCAGCAGGCCAATGCCGCGCACCGCTTGCGGATGGCGCGCCGCGCATTCCAGCGCGATCAGCGAGCCCATGCTGTGGCCGAACACGAAGGCCGGCGCCTTGACGCCGGCGGCGGCGACCAGCGCCATGACCCAGTCGGCCATGGCCTCGACCGTGGCCAGCGGCGCGCCCTTGCTGCGGTTGTGGCCGGGCAGGTCCACCGCCAGCACCGAGAAGCCGTGGTTGGCGAACCAGCGCGTCTGCAGCGCCCACACGCTGTGGTCGTTCTGCGCGCCGTGCACGAACACGGCGCAGGGCAGGGCGGGATCGAAGGGTTTGCCGCCGGTGTAAGCGTAGGCAGGCTGGCTTGCAACGTTCAGTTCCATCAGACGCCTCCCTTGCCGCTCATGGCTTTCTCGGCGGCTTTCAGGCCGCGCTTGAGGTCGTCGACCAGGTCGTCTGGGTCCTCCAGCCCCACCGACAGCCGGATCGTGCCCTCGGTGATGCCGGCCGATTGCAGTGCCGCCGCGTCCATGCGGAAGTGCGTGGTCGAGGCCGGGTGGATCACCAGCGAACGCGCGTCGCCCACGTTGGCCAGGTGCGAGAACAGCGACATGTTCTCGATAAAGCGCTGGCCGGCGACGCGGTTGCCCTTGAGGTTGAAGCTGAACACCGCGCCGCAGCCGCGCGGCAGCAGGCGCTTGGCCAGTTCGTAGTCGGGGTGCGATTCCAGTTCGGGGTAGGACACCGATTCCACCATCGGATGCGATGCCAGGAACTGCACCACCTTGCGGGTGTTGTCGACATGGCGACTCATGCGCAGCGGCAGCGTTTCCACGCCCTGCAGCAGCTGCCAGGCGGCCATCGGGTTCATGCAGGCGCCGAAGTCGCGCAGGCCCTCGCGGCGCGCGCGCAGCAGGAAGGGCGCCACCGTGCTTTCCTCGGTAAACACCATGTTGTGGAAGCCCTCGTACGGCTCGGACAACTCCGGGAAGCGGCCCGAGGCCTCGAAGTCGAAGGTGCCGCCTTCGACCAGCACGCCGCCGATGGTGGTGCCGTGGCCGCCCAGGAACTTGGTGGCCGAATGGTAGAGCAGGCCGGCGCCGAGATCGAACGGACGCAGCAGGTAGGGCGTGGTGAAGGTGGAATCGACCAGCAGCGGGATGCCATTGTCCTGGCCGAGCTGTGCCAGCGTGGGGATATCCAGCACGTCCAGCCCCGGGTTGCCCAGCGTCTCGCCGAACAGCAGCCGGGTATTGGGGCGGATCGCGGCGCGCCAGGCGTCGATGTCGCGCGCCTTGACGAAGGTGGTCTCGATGCCGAAGCGGCGCAGCGTGTAGTGCAGCAGGTTGTGCGAGCCGCCGTACAGCGCCGACGACGCCACCACGTGCGAGCCGGCGCCCATCAGCGTGGCCACCGCCAGGTGCAGCGCGGCCTGTCCGGAAGCGGTGGCGATCGCGCCGGCGCCGTTTTCCAGCGCGGCGATGCGCTCCTCCAGCACGGCCACGGTCGGGTTGGAGATGCGCGAGTAGACGTGGCCCGCGCGCTCCATATTGAACAGCGACGCGGCGTGTTCGCTGTCGCGGAACACGAAGGAGGTGGTCAGGTGGATCGGGGTGGCGCGGGCCCCGGTGGCGGGGTCGGGCGCGGCGCCGGCGTGCAGGGCCAGCGTGTCGAATCGGGTTCCGGACATGATCGGTCGGCCTTGAGTTGTCTCCGGCCAGCATCGTAGCATCGTGCGCCCGCCCACGGTGGCGCGCCGCCCGCAAACCGGCCTCCTGCTTTACTTTGCGGGCCGGTTTGGGCTAGGATCGGCCAACGGGGGGAACTCGCGGGCATCTCTGCCCGCACACCCAGAGACAGATAACGAAGTGACCGGAATCGCCCACGTCGTCGGAGCGATATCTTACGTACAGGCAGCGGAGACCAACATGAAAGTCAGCGACATCCTCCAGATCAAGGGCAATACGCTCTTCACCGTGACGCCTGACACCTCCTTGCTGGTCGCCGTCCACACCATGGCCGAGCACGATATCGGCTCGCTGGTGGTGATGGAATACGGCGACCTGGTCGGCATGCTGACCTTCCGCGAGCTCATCGAGACGCTGGCCAGGAACAATGGCAGCGTCGGCACCACCAGCATCCGCAAGGTGATGGACGATGCGCCGGTGACCTGCACCATGGAAACGGACGTCAACGAGGTGCGCCGCATGATGCTGGCGCGTCACACTCGCTATATGCCGGTGCTCGACAACCGCACGCTGATGGGCGTGATCTCCTTCTACGACGTCGCCAAGGCCGTGGTCGAGGACCAGAGCTTCGAGAACAAGATGCTCAAGGCCTATATCCGCGACTGGCCGGAAGAGCGCGCCGAGTAATGCCGCGGCGCCGTCCGGTGCGCCGGACGGTCCAGACTGAAGCTTCCTTCGAAATTTCTTTCGACTGACGCCGCGCGGCCGCGCGGCGGTGGCATGATGGCGGCCGGACCCCGGCTCCGGCACACTGCCGGAATTTCCATTTCCGCACCGGCCTCCGGACCGGACGGCCCCCATCCATGAGCCAACACAGCCAGTTCCGACTGCTCGGCGAGCGCCGCTTTGCCCCGTTCTTCTGGACCCAGTTCCTCGGGGCGATGAACGACAACGTCTTCAAGGTCGCCTTCACCTCGCTGGTGACCTACCACACGGCGCTGTTCGAGGGCGTGGACGCGCGCAGCGCCGCGTTCCTGATCTCGGCGATCTTTATCGCGCCGTTCGTGCTGTTCTCGGCCACCAGCGGGCAGATCGCCGACAAGCTGGAAAAGTCGCGCCTGATCCGGCTGGTCAAGTCGCTGGAGATTGCCATCATGGTGCTGGGCCTGGCCGGCTTTGCCTGGCACAGCGCGCCGCTGCTGTATGCCGGCACCTTCCTGATGGGGCTGCATTCCACGCTGTTCGGGCCGGTCAAGTTCGCCTACCTGCCACAGCACCTGGATGAGAGCGAGCTGGTCGGCGGCAACGGGCTGGTGGAGATGGGCACCTTCGTCGCGATCCTGCTGGGCACGCTGGTTGGCGGCGAGCTGGCCGGGCTGCAGCAGGGCGGCGCGATCGTGGGGCCGATGTACGTCGGCGCGCTATGCGTGGCGATCGCGGTGGCGGGGCGGGTAGTGTCGAGACGGGTCCCGGTCTCACCGGCGCCGCAGCCCGACCTGCGCATCAACTGGAACCCGTTCTCGGAGACCTGGCGCAACCTGATGCTGGCGCGCGGCAACCGCACCGTGTTCCTGAGCCTGCTCGGCATCTCGTGGCTGTGGTTCCTCGGCGCCACCTTCCTCACCTCGTTCTTCAGCTACGCCAAGGATGTGCTGGGCGGCGACCAGAACGTGGTGACGCTGTTGCTGGCGGTATTCTCGGTGGGCATCGGCATCGGTTCGCTGCTGTGCGAGCGGCTGTCCGGGCGCCATGTCGAGATCGGGCTGGTGCCGTTCGGCTCGATCGGCATGACGGTGTTCGCGGTCGACCTGTACTTTGCCAGCCAGGGGCAGGCCGCGGCCACGCTCAGCGGCATCGGCGGCTTCCTGGCCGAGCCGCGCCACTGGCGCGTGCTGGCCGACCTGTTCCTGCTGGCCATGTTCGGCGGCTTCTACAGCGTGCCGCTGTATGCGCTGATCCAGAGCCGCAGCGCGCCCACGCACCGCGCGCGCATCATCGCGGCCAACAATATCCTGAACAGCTTCTTCATGATCGCGGCGTCGCTGCTGGGCGTGGCGATGGCGCTGGCGGGCTACAGCATTCCGCAGCTGTTCCTGGTGGTGGGGCTGCTCAATGCCGTGGTGGCGGTCTATATCTACTCGCTGGTGCCGGAGTTCCTGCTGCGCTTTATCGCCTGGATCCTGGTCCATACCATCTATCGCCTGCGCCGCATCAATGCCGAGCGGATCCCCGCGGACGGACCGGCCGTGCTGGTCTGCAACCATGTCAGCTTTGCCGACGCGGTGGTGCTGATGGCGTGCAGCCCGCGCCCGGTGCGCTTCGTGATGGATTACCGCATCTTCAAGGTGCCGCTGCTGTCGTGGTTCTTCCGGCACGCCAAGGCGATCCCGATCGCGCCCGCGCATGAAGACCCTGAGATGCTCAAGCGCGCCTATGACAGCGTGGCCGATGCGCTGCAGGGCGGCGACCTGGTCTGCATCTTCCCGGAAGGGAAGATCACCGCCACCGGCGAGATCAACCCGTTCAAGCAAGGCGTGCAGCAGATCATCCGGCGCACCCCGGTGCCGGTGGTGCCGATGGCGCTGCGCGGGCTGTGGGGCAGCTACTTCTCGCGCAAGGGTGCGCCGGCGATGTCGCGGCCGTTCCGGCGCGGCATCCTGAACCGGCTGGAGCTGGTGGTGGGCGAGCCGGTGTCGCCGGAGGCGGCTACGCCCGAAGGGCTGCAGCAGATGGTGCAGACGCTGCGCGGCGACTGGCGCTAGTTGATGGAATGCGGAACCTGAGCCCTCGATGATCACCCTCTATACCTTCGGCCCCGCCTTCGGGCTGCCCGACGCCAGCCCCTTCGTCACCAAGGCCGAGATGCTGCTCAAGCTCGCCGGCCTGCCGTACCAGGCCCGCCGCGGCAGCCTGCGCCACGCGCCCAAGGGCAAGCTGCCGTACCTGGACGACATGGGGCGAATCGTGGCGGATTCCACCATGATCCGCTGGCATATCGAGAAGACCTACCACATTGACTTCGATGCCGGCCTGAGTCCGGCCGAACGCGGTATCGCCTGGGCTGCCGAGAAATTGATGGAAGACCACCTGTACTGGGCGGTGGCACGCGTGCGCTGGCTCGACCAGCACAATTTCGACAAGGGCCCGGCACTGTTCTTTCGCGGCGTGCCGGCACCGGTGCGCGGGCTGGCCGAGCGGCTGGTGCGCTACAAGGTGCGCAAGACGCTGTGGGGGCAGGGCCTGGGCCGGCACAGCGAGGAAGAACTGGTGGCGCTGGCCAGCAAGGGCGTGACCTCGATTGCCGATATCCTGGGCGACAAGCGCTATCTGATGGGCGACAAGCCGTGCGGGGCCGACGCCACGCTGTTCGCCTTCGCCGCCAGCCTGCTGTGCCCCGTATTCGACACCCCGATCCGTACCGCGGCGGAGGGGCATGCCAACCTGGTGGCCTATATGGACCGGATGCGGGCGGAGTTCTACCCCGACTTCGCGCCGGAAACCGCAGCGGCCTGAGCCCTGCGGGCCGCCCGAGGGCGGGCATTGGCCTTACAATGGAGGCCGTCCCCAATTCCTGTGCGGTTTCCATCATGTCCGGCAACACCCTTGGCCTGCTCTTCACTGTCACCACCTTCGGCGAATCGCACGGGCCTGCCATCGGCGCGGTGGTGGATGGCTGCCCGCCGGGCATGGCGCTGACCGAGGCCGACATCCAGGGCGACCTGGACCGCCGCAAGCCCGGCACCTCGCGCCACGTCACGCAGCGCCAGGAAGCCGACCAGGTCGAGATCCTGTCGGGGGTGTTCGAGGGCAAGACCACCGGCACCCCGATCTGCCTGCTGATCCGCAATACCGACCAGCGCAGCAAGGACTACGGCAATATCGTCGAGACCTTCCGCCCGGGCCACGCCGACTACACCTACTGGCAGAAGTACGGTATCCGCGACCATCGCGGCGGCGGCCGCTCGTCGGCGCGCCTGACCGCGCCGGTGGTGGCCGCGGCGGCGGTGGCCAAGAAGTGGCTGCGCGAAAAGTATGGCATCGAGATCCGGGGCTACATGTCGCAGCTGGGCGAGATCGCGGTGCCGTTCACTGACTGGTCGCACGTGCCGGAGAACCCGTTCTTCGCGCCCAATGCGGACATCATCCCCGAGCTGGAAACCTATATGGACGCGCTGCGCCGCGACGGCGATTCGGTCGGCGCGCGCATCGAGGTGGTGGCCAGCAATGTGCCGGTCGGCCTGGGCGAGCCGCTGTTCGACAGGCTCGACGCCGACATCGCCCACGCGATGATGGGCATCAACGCGGTCAAGGGCGTGGAGATCGGCGCCGGCTTCGACAGCGTGGCCCAGCGCGGCAGCGTGCATGGCGACGAGCTGACCGCCGAGGGTTTCCGCACCAACAATTCCGGCGGCGTGCTGGGCGGCATCTCGACCGGCCAGGACATTACCGTGTCGCTGGCGATCAAGCCGACTTCCTCGATCCGCACCCCGCGCGAGTCGATCGACAAGGCCGGCAATGCCGCCACGGTCGAGACTTTCGGCCGCCACGATCCCTGCGTGGGCATCCGCGCCACGCCCATCGCCGAGGCCATGCTGGCGCTGGTGCTGATGGACCACGCGCTGCGCCACCGCGCGCAGTGCGGCGACGTAAAGGTCGATACGCCGCAGATTCCGGCGCAGGCCGGCCAGTCGCGCTGACTTGACGGCGCCATCCGCGGGCGGCGGCGCCTCCGGCGCCGGACGCCCTGACTACGCCCGCTTCGGGCTCTTCTACCTTGGCTACTACGGCTACGTCGGCGTTATCTCGCCGTACGTGAGCCTGTATTTCGCCGGGCGCGGCTTCGATCCCGTGCAGATCGGCGTGCTGATGGCGAGCTTCCAGGTCAGCCGCATCGTCGGCCCCTACCTGTGGGGCTGGCTGTCCGACGTGATGCACACGCGCGTGCGCATCCTGCGCGTCAGCGCGTTCACCTCATTGCTGGCCTTCCTGATGCTGCCCGGCGTCGGCAGCTACGGCGGCATGATGGCGATGATGCTGACGCTGAGCCTGCTGACCAGCGCGATGTCGCCGCTGGGTGATGCGCTGACCATTTCCACCCTGCGCCGCTACGGCGCCTTCGACCACAGCTACGGCCGCATCCGCATGTTCGGCTCGGCCGGCTTTATCGGTGCGGTGCTGGCGGGCGGGGCGCTGTTCGAAGCGGTCGGCATGCGCGCCTTCCCGTGGGTGGCGAGCGCCTTGCTGGCGATCCTGGTCGGCGTGGTGCTGACCATGCGCGATGCCACGGACGAGGGGCCGCGCGTGCCGGCGCCGCCCGCGTTGCCGCTGCTGCGCCGCCCGGACGTGGCGTGGTTCCTGGCGTCAGCCTTCCTGATGATGTTCGCGCACGCCGCGCTCTACGTATTTTATTCGCTGTGGCTGGAGAAGCTCGGCTACAGCAAGTTCGCCATCGGCGTGATGTGGACCGTCGGCGTGGTGGCCGAGATCGTGTTCTTCTACTACCAGGGCCTGCTGTTCGCGCGCTATGCGCTGCGCACCATCCTGGCGGGCACCTTCGTGCTGGCGGCGCTGCGCTTCGGGCTGACCGGCTACTTTGCGCAGTTCGCATGGCTGATGGCGCTGGTGCAGGTGCTGCACGCCGCCACCTTCGCGGCGCACCACAGCGCCAGCCTGAAGCGGCTGCAGACGTGGTTCTCCGGGCCGTTGCAGGGGCGCGGGCAGGCGCTGTACACGGGCATTTCCTACGGCGTCGGCGGCACGCTGGGCGGGCTGGCGATGGGCTGGACCTGGAACGCGCTGGCGCCGGAGCATACCTTCGGGCTGGCTGCGATCGCCGCGGCGGCCGGCGCCTTCTGCGCCGCGATGAGCTTTCGCGGCGAAGGCATAGGCACCGGCGCGGTTCAGGACAGCGCCGCGCCGACCCGCTCGGCGATTGCCAGCGACGAGGTCAGTCCCGGTGATTCGATCCCGAACAGGTGAACCAGTCCCGGCACGCCATGCACCGCCGGGCCATCGATACGGAAGTCCGCCGCCACTTCGTGCGGGCCGCTGATCTTGGGGCGGATGCCGGCATAGCCCGGCTGCAGCGCGCCGTCGGCCAGCCCCGGCCAGTAGCGGCGCACCTCGTCATAGAAACCATCGGCATCGGCCGGGTCCACGCTGTATTCGATCTCGTCGATCCAGCGCACATTGGGGCCGAAGCGCGCCTGGCCGCCCATGTCGAGCGTCAGGTGCACGCCCAGCCCGGCCGCCTCGGGCACCGGGTAGATCAGCCGTGAGAACGGCGCGCGGCCGACCAGCGTGAAATAGCAGCCCTTGGCGTAGTACTGCGGCGGGATGTGCGCCTCCGGCATGCCGTCGAGGCGGCGCGCCAGTTCCGGCGCGGTCAGGCCGGCCGAGTTCACCACGGTCCGCGCCAGCAGCGTGGTCGCGCTGCCATCCTCGTTGCCGACTTCGAGGCGGATACCTTCCTGCGTCACCGCGCCGCCCAGCACCGGTGACTGCACCGCCAGCATCGCGCCGGCGTTCTCGGCATCGCCCAGCAGCGCGGTCATCAGGCCGTGGCTGTCGATGATGCCGGTCGAGGGCGACAGCAGCGCGGCGTGGCATTGCAGTTGCGGCTCCAGCGCCTGCGCTTCGGCCTGGCTGAGCAGGCGCAGGTCATCGACGCCGTTGGCCGCGGCCTTGGTACGGATGCCTTCCAGCGTGGCCACCTGCGCTTGGCTGGTGGCGACGATCAGCTTGCCACAGCGCTGGTGGGCGACATGGTGCGTGGCGCAGTAGTCGTACAACATGGCCTTGCCGCGCACGCACAGCTGCGCCTTCAGCGAGCCGGCGGGATAGTAGATGCCGGCGTGGATCACTTCGCTGTTGCGCGCGCTAGTGATGGTGCCGAAGGCGTTCTCGGCCTCCAGGATGATCACTTCGCGGCCCTGCAGCGCGAGCGCGCGCGCCACCGCCAGTCCCACCACGCCGGCGCCGATGACGACGCAATCCACCTTTTCCATGCTCGTTCCTTGGTTGAGTGTCTCTGTATTTGGGGGTCAGCCGGGCAGGCCCAGGCGGGCGGCCGCGGCGGACAGGTGCTGTTGCGCGGCCTCGCGCGCTGCAGCGGCGTTGCCGGCGGCAATCGCTTCGGCCAGCGCCGCATGTTCGCTGTCGGCGGCGCGCGGGGCGCCGGTGCTGGCAACCAGTCGCGCGGTGTTCTCCCACGCGCGCTGGCGCGCGGCCAGCATCTGCTGGCTGACGAAATCGGTCAGGCCGGTAAAGCAGGGGTTGTGCGCGGCCTCGGCGATGGCATGGTGGAAGGCCATGTCGGCCGCCGCGGCACTGGCCATGTCGCCCTGGCCGTTGGCCTGCGCCCGCATCGCCGCCAGCGCGGCGCGGATGGCATCGACGTCGGCCTCGGTGCGCCGCTGCGCCGCCATTTCCGCGCAGGCGGTTTCCACCACGCGGCGCAGTTCGAACAGTTGCGCCAGCGTCGGGCCGCCGTCCGGCGCGCTGGCCACGCGCCAGGCCTGGCCGCCTGGCGTCTCGGACACATAGGCGCCCGAGCCCTTGCGTGTGACCAGCACGCCGTCGGCCTTCAACTGCGCGATGGCCTCGCGCACGATCGGCCGGCTGACGCCGAAGGTGTCGGCCAGGCTGGCTTCGGCAGGCAGGCGCGCGCCGGCGACGTAACGGCCGGCGAGGATGTCGTCGTGCAGGGACTGGGCGATGCGGCTGGCCAGCGAGGGCGGGCGGGGCAGGGTTGTCATGGGGGCAATATGTCAGGCTGTCAGACAGCTTTTATGCGATTCTGGTCCCGAACTTGCCGGGCGTCAAGCCTGGCGCACGGAGCGAATGCTACACATACGGTTCTCCGCCATCGGCAAGCGCTTAATTTCCACGCGACGGCGCCGATAGTGATCGAATACAGGTGGCGGATACTGCCCGGCAGCTCCGCCGTGGGTTTGCCATTGCCACGGGGACGACCCACCGGGCCCCTCTGCAAACAGCCATGATTCAGCTCACTCCCAACGATCTTCCTGTCGGACACCCGCTGCCCTGGTCGCTGCTCGACGGCGACGGCAACCTGGTGCTCGGCGGCGGCAGCGTCATTCCCGACGCGCGCGACCTGGCGCTGGTGTTCCGGCACGGCGTGGTCTGCCGCGAGGACGACGGCGACAACCCGGACGACTGCGTGCGTCCCACGGCCGGCCCGCTCGGCCTGCAGGTCGGCACGCTGCTGCATATCAAGCATGAAGGCGAGACCGCGCGCGCCGCGGCCAGCCGCCTGATCGGCTTTATCGAGCAAGGCCTGTTCGTAACCTGGCCCCAGCTCGGCGGCCGCGACCTGCCGCTGCAGGCGGGCGACAATGTGCTGCTGCGCGGCTTCTCCGGGCAGGCCATCCACAGCTTCACCTCGACCATCACCGCGGTCTGCCGCAGCCCGTTCCGCTACCTGGTGCTGTCGGCGCCGGCGCAGCAACATGCGACGCCGGTGCGCAAGGCCGCACGCGTGCCCACGCGCCTGGCGGCCTACCTGACCGAGCCGGAGGACGAGGATGCTGTCGAGTCGGGTACGGCGCGGCTGGCGCTGCTGTCCGACCTCAGCACCGGCGGCGCGCTGGTGCATACCACCGCGCCGTCGCCTGCGCCGGGCAGCCGCGTGCGGCTGCGCTTCAAGATGCGGACCGCGTCATTCGACAGCGAAGTGACCGTCGATGGCTGGGTGCGCGTGGCGCCAGAGGGTCCCGGCGAAGACGCCGATTTTCCGGCCTTCGGCGTAGCCTTCGACGTGCTCGCCGAACGCGAGATGACACTGCTGCAGTGCTATATCTACGAGCAGCTGCTGTCGAACACGTGCATGCTTTTGTAGCCTGCAGCCCTGTAGCGGCCGTTTGGAGGAATTCCGCTAATGTTTTGATTGTCTTCACGCGGTGCGCGGTCTTTACTGCTTTCAACAAAAAAAGACCCACCACCGAGGAGACAAGATGGAGCACAGCGGACACCGTGACCCGGGCCACGCGTGCGGGCGCAGCACGCATGCGGCAAGGAAGCAGGCGGCCGGCAGGATCCTAGGGACCATAGCGGCACTGGCTGCCGCGGCCACGATGGCCTGGTCGGGGCCCGCCACTGCCGAGAGCGCAGACTACGCAAAGACGCGCTACCCGATCGTGCTGGTCCACGGGCTCACCGGCGCCGCGAAAATGGGCGGCGTGCTCGACTACTGGTACGGTATCCCCGAAATACTGCGTGCCCACGGCGCGCGCGTCTATGTGGCCACGGTGCCCTCGTTCAACAGCGACGAAGAGCGCGCGCTGGCACTGCAGGCGTATGTGCGCGCGATCAAGCTCGAAACCGGCGCCGACAAGGTCAACCTGATCGGCCACAGCCAGGGCGGCCCGACCTCGCGCACGCTGGCGGCGATGTCGCCGCAGGATATCGCTTCGGTGACCACCATCGGCAGCCCGCACCGCGGCAGCCCGGTGGCCGACACGGTGCTGGACCTGATCAACGGTGTCAACAGCATTGCGATCGCGGGACCGGTGCTGGTCGGCCTGATCCAGGGGGTGTTCGATGCGGTCGGCTGGTTCAACGGCATCAGCAACGGGCAGGCGCTGGACCAGGATGCACTGGCTTCGCTGAGGATCCTGACCACGAAGGGCGCCGCCGAGCAGAACGCGCGGCTGAATGCCACGCTGGTGCCGGGCACGAAGTCGGCACTCGGGCCGGACTGCGACACGCCCGGCGCTACCTTCGAGCAGCGGCAGGCGCGCGATGCCGCGGGCAATCTCGTCACCCATACGCAGTCCGCGTATTCCTGGACCGGGCAGGGCGGCCCCTTCAGCCTGCTGCGCTCCAACCTGCTGGATCCGACCACGGTGATGATGTCGACCCTGGCCGGGATCATGGACCTGAAGGGCGCCGGGCCGAATGACGGGCTGGTGTCGGTCTGCAGCAGCAAGTGGGGCCGGGTGCTGGCCACCGGCTATTACTGGAACCACCTCGACGAGGTGAACCAGATGGCCGGCCTGTACCAGGACGTGGACCCGCGCACGGTGATCCTCAGCCACGCCAACCGGCTGCGCAATGACCAGCTCTGAACGCGCGCCGTGGCTCTGGCTGGCGTTGTTGCCGGCGGGCGTCGCGGCGGTTGCGGTGTACTGGATGACGATGCCGTCCGGTCCGGATGCCGTGCCGCAACGCGCGGCATCCGTCGCCGCTGCAAATCGGTCGGTAACGCTGGCTGACACAGGGCTGGGGGGCAGCGTCTCCGCATTGCCATCGCTTGCGGGCGTCGACGTGCCCGCCGGACCGGAAACCGATGCGCACGGCAACCTGCGGTTGACGCGTGCATTGCGCACGTACTTCGACTACTTCCTCAGCGCCCGCCTTGATGCCGGCGGTGCCGGGGCGCTCGACCAGTTGGTGTACGACGATATCCGCCGCCGGGTGCCGCAGCCGGCTGCGGGGCAGGCGTGGCAGCTCTGGCAGCGCTATGTGGCCTATCTTGCCGAGATACAACCGCAGGCGGCGAACAAGCCGCTGGCGGATGCAGGCGAGGGCACGCTGAATGCCACGCAAGTCGGTCAACTGCGGGCGCTGCAGGCCACGCGCAACGCGGCACGGCACCGTCTGCTGCCGGAGGTGGCGACGATCTGGTTTGGTGACGAGCAGGCATACGACGGTGCCATGCTGGCACGGCTGGAAATTGCGGCACAGCCGGGGCTCGACGAGGCGGAGCGGCAACGGCGCCTGGCCGCGCTCGACGCTGCGCTGCCCGAACCCTTACGCGCCACGCGCGAAGCCAGTGCCCGTCCGCAGGCGATTGGCGACACCATCGCCGGCATGCAGGCAGCGGGTCGGAGCGCGCAGGATATTGGCGCGGCGCTGGCGCAGGTTTATGGGCCGGAAGTTGCGCAGCGCTACCAGCAGCAGGCACAGGCCGAGCAGGCGTGGCAACAACGCTACGACGACTACGCGGCTCGCCGCGCGCAGATCGAATCGTTTCCGGGTTTGTCGGAGCAGGATCGCCGGCAGCAGCTCGAAGCGTTGCGGAAGCAGGCGTTCAGCAACCCCAGCGAGGCGCTGCAGGCTGCGGCGGTGGACAAGGCGATGGCGGCGCGGCGGCAGACGCGGTAGCGATTGCGCTTCGCTCGCCGCTGGTTTGCGCCCCTCTCCCCCTGAGGGGAGAGGGAGAACACCGCTTAGGCTAGTTCGGGCGGCTTTGGTGCATCCAGAAACCGTTGGCTTCGCCTGACGTGGTGGTGTTACATCCCCACGTAGTTCGGCCCGCCACCACCTTCCGGCGTCACCCACACGATGTTCTGCGTCGGATCCTTGATATCGCAGGTCTTGCAGTGCACGCAGTTCTGCGCATTGATCTGCAGCCGTTCCTTGCCCGACGTTTCGTCCTGCACGAACTCATACACACCTGCCGGGCAGTAGCGCGACTCGGGGCCGGCGTACTTGTCCCAGTTGATGTTCACCGGCACGCTGGCGTCCTTCAGCGTCAGGTGGGCCGGCTGGTTCTCTTCGTGGTTGGTGTTGCTGATAAACACCGAGCTCAGGCGGTCGAAGGTCAGCTTGCCGTCCGGCTTCGGGTAGACGATCTTCTCGCACTCGGCCGCCGGCTTCAGGTAGACATGGTCCGGCTTCACGCGGTGGATGGTCCACGGCGGGTTGCGGATGCCCAGCTTGGGCAGCAGCCATTGCTCGATGCCGGTCATCAGCGTGGCGGTGGTGCGGCCCTTCTTGAACCACTGCTTGAAATTCTTGGCCTGCAGCAGTTCCTTGTACAACCAGCTCTGCTCGAACGCGGCCGGGTAGGCGGTCAGCTCGTCGTGCTGGCGGCCGCCCTGCAGCGCGTCATAGACAGCCTCGGCGGCCAGCATGCCGGTCTTGATCGCGGCGTGGCTGCCCTTGATGCGCGAGGCGTTCAGGTAGCCGGCGTCGCAGCCGACCAGGGCGCCGCCCGGGAACACGGTCTTGGGCAGCGACAGCAGGCCGCCGGCGGTGATCGCACGGGCGCCGTAGCTCAGGCGCTTGCCGCCTTCGAAGTACTGACGGATTTCCGGATGCGTCTTGAAGCGCTGGAATTCCTCGAACGGCGACAGCCACGGGTTGGTGTAGTCCAGGCCGACCACAAAGCCGACCGCGACCTTGTTGTCTTCCATGTGGTACAGGAACGAGCCGCCATAGGTGGCGGGGTCGAGCGGCCAGCCGGCGGTGTGCACCACCAGGCCGGGCTTGTGCTTGGCCGGGTCGATTTCCCACAGTTCCTTCAGCCCGATGCCGTAGCTCTGCGGATCCTTGCCGGCGTCGAGCTTGAATTTCTCGATCAGCTGCTTGCCCAGGTGGCCGCGCGAGCCTTCGGCGAAGATCGTGTACTTGGCATGCAGTTCCATGCCGAGCTGGAAGTTCTCGGTGGGCTCGCCTTCCTTGTTGATGCCCATGTTGCCGGTGGCCACGCCCTTGACCGAGCCGTCCTCGTTGTAGAGCACCTCGGCGGCCGGGAAGCCCGGGAAGATTTCCACGCCCGCCGCTTCGGCCTGCTGGCCCAGCCAGCGCACGAAGTTCGACAGGCTGATGATGTAGTTGCCTTCGTTGTGGAAGCACTCCGGCAGCAGCGCCGGGGGCGTGCCCTTGGAGCCGGCCTCGTTCAGGAACAGGAACTTGTCCTCGGTCACGGCCTGGTTCAGCGGTGCGCCCAGTTCGTTCCAGTTCGGGATCAGTTCGTTGAGGGCGCGCGGATCCATGATGGCGCCCGACAGGATGTGGGCGCCGGGCTCGGAGCCCTTTTCCAGCACGCACACGTTGACGTCGGCGCCTTTCTCCTGCGCGAGTTGCTTCAGGCGGATGGCCGTGGCCAGGCCGGCGGGGCCGCCGCCGACGATGACCACGTCGTATTCCATGGCTTCACGCGGTCCGAACTGCTCCAGGAGTTGTTGCTGATCCATTGTCTCTAACCCTCTATTTCTTCGCAGCTTGCTTGCAATTGTGGGAAATGCGGTGATCGTTCTGCACAGAACTCGTGCCGGCCGGCGCAAACTGCGCGGGGAGGGGAAGTTGGCAGCGATTTGATGCCCGAAGGCGCCGGATTCGCTGGTTTTCCCTCTTTCCCTTTGCTGGCCAAGTTCTTAGAATCTCCGGCATTGTCCGGGACTCGCCACCCACAGGCAAGGATTTTTTTGGAACGGTCGTTCTTTTTTTGGTATGCTGCCTTCTGCTCCTGATTTGGCGGGAGGGGCTCCCGCACAAGAGGTCACTATGGGTTTGTCGATCAATCTGGAAGGCAAGGTAGCGCTGGTCACCGGCGCCTCGAGCGGGCTCGGCTCGCGTTTTGCCACCGTGCTGGCCGCCGCGGGCGCCAAGGTGGTGCTGGCGTCGCGCCGCACCGAGCGGCTCAAGGAACTGCGCGCGGCCATCGAGGCCGAGGGCGGCAGCGCCCACGTGGTACGCCTGGACGTCACCGACCCGGACAGCATCCGCGCCGCTGTTGCGCATGCGGAAACAGAAGCGGGCTCCATCGATATCCTGGTCAATAATTCGGGCGTGTCGACCACGCAGAAGCTGACCGACGTCACCGCCGACGACTTCGATTTCGTCTTCGATACCAATACCCGCGGCGCCTTCTTCGTCGCCCAGGAAGTGGCCAAGCGCATGATCGCGCGCGCCAAGGGCGCCGAGAAGAACGGCAGCCCGCTGCCGCAGGCGCGCATCGTCAATGTCGCGTCGGTGGCGGGGCTGAAGGTGCTGTCGCAGATCGGCGTGTATTGCATGAGCAAGGCGGCCGTGGTGCACATGACCAAGGCCATGGCGCTGGAATGGGCGCGCCATGGCATCAATACCAACGCGATCTGCCCGGGCTATATCGATACCGAGATCAACCACCATCACTGGGACTCGGACGCTGGCCAGAAGCTGATCCAGATGCTGCCGCGCAAGCGGCTGGGACGCCCGGAGGACCTGGACGGCCTGTTGCTGCTGCTGGCGTCCGACCAGTCACAGTTCATCAACGGCGCCGTCATCACCGCCGACGACGGCATGGTCTGACGGCCTGACGGGCGTAATGCCTGTCGAGGGGGCGTCACCACCCCCTGCACCCGGCTGCGCGCCACAAGCGCGCGGGGGTGCCCGACTGCTTGCCCAGGGCTTATCCGGTCCCCTTGGGCGTTCCCCGCCTTGCGGCCGCGTCGTCGCCAGCCAGCGTCGCCGCTCAGAAAATTCGTGTGCCTAGCACGCCAGTCTTGGCATAATCCGCCATGTCTGCAGATTAAGTCTTTACATACAAGCAAAAAACGCCGCAGCGGCCGCCAGGCCCGAGCGGCCCGGACCGGAGGCCGGGGGAGATGGAGCAACAAGACGAGGCACGGCGCAATGCCGTGCCGCAACACGTCGTCGATTCCGCGGTGGTCCCGCAGGCTGTCGACGAAGCGCAGGACGCTGAATTCCGGGTTTCGCCCCGCCTCGAGGACTGGATTGGCGTGATCGTGATGGTGCTGCTGGTCGGCATCACCTTCGCCAACGTGGTGGTCCGCTATTTCACCGACGAGTCGTTTGCCTGGACCGAGGAGTTCTCGGTCTTCCTGATGATCGTGCTGGCGCTGGTTGCCGGCAGTGCCGCGGTGGCGCGCGACCGCAATATCCGCATCGAATTCTTCTTCGAACGCGGCAGCGCGGCCCGGCAGCGACGCCTTGCGATCCTGTCGGCGCTGGGCGTGGCCGTGATGTTTATCGCGCTGGCGGTGCTGGGTGCGCGCATCGCCTGGGATGAATACGCCTTTGGCGAGACCTCGCCCGGCATCGGCGTGCCCAGTTGGTGGTACTCGATCTGGCTGCCGGTGCTGTCGGCTGGCATCTCGCTGCGCGCGCTGGGGCTGATGGTGCGCAACGTGCACGCGCTCAAGGCGCTGCATGAAGGCAAGGCCGCCACGACGGAGAAGGCGCAATGACGTTCGTCGCCATCACCTTGTTCGTCGTCTTTATCGGCCTGATGCTGCTGGGCGTGCCCATCGGCGTGTCGCTGGGCCTGGGCGGCCTGGTCGCGATCGGCCTGTCCAATCTCGATACCCAGATGTTCGGCCTGCTGGCCGTGCCGCAGAACTTCTACGCGGGGCTGGCCAAGTACCCGCTGCTGGCGATCCCGATGTTCGTGCTGGTCGGTTCGATCTTCGATCGCTCCGGCGTGGCGCAGCGGCTGGTGACCTTTGCCATCGCCGTGGTCGGCCGCGGCCCGGGCATGCTGCCGCTGGTGGCGATCCTGGTGGCGATGTTCCTTGGCGGCATCTCAGGCTCCGGCCCGGCCAACGCGGCCGCGGTGGGCGGCGTGATGATCGCGGCGATGTCGCGCGCGGGCTATCCCGGCTCGTACAGCGCCGCGGTGGTCGGCGCGGCGGCCGCGACCGACATCCTGATCCCGCCGTCGGTGGCGTTCATTATCTACAGCGTGCTGGTGCCCGGCGCCTCGGTGCCGGCGCTGTTCGCCGCCGGCATGATCCCCGGCGTGCTGGCCGGCATCGCGCTGATCGTGCCGGCGGTGTGGCTGGCGCGCAAGCACAACATGGGCGCCGCCGAAGCCGCGCTGCCGCGTCCGCCGTTCTGGAAGAGCCTGCGCGAAGCCGCATGGGGCCTGGTGGCGCCGTTCCTGATCCTGGGCGGCATGCGCGCCGGCTGGTTCACGCCGACCGAAGCCGCCGTGGTGGCGGTGGTCTATGGCCTCTTCGTCGGCATGGTGGTGTATCGCAGCATCGGCATGCGCGACCTGTTCACCATCTTCCAGGAGGCGGCCGAGACCTCGGCGGTGATCCTGCTGGTGGTGGCGCTGGCCGGCATCTTCGCCTATGCGCTGTCGACGCTGGGTGTGATCGATCCGTTGGCGCATGCCATCGCCAATTCCGGGCTCGGCGAGTATGGCGTGCTGGCGCTGATCGTGCTGCTGCTGATGACGGTGGGCATGTTCCTGGACGGCATCTCGATCTTCCTGATCTTCGTGCCGCTGCTGCTGCCGATCTCCAATGCCTTCCACTGGAACCCGGTATGGTTCGGCGTGGTGCTGACGCTGAAGGTGGCGCTGGGCCAGTTCACGCCGCCGCTGGCCGTGAACCTGATGGTGTCGTGCCGGATCGCCCGCGTGCGCATGGAAGAGACCGTGCCCTGGGTGATCTGGATGCTGCTGGCGATGTTTATCGCCATGCTGATGGTGCTGGCCTATCCGCCGCTGGCGACGTGGCTGCCGGAATACCTCGGCTATTGATCTTTTGCATTCAACAACAAGAATTGACGATTCCCGAGAGGAGATGAGATGAAACGTCGTGCCCTGATGCTCGCAACGGCAGCCGCCATTGCCGCTTCCGCCTTCGCCCCCGCCGGCGCGATGGCCCAGACCTACAAGTCCGAGTACAAGATGTCGCTGGTGCTCGGCCCGGCCTTCCCGTGGGGCAAGGGCGGCGAGATCTGGGCCGACCTGGTCAAGCAGCGCACCAACGGTCGCATCAATATCAAGCTGTACCCGGGCACCTCGCTGGTGGCCGGCGACCAGACCCGCGAGTTCTCGGCGATTCGCCAGGGCGTGATCGACATGGCGGTGGGCTCGACCATCAACTGGTCGCCGCAGGTCAGGGAACTGAACCTGTTCTCGCTGCCGTTCCTGATGCCCGACTACAAGGCGCTTGACGCGCTGACGCAGGGCGAAGTCGGCAAGTCGATCTTCACCACGCTGGAGAAAGCCGGCGTGGTGCCGCTGGCCTGGGGCGAGAACGGCTTCCGCGAGGTATCGAACTCCAAGCGCGAGATCCGCAAGCCGGAAGACCTCAAGGGCCTGAAGCTGCGCGTGGTGGGCTCGCCGCTGTACATCGAGACCTTCAACGCGCTGGGCGCCAACCCGACCCAGATGAGCTGGGCCGACGCGCAGCCGGCGATGGCCTCGGGCGCAGTCGACGGCCAGGAGAACCCGCAGTCGGTGTTCGCTGCCGCCAAGCTGTACACGGTCGGCCAGAAGTTCGTCACGACGTGGGGCTACGTGGCTGACCCGCTGATCTTTGTGGTCAACAAGCAGATCTGGGAAAGCTGGACCCCGGCCGACCGCGAGATCGTCAGGCAGGCCGCCATCGACGCCGGCAAGCAGGAAATCGCGCTGGCCCGCAAGGGCCTGGTCGAACCGGGCGCGCCGGCATGGAAGGACATGGAAACGCACGGCGTCAAGGTCACGCACCTGAGCCCGGCCGAGCATGACGCCTTCCGCAAGGCGACCGCCAAGGTCTACGACAAGTGGAAAAAGCAGATCGGCACCGACCTGGTGACCAAGGCTGAAGGCGCGATCGCCAAGCGCTGAGCCATGGCGTAACGGAGCTGGCCTGCTGGCATCGGTGGGCCAGTCCGCACGGAGGCTGTGAATGAAGCACGTCTACACGGTTCTGATGCCCATCCGGTGGGGCGACATGGATGCCATGGGCCATGTCAACAACACCGTCTATTTCCAGTACCTGGAGCAGGCGCGCATCGAGTGGTTTGCATCGCTCGGCCGTGGCGGCAAGGATGCGCACGGGCAGGGCCCGGTGATCATCAACGCGCATATGACCTTCCTGCGGCAGCTGCGGTATCCGGGCGATATCGAATGCCGTGTGTATGCCGGGCAGCTCGGTCGCACCAGCTTCGAGACTCGCATGGAGATCCGCCGCACCGACCTGCCCGATGTGGTGTGGGCCGAGGGTGGCGCCAAGGTGGTGTGGTGTGATTACGCCCTGGAGAAGTCGGTGCCGGTGCCGCCGGAGATTCGCGCGATCATCGAGGGCTGACGCCCGCAGTGGGGTTCAGTGGTGGACCAGTCGCTGCACCAGGTCGACCGAAGTGCTGGCCCCATACTTCTTCATCAGCCGCGCCCGGTAGATATCCACCGTGCGCGGGCTGATCGCCAGCAGCTTGCCGATCTGCTTGCTGGTCTTCCCCTCCACCAGCTGCGCCGCGATCTCGCGTTCGCGCGCCGTCAGCTCGGCCGTCACCTGGCGCTTCTGCGACAGGTCCTCGAAGGTCCAGATCCCGGCGCCCAGCGGTTGCGCGCGGTCCAGGGCGCGGCCGGTGACGTGGCACCAGAACAGCTCGCCGCCGGCGCGCTTCATGATGCGCTCGTCCGAATACATGCCGCGCTTGTTCATGATCGGCACGATGCGCGCGCCGGTGCGCTCGAATTCGTCGGCGGTGGGGTAGAGCACCTGGAACGACTGGCCCAGCAGCGCCTCGCGCGTGGTGCCAAAAATGCGGCAGACCTCCTCGTTGCAGTCTTCGATCACGCGCTCGCGTGACAGCACCAGGCCCACGGGGGCGAGCTGGAAAGCGGTCTGGTAGTCGATAGCGGGCATCTGCTTATGTATTTTTACGTAATGGCGTAGCCGGCGGCGCTTGCGTATGCTGTCGGTCGGACGACAGTCGGCGCCCGCCGCCGATTGTACCGTTACAATTTCCCTGCGTCGCCCGCCGCACACCCTGCGGCAGGAAGAACGACAGCGGACCCCCGAGGAACTACCGTGGAAGGAGCGAACATGAACAAGGTCTACGCCAGCGCCGCAGAAGCGCTTGCAGGCGTCGTCCGCGACGGCCAGACAATCGCCGTTGGCGGTTTCGGCCTGTGCGGCATCCCCGAGGCGCTGATTGCCGCGCTGCGCGACAGCGGCGTCAAGCAGCTCACCTGCATCTCCAACAACGCCGGCGTCGACGGCTTCGGCCTTGGCCAGCTGCTGGCCACACGCCAGATCAGGAAGATGATCTCGTCCTACGTGGGCGAGAACAAGGAGTTCGAGCGCCAGTACCTGGCGGGCGAACTCGAGCTCGAATTCACCCCGCAGGGCACGCTGGCCGAGAAGCTGCGCGCCGGCGGCTCGGGCATTCCGGCCTTCTTCACCAAGACGGGCGTGGGCACCATCGTCGCCGAAGGCAAGGAAATCCGCGAATTCGACGGCGAGAAGTACGTGATGGAGCGTTCGCTGACCGCCGACGTGGCGCTGGTCAAGGCGTACAAGGCCGACAAGGCCGGCAACCTGGTGTTCCGCCGCACCGCGCGCAACTTCAACCCGATGTGCGCGATGGCGGGCAAGGTCACCATTGCCGAGGTCGAGCATATCGTCGAGACCGGCGAGCTGGACCCGGACGAAATCCACCTGGCCGGCATCTTCGTGAAGCGCCTGGTGCTGAACACCAATCCCGAGAAACGCATCGAGCAGCGCACCGTGCGCGCGGCCAGCTAAGGAGACCGATCATGGCATGGACACGTGACGAAATGGCCGCGCGCGCCGCGACCGAGCTGCAGGACGGTTTCTACGTCAACCTGGGCATCGGCTTGCCGACGTTGGTGGCCAACTGGGTGCCGCAAGGCATGGAAGTGTGGCTGCAGTCGGAAAATGGCCTGCTGGGCATCGGCCCGTTCCCGACCGAGGATGAAGTCGACGCCGACATGATCAATGCCGGCAAGCAGACCGTGACGACGCTGCCGGGCTCGTCGATCTTCTCGTCGGCGGATTCCTTCGCGATGATTCGCGGCGGCCACATCGACCTGGCCATCCTGGGCGCGATGCAGGTCAGCGAGCAGGGCGACCTGGCCAACTGGATGATCCCGGGCAAGATGGTCAAGGGCATGGGCGGCGCGATGGACCTGGTGGCCGGCGTCGGCCGCGTGGTGGTGCTGATGGAACACACCGCCAAGAAGAAGGACGGCACCGAGGACATCAAGATCCTGAAGCAGTGCAACCTGCCGCTGACCGGCGTGGGCGTGGTCAACCGCATCATCACCGACCTGGGTGTGATCGACGTGACTGATGAGGGTCTGAAGCTGGTGGAAACCGCTCCGGGTGTCACCCGGGAGGAAATCCAGGCCAAGACGGGCGCGCCGCTGCTCTGAGCGACGTACCGACTGTAGCCTGCCAGACCCCTGTGGCGCGATGCGTCGCAGGGGTTTTTTCTTTGGTGGGCGGATCCCGGCACCTGCCCGCCCGGACTATGCCGGACGGGTGGCGATGATAGCTCTTCCGACGAATACCGCGGCGCCGCTGCGCTCACTATGCTGGCCGATTTCGGCAGGGCGTGGCCCGGCCATGGATGAAACCTTACGGAACGTGCGCGATGCCGGCTTCCCCGAACCGATCCCTGCCACTGGTGTACGCCTGCTCCGGCTGCTCCAGCGTGGCGCAACTGGCCAATGCCTGCGCGGTGCGGCTCGACCGCAGCGGGCGTGCGGAAATGTCCTGTATCAGCGGCGTGGGCGGCGGCGTACCGGCGCTGACGCGCGTGGCGCAATCCGGGCGGCCGATCCTGGCGCTGGACGGCTGTCCGCTGGCTTGCGTTCAGGCCTGCCTGGCCGGTGTGGGCGTGGTGCCGGACCAGCACCTGGTGCTGAACCGGCTGGGCGCGGTCAAGCGCCAGCACGGCGAATGCACCGAGGGCGAAACCGAGACGGTATGGCGGGAAGTGGAAGCGGCGCTGGCGAGCCTTGCCGGCGCGCAGTGATGGCCGGATGCGCCGTGGCGCACCCGGCAAGGCAGGCCGTCAGGCGGCCGGCTTGTTGTAGCTGGCAAACACCGAGGCGGCGCCGTCAGCCTTGACTAGCAGCACGTCGAACGGGTCCTTGTGCGGGCCCTGTTCCATGCCCGGCGAGCCCACCGGCATGCCCGGCACCGCCAGCCCGACCGCCTTGGGCTTTGCCGCCAGCAGCTTGCGGATATCCGCCGCAGGCACGTGCCCCTCGATCGCATAGCCGCCGATATACCCGGTATGGCACGAGCCGAAACGCTCCGGCATGCCGAAGCGCTTGCGGTAGACGCCGGTATCCTCGACGTCATGCACGGTCACGGTGAAACCATTGGTGCGCAGGTGCTTGACCCAGTCTTCGCAGCAGCCGCACAGCGGGCTTTTGTAGACGTCGATGGCCAGGGGCTTGGCCTGGGCGAACGCATCGGCCACGGGCCCCAGCACGCCCACGGCGAGCGTGCCGAGCGCCAGCGCACCGAGGGTGCCGAGGAAGCGTCGTCGTTGCATCCGCCGCTCCTTACTGCGCCACCCAGCCGCCGTCCATGTTCCAGATCGCACCGCGCACCTGACGTGCCGCTTCGGACGACAGGAACACGGCCAGCGCACCCAGCTCATCGGGCGTGACGAACTGGCCCGAGGGCTGCTTCTCCAGCACCAGCTCGCGCTTGGCCTGCTCGACCGGGATGCCTTCCTTCTGCGCGCGCGCTTCCACCTGCTTCTGCACCAGCGGCGTCAGCACCCAGCCCGGGCAGATCGCGTTGGCGGTCACGCCGGTCTGCGCGGTTTCCAGCGCGGTGACCTTGGTAAAGCCGACGATGCCGTGCTTGGCCGCCACGTAGGCCGACTTGTTCGCCGAGGCCACCAGCCCGTGCGTGGAAGCGACGTTGATGATGCGGCCCCAGTTCTTCTGCTTCATGCCGGGCAGCACCAGGCGGGTGGTGTGGAAGGCCGAGGTCAGGTTGATGGCGATGATCGCGTCCCAGCGCTCGGGCGGGAACTCCTCGATGCAGGCCACATGCTGGATGCCGGCGTTGTTGACCAGGATATCGGCGCCGCCGAAGTCGGACTCGGCGTAGTGCATCATGTCCTCGATCTCGGCCGCCTTGCTCATGTCCGCAGCGTGGTAGCCGACCCGGATGCCGTGGCCGGCCTGCGCGATCTCGTTCTTTGCGGCGTCCGCGTCACCAAAGCCGTTGACGATGATGTTGGCGCCCTGGGCCGCCAGCGCCTTCGCGATGCCGAGCCCGATGCCGCTGGTCGAGCCAGTCACCAGTGCGGTCTTGCCGTTGAGCATGTAAGCCTCCGTCGAGAGAGAATGGGATGCCACGGTAGGGGTGCCACAGTGAGGGCGGACCGCGCCGTGGCGGTGCGCGGCAGCGTGTGCGGTGGTGCAGACACTGCGCTGTGGCATTGTACTCGCTGCGGCGTACAATCCAGCTTTGCTCAACCTCCGGCGGCGCCGCTTTTTCGCGGTGAGCGGTCCGGTTTGTCAGGGAGTCCAGATGTCTGCCAGTCCGCGCCTCGGTTTTGTCCAGTGCATCAGCCCGGCGGGCCTGCACCGCATGGCCTACCACGAGTGGGGCGACCCCGCCAACCCGCGCGTGCTGATGTGCGTACACGGGCTGACCCGCACCGGCCGCGACTTCGACAGCGTCGCCAGTGCGCTGTGCGGCGACTACCGCGTGGTCTGCCCCGATGTGGCGGGCCGCGGACGCTCGGAATGGCTGGCCGATCCCAACGGCTACGTGGTGCCGCAGTACGTATCCGACATGGTTACGCTGATCGCGCGGCTCAACGTGGAGCAGGTGGACTGGTTCGGCACCTCGATGGGTGGCCTGATCGGCATGGGGCTGGCCGGGCTGCCGAAGTCGCCGGTGCGCAAGCTGCTGCTCAACGACGTGGGCCCGAAGCTGGCGCCCTCGGCGGTGGAGCGGATTGGCGCTTACCTGGGCCTGCCGGTGCGCTTCAAGACCTTCGAGGAAGGGCTGGCCTACCTTCAGACCATCAGCGCCTCGTTCGGTCGCCATACGCCCGAGCAGTGGCGCGAACTGAACGCTGCCATCCTGAAGCCGGTGCAGGGCGCCGAAGGCCTGGAATGGGGCTTGCATTACGATCCGCAGCTTGCCACGCCGTTTCGCAAGTCCACCCCGGAGCTCCTTGCTCTGGGTGAGGCCGCGCTGTGGCGCGGCTTCGAGGCCATCGAAGGGCCGGTGCTGGTGGTGCGCGGGGCGCAGTCGGACCTGCTGCTGCGCGAGACCGTGGCCGAGATGGTGGCACGCGGCAAGCATGTGAGTTCGGTGGAAGTGCCCGACGTGGGCCATGCGCCGACCTTTGTCGATCCGACGCAGATCGCCATCGCCCGCCAGTTCTTTGTCGGGGGCGCTTGAGCGTATCGTGCAGCGGACTATTTTTTTACCCCTTAACGCATTGTCATGAGTAACCAAGAACTGAAGCGCGCCCACGTGGGCAAGCGGTTGTCCGAATACGCGGTCTACAACGGCGTGGTCTACCTGGCCGGGCAGGTGCCCGAGGTCGAGCCCAAGGCCGATATCCGCGGCCAGACGCGCGAGGTGCTCGGCCATATCGACCGCCTGCTGGCCGAGGCCGGCAGCGACAAGACCCGCATCCTGTCATGCCAGATCTTCCTCACCAACGTCGACCTGATCGGCGAGATGAACGAGGTCTGGGACGCCTGGGTGCCCCAGGGCAATACGCCCCCGCGCGCCACCGTCGAAGCCCGCCTGGCCAATCCCGAGTACCTGATCGAAGTGGTGGTGACCGCTGCGCTCAACTGATGCAGGCGTAGTGACATGGTGACGTCCACCGACCTGACCGCGCGGGTCGCGGGCATCCCGGATGCCGAGCTGGTCGAACGCGCGCTGGCTTATGTGCGCGAGCACGGCGCCGAGGTAGCGCTGCCCACCGGAGAGAGCGTGCTGTCGCATGCGCAAGGCATGCTGCGCATCCTCGACGGCCTGCGCGTCGACGATGCCGCGCGCGCCGCTGCCTGCCTGTTCGGGCTGGCGGCATTCGTGCCCGATACCGAGGCCGATATCGCGCCGCGCTTCGGCGACGAAGTCGCGCGGCTGGTCAACGGCGTACGGCAACTGCTGCGCATCGGCGCCATTGCGGGCAGCCGATCCGATGCCGAGCCGGCCACGCAGTCCAAGAACGAGGCGCAGGCACGCCACGAGCAAGTCGAGGCGCTGCGCAAGATGCTGCTGGCGTTTGCGCAGGACATCCGCGTGGTGCTGGTGCGCCTGGCCTCGCGGCTGCAGACGCTGCGCTGGATGGCCGAGACCAAGCAGGCGCCCCAGCCCGGCGTGGCGCGCGAAACGCTCGACATCTACGCGCCGCTGGCCAACCGCCTCGGCATCTGGCAGATGAAGTGGGAGCTGGAGGATCTGGCGTTCCGCTTCGAGCAGCCCGATACCTACAAGCGCATCGCCAAGCTGCTGGACGAAAAGCGCATCGAGCGCGAGGGCTATATCGCCAGCGCCATCGCGCGGCTGCAGTCCGAGCTGGCCACCGCCGGCATCCGCGCCGAGGTGAGCGGGCGGCCCAAGCACATCTACAGCATCTGGAAGAAGATGCGCGGCAAGGAGCTGGATTTTGCCGATCTGTACGATGTGCGCGCCTTCCGCGTGATCGTCGACGATATCAAGGACTGCTACACGGTGCTGGGTATCGTCCACCATATCTGGCAGCCGATCCCGCGCGAGTTCGACGACTACATCTCGCGGCCCAAGGCCAACGGCTACAAGTCGCTGCACACGGTGGTGATCGGCGATGATGGCCGCGCCTTCGAGGTGCAGATCCGCACGCACGAGATGCACCACTTCGCCGAATACGGCGTGGCGGCGCACTGGCGCTACAAGGAGGCGGGCAACCGCGGCTACGCCGGGCAGTTCTCCGCCAGCGAGCGCTATGACGAGAAGATCGCCTGGCTGCGCCAGCTGCTGGCCTGGAAGGACGACGCCGACCACAGCGTGGCGCACGACGAGTGGGAGCAGATCAAGCACGCCGCGATCGACGACCATATCTACGTGCTGACGCCGCAGGCGCGCGTGGTGGCGCTGCCGCAGGGCGCGACGCCGCTGGACTTTGCCTACTACCTGCACAGCGACCTGGGCCACCGTTGCCGCGGCGCGCGCGTGGACGGCACCATGGTGCCGCTGAACACGACCCTGAAGAACGGCCAGACCGTCGAGATCATCGCGGTCAAGCAGGGCGGGCCGTCGCGCGACTGGCTCAATGCCGAGCTCGGCTACCTCGCCAGCAGCCGCGCGCGGGCCAAGGTGCGGGCCTGGTTCAACGCGCTCGATTCGCAGGAAACCATCGCGCAGGGCCGCGCGCTGATCGATAAGACGCTGCAGCGCGAAGGCAAGACCGCGGTCAAGCTGGAAGACCTGGCTACGCGGCTGGGCTTCAAGACGCCGGACGATCTGTTCGCCGCGGTGGCCAAGGACGAGTTCAGCCTGCGCCACGTCGAGCACGCGCTGCGCCACCCGGAAGGGGAAGTGCAGGCGCCGCTCAGCGAGGAAGACGCCGTCACCAAGAAGAGCCGCGCCACCAGCGTGGCGCGCGGCGCCAAGAGCGGCGTGCTGGTGGTGGGCGTGGATTCGCTGATGACGCAGATGTCGCGCTGCTGCAAGCCGGCGCCGCCAGATGACATTGTCGGCTTCGTCACGCGCGGGCGCGGCGTGTCGATCCATCGGCGCAACTGCCATACCTTCCAGCAGCTGTCGGCGCGCGCGCCGGAGCGGGTGATCCAGACCGAGTGGGGCAAGAAGAGCCACGCCGCGGTGTATCCGGTCGACATCCATGTCGAGGCCATCGACCGGCAGGGGCTGCTGCGCGATATCTCGGAAGTGCTGTCGCGCGAGAAGATCAACGTGACCGGCGTGAAGACGCTCTCCAGCAAGGGCGTGGCGCGCATGCAGTTCACCGCCGAAGTGTCCGAGGCTACGCAACTGCAGCGCGCGCTTCAGTTGATCGAGGATGTGCAGGGGGTGTTGCAGGCAAAAAGAAAGTGATGCTATACTTGCTGCTTCGCTAGGCTCGTAGCTCAGCTGGTTAGAGCACCACCTTGACATGGTGGGGGTCGTTGGTTCGAGTCCAATCGAGCCTACCAACGAATTGCAGTAAGCAGTAAAAAGAAGTGCAGCAAGTCCGATTCAACCCCATACGGAACGGAAGGGCATCATGGTTATGACACCGCGAACTACTACCGCTGGCAAGCGACAGTAGTCGAGGTGCGCCTTCGACCCGGTTGGATCGGGTTTGACAAAGAGAAACGCGGCCTTGGCCGCGTTTTTTTTCGTCTGTCGCCTGTCAGCTCCCTGATAAGCTGCCGGCTTTCGCGCAACGCGAGGCAAGGCCGCAAAGAACAATCGCCGGATCGCGCGCAAACAAATCAGCACGCGGGCCGGTGCCACAAGATGCAGTTTGATCCGCCCAAGCGAAACGCAAGTCGCCGCCGGCGGAGTCCTGGAGAGTCGAAATGATCGCAATCACGCTGCCGGATGGGTCCCGCCGCGAGTTTCCCGGCCCGGTGACGGTTGCCGAAGTGGCGCAGAGCATCGGGTCCGGCCTGGCCAAGGCCGCGCTTGCCGGCAAGGTCGATGGCAAGCTGGTCGATACGAGCTTCAAAATCGACGGTGATGTGGGGCTGGCCATCGTCACGGACAAGGACGCCGACGGCGTCGACGTGATCCGCCACTCCACGGCGCACTTGCTGGCCTACGCGGTCAAGGAGCTGTATCCGGACGCGCAGGTGACGATCGGCCCGGTGATCGAAAACGGCTTCTACTACGACTTCGCCTACAAGCGTCCCTTCACGCCCGAAGATCTGGCCGCCATCGAGAAGAAGATGACGGAGCTCGCCCGCAAGGACGAGAAGGTCGTGCGCGAAGTGTGGAATCGCGACGAAGCCGTGGCGCTGTTCGAGTCGATGGGCGAGAAGTATAAGGCCGAGATCATCGCCTCGATCCCGGCTGACCAGGAAATCGGCCTGTACCGGGAAGGCAATTTCGTCGACCTGTGCCGCGGCCCGCACGTGCCGTCCACGGGCAAGCTCAAGGTCTTCAAGCTGATGAAGGTGGCTGGCGCCTACTGGCGCGGCGACGCCAACAACGAGATGCTCCAGCGCATCTACGGCACGGCCTGGGCCAAGAAGGAAGACCAGGAAGCCTACCTGCACATGCTGGAAGAGGCCGAGAAGCGCGACCACCGCAAGCTGGGCAAGTTGCTCGACCTGTTCCACCTGCAGGAAGAGGCGCCCGGCATGGTGTTCTGGCACCCGAAGGGCTGGCAGGTGTGGCAGGCCGTCGAGCAGTACATGCGCGTTCGCCTGGGCGACGCCGGCTACCAGGAGGTGCGCACGCCGCAGGTGATGGAGCGTTCGCTCTGGGAAAAGTCCGGCCACTGGCAGAACTACAAAGAGAACATGTTCGTCACGGAGTCGGAGAAGCACGACTACGCGATCAAGCCGATGAACTGCCCGGGCCATGTGCAGATCTTCAACCACGGCCTGCGTTCATACCGCGACCTGCCGCTGCGCCTGGCCGAGTTCGGCGCCTGCCATCGCAACGAGCCCTCGGGCGCGCTGCACGGCCTGATGCGCGTGCGCGGTTTTGTGCAGGACGATGCGCATATTTTCTGCACGGAAGAGCAGATCGTGGCCGAGGCCAAGGCCTTCAACGAACTGGCGTTCGGGGTCTACGACGATTTCGGCTTCAAGGACGTGGCGGTCAAGCTGTCGCTGCGCCCCGCGCAGCGCGCCGGCTCCGACGAGGTCTGGGACCACGCCGAAGAGGGCCTGCGCCTGGCGCTGCGTGCCTGCGGCGTGGACTGGGAAGAGTTGCCGGGCGAGGGCGCTTTCTACGGCCCCAAGGTCGAGTACCACATCAAGGACGCGATCGGCCGCTCGTGGCAGTGCGGCACGCTGCAGCTCGACCTGGTGCTGCCGGAACGCCTGGGTGCCGAATACGTCTCCGAGGACAATTCGCGCAAGCGCCCGGTGATGCTGCATCGCGCGATTCTGGGCTCGTTCGAGCGCTTCCTGGGCATCCTGCTGGAAAACCATGCCGGTGCGCTGCCAGCGTGGCTTGCCCCGGATCAGGTCGTGGTCATGAATATTGCCGATTCACAGGCGGAATATGCTGAAAACGTCGTGCAATCGCTGCAAAAACAAGGGTTTAGGGCCAAGGCAGATTTGCGTAACGAGAAAATTACGTATAAAATCCGCGAGCATTCGCTTCAGAAGGTTCCCTACCTGCTAGTGGTGGGCGACAAGGAGCGGGATGCCAATCAAGTGGCCGTGCGTGCCCGTGGCAACGTGGATCTGGGTGTGATGCCCGTCTCCGCGTTTGTTGAGCGTCTGCAACACGACGTCGCCAGCAAAGCCTGATGGGTGGTGAGCACGGCTTGTTTTTTTGTCTTCTTGAGGTAACGCAACATCGCTACGGACAAAGGTCATCGCATCAACCGGGAAATCAGCGCGCCTGAGCTGCGCCTGGTAGGGGTTGATAACGAGCAGCTCGGCATCGTCAAGTTCATGGACGCGCTCCGGCTGGCTGAGGATAAGGACTTGGACCTGGTGGAGATCGCGCCGAACGCGGTTCCGCCCGTCGCCCGGATCATGGATTACGGGAAGTTCAAGTACGAGGAAGCCAAGCGCGCCCACGAGGCGAAGCTGAAGCAGAAAATCATCCAGGTCAAGGAAGTCAAGTTCCGGCCCGGTACGGATGACGGCGACTACAACGTCAAGCTGCGCAACCTGAAGCGCTTCCTGGAAGATGGCGACAAGACCAAGATCACGCTGCGGTTCCGTGGTCGCGAGATGGCGCACCAGGAAATTGGCGCGCGCATGCTCGAACGCCTGAAGGCGGACCTGGAAGAAATCGGCCAGGTCGAGCAGATGCCGAAGATGGAAGGGCGCCAGATGGTGATGGTGCTCGCCCCCAAGAAGAAGAAGTAATTCCTGTGCGGTGCAGCGGCCGGGATGCCAGGCATCCCGGCGTTGCTTCGTGCGGAAGTCGCGCGCGGCCCGCAAGGGTCGTCGTGCAACAACAAGTGGATGCGGGTCTTGCAAGCGTCGGCGTGAGCCGTCCACCTGCATGCATGTCATATGAGCTGGAGTTTTTCATGCCGAAGATGAAGACGAAGAAAAGCGCCTCCAAGCGCTTTACTGCCCGTCCGAACGGTTCGTTCAAGCGTGGCCAGGCCTTCAAGCGTCACATCCTGACCAAGAAGACCACCAAGAACAAGCGTCAACTGCGCGGTACTCAGGACGTCCATGAGACGAACCTGAAGTCGGTGCGCGCGATGATGCCTTACGCATAACCCCTGACGATAACGAAAGGAGAATTACATGCCTCGAGTAAAGCGTGGGGTCACTGCACGGGCCCGTCACAAGAAAGTCATCGACGCTGCCAAGGGTTACCGCGGCCGTCGCAATAATGTCTACCGCATCGCCAAGCAGGCGGTCATGCGTGCTGGCCAGTACGCATACCGCGATCGCCGCAACAAGAAGCGCGTGTTCCGCGCTCTGTGGATTGCGCGTATCAATGCCGCGACGCGTGAGCATGGCATGACCTACAGCGTGTTCATGAACGGTCTGAAGAAGGCCTCGATTGAACTGGACCGCAAGGTGCTGTCGGACATGGCTATTCACGACAAGCCTGCCTTTGCCGCCATCGTCAACCAGGTGAAAGCCACCGTTGCCTGATGCCGGCCGCGGTAGCGCGTAAGCGCTGCCGGGCAAGCACCGACCGCAAGGTCGGCCGCTGACCGCAAGGTCCGCTGAAACGGGGCTCCTCACCGAGCCCCGTTTTTATTTCGAATGCCGTTTTGGTTGCCGTGGCCACGCGGGCCGCGGCGGCACTGGCCGAGACCGCATTCGAAACGAACACCGCACGTAGTGCCAACCCACGTCGGCCGGCGCGTTCCGCCCGACGCTAAAAAGTCCCACGACCGACCGCCGCCATGTCTCAGGATCTGGATCAAATTGTCGCCGACGCCCAGGCCGCCTTCGCTGCTGCCAACGACAACGCCACGCTGGAAAACGAAAAGGCCCGCTTCCTGGGCAAGACCGGCGCGCTGACCGAACTGCTCAAGGGCCTCGGCAAGCTCGACCCGGAAACCCGCAAGACGGAAGGCGCGCGCATCAACCAGGTCAAGCAGCAAGTCGAAGCCGCGCTGCAGGCGCGCCGCCAGGCGCTGGCCGACGCACTGATGAATGCGCGCCTGGCAGCCGAGGCCATCGACGTCACGCTGCCGGGCCGCGCGGTCAGCCGTGGCAGCCTGCATCCGGTGATGCGCACCTGGGAGCGCGTCGAGCAGATCTTCGGCTCGATCGGCTTCGACGTGGCCGACGGCCCTGAGATCGAAACCGATTGGATGAACTTCACCGCGCTGAACAACCCGGACAACCACCCGGCGCGTTCGATGCAGGACACGTTCTACGTCGATGGCCGCGACAGCGAAGACAAGCTGTTGCTGCTGCGCACGCACACCAGCCCGATGCAGGTGCGCTACGCCAGGATGCATGTCGAGAAGTACGCCGGCAAGCCAATGCCGCCGATCAAGGTGATCTGCCCGGGCCGTACGTACCGTGTGGACAGCGACGCCACCCACTCGCCGATGTTCAACCAGGTCGAAGGCCTGTGGATCGGCGAGGACATCAGCTTTGCCGACCTGAAGGGCGTGTACGCCGACTTCCTGCGCAAGTTCTTCGAGCGCGACGATATCCAGGTGCGCTTCCGCCCGTCGTACTTCCCGTTCACCGAGCCGTCGGCCGAGATCGACATGGCCTTCGGCAGCGGCAAGTGGCTGGAGATTTCCGGTTCGGGCCAGGTGCATCCGAACGTGCTGCGCAATATGGGCCTCGATCCCGAGCGCTATATCGGTTTCGCGTTCGGCTCCGGCCTGGAGCGCCTGACCATGCTGCGCTATGGCATCAACGACCTGCGCCTGTTCTTCGAGGGCGACGTGCGCTTCCTGCGCCAGTTCGCCTGACGCGCCGCCGTCCCCTCGTCAACGACTACACAGAATACTTACCGGATCAGAAGCGCCATGCAATTCTCGGAATCCTGGCTTCGCACCTTCGCCAACCCTGAAAAGATCTCCACTGACGCGCTGTCGCACACGCTGACCATGGCCGGCCTGGAAGTGGAAGAGGTGGGTTCGGTCGCGCCGCCGTTCGACAAGGTGGTAGTTGCGCACGTGCTGTCGACCGAGCGCCATCCCAACGCCGACCGCCTCAACGTGTGCCAGGTCGATGCCGGCACCGGCGAGACCCTGCAGATCGTCTGCGGCGCGCCCAACGTCAAGCCTGGCATCAAGGTGCCATGCGCACTGGTGGGCGCGGTGCTGCCTCCGTCCGAGGACGGCGGCCAGCCGTTCGAGATCAAGGTCGGCAAGCTGCGCGGCGTGGACAGCTACGGCATGCTGTGCTCGGCACGCGAGCTGAAGCTGTCGGAAGAACACGGCGGCCTGCTGGTGCTCCCGGAAGACGCGCCGGTCGGCCAGAACATCCGCCAGTATCTCGACCTGGATGACCAGGTCTTTGTCATCAAGCTGACACCGAACAAGGCCGACTGCCTGTCGATCCACGGCGTGGCGCGCGAAGTGTCGGCGCTGACCGGTGCCGCGCTGACGCTGCCCGAGATGAAGCCGGTGGCGGTGACGATCCAGGACAAGCTGCCGGTCAAGGTGTCGGCGCCTGACCTGTGCGGACGCTTCTCGGGCCGCGTGATCCGCGGCGTCAATGCGCGTGCCGCCACGCCGGCATGGATGGTGCAGCGCCTGGAGCGCTCGGGCCAGCGCAGCATCTCGGCGCTGGTGGACATCTCCAACTACGTGATGCTGGAGTTGGGCCGTCCGTCGCACGTGTTCGACCTGCACAAGATCCACGGCGGCCTGGACGTGCGTTGGGGCCGCAAGGGCGAGCAGATCAAGCTGCTCAACGGCAACACCATCGAGGTCGACGAGCAGGTCGGCGTGATCGCCGATGACAAGGAGATCGAGAGCCTGGCCGGCATCATGGGCGGCGACAGCACCGCCGTGACGCTGGACACCACCGATATCTACCTCGAGGCCGCATTCTGGTGGCCCGCTTCGATCCAGGGCCGCGCGCGCCGCTACAACTTCTCGACCGATGCCGCGCATCGCTTCGAGCGTGGCGTGGACTATGCCACCACGGTCGAGCATATCGAACGCATCACCGCACTGATCCTCGAGGTCTGCGGCGGCCAGGCCGGCCCGGTGGACGACCACGTGGTCAACCTGCCGGTGCGCAAGCCGGTCAGTCTGCGCGTGGCGCGTGCCGAGCGCGTGCTCGGCATCGAGCTGTCGCCGGCCGCCATCGCCGATGTGTTCCAGCGCCTGCAACTGCCGTTCACGCGTTCGCAGGGCGCCGAGGGCGAGGTGTTCGAAGTCACGCCGCCGAGCTACCGCTTCGACATCGAGATCGAGGAAGACCTGATCGAGGAAGTGGCCCGCATCTACGGCTTCGAGCGCATTCCTGCGCGTCCGCCGGTGGCCGAAAGCGAGATGCGCCCGACCAACGAGGCACGCCGCTCCACCCACGTGGTGCGTCACGCCGTGGCCGCGCGCGACTACCAGGAAGTGATCAACTTCGCCTTCGTCGAAGAGAAGTGGGAGCGCGACTTCGCCGCCAATGACAACCCGATCCGCCTGCTGAATCCGATCGCCAGCCAGCTCTCGGTGATGCGTTCGACGCTGATCGGCGGCCTGGTCGACAAGGTGCGCTACAACCTGAACCGCAAGGCCGCGCGCGTGCGCCTGTTCGAAGTGGGCCGCGTGTTCCATCGCAACCAGGAAGTGAAGGACGGCGGCCTGACCGTCGCCGGTTATGACCAGCCGATGATGGCCGCAGGCATCGCCTATGGCCCGGCCTTCGAGGAGCAGTGGGGCATCCCGACGCGCAACGTCGACTTCTTCGACGTCAAGGGCGACGTCGAGATGCTGTTCCATCCGCGCGTGCCGCGCTTCGAGCCGGTGTCGCACCCCGCGCTGCACCCGGGCCGCGCCGCGCGCGTGCTGGTCGACGGCCAGCTGGTCGGCGTGGTCGGCGAGCTGCATCCGCGCTGGCTGCAGGAGTATGAGCTGGCGCACGCGCCGGTGCTGTTCGAACTGCAACTCGACGCGCTGCGCGATGCCGGCCTGCCGGTGTACACCGAGATCTCCAAGTTCCCGGCCGCGGTGCGCGACCTGGCCGTGGTGGTGAAGCAATCGGTACGTGTGCAGGACATGCTCGACGCCATGCGCGCGGCGCTGGAAAAGCAGGGCTACGGCCGCTACTGCCAGGGGCTGGTGCTGTTCGACGAGTTCCGTCCCAAGGGCGCTTCCACCGCCATCGGCGCAGACGAGAAAAGCCTTGCGTTCCGGGTGACCTTGCAAGATACTGGGTCGACCCTCCAGGACGAAACCGTCGACAGCGCTGTGCGCTGCATGGTCGACGCGCTGACAGAGGCCTTCCAGGCCCGGCTGCGCGGCTGAACCGGCGGACACACGATAAACAAGGGCGCCCGGGCCTGGCCCCGGGCGGATCGCCAGACACACACTTGAGCGATCGACATGAATGATCGAGACGCGAATTCCATGACCGCTGCAGCACTGGGTGAGATGAGCGACCGGCAGCCTTCCTCCCTTGACGACGCGACGCCGGACAACCGCGCGACCGAAGTTCCCACGCTGACCAAGGCCGAGCTCGCCGAGATGCTGTTCGACCAGGTTGGCCTGAACAAGCGCGAATCGAAGGACATGGTCGAAGCCTTCTTCGACGTCATCCGCGAAGCGCTGGAGCAGGGCGACAGCGTCAAGCTGTCCGGCTTCGGCAACTTCCAGTTGCGCGACAAGCCGCAGCGGCCCGGCCGCAATCCCAAGACCGGCGAAGTCATCCCCATCACCGCGCGCCGCGTGGTGACCTTCCACGCCAGCCAGAAGCTCAAGGGCCTGGTGGAAGAGCGCGCAGGACTGGGTATCGCCGGCTGACCCGTCACCCAAACGGCGGATTGCGTCCACAGCCCGGCATCGGTATTCTTCTGGGCGCGCAGATCCTGCGCGCCAACCTCATGGCCGGCATGGCCTGACGCTCGTCTACACACTTCATGTCGGACAAATCCAGCGAACGCATCGCGTTGCCGCCGATACCGGCCAAGCGCTACTTCACCATCGGTGAGGTGAGCGAATTGTGCGCCGTCAAGCCGCACGTGCTGCGCTATTGGGAGCAGGAGTTCACGCAGCTCAAGCCGGTCAAGCGCCGCGGCAACCGTCGCTATTACCAGCACCATGAAGTCCTGCTGATCCGCCGCATCCGCGAACTGCTGTATGAGCAGGGCTTCACCATCAACGGTGCGCGCAACCGGCTCGACGAAGGGCGCCATCACAGCGCCCCTGCGGCAGCGGCGGAAGCAACGGAAGGCAGCGAAGAAAGCGCGGTGGCCCTGGCAGTCGACATCGCTGGCCTGCGCAATGAGCTGGTCGAAGTGCAGCACCTGCTCGCGCAACTGCGCGAGATTGCGAAGCACGGATAATTTGACGTCAGGTGCTAGTCATACCGGAAATGCTTCTGATATAATCTTTTTCTTTCGGGGCGTAGCGCAGCCTGGTAGCGTACCTGCATGGGGTGCAGGTGGTCGGAGGTTCAAATCCTCTCGCCCCGACCAGACAGAAACCCGCTTGGTGTTAAGGCCAAGCGGGTTTTTTATTTTCCTACTGGATAGTGTCTGTGCCCTTCTGTTTGGATGACATCCAATATGGCGCGGCTGCTCCAGCAGGAGTTCGCGTCTCCGCCTCTTGCATCTTAGGCGCGTAGAAGGAGAGCTTGGCACGCAGCCACTTGGCCTGCTGGGGTGCGTTTCGTCATGCTAGGATCCCGCGGGAGCTGAGGAGGAAATAATGGTTCAGAAGCTGTTCCATGAACTTCCGGCTGGTGAGCAAGCAGCCTTCGAGGCCGCATGCGCCAGGCACGGGTTCGTGCGCGAGGACTTCGAGGTGACTGTGGACGAGGGCATTATTCCCCGCGGCGGCCCTGGCCAAACTTCCAGAAAGGTTACCGTTGCGCGCGTGAGCGGAAGCGCAATGCAGAGCTACCTGGCCGGTGGGGGCATTTCGTGGACAGCCGCGTTCGAGCGTGACCTGGAGCAGGACGTATTCGGCTTTCCGTTAGCGGACTAGCTCGCCCAGATCGGCGCACACCACGGTGCAGCTGAAGCGTTAGGGTGTCCTTTGGTCATGCTACGATCCTGAGACATTGGACGTGGAGGCTGCCATGGAAGATGAGCTTTTTGCGACGGACACCCATATGGCCCGGATAGAGGTGAGGGAGACCGACTCTGGACTGTTCAGGGGCTTTGTGTATATCCGCCGGCTAGAAGAAGGTCCCGATGCAGAAGTCCTACACCAAACCGTGGAGGATTTCCCAACGAGGGAGGAGGCGAAGGAGGCTGCAACATACCTGGCCACCAGGACGCTGAGAGAACTCGAGTTCTAAGTGGTCCCTCGGGAGTGGTAGCAGCGCGGGTCGCGTCGGTCATTACCTATACTTTCACAACGGTAAAAGCTGCGTTCGGAGCACCCGCACCGATAGCCGCCCTACCTGACCGGGAGATCGACATGGCAAGCTTAAGACTCTTCGTGCGCTCACTGGCGTTGTTTCCTCTGTTGGGGTTGGCCAGCTGCATTTCAGTCAACCGCACCGTCACCGAGCCGCCACCGTCAAGCGGTCGTACGGTCATTGTGCCGCCAGGGTCCACCGTGACCTGCACACCTGGTCCGTGCCAGGAGCGATGAATCGGGACGCCAGCGGGCGGCCCCCTCGCGGGAAAGAAAAAGCCCTGTGCCGGGGAGCACGAGGGCTGGAAGTGGTAGCACGGCGGGTGCAGGTCCGCCCTTGCTCATCATCCCAGTCCTGCCGCGCTGCAACATCCCCGGTTTCCGCATATGTCGTGTTTGCGCGACGGCGGCGGCGGACGAGCCCGCGGTGCCCGATCCCACATCTTCTTACCGCTTGAACTGACTGGGTGGCAGGGCGCCGGCCGCTTGAGCCTTATCGACGAATATCAGAGGTCCAGTCGAGACCCGTCGAGGGCCATCAATGCCCAGACGATGAGTATGGGCACGGCGCACACGACGCGCAGCCAGATACTCCGGCGCTTCGCGAGCAAGGCCCAGATGGCGAGCAGACAACTTGCGCAAAGCATGAAGCAAGACAAGAGATAGTTGGCTTGCGACCGATATGCCCACAATGCCGCAGCGGGTCCTTGTGCGCCGAATGGATACTCTGCTGGCTCCATCCACGCATTCCAGATCTCCGTCAACATCAGCACAGTGACGAGACAAAGCGCGCCTGCTCCCGCGGCCCTTATGGCGAACTTCCCATGTCTTTGGCATAGTGCAAAGGCCTTTGGCAAAGTATTCATGGAGCCCTTTTGCCGAGGCCAGGCAAGAGGTGCGCCCCATCTGGCAACTGCCGCCGGTCCCAGAAAATGTTCTCGCTCAAGACCTGCGCCGGCGACCCTGCCGCCACCACATTGGCAGGGATGGTGCCCCTGACGATGGAATGCGCGCCGATCACCGAGCCGCTTCCGATTCGCGCGCCCTTGTAGATGGCGACATTCGCGGCGAGCCACACGGTGTCGCCAATGACAACATCGCGGGCGCGATTCAGGCGTTCGCCGGTGGATCGGTCGAAGATCGAATGGGCGTCGCTGGACATCACGGTGAAGTTGGAGATCAGGCAGCGGTCGCCGACTGTGATGTGAGCCCCTTCCCGAGCGACAAAGTGTCCGACGCGCGTGATGGACACGCTCGCACCGAACGTTAGTCGCGAGCCTTCGCCGATCGTCATGACACCCTTGATCCGGCTGTTGGCGCCGATGCGCAGGACGTTGTTGTCGCCGATAAACTCAACCTTCAGGTGATAGATCGTGGGATGGCCAGTCAGCTCGATAACGTTGTTCTTGCCCTTCAGGACAACGGCAAAGTTCCTGGCGGATTTCGGCGAGCCAAACACCGTGTAACCCTCGTGTTGGCCTTCTGTCACTTCAGTTGCAATCATGGTGCGATCGTGCGTTATTGGGATGATTGGGTTTACAGCGAGATCCGGAAGTCGGGGCGTGCTCGGACGTGAGCAGACTGCCCTGGCTCAGCGAGATGAAGGCTTCGTAGTCACCAGCGGGCAGGCTGCTGATATCGATGCCGCGATAGCCCGGGGTCGCGAAGTAGGCTTCGTCATAGCGGATGAAATCGTTGTCGGTGACATGCTCGCGAATCGCCTTGTGCCTGAAGGATTTCCCCAGCCTGAACGAGAAGATCCCCGCCTTGCCGCGCAGCACGAGGTAGTAGTGGGCGTCTTTGTGGTCGGCCACTCGAAGCCGCGGCGAAAGTAGACGCCTTCGACGTGTAGCAGGCGCCCTCTCAGCCAGCGATTGGTCACGCTGAAGACGGACTCGCCGTAACGCCTGCCGACGATATCCCGGACGATAACGGCCGCTCCGGTGTGGTCCGCCGATATGACAATTTCCCGATCGCCATCGGGACTGCACTGCTCAAAGGGCTTGGCGGCGACCAGTGGGGTGGGGTGGTGTGATGCAGTTGGCCATCACGGCTGCTCAGGTTGATGTGCAGCGTGTATCGACCAGGCTGCAGGGCCGCAGTCTCGATGCCGTCTTCGGTATCGAATCCGGCGGTGGAGTAGTCGCAAAAACAGGCATCGAAGGAGCGCCGGGGCAGAGTACGGTCAAGGCGGCTCGCCACCGGAACGCGATACTCGCTGGCGCCGCGCTTGAGCACCAGCGTGCGTGTCGGTGGATCGGCTTCGCCGCAGCCGTAGCCCAACGCCAGCGCGTGCCCTGCAACCCTGATCCGGCCCTCGGCGATCCGCGCCCCCCGCAGTTGCGCGGCAATCGCCTTGCGCGCGCGAAGGCGCTGCAGGTGCCGTGCCGCCTGGCTCGCCGGTTCGGGCTGCGGCGGGTCGAACGTGAACCTCGGCGTTGCGCCACGGCTGAGCGCATTCAGGATGCCCAACAGCATTGGCGTGTTATAGGCCGCCACCTCGCCATGTCCGCGGACCAGCGTGGAGTTCGAAAGGATCAGATTGAAGTTGCCGTATTTCAGCAGCAGGTGGAGGTGCGGCTTGATCTCTTCTTCATATTGGTAGTCCGCCGGCGAGCTGAACAGATAGACGTTCCTGGCCACCTGGTTGTCTGCCGCGATGATGCCAGGCAGCAAACGGTCCAGGGCGGCGATATGCGGTTGCGGCATGCTGGCCCCCAGCATGAAACGACCCGTCGGCTTGCGCTTCGATACATAGGTGCCGAGGAGAAATTGCGGGACGATCGTGACGATGTTCGGGAAGCCGTATTTACATCCGAAATAGAGCGCTGCGCTGCCTCCCTCCGATACCCCCAGCAGGGTGCATTGCTCCCGGGCCAGCGCCAGCTTCGCCCTGATGGCGTCGATCAGGGCGATCACGCAAAGCTCGATGTCGAATTGCATCGCCTTGCACAGGTAATAGCTGTAGTGGCCCTCGAAGCTGTCCTTGATCCAGAGGATATTGGCCTCGACATCGGACAGGGACCGGCCATGAAGTGATAGCCATTGGGCGCATTGAATCCTGAGAAGACGATAACGAGGTGCCGGCAGTCGCCGGCGCTGGCTCGAAATACATACTCGACCGTCTGGCCGTTACTGGTGAAAACGCTCGCAGTGGCTTTGCGCGTGTCGGTTGCCGCCGCTGTTCAGCGCGCTGACTTCGCACAGGGACATCGTGATGCTTGGCGACAGCATGACAGCGTTCGGCGAGTGGTCTGCGCTGTTGCCCGATGCCACCATCGCCAATCGCGGCATAGGCGGCGACACGACCCTGGGCATGCGAGCCGGTTCTGTCGTGCGGCCTGCCGCGGTGTTCGTCATGGCCGGCATCAACGACCTGCGGCGCCGCCATCGAAGCGTCGATGAGACCTTCGACACGTATCGGTCCGTTATCGGGGGCATCTTGCGCAGCGGCTCCCGTGTGGTTGTGCAGTCGACGCTGTTTGTGATGCTGCGTGGGCGGGATGACCTGAATGATTCGGTGGGGCGTCTGAATGCCAGGTTGCGGCACTACTGTGGCACGCAGGATGGGTGCGAGTTTGTCGATCTGAATCCGGCCTTGTCGCCTGGCGGGCGGCTCGCGTCCGCCTACACCGTTGACGGCGTCCAACTTAACGGAGCTGGCTACCTGCGCTGGTCCGCTGAAATCACGACGATCGTCGGGCGCATCGCTGCCCAGCGGTCCGCTTCGCCAAGGCATTGAGGGGTGGTGCTTACGCGAATCGAATGCTGCGGCATCACGCGGTTATAGGTTGCGCCGTTGCACCTATAGTTAGTGCTGCAGTAACCGTCACGCGATGACGGGACAACGGTGTCCCGTCGCAAAGACCGGAGGCCGGAATGTCAGACAAGGGCAATGGAATGGTCGGAACCACCTGCATCGCCTTGGCGGTGGCCGGACTGGCGCTGACCGCGTCGCTGATTCTTGCGTACTATGCGACGCGGTCGCGTGTCGAAGCACTGCATTTCGGCGACAGCACGCCGGACACGCCGTAGCCGCAGGCGTATCTCGCAAGTCCGCCTGTCACCGCATATTTTTCGCCCGCGTCAGCCCTTGATATCGCGCGGATCGTTGCCGAAGCTGTTGCGCATCCGGATCTGGCCGTCGCGGCCGTGCACCAGCAGTTCCACCTGCTGCTGTTTCGCTCTCTCCGTGCCGGCGGCGATTGCGTCTTCCTGCGACACGTACAGCTGGCGCCCGCCGGCGCCACCTTCGGATTCAATGGCCCAGCCGTTCTCGACGGGTACTACGTGGATATTCTTGCCCGGCATGATGCATCTCCTTTGTGGCAGATGCAGCCAGTCTCCGCGCCGTGCCGCGCGACCGGTATCGGGCGCCGTCCGACAGGGATGTGGTGCCTGGTCGACAGCGCCTAGGGAGCCTGCTCGGGCTCCGCACGGTAGGCCGACCAGAAGTAGTGCGTGTACCTGCCGTGGCGTGCCCGTTTCTTTTCGATAAAGAGCCGCACGGTGCCCGCATGGCCGGCTTCGACCAGCACCTCGCGATGGCTGGGGCCGTCGCGCGTGGCCGAGCCGAGCGTGCGCAACGCCGCGGCAATGTAGTGGCCCTCGATACGCGCGAGGATGCCGTTGGCGCCGGCCACCGGATAGCTGTCCGATGCGTCCGGCGGCTCATGGCAGCGGGCTGCGAGCTTGCTGTTGCCCATGGCTTAGCTCCGGCCCGGGCTGACGCTGAGGCCGTCCCGCGTCAGGTCGACGTAGGGCAGGTGGCCGTAGGCGCGCAGGCGGCGGATGTCTTCACGTGCGGAGGCGGGGATGCCGGGGCGGCAGCCAAGGGCGCGGCTACTGATGTGGAACGTGCCGCAGCTCGGGCAGGTGTAGCGGTAGCCGCGCGGCGCGGCACGCAGGCGCTCGGCGGCGGCGCCGCAGACAGGGCAGTTGGCGGGTTCGGGTGACATGGGGCGCACAGGTCGGATACTGTATGGATATACAGTATAGCGCTGCTGCGCGAACTGTCGTCAGAAAAAGCGGGGGGATATCCCGGTTCTTCGATCCTGGCACCGTGGCGGCTTGACGTAGACTGGCGCCACAGTACTCATCGGCCCGCCCGCACCCCGCAACGGCGGGCTTTTTTTTTCAGGGCCGCTGGCGCGCAAGCCGCCGCAGCAACGCGTCGTGGCCGCCGGCGAGGCCGGCAAGTGTGTCGCGGTCGGCCAGCTCGAATTCGCTGAACTGGAACGCGGGCGCAACGGTGCAGCCGACCAGTGCAAAGTCGGCGCCATCGCCCAGGTCCACGCGCTGTGCTGCAAACCAGTGGCCGGCCGGCACCATCGCCTGAAAGGCCGCGCCGACATGCCGCAACGGATCGCCCAGCCGGTGCGTGACGATGCCGCCGGCCGCGATCACGTGCACGTCAACCGGCGAGCCCGCGTGGAAGTGCCAAAGCTCATCGGAACGGATGCGATGCCAGGCGGAATAGTCGCTGCCGCACAGCATGTAGTAGATCGCGGTGGAGGCCTCGCGGGTGCGCCCGTCTTCGTCGACGAGGCGCTGCTGGCTGCGATAGGTTTCGCGGTAGTAGCCGCCTTCAGGGTGCGGCTTCAGGTCGAGCGAGCGGATCAGTTGCGTGGCTGCGGGACTGGGATCTGGCATGTCGGCAATGGTGGTTGCGCATCATCGATGCGGGCCCGATAGCTTAAAGCAGGGTAAAGCGTGCCTGACCGGGGCCAACCAGCGCCGGGCGGCTGACCGGGTAGCGATGGCGCGTGCCGTGCGCCTCGAAGGACAGGAAGTCCGGAGTCCAGCGCAGCGCCTGCAGCTGCTGTGGCGCGATGCCGTGGACGATGATGGCGCCAGCGTCCACGCGGACGCCGTCGCAGGGCAGGCGTACGGATTCGGCGTCGTCGCCAAAGTAATAGGTCTCGAGCAGGATGGAATCGGACGGGTACAAGGGCATGGGGAGGCGTCATTCCGATACTGTATGGATGTACAGTATAGTCGCCGCCTGCGGTTCGGTCATCCCCCACGATTCTCAATTTCGTGCACGCGTCCCCAGCCAGCAGCGTCGGCGCGCGCCGGTTCCGGAGGTGGCGCGCAAGCGGAGTGGGCCCGTCTTGGTATAACCTGAAATCGATGCCGGGCCGACACTCTTGTCGCGTCAGCAGGGCCGGCAGTGTCGCTACGGGAGATGCCATGGCGGAGTGCGGAAGCAGGGCTTGCTGGTTTGGGCTCGGTATTGTGCTGGGTGCGGCGGTGGGCGGTGCCTGTGCGATGCTCGTGCGCACGGCCGTGGCGCAGGCGCGGATGCCGCCGGATGCGCCAGTGGTGCCGTCCGATTCCACCTCGGATCGCGCGCTGACCGATGCCGCGACCGACGTGGCCGAGTATCGCGGCTTCGTGATCCATGTGTTCTGCCACGCGCTGGGGCCGGAGCGTTTCAAGGCCGTATGCGATATCTGGGAAGCGGGCGCCGTGGTGCTGGAGGGCGGCGGGCCGCCGGCCACGCACGCGACGCCTGACAAGGCGCGCGCGGCCGCGATCGAGTGGGCCCGGCAATGGGTGCAGCGCAATGGCTAGTGGGCCACCGCTCGCGGCGACCATCGCCCTGACAGGAGTCGCCGATGCACGCCTGTGACCTGTGTCACCAGCTGGTGGGCGAACCGTCAAGCGTGCCGCCGCACGAGAACCTGGCGGCGTCGGGCTTCGCGGCAAGGAGCAACCGCTGCAAGGTCGACAGTCGCTGGCGCTGCACCGGCTGTGGCGCATGGATGTACCAGAGTACGGCGCTGGGCGAGCCGCCAAATATGTGGCGCATGGGGACGCGCCCGGACGACTGGCCTGATAATCGCGGCTGAGCTGGCGTGGCCGCCCCGCAAATCGGCGGGACGGCCGCGCCCGGATCGCGCCCGGGCTCAGACGCTCGGGCGCTTGTTAAAAGGAGTATTCATGTTTGTTTGTGGGAACCAGGCTTGCGGCGCGCGCTGGGAGCCGGATGAAGTGCAGATCCGCAATGAAGGGCAGGGCCCGGTATTCCGCTGCCCGCAATGCGGAGCACGCAACCACGTCGAGGCGCGCACGGCGCGCGACGGCAGCACGGTCTACCGCCAGGTGTCCGCAAAGCCGGCGCCGCGCTAGCCTCGACCGGCGGCTAACCGTGCCACCCCACGCCTGTGGGGTCAAATTCACACGATAGCCGCCTTAAGCTCGCTCAGGCGGGACCGTTAAACACAAAATGGACTTTGCCGACCTTCCCCAAGACTCTGCTTCCAATGCTGAACGCATGGGCTGGGCGAACGCTTCGCCGGAAGTGATCGCCAAGGTATTGAATTCGGCGCTGGCAGCGCAGGACCTTTCCGGGTTTGCCGCGCTGCTGTCGGATATCGCGCGCGACCGCGGGCTCAAGGGCCAGCGCGCCGCGCACCAGTCGATCTACGACATGCCGTACGCCAGCCTGCTGCCCCGGCAGAAGCACCTGCTGTCCGATGCCTTCGCGCTGCTGATCCTGCTCGGGCTGGAGCTGCGTCCGCGCCTTGCCGATGAAGATATCGACGCCGACGCGGACAGCGATACAGACACGGATTCGGACACCGGCGCGGACACCGACGCGGGCGATTAGCCCCGCGCCCGGCGTGCCGCGCTAGGCGCGTTCCAGCATGCCGATCTCGCGCACCGCGACCGACAGCATCGACAACCCCGCGGCCCCCGAGGCGCGCTGGTCGGCCAGCATGCGCGTGAAGCGTTCGAGCGCGCCGTGGCGGCTGCCCCGCCACGCATCGATCATGGCTTCGGGCGTGCCCAGCTCGCCCGCCTGCGACAGCACGCTGCTCGTCAAGGCGCGCTTGAGCCGGCCCAGGTCTTCCAGCGTGGTGGTGCGCGCGAGCAGGTCCCAGTGTGTGTCCGAGGCCAGCGCCAGCGCGCGCTCGCGCAGCCAGCTGAAGCTCAGGTGGCTGTCCAGCGCGAAATAGACACCCGCCACCAGGTCCAGGCTGCGATCGCACGCGGCTGCCACTTCCGCGATATCGAGCGCCGCGGCGGAAGTCTCGCTGCCGGCCACGCGGATCGCCAGCGCCTCGCCGACCCCGACATCGATAAACGCCTTGGCGCGCTCCGCCAGCGCCGCCGCATCCGCGGGAGGCAGCAGCCGCGGCAGCTGTGGCACCAGCCACTGCGCGGCCTGGGCAAAGCGCGCCAGGTCCTCGCCAGCCTTGCCGCCCGCACGCAGATAACGGATGAACCACAGGCAGGCACGCTCGAGCAGCAACGCCACGGCGTTGAACATACGCGCCTGCTCGGCATCGGGCACGCGGTCGTCGAGCGCGTCGATCTCCTGCCACAGCGCGGTCAGGCCGAACACATCGCGCGCAATCAGGCAGGCGCGCACGATATCGGCGGGGCGCGCATCGGTTTCTTCCATGATCCGGTGCACAAAGGTGGCGCCGATGCGGTTGACCAGCAGATTGGTCAGGTGCGTGGACAGGATCTCGCGCCGCAGCGGATGGCGTTGCATCGCATCGCTGTAGCGCTGGCGCAGCGGCACCGGGAAGTAGTCGGCCAGCAGGCCGGCGACCAGCGTGTCTTCTGGCACGTCGGACGCCAGCAGCTCGTCGTACAGCCACATCTTGCTGTAGGCGAGCAGCACCGCGCGCTCGGGCGAGGTCAGCCCTTCGCCGGCCAGCTTGCGCTCGGCGATCTCTTCGTCCGAGGGCAAGAATTCCAGCGCGCGGTTGAGCCGCCCGGCGCGCTCCAGCCAGCGCACCAGGCGCGCCTCGCCGTCGAGCAGCGCGGCGCTGCCGCGCCCCGCGACCGACAGCGCCTGGGTCTGGTAGTAGTTGTCCTGCAGCACCAGCAGTCCGACTTCATCGGTCATCTCGGCCAGCAGCTTGTTGCGCTGTTTCTCGGTCATCTCGCCGTCGGACACCACCAGCCCGAGCAGGATCTTGATATTGACCTCGTGGTCGGAGCAGTCCACGCCGGCCGAGTTGTCGATCGCATCGGTATTGATGCGCCCGCCCTTGCGCGCGTACTCGATGCGGCCCAGCTGCGTGAAGCCCAGGTTGCCGCCTTCGCCGACCACCTTGCAGCGCAGCTCGCTGCCGTTCACGCGCACCGCGTCATTGGTGCGGTCGCCGGCCTGCAGGTGCGTTTCCTGGCTGGACTTGACGTAGGTGCCGATGCCGCCGTTGTAGAGCAGGTCCACCGGCGCCATCAGGATGGCGTGGATCAGCTCGGCCGGCGACAGCGCGCTGGCCGTGACGCCGAGCACCGCCTGCACCTGCGGCGACAGCGGGATGGTCTTGGCGGTGCGCGGAAAGACGCCGCCGCCGGCGGAGATCAGCGTGGTGTCGTAGTCGGCCCAGCTGGAGCGGGGCAGGCTGAACAGCCGCGTGCGTTCCTGCAGGGTCTTGGCCGTGTCCGGGTCGGGATCGAGAAAGATATGCCGGTGGTCGAAGGCCGCCAGCAGCCGGATATGCGGCGACAACAGCATGCCGTTGCCGAACACGTCGCCCGACATATCGCCGATGCCGGCCACGGTGAAGTCGGTGGTCTGGATATCGACGCCCATCTCACGGAAATGCCGCTTGACCGATTCCCACGCGCCGCGCGCGGTGATCCCCATCTTCTTGTGGTCATAGCCGACCGAGCCGCCGGAGGCGAAGGCATCGCTCAGCCAGAAGCCATACTCGGCCGAGATCGCGTTGGCAAAGTCCGAGAATGTCGCCGTGCCCTTGTCGGCGGCCACCACCAGGTAAGGGTCGTTGTCGTCGTGGCGCACCACTTCGGGCGGCGGCACCACTTGTCCGCCGACCAGGTTGTCGGTCAGGTCCAGCAGCCCGCGCAGGAAGGTCTGGTAGCAGGCGATGCCTTCCTGCAGGAAGGCGTCGCGCTCCGTGGGCGGCGGCGGGAGCTTGACCACGAAACCGCCCTTGGAGCCGACCGGCACGATCACGGTGTTTTTGACCATCTGCGCCTTCATCAGCCCCAGCACTTCGGTGCGGAAGTCCTCGCGCCGGTCTGACCAGCGCAGCCCGCCGCGCGCCACGCGTCCGCCGCGCAGGTGCACGCCTTCCACGCGCGGCGAGTAGACCCAGATCTCGAACATCGGCCGCGGCTCCGGCAGGCCGGGGACCAGCGCCGGGTTGAACTTGAACGACACGTACGGGCGCGGCTGGCCTCCTTCACCGCGGTGGAAATAGTTGGTGCGCACGGTGGCGTTGATCACGCCCAGGAAGAGCCGCAGGATGCGGTCTTCGTCCAGGTTGGGCACCTTGTCGAGCGCGGCTTCGATATCGGCCAGCAGCTTGTCGCAGCGCGCCTGGCGGGCAGTGTCGGTGGCTACCTGGCTGAAGGTGTCGAAGCGCGCGACGAACAGCCCCACCAGCATGCCGGCAAGCGACGCGTTGCAGGTCAGCGCGCGCTCGATATAGGCGTTGCTGAAGGTCGAGCCCACCTGCCGCAGGTAGCGCGCATATGCACGCAGGATGGTGACGTCGCGTGCGGCCAGCTCGGCGCGCAGCACCAGCCGGTTGAGGTCGTCGTTCTCGATCTCGCCATGCCAGGCGCGGGCAAAGGCGTCCTCGAACAACGCCTTGATGCGTGCAATGTCGAAGTCCGCTTCGCTGCCACCGTCGGCGATTTCCAGCCCGAAGTCGTGTACCCACACCGGCATGCCGCTGTCGGGCTCGATCAGGTAGGGGCGCTCTTCATCGACGCGCACGCCCAGGTGCTCGAGCATGGGCAGGCTCAGCGACAGCGCGATCGGCTCGCCCGCGCGGTAGACCTTGAAACGGAATGCACCCGGTGCGGCCTCGATCGGGCGGTACAGGTTCATCGCCATGCCCCTGCCGGCGCCATTAGCCTGCAGCGCGTGCTCCATCAGCTCGATATCGCGCACCGCGGTGCGCGCCGGGTAGTCCTCGCGGTAGCCGGCCGGGAACGAACCGCCATAGCGCCGTAGCAGCCGGTTGCCTTGCTCTTCGCCGTGGCTTTCGTGCAGGGCCTCGGCCAAGTCGTCCTGCCAGCGGCGGCTGGCGTGGACGATGCGCTCTTCCAGTTCGCCCGTATCGACGTGCGGCATGCTGCCGGGCTCGCCGCGCACGGTCAGCTGGATGCGCGCCAGCGGCGACTCCGACAGCAGCGGCGTGAATTCACAGCTGGTGCCGTGGAAGGCCGCGGTCAGCAGCTTCTGGATCTTCTGGCGCAGGTCGGTGTTGTATTTGTCGCGCGGCACGAACACCAGGCACGAGACAAAGCGGTCGAAACGGTCGCGCCGCACGAACAGCCGCGTGCGCTGGTGTTCCTGCAGCCGCAGGATGCCGATGGTGATGTCGAACAACTCGTCCTCGGTGGCCTGGAACAGCTCGTCGCGCGGGTATTGCTCGAGGATGGTCACCAGCGACTTGTACAGGTGCCCCTTGGCCAGGAAACCGGCGCGCGCCAGGATGTTGGCGCACTTGCGCCGCACCAACGGAATCTCCGCGATGGGCGCCGTGTAGGCGGTCGAGGTGTACAGGCCGACGTAACGCCGCTCGCCAAAGAGCTGGCCCTGCGGATCCAGCAGCTTGACGCCGACATAGTCCAGATAGCCGGGCCGGTGCACCGTGGCGCGCGAATTGGCCTTGGTCACGAAGATCGGCGAGGCACCTTCGACGATGGCGGTGGCCGCGGCGGGCAACGGCGTCAGGTCGTCGGCATCGGGTTCGCGCAGGCTCTCGCGCAGGATGCCCGCGCCGGAGCCGGGCACGCCGCGCAGGAAATAGCGCCCGTCCTGCGACACCAACTGGTAGTCGCGCTGGCCGAGAAAGGTGAAATGGTCGTCCATCATCCAGTCGAGGAAGGCGCGCGCTTCAGCGCTTTCCGGTGAGGCCGCGTCCGGCGCCTGGGCCAGGGCGCTGATGGTGGCCTGGGTGATGTCGCACATGCTGGGCCAGTCTTCCACTGCGGCGCGCACGTCGCCCAGCACCAGGGCGATGCCGCTGCGCAAAGCCTCCAGCCGCGCTGCCTCGCCGCTGCGGTCGATCTCGAAGTGGATAAAGGACACCAGGCGCGAGTTGTCGCCGGCCTCGCCGGCGCCGCCCGGGGCGATGCGCTCGATGCCACCGCGCGCATCGCGCCAGACCCGGAACACCGGGTGGATCGCCGAATGCAGCGCCAGGCCCTGGCGGTTGATCTCCATCGTCACGGAATCGACCAGGAAGGGCATGTCGTCGTTGACGATCTCGACCACGGTGTGGTCGGAGTGCCAGCCGTGCTCTTCCAGGTTGGGGTTGTAGACGCGGATGCGGGCGCTGCCGGGGACGAATTTCTGCGCGGTATGCCAGTGCGCCATCACGGCGCCGTAGAGGTCGTCGACTTCGCGCCGGAGCAGGTCCTCGGCGTCAGTCTGGTCGTAGTAGTGCCGCAGGAGAGGCTCAACCACGGCGAATGTCGCCGCCGGCAGCCGTTCGCGGGCGAAGTTGGCCAGTTCGTCCAGCAGGTGCGCGACTTTGTCTTCGTTCTCCTGCGGCATGATCTCTCCTCGCGGTGTCGATGGGCGACGCCGGGCCGCAGTCCTGTCCGGGGGCGGTCACGGCATGTGCCGGGGCATGCTCATACTTTAGGAAAAAACGGGGCACCCGGCGCGACAAAGTAGCGAGGGGCGGGGCGAGAGAAGAATCGACGGGAGGAGGGGAGCCGGTCCCGCCGCAGCCTGGCGGGACCGGCTTGCCGAACGCGTCAGGGCGCTCGCATGAAAGCTATCGCGTCAGAGCCGCGCGCGGGCGAGTGTAGGCGTGGAGGCGGGGCGATGCGCGACCGGGGGCAGGCCGGTGCAGGTGGCCGCCGGCGCTGCAGCAGGTTTTTCATGGCGGGCGGCTTCGGTGCCCACGCGGATCTGGCGTGTGGTGTGGTCGCTCAGCGTGATCTTCATCCGTTCGAGCAAACTGCCCAGCGCCACGCGCTCCTGCGAGCTGAACGGCGCCACCGACACGCTATGCAGCGCGCTCAGGGCCTGCCCGGTGCGCTCCAGCCGGCTCGCAGCGGCGTCGGCAATATGCGGGTGCAGGGCATCGGCATACTCGATCCAGCCGTCGCGCTCCAGGTCTTGCAGCATCTGCTCGGATTGCGCGACATCGACGCGCATCGTGCCCGGCAAGGGGGATCCGCGCACGAAGGCGCCTTGCCGGATGGCACGCAACAACAGCCACTTGGCGTAATTCAGGCCAGAGGCGGAGAGGGTCTGTTCTAACGCTTCCTGCCAGGCGGTCACGGCATCGACCAGGGCAAGGACAACCGGCTCGTTGGGTTCGAGTGGTCTTGGCTGCATGAATGGCGTCTCCTGTTGTAGTTTGCCGCCACTGCGATGCTCTGGGCCGGAGCATGGCCGGCCCGGGCGGCACGGACGCCGATGCCTCTCTGGCGGGCGCGGTCGACCGATGGGCAAGACACTAACAGAATCGATTGCAATGTTTGTGACAATTCCGGATTCCCCACGATCGCACAGGGACATAGTGACGCGAAAGACGCATTGTTAAGTTTTGCTTGCTATGAAAATAGCGACTGCCGTTCATGACTTTAAATCACAGCCGGAATGAGGGCGGCTGGATACACTGCCTTCCGGAGACCCCGCCAACAAGCCATCAGGCAATCGGGGCGCGCGGCACGGGCCCGCGCCGTCAGACCGGAGATAAAGATGTACAAGGAACGCATTCGCCTGCCCAGGCTGCATGACAAAGTAGTCTCGGCCGACGAAGCCGCCGCGCTGATCCGCGACGGCATGACGGTAGGCATGAGCGGATTCACGCGCGCGGGCGACTGCAAGGAAGTCCCGTTCGCGCTGGCGCGGCGCGCGGCGACCGAGCCGCTGCGCATCACCCTGATGACCGGCGCGTCGCTGGGCAACGACATCGACCGGGTACTGGCCGAGGCGGACGTGATCGCGCGCCGCCTGCCGTTCCAGTCCGACGCCACGCTGCGCCGCAAGATCAACGCCGGCGAAGTGATGTTCATCGACCAGCATCTGTCCGAAACCGTGGAGCAGCTGCGCTCGGGCCAGATCGCGCCGGTGGACGTGGCGGTGGTGGAAGCCGTGGCGATCACCGAGCAGGGCGGCATCATCCCCAGCACCTCGGTGGGCAATTCGGCCAGTTTCGCCATGCTGGCGCGCAAGGTGATCGTCGAGATCAACCTGAACATGCCGCTGGAGCTGGAGGGCCTGCACGATATCTACTTCCCGGTGCAGCGCCCGTATCGCCAGCCAATCCCGCTGATCGCCCCCGAGCAGCGCATCGGCCTGCCGTATATCCCCATCGATCCGGAGCGGATCGCGGCCATCGTCATCACCGCCAAGGACGACAGCCCGTCCAACGCGCTGCCGCCGGATGCCGACACGCGCAGCATCGCCGGACATCTCAACGACTTCCTGCTGCACGAGGTCCGCGCGGGCAAGCTGTCGCCGGCGCTGCAGCCGCTGCAGGCGGGCATCGGCACCATTGCCAATGCGGTGCTGCACGGCCTGGTGGATTCGCCGTTCCGCGACCTGAAAATGTATTCCGAGGTGCTGCAGGACAGCACCATCGAGCTGCTCGATGCGGGGCGGCTGTCGTTCGCCTCGGCGTCTTCGGTGACGCTGACGCGCGAGGTGTACCGGCGCTTCCTGGACAATCTCGACCGCTACCGCTCGCGTCTGTTGCTGCGCCCGCAGGAGATCAGCAACCATCCGGAGATCCTGCGCCGGCTGGGGCTGATCACCATCAACACGGCGCTGGAGTGCGATATCTACGGCAACGTCAACTCCACGCATGTGGGTGGCACGCACATGATGAACGGCATTGGCGGCTCCGGCGACTTTGCGCGCAATGCGCACCTGTCGGTGTTCGTGACCAAATCGGTGGCCAAGGGCGGCGATGTCTCCAGCATCGTGCCGATGGTGGCGCACGTGGACCACACCGAGCACGACGTTGACATCATCGTCACCGAGCACGGCCTGGCCGACCTGCGCGGCCTGGCGCCGCGCGAGCGCGCGCGTGCCATCATCGCCAACTGCGCCGACCCGCAATACCGCGACCTGCTGGGCGACTACTTCCGGCGCGCCAGCGCGCACGGCGGCCAGACTCCGCACCTGCTGAAAGAGGCGCTGTCCTGGCATGTCGGCTTCCGCGATCGCGGCACCATGCGGCCGGCACGGCCGGCGCAGGCGCTGGCGGCCTGAACGGCGGGTGCACCCCGGTACAAAGCAAAACAGCCCGCATCTCTGCGGGCTGTTTGCGTTGAGCCGCCTTGCGGCGGCGGGGCAGCCTTACTGCGCCTTGTCGCCCTGGCTGGCGGGAGCCTTGGCGCCGTCGGTGTACGGGTCCGGCTTGCCGGCCTTGGCACCGTCGGTGTACGTATCGAACTTGCCGGCCTTGGCGCCGTCCGTGTTCGGATCGAACTTCTTGCCCGAGCTGGTCAGGTCCGACTTGGTCGACTTCTTGGCACCGTCGGTGTACGGGTCGAACTTGCCGGACTTGGCCGCGCCCTGATTCGGGCCGGCCTTCTTGGTGTGGCTGCCACTGTGGATATCGCCGCCTTCGGTGTAGTTCTTTTGCGCATAGACCTGGGTCGCGCCAAGCGCGGCCAGTGCAGCAACGATCAGGGTCGGAACAGTCTTCTTCAGCATGTTTTTCCTCGCGATTGACGGTCGCACAGCGCCTGCGCGAAACCGGAGTTGGAGCGGAGTGATTGCCGGAATGGACCCGGCGCAGTGGCAGAGCACCCGGCTAATGTACCGAGTAGGCGCTTGTCCGCAAAGTGAAAGTTTCTTCTAATTGTATTGAAGACCATCTGCGGGGGCGGTGTACTGCGCGCGGTCAAGTCCATACCGATTTCGTGCAAACCACTCCGCAGCAGTGCTTGCCTCGTCATATGCGGCGGCAGGTGACAAAAAAACCGGCTGCCGATGGCAGCCGGTTTGTGACCCCTCTCAGGACGGTTTTGCAGCCCGCTTATTCCAGCGTGATGTTCTGGTCGTGCGCGATTTTCTTGCGCAAGTCCAGTTCACGCTTGATCTGCGCGGCAAACTGCGCCGAGGTATTGCCGTCGGTGTAGGCGCCGCTGTCAGCCAGCCGGCGCTTGGCGTTCGGGTCCTGCAGGGCCTTGACCGCGGCGTCGTGCACGCGCGTGACGATTGCCGCCGGCGTGCCGGCCGGTGCCACCAGGCCGTACCAGGCCATGTTGTTCATGTCCTTCATGCCGGCTTCGGCGAAGGTCGGCACGTCAGGCAGGCCTTCGACCCGCTTGGGGGCCGCCACCGCCAGCGCGCGCAGCTTGCCGGCCTGGATATGCGGCATCGACGAGGGCAGGTTGTCGAACTGCGCGTTGACCTGGCCGGCCAGCGTGTCGTTCAGCGCCGGGCCCGATCCGCGGTACGGGATATGGACCATGTCGGTCTTGGTGATGTCCTTGAACAGCTCGCCGTCCAGGTGCGAGATGCTGCCCTTGCCGGCCGACGCGTAGCTGTACTTGCCGGGGTTGGACTTCAACAGCGCGACGAATTCCTTCAGGGTTTTGGCCGGCACCTTCGGGTTGACCGTCAGCACGTTGGGCACGTTGACCAGGTTGGTGATCGGCGCGAAATCCTTGAGCGGGTCGTACGGGTTTTTCGGGTTGGTGGCGGGGTTGGTCGCCATCGTGCTGACCGTGGCGATGCCCAGCGTGTAGCCGTCCGGTGCCGACTTGGCCAGGGCGTCGGCGCCGATCGCGCCGCCGCCGCCGCCACGATTTTCCACCACCACCGGCTGGCCGAGTTCGCGGCCGAGGCTTTCGGAGACTGCGCGCGCGACGATATCGGTGGTGCCGCCGGCTGCGAACGGAACGATCAGGCGGATCGGCTTGTTGGGGTAGGACTGTGCCTGGGCAAGGCCGGCGTGGGCCAGGCCAAGGGCGGCGAGGCAGGCGGCGGCGCCTGCGTGAATGACTGCTTTCAAGGAATGCCTCCGTTCTTCTTTCACTGATTGTTTGCCAGGCGGGCTGCAGGCGTTTTCTTGGGCGATGTTTCGCAAGCGCCCCGCGCCGTCAGGCGTTCCCGCGCTGACATGACCGGGCCGTGCCGGGGTGCGGCAGCGGCCTGCGCCTTGCGCAAGTTCCGCGATACGGAACTATGTTCCACAATGGGCGCGGTAGCGATTCAACCGGGAAAGAGCGCGCAAAGGAATTGGTGAGAACCCGCGTATCAAGAAAGCGGTGGGCGTGCCATCAGCGCGGGAGGGCGGGCAAGAGGTGAGGCGGCAACGAAAAAAGCCGGAAGCAAGCTTCCGGCTTTTTATGAATTCGCTGGTGGGGCGTGAGTGACTCGAACACTCGACCTACGGATTAAGAGTCCGCTGCTCTACCAACTGAGCTAACGCCCCAACGAAGAAAAAGATTGTAGCAAGGTACCGAATAAGACGCAATAGTTAGGCGCGATTTTTTTGCGAGCCGGTTTTCGGGGTCGCTACAATGCGCACGCCGTCACTCGCGTCGCACGCGGTGTCGTCCGATCCACCAGCCTGCTGAACCATGCACGCCAGAGTCCTGCGCTATCTCGACGAGGTCGTTCGCCGCGGTTCGATCCGCAAGGCGGCCGAGCACCTGCACGTGGTGCCGACCGCGGTCAACCGGCAGATCCTCGATCTGGAGGCCGAACTGGGCGCGCCGCTATTCGAGCGCATCAACAAGCGGCTGCGGCTGACGCCGCTGGGCGAGATGGTGCTGGCGCACGTGCGCCAGACGCTGCGCGAGCACGACGCGCTGCGCGAGCGCATCGAGGACTTCAAGGGCGCGCGCCGCGGCGACGTCACCGTGGCAGTGACAGCAGGCCTGGCGGGCTCGCTGATGCCGTCGCTGGTGCATGACTTCCGCCTGCGCTATCCGGGCATCGTGGTGCGTGTCAGCGACCTGCCGGTGGCGGACATCGTCGCCGCGGTGGAGCAGGGCGACGCCGACCTCGGCCTGGGCTACGACCTGCCCGAGCTGCCGGCCTTCCGGGCGTTGGCCACCAGCGACTGGCAGATCGGCGCGGTAGTGCCGCCTGGCCATGCACTGGCCGCGCAGCCGTCGGCGCTGCTGAGCGAATGCGTGGGTTACCCGCTGATCCTGCCGGCGCCGTCGCTGTCGATCCGCGCGATCCTGGACGACGCCTTTGCCCGCAATGCGATCGAGGTGTCGCCGGTGGCCGAGTCCACTTCGACCGTGCTGATCCGGCAACTGGTAATGCTCGGCACCGGCATCGCACTGCTGAATCCGCTCGACGTGATGGAGGAGCGCGCACGCCAGGCGCTGGTGTACGTGCCGCTGCGCGACCGCCACCTGCAAGGCCAGACGCTGACGCTGGTGGCCCGCGCCAGGGGTTCGCTCAGCGCGGCGGCGCAACTGATGGCCGAGCGTATCGGCGAGGCGCTGGCGGCGCTGTTCGCGCAGGCGCGCTAGCTGCCGGTACCAGGCAGCGCTGTCCACTTTTTGTGGACAGGGTGGTCGGAATTCTGCGCTTAGGGATTGGCATCGCGGCACCGTAGACTGCCGGCCATCCTCTCCACCCGAACGCAGAAGGAATGCCGCCATGACCCTGATTGCCCTGAACGCCGACGTGCTGGTCACGATGGACGCGCAGCGCCGCGAAATCCGCGATGGCGCGCTGGTCGCGGAAGGCCCGGCCGTGCAGTGGATCGGCCCGACCTCGGAGTTGCCGCCGCAGTACCGCCGCATGGTCGACGACGGCAGCGCGCAGGTGCTCGACATGCGCGGCCGCGTGGTCACGCCGGGCCTGGTCAACACGCACCACCACATGTACCAGAGCCTGACGCGCGCGGTGCCCGCGGCGCAGGATGCCGAGCTGTTCTCGTGGCTGACCAACCTGTACATGCTGTGGTCGCACCTGACGCCGGAGATGATCGCGGTATCGACCAGGACCGCGATGGCCGAGCTGATGCTGTCGGGCTGCACTACCACCAGCGATCACCTTTACCTCTATCCCAACGGTGCGCGCCTGGACGACTCCATCGCCGCCGCGCAGGAGATGGGCATGCGCTTCCACGCCGCACGCGGCTCGATGAGCGTGGGCCGCAGCAAGGGCGGCCTGCCGCCCGACGTGGTGGTGGAGGAGGAGGCCGCCATCCTGCGCGACAGCCAGCGGTTGGTGGAGCAGTACCACGACAGCGCCCGTCACGCGATGCTGCGCATCGTGCTGGCGCCGTGCTCGCCGTTCTCGGTCTCGCGCGACCTGATGCGCGAGTCCGCCAATCTGGCTCGGCACTACGGCGTATCGCTGCACACCCACCTGGCCGAGAACGACAACGACATCGCCTACTCGCGCGAGAAGTTCGGCATGACGCCGGCACAGTATGCCGAGGACCTGGGCTGGGTCGGCCACGACGTGTGGCATGCGCACTGCGTCAAGTTGGACGAGGAGGGCATCGCACTATTCGCCCGCACCGGCACGGGTGTGGCGCATTGCCCGTGCTCGAACATGCGGCTGGCGTCCGGCATTGCCCCGGTGCGCGCGATGCGCGATGCGGGCGTGCCGGTCGGGCTGGGCGTCGATGGCAGTGCGTCGAACGACGGCGCGCATATGCTGGGCGAGGCGCGCCAGGCGCTGCTGCTGCAGCGGGTCGGCTACGGCCCGGCGGCGATGAGCGCGCGCGAGGCGCTGGAAATCGCCACGCTGGGCGGTGCGCGCGTGCTCAACCGCGACGATATCGGCGCGCTGGCGCCGGGCATGTCGGCGGACTTCGTTGCCTTCGATATGTCCGCGGTCGGGTTTGCCGGCGGTGGCCACGATCCGGTGGCGGCGCTGGTGTTCTGCACGCCGGCCAATGTCGCGGCCAGCGTGATCAACGGGCGTGAAGTGGTGCGCGACGGCGCGCTGCTGACCGCCGATCTGCCGAACGTGCTGACACGTCACCGCGCGCTGGCGCGCACGCTTTTCGAGCGTGCCAGTATCGGTGCCTGATTGCAGGGGTGACGGCGCCGGCATGCCCTGGCGCCGTTAGGCGATGCGTGCGGCAAGCGCATGACAGCTGCGGTGAAAAATCGCGAATAAGAAAAGAGAAAGCAAAAGGCCGGAAGCATCGCTGCTTCCGGCCTTTCTGTATTCGCTGGTGGGGCGTGAGTGACTCGAACACTCGACCTACGGATTAAGAGTCCGCTGCTCTACCAACTGAGCTAACGCCCCAACGAAAAACGAGATTGTATCAGGATTTCTGGCGCTGTCAAATGTTTGGTGCGAGTCTCTGCAGAGCATGCCAACTGCCGCGAAAGCGGCGTTTCGTCACGTGCATGGAACCGAACGCCAGCGCCAGAGGTCTTCGGTTTGAGCGCATTCGCACAAGGTGTACCGGTACGATTCGCCAGAGCCATGTTAGGATTCTTCTCCACTTGCATATGGAGGGCTGCACCGATGGAAATCAAATTCCAAGAGCAAGAGCGCTACGACATCAACAATGAAGGCTTGCTCTTTCAGGCGATCGTGAATGGCGAGAAGGTGACTTGCGTGGTGACACGTGAAGCACTGTGGGAAGGCTTTAGCGCCGATCAGGTGCTGTCGCTGGAAGAGGCATTCCGTGCCGGCCGCGAAACCATCGAACGCGCCGCCGTGGTGCTGATCGAGCAGGGCGCGCCCCAGCCAATCGTCGTCAAGCGCGCCCACGTGGCGCCGATCTGATGAGGATGGATGCCCCGGCCAGCCGTTGGCATGCCGTGGGCGCCCATCCGCTGTCAGCTTCGTTGCCAAGTACCTCAGCGTAGGGCCGTCCGGTCTTGCGTGCCCCAGCCGGCAGTGCCGGCGCAGGCAATCCCCAGCTTCCCCTTCAATCTTTTTTAAGTCTTTTTTTCAGATCTTTCAGCCACTGCTCGCTGGTCGCTGGCGCGTGCACGCTGCGCTAGCGCGCCGGCGCGCCTGTGCCTGGTGCCGCGGGTTCGGCCTGCGTGGCAAGGGCGCCGGCCCCAGGCCGTGATGCGCATTCCTCGAAGATCCTTGCGTGGCATTGCGCGCAGATCTCCGGCGACAGCTTGCCGATGATCGTGTGCAGCGCCTGCCGCTTGGTCGGGAAAATATGGCCAGGCCCGAGCTTGTCGCTGAAGCCGGTCTGCTCCCACGTCTGCAGCACCTGCGTGCGCGGACGGTGGAAATACAGGTCACCGCCCAGCGCGCGGCGCTCGGCCAGTTCGCTTTCCCACATCTCGGCGCCGGCCAGGTCGATGAAGTTCATGCTCTTGGTCATCGCCAGCAGGTGGGTCTGGCCGGCATTGACGGTGCGCAGCCAGTGCAGGCGATCGGTCACGTATTGCACGGCGCCGAAATAGATCGCGCCTTCCATGCGCAGCAGCTTCAGCTGCGGGCATTCCGGCTGCGGGCGGCGCAGTTCGTCCAGCGGCGTGAAGCGGCGGTCGGGATCGTCGGCATCGGGCACCAGGCTGCGCACCGCCGGCCGCGAGGTGCGGTACAGGTAGGCCACCAGCGACAGCACGGTGCCGAGCAGCACCGCCATTTCCAGCCGGATCACCAATGTGGCGGCGAAGGTGCCGATGGCGATCGCGAACTCCGTGCGGCTCAGCGTGAAGATGCGGCGCAGGCGCGCGATATCGAGCAGGCCCCACGCCACCAGCAGCAGCATCGCCCCGATCGCGGCCATCGGGATCTGCGCCAGCAGCGGGGCGCTAATTGCCACCAGCGCCAGCAGCCACAGCGCCGAGAACACGCTTGCCAGCGGCGTGCGCGCACCGGCCTCGAAGTTAGGCACCGAACGGTTGAGCGAGCCGCACGAGATATAGCCGGAGAAAAAACCGCCGGCGATATTCGACAGTCCCTGGCCGATGAACTCGCGGTTGGCGTCGATATGCTGGCCGGAGCGCAGCGCCACCGCCTTGGCGATCGAGATCGACTGGCCCAGCGCGACGATGGTCAGCGCCGAGGCGATGCCCAGCAGGTCGGGCAGCTTGCGCCAGTCCACGTCAGGCACGTTGAAGTGCGGCAGCGCCGACGGGATCGGCCCGACCACTTTGACATGCTGGCCGGCCGCGCCGGCCTGGTTCAGCAGCAGCGCCACGCCATAGCCGGCCAGCAGCCCCAGCAGCATGAACGGCAGCTTGCGCCACAGCCGCTTGCACACCAGCGTCACTATCAGTGTGATGGCGCCGACGGTGACCGCGGCCCAGTTGATCGTATCGACGTTCTCGAACAGGTGGCGCACGGCCCCGAAGGCGCTGGTGCCGGTCGGTACCTCCAGCCCGAACAGGTCCTTCAGCGCATACAAGCCGATCAGCGTCGCGGCGCCGCAGGTGAAGCCGAGCAGCACCGATGGCGAGATAAAGTTGGCCAGCGAGCCGAGCCGCAGCGTGCCCACTGCAAGCTGCATCACGCCCACCAACACGGTGACCGCCAGCGCCAGCCCGATATAGGCCGGACTGCCGGCAAACGCCAGCGGGCTCAGCATCGCAAACAGCGCCAGCGAATTGGCATTGGTCGGCCCCGACATCACGTGCCAGCTCGAGCCGAACAGCGCCGCCACGATGCACGGCACTACCGCGCTGTAGATGCCGTACTGCGGCGGCAGGCCGGCCAGCGTGGCAAAGGCCACGCCCTGCGGCAGCACCAGCACGGCGCCAAGCAGGCCGGCGACCAGGTCGGCGCGCAGCGTGGTGGGGTCGACGCGCCGGCTCCACGGGAACAGGCGGGTCAGGATGGATCCGGGATGGGACGCTGGCATGGGGCGCAATGGAAAGGCTCAGCGCCGGCCGTCGCCGGACGCCGTGGCGGCGTTCAGCCGCAGTGCAGCGTCGCGACCACCGGTGTGTGGTCCGAGGGCTGTTCCCAGGTGCGTGGCACGCGGTCGATCACGCACGCCGTGCAGTGCTCGGTCAGCGCCGGCGACAGCAGGATGTGGTCGATGCGCAGTCCGGCATTGCGCCGGAACGCGAGCATGCGGTAATCCCACCACGAGAAGGCCTTCTCGGGCTGCTCGAACTTGCGGAAGGCATCGGCCAGGCCCAGTTCCACCAGCGCGGCAAAGGCGGCACGCTCCGGCGGCGAGACCAGGTTCTGGCCTTCCCACTTCGCCGGGTCGTGCACGTCGCGGTCTTCGGGCGCGATATTGAAGTCGCCCAGCAGCGCCAGGCGCGGATGGCGGACCATCTCCTCGCGCAGCCACGCGGTCATCGCCTCCAGCCATTTCAGCTTGTAGACGAACTTCTCCGACTCGGGCGATTGCCCATTCGGGAAGTACGCGCAGACCAGGCGCAGGTCACCATAGGTGGCGGCGATCACGCGTTGTTGCGCATCCTCGAAGCCGGGGATGTTGCGCACCACGTCGATCGGGCCGGGCATGCTGACGTCGCGGGCCAGGATGGCCACGCCGTTATACGTCTTCTGCCCGGTGTAGATGCTGTGGAAGCCCGCGTTCTCCAGCTCGGCCAGCGGGTACTTGTCGTCCGGCAGCTTCAGTTCCTGCAGGCACAGCGCGTCGATCGGCGCGCCGGCCTGGTCCTGCTCGGCCAGCCATTGCAGCACCTGCGGCAGGCGCACCTTGAGCGAGTTGACGTTCCAGCTGGCAATACGGAGGGGGCCGTTGGTTGGCAGAACCACTGCGCTCATGCCGTCATCCCGCCGTGGCGCAGCAGCGCGTCGATCTGCGGCGCGCGGCCGCGGAAGGCGACGAAGGACTCCATCGCCGGGCGGCTGCCGCCCACCGACAGGATCTCGCGCTGGTAGCGCGCGCCGGTCTCGCTGTCGAGCACGCTGCCCGACAGTTGCGCCGCTTCTTCGAAGGCTGCGTAGACGTCGGCGGACAGCACCTCGGCCCACTTGTAGCTGTAGTAGCCCGCGGCGTAGCCGCCGGCAAAGATATGGCTGAAGGTGTTCGGCCAGCGCGACAGCGGATGCTGCGGCACCACGTGCACGCGGTCATTGATCTGGCGCGACAGGTCGAGCACCGAGGCCTCGCCGGCCGGATCGAAGTCCGTATGCAGGTGCATGTCGAACGACGAGAATACGATCTGGCGCAGCGTCATCATGCCGTTCTGGAAGTTCTTGGCGGCCAGCATGCGGTCGAACAGCACGCGCGGCAGCGGCTCGCCGGTATCGACCTGCTGCGTCATGCCGGTCAGCACTTCATACTCCCAGCAGAAGTTCTCCATGAACTGCGACGGCAGCTCCACCGCATCCCATTCCACGCCGTTGATGCCCGACACGCCCAGCTCGCCCACCTGCGTCAGCATATGGTGCAGGCCGTGGCCGAACTCATGGAACAGCGTGATGACCTCGTCGTGCGTGAACAGCGCCGGCTTGTTGCCGACCGGCGCGGAGAAGTTGCAGGTCAGGTAGGCCACCGGCGTCTGCACGGCGCCGTGCTCCAGCACCTTGCGGCCGCGGGCATCGTCCATCCAGGCGCCGCCGCGCTTGCCTTCGCGCGCGTACAGGTCGATATAGAACTGGGCCAGCAGCGTGCCGTCGGGCGTGGTCACGCGGAAGAAGCGCACGTCCTTGTGCCAGGTCTGCGCCTGCTCGGGCTCGATGCGCACCGAGAACAGCTTCTGCACCACGCCGAACAGGCCTTCCAGCACCTTGGGTTCCGGGAAGTACTGTTTGACCTCGTGCTCGGAGAACGCATAGCGCTGCTGGCGCAGTTTTTCCGAGGCATAGGCCACGTCCCACGGCGCCAGCTCGGCCAGGCCCAGCTCGGCGGCGGCGAAGGCCTTCAGCTCGGCCCAGTCCTTCTCGGCGTAGGGACGCGCCTTGACCGCGAGTTCGTCGAGGAACTTCAGCACCTCGGCGGGCGAATCGGCCATCTTCGGCACCAGCGAGACTTCGCCATAGCACTGGTAGCCCAGCATCTGCGCTTCTTCACGGCGCAGCGCGAGCTGGTCGCGCATATTGGCGGTGTTGTCCCAGTCGGCCTGGCCCTGGCCGTACTGCGCGGCGAGTTCCGAGGCGCGCGTGACGTTGGCCTCGTACAGGGTCTGGCGCAACGCGCGGTCCTCCGCGTACTGCAGCACCGGGAAGTAGGACGGGAAATGCAGCGTGAACTTCCAGCCGGCCTTGCCTTCCTTCTCTGCGGCGTGGTGGGCGGCTTCCTTCGCGTCGTCGGGCAGGCCGGCGAGGCGCGCTTCGTCCTCGACATAGAGCGCGTAGGTGTTGGTGGCGTCCAGCACGTGGTCGGAGAAGGCCTTGGACAGCTGCGCCTGCTGTTCCTGGATCTCGGCGAAGCGCGGCTTCTGGTCCTCGGGGAGTTCGGCGCCGCCCAGCCGGAAGCCGCGCAGCTCGTTCTCGATCAGCTGGTGGCGCGCCGCGCTCATGCCGGCGAACTCCGTGCTGGCGGCCAGCGCCTTGTACTTGTCGTACAGCGCCAGGCTCTGGCCGAGCGACGACCAGAACTCGGTCATACGCGGCAGGTTGTCGGCGTGTGCCTTGCGCAGCTCGGGCGTATCGGCGACGGCGCTCAGGTGGCTGACCACGCCCCAGGCACGGCCCAGCGGCTCGGTGGCCGCTTCCAGCGCCTGCACGGCGTTGGCCCAGTCGGCGGGCATGGCGGGATCCTCGGCGCGGGCGACGGCCTGCTGCGCGCGCTCGAGCAGCACGTCCAGCGCCGGGCTGATGTGCTCGGGCCGGATCTCGGCAAAGCGGGGCAGGTCGGAAAAGTCCAGCAGCGGGTTCTGAGCCTGATTGGCGTTGGCAGCTTGGTCCATGGCGTGTTCTCGGTTGGGCTGGCCTCGGTGGGGCACTGCTTCAGAGGCAATGCTCTGCAGATGGGGCCGGGGCGCCGGGTTTTCCAGCGCCCCGTGTGGCCTGGTGTGACGTATCGTACTGTACGCCGAACGCGTCCAGGTTTCAGCCCGCGGCGCGCTCCGCGGCTTCCAGCGTGTTGACCAGCAGCATGGTGATGGTCATTGGGCCGACGCCGCCCGGCACCGGCGTGATGTAGCCGGCCACCTCGCGCACGCCGGCAAAATCGACGTCGCCGCACAGCTTGCCGTTGTCGTCGCGGTTCATGCCCACGTCGATCACGACCGCGCCGGGCTTGACCATGTCGGCGGTGATCAGGTTGCGCCGGCCGACCGCGGCGACCACCACGTCGGCTTCACGCGTGTGGGCGCCGATATCGCGCGTCTTGCTGTTGCAGATGGTCACGGTGGCGCCGGCCTGCAGCAGCAGCATCGCCATCGGCTTGCCGACGATGTTCGAGGCACCGACCACCACGGCGCGGGCGCCGCGCAGCGGGAACTGGATCGATTCCAGCATCTTCATGCAGCCGTAGGGTGTGCACGGGCGGAACAGCGGCGCGCCGGTCATCAGCGCGCCGGCGTTGGCGACGTGGAAGCCGTCGACGTCCTTTTCCGGGGCGATCGCTTCCAGCACCTTGTGGCTGTCAATGTGCTTGGGCAGCGGCAGCTGCACCAGGATGCCGTGGATGTTCGGATCGTTGTTGAGCGCGTCGATGCGGGCCAGCAATTCCGCCTCCGAGAGGTCAGCGGGGTAGCGGTCGAGCGAGGAGTGGAAGCCATTGTCCTGGCAAGCCTTGACCTTGTTGCGCACGTAGACCTGGCTGGCCGGGTCTTCGCCGACCAGGATCACGGCCAGGCCGGGGCGGTGGCCGCGTTCGGTCAGGGTGGCGGCGCGCCGGGCGGCTTCGGAGCGGATTTGTTTGGCAAGGGCGTTGCCGTCGATCAGTTGGGCAGACATGGAGGAATGGCGGGTTTGTGGCCGGAGGTGGAGATGCCGCCGCTGGGGGCGGGCAAGGGCTAAAGGCGAATTATAAAGGTTGCGTAGGGGCTGCCGCACGGAGCTTGACCGGATACAGGGGTCGCGTGGATCGGGGCTGGTAGCATCGGCCGCATGCACACCGCGCTCCCGTCCCTGCTGTCCGATCCCTTGCTGGTGTTCCTGTCCCTGGCCGGGCTGCTGTGGGCGCTGACGCGCCGGCCCTGGCAGCTGCTGCGGCGCAATGCGCTGCAGAATGCCTGGCTGGGCGCGATGCTGCTGGTCGCGCTGCTGTGGATGGTGCGCGCCACGCTGGTGGGCGGGCTGGTGATCCAGCTGCTCGGCGCCACGCTGATGGTGACGTTATTCGGCTTGCCGCTGGCGCTGCTGTCGCTGTTCGTGGTGGATGTGGTGTCGCTGTTGGGGCTGGAATACCTGGCGGGCCATGGCTGGTCGCAGTTCGACTTGGCCTCGCTATGGGTGCGCTACGTCTGGCTGGCGCTGGTGCCGGCGCTGATCTCGGCCGCGCTGCAGGCGTTGATGCGCCGGTTTCTGCCGCGGCATCCCTTCGTTTTTATCCTCGGGCACGGCTATTTCACCGCCGGGCTGGCCGCGCTCGGCGGCAGTGCGGCGCAGGCGGCCTGGCGCCACCTGATGGCGCCGGCGCTGCCCTTTACCGTGGCCGACACGCTGGCCGCGATGGTGATCCTGGCCTTTGGCGAGGCCTTCCTGACCGGCATGTTGGTGGCGATCTTTGTGGTCTACCGGCCACAATGGGTTGTCACGTTCCGGGACGAGGAATACCTGAAGCGCTGAAGGCGGGGATGGTTGCGCCGGGCGGCGCGGGGAGGGCAGCCGGCGCGGCCGCGTGCCGCGCCGGGAAGTGACGGGCATGGCGCCGCCAGGCGCCAGCCCGGTCAGCTGTTGCGCGACAGCGCCAGGCGCAGCAGGTCGGCGACCGTGTTGACGTTGAGCTTTTCCATGATGTTGGCGCGGTGCGCCTCCACCGTCTTGATGGAAATGCCCAGGTCGTCGGCGATCTGCTTGTTCAGGCGGCCGGCTACGATGCGCTCCAGCACCTGCTGCTCGCGCGTGGTCAGCTTGCCCAGCAGGTCCTTGGCGGCACGCTGCTCGCGCGCGGCGGAGTGGTCGGTGCGGGCCTTCTGCAGCATGCGCTCGACCAGCGCGCGCAGCTCCGACTCGTCGAACGGCTTCTCGATAAAGTCGATCGCGCCGCGCTTCATCGTCGACACCGCCATCGGCACGTCGCCGTGGCCGGTGATAAAGACGATGGGGATGTCGATCTGCTCGGCCAGCATGCGTTCCTGCAACTCGGGGCCGCTCATGCCGGGCATGCGCACGTCGAGGATCAGGCACGACACCTGGCTGGCGTCGTAGGCGGCGAGGAACTGCTCGGCGCTGGTGAAGCTGCGCACCTGGTAGCCATTGCCCTCCAGCAGCCAGGTCAGCGAGTCGCGCATGGCTTCATCGTCGTCGACGATGAACACGGTCTCGCCGCGGTGGGGCGTGGGGTTAGGCGTTGCGGTCATGTAGTCTCCTCGGGACAACAATTCATTGCTGCGAAGTGTAACCGGCCACGGCCCTCTGTGGCGAGACAGGCCCCCCGCGGACGTGGGGAATGGCGTGGCCGGCGTGCTCCGGATTCTGGGGGGCAGGGACTTGCGGGGCGGGGGCGCTTGCTTCTGTCAGTGCTCGGCCATCACCGGCTGCAGCGGCAGCATGATCTTAAATGTACAACCGATGCCGTCGATATTGTTCTCCACCCACAGGCGGCCCTGGTGCGACTCGATGATCGAGCGGCAGATGTTCAGCCCCATGCCCATACCGTCGGACTTGGTGCTGAAGAAGGGTTCGAACAGCCGTTCCTTGGTGGCCTCGTCCACGCCCGGGCCCTGGTCGATCACCTCGATATGGACGTTGTCGCCGATCTCGCCCGGCTCCATCCGCGCGTGCAGGCGCACCACGCCGCCGGCACGCAGCGCCGGCAGGCCCGACATGGCTTCCACCGCGTTCTTGAGCAGGTTCACCAGCACCTGCTCGATCAGCACCGGATCCACATAGACCGTCATCGGCGGCGGCGGCAGGCGGGTCAGGATGGTGACGCGGCGGCGCGTGGCCTCCAGGTCGGCCAGGCCCACGGCGTCGGCGACGATGTCGTGCAGCGAGGCCTCGCGCCGCTGCGGCTGGCTGCGCTTCACGAAGCCGCGGATGCGGCTGATGATGGTGCCGGCGCGCACCGCCTGGGCCGACGTCTTTTCCAGCACCGGGATCAGGTCTTCCGGCGTGCTGCGGCCCGAATGCAACCGCGCCACCGCGCCCATGCAGTAGTTGTTGATTGCCGCCAGCGGCTGGTTCAGCTCGTGCGCCAGCGACGAGGCCATCTCGCCCATGGTGGTCAGGCGGCTGGTGAACTGCAGGCGCTCTTCGTGCTGGCGCGCCATTTCCTCGGCGGCCTTGCGCACCGTGATGTCGGTGGCGATCTGCATCTGCGCCAGGTGGCCGTCGACCCATTGGATATAGCGGCGGCGCACTTCGAACCACTTCTGCATGTCGGGCACGAACACTTCGCGCGCGTCCGAGGCGTACGGCATCAGCTCGGAAGCGGGCAGGCCGGCGTAGGCGTCGACATAGTCGGTGTTGTCGCTCGAGACCTGGTCCTTGTCGAGCTCGTCGCCGGCCAGCTTGACGTGGCCCTCGGCCTCCCAGCCGAACAGCTGCCGGTAGTAGCGGTTGGCGAACAGCAGCTCGGCCTTGTCGGTGGCCAGCACGGAGACGGCTGCGTCCAGGCTCTCCAGCACCGTGGTGAAGCGGTCATGCGCCGCGGCCAGTTCCTCGCGGGCTCGTTTGGGCTCGGTGATGTCCGTCATCGAGCTCATCCAGCCGGTATGGCGGCCGCGGCTGTCCACCAGCGGCGACACGTACATGCGCGCATAGAAGCTGCTGCCGTCGCGGCGCATCACGCGCATCTCGTAGCCGCCCGCGGGCGACTTGCCCTGCAGCGTCAGGTCGATCTGCTTCTGCATCTCCTGCTGGTCGTTGGGCGGCCAGTAGGGGAAGGGCGGCAGGCGCCCGACCAGGTCGTTCTCCTGCCAGCCGGTCATGCGGCAGAAGGCCGGGTTGACGTAGGTGATGCGGCCGTTCAGGTCGAGCGCGCGCAGGCCGATCAGCATCGAGTTTTCCATCGCGCGCCGGAACGAGGTCTCGGCGAGCAGCGCGCGCTGCGCTTCGGAGCGCCGGCTGGTGTGGCGCCACATGCTCCACAGGCTCCACAGCAGGAAGCAGGACAGGCCCACCACCAGCCACAGCAGCATGTTGTTGGGCAGGTTGGACGGCGGCGGGTAGGCGTCGGCGCGCAGCGACAGCGAGTGGCCCGGCGGGTCAAGCAGCACCTCGTACGACAGCGCATTGCCCGGCACCGGCCGCAGCGAGGTGCTGGCGCGGGTCTGGTTGTTCTTGTCGATCAGCGAGAAGCGGTAGCGCTCGGTCAGTTCCGGCGGCAGCAGGTGCGTCAGGATGCCGTTGATCGAGTAGAGCGCGCCGAGCGTGCCGAGGAACTCGTTGTCGCGCACGATCGGCACCTGTACCAGCATGAAGCTGTCGCCGCGGTCGTTGACCAGCGGGCGCGAGTAGACCACGCGCTGGGTTTCGCGGGCGGCGTCGAAGGTGTCGAGCACTTCCGGCTCGAGCGGCTGGTCCTGGTTCTCGCGCAGGCGCACGGCAAACTCGGACGTCGATGGCAGTGACCAGCGGCCACGCTTGGTGGCGTCGAGCCAGTTGATAAAGACGATTTCGGGGTTCTCGCGCAGGATTTCCTGCGCGGCGGTGCGGTACGCGCCTTGCTCGAGCTGGGCGGCGGCAATGTCGCGCGCCAGCGAGGAGAGCTGGTCCTGGTTGCTCAACAGGGACAGGCGCACGCGCTGCTGCGCCCAGGCGGCGTCGCGGTAGAGCGCGTCGCGTTGCTGCTGGCGCTCGGTCTCGTGCAACGACCACAGGATCACGCCCATCGCCACCGTGAACAGCACGATCGCGACCAGCGGGATAAACATGAACCAGCTGGTGGCCACCAGGTTGCGCCAACGCAGCCACCACAATCCGCGCGGGGCGGCGACCGGCGCGCCGTCCTCGGGTCCCAGTCCCTCGATCGGACCTAGCCCGGCCGCCGGGGGAGGGGCGTGTCCGCCATCGCCACCAGCCGCCTTGGCTGAGCCCGACGCATCGGGAGATAGCATGGCTGCACGCAGGCGGGAAAGAAATCGGTCGAGAGACGAGGCGAAAAACGGCATGGGAGGGATTGACGGCTGACCGGCCAGTGTACCGAGATTATTGCGGTGCGTCGCTTGGGGAAAGCGCCAATGCATCCCAGGTTTTGCCTGCCGGCGTCAGCCGCCTTGCGGGACGGGAATACGCCATCGGAAGGTGATTGTTGGTGCGCTGCCGCATAATTTCACATTATAAAAAACGATATCGCAATTTGAAAATTTCACTTGTGTTGCAATTTAGGCTTCCATAGAATCGGTTCGACCCAAGAATGCGGGCGGTAGCCATGCGCCTGCCGCGCGGAGGAACCGGAACAGGTTCCCCGGCGGTGGCTCCGATGCAGGGCGCGGCAGCGCCGGATCCGCAAGAGTGAGAGTCACACCGTAGAGCCCTGCCCGAGGCCAAAAGCGCGGGCGCGGCAGACCGAATTCAACGAATTCAACGAATTCACCCAGGAGACAGTCATGTCCGCCGTACCAGAGCAGATTCTCGGCGCGTCCAGCGCCAACGACGCCGATCCCCAGGAAACGCATGAATGGCTTGACGCCCTGCAGGGCGTCCTCGCCGCTGAAGGCCCCGCGCGCGCCGCGTTCCTGATCGACAAGCAGATCGAATACGCACGCGTGAACGGCGTGACCCAGCCGTTCCACGCCGAAACGCAGTACATCAACACGATCCCGGTCGACCAGCAGGCCCGCATCCCCGGCGACCAGGACGTCGAGCACCGCATCCGCTCGTACACCCGCTGGAACGCCATGGCGATGGTGCTGCGCGCCAACAAGCACACCAACGTCGGCGGCCATATCTCCTCGTTTGCTTCTGCTGCGACCCTGTATGACGTCGGCTACAACCACTTCTGGCGCGCCCCGTCCGAACAGAGCGGTGGCGACCTGGTCTTCGTGCAGGGCCACTCGGCTCCGGGCGTGTACTCGCGCGCCTTCCTGCTGGGCCGCCTGACCCAGGACCAGCTCGACAACTTCCGCCAGGAAGTCGACGGCAAGGGCATCTCGTCCTACCCGCACCCGTGGCTGATGCCGGACTTCTGGCAGTTCCCGACCGTGTCGATGGGCCTGGGCCCGATCATGGCCATCTACCAGGCCCGCTTCATGAAGTACCTGGACAGCCGCGGCCTGGCCAAGGCCGGCGATCGCAAGGTCTGGGCCTTCCTGGGTGACGGCGAGACCGACGAGCCGGAATCGCTGGGCGCGATCGGCATGGCCGGCCGCGAAAAACTCGACAACCTGGTCTTTGTCATCAACTGCAACCTGCAGCGCCTGGACGGCCCGGTGCGCGGCAACGGCAAGATCATCCAGGAGCTGGAATCCGAGTTCCGCGGTGCCGGCTGGAACGTGATCAAGGTGGTGTGGGGCAGCAAGTGGGATTCGCTGCTGGCGCGCGACACCAAGGGCCTGCTGATGAAGCGCATGATGGAATGCGTCGACGGCGAGTACCAGACGATGAAGGCCAAGGACGGCGCCTATGTCCGCGAGCACTTCTTCAACACGCCTGAGCTGAAGGCGATGGTGGCCGACTGGTCCGACGACGACATCTGGCGCCTGAACCGCGGCGGCCACGATCCGCACAAGATCTACGCCGCCTACAAGGCCGCCAGCGAGCACAAGGGCCAGCCCACGCTGATCCTGGCCAAGACCATCAAGGGCTATGGCATGGGCGACGCCGGCCAGGCCATGAACGTGGCCCACCAGCAGAAGAAGATGCCGGTGGACGCGATCCGCAAGTTCCGCGACCAGTTCAATATCCCCGTTGCCGACGACCAGCTGGAAGAGGTGCCGTACATCACCTTCCCGGAAGGTTCGAAGGAACTGGAGTACATGCGCCAGGCTCGCCTGAACCTGGGCGGCTACCTGCCGGCCCGCCGCCAGAAGGCCGAAGCCCTGCCGGTCCCGCAGCTGGCCGCGTTCGAGGCGCTGCTGAAGGCCACCGGCGAGGGCCGCGAAGTGTCCACCACCATGGCCTTCGTGCGTATCCTGAACACCCTGCTGAAAGACAAGCAGATCGGCAAACACGTGGTGCCCATCGTGCCGGACGAGTCGCGCACCTTCGGCATGGAAGGCCTGTTCCGCCAGGTCGGCATCTGGAACCAGGAAGGCCAGAAGTACGTGCCGGAAGACCATGACCAGCTGATGTTCTACAAGGAATCGCAGACAGGCCAGGTGCTGCAGGAAGGCATCAACGAAGCCGGCGCCATGTGCGACTGGATCGCCGCCGCCACGTCGTACTCGACACACGGCGTGCAGATGATCCCGTTCTACATCTACTACTCGATGTTCGGCATCCAGCGTATCGGCGACCTGTGCTGGGCCGCTGCCGACATGCGCTCGCGCGGCTTCCTGCTGGGCGGCACCGCCGGCCGCACCACGCTGAACGGTGAAGGCCTGCAGCACGAAGACGGCCACTCACACGTGTTCCACGCCGCGATTCCGAACTGCATCTCGTACGACCCGACTTTCCAGTACGAACTGGCGGTGATCATGCAGGACGGCCTGCGCCGCATGTACGCCGAACAGGAAGACATCTACTACTACCTGACGGTGATGAACGAGAACTACGAGCATCCGGAAATGCCGGCTGGCGTAGAGCAGGACATCGTCAAGGGCATGTACCAGTTCCGCAAGGGCGTCGAGAACAGCAACGCGCCGCGCGTGCAGCTGCTGGGCTCGGGCACGATCTTCCGCGAAGTGATCGCCGCCGCCGAACTGCTGAAGAAGGACTGGGGCGTCGAGTCGGACCTGTGGGGCTGCCCGAGCTTCACCGAGCTGGCCCGCGAAGGCCAGGCCACCGAGCGCTACAACCTGCTGCACCCGACCGAGACCCCGCGCGAGTCGTTCGTCGCGCAGAAGCTGAAGTCGGCCCGCGGTCCGGTGATCGCCTCGACCGACTACGTGCGCGCCTTTGCCGAACAGATCCGTCCGTTCGTGCCGCGCCGCTACGTGGTGCTGGGCACCGACGGCTTCGGCCGCTCGGACACCCGCGAGAAGCTGCGCCACTTCTTTGAAGTGGACCGCCACTGGGTCACGCTGGCCGCGCTCAAGGCGCTGGCCGACGAAGGCGCGATCGGCCGCGACAAGGTGGCCGAGGCCATCAAGAAGTACAACCTCGACCCGAGCAAGCCTAACCCGATGTCGGTCTGACCCGGCAGCCTGCACCAACCCCCGCAGTACGGCGACGCCGTGCCGCGGGCGCCCCGGCCCAGTGCCGGACGGCGCCTTGCGGCACGGCGGCGTGACAGAAGCGGGCGGCGAAGGTAATCTCGCCGCTTGCGGACGTCGCGCGCGCCGGCCTGCCCAGGAGACACTGAATGAGTCAAGCGATTGAAATCAAGGTGCCGGATATCGGCGACTATGACGCCGTTCCCGTCATTGAAGTGCATGTGAAACCCGGAGACAGCATCGACGCGGAAGACGCGCTGGTGACGCTGGAGTCGGACAAGGCCACCATGGACGTGCCCTCGCCGCAGGGCGGCGTGGTCAAGGATGTCCGCATCAAGGTGGGCGACAACGTGTCCGAAGGCTCGGTGCTGGTGATGCTGGAGCCGGCCGGCCAGGGCGCCGCAGCGCCGGCTGCCGCTCCGGCCCCGGCCGCAGCAGCGCCGGCCCCGGCGCCTGCCGCCGCAGCCCCCGCACCGGCTCCGGCCCCGGCCGCAGCGCCCGCCGGCGGTGGCGGCACCATCGAAGTGAAGGTGCCCGATATCGGCGATTACGACGCCGTGCCGGTCATCGAAGTCCACGTCAAGGCGGGCGACACCATCAGCGCCGAAGACGCGGTGGTGACGTTGGAATCCGACAAGGCCACCATGGACGTGCCCTCGCCGCAGGGCGGCGTGGTCAAGGAAGTCAAGGTCAAGGTCGGCGACAACGTGTCCGAAGGCACGCTGCTGCTGATCCTGGAAGGCGCCGCCGCGGCTGCCGCTCCGGCACCGGCCGCCGCTGCACCGGCCCCCGCGGCCGCCGCTGCACCGGCACCGGCTGCGGCCCTCGCCGCTGCCCCGGCGCCTGCCGCAGCCCCGGCTGCCGCGCCGGCACAGGCTGGCGTCACCGGCAAGGCCGCCCACGCCAGCCCCTCGGTGCGCAAGTTCGCGCGCGAACTGGGCGTCGACGTGACGCGCGTGCCGGGCACCGGTCCCAAAGGCCGCATCACCCAGGAAGACGTGCAGCAGTACGTCAAGGGCGTGATGACCGGCCAGGCCGCCGCGCCGGCCCAGGCTGCCGCGGCTGGCGGCGGTGGTGGCGAGCTTGGCCTGCTGCCGTGGCCGAAGGTCGATTTCACCCGCTTCGGCGAGGTGGAAAGCAAGGCCCTGTCGCGCATCAAGAAGATCTCGGGTGCCAACCTGCACCGCAACTGGGTCATGATTCCGCACGTCACCAACCATGACGAAGCGGACATCACCGATCTGGAAGCCTTCCGCGTCCAGCTGAACAAGGAAAACGAGAAGGCCGGCATCAAGGTAACGATGCTCGCGTTCATGATCAAGGCCACCGTGGCGGCGCTGAAGAAGTTCCCGAACTTCAACGCTTCGCTGGACGGCGACAACCTGGTGCTGAAGAAGTACTTCAACATCGGCTTCGCCGCTGACACCCCGAACGGCCTGGTCGTCCCGGTGATCAAGGACGCCGACAAGAAGGGCGTGTTCGAGATCAGCCAGGAAATGGGCGAGCTGGCCAAGCTGGCGCGCGACGGCAAGCTCAAGCCCGACCAGATGCAGGGCGGCTGCTTCTCGATCTCGTCGCTGGGCGGCATCGGCGGCACGTATTTCACGCCGATCATCAATGCGCCGGAAGTCGCGATCATGGGCGTGTGCAAGTCGTTCCAGAAGCCGGTGTGGGACGGCAAGCAATTTGCCCCGCGCCTGACGCTGCCGCTGTCGCTGTCGTGGGACCACCGCGTCATCGACGGTGCCGAGGCGGCGCGCTTCAACACGTACTTCGCGCAACTGCTGGCCGACTTCCGCCGCATCCTGCTGTAAAGCGGCTGCTTAAAAATGATTCTGGCGTCGTTGCGCGGCCTTGCCGTACCACTTGTACTGTCTGCGGCCGCGCGCCTAGCCAGAACCGCTTCGCTTCATTTTGAAGCAGCCGCAACGCACACCGGCTTTGCCGGTGCGCGAAAAGGCTGGCGCCTGAGTCGAATAGGAGGAGCGAGCCATGACTACTTGTGTTGTCGTACGGAAGGGCGCCGAGGTGGCGATCGCGGCGGACGCGCTGGTCACCTTCGGCGATACGCGCCTGTCGCGCGCCTACGAGCGCAACCAGAAGGTATTCCCGGTGGGCGATGGCTTTATCGCGCTGGCCGGGACCACCGCGCACTTCCCGGTCATGCGCACGCTGCTGGCGGGCCTGGGCGAGGAGTGCCGGCTGGGCTCGCGCGACGACGTGTTCCGCACCTTCCTGAAGGTGCACGACAAGCTGAAGTCGGATTACTTCGTCAACACCAAGGAAGACGATGACGATCCGTACGAGTCGTCGCAGATCGTCTGCCTGATTGCCAATCCGGCCGGCATCTTCGGCGTCTACTCGTACCGCGAGGTGTTTTCGTTCGACCGCTTCTGGGGCATCGGCTCGGGCCGCAACTACGCGCTGGGCGCGATGCATGCGGTGTATGACCGGCCGGACCTGGATGCGGGCGAGATCGCGCGCATCGGCGTCGATGCGGGCGTGGAGTTCGACAAGAGTTCGGCCGGGCCGATCGAGGTCCACACCGTGCGGTTGCACGAGGGCGGCACCACGGCAGCAGCAGCCGAGGATGCGGCAGAGACGGCGCCGGAAGACGAGGCGGCGGCAGACCACGCGGCAGAAGACAACCCGGCAACCAACAACGACGGCGCGCCCTGAAGCCAGATGGCTGGCGCGCATTGAGGAGCAAAGCATGAGTGTGATCGAAGTCAAGGTGCCGGATATCGGCGATTTCGACGCGGTGGAAGTGATCGAGGTACTGGTCAAGGCCGGCGATACGGTCGAGATGGAACAGTCCCTGATCGTGCTGGAGTCCGACAAGGCGAGCATGGACGTGCCGTCGTCGGCCACCGGCAAGGTGGTGGAGGTCAAGGTCAAGGTGGGCGACAAGGTCGGCCAGGGCGCGGTGATCTGCACCGTCGAAGCCCAGCAGGCCGCGGCCGCACCGGCGCCGGCGCAAGCCCCGGCTCCGGCGCAGGCGCCCGCACCGGCCGCAGCGGCCGCAGCGGCCCCGGCCCCGGCACCCACGGCAGCCACCCACGGCGGCGGCGCCGACATCCAGTGCGAGATGCTGGTACTGGGCGCCGGCCCCGGCGGCTACTCGGCCGCCTTCCGCGCCGCCGACCTGGGCATCAATACGGTGCTGGTGGAGCGCTACAGCACGCTCGGCGGCGTCTGCCTGAACGTCGGCTGCATCCCGTCCAAGGCACTGCTGCACAACGCCGCGGTGATCGACGAAGCCAAGGCGCTGGCCGCCCACGGCATCCTGTTCGGCGAAGCCAAGATCGACCTGGACGGCCTGCGCCACTACAAGAACCAGGTGGTCGGCAAGCTGACCGGCGGCCTGGCCGGCATGGCCAAGGCACGCAAGGTGCAGGTGGTGCGCGGCATCGGCAACTTCCTCGACCCGCATCATCTCGAGGTCGAGCTGACCGAAGGCGAGGGCAAGCGCAGCACCGGCAAGAAGACCGTGATCCGCTTCGAGAAGGCCATCATCGCCGCCGGCAGCCAGGCGGTGAAGCTGCCCTTTATCCCGGAAGACCCGCGCATCGTCGACTCGACCGGCGCGCTGGAACTGCCCGAGGTCCCCAACAAGATGCTGGTCATCGGCGGCGGCATTATCGGCCTCGAAATGGCCACGGTGTACAGCACGCTGGGTGCCGAAATCGATGTCGTGGAAATGCTCGACGGCCTGATGACCGGTGCCGACCGCGACCTGGTCAAGGTCTGGGAAAAGAAGAACAAGGACCGCTTCGGCAAGGTCATGCTGAAGACCAAGACGGTCGGCGTGGAAGCCAAGCCGGATGGCATCTACGTCAGGTTTGAAGGCGAGCAGGCCCCGGCTGAGCCAGTGCGCTACGACCTGGTGCTGGTGTCGGTGGGCCGCGCGCCCAACGGCAAGCGCATCAGCGCCGAGAAAGCGGGTGTGGCTGTGACCGACCGTGGCTTTATCAATGTCGACAAGCAGATGCGCACCAACGTGCCGCATATCTTCGCGATCGGCGACATCGTCGGCCAGCCGATGCTGGCGCACAAGGCGGTGCACGAAGCCCACGTTGCAGCCGAAGCCGCGCACGGCGAGAAGGCATACTTCGACGCGAAGCAGATCCCGTCGGTGGCCTTCACCGATCCGGAAGTGGCCTGGGCCGGCCTGACCGAGGACGAGTGCAAGGCGCAGGGCATCAAGTACAGCAAGAGCGTGTTCCCCTGGGCCGCTTCGGGCCGCGCCATCGCCAACGGTCGGGACGAGGGCTTTACCAAGCTGATCTTCGATGAGGAAACCCATCGCGTGATCGGTGGCGGTATCGTTGGCACGCATGCGGGCGACCTGATCAGCGAAGTCTGCCTGGCCGTTGAGATGGGCGCGGATGCGGTGGATATTGGCAAGACGATTCACCCGCATCCGACGTTGGGCGAGTCGATTGGCATGGCGGCCGAGATTTACGAAGGTACGTGTACTGACGTGCCGCCGCCGCGGAAGCGTTAACGGTTTGGAACCGTAGCAGGAAGCCCACCTCGATGGTGGGCTTCTTTTTGGCTGATTGTGCAATTAACCGCCGACGCGTTCGTCCGACCACGAATACGGGCGGGCTGGCAGGACGGGGCGGTTCAGGGTCGTTTTCGGGCCGTGCTCGGATCCGAGCTGCGCGGCCACGTGGCGGCCGTCAGGGCAAAAAATTGGCTTCGGCCGGAGGGCGGGATGGGGATGTGCTTTTGCGCTGCGGCATGCTGCGGCATGCATGCCGTCGAGCATCGACCAAACTGCATGCCGCAGGCCAAAAGCACATCCTCCCAAACCAGAATCCAAAAAAAACCCGACCTAAAGAGGTCGGGCTTAACGATACCTTTGGACAAGGAAACCGCGGTACCGAGGAGACATCGGCAGAAAAGGCAGCGCCGGTTCACTCAGTCGGGACACCACCTTCATCGTTGGCAAAACACACCGTCATTCTTGACCGCAATCCGATGTGCTTTGCCAACGGACCGGCCGGAGCCGGTCCATCTTCAACCCTTGCAGCTATCAGGCAGCAGTGGTCTTCTTCACCGGAGCCGTGGCCGTGCGGGCCGTGGCGCTGGCTTGCTGGGCAGCCTTGGTGGCAGCCGTCGCCGCAGCCTGGAAGTTGGTCTCAGCGATTTCGACCGCTTGCTTGGTCGCCTTCTGCACCGACTCGTAGGCGTTGTTGGCGGCGGAGATCGCCGACTTCACGATGGCCACGGTCGATTCCGAACCGGCCGGGGCGTTCTTGGCGAAGTTTTCGACCAGAGCCTGGACGTTCTTCGAGCCTTCGGCCAGTTGGGCCTCGGCCACCTTGGCGAATTCGCTCTGGGTTTCCGAAGCGATTTCGTACAGGTGACGGGTGTAGGCCAGGGTCTTTTCGGCGACCGGCTGCACGGCTGCGGCCTGGATGGCCAGCAGTTCTTGTGCGTCCTTGGCCGACAGGGCCTTCTTGGCGTTGTCGACGTTCTCGGCGAACGAGGTCTTGACGACCTGCAGGTTCAGCTCGACGAGCTTTTCGACGCCTTCGAACGCCTTGGTGGTCAGGCCGAACAGCGTTTCGAGGTTAGCCTTTTGCGCTGCCGCGACTTGTTCCGGGGTAAGGATCATTGCTGGTCTCCAGTGGTGAACTTCAAGGTCAAGCAAAATTAAGCCGCCTAGATGTCAGGGCCGTGACGGTGTTGTTTCCCGTGTCGGCCAGCCCAGGCGTGTGGGTGGGTCAGGACGCATCCGTTAGGTTTGGTGCGCCGCAACAATTCCCATTCTAGGGGTACCGTTTTTAATGTCAAGTGAATTTGGTGCATTGCACAATAAAGTTCTGCTTAAATGCCCCTCAGTGTGACGCCGGCGCCATCGGAGGCGCCTGCCGGCGAGGGCGAGGCGGGGGTGCTACCATCGCGGCTTGCCTTCGCCCGTACGGCTGGCCGCCGCCGCGATACCGACAAGACGTGAACAGAACCGCCCAGGGCATACCCATGCTTGCTTTCTACGCCGACCACTTTGTGCTGCCATTGCCACCCGGGCACCGCTTCCCCATGCGCAAGTACAGCATGCTACGCGACATAGTGTCGGCGCAGGTGCCTCGATTGCGTCTGGCGGAGGCGCCGCGCGCAGGCGATGACGCCTTACTGCTGGCACATACGCCAGAGTATGTGCAGGCGGCTTCGGCAGGCACGCTCGACGCGGCGCGCCAGCGCGAGATCGGCTTTCCGTGGTCCGAGGCGATGGTCGAGCGCTCGCGACGCTCCGCGGGCGCCACCATCGCGGCCTGCCGGGCCGCGCTGCACGAAGGCGTCGCGGTGAACCTGGCGGGCGGCACCCACCACGCCTATTCCGACAAAGGTGGCGGCTTCTGCGTGTTCAACGACGCCGCCATCGCCGCGCGCGTACTACAGCGCGATGGCGACGTGCGTCGCGTGGCGGTGGTCGATCTGGACGTGCACCAGGGCAACGGCACCGCGTCGATCCTGCAAGGCGATCCGTCGGTCTTCACGCTGTCGCTGCACGGCGAGAAGAACTACCCGTTCCGCAAGGAGGCCAGCGACCTGGACGTCGGCCTGCCGGACGGTTGCGACGACGACACCTACGCGCAAGCGCTGCAGGCAGCGCTCGACACGCTGTTCAGCCGTTTCAATCCCGACCTGCTGATCTACCTGGCCGGCGCCGACCCGCATGAAGGCGATCGCCTCGGACGGCTCAAGCTGACCATGGCCGGCCTGGCACAGCGCGACCGCCTGGTGTTCGATACCGCCTTCGCGCGCCGGCTGCCGGTCGCGGTGGCGATGGCAGGCGGCTATGGCAACCAGATCGAGGACACTGTCGCCGTGCACGCGCAGACCGTGCGCCTGGCTGCGCAGTTTCACGCGCGCAATGCCCGGCAAGCGCAGCTGGCGGTGGCGTCATGAGCGGCGTGGTGGAGCAAGGACGCACCGCGGCGGCCACTCCTCGGTCCACGCTCTGGCTCGCGGCGATGCCGTGGCTGTTCGTGCTGATCTGGAGCACCGGCTTTATCGTCGCCAAGTACGGCATGCCCTATGCCGAGCCGATGACCTTCCTGTTCCTGCGCTTTGCCGGCGTGCTGGTGCTGATGGTGCCGTTCGTGCTGCTGGCGCGCGTGCCGTTGCCGCAGTTGCAGAATCCGCCAACGGCGGCATCGGCAACCCCGGAGCGGCGGACCGACTGGCGCATGGTCGGCCATATCGCCGTGGCAGGCCTGCTGCTGCAGGCTGGCTACCTCGGCGGCGTATGGGCGGCGATCAAGCTCGGCATGTCAGCCGGGGTGTCGGCGCTGCTGGTCGGCATGCAGCCGATCCTGACCGCGCTGATCGCCAGGCGCATGGGCGAACGCATCGGCGCGCGCCAGTGGCTGGGCCTGCTGCTGGGTATTGCCGGCGTGGCGCTGGTGGTGGCCAACAAGCTCGGTACCAGCGGGCTGACGCCGGCAAGCCTGGCGCTGGCCGGCGCGGCCCTACTCAGCATCACGGTGGGCACGGTCTACCAGAAGCACTTCTGCCCGGTGTTCGACCTGCGCATGGGCTCGGTGATCCAGTTCGCCTCGGCCGCGCTGGCGTGCCTGCCGTTCATGTTCCTGTTCGAGACCCGCGAGGTTCAGTGGACGGCCGCGATGCTGGGCGCGCTGGCCTGGTCGGTGGTGGCGCTGTCGATCGGCGCGATCTCGCTGCTGTTCCTGCTGATCCGGCAGGGCGCGGCCACCAAGGTGTCGAGCCTGATGTACCTGACGCCGCCCACCACCGCGGTGATGGCCTGGCTGCTCTTCGGCGAGCGCTTCCCGCCGCTGGCCGCTGCCGGCATGGTGCTGGCGGCGCTTGGCGTGGCGCTCGTCATCCGCCGCTAGCCCCCGCGCGTTCGTATCGCGTATGTGGCTGTTTCAGCGCTGTCCTGCCGAGCCTTCCGATCCGTCCTGTTCCGTTCACGTCCCATGAAACCGCAAGCCGAGTCGCGCAGTGCCTATCCGTACTACCAGCCCATCACCACGCGTTGGATGGATAACGATGTCTATGGCCACATTAACAACGTTGTCTACTACAGTTACTTTGACACCGTGGTGAATTCCTACCTGATCCGGCAGGGCGTGCTCGACATCGAAGCGGGCAGCACCATCGGGCTGGTGATCGAGACGCAGTGCAACTACTTCTCGTCGCTCAGCTTCCCGGAGACCGTGGTAGCGGGCCTGCGCGTGGCCAGGCTGGGTACGTCCAGCGTGCGCTACGAGGTAGGCCTCTTCAGCGGCGACAACGAGCTTGCCGCCGCGCAAGGGCATTTCATCCACGTCTATGTCGATCGCGCCACGCGCCGGCCGGTACCGCTGCCGGCGCCGCTGCGCGAGGCGCTGCTGCCGCTGGCGGTGGCCGGCGCGCGGGGGTGAGGACGGGGCAACAGGAGATAAACAAGATGTCCCTCGAGATGCAATTTGGTTCGCAGGATGCCGTGGACTGCGTGGATCGCGCGATCCTCACGCGGCGTTCGGTGCGGGCCTTTCTCGATACGCCCGTGCCGCGTGAGACCGTGGAAGAAATCCTGGCCGTGGCCAGCCGTGCGCCGTCTGGCACCAACGCGCAGCCGTGGCGCGTCTATGTGCTGTCGGGCGAGGCCAAGGTCAAGCTGTGCGCCGACGTGCTGGCCGCCTATGAGGACCCCGAGCGCGACAGCAAGTACATGGAGGAGTATCCGTACTACCCGCGCGAGTGGGCCGATCCCTACCTGGCGCGGCGGCGCAAGGTGGGCTGGGACCTGTACGGCCTGCTGGAGATCAGCCGCGAGGACAAGGCGCGCATGCACGAACAGCACGCGCGCAACTTCCGTTTCTTCGATGCGCCGGTGGGGATGATCTTCACCATCGACCGCATCATGGAGCAGGGCAGCTGGCTGGACTACGGCATGTTCCTGCAAAGCATTATGGTCGCCGCCAGGGCGCGCGGGCTCGATACCTGCCCGCAGGCGGCGTTCACGCAGTTTCACAAGATCATTGCCAGCCACCTGCGGCTGCCACCGGAAGAGATGGTGGTATGCGGCATGTCGCTGGGTTTTGCGGATCCGGAAGCGCTGGAGAACCGGCTGACCACCGAACGTGAACCGGTCAGCGGCTTTGCGCGTTTCCTCTCATAGTGAGATTTGTATCAATGTGTAACGATTGGTGCCGATATACCACACGAGGTCCCCGTATCGGCAGGGTCGTTGCCTTGGGGAGTGGCAGGTGATTTGAGGTGAGCCCAAAGACAGTTCGTTTTCGAACAGGGTTGGACGTGATGAGACGTCAACTTTTTCCACATCGTGGAAATGTTTGCAAATCGAACTTTAAGGAGCGTCTGTAAGTCTTTAATCTTGCTAACAATTTCTTTATTTCCTACACTAGCGCCATTCTTATGCGCTGAACGAATCATGTTCCGGTCTGATTCCATTTTTTCCAGATTCTTCGGCTCCACGCCCCTGTCCGCCGTCGCCGCCGCGGTCCTGGTGTCGGTGTCGATGGTCGCGGCGCCCGTGGCCGAAGCGGCCACAAAGTCCGCAAGCACCCAAAAAACGTCTAAAAAGCAGGCTAAATCGGCTGACGTCGAGAAAAAGAGCGCTTCGAAGACGGTTTCGGCAAAGTCACGCAACACCAAGGTAGCCGCGCGTGAAGCCAGCTCCCCGCGCAAGGTTATCGTGCTGAAGAACGGCAAGCGCCAGGTGGTGGCCTCGCATCGCGCCGCGCCGGTCCGTGCCGCCTTTACGCCGGCCAAGCCCTCGCTGGGCGAAGCCATGGGGCTGCGCGATACCGCCGACGCGCTCGCGCTGCGTTCCAGCGTGGCGCTGGTGATGGACCAGGGCTCCAATGAGGTGCTGTTCCAGAAGAACGCCAGCGCGGTGCTGCCGATCGCCTCGATCACCAAGTTGATGACGGCACTGGTGGTGATGGACGCGCGCCTGCCGATGGACGAGGTGCTGACCATCAGCGAGGAAGACCGCGACAACGAGAAGCACAGCAGCTCGCGCCTGCGCTTCGGCACGCAGCTCACGCGCCAGGAACTGCTGCTGCTGGCGCTGATGTCGTCCGAGAACCGCGCCGCGTCGGCGCTGGGCCGCAACTATCCGGGCGGCCTGCCTGCGTTCGTGCAGGCGATGAACCGCAAGGCGCGCGAGCTGGGCATGAACGACAGCCACTTTGTCGATTCCAGCGGCCTGTCGAGCAGCAACGTGTCGAGCGCGATGGACCTGGTGCGCATGGTCAACGCCGCCTACCGCAACCCGACCATCCGCGAGTTCTCGACCCAGCCCGAGCATGAAGTCAACGTGCTGGGCCGCACCCAGCACTACGTCAGCACCAACCGCCTGGTGCGCGGCGGCAACTGGGAGATCGGCCTGCAGAAGACTGGCTTTATCTCCGAGGCTGGCCAGTGCCTGGTGATGCAGGCCAAGGTCCAGGGCCGCAACGTGGTGATGGTGTTCCTGGATTCGGCTGGCAAGCTGTCGCGTTTTGCCGATGCCAACCGCGTCAAGGACTGGCTGGAACACTCGCCATCGCCGTCGTCACCGCAGCCGCATGGTTTCCCGTCGTCGCCCAACCTGACGCAGGGGCCGATCGGGGCGCAGGCGATCCTGGCTTCGCAGCAAGCGCGCGGCACCTGATTCGGATTGCCTGACCGGAAAAAGACGCGCCGTCCTGCGGCGCGTTTTTCTTTTTTTTTTGCGATCCCGCTCTGTCAGAGCAGCTTGCCGGGGTTCATGATCCCGGCCGGATCGAACACGGCCTTGATCTCGCGCATCAGCCTCAGTTCCAGCGGGTCCTTGACCGCGAGGAAGGCGTGGCGCTTGAGCTGGCCGATTCCGTGCTCGGCGCTGATACTGCCGCCATAGCGCATCACTTCGTCCAGCACCGCGTCGGTCACCGCATCGCCTTGCGTGGCCGCCCAGTCCTTCGGTGCACCGGCCGGGCGCGACAGGTTGTAGTGCAGGTTGCCGTCGCCGAAGTGTCCGAAGATAAACGGCCGGATGGCCGGATCCAGCGCGCGCAGCCGGGTTGCCATCGAGGTCATGAACGCCGGGATCTGCTCGATCGGCAGCGACACGTCGTGCTTCAGGTGCGAGCCGTCGGCGCGTTGCGCTTCTGATATCTCCTCGCGCAGTTTCCACAGCGCCTGCAGTTGCGCCAGCGAGGCGGACACTGCGGCATCGAGGCACAGTTCGCGTTCCAGCGCTTCGCCGATCACGCGTTCGAGCAGCGCGTTGAGCGCGTCCGCATCGGTGGTATCGGCCAATTCCACCAGCACGTAGGCGGGGTAGCGCTGCGCGAACGGTTCCTGCACGCCTTCCGCGTGCGTGAGCACCAGGTCCAGGCAATCGCCGGTAAAGAACTCGAAAGCCTGCAGGCGCGCGCCGCATTGCTCGAACAGCAGTTCATAGAGTTCCAGCGACTGCGCCGGCGAGGCCACCGCCGCCAGCACCACGCTGCGCGTGTCGGTGCGCGGGAACAGCCGCAGCACGGCCGCGGTGATCACGCCCAGCGTGCCTTCCGATCCGATCAGCAACTGCTTCAGGTCGTAGCCGGTGTTGTCCTTGCGCAGCGTGCGCAGGCCATGGAACACCTCACCGTTGGGCAGCACCGCTTCCACGCCGAGCACCAGCTCGCGCGCCATGCCATAGCGCACCACGTTCACGCCGCCGGCATTGGTCGCCAGGTTGCCGCCGATCTGGCAGGAGTCTTCCGCCGCCAGCGACAGCGGCAGCAGGCGGTTGGCGTCTTCCGCGGCGCGGCGCAGGTTGCCGAGGATGCAGCCGGCCTCGGCGACCATGGTGTTGGCGATAGTATCGAGCGAGCGCACCGCGTTCATGCGGTCCAGGCTCAGCACCACGTTCTGCGCCTGCGCATCGGGCGTGGCGCCGCCGCACAGGCCGGTGTTGCCGCCGCGCGGCACCACCGGCACCGCCGCCTGTTGGCACAACGCGAGGGCGCGCGACACCTCATCCACCGTGCGCGGCCGTACCACGGCCTGGGCCTGGCCGCGGTAGATGCCGCGCCAGTCCGACAGCCACGGAGCGATGTCGTCGGGGTTGGTCAGGACGGTGTCGGCGCCGAGGGCCTCGGTGAGCCGTTGCGCGAATTGGCTGGTTTGCATGATGGCGGTGTCGTCTTAAGAAAGGGAAGGGCGGGCGGGATCCGTTGCGGCAGTCGCACCCGGCGTATCGGCGGCACGCGGGCGCAATGTCAGTCCCAGCCGGCGGGCGGCGCATTGCAGGTGCGTGACTGCGGCCGCGCGCGCTGCGGTGGCATCGCCGCGGCGAATGGCGTCGACGATGGCTTCATGCTCGGCATGCACGCTTTCGGCCAGTCCGGCCTGGCGCAGCGTATTGGCGCGCGCGGTGGCGACGGCCTGGTGCAGCTGCAGGTTCAGGTACTGCAGCAGCTGGCGGTAGTAGGGGTTGTGCGTGGCGGCAGCGATGCCGATATGGAAGGCCGCGTCGATATCGGCGGCGGGCTGTGGGTCATAGAGATGGGCATGCAGGCGCTGCAGCAGCGCACTCAGCGTGTCCACGTCCTGGTCGGTGCGGCGCACCGCGGCCAATGCGGCGGCGGCGCCTTCCAGGTCGATGCGCAGGTCGTACAGGTCGGCCAGCTCGGCGGCATCGATATCCGGCTCGCGCGGCAATTGGAAGCCCGCGGCGCCGGTGCGCGAGCGCACCGTGCAGCCGACGCCCTGGCGCGTTTCCACAAAACCCTGCGAGCGCAGGTGTTCGGTGACTTCGCGGATCACAGCGGCGCTGACGCCGTACTGCTCGGCGAGCTGGCGGCCGGTAGGCAAGCGGGTGCCGACCGGGTAGGCGCCGCTCTCGATGTCGGCGCGCAGCTGGCGGGTGACCTGTTCGGTAAGGGTAATGGCACGGGTTCGCATGGGTGCCAATTATAAGGTTTGCTGGTTATCTGAAAACTAAGGGTAAACCAGAGGGTGATTCGTAGCGCGGCCACCAAAGCAAAACGCGCGGACTGCCGTGGCCGGCCGCCCGCGCGTCGTTCCCGCTTGCCGTGCTCAGGCGGCGGCTTCGGATACGTAGCCCATGCCGCGCGAGATCTGCAGCGCGGTGTCCTTCAGGTTCTGCAGCCAGCTGTCCTGCAGCCGGTCGGCCGGCGCCGACAGCGACAGCCCGGCCACCAGCCGGCGCGAATCGTCATAGATGCCGGCGGCGATGCAGCGCACGCCCAGTTCCAGCTCTTCGTTGTCGCGCGCGTAGCCGTTGGCGCGGACCCAGTTCAGTTCGCGCTCCAGCTTGGTCAGGTCGGTGATCGAGGTGCGGGTGTGGCCGGCCAGCCCGGTGCGGGTGGCGTAGTTGCGCACGCGTGCACTCTCGTCAGCCGCCAGGAACAGCTTGCCGACCGAAGTCAGGTGCAGCGGGGCGCGGCCGCCGATGGCGCGCACCACCTGCATGCCCGAGCGCTCGCTGTAGGCGCGCTCGATATAGACGATCTCGTCGCCCTGGCGCACCGACAGGTTGACGGTCTGGCCGGTGACACGGTGCAGCGCGCGCATCGGCGCCAGCGCCGCGTCACGCACGGACAGGCGTGCCTTGACCAGATTGCCCAGTTCCAGCAGGCGCATGCCGAGCCGGTAGCTGCCCGGATCGGAGCGGTCCACGAAACGGCAGGCCACCATGTCGTTCAGGATGCGGTGGGCGGTGGAAGGATGCAGCCCCGTGGCTAGTGAAAGCTCCTTCAGGCTGACCGGATCGGCGTGCTGCGCGAGGGCGTCCAGCAGGGTCATCATGCGCTCGATGACCTGGATGGACGTCTTGCCGGGTGACTTGTCTGCGTCGGACATAGGTGGAAATGGGAGGAATGTTGCGATGCGGCAATCTTGAGCGTCTGCCTGATTCTATCTCGCATCGTGAAAATTTCAATAGGTGAAATGACATTACGGTAAGAAACGGGCCGTGAGGTCGCCGCGTAAAGTGCTGTTCATTGCACCGGATTCACGTTTTTGCTGAACCGTTTGTGCGCCACGCGCGGCGCCAAGCGCGCATAATTGCGGGGTTTCGGGGTCTGGAGAAGCAAACAATGCGAGTCGGTCTGTTCGCCACCTGCCTGGTGGACCTGATGCGTCCGGAAATCGGCTTTTCGGTGCTCAAGCTGCTGGAAGCCGCCGGCTACGAGGTCATGGTGCCCGAGGCGCAGACCTGCTGCGGCCAGCCGGCCTACAACTCGGGCGAGCGCCGCGTGTCGCGCAACCTGGCGGAGAAATTCCTGCGCGAGTTCGAGATGTTCGACTACATCGTGGTGCCGTCCGGCAGCTGCGGCGGCATGATCCGCCACCACTACGCCGACCTGCTGGGCGACGACCCTGAGCTGAACGGCCGCTACGAGCGCCTGCGCGAGCGCGTGTTCGAGCTGACCGAATTCCTGGTCAACGTGGCGAAGATCGAAGTGCTGCCGTCCTCATTCGCCGGCCACGTCACCTACCACGACTCCTGCTCCGGCCTGCGCGAGCTCGGCGTCAAGCAGCAGCCGCGTGAACTGCTGGCGCGCCTGCCCGGCGTGCAGCTCACCGAGATGAAGGACTGCGAGGCCTGCTGTGGTTTTGGCGGCACCTTCTCGGTCAAGTACGGCGATATCTCGACGGCGATCGTCGACGAGAAGTGCGCCAATATCAAGGCCAGCGGTGCCGAGGCGGTGGTGCTGGGCGACCTGGGTTGCATCCTCAATATCGAAGGCCGCCTGCGCCGCACCGGCGACAGCCGCACGCGCGTGCTGCATATCGCCCAGGTCCTTGCGGGTGATGCCTGACAATCAGCCCTGACCTCCGGAAGACGCCACGATGCAAGTCCACAGCATGGAATTCAAGGCACGCGCCGGCCAGAAGCTGGCTGACCAGCGCCTGCAGCAGAACCTGAAGAAGCTCTCGACCAAGTTCGTCACCGCGCGCGCCGATGCGATCCGCGATATCGACTTCGATGCCACGCGCGAGGCGCTGAAGGAACGGCGCAACCGCGCGCTGGAAAACCTCGACGTCTGGCTGGCCACCTTCGAAGAAAACGCAACCAAGCGCGGCGCCACGGTGCTGTTCGCCGAAACCACCGCGGACGCCGCGCGCCTGGTCGCCGAGATCGCGCAGAAGCACGGCGTGAAGAAGGTCATCAAGAGCAAGTCGATGGTGACCGAGGAGATGCGCCTGAACGAGGTGCTGGGCGAGATGGGCGTGCAGAGCATCGAGACCGATCTCGGCGAGTACATCCTGCAGATCAACGACTCGGAACCGCCGTCGCACATCATTGCGCCCGTGGTGCACAAGGACAAGGATGAGATCGCCGACCTGTTTGCCCGCGTCCACCACAAGCCGCGCCTGACCGAGATCCCGGAGATGACGCGCGAGGCGCGCGAAGTGCTGCGCCCCGAGTTCCTGAGCGCCGACATGGGCGTCACCGGCGGCAACTTCATCATCGCCGAGACCGGCTCGGTGGCGGTTGTCACCAACGAGGGCAACGAGGGCATGTGCACGGTGATGCCGCGCGTGCACGTGGCCGTGACCGGGATCGAGAAGGTGTTGCCCACGCTGGAAGACCTGGCCACGGTGATGCGGCTGCTGCCGCGCTCGGCGACCGGCCAGGCAATCTCCAACTACTTCTCGCTGCTGACCGGCCCGCGCGCCGAAGGCGAGCGCGACGGCCCGGAGCATATGTATTTCGTGCTGGTCGATGGCGGCCGCACCGGGCTGATCGGCGGCGACTTCCAGGAAATGTTGCGCTGCATCCGCTGCGGGGCGTGCATGAACCACTGCCCGGTCTATCAAAAGATCGGTGGCCATGCTTATGGCTGGGTTTATCCCGGTCCGATGGGCAGCGTGCTGACGCCGAGTTACGTGGGCCTTGCCAATGCCGTGGACCTGCCGCAGGCGGCAACGATGTGCGGCGAGTGCAATCGCGTATGCCCGGCTTCGATCCCGCTGTCCGACCTGCTGCGCAAGCTGCGCGAGAAGCAGATGGAGCGAGGGCTGCGCCCGTGGCAGGAGCGGTTCGCGCTGCAGGCCTGGGGCTACGTGGCCAGGCGCCCCGAGCTGTATGCCTTTGCGACCCGCATCGGCGCCTGGCTGCTGGGCCGCATGGGCGGCCGCAACAAGCTGATCGCCAGCCTGCCGATGGCCGGCAAGGGCTGGACCGCAACCCGCGACATGCCGGCGCCTTCAGGCCGCACGTTCCGCGAACTCTACAAGGAAAGGAGGGCGCGTTCATGAGCGCAGCCAATCAGGAAGCACTGGCGCGCATGCGTGCCGCACTGGACCAGCACTTGGGTGGATCGATGCCCGCGGGCGATCTGGTACGCGCATGGCGCGAAGCCGGCATCGGGCTGTCGCTGCCGCCGGTCTACGGGCAGGCGATGGAAGAATTGCTGCGGCGGCTGGAGATGTCCGCCGTGTTTGCGCAGGACAGCTGTTCGTTCTCGAGCTCGGCGGTGACGGATCAGCTGTCGCGCTGGCTGGACAAGGCAGCGACGGTCTGAGGCCTTCAGCGCTGCACCTTAGCGCTTCATCATCCCCGTCAACGTATCCACGAATTCCAGCGACAACCGCGACAGCGGTTCCGTCTGCACATGGAAAATCTGTACCGAGGCATTGACGTTGGTGCGCACGGGCACCGCCACGATATTGGGCCAGTCCCCGCCGAACACCGTCATGGCGTCGACCAGGGCGATGCCGGCGCCGGCCTGCGCCAGCGCGCGCGCCACGTGGGCCTGTTCCACCTGCACCCGCATGTCGGGCTGGTCGCCCTCGTTGCCGAACATCTCGTGCACCAGCAAGCCAAACGGTACGTCCTGTCCGTAGCCGATCAGGTCCTCGCCGATCAGGTCGGCCGGGCGCACCCACTTTCGCGCGGCCAGGGGATGCCCCAACGGCACCAGCGCCACGATCTCGTTTTTCACCAGCAGGCGCGCCTCGAGGTTGGGGTGCACCAGCGGCATGTTCGACACCGCCAGGTCCACTTGCCCCGATAGCAGCGCGCGCAGCATATTGCCCGGAATCTGCGTACGCACCACCACGCGCACCGCCGGGTGCGCGGCGCGGAAACTGGCGATGGCGCGCGGCAGCACGGTCTGGCCGAGGTTGGGGCTGCACGTGATGCGCAGGCTGCCGGTGCGGTTGGCGGCAAGGTCCTCGGCAATCTCGTTGACGCGCTCGATCCCTTCATAGACCACGTTCACCTCACCCAGCAGGCGCCGCGCTTCCGGCGTGGGGTAGAGCCGCCCCTTGGTACGGCGAAACAGCTCGAGGCCGAGGCGTTGTTCGGTGTGCGACATCAGCCGGCTGATGGCCGGCTGTGACACATAGAGCAACTTGGACGCACCGCTGATCGAGCCGGTCAGCATCACCGCGCGGAACACCTCGATCTGGCGCAGGTTCATTTTCATGGGATTAACCTGATGTTAAGGTTGGAGGACATATAAGCATATGACAGTCAATGGCGCCATACCTACACTGGACTCCATCGACACACGCTATGTGACCTGGGCCAGGCGCCGCACCGAGGTGGAATACACCTGCAGCGCGAGGCACGGTGAAAGGGCAAGCGTGGCCGAGATGCGGTGCATTACGCACCCCCGGCGTGCAGGTATTCAATCTGGAAGACAGGAGACCGTATGAGCGACATCCATCTCACCTATATCAACGGCAAGGACATCGCCCGGCTGGAACTGACCGACGCCGAAATCCTGGACGCGGTCGAGCAGGCACTGGTAGCGCAGGGCAACGGCCAGACCGTGATCGAGCCGCGCGTGCACCTGATTCCTGACCCGGCCTTCAACGGCCACTTCAACGTGCTGCGCGGCTACGTGGCGCCGCTGGGGCTGGCCGGGGTGAAGATCGTCGGCGACTTCGTCGACAACTACAAGCTCGGCCTGCCGTCGGAGATGGCCATGCTCAACTTGTTCGATCCGCGCACCGGGATTCCGGTGGCGATGGTCGACGCCACCTTCATCACCGATGCCCGCACCGGCGCGCTCACCGCGCTCGGGGCCAAGCACCTGGCGCGCCGCAACAGCAAGGTGCTGGGCCATATCGGCGCGCGCGGCACCTCGTACTGGAACGTGCGCCTGCTCGACAGCCTGTTCGACTTCGACGAGATCCGCGTGCACTCGCGCCGCCCGGAAAGCCGCAATGCCTTTGCCGCGCGGCTGGAGCGCGATCTCGGCAAGAAGATCGTCATCACCGAAGACTGGGAATCGTGCGTGCGCGGCGCCGACATCGTGGTCGAGGCCTCGCGCCTGGAACGCCCGACGCCGATGCTCAAGACCGAATGGATCAAGCCGGGCGCCTTCGTCGTGCCCTACGGCACCATGAGCGCGGTCGAGTTGTCGCTGACCGACATCATGACCAAGATGGTGGTCGACGACTGGGGCCAGTGCAAGGGCGGCATGTTCGGTTCGCTGCGTGCGCATGTGGAAGCGGGCAAGCTGTCGGAACAGACGCTCTATGCCGAGCTCGGCGAGATCGCCGCCGGCCGCAAGCCGGGCCGTCAGAGCGACGATGAGACCAACCTGTTCTGGCATCGCGGCCTGTCGCTGAGCGATATCGCGCTTGGCCACGCCATCCTGAAGAAGGCCGAGCAGCGCGGGCTGGGCCAGAAGCTGGTCTACGCATGATTGCCAACGCACGCATGTACTCGGTCAACGCGCCGGTGGAGCAGGCCTGGCGCGCGCTGCTGGCGCACGTGGCCGACCGCGCCGGCGTGGCCCTGCCGTATGTCGAGCATGCCGCGCCGGCGCCGGTCAACGCGCTGTGGGCGCGGTCGGACTGCGGCTGCGTGTTCATGTGCGGGTATCCCTATGCCAGCGCGCCGGTGCCGCCGCAATTGCTGGCCGCGCCCGTGCCGGCGCTGGCGCGCTACGGCGGGCGCCCGGTCTACTTCAGCGAATTCATCGTGCGTGCGGATGCGCCGGTGCAGACGCTGGCGCAGACCTTCGGCGGGCGGCTGGCATGCATGCTGCCTGAGTCCAACTCGGGCTACAACGCGCCGCGCCATCACCTGATGCGGCTGGCGCCGGCCGGTACCCGTGCGCTGTACCGGCCTGCCGCTGCGCCCACGCCGACCCCGCGCGAGGTCATCGACGCGGTCATCGGCGGGGATGCCGAGGTGGGTGTGGTCGACAGCTATGTGCTGGACCTGCTGCGCCGCTTTGAACCCGGACTGGCAGGCCAACTGAAAACGCTGGACGTGACCCCCGCCGCGCCGATCCCGCCACTGGTGGCCTCCGCGCAGGCCGACCCGCACGAGTGCGCGTATGTGCGCGCCGCGCTGCTGACGCTGCATGAGGGCGCAACGGGGACCGCGCTGCTGGCCATGCTGGGGCTGGCGCGCTTTGCGCCGGTGCTGCCGGCCGACTATGCCGTTCTGCCTGCGCTCGCACGCGAAGCGGACCAGGCTGGGTTTGCGCTGACCGATACCGGACCGGACACGGCCACGCACGATTACTAGACTGCCGGCGCGGTGGGGGAGCCAAGCCTGATCACTGCCAATTAGGGAAAACCGTCATGAAGACCGCTGTGAAACCTGATGTAGAAGCTGCCGTGAAGCCCGCCGTAACGCCTGTCCTTCGACGCATGGCCACGCGCTGCCTGCTCGCCTGCATCGCAGTCTGTGCGCCGTGGCTCGCTGCCGCGCCTGCGCTGGCCCAGCCGCCTGCGTATCCCGCCAAGCCGATCCGCCTCGTGGTGCCGTTCGCCGCCGGCGGGCCCGCGGACGTGCTCGGCCGCGCGGTCGGCGAGGGCATTGCCAAGGCCACCGGCCAGAGCGTGCTGGTCGAGAACAAGGCCGGCGCCGCCGGCACTATCGGCGTCGACATGGTGGCCAAGGCCGCGCCCGACGGCTATACGCTGGCGCTCGTGCCGGTCGGCAATATCGCGGTGAACCCCACGCTGATGCCGAACCTGCCGTACAAGCCGGCCGACCTGGCGCCGGTGTCGATGCTGGCCACCGCCGAGAACGTGCTGGTGGTCAATGCGGCCACGCCGGTCAAATCGCTGGCGGATCTGGTCAAGCTGGCCGGGCAGAAGCCGGGCGAGCTGAGCTTCGCCTCGCCCGGCGCCGGCAGCCAGGCGCACCTGGCCGGCGAACTGCTGCAGCTCGACGCCCGTATCAAGCTGAACCACGTGCCGTACAAGGGCGTCAGTCCGGCCATGACCGATCTGGTCGGCGGCCAGGTGACGATGATGTTCGCACAGATGTCGGCGGCGCTGCCCTATATCAAGGCCGGCAAGCTGCGCCCGCTGGGTGTGGCCAGCGCGAAGCGCTCGGCGGTGCTGCCTGATGTGCCGACCGTCGCCGAACAGGGTTTTCCGAAGTTCGAGGCGGTGTCGTGGTATGCGCTGATGGCTCCGGCGGGGACGCCCGCGGAGATCGTGCGCAAGCTCAGCCAGCATGTTGATGCGGTGCTGGCTGATGCGACGCTGAAGGAAAAGCTGGCCACGCTGGGGATGGAGGCGGCGGGCGGCACGCCGCAGCAGCTAGCGGCTACGATCCAGAAGGAAAGCACGCGGTGGGCGGGCGTCATCCGGCAGCGGCATATCACGATCGACTGAGCTGTCGCACGCTGCTGGTTTGCTGCCCTCTCCCGCAAGCGGGAGAGGGCAGCAAACAGCGGGAGCACTTAAGCGCTGTCGAGGCTTGAAAACAAATATGGGGAGCCGAAGCTCCCCATTTCTACGCTGGGTCACCCCAGCAACAACGCATCATCATCCAACTGCTCATGCCGCGTCTGCTCAAACATCTTCAGCAGATCCGGCACATCCAGCCCCTTGCGCTTCGCGCCCGATACGTCCAGCACCACCTGCCCCTGGTGCAGCATCACCGTGCGCTGCCCATAGTCCAACGCCTGACGCATGCTGTGCGTCACCATCATCGTGGTCAGCTTGCTTTCCTCGACGATGCGCGCGGTCAGCTCCAGCACGAAGGCGGCAGTCTTCGGGTCCAGCGCGGCGGTGTGCTCGTCCAGCAGCAGAATGCGCGACGGCTGCAGCGACGCCATCAGCAGGCTCACCGCCTGGCGCTGGCCACCCGACAGCAGGCCGATGCGGTCCGTCAGCCGGTTCTCCAGCCCCAGGTTCAGCAGCCGCAGCTTCTCGCGGAACAACTCGCGTGAGCCGCGGTTCAACGCCGCGCGGAAGCCGCGCCGGGTGCCGCGCGCCATCGCCAGCGCCATGTTTTCCTCGATGGTCAGCGCCTCGCAGGTGCCGGCCATCGGATCCTGGAACACGCGCGCCACCAGGTGGGCGCGGTCCCACGCCTGCTGGCGGGTGACGTCGGTGTCATCGATGGTAATGCGGCCCGAGTCGACCATCTGGTCGCCGCTGATCGCATTCAGGAAGGTCGACTTGCCGGCGCCGTTGGAGCCGATCACGGCCACGAACTGGCCGCTCGGGATCTCCAGGCTGAGGCCGCGCAGCGCGCGGGTCTCGATCGGGGTGCCCGGGTTGAAGGTGAGCTTCAGGTCTTGTGCGCGCAGCATCTCAGGCACCTCCGTTCTTGCGGGCAAACAGCTTCTTGCGCGTGGCCGGCAGCACCAGCGCGATCGTCACTAGCGCGGCGGTGACCAGGTTCAGGTCCTGCGCCTTCAGGCCGATGAAGTCGCTGTTCAGCGCCAGCGCGATAAAGAAGCGGTAGAGGATGGCGCCCAGCACCACGGCCAGCGTGGTCCAGATCAGGCGGCGTGCCGGCAGCACGGTTTCGCCGATGATCACCGCGGCCAGGCCGATCACGATGGTGCCGATGCCCATCGAGATGTCCGACCCGCCCTGGGTCTGCGCGAACAGCGCGCCGGCCAGTGCCACCAGCGCGTTGGACAGCGCCATGCCGGCCAGCGTGGCGCGGCCGGTGGGGATGCCCTGGGCACGGGCCATGCGCGGGTTGGCGCCGGTGGCGCGCATCGCCAGGCCGAGCTGCGAGCTGAAGAACCAGTCCAGGCCGAGCTTGGCGATCACCACTACCACGAACAGCACCAGCGGGCGCAGCACGTAGTCAGGCAGCCACTCCGGCTGCAGGATGGTGAACAGGGTCGGCTCGGTGATCAGCGGCACGTTGGGGCGGCCCATGATGCGCAGGTTGACCGAGTACAGCGCGATCATCATCAGGATACTGGCAAGCAGGTCCATGATCTTGAGGCGCACGTTGAGCCAGCCGGTGATGAAGCCGGCCAGTGCGCCGGCGGCGATCGCCACCGCGGTGGCGAGGAACGGGTCCTGGCCGGCGGCGATCAGCGTCGCGGCCACGGCGCCGCCGAGCGGGAAGCTGCCGTCAACGGTCAGGTCGGGGAAGTTGAGGATGCGGAAGGAAATCAGCACCCCGAGCGCCACCAGGCTGAAGATCAGGCCGATCTCCAGGGCGCCCAGAAGGGAAAAAAGGGACATGGGGGAATCCTGTTGCGGGGGACCGGCGGCTACCCTGGCACCGGCTTCGGGGCGGGTGGGCCGGCACGCCCGTGTAGGGTCGCCGGCCGCCTCGCCCTGTTCTGTCCCGCCAGCCCGGGTAGGGCCCGGCGGAGCACCCGCCGTCATGCGACGGCAGGAGGGCTGTGCTTGGCAGTGCTTACTTGATGACGGTCTTGGCTTCCTTGATCAGCTCGGGCGACAGCGCGACGCCTTGCTTGGCGGCGGCACCCGTGTTCACGAACAGCTCCAGGTTGTCGCTGGTCTGCGAGGCGATCGCGCCCGGCTTTTCGCCCTTCAGGATGCGCACCACGACCTTGCCGGTCTGGTGGCCCAGGTCACCGTAGTTCACGCCCAGCGCGGCCACGGCGCCACGCTTGACGCTGTCGGTGTCGGCAGCGACCAGCGGGATCTTCGATTCGTTGGCGACCTTGACCAGGGCCTCATACGCCGACACCACGTTGTTGTCGGTGTTGGTGTAGATCACGTCGACCTTGCCGATCAGGCTCTTGGCGGCCGGGCCGATGTCCACGGTGCGCGGCGCGGCGGCTTCCTTCAGGGTCAGGCCTTCCTTGGTCAGCAGTTCCTTCAGTTCCTTGACCACCACCACCGAGTTGGCTTCACCCGGGTTGTAGACCATGCCGACGGTCTTGGCCTTGGGCACCACACGCTTGATCAGGGCGACCTGCTTGTCCAACGGCAGCTTGTCCGACACGCCGGTCACGTTGGTGCCCGACGGGGCCCAGCTCTTGACCAGCTGCGCGGCGACCGGATCGGTCACGCCCGAGTACACCACCGGCACGCTCTTGGTGGCGGCGACCACGGCCTGGGCCGACGGGGTGGCGATGGCAACGATCGCGGTGGGGTTGTCGCCGACGAACTTGCGGGCGATCTGCGCGGCGGTGCCGGTGTTGCCCTGCGCGCTCTGGTATTCCCACTTCAGGCTCTTGTCGGCGTCATAGCCGGCGGCCTTCAGTTCCGCGCGCACGCCGTCACGGATGGCGTCCAGTGCGGGATGGTCGACGATCGACAGCACCTTGACGGTCTGGGCCTGCACGGCGCCGCCGTACAGCAGGGCCAGCGCCACGGCGCCGCCCAGGATCGACTTGGTTGCTGCGAGACCCTTGATGGACTTCATTCTCTGTTCTCCCCCGAAAGCTCGGTTCTGGATAGGATGCGGCCGCGGATGGTTCGGTCCGCCGTCCTGGCGCGCGCCCGCGCGCAGGCGGACGGTGCCGGTCCGGGGCGTGCGCTGACGGCTTCCTGCGGCAGGAGGGAGCGTGCGCGGGCGCATCGGATGCGACAGCGATAAGCCTGCGAGGATACCACTTCTCGCGCACGAAATGCGTAGTCATCATGCCAAAGTGGGGCATCCGATGCTGTCAGACGCCCGCTATCGGCCATCCAGGCGCATATTATTGCGCGGGATTCGTGATCTGCTTGTGGATTACCCCGATTGCGGCGACGACATCTTCATGCAGTTGCGCGTCCTTGGCGTCGAGGTTTTCCTCGAGTTGGGCCAGGGTGGTGGCGCCGATGATCGTGCTGGCGGCGAACCAGCGCGAGTAGCACCAGGCCAGCGCCAGCATGACGGGGGACAGGCCGTTAGTTTTCGCCAGCTCGACATAGCGCGCCGAGGCTGCCATGGTCTCCGGGCGCATGTAGCGCGGGCTCCAGTCCGCGCCAAAGCGCGACAGGCGGCCCTTGGCTTCGGCATTGAAGACCGGGCTGGCGGCATCGCCCGACAGGTACTTGCCGGTGAGCTGCCCGAACGCCAGCGGGCTGTAGGCCAGCAGGCTGACGTCGGTGCGGAAGCAGGCCTCATCCAGCCCCTGTTCGAAGCTGCGGTTGACCAGGTTGTATGGGTTCTGGACGGTGGCGATGCGCGGCAGGCCATGTTGCTCGGCCAGGCGCACGAACTCGGCCACGCCCCACGGGGTTTCATTCGAGACGCCGAAGTAGCGGATCTTGCCGGCTTGCACCAGTTCGCCCATCACTTCGAGCTGCGCCTGGATCGAGGTGCACTCGCGCTCCTTCTGCGGATCGAAGCTGAGCTGCCCGAAGATCGGCGCATTCCGCGCCGGCCAGTGGATCTGGTACAGGTCGATATAGTCGGTCTGCAGGCGGCGCAGCGATTCGTCCACCGCCACGCGGATGCCGGCCGGGGTCAGGTCGTCGCCGTTGCGGATCCACGGCATGCGGCCCGGGCCGGCCACCTTGGTCGCCAGCACCACGCGGTCGCGCGGCTGGCGCCTGAGCCAGGTGCCGACGATGCGCTCGGTCTGGCCGTAGGTTTCGGCGCGCGGCCTGACCGGGTACATCTCGGCGGTGTCGATAAAGTTGACGCCGCGCGAGAAGGCGTAGTCGAGCTGGCTGTGACCCTCGGCTTCGGTGTTCTGCTCGCCGAAGGTCATGGTGCCGAGGCAGATGCGCGAGACCTGCAGGTCGCTGCGACCGAGTCGGATGGTTTCCATGGCGGGTAGGGTGGTCGGTTAGGGGAAAAACTCAGCTGCGCAGCGCCGCGGCGCACTCGCGCACCAGCGCCGGGCCGCGGTAGATCATACCGCTGTAGACCTGCACCAGCTTCGCGCCAGCGTCGATCTTGGCGCGTGCATCGGCGCCGCTGAAGATGCCGCCCACGCCGATGATCGGCACCGCATCGCCGACCACGCTGCGCAGCGCGCGCACCACCCGCGTCGACGGCTCGAACACCGGGCGCCCGGACAGGCCGCCGGCTTCCTCCGCATGCGGCAAGCCCTTGACCGCGTCGCGCGAGATCGTCGTATTGGTGGCGATCACGCCGTCGATCTTGTGGCGCACCAGTGCATCGCCGATATTGCCGATCTGGTCGGCATCGAGATCCGGCGCGATCTTCAGCGCCAGTGGCACATAGCGCTTGTGCTGGTCGGCCAGGCGCTGCTGCGCGTTCTTCAGCGTCGACAGCAGGCTGTCAAGTTCGCTGGCGCCCTGCAGCTGGCGCAGGTTCTTGGTGTTGGGCGACGAGATATTGACCGTCACGTAGCTGGCGTGCGGGTAGACGCGCTCCAGGCAGTACAGGTAATCGTCGTTGGCGCGCTCGATCGGCGTATCGGCGTTTTTGCCGATATTCAGGCCCAGCACGCCGCCCTCGGCCTTCCAGCGCGAGGCCTTCACGTTGGCGACAAAGGCATCGACGCCACCGTTGTTGAAACCCATGCGGTTGATCAACGCATCCGCCTGCGGGAGGCGGAACATGCGCGGGCGCGGGTTGCCCGGCTGCGCGCGCGGCGTGACCGTGCCGACCTCGATAAAGCCAAAGCCAAAAGCGGCCAGCCCGTCGATATAGGCGCCGTCCTTGTCCAGCCCCGCGGCCAGCCCGACCGGGTTGGGGAAGCGCACCCCCATCACCGTGCGCGGATCGTCGGCAATCTTGTTGCCGATGCAGCCGGCCAGGCCCATGCGGTGGGCGCGGATCAGGTTGTTCAGCGTGAAATGGTGGGCGTCCTCGGCATCCATCGAGAACAGGGCTGGGCGAAACAGGGGGTAGAGCGCGTTGAGCACGTGGGGAGGCGGCCGGCGGGGCGGCGCAGAAGTCGATACCAGGCCCGCATTGTAGCGGCAGGGCGCTTGCCCGGACGGCCCGGCCTGCTGGTCCCGCTTGCAGGCCCCATTATTCCTGCGTAGCCGGCGGCACCGGGCTGGCGACGTCTTCGAACGCATGCCAGAGGTTGCCGGTCAGCACCTGCAGCGGGTGGAAGCGCGCCTTGTACGCCATCTTGCGGCTGTCGGCGATCCAGTAGCCCAGGTACAGGTGCGGCAGGCCCAGTTCGCGGGTCTGGCGGATCTGCCACAGGATGTTGTACGTGCCGTAGCTGGCGTTGCGCTCGAGCGGGTCGTAGAAGGTGTAGACCGACGACAGCCCGTCGTCGAGCACGTCGATCATGCTGACCATGCGCAGGCGCCCGGCCTCGGGCGATCCCGGCGGCTCGCGGAACTCGACCAGGCGGGAGTTGACGCGGCTTTGCAGCAGGAACTGCTCGTACTGGTCGCGGCTGTCCTGGTCCATGCCGCCGCCGGCGTGGCGCATCGACTGGTACAGCAGGTACAGCGAATAGTGCTCTTCGACGTAGGTCAGCGGCGCCACCAGCGCCTGCAAGTGCTCATGCCGGCGCCAGGCGCGGCGTTGCGAGCGGTCGGGCGCGAACTGGTCGACCACCACGCGGCACGGCGTGCAGGCGTGGCAGTCGTCGCAGTAGGGGCGGTAAGTGAAGATGCCGCTGCGACGGAAGCCGGCGCGCACCAGGCGCGAATAGACGTCGGCATTGATCAGGTGCGCGGGCGTGGCGACCTGCGAGCGCGCCATGCGGCCTTCGAGATAGCTGCAAGCGTAGGGCGCCGTGGCGTAGAACTGCAGCGCGGAGAGCGGTAGTTCCTTCAGCTTGCTCATGACTCAGGGGGCTCCGGGCGGGACGGTGCGGGTGGACGGACGGTCAGTCAGCAGTGGCGTCCAGTGCCAGGATTCAGCCGGCCGGCGCCGCTGGCGTCCCGGCCCAGCGCTCCAGCACCGATTTGTCGAACCGCCACGGGTTGATCGCCGGCAGCGCCGTCGCCGCCCGCACATGTGCCACGAACTCGGCGCGCGGGATGGGGCGCGCACCCAGCGAGGCCAGGTGATCGGTTTCCTGCTGGCAGTCTATCATCGCCACGCCGTGGTTGCCGAGGAACGCGCACAGCGCCGCCAGCGCGATCTTGGAGGCATCGGTGCGGTGCGCGAACATCGATTCGCCGAAGAACATCCGCCCCATTGCCACGCCATACAGGCCGCCCACGCGCTCGCCGCGGTACCAGCTCTCGACCGCGTGCGCCATGCCGTTGCGGTGCAGCGTGCCGTACGCCGCCACGATCTCGTCGGTGATCCAGGTGCCGTCCTGGCCGTCGCGCGGCGTGGTGGCACAGGCGCGCATCACCGCCAGGAAGTCGTCGTCGACGCGGATTTCCCAGTCAGGGTCGCGCAGCACGCGCCGCAGCGTCTTGCGCAGCGTGGCCGAGACGCGCAGCGCCGGCGGCGCCAGCACCATGCGCGGGTCGGTGCTCCACCACAGCACCGGCTGGCCGCTCGAATACCACGGGAAGATGCCCTGGCGGTACGCTAGCAGCAGCCGCTGGGGCGACAGGTCGCGGCTCGCGGCCAGCAGGCCGGGGGCTTCGGAGTCCGGTCCGAGCGCACGCTCCACCGGCGGAAAAGGGTCCTGCGGGTCCAGCCAGGCGATCATGCGGGCCGTGCCGATGGAGGGCGAGGGTGGGCGGTGGAGGGTTTTCCGGCCCGCCGCTCAGGGCGTGACCGTGGCCCGGCTGGTCAGCGGGCGCATGGGCTTGTCGATATCCAGGCTGTGCAGCCGGAAGCTGCCTTCCTGCAGCCGGCCGGCGGCGCGGTCGGCAAAGAAGCAGCGCAGGGTGTGGATCACAGTGGGGAAGGCCAGTTCATCCCACGGCACATCGGCCTCTTCCACCAGCTTGACCTCCAGGCTTTCCTCGCCCGGGGCGATATCCAGGTCGTCCAGCGTGGCCAGATAGAAAAGATGCACTTGGTGCACGTGCGGCACGTTCAGGATGGAGAACAGTTCCCCTACCTGCACGCGCGCACCGGCTTCTTCCAGCGTCTCGCGCGAAGCGGCCTGGGCCGTGGTTTCGCCGATCTCCATGAAGCCCGCCGGCAGGGTCCAGAAGCCGTAGCGCGGCTCGATCGCGCGTTTGCACAGCAGGACCTTGTCTTCCCACACCGGAATCGTGCCGACAACGTTGCGGGGATTGACATAGTGGATGGTGCCGCAGTTGTCGCAAACGCTGCGCGGGCGGTTGTCGCCGTCAGGTACGCGCAACACGACCGCATGACCACAGTTCGAGCAGAATTTCATGAGGGGCGTCCGGGAGGAATGGCGAAAGTGTATCACCCTCGCAGAGGGGGCCGGGCTGTGATGCGGCCGGTTGGGGGGGCCGTCGGTTGGGGGTGCGCACAAGCCGGTACCCAAAACAAAAAAACCCGCCGATGGCGGGTTTGTCTGTATGACGGATCGGATGCGTTTGCAGTGATCAACCGCATTATCATGCGGTTGGTTGCGGGGGCAGGATTTGAACCTGCGACCTTCGGGTTATGAGCCCGACGAGCTGCCAGACTGCTCCACCCCGCGTCCGTCGAAGAAAAGATTATATGGCATCCGGTTGCGCAATGCAACACCTGTTTAAAAATACCTTGAGGCGGTGCGCACTTCCGCCTGCCATAACGCTTAGATCGCCGGCACGGGGCCGAGGTTCAGCCGTTGTTGGCGCTTTCGCTTGTGCGCTGCCACAGCGTGGCTTCGAACTCGAAGCTGTCTCGTTGCTGCAGGTCGTCGCGCTGCCAGATCACGCGGTCGCGGCGCACCGTCAGCATCCACGTCGTGGTGGCCAGCGGGGCCGGGTGAGAGAAGGCGCGCGGCGTCAGCACCGCGCCGCAGGGGCCGTGCTGCGGGTCGCGCACGGAAGTGTAGCGGATCATGCCGAGGCCGGCCTCGCGCGCGACGCGGCCGAAGACCTGGCAGGGTTCGTGGTTGTCGGGATCGGTCCAGGCGTCGCGATCGCGGTCGAAAGGCGGCGCGTCCAGTGCCACGCCGTCGGTATTGACGCGGACTTCGAACAGCGTCTGCGCGCGGGCGTCGATGCCCGGCAGCGCGGGGCTGTCGTTGAGGAAGCGCCAGCGCCAGTAGCCGAGCTCGGCGCAGGCAGTGCGGATTTCGTTGGCGCCATAGAACACGCCCGGATCCTGGCCGGCGCGAAAGCGCGAGCCCCAGGGCGAGGGCGGATAGCGGAACGGGGTGAACAGCAGGTAGTGCAGGTGGCGCGCCTCGATCGGCACGGCCGGCTTGCCGGCATCGAGCACGGCTTCCAGCACAGCCTGTTCTTCGAGGCTGTCGACCAGCGGCATGGTGGAGACTACGTGCTGGGCTTCCACCGCCCGCCACAGCGTGAGCGCGAACTGCCTGCGCTCAGATGCGACCGCGGGTGGCGTCCAGGTAGTGAACGACACGAACCAGACCTTCCGTCGTACGGATCATTTCAAGGGGCTTGCCGCCCAGCGCCAGGTTTTCATGGGTCAGCCATAGCCGGGCCTGGTCGCCGTGGCCGAGGATCGCGTCCAGCGAGCGGAACAGGCGCACGAACAGTACGCCGAATTCCCATTCCTTGCGGTGCGCATCGAGCACATAGCCGCCCGATGCCATGCGCGAAACTGAGGCCGTGCTGATGCCCAGCACGCTCGCCACCACGGCCTGGCTGATGCCGAGGAAGCCGGCGGCGCGCATTACCGCCTTGGTCAGCGTGGTGCCGGGGTCGGGGCCACCGGCGGGATCGGTTTCCGGAATCCGCCTAGATTGCATCGCCTTTGCTCCTGTTTCTTCAGAAATATTATAGGCCATGCATTTCAGAAGGGAAGTGTTTGCTGAAAAAATCAGCAAAATGTGGGGCAGGCGCTAGTACGTCTCGATATGCAGCCGGCCTTGGGCCTTCATCGCGGTTTCCAGCCCTGTCCAGCTAAGACCGGCGCTGGCGCAAACCGTTTCAAACGCCGCCAGCACGCCTTCCTCCATCCCTTTCAGGCCGCAGATATAGACGTGGCCGTTGGGATCGGCGAGCAGCGTGGCCACGCTGCCGGCGGCTTCGCGGATCGCGTCCTGCACATAGCGGCGCGGCGTGGCGGGATCGCGCGAGAAGGCAAAGTGGATGTCGAGGAAATCCTTCGGCAGCTTCAGCAGCGGACCGAAGTAGGGCAGTTCGTTGGCGTTGCGCGCGCCGAAGAACAGCATCCGCCGCCCGCCGAAGTGCGCCATGTTGCGGCGCATGCGCTCGGTCATGGCGCGCATCGGCGCCGAGCCGGTGCCGGTGCAGATCATCATCACGCTGGCCTCGGCGTGGTTGGGCATCAGGAAGGTGGCGCCGAACGGGCCGACCACCTGCACCGTATCGCCCTTGGCCAGGTCGCACAGGTAGTTGGAGGCGACGCCCTGCACCGGGTTGCCGTCGTGGTCCTGGTCGACCCGTTTCACGGTCAGTGCGAGGTTGTTATAACCCGGCCGCTCGCCGTCACGCGGGCTCGCGACCGAGTACAGGCGGATGTAGTGCGGCTTGCCCGACGCGTCGGTGCCAGGCGGCACGATGCCAATGGACTGGCCTTCAAGGATCGGGAAAAAGTGGGTGCCGAAGTCCAGCACGATATGGTGGACATCGCTGGACGCGTCCTCCGCCGTCAGTCGGTAGTTGCCGGCCACGGTCGCCGTGACCGGCGCGCGTACGCCATGCAGGTTGATGTAGGGATGGGCGGCTGACCAGGGCGCGCGTGGCGAGGTATGGCTGCTGGTTTCCACGGACTGGATTGTGGCGTCCGTCGTCGTGCCCGTACCGGTGGCCGGCGCGGTATCGGCCGTTGCCTCGGTCGCGTCACCCAGGTCCGGCAACGGCACCTCCGCCGGCAGTTCGTCCCACAGCAGTTGCGCCTCGATCGAATAAGCCTCGCCGCGCAGCATGGTGCGCCAGTTGTCGATGGCGCCGGTCGGGCAGGGCGACAGGCACGCATTGCAGCCGTTGCACACGTCCGCCTTGACCACATAGTTGCGGTCGTCGTGGGTGATCGCGTCGAGCGGGCAAGTGTCTTCGCAGGTATTGCAGCGGATGCAGATTTCCGGGTCGATCAGGTGCTGCTTGATGATGTCGGGGGCGCCCATGGCGTGTCTCCGGTGTCTCCTTCTTGTTCTTGGGCTCAGTTGAAACGCACGTATTCGAAATCCATCGGCTGGCGGTTGATGCCCACTGCCGGCGGCGCGATCCAGTTGGCGTACTTGCCGGGTTCGACCACGCGGCCCATCAGGCTGGCGACAAAGGCGCGGTCCTCGTCGGTGGCGAGCCACTTGAACTCGTTGGCCTTCCATTCGGCTTCGGAAATTAGTTCGCCATCGGGCGACACGTGCACATTGGCGAGCGTGCCGATCTTGCGGTTGAAGGCCTTGTGCGGCACGGTCAGGCGGAACGCGACGCCTGCTTTCTCGATCACCTTGTTCCAGCGCGCCACGCCGCCCAGGCTGTCCTTGATGTAGTCGTCGCGCAGCACTTCGTTGAGCGCGTTGAGCATCGGCACCTCGCGCTCGCCGAGGTGGCCGTCGCGCACTTCCAGCACGCGGTAGACATCGCTCTTGAGCACGTGATCGTCGGCGCGCTTGCCTTCCTCGAAGCGGCCCTTCAGGCCCGCGCTGTAGAAGGTGGCCGCGTTGGATGACTGGTCGGCGCCGAACAGGTCGATGGTCACGCTGTAGTGGAAGTTCAGGTAGCGCTGGATGGTTTCCAGGTCGATCACGCCGGCGGCGCGCACCTGGGCCGGGTCCTCGATGCCGCGCTCGCGCATCACCTCGCAGGTGCGCTGGATCACGCGCGATACGCCCGATTCACCGACGAACATATGGTGCGCCTCCTCGGTCAGCATGAAGCGCGTGGTGCGCGCCAGCGGATCGAAGCCGGACTCGGCCAGCGCGCATAGCTGGTACTTGCCGTCGCGGTCGGTGAAGTAGGTGAACATGAAGAACGACAGCCAGTCCGGCGTGCGTTCGTTGAAGGCGCCGAGGATGCGCGGGTTGTCCTGGTCGCCCGAGCGCCGATCCAGCAGCGCCTCGGCTTCCTCGCGGCCGTCGCGGCCGAAGTAGCGGTGCAGCAGGTACACCATTGCCCACAGGTGGCGGCCTTCTTCCACGTTGACCTGGAACAGGTTGCGCAGGTCGTACAGGCTGGGCGCGGTCAGGCCCAGGTGGCGTTGCTGCTCGACCGAGGCTGGCTCGGTGTCGCCCTGCGTCACGATGATGCGGCGCAGGTTGGCGCGGTGCTCGCCCGGCACGTCCTGCCAGGCGGCTTCGCCCTTGTGCTCGCCGAAATGGATCCTGCGCTCCGGGTCGGCCGGCTGCAGGAAGATGCCCCAGCGGTAGTCCGGCATCTTGACGTGCTCGAAATGCGCCCAGCCCGATGGATCGACCGACACCGCCGTGCGCAGGTACACGTCAAAGTTGTGAGAGCCTTCCGGCCCCATGTCGCGCCACCAGTCGAGGAAGGCCGGCTGCCAGTGCTCCAGGGCACGCTGCAGCGCGCGGTCGTCGGACAGGTTGACGTTGTTGGGGATCTTCTGGCTGTAGTCGATGCTCACGGGGTGTCTCCTTTGTTATCTGGCGTGGGTGCGCGTGTCTACACGCGGTCCCAGTCGAAGCGCGCCTTGTTGCCGGTGCCGAAGACCTTCAGCGCACCGTTCTCGCCGACGGCATTGGGGCGCTGGAAGATCCAGTTCTGCCACGCGGTCAGGCGGCCGAAGATGCGCGTTTCCATGGTCTCCGCGCCGCCGAAGCGCAGGTTGGCTTCCATCCCGGTCAGTGCGTCCGGCGACAGGCTGGCGCGTTCTTCCAGGGCGATGCGGATCTCGTCTTCCCAGTCGATATCGTCCGGCGCGGCGGTGATCAGCCCGAGCGAGTCGGCGCTGAGCGCGTCGAGTGGCGCGCCGATGTGGTCGCGCACCGCGGTGAGCGCCGCTTCGTCGCCGTAGAAGCGCGCCGACAGCCGGGTTTGGCCGTTGGGCATCGGGTAGCGGCCGAAGTTGACCGGCGACACGAAGATGCGCGGCGCGTCGTCGGGCGCGTCGGGCAAGTGCAGCATGTAGCTGCGGTCGGCCGTCAGCGCCAGATCCAGCAGCGTGCCGGCAAAGCAGGAATCCTGCTCGATCAGCGCGATCAGGCTGCGCGACGACACATCGAGCCGCGCCAGCGTGCGGCGCAGCATGCCGATGGTTTCGCGCACGAACCAGTGGCCGGCATGCGCTTCCAGCAGCGCATCGGCGGCCAGCACCTGGGCCGGGTCGCCGTCGGTCTTGAGCACCCAGATGCCGATGTCAAGGTGGTTGGTGCGCAGCGTCAGGATGGCGTCGTCGAGCTCGCGCGCCATCTTCAGCGGCCACCATTGCGCGCCGGCCGCGACCACGCCGGCAAGGTCGGCGGGCTGGTGCTTGTCCGGGCCGAACACGGTAATCGTGGCCTTGCGCGCGGCGGGGTCGACATGCACGCGCACGGTCTCGTAGCGGTAGCCGTCGGGCTCGATGGTGCGCGACAGCGGTGTCAGCGTGATGCCGTGGTGGCCCTGGGGCCGATCGCTGGTGGCGGCCAGCGCCGTGGCGCGCTCGGCGATGTGCTCGGTAAAGCGCGCCGGCTTGACCACTTCGTCGACCAGCTTCCAGTCCTTCGCGCGCTGGCCGCGCACGCCTTCGGTGGTGGTGCAGAAGATATCGGCATGGTCGCGCCGGACATGGCGCTTGTCGGTCACGCGGGTCAGGCCGCCGGTGCCGGGCAGCACGCCCAGCAGCGGCACTTCGGGCAGGCTCACCGCGGAGGAGCGGTCGTCTACCAATACGATCTCGTCGCACGCCAGCGCCAGCTCGTAGCCGCCGCCGGCGGTGGTGCCGTTGCAGGCCGCGATGAATTTCAGGCCGGAGTGCCGGCTGGCATCCTCGATGGCATTGCGCGTTTCATTGGTGAATTTGCAGAAGTTGACCTTCCACGCGTGCGACGACTGGCCCAGCATGAAGATATTGGCGCCCGAGCAGAAAATGCGATCGCGTGCGCTGGTGAGCACCACGGTGCGGACTTCGGGATGCTCGAAGCGGATGCGCTGCAGCGCATCGTGCAGTTCGATATCGACGCCGAGGTCGTAGGAATTGAGCTTCAGCGAGTAGCCGGGGCGCAGTCCGCCTTCCTCATCGACATCCATCGCCAGCGTGGCGACCGGGCCGTCGAAGCTCAGTTTCCAATGGCGGTATTGATCGGGATGGCGCTCGAATGTGACAGGGGCGGTTGCTTCTGCCTGAGCGTCAGGCTGCAGTGGGGCGGTTGCCGGCGCGGACATGGCTGTCTCCTTGATGCACTATAGTGCCTTGCGGCTTTTGATGAAATATAGTGCAGCGAGACGCCCTGCGCAATGCCTTTGTCGGCGTTGCGCAGGTCCGTAGGGCGGAGGAAGGGGTTCAGGCGCCGGCGGCCTGCAGTTGTGCGCGCAGCTGTTGCAGCGAGGTGGCGGCGTCCTGGCCGCTGGTGTCGATCGAGATATCGGCGCGGGCATAGAGCGGCGTGCGCGCCTGCAGGATGCGGCGCAGGTCGTTCATGGCCTCGCGGTTGCCTTCCATCGGCCGCATATCGCCTTGGGCGACCACACGCGCCATATGCTCTTCCGGGGTGGTCCGCACCCAGATGGTGTAGCACTGCGCCAGCAGCAGGTTGAAGGTGGCGGGTTCCGAGACCAGGCTGCCGGGGGTGGCCAGCACCATGCGGTCGTGCTCGCGCAGCACGCGTTCCAGCGCGCGCATCTCGTAGCGGCGGTAGGCGGCCTGGCCGTACAGCGAGTGGATCTCGGACAGGCTCGCGCCGGCTTCCTGCTCGATCACGGTGTTCAGTTCGACGAAAGGCACGTCCTTGGCTGCCGCCAGCGCGCGGCCCAGCGTCGACTTGCCTGCGCCGCGCAGGCCGATCAGCGCGACGCGGCGGTGGCGCGCGTCGCCGGATTCTTCCGGAGCCAGCGCGTGGCGGCAGGCTTCGCGCACGCGGGCGAGGTCGCCCGCCGGCAACTGCGCCAGCCACTGCACCATCTGCGCGAACTCGGTGGCCTGCTGGCCGTTCAGTCCGTCCACTTCCGCCAGCACTACCGGCAGCGGCACGTCCAGTGCGCGCGCCACCTGCCGCAGCAGCAACACCGAGGCATTGCCGGTGCCGGTCTCCAGGTTGGCCAGGTAGCGCTCGGAAACCCCCGCGCCGCGCGCCAGGTCCTTGCGCGACATGCCGCGCGAGGCACGCAGCGAGCGGATGCGCTCGCCCAGCAGCGTCAGGTAGGGGTCGCGCTCGCCGTTGGCGGCCGGGGCGGACGTGTCCCGGGCGGGGCGGGCGTCGGCGTCGGCTTCGGTCTGGGGCAGCGGGTCGGGGTCGCGGCGCATGGTGGCAGTGTCGGGTTGGCCGGCCAGGTTGGTGGTCGGCAAAAAGCAAGGGCGCATTATACGAGCAGGCCGGGCGCTCCAAGTGGCGGGTCAGGCGGTCGCCTGTCACCGCGCCTGTCCTATAGTGCATCCCCTCGCTTGCATAATAGTTGATATGAAATAAAATGCATCGACAAGCGGATGCCGGCACGCAAAATGGCGGACACCGCAAGAACAGCGACTGGCCTGACGCCGCCGCAGCCGACCGGCCCGCGGCGCGCGACACCAAGGAGTGGAGACATGACGCCCCTCAATACTGCCGCCGGCGCGCCGTCGGCCGCATCGCCCGTGTCGTTGGCCGTTCCCCCTGCATCTGGCGCCGTCACGGCGCTGCCACCGCACTACAACGCCGCCGAAGACCTGCTGTCGCGCAATCTCCAGGCGGGGCGGGGCGGCAAGACCGCCTATATTGACGACACCACTTCGCTCACCTACGCCGAACTCGATGCCCGCGCCCGCCGCTTTGCCGGCGCGCTGCGCGACGCGGGCTTCCGCCAGGAAGAGCGGCTGCTGCTGTGCGCGCTCGATACCGTCGATTTCCCCACCGTGTTCCTCGGCTGCCTGCTGGCCGGCGTGGTACCGGTGGCGGTCAATACGCTGCTGACCGCGGACGATTACGCCTACATGCTTGGCCACAGCGGCGCGCGCGCGGTCGTGGTGTCCGAACCGCTGCTGCCGGTGATGAAGGCCGCGATCGACAAGAGCGGCCTGTCGCCGATGGTGATCCAGGCCGCCCCGCATGGCGAATCGCCGCCATCGTGCAGCATCGGCGCGATGCTGGCGCGCACGCGCTCGCCCGCGCAGGCGGTGCGCACCGGCCCGGACGACATGGCGTTCTGGCTCTATTCGTCCGGCTCCACCGGCAGGCCGAAGGGCACCGTGCATACCCACGGCAACCTGTTCCATACCGCCGACCTGTACGCGCGCCAGGTGCTCGGCATCCGCGAGGACGACGTGGTGTTCTCGGCCGCCAAGCTGTTCTTTGCCTACGGCCTGGGCAATGCGCTGACCTTCCCGATGTCGGTCGGCGCCACTACCGTGCTGATGGCCGAGCGGCCCACGCCGGCGGCTGTGTTCAGGCGGCTGCGCGAACAGCGGCCCACGGTTTTCTGCGGCGTGCCGACGCTGTTCGCCGGCATGCTGGCCGCGCCCGAACTGCCGCCGCGCACGGACGTGGCGCTGCGCGTCTGCACTTCCGCCGGCGAAGCGCTGCCGCGCGATATCGGCGAACGTTTCCTGGCGCATTTCGGCTGCGACATCCTGGACGGCATCGGCTCGACCGAGATGCTGCATATCTTCCTGTCGAACCGGCCCGGTGAGGTGCGCTACGGCACCACCGGCAAGCCGGTGCCGGGCTATGAACTGAAGCTGCTCGACGAGCATGGTGAACCGTGCGCGCCGGGCGAGATCGGCGACCTCTATATCAAGGGCCCGAGCGCGGCGCTGATGTACTGGTGCAACCGCGACAAGACCCGCGACACCTTTGTCGGTGAATGGACCCGCAGCGGCGACAAGTACCTGCGCGATGCCGACGGCTACTACACCTACGCCGGCCGCAGTGACGACATGCTCAAGGTCGGCGGCATCTACGTATCGCCGTTCGAGGTCGAGGCCGCATTGGCCCAGCACCCGGCCGTGCTCGAGGCGGCGGTAATCGGCGTCACCGATGCCGACCAGCTGGTCAAGCCCAAGGCCTTCGTGGTGCTGCGCCCCGGCCAGCGATGGCACGACGGCATGGCGGCCGAGCTGCAGGCCTTTATCAAGTCGCGCTTGGCGCCGTACAAGTACCCGCGCCAGATCGAATGCGTGCCCGAGCTGCCCAAGACCGCGACCGGCAAGATCCAGCGCTTCCGGCTGCGCCAGCGTGAAGACGCCGCGCGGCAGCCCCTGCAGTGACCGCCTCCTGAACCAATGCAACAGAACAAAGTGCCCACGCAAAGCAGTCTGGTGGAAATCCCTTTTGACAACCGCCGTATCCGGATCGAATACCAGTGGCTGCGGCCCGAACGCACGGAGCGCCCGCTGGTGGTGTTCCTGCATGAAGGCCTCGGCTCGGTCAGCATGTGGCGCGATTTCCCGCGTGATTTCTGCGAGGCCGGCGATTACCGCGGCCTGGTGTTCTCACGCTACGGCTACGGCCGTTCCACGCCACGCCCGCACGACGAGAAGTGGCGCACCGATTTCATGCACCGACAGGCGCGTGAGGCGTTGCCCGCGCTGTTCGATGCGCTCGATATCGGCCCGGGCCGCGTGCATGGCATGCCCTGGCTGCTGGGCCATAGCGACGGGGGCTCGATCGCGCTGATCTACGCCGCGAGCTTCCCGCAGGCGGTCGACGGCATCACCGTACTGGCACCGCATATCGTGGTGGAAGACCTGTCGGTCAGCAGCATCGCGGCCACACGCCAGACCTACCTCGATACCGACCTGCGCCAGCGCCTGGCGCGCCATCACGACGATGTGGAATCCGCCTTCTGGGGCTGGAACGATATCTGGCTCGACCACGACTTCCGCCGCTGGGACCTGCGCCCGCTCCTGTCCGGTTTGCAGTGCCCGGTGCTGGCCGTGCAGGGCGAGGAAGACGAGTACGGCACCATGGAACAAATCGAGGGTATCCATCGATATGCCCCACAAACCACGTTGCTTAAACTCGCGCGATGCGGCCATTCGCCACACCGCGACCAGCCTGAACCGTTGACGCAGGCCGCGGTTCGGCATATAAACGCATATACTTCATACTTAAAATAATTGGGCTTCCCGCCCGTTGCGCAGGGTCCCCGGCTTGCATGGCACCGATTTGCATGCGCCGGCGCGGGTCACGGCAAGGGCAGGGGGACCGGCAACGGTCCAGCGAGCCGCCGGCTTGACCACCAGGAGACATCATGCGTCGCTTCACCTCGCGCAGGCTCGCGCCTGCCTGCCTTGCCGTCGCCACCGTGTTTGCCATGGCCGCCGCGCAAGCGCAGACCGCCCCAGCCGCGCCAGGCGGCAAGATCAAGGTCGGCTTCATGCTGCCGTACACCGGCACCTACGCGGCGCTGGGCACGGCCATCGAGAACGGCTTCCGCATGTACGTGACGCAGCAGGGCGGCAAGCTCGGCGGGCGCGACGTCGAGTACTTCAAGGTCGACGATGAATCCGACCCCGCCAAGGCCCCGGAAAACGCCACCAAGCTGGTCAAGCGCGACCAGGTCGACGTGGTGGTCGGCACGGTGCACTCGGGCGTGCAGATGGGCATCGTCAAGGTGGCCAAGGAAAACAACACGCTGCTGATCATTCCCAATGCCGGCGTGGATGAAGCCACCGGTCCGCTGTGCGGCCCGAACATCTTCCGCACCTCGTTCTCCAACTGGCAGCCGGGCTATGCGATGGGCCAGGTGCTGGGCGAGCGCGGCCTGAAGAAGGTGGTCACGCTGACCTGGAAGTACGCTGCCGGCGAGCAGTCGGTGAAGGGCTTCAAGGAAGCGTTCGAGGCCAAGGGCGGCAAGGTGGTGAAGGAACTGAGCCTGCCGTTCCCCAACGTCGAGTTCCAGGCGCTGATTACCGAGGTGGCGTCGCTCAAGCCCGATGCCGTGTTCGTGTTCTTTGCCGGTGGCGGTGCGGTCAAGTTCGTCAAGGACTGGGCCGCGGCCGGGCTCAAGGACAAGATCCCGCTGTATGGCTCGGGCTTCCTCACAGACGGCACGCTGGAAGCGCAGGGCACCGCCGCGCAGGGGCTGGAAACCACGCTTCACTATGCCGACGGGCTGACCAACCCGCGCGACAAGAACTTCCGCCTGGACTACGCCAAGGCCTACAAGCTGCAGCCCGATGTGTATGCGGTGCAGGGGTATGACGCGGCGCAGCTGCTGGCTGCTGGTGCCACTGCGGTCAAGGGCGATATGACGCGCAAGGCTGACTTGTACAAGGCGATGGGCGCGGCAAGGATCGACAGCCCGCGCGGGGCCTTTACGCTGTCCAAGGCGCATAACCCGGTGCAGGATTTCTACCTACGCAAGGTGGACGGGCGTGAGAACAAGGTGAGTTCGGTGGCGGTGAAGGCTCTGGCGGATCCGGCGCGTGGGTGCAGGTTGTAAGTTGTGGGCGCCTCCGATGCCGCACGCGTACGACGACGCTTGCAGCCCCTCTCCCGCTTGCGGGAGGGGTGGGGGTGAGGGCGGGCGCTTTCCGGAGCCACGGTGCTGGACAAAACCGTTGGCTTCGCTTGATGTGGCTCCTAGCTAGACCACTCCTCACCCCAACCCTCTCCCCATGAGGGGAGAGGGAGAACACCTTGCTCAGGCTAGCTCGGAAGCTGCTGGAGCACCCAAAACCGTCGGCTCCGTCCGTAACCTGCTGAACTTCCGCGCCGCATGGACATCGTCTCCTTCCTAATCCAATGCCTGAACAGCGTCCAGTACGGCCTGCTGCTGTTCCTGGTCGCCAGCGGCCTGACGCTGATCTTCGGCATCATGGGCGTGATCAACCTCGCGCACGGCAGCTTCTACATGCTCGGCGCGTACCTGGCCTTCACGCTCGCCGGGCTGACCGGCAACCTGTTTATCGCCATCCCGCTCGGCATCGTGCTGGCGGTGGCGTTCGGCTACGTGCTGGAGTGGGCCTTCTTCAGCTACCTGTACGAGCGCGACCACCTGCAGCAGGTCCTGATGACCTATGGCCTGATCCTTGTGTTCGAGGAGCTGCGCAGCATCCTGGTCGGCGACGATGTGCACGGCGTGCAGGTGCCGGCGTTGCTCGACGGCGCCCTGCCGATCGGCAACGACATGACCTACCCGGTGTACCGGCTCTTTATCTCCGCCGTGTGCCTGCTGGTAGCCGTGGCGATGTACTACGTGATCCGCCGCACCCGGCTGGGCATGATGATCCGCGCCGGTGCCACCAACCGCGAGATGGTGCAGTCGCTGGGCATCAACATCACGGTGCTGTACCGCTTCGTGTTCGCGCTGGGCGTGGCGCTGGCGGTGCTGGCGGGCATGATCGCGGCGCCGGTGTCGTCGGTCTATCCGGGCATGGGCTCGCAGGTGCTGATCGTGTGCTTCGTGGTGGTGGTGATTGGCGGTATCGGCTCGGTCAAGGGCGCGCTGGTGGCGTCGCTGCTGCTGGGTTTTGTCGATACCTTCGGCAAGGTGTTCTGGCAGGAGGCGGCCGGCGTGCTGATCTACCTGCTGATGGCGGTGATCCTGCTGTGGAAGCCACAGGGGCTGTTCAAGGCTGGGTGAAATGAATCCGACGACATTGCCGGCGCGCCGGCCCAAACAGCGTGCCACGCTCGCCACCGCGCTGGGCTGGCTGGCAGCCTTCGCCGTGCTCGCGGTGATGCCGCTGCTGCTCACTGCGGACAGCCACAAGTTCTATATCGAGCTGCTCAGCAAGGTGATGATCATGGCGATCTTCGCGCTGTCGCTGCAGTTGCTGATCGGCTATACCGGGCTGGTCAGCCTGGGACATGCAGCGTACTTCGCCATGGCCGCCTACGCCACCGCGATGCTGGCGCCGGAGTCCGGCCCCGGCAACGGCTGGGTGCTGCTGGCCGGCGCGCTGGCGGCATCGGCCGCGCTGGCGCTGGTGGTGGGCGCGTTGGTGCTGCGCACCCGCGGCGTGTATTTCATCATGGTGACGCTGGCCTTCGCGCAGATGGTGTACTTCGTCTTCCATGACACCAAGGTCGCCGGCGGCAGCGACGGCACCTATATCTACTTCCGGCCGGAATTCCCGGTGCCGGGCGAGCGCCTGCTGACGGTCAACGATCCCACCCATTTCTACTGGCTGGTGTGGCTGGGGCTGCTGGCGACGGTGGCGGTGCTGGCGCTGGTGCTGCGCTCGCGCTTCGGGCACGCTCTGGTCGGCATCCGCCACAACGAGCAGCGCATGCGTGCGGCCGGCTACGCCACCTACCGCTACCAGCTCGGCGCCTTTGTCGCGGGCGGGCTGCTGGCCGGGCTGGCGGGCTTCCTGTATGCGATCCAGTTCGGCTTCGTCAATCCGGAGATCGCGTCGTGGCACCAGTCCGGCAACGCCATGTTGATGGTGATCCTGGGCGGCGTGGGCAGCCTGGCCGGGGCGGTGCTGGGCGCGTTCTCGTTCGTGCTGCTGGCCGAGTGGTTCAGCACGCTGACCAAGCACTGGCAACTGCTGATGGGCGGCTTCATCATCGTCGCGGTGGCATTGCTGCCGCGCGGGCTGGTCAGCCTGCCGGCGGTGCTGCGTCACGGCCGCCGCGGGCGGCGCAATGGCGATCAGGGGACCGAGCCCGATGAGGCGGCAGGCAAGGGCGGTGCCGACGGCCATCGCCGCAGCAACACGGAGGCCGCATGACTACACCGGGCATCCCGATCCTGCAGGCGCAGCAGTTGACGCGGCGCTTCGGCGGCCTGACCGCCGTGGCGAACGTCGACCTGTCGCTGGCGCTGCACGAAATCCACGCCGTGATCGGCACCAATGGCGCGGGCAAGTCCACGCTAATCAACATGCTGTCCGGCGAGCTGCCGCCGTCGTCCGGCCGCCTGCACCTGAAGGGCGAGGACGTGACCGGCTGGTCGCAGCCGCGGCTGGCGCGGCATGGGGTGGGGCGCAGCTACCAGCGCAACAATATCTTCCTGCCGCTGACCGTGCGCGAGAACTGCCGGCTGGCTGCGCAGTCGCGCGCGCAGCGGGCCTGGCGGCTGTGGGAAAGCGCGCAGGGCTGCCGCACCAGCGCCGCGCTGGCCGACGAGGCCATGGAGCGCGCCGGCCTGGCGCCGCTGGCCGACCGTATCGCCAGCGACCTGGCGCACGGCCAGAAGCGCCAGTTGGAGGTGGCGATGTGCCTCGCCACACAGCCGGTCGCGCTGCTGCTCGATGAGCCGCTGGCCGGCATGGGCGCAGAAGAGTCGGCACGGATGCTGGCGCTGCTGCGCGGCCTGCGCGAGGGGCACGCCATCCTTCTGGTCGAACACGATATGGACGCGGTGTTCTCGGTCGCCGACCGCATCACCGTGATGGTCAACGGCGCAGTGATCGCCACCGGAAGCCCGGAGGCGATCCGGGCCAACCGCGAAGTGCAGCTTGCCTACCTGGGTGAAGAAGACGAGGCCGCCGCATGAGTACTCCCATGATCGAAGCTACAGGCATCCACGCCTGGTACGGCTCCAGCCATGTGCTGCGCGGCATCGACTTCACCGTCGGCGTGGGCGAGACGGTGGGGCTGCTGGGCCGCAACGGCATGGGCAAGAGCACGCTGTTGCGCACGCTGCTGGGCCACGTGCGCCAGCGCCAGGGCCAGATTGCCGTGGCCGGCCGCGACGTCTCGCGCGCCCAGCCGTACGAGGTGGCGCGCCTGGGCGTGGCCTACGTGCCGGAAGGCCGCGGCATCTTCCCGAGCCTGTCGGTGCGCGAAAACCTGCTGATGGCCGCACGCAAGGGCTGCAACGGCCGCAACGACTGGGACGAGGCGCGCGTGCTGGACCTGTTCCCGCGCCTGAAGGAGCGGCTGACCCATGGCGGCCAGCAACTCTCGGGCGGCGAGCAGCAGATGCTCTCCATCGGCCGGGCGCTGATGACCAACCCGGACTGCCTGGTGCTGGACGAAGCCACCGAAGGGCTGGCCCCGCGCATCGTGCGCGAGATCTGGGAAGTCATCGCCACCGTGCGCGGCACCGGCATCGCCACGGTGGTGGTCGACCGCAACTTCCGCTCAGTGCTGGCGCATGCCGACCGTGCGGTAGTGCTGGAGAAGGGTCGCGTGGTGCTGGCCGGCCCGGCGGCGGACCTTGCCGGCAAGCCCGAGGCGCTGGACCGATATCTGGGCGTCTGACTAACAAAAGCGCCTGAGGGGGCGCTTTTGTTGCGATGCCGCAACGCCACTTGCGGACGTAAGCACACGCAGTTTCGCGCTGCAAGGGCTTGACCATCCGCCGCTTCCCTCCCATCCTTGCGGGGTCACGAAAGCGGCATCCCATTCTTCCGCAGTGGTCGATAGCGGCCAGTTCCTCTAGAATTGCGCCCGTTTGTGCAATGCAATAGAACCGCCAAAGAGAACCGGAAAACGGACGCGGCGGCCCGCTCCTGGCCCCTATCTTCACGCGACGGGGCCACGGGCCGCGCCAGAGCCAACAAAACTGCCGGCGAGCCGGTCGAGCAGACCCAACTTCATGAGCCAAGCCACCACCACCAGCCATTATTTCGTCGAAAGCCCCAGTACCCGCGCCCTGGTGCTCGGAGCGGTCGGCGTCGTCTTCGGCGATATCGGCACCAGCCCGCTGTATGCCCTGAAGGAGTGTTTCAGCAAGGAACACGGCATAGCGTTCAGCCCCGACGCCGTGCTGGGCGTCATCTCGATGCTGTTCTGGGCCATGACCATCGTGGTCTCGATCAAGTACGTGGTGTTCGTGATGCGGGCCGACAACGACGGCGAAGGCGGCGTGCTGGCGCTGATGGCGCTGGTGTTGCGCACCGTGGCGCCACGCTCGGGCAAGGCCAAGGTGCTGATGATGCTCGGCATCTTCGGCGCCTGCATGTTCTATGGCGATGCCGTGATCACGCCGGCTATCTCCGTGCTGTCCGCAGTGGAGGGGCTGGAGATCGCCGCGCCGCAGCTTTCGCAATTCGTGATACCGATCACGCTGGTGATCCTGGCCGGGCTGTTCCTGATTCAGCGCCACGGCACCGCCGCGGTGGGCAAGCTGTTCGGGCCGATCATGACGGCGTGGTTTCTGGCGCTGGGGGCGCTGGGCATCTTCAACCTGGTCCAGGCGCCCGAGATCCTGAAGGCGGTCAATCCTTACTACGGGATCCACTTCCTCCTTGAGCATGCACTGCAGGCCTTTATCGTGCTGGGCTCGGTGTTCCTGGTGCTGACCGGGGCCGAGGCGCTGTATGTCGATATGGGCCATTTCGGCGCGCGCCCGATCCGTATCGGCTGGTTCGTGCTGGTGATGCCGTGCCTGATGCTGAACTACTTCGGCCAGGGCGCGATGCTGCTGAACAACCCCGCCGGCGCCGAAAACCCGTTCTTCCTGATGGTGCCCGAGCTGCTGCAGCTGCCGATGGTGCTGCTGGCCACCTGCGCCACCGTGATCGCCTCGCAGGCGGTGATCTCCGGCGCGTTCTCGCTGACCAGCCAGGCGATCCAGCTCGGCTTTGTGCCGCGCATGCGCGTGCGTTACACCTCGGCCGCCGAGATCGGCCAGATCTATCTGCCGGTGGTCAACTGGCTGCTGCTGGTGCTGGTGTTCGGCGTGGTGATCTCGTTCAAGAAGTCGGAGAACCTGGCCGCGGCCTACGGTATTGCCGTGACGACCACCATGGTCATCACCACCTTCCTGGCGGCGGTGTGCATGCGCAATGTGTGGAAGTGGAACCCGGCGCTGGTGGCAGTGCTCAGCACCGCCTTCATCGTGGTGGACATGGCGTTCTTTTCGGCCAACCTGCTCAAGGTCGCCGAAGGCGGCTGGTTCCCGCTGCTGTTGGGCGCCTCCGCGTTCTTCCTGCTGATGACCTGGTACAGCGGCCGCAAGCTGCTGCGCGCGCGCAGCCTGGAAGATGGCATCCCGCTGGAGCCCTTTATCGCCGGCCTGCTGGCGCACCCGCCGCATCGCGTCGAGGGCACCGCGGTGTTCCTGACCGGCAATACCGATTCCGTGCCGGTGTCGCTGCTGCATAACCTGAAGCACAACCGCGTGCTGCACGAGCGCGTGGTGTTCCTGAACTTCATCACGCGCGACGTGCCGTACGTGGACGACGACCATCGCCTGAGCTGCAAGGACCTGGGCGGCGGCGTCTATATCCTGAAGTCAGAGTACGGTTTCAAGGAAACGCCGGATGTGCAGAAGGTGCTGGACCTGGCCGACCGCAAGCTCAACATGCACTTCGAGCTGATGGAAACGTCGTTCTTTATCGCGCGCGAATCGGTGATCCCGTCCAAGCTGCCGGGCATGTCGATGTGGCGCGAGAGCCTGTTTGCCTGGATGCATCAGAACGGCGCCAAGCCGTCGGATTTCTTCCAGATCCCGGCCAACCGGGTCGTGGAACTGGGCACCAAGGTCGAGATCTGAGCGCGCGGGCCGGGCGCCCGCAGCCATCGACACAGACCGCTCTTCCAAATCTAAGCAAGCGTACGCATCGCTGATGGCGACGTCTTTGCAGATTTGGACGCGCGGTCACCAACCCGAGCGCGCGGTAACGCGCGCATTCGCTGCCGGTACTCCGGCAGGCGCATTGAATTCACATTGGCGCCCCCTCTCGGGACTCCCGTCCATCCTTGCGGATGGAATCGCCAATCACACCGCCCGATAATCTGAACGGGGCCCGAGCAGGGCAGATGGGAGCAGTCCACAGCGCCGCCGACTTGCGTCAGCAGCCGCCGCAGACCGTTTTGACAGGCATTCTCGTCGCGCAGGTGGCAGGTGCCGCAGCCCGGGCAATCCCACTCCCGAATTGCGGGCGCTATCCCGCCCTCGACAACGTGACCACACGCATGGCACGTTCGCGTGGTGCCGGTTTCATCCAGCACCAGCGCATGCTTTCTGGAGCGCGTCGCGACCCACGAGACAATGTCCTTGAATGCACCGTGCATCGTTCTGTTTCTTACCGCGCGGTTGTATTTGCGGCCCTTGCCGTGGTTGGTGTTCTCCGGCACGTAGTTGCCGATCCCAATCACGTCGTAGTGCCTGCAGAGCTGGTTCGCCAGCGAATACATGAAGTGCTTTTTCTGTTCTCGCACTTTGGTTTGCATTCGCTCCACAGCGTCGTCCAAACGCTTCCAGCGGCGACTGGGACGCCAATGCGTCGACACTGTGCCATCGCCGTGGACGGTATCTACCCACAGCGACTTTGCTATGCAGCGGTCACGCAGACTCGTTAGCCGATCGAGAATGTGCTCCGACTCCTTCAACTTCTCAAGATTGGACAATTCGAAGGCGCGCCCCTCAGTATCCAGAGCGTAGCCAAAGTTCTTCAGGTTCGGATCGATGTAGACCACGCGCGTGCCGCGTTGCCTGGCCTTCTTCTGCCCCTTGAACGTGAACACAGCGAAATAGCGGTCGCGGCCCTCGCGGACGATCCGGCAAGTGCGAGCGCTCGCGATCTCCTTGGGTGTCTTCTCCATCTTCAGGCGCAGCGACAGCCGCTGTCCTTGCGCGTTCGCGCCGAACGATAGGATGAGCCAACCGAACTGGGAAACATTCCAGCCTTTGCCTGGCTCGTCGTATTCCAGGCTCATCCAGTGCTTGGCCCATGCCTTGTACTTGACCCAGCCCACGTCTGGGCCGCAGCGCTGTCCATTCTTCGACTTTCGATGCGAGGCAATGGCCTTGGCCATGCGCAGCGCGACATTCTTCAGCGGTGAAGAAAACACGCAGCGCAAGAACGGATGACGCTCCTTGAGCGGCGGCACGAGGTTGCGAAGCCCGATCTCGGAATAGACCTCCGACAGGAGCTTCTTGGTTCGCGCCTCATCAAGATAGCCATAGCCGCCGACGATGGACAACTCCGCCATGCGCGTCTCGACTTCGTCCTTGAGTCGATTCCATAGCCAGTTGCAGATTTTGGATTGCCCGTCGAGCTTGCCCGCAGCATCAGCGTCCACCACCAGACGGACCTTCCTCGCGAACTGGATAGTGCTGGGATCAGCCCTCTTGAATGGCATCTGCAGCCTCTTTCAGGGCTTTCATGGCGTGACGATTCTTGTGGGAACGGCTGCCATAGAGGTGCGCCGAAAAGACGGTAATGATCTCAAGCACGTCGCAGGCAAGATCCTCCTCATACGTCGAATCGCCTTTGGCATTGATGATGACGACTTCCGTTCCGAATTGCTCGCACAGAGCAAAAACGAGCTCTGCACCAAATCGCAAGAGCCGGTCCTTGTGTGTGATGACAAGCCGATCAACGCCTCCGGCACAGATACGTTTGAGCAGTTGCTTGAGGCCCTTCTTCTCATAGTTCATGCCGGAGCCGAGATCCCGGATGAGTTCGAAGGGCCATCCCTTCGCAGCGCAGAACGACTCCAGCACCTGGCACTGACGCTCCAGATCGGCCTTCTGGTCGTGGCTGGAAACGCGCGCATAGGCGAGCGTAGTACGCCCGCGCTCTGCTTCCTCGACCTTCTTGCCGGCCAACTCCATTAGAGCGGTCAAATTATAGCGACGATGACCACCCGGAGTCCGATCGGCGGAGATCTTCCCGTCGAGCTCCCATCGGCGAAGCGTGCCAGGGTGGATGCCCAGCATCGCGCACGCCTCCTTCATCGTAACTTTAGCAAGTATGCTCATGGGTGATAATAATTGCACACCTATAAGCAGTTTACAAGGGGCTGCTCACTTGCCCCCGGGTGTTCGCCGCCAGGCGACCCCCGGGGGGTTGTTTTGCGCCACGCTCCTGCGTTTATGCCGCCATGGCAGGCGAGTGGCCGCTGGCCGGCATCGCGTACATCAGCGGCGCCATCGCCGCCTGGATCCGCGCCATCTGCGTCTCGGTGACCATGTCGGTGAGCAGCTTGCCGAAGCGCGGCTCGAGCGCGCCGGTGACGATATAGGTCCAGCGGTACGCCTTCAGCACCGTCTCGGCGATCTGCGCGGCATGCTCGTGGCGGCCGGTCACCTGCACGAAGTAGGCCGCATCGGCGCTGGCCTGCGCCTGCACGATCTCGTCCATGGCGGTGACCAGCGCGGTCATGTCGTCGATCGCGGCATCGCGCTCGGCGGCGTCGATGCGCGCATCCTCGCGCAGCCATTCCAGCTCGTCCATGATGGCGTGCTGCGATTCCTCGCGCCAGTGGTACAGGAACACATCCTTGTACAGCTCGGACAGTCCGGGTGCCGTGCCGATGCTGGCGCGGTAGTGCGCCTGCGAGAACAGCTCGAGCTGGCAGGTCATCGCCAGCACGGCCCAGTTGCGCTTGCTCAGCACAAAGGCCGCGACTTCGTTTGGGACGGCGCCGAACTGGTAGCCGGCCGGCATGTCCGTGGCCGCCAGCTGCTCGATGCGGCGGAACAGTTCCTGGTGCTTGAGTTCTTCGTCGGTGAAGCGCACCAGCGCCTCCAGCGCGGTCTGGTCGCCGAACCAGTGGTCGCGGCTCAGTTCCAGTACCTTGGCGCTGACGAAGCGCTCCACCAGCCCGAACATATTGGCGTAGGTGCGGCCCTGCACCTGGCTAAGGAAGCGCTGCTCGTCGGCAGTCAGGAAGCGCAGCTCGTCTACCAGCGACAGGCCGTCGGGCAGGAACTTCTGGGTGAGGTTGAAGGTGCGGCCGCGGATCACGTCGCGGTCGATATCCCAGCGGATGCGGCGGGACGCGGCGATGCAGCGCGCATAGCGTTGCGTGTCGATCCGGAAGGTGGCAGTGGCTTGGGCGGTGCCTTGGGTGGCAGTTTGGGCAGCGGATTGCATGGAGACTCCTGTGCAGTGTTGTCCGTCCCTCGGGAGACGGTGCGCCAATCTTTGCAGTGCGCCCGCGCCCGCGCATGAGGCCGGTGTCCCGGAACGGCCGTTGCGGCTCGCTGTAGCCGCATGCACGCCGGGACAGCGGTCCCGGGCGCAGCGGTGCGGGGCCTGCCAGACTGGCGCAACGGCGCGCGGCGCGCGTGGCAGCGCTTCCCGGCCCGCAAGGCCGGCGCCCGGCAGGAGCTTTCCTGAACCGCCACACCGCCCCGCGCATGCCATGCGCCACCCGCGCATCCGGCATCGGGGCGCTTGTCCCGGGAAGTTTCCCGCCGCGCAGGCGGACCCGGGACACCGGCCTCATGCGCGCGTACCGTCCCGCGCCAGACAATGCAATCCTCACCTTGTCACTGGCCGCCTTCGCGGCGGTCCCTTCCAGAAGGAGCCCGTGCCATGCGCCCGTTGCAGCAGTGGTCTCGCCAGTCCAGCCGGTATGCCGACGATGTCCGTCGCATGCTGCCGCTGCGACGCGCGCTTCCACGGTGGCTGCGATGGGTGCTGCGTCACCGCATGGCACGCACCGGCGCGGCGATGCTGCTGCCGGCGCTCCTGCTGCTCTACGTCTTCTGTCATTCACATGCGAACTGGGAATCGTGCCTCGCCTCACTGCGTGAGCTGAATCACGATCACGGCGCGCCGGCGCGCGAGCTGGGACGCGCGTTGTCGCTGGCGCGCTCCCTGCGCGGACGCCAGGTACCGGATGCCGCTGCCTGGCACGCCGCGGTGCGGCTGGCCGCCGACGAAGTGTCGGCGTGCCTGGCGGCACTCCAGCGCAGTCCGGCGCGGCTGCTGCCGTCGCTGGCGCCGCTGTTCGCGATGCTCGGATGGCTGCACTGACGCAGAGCGCTCCTTTCCCCGCATCCGCACCCAACTGATCCAGGAGTCCGGCGCGACGCCGCTGCCACGATGGGATGGCAGCCGGCCCGCGCCAGGCAACGGCTTGCACGGCAGAGGCGATCCCGTGCGGCCCGTGCCGTTCCGTAGCTGATCGCCTGCACGAGGAGTGCCGTCGCGGCAATGCCGCCGACACCCCTGTTGGAGATAGCAATGCATAAGAATTTTGCCAAGACCCTGCTTGCCGCTGCCGCACTCGCCGCCGGGCTCAGCCAGACCGCCCACGCCGGTGCCTATGCTGATGCACTGATCGTTGGCGCGCCGGGACACAACGGCCAGCGCGACGCCTTTACCGATGGCGCGCGCAGTCCGGCCACCGAGGCCACCATGCTGCCCGTGGTCGCGCGTCAGGGCATGTCCGTGTGCGCGGTCCGTGGCTTTGATCCGTACCGGGACGGCATGCGCAAGCCTGATCCTTACACCGATGGCGCCCGCATGGGCCAGTTCGATCCGTTTACGGAGGGGACCCGCATCAACGCGCGCGATGGCTCCACCGACGGCGCGCGCAGCGATGCGCGCGACAGCGGGGAATGCCTGTCCTGAGCCGGGCAGGGCAACGGGGCGGTTTGTCCGGGCCGCTTCGTTGTCCAGGCGCCGGGGAATGTGCGCCATGACTCGCGCATGCCCCGATATGACGCAACCCTGCCGTCAGGCAACCGGCCCGGCGCCATGCCGCGCGGGCGCCAATCCGCAACGGCACAGTTGCACCGCAAATCCTTTGCTAAGCTAGGGAAGTCACGCGGCGCGCCTGCGCAGGCAGGCCGTCCCAGCACCGCGCGACCCGACATGCCGATGTTCAAGCAGCAAATCCGCCTGTGCACCAGCCGGGATGGCGTTCGCCTTGCTTATGCCATCACGGGCTGTGGCGCGCCGCTGGTCAAGGCGGCCAACTGGATGAGCCACCTCGAGTTCGATGTGGGCAGCCCGGTGTGGAGCCATATGATCACGGCGCTGTCGGCCAGGCATATGCTGATCCGCTATGACGAACGCGGCTGCGGGCTGTCCGACCGTGACATCGAAGACCTCTCCTTCGACGCCTGGCTGCGCGACCTGGAAACCATCGTCGACGCCACCGGGGTCGAGCATTTCCCGCTGCTGGGTATCTCGCAGGGCGCATCGATCGCGGTGGCCTATGCGGTCGCGCATCCGGAGCGCGTCAGCCACCTGGTGCTGCACGGCGGCTATGCGCGCGGGCGACTCAAGCGCGACAATCTCAGCCCGAGCCTGCGCGAGGAGGCCGAGCTGATGAACAAGCTCGCCGAACTCGGCTGGGGCCAGGAGAACCCCGCCTTCCGCCAGTTCTTCACCACGCAGTTCATCCCCGGCGGCACCGCCGAGCAGCATGCGTGGTTCAACGAGCTGGAACGGGTCTCGACTTCGCCGATGAATGCCTCGCGCTTTATGCGCGTGTTCAACGAGATCGACGTGGTGGCACTGTTGCCGAAGGTGTCGTGCCCGACGCTGGTGCTGCACGCGGTGCGCGACGCGCGCGTGCCCTTCGACGAAGGGCGCCTGATCGCCAGCGCGATCCCCGGTGCGCGCTTCGTGCCGCTGGAAAGCGGCAACCACCTGCTGCTCGAGACCGAGCCCGCGTGGCGCCGCTGGCTGGACGAGGTGCGCGCCTTCCTGCCGGCTGCCGAACCGGTGCGCGATCCCGCCTTTACCTCGCTGACGCGGCGCGAGCGCGATATCGTCGAACTGATCGCGCAGGGCCGCGACAACGCCCAGATCGCCGCCCATCTCGACCTGTGCGAGAAGACCGTGCGCAACCACATCACCAGCATCTTCGCCAAGCTGGAAGTGGAGAACCGCTCCCAGGCCATCGTGCTGGCGCGCAAGGCCGGTTTCGACCGCGCCGGCGCGTGAGTTCCTGGCTGGTCGCTGTGACGCGGCCGCCGCCTTCCGGCGTCCGTTCGTCCGCTATCCGACCTCTTGAAATCCTTGCGGCCCGGCACTAACTATGGGTTGCCCAGTCGTCGCGGCAACGCGCGCTGCGTGTTTCTGTTGGTTTGCAGGGGCATGGCAGGAGACCCGGAGCAGCACATGAGGGCCCTGCGCTTCCCCGCTGCATAGAAGGAGGATCAAACCATGAGTGACTTCTTTTTCGGGGCCGACCCGTTCAGTGAATTCGACCGGATGCAACGGCAGATGGCGAACCTGTTCGGCGGATTTCCTTCCAGCTTGCGCTCCGGGCGTTTCGGCGCGTATCCCCCGCTCAACCTGGGCACCACTGACGACTCGATCGAGATCGTGGTGTTTGCGCCCGGCCTGAAGGCGGACCAGTTCGACCTATCGATCGACAAAGGGTTGCTGACCATCAGCGGCGAGCGTGCCCCGGTCCGGCCCGAAGGCGATGCCGAGGCGCGACCCTATGCGCAGGAGCGCTTCGCCGGCAGCTTCCGCCGCGTGATCGAGTTGCCGCAGGCGGCCGACCCGGACAAGGTGCAGGCGCGCTACGTCAACGGCTGCCTGTCGATCAGCGTGGGCAAGCGCGAAGCGTCGCGCCCGCGTGCCATCACCGTCAGCTGACGCGAGGAGGAAGCCATGAACGAATCGAACCAAGTTGTCCAGCGCGACCAGAACGCCATTGCGCAACGCCGCGAGGACACGCAAGCCATGACGCTGGTGCCCGCGGTCGATATTTTCGAGACCGCCAGCGGCGTCACACTGTGGGCCGACCTGCCCGGCGTGCCGCGTGACAAGCTCGAGGTCAACGTCCACGACGGCAGCCTGCGCATCGAGGGCGAGGCCGAGGTGCCGACACCGCCGAGCCTGCGCGTGCAGCATGTCGAGGTGCGGCAGCCGCGCTATGCGCGCACGTTCACACTGAGCCCTGACCTGGATGCGTCGCGCATCGAGGCCAACCTGCAGGATGGCGTGCTGAAGTTGACGATCCCGCGCCGCGAAGAAGCGCGGCCGCGGCGGATCGAAGTCTCGGTCGGCTAAGCGCGCATCAGGCAAGACGGCGGCGCAATGCGCCGCCGTCTTGCTGTCCCCGCGCCGCGCGGCTAAGCCTGGTTCACCAGCGTACGCGCATCGGTCACGTGCCCGCGGTACGCCTCGAAAATGCGGCGCAGCGCCGCCTCCATGCTGATCCTGGGCTCCCAGCCCAGCTCCTCGATGGTGTTGTCGATCTTCGGCACGCGGTGCTGCACGTCCTGGTAGCCCTTGCCGTAGAAGTCGCCCGACGAGGTCTCGACGATCTGCGTCTTGCGCGCTTCCTCCGCGTACTCCGGATAGTCCGCCGCCATCTTCAGCATCATCTCGGCCAGCTCGCGCACCGAGTGGATATTCGCCGGGTTGCCGATGTTGAAGATCTTGCCGGTGGCGATGCCGTTGGGGTTCTCGATGATGCGCATCAGCGCGCTGATGCCGTCCGAGATATCGGCAAAGGCCCGCTTCTGCGCGCCGCCGTCGACCAGCTTGATCGGCTCGCCGCGCACGATATGGCCGAGGAACTGCGTCACCACGCGCGACGAGCCTTCCTTCGATTCGAAGATCGAATCGAGCCCGGCGCCGATCCAGTTGAACGGGCGGAACAGCGTGTAGTTCAGCCCTTGCTCCATGCCGTAGGCGTGGATCACGCGGTCCATCAGCTGCTTGGAGCAGGCGTAGATCCAGCGCGGCTTGTTGATCGGGCCGTAGACCAGCGGCGAGGCCTCGGGATCGAACTCGTCGTCGCTGCACATGCCGTAGACCTCGGAGGTCGACGGGAACACCAGGTGCTTGCCGTACTTGACCGCGGCGCGCACGATCGGCAGGTTGGCCTCGAAGTCCAGCTCGAACACGCGCAGCGGCTGGCGCACGTAGGTGGCCGGCGTGGCGATGGCCACCAGCGGCAGCACCACGTCGCACTTGCGGATGTTGTACTCGATCCACTCCTTGTTGATGGTGATGTCACCCTCGAAGAAGTGCATGCGCGGGTGCTCGACAAGGTCGCCCAGGCGGTCCGTCGACATGTCCATCCCATAGACCTCCCACGGCGTGGTTTCCAGGATGCGGCGCGTCAGGTGGTGGCCGATAAAGCCGTTGACGCCGAGGATCAGTACTTTCTTGCCTTGCATTGCGTTTGACGATGGCATGGGGGAAACAGAATGCGCCGGCGCGACTAGCGCTCGCCGGCGACGGGGAAGTTGGCGACCGCCACGCGGCGCCAGTCGCGCGCGACCACGTGCATTGGCACGCGCGTGCTCAGTTCAGCAAAGGTCTGCGGAGGCAGCAGCGCGATGGCGCGCGGGCCGTGCTGCCAGGCATCGACAAAAGCATCGACGGTCGGCAGCCATTTCTGCGGCTCCTGCTCGGTGCCGAACGACAGTTCGTCGGCCTGCGCGACCATGGTAAGCGGATGGTGCAGGTAGAACGGCAGCGTATGGTCCAGCATGCCGACGCCATAGAGCGGCATGCCGGGGCGCAGCACGCGCGCGATCGGCGCCACCATGTCGATGCCTGACGCCGAGCGCCCGATGGTTTCGTGGCCGAGCAGGGCGATGGAGAAGGCCAGCAGCATGCCCAGCGCATACGCTGTGATACTGGCCATGCGCCCGCGCCGCCGCAGCAGCCACAGCCCCGCCGCGGCGCTGGCCAGCACCAGAACGAACGCCAGCGCGGCCCACACGGCATAGGCGCGGTACAGCGCATTGGGCGTGTTGTTGGAATCGAGTGTGGCCACGTAAGGGCTCGCCAGCAGCCCGATCGCGCCCACGACCAGCATCGCGCGCAGCTGGAGGATCCAGGCACGCGCGCCGGTCCGCGCCAGCGCTACGCCCGCCAGGATTCCCAGCGCCGGGAACACCGGCAGGATATAGCCCGGCAGCTTCGATCCGGACAAGCTGAAGAACACGAAGATCGACACCGCCCACAGCGCCGCCATCAGCGCGGGCTGGAACGGCCGCGCGCCGCCTGCGCGGGCGGTACCGGCACGCTGCCTGACCGCGCGCACCATGCCGGGCAGCAGCCCCAGCCACGGCAGGAAGCCACCCAGCACCAGCGGCACGAAGTACCACAGCGCCCCCTTGCGGGCATGCACGGTCGAGGTATAGCGCTGCCAGTGCTCGTGGATGAAGAAAAAGCGCAGGAATTCCGGGTTGTGCCGTGCCACCAGCCAGTACCACGGCACCGCCACCAGCAGCATTACCGCGATGCCGGCTGGCGCATGCAGGCGCCGCCAGAGCGCCAGGTCGCGCGTCACGCAGGTGTACACCACCAGCACCAGGCCGGGCAGCACGAGGCCCACCAGTCCCTTGGTCAGCAAGGCCAGGCCCATCGCCGCCCAGCACGCCAGCATCCAGTTGCGGCGCGTGGCTGGCGTCGCTGACGGATGCTGGGCCAGCAGCATGCTCGCCAGCACGCAGGCCATGATGCCGGACAGCGTCATGTCCAGCGTATTGAAGTGCGCGGCGACGTTCCACATCGGCGCGCTGGCCAGCACCAGCCCCGTCAGCAGCCCGGCGCGCGCGCCGAACCAGCGTGCCGCGGCCAGCATCGACGCGCCCAGCCCGGCGATGCCGGCCAGCGCCACGCACAGCCGCGCCTGCCACTCGCCAATGCCGAACAGCGCGTACGAGATTGCCGTCACCCACATGTGCAATGGCGGCTTCTCGAAGTACTTCAGGCCGTTATAGCGGATGGTGACCCAGTCGCCGGTGTTCAGCATCTCGCGGGCGATCTCGGCGTAGCGGCCCTCGTCGGGACCGAGCAGGTGGCGCACGCCCAGCGTGCCGAACCAGGCCAGCGCGAACACCAGCACGACCAGCGCCACTGCCAGCGTGGGGACGCCCGCCACCCGGGTGCCGGGCCATGGCAAGGCCGGCCGGGCGGTGACAAGCGCAGGCTCGGCGGCGTGACGATCGGAACGATGCCGGGGAACGGCGTGGGCCGGAGGCGGGTGTGACGGCAAGGGCGGGTGCTGGCTAGGGGTGGGCCAGGCGTCGGCGTCCGGCGGGAGGGCTCCGGCGTGACTTTGTCCACGCCGTGGGCATGCGCGGCGTTGAACAAGGCAGGAGCCTGACAGTGCGAGCCTGAGAATAAGCTGCCAACCTTAATGGCACATTAAGCGGGGTCGCGCACAATGGTGGCGCGATACGTGGCCCGCACCACGCAGTGCGCGATCGCGTGACCGGCACGTAACACCGATCCCACCGGCAATCACCCGGAAGAATGAGAATCCTTATCGTTGAAGACGACTCCATGCTGGGCGACGGGCTGCGGCGCGGCCTGCAGCTACTGGACTATGCGGTCGACTGGTTTGCCACCGGCACCGAAGCCGACCACGCGCTCGACGTCGTCCACTACGACGCCGTGGTGCTGGACCTCGGCCTGCCCGGCGAGGACGGCATGGCGCTGCTGGCACGCTGGCGCGCGCGTGGCTGCCGCATCCCCGTGATCGTGCTGACCGCGCGCGATGCCATCGAAAGCCGCATCGGCGGGCTCGACGCCGGCGCCGACGACTACCTGGTCAAGCCGATCGAGCTCGATGAACTGGCCGCGCGCCTGCGCGCCGTGACCCGGCGCGCAGCGGGGTTGTCGTCGCCGGTGTGGAAACACGGCGCACTGGAATTCCATCCAGCCGCGCGCCAGGCGTACTGGCAGGGCAAGCCGGTGGAACTCACCAGCCGCGAAGCCATGCTGCTCGAACTGCTGCTGGCGCACCCGAATCGGCTGCTGACGCGCGACATCCTGCGCGACAAGCTCTATGACTGGCAGGGCGGCGTGGAAAGCAATGCGTTGGAAGTCCATATCCACCATCTGCGCCGCAAGATCCACCCCAAGATCGTGCGCACCTTCCGCGGCGCCGGCTACACGCTGGGCGCGGCGGAGGATTGCGTATGACGCTGCAGCGCCGCCTGATCCTTGCGGTCCTGATCGCCGCGCCGGTGGTGTGGCTGCTGACCATCGGCATGACCTATGTGCGCGCCCGGCACGAGATCAACGAGCTCTATGACACCGACATGGTGCGCATGGCGCTGCAGATGCATTCGGTGGTGCCGCTGGTCGATGTCGCCGCCGCGCCGTCGCGCACCAGGCTGCCCCAGCTGGTGGAGGGCGATCAGGGCGATGCCGGCCTGGGCGATCTCGCCATCGCCGCCTGGCTGCCGGACGGCAAGCCGCTGCATCTTGATCCCGAGGGTGACCTGCTGCCGCGCGCCCCCGGCGTGAAGGGCTTCACCGATATCACCATCAACAAGGAGCCGTGGCGGCTGTACTACCTCGACGACCCCGATACCGGCTGGCGCGTGTGCGTCGGCCAGCAGCTCGGCGAGCGCAATGAGCTGATCCTGTCCTATATCGCCGCGCAGGTGCTGCCATGGGCCGCCGGCCTGCCGGTGCTGATCGGGCTGCTGATCTGGTTCATGCGGCGCGCATTGGCGCCGATGCGGGCGTTGTCGGCGGATATCGAAGGCCGCACGCCCGACGACCGCCGGCCGCTCAGCCTGGAGGCCGTGCCTGGCGAACTGGTGCCGCTGGTCCATGCGACCAACCGGCTGCTGGCGCGCGTATCGGACTCGATCGAGCACGAACGGCGACTGACCGCCGACGCGGCCCATGAGATGCGCACGCCGCTGGCCGCGCTCAAGGCGCAATGGGAGATCGCCGAGCGTTCGCCCGACGAGGCCGAGCGCGCCCAGGCGCGCGCCAATGTGGCCACGGGCATCGACCGGATCGGGCGGCTGGTGTCGCAGTTACTGACGCTGAGCCGGCTGGAAGATGCTTCCGGCCTGCCGTCGCGCCAGCCGGTGAACTGGGTGCCGGTCGCGCAGCAGGCGCTGTCCGACTGCCTCGGGCTGGCGCGGCAGAAACAGGTCGACGTGGAACTGGAGTGGCCCGCGCAAGGCCAGGCGCCGCTGCCGGTCGCGGGCGATACCAACCTGCTGTCGCTGATGCTGCGCAACCTGCTCGACAACGCCATCCGCTACAGCCCGCCTGACGCGCTGGTGACGATCGACTTCCAGCCGGATGGCATCACCGTGCGCGACCAGGGGCCGGGCGTGGCACCAGACGTGCTGGCTCGGCTGGGCGATCGTTTTTTTCGCTGCAGCACCGGGCAGCGCGAGCAGGGGCACGGCCTTGGCATTTCCATCGCGCAGCGCGTGGCGCGGCTGCATGGGCTGGAGATCGCGTTTTCCAACTGGTCCGATGGGGCGGGTAAGGGACTGGCGGTGCGGATTGTGCGCAGCGGCTGACAAACAAGAACGCCCCGCACGGTACATCCCGTGCGGGGCGTCTTGCCATGCTCCTGAGGCTTAGCGCTTGAGCTTGGCGAAGGCCGCGGCCATCGCGCCCGCCGGCTCCGGCTCGCGGCGGCCGCCATTCAGGCCCTTGCCACTATTGCGTTGGCCACCACGATCGCCACGCTCGCCGCCGGCACGTGCCGTGGCCTGGCCCGGCTCGTCGTCCAGCCGCATCGACAGGCCGATACGGTTGCGCTTGACGTCGACCTCCATCACCTTGACCTTGACGATCTGGCCGGCCTTGACCACCTCGTGCGCGTCCTTGACGAACTTGTTCGACAGCGCCGAGATATGGACCAGCCCGTCCTGGTGCACGCCGATATCGACAAACGCACCGAACGCCGCGACGTTGGTGACCACGCCTTCCAGCACCATGCCGGGCTGCAGGTCCTTCACGTCCTCCACGCCTTCCTGGAAGGTCGCGGTCTTGAACTCGGGACGCGGGTCGCGGCCCGGCTTTTCCAGTTCGGACAGGATGTCGCGCACGGTCGGCAGGCCGAACGACTCATCGGTGAACTTCTCCGGCGACAGGCCGCGCAGCGCGTCGCGGTTGCCCATCACGTCGCGCAGGCCCTTCTTGATGTGCTCCAGGATGCGCTGCACCACCGGATAGGCTTCCGGGTGCACCGAGGAGCGGTCCAGCGGGTTGTCGCCGTCGTTGATGCGCAGGAAGCCGGCGGCCTGCTCGAAGGTCTTGTCGCCCAGGCGCGGCACCTTCTTCAGCGTGTCGCGGTTGGGGAAGGCGCCGTTGGCGTCGCGGAATTCGACGATATTGCGCGCCAGCACCGAGTTCAGGCCCGACACGCGCGCCAGCAGCGGCGCCGAGGCGGTGTTGACGTCCACGCCCACCGCGTTCACGCAGTCCTCGACCACGGCGTCGAGCGCGCGCGCCAGTTCGCGCTGGTTGACGTCATGCTGGTACTGGCCCACGCCGATCGACTTGGGATCGATCTTGACCAGCTCGGCCAGCGGATCCTGCAGGCGGCGCGCGATCGACACGGCGCCGCGCAGCGACACGTCCAGGTCCGGGAATTCCTTGGCGGCCAGCTCCGAGGCGGAGTAGACCGAGGCGCCGGCCTCGCTGACCACGATCTTGGTCAGCTTGAGCTCGGGCATCTGTTTCATCAGGTCCTGCACCAGCTTGTCGGTCTCGCGGCTGGCGGTGCCGTTGCCGATCGACACCAGCGCCACGTTGTGCTGCTTGGCCAGCCGTGCCAGCGTGGCGAGCGAGCCGTTCCAGTCGCGGCGCGGCTCGTGCGGGTAGATGGTGGCGGTGTCCAGCAGCTTGCCGGTGCTGTCCACCACCGCGATCTTGCAGCCGGTGCGGATGCCGGGGTCGACGCCCATCACCGACTTGGGACCAGCCGGCGCGGCCAGCAGCAGTTCATGCAGGTTGCGGCCGAACACCTTGATGGCTTCGCCTTCAGCGGTTTCGCGCAGCTGCGTCAGCAGTTCGGTTTCCAGGTGCGGCTGCACCTTGACGCGCCAGCACCAGCGGCACACGTCGCCCAGCCACTTGTCGGCCGGGCGGCCCAGGTTCTGGATGCCGACGTGGCGCGCGATCATGCCTTCGCACGGGTGCGGCACCATCGCGTCCTGTTCTTCGCCCAGGCCCAGCTTGATCATCAGCACGCCCGCGTTGCGGCCACGGAACAGCGCCAGCGCGCGGTGCGAGGGCACGGTGCGGATGGTTTCGCTGTAGGCGTAGTAATCGCGGAACTTCTCTTCCTCGGCGCTTTCCTTGCCCTCCATCACGGTGGAAGACACCACGCCGTTGTTCCACAGGTGCTCGCGCAGCTTGCCCAGCAGCTCGGCGGTCTCGCCGAACTGCTCGGACAGGATGTCGCGCGCGCCGTCCAGCGCGGCCTTGACGTCGGGCACGCCGCCGTCGGCGGTGGGGTTACCGTTGACGTACTTGGCGGCCTCGGCCTGCGGGTCGAGCGTGGGGTCGGCCAGCAGGGCCTGCGCCAGCGGCTCCAGCCCGCATTCGCGCGCGATCTGGGCGCGGGTGCGGCGCTTGGGCTTGTAGGGCAGGTAGAGGTCTTCCAGCGCCTGCTTGGTTTCGGCGGCCTCGATGGCGGCCTGCAGTTCGGGCGTGAGCTTGCCTTGCTCCTGGATCGACGCCAGGATGGCCGCGCGGCGGTCTTCCATGTCGCGCAGGTAGAGCAGGCGCTCTTCCAGGTTGCGCAGTTGCGTGTCATCCAGGTTGCCGGTCACTTCCTTGCGGTAGCGGGCGATGAAGGGGACGGTGGCGCCTTCGTCGAGCAGCGCCACGGCTGCCGCGACCTGGCGGGGCTGGACGGACAGCTCGGCCGCGATGAGCGACACGATCTTTTGCGAGACGGATGCGGGCAGGTTGGACATCGGGAACGCGGTGGGAAACGCAGTCAGTCGAAAGCGGGGCATTTTGCCACAAGCGCGCGGGGGCTCATGACGCGGGTGCAGCATGAGGGTGCGGCATGCAGGTGCGGCGGACGACGCCGCGCGGCGTCGCCCGCACGTGCGATCCGCGCCGGAGCGCGCGCGGCCCGCACGCCGATGTGCCCCGCAATGTCCCCGCGCAGTGGCCCGAGGTGGCCGCGGAGGCAGGCCGGCACGTGGCCCGGATGTTAGAATCCCGTCATGATCGTCAAGCCCCGTCCGGCCGCCGCCAAGGCCACATCGCCGGCCGCCTCCGAGGCGGCCATCCTGGCCATGCCCACACTCGCCCGAACCTTCCCGTCCCGTGCCGGCCGTATCGCCTTGCCCGCGCTGGTCGTGGCCGCCTGCGCCGCGCTGATGCCGGCAAGCGGGGCGCTTGCGCAGGCCTCGACCCCGGCCGCTGCGCCCGCCGCCGCCGGCGCCCGCGACTTCGCCGCCGAACGCAAGGCCATCGGCGATTCACGCGCCTGGACCAACTACCGCTTTGCCGCCGCCGAGCGCGAGTGCTACAGCAAGTTCTTCGTCACCCGCTGCATCGACCAGGCCAAGGAAATCCAGCGTGGGGAGCTGCACGTGCTGCGCACGCGCGAGCTGGAAGTGGGCGAGGCCGAGCGCGCGCACCGCGCCGCCGAGCGCGACCGGGAACAGGCGCTGCGCCGTGCCGAGTTCGAGGCCAGCCAGCCGAAGCGCGCCGCCAGCGAGCAGTCCAGCCGCCAGGCCTTCGATAAGAAGCAGCAGGAGCAGCAACTGCGCGATGCGCAACGCCAGGGCGAAGCGCCGCAGCGTGCCGCCAATGCGCAGGCATACCAGCAAAAGCAGTCCGACTTCGACGCCCGCATGAAAGAGGCGCAGCAGAAGGGCGCCGAGCAGGCCCAGCAGCGCCAGGAGAACGTCAAGGCGTACGAGGCCAAGCAGCGCGAGCTGGAACAGCGCCAGAAGGAGCTGGAAGAGCGTCGCGCCAAGGCGAAGGAGCAGCAGAGCCCGGCGTCGGCACCGCGCCCGTTCGGCTTCTGAGGCGGCGGTACGTGACGGCGCACCGGAGGCGCATATGGACAGCAACCTGAACACCCTCGAGCGGCGCATCATGGAATTGCAGATCGAGCACCGCGACCTAGACTTCCTGATCGACCGGCTGGCCAGCGACGCAGTCCATGACGAACTGCAGCTGCGCCGGCTGAAGAAGCGCCGGCTCAAGCTGAAGGACGCCATCACGCTGCTGCAGCTGCAGCTCGAACCCGACGTGCCGGCCTGAGCGCGCCGCGCTCGCCGTACCGACCGCCGCCGGCCTGGTCCGGCGGCCTACATAATTCCCCCCAAGCCTTGTCCGACCTTCCCGATTCCCCTGAGCTGTCCGATGCCGCCGAAGTGACCGGCGCGGAGGCGCCCGCACACGCCGCGCCCGCCGATGCCACTGCCAGCCGCGGCGCCGAGCTTGCCACCATCTTTGCCGACACCGGCACGCTGGCGCAGGCCATCCCCGGCTACCGCCCGCGCGCCTCGCAGCACAAGATGGCCGAGGCCGTCGCCGGCGCGATCGCGGAGAACGACACCGTGATCGTCGAGGCCGGCACCGGCACCGGCAAGACCTACGCCTACCTGGTGCCGGCAATGCTGTGGGGCGGCAAGGTGATCCTCTCCACCGGCACCAAGAACCTGCAGGACCAGCTGTTCCTGCGCGACATCCCCACGGTGCGCCATGCGCTGAATGTGCCGGTGTCGGTGGCGCTGCTCAAGGGCCGCGCCAACTACGTCTGCCACTACCACCTGGAACGCGCGCAGGCCAACGGACGCCTGGCGTCGCGCCAGGATGCGGCGTGGCTGCGGGATATCGGCCGCTTCGTCAAGGAAACCTCGACCGGCGACAAGGCCGAGCTGGCGTCGGTGCCGGAGAACGCGCCGGTCTGGCAGATGGTGACGTCCACGCGCGACAACTGCCTGGGCTCGGAATGCCCGTTTTACAAGGACTGCTTCGTGATGCGCGCGCGCAAGGAAGCGCAGCAGGCCGACGTGGTGGTGGTCAACCACCACCTGTTCTTTGCCGACGTGGTGCTGCGCGATACCGGCATGGCGGAACTGCTGCCGGCGGCCAACACCGTGATCTTCGATGAAGCCCACCAGCTGCCCGAGACCGCCACGCTGTTCTTCGGCGAGACGCTGTCGACCAGCCAGCTGCTCGAGCTTGCGCGCGATACCGTGGCCGAGGGCCTGTCGCATGCGCGCGATGCGGTGGATTGGGTACAGCTTGGCGCGCCGCTGGAACGCGCCGCACGCGACCTGCGCCTTGCCTTCAACAAGGACAATGCACGCCTGGCGCTGGGCCAGATCGAGGCCGACCGCCGCATCGCCGAGCCCTTCAACGAAACGCTGGATGCGCTGGACGAGGCGCTGTCAGACTTCGTCGAGATGCTGGAGAGCCAGGCCGAGCGCGCCGAGTCGCTGCAGCAATGCCACCGCCGTGCGCTGGAACTGGCCAACAAACTCGCTGCGTGGCGCAGCGAAGCCGCGGCCGCCCCGGCACCGCAAGCGGCCGAGGGGGAGGGTGAGGCCGCGGCAGTCCCTGCGGTCCCCGCCGGACCCGAGACGGTGCGCTGGGTCGAGGTGTTCTCGCATACCGTGCAGCTGCACCGCACGCCGCTGTCGATCGCGCCGATCTTCACGCGCCAGCGCGACGGCCAGCCGCGCGCATGGGTCTTTACCTCGGCCACGCTGTCGGTGAAGGGCAATTTCACCCACTACGCCGCGCAGCTCGGGCTCGACAAGGACCGCTCGCTGACGCTGCCCAGCCCCTTCGACTATGCGAAGCAGGGCCTGCTGTACGTGCCGCGCGACATGCCGCCGCCGCAATCGCCGCAGTTCACCGATGCAGTGGTGCAGGCCGCGCTGCCGCTGATCGAGGCCGCCGGCGGGCGCACCTTCCTGCTGTGCACGACGCTGCGCGCGGTGCAGCGCGCGTCGGACTTGCTCTACGACGCCTTTGCCGAGCGCGGCCTGAACCTGCCGCTGCTGGTGCAGGGCCAGGCCAGCCGCACTGAACTGCTGGATCGCTTCCGCGAGCTGGGCAATGCCGTGCTGGTCGGCAGCCAGAGCTTCTGGGAGGGCGTGGACGTGCGCGGCGAGGCATTGTCGCTGGTGATCATCGACAAGCTGCCGTTCGCGCCGCCTGACGACCCGGTGCTGGCCGCGCGCATGGAAGTGCTGCAGAAGAAGGGCCTGAGCCCGTTCGCCGTGCACCAGCTGCCGCACGCGGTGATCACGCTCAAGCAGGGCGCGGGGCGGCTGATCCGCTCCGAGTCCGATCGCGGCGTACTGGCTATCTTCGATACGCGGCTGGTGGAAAAGCCTTATGGCCGCCAGATCTGGCAGAGCCTGCCGCCGTTCACGCGCACGCGCGAAGCGGCGACGGTGGTGCGTTTCCTGGAATCGTTGCGCGGGGCGGAGACGGCCCGGGCCGGTGCCGAGACTGAAACCGGCGGCGAGGACGCGCCAGAGGAATGACGGCTTTGGCGTCCTGAGGGCGAGTCACAAACAAAAACGGGACGGTCTTGCGACACGTCCCGTTTTTTCATGGCCACTGGCCGGCAAGCCTCAGAAGACTTCCCACCAGGACTTGTCCTTGCGGCGCTCGCCATACTTGATGAAGTCGCTGTTGGGGAAATTGTGCTCCATCACGCGGGCGGTATCGTCGCGCAGGTCTTTCATGCCCATCGCGTCATACGAGCGGATCATGATGTACAGCGCTTCTTCGTTGGCCGGTGCACCGTCGTATTCCTTGAGCGACTGCTGGGCGCGGTTGACCGCAGCCAGGTAGGCACCGCGCTTGTAGTAGTAACGCGCGGCATGAACCTCGTGCTGGGCCAGCGAGTTGACGATGTACTGCATGCGCAGCGTGGCGTCAGGCGTGTACTTGCTGTCCGGGTATTTCGTGATCAGCGTGTTGAACGCGTCGTAGGCGGCACGCGCGGCCTTGGGGTCGCGCTCACTCAGGTCCTGGCCGGAGAAGCGGCCCAGCCAGCCCAGGTTGTCGTTGAAGTTGATCAGGCCCTTCAGGTAGTAGGCGTAATCGATATTGGGGTGGTTCGGGTGCAGCTGGATAAAGCGGTCGATGGCTGCCAACGCCGCCGCGGTCTCGCCGTCCTTGTAGTTGGCGTAGGCGGTATCAATCTGTGCCTGCTGCGCGTAGCGGCCGAACGGATAGCGGCCCTCGAGCTTTTCATACAGCTTGACGGCGCGCGTGTAGTCGCCGCCATCCAGTGCGTCCTTGGCTTCCGAATATAATTTGTTGGCCGACCAGCCAGCGGTTTCGTCGGGCTGGTCAGCTAGCAGGCCGCATGCTGACAGCATGACGCAGCCGCCTGCGAGCAGAACCGCTCCAATTGTCGTGCGCCAGCGCGCGCGTTTCATGCTCTGCAATTGCATGGGCAATCGTATCCCGGATGAAGAAAAATAGCGTCAAGCATTATAGCCCAAGCCCCCAGCCCCAAGCCGACCCGGCAGATGGCGTGGGAGGACTCCCCCCGGAAAGGGTGCGCGCCGCCGCGTCCCTGGCCGATTCCGAGGAATTCGAAGACCTCTCCGAAGGCGCGCCGGCGGGTGCCGCGCCTGGCGCCGAAGCGGGCGTGACCCTGTCGCTGGAGGTGGACAGTGCCGCGCATGGCGAGCGGCTCGATAAATTGCTGGCGCGTCACTTCAGCGAGTTTTCGCGCAGCCGCCTGCAGCAGTGGATCGAAAGCGGCGCCGTGCGCGTCGACGGCCAGGTGCGCCGGCCGCGCGATGCGGTGCAGATGGGCAACCGCATCGAGGTGCGGCCGCAGGCCGCGCCGGAATCGTCGGCCTTTGCGCCCGAAGACGTGCCGCTGGACGTGGTCTATGAAGACGACACGCTGCTGGTGATCAACAAGCCCGCCGGGCTGGTGGTGCATCCCGCCGCCGGCAACTGGAGCGGCACCGTGCTCAACGGGCTGCTGCACCGCGACCCCGCCGCCACGGCGCTGCCGCGCGCGGGCATCGTGCACCGGCTCGACAAGGAGACTTCCGGCCTGATGGTGGTGGCGCGCTCGCTGACCGCGCAGACCGACCTGGTGCGCCAGCTGCAGGCGCGCACGGTCAAGCGCACGTATATCGCGCTGGTGTGGGGCCGCACCTATGACGAAGGCACCATCGACGCGCCGATCGGGCGCGACCCACGCGAGCGCACGCGGATGGCGATCGTGCATACCGCCAGCGGCAAGCCCTCGCGCACGCATTTCCGCACGCTGGCCACGGTGCCGCTGGGGCGCGGTTTCGTGTCGATGGTGATGTGCAAGCTCGAGACCGGGCGCACGCACCAGATCCGCGTGCACTTCGAATCGATCGGCCATCCGCTGGTGGGTGACCCGGTCTACTTCCGCGCCACGCAGCGCGGCCAGCGCCCGGCGATCCGCGTGCCGCTGCCGGTGCCCTACGAGCGCCAGGCGTTGCATGCGTACAAGCTCGGCCTGGTGCATCCGGCCACCGGCCGGCACATGTCGTGGACGGCGCAGCCGCCCGACGACCTGCAGGCGCTGATCGACGCGTTGGACTTTGAAAGCGCGCAGGCGGAGGATGAGGACGAAGCCTGGGACGAGGTATGGGAAGGCGGCGAGGCCCACTGGGAATATGCTGGCGGTGGCGCCGGCGAGGATGACGACAGTGACGACGAAGACGATGAGCGCGCCTGATCCCGCCTGGCGGGTTCCTGACTGGCCCGCGCCGGCGCGCGTGCGCGCGCTGTCGACCACGCGCCAGGGCGGCGTCAGCAAGGGGCCGTACGGCCTTGCCGGCGGTGCTCCGGGCGGCCTCAACCTCGGCACCCATGTCGGCGACGATCCGGCCGACGTGGCCCGCAATCGCGAACGGCTGGCCGCGCAACTGCCGACCATGCCCCAATGGCTCGAGCAGGTCCATGGCTGCGCGGTGGCGACGGTCGACCATGTCGCGGGGCCGGACGATCCTGTGCCGCAGGCCGATGCCAGCCTGGCGGTAGCGCCGGGGCACGTCTGCGCCGTGATGACGGCGGACTGCCTGCCCGTGCTCCTGTGCGATGCGCAGGGGATCGTAGTGGGTGCCGCGCACGCGGGCTGGCGCGGCCTGTGCCACGGCGTGATCGAGGCCACGCTGGCGCGCATGCAGGCCGCTGCAGGAAGCGGTGATACGCGCTGGCTGGCCTGGCTCGGGCCAGCTATCGGCCCGGATGCCTTCGAGGTCGGGGCTGAAGTGCGCGATGCCTTCCTCGCGCAGGCGCGCCCCAATGAACAGGCCGCAGTGGCGGCTGCTTTCCGCGCCGGAGCGCCCGGCAAATATCTGGCCGACATCTATGCGCTCGCACGCACGCGGCTGGCGCGTGCCGGCTGTGCCGACGTCTACGGCGGCGACGCCTGCACCGTGGCCGATGCGGAACGCTTCTACTCGTACCGCCGCGACGGCGTGACCGGCCGCATGGCGAGCCTGGTCTGGCTCGCGGACTGATCCGGGCCCTTTCTCAGTCGTCCTTGCCCTTGGCCGCGCCGTCCGCTTGTGGCGGCGTGGAGTCGCTGGCCTCGGCCGCTGCACCTGCCGCGGCCTGCGCGCGCTCGGCAGCGGCCTTGCGCCGCCGCCGGCCCGGCGTGCCCATGATGTAGAGCACCAGCGCCACCGGCGCCATGCCATACATCAGGAAGGTGGCAATTCCCGCCACCACGTTGTGCTCGGTGATCGCCATCATCAGCGCCACGTAGAGCCAGCCAATGGCCACGATGTACATCAGAATTTCATCCTTCTCGCTTATGCTCGACGGCCCTGGCAGATGTGCGCGCGGCATACCGTCCGGTAGGTCGGCGAGCGCATTCGGTGCGGGGCGGATTCCCGCATTGACATTGCGTACGTTGCAAGGCAACAATGGCTTCAAATGTTTCGGAATCGCTGATGATTCCCAGGTTTTTGCCGGCAAGCATACCGCATGGTGCTCCCAGCTAGAGCGCCCGCGGCAGTCGGCAAAAAGGGAGCCGCTATCGGGATGGGCGGAAAGCGCGACCGCATTTGATGTCATTGTGTGCGGCAGGCGTCTTCCGCAGGTTCCAGGGCCGATGTGCCGGCAGCCAGCCCCGTTCGGGGGAAGGCGAAGCCGGGTCCATCCGGATAGCATCACCCTATGCAAAAGTGCCGGCCAGGGCGAAGCCCGGAGCCGGTTCATACAGTGACGGCAGAGAGACAATTACATCATGGCGACCGGCAAAGGTGCGGCAGCTTCCACTCAGGAAGGCAAGTCCCAACCGTTCAAGTTCACGCCGGGGCCATTCGATCCAGCCACGTGGCTGGAATGGTCCCGCCAGTGGCAGGGCACTGAAGGCAACGGCTACGCGGCCGCTCCGGGCATTCCTGGCCTGGACGCGCTGGCGGGCGTCAAGATCGAGCCAGCGCAGCTGGCCGATATCCAGAAGCGCTACATGAAGGACTTCACGGTCCTGTGGCAGGCCATGGCCGAGGGCAAGCCCGAAGCCGCGGGGCCGCTGCACGACCGGCGCTTTGCCGGTGATGCGTGGCGCAACAGCGTGCCATACCGCTTCGCGGCGGCGTTCTACCTGCTCAACGCGCGCGCCATGACCGAGCTGGCCGACGCCGTCGAGGCCGACGCCAAGACGCGCCAGCGCATCCGCTTCGCGATCTCGCAGTGGGTCGATGCGATGTCGCCGGCGAACTTCCTGGTCACCAATCCCGAGGCGCAGCGCCTGCTGATCGAATCCGGCGGCGAATCGCTGCGCGCCGGCGTGCGCAACATGCTGGAAGACCTGACGCGCGGCAAGATCTCGCAGACCGACGAGACCGCGTTCGAGGTCGGCCGCAATGTCGCGGTGACCGAAGGCGCGGTGGTGTATGAGAACGAGTACTTCCAGCTGCTGCAGTACAAGCCGCTGACCGACAAGGTCCATGCGCGGCCGCTGCTGTTGGTTCCGCCGTGCATCAACAAGTACTACATCCTCGACCTGCAGCCGGAAAGCTCGCTGGTGCGGCATGCGGTGGAGCAGGGGCATACCGTGTTCCTGGTGTCGTGGCGCAACCCCGACGCCAGCATGGCCGGGACTACCTGGGACGACTACATCGAGCACGCGGCGATCCGCGGCATTGAAGTCGCGCAGGACATCAGCGGCCAGGACAAGGTCAATGTGCTCGGCTTCTGCGTGGGCGGCACCATCATCTCCACCGCGCTGGCGGTGATGGCCGCGCGCGGCCAGAAGCCGGCGGCCAGCCTGACGCTGCTGACCACGCTGCTGGACTTTGCCGATACCGGCATCCTCGACGTCTTTGTCGACGAGGCCCACGTGCAGCTGCGCGAAGCCACGATCGGCGGCGGCGCCGGTGCGCCGTGCTCGATGCTGCGCGGCATCGAGCTGGCCAACACGTTCTCGTTCCTGCGCCCCAACGACCTGGTGTGGAACTACGTGGTCGACAACTACCTGAAGGGCAACACGCCGGTGCCGTTCGACCTGCTGTTCTGGAACGGCGACGCCACCAACCTGCCGGGGCCGTGGTACTGCTGGTACCTGCGCCACACCTACCTGCAGAACGAGCTCAAGGTGCCGGGCAAGCTGACCGTGTGCGACGCCCCCGTCGACCTGGGCAGCATCGACGTACCGACCTATGTCTACGGTTCGCGCGAGGACCATATCGTGCCGTGGACCGCCGCTTATGCCTCGACCGCGCTGCTGAACAACAAGCTGCGCTTCGTGCTGGGCGCGTCCGGGCATATCGCCGGCGTGATCAACCCGCCGGCCAAGAACAAGCGCAGCCACTGGACCAACGATGCGCTGCCGGAGTCGCCGCAACAGTGGCTGGCCGGCGCCACCGAGCATCACGGCAGCTGGTGGCCGGACTGGATGGCATGGCTTGGTGGCCATGCCGGCGCGAAGCGCGCGGCGCCTGCCGAGTTTGGCAATGCGCGCTATCCCGCCATCGAACCCGCGCCTGGGCGTTACGTCAAAGCCAAGGCATGAGGCTTGCGCGATCGCCGGCGTGCGCCCTGGCGCGGCCGGCACGATTGCAGGTTCCCCCATTTTCCATCGAGAGGACTTGACATGACTGACGTAGTCATCGTTTCCGCGGCTCGTACCGCGGTTGGTAAATTTGGCGGCTCGCTGGCCAAGATCCCGGCGCCCGAACTGGGTGCCATCGTCATCAAGGCCGCGCTGGAGCGCGCCGGCATCAAGCCCGACCAGGTCAGCGAAGTCATCATGGGCCAGGTGCTGACCGCCGGCTCGGGCCAGAACCCCGCGCGCCAGGCCTCGATCAAGGCCGGCCTGCCGGCGATGGTACCGGCCATGACCATCAACAAGGTGTGTGGCTCGGGCCTGAAGGCCGTGATGCTGGCCGCCAACGCGATCATGTCCGGCGAAGCCGAAATCGTGGTGGCCGGTGGCCAGGAGAACATGAGCGCGGCACCGCACGTGCTGCCGGGCTCGCGCGACGGCTTCCGCATGGGCGACACCAAGCTGGTCGACACCATGATCGTCGACGGCCTGTGGGACGTGTACAACCAGTACCACATGGGCATCACCGCCGAGAACGTGGCCAAGGAATACGGCATCACGCGCGAGGCGCAGGATGAATTTGCGGTCGGCTCGCAAAACAAGGCCGAAGCCGCGCAGAAGGCCGGCAAGTTCGACGAAGAGATCGTCCCGGTGCTGATCCCGCAGCGCAAGGGCGACCCGGTGGCCTTCAAGACCGACGAGTTCGTGCGCCAGGGCGCCACGCTGGACAGCATGTCCGGCCTCAGGCCCGCCTTCGACAAGGCCGGCACCGTGACCGCCGCCAACGCCTCGGGCCTGAACGACGGCGCCGCCGCGGTAGTGGTGATGTCGGCTGCCAAGGCCAAGGAACTGGGCCTGACCCCGCTGGCGACGATCAAGAGCTACGCCAACGCCGGTGTCGATCCCAAGGTGATGGGCATGGGCCCGGTGCCGGCTTCCAAGCGCGCCCTGTCGCGCGCCGGCTGGACGCCGCAGGAGCTGGACCTGATGGAAATCAACGAGGCCTTCGCCGCGCAGGCGCTGGCGGTGCACCAGCAGATGGGCTGGGATACCTCCAAGGTCAACGTGAACGGCGGCGCCATTGCCATTGGCCACCCGATCGGCGCGTCGGGCTGCCGTATCCTGGTGACGCTGCTGCACGAGATGAAGCGTCGTGACGCGAAGAAGGGCCTGGCCTCGCTGTGCATCGGCGGCGGCATGGGCGTGGCGCTGGCGGTCGAGCGCAACTAAGGAAGGGGTTTTCCGGGCCCGCGCGCGGTTGGCGCGGACCCGGCGACGATAACGAAGAGCCAATCAAGGAGTGGACATGACTCAGCGCATTGCGTATGTGACCGGCGGCATGGGTGGTATCGGAACCGCCATCTGCCAGCGGCTGGCCAAGGATGGCTTTCGTGTGGTGGCCGGCTGCGGCCCCAACTCGCCGCGCCGTGAAAAGTGGCTGGAGCAGCAAAAGGCGCTCGGCTTCGACTTCGTTGCCTCGGAAGGCAACGTGGCTGACTGGGACTCGACCAAGACGGCATTCGACAAGGTCAAGGCCGAGGTCGGCGAGGTCGACGTGCTGATCAATAATGCCGGCATCACCCGCGACGTGGTGTTCCGCAAGATGACCCGCGCCGACTGGGACGCGGTGATCGACACCAACCTGACCTCGCTGTTCAACGTCACCAAGCAGGTGATCGACGGCATGGCTGACCGCGGCTGGGGCCGCATTGTCAACATCTCGTCGGTGAACGGGCAGAAGGGCCAGTTCGGCCAGACCAACTACTCCACCGCCAAGGCCGGCCTGCACGGCTTCACCATGGCGCTGGCGCAGGAAGTGGCAACCAAGGGCGTGACCGTCAACACCGTGTCGCCCGGCTATATCGCCACCGACATGGTCAAGGCGATCCGCCAGGACGTGCTCGACAAGATCGTCGGCACGATCCCGGTCAAGCGCCTGGGTGAGCCGGAAGAGATCGCTTCGATCTGCGCCTGGCTGTCGTCGGACGAGTCCGGTTTCTCGACCGGCGCCGACTTCTCGCTCAACGGCGGCCTGCACATGGGCTGACCTGCCGGCAAGTCCGGCACCGCGCACCGGCGCCCCCGTTTTGCGGTGCAGCCAGCGCGGCGCACAAGGCGGCGGACGCTTCGTTCCGCCGCCGGAATCGCGGGCCGCCATGGCCCGCGAATTGTTTCCGCATGGGCGGTTTTCGCCCGTTCTTGCGCGGATTCACCGGGTTTTCCTTAACCCCGGTCGCTTTTCTTAGTGCTTTGTTGGGCATAGAATCAGGGCAGCGGCGTAGCCAGCACCATAGTCGTGCAGCGCAGCACTCGCGGGGGCGAGGTTTTGAGCCGCAACGCGCAGCCATGCGCGAACAGGCCACAAAAAGTCCGCAAAAAGGCCGGCACGACAATAAGCAGATGGCGCAGGCGGTACCGATTTGCGCACTGCACCCCATGCGGTGCAGCAGCGCGCAAACAGACGACACAAGGACAAAGCACCGATGGCCACGACCAAAAAAGGCGCAGAGCGACTGATCAAGAAGTATCCCAACCGCAGGCTCTACGATACCCAGACCAGCACCTATATCACCCTGGCCGACGTCAAGCAGCTGGTTATGGACTCCGAGGAGTTCAAGGTCGTCGACGCCAAGTCTGGGGACGAACTGACCCGCAGCATATTGCTGCAGATCATCCTGGAAGAAGAGACCGGCGGCGTGCCGATGTTCTCCAGCGCCATGCTGTCGCAGATCATCCGTTTCTACGGCCATGCCATGCAGGGCATGATGGGCACCTACCTGGAAAAGAATATCCAGGCCTTCATCGACATCCAGAACAAGCTGGCCGAGAACTCCAAGGGCCTGTACTCCGGCGAAGCCTTCAGCCCCGACATGTGGTCGCAGTTCATGAACATGCAGGGCCCGATGATGCAGGGCATGATGAGCAACTACATCGAGCAGAGCAAGAACCTGTTCGTGCAGATGCAGGAGCAGATGCAGAGCCAGGCAAAGAATATGTTCGGGACCTTCCCGTTCAACCAGCCGGACAAGAAGTAAGAGTTGTTAGTGGCGGGCCGGCCGGCCCGCCGGTTTTGCTGCGTGCTTTGCTGTACTTCTCGGTACGACCAGGGGCGCAACGCCCCAAAGCAGGTAAAATGCTGCCCTCCTGAACTGGCGGCTCATCTAGCGGACTCGCCTGCAAAGCGCGAATCCCGATGCCCTCCAGAATCCACCGTCACTTCCCGTTGCCCGCCCGCGAAGCCGACGCACGCTGCCTGGCGCAGTCCTGAGTATGAGCCGGCTATTCCTCGCCCCCATGGAGGGGCTTGCCGACTATGTCCTGCGCGACGTACTGACCGACACCGGCGGATACGACGGATGCGTGTCCGAATTCGTCCGCGTGACGGGCTCGCTGCTTCCCGCGCGTGTCTACGAGCGGGATACCCCTGAAATTCTTGACGGCGGCTATACGCGTAGTGGTACGCCGATGGTGATCCAGTTGCTCGGCAGCGATCCGGAATGGCTGGCGCGCAATGCGGCCTATGCCGCGACCCTGTCGCCGCACGGCATCGACCTGAACTTCGGCTGTCCCGCAAAGGTCGTCAACCGACACGGCGGCGGCGCCATGCTGCTGGCGAACCCTGAAGTGCTGAACCGGATCGTTGCGGCCGTGCGCGCGGCGGTGCCGGCACACATCGCCGTGACGGCAAAAATGCGGCTGGGCGTCTCCGATACGTCGCTGGCGCTCGACTGTGCCTCCGCGCTGGCGGAGGGCGGCGCGGCCTCGATCGTGGTGCATGCCCGGACGCGCGATCATGGCTACCGGCCGCCGGCCCACTGGGAGTGGATCGCGCGCATTGCGGCTGCCGTCGAGGTACCGGTCATTGCCAACGGGGAAGTCTGGACCGTCGCCGACTGGGAGCGCTGTCTGGCCGTCAGCGGCTGTGCCGACGTGATGATCGGGCGGGGCGCTGTGTCGGATCCCTTCCTGGCACTGCGCATCCGCGGACTGATGGACAGCACGCCGTCCGCGGACGAGTGGCGGCTCGTGCTGCACCAGATCGCCGCTTACCTGAAGAAGCTCCATGCCCGTATCGCCTCCTGCCACGAGCACGGGCGCGTCAAATTGTGGCTCAGCTACCTCAAACGGACATGGCCGCAGGCCGCCGAGCTGCATGCGGCCATCCGGCGCATGCATGACTCGCGCGAGATCCAGGGTGTACTCGAAAGCCTGCCAGGCGCCGCTTCCGCGCGGGGATGATGCGGCGTTGTCGCCGTCTGCCTCCCCATGTGTGGAGTCAGGCGCCGAGAAATCATGGCGAGCGGTTAAAATGTCCGATTGGCTTAAATCCTGGCGGCCATGTCCCGCCCGCTTGCCCCACATTCGGATTGCACTGTGAAAAACCCTTCAGAATCAACGACCCAGAAAGACCATAGTCCGCGTGTGGGATTCGTTTCGCTTGGCTGCCCCAAGGCCCTGGTTGACTCCGAGCAGATCATCACCCAGCTGCGCGCCGAGGGTTACGCCATCAGCGGCACCTATGACGGCGCCGACCTGGTCGTGGTCAACACCTGCGGCTTTATCGACGAGGCTGTGCAGGAGAGCCTGGACGCCATCGGCGAGGCGCTGACCGAGAACGGCAAGGTCATTGTGACCGGTTGCCTGGGCGCCAAGAAGGATGCCGCGGGTCACGACATCGTGTCTTCGGTGCACCCGAAGGTGCTGGCCGTGACCGGCCCTCACGCGCTGGGCGAGGTGATGCAGGCGGTGCACACGCACCTGCCCAAGCCGCACGACCCGTTTACCGACCTGGTCCCCGCGGCCGGCATCAAGCTCACGCCCAAGCACTATGCCTACCTGAAGATCTCCGAGGGCTGCAACCACCGCTGCTCGTTCTGCATCATCCCGTCGATGCGCGGCGACCTGGTGTCGCGCCCGGTGGCGGAGGTCATGCTTGAGGCCGAGAACCTGTTCAAGGCCGGCGTCAAGGAGCTACTGGTGATCTCGCAGGACACCAGCGCTTACGGCGTAGACGTCAAGTACCGCACCGGCTTCTGGAACGGCCGCCCGCTCAAGACCCGCATGACCGAACTGGTGGCGGCCCTGGGCGAACTGGCGGCGCAGTACGGCGCCTGGGTGCGCCTGCACTACGTGTACCCGTACCCGCACGTCGACGAGATCATCCCGCTGATGTCGCAGGGCCACGTGCTGCCCTACCTGGACGTGCCGCTGCAACATGCACACCCGGACGTGCTCAAGCGCATGAAGCGCCCGGCCAATGCCGAGAAGACCATGGACCGGATCCGCGCCTGGCGCGAGATCTGCCCGGAGCTGACCATCCGCAGCACCTTTATCGCCGGCTTCCCGGGCGAGACCGAGGCCGAGTTCCAAACGCTGCTCGACTTTATTGCCGAGGCCGAGCTGGATCGCGTCGGCTGCTTTGCCTACTCTCCGGTTGAGGGCGCCACCGCCAACGACCTGCCGGGCGCGCTGCCCGACGAGGTGCGCGAGGAACGCCGGGCGCGCTTCATGGAAGTGGCCGAGGAAGTGTCGACACGCCGCCTGCAGCGCAAGGTCGGCCAGACCCTGCGCGTGCTGGTGGACGAGGTCAACCAGGACGGCGGCATCGGCCGCTCGTCGGCTGACGCACCTGAGATCGACGGCCTGGTCTATATCGCGCCGCCGGAGCGCACCTCGCGGCGATACCGCGCCGGCGAATTTGTCGACGTGAAGATCACCGGGGCCGACGGCCATGACCTGTGGGGCGAAGTCTGAAACAGGCAGCCGATTAGGTAAAAGTACGGTCGTTCGATTCCTCCGCTGTCCCGCTATACTGTGCGGCGCAACATAACCCCCTGGAGACAGTCATGACGCGTGAAGTCGTAGTGGTGAGCGGTGTCCGTACCGCGATCGGGACCTTTGGCGGCAGCCTGAAGGACGTGGCGCCGGCGGAGATGGGCGCGCTGGTCGTGCGCGAGGCGCTGGCCCGCGCGCAGGTGTCGGGCGATGACGTCGGCCACGTGGTGTTCGGCAACGTGATCCAGACCGAACCCCGCGACATGTACCTGGGCCGCGTTGCGGCCGTCAACGGCGGGGTGTCGACCAACGCGCCGGCGCTGACCGTGAACCGCCTGTGCGGCTCGGGCCTGCAGGCCATCATCAGCGCCGCGCAGTCGATCCTGCTGGGCGATACCGACGTGGCCATCGGCGGCGGCGCCGAGAGCATGAGCCGCGCGCCGTACCTGGCGCCAGCAGCCCGCTGGGGCGCCCGCATGGGCGATGCCGGCCTGGTCGACATGATGCTGGGCGCGCTGCACGATCCCTTCCACCGCATCCACATGGGCGTGACCGCCGAGAACGTCGCCAAGGAATACGACATCTCGCGCGCGCAGCAGGACGAGGCCGCGCTGGAATCGCACCGCCGCGCCTCGGCCGCGATCAAGGCCGGCTACTTCAAGGACCAGATCGTCCCGGTGGTGACCAAGGGCCGCAAGGGCGATGTCACCTTCGACACCGACGAGCACGTACGCCATGACGTCACCATGGACGACATGACCAAGCTCCGTCCGGTATTCGTCAAGGAGAACGGCACGGTCACGGCCGGCAATGCCTCGGGCCTGAACGACGCCGCCGCCGCGGTGGTGATGATGGAGCGCGCCGAAGCCGAGCGCCGCGGCCTGAAGCCGCTGGCGCGCCTGGTGTCGTACGGCCATGCCGGCGTCGACCCCAAGACCATGGGCATCGGCCCGGTGCCGGCGACGAAGATCGCGCTGGAGCGTGCCGGCCTGCAGGTGTCGGACCTGGACGTGATCGAAGCCAATGAGGCCTTTGCCGCGCAGGCCTGCGCGGTGACCAAGGCGCTTGGCCTGGATCCGGCCAAGGTCAACCCGAACGGCTCGGGCATCTCGCTGGGGCACCCGATCGGCGCCACCGGTGCGCTGATCACGGTGAAGGCGCTGCATGAGCTGCAACGCGTGCAGGGCCGCTACGCGCTGGTGACGATGTGCATCGGCGGCGGGCAGGGCATTGCCGCCATCTTCGAACGGATCTGAGGTTTGCCTTGCGCCTGGCTTTGCTGACAAAGAACTTGCGCACGCTCGGCCTGGCTGCCGTGCTCGCCCTGGCGGGTGCGGCGCAGGCCGCGCCTGCCAACGAGTTGTCGACCGGTCCCGTTGGGACTGCATCCGCCGGCGGGGAAGGCCTGGGCATCAACCAGGCCATCCGCGATGGCGAAGCCCGGCGCGGCGCTTCATTGTCCACCGGGGCGCCCAAACCGTTGGCGCCCCGTCCGGAATATTCATCGCTGCCGGTCTACGTCGGCAAGGTCGGCGACCAGCCGGTACGGCTGCGCCTGGGCCCCAAGCCCGACGAGCGTGACAGCGTGCGCGGTGAATACACCGGCCGCGGCGCTGGTGTCCGCCTGCTGGCCGGCGAGTGGGAAAACGGTGCCTTCCTGATGGAAGAATCCGACAACGGCACGCGCGTGTCGGGCAACTGGGAGGGCAATATCGACGCCAGCGGCGTCGTGCGCGGCACCTGGACCGATGCCTTCAACCCGGCCATCGTGCTGCCGTTCTTTATCCGGCCGCTGGGCGTGCTGGTGATTCCCCCGTTCGACATGACGCCCAACAGCGGCGTCACCTACGCGCCGCCGCCGCCGAAGTCCTCGATTTCCGGCTGGTAACCCTGCTTGCGGTGCGGGTCGCCACGATTGCCGGTGGCGCGGCCGGCATTTGCTGGTAAGCTCGAAGGCTCATCCCGTCTCATTGCTGACCGGCCCGCGCGAAGCCCTGGCGGTATTGCGCCGCGGCCGGAAAGCACCAGCAAGGAATCCGCCGTGTCCGATTCGCCATCCGACAAGCCCGCGTCCCGCCCCCATTACCTGCAGACCGTCGCAGTCCAGCCCGAGCTGGAGATCGCGTCCGGCTTTGCCTCATTCTCTCCCGCCACGCATCGCGGCTCGACCGTGGTGTTCCGCAACCTGGCCGAGCTGCGCGCGCAGGGCGACGGCGCCACCACGTACTGGCGCTACGGCCTGCACGCCACCCCGACCAGCGAGGCGCTGTGCCAGCACCTGGCGCTGCTCGAAGGCGCGCGCCACACGCTGCTGCAGCCATCCGGGCTGGCGGCGATCTCGCTGGTGTACTTTGCGCTGCTCAAGAGCGGCGACGATGTGCTGGTGCCACATAACGTCTATGGTCCCAACCGCGACCATGGCGAGTGGCTGGCGCGCGAGTTCGGCGTGAGCGTGCGCTACTACGACCCGATGGACGCTGCCGCCGTCGCCGCGCTGATCCGCCCTAACACGCGCCTGATCTGGCTGGAGTCGCCGGGTTCGGTGACGATGGAAGTGCCCGATACCGTTGCCATCGTGGCTGCAGCCAGGGCGCGCGGCGTGCTGACCGCAATCGACAATACCTGGTCTGGCGGCGTCTATTTCCGTCCGTTCGACAAGGGCATCGATATCTCGGTGCAGGCGCTGACTAAATACCAGTCCGGCGGCAGCGACGTGCTGATGGGCGCGGTGTTGACGTGCGACGACGCGCTGCATGATCGCCTCAGGCGCACCCGCATGCTGATGGGGTGGGGCGTGTCCGCCGACGACTGCCACCTGGTGCTGCGCGGGCTGCCGAGCATGCCGGTGCGCCTCGCCGCCCATGATCGCGCCGCGCGCGAGGTGGCCGAGTGGCTGTGCCAGCGGCCGGAGGTGGCGCGCGTACTGCATCCCGCGCTGCCAGAGTGCCCCGGCCATGCACACTGGCGGCGCGATTTCACCGGCGCCAGCGGCCTATTCGCGATCATCCTGCGCGCACGCTACTCGCGCAAGCAGGTGGATGCCTTTGTCGAGGCGCTGCAGCTGTTCGCGATCGGCTGGTCCTGGGGCGGCGCCCACAGCCTGGCGGTGCCATACCACGTGCCGACCATGCGCCCCGCGGGCACGTGGCCGCCGGCCGGCTGGCAGGACACCGGCGAACTGGTGCGGCTCTATATCGGCCTGGAAGACACGCGCGACCTGATCGCCGACCTGCGCCAGGCGATGGAAACGCAGCTTGCCAGCTAGGTCGGTTGCCGCAGCGCCAGGTTAAGCTGGTCGACCACTTCGGCCCAGTCAGCGTCGTCGAGCAGCTCATCTTCCAGCAGCGCGGCCTGCGCGGGCGTCCAGAAGGGCGCTTCGGCCAGCTCGACATCGTCGGGCAGCGGCGCGTGCGTGCCGATGAAGCTGCGGATGCTGGCCTCATCGGACGGCAGGCCGAGTTGGGCGAATAGTTCGGAAAACTGGTGGAAGGTCGGTTCCATGGCAGTCGGGCTCTCTGTGGTGGGGCTCAGGTAGTGTAGGGCAGCGACCGGCTTGCCGCCGCCCCAAAGACAAAACGGACGCCGCGGCGTCCGTTTTGCATTGCGGTGCTGGTGCGCTCAGGGCGTGTCAGCCCTCGGCATCGCCTTGGCGGCCTGAGTGGCCTGTGCCGCGCGCGGCAGCGCCCACACCGACTCCGCGGGGCCGCTGCGCGCCCGGCGCTGCGTGGCCCGTGCCAGCGCGACAAATCCCGCCGCCAGCGCGCTCCCGCCGAGATCGAAGCCGGCGATGATCCAGTGCCCGCTCGGGATCGAATGCAGCAGATGGTCGCCGGTCAGGATCGCATTCGACAGCGGCACCGTCAGCGAGGCCAGCGCGGCTACGTAGAGCAGCTCGACCGCGGCGCGCACCGGCGGGCGCAGCAGCGCCCACGCGCAGGCAAGGGCGAACACCGTGAAGTACGTGTAGCTGACCGCGCGCCCGGGCCACAGCAGCGCCGCCGGGAAGCACAGCGCCACGCCGATGCAGCAGCCGATGCAGACGCCTACCGTGGCCTGCGCCAGCAGGCGGTGCACGCGCGGCTGCTCGGCCTGGCGCAGCTTGCGTCGCGACTCGATCCACAGCAGGTTGCCCGAATAGAACAGAAACGCGCCGGCCAACCCGGCCAGCAGGTAGACCAACCGCACCGGCAGTTCGCCGAAGGTGCCGAAATGCAGTGCATAGAGCGCGCTGTACAGCCCGTGGTTGCCATCGCGTGCGCCCGCGGTCTGGTTGGCGGTCAGCTGGCCGGCATTGGGTTCGCCGCTGGCAGCATGGATACCGATCGAGCCCAGATTGCCCAGCGCCTGCGTGCTGGTGCCGCGCACCTCGACCACGGCGTTGGCGTCGCCGTAGCGCTGGAAGCGGAACGACTCGGGGGTGAAGCGCTCGCCGCCGTGCTCGCGGGCGATCTTCACCAGCGCCTCGGTCGGCATGGTCGGCACCGCGCGACCGGCCGCCGTGACTTCCGGCACCGCGGTGGTGGCGCGCGGCACCACCTCGAACAGGCGGCCGCCGAAGGTCAGCGTGTTGAACACCATCATCAGCACCAGCGACAGGCAGAACAGCGCGCCTGTGATGGCAAAGATAAGGTGGAAGGGCAGGCTGAACAGGCCCAGCACATTGTGCGTGTCCATCCAGAAGCGCTTCAGGTTGCGCCCCGGGCGCACCGCGAACAGGTCCTTCTTCAGGCGCGGCAGGTGCAGCAGCACGCCCGACACCAGCGCCAGCCCGTACAGCACCGAGATCCCGCCCATGAAGTAGATGCCGCCCACCGGGATGCCGAGCGAGTAGTGCAGGCTGTTCAGGAAGGCCGACAGCTCGCCGATCACCTGGTCGCGCGAGGTGTCGCGCTGCATCGCGGTGTCGCCGGCTAGGCGCGCGTCGGTGGTCATCCGCCACTCGCCGGCCTTGTCCTGCCAGTAGGCCGAGGTATTGGGCTCGCCCTCGGACGGCATGATCACGTAGGCGCTGGCGGCGGCCTCCGGATGGATCGTCACCAGCTTCTGCATGAAGCGGTCGACGGCGGCCGGGTCGGCCTTCGCCTCGACTGGCGTATTGCCCTTGAGCCGCGACGGCGACTGCCACACGTGCAGCTCATGGTGGAACACGGTGACCGCCCCGACAAAGAAGGCGATAAACAGGGCCCAGCCGGCCATCAGGCCGACCCAGGTATGGAGCGTCTGGTACAGGCGCAGGGTTGCAGTTTTCATGACGGCGACCTCAGGTGGTGGGCAGGCCCTGCGCGACCTTCAGCGCCGCCGGCGCCATGCCGGCCAGGCGCAGCGCCCACAGCGCGCCGAAGCAGAGCAGGTTGGCGCCGCCCAGCCACAGCCACGCGGAGGTGCTGGAGCGTAACAGCAGGCTGCAGCTGATGATGGCGACCCACACCGGCAGGCAGGCCACCACGGCCGCCACCAGGCCGGTTTCCCAGCCGCCCGGCAGCCACAGGATCGCCAGCGTGCACAGCGCCACCGCCAGCGGCAGGCCCAGCAGCGTGCCGGCCAGCCATTTGGTGCCCATCGTGGTCGGGTCCGCGCTCATGCCCGTTGCCTCCGCGCCGCCTGGCGCCTGCGCTCGACATAGATGCCGACGAAGGGCCATGCCGACAGGGCGCACGGCACCGTCGCCAGCGTGGCGGCAATGGCGACGGGCCAGCCGTCAGTGATGCTCCACAGCCAGGTGCTCAGGATCACCAGTACCAGGCCGAGCCAGCCCAATACGCGCGGCTGCGCGACTGTGCCGGACGGCATCAGGACCTGGTTGGGCGCGGCCAGGTAGAGGCACGCCGCCGCTGCCTGTCCGAGGAGGACGGCCAGAACTTGCATGAGGGGGATGTGCGCGAATCAAAACAGTAATGGTAATGATTCGCATTTGTATGCGCAAGCGGAATGTGGCGGCGGGCTGGCGGAAACAAAGGTATTCGTCACATCGGAGGGGGCACCCGATGTTGCGAATGGCTGACCGTGCCGGTTGCGCTCCGGCGGCGGCGTGGCGGCTCGCCCCGCAGGGCGAACCTTGCCCGACGGATCAGTGCGGGAACAGTGCCAGCAGACCGTCCAGTCCAACGTGGTTGAAGGCAACGCTGGCCTGTGCTCGCACCACCGGCTTGGCGCGGAAGGCCACCGACAGCCCGGCAACCGCCATCATCTTTAGGTCGTTGGAGCCGTCGCCCATGACGATGGCCTGGTCCGGCGTGGCGCCGATCTGCGCGCAGACTTCCTGCACGGTGCGGGCCTTGACGTCCGCATTGACGATCTCGCCGACCACGTTGCCGGTCAGCTTGCCGTCGACGATTTCCAGCGTATTGGCGCGGGTGACGTCCAGCTTCAGCCGCGCCTTGAGCTGCTCGGTGAAATGCACGAAGCCGCCGGACACCAGCAGCGTGCGCAGGCCCAGCGCCTGCACGGTCTGCAGCATGCGTTCGGCGCCCGGGGACAGGCGCAGGCGTTCTTCATAGACCCGGTCCAGCACGCTGGCGTCGAGGCCCTTGAGCAGCGCCACGCGCCGGCGCAGGCTTTCGTTGAAGTCGGTGATCTCGCCGCGCATGGCGGCTTCGGTGATGGCCGAGACCTCGGCCTTGAGCCCGCAGAAGTCGGCGATCTCGTCGATGCACTCGATCGTGATCAGCGTCGAGTCCATGTCCATCGCCACCAGGCGGAAGTCCGACAGGCGGCGCCCGGCCGGCACCACTGCCCAGTCGATCGCGCGCGGGCCGAAGAAGTCATCCAGCGCATCGCGCAGCGCCGGCGTCAGCGGCCCGCAGTCCTCGGCGGCGGCCACGGTGTCGCTGCGCGGCACCAGTTCGGAGGCGCGGGCCAGCGTGCGGGCGGTGTCGAGGTCGGCGGCGGATAGCGGGGCGGTGCTCTGGAGGATCAGGGGCATGACGGAAGAGGATCGGGCGCTCGCCGCATGGCGGCAAGGCGGGGGCTGCAACGCGGCAAAATTGCTATTGTAGCCCCGCCGGCCCGCGCCGGGCGAGCCGCTCAGCGCTGCGCCATCACCATGTAGTCCACCGTCAGGTTGGACAGCGCGCGCACGCCGTTGATCAGCGCCGGCTCGTCCACATAGAACTCTGGCGAGTGGTTGGACGGCGCCTTGTTCACATCCTGCCCCTTGGGCGTCACGCCGAGGTTGAAGAACAGCCCCGGCACCTTTTCCTGGTAGAACGAGAAGTCCTCGGAGGCGGTGGCCTTGGGTGTGATCATCCAGTTGCCGTCGCCGGCCACGCGCTGCAGCGTTGGCGCCATCTTGTCGGTCAGCGCCGGCTGGTTAATGGTGGCGTTGTAGAGCTCGACCACGCGGAAGTTGGCCTCGGCGCCGGCGCTGCTGGCGATGGCCTCGGTGGTGCGCTTCATGCGGGCATGGATGTCCTTCTTCATGCCTTCGTCATAGGTGCGCACCGTGCCCATCATCTCGACCTTCTCCGGCACGATGTTCATGCGGTTGCCACCGTGGATGGTGCCCACGGTGATCACCGACGGCTCCAGCATGGCATTGACCTGGCGGCTCTGGATGGTCTGCAGGCCCATCACGATCTGCGACGCGACCACGATCGGGTCGATCCCGCCCCACGGCCGCGCGCCATGCGTCTGGCGGCCCTTGACGTCGATCCAGAACTGGTCGGCCGCGGCCATCGAGGCGCCGCTGCGCCAGCCGAGCTTGCCGGATTCGATGCCGCTGGTGACGTGCAGCCCGAAGATGGCGTCGACCTTCGGGTTGTCCAGCACGCCTTCGGACACCATCTGCTTGGCGCCCCACGTGTTGGACCCGTTGGGCTCGAAGTCGGCCGGGCTTTCCTCGGCGGGCTGGAAGATAAATTTCACCGTGCCCGGCAACTGGTCCTTCATGCCGGCCAGCACTTCGGCGGTCGCCATGAGAATCGCCACGTGCGTGTCATGGCCGCACGCGTGCATCACGTCCACTTCCTTGCCCAGGTACTGGCCCTTGGCCTTGGACGCGAACGGTACGTCCACGCGTTCCTTGACCGGCAGCGCATCCATGTCGGCGCGCAGCGCCACCACCGGGCCCGGCTTGCCGCCCTTGAGCACGCCCACCACGCCGGTCTTGGCCACGCCCGTCTTCACTTCCATGCCGAGCTTGCGCAGGTGGTCGGCCACCAGTTTGGCGGTGCGGGTCTCGTAGTTGCCGAGTTCCGGGTGCTGGTGGATATCGCGGCGCCAGGCGATCAGCTGGGCTTCGACGGCCTTGGCGCGGGTTTCGATCTGGGCGTGCAGGGCGTCGGCGCCGGCGGGGGCGGCTTGCGCCTGGGCCTGCGCGGTGTTGCAGAGCAGGCCGGTGGCGAGCGCCAGGCCGGCGAGGGCAAAGCGGGTGGTGGAACGGACAGCCATGCAGGATCTCCTTCGTTGTTGTTGGTCTGATGCTGGCGGGGGTGGTGGCACGCAGATGCAGCGTGCCGTAAAAAGCTGTCTGCTTGCGCCCCTCTCCCATTTATGGGGAGGGCAGGCGTCTGAAGATGCCACGGCGCGTTGGCGATGCCATGGAGGATGACGGGCAGCAGGTCATGCTTAGCGTATGCAGTTCTGCCGGCGCCTGCCCTCTCCCCCGGCCCCTCTCCCGCAAGCGGGAGAGGGGAGCAACGCGGGGTCAATGAATTCCGTCAGCTCACGCGCAGGCTGTCGACCACCTTGTGCAGGAAGGCCTCGCACTCCGCGAGCTGCTCGAGCGCGACGAACTCGTCAGGCTTGTGCGCCTGCTGGATATCGCCGGGGCCGCATACCACGGCCGGAATGCCGGCGCGCTGGAACAGCCCGGCTTCGGTGCCATAGGCCACCTTGTTGGTATCACGATCAGCCGTCAGCGCCCGCACCAGCTGCGTGATCGCAGCCTGCTCGGCCACGTCCAGCGACGGCGCGGCGGCGATCTTGCTCAGCGTCAGGTCGGCATCGGCATGCTCGGCGCGCATCTTCGGCAGCAGCACGTCATTGGCATACGCATGGACGCGCGCGTAGATCGCTTCCGGATCCACTCCAGGCAGGTTGCGGAACTCGAACACGAACTCGCACAGCGCCGGGATGGTGTTCAGCGCGATGCCGCCCTGGATGGTGCCGGTCTGCGCGGTGGTGTAGGGCACGTCGAAGGCCTGGTCGTACGGACCGTTGGCCTTGAATTCATCGGCGATATCGCGGATGAAGCAGATCAGGCGCGCGGCATATTCGATTGCATTGACGCCACGCGGCGTCAGCGACGAGTGCGCGGCCTGGCCTTTGACACAGCAGCGATAGGCGTTGATGCCCTTGTGCGCGACGATCACGCGCATGCTGGTCGGCTCGCCGACGATGCAGCCACCGGGCGTCACGCCGCGGTCGCGCAGCTCGGCCAGCAAATAGGGCGCGCCCATGCAGCCGATCTCTTCGTCGAAGGAAAGCGCGTAGTGCACCGGCTCGCGCAGGTTCGCGTCGAGGATGGCGGGCAGCAGCGACAGGCTGGTACCGATAAAACCCTTCATGTCGCAGGTGCCGCGGCCATACAGCTTGCCGTCGCGGATCACCGCCTTGAACGGGTCGGTGGTCCAGTCCTGCCCGTCGACCGGCACCACGTCGGTGTGGCCCGACAGCACGATGCCGCCGTTGGTATCGCCGTTGGCGGCGGGCACGGTGACGAACAGGTTGGCCTTGTCCTGCTGCGGGTTGTAGCTCAGATGCGGCTTCAGCCCTTTAGCCAGGAAATGATCGCGCACGGACTCGATCAGGCCCAGGTTGGAATGGCGGCTGGTGGTGTCATACGCGACCAGCCGCTGGGTCCATTCGAGCGCGCTGCCGCGCTTGGGTTCGGAGGCGGTCTGGCGGGCGGGGGCGGCTTGAGCGTGCATGGGGGCGCTATCACTAACCTGTTAAGGATTTGATGCTACACCCGGGCGGGCGCAGAGTCCATGCGCCCGCCGCCATCCTTACGCGAGTTGCCGCAACGTATGCTTGATCGTCTGCGCGCGCACCGCCACGTCCGGCATCTTGGCCTCGATGCGCAGCTTGTCCTGCCCGGCCAGCTTGATATGGCGGTTCTTCTGCACCAGGTCGATGATGCGCATCGCATCCACCGGCGGATTCGGCACGAACTGCACGCTGATGGTGGCCTCGCTCGCATCGATCTTGCGCACGCCCAGCGGCGCCGCGGCGATGCGCAAGCGGTGCGTTTCCACCAGCGCCTGCGCCTGTGCCGGCAGGCGGCCGAAGCGGTCGATCAGCTCTTCCTGGATATCGTCCACGCGCTCGGCGGTCTCGCAGTTGGCCAGTCGCTTGTACAGCGACAGCCGCTCGTGCACGTCGGCGCAGTAGTCGTTGGGCAGCAGCGCCGGCGTGCCGAGGTTGATCTCGGTGGTGGCCGCCAGCGGTGCCATCAGGTCGGGCTCCTTGCCGGCCTTCAGCGCCTTGACCGCGGTGTTGAGCATGTCGGTGTAGAGCTGGAAGCCGATCTCATGGATCTCGCCCGACTGCTTGTCGCCCAGCACTTCGCCGGCGCCACGGATCTCCAGGTCGTGCATGGCCAGGTAGAAGCCCGAGCCCAGCTCTTCCATCTGCTGGATCGCTTCAAGCCGGCGCTGCGCCTGCTTGGTCAGGCCGTCGACGTCATGCACCAGCAGGTAGGCATAGGCCTGGTGGTGCGAGCGCCCGACCCGGCCGCGCAGCTGGTGCAGTTGGGCCAGCCCGAACTTGTCGGAGCGGTGGATTAGGATGGTGTTGGCGGTCGGCACGTCGATGCCGGTCTCGATGATGGTGGTGCACAGCAGGATGTTGTCGCGGCGCGAGACGAAGTCGCGCATCACGCGTTCCAGCTCGCGCTCGTGCATCTGGCCGTGCGCGACTGCAATGCGCGCCTCCGGCACCAGTTCGGTCAGCTTGGCGCGCTTGTTCTCGATGGTCTCGACCTCGTTGTGCAGGAAGTAGACCTGGCCGCCGCGCTTGAGCTCGCGCAGGATGGCCTCGCGGATCACGCCGTCTTCCTCGCGCCGCACGAAGGTCTTGATCGCCAGGCGCTTCTGCGGCGCGGTGGCGATCACCGAGAAGTCGCGCAGGCCTTCCAGCGCCATGCCCAGCGTGCGCGGAATCGGCGTGGCGGTCAGCGTCAGCACGTCGACCTCGGCGCGCAGCGACTTCAGCGCTTCCTTCTGGCGCACGCCGAAGCGGTGTTCTTCGTCGATGATGACCAGCCCCAGGCGCTGGAACTTGACCTGGTCGGACAATATCTTGTGTGTGCCGATGACGATGTCGACGGTGCCTTCGTTGATCTGCTTGATGGCGGCGTCGATTTCCTTCTTGGTCTTGAAGCGCGACAACTCGACGATGCGCACCGGCCATTCGGCAAAGCGGTCCGACAGCGTCTGGAAATGCTGCTCGGCCAGCAGCGTCGTCGGCGCCAGCATCGCCACCTGCTTGCCGCCCAGCACCGCGACAAAGGCGGCGCGCAGCGCCACCTCGGTCTTGCCGAAGCCGACGTCGCCGCACACGAGCCGGTCCATCGGCTTGCCCGAGGTCATGTCGGCGATCACCGCGGCGATGGCGGCGGCCTGGTCCGGCGTTTCCTCGAAGCCGAAGCTCTCGGCAAAGGTCTCGTAGTCCTTGGGCGAGAGCGGGAAGGCAAAGCCTTCGCGCGCGGCGCGGCGCGCGTACAGGTTCAGCAGCTCGGCGGCGGTGTCGCGGATCTGCTGCGCGGCCTTGCGCTTGGCCTTGTCCCACTGGCCCGAGCCCAGGTGGTGCAGCGGCGCGGTATCCGGGTCGGCGCCGGAGTAGCGCGAGATCACGTGCAGCTGGTGCACCGGCACGTACAGCTTGCTGCCCTTGTCGTAATCCAGATGCAGGAATTCCTCGTCGCCCTGGCCCATGTCCAGCGTGACCAGGCCCTGGTAGCGGCCGATGCCATGCTCGCTGTGCACCACCGGGTCGCCGATCTTCAGCTCGGCCAGGTCGCGCACCATCGAGTCGACGGCGGTGGCTTGTTCCTGCTTGCGGCGGCCGGCGCGGCGCGCGGTGCCGGCGTACAGCTCGGCCTCGGTGACAAAGGCGAGCTGTCCCTGCGGCAGCGCGAAGCCGCTTTGCAGCGGCGCCACCGCGATCGAGAAATGCGCTTCGCCTGCGAGGAACGCAGCAAAGTCGTCCACCGGCAGCGGGCGCAGGCCGCTTTCGGCAAAGAGCTGCAGCAGGGTTTCGCGCCGGCCGGCGGAATCCGCGCACATCAGCACGCGCGTCTGCTTGTCGAGCAGCAGGGCTTCGAGGTTGACCAGCGGGTCGTCGGCGCGCCGGTTGACCGAGACATCGGGCAGCAGGGCGGAGAAAGCCGGCTGGTCCGCCGCGGGCTCTGGCTGCAGCACCACCCGCGCCATCGGCTTGGCGGCGACGAAGAACTGTTCCTCGGACAGGAACAGGTCCGCCGGCGGCAGCAGCGGGCGCTCGCGGTCGTGCCGCATGAAGTTGTAGCGCTGCGTGGTGTCGGCCCAGAAACGGCGCACGGCCTCGTCGACATTGCCGGCAAAGGCGAGTTGCGTGTCAGTGGGCAGGTAGTCGAACACCGTCGCACTCTGCTCGAAGAACAGCGGCAGGTAGTACTCGATGCCGGCCGACGGCACGCCATTGCCGATGTCCTTGTAGATCGGCGACTTGGTCGGGTCGCCCTCGAACACCTCGCGCCAGCGGCCGCGGAAGGCGGTGCGCGCGGCTTCGTCGAGCGGGAATTCCCGGCCCGGCAGCAGGCGCACTTCCTTGACCGGGTAGAGGCTGCGCTGCGTGTCGGGATCGAAGGCGCGGATGGTCTCGACCTCGTCGCCGAACAGGTCGATCCGGTACGGCAGCGCCGAGCCCATCGGGTACAGGTCGATCAGGCCGCCGCGCACGCTGTATTCGCCGGGACGCATCACCGCGCTGACGTGCTCGTAGCCGGCCAGCGTGAACTGGGCCTTGAGCGCCGCTTCGTCGAGTCGCTCGCCCTGCTTGAAGAAGAAGGTGTAGGCCGCCAGGAACGCGGGCGGGGCGAGCCGGTACAGCGCGGTGGTGGCCGGCACCAGCATCACGTCGCATTGCCCGGTCTGGATGTCGTGCAGCGTGGCCAGGCGCTCGGACACCAGGTCCTGGTGCGGCGAGAAGCTGTCGTACGGCAGGGTTTCCCAGTCGGGTAGCAGGCGCACGCGCAGTTCCGGCGCAAACCAGGGGATTTCCTCGGCCAGGCGCTGGGCGTCGACGGCGTGGGAGCACACCACCGCCAGCATCGGCACGCGCTCGCGGTGCTGCCGCGCGTAGGCGGCCAGCGCCAGCGCATCGGCCGAGCCGCGCAGGCCGGCGACGCTGTGGCGCAGGCCGGGCTTGACCAGCGGCAGGTTGACGAAGGGTAAGGTGGGCGTGGCGTCAGGCATGTCGGCAGCGTGCATTCAAAACGACGAAACCCCGCCGGCATTGCGGGCGGGGGTCGTGACAGGGTATGGCAAGGGTACAGCATGCGCGGGGGCGCCACCCGTTGCACGCGCCGCGGCAAGTTGGCGCGGCATGGCGACGGGCAAGGGCCGTATTATAGAATGCGCACCGGTTGCCCCGCTGGCCGCATTGGCCAGCAGGCGCCCGCGCCTCTTTCACTCCATGCCGATGCCGTGTCCGCTCGCCGCTTTGCCCTGATTCCCTGTGCCGGTACCGGCAGCCGCGCCGGCGGCGCCGTCCCCAAGCAATACCAGACCGTGGCCGGCCGGCCGATGATCTGGTACGCGCTGGCGGCATTCTCGGCGTGCGACGCCATCAATGCCACCGCGCTGGTGCTGGCGCCCGACGACATGCCGCTGGAATCGCGCTTCGGCGCTGCCGCCTTTGCCGGGCTGCGCTTCGATACCGCCTTTGTCGGCGGCGATACGCGCCATGCCTCGGTGCTGGCGGGCCTGCATCACCTGGCCCAGCTCGGCGCGACCGACTCCGACTGGGTGCTGGTCCACGACGCGGCGCGCCCGGGCCTGACCCCGGCGATGATCCACGCGCTGGTGCGCGCGGTGGAAAGCGACGGCGATGACGATCCGGATGCGGCCATCGGCGGCATCCTGGCGGTGCCGGTGCCCGATACGCTCAAGCGCGCGCAGGGCGATGCCCGCATCGGTACCACCGTGTCGCGCGAAGGGCTGTGGCAGGCGCAGACCCCGCAGATGTTCCGCCTGGGCGTGCTGCGCCAGGCGCTGCAGGACGCGCTGGCGGCCGGCGCGGTGGTGACCGACGAAGCCAGCGCGATCGAGCGCCTGGGGCTGCATCCGCGGCTGGTCAACGGCTCGCTGCGCAATTTCAAGGTGACTTACCCGGAGGACTTCGCACTGGCCGAAGTGCTGCTGGGCGATGATGGCAAGGGCGCCGCGCCCTGGCCGCACACAATGCGTAAGGGAGCGTAATCGCATGATGCCTTTCGATATCCGGGTGGGACAGGGCTATGACGTCCACGCGCTGGTGCCCGGCCGCAAGCTGATCCTGGGCGGCGTGGAGATCCCGCACGACCGCGGGCTGCTAGGCCATTCCGATGCCGATGCGCTGCTGCACGCGGTCACTGACGCGCTCTTCGGCGCGGCCGCGCTGGGCGATATCGGCCGCCATTTTCCCGACACCGACGCGCAGTTCGCCGGCGCCGACAGCCGCGTGTTGCTGCGCGAGGCGGCGCGCCGCGTGCGCGCGGCGGGCTATGAAATCGGCAATGTCGATGCCACGGTCATCGCGCAGGCGCCCAAGCTGGCGCCGCATATCGGCGCGATGGTGGCCAACCTGGCTGAAGATCTGGGCCTGGCGCCGGTGCGCTGCAACGTCAAGGCCAAGACCAACGAGAAACTCGGCTTCGAGGGCCGCCAGGAAGGCATCGTGGCGCAGGCCACGGTACTGATCTGGCGTGCGTCGGTGACCGGCGTGCAGGACTGAGCGGCGCTGCCGCTCGCGGCTTGCGGCTTGCTTAGGGCCGCGGTGCGCTGTCTGGCGCCGGCGCGCTTTCCGGCGTGATGGCGTAGGTGTAGTCGATTAGGCGGGCCATGGCGCCGGTGCGCGCGCCGGCCTCGGTTCGCTTGGTAAAGCCCATCTGCAGGCACAGCCGGTTGGCCGAGGCCATTTCCGGCATGGTGCGCACCAGCAGCGTGGGCGAGCCGATATCGCGCGCGCGCTGGATGCAGATCTGCATCAGCGTGCGCCCCAGCCCCATGCCGCGCGCCTGCGGGCTGACCGACAGCAGCCGCGCTTCGGGCTGGGTCAGCGTGATGGTGCTGCCGTCCAGCGCCGGCAGCGTGGCCCCAGGATGGCAGAACAGCACGGCGCCCATGATGCCGTGATCGGTCTCCGCCACCCACCACTCCATATCCGGGTTGCTGGTCGCCAGCACCGCCTGCATGCCGCGCTGGAACGATGCGCGGCAGTCTTCCATGATGTCCAGCTCGTACTGGCCATAGGCCTGTTGGGTGACCGCGGCGATATCGCCCCAGTCGTGCACCGCAGCCAGGCGGTAATGGAAGCGCGGGGAAGTCGGGGAAGGCAGGGTCATGGCAGGCTTGGAGTGCGTATCCTGCCTTGGATTGTAGGCTGATCGCCGCGCAAGTGCAGCGTTGTGGCGCTGCTGGTTGCGGGATGGGTTGCGGGATGGGAACAGCCGGCAATTTCCACTGGGAAGCTGCCGGCTGCTGTGCTACGGGGCCGCGGGAAGGGCGGCCCAGGGGGCGCGGGGGCGCGCTGGAGACTGCGTGGAACTGCTTAATGCCAGCTTAAGCTCACTGCGCAGCGATCACGTTGGCAGCCGCCACGATCACCGCGGCGATGCGGCCCACGTCGCGCAGCTGCTGTGCGGTCATGCCCTGTTCGTTCTTCAGCAGCTGGTAGTGCGATTTCACGCAGAAATGGCACTTGCCCACGATCGAGGCGGCCAGCGCGTACATCTCGAAACGTCGCTTGTCGACGCCGCCGTGGGTGGCGTAGGCGTTCATGCGCAGGCCGGCCGGCTGGGTCGCCAGGTCCGGATCGTCGGCCATTTCGACGTACGGGTACCAGGTGTTGTTCATGCCCATCAGCGCGGCCGCGGTCAGCGCAGCGTTGGTTTCCTCGGGCGAGAGCACGCCGGCATTGCGGATGGCATCCACCAGCACCTTGCTCTGCGCCGCGAATGCTGCCGCCAGCGCCACGCCCACCGCATCGTTGCCTTCCAGCGAAGAGCGCGCGATGGTGCCGTCCACGTTCAGGCGGATGTCCTTGGCGAAATCGGGGATGCAATTCTTAATCGTGCTGAGGAATTCCATTTAATTCTCCTATCGATCGGGGCTCAAAAAACCCGCAACAGGCGGGTTTTGAAGCGGAGGGCGGGGCCCTCCGCGGATCGCCACGGTGTCTGGCGAAGAACTGCAAAAATTACAGCGTGGCGCCACCAACGGCACGGTTGCACGGGCACAGCTCGTCCGTTTGCAGGCCGTCCAGGATACGCAGGACTTCGTCCGGGTTGCGGCCCACGTTCAGGTTGTTCACCGAGACGTGCTGGATCACGTTGTCCGGGTCGACGATGAAGGTCGCTCGCAGGGCAACGCCGGCAGCCTGGTCACGCACGCCCAGCTGGTCGATCAGCGAGCCGGTCACGTCGGCGAATTGCCACTGGTCCAGCTTGTTCAGGTCCTTGTGTTCGCGACGCCATGCCAGCTTCACGAATTCGTTGTCGGTCGAGCCGCCCAGCACGATCGCGTCGCGGTCGGCGAAGTCGCCGTTCAGCTTGGCGAAGGCCACGATTTCGGTCGGGCACACGAAGGTGAAGTCCTTCGGGTAGAAGTAGATGACCTTCCACTTGCCTTCGAACGACTTTTCGGTGATGTCTTCAAAAGCCGACTGGCCGTTCTCTTCGTGATTGTTGAAACCCGGCTTGACACCGACGACGTGGAAGGCTTCGAGCTTGTCACCAACGGTCTTCATAGACTTCTCCTGATACGGTTGCAATGAGAGCGATGCTGCTGCACTGCCGGCGTGGGACCGGTACTACATTTTTGCTGCAGTGCACCGCGACAAAACGTGATTATGCGTCATCATCCGGCACCGGGCTAATTGATATTCTCAAACAGCCCGATAGGCAAAGCATGTGACGCATGGGAGCAAAGCCCGGCATGAGCAGCCGCGCGGCATCGGACGGCTGGCGTCGATGCGGAAGGGCAAGTATGCCATGCGCGATGGGCCCGCACATGGCAACTTGGTGACGATTGCCGAGACTTCAACCCAGCGCATTCACGCCGGATGCATCACAGGCCCGGCACGGCGCGCGCGGAAGATCACCAGCGTGGCGACCAGCCCGCACATCGCGGCGAACATCAGCCACAGCCCCGGCGCGGCCTTGTTGCCGGTGGCATGGATCAGGTAGGTGGAAATCGCCGGCGTGAAGCCGCCGAACAGCGCGGTGGCCAGGCTGTACGCCAGCGAAAAGCCGGCGGTGCGCACCGCGGGCGGCATGATCTCGGTCAGCGCCACCACCATCGCGCCGTTGTAGCTGCCGTACAGGAACGACAGCCACAGCTCCACCATCAGCAGGCGCGAGAACGACGGCGCGGCCACCAGCCACGACACCGCCGGATACGCGGTCAGCAGCGTCGCCACCGTGAAGAGCACCAGCAGCGGCTTGCGCCCGATGCGGTCCGACAGCGCGCCCATCAGCGGCAGCCAGATGAAGTTGGACAGGCCCACGCACATGGTGACGATGAGGTTGTCGACATCGTCCAGCTTCAGCACGGTCTTGCCGAAGGTCGGCGTGTACGCGGTGATCATGTAGAACGACACCGTGGTCATCACCACCATCATGCAGCCTGCCACGATGATGCGCCAGTTCTCCAGCATCGAGCGGTAGATCTCGCCGATCTCGGGACGATGCTTGCGCGTCTTGAAGGCCTCGGTCTCTTCCAGCGAACGGCGAATCAGGAACAGGAACGGCACGATCAGGCAGCCGACCAGGAACGGGATGCGCCAGCCCCATTCATCCATCTGCGCCGGCGCCAGCGTCGCATGCAGGATCACGCCGAGCAGCCCGGCGAAGATCACCGCGACCTGCTGGCTGCCGGACTGCCACGCCACGTAGAATCCCTTGCGGCCGGGCTTGGCGATCTCGGACAGGTAGACCGACACGCCGCCCAGTTCCACGCCCGCCGAGAAGCCCTGCAGCAGGCGCCCGGCCAGCACCAGCAGCGGCGCGGCCACGCCGATGGTGGCATAGCCCGGCACGCAGGCAATCAGCAGCGTGCCCAGCGCCATCAGCACCAGCGTCATAATCAGGCCCTTGCGGCGGCCGTGGCGGTCGATATACGCGCCCAACACGATCGCGCCCAGCGGCCGCATCAGGAAGCCCGCGCCAAAGGTGGCGAGCGACAGCATCAGCGAGGCAAACTCGCTGCCGCTCGGGAAGAACGTCCTGGCGATGGCGGCGGCGTAGAAGCCGTACACCATGAAGTCATACATTTCGAGGAAATTGCCGCTGACGACGCGGAACACGGTGCGGAACCCGTGCTGCGAACCGGAGGTATCTGACATGGCTGTCTCGCGTGCGCCGCCGGTGGGGCCCGGCGGCATGATTGTTCGGAGAAGTCAGCCAGCCACGCTGTGTGAAGACGCCATGCAAAGGGAGCATGCCGCGGGCAGGCTGACGGGCGCCAGTGTGCGCCGCCAGCCTGTCATCACCCTGTCAAATGCCTTTCAGAAGCCTATCAACGCCTGTAGAAAACCTGTCAATGCGCCGCCGCATCCACCGCGGCGGCGCCGCAGGTCACGCGCGCCGGAAGCAGGCGCTGACCACCAGGCCCGTCGCCGGCAAAGCACGGTTGGCCAGCACCAGCCGCCCGCCATTGCGCTGCATGATGCGGTTGACAATGGACATGCCCAGCCCCGCGCCCTTGGCCTCGCTGCGCGAGCTGTCGAGCCGGTAGAACGGCCGCGTCAGCAGCGACAGCTGGCCGTCGGGCACGCCGTTGCCGTGGTCGGCCACGGTCAGCACCGCCTCCTTGTCGTCCACGCGCGTGGAGATCTCCACCACGGCCATGCCGCTCTGTTCGTCCTTGGCATAGCGGCGCGCGTTCTCGACCAGGTTGTCGAGAATGCGCTGCACTTCCATGCGGTTGGCCACGGCCATCACCGGCTCGTTGGCGCGCACATGCACGCGCACATCGTCGTGCGCGGCGTAGACGCCCACGGCATCGTGGACCAGCGCCGACAGGTCCACCGGCTCGACGGTCTCCAGCGGCGGCCGCGCGTAGTTGAGGAACTGGCCGATGATCGCGTCCATCTGCTCGATGTCGGCAATCATGGCATCGCGCGTGACGGTGTCCATTGGCGACATCTCGGTTTCCAGGCGCAGCCGCGTCAGCGGCGTGCGCAGGTCGTGCGAGATGCCGGCCAGCATCACCACGCGGTCGTCGTCGAGCTGGCGCAGGTCGCGCACCATCTGGTTGAAGCTGTGATTGGCCAGCGCCACTTCGCTGGCGCCGCGCTCGGGCAGGGGGGCGGGTCGCCGCCGGCGCCGATGGCGCGCGCGGCGTTGGCCAGGCGCTTGAGCGGGTAGTTGACGCGCGCGGTAATAAAGGCCGCGCCGATGATCGACAGCAGCAGCGCGGCGATACTCCACCACAGCCACTGGATGCCGGGCACGCGCTCGAAGCGCTCGGGGCTGATCGCGACCCAGTAGTCGTCGCCCTCGATCTCGAAGCTGACCCACACGCCGGGGATGTCGTTGACGGTGGTGGCCAGCACCGTGTCCTCGCCCAGCCGGCCGCGGATCTCCTGCTGCACCAGCGTGGTCAGGAAGGGGTTGGCGGTGGGGGCGGCGAAGTCGTCGTCCTTCTCGCGCGGATAGACCTTGATGCCTTCGTTCTGCACCAGGTCGAGCAGCAGGAAGCGGCGCCGCGCGGGGTCCGAGTAGAGCAGAGCGGCCCGCGTCAGCTTGACCACGCTGACCACCTGCATGGCGATCTGCTGGGCGCGCGGGGCGCGTTCGAACAGCCGGTAGCTCTGGAACCAGATGCCCAGCGAAATCGCCAGCAACAGGGCGATAAGCATGAAGGTTCGCCAGAACAGCGAACCAAAGAACCGCGTTGCGGTTCTACCGATAACGGTCGCCACGATAGGAACAGCGGCCGTAATCGGTTATTTCACGCCATCGGGGATGAAGACGTAGCCAAGGCCCCAGACCGTCTGGATAAAACGCGGGTTGCTCGGGTCCGGCTCGATCAGCTTGCGCAGGCGCGAGATCTGCACGTCCAGGCTGCGGTCGAACACTTCATATTCACGGCCGCGCGCCATTTCCATCAGCTTCTCGCGCGACAGCGGCTGGCGCGGATGGCGGGCGAATACCTTCAGCACCGAGAATTCGCCGGTGGTCAGCGTGATTTCCTCGTCGTTCTTGGTCAGCGTGCGCGTGGCCAGGTTCAGCACGAAGTCGCCGAAGGCGAAAGTCTCCGGCGTTTCCGACGGGGCGCCGGGCACTTCGGCCGGGCCCTTGCGGCGCAGTACCGCGTGGATGCGCGCAATCAGCTCGCGCGGGTTGAAGGGCTTGGGCAGGTAGTCGTCGGCGCCCATCTCCAGGCCGACGATACGGTCCACGTCCTCGCCCTTGGCGGTGAGCATGATGATCGGGGTCTGGTCATTGGCCCCGCGCAGCCGGCGGCAGATCGACAGGCCGTCTTCGCCCGGCATCATCAGGTCCAGCACCAGCAGGTCGAAACGCTCGCGCAGCCAGAGCTTGTTCATCGCGGTGGCGTTTTCCGCCACCAGCACGGTAAAACCCTGTTCGCCCAGATAGCGGCGCAGCAAATCGCGCAGACGCGGGTCATCGTCGACGACAAGAATCTTGTGGCTGGTATTTTCCATGGCGGTATCTTAGCGACTATCGCTTTCGCTCAAAATGGCTTAACAAAACGTTACATACTTTACCCCGCAGTATGCCAGTGTGCATCAATCGTGCGATTACACTGCGCAATCCGTCTTTTTGCGCACCATGCGCGGTAGATTGCCGCGCATTTGCACCGCATGATCCACTGCAATGACAAGGCTGCCAGGCCTGCGCTGGCGCGACCCTTGCAGAGGGTCGCGCGCCGGACGGGGTAAGGAGCGGGGTACTGAATCCCCGGCTTCAGGGCAGTCCCGACGACTGCTTTTCCGGAAGCCAAGACCGCCATTATCAATGAAAGTGAACCGAACCCGGCACGGGCATCCGCAGCATGGTATCGCCGGCGCATGCCTTGCGCTGGCGGCGGCCGCGCTGGCGCTTGTCGCCGCTGGGGCGGTGCATGCCCAATCGGCCGGGATGGCCAACCTGCTAAAGCGCCATCCGTCCCATCCGTCGGCCCAGGCCAGCGACCCGGGCAACAGCCAGCGCGAAGCGCGTTCCCGCGCCGAACGCTATCGCGCCGAGCAGCGCGACGCCGAGCGCCGCCGGGAGGAACGGACCGGCTCGCGGCTGTCGCCGGACGAACGGCGCAAGCTGCGCAAGAACCTCTACGACTTCGGGCGCGATATTTACCAGGGTGGCTGAACGCCGCCCGGGCTTTCAGCCGCGCGGCTGGAAGTGCCGCAGGAAGTCCACGAACACCTCCGCCGCCAGCTGCGCATCCTCGGCCGTGATCGTCTCCAGCGGGTTGTGGCTGATGCCGCCGTTGCCGCAGCGCACGAACAGCATGGCGATGTCCGTGATGCGCTGCATCATCATCGCGTCATGGCCCGCGCCGGAGGGCAGCTCGAAGGCCTGCAGCCCGCGCTTCTTCAGCACGGCGCCGAACTGGTCCATCAGCCAGCGTGCGCACGGGGCGTTGTTGACCGGCGGCACGCGTTCCACCTGCGCGGTCAGGCCGCGCCGCTGCGCGATCTGGTTGATGCCGGCCACGATATCGGCAATCGCGGCTTCGCGGATGCCGTCCTCGCCCGCGCGGATATCCATCGAGAAGGTGCAGGCGGCCGGGATCACGTTGCTCGAGCCGTCGGGCACCTGGAGCTGGCCGACCGTGCCCACCAGCGAGGGGGCCGCCGAGCAGCGCCGCTCGACCAGCAGGATCATCTCCGCCGCACCCGCGGCAGCATCCTTGCGCATGCCCATCGGCGTGGTGCCGGCGTGGCTGGCCAGTCCTTCCACCTTGACCTGGAAGCGGCTGCTGCCGGCGATCTGCGTGACCACGCCCAGCGGCAGGCCGTGGTGCAGCAGCACCGGGCCTTGTTCGATATGCACTTCCACAAAACCCAGCAGCGTGGCGGGATCGACCGCCGCTGCACGCAGCGCCTCCAACTCGCCCGCGCCGGGCAGTCCGGACGCCGCCAGCGCCTCGCGCAGCGTGATGCCGTCCGCGTCCTGGCGCTCCAGCAGCGCCGGATCGAAGCGGCCCGCCAGCACACTGCTGGCCAGGAAGCTGGTCTTGAAGCGCAGCCCTTCCTCCTCGGCGAAGCCAACCACCTCGAAGTGGTAGGGCAGGCGGATGCCGGCTTGATTGAGCGCGCCGGCTACCGCGATCGGCAACAGTATGCCCAGGCGCCCGTCATAGCGCCCGCCATTGCGCACGGTATCGAAATGCGAGCCGGTCATCAGCACGCGCGCATCGCCCACGGCGGGGTCAGCGGCATAGCGGCCGATCACATTGCCGATAGCGTCGATGCGTACCTGCATGCCGGCCGCTTCCATCCACTGCGCCAGCCGGGACTGCGCGGCGCGGTGGGCCGGGGTCAGGTAGGCGCAGGTCAGTCCGCCTTCCATGTCGGAGAAGCGGGCGAGCTGGTCGGCCTGGGAGAGGATGGTCTGGCCGAGGGAAGCGGGGGTCTGGGTCATGGCGGTAAGGCTCGGAACGGCCGGGTGAATCGGTTGAATCGGTTGGATAGGCAAGAGGGAACAACGAAGGCGCTTGCTCCAGCGCCTCCTGTCGCGCCCGGGGGCAACCGCGTCAGCTGTTGCGGATCCACGTCTTCCACGCGATCCACAACTTGCGCATTGGCGTCAGCGCGATGCGCTGGTTCAGCACCTGGAACTGGCTGGCCTCGAGTTCGTCGAGCAGCGCGTGGTAGATCGCGCCCATCAGCAGGCCGGCGCGCTGGGCGCGGCGATCCTGCTTCGGCAGCAGCGCCAGGGCCTCGCGGTACAGCGCGCGGGCGCGGCCGGCGTGGTACTGCATCAGCGCGACGAAGCGCTCGGAATGCTGGCCCTTGAGGATCTCGGAGGCCGGCACCTGGAACTGCTGCAGCGTATTGACCGGCAGGTAGATACGGCCGCGGCGGGCGTCTTCGCCCACGTCGCGCAGGATATTGACCAGTTGCAGCGACTGCCCGAGCTTCTCGGCAAAGACCAGCGTCTTCGGATCGGTATAGCCGAAAAGCCGCGCGCTGAGCGTGCCGACCACCCCTGCCACGCAATGGCAGTAGTGGTTCAGGCCGGCTTCATCCAGGTAGCGGGTCTGGGTCAGGTCCATTTCCATGCCGTCCAGCACCTCGGACATCTCGGCATGGGGCAGGCCGGCGCTGTGCACGTGCGGTTGCAGCGCCTGGGTCGCCGGGTGGGTGGGCTCGCCCTCGAACAGGCGGCGCACCTCGCCGCGCCACCAGTCCAGCTGCTGGTGGGCCAGGCCCGGGTCGTGGCTGTCGTCGACCACGTCGTCGACCTCGCGGCACCAGGCGTACAGCGCGGTGATGGCGCGGCGGCGTTCGGCCGGCAGGAACAGGAAGCTGTAATAGAAACTCGAGCCGCTCTGGGCGACTTTCTCTTGGCAATACTGATCGGGCGTCACGCCGTTCTCGGTCCGAAGATGTGGGGAAGCAGGGGATGGCTACGGCGCCGGGCGGCGCATGCGGGGCCGCGCGCCAGGGCAGCAGCGGCCACTCCGATGCGCCAGGCGGGGGGCCGGCGGCGGAGCCGCAGTTCCCGGCCATGCGTCGGTCGATGCCAGGCGGCAGGCCAGCGCCAGCGGCGCGCCGGATTGTAGCATCGCTGCATTTAACCACAGCTCCTCAGCGGGCAACGACAACTGAGGCTTCATTCCAGCCATTTCGTCGCCTGCCGTTTGACGCACCCCCGCGGGGATCGCTATATTACTGACCGGCCAGTTATTTATTGTCCGCGCCGGCCCCGTGGCCCTCCCGCCTCCCTGGCATGTTCCGGCGCGCGGATTCGTTGATACTGGCCTGTCTCGCCTCGCCAGCTGTTCCATCCGACTTGTTGCCTATCGATGCCAGTGCTTTGCCGAGTGCCGGAAGTTGCGGCCGCAGATACTCCTGCCGTTCCAAGAATCCCGGGCCCGGCCGGCCGGATGTTCGCCCTGTTTGCGGTCGCGTCCGTGCTGGCGCTGGCCGGCTGCGGCAAGAAGCCCGAACCCGCGCCGGAAGTGCGCCCGGTGCGCCTGATGCAGCTCAGCCAGCACGGCGGCAAGACCGCCTTCGAGTTCTCCGGGGACGTGCGCCCGCGCGTGGAGTCGCGCCTGGGCTTCCGCGTCGGCGGCAAGATCGCGGCGCGGCTGGTCGACGTGGGGGCGGCGGTGCGCAAGGGTCAGCCGCTGGCGCGCCTGGACCCGACCGACCTGTCGCTGGCCGAGGCCGGTTCGCGCGCCCAGTATGAAGCCGCCCGGACCGACCGCGACCTGGCCGCCGCCGACCTGAAACGCTACAACGACCTGTTTGCCAAGGGCTTTATCAGCGCCGCCGAGCAGAACCGGCGCAAAGCCACCTATGAGGCCGCCGAATCGCGGCTTCGGCAGGCCGAAGCCGGACTGCGCAGCCAGTCCAACCAGACCGCCTATGCGGTGCTGAATGCCGACGCGGACGGCGTGGTCACGGCGATCGATGCCGAGGTCGGCCAGGTGGTCACCCCCGGCCAGCCGGTGGTGCGTGTGGCGCAGACCGCGGAGAAGGAAGTCGCCATCGGCCTGCCCGAAGACCAGGTCGACCAGCTGCGCGGCATCACCGACGTGACCATCCATACCTGGGCCGAGCCGCAGCGCTCGCTGCCGGGCCGCGTGCGCGAGATCGCCGCCGCTGCGGACCCCGTTACCCGCACCTACGCCACCCGCGTGACCATTCCCAACCCGCCCGCCGACCTGAAGCTCGGCATGACGGCCGTGGTGACCTTCGTGCGCAACGGGGCCACCCCGGCTATCCGCGTGCCGCTGACCGCACTGCTGCAGGAGCAGGGCCGCAACCAGGTGTGGGTCTTTGACGCCGCCGCCGGCACGGTCAAGCCGGTGCCGGTGACGCTGGGCGAGGCCATCGGCAACGAGGTCGAGGTGCGCCAGGGGCTGGCGCCCGGCCAGACCATCGTCACCGCCGGGGTCCACCTGCTGCGCCCGGGCCAGAAGGTGCGCCCGCTTCAGACCGTGGCGCCGGCATCCGCGCCGGCTTCCGCGCTGGCCGCCAGCCCGAACCAGGGTTGAGGCCGCATGGATCATTTGCGCTTCAATTTGTCGCGCTGGGCGCTCGAGCACCAGCCGCTGACCCGTTACCTGCTGGTGGTGCTACTGCTGGGCGGCATGCTGGCGTTCTTCCAGCTCGGGCAGGACGAGGACCCGCCCTTTACCTTCCGCGTGATGGTGGTGCAGGCCTTCTGGCCCGGCGCCACCGCCGAGCAGATCGCCGTGCAGGTCACCGACAAGATCGAGCGCCAGCTGCAGGAAGTGCCTTACGCGGACAAGATCCGCAGCTTCTCCAAGCCGGGCGAGACCACGGTGATCTTCCAGCTCAAGGACACCTCGCCGGCCAGGGAGACCGCGCAGGTCTGGTACACCGTGCGCAAGAAGATCGGCGATATCCAGCAGACGCTCCCCGCCGGCGTGCGCGGGCCGTTCTTCAACGATGAGTTCGGCGATGTGTACGGCACCATCTACGCGCTCTCGGCCGACGGCTTCAACTACAAGGAACTGCGCGAGTACGCCGACCTGGTGCGCCAGGAGTTGCTGCGCGTGCCGGCGGTGGCCAAGGTATCGCTGATCGGCCTGCAGGACGAGAAGGTCTATATCGAGTTCAACCAGGCGCGCTTCGCCCAACTGGGGCTCGATATCAACGCCATCGCCGAGCAGATCTCGCAGCAGAACAACCTGACCGGCAGCGGCGTGCTGGTCGCGCCGACCGACAACCTGCAGGTGCGCGTGTCCGGCCAGTTCGCCAGCGTGCAGGACCTGGAGAACCTGGTGCTGCGCGGGCCCAATGGCATCGCCAATATCCGCCTGGGCGACATCGCGCACGTCTATCGCGGCTATGTCGATCCAACCCAGACGCGCATGCGCTTCAACGGCAAGGCCGTGATCGGTCTCGGCATCTCGATGCAGAAGGGCGGCGACATCATCCAGCTCGGCAAGGACCTTCGCGCCGCCTTCGACCGGATGCGCGGCCAGCTGCCGGTGGGCATCGAGATGGACCAGGTGCAGGATCAGCCTGAAGCCGTCAAGCGTTCGGTGGGCGAGTTCGTGCACGTGCTGATCGAGGCGGTGGTGATCGTGCTGGCGGTCAGCTTCGTCTCGCTGGGCCTGCACACCAAGCCGCTGCGGCTGGACGTGCGCCCGGGCCTGGTGGTGGCGCTGACCATCCCGCTGGTGCTGGCGGTGACCTTCCTGTTCATGAATATCTTCGGCATCGGGCTGCACAAGATATCGCTCGGGGCGCTGATCGTGGCGCTGGGGCTGCTGGTGGACGACGCCATCATCGCGGTCGAGATGATGGTGCGCAAGCTGGAAGAGGGCTTCTCCAAGATGGAGGCGGCCACCTTCGCCTACACCTCGACCGCGATGCCGATGCTGACCGGCACGCTGATCACCGCGGCCGGCTTCCTGCCGGTGGGGCTGGCGCGCTCGACCGTGGGCGAGTACACCTTCGCGATCTTTGCGGTGACAGCGCTGGCGCTGGTGCTGTCGTGGCTGGCGGCGGTGTATTTCACGCCTTACCTCGGCTACCTGCTGCTCAAGACCCGCGGCCCGGGCGCGGGCGAGCACCATGAGGTGTTCGACACACCGTTCTACGCACGCTTCCGCCGGCTGGTGGACTGGTGCGTGACCTGGCGCAAGCTGGTGATCGCGATCACGCTGGTGGCCTTCGCGCTCGGCATCTATGCCTTCAAGTTCGTCGAGAAGCAGTTCTTCCCGGATTCCAGCCGGCCCGAGCTGATGGTGGAGATGTGGATGCCCGAAGGCACCAGCTTTGCCCAGATGGAGGCCGAGGCCAAGCGTTTTGAAACGCTGATGCGCAAGGACCGCGAGGTCGAGAGCCTGACCACCTTCGTCGGCACCGGCGCGCCGCGCTTCTACCTGCCGCTGGACCAGATCTTCCCGCAGAGCAACGTGGCGCAGGTGATCGTGATGCCGGTCAGCACCGAAGTGCGCGACGCCTTGCGCCGCCGCATCATCAAGCTGTTCGACACCGAGTTCCCGTACCTGCGCGGTCGCGTCAAGCTGCTGCCCAACGGGCCGCCGGTGGCCTATCCGGTGCAGTTCCGCGTGATCGGGCCGGAGGCCGCTGCAGTACGCCATCTGGCCGACCAGGTCAAGGCGGTGATGCGCGCCAATCCCAATACCGTCGGCGTCAACGACAACTGGAACGAGAGCGTCAAGATGCTGCGCCTGGAGATTGACCAGGACAAGGCGCGCGCGCTCGGCGTCACCACCAACGCGATCGCGCGCGTCACGCAGACCGTGCTGACCGGTGTGCCGGTGGGCCAGTACCGCGACGGCGACAAGCTGATCGACATCATGATGCGCACCCCGCGCAACGAGCGCGATGCGATCTCGGACCTGAACAACATGCTGGTGCCGACCAATAACGGCCGCATGGTGCCGCTGATGCAGGTGGCGCGCGTGGCGCTGCGCTCCGAGCCGGGCGTGGTCTGGCGCGAGAACCGCGACTTCGGCGTCACCGTGCAGGCCGACGTGGTCGACGGCATCCAGGGCCCGACCGTGACCGCGCAGATCAACCCGCAGCTCGACAAGCTGCGCGCCCAGCTGCCGGCGGGCTACCGCATCACCGTGGCCGGTGCGGAAGAAGAAAGCGGCAAGGCCGGCGCCTCGATCGCGGCGCAGCTACCGCTGTGCATCTTCATCATCTTCACGCTGCTGATGCTGCAGTTGCACAGCTTCTCGCGCGCGACCATGGTGTTCCTGACCGGCCCGCTGGGGCTGATCGGCGCAGCCGCCACGCTGTTGCTGCTGCGCGCGCCGATGGGGTTTGTGGCGCAGCTGGGCATCACCGCGCTGCTGGGCATGATCATCCGCAACTCGGTGATCCTGGTCGACCAGATCGAGCAGGACATCAGCGCCGGCGTGCCGCCCTGGACCGCCATCGTCGAAGCCGCGGTGCGCCGCTTCCGCCCGATCATTCTGACTGCCGCGGCGGCGGTGCTGGCGATGATCCCGCTGTCGCGCTCGATGTTCTGGGGGCCGATGGCGGTGGCGATCATGGGCGGCCTGATCATTGCCACGGTGCTGACGCTGCTGTTCCTGCCGGCGCTGTATGCGGCGTGGTTCCGAATCAAGCGGCCGGAGAACGGGCCGAGCGCGCTGGCGGGCTGAACCTCAGTCCGCGCCACGGCGCATAGAGATCGTCGGCGTGCATGCGGGCTTGCCTTCAGGCCTTGAACACAGTTACCGGCGAGTGGTGGCGTGGCGGTGTCAGGCGGCGAGCGTCTCTCGCACGAAGTCGGTGACGGCGGCCTGTGGCTGCGACAGCAACGACTGCCCGCGCCACGCCACCAGCGTGCTTGTCTTGGCGCAGCCGGCGGGACCCTGGATCACCACGCAGCGCTGGCGGCGGGCTTCGGTCTGGCGCGCCTTCGGGGGACGTCGCCGCGGGGCGCGCCGGCGTGGGGCATGCTGGGTTCCTCAGGGGCAGCCGGCGCGGCGGGGGCGCGCCGATGCGTTGAGGGCATTGTAGGAGCGCCCCACCGGCTGGCGGCACGGGCCAGCGGCAGCCCCCCTGAAGCGGGTGGGCGTGGCTTTGCGGCTTATCCGCCGCGGCGAGACGTCAGCGTCACGCGAGCGCGAATTCGATATCCTGCGCGCCTTCCCACAACACCTTGGTCCCCAGCGCCCGCAGGTTTTCCTTGCCCTCGACGAGGGTCAGGAAATGGTTGCCGGCCAGTTGCCCCATCTTGCTGGCGAAGCAGCAGCTGCCGTAGGCCAGGATGATCTCGGTCTCGCTGTAGCCGCCCGGGTAGAACAGGATATCGCCCACGGACGGGTGGCTGGTGTGGTTCTCGAAATCCACGCCGAGGCGGAATTCGCCCAAAGGGATCCAGCAGCCTTCGCCGCTCCAGCGCACGTGGATCAGTTTTTCGCGGTAGGGCAGCAGTTTGAGGAAGGCTTCGACGGTCTTCGGGGCGTCGGGGTTGGTCTCGGCGACAAAGTTGTAGCCGCCAGCGGTGATGCGGATGCGGGCCATATTCCGTCCTTGTTTGACTCACGCCTGTTTCGCCATGATAGCCTCGGCCAGCGCGACCAGGCTGCGGTCGCTGCCGGCGGGCCCGAGCAGCGAGATGCCCAGCGGGGCGCCGTCGCGGCCCGCAAGCGGCAGGCTCAGTTGCGGGAAGCCGGTCAGCGGCGTCAGGCACAGCGTGTGGGCGGCGAGGTTGCGGTAGGTCTCCAGCGACTTGATCGGCTCGGCGCGCAGCGGGGCGATATCAGGCATGGTCGGCAGTACCAGCACGCCGTCCTGGCCCAGCAGCCGGCCCAGGTGCGCGGTGAAGTCGCGCCGCACGGCGCTGGCTTCTTCCAATTGCGTGCGCGTGACGGCTTTGGAGTAGGCGAAGCGCGCCGCGACGTCGGCGCCAAGCTCCAGTCCATATTGCTCGATCAGCGCGCCGTCGCTCTGCCACGCCTCCCATCCTTGCACGTAGCGGAACGCCCACCACAGCTCGGACAGCGGCCGGTCGGCTACCGTCACCGGCGACGCCTTGCCGAGCGCGGCCTCGATCCTGGCGATGGCCGGCACCAGTGCCTCGCGCGCCTCGGGCGTCGGCTGGGTGAAGAGGTCGGTCGCAATCAGCAAGCGCGGCGCGGTTGGCAGCGGTGCCGGGTCGGCGCCGAACATCACGTCGGCCACGCGCGCAAAGGTGCCGATGTCGCGCGCGAAGAAGCCGCAGGTATCCAGGCTCTCCGACAGCGGCAGGCAGCGCTCCAGCGAAATGCGCCCGTGCGTGGGCCGGATGCCGAACAGGCCGCAGTGGCTGGCCGGCGCGCGCACCGAGCCACCGGTGTCGGAGCCCAGCGCAAAGTCGCACAGCCCGTTGGACACGGCCGCGGCCGAGCCCGACGACGAGCCGCCGGTGATGCGATCCGGTGCCGCGCCGTTGACCGGGCGGCCGTAGTGGGCGTTCTGGCCGTTCATCGAGAAGGCGAGCTCGTCGGTGTGGGTCTTGCCGACGAAGGTGGCGCCGGCGTCCAGCAGCCGCTGCACTGCGGGCGCGGTGGCGGTCTTGATGCCTGAGCGCGCCAGCACGTGCGGGTTGCCGCCGCCGGTCGGGTAGCCGGCGACGTCGAACAGGTCCTTGACGGCGAAGGTCAGACCCTGCAGCGGGCCGCCGGCGGCGTGTGGGACGGCGGCGTCCGGGTAGGGCATGAAGGCACGGGCGGGATGGGTGGCGAGCGTCATGGATGAATCCTGGGAGCGTTGGTGTTCAGTACGCTTATGCCGCCGTGGCGACTGCCGGTTCGGCGGCCAGCACGCAAGTCACGCGGTGGCCGGCGCCGACGGCCGACGGCTGCGGCACCTCGGCCAGGCATGCCGGGCGCGCATGCGGGCAGCGCGGCGCGAAGGTGCAGCCCGGCGGCAGCGCGGCAAGGTCGGGCGGGGCGCCGCCGATGGTCTGCAGCCGCTGGCCGCGCGCCATGCCATGCTGGCGGCTTTGCAGCAGCGCGATGGTGTACGGGTGGCGTGCCTCGCGCATGATCGTGCGGATCGGGCCTTCCTCGACGATGCGCCCGCCGTACATCACCGCGACACGGTCGGCGATCTCCACCGCCGCGCCGATGTCGTGGGTGACGAAGACGATGGACAGGCCCAGCTCGCGCTGCAGCTCGCGCAGCAGGATCAGCACCTGGATCTGCACGGTGGCGTCAAGCGCGGTGGTGGGCTCGTCGGCCAGCAGGATTTTCGGGCGCGCAGACAGCGCCAGCGCGATCATCGCGCGCTGGCGCATGCCGCCCGACATCTCGTGCGGATAGGCGGCCAGGCGCCGTTCCGCGCTGGGAATGCGCACGGACTCGAGCGCCTTCAGCGCGCGTTGGCGCGCCTCGGCGGCTGAGACCTTGTCGTGGGTGCGGATGCACTCGACGATCTGCTGCCCGACGGTGTAGACGGGGTCCAGCGCCAGCAGCGGTTCCTGGAACACCATCGCCACCGTACCGCCGCGCAGGCGCGCCAGTGCTTGCTTGTCGAGCGACATGACATCGGCGCCGTCGACACGGACCTGGCCTTCCATGCGGGTGCGGCGCGGTGGGTGCAGGCGCATCAGCGCGCGCAGCGTGACGCTCTTGCCCGAGCCGGATTCGCCGATCAGGGCCACCGCCTCGCCGGCGCCGACGTCGAGCGAGACGCCGTTGACGGCACGGATGGTCTTGTCGCCGCCGGAGAAGGCGACACGCAGGTCCCGGACCGAGATCATCGGCGCGCCGGGCGGGGTGTTTTGCGGGGTTGCGGACATGAGGGCTCCTCAGGGCGCGGTGGCCAGCAGGCAGGACACCGGATGTCCGGCGACCACGTCGGTCAGCTGCGGCTCGCGCCGTGCGCAGACGTCCTGCGCCATGGCGCAGCGCGGATGGAAGCTGCAGCCGGACGGCGGGTTGATCGGGTTGGGCGGGTCGCCCGCCAGCGGCGCCACCTCGGTGCGGCGATCCGGGTCCATCGACGGCATGGAAGCCAGCAACGCGCGCGTGTATGGATGCGCCGGGTGGCGGTAGATGGTCTCGGTAGCGCCGATCTCCACCACCTTGCCCAGGTACATCACCATCACCCGGTCGCACAGGTAGCGGATCACATTGAGGTCGTGGCTGATAAAGACATAAGTCAGGTCGAACTCCGCCTTCAGGTCGAGCAGCAGGTTCAGCACCTGCGCTTCCACCGACTTGTCGAGCGCCGACACCGCCTCATCCAGGATCACCAGCCGCGGGCGCAGCGCCAGCGCGCGGGCGATATTGACGCGCTGGCGCTGTCCGCCCGAGAGTTCGTGCGGATAGCGCCCGGCAAAGCGCGCCGGCTCCAGCCCGACGCGCTGCAGCAGGTAGCGCGCGCGCTCGGTGGCCTCGCGCGCCGGAACGCCATGCACGCGCGGGGTGAAGGCAATCGATTCCTCGATGGTCAGGCGCGGGTTCAGCGACGAATAGCTGTCCTGGAACACCATCTGCACCTGGCTGCGGAACTGCTTCAGCGGCAGCTGGGCGGAGCCGACGCCGAGCGCGTCGAAGATCAGCTCGCCGCTGTCCTGCCCGGTCAGCTGCATCAGCAACCGCGCGGTGGTGGACTTGCCGCAGCCGGACTCGCCGACCACGCCAAGGGTCTCGCCCTTGAGCACGTCAAAGCTGACACCGTCGACGGCACGTACCGACGCGGCGCGCTTGCGCAGCCCCGGCACGCCGGACCTGATGGGAAAGTGCTTGACCAGATTGCTGGCGATCACCAGCGGCTGGGCCGGGCCGCCGACGTCGCGGCCAGCCAGGGGAGGAGGGGCCTGCATCAGTGCTGTCATGGTTCAGTCCTTGATTTCCATGGCCGAGCGGATGCCGTCGGCCAGCAGGTTGAACGAGACCGAAGTCAGGAAGATCATCGCGCCGGGCAGGGCGGCAACCCATGGCTGGGTGTAGATCGCCGTGCGCAGCGTGTTAAGCATCAGGCCCCATTCCGGCTCCGGCGGCTTGACGCCCAGGCCGAGGAAGGACAGGCCAGAGGCCAGGATCATCGACACCGAGATCAGGCCGGTGGCATAGACAAAGATCGGGCCCAGCACATTGTTCAGCACATGCGCGCGTACGATGGTCAGCGACGACGCGCCCGAGGCCCGCGCCGCATCGACGAACTCGCGGTTGCGCACCTGGGTCGTGACGCTTTCCGCCACGCGCACGATCTGCGGGATAAAGACGATGGTCAGCGACAGCAGCGCGTTGCCCACGCCGGCGCCCAGCGTGCCCGACAGCGCGATCGCCAGCAGCACCGACGGGAACGCGTACAGGATGTCGGTAAGCCGCATGATCACGGTATTGGTCCAGCCGCCGGCATAGCCGGCAACGATACCCAGCGCGCTGCCGATGACAAAGGCCAGCAGCACCGGCGTAATGCCCATGAACAGCGACAGCCGCGCGCCCAGCATCAGTCGCGACAGCATGTCGCGGCCCAGCTCGTCGGTGCCCAGCGGAAAGTGCTCGGTGCCGATTGGCTTCAGTCGCTTGAGGATGGACGAGGCATAGGGGTCGGCCGGCATCAGTACCGGCGCGAACAGCGCCATCAGCACCAGCGCCAGCAGCACCAGCGCGGCCAGCATGGCGAGCCTGTTGCGCAGCAGGCGCCGGCCCACCGTGGCCCAGTAGCCGGGCGAGCGCTGCACCGCGGCCGCGGCGGGCGAGTCGTCGAGCGTCATTTCCATGGCGGCTCCTTTGCGCTAGCTGCGCTGGATACGCGGGTCGAACAGCGTCTGCAGCGCGTCGACCAGCAGGTTGAGCAGCACGAAGAACACCGCCAGCACGAGGATGGTGCCTTGCAGCAGCGGGAAGTCGCGCTGGAAAATGGCGGCGTTGAGCAGGAAGCCGGTGCCGGGCCAGGAGAACACGGTCTCGATCAGGATCGAACCGCCCAGCAGGTAGCCGAGCTGCAGGCCCATCACCGACAGCGCGGTTGGCGCCACGTTCTTCACCACGTGGCGGAATACGGCCAGGTCAGACAGGCCGCGCGCACGCAGGCCGACGATGAACTCGTTGGCGAGGATTTCCGCCACCAGCGCGCGCACCGTGCGCGCGACGATGCCCATCGGGATCACCGACATGGTTACCGCCGGCAGCAGCATGTATTGCATATGCTCCCAGTCCCACGCCCAGTCGCCCGAGCCGCCCGGACCGGCGCCGGTCGCCGGCAGCCAGCCCAGCACCACCGAGAAGGCGATCACCAGCACCATGCCGAGCCAGTAGTGCGGGATGCTGACGCCCAGCACCGACAGCAGCGACGCGGTGCGGTCGGCCACCGAATCGCGCAGGTAACCGGCGACAAAGCCGAACAGGCAGCCGAAGCTGAAGCCGATCAGCGTGGCGACGGTCGCGAGCCGCAGCGAATTGACCACGGCGGCGCCAACCTCTGCCATGACCGGCCGGCTGGTGGCGATGGAGGTGCCCAGGTCGCCCTGCAGCGCGCGGCCGAGCCAGTGTACGAATTGCTCCAGGAAAGGCTTGTCGAAGCCGTAGAGCGCGGTGAGCTGGCGCCGCAGTTCCTCCGAGGCATCGGGCGGCAGCACCGACACCAGCGGATCGCCCGGGGCGATATGGACCAGCGAGAAGCACAGCAGCGCCACCCCGAGCAGGATCGGGATGGCATACAGGATGCGGCGGAACAAGTATTGCATGGGAAGGTCCGGCAAGTTGCGGCGTGCGCGCGCAACGCGTGGCACGCCGGGTCAGACATGGCGGGATTGCCGGCCCGCGCGGCGGCACAGGGCAGCCGCGCGGCGTCCGTAGGGTGTTGCGCGCTCAGTCCATCGACATCGTCGCGATATCGATAAACCAGCTTTGCGGCTGGACCACGCCCTTGACCTTCTTCGAGATCGCGCGCGGGCCGACGTCATGCGCGATCAGCACGAACGGCGACTCCTCGACGATGCGGGCGTGCAGCCTGGCCAGCGCGGCGTCGCGCGATTTCTCGTCAAAGGACATGCGTGCGCTCTCGATCAGCTTGTCGAACTCGGCATTGCCGAAGTAGCCCCAGTTGTTGGAAACCGGCGGCTGGGTCTTGGTGCTGACGAAGCGCACCATCGCAAAGAACGGGTCCATCGCCGCGAAGCTGACATTGATGGCGTTGGCGCCGTGCGCGCTGGCGTCCTTGGCGCCGACGCGCCAGTTGGTGAAGAGCGTGTTCCACTCGACCACGTCGAAGTCGACGTCGATAAAGCACTCCTTCAGATTCTGCTGCACGTACTCGTTCATCGGCAGCGGCTGCATCTGCCCGGAGCCCGACGCCGACACCTGCACCTTGACCTTGACCGGCCTGGCGGCGGAGTAGCCGGCCTCCTGCATCAGCTTCTTCGCGGCGGCCGGGTCGTACTTGATATCGAACTTTGGATTGCCCCACCACGGGTTGCCGGCCTCGACGATGCCCTTGGCCTCGGCCATGTACCCGCCCAGCAGCGTCTTCAGGCCGCTGCGGTTGACGCAGAGGTTGGCGGCCTGACGCACGCGCTTGTCCAGCCAGGGCGAGCCGGGCGTGAACGACAGCTGCCACGGCCACATATGCGGCTGCGCATTGGCGTAGACCTGGAAGCCGCGGCTCTTGATCTGGGCGATGGCGTCGGGCGCCGGCGCCTCGATCCAGTCGACCTGGCCCGACAGCAGCGCGGCGGTGCGGGCGTTGGCCTCGGGCATCGGCACCATCACGACCTTGTCGATCTTCGGCACGCGCTTGGCATCCCAGTATTGCGCATTGCGCACCACTTCCAGGCGCTCGCGCGGCACGAAGCGGCTCATCCTGAACGGACCCGTGCCGGCCGCATCGGCGGCAAACGCCACCCACGCCTGCTTGGCGCGCTCGACCGGATCGGTGACCGAGGCCGGCACCGCGGCGAATTTCTTCTCCCACTGCGTGGGCGAGGCCATGAACAGGTTGGTCAGGTTGTAGGGCAGGAAGGAATCCGGCTCGGAGGTGACCAGCTCGACCGTGAGGTCGTCGATCTTCTTCGTGGTGCGCAGCGTCGGCATGCGCGAGGCGGTCACGCCGACCTGGCTGGGATCGAACTGCTTCGCGCTCTTGTCCAGCACCTTGCCGACGTTCCACACCACGGCATCGGCGTTGAACGGCGTGCCGTCGTGGAACTTGACGCCGGGGCGCAGCTTGAACACCCACCTGGTCTTGTCGGCGGCGTCGACCTTCCACTCGGTGGCCAGGCCGGGGATCAGCAGGCTGGGCCCGTTGCCCTTGGACAGGTCCCACTGCGTGAGGCTGTCGTACATCGGGATGCCGGAGAAGCGGTTGCCCTCGAAGCCCTGGTCAGGCTGGCCGAGCGTGCGCGGGATGTCGGCCGCGGTCATGCCGATGCGCAGCACCTTGTCGGCGTGCGCGGCGCCGGGCAGGGCCAGCAGCGACAGCGCAGCCGTACTGATGACGGCGGCGGACTTGAGACCGGACTTGAGAGCATTCGCGAGAGGGGACTGATCGTGGTGCACAGGCTTGCTCCTGGGTTGGCTTGAAGGGACGGATGTCTGCAAAGCAAGTCATGTGCCACTGCGATGGCAGCGGATGTGTGGATCGAAGCGGGGACCGGTGGTCTGCTTCTTGCTGAACGAGGTGCCCATCTCCAGCCGACCCAACCTACCCAACCGACCCAAGCGAGCCGACATGGACCTGCTACACCTTCCCCGCATCAATGGCGCCCGCCTGTGGCAATCGCTGATGGATCTCGCCGCCATCGGCGCCACGCCCAGGGGCGGCGTGTGCCGCATCGCGCTGACCGAAGCCGATCGAAAGGGGCGCGATCTGGTCGTGCAGTGGTGCCGCGAGGCAGGACTCGAGGTGCGCGTCGACGAGATCGGCAATGTGTTCGCGCGCCGCGCCGGTACCGACCCGAACGCAAGCGCCGTCGCCACCGGCAGCCATATCGACACGCAGCCTTCGGGTGGCAAGTTCGACGGCAACTTCGGCGTGCTGGCCGGGCTCGAGGTCATGCGCACGCTCAACGACCTGGGCATCGCCACCCGCGCGCCGCTGGAGGTCGCGTTCTGGACCAACGAGGAGGGCACGCGCTTCACGCCGGTGATGATGGGCTCGGGCGTGTTCGCGGGCGAGTTCGATGCAGCCTTCGCGCGTGCGCAGACGGATCTCGATGGCGTGAGCGTGGGCAGCGCGCTGGAAGCGATCGGCTACCGTGGCACGCAGCCGGCGGGCGAGGTGCCTGGCGGCATGTTCGCGGCCTACTTCGAGGCGCATATCGAGCAGGGGCCGGTGCTGGAAGCCGCCGGCCTGCCGATCGGCGTGGTTTCAGGCGCGCTGGGGCAGCAGTGGTACGACGTGACCGTGACTGGCATGGATGCGCACGCCGGCCCGACGCCGCTGGCGCTGCGCCACGACGCGATGCTGGCCGCGGCGCGCATGGTCGACGCGGTCAACCGGATCGCGCACGACGAGGCGCCGCACGGGCGCGGCACCGTGGGCTACCTTCAGGTCTCGCCAAATTCGCGCAACGTGATTCCGGGCCGGGTAGAGTTTTCGGTCGATTTCCGCAACCTGTCGCAGGACGGGTTGGACCGCATGCACGCGGCCATGCATGCCGCGTTCGAAGGCATCGCCGCGGCCGGCGGCGTGGAGGTCGGGATCCGCCAGGTGGTCAAGTTCGAGCCGTGCGCATTCGCGCCGGAATGCGTGGGCAGCGTGCGGCGGGCGGCGGCGGCGCTCGGCCTGCCGCATATGGACGTGGTCAGTGGCGCCGGCCACGACGCGGTCTACGTCGCCCGGCGCGCGCCGACCGGCATGATCTTCGTGCCGTGCAAGGACGGCATCAGCCACAACGAACTGGAGGATGCGCTGCCCGAGCACGTCGAGGCCGGCGCCAACGTGCTGCTGCAGGCCATGCTCGCGCACGCGCGCTAGCACGCCGGCCGTACGCGGCGGCGGCCGGCGCGGCCAGCCCACTGCGCCTAGTTGCAGATCGTGCCTGGCACCGGCTTGCCGGAAGTCGTCATGCCCTGGCAGTTGTCGCCGATCACCAGGCTGGTGTCGGACGCCGCCGCCGGCGAGAGCTTCAGCTTTCCTGCCACCGTGCAGCATCCGCGCGGCGGCGGAGGCGCCGGCGTCATTCGCTTGGTCGTCGGCATCGGGGATGGCCCGCCGGCTTCCCCTGTTTCTTCGGCGTCGGGAAAAACGCACTGCCCTTGCTGGCAGATCCGCTCCCCTTTGCACTGCATGTCGTACTGGCATCCGGCAGCTTGTGCGAACGACGACCAGCCAGCGGTCATCGTGGCTGCCAACAGCAAAGCAGGAAATTTCATATGCCCTCCGCGGGGCTGAGGTGAGGACTGGCGCAGCATGCGCAAGCACGTAGTGCCGCACCATCTTCAGAATAGATCGCAGGAGCGGTCCGCGAAAGCCGCTGACACTAGGGTGTTCTACCACTCCTCCCGGCGCGGGCCGCCTGCGCTTCGGCTGGCCTCAGTGGGCAATGGAGCGCGAGATTGCCCACGCGCATTCCACCACCAGCGGCGCCAGCTTTTTCTGGGCCTCGGCCATGGTCCAGCGGCTCGCCGGCGGCGACACGTGGACGGCGCCGACGGCCACGCCCTGGCTGTTGACGACCGGCGCGGCCAGGCCCATGTCGCCGATAAAAAGTTCCTCTTCGTTGCAGGCATAGCCCAGCCGGCGGCAGGCCGCGACCCGCTCGAAGATGGCGTCCACGTCGGTCAGCGTGGCGGGGGTGCGCGCCGCGCGCGCCGACTGCGCCAGCATCGTCATCACCTGCTCGTCTGGCAGCGTACTCAGGTAGGCGCGGCCGGAGCTGGTGCAATACATCGGGATGCGCATGCCCACCGGCGTCAGCACCGGCATGTGCTTGGCGGTCATCAGCTGCGCCACGTAGACCATGTCCAGCCCGACCGGCTCGGTCAGGTTGGCGGTCTCGCCGCCGGCCGCGGCGAGCTGGGACAGGTAGGGACTCGCCACCGGGATCAGCGCGTCGGCCGCCAGGTAGTTGTAGCCGATCTCCATCACCTGCGGCGTCAGCCGGAAGCGGCGCGTCTGCGGATGCTTGTCGACATAGCCCAGCGCCTCCAGCGTATGGACCGTACGCTGCGCCGAACTCTTGTTCATGCCGGTGAGCGCGGCCAGTTCCGCCAGCGTCAGCGTGCGATGGACGCCGCTGAAGGCGCGCAGGACTTCGAGGCCTTTTTCCAGCGACTGGTTGAACAGCGGGTTATCGCGGTCGGGGGCGGGCGAGGGCAGTTGGCCGGGCTTGGACGGCATGGTTTCGGCGGAAATCGACGGCAGTCAGGGGTGAGGTCATGGCCAGATGCGGCACCAACGCCGGGATGGCTGCACCACGATGACTGGATATTGCACCAATATACGAAGATATCGAATAGCGATATATGCGGTTGCAATGATAGCGCGGGCGCAAACGGCGCGAAAGGATTGGGCCGCTTTGGCTTGGGAAGGGCCGGCACAAGCGCCGCCCTGAAGGGGAGGTCGATGGCGATACGGGGGATGTGGTCAGCCCGCCACAGGAAGGGAGGGTGGTGCGAGGGAGGGGACTCGAACCCCTACACCATTGCTGGCGTCAGGACCTAAACCTGGTGCGTCTACCAATTTCGCCACCCTCGCGGTCCTTGCGGCGCAGCCCGGGCGGGCGGCCGCGATGCTCGTTGGCGCGCGCCGGACAGGAAAGCAAAAAAGGCGGCTGGAACTGCCCGCCTTTCTTCTGTCCGCCGCTGCCGGCGCCCGGTGTCGTGTCGACCCATGCCTGCAGCGCAACGAGGCTGCGGATTGTAGCGCAAGGCGCCCCGGGAATCCAGCCCTGCCGGGAAGGCACGCCGGCGATTATATTGAGGGCTCACCAATGGCGCCGCCGTGCCCATCCCATGCCCATGCCTTCGCTCCCTGTCCCGAACCTGACCGCTTTCCGCTGGCGCCTGCTCTTCTGGGCGTGCGCGACGGCCGTGCTGGTGCTCTCGCTGATGCCGCCAACGCAGCACCTGCCAACCACGGGCTGGGACAAGACCAACCATCTGCTGGCGTTCGTGGTGCTGGCGGTGCTGGGACGGCGCGCCTATGCCGGCCATGGCCCGGCCGTGCTGCTGGCACTGGTGGCCTACGGCGGGCTGATCGAGTTGCTGCAGGGGCTGACCGCCTACCGCGAGGCGGACTGGGTGGACCTGCTGGCCGACAGCGTCGGCGTGGCTGCCGGGTGCGCGCTGGACTGGCTCGCGCGCAGCCGGGCGCGGCGCGGACCGCTGGCGCGGTAGGCAAGGGTCGCCTCAGCTCTCCCCGGCTTCCAGCGTGAACGTCGCGCCGCCGTCCTGGCCGAGCAGGTCGACCAGCACCGGCATGGCCTGCTGCAGCGATTCCTTCAGGCGCCACGGCGGGTTGACGATAAACATGCCGCTGCCGTGCAGGCCGAGGCCGCCCTCGACCGGATGCCTGACGGTCAGCGCTACATGCAGCCAGCTCTTGAGCGGCAGGCTCTTCAGCTGCACCGGCAGCTGCAGCGATTCGCGCCGCTGCACCTGCGGGTACCAGACCGCGTAGACGCCGGTGGCAAAGCGCTCTAGCCCGTCGCGCACGGTCTGGACCGTGCGGGCGTAGTCCTGCTTGTCTTCGTAGGAAGGATCGACCAGCACCAGCGCGCGCCGCGGCGGCGGCGGCAGGATCGCCTTGATGCCGCCGAAGCCATCGCCGTCATACAGCATCACGCGGCGGCCGGCGCCGCGGAAGTTGTCGCGCAGCACCTGGATTTCGGTGCTGTGCAGCTCGAACAGCCGCAGGCGGTCCTGGTCGCGCAGCATCTGCCAGGCCAGCCAGGGTGAGCCAGGGTAGTGGCGCAGGTTGCCGTCGGGGTTCAGCGCGCGGACCTGGTCGAGGTATTCGCCCAGCATCGGCGGCAGCGCGGTGCCGCTGGCCTCGGCCTGCCACAGGCGTGAAATGCCGGTTTCGAACTCGGCTTTCTTTTGCGCATAGGCATGGTCCAGCGTGTAGAGTCCGGCGCCGGCGTGGGTGTCGATGTACCAGAACGCCTTGTCCTTCTGCGCCAGGTGCTCCAGCAGCTGCACTACGACGGCGTGTTTGAGGACATCGGCATGGTTGCCGGCATGGAAGGCGTGACGGTAGCTGAGCATGGTGGAGCGGGGCGCCATTACAGCGCAAAATCAGGGCGCAGGGCGGTGCGGTCTGCGGGAAGGCCGCTATGCTACCATCCGCCGCGAGTTGCCCCCTCCACGTCCCGGCGAATCCGCCCGGACATTTTGCTTCTGTATTCCATGCCGCGCGCACTCGAGCCCGCCGAGCCCATCCTCTCCGCCGAAGGCACCCCGTATTCCCCCCGCTACGACGACGTCTACCACAGCACCGAAGGCGGGCTGGCGCAGGCCGCCCATGTCTTCCTCGGCGGCAATGCGCTGCCGCAGGCGTGGGCAGGCAAGCGCCAGTTCGTCATCGTCGAGAGCGGCTTCGGCCAGGGGCTGAATTTCCTGGCGACCTGGCAGGCCTGGCGCGACGATCCGCAGCGCTGCGGCACGCTGCATTTCGTGTCGATCGAAAAACACCCGTTTACCCGCGAGGGGCTGGCGCAGCTGCATGCCGGCCTCGACGGGCTGCAGCCGCTGGCGCAGGCGTTGCAGGCGCAGTGGCCGTTGGCGCTGCCGGGCCTGCACCGGCTGGCCTTCGACGACGGGCGGATGGTGCTGACGCTGGCGCTGGGCGACGCGGAGCAGATGCTGCCGCGGCTGGTGGCAGGGGCCGATGCCTTCTACCCGGACGGCTTCTCGCCCGCGCGCAATGCCGACATGTGGTCACCGGCAGTGTTTCGCGGCCTGGCACGGCTGGCGCGGCCCGGCGCATCGCTGGCCACGTACACGGCGGCCGGATTCGTGCGGCGCGGGCTCAGGGAAGTGGGTTTCGAGGTCAGCAAGGCACCGGGCTTCGGCGGCAAGCGCGACATGACGGTGGCGCAGTTCCGTCCGCGATGGAAGTCGCGCCGCCACGCGCCGCCGCTGGCGGGCCAATGGCCGCAGCGGCATGCCATCGTGATTGGCGCGGGGCTTGCCGGCTGTGCCGTGACCGAGCGGCTGGCCGCACGCGGCTGGCACGTGACCTTGTTCGATGCCCACGGCGGGCCGGCGCGCCAGACCTCGGCGCATCGCGCCGCGGCCATGCATGCGCACCTGTCCGCGGACGACGGCCTGCTGTCGCGGCTCTCCCGCGCCGGCAACCAATACGCGCTGCGCGCCTGGGCGGCGCTGGCCGAGGCCGGGCACCCGGTCGGCTGGCATGGCTGCGGCGTGCTGCAGATCGGCGAGGATGAAGCCGAGGGCGAGGCACAGCGCGCCGCGCTGGCGGCGATGGGCCTGCCGGAGTCGTTCGTGCGCTGGATGGGCGCCAAAGAGGCCGCCGCGTCGCACCGGGCGGGCGTGCCGCGCGGCGGCCTGTGGTTCCCGGGCGGCGGCTGGGTGGCGCCCCCGGACATCTGCGCCGCGCAGCTGGCGCGAGCAGGTGATGCGGTCACGGCCAAGTATGGCTGCAGGGTGGCGTCGATTGCACGCGTCGGCGAGCAATGGCAGGCGATGGACGCTGACGGCACCGTGCTGGCGTCGGCACCCGTGCTTGTGCTGGCCAGTGCATACGAAGCGCAGCAACTGCTGCCCAGGCAGCATTGGACCATACGCCGCGTGCGCGGCCAGCTCACCACACTGCCGCCGGCGCAGGTCGATGCAATCGGCGCCTGGCCGGACTGCGTGGTAACCGGCGCTGGCTACCTGCTGCCGCGTGCGGCCGACGGTACCGGCCGCGTCGGCTCCAGCTACGATGCCGACGAAGGCCCGCTGGTGGAGCGCCCGGAAGTCCACGCCGCCAACCTGGCGCGGCTGGCCGGGCTGCTGCCGCGGCAGGCGGACGTGGTGGCCGGCATCGATCCCGCAACGCTCACCGGCTATGTGGGCGTGCGTACGGTATCGCACAACCGGCTGCCGCTGATCGGCCCGGTGCCCGACGAGGCTGCCGCGCTGGCACACGCCGCGTCGCTGCGCGGCGCGCACCTGCGCGACCTGCCGCGCATGCCGGGGCTGTACGCGGCCCTTGCCTATGGGTCGCGCGGCCTCACCTGGTCCGCGCTGGGTGGCGAACTGCTGGCCAGCCAGATCGAGGGCGAGCCGCTGCCGCTGGAGTCCGACCTGGCCGATGCCGTGGATCCGGCACGCCTGCTCCTGCGTGCCCTGCGGCACGGGCAGGCGGGATAGTGGCAAGCCGTCCGGCAGTGCAGTTCCATGCCCGTTTCGGGTAAAAACTGCCGGAAGCGAACGAAAACCGTGCGATAATGTTTGTTTTCCGTTTGCGCGGAGCTTTCCGTACGCCGGTGGCATGGCCTGGGCGAATCGCCAGTGCCGCAACGCCGGCCGGTATGCGCGCAAGCAGTAGCACCTACGAACACAACTACATTTCTGGATTGGATCTACGACCATGTCGAACGTGATTGAGAACCTCGGCAAGCTGGACCGCAAGGTGACCCTGGCCATCCCCAAGGCCGAAGTGGAAAAGGAAAAGCAGGAGCGCCTGGTTCGCCTGTCGAAGACCGTGAAGATGTCGGGCTTCCGTCCGGGCAAGGTGCCGATGAAGATGGTCGAGAAGCAGTACGGCCAGCAGGTCGAGTTCGAGGTGCGCTTCGACAAGGCCGCGCGCAAGTTCTTCGACATCACCAAGGAGCAGGACGTCAAGGTTGCCGGCCAGCCCAAGTTCGAGGTCAAGACCGAAGGCGTGGGCGAGGACGAAGTCGCGTTCGACGCCATGTTCGAGGTGTACCCGGAAGTGACCATCGGCGACCTGGCTGCTGCCGAGGTGACCCGCACCACCACTGAAATCACCGATGCCGAAGTCGACAAGACTATCGACATCCTGCGCAAGCAGCGCGTGCACTACCACACCCGCGGCGAAGCCGGCGAGCATGGCGACGGCGGTGCCGACGTCGCCGCCCAGAACGGCGACCGCGTGACGCTGGACTTCGTCGGCAAGATCGAAGGTGAAGAGTTCGCCGGCGGCAAGGCCGAGGACTTCCCGTTCGTGCTGGGCGAAGGCCGCATGCTGCCCGAGTTCGAGCAGGCCGCGCTGGGCCTGAAGGTCGGCGAAAGCAAGACCTTCCCGCTGGCCTTCCCGGCCGACTATCACGGCAAGGAAGTGGCGGGCAAGACCGCCGAGTTCACGGTGACCCTGAAGAAGATCGAGTGGGCCCACCTGCCGGAAGTCAACGAAGCCTTTGCCAAGTCGCTGGGCATCGCCGACGGCAGCGTCGAGAAGATGCGCGCCGACATCCGCGAAAACCTCGAGCGCGAAGTGAAGCGCCGTACGCATTCCATGCTGAAGGACCAGGTCATGGAAGCGCTGCTGAAGGCCAGCGAGCTGGACGTGCCCAAGGCCCTGATCGAGCAGGACCAGGAGCGCCTGGTCGAGATGGCCCGCCGCGACCTGGAACAGCGTGGCATGCCGAACGCCAAGGACATGCCGATCCCCGCTGAAATGTTCGCGCAGCAGGCCGAGCGCCGCGTCAAGCTGGGCCTGATCCTGGCCGAGATCGTCAAGGCCAACGGCCTGGAAGCCAAGGCTGACCAGATCAAGGCTGAGATCGAGGACTTCGCCAAGAGCTACGAAGACCCGAAGGAAGTCATGCGCTGGTACTACGGCGACCAGCAGCGCCTGGCCGAAATGGAAGCCTACGTGCTCGAAAACAACGTGGTAAATTTCGTGTGCGACAAGGCCAAGGTCACCGACAAGAAGGTGTCCTTCGAGGAACTCACCGCCGAAGGCAACCAGCAACAAGCCTGAGGCCGGAGATGACCCGCCATCCCGCGCTGCGGCGCGGGGGTGGGCCGGTTCCACCGAGTTTTACAATCGGGCCTGTCATTCGACGAATCCATGGAGAACCTGCATGACCCGCAATGATTTGCTTGACCGTCTCGCCACCACGCAGGCTTCGGCACTGGATACCCAGGGCCTGGGGCTGGTGCCGATGGTCGTCGAGCAGTCCGGCCGGGGCGAGCGCGCCTATGACATCTATTCGCGCCTGCTGAAGGAGCGCGTGGTGTTCATGGTGGGCGAGGTCAACGACCAGACCGCCAACCTGGTGGTGGCCCAGCTGCTGTTCCTCGAGAGCGAGAACCCCGACAAGGACGTGTCGCTTTACATCAACTCGCCGGGCGGTTCCGTATCGGCGGGGCTGGCGATCTACGACACCATGCAGTTCATCAAGCCCGACGTGTCCACGCTGTGCATGGGCATGGCGGCGAGCATGGGCGCCTTCCTGCTGGCGGCTGGCGCGAAAGGCAAGCGTTTCGCGCTGCCCAATTCGCGCATCATGATCCACCAGCCGTTGGGCGGTGCGCGCGGCCAGGCCTCGGATATCGAGATCCAGGCCCGCGAGATCCTGTACCTGCGCGAGCGGCTCAACACCATCCTGTCGGAAGTGACGGGCCAGCCGGTCGAGAAGATTGCCCGCGATACCGATCGCGACAACTTCATGAGCGGCGACCAGGCGGTGGATTACGGCCTGGTCGACAAGGTCATCGCCCGTCGCGGCTGATTGATGCAGCGGGCCGCCGGGGCGCAACCCGCAGCGGCGGCCGCGCTGGCGTGCCGGGCAAGCCGTTTCGTACGGCCGGCCGGGCGTTGCGGCATTGCCCCAAATGGCGAAGGCTACACCGGAACGAGGCCTCGTGCCTCGTTTTTTGCTTTTGCCCCACAGCCGGGGGGAACCGCCGGTGGTGCCAATTGTTTTGGCGTATGATCCGTTTGAAGCGTATCGCCGGAGGAGCCTGTCGCCCCGCGGTGTGCGCACTGCAAAAGTGACTGATTCCTATGGCGGACAAAAAAGGTTCATCCAGCGAAAAGCTCCTCTACTGCTCCTTCTGCGGCAAGAGTCAGCATGAGGTGAAGAAGCTGATCGCGGGCCCGTCGGTGTTCATTTGCGACGAATGCATCGACCTGTGCAACGAGATCATTCGCGACGAGGCCACGGCATCCGAGAAAGACGCCGCCGCGGCCGCGCGCTCCGACCTCCCCACACCCCACGAGATTCGCGAAAGCCTGGACCAGTATGTGATCGGCCAGGAGCAGGCCAAGAAGATTCTGGCCGTTGCGGTCTACAACCACTACAAGCGCCTCAAGCACCTCGGCAAGAAAGACGATGTCGAGCTGTCCAAGAGCAACATTCTGCTGATCGGGCCGACCGGCTCGGGCAAGACGCTGCTCGCGCAGACGCTGGCGCGCCTGCTCAACGTGCCGTTCGTGATCGCTGACGCGACCACGCTGACTGAAGCCGGCTACGTGGGCGAGGACGTCGAGAACATCATCCAGAAGCTGCTGCAGAACTGCAACTACGAGGTTGAGAAGGCGCAGCGCGGCATTGTGTACATCGACGAGATCGACAAGATCTCGCGCAAGTCCGACAACCCGTCGATCACCCGTGACGTATCGGGCGAGGGCGTGCAGCAGGCGCTGCTGAAGCTGATCGAAGGCACCATGGCTTCGGTCCCGCCGCAAGGTGGCCGCAAGCACCCGAACCAGGACTTCCTGCAGGTCGACACGACCAACATCCTGTTCATCTGCGGCGGCGCCTTCGACGGCCTGGAAAAGGTCATCATGCAGCGCTCGGACAAGACCGGCATCGGCTTTGCCGCGCAGGTCAAGAGCAAGGAAGAGCGCGATGTCAGCGAAGTCCTGCCCCAGACCGAGCCGGAAGACCTGATCAAGTTCGGCCTGATCCCTGAGCTGATCGGCCGCCTGCCGGTGGTCGCCACGCTGTCCAAGCTGGACGAGACCGCGCTGGTGCAGATCCTGGTCGAGCCCAAGAACGCGCTGGTCAAGCAGTACCAGAAGCTGCTGGCGATGGAAGGGGTCGAGCTGGAAATCCGTCCCGGCGCGCTGTCGGCTATCGCCCGCAAGGCGATCCGCCGCAAGACCGGTGCCCGCGGCCTGCGTTCGATTCTCGAACAATCGCTGATGGACGTCATGTACGACCTGCCTAATTACAAGGGCGTGCAGAAGGTGGTGATCGATGAAAATACGATCAACGGAGATGCACCGCCGCTGCTGATGTACGAGGAGCAGCAGCCCAAAGTGGCAGGGTCCAACTGACGCGAGGCTGCCAGCGTGGTGAAGTGGTCAGGACCACACCGGCAGCAAGGCGGAAAGGCCGTTCGCGTAGAAGCGAGCGGCTTTTTTTTCTTTATTCGACCGACGAGAAGGAGGAAACGCGGGTATGCTGTTTCAGAGGGGTCTGCAAGTGCAGGGAGCGGCATCTGCCTGCCTTGGCGAATCGATTGGCACGTATCTTGTAATCGATTCGGGCGGCCCAATTTACGCCTTAATAGACTGACTTGGGGAAAATGATGTCCGGAACACAACTCCTCCCGGCCGAGCCGATTCGCCTGCCACTGTTGCCGCTGCGCGACGTGGTGGTGTTTCCGCACATGGTGATCCCGCTGTTCGTGGGACGCCCGAAGTCCATCAAGGCGCTTGAGACTGCGATGGAGGCGGGCAAGAGCATCATGCTCGTGGCCCAGAAGACGGCGGCCAAGGACGAGCCGACCGCCGACGACCTGTACGAGGTCGGCTGCATCGCCAATATCCTGCAAATGCTGAAGCTGCCCGACGGTACCGTGAAGGTGCTGGTCGAGGGTACGCAGCGCGCAAACATCCGCGAGGTGAGCGAGGACGAATCGCACTTCATGTGCGAAGCCGTGCCCGTGCCGCCCGCACCTGGCGAAAGCGCCGAGACCGAGGCCCTGCGCCGCGCGATCGTGTCGCAGTTCGACCAGTACGTGAAGCTCAACAAGAAGATCCCGCCGGAGATCCTGACCTCGCTGTCGGGCATCGACGAGGCAGGCCGCCTGGCGGATACCATCGCCGCGCACCTGCCGATCAAGCTCGAGCAGAAGCAGAAGATCCTGGAAATGGTCAATGTGACCGAGCGCCTGGAAAGCCTGCTGTCGCAGCTCGAGGGCGAGATCGACATCCTTCAGGTCGAAAAGCGCATCCGTGGCCGCGTCAAGCGCCAGATGGAGAAGAGCCAGCGCGAGTACTACCTGAACGAGCAGGTCAAGGCCATCCAGAAGGAACTGGGCGAGGGCGAAGAAGGCGCGGACCTGGAAGAGCTCGACAAGCGCATCAAGGCTGCGCGCATGCCGAAGGAAGCCAAGAAGAAGGCCGACGCCGAATTCAAGAAGCTCAAGCTGATGTCGCCGATGTCGGCCGAGGCCACCGTCGTGCGCAACTACATCGACACGCTGGTGAACCTGCCGTGGCGCAAGAAGAGCAAGGTCAACAACGACCTGGCCAATGCCGAGCGCGTGCTGGATGAAGACCACTACGGCCTGGAGAAGGTCAAGGAACGCATTCTCGAGTACCTCGCGGTGCAACAGCGCGTGGACAAGGTGAAGGCGCCGATCCTGTGCCTGGTCGGGCCTCCCGGCGTGGGCAAGACCTCGCTCGGCCAGTCGGTGGCGCGCGCGACGAACCGCAAGTTCGTGCGCATGGCGCTGGGTGGCGTGCGTGACGAGGCCGAGATCCGCGGCCACCGCAGGACCTACATCGGCTCGATGCCGGGCAAGATCCTGCAGAGCCTGTCCAAGGTCGGCGTGCGCAATCCGCTCTTCCTGCTCGACGAGATCGACAAGATGGGCATGGATTTCCGCGGCGATCCGTCGTCGGCGCTGCTCGAGGTGCTGGACCCGGAACAGAACCACACGTTCCAGGACCACTACATCGAAGTGGACTTCGACCTGTCCGACGTGATGTTCGTGGCGACGTCGAATTCGCTCAACATCCCGCCGCCGCTGCTCGACCGTATGGAAGTGATCCGCCTGTCGGGTTACACCGAGGACGAGAAGGTCAATATCGCGCAGCGCTACCTGCTGCCCAAGCAGATCAAGAACAACGGTCTGAAGGCAGGCGAGATCGAGGTTGCCGAAAGCGCGATCCGCGACATCATCCGCTACTACACGCGTGAAGCGGGTGTACGTTCGCTGGAACGCGAGGTGTCCAAGATCGCCCGCAAGGTGGTCAAGCTGCTGCTGCTGAAGAAGGAGTCGGGCACGATCAAGGTCGATTCCGAGAACCTGGACAAATTCCTGGGCGTGCGCAAGTACGACTTCGGCCTGGCCGGCAAGGAAAACCAGGTGGGCCAGGTGACCGGTCTGGCGTGGACCGAGGTGGGCGGCGACCTGCTGACCATCGAAGCCGCGATCATGCCGGGCAAGGGCAACATCACGCGCACCGGTTCGCTGGGCGATGTGATGAAGGAGTCGGTCGAGGCCGCACGTTCGGTGGTGCGTTCGCGGGCACGCCGCCTGGGCATCACGGATGAGATGTTCGAGAAGCGCGACATCCACATCCACGTGCCCGAGGGCGCCACGCCCAAGGACGGTCCGTCGGCAGGCGGTGCCATGACCACGGCGCTGGTGTCGGTGCTGACCGGCATCCCGGTGCGCGCGGATGTCGCCATGACCGGCGAGATCACGCTGCGCGGCGAGGTGCTGCCGATCGGCGGCCTGAAGGAAAAGCTGCTGGCGGCCCACCGGGGCGGCATCAAGCTGGTGCTGATCCCGGAGGAAAACGTCAAGGACCTGGCCGAGATCCCCGACAACGTGAAGAACGCCATCGAGATCGTGCCGGTCCGCTGGATCGACAAGGTGCTGGAACTGGCGCTCGAGCGCAAGCCCGAGGCGTTGCCGGATGAAGATGCCAAGCCCGCCGAGGTGGCGGACAAGGCTACGGCCAAGGTCGAGCGTCTGCATCACTGACCTCGGCTTAGCCGCATGAAGGAAACGCCGCAGGGCAGCGATGCCCCGCGGCGTTTTTTTTGCATGCGCAGGTCTTGGCAAACCGAAATCACCTGTATTACACTTGCGCCCTCGCAACGCAAACCACGGCATCTGCCGCGAGGTGCGAAGCGACAAGCAACCTGCAGGCAGCCAGCCTGCGATGGTCGAGCGGGTGCTTAGCTCAGCTGGTAGAGCGGCGCCCTTACAAGGCGTAGGTCGGGGGTTCGAGCCCCTCAGCACCCACCACCGCTCCCCATCGCAAGGCGCGGCAGCACGCTGGCAGGAAGCGCCGACAAAGGAGTGGTAGTTCAGTCGGTTAGAATACCGGCCTGTCACGCCGGGGGTCGCGGGTTCGAGTCCCGTCCACTCCGCCAGTTTTAGAAAGCGCCCGCGTCAGCGGGCGTTTTCATTTGCCCGCCATGTTTGCCGCCCTGCACAAAGGGCGCGCGCCCACCGGCTCCTGCTAGAATCGCGGAGTTTGTCTTTCGTGCCAATCCACTACCCGAATCCGCATGCTTGATTTCGTACGCAACAACCGGCGCCTGATGCTTTTGCTGCTGCTGGTGCTTGTTTTCCCGTCGTTCGTGTTCTTCGGCGTGGAGAGCTACTCGCGCTTCATGGACAGCTCGCATGACGCCGCCAAGGTCGAGGGCCGCGCCATCAGCGTGCAGGAAGTCGACAACGTGGTACGCGACCAGAGCGAGCGCGCACGCCAGATCCTGGGCGCCAGCTATGACCCGCGCCAGTTCGAGGGCCCGGAAGCGCGCAAGGCCGTGCTGGACCAGCTGATCCTGCAGCGCGTGATGGCCAATCAAGTGTCGCGCGAACACCTGACCGTGTCCGACGCCAAGCTGTACGAGGAAATCAACAGCCTGCCGGCGATCGCGCAGCTGCCGCGCAAGGCGGACGGCAAGGTCGACGACAAGGCCTACCTGCAGCTGCTGCAGTCGCAGGGCATGACGCCTGAGCAGTTCGATGCCCGCATGCGCTTCGAGCTGGCCACGCAGCAACTGGGCGCGTCGATCGCCGCCACTGCCTTCGTGCCCAAGTCGCTGCTGGACCGCCTGATCGCCGTGCGCGACCAGCAGCGCGACGTGCAGATGCTGCTGTTCAAGCCGGCCAGCTACACCGCCAAGGTGCAGCCCGACGCGGCCGCGCTGAAGGCTTACTACGACAGCCACAAGGCTGAATTCTCGGTGCCGGAGCAGGCCAAGGTGGAATACCTGGTGCTGTCGGGCGAGGCGCTGGCCGCAGCGCAGACGGTCACGCCGGAAGAGCTCAAGTCGTACTACGAAAGCAATATCGCGCGCTTCCGCACCGATGAGCAGCGCCGCGCCAGCCATATCCTGATCGTGGCACCGAAGGACGCGCCCGCTGCCGAGCGCCAGGCCGCGAAGGACAAGGTCACCAAGCTGCTGGAAGAGCTGCGCAAGCATCCCGAGACCTTTGCCGACGTGGCCAAGAAGCAGTCGCAGGATCCGGGCTCGGCCGATAAGGGCGGCGACCTGGGCTTCATGGGCCACGGCGCGCTGGTCAAGCCGTTCGAGGACGCCATGTACGCGCTCAAGGACGGCCAGATCAGCGACGTGGTGGAAACCGACTACGGCTTCCACATCATCAAGCTGACCGGCATCAAGCCGTCGGAAACCAAGCCGCTCGATGCGGTGCGCCCGGAACTGGAAGCGGAGCTGCGCAAGCAGTTCGCCGACAAGAAGTTTGCCGAGCAAGCCGACGCGTTCGGCAACACCGTCTACGAACAGGCCGACAGCCTGAAGACGGCCGCCGACAAGTTCAAGCTGACCGTCCAGACTGCTGACAACGTGACGCGCCAGCCCAACCCGGCGCTGGGCGCGCAGAACCCGCTCAACAACGAAAAGGTGCTCAAGGCGCTGTTCAGCGACGACGCGATCAAGAACAAACGCAACACCGAGGCGGTCCAGGTCGCGCCCAATACGCTGGTGGCCGCGCGCATCGTCGAATACCGTCCGGCGACCGTGCGCAAGTTCGAAGAAGTCGAGGCCAAGGTGCGCGAAGGCTATATCGCCCAGCAGGCTGCCGAGCAGGCACACAAGGAAGGCGAAGCGCGGCTCGAGGCGCTGAAGAAAGCCGACAGCGCCGCCGGTTTCGGTGCGGTGCAGACCGTCTCGCGCGCCAAGGCCGAAGGCGTTCCGCCCAAGGCCGTGGAAGCGGTGATGCGTGCCGATACGACCAAGCTGCCGGCGGTGGTGGGTGTCGACCTGGGTGGCGAGGGCTATGCGATCTACCGCATCAGCAAGGTCAGCCAGCCGACTCAGGCCAACCCGGCGCAACGCCAGGCCGAAGCGCAGCAGTTGTCGCAGCTGGCCGGCCAGACCGACCTGCAGGCGTTCTATGAAAGCCTGAAGGCGCGCTCGAAGGTGAAGCTGCTGACGCCGGTTGGTAGCTCGCAGGCGCAGGGCGCGGAGTAAGCCTATACGCTGCGTACAGGCAAACTGCTTGCGGCGGTTTGCTCCCCTCTCCCGCTTGCGGGAGAGGGGCCGGGGGAGAGGGCAGGAATGTCAAAGGCTGAGGGCGGTGGGTTAACACCGTTGGCCCGGCTTGATGTGGCTCCTTGCTAGCCCACCCCTCTCCCCAACCCTCTCCCCCTGAGGGGCGAGGGAGAGCACCTTGCTTAGGCTAGTTCGGGCGGCTTTGGGGCACCCAAAACCGTTGGCTTCGCTTCGGCTGTCTGGAAGCTATTTGCTGCGCTTGAGCATCGGCTTGAGCTGCGGCCACACCGTCTCAAGCAGCGCCGGCTGTGCGGCCGCGGTCGGGTGGATGCGGTCCTGCTGGAACCAGTCCTGCCGGGTGATGACCTTGTCGAGGAAGAACGGCACCAGCCGCACCTTGTACTCGCTGGCCAGCTTCGGGTACAGCGAGACGAACTTCTCCGTGTAATCCTGGCCATAGTTGGGCGGGATGCGCATGCCGATCAGCAGCACGCCGGCGCCGGCCTTCTGTGCGGTGGTAACGATATTGCGCAGGTTGGCTTCAGTGGTTGGCAGCGGCAACCCGCGCAATGCGTCGTTGGCGCCGAGCTCCACCACCACGATCGCCGGGCGATGCCGCGACAGCAGCTCGGGCAGCCGCGTCTTGCCGCCGACGGTGGTCTCGCCGCTGATGCTGGCATTGACGACGCTATAATCGAAGCGCTCCTGCCGCAGCCGGTCCTGCAGGAGCGTGACCCAGCCGGTGCCGCGCGTGATGCCGTACTCGGCGGACAGGCTGTCGCCCAGCACCAGCAATGCCGGCGCAGCGGCCTGGGCCGCCCCCGACATCGTCAGTGCCATGCAGCCTGCCAGCAGCAGCCTGCGCCAATTGCCTCGGATCCCTTTATCCATGTCCTCTTCCATTCTCGCCGTCGAGTCTCTCGGAAAGACCGTTGCCGACACGACGGGTTCGCTGACGATTTTGCACGACGTGTCCTTTTCCGTCACGCCGGGCGAAACGCTCGCCATCGTGGGGGCCTCCGGATCGGGCAAGTCGACGCTGCTCGGGCTGCTCGCAGGGCTGGACCTGCCCAGCACCGGCACCGTGCACTTGCAGGGCCAGGACCTGTATGCGCTCGATGAAGATCAGCGCGCGGCGCTGCGCGGTCGCCATGTCGGCTTCGTGTTCCAGTCGTTCCAGCTGGTAGCCCATCTGACCGCGCTGGAAAACGTGATGCTGCCGCTGGAGCTGCGCGGCGAAACGTCGCAGGTACGCGAGCGCGCGGTGGACATGCTGCAGCGCGTGGGCCTGGGCGCGCGGCTCGAGCACTACCCGCGCACGCTGTCGGGCGGCGAGCAGCAGCGCGTGGCGCTGGCGCGGGCGTTCGTGGCGCGCCCGGATATCCTATTTGCCGACGAGCCGACCGGCAGCCTCGATACCGCCACCGGCGAAGCGGTGATCGCGCTGATGTTCGAGCTCAACCGCGATGCCGGCTCCACGCTGGTGCTGGTCACGCACGACCGCTCGGTGGCGGCGCGCTGCGCCCGTATCCTGACCATCGACGCCGGCCGCGTGGCCAGCGACGAATGGATGGGCGCGGAAGTCTGAAACCTCAGCACGCCGCGCCGGCCTTCAGCACGGCGCGGGCGCGGTCGATCAGCGCCGAGGTCGACGCATCGTGCTGGCCGGTGCTGTCGCCGGTCAGCTCGGCCTCGATTGGGCGCGCCAGGATCTTGCCCAGTTCCACGCCCCACTGGTCGAACGAATTGATGTTCCAGACCACGCCCTGCACGAAGGTGCGGTGCTCGTACAGCGCGATCAGCGCGCCCAGCACGTGTGGCGTCAGGTCTTCCATCAGCAGCATATTGCTGGGCCGGTTGCCGTCGAACACCATATGCGCGATGCGCACTTCGTCGGTCAGGCCGGCGGCGCGCAGCTCATCGGCGCTGCGCCCGCGCATCAGCGCCTCGGCCTGCGCGAAGCAGTTGGCCAGCAGCTTGGCATGATGGCCCGGCAGCCGGCGCGGCGGCACCAGCGGCGCGACGAAATCCACCGGCACCACCTGCGAGCCCTGGTGGATCTGCTGGAAGTAGGCATGCTGGCCGTTGGTGCCGGCCGTGCCCCAGACCACCGGCGAGGTATGGGTGCGCACGCGCTGCCCGCCGAGCTGCACCGACTTGCCGTTGCTCTCCATCTCCAGCTGCTGCAGGAACGCGGGAAACAGTTCCAGCGAGGTGGAGTAGGGCGCCATGCAACTGGTCGGCAGATGCCAGAAATTGCGGTACCAGATGCCCAGCATGCCGAGGATCACCGGCATGTTGCGCTCCAGCGGCGCGGTGCGGAAGTGCTCGTCCATCGCGCGCCCGCCCGCCAGCAGGTCGGCAAAGGCATCGAAGCCCACCGCCAGCGTGATCGACAGGCCGACCGAGGACCACAGCGAGAAGCGCCCGCCGATCCAGTCCCAGAACTCGAACATATTGGCCGGGTCGATGCCGAACTCGCGCACTGCGTCGACATTGGTCGAGACCGCGACGAAGTGCTTGGCCAGGTCGCCTTCGGCCACGCCGTTGGCGACGAACCAGGCGCGCGCACTGCGCGCATTGGCCATGGTCTCCAGCGTGGTGAAGGTCTTGGAGCAGACGATTACCAGCGTCTGCTGCGGATCGAGCCGCACCAGCGTCTCGGCGAGGTCGGTGCCGTCCACATTGGAGACGAAGTGCATGCGCGGGCCGGCCTGGCCGTCCGCATCGGACAGGTGCGACAGCGCGCGGCACACCATGCGTGGGCCCAGGTCGGAGCCGCCGATGCCGATATTGATGACATCGGTGATGCGCTGGCCGGTGGCGCCTTTCCAGGCGCCGCTGCGCACACGCTCGGAAAAATCGCGCATGCGCACCAGCACCTCCTGGATCGCCGGCATGACCGGCACGCCGTCGACCTTGTAGCCGGCGCCGGCGGTGGCGCGCAGGGCTACGTGCAGCGCTGCGCGGTCCTCGGTGGTGTTGATGTGTTCGCCGGCGAACATCGCGTCACGGCGACCCGGCACGCCCGCTTCCGCTGCGAGCTGCGTCAGCAGCCGCATGGTCTCGGGCGTAATGCGGTTCTTCGAATAGTCGAGATAAAGCCCGGCGGCTTCCAGCGAGAATTGCGCGACGCGTTGCGCGCCCTCGCCGTCGAACCACTCGCGCATCTGAGCGTCGCGAAGGGTGTCATGGTGCCGCAGCAGGGCGTTCCAGGCGTGAAGGTCGGTAGGCATGCGGGACTAGGAAGTTGCAGGGGCGCGAGTGCACGCGGCGGCGCAGACTCGCAAGTATATCGCCTGCGCCGGGGCACTTTTACCCCTCGGCGTAGGCAACTCGTTATCACTTGCAACATAGCAGCATGCGTGCCCGCTAAGTATCGGACATTGTCTGACGTCGCCGGCCAGCGAGCCGGCTCGCAACAGCGCGCAGCACCGGTTCGCCGCCCGCCACGCACAAGCCACCCAGGCAGATGATGCCGATGCCACCTGCGGTGGTCCAGTCCGGCAACTGGCCGAAGGCCAGGTAGCCGATCACCATGGCCGACACGATCTGCAGATACAGGAAAGGGCTCAGAAACGACGCATCCGCGTACTGAAAGGCACGGATGACGAAATAGTGCCCGAGTGACCCCGTGATCCCCGCCGACACCAGCAGCGCACATTGCAGCGGCGTAGGCCAGGCGCTGAACCAGAAGAACGGCACGATCAGCGTGGTCAGGCAGGCGCCGGTTACGCCGCTCTGGATCAGCGTGGTCATGGGCGCGTCATAGGCTGCGATGCGCCGCGTCAGCATCTGCAACAGCGCGAACACCAGCGCCGATACCAGCCCAAGGCCGACGCCGAGCGGGCTCAGCTGGCCACCGGGACGCACCACCACCAGCATGCCGGCAAAGCCAACCACCACGCCGGTCCAGCGCATCCAGCGCGCATGGCGACCTGGGCGCTCACCGAGCAGCCACGGCGACAGCGCCACCACGAACAGCGGCGCGCAGAAGTTCAGCGCGGTGGCCTGCGCCAGCGGCATCAGCATCAGTACGCTGAAGAACACCAGCGTCGATACCAGCATCAGCCCGCCGCGCAGCCATTGCAGGCCCGGTTTCGCCGGACGCCACTGGCGGCGCCAGCCGGCCGGGCCGAGCAGCAGGAAGATCGCGACCACATGGCCGACATAGCGCACCCACGCCACCCCCACCAGCGGCAGCCCCTGCTGCGTCAGCGTCTTGCTGGTGGCATCGAGCAGGCTAAGGACCCATTGGCCGATTACCAGCAGCGCGATGCCGGTAAGCAGGTTGCGGCGGTCGGCGGGATCACGCAGCAGCAGCGCGCCGCGCGTCATGCGCCGGTCCCGGCCAGCAAGCGGTTAAAGACCGATCGCGCCGGCGCATACAGCTCGCTTGCCGTGACGCCTGCTGGGCCAATGCCTTGCGCAACCAGCTCGTCGGCGGCACGGCCGTGGATCCATACCGCCGCCTGCGCGGCGGCCAGCGGCGGCATGCCCTGTGCCAGCAGCGCGCCCAGCATGCCGGCCAGCACGTCGCCGGTGCCGGCGCTGGCAAGCGCCGCATTGCCGGTCGGGTTCAGCGTGCAGACGCCGCCGTTCGGCGCCGCGATCACCGTGCCCGATCCCTTCAGTACGACCACGGCCTGCCACTGCGTAGCCAGCGCGGCGGCAGCAGCGGGCCGGTCGCGCTGGACCTCGGCAACGGGGGCGCCCATCAGGCGTGCGGCCTCCAGCGGGTGCGGCGTCATCACGCACGGTGCGCCGGCGGCGGCGAGCGCGCCCGCCAGCGCCGGATCGGCGGCCAGCAGGTTCAGCGCATCGGCATCGAGCACCAGCGGCACTGGCGCGCCTTGCAGCAGGCGCGCGAATTGCCGGTGCGCGTGGGCGTCCGTGCCCATGCCCGGGCCGATCACCAGCGCAGATATCGAGGACAGCGGCAATCCGTCCACCGGATGCAGCATCAGCTCCGGGTGCTGCGAGTCGACGAGCGGCGCGGGCTGCGCCAGGAAGCCGATATGCACCTTGCCCGCACCCAGGTACTGCGCGGCCCTGGCGCCCAGCAGCGGCGCACCGGTCATGCCAAGGTTGCCGCCGATGATGGCCAGCGAGCCATGTGTGCCCTTGTTGCTGGCATGGTGGCGCCGCGGCAGCGCGGCATCGAACAGGGCCGGGCCGTTGACCATGGCGTCCGGCGCCTCGGCCGGCGGGTAGTCGAGCCCGATCGGTGCAATATCCACCGCGCCGGCGCAGTCGCGTCCTTCCAGTGTCAGCAGGCCGGGCTTGGCGGCGATAAAGCTCAACGTGCGTTGCGCGCGGATGGCGGGCACGCCGGCGCCGGTGTCGGCGAACAGGCCGCTCGGGATATCGAGCGCGAACACCGGCAGCGCGCTGCGGTTGATCTGCCCGATCCACCACGCCATGGCGCCGCCGGCCGGCCGGTTCAGGCCGATGCCGAGTAGGCCGTCAACAATCGCGGCCGTGTCCGCGGGCCAGTCAACGTCCTGCGAGGTGTCCATGGTCGCCACCACGCGCACCGGTACGCCGGCGGCGCGGACTTGTTGCCAGGCGATCGCGGCATCGGCGGGCAGGCGGTCCGGCTCGGCGGCCAGCCACACCTGCACCGCGCGGCCTGCGCCGTGCAACTGCGTGGCAGCCACCAGCGCATCGCCGCCGTTGTTGCCGGGGCCGGCCACGAACAGCAGCGAGCCGGCCGACGCGTGGTGTGCCAGCCAGCGGGCGGCCGTGGCGCCGGCGCGCGACATCAGCGTGAAGGCGGGCAGCTGCGCCAGTGCGGCTTGCTCGATGCGGCGGATGGCGGCGACGTCGTAGAGGGGAACGGGCGAGGGTGACGCGGCGTCAAGCGCAAACCAGCCGTCGCCATTGGCTAGCGGCGAGGCATTGGAGGAGTCAGGGAGGCTCATGGGTGGCTATCTGGCAGGCCCGAGCCCGTAGCGATCCGGCAGCAGGCCTTCCATGTCGATGTCTGGGCCGTCGCAGGCAGTGGCGCTGGCGGCGATCTGGTCAGCCGCAATCTTGCCCGATCCGCAGCTCATCGCCCAGCCCGTCGAGCCATGGCCCAGGTTAAGGAAAAGTCCGGGCACGGAGGTGGGCCCGATCAGCGGCGGACCATCCGGCAGCATCGGCCGCGCGCCGGCCCATTGCGTGGCTTCCTGGTAGTTGCCGGCCACCGGGAACCAGTCGCGCGCCACCTTGATCAGCGTGCGCAGTGCGGCGGGCCGCAAGTCCAGCTTGCGCGAGCCCAGCTCGGCCGTGCCCGCCACGCGCATGCGGTTGCCCATGCGCGTGATCGCGATCTTGTACGACTCGTCCATCAGCGCGCCCAGCGGCGCCTGCAGTTCGTCGCGGATCATGAACGTGACGGAGTAGCCCTTGACCGGATACAACGGCACGCGCAGGCCCAGCGGACCCAGCAGCGCGGTGCTGTCGGCGCCGGCGGCGACCAGTACGCGCTCGGCGCTCAGCACCGGTGCAGCACCGTTCTTGCTCTCTTGCGACAGCTCGACCTGCAGCTTGCCGTCCCTGTCGGGGCGGATGCGCGTCACCTGCGTGTCGAAGCGGAAGGAAACGCCGGCAGTCTCGGCATGCCGGTGCAGCGCGCGCACGAACATCGGGCAATTGCCCGACTCGTCCTCCGGCAGGTGCAGCCCGCCGGCCAGCGGCGTATCGGCGGCCAGGCCCGGTTCGATCCGGCGGCATGCCTGCGCGCTCACCAGCTGGTGCGGGACATTGTTCTCGCGCAGCAGCGCCACGGCGGGCGCGGCCAGGTCCAGGTCGCGCGCGGTGCGGAACAGCTGCAGGTAGCCCTGCAACTGCTCGTAGTCGATCTCCAGTTCGCTGCGCAGCCGGTGCAGGCAGTCGCGGCTGTAGAAGGCCAGGCGCTGCATGCGCAGCTTGTTGGCGCGGTAGCGCTCCAGCTTGCATTCGCGCAGCCAGCGCGCGATCCAGCGCCACATGGCTGGGTCGGCGGAAGGGCGGAACACTACCGGCGCCTCGCGGGCGAAGAGCGTGCGCAGGACCTTGCCGGGCATGCCCGGCGCGGCCCATGGCGTGACATACCCGGGCGCGATCATGCCGGCATTGCCGAAGCTGGACTCCTGCGCGGGCGCAGCGCGCCGTTCGAGCACGGTCACGTCGAAGCCGGCCTGCCGCAGGTACCAGGCGGAACACATGCCGATCGCGCCGGCACCGATGACGATCACATGCATCTGGCGGGTTGCCTCCACGTTGCCGCCGCGGCCACAGTCGGACGGACTGCGGGCCGGGCGGCCCGCCCTATGCTATTTGACTTCCTGCTGCATGACAATGTCCGGCAGCCACGTGACCACCGTCGGCCAGATCGTGATGATGGCGATGGCCACCACCATCATCATGAAAAAGGGCAGCGATACCCGGGCAATGTAGTTGCTGTCCTTGCCGGTCATGCTCTGCAACACGAACAGGTTGAAGCCCACCGGTGGCGTCACCTCGGCGATCTCCACCAGCAGCACGATAAAGATGCCGAACCAGACCAGGTCGAAGCCGGCCGCCTGCACCATCGGCAGCACCGTCGCCGTGGTCAGCGCGATCATCGAGATGCCGTCCAGCGCGGTGCCGAGCACGATGTAGATCACCGTCAGCACCGCGATCAGCGCCCACGGCGACAGATGCAGCGCCGCCACCCATTCCGCCAGCGCGCGCGGAATGCCGGTAAAGCTCATGGTCACCGACAGGAACGAGGTCGCGCCCAGCACGAACATGATCATCGCGGTCAGCCGCGTGGCCGACATCAGGCTTTCCCAGAACGCCGCGCGCGTGAGCGAGCCGCCCGCCCAGGCCAGCCCCAGCGACGCCACCACGCCGTAGGCGGCGGCCTCGGTGGCAGTGGCGTAGCCGGTGACCATGACCCAGGCGATAAAGGCGATCAGCACGATGCACGGCAGCAGCTGCCGCACCGACGCCAGCCGCGCGCGCCAGCCGAAGTGGTCGGATGCCGGGGTCTTGTCCGGGTTGGCCAGCGCCCAGACCACGATATAGCCCGAGAACAGCGCCATCAGCAGCAGCCCCGGAATAAAGCCTGCCAGGAATACGCGGATGATCGACACATCCGCCGAGACCGCGTACACCACCATCGTGATCGACGGCGGGATCAGGATGCCCAGCGTGCCCGCGCAGGACAGCGAGCCCAGCGTGACGCGCTCGTCGTAGCCCCGGCGCGTGAGTTCCGGCAGCGCCGACTTCGCAATCGTCGCGCAGGTGGCCGCCGACGACCCCGACACCGAGCCGAAGATGCCGCAGCCCAGGATGTTGACGTGCATCAGCCGCCCGGGCAGCCAGTTCAGCCACGGCGAGAGGCCGCTGAACATCTGCTCGCTCAGCTTGGTGCGGAACAGGATCTCGCCCATCCAGACAAAGAGCGGCAGCGATGCCAGCGTGTACGAGGCGCTCGACGACCACCACGCATTGGCCAGGCTCACCAGCGCCTCGCGGTCGGAGAACACCACCAGGCCGACCCAGGAGGTGACCGCGATGGCCACCGGGATCCATGTGCCGATGGCGAGGAAGACGATCAGCACCACCAGCAGGACCAGCGCAACCAATACCGTGCTCATCAGATCGTCTCCCCGAAATCGCCGGCGGCGAGCTTGGCTTCCTGCGCCAGCTGGTAGCGCGGCTTATGCCGGCGCACCACGCGCAGCCATTCGTCGGCAACCGCCAGCAGGAAGCCGATGCAGCCCAGCACCGCGAAACTCTGCGGAATCCACAGTGGAATCACGATCTGGCCCTGCGAGACGTCGCCGATCTCCCAGCTCTGCCAGGCGAAGTTGCCCAGCGCCCAGGCCGCATAGGCGGCGAACATCAGGCACACGGAGAGCGACAGCACCTCCAGTGCCCAGCGCCGGCGCGGGCCGACCGCTTCCAGCAGCATCTCCACACGCACGATGCCGCCGTGCTGGAAGGTCTGGCCAAGGATCAGGAAGGCCGAGGCGGCGCACAGCCAGGCCACGAAATCGTCGCCGCCCTTGAACGTCACCGCGGTTTCGCGCGACAGCGACATCAGCACCATGATCACGCAGACGGTGAGGATGCACAGCGCGGCGAGCGTGGCGAAGAGGTCGAGCAGGCGGTCAAGCCAGCGCTTGGGGAGGGGGGGAGTTGGCATGATGGGGGGCGGTAGGAGAGGCAGGATGCGTGAAACAACGTCATTCCCGCCTGCGCGGAAATGACGATTGCCTTGTACATGAGCAACGCTCGCGGCAGCGGCCTTACTTCCGGTACGCGTCCAGAATGGCCTTGCCATCCTCGCCCGCGCCCTTGGCCCAGTCATCCACCATGACCTTGCCTACCTTCTGCATGTCCGCCTTGAGCTGCGGCGAAGGCGGCTGCACCGTCATGCCGTTGCGCGACAGGGTGGCCAGGTACTCCTTGGTCTTCTGCTCCGACACCTGCCAGCCGCGCTTTTCGGCGTCGGCCACGGCCTTGAGCAGCGCATCCTGGGTCGGCTTGTCCAGCGCCGCAAAGGCCTTCTTGCTGACCACCAGCATGTTCTTGGGCAGCCATGCGTCGACGGTGTAGAAGTACTTCACGCTTTCCCAGACCTTGGTGTCGACCCCGGTCGCGCCCGACGACATGAAGGAGTTGACCGTGCCCGTGGCCAGCGCCTGCGCCAGGTCGGCGGCCTGGATGGTCACCGGCTGCGCGCTCACCAGTTCGGCGATGCGCGAGGTGGCCGGGTTGTAGGCGCGCCATTTCAGGCCCTTCATGTCCGCGGCCGAATTGATCGGCTTGCTGGCGTAGATGCCCTGCGGCGGCCAGGCCACCGCGTACAGCAGCTTCAGGCCCTGCTTGTCGAGCACCTTCTCGGTGACCGGGCGCGACGCCTGCCACAGCTTGTAGGCATCGGTATAGCTGGTGGCCAGGAACGGCACCGCATCGACGCCGAACACCGGGTTCTCGTTGGCCAGCAGGGACATCAGGATCTCGCCCATCTGCACCTGGCCGGTCTGCACGCCGCGCTTGATCTCGTTGGCCTTGAGCAGCGACCCGTTGGGATGCAGCACGATCTTGAGCTTGCCGCCGGTGGCCTTGTCCACGTCGCTGGCCATCTGATGCAGGTTCTCGGTGTGCAGGTTGCTGACCGGGTAACCGGTCGGCAGGTCCCACTTGGTATCCGCCTGTACCGTCATGGCGGCCAACGCCAGGCCGGCCGCAACGATTGCCTTGACTCGCATCTCGATCTCTCCTGGTGTGCGCGCGGGGGCGCGGTTGTACAGCTTGTTGCGTACTACCTGGTGCCGCCTGCAGGTCCGACTGCAGGCAGCGCAAGATCAACGGCGCGGATTGCTGAGCGACAGGCTCGGCTCAGTCGTCGCGCTGTGACGGTTGCACGATGCGCTCCAACGCAAGGGCCGTGCCCAGCAGGTCGGCATCGCGCATCGGGCCGTGCGACAGCATCAGCCCCACCGGCAGCTCGTCCGGCGCGTGGCAGGGCAGCGAGATCGAGCAGCCGTCGAAGAAATTGAATGCCGAGGTGTTGCGCAACAGCAGGGCATTGACGCGGAAGAACTGCGCATCATCGGTGCGCAGCGGCGCGATCTCTGGCGCCACCATCGGCACGGTCGGGCAGACCACGGCATCGAAGCGGGCCAGGCGTGCCTCCATGCGGGCGATCCAGTCGAGTCGGGCGCGGCCCAGGTCGATATAGTCGGCGGCGCTGATATTGGCCCCGCGGTCGATGCGCGAGGCCACGCGCGGGTCGTACAGCTCGCGCCGGGTGGCCAGCATACGGCGGTGGATGGCGTAGGCCTCGGCCGAGCTGAAGCCGCCTTGCGCGTTCAGGCCGGCCAGTTCGCCGAGTTCCGGCAGGTCGACGTGCTCGAGTTGCACGCCGGCTGCCGACAGGCGGCCCAGCGCACGGTCGAAGGCGCGCGCGACCACCGGGTCGAGGTCGTCCAGCAAGTACTGGCGCGGGATCGCCAGCCGCATGGCGGTGGGGCTGGTGACACGCGGTATCACGGCGCTGTCCGCGATCACGCTGTCGACGGCGACGCAGTCGCCGACCGTGCGCGCCATCGCGCAGGCGGTGTCGAGCGTATAGGACAGCGGGAAGGCGCCGGTCAGCGGCACGCGCCGCGCGGTCGGCTTGAAGCCGGTGATACCGCACAGCGCGGCGGGGATGCGGATCGAGCCGCCGGTGTCGCTGCCGAGCGCGGCGACGGCCAGGCCCAGCGCCACCGATACCGCGGCGCCGGACGACGAGCCGCCGGGAATGCGCGCCACCCCGTCGGCGCCGGCCGGGTTGACCGGCGTGCCGAAGTGGGGATTGATGCCGACGCCCGAGAACGCGAACTCGGTCATATTGGTGCGCCCGACGATGGCCGCGCCCGCCTGGCGCAGCCGCGCGACCACGGTGGCGTCCGCCGCGGCGGGTTGGGCGTCCTGGCGCGCCACCGATGCCGCGCGGGTGACCTCGCCGGCGATGTCGTACAAATCCTTCACCGAGACCGGCAGGCCCGCCAGCGGGTGCAGCGGCTTGCCGGCGCGGCTGGCGGCATCGGCGGCGCGCGCGACCTGCGCCGCGGCCTCGAAGGTGCTGTGCAGGAACACGGCTTCCGCGGCCGGGCCGGCCGCCGCCGCAGCCGCCTGCTCGATGATCTGCGCACGGCTGGTGGCGCCCTCGCGCAGGCGGGTGTTCAGGGTGTCGAGGTCGGGGAGCATCTCTGGCATGGGCGCAAGAACTGGTGAGAGGGCGGGGCGGCAGCGCCGTTGCGGACGGTGCCTGCCGGCACGGGGTGCACGGGGAGGGCGGGGATGCGCATGCGCCGGGCAAGCCGTGCCCGGCGTTCCTCCTCATGCTTTACCTGTATTTATTAGGTGTTCATGCTCATAATTCGCCAATAAACTGTCAAGCTAAAATTGCCGGGTCGTGCTCGGGGCTTATACCTAGCACCCGCTAGCGCCCGCGCCATCCCATCGAAAGGAGTCTTCCGCATGGCACGCAAGCCAGTCGAGACCGGCCACGCCGCCGCCGTGGCGGATGCTGTGACCGATTCAGTGCCCGACCAGCCGGCGGCAAAACCGGCGCCCGCGCTGTCGCGCGCGGCCGGCACCAATATCGTGTCGTCGTCCCACCTGGTGTCGGTGCGCAGCCCCGAACTGTCCGAGTTCGAGTTCGGACTGAATACCGCCTACAACGCCTATAGCCGCTGGGTGGTGCGCTGCATGGGCGCCGCCGGGGTTCGCGACCTGACCTTCCTGGACGTGCTGGTGCTGCACCACGTCAACCACCGCGGCCGGCCCAAGCGGCTGGCCGATATCTGTTTCGTGCTGAATGTGGAGGACACCCACCTGGTGACCTATGCGCTGAAGAAGCTGCAGGGGCTGGGGCTGGTGGCCGGGGAGCGGGTTGGCAAGGAAGCGACTTACTCGACCACGCCGGCCGGCACCGAGGCGTGCTCGCGCTACCGCGAGATCCGCGAGCAATGCCTGACCAGCAATTTCACCGAGGGCAGCGACGAGAACGTCGAGATCGGCGAACTGGCCCGCCTGCTGCGGGTGCTGACCGGGCTGTATGAGCAGGCCGCCCGCTCGGCCACGTCACTCTGAGCCATAATTGGCCGGATGTGACGCATAGGCATTATCACGAATTGCCGTAACACGGCGCTGCGATGTTGTCGCAGTGCAAAATCCGGGGCCCGGCAAGGTACAATAGCGGTTTCCCGCCAGCCGGCACCCCATGCAGCGGTGCCGGTCAAGCTGCAGCCCCTACCAGGCTTTACCTCCACGCCTCCCTGACCGCTACGATCATGGCGCATTTCTCGTGCTTCTCCGGCGCTTTGGCGCTTTCCGCCTTCCGTCAGCAACGCCTGCTCACCGCTCTCCGGCAAATCGACGCCGATATCGAGTCGGTGCACGGCCAGTTCCTGCACTTTGTTGACGCGCAGACGCCGCTGTCGGCCGACGACCAGTCGCGCGTGGCGGCGCTGCTGACCTACGGCGCACCGTTCGCCGAGCAGGCCGAGGGCGACCGTTTCGTGGTGATCCCGCGCTTCGGCACGATCTCGCCGTGGGCCAGCAAGGCCACCGACATCGCCCATAACTGCGGTCTCACGCATATCCACCGCATCGAGCGCGGCATCGAGATCACGGTCATCTGCAAGAAGGGCCTGCTGCGCGGGCGCAAGACGCTGGACGCGGACACCCGCGCCGCCGTCGCCGCGCACCTGTTCGACCGCATGACCGAGACCGTGGTCGCCACCCGCGAGGATGCCGCCGGCCTGTTCCAGGAACTGCCGGCCAAGCCGCTGCGCTTTATCGATATCTCCGGCGGCCGCAGCGCGCTGGCCGCGGCCAACGTCGAGATGGGCCTGGCGCTATCGGAGGACGAGATCGACTACCTGGTCGACGCCTACGCCAGGCTGGAGCGCAACCCGACTGATGTCGAGCTAATGATGTTCGCGCAGGCCAACAGCGAGCACTGCCGCCACAAGATCTTCAACGCCACCTGGACCATCGACGGCGTGCAGCAGGACAAGTCGCTGTTCGCGATGATCCGCAATACGCACCAGCTCAATCCGCAGGGCTCGATCGTGGCCTACTCGGACAACTCGGCGGTGATGGAAGGCGATGTGGCCGAGCGTTGGTTCCCGCGCGGCGGCGACCACAAGTACGGCCGCCACGAGGCGCTGACCCACACGCTGATGAAGGTGGAGACGCACAACCACCCGACCGCGATCTCGCCGTTCCCGGGTGCCTCGACCGGCGCCGGCGGTGAAATCCGCGACGAGGGCGCGACCGGCCGCGGCGCCAAGCCCAAGGCCGGCCTGACCGGCTTCACGGTGTCCAACCTGATGCTGCCCGAGGCCGTCGAGTCCTGGGAAAACGACCGCGACGCCGCCCAGCCGGTGGCACACCGCAACCCCGACGACAAGCCCGGCGTGACCGGCAAGCCGGACCGCATCGCCTCGCCGCTGCAGATCATGATCGACGGCCCGCTCGGCGGTGCCGCCTTCAACAACGAGTTCGGCCGCGCCAGCCTGGGTGGCTACTTCCGCGTCTACGAGCAGAACGTGGGCGGCACCGTGCGCGGCTACCACAAGCCGATCATGATCGCGGGCGGCATCGGCAATATCGACGCCTCGCACACGCACAAGAACCCGCTGCCGGCCGGCACGCTGCTGATCCAGCTCGGCGGCCCGGGCATGCGCATCGGCATGGGCGGCGGCGCCGCCAGCTCGATGGCGACCGGCACCAACACCGCCGACCTGGACTTCGATTCGGTCCAGCGCGGCAACCCCGAGATGGAACGCCGCGCGCAGGAAGTGATCAACGCGTGCTGGCAGCTCGGCGACGCCAACCCGATCCTATCGATCCACGACGTCGGCGCCGGCGGCATCTCCAACGCCTTCCCGGAACTGGTGGACGGCGCCGACCGCGGCGCGCGCTTCGACCTGCGTCAGGTGCACCTGGAAGAGTCCGGCCTGTCGCCGGCCGAGATCTGGTGCAACGAGTCGCAGGAGCGGTACGTTCTGGCGATCGCGGCGGACAGCTTCCCGCAGTTCCAGGCCATGTGCCAGCGCGAGCGCTCGCCGTTCGCGGTGGTCGGCATCGCCACCGAAGAAAAGCAGCTGCAGCTGGTCGACGCCAGCGTCGACGCGGCGCTCAAGGAGCACTACGCCGTCAACATGCCGATGGACGTGCTGCTGGGCAAGCCGCCGCGCATGCACCGTGACGTCAAGCGCGTGGAGCAGGCACTGCCGGCCGTGGACGTGACCGGCATCAGCCTGGAGCAGGCGGTGCGCGACGTGCTGCGCCACCCGACCGTGGCGAACAAGTCGTTCCTGATTTCGATTGGCGACCGTACCGTCGGCGGCATGAACGCGCGCGACCAGATGGTCGGCCCGTGGCAGGTGCCGGTGGCCGACGTTGCCGTGACCACGCTCGACTACAAGGGCAACGCCGGTGAGGCGATGACCATGGGCGAACGCACGCCGCTGGCCGTGATCGATGCCCCGGCCTCCGGCCGCATGGCGATCGGCGAGGCGCTGACCAACCTGGCGGCGGCACCGGTCAAGGACCTGGGCAAGGTCAAGCTGTCGGCCAACTGGATGGCCGCCTGCGGCGTGGAAGGTGAGGACGCCAAACTGTATGACACCGTGCACGCCGTCGGCATGGAGTTGTGCCCGGCGCTGGGCATCAGCATCCCGGTCGGCAAGGATTCGCTGTCGATGCGCACCAAGTGGCAGGACGACGGCGTCAACAAGGAAGTGGTCGCGCCGGTGTCGCTGATCATCTCGGCCTTTGCCGCGGTGGACGACGTCAACCGCACGCTGACGCCGCAACTGCGCACCGACGCCGGTGACACGGTGCTGATCGCCGTCGATTTGGGCCGTGGCAAGAACCGCATGGCCGGCAGCATCCTGGCGCAGGTCATGCAGCAGGTGGGCGACAGCGCCCCGGATGTCGACAACGCCGAAGACCTGAAGAACTTCTTCAACGTGATCCAGCGCCTGAACCGCGAAGGCAAGGTGCTGGCCTACCACGACCGTTCCGACGGCGGCTTCCTGGCCACGCTGGCCGAGATGGCCTTTGCCGGCCACTGCGGCGTTTCGCTCAACGTCGACATGCTGGCGCTGGACCCGCAGCAGGAGCAGGACTACGGCGACGCCAAGAACTGGGCGCAGCAGATCGCCGAGCGCCGCAACGACCAGACCCTGCGCGCGCTGTTCGCGGAAGAACTGGGCGCGGTGGTGCAAGTGCGCATGCAGGACCGCGACGCGGTCTTCGCGGTGCTGCGTGAGGCCGGCCTGTCGGCGTGCAGCCACGTGGTCGGCAAGCCCAATGCGACCGACCAGGTCGAGATCTACCGCGACGCCAAGAAGGTATTCGGCGCTTCGCGCACCGACCTGCAGCGCAACTGGAGCGAAGTCAGCTGGCGCATCGCGCGCCTGCGCGACAACCCGGCCTGCGCCGACAGCGAATACGACCGCCTGCTCGACGCCGCCGACCCCGGCATCAGCCCGGTGCTGACGTTCGATCCGGCCGAGGATATCGCCGCGCCCTATGTTGGCCCCAGCGTCGCCACCGGCGCCCGTCCGCGGGTGGCGATCCTGCGCGAGCAGGGCGTCAACTCGCAGATCGAGATGGCGTACAGCATGGATCGCGCGGGCTTCGATACGCACGACGTGCATATGAGCGACCTGATCGCCGGCCGCGCCAACCTGGCTGACTTCAGCGGCTTTGTTGCCTGCGGCGGCTTCAGCTACGGCGACGTGCTGGGTGCGGGCGAGGGCTGGGCCAAGACCATCCTGTTCAACGCGCAGATGGCCGAGCAGTTCGCGGCGTTCTTCAACCGCCAGGACACCTTTGCGCTGGGCGTGTGCAATGGCTGCCAGATGATGAGCAACCTGGCCCCGATCATCCCGGGCGCGGGTGCGTGGCCGCAGTTCACCCGCAACCAGTCGGAGCAGTACGAGGCGCGCTACGTCACCGTGGAAGTGCAGTCGTCGCCGTCGATCTTCTTCGCCGGCATGGAAGGCAGCCGCATCCCCATCGTGGTCGCGCACGGCGAAGGGTTTGCCGACTTCTCGCAGCAGGGCAATATCGGCGAGGCCAAGGTCGCGCTGCGTTTCGTCGACAACTACGGCGCGGTTACGCAGGCCTATCCGCTCAACCCGAATGGTTCGCCGGAAGGTATCACCTCGGTGACGACCTTCGACGGCCGCTTCACCGTGCTGATGCCGCACCCGGAACGCGTGTTCCGTGCCGCGACCATGAGCTGGGCACCGGATGCGTGGAAGCAGGTTGCGGATGGTGGCAGCCCGTGGATGCGGATGTTCCGCAATGCGCGGAAGTGGGTGGGGTAAGCAACAGCTGCTAAGCCCGCAGCTTGTCAAATTCCGCCGGTTTGCTCCCCTCTGCCGCTTGCGGGAGAGGGGCGGGGGAGAGGGCAGGCGGTGGCATACCGACACACGGCACTTCGTCGATACACCGGCCCTCTCCCCAACCCTCTCCCGCAACGGAAGAGGGAGTACCCAGTTGGTCCTTCATACCGCAGCAGAGCTTTGTCAGCACCCTGAGCCACCGGCAGCGCCGGTGGCTTTTTAGTTTTTCGACGATGCATGCCGCCAATGCCCTGATGGCGGCGGCCATTTCGCTTCGGATCTTGGAATCTTCCCCAGTTTCGGCCGTTTGCGCGCTGATATTCTCGCGCTGACTCACGATCGGATGCAGGGCTGTGCCGGCATATTCGCGCTCCAGGAACGCGCCGCGCATCGGCTGAATCCCCTTGCATCCCGCTCGCTCGAACAAGGAACGGTCGATTCGGAGGTCCAGTCATGAATCAGAAGGCGCAGTCGTCCCCGGCACCCGTCAGGCATGAAAGGGCTGGAGCGCCTGGCGGTGCCGGTGGCGCCCGTCATCATGCTGATCGCGGTGCTGGTCGGCATCGGCATGCTCGACGAGGGCGGCGGGCTGGGCAGCTTTATCGCGGCCTCCGCGCAAAAGAGCGGCCTGCCGTTATCCTCGGCCGTCACCATGCTGGTGGGGAACTGGATCGCGGGCGCCATCATGGGTGTCGACCTGTTCCGCTTCAACCGGAGCGCACGTGCGGTCTGGCTGGGCTCGGCCGCCTGCTTCCTGTTGACCAACCCCTTGCTCAACATCGTCGGCTATATCGGCACCGTCACCGTCGGCGAATACAACTATGTGTCGTGGATGCTGGAGAAGAGCTTCCTGCTGGCACTGGCGGGCGCGGTGACCTGGACCTTGTCGCTATGGACCACCAACGATGCCGAGCTCTATTGCAATGCGCTCTACACGGGTCCGGTGCTGCAGTCCCGCGGATTCGCGGTCAGCAAGAAGAAGCTCGTCCTTGTTGCCGGCCTTGTTGGCACCGTGCTCGGGTCGCTGGGCTTCTACCAGATGTTCTTTTCGCAGTTCATCAACTACCTCGGCATCATGGCGCCACCGCTGGCCGGCCCGCTGCTGGCGGACTTCTACATCAAGCAGAAGGGCTGCTATGAAGTTCGCGAACTGAACGCCCAGCCCGCATTCAACTGGGCGGGCGTTGCCTCGGCGCTGCTCGGCATGATGCTGGGACTTGCCCTTGAGCTGAACCAGTGGCTGGTCGCCTGGCCCAACGGCCTGGTGGCGCTGTTGGCCACCGTGCTGCTGTACTTGCTGTTGCACTAGGCGATGTTCACCGCCGGTGCCATCGACAGTGCCATCACGGTATTCGAGAAGATGCTGGACGCCCTGGTCAGGCTGGTCGTCGACAGCGTCAGTCAGCTCGACGAGGCGGGGTGGCGTTACGATCGCCGCCAGTGAATCGATTCAGCCCGGAATCGGCGGCAGCAAGCGCGAACTCCACGATGCATACGCATAAGTCAGCATCCGCCCTGCTTCAAAACCGGGGGACGGCCTGATCTCGCCGCGAGCTTCCTTGTACGCCACGACGGCGTGCAGGATCTTCTCGGGTGCGTAGCGGTCACGCAGGGGGAGGTGGGGATGGAGCCGGCGCCAGCCAGGGGCGGCGCCGTCCAGGGACGCCCAGGCCAGTGCGCAATAGCACATGCCCCGGGACGAAAGATGCCACAGTTGCCAGTATCCGGCGATCGTCTCCACGCGCTGCATCCTTCAATATTGCAGACCGGCGGGGGGCGACCGGTCCGTGCTTACTGAATCTTGGCCTTATCCTTCAGCGACTTCATCATGGTCTGGAATTGCTCGCGCTGCCAGTTCTGGTCGCCCATCAGCATCTGGGTCAGTTGCGGCTTGACCTCTTCGAACGACGGGATCTTGGCTTCGCGCACGTCCACCAGCTCGATGATGTGCCAGCCGAACTGGGTCTTGACCGGCGTCTCGGTCATCTGGCCCTTCTTCAGGCCGGTCATGGCCGCCGAGAACTCCGGCACGTAGCTGCTGCTGTTGGCCCAGTCCAGGTCGCCGCCGTTGGCCGCCGAGCCCGGGTCCTTGGACGCGGCCTTGGCCTGGTCATCGAACTTGGCGCCGCCCTTGATCTTGGCGATGATGGCCTTGGCGTCGGCTTCCTTCTCCACCAGGATATGGCGGGCGTGGTATTCCTTGCCGTTGCCGAACTGCGACTTGATCTTGTCGTACTGCTTGCGCAGCTCGGCGTCGCTGGCGCCGTGGGTCTTCACGTAGTCTTCGAACACCGCGCCGGCCAGCACGTTCAGGCGGGCCTGTTCCAGTTGCTCCTGCACGTCGTCGCGCTGGGTCAGGCCGCGCTTGTTGGCTTCTTGCACAAGCAGTTCGCGGTCGATCAGCATGTTGCGGGCCCGCGAGCGCAGCTCCGGATTGTCGGGCTGGCCGGTGCCGGCGATCAACTTGTCCAGCTTAGCCGACGAAATGGCCTTGCCATTCACGACGGCGGCATTCTGGGCGATGGCCGGCAGGCTGCCGGCAGCAAGCACAGCCGCCAGGCTGAACGAGAGGACGGTGGTCTTCATGGAATCAGGTCTGAGAGTTGCTGGAAGATGCGCGTGATTGAGCGCGCGATTGGTACTCTTGGTCGGTGAACGCAGTCACGGCCAGTGCGTGGATCTGCGCGGGGAACAGACCGCGCAGCGCATCATACACCATGCGGTGTCGCGCAACCCGGTTGTGACCTGCAAAGCGCTCGCTGACGATTGTCACGTCGTAATGTCCGCCGCCGGATGCGGCGCCGGCGTGTCCGGCGTGCAGGGCACTGTCATCGCGCACGGTGAGGTGGCTGGGGGCGAGCGCATCACGCAGCATCGCCTCGATGGTGGCGGGATCGGCTGCCATCAATAGTTCCTTCGATTTCGGTATTGGGGGACAGGACCTCAGTCCTTGCTGTTTTCGGGCATGTGACGCGACAGCCAGACGCTTTGCGCGACGATAAACACCAGCATCAGCCCCATGCTGCCGAACAGCTTGAAATTGACCCAGACGTCGGTCGAGAACTCGTACGCCACATACAGGTTGAGCACGCCCATGGCGGCAAAGAAGCCCGCCCAGGCGGCATTCAGCCGCGCCCAGACCGAATCGGGCAGGGTCACCTGCTTTTCCATCATGGCGCGGATCAGGTTCTTGCGCCAGCCGATCACCGAACCCATCAGGGCCGCGGCGAACATCCAGTACAGCACAGTCGGCTTCCACTTGATGAAGGTCTCGTTGTGCAGCACCAGCGTGGCGCCGCCGAAGACGGCGATGATCAGCAGGCTGACCCACTGCATCGGCTCCACCTTGCGGTGGCGGAACCAGACCCAGCCGATCTGCACCACCGTCGCAGCGATGGCCACGGCGGTGGCGGTGTAGATGTCTGCCAGCTTGAAGGCAACAAAAAACAGGATGACCGGGAACAGGTCGAACAGGAATTTCATGCGGTACCAGGTTATTCAGCGCTGCGGATCGCGCTGGGGATCGTTGCCGCTGCCGGCGCCATGGGCATCATCCGCCTCACGCTGCGCCGGGTCGCGATCGTCGAATTTTAGCGCAGCCGAGTTGATGCAATAGCGCAGGCCGGTCGGCGCGGGGCCATCCTCGAACACGTGGCCCAGGTGGCTGCCGCATTCCTTGCACCGTACTTCGATCCGGACCATGCCGTGGCTGTGGTCGGTATGCTCGGCAATGACCTCGCCGTTGATCGGACGGAAATAGCTGGGCCAGCCGCAGCCGGCATCGAACTTGGTGGCGGACTCGAACAGCGCCGTGCCGCAGCCGACGCACTTGTAGATGCCGCGGTCCCAGTGGTCCCAGTAGCGGCCGGTGAAGGGGCGCTCGGTGGCCGCCTCGCGAGTGACGCGGTACTCGATGTCGGAGAGTTGTTCACGCCACTCGGCGTCGGTCTTGGTGGTGGTCATGGTCGGGTCTTCCTCGGATTTTTACGTGCTTTGCGCGAACCTTACACCGGCTGGCGCTTGCGTGCAGGCGCGGGGATCACGATGAGCAGCTGACTTCCAGCCCCGACGCCCAGTCCGGCGGCAGCGCTGCGTAATGTTCCGCTTCAGGCTGTTCGTCGAACGGGCGCGACAGCACGGCCAGCAGGCGGTCGACTTCGCTGAAGTCCTTCTCGCGGGCGCGCCGGATCGCGGTCTCGGCCAAGTGGTTGCGCAGCACGTATTTGGGGTTGACTGCCAGCATTTCCAGTTCGCGGGCGGCGTCGTGCGATTGCTCGGCGCGCAGGCGTGCGCGGTAGTCGGCCACCCACGTGTCGAAGGCGGCGCGATCCAGGAACAGGTCGCGCACCGGCGCGTCGCGCGAGGCATCGGTCGACGAGATGCCGCACAGCTTGCGCCAGAACAGCGTGTAGTCCACGCGTTGCGCATGCAGCAGCTGGAACAGGGCAGTCAGCAGCGGCTCATCAGCTTTGTCATCGCCGCCGGCGGGCGGGCGCAGCCCCAGCTTGGCGCGGTAGTGGCGGAAGAAGGCGGCGGCGTAGCGGTCGCGGAACGGGTCGAGGGCGGCGCGCGCGGCTTCCACCGCGGCTTCGCGCGCGCCTTCCTTGTCGGATTCTTCGGGCGGAAGCCACAGCGGCAGCAGCGCCTGCGCCAGGCAATGCAGGTTCCAGAACGCTACCTGCGGCTGCTGGCTGTAGGCGTAGCGGCCCTGCGTGTCGGAGTGGTTGCAGATATGGTTGGCGTCGAACGCGTCGAGGAAGCCGAACGGGCCGTAGTCGATGGTCAGGCCCAGGATCGACATATTGTCGGTGTTCATCACGCCATGGCAGAAGCCCACCGCTTGCCAGTGCGCGATCAGGTCGGCGGTGCGCAGCGAGACCTCGCGCAGCAACGCCTGGTAGGGCTGGGCATCCTCGCGACAGGCCGGCATGAAGTTGTCGATGACAAAGTCCGCGAGCTGGCGCAGCGCGGCCACGTCATCGTGCGCGGCGAAATGCTCGAAGTGCCCGAAGCGGATAAAGGTCGGCGACAGCCGTGTCACCACCGCGGAGGTCTCGATGGTTTCGCGGCGCACCGGCGCGTCCGAGCCGACGATGGATAACGCACGCGTGGTCGGCACGCCCAACGCGGCCATCGCCTCCGAGCACAGGTACTCACGGATCGAAGAGCGCAGCACCGCGCGGCCATCGGCCATGCGCGAGTACGGCGTCAGCCCGGCGCCCTTGACCTGGATCTCCCACGGGCCGGTACCGGTCTCGGCCTGCGCCAGCCGGATCGCGCGGCCGTCGCCGAGCTGGCCGGCCCAGACGCCGAACTGGTGGCCGGAATAGACCGTGGCGATGGGGTCGGCCCACTCCGGCACCTGGTTGCCGACAAAGGTCTCGACAAATCCCTGCTCATTGCCGATGCCCGCATCCCAGCCGAGCAATGCAGCCGCCGCCGGTGCCACGCTGACCAGGTAGGGCGCGGGCAGAGGCGTGGGGGGCAGCCGCGTGAAGAATTTCTCGCCGATGGCAGCAAAGCCAGGCGAGGTACTGAAGGGGATGGACAGCGGAACGGACGCCGTGGCGCGCGAGGATTGTGAAGCGAAGGACTGGGGCGTGTCTGGCATCGCGTAGGGCGCTTGGGCGCAAGGGGGCGGTGTGCATCTCCTGACCCGGAAGCGGTGCTGCAGGCCGCTTGCAGGGCAGTGCAGCGCCGCATGCCTGAGGGCACGGAAATGCGATTGTGGCTAGGGAAAACGACATGTTGAGGTGCAACATGCCACGCAGTATTGTACGTCCTCAATGGTTCTCGACTGACGAGACCGCCACGCACCGCACGGTTATTTCCCCTCCTTTAGTGCGCACATAAATCCGGTGCATGGACATTCGCAGAATTGCGGCCCCGATGACCACGACAGTACGGCAGTGCACAACAGAATCACGTTGACGCTGATTCGATGCATGGGAACAATCGCCAAAAAATAGTACGGTTGTTCGTTTTCCGGCGGAAACCAGACTTTCAGGAGACAGGTACATGGCATTGATGGGTCAAATGATGAGCGCTCCGCTGCTCATTTCCTCCATGATCAAACACGCCGCCCGTTATTACGGGAGCACCGAGATCGTTTCGCGGCGCACGGAGGGCGACCTGCATCGCTACACGTACCGTGACTGCGAACTGCGCGCGCGCAAGCTGGCGCAGGCGCTCGGTGCGCTGGGCGTGAAGCAGGGCGAGCGCGTCGGCACGCTGGCCTGGAATGGCTACCGCCACCTCGAGATCTATTACGGCGTGTCCGGCATGGGCGCCGTCTGCCATACCGTCAACCCGCGCCTGTTCCCTGAACAGATCGCCTATATCGTCAACCACGCGGAAGACGGCTATATCTTCTTCGACCTGACCTTCCTGCCGCTGGTGGAAGGCGTGGCGCCGCATTGCCCCAACGTCAAGGGCTGGGTGGCGATGACCGACCGCGCGCATATGCCGGCCGAGTCCAAGGTGCCGCTACTTTGCTACGAGGAACTGATCGAGGCGCAGGACGGCAACTACGAATGGCCACAGTTCGAAGAGAACATGGCATCGAGCCTGTGCTACACCTCGGGCACCACCGGCAACCCCAAGGGCGCGCTGTACTCGCACCGCTCGACGGTGCTGCACTCGTATGCGTCGGCCATGCCCGACGCGCTGGGCTGCTCCGCCAGCGACGTGATCCTGCCCGTGGTGCCGATGTTCCACGTCAATGCCTGGGGCCTGCCATACTCGGTGCCGCTGGTTGGCGCCAAGCTGGTGCTGCCAGGCGCCAAGCTGGACGGTGCCTCGCTCTATGAACTGTTCGAGCAGGAGAAGGTGACCTTCTCCGCCGGCGTGCCGACCGTCTGGCTCGGCCTGCTGCAATATGTGCAGTCGAACAACCTGAAGTTCTCCACCTTCCGCCGCACCGTGATCGGCGGCTCGGCCGCGCCGCTGGCGATGATCCGCGCGCTCGAGGCGCTGGACGTCGAGGTGATCCACGCCTGGGGCATGACCGAGATGTCGCCGCTGGGCACGTCGTGCAAGCTGCTGGCCAGGCATGCCGAGCTGTCCGACGCCGACCGCCACAAGATCCAGGAGAAGCAGGGCCGCGTGATCTTCGGCGTCGACATGAAGATCGTCGACGGCGAGGGCAAGGAACTGCCGTGGGACGGCAAGGCCTTCGGCGATCTGATGGTGCGCGGGCCGTGGATCATCGAGCGCTACTTCCGCAACGACGCCAATCCGCTGGTCGACGGCTGGTTCCCGACCGGCGACGTCGCCACCATCGACCCCGATGGCTTCATGCAGATCACCGACCGCAGCAAGGACGTTATCAAGTCCGGCGGCGAGTGGATTTCGTCGATCGATATCGAGAACGTCGCCGCCGCGCATCCCGCGGTGCATATGGCGGCCTGCATCTCGGCCTACCACCCCAAGTGGGACGAGCGCCCGCTGCTGGTGGTGGTGAAGAAGCCCGGCGCCGAGGTCAGCCGCGAGGAACTGCTGAAGTTCTTCGAGGGCAAGGTCGCCAAGTGGTGGATCCCGGACGACGTGGCCTTTGTCACCGAGATCCCGCTGACCGCCACCGGCAAGATGCAGAAGCTCAAGCTGCGCGAACAGTTCAAGGACTACAAGCTGCCGACCGCCTGAGGCCGGCAGGCCAGGCCAACCGGTGCGCCGTGCCTGCTTGCGGCACGGCGTGTTCGGGGCGGGCCGGGCGCGTGACTGGAGGCGCGCGCCCTGACTGCCGCATTCAACGACAAGCCAACGACAAGAGTGAAGGAGACAGGTATGACCAAAATGCGTCCGCTGGTGGCCGGTGTGGCCGTGTTCGCCGCACTGGGTTCTGCGCTGGTTTCGGGGTCCGCACTCGCGGATACGGTGAAGATCGCCTTCATCGATCCGCTATCGGGGCTGATGGCTCCCGTTGGGCAGAACCAGCTCAAGAGCTGGCAGTATGTCGCCGACATCGCCAACCAGAAGGGCTGGGCCGGCGCGCACAAGTTCGAGGTGGTGGGCTTCGACAACAAGCTCTCGCCGCAGGAAAGCCTGACCATCCTGAAGCAGGCGGTCGACCAGGGCATCCGCTACGTGGTGCAGGGCAACGGCTCGTCGGTCGGCCTGGCACTGCAGGATGCGGTGGCCAAGCATAACGAGCGCAACCCGGGCAAGGAAATCGTCTACCTGAACTACGCCGCGGTGGACCCGGACATGACCAATGCCAAGTGCAACTACTGGCATTTCCGGCTCGACGCCAACTCCGACATGAAGATGGAGGCGCTGACGAGCTTCCTGGCCAAGGATCCCAACGTCAAGAAGGTCTACCTGATCAACCAGAACTATTCGTTCGGGCACCAGGTGGCCAAGGCCGCCAAGGACTATCTGAAGCGCAAGCGCCCGGATATCCAGATCGTGGGTGAAGACCTGCACCCGCTGGCACAGGTGAAGGACTTCGCGCCGTACGCGGCCAAGATCAAGGCCTCGGGCGCCGATACCGTAATCACCGGCAACTGGGGCAGCGACCTGGCGCTGCTGATCAAGGCGGGCAAGGACGCCGGCCTGACCACCAACTATTACACGTACTATGCCGGCACCACCGGCGTACCCACGGCGATGGGCGCGGCCGGCGCCGAGCACGTCAAGTACGTTGGCTACTACAACGCCAACAACAAGGGCTTCAAGGGCTCGGACGTCATCGAAGGCTTCAAGAAGAAGTACAACGATGACTTTTACGTGGTCGCTTCCTATACCGGCATCGCCATGCTGTCCAAAGCGATCAAGGACGGCGGTTCGACCGATCCGGTCAAGGTGGCCAAGGCGCTGGAAGGCATCAAGGTCGACAGCATGAACGGCACGGTCGAGATGCGCAACACCGACCACCAGGCCCAGCAGCCGCTGGTCGTTGCCACCTGGTCCAAGGTCGATGGCAAGGAAGTCAAGTACGACCAGGAGAACACCGGCTACGGCTGGAAGACCAATGCGCTGATGGACCAGTACGTGTCGGCGCAGCCCACGTCCTGCCAGATGAAGCGGCCGGGCTGATCCTGTCCATGGCGGGCCGGCCACGCTGACAAAGTGGCCGCCCGTTCCTGCATACTTTCGGTCTTTTTGGGTCGATAGTGGGGAGCGTCCGGGGCGTCATTGCCTCCGGTGGGGGACGCTTACCCTCAATCCAACCGGACGGATGCCGGCACGCCCCACGCACGCCGGCGCCAGCTTGAAGGACACGCTGTGGAATTCTTCGTCATCTCACTGCTGAACGGCATCAGCTACGGGCTGCTGCTGTTCATGCTGTCGTCGGGCCTTACCCTGATCTTCAGCATGATGGGCGTGCTCAACTTCGCGCACGCCAGCTTCTACATGCTGGGCGCCTATTTCGCATACACCATCGCCAGCAAGATCGGCTTCTGGCCGGCGCTGATCTTCGCGCCGCTGCTGGTGGCCGGCGCGGGCGCGCTGGTGGAGCGCTTCGGCCTGCGCACGGTGCACAAGTACGGCCACGTGGCCGAGCTGCTGTTCACCTTCGGCCTGGCGTACCTGATCGAGGAGGGCGTCAAGCTGGTGTGGGGCCTGGCCGCGGTGCCGTACCGGATCCCGGCCGAGCTGGACGGGCCGCTGTTCACGGTGTTCACCTCGTCCTTCCCCAAGTACCGCGCCTTCATGATGCTGGTGTCGCTGGGCATGCTGGTGGCGATCTACCTGATGCTGACGCGCACGCGCATCGGGCTGGTGATCCAGGCGGCGCTGACGCATCCGGAGATGGTCGAGGCGCTCGGCCACAACGTGCCGCGCGTGTTCATGATGGTGTTCGGCGGCGGCGCCGCGCTGGCGGGGCTGGCGGGCGTGATCGGCGGCAATGCCTTCGTCACCGAGCCCTCGATGGCCGCGGCGGTGGGCTCGATCGTATTCGTGGTGGCGGTGGTGGGCGGGATGGGCTCGCTGGTGGGGGCGTTCATCGCATCGATCCTGATCGGTGTGCTGCAGACCTTTGCCGTCACCATCGACGCGTCGCTCGCGGGGCTGCTGACCAGCCTGGGGCTGGCAGTCAGCGACGCCACGCCGTTCTATTCCTTGTGGAAGCTCACGGTGGCCCAGGTGGCGCCGGTGCTGCCTTACCTGCTGCTGGTGGTGATGCTGATCTTCCGCCCGCGTGGACTGATGGGAACCCGGGAGAGCTGACACCATGGAGCAAGCGATGCAACAACGCCGCGAGCCGGTAGTCACCGGCCGCACCATGCGCTACCGCCCGCTGAACCTGGCGCGCTGGATGATCTGGAGCCTGACCATGCTGGTCATGCTGGTGCTGCCGCTGGTCTTTACCGGGGGCTTCGCCATCACGCTGATGTCGCAGATGGGCATCATGATCATTTTCGCGCTGTCGTACAACATGCTGCTCGGCCAGACCGGCATGCTGTCGTTCGGCCATGCGGTGTATTCCGGCCTGGGCGCCTTTATTGCCGTGCACGTGCTGAACATGGTCGGCGCCGGCAAGGTATGGCTGCCGGTGTCGATGCTGCCGCTGGTCGGGGGGCTGGCCGGCGCGTTTTTCGGCGTGATCTTCGGCTACGTCACCACCAAGAAGGCCGGCACCACCTTCGCCATGATCACCATGGGCATCGGCGAGATGGTGTTTGCCAGCTCGCTGATGTTCCCCGAGTTCTTCGGCGGCGAGGGCGGCATCTCTACCAATCGCGTGGTCGGCGACCCCTTCCTTGGCCTCACCTTCGGACCGGGCCGCCAGGTCTACTACCTGATCGCGGTCTGGTGCGTGGTGTCGATGGTGGCGATGTACGCGTGGACGCAGACGCCGCTGGGCCGCATCGCCAACGCCGTGCGCGATAACCCCGAGCGGGTCGAGTTCATCGGCTACAACACCCAGCGCGTGCGCTACCTGGTGCTGATCCTGTCGGCGTTCTTCGCCGGCATCGCCGGCGCGCTGGGGGCAATCAACTTCGAGATCGTCTCGGCCGAGAACGTCAGCGCGGTGCGCTCCGGCGGCGTGCTGCTGGCCGTGTTTATCGGCGGCGCGGGCGTGTTCTTCGGGCCCGTCATCGGTGCGGTGGTGTTCGTGCTGTTCGCGGTGGCGCTGTCGGACCTGACCAAGGCCTGGCTGCTCTACCTGGGGCTGTTCTTCGTGCTGATGGTGATGTTCGTGCCGGGCGGGCTGGCCAGCCTGCTGCTGATGCAGCTGCCACTGCTGGGCAAGGGCAAGCTCAAGCGCATGCTGCCGTCGTACGCTCGTGCCGGCGCCGCCGGCGTGGTGCTGCTGCTGGCCATGATCCTGACGGTGGAGCTGGTCTACAAGGTCCAGGTCGACAGCGCCAACGGTACCGCCATGAAGCTGTTCGGCATCGGCTTCGATGCCGCGACGTGGATGCCATGGGCGGTGGCGGCGGTGCTGTGGGCCGCCGGGCTGGCCGCATGGCGGCTGGCGGTGCGCGGCGCGCGGGCTGAGTGGGACAAGGTGCAGGCAGAAATCGCGGGAGGCAGGGCATGACGGCGGCGCTGGAACTGACCGATGTACGCAAGAAGTTCGGCCAGACGGAGATCATCCGCGGCGTGAACCTGAACATTGCCAAGGGCGAGCGCCACGCGCTGATCGGGCCGAACGGGGCGGGCAAGTCCACCACCTTCAACCTGATCTCCGGCCGTTTTGCGCCGACCAGCGGCACGGTGCGGCTCAACGGCGAGGAGATCGGCGGGCTGCAGCCCTTCGTGATCAACCGCATGGGGCTGTCGCGCAGCTTCCAGATCACCAATATCTTTCACCGGCTGTCGGTGTTCGAGAACCTGCGCTGCGCGGTGCTGTGGTCGCTCGGCTACAAATACTCGTTCTGGCACCGCCTCAAGGGCCTGCGCGATGCGCGCGAGCGCGCCGAGGAAGTGCTGGAGCTGATCGGCATGCAGCACCGCCGCGATAGCCAGGCGGGCCTGCTGACCTATGCCGAGCAGCGTGCGCTGGAGATCGGCATCACCATCGCCGGCGGCGCCGAGGTGATCCTGCTGGACGAACCTACCGCGGGCATGAGCCGCTCGGAATCGGACCACGCGGTCGAGCTGATCCGCAAGGTTACCGTGGGCAAGACGCTGGTGATGGTGGAGCACGACATGAGCGTGGTGTTCGGCCTGGCCGACCGCATCTCGGTGCTGGTCTATGGCGAGGTGATCGCCACCGACACGCCGCAGGCGATCCGCAACAACCGCAAGGTCAAGGAAGCCTACCTGGGCACCACGCTGGACGAAAACACCACCGAAGGAGCGCACTGATGGGCAAGCGCATGCTGGACGTCACGGGCCTGCACGCCTACTACGGCAAGAGCCATATCCTGCACGGGGTGGATGCCCATATCGACGAAGGCGAGATCGTGGCGCTGCTGGGCCGCAACGGGGTGGGGCGCTCGACCATGGCCAAGGCCATCCTGGGCATGGTCAAGGCCGAGGGCTCGGTGAAGTTTCGCGACGAGGAGATCCTGGGGCGGCGGACCTTCGAGATCGCGCACCTGGGGATCGGCTATGTGCCGGAGAACCGGGATATCTTCCCGACGCTGACGGTGCGGCAGAACCTGCTGCTGGGCGAGAAGCGCAACCCGCGGCAGGCCAGGCCGCGCTGGTCGGTGGACGATATGTTCAACATGTTCCCGCGGTTGAGGGAGCGGGAAAACACCTCGGCCGGCGTGCTGTCAGGCGGCGAGCAGCAGATGCTGACCTTGTGCCGCACGCTGATGGGCGATCCCGACCTGATCCTGATCGACGAGCCGACCGAAGGGCTGGCGCCGATGATCGTGACGCTGGTGGGGGATTACCTGAAGACGCTGAAGGAGCGTGGGGTGTCGGTGCTGCTGATCGAGCAGAAGCTGGCGATCGCGCTGGATATCTCGCAGCGGGTCTATGTGATGGGACACGGGCATATCGTGTTCGAAGGGACGCCCGCGGAGCTGAAGGCGAATTCGCAGGTGCGGAAGGAGTGGCTGGAGGTTTGAGCCAGAGACGGGCGAAGACCTAGCTTCGCCAATTGTGTGCTCCCACTCCCGCTTGCGGGAGAGGGTTGGGAGAGGGCAGGAGCGTCCGGTGCTGACACGCCTTGTCGCCAGGGACAGGCCTGCCCTTTCCCACGGCCCCTCTCCCGCAAGCGGGAGAGGGGAGCAAACCGGCAGGTTGGTCAGGCTGCCAGCTTTTCCTTGGACGCTACCTGCGGCTTCGGCAGCTCAAACGGCATATCCTCGTAGTCGATCATCCGCGACTTCTTCACTACCCGATACCCCCACCACAGCGCCAGGAACGCCGGCACGCCGATATACGTCGCAACGATCTCCGGCCACCGGTTCGGGATATCCGCGAACGCCTGGTAGTTCTGCCCGGCCACGATCACCACGCACAACACCCCGGCAAAGATCGGCCCGAACGGATACAGCGGCGACCGGTACGCCAGCATGCTGACGTCATACCCCTGATGCACCAGCCCGCGGCGGAAACGGTAGTGGCTGACGGCAATGCCCAGCCACGCAAAGAATCCCGTCATGGCCGAGGTATTGAGCAGCCAGAGATAGACCGCCTTGTCGCCGAACAGCGAACTGAAGAAGCACAGCGCGCCCACGCCAGTGGTGAGCAGCAGCGCATTGAACGGCACGCCGCTCACCGTCAGCTTGCCGAAAGCTCGTGGGGCGCGGCCGCTGACGGCCAGGCCGTAAAGGATCCGGGTGGACACATACATGCTGGAGGTACCGGCCGACAGCAGCGCGGTCAGCACCACGGCATTCATCAGGCCCGCGGCGAAGGCCAGCCCGGCGTGGCGGAACACCAGCGCGAACGGGCTCACGCCGACGTCGGTGACGTCATTGCGCAGCAGGCTGGGATCGGTATAGGGGATCAGCACCCCGATGATCAGGATGGCGATCACATAGAACAGCAGGATGCGCCAGAAGGTCTGCCGGATCGCGCGCGGGATGGTCTTGGCGGGGTTTTCAGCCTCGCCCGCGGCCACGCCTACGGTCTCGGTGCCCTGAAACGAGAACCCCGCGATCATCGCCACCCCGAACATGGCCGGGATGCCGCCGACAAAGGGCGCGTCGCCGAGCGTGAAGTTGTGCCAGCCCGATTGCGGCCCGCCCTTCATGATGCCGAAGATCATCAGCAGGCCCACGCCCAGGAACACCACCACGGTCACCACCTTGATCAGCGCGAACCAGTACTCGGCCTCGCCGAAGCCGCGCACCGAGAAGGCGTTGAGCCCGAACATCAGCAGTAGGAAGGCCGCGCTCCACACCACTCCCGGCACATGTGGGAACCAGTACTGCATCACCAGCTGCGCCGCGGTCAGCTCCACGGCGATGGTCACCGCCAGGCTGAACCAGTAGTTCCAGCCGAGCGCGAAGCCGAAGCCCTCGTCGACATAGAGCGCGCTGTAGGTGACGAAGGAGCCGGCCACCGGCATATGCACGGCGAGCTCGCCCAGGCTGGTCATCAGGCAATAGACCATCAGGCCGAGCAGCATATACATCAGCAGCGCGCCGCCGGGCCCGGCCTGCGCGATCGAGGCGCCCGAGGCGACGAACAGCCCCGTGCCCACCGCGCCGCCGATGGCGATCATGGTCAGGTGGCGGGCCTTGAGCTTGCGCTTGAGGTCGTCATGCTCGACCACCGGGTGCTGGTGTTCGTGCGGGTGTGAATGTGAATGGGAAGACATCAGGGTCGCTGGAACTTCCGCCGGCCCGGCGTCTTGTGGAGGCCTGGGACGGCAAAAAACGAAAAGCCGCGAGTCTACCGTGTCTTTTTCAGCGAGTCGTCCGATCGGGGCAAATAAAAGTCCGATACTGGGTTTAGAGCAGGTCCTCGGTTGGTCTGTCGTGTGCTGTAATCGGCATTAATTCGACCACGACACGGCGAATTTCCTGGCCATCCCAGGTGCCCGTCATGCATCCCGGTAAGGGCGACAATGCGCGCCGCTCATGCCATAGGAAAACGGCCAAAATTAAAATTGAACGACCGTGCTATTCTGTGTATGCTTGTTTCGCCCGACAGCCGGAAGGCGTTGATGGGCGCGGGAATGCGGCAAGTCGGTTGGAGGGTTTACCCTCCGCGGTGCGAGCCACCCGGGCAGTAAACGGCCATGCCTGGCCGTGCAGGTGCGGTAAAAAATGAATTCGAGAATTCGAATCCCGAGACAACTTCTGAACAAAGGAACCAGCATGACAGCGCAGTATCAGGTTCAGGACGGCGTAGCCGTCATCACGCTCGACAATCCCCCTGTCAACGGCCTGGGTCACAGCACCCGGCTTGGCATCGTCGAAGGCATGACCCGCGCGCTGGACGATGCCGCCGTCAAGGCGATCGTCATCACCGGCGCTGGCAAGGCATTCTCGGGCGGCGCCGACATCCGTGAATTCAATACGCCCAAGGCCATGCAGGAGCCGACGCTGCACTCGGTGATCCGCGTGCTGGAAGCTTCGTCCAAGCCGGTGGTGGCCGCGGTGCACTCGGTCGCCATGGGTGGCGGCCTGGAACTGGCGCTGGGCTGTAACTACCGCGTGGCGTCCAAGGGCGCCCAGATCGCGCTGCCGGAAGTGAAGCTGGGCCTACTGCCCGGCGCCGGCGGCACGCAGCGCCTGCCGCGCGTGATCGGCCTGGAGGCCGCGGCCAACATGATCGTGTCGGGTACCCCGGTGCTGTCCGAGAAGTTCGCCGGTACCAAGCTGTTCGACGAGATCGTCGACGGTGACGTGCTGCCCGCAGCGGTCAAGTTTGCGCAGAACGTTGGCGCCGCCACCGGCCCGCACCCCAAGGTGCGCGACCTGAAGGTGCGCCACGAGAACCCCGAAGGCTACCTGGGCTTTGCCCGCAACACCGTGGCCGCGATGGCCAAGAACTTCCCGGCGCCGCTGAAGTGCCTGGAAGCGGTGGCCGGCTCGCTCAAGCCGTTCGAGCAAGGCCTGAAGGAAGAGCGCGAGGGCTTCCTGTTCCTGGTGACCACGCCGGAATCGCGCGCGCTGCGCCACGCCTTCTTCGGCGAGCGTGCCGCCAGCAAGATCCCCGACGTGCCTGAAGGCACCGCGACCCGCAAGATCGAGAAGGTCGCCGTGATCGGCGCCGGCACCATGGGTGGCGGCATCAGCATGAACTTCCTGAACGCCGGCATCCCGGTCACCATGCTGGAAACCAAGCAGGAAGCGCTGGACCGCGGCGTGGCCACGATCCGCAAGAACTACGAGAACAGCGCCAAGAAGGGCAAGCTCACGAAAGAGAAGGTCGAGCAGCGCATGGGCCTGCTGAGCACCACGCTGTCCTATGACGACCTCAAGGACGCCGACCTCATCATCGAGGCCGTGTTCGAGGAAATGGGCGTCAAGGAGACCGTGTTCAAGAAGCTGGATGAAGTCGCCAAGCAAGGCGCGATCCTGGCCTCGAACACCTCCACGCTGGACGTGAACAAGATCGCTTCGTTCACCAAGCGTCCGCAGGACGTGGTCGGCATGCACTTCTTTAGCCCGGCCAACGTGATGAAGCTGCTGGAAGTGGTGCGCGGCGAGAAGACCGGCAAGGACGTGCTGGCCACGGTCATGCAGATCGGCAAGAAGATCAAGAAGACCGCCGTGGTGTCGGGCGTGTGCGACGGCTTTATCGGCAACCGCATGATCGAGCAGTACAGCCGCCAGGCGGGCTACCTGCTGGACGAAGGCGCGCTGCCCGAGCAGGTCGACAAGGCCATCGAGAAGTTCGGCTTTGCCATGGGCCCGTTCCGCATGGGCGACCTGGCCGGCAACGACATCGGCTGGGCCATCCGCAAGCGCCGCGCGGTGGACAAGCCGGACATCCAGTACTCCAAGACCGCCGATCTGCTGTGCGAGATGGGCCGCTTCGGCCAGAAGACCGGCGCGGGCTGGTACGACTACAAGGCGGGCGACCGCAAGCCGTACCCGAACCAGCAGGTCAACGACATGATCGTGCAGCACTCGAAGGACCTGGGTATCACGCGCCGCAAGATCTCTGACGAAGAGATCGTCGAGCGCCTGGTATTCGCGCTGGTCAACGAAGGCGCCAAGATCCTGGAAGAAGGCATTGCTTCCAAGGCCTCGGATATCGACATGGTGTACCTGACCGGCTACGGCTTCCCGCTGTTCCGCGGCGGCCCGATGCTGTACGCGGACCAGGTCGGCCTGTACAACGTGGCGCTGGCGATGAAGCGCTACGCCAAGGGCTACCACGGTGAAGCCTGGCAGGTCGCGCCGCTGCTGCAGAAGCTGGCGGACGAAGGCAAGGGCTTTAACGGTTAATACGCCAACAGGGTTCAGCCAGGAGCGGCCATGAACACCACCATCGGACCTGACGATTGCCTGTTGGTGATCGACGTGCAAAACGACTTCATGCCGGGCGGCGCGCTTGCCGTGCCCAACGGCGACGAGGTGGTGCCCGTCATCAACCGGCTGGCGCGCGCGTTCGGGCACGTGGTGCTGACGCAGGACTGGCATCCGGCCGCGCACGTCTCGTTCGCGGCCAACCATGCCGGCACGCAGCCGTTCCAGTCGCTCACGCTGCCATATGGCGAGCAGGTGCTGTGGCCGGTGCACTGCGTGCAGGACACGCCGGGCGCCGCGCTGCATGCGGGCCTTCACGTGCCGCACGCGCGGTTGCTGATCCGCAAGGGCCACCACGCCGACGTGGACAGCTACTCCGCCTTCCTGGAGGCGGACCGCACCACGCGCACCGGGCTGGCTGGCTACCTGCGCGAGCATGGCGTGAAGCGCGTGTTCTGCGCGGGGCTGGCGACGGACTACTGCGTGGCATGGAGCGCGCTCGATGCGCGCGCCGCGGGCTTCGAGGCCGCCGTGATCGAGGACGCCTGCCGCGCCATCGACCTGGAAGGGTCGCTGGCCAGGGCATGGCAGGACCTCGGCGACGCCGGCGTCGCGCGCGTCATGTCCGCCGACCTGCTCAAGGGCCAGGGCTGAACCGAACCACCGAACTGAAAGACACAAGAGATTCCGAGGAGCAACACATGAACGAAGCAGTCATCGTATCCACCGCACGGACCGCTCTGGCCAAGAGCTGGAAGGGTGCCTTCAACATGACCCACGGCGCCACGCTGGGTGGTCACGCCGTCCAGCACGCCATCGCCCGCGCCAAGATCGACGCCGCCGAAGTGGAAGACGTGCTGATGGGCTGCGCCAACCCGGAAGGCGCCACCGGTGCCAATATCGCGCGCCAAATCGCGCTGCGCGCCGGCTGCCCGGTCACCGTGCCCGGCGCCACCGTCAACCGCTTCTGCTCGTCGGGCCTGCAGACCATCGCCATGGCCGCGCAGCGCGTGATCGCCGATGAGGGCGATATCTTCGTCGCCGGCGGCGTGGAGAGCATCTCCTGCGTGCAGCAGGAAATGAACCGCCACATGATCCAGGAAAGCTGGCTGGTCAAGAACAAGCCGGAAATCTACTGGAACATGCTGCAGACCGCCGAGAACGTGGCCAAGCGCTACAACATCTCGAAGGAGCGCCAGGACGAGTACGGCGTGCGCAGCCAGCAACGCGCCGCCGCCGGGCTGGAAGCCGGCAAGTTCAAGGACGAGATCGTGCCGATGACGGTGCTCGCCGGCGTCGCCGACAAGTCCACTGGGCAGTTGGTGACCAAGGAAGTCACCATCTCCGCCGACGAAGGCATCCGTGCCGACACCACGCTGGAAGGCGTGTCCAAGATCCGCAGCGCGGTGCCGGGTGGCGTGATCACCGCGGGCAATGCCTCGCAGTTCTCGGACGGCGCTTCGGCTGCGGTGGTGATGAATGCGCGCGTGGCCGAGGCCAGGGGCCTGCAGCCGCTGGGTGTGTTCCGCGGCTTTGCTGTGGCGGGTTGCGAGCCGGACGAGATGGGCATCGGTCCCGTCTTCGCGGTGCCCAAGCTGCTGAAGAAGGCCGGCCTGAAGGTCGAGGACATCGGCCTGTGGGAGCTGAACGAAGCCTTCGCCGTGCAGGTGCTGTACTGCGCCGACAAGCTGGGCATCCCGATGGACCGCCTCAACGTCAACGGCGGCGCCATCGCGGTGGGCCACCCGTACGGCGTGTCGGGCGCGCGCCTGGTCGGCCATGCGCTGATCGAAGGCAAGCGCCGCGGCGTGAAGTACGTGGTGGTGACCATGTGCATCGGCGGCGGCCAGGGCGCGGCGGGGCTGTTCGAGGTCCTGTAACTGCCGACAAGGCCGGCAAGGCTGGCAAGGCTCGCATGCTGCCGGTTTGCTCCCCTCTCCCGCCTGCGGGAGAGGGGCGGGGGAGAGGGGCGGCGCGTGCAGAGACCATGACGGTTCAGCTATGCCCAACGGCCCCGAAAGCCCACCAGCATCATTAAGCGCGCCTGATGCTGCAAACGCCTGCCCTCTCCCGCCCCTCTCCCATAAATGGGAGAGGGGAGAAAACCGGCAGTTCGCAAGAAGACAAGAAGACGGCAATTAGAACTCGCAGCGCGCCACGCAGTGCGCCGCATGGAGACACCATGTCGATGATCCTTTCCCGCCGCGACCTGAACTTCGTGCTGTACGAATGGCTCAAGGTCGACGAACTGACCCGCATCCCGCGCTACGCCGACCACTCGCGCGAGACCTTCGATGCCGCGCTGGACACCTGCGAGAAGATCGCCACCGATCTGTTCGCGCCGCACAACAAGAAGAACGACCAGCAGGAACCGCATTTTGACGGCGAGACCGTCAGCATCATCCCCGAGGTCAGCACCGCGCTGAAGGCCTTCTGCGAGGCCGGGCTGATGGCCGCCGGGCAGGATTACGAACTGGGCGGCATGCAGCTCCCGGTAGTGGTCGAGAAAGCCGGTTTTGCCTATTTCAAGGGCGCCAACGTCGGCACCAGCTCCTATCCCTTCCTGACCATCGGCAATGCCAACTTGCTGCTCAAGCATGGCACGCCGGCGCAGGTCGACACCTTCGTCAAGCCGGAGATGGAAGGGCGCTTCTTCGGCACCATGTGCCTGTCGGAACCGCAGGCCGGTTCGTCGCTGTCCGACATCACCACGCGCGCCGAGTACGAGGGCGAATCGCCGCTGGGCGCGCAATATCGCCTGCGCGGCAACAAGATGTGGATCTCCGCCGGAGAGCATGAGCTGTCGGACAACATCGTCCACCTGGTACTGGCCAAGATCCCCGGCCCGGACGGCAAGCTGATCCCGGGCGTGAAGGGTATCTCGCTGTTTATCGTGCCCAAGTACCTGGTCAACGAGGACGGCTCGCTGGGCGAGCACAACGATGTGGTGCTGGCCGGCCTGAACCACAAGATGGGCTACCGCGGCACCACCAACTGCCTGCTCAACTTCGGCGAAGGCATGAAGTACAAGCCGGGCGGCAAGGCCGGCGCGATCGGCTACCTGGTGGGCGAGCCGCACAAGGGGCTGGCCTGCATGTTCCACATGATGAACGAGGCGCGCATCGGCGTCGGCCTGGGCGCGGTGATGCTGGGCTATACCGGCTACCTGCATGCGCTCGACTACGCGCGCAACCGCCCGCAGGGCCGCCCGGTCGGCCCCGGCGGCAAGGATGCGGCCAGCCCGCAGGTCAGGCTGGTCGAGCACGCCGATATCCGCCGCATGCTGCTGGCGCAGAAAAGCTACGTCGAAGGCGGCCTGGCGCTGAACCTGTACTGCGCACAACTCGTCGACGAAGAAGAAGCGGCCGCCGCCTCTGGCGACGAGGCCACCCACGCGCGCCTGGCGCTGCTGCTCGACATCCTGACGCCGATCGCCAAGAGCTGGCCGTCGCAATGGTGCCTGGAAGCCAACAACCTGGCGATCCAGGTGCATGGCGGCTACGGCTATACGCGCGAGTACAACGTCGAGCAGTTCTACCGCGACAACCGCCTGAACCCGATCCACGAAGGCACGCACGGCATCCAGGGCCTGGACCTGCTGGGGCGCAAGGTGGTGATGAAGGATGGCGCGGCGTTCAAGCTGCTGGGCGAGCGCGTGCAGGACACGATCCAGCGCGCGTTGGGTGCGGACGATGCCGAACTGGCGCAGCAGGCGCGCGCGCTCGGTGCCGCTACCAGGCGCCTGGCAGAGGTCACGCAGACGCTGTGGAGCGCGGGCGACCCCAACGTGACGCTGGCCAATGCCACGGTCTACCTGGAAGCCTTCGGGCACGTGGTGGTGGCGTGGATCTGGCTGGAGCAGGCGTTGGTGGCGCATGCAGGGCTGGCCCGGGCGAGCGGCAAGGAGGACGACGATTTCTATCGCGGCAAGCTGGCCGCGGCGGCCTACTTCTTCCGCTGGGAATTGCCCCGGGTCGGCCCGCAACTCGACCTGCTCGAAACGCTCGACCGCACCACGCTCGACATGCAGGACGCCTGGTTCTGACCGGGCCGCGCCCCATCGACAAGAGACAAGAGAACGAAGGAAGACAACATGCGCACCATCCAGCAACTGTTTGACCTGAAGGGCAAGACCGCACTGATCACCGGCGGCTCGCGCGGGCTCGGCCTGCAGATCGCCGAGGCGCTTGGCGAGCAGGGCGCACGCGTGGTGCTGTCGGCGCGCAAGGCCGATGAACTGCAGGCAGCCCAGGCGCACCTGAAGTCGCTCGGCATCGAGGCCGACTGGATCGCCGCCGACGGCTCGCAGGAGTCGGAGATCGCGCGCCTGGCCGACGAAGCCATCGCAAAGCTGGGCCACGTCGACATCCTGGTCAACAACGCCGGCGCCACCTGGGGCGCACCCGCCGAAGACCATCCGGTCGAGGCCTGGGACAAGGTGATGAACCTGAACATCCGCGGCCTGTTCCTGCTGAGCCAGCGTATCGGCAAGCTGTCGATGATCCCGCGCCGCTACGGCCGCATCATCAACGTGGCGTCGATCGCCGGGCTGGCCGGCAACCCGCCGGGCACGATGGAGACCATCGCCTACAACACCTCCAAGGGCGCGGTGGTCAACTTCACGCGCACGCTGGCGGCCGAGTGGGGCGAGCACAACATCACCGTCAACGCGCTGGCGCCGGGGTTCTTCCCGTCCAAGATGACCAAGGGCTCGCTCGAGCGCCTGGGCGTGGAGGCAATGTGCGCCGGCGTGCCGCTGCACCGCCTGGGTGACGATGAAGACCTGAAGGGTGCTGCGCTGCTGTTTGCCAGCGATGCCGGCAAGCACATCACCGGGCAGATCCTGGCGGTCGACGGCGGCGTCAGCGCGGTCTGAGCGGGGCAATCCGGCGCCGCGGCTTGGCGGAACGCCGGATTGCGCTCAAACTTGGGGCCCGCGCGAGGCGGCTGCCTCGCAGGTACTCATTTTCCGGACTTGCATTTGCCATGAACCAGTACAAAGGGCCCCTGACCCATATCCCCTTCCTCGCCGACCTCGGTGTGTCCTGCAGCCTGGCTGAAGGCGGGCGCAGCGAGATCGCGCTGCCGATCCTCAAGCGTCACGAGAACAGCTGGGACATGGCGCACGGCGGCGTGATCATGACGCTGCTCGACGTGGCCATGGCCGTGGCCGGCCGCAGCGCCGACGCTGACGGCCGTGGCGTGGTCACCATCGAGATGAAGACCAGTTTCATGGCGCCCGGGCGCGGCACGCTGACCGCGCGCGGCACCACCGTGCACCGCACCACCACCATGGTGTTCTGCGAAGGCGAGATCGTCGACGCCGACGGCAAGACCGTGGCGCGCGGCTCGGGCACCTTCAAGTACATCCGGCGCATGCCGCCGCAGCGCCCGGGCGAAACCGACACCGGCGCCGACGGCTGACCACCGGCAAGACGAAAGTACGCGGGGCGGCGCTGCCGCTCCCCGCCTTGCAGTATCCAGGCAGTTTCCATGCTGTTTCCACATTCCTAATGGAAGGAACCGATCATGTCCAATACGTTCAAGCGCATCGTCCTGGCCTCGCGTCCCGAGGGCGCGGTAACGCCGGCCAATTTCCGGCTGGAAGAAGTCCCCGTGCCGCAGATCGCCGACGGCCAGGTGCTGGTGCGCAACCACTACCTGTCGCTGGACCCGTACATGCGCGGCCGCATGAACGAGAGCAAGTCCTACGCCGTGCCGCAGCCGCTCAATGAAGTGATGATCGGCGGCACCGTGGGCGAGGTGGTGGAAAGCAGGAACAGCAAGTTCAAGCCGGGCGACAAGGTGGTCGGCATGTTCGGCTGGCAGGAAATGGGCGTCAGCGACGGCACCGGCCTGCAGGTGGTGGACACCACGCATATCCCGCTGTCGGCCTACCTGGGTTCGGTCGGTATGCCGGGCGTGACCGCCTGGTACGGGCTGAACAAGATCATCATGCCGAAGCCGGGCAAGACCATCGCCGTGAGCGCGGCCTCGGGCGCGGTCGGCAGCGTGGTCGGGCAACTGGCCAAGCTGGCCGGCTGCCGCGCGGTCGGCTTTGCCGGCGGCAAGGACAAGTGCGACTACGTGGTCAACGAGCTGGGTTTCGATGCCTGTATCGACTACAAGGCGGCGAAGGATCCCAAGGAGCTCTACACGATGCTCAAGGAAGCCACGCCCGACGGCATCGACGGCTATTTCGAGAACGTCGGCGGCGATATCCTGGACGCGGTGATGCTGCGCATGAACGCCTTCGGCCGCATCGCCATGTGCGGCATGATCGCGGGCTACGACGGCCAGCCGGTGCCGCTGAAGAGCCCGCAGCTGATCCTGGTGTCGCGCCTGACCATCGAGGGCTTTATCGTCTCGGAGCATATGGAAGTCTGGCCGCAGGCACTGAAGGAACTGGGCACCGCCGTCGCGCAGGGCAAGCTCAAGTTCCGCGAGAGCATTGCCGAAGGGCTGGCCAGCGCGCCGGAGGCCTTTATCGGCCTGCTCAAGGGCAAGAACTTCGGCAAGCAGCTGGTCAAGCTGGTCTGAGCCCCGTACCGGCGGCGTGCCCGCGGGCGTGCCGCCGGCCACGCAGTTCAGGACAACGCAGGCAGAACAAGAGGAGACACCGATGAACGCCCCGCAAGTCACTGAGCGCGCCGACGAGATCGGCGCCGGCCTGTCCGAAGAGGTCAAGGCCCGCTACCGCAACCTGCCGCGCCCGCCGCAGTTCGCCACCGCGGCCGAGGAGCGCCTGCACCGCAAGCAGCGCCTGGCCGCGGCCTTCCGCTTGTTCTCGAAATTCGGTTTCGACGAAGGCGTGGCCGGCCATATCACCGCGCGCGATCCGGAGTTCACCGATACCTTCTGGGTCAACCCCTTCGGCGTGCATTTCAGCCAGGTCACGGTCTCCAACCTGATCCGCTGCGATCACCACGGCGACGTGGTGGAGGGCGACTATCCGGTCAACGCCGCCGCCTTCGCCATCCATTCACGCATACACCAGACCCGCCCCGACGCGGTCGCCGCGGCGCATTCGCACAGCACCTATGGCCGCGCCTGGTCCACGCTGGGCCGTCCGCTCGATCCGCTGACGCAGGACGTGTGCGCGTTCTACAACGACCACGCGGTCTATGACGACTTCGGCGGCGTGGTGGTGGAGCTGGACGAAGGCCAGCGCATCGCCAACGCACTCGGCCAGAACAAGGCCGCGATCCTGCAGAACCACGGCCTGCTGACGGTCGGCAAGACCGTGGACGAGGCGGCGTGGTGGTTTATCACGATGGAGCGGTCGTGCCAGGTGCAGCTGCTGGCCGAAGCCGCTGCCGCGCGCACGCAGGCACCGCTGAAGATGATCTCCGACGCGGCCGCGCGCCAGTCGTATTCGATCGTCGGCACGGCGCAGGCGGGCTGGTTCCAGTTCCAGCCGCTGTACGCCCGCATCGTCAAGGAACAGCCAGACCTGCTGGACTGAAGCGCCATCGCGCGGGTCAGAAGGGGTTGCCGCAACACGCCGCCGAGCGCGGCCCTCCGCGCAATCGTTCCACACACAGGAGATGGATCGCATGGCCGACATCATTCTTCACCAGTACGCGACCTCGCCGTTCTCGGAAAAAATCCGCCTGCTGCTCGGCGCCAAGGCGCTGGCATGGCAGGCCGTGGAAATCCCCGCCATCCTGCCCAAGCCCGACCTGCTGGCGCTGACCGGCGGCTACCGCCGTACGCCGGTGATGCAGATCGGCGCCGACATCTATTGCGACACCGCGCTGATCTGTGAGGTGCTGGACGCGCTGGCGCCCACGCCGGCGCTGTATCCGCCGGAGCAGGCCGCGGCGGCGCGGCTGGCAGCCGCGTGGTTCGATACCGCGTTGTTCACCGCGTCGGTGACCTACGTGTTCCAGCCGGCCGGCGTCGCCAGCATGCTGGGGCACCTGTCGCCGGCGCAGATCCAGGCCTTCACCGCCGACCGCAAGGCCATGCGCGGCGATACCAACGCGCTGCGCATGCCGCTGGCCGAGGCGAGCGCGCTGCTGCACAAGACCTTCAGCCACCTGGAGAGGCAGTTCGCGGCCGGCATCGCGCATGTGGCCGGCCCGGCGCTGTCGGTGGCGGACTTCTCGCTGTATCACAACCTCTGGTTTATCCGCCGCGCCGGCGCGCTGGCACAGTTGCTGGAAGCGTTCCCGCGGCTGCAGGCCTGGTATGCGCGCATGAACACCTTCGGCCATGGCCGCCCGCGCGTGATCGACAGCGAGGACGCCATTGCCGCGGCCCACCGCGCCGACCCGGTGGCGCTGGAAGAGGGCGTGGTCGCCGATGGCGGCCTGCAGGCCGGCGACCCCGTCACCGTCACGCCCACCGACTACGCCCGCGACCCCGTGGCCGGCGTGCTGCTGTCGCTGACGGCAGCCCGCGTCACGCTGCGCCGGCAGGACACGCGCGCGGGCGCGCTCAACGTGCATTTCCCGCGGCAGGGCTACCAGGTGCAGCGCGCCGCCTGAGCGCGCGCCACGCACCCGCCCGCCGTTCCCACCACGATTCACGCGACAGGACAGACGACATGAAGGATTTCTCCAACAAGGTGGCCGTGATCACCGGCGGCGCCTCGGGCTTTGGCAAGGAGTTCGCCCGCATCGGCGCCGACCTCGGCATGAAGCTGGTGCTGGCCGATGTACAGGAAGACGCACTGGACGCCACCGTGGCCGAGTTCAAGGCGCGCAACGTGCCGGTGATCGGCCTGCGCACCGACGTGTCGCGCGCCGACCAAGTGCAGGCGCTGGCCGATGCCGCTATCGAGGCCTTCGGTGAGGTCAACCTGCTGTTCAACAACGCCGGCGTGGGTGCGGGCGGCCTGATCTGGGAGAACTCCGAGAAGGACTGGGAGTGGGTGATGGGCGTCAACCTCTACGGCGTGGTGCACGGCGTGCGCATCTTCACGCCGCTGATGCTGGCCGCCGCGGAAAAAGATCCGTCGTACCAGGGCCATATCGTCAACACGGCATCGATGGCGGGCTTGCTCAATCCGCCGGCGATGGGCGTGTACAACGTGTCCAAGCACGCGGTGGTGTCGCTGTCGGAAACGCTGTACCAGGACCTCGGGCTGGTCACTGAGCAGGTGCGCTGCTCGGTGCTGTGCCCGTACTTCGTCCCCACCGGCATCAACCAGTCGCAGCGCAACCGGCCTACCGACCTGGCCAACCAGGCGCCGCCGACGCGCTCGCAACTGGTGTCGCAGGCGCTGTCGGACAAGGCCGTCGGCTCCGGCAAGGTCACCGCGGCCGAGGTCGCGCAGAAGACCTTCGATGCCATCCGCGAAGAAAACTTCTATATTTATTCCCACCCCCAGGCGCTGGCACCCGTGCGCCAGCGCTTCGAGGACATCGTCGGGCCGCGCAATCCCGGCGATCCGTTTGCCGACAAGCCCGAGGTCCGTGCGGGCCTGGTGGCCGCGTTGCGCGGCTGAATGCAACGCGACCAACGAGGAGGACCGCACATGGAGAACGACATGGCCGCACCCGCCGCCGTGATTCGCCACCTGCAATACGCCAGCCTGCCCAACGGCAGCCGGCTGCACTATGCCAGCGCGGGCGAGCGGGGCAAGCCTTTGATGCTGTTCGTGCATGGCTTCCCTGAGTTCTGGTTTGAATGGGAAGCGCAGCTCGCCGAGTTCGGGCGCACGCATTTTGCCGTGGCACCCGACCTGCGCGGCTACAACTTGTCGAGCAAGCCTCCCGCCGTCGAGGCCTACAAGCCGCGCCATATTGTCGAAGACCTGGTGCAGTTCGTCAGCGCGCTGGGCTATGACCAGGCCGTGGTGGTGGCGCACGACTGGGGCGGCGCGATCTGCTGGAACCTGGCGATCCAGTTCCCGCAGCTGGTGCGGCAGCTTGTCATCGTCAATTCGCCGCACCCCTACCTGTTCGCCAAGGCGCTGGCTACGGATCCGGAGCAGCAGGCCGCTTCCTCCTACATGAACTGGCTGCGCAAGCCGGGCGCGGAAAAGGCACTGGCGGCCAACGACTTCGCGCTGCTGGACCGGATGCTGGCCGATACCGACGGCAAACCTGCTGCATGGTTCACCGACGAGACGCGGGCGAGGTATCACGCCGCCTGGTCCCAGCCCGGTGAGGACGGCGTCCACCCGCTTGCCGGCGGCGTCAATTTCTACCGCGCCTCGCCGATGCATCCGCCAGGCGAGGGCGAGCCGCCGCCCGACATTTCGCGCCTGGACCCGGCTGCCTTTGTCATCAACGTGCCCACCCTGGTGATCTGGGGCGAGCGCGACCGCGCGCTGCCCAAGTCGCTGCTGGACGGGCTGGGCGAGTTGGTGCCCGACTTGCGCGTGGAACGCATTCCAGAGGGCAGCCATTGGGTTATTCACGAACAGCCGGAGCGGGTCAACCTGTTAATCCGCAGCGCGCTGCCGGCTACGTAAGAAGCCCGCCTACAGCTTCAGCCCCGCCTTGATGGCGGGGTTTTTTATTGCCTGCCGCGGGGCGGACCGGGGGGCGATCGCGAGCAATACGCACACGGATGCGCAGGTGGCGTGTCGTCAACCCAAGGGCACGCGCTACTGCCCAAAGAACGTCGGAAGCATTTATTGAATAATCAGCACAGCGGTCTCTTGATTAAGGACTTGCTTCCATAAAATTCATTGCATTGGGGTAAGTCTCTACTGTGTCCTATCTATTGTCCTATTGAGGTGGCAATAATACTGATATATCGTTCCGCCATGTCCGAAATGGCATGATTTCGACGCGTGGATGCCATGTATCGGCCTTCTGCATTTCTATAATTCGATAAATGTACACGATAGTGGCATTTTATTGCGCTCATAGTGAAGGCCGCCAGAATGCAAAATCCCAACTCTCCGATGCCGCGTTACCACCGTATTTACCTGGTATTACGGCAGAAAATCCTGAGCGGGATTTATGACGAGGGTGGGCTGCCGGCGGAGTTCAGCCTGATGGAACTATATTGCGCGGCATGGGTAACGATTCGGCGGGCGCTGTCAGAGTTGAGTAACGAGGGCCTGATTTTCCGGCGCGCGGGCAGGGCACTTTCGTCAATGTCGACAACGTCCGGGGCGCCGGTACCCCGCCGCGCCTGTGCGGGCTGCTCGACAGTCTGCTGGAAGCGGTCGCCGATACCTCGGTACGGCTGGTCGATTTCGGCATGCGCCCCTGCCCGGTAGAGGTGCGCACGGCGCTGAGGCTGTCGGAGCCGGAAGAAGCGCTGCACGTGGCGCGCGTGCACCTGCACCAGGGCAACCCGGTGTCGCTGATCACCACTTGGTCGCCGCCGCATGTGGCGCCGCTGCTGAGCACCGACGCGCTGCAGCAGCAGCCGATGCTGGCGCTGATGGAGAACGGCGGCATCCGCATCGGCGATGCCGACCAGGTGCTGTCCAGCTGCCTGGCGGACGCGCAGGCCGCGGTGCTGCTGGACGAGCCGGTCGGCGCACCGCTGCTGTCCGTCGTGCGCGTAGTGCGCGACATCGACGGCGACCTGGTCCAGTGGCTGCGGGGCCTGTACCGGCCGCAATGCTACGACTACCGCATGGCGCTCACGCGTGCCGGCGAAGACAAGGCGCGCATCTGGCTTGCGCGCGACCTGGCCACCGCGGTGCGGTGAGCCTTAAAACAACAAGATCCTATGAGACAGGACAAACCGATGCTTAAAATCAGCGTGTCGTGCTTGGCTCACAGGGGAGACATCATGCGTACAGATATCGAGGAGCGGGTGTTGGCGGTATCGCTCGAACTGGCGGCCGCGAAGTGGAAGGTCGCGTTACACGACGGTCACCGCGAGCAGTCTGCGGTGCATACGGTCGCGCAGCCGCAAGCCTCAGCGCGTCTGCAGGCGGTGCTGGACCTGATCGAACAGCACAAAAAGAAGTGGTCCCTACCAGCCGGGGTGCGCGTCGTCGTAAGCTACGAGGCCGGCCAGGACGGGTTCTGGATCTGTCGCGCGCTTCAGGCGCACGGCATCAAGTGCTACGTCATCGATCCGGCCAGCATTCCGGTTGAACGCCACAAGCGGCGCGCGAAGACCGACCGGCTCGATGTCATCAAGCTGGTGATCAACCTGCGCGCATGGCTACGCGGCGAGCGCGACCGCATGCACGTGGTTCACGCGCCATCGCCGCAGGACGAAGCGTCGCGGCACCTGATGCGCGATCGCGGGCAACTGCAGAAGGAAGTGCTGCAGCACCGCGACCGCATGCGCAAACTGCTGGCCACGTTCGGCTGCTGGGATGAGGTGGATCACAAGCACTTCGCCGGCCGGCTCGCCCGTGACGAGGTGAAGTGTCACGACGGCGCGCCGTTGCCGCCCGAAATGCGCGAGCGGCTGCTGCGCGAGTGCGAACGGCTGGCGCTGGCACAACAGCAACTCGCGGCGCTGGAGAAGACGCGGCAGGCAAGCCTGCCCGCACCCGCGCGCAAGCGACGCGATGACCTGGCGCGCCTGAAAGGGATTGGCGAAGTGGGCGCGTCGCGCCTCGCGCTCGAACTGTTCTGGAGGGACTTCAGCAACCGGCGCCAAGTTGGTGCCTGTACCGGTCTGGTGCCCCAGCCCTACGACAGCGGCGAGAGCCAGGTCGACCAGGGCATCAGCAAACAGGGCAACCGACGAGTGCGCGCGTTACTGGTCGAGATGGCATGGTGCTGGCTGCGCCACCAACCCGACAGTGCACTCACGCGCTGGTTCAACGCGCGCACCCAGAGCACGGGACCAAACCGGCGGGCCCGGCGCATCGCGATCGTTGCAGTCGCACGGCGACTCGCCATTGCGCTGTGGCGCTATCTGAAAGACGGTGAGATTCCCGAAGGCGCACGGCTGAAGTCAGCGTAGGCTCCCAAAAAAAGTTTTGCAGGAAGGAGGTAACGGTCGGTCAGGGCAACTACGCAAGCACAAACGGTCTGAGGTGAACATGCCCGTTCTCCTCCCGGGTTGCTGATGCAACCGATTTACCAAGATGGGGCATGTCTCCTGGTTGATGATTCCGGCGTAATGCGCATGCAGGACGAGGCCGGCCAAGCGCCGGCGGATAGAAGGTGGTCAGACGTCACGTCTGACGCGCGCACAAACGGCTTCAGACTATGCCGCACGTAGGAAGTTTGATCGTCGATCGACTAGCCCCAACCTCCCAAAGGGACTTGACAAACCACTGCTCATAGAAGGGAGGAGACCACCATGACGACAACCTATCCGGCAAGACGCCGATTCCCGGGGCCAGGCCGCACTGCTCGGCGCGGGTGCCCTGGCGCCGCAGATCGCACGGGCCCAGCTCAAGCCGGTGCGCATTGGTGCTTGCGATTGCCGACATCAACGCCGCCGGCGGCATCAAGTCCATGGGCGGCGCCAGGCTGGAAGCGGTGCTGGGCGATGCCCAGTCGCAGCCGGAGATCGGCGCGGCCGAGGTCGAGAAGATGAACGAGGCCGGCGTCAGCGCGGTGGTCGGCGCCTATGCCAGCGCGATCTGCCTGGCGACCACGCAGGCGGCGGCCCCGCATGGCCTGGCGCACGTGGTCGACGTGGGCGTGGCCGATGCGATCGTCGAGCGCGGCCTGACCAACACGTTCCGCTTCGGCACCGGCTACAAGGTCGCGACCGAAACCGCCATGAGCAACCTGCGCACCCTCAACCAGCTCAGCGGCAACCGCGCGCGCACCGCGATGATCATCCACGAGGAATCGCTCTTTGGCAGCGGCACGGCCAAGCTGCTGGGCCAGCGTTTGCCGGAGTTCGGCTTCGAGGTCAAGGAGGTGGTCAGGCACGCCAACCCCACGCGCGACTTCGGCAATATCGTGCTGCGGATGAAGGCGGCCAACCCGGACATCGTGATCGCGGCCAACTACTACAACGAGTACGCCTTGCTGATGCGCACCATGCAGCAGCAGAAGTTCCGGCCCAAGGCGGTCTACTCGGTCCTGGGCGGGGCGGCCTCCAGCTTCAAGTTCGTCAAGGAGTTCCCCACCGCGGCGCAGCACGTGCTGGACTGAAACCACTGGTCCCGCTTTGCCTCGGCGCCGCTGTGGCTGGTCGCGCTTCGGTGCCTGTCTCATGGCAGTGCGGGACAGCGAAGACGCGGCGAAGGCGCTTGGCATCGATGTGCTGCGCGTCAAGCTGGTAGCCATTGCCATGTCCGCGGCGCTGATGGCGGCGGCCGGCGTTTTTTACACGCAGTACCTGCAGTACCTCGATCCGCATATCGCCTACGGCCCGGCCTTCTCGGTGGCGGCGCTGGTGGGCGCGGTGATCGGCGGCACGGCCACGGTGTTCGGCCCGCTGCTCGGCGCGGTGGCGCTGCAACTGTTCAACGAGCTGACGCGCAATGCGCTGGGCGATGTGCCGGGCGTGAGCCCCCGACGCCAGCTACCGGCAGTTCGTGCTGGGTGCGGACTACACCCTGTCCAGGCGCACCGATATTATGCGATGGCGATCTACCAGAAGGCATCGGGGATCGATTCCACCGGCCGGGGCGCGATAGCCGCGATCAATGGCGTACGCCCGTCGGCCGATGACAGCCAGGCGGTGTTGCGCGTGGGCCTGCGCCACAAGTTCTGACGCAGGGGTACGGACCGCGGGGCAGGCCCCCGCGGTCACCGTCTCAGGTCAAACGCTCCCGATACAGGCGGTAGTTCTCATCGTCGAAGCAGACGAAGGTCACCTGCTCGATCTCGGGCGCCTCCGCCAGCGCCTCGCGTACGGCCGCGATGGCGATATCCGCCGCGCGCTCGCGCGGGAAGCCATAGATGCCGGTGCTGATATTGGGGAAGGCCAGCCTGCGCAGGTGATGCTGCGCCGCCAGGCGGATGCTGTTGCGGTAGGCGTTGGCGAGCTGTTCGTCCTCGCCCTGGCCACCGCCGTGCCAGACCGGCCCGACCGCGTGGATCACGTACGGTGCGGGCAGGCGCCCGCCGGTGGTGATCACCGCCTCGCCGGTGGGGCAGCCGCCTTGCGCGTCGCGGATCGCGCGGCAGGCCTCCATGATGGCGGGGCCTCCGGCCCCGTGGATGGCGCCGTCGACCCCGCCGCCGCCCAGCAGCCCGCTGTTGGCCGCGTTGACGATGGCATCGACTTCCATCCTGGTGATGTCGCCATGGACTACCTGCAAGTGCTCGCCGGTCATGGTGTCTCCTGCTCAGTGGAGGGAGGGCCGCCGGCCGGTCCGGCTCAATTGACCGGCCGGCGGGTATGCGCTGCGTAGGGCACTACATGGATTGCTCAAGCATACGCCGATAATCCTCGGCGCTGGCCTCTTTCGGATTGGTCTTGTGGCAGTGGTCGACCAGCGCGCCCGCAATTACCTTGTCGAACATGGCTTCGGTGACGCCCATCTGGCGCAGCCCGGTCGGCAGGCCCAGGCGCGCGGTCATGTCGTGCACGGCCTGCGCGATATCGGCATCCTCAGGCAGGTGCATGGCGCGGCGCAGGCGCGCATAGCGGTGGTCGCGCACCACGGTGGGCGCGTCGGCGTTAAAGCGCAGCACCGCGGGCATCACCACCGCATTGAGCGTGCCGTGGTGCAGGCCAGTGCGGCCGTCGATCTTCAGCCCACCGAGCGGGTGCGACAGCGAATGCACGCAGCCCAGCCCCTTCTGGAACGCCATCGCGCCTTGCATCGACGCGCTCATCATGTTCAGCCGCGCCTCGCGGTCCTGGCCGTCGCGGGTGGCGCGCTCGATATGGGCCCAGGCGCGCTCCAGGCCGTCGAGCGCGATACCGTCGGCGGGCGGGTTGAAGGCGGGCGCAAGGAAGGTCTCGACGCAATGCGCGATCGCGTCCATGCCGGTGGCGGCGGTCAGACCCGCGGGCAGCCCCAGCGTCAGTTCCGGGTCGCAGACGGCGGACTTGGGCAGCAGGTGCCAGGAATGGAAGCCCAGCTTGCGGCCGTCGTCGAGGATGATGATGGCGCCGCGCGCCACTTCGCTGCCGGTGCCGGAGGTGGTGGGCACGGCGATCAGTGGCGCGGCCTGGTCGGTAATCTTGCCGCTGCCGCCTTCGATGGTGGCGTAGGTGGTCAGCTCGCCCGGGTGCGTGGCCAGGATGGCGATGCCCTTGGCCAGGTCGATCGACGATCCGCCGCCCACCGCCACCAGCCCGTCGCAGCCGGATTCCCGATACTGCGCCGCGGCCTTTCGCACCATGGCCTCGGTCGGGTTCGACGGGGTTTCGTCGAACACGGCGACGTCAACGCCCTGCATCGCATCGATGGCGCGCTGGGCCACGCCGGCGGCGACCACGCCCTTGTCGGTCACCAGCAGCGGGCGGCGGATGCCGATGCGCTCGCATTCGGACTTGAGCAGGCTTACCGCGCCGAAATCCAGGTGGATGTGGGTCAGATAGTAGATAAACGCCATGTCTGCTTGTCTCCTGCTGTTATCTGCCGCGAATCTGCCAGGAAAGCTGCCCGGATGGGAAGCTGGCCAGGCGCGCTGCGTTGCGTTTCAATGGAGTTTCTAGTTGTGTTTCTGGGGCGCCAGCGGCGCGCACCAGCCGATCATCGCGCAAAAACTCGCCGCGTGGCAGACTGGTCCGGCGATTTCGGGGTTATCTCGTACTGCCGGGAGCCGGAAACACTGGCATCATACTAAAATCGAACGACCGTTCACTATTCGAACTTCTGCCGAGGCGGGCGAAGCCCAACACACTTTGACGCGCTCCGACACACCGTGGTGTGCCGCCGGCGCCGGTCTCGAAACCACCTACTTCATGTCCGCTGTCCCGTCTTCCATCCCCGCCACGCCCGGCATGCCGTCCAGCCCGCTCGACCCGCAGGTTGCGGCGCTGCTGGACCTGATCGCGCGCGCCAAGCGGCCGCCGATCCACGTGATGGACCCGGAAGACGCCAAGATCGCCTACGAAAAAAGCGCGCCGATCCTCGATATCAACCCGCCGGCAGTGCACGCGGTGGAAGACCTGCACGTTTGCGCGCACGACGGCCATGGCATCCCGGTACGGCTGTACGCGCCGCGTGAGGCGAGCTGGGCCGAGCCGCTGCCGCTGCTGGTGTATTTCCACGGCGGCGGCTTCACGGTGGGCAGTGTCGATTCGCACGATGCGCTGTGCCGGCTGCTGTGCGGCCAGGCGGATTGCATGGTGCTGTCGGTGGACTACCGCCTCGGGCCGCAATGGCGCTTCCCGACCGCGGCCAATGATGCCTTCGACGCGCTGCACTGGGTCTTCGAGGAGGCCGGGCGCCTGGGCGCCGACCCGGCGCGCATCGCGCTGGGCGGCGACAGCGCCGGCGGCACGCTGGCCGCGGCGTGCGCGGTCGAGGCGCGCAATACCGGCCTGGCGCCGGTGCTGCAGCTGTTGATCTATCCCGGCACCTGCGCGCGCCAGAACACGGCGTCGCACCGCGCGCTGGCCGAGGGCTACCTGCTGACCGCCGAGATGATCCGCTGGTTCTTTTCCCAGTACCTGGACCAGGAAGCCAGCCGCGACGACTGGCGCTTCGCGCCGCTGGACGGTGGCGGCACCGGTGCCGATGTGGGCGGCGTGTGCCCGGCCTGGATCGCCGTGGCCGGCTACGACCCGCTACATGACGAGGGCGTTGCCTACGCCGACAAGCTGCGCGCCGCGGGCGTGGCCGCCACGCTGGCGGACTACCCCGGCATGATCCACGATTTCTTCAAGCTGGGCCGGTTCGTGCCGGCGGTGGCGCAGGCGCATGCCGATGCCGTCGCCGCGCTGCGCGCCGCGTTCGGCCACCCCGAAAACTAAAAACTTCCTCTTTCAGCAGTGACTCGCAGCACAAGGAGACATAGTCAAATGCAACGCCGCCACTTCCTCGCCCGCGCGAGCCTCGTCGCCGCCACCGCGGCCATGGGCCTTGCCGCCATGCCTGCCCAGGCCCAGGCCGACAAGTTCCCGCAGCGCCCGATCCGCCTGCTGATCGGCTACACCGCCGGCGGCTCCACCGATATCCCGTTCCGCGTGCTGGCCGACAACGCCTCCAAGATCCTCGGCCAGCCGGTGATCGTCGAGAACAAGCCCGGCGCCGGCGGCGTGCTGCCCGCGCAGATGATGCAGTCCACCGCACCGGACGGCTATACGCTGGCGCAGGTCGCGATGCCGGTCTACCGCCTGCCGTACACCACCAAGATCAACTGGGACCCGGTCAAGGACCTGAGCTACATCATCAACCTGGCCGGCTACTCGTTCGGCCTGGTGGTGCCGGCCGATTCGCCGATCAAGACCATGCAGGAGTACATCGCCTACGCCAAGGCCAACCCGGGCAAGCTCACCTACGGCTCGCCGGGCTCGATGACGACGCTGCACCTGACCATGGAAGAGCTGGCGCTGAAGCAGGGCGTGCAGTTCTCGCACATCCCTTACAAGGGCAACGCGGAGTCGATGCAGGCGCTGCTGGGCGGCCACGTGATGTCGGTGGCCGACACGCCGGCGTGGGCGCCGTACGTGGAGCAGGGCAAGCTGCGCCTGCTGTCGACCTGGGGCGAGAAGCGCTCGGCGCGCTTCCCCAACGTGCCGACGCTGAAGGAACTGGGCATGGGCATCGTGCAGACCTCGCCGTTCGGCCTGGTGGCACCCAAGGGCACCGATCCCAAGATCGTGCAGAAGTTACATGACGCCTTCAAGAAGGCCATGGAGATGCCCAACTATCGCGAATCGCTGGCCAAGTTCGACATGGAGCCGTTCTACATGAACAGCCAGCAATACGCGCAGTTCGCGGCGGAAACCGTCAAGAAGGAAAAGGCGATCATCGAGAAGCTGGGGCTGGCCAAGGCGCAGCAATAAGCCTGACGCCGCTTTCCTTCACCCAGGCCGCCGCGCCTGCCGGCCCCGCCGGCGGGCCGGCGGCCTGATTGCTTTGGCAAGCCAGGAACAACAGACAAGGAGACAACGCCAATGGCCAAAGAGGAGTTCCGCCACAGCATGCCGCTGCGCGTGCGCTGGGCCGAAGTCGATCCGCAATCGATCGTCTTCAACGCGCACTACCTGACGTATTGTGATATCTGCGTGACCGAGTACTGGCGCGCGCTGGGGATCCGCTATCCCGAAGACGTGCTGCACGCGCATGGCGTGGATATCTTCGTGGTCAAGTCCACGCTGGAATACCACGCTTCGGCGCGGTTTGACGACGTGCTGGATATCCGCGGCCGCATGGCGCGGCTGGGGCGGTCCAGCATGTTGTTCCGGGTGGAGATGTATCGCGGTGACGAACACCTGATTACCGGGGAGATCGTCTATGTGTGCGCGGATCCGGCGACGCAGAAGTCGGCGGCGATCCCGGGGCAGGTCAGGGAGATGATTGAAGGGTATGAGGTGGTGAAGCCGGCAGCGTGAGGCAAGGCCTCACCGAATGAAGCCACCCACCTGCTGGTAGCGCGCCGCAGGATTCCAGGTGCAGTAAGAATTACTGCCCGTGTCCTGCATCAGCTGACGCGGCCGGTGACACAAAGATGTTGGTAAGTAGGGATCGCTTGCCTAGAATCGGTGTGAGCCAGTGCTCACAGAGGAGCTTTGTTGCCGAAGCATTCTTTGCAAGAAGGCAATGTCGAATCACAAATCATGAGGAGACGGCAATGACAGTGCGTAAGCTGCATGCAGTCGGCTTGACAGTGATGATGGCGCTCGCTTTTACCGGGGCGAGCGCCCAGCAGAAACCGGAATCAACAGCCCAACCAGGCGCAGAATCCACCCAGATTCCGCCAGCGCCATCGACTACCGCCGAAGTCAAGGCCAAAATCGCCGAGCGTTTCAAGACTGCCGATACCAACCACGACGGGAAGCTAAGCCGCGAAGAAGCCCAGGCAGGCGCGCCGGTCGTTTACCAGCACTTTGACAAGATCGATGTCAAGAAGTCGGGTTACGTAACCGAACGTCAAATCGGTGCGTACTGGACCTCGAAGTCCAAGGCACAGCAACAGAAAGAGGATCCCATCTGGAACTGACGTCTGCGCCTCTGCTTGGTCCGATCCCCTCTCCCGCGCGCGGGAAAGGGGGCCGGCCTGCGGGCGATGCAGGCGTGTCGCAATAAAGAAGCTGGCCTGGCTTACTTGCCCAGCCCGGCATCCTCCATATAAGCCCGAATCACCGCATCGAAGCTCGCATCGCTCTGGAACCCCAGCGACTGCGCCCGCTCCGCATTCCACGCCGCCGGCCACGTGCCGACGATCTTCTCGACACGTTCCTCACGCTCCCACGTGACGCGATCCGCCACCGCATCGCCTGCCACGCGGCGCAGCGCATCGACCATGCCGGCTGCCGTCACCGACAACCCCGGCAGGTTGACCACGCGGCGATTGCCCAGACGCTCGCCCGCCAGCTCGATGCCATTGACCAGCGCCGCCACCGCCGCACGCGGCGACAGCAGCCACAGCGGAGTATCCGGTGCCACCGGGCAGTTGGCAGCGACGCCTGACAGCGGCTCACGGATGATGCCGCTGGCAAACGACGAAGCCGCCGCATTGGGCTTGCCCGGGCGCACGCTGATGGTCGGCAGGCGCAGCACGCGCCCGTCGACAAAGCCGCGACGGCTGTAGTCCGACAGCAGCAGTTCGCCGATGGCCTTCTGCACGCCGTAAGACGACTGCGGGTTCAGCGCGGTATCGTCCTGCACCACCGGCGGCAGCGCGCCGCCATAGACCGCAACCGAGCTGGTGAACAGCACGCGCGGCTGGTGGCCCAGTTCGCGGCAGGTTTCGAGCAGCGCGCGCGAGGCGTCCAGGTTGACGCGCATGCCCAGGTCGAAGTCCGCCTCGGCCTGGCCGCTGACCACGGCTGCCAGGTGGAACACGGCGCCGGTGTTGGTGTCGATGGCCTGGCGCAGCACGTCCGGGTCGGACAGGTCGCCCGTCACCACGCGCACGCGCGCATCGTCCAGCCCTTGCGGCGCCACCACGTCCAGCAGCGTCAGGCGGTCGATGGCGACGGGCTGGCCGTCCACGTTCAGGGTGCCGCGTTGCAGCAGCAGGCGGGCGAGTTGCAGGCCAAGGAAGCCGGCGCCGCCGGTAATCAGTACGTTCATGGCAGGAGAGATTCGTTCTTTGGGTTTGCGCGAAGGATCAGCGGCCGAGGTAAGGCTTGAGCCAGCCCAGGCCCGCGGAAGTGCCGGCGCGGGGGCGATATTCGCAGCCGATCCAGCCGTCGTAGCCGAGCCCGTCGATGACCTCGAACAGATAGGGGTAGTTCAGTTCGCCCAGGTCCGGCTCGTGGCGGTCGGGCACGCCGGCGATCTGGATATGGCCGATGCCGGGCATGTCGCGCTTCAGTTTCATCGCGATATCGCCCTCGACGATCTGGCAGTGGTAGCAGTCGAACTGCACCTTCAGGTTGGCCGCGCCGATTTCCTTGCAGATTGCCTGCGCATCGTCCTGGCGGTTCAGGAAGTAGCCCGGCATGTCGCGCGTGTTGATCGGCTCAAGCACGATGGTGATGCCCTGTGCGGCAGCGGCCTTGGCGGCGAAGGCGACGTTTTCCAGGTAGGCGGCGCGGTGGCGGGCGCGGTCGGCACCGGCCGGCACCAGTCCTGCCATCACGTGCACGCGGTCATTGCCGATCACGCCGGCGTATTCCAGCGCGCGGCCGACGGCGTCGCGGAACTCCGCCTCGCGCCCCGGCAGTGCGGCCAGGCCGCGCTCACCGGCTGCCCAGTCGCCCGGCGGGGCGTTGAACAGCGCCTGCGTGAGACCGTTCGCGTCCAGGCGCGCGCGCAGCTCGGTGGCGGCGTGCTCGTACGGGAACAGGTACTCCACCGCCTGGAAGCCGTCCGCCGCGGCTGCGGCGAAGCGGTCCAGGAAAGCGTGCTCGTTGTACATCATCGAGAGATTTGCGGCGAAGCGCGGCATGGGAACTCCAGAGCGAAAGCGTGAAAGCCGGCCCGGTCGAGGCTACGTCGAAAGCGGGCCAGCCAGGATCAGCGGTTGACCAGTTTAGCCGGCGTGAGCCACACCAGCACGGCGCCGACGACCAGGATCGCGGACAGCACATACATGGGCAGCTGCGTGCTTTGCGTCATGTCCTTCAGCGTGCCAACCATGTATGGCGACACGAAACCGGCCAGGTTGCCGACCGAATTCACCACGGCAATACCAGAAGCGGCGGCAATGCCCGAGAGGAACGAGGTTGGCAGCGACCAGAACAGCGGCGCGCAGGTCAGCACCCCGGCAGCGGCCAGCGACAGCGCGGCGATGGCCACCGTTGTATTGTTGGTGAACGAGGCAGCAATGGCAAAGCCCACGGCACCCATCAGTGCCGGCACGATCAGGTGCCAGCGGCGCTCGCGGCGGGCATCGGCGCTGTGTCCGAGGATGTTCATCACGACTACCGCGCAGATGAACGGGATGGCCGACAGCAGGCCGATGTTCAGGTTGCCCGTCACGCCGCTGGCCTTGACCAGCGTGGGCATCCAGAAGGTCAGCGCGTACTGGCCGGTAACGAAGCAAAAGTAGATCAGGCACATCCACCACACGCGGCGGTCGGCGAACACCGCGCCCAGCGAGTGGCCGTGCGCCTTGCCGGCGGCGGTGGCGGCGTTATGGGCGCTGCGCTGGTCTTCCTCGATATTGCGCTTGAGCACGCGCTTTTCATCGGCGTCGAGCCACGGCGCCTTGTCGATGCCGTCGCGCAGCACGAAGACCGTCACCACGCCGATCACAAACGCGGGCAGCGCCTCCAGCAGGAACATCCATTGCCAGCCGCGCAGGTCGTGCACGCCGTTGAAGGCGTCCATGATCCAGCCCGACAGCGGGTTGCCGAACATGCCCGCGATGGGGATGCCCGACATGAACAGCGCGATCATCTTGCCGCGGCGGTTGGCCGGGAACCAGTAGGTCAGGTACAGGATCACGCCGGGATAGAAGCCCGCTTCGGCCAGGCCGAGCAGGAAACGCATCACATAGAACTGGGTCGGCGTCTTCACGAACAGGAACAGCGCCGAGATGATGCCCCATGTGATCATGATGCGCGCGATCCAGATGCGCGCGCCGATGCGGTGCATCAGCAGGTTGCTGGGCACCTCGAACAGGAAGTAGCCGATAAAGAACAGGCCGGCGCCGAGGCCGAACACGGTCTCGGAGAAGGCCAGGTCCTGGCCCATCTGCAGCTTGGCGAAGCCGACGTTGACGCGGTCGAGGTAGGCGACCACGTAGCACAGCATCAGGAACGGCATGACGCGCCAGAACACCTTGCTGTAGGCGCGCTTTTCGATCTGGGCGTCGGTGTCGAGCCGGGCGTTGCCGCCCAGGGTGTCAAAGGCAGGCACGCTGGCCGCCGGTTGGTTTGGGTTCACGGTGGTCTCCGGGGTAGGTGGTGGGTCTGGTCTAGTGCGGCGGCGCGCGGAATGCAGGCATGCGCGTCCCCCGCACGGTGGCCGCAAGGCAACCGCGCCGGGTGAAGCCGTCGTTTATCGGGGATGCGGTGTTACCAGCGCGCCTGGAAGGCGTCGCGCAACTCAGCCAGTGCGCCGTCGGGCAGCGCCGCGCGGGCGGCGAAGCCCGGCGTGTCTTTCATCATCATCCATAGCTTGGCGGTCTCCTCCAGTTCTTCCAGCGCGAACGCGGCGCGCGAGACGCTGGATTCCCACACCACCGGGCCGAGGCGCTCCAGCAGCACGCCGCGCACCTGCGCGGCCAGCGTGGCCACGCGCGCAGCGACCGCCGGATCGCCCGGTCGATGGTAGGGAATCAGCGGGATATGGCCGACCTTCATCACGTAGTACGGCGTGAGCGGCGGCAGTACGTCGTCCGGTTGCCAGACACCGGCCAGCGTCAGGGCCACGAGGTGCGTCGAGTGCGTATGCACCACGGCGTGCGCCCCGGGGTTGTTGTCGTAGATCGCGCGATGCAGCGTGAGCGTCTTGGAAGGCTTGTCGCCCGACACCCAACTCCCGTCGGTAGCCACCTTGGCGACCGCGGCCGGGTCCAGCATGCCCAGGCAGGCGTCGGTAGGCGTGATTAGCCAGCCGTCATCGAGCCGCGCGCTGATATTGCCGGCCGAGCCGACGGTATAGCCGCGCTGGTAGAGGCTGGCGCCGATGCGGCAGATCTCTTCGCGCAGCTTGCTTTCGGTGCTCATCAGTGGCCTCCGAGCTGGCGCAGGGCTTCGTCGAAGAAGTCCGGGCCGCCGAAGTTGCCCGACTTGAGCGCCAGCGCCAGTGGCGTGGCACCAAGGGTGACCGTGGCCGGCACGCCCGGCGCGATCTGCGCGCCGATGCGCAGCGCGCGCACTCCCAGTGCCTGCACTACCGCGCCCGAGGTTTCGCCGCCGGCGACGACGAAGCGGCGCGTGCCGCGTGCCAGCAGCCCCGCGGCAACCGTGGCCAGGCACTGCTCGACCAGGTGGCCGGCGCGCTCCACGCCCAGCTCGGCCTGCACGGCCTTGACCTCGTCGGGGCTGGAGGTCGCGTAGATCAGCACCGGTTCGTCATGACTTTCGGCAAAGGCCAGCGCCGTGTCGGCCACGGCCGCGCCGCGCGCCAGCGCTAGTGGGTCGATGCGCAGCGCGGGGCGGCCTTGCTCCAGCCAGCGGGCCACCTGCCCGTTGGTCGCGCGCGAGGCGCTGCCGGCCAGCACCACGCCCGGGCCGTCGATGGCCGGGACCGAGGCCGCGTCGCCGCGCTGTGGCAGCAGGCCGGCGCGGCGGAAATTCTCGGGCAGTCCCAGCGCGATTCCGGAGCCGCCAGTAATCAGCGGCAGGTTGGCGCAGGCCTCGCCCAGCGTAAACAGGTCCGCGTCGGACACCGCATCGGCAATCGCCATGCGCGCGCCGTCGGTGCGCAGCGCGGCGATGCGGTCAGCGGTCGCCTGCGCGCCGCGCGCTACGGCGTCGTAGCGCAGCAGGCCGACCTTGTTCTTGCTCTGGCGCTGCAGCACGCGCACCAGGTTGGCGTCGGTCATCGGCGTGAGCGGATGGTGCTCCATGCCCGATTCGTTCAGCAGCACATCGCCCACGAACAGGTGGCCGCGGAAGATGGTGCGGCCGTTCTCGGGGAAGGCCGGGCAGGCAATGGTGAAATCGCTGTCCAGCGCGGCCAGCAGCGCGTCGGCCACCGGGCCAATATTGCCGGCGTCGGTCGAATCGAAGGTCGAGCAGTACTTGAACACGAACTGGCGGCAGCCCTGCGCGCGCAGCCAGTGCAGCGCGGCCAGCGACTGGGCCACGGCCTCGACGGCGGGGATGGTGCGGGACTTCAGCGCAACCACCAGCGCATCGGCTTCGCCGATATCCTGCACCGCGCCCACGTCGGGCAGGCCGATGGTCTGCACGGTGCGCATGCCGTTGCGCACCAGCGTGTTGGCGAGGTCGGTGGCGCCGGTGAAATCGTCGGCGATGCAGCCCAGCAGCGGGCGATGGGCGAGGGTGCCTGCAGTCATCTGCGCTTCCCCTCTTAGTCGGCCTTGCCCGGCAGCTCGATGCCCGGGAAGATCTTGATCACGGCCGAGTCGTCCTCGCCGCCGTGGCCGGCGGTGGAAGCCATCATGAACATCTGGTGCGCCGCGGCCGACAGCGGCAGCGGGAATTTGCTGTTGCGCGCCGTGTCGAGCACCATGCCCAGGTCCTTGACGAAGATGTCAACCGCGGACAGCGGCGTGTAGTCGCCCTTCAGGATATGCGGCACGCGGTTCTCGAACATCCACGAGTTGCCCGCGCTGTGCGTGATCACGTCATAGAGCGCATCCGGGTCCACGCCTTCGCGCAGGCCCAGCGCCATCGCCTCGGCGGCCGCGGCGATATGCACGCCGGCCAGCAGCTGGTTGATGATCTTGACCTTGGAGCCCGCGCCGTGCGCGGCGCCCAGGCGGTACACCTTGCCGGCGATGGCGGCCAGCACGTCCTCGGCCAGCGAGTAGGCCTCGGCCGGGCCGGAGGTCATCATGGTCATTTCGCCGCTGGCGGCGCGGGCGGCGCCGCCGGAGACCGGCGCGTCCAGCATCAGCAGGCCTTGTTCGGCCAGGCGACGGCCCAGCGTCTCGGCAAAGCCCGGCGGCACCGTGGCGCTGGCGATCACCAGCGTGCCCGGCTTCATCGCGGCCGCGGCACCGTTGGCGCCGAACAGCACGGCCTCGGTCTGCTGCGCGTTGACGACCAGGGTCAGCACCACATCGCAACGGCCGCCCAGTTCGGCGGGCGTGGCGCACGGCACGCCGCCGGCATCGGCAAAGCGCTGCAGCACTTCGGGCCGCAGGTCGCAGGCATGCACGTTGAAGCCGGCGCGCAGCAGCGACTGCGCGACACCGTAGCCCATGGCACCAAGGCCGATGACGCCGATATTCCTGGACATAAGGGGACTCCTGAATCAGATACGGGAAATGCGTTGGATGGTGTTGGCCGCGTCAGTTGGACGCGCCGCGGGCGCCGGCTTCATCGCCGGCCTCGCCGTTTTCGTCGGCGCCCAGCTGGGCCAGCCGGCGCGCGGCGTTGTACATATGGTTCTGCGCGGCATTGCGCGCGGCCAGCGGATCGCCGGCGCGGATCGCCGCGACGATGGCCTGGTGTTCCTCGCGCACCTGGCGCGAGAAGTCAGCGCGGCGCGCCTCGTTGGTCCGGGTCACGCGCGTGGCGGCTTCCAGGTACTGGCTAAGGAATTCCAGCGTCTTCAGGAAGTAGGGGTTGCCGGTGGCCCCCGCGATGGCGCGGTGGAAGGCCACGTCCGCGGACACGCCGTCGCCGCCTTGCCCGACTTCCTCGTCGAGGCGGGCGAGCGCGGCGTCGATCGCCGCCATCGACGCATCGGTGCGGCGCATGGCGGCCTGCGCGGCCACCTCGGCCTCGATCGCGCGGCGCAGTTCGACGATCTGCAGCACCGATTCCAGCGTGCCGGTATCGGTATAGTCGATGCGCAGCGGCCGGATGCCGGCCTGCAGCGTGACGAATACGCCGCTGCCCTGGCGCGACTCGACCACGCCTTCATACTTGAGCCGCGAGATCGCCTCGCGCACCACGGTGCGGCTGACACCGAACTCCTCCGACAGCACCGCCTCGGTCGGCAGCTTGTCGCCGCGGGCAAAGGCGCCGCTCTGGATCTTGTCCAGCAACTGTTCGGCGACGTTGTCGGTCAGGGCACGGGCAGGGACTTTCTGGAACACGGAAGTCTCCGGGTCATTGGGTAATAAGGTCATCATACAAATTTGCTAAGGGGATGCCTCCCCGGGCAAACCCTAGTCTGGTGCGGGAAATGCCGTCTTTGATCCACTTTGGTGCGATATACGCCCCCCGCATCACTGGCGTATCATGAGCGCCCGCCCGGATTTCGGGCGCTGCCATTTAACCAGCCTGATTGCATCGCCATGCCAGCCACCGTCCTGATCTGCCCCTGGTCCGAAGCCCGCGAACGCGCACGCGCCATTCGCTACACTGTCTTCGTCGAAGAGCAGGGCGTGCCGGTGGAACTGGAGTGGGATGAGTGGGACGAGCCGAGCTGGCACGCGCTGGCGCTGGCCGCGGACGGCACGCCTGTCGCCACCGGGCGGTTGCTGCCAGACGGCCATATCGGCCGCATGGCCGTGCTGGCAAGTGCACGCGGCACCGGCGTCGGGGCGCTGGTATTAAAAGCGCTGATGGCGAAGGCGGAGCAGCTCGGCTATCCGGAACTGGTGCTCAACGCGCAGACCCATGCTGCGCCGTTCTATGCGCGCGTGGGCTTTGCGCAGGTCGGGGAGGAATTCGAAGAGGCCGGCATCCCGCATATCGAGATGCGCAAGCGGCTGGCGGACTGAGGTACGCCCAGGCAATCAGCGCGGCGCCTGCACGATGCCGGTGTCGCGCGACAGGTTCAGCTTGCCGTGGTAGGTGACGTCGCCCGCGCGCCCGCCGGCGTCGAAGCTGCGCTCGCTCAAGTCGAAGCGGCCGTCGTGGCGCACGCGCAGCACCGTGCTGGCACGCGTGCCATACATTGGCGAGCGGATAAACGCTGACGACAGCAGCTTTTCCCATTCCGGCGCGACGCCCGTCGAGGGCAGCTCGAAATCCGCCGCCTGGCGTTCGTCGGCCAGCAACTTCAGATAAGGCTCGGCGCTGGCGTTGGCCTGGCCGCTGTCGGCCGCCAGTACCTCGGCCAGCGCGCCCACGCGGCTGCGCACCTTGGGCCAGGGCGTGTCGAGCAAGGCATTGGACAGCCCGTACAGGCCCGGGCGCAGCCGTTGCGGCTGGCGTGAGGCCGAGCGGTTGCTGTACCACCAGAGCTCGCGCAGGTCGCTGGCCAGCAGGTTGAAGCCGTTGTAGCAGCCGTCTTCGCCGGCCAGCCCGTCGAGGTAGTCGAACGGGGCCTCATGGCCGCGCAGGAAGCCGGCTACCAGCTCGCCGCGCGAGCGGGCATCGGTGCGTTTCTCGGAAGGGGCGCGGTAATTGGTCAGCGCGGCAAAGCGGCCGTCGGCATTGACACCCATCCAGGTGCCGGGCTCGCCGATGACTTCCGCCAGGTCGCGCCCGGCCAGCACGTGCGGCGCTTCCTGCCACCAGTGCGCGGCCGCCGCGGGGCGGGCATAGAATTCATCGCGGTTGCCGGCGACGACCAAGGCATAGTCGGGGTGGGATTGCCAGGCAACCAGGATCAGACACATCGCTTTGCTTCCTTTCCCGCCGGGACACTGCTGCGCAATAGCCCGGCGTACTTCGCATCATCGGCAGCCCGGACGCCTACAGCACGTCCAGGTCGATAAAGTGTTCGGCCCGCCGCTCGCCGTCCACCCACTGGTCCAGCCCGCTCTGGCGCCACAGGCCTTCCAGCGTGGCATCGAAGGCGGGCGGCACGTCGGCGTAGCACTCCATCCAGGTCTGCACGCCGGCGCGGGTTTCGGGCCTGCGCATCAGCGTACCACCAATTCCGGTAGCCTCGGCAACCGTCTCCATCCAGCGGTGCCAGTGCGGCAACGCCTCGGCGGCGACGGCCTCGGGCACGCGGAAATAGACGTACAGATGGTCGCTCATGGCAGGTCCTGTCGGTTCAGCCGGCGGCCGGGGCGGCTTCGCCGAGCGGTACTTCGTAAGGCAAGGCCGCGGTCGCCAGCGTGGCGCCTTCGGCGCTACCCAGGCGCAGCGCCGACGTGGCGGCACCGACGGCCGCGTCGATCTTCAGCTCAGCCAGTCCGGCCCAGCCACCCTGCGGCGCGGGTGCGGCGTTGACGATCATGCCGCACGGCTGGCCCGGGTCTTCCGGCCGGAAGATCTCGGCCGCGGGCGCCGGCACCTCGCCTTCGCCCTGCACCAGCCACATGCGGCGCTTGAGCGTGCCGCGGTACTGGCTGCGCGCCACCACTTCCTGGCCGGGATAGCAGCCCTTGCGGAAATTGACGCCGCCCACCAGCTCGTAGTTGATCATCTGCGGCACGAACTGTTCCTGCGTGGCCAGGACAATGCGGGGCAGGCCGGACTGCACTTCGAGCCAGTCCCAGAACGACGGCGGGGCGCTTTGCAGCGTGGCCGTCAGCGCGGCGCGCACGGCCTCGGCCTTGTCGGCCGGCAGCACGATCTGCCAGCGCGGCTGGCCGGCGGCATCGGGCAGGCGGATCACGGTCGTGCCGTCGGCGCTCACTGCAGAGAAGGCCGCATCCGGCACGGGCAGGCCGGCAGTTTCCAGCGCCTTGGCCGCGCCGGTCCCGGCAACCCCGAGGATCGCGCTGGCCGGGGTGATATCGCTGAGCTTGGCCTTGGAGCGCAGCACGAACATCGACAGGCGCTTCTGCACCGCCGGCTGGATATCGGTCGACAGCTGCAGCACGATGCCTTCGGCATCACGCCACATCAGGAAGGTGGCGAGCAGGCGCCCCTTGGGCGAGCAGTAGCCGGCCAGGCGCGCGGTGCCCGGCTCCAGGTCTTCGACCGCATTGGTCAGCTGGGTATGCAGGAAGCTGGCGGCATCGTCGCCGGCCACGCGGATCAGTCCGAGCCCGGCGGGGGCGCAGACGATTCCGCCTGCCTGCAGGGCATCATGGCTGGCGGCGAGTTCCGGGGCTTGGGCATTCATCACTGGCATTGCGTGGCAATCGTCAAGGCAAAACGGGAGAGGGAAGGCAACCGATCGTGCAAGCTTCACGGCGTGCTCGGAGCGGCGCCGGAGCCGCTGCACAGGGTCGGTGCGAGGCTGCCGGTTATTATATGGGGCTATGAGATTTTCGACCTGCGCCGGCAGTACGTGGCGGTAAGCGGCGGTGCGCAAGCCCACCGTTGCCCGGTCAGCCGCCCCCAACTCCTGATACATGAAACGTTTCTTCCTTCGCCTGGGACTTGCCGTGCTGGTGTTTGCGCTGGCAGCCGTCGGCGCGTTCGCGTGGTGGGCCAATCACCCGCTGACTCTCAAAAACTCGCCGGTGGAAGTGGTGATCAAGCCCAATTCCGGCGTCGCCAGCGTCGGCCGCCAGATCCAGCGCGGCGGCGTCGGCATGGACCCGCGGCTGTTCATGCTGCTGGTGCGCCTGACCGGGCACGGCCCCGACCTGAAGGCCGGCGGTTATGAGTTCGAGACGGGCGCCACGCCAATGTCGATCATCGGCAAGCTGGCGCGCGGCGAGGTCACGCACTACGTGGTCACCGTGATCGAGGGCTGGGAATTCCGCAAGATGCGCGCCGCCGTGGACGCCAGCCCGGCGCTGCGGCACGACACCCAGGGCATGTCCGACGCGGAGCTGATGAAGGCGATCGGCGCGGCCGAGACCGCGCCCGAGGGGCTGTTCTTCCCTGACACCTACCTGTTCGCGCGTGGCAGCAGCGATATCGAGCTGTACAAGCACGCCTACCGCGCCATGCAGCGCCGCCTGAACGAAGCCTGGAACGCGCGCGCCCCAGACTTGCCGTACAAGACCCCGTACGAGGCGCTGGTGATGGCATCGATCGTCGAGAAGGAAACCGGCCAGGCCGCCGAGCGCCCGATGATCGCCGCCGTATTCATCAACCGGCTGCGCAAGAACATGATGCTGCAGACCGACCCGACCGTGATCTACGGCCTGGGCGAGACCTTCGACGGCGACCTGCGCAAGCGCGACCTGCAGGCCGACACCCCGTACAATACGTACACCCGCACCGGCCTGCCGCCCACGCCGATTGCGCTCCCGGGGCTGGCCTCGCTGGCGGCGGCCACCGCGCCGGCGCCGTCCGACGCGCTGTACTTCGTCGCCCGCGGCGACGGCAGCAGCCATTTCTCCAACTCGCTTCCCGAACACAACCGCGCGGTCGACAAGTACCAGCGCGGCAAATAGGCATTCCATGCGCGGAAAATTCATCACTTTCGAAGGCATCGATGGCGCCGGCAAGAGCACCCATATCGACTGGGTGGCGGAACGCCTGCGCGCGCGCAGCGGCGTCCCTGCCGTGGTCACCACCCGCGAGCCGGGCGGCACTCCGCTGGGCGAGGACCTGCGGCAGATCCTGCTGCATCGCAAGATGCACCTGGAAACCGAGGCGCTGCTGATGTTCGCGGCCCGGCGCGAGCATATCGCCGAGGTCATCGCGCCCGCGCTGGAGCGGGGCGACTGGGTGATTTCCGACCGCTTCACCGATGCCACCTTCGCCTACCAGGGCGGGGGCAGGGGCTTGTCGACGCAGCGGCTCGAAGTGCTGGAGGACTGGGTGCAGGACGGCCTGCAGCCGGACCTGACGCTGCTGTTCGACGTGCCGCTGGAAACCGCCAGCGAGCGGCTGGCCGGGGCGCGCTCGCCGGACAAGTTCGAGGCCGAGTCCCGCGCTTTCTTCCACCGTACCCGCGACGAGTACCTGCGCCGGGCCGCGCAGTCGCCGCAGCGTTTCCGCGTGATCGACGCCACCCGCAGCATCGAGCAGATTCGCGAAGAACTCGAGGCTATCATTGCAACGCTTTGATTTTGTGCCGATATAGGTTTGCCGTGATATCGCCGCGATCCGCGCTGATGCGAAATCCGCAAAACGGCTCATATCTCGGGTAAAGGCTTAAATTTTGTTGCTAACCTACTGATTCGCATGCTCTATCCCTGGCAGAAGGAAGACTGGCAACGGCTCGGCGCGCTGCGCGAACGGCTGCCGCATGCCTTGCTGATCCATGGCCAGCAAGGCATCGGCAAGCGCGACCTGGCGCTGCATTTCGCGCAAGGCCTGCTGTGCGAGGCGCCGCTGCCCGACGGCCAGCCCTGCGGCCAGTGCCCCGCCTGCCACTGGTTCAGCCAGGGCAACCACCCGGATTTCACCGTGGTGCGGCCCGAGGCGCTGGACGCTTCGGCCGACCCCGAGACCGACGAAGGTGGCAAGAAGAAGGCGCCCAGCAAGATCATCCGCATGGAGCAGGTGCGCGCGCTGATCGAGGCCGTGGGCGTGGGCACGCACCGGGCCGGGCTGCGCGTGGTGGTGGTGTACCCGCTCGATGCGTTGCAGGCCGAGGGCGCCAACGCGCTGCTCAAGACGCTGGAAGAACCGCCGCCGTCCACCGTATTCCTGCTGGTGACCGACCGGCTCGACCGCATCCTGCCGACTATCCTGTCGCGCTGCCGCCAGTTCTCGGCCCAGCGCCCGACGCCGGAGGCCGCGCTGGCCTGGCTGCGCGGGCAGGGCGTGGCGGACGCGGAGGCCCAGCTGGCCCAGGCCGGCGGCTCGCCGCTGACCGCGCTGCACGCGGCCGAGGCCGAGGAGCAGCCGCTGCAGCGCTGGCTGGTCGGGCAACTGGGTGCGGGCGCGGCCTTTGACGCCTCCGCGGCGGCCGAGCAACTGCAGAAACTACCGGTGCCCGCCGTGCTTGGCATCCTGCAGCGCTGGACGTACGATCTGCTGATGCTGCGCCTGGATGGCGGCGACGGCACCGCGCCGAGGTACTTCCCCAAGGAACGTGCCGCGCTGGCGCGCTGCGCCGGGACCAGCGACGCGCACCGGCTGCAGGCCTACGCGACGCGGCTGACCGCGCATCGCCGCAGCGAGAACCATCCGCTGGCGGCCCGGCTGGTGATGGAGGCGGTATTCCTGGAATACCGCCAGCTGTTCCGGTAGCGCAGCAAGGATTCAGAACAAAACCATAACAACAAGCAGCACCGATAGTCATTCAGGGGGTCAACCATGAACACAGCAGTTGCCGGCGCATCGCCGGAAGCGCCTACTGGCAGCGGGGCGGCATCGCGCCCCAATGTCCTGTCCCTGTCGATCAAGGACCAGGCCGGGCTCTATGCGGCCTATATGCCGTTCCTGGCGCGCGGCGGCATCTTCGTGCCGTCGAACCGGCCGTTCCGGCTGGGCGAGCAGGTGTTCCTGGTACTGTCGCTGCTGGACCGGCCGCAGAAATACCAGATCGCGGGCCATGTGGCCTGGATCACCCCGGCGGGCACGCCGATGAAGACCCCCGGCGTCGGCGTGCATTTCCCCGACGACGACAACGGGCGCAACCTGCGCCGCGCGGTGGAGGAGATCCTGGGCAAGACGCTGGAGTCCGGGCGCCCCACGCAAACCTTATGAACGTTGCGAAGTTGTTGTCGCAATATTTTGATTTTCAATGAATTCTTCTGCATTCTCCCTGCGCATTGCCGAACCCCGCGACCTGCCGGGCATCGTTGCCATCTATAACAGCACCGTGCCATCGCGCATGGTCACCGCCGATACCGAGCCGGTCACCGTGGCCTCGCGCCAGGCCTGGTTCGACGCGCACCAGCCCGGACGCCGGCCGCTGTGGGTTTGCGAGGACGCCGACGGCCAGATGGCCGGCTGGATGAGCTTCTCTGACTTCTATGGCCGCCCGGCCTATGGCGGCACCGCCGAGGTGTCGATCTACCTGGACGCGCAGCGCCGCGGCCAGGGGCTGGGCCGCTACCTGCTGCATCAGGCCATCGAACACGCGCCCCGGGTCGGCGTGAACACGCTGCTCGGCTTTATCTTTGGCCACAATGCGCCCAGCCTGGGCTTGTTCGAGGCGATGGGCTTCACGCGCTGGGGCGACCTGCCGCGCGTGGCCGTGCTCGACGGCGTCGAGCGCGACCTGATCATCCTCGGTCGCCGCGTGGACGGCGCCGAGCGGGCCTGAATCGGGCCTGAACCGGGCCTGTGCGCCCCCGCAAAAGAGATTTCCCATGTTTGTTGATTCCCACTGCCATATCGATTTCCCCGAGCTGGCCGCGCGGCTGCCGGAGCTGCTGGAGAACATGCGCGCCAACCAGGTCACGCATGCGCTGTGCATCTGCGTCACGCTGGAAGACTTCCCGCGCGTGCTGGCGCTGGCCGAGCAGCATCCCAACCTGTACGCGTCGGTGGGTGTCCATCCGGACTACGAGGAAGGCGAGGACCCGACGCTCGAGCGCCTGGTGGAACTGTCCGCCCACCCGCGCGTGGTCGGCACCGGCGAAACCGGGCTGGACTACTACCGCCTGAACGGCCGCACCATCGCCGAGATGGAATGGCAGCGCGAGCGCTTCCGCACCCATATCCGCGCGGCGAAGCAGACCGGCAAGCCGCTGATCATCCATACCCGCTCATCGGCCGAGGACACGCTGCGCCTGATGCGCGAAGAGAACGCACGCGAAGCCGGCGGCGTGATGCACTGCTTTACCGAGACCTGGGACGTCGCGCGCCAGGCGCTGGACGAGGGCTTCCATATCTCGTTCTCCGGCATCGTCACCTTCAAGAGCGCGGCTGACCTGCAGGAGACCGCGCGCAAGGTACCGCTGGACCGGATGCTGATCGAGACCGATTCGCCCTACCTGGCGCCGGTGCCGTACCGCGGCAAGACCAACGAACCGGCCTGGGTGCGGCATGTGGGCGAGTTTATCGCCCAGCTGCGCGGGGTGCCGGTGGAGCAGGTAGCCGAGCAGACTACCGAAAACTTCTTCAATCTTTTCAAGCATATCGACAGGAATTCTCATGTTTGACATGAAGTTTGTCCGCCGTGCCGCCGGCGTCGCGGTGCTGGCCGCCGCCACGCTGGCGCAGGCCGCGCCCGCCGACGACATGCGCAAGGCCGTCGAATTCGACGACGCCAACACCGTCAAGAAGCTGCTGGCCAAAGGCGTCGATCCCAACGTGGTGGACAGCCGCGGCAACCCGGCGCTGGTGCTGGCGCTGCGCGAGAAATCGCTGAAGGCGGCCACGGTGCTGATCCGCGCCAAGGATATCGACTTCGACAAGGCCAACCCGGCCGGCGAGACGCCGCTGATGATGGCGGCGCTGCAGGGCCAGCTCGACATGGTCAAGCTGATGGTCGACGACATGGAGGCCGAGATCAACAAGACCGGCTGGACGCCGTTGCACTACGCGGCCACCAATGGCCACAACAACGTGGTCAAGTACCTGGTCGACCATGCCGCCTATATCGATGCCGAAAGCCCCAACGGCACCACGCCGCTGATGATGGCCGCGCGCGCGGGCCATATCGAGACCGTCAAGCTGCTGCTGGACGAGGGCGCCGACATGCGCCTGAAGAACCAGCAGGGCATGACCGTGATCGACTTTGCCGAGCGCTACAACCAGGCCGAGATCGCCAAGGGCCTGAAGGCCCGCTGGCAGAAGCTGTACCCGCAGACGCCGATCGTGGCGGCGCCGCCACTGAAGGCGCCCACCGGCGAGCCGGGCGGGCAGCAGCCCGCGGCGCAGCAACCCGCGGCGCAGCAGCCCAAGACCAAGGGCTGGTAAGCGCGGAGCCCGGCGATGGCCGTCGGCGCACACCTGCGCCAGTGGGCGCGCGGGCTCAAGGCGAGCCTGCTGACGCTGTGGTTCTGCAGCCGCCACCCCGGTACGCCCCGGGCGGCGCGGCTGCTGGGCGCGCTGGTGGTGGCCTATGCCTTCAGCCCGATCGACCTGATCCCGGATTTCATCCCGGTGCTGGGCTATGTCGATGACGTGCTGCTGGTACCGCTGGGCATCTGGCTGACGTTGCGGATGGTTCCGGTGGCGGTGAAGGATGAATGCCGCAGCCGGGCCGATGCATGGCAGGCGACGCATGCAAAACGGCCGCGCAATCGCGCGGCCGCCGTGGTCATCGTGCTGGTGTGGGTAGTGCTGGCCTGGCTGGCGTGGCGCTGGCTGGCGCCCGCCTAGACATCGTCCGCCAGCCGCACCCCGGTGAACTGCCAGCGCTGGTGCGGATAGAAGAAGTTGCGGTACGTCGCCCGGATATGCGATTCCGGCGTGACGCACGACCCGCCGCGCAGCACCATCTGGCCGCTCATGAACTTGCCGTTGTACTCGCCCACCGCGCCCGCCCTGGGGCGGAAGCCCGGGTATGGCAGGAAAGCACTGCCGGTCCATTCCCACACATCGCCGAACATCTGGCGCAGCACGCCCGAGGTGCTCTGCCGGTCCGGCAGCGGCCGCAGCGCGCGCCCCTCGACAAAATTCCCCGTCGCCGGCAGGCTGCGCGCCGCATGCTCCCATTCCGCCTCGGTCGGCAGCCGGCGTTCGGCCCAGCGCGCAAAGGCCTCCGCCTCGTAGAAGCTGACATGCGTCACCGGGCTGTCCGGGTCGACCGGATGCATGCCGCGCAGCGTCATCTGCCACCAGGTGCCTTCGCGCGCCTCCCAGTAGAGCGGGGCCTGGATGCCTTGCTCGCACACCCAGCGCCAGCCGTCCGACAGCCACAGGCCCCCGGTCTGGTAGCCGCCGTCCTCGATAAACTCGAACCATTGCCGGTTGCTGACCGGATGCGAGCACAGCAGGAACGGCTGCAGGTAGACCTTGTGGCGCGGCCCTTCGCAGTCGAAAGCAAAGTCCTCGCCGCCATGGCCGATCTCGACCACGCCGCCGTCAAAGCCGATCCAGTCCGGCGCGGGCCGCGGGTCGGCGATCACCGGCGCGGTCAGCTCCGGCGCGAAGGCGGGGCGCAGCGGGTTCTGCGCGAACAGGTGCAGGATGTCGGTCAGCAGCAGTTCCTGGTGCTGCTGTTCATGTTGCAGGCCGAGCGTGATCAGCGCCGCTTCATCGTCGGTCTGGGCCTTGCCCAGCAGCGACATCATCGAATCGTCCACGCCCTCGCGGTAGGCCAGCACCTCGTCCAGCGAGGGGCGGCTGAGCAGCCCGCGCTGCGGGCGCGGGTGGCGCGGGCCGACGGCCTCGTAGTAGGAGTTGAACAGGTAGCGGTAGTCCGGGTCCACCGGCTCGTAATCGGGGATGCGGGCGGCCAGCACGAATTCCTCGAAGAACCACGTGGTATGCGCCAGGTGCCACTTTGCCGGGCTGGCGTCGTCCATCGACTGCACGGTGGCATCGGCATCGGACAGGTCGGCCACCATCGCTTCGGTGGCGGCGCGTACATGGCGATACTGCGAAAGCAGGGCGGGTTCGTGCGGGGGATGGACGGCGGCGGCGGGCAACAGGGCTGAAGTCATGCGGGCTCCCGGAGGTGGATCGGTCGATGACTGCAGGCGGCCTGCCAGCCCGGGCTTGCGCCCTGCGCCAGCGCGCCGCCCATGGCACGCGGGGCGCCGTAGCGCCCCGATCCATCATAGACCTGATCTGTCCCCGGAGCGAGCCGGCGCCGTCCTACAGCGCCGGCCGCTAGCGGGGCAGCCCGTCAACCGCGATCAGGCGGCGGCCAGGCGGCTGGCGTCGTTCAGCGCCGCGATCTCGGTGCGGGCGCTGGCCAGGCCGGCTTCGCGGAACTGCGGACCCATGGCCAGGCCGTGGGCGCGCACGTAGGTGATGTCGGTGATGCCGAGGAAGCGGAACACCACGTCGACAGTCTTCTCGTGCAGGTCCAGCTCATTGGCATCTTGGCGCACGCCGCCGCGCGACGACACCACGATCAGGCGCTTGCCGCCGGCCAGGCCCACCGGGCCGTTCTCGGTGTACGTGAAGGTGCGGCCGGCTTGCGCAATGCGGTCAATCCAGGCCTTGAGCTGGCTTGGGATGCCGAAGTTGTACTGCGGCACGCCCACCACCAGCACGTCGGCGGCCAGGAACTCAGCCAGCCATTGCTCGGTGCGCTGCAGCTCGGCTTCCTGCGCGGCGTTCAGGCCGTCCTTGGGGCCGCCCAGCACGGGCAGCAGGTTGCCCGACAGGTGCGCCGGCGCGTCCGTGTCCAGGTCACGCACGGTCACGGTGGCGCCCGGGTTGGCGGCGACCAGGTCGGCCACCACGCTGGCGGTCAGGCTGCGCGAAACGGAGTTGTCGCCGAGGACGCTGGAATCGATCTGCAGGATGTTCATGTCTTTCTCCACAAGGGGCGGTTGCGATGGATGAAAGATACTGGCTGGCCATTGGTATCGGTAGTGAGGCAAAATGCAAAGGATTGTTCTACCGATGCAACGCCAATCTGGCGGGTATTACGGCCATCCTCCTGCCAGACAAGCCCTGCGCGGTGATCCCGGAGCCTTTCATGCAAGACCTTAACGACCTGTCCCTGTTCGCCCAGGTGGTCGAACACGGCAGCTTTTCCGCCGCCAGCCGCGCCACCGGCGTGCCCAAGTCGCGGTTGAGCCGGCGCATTGCCCAGCTCGAGCGTGACCTGGGTGTGCAGCTGTTGCGCCGAACCACGCGCCAGGTGCGCGTGACGCCGCTTGGCGAGTCCTTCTACGAACGCTGCCGCGCCATGCTCAACGAGGCCGAGGCCGCCCGCGAAGTCATCGAGCAGGCGCGCGAACAGCCCGGCGGCGACCTGCGGGTGAGCTGCCCGGTTGGCGTCGCCCAGAACCTGCTGGCGCCGGCCATCGGCCTGTTCATGCGCGCCAACCCGGCGGTGCGGATCGAACTCGAAGCCACCAACCGGCGCGTGGACGTGATCGGCGAGGGCTTCGACGTGGCGCTGCGTGTGCGCGACGTGATGGAAGACTCCAGCCTGGTGGTGCGCACCTTCGGCGAAAGCCAGGTGATGCTGGTGGCCAGCCCCGCGCTGCTCGACAGCATCGGCCGGCCGCGCACCGCGCAGGCGCTGGACGGCATGCCGGGCGTGGGCCAGAAGCCGCACGACGGCAAGCATGTCTGGACGCTGCGCAGCAAGACCGGCGAATCGGTCCAGATCGCCTACGACCCGCGCCTGATCACCGATGAATTCGCGCTGCTGCGCGAGGCGGCGATCGCCGGCGTCGGCGTCGCGATGCTGCCGCGCATGTATTGCCGCGAGGCGCTGGAGAACGGCGAGCTGGAGCTGGTGCTGCCGCAGTACGAGATGCCGGTCGGCACGCTGCACGCGGTGTTCCCGTCGCGCAAGGGCGTGACGCCGGCCACCCGGCGCTTCCTGGATTTTCTCGGCGAAGTCCTGCCCGAGTGTGTGCAAAAGGTCGGCATGCACGAGCCGCGGCAGCCGGCAATGCATCGGGTGGTGTAGCGCGACGCATGGCGCGGCGGCATTGGCAAGGTGGTGCCCTCGCCGCATCCGGGGAAGCGCTTGTCTGATCCCTGCGGCTTTACCTTCACGCCGCCTCGCACTAAGGTACATGGGCGGACGCTGCGCGTGAGGGTAAAGGCGCATGGCTGTGGCCATTACCGGCCAGAGCCTGTCCCGCTGGATTTCGGCATTTAACTCGGCAAGGAGAATGGCATGGGTGGCTCTCAGGGTTCCCAGGACTTGGGCAAGGCGCTGCTGCGCATCGTGCTTGGCGCGCTGATCCTGCTGCACGGGATCGCCAAGCTGACTGGCGCATCCGGCATCGGCTTCGTGGCGAAGGTGGCCGCGGGCGCGGGGCTGCCGGAATGGGTTGCCTACGGTGTCTATATTGGGGAAGTGGTGGCGCCGATCCTGCTGATCATCGGGTTGTGGAGCCGGCTGGCGGCGGTGATCGTCGCCATCAACATGCTGTTTGCGCTGGCGCTGGTGCACAGCAAGCAGTTCGGCATGCTGGCCGATACCGGCGGCTGGGCGCTGGAGCTGCAGGGCATGTATCTGGGCGCGGCCCTGGCAGTGGCACTGCTGGGCGCCGGCCGGCTCAGCGTGGGTGGTCTCAACGGCAAGCTGAACTAGTCCGCCGGCTTGCCGCAGTCCACGGCGCCGCAGCGCGTCCCGGCGCCGCCGACGATGACGGACTGAAGATGACGGACTGCAAGGGCTGCGCCCGCGCGCGGGTGCGGCCTCACGGGGGTGTATCGTGAAATCCTTCCGGCTGTTGTGCCCGGCGCTGGCCGTGGCGGTACTGACCCTGGCGGGCTGTGCCAGCGTGCCCGACATCAAGACCGACTACAGCCGCACCACCAACTTCAGCGCCTACCGCAGCTTCGGCTTTGTCGACAACCCCGGCACCGACCGGCAGGGCTACGAAAGCCTGACCACCCAGTACCTGAAGTCCGCCGTGCATCGTGAGATGGACGCGCGCGGCTACCGCTACGCGGCGCAGTCGCCCGACCTGCTGGTCAACTTCAATACGCAGCTGCAGGAGAAGGTGCAGGTCAGCCCGTCGCCGGCGCCGATGATGGGCTACTACGGCTATCGAGGCGGCCTCTATGCGCCCTGGCCCGGCTACGGCTTCTACAACGACGTCTACACCTACACCGAAGGCACGCTCAATATCGACCTGGTCGACCGCAGGGAAAAGAAGCTGGTGTGGGAAGGCGTGGCGGTGGGCAGCGTCAATGCGCGCGACCAGGCCAACGCGCAGCAGCGTATTGACAAGGTGGTGGCGCAGATCTTCGCCAAGTACCCGTTCCGCGCCGGGCAGTAGCGACGGGCTTGCTACCGGCTAGGCCGGCGGCACCGCGCGGTCGATGGCATCGGCGACGAAGGCCTCCACCGGCTTGGGCGCCGACCACAGGTAGCCCTGGCCAAGGGGGCAGCGCAGCGCCACCAGCGCGCCGCGCTGCGCGTCGGTCTCGACGCCTTCGGCCACGCATTCCAGCCCCAGGTCCAGGGCCATGCCGATCATGCTGCGGCAGATGGCGGCGCGCGGGCCGGGGCGGTCGATCTCGGCCACGAAGGAACGGTCGAGCTTCAGCTGCGTGAAGGGCAGGTCCGCCAGCAGCTTGAGCGTGGCGATGCCGACCCCGAAATCGTCGATGGCCACGCCGTAGCCCATCAGCCGCAGTCGGTTCATGGCGACCGACAGCGCCAGCGGGTCGGGCACCGGGTGGCCTTCGGTCAGTTCCACCGTCAGCGTCTGGCGCGGCACGCCGCTGATGCCCACCAGCGCGTCGAACTGCTCCACCACGCCGGGCCGGCACAGGGTTTGTGCCGAGGCATTGATGCTCAGCGGGATCTCGATGCCCGCCGCGCGCAGGCGCTGCTGCGCCTGCAGGCATTGCTGCGCGACGAAGAAGAACACCGGGTCGGCCGCGTCCAGCGCTTCCAGCCGCGGGATAAACTGGTCCGGCTGCATCAGCCCGTGCCCGGGATGGCGCCAGCGCACCAGCGCCTCGGCCCCGGCCAGCCGGCCGCTGGCGATGTCGTGCTGGGATTGCAGCATGACCAGCAGCCCGTCGCCGGAGCGCGCGGCGGCGAGCAGCTCGGCGTCGTCGGGCGACCGGGCGGGCGCGGCCGCCGCGCCGGCGGGTTCGTGCACCAGCGCGCCGGAAAGGATCTCTTCCACCGCATCGCGCGACAGCGGCTTGCGCAGCGCATGCACGCGCGCGATGCCGGCGGCATGCGCGAGCCCGCGGTTCGATTCCAGGATGTCTTCGGTCAGCGCCGTGACCCATACCCACGTTGGCGGCGTCCCGGCAAAGGCGCGCGGGCCGCGCGCATGCAGCTCGGCAATCAGCTCGGGGCCGTTGCCGCCGGGCATCTCGATATCGCAGAACACCACGTCAAAGCGCTCCCGGCCGAGGATCTCGGCCGCCTGCGTGCCGTTTTCCGCGGACACCACCGCCTGCACGCCCAGTTGGTGCAGCAGCCCTTCGGCCACGACCCGCTGGAGCGGATGGTCTTCAACGACGAGGATGCGCAGGCTGGCGTAGCGGATCGGCATGGGGAGGGCGGGCACCGGGGCGCGCTGGAATGCGGTTGTGGTGTGGTCGCGTGTAGTCGGACGCGGGGATTGCCCCATGGTAGCGCCGCACGGCGGAGCGAACCATCGACTGGCGCCGGGTTTGTCATGCTGCCTCGTGGAAAACACGCATCAGATGCACGGCGTTACGAATATTTGCGCTTTCCGACCCAATGGCTGCCTGCCATAACCGCTACAATCGCTGCCCGTAGTTTTGAACATGGCATGTCGATAATGGGTTTTGGCTGGTTCGGATTCTCGACCTTCTGGGTAGTGCCGCTGCTGTGGCGGCTGGTCTCGCGCTGGCTTGCCGGCGAGCGCCGGCTCGCGGGGCCGGGCTCGCTGCGCGTGTGGCTCGGCACGCTGGCGGTGCTGTGCGCCAGCGCCAGCCTGGAGGCGCTCACCGCAGGCGGCGATCCGGAATCGAGCGCCGGCGGCTCGGCCGGCCGCGCGCTGGCCGGCATGATGGGCAACCTGTTCGGCTGGACCGGTGCGCTGCTGCTGATGCTGGGCGTGCTGGCGCTGGCCGCGCCGATGGTGTTCGGCGAGACCTGGCGCGGCCTGTTCTCGCGTAAGCCGCGCCGCACGCCGGCTGCCGATGCCGCGCCGGACGAAGCGCCGGCGGTGTTCGCCGCTACGCAACCGCTGCGCGAGACCGAGCGCCGGGATACCACCGTAGTCGGCAATGCCGGCTGGACTGCTCCGACCCCGCGCCACCGCAGCTTCGAAGCCGTGTCCGCACGCCGCCAGCCCGCCTGGCAGCCGCCGCGCCGCACGCGCGAATCCCCGCCGCAGCCGGGCGAGATCTGGCTGCACCATGCCGATTCTCCCGGGGCGACGAAGCCGGCGCGTGCGTCGTCGCCTGTGCCGCCTGTGCCGCCCGCGCCAGCGGCACCAGCACCGCGCCCCGCGCCGCCGGCGGCGCGCAAGCCTGTCAATACCGCCACGCCGGCACCCGCGGCGGCGTCGCGGCCGGCGCAAGCGCTGCGCGCGACTGTCGTCAGCAGCCCGTTCCGCCAGCCGCGGCCGCTGGATCGTGCGGCAATCACGACGCTGCCGGAGGCTGCCGGCAAGACGGCTACGGCGACCGTTGCAGCGGCTGCAGTAGCGGCACCGGCTGCGGTGGCATCCGTCGCGCCTGCGCCGGTTGCGGCAACCGTGGCTGCGACCGAGCCGGTGGCCGCCCCGGCACCGTCTGTTGCAATTTGTGAAGCCGAGGCGAGTGCCATCGCAGCGCCGGCCCAGCCCGGTTCCGCAGTGGGCGCGGTGGACGCTGCGGCTGAAGCGGACGATGCGCCGGACGCCAGCGCCGACGAGGCCGACGAAGTCACGCTGGCCGCCATCCGCCAGGAAGCGCTGGACCTGCTGGCCGAACTACAGGCCTTGTCGCGCAAGTCGGCAGTGCCCCAGCCTGTTCCGATGCCGGAAGCTGCGATCGAACCGGAGCCGGTAACCGCCGCCACCACGGAGACGGCTGCCGATATTCCCGCCGATCCGGAACTTGCCGTGCCCGACAGCATCGCCCTGCAAGCCGAAGCCGAAGCCGAAGCCGAAGCCGAAGCCGAAGCCGAAGCCGAAGCCGAAGCCGAAGCCGAAGCCGAAGCCGAAGCCGAAGCCGAAGCCGAAGCCGAAGCCGAAGCCGAAGCCGAAGCCGAAGCCGAAGCCGAAGCCGAAGCCGAAGCCGAAGCCGAAGCCGAAGCCGAAGCCGAAGCCGAAGCCGAAGCCGAAGCCGAAGCCGAAGCCGAAGCCGAAGGCCAGGTAGAGACAGTTCGGGCAGAGCCGGTACCCGTACAGGAGGACGTGCTCGAAGTCCCTGAGGCCCAGGCTGAGATCACTGGTGCCGAGGCCGTGGCGCAAGCCGTGGCCACCTCCGCGATGGCGGAGGAGGGGAGTGCGCCGGAGCCCTTCGTGGCGCAGGCAGCCGCCGACGGCGATGCCGAGGCGCTGGTGGATGCCAACGGGCTGGTCGGCGAGGATGCCTATGCCGATTCCGAAACCACGGCAGCGCCGGCCGAATCTGCTGAATCTGACGAAGGCGTCGAAATAGCGCAAGCTGCCGAAGTAGCCGAAGCCGCGCAAGCAGCAGAACCCGTCGAAACGATCGAGGACATCGAAGCTGCCGAAGCCATCGAACCTCCAGCCAACATTGCGCCCGCGGCCCCGGCAGCCAAGCCTCGCATCGTGCTGCCCGCCGTGGTCGGCCGCACCGTGCCGCTGGCCGCCGCCCAGCCCGCGGCAGTTCCCGCGCCGGCCCCGGTACCGCCAGCAGCGCGCCCCATCGTCGACTACCGCCTGCCGCCCTTCGACCTGCTCGAAAGCGAAGTCGACAGCGCCGAGCAGGTTTCAGAAGAACGCCTGCGCGAAACCGGCGAACTGATCGCCCAGCGGCTGGCCGAGTTCAAGGTGCCCGTCGCCGTGGTCGGCGCCGGCGCCGGCCCGGTAATCACGCGCTTCGAGGTCGAGCCCGCGATGGGCGTGCGCGGCGCGCAGGTGGTCGGGCTGATGAAGGACCTGGCGCGCGCGCTGGGCGTGACTTCGATCCGCGTGGTCGAGACCATTCCCGGCAAGACCTGCATGGGGCTGGAGCTGCCCAATGCGCGCCGGCAGATGATCCGCCTGTCCGAGATTGTCAACGCGGCCTCGTTCCAGGCCCACCATTCGCGGCTGGTGCTGGCGATGGGCAAGGACATCACCGGCAACCCGGTCGTCACCGACCTGGCGCGCGCACCGCATCTGCTGGTGGCCGGCACCACCGGCTCGGGCAAGTCGGTGGCGGTCAATGCCATGATCCTGTCGATGCTGTACAAGGCCACGCCGGAAGACGTGCGCCTGATCATGATCGACCCCAAGATGCTGGAGCTGTCGGTCTACGAAGGCATCCCGCACCTGCTGGCGCCGGTGGTCACCGACATGAAGCAGGCCGCGCACGCGCTCAACTGGTGCGTTGGCGAGATGGAGAAGCGCTACAAGCTGATGTCCGCGCTGGGTGTGCGCAACCTCGCCGGCTACAACCAGAAGATTCGCGCCGCCGAGGCCGCGGAGCAGAAGGTGCCCAACCCGTTCTCGCTGACCCCGGACGCGCCCGAGCCGCTGTCGCGGCTGCCCATGATCGTGGTGGTGATCGACGAGCTGGCCGACCTGATGATGGTCGCCGGCAAGAAGATCGAAGAACTGATCGCGCGGCTGGCGCAGAAGGCGCGTGCCGCCGGCATCCACCTGATCCTGGCCACGCAGCGTCCGTCGGTGGACGTGATCACCGGCCTGATCAAGGCCAATATCCCGACGCGGGTGGCGTTCCAGGTTTCGTCCAAGATCGACTCGCGCACCATCCTCGACCAGATGGGCGCGGAAAGCTTGCTCGGCCAGGGCGACATGCTGTTCCTGCCGCCGGGCACCGGCTATCCGCAGCGCGTGCATGGCGCCTTTGTCGCCGACGACGAAGTGCACCGCGTGGTCGAGCACTGGAAGCAGTTCGGCGAGCCGGACTACGATGAAGCCATCCTCGCCGGCGATCCGGCCGAGGCCAGCGGCGCCGACCTGTTTGGCGACGGCGGCGGCGATGGCGAGGCCGACCCGCTCTACGACGAGGCCGCCAGCTTCGTGCTGACCAGCCGCCGCGCCTCGATCTCGGCGGTGCAGCGCCAGCTGCGCATCGGCTACAACCGTGCGGCGCGGCTGATCGAACAGATGGAAGTTGCGGGGCTGGTGTCGCCGATGGGCCGCAACGGCGCGCGCGATGTGCTGGCGCCTGGGCCGGGCGACTGAGGTTCCGGCACCACGACCTTCGGGAGGCACGGATGAAGCCTGAGCATGGAAACCTGCTGGCAGAGGTGCCGGCGAATGCGGCGGAGGAGATTTTCCAGCCGCTGCTGGCGCGCCCCGGCCTGAAGATCGAGCGCATCGTCTCCAACGGGCAGAGCAGCCCTGAGGGGTTCTGGTATGACAGTGCGGACGATGAGTGGGTGCTGTTGGTCAGCGGCAGCGCCGCGCTGGAGCTGGAAGGCCAGCCAGGGCTGCACACGATGCAGCCTGGCGACTGGCTGCACCTGCCCGCGCATTGCCGGCATCGCGTGGCATGGACCGCTGCGGCGGGGCCGACGGTTTGGCTGGCGGTGCATCACGGGGGCGTCGACAGCTAGCCACGCTGTGCGTCAATGCGCTGATTCGGCATGTCCGAGAACGCGCATCGCGGCGTCCAATTCCAGCCGAACCTTAGCGCCGGGGCGCATGGCTTCATCGAGACGGGCAATCACCGCGGGCCCGGCCGTCGACCTGACCGTGGCCAAGTGCACGTCTTCACCGCGCTGCGCGCCGACGCGATGGCGCACAACCGTTATTTCCTCGATCGTGCCCCCTTCCGCGACCTGCTCTTCCCAGTCCGACGTGCCGCAGTGTGGGCAGAGATAGCGCGCGGGAAACAGCACCGCGTCGCATTGCCGGCAATGAAAAACGATAAGGTTCATCTCGCTTCCTTGTCCACCCGTTCGAGTACCACGGCGTTCGCGCACATGCCGTAGCGATATTCGACCATGCCATAGCCGCTCACGGCCGCAAGACGGGCGCCAGCCACCTGCCGTGCGCCGGCTTGCGCGCGCAACTGGGTAATCGCTTCGACCAATCCATGCATGCCCCCGGCGGCGCCCGCCTGGCCGCCGGACAGCTGGCCGCCGGACGTATTCACCGGCAATTCATGCGAGGCGATGCGTGCAATCAGGCCGCGTAAATCCCCGTCTGGCGCAAAGCCGAGATCGGCCAATTGCACCAGCGCCATGACCGGGTAATCGTCATACACCGACACCAGATCCATGTCGTGCGGGCTGGCGCCGGCCTGCCGCCACAGATCGTCCGCCAGCGCGACCAGCCCGGTCTGCAATCCGTCACCGGTCTGATGATCGAGGTTATAGCGGCATTGCAGCGCCCGCACGCATACGGCAACGCCCGCGCGGCGCGCCAAATCGGCTCGGGCCACAATCACGGCATTGGCGCCGCAGACCACGGGCACACAATCGAAACGGCCCAGCGGATCCGCGACCATCGGCGCCGAAAGGTATTCGTCGAGCGTCAGCGGCGTGCGATATACCGCGCCTGGATTACGCGCTGCCCAGGCGCGCTGCGCCACGCACAAGGCGCCGTAGTCGTGCCTCGTCAAGCCGTGATGACGCGCATGCCGTTGGGTCAGCATGGCGAACAGGCTATTCGGCCCCCCGTGTTCGAGAGGCCTCAGATACGTTCTGGTTGTCAGGTTGTAGTGCTCGATCAGTTGCTTGAAGTCGGCCGGCGTAAAGCGATCGCCGCTGAGCAGCACGATCACCGAGGCGTCACCGCACTGTATCGCCCGCACGGCGTGCTGCAACAGATTGATGGCGCTGGCGCCACCATGGCAGTCGTCCATTGACCACCGGGGACTGAGGCCAAGCCGCCAGGCCATATCGATCGCATGATCGGGAGCCAGTGTGAATGACGCCACGCCGAGCCCGTCAACCTCGCTCGAGGTGAATCCTGACTGGACGAGCGCGGCACTGAACGCCTGCGCCAGCAGGTCTGCGGTGCTCTGCTCCGGTGCCTGGCGGCGGTATGGCACCTCCACGCCGGCGGCCAGCACCACGTTGTCAAAATCGCTAATCGTCATTCGATGAGTTTCTTGCGTCGCTGTCTGGTAGGTCGTCCATCGCGCTCATACGATTCGAGCGCATTCCCACCGACCGAATTCATGAGCGCTTGAGCCGGTATCCTGAAGCATCCAGATCCCAGGTCTGCCCGGTTACGCCGCGCTCACGCAATTTGTATTTTTGAATCTTGCCGTTTTCGGTCTTTGGCAGGTCAGGCGTGAACTCCAGATACCTCGGCACTGCAAAATAGGGTAACCGCGGTTCACAGAACTGGATCAACGCCATCGGATCGAGTTGCGCATCAGGGCGCAGTACGACCATCGCCATGACCTCATCTTCCGCCAGCGCGGAGTGCACTGCAAATACCGCGGCAGTCTCGACCGCCGGATGACTGAGAATGACCTGCTCCACCTCGTACGACGAAATGTTCTCGCCGCGGCGGCGAATGGCGTCCTTTTGCCGGTCCACGAATCGGAAATAACCATCCGCTTCGCGCACCACGCGGTCCCCCGTGTGAAACCAAAGGTTGCGCCACGCGTCTACCGTCTTTTCCGGCATGCCGAAATATCCGGCGGCGAACGCGAACGGTTCCTCGGCGCGCAGAATCAGTTCGCCCGGCTCGCCGTCCGGTACCTGCTGATCGCTGTCATTCACCACGCGCGCCTCGAACCCGGCGACCACCTGGCCCATATAGCCTGGGCGTTGCTGCTGAATGTCGCCGCCAATCGCGAAATTGGTTTCGGTGGATCCATAGCCATCCAATAGACGAATGCCGGACCGCGCCGTGAAGTCTTCCTGAAATTTCCCTGGCACGCCGGGCGCCAGCGCAATGCGTACGGTATGGGCGCGCTCGGCCGTCGCAATCGGGCGCCCCAGCAGAATCGGAACCATGGCGCCGAGCACGAAGGTCACCGTGGCGCGCGTTTCTACCAGGCTATCGAAGAAACGGCTGGCGGAAAACCGACGGTCCGCCACCAAATTGGCGTCATGGATCAATGCCTGATAGAAGCTGTTCAGCGCATTCGTATGGAACAGCGGCAGGCAGGTGTAAAGGACATCCCCTGACGTCACACCGAGATGACGCCCCGTATAGTGGGCCCACCAATAGAACTGGGCGTGCGGGCAAATCACGCCCTTCGACAGCCCGGAAGTGCCCGAGGTGTACAGGATGGCCAGTGGGTCACCATCCGTTAGCGCAGCAGGACGGACTGCGGTGCCGAGCGGCGGCATTGGTATGGCTTCCCACTGCGACGGCAGTGGAGTTTCGGCCGACACGTCGCCGATCAACCAGATCCGTTCGAGCGCGAGACCAGGGGCGTCCAGCGCCGTGACTGCCCCGACCAGATGGGATTCCGCTACCAGCAGCCGCGCACCGCAATTCCGCAGAATGTGTTCGAGCTGCAGACCCCGTGAGGCGGTGTTGATCGGTACCACGACCGCGCCCAGCCAGGCGCAGCCGAGCACGATCTCCATGAATTCGACGCGGTTGGAACAAAACAAAGCCACGCGGTCGCCGCGCGTGATCCCCTGGTCGGCAAGACTGCCTGCCCGCCGCGCCGCAATCGTACAGGCGTCGATGCCTGTCCACTGCGTCGTGCGATCCGAGAAGAGGGGCCCATCGCCGTTACGCGCCGCCCGTGCCGCCAGCAGGGTAGGCAATGTGTACCCCGTCGCGACATCGGGTATGGAATCGAGTGAAACATCTGTAGATTTAATCTGCATTCTCATCTGCGCGAACACTATTGATTTTTTACAGCTTTGATTGGCAACCTGGCGCAGCATCAGAAGCGCATGCGGATACCCGTCGCAACGATGCTGACATCGTCGCCAGGCTGACTCAAGGCAACCCCGGCGAGCGAGCCGATCGCGTTTTTCTGGTTCAGCACATAGCCGAGGCGGGCATACAGAGCCGTGGTCTTCGACATGTTGTAGTCGTAGCCCAGCCCGATCGCGAGCGAGTCACCACTGGCCTTGCCCGCCACGTTGCGATAGACCGCGGAGAACTTGATGACACCGGGCCCCGTTGGAACGCTGAGACCGACCATATGACTGGTCGCAATGAAGTATCCGGCGCGGTCAGGGTTCGTCATGTTGAACTCGTAAGTGGCATTGGTGCCGCCAGGGAAGGAATACATCCCGCCGGCACCCAACCACCTGTTCCTCACCGAGGACACGGTCGCGGTGGGATCCGTATTGATGATGTTATAAAACATCCCGAGGTAGAGCGGGCCACTTGCGTACTCAAGTTGAGCGCCGTGGAAGCTGGATTTTGGATATCCTGGCGTGGTCACGCCGCGAGGCGCATGCAGATATTCAAACTGGAAGCCGCCGAGGATCGGTGTGGAGTAGGAAATGGCGTCGCTGATGCGGGAATCGCCGATGGTGGCACCCTTTCCCAGATCGGAACTCAGGCTGACCAGCGATGCCAGGGGCGAGAAGGCTCCAACGCCCAGGAACGGATCGATCGCGATCGAAAGCTCGGTTGGATACTGGCGTCCGAGCTTGATTCTCCCCCACTGCGTGGAAATCAGCGAAATGTTGGCTTCCCGATTGAAAAGACTGGATTCACCCTCGGCGGTGGTACCGCCCGCGCTCCCATTCTTCAGCTTGAGCGCGCTCTCCAGGTTGAAAGACACGGACAGCCCGTTACCCAGGTGTTCAACACCAAGCAGCCCGAAGCGCGAGGTCGCGCCTGCGCCGCTCTCTGACTGCAGCAGGCGATTACTCCCCGCACGCGAATACTGGATGCCGGCATCGGCGACACCATAGAGACTGAGTCCGCCCGAACCCGGCATCGGATCGGGTTTCAGGATCTGGAAAGATTCTGCCGCAGATACGGCAGTTGCGAAGCAAACTGGAAATGCAGCCAGATATCTGGGTATCTGCTTGATCAAGGACACATCTTCCTCCGGTTTTTATTATCTGAATCTTGAGCAGGCCGCGACCACATCGCGCCCGGCGTGCAGCTGCTTAATCTACGAATGGCTGAGTTGTGAGTTCCACGCGGCCGGTGGCGGTGGAATGTCTCGGAGAGTCGGGAATTTGTGAAGGCGCGAACTCGCTTCGACGACTGTCTGCAGCAATGCACCGCTGCGGATCACAACCGGCAAGAGAGTCGCATTCGTCCCGGAAACCCGGGAACGAATCTTGGCCTGCAATAGCGAAATAGGGGCTCGCTTCCGCTATTCGGGTAACCTGGATCGCATCGTTATTCGAGACAGCTGATCGGTGGCCTCAGTTGCTGACAATAGACTTGTACCGCTGCGTCTCCATCTTGATCAGCTCGAGGGCGTCTTCGTCGTCACGCGCAGGAACGCCGATCGCATCGTCAAGGTGCCGACGGAACTGCGGGCTGTGTAGCGCGCTTTGCAGCGTCGACTTCAGCTTCACCACCACGGGAGCAGGGAGGTTCTTCGGGCCGGCGAGAACAAACCAGCCCGTCACATCGTAGCCCTTCAGCAAGGGGTGTTCGGCTATCGCAGGGACGTTCGGGAATTTGGCGGATCTCTCTTTTGTCGTCACCGCGATGGGTACGACCTTACCCGCATCAATCAGAGCCTTCGCCGATGCAATTCCCATCACGCCGACCTCGAGGTTGTTCCCCGCGAGATCAGTGCCCAATGGCGCGACGCCACGATAAGGAACGTGGGTCATGCGGGTACTGGTTCTTTGCATCAGGGACTCCATCGCATAGTGCAGCATCGAGCCGATACCCGAGGTGCCATAACTCAGCGCCCCAGGCGCGCTCTTCATGCGCTTGAGGAGGTCGTCGGTAGTTCGGATGCCACTTTTCGGCGAGGCCAGGATCATCGCACCCTGGTGCTCCACTACGCCGATATAGGTGAAGTCCTTTGACCCGTCATACGCTTGCTGCGGATTGAACAACTTGGTCGCGACCAGCTCGTTCGTGGAACCAAGCAGCAGCGTGTAGCCGTCCGGTGCGGCGCGTGCCACCTTTTGCGCCGCAATCGCGCCCGTCGCGCCACCGATATTCTCGACAACAACAGTTGCCCCAAGCGAGGTGGAAAGGGCTTGCGCCAGCGCTCTGGCGGCAGCATCGGAAGAGCCCCCCGGGGGATACCCCACGACGAGCGAGATGGGCTTTGCCGGATATGCACCTTGTGCTTGCGCAATGCCACAAAATGAACAAATTCCCAGCATTGCGATGGTGTTAAGAATCGTCTTGAGCTTCATCGGCTTCTCGTGAAATGATCAGAAAGTCTCGGCTTGCGTTCACTGGCTGGACTAGCCGCGTGCGGGGGGAGGCATGACCTCGGGCGGGATCGGGCACTCATAGGGACGCTGGCCTCTCTTGCGTTCTAGTTCCTGCCTGGCTGCGCGCAAGGTGTCAGGCGTTCCGGCAAGATCGATCGCCGTGGCGGCCAACGTTTTCGCTGCCAGCAGCATGCCCTTGTGGGCAAGGGACAGCTTGCCCTGGGCCACCATTTGCCATGAATGAAAGCCAGTTCCCCACGCATAGCAGGCGGTCAGGCATTGTGTTGTCGGAACGACCCAGCTGACATCGCCGACATCCGTCGACCCGGTGACGGGGCGCTTGACGTCGGGGTGATAGGGAAGGACTTCGGTAATGATTGGCCTTGGGTCGCGCAAGGCGGCGGCAAAATGACGCGAACTGTTGGCCAGGTCATCCGCATTCACGGTGTTCTGTATTTTGGCTGCAAAGTCGGTTTCGCTTGCATTGACTTCCAGCCCGCCAATCGCCCGCATGTTGCGATCCATGATCGCGTCGAGCGTGTCATTGTGGAGGATGTTCGAGCAGGCCTTGTCGAAGATGATTTCCAGACGCGTGCCCGTCATCAATGCGGCACCTGCGGCAATATCCTTGACGCGTTTGAAGAGATCGATCGCTTCTTCGCTGCGCGGCGCACGGATGGTGTAAAGAACCTCGGCGAGGACGGGGATGACATTGGTGGACACTCCTCCCGAGTTGATGTAGGCAAAATGCACTCGCGCCTCATCAGGCATGTGCTCGCGGAGATAATTGACCCCGATGTTCATCAGTTCCGCTGCGTCCAGCGCACTTCGCCCGAGGTGCGGGGCCAATGCCGCATGGGACGATTTTCCGTGGAAGCGGAAGTAGGCCTGCACATTGGCCAGGGTGGCATTCATGAACACGGAGTTGGCGACGGAGGGGTGCCAGCTCAGGGCCACGTCCAGGTCATCGAACAGGCCGTCGCGGGCCATGAAGGTCTTGCCGGCGGCTGCCTCCTCGGCCGGGCACCCGTAGAAGCGGACCGTGGCGTCGATGTTGTTTGCTGCAAAATAGTCCCGTGCGACCACCGCCGCCAGATGCGCCGCGGATCCGAGCAGATGGTGGCCGCAGCCATGGCCGTTACTCGTGGCCGCCCCCGCGGCGGGCATGCAGGTGAGCGCGCCGCTTTCCTGACTCAATCCGGCAAGTGCATCGTACTCCCCGAGAAAGCCGATCACGGGTCCTCCGGAGCCGGCTTCGGCGACGAAGGCAGTTGGCATGTTTGCCACGCCGCGATTGACCTTGAAGCCCGCCTCCTCGATTAGCGAGGCGTGCAACTCGGCTGAGCGAAACTCCGCATAGCGCATTTCGGCCAGCGACCATATTTCGTTGGCCAGGGAGATGTATCGATCCTGCTTCGCTTCGACGAGGTCCACGACACTTGCTATATGCTTCATATATGTTCCAGGTGATCTACGCGGCGCATGCCACGGCTCGAAGGGGGTGCATCCTTGGGCGATGCCATATCACCGGGCAAAGCTTATTTGGTCGGGCGGGGGTTCGGTAGGCAGCTATTTGTGTCGCCGTTCACCATTGGTTGCCCTGGCTCTCAACCCACTTTTTTGCTGGAAATGAAGCTTCATCAACTCCGCGCACTTGTGGCGATCGCCGACAGCGGAAGCATCCGGAATGCCGCCAGGGCCACCTCCCACTCACCGGCCGCCATCACCAAAGCGGTCCGTGAACTGGAAGACGAAGTCGGGGTGACCTTGATCATTCGCGAGACGACGGGCATCACCTTGACCCAGGCCGGGCAAGTCCTGCTGGAACATGCGCGTCTCACTGTGGGTGTGCTGGCGCGCGCCCGGCAGGAAATGGATGTCTTTGCCGGAAAGCGGAAAGGGACCCTGGCGGTTGGTATCCCGGCCTGGCTGGGCATGACCTTGCTTGGCGAAATCGCCGGCCGCTTCCAGCTGCAGATGCCGGACACCCGGCTCGAGTTCTTCGAGAGCCTGCTTACCGTAACGGTGCCAAAGCTTCGCGATGGCACGCTGGATCTCTCGATAGGGCGAATGTACTTGCCCCAGTCGGAGGAGTTTGCCCAACTGCCACTCTTCTCGACCGGATACGCCGTGGTGGCGCGAGCTGGCCATCCACTGGCTGAGTGCCGGACGCTACAGGACCTTAAAGGGGCCACCTGGATTCTGAATCGTGATTTCGCGGGGGAATCCGATGGCGTGGTCGAGAGCGCATTCAGCGACTATTGCAGCCGTTACGCTCCCCGGATCCATATCTCGCACTCAAGCGTGATCGCCACGAACCTGATCGCCAGCACGGACTTTCTCAGCCTCATGCCCTGGCCATTGGCGGAATTATTGTTGGCAAAAGACGGGCTTTGCGTGTTGCCGATCAGGGATGCGCTGCCAGATGCCAGGATCAGCATCACGCATCGGCGTGCAGTGCCATTGGGCGCGGCGGCCAAGTGTTTTATCGACGCGACCATGGCCGTGATACGGGAGTCAGCGAACTCGACGGATCCCGCCAAACGACGCTTCTTTCGCGCGATTGAGTGTCTGCTCGATGATGGCGAGTCGAAATGACATGAAGGGCCACGCACGGAGCAGGCAGTCGCCCGGGCGGACAAGCGGCTTGCTTAAGGGTTCGCTTCGCCTTGGCCGCTGCTCAGTAAATGTTCTCCACGCGGTCTTGTTGCCCGCGGATTTCCTCGGGACTGAGCACGATATAACCCAGGGATTTCAGCAGCTGCACGGCCTCCAGTTCCGCATCCAGGTACACCGGCCGCTCGGGGCGGCGTGCGCTTGGCGCGATCGGCGGCAGGGCGGTGTGTGGACCGGGTGCTGCCTTGCCATCCGGCCATCTGGCAGTCAGGATGCGGCAATGCTCCAGGTTGGGCTTCCAGGATACGTCGACGGCGGCATTGAACCTCGCGGTGCAAAGCCGCAGCCGCTTCAGCGCCTTCAGCCAGTTGACGAAGGTGTCGCGCTGTGAGGGCTGGTAACCCTTCAGGAGGGTAATGAGATAGTCCTGCGCAGTGCCCCCGTCGGTGGCGTGATCCTCTTCGAGTAACGAAATCTCAAGCGCCACGCGCTGGCGTCCGTCCTGATCGTAGATCGCACATTCGCTGTCGAGCACGCCTTGGTGCAGCAATTCGCACAGTAGTGCCCAGGTTCTTGGATTCTTGTCGAGCCTGCCTTCGAGGGTCGGGTCCAACTGGCCGAGAATGTCAGGAATGGGGCGATTCCCGTCCGACTGGACGGCTAATGCGAAAGCCAGCGCGTTGTCCGATGGCCTGTCGCCGCGTGCCAGCAACGGCAAGGACGCTTCCGTGAGTTCGCGGATTTCCGCGGCGGTATCCACCGCATGCATCCATGCATAGTCATCCAGACTTGCACACAGCTTGCGTGCGGGCCGGTCCAGTTGGCCCGCCAGCCGCTGCACAAAACTCGTGCAGACCGCACAGCGGCATTCCAGGCGGCCGGCATGCAGGAATCCGGCGTACAAGCGCTCCTGATGCCCGCAGTGCGCGCATTCGACTGAAAAGCCGCCTTGCCGCACCGGCCGCTGCATCGCGAGCAGTCCATCGACCCGGTAATGCGCCGGCCCGTCGCAGCATGGACAGATCCATTGCAGCTTGTGCGCGCCGTCGCGAGGTGCCACCGTCCGGTCAAACTGGCGCTCGATGGCGCTGCCCGGAATGCCCTGCGACCGCCCGAGCACATCTGCCGAGTAGCGCCAATAGCAATAGGAGTGGGCGGCCGCGGCCGCCTCCGGGGCCAGGCGCTGCAACGCTGGCACAAGCTGGGTATTGCGCCGGATCTCGTCCTGCATCGAATCGACCAGCGCCACGCCGCCGGGCATCACCGCCTCGAGTGCGGCGCGGCTCTGTTCGACGAAATCCGGCACGTGGGCCCGGCGGATGAAGTCCTCGTTCTCCAGCCAGAACAAATGCCCGGGGAGCGCTTCCAGTGCCTCGACGCCGTCCCGGACTTCCGACATGCCCGGGCAGGCGAGAAACGTGAAGGGTCTGCTAAACAGGAAAGCATTTGTCATGTTTTGTCAGCGGGGTATCCCCGCCCACGAGCCTGCAAACGCCCCGCGTGCGATAGTCTTACCCGTGACTCTGGCAGAGCCGATCGCGCGGAACGCGCATCCTTCATGGCGCGGTCCGCTTTGGGGACTTCCCCCTTCTTTTTTTGAACTCTCTCTCTGAGAGTTGCGCAGATTTGCACCTGCCGCATGGGACAGCATAGGCGACACTGCCGCATCCTGACAAAGGAAACGAGGACGACTCTCACAATGAGAAATCTTCCCCGATGCCTGCAATCATCGCGCCAGAAGGGAAATCCTCATGAAGGCAACAGCATAACCGGAGCGCAGCTTGACTGTAGCCCTGCCAACTGCTTATTCCCCTGCCTCCCGCGGAAACACCGGCTCCCCCAGATTCAGCATCAGCCGGTTCGCCCACGCAAAAATCGCAACCGAGTGGATCAGATCCAGGATCTCCACATCCGTCACGCCCGCCTCGCGCAGCGGCTTGAGCTGCTCGGCAGTGACCTCGGTCGGCCGCTCCGTCAGTTCGATCGAGAACCGGGCGATCGCCTGCTCGCGCGCCGTGGTGCCGGCGGTGCGCGGGTCTTCGAACACCTCCCGGATGACGTCATTGCGCTTGGCCAGCTGCTCGAATCGCTGCGCATGGACCGACGCGCAATAGACGCAGCCGTTGATGCGCGATACCACCGTGGTCGCCAGCTCGCGCTCGGCGCGTGGCATGCCGCCGGGGGCATACATGATGGCGTTGAAGGCGGTGGAGCGCTGGCGCAGGATCTCGGGCTGGTGCACCAGGAAGCGGTAGTAGTCCTGGACCTTGGCCTTGGGGTGGCTTTCTTCGAGCACGGCGATCTGCTCGGGCGTGGCCTGGTCGAGTTCGACCACATCGAGCCAGGCTTTCCAGTCCAGCACTTCGTTGGTGAAACCGTGGGATTTGATGTTCTCGCTCATGCCTGGGCTCCGGCGGCGGTGTCGTTCAGGGATTTCAGCGCCTCCAGGCCGGCGACCAGCCGCACCTGGTACGACAGGAAGGCGATCAGTTGCGCCAGCGTGACCACGGCTGGCGTGCCCAGGCCCGCGGCGGGCAGGGCCTGCAGCGCGGCCTGGTCGCCTTCGACGGGCTTTTCGATCAGCGTGCGCGTGAAGGCCAGCATGGCGCGCAGGCGCGCATCGGTAACGTCTTGCGGCTGGCCTTCGGCTGCGATGCGGATGTGGCCGGCATCGGCTCCGCTCTGTTCGAGCCGCGCGCGGTAGTGTGCCGCCAGCGCCGGCGACGGCGTCAGGCGCGCCGCGTACAACGCGACCAGCAGGCGCTCTGCCAGCGACAGGCCGGGCAGGGCGGGGTCGAACAGCGCGTCATAGCTGCCTTGCGTGGCGGCCACGACCTTGTCGCGCTGGTGGCGCAGCGCGTACGTGGCGCTGCCCGGCGCAAGGCCGGTGAGCTGGTCGATCAGGTCGACCGCGTTCGCGGGGGGCTGGGTCATCGGATTCTCTTCGTTCAGGTCGGGTGTCAGGTTCAAACCTTGGCGGTGGTGCGCTGCGCCGGTGGCGGGGCCGGCGTCCATTCGTCGCCAAAGACTTCGGGCTCGGCAAAGTCCTGCAGCGCGGCATAGTGCAGTTCGACGTCTTCCTGGTACAGCAGCGCGGCAATGCCCTGGCCGAGCCGGCGCGCACCATCGCTGATCGCCGGGATATCGCCCGACACGGTGCCGTGCGACAGCGCTGCCGGATAGCAGAAGCAGTGGATGCGCGTGAGGCCCGGGCAGGCGCCAGGGGTCTTCTCCCGGAATTCAAGGGCTTCGCCGAGGTCGGGCGAGTCGGACAGCTCGCGGTCCTCCTGTCCATGCGGCGGCGTGTAGCGGTCGCGCCAGTAGCGGATATGCGGGGCGAAGGCAGCAAACTCCGGCCGCGTATCCAGCGCGATGCGGAAGCCCGTCGAGAAGATCAGGAAATCCAGCTCGAACGTGCCCTGCGACGTCTGTACCTGCAGCACGTCGCCTTGCGCGTCGATCGATTCCAGCCTGGCACCCAGGTTGAAGTACGCATTGGCATGGCGCGACACGCGCAGCGTGCTGCCGCGTGGGGGCGGCACCTGCTGCGTGTTGATGTAATGGCGCAGCCGCCATTTCCAAGCATCGGGCAGCCCGAAATGGCCGTGCGTCAGGCCCGGGTTGCCGGCGCCCTTGCTCTTGTTGACGCGGGGGATGTCCTGGCGGCGCACCAGCATTTCGACGCTGGCGGCACCGGCTTCCAGGGCGGTGGCGGCGCTGTCCATCGCCGAGGCACCGGCACCCACCACGCCCACGCGCTTGCCGCGCAGCGTGGCGTAATGCATCTCGTCGGACGAATGCGCCCACAGGTGGCGCGGCAGCTGGTCGGCCACCGGCGGCACGTAGGCGCCGCCCAGGCCGTCGCGGCCGGTGGCCAGCACCGCGCGGCGCGCCAGCACGGTCTGCGGGCCGTCCGGGGTCTGCATCGACAGCGCCACCAGCCCGTCGGCGCGCGGCACGATCTGGTCGACGCGGTGGTCATTGCGGATATCCAGCGCCAGCACCTGCCGGTACCAGCGCAGGTAGTCCATCCACTGCAGCCGCGGGATCTTGTCCAGCGCCTGCCACGCGGCCTCGCCGAACTGCGCTTCGAACCACGCGCGGAAGGTCAGCGCCGGCAGGCCCAGCGCGGGGCCGGTGAGCTGCTTGGGCGAGCGCAGCGTCTCCATGCGCGCGGTGGTGGCCCACGGGCCTTCGAAGCCTGGCGGGGCGCGGTCGAAGGCGCGCACGCGGATGCCCAGTTGCGTCAGCGTGGCGCAGGCCGCCAGCCCCGCCATGCCGCCGCCGATGATGGCGACGTCGAGCACGTCGTGCCCGTCGTGGGTGCGCGGCATGGTCCAGGCCTTGGCCGGCAGTTCCAGCCAGGACAGGTCCTGGCGCAGGCGCGCTTCGAGCGCGGCCAGGCCGGCAAGGGTGGGAGCGGGTTGGTCAGTCATAGCTTGAAGGTCCAGCATCTTGTGAGAGCGTTTCGGCGTCGGCGCTGGCGTCGCCATAGAGCGATTGCAGCAGCGCACCGTGTTCGGCGGGCTCGCGCCGCAACAGGTCGGGCAGCAGTGCCGCAGCGGCGTCCGCCACCGCCTGCACCAGGCCCAGCACCGCGGTGCTGGCGGGGCGCGCCTGCGGTGTGATCACGCCGAAGTAGAAGGGAATATCGACATCGATCGGCCGCACGGCGATATCGGCCAGCGGCAGGCCGCGCGCGGTCACGGGCTCCAGCACCGCGATGCCGAGCCCGGCGCGCACCAGCGTCAGCGCGCTGATCGAGGTGTTGGTGTCGATCACGCCCGCCGCGGGCACGCCGGCACCGGCCAGCGCGCGGTCCACGCGCCGGCGCAGGCGGTAGGGGTTCTGCATGGTGACGATGCGGCGCGCGCCACAGTCGTGCAGGGCGATGGACGCCTGCGCGGCGAGGGGATCGTCGTTGCGGACAGCCGCCACACAGGCAGACTGGCCGATCCAGTGCACGGTCACGCCGCGGTGCTCCAGCGGCAGGCTGTTCAGGCCGATCTCGGCGGCGCCGGTCAGCACCGCGTGCACTACCTGTTCCGGCGACACGCTCTGCACCTCGACGCGTTCGGGCGTGCACAGCCCGCGTTCGAAGGCGAGCGCCAGCGCGGGCGGCAGCAGCCCGGCGGCAAGCGCCGGCGTGGCGGCTATCCGCAAAGGGCGGCCTTCACCGCGGGCCAGTGCCGCGGCCCGCGTGCGGATCTGCTGCATGCCGGCCAGCGTCTGCTCGACCTCGTCATAGAGCAGGAAGCCCTGCTCGGTCGGGCTCACGCGCGGGCCGCTGCGGGTGAACAGCGCAAAGCCCAGTTCGGCCTCCAGTTCCTGGATCAGCCGCGTGATCGCCGGTTGCGAACGGCCGAGCAGCCGCCCGGCGGCGGTGACGCTGCCAGTGGTCACGACTGCGGCGAAGGCTTCCAGTTGCCGGATTTCCATGGTGGAGGTTGCTGTATGCGTAATCCGGATTCTGATGCCTTCATCATGCGGTTAGCAAATACTATTTCGGGATAAAGGCATGTGGCAGCTATGATGTAGCGAGGCCGGGCGCACACCGGCTCACCACCGGGACAGACGATTTGGCTTGGATCCGCGGCAGTCGGGGTATCGGAAGATCAGGACGGGCCTTGTTGCATGGCTGGCTCTGGGTGCTCGCTGCAGCACTCGCCGGCGCCATGCCTGCGCACGCGGCGGATGGCCTGCGCGTTGGCTCCAAGCGCTTTACCGAGTCCTACATCCTTGGCGAACTGCTGACGCAGGCAGCCGGCCCGCCCGGCACCGCCCAGCACCAGCCGGGCCTGGGCAACACCGCGATCGTGTTCGCAGCGCTGAAGGCCGGCAGCATCGACCTGTATCCCGACTACACCGGCACGCTCGCCGCAGAAATCCTGAAGCTGTCCCCCGGCGCCGGGCTCGACGCCATCCAGAAGGCCCTGGCGCCAATGGGACTGGGCGCGGCGATCCCGCTAGGCTTCGAGAACACCTACGCGCTTGCCGTCTCCGACAGCCGGGCCCCCGGCAGCCTGCACCGGCTCAGCGACCTGGCCGCGCAGCCGCAGCTCAGGCTCGGCCTGTCGCATGAATTCCTCGGCCGCGCCGATGGCTGGCCCGGACTGGCCAGCCGCTACGGCCTGCCGCAGCGCCCGGTCGGGCTGGACCACGGCGTCGCCTATGAAGCGCTGGCAGCAGGGCAGGTCGATGCGATCGACATCTATTCCACCGACGCCAAGATCCGCAAATACAAGCTGCGCGTGCTGGCGGACGACCGGCATTACTTTCCGCGCTACGACGCGGTGGTGGTGTACCGGCTGGACCTGCCGCAACGCTTCCCGCAGGCGTGGCAGGCGCTGCAGCGGCTAGCTGGCCGCGTCGGCGCCGACGACATGATCGCCATGAATGCGGCCGCCGAGATCGACGGCCAGCCGTTCGATGCGATTGCGCGCGCGTTTCTCACTGGCACACAGGCGCAGGACGCAGCGAACGGCAATGACGCGCCGCGCAGCCGGCTGTGGTCCGCGCTGTTCGGCCCGGACACCACGCGCCTCGCCCGGCGCCATGTCGGCCTGGTGGCGGGCGCGGTCGGTGCGGCCACGCTGGTCGGCGTGCCGCTGGGCATAGTTGCGGCGAGACGGCGCCGCACCGGGCAAGTGGTACTGGGCGCGGTCAGCGTGCTGCAGACCGTGCCGTCGCTGGCGCTGCTGGCGATGCTGATCCCGCTGCTGGGCCGCATCGGCGTGTGGCCGGCCATGGTGGCACTGTTTCTCTATGCCTTGCTGCCGATCGTGCGCAATACCAGCACCGGGCTGGAACAGGTACCGCAGGGCATGCGCGATGCGGCGCGCGCGCTGGGCCTGCGCGGCGGCCAGGTGCTGCGCTACGTGGAACTGCCGCTGGCGCTGCCGGTGCTGCTGGCTGGCGTCAAGACCGCGGCCATCATCAGCGTGGGCACGGCGACGATCGCGGCCTTTGTTGGCGCGGGCGGCTTCGGCGAGCGCATCGCCACCGGCCTGGCGCTCAACGACGCCACGCTGCTGCTGGCCGGCGCGATCCCGGCCGCGGTGCTGGCGCTGGTGGTGCAGGCGGGATTCGAGACGCTCGAATGGGCGCTGCGCCGCCATCGCGACGCGCGCTAGCCTTGCCCTTGCTGTGCTATCAGCCGGCCGAGAGTGGCGACGGCGGCCTCTGCCTCGTCGCTCCACAAGTGCCCGTAGTTGAGCCGGATGCAGTTGCGATACCCCTGCCGCGCCGAGAAGATCGGCCCCGGCGCAATACCGATGCCGGCCTCCAGCGCGGCATGGTGCAACGCCAGCGCGTCGAATCCCGCCGCGAACTCGACCCACAGGAAGTAGCCGCCCTCCGGCCGCGACACGCGCACGTCTTCCGGGAAATGCTGGCCGATTGCATCGATCATCAGCCCCTGCTGCATCTCCAGCACGTGGCGCAGCTTGCGCAGGTGCTTGTCGTAGCCGCCGTGCTGCAGGTACTCGGCCAGCGCCACCTGCGTGGGCACACCGGCCGACAGCGTGGTCATCAGCTTGAGCCGCTGGATTGCCTCGCCGAAGCGGCCCGGCGCCACCCAGCCGATGCGGAAGCCGGGCGCCAGCGTCTTCGAGAACGAGCTGCAATGCATCACCAGTCCCTGCGTGTCGAAGGCCTTGGCCGGCAACGGACAGCGGTTGCCGAAGTAAAGCTCGCCATAGACATCGTCTTCGATCAGGGGCACCTGGTGCCGCGCCAGCAGTGCCACCAGCGCCTTCTTCTTGTCTTCCGACATGCTGGCGCCCAGCGGATTCTGGAACTGGGGCATGAACCAGCACGCCTTGACCGGATGCCGCGACAGCGCCGTGTCCAGCGCGCCCAGGTCGATGCCCTCGGCCGGGTCGACCGGGATCTCCACGGCCTTCAGGCGCAGCCGCTCCAGCGCCTGCAGCGAGGCGTAGAAGCCGGGCGATTCGATTGCCACCACGTCGCCGGGCTGGGTCACGGCCATCAGGCACAGGTTCAGCGCCTCGAGCGCGCCGTTGGTGACGACCAAGTCCTCGGCCGGCTGCGGCGCGCCGGCGCCGAGGTAGCGCAGCGCGATCTGCCGGCGCAGCGCGGTATTGCCCGGCGGCAGGTCGTTGACCGAATGCCACGGGTCGAGCGCGCGGCCCGCGCGCCCCAGCGACTTGCCCAGCCGCTCCCACGGAAACAACTCGGGCGAGGGGAAGGCCGACCCGAACTGCACCAGCTTGCGGTCGCGCGCGCCTTCCAGCACCGAGAACACCAGCTTGGAGATATCCACCTGTGTCGACACCTGGCGCGAGGGCCGCGCCTGCGGCTGCGGCAGCTCGCGCCGTGCCGGACCCGCCACGTAGTAGCCGGAGCGTTCGCGCGCCCGCACCAGCCCGCGTTCCTCCAGCCGGTAGTAGGCCTGGAACGCGGTGGAAGGGCTGACGCCGTACTGCGCCACGGTCTTGCGGATCGACGGCAGGCGCGTGCCCGGCGGCAGGCTGCCGTTGCGGATATCGGCGGCCAGGGTTTCGGCGAGGGTTTCGTACCGTTTCATGGGGGGGGCGGGCAGGGGGACGAGGTGGGGCCAATCCAATTATCGCCTGCTCGGGCAAACTGATACGTAAATTTTTCCAGTATCTGGTGCTGTTATGGGTGGCGCGGGCGGCGCATAATCCGCTCTTGTATCCACAGGCGTTATCCAGGGAGCTGCCATGAGTCAGTTAAGGCTGTTGCGAACCGTGCTGTGGGGTTTTTTCGGCCTGCGCAAGGGCCAGGAGCACCAGCGCGACCTGGAGAACCTGCGCCCAGTGCCGCTGATCCTGACCGGCGCGGCGGTGGCCGCCGTGTTGGTGGCATGCTTGGTGCTGCTGGCCAACTGGGCCGTGTCCAGCGCGGCAGCGCAGGTGTCTGCCGATACTTTCGCCATTACCCCCGCGATTGCACTGGCCTGATTGGCCGGGTTTGTGCCAGCATGGATAAACAACGCCACTCGATAACAAGCTGACCGTCCCCATGTTTCGCCCCACCGGGCGGCATCGCGCCGCCGCATCGTTGCCGGCGCACCTGCTGCCCTGGCTGTGGCTGGCGCTGGCCATGCTGGTGCCGCTGCTGTCCGCGCCGCGCCTGGCGCTGGCCGCCACCGGCGCCGACGCGCAGCAGATCGAGCGCGGCCGCTACCTCGCCCGCATCGCCAACTGCGCCGCCTGCCATACGCGCGAAGGCGGCAAGCCGTTCGCCGGCGGGCTGCCGCTCCGCACCGAGGTCGGCACCATCCACTCGACCAATATCACGCCGGATGCGGCCAGCGGCATCGGCGCCTACACGCTGCCCGAATTCGACCGCGCGCTGCGCAAGGGCGTGGCGCGGGACGGCAAGCGGCTGTACCCGGCCATGCCGTACCCGTCGTACGCACGCATGCGCGCCGAAGACGTGGCGGCGCTCTACGCCTACCTGCGCGCCGAGGTGGCACCGGTCGCGCAGCGCAACCCGGCGCCTGAGATGCGCTGGCCATTCAGCATGCGCGGGCTGCTGTCCGTGTGGAACGTGCTGTTCCTCGACGACGACCCGGTCCGCACCGACCCGGCACGCGGCGAGGCCTGGAACCGCGGCGCCTACCTGGTGCAGGCGGTGGCCCACTGCGGCGCCTGCCACACGCCGCGCGGCCCGCTCTTTGCCGAGAAGGGGCTGGACGAGCGCAGCCGCCGCTTCCTGGCCGGCGCCAGCGTGGAAGGCTGGTCCGCCACCAACCTGACCGGCGACCAGCTCACCGGCCTGGGCGCGTGGTCGCGCGCCGATATCGCCGAGTTCCTGCGCACCGGGCGCAATGGCCACGCGACCTCGTTCGGGCCGATGTCTACGGTGATCTCCACCGCCACGCAGTACATGAGCCCGGCCGACCTCGATGCCGTGGCCGCCTACCTCAAGTCGATCCCCGGCGCACGCGGCGAGGACAAGCCGTTCCGGCCCGATTCCGCCACCGCGCAGCAGCTGCACCAGGGCCGCTTCGACCAGGCCGGCGCGCGCCAGTACGCGGTGTTCTGCATGCCGTGTCACGGCGCCGACGGCAAGGGCTTCGCGCGCGTGTTCCCGCCGCTGGCCGGCAACCCGACCGTGGCTGACCCGGACCCCGCCTCGCTGATGAATCTTTTGCTCGACGGCGCCGTAACCGCGCGCGTGAGCACCGCGCCGGCGGACTACCATATGCCCGGCTATGGCTGGACCCTGGACGACCAGGAACTGGCCAACGTGCTGACCTTTATCCGCGGCGGCTGGGGCAACCGCGCCGGGCCGGTGCGGGAAGCCGAGGTGGCGGCGCGGCGCAAGGCGCTCGCCGGGCAGCGCTGAGCCGAAGCCTTTCGATGAGCACCCGATGACGATCACGCGCAGAGACTTCCTCAACGGCACCGCCCTGACCATCGCCGCCGGGCTCGCCCCCGTGCAGCTGCTGCACGCGCAGCAGGCCGGGGGTGGGGCGGTGTATCCGCCGGCGCTGACCGGGCTGCGCGGCAACCACGCGGGCACCTATACGCTGGCCCACAGCCTGGCGCGCGAGGGCGCCAAATATCCCGTGGTACTGGCGCGCGAAGCCTACGACCTGGTGGTGGTCGGCGGCGGCCTCAGCGGGCTGGCCGCGGCGTGGTTCTACCGGCGCCGCTTCGGCGCCAACCGCCGCATCCTGATCCTGGACAACCACGACGACTTCGGCGGCCATGCCAAGCGCAATGAGTTCACGGTGCGCGGCAAGCGGCTGGTGACCTATGGCGGCAGCGCGGAGATGCCGCCCAGTGCCGCCACCGACGCCGCGGTGCGCGAACTGCTGGCGGGGATCGGGCTCGACGCCGCGCGCCCGCCCGTCACGCCGCCCGCGGACCCGTATGCCGCGCTCGGCATGGGCCGCGCCGTGTTCTTCGATGCCGAGCATTTTGGCCGCGACCAGTGGGTGGTGGGCGATCCCTTCGGCGAGCTGATCGATGCGCGCAGCGGGCAGCGGCCGGATCGTCCCGAGGCTGCGGCGCTGAAGCGTTTTCTCGACAGCACGCCACTGCCCGACGCAGACCGTGCCGCGCTGGCGCGGCTGGCGGCCGGCACCACCGACTACCTGCCGGGCCTGTCCGCGACCGAGCGCGCCACCGCATTGCGCACGCTGCGCTACAGCACCTTCCTGCGTGACAAGGCCGGCATCGGCCTGGCCGGCCAGCGCTTCCTGCGCAGCCGCAGCAGCGATGCCTATGCGCTCGATGCCGATGGCATTTCCGTCACCGATGCGATCGCGATCGGGCTTCCGGCCGGCGCCAACATGCCCGCGCCGGCGGGCAATGCGCGGCTCGGCAAGTCGCCGGCGTCGCGCCTGTGGTTCCCGGACGGCAACGCCTCGCTGGCGCGGCTGCTGGTGCAGAAACTGATCCCGGGCGTGGCGTCGCTCGCCAGGCCGGCCGACGTGGCCACGGCCGCGTTCGACTACAGCCGGCTGGACCGCGACGGCGCGCCGGTGCGCCTGCGCCTGAACAGCACCGCGATCGCGGTCGAGCCCGACGGCAATATCACGCGGGTGACCTACGGCTTCCGCGGCGACCTGCATCGCATCGAGGCGCGCCATGTGGTGCTGGCCGGCTACAACATGATGATCCCGTACCTGCTGCCGTCGCTGCCGGCGGCGCAGAAGGCCGTGCTGCACGACGAAGCCAAGGCGCCGCTGGTCTACACCAAGGTGGCGCTGGACCACTGGCAGGCCTTTGCCGGGCTGCGCACGCGCCGCATCCACGCACCGGCCATGGCCTATACCGACCTGTGGCTGGAACCTCCGGCGGGCGACCAGCCCTCCGACCCGGCGGTGCTGCACATGCTCTACGTGCCTACCGTACCCGACAGCGGCATGCGCGCGCGCGATCGCTTCCGCGCCGGCCGCGCTTTGCTGCTCGGCACGCCGTTCGACACGCTCGAGCGCGAGATCCGCGCGCAGCTCGACCGCATGCTCGGGCATGCCGGCTTTGCTTCCAGGGAAGTGATCCGCGGCATCACCGTCAACCGCTGGGCGCACGGCTACAGCTACATGCCGGACAGCCTGGCGGGCGAGAACGTCGCGCCCGATGCGGTGTGGCCCGGCCTGGCTGGGGTGGGCAATATCAGCATCGCGAACAGCGACAATGCCGGCAGCCCGTCGGTGACGGCAGCGATCGGGCAGGGGAAACGGGCAGTGACCCGGTTGCCCGGGTAGGCAATGGCTGCCGGCGCAGGGCGTTCGCGCTGCGCCGGCGGGAGCGGTCAGTCAGCGCGCGGGGCGACCAGCGCCTCGATCTCGGCGTCCTTGGCTTCCCACTGCTGTGCCAGCCAGTGATGGAATTCGGTCCGGAAGGCCTTGTCGCTGCCGTAATCGGCCTCGCAGAAAGACGGCGGCACCGGCAATTGCCGCATGCGCACTAGCACCGGGCCGGCGCGCCCGCAGGCGAGATCCCAGAAGCTCGGCGCACCTTCCGGGTAAGCGATGGTGACGTCGATCATCGAGCGGAACTTGCTCCCCATCGCATTCAGCGCCACCGCCAGCCCGCCGGCCTTGGGCTTGAGCAGGTGGCGATACGGCGACGCCTGCGCCTCGCGCTTGGCCTCGGTAAAGCGGGTCCCTTCGGCAAACACCATCACGCTGGTCGGCACCAGTGAGAACTTCGCGCACGCGCGCCGCGCGGTTTCCTGGTCCTGCCGCCGCATCGCGGGATTGCGCCGCAGCTGCGCCTTGCCATGGCGCTTCATGAACGGAAAATCCAGCGCCCACCACGCCAGGCCGATCACCGGCACATAGATAAGCTGGTGCTTCAGGAAAAACTTCAGCAGCGGAATGCGCCGGTTCAGCGAGCGCTGCAGCACGAAGATATCGGCCCACGACTGGTGGTTGCAGTTCACCAGGTACCAGTCGGCATAGCGCAGCCCGTCATGGCCCTGGACATCCCAGGGCCCGCGCTGGATCCACGCAAACCAGCCGGCATTGCCGGAAATCCATGCGGTGGCGATCCCGTTCAGCAGCGGATCGATGCGCCGCCGGACCGCCGCGAACGGCAGCGCCAGCTTCAGCAACGCCAGCGGGAACAGCAGTGCGCACCAGAACAAGGTGCTGGCGATCAGCAGCGTCCAGCTCACGACGCCGGTGATCCAGGCCAGGCGGCCACTCGGCAGGAAAGCCCGGCGGCGCCGGCGCAAGGCCACGGGCGGTTCATCGATCTTCGGTTCAGGGGTACCGGGGGCGCGGGAGGGCGAGGAAGGAATGGTGTTCATGGGTGCGAGTTTGCGGGCCGAGATTGGAACAGGGCTTGCGCATGGTCAAGGCGGGCGGTGTTGGGCGGAGCCTGCGGAGGCCCCGGTTCCCGTTCAGCAGCCCGAGCGTCATCAGAAGGAATCTCGCAAGAAATCGGTCAACAGGCGGACTCACGTGGGTAACCGGTCCCGGCTGCGGAAAACGGCCGGGAGCGGGCGCGCAATGCACTTTCCACTACGGCAACGATTGTACGAGATCGCCGCGTCAAGAATCATCGGGCACATCATGACCGGCACGAGACCGACGCTCGCGCCGGAACGGATGCCTTTGCGCGCGGCAATTCCGGAATACGTGCTCCGATTACGTCATCCCGTGACATAACGAAGCCCCGCAATGAAACGAAGCCTGCCGTAAATGCCTGTCCATTACAAAAATGTAATGATGGGATCCGTTTGTCCGCATTACAAAAATGTAATGAGAGAACCAGCTGCCATCATTACGAAAATGTAATGATGGCAGCCGCACGCTGAGGGCTTGTTTCTATTTATTTACATTGAAGACTCGCCTATAACATGCAGTACATGCTGCGGCCGATGTCCCGCAGCATGACTCAGCCCGTGGAGCTTATCCGCGGGCTTTTTTTTGGCCGGAATAATGATGCCATTTCCATGGGGCGCATATTTATTTCGCTCATGAATCGAGTGGGGGAAAACCCTGCGATTCGGCTCCAGTTGAATCCTACGCCTTTTTCCTGTCGATTCAGCGGGAATACTCATCTATTACAGAAATATATGCGGGAACCGGGGGTAAGCCTGGGATCTTCGCCCGCCAGCCCAAGCTGGTGGCGGCTTTGGCGTGGGGAATGACACGAAGCCAATGTGAATCTCCGATTCCCATCTGGTTCGGTCATAAATCTGGTGAAAACCCTGCCATGCCTTTAACTTGACTTACTTGATATATCACATACTGTGTATCCCATCGCCACTCTTATTTCTTAGAGGCAGGTGAGGGCGGAGACGCCAGCCCGGCGTCGCATTAAAAGGCAACAAATGCCAATGACCAGGAGACATAAAATGCCAGCAGCCATATCCAAGCTGGGGCGCAGCGCGTCCGCATACCCGTCCGCACTCTCGGATCAGCAAAATCAGACGATTCAAGGAGCGCGCCATGAGTAATCCCTCGGCAGCGGCATTTCGCCCCACTCCCCAGGTCCCCGAAGCCGCCCGGTGGACCCAGCTGCTCGTTGGCGTGGTTTGCATGATCGCCACCGCCAATATTCAATACGCCTGGACCTTATTCGTCCCGGAGATCCAGGAATCCTATGGCTGGTCGCGCGCCAGCATCCAGATCGCCTTCACGGTGTTCGTGCTGGTCCAGACCTGGCTCGCGCCGATCGAGGGCTACTTCATCGACAAGTTCGGCCCGCGCCTGATGGTCGCCTTCGGTGCGCTGTTCATCGGCGCCGCGTGGTGCATCAACTCGCAGGCCACCACCCTGATGGGCTTCTATGTCGGCGCTGCCGTCGGCGGTCTCGGCGTCGGCTCGATCTATGCGACCTGCATCAACAACGCGCTCAAGTGGTTCCCGGACCGGCGCGGCCTCGCGGTTGGCCTGACCGCAGGCGGTTATGGCGCGGGCTCCGCAGCGACGATCCTGCCGATCGCGGCCATGATCGAGTCGCAGGGCTTCCAGCACACCTTCCTGTTCTTCGGGCTGCTGCAAGGCTCGCTCGCGTTTATCGCCGCGTGGTTCCTGCGCTCGCCCAAGGCGCATGAGGTGAAGGCGTCGCAGAAGCTGGTCCAGGCCACGCGTGACTACACGCTCAAGGAAGCGATGTGCACCAAGCTGTTCTGGCTGATGCTGGTGATGTTCATCCTGGTGGTCACCGGCGGCATGATGGCCGTTGCCCAGCTCGGCGTCATCGCCAAGGACCTCGGCGTCAAGGAATTCAAGGTCGACCTGCACTTCTTCGTGATGGCCGCCTTGCCCCTGGCGCTGATGCTCGACCGCATCATGAACGGCATCTCGCGTCCGCTGTTCGGCTGGATCTCGGACAATATCGGTCGCGAGAAGACCATGGTCATCGCCTTTACGCTGGAAGGGATCGGCATCATTGCGCTCGGCTACTTCGGCAGCAACCCGTATGCGTTCCTGATCCTGTCAGGGGTGGTGTTCCTGGCCTGGGGCGAAGTCTACTCGCTGTTCTCGGCCCTGGCCGGCGACGCCTTCGGTACCAAGCACATCGGCAAGATCTACGGCGTGCTCTACACCGCCAAGGGTATCGGTGCACTGTTCGTTCCGATCGGCAACCTGATGATGGAGGCGACCGGTACCTGGTCGACGGTCCTCTACACCGTGGCAGGCATGGACCTGACCGCAGCCTTCCTGGCGATCATGGTGCTGCGGCCGGTGCTTGCGAATCACGTCGCGACGTCCAGGAGCCTCTTCTCGAAGGAGACGGCGGCGGCTGGCACGCAGGTACCTGCCTGACCCGCTCAAACTTTCGGAAACAAGCCGGCGGGCTCCTTCGGGAGCCCGCTTTCTTGCGTGCATGCGGGAGTAGTATCGGGACGTACGGCGTACAGCCTGACCGGTTGACGACATGCGCCGGATTCCGCGAATCCGGATTCTCCGAAACGACTGGCAGGAGCAGGCTATGGACGACGACCTCAATGCGATGAGCCGGGAACAGCTCGCCGAGGAAGTGCGCAAACTGCGGGCCGGCATACGCCGGCACCGGGATGCTTCCGGCCATGATCTGTGCTGGCATCACCCGGATCTGTGGGCGTTGCTGCCGGACACGAGCAGCCAGGTGCCGATCGTTCCCGACTGGCCGCAGTTCATGCGGGGCTGCGTGAAGTATCGGGAGTCGCTGGACGCGCAGTGCCCGCAGGCACCGCGCGGTAGGCAGGAGTTTGGGGAAGGCTAGCGATGCCGCAGCGGCGCGGCGCGAGCCGGCAAAATCGGCAGGACCCAAGGAATGCGCCGACGGGGAGGGCGGCGCCGCGCCTCATGCCGCGCCCATTTGATCGGCAATTTGCCAGGCGGTATTGACCGAATCGGTCAGGCCAAGATGGCCGTGCCCGACCGCAAGCCACAGGCCCGGCCGCCCCGGGGCCGGGCCGATCACGGGCACGGAATCCGGCATGCATGGCCGGTGACCCATCCAGTAAGCCGCTGGCGTGGAAGCCAATTCCGGGAACGTCTCGCGCGCCACCCGTTCCAGGATCGCGGCGCGGTGCATATTGGGCGGGCGCTTCAGGCCGGCAATCTCCACCGTGCCGCCCACCCGCAGCCCGCCTTCCATCGGCGTGACGAAGATTTTCCGGTCGGCAAGCACCACCGTTCGCGACACCACGTCGCCTGCGCCCGCGAACTGAACGTGGTATCCACGCTGGCTCTCCAGCCTGAGGCGCACGCCCAGCGGATCCAGCACGCGCCGGCTCCAGGCGCCCGTGGCCACGACCGCCCGGTCCGCATGGAAGGTTCCGCCGGTGCCATGCAGGACCCAGCCGTCGGAAACCGGAGCGAGCCGGCGGATTTCATCGCGGATGACCTGGCCGCCGCGAGCGGCAAAGGTGCTGGCGATGGCCTGCACATACCGCAACGGGTTGCGGATGGTTGCCTGGTCGGCCATGGAGACACCCGCCTGGTAGCGCCTGCCGACGCGCGGCTCCAGGGCTTCGATGCCGGCCCGGTCCAGCCGCTCGCATTGGAAACCGAAACGCTCGCGCATCGCCCAGCCCTGGGCATCGGCCGCCAGCGCGGCGGCGTCGGGATAGAGGTGAAGATGCCCGCGCCGCAGCAGCAGCCCGGGCACGCCAACTTCCCTCGTCAATGCCTCATGGCGCTCGATCGCGCCGTGATGGAGCGCGGCCAGCCGCTGCGCTGCATCCTCCACGCCGCGCGGCGACGCGGACATGACAAACCTCGCCAGCCAGGGTAGCGCGGCCGGCAGGTAGGCAAGCGACAGCCGCAACGGGCTCTCCGGGTCCAGCAACATCTTCGGCAGCGAGGCGAGCACGCCGGGCATGGCAAGCGGCGCGACGGAACTGGTACTGATTGCGCCGGAGTTGCCGTAGCTGCAGCCCTGCCCAGGCTGATCGCGATCGATCAGCAGCACGGACGCGCCACGTTTCTGCAGTTCGAGCGCGATGCAGCAGCCGACGATGCCGGCGCCAATGACGGCGATGGTGGAGGGAGCGAGGGAACGGGGGCTTTCAGCGTGCATGGGGGCGGCAATAGCTCTGGGTGGACAGTGCGATCAGCCAAACTTGTCGAGCAAACTGTACCAGGCGACCCCGGCGGCGATATAGAAGCGCTGCAGGCCATGCAGCGGAATCGGCGCCAGCGGCGAAACCGGGTAGGGGAATGGTGCGCCATTCGCCGTCAGCCTGGCCGCCAGATGCTTGCCGAAGCTCGTGCACAGCGCGATGCCCCGTCCGTTGCACCCCACCGCCATCGTCACGCCGGGGGCCGGCTCGTGGATATGCGGCATGAAGTCGCGGGTGACGGCGATGCGGCCGGCCCAGCGGTACTCATATTCCAGCGGCCCCAACTGAGGGAACAGCAGCGCCAGCGAACGCTCCAGATGCGCAAAGTCCTGCGGCTGGCGTGGATCGGCAAAAAAACCGCGGCCTCCCATCAGCAGCCGCCCGGCGTGGTCCTTGCGGAAGTAAAGCAGCAGGCGTTGCGATGTCGATGCGGTCTCACCGCGCGCAAGGATGGCCCGGGCATTCTCGCCTTCGAGCGGGCGCGTGGCCACGATAAAGCTGTTGGCGCTGAGCAGCGTCTGCTGCAGGCCGGGCCAGAGCGGACCGGTATAGCCGTTGGTGGCAATCACCACGCGGTCGGCAGTGACGGTCGCGCCCGTCGCAAGGTTCGCCACCCACTTCGCACCTTGCCGCACCAGCGCCGTGACGCCACTGCCGCCATGGATGGCGGCTCCCGCGTGCTGCGCTGCCCGGACCAGTCCGCGCGCGTAGGCCAGCGGCTGGATGGCACCCGCGCGGCCATCGAGCCAGCCGCCTGCGAACGCCTGCGTCCCGACACGCCGTGCCACTTCCGCCTGGTCGAGCATCTCGACAGGCGCCCCACGACGTTGCCACTGGCGCGCCCGTGCGTGCATGGCCGGCACGGCCTTGGGCGAGTAGGAGAGCTGCAGCCAGCCGCTGCGCACCGGCTGGCAGTCAATGCCGTGGCGGGCGATCAGGTCGAACACCAGGTCGGCGGAGCATGAGACGGCGTCGATCAGGGGTTCGGCGCGCGCGCCGCCAAGCATCCGCACCAGCTCGTCCGGATCGTGCTTCAGCGTGGGATTGACCTGCCCGCCGTTGCGCCCCGATGCGCCCCAGCCGGGCTCATTGGCTTCGACCACGCACACCTGGGCGCCGGCCTCGGCAAGGTGCAATGCTGTCGACAGTCCGGTGTAGCCGCCGCCGATCACGAGCACATCGACCGTCCGCGAGTCCCGCAACGGTGGCGTGGCGGGGGCGGGCGGGGCGGTGGCGGCCCACAGCGACGGCGGCAGCGGGGCGGGGCAGCCTGGCTGCCCCGGCGCGAACTGGGTGGGCGTCATAGCGCGAGGTCTCCCGTTGCCTCGGCCGGCTTGTGCAGCACGCGGCGCAGGAAGTCCTGGGTGCGCGGCTGGCGGGGCGCGCCCAGTACCTGCGCGGCCGGGCCTTCTTCGACGATGGTGCCGCTGTGCAGGAAGCAGACGCGGTCGGCTACCTCCCGCGCAAAGCCCATCTCATGCGTGACCACGATCATCGTCATGCCTTCGCGCGCGAGGTCGCGCATGACCTCGAGCACGTCGCCGACCAGTTCAGGGTCCAGCGCCGAGGTCGGCTCGTCGAACAACATGGCTTCGGGCTTCATCGCCAGCGCGCGGGCGATCGCCACGCGCTGCTGCTGGCCGCCGGAGAGTTGCGCCGGGTGCGCCTGTGCCTTTGCCGCCAGCCCGACCTTGTCGAGCAGGCTCATCGCATCGGCGCGGGCTTTGTCGCGGCTCTCGCCTCTCACGTAGACCGGGCCTTCCATCACGTTCTCCAGCACAGTGCGATGCGGAAACAGGTTGAAGCGCTGGAACACCATGCCCATGCGGCTGCGCAGCCGATGGATGTCCTTGCTGTCCCGGTCCACGCGCTCCCCGAACGCGCGGATCTCGCCGCCGTCATACGATTCCAGCCCGTTGATGCAACGCAGGACGGTGGATTTGCCGGAGCCGGACGGGCCAATCAGGCAGACCACCTCGCCTTTGCTGACATGCAGGCCCACGCCGCGCAGCACGTGGTGATCGCCGAAGTGCTTCTGCAGGTTCTGGATGTCGATCATGGTTTCTTCCTTCCGGCACCGAAGCGCTGCTCCAGGCGGCGCAGGCCATAGACGAGCGGCAGGCTCATCAGCAGGTAGAGCAGGGCCACCAGCGTGTAGACCGTCATGTTCTGGAACGTCGACGAAGCGATCAACTGGCCCGCGCGCGTCATCTCCGCCACGGTGATGGTGGAAACGAGCGACGAGTCCTTGAGCATCATCACCAGCGTATTGCCATAGGGCGGCAGCGCGATGCGGAACGCCTGCGGCAGGATCACGCGGCGCATGATGAGCGGTCCGCGCATGCCCATCGCCTGCGCCGCCTCGCGCTGGCCGGGATCGACGGCCTCGATGCCGGCGCGGAAGTTCTCGGCCTGGTAGGCAGAGTAGGCGATGCCAAGCCCGATCACGCCCGCCTGGAAGGCGGTGAGTTGGATACCCGCATCCGGCAGCACGAAGTAGATATAGAAAAGCTGGACGATGATCGGCAGGCCGCGGATCACATTGATCGCCGCCGCCGCCCCGTTGGACAGCACCCTGACGGGAGACAGCTTCATCAGCGCCAGCCCCAGCCCGATAACACTGCTGAGCAGGAACGACAGCACGGTCACCTGTACCGTGATCACCGCGCCCTGAAGCAGGATCGGCAGGAACTCGCGCGCGTGGTTGAGGAACGTTGCGCCGTCCATGCCGGTTACAGCCCCCATTTCTGCACGATCTTCGCCAGCGTGCCGTCGGCCTTGATCTGCGCGATGGCCTTGTTGAGCTTTGCCAGCGTTTCGGTGTCACCCTTGCGGACCACCAGGCAGACGTCGCCCACATTGACCGGCTTGTAGCTCGTGGCGAGCTTGACGCCAGGGAACGTGTGCTGGCGCAACTGGTAGGCGATCAGTGGCTGGTCCCCCAGGCCTGCCTTGATGCGGCCAAGCGCCAGGTCGCGCGTCATGTCCGCAATCGAGTCGTAGCTGCGCACTTCCTTGAAGATGCCCTTCTTGTTGAGCATGTCGAGGAACACCGTGCCGACCTGCGCGCCGACGATCTCGCCCTTTAGCTCATCCAGCGTGGTGTAGGCCTTGTTGTCCTCGCTCTTGACGACCAGCCCCTCGCCGTAGGAATAGACCGGCTCGCTGAAATCCACCACTTGCTGCCGCGCGGGCGTCTTGAGCATCGCCGCCGAGATGATGTCGATCTTGCTGGAAGTCAGCGAAGGAATCAGTGCCGCGAACACGGTTTGCTGCACATTGACGTTGAAGCCGCCAGCCTTGCCCACGGCGGTCACCGTGTCGACCATCATGCCCTGGATGCTGTTGGTCTTCACATCGAGGAAGGTAAACGGCACGCCTGTGGCCGTCGCGCCCACGTTGTAGGTTGGTGCACCTCCCTGGGCCCAGGCGAATGAAGCGGTCGAAAGGGTGCCGGCCACGCACAGAACCAGTGCAGCGCGGCGGGAAATGGTGGCGATAGACATGGGAACACTCCTAGCTTGGGGGGTCAGGGGGCGCGCCAAGGTGCGCGTTTCGCGGTTTACGCAACCTGCATGCCAATATTCGATCCGCATCGATCAATTCGTAATAGATAAAAACCACTAGTTGCTTCATACGAATCGATATGCGATTCTTCTGACACCAACCCTGAGATCCACAGTGATGCCAGACTCACATCCCCCGGTCGAAGAAGCGGCCAGCCTGCTGTTCAACCAGTCGCTGGAAAAAGGGCTGGCCGTGCTGGCCGCCTTCAGCGCCGTCCGGCGCACCATGACCATCGGCGAGGTTGCCGAGGCGGCTGGCATTAACAAGAGTTCCGCCCAGCGCATGGTCTTCACGCTGGAGCACCTGGGCTACCTGCGCAAACATCCCAAGACCCGGCGCTACCAGTTGACGCCGCGGGTGATGCGGATCGGATTCAATTACCTCGCCGCCGATCCGCTGATCGACGTGGCCAATCCATTCCTGTCGGAACTGACCAAGCTGACGACGGAAACCACCTGCCTGACGGAGCCGGACCAGGCGGACATGGTGTACGTCGCACGCTTTGTCAGCGCCCAGTTCGTGCCGGTGCACATGCCGATCGGCAGCCGCATCCCCATGTACTGCACCGGCTCCGGCCGCGCCTACCTGAGCGCCTTGCCGGAAGGCGAGGCGCTGACGCTGATCGAGCGCTCGGAACGCGTCGCGCACACGCCGCATACACGCACGGATGTCGCGGAAATCGTGGCGACGCTGCGTGAAGCGCGCCAGCGGGGCTATGCGGTAAATAGCGAGGAACTGTTTCTCGGGGACATGACGATTGCCGCGCCGGTGATCGGCGGCAACGGACGGCCGCTGGGTGCCATCCATGTAGTGGCGCCCACCGGCCGCTGGTCGTTGGAAGAGGCGCAGGCCAGGCTGGCGCCGCCGTTGCTGCAGTGCGCGCGTGCCATCAGCAGTTCCGTGCGTGCGCTGGGCTGAGCCTCCTGCAGGTGCGGACAGGACTGGACGTCTACCTGGCCGCGAGCTCGGCAAGGCGTCGCACAGTCTCTTCCGAGCGCAGGGAGGCTTCATAGGCCGATCTGCCGATGCTTTCGTTCCATTCGCCGCCGGCAATCGCATCGATGTGCCGCTTCATGGAACGAACAGCGGCCGGGTCGCAACGCCGAATATGCTCTGCGTACATGTCGATGGCAGCGGGGAGGTCCTCGCGGCGAACAAGGTCAGTGAGAAAGCCGATCCGGAGCAATTCCTCGCTTTCGAGCGTCCTGGAAGTCAGGAAGATTTTCTTGGCTGCCGGCGAGCCCAGGCGCGTAACGAAGCGCCGCAGACCCCCTGGGTAGTAATGCAGCCCGAACTTCGCGGCGGGCATGAACAGCTTGCATCCGTGCACGCCGATGCGGAAATCGCAGGCCAACGCGAGGTCCGTGCCACCGCCGTAGGCGCTGCCGTTCATCGCGCATAACGTTGGGAGCTCGAGGGTTTCCAGGGCGTCGATCATGTCTTCGAGCGACCGGTCCAGGCGGGTGCCGATCTGGCTCAGCGTATAGCCCGAACAGAAGGTCTTCTCGCCTTCGCCCGTCAGCACGAGCAGCCGCAAGCTCGGGTCGCACCTCACTTGTTCCACGAGCCGCAGCAGGACTCCGATATCGTCGGGGTCAAGCCGATTGTGCTCGGAAGGGCGCCGAAGTGTGATCGTCGCCGTCCCGCCGGCGATTTCGAGGGTAGGCTTTGCGGATGTCATGGCTTGGGGTCGTGGCCGTGTTGCAGGATGGTGCCTTCGCGCGCCAGGGCTTCCAGGTCAGACGTGAGGAATCCATGCTCCCGCAGGACGTCAAACGTGTGCTCGCCGAGCAAGGGCGGCGCGCGGCGAATGGACTCACCATGGCGGCTGTCGAAGGCGATCGGGCTGCCGACTTGCCGGATGCAACCCAGCTCTGCGTGCTGGACTTGCTCCACAAGCCGGGAGTGGATGACCTGTTCGTCAGCGAAGACATCCGCGACGTTGTAGATCGGGCCAGCCGGAATATCTGCCGCCAGCAGTCGTTGCGTCCACTCGTTGCGGCTGTGCGCCTTCAACCTGGCCTCGATCACCTCCTTGAGTTCGGCGCGCCGCTCGATTCGCGCCGCATTCGTCGCGTAGCGCGGATCATCGATCAGGTCCTGGAGTCCAAGCACCTCGCAGAGGCGCCTCCACATCTCGGCTGTCGCCGGTGCGATGTTCAATGGCCCATCCGCGGTCTGGAACACGCCATACGGCGCAATCACAGGGTGCGTATTCCCGGCAAGGCTGGGAATCTCCCCCAGGCTCAGGTAACGCTGGGCCTGGACGCTCATGAGTCCGACGAGTCCTGCCAGCAGTGATGTCTCCACCAGGCGACCGCGCCCGGTTGCATGGCGCTGCGCTACGGCAGCAAGGATGCCGATGGCACACCACATCCCGGCAGTCTGGTCGCCGATCGCCACACCCACCCTGACCGGTCCCGATTCCGGCATGCCCGTCACGCTCATGAGTCCGGAGTACCCCTGGGCAATCTGGTCGAACCCGGGACGTTGACTCGCTGGTCCCGTACGGCCGAAGCCGGTGACGCTCGCATAGATGAGCCGCGGGTTCGCTTCGGCAAGCGTCTCGTACCCGAGACCCATGGATTCCATGGCGCCGGCACGAAAGTTCTCCACGATCACGTCGTACTGGCCGGCGAGATCGCGCAGCAGGTCAAGCGCGCGAGGATCGCGGAAGTTGACGGCGATCCCGCGCTTGTTGCGGTTGCCGCTCAGGTAGTAGGCGCTGGTGCCGCGGTCGAAAGGCCCCCAGTGGCGGATCATGTCCCCGCCCGCGGGCTCGACCTTGATCACGTCGGCGCCCAGGTCGCCCAGGACCATGGTGCAGAAGGGGCCCGCAAGCGCCCTGGTGAGGTCCAGGACACGAATCCCCGAAAGCGGCAAGGATGTTGGGTCGGTCATGCTTTCTCCCCTTGTAAGATCGCATGCCTCACTCTATATTGCATACAACGGAAATGCAACCGTTGTGCAAAAAAGGAGACTCATGCGCAAGCCCAACATTCTTTTCGTCATGGCCGACCAACTCTCGGCGCCGGTTTTGCCCTTCCACGGCAACACCGTCGTGAAGGCGCCTCACCTCCAGGCGCTCGCCGAACGGTCCGCAGTCTTTGAGAACGCCTACTGCAACTTCCCCTTGTGCGCGCCTGCCAGGTTCTCGCTGCTTGCAGGCCAGTTCGCCACGCGCATCGGCGCGTTCGACAACGCGTGCGAGTTCCAGGCTGCCACCCCCACGCTGCCGTATTACCTCGCACAGCAGGGCTACAAGACCATCCTCAGCGGGAAGATGCACTTTGTGGGCCCTGACCAGAAGCACGGCTTCGAGGAGCGCCTTACCACCGACATCTACCCGGCGGACTTCGGCTGGGCAGCGGACTGGGCGGAGGGCGAGTTCAGCTTCTATTCACCTGGGCACAACCTGAGCACCGTGGACGAGAGCGGCTCTTGCTTCCGCAGCCTGCAACTCGATTACGACGAGGAGGTCGAGGCGAAGGCGATCCAGCGTCTGTACGACCTCGCGAGGGAAGATGAGCAGCCGTTTTTCATGTGCGTTTCCTATACGCACCCCCATCCGCCGTATCACATCCTTCCCGAGTACCTGGATCGTTACTCGCCGGAGGAGATCAACCTGCCTGTCGTCGGCGACATGCCGATGCAAGCGCGCGACAAGCTCAGCCAGTGGGTGCAGTATTCCCACGGGCTGGACAAGCAAGGGGCGACCGACGAACAGGTGCGGCGTGCGCGCCACGCCTACTATGCGATGGTGAGCTACGTCGACGACAAGGTAGGCCGCCTGCTGGAGACGCTCAAGCGCGCGGGCTTCGAGGACAACACCATTGTCGTGTTCACTTCCGATCACGGTGACATGCTGGGCGAACGCGGCATGTGGTTCAAGCGGGTGTTCTTCGACTGGTCGGCCAAGGTTCCGCTGCTCGTCTACGACCCGCGCAAGCACGAACCCCGGCGAATCGCAGAGCCGGTTTCTCACGTGGACCTGCTGCCCACCTTGCTGGATCTTGCGATGGGTGGCAAAACGCCGGCCTGGGTCGAGCCGATCGACGGACGCAGCCTCGTGCCGCTGGTCGCAACGGGCGATGACAACGGCGAGGCGGAAGCGTTCGTCGAGTACACCGCCGAGGGCGTCACTGGTCCATGCTGCATGCTGCGACGTGGCCGATACAAGTACGTGTACACCCATGGGCATCCAGACCTGCTTTTCGACATGGAGACCGACCCGAACGAACTGGTGAACATCGCGCAAGAGCAGCCACAGGTGCTTGCCGAGCTCAAGGCACGCGTGCTCTCCCGGTGGGATCCCGAGGCAATCACGCAGCAGGTGCTTGCCAGCCAGGCGCGCCGCAAGTTCATCAACTCGCTGCCAGAGGGCATTCAGCCCACCTGGGACTACCAGGCGGCCACGGACGACACACGCCGGTTTGTACGCCGGGGCAGCGCGCGCGTGATCAAGGTAAAGAAGCGCTGGCCGGCCGTGGCGCCCGTCGCCAAGTGAAAGGAGGTCGATGATGACTCAGAACAAGCTCACTGCGGACATCGATCCGCATCGTCTGGCTCGCGCGATAAGTGGCTACAACCTGATCGGCGGCGAGTTGGTGGGAGCCCGTTCAGGAAATACGTTCCCGGTAGTCAACCCTGCCACCGGACGCGAGATCGGGCATGCGGCGCAAAGCGACGCAAGCGACGTCGAACGCGCAGCGAGTGCGGCGGCACGGGCGCAGCCCGCGTGGGCCGCGATGCCGGCGCGCAAGCGTGGCGCGCTGCTGGCCGACTGCTCGCGCCTGATTGCCGAGCACGTGGAGGAGCTGGGTCGGCTGGTGGCGCTCGAGACCGGCAAGGCACTGCGCACCGAGAGCCGGGTCGAAGCCTCCGTCGTTGCCGACGCCTTGCAGTTCTACGGCGGCCTGGCTTCGGAACTCAAGGGCGAAACCGTGCCGTTCAGCCCGGATATGCTGACACTGACGCAGCGCGAACCGATCGGGGTGGTGGGCGTCATCATTCCCTGGAATGCCCCCATGATGCTGATGGCGCTGAAGATCGCCCCGGCGCTGGTGGCCGGCAACACGGTCGTCGTGAAATCGGCCGAAGAGGCGCCGCTGGCGGTTTTGCGGCTCTGCCAGATCCTCAACCAGGCGCTGCCCGCCGGGGTGCTGAACATCGTCTCGGGCTTCGGCCCCGAATGCGGGGCGCCCCTGGTCGCGCACCCCGCGGTCGGCAAGGTGACGTTCACCGGCTCCGTCGAAACCGGAAGAATTGTGGCGCGCACGGCCGGAGAGAAGCTCATCCCCGTCACGCTGGAACTCGGCGGAAAGAGCCCGATGATCGTGATGGACGACGCCGACATCGAGAAGGCCGTCGCCGGCGCGGTGAGCGGCATGCGCTTCACCCGCCAGGGACAGAGCTGCACGGCCGCCAGCCGCATTTTCGTGCACGAGAAGGTACACGAAGAATTCGTCGCCTTGCTCAAGGCGCGGGTTGACGCGCTGAGAATGGGTGACCCGCTGGATGAAGCGACGGACATCGGCACGGTCATCTCGCGCGCCCAGCTCGACAAGGTCCTCGGTTACATCGAAAGCGGTCGGGCCGAGCCGCATTCCCGGGCGCTCGAATGCTCCCAGTTGCCTGCAGACGAGTCCCTTCGGGAAGGCCTGTTCGTCAGGCCGGTCATCTTTACCGGCCTGGACAACACATCCCGGCTGGCGCGCGAAGAAATCTTCGGGCCCGTGACGTGCGTGATCCGCTTCTCAAGTTACGAAGAAGCGGTGGCGCAAGCCAACGACAGCGACTATGGACTGGCTGCAACCATCTGGACACAGAACCTGAAGACCGCGCTGGATGCCACCCGGCGCCTGCAGGCTGGCTTTGTGCAGGTGAATCAGAACATCGTGGTCCAGCCTGGCTTGTCCTACGGGGGTGTGAAGCAATCCGGCCTTGGCCGCGAGGCGTCGTTGGAGGCAATGCTGGACCACTTCACGCACAAGAAGACAGTGATCTTCAACATGAACTAAAACGCTCGTTACGAGGAGACAAGAATGGCTGCGATCGGTTTCATCGGGTTGGGCAATATGGGATTTCCCATGGCGTGCCGACTGAAGGAGGCAGGGCATGAAGTTCGCTGCTTCGATCTCAGCGCGAGCTCGATGGCGCGCGCCTTGGATGCGGGCCTCGGGCCGCGGGCTTCGGTCGAAGAAACGGTATCCAGGGCGGAGGTCGTCATCACCATGCTGCCCAGCGGTCGGCACGTGCTGGACGTGCTCACGGCAGACACCTTGCCGCTCGCGCCCGGAGCGCTTGTGATCGATTGCTCGACGATCGATGTCGCGTCCTGCGCTGTCTTCCACGAAACGCTGCACAAGAAGGGGATTGTCACGCTTGACGCTCCCGTTTCCGGCGGCGTAAGCGGCGCGGCGGCCGGGACGCTCACGTTCATGGTCGGAGGCACTGAATCAGCCTTCGCGCGTGCCCTCGAACTGCTGCGCGCGATGGGCAAGAACATCTTCCATGCAGGCGCGGCGGGCGCCGGCCAGGCGGCGAAGATCTGCAACAACATGCTGGCAGGCATTTCCATGGTGGCCGTCTCCGAGGCCCTGCATCTGGCCAAGCGGCTGGGGCTGGATCCACGGAGGTTCCACGAGATTGCCTCGACGTCTTCCGGCCAATGCTGGGCGCTCACGAGCTATGCGCCCGAGCCCGGCCTGGTGGCGTCCGCGCCGGCCAATCGCGGGTACGAAGGCGGTTTTGCTTCCGAGCTGATGTTGAAGGACTTGCGGCTGGCGGAGCAGGCTGCAGTTGCCAGCCAGTCGCCGGCATTGCTGGGCGCGGCGGCCGCCTCGGTCTACGCGATGCATTGCGCCGCCGGGCGTGGCCGGCTCGATTTTTCCTCCGTCATCAAGATGCTCGGCGCATAAGCTGCCCGCAGCTAAATCCAGAAGCAAGGAGACCAACCATGGCAATCGTCCGACGCGTCTTCCAGCTGGCTGTTGTTGCTGTTCTGTTCGTCAGCGGCGCAGCCTTCGCGCAGAAGGAAACAGGTAAATTGATTGTGGGTTACCCCTCGGGCCAGTCTGTCGACGTGGTCGCCCGGATCCTGGCCAACCGCCTCGGTCCGGCGATCGGGCGGTTGCTGATCGTGGAGAATATGCCGGGGCAGTCCGGCAGCCTGGCTCTGGGAGCGGTTGCGCGCATGCCCGCGGACGGCAGCGTGATGACGCTGTCGGCCTCGGCGGCTCTGGCTGGCAATCCTTCGCTGTATCGGAACCTGCGTTACGACACGGCCAGGGATTTCGAGCCGATCGGCCTGGTCTACGATGCGCCGCTCCTGCTGATGGTCAATAGCGCGCTCCCCATTCACTCTCTGAAGGAGCTGATTGCCTACGCGAAGGCGAACGCGGGAAAGGTCAACTATGGCTCCCCCGGCAACGGTTCGGTGTCCCATCTTGCGATGTCGGAGCTCCTGCGGCGCACCGGCATGGAAATGACGCACGTCCCCTATGCCGGTTCCGCCAAGGCGCTGACCGACCTTGCCGCAGGTGAGGTGCAGGTTGCCTTCGATGCCTTTGCGGGCGCGCAGCCCTACCTCGCCAGCGGCAAGGTGCGTGCGATTGCGGTGAGTTCGCGGGAGCGCCTGGCCGCAGTGCCGTCCGTACCGACAGTCGCCGAGAGCGGCCTGGGCATGGAAGACTTCGACGTGGTCCCGTGGGTGGGTCTGCTCGCGCCCGCCGGCACCCCGAAACCTGTCGTGGACAAAGTGAGCGCAGAGCTCGCCAGGATCGTCCAGTCTCCCGAACTGTCCCAGCGGATCGCCGCCCTGGGCGGCCGCCCCCGCAGCAGCACCGCGGCGGAATTCAGGACCTTCCTGCGCGGCGAAATGGGGCGGTGGGCGGCCGTCGTCAAGGCGTCCGGCGCCCGCCTGGAGTGATGTCATGAATTGCTGTCGGCTCTGCCACGCTCGCTCGCGACACGCGGGCGCCCGCAGCGCAGGTCCGCAGGGCCTTCACCTCATCGGGCGGCAGGTGCCAGTCATGGCTGCCGGGTACCTGCCTGTCCGTTGAAGCCCGTCGCATCTTCTGTATACTGTCTAAATGAGCACAGCAAAATCGAGCGCATTGAGAAAACGGGATTCACAACCGCTGTCCGTGGAGCAGGTCTGCGAGCGGATTCGCTCCGCCATCCTGCGCGGAGACCTGCGGCCAGGCGCAAAACTGACGGAGCAGGATCTTGCAGCGGAATTCGAGGTGAGCCGCACGCCCATCCGGGAGGCTATCCGCCAGCTCGAGACCGAGCGGCTCGTCACCCGGACGCCTTTCGTCGGTGTCACGGTGAGGCAGCTGACTCCGGAAGATGTGCTTGAACTCCTGGACATCCGCGAGGTGCTCGAGGGCCTGGTGGCACGTCTGGCGACGCGGCATATGGATGCCGTGCACCAGCAGAAGCTGAAGAAGTTGTTCCAGCAACTGACTGCCAGCGCGAAGAAGGGAGATGTCGCCGGCTATCTCGACCACGCGCTGGCGTTTCGCCGTGTGCTCGTCGAATGCTGCCGCAGTGACACGCTGGCTGAGTACGTCCTCGCCATTGAGAATCAGTTGCGCCTGATGGGCAATCGAACCGCCATGCTGCCGGGCCGCATGGAAGCCGCGATCGAGGAACACGAGAAGTTGCTGGATGCCATCGGTCGCGGCGATGGCGCTGCGGCGGAGCAGCTGAACCGCGAGCGCATCCGGCACATCCGTGAGGCGGTTGCGAAGTCGATTACCTTCTCGATCTTCTAGGCCGCAGGCTGCAGCCGCCAGGGCAGGCTCTCAAGTGCGGTACGAGGTGCCGCGCTCCCGCTCGAGCTTGCGCAAGAGGCCAGGCCATTCCACCTTGCCAACCTCCAGGAAGCCGCCAGTACCGAGCATCTTGCGCCCCTGGGCGCGGGTATGCCGGATGGTGGCCTCGGACAATGCGTGGAGGGGCACGCCAGCGGCCTGGCCATCGATTTGGTACTGACACGCCGTCTCCAGGCGCAGCATCCAGCAGAACGCCTCTCCCACGCTGCGGCCAACCGTGAGCGCACCGTGGTTGCGCAGGATCAGAACGCGACCTTCCGGGCCGAGGTCGCGCACCAGTCGCTGCCGTTCGTCCTCATCGAGCGCCGCGCCCTCATAGTCGTGGTAGCCGAGAAAGTCCAGCATGACGCAGGCCTTCTGGCTCAGAGGCCGCAGCCCCATGGCCTGCATCGCGACAGCGTTGTTGGCGCGCGTGTGGCTGTGCATGACGCATAGCAGATCAGACTGCGACATGTGGATGGCGCTGTGGATGATGAAGCCGGCGGGGTTGAGCAGCGACGGATCGCCCTCCACGACGCGGCCGGCCAGGTCCACCTTGAGCAGGGCCGAAGCCGTCATCTCGTCGAAAAGCGTGCCCAGCGGGTTGACCAGGAAATGGTGTTCGGGCCCGGGCAGCAGGACTGAGATGTGCGTCGAGGCGAGGTCGGACATTCCGTAAAGGTCGGTGAGCTGATAGCACGCGGCGAGGTCGCAGCGCAGCCGCCATTCGACCGGATCCATGCCCTCGGGCATTGCGGGGGAAGAAAGCTGCTCGGTGTCGATTTTCATGCCTTTGTCTCCTTACCATTTCTATTGGTGGTCTGCTCAACGCCTGCTCAGTCCTCGTTGCGGAATCCCGATGCCTGGACGAGCGGGCGCCAGAACTCGCGCTCGGCGTGCAGCGAGCGGGTCACGGTCGCGCCAGGCAGACCAGTCGCTTCCAGGCCGACACGCGACAACAAGACTTTCATCTGCGATTTCTGCATGGCGGCAACGAACGCCCGCTCCAATCGTTGCACCACCTCCGGGGGCGTCCCCGCAGGCACAAAGGCGCTGTATGACGCATTCGCATGATCGAAGGCGTCGATGCCTTCCTCGCGCACGGTCGGCACATCGGGGAGGGCCGCGTTTCGATGGGTGCCAGACACGGCCAGAATGCGAATCTTTCCTGCGCGATAGAGCTCCAGCTGGCTGGCCAGGGCGTCGGTGGCTAACGGAACGTGCCCGCCCACGAGGTCCGTCACGAGCGGCGCGCCGCCTTTGTAGGCCACCGGCCTGAGCGGTACGCCTACCGTCCGCCCCATGCCGAGGATGGCGAAATGCAGGGTCCCGCCCAGCGAGGTGAGGCCGATACTGCCCTGTGAAGGGTTCGCACGGACCCAGCTCACGTATTCCCGCAGCCTCTTGTAGGGACGATCCGCGCCCGCCGATATCACCGTGGGAACTTCTGCAAGCTGAGCCACGGCAATGAAGTCGCGATCGACGTCATAGTCAAGCCGTCGGTAGGTCATCGGGAAGATGACTAACGGCGCATTCGATGAAAGCAGCACAGTCCGGCCGTCCGGCTGCGACCGTTTCACGGCGTCGATGGAGATGCGCGTCGATGCGCCCGGCCTGTTTTCCACGATCACCGTGCCCATGCCTGCCAGGCGCAGTTGGTCTGCCAGCGCGCGCGCGAGGGTGTCCAGCGCCCCCCCGGGCGGGAAGCCGACAACAAGCCGCAAGGGCGGTGCGTTCGTTGCAGAGGCTTGCGCGCAGGCCGGGCTCGCTGCCAGGGCGGCCAGGGCGGCCACCGAGCCCACCGCAAGCAAATGGCGGATCGATTTCATCTTGGCACCTCCAAATCTGGCCAGCGGGACAAGAGATCCTGAGAAGCCTCGAACAGCGCAGCCGCGCCGAGAAGGTCGGACTCCCCGCGCAGGCGACCCACCAGTTGCAATCCGATGGGCAGTCCGTCACGGCCAAAGCCGCAGGGCAGGGTGATGGCGGGATGGCCGGTCAGGTTGAACGGCATGGTCCAGGGGAACCAGTTGGAGCGCACCTCGTCGTACAGCCGGCCGTCGATCTCTATCTGCCCGAACAGATCCTGGTCAATCGGCAGCGCAGTGCGCGCAATGGTGGGAACGGCGATGAAGTCGTGGTCACGAAGCAGCCCCTGCAGGTGCCGGAACAGCCGGGTGCGTTCGAAGTTGGCCCGCTGGTAGTCGACCGCGCTGTAGTCATTGGCAAGGGCCAGCTGTTGCAGCAGCGAAGGGCTGAGCCGGTCTGGCTGCTCCCGAGCCATCTGACCAAAGCGCGCTCGCCATACAGTGTGGTTGATGGTGCGCCAGAGTGGCTCGATGTTGAAGCCCGAGCCAGGCATTTCTTCGAGCTCCGCACCCAGGTCCTGCAACCGCTCCAGCGCAGACGCGAAACACGCGGCCACATCCGCCGCGAGCGGTCGGCCTGCCGGCACGCTTGCGAACAGGATCCGCTTGCGCCGCAGGTCAGTGACAGAGCGCGTTGCACCGAGGTTATCGCTGGCGCGCACACCGGCAGACCACGGGTCTGATTCGTCTTCGCCGGACATTGCCTGGAGCATCAAGGCAGTGTCGGCCACCGTGCGCGAGATCGGGGTGACGTAGGTGAGGTTGCCGAAGGCATCCTCCACCTGAGAATGCGGAACCAGGCCGAGGCTTTGCTTCAGGCCTACGACGCCATTGCAGGCCGCCGGAATGCGGGTGGAGCCGCCGCCATCCGTTGCGATGCCGATCGGGGCGAGGCCAGTCGCTACTGCCACCGCCGCGCCGCCGCTGGAACCACCGCTGGTGCGGTCAGGGTGCCAGGCGTTGCGGGTGCGTCCAAACAGCGGCGCATCGGTGAGGCACTTCGCCCCGAACTCCGATGTGGTCGTTTTTCCTATGAGGATGGCGCCCTCGCGGCGTAGTCGGGCGACGGCCACCGCATCCTCGGTCGGAATGTTGTCCGCGAACAGCAGCGAGCCGAAGGTGGTACGCACGCCCCGCGTGTTCACCAGGTCCTTGCAGGCGTAAGGAATGCCGTGCAGCAATCCCGCAGGGTCGCCGCGCATGATCGCTTGCTCTGCGGCGCGTGCCTCGCGCATGGCCTCGTCCGGGCAAAGCGTGATGAAGCAGTTGAGTGTCGATTGAAGCCGGGCGGCGCGGTCCAGTACGGCGCGCGTCACTTCGACCGGGGAAACCTCGCGGGCAATTATCGCTTCGCGAAGCCGCACAGCTGGCAAAAAGCAAAGTTCCTCATTCATCGGAGAGACCCTCGGGAGATTCCGGCCCCAAAGTTGACACGCACCTCCCCACCCGGTCCAATACTCGTTCACAATCAGGCCATATCGGAATCGTATGACCCATGGACCTTAAGAGCCTGCGTTATTTCGTTGCTGTGGCGGAGGCCCACAGCGTGGGCAAGGCCGCCGAGCGCCTGCATATGGCGCAACCGCCGCTGTCCGTCCAGATTCGCAACCTCGAGGCACAACTCGGCACGGCGCTCTTTGTGCGCGAATCCACCGGAATGCGACTGACCGACGCGGGCAGCGCGCTCTTCGCACGCGCGCGCGAAGCCCTGGCGTTGGCTAACGAGGGGTTCGAGGCGGCACGCGCCGTAGCGTCCGGGCGGCGTGGGCGGCTGTCTGTCGGCTACATGTTTTCGCTCGGCTACGCTGTACTGCCGAAGCTCGTGCCGCAGTTGCGCCGCACACTCCCGGACGTCGAACTGCAGTTCGTCGAGATGAGCACCGCGACGTATGAAGCGCAAATCGTCGATCACAAGGTCACACTGGGTTTGTGTATGCCACCGATTCAGCGGCCTGACCTGTCCACGACGATCGTGGGCATGCAACCGCTGCGGCTGGCCTTGCCTGCACGTGCACCGCTCGCACGGCTTTCGTCGGTACCGGTGGCACGGCTGCAGGGGCAGAGACTGATTGCGCTGCCCACACTGAAAGAGGGCACAGACACTTCGATGGTTGCCGCTCTGCTGCGGCGCCATCAGGTCACCATGCAAATCGTCGAACGGGTGGAGACGGTTCACGCAGCACTGGCGCTGGTGCTCGCAGGTGAGGGGTATGCGATCGTGCCGGAGTGCGCGGAAGTCGGCCGGCCTCCGGGTGTAGTGTTCCGGAAGTTCAAGGAGGTCACAGAGGGGTTCGAGGTGGCCGTCTGCCGACGCCGCGATCTGGAAAGTCCTTTCATCGAGCCGTTCATCGCGGCGGCGCGGCACGCACTCCGATGACGGCTATGCATCGGCGGTTAACGTCGGATCGACCACTAATCGCGCGTGGCCGGCGTCCCTTTGGCTTAGATCTCCGCGCCGACAGTGGCCGGTGTGATCGGGGCGCTGGCGACGAGGCTCCCTGAAACGCTGCTCGGGCGCAGCGCCGAAGCGGACTACGCTACCGAAGCCTGTCCTGGCCTGGGGTCAGGCGCCCGGCTCGGTCGCATTGGAAGAATCGGCATCGATCCACACGCGCGTTGACGCGCCCACGCGCGACAAGCGCATCTGGTACGTGTAACGCTCCGGGTGATAGAGGCCGACCAGGAACTGTACGGGCCTGCCATGCCGGTCCGAGACGACGCGCGACACACGCAACAGCGGCACGCCAGGGGCGATGCGCAGGATACGCGCCACGTCGAGGTCGGCCACGGCAGCACCGAGGGTCTGGTCGGCAGAGACAACTTCCACCCCATGCCGCTCCAGCGCCACGAGCATTGGGGTGTCCTGCAAAGTATGGCGATCGAGCGCGCCGGCCAGCTCGCCGGGAACGAACACTTCGGTATAGGCAATCGGCTGCGCCTTGAACTTGCGCACGCGCACCACCTTGAGCACGGGCGCCCCGGGCGGCAGGCTCAGCGCCGCACTGACGGCCGGCGGCGCCGGCATTCGCTTCCATTCGAGCACGGTCACGCGCGTGCGCATGCTGACACTGACGATGTTGTCGAGCAGTCCGCTGCGCACGGCGGCGGCCGGTGCATCGTGCCGGAAGGTCGGTACCGTGCCCTTGCCCCGCAGCCGGGCGACCAGGCCCTCCTCCTGCAATCGCGCCAGCGCCGAGCGCACCGTCACGCGCGCCACGCCGAATTCTTCGGCAAGTTGCCGCTCCCCGGGCAAGGGCATCCCCGTTTCGTAGAAGCCGCTCCGGATGCGGTCTCGCAGGATCAGGCGGACCTGCTGGAAGCGGGGCAAGTTGGGATTGGCGTCGAGTGGCATGGGCGGGTGGGGCGGCCTGCGGCCCTGTGCTGCCATGCCGCCACGGTACGCCCTCGGCGCCGCTGCGACAAGTGCTCCTGGTGCCGAGTTCAGGCGACCTATTCGTATCGCTTGCCCAGCGCCAGCATCTGCGGCGTGCCGATCATCTCGTTGAGCGCCTGGAATGACAGCATCCGATCCAGGTACGGCGTGGTGGTGCCGTGCGAGGCCAGGCTTTGCAGGTAGTCACGCAGCGCGAAGCTCAGGGCCCGCACGGTCCCGCCGGGGAAGATCACGATGCGGAAGCCGATTTCCTCCAGCTCTGGCGCGGGCAGCACGGGCGTCTTGCCGCCTTCGACCATATTGGCCAGCAGCGGCGCGCGGCTGCCCAGCCGCGCGATGGCGGCGGTCATGTCATCGCGGCTGCGCAGTGCTTCCACAAACAGAACGTCGGCGCCGGCCTCGGCATAGCGCTCGGCGCGTTCGAGCGCCGCCTCCATACCCTCCACGGCAACGGCGTCGGTGCGCGCGATGACCAGCGTGTTCGCATCACGGCGCGCGTCGCAGGCTGCCCGAATCTTGCCGGCCATCTCGGTTGCGGCAATCACTGACTTGCCGTCGAGGTGCCCGCAGCGCTTCGGCATCGCCTGGTCTTCGAGCTGGATTGCCGATGCCCCGGCGCGCTCCAGCACGCGCACGGTCTGCATCACGTTGAGCGCGTTGCCGAAGCCGGTATCGGCATCGACGATCAACGGCAGCGCCACGCGTTCACGGATATTGCGGGTGACGGACGCCACGTCGTCGAGCGACAGGAAGCCGATGTCCGGCCGACCGAAGCGCGTATAGGCGAGGCTGGCGCCCGACAGGTAGGCGGCCTGGAATCCGGCCTGTTCGACCAGCAGGGCCGAAAAGGCGTCGTAGACGCCCGGTGCGGTAACGATGCCGGGTTGTTGCAGGCGTTGCTTCAGCGTCATGATGTGGTTTCGTTCACGGTGAGTTGGCCTGTCGCGATCTTGCGCATCAGGTGCGGCACAAGTCCGCCGTCGCGGATCATAGCCACCAGGTGTGGCGGAATCGGCTCGCATTGTAGCGGCGAATGGTCTTCGACGATGACCTGCGCTGTGCCGATGTCGCAGCCGACGCGCCGGCCGGGGGCGATCCGCTGCAGCGCGGGGCACGTTAGCAGCGGCAGGCCCAGGTTGAAGCCATTGCGATAAAACAGGCCTGCGAACGAGGGCGCCACGACGGCGGCAACGCCGAGATGGCGCAGCACCTCCACGGCCTGCTCGCGCGAGGATCCCGCGCCGAAGTTGCGCCCGCCGAACACGATGTCGCCGGGCTGCACCGCGGTGGCGAAGGTGGGATCGACCTGTTCCATGCAATGGCGGGCGATCTCGTCGATGCCGAACTTCATGTAGGCCCCTGGCGCGAGCAGGTCGGTATTAATGTCGTCGCCGAATACCCAGGCGCGACCGGTATACGGCGCAGCACGTTGATTCACGCCAGCCTCTCCCGTGGATCGGCGATACGGCCCGCAATCGCCGACGCGGCCACCGTGTAGGGCGAGCCCAGGTAGACCTGCGACGATGCGGCGCCCATGCGCCCCTTGAAATTGCGTGCCGTGGCGCTGATCACCACGGTGTCTTCGCCAAAGCGGTGTTCGCCGTATCCGGCGCAGGCGCCGCACGCGTTTGGCAGCAGTTCGGCCCCGGCGTCCAGCAGTGCGCCGAGCGTGCCTTCCTGCGCGGCTTGCGCCTGGTCGGCGGCGCTCGCCGGCGCCACCAGCAGCCGGGTATTGCGTGCCACGCGCTGGCCGCGCAGCACCTCGGCCGCCATGCGCAGGTCTTCGAGCTTGGCGCCAGTGCAGGCGCCGATATAGGCGATATCGACCGCCACGTTGCCGAGGGTATCGACGTCGCCGGCATCGGCAGGCGTACCGGGCCGCGACACCTGCGGCGCCAGCGACGCGGCGTCGAAGTCGTGCGTGGCGAGGCAGGCGGCGTCGGCATCGGACTGCCAGGTATCGATATCGATGGACGCTGGGTCGACGCCCGCGGTCAGCAGCCAGTCGCGTGTGACTGGGTCAGGAGGGACCAGTCCGACCTGCGCGCCCAACTCGGCAGTCATGTTCGACAGCGTCATCCGCTCCTGCATCGACAATGCCGACACCGCGGCGCCCGTGTACTCCACGGCCTGGTACTGGCCGCCGTCCATGCCGAACTGCGTGCACAGTCGCAGCATCATGTCCTTGGCCGACACGCCGGCGCGCAGCTGGCCATGCCATTGCATGCGAATGGTCTGCGGCACCCGCACCCAGATCTCGCCGGTCACCAGCACGCCGAGCATCTCGGTGGCGCCGATGCCGAACATGTAGGCGCCGAACGCGCCGCCGGTCGACGAATGGCTGTCGCCGCCCACGGCGAACATCCCGGGATGCAGGTAGCCTTTTTGCGGCACCACCACGTGGCAGATGCCCTCCATGTCGTGCAGGCGCGCCACGCCTGCGTCCCTGACCCAGTCGCGCGCGATCTGGACGATCTTGCGGCTGTCGGGGTCATGTGCTGGGACGTAGTGGTCCGTGACCACCACGACCTTGGCCGGGTCCCAGACCTTTGCGCCGATTTTCTCCAGCAGCGGCTGCACACGGCGTGGGCCGCCCGAGTCGTGCATCATGGCCAGGTCCACGCGACAATTGATGATCTCGCCCGGCGTGACCTGGCCACGGCCGGCCGCGCGGGCCAGCAGCTTCTGCGCCAGTGTCTGTGCCGGCGTCTTTGCCAGGTTCTGCGCCATCATTCCACCCGCGTGCCCGACGCCTGGATGACCTTCGCCCAGTGCTGGATATCCTTGCGCACGAACTGCGCGAACGCCTGCGGCGTCATGCTCACCGCGGTGGCGGCCTCGGTTTCCATCCGCTGCTTGTAGGCGGGATCTTCCACGGCGATCTTCACGGCACGATAGAGCTGGTCGGTGACCGCCTGCGGCAGCCTGGCGGGGCCGAAAAGGCCAAACCATGCCGACGACTCGAACCCCTTCACGGTGCTGCCGACGGCCGGAACGCCCTGGAACTGTGGCAACGGCTCCTTGCTGCTGACGCCGAGGATCTTGAGTGCGCCGGTCCTGGCATGTGGCAGCACGTTGACGGTGCTGGCGAACATCAGGTCCACAGTGCCGCCGAGCAGGTCGGTCAGTGCGGGGTTCGTGCCCTTGTAGGGGATGTTGAGGATGTCGGTGCCGGTCTGCAGCTTGAACTGCTCGCTGGCCAGGTGCAGCGACGACCCCTGCGCACCGATGGCGAAGTTAAGCTTGCCCGGATTGCGCTTCGCGTAGTCGATCAGGCCCGCGGTGGTGTCGAACGGCACGTTCTTGCGGGCCACCAGCACGCTCGGCACGCGCGCGACCATCGAGATCGGCGTGAAGTCCTTGACCGCGTCGAACGGCAGGTTCCTGTAAAGCGACGCGTTGATGGTATGGCCGGTAAAGCTCATTAGCAGCGTGCTGCCGTCCGGGGTGCTGCGCGCCACGAATTGCGCGGCGATGTTGCCGCCGGCGCCGGGCTTGTTGTCGACGACAACGGTACGCTGCAGCGTCTCGCCCATCGAACGGGCGATCAGGCGCGCCAGTGCATCGGTGGTGCCGCCGGCGGGGCTGCCGACCACGATTGTGATTGGCTTGTCCGCTGCGGCCCGCGCCACGGGGGCCAGCACGGCCAGGGCGGCCAGCGCAGTGCTGGCGAGAATCTTTCTTCTGCTGAACGGCATGTCTGTCTCCACGGCTGTTTCTTCTCCCGAAGGAGTCAGTGGGACTCTATGCCTCGTCGCCGCGCTACTCAATGGAACCGGGTGGTCCTATCGATGGGACCAGTTCGGCGGTGCAGCCAACGTGACGTCATTTGGCCCGCTTTCTTCCTGACGTCGCAATGCCCGATTCATTCATGGCGTGTCAGGAGGCTGAATGATGCGCATCGAGCAATTGACCGCCAGCATTGGCGCCGAGCTAACCGGCGTGAGCCTTGCCGATGCCATCCATGATGACGGGCTGTTCAACGAGATCCGTGCCGCGCTGCTCCAGCACAAGTTCCTGTTCCTGCGTGACCAGGACATTTCCCGTGCCGAGCATGTTGCGTTTGCAGAGCGGTTTGGCAAGCTGGAAGATCACCCTGTAGCCGGCAGCCATCCGGAACACCCCGGCCTGGTGCAGATCTACAAGAGGCCTGACCAGCCGATGGACCGATACGAGAATGCCTGGCACAGCGATGCGACCTGGCGCGAGGCACCTCCAATGGGGTGCGTGCTGCGCTGTGTTGAAAGTCCCGGCGTGGGGGGCGATTCCATGTGGGCGAACATGGCGCTTGCTTACGAGAACTTGCCAGCGTATGTGAAAGCGCAAGTTTCCGGCTTGCGCGCACGACACAGTATCGAAGCGAGCTTCGGCGCGGCCATGCCGATCGAAAAGCGCCTGGCACTGAAGGCGCAATACCCGGATGCCGAGCATCCTGTGGTGCGGATTCACCCGGAAACCGGCGAGAACATCCTCTTCGTCAACGCCTTCACCACACATTTCACCAACTTCCATACGCCGGCAAACGTGCGTTACGGCCAGGATGCCAACCTGGGTGCTGCCGACTTGCTGCGTTACCTGGTGACCCAGGTCCTCATTCCCGAGTACCAGGTGCGTTGGTGCTGGAAGGCCAACAACATGGCGATCTGGGACAACCGCAGCACCCAGCATTACGCCGTGATGGACTACGCGCCATGCCACCGCAAGATGGAGCGCGCCGGCATCATCGGCGACAAGCCGTTTGGCATTGGCGAAGGTGAGGCCAAGGCGCAAGCACGCCAGCCAGTAGTTGCCTGAACCCGTTATCCCAAGGAAAGAGACATGGATTTCATCGACGGTTCGTTGTTCCCCGAGAATCAGCAAAAGCTGGTCATTACCGCAGCCCCTTATGGTCCGGAATGGATGCCCTCCGATTTTCCGGAAGACATCGTGGTGACGATGGAGGAACAGATCCAGAAGGCTGTCGACTGCTACAACGCCGGCGCCACCGTGCTGCACGTGCATGTGCGTGAAGAGGATGGGAAGGGCTCGAAGCGCCTGTCCAAATTCAACGAACTGCTCGCCGGCATTCGTGCACGCGTGCCGGACATGATCCTGCAGGTAGGCGGTTCGATCTCGTTTGTGCCGGAGAATGAAGGTGATGTTGCCAAGTGGCTCTCGGACGATCCCCGCCACATGCTGGCCGAACTGAAGCCGACGCCGGACCAGGTAACGATCGCTATCAACACCAACCAGATGAACGTGGTCGAGCAGATGTGCGCGGCCGACGTTGCCGGAACCTCGCTGGCCGATCCGGCGAACTATCGCGCCTACCGCGAGATGACCATTCCCGCCGGGCCGGAATGGGTGGAAGAGCACATCCGCCGCCTCTGCAGCACGGGCGTCCAGACACACTTCCAGCTCGCGAACATCGCTCAACTGGAAACGGTGGAGCGCATGATGCGCAGGGGTAGCTGCAATGTGCCCCTGATCTTGACCTGGGTGGCCATCGGCGGAGGCTTCGAAGCCCCCAACATCTACAACCTGGCGAATTTCGTGCGTGCCTGCCTGAATGGTTCGGTTCTGACGCTGGAAACCTCGATGCTCAACGTGCTGCCCCTCAATATGATGGCGATCGCAATGGGCCTGCACGTGCGTTGCGGTATCGAGGACAACATCTGGACCCCGCGACGGGACCGCAAGATGGGCACTGTCGAGCAGATCGAGCAGCTAGTTCGAATCTCGCGTGACGTTGGCCGCGATGTTGCCAATGCGAGTAAAGCTCGGGAAATCTACAAGATCGGCACGTTCTACGGCAGCGCCGATGAGGCGCTGGCTGAGAACGGCTTCGCGCCAAACCGCAGACCGGGCCAGGTCGGCTTTACACAGCACGCTGGCAGTGATGCGCGGCCTCTGGCTCGTCGGGCCGCTTAGGCACGCCGCAGTACCCACCCCATCGCCCGCACTGTACTCAGCGCCCAGGCGTAGGGAATTCCGATCTGGCTACACACCTGTCGTGTTGTGGCAGCATAGCCAGATCGGCTTGGGGCTCAGGAAGGATCGCACCTCTCCCTCAGTCCAAGCGGAGCGTTCTCGAGCGTCTTCGCGTACTCGATAAAGAAGTCCAGGCTGCGCGGATTTTGCATGGTGTCCGGGTTGGCGACCTTGGTTGGATCGGCACCCAGTAGCAGCTTGCGCACGGGGACTTCCATTTTCTTCCCGCTGAGGGTTCTCGGAATCTCGCTTACCTGGACAAGCGCGTCCGGCACATGCCGGCCCGAAGCCGTGGTGCGGATCTGCTGCCTGAGGCGTTCGCTCAGCGCGTCGTCAAGTTCAACCCCGGGCTGCAAAACCACGAACAGAGGCATGAAGGAAGGTCGCCCAAGGTACTCCAGATCGATCACGAGGCTGTCGCGCACCTCATCCAGCGCTTCGACCACGCGGTAGATTTCAGCGGTCCCGATACGGATGCCGAAGCGATTGATGGTGCTGTCCGAGCGGCCGTAAATGACCGAACTGCCGTAGGAAGTGAAGCGGATCCAATCGCCTTGGCGCCACACATTCGGGTACATGTCGAAGTAACTATCGCGATAACGGCTTCCGTCGGGGTCGTTCCAGAAATAGAGCGGCATGGAAGGCATCGGCTGGGTGATCACGAGTTCGCCCACCTCATCGACGACCGCTTGTCCCGCCTCATTGAATGCATAGGCCGCGACGCCCAACTCAGGGCACTGGATTTCACCCGCGTGCACCGGCAGCGTCGGGGCACATCCAACGAAGCAGGAAGCGACGTCGGTACCGCCACTGACCGATGCGAGCCAGACGTCGGGCTTCACGTCCCGATAGATCCACTCAAACGCGTCGATCGGCAACGGCGATCCGGTCGAAAGGATGGTGCGCAACTTCTTGAGCGGTGCAAAGTCTCGTGGCCGCAAGCCGTTTTTTTTATGACCGAGGAGTACCGCTGCACCCGTGCCAAATACGGCCACCTCTTGCTCGTCCATGAAACGCCATAACGTGTTGTCATCTGGCCAGGACGGGTGTCCGTCATAGAGCACGATCGAGGCGCCGGTGACCAGGGCGCCTACCAGCAAGTTCCAGACGGTCCAGCCCGTACTCCCCAAAAAAAGCAAACGGTCACCAGGCCGGAGGTCGTTTTGCAGACCCATTTCCTTCAGATGCGTCAGCAGAATGCCGCCGTGTCCATGCACCATTGCCTTTGGCAACCCGGTGGTTCCCGACGAGTACAAGATCCACAGTGGGTGGCTGAAAGAAAGACGCTCATAACGAGGAGCGGCCTCGGTGGCAACAACGGACGCCCAGTGCGCGTGGTCGCGCCAGCCGACTGCCCGCTCGTGCCCGAGCGGACCTGGCACCTGCACGACATGCTCGACACTGGACAACTCGGTCAACAACTCGTCTACCACCTTGGATCTGTCGTGCTGCTTGCCGTTGTAGCTATAGCTGTCGATGGCGACGAGCACCTTGGGCTCGATCTGGCGCAGGCGGTCCAGCACCACCGAAGCGCCCATGTCCGGCGCACAACTCGACCAGACCGCACCGATACTGGCGCAGGCCAGGAAGGCGATCAGGGTTTCGGGACGGTTCGGCATGTAGCTTGCGACCCGGTCACCGGGTCGGACACCCCAACCGCGCAAGGTGGCTGCCAGTGCGGCGGTCGATCGCTCCAGTTCCGCCCACGATATGCGTTGCAATGGCACGTCTTCACTGCGGGCGATGACCGCCGGCTGTTCCGGTGTGGCATTACGGAAGACATGCTCGGCAAGGTTCAGGCGGGCATTGGGGAACCAGTCCGCCCCCGGCATGGTGCGGGAGCCCAACGCCGGCTCGCGGCTCCCGTCGGCCTGTACATCGAAGAAGCTCCAGATCGATTGCCAGAACCGCTCGATGTCCTCGATCGACCAGCGCCACAAGTCGGCGTAATCGCGGCTGATGAACCCTTGTTCCTGTGCGAGCCAGCGCTGGTACTGCACGAGACGGCTCGACTGCAATTGTTCCGGGCCAGGCGTCCAGAGGACTTCGGTCGATCGGGTAGGTGTGTCGTTCTGCATGGCGGGTGGCAAATGGAGGTTTGGATTTGAGGCGGCCTGTTTCGCGTTACCGTGCCGTTGCGACCATCAGGCTCGACAAGGACAACGTTTCGACGACGGTGCTTGTGCTGCGGGCTGGTCAGTCCACGGCGATCTTCTGGCTCCTGATCAGTGTCGTCAGCAAGCGTCCTTCTTCGCTGAGGAGCTTGCGGAAGGCGGCCTGGTCCAGCGCAGCCGGCTCCGCGCCGAGGTCGGCAAAGCGCTGCCTGAGCGCCGGTCGCGCCAGCACCTTTGCCAACTCGCGGTTGAGCCGGGTGAGGATCTCCGGCGGCGTGCCGTTCGGCGCCCACACGCCGAACCAGATGTCGAGCTCGGCCCCCTGGATGCCTTGTTCGGCCAGTGTCGGCACTTCCGGGAAGAAGGGCGAGCGCTTCGCACTGGCCACGCCCAGCAGCTTCACCTTGCCCGCGCGGATGTGCTGGAAAGCGATGCCGGGGTCGAAGACGAAGTCGGCCTGGCTGGCCATCACGTCCTGAAGGGCCGGGGCCGAGCCGCGATAGGGAATGTGGGTGGCGAAGATGCCGGTGCGCATCTTGAAGAGCTCAGCCGCCAGGTGCGGAGGCGTGCCCGCGCCCGACGAGGCGTAGGACAGCTTGCCCGGGTTGGCTTTGGCGAAGTCCACCAGTTCCTTGGCATTCTTGACCGTGATGCCCGGCCTGGCCACGACGTACATCGCGGTAACGCCGATGCTGCCCACCGGCGTCAGGTCCCTGGCCGGGTGGAAGTTAGCCTTGAAAAGCGACGGGTTGGCGGTCTCGACCGAGGTTGGCGCCACCATCAGGGTGTAGCCGTCGGGCGCGGCCCTGACCACCTCGCTGCCAGCCATGTTGCCGCTGGCGCCGGGTCTGTTGTCGACGATGACGGTCGTGCCCAGGGCCTCGGACAGGCTTTGCGCGACGACCCGGGCCATCACGTCGGTGCCGCCGCCGGGGGCGAAACCGACGACCAGGCGCACCGGCTTGGCCGGCCAGGGGGCCGGCTGCGCCCGCAAGGGGCCGCTCACGGCCGAAAGGGTCAGGATGGCGGCCGCGCCGGCAAGGGTGTGGCGCAACGCGCGCCAGGTTGCTGTGCCGATGCTGCGACCGGTCACGACCTTTGCCTTGTTGTGTAAGTTACGCATCATATTTCCATTTTCCACGTTCTCAACTCTTTGTAAGTAGCGGCGTGTCATCGCATCAACTTGATTAATGCGTAAATATATTGACGTAATGTAGGGCGCGGAGGTTGCGCGCGCAAGCTTGCGCATGCCGAAAAATGGAGGTGGAAAACCCTAGGTTGGCTAGCGGCGCGGGCGAGGACGAAACCGCACTCGGCTGTTCATGTGGCTCTGCCGACGTGCCTGCCTTTTGCAGGGCGTCGGCGGCCGGGTCGTGCAGGAGGAAGACCGGAGGACCCGCCGCCGAAGCGTCGAAAGGGGACGAAGATTGCGCCACGCAATTCCGCCTTCATCGAGGCAAGCGCTTTGGCATGCAGAAACAGATCCTCGAAGCTGCCGAAGCTGGCGTGGCGTAGCCAGTTCACCCGACCGAGGCGTTGATGAATCGGGAAGTCAGGATCGGCAGGGGGACGACGATGAGCATTTCACGAAATCAGCAATACTTCTTGTGCGGTGAAAGTCGTCAGGGAGTCGCGCGGCCACGTCGCTTCGTCTATTCGCCGTCGTTCAAGCGGGAATCGTCGCTTTGTGTTTCAGTTTGCCGGCCATCCATTTGCAGGATGTTAAGGTGGGACAGATAGGCTTCGAGTTCCTCTCGTCCTTCGTCAGTGATGCAGTAGACTCGCCCACTGCCCTCCACGAGCTGGGCGGTGATGGCACGCGCCAGCATGAGGCTACGCAGGATGGGGCGCAATGATCGAATGTTTTCATCAAGGCCCCGCTCGCGCAGGCGATCCACCAACGTCATGACGGTCGCCGGGCTGGCCTGGACGATTCTGAGAATATACAAGCGCGACAGGACACGCTTGAGCGTCGGGGGTTTCATGCAGTGTTTGAGACCCTCCCGCATTGGCCGGACAGATGACGGGCTGCCCGCATATGCCGTTCCGGTTCGGTCTCGATCCGCACCCTCCAGTTGCCGGGAGACTTGCCGGGACCGAACGCTATCGTTCAGAGAAAAGGGGCCGCGGCCCCAAGAAAGCATCTTGTGCCGGCTGGGGGAAAACCGGCACAACAGAGCGCTATTCCTCCTGAAACGCCTCCTCGCGCTTGGACTTGATCGTCGGCATCGCCACGACCAGCACCAGCACCGCGGCGGCGATCAGCAGTCCGAGCGACAGCGGGCGCGTCACGAACACGCTGAAGTCACCACGCGAGAGCAGCAGCGAGCGGCGGAAGTTCTCTTCCATCATTGGCCCCAGCACGAAACCCAGCAGCAGCGGCGCAGGTTCGCAGCGCAGCTTGATGAACAGGTAGCCGATCACGCCGAAGGCCGCGGTCTGGAACACGTCGAAGGTGGTGTTCTGGACCGAGTACACGCCGATGCAGCAGAACACCAGGATGGCCGGGTACAGGTAACGGTAGGGCACCTTCAGCAGCTTCACCCAGATACCGATTAGCGGAAGGTTGAGCACGATCAGCATCAGGTTGCCGATCCACATCGAGGCGATCAGGCCCCAGAACAACGCCGGGTTGCTGGTCATCACCTGCGGGCCGGGCTGGATATTGTGGATGGTCATCGCACCGACCATCAGCGCCATCACCGCATTGGGCGGGATGCCCAGCGTCAGCAGCGGGATGAACGAAGTCTGCGCCGCGGCGTTGTTGGCCGATTCCGGACCCGCCACGCCTTCGATGGCACCCTTGCCGAACTCATGCGCGTACTTGGAGGTTTTCTTTTCCAGCGAGTAGGCTGCGAACGAAGCCAGCGCCGCACCACCGCCCGGCAGGATGCCCAGCGCCGAACCCAGCAGAGTGCCACGCAGCACGGCGGGGATCATGCGCTTGAAGTCGGCCTTGGTCGGGAACAGGTTGGTGATGTGGTCGGTGAAGGTCTCGCGGTGTTCCTTCTGCTCCAGGTTGGCGATGATTTCAGCAAAGCCGAACACACCCATTGCCACCGAGACGAAGTTCAGGCCGTCGGTCAGTTCCGGCACGTCGAACGAGAAGCGGGCGGCGCCCGAGTTCACGTCGGTACCCACCAGGCCCAGCAGCAGGCCCAGCACGATCATGGCGATCGCCTTGACCAGCGAACCCGAAGCCAGCACCACGGCGCCGATCAGGCCCAGCACCATCAGCGAGAAGTACTCGGCGGGGCCGAACTTGAACGCCAGTTCCGACAGCGGCGCGGCAAACGCGGCGAGGATCAGGGTGGCCACGCAGCCGGCGAAGAACGAGCCCAGGCCCGCTGTCGCCAGCGCCACCCCCGCTCGCCCTCGTCTTGCCATCTGGTAGCCATCGATGGTTGTCACCACCGAGGACGATTCACCAGGCAGGTTCACCAGGATGGCGGTGGTGGAGCCGCCGTACTGGGCGCCGTAGTAGATACCGGCCAGCATGATCAGCGCGGCCACCGGCGGCAGCGTGTAGGTCACCGGCAGCAGCATGGCGATGGTGGCCAGCGGCCCCAGGCCCGGCAGTACGCCGATGAGCGTACCCAGCACGCAGCCCAGGAAGGCATAAAAGAGGTTCTGGAAGGTCAGGGCGGTGGAGAAGCCCAGACCCAGGTTGGCGAGTAGTTCCATGTTGGCGGGCTCCTTAGCTTGCTAGGAAAGCCGGCCACACCGGCATCTGCAGGTTGATGCCGTACACGAACGCGCCCAGGCTGATCAGCACCAGGATGATCGAGTTCAGGATCGCGCCCTTCCAGCTGAACTCGTGGCTGGCCATCGACGACACCAGCACCAGCACCAGCACCGACAGCACCATGCCCAGCGGCTTGAGCAGCAGGCCGAACAGCACCACCGAACCGAGGATCCACAGCAGTGTCTTGATGTCCCAGCGGGCCAGGCTGTCTTGTTCCATCCTGGACGACAGCGAACCCCACAGCACCAGCACGCCCAGCAGGGCGAGCACGATGCCCAGCCAGAACGGGAAATACCCCGGTCCCATTTTTGCGGCGGTTCCCATGGAGTAGCCGCGTGCAACCCAGGAAAAGCCGAATCCGACCAGGATAAACAGCAGGCCGGAGGCGAAGTCCTTTTGGCTTCGTATGTGAAACATGATTCTCCTCTTGATAATTATCGTGCTCCAGCGCTGCCCCCGGCGTGCCGGCCGCTACTACGGGCGGACGCATTGGAACGTCCAACGGTAGAAAGCTGAACTTTCAACCACCTTTCATTTGTATGGTCTTGCGGGTATTCACCGAGTGAAGTGCCACCGGGGAGCCAGGTTGCCCCGGATGAGTGCCACCTGTTCGATTTGGTGTACTAGATGCGAAGCGGCCCTGCCGTGGCCGGGGAGCCGATCAAGAGCAACACCATGACTTGGCGGCTTGGGTGGCCGCCTACTGCCGGAAACGGTGGCTACCCCATCCTCTACGTGCAGGGGTAATCGCCTTCGTCGATGGTCGCGGTGAGCCATCCGGCCATCGGGCCTGACTCGAGGGACAGGTCGCCAATGACGCTGGCCAGTCCGGCGAAGCCCCCGGCCGTCACCAGCGGCCGCAACTCACTGGCAGATCAATTCAGGCCGGTAATGTAGTTGGCGAGATTCCTGATATCGTCATCACTCAGATTGCGCGATACGCTGGTCATATTCCCCGCGTCATTCGTACGACGCCTCGCCCGGAAATCCTCAAGCTGTTTGACGATATACGCGTAGTGCTGCCCGGCTACCCGCGGCATTTCGTTCTGCCCGGCAAATCCGCCGAGGTGGCACATGGTGCAGAGCACTTCCTGCGACTTGCTGCGTCCGGCCGCGACACGCGCTGCATCGACCTTGTAGGTCGATGCCATCGGCTTCTGCGCGGCAAAGTAATCGGACAGGTCCAGCATGTCCTCTTTTGACAACGGCGTGGCCATCGGCGACATGGCGGGGTCGCTGCGCCGTCCTTCCTTGAAGTCACGTAACTGCAGGTAGAGGTAGCGCGCAGTCTGTCCCGCCAGTTGCGGATGTGCAGGATTGGTGGAATTGCCCTGCGGACCGTGACAGGCAACGCATACCTGTGCCTTGGCTTGCCCGGCGGCCGCATCGGCGCGGGCATTGCCGCTTGCGGCCAACAGGGCCAGCAGGGCAGTTACAACGGCGGGCACCACGGCGTGCCGCGCAGAGGGATGGCGGCGCGGACGGATCGGGGTGCCCGGCATGCTCGGCTCGCTGTCCCCGAACCTATGGCAACGCAAAGACAAAGATGCTGTTGCCGCGCTTGAAGTCCAGCTGGGTGTTGCCGCCGGCCGCCACGGCGATGTACTGCTTGCCGCCGACGGTGTAGGACACTGGCGGTGAATTGACGCCGGCCCCGCACTGGAACTGCCACAGCATCTTGCCGTTGGCCGCATCAAACGCCTTGAACACGCCATTGCCTTCGCCAGTGAAGACGAGTCCGCCGGCTGTAGCCAGCACGCCACCGATCAGCGGCTGCTCGGTCTTGTAGTCCCACGCCACCTTGCCGCTATCGATATTGACCGCCGACAGCTTGCCCCATTGCTGCTCGCCCGGGATGACCTTGAAGGCGCCGCCCAGCCACAGCTTGCCGCCCGGATAGGGGACGTCTTCCACCTGGTAGGTCATCGGCTGATGCAGGTTGGCGGCATAGGCAAGCCGCGTCTTGGGGCTGAACGCCATCGGCGACCATTCCACGCCGCCGTTTGCGCCCGGCAGCATGCGCGCGCCTTGCGGGGTGGGCAGGGCCCACATGTTCTCCTGCGGGATCATCGCCTGCGAATAGCGGATCAGGCGGCCGTCGCGGCGGTCATGCACATAGACGTGCCCGGTCTTGCCGCCGTGGATGACGCCCGGGATCATCTGGCCTTTTTCATCGCGCACGTCGACCAGGATCGCCGGGCTGGCTGCATCCAGGTCCCACACGTCATGGGCGATATATTGCGAGTGCCACTTGTAGGCGCCGGTGTTCAGGTCGACCGCGACCAGCGAATCTGTGTACAGGTTGTCTCCGGGGCGGATCGCGCCGTACAGGTCCGGCGACGGATTGCCCACCAGGAAGATCGCCAGCTTGTTGGCACGGTCGACGGCCGGGGCCATCCACACGCCGCCACCAAGTGTCTTGTAGAAGTCGCCCCCCTTGTCGGCCAGCAACTTCTTCTCTGCGGCGATGTCGCGCTTCATGTCGCGCCCCGTAGCGTCCTTGGTGGCCCAAACACCTTCATGGCCCTTCTCGGGGATGGTGTGGAAGGTCCACAGCAGCTTGCCGTCGGTGGCGCTGTACGCCTTGACGAAGCCGCGGATGCCGTACTCGCCGCCATTGGTGCCGATCAGGATCTTGTCGTCGACGACCACCGGCGCCATGGTCTCGGAGTAGCCCAGTTCCGGGTCCGCGATCTGTGTTTCCCACAGCAGCTTGCCGGTCTTTGCATCGAGCGCGACCAGCTTGGCGTCGAGCGTGCCCATGTAGAGACGATCGCCACTGATCGCCACGCCACGGTTGTTAGGTCCGCAGCAGAACGTGGTGATCGGTCCCATCTTGTGCTTGTAGTGCCAGAACTCCTTGCCCGTCACCGCGTCGATGGCATAGACGTGGTTGTAGGAAGTGGTCAGGAACATGACCCCGTTGACGACGATCGGCGCAGTCTCCATTGACTCCATCACTGCTGTCTGGAATACGAAAGCGGGCCTCAGCCTGGCGACGTTTTTCGTGTTGATCTGCGCAGCCGGGTAGTAGCGCGTCTGCACGTACGAGCCGTTGGAGTGCAGCCAGTCGTTGCCGTTGGTGCCCGCGGCATCGAGCTGAGCTTGCGTGACCGGCCGCAGTGCACCGGACATCGGCGCACCGGGCGTAGTCGCACCGCGCTGGATTTCCTCGGCGCCGAGCGCGGCAGAAGCAGTGGAGGCAAGGAAGAGCAGGGGGAGGGCGTGCTTGGAGAGGCGAGGGAGTGAGAGCATGGGGGTGCTCCTTGTTCGATTCTTGTCGACCTGGCCGCTTGGGTGAGCGAAACGCACAAGCCGATGCGCATCGTTGCGACGCAAAGCAGGTCCTGCCGCGCGTCGAAGTGGCCCGAGGTGAAGTGCAGTATAGGCAAGAACCCAAGCAAAACAACCAGCACACGAGGCGCGGTTTGCACGCCGCAAGGGCACCGCTGAATCGGTGCATTGCAGCATGAAAAGGCGGCTTGAATTTGTGCTTCGCGCGCACCAGACTTAGCGGGCGGGTCGGCAGAGGAGGCCGGGAACGGCCTTGCATTGCGGTACCCGTCTTGCGCAACGCGTCGCAACGGTTGTCATCGGAGGGCCCGGAAATGAATCGTGATCTGCGGAGGATTTCAGTGGCGTGCCTGTGCGCGCTCTGCCTGCTCGCAGGCAAGGCACCTGCGCAAGGCGACATCAGCGTGAACGCGCGCTTGCTGGCTTCGGCGCGCGCCGGGGACGAGGCCGGCGTGCGCGGTGCGCTGGAACAGGGCGCTGCGGTGGACTCGCGCAACCGTATCGGCGACACGCCGTTGCTGACTGCCTCCAAGCGCGGCGTGACCAGCATGGCGCGCGCGCTGGTCGAACACGGTGCCAATGTCAGCCAGCCGAACCTGCAAGGCGTGACGCCGCTGATGGCGGCTGCTTTTGGTGGCTACCAGGAGATCACCGCGATGCTGCTGGCGCGTCATGCCGAGCTGAACGCCACCGACCGCGTCAGCAAGACCGCCATGATCTACGCAGCGGGAGAGGGTCGCACGGTGGTGGTGAAGCAGCTGCTCGATGCCGGCGTCGATATCAACGCGCGCTATGCCCATGGCCTGACGGCACTGATGTGGGCGGCCGGCTACGACAAGAGTGAGGTCGTGCAGCTGCTGCTCTCGCGTGGCGCCGATGCCTCGTTGCGCGATGATCGCGGGCTGACTGCGCGCGAGATTGCCGAGCAGGCAGGCGCGAAGAACGTAATGGCTACCCTGGCGGGCGGCCAGACCGCGGCAGCGCCGGTGAAGTAGCGCCGCTGCGCTCACGGCGAATCGATCGAACCCACGCTCTTCGGATAGGTCACGATGCCCCAGGCTAGCGGCAGTCCGTCGAACTGCCGCACCGGCTGGTAGGTGCGTGCGTCGAAGACATAGACCGCATTGGAGCGCCCGCAGGCCACCAGCAGCCGCGCATCGTCCGGCGTGAAGCTGAAATGCCAGCAGCGCTTGCCGACCGCGATGTCGGCCAGCGACGCGAAGGTCTGCGCATCGAACACCTGCAGGGTATCGGCGCGCGCTGCGGCGACGAACAGCCGCGCGCCGGCGCGATCGAACGCCACCCCGTAGGGACCGGTGCGCGTCGGCACGGTGCGCTGCACGCGGAAGTCCGTGGCGTCGAGCACGACGAAGGCATTGGCCGATTCCAGCGTCACCACGTAGCGGTTACCGTCCGGGCTCGCCTTGATCCCGCGCGGGCGCGAGCCAGCCGGCATCGGCAGCAGCTTCACTTGCCTGCCGCTGGCTTTCTCATAGACCGTGACGGTGTCGTCGCCTTCGTTGGTGACCAGCATCAGCTTGCCATCGCGCGAGAACTCGATGCCTTCGGTTTCCAGCCCGCAACGGATCGTCCGGCTCACGCGCCAGTCCTTCAGGTCGATCACGGCGATTTCCGCCGGCAGGGGCTTGTCGGCATCGCCTTTGCCCGTTGCGGAGGGTGGCGGCGCGGCGCCGGGCGGGCCGGAGCGCTCGCCCGGTTCGTAGGTGACGAAGGCCTGGTTCCCGGCCACGCGCACGAACTCCGGGTTCTGTCCGATCGGCACGCGTCGAACCAGCTGGCCGGTGGCAATGTCGATCACCGACAGGTCGCCCGTGTCCTTGTTGGCCGCCAGCAGGTATTTGCCATCGGCGGTCACGCCCAGTCCGCGCGGCCCCTTGCCCCCGGCCGGGAGGGTGGCCACGGTTTCGAGCCGGTCCAGGTCGATGACGGCAATGCCGCCGCCTTCGGTCGATACGTAGGCCTGCGCCGCGTTGGCCGCAACCGGGCACACTAGCGCCAATATGGCAGCGGCCAGCAGGTGCCGCGTACGGCAGGGATGATGCGAAGGCATGGAGTCTCCTCGTTGCCTGGATGGTTGGCGGCCCACTCAGCGTCCGTCCCACTCATAGCGCACGCCGACCAGGAACAGCCGGGGCGCGCCGGGTGCGACAAAGCGCTCAATGGGTACCGCCGCGCCCGGTTGCAGCAGCGTGCCGCCCGGGAACAGGTTGTAGCCCACCTGTCCGTAGGACTCGTAGCGGCGGTCGAACAGGTTGTCGATGCGCCCATAGAGCTGCCAGCGCGGCGCGAACTGCCAGCTGGCGCGCAGGTTTAGCAGCAGGTAGCCGGCAGTGCGGGCGAGGCTCGGGTCTTGCGCGCTGAGCGCGCCATCCTCGTTGCCCGCGACCGGACGCGAGGACGATACGATCACGTCGCCCCCTACGCTGACGGTCGCGGTCGCGCGCCAGTCTGCCCCGAGCCTGAAGCTGTGCAGCGGGATCCCTGCCATGCGTGTGCCCGGATGCACCACCACCGGCGCGGCGAAGGGGGTCTGCAACTGGCCGTCCGCCTGGTAGGTCGCTTGCGTGTAGCTGTAGCCGGCGCGCAGCGCCAGCCGGCCCAGCCGCTGCCGCAAGCCGAGCTCAAGGCCCTGGTTGCGTGTCTTCGGGAAGTTCGAGAAATACCCCAGCGGACTGAACGGCGAGCGCTGGAAGATGATGTCGTCGGTGTTGTTGCTGCGGTAGAGCGCCAGGGTCAGCTCAGTGGTGTCAGCCGGCTGCCAGCGTCCACCTAGTTCCACGGTGCGCGTGACCACCTGGCGCAGGAAGGGATCGGCCTGCAGGCCGGTCGGCAACTGGCAGGCGTTGGCCGGGTCCGCGCAACCCAGCTCGATCGCCGTGGGCATGCGCGTGCCTTGCGAGGCGGAGCCGAAGATCGTCAGGCTGTCGAACAGCAGGTGCGATGCCCCCACCGACGGGTTGAGCCGCGAGAACGTGAAGCGCTCGTCCGATTGCGTGGGCGCGCCCAGCACCGTATGCCGGCGGCCGTCGTTCCAGCGGGCGGCCAGCGTCAGGAAGGTGTGGGGAAGCAGGCGGATGGTGTCGGTTGCGTACAGCCCCACGGTGCTGTCGCGGCCGTCCAGCGAGGCGTTGGTGACCACCGGTGCATTGGGATCACCCAGCGCCGTGCGCGCAGCGTCGAAGCTGGCCAGCTGCGTGCTCTGCGCGTAACGCGAATGGTTCAGGTCCAGCGCGGCGCCCAGTGCGAAGCGGTGCGTCTCGCCATCGTGCGACCACTGCGCCGACACGCCATAGCTGGTCTCGCGCAGGGTGGAAGAATTGAGTACGGCATTGGCGGGCGCGTCGTCCGCTTCGCAGCCTTCGGCGCCGGCGTCGCCCTGGCAGCCGAGCAGGGTGTCGAGGTAGTCGTCGTGGATATCGCCGCTGTTGGCGCGCGAGCGCGTGCGGCGCACGTAGGCGGTGAGCTGCAGCTGGTCCTGCGCATTGAACTGATGCGCACCGTTGAGCGTCAGCTGCAGCGATTTCACGCGCGTGACATCGGGCGCGGTGTAAATCGCGCGGCGGTCGGGGCCGTAGATGCTGCCCGGTGTCAGGCCATTGCCCGACAGCCGGCTGTTGCTGCCGAGCAGGCTGAGGCTCCATTGAGTGGCGCTGGTCGAGCGGCCCAGCTTGAAAAAGAGGTTGCCGAGATCGCTGTCGGCGCGGTCGCGCCAGCCATCCTCGCGCCAGCCGGTGCCGGCAAAGTAAGCGTGCCAGCCGTCGCCCAGCGACTTGCCCGCGCTGACATCGAGCCGCGCGCGGCCGTAGCTGCCGATGCTGAGGTCGGCCTCCACGCCCTGGTGCGTTTCGCCGGATTTGGTGACCAGCGCAAGCGCGCCGCCCAGCGTGTTGAGCCCGTAGAGCGGGTTGCTGCCGGGCACCAGCGTCACCGTGCTGATGGCGGCCTCCGGAATGCCGGCCCAGTTGATGACATCGCCCAGTGCCGCGTTCTGGCGCACGCCGTCGAGGTACAGCGACAGCCCTTGTGCAGAACCCAGCGTGGGCGAGAGCCGGTAGCCGCGATAGAGGATGTCCTGCGCGAACGGATTGCCCTGTGTGTCATTGACCACGATCCCGTTCATGTTCTCCGCCAGGAAGGACGGGAGGTTGGCGGATTTCGCACGTTCCAGGTCGCCATCGGTGGCAGTCTGGACGTTGGCGGGAAATGCCTGGCGCTCGATGGTGAAGCCGGGCAACGGCGTCGGGGCCACGACGGTGACCTCTTGCAGGTTGTGGACCTGGTCCGCCTGGCTGCCCGCGTCAGGCTGGCTGGCCTGCTGCGCTGCGACAGGCGCGGCCGCCGCCAGCGCAATGGCGACCATGCCCGGCGCATGCCGGGACGGGCGAGTGCGGCGTCGGGCGTGGGCCATGGGGTTCCCCTCTCGCGCCGCATCGCGCGGGCGGCTGTGATGGAGACTTCCTGGGGTGGCGCAAATGCTACCTAATCTAGTCCAGCGCGCAGGCGGTGCCAAGGGCGATTGCCCGGTAAGCCATTTTTTCGCCTAGAGTTTCTTGGGCGGCCAGTGTGCGGCAGGAGACCTTGCGAACCGGCCACAGGGCCAAGCAGTCATCCCAGGAGAGCGCGATGCAAGAGCCGGCAGTTGTCATCGATCCCGAACGCCGCCGCATGCTGCGAGCCGGGGCGCTGGCCATCCTGACGCTGAGCCTTCCGCCGTTGACCGCCTGCGCTCAGCGAACGGCCGCGGCCGGGAACGCGGGCCCGGCGCGCATCGGCGTGATCGGCTCCGGGCGCATCGGCGGGACCGTCGGCGGGCTCTGGGTCAAGGCGGGGCACCCGGTCCTGTTCTCGTCGCGGCATCCTGAATCGCTCAAGCCGCTGGTCGACGGCCTCGGCCCGCTGGCGCGGGCGGGCACGGTCGCGGAGGCAATCGCCTTCGCCGATGTGCTGTTCCTCGCCACCCCTTACGGCGCTTTGCCGCAACTCAGCCAGGAGAATGCCGGGGCGTGGTCAGGCAAGATCGTGCTGGATGCCACCAATGCCATTGCCCAGCGCGACGGCGCCATTGCCGATGAAGCCCAGCGAAACGGCATTGGCATCACCACGGCGAAATACCTGCGCGGCGCGCGCGTGGTGCGGGCGTTCAATTTCATGGGGGCGACCAATTTCGCCAATGAACATCACCGGACCGGTGACCTGATTGCCGTGCCGATCGCCGGCGACGACGAGGCGGCGCTGCAGGTGGCGGCGCAACTGGTGCGCGATGCGGGGTTTGAACCGGTAGTGGTGGGGCCGCTGGCCAGCGCGGACAAGTTCGCGCCGGGCGGGCCCCTGTTCCGGCAGATTGGCACTGCCGAAGAATTTCGCAGGAAGATGAGCGGGAATTAGCCGCCGGGAAGGTTGCTTGCCGGCTCAGGGCCAGCGGCGGCTGCGGACTCAGTCTTCCGCTACGAAGCCGGTCGCCTCGACGATCGGTTTCCACGCTGCCCGCTCAACCTGGATGCGTCGCCGCGCTTCCTGGCCGGATCGTGCCACGACCTCGAGGCCGAGGGCTTCCAGCTTTGTCGCCGTTGCGGCGTTGCCGGAGGCGGCGAGGAACATCTTCTCGACCTTGGCCAGCACGTCAGGCTGGGTGCCCGCAGGTACAAACACACCGTACCAGCTGGTGGCATAGTCATACTGGCTGAACCCCTGTTCCTTCATGGTCGGCACGTCCGGCAGAGCCTTGGCGCGCCGCGTGCCGCTCACCCCGAGAAACTGCAGCTTGCCGCCTTTGTAGAGCGGCATCATGCTGGCGACTGCGTCCCAGCCGATCGACACGTTGCCGCTGATCACATCCACCAGCATCGGCGACGCACCGCGGTAAGCAGCCGGCGTGATCGAAATGCCTGCGGACTTGCCCAGTGCCACCGTGCCAAGGTGTCCCGCACTGCCAATCGTGGCCAGGCCCAGGCTGGCGCCGCCGGGGTTGCGCTTTGCCCAGTCGACGTACTCCTTCATATTGCGGTAGGGCTGCTGCGGGCCTGCTGCGACGGCGGTGGGAACATCGGTGAGCACCGCGGCGGGTATCAGATCCTTGTCGGCATCGTAGCCCAGCTTCTTGTAGGTCAGCGGGAAGATCGTGAACAGTGGCGACGGGCCGATGAATACCGTCTTGCCGTCCGGCTTTGCCCGCTTCACGTAGTCGAGCGCCAGCCGCGCCGACGCGCCGGGGCGGTTTTCCACGACCACAGTGCCGTGGCCATCCTGGCGCAGTTGCTCGGCGTATAGCCGGGCCAGACTGTCGGCAGCGCCGCCTGGCGCATAGCCGACGATGATGTGCATCGGCTCGGCATCGGCTGCCCGGGCAGGGGTGGACATCGCTACGGCGGCTGCGGCAACCGCGGTCACGGCAAGCAGGCCTCGCGCAAGGCGGAGAGTGGGCATCATGTCAGCGAAAGCAGGAATGAGAGGAAAAAAAAGCCCGTACTCAGGGCAAGGTTGGCCATTGCGCGCGGAAATCATGCGCGGACTCGAACAGCGCCGCTGCGCGCAGCAACGCCGCGTCCTGGCGGAACTGTCCGACCAGTTGCAAGCCGATGGGCAGGCCGTCCTGGCCAAAGCCGCAGGGCAGGCTGATGGCCGGGTGTCCGGTCATGTTGAATGGCATGGTCCATGGAAACCAATGGGCCCGCACATTTTCATAGGACTGTCCGTCGATCTCGATCCGGCCGAACAGGTCCTGGTCCAGCGGCAGTGCGGTTCGTGTCAGCGTCGGCATGGCGAGCAGGTCGGCACGCGCCAACAGCGCCTGCACCCGCAGGAAAAGCTGTGAGCGCTCGAACATGGCCTGCTGGTACTCCACACCGCTAATATGGGCGGCGGATTCCACCTGCCGCACGAAGGTGGGGCTCAGCAGATCGGCATGCTTCTCGACGATGGGTGCGAAGCGGGTGCGCCAGACCGTATGGTTGATGGCGCGCCAGATCGGCTCCACGTCGAAACCCTCGCCGGAGAACGGCTCCAGCTGCGCCCCCAAGGCGCGCAAGCGTTCCAGGCTGGCCTCGAATGCCGTCGCCACATCCGCCGATACCGGCCGCCCTGGTGGCGCCAGGCAATACAGCACGCGCCGCCCACGCAAATCGCCCTGCGGCTGCGCGGCGGCGATGTAGTCCGGCACTGGCACGCCGATCGACCACGGATCGCAAGCATGCTCGCCTGCCATGGCCTGCATCATCAAGCCGGTATCGGCCACGGTTCGCGTGGTCGGCGTGACATAGGTCTGGTTGCCGAAGAGATCTTGTGCCTGGCTATGCGGGATCACGCCCTGGCTTTGCTTGATGCCCACCACCCCGTTGCACGCGGCCGGTATGCGAGTCGAGCCGCCGCCGTCCGTCGCCACGGCCAGCGGTGCGATGCCGCTGGCCACCGCGACCGCCGCGCCCCCACTCGACCCGCCGCTGGTCCGGTCCGGATGCCATGCATTGCGCGTGCGGCCGAATAGCGGAGAATCCGTCAGGCATTTCGATCCGAACTCGGGCGTGGTGGTCTTGCCGATCAGGATTGCGCCCTGGGCTCGCAAGCGGGCGACCGACACGGCATCTTCTGCCGGCACGTTTTCGCGCATCGGCTGTGCGCCGAAGCTTGTCCGTATGCCGCGCGTATTGACGATGTCCTTGACGGTGAACGGGATCCCATGCAGCAGGCCCAATGATCGTCCCGCCATGACATCCTGCTCGGCCGTGCGAGCTGCCGCCATGGCTTCGTCCGCGCACAGCGTGATAAAGCAGTTCAATGTCGGCTGCAAGCGTTCTGCGCGAGCCAGCACCGCTTCAGTCAGCGTCACCGGCGAGACTTCCTTGCGGCGGATGCGAAGCTGCAATTCTGCAGCGGAAAGAAAACAAAGCGCTTCGCTCATGAGCTGCGTCTCCTTGCGCGCGGTCCGGTACATGGCCGGCCATTGTGAGGTAGTTAGAATATTAGCGCGGCGGGCGAAGGGACGGGGAAAAATAGCCGAACGGCCTTCGCAGTAGTGCAGTCAACGGCTTGCGTCAATCTCGGATGCGTCCCCGATCAGTCTGAGGTCGGGCTTCAGAATGCTCCCTTGTCGAAATTGCCAGCCAGCAGACCGCCGAATCCTGTCGGCCGATCGGTCAGGCCGAGCGTGCGCAAGCAGTGCCAGAGCAGCGCCTGATTGCTGGTGATGACGGGCTTGCCCACACGCTCGATGTCTTCGATGACCCCGCTCACCTGTATGCCGGCGCAGCTGATCAGCACCGCATCGGCCTGGTCGGTGTCGAGTTCCGCCGCCAGGTCAGCCCAGTGCGAGGCAGGAAACGAGCCCTGCTGGATGGGGGTGGAGCAGGGGTCCGCGATCTCGCAGGCGACCTCGATACCGTGCCGGGCCAGGAAGGCGATTTCCATCTCGACCACCTCGTGGGGATACGGTGTCATCAGCGCGACGCGGCGCGCGCCGACCGCGCGCAAGGCGGCGAGAATGGCGTCGGTGGTGGTCACCGAGCGGATGCCTGTGGCGTCGAAGATGCGCTGGTTGATGACTTGCGCCCCCACCGCCATGCTCGCCGCCGTGCAGTTCATGGCGATCAGGGTCACCCCGGCAGTGGCTAGCAGCGCCGCGTGGGATTCGACATCGGCGACGACAGCCTTGTCGCTCTCCAGGGACGTGCGCGAGAACGGCATGCGCGTGGTGACGAACTGCACGCCGGCTGGCGCCATCAGTTGTACTTCGAAGTCGCACAGGCCGCCGGACGGGTAAAGGTGCCCGATGCGTGCCTGATAGCCAAAACCAAGGCTCATGCTGCTGTCCTGTTGAGCGTGGCGGCCGGCGCCGTCTTGTGCGGACGCGACGCCGGCCAGTTTGTGGGAGTTACTTCCTGCCCAGGGCGTGCCTGACGTGCTCCGGCGTCGGCGTGATATACACCGCCAGCGCCGCCAGTACCGCGGCTGTCGAGAACAGCACGAAATTCCACACCGGATTCGCGTTCAGCCCTGCGATATAGCCGCCCAGCACCGGACCTGCCATGGCGCCGAAGCGGCCCACGCCAACAGCCCAGCCGGTCGCCGAAGCGCGGGCATGCGGTGCGTAGTAGTTCGCGATGTAGCCGAGCAGCACCAGCGCCGTGGCAATGCTGCCAAAGCCGGCGAGCGCGACCAGGACATAGTTGACCAGCAGCCCGTTCTTCTGCGAGAGCGCGAAGATCGACACGGCGCCGACCAGGAAGCTGACAGCAATGGTCTGGCGCGGTCCGAAGTAATCGGCGATCCGTCCGATCATCACGCCGCCAATGGCCGCGGCCATGTTGAAGACCGCGAAGAAGGACAGGCTGGAGCCAAGGTCGTAGCCGCTCTTGCGCATGATCTGCGGCAGCCACGTGCCCAGGCCATAGACCATCGTGATTGCCATGAACTGCGCGGCCCACAGGCAGATCGTCCCGAACGCATTCTTGCGCGAGAAGATCTCGGCGAATACGTCCTTCAACGATGTGCGTGGCGCGTCGTCGTGCGCAACCGGCGCGGTGGGGGCCTCCACGCCGAGACGCCCGGCAAGCGCCTGAGCCTCCCGATGCCGGCCTTTGCCGACGAGGAAGTCCAGCGATTCCGGAAGCCACAGCATCAGGACCGGAATGAACAGCAGCGGCAGGGCGCCGATGGCCACGATGGCACGCCATCCATACTGCTCCATGTACGCCATGCCGGCCAGCGCCGAGACCACCGCGCCGATCGGGTACCCGGAATACATCAGCGCGAAGTTCAGGTTGCGGCGCCCGGGCGGCGAGTACTCCACCGTGAGTGCCGCCGCCACCGCGATGACACCGCCCAGGCCAAGTCCGCCAATGCCGCGCACGAGGGCAAACATGGCCGGAGTCGGGGCCCAGACCGCAGCCAGCATCGACAACGAGAACAGTGCCACGCAAGCAATCAAGAGCTTTTTCCGGCCCGCCAGGTCGCTGAGCGGGCTGATGAAATAGGCGCCGAACAAGGTGCCGACCAGTGCGGCGCTGCTCATCTGGCCGAGTTCGAGAGGCGTCAGCCTCCACTGTGGATCAGTGATCAGCGCAGGGACGATGGTTCCCATCACGCCGATGTCGTAACCCTCGGAGAGGATGGCGGCCCAGCAGAGGAACAGGACGAGATACGTGGTCCGTTGGGGGACGGACCGGACGGCTTCGGAAGTACCAGCAACATGCATGGCGAAGGCTCCTGGGGGCGACTTTGGTGGGGGCGTTGGCTGCCGGCAGGCTCACAGCGGGCCTTTATGAGCGCGGCTGAATAAATAGTAGTATTCGCTAATAGGCATGGGGCATCGGGACATACCCTAGTCATGGGCAGGAAAAAAACACTCCGATCACGTTGGCCTGACGTCCGGGTGCTGCATGCGGCGTGCTCCGCGCACGGCTTGCAAGAGCGATGCCCGGCGAAGCGCGCGCCGGCAGCAGACATTCGGCAATAGGGGTGTTTTCAGGGGGGGCGGCTTGCATCCTTCCATGCCAGCGGTTGCCGGCCGATATAGAAGAAGGATAGTGCCGCAGGAGGAGAGGCAGGTGCCGAACGGCGAAGCGGTATGCTGCGACCGCTGGACGCCAGGCGTGTTACCCGACGAGTGACATTTGGTATTAGAAGGGGCCTGATGGGCCCCTTCACACGCTCAGGAAGCTGCGGAGGTTGCCGGTTCCTTGCGGGTGCGTGATGCGCGCGCCTTGCTGCGGGGCGCGGGTTCGGTGGCTTCCTCCGGCCCCAGCATCATGTCCGTCATCAACGTGGCGATCGCCTCCAGGTCGCGTGTATCTCCAATCCGGCTGTTGATGGCAAAGCCGTCGTAGGCCATCCACAGAATGTGGGACAGCAAGCGGTTCGACGCCAGGTGCGCGCGCTCCGGCGGCAGGCTTTCCAGGATCAGGTCGGTGATCGCGATCTCGCACTGTTCCAGCAGGTTGTTCGGCTTGGGGGTGTCCTGCGGGGCACTGGCGAGCGCCTCGATCATCGCGTTGGCGAAGGAATGATCGGCTGCGGGAATGTCGCCCCACAGGCCGACGATGATGCGCCGCAGGCGCGTGCGGGGCGTCGGAAACTTCTGTACCGACTCGCGCAGGCTGTCCACCCGGGCGAGCAGCCACGGGGTGTAGATCTCATAGAAGATCAGCAGCTTGGAGTCGAAGTACACGTACAGGTTGGCCACGGTCATGCCTGCCGCGCGCGCGATCTCCGACATCGTTGTCGCCGTGTAGCCCTTGCGGCAGAACAGATCGAACGCGGCCGCGAGAATGGCCTCGCGCATCCCGTGTTTCTTGACTTGTGGCATTGCACTTCCCCTTCCGGCCCGCCCCGGGCTGTCTTCGTATTCGCGGTTCCTGGTGCAGCGGATGCAACCGATGCCCCAACGTGGTTCGGTATTTTACCAAGACGGGGCACGAGTGATGACGAAACCGCCTCGCGACTGCGGCAAATGGCGGCATCAAGATGTCGCTTGACTTTTCTGCGCTCGAAAATAAAATGACATTCATTATTCGACGGCGAGCCTTCGCCGATGTCCCCATCCAGGAGGAGATGCGCAATGACATCGCAGCAGACGTTCTTCACAGACCGCTATCCGGAACTCGGCAAAGGGCCGGTACCGGTCGAGCCCTATGTCTCTCCCGAGTACTACGAGCGGGAAAAGGCCGAGATCTTCAAGAAGACCTGGCTGCAGGTTGGCCGCGTGGAAGAGATTCCCAATCCGGGCGACTACTTCGTCAAGGAACTGGCTGTCTGCGACACCGAGATCATCGTCGTGCGCAACAAGCAGGGCGAGATCCGTGCCATGCATAACGTCTGCGCGCACCGCCTGAACCAGGTCGTCTATGAAAAGTGCGGCAACACGCGCAAGTTCTTCTGCAAGTTCCATGGCTGGGCCTACGACCTGGACGGCCGCCTGACCGGCGTGCCGGAGGAGGGCTGCTTCTTCGACATGCAGCGTGAAGACTATGGCCTCTCGCAGGTGTCTTGCGACGTCTGGCAGGGATTCATTTTCGTCAATATGCAAGCCCGGCCGGCACAGACGCTGGCCGAGTTCATGAAGCCGGTCTATGGCGACGTGGAAGGCTACCCGTTCGACAAGCTGACCTGCGCCTTCCAGTGGACCAGCGTCGTCAACTGCAACTGGAAGCTCGCTCTCGATGCCTTTCAGGAGGCCTATCACGTTGCCTACGTCCACGGCAACTCCATCGCGGACGCCATCGACAAGAGCGATGGCGGCAGCATGCGGCCACTCGATGTCGTCTGCGGGGACGTGCATCGGCGCCTGTCGCTCGCGGGGAACCAGAAGTCGGTCTACGGCAACCCGAAGGCCGTGACCAGCGGTGGCGCCGCCGCGGCGGAGGCCCTGGCGGAGTCCGCCGCATCGCGCCCGATCGCCGCAGCGGCATTGCGTGCCGGCATGGGCAGCGCGAAGCACGAGTTTCCGCTCGAAGCCCTGCCGAAGGGCGTCAACTGGACGCAGAGCAAGAACTGGCTGTTCGACATCAACGTCATCTTCCCGGACTTCTACGTCTCATTGCGGCCCAACTACTACCAGGCCTACACCTTCCGCCCGATCGCGCACAACAAGATGTTGTTCGAGGGGCGCGTGTACTACCCCGAGATGACCACGGCCGGTGGCCGTTTCTTCCTCGAATACATGAAGGTCGCGCTGCGCGACGTACTGCTGGAAGACATGAGCACGCTGGAACGCACGCAGGCAGCGGCGGAAACCGGCGCCAAGACGCACATGATCCTGCAGGACAGCGAAATCCTGGTCCGCCACGGCGCCCACGTGGTCGACCGCCTGGTCGGCGCAGAGCAATAAGACCGCATATCAGTACATTAGCGAGCGAAGTCATGGAAGAAAAGATCATCAATATCGGCGGCCTGCAGACGCAACGCGCGGCGGCCTTGCCCGAGCGCTTTGCGCATCTGAACCCGATCGCGCACTGGAGCCTGCCGACCGAAACCGCGCGCAATATCCAGCGCCACCGCGCCTCGATGGAAGAGATCAGGGCATTCGCGCAGACCATGCTCGGTGAGCTGGATGCGATCACCGCGTACCTGGACACCTTCGAGCCCGGCGCAATGCCGGCGGAGGCCCAGGCGCTCATGAACCTGCTGCTGTCACTGGCGGAGGTGGCACCGGCCATCGAGTTCTATCGCCAGCAGGCGGTGATCGATGGCTTCGATCCTCGCCGCTTCGTGGCCGACGAGGCCTTCAGGTTGTCCCCGGCGCTTTGAGCCGCCGCTCGCAGAGGAGCACATCATGCCGAAATGCCGCGTATTCGCCATCGACAACAACCTGAAGGAAGTGGTCGCCGATGGCCTGTACATGAAACACATGTTTGGCGAAACGGTCAGCGTTGCCGTCGTCAAGTTCGTCGAAGCCGCCGGCAGGGACCTGCCGGCGAAATCCCACCAGCATGGCGAGGAAGCGTCGCTGCAGTTCTCGGGTGCCTGTTCCGTCTTCGAAGGGCTGGGCGAAGCCGGCGACCACGAGACCGTCATGGAGCAGGGCGATGCGTTGCTGATCCCGGCGGGGCTGATGCACTACGGCAGCAATCGTTTCGAGCCCGCCGGCGTCAGCATGCGGCTGAATGTGGTGACACCCGCCCGCAAGGAGTACGGCGCCGAGGATACGGTGCCTTACTACCCGCTGGCCGACCGGGGAGAGCGGGCATGAGCGCGCAAGGACATCCGGACGTCGAGGCACGCACCGCCCAGCCGCTTTGCCGTCGCGTGGCAGCGGGTCAATCGTCCCCCACCGAACCGGCGTGCCATGCAACCAGCGGCGACGCCTTCGACATCGCCATCCATGTGCTGCGCCAGGGAGAAATGCTGAGCGCCGCGGCAGGCGAGGCGGGCGAGGAAGTGGCTGCGGTCCTGGAAGGCACCTTCACCATCGAAGCCGCAGGCGAGTCCTATCGCCTGTCGAAAGGGGAGGGGATCATTATTCCCAATGCGGAGCCCCGCCGGTGGACCTGCGACGCCGGGAGCGGCCGCCTGTATCGCGTGATCAACCGCACCTCGCTGGGCGAGCAAGCTGGAGCCGCGGCATGAACACGTTCGAACACATCGTCATCGTGGGCGCTGGGCATGCCGGCGGCCGCGTCGCGCAGCACTTGCGCGCGCTGGGCTATGACCAGCGGCTTACCCTCGTTGGTGAAGAACCGCACGCTCCCTATGAACGCCCGGCATTGTCGAAAGAGCTGCTCAAGGGCGAGCGCGCCGCACCGGAGCTCGTGCTCGGCCCCGCCGCCTTCTGGACGGATGGCAACGCGGTAGCGCATGTGCGCGGCCGTGCCAGCGCGCTGGACGCCGAGGCCCGGCTGCTTAGCCTGAGCGACGGCAGCACGATCGGCTTCGACCGGCTGGTCGTCGCGACCGGCGGCCGCGCGCGCACGCTTAATATCCCCGGGGCCGACCTGCCGGGCGTCGTCACCTTGCGCACCATCGACGATAGCCTCGCATTGCGCGAGACGCTGGTGCCGGGCCGGCGCGTGGCGATCGTCGGGGCCGGCGTAATCGGTATGGAAGTCGCCGCCAGCGCCAGGGCGCTCGGGGCGGACGTGACGGTGCTGGAGGCGGGCAACCGCATCCTCGCGCGCTGCCTGCCGCCCGCGGCCTCGGAGTGGCTGCACGGCCTGCACACGGCCAACGGCACCCGTATCGAGACCGGCGTACAGGTCAGCCGCATCGAGCGCGATGGCACTGCCTTGCGGGTTCACGTCGCGCGCGGCGGCGAAGCCTGGGCGCTGGCCGCGGACGTCGTGCTGGCGGCGGTGGGCATCGACAGCGGGGTGGATTTCCTCGCGGGCACCGGGATCGCCAACGAGCATGGGGTTCCGGTCGGTGCCGATTGCCGCAGCCCAGTCGCGCCGTGGTGCTTTGCGGCAGGAGACGTGGCGCTGACCTACAGCCCGTTGTACCAGCGCGCCGTGCGGCAGGAAACCTGGCGCAACGCCGAGAACCAGGCGCAAGCGGTGGCAGGCTTCCTGCTCGGGCGCACCGACCCTTACATCGAAGTCCCGTGGATGTGGACCGACCAGCTCGGGCACAACATCCAGGTGGTCGGCCAACCCGGCGACGCCGACGAGATCGTCGTGCGCCAGGGCGCGTCGGGAGCCCCCGCGACCATGCTGCTGCTGCGCGGCGGGCAGGTCGCTGGCGGTGTCCTGATCGACAACGGGCGCGAGCGCAAGCACCTGGAAGCGCTGGTGCGCAGCGGCACGCCGGTCGAGCGTAGGCGTCTCGCCGACGCAGCGATCCCGCTCAAGGCGCTGGCGTCATGAGCGGGCCCACCATCGAACAGCGGCTGGCGCGACTGGAGGCCGCCGAGGCGATCCGTGCCCTGAAAGCGCGCTATGCCGCGCTGGCGGACGCCAAGTACCGGCCCGACTACACGCGCGTATCCGAAGACACCATGCGCCGGGTGGCCTGGGAGCAGGCGCTGTGTTTCACCGACGACGCCATCTGGGAAGGCGGGCGGGGATTCGGCGATTCACTGGCGGGCCGCTCGCAGCTGCACGACTGGTTCCAGCGCTCACCCTGGTGTTTCGCCGTGCACTACTACGGCAGCCCGCAGCTCGACATCGACGAGGATCGCGCCCAAGGCGTCTGGCGCCTGTGGCAGCTGGCCCTGCGCGAAGACAACCGCGATGCGGTCCTGCTGGCCGCCACCACGCACGAAGACTACCGGCGCGAAGCCGATGGCGCCTGGCGCTGCTGCCGCATGCGCTTTGCCGGGATCCACATGACATCCCTGGGCCAGGGCCCCATGCCTCTGGTGGCGACCCTGGCGGCATTGGACGCAAGGATGGCAGACCAGGCGCGGCACGCTGAACCCCGCGCCTGAATTCCTGAGAGAGGAGACACCATGATGATCGAGGAAGCAGAAACGGTGCGCGAGCCACAGGCGCGCGAGGAAATCATCCGCTGGTATCGCGCCGGCGAAGTCGGCGCCTTGTTCGGCCCCGGCGACTGCCATGGCCTGGACGTCGACGGCCATCGCATCGGGCTGTTCAATGTCGACGAGACGGTCTATGCCCTGGACGACATCTGCACGCACGGCAACGCGCTGCTGTCGGACGGCGAAATGGACGGGCACGGCATCGAGTGCCCGCTGCATGCCGGCCTGTTCGATGTGCGCAATGGGCGAGCCATGTGCGCGCCGCTGACCCGCGATGCCCGTTGCCATGCCGTGAAGGTCGAAGCCGGCGTGGTCTATGTCGCCGCGCCGGAGAAGGCATGAACGCCGAGGCCTCCAACCTTGCCATGCCCGGGCGCGATGCCGTGCGGCCACGCATTGCCGTGATCGGCACCGGCGGTACGTTCGCGATGCACGCCCGGCACCGCTTCGACTGGGTCGAGTACAGCGAGAGCGGCGTGGTCCATCCGATTGCGAAGCTGCTTGATGATCTCGGCAACCTTGGCGACGTGGCCGATGCGGTCGAACTGGTGCCCGTGCCGTTCCGGGCGCTGGGCAGCACCGGCATCACGCCGGCGGACTGGCTGGCGCTCGCCCGGCTGATCGGGGAAACCGCGCGGCGCGATCCGGGCCTGGCCGGCTTTGTGGTCACGCACGGCACCGCCACGCTGGAAGAGACGGCGTGGTTCCTCGACCTGGCGCTCACACTCGACCAGCCCGTGGTCATCACGGGCGCACAGCGTCCCGCGAACACGGCGGGCAGCGATGTGCCGGCCAACCTGCGGGCGGCGCTCGCGGTGGCGCAGTCCGATGCGGCGCGCGGCGCCGGCGTGCTTGTCGTGATGGACGGGCACATCTTCGCTGCCCGGGACGTCACCAAGGCTGCCAGCTTCGATCTCAATGCCTTCGAGGCGCCGCCGTTCGGCCCGCTCGGCCGCGTCGAGGCCAGCGGCGCGGTGACGATGCGGAGGTTGCCGGTCCGGCGCCGTGTATTCCTGCCGCCGGACCTGGCAAATATTGATGCATTGCCGCGGGTAGACATCGTCATGTCGTATGCCGGCGCCGATCGTACCGCGATCGATGCGCTGGTGGCTGCCGGCTGTGCGGGCCTTGTCAGCGGGGGCCTGCCGCCCGGCCGGCCGGCGAATGCGGAGGCGCAGGGCCTGGCCGACGCCGTGCGCGCCGGTACCACCGTGGTCCAGTCCACCCGCGCAGCGCGCGGCATGGTGCCGCCGCAGGCATTCCTGCGCGCCGCCGGCGTACTGGCCGGCGGCGATCTGTCGCCGCAGAAGCTGCGCATCCTGCTGATGCTGGCACTGACGCAGACCCGCGACCCCGTCCTGTTGCAGCAGTGGCTGCTGGAGAGTTGATCGATGGCGTCTACCGATATCTGCCTGTTCGCGCCATCTTCCGGCGACAGACAAACCGTGCTGGTTGCCGGCATCCGGCACCGGTCCGGAGTGTACGGCCGGATCTCGGCCACCCGCCTTGCCCCACAACACAGAAAAGGAGACAGCGATGTCCGAACTCGATATCCATCAACTGCTCGATCTGGTGAATACCCGCCAGGTGGAACCCGGCGACGAACGCGTGCGCGCCATTACCGCGCGCATTGTCGGGGACCTGTTCCAGACCATCGACGAATTTGACGTGAACCCCGACGAATTCTGGGCCGCCACAAAGTGGCTGACCCGGTTGGGCCAGGCCGACATGATCGGCCTCATCACCGCCGGCCTGGGCTTCGACCGGCTGCTCGATATCCGCGAGGACGAGGCCGACCGCGCAGCCCGGCGCGCGCTGGGTACGCCGCGCGCGATCGAAGGCCCGCTCTATATTGCCGGCGCGCCGCTGCACCAGCACGAGGTGAAGCTCGATGAAGGCAACGAAGGGAAGGGCCAGCCGCTGGTAATGGAGGGCCGCGTGCTCGACGTGCACGGCAATCCTGTCGCGAACGCGCTGGTCGATGTCTGGCATTGCAACGAGCTGGGCCGTTACTCTCATTTCGACCCGGACCAGCCGGACTATAACCTGCGCCGGCGCATCCAGACCAACGCCGAGGGCGCCTACCGGTTCCGCAGCTTTCTCCCGCCGGGCTACGCCATTCCGCCGAACAGCCCCGTCTCGGAACTGTTTTCACTGCTCGGCCGCCATGGGAACCGCCCGGCCCACGTCCATTTCCTGGTCTCCGGTGCGGGCAAGCGTGCCTTGACCACGCAGATCAATATTCCGGGCGACACGTTCCTGGACGACGATTTTGCGTTTGCCACCCGGGATGGCCTGGTGGTTGCGCTGGAACCCGTGCAAAGTGCAGCGGGCTACGAGTCGCTCGGCGTGGATAGACCCTTCACCCGCGTTCGCTTCGATTTCCGCTTGCAGGACGCGCTGAGCGAGGACGAAGCCACGCCCGCCAGCCGCTATGACAGGGCCGCATGATCCGCGCCTGTCAGCGGCGATTTCGAGACAGGCACACACGCCGCCAGCCCTTGGCCTCTGGTAGCAAAGCCTAGGCCGCAGAACCGAGAAACGGGGAAATGCAAATTGACTAACTACGGGCGAACGTTACTTGCTGCTCTTTTGGCGGCCCCAGGGATGGCCGCTGCGCAATCGGTCACGATTTACGGTGTGTTCGATACCGGCGTGGAATACGTGAACAATATTGGCGCATCCAAGAGTAGCGTCGTTCGTATGCCAGGTCTGACAGGTACGGTGCCGTCTCGGTGGGGCCTCCGGGGGAGCGAAGACCTCGGCGGTGGGCTGAAAAGCATCTTTGTGCTGGAGTCCGGCTTCGCTCCGGATTCCGGCGTGTCCAACCAGGGTGGTCGCCTGTTCGGCCGGCAAGCGCTGGCAGGCCTGTCGGGCAACTGGGGCCAGGTTGCGTTCGGCCGACAGTACACGATGCTGTTCTGGGCCATGCTCGATCCGGACATCCTTGGGCCGAACGTCTACGGATCCGCTTCCCTGGATAGCTATATACCCAATACGCGTGCCGACAACGCGATTTCCTACAAGGGCACGTTTGGCGGCCTGACGTTGGGCGCAACCTATAGCTTCGGCCGTGACACGGTCAACGCCGGGCCGAGTCCCTCGGGCGCCAATTGCGCTGGCGAGAACGCAGCCGATCCGCGGGCCTGCCGGGAATGGTCTGCACTGCTGCAATACAGCACCGACTGGTGGGGCGTTGCAGCGGCCTACGATTCGCTGCGCGGTGGTCCCGGCGCGTTCGGCGGCCTGACCAGGAGCAGCTTCACGGACGATCGCCTTTCGCTCAATGGCTACATGATTCTCGCCAGGGCCAAGCTGGGCCTGGGTTGGCTGCGCCGCGACAACGATGCCAGCACCACCCCCCGCAGCGATCTCTGGTATGCCGGCGCCGCCTACGACATCACGCCAGCGTTCACCCTCGCCGGCCAGATCTATTACCAGAGGTTTCACCACAGCGACAACAAGGCCATGCTGTACGCAGTGCGCGGCAGCTACGCCTTCTCCAGGCGCACGTCGGTGTACGCCACCGCCGGCTTCATCGACAATAGCGGGCAGCTTGCCAATTCGGTCAGCGGCGGGCAAACCGGTGCCAGTCCCGCACCCGGCGGCAATCAGTTCGGCACAATGATCGGCCTCAAGCACGTCTTCTAGACGCTGCGATTTCGGGTGGCCGCATCGACGGGCCCCTTGCGTCCGTCTGGCGGGGGATGGGATGCCGCCGGGGCCTCCGTGCCCAGCAACAGGTCGGTCATCAATGTCGCGATCGCTTCCAGGTCCCGGATATCGCCAATGCGGCTGTTGATCGCAAAACCGTCGTGGGCCATCCATAGTACGTGCGCCAGAAGCCGGTCCGCCGCCAGATGCGCCCGCTCCGGAGGAAGGCTGTCCAGGATCATTTCGGTCACCAGCGTTTCGCATTGATCCAGCAGGTTATTCGGCTTCTGGGTATCCCGGGGAGCGCTGGCGAGCGCTTCGATCAGCGCGTTGGCGAACGCCTGGTCCGCGGAGGGGATGTCGCCCCAAAGGCCGACAAGGATCCGCCGCAGGCGCTGGCGGGGCGTTGGAAGCGCCTCCACCTCTTCCCGCAATGCCCGTATCTTTTCTTGTAGCCACGGCGAGTAGATCGCGTAGAAGATCAGCAGTTTGGCGTCGAAATAGACGTACAGGTTGGCCACCGTCGTGCCCGCGGCGCGCGCGATGTCCGACATGGTCGTTGCCGTATAGCCCTTGCGGCAAAACAGGCCGAATGCGGCCGCGAGGATGGCATCTCGCTTCTCCGCCTTCTTCACTTGTGGCATGTCGTGATCTCTCCGTCTGCCGGCATCCAATCTGGCCAGCTCAACTGGCACCATGATACGCCATCGATATTCGTTATTGCGCTGATTGACGCATAAGGTTGCGTGGCCGGCTCGCGAATCAAGCCACATGACAACCTTCCTTGACTTTCCAGATGTCGAAAAATAGAATTACATTCGTTATTCGATGCGACGGAGCCATCGAGGTGGCGAGGAGGAGGAAGCAGGATGCTAGAAGACGTTGTCGATGCAACGCCGTGCTGCCAGTCGGCGCGGCATGGTGCGCAAGCGCCGCAATTCGCGGTGGCAGAGAATCTTTGCCGGGTGGTCAGCAACCAGTGGGTGAACGACGAATACAAGCATCTTGTCGTGGAAGCGCCCGAGGTCGCGTTGCGCGCGCTGCCAGGGCAGTTCTTCCATTTGGCCTGTCCGCCGGACCAGCACGGTGCCGCCTTGCTGCGCAGGCCCATGAGCCTGTACAGGGTGTCGCCGGGCGACGGGACGGTCGAGTTCCTGTACAAGGTCCAGGGCCTGGGTACGCGCGGTCTTGCTCAGTTGGGTGCCGGAGATACGCTGGACGCGCTGGGACCGGTGGGCCGCGGGTTCGCCTTGCCTGCCGGCGCCCGGCACATCCTGCTGCTGGCCCGTGGCGTGGGACTGGCGACCTTGACGCCGCTGGCAGACCTGGCGCGCAGCCAGGGAGTGTCGGTCACCGCTGTGCTGAGCGTCAGGTCTGCGGGGCTGGTCATGTCGGCGGACTATCTCAGGGAGGCCGGCGCGAACGTGCTCATCGTGACGGACGAGGACGGCACCAGCCAGGTAGAGCATGTCGAGGCCTTGCTGCGCAGCACGCACGCGACGCGCAGGCTGGATTACGTGGCCACTTGCGGCTCGAACCGTCTGCTGCAGTTGCTCCAGCGGGTTGCCGCCGATCTCGAGATCCCGGGACAGATCGCTCTCGAGCAGCATATGGGCTGCGCATTGGGCGCCTGCTTTGCCTGCGTCCGGCCGTTCCGCAAGCAGGCGGACACGCAGGATCTCACCTATCGCAGGGTCTGTTGGGACGGCCCGGTGTTTGACCTTCAGGAGACGGTATCGTGGTAGATCTCAGTGTGCAAATTGGCTCGCTCAGGTTGCAGAATCCGGTCATGCCGGCGTCCGGCACGTTTGCCGAAGGCCTGGCCGATGTGTTCGACCTGAACCGGCTTGGCGCCATCGTGACCAAGACGATCACCGACGACTTGCGGGAAGGCAATCCGCCGCCTCGCGTGGCGGAATTCAAGGACGCGACGTTGTTCTCCATCGGTATCCCGAGCAAGGGCGGGGACTACTACCTGAACGAGACGGTGCCTTTCTATCGGCCATACCAGTCGCCGCTGGTCGCCAGTATCTCGGCGAACACGGTGGAAGACTTTGGCAGGCTCGCGCGCAAGCTGTCCGTACCGGGCGTGGCGGCGATCGAGGCCAATGTGTCCTGTCCGAACCTAAAGAAGGACGGGCAGGCCTTCGGCATGGATCCCGATGCAACCTTCCAGGTGGTTCGCGCAATGAAGGCCGCCTCCGATCTGCCGGTCTGGCCCAAGATGACACCCAATGCGGGCAACGTCGTGGAAGTTGCACTGGCGGCCCAGGCCGCCGGCGCGGACGCGCTTGTCGTCAGCAATGCCATCCTGGCCATGGCGATCGATGTGGAGACGCGCCGTCCCCGCGTTGCCAACCTGATGGGCGGCCTGACAGGACCGGCCACGAAGCCGATCATGCTGCGTATCGCCTATCAGTGCGCGCAGGCGGTGTCGATTCCGGTGATCGGATGCGGCGGTATCACGACAGCGGAGGACGCCATCGAGTTCCTGCTCGCGGGCGCGACTGCTGTGCAGGTGGGCACAGCCAATTTCCTCTCTCCACAAACGATGCCCAACGTCATCGACGGCATCGAGGCGTATTGCGAGCGCAAGGGGATCGCGCGGCTGCGCGACCTCATCGGTGCTGTGGAGTTGTTTGATGCGCCTGCCATTGCGGCCGGGGCAGGGCACTGAGCGGCACGGCACGAAGGAGACAATACATGCAATTTTCCTATCTCGTCACTTTCGAGAGCACCGATCCGGCTGCCCATATCGGGGCGGAGGATTTCCAGCGGGTTGCCGACATTGTCAGGGGCACACCACAGTTGCGCCGCGCACGACTCTATACGCCCGAGAGCGCGAAGGACTACTACACGGATGATGGCCCGTCACCGCCATTCGCGATGCAGCTGGATTTCGACACCCTGGCGGCGCTGGAAGCCGCCATCGCCACGGATGGCCACCTGCAGGCCGTGGCGAGGCTTCCGCTGCCCCGCCTGCAAGGGTGCACGGTCACGCAACAGGTGATGGCCCGGCGTCCGTTTCCCGTCGAGGATCCCGTCGTTCGGACGCCCACCGGCAACGTGCCGTGCAGCTTCCTGGTCCATTATCCCGGGCATGCCGACGATTTCGATGCGTGGCTGAACTACTATCTGTCCCACCATCCGCAAATCATGCGCTTCTTTCCGGGGGTACGCGAAATCGAGATCTTCACGCGGGTGGACTGGGTGGATGCGATGCCGTGGAAGCGGGTTCACTACATGCAGCGGAACAAGCTGGCCTTCGACAGCGCCGCTGCCATCACCGCGGCGATGAATTCTCCTGTTCGGCATGACATGCGCGCGGACTTCGAGAATTTCCCCCGATTCCATGGCAGCAACGTGCACTTCCCGATGGCAACGTACACTTACACGTCTTGATTCCGGGAAGGCGAGCAAACAGGGATGCGACGACTTACCCTTCAGCGGGGCCTGCCCGATCTCGATGGAGCCGATGCCATAGACGGCGGTGGCCCCGTCAATAAGGCGGGTTGACCACGATGTACTGCGATCCCTGCGCCTGGTACCAGGTACTGCCGCATTGCTGGTAGACCATTCCGCCATAGTTGACCGGAACGCAGCTAGGTGGAACGGAGCGAACCATGGAGCCCACCACTGCCGAGGTCATAGCAACTGTGGCGGTGACCGCAGCAGCCGCTGCCACCGGGTGGTAGTCGTTATCCCAACCGTTGCAGCACCCACCGCCTTCGACGTTCACGTTGACGTTCCGGTTCGAATTGACGTTGACGTTCCTGCTGGTATTGACGCTGTTGACGCTGGTACTGCGTACGTTGTTGGTACGGGCATCCGCGCGTTGGTTGTCCACTTGGCGGCTTGTTGCGCCGCCACCAGCGCGGGCTCCGCCGGCTTGTGCGCCAGCCGCATGGCCTCCGCCCGCTCTCCCGCCTTCGCGGGCAGCTTCAGCTGTCGGCGCGAAGCCGGAAGCCCCGAAGACGAGCACGGCCAGGGGCACCGCGAACTGCTTGCCGAATGCGTTTCTCATGGCGGTGCTCCTTTACTGGTTCTTCAGTGGAACAAATTCTGCCTCCCGCGCGCCGGCGGGTGGCGTGAACGCGAACAGGGAATCCCTCAGCTTCGGATTCACGTTCCACTTGAGTAGCGTGACCGATTGCGGACGGGCCTCGTCGGCGCGATTGGTAATGACCAGCTTGCGCGGCAGCGGCCGGCCGCCGCTGGCGATCCAGATCTGCCAGTCGATCTGACCTTGGCGGAAGGCATAGTGATCGCAGAGTTCGCCGCCAATGATGTCCTGGCCGGCATTCATTGCCGATTCCAATCTGTCGAGCGGCGCGTCAGGCGTGCCCCAGAGGAACAGGTCAGCAGACGGAATCTCGACGCCGAACCGGTCCCTCAGCCGGGCCACGAGAATGCCAAGATTTTCGGTGAATCCTGCCTTCGAGTAGTACTTCTGCTGCGGCACATAAAGCGTGACCGTCTTGCCGTCGTAGATCAGGTCGCGCTGGGAGCGTGCGCTGCGCATCTGGGCACGCAGCTTGTTTGGTCGCTGGACATCGAGATCCGCCGTTGCTGTGTGCTGCAGTTTCTGGCCGTCTGTCAGCACCCTCTCTCCGGACAGTTCGACGAAGACCTCGAACTGCTTCAGCGACTGCAAGTAGGCACCCATGTCCTTCAGCGCCTGGACGGCTGCCTGGTCGACCGCCTTTGCATCCGGTTGCGCAGCACTAGGGGCAGGGGCGGCAGACGCCATCTGTGGCGGCGCGGTGGAACCGGGCGCCGTTGGAGGCGAACTACTGCAGGCCGCGAGCGATACAACGAGCAAGCTCAAGAGTGGTATGCGTGGCATAGTGACCTCCGATTACCGTGAAAGCCGACACAATGGGGAGGAATCCGCCGCCACGGCGGCGAAGGCTAAGAATCTGCCGCATCTGGTCGGCATCGACAGGATGGAGCCATGTGCCTGGCTCACCACGCGTCGCTGACACCTCGACCTGCCCCGCCACTATGTTCCATTGCAGGGCGTGAGAAGCGAAGTGAATCTTTTTTTGCAGACCTTAAGACTCTTCGATGACCGGAAGCGATCCGGGAAAAATGGATCCCATACAGGGGGAAGTCTGGCAACGCGCGCGCGGAAGCGGGGCTGCCATGGCGGCTGTTAGATCTCAGAGAGGAGTTCGCGGGTGATCACCAGCGAAGGTTGTCGAATTTTTTCAAGGTGAGCGCAGGAAGTGCGCTGGCCGACAGACCGAGTGAGTGGAGTGGCCCAGCACAAGGTGACGTCGCTCTCTTTGGCGTCGTCCAAGCGGGTGAACTGGCTCGACATGAATGCCATGCGAAGCCGACGTGAGGCTTCTCTTTATCCCTTGCCATAGTACCTCGCCAGGTAGTCCACAATTGGAGGGATGTCCTCCTCCTTGATAGGTGCACCAAATGCCTTGACCATCTTGTTCACGGTGGCGGTCCAGCCGTTACGGTCCAGGAAGACCGAGTTCATCGGGATGTAGTCGAGGCTGTGGCAACTGACGCAGTTGACCAGGATCCGGTCCTTGCCAGCTCCATCCTTGAGCTTGATGCTTGCCTCGTCGGCCAACACATTGCCCGACAGTAGCAAGAAGCTGATCAGCATGGCTTTCATGGCGCCCCCTTACACGATCTCGACCACGATCCGCTGCACTACATTGTGGTGGTATCCCGCCGGATTGTGGATCAGCTCGAAAGTCTGAGTGGCACCAGCGCGATTGGTCGCCCTGGCCATGACCGCAAGTGCGCCGGTCTTGGCAGGCGTGAACCGGAAGCTGAATGGCCGGAAGGCATAGCGCCCGTGGTCCGGCCCAAGCTCGCTCGCTTGCCAGTTCCGCCCGCCGTCGATCGACACCTCCACGCTATGGATGCCATAGCCCCCATCCCAGGCGATCCCCTTCACTTCCAGCAGCGCGCCCCGCCGTATGCGCTCGCCTGGCAGCGGGCTAGTCAGCAGCGAGTTCACGACCATCTCGGTGATCGGCATATTGGTATCAGTTTCCTGACTGACGAACCGATCCACCTGCGGAAACTTGCCCTTTGGGATGCGATAGGCAGGGTTCATCCAGAAGCCAGACAGCGGCTTGGCCAACACGCTGATCGAGGTGACATGCTTGACCCAGTAGGTGGCGGTCCAGCCTGGCACGACGATGCGCGCCGGATAGCCGTTCCAGTGCGGTAGGGGGGTGCCATTCATTTCGTAGGCGATCAGCGTACTCTCCTCCATTGCCTTCCATGTCGGTATGCTCTTGATGAAGTCCGGCGTTTGCGCTACCACGGGCACATCGGCGCCATCGAAGGCAATCTCCACGGCCTCCTTGCGGATCCCGGCTCTGGCCAGCACATCCCTAAGCCGCACGCCGCGCCACTTCGCATTGCCCATTGCGCCGGGGCCCCATTCCACCCCAGGCACATGGGGCTGAAACATGCCACGGCGGTTGCCGGAGCACTGACAGACGGACACCAACTCGACAGCTTCAAACTCCATCTTCAGCTGATCTAGCGTTAGTTCGAACGGGCTTGCGGCTGCCTCTCCCCCGATCCGAAGACGCCAGTCGGCCGCCTTGATCTCCGGAATGGACGCAAGGTGATAGCGCACGAAAAAAGCATTGTTGGGGGTGACGGCTTCACGGAAATATGACAGCGGTGTCTCGTAGTTCGGCGGCCGGTAGGTGCGCTTGATCAGCGGTAGCTTGCCCGGCAGCGCCTCTAGCACCGCCGAATCCCGTGCGCCTTCAGGGAGTTCCGGGGGCATGCCTGCAATGGCCGCACGAAGTGGGCTCGGCAGCAATGGTCCGGCCATCAGCAGACCACCAGCTCCACACCTGAGAAACTCTCTTCGTGTCGTCATCTTGCCTCTCCTCGGTCTGCCTGCCATCACTCTAGTGCATGCATCAGCGTTGGCCCAGCAAGGTGGCAACCTTGCCGATTGCGACGGCGCAGCGATCTGCGAACGGCTCCGAGGACATGGGCAATGGGAAGCCCGCCAAACCGACCGGAGACCCCTGGCAGGTATGCCCCCTTTGCAGAGCGATTGACATGGGTGCATATTCCTCCAAAACGCGAGGGCCGCGGCACGCGGCGCTCTATACCACCGAGTTCCATGCAGCGGGCTACGCCGGCGCCTTCGTGCCGACGAAGTTCGAACTTGGCGTCGGTGCGTTTCGATGGCTGGGGTGCATCGCCTCGCCGCACTGCTCAAGCGCTCGATTTCAGGCAGCCGTCAATGTTGACTGACATTTGGTCACTTGACCATCCCGAAGGGATCTGGCACGACATGCTGGTTTGCGTTGTTCCAGAAATTCTGTAGCACGAAGCCGTATTCAGGCAGGTTCTGAATAAACGGCGCCAACATGTCATTCGCAGTCGGGCGCTTCCAGTCGGCCTGCAGTTCGCATGCGAGGGCGAACGTCGATGCCAGTGAGGCACCTGCATTGGCCATGCGGGACATCGCAGCCTGAGCCTCGTAAGCGTTCCACGCGCCGCAGGCATCAACCACCGGGAAAACGCTGTAGCCGTCTTGCAGCATCGAGAGCGTCGGGAAAGTGCAGCAGGTACCGATTGTTACGCCCGAGATGATGATGTGCCGCCGGCCGGTCTTCGCCACCAGGTCTTCAAATGCCTGCCGGAAGGTAGGGTCCTCATAGCAGTTGATAATGCCGGTCCGGCGATAGATCGGCTCCTCCGAGAAAATCTCCTTGAGTTCGGGCAACGTATCGCCGTTCTGCCATTGGGCGTTTGACGAGGAGATCAGAACGGGCAGTTTCATCGCCTTCGCAACCAGCGCAAGGCCAAGCACATTGCTCTTGATGGCGGACAGCGACGGGAAATCACGCAGCCCGGCCATCAAACCGATCTGGTGGTCGATGAACAGCATCAGGGCGTTTTCCGCCGTCGGCTTGTCATAAACTACGCGGCCCGCACGCTTTGCGTCGTCAGCGGAAACCTTCGGCGGAATAATCTCGTTGGATACGGAACTGACAACATCTGCGGGGCGGTCTGACATGTTGCTCTCCCTGGAGTCCGGTGTGATTGAACCAATTGGGGCACATGTGGCACGGCGACCAGCAGAAACGCTATCGCGCTACGGTGCGTGCATTAGTGCCGTGCGAGTATTCTAGGATTCCTCCACCAGTCCTCAAGGCTACTTGGCGGCTAGCTGCGGAGCGCCAGTGATGATCGGCAATCTTGTGCACAGCTTCTTTGAGATGGCCGTGAACGAAATGAGCGCGACCTCGCAACTCGATGACATGGCTCGATTCTATGAATCGATGACCGGCGCTCGCTTTTAGATGGTACTTCGATAGATCGCGGCCTGCCGCACTGGCAGCCGCGAATACCGAAGGTGAAAAAGGGACGCTATCCAGTTGAAGGGGAAAGGAGCGTATCCTGCACAGGATCGCATCCTTGAGAACCTCAAACTCCACCTATCGCTAACAGTTTGGTGAGCGGCATTTTCGGCAACTTATCCCTTGCGACGGGCGGTCATTACGCCTCTAATGAGTTCGTGGCAGGCGAAGGCTGTCAGAGGGCGATATGCGCTGCACAAAATGCGGGTTTGAGAACCCCGCGGAAGGAAGATTCTGCGAGGAGTGCGGGCAAAGACTTTCGCAGGTCTGCCTGCAATGCGGCCATGAGTCCAGCCCCACGGCGAAGTTCTGTGGTGCTTGCGGCGTGCCCCTGACGGAGCTGGCCGCAACGCCAGTTCCTGCAACAGCGTCAATGCCCGCTGTTCCCGCACCGGTTCTTTACACGCCGCCCCATCTCGCCGAACGCATTCTCGCCGAGCAGGCGGCGATGGAGGCCAGGGGACAGGCTGCCGGCGAACGCAAGACCATTACGGCACTGTTTGCGGACATGGCCGGCTCGACCGCCCTGATCCAGGACCTCGACCCCGAAGAAGCGCGCGGGCTGATCGACCCCGTGATAGCGCTGATGATGGAGGCCGTGCATCACTACGAGGGATACGTTTCCAAATCCCTGGGCGACGGCATCCTGGCGCTATTTGGCGCGCCGATTGCCCACGAGGACCACCCCCTGCGGGCGTTGTACGCAGCGCTGCGCATGCAGGAAACGATGCGCCGCCATGGCGACCGGGTCCGTCTGGAGCAGGGTGTCCCGCTGCAGATCCGGGTCGGCGTCCATACCGGCGAAGTGGTGGTACGCTCGATCCGCAAGGACGACTTGCGCACGGACTACGACCCGGTCGGGCACACGATCCATATTGCCTCCCGGATGGAAGGCGTCGCGACACCGTCGTCGATCCTCGTCAGCGAATCGACCCATAAGCTGACCGAGGGGTACTTCGAGTTCAAGGGCCTCGGGACCACGCACGTAAAGGGCATTCGGGAGCCGCTTGCGGTCTATGAGGTGCTCGGCCTCGGCGCATTGCGCACGCGCCTGCAAGTGGCCGCGCATCGCGGTCTGGCGCGGTTTGTCGGCCGGCAGGCCGAATTGGAGCGCTTGCATGAGGCGTCGGAGTCGGCCAAGGCGGGGCATGGGCAGATCGTCGGGGTGGTGGGCGAGGCGGGTGTTGGCAAGTCGCGTCTGTACCATGAATTCAAGGCACGCTCGCAGCGCGGCTGCATGGTGCTCGAAACCTTCTCGGTTTCGCATGGCAAGGCCTTTCCCTATCTGCCTTTGATCGATCTGTTGAGAAACTACTTTCAGATCACCGCGCAGGATGACGAACGGCTGTATCGCGAGAAAGTCACCGGCAGGTTGCTGACCCTGGATCGCACGCTGGAGGACCATCTGCCTTATCTGCTTTACCTGCTCGGTATCAGCGAAGCGGGTTCGGCACTGCCCACGATGGACTCCACCATCCGGCGCCAGCGCACCTTCGAAGCCATTGCACGGCTACTGGTGCGTGAGAGCCAGAATCAGCCGCTGATGGTCTTGTTCGAAGACTTGCAATGGCTGGACAGTGAGACCGAGGCCTTTCTCAATATCCTTATCGAGCATGTGCCGGGCGCCAGGTTGCTTCTGCTCGTCAACTACCGCCCGGAATACGCGCATGACTGGGGCCGAAAGCTTTATTACACCCAATTGCATCTGGAGCCGTTGGGACAAGCGGAGGCACAGGGTCTGCTCACGGCACTGCTGGGAGACCATCCCTCGCTCGTGCCCCTGAAACTGCTTATCCTGGCAAAGACCGAGGGCAACCCATTCTTTATGGAGGAAGTTGTCAAGACGCTGGCCGAGGAGAACGTCTTGCTTGGCCAGTCCGGCAGCTACCGGATCGAGAAGGCCCCTTTGTCACTTCATATTCCGACGACCGTGCAGGGCGTGCTCGCCGCCCGTATCGACCGGCTTCCCATCGCCCAGAAGGACTTGCTGCAGACACTCTCGATCATCGGCAAAGAGTTTCCCTTAAGTCTGATCGAGCATGTCACAGCGCTACCGGAAGAGGGACTGCGCCCGCTTCTGGGCAACCTCCAGGCCGGCGACTTCATTTACGAGCGTCCCGCATTCCCCGAAGTGGAGTACGCGTTCAAACATGCGCTTACCCAGGAGGTGGCGGCTAACTCCATGCTGACCGGTCAGCGCAGTGTGCTGCATGAACGCACGGCCCGGGCCATTGAGGCACTGTTTCCAAGCCGGCTGAAGGACTATTGCAGCGAGTTGGCTCACCATTACAGCAAGAGTGGCAATGTGCCGAAGGCCATCGAATACCTGCACCTGGCGGGCCAGCAGGCCTTGCAGCGTTCAGCCCAGCTCGAGGCGATCCGTCATCTCAGTGCAGCCCTCGAACTGCTTAAGTCCGTGGCTGACACCCCCGAACGCGCACGCGAGGAACTCACCTTGCTGCTGACCCTCGGTCCTGCGTGGATGGCCGCACGAGGCTATGGTGCGCCAGAGGTGGAGGAGACCTACACGCGTGCATTAGCCTTGTGCGAACAGGGCGGGGAAACACCACAGATCTTCTCGGCGCAGTTGGGACTGTGGTCGTTTTATCTATTGCGTGCGCAACTCAGTACGGCACACGCCTTGGCGGAGCGGCTGCTCGGTCTCGCGCAGGATACACAAGATCCGGAACAGCTCGCGGAGGCGCACCGCATTCTCGGCGCCACCGTGTTCCGTCTGGGCGAGATCAGGATCGCCCGGACCCACACGGAGCAGGCGCTGGCATTGCACCGCCCCGATCGGCAACCATATAGCAAACTTCTGCGTTATGCGCGGAACCCCGCCGTTCATATGCGGAGCACGTTGAGCTGGACCCTTTGGTTTCTGGGCTTGCCGGATCAGTCCCGCGCGCGCAGCGAGGAAGCGCTGGCGTTGGCCAGAGAGGCCTCTGATCCCTTCGGCCTTGCCTTGAGCCTGATCTTCGCGGCCGAATTGCACCAGTACCGGCGTGAAGTGCAACTGGCGCGGGAGTATGCAGACGCCGCCATCGCGCTTTCGAGCGACCAGGGGTTTCCACTCTATCTGGGGTGGGGAACGATCCTGCGCGGCTGGGCGCTGGCCGAGCAGGGTAGTCATGAGGAGGGAATCGCGCAAATACACCAAGGCCTCAGCGCCCACCAAGCCACCGGAGCGGCATTGGGTCGGCCGACGCTTCTGGGACTGCTCGCCAACGCTTATGGAAAAGCAGGACAAGCCAAGGCAGGGCTTCGTGTGCTGAGTGAGGCGTTGGCTCTGGTGAAGAACACGGGAGAGCGGTTCGCTGAGCCGATTCTGCTTCGGCTCAAGGGGGAGCTGATTCTGATGTTGTCTGACGGCGAAGCCGGCTCGTCCACCAGGGCCAAGGAAGCCGAAGCATGTTTTCAGGCGGCAATTGCCATGGCTCGTGACCAGGGAGCCAGGTCAGTCGAGCTGAAATGCGCGCTGAGCGTGGCCCGGTTATGGCAACGCTGCGGCAAGACGGATGCTGCGCGCTCGATCCTGGCAGGTATTCATGACACATTCACCGAGGGGTTCGATACCGTTGACTGGCAAGATGGCAAAGTACTGTTGGAAGACCTGACGTAAGCGGCCTGACCAGGCTCGTGGAGGCGTCTGCCGACGACAAGTGGCGGGCCTTTCGGATCGCGGCAGGTCCCACAGGCGCTTGGTGAGGTGTCCGATACAAAGGGGTTCCCGCTGGCAGCGTGGCCCTGAGTCGCCCTGGGCCGACGGCACTTTGTAGATATGTCCACCATCGCGATCAGGCAGATCCTTATCGACACCAAATTCGGCATGGGCATAGTATTGCCACAGATTGTGATCTGCATCCGGCGAATGCGGCTGGTCCCAGTAAAGATGAGGCACGGCAAGATGCGGGCAACGAAATGGTTCCATTTGCGTCTCGGACCCGTGCAAGTGCTCGCGGCGCTGGCCCTGCTAAGCGCCTGCTCCGCGACGAACGAGGGCAGCCAGCCCGGCAAGACACCGGCGATCAAGCAGCCTGGTGTGCCAGTTGGCCCCACACGCGACTGCCAGGCAGAGGCCGCCGCACTTCTCGGGGCCATGCCTCTGTCTGTTGTGCGGGCCGTGTTTGATGCCTGCACAGCGGGAAACGAAGGTAGCGAGCCTGGCAAGTGAGGGACCGGCTCAAGCCAGTGCAGCTTGTCATTGACGGCTTGCCCGCCCATAAGAAGCAAGCGTGCGCGAATACGTTGAATACCTGGGGCAAGATTGACGTTGCACTTCCTGCCGGGATACGGGAGTGGCCAAAAGCAGGGGGAAAATCCGTCAGGGAAAGGGTCGATTGTCTACCAAGACTACCGGAGACCCACATGCGCATCTCGATCCAAACATGTATTGAAGGGGAGGGTGTACAGCCCTCCAAGGTGATCACGTCGGAGTGATCGAGCACGCAGCCGATGTTGCGCCGGCATCCGGGTTGGGCTTGTTCATTCGCGAGTCGCAAGAACTGCTGCGACAGCTTCAGGCCGTGGTCTTGAACGAGCAGGTCGACCAGTTCATCCGCGTGGCCGGTCGCTGTCAAGGTGCGAAAGCAAGGGGATCGCACGCAGGCAGACCGTCCATTTGCCGGCATAGCAAATACTACGTGGCCCATGCACGACTACACGTGTCATTGCCATGCCGGCGCCGCAGTCACGAATGCCTAACGGTGGCTGCCAGCCAGCGCGACGATAGCGCCTGTGGTTGCCGCGATGGCGGCCACGGTACCAATGCTTTGCCACGGATGCTCATGGACGTAGCGATCGGTCGTTGTCGCCCACTCGGAGACTCTGGTGCGGCTCTCTTCGCGCAGCGCAACGAGGCGGTCCTGCAGCGCGCGCTGCCGGGCTTTGAGTGCGTGGCGCCCAAGGCTGGTCCCTACGCCGGTTTCGGCTTTGACATCATGAAGAAGCGCCTGCACGTCGGTCATCAGCGCATCGACGTCACGGGTCAATGCGTCCTTGTGCATGGAGAAATTGGATTGGATGTCGTTCATCTTGCCCTCCTGTTAGCGAAATCATCGCAGTGCGTCGCGCAGCACGACTGGCACTGTGTCAAATATAGGCTTGGGTTGACAGCCCGGCATAAGAAGCAGAAAGCCACTACGAGGTGGCCCGGAAGGGGCGCGTGATTGGATTGGATAACGGGAGCCGTCTGAGGCGCGAGTCTCACGTACGGTTCTGCAAGAGACTAGGCCGAACTTTGACTTCTCGAATAGCCGGAACCCGCATCAGCAGTGGGTTCCGGCTATTTTTTGAGGCTATTATGTAGCCATGTAAATTAGTATTTATCTATTGTGTTTCGGTGGCTTTATGCTTGAATAGGTGTTCATGTATATCGAACACGTCCCGAACCGCAACTCGCCCCCCGCCATCCTGCTGCGCGAGTCCTATCGCGACGGCAACACGGTCAAGAAGCGCACCCTCGCCAATCTCTCGTCGCTGCCCGCCGAGGTCATCGAAGGCTTGAAGGTGCTGCTACGCGGTGGCGTCGCGGTGTCGTCCGCCGATGAGGCCTTCGTGATCGAGCGCAGCCTGCCACACGGACACGTGGCCGCCGTGCTTGGCGCGGCGCGCGCCTGCGGCGCCGAGCAGTGGTTGTCCTCAGCGCCGGCCGCGCTGCGCTCGGTGGTGATAGCACTGCTGGTGACGCGGGTGGTGTCACCCGCTTCCAAGCTCGCCACGCATCGCATGTTGCGCGACGAGACCGCGACCCACTCGGTGTCGCGGCTGCTGAAGTTGGGCGACGTCGAACTCGAGCAGGTCTATGCCGCGCTCGACTGGCTAGGAGAAGCTCAGGAAGGCATCGAGAAGCGCCTTGCCAGGCAGCATCTGAGCGGCAGTACGCTGGTGCTCTATGACCTCACTTCCACGTGGGTGACGGGACGCTGCTGCGAGCTTGCCGCCCACGGCTACAGTCGCGATGGCAAGCGCGACGACCCGCAGATCGTGTTCGGTCTGGTTTGCACTCGTGAGGGCTGTCCGGTGGCGGTCGAAGTCTTCGCCGGCAACACCGCCGATCCGGCTACCGTGGCCTCGCAGGTGGACAAGCTCAAGAACCGCTATGGCATCGAGAAGCTCGCGTGGGTGGGCGACCGGGGCATGCTCACGCAGGCGCGCATCGACACGGTATTGCGCCCGGCTGGCCTGGACTGGGTGAGCAGCCTGCGCGCGCCGCAGATGGCCGCACTTGCCCGGGAGAAGGGCCCCTTCCAGCCCTCGCTATTCGATGAGCGCAACCTGCTAGAGGTGACCAGCGAGGCGTTCCCCGGCGAGCGGCTCATCGTGTGTCGCAATCCGCTACTGGCCGAGGAGCGCAGCCGCAAACGCGAGGCGCTGCTGCAGGCCACCGAAGCCGAGTTGATGAAGATCACCGACGCGACCACGCGTGCCCGCAATCGCCTCAAGGGCACCGAGGAGATTGCCCTGCGCGTAGGCCGCGTCATCGATCACTTCAGGATGGGCAAGCACTTCGAGTTGAACATCACCGACTCGAGCTTCACGTGGGGGCGCAAGGCCGAACAGATTCAGCAGGAGGCCGCACTCGATGGCCTTTACGTGGTGCGTACGAGCCTGCCGGCAACGGAATTGCCGGCTGAGGCGGCCGTGACGGCCTACAAGGGTCTGGCGGTGGTGGAGCGGGCCTTCCGTTCGCTCAAGACGGTCGATCTGCAGGTGCGTCCCGTATTCCATTGGAACGCAGCGCGCGTGCGCGCTCACGTCTTTCTGTGCATGCTTGCCTACTACATCGAGTGGCACATGCGCGAGAAGTTAAAGCCGATGCTGTTTGACGATGAATACGTCGAGCTCGCGCGTGCGGCCCGGCCTTCGCCAGTGGCCAAGGCACGACGCTCGGACCAGGCGAAAGCCAAGGACGCCACCAGGCTTGGCGAGGACGGCTTGCCTGTGCACAGCTTCCGCACGTTGCTCGATGATCTGGCCACGCTCGCGTACAACGTCTGTCACACCCCCCTGAACCCGCAGGCAAAGATCGTCATGATCACGCGGCCGACCCCAGTTCAAGAAAAGGCCTTCCGCCTGCTCAACGTCAGCCCCGTCGCCTGTACCCAGTAATCGACTCGCTCGCGCGCATATAACCGTGAGAAATCAAAGCATTAGCGCGCCGCGAGCTCAAAGTTCGGACTAGGGGGTGGAACTCCCCGGGCTACTCACCATTCGCAGATATCTGAAGCTTCACATATTTGCGAATCCCGGCCGACCGCTCTACCCTTGGCTGGTAAGCCGGAAGCCGGTGGAGCCTGGGCTCGTGAATATGCGAAGGCTTCACATAATTGCTTGCTAATCCCGGGCCATCTTTCAGGATCGCTTCCATCAGCTTACGGTGGGAGACGTGGACGCTTACTGAGGAGCAACGATGTTCCAACATATCTTGGTGCCAACCGATGGGTCGGCGCTCTCGGAAGACGCGGCCCGTATGGCGGTGCGACTCGCCAAAGAGTTTCATGGCAAGCTCACCGGATTGCATGTTCTGCCGGAGTATCGTGTTTTCACCCACCGGATCAACATGCTCGAAGATGCAACAGAGCGCTACGCGCAGCTTGCCGAGCAGCATGCGGAGCAATACCTGGGCGTAATTGCCCGAGCGGCCAGGGATGCGTCAGTGGCATACGAGACGATCTGCGTCACGGACGATCACCCCTATGAGGTGATCATCCGGACTGTCGAGGAACGCAACTGCGACCTGATCGTCATGGCATCGCACGGCCAAGCCGGCGTGCGTGGCCTCCTGATCGGCAGTGAAACCCAGAAAGTCCTGACGCACTGCAAGGTCCCAGTGCTGGTGTTCCGCTAGTCGCAGCGGGCTGTGCACGACGTCGTGTCATCGGCATTTCGGGCGAGCATGACGCGTACAAGCAGAAGGTGGTGCCGTTACCCAGCTTCTTCCGCTGATCGAAGCGATCCCCGCTATCTGGGGGTGCCGAGGCCGTCCGTCCCTTGCGCAAGCCAGGTCGGATCCCACGCGGCCGCGCCTACGACCACGACAAGTATCGTCGGCGCTTCATGCTGGCGGCATCCCGACTTCGATCGCCGGCGTGGTCAATCTCACGGCAACGGACTCGGCAGGATCCGCTGGGTGGTAGAGCGTAGCCACGCCTGGCTGCACGCGTTCCGCCGTCTGCGCACCCGCTTCAAGCGTCCCGCGGACAGTCTCGAAGCCCCCCTCGAGCCGGCCTGCTGCCTCATTTGCTGGCGCACGCTTCAGCGTGACGGGACTTCATTTTGAATTAGTTCTTAGGCCAGGTGGCTGGCCTGCCCGCTACTGGCCGATTTTGTTGCACACCGGGGCTTGGGGTCCGGCCCGCCATGCGCGAGCACGCCCGCTTCAGGGCCGCCCCGCGTCTAGCGTTGCGAAAGCAGCGCCAGCTTGACCAGTTCCACGGCACGATTACAGTTCATCTTCGTCTTCAGGCTGGCGACCTGTTTGCGAACCTTGCTATCCGACACACCGTGCTGCATGCACATTCCGCGGGTGTAATCCTGATGCCAGTCCGGCTGGCTCGGGCTTCGCGTCCGCATGCCCTGCGGTGTGGCGAGAAGTCGCGATGGCGGGCGACCGGCTGTCTACCAGCAGCCAAGCGAAAGGCGGTGCGGCATGCGATGAGACTAGACTGGGGGATCGCCAAAGGCCTTCCGCGCAAGCGCCTTCTCGAAATCCACTGTCCACGACGTGCCGCTTCCGGCTTGGAAGTCGTGGCGGATTCCACTGGCCTTGGCTTCGACAACCACCACTCGAGGTATTTGGCCGGGCCCTCCCCCGGCAGGGTTCCCCTCATCCGCGACTACGACAAAGTCCTCTGGGATCCACTCGTACTTTTGGCAGGCCGCTTCGAAATCCTCCTGCTCATCGAGCGGCAGCTCATCGAACAGCTTTCGAGCCATGGTCACCTCCAATAGTTTCGATGTGCCGACGGCGCCGCAACGAGCTGGATGGGCGCCCAGACAGCTATGGAAGCAAATGTGCCGCATTTGCGCGAGCCGCGCAAACAGAAGAATAGGCAGCGAAAGAAGCGATGGAACGGGGCCTGGTCCGCTGCGTCAGTCGAAATGCACCCCCGATCGGCTGCGATTTCTAGGGCGTCCTGGACTAGCGATAACCCACCAGGCATGCTGAATCGGAGAGCGGGAATGACTGATTTCCTCTCGGCGGCCGAACTGGCCAGCCTGATCGGCTGCGAAGCGAACCAGCACCAGGAAATAGTAATGTGGCTGGACCATCACCACTGGGCTACGTTATGGACAAGAATGGCTTGCCAGAAGTGGCGAGGGCCTGCGCCGCCAGTGAAGCGGCCGCCGCCGAGCTGGCCACTTGCCGAAGCCCGCTATCAGGCAAGCGCGGCTGAGGCCGAGCGGGAGGCGGCGCGCGCGGCGACCGCGGCCGCGCGCGAGAAGGCGGCAGCCCTCGCTGCGCAACTGGCCGAGGCAGGGAAGACACTCGAGAAAAACCAAACGGCGTTGGCTGTAGAGCGAGAGGCCCATGCAGCCACCCAGGCGTGGCTGGAAGCGGGCGGGACGGCGTTGGAGGCAGCACGGCGCCAGCTGGACGAACTGCGTACCCAATTCTCGGCGGAGCTGGAGCGCGCGCGAGCAGATCGCCGTCGCTGACCCACACCTCCAAGCGCCACAATATCGGGTAATCGTCCGACGTCGTCTGACTTGTAGCGGCCTTCTTCGACAAGCCCATGCACTTCAATGGTGGCAGAATGGGTTGTGCCCGCTCTCCCGTCATTGGTTTGCCGTGGACGCGCGCCTTGCGAAGTTGACAACATTGTGCTGACCCTTACAGACGTCTCCAAGACATACAACGGCGCCCGACCGCGCACGGTTCTGCGCGGAGTCAGTCTTGCGCTGGACGCTGGCGAATATGTCGCCGTCATGGGTGAATCTGGCGTGGGCAAGTCAACGCTGCTCCACCTGATCGCCGGCCTGGATCGGCCCGACAGTGGCCGCATCCAGTTCGACGGACAGGATCTGGGCAAGCTGGACGACGATGCCGCAACCTTGCTGAGGCGGCGAAAGCTGGGGTTCGTGTTCCAGGCCTTCCATGTTCTGCCGAATTTGAGCGCGGCACAGAACGTGGCGCTGCCTCTGCTGTTGAACGGCCTCGAGCGGGAAAAGGCGTCGGCGCGCGTTGCCGAGATGCTCGCTGCGGTTGGGCTTGAGGGGCGCGAGGACAGTTTGCCGCGCGAGCTTTCCGGCGGGGAACTGCAGCGGGTGGCGATTGCGCGTGCCCTGGTACACCGGCCGATGCTGCTGCTGGCAGATGAGCCGACCGGCAACCTTGATCACGAGACGGCTGCGCGGGTGCTAAGCCTGCTGCGCGAACTGGTCAACGCAAACGGCACGGCCGCGATTATCGTCACGCACTCGGCACTGGCTGCGGCGACGGCGGATCGCGTCTTGCAATTGACGCCAGGCGGATTGACGCCGCTGGGGCCCCAGCCGCCGATGAGCGCGGCCGCCTAAGCGCCATGCGAACACCGCGCTCACTCGGCCTTGCGCTACTTCTGGGCGAATTGCGCGCCCATCCCGGACGCGCCATCATAGGCATCCTTGCCGTGGCCATCGGTGTGGCAATGGGCTATGGCGTGCATCTGGTCAACCATGCTGCGCTGGCGGAGTTTTCCCAGGCGGTGCGCTCCTTGATGGGGAATGCCGATCTGGAGATCCGCGGGCCGCGCATGGGCTTCGACGAATCGCTCTATCCGCGCATCGCGGGCCTGCCGGAGGTGGCGGCGGCCAGCCCCGTGGTGGAGGTCAATGCGCGGGTGCCGGGGCGCACCGGTGCGCTGACGCTGTTTGGCATCGATGTGTTCCGGGCGGCGCCGGTGGCACCCAATCTGATCGGGCGGCCTGCCGAGGAGCGCGCGGGCAAGCTCGACGTTCTCGATCCCGATGCCGTGTTCCTTTCGCCGGCGGCGCTGAGCTGGCTCGATCTCAAGCCAGGGGACCCGCTCACCGTGCAAGTCGGGCTCACCGCGCTTACGCTGCGTATTGCCGGCACGCTGCCGGCGGCGGGCGAGGGCCTGCGCCTGGGCGTGATGGATATCGGTGCGGCGCAGTGGCGCCTCGACCGGCTTGGCCTGCTGCAGCGGATCGACCTCAAGCTCAGGCCGGGAGTGGACAGCGACAACTTTGCGCAAGCGCTGGCCGCGCTGCTGCCGCCAGGGGTGGTGGCGGGTTCGCCGCAGGACAACGTGCGCCGAACTTCCAACCTGTCGCGCGCCTATCGGGTGAACCTGAACGTGCTTGCGCTGGTGGCGTTGTTCACAGGCGCCTTCCTGGTGTTCACGATGCAGGCTGTATCGGTACTGCGGCGGCGCTCGCAGCTTGCCCTGTTGCGCGCCCTGGGGGTGACACGCGGTGGTCTGCTGCGACTGCTGCTGGCGGAGGGCGCGGCTCAAGGCGCGCTCGGCGCGATGCTCGGCCTGGCGCTTGGCTTTGTCCTCGCCGCCACGGTGCTCGGGTACGCGGGCGGCGATCTGGGCGGTGGCTACTTTGAAGGTGTACAGCCCAAGGTCCGCTTCGACGCGCCGGCAGCGCTGATCTTCTTCGCGCTCGGCCTGTCGGCGGCGGTGCTCGGCAGTCTCGCACCGGCATGGGAGGCCGCCCGCGCGCGGCCGGCGCAGGCGCTTAAGGCGGGCGATGAAGAGGCACCACTCAAGCGGCTACGCTCGCCGTGGACCGGGCTTGCTGCGATGGCAGCCGGGCTTGGGTTGACGCCACTGCGGCCGGTGGCGGATCTGCCGGTCTTCGGTTATGCGGCGATTGCGCTTCTGTTGGTGGGCGCCATCCTGCTGATGCCACGGCTGGCGCATCTTGTGTTCGGCTTGCTGCCCCCTTCGCGACAGCCTGTGCCGCAGCTTGCCCTGACCCAGCTAGCCGGCGCGCCGGGCCGCGCAGCCATCGCCCTGGCCGGCATTGTCTCCAGCTTTAGCCTGATGGCCGCGATGGCGATTATGGTGTCAAGCTTCCGCATTTCGGTGGACGATTGGCTGCACAATGTCCTGCCGGCCGACCTCTATTTGCGTGCTTCGTCAAGCGGCGATAGCGCGTATTTCTCGCTTGACGACCAAGCGGCCATCGCCAGCGTCCGTGGCGTTGCGCGTGCCGAGTTTCTACGTTCGAGCCAGATCCTGCTTGATCCCGAGCGTCCCCCCGTAACGGTCATTGCCAGGCCGATCGATCCGCGCAATCCGGGCGCACGGTTGCCGCTGACGGCTGCGCCTGTCGCGGCGCAGCCGGGTGATCCGCCGGCGGTATGGGTCAGCGAGGCGATGGTCGACCTCTATGGCTTCCGCCCGGGGCAACGTATCACGCTGCCGCTGCAGGGCCGGCCCGTCGCCTTCCTGGTAGGCGGCGTGTGGCGCGACTACGCACGCCAGTTTGGTACGGTGGTGATCAGCCAGGACGATTATCGGCGGCTCACGGACGAGCGGCGTGTCACTGACGTCGCCCTGTGGCTGGAGCAGGGCAGCGGCCCGGCGCAGGTCAAGGAGAGGCTGCGCCAGCGCGTCGCCGGCGGTGAATACATTACCTTCGCCGAGCCCGGCGAGATTCGCACCATCACCTTGAAAATCTTCGACCGCAGCTTCGCAGTGACCTACCTGCTGGAGGGTATAGCGGTCGTGATAGGCCTGTTCGGCATCGGTGCCAGTTTCAGCGCGCAGGCCTTGGCGCGTGCGCGCGAATTCGGCATGCTGCGGCATCTCGGCTTCATGCGTTGGCAGATCGGCGCGATGCTGGCACTGGAGGGCGCGTTACTCGCTCTGCTTGGCGTGGTAGCCGGTCTTGCGCTGGGATGGGTCATCGCCGTGATCCTGGTTCACATTGTCAACCCGCAGTCGTTCCACTGGACCATGAGTTTGCATATGCCTTGGGCATTCCTGGCCCAGGTGGCGAGCGCGGTGGTGGCGGCGGCCTCGCTGGCTGCCCTGGCGAGCGGGCGGCGGGCGATGTGGCGCAGCGCCGTGCGCGCGGTGCAGGAGGATTGGTGAAGAGGCGCTCATTCCTGCTGTTGTTGCCGGGTTCCGGCGCGGCGGCCGCAGTGCTGGGCGCAGCGCCCGCTTATCCGCCAGTCGACGCAGGCCGAACCCTGGCCTTCCCGCGCGACCATGGCGCGCACCCCGACTATCGCACCGAATGGTGGTATGCCACCGGCTGGCTGCAGACGCAGGCAGGAGCGCCGCTCGGCTTTCAGGTTACGTTCTTCCGCTCGCGCCCGCAGTTTGACCAGGCCAACCCAAGCCGCTTCGCGCCGCAGCAACTCCTGTTCGCCAATGTCGCACTGAGCGATCCCGCGGCCGGCAGGCTCCAACACGACCAGCGCGCGGCGCGCAGCGGCTTCGGCCTGGCGCTTGCCGATACTGCCGATACCGATGTGTACATCGACAACTGGTCGCTGCGCCGAGAGACGACGGGGCGCTACCGAGCCAGATTTCCCGCGCGGGATTTCACGCTCGATCTGACAATGGAGCCAACCCAACGGTTGCTGCTACAGGGCGAACGGGGATACAGCCGCAAGGGCCCGCTGGCGGCCCAGGCGAGCTATTACTACAGCCAGCCGAGGCTCAAGGTGAGCGGCACCTTGGAGCGGCGCAGCCTGCAGGAAACCGTGCACGGCACCGCCTGGCTGGATCACGAATGGTCGTCGACCTTACTGGCCGATGAGGCCGTCGGCTGGGACTGGCTCGGCCTCAACCTGGATGACGGCGGCGCGTTGATGGCCTTCCAGATTCGGGACAAGGCGGGGCGCAAGTTCTGGGGAGGCGGCACGCTGCGCGGCAGCGACGGTCGCGTCCAGCTACTGGCTCCCGAAGAGGTCAATTTCATGCCGGCGCGCCGTTGGCGCTCGCCTCGTACCGGCACGAGCTATCCGGTTGCCATGCGGTTGAACGCAGGCGATCTCACGCTCGAACTGGTACCGCTGATGGATGATCAGGAACTCGATAGCCGCGCGAGCACCGGCGCGGTCTATTGGGAGGGCGCGGTGAGGGCGTTGCGGGGAGGCAAGGCGGTCGGACGGGGCTACCTCGAACTGACCGGGTATTTCCAGCGCCTCAATCTTTGACTTGAGGCACGGCCCGGGCAAATGGAGCAGCCCGCCGCCCGGCACGTTCTACGGGAGCCAGTGGCGGGTGACGACCGGCGACCCGACGGGTATCGGGCACCCCGTATTCCCAGCGAGATCTGGAATACGACACGGCTTCCGGTCTAGGCCGCCTGAAAGTTCTGGTACCCGAAAAGTAAAGACCCCACACTTCGAAAAGGGTGGGGTTTGGCAGCAGTCTGAAGCCCATATCCGGACGAACTACTTCGCCAAGGGATGCGAAGAGGGCGCCTGAAGGAGCACTCCCCAGGACCCATGTGGACCAATCTGGGGGGACCGGGTTCGGGGGGAGGGCGCCCCGACCAGAGCTTGCAGCCCCTTAGAGGGAGGCGCGGTCAGACGCAATGTAGTACCTGGCGCCGTCGGTATAGGTGTCGAATTTGCCGCTTTTCGCGCCGTCAGTGTAAACATCGTACTTCCCAGACCGCGCGCCGTCAGTGTAAGTGTCGAATTTGCCGCTCTTTGCAAACGCCGGAGCGGCCGACAGGGCGGCAGCGAGTGCGACGACAGCGATCAGGGCATGGCGATTGGTATTCATGGCTCACCTCTTTCTTCGAACTGGTGGATGCCATTCCTTTGGTCCAGTGTTTCTTGCACTGCAGCATCCGAAGACCGCATCTTAGGGATTTCCCCCATAAAGGTAAACACCTACGCTCACAATGACCGGTTTCAATACCCACAATAATCTGGCCTGAACTGGAAAAATTCTGGCTGAGGCCGTCAAGATGGCGACCGAACGCGACAGGGCTTGCAACTCGGGCTGCCCTCCAGATCGCAACGCGACCGGCATGTGTGTTGGGACCAAGCCCTGGCAAATTGCCTTCGCTGTCCCCCAATGCAGGAGCCCGGTGCCAGAATGGGGCACGCCGGGATCTGTGCGGGGGTACTGGGCAACTGGTATTCCTACCGCGATTTGGTCTACGACCGCGGACCAGCCGCTCACGTTGTGTGGCTTCCCCTTAAGAATCAACGCGCTCGCAGCGGCAAGCACCCTTGCGCTAGAGACTCTTCAGATCAGCCAGGAGTGCTTGCGCCGTGCGAATATCAGTGAGTTCACTTCCTTCCCTCATGCTTTCGCAGGCGGGCTGCAGCACGGCGTATGCATTTTCAATGTCACCCGTTGCTGCCAACAGGCGTGCAAGGCTGATCGCCGCCCGAAGCCCGACAAAACTGGCGCCCTGCCTTTGCGCAACCGCGATCGCCTCGCGAAGGGACGCGAGTGCTTCTTCTCGTCGCACGGGGCACTGAGCTGCGAGCAATTCGCCTTTCAGACGCAGCATTTCCGAGAGCTGGAAGCGTCCGCCGTGCTGATTGACAGCGGCGAGCGCCCGATCGATCTCGACGAGCCCTGCCTCTGGTTTGCCCGCGCGGCCAAGCGCTTCGCCAAGCAGCGCATTGAAGTACGGCAGCCCCATTTCGGCACCCGTTGCACTGATTGCTGAAATGCCCTCCCGCATCCGTTCTATGCCCTCGTCGAGATCGCCCAGCTGCGCCAACGCCCAACCCAGCTGAAACGTCCCTTGCGACAGCAGCAAGGGCAACAAGTACTCCTCGCAAATTGCAATTTCCCGCGCCGCCCACTGTCTCGCCAGCTCCGGCTCGCCACGCAGGAGATGCGCGAAGCTACACGTCCAGTATGCCAATGCCGTCGTCAGTGGATGACCAAGTTCTTGCGCGAGTTCCAGCGCCTCGTCGCAAATCGACAGCGATTTGTCCGGGTATCCGCGCAGGCACTGCACCAACGCGGTGAAGCATCGGCAGCACACACCAGGATCATGTCCAGAGTATTTGAATGTCAGCGCGTGGTCTCGCTCGCGCTCGTAAAGGACCATTCCTCTTGAGCTATGAAACTCTGCAGTAGCGTATTCACCCATGAAAAAACTATTCGTCCAGAAAAGATGATGCGTCTCGATTTGCATCCCGTGGTCATGCGAACCCGCCGTCAGAGCTGTGCAACGGTTGCCGAGTTCGCGGGCGATTTCCGACTCGCCACGGATCATTCGATACTGTCCTTCGCCCCGTAGCACGGTGAACAGTTCGCTCTGGTCTCCAAGCTCCTCGCAGAGCGCCCTCGCCTGCGTATACGCGTCAAGCACTTCTTTCGCCGCCCAGCCCTTCGCCGCCATCATGGTCACGCCCAGGACCTTTTGATAATCGAGTTCGTGCCTGAGCAGGGCAGGGGTGCGAGGCAACGTCCGGATGATCTCGAGCCCTCTGTTCAGGTGCTCAACCGCCTGCAGATACGCGGACCGCTGAAGCGCCTTGCCCGCGGACTGGTACAGATAATGAACAGCCTTGTCCCACAGTTCGCCCAGAAGCGCGTGATGCGCGAGGCGTTCGACATGCTCGTCGAGACGTTGCGCGTAAAGTCGCTCGATGACATCCACAAGCTGTACGTGCACTGAGCGTCGCCGCTCTTTGAGTACGCTTGCATAAGCGACACGATGCGTGAGCGCGTGCTTGAAGGTGTATTGCTGATGCGGCAAAAACCGGGTCTGATAGACGAATTCAGCCGCCTGCAGATCAGCCAGCAGATCGAGCACCTGTTCGCGGTCGAGATCGGCTATCGGCTGCAGAAGATCGACCGGAAACTCATGACCGATCACGGCCGCCATCTGCAGCAGGATCTTCTGCCGCACGGACAGGCGATCGATCCGCGAAGCAAGGACCGCATGCACGGTCGATGGAATATCGGTGTGTCCAGATAAGGACACGTTATCCAGTCGGTGTAAGTCCGACCGAGGCAAAAGACTCAAGCCTCGTAGCTTGGGAGGCGTCATGGCGCGAAAGCAAGATGACGGAGCCCTCCGACAGTATGCTCAGAAAGGAGTGTATGCAACGCACCAGGTTGCAACGTGCAGTGAACGCAGATGTAGCCTCGTCACACGAAAACCCGGTGGCTGAGACGGTCGATAACGCGCGAAAGCAGCAAGAGTTGTCCGAAACGAGTCCGATGCGGCAACTCTCACCGGCGGGGTATCAGCGGCGACATGGTGTGAAGGATAACGTGGAAACTGGAGAAGCCCTCGGCACCCGGCGGAGAAATCCCGTCGAGGAGATGTCCGCTATAACCGCGAGTGGGAAATGCGGGCATAGGTGCCAGGGTGACGGATCGGGTCGTAGTACTGTCGATGGGCGTGCAGCAAAACGCGCCCGGAGGGAAGGGCCCGGACCGGTGAGTACTCCGCCCAACAAGGTGAGGCAGGGATGAAATGACAAAGGCATCCGGCAGTCTGCAGGAACTGAGAAGGCGGATATATCGCAAGGCGAAGTCTGACAAGACTCATCGCTTCTGGGGGCTCTTCGTACATATTGCGAAGAGTGAAACCCTCGACGAGGCCTACCGTATCGCCAAGAGGAACGGCGGTGCGCCGGGAATCGATGATCTGAGTTTTGAAGACATCGAGGCATCGGGACGTACTGTATTCCTTGCGGAGATTCAGGCAGACCTCAAAACAGGCAGGTATGAACCCAAGCCGAACCGCAGGGTAGAGATCCCGAAGAGCAATGGCAAGGTCCGCGTTCTCCAGGTTCCTTGCATCCGCGACCGCGTGGTGCAGGGGGCGCTGAAACTGATCCTCGAAGCGGTATTCGAGGCGGACTTCTGCCCGAACTCCTACGGGTTCCGACCGAAGCGGTCCCCACACCGCGCGCTGGCGGAAGTCAGACGCAGTGTGCTGCGGCGCATGTCGACGGTGGTTGATGTGGATTTGTCGCGCTACTTTGACACAATTCAACATTCAACCCTGTTGGGCAAGATCGCGAAGCGCATTCAGGATCCTCAGGTCATGCACTTGGTCAAGCAGGTTATCAAAGCAGCGGGCAAAGTTGGGGTACCGCAAGGTGGCCCATTTAGCCCACTCGCTGCGAACATCTACTTGAATGAGATTGACTGGATGTTCGATGAGATTCGACGCAAGACGGCACAGGGCCCTTACGAGGCAGTGAACTATCACCGGTTTGCTGACGACATTGTCATCACCGTCAGTGGCCACCACACCAAACGCGGCTGGGCTGAACGTGCCCTGCAGCGTTTGCGGGAACAACTCGTGCCGCTAGGCGTCGAGTTGAACACGGAGAAAACCATTGTGGTGGATACATTGAAGGAGGACGCCTTTGGGTTTCTGGGATTCGACCTGCGTCGCGTGCGCAAACGAGCGGGGAACGGGTACTTCGTCCTGATGACCCCCAAGAAGAAGGCTCGCCAAGCCATCAAGGCGAGGATCCGCGACATCATCCGGCATGGAGGCTCGACCCCGGCCGTGAAACTGGTCGCGAAACTCAACGCTGCGGTGGCGGGATGGGTCAACTACTTCCGGGTCGGCAACGCCAGTCGCGCCTTCAGCGAGGTGCGCGACTATCTGGAAATGAAGGTTCGAACCCTGCTAACGCGGCGCAAGCGACGCCAGAAGACGAGCATCGGGTGGCGACGATGGAGTAACGAGTACCTCTACGGAGTCCTGGGACTGTTCTGGGACTGGAAGACGCGCCCGCTGTCGGGCGCGGAGGGGTTCGCGTGAAAGTGGTCGCCACACCGATAGGACTCATAACCCTTGCGATGAATCTCACTGGGTGAGCTGCTTGAGGGAAAACCTCACGAGCAGTTCTTATGGGGAGGGGCTGGAAACGGGCCGGACAAGCCGAGCACCGCGCCAGTCCTTTACCCGACAACGTGTCGATGGCTCGAACCATCTGGTAGGCACCCATCTGGCCGACCAGTGCGCCCGCATCTGCCAGCGCACGAACAGACTCTTCCAGGAAAAGCGGCGTGCCTCCCGTGCGCTCGATCAGGCGCCGGCGAAGCGCGGAAAGCCCGCCATCGTCGCCGAGCAGCGACCGCAGCAGCAGTTCCGCGCTTTCGGCGCCGAGACTGTCCACGTGCAGTTGGGAAAAATAGCTCTTGCCAAACCATTTGTGCCGATACTCGGGTCGATGGGTCACGAGAAGCAACACGCGCGCCGCACCGATGAAGTCGACGAGATGATCGAGCACAGCCTGGGTGCCGTCATCGATCCAGTGCAGATCCTCGACAACGAGTATCAATGGACGGTGCTCACTCGCGCGGATCACAAGAGTGGCAACCGCTTCGAGCGTGCGCTTGCGCCTTTGCGGCGAACTCGCCATCTCCCATTGCGGATTGTCGGGCGGCAAGTCCAGCAATGCAGCCAGCGCGGGACGCGTCGACGCGAGCGCCGGGTCGACCGCGTTGACGCCGCGACGAAGCTTGTCGGCTGCCTCGGCCAGGGTGTCGCGCTCGCCGATGCCGAACCATGTTCGTAGCAGGTTGGCGAGCGGAAGATAGATCGCGCTCGTGTCGTGTGAGGTTGTGCCGGTTTCGAATTTTGTCCATCCGGCCGCTTGTTCCGAGTTGACAAACTCGTGCACGAGGCGAGACTTTCCCACGCCCGGTTCTCCTACGATCGCGCATACCTGGCCTGCGCTGCGTCCGGCACGTTCGAGCATCCCCTGCAAACTGGCCATCTCCGCGTCGCGGCCGACAAAACGTGTGAGGCCGCGTACGGTGCGAGCGTTCCAGCGAAGACGCAACGCGGACTTCGTACGCAGCATGAAAATTTCGACGGGAGGCGTCGCGCCAGGAAGCGGCCCCGCGCGAGGATCCGAGACTTCGATGAAGCCTTCCGCACACCGCACCGTGTCGGCGCTCACGCCGATCTCTCCGGCAGAGAGCGCGGCCTCTATTTGATTTGCAAGCTGCGGTACAGAGCCAAGCGCGTCATAGTGCTGCGACCGGTCGTTTCCAATCGTCCGGACCACGGCCTCGCCAGAATGTATGCCGATACGTACGTCCAGAGGCCGGTCAATGAGCGCCGAAATGCGGTCGCGCATCGCGAGGGCTGCATAACAGGCTTGCACCGCATGGTCTTCGTGTGCGGCAGGCGCCCCAAACAGTGCCGTCACACCATCACTTCTGAACTGGGTGACCAAGCCGCCAAATCGCTGAACAGCGTCGACCATTGCTTTCAGCACAGGGTCGACGCGCTCAAGCGCCATTTCGGGATCCAAGTCGCTAATCGGCTCGCGCACGCGCGCACAGAGCACACTTAGCTGCTTACGCTCCGCCGGCAATACCGTCGCATTTTCTGCTTCGTACTCAGCGCGCCACGCGCTGCCGGACTGTTCAGCCGGCTCCCCGACAGAGACAACTGGACCTGCAGGCTCTCTATCTCCGCCTGAATCCTGGATTCGGGCTGCCAGACGTTGCGTGCCCTCTGCGGGGGCAATGCCAAGTTCGGTATTGAGCACACGGACGCATTCCTGATACTGGCGAACGGCAGCGTCCCGGCGTCCCGTCCTCGCATACAGCCTGATAAGCACCGCATGGGCCCATTCGAGTAATGGATCCAAAGCCAGTACTTTGCTTGCCGCCGCAATTGCACGATCAAATTCGCCAGACTGCTCATAATGGCTGACGAGTTCGGCGAACACTTCCACAGCGCGCTCATGAAACCAGCGACGCTCGACCATCATCCACTGCTCGAAGGGCTCCTCACGCAGGCCAAAACCATCGAGTAGCGCGCCCCGATAGAGCGCCACAGCCTTTGCCAGTGAATCGGGAGACCGCTCAGTCGCGAGGTGCGTGAATCGCAGCGCGTCGACTTCCACGAGATGTGCGTCGAGCCATATGACATCCGGCTCCGCTTTCAACAATGGCGGTGCGTTCGGCAGAATCCGGCGCAAGCTCGACAGTGTCTGCCGCAAACTGGCTCTTGCCTGCTCTTCAGCGCTGCGCTCCCAGAACACGCTTGCCAGTTGCTCTCGCGAGCGCAGCATGCCTGGCGACAAGGCAAGGTAGGCCAGGATGGCCTTGCTCTTCCTGGTGGGAAAGTCCAGCGGCACATGCTGCCCAGCAAGCCGGATGTGCAAGCCTCCGAGGACTTCGATCTTGAGCCGGGTCATGTCGTGCGTGAGGTGATGCGTCGCCCTCAAACAGTTTACTCCGCGCTGCACGACATTCAGGCATCCCATGCAGCCTGCCTGCCTGCCTGCCTGCCCGCCTGTCCTTCATGAGTCTCATTTTTTTGACGGCGTTTTTACGCAGACGCGCACGCTGTTCACGGATCGATGACGACCGCCAACGATAGTTGGATCGTGACGATGCCGTACGCCCAACCTGGCTGACACGTTCGAGGGGCCGGGACATCCCGGGCGGCACCGGCACAGTACGCCAGGCGGCAGCTCACGCGCCCCAGAGCCTCAGAACCTCAGAACCGTCGCCCGGCTTCCGAACACGTGCGGGGCGAGAGGACCTCCTCGCTCGCGGCGGCCACGGGACGTGTGAGGTATGCGTGAATCGCAATTGAAGGAGATGTTTCAATGGAAACCATGACTGATGGGCACAAGCTCAACACCAACCGCTACGCCAAGTGTATCGCTGCGTCCAAGCGCGTCCGCTGGGATATCGACCGCGACGTGATTCGCGGCCGATGCTTCGATTTTACGAAGAAATTTCTCCCGGACGCGCTATCGAAGGTCGATTCTCTCGCCTTTCTTGGTCCCGACGAGCAGCGCCTGCTCAGTCAGATTCAGGGCCGCACTTACGCAAACATGTTTGGCCTCGTCGAACGCTTCATTGCAGCGAAGGTACTGGAGATGAGCGGCCCATACCGCCTCGGCGACCAAAGCGCGCTCGAGGCACTCGTCCGGTTCACTGATGAAGAAATCAAGCATCAGGAGCTGTTTCGCCGCATCGAACGCATGTGCGCCGAAGGCATGCCAGCCGGCTACACGTTTGTGCCGGAAGCAAACAGCGTGGCGTCGTTCGTACTCGCGAAGTCCACATGGGCAGTGCTCGCTCTAACCTGTCACATCGAACTCTTCGTGCTCGCGCACTATCGCGGCAGCATGGACGGGGACCCGAATTCGTCTGAACTATGGAAGGATGTCTTTCTCTATCACTGGCGCGAGGAATCACAGCATGCGATTCTGGATGAAATCGAATGGCAACGCGAAGATGCGAGGCTTTCGCCTGAAGAACGTGACGCAGGTGTCAACGATCTGATCGAACTGATCGCCGCCGTCGACGGCATGCTGCAAACACAGGCTCGCGCGGACGCTGATTACTTTGCGATGATCTGCGGACGATCGCTGCCGATGGCTGACAGGGAATCTGTGCGCATGAGCCTGCTTGCAGCATACAGGTGGCAATACATCATTTCCGGAGTGCAGGAACCCCGCTTCAGTCAGATTCTCAGCGGCATGATCACCGGGAAGCAGGTGTCTCGAATCGAAACTGCGATGGCACCAATCATGAGTTAGCGCGCGACAGCGCCGGCTGCGAACTTCCCCGTTCGCGGCCGGTAAGTATCCCGTCGCGCGCCCCCTATTGCAACAGGTAGAGCGAACGTTGCCCCTCGTTTGCCCGATCACCTGTACCGGCGATTGCACCCATGGATTTGACGCCGGAACAATCCGCGTCACTCCCGGTGCCAGCGCAACCAGCGAAAGCGAGCACCAAGGCCGCGAATCCCGTGCACACGAACTTGCTCATGAATATGTCCTTCAGATTCCAATAGGTAAGGGGAGTGGTCCGCAAGGGGTATTTCCCCCGCATGTCTCCATCCGCTGTATCAAGTGGGCCTGATGTTCTGATTCACGCGGAACAGATTTGCCGGGTCGTACTTCCGCTTGATCTCCGCCAGGCGCGCATAGTTGTCGCGATAGGCCGCCTTCACGTTGTCATTACCCTCGTCCATCATCATGTTGATGTAGCCTCCGCCTGCCGCGTACGGGTGCAGCGCCAGCCAATAGTCCTTCGCCCACTGAGTCATGCGATCGTTGTTGGCCGGGTCGGGATCCACGCCGACAATCACGCTGGCGAAGTTCGCATCGCGGTAGCTGAACGCGGTGTCGTTTCGGCCTGCGCGATGCGCCGCGCCGTTGATCGGATACAGGTGCATGGTCGAATGCATCGTCGGCAACTGCTGCCCGTACTTGATGTACAGGTCAATCGCCTTGTCGCTCAGGTCGCTCACGAAGTCGGCTTTCCAGTACCACTGCAAGCCAGGCGGATACAGCGCGTCGAAGAGGCTCTGCAGGACCGGCCATGGAATGGGCCCGGCAAAGTCCACTGCTGGCGGCACGGTGTCGCGAATCGGCTGGAAGCGGGCTTCGGCTTCATCCAGCGGGCCGGTGTAGCACCACACCACGGCGCACATCTTTTGCAGGTGAACAGCGTCGGGGAACGGCGGCGCGGGCGGAACCGTAACGAAGCCGAACCAGCCATTGATGTCCTGCGGCGCGGTCAAGATGAACTCGCGCCACCATTTCATCAACTCGCGCGCCTTGTCCATTGGCCACAGCATCGGGCCGCCGTAGACCGTGCCGACGGGATGGGCCTTGAACTCGAACGACGTGACCACGCCGAAATTGCCACCGCCGCCGCGCAGCGCCCAGAACAGGTCCGCGTTTTCGTCGTCGCTGGCATTGACCAAGCGTCCGTCGGCCAGCACAACCTCCGCACTGAGCAGGTTATCGATCGTCAAACCGAATGCTCGGCTGAGATAGCCAATGCCCCCGCCAAGCGTCAGCCCGCCCACGCCGGTGGTCGAGATGAATCCGCTGGGCGTCGCCAGGCCATAGGGGCTTGCGGCATGATCCACATCGCCCCAAGTGCAGCCACCGCCGACGCGGAGCGTCCTGCGCTTCGCATTGACAAACACGCCTTTCATCGGTGACAGATCAATCACCAGTCCGCCATCGCATGTGCCGAGCCCGGCGCCATTGTGTGCGCCTCCGCGCACGGCCAACATCAGTCCCCCGTCTCGCGCGGCGTTCACCGCCGCAATGACGTCTGCAACGTCGGTGCAGCGCGCGATCAGCGCCGGGCGCTTGTCGATCATTCCGTTGTACACCTTGCGCGCCTGGTCGTAGGTCGCATCACCAGGTTGAATCAATTCGCCCCGAAAATGCGGTTTGAGCGCGGTTGCGACGGTCTCATTCAGCGAAGATTCCATGGCTGCCTCCTGCACGGTTGGTATGCAGTAGTTGTATCAATCGCAGCGTCTGGAAAGCGTTAGGTCGGGCGTTAGATGTGAGATTTTCTTGCCCGGCCGGACTGAGCGGTCCAACCGCAACTAACGCGCAAGTAACGCTCGCGCCTCGACGATGTCGGGCTGGTCGAAGCCCTCGGTGAATCGGGCGAGCGGCGGCTCGAGCGCAGTACGCGCGTCGACGTGGCCCTGCCTCTGTCGCAGCTTTGCCAGCGACAGGGCGGCGCGCAACTCGAGTGAGTGAGCTCCCTGGCTTGTGGCGATCTCGAGCGCCCTGAGCAACGACGATTCGGCTTCGACGAGGTTGGCGCTGTTGTGCAACAGCAGCTCGCCGCGCTGGCGATACAGTTCGGCGTCCAGCCAGTGCTCCCCTGTGCGCCTGGCGTCATCGAGCGCTCGATCGAGCGCTGCAAGCGCGGCCTCGGTTTCACCCACGTCGCCCAGACATTCCGCAAGCAGCCCGCGATACAGCGTCAGCCGCAGGCGTGCGCCCGTGGCGAGAAAGCCGTCGATGGCCGCCTGCATCCCCGCTACAGCCTCGGAGCCGGGCGACTGTTTCGCGCTCGCCCATGCGAGCAGCACGTCGGCCCAGGCGAGGTAATACCCGACGTGGTACCGTTCGGCGATCTCATGCGCCTGTCTGGCGTAGTGAAGCGTGAGACCGTGCTCGCGTCGCAGGGCATGCTGCATGGCGAGATAGGCCAGCGCAAGCGCCTGGGAGAATGGGTGTGCCACCCGATTCGCCATCGCCAGTGCTTCGCGCCCACGCTGCATTGCCTGGTCGGCGAGTCCCGTGAACCAGAATGCATGCGCCGACCATGCCGCGGCCAATACGCCGAAGTTGCCGCCCATCAGCGACACATGCTCGGCGTGCTGGGCCTCGTCATACGCGTCGTGCGCATGTTGATACGCAGCTTCCACCGCCACCCAATCTCCCTTCTGGACCAGGCTCCCCATGACGTTGGTCCACGCCATCACCGCGTAGGTACCCGAGCCAAGCGTGCCCAACCCCGCAAGGAGTTCCTCGCTCAGGCTCTGTGCCTGCGCAATTTCCGCCCTCACTTCAAGAAAGAATGCAAGGCTGACCTGAGCGCGCGCCTGTTGACTGACGTCGCCTGCATATCTGCTGAGTTCCACGGCGCCTCGCAGCGGCGATTCCAGCTCGGGAGCCGCCCAGCCGCGGGAGATGCGGATGGGTGGCGCAAGGTCGAGTTGCAATGCCAACGACTGCCTGGCGCGCTCTTGTGGGTCCACGATCTGATTGGCTTGTGACAGCCCGCGTTGCAGCAGCGCGATTGCATCGTCATAGGCATACACACTCTGCGCGACGCCAGCCGCGTGACGATAGAAAGCGGCTGACCGGCTGGTCTGGCCCGCCTGCTCGTAGTGGGCAGCAATCTGTGCGCTTACAGCGTCGAGATCGCCGCCTGGTTCCTGCTCGAGTGCCCGCGCCACGCGCTGATGCAAGCGGCGGCGCAGCAGGGGGCTCACCTCGGCGTATGCCACGTCCCTGATCTTGTCATGGCTGAAGTCAAAGGCCATGCCCCCGCTGTCGGGCTGGCGCACAATGCGCCGTTGCCAGAGTTCGTCCAAGGCGCTTGCGAGAGCGTCCTCGCTCAAGTCGCTCGCCTGGGCGAGCACGTCGGCGTTGAAGGCGCGTCCAACGATCGCGGCTAGCCCGACGATGTCCCTTGCGGCGGGCGAGAGTTGCGCCAGCCGGTTCGAGATGATCGAATATACCTTGGGTGGCAACTTCGAACTTGTCCCACTCTGCGCTCCATCGGCCGTCGCGATGTCCGAGCGGGCGCGCATCATCTCGACCGTGAACAAAGGATTGCCCTCGCTCTCCTGGAATAACCGTGTGGCCTCCGTATCGGCCAGCGGTCGGTCTATGATCTGGGCCGCGATCTTCGCGGTTTCGGCGGCATCCAGGGCGCCCAGTGATATCTCGATGAGTTGGTCGTCGCGGCGCAAGGCGTCAAGCAGCCGGTTCACGGTGTGCAATGGCATGATTTCTTCATGACGCGCCGTAGCGACCACCAGGAGCTTTGCGCCCCCGTCGAAGCGCATCAGATAGCGTAGCCATTCGAGCGTCTCCGCGTCGCACCATTGCAGATCGTCAAGCAACAACAACAGCGGCCCGCCTTTCGCCAGGAAAGCTCGTGCCAGCGCCTCGAAGAAGCGCTGGCGCTGCCAGTATTCGGTGAACGGAGAGGGCGGTGACAAGCCGGGTTGCTGCGTTAGCAGTTCAGGCAGCAGACGGGCGACTTCGGTCAGCCATAGTCTGTCGAGCCGGCTTATCGCTTCGCGCAGCGCAGGGCTTCGCAGCCAGTCGGTGACCGGCGCGAGCACAAGCCGTCCCTCGGCGGCGTAGGCGCGCGAGTGCGCGGCGGTGATTCCCTGCCCGGCGATATATACGAGCAACTCCTGTGCCAGGCGCGATTTGCCAATGCCGGCTTCGCCCGAGATCAGGGTGAATTGCTTGTCGCCAAGTTGCGTGCGCTGCCACACTTCGAGGAGCTGTCGCCATTCACGATGACGTCCAATCAGGGGCAGCGTTGCGTCCCGCGGGCGTTGGAGTTGCGTTGGCGCAGCCTCGGCAGCGAGACGCGCATAGGCCTCTCGCAGAGCGCTGCTCGGCACGACGCCTAACTCGCGCTCGAACGTTTCAACACAGGATCGATAGGCGCGCAACGCGGACGCTTGATCGCGGTTCAGCGCATGCAGACGCATCAACGTCATATAGGTAGGTTCGCGGCATGGATCGAGCCGCTGCAATTGCTGCGTGTGCTTCAGTGCCTCTGCGTAGTCGCGTCTGTGCTCACTCAACTCGCTGAGACGGGCGAGCGCCGCGATGCACTGTTCGCGCAGATGATCGCGCTCCGGGCCTATCCACTCATCGAGGCAACTCGCTAACAAGTCGCCGCGATACAACTCCGCGGCATGCGTCAGCATTTCCTCTTCGGCGGCGGCGTCGCCGTTCTTGGCAGCTTGCTCTGCGGTGGCGAGGGCGGTTTGAAACTGGGCCACATCGAGATCGAGCGCCGAATCGGGCAGCCATCGCACCATTTGCGCATCGGCGTGGACGAGCCGGGCTGCCTGCGGCCAAGCCTTGCGCAGCTGAAACAGGAGTTGACGCAGAGCATTGCGCGCCTGGGCTTGCCCGGAATCGGGCCAGAACAGGAATGCAAGTTGCTGGCGCGACTGCGGCGCGCCCCGACGCAGAATCAGGTAGGCAAGCAGCGCCTGTAATCGGGGGGAGTTCGCATCGGGCATGTGCGCGTCAGCACCGTCGAGATGGAACTCGCCGAACAACCGGACAGAGTAGCGAGCTTCAGGAGCATGCTGAGAAACTGTGCTGGAGCCCATCCGCATCTCCGTGTTTGAGCCGGAAGTGGCGCACCACGGCGATCAACCGCAGCGATGCCTGTCTGACATACTCGCGCTCTCGGTAAAAAGCATTGCGCAACAAAGCCTTGCGGAATCGCGGCAACAATTCAGCGTAACTTGAATTTTTGATTGGTTTGGACTTTTTTTGCACCGCTCGCGTCAATCTGCATCGAAAGCGCGGAGCTCCCAGGTAGGGGCACGGTGTGGTGGTATTGAAACTGCATGGCGCGCCCGGCATCGGCGAGTGCCTGACACCAGCTGGCTATTTAGAAATGTCGGCACGGCTGTGCTTTTTGCGCGGGGGAAGGCTTTTCGGGGTGTTGGATAGGGCGGTTATGCTGGCCGGAAGCGGCTGATTCGGGATCAGGGTGGCGCAGGGGAAGCCCACCGGCAAAGTTAAAATGTCCGCACGAAGAGCTACAGGCCGACCTAGCGGCCGGGCAGTTGCGGCCTGGCGCCGCCCCCACATCTGCTGACGCGGAACGTCATTGAAGAAATGCAATTAATCGCTAATAGTGCGATGTCGCATGTGCAGCAACGACCCATCTTGCCGTTTAGATACGCATGAATGCTTTTGCGCCACCTCCGCCGGGCCGATGGGGCAGACCTCGCTCGGGACGAGGCCAAAACGTTGCGCCAGGCGGCATGCTTGCAAGAATCGAGAGCCCAGTGGAGGGAGCAATCGCCACCTGAGTAAGCCATCCTGACAACCGAAAACTCCGCTTTCGCGGAGGTTCGGAGCCGCTGGTCAGATATCCAGTACGATCTTGCCGATGTGCTCATTCAATTCCTGGTAGCGAAAGGCGTCAGCGATCGCTTCCAGCGGGAAGTGCCGATCAACGACCGGGCGGATGCCAGTGGCATTCAGGGCACGCACCATGTCAAGCTGGTGTCGGCGGCTCCCCACCAGCAGGCCGGTCAGGCGCAGATGCTTGCGCAGCAGCTGGGTGACGGTGACCGGCCCGGTCGGGTTCCCCAGCGAGCCGATCACGGCGATATGTCCGCCGACACGGGCTGCCGTCATCGATTGGTCGAGGGTCGCGGCGCCGCCAACCTCGATAACATGGTCGACGCCAGCGCCATCTGTCATCTCGCGTACGGTCTCGCCCCACTGCGTCGTCTTGTGATAGTTGATCAGGCAATCTGCGCCAAGCTTCTGGAGCCTGCCAAGCTTCTCGTCTGAGGATGAGGTGGCGATCACCCGCGCGCCGGCCGCTTTGGCAAATTGCAGGGCAAAGACCGATACGCCGCCGGTGCCGAGGACCAGCACGGTCCCTCCGGGCTTCAAGGCGCCATCGACAAACAATGCCCGCCAGGCTGTCAGCCCGGCCGTGGTCAGCGTCGCGGCCTCGGCGTGGCTGTAGCCGTGCGGAGCGTGCGTGAAGCAGGCCTCAGGCAACGTCACGGTTTCCCGCGCAAAACCGTCGACGCCATCCCCGGGGACAGTAGCGAAATCGCACAACCTCGGCTCTCCGTCATGCCACGTCGGGAAGAACGTGCTGACAACATGGTCACCGACCGCGAATGCCTTCACGCCCGCGCCAACGGCGGTGACTTCCCCGGCGCCGTCCGCCATCGGAATGCGCCTTTCCGTCAAGCCCCGACGGCCGGAAACGACGGCGTAGTCATGATAGTTGAGCGAACTGGCACGTATGCGGACGGTGATCTCGCCCGGTCCCGGGGGGGCGGCCGTGGCTTCCCCGGTGACGATGCGCTCGAAACCGGCCGGTGGGTCGAGGTAAACGGCTTTTGCTGCAGTCATAGCATTCCCTTAGTCGGCGACAAAACACTGCGGAACGAGTTTAGCATTGCCAAATTATTAATGTCGACTATAAGTGCACTGGTTGCGCAGCGGTCCGGCATGGAGCGGAAGTTCAGGCAACCGGGGCGTCACTTCGGCAAATAAAGAGTGTCGACAAGAATTATTTTTCGTAATGATGGTGGAAAGCGTCGCGCCGACGGTGAGTGCTGTCAGCGAGCAGCGTCGAGCACGCCGCAAACCAAGGAGACTGCAACCATGTTCCACGTGAGAAAATGCCTCGCCATGCTGTGCGCCGGAGGTGGCGCCAGCTTCCGTCGCCGCCTGGGCCGGGCTGTCGCTGACGGATTCTGCTGGCTTGCCGGGCGCTTGTCCTACGCGAGCGCGGCGTTGCTGGTGGTGGATCTGCTGGCGTGGGACAGCGAAGGCAAGATCGTGCGCAACTACCTGCAAGAGGACGAGGCACCCACTGCCGTCGAGTGAGCCGGCCGCGCAGTGCGCAATGGGTAGGGCAAGGCGGCGCCAGCCGCGGTCCTGGCACACGGCCGAAGCCGTGCCGGCCCGGGGCACGACGTGAGGTAAGATCTTGGGCGCCGCGCGCTCCGCCGTGCCTGCGCCGGACCCGATCGCAACTCTCGGAAGTACCTCCACTCATGGGAAGACTCAAGACTACCAATACGCCTGAACTGCAAGCTCTGCTGACGCCGAAGACCCCACAGAATCCTGTCACGCTGGCTGTGGAGCAGGCGCTCATGCATGGACGCGACTGGTCAGCATCGGTGGCTGAGCAGATTGCGGTGCGGCTGGCGGGCCTGATCACCATCGACGTCATCCATGCCGGCCAGCGCCTGCTGGAGAAGGATATCAGCGATGTCCTGGAGGTCAGCCGCGCCCCCGTGCGCGAGGCCCTGCGCATCCTGGAGCGCGAACGGCTGATCGAGTTCCGGGCCCGGCGCGGCGCCATCGTCACGGAGCCGAATGCGCAGGACCTGAAGGATATCTACGTCGTGCGCGAAGCACTGTTCGCCATCCTGCTGCGCGAACTGATGGAAGAGCGCGTCGAGGCGCTTGACGCCCTGTTCGAGGCGTTCATGCCGAAGCTCAGCAAGGCGGTGGAGGATTCCGCCGTGGATGCCTATATCAGCGCGACGTTCCTGGCGAACATGGCGATGGCGGACCTGTCGAGAAACCGGCTGGTCGGGGACTTGCTGAATTCCATCGCGCTGCGCACGCTGCGTTATGTGCGACTCGGGCTCGCAGCCAATCCCGGCTCGCTCGAGAATTCAATCAAGACCTGGCGCGCGCTGCAGCGTTCCGTGGCCAGGCGCGACATCGACGTGGTCCTGCAGACCGCGCGCAAGCGCATCGAAAGCTCCCGCGACGCCGCCATCCGTACGCTGTCATCCGGCGCGCCGAAGAGCAAGGGCGCCGCTTCCCGCCCCAGCGCCGCGCCGGCCAAGGCCGCCTGAGCGGCCGCGCCTTCCATAGCACGCTGGTCAGCTTCTGCATCAGCAGGCTGCTGGCGGCAACGCTCAGCCAGACCAGCAGCCCCAGCAGCAGCGGCTGCCACCCTGCGCGTCTGAGCCGTGCGATATCCGTACTCAGCCCGATCGCCGTCAGGGCGCCGACAATCAGCGGGGGCGCGACCAGCCGTACCGCATCCGTAAGCATGGCCGGCAGCCACTGGTTAGTGGCCGACGCAGCCACGAACATGACGATGAACCACGGCACGCTGCGGCGGATAAGCCGGCGCGCGCGTAGATGCGTTCTTGCAGATGTGCAAGGTTCGGCGCAAAGCCGTCCACAGTGTGCTTCGCGCACAAAATCTACGTTGGTCGGTCACTTCCGGTAACGTCATTACACTCCAATTTATTTATGTCGACAATAAAAATAACGACTGCTATGATCGTACTCACGATAGCCGGAGCGGGTAGAAATCGCTGGTCGCACTCTTGGTTGGGTGAGGCAGGCAGCACTTAGCAGGCTGGGTAATGGTCGAAAGAACATGGGGACGACGATGTCATCACTAAGGAAGCTGCTCTCAATCACGCTGTGCACCACGGCAAGCATCGCCTTGTGCGTGCCAGGACCGGTGCAGGCACAGGAAGCCTGGCCCGTGCGCCCGATTCAAATGATCGTGCCGTCGTCTGCCGGATCGGGAACCGACGCGCTGGCGCGGGCCATGGCGCAGCGTCTTTCCGAGTCGCTGAAGCAGGCTGTGGTGGTGGAGAACCGGCCAGGAGGCAGCGGGGTGATCGGGACTAACGCCGTCCTCAAGGCGGCGCCGGATGGCTACACGATTCTCTACACAACGGCATCCAGCATGGTGGTTGCGCCGGCCGTCATCAAGTCCATTTCCCAGGATGCAAGAAAGAACCTCGTGCCGATCGCGCAGACAGCTGTGGGGGGGGTGTTGCTGCTGGTGAGCCCGGATCTGCCGGTGCACGACTTGCCTGGACTCATCCAGCTCGTGAAGGCGAATCCGGACAAGTACAGCTATGGTAGCTGGGCCACCGGCTCGTCCGGGCACCTGACGATGGAGTGGCTGAAGAATCAGACTGGCATGAAGACCGAGCACGTCGCATATCGGACAGCCAGTCAACTGCTCACCGAGCTTTCCTCGGGTGTGTTGAAGATCGGCTGGACGGATCCCAGCGTGGCGGTTCCGTTCCTGCGTTCCGGGAAGGTGCGCGGCATTGCCATTGTGGGCAACGTGCGCTCTCCCCAGCTTGCCGACGTCAAGACGCTGGGTGAGCAGGGCTACAAGTTCAATACGGTGGGATGGTTCGGCATGTTCGCGCCGCCCGGGACTAGTCCGGCGATCGTGAAGCGGCTGGCCGATGAGGTCAACAAGGTGCAGGGGACGCCGGAGATCGCGGCCCTGATGAAGAAGCTGAACTTCGAGTCGCCTCCGGTAAAGTCCTCGGGGCAGTTGGGCGAGATTGTCCGGAACGATTTGCAAGTCTGGACGAAGATCGCCAACGACGCAGGAATCAAGGTCGACGAATAGATGAGGTGCACGCGAGTGCAAAGCCAATGCCTGATTCCAATTGGATTCTGGTCGGGCCTCCGGAGTCACTGGCTCCGGGCGCACGCAAACTGGTCTTCCTGCAAGACGGTCAGTCGGCGATCGTGTTCAATGTTGGCGGCCAGTTTTTTGCCATGGAGAACAGTTGCCCGCATGCGGGAGCCTCCATGGCTGGAGGTCCGTGTGTTGAGCACATTATCAGTTGCCCTTCACACGGCTTGCGCTTTGACATTCGCAACGGCCTGTGCACGGCATCTGCGAGCATGCGTATCCCCACCTATGAAGTCGTGATGAAGGACAAGCAAATTTGGCTGCGCGTGCCAGAACTCAATTGTTGAGAATACCCTATTGATGTTTCCAGAATTCACGACGACGCTTCTCGCTTGTCCTCCCCGCGCAGGCGGGGATCCTGTGTCTTTGACGACGCGGATTACTGTCATAAAAAGGAAAGTTCAAGGCGTGCAAGGTAAAGCAGAAAATAGTGCCAGGGCAGATGATTTAATCGTCGCGAAGGACACTCAGACTTTGTCGAGCCGCCTGCGGCAAATCTTCTGCAGCCGGATCAACTGTGTCCCACAACTGGGTCGTCCTTTGGCGAGCTCAAGCGGCATGCCCAGGTGAACTGTCCATACTTGATAGAAAATAGGAGAAGACATGGCGAAAGCCGTTAAATTTTACGAAACAGGCGGGCCCGAGGTCCTTCGTTTTGAGGACGTCAGCGTTGGTGAGCCGGGACCGGGGGAGGTCCGCGTCCGCCACGTGGCCGTGGGCCTGAATTTTGCTGACACCTACTTCCGCGGCGGTACTTATCAGGTTCCGCTGCCCAGCGGCCTCGGCAACGAGGCCGCCGGCGTAGTCGAGGCCGTCGGTGCGGGCGTCACCCATCTGGCGGTCGGCGACCGTGTGACCTATACGGGCTTCACCAACACGCTGGGGGCCTACAGCACTGAGCGGCTGATCTCTGCCGCACCGCTGATCAAGCTGCCTGAGGCAATCAGTTGCGAAGCCGCGGCGGCCATGACCATGCGGGGCTTGTCCGCCGCCTACCTGGTGCGCCGGATCTACCCCTTCAAGGCGGGCGAAGCCGTGCTGCTGCATGCAGCGGCAGGTGGTGTTGGCCTTATCGTTTCGCAATGGGCCAAACTGCTGGGGCTGACGGTGATCGGCACGGTTTCTACCGATGCCAAGGCCGAAGTGGCGCGCGCCCACGGCTGCGATCACACGATCAACTACAGCCATGAGGACGTGGCCAAGCGCGTGCGGGAACTGACGGACGGAGTGGGTGTGTCCGTGGTCTTCGACAGCGTGGGCAAGGCCACCTTCATGTCCTCGCTGGACTCCCTCAAGCGCCGTGGCCTGATGGTCTGCGTGGGTACCGCCTCCGGCACAATCCCGCCGTTCGACCCGCAAATTCTGGCCCGCAAGGGCTCGGTGTACCTGACCCGCCCGGGCCTGGCCGACTATATCGCCGATCCTGCCGAAAAGGCGGAACTGGTCGATGAGCTGTTCGGCCACGTGGCGGCAGGCCGCATCCGCATCGAGATCAATCAGCGCTATGCCTTGGAGGATGCGGTGCAGGCACATCGGGACCTGGAGGCTCGAAAGACCACGGGCTCGTCCATTTTCGTGATCTGAGGGTTCCCCCTCCTGGGAAACTCGAGCCGTCCGGCTCGTTGGGTCCGCAAGACGTAGCCCAGTGATTTGGCAGTCGGGTCAGGTTGTTCAAGACCCGCTGCCGCTGGCGCTCATCGTTGTGCGCAGCGCCCGTATCCACATACGCCACGCCATCGCGCAGTGCGTCGTAGAAGAGCGGCGCGATCTCACGACCGGTGGCGGTAGCCGTGGCGGTGTTGGCCCTGGCGTCGCCGATCCGCGTCGACAGCCGTCGACAAAAGCCTTTCAACGTGGAAGGATGGCACCGGGGCGAATCCGTCCGGTCCCATTTCAATGAGGCATTGGACTATTGCCCACTAGCGTAGCGAGCGTGCCCGTCGCCGGCCACCGCACGCCACGCATCTCTGCTATGCGCGCGACGAGGCCATCTCGTCAGGGGCGTGGTGCGCCGGCGTTAGAATGTCGGTACGCTCCGCAGCTGGGCAATTTCAACGAAGGAACGTCACCATGCTCAAGCTCTACGGCTTTTCGAAGGTCAACGCTGTCGCGCGCGGCCACACCCGCGACCTGCGCGTGCTGTGGGCGCTCGAAGAGATGCAACTGCCGTTCGAGCTGGCGGGCATGGACCACCCCGCACACGACCTGAACACCGAAGCCTATCGCCGGCTCAGCCCTTCGAACAGATCCCGTCGATCGACGACGACGGGTTGGTGCTGTCCGAATCCGCCGCCATCCTCGTCTACCTGGCGAAGAAGTCTGGCCGCCTGATCCCCGGCGACCGCGCCGGCGAGGCGCAGGTGGTGCGCTGGTGCTTCGCCGCGATGTACTCGGTCGAGCCGCCGCTGCTCAGCCTGCTGGTGCTCGACTGGACGGCGGATGGCAGCTGCGGCAAGCACCGCGAGTTCCTAATCGGCTGGGCGAATCGGGTGCTGACGAACCTGGAGCGCTGGTTCGCTGACCGCGACTTCGTCGCGACAAAGGGTTTCACCGTCGCCGACATCCTGATGGCGCACGTGCTCTCGGGCATCAAGGACGAGGGATTGATCGGGCCGTATCCGGAAATCGCGTCGTATCGGGATCGGTGCCTGGCTCGGCCCGCGTGGAAGCGGACCATCGAGGCGTACTGCGCGCGGGTCGAGGCGGGATAGATCGTCATCGTCGGCCAAGACGCGTCCAAAGCCACCTCCGCCGCAAAGCCCCAGCTTGCTGTGCCGACCGCGGTTCAAGTTCATCTGACTCTCGCGGCGTCCAACTCTCGACACTCCACCGTTGGCGCGGTGACCTCGCGACCGACTGGCTGTTCCGGCGACTCAAAGGCTACCGTCGGATCTTCTCCCGCTTCGAAAAGCTCGACGCGATGTTCCTCGGCTTCCTCAGCTTCGTGCTGGTGGCCGACGGGCTTCGCGGTTTGTGTTAACACGCCCTATATGATGACGGAATTGTTCACATCAGCGAGGGTCTGCGCGCCAAGCATAGCCATGTTTCGATCGACCTCATCGCGCAAGAGAGTTATGGCGTGGCGAACGCCTTCGGCTCCTCCAATGGCCGCAGCGTAAATAAAAGGCCGTCCCAGGAAGACAAAGCGGGCTCCCAGTGCCAACGCTTTCAGAACATCACCGCCTCGCCGGATACCGCTGTCCATCATGACGGTTGTCTTGTGGGCGACGCTTTCACAGATTTCCGGCAATACAGCAAGCGGTTCCACGGCACCGTCCAATTGGCGGCCACCGTGATTCGAGACAATGATGCCGTCGGCGCCCAGGGCGACAGCGCGCTCGGCGTCGGACTTATGCAAAATGCCCTTTATGACCAAGTTGCCGCGCCATCTTTGCCGGATTCGTTCGATGTCCGTCCAATTCAGGTGATCACGCCCCGTCGTGTCGCGAATAGCTGAGGCCGACAAGATCGGTGCGCCGCGAGTCGCAAAGGAATTCTCAAAATGCGGCATCCCGCTCGAGAGGAGCGTTCTGGCGAAGGTCCCCGCCAGCCAACGCGGCCGGGACACGCCATCGAATGCCAACCGGACAGACGGTCGCAAAGGCAAAGAGAAGCCAGTACGGACGTTATTCTCCCGGTTGGCCCAAACGGGAATGTCAACCGTAAGGACAAGCGTGGCGAAACCGGCCGCTTCAATCCGCTCAATCAGCGCGTCCCGCCGGGTGGCGTCACCCGGCAGGTAGGCCTGAAACCACGTGCCTGGCGCCGCAGCGTGAATGGCCTCCATCGGGATCAAGGACGTGCCGCTCATGATTGCGGGTATCTGCTCTTCCCGCGCCGTCTGCGCCAGGACCACATCACCACGGTAAGCGGCAATCGCACTGATTCCGACGGGCGCTATCCCAAAGGGAGAAGCATAACGTTGCCCGAAGATCTCGGTCGCTTGCGACCTTCCCGACACGTCGACAAGGACCTTGGGACGAAACTTGACCTCGTCGAATGCCGTCCTGTTCACGGCTAGCGACTTTCCATCCTCCGCGGCGCCGGCAATATAGCCAAAGATCGGGCGCGGAAGCGCCCTCTTTGCGGCGACCTCAAAATCGGCAAGCGAGAGGATAGGGCGTAGTCGTCGATGAATCTGACGGTTTGCGCCATAGGCAGGCTTGGCAGGTATTCCAGCGCTCGGAGCGACCTGGCTTTCTGTAACTTCTGTTCGAGATGTCATCTTGATTTGAAGAGTCTAACAGGGCCCAACCGCTGTGACTGCCAGCCGCGCCGGATCCCATTGAACAATCAGGCAAACATGCCGCGCTGGCGCATCAGTTCACGGAACAGCGCCTCATTCTTTTCGAACGGCGCTCGCCCGTGGACGTAGAAGTAGTTATTCAGGACAACCAGATCGCCGACGGGCAGCGACACTTCCTTTGTCCCCGACGAGGCCTCCATGGAAGTCGACAGGGCGTTGAGAAATGCTGCCTCCTCGCGATTACGCGGCTGTACAAACTGATCGATGAATGACATCGACAACCCAAACTCGCTCTGAAAAAAGACCGGGCGCTCGACCTTGTCGCTGACATTCTTGGATCCCGGCGCCTTGTAGAGGAAAGGCTGCGTTCCGAGACGGTGACTGACAAACTGGTTAAGCTCTTCCCAGTCGTCCAGATGCAGGAATCGGGACTCGCCGCCAATGGCATTCTGTTCTGCAAACTTCATCATCAACAGCCAGTCCGTCGCTTCGGTAACGAAGGTGCCATCGGTGTGCATCGTGAAGAGTCGATAGGCCTGGCGCAAATAGGAGTCGCTATTGTCCGTGTGCCTGACCACGAAGCGGGCATAGTAAGTGCCAGACATCGCATCGTGGTTGCTGGGGCCCAAGAGGTGCCCAATGGCAGTGCCGAAGCGAACGAAATCGTCGGCGTCCGCCGTCAGTCCCTGGAGTCCTACCGTGAAGCCACCGTGCTGCCGGTCCTTCACGATGCCGTTGATGGTTGTAGCGAAGTCCTCGCCGACATGCTTCGCAAGTGCGCTCGCGAGCTCGTAGCGCATGAAGGGAACATACTCGAGGCTCTGCACATCGACCTTGCGTACGTCATGCAGGAACCCAAGAAGGGCATCGTGCTCAGCGGTCACATGCAGGATGCGATGGTGATCAGGGTGGGCAGACAATTGGAAACGGGACTCGTCATTGCCGGCAAGCAATGCCGCAGGAAGCGGGGCATTCATCGATAGTTCTCCGAGATGGTGTATGGCGCTATTTCATCCGGATTCCTTGATATGATCCAGAGATAATGGTGTAATCTTTGTTCCGAAATTTGGATTAAATCGATGATTGACGTTCGCCAGTTGCAGTGCTTCCTCGCCGTGGCGGAAGAACTTCACTTTGCGAAGGCGGCAGATCGCTTAGGTGTCGCCCAATCTGGGCTCAGCACCCAAATCCAACGCCTTGAACAGGATTTGGGGGTTACGCTTTTGAACCGGAACAAAAGGAAGCCGGTGTCACTTACCGATGCGGGGCACTTGTTCCATGCCGAGGCTGTCGCTGCCTTGCGGCATATTGAGCGAGCCGACCAGGTCGGACGCCTGGCTGCCAGAGGGTTGGCTGGCGTCATCCGTGTCGGCTATGTGGCATCGGGCGTAAGCAGCGGCCTGCTGTCGATGATGCTGAGCGAGTTTCGGAAGTCACACGAGATGGTCCGGCTCGAAGTCATGCCAATGGAAACGCCGAGACAGCTCGAAGCGCTCAGCGATGGACAGATCGATGTGGGAATCGTCAGGCCCAGACGGCTCAATCCGGCTGGCGTGATAACAAAAGTCGTGCAGACTGAGCGTTTGCTGGCTGCAATGGCAGGAAGCCATCCCCTTGCAAGCCGAGGGACGGTTCCAGCGCGCGCGCTGGCCGATCAATCGTTCATCGTGCCGCAGTTTGCAGAGGAGGAAGGATTCGGGTCTGCGTTATCCGCCCTGGGCAAAACCGGAGGGTTCACGCCTCATCTGGAATATCGCGTCCAGGATTTCATCTCTGCAATTTGCCTGGCGTCCGCGGGATACGGAGTGGCCATCGTGCCGGAGTCCATGCAGAACTTCTCCCAGCCAGGTGTCATCTACAAACAGATCGCCGACTTTAGACTCTCAGTGCACCTGGCACTGGCTTACAGGCGTCGAGAAGTATCGCCAGCGGTACGAGCATTTGTGAAACTCGGAACTGAGACATTCAATGGCCGGGGATCCTAGACCCGCCTTTTGATGCCGAAGGCTGGCCCCGTGAAGGTAAGCGTTCCGTTCTTCCGCCTCAAGCCGATCGACGGGATGCTGCATCGTCCCCGCGATGGAGGATCGTGGGGACGATGGATTGAGTGTCGACAGCAATTTGCCGACGGCGTCGCAGGGCGCAAAACGCCAGGGTCAGGTGCTCATGCCGAATCTGGCGACGCCAGTCGCCTTTTCCGCGACGTAGCACCACCTGCCAATGATGAACACGGTAAAAGGCAGAACTGCCGCGAGCGGGAGCCAGCGCAAGGCGACCTCAAGACCAAACGCGTCCGCAACCATACCGGTGACAAGGGGGCCTGCGGCGAGGCCTAGAATATTGTTGAACAACGTCAGTGTGGCAAACACCGAGCCATGAATGGCTGGCGGTGTGGCCCCGGCAATAATCGCGCTACAGGTCCCGAACGAGCTGGCGAGGAAGAACACCCCGGGCACGAGGAGCGCCAGTTGCAGATTGCCATGTGGCAAGCGGAACGCGATTGCAAGCAGCGTGCCTAACACAAGGCAATAGCCGATGGCCATGTTCCACCGCTTAAGCAACGAATGCCCGCTGATCCGATCGGTCATTACACCGCATATGAGTTGGCCCAGGCCGCTGACAAGGACAAGGCCGGCGGCCAGGATGGCCGCCTCGCTGACAGGCATGCCCCAGTAGCGATTCAGGTAGCTGGGCAGCCATACAAAAAGAGTGCCCTGAACGAAGATCTGCAAGGCGCAGCCGAGGTACGCACAAAAGACGGAACGGGACGGAAACAAGCCAGAGAGTAGCGCACGCGGTGTCAGTTTCACATGCCCGTATGCCGGAGTTCCGTTCGCATCATCCGGTCGTGCACTTGCAAGCTTCTTTTCCGTGACCACGGCGCAATAGATGATCACCAGCACAAAGCCAATGATTGCCATCACACCCATCGACCAGCGCCAGCCGAAATGCGTCGCAATGATACCGGAAAGCGAAACACCGAGCACCGACCCAAATGCAGCTGCCGAGGTAAAACCGCCGGCAATGCTAGACCGCATATGCTTTGGGAAGATGCTCAGGAGCATAGCGAACCCGACACTTCCGTAGGCAGCCTCGCCGACACCAACGAAGAAGCGCGCGACAAACATCTCATGGTAGTTGCTGGCAATAGCGCACCCGAGCGTGGCAACACTCCACACTGCAGCCATCAGTGCAATGCTTTTGACACGTCCCCAGCGGTCCGCGATGATGGAGAATGGGAGGGTCATCACTCCGACCGTCAACGGCACTACGCTGCTGATCGAGCCGAGCTGCGTGTCGGTAATCTGCCACTGCTCTTTCAAGAGCGGAAACAAGGCATTGATCGCTTGCCGTGACATGTAGTCAGACAGTAACAGGCAGAACATCAAGGCAAATACCACCCATGCGTAAGCTTTGGCACCGGTGGTAGCCGCAGCCGACTCAACCGGCATCGCGTTACTCGTATACAGGGTCAATTCTGTCTCCTCCAATGATTCTTGAAACTCATGACTAATAGTGGCGCCTGCTGTGAAGCAAGGTTTCAGGCTAGGTCTGGCAGTGGTTCCTGCTGGCCGTCAGCATCGTGAGATGCTGTCTTGTGTCGCCGTGCGGGCTTTGGAATTGGGTGCATATTCAAGCGTCTGGATGACTTGTGTGGTGACGTCGAAGTTAGCTCGTTTCGCCGCTCGATCGGAATCGGGTGTGAGGCGATGGTCGAGAATGTCATGGATCGCGGCGTGGGCCATCGTCCCGATTTCGTCCCCCATCGGCGCACATTTGCGGCACAAGCATCAGGAGTTTGCTTGCGCAGACACGTCACAGATTGTGGCGTTGCGAGCAAGGTTGCATCACGTTCGACGAGACGATCCTCGATAAGAACTTCTCGCACCGGATCATCCTGCCTGGCGATATTTCCCGCTTTACCTTGCACGCCTTGAACTTGGCTTTTTATGACAGGGATTCGCTGACGCCGGAGGCGCTTGCATCACCAAAGGCGCCGGATTCAGCGCACATTGAGAGTCGGTTGTCAGCCGTAACGTTGAACACGAGCGTCGCCGAAGCGGGGCCTTGCTGCGGTGGACCCTCAAGCCCTCAATCGCCGTGTGGCCGATACTGCGAGCAGGGTTTTCCCTCTGTTGGCGCCAATCGGCAACAACTTGTCGCGATCGGTCAAGCCGGTTGATGCGGGGCGCTCCGAGAATGGAGAAAAGGTGGATGTATCACCATTGGCGCGATAGGTCGCCATGAGGGGGTGGTGCGCTGCCCTGAATGCCCATCAATAAATCTTTCTAAACACGCAAAGCGTAGCAATCAAAAGGTACGGACATGAAGAAGCAGACCAATCACTTCTGGTGGCGCGGATACGCCTTGGCGATCGGTGTTGGTGTCGTCGGTGGGATGCCCGTGGCTCAGGCCCAGGAGGATTGGCCAAGCAAGCCGATCCGCCTTGTGGTGGGGGGGCCTGCCGGCGGCACCGCCGACGCATTGGCGCGGCTGCTGGCGGAAGGCCTGCAGAAGACATGGAGCAAGCCGGTTATCGTAGAAAACAAGCCCGGTGCCGCCGGGGCGCTGGCGATCAGCGATTTGCAGTCCACCGGCAGGGATGGTCATACCCTCCTGGTCATCCAGGGCGGCGTCGTGAGCGAGGCGCCATTGGCCTACAAGGTCAATTACAAGCCCTTTGCCGACCTGAAGCCCCTGGCCCAGGTCAGCCGCACGGGGTTGGTGCTGGTTGCCAACAAGGATGTGCCTGTCTCCAACCTGAAGCAGTTGGTGGACTACGGCAAATCGCAAAAGGAAGGGCTGGTTTTCGCTTCTTACGCTGCGGGATTGAAGGGCCACACCTCGGGTATACTGCTCGGGCAACTCACCCATGTGCAAATGAGGCATGTTGGCTACAAAGGCTCTCCTCCGGCATTGAACGACCTGATGGGCGGCCATGTGCCACTGATGTTCGATGGGGTGACGACCTCATTGCCGCTGATCAAGGCGGGAAAGATCAAAGCGATTGCGGTGGCCTATCCAAACCGAATTGCCGCATTGGCGGATGTGCCTACGTTCAAGGAACTCGGCTACCCGCAGTTGGCGGAAGCCGGCTGGTTCGCCGTGTGGTCCCGCCCGGATGTTGCTCCGGCAGTCCAGCAAAAAATCCGCGAGGCGACGCTGGCGTATTTCAAGCAACCCGCAGTGCAGAACCGCGTCAAGGATATGGGCATGGAGCAGGGGAATGCCGCCACCTCGGAAGAGATGATGGCGGACCTGAAGCAGGCATACCAGAAACAGGCCGCGCTGCTGAAGTCCATTAACTACCAGCCGGAATAACAAGAAGATACTTTGAGCGAACTTGCCACGGCACCCCGGTGCTACGGCAGTCACCCGGCCGCGCAACTGGCTGGGCGGCTACCGTTGCGGCGCGTCCGTAAGGTAAGCATACAAAACGTGGTCATTGCGTCTGGGCGGGTCGACCGTAGGGGCCTTCGGCCGGTGGCACTCGGCCGTGGGTCGATCACGAGAGTTCGCGAATGAACGCTTCCGCCCGCGGCCACTCGCCATAGCCGGAAGCGGGATTCAGATGCCCGACCTCGCCGAGTTCGACGAAGCGGCTTCCCCACGCCTGCGCCAGTTCACGGGCGCGATCGAGACGCGCCAGAGGATCGTTGCTGCTTGCCGCAACGATGCTCGGAAACGGCAATTTGCAGCGAGGGATCGGCAGCCAGCCGTGGTCGCGCAATGTGTCGGTCGTCGGGTAGCCCGCGGGCATGGGCGTCTCGAGGTCCGCGGGTGCTGCGAGCAGTGCGCCGACGATGTTCCGTGTGACGCCTCGGGCCGCCCAATGGGCGATCATCATCGCGCCTGCGCTGTGCGCCACGATGATGACCTGCCCCTCGATGTCGGCCAGAGCGCGATCGATCGCATCGACCCGGGCAGCGCAGCTCAGCTTGTCTTGCTCAAGCGGGGCGACTGAGACCACGCGAGGCAGCTTCGACGCAAGAAGGGTCTGCCAGTGTTCCGGCACATGGTCACGCAGGCCAGGGACGATGAGAACGGTTGGTGTCGTAGAGGTCATGTCCACCTTAGTAAGGCGCGTCACCGATGATGGCGGCGCGCTCCATCTTTCGGTGGCACGGGGGGTAATCCATCACTGCGTAGTGCTGGGTTGAACGGTTGTCCCAGAACGCAACACTGTTCTTCTTCCAGCGAAAGCGCACCTGGTATTCGGGGATGTTGGCCTGGCTGACCAAATAGCCAAGCAAATTGCTGGCGCCCGGCGCCTTATCCAGCCCAAAGCGCACGTTGGCCGGCACGTTGTAATTGGTGAAGTGCGTCGTAAAGCTTCCGTTGACGAATAGCACCTTCTCTCCGGTTTCCGGATGGGTGCGCACCACGGGGTGCTCGGCGTCTGGGTACTTAGCCTTCAGTGCAAGACGCTTTTCGATCGGCATCACAGCGCCGAAGCTCGCCTCGATGCTGTGGCGCGCACGCAAGGAGGCGATCTTCGTCTTGATCTCTTCGGGCAACTGGTTATATGCCTCGACCATGTTGACCCACATTGTGTCGCCGCCCACAGGCGGGCATTCGATACAGCGCAACACGCAGCCCATCGGAGGCTTTTCGCGCCAGGTGGCATCGGTATGCCAGGAATTCTCGTTGCGTTCGGGAGGACTGTCCGGAGTCTTGTAGATCTGAACCAGTCCCGGGAGATCGGGGTCGCTGTCCAGCATTGGATGGTCTTCCAGCTTGCCGAAGCGGCTCGCAAAGGCCAGGTGCTGCGCGCGCGTGATGTCCTGGTCGCGGAAGAACAGCACACGATGCTTCAGGAGCAGCGACCGGATCTCTGCCATTTGTTGGTCGTCCTCGGCAGCTGCCCCCAGGTGGACGTTGCTGAGCTCTGCACCGATGGTGCAAGTGAGGGGCTCGACCCGGATCGAGCTGCTCAGAGATGTTGCGCGGACCACTGCGGGTGCCGCCTTCAGGCGTTGATTCATGAACGTTGTCTCCTGTGTTCTATTAGGCTGATCGATCCTTGCGAGTTTGGATGTTGCGGATTGCTCCCGCTTGACAATACGTGACAAGCATTTATCATTCGGTGTCAAAGTTCTACTCAATTTTCCCATGTCGTCACTTGTCCGCGCTGCGGCCCTCACGAACTACAGCGAGGTCGCTCGAGCCGCCGGACTGGATCCGGTGCGGATGCTCCTTGACGCCGGGTTAAGTCCGAGCGTGCTGCGCGAGCCGGACGTCATGATTCCCGTAGAGCGTGTCGGACGCTTGCTTCAGGCGTCCGCAATCATGTCAGGCAACGAGAGTTTCGGGCTGTGCATGGCCGAGTCGCGCCTATTGTCCAATCTTGGGGCGGTAGGACTACTGATCCGCGACCAGGCGACTCTGCGCGACTCGCTGCAGATGCTGATGCGCTATCAAGCGTTGCTTAACGGTGCGCTGTCGCTGGCGATCGAGGAGTGCGGCGACCTGGTCATTATTCGCGAAGTGGTAATGGCTGGCAGTGCACATGAGCCCACGCGTCAACGGGTTGAACTGGCGCTAGGCGTAATGGTGCGGTTGATACGCCAGCTCCACAAGCCCGACTGGGAGCCGGAGCGTGTTTGCTTTGAGCACCCGGCGCCACGCGACCTTAGTGTGCACCAGCGGTTTTTCGGCCCGTGCGTCGAGTTCAACTATGACTTCAACTGCATCATTTGTGCGAAGGCTGACCTCGATGCACGCAACCCGTCTGCCGATCCAGCCATGGCGCGCTACGCGCAGCAGTTGATAGACGTCTCTACCATGTCGCAGCAGGCAACAATGCTTGAGGACGTTCGGCGCATTGTCCTGCTGCTGCTGCCCAGCGGGCGTTGCGGCATCGAGCAGGTGGCCGACCACCTGGGCATGGTGTGCCGCACGGTCCAGCGCCGGCTGGCAGAAGAGGGACAGAGCTTCTCGTCGATCGTTAACGATATCCGCACGGAACTCGCCGCGCGTCACGTCATCGAGACCGATCGTCCGTTGACCGAGGTGGCGACCCTACTCGGTTTTTCCGCGCCGAGCGGATTCTCGCGCTGGTATCACGCGCAATTTGGTTGCAGCCCCAAGGAAAGTCGGGACACACGCGGAACAGTGCGCCGACAGACGGCACCTCCGCGGGCGAGCAGAACATTACCCTAGCAGGCCGCTGAAGTACTCGCTGCAGACAGGGCAAAGCTTCCCCCTGCGCGACGCACATGCCTCGTATTTTTCATAATCCGGAAGCCGGGCGTCATTTCATCGATTTTCACGCGGTTTGATGCCCATTTTTGGCTTCCTTGCTCCCATTACAGGCCCTGCGGACGGACTTGTCCTAGCGATCGCATCCGCACGAGGTTGTAAGCGGCCATGCTAAGTACAAACATCTGGTCGACCTTCTTCAAGCCGCGCACCATCACCTGACGCATGCGCCCGACCGTCTTGACCCAGCCGAAGCCCTGTTCGATCAGCTTGCGCTTCTGCTGCGAGATGGCATAGCCGACGCTGCGGGCAATCTCATCGGGCACCGCCGAGCGTCGCCCTGAAGTGTTTTGCGCCACGTGCGGAGTCACCTTCATATCAAGGCAGGCTTGAACGAACTCCTCGGCGTCGTAGCCCTTTGTCCGCGCCCACGGTAACTTCGACGCCCGGCTCGTTAGCGACCTGCCGGGCGTCGTTGAGCACGGCCTTCGCGGCCTCGCGCTCAGCATATCCGTCGGCTTGGGTCACCACCGCGCTTACCACCAGGCCGTGGCGGTTGTCGCTCAAGGTGTGACCCATATAGCGCAGCTCACTGGCGGTCTTGCCCTTGCGATAGAGCTTGGCGTACGGATCAGTCTTGGACTGATGCGTCTCGTTGCTGCGCTTCTCTCCTTGGAAGCCGCCGGTGCCACCGCTGTCGCTGTCAGCGCCATCGCCGCCGTCCTTGCGTACGAAGCTCTTGTGGCCGGCCCAGGCCTTAATCATCGTGCCATCCACGCTGAAGTGCTCGCCCGACAGCAAGTTGCGCTTGTGCGCGATGGCCAGCACCTCGTTGAAGAACGTGATCACTGCATCGTGCTGGATCAGCCGTGCACGGTTCTTGGTGAACACCGTTGGCACCCAGACTGCGTCGTCCATCGACAGGCCGATGAACCATCGGAACAGCAAGTTGTACTGCGTTTGCTCCATCAGTTGGCGTTCGGACCGGATGCTATACAGAACCTGCAGCAGCATCGCGCGCAGCAGCTTCTCCGGCGCAATGCTCGGGCGTCCGCCCTTGATATCGGCTTCGTACATGCTTGCGAACAGCCGATTCATCTTCGCCAAGGCCTGGTTGACCATGGTGCGGATCGGGCGCAACGGATGCGATTGCGGCACGAAATCTTCGAGTCGCCGCATGGTGAACAGGCTTTCGGTGAAGGTGTCGGCGCCGCGCATGAATCTCGGATGGAGTGGTGTCCGGTAATCAACGCTTTGGCACGCTACCGCGCTGACTTCGGGCTAGGTATTTCAGCAGCCTGCTTCTATGATGAGTCGGAAGGCAAGAATTTTTACGCAAATTGATCCAACTTCTTCCTTAATCTAGCTCGCGCTTACCACAGGCGTCTGTCGCTGTTGTTCACCAGTTTCAAAGTTCCCGGTCATCTTTACGTGAGACTTCGACGTCCCACCAACTTCTATCCGCTGGTATTTGCCCAGCCCAATCCTGCATGCGCGTTGCGCTAAGGCGACCTTGATGCGAGAAGCCCCATCTAGTAGTGTCGGTTGCGTTTGCAACCAGCAGGCTGCACGGGCTTGTCTACTTCGAACTGACTTGCGATATGACGGACAGGAGCAGCTAATGCGAGCGTTGCCGCCATGCCTTCAAACTGCTGCCACCTCGCCGGCTGAACGTTTTAATCCTGTGGTCTTGCTGTTTTTCAGAAGCGCTCCCTCGGGTAGGATTCCATGCGTCAGATAGCGCCACAGAGCGATGACCAGCCGTCGCGCCACCGCGACTATAGCGATGCGCTTGCCCCGCTTGTTCTGGCTATTGCCTTGGGTGCGCTGCACGTACCACTGCGCCATCGCACTGCCGGGCTGATAGCGTAACCAGAGCCACGCCATTTCAATAAGCAGAGAACGCACGCGCCGGTTGCCCTGCTTACTGATCCCCTGGTCGACCCGGCTCTGGCCGCTGTCGTACGGCTGCGGCGCCAAGCCGACACAGGCGCCCACCTGCCGGCGGTTGTCAAAGCTGCGCCAGAACAGCTCGAGCACCAGTCGTGTCGCGCCGACCGGGCCAACCGCCTTGAGCCGTTGCAGGTCGGCAATACGCTTTTGTGCGGGTTCCGGCAATTGCCTGACCAGGTCTTTTTCCAGTGCAGCGAGTTGCTGCTGGGCTAAGGCCAAGCGCTGACACTCCCGGGTCAGCCGCGCATGCAACTGCGCAGGGATTGCCGCGCCGTCGTAGCAGGAGATTTCTCCCTTTGCTAGCCGCTTTGCGATATCGCCTTCGACGTCTTGCCAGCAACCCACTGTTCGCAGCAGCTTGCGTATCCGGTCGCGGTGCTGTAGCGTTTCTTTTTGAAGTTCACCCCGGTCGCGCACCAGGTGCCGCTGGGCTTCGGTTTCAACGGCCGGTACGCGAATCACGTGCATGCGGTCATGTTCGCCGCGCAGCCAGGCGCGCAGGCACAACACCAGCTTGATCGCATCGAGTCGGTCGGTCTTGGCCCGCCGCGCGTGCCGCTCCACCGGGATGCTGGCGGGGTCGCAGATCACTACTTCGTATCCGAGCTTCGATAGCGCCCGCTCGATCCAGAAGCCGTCCTGACCAGCCTCGTACAACACGACGGTGCGCACGCCAGGGCCAATTCCCCATTTCGTCTTGATCTTCTCGATCGCTTGCATCGCTTCGTCCAGGCGGCATGCCGGAACTTTTGCAGCTACAGTCTGGATCGCAGGCTTCTCCCGTTTGCCGTCGTGCAGGGCGATTTTCCAGGTGTTGTTGGACAGCTCCAGGGCCACTGCCAATACATCTTCTGCGGGTATAGAATGATTGATACGGGTCGGTTGCATGACGTGCTCCAAGGTGAATGGGTCGCACCTTTACTTTAGGATCGCTTTGCGTGCGTTACCGACCCGTCTTCATTCATAGGATCTAGGCGAAGCCAAGTTGTGTACGGGCGAGTGTTTTTGCTGGATCTCGCAGGCATTCCGTTTGGCCACCTGTAGCGGCGGGTTGGCCTATCCGTTGAGCGCACCAACCGGGATGCCACGCTCGTCCATTCTTCATCTGCTCCAAATAAAGCACCAGTGCGCTAGCTGAAAAGAGGGCGCATTCAATCGGCTTCGGTCTCCTCGGTCCGAACTGTAATCAGCCCAGTTCAGCGGGCACGATTCGTGGGCGTTCCTCAACGACGCGCTGACCCGCCTGCCCACCCACTCGAGCAGCGCCACCGACGAACTGCTCCTCCAACAACTGGCATCCCGCGTCCTGAACGCATCCTATCTCTCTCAACCGTCGCCGACCGGCAAGGGTCAGGGGTCGGTAAGGGAAGGTGGCTCCCTTCCATCTTGTTCGCGTACGTCGTCTTCCAGGTTGAAGGGCGTATGTGCCTTGAGGGTGGCTCAACGGACAGTGGCGCGTTGTTGTCATGAAGAGTTAAGTTCGAGACATCCAATGTAAAGCGGGAACTGGTGCGAGGCCAGATGATTCACTCCTAGTTCGACATTCTCAATATTCACATTACAACTTGGAGATCCATCCTCATGAACTTCCTTGACGGCCACCTGTATCCCGAGAACCAGCAGCCTCTGATCATCACGGCCGCTCCCTATGCGCCGGGCTGGATTCCCTCAGACTTCCCGGAAGATATCCCTATCACCATGGAGGACCAGATCCAGAAGGCGGTGGATTGCTACGAAGCCGGTGCCACCGTTCTGCATCTGCATGTGCGCGAACCCGATGGCAAGGGCAGCAAGCGCCTGTCCATGTTCAATGAGCTGATCGCCGGGGTGCGCGCCCGCGTGCCGGAAATGATCATCCAGGTGGGTGGCTCTATCAGCTTCGCGCCGGAAGAGGGCCAAGCCGCCAAATGGCTTAGCGACGACACGCGGCATATGCTGGCCGAACTCGATCCGAAGCCGGACCAGGTGACGGTGACCGTCAACACTACGCAGATGAATGTCACAGAGCATGCTGGTATTGATGACTTCAAGGGCGTTTCGCGGGGATTCCCGCACCTCTATTCGACCTACAAGGACATGATCGTCCCCTCGAATCCCAGCTGGGCCGAGGAGCACATTCGACGCCTGACGGCCGCCGGAATCCAAAGTGAGTTTCAGTGCTACAACATCAACAGCTTTGAAACGATCGAGCGGATGATTCGCCGCGGCGTCTACAAGGGGCCACTGGTGATGAACTGGGTGGCTATCAGCGGCGGCATGGATCAAGCGAACATCTACAACCTGGCCAACTTCCTGCGTGCTGCGCCAGACGGAGCGGTGGTTACGGTGGAGAGTTCGGTGCTAAATGTGCTGCCCGTGAATATGATCGGCATCGCTTTGGGCCTGCATGTGCGGTGCGGTATCGAGGATGTACTCTGGAACCAGACCCGCACGGGAAAGATGTCCTCCGTCGAGCAGATCAAGCAATTGGTTCGTATCTCAGGCGAATTTGGTCGCCCCATCGCGACAGCGAAACAGGCGCGAGAGATCATGCAGATTGGGGTCTTCTACGACACCGTGGAAGAGACGCTTCAGCGCAATGGCTTCGCGCCCAATCGTAACGGTGGCAACCAGGGATTCCTGCGCAAGCCGACCTAAAGCCTTTGGGGGGAATTGACATCATATGCATTATGAGTGCTGAAGTTGAAGTTCCCCCCGCCCCGGCCAAGCTGCAGCCTACGCTTTCATTAGGACCGACGTCGACGGAATATTGGTCGCCCAGTTTTCCGGAAGCGGAGCGATGAACACGTTCTCCGTCCGGTAACGTGAAATCTTCCACGTGCCATCCACGCAACGAAACGCATTGTTGAGCCGGCTGGATCGCAGCACCGAAGTGCCGTCGTCGATCCATGGCTGGAAGTGAAGCCATTGTCCTTCGGCGGTATTCACCGGTTACGTGGATCTGCTCGCAGGTCAGGTAATGGCAAATCAGGATCAGCTGCGGCGTACTCGGCTGGAAGATTCGCTGGAAATGCCGATAGATCTGACCGTGGCCAATCCTCGCGCCAAACTGGTTGTCGTAGTATTCGCCAACGCCTTCCCAGCGCGCATCCTCCGCGAACAGACTGACGATCTCGCGCAAGCGCCCCTCGCCATTCAGTCCGTGCTCCGGCAACGGCACATCGCAAAGCAGCATGTAACGCGCCATGATGCGCCGGATGTCCGCTTCGGCTCGCAAGACGCGCACGCTTTCCTTCATGTCCTGCAGTTCCTGCAGCAACGATTCGTAGCTCATCTCTTTGGTTTCCTGGTGGGATCAGACAAATTCGGCGGCAAGGTCATGGACCAGGCTACGCATCGGGTAGTGTGGCGTCACGCCTTCAAAGCGCGGCAGCGATTCGAAGTCCCGTCTCAGCGCATGCCGTACCGGCGAAGCGAGGGATTGCCCCAGCGCGCTCGCCGAGTCGAAGACAACCTTGTTCCGCTGGATGCCGTTGCGAGCGGGATGTCCAGTGAACTGCAGTAATCGACGCGACTGCAGACCTCCACCTCGCGCACCGCGGGCAGCTGCGTCATGATGGGCGGATGCTGGCGGATGTACTGCGACAGTGCGGTTTCACCGCTCCGTTGACAACCAGACCTCGGGCGACGTCGGATTGTCCCTGACCGAAGGCAAAGCACTGATCAATTGCATCCGGCAAGAATTTGTCGCCATTCCGTTCACCGCTGCCTGCCAGGTCGACGACATCCGAATCGACCTTGGCCCGCGGCGCGTGCACGGACAGGTGCATGCGGAAGCCGACGAATTCCATGTCTTCCATGCCGGCCGCCATGTCGACTTGGCTCGACCCGCTGGCACACGCCGGCGAGGCCGAAGGCAAGGGTGGCAAGCTCACCGCGCCGATGCCTGGGACGGTCATCGCCGTGAGGGTCGAGGCAGGCAGCACCGTGACGCGCGGGGCACCGTTGCTGGTGATGGAGGCGATGAAGATGGAGCACACCATCTGCGCGCCGGCCGAGGGCGTCGTCAGTGAAGTGCTGTATGGCATCGGCGAGCAGGTGACAGAGGTTGCCCAACTCCTGGCGTTCAGTGCCTGACAGGCCGGCAAGGAGGCGCAACCTGCATGGGATGACTTGAGGACGCGTCAGGCGTCAGCCGTGATATCGACGTCGCGGGTCTCGCGGAAAAACCAGAGCGCGACCAGCGACACGATAGTCCAGCCCAGCGGATACCGACAAGCCCGGTCAACGCAGGAACAGATGCTGTCCCGTACTTTGAAAGCGCGAGACGACCCGAGGCTGCGTGAGCAGCGCCCAGGGAGGTGTATCGGTGATGGATGCGGGCGGGGCAGCGGCTGTCGATGTACGGAACGGCGCGCATCAATAAGCGCCACAAGTCGGCTGCGAGGGGGGGCGCATCCGATGCTGGGACTTCTCGCAGCGGCATTGCACGATTGCACCAGTTTTGTGCCTGGCTTGCCGTCACGATGGCGGCAAACAACGAGATCCATTCGTTCCCGACATGCCGGGCGAGTCGGCTGCGGTCCAACAGTCCGCGGGAACTGCCGGGCCGGTACCAACACCGCACCAATCCCGCCGCACCGACGTTAGCAAACTGGCTTGGCTTGGCGGGGCCGGCCAGCGTCAATCTCCGCACCCCTTTGCCGCGTCCGCATGCCAACGCCGGGTCGGAATGTCATAAGGGGGCTGTAAGCTGCACATTTGGCAAGGCCTGGCCGCAAACTTGCTAGCTCAATGCATAAGGTTGTAAGGCGACAGGCATCCGTTGGGAGGATCTATGCAGCATGCACGCATCACCGCGCACAGGGGGATTCTGGTCGTCGAGCTGTTACCTGACCAGGCGACCGGGGAAGCCACCTCGACCAACAAGCTCCGCAATCTGGCCACGGTTATTCATGACACAAGACGGCACCTAGGTGTTTCAGAGGAAGCGCTGGCGCTGCTGAAGATGGTGAAGCGCGGCCTTGACTGCATCGGCGACTTTGCCTGGTTCAGTAGTGAAGACGGGAGAGATCATTTTGCGTGGTTGGGAGGCCCAAAACGGCTGGTGAATCCCACGGCAGTGGCGGCTGCTCGGGGCTACGCGATTCTTGCGCACCGGGTCATTCCGAACGAAGTGCCAGAGGGCGCCAGGATGGCCATCGAGGCGAACTTCTGAGTGCCAAGCAGCTTGGTCGCCGCCTCGTCGCTGGGTAAGTAATCTAGTAATCTCGCATTCGCTGCCCAGGGAAGAGTGTCTGGTTGGATTGATGAGCGAACAGGGCGCCCCGAATCTCCCTGCAGGGGCTTTCCTTGTTGGAGGTGCCCCAGCCGATTCGATGTCGCTCCTGCGTGGCCTCGTGTCGCGCAAACTCTTCGCTGTGCAGGTAAGCGCTGGTGGTGACGCTCGAGGCATGGCCAAGGTTGTCGCGCACAAAACGCAGCCGACCTGCTGGTCGGCCATGTGCGAGCCGGCGGTGTGGCGCAGCCAGTTGGCCGAGGCCGGGTTCTCGTGGCCGGGGCCGTCGCGAGGTCCGTCTCTAGTCACTTCGAGAGCGCGAGCACTTTCTCTGGCAAGAATGGGACGGATCGCATGCGTATGCCTGTTGCGTTGAACACGGCATTGGAGATGGCGCCCGGGATCGTGGCGGGCGCCATTTCGCCCACCCCCCAAGGCACCGTTTCCGGTCTGTCGATCAGGCTGATGGAGATGTTCGGCACCTCGGGGAATCGCAGGATGGGATAGGTGGCCCAATCGGTGGTCGTGATTTGATCGCGATCGAATCGGACCTCCTCAAGAAGAACCCGGCTGATGGTCTGAACAATCCCTCCCTCAATCTGATTGCGGGCGCCGTCAGGGTTGATCACCTGGCCGCAGTCGTGACTACACCATACGTCGGTCACCCGGACGTTTCCGCTCTTCAGGTCAACCTCGACATTCAGAACCGTAGCGACGTACGTTCGATCATTATCGTAGCGAACAAAGGCAAGGCCGCGGCCCCGTGCAGTGCCGCCGCTTAACTGCGCCGGAGAGGGGGCCGGGCGGTACTGCCATGCCGACAGACGAGCCACGTCCTCCAGTACAGCGCGGGCGCGAGGATCCGAAAGATACTCGAGACGCCAAGCTAGCGGATCGGCGCCAGCCGCAGCCGCCATTTCATCAAAAAACGCCTCATTGGCGAACACATTTTGCAGCCGACCAGGAGATCGCAAGTGCGATGTACGAAACGCCCGGTCCTGCAGCCGATAGACGTTTGTGGCGATATTTGGAAAGGCATAGAGGACCTCGGCGTTCTTTTGGATCTGCCCGCTGATATACCCTGTACGCTTTTGACCAGAGAGGGTTGCCGCCAGCAGCGGAAATTCGCTGAGCGTGCCCTGTGCCGCTGCAAGGTAGAAATCGGACTTCCATGCGGTAGGTCGCCCGTTTTCATCGATGCCGCCTTCGAGATCCACTACCGTCGGCGGACTCTTCGGATCCCAACCGTGCTCGTCGGCACGCATCCACTGAACGCGCACTGGTTGCGCGATGGCCTGGGAGATGAATGCTGCATCGGCTGCACAGTCTTCGTGGCCATTTCGGCCGTAGCAGCCAGCACCGTCCAGATAGATCAAGCGAATTTGAGCTTTGTCGACGCCGAGCACGCTCGCGATTTCTCCCTGCAATGAGTGGGTAGCCTGAGACGCTGACCAGATCGTGCAATGCCCCTCTTTGAAATCCGCAACGGCACATGCTGGGCCAATCGACCCGTGCGTGTGCGGCGCAAACGTGTAGGTGGCCTTCAATCTCTGCCTGGCACGATCGAGTGCGGGCGAGATTAGTCCCTTCGCAGCGGGCCGTTCCACACTCCGAATCGGCAGGGAGCGCCAGTATTCGGTCAGGGCAGATTGATCAGGAAAATTCTCGGCGCTTTGCCACTTGACCTTCAGCATCCGTGCTGCCTTCACAGCGCCCCACTCGGACCTGCAGACAACCGCAAGATAGTTTTCTTTGTGGACGATGCGCACGAGGTCCCTGACGCCATGGATGGAAGCGGCATCAAAGCCAACTAGGCGCGCGGCCGGGCCGGAGGGGCGGATCACTCGGGCATGCAGCATTCCAGGCAGCTTGAAGTCCTGCATGTAAGTGAAACGCCCACTCACCTTGTCGGGAATGTCGACACGACTGACGGATTGCCCCACGAGACGGCGGCTGCCGGGGGGCTTCAGTGGGACGTTGCTGTCCAGTTGTACATCGAAGCTTTGCGCCGCAACGACTTCGGTGTATGTAATTTTCCGTTCCGGACCTGCCGAGATAATCCCGTTGCTCACGGTCAACGTCTCTGGAGGCAGGCCCCACCGCACTGCGGCGTATTGAGTCATCGCCCGCCGGGCGCATGCGGCAGCTCGCCGGAGTGTACTCCCCCCGTCCTGGATGGTCAGGCTTCCCGCGGTCTGTCCCTGGTCGACGGTCAGCAGCGTGTCACCCATGACGAGCTCGACCCGGTCGAAGGCAACGTCCAGCTCATCTGCAACCATCTGCGCAAGCGCCGTGCGGGTCCCTGTTCCAAGATCGACCTTGCCGCTGTACACCATGACCCGACCGTCCTTGCCGATGCTGAGCCACGCATCAAGCTGGTTCTTGCCCATGGGCTTGGGCGAAGTAAAGGGACGGGCGGAGTCGGCGTTCTGCGCCAAGGCACGGGTACTGAAGGAGAACGAGACCACCAGCCCGCCCATCTCCTTGAGGAAGTCGCGACGGTCCATCTCAGATCTCCTCCTTGGGAAACGCTGCGGCGCGCCGCACGGCCTTGATGATGCGGGTATGGGTGCCACAGCGGCACAGATTGCCAGCCAGCGCTTCGCGAATCTCGCTTTCGCTTGGAGCGGCGTTGGATTTGAGCAGGCCTGCAGCGCTCATTACCATGCCGCTGATGCAGTAGCCGCACTGGACGGCTTGTTCCTTGATGAAGGCACTTTGCAATGGGTGAGGGCGTTCGGGGGTGCCCAAGCCCTCAAGCGTCACAATGTTTGCGCCTCGAAGAGTGGACACAGGAAGCAGGCAGGACCTCGTAGCTGTCCCATCCAGCAGCACCGTGCACGCGCCGCACTGGCCAAGTCCGCATCCAAACTTTGGGCCATGAAGGCCTAGCTCGTTGCGAAGGACATAGAGCAGCGGTGTATCGCCGTCCGCACTGACGGTGTGGGGCTTGCCATTGACGTTGAGTTTGAAGATTGTCATCAGCGCTCCATATGCAATAAGAAAGGACAACCTCGCTCGGTCGTCCCCACCAAAGAGCTATTCGCACAACGCCCGGCCGCGCTCACCGAGGCGTGGCGTCCCGCAGCAGATCCAGCGCCACATCGACGATCATGTCCTCCTGGCCGCCTACCATCTTGCGGAGACCCAGTTCGACCAGGATGTCTACGGTCTTGAGGCCGTACTTGTCGGCCGCGATTTCCGCATGGCGCAGGAAGCTGGAATAAACGCCGGCATAGCCCAACGCAAGCGTTTCGCGGTCAACGCGAACCGGGCGATCCTGAAGAGGACGGACCAAATCGTCCGCTGCGTCCATGAGGCCGTACAGGTCGCAGCCGTGATTCCATCCCTGGCGTTCCGCCGCGGCGATAAATACCTCCAGCGGGGCGTTGCCCGCACCGGCGCCCATCCCGGCAAGGCTCGCGTCAACGCGTGTGCAACCCTCCTCGAGCGCAATCAGGGAGTTCGCAACCCCCAGGCTCAGATTGTGGTGCGCATGGATGCCCGTTTCAGTCTCCGGATTCAGCACGTCCTTGAACGCCCGGAAGCGGTCGCGGACGGCGCTCATTCCCAGTGCACCGCCCGAATCAACGACATACACGCAAGTCGCGCCGTAGCTTTCCATCAGCTTCGCTTGCGTTGCGAGATTCTGCGGAGTTGTCATGTGGCTCATCATCAGGAAGCCGACGGCATCCATACCGAGCTCACGTGCGTATTCCAGGTGCTGGCGTGAGACGTCCGCCTCGGTGCAATGTGTCGCCACGCGTACCACTCGAGCGCCGGCATCAAACGCATTGCGCAGATCATGAGTGGTCCCGATGCCCGGTAGCAATAGCGTCGCAATTGCCGCATTCCGGACTGACTCCGCTGCAGCCGCAATCCAGGCGACGTCCGTGTGCGCGCCAAAGCCGTAGTTGAAACTGGAGCCTTCCAGGCCGTCGCCATGAGCGACCTCGATGCTGTCGACGCCGGCCCGATCCAGCGCTGCCGAGATCGCCTTCACGTTGTCGATACTGTACTGATGGCGTACGGCATGGCTGCCGTCGCGCAGCGTGACATCCGAGACGTAGATTCGCTTGCTGTCGTTCATTGCGTTCACTCCTTTGCGCCACGCGCGATGCCGGCGGCTACCCGGCGACGCGCCATGAGGTCTCCACACGCCAACGCCGCGGAGGTCATAATGTCCAGATTTCCCGCATAAGCGGGAAGATAGTGGGCTGCGCCCTCCACCTCGAGGAATACCGATGTTTTTAGCCCATGGCGCAGGCCGAGCCCTGGCACATTGATCGGCTTGTCTGCAGGAATGTCGTCAAACTGGACGGCCTGCTTCAGGCGGTAGCCGGGTACGTAAGACTGAACGGCCTTCACCATGTTGGCGATGCTTTGTTCCACGGCTTCGCGGTCGGCCGGTTCCGAAAGCACGAAGACCGTATCGCGCATGATCAAAGGCGGCTCCGCCGGATTCAGCACGATGATGGCCTTGCCGCGTTCGGCTCCACCAATCTGCTCGATCGCCTTACGAGTGGTCTCGGTGAACTCGTCGATGTTTGCGCGTGTGCCGGGTCCTGCGGACTTGCTCGCGATCGATGCAACGATCTCGGCATAGTGGACCTTGGCGACGCGCGACACGGCCGCCACCATCGGAATCGTCGCCTGCCCGCCGCACGTGACCATGTTCATGTTCGGCGAATCTTCCTCCTCGAGATTGATTGCCGGAATGACATACGGACCGATCGCCGCGGGCGTGAGGTCGATCACCTGCACGCCTTCACGTTGCAGGACCTCGTTGTGGCGCCCGTGCGCGCTTGCGGATGTAGCATCGAAGACGATATCGATATCACGGAATACATCGAGTCGAAGTAGTCCTTCGATGCCGTCGGAAGTCGTGGCAACGCCGAGTCGGGATGCTCTTGCCAGGCCGTCCGACTCCGGATCGACGCCGACCATGGCGCCCATCTCAAGATACTTAGAGTTGCGCATGACCTTGATCATGAGATCGGTGCCAATATTGCCCGGACCAATGATCGCAACCTTTACCTTATGTGGCATGTCTGTCTCCTGAAACTCAGTGATGTCGTACGTGCGGTGGAGAATCTGTCTCAGTTGCCGACGTGAAAGCCCGTCCGTCCAAACCGCTCCATTTCGACGCAGACATACTGCCCCGGCCTGATCCACTCAGCGGGCGTCGCGCCACCGGCCATCACGATCCATCCAGCTTGCAGGGGCTCATCGGCGAGCTCGGCAAGACGCGCAGCAGCGACCAGCGAACGCAACGGGTGTCCGAGCAAGGCAGCCGTGGATCCGACCTGCACCGTGCGCCCATCGATCGACAGCGTGAGACCAAGGTTCGAGAAGTCCTGGTGCGGGTCCTGCCATGGTCCGATGACAAAGCCGCTTGAGGAGGCGTTGTCTGCAATGACCTCGGGAAGCGAGAATTTAAAGTCCTGATAGCGCGAATCAATGATTTCGAGCGCCGGCGCGATGGCTTCCACGGCAGCGAGCGCCTGGGCTGGAGTGACCTGCCCGCAAAGCGGCTCGCGGAGGACGAAGGCCAGCTCAGGCTCGACGCGTGGATGGACGAAGCGGGAGAAGTCGACTGTCGAACCTTCTTCAACGAGCATGCCGGAGGTGAGCCGCCCCCAGATCACGTCGGACAGGCCCATCTGCAGCATCTTGGCTCTGCTGGTAAAGCCCATCTTTATACCAACGCGCTTTTCGCCGCGATCCAGTCGGCATCGGATGGATGCACGCTGCACTTCGTAAGCTTCAGCGAGGGGCATGGCTCCCTCAGGATCGAACTGGGCGACGGCCTGCGCGCGCTGTGCGGCTTCGTCGAGAATGCGTGCGAAGTCGGAATATTGGCTCATGCTGCCTCCCCGGCCGTTTGCCCGAATACGGCCCTGGCGGAGCCCAGCCCGCTGATGCGGGCTTCGAAAATGTCGCCTGCACGGACCGCGGCCATGGGGCCTAATGCGCCGGAAAGGACCACCGAACCTGCCTTCAGCGGGGTGCCGAACGCGGCCATCGTACGGGCAAGCCATACGACGGCATTCAGAGGGTTGCCCAGGCATGCGGCGCCGGCGCCCGTCGACACGGGGTCACCGCCCCGCTCGAGCACCATTCCGCACAGACGCAGGTCGATCTCGCCGAGTTTATTCGGCGTGCTGCCGAGCACGAAAGCCGAGGAAGAGGCGTTGTCAGCGATGGTATCGGCGATGCCGATGTTCCAGTCTGCAATCCGGCTTCCCACGATTTCGAGCGCCGGCAGCACGTATTCCACGGCGTTGAGGACGTCGAGCTGTCCCGGATTGTTCATCGTCAGATCCCGTCCCAGCACGAACGCGATCTCGGCCTCGATCTTGGGCTGCGTGAGCGTCTCGAAAGGAATGGGCTCGCTATCGCCATAGCTCATGTCGTCGAACAGCATGCCGAAGTCCGGCTGATCAACGCCGAGCTGCTTCTGCACCGCGACGGAGGTGAGGCCGATCTTGCAACCCACCATGCGATGACCCTCGCCACATTTCTGCACCGTGTTGAGACGCTGGATCGCGTAGGCAGATTCGATGGTGAGGTCCGGATAGGTCTCGCGTAACGGGGCGATGTATTCGCGCGTTTGCGCCGCTTGCCGCAACGCAAGGGCGGCCGTTGCGATTTCGGTTGGCTTCACCGGGATAGCTCCCTGGTGTCGGCGGGCTCATCCTTGGCGCGATCGCCAACGACCCAGTGCGCCGGTTCTACGGGCGTGGCGAAAACGCGGATCGACTCGAGCGGGGCCCCTAACGTTTCATGAACGGTCTGTGCAACGGCCTTAAGGCAGCGCTTCACGACGGCCTCATCGCGACCGCTGACGAGGGAGATGTGTACGATTGGCATGGCGAACCTCCTGAGAGTGGAGGAAGTATTGCGGCGTGCTGCCATGCCGGTCCAATACTGTTTTCATGCCAGGTGATACCATTCCGGTATCGCGAATTCCGCTGCGCTGAATAAGGACGACGATGGACGTGCGGCAGATGCGTTACTTCCTGGCAGTCGCCGAGGAGCTCAACTTTGGTCGGGCCGCCGAGCGCTTGCACATGGCCCAGCCCCCGTTGACGAGACAGATCCGGGCGCTGGAGGAGCAGATCGGGGTGCGACTATTTGAGCGCGGCAATCGCGGCACAGAGCTCACTGAGGCGGGCAAGCGACTGCTGCAGGACGTCCCCAACATCCTGGCGCTGACCCAGTTGGCGGAAGAGCAGGCCAGGCTCGCAGGCGCGGGCCTGCTGGGGCGGCTTGACGTGGGAATCTTCAGCGCGGGCATCCTGAATGTAGTCCCTCGCCTGCTGGCCAGGTTTCATACCGCCCGGCCTGAAGTCCAGATCAGCCTTCACAACATGACGAAGAGTGAGCAAATCACTGCGCTGCGCGAGCGCCGTATCACTGTTGCGTTTAACCGCCTGGTTCCGGAAGAAGAGGACCTTGTTGTGGAATCGGTCCTGCGTGAGCCCTACCTGGTCGCGCTTTTCGAGGGGCATGCACTGTGTAGCCGGGCTGCCATTTCAATTGCCGATCTCGACAACGAGCCGATGATTCTTTACCCCAATATTCCGTTGCATGGTCTTGCGCAGGAGGTGGCGGAAGCGTTTCGACTGGCAGGGGCCAGGCTGCGGGTCGAGCAGGAGGTCGAGGACGTGGTGACATGCATCGCTCTCGTCGCCAGCCGGTTTGGACTTGCCATTACGACGGAGTCTGCAGCAAATCTCCGTTTGCCCGGGGTCGTGTACAAGCCCTTGAGAGATCCCAGATTGCGCGACATCGAGCTGAGCTGTGTCTATCGCCGGGGGGACACGTCTGCCGTGCTTCAGGGATTTCTTGGCATCGTGCGCGACTACCGAAATGATCCTGGCGTGGTCGCGCCATAGTGCAGGCGTGCCCGCCCTATGCCGTCACGGCGGACGAGAACGTCAAGGCTTCCTGCTCGATCGTTTCGATCAAGGCTTCGGCCGCCGGAGAAAGTGAGCTTGCGCCGCGGTGGATGAGGAACACTTCGCGCTCGACGACGGGATTGTCCAGCCGTTTCCAGGTGATCTTGCTTTGATCAGCCAGCACGGTCGCAGAGCCTGGAACGATCGCCACGCCGAGGCCGGCCTTGACCAGGCCGATCAGCGTTCCGACGTAGGTCGCCTCGAAGACAGGTTCACCTTCCAGGCCGGCAGCGATGAGTCCACTGTCGGCGAGTTCTCTCAGCACGCTGCCACGGGGCAACGCCAGCAAGGGCATGTCCCGCAGATCGGACCAGTTCAGTTGTGGCTTTCCGGCCAGGGCATGGCCGATGGGAAAGACCGCGGCGAGGGGTTCACGGAACAATATGGTGGCGTGCACACCGTCGGGAGTCGCGCCGAATGTCCCGATGCCAACGTCCGCCGCCGAATTTGCCACCTGGGGCAGCACCTGATCGGGCAGCGAGTCCTTTAGCAGCAACTCGATGCCGGGGTAGCGCGATCGAAACGCGGCAATCACTCTCGGCACAAAAGTGCTGGACAGAACCAGGGGCGCGGTCAGGACCACGCGGCCACGCCGCCTCGCCACCAGTTCGCCCACATTCGTGACGACGTGGTTGAGGTCTCCGAGAATACGTTCCGCCCCCGCAAAGAGATCTTGCCCGACCTCCGTCAGTGCCACCGAGCGTGTGGAGCGGTCCAGCAATTTGGCATTCAGGGCTTCCTCGAGATCGCGGACCAGCAGGCTCACGCTTGACTGGGTGAGATGCATGGACTCTGCCGCCTTGGTGAAGCTGGCATAGCGCGCGACCAACACCAGCGCCTGCAGCTGCTTTAGAGTCACATTCATTGGAAATCTCAATGTATTGATAGGTATAAGTCGTTTGAATTATAGATGGCACGGGTATTAAATGCTGGCAACGGATGCCGTGACACACAAGGCAGCCCGCTCAGGAGACAGGAATGCTACGTCGTGCCTTTATTTGTGGTCTTTCCACGGCCATTGCACTGGGCTTTCCGCTCGGTGCATTGGCGCAACAAGCCTTCCCCGATCGACCCATCAAGCTCACCGTTGGCTTCGCCGCAGGCAGCTCAACGGATGTCGTGTCACGCATCGTGGCGAAACGCGCGGGCGAAATTCTCAAGCAGCCGGTGGTAGTCGACAACCGTCCCGGTGCGAGCAGTTCCGCGGCGGCCCGTGCCGTCGCGGCGTCGCCGCCGGACGGCTACACGCTCTTCGTCGTGACGGTGGCCAATGCGATCAATGCGAATTCGCACGGCACCGTGGGCGTGGACCTGCCCAAATCGTTTGTGCCCATCACGCTCCTTGGCCGCGTGCCGAACGTGCTGGTCGTCCATCCTTCCCTTAACGCCAAGTCTCTGCAGGACTTCATCTCGATGGCGAAATCGAAGCCCGGCCAGCTCAGCTACGCGTCGTCTGGCATTGGTACCTCGCCTCACCTGGCAGCGCTGCTGTTCGACAAGGTCGCCGGGGTGGAAATGCTCCACGTTCCTTACAAGGGAAGCTCCGAAGCCATGACGGATCTGCTTGCCGGACGGGTCAATGTCATGTTCGCACCGGCATCGACCGTGATGCGCTATGTCAGCGATGGCAAATTGACAGCATTGGCCACGGCCGGTGCGCATCGCTCGCCAGCAGCACCGAAGCTCGCAACGCTGGCTGAGCTTGGGCTTCGCAACTTTGAATCATCGGTATGGTTCGGCGTCGTCGCGCCCGCAGGCACACCGGCGGCCGTGCAAACGAAACTTGCGGCCGCATTCCACGAAGCGCTTAAGTCAGAGGACGTGAAGGCGCAGTTGGGGACGCAAGGGTTCGAGGTGGAGGGCATGGCGCCGCAAGCCTTTGCGAAATACATGCTGGAGGAGACGGACAAATGGGGACGTGTCATGAAGGACGCTGGCATCACGCTCAACTAAGCGCTCAACTAAGGAAGAGAGAGTAGCAATGGAAAAGCTCACAGCACTGGAGTGCCGGGAATTCATCAAGGTCGTGGTCGAAAAGGCCACCGAGATGCGGGTTCCCATCACCGTAGCGGTTGTTGGTCCGGAGGGCCACCTGATCGCGCTTGAACGAATGGACGACGCCGGCTTTATCACGCCGGACACCGCAAAGGCGAAGGCCTACACGGCTGCGGCTTTCCGCTCGATGAGCCCGCGCTTCCCGGATGGCCTGGTCATCCAGCAGTGGTTCAAGGAACGCAATCCCCAGATGCTGGCAAACGCATCAGTGTTCACCAACGGCCAGGTCGTGGCCTCCGGTGGCTGCGCTCCCGTCTTCAAGAACAACGTGATGGTTGGCGCCTACGGCATCAGCGGTGGCACCTCGGACCAGGACGAAGTCATCGCACGCTATGCCCGCGCCGAGGTGGGCTGGTCGCACCTGCCGGTTGACGATGACACGCCGGATGACGTCAAAGAGCACATCAACACCATCTATGCGAAGGTCGGGCTGGGGGAGCGTCATCTGTAACACGCCCCCAAGGGAGCATGACTGAGGCGGGCCCCACCAAGGCTTGCCCTCAATCGATCATTCAGTCTGCTTTTTGGCTTGGCGTAGCTTCATATCGGCCGGCCGGTACTTTTCGCGCAACGCGGAAAGAAGCTCGCCAGACAGCGAGTCCAGGGTAGGTCCAACCTTTGAGTACATCTCAGCGAGATAGACCTCGTGCGTGATCTTCGTTTTCACGCCTGCCAAGCCACCAGAGCCATCCTTACTAACTTGAAGCGAGACGTTATGGAAGAGAAAAAGCTGACCGGAAAAATCGCTCGCGAGCGCATCCGTTTAATGGAGGCGCCGCGTCCCGATCCAAATCTGATCGAGGGATTCAAGGAACTTGGGCACGCGAGCGGAATTTTGTCGGACATTATGGACGAGCTCGGTATCGCGGGGGTGCTGCCGGCCTCGCTTTACCGGCCGACCATTTCCGACGCCTGCATCGTCGGACCAGCGCTCACGGTACGGAACATCATGCAGCGAGAGCATGCCTACGAGACGGCCAGGGCTCACGTCAACAAGATGGCTGAGTTTGAAGCCCACAACCTGGCCCACCGCGGCGATGTGCTGGTGATTGCGGGCGTGTCCGGCGTATCCAACATTGGCGGTATTTCGGCTCAGACGGGCAAGCGTCAAGGCGAGGCTGGCGCAATTGTCAGCGGCGGTATTCGAGACGTCGACCATTCGCGCAGCGTGGGATATCCGGTGTGGTCCACCGAAATCACGCCGATTACCGGAAAGTGGCGAATTGAAACCGTCGAAATCAACAGCGACATCGAACTACACGGCGTGCGCGTGTCGCCGGGCGATATTGTCTTCGCCGACGAAACCGGTATCTGTTTCATTCCCCAGTCGCGCGCTGCCGAGGTTCTGGAGTTGGCCAGGAAAAAATTCGAGGCGGAACAGAGAAAATGCGCACTGATTGACCGCGGCACGCCGGTCTCCGATTTGCCGAGCAACGCGTGACCGGAGGCAAGGCATGAAAATCGCGATTCTGGATGATTACTCGAATATCGTGCAGCAGCTTGAATGTTTCAAGCTGCTGAAAGACCACGAGGTTACTGTCCATACCGACTACGTTAACGATCTTGACCAGCTCGCGCAGCGGTTGCGTGGCGCGGAAGCGCTGGTGTTGCTGCGCGAACGCACTCCCGTGGGCGAGGCGTTGCTGTCCAGACTGCCCGCCCTGAAGCTGATCAGCCAGAACGGGCACGTGCCGCACATTGATATCGAGGCTTGCACGCGACATGGCGTCGTGGTCAGCTCCACCTTGACTTCGCGACCGTCGTATGCGGCGGCCGAGCTGACCTGGGGCCTGATTCTCGCCGCAACCCGTCATATTCCATACGAAGTGCAGGCCCTGAAGCAGGGGCGATGGCAGAGCACGATCGGCCGCGGACTGCGGGGGCGGACGCTTGGCATTCTTGGTTATGGCCGCATCGGCAAGGTGATCGGCCAGTATGCGCGCGCCTTCGAAATGAACGTCCTGGTGTGGGGACGCGAGCGCAGCCAGGCCCAGGCCAGGGAGGACGGACACACGGTTGCGCAGAGCCGCGAACAGTTGTTCCGGGTGTCAGACGTCTTGTCGCTACACCTTCGTCTCACGCCTGAAACGCGGGGTAGCGTGACGGCGTCGGACCTCCAGTTAATGAAGCCGACGTCCTTGCTGGTGAACACCAGCCGAGCGGAGCTCATCGCCGCTGGGGTACTCGGCACAGCGCTGCGGGCAGGTCGGCCCGGCCTGGCCGCCGTCGACGTGTTCGAGCGAGAACCGGCCCTGGATGCTGACGATCCGCTGCTGCAATTGCCCAACGCGATCTGCACACCGCATCTCGGCTACGTCGAGATGGACAACCATGAGACGGCGTACGGTAACGCATTCAGGCAAATCCTTGCTTACGCCGATGGGGCGCCCATCGCCGTTCACAATCCCGACGCTGCCAAGGGCTTCGACTCGATTCAGTTGGCGCATTCGTCTCACTGAGGGGAAGGGGGAATCGTCATGATTCGTCGCAACTTACTGAAGCTATGTGCCATCGTGCCTTGTTGTCTCATTGCGGTGTCCGGGGCGCTGGCACAGGACCCGGTCTTTCCGTCAAAGCCCGTGCGCGTCATCGTCCCGTTCACCGCAGGGGGAAGCCCGGATCTTCTGGCGCGGACCGTTGGGCAAAAACTGACGGAAATGTGGGGGCAGCCGGTGGTGGTGGAAAACTATCCCGGTGCCGGGGGGGCGGTCGGCGCGAGGATGGTGGCTCGCGCACCGGCAGACGGTTATACCTGGCTTGTCGCTCCGAACAGCGTGCTCGTCTTTGCTCCGCTGATCGGGCCGGTACCGTATGACGCGCAGAAGGACTTTGCGCCGATTGGGATGGGGATTTCTGTCCAGAACCTTCTGGTCGTGAATCCATCCCTTCCGGTCCACAACGTGCCTGAGCTGCTGGCGTTGGCAAAGTCCAGGCCAAACGAGCTCACTTACGCATCGGGGGGCGCGGGATCGCCGCAGAACTTCTCGCTGGAGTTACTGAAAAGCATGACCGGCACGTCGATCTGGCACATTCCGTACAAAGGCTCCCAGGCTGCACTGACCGATTTGCTTGGTGGACGAGTCGACGTTTTCCTGAGCCAGGCCAACTCGCTGATTCCGATGATCAAGGCAGGAAAGCTGCGCTTGCTCGCGGGCACAGGTGCGAAGCGATACCAGTCCTTTCCCAATGTCCCCGCAGTAGCCGAGACCGTGCCAGGCTATTCCGTGGATATCTGGTCCGGCTTCGTCGCACCCAAGGGCACGCCAGCGACGGTGATCGAAAAGGCGAACGCAGATCTGCTGAAGGTACTTGCGATGAAGGACGTGCAGGCCGTCTTTGAGGCCCAGGGCCTCGAAGCACGCACCAGTTCTCCGCAGGAAATGGCAACGATCATCAAGAACGACACAGCCAGGTGGGCGAAGGTCGTCAAGGAAGCCAACATCAAGGCCGAGTGATTCTTTAACCAATACGGAGTAATGATATGGATCTCAATCTGAAAGAAAAAGTTGTCATCATCACAGGCGGAAGCCGGGGGATCGGCCTGGCATGCGCGCACGCGTTCGCGGCTGAGGGTGCCAAGGTTGGCATTATCTCGCGCAACCCGGCCGGGTTGGGCGCTGCAGTGGATGCCTTGAGCCAGGCGGGACACGCAGTGGTCGCAGAACCTACCGACCTGCAGGCCCCTGACAGCGCCGAAGCTGCGTTCCGAAAGATTGAGGGCCGGCTGGGTCCGGTCGATGTTCTGATAAACTCCGCTGGCGGCGCAAAGCGCGTTGTGCCTGCGGAACTGGACGCCAAGGCCTGGCGAGCTGCAATGGATGCGAAGTACTTCACGTACATGCACGCGATCGACGCAGCGCTGAAGACCATGGTGGCGCGCCGTCAGGGGGCCATTGTCAACATCATTGGTACGGGCGGGAAGATTGCCAGTCCGCTCCATCTGCCTGGAGGCGCGGCGAATGCCGCATTGATGCTGGTCTCGTCGGGACTCGCCAACGCATGGGGCAAACACAACATCCGCGTGAATGCCATTAATCCCGGTGCCACCTATACCGACCGGGTCAAGAATGCACTCGAGACGGAATCCAAGCTTACCGGAAAGTCCGAAGCCGAACTTCTGAAGGCGAACGAGGAGCGGATTCCGCTCGGCAGATATGCCCACCCGGAAGAAGTTGCGCGGACTGCGTTGTTCCTCGCGTCGGATTGCGCAAGCTACGTGACTGGCGCGCTGGTTACCATGGATGGTGCTCTCAATCCGATGGTGGTGTGAGCGCAAGCAATGTCGGCTAACGTTCCCCATTCCATTTCACCTGGAGAATCGTTATGCCGGTCATTCAAATTACGATGGTCAAAGGTCGTCCCGACGAGCTCGTCAAGCGTTGCGTCAAAGACATCGCGAAGACAGTTCATGAGATCGAGCGAAAAGGGATGAGCGCTTTGCCGAAACACAGGGTTCATCCCGGAGGCTCGTGGCTCAGTCTTGGGCCGACAAGCGCGCGATAGCGAATGCCTGGTAGCAAAGAATGGCTGCCAGATCGTTGCATTTCACCGGGACAAGCAGATTCTCAATGACGCAACACTCCGACTCGCCCGACAACATTCCACTTTGGCGCTCGAAGGCGCTCCGGCGCTTGCGTGCGCTGCTGGTTTTGGCAGCAATACCAACCGGCAACGCCACCGCAGCCGATGCCACGCTCGCGCCAACAGGGACCCTGAGAGCCGCCTACATCGTCGCGAACGTAGCCCAGGCGCGACACGATCCTGTCACCGGTACCTTCACTGGCGTGGCCGCGGACATAACACGCGAATTGGGACGCAAGGCTAACGTATCCGTGACGATCATGCCGCTTCCTACCGCTGCGTCAGTGTTGGAGGCAGTTAAAAATGGCAGCGCCGATATCGGATTTGTGGCGCCGAATCGTGATCGTTCAGGCGTTCTCTTTTCACAAACGTATGTGCTGGTACAGCAGAGCGCATTGGTCCGAGCAGACTCGCCGCTAGTCTCAGTCAAAGATCTCGACCGGCCCGGCCGGACGATTGGGGTGAACACGGATGATACGGTAGGCGTCTGGTTGCAGCAGCATTTGAACTTCGCCAGGGTGCGCGCCACATCGGACTATACGATGCAGGAGCCTTTCCGCTGGCTCCGTGAGGGAATCGTTGACGCTTTCGCCGGCGGTCGGCAACGTCTCGCATCCCGTGCGGGCAATGAGCCGCAACTGCGCATGTTGCCCGATAATTTGTTCGGTGTAGCGCAGAGTATTGCGGTCCCCTCGAATCGGCCGGAGCGGTTGGCGTTGATCAACACAGCTATTGAGGCAATGCGTGAGGACGGATTCCTTGCCGATTCAGCGAGGAGAAGTGGCATCGATGGCCTTGCGGTTGCACCCACGGAGATGCCGAAGCCTTGACAGTCGTAGAACGAAGTAATTCTTTCACTCCGGAATCCCCCCGAAACCCGCGCTGTATATAGAAGTCCGGCCGGTGAATTGACAATGTTGCTGTGCGCCGGGAGACCGGCAAGGAATGGACGGTGCAAGTCCGTTACGATGAAGAGCTAGCAACTCACGTCGGCCCCGAGCTCAGCGGCACATGCGGCCAGGATCGGCGAGGATGCGGCCAGGGAACAGCATACCTGGCTTGAAGAGTAGGGCCACGATCAGATGGGCGCCATTCTCGCATGCGGTGCTCGATCGGTGTGGAAATGCCATTCGCTTTCGTGCGACGCGCCTTATGCCTTGCCGGTCCATCCGATGCGGTGCCGCTCCTGCGGGCGGCTTTTCCCCGACTGCGGCGTGGGGCGGCAACCCATGCGTGGGGGGAATCGGCGAAGAAGCGCTCGTAGGAACCCAGCTGCAGGGAAACAATCACTCTGTCCCGGCCCCTCCCACCATCCGATACCCCATTGCCCGGTACCCTCGTTGGCGCTTGTCCCACATCCGCAGTAATGCCGCGTGGCCAGTGTCGACAAAATCGATGATCCGTACGTCGGTCTTATCGGCATGTTCCCGGTGCAGCCGGCCCGCGTACTGTTGCAGGGTTCCCCTCCACGACACAGGCATCGCCAGCACCAGGGTGTCGAGTGGCGGGTGGTCGAAACCTTCACCGACCAGTTTGCCGATCGCCAGCAAGACGCGAGGCGCGTTGGCTGGCAGGGCGTCGAGCGCCGTGATCAATGCGGCGCGTTGCGGCTTCGATATCCGCCCGTGCAGCACGAATATAGGGGAAATTTGCCCGTCCAACGCAGCCTGGATGGCGTCGAGATGTTCGGTGCGTTCTGTCAGCAGCAAAATCTTGCGGCCTTGCTTGAAAGCCTCGATCACTTCCGCAGCGATGGCGTCAGTGCGGGCCTGATCGTGGACCAGGTGCCGGAATACATCCTGAATTCCAGACTCTGTCGGCAGCTCGATTCGCGATAGGCACGTGTGCGGTACGACCTCCAAGGCGTGAGGTGAGCTGGCCGGCTTCGCCGCTGTGTACCGGATAGGCCCGCACTGCATGAAGATGATGGGCTGCTGGCCATCACGTCGAATCGGGGTGGCGGTCAGGCCGAGCACGTACTTTGCCCTGGTCCGTTTCAGGATCGCGTCGAACGACACTGCGCCAATATGGTGGCATTCATCGACGATGACATGACCGTAGTGCTCGACCAGCGGGTTGACTTCGCCCTGCCGCGACAGAGATTGCATCACCGCGATGTCGATCTTGCCGGAAGGCTTGACCTTGCCGCCGCCGATGGTGCCAACCACGCCTTTGCCGACGCCCAGAAAGGCTTGCAGGCGCTCCTGCCATTGCTTGAGCAGTTCCGTGCGATGTACCAGCACCAAGGTGTTCACACCGCGACGGGCGATCATGGCATGGCGGCCGCCGTAACCGTCTTGCCGAAGGCAGTCGGTGCGCATAGCACGCCAGCATCGTGCTGCAACATCCCGGCAATGGCGGCCTCCTGGTCGAGACGAAGCGTGCCGACGAAGCCAACATCGATGGGCTCACCCGAGTAGCGCTCGTCGCGTAGATCACAGTGGATGCCGTTGTCGCGCAGCAGTTCCAGCGCGGCATTGAGACAGCCGCGCGGCAGGGCGATGTGCTGCGGATAGTTTTCTGCATTGCCGATCACGCGTGGCTTGTCCCACACCGACATCCGCATCGCTTGCGCCTTATAGAACTCGGGGTTCTGGAATGTCGCCAGACGAATCAGGCGGTTGGCCAGCGGCTGCGGCAGTTGCGCCTTCTCAAAATAGATTAGGTTGGCCAATGTCACGGTCAGCGACTCCGGCATCTTGCCACTGAGCTTCTTTGCCGCGGAATCGTCGTGCTTCCATGGCGTGGCCAAATCCTCATCGCCGATGAAGGTGACATCCAACGGGTGGGCGCTACCCGTGGCACGAAAGATGGTTGGCTCGATGTCGTGCGGTACCATCGGCTGGATTGACGCCAAGAACGCCCACTGGTCGGGATAGGGATGAAAATCGGCATCGACGAACACGCTACAGCCGTGCTCACGCGGTCGCTTCTGTAGTGGCAGTGCAATCAGATTGCCGAAGCCGCCCTTTGGCATCGTGTCCTGGTTGGGAAACAGACGGTCATAGGACGCCAGCTTGAGCTGCCGGGTGCGCGAGCAGGTGTGACTGATGATGGCCGTGCCTAGTTGGCGCGCATCGCGCGCCGACACCTTGCCCGCGAAGAAGACCCAGGCATGCGCGCCCTGGCCGGAACGGGAAATCTCCAGCGCGACCGGCACACCGAGTTCACTGCAGGACTGCACGAAGGCACGGGCATCGTCCCGCCACTCAGCCTCATCGAAATCGACGGCGAGGAAATAGCAGGTGTCGTCTTCCAGCAGCGGATAGATGCCCACTGTGTGCTCACCGGCCAGATGGTCGTAGATTACCTTATCAGAGAGCGGGATCAGCAATCGGTTCCCGCAGTCGCCGCACTTGATGCGCGGCTTCTCGCAAACGCCGGCGCGCCATTCGTTTGCGCAAGCCGGCGCGTAGCCAGACTTGCCTGTGGACTTGCTCTCCCAACGGATCGGGTAGACATCCGTGCGGCCGCGAAACAACCGGCGGAACAGCGCCACCTTGTCGACCGTGGAAAAGCGCGACCGTTCAGCATCCTGAACGCCAGGCGCGGCCTCCTTCGGCAGCAAGCGCCATTCGATGCCATGCGATTCCAGTAACGCGATTAGGCGGGCGTTCTCGGCTTGCAGCGCGGCGAACGCATCACGATCAGCCATCGACTCCATACTCGGCAAGCAATTCATCCATGTCATCGCCCACCCCGTAGCCGAAATTGTCACTGGTGCGGCGCACTTGGGCAAGGCGTGCCCAGAGTGCCGGCCGCTGTGTATCGGACAAGGTAGCGATCATTTGCAGCGACTGCTCGAACATCCGCATCAACGCGTTAAAATAGCCATCGTCCTGGTAGCCAATGTCAGCGCTGAAGCCAGACGCCCGTTCGCAATAGAACACCATTAGTTCGGCTATGCCTTCCGGCTGGCCAATGGCCTTCTTGTACTCCGAGATCGCCTTCTTTGCCTTGGCTACCGAGGTGTCCTGGTTCTTGAACACATCCGGCCACAGCCAGCGGTCGATGGTCACCTTGTATGGCTTGAGCACATCGCGGCCCAGCGTAAATCGGGCGTGCAAGAAGGCCTGGTTGTCCTTACTCGCCACGTACAGGGCCTGTACCAGCCCGATCAAGCCGGCACGGTCGAAGTCGGCCAGCTTGGCTTTGACATCGCTCCAGGAGGGCGAGGTTTTGCGGGCGGCCTTTGGATTTACGTCCGGCATTGACATGCTCCTACTGTGGGAGATCCGCGCCAGCGTCGCCGATAGCAAGCGCGAACGCACACCAGTCCGCTGCCGATTGCAGCGCGCTCGACTGTGCAATCTCCGGCCACGTCTTCATTCGCCACCCCTTTGCACACCCCGGCCAAGCCGTGCCTGTCGCTTCTGCCTTGTCCTGGCGAGTTCCGTGGCCAGCAGCGCTTCGTCAGGCAGCACGGTCCGGTATTCGGCGGCCAGCACTTAGTTGGGCTGGCCCTGCAACGCGTAGTGTGCCTCGTTGCCGAACCTAGTGGCTCTTCCCGTGACCTAGTGAAGCTTGGGTCGATGCGCCACACCAAAACGCACTGATAAATCGTCGAGACGCTTGTCCAGTGTCCATAGCTGTGCGCCTGGTGTGATCAAAGTGGAAGCCAGCAATGAGACGTCCACCAGCCCGCAACCCAGCCCATACAATTTCTCGTGCTCGATGAATGCCATTACCTCTGCTAGGCTGGCCTGCTTTGCGGGCTGCAACAGTCCAATGTCGCCGAGTGTCCGGGCACGCGGTGCAGGCGGTGTCCCGCAAGCCAATTCAACCACGACCATAGGGTGGGTCAGTGCTTGATCCGACACTATCAAATTAACCAGTGCGTCATTGCGGTTTTTAAAATGATCGACCCACACAGAGGTGTCGACGAGTACGCTCATTTCGCTTCAGGCTCCGTGCGGCGACGTGGCACATCTTGAATGTCTGGAGCGGCCCCACCCAATGCCGCGAGGCGCTTGGCCGCTTGTACACGAACGAAAGTCTTAATCGCCTCACGAAATAGGTCGGATTTGTCCATGTTAGGGTCGGCCACCTCTAGCGCTTGTTCATAGAGGGCGTCGTCGATGGTGACGGTGGTGCGCATACCATGCTCCTTGCCTCAAAATTGATGTAATTATGCACCAAAATTAGCATCTGATCAAGAGGGGCATGGCGTTTCCCGCTTGTTGTTTGCGCGCATCTCGTTGCGCACTGAGAGCAGGCGGACGAAAGCCGACCAGGGCACCGGGAAGGCTTTGCCCAGGGTCTGCGAAGTCAGATGGCCAGGCAATTTCGCAGACGATGTCTGCGGAATGTGGTCGACGGATCAAGCCGGTTCCAGGTTGCGTTTCGAGAAGTCGCGCCGGAACCTCCTCAAAAGATCAGTGGATCGCCGCTTGAGCAAGGCTTGCCCGTAGCCCGCGCGGTCCTGCCTGCCTTGCTCAAACTCGACAATGCGGCGGCCGATTTCCCAGTAGTGGCATTCATCAGCGCGTCCGGTGGCTTCAAGCAGGGCGACGATCGCCGTGGATGCTGGCACCGACCAACGAACAGAACAAACCGTGAGATCCTTGCCGCAAGCCAGGGCGCCTGACGAAATCTACCTCCCCAGCTTTTGCACGCTCTCCCTTGAGGAGGGAAAAATGTCTGGAACTCGTCCGCACTGGTTGACTGATAGGAGAGTGAGGCGGCGCATCTGGCAACGCAGCACGCCCTCACCCTGGTCAAGCTACAAGGCTTAGTCCAAGAACTCGACGGCTCCATTGCCTGCGGCCGCGATGCGGACTAGGCTGTCGGTGCCGTGAATCGAGGCTCCTACGACCGTGACACGTGATCCTTTTGCGCCTGCGGCCGCAGCAACTCTGATCAGGTTGTCAAGTGTATGAAGGGTAGCGTCAACGCGAAACCCACCCCCGGCCATAGCTATGCGGATCAAGTCGTCAACCGCGCGCGACGAAATGTTCATGTCTTCTCCTCCATCTTGCCTGTAGAGGGATGCTGCCACGTTAGAAGCCGCCGCACCAATGTATTGAAATGCAGGTTGACGTGACCGTAGGGCGACGGGAAATCGTTGGAAGATGGCGAAATACCCTACGACTGGAAGCGGCCTAGCGGGCGCCTCACATCCAACGGAAGCTGTAATGCATTGATTTCTATGAGAATTGTCTCAGGATTGTGATTCCTGTCGTCGTGGGTTCGATTCCCATCAGCCACTCCTGAGAAACCAAACTGAGGGCGGCTGGGGTCAGGGCGCCACCGCCACGGGATAGATCTGATAGCCGAGTGCAGCGGCGCGGCGTTTGAGCGCGGCGATGCTGCGCTCGCGCTGTTGTTCTTCGTAGCGCTGCTGGCCCTGGTCGACGAAGGTCTCGCCGCGCGTGAGCATGAAGTACACCATGCGCGCCAGCTTGTGGGCGACGGCGGTATTCGCGCGCGGCTTGTCCATGCGGGCACACAGCCGTCGGTAGAACGCGCCGAGCGCGGAGTCGTTATGCGACAGGCTCATGGCCGCGAGCTTGAGCGCCTGGCGCACCCGGTTGGTGGAGCGCCGGGTGCGCGCCGACAGGACCTTGCCGCCGCTGACCTTGGTGCCGGGACACAGCCCGAGCCACGAGCAGAAGTGCTTGACGCTGCCAAAGCGGCGCAGGTCCGGGCCGATCTCCGAGAGGATCGTCAGCACCGAGGTAACGGCCAGGCCATTGATGCGCGTCAGGTCCACGCCAGACCAGCGCGCCAACGCGGTGCGCGCATCAAACTCCGGAGTATTCTTGCCACGCCGCTTGCCCGGCCCGCCGAGTTCGACCTCATGACGGCCCAGCGGCGCAAGCAACGCCTCGATCTTGGCGTCGCACTCGAGGATGCGCTGGGCCAGGCTGTCGAACATCGCCAGGGCCTGCCCGAGCACGAAGAGGTGCTCCTCACGCCAGTTACCCGTCAGCGCCCGCGCGATGTCGCGCTCGCTGGCCTTGACGCGTGCATGGCGATGGCGCGCCAGCACGTTGGGGTCACGCTCGCCCGCCACAATGGCCCGCACGATGGCCTGTCCGGTCATGCCCATCACGTCGCTGAGCACTTCGCCGAGCTGAAGGTTCATCTGCACCAGCGCCTTCTGCATACGCTGCACCCATTCGGCCTGCGCGGCCAGTAGCACCTCGCGCTGACGCACCACCGCGCGCACCACACAGACTTCATCGCCGGGGCGCCAGGCCGCGCGCAGCAGCCCCAGGCTCATCAGCTTCTGCAGCCACTGGCAGTCGAGCACGTCGCTCTTGCGCCCGGGCACGTATTTCATCTGCCGCGCATCGACCAGCCAGACCGTCAAGCCGCGTTGCTCCAGCACTTCATAGACGGGGATCCAGTAGACCCCGGTGGATTCCAGCGCCACCGTGTCCACGCCGCACGTCAGTAGCCAGTCGGCCAGCGCATGCAGGTCGTCGGTCATCGCGCCGACTTCGCGCACCGGCTCGCAGCCGGCTTGCTCGGCCAGATCCCGCGGCACCGCCACCCAGTGGCTCGACGCGCCCACGTCGATCCCCGCCGCGTTGGGGAATACCACGTCTTCTTCTTGCTTGCGCATAGCCATGGCTTGCTCCACCATCGTTGATGAACGGCAGCGCCATGGGATGCGTCGAATTCGACTCGATCTCCTGAACGGGATGCGGCTCGCGCCGCTCACCACTGTCGCCGACGAATCCCGGACCATGCTCCAAAGCGGGCTCACTCCACGGCGTGCATGCCGCGAGCGCGCACCATTGGCCTGTCGGTCATCGCGGCGCTGCCGTTCACCGGTATAGCTCATCTCGGTTTCTCCGCCCACGCCGGGGCCGGAAGGGCCTTGAAATGCTCCAAAGAATTAGGATAGGCGCTGTTTGGGGGTGCCCCGTTTTGATGGACAGTTAGCAGTTGAATTTGTCATCGATAAGTTTGCTCCTGTTGGGAGGGTGGCGCGAGTTGTCCACGGGCGGGCGGCGGGTCGCCTTTGTCGACCACGACGCCGCCCGGCGGTGGGCAACTCGCTGACGATCACGTTTCGTTGTGCTTCGGCCTGGCGCTGTTCGTAGACCATCGGCGAGCAATAGCCCAGCGCGCTGTGAAGGCGGTGCGGGTTGTACCAGCCTTCGAGGAAAGTGAACAGCGCTTGGCGGGCCTCGGCGTCCGTGACAAATCGAGCACGCGCGAGCAGCTCGCATTCGAGTTTTGTTTTCAGCGCCTCTGTTACGACTTTTGGAAGATGAGATTCCAATTTTGGAAGATCATCAGCGGGTCGCCTTCACCTTGCCCACGGTTCCTTTCCAGATGGCGTCGCATGCAGGCGTAGCTGTTCCTGCTGCAGTTGATCATTTCGGCCGGCTCGTCGGCGGTCAGGGATCGGCTCTGCATGTCACACCCCATACTCGGCGGGTCAACTCGATGATTCGTTGTGCTGCTTCGTTCATGCTGTGTATTGCTGCGGTCTGACTTTGGCCGCGATATAGAGCCGGTGTTTCGGGCTGCGGCTCTGATTCAGCCTGAGGTGATAGAGCAGGTTTCCACGCCCGCACATGCGGAGGATTCGTAGCACCTCTGCCGCGAGGCATCCGGTGCAGTTGAAAAGGATGGGCGCCTGGTGGAGGGCTCGGATCCCTTGGGGTACTACCCCTCGTTTGAGCGTGCTGCGGCAGCCGGGATCGCCTGGGCGAAGGCCTGGGTGGACGCGCACAGTTGAGCCTGGCAAGGTTCCGATCCGCTGGGCAGGGGAGCAGGCATGAGCGAACGGATGCGCTGGATCACTGAGGAGTACCGCGGCATGTATGTCCACGCGATCGCCTTTGAGATCGCGGAGATGGGCCGAATGGAACCGCCCCCAGGGCAAAAGTGGGGCTACATGATTGCCATCCGCTACACGGCTGACCGGGACGACGACATGATCTACGGGCCGGCAGGCGACCGCAGCGACTACTTCACCCGCGCGGCGGCGGAGCAGGCCGCGCTCTATTACGGCAAGCGGGCGATCGACATCATTCAAGATCTGGACTAACACGCTCATGCTACGATTCCTTCCTCAGGCCAGAGGAGTTGAAAATGCCAAACTCCTTCTCGATACATTCGCCGAAGCCGTCCGACGACGGGGAGCGGGTGTACTTCACCATCGAGGCGGATGGAGCTAAAAGTAAAGGCTATATTTCGCGCTCGGCTCTTGATGAACTGGCCGGTGGCCATATTGGCGACCTTAGGGAGGTCTTCGACAAGCATCGAGATAGGATCAAGGAAGCGGCCCACCTTAAGTGGTTGGTGAATCCTTCGCTCGATCCCATCGTGCTAAGTAGCGACGATTTTTGAGTTGCTCAATATAGCCTCCTGAACTCCACCACGTGGATCAAGCCTTCCGCGATCGTGTCCGTCGCTGCAGTCGTTCAGCCGCCCCACACGGACGTCGGTCCCCCCAACACGGGCCGGGGTCGAGAGCGGCTGGCTGTGCCCACGTCTCGCGCGCCCAAAGTCGATCGCCGGCATAGGCGTAGCGGCAATATCCGTTCTCGCGAAGCGCAACATAGTCGGGCGTGAAGCCGTCGTTCAACATGCCGAGCCCGGAGCCGGTCACCACGCGCCTCGTCTGCGTCTTCCGGCCGTCCAGGATGGCGCGCACCATGGCGCCGCTGAAGAGGATGGGGCGTTCTTTGGTCATGCTAGGATCCTTGGTAGCATTGGGAGATAGCCATGGACCTCGTTACCGAATATCGAGGATTCGAGATCCATATTGACCTTGTGAGCACATCCGAGGACATGTTCGATGTCTGGTTCGAGATCGAGGGCCCGATGAGGCCTCCAGGAGTTGCTGCACTCGGCAAGCGAATCAAAGTCCACGGCGGCCCGTTCTCTCGTCGCTGGGCATCTCGTCGCCGAGGTAGCAGGCAGAGCCGCGGTGGATGTAATTCTTGGCGTGGAGGAATAGGCTCACCCCGCCATCCCCATCCGCCTCGCTTCCTTCGCGTGCTACGATCCTCTGGAACGATAGGGGGCAAGCCATGGCGAACTTCGAAACTGATGCCGAAATACTCGAGTGGATTGCTAAACACAGCGAGGACGAATTCCGGCAGCACGTAGAGCGCCACACGTTCGGCGACAGGCGTTTAGAGAACGCTCGTGCATATCTCGATAGGATCGACGGCCAGCGAGCGGAGATACGCCAGGAACGAGCGCTTCTGGCGACGGAGCAGGCAGCGGGGGCGGCGCAGGACCAAGTCGAGACTGCGCGAAAAGCGCTCCGCATTTCGAAATGGGCTCTCGGTATAGCTATCGTTTCCGCATTTGTGGCCGTGGCCGGTTTGGTCGGCAAATAGGCCATTACATAACCTCCGCAGGTTGTGCCACTGACAGACGATCTTCAGGAAGCCTTAGCGACTGCTGGCATTCGAAGTCGATAGCTCGCGTCCAGGCCGGTCGGAAAACTCGCCGTTTACGTGGACTGAAAAAAAACCCGCCGAGCTCGCGCCGGGCGGGTTGGAATCCAACAAGACAGTTGGAGGAGACAGGTTCTATTTAAGGAGAAGGTACCCGCTCTCGCACATAGGACGATTCCGAAAACAGCAAGGCCCGCGCGATGGCGGGCCTTGACGGATTTTTTCTGCGTATCAAATTGAGGTCTAGCCGTCCGCTACCGGGCAATGGCGGCACTCGGCCGGCCCCCCTCTGTGTCTTGGCCTGCAGCTGTGGATACCCCTCCTCCACGTACGCACGCCGTCAGATCGGCTTCTCCAGCTGCCTGGCCTGCTTCTCTTTGAAGCGCAGGCCATACCATTGGCCAATTTCCTTCCTCGTCACATAGCCCTTTTTCTTGCGATCAATTTCGCCGAAGTGGGCGTAGACGTCGGGCATGCCCGATTGCGCCTCCTCGCGCGTCAGCTTGCCATCGTGGTTGTTATCTGCTGCCGCGAATTTTTCTGCGAACTGTTGTTTGGCCTCTTTCGCGGTCATCGGTGCCGGCGGCGTGGGGGGGGCGATGCCGGCGCCTGGGCGTAGGCCAGCTTCGCGGACAGCAACACGAACAGGGCAATGGCGGTGGCAAGCGGATGCTGCATCATGTTCATCTTCAAGGTCGTCCTCCACGTCTTGTTGGGGAGTCCATTCTCGGCCGGCGATCCTGCTGAATGCAACAGACGTCACGGGGGGCAGGGAAAACCATGCCGGAACTTGACGGCGGCCAATCTCAACCGCCGCCAGCGGCCTTGTTCGCCCGGGCTCGAAAATGGCCGTAACGGGTCCGAAAAGAGCCCGGGAACTCTGCGAAGAATCTGTCAAGTTCATAGGCCGGAGCCTATGATTCCGCTTCCCTGAAGCACATCGTCGGCGTCGGCCATCGCCCGATCTTCCTGTCCACGGATGCCGTTGGCACCCTTTGTGCCGCTCTGGCGCCAAACCAACGTCACGTTACACATCGACACGATTCGCCAGTCCGGGCGCGTCGACGAGATCCGCCTGGTGAAGCGCTGTGGCGGCATCTGGCGGGTCTGGAGTTCCCGTCCTTCTTCCTCGAGCTGTGTGTCCTCGAAGCCCTTCGCGGTCTGCCGTACGGCCGCCTTGCCGAGAATTTCTCTCTCAGTTTGGAATAGCTGCGCGACCATCTCAGCGGCTGCCGGATCATGGATCCGGCCAACACGGCCAATTGCGTCTTGGATAAATCGACCGTGGCCGAAAAGCAAGCGGTCGCCCGGGCAGCCGGTGTCGCGCGACAGCAGCCAACTTATGGCGCCATCGTCTGGTGAAGCCACATGGCCGAGATCGTGAACTTGAAACAGCTCTTTGCCGGCCTGCAGGCCTTGCTAGTCGGTGACCTGGAACTTGCCAGAGCCGTTATCAGCCATTCGGGTGACAAGGGCGGCGTTGCGGAGGCGAATTGGGGTGGCATGTTGGCCAAGCATCTGGCGGGCCGCTACTGCGTCGACAAGGCGACCGTGATCGCTGCGCACCCGAGCGCGTGGGAGGCTGTAAGGATGCGGCGTCGGCCTCTGATCGATCCGGTACCGCCTGGCACTTACCGGGCCAAATGCCGGGAGCTGAATCCTGCGCACGCTGCCGCCAACGGGCACGGCGAGGTCTATCCCGCGAAGCGCTGCGTCAGTGACGGCCAATGGTGCGCGTTCTATCGCGGCGCCACCGAGGTGTGGGGGTGCAATGCCACCTATGCCGCAGCGAACTTCATCATCGAACCTCTCACCAGCGAGGCAAAGGCGTGAACATTCCATGATCAACGATGACCTGGTCGAGCGACTTGCGAGGTATGAGCCGCCAAAGGAACCGTTGCCGAGGGAAGCTATTGAGCTCTTCGAGCAATTCGGGCTTGCCTCGGAGTTACAACCCCAAGGTTTTTAACGCTCCCGGAAAAGGTGGCACCCATTAGCGGGACGGTGTCAAGTGAGCGAACGATACCCGCAGCTGCCCGAGTAGCCGGTTTTGAGTTCCCGTATCCGAATGCAGTGGGCCGAGCGCGCCCGTTTCTTCGTTTGCTGGCTGCGACGGATCGTCGCGCCAGGCACCCATGAGGATCAAGCGATCGGCGTACAACGGTTTCTCGTCGCCCTGGTGGCTTCGCCACCCCAGAAGAACGTTGGTGCCGCAATGCGTCCATGGGGGTTCACACAAATATGTGGCTGCCGAATTGCCGGCGCCAATCCACGGCTGGCTCGCATTGCAGGCGGTCCGCTTTGACTGCAAATCGGGGACGGCGACACGCCATCCAACTACTTTTGAGGGTTGGCGCCATCCGTTCTGGCCTTTTTGCGCTCGTAGAAACGCTTGGCTTCGGCGCAAAAACGCATGGCAAAGTTGGCGGCCTCGACGAACGCCCAAGGCAGATATTTGTTGCCGTTCTTGGTGTTGCCTTCGCCTTTCTTCTTGCCGTTGCTCAGGCGCTGGCTGTCGACGCAGCGCGCGTAGGAGGCGAAGTTGCCGGCGCTGGCAAAGCGTTCGATCGGTCCGGTCTCCAGCAGGATGACGCTTGCCAGAATTTGGCCGATGCCGGGCCTCCTTCTGGTTAAAGCAGTTGGCAAACTCCACCGCGAGCTTCGGCATTTTGTTCGTACATAATTGTGCGTTGCCATGGCATGTCATGCCATGCCATGCCAGGCTGCTTGCTCACGTTTTGCGGGAGTAAACGGCTCTGAGCTCGCCGTACGCAGATTGACTCTGCTTGACAACGCCTGATTTGCAAATCAATATGTACGTACAAACTGACCGGCGGTCGTGAAGAGTGACGATTTCGCCGCCTGGAGGAGAGCGATGGGTAAGAGCAGATCTGGAAACTACTTTGAAGATTTCCGGATGGGGATGAGGATGCGCCACGCCACGCCGCGCACGCTGACGGAGGGCGACCGCAGCCTCTACATCGGCCTGACCGGCAGCCGCGCCGCGCTGTACACCGCAGCAACCAACGCCGGGCTGGCGGGACTTGAGCGACGTCCTCTTGAAGACCTGCTGGTCTTCAATACGGCATTCGGCAAGACCGTACCGGACATTTCCCTGAATGCGGTGGCTAATCTCGGCTACTCGGACGTGCGCTTTCTCGCCCACGTCTATGCGGACGACACGCTCGCCGTGGAAAGTGAGGTCATCGGCCTGAAGGAAAATTCGAACCGCAAGAGCGGCGTGGTCTATGTGCGTTCCACAGCGACGAACCAGTCGGGACTGGACGTGCTGACCTGGATCCGCTGGGTCATGGTGCACAAGCGCGATCCGGCTGCCCCCTGCGCCGCGACCGTGATTCCACCGCTGGTACCGGTGGTGGCGCCCTCGCGCCTGGCCCGGCACTTGTACACCGCGAGCGTGCAGGACATCTGCATGACGACGGGCGTAACCGACCTGTGGGACGACTACGAAGTCGGCGAGCGGATAGACCATTGCGCGGCCATGACGGTCAACGACAGCGATCACAGCATCGCCACGCGGCTGTACCAGAACACAGCTAAGGCACATTTCGACGGCTTTGTCATGGCGTCCACGCCGGGCGGGCAGCGGCTGGTCTATGGCGGCCACATCATCTCGATCTGCAAGGCGCTGTCGTATGACGGCCTGGAGAACGCGCTGTCCATCCTCGCAGTCAATGGCGGCAGCCACGTCAATCCCACGTATGCCGGTGACACCATCTCCTGCGCGACGATGGTGCTGGACAAGCTGGACCTGGCCAGCGACAAGATCGGCGGACTACGGCTGCGCACGATTGGCGCAAAGAACATCCGTGGTGCCGCGGAGATCGAATTCCACAGCCTGGAAGGGGGCAGGGCAGAGCACCGGTCCAACGTGGTTCTCGACCTCGACTACACCATCGCCATCCCCCGCATAGCTCAATGAAAGACAGTAACGCACATACAGCACAGTAAAAGACCAGTAATCGGAGATAAGCATGACTACCGCCACCCATCCCAGGCTCGCGCTCTTTGCCGGCGAAAAGGCATTCCCGGCGCTGTCCGCCTGCGAACACTTTGCCGGCAGCGAGAAGCTGATCGGCAAGGCCATGGACTTGCAGGTCGAATACGGCCCGGTGTTCGATATCACATGCGACTGTGAAGACGGCGCCGCCGCCGGACAGGAGCAGGAGCATGCGGCCATGGTCGTGCGCATGATCAACTCGGACCGGAACCGATTCGACAAGGCGGGGGTCCGCATTCACGATCCCGCGCATCCGGCATGGCGGCTGGACGTGGATATCGTCATCGGGCAGGCCGCAAGCCGGGTGGCGTATATCACGATCCCCAAGGCGACGAATCACGAGCAGGTGAGGGAGGTCATCGACTACATCCGCCGCAAGACGCGCGAGGCCGGGGTGAGCCGCGTGGTGCCCGTCCACGTTTTGATCGAAACCCACGGCGCGCTGCGGGACGTCTTTCACATCGCAGCGTTGCCGGGCATCGAAGTGCTCGATTTCGGCCTGATGGACTTCGTCAGCGGACACCACGGCGCCATCCCCGCCGCCGCCATGCGCAGCCCGGGCCAGTTCGAACATGCCTTGCTGGCGCGCGCCAAGGCCGACATGGTCGCTGCGGCGCTGGCCAACGGCATCGTGCCGGCGCACAACGTCTGCCTGAACCTGAAAGATGCCGACATCATAGCGGGCGATGCCACGCGCGCGCGCAATGAATTCGGCTTCCTGCGCATGTGGAGCATCTACCCGGCGCAGATCCTGCCCATCGTCAATGCGATGCGACCCGATTTCACCGAAGTGGAAGATGCCGCCGGCATCCTCATCGCCGCGCAGGACGCGGACTGGGGACCGATCCAGTACAAGGGCGAACTGCACGATCGCGCGACTTATCGCTACTTCTGGGGCGTGCTGGAGAAGGCCAGGATCACCGGCATGGTACTGCCCGCCGGGGCGGAACAGCGGTTCTTCGCAGGCTGAACGCAGGACAACGGTGGCGCACGGACTGGCGCGGATTCTGCATGCGCCCGCCCCGGGACCTTACAATGGCCGGAAACATCAAATGCACTGGTCTAGGTAGCCGAACTGCAATGAGCGCCACATCGAAGGACATCAAGCCCGAATCACCGGCTTCGCCCACACGCTATGCCGAACTTGCCAGCACGCTGGTCAAGGACATCGTGGAGGGCCGCCGCGTGGTGGGCAGCCTGCTGCCAACCGAGCACGAACTGGCCGAGCAGCATGGCGTGAGCCGGCATACGGTACGGGCGTCGCTCAGGATGTTGCAGGACCTGGGGTATATTTCGCGCAAGAAGGCGGTCGGCACGATCGTCGAGAGTGCCAACCCCAATGCGGCCTACACGCAATCGTTCGGCTCCGCCGAAGACCTGGTGCGCGTCGCGGCGACCGAAGTTCGCGCCATCGAGGGCGTGCGCAACATCACGCTGGACCGTGCCACCGCGCGGCGGCTGGAAGCACCGATCGGCAGCGAGTGGGTCTTGCTGTCCGGCACGCGCGTAGACGTCCGGAAAGGGAGCACGCCAGTCGCGCAGGCCGACATCTATATCGACGCCTCGCTAGCAGGCCTGACAGACACTATCCGCAAGCATCCGCAGATCCTGGTCAGCGCATTGATCGAACGGGAACGCGGCGTCGCCATCGCCGAGATCCGCCAGGTCATCAGCGCGGTGCTGATCGATACGGCGCTCGCGGCGCTACTAGACACGCCGCCCGGCTCCGCGGGACTCAGGCTGATCCGGCACTACAAGGACGCTGCCGGCAAGATCCTGGAGATCACTGACACTGTTTATCCAGCTGACCGGGTTTCCGTTGCGTTTCAGCTCAAGCGGAGCAGGATGTCACCGTAGGTGGCCCGGTCGCGGCTGCAAGGGCGCCTGCTCCCTGCTTCTCGAATGCGGACCGGCAGTTAGCGCTGACGCCCCCGCTTGCCAGGCGAATCCATGCTTGCATGGACCCGCGACCTTGTCGGCGCGGGCGACAGCCGGGGCCATAGCCGGGGTGATAAGGGGCGGGCGCTAGCGAATGGCGCCCGCGCCGCGCATCGATTCAATCTCGTTCTTCTCATAGCCGGTCGCCAGCAGGATCTCTTCGGTGTGCTCGCCCAGCATCGGGGCGCGCTGGCGGATGCTGCCGGGCGTGCTGCTGAGCTTGATTGGCACCCCGGCGATCTTGACCGGCACGGCCGAGCCCGGCTGGTCCACGTCGACCAGCATGTCGCGCACACGGTAGTGCTCATCCTCGAAGATTTCGGCCGAGGTGTAGACCGGGCCGAACGGCACCTTCCCGCCCAGGCACTGCGCAAGTTCTTCCTTGGTGCGCTGTGCGGTGAAGGCTTCGATTGCGTCGATCACGCGCTGGGCATTCCGTACGCGGGCGGCGTTGGTGGCGAACGCTTCGTTGCTGCCCATTTCCGGGTGGCCAATGGCGATTGCCAGCTTTTCCCAGAAGGCGTCGGTCGCACAGGCGATGGAGACGTAGCCATCGCGCGCGCGGAACACCCCGAACGGGCAAAGCAGCGGGTGGCGGTTGCCCTCTGGCGTGGGGACCGTGCCGGTGTAGGAGGTCTGGTAGACGATGCGCTCGCACATGGCCAGCACCGCGTCGGTCATGGCCACGTCGACAAACTGGCCTTCGCCGGTGTCGCGGGCACGGTGCACGGCGGCCAGGATGCCGATGCAGAGCATCAGCGCCGGGACGGTGTCGCCCACGCCGGGGCCGATCTTGGTGGGGGTGTCGCGATCCGGCCCGGTGATCCCCATCATGCCGCCCATGGCCTGCGAGACCACGTCGTAGGCAGGCCAGTGCGCATAGGGGCTTTCGCCGCTGCGCGGGTCGCCGAAGCCGCGCACGGTGCCGTAGACCAGGCGCGGATTGGACTGGCGCAGCGTTTCGAACGACAGGCCAAGCCGCTCCATCACGCCGGCGCGGAAGTTCTCGACGACGATGTCGGCGTGGTCGATCAGCTTGCGCACGATCTCGCGGCCCGCTTCCGTCTTGAGGTCCACGGCGATCGAGCGCTTGTTGCGGTTGACGCTCTGGAAATAGCCGCCGAATTCACGCAGGGTGTCGTCTTCGCGGAATGGCCCGGTGATGCGGGTACCGTCGCCGGTCATGGCCTCGACCTTGATGACGTCGGCGCCGTGGTCGGCCAGGATCTGCGTGCAGAACGGGCCCGCCAGCATCTGCGTGAGGTCGACCACCCGGAGGCCGGCGAGGGCGCCGGTGGCTTTGTGCGGGGGCTGCATGCGTGGGTCCAAGGGGGCCTCCATTGCTGTCGCAGGGGTTTTCATTGCGCGACAGCCTTGCCGAGGAGCGCATCGGAGATGATCCGCATCTGGATTTCCGAGGTGCCTTCGAAGATCTTGGTGAGGCGCGCATCGCGCCAGTAGCGCTCGGCCGCGAAATGCGTGGTGTAGCCGGCGCCGCCATGGATCTGGAGGCCTTCGCTGGTGACGCGCTCGGACATCTCGCTGGCAAAGAGCTTCACCATCGAGGCTTCGGTGTCGGTGCGCACGCCTTCGTCGATCTTCTCGCACACGGCGTAGAGCAGGGCACGCGACGCCTCGATCTGCGTGGCCATGTCCGCCAGCTTGAAGCGGATCGCCTGGAAGTTGCCGATGGGCGTGCCGAACTGGGCGCGATCCCTTGCAAATTGCAGTGAATCCTCCAGGCTGCCCTGCGCCAGCCCGATCGAGCGCGCGGCCGTGTGCGCGCGGGCGGTCTCCAGCCCGGCGGTGGCGAGGTAGAACGCCTTGCCTTCCTCGCCCACCATGCACGATGCCGGCACGCGGCAGCCGTCGAACGCCAGTTCCCAGGTGGTCCAGCCGTGATAGCCGATCTTGGGGATGACACTGCCCTGCACGCCATCGGGCAGGGCGCCGCGAGGCTTTTCGAGCATGAAGGCGCTGAGGCCGCGGTGGCGCGCCTTGGGGTCGACGACGGGATCCGTGCGGCAGATCACTAGGATGAAGTCGGCCTGGTCGGCAAAGGTGCACCAGTACTTGCTGCCGGTGATGACCCACTCGTCGCCGGCACGCACCGCGCGACAGGAGATATTGGCCACGTCGGAACCCGCGTTCGGTTCGGACAGCGAAAACGCGCCAAGGAACTCGCCGCGCGCCATGCGCGGCAGGTACTCCGCCTTCTTTTCAGGTGACAGGGCCTTGAGCGCGCCAATGAGGCCGTTGCCGCGCGCGATCAGGCTGCCGACGCTCATCCAGCCGCGCGAGAGCTGCTCGGCCACCAGGCAGTACTCGTAGGCGCCCAGCCCGAGGCCGCCGTATTCCTCGGGAATCAGGATACCGAAGTAACCCAGTTCCGCCATCTCGTCGATCAGGTCGTGCGGGATCTGACCCTTTTCCGGATCCAGCTTGTTGGCGAGCGGCAGCACGCGTTCGATCGTGAACTGGCGCGCCGCCTCCTGGATCATGCGCCGCTCTTCGGTCAGTCTTTGCACCTTGCACTCCTTCTTTGTGGTCCTGTATCTATCACTATGTACGTACATAGTAGCAGAGAAATTGCTGGGTAGCGCAAGTAAAAATTTATGCTTCCTTCGGGTTTTGCCGGACATATTCCCTATATCTATGGGGTTGCTGCAATGGCTTCCCACAGTACAACATCGAACTCAGACGTTCGATGGGTGATAGGTGCGTACAAAAAGTGGCGCTGTTCCGGCTGGATGCCGGCGATGGCGATCAGGCGCTTCCGGACCTGCTGGTCTTCCACGATGGCTTGCGGACCTCCGGGCCGGTGGCCGGATACGCGGCGCTGCCGCGGCTGGCGTAGTGCGCGGCCGCTTCCGGGGAATTCACGAACTCAAGGCTCAGGCGGGAGAGCCGCTCCACGATCGCAGGCGGCGTGCCGGCCGGCGCGAACGGCGCCGTCCAGTTGATCATGGTGAGTTCAGGCATGCCGGCGTCGGCCACGGTAGGCACGTCGCCCAGCGCCGGAATGCGGGTCGGCCCCAATACCGCCAGCGCCCGCATCTTGCCGGTGCGGGCACGCGGCGCCACCGCGGAGGCATCGACCCCGGCGTAGTCGACCACGCCGCCCATCACATCGGTGAGCAGGTTGCCTTGCGTCTTGTAGGGAACGTTGACCGTGCGCATCTTTCCCGCTTCCCGGAATGCGGCCATGATGATCTGGAAGCCCGTGCTACCGGTGCCATAGTTCAGCGAATACGGCCGCGAGTGCAGGCGTGCGACCGGCACGGCAGATCTCCCAAAGAGAGCACTGCCAGCCAGTCTAGATGTGTTACCTATGTGTCCAAACAGGTGTTACCTATGTACCCCCCTTCAGCCGCCAGGCGCCGCCGTAGGTCCACGGCGATAGCCGGTCGGCGGCGGCGATGCGGCGTTCCTTGTTCTCGCGATCCAGCAGCGCGGCCACGGCCAGCGCAATGATCTCGATGCCGACCGGCGCCGGCGGCGGGAACAGGATCTTCTCGTTGCGCTCGATCAGGCCCATGTCACCTTCGCCATCAGCTGCTTGGCCGCGCTCTTGCTCCCCATCGCGTTGATGGCAGACGGGGGCGGGCCGATAAAGACCAGCCCCGCCGCGGCGCAGAACTCGGCAAAGGCTTCGTTTTCGGACAGGATGTCGTAGCCCGGGTGGATGGCCTGGGCGCTGGTCTCCTTCGCCATCTCGATGATGTGGTCGGCGCGCAGGTAGCTGTCGCGCGCGGCCGCGCCGCCGATATGCACGGTCTCGTCGCAGAAGGCGACGTGGCGCGCGTCGGCGTCGGCATCCGAGTACACCGCGACGGTGCGGATGCCGAGCCGGCGGCAGGTAGCGGCCACGCGGCAGGCAATTTCACCGCGGTTGGCGATCAGGATCTTGTTGAACATGGCTCCTCCTAGTTTTGCGGTCTGACGGCGGCCAGCTCGCTGACATTCTCGGTGGAGGTTGAACTCAGAATGAAGCGAAGCGGTTCTGGCTAGGCGCGCGGCCGCAGACAGTACAAGTGGTATGGCAAGGCCGCGCAACAACGCCGGACTTATTCTGAGTCGACCTCCTGTCCCGCGTAGCCCTCTGCGCGGATGTTGAGGCGGGCCAGGAGGGCGCAAGTGCAGTCGGCCTGCGGGTTGCCGGTGGTCAGCAGGTTTTCGCCGTAGAAGATGGAATTGGCGCTGGCCATAATGCACAGCGCCTGCCCGGAGCCTCAGCGATTAAAAAACGCTGAATCCCGGCCTGCGGCGTTGACGATTCTTCGCGTTACGCGTTGCTCGCTTCCTCATGCGGCGTCTCGCTGTCGAGCGGCAACGAGAAGCGCTCTACGCGATTGCCCTTCCTGGTGTTGAGCAGCAGACGGTGAACGTCCGGCCGCGAATAGTGGCCCACCGGATCCATCGCATTCTTTGCCACGCCGATGGCGCCGAGATCGATGTCCGCGTACAGCAGGCCCTCTTCGTCTTGGGCCAGTTTGTCGCACAGCGGGCTGCCGTCCGGCCCGTAGATTACGGCATGCCCGCCGCCAGCGCGCACCAATTGGTGCTTGTCTTGTGTATCGCACAATTCGTCGATCATCGCCTCCGAGATCACGGCACAAGGCGCGAGCACGAAGCACGAGCCCTCCACAGCATAAACCCTGCTGATCGCGTTATTCACTTCCCAGCCCAGCGCATGCGCGTACGGTTCATAGGCGGAGAAGCTCACGTGGAACAACCCCACCGGGCCCGCGCCGACGATCACCGCATCCGTTTCGACCGGCTGGAGTGGTGCAGGAATTGCTGTCATTTCCGGAAATCCTCTTGAGGGAATCAGGCGACGAAGGCTTGCCGGCAACGCAACACCATGATCTGCGCCATCAGGGCGCGCGCTGCGGATTGCGCAACGAGGCGGCGGCGGGCTGCCTGGCAGTCCCACGTGGCGAAGCAAGGGTCCCGGCCACTCTTGCAATCCGGCGCTTGCGTGCCAATGGACCACGCTTCTCGGGTCACGCCGAGGATGCGCGCCAGTGCGGCGGCATGCTCGCGGACGATCTGGGTGGATGGAATAGCGGCCATTTTGGGTGCCTCCTGAAGTCGGTCGCGCGCCTTGCCACTGATCCACAGCCCGGCGCGGTGCTACGTCATCGGTGCACTCCACCACTGGCCAGATAGCAGCGCGGCATGGCTTGGATACTGCGTGACGGAGACTCAGGTCTGGCAGCGGTGTCAGACAAAGTATTGATTTCCACCGCATTCACCACAATCGGATTCGACTGGAGATGTTGTCAGGATCGCCTGACATCGATGAGATCCGGTCTGCCCCCCTGTCATGCTGGGCGTACACGCTGTCAGCCAAGACTGACAAAAGATCGAGACTCAGTTCATTGCACCGCCACGCCTTGCAACCGATATTGACGACATACGGGCACGTCAAGGATTGGCGGACGCGGTGCTGCAGAGATTCGAGTGACGCATCGCTGATGCTAACCGCATCACGATGCATCGATGTGAAACCTAGCGCAGGGGAATACAGAAATGAGCAAGACCGCGACCGTGTTGAAGCTGGAAGACGGCCCGATGCCGTGGCAGGGGTTCATCCCCGAGAAATGGATGCAAAGGATCAACGTTAGGGAGTTCATCATTGAAAACGTAGCGCCCTATGAAGGTGACGATACGTTCCTGTCTGGCCAGACCGAGCGGACAAAGCTCGCCTGGGCAGCTTTGCAGCCACTTTTTTTGCGAGGAGGCCCGCAAAGGCGTTGATGTCGACGCCCAAACACCTTCCACGATGACGGAGCACAACCCCGGCTATATCGACAAGGCCAACGAAGTGATCGTAGGCCTGCAGACCGACAAGCCATTCCGGCGCGCGGCCATCACCGTCAAGGCTTCGGCGGCAACCGGATGTAAACCTGCAAACTGAGTAAGTGCGCCGTATGCGGCGCGTTCCCTGCCAGGAGGTACTATGAATCGACGCCATTTTGTTACCCGGATTGCCGGATCAGGACTGCTTGTCGCAACCGTGTTCGCTGCAGGCTGCTCGACGACAGGCACCGCTAGCACGACTGATACGGCCGCAAAAAAAGAGGAAATCGATGCGGGTGTGGATGGCGCGCTTAATCGGTTGTTCTCGGCGACAAGCGGTTCGCGCGAGCTGGCACAGCGCGCGCAGGGCATTCTGGTGTTTCCCCGGGTGATTTCGGCCGGTCTCGGGATCGGTGGCGAGTATGGCGAGGGCGCGCTGCGCTCCCGCGGCGCTGACGGCGGCTACTACAAGATGACGGAGGCTTCGGTGGGTGCTACCATCGGCGGCCAGTCCAAGGCCATCATCATCATGATCATGACGCCGGAGGCCTACAACAAGTTTGTGTCCAGCAGTGGCTGGACCGTCGGGGCAGACGCCAATGTGGCACTGGCCCATGTCGGCGCCGATGGCCGGCTCGATACCCTGACCACCCAGCAGCCGGTGATCGCCTTCGTTCAGACCAATTCTGGCCTGATGTTCGACGTCTCGCTGAACGGCTCCAAGATCAGCAAGCTCGATATCTGACATAAGGGCCCGGCAGCGCGGCGGCTTGTCCGCCGGGCCTGCCCTGCGTCTTTGCCAGAGCTATCCCGATGATCTGCCGCTTCATCCCCGGAGCTGCCTAATCGACACTCTTATGACAACGCACTCACCCGTACCTCGATGACCCGCGCCCCGATTTGATCAGCGTTTCCCTGGACGTGCCTCGGGTTACATAAATATGCAATGTCTCGGACGAGGACCACGTTATATGTTGTTTCTATGGGCGCTTGATCAAAGCGCCGGAATAGCTGGCCGAAAAGCTCGTATCGACGCCTCCGAAGATGCCGTCTGCGTGGATGGTATGGGGGGCAATCGAATGCGCGGCGGTAGTCATGTGGCGTCGCGCCGCGCGTGGCGGCGAAGCTCAACGACGTACATGCCTGTGACGACTGCGGTGGCGTCTATTGCGCGCTGCGCGATGCGAAGGCCTTCATTTTGAGGCAAGGAAGAGATTGGTCGGGCTCAGAGGACGATGCCTGTTCACTCAGAGGACGATGCCTGTTCAGCATCGCATTAACGCATTCAAACAGGGTGCACAGATATGAAGAAACTATTCTTCGTCCCCGTTTTTTCGGCATTGTTCGCGTTTGGCGGTGCGGTGTGCGCGCAGGTCGACGAGCAGTCGGGTCCGCAGGCGCTGATCAGGACCGCGACGCAGCAGGTGCTCGACGAGGTGCGCACCCGAGCGATCGAGCCGAGCGATATCCCCCGCATCATGGACATCGTGAACAGGGACATCCTTCCTTACATCGATTTTCGCCGCACTACGCAGCTCGCGATGGGGCGGTACTGGAGAACGGCGACGCCGGCGCAGCAGCAGAAGACGGTCGAACAGTTCAAGATGCTGCTGATCCGCACATATTCGGGCGCTATTGTGCAGCTCCACCCGGATCAACAGATCGAGTACCCGCCGTCGTGCATCGCTCCGACCGATACGGACGTGGTGGTGCGCACTGTCGCGATGAAGAGCGGCGAGCCAGTGGAGATCGACTACCGGTTGTATAGGACGCCGCAGGGCTGGCGTGTGTACGACCTGAATGTGCTCGGTGCTTGGCTGGTCCAGACATATCGGCAGCAGTTCAGCGAGAAGATCCAGCAAAGCAGCGTGGACGGCCTGATCCAGTATCTCAATGAGCGCAACGAGCAGCTGGCCTCAGGCAAGCGTAACTGAACCCGTTGCAGGAACTGGACTCGCAGCAATGCCCAGCTTACGGGATCCGTGTTCTTCCAGGTGGACTACGGAATGCCACTGGCACCGCTACGCAAGGAGTTGGAGCGCATCGCGCGCGCAGCGCCCGAGTGGGACCAGCAGTTCTTCAATCTGGTGGTCCCACCGACGCCACGGAGCGGACGATGCAGATACGCGTACTGTGCACGGCGGCGTCATCTGGCCTGGCGTGGGATTTGCGCTGCGTGGTGCACGAAGGGCTGATCGACTTCATGCAGCGCGAATTCCCGCAATTCCTGCCGCGGCTGCGAATCGAGGACAACGACGATGCGCCGCAGCGAACCACTACTGCGCACACTCCTGATCGCGACTGTCGCGCATGTGGACCGGCATCCAATGCTGCCGTGACCAGCCGTCATCGCTATCGCTCGCGACGCAATGGGATTCGCATTGACGTAGCTCTCCCCCCATCGGTTCCTCGGCTTTGCCGAAGATCCGTCCGACGCGATACGAGCACGAAGATCCGTATTGGAGTCCAACGGCCAGGTCATATGTCAAATGTCATTGTGTCTCGCTGATTGGCCACAAGCCTGAAATCGGTGTTGGACAGAATCAAGCTCGCCTACACCGACTACAGGAGTTCCGTCATGAACGAGAAGTTAGGGATGGCGTTAAAAACTCCGCAAGCCCGGATACTCAGGCGAGGGCTTGGCAAGCACAATGAGCGCATGAAACAGACTGACCTTGGCCTGGACCTGAGCAATCGGGGCACGCGCAAACGCGTGTATCTCGACGAGATGGAGCGCGCTGGGAAATCTAAAATGCAATTAATCGCCAGCAAATTGCCCGTCACAAGCAATGTCAGCTTCCAGGACAGAGGGCAACACCAACGTGGGGTGGCCTACTTATGCTTGGACGCCAAAGGTATAATTTCACTTTCGTGAAAGTTATTCCAAATCTATGCCGAGGCCACTTCCTGATCCAACTCCTCCATCACGCGCGACAATCCGGAGCCTTGGCCAGCTTGGCGACCGGATACGCGCAACACGGGCGGGTGAAGGAATGCCTATCGACCAGGCTGCTAATCATTGCGGGGTTTCCGTCGGCATGATGTCCAAGCTGGAGAACGGCAAGGGCGTCAATCTCGAGCACGCGCTGCGCGTGATGGACGGATTGGGTTTGACGATGCTCGTCGTGCCCAAGGCACATGCAGGGTTGCTCGAAGAGGCGGCAGCCCATGCGGCCAAGATGGACAAGAATGCGGCTAGGGAACGGCAAGTCCAGTTTGAGGAGTAGGCTGCAACATATAGTATGCGTAGCCTGCGCGCAGGCGGCTGCTGATTCGCCATTGGCCTGGTGTTTGGTCCTGTCTGTGGTCTGTGCTTTGGCCAACCAGGCGAAACAGGCATCGACGATGACCAGCGCGTCACGCACGCCGGCGGGCGACCGCAATGCCGTAAGCGGGCATCAATTCGGATGGCTGCAGCCGTAGATCACTATGGAGTTCCATGAGAATCGCGGTGGCCACCCGTCAAAACCCATCAGGCAAGGCGCGGCTCGCTAAACACCGAGCCGGAAGCGATTGGCTAGCTCTTCCACGATCGATGCCTGCAGCCTGTCGCGAGATATCTTGAGCGGATCGCGATCTGCGGTCGATGCCATCCAGCGCTTGAAGTCGACGAACGCGGCTGGACTGATCGTCGTCATCCGCGCCATCCTTCCGGTCACGGAAATGATGGGCGCAGAGAATGGAGGCGACCCCAACAGGACATTTGCGCGTCGCGCCTGGACTGCCCAGAGGTCGTCTTCATCGTCGGTCAGCTGGAGCGGATGGGGGGCAAGATCGGCGGCCTCGCGACGCAGGATGTCCACCTCGAAGCCCTTTGCGTTCACTGCCGTAAAAAGTTGATCATCCCGAATCGTAGAGCAAAGCAATTCTGTCACTCCGGAATCTCCCTGGAAGCCGCGCTGTATATAGAGGCCCGGGCGGCGAATTGACACATTTACTTCCACTCGGAAGGGATGGAATAGTGTCACTTCGCATGGGTTCGCAGGAAATTTGTCACTTCACCTCCGAGACGCCGATGTCCGCCAGTAAGACTTTGATGTTATGGAATTTTTCGACGCGTGGCGGAGACGGAAGCGCGTCTCCGGGCTGCGCCGAGTGCATCGGTGCGAAGCTCTCGGTTCACGCTCAGGTGTTGTTATCGATGGCCCTGGAGGAGCGAGCTTGGGATGGACCTTCCCGCCACATAACGAGGCGTATCAAGGCCGCTGAGCTGTTCCGAGTCTGCAAGGCGCATAGCGGCGCGTGCCAAACAGAGGGGGACGACGATGCAAATAAACCATTGCGCGTTCCATATTGACACCCCGCGTGGCTTCGCCCGGTGGCACTTTCACTTCGCTTTCGGTAGGGCCTTGATTTTTTTGGTTTTTTCTCTATCGACTTCGTGGGGCCAGGCGAAGTGACAGTTTTACCTACGAAGTTGTGACAACTTTTAGTTTGGACTACGTCTAGGCGTCACGGTATTGGCTATCAGCAGAGCCTACACCTGCACCGCTCTCGGATATTTTCCCGAAAGAATTGCTGAGAACGGTTTCATTGGGATCGCATTTACCAATGCATCGGCCAGTGTTACCGCGCCTGGCGGGTCAAAGCCTGTGCTTGGAACCAATCCGATTGCCATGTCAGTACCGGATGGAAGGGGCGGGATGGTGTTTCAGTTCGACCAGTGCACGAGCGCTGCAAACTTGCGTCATGTTCGCGAGGCCGCTCAAAGGTCCGAGCCTATTCCGCAGGGCTGGGCGGTGTCGCCTCTCGGGGAGCCAACAACTAACGCGTCGGAAGCTCTTGCGGGCGCTCTTCTTCCCGCAGGCGGCGCCAGGGGGTTTGGCATCGGATTGATGTCGGAGGTGCTTGCGTCTTTCTTTACAAATTCTGCAATGTCGCTCGACACTGAGAGCCTGCAAACAGTCTATGGCCCGCCTCACGGGTTAGGGGTCTTCTGCATACTGCTCGATCCAACAGCGGTCGCGGGGGATCATTTCTGGCACAAGCTTGGCAGGCTGAAGGAAGCAATCGACTCTCAGTCGGGAACACGTCTACCAGGCACGAAACAGCGAGCACAAGAATGCGTGACAGTGGACCGTGCAATGTGGGAGAAGGCTCAATCTCTCGCCGAGTCGCGCTTCGATAACCACGCCGGCTGAATCGCTTCCTCTCTTGAGCACATACTGCCCACCGAGTGCTGGTCGTCCTCAAACGAGCTAGCATGCGACAACCTACCTTTGAGCAGATGACCGCTAATCGAGGCAGCCATCTGCTTCATCGCTCTCGACGTTAGGCCGCGTTCGGTTTTTGCGCGGCGCCACGAAGAGCCAATGACTGGCCGCGCTCAGTTGTACCCCAACCAGGCAATGTTTGCCACATCGGGTCGGTCGCTCGAATTTTCCATAAGAACTTCTGATGGCTTCCTACATACACCGTTCGTTAGCGGGTTGACCGAAGCTGTCCGGCTTGTCGAATCGTCCGAGGGTCGTACGTTACTACGGGGTGCGTTGCCAAAAGGCGTGACGAGATTCATTGCTACTCCTATGAATGAATTTTCATATTCCCATTCACCTGAACAATAGGCAAAAAGGCCGGGATACGGCGGAAAAACGACGACCCCGGTGGGTGCCATGTGCCAATAACATGTAAAGCGTGCGGCTGATGCGACGGCGAGATCACCCTCGCAATAACCGGCAACGTCAACACCCAAAACTCTTGATGCCGTCGGCTTAGTTGGATTACGCCCGCTAGAGACGACTCAGCCGTTGAATGACTGTTCGCCGAACATCATCATGTCGAGACCATCTCCGCCTCGAATCATTGGCCATACATTTTCGGTCGGGTCCACTTTAATATCGAGAAAGACCGTTCGCTTTCTCTCAGAAAGCGCCTCACGTAAAGCCGGCTCGACGTCGGCTTCAGTGGAAACAGTATGTCCGATATGCCCATAGGCTTTGGCCAAGGCGGCGAAGTCTGGTAGTGCTTCCAAGTATGAGTGACTATATCGCTGCTCATACTCGACGTGTTGTAACTGTCGCACCATTCCAAGATATCCGTTGTTCAGTGAGACGATCTTCACTGGCAGCTCGTACTGCTTGCAGGTGGATAGTTCCTGAATACACATCTGAATGGAGCCGTCTCCCGTGATGGCAATGACCTCGCGTTCGGGGAAGGCGCGTTTTGCTCCCATGGCGTAGGGAAGACCTACCCCCATGGTGCCGAGCCCTCCGGAATTGAGCCATTGACGTGGCTGTCCGAACTGATAGTGTTGTGCTGCCCACATCTGATGCTGGCCGACATCCGAGCAAACAATGGCGTTCTCTGGTGCGATTCGGCAGAGTGTTTCGATCACGTATTGGGGTTTTATGGTCTTGCCGTCCCGCGTATAGGCCAGACAGTTCTTGGTTCGCCATTCAGAAATGCGCTCCCACCAAGCCGTTCTGCTGCTGGACGGCTCCTCGCTGTCCCTCCAGGACTCAATGAGGCGCTGCAAGATGCGCAGGGCATCTCCAACGATTGGCACTGTCGGTTTGACCCGCTTACCGATGCTTGTCGGGTCAATGTCAATGTGAATGATTTGCCTTGGGGACGAGCAGAAGTCTGCAACGTTGCCGATAACGCGGTCGTCAAATCGAGCGCCGACGGCAAGGAGTACATCGCACTCCTGCATCGCTCGGTTCGCCTCATAAGTGCCATGCATGCCGGGCATGCCAAGATTCCGGATGTCCTTTCCCGGGAAGGCGCCAAGCGCCATAAGCGTGGTGGTGACCGGCGCGTCGATCAAGGCTGCCAGCTTTCTCACCTCGGGGCTCGCTTGTGCAGACACGACACCGCCACCGATATAGAGATAGGGCCGTGCAGCGCGCTTCAGCAAGCGAACTGCCTGGCGGATTTGTCCTTCATGTCCAGCGACCGTAGGTCGATATGAACGAATGTCAGCTCGCTCAGGGTACTGAAATGGTCCTGTGCTGAGGGCTATATCCTTCGGAATGTCAACCAGCACCGGGCCGGGCCGGCCAGTACGCGCGAGGTAGAAAGCCTTTTTCAAAGTTTGAGGCAGGCTCGTCACGTCTGTCACGAGGAAATTGTGCTTCACAATGGGACGCGTAATGCCGACCGCATCGCACTCTTGAAAGGCGTCCTCGCCAATCATTGAGGTTGGCACATTCCCTGACAGGATCACCAGCGGTATCGAATCAAAGTAAGCCGTTGCGATGCCCGTCACAGCGTTGGTAACACCGGGGCCAGATGTCACGAGAGCGACGCCAACTTCTCCGGTTGCACGAGCATAGCCGTCCGCGGCATGTACCGCGGCTTGCTCATGACGCACGAGCAAATGCTGAAGGCTTGGTTGCTGTGCAATAGCGTCGTAGATCGGTAGAACGGCGCCGCCGGGATAACCCCAAACGCTTTGTACGCCCTCCGCCAACAACGCTTCTACAATCATCTCCGCACCACTCATCATGCGAGACGGCGAAGAAGTGCGGGAGTGAAAATCAGGAGAGGGACGGTTCATCGCGAGTGTGTCTTTGGATTTCAGGGCAAGGCAATGCTAAGCCCAGTTGATTCTAGGCGGCTCGTTACAGCATTGGTCGCTGAATTCGACTGTGAATGCCCAGCGTCTCAGCGCGTCATGCCGACGATACGAGGCTGGCCAGTGGAATATTCTGATTCGCTCAAAACCACGTGACGAAAGTAGCGCCGCGGTCGCAAGAAGGGCGCTTGTAGAGAGAACTCGTCGAGAGGACTTTCAGGAAGCCTATCGCTCATGCCTAACGGAAAGCCATCTATCCGCAATATGACCCTCTCGCTAGCCAGCGTCACGCAGCGTAAAAGACGTCAGAGGGCTTGAGGCTTGGTAGAGAAGGGCGAACGCTGAGCGCGCGGTCCTAACCTGACGTTCGCTAGCCCCTGCTTGTCTGAAGCTCAACCAATCCGAAGTTGATGGTGTCGAGGCCCGCTGTTCCGTTCTGGCAGGAAGCCACATCGCAGCAGATTGTGCTGGACCGATAACGACTTGCAGTCGAGTACGGTACGACATGCTGGGATTTCCCGCCTAGAATTTTGCCTATGAATACGCCAACTACACCCCTGCTCCAGGACGCGGTCGCTGCACAGCAAGTTGACCTCGATCCCATCGAAACCACCGAATGGCGCGAAGCGTTCATCGGACTGATTCAGGCATACGGCCCTGAACGCGGGAAGTACATCCTTGATGAGCTTGCTCGCCTGGCTCGGGACCAACGTGTCGGATGGCAGCCCAATCTAACGACGCCATATGTGAACACTATCAGCGTCGACGCGCAGCCGAAGTTCCCGGGCGACTTGGCCATTGAGGAGCGACTGGGATCTATGATGCGCTGGAATGCACTGGCAATGGTCGTTCGAGCTAACCAGGCATATGGCGAACTGGGTGGACACATCGCGAGTTATGCGAGCGCCGCGGATCTGTTTGAGACCGGCTTCAATCACTTTTTCCGCGCGGACGATCTGGTGTTCTTTCAGGCGCATAGTGCGCCGGGTGTCTATGCACGTGCCTTCCTCGAAGGCAGGTTGTCCGAAGCCGACCTGGCTCATTATCGACAGGAAATCGTTGGTCCTCGCAACGGCGCACGTGGCTTGTCCAGCTATCCGCATCCGTGGCTGATGCCGGATTTCTGGCAGTTTCCCACCGGCTCGATGGGCATCGGGCCCATCAGCTCTATCTACCACGCACGGTTTATGCGCTACCTTTCACATCGCGGCCTGCTGCAGTGTGACAACCGAACGGTCTGGGGCGTATTCGGCGATGGGGAAATGGATGAGCCGGAGTCCATGAGTGCGCTGACATTGGCGGCCCGTGAGAAACTGGATAACCTCGTGTGGGTCGTCAACTGCAACTTGCAGCGCCTGGATGGTCCGGTGCGGGGCAATGGCCGAATCATCGATGAACTCGAGCGGCTGTTTTCCGGTGCTGGTTGGAACGTTATCAAGCTGCTGTGGGGTAGCGACTGGGATGGCCTCTTTGCTCGCGACGCCAACGGTGCCTTGACGGAGGCCTTGGGCGACACCGTTGACGGTCAGATGCAAACCTTCGCGGCGAAGGATGGGCGTTTCAACCGTGAGCATTTCTTTGGGCAAAATCCGCAGCTTGCTTTGTTGGCGCAGGGTATGACCGACGAGCAGATCGACCGCTTGAAGAGAGGCGGCCACGATTTGGTCAAGATCTACGCCGCCTATGCTAAAGCGGCCGAACGAAATGGTCGGCCTACAGTCATCCTGGCTCATACGAAGAAGGGGTATGGCATGGGTGCGGCAGGCCAAGGCCGTATGACCACGCATTCGCAGAAGAAGCTCGATGATTCCCAGCTCATTGAGTTCAGGAACCGGTTCAATCTTCCGCTGACAGACGACCAGGCGACCTCTCTGACCTTCCTGAAACCCGATGCGGAGAGCGATGAGATGCGATACATGCGGTCGCGGCGGGCGGGGTTGGGCGGCGCTTTGCCCAAGCGCAATACACAGTGTAGTGTGGTTGCAAAACCTGCGCTGGCTTCGTACGCGCGTTTTGCGATTGAGGCCAACGGTAAAGAGATGAGCACGACGATGGCCTTCGTGCGCTTGCTCGGGCAGTTGCTGAAGGACAAGGAATTGGGTCCCCGCATCGTGCCAATCGTTGCTGATGAAGCACGCACCTTTGGAATGGCCAACCTCTTCAAGCAGGTGGGCATCTACAGCAGTGTGGGCCAACGGTACGACCCGGAAGATATCGGATCGGTATTGGCGTACCGAGAGGCGTTCAACGGCCAAATCTTGGAGGAGGGGATTAGTGAGGCTGGCGCGATTGCCAGCTGGACGGCTGCAGCGACGAGCTATAGCGTTCACGGCCTCGCTATGTTGCCGTTCTATATTTACTACTCCATGTTCGGCTTCCAGCGCATCGGAGATGCCATCTGGGCAGCTGCAGACCAGCGAGCTCGCGGATTCCTGCTTGGCGCTACCTCGGGGCGTACCACGTTGGGAGGAGAAGGTTTGCAGCACCAGGACGGAACCAGCCACTTGGTTGCCGCAACCATTCCCAATTGCAAGGCCTATGACCCCGCGTTTGCGGCAGAGATGGCCGTGATCGTTGACGCAGGCATTCGGGAAATGATGCTGGAGCAGCAAGACGTCTTCTACTACGTCACGCTGATGAATGAAAACTATGCGCAGCCTAACTTGTCCGCCGACGTCGAGGCTGCGATCTTGCGGGGATGCTACAAGTTCGACGATTGGCAGCGCCCCGATACAGCGTCTTCGACAGCTTCGGCCAGGCGGGTCACCCTGATGGGCTCGGGAGCCATCCTGACCGAAGTCATTAAGGCGGCACAGCAACTGGCTAGTGACGGCATCAATGTCTCGGTCTACAGCGTGACGAGTTGGAGTGAGCTGGCCCGTGATGGCGCCTTGCATCGCAAGCGGGAACTCCTAGGCGAGGCGAGCAATGAAATTCCGTTCCTCCAACTGCAACTGGAGCAGAGCGCGGGCCCGATTATTGCCGCAACAGACTATGTCCGCGCGGTGCCGGAGAGCGTCCGGGAATATGTGCCGACGGATCGCCGGTATCTGACTTTGGGAACCGATGGCTTTGGCCGAAGTGATACGCGCGGGGCTCTTCGCGAGTATTTCGGCGTTGATGCAGCATCGATTGTCCGGGCGGCTAAGCACTCGCTGGACTAGTTCTGCGCTATGGGGACCAAGCCCCGATCCTCACAATATTGCCGGTAGACGGCCAGCGAACGCCCCGCGAAACCAGCGAGAGGCGCTCGCTGGCCGACGCACTTCTGTGGCGCCCGTTGTCACGTCGGCCTCAGTCGCGGCGCACTGATGGCGATGCGTCGGTCAGGAGCGGCTATCCAGCTTTCCAGAGTCTGGATCCAGGTGGGTCATCCATCACAACTCGCTGGATCGGGCCGGCCATCGGCCTGTTCCCTGTCCTCACGCTCTTCACCGCAGGTGTCGTAAAGAGCTCAGCAGGTAGATGCGAGCCCGGTTCGCATTAGGTTGTCTCCCATAGCGCTACGTGGCGGGCCCTCCGCCTCACCTACCGAAACCGACTACCGCTAAGACGTGAATGTGTATCACAGGCCATCGCCTGAACGCTACCGGCAAACATCCTGGAGTTTCGTTGACACGGGGTGTAGTGCGTCGTATAGTTTTACGTATAGGAACACTGTACCGAATATCGGAACATATGACAACGAACCAATCTCTCGCACGCGGCTTGGAAATGTTGAGTGCGGTTGACGAAAGTGGGGAGCCGCTAGGCATACGTGAGCTCGCTCGACTGCTAGATATCAGCCCATCTATTGCCCAGCGGCTGGCCAATACCCTTGTCGACGCGGGATACCTTCATCAGGTCATTGAGACGCGCAAGTACCGCCTGGGCTATCGCGCATTGGCACTCGGTTCGGCCACGGCACGTAGCGACGTACTCCATATCACGGCGTCTGCCGAGTTGAAGGTTTTGGCTGAGACCCATCAACTCAACGGTTACTTGGGCGCGATTCAGCAGAACTCTGTGGTCTACCTTCATACCGTTCAAAGTAGCGGTCCTATCGCGATTCGTGCGGAAGCGGGGCAGCGTATTCCGGCTCACACTACGGCCATGGGCAAGTGTCTGGTCGCGGAACTTTCCGCCGAGCGGGCATCGCTTGTGCTCGGTCCGGGTCCCTATGCGGCACGCACCAAGCACTCCATCACCGGCGTGCGAGCATTGCAGAACGAACTCGACAACATTCGTCAGCGTGGATATGCGATTGCCGACGAGGAGAACGAAGTTGGCGTGGTATCCATCGGGACGGTGATCCGCAACAAGGACGGAGTTGCCGTGGCGGCCATTAGTGTTGCCTTCTTGAAGGCCCAGCGGGATCCCGAGGAATGGCCCGCCATCGCACAGCTTGTCGTCAGTGCTGCTCTGAGATGTTCCAAAGCACTCGGCTATTCATCCAATACCTTTGACCAAAGCGCTGCTGTCGACAGAAGTATCGCGGCAGCTAGATAAACTCAAACGGAGTGAGCAAGTAATGGAAAGCCTTCTGAACAAACCGCGCCTGGCCCAAATGGCCAAGGAAAAAGGCGTTGACGCCTTTATCGCCACGTCGCCTGAGAATGTTACCTACTCAAGCGGTTACTGGGCGCTCTCGCAATGGATTCGGCGCGGGCCACAAGTGTTTGTCGTGTTGCCGGCGAAAGATTTGGAGGGCTCGCGCGTCATCGCCCCCACATCGCTGCTCGATCAGCTTGTGGACCAGGAGGACGTGTGGATTAAAAACATCACTCGCTTCGGCTTCTTTCACGTGGACAAGGCGGAAGGTCCAATCACTGATGCCGACCGCCGTCTGCTGGAGCTATTTGACCTTCCCGATGAAAAGGATGGTCTCAACGCGCTGCTGAAGAGCTTGCGAAATGAGGGGTTGGACAAAGCGACCCTCGCCATCGACGAAATGGGCCTGATGCCGGGACAATGGGAGCGTCTCCAGCAAGAACTGCCCCAGGCCACGATCGTGCCGGCAACGAAGCTGTTCCGCGAGATTCGCGCCGTGAAGACGCCTGTGGAAATCGAGCGCCTGCGCATGGTGGCCACCATTGCAGAGCGCTCGGTGGATGCCGCATTGAAAGTGGCACGTGAAGGCATCACGGAAGTTGAGATGGCGCGCACGTTCCATGCCACGACCGTTCAGCATGACGCCACCCCGGTGCTCGGCTGTATCGGCTTCGGCGCGCGGTCGGCCATGCCCAATGTACATCCCTCGAATACTGCGCTGCGCAGGGGCGATGTGATCCGATTCGACGTGGGTGGCCGCTACCGACATTACCGTGCCGATATCGCTCGAATCGCTGTGTTTGGGGAGCCTGATCCCAAGATTGTCCGATACCACAAGGCGCTTCATGACGGCGTAATGGCCGCTTTCGAGGCGATCCGTCCCGGCGTCAAGGCCTCTAGGGTCTTCGAGATTGCAATGGAGGCAACGCGCGCGGCCGGGATTCCGCACTATTCGCGAAGCCACGTCGGCCATGGCATCGGCCTGGACGGGTATGACATGCCCGACCTGACGCCTAGCAATGACCAAATCATCGAGGAAGGCATGGTCATGTGCGTCGAAACGCCGTACTACGAGTTCGGTTGGTGTGGGCTGCAGGTCGAAAACACGATTGTGGTACGCGAGCGCGGCATCGAACTGCTGCACGATACGGACGGCAAGCTGCGGGTGCTGGCATGAGTAAAGCTGTGTCACTGCAGTGCTTGCGCTGCGGCACGCACTATCCGCCGGACTACAGGGAGCAGGGCTGTGCAGAGTGCGCCGGCGTGTTGGCCAGCAACCTGCGCGTCCAATACGATGCCGACACCGTGCGCGATTGGAACTTCAACACGGGAGAGCGCCGAACTCGCGGTCTGTGGCAATTCGCGGATATGTTACCGGTCGACGCAGAGCACGCGGTATCGCTGGGCGAGGGCGGGACGCCGCTCCTGGCCACGGCGCGCTTGGGCACATACATTGGCATCGCAAACCTGTACGTCAAGGATGAGACGCGGAATCCGACGCAGTCGTACAAGGATCGGGTGAGCACCGTAGCGGTCTCATATGCCAAACAGCTAGGCGCGCCTGTAGTAGCCACAGCATCGTCAGGGAATGCTGGGGCATCATTGGCGGCCTATGCTGCTCGTGCCGGGATACCTTGTGTTGTGGTCTCGATGAAAGGCGCGGCCGGTCCGATGATGACGCAAATCCGCAAGCTAGGCGCGCATCTGATCATGATGGCCGACAAGACTCAGCGCTGGCCGTTTCTTGCCGCTGGGGTGAAACGCCACAACTGGTTTGTGACTTCGCCTTATTCAGCGCCAGTGGTCGGGAGCACGCCAATCGGCATTGAAGGCTATAAGACGATCGCGTACGAGATTGTCCAAGACCTTGGTCGTGCGCCGGATTGGATGGCGATGCCGGTTTGCTATGGCGATGCCTTGTCTGGTATCTATCAGGGCTTCATGGACATGAAGAACGCTGGCGTCATCCAGCAGATACCTCGCTTCGTAGCAGCCGAGGCACATGGTTCGCTGAAGCAAGCCCTTGATAATGGTTCAGATATGGTGCCCGCTGCGACGGTCAAATACGATACGTTGGCCGCTTCGGTAGGGGCAGCGCAGAGCGCATTCCAGGCCCTGTATGCACTGCGTCAGTCAAATGGTGTGGCCGTGCCCGTGGACAACGATGGCCTGGTGAACTTGCAAGAACTCATTGCGGGCCAGGAGGGTATGCTTCTCGAGTTGGCCAGCGTGATGCCGTTCGTAGCGGTTCGTCGTCTCCGTGAAGCAGGAGTTATCTCCTCAAAGGACCTTGTTGTGTGTTTGGCGACTGGTTCTGGTCTCAAGGACACGGACAAATCAACGACCGCATGGTCCGAGATTCCTGTCTCCACGGTTGGGGTTGACGAGGTATTGGGGGCCACGATGGAGGCTCTACATCGGCGTTTTGTCGAGGCGTAAGTTTCGACGTCGGAGCCTGTCCAAGATAAGCGGTCATGTAGGTCGTATCAGGCTGGCTTGGAAAAGGATCAGACTAAGCAGGTGGAAGGGTGTCGCAGACCGGATGTTCTCCAGTCGCCTCCCTTCCATGCGCGGCTCGATTCCTTTCAGCTCGCCTGACGAAAGTGTGCGAGCAGCGGTGTCCCAGGCACAGCCCAGCTTTGGGCTTGGCAACTAAGCTGCTGCTGACAGCACTCTTGGCCGTTACCGATTTGTGAGCCTCCATTGGCTCAGATTACATATGCGCCAATTCTAGGCTTCTTTGCAGGGACGCGATGATGAACCTCGACGCCACCGATATTCGTATTCTGGATGAGCTTCAGCAAGATTGCGCTCTGACGAACGTCGAACTAGCGCGACGTGTTCATCTATCGCCATCCCCCTGTCTCGCCCGAGTTAAAGCCTTGGAGGCGGCAGGCGTTATTGAGCGCTATGTGGCCCTTGCCAGCGCTTCCGTCTTGGGGCTTGGGGTTAACGTCTTCATCTCGATTAGCTTAAAAGACCAAAGCAAAGCGTCGCTGACAGAGTTTGAGCGAAGAATAGCAGAGCACGATGAGGTGATGGAGTGCTATCTCATGACGGGGGATAGTGACTACTTGATTCGAATCGCGGTTGCCGACATGGCTGCCCTGGAGAGATTCATCCTCGAGCAACTGACTCCGATCGCGGGTATCGAAAAGATACGGTCTAGCTTCGCCCTCAAGCAGGTTCGCTATAAGACAGCCCTTCCGCTCCCCGTGAAGCGATAGGGTATCGATGCCGTTTGGCGTCTCAGGGGCGGGGATAGCTTACCCGATCCGATGCCAGATGCCATTCGCCGCCACACGCGCTCCCAAGGCGCCCAACGTGGATCAGGCTGGCCATCTGAATGGCCAGTAGCGGATCGTGGCGGCGCCTATGCCAGGCTTTGCGCTGCCATTTACGCAGCGCCCGCATACCAACCGCGCAGGTTGCCTGCATGTCACCGCCACGGCGTTGAAAAGGCCCCCTCGCCGCACCCAAGCGGGCGTAAAGCCCGCGCTTTCATGGGCTGCAGAGCCGGTATAGCGGCGCTCTAATAGTTCTGATCAGCAGGCGGACCAGTCGTCCGTGAATCGCTGCCAAAAGTGAATTCACCGCGACGAATCTAGGACGCCACTTCCGCTCGATTTGACCTCGGGGAAGTACGTACAGCCCCTTTCTTTCATTGACATGAAGGAGGGGCGCGCGTACTATTTTACATATAGGAACACTGTACCGATTATAGGAACGCGTGTCAAGCGGTTTGTTCCTGAGTCAACGGAGCTTCCTCGGACGATGGAGAGGCGCATGGATTGCTGAAAGGCATCCCTTTGTTTGAGCGGGATCCTCCGCTTAATGCGCTTCGGGCCATCGGCACACATTGCCAAATTCCCGGGATGAGCCCGCAGAAAGGCCAGGCGACAGTCTTCTATTCAGGCCTCCGCCAGACGTTTCGGGCTTACTAAGCCAGCTGTTCAAAATAGAGCGATCCCGACACATCCACTATTAAGGAGTGAAAATGATGACCCTGTTTCGATTCATCTTTCTTTTGGTCTTCTGTTTCGCAGGAACGGCTGTCAGCGCCCAAGATCGGTACCCGAATCGGCCCGTCATGCTAATCCTTGGCTATTCAGCGGGTGGCATTGGAGACGGTATCGCTCGCCAACTCGCCCAGTTCGCTCACGACCGCCGAGGCGCCACGATTGTGGTCGATTACAAGCCTGGCGCGGCCAGCACGATTGCAACAGCAGCGACGAAGCGTGCACCGGCTGATGGCTATACGCTGTCGCTGATGAGTCCGAGCGCAATGTTCGTTGTGCCGCACTTCCAGAAATTGTCTTATGACCCGACCAAGGACTTCAGTTATCTGGGGTTGGTAATGGCGCAGCCGTATCCGATGTTTGTTCTTGCGAACAGTCCGCTCCATACATGGGCTGATGTCTTGGCTTATGCGCGTGCCAATCCCGGAAAGTTCAAATGGGGCACCGCAGGGGCTAATACTCTCGGGCAGATTCTTGTCCAATCGGCCTTCTCGCGGGAGCGAGTCGATGCCACGACGGTTCCTTACAAGGGTGGCGCGGACGCGATCTCCGGTCTGTTGGGAGGGCATATCGATGCCGTCGTATCTAGCGACTTTGGCCCACTGCTTGCCTCCGGAAAAGTTCGTCTCATTGTCGAGACGGGCGAGCTTCGCGCCCAGCCGCAAGTCCCTACCCTGAAGGATCTTGGGTATCCGCTAGCGGTTTCTCTCAAATACGGTGTAATCGGCCCGGCAGGGCTCTCGCCGGAAGTTGTGAACTGGTGGAATTCGCTCCTCAAGGAATTCTCTGAATCGGCTGCCTATAAGGAGTTTGCCCGAAAGCAATACGGTATGGCGATCTATGGCTCGTCTTCCGTCGCAACGCGCTACGTCACGGAAAACTACGCGAGCGTCGGATCCGCCATCAAGACGCTCGGATTGAAGGCTGAAAATTAAACTCTGTTGGAGACTGGTGCTGCCGTTTGTTTAGTCGGCTCGCTATCAACGAGCGGCACATACAGCGGTTGCTGACGCAGCGGGTAGAAGAACCGTCAAATCTTCGACTAGATATATTCCCATCAGCAAGGATCTCGACTAGCTCGCGACACGCAAAATAGTGACGCGGCTTGGAGTCGGTCGTCCGTCAATCACGAAAAAACAGTTGCCAATCATGGAAAGCAACAATTTCGCCGCATACCGACTTGCTGCGTATGTGGAAGATGGCTACATCGACATTCATGAGCCTGTTTTACGGGAAGCAGCTCTAAAGTGTGTCCTCGATTTGCTTGGGGCTGCAGCAGCGGGCATAGATTCCTACGTGTCCAGGGGCGCTCAAGAGCTCGTTAAAGGACAGTTCGGACCGGGTCAGTGCGCCATTTGGTTCAAAGGAGAATCGACAAGCCTAGCGGGAGCGATCCTCGCGAACTCAACCACGGCTTCCGTGCTGGATCTGGATGATGGTCACCGAGCCGCGCGTGGTCACCCCGGCGCGGCAGTCATTCCAGCCGCTCTGGCGGCCGCTGAAAGTATAGGGGCAGGAGCCGACGCGTTTCTGGGTTCGGTCGTCGCCGGGTACGAGGTTGCAGTAAGGGCGGCAGCGGCTTCGGCGCCGGCGCGGATGGGATATGGCTACGGGTCTGGCCGGTGGACCGGCTACGGCGTTGTCGCAGCGTTGGGCCGATTGTTCAAGCTTCCAGCTGACCAGATCTGTCAGGCTTTTGCCATCGCTGGGGTACAGAGCCCCAACCTGACGGCGAACGGTAGTGCGGGCTACTCGGATCTAATGGGGAACGACGTCAAGGAAGCGATCCCTTGGTCCGCGGTAACGGCGTGCGCAGCCATCGAGCTAGCGCGGCATGGACTGAGCGGACCCGCGGACATTCTGGACCACCTGCCGCATTACAACCGGGACGTTGTGCTGAGGGATTTAGGCGCCACGCATGCCATTAAAGGCATCTATTTCAAACCGTACTCCAGCTGCCGGTATGTACATCCGGCGCTTGCAGGCTTTGAGTTAGTCGTGCAGGAGAGCAAGCTTGCCGCCGAAGAGATACAGGCCGTCAGGATCTACACCTTCCAGTGGGCGCTTGATATCGACAATCGTACGGACCCGCGCAATCTGACAGAGGTCCAGTACAGCATTCCCTACTGTATTGCACTTTCGGCGCTCGCCGGAAGCGCATGCATGTTGCCCATTACCGAAGCCGTACTCGGTCGGCAAGATGTGGTCGAGTTCGCAAAGAAAGTCCAACTGGTATTGGATCCTCAGCTGGAAGCGCGCTGCCCTGGCGAGACGCTTGCTCGGGTAGTAGTTGAAGGAAGAGGACAGACCTTCGAATCGCCCGTTACACCGCCACGCGGGGAGGCGACCAATCCGATGTCTTGGGGAGACTTGGTGGACAAGTTCTGCACCGCTACGGCCGCCGTACTCCCGGAAGTCCGCCAGCGCAGTCTGGTGAACGCTGTAGAGGGTCTTGGAAGTGGGGACATTTCGCCATTGCTGGATGTACTGCAGCAGCCGCTGTCCGCCGGATAACTAACTTAAGTAGTGATTTCTGCCTTTACGAAAGGAGGCTTGGTTTATTTTTATCTTTTTGAACTCGTCTAATCGCAGCCGCTTTCTGTGGCGAACATAAGAAGTCTCGTGGAGATTTAAAAATAGTTTCCGTGCAGGAAATGAGGAGGAGTATTCGTGAAATATAAGATTGGACTATTGGTTGGTGCAACAGTTGCCGCAGGAAATGCCTACGCGCAATCTAGCGTCACCCTGTATGGTGTTATCGACGCCGCTGTTCGTTACTCGACCAATCAGCCTTCAGCCAACGGCCCCAAAACATTGGTAGCCCTCAATGAAGGTGTTTTCAATGGTGGACGCTGGGGGCTGCGCGGCACAGAAGAACTCGGAGCCGGTAACAAGGCCATCTTCGCGCTGGAAAGCGGATTTAGCTACGATACAGGAAAGAGCGGCCAACAAGGACAGTTGTTTGGTCGGCAAGCTTGGGTCGGGATGTCGAATAGCTCGTTGGGCACGGTCAAGGTAGGTCGGCAGTACGGCTCCACCTACACTTTCATCGCGCAGGTCGACCCCATCAATACTGCAAATACGGCGGAGATCAGTTGGGAGACATCGCTAATTGGCCTTCGCTACGACAACACGATCGAATACACGAATAGGTGGGGAGGTTTTGGCGTAAACGCACAATACGCGCTGGGCGAACAGGCTGGAAACGCTTCCAGGGGGCGAACCATGCAGTTTGCATCGACCTACACGGCTGGTGGGCTCGTAGTGGGTGGTGCCGGTCAACAGTCTAGAGATGCCAACGGCCGTGATCTAACGCTTTGGACCGCCGGCGGGAAGTACAAGTTCGGCGACGTTACGATGCATGGCTACTACATCGACTCGCGCCGTGACGCCGGCTTTATCGTGGGAGCTAGCGGCACCAACGCGCCGCTGGCCAACACGAGCATCGGTAGTAACGCAAATACTGCGGCAGGGCCGAATACTCAAACCTCCGAGCGCCACGATCGAGCAGGAGTGTTCGGCTTGACCTATCAGCCATCGTCCGCATGGCGCTTTGTTGCTACATACATGCGCGACAACGTCGCCGGCGCGTCAAGGGGCGCATCGGGGCTTATTCAATCGGCTTACTTTGTCGCGATGTACAGCCTGTCCGCTCGTACGGATGTCTACCTGGAAGCGGATAGGAGTTGGCTGAGCGGGGCGTCTGTGACCGATCCGAATAGCCCATTGGGTCCCTTTGCTGGCGCCAGTACTCGCACCGGCGTCGCGCTAGGGATGCGCACTCGATTCTGAGCGCCACTGAACGCTCGTTCTGGTCCCGGCCAAGCAGCAGGGTTTACTCCGCTTTACTCGACAGCATTATGTCGGCGGTGGGCTCTTGGCCCCGCTCGGAACGGCTCGCCTTCTTGTGATTTGTGCGGTACTTAGTCTAGCGTCAACTGGGGTTTGGCGGCGGGAGAGATCCAGCCGCCTTTTTTAATTTAAGGGCGCATACCGGCGCTCACCCCGCAGTATTCGGGTTGCCTGAAGTCGTAAGCGGCATTTTTGATCGCCAGTATCTTGCTCCGGACGGCTGGTGTGCTTCTATTGTTGCATGGCAAGACGAATGCGGCAGGGGGCGAGATGCGCTGCGCAAATTGCGGCTTCGAGAACCTGGCACCAAGAGATTTTTGCGAGGAGTGCGGGCATAAACTTGTTCGCGTCTGTCCGCGATGCGGCAACGAATCCGGCCCGACAGCGAAATTTTGCGGGGCATGTGGTGGCGCCTTGGATGCTCTCTTGGGAATTCCAATCCCAACGTCAACGACCACGCCCGCTGCGCCCGCTCCCGTTTTTTATACGCCGCCCCATCTCGCTGAACGAATCCTGGCCGAGCAAGCTGCGATGGAGGGCCGGGGTCAGGCCGCCGGCGAGCGCAAGACCATCACAGCACTGTTTGCCGATATAGCTGGCTCGACCGCGTTGATCCAGGACTTGGATCCGGAGGAAGCCCGCAGCCTGATTGACCCGGTTGTGGCGCTAATGATGGAGGCCGTCCATCACTATGAAGGGTACGTCGCCAAAGCTCTCGGCGACGGCATCCTTGCCCTGTTTGGCGCGCCAATTGCCCACGAAGATCATGCGCTGCGGGCGCTTTTTGCTGCACTTCGCATGCAGGAGACCATGCGCTGTCACAGCGACCGGGTCCAGCAGGACTTGGGCGTTGCGCTGCAGATCCGGGTCGGTGTTCATACCGGGGAAGTGGTGGTTCGCTCGATCCGCAAGGACGACTTGCGCACTGAGTACGACCCGGTGGGCCCCACGATTCATATCGCCGCCCGGATGGAAGGGGTCGCAACACCATCGTCCATCGTCGTCAGCGAGTCGACACACAGATTGACCGAGGGGTATTTCGAATTCAAGGCCCTGGGGCAAACGCCAATCAAGGGGGTGCGCGATCCGCTGGCGGTGTATGAAGTGCTCGGCCTGGGCGCCTTACGCACGCGACTGCAGGTGGGGGCGCACCGCGGCCTCGCGCGGTTTGTCGGTCGCGAGACCGAACTGGAGCGCCTGACTGAGGCGTTCGAACTGGCCAAGGCAGGGCAGGGCCAGATCGTTGCTGTCGTGGGCGAAGCGGGCGTCGGCAAGTCGCGCCTGTTCCATGAATTCAAGGCGTGCTCGAAGAAGGGCTGCATGGTGCTCGAAACCGTCTCGGTGTCACATGGCAAGGCATTTCCCTACCTGCCTCTGATTGACCTGCTGAAGACATACTTTCAGATCTCCGCACGGGATGATGAAAGCCTATTTGGTGAGAAGGTCAGGAGTAGGTTGTTGACGCTGGATTTGGCATTGGAAGCGCAACTACCCTATCTCCTGTATCTGCTGGGTATCAGTGAGCCCGGCTCGACTGTTTCGTCAATGGACCCCGTCGTCCGGCGCCAGCGCACTTTCGAAGCCATTGCGCTCCTGCTGTTGCGCGAGAGTTGCAAACAGCCTCTCGTGATCCTGTTCGAAGACTTGCAATGGCTGGACGCTGAAACGGAGGCGTTTCTCAGTATCCTCGTCGAACACGTGCCGGTTGCCAAGATACTCTTGCTCGTCAATTTCCGGCCGGAGTACGCGCGTAACTGGGTCCCCAAGGTTTGCCACACCGATCTGCATCTGGAACCTCTAGAGCAAGCGGTGGCACAAGGGTTACTGACGTCATTGCTGGGGGACCACCCGTCTCTCGCGCCGGAGAAACTCCGTATCCTGACGAAGACCGAAGGCAACCCTTTCTTTATGGAAGAAGTCGTCAAGACGCTGCTCGAGGAGAACGTTTTATTGGGCCAGGCCGGAAGCTACCGGATCGAGAAGCCTCCCTTGGACCTTCATATTCCCACGACGGTGCAGGGCGTGTTGGCGGCACGGATTGATCGGCTATCTGTCGCGCAGAAGGAGTTGCTGCAGACTCTTGCGATTATCGGCAAAGAGTTTCCCTTTACTCTGATTGAGTATGTTACGAAACTGCCGGAGGTAACGTTGCACTCCCTCCTGCGCGGCCTCGAAGCGGGAGACTTCATTTATGAGCGTCCCGCTTTCCCCGAGGTCGAGTACGCGTTCAAACATGCACTCACGCAGGAGGTAGCTGGTAATTCCTTGCTGACGAGTCAGCGCAGTGTTCTGCACGAGCGCACTGCCCGGGCGATTGAGGCATTGTTCCCGGGGCGGCTGAAGGACTATTGCAGCGAGTTGGCTCATCACTACAGTAAGAGCGGTAACCTCCAGAAGGCGATCGAATACCTGCAGTTGGCTGGCCAACAAGCCTTGGAGCGTTCCGCCCAACTCGATGCCATCCGTCATCTGAACGCTGCCCTCGAATTGCTCAAGTCGGTGCCGGATACTCCTGAACGCGCACGCGAGGAACTCACGATACTGCTTACCCTTGGCCCGGCTTGGGTAGCTGCACGAGGCCATGGTTCGCCAGAGGTAGAAGCGACATACATGCGTGCGCTGGCCTTGTGTGAGCAAGGTGCGAAAACACCCGAGTCGTTTTCAGCACAGTACGGGCTGTGGTCATTCTATTACTTGCGCGCACAATTCCGTACGGCTCGCGTTTTGGCGGATCGGCTGCTCGCGTTCGCGTTGGAGACAAAAGAGCCGGAGGAACTTGCGGAGGCACACCGAGTTCTTGCCACCACTGTGTTCCGTATGGGCGAGATTAAGATAGCCCGAACCCACGCGGAGCAGGCGTTGGTGCTGCATCGAGCAGGTCAGCAGTCGTACAGTCGTCTGCTGCGCTACGCACAGAATCCCGCTGTCCATATGCGTAGCACGCTGGGAAAAATACTGTGGTATTTGGGCTCGCCGGACCAAGCCCGTGTGCGCTGCGATGAGGCGATGGCGCTGGCCAGGCAGGTCGCGGATCCATTCGCGCTTGCTCTTAGTCTGATTTTCGCTGCGGACCTGCATCGATGCCGGCGGGAGGTGGAACTGTCGCAGAAGTATGCAGACGCCGCCATCGCGCTTTCAACGGACCAAGGGTACCCACTTTATCGGGCGTGGGGAACAATCCTGCGCGGAAGTGCACTCTCCGAGCATGGTAGTCATAAGGATGGAATCGACCAAATAAAGGAAGGCCTCAGCTCCTACGAAGCTACGGGGGCGATACTGGGGCGGCCGACTCTTCTAACGCTCCTCGCGGAGGCCTATGGAAAGTCTGGCCAGGCTGAGGCGGGACTTAGTGTGCTGAGTGAGGCAATCGCTCTGGTGAACACGACGGGCGAATGCTTCGATGTCCCGATGCTACTCCGACTCAAAGGGGATTTGATTCAGCTGCATTCGGGCTCCCAATTTAGCCTCTCCGCGCAGGACAAAGAAGCCGAAGCCTGTTTTCACGAAGCGATCGGCATAGCCCATCGCTATGGAGCCACATCGGTCGAGTTACAAGTTGCCATTCGCTTGGCTCGGCTATGGCAACGACAAGGCAAGGCGGATCCTGCGCGCTTGACGTTGGCGGAGGTCCATCGGCGATTCACAGAGGGGTTTGTCACTGCTGATTGGCAAGAGGCTAAAGCGCTTCTGGAAGATCTCGGATAAGAGCAAGACGGATTGTCAGAACTTTCAGCTGACAACGCCGGGCTTGCGCAGCATCCTGTGCTGAGATGGTCAGCGAAGCCAACCGAATTCAGCGGCAAATATCGCAGCTAGGAACCTAAAATCGACTTGGTCAGGTAGTGAGGCCTGAAGACTGTCAGGCGTCCGCTTCTCGAGTGGCTGCGTGAGCATTGATCGAACCACAAACAGCGTCGCGGGTTCGGCATTGGAACTGCGCGAACCTCGGGTACTGGTCCCTGCAGAAGTGGGCGCTACAGCCTTCATGGTGTGACCGAGCACTGGCCCGAGGACGGGTAACGATCACGAGAGAAAGTATGAATCAAGTTTGCGAAATTAGATTGCCCGACATCGGAGACTTCGGTGCAGTACCCGTCATCGAAGTCCACGTGGAACCAGGAGACCAGATTAATGCGGAGGATGCGCTGGTAACGTTGGAGTCGGACAAAGCCACCATGGACGTGCCTTCACCGCAGGCCGGCGTGGTCAAGGAGGTCCGCATCAGGGTGGGCGACAGTGTGTCCGAGGGCGCGGTGCTGGTGATGCTGGAAGCGGCCGGCCAGACCGCCGCGGCCCCGGCCCCGGCTCCAGCTGCTGCTGCGGCACCTGCCCTGGCTCCCGCGCCTGCTGCCGCAGCACCGGTTCCGGCCTCCGCTCCGGCGGCAGCCCGTGCGGCCGGTGGCGGCACCATCGACGTGAAGTTGCCGGACATCGGCGACTATGACGCCGTCCCCGTCATTGAAGTCCACGTCAAGGCTGGCGACACGATCAACGCCGAAGATGCCCTCGTGACGTTGGAATCAGACAAGGCCACTATGGACGTACCTTCGCCGCATGGCGGCGTGGTCAAGGAAGTTAAGGTCAAGGTTGGTGACAACGTGTCCGAAGGTACGCTGCTGCTGATTCTGGAAGACGCGGATTCGCTTGCCGCTACCCCCTCAGCCGCCGCCGCTGCACCGGCACCGGCAGCTGCTGCCACGATGGCTCCGGCTCCGGCCCCCGCAGCTACGCAGGCTCCGGCCGCTGCTCCGGCCGCTGCTCCTGCTGCTGCGCGCGCCGCCACACCAGCCGCCCCTAGTGTCTTCGGCAATTCCGCCCACGCCAGCCCGTCGGTGCGCAAGTTCGCGCGCGAGCTGGGCGTCGACGTGTCGCGCGTGGCCGGCACCGGCCCCAAGGGCCGCATCACCCAGCAGGACGTGCAGAACTACGTCAAGGGTGTGATGACCGGCCAGGCCGCCGCGCCGGCCCAGCCTGCCGCGGCTGGCGGCGGTGGTGGCGAACTTGGCCTGCTGCCGTGGCCGAAGGTCGATTTCACCCGCTTCGGCGAGGTGGAAAGCAAGGCCCTGTCGCGCATCAAGAAGATTTCCGGCGCGAACCTGCACCGCAACTGGGTCATGATCCCGCACGTCACCAACCATGACGAAGCGGACATCACCGAGCTGGAAGCCTTCCGCGTGCAGCTGAACAAGGAAAACGAGAAGTCCGGCATCAAGGTGACCATGCTGGCCTTCATGATCAAGGCCACGGTCGCGGCGCTGAAGAAGTTCCCGAACTTCAACGCCTCGCTCGACGGAGACAACCTGGTGCTGAAGAAATATTTCAACATCGGTTTCGCCGCCGACACCCCGAACGGCCTGGTCGTGCCGGTGATCAAGAACGCCGACAAGAAGGGCGTGCTGGAGATCAGCCAGGAAATGAGCGAGCTGGCCAAGCTGGCGCGCGACGGCAAGCTCAAGCCTGACCAGATGCAGGGCGGTTGCTTCTCCATCTCGTCCTTGGGCGGCATCGGCGGTATGTCATTTACTCCAATCATCAATGCGCCCGAAGTGGCCATCATGGGTGTGTGCAAGTCGTACCAGAAGCCTGTTTGGGACGGCAATCAGTTCGTGCCGCGCCTGACGCTGCCGCTGTCGCTGTCCTGGGATCATCGCGTCATCGACGGCGCCGAGGCCGCGCGCTTCAACACGTACTTCGCGCAGTTGCTGGCGGATTTCCGCCGCATCCTCCTGTAAGACAACCACGGCATGTCTTTGACGGGTATGGCCATGGCGGTCAGTCCAGAGCGGCGAGCCATGACCACCCCATGGATGCCCCGGCCATCTTCGAGCATTGGTGTCGAGACCCGCATCGAGTTCGACAAGAGTCGGGCAGGCACGATTGAAATTACCGCGAGGGCTGCTAGAGGGCGGTGCCCCGTGGCGGCGGCAATCAACAACTACAGCGCGCACTTAGGCCACCCGGACCGCGCGCATTGAGGACCAAGAATGAGTGTGATCGAAGTCAAGGTGCCGGATATCGGCGATTTCGACGCGGTGGAAGTGATCGAGGTACTGGTCAAGGCCGGCGATACGGTCGAGACGGAACAGTCCCTGATCGTGCTGGAGTCCGACAAGGCGAGCATGGATGTGCCGTCGTCGGTCGCCGGCAAGGTAGTGGAGGTCAAGGTCAAGGTGGGCGACAAGGTCGGCCAGGGCGCGGTGATCTGCACCGTCGAGGCCCAGGCCGCCGCCGCCGCACCGGCGCCCGCGCAAGCCCCGGCTCCGGCCGCTGCGCCTGCGCCGGCTGCCGCGGCACCGGCTGCTGCGCCGGCCGCCGCAACGCATAGCGGCGGTGCCGATATCCAGTGCGAAATGCTGGTGCTGGGCGCCGGCCCCGGCGGCTACTCGGCCGCCTTCCGCGCCGCTGACCTGGGCATGAACACCGTGCTGGTGGAACGCTACAGCACGCTTGGCGGCGTCTGCCTGAACGTGGGCTGCATCCCGTCCAAGGCGCTGCTGCACAACGCCGCAGTGATCGACGAAGCCAAGGCGCTGGCCGCCCACGGCATCCTGTTCGGCGAAGCCAAGATCGACCTCGACGGCCTGCGCCACTACAAGAACCAGGTGGTCGGCAAGCTGACTGGCGGCCTGGCCGGCATGGCCAAGGCGCGCAAGGTGCAGGTGGTGCGCGGCATCGGCAACTTCCTGGATCCGCACCACATGGAAGTCGAGCTGACCGAGGGCGAGGGCAAGCGCAGCACCGGCAAGAAAACCGTGATCCGCTTCGAGAAGGCAATCATCGCCGCCGGCAGCCAGGCGGTGAAGCTGCCCTTCATCCGGGAAGACCCGCGCATCGTCGACTCGACCGGCGCGCTGGAGCTGCCGGAAGTGCCCAACAAGATGCTGGTCATCGGCGGCGGCATCATCGGCCTGGAAATGGCCACCGTGTACAGCACGCTGGGCGCGGAGATCGATGTCGTTGAAATGCTGCCGGGCCTGATGGGCGGCGCCGACCGCGACCTGGTCAAGGTCTGGGAGAAGAAGAACAAGGACCGTTTCGGCAAGGTCATGCTGAATACCAAGACGGTCGGGGTGGAAGCCAAGCCGGACGGCATCTACGTCAAGTTCGAGGGCGAGCAGGCGCCGGCCGAGGCGCAGCGCTACGACCTGGTGCTGGTGTCGGTGGGCCGCGCGCCCAACGGCAAGCGCATCAGCGCCGAGAAGGCCGGCGTGGCCGTGACCGACCGCGGCTTTATCAACGTCGACAAGCAGATGCGCACCAACGTGCCGCATATCTTCGCGATCGGCGACGTCGTCGGCCAGCCGATGCTGGCACACAAGGCAGTGCATGAAGCCCACGTGGCCGCGGAAGCCGCGCATGGCGAGAAGGCTTTCTTCGATGCCAAGCAGATCCCGTCGGTGGCCTTTACCGATCCGGAAGTGGCCTGGGCCGGCCTGACCGAAGACGAGTGCAAGACGCAGGGCATCAAGTACAGCAAGGGTGTGTTCCCGTGGGCCGCTTCGGGGCGCGCCATCGCCAACGGCCGCGACGAGGGCTTTACCAAGCTGATCTTCGACGAGGAAACGCATCGCGTGATCGGCGGCGGTATCGTCGGTATGCATGCCGGCGACCTGATCAGCGAAGTGTGCCTGGCGATCGAGATGGGCGCAGATGCGGTGGATATCGGCAAGACCATCCATCCGCATCCGACGCTGGGGGAATCGATCGGCATGGCGGCGGAGATCTACGAAGGAACGTGTACCGACGTGCCGCCGCGGTAGCGCTAATTTTGCTGAATTTAGTCGCCTGCCGTCCGGTGCTCGGCGCCCATTTTAAGTGGCGATGGACCATCAATATTGCTGGAATCGCTTGACCCTGTGATTGAGAGGGAGGCGGAGAGTGGCAGCTCTCGTGACGGTGAGCTGACCCGTTCTTTGAACCTAGGAAAACATGGCGATATGGACGAAAGGCGGTCGCCGCTTCACTTGAATGAAACCTTAGAGGTAGTGACGATTGTTTGAAAGCGGAATTGAGCGAGCCATTCTTGGTGCAGCATTCATCTTGTGGCTTGTCCACAGTTGGTATCTCAATAGGCAGCTCATCAACGCTCGCGAAAGTCTGGAGCGGGTGCTTGAACAGTTCCCGGGCATTCGAGAGTCGCTGAGACAGAACCACGGCTGAGCGAGACCTGGCCGACGTCGGAATCTCGAGAGACGCAGGACTTCCCCAAAAGGCAGAATGAGATGAGCAGCCGAACCTCTCTGTGCGCTATAGTCGAGAAATGGCTAGTCAATCTGGCCACGCTCTGCGATCTAAGCCCTATGAACTGGCTGTTCGTAGATACGCAACCCGATCAGGGGACGGTCGTCGGGTATTCATGCGCTGTTTTAACAACTGGCCATCATGCGGAGTAAAAGCGAGTCTTTCCGACAGCGTACTCTTGCTTTTGCCAAACTTCAAAAAGAAGTTCGGGCGATGACAGAGCGAGTGCATGGCCTTGCCATCAAGCGGTCGAGCAACGGTGATGCAGACTATCTTTCGCACGTTTCCGTCCTTATCGAGGCGCTGATCGACCGGGCAGACGCTCGCGGACGGGTCATATGTTTTGCGTCGGCAGCCGATTTTGGACTGCCACTACGCGACCAAGGGGAGCGTTGCAGGCAGGCTGCAATGCAAACAGGGTCGGATTCGATCATGATCCTCTACTGGGCAGCCGTTCGTCGTATACATGACCAAGGGAGTGGGGCCTCCTACAATGCCGAAGTGAAGGATATGTCGCCAGGCAGCAGTATTGCTGGGACTACCGCTGCGATGGATCGTGGGCTGCGAGCCGAGCTTTGCCGACTATGCGAGACCTTGAGTGTCGATTTACGCTGTGCCACCGGTCACAACGCACTGACTCCCATTTCAGGAAAGCACATTCGCAGTGTTGGAGAGGGCCTACGTTCAGAGGCGCGGGTATATCAATGCGTTGAGTGCAAGGCGATCTGGACGAGGTACAACCATCGATCAGATCCGTTTGCGATATGGTCCATTAATAATAAAGCGTAGTTCGGGTTTACGAGTTAAAAGACGGACGCATCGAGCACGACGAGAAGCTACTGCATCCAAAATTGCAATTAATCGCCAAGAAGCCACGCAAACACCATGTATGGCTTGCACGTACTGCTGTGGTGAGGAATTTCACGATTTTGTTTAACATACCACCACAGGCTCGGCATAGCGGATAGCCAATCCCATGTCGAATTTAATTTCACTATCAAAAAAGAACTTGGCGAGCCGCCTCCACCCTGGACATTCCTTGCTCGGGACAGAACGGAAGGGGTGCCAAATGAGGCATCGCGATGTCTCCGGCCACTCCATGCTATTCAGGAAGGGCTATCCGTCTCCGGGTATCGGTCGAAGGTTAGCTTCACAAGCTGACGCAGCCACACGATAGCTGGATCATGGTGAAAGCGCGGATGCCAGTACTGACTCAGCGCGTAAGGCGGCAATGTAACCGGCGGCTTGACGACTCGAACAATGCCGTATTGGCTGAAGACGTTGGCCAACTCCTCAGGCACGGTCGCGATCAGGTCGGGTTCCTGGTCCATCAGCAGCGGGATGGTTAGGAAGTGTGGGGTATGCAGATAGACGGTTCGCTTCAGGCCGTGACGCTCGAAGGCTGCGTCGTAGGTTGGACTGGAACGTCCCGCCAGGCTCACAGAAACGTGCGGCATGGATTCGAACTGCTCTATCGTGAGGGTATCGCGCACTCGCTTGTTCTTCTTACTGACGATCGTGACGAAACCATGCATGAACAACTGCTGCTGGAACAAGGACTCCGGTGCGGTCTGCACGGAGCCAAGCAGCAGATCGGCGTCGCCCGAAGCCAGCAGCGCCTCGATTTGCGGAATGGGTACCTGCAGAGTGCGCAGAGTGCAGTGCGGCGCTTCCTTTCGCAATCGCTTCATCAGCGGTGGCAGGAAAACCAGCTCGCCCATATCGGTCATGCATAGCGTGAACGTCCGCCGCAAGGAAGTTGGGTCGAAGCTCGCCTGAGGCAGTACGCGAGTGCGAACTGCCGTCATGACTTCGAGAACCGTTCCGGCCAGCGCTTCGGCCTTGATCGTCGGCGTCATGCCGGCCGCCGTTTTCACGAAAAGCGGATCGTCGAAATAGTCGCGCAAGCGGTTCAGCGCATGGCTCATGGCGCTTTGGGTGAGGCCGAGCTGGGCCGCGGCGCGCGTCACACTGCGCTCGCGCAACATGGCATCGAAGACCGTTAGCAGGTTGTAATCGAACGCGTCGCTATGCATAGCGTACATTCCTAACATGATTGTCATGAGATTGACGCATGTTGCGGCCGTCCCTAATCTCCTGTCAACGCGCCTCGTAGAGGGCGTACTCACAGGAGACAAGCATGTTCCTCAGGAACACCTGGTATGTGGCCGGCTGGGACAAGGAAGTCGGTGAATCCAACCTCTTCAGCCGCACAATCATCGGTACCCCGGTTCTGATGTACCGGACAGCAGACGGTACGCTTCAGGCACTCGAAGACCGCTGCTGCCATCGTGGCGCGCCCCTGTCCGTTGGACGGCGCGAGGGTGACTGCGTGCGGTGCATGTATCACGGCCTGAAGTTCGATGCGACGGGCCAATGCGTAGAAGCGCCGGCGCAGCAACGCATCCCGCCACAGGCGCGTGTCCGGAAGTTTCCCGTGGTGGAGCGCAATCGCTGGATCTGGATCTGGATGGGCGATGCCGAACAGGCGGATCCGGCTCTCATTCCCGATACGCACTGGCTCGCGGACCCGGCCTGGCGCAGTCTCGATGGCTATATCCATTACGACACGAACTATTTGCTGATCGCCGACAACCTTCTCGACTTTTCTCATCTGCCATTCGTCCATCCCACGACGCTAGGCGGTGGCGAGGATTATGCGGCGGCCCAGCCGGAGGTAGAGCGACTGCAGGACGGCGTGCGTATCACGCGCTGGACGCTCAACACCGAGCCGCCACCGTTTGCAAAGCAGGTCAAGAACTGGCCGGGCAAGGTGGATCGCTGGAACATCTACAACTTCACGATTCCTGCAATTTTGCTGATGGATTCCGGCATGTCGCCGACCGGCACGGGCGCGCCAGAAGGCACGCGCATCGACGCCGCAGAGTTTCGCGGCTGCCAGGCGCTGACGCCGGAAACCGAGACCTCGACGCACTACTTCTTTGCCCATCCGCACAATTTCGCCATTGACGATCCGGATGTCACGCGTTCCATCCACCAGAGCGTCGTGACGGCGTTTGACGAGGACCGCGACATCATTACCGCACAACAACGGTCCCTGGCGCTGGCACCGGACTTCAAGATGATGCCTTTCTCCATTGATGCGGCCTTGTCGCAGTTCCGGTGGGTCGTCGAGCGCCGGCTCGCCGAAGAGGCTGCACAACAGCCAACGCCACAGTCCAAGGGGGCATGATGAAGCTCACCGTGACGACACTGCGCCTTGAGGCCGACGGCGTGCTTGGCGTCGAACTACGGGACCGATCGGGTGCCCCGCTGCCACCATTCGAACCCGGCGCCCACGTCGACGTCAGCCTTCCCAATGGGGTGACACGCCAGTACTCGATTGCCAGCAGCGCGACAGACGCCACGCGCTACTGGCTTGGCATTGGTCGTGCTGCGGCCTCGCGCGGAGGATCGAGCTATGCCCATGCAAACCTGCGCTTGGGAGACATCCTCGAAGTCAGTCATCCGCGTTCGTTTTTCGGCCTTCACGACGTGGCTTCCGGCCACCTCTTTATTGCTGGCGGCATTGGCATTACGCCGATTCTCGGCATGATCCATCGGTGCGTCGAGCGCGGTCACGCCTGGCGCCTGCTGTATTGTGTGCGATCGCGGCGCAATGCTGCTTATCTCGAACAGCTCGACACGTTCCGGAATCACGTCGTGATCCATGCAGACGACGAGCATTCCGGCAGGGCCGATATCGAAGGCGCACTGCAGTCTTTGCCGGAGGGTTGGCATGTCTATACTTGCGGTCCCGCGGCGATGATGGAGGCGGTCTGTGATAGCGCAAGGCTGGCCGGTATCGGCGCAAGCTCGGTACATCTGGAGCGGTTCGGCGCAGATCCGACGGGCACTGCAGTCCGGCCACGCCAGCCGTTCAGCGTCCGGCTGCTTCGTCATGGGGGGTTCTTCGCCATTCCCGAAGACCGTAGCATTCTCGATGTTCTCGAGGCCAATGGCGTTGCCTTGCCGTCGTCATGCAGGGAAGGTCTGTGCGGAAGTTGCGAAATACCGCTCGTGTCTGGCCAAGCCGACCACCGGGACTATGTATTGAGTGAGGAAAAACGCTGCGCGAATCAGTCCATCCTGATCTGCGTGTCCCGGGCGAGGTGCGGCGAATTGGTGCTGGATATTTGATATGAGTGAAGCGGGTGGTCGCAATTCGAATGCACTTCGCTGGTGGAGATAGATGCGGGCCACGTTCTTGCGCGGATCAAAGTTCGCGGTTTTCAGTCGGGCGGCCATGACGACGAATCTTGGTCGTGCCCGGCTTGGTGGGGCTCAATGTCTGATACCCCAGCAGGAAAGCATTCACGCCATCTTCGACGGCCTTCTTGAGCCGGGATTTTGTCGGACGAGCAGTCAGTCCCCAGACTTGGTGATCGCGAATGTCCGCTTCGCATAGCCCTTTGAAGTGCAGTGCGGCAATATGTGGGTCGCTGACGCGGATCGCTCCGGAATCCATGAGTGCCTGCATGACCTTGGCCAGCGCGGACATGGTCCGCTTGGGCCCGTTCTCATAGTAGATGCGACACAACGCCGGAAACCGTCGCCCTTCCGCGAGAATCACGCTGTCGACCGCGACAACGGTAGGCGAAGTCACTAGTGTCATAAATGACATTCCCAGCCGTAGCAGCGCGCCTCGAACTGATTCGCCCTTGCGCTGGGTCTCGAGAAGGGCGTCTTGCTTATCGCGACCCACATCGATGACGAACGCTTCGAACAACTCTTCCTTTCCTCCGAAGTAGTTGTAAAGCGTGACCTTGGAGCCTCCAACCTCTGCAGCAATGGCTTCCATGGATACCTCGCCGTAACCGCGCGAGGTGAACAGCTTTCCTGCCGCGCGGATGTATGCGAGGCGTCGGGCTTCAGTCTTGACCCGCATAGGCGACCCTTTAATGTACGGTTCCGCACATTTTACTGTCCATGTGGACCGGGCGGACAGCCAAGCATGCTCTGGCGTAAATGTCATAACGTGCCCGGCCGTGCAAATGTGGTCGACACACGTCGGCAACTGAGCGCGACGCAAATGCGTAGACCCCGCGATGCCCGTGTATCAGAGAACAGGCGTGGTGCTAGGCAGCGCCGCCGGCGCGCTACGCCAGGCCTGCCAGAAGCACACGGTACCGATTGCCGCGGCAGCGGCGACTACCATGCCGATACTTTCATAGCCCAGATTCTGCGCGGCAATGCCCCCGACGATGGGGCCGACCGCGGATCCCGCCATTGCCATGACCGGTGTCGCCGCGACCGCTCGAGTCGACGGATCATTACGGGCCAGGAAGGCAAACACAAAGGTGTGAGCGAAGATCAGCACAGCCGGAAAGAGCGCTCCGGTGACCGCATAGGTTGGAAACAGCGTCGAATGCGTCAGCAGTACGCCAAGCACGCCCTGCAGGACTGGACCGAAAAGCATTACTGCCCGGGCCGAGATCCGGCTTTCCAGAATGGCGGCGAGCACGCCCGGAACGAGATTCACTAAGCCGACCGCAAGCAACACGGCCATGATCAACTCTTTACCGAAGCCGCGCGCGGCTCCCACTGGTTCAAGGAAGCTGAGCAGCATGGCGTTGTTCATCGTCATGAAGCTTGTGCCGATCATCGCAAACCAGACGCCACGTGCCAGCGGAACATGGATGATGGGGTTGTCTTCTTGCGGGATCGGGCTACGCCGAGTCGGAAAGCCAAAGAGTGCAAAGAGCGCCGCGACCGACATGATCGCGCCGAGAACGAGGAACAGCGATGCACCGCCCGCGGCGTTCACCAGGCGTGGGACACCGCCCAGGAAGGCAAGGGACACAACGCTAAGCGCCGTGAATCCGACTGCGATGAGGCGATGCGGATTGGCGCTGGCGCCGATAGTCGAATGGGTGAAGGAGAGGCTGCAGCCGACTGCCAGTCCACAGGCAAGGTGGAGCGCAACCATTGCGCCATAGTCCCTTGTTGTCGCCAAGGCCGCAAATCCGGTGGCCGCGATGGCGAATCCCACGGGCGCGGCGACCGTGCCTCGAATGCTTCGGATACGAGGCGAAAAGAAAAGGCTGCTGACTACCACGGCGCCAAGAAACAGCGTGGCCAACATACCGGCAGCTTGTGGCTCAAGGCCGTATTGTCCGATCAGGACAATGCCCACCCATACCGGTAGCGCGACGATGTCGATCATCCCCGCGCAATGGCCCACCACAAGCGCCGCGCGCCCCCTCAGCGTCTCAGTAGATCTGCTCACAGTTGTCTCCTTCGTAAATACGATACGTAGTGTTTTGTAATGTAGCCTAATGATAGTTGGCCAGAGCGATCGATATATCGGGTGAAACCCGGATTTGATGGGGTGCTGAAGGGAGGTAAAGGGCTGTGGCCGTTTTCCAGCCCTCCAAAAAGACAATGGCCCGCGATTGCGGGCCACATACTGTTGTCCGGCATGGTGCGATGCCAGACGCCTGTCACGAGACTTCAGAACGGCTGGGCAAGAAGGCCGTAACCCTCCATCAGCAGCTCGACGGCGCGGGTTCCGTCCGCATGAGGGTCTTGCTCCGCCTGGCAGATGGCAAGCGATGTGTCGTAAATGCGCCGAACCCGATCGAACCTACGGCTGCTGTACGCTGCAAGCGCCTCGTCAATGCCGGTGCAGGTCGACAACTCCTCAGTCAACACTACAGCGTCCTCGATGGCCATCCCGCCGCCTGACGTCAATTGCGGCGTGACCGCATGCGCCGCATCGCCCAACAACGCGACTCGTCCCTTGTACCAGGGCGCCGGCATAAGAAGGATGTCGAAAGGCCTGTAGCTGACGTAGCGGCTGCCATCGCAGCGAGCCATCGCCTCAACGAGTTCTGGCGCCGAGAAGCCCGCAAGGCGCTGTCGGAACATCGTGCTCAACTCTGCTTCCGGAAAGTGCTGGTGTTCCTTGGAGTTCTCCAGGAAGAAGTAGTAGCACAGCGCTTCCGACAATGGCAGGCAGCCAACCGTTCGACCATCATGGTGCTTGTACAGGGCAAATCCGTCGAATGACGATAGTCGCTCGACGGTAAAGCGCCAGGCGCCTTGGCCGGCATAAGTGGGCTTGTACTCGGCACCAAATACTTTGGTGCGTGTCTTCGAATAAGTGCCATCCGCCGCCACCAGAAGATCGCATCGGCCGGTTTCCCCGCTTGAGAGCCGGTATGACACGCCGCCCGGGATCTGTTCAAAGTCTTCTACCGTGGTCCGGTAGTCGATGCGTACGCCGCCAGCCAAGGCGTGCGACTCCAGTACCTCAGCCAGCTTCGGGCGCATGACGCCAATCGCACCGGGCGCATCCGGGCGGAAAGTCCGCGGCGGCCGCTGCACTTTCGTCTCGTGTCCGGCGTCGTTTCGCACGCTGACGGTATCCCATCCTGTCCCCGCCGCGATGCAGGCATCCGCGAGTCCAAGCTGGTCCAGGGCGCGCAGTGAATTCCCAAGCAGGAAGATGCCAGTGCCTTGCTGGTCCGTCCTTTGGCTGGACTCGATCACTCGCACTTGCATGCCCGCTCGTGCGAGTCCATGCGCCAGCGTCATACCGCCAATGCCGCCGCCAACTACCAACACACTGTACTGAGGTTTCACTTTGTCTCCATGTTTCAGCTTGCCCGAAGCGCCGATGTCGCTCCAGATGGATTGGTCGCACCGTACGGAATCGTTGTTCCCTAGGCTTGGATGTGGATAATATATACGCAGCGTATCGTTTTTATGATCAGGGTTTGTACCCATGATCGATGCGGAATCTCGGCGGTGTGGCGGGCTTGATTGCATCGGTCTACAGGCTTATTATGATACTGGACGTATCGGTATAGTTAAGCGGCCGACACACGTGACACAATCAATCCACAGGACATGAGGCGATGAAGATTCTTGGACCGGACACACTCGTATTCGGCGTCGACGACGTCGAGATCTGCGCGCAGTTTTTAACAGACTATGGGCTGACGCCTAGAGGCAACGGCCGCTTTGAAGCGTTGGATGGCACTGGGGTTGTCGTTACCCGCAGGGACGACCCCTCTCTACCCCCGTGGCCGTTCGAGACTGCCAACCAGCTCCGAAAGACGGTGTATGGGGTCGAGAATGACGCCACGCTCGAAGCCATTGCGACTGAACTCAGCCGTGATCGCGATGTGAAGCGGCTGTCCGATGGTTCCATCGAATCCGTTGATGACGCCGGCTTCGCCCTGGGCTTTCAGGTAACGGTTCGCCGGCCGCTGAGCCTTGCAGCGGAAACGGTCAACGCCCCTGGCGACGCGCGCCGCGGGGTCAACGTGCCCGGTGCGCCGGCAGACAAGACTGCGCCCACGCCCCGGCCACGATCGCTTTCGCACGTGGTCTACTTCGTCCCCGATGCCGAAAAGGCAGAGGCGTTCTATATCAATCGGCTCGGCTTTCGCCTCAGCGATCGCTTCATCAACATGGGGCCGTTCCTCCGTCCCGCCGGAACGCTGGATCACCATACGCTTTTCCTGATTCAGACGCCTGCGGTCATGCAAGGATGTGATCACTTCACCTTCCATATGGGAGGTCCGTCCGAAGTTCTTCAGGCGGGCTATACATTTGCCGAGAAGGGTTACGAGACTTTCTGGGGGCCTGGCCGCCACCGCTTCGGTTCGAACTGGTTCTGGTACTTCAACTCTCCCATGGGCTGCCACATCGAGTACGACGCGGACATGGATCAACACGATGATTCATGGGTACCACGGGTGGCGCCGGCCATCGCGGACAACGCTCAGGTCTACCTGTTCAACCGGCGCGAAATCTGGGCGCCGGGAGGTCCGCCTCCCGTGCAGCGAGCCGATTAAGTTCCCTGCATTGGTTCGATAGAGATCAGTGGCTGCAACAGTACAAGTTGCAGCCATTTTTTTTCCTGCTGCAAGTAGAGGTGTCGTAAGTCGCGAGCGCCACAAACGGAAAGCGGGGAGTATGCAACCTGCATACTCCCCGGTCAGCGCATGACAACGTGCTTACAGGCCGCCCAGTGCCACGTACTTGATCTCAAGGTAGTCGTCGGTTCCATACTTCGAACCTTCCCTGCCCAGGCCGGATGTCTTCACCCCTCCGAAAGGTGCAACCTCCGTCGAGATGAGCCCTTCGTTCACCCCAACCATGCCGAACTCCAGTCCTTCCACTATGCGGAAGATCCGCCCCACGTCGCGGGAGTAGGCGTATGCCGCCAGGCCGAACGGTGTGTCGTTGGCGAGGGAGAGTGCTTCCTCCTCGGTCTCAAACCGGAAGAGGGGAGCCACGGGGCCGAACGTCTCCTCGCTAAAGACCTGCGCATCGTTCGGCACGTGGGTCAGTACCGTGGGCTGAAAGAATGTTCCGCCAAGCGCGTGACGCTTTCCGCCGGCCGCCACCCTGGCCCCCCTGGCGACTGCGTCGGTGATGTGCTCTTCCACCTTGAGAACTGCCTCCTCATTGATGAGGGGGCCCTGCACGACTCCCGCTTCCATGCCGTCTCCGACCTGAAGGCGTGCCGACTCCTCTGCCAGCCGCTTGGCAAACGCCTCATAGATGCCGGATTGCACCAGGAAGCGGTTGGCCGCCACGCACGCCTGGCCGGCGTTGCGATACTTCGCCATCAGGGCCCCGCGCACTGCGGCTTCAAGATCGGCATCGTCGAACACGATAAAGGGCGCATTGCCGCCCAGTTCCATGCTCGTCTTCTTGATGGTGGGAGCGCATTGTGCGAGGAGCTGAGCCCCCACTTCAGTGGAGCCGGTAAACGAAAGCTTGCGCACGACGGGGCTGCTCGTCAGTTCTCCCCCGATCGCCCTGGCCGAACCGGTGACGATATTGCAGACGCCTGGTGGCAACCCGGCGCGCTCCGCGAGAACACCGAGGGCCAGCGCCGACAGTGGGGTCTGGCTTGCCGGCTTGATCACGCCGGCGCAGCCCACGGCCCAACCGGGGCCGGCCTTGCGGGTGATCATTGCCGACGGGAAATTCCAGGGCGTGATGGCGGCGAAAACGCCAATCGGCGCCTTCTGAACCAGGATGCGCCGGCCAGCAACATTGTGGGGAATGATGTCGCCATAGACGCGCTTGGCTTCTTCCGAGAACCACTCGATAAAGCCGGCTGCATAGAGAATTTCCCCGCGGGACTCCGAGAGAGGCTTGCCCTGCTCAGCGGTCATGATCGTCGCGAGGTCATCGATGTGCTCGAGCATGAGCTCATAGAGGCGACGCAACACCTTGGCGCGTTCGGCCGGCAAGGTATTGCGCCAGCCCCGCATGGCACGATTGGCCGCTGCGATGGCACGCTTCGTTTCGTCGGCACCGCCATTGGGGACACGTGCGATCAGTGCGCCGTTCGCGGGGTTGCGAATCTCGATGCTCTGGCCGCTATCGGCGGCTGGGACCCAGGCGCCGTCGATAAGCATGGCCTGACGAAGCAGGCCGAGATCCTTGAGTGGAAGTTTGATCGGTCCGCTCATGATTGCTCTCTCAATCGGGGTTGCGGCCCACGAAGAAGGCTTCATCCGGATCGCTGGTCGGATTCAGTCCTGCCGCTTCAAGGCCGCGTCGCAGTGCAGCCATGTCGCGGCTATAAATGCGCGGAGTCGGATGCGGAATCGGGCCGCCGTTGTACCCTTGCAGCCAGGACTGATACTTCCAGATCGTGCGGTTGATCAGGCCACTGGACGCCATGGGCACGCCCGCGAATGCTTTGCGGGCCGGATCGAGCTGATACCACAGGCCGGTGGCCTCATCAAAACTGCCCTCTTGGATCAGCTTGTGGATGCGCGGCAGATAAGGGCCGTAGTAGGCAGAGTAGTTGGTACCGCAGAACGGAATCGGGATCACTTGCGCCAGGGGAACGTACTCATACTCGATCGGGGACGAGATCACGACCTCCTGGTGGAACTCCCGGTGCACTTCGATCGCCGACATGATGTAAGGCATGCCACCCTCGGCCTTGATCGCTGCGACATTGGGACAATCATCGACAAGACGGCGCAGTAGCGGGACCGGCATATCCGCCGGATGCAGGCGCGAGAAGCCCCAGGCAGGAACTGGGAACAGCATGACCGCAAGATTGGTCGCATCGCACAACGCCTTCGTGTATTCATACACTTCGTCAAGCGACTTCGGGTGGAAGAAGGGCGGATAGCCTGCCAGGACAAGCTCGGCGCCCGCATCTTCGGCCATCTTGACAGCTTCGATGTTCTCTTCAAGCGTGTTGAAGACCGCATGATGAATCGTGATGAGGCGGCCGGCTGCCTGGTCGACCATGATTTCGCAAACCTGTCGATACTGGTCGAGCGAAATCGCGAGTTCGGAGCAGGCAAGAGACCCGACGAATCCATGCGAGATGCTCATCTCCACATCGTGCCGGATGGCTTTTTCGTTGATACGCTTGAAATCAGAAGTCATGGTTGGCGTTGTCACATTGGCAACGCCAATCAGATGCTGCCGTCCCCACTCCCGTGCTTCCTTCTTGCTATAGCTAGCCATTTCGAACTCCCTTCTATTAGTGCTTGGTTTCAAACGTGAATGGCAATGGCATTGCCAGGCCGGCCTGGAGGGCCTTCTCGAGGATCATCTCGGCGACGACGATGTCCTGAAGTCCACCGCCGACTGACTTGAACAAGGGCGCCTTTGCAGCCTTTACCTGATCGCCATGGGTACCGCGCATCAGGTTGCCGAGGCTGATTGCCTTATGGTGGAACTCGATGCCGGCTTCTCGCGCCGCGATCATGTCGCCGGTTTCATGCAGAACCTCTTCCAGCGTGTCGCAAACAATCAGATCGCTTCGCTCGACGACGGACGCGTCGATTTCACGCTGCTGGGGGATGGTCGAGCCGATAGAGACCACCGCCGCATGGGGAGCGAGCCAGTCTCCAAAAAGGATGGGTTGCTCTCCCCGCGACCGCGCTGCGGTCAGCACCAAGTCGGCACCTTCAACGGCTGCCCGCGCGGTAGGCGCGCCCGTGGTCTTGATGCCAAGCTCTTTGCTGATGTCCCGTGCAAAGGCATCGCGCCGTTCTGGCGTCGGGCTGAAAATGGTGATTTCAGTCAGCGGCCGAATGCTCGCGAGGGCGCGAGTGTGCATGGTCGCTTCGAGACCGCTTCCGAGTACGGCCAGGCGGGCCGGGCCCGCGGGGGCGAGGCGGTCAAGCGCCGCAGCCGACGTAGCGGCGGTGCGAAACCCAGTCACAAGATTCCCGTCGACGAAAGCCGCGATGCGGCTGGTCTCCTTGTCGAACAGCACGATGACGTATTCCACGCCGGGCGTGGGTGATGCGGCGGACATGCCCATCAGCTTGGCGCCGTAGTAACGGCCCCCCGGAGGGATTGCGGGCAGCGTACGAAGCCAGGCTTTATCGGCACTGGCGATGGTCCGCGGCGGCGTTGCCGATTCGGCGATGGGCATGGCATAGGCGGCCTGCATTGCCCGGATGGCGTCCTCCCAGCGAAAGACCCTGCGGGCCGCGTCGCCGGAAACGAATACGGGGCCTACGGTTGATGTTGGCATTGGCCAGTCTCCTTGGATTGATAGCGCTGCAGCCGTGGTCCCCTCCCGGGAACGCTTAACTGGCTACATGTTGCGATCATATATCCAAATTGAGGCGTGTCAATATGTGAATTGATATGTGTCACTTGCGCCATGTCGAGCTGCCGAACAGTGTTCTGGGAGGTTCTGCGCTAAAGGAATGCAATTTCTTAGGGCTGCCCGTTAGACAGTGACCGGGTTCACACGATGATTTGTGCGCAAAACATAACCTTCAAGGGGTTTGGTAGGTACGATTGCATCCATGTACAATTGATCAAATCAATCTGCGGATTGGGTCGAATGGTGTGCTGGACTGCACTGTGATACTGACGCTACGATTCCGCGCAAACTGCCAGCAATCAAAACGGTGAATGAAATGATCGAGGACGATGTGACGCGGCTTCGCGAATACGTCGACAATGTGGCAACGCAGGGCAACGATTTGCGTTTGCCACCGGAGCCAAAGTTGGGTGAGTTGCTCGGCGTGTCCCGTGGCCGCCTCCGGACGATGTTGAAGCGCCTCGAGGAGGAGGGTGTAATCTGGCGCCACGTTGGAAAGGGAACCTTCGTGGGGCCGCGAGAGGCCGTGCCCGGTGAGCAAAGCCTGACAACTTCAATCAGCGTCGATGACATCATGAATGCCCGACTGCTTTTGGAGCCGCAGCTTGCAGCAGAGGCAGCAGTTCATGCTACGCCGGCTGACATTGCAAAGATGGACGCGTGCCTGGCTCAGATGGCCGAAACTGTCTCGTTCCCCCCGTGGAAGCGGCTGGATGAGCGCCTGCATCGCGCCATTGCGGAATCGACCCACAATGCCCTGCTAGTGATGCTGTATGACGTGCTGCGGGCGCAGGTAAAGGCAAGCCTGGACAGCAGGGTGGAGGAAGTCTATGGCGAAGCGTCAAGTCCGAAGACGACCACGGACTGTGAACACGTGCAGATCACTGACGCAATTCGCGCCCACAATCCCTCGCGGGCAGAGCAAGCGATGCGAGACCATTTGCGGTCCGTCAGAACCCATCTATTCGGATTGCGGTGAGGCACTTCCGGCTTTGGGCAGCGGCATCATCGGGATGCCGCTGCCACCTGACACTGACCAAAGTGACCGCACGACGGTCATCATCTGACGTCGAGCACCGCAAAGGAAGCGACGGCGTCCGCGATCAATCGCGTCCGTTCGGCGTCATATAGTTCTGCGCGAACAAATGCCACCCGGCCGCCAACTCGGGTTGCATTCGCGTCGACCAGGAAATCCCCAGTCTGCGCGGGCGACTGCATATTCACCGTGAGGCTGATCGTGGCGCACGTCTTTCCTTTCGGAAGTTTCGACAGGATGGCGAACGCCATACCGAAATCCAGCATTGACGTGAGCATTCCCCCCGCTATGACGCCGTTTCCCTGAACGGAACGGGCGGTAGCCGAGAAGCGCAGCGTGATGGCGCCGGGGCTACCTTGCACGAGCAACGCTTGCAGCGCCTCCAGGGCAGGATTCGTTCGCAGCGGAACGTTGTGGCTTGCGGCGCCAACCAATTCGTGGATCAGCGCGCGGTCCGGATTGTCCGCTACCACATCGGTATCAAGCCTCATGGTCACCTTGGGCGACGCAGAGTTGGCGTTGCGAACCGAGTCCTTCGATGCTGGCTTCCATGACGTCACCCTCCTGGAGGAACCGCTTGTGATGCGTGCCGTTGCCCGCAGGAGAGCCCGTGCAGATGATGTCCCCGGGTAGCAGCCTGCTGAATCGCGAGATGTATTCAATCTGGCGCTCGATTCCGAACAGCATGTCCGCGGTCGTCTCGTCCTGCATGACTTTGCCGGAGACGGTGAGGCGCATGGCCAGCTTATGCGGGTCCGGAACGCAGTGCCGTGGGACCAGAAAGGGTCCCATGGGAAGGAACCCGGGTTGGCCCTTGGACCGAAGCCAGTCGGTGCCCAGCATCTTGTAGTCGGTGCGGGCGATGAGATCGCGCGCGGAGATATCGTTGACGATGGTAAAGCCGGCGACGTGGTCCCAGGCTCGTTCAAGCGGAATGCGGTAGCCGCCCCGGCCGATGACCACGGCCAGTTCGAGTTCCCAGTCGGGCTGGCTGGTTGTTCTAGGTAGCACCAGATCATCGAATGGCCCGGCCACGGCTGACACTGGCTTGGTGAACACGTAAGGTTCGCCCGTGGCCAGGCGGTCATCCATCATCTTCTCGGCCCAGGCCCGCAAGCCGGCTTCGTCCAGGCCTTCCGGACCCACTTTCATGTCAAGGGTCAGGTCGACCACGTGCTTGCGATAGTTCGCACCGGTGCAAAAGATCTGGCGGGGCAGGTCAACCGGGGCATATGTCTGCAGATCGTCCAGCGGCAACCATTGCACGGTCTCCGGAAGGTCAGAGACGGCGCTATTCAGTACGGGAAGGATCGCGTCCCAGTCGTCAAGCAGGCCAAGCACGGTCTTCCCTGCAAGGGCGCTCGCCGAAGCGTTGTGTCGCGCCAGTTCGCTCAAAGGCAGAACTCGCCCGTCTAGCACGACCCCGGCAAAGCGTGATCCTTGGCTAAGAGAGAACGTCCCAATCGCGAAATTTTTCATACGTTGTCCTGCAAATGGTTTGGCAACAGAGAGGCGTCCACAATGGATTCATACGACGCGAACGAACCAGGCAGACCGAGAGACTTACGATGCTCGATCAAGAGCGCGATGCCCGCTTCGTCGGGTCGCAGTGTGGTGGGAGTTGTATCTAGCATGGCTTGAACTGCCGCTTCAGGCAGTCCGGCGACAGTCAGTACCTCACGCGCCCAACCGGTGTTCTGGCTGACCGCAGTACGTGCCTGCTCTAGCTCTCGCAGCCAGCCCGACACGTTTTGCCGTGCCCCCTTATTGGCGCGACGCATCACTACACCTTGCCCGGGGAATACCGGATAGTGCCTTTGAATCGATGCCACAGCCGACATTCCTTTGGCAATGGCGAGTGCGTCGAACGGCGGTCCCAGCAGAGTCGCTTCACCCTCGCGATTGGACAGGGCATCAAACCGCTCCTTCACACCGCCCGCTGGAGTGAGCAGGTAGCTCGAATCGGCTAGTCCGTTTTCCTTCAGCATCGCCCGCAGGGCAATTACAAAGCCGTTGTCGGGTGAGTCAACAAGTATGTTGGCGCCCGCCAAATCGCTGAGCTGTCTGATGCCTGGCTGAGCCACGAGCGTCAGGGGCGTCGTAGCTTCGATCTGCGCGACGATGCAAAAATCGCGCGGCCCTGGGCGCTGATTCCAGGCTAGAACGTTGTCCATGGCGGTGACAACGACGTCCACGTCTCCCGCGACCAATGCGTCGTACTGAGCATCTGACGAGGTGTTTCGAACCGCTATGAGTGTGCTCTGCTGGCTCGCAGCCATGGCCGTTGCAATCGCCGAGAGCGCTGGCGTCACGAACCACATGGCGCGTAAGGGTGGTGTCTCCATCAAATCCTCGAGTGTTTGGGTGTTCCGATAATTAAAGAACGACGCGTATCGTTTTGTCAAGGTTGCGCAGCATGCGGGAACGATGTCACCGGGGAATTCTGATCTTGACATTCGTGCTACTCGCGACCCATCATACAATACGATACGACTCGTAATGATTGATAGGAGATGAACTCAATGTCGGATATCGAAGTTGCAGCGTCCCAACGTCAGCTCGTCCAACCCGTACGCCGGATCGTGACCGGCGAAAACGTAGACGGAAAATCATGCTTCATCTCGGACGGGCCCACCCCGAATGTCGTCGACCGGCCGGGTCTGCCGACCGCCCAGGTGGTATGGATCACAGGAGAAGGGCGCGCGCCTGGGGAGGAGCCGGCGCCTGCCGGACATGACTGCGGCTTTCATTCGAAGGGCGGGTCCCTCCTGCGTATCGTCGACTTTCCGCCTGACGCCGCGTACAACGAGAACGAACTGCGCCAGTTCCTGGACAAGAATGGTGTGCGAGACACGGACGAGAATGCACGCCACTTCTGGTTTCATAAGACGGCGTCGCTTGACTATGCCTTTGTGCTGGAAGGAGAGATCTGGGCGTTGATGGATGAAGGTGAAAAGCTCATGGTGCAGGGCGACGTCCTCATTCAGCGCGCCACCAATCACAGTTGGGCTAACCGTTCCGACAAGCCGTGCCGGATGGCGTTTGTGCTGCTGGACCTCGTCGAAGGGGAGGCGCTATGAAGAAAGTTATCATTACCTGTGCAGTCACGGGCGGCGCCCACACGCCATCCATGTCCGAGCATCTGCCTGTTACCCCGGAGCAGATCGCATCTCAATCCCTGGAGGCCATCGACGCCGGCGCATCTATCGTGCATCTGCACGCGCGCGATCCGGAAAACGGTCGTCCCACGGGGGATCCGTCGATCTTCCGGCAGTTCGTCGGGACGATCAAGGACGCGTCCAATGCCGTCATTAACATATCCACCGGGGGCGGCGGCCCCAACATGCCCATTGCCGAGCGCGCGCAAGCGGGGGTGGAACTGCGCCCGGAGATGTGTTCGCTCAACATGGGTTCGCTGAACCTCGTCCTGTCTGAGATGGCAGAACGCAAGCGCGAGTGGAAATACGACTGGGAGGAATCCTTTCTTCGTGGCACAAAAGGCCTCATCTTCCGGAATACTTACGACGACATCGAGTGGATTCTCGAGCAGATCGGGAATGCATGCGGCACCCGTTTCGAGTTCGAGTGCTATGACATCGGGCACCTTTACACGCTCCAATATTTCCTGGAACGCGGCTTGGTGAAGCCTCCGCTGTTCATTCAATCGGTATTTGGCCTGCGTGGTGGGATCGGAGCGCACGCGGAGGATTTGCTGCATCAGAAGCGGACCGCAGACAGGCTGTTCGGTGATGCCTACCACTGGTCGGTGTTGGCCGCGGGAAGGCATCAAATGCCCATCGCAACGATGTCGAGCCTGATGGGCGGCAATGTGCGAGTCGGGTTGGAAGATAGCCTCTACATCGGCCGTGGCCAGCTCGCGCAATCCAATGCAGACCAGGTCCGGAAAATCCGGCGCATCCTCGAGGAACTCGGGATGGAGATTGCAGCGCCTGACGACGTGCGTGAAATGCTGGGGTTGAAAGGTCCCAACGATGTGAACTTCTGAGGGTGAAGAGAACAAAGGCGGTGCATGCACCGCCTTTGTCCGCTGGGCAATGAGGCAACTCAGGCGGCGGACCGCTTTGCGGGCGCCTTGTGCGACGCGCGAGGTTGGGTGACCCGTTTGGTGCCCTCCTCAAGGAGCTTCAGGTCGACACCCAGCAGAGAAAATACGTAGTTGATGTGGTTGTTAGCGAAATCCGCATCAAGCGGGCCATGGCCGAGCAGCAGTCGCATGTAGACGGGACCGTACAGTAGATCGCTCAAGGTTTCGATATGCGTGGGGACAGGGATATTTGATTCCTGGCGCCAGGCCTCAAGCACTTCACGGACGACCGCACGGCGTCCATAGTGAAAACGTTCTCGAAACTCCCTGAGCACGGTCGGGTCGGATTGCCCCTCCGCAATGATCTGCGCAACGATTCGCCCAGACCAGCCAGCGTACTCGCGAATCAGCGTGCGAAGGTGCTGCGCGATGGCCGCACCGGGCGGGAGATCACGGGGCATAGGCGTCTTCACGAGGTGATGCTCCATAAAGGCGTCTATGACCACCAAAGCCTTGGAATCCCACCAACGGTAGATTGTTGCCTTGCCGACCCCCGCTTCACGCGCAATCCCTTCGATGGTAATGGACTGGACGCTTTGCGTTTCGAGCAGACGGACCGTCGCTGCGAGAATCTCCGTACGCGTCGCTTCGCTTCGGGGTCGACCCACGCTTCTTCGAACGATGGTTGCGGATGCGGTCATGATCGGAGCGCCCCGGGGGCGCGTATCGTTGTAGTAGATGTTCGACGCAATTATAAGTCAAGTCGTTTCATAATGCGTTGCCGCGGCCATCCCGGCGAAGGATGGCCGCGATATGGCTCGGCTAAGAAATTACGCGTCGCGGCAGCTTTCCTGCGGCCGGTCGTCCGGGTTACTTACATGAAAGGCTTGCGCTCTTCCGGCCACCAGATGTCCGGTTGAGGCTGACCAAACCGGTTGCGCAACGTGCCAATACCACCCACTTCAAGTTCGACAACATCGCCTGGCTGAAGTTTGCGGCCGAGTTCCAGGGCGGAGCCGCCGCCCATTGTGCCGGAGCCGATGACATCGCCGGGCTCGAGTTGTTCCCCAAGACTCGACCATGCAATGAGCTCTTCTACAGTCCAAAGTTTGTTGGCACTGTTGCCCTTGCCCCAGGTCTCGCCGTTAACCCGGACCTCCATAGGGATTGCATCGAGATCTGCGAACTCATCGATGGTAGTAATCCATGGCCCAATGCCATAGGCAAAGTCCTTGCACTTGGTCGGTCCCATCTGGATCGGCATCTCGATCGCCTGGCGGTCCCGGGCGCTGAAGTCGTTGAAGATGGTGATGCCGAAGAGGTAGTCGCGCGCATTTTCGGGACGCAGGTTGCCGCCTCGGCGACCGATGACATAGCCCAGTTCCAGCTCGTAATCCATGTGCTCGATATAGCCAGGCCACGGAACCTCGGCTTCATGAGCAATGACAGTGTGGGGAGTGCCTTTAAAGTATCCGGGCACCTTTAGAAGACTAGGGGTCGGCGCATGACCGATCTTCTCGTGGAAACCTTTGATGTGTCCGATGAAAGTCAGGCCATCACGGACAACAGACGGGTCCGATGCCGGCAGCCAGCTCACGCTTCCGATATCGATCGACGCTTCATCCCTGCGCTCAGCATCGACGGAGCGAGCCGCTTGCAAGAACGTATCGCCTAGTGCGATCGCAGCAGACATGCTTTGAGGGAAGAGTGCCTCCGCGAGCCGGTTGGCCGCCTCTTGCGTCGCGCCTCCGCTGTGGAGGGCAAGCCTCTTTGCCTTCTTGAGATCAATCACGCGCCCTTCCTCGGGTAAGACGAGCACCAAGCGCGCCACATTGCCGTCAGGACCTTGAACACCGATTCTGCCAAGCTTCATTCTTCAGACTCCTTGGGGATTGGATATAGGAGGCGCGCTGCGGTGAGTTGCGCGCCTGTAAGGAAGACCATAGACCAATAATCTATACGGAACGTATCGTTTGTCAATGGGCAGGGTTTTTCCTTACGCACCTGGAGGTAGTTTTTCCGCATGAGGCCTTGTTGTTGTCGGCCCGACCCAATAATATGATGCTGTACGTATCGTTTCGAAATAACATGTGTTGACGACGGACGGCGCCCGCATCTGACTGAACGTGGGGAGAGCGATGGAAGGAGATGCGGGGACCTGGACCTTTGTCTGCCATCTTGGCGACCTCGAAATTGGTCGCACTCGTGGCTTTGACCTCGCGGGCAAGGGACAGGACCAAGTATTCGTGGTGCGGGCAGACAGCGGGTTGCACGCATATGTCAATTCATGCCCGCACTGGCCGACGTCGCCATTGCCCTGGCGGAAGGACGAGTACCTTGACGCTACAAGAAGCGTCATCGTATGTCACGGCCATGGCGCTCGATTCAGGATCAGTGACGGACTGTGCTTCGCCGGTCCCTGCGTCGGAGCACGATTGACTGCGCTACCGGTGAAACTTGACGGCGAACGAATTTGCATCTGGGTCACCGGATCACTACTCAAGCAACCGGATAGCTAGGAATGAATGCAGGCGACTAACGGATCATCCGGCGGCTGCCAGGCTTGACAGTACATAAGGATCTAAGGAGACAAACAATGGAGATGCTGGATTCTCATGCATTGTTGCCAACGTTTCAGCGTGCAAGCCTTGATAGGGGCAAAGCATGAGCGCCGCTGGCAAGACGATGGACATGGGACATGTCGTCGATGATGGTCCTTTCAGCCCCGTTCAAAAGATGGCGGTAGTGCTTGCGAGCCTGGCAGCCGTGATGGACGGATTCGATGGCCAACTGATTGGATTCGCGGTGCCCGCTATCCTCAGCGAGTGGAACGTGACGCGGGAGGCGTTTGCGCCTGTGGTTGCCGCCGGTCTGTTCGGCATGGCGATCGGTAGCGTCTCGGTTGGCGCCGTAGCTGATCGCATTGGACGCAGGATTGCGCTGATTGCAAGCGTCTGCGTGTTCGGCATCGCCAGTTTCGCGATGAGTTGTTCCAGTAGCCTGATCGAGCTGGCTGCCTTTCGATTCCTGGCTGGCCTAGGTATCGGCGGAGCACTGCCTACCGCCTCGATCATTGCCGCAGAGTTCACGCCGGCACGATTCCGCACCATGGCAGTCACCGCCACCGTGGTGTGCTATCCGGTTGGCGGCATCCTTGCGGGTCTATTGTCCGCCTCGGTACTGCCAGGTTTTGGCTGGCGAGCTTTGTTTGTCGTCGGGGGAATACTGCCGCTTGTCTTCGCATTGCTGTTAGCGCTCACGCTGCATGAGACGCCGCGATACCTCGCCAGGCGAGCACACCGCCAGGACGAGTTGAAGGCGCTGATAGCCCGGATATGTGGCAGCTTCCAGGAAGGGGTTCGATTCATCGATGCAACGGCAGTTGCCGTCGGCGCGGATACGGGGCTGGCAAAGCTCTTCACCGCGCATTGGATCCGGGACACGGCGGCGCTCTCCGGCAGCTTCTTCATGTGCCTGCTCGCACTTTACAGCGCGTATAGTTGGCTTCCCGCGATGCTCAGCTTTGAAGGTATGGACCTGAGCATTGCTGCAAGCGGTCTCACGGCATACAACGCAGGTGGATTAATCGGCGCGATTCTTTCGGCCTGGCTGGTGTCCCGAATCGGCTCTCGAATTACCCTGGCCACGGCTGCAATTGGGGCGATGCTGAGTGCTGTCTTGTTGCAGGCTCTCTATTCACAGACAACCACAGCAGGATTCATCATCGGAATCGGCGTGCACGGTTTTTTTGTGAATGCGGTACAAGGTCCGATGTACGCAGTCGGGACCCACATATATCCAACAGAGATAAGGGCACGAGGCGTGGGTGCTGCTACGGCCTTTGGCCGACTCGGCGCGATTGCGAGCGCATTCGCCGGGGCAGGCATCATCTCTGCAGGCGGTGCGGCCGCATACTTCTCTCTCCTCGCTGTTGCCATGTTTCTGGTGCTGGTTTGCGTTTGCGCAATCGGCAACCACATTCCGCCCGCTGGCTCTTCCCTCGATGCCGCGGTAGTTTCGGCGGAGTAATTCATACGAAGCAGTCTGGCGCTCCCCAAGATGAATAGGTCAGGCGCCCAAGTGTCGCAGTACATAAATACAATACGAAACGATTCGTATGCATAAAACTTGTCAGATGCAATGAAGCTTGGCCGACTGGCCATACGAAAGAAGACCCATATGGAGGAGACAATGAAGATCAAAGCGATCAGGCTGGCGTGCGTAGTTGCGGCGGCCTGCTACACCCATACAGCCAGTGCGCTTGAGAACGGTACGACGAGCTATCCAAATGGACTCATGACGGTAATGAGCGGCCTGCTTGGAGACCCGGGGACCTACGCATACAGCTATAACAAGTTTCAGAGCATCCGCTCCTTGCGCGGTGCGAACGGGGAGGAGTCACCTCCCGGCGTTGATGGAAGCCTTCAGGCCCATGCGCTTCGCATGGTCCATGTTTTTGAGAGTCCGGTTTTAGGGGGCAACCTGGCCCTGCAGGCCGCAATTCCCTACGTAGATGGAACGCTGCATTTCTCGTCGTTCGGGTTTTCGAGTGGCGGGCGCGGGTTCGGTGATCCGATGTTTGGTGTGCTGCTGGGCTGGAAGTCTCCGGCATTGTTCCAGACAGTTGAGCTGGACCTTGTACCGCGTACCGGGTCCTACGACAAGAATCGGGCGTTTAACCCAGGGAACAATGCAAACACCGTCTATCTCGCATACTCGTTCACGTGGTTCCCCCTCAGAGAGCTTGAAATAAGCTCCAAGATCAACCTGAACATCAGCGGGGAAAATCCCGCGACAAACTATCGGTCCGGGGTTCAGCTGGTCGCGGACTACGGGATCAACTACCACATCGGAAAAATATGGCTAGTCGGAATCGGCGGCTATCTGGCGACACAGCTAACCGACGACAAACAGAACGGGGCGGCAGCGTTTGGCGATGGCCATCGCACCAAGTCGATCACCGTAGGGCCCCAGATCGGTATCGGAACTCCGCAGTGGGGCGCTTTTCTGAGTTGGCAGCGTAGCGTTTACAGTCGCAATGCCGCAAGTACCGACACGGTCTGGCTAAACGGCTATTTTAAGTTCTGAAGCTCCATTGTGTGCATCGCGATGCGCGCCGGGGCGTGGGCAGTACGGCAGCGGCGCGCGCGGACTGGCGCGGAATACGAGCGCTTCGCAGCCAATGGTTGCTGACGGCCTGCCGTTGCTGGCCCTGCGACGATGCAAGCATCTGGTCGTTACAGGGCTGTTCCGGCAAGGGCACGATCAGCGTTGTCGATGTTCTGCGTGCTACCGCCCGCATCTCGACATCCGGCCCGGCAGTTTTGCGGGCGTCAATCGATGGTTCGTATGACCCTTTACCTAGCGCAATCAGAATTGGTGGAACGGCGTTTCAGGGCGATCCAGACGACCTGCCATCTTTCGCTAATCATTGTGGTGGTCGCGGGTTGATCTGACAGCGCGATATGCTAGGCCGGTGCGATCTTTAGTTGCAGTCAACCGGAGTAATGGGATGGAAACGGTCCTTGTCGGCGCTCCTATGGCACATGAATGGAGATCAACTGATGCATGCGTTGAAAATCCGTGCAGCTGCGGTAACCGATGCGGCTCGTATGCGTGCGGTCCATCGAGATGCGGTGATGATCCTCTGCACTGGTTACTATACTCGCCGACAAGTCGATGGATGGTTAGAGGCGTATGATGAGTCTATGTACCTGGCCGGGATTGCGAACGGTTCAGTATGGGTTGTCGACGATGGCGACGTTCAAGGTTTTGTCGAGGCTGTTGGCGACACTGTGACCAAACTCTTCGTGCGGCCGGCCCGGACGATGGGAGGTTTGGGCACTGCGCTATTGGAACATGCTATTTCACAGATTAGTCGTGCGGGTTACGTGCGTGCTTACCTAGAGGCGACCCCGAACTCGAGAGTTTTCTACGAGCGACGTGGGTTCAAGGTCGTCGGCCATGGCTATTCACCACAGGGGAAGCCTGCCGCCAAATTAGAGGTCGTAAGGATGCAACGTCCTATCGCTTAGATCGCCCTCAGGAGTTAAACCAGGACGTTGGCTGCTTCCTTGAAAGAGGAGGCGCTGAAGCGTGGAAGCGTCTATGTCCCTACCGCAGCCACTACCTTCGGTACTGCCAATCGCGGCACGATAATTACATGATCGTGAAATTACAGACTACTCCGGCGCAAGCACGTTCAAGACAGCCTTTGGTGCTCCGCTGGAAAGGGGCAAGGGCTAGTTCTCGCTGGTCCACCCGATCCGATGCCGTGCCTGCGTGGCCTCGTGCCGCGCATCCTCCTCGCTATGCAGGTAGCCGCTCGTCGTCGAGATCGACTGATGCCCAAAATTGTCCCGCACATAGCGCAGGTCGACCTGCTGATCGGTCATGTGCGAGCCGGCGGTGTGGCGCAGCCAGTGCGCCGAGGCACTGGCCAGCAGCGCGGCCTGCGCCTCCCAGTCGGGTCCGCGCGCGCGCAGGCGTGCGGCCGCCAGGCCGAACACTTCCTTCAGGATCAGGTGCAGCGCGCCGCGTGACAGGCCCGGGTTACGCTCCCCGCGCCCCGCGCGTGGCGCGCGGCCGATCACCGGCAGCACCAGCGGCAGGGTTTCGCCCGGCTGCGGTGCCGGAGGCAGGGCGTTGGCGCGGCGGTAGCGCGCCAGTTCGGCGATCAGCTCGTCGGTGGCCGGCACCAGCCGGGTCTTGTTGCCTTTGCCGGTGACCTCCAGCCACCAGCGCTCGATGCCCTGGGCATCGCGCCGGCAGAAGAAGGCCCCCATGGTCGTGGCCGTCAGCTCGGACGCGCGCAGGCCGCCCAGGTAGAGCACGGTCAGCACCCAGCGGCAGCGCGCCGCATGCAGGCGTTCGCGGGCGGTGTCGGTGGGCATGGCCGCCACCGTGTCCTTGACCGTCTCCCACAGGTCGTGGCTCAGATAGCGCGTGATGCGCGGTCTGTTAGGCGCGCGCCGGCGGCGGGCCAGGGCCAGCGGGTTGCCGGCCAGATAGCCCGCTTCGGTCAGCCAGGCGAACAGCGCGTTCAGGATCACCAGCGCCTGGCGCACGCTGCGCGGCGCCAGCGGCCCGGCAAACGGGCGCCAGTCCGGGTGGCTGCGGGCGAGCTTCTTGCTGCCGGCCAGCACCCAGCGCGCGGCCGGTTGCGGGTCGGCGAGGAAGCGCTCGTACGCGAGCAGGTCCTCGTGCGTGAGCGACGACAGCGGCTTGCCCAGCTGCAGCGCGGCCCACAGGATCAAGCGCTCGACCTCGCGCCGGTAGGCGGTCAGCGTCGCCGCGCTGTCGGCATAGCGCGCGAGCCAGGCGGTGACGGCGGCGAGGTCGTCGGCCGCGGCGATGCGCGTGGCGCGGTCCGGGGCGCGGTTGCTGCCTCCGGCGCCGGACAGCGCCGGAGGCAGGCGCAGGCACTCCAGCGGGGTGGGGTGTGCGGTCGGGAGCGGGGCGGCCGGGCCGTCCGCAGGTGGGAGCGGGAGCAGTTCCATGACTAGGCGCCGTATTTATTTTCAAGCATCGGCGAAGCGGGGAAGCGGTCGAGTTGGGCCGCCTTCGGCTGCTATGCCGTCATTGCCGAAGTTTCTGGACCCTACACCCGAATGACGAGGTCGGAATACTTCCAGACGTGTTCGTCTGCCGACAGCAGTCGCAAGGGTTCGGTGATCGCCTGGGCGACCAGCAGCCGATCAAACGGATCTCGATGGTGGTTTGGCAGATGGCGCACCGCGGCGGCATGCGTGTTCGTCACGGGCAGCTCGCGAAAACCTGCGGCGGTCACTTCAGCGATGAGTTCGTCGACATCGACTTCGATCTTGTCGAGGCCCGCCTTGATGGAGATCTCCCAGATGCTGGCCGCACTGATGAAGACCTCCTCGGCCTCCAGGATCAGCCGCTGCGCGGTCTGGCTCAACTTCGGGTCATTGGTGACCGCCCAGAGGAATACATGGGTATCGAGCAGGATGCGCATTACCGTCCCTCGAAGGCGGCCAGCAGCTCATCGGGGAGGGGCGCGTCGAAGTCATCGGCCGTGCGGATCTTGCCCTGCAGCCCGCCAAGGCGCCGTGGGGGCTTGTGCTTGGCGAACGGCACGAGCCGGACCACCGGCTTGCCTGCCTTGGCAATCACGACCTCGTCGCCTGCCGCCACCTCTTCGATGAGCCGCGACAGGTGGGTTTTGGCCTCGTGGATGTTCACCGTCTGCATGATCGTCTCCCAAGATGACTTAGTCTAGCTTAGTCCATGCTAATCGACAAGCGATCGTCAGTGAAACTAATTTTGTTCCCGTCATGGGGGGTGGACACGGAAAATAAGGGCAACCAGAGGGTCGAGTAACAAAACCTTCGGCCGACGGCAAGCGAAAATCCAGCTCGGCCGCCTCAGGTTGAGCCACCTCAGCTTTGCCGAAGTTCTTCACTTCTATATTCGCATCAACGCCGCTTCGGCGAATCCGTCTGCGTTTGTCACGCGCCTGCATGCCATGCAGAACCGGCAGACTCGCCGTGGCACTTGTCGCTGTCGGTGGAGGCTGACTAAGGTGGGATGGCTCTCCCGCTGGGTCAACGTGCACCCCGAGGAGGGCCCCCGCTCGGGCCTGATCTGCCCATACGATATCGCGCTCAACGAACTTCAACTCGGCTGGGGCCGTCCGAACGTGGTGCTCTCCAATCGGCAGGCGGAGCAGGAACGGCAGGGCTTCTGCACTGTTTCTCACGCGATGCGCGACTTGGGCCTCATCCGCTATAGACGGGATGCAGCGGTAGCGCCGGCGGGTGACCTATATGCCGATCAGGACGTCTGGGCCTGCCGCAACAGCGCGCTACACGAGGGGCCGGACTCCCCCTTGCCGACCTGGCTAAACTATGTCGATGTGGCGGCGCATTCCCTCTCGCGTGGCTGACTGACCGGCTCACCCGGCCTACGTGTCCCCGGCCGCGGCGATTCGACTCGACTGCAGCAGGCCAGCCCCGTTCCCGGTGCTCTCGTGCGTGCTGCTGCTGCAGCAAGACGACGAGCAGCCGGCGCGCGCTGCCGAAGGACGGTGAGACCGGCCCGGGCGAGATTATCGGCCGCTATGCCGAGTGGATACCGTACCAGACCGCCAAGGCCTGCTAAGGCCGAGGCGCAGGCCTGATGGAGCGCCTGCCGAAGGCCCGGCCGAATAACGACGGCTGACCATGCGAAAAAGGGGCGCCTGCTGGCGCCCCTTGCTTCAGACGCTGCCCTGGATGGCAGTGCGCACCGTTTGCAGGTGCATGACGAAGCGATCGGGGTCCGTCGTCAATTGCTCGAACCCGTAGTGCTTGTAGAACGCGCCCGCGTTGGCATCGATTGCATCCACGACAATGCAACGAATGCCGATCTGCTCGGCCGTTGCAGTCGTCAGCTCGAGCGCATTCATCAGAAGGTACCCGCCGAGCCCCTGACCCTTGTAGCTCGCGTCTACTGCGAGCCGTGCCAGGAGCACCGCGGGTACGCTCGTCGGGAGCTTTTGGCCGACCATGCCCTCGGTGAGAATCGAGGTTGTGTTGATCGCATAGTATCCAGCGATCTTGGTCGGCTCATCAGCTGTTGTGGCGACGTAGACCTTGATCAGATCCTTGTCGTCTTGCTGGCGTGCTGTTTGGCGCAGCCAGCTGTTCATTACGTCATTCCCGCAATCAAACGCCTTGCGGTCGTGGGACGAATTCAAATGTGTTACCTGTATCTTCACCTTTCGACTTCCTATATCGTGCCATCGCACGCTGCAAGGCTTCGTTTGGCGCAGGCGGGTTATCGAGCATCGAGAGGAAGCGACGGGACTGTTCGGCCGTCAGCTTGATGACCCGGAGGGTCTCTTGATGGTCGATCACCGACTCGGCCGCGCGAAGCGCTGCTTGTACGATGAACTGGTTTAACGTACTTCCAGATAGGTCAGCAGCGAGCTGCAGAACCTCCTGGTTCTCTGCACTTAATCGGGCCGTAATGCGCCCGCGGTCCTGAGTTGTCATGACCTCGTGCTTCGTTGCCATGGTTTTGTTCCCTTGTTTCCGTGTCCTTCGGCGCCTCCCGGCGTGCGGACACGTCGCCCAACTTCGGGCGGATTACATACGGACTGACGTTCATCCCTTTGGCTCTCCATGCCACCGCATGTTTGGCATTGGAAGGGATACCTGAATCATAGTCGCGGTGGTGCCAAAATGCAACCATGTGCCAAAATGGCACCGCCATGGGCCATAGCGCGCGGCTGGGCCGTCGGTTTGCATAATTTTGTTCCCGCTGGTCGCCCGCCGGCTAGCCGTTTCCAAGACGCTGGGAACAATTTTGCGCCAACTAATTTTTCAGAAAATTGTTCTTCCGGCCGACGGTTGAAGCAATTTTGTTCATTTCCCAACAGGTCGGTTAGTCGCTGCCCGGCACGCGCTGCGGCTTACGAAGCCGAGGACGGTCGCCGTCAGGGGCGCCGCGCGCGCCCCTGTGCCAAGCCGGGGGCGCGCGGGCGGGGCCGGATGGGTCGTCGCGGAACTCCTGGCCTCCACGCCGCGGCGCCCGTCAGCCGGGCCCATGGGTGGCCCATGGGGCCCAGGAACAAAATTCTGCAAAAAACGGGAACAAATTTATGCAAACCAACGGAGGCGGAAGGGAGGGTGGCACCCTAGGCATATTTGTAGACATAAGCGGACTTATGTCTAAAGTAGTGCCAGGAAAATTGGATATATATCGTATTACGTAGTAATATTTATCATCACTTTTCAGTCTTTTCTCCCGATGCCCGCTGCCGACCTGGATCTGACCGACGCCGCCCTGCAGGCCGCTATGGCCAACGACATCGCCGAACTGCGCAGCCGCTTTCCCGAGACCCGCGCGCTGTACCGCGAGGTTTGCGGCCTGCTGTTCTTCCGCTACGGCGTCACGCCCACCGCCAACAAGCTCTACAGCCTGGTGCGCAAGGGCAGCATGGGCACGCCCGCCGAGGTGCTGCAGGCGTTCTGGCAGGAACTGCGCGGGCGCACGCGCGTGACCATCGACCATCCCGACTTGCCGGATTCGTTGAAGGACATTGCGGCCGGGGCGGTCCAGACCATCTGGCAGGCGGCCAACGAGGCCGCCACCGGCGAGCTGGCCACGCTGCGCGCCGAGGCCCGCCATGCGGCCAGCGTCGCCGAGGCCGAGCGCGACGCCGCGCGGACCGAGACCGCGGCGGCCCGGGAGGAGGTGGCCGCCATCTCTGCGCAGCTGGCCGAGGCGCGCGAGGCGCACGACGCCGTGCAGGCGGACCTGGCCGCGGAGCGGCAGGCGCACGCGGCGACCCAGGCCCGGCTGGAGGCGGGGCGGGCGGAACTGGACGCCGCCGGGCGGCAACTGGCGGAACTGCGCACCCAATTCTCGACCGAGCTCGAGCGCGCCCGCGAGCAGGTGACCCTCGCGCAGGAACGGGCCGAAGCCAGCGAGCGGCGGAGCTTGCGCGAACTGGACGCGGAGCGTACCGCGCGCCAGCAGAGCGATCGCACGGCCGAAGCGTTGCGCGGCGAACTGGTGGCGGCGCGCAGCGAGGCCCGCGACGCGGCGGTGGCGCAGGCCGAGGTCCGCGCCCGGCTCGAAGCCCAGGCCGCTGCGCTCGCCGATCGGCTCGCCAGCGCCGAGCAGGCGCAGCGCAAATCGGCTCACGACGTGGACGCGGTGCAGGCGGAATTGGCCGCGGCGCAGCGCCGGGCCGAGCGCGCCGAAGCCGAAGCGGCGCTGGCGCGCCAGCTGCTGGCAGAATTGCGGGTGGCGCCGCGCGAGCGGGAAGGTGGGCGGCGGCGCAAGGCCGGCGGCCCGGCGCCGACCGAGAAGCAAGCACAGAGCGAAGAACAGGGCAAAGAACAGGGCAAAGAACAGGATGCACCTGCGGCCTCCCTCAACCCGGATGACGGCAACGATGGCAACGAAGGCAAGTGAAAATGAGCGGGCGGACGCGATCCGCTGGATCCAGGCGCAGATGGCCGACTACGGGCTGACGATGGAGGAACTGGCGGCGGCGGGGTGCTTTGATCCGCCGCCGCCCCCTCCGCCGGTGCCGCGCCCGGTCTGCTACCGCAATGCCGCGGGGCAGAGCTGGAACGGGCAGGGCGACATGCCGGACTGGCTGCGGCGGGCGGTCAATGCAGGGCAATCGGTGGAGTTTTTCCGGATGGGATAGGCAGTCTGTTGTTGCAGCCTCAGCTGCGGGTCTGGCCCCCTCTTTTGATAGCGGCTTTCCCTTGTCTTGGCATGGCAGGGAGGCCGGCGCTCATCGAGCCGCAGGAGCGCGCAGCCTACGAAGGCAGGTTTGCTGCGACCGGTGAGTCATGTCAATAAGTGGAGTCTTGTGGCATCCTTGAACCCAAAAAGGGCGAACATGGAAAAGCTTAGAAACTGTCAGCGATGAACAGCAAGATTCAATGCCCCTTTTGCGGGCTTGCCCCTGAGAGGATCCAGGCTGAGAACGAAGTCGCAGTCTGGATCTACGATGGCTTCCCCATTTCTCCCGGGCATAGCCTCATCGTTCCCAAGAAGCATGTCCGCTCTTTTTTTGAGATCACCGAGTCTGAACAGCTCGCCCTGATGTCATTATTAAGCATTGCCCGGACGAGCATCGACCGTTCACATAAGCCAGATGGATACAACATCGGCATCAATGACGGTGCCGCGGCGGGGCAGACTGTTCCACACCTGCATTTACACTTGATACCTCGTTTCAGCGGCGATCGCGCAGATCCGCGCGGTGGAGTGCGTTGGATTATTCCTGAAAAAGCCGACTACTGGACCGGGATCTAACCATGCAAGGGGATTCGGCGCCGACAGCCGAAGCACAGCTTTCCTTCCTGGCAAAGGTTCAGCGGCTGTTCGCCGAAGGCGATTTCACGGCCACGTACAAATTCGCTCTTTTGATCGCGTTTGCAGATCTTGCGGTTGAACTTGGAAGTGATGACGGGCGCGAGTTGTTACTGACCAACAGCCAGATTGGCCAGCGATTTATCCAACTCTATTGGAATCACACAAGTCCATATGGCGTCGGTCGGCCAGGTTCGCAGCCAGGCATCCTGGTGCAAAACGCCGGAGCCCAGGCAAGGGTGATATCGGCTATTGCCGAATTTCGAGCTCGCGTATCTGCATCGAGTCCACAACTCGCTGCAAAGCATGCCAACTACAGGGACTTGTTGCGCAAAGTGACGGAAACCGTGTCGGCGCAACCCCTGACTTACCTGCAGAACTTTGGTGGGGGAACGGACCCATTTATATATGAGCGAGCAGGTCCGGGAAGGATACGTCTTCATCCTGGAGTGACATATTGCCTGCGGCGGTTCCAGCAGCTCATCCAGCAACTAGCCAGGTCCCATTGGATCGATCATATTAAGGTTAACAGGCGAAACCAAGCCATCCTGGGCGATGCAGACGACTTGGGGGAATTTCTCTTCCATTCGTCCAGGCAATCCCTCGTGGCGCTCGGGGAACGTCTGCGCTTGGTGGACGGAGCTAAGTGTTTCTATTGCGGGTCAGCGGTGGCAAACATGGACGTCGACCACTTTATCCCCTTCACATTGTATCCGCGCGACCTGGCACACAATTTCGTCGTGGCACACCCGGAGTGCAATCGCAGCAAGTCCGACATGCTGGCGGCAAAGCGCCATCTTGAGAAATGGCTACAGCGCCTCGAGTTGAGGTCTGACGATCTTGCCGAGGTAGCTGTTGGCCTGGGATTCCCCTCAGAGCCCGAAATCACGCGTCGCGTCGCGCTTTGGGGATACGGCAGTGCTTTGGCGAGCGGCGGCTCCGCCTGGATAGCACCAAAGCGCTTTGAGGTAGTGGACTCGTCCTATATGCGGTGTTTTGGTGCTTAGTGATTCAAAGAGGGGTTATCGTACCCGGGGATCCGCCTGCAGCAAGGCTCTATCCCGTCCGCCTTTCGCGCGACCAGCGATATTGCAGCCCCTTGAGTCGCAATAGTTTTTGGGATCAAACCGCCGGATTTCACACGAGAAGTACGATCATCCCACTTTCAGTCGCGCCTGGCGGGTGAGCCTAGCGTTGCAATTTTCGATGACCGCGCCCAACTGGTGTCAGCCGGTATGCCAACTCCGCTGGTTGACATTCCCGAATTGGGGCCCTATCTGACGGCCAATCAAATTGGCCTCGCGCCAACCGACGACGATTGGACATCGAATGACTAGCCCGGTCAGGCGAGGAACAGCTCGACACTGCAGCCATACCGCGGGCTGAGAGGCCCCCACGGCCTGCGGCTACTGATTCACGCAATTCAGGGTTTAGACATAATTGCTGGGTACGTCCGACGAACGGTCTGCGGCATCGCCAACCTTGTCGCCGGCGAGAGGTCTTCATCTTTGGAGGGGCAGTGCGGTGCGGCAGGCGCATGGATCTCCGCACTCTATCCGGTTGTCTCTTCCCCGACCCTTTAGCCATTCGACTGCGCGCGGCCAAAAGGCTGAGTCTGGCCGAAACGCGGTCATCCACTTAAGAAAGGTCAATTGTAGTCGGGCCGGGAACCGCCGTAACTGAGGCTCGCTCCGAACTGGAGAAAGTCGGTGCTGACACGGCCATCGATCGAGGGACGAGGAGGGAGGGCGGAAGATGGCCAGGCCGCTGCATGACGCTTCCGGGGCCAGCCAAACACAGATTCGAGATCGATGGGGAATACCTGTCACTGTAAATTGAACGCTATAGACCGACGACAGCGCGCTAGCGGCCCACGCCATCGTGCAGGAAAGCGTGGTTCTTCGCGTTACCTCGAGACATGACCTCCTCGACTGGGAAACACCCCCGTCGCGACGTTACCCGCGAGGGTTCGCCGGGCGTTGATGTAAGGCTAAATGACGCACCGCCTGCTGTTGAGGGTGAAGGGAGCGATTTCTCCCCGCGTGTGGATCGGGTCGTCTACCGGTTACCTCAAGGCATGGATGCGGACCTTATCGGGGTACGGGTCCAGCGGCCGCTTCATCCATTTGACGTATTCCATCGTGGCGATGGGGCGCCCAGAATTTTCACTGCTTCTACCGCCCTGGCGTGACATCGCCCGCGAGTGAGGGATGTGACGCCGTTAGCTCACTACTGAGTTCGACTCTCCTTCTGCCTTATGAATGGCATGCGAAAATGAGACAACTAATCGTTCTGGTTGCGACTCTGCTTTTAGCCGCGTGCGCGAGCACCACAAAATTTCAAAACTACCCGAGTCTGGAGGAAGGTCGAGGACCTACCGCGACAATTTACGTAGTCAGAAGCAATAGTGCTTTCGGTTCTGCAATTACGGCACCGGTCTATGTTGACCGATATTTGATCGGCCGTATTGGCCCGGGAGGTTATCTCACTACCAAAGTGCCAGTAGGACGCATTCACGTCACGTCCACCACTTCGGACGTGATAGCGCAGACGGAACAGAATTCGCGTTACTTCTTTGAAGTCTCGATGCCTGGTCAAATGTGGATGTATGCGCCAGATTTTAATGTCACCTCCATTAGTCGCGATCGCGCAATAGAAGTCCTGGGTTACGATCCCGGGTCACGGTGAAGAGATCAGCCATTGCCGAAGCTCAATGGAGTATGACGCCACGTTATGGCGGATCCGAAGGAGCGACTCGACCCGGAACACCGCCGCTGGCACGGAGCGGGCCCAGGGCCGTCGTCCGGTTTGCCATCGTCCCGGGGGGGTGGCCCGAGGGAGACTGGCGTGGATGCGTCCATTAAGGGGTGATCGTCCTTTTCCTGCAGATTGATACGGTTATGAGTCAGCCTCGAGCCCTTTGTTGGTTGGAGTTGCAGCCCGATCGCCTGACCTTATTGGAGACCGCGCCAAAGCGGGGGGCAACGAAGACGCTTCCCAACGAGAGTCTAATGAGGCACCTACAATGCGCGCATGGCTTCCGATTGTGGGCCGGCGACCTCCGTCCTTCAATTAGTCGATCAGGAAGATCGTACGAAACAACCGTCCGAGATCATAGCCGGCGTCGCAAACGCCTAAGGGGCCAATCTCCTTTGAATCAACGCAAGGCCACGGCACGCGCCACCCAGCCGGTACCGCGCGACGGCATCGGTGGCTGATGGGTCTGGCCCAGCGGCTCAAGGCGTGCATGTCATTTCTGGAGGGGCATGAGCGAAGAAGCGATCAAGTTTCTGGCCTTCGTGGCGCTGATGGCGTGGCTGTATTGACTTGTGACAAAGGGTTGACGATGCGGGTATCGGAACTGGCGGCATCTTCGGAGTGACGGCCGTCTTCCTGTCGCAGGACCGCAGCGAGCACATGGGCACGCGGATTCTATGCGGGGTGGGTCTGCCGCAACCAGTAATCATCGGACCGGTGCGCCAAATGGGCGATACTCAGATGAGTGTCATCTGTTGTAATGTCGGTGTTGCAGGAGCGCTAGACAAGAGGTAGGGGGGATGAACAGGTCGATCGCAAGAAGGCCATCCGACCGATGGCTGAATTCCTTGGTGAGCAAGATTGTTTTCGCGCTCTCGCTGAGTTTCGGCGCGGCGTCAGGCGTTCAGGCTTTCACCATCGAGAAGTGGACTCTTGGGATGTCTGAGGCAGCCCTCAAAAAGCAAGGCCTCAATGGATGCGGTCATCACCCAAGGAGCAAGGGGCTTTTTCGGTGTGTCGCTGACTCTTCATTTATGGGCGTAAGCCAGGTCTATATTTCAGTCAACTCATCAACGGGCCGCCTGGTGGAGATCGATTACTGGATTGAGAAGAGCGACAATGACAGGATTGAAGATATCTACCGAATCCTAGGTCTCAAGAAATGCGCTGTCCGGGATCATGCGATAGATCCGATACTTTGGCTTGACGGCTGCTTCGAGTCTCCGGATCGAATGAGGGTGATTAGTTTTACACCGACCCTAAGAGATGACTACAGGGGTGCGGACGATTTTGTTCGAAAAAAATACTGGCTCGTCCACGCATCGTATAGTCCGGTAACGGTACAGAGGCAGCGCGCCGCAATCCGCGAGAAGTTGGAGCGCGAGGCCGCCTTACAGCGGTTTAACTCTGCACGATAGGCTCAGTTGAATGAGCCTTGACAAATACGCCGCCTAGCACCTGAGCGCCTCCGGCCAAGATAAAGCCTTATGCGCAGCAGAGCGTAAGGGCGTATCTTGGTCGCAGGCCAACTGGACGCGGAGCGTACAGCCGAGCAGGCGCAGCGGAAAGCGGCCAACGACCTGGACGCTATTCACACCGAGCTGGCCGCGGCCCAGCGCCGGGCCGAGCGCGCCGAAGCCGAAGCGGCGCTCGCGCGTCAGCTGCTGGCAGAATTGCGGATGGGGCCGCCCGAGCGAGATGGTGGTGGGCGGCGGCGCAAGGCCGGGAGCCCGGCTCCGACCGCGGAGCCGAACGACAAGCCGGCCGAAAGACTGGATGAACAGCAGGACGAAAAACAAGGCGCACCTGCCGCCGCCCTAATTCGACAGACGGCAGCAACAAGCAGTGACGACCACGATGACAGCCAACGAAGAGCGGGCGGAGGCGATCCGTTGGATCCAGGCCCAGATGGCCGACTACGGGCTGACGATGGAGGCGCTGGAAGCTGCGGGGTGCGTCGATCCGCCCCACCCCCGCCACCACCACCACCTGCGCCGGTCTGCTACCGCAACGCCGAGGGACTGACTTGGGACGGGCAGGGCGAGATGCCATCCTGGCTGAAGCGGGCGGTCAACGCGGGGCAGTCGGTAGAATTTTTCCAGGTAGGGTAGCGCTACCAGGGAGTTCGCGATCGGCGAGTACAGGAGGGTTGGCCGCTATTCGCAAATATCTGAAGCTTCAGATATTTGCGAATCCCGGGCGTCCCTCGTAGTCCTGTGTGCCCAAACTGCGGCGTCGGAATCGGCCCCGCACGCTAGCGCGCCCCCATGGATGCCAACGATGAGTGCCGGCCGACGCCAGGCGACACCACGCGCTGGCCGAGTTGATGAATGCCTGATCGATAGGCCTCACGCGAGGAGCATATGAAAACTGCCGACGTCAAATCCCTGGTGCGAGAAGTACTGAACACCTTGCCCACTCCGTACACGGAACACGTCATCGATGAAGTCTTCGGTGCGATAGAGAGCAACCCAGAATGGCGGCGCCGCTATGAGATTCAGTGCGCTGCCCTCGGCAAGAACATCGTGAATACTTGGGGTGGGTATTGGGTGGCAAATGCCCTCGGCAAGCTGGGGGAGCGCCAAGCTCAGAGCAAGAGGAGTTCACTGATTGGCTCGTACTCGTTGCTCGACACAGATGCCACGCCCGTTAAGCAGAAGCCGAAAGAGCCAGAGGCCCTCGAGATGGTGGCGGCTCACTTTCGGGCCCATAAGGCAGAACTGCCTAACGAAATCCGCAACTACCGAGATGAGCTTGTGATGCTGGTGATGGAGGGGATGTCCCCGGAAGAGGCGTTCCAAATGGTTCTGAAGACCCACCTGCTGTGAGCGTTGGCGGGAAGGGAGGCCGCATTGGAAAGCGATCCCCGAGCACACGCACTGACCGACCTTATTGAGTATCCCCCCTCGTTGACGCTGCATGCCGGCAACGAAGCGATGTTGACCTTCGCGCTGGACGCGAGTGGGTTACTGCGCCATATCGACGCGGTGCCCAACGGCAAAGCGTGTGGGTGCGTGTGCCCAGCGTGCGGCGAATCACTCGTGGCTCGGCAGGGCGTGGTGCGGGCGCACTCGTTCGCGCCGGAGAAACGCTATACCCTGATGGTAGCGCTGCTCAACCACATGCGCGTGCGGGTGCGGGACGATCTCGCCGAAATGTTCATCCGACGCATGAGCGCTATCCACAAGCGGCACGGGAAGAGTTGGAGCAAATCCAGTCCCGCCGGCGCGCGCAGATGGAAAAGCTTGTCACGCTGCTCGACGGTGTGGTCGACATCGTCGCCGAGGGCGAGGACGATGCGCAGATCGGTAGAGAAGTGCGGCGCTTTCTTGCTCCCTCGGGCAATTTGGAGCCCCTACGCGAGAGCTGCGCGGAGGTCCGTGCCTTCAGTGGCAACAACTACTTGCCGCTGCTGTGGCGGCATTTCCGCGCACACCGCTCGGTCATGCTGCGTCTGGCCGAAGGGCTGAAATGGGAGTCGACCAGCCAGTCGTGCACACTTCTTGCCGCCTTGGCAGTGGTGTTGAAGAACGAAGCCCTGCACCGCGAGTGGATCGCCGCCGACGTCGATCTGAACTCTCGGGTCAGCAGCCGGTCAAGCCGGTGCTGCTCCTCCTGGGACAGGCGTCGTGCGACGCGGCGAAATAGGGCGGTTTGGGTGCGAGCGTGGACCTGCTCGGCAATGGCATCCAGCGTGGAGAAGGCTGGCAGTTCGATCTGACGCAGGACCAGCGCATCGATGGTCGCATTGATGATGTCAACGGGCTGGTCCATCGTTTCGGCGGCGTCGCGTGCCGCGCGGACAGTTATCTCATTGGCATCGGTACCGATGTAGGTCTGGATGCCGAGGAACTCTCGCACGGCCGTGTAGTGCCGGAACAAGGTCGGCGACACCTTACGGTCGTAGCCGACCCTGGTACCTGGGCTGAGCCCGGCGCTGATGCGCACCAGTTCAGTCACGCTTGCGGGAATCGTGTCGAGGGTTTGGGAAGTGGTGTAGCTGCTGGAAGACCTTGAGGAGAACCAGCAGACCAAGCCGTGATTCCTGCCCGCGTGTGGATCGGGTAGCCCAGTCCAGTTCTTCCGTGCTTGGTGAGTAGCAAGCCCGCAGTTCCTTGATGGAGAAGACCTTCGGGAAACGCGGGTAGGCGGTACGCTCGATGGTGCCCATACAGGATCTCGGCAATCGCTGAAGGGCCAGCCAGTCTGTTCGGTGACAATCCCGCGTTATATCCTGAGGTAATGATTATTAATTTCTATATAACCTGAGGGTTTATGATAGCGATTTGGGCGTATCTTGGTCGTAGGCCTATTTGCAGCGTCGATCTGAATACGGTACATACGTACAGATTCCACGCGTAACCCGTGTCCACGGTCGATTCATCCGTCCTATCGCAGGCATGCGAGGCTAAATGCATGTGAGGTCGGTGCTGCTTTTTAGGAGTGCCTGAGCAGGCACAGGAACTTCCGGCCAGCAGGCGGCGCAGAGTCGGCGCTCGACTGCCTTGTCGGCGTACGTTATAAGGTTAGACGAACTTCTGCAGCACTGTCCCCGTGCTGCCTGGATAGTAATAACAGCGTTAGACATGCACGAGCACGCTACCAACTCCCGGGCGGCAGACCAGTCCCCGGGTCTTGCCATCGAGGCCGTCGCCAGTACGAAACTGGTTCCCCCGCGTGCGACCCGCCGCCTAATTTCACGGGATGCGCTACAGCAGCGCCTCCTCGATGCGCGGCGCCAGCGTTGCATCGTTCTGCAAGGCCCGGCCGGCAGTGGCAAGACGTGCAGCCTGGTGGCGTTGCGGCAAGCGTTGCTGACACTTGATTTCGATGTCGCTTGGCTCTCGCTCGCCGCGGAAGACAACGAACTCACGCGCTTCTTCAGTTGCCTGCTGGCCGGCATTGGGATGGTGGACGGTGAAGTGGTGCGCGACGCGGCGCTGCTGATGCGGCGCGATAGCGATGGCGCGGATTTTGAACACTGGGTCGTGTCCCTGGTCGAGGCGCTTGCCGCCCGGCAGCGCGATCTGACAGTGATCGTCGACGATCTGCAATACCTGAACAGTCCGCAGATCTGTCAGGCGCTGCAATGCCTGCTCGACTACGCTCCGCCCAATCTGCATCTGGTCTTCAGTTCGCGCAGCGCGTTTCCGCTATCGCTGGCGCGTTTGCGCGCGCAGTCGCTTGTGGTTGAGTTCGACCTTCACGACCTGCGCTTCACTCCCGAGGAATCCGAGCGCTTCCTGCGCGAGCAATTGGGCCACATCGATCGGCGCGACGCGCGCGTGCTGCACGATCTGACCGATGGCTGGGTGGCCGGGCTGCAGCTGTTCGCGGTGGACATGCATGCCAAGCAGGGCGGTGGTTATGCACGTGTGCGCGTGCGCGATGCCAAGGCGTTTGCGAGCTATTTCGAGCGCGAAGTGCTCGACAACCTGCGGCCGGAAGACCTGCAGCTGCTGACCATTGCGGCAACCTGCAGCCAGTTCTGTGCGTCGCTCTGCGCGACGCTGCTCGGCGTGCCGCAGGCGGTAGCGGCCATGACGTCGCGCCTGACGCGGCTCGACGACCACAATCTCTTTATCAGCCAAGTGCGTAGCCAGGACCGCGAAACCTGGTATCGCGTACACCCGCTGCTGCGCGAGGTGCTGTCGCACCGCCTTGACGAAATGCCACCTGCCGACCGGCTCGCGCTGCATGGCGCCGCGTGGCGCTGGTTTGGCGCGCGCGGCCACATCGACGACGCGGTGCGCCATGCCGTGCAAGCCGGGGAGGTGCAGGCAGCGGCCGATATCGTTGAGGCTTGCGCGGTGGAAATGATGGGCCGTGGCGAACTGTCCGAGGTGTCTAGCCTGGTGCGCCGGTTGCCCGCGGAGCAGGTGCAGGCTCGTTTTCCGCTGCGGCTCGTAACAGCCTATCTCGCCATGTACGCCGGCAACCTTGGGGCAGTCGATGCGGCGTTGCGCCGGTTCGAGTCGGACCTCGATGCGCTGGGCGTGGGCGAGCGCTATGCTGTGCGCGTCCTGCAGGCAGCGCTGGCGCTGCAACGCGACGACTCCGAATCGATCCATGCTATCGCACCCTTGCTCGAAGCGATCCCCGATGATGCCCAGGCGTTCGCGTTCGCCGGCCGCGCCCACCTGCTGGCGTGGATGCATATGCACCATGGCCACTACGATGCGGCTCGCGCGCTGCTGCAGGAAGGCGCGGAGCGCAACGTGGCGCCGGCGCGCCGAATGACGGGACAAGCGCTGTCTGGCATGAGCCTGTCCCTCGAAGGGCGCATGGTGGAGGCCGAGCGCGCGTTGCGTGCGGTGCAGCACGAGGTGGGCCGGCACGACACGCTCTACATCGACGTGGGCGCCGTTGTCGATGGGATGCTCGGCGAAGTGATCTATGAGCTCAACGAACTCGACGCAGTGTGTACGCAGCTGGAGCCATGCCTCGACATGGTGGAGCGGACGTCGGTACCTGACGCGGCGCTGCGCGGCTTCCTGGCCGTGGCGGCGGCGCATTGGCGGCTCGGCCACCGCCTTGAGGCACTCGAGCAGCTGGATCGCCTCGACGACTATGCCAGCCGGCGCGGGCTCGACCGCATGCAGGCCCACGCGCTGGCGCTGCGGCTGCGCATGCTACTGGAGCAGGGCGCGACCACCGAGGCCATCGAGGTTCTGGAATCGCTGACCGCGCTCGGCCGGCGGTACGCCACGGCGGCACGCGGCACCGGCGCCGAAATCCGGCGGGTGGCCGACGCCGCACGTGCAGCGGCAGACCTGCACTGGGAGGACTACGACGGTGCTATTGCCTGCCTGAAACCGCTGCTCGAAGACGCCAGGGCTGCGGGGCGGGGCGCGGCGATGGCCGCCGCCCACGCAGCGCTCGCGGTGGCTTACCACGGACGCGGAGACGCCGATGCGGCGCGCCGGCAGTTGCTCGAGGCACTGCGGCTTGGCCACCAGCTCGGCCTCATTCGCAGCCTGCTCGACGTGTCGGACCAGATCCCGGTCATGCTCGAAGCCCAGGCTCCTGACGCGCTAGACCCGGTGCTGGCGTTTTACGCCAAGCGCCTCGTGGCTGCGGCGGCCAGCACGCGCGAAGCGGCCGCGCAGCCGGCCCTGCGCGATGCCGGTGGCACGACGGACGTGCTCAACGTCCGGGAGCGCGAAGTGCTGGCGCTGGTCGCCCAGGCCATGCCAAACAAGAAGATTGCGCGCGTGCTGGGCGTCACGTCCCACACGGTCAAATGGCATCTGCGCAAGATCTACAGCAAGCTCGGCGTGTCAGAGCGGGACGAAGCGGTGGCCCGCATGCGCGATCTTGAGATGGATTCGGCGTCGAGACCCCACTGACGGCCGCCTTGCTGCCCAATCCGGCTAGTGAATTGCAACGCTGGATTGGACATCATGAGAGGTATCCGAGAGGCGCGCCTGGATCGGAGCGCGCCGCCGGAACCTTACTCATGGAAAGGAGCTTGACAGTGGAAGTGAATCGCACGGTCTTCCGGGAAGACCATGAAATGCTGCGTCCCATGGCGCGAAGGTTCTTCGAGCGCGAGTGCGCGCCGCGCCAGCCGGAGTGGGACAAGGCCGGCAAGACAGACCGCGATACCTGGCTCAAGGCAGGCCGCGAAGGGCTGCTCTGCGTGTCGGTCCCCGTGGAATACGGCGGCGGCGGCGGCGATTTTGGCCACTCGGCGGTGGTCATGGAGGAGATGCATCGCGCAGGAATCTCGGGTGCGGGCTTCTCGATCCACTCGGACATCATCGCGCCCTATATCGTGCGTCTAGGCACCGAAGCGCAGAAAAAGCGATGGCTGCCCGATATCTGCGCTGGCAAGACCATCATGGCGGTGGGCATCACCGAGCCGGGCGGCGGATCCGACGTCAAGGCCATCCGCACCACTGCAGTGCGCGATGGCGACGAGTACGTAATCAACGGCAGCAAGACGTTCATCAGCAACGGCCTGAACTGCGACATGATCATGCTTGTTTGCAAGACGGACCCGGCGGCGGGCGCCAAAGGTGTCAGCCTGATCATGGTCGAGGCCAATCGCGCGGGGTTCAAGCGCGGCCGCAAGCTCGACAAGGTGGGCCAGCCCGGCGCCGACACGGCCGAACTGTTCTTCGACAATGTGCGCGTGCCCGTGGAAAACCGGCTCGGCGACGAGAACGGCGGCTTTGCATACCTGATGCAGGAGCTGCCGCAGGAACGCCTGCTGATCTCGATCTATGCCGCCATTGCCATCGAACGGCTGCTGCAGATTACGGTGGACTACGTCAAGGACCGCCGCGCCTTCAACCAGACGGTCTGGGATTTCCAGAACACCAAGTTCAAGCTGGCCGACGTCAAGGCCCAATCGGTAGCTGTGCGGACCATGGTCGACTACTACATCGGCGAGCACATGAAGCGCAAGCTCACCGTCCAGGAAGCGGCTATCGCCAAGCTCTTCGCCACTGAGACGCTGTGGAAATGCATCGACGACATGGTCCAGCTCCATGGCGGCTACGGCTACATGCTTGAGTACCCGATCGCCCGCGCGTTCACGGACTACCGCGTCTGCCGCATCGCGGGCGGCGCCAGCGAAGTGCTGCGCGACCTTATCTCACGCAAGCTGTGAACCGCCACCGATTTCCCGCAATCCGTCTCAATAACAGGTTGAACCATGAATGAGAAAGTCATAGTCGCCGGCGTGGGCATGATCCCGTTCCTGAAGCCGGGCGCCAGCAAGAACTACTTCGAGATGGGTGCCGATGCCGTGCGGCTGGCCCTGGCCGACGCCGGCATCGGCTACGAGCAACTGCAGGAAGCCTACGCCGGGTACGTGTACGGCGATTCCACCTGCGGCCAGACCACGGTGTACGAGGTTGGCATGACCGGCATCCCGGTGGTCAACGTCAACAACAACTGTTCGACGGGCTCAACGGCGCTATACCTGGCCCGCAAGGCCGTTGCATCGGGCGACGCCGACTGCGTGCTGGCGCTCGGGTTCGAACAGATGCAGCCGGGCGCGCTGAAGATGCACTGGGACGACCGTCCGCCCCCGCGCACGCGCTTCTTGCCCGTGCTGAAGTCGCTGACCGAAGACATGAGCCACCTCGGCCAGGCGCTGCGCTCTTTCGGCGGTGCCGGGCGCGAGTACATGGAGAAGTACGGCGCAAGCATGGAAACGTTCGCAGCGGTGCGCGCCAAGGCGAGCCGGCATGCCGCCAACAACCCGCTGGCGCTGTTCCGCAAGGTACTGACCGTCGGGGAGGTGATGGCCGACACCGTGATGGTTCCCGGTGTCATGACGCGGCTGATGGCGTGCCCGCCCACCTGCGGCGCGGCGGCGGCAATCGTCGTCTCGGAGCGATTTGCGCGCAAGAATGGCCTGCGCACCGACGTGCAGATTCTCGCGCAGTCCCTGACCACTGATCCGCCCGAGGCGTTCGAACCGCCTTCGATGCTGAGCTGGGTTGGCTCGCATATGACGCGCGCCGCTGTGGGCAATGTCTACGAAAAAGCGGGCGTGGGTCCCGAAGATATCGACGTGTGCGAACTGCACGACTGCTTCGCGCAGAACGAAGTCATCAGTTACGAGACGCTGGGCTTCTGCCCCGAAGGCGGTGCCGAGAAGTTCGTCCGCGACGGCGACAACACCTATGGCGGCAAGGTCGTCATCAACCCTTCGGGCGGCCTACTGTCAAAGGGGCACCCCCTAGGCGCCACCGGCCTGGCGCAGTGCTATGAGCTGACGCAGCAGTTGCGCGGCGGCGCCGACAAGCGCCAGGTGGAGGGTGCGCGACTCGCACTCGCCCACAACATCGGTCTGGGCGGCGCCTGCGTGGTGACGCTCTACGGCAAGAACTAAGCTTTTGTACAGAGTCGGACTTCGGCCGCCGCGACGCTTGAATGCGTCCGGCGGCTTCTTTTTTGCCTAGGGTGACACTGGAAGCTTGTACTGGGAACAGACCTGGTAGATGACCGGCTGGAACGGCAATTGACTGATTGCAAGAAGCGCCAGGTGGACTGTCAAACGGTCGCCGTCATCCCGGGCATTGGCAGGCTCACGGCCACTGCGCCAATTGCTACCGCCGGAGACGCCAAAGCCTTCAAGTCAGGAAGAGAGCTGGCCGCCTTCCTCGGCCTGGTACCTCGCCAGACCGGTACAGCGGGCAAGGTCCAGCTCGGAGGCATTAGCATCCGCCGCGATGTTTACCAGCGCTCGCGCACGGATGCTATTCCAATCGAAAGAGAAGGGAATCTGGTGCGATCGTCTGCGCCAGAGACGACCGACCAACGTCGCCGCCGTGGCCTTAGCCAACAAAATGGTTCGCACTGCCTAGGCGCTGCTAGTGCACGGAACCACATTTGAAAAGAACCACGTGTCAGTGAAGCCGGTGTAGCTTGTACGCCTGACGAATCCTCGTCAGCAAGTTGCGATGGTAAGCGGATAGATGATGGCGTGACAGGGTGGACTGCAAGAGCGCAAGCCTGCTTTGGTGTGAGAGGGCTCTCGGCGAATTCCATCAGGACCCGCAGGCATGGCCTGCACGATGAGGCCGGATATAGTGGAATGGCCCCATCCCTCCCCCGTCTCTCGAGACTCCATGCGATCATGAAGTCTCGAGAGACGGGGGCATGGAAACGTAGCTATTAGGCTACTTGGGAGTCCATCATGAGCATCGCGCTTGTTGGTATCGATCTTGCGAAAAACGTCTTTCAAATCCATGGAGTAGACGAGCATGGCAAGCCGGTGCTGCGTCGCCGGGTAAGTCGTTCAAAGCTGCTGGAGACAATAGTCCGTCTGCCAGCCTGTCGAATTGTCTTGGAAGCATGTGGCGGCGCCCACTACTGGGCGCGTCGCTTCATGGCTATGGGACACCAGGTCCAGATGATTGCTCCGAAGTTCGTGAAGCCGTTTGTCAAATCTCTGAAGAACGACTGCAATGACGCCGAGGCAATCGTCGAAGCGGCCTCTCGTCCGACGATGCGTTACGTGGCAATCAATGGCATCGAACAGCAAGACGTTCAATGCATGCACCGGATCCGAAGCTTGCCGATGCGAGATCGCATCGCGCAGATCAATCAGATTCGTGGCCTGCTTGCCGAATACGGCATCGTCATTGCTCAAAGCTCGCTGCAAATACAGCGGCACCTCCCCGAGATCGTCGCGGACACGACCACAGAGTTGACGGAACTCACCAAGGGAATGCTGTGCGACATGTACGAGCGACTCAAGCAACTCGATGAACAGATCGCGCGATATGACAACAAGATTCGCCAGATACATCGGACTTCCGCTCAGTGTCAACGTCTGGAGAAGATCCGCGGCGTCGGCCCGATGATCGCCACGGCGATCATCGCAGCCGCAGGGAATGCGAGGGCGTTCAAGAATGGGCGACTATTCGCCGCGTGGCTTGGGCTTACTCCTCGCCAGCATTCGTCTGGTAGCAGGCAACGTCTGTTTGGCATCACCAAACGAGGAAACAGCTACCTGCGCATGCTCCTCGTCCATGGCGCTCGTGCTGTCGTACAACAAGCTCCCAACCGGCATGATGCACTATCGCGCTGGATCAACGAACTGCGGGACAGACGCGGCACGAATATCCCAGTAGTGGCATTGGCGAACAAGACCGCCCGAACAATTTGGGTGCTGTTAGCCAAGGAGTAAGACTACGCACCCGCGTGAGACTCGCTCTGTAACAGAGATCCAGCAACAAAAGGAAGAATTGAACCCATCATCGATTGCACAAGTGATTTGACTCAATGGCAAACAGGTTGGACCGTCGGTGACAGATCCTGCGCAGACTTAGGGCCTACAAGGCCGTGGATATATGAAGGTGTCACCGAGCGCAATCCATTGGGGCCAGGCCTATACGAGCGCCAACGTACAGGCCGTATGTATATAAGCAATCCATCTCCTGTGCGCCGTAGAGCAGGTCATTTGGCAAAGAGGGGTGGGGGCCATGTATGAGTCTGCAACCAACCCTCTGTCGAGCCTGACCTTGCGTTCACCTGGAAGGACCAGGCGCGTTCATATGAGAACCAAAAAAGACCGGCAAATACCACGCCGGCCTCTGCATCAGGAACAGCCCCCAACCTTTAAACTTGCCCCCGCGCCTCCCGATCCCGCTCGTCCTGCTCCAACTGCATTTCGCGCCAGAGGATTTTTCCCGTCGACGTCTTTGGCAAGCTATCGACAAACTCCACCGTGCGCGGCACCTTGTACGCAGACATGCACCCTCGGGCCCAGTCGACCAGTGCCTGTGGCTGGACCATGCCGCGCGAAGCAGGGCGGAGCACCACGAGCGCCTTTACCGTTTCGCCGCGATGCGGGTCGAAGGCGGAGATCACGCACGCTTCCTGCACGGCTGGGTGCCCGTATAGGATCGATTCGATCTCGGCGGGCCACACCTTCAGGCCCGATGCATTAATCATGCGCTTGAGCCGATCCGTAATATAGAAGTAGCCGTCCTCATCATGGTAGCCGAGGTCGCCGCTGCGTAGGAACCGCTTGCCGTCGAGCTCGATGAAGGCCGCGGCCGTCGCTTCCGGCTTGTTCCAGTAGCCGCCAAACATGGTCGGCCCGTGCATGACGATCTCGCCTGGCTCATTGGTCCCTAACTCGACGCCCGTTTCGGGATTAATCACGCGGGCATCGCAGTTGATCACGGGAACCCCGGCACACTGTCGCCTTGGGGCCTGCGGCGGATTGCTGTGCGACATGCCGCAAAACTCCGTGAGGCCGTAGCTTTCCAGAAATGGAATGCCGAGCCGCGATTGCATCCTGCGCGCCAGCGCCTCCGGCATGGCTGACGCGCCGCCGTAGATGCGCGTCAGCGAGGAAAGGTCACGCTGGTCGATATCGGGCCGTGCGAATAACTCCGCGAGCATCGTCGGCACGGCCGCCCATGAGCGCAGCCGCAGCCTTTCGATTAATTCCAGCGCGGCGTTGGCGTCCCAGCGCGTCAGCATTGCGAGGGTGCGGCCCAGCCGCACGGCCTGGTTCATCGCGCGCATGCCAGCCAGGTGGCTGACTGGCAGCGTCAGCAACTCGTCCTCATCGGCGCGGTCCGATTGCCAGTGCTCACGATGCGCGAGCGTGTAGGCGAAGTTGGCATGGCTGAGCATCGCACCCTTGGGCTTGCCCGTTGTGCCGGACGTGTAGCCGATCACTGCGAGGTCGCGGCCCCGGGCGCGCACGGGCAGCGGCGCGATGCCGGCGGCCAACGCCTGCGAGAAATCATGCATGCGCGGATGCATCGCACCTTGCCGCGGTTCGGTGACGAAGCCGGGGATGGCGAGATAGGGCACGTCCTTGGGCCTGCCGGCGAACTCACCCGCCAGGCCCACTACACAGCCGTCGAGCACATCCTGTTCGAGCAGGCCGGTAACGGGGTCTATCAGGTCCTGGGTCGCGATCACTACGCGCGCGCCGCTGTCGCGCGCGTAGTACTCCATTTCCTCCCGCGTACTCATGGGATTCATGGCAACGACCACGGCATCGCAGCGCATGACGGCATAGAAGGCAATCATGTACTGAGGGCAGTTCTGCATCAATAGCAGTACGCGGTCCCCTTGCCGCACCGACAGTCGATGCTGAAGATAGCCGGCCAAGGCCATGGCGGCGGCATGCAGATCGTGGAACGTCATTCGATGGCCGTAGAACACGACGGCCGGCTTGTCGGGCACGCGCGTTGCAGACTCCTCGAGGTGGCAGAACAGGTTGCAGTCCGCCACCTCCAGCGAGCGGGGTACGCCGGCGGGCCAGTGCGCGAAATGTCGTGTTAGTTGCGGCATGGGGACGATTGCTGAATGAATGATTGGATCGGAAGTCAGACCACGGCGACGACGGCCTCGCCCACGATCTTCTGCTCGCCCTTCTGGTTCACGCACTGCATCTCCACGCGCAGCCGTGCTTCGCCACCGTGTTCGAAGCACTCCGTGACGCGGCCGGTGCAGCGTGGCTCGTCATAGAGGTGCGTGATGCCCGTGAAGCGCATCTTCAGGCCGCGCAGCCGCGCGGGGCCGGCCCAGTCGGTAACCAGACGGCCCAGGTAGGCGGCAGACAGCATCCCGTGTGCGAACACGTCGCCAAGGCCATTTTTCTTAGCGTAGTCCGAATCGATATGGAGCGGATGATGGTCGCCCGAGGCGCCGGCGTAGACCGCCAGTGTGCGGCGGCTGACCGCCGGCAGTTGCAGGTCCGGAATACTGTCACCGACCTTCAGGCCGGCGAGGTTGCGTTGCGTCATGATGGAATCTCCTTCAGACTCTGCGTTGTACGAGCACGGTACGCGAGTCCGCCACGTGGGCGCCGTGCTGGTTGGTAATGCGCGTTTCCTTGACCAGGAATTCGAGCGCGCCATCCTTCTTGTCATAGACATCGACGATCTTTGGCTCGTAGGTCAGCGTGTCCCCGACATGCACCGGGGCGTGGTAGTCGTACTGCTGCTCCGCATGGAGCACGCGCGATGGCTCGATCTTCGCCATCGCGAGCAGGTCGAAGGTCTTGAACAGCCAGCCTTCGAGGCACGACAGGAAGGTGGGCGGCACGCGCAGCGAAGGCAAGCCGGCGGCCTGAGCGGCGGCCACGTTGCTGTACTCCGGATTGGTTTCGCCGATCGCGTTCGCGTACCAGCGCACCGGCCACTCTTCCACGTTGACTTGGCGCTGGCCAAAGCTGTGGCCGATCAGGTTTTTGTCGAGCATTTTGTTCTCCGTGGGTCTGGTTGCGCCATCAGGCGCGGCCGGGGATGACACCGTCGAGGTTGGCGCTCGGCGCGGCGCGCGAGACCAGTTCGTGCATGCGCTCGCCCAGTTCGGCCACTTCCCAGCGCCCGGCCTTCTCGATGCGGGGGCCGGCATGCCAGCCTTCGGCCACCGTGATGCGTCCGCCACGGCTGCCGAACACGCGGCCCGTGACGCCTTCGGACTGCTCGCTGCCAAGCCAGACGATCAGCGGGGCCACATTGGCCGGGTCGAAAGCGTCGAAGCCTTCCACGGCGTCGATCGACACGCTGAGCCGCCCGCTCTTGAGCAGGTGCTCGGTATGGCGCGTGGTGCCACTCGGGTAAATTGTGTTGACCGTCACGCCGTAACGGCTCAGCTCTTCGGCGGCGATATTCGACATGGCGGCGATGCCAGCCTTGGCCGCGCCGTAGCAGGTCTGGCCGATGTTGCCGAACAGGCCCGCCGACGACGACGTATTGATCACGCGCGCCTGGCGCTGGCGGCCGGCCTTGGATTCGTCGCGCCAGTAGGTGCTGGCATGGCGCATCGGCACGAACGTGCCGCGCAGGTGGACGCGGATCACGGCGTCCCAGTCTTCCACCGGCATGTTCACGAGCATGCGGTCGCGCAGGATGGCGGCGTTGTTGACCACCACGTCGAGGCCCCCGAACGTGTCGATCGCGCTCTGGATCATGCTGCCGGCGCCGTCCCAGTCAGCCACGTCGGCATTGTTGGCGATGGCCTCTCCGCCCATGGCGCGGATCTCGTCCACCACATCCTGTGCCGGACCGGCAACCACGCTGGAACCGTCGGCAGAGGCGCCGAGATCGTTCACGACAACCTTCGCGCCGTGGCGGGCGAATTCCAGCGCATATTCGCGGCCCAGGCCGCGACCGGCGCCGGTGATGACAACGACGCGGTCCTTGCAGAGTTGTTGCATAGCTCTTCCTTTCATTGGTTGACACAAGATTGGGTTGTGCGGTCGCGCACGCCGCCGGCACCGGGCCGCGGCATACGCAGTGCCTCATTATTTGCAGCGGCAAGACAGGGCGCACTAGCCGGATGGAGCAGTCGATTGGCGTGCCGGGAGCGGCATCGCCTGGCGCGCTACTCGGCGAGGATGCCCGCCATTGAGATCACGCGCTGCCACTGTGCCTGGTCGCTAACCAGTGCGCTGGCGAATGCCTTCGGGCCCAGCGGATAGGCGCTGGTGCCTCGTTGTGCGAAATGCGCTTTGGCTTCCGGCGTGTTGACGAACTCGAGCGCCGCCTCCGCGAGCTTGTCCACCACGGCGGCGGGCGTACCCGCGGGGGCGGCAAGTCCAACCCAACCAATGACCGTTGCATCCGGCATGCCCGCCTCGGCCAGCGTAGGCACGTCGGCGATTACCGGGACACGGGCAGTATTGGAGACCGCCAGCGCGCGCAGCTTTCCTGACTGGATCAGCGGCACGGCCGCCGAAATCTCGAGCACGGTGTAGTCCACCACGCCACCGATGAGATCGGGCAGCAACGTGCTCATGGCCTTGTAGGGGACATCAACAGCCTTGGCTTTCCCGGCATCGTTAATGGCCGCCAGCATCGCACGGTAGCCTGAACTGCTGGTGCCGTAGTTCAACTTGCCGGGCTGGGCGCGCGCAGCGGCCATCAACTGCCCAAGCGTGCGGTACGGCGAGGTGGCCGGGACGACTACAGTGACAGGAAGCGAACTCAGGCGCGCAACAGGAACGAAGTCGCGCGTGGGACTGTAAGGGAGTTGCTTGAACAGGAATGGGTTGGCCGACATGGCGCTCGACAGTGCCAGCAGCAGCGTGTAGCCGTTGGGGGCTGCCTTGGCCACAGCGTCGGTGGCGATGATCGAATTGCCGCCTGGGCGGTTCTCCACATAGAATGGCTTGCCGAGCTTCTCGGTCAGGTGCTTCGCCAGCAACCGCGAGAAATCGTCGACGCCCGTGCCGGGGCTCGTGGGCGATACGATCTTTACCGGCCGTTCGGGATAGCCCTGTGCCAGGGCGCTACCGCCCGCAGGAATCAGCGTGATGGCGACGCCGGTCGCCAGCCAGGCGAGGGCGCGTCGGGCTCTGTCGATATTCGTCATGGGCGTTGTCTCCGTGTCGTTGTTATGGTAGCGACGTGCCGCGGAAGCTCCGGGAACGTCGCGTGCTGTCTTGCTGTTTTCGCGCGCTCAGAAGCCGCCGCGTCCGCCGCCACAGATGATGGTCTGGCCATTGACGTAGTTCGATTCGGGGATGCAGAGCATGTAGACCGCGCCGGCCGCTTCCTCGGCGGTGCCGAACCGGCCAAGCGGGGTGTCGCGCCCGGCTGCCGCGATGCGGTCCGGATGCACCCCCACCTTGATCTCGCGGCCTTCCACCTGCACGGTCTTGTCCTCGGTGGTCGACTGGGTCAGGCGCGTTTCGATGGCGCCGAACGCCACGCAGTTCACATTGACCTTCATGCGGCCCCATTCCTTGGCCAGCGTCTTGGTCATGCCGATCACGCCCGCCTTGGCAGCAGAGTAGTTGACCTGGCCCGCATTGCCCTGCGTGCCCGAGACCGACGAAATGTTGACGACCTTGCGGAACACTTCGCGCCCAGCGTCTGCCTCGGCCTTGCTGGCCTCCCGGAAATAAGGCTGTGCCGCGCGCAGCAACATGAACGGCGCCTTGAGGTGGCAATCGACGATCGCATCCCACTGCTCGTCGCTCATCTTCTGAATCACGTTGTCCCAGGTATAGCCTGCGTTGTTGACGATGATGTCTACCGCGCCGAATGTGTCGAGTGCCAGCTTGACGATGTTCGAGCCAAAGTCCGGTGCCACCACGCTGCCCGCGAACGCAACAGCCGTGCCGCCCGTCTTCACGATCTCGGCCACCACCTCGTCGGCCGGTGCCTGGTCGAGATCGTTGACGATCACCCTGGCGCCTTCGCTCGCAAACTTCAGCGCTACCGCGCGGCCAATGCCCCGGCCCGATCCCGTGACGATGGCAACCTTGCCTTCCAGCTTCCTGCTCATGAACACTCTCCGTAGTGTGGGGTCCGCGTATCGCGTGGCTTAATGATTGCAAGCGCGACGCGCTGAGGCACTACCCGGATTGGCGAGTGGTGGGCAACGGGAACGGTGTAGAACGGGCCAAAAGGTAAGCGAGGCCCGGCAGGGCAGCGTCGCCAAGGCTCTGGGTGCCTAATGCATCTCGCGGAGCCGATTGCGCTGCTGGTGCGGCGTGGTGCCTTTTCAGTGACGATTGGCGCGAATGAGGTTCGAGACCTCGCCATAGCCGAGCGGCTTGCCCGTTTGCGTGATCGACAGGCCGCTCGCCAGTCTCCTTGGACGGGCTCGCTGCTGTGCTCTCTCCGACCACCGGCCGGTCCACAGGCATGGGTGGAGGTACGGCATGGCGGATCGCCGGCCCTCGCTAACGCAGAGGCGCTCGATACGAGCCGTAACTGATTGATAACGGGTGCCGCGAGCGCTGACGCTCGCGGCTAATTTCTCCCCTCGACGCTCAACACCCCGGAGAGGAGGCCACTCATCACTCAGGGTCCACCTCGATCACCGCATCCACAGCGTAGACGCCCTGGCCGTGCGGCATGGCCAGCACCGGGTTCAGGTCGATCGACTGCAGGCGCGGGCCCGCGGCAACGGCGAATGCGGACAACTGCGACAGCGCCTGGGCCAGCGCGGCAATGTCCGCCACGGGCCGTCCGCGCGCACCGAGCAGCAGTGGTGCGCCCTTGATCGAGCGGATCATCTGTTCGGCCACGTCCGGGCCGAACGGGCAGCGGCGGAGCACCACGTCCTTGAGCACCTCGACGAACACACCACCGAGCCCGAACATGGCGATCGGGCCGAACACCGGGTCGCGGTTGATACCCATGATGCACTCCACTCCGCCGTTCATCTGCTTGGCCACGAGCACACCCTCGATGCGTGCGTCGGGCATGGCCTTGGCGGCTCGGTCCAGCAGCAGCGCAAAGCCTTCACGCACCGCGCCTTCGTTGGCCACGTTCAGCAGCACGCCGCCAATCTCGGACTTATGAATAATGTCGGGCGACAGGATCTTTAGCACGACCGGGAATCCGATCTCGCGCGCGGCCGCCACAGCAACCTCCATTTCGGCACAAGCGCGTTCAGGCGCGCTCGGGATGCCGGCTTTCGCCAGCAGCGCCTTCGCCTCCGCTTCGGTCGGCGCCTGCCGCGGCAGCGTGACATTGGTCACCCGGGGCACCGGTGCCAACGTGTTTCCTGCGAATGCCTCACCGAAGCGGCCCATCGCGGCGATGGCGGTCACGGCGCGACTCGGATCGCCGAACACCGTGAAGCCGGCTTCCTCGAAGCGAGCGAGGATGGTCGGATCGCCACGGGCCACCAGCACGTAGAGCCGATCCGGATAGCGCTTGCGAACGTCGCCCAGTTGCTGCAGCAGCGAATCGGCCACGCCCGGTACGGCCGCCGCGTAGCTGAAGAACGCCAGCAGCGTGGCGTAGCCCCCTTCAGCCATCATCGACTCCGTGAACGGCGTGACCAGCGTGGTGTCGTTGATGAACTGGGCAGTCACGTCCACCGGATTGCGTGCGGCGCAGATCGGCAGCAGTTTGCGCATGCGGGCTTGTGCGGCGGCTGGCATCTCGGGCATCGGGATGCCGAGTTCCTCGGCGGCATCCGAGACGATCACGCCGGCGCCGCCGCTGACGGTCACCACGCCCAGCGAGTTGTTGGCCGGGAAGATGCGGCGCCCCGCCAGGCGCAGGATGTCGAGCATTTCCTCGGTGGTACGCACCCGCACCACGCCCAGCTCGTCGAGGACGGCGCTAATCACGGCGTCATCACCGGCAATCGATGCGGTATGCGAACGTGCAGCGGCCCCGCCCACTTCGCTGCGGCCCACTTTCATCATCACCACGGGCTTGCGCGCGGCATGCGCTGCGCGGAATGCCTCTATCAGGCCCGGGCCGTCGCTGATGCCCTCGGCGTAGACGGCAATCACGTCGGTGTTGGGGTCCGCGGCGAACAGGCGCACGATATCGGCCACGTTCAGGTCCGCCTCGTTGCCGGTCATGACCACGCTGGACGGGAATACACCCGCTTCCATGGCCGACGTGACCAAATGGCTACCATAGGCGCCGGACTGGCTGACGATGCCCACGCGGCCGGGCCGTGACCCGGTCGCCGATGCAAAGCCCGAGAAGCTGCCAACGAAGCCGTTGTGCATGTTGACCATGCCCAGCGTGTTGGGCCCGAGCAGCCGCATGCCGGCCCGGCGCGCGATGGCAACCATCTCAGCCTGCGTGGCCGCGCCTTCATCGTTGACCTCGGCAAAGCCTGCCGTAAACATGATGACCGCCTTCGTGCCGCGGTCGGCCAGTGCCTGGACCGCTGTGACCGCATGCTCGCCGGGCACGGCGATGATCGCCACGTCCGGGACTTCGGGAAGCGCGGCCACCGACGGATAGGCCGGCAGGCCCTGCACCGTAGCGCGGTTCGGGTTGACCGGCAGGATGCGGCCAGCGAAGCCCTTGGCAAGCATCGAGGCTATTGGCCGGCCGCCAATGCGGATCGGATCGTCGGAAGCGCCGATCACGGCGACCGAATTCGGGTGAAGCAGGCAATCTGGAATGGACAGGGTGGTCATGGCTGCGTTGTGTGCGTGTATCTGCGAGGGCGGTTTTACGTGGAGGCGGACATCAGAGCGGCTTGAACGTCGGCATGGGGGGGCCGTTGTCGGTGGGCGTGAAGGTCACCTGCACCTTCTGGCCAATGCGCACGGTATCGAGGTCGCAATCGACGATGCGCGTCATCATCGTCACGCCTTCCTCGAGCGTGACATAAGCCATGCAGAACGGGGTGGGGGCCGCACGGCGCGTGACGCTGTACGAATAGATCGTACCCCGGCCGGACGCCGCCTTCCAATAGGTTTCGCCCATGCAGAACGGGCACAGCGTGCGCGGATACCAATGCGGTTTTTCGCAGCGCTCGCAGTGGCGCACAAGCAGGCGGCCTTCGCTGGCAGCCGCCCAGAATTCGGCGTTCTCCGGCGATTGTTCGGGCGACGTCAGAACTTGGGGAGTGTATGGAGTGCTCATGTGGATTGCGCGGATGTATTGTGTGAGGCGGACTACTCGCGTTCGAGGATCAGCGTGGCGCTGCCGTGGCGGGAGCCAAGCAGGCCGCCGGTTCCTTGGGCCAGGGCTAGGTCGCAGTTCTTGACCTGCACGGCCGGGTGCGCTTCGCCGCGTAACTGGCGCACGGCCTCGATTACCTTGGTAATGCCGCCCCGATTGGCCGGGTGGTTGTTGCACAGACCGCCCCCGTCGGTGTTGAACGGCAGCTTGCCAACGCCGGAGATCAGGTTGCCGTCCATGACGAATCTGCCGCCTTCGCCTTTTTTGCAGAAGCCGAGGTCTTCGAGCTGCATCAGTACGGTGATCGTGAAGCTGTCATAGATCGATGCGTACTTGATGTCCCCGGGGGCCACGCCCGCTTCGGCGAATGCCGCGGCGCCCGAAACCTTGGCCGCCGACCACGTCAGGTCCACATGGCCGCCTAGCTGGCCCTTCACATGCTCGCCCGCGCCCAGCACCTTGATCCTCGGCCGGTTCAGCTTGGCCGCGATCTCCGGGCGGGCGACGATGAGTGCGCCGCCGCCGTCGGACACCACGCAGCAGTCGAGCTTGCGCAGCGGGTCTGAGATCATCGGCGAGTTCAGCACGTCTTCCACGGTCACCACGTCGCGCAGCATGGCGTGGGGGTTGTGTTGCGCATGGTGCGACGCGGCCACCTTGATCCAGGCCAGTTGCTCGGGCGTGGTGCCATATTCATGCATATGGCGCATGGCGACCATGCCATACGAATTGACGGTGGCCGGGCTGTATGGCAACTCGAAGGGCGAGTCGGGAATGTTGGAGCCCCAGGCGCGCGGTTTGGTGCCGCTCGAACCCTCGGAGCGTGGGCGGCCGGCCAGCGTGATCAGCGCCACGTTGCACTTGCCCATGGCGATAGCCTGCGCGGCGTGCGACACATGCACCAGGTACGACGAACCACCGGTCTCGGTGGCGTCGACGTGGCGCAGCTTCAGGCCGAGGTAGTCGACCATGTTCAGCACGCCGAGTCCGGGTGCATCGCCGGCGCAGAAGTAGCCATCAACGTCGGCCAGCGTCAGTCCGGCGTCTTCGAGCGCGCTGCGGGCGCTTTCGGCGTGAAGCTGGGCCACTGACTTGTCCGGTGCCTTGCGGGTCGGATGTTCATAGGCACCGACGACATATGCCTTGCCTTTGATGCTCATGTTTGATTCCTTCAATCGAAACGTTGGCGGGGGATGAAACGTTTTGCGGACGAGAGCGGGCCTGGCCCGCACGGCCATGCTCGCGCTGTCACGGGGCAGGCGAAGCGCTTTTCAGGCGGGCGCGCAGTCCTGGGTTGGGGTGTCGGCGTCGCGCGCGCGGCGGTGCGGCGGCCAGATGACCTTCACGGCGGCGCTTTCCGCGCGATAGGTGTGGCACGACTCGATCAGCGCCGGCTTAGGCATGAAGCCGACTTCATCGCCAGGCATGCGACCATTGCGCCGGGCACGGTCGAGCGCGAAGCGGCTCTGCACGGCCGTGGTGGCCATCGGGCCAAGCAGGTCGGTCATGTGCGTGCAGCCTTTCACGCCGCCCACGCGCTCCTTGACCATGCGCCGGAAGCCCGCGCGCAGCGCCAGGCCGCGCAGCGCATCGTAGGCCGGTTCCACTTCGGGGCAGCTGCCGGCCGGACCGCTCAGCATGCGGGCGGTGATGTCTTGGATCACGAGGTCCATGTCCACCGTCACCGAGACGTGCATATGGTGGATGGCGCCGCCGGGCGGCACCTGCTTGAACAGCAGGTGCGTGCCGTCGGGCGAGACGTCTTTCAACTCTGCTTCGATGTCGATCACGCCGTCGTCGCGCAGGTAGGCGGTGCAGGTGATCTGCCGCCTATGCAGGGGCTTGCGGGTGGGAAGGGTCATGTGGCTGTATCTCCTGTGCCGGTGTGGTCAATGAGGCGCCCACCGGTGAATGTCTTCGCTTGTCGCTTCTGGCTCTCCGTCAGGCCGGGGCCAGGCGCCCGGCCGCCGGTGCCGCCCCGACTGCATACGTCGGTAGGCGGCCCAGAACAGCACGCGCATCGGAAACCCGAGCCCCCCCGTCATCGCCTGCCGGGCGTGTTCGGCAGCCAGTTCAACGTGGACGCCAAGCTCCGCCGCCGACGCGTAGCAGATGATTCGCGCGCGCCGATCGGCACCATGCATGCGGTCGTCGATCAGGTCCCGCAGCGCGTCGGCATAGGTGATTCCGCGCGTGCAGCGCCGGGCGGCTACCTGTAGTTGGCGGCTGACTTGCCGCACCTCGTGGAGCAGGTCCATCAGTGCTTCGGCGGGGGGGAGGACGTGGGGCATGGCTGGGTGCGGTTCAGCAGCGGATACGAGAAAACGGCACGACCTTTACCGAGTTGACCCCGTGTTTTGTTCCGTAGACATCACTATGCGAGCCAGCGCTCGCCATTCTGGCTAGGTTGGCTCGCCATGCATCCTTGGTAGTCTTCCCCGGCAGCAAAAGTGCCTGCGCCAAAGGCTTCGACGAATATTAGGGTCGTACGGCCCGCCGTAGCAACGGGACATACGGGGGGCGGGGCCAGATGGTACTTCTGACGGGCCACCAGCAATAAGGAGGAACACCACGTATGCGTTTCGCTTGCCACATCGTGCTGACCGACACCGAGCGTGCAGAACTCGAGGCGCTCGCTGCGGCAGGTTCGGGAAACGCGCGGCTCGCCCAGCGCGCGCGCATGATTCTGCTGGCTGCCGCAGGATGGCAGAACAAGGACATCGCGGCCGAGGTCGGCGTAGGGCGCGTACAGGTGGCGCGCTGGCGCGACCGCTATGCCGTGTCGCGGCTGGCCGGGATCGAACGGGATCTGCCTCGCGGTGCGCCGCCGGTGCGGATGGACGTCGCTCGTCTCGTGGCGCTGGCACGCGATGCCGAGCCCGGAACACTGAGCGCGCGCCAGCTTGCCGCCGAACTGGGCGTTAGCTCGGCCTGCGTGTCGCGCCACTGGCGTGCCAGCGGCCTGCCGGCCCGCCCGGATCGAACCGCCGCTGCCGCGTTACTGTCCGGCACGGCCGATAAACTGCACGCCGCCGAGATCGTCGGCCTCTACCTCGCGGCGCCCGAGCATGCGGTGGCCGTGGCGATGGAGGCGGGCGCTCCCGCCGGCAAACCGGCATTTGCCGTAGCCAACCAGCGCAACAGCGCAGCTTTCCGCCGCACGATGGGGGTGTCGTTCCTGACCACGCTGAAGATGCTCGACGCCGCTACCGCGCCTGATTCCGATGCCGGACGCGTCGGCGGCTGGCTGGCCTTCCTGCGCCGGCTGGCGCCGCACGCGCCGCCTGGCCGCCAGTTGCTGATTCTGGCTGACAACCCTCTCTCGCACGAGCATCCCAAGGTACAGGAGGTGCTGGCCGGCCAACGCTGGACCGTGCGCTTCGTGGCGGGCCACGCCGCTTGGCTGCGCGGCGTCCAGGCGTTGCTGCGAGAATCGTCCGGCGGATTGCCGGCAAGCGTCGCGCAGGTGCTTGCGGCGGTAGGACAGTATGAAGCGCGGCGGCCGTTCGACTGGGTGCGCGGGGCTGACGCGGCCCCCCATTGCGAAGTGGATGTGGTCGGCCTGGTAGAGCCGGTCGATGCCGCCGACCTGGCGCCGGCAGGGCACGCATGGCCTATGATCGGCCGCGGGCGTGCCCAAGCGCCGATACAGCCATCGCCGCCGCCGCGCGCCACCGCACAGCCAGTCCTTTCGCTGGTATCGCATCCAGCAGCGCCGCGGGTCCGCCCGCGCACGGTAGAAGCCGTGGCCAGCGCAAAGCTGCTGCCGCCGCGTCATGTGCGCAAGCTGCTGCCGCGCGAGCGACTGATGAGCCGGCTGCTGGACGCGCGCCGGCAGCGCTGCGTGGTGATCCAAGGCCAGGCCGGCGCGGGCAAGACAAGCGCGTTGATGGTCTGGCGCAAGGGGCTGATCTCACTGGGCTTCGACGTGAGCTGGCTGGCGCTGGGCGTGGAAGACAACGCGCCCGCACGATTCTTCGAATGCCTGCTGGCCAGCCTGGCCGAGGCGGATCCCGCCATCGCGCGCAACGCGGCAGCTCTGACCGGCACCGGCCAGGACGATAACGCGATCGAACACTGGGTCATTACGCTGGTGCAGACGCTAGACCAGCGCGAGCGCGAGTTGGTTTTGATGATCGATGATCTGCACCACCTCACTGACACACGCATCTTTCGTGCGCTCCAGCGTCTGCTCGACTACGCACCGCCAAAGCTCCATCTTGCGTTCAGCTCGCGCAGCGCGCTGCCCCTAGCGCTCGAGGCATTGCGCGCTCAACGGCTGCTGACCGAGCTCGACATGCACGACCTGCGCTTTACGCCGGAGGAGTCGGCACGCTTTCTGCATGACCAGGTCGGTGCGGTGTCGACGCGCGACGCCGCGGCTCTTCACGCGCTGACCGATGGCTGGGTGGCCGGGCTGCAGCTCTTCGCCGTGGAATTGCGGAAACGGCAGGGCGGTGACTATCCGTTCGCACGTGCAAGAGACCCGCACATGTTCGCCGCGTATTTCGAGCGTGAGGTGCTGGGCCTGATGGCATCGGATGACCTCGCCATGCTCACGCGCATGGCCATCTGCCCTCATTTCTGCGCCAACCTGTGCGCGGCAATGCCGGGCGAGACCGATACCCCGTCGCGCATCGCCGCGCGGCTGGCCCGGCTCGAATCCGACAACCAATTCATCACCCAGGTAGGCAGCGGCGACAGCGAGGCGTGGTATCGGATCCATCCGCTGCTGCGAGAAACGCTGCTGGCGAGGCTGGAGCCCGCGGATAACGGCAGGATTGGCGATCCGGACATTGCCTGCGTCACCACGGAGGCGCGCGCGCTGCATGCCGCCGCCTGGAGCTGGTTCGACCGACGCGGCCAGCTCGGCGACGCCGTCTACCACGCCGTCCGCGCGGGCGAGGCGGCTGCCGCCGCGGCAATGGTGGAATCAAGCGGGCACGACCTGCTCAAGAGCGGCGACCTGACGCAGCTGCTGACGCTGATGCGCCGGCTGCCCGATGACCAGGTGCAGAGCCGCTTCGGCCTGCTGGCGCTGGTGGCGTTCCTGCGGCTCTACATGCGCGACGTGGACGGGCTGGAACAGAGCCTGGAGCGGCTCGCAGTGCTGTGCGACCGCACCGACACCGTCCACCCCTACGTCGTCTGCCTGCTTCGCGCCGGCCGCGCGGTGCAGCTGGATGATATCGACACGATCATCGGCATGCTGCCCGAACTCTGGGCGATCCCGCCCCAGGCAGACGATCTCTGGTGGACCTGCCGCAGCAACGTGCTGTCGTGGTACTTCCTGCTGCGCGGAGAATACAAAGAGGCGCGCCGCCTACAAAGCGATACCGAGCGACGCAGCAATGTGCCGCGCAGCAGCATGTTTGGCCGCTATATCACCGCGATGAGCCTGGCGATGGAGGGCGAGATCCAGCACGCGGCCAAGAGTGCCCGCGAGGTGCTGCGCGAGGCCGAGCGCCGCGGCCCCGCTTTCCTCGGACTGACATGCATGGCCGCCGGTTTGCTGGCCGACATCCTTTATGAGCTCAACGACTATGACAGCGCATGCGAGTTGCTAGAGCCGCGCATCGCAATGCTCGAGCGCGTGTCGCTGCCCGATGTGGTACTGCGAGCGTTCACAGTTCTGTCCAGGGCGTACTGGCTCGCCGGGCGGCGGGCGCAGGCCACCGCGTGCCTGGACCGGCTCGAAGCCTACGCCGTGCGCTATCGGATCGACCGCCTGCTGGCGGAGGCGCTGCTCCTGCGTTTGAGCCGGCATCTTCAGCTCGGTGAGACCGAACGCGCCAATGCGGTGCTCCAGCGCGTGCAGCAGCTTGCGCAGCGCTACGCCGGCCAGCCCGGCACGGTAGCCGCCCATGTCGCCCGCATCGCTGCACAGGCCGGGATCGAGATGTTGCTTCATACGCACGACTATGCGAACGCGGCGGCACGCCTCGAAGCTCGGCTCATACTGGAAAGCGAAGCACGGCCCGCCCGGTCCGCCACACTGTGGCTGCAGACGGCGCTGGCACGCCATGCAGCAGGCAATAGCGCAGGTGCGCGCGCTGCATTAGTGCGGGCGCTTCGGACGGGGCACGGTTCGGGGCTGACCCGCACGCTGCTCGACGCGACGGCCGGTGCTGCACCATCGTTCGCGGCACTCATCGGTGAGGGGCTCGACGACCCCGTGCTTGCTTTCTACGCGCGCCGTTTGCTGACGGCTGCCATAACGGCCGCGCCTGCGCCGCCAGGTACCTCGGAGCAGGCGGGGGCCATCGCCATGCTGAGCGAGCGCGAGCGCGAGGTTCTCGGGCTGCTGGCGCAGGCCATGTCGAACAAGAAGATCGCGAGTGTGCTCAACGTGTCGCCAGAAACGGTGAAATGGCATCTCAAAAACATCTACGTGAAGCTCGGTGTCAACGGCCGGGGTAGGGCTGCAGCGCGGCTGCGCGACCTGGCGCCGTCGCAACCGGGCAGCGCGCTGGCGGCTTGACGTGCGCAACTGCGGCCAGGCCACGTCATGCACGGGAGTGGGGATGGCGCACGTCCCCAGCACTGGATAGTCCCGCTGCAGTTCCCCTTAAGTCCGTTCAAATTTCGCCCTAACAAATTTCATCATAAGTTCCGCCACCGCCTTCCACCCACGTCGGGGAGTACTCCCCGGCCGGCCGCGCCGCGATGATGGTCCATCCGGGCAGAAGTGCAATGGGGGCGCCTGAACCGCGTCGCGCTGTTCGCGTTCACACGCATGGCAGGCAGCGTCCCGGCCAGCACGCCCCGAAGCCCGGGCACGCATGCAGGTTCTGATGCGCTGAACCCGGCAAAGATCGCCCCGTTCACGCTGGCGCTGCTGAGCGAATAGGCGCGCGAGGTCAAGAACCAGGTATTCGTCGTACGCAGCAAGGAGTTCTATCTGATGTCGCAGCGACGCACCATCCGCACCGCGCGCAACGACGCCGGCTGGACCGTGGGGAGCTGCCTGGCGCGGGGCCATCCCGATGTTCAAGCCGGCGTTGTTCCCACCGGGCCTGTCGCGCGGCGTGTTCAACTGATCCGGTCTGATGGCCTTCGCCCGCGCACACTGCTTTCCCTCTGACGTATGAAGTTCCGCTTTTCCAACCCAAATGAACATGAATTTCGAACTTACCTTTGAGCAGCTGCTGCTGCAGGACAGCGTGGCGCGCTTCGTCGAGAAGGACTACGGCTTCGAGGCGCGCACCGCGCTGGTCAAGTCCGGGTCGCGCTGCGATGGCCGGCACTGGGCCACGTTCGCGAACAACGGCTGGCTTGCCGCCGCGTTGCCCGAAGCACAGGGCGGCCTGGGCGGCACGTTGCTCGACACCGTGCTGATCGCGGGCCAGTTCGGCCGCGGCCTCGTGATCGAGCCGTTCCTCGGCTGTGCCGTGGCCGCTGCGCAGACGTTGCTGGCCGGCGCCACGCCCGCGCAGCGCGATGCACTGCTACCCGCGCTGGCAGACGGATCGCGGCGGGTGGCGCTGGCCTACAGCGAAGCGGGAACTCGGGGCCTGCCGGCCCCCATCGCCACGTGCGCCGAGGCGACAGCGGGCGGTTACGTGCTAAACGGCACCAAGACGCTCGTGCTCGGTGGCACCGAGGCCGACGCCTTTGTCGTGTCGGCCATGCATGGTGGAGAACTCCGCCTCTTCGTAGTCCGTGCCGACACGCCGGGGGTAACGTGCCGCGCGGTGCCGCTCCATGACGCCACCTGGGCGGCGGAGATCACGTTTGACATCGCCGCCGTGCCAGGCGACGCGCTGCTGGGCGAGCCCGGCACTGGCCTGGCAGCGCTCCAGCATGGTCTGTTTCACGCCACGGCGGCGCTGTGTGCGGAACTCGTCAGCGCCATGGACAAGACGATCGAGATCACGGCGGAGTACCTGAAGGTACGCAAGCAGTTTGGCGTGCCTATCGGCAGCTTCCAGGTCCTGCAGCATCGCATGGCTGACATGGCCGCCGAGACGGAGCTGGCGCGTTCGATGCTATATGCGCTGCTTGCGACCGTGGAGACCGGCACGCCGGACGACGTGCAGCGCACGGTGTCGCAGGCGAAGTCGCTGGTCGGCCGCGCGGCCAAGTATGTGTGCGGCCAGGGCATCCAGCTGCACGGCGGTATTGGCATGACTGATGAATATATCGTCGGTCATTACTTCAAGCGCGCAGTGGTAGCCGATGCGCTGTTCGGCAACGCCGACCTCCATGAATCACTGGTGGCCGAAGCGTTGCAGCATTCCCTCAACAACGAACGAGTACAGGCATGAACATCAAAGAAGAAACCCGCGAGCCAACGCCGATGGGCGAGGTCATCGGCGTCGGTGACTGGGTCGCCATCGGCCAGTGCCGCCTAAACACCGTTTGCCGACGCCACCGGGGTCACTAACGAATCCACGGCCAGAGGAGGCCGCGCGAGATCCGGCGCGCTTGGCACCACCGTCGCCCAGGGACGCCTGACGCTAAGCCTGCTGCCTGGGATCGCGAACGTGACCAGGGCAAGTAGCGTTGTCCTGCACCGGTGCCGGTCGGTAGCCGGCGCGGCGGCTTCATGGGAATACCCTACGGTGCGCTCGAAGACGGCGGCGCACAAACCGAGATCGAGATGACGATAGAGCGCCACGGTCCCAAGCGCCCGGTGTGCGTGGCGGCGTCGATCACCCGGACGGCACGCAGAGACATCCCTCGATGCCGCGTGGCTTTTCTTTTCTTGTGGGTCGGGCAAAAAAAGAGCCGGGTCACTGCCCGGCCAGAACCGTTGCCTGTGGCTGCGAATGGCAGCAACAGGCAATCGTGGAGACACTTCAGAGCTGGAACTTCGCCTTGGCGATGATGCCGCGCTGGATCTCGCTGGTGCCCCCGTAGATCGTGGTGGCGCGGCGGAAGAACGCTTCGGTGGCAAGGTCCTGCATGGTGTCCTGCATCGGCAGCGGCTCTGCCTCGCTGCCTTCCGCGCTGAACGGATAGGCCACGGGCGCATAGTCCCCCAGGCTCTCGACCAGGAACTGCCCCATCTGCTGCTGGAGTTCCGTGCCGAGGATCTTCAGCACCGAACCCAAGGCGTGCGCGGTGGCGCTGTGGTCGCCGGCCTGTTCCAGGGCGGCCACGCGCTGCACCAGCACCGACACGGCCTCCAGCTCGGCCTCGTAGCGGGCCAGCCGCAGCGCAAACTGCGGTTGCGTGCGCAGCGCGCGGCCCTGAGCCGGCGCTGCCGCCAACGTGCGCAGCTGGCGTTGCATGCGGCGCAGCGTCGGCAGGTCGGCCGTGAATGCGTGCTCGTTGTTCAGCAGAAACTTGGTCACCTGCCAGCCGCGGCCTTCCTCGCCGATCAGGTTCGTGGCGGGCACCCGTACGTTGTCGAAGAACGTCTCGTTCAGGTGGTGGCAGCCGTCGATGCTGATGATCGGCCGCACGGTGATGCCCGGCGTCTTCATGTCCACCAGCAGGAAGCTGATGCCCGCCTGCTTCCTCTCGCCAGCGCCCGTGCGCACGAGCAGGAAGATCCAGTCGGCGTGGTGGGCATAGCTGGTCCAGGTCTTCTGGCCATTGATGATGTAGTCATCGCCATCGCGCATGGCCTGCGTGCGCAGTGAGGCCAGGTCAGAACCGGAGCCAGGTTCCGAGAAGCCCTGGCACCAGATCCGGTCACCGCACAGGATCGCGCCGATATGCTCCTCCCGCTGCGCGGGGGTGCCGAAATGGTTGATTACGGGGCCCACGAGCTTCTGCGCGAAATTGTCCTGCGAGGGGGCGCCAGCCAGCGCGCATTCCTCGTCGAACACCAGGCGCTGCTGCACGGTCCAGCCCGGCCCCCCGTGCTCGGACGCCCAGGACGGCGCACCCCAGCCTTGTCTATTGAGGGTGCTCTGCCACGCGACTAGCGTGTCGCGCGGAGAACGCATGCCGTGGTTGCGGCTTGGCGTGTCGGCGGGCAGGTGATCGCGCAGGAACGTGCGTACCTGCTGGCGGAACTGCGTGAGGTTGGGGTCGGCTCGAAAGTCCATTTGCGTTGCTCTCCATTAACCGGCGGCACCGCGAACGCGGCTTGCCGACATGCTGCACCTTAAAGCAAGGCGGCATGAGGTTGTGCCCCCCGCCTTTGGTGGCGATAAGTGTCGCCAGGTGCGCGCCGCTGTGGCGATACATTCGTCGCGTTCCATATGTCCCTTCGGGTTGCGTTGCATCCCCTCACGTCGGGTGGGACCGTTGGGCTGCGCGTGCGTGGAGACTGTCTGCCCAGCACGTGCAGGACGTTTCCCATCCACCGAAGGATCCTCAATGCCAACCTCGCAATATCCGCTGCGCCATTCCGTACTGACCGTCCTCGACGGGATCGCGGAGTTCACGCACCAGCGCCCCGGGGCGCGCAACGCGCTGTCGCTGGAGATGCGGCAGGACTATGCCGACATGCTCGATATCGTTGAAAACGAGTGCAGCATTCGTGCGCTGATCCTTACCGGTTCGGGCGGCAGCTTTTGCGCTGGCGGCGACCTGAAGTCCGTCGCGGCGCTGATTGACGACCCCGATCCTGCGGCACGCGCCCCCGAGGTGATGCGCCACCGCGTGGCCGCTACCCATGCGTGGTTACGGCGGCTGCACCAGCTTGGCGTGCCGGTCATTGCCGCCGTCGATGGCCCTGCGGCAGGCGCTGGCTGCTCGCTGGTGCTGGCAGCCGATTTCGTGCTCGCCTCGGAGCGGGCGTCGTTCTCGATGACGTTCGTGAAAGTCGGACTGATACCGGACATGGGTGCGCTCTACGCGCTGCCGCGCATCGTCGGGATGAGCAAGGCAAAGGAACTGATGCTGACCGGTCGCCGCGTGGACGCCCAGGAGGCCCGGCAACTTGGCATCGTGCACGACATCTACACCGCCGATGCGCTGCCAGAAGCCGCGCGCCGGTTTGCGGCGCGCTTCCTCAACGGCCCTCGTGAAGCCATGGCGCTGACCAAGCGCGCTGCAAACGCGACGTTCGAGACGCCTTACGACACGATGTTCGAGATCGAGGCACAGGCCCAGGCGCTAGCCGCCGCGGCGCCGCACTACGGGGAAGCGGTGCGCGGCTTCCTGCGCGGCGAAGCGCCGAAGTATGACTGGGATCGTGAAGTCCGGCGTAACCCGGCGTGACTGGATTTTTTTAATCCGCGCATGCGTGGAGGACGCTAGCGCGGCGCATCAGGTCGCCCCAACCACTGGGGCGACGCCACCAAGCAAAGGGAGAAGGGGAGAAAATGAAGAAATCACAACTCGCGCGCGCGTCGTTGGCGGCGCTGGGCACGATGGCTGCTGGTGTCGTCCATGCGCAGACCAACGTCACGCTGTATGGCGTGATCGACGGCAGCATCGAATACGTCAACCGCGTGGGCACCGCGCCCGCGAACCTGGCCACGACGGGCACGGCCACCGCGCCGGTGGGCAAGCGTTTCGACATGCCGCGCGCGGGCGGCCTGTCAGCGTCGCGCTGGGGCCTGCGTGGGACGGAAGACCCTGGGGCAGGGGTGGTCGGCGCTGTTCAACCTGGAGTCGGGGTTCGACTGGGACTCGGGCAACCTGACCACCGCGCCGTTGTTCAACCGGACGGCCATCGTGGGGCTAGGCAACAAGGATCATGGCCGGCTTACGTTCGGCCGCCAGTACACGTCGATGACCGACGCGCTGATTGTCTTCGCGCCATTGCGCTTTGCGGCCAGCTATGAACCGGGGGTATGGTGGCTGGGCCTGAACTACCGCCAATCGAACATGGCCAAGTACCGCGGCAAGTTCGGCGGCGTGCAAGTGGGAGCGCACTATTCGTTCGGCACGGCATCATCGTTGCAGGCAGCCGGAACGGGGCAGCCCCTGGGCCCGGGAGAAGCGCCCGGCAATATCAAGGACAACAGCGCATGGGGCGCGGCGGTCTCGTACGAGGGCGGTGGCTTTGCCGTGGGCGTGGGGTACGACCAGTGGAATCCCGCGCCGGCCGCGACGCCTGGCAACACGGGCCGCGAGCGCAAGACCGGCGTGGCCGCGAGCTACACGACGGGCCGGCTCAAGATCAGCGGCGGCTACCGCTATCGCGATAGCCAGTTCAGCAACGACGCCACGCTGATCCGCGACGACTTCTGGTTCGCCGGCGTCAACTATGACGTGACTGCGGCATTGGGCGTGCAGCTCGGCTACTACTACTCGAACATCAAGCAGTACCGTCCGACGCCAGCGGGCGTGGCGACCAATCCCGCCAATCCGCAGCAGGTTTCGCTCGTGCTCGATTACTCGCTCAGCAAGCGGACCGACGTGTACCTCGCCAGCAGCTACGTCCACAACGGCAGCCTGATCAACGACGGCCCCTTCACCGGCTACCTGTTCAACTATCCGCAAGCACCGGGACAGAAGAACATGGTCGGTGTGACCACGGGCGTGCGGCACATCTTCTGATTGCAGGTCCGGCAGGACGATAGGAGCGCCGCCGACCCGAAAAGGGTGGGCGGCGCTGTTGCCTCGTCACTCCGGCTGGATGCCAGTCAGCGCGATCATCCGCTTCCAGATCTGCTGGTCCGCGACGATGGTCTTGCGCAGCGCCGCGCCGTCGGCGGGATAGGCTGCGCTGCCGCGTGCGTGGTAGTGCGCCACCGCCTCAGGCGTACCGATGAACTCCAGCGCCAGCCTGGCCAGCTTGTCGACGATCGGCTGCGGCGTGCCGGCTGGCGCGAAGAGGCCGGTCCAGGTATTCAACGGTTGCCGCTCAAGGCCCAGTTCGGCCAGCGTCGGCACGTCCTTTAGCGGCGATAGGCGGGATGGGCCGGTGACGGCCAGCGCACGGAGCTTGCCGCTCTGCACGTGCGGAATGATGGCGGACGCCTCGACCGCCGCGTAGTCCACCACGCCGGCCATCACGTCCGTCATCAACGCGTTCGAGGCCTTGTAAGGCACGCTTGCCGCGTCGATCTTCGCGGCTTCATTGAAGGCATAGGCGATGACGCGATAGCCGTTGCTCGAGGTGGCGCAGTTTAGCTTGCCGGGATTCGCCTGCGCGCTCGCCACGAGTTCCTTCACCGAGCGATAGGGCGAGTTGCCCGGAACGATGATGGCGATCGGCAGCACCGACAGCCGCGCCACGGGCACGAAGTCCTTCATCGGGTCATAGGGCAGCTTGCGGAACAGGTATGGGTTGGCCGCCATGGCGCCGGAGCCCGCGAGCAGTACGGTGTAGCCATCCGGCGCAGCCTTCGCCACCAAGTCGGTTGCCACGACCATGTTGCCGCCAGGCCGGTTCTCGACTACGAAGCTCCGCCCGAGCTTGTCCGTGAGGTACTTAGCCAGCAGGCGCGTGTAGTCGTCGACGCCGGTGCCTGCGCTGGTGACCGAGACGATCCTGACGGGCCGCTCGGGATACTCGCCGGCATGGACCGGTGTTGCGATGGCGAATCCCGCCAGCCAGGGGCACAGCAGCCTCAGCATGCGGGGCTTGAAACTGGGCATAAGTGGTCTCCTTTTATTGAATCGGTGCCGCCGTACAACGCGGGCCGCGTGCATCGGCATGGCGCACGTCCGGCATGATTGCCCCACACGCGGGCAGGCGATACACCCCGACAAGGGTGGGTTGGACGGCGCATATCCAGCAGATGAAACGGTGCGTGGCAGGTAGTACCGCTTCGCACCACCGACAGACCGATACCCCGATACATCCCGTGTATGGCGCGACATATCAAAAGTATTTTTTCGCCTTCCCGCTGTTCTGTACGATGGCCGCATACGAACGGAGGAGACATCATGAAGGACGTGACGCCATCGCACCGGCGGAGCCGGCCATGAGCGGCCCACTGCAGGGCATCCGGATCGTCGACATGACGACGGTTCTGATGGGACCTTACGCCACGCAGATCCTTGGCGACCTGGGCGCAGATGTGATCAAGGTAGAACCGCCCGCGGGCGATACCGTGCGCGACGTCGGGCCCCGGCGAAACGACGGTATGGCGGGGATTTTCCTGCACGCGAACCGCAGCAAGCGCAGCATCGTGCTGGACCTGAAGCAGCCAGCCGGGCGCGAGGCGCTATTGCGGCTCGCGGCCGATGCCGACGTGCTGATCTACAACGTGCGCCCCCAGGCCATGGCACGGCTGAACCTCGGCTATGAAGACATCGCGAAGATCAATCCGCGCATCCTCTACGTGGGCGTCTACGGCTACGGACAGGGCGGCCCCTACGCGGCCAAATCGGCCTACGACGACCTGATCCAGGGCGCAGTCGCCATCCCGTCGCTGGCCAAGGCCGCTGGCGCCGATCTGCCGCGCTACGCGCCCAGTGCGATGGCCGATCGCATCGTCGGCCTGGCCGCCGCCAACGCGGTCAGCGCCGGCCTGCTGTATCGCGAGCGCACCGGCGAGGGCCAGCGCGTAGACGTGCCGATGTTCGAGACCATGGCGCAGTTCGTACTAGGTGACCACATGGGTGGCATGACGTTCGAGCCGACGATCGGCCCGAGCGGCTATGCCCGCATCCTGGACCACAATCGGCGCCCGCTCAGCACCAAGGACGGCTACCTGTGCGTGCTGTTTTACAACGACAAGCAATGGCGCCAGTTCTTCGCGCTGGTCGGACAGCCGGACCTGATGGACAGCGACCCGCGCTTCGCCACGATCGGCGAGCGCACCAAGCATATCGATGCGCTGTACCGCATGGTGGCGGAGGTGATGCCTACCCGCACGACCGCGGAATGGATCGCAGTACTCGAAGCCGCCGACATGCCAGTGATGCAGCTGCACACGATCGACTCGCTGCTGGCCGACCCGCATCTCGATGCGGTAGGCTTCTTCGAAGTGGTTGAACACCCGACCGAAGGTGCCATCCGCTCGATGGCTGTGCCCAGCACGTGGTCGAAGTCATCGCCCGAGATCACGCGCCAGGCGCCGCGCCTCGGCGAGCACAGCGCCGAGGTGCTGGCCGAAGCCGGCTACAGCACCAAAGACATCAGCAAGCTGGCTGCGTCCGGCGCTACCGTGCTGGCGCCATCGCGCCAGTAACGACAATCCGCTACCAGGAGCATTCCCTTGACCACGAGCCTCGAGTCATTGCCACTCGTCGCCCTCCCTCCCGAAGATGAGGCGCTGCGCGGCCCGATCCGCGCTTTCCTGCAACAGGCGCTGGCCGATACGCCCACGCACGTGCGTGCCCGCACATGGATGGGCTATGACGCGGAATTCAGCCGCGCGCTTGCCGAGCGGCGCTGGCTTGGCCTGTCGCTGCCGAAGGAGTATGGCGGCGCGGGTCGCAGCGCCTTTGCGCGCTTCGTGCTGGTGGAGGAGCTGATCGCCGCCGGTGCGCCCGTGTCGGCCCACTGGTTCGCGGAACGCCAGACCGCGCCGCTGATCCTGAAGTTCGGGACGCCGGCGCAGCGCGAGTATTTCGTGCCCCGCATGGTGCGCGGCGAGATGTTCATGTGCATCGGCATGAGCGAGCCGGACACGGGCTCGGATCTGTCGAGCGTGCGAACGCGCGCGGTGCGCACCGAGACCGGCTGGCGGCTCAACGGCCGCAAGATCTGGACGACCAACGCACACCGCACCCACTACATGTGCGCACTGGTGCGTACGTCAGGCCAGCATGGCGACCGCCACAAGGGTCTGTCGCAGGTGCTGATCGACCTGAGCCTGCCCGGTATCAGCTATCGCCCGATCGAGGACATGGCCGGCGACGCGCACTTCTGCGAAGTGGTATTCGAGGATGTGGACCTGCCCGCCGATGCGGTGGTCGGCGAGGAAGGATCGGGCTGGAAGCAGGTGACCGCCGAACTAGCCTTCGAACGCAGCGGCCCGGAGCGAATCCTGACCAGCCAGCTCGTGGCCGAAACGTGGCTGGCGGAGGTGCGGGCCTGCGGGCTGCCGGTGCCCGATGCCGTCAAGGCGATCGCCGGACGCATTGCCGGGCGGCTTGCCGTGCTGCGCGCCATGTCGCTCGCCGTGGCCGACCTGCTCGACAAGGGCGGGAACCCCGAGACTGACGCGGCTTACGTGAAGGATCTCGGCACCGAGTTCGAGCAGACCGTGCCGGCCTGGATCGCCGAGGCCATGGAAGGGATGCCCGAATTCGAACCGTCGGAGCCGCTGCAGCGCGCGCTGGCCTACGTCACGCAGCTGTCCCCAAGCTTCTCCCTGCGGGGCGGCACGCGGCAGATCATGCGCGGCATCATTGCCCGCGCGCTCGGACTTCGTTGACGCAATATAGACACACGCCATGACTGATTCCCTTCTGGAAGGCTTCGAGCGCGCGCTCGCCGACCTGTGCGCCGACGACGCGGTGCGCCGCAGCGAGTCCAGCGCAGACGATGCCGCTGCGCGTCAGTGGTCCGCCATTGACGCCCTCGGTTACACCGACGCACTGGTTCCCGCCGAACTCGATGGCGCGGGCTTGTCGCTGGCCGACGCGTTCCCGCTGTTCCTCGCCGCCGGCCGTTCTGGCCTGAGCCATCCGTTCGCCGAGACCGCCATCGCGCGTGCCATGCTCGCAAAAGCGGGCCGCAGGAGCGAGGGCGAGTGCATCGCCATCGCACCGTGCTCGGGCGCGACGCAGATCACGTGCCGCAATGTGCCGGGCGCGGCGTTGGCTGAACTCGTGCTGACAGTGTGGCGCGGAGAATGGTTGCTGCTGCCAGTGGTGGCCGCCACGCATGTGCCCGGCATTTATCGGCCGCATGCGTCGGCTTCGCTGCAATGGCAGTCGGCCGATGCCGCGATATTCCGCTTCAGCGATGGCGAGCCCGACATCCTGGCGCTTTGCAACGCGGCCCACGCCGCAGGCATGGCCGGTGCGATGCAGCGCGTGCTGGCGATGAGCGTCACGTATGTTAACGACCGCCAGCAGTTCGGCCGGGCCATCGGCCAGTTCCAGGCCGTGCAGCAGGAACTGAGCGTGATGGCCGAACAGGCCAGCTCGGCCGTGTTTGCGGCGCGCATTGGCTGTGCCGCGGACGGCTACGTGCCTGACCCGCTGCGCGCAGCCGCCGCCAAACTGCGCGCCTGCGAGGCCGGCCAGCGTGTGGCGGCGATCGCGCATGCGGTACACGGCGCCATCGGCATTACCGAGGAATTGGCGCTCGGGCTGTTCACGCGCCGCCTGCACGAGTGGCGCAGCGTGGCAGGTAGCGAGACGTACTGCGCCACGTTGCTTGGCGAGGCGGTGTTCGCGCAGGACGCGGCATCGGGCCACGCCATCCTTGACTTCGCCCGCACACAGCTGGCCGTCCCCGCCTGACCTTCGGCGTCGGTCCAGCCCCATTCTCCAGCTTGTAGGCACAGAGACTTTCATGCAGAACAACAACGAATCCATTGTCATCGTGGGTGCCAGGCGCACCCCGATTGGCGCATTCAACGGCGCGCTGTCATCGTGCAGCGCGCCCGAACTGGGCGCGGTCGCCATTGGCGCGGCCGTGGGACAGGCCGGCGTCGCCCCTGCTTCGGTCGATGAAGCGATCATGGGCCTGTGCTTGTTCGCCGGCGTGGGCCAGGCACCGGCGCGGCAGGCCGTGCTGCGCGCCGGGTTGCCTACCACCACACCCGCCACCACCATCAGCAAGATGTGCGGCTCAGGCATGAAAGCGGTCATGCTTGCGCATGATCTGCTACTGGCCGGCACCTGCAACGTGGCGGTGGCAGGGGGTATGGAGTCGATGACCAATGCGCCCCATATCGTGCCGCGCGGCCGCCAGGGCTACCGGCTCGGCCATGGCCAGTTGCTCGACCACATGTACCGCGACGGCCTGGAAGACGCCTATGAAGGGCACCTGATGGGCTACTACGCCGACCTGGCCGCCGAGGCGCACAACATTGGCCGCGAGGCACAGGACGCGTACGCGCGCGAAAGCCTGCTGCGCGCCCAGGCGTCGGTGGCGGAAGGCCGCTTCCGTGATGAGATCGCCCCTGTGCCGCTGAAACGCGGTGCCGAATTCGCAGAGGACGAAACGCCGGGCCAATGCGACGCCGACAAGCTGCCGAAGCTCAGGGCCGTGTTCCGCGACGGCGGCACGGTCACGCCGGGCAATGCTTCCTCGATCTCCGACGGCGCGGCGGCGCTGGTGCTGATGCGCGAGAGCGATGCGGTACGGCAGCGCCTGAAGCCGCTGGCGCGCATCGTTGCCCATGCCACGCGCGCCAACCCGCCGCAACAGTTTGCCGAAGCACCAGTGCATGCGTCGCGCCGCGTGCTCGACAAGGCCGGCTGGACCACGCAGGACGTGGACCTGTACGAAATCAACGAAGCATTCGCCGTGGTATCGATGATCGCGATGGCGCAGCTCGGCATCAGCCCCGAGCGGCTCAACGTCAATGGCGGCGCCTGCGCGCTGGGCCATCCGGTGGGAGCCTCCGGGGCGCGGCTGCTGGTAACGCTCATCCATGCGCTGCAGCAGCGCGGCATGAAGCGGGGCCTTGCCAGCCTCTGCCTGGGCGGCGGCGAAGCCGTGGCCATGGGACTCGAACTTTGCTGACGGAGACCGCGATGTGCCTGCAAACCCGCATCGATGGTCCCGTCGGCTGGCTGACGATGGACCGCCCAGCCGCCATGAACAGCCTGAACCGCGCGACGGCTGGAGCGATGGCCGCGCAGCTTGACGCCTGGCGCGACGACCCCGCTATCCGCGTGGTGGTCCTGACCGGCAATGGCAGGGCGTTCTGCGCCGGCGCGGATCTCAAGGAAGTGGCCGAGCCCGGCACCACGGGCGAGCCCGATTTCCTGGACGTCGTTGTACGCTTCATCGATACGCTGCGCGCGTTTCCCAAACCTGTCATCGCCGCCGTGAACGGCCTGGCGCTGGCAGGCGGACTCGAAACCGTGATGGCGTGCGATCTCGTGCTTGCTGCCGAAAGCGCGAAGCTCGGGGACGCCCATGCCAACTTCGGCGTATTTCCAGGCGCCGGTGGGGCCGCGGTGTTGTCGCGCAAGCTGCCGCCTAACGTGGCGCGATGGTTGCTGTACACCGGCGAGAGCTTTACCGCCGCGCAGATGGAGCGTTTCGGGCTGGTCAATGAGGTGGTGCCCGACGCCGTACTTCAGACGCGCGCCCAGGCATTGGCACAAGCGCTGGCCGCGAAAAGCCCACTGGTGCTGGCGCGCATGAAGCGGGTGGTGGCTGAGGCCGCCGACAAGACGCTGGGCGACGCACTGCGGCACGAGCTGCTCGAACTGCGCAACCACCAGCGTTCCCACGATATGCGCGAGGGCCTGCAGGCCTTCACCGAGAAGCGCCAACCGGTTTTTCAGGGGCGTTAGAGCGCAGCGGCGCGCGTTTCGGGACGATCATGCGGCCGACTGCGCCACGGCCTCCGCCAACGCCACAAAATTGCGCGCTGTGGGGACGCTGGTATCGCGCATCGTTGCCAGCGCAAGCCCGAAGCTGAGCTTTTCGGGTATGCCGGTCAGCGCAATCAACCGCGTGCCGCCTCCGGCGTAGCCGGCCGCGGTGGCCGGCACCAGCGCCACGCCCAGCCCGCTCTCCACCAGCGCCAGCAGCGTCTGTACCTGGACCGCCTGCTGCACGATGGGTGGACGGATGCCGGCCTGGTGAAACGCCGACATCGTCATCGCGTGCATCGCCGGCACGCGCGATTCCGAGTACACGATGAACGGCGTGTTGCCGAGTTCAGACAGGTCCACGGTCGTACGGTCGGCAAGGGCTGAGTCGGTGCTGACAGCCAGCACGAGCGGATCGGCGCGCAGGAACGTGATCTGCGCCCGCGTCTGCGCCAGCACCGGATAACGCACGAGCGCCACATCGAGCGAATGGTCCTCGAGGGCGCGCAGCAGGTCGGCCGTGGTCGATTCCTCGATGGTCAGCTCCACGTGCGGATAGCGCAGCCGGAACGCGCGGATCAACTGCGGCATGACCGAATACACCGACGAGCCTACGAAGCCCACCCTGAGCGTGCCTTGCTCGCCACGCTCGCCCTCGCGCGCGGCCCGGCGGATTTCGTCGGCGAAGAACAGCGTGCTGCGCATCAGGGGCAGCACGAGTTCGCCCACCGAGGTCAGCGAGAGGCCCGACGGTTGCCGGTCGAACAGCGTCACGCCGAGTTCTTCCTCGAGCTTGCGGATGGCAGTGGAGAGCGGGGGCTGCGCCATGTGCAGCCGTTCGGCGGCGCGGTGGAAGTTCAGCGTCTCGCTTAGCACCAGGGCCTGTTTCATTTGACGAAGATCCATGTCCATTCCCTTTGAGAATCGGCGAAGTGTGGTGGAAATCTACATTGGTGCACCGCGCATGACAATCGGGACAATCAGTGGCGTGGCGCGCCCCGGAACGCAACGGAGCCGGCATACTGCCGGCTCCTGGCCCTGCCCTGGAGAGGATCGATGTGGCCTACTTCGGCTGCATCCGGATCGCGCCGTCGAGCCGGATCACTTCGCCGTTCAGCATCGTGTTGCCGATGATCGCTTCGACCAGACGGGCATACTCGGCCGGCCTGCCCAGGCGCGACGGGAACGGCACCATCCGGCCCAGCGCGTCGCGCACGAGTTCGGGCAAGCCAAGCAGCATGGGCGTCTCGAACAGGCCCGGCGCGATGGTCACGCACCGCACGCCGTCGCGCGCCAGGTCACGCGCCACGGCCAGCGTCATGGCGGCGACACCACCCTTGGACGCCGCATATGCCGCTTGGCCAACTTGCCCCTCGAACGCGGCCACCGATGCGGTGTTGATGATCAGGCCGCGTTCGCCATTGGCGTCGGGTTCGTTCTGCACCATGCTGGCCGCCGCCACGCGCGTCATGTTGAACGTGCCGATCAGGTTGATCCGCACGGTCCGCTCGAACAGGTCGAGCGGATGCGGGCCATCCTTGCCCACGGTCTTGCAGGCCGGTGCCACGCCGGCGCAGTTGACGAGTCCGGTAAGCCGGCCGATGGCGGTGGCCGCGCGTACAGCCGCATCGGCATCGGCTCCGCTGGACACGTCGCAACGCACGAAGCGCCCGTCCAGTTCAGCGGCCAGTGCTTCGCCGGCCTCGTTAATGTCGGCAATGGCCACTTTTGCGCCGGCCGCAGCCAGCATGCGCGCGGTTGCTTCGCCCAGGCCGGATGCGCCGCCGGAGATCAGGAATACATTATCGAGAATGTCCATGTTGTCCCTTTGTCCCTCTCTCCCCTTATCCGCGGATCCGTGCCAGCACGCCGTCGAGCGCCGCGTTGTGCTCGGCGGTGTGATGGGCTAGCGCCTGGAAGCCGGCTGACATTTCGAGGATCGTGTCGAGACGCGCGTGCTGCGCCTCCTTGAGCAACCGCTTGCACATGCGCAGCGCGTGGCCCGGATTGGCCGCGATTCGGTGCGCCAGTTCCAGGGCCGTGGGCAGCAACGCGTCGTGCGGCACCACGCGGGACACCAGCCCGTACTCCAGCGCCTGCTTCGCGTCGATCGTGTCGCCGGTGAAGCAAAGTTCCGCCGCACGCGACGCACCCACGACGCGGGGCAACAGCCATGCGCCTCCATCGCCCGGAATCAGTCCCAGTTTCACGAACGTGGCCGCGAAGCTAGCCTGCTCCGATGCGATGCGGATATCGCAGGTGCAGGCCAGGTCGTTGCCGGCACCGAGCGCCGGACCGTTGATGGCGGCTATGACCGGGATTTCGAGATTGGCTAGCGCCAGCGGCAGGCGCTGGATGCCTTCGCGGTAGGCGTAGCGCGCCATCACGGGCTCGCCGCTCTCGTTGCCGAACTTTGCGCGCAGCGTCTTGAGGTTGCCGCCCGAGGAAAACGCCGCGCCGGCGCCGGTCAGGACCACCACACGCACGCTGTGATCGCGGTTGAAGGCATCGCACATGGCGACCAGAGCGTCTACGGCGTCGTCGTCGGAAACTGCGTTGCGCGTCTCGGGACGGTTCATCGTGACGATGGCCACGGGACCGTCACGGCGGATATCGAGGAAATTGCTCATGGATAGTGAAAAATGATGAGATGGTGTCCGGTCAGCGCGCAGCTTGCTCGGTCAGCGCGCGGATGCCTGCGATGCGCTCCGGAGGCAGCCAGCCCGCCAGCGTTTGCGCGTAGTCGCGTACGTCGGCGGCGCGCGGCTGTGTCGGGCGGGCGGATGGCGTGCGGCTGAACCGTGGCGCCGGCGCGGGCTGCGTGACGCCGTCGATGTCGACGAACGTCTGCCGGGCCTGCAGGTGAGGGTGGTGCGGCGCCTCGGTGAAATCGAGTACCGGGGCCACGCAGGCGTCGGTGCCTTCGAGCAGTGCGGTCCATTCGTCGCGCGTGCGCGTGAGGAAGATCGCGGCCAGCCGGTCGGTTGCATCCGGCCAATTGCGCGGGTCCAGTTGCTCGCCGAGGCTGTCGGGATCGATGCCAATGCGGGCCAGCAGATCCCGATAGAAGCGCGCCTCGATCGGCCCCACCGAGATCCAGCCGCCGCCCTTGCACGCGTAGACGTTGTAGTAGTGCGCGCCGGAGTCGAGCACGTTGGTGCCGCGCTCTGCGTTCCACATGCCGGCGGCCGACAGCCCGAAGAAGACGCTGCTCAACGCCGCCGTGCCATCGACAATCGCCGCATCGACGACCTGGCCCTTACCCGATTTGCTCGCCTCGAACAGTGCAGCGAGCACGCCAGCGACGAGGAACATGCCGCCACCCGCGAAATCGCCGAGGTAGGCCGGCGGAATCGAAGGCGGCTGCCCGCGTCGGCCGATGGCGTTCAAGGCGCCGGTGAGCGCGATGTAGTTGATATCGTGCCCCGCGCTGGACGCAAGCGGGCCCGTCTGGCCCCAGCCCGTGACCCGGCCATAGACGAGCCGCGGGTTGCGCGCGTGGCAAGCCTCGGGTCCGAGGCCGAGCCGCTCCATGACGCCGGGCCGGAAGCCCTCGATCAGCATGTCGGCCGATGCCACGAGGTCCAGCACGGCCTGCACAGCAAGTGGTTCCTTCAGGTCGAGCGCAATCGCCTTGCGCCCGCGCAGCATCAGGTCGTAGCGGCGCTCACGCTTGACGCCAAGATCGGTTTCGCCTGGCCGCTCGATGCGCAGCACCTCGGCACCCATGTCGGCCAGCATCATGCCGGCCAGCGGGCCGGGACCGATGCCGGCCATTTCGATAACCCTGACACCTGCCAGCGGGCCACGTTGCGGCGCTTGTTGTTCCGTGTGCATAGAATCTCAATTGGTCCGATGGGTTATTCAATCTGGATGGCGGCACGCTTGACGATGTCGCGCGTTCGCTCAATTTCGGCCAGCTGGAACTGGCGGAAGTGTTGGGGCCCGCCGAGATAAACCTCCCCGCCCAGGCCCGTGATGAACTTCACGCTGTCGGGCTGCTGCATGGCTTCACGTACGGCGGCGGACAGCACGTTAACGATCTGCGCGGGCACCTTGGACGGCGCAAAGACGCCGGTCCATGCCGCCACATCGAAGCCCGGCGCACCGCTTTCGGCAACGGTAGGAACCTGCGGAAGATCCTTGAGCCGCTGCGGGGCGGTCACGGCGAGCGGGCGGACACGGCCCGCGCGAATCAGCGGTAACACCGCGCTGATCTCGCCGATCGCGTAGTCGACGTGGCCAGCGGCGACGTCGGTCATGGCCGGCGCCGTGCCCTTGTAAGCGATGGGATTCGCGCGCACATGGAAGCGCTCGTTCAGCAGTTCGGTATAGATCTGGTAGGTGGGACTACCCGCCGCGTAGTTGAGTTTGCCCGGCGCGGTGCGCAGGGCGCCGATGAGCCCCCCAAGCGCCTTGTACGGCGAATTCGCCGGCACGACGACGACCATGGCAAAGCGCGCGAGGCGCTCAACGGGGGCAAAGCCGTTGACGGGATCGTAGGGCGGGTTAGTGAACAGCACGGCGTTGGTTACCATCGTCGAGTTGCTGCCGACGAAGAGCGTGTAGCCATCAGGCGCGGCGTCGGCGACGGCGCGGGCGCCGATGAAGCCGTTCCCGCCGGGGCGGTTCTCCACCACGAACGGCTGGCCCAGCTTTGCAGCGAGCTTCTGGGCAATGAAGCGCGCCGTGGAATCCGCGCCGCTGCCGGGCGGCAACGACACCACGAGCTTGACTGGCCTTGCCGGGTAATCGGGCTGCGCACCGGCCGGCAGGGCGAATAGCCCGAGCGCGGCCAGCATGAGGCGTCGCCTCACGGCGTCAGTTGCCATGTTGTCTCCTTGTTTTCGTGCCGGTAGCCCAAAAGGTTTGGCATCCGGATCGACTCGGATGTTACTGACAGCAATGCCTCTGGAAAAATACTTTCGATATGTCAGCCGATACGTCCGCTGTATCGGCGACGGCCCCATTCGGTAGCCGTCTCACTCGATAGGAGGCGGGCCTCGGCGTAGTGCAACATTGTTGCGCCAGCGGTAGCACAGGCGGCCATGGAAACTGGCGTCGCGACACGGCCCGTAGTCAATAGCGAACACGATCCGCGCTACAAAGACTTCTGACAGTCGTATTACCGGCTCATGGCTCGCAGAGGCATCAGCGAGAAAATGGCGAAGTTGGAGGTGCGGCGTCGCACACCATTGAAGGAGACCGCGCCAAAACGGGGGCAGACGACCTCTACTGAGATGCCAATGAGACACCTACAATGCGCACATGGCTTCCGATCCCGGGCCGGCGACCTCCGTCCTTCAACTTCGAATTGCTCTGCGCGGCCTGAGCCCGCCGGTTTGGCGACGCGTCCTCGTTCCCGAGCACTTGACGCTCGGGCAATTGCACCATGTCATCCAGGTAGTCATGGGCTGGGCCGACCAACATCTGCACCAGTTCAGCATTCGTGGCAGGCGTTACGGCGAAGCTCATGAGGGCGTCTTGCAGTTCTCCACCGTGGCAAACGAGCTACCGCTGACCGCGTTTCATCTCCGCGAACACGAAGGCTTCGCCTATGTGTATGACTTCAACGCGTGGTGGCGTCACGAGATACGGATGGAGCGGCGTATGTTGCGGCAACATCCTGGCCGACTTCCCCAGAGACGAACGCGGTGAGTATGAGTTCCTCGATTGGATTGAGTCGCTGCGCGAGGGTCCAATCGTGCTGGAAGACTTACGCGATGAGGTCGACCAGTGGCTGACTTGGCCGGACCGCCGCTTCGACCGCCAAATTTTCAATGATCGGTTGCGACGGCTCCAGGCGTAGACTGGTCGCCGCAGCTTCCACGGGAGGAGGGCGGCCATGCCTATCAGCTTGCAACTCGTAGTGCACGATGAGGGAGGCGAGCCAGCCACCATCACCGAAATAGCCCAGTTCGAGAGAGGCGGCCTTGATGTGGGCTCGCTGGGCCTCCATCTGGAGGAGGCGAAATCGTTGCTGGGGCGGCTGCAGCGCACGATGGTCGCGGCACAGGTTGCCGAGGCAGTTGCCCGGACCAGCGTTTGTCCCACGTGCGGGGCGCAGCTGGCTTGCAAGGGCCACCATCACTTGGTCTTCCGTAGTGCGTTCGGGCGATTGTCGATTGACAGTCCCAGGCTGTACCCCTGTCGGCGGTGCAAGGGCGACGCAGCTAGCTTTAGCCCGGTCGCCCGCTGCCTGCAACCGGTTACCTTCCTGTCGGACGGCGGAGAGACGGTACGGTTTGCACAGCTCGGCTTTGGTGACCGCGGCGAGTACGTTCTCGACTGGTTCCACATCGCTATGCGGATCCAGAACCTCGAACAGATGATCAAGGGCCGGCCGGCACACTGCGATGGCCCCAGCAATACCGCATTGATCAAGACGCTGCATGGCGCCAAGTGGCACCTGTGGCACGGCTGCCCCTATCCGGCGTTGCGCCGACTCGAAAGCCTGGGCTGGGATCTGGACGCCGAGGCCAGCCCTGAGGAGGCCAAACTCCTTGGCAAGCTCGAGGAGTTCATTGTCTACCTCGACAACAACCGGCACTTCATCGTGAACTACGGTGACTGTTATCGGCATGGGGAGCCCATTGCATCAGGTTTTGTCGAGTCAGCCGTCAACCAGGTGGTCAGCAAGCGGTTCGTCAAACGACAGCAGATGGCCTGGCGGCCGAGGCACGCGCACAACCTACTGCAAATCCGGACGGCCGTGCTCAATAACCAGCTCCGGTCTCACGTTGAACGATGGTATCCCTCCACCGCCAGGGAAGAAGACCACCGCCTTGCCGCTTAGTCAGCCCCCGTTTTGGCGCGGTCTCCTGAAGTTCATGGCGATGAAGAAAGTAGATGCGGGAGAGTGTCATCGATCGCAGTGGGTATGGGCCCTACCCGTCAGCTCTCGGGGTCATACCCAAACTCGCGGAGTTCCTGCGAGCAGCGGCAAGCTTTGGCGATCTTTGCAGCCCACAGGATGGCGGCTTCGCGCGACGGGAGCTGCAGGACACAGAAGCCGCCGTCGAACTCCTTCGTCTGGGGATAGGTTTCGTTTGTGACCGTGCCGTCTGAGGCGACCATGAGTGGTGCGACATCCTCGTTGATACCACCACCGAACACGTACACGCCTGCAGCCTTCGCCTCGCGCATGACCTCGTGCGCAGCTTCGCCCACTGCGGCAAAGTCCTCGGCGGGGACTTCCATCGCCCTTCCAGGAAAGGAGATAAGGTATTTCGTCATCGTTCGGTCCTTCGGTTGAGGTCGGTGCTATTTGTGAGGCCTAACGTGTTATGGGGCGATGTGTAACGCGCCCTAATACGGATGATGCGCTCTAACACTTGCAGATTCCGAGCATGTAAGCCGTTGATCTTGCATCGTCTTTGCTCTCATTGGCTGTATTTTCATCCAGCATTAAATTTGCTGTGTTTTAGCGCTGCCGTTACAACTGGCCAGCGGCTGTGTGATCTTGCCATGAGGGTCATCAGATGTCGTCATATGTTTTGCCTTTTGCTCCTTTGTGTACGCGTGTGTCGCCGCACATCTGCTGCAAAGTGGCAGCGACATCCGCACGGTGCAGGAGCTGCTGGGCCATGCGGACGTGGCCACGACGACGATCTACGCCCACGTGATGCGGATGGGCGGCTTGGCGGTGTGCAGCCCGATGGACCGACTGCTATCGGGGCGCGAGGCGGCTACGTGATTGACCGCTTCTGGCCGGCTTCTGCCGTTGCACTCCAAGTTGTTCGTCGCAAGGCATGGGTGTGAGAAGAGCGTGAGCCGGCGGCGCGGCGATAAGGTCCGATAACGGGCGCTTATGGCGAGTTGCCGAGCACCCGGAAACGTTGTTACTGCAACTACGAGCCTAACGGACGCCGAAGACAAGGTAGCTCAGACTAAACGTCGCCATCAGGAACCGCATGACCTTGGTCCCGCAAGGCCTTCGTCCAGCGCTTGATGCGTGCACGCAGTCGTCCCTGTGCAGCTTTTTCTATTGGCATGTCGTCGACGCGGCTGATCGCTGTGCGCGGCAAAACATAGCCGTATTGGATTAGGGCCATACAAAAGACGCGGTCCTTATCGCGATCCGCTACCGCCTTCGCCATAAAGAGGTCAACGACGTCCAAGCAATAGCCAACCCGTCCATTCGTGCCCGCCGTCTGAATGCGTTGCAAGCGGCTTTGCCATCCGGCAGGGAGGCACGCAGTCTCAGGCCCGACGCCCTGCGCATAGTAACCGTACGTCTCGTGAAAGCGTGAGCCTTCTCCGATGGCGGCATCAATCGCATCTGCCTTGTCGACAGCATTGAGCGGGTAGATGTCGGCCTCCGCGGACATCGTGAAGACCGCCGGAGGGTTGGGGATCGGCCCTAGGATCGATTGGCTGCCGACGACAACGAACTCGTATTCGTTCGTGATGTCGGCCGCAGCCCGAATGATGTGTTCCAAATCTTCCCGGTTCATTCCTGATCCCCGAGGACAACACCTTTCTTCAACGCCTGGATTTGTGCAAGCACGTCCTGCCGAACGGCATCAGGTAGAACCGTCGGCAAGGGAGAGGCCTGGCGAAGCTCTTGAGCACGTCGAGTTCGGCCAAGCACTTTGCGCCACGACCGGTTCGCAAGAATCGTTTCCCACTCGGACCAAAGAGAATCAGACCGTGAATCTCCCTGCGAGCGCCATCGCTTCAGCACCTCTTGGGCCCGACCCAGTAGCGCAGGGTCCTCATGAATCATGCGGATCGCCTCCTTGTGGAGCGCCATGCTCTGCAAGTCCTGAGCTTGATGGCGGCTGGGATCCGTCGTCACCATAACCTGCACCTGCGGTCTGGTACGCTTGGAAGAAGCGGCTGCTGAATTCGCCGGTGGCGGCTGGAACGTGTCGCTGACTAACAGTGCGAGGTCACCGGCCACACCGAGGACCGACATGACGCGAAGGTAAGTGCCCATCGTCGGCGCGGGGTCACCTGCCTCGACGGCAGAGAGGGTCGTCCGGGAGATGCCAACGCGCTTGGCCATCTCGACCGTGCTGATGTTCTGGGCCTTCCGCAGGCGCTTGATGCGGTCGCCGAGTTGCAGCAACAAGTGACGTTCTAGGACTGAGGTAGTGTCAGTGAAGGCTGGCATATGTTCAGTATTCTAGTCAAAATCTTAAAAATAGACTAGTTTGCTGAACATATTCGCTTCATCGCCAGTTCGGTGTTGTTTGAACGGGAAGCTGGCAAGCTTCACACGGCCTAGGCCGGCAAACCGCCGCTCTGGCGCGAACGGCCCACGCGAGCACGCGTTTGGCCCGCGCCCAACGAGCCTCGCTTTGCCGATATGCCGCCGGCGTCCATGCTGGCGGACGAGCACTAGCAATCGTGCTTGGGCCAGATGCTCGCCCCCATGAACAAACCTGGTATCGTGGACGTCAAGACATCAAAATCGTCCGGGCATCACGGCGAATAAATCGTCGCTTCCCGCGTCGCGGCAACTGGAGGCGGGCATGCGCGGCGTTAGCGTCCAGAATATCGCCTGCTGTGCCACTTGGGAGCCTATCCAAGCGAGACCTTGTCTACGCACTGCGTAGACAAATGAGGCGAACTCCTTCGCGTCCTGAAGTCTCAGCCAGCGAGTCCTCCGGCAGTTGCGCCTGATTGATTTGCCTCGATCCCCCAGAAGCGCCAGCCGTCGGACGCTGCCCAGTTTATACATAACACCCGTAGAGCGAAATTTTGCTGGTTGCTGGGGATGTTATGTCTGATGCGTAGGGCGCAGATGTCTGTCGGCCCACTCGGACCTCAGCCGACGGTCGATCGCTTTTTGAGGCATGCTCATCAGGCTTGGTGCGGTGTTACACCAGGCGCTCTACGGCGAAACCGAGGGTTGGCCGGGATTCGCAAATATCTGAAGCTTAAGATATTTTCGATTACCCACACCGGCAGATTAGGCGAAGCGACGGCCAGGGAGCTGTCTGGAGCACGGAAACCTCGGCCGTTGCGGTGCGCATAATCAGAGGGTTTCGAGGAACGCCATGACCTTGTCGGTTGCGTGAAAACGCGGCGTACGCTGCCCGGCAGGCTGCAGGCGACCTAGCGCTTCTTCCTTGTGCGCAAGATTAGACTCCATGTAGATGTGCGTCGTATCGATGCTTTCATGGCCCAGCCATGCCCGCGTCAAGCGGCGCCCGGATGGCTTGGCCCCCATCGTCTCAGCGTTTCCAGACTATCGGCGCGGTGGCCGAGCAGGCCGTTACCTTGCCGAACCAGTTCCTGCTGGTGCTCAGCTTGATGCGGTGGTCATCCACTGACTCGATCTGCCGGTGCCGTCGGTCGGCCAGGCTGTTGGCCACATTGATGGCGGCTGTTTTACAATCGGTCGCCGCGGTACTGGGCAGCATCGTGAATCGCTGGTAACGGTAGTTGACCATGAGCGTGAAGCCGTCCGGCACGTATTCCACCGTGTACTCCGTCGACATATCGTACGTGGACATCTGGCGGCCGGAGTAGGGCGGCGCTGTGGTAGTGCAAGCAGCAGACACCAGGCAGGCCATCACCGCCGGGATCTTCAGGTATTTCACAGGCGATCTCCATTCGTGCCCATGGGACGGGGTACGTCTCGGCTTGCGGGACGTGTCTCGGGCGGGATGGTACCAAAGATGGGCGGTGGAGAATTTTCGCATGTGGGCCCAGCTACCCATCCAATCGTGGAGGCAAGCGCCATCGCATGGCATTTTGCCTACGTGCACAAGCTGGAGCACCGCCCGGCCGATCGTATGTTGAATTTTCTTCTACGAGAAGGTGTGCAACCCAATCAACCGCTCACCTTCCTGTCGGACGGAGGGAATACCGTACGGTTTGCACAGCTCGGCTGTGGTGACCGCAGTGAGTAAGTCCTCGATTGGTTCCACATCGCCATGCGGGTACAGAACCTCGAACAGATATCAAGGGCCGGCTGGCGCACTGTGACGGCCCGAGCAACAGGGCAATGATCAAAACGCTGCATGGCGCCAAGTGGCACCCCTGGCACGGCTGCCCCTATCCAGCGTTACGTTGACTAGAAAGCCTGGGCTGGGATCTGGAAGCCGAGGCCAGTCCCGAGGAGGCCAAGCTCCTCGGCAAACTCGAGGAGTTCATCGTCTACCTGGATAACAACCGGCACTTCATCGTGAACTACGGTGACCGCTATCGGCATGGGGAACCCATTGCATCAGGGTTCATCGAGTCAGCCGTCAACCAGGTGGTGAGCGAGAGGTTCGTCAAACGGCAACGGATGGCCTGGCGGCCTCTGCACGCGCGCAACCTGCTACAAATCCGGACGGCAGTGCTCAACGACCAGCTCCGGTCGTGTGTTGAACGATGGTATCCCTCCATCGCCGGAGAAGAAGACCACCGCATTGCCGCTTAGTCAGGCCCCGGTTTGGCGCGGTCTCCTTTTAGGCCGCCGTCAGCCTGGGATGAATCGCGCATGGTTTGTCCGTCGGTTCTTTGCCGCGCGGGATTCAAGGTTGGCCCGACGGGATCGCTGAACTAGACTGGACAGCACATTGCGTCGGCTTCGCCACGGCACCGTTGTGACGCATGATGACAAACATCCTGTGCAGCGATCCCGTGGAAGTCCGGATCGGCAAGCGCGTCGTGGTCGAGTTCCACGATGTCACGGAGACAATCACGCTGCCGAAGTTCCGAATGTTGTGCTGAGCGCCGGCGCAAGGCGGGCGGCGGTACCGGGGCAGTTTATTCGCGTTTCCGTCCTCAGCGTTCCTGCCCCTGGCGCAGAAAAGGTGCCACGGTACAGGCCACGAGCAGCAGGACGGCCATGATGACCAGACCGTTGCGCGTGCTGCCGGTCGCCTGCTCGATGATGCCCATCACCGACGGCCCGATGAAGCCACCCACCAGCCCGCAGGTATTGATCAGCGCCAGCCCGCCAGCCAGCGCCACGCCCGTCAGGCGTGACGACGGGAACAGGAAGACGATCGACTGCACCACGAAGAACATCAGCGCGGTCAGCGAGAAGCCGACCAGCGCCATCACCGGGCCCGCGAAGGCGGCGATCAGCAGGCCGGTTGCCATCACGACCAGGCCCAGGCACAGCAGGCGGCGTCCGCGCTGCGGGGTGTTGGCATGGCGGGGCAGCAAGGCGGCGCCAATGGCGGCGGCAATCCACGGCAGGGAGTTGAGCATCCCGATTTCCACGGGGGTGAGCTTGCCGTACGTGCCAATGATGCCCGGCAGGAAGAAGATCACCGTGTAGATGGCGATCTGGTGGCAGAAGTAGATGAAGATCGCCAGCCAGACCTGCGGATCACGCATGGCGCCCAGGAACGAGTGGTTGCCTTTGCCAGCGCTGCCGTCGGCGGCTTCCGCGGCGAGGCGGCGGCGGACTTCCTGCGCCTGGGCCGGCGTCAGCCACGGTGCGCTGTCCGGGCCGTCAGGCAGCTTCTTCCAGACCACCGCGGCAAGGAAGACGGCCGGCAGGCCTTCCAGCACGAACATCCATTGCCAGCCCTTGAAGCCCCAGACCCCATCCATGCCTAGCAGGGCGCCGCCCAGCGGGCCGCTTACGATATTGGCGATGCAGACGCCGAGCAGGAAGTAGCCCACCGCCCGCGCGCGATCCTCGCGGCCGAACCAGTACGTGAGATAAAGCATCACGCCGGGGAACAGGCCCGCCTCGGCCGCGCCGAGCAGCATGCGCATGATGTAGAACGACGTCTCGCCCTGGACAAAGGCCATCGCCGCGGACAGCAGGCCCCACGTCACCATGATTCGCGTGATCCAGAAGCGCGCGCCGACCCGATGCATGATCAGGTTGCTCGGGACTTCCAGCAATGCATAGCTGAGGAAGAACAGGCCCGCGCCCAGGCCATAGGCGGCGGCCGAAATGTTCAGGTCGACAGCGATATGGGTCTTGGCGAGTGCGATGTTCGTCCGATCGAGGAAGCTGATCACATACGACAGGACCAGCAAGGGCATGAGCTTGCGGAACAGTAGCCCGGTAAGCGAGCGGTCTGTCGGCGCGGCCAATGATGGCGCGCTCGAGGCGGGTACGGTCTGCATGAAACTGGTCTCCATTGGGCAAATACGGCGCCGCGCCCTGCGGGGCCGCGCGCTCGCCGTTCTGCCTGGTTGCGTGTCTTCGGTATTGGGCGGCGGGGGCCGGGCCGCGTCGGCCCCGCCCGGTCAGAACGCGGTGCCTGCCGCGCCCTTGAGGTCGAGGATGTCGCGGGCTTCGTCCGGCGTGGCCACGTCGATATTCAGGGCTTCGAGCACGGTCCGGATGCGCGTGACCTGCTCGGCGCTCGACGCCGCCAGCTGGCCCGGGCCGATCCAGAGCGAATCCTCAAGGCCGACACGTACGTTCGCCCCCATCGCCGCGCCGATGGTCGCCAGCGGAATCTGGTTCCGGCCAGCGCCGAGGATCGACCAGCGGAACTGGTCGCCAAACAGGCGCTGTGCGGTGCGGTGCATATGCATCAGGTCCTCGGGATCGGGGCCAATGCCGCCCAGGATACCGAACACGGACTGGATGAACACGGGACCCTTGACCAGGCCGCGGTCGAGGAAGTGCCGCAGATTGTATAGGTGGCTGATGTCATAGCACTCGAACTCGAAGCGCGTGCCGTTGGCGTTGCCGATGCGCAGGATGTTCTCGATGTCCTGGTAGGTGTTCTTGAAAATCAGGTTGCGGCTGTTCTCAAGGTGCTCGCGCTCCCAGTCGTGGCGCAAGTCCTTGAAGCGGTCGAGCATCGGGAACAGGCCGAAGTTCATCGAGCCCATGTTAAGCGAGGCCAGCTCCGGCTTGAAGGTCGTGGCCGGCAGCATACGCTCCTCTACCGTCATGTGCGGGCTGCCGCCGGTGGTGATATTGATCACCGCGTTGGTCTCGGCGCTGATCCTGGCGAGGAAAGGGCGGAACAGCTCCGGGTCCTGCGAAGGGCGCCCATCCTTCGGGTCGCGGGCGTGCAGGTGCAGGATGGCGGCGCCCGCACGCGCGGCGTCGATGGCGGCTTGCGCGATCTCGTCGGCGGTCACCGGCAGGTGCGGCGACATGCTCGGCGTGTGGATGGCGCCGGTCGGCGCGCAGGTGATGATGGCTTTGGCTCGCTTGGCCATGGTGGGTCCTTTGTCTGGCTTTGTCTGGCGTTGTCGGGAATTTTCGGGCTGCGGAGATCCGCCGGCCCGGAAAGAGAAGGGTGGCTTAGCTAAGGGCCTGGGTCAGGCCATCCACGACCATTTCCTGGCCGTGCACGTTGGCTGCCTGGTCGCAGCAGAGGAACCGCACCATGTTGGCGATATCCCGCATCGTCGCCATGCGGCCCAGTGCCGCCTGCGACGTGTAGTCGCGCGTCACTTCCTCAAGCGGCTTGCCGAGCGACTCGGCCTTCGCAGCAATGACGGCGCGGATACGCGGACCGTCGACCGCACCGGGCAACACGGTGTTGACGCGGATGCCATCCGGACCCAGTTCGAGCGCCAGCGACTTGGTAAAGCCCACCACGGCCCATTTCGACGCGGAGTAGGCCGAGCGGCCCGGCATGCCGAGATGCCCCGCCGCGGAGGACAGGTTGACGATCGACGGCGACCGCCCCTTGCGCAGGCGCGGCACCGCGGCGCGGGCGCAAAGGAATTGGCCGGTGATGTTGACGGCGAGCGTGCGCTCCCAGTCGGCCAGCGTCAGCGTTTCGACGCCGCCCGTCGGGCCGGCAACTCCGGCATTGTTGACGAGGACGTCAAGCCCACCGAATCCGGCATCGATGGCCTGGAACAGCGCCCCGACGTCGTCTTCCTTGGATACATCGGCGCGGAGCGCAACCACGCCGGGCAGCTCCGCAGCAACGCGCTCCAGGCTGGTGCCCGACACATCACAAACCGCAACGCGGGCGCCGCCTTCCACGAAGCCGCGTGTGATCTCCAGGCCAATTCCATCCGCTCCCGCGGTCACCAACACGCGTTTGCCGACGAGCGATTCATCCTTCCACATGACTCCAGTCTCCTTACAACAGGCGAACGCCCGTCTTCGGAGGCAAGATTAAAACTGTGATCACAGATCGCATATAGCGGATAACCCTATGTGCTATCCTTCGCGGCATGACCCTGAACGAACTTGTGACGCCCATCACCCGCCAGACGCTTAGCCGTGACGTCTACACGCAACTGCGGGAACTGTTGATTTCCGGCCAGATGATGCCGGGGGAGCAGATTTCGCTGCGCAATATCGCTGCGGCCCTGGGCGTGAGCGTGATGCCGGTGCGTGAAGCGGTCCACCGGCTGGTTGCCGAGCAGGCTCTCGAACTGACGCCAAACCGTGCGCTACGGGTGCCAAGGATGAGCGTCAGCCAATTCGAGGAAATCACCAAGATCCGGATCCAGCTGGAGGGTTTGGCCACCGCAACCGCGGCCGAGCGCATCAGCGATGAGGAACTGGAAAGGGTGCAGGCACTGCGCAGCCGGTTCGCAGAGGAGATGTCGAAGCCCAGGCCGGACGGTGCCGATGTCATCGCCGCGAACCAGGCGTTTCACTTTGCCGTCTACGCGGCGGCTCGGATGCCGATCCTGCTGCAGATGATCGAGTCGCAGTGGCTGCGCATTGGCCCGATCCTCAACCACGACCTGCGCTCAGGATCGCGCCGCGTGGAAGAGCGCGTCGCGGTCAAGCATCACGACAACCTGGTCGAAGCCCTGTGCCGGCACGACAGTGCTGCTGCCTGCGCGGCGCTGCGCGGCGATATCGAAAGCGCGGCGGCCTATATCGTCTCGGCCGGTGTGCTGGTCAATGCGGACAGCGTCGAGGCTGCTGCGGCCATGCTCGCGCCTGTGCAACGGGCAGCGAAGGCAAGGGTCAGGACAGCTTCGTAGTCGTTGTAAGCAGGGAAGGCGGGGTTGGAGCCGCGCGATCTTTCTCGCATCTATGCTCGAACATAACGCCCGTTCTAGCACCAATACAGGCCAGGGCAGTGTGGACTCGCCCCACCTGTGCGCAAGCTCCAACCTGAGTCCGTCCTTGAACCTCATCCCGGCAGTGCGACAGACCGACTACGACGCTGTTGTGGCATCCTTGCATTTTGCATAATAAAAAGCAGGGTAGGGGTCAACATGTACAAGAGCTTGCCGCTCGTCGCGACCGCCGCGGCCGCCTTAATCTACTACAAAACTCACGCGCCTCTGGAAAATGCCGTTGCTCACGCCGAGCCACAGCCGATCGAGATTTCAGCGGTGGCCTCGACGCCGGAAGGGGTATTCCGCTGCGAGGGCAAACAGCACTGCAGTCAGATGGCTTCCTGCGCGGAAGCCCGCTTCTACCTAAAGAATTGCCCAGCGGTGAAAATGGATGGGGATGGTGACGGAATTCCATGTGAGACGCCGTCTCTCCAATGTATGTTTTGACGCGCCGATAAGGTAGTCATCTACGCGATGCTGTTCACGCCTGCGTGGTGACATTTCTCACGAAGACGCGGGGCAGGAAAGCCCATGCGGCAAGCGGCGAGCCATCTGGGCTGCTATGCGGCCGTCGCTTCCGACCCGGAACCGCCGTTCGGACTCGGGCCACCACAAGGGCCGCTTCCGAAGTACAGGCGGCTCTCGCCCCGTCGAGCGGGGCAGGGGCCGGTTCGCGCATCTCGACCCAAGTCAGCCCCACTATGGAGGGGTGCTTCCAGCTTGTCCCAGCGCTTAGCATCGCGCTCAAACAATAAGCGCAGGAGGGTCAAGTGAAAGCGATGCTAGGGTTGGTGTTCCTTTTCGCCATTGCCATCGTTCTCCTGTCGGTACTGAAGTCAGCAGCGGCAGGCGGGAGTTCCTCCAGGGATTTTCGATTTGCTCGCAGATCTCCATTCTTGCGGCAGGATGAGATACAGCTCTACGAACGGCTGACAGCCGAGCTCGAAGACACGTACGTCTTTCCCCAGGTCGCAATGTCCGCGTTTGTACAGCACAGGGGAAAGTCACAAGGCGCCAGGAATCTGTTCGCTCAGAAGTATGTCGACTACCTCGTCTGCGAGCGCAAGACGATGCGACCGCTCTATGTCATCGAGCTTGACGGCGCCTCGCACGGTAGCGCAAAAGCACAGAAGCGCGATAAGCAAAAGAATGACGTTCTCGCGTCGGCCGGTATTCCGATCATGCGCTACACGTCCAAGGACGTGGATTTGAAGACAATCCTCAGCGACTACTTCAGTGTTGTCCCGCCGCGGCCCGCCGAAGGAGTTGGTCCGTCAGCGCCAGACAACGAACGAAAGCTGCGGGCCGTGCGGGCACCCGTGGCCTGAAGCTGAACCATGCTGAGATATCTGACGATCGCGATGTTCGCCATGGCCACGAATGCCGCGGGCCAGACCATCTATCAATGTCGGAGCGCCGCGGGACATGTCACGTTGCAGGATGCCCCCTGCCAGCACGACGCAAAGACTGAGGTGGTGAGGAAATCCATCGGCCAACGAAACGCAGAGTATCGTGCCGAGCCGTCTTCGTTCTTCGACCCGAAGGGGCAGGAGCGGCTCGCATCGAGCATCATGTGCCCGTCGCTGCGCCAGTCATACCGGGCTGCGGTTACCCACTCCGAGCGAGCAATGCTCACCCATAATTCGGTGCAGATCCAGCAAGCATCAGAGGCTGTACAGCGAGCCGGTGCGCAAATATCCAGGTATCGGTGCGAGTAACAATACGCCGAAGCGAGCGTAAGATTCGCCATAGCCATCCTACGATGGCTCTCGCTCCACGGTGGACGATGACCGAGACCGACCCTCTCCGGACCCTTGGTCGAATTTTTCGAACGTCTCTACCCAGTTCAAAAGCGGCGGCTCCTGTCGGTACCGGCCATATTCACCAAGAATAATCCTGCTGCGGACATTTCCGGACGGATGCATCGGCACCGCCAGGTTGTCTGCCGAGCTCGTCGTCGTTCTCTACCGAGCCACACGTACAGCTTCTGCATGGAAGCGCACAAGCAAATGTTTGATGAGAACCCCGCGAGCTATCTCGCCGGATAAAAAAACGCCAACCCGTATGGGTTGGCGTTTTGCTTGGGGTATTACTGGTATCAGAACTGGTTCATGGTGTTGTCTTTACCCGCCGCTTTCAGGGCCGCTTCGCCGCTGAAATACTCCTTGTGGTCGTCGCCGATGTCCGAGCCGGACATGTTCTGGTGCTTGACGCAGGCGATGCCCTGACGGATTTCCTTACGCTGCACGCCAGCCACATAACCCAGCATGCCCTGGTCGCCGAAGTATTCCTTGGCCAGGTTGTCGGTCGACAGTGCGGCAGTGTGGTAGGTCGGCAGCGTAATCAGGTGGTGGAAGATACCTGCTTCGCGCGACGCGTCGGCCTGGAAGGTCCGGATCTTTTCGTCGGCGAGCATCGCCAGTTCGGTCTGATCGTATTCCACGCTCATCAGCTGGGTGCGCTCATATGCCGACACATCCTTGCCCGCGGCCTTCATCGCGTCATACGCCTGCTGGCGGAAGTTCAGGGTCCAGTTGAACGACGGGCTGTTGTTGTACACCAGCTTGGCGTTCGGGATGACTTTGCGAATCTCGCTGACCATGCCGCCGATTTGGGCGATTTGCGGTTTTTCGGTTTCGATCCACAGCAGGTCAGCGCCGTTTTGCAGTGCCGTGATGCAATCCAGTACGCAGCGCGCTTCGCCCGTCCCGGCGCGGAACTGGAACAGGTTGCTAGGCAGGCGCTTAGGACGCAGCAGCTTGCCGTCGCGCTTGATGATGACGTCACCATTGCCCAGTTCGTCGGTCGACAATTCGTCGCAATCCAGGAAGGAATTGTATTGGTCGCCCAAGTCGCCTGGCGTGTTGGTCACGGCGATCTGCTTGGTCAGGCCGGCACCCAGCGAGTCGGTACGGGCCACGATGATGCCGTCGTCCACGCCCAGTTCCAGGAAGGCGTAGCGGATGGCGCGGATCTTGGCCAGGAAGTCCTCGTGCGGCACCGTGACCTTGCCGTCCTGGTGGCCGCACTGCTTCTCGTCGGACACCTGGTTTTCGATCTGAATGCAACATGCGCCCGCTTCGATAAACTGCTTGGCCAGCAGGTAGGTTGCTTCGGCGTTGCCGAAACCCGCGTCGATGTCCGCGATAATGGGCACGACGTGGGTGACGTGGTTGTCGATTTTTTCCTGGATGGCGGCCTTGGCAGGGCCTTCGGCAGCGTCCAGCTCGCGGAACAGACCGCCCAGTTCACGGGCGTCGGCCTGGCGCAGGAAGGTGTACAGCTCGCGGATCAGCGCGCTGACGGAGGTTTTTTCGTGCATCGACTGGTCCGGCAGCGGGCCGAACTCGGAGCGCAGCGCGGCCACCATCCAGCCGGACAGGTAAAGGTAGCGACGGTCGGTGCTGTTGAAGTGCTTCTTGATGGAGATCATCTTCTGCTGGCCGATGAAGCCGTGCCAGCAGCCCAGCGACTGGGTGTACTTCGACGAGTCGGCATCGTAGGCGGCCATGTCGGCGCGCATGATCTTGGCGGTGTACTTGGCGATGTCCAGGCCCGTTTTGAACTTGTTCTGGGCACGCATGCGGGCGGCATACTCGGGATTGATGGCATTCCACGCGCTGCCGTGGTTCTCTTTCAAACCAGCAACTGCCTTGATGTCGTCTTGATACTGGGCCATGCGAATTTCCTAAGAATAAAGCGCGTTTGAAAAAATAGTTGAGTGTGCCGACGGATGTCGAAGCAAGCAGCGTGGCCTCATTGTAGGGTCTTTTTGATGCGTCGCGGCCATGTCTTATATAAGACATAAGAGTTGATTTTTCTTTATTTTTCAATGAGATAGATAGTAAATTTTGCGATGTGGAACACTTTTTCAACAAACGAAAAATAGCGCCGGGGGAAATATGGGGTGAATTCCGCAATGTGAAACGCGCTTTCAGTTGTCGGAGGCAGGGCAAGCACGGATGGCTCGAGCACCGAAGCTGGGGGGACTGTGTAGACGTCTGTTCCGACGAACAGTGTCATGAGCCGGCGCAGAAACATGTGGCTGTCTTCGCGTCCGCTTCGATCATTCGATCACGAGCGATTGTCGTCGGAAACTGGCCGACAGCCGACGATGAAGCGCGCAGTAGTCATCCTTGTACTGCATGGTACATTTTGGGCTGCGAAACCCATTTCCCGTAGAACTCGAAGGATGCCGAAAGTCAAAGCGTCGCCGGTCGACCGCTCGTCTAGCGAGCAAGCCATTCAATTGCTGGATGCGGCAACTGCTCATGTCCTGGAGAACGGACTGGGCGACCTGTCGTTGCGAAACGTGGCGGATGCACTGGGTACCAGTCACCGGATGCTCATTTACTACTTTGGATCCGCCGACGGCTTTTGGCAGGCGTTGCTGTTTCGCGTACGACATGCCGAACAGCAGGCGCGGGAGCGACTGCATGTAGAGGGCGTGGACGCAGAAGCGACCATGGCGGCTGCATGGGACCGCTATTCCGCGCCGAGTTACCTGCCCATCATGCAGTTGCTGTTCGAGATCTACGGAAGAGCTATCAGGGATCGCAAACGCTTCAGCGGCTTCCTCGATGATGTCATTGGCAGTTGGACCTCAGTGATCGCCGAGCGATTGCAGCAAAGCATGAACGTCAGCGCTGACGAAGCACGACTGTTTGCGCGGGTGGAAGTCGCGACGATACGTGGGCTGCTGCTCGACCTGATCACGACGGGGGACCGCAAGGGCACCACTGCTGCGCTCAAGTACTTCGCCAGCAAGATGGCCGCGCCCGGCAAGGCAAGGAAGGGGGGCGGATAGTCTCCTGCTGTCCCGCAGTCCTCCGAACCCGCACACTCCATCCGCGGCGCTCGCTCGCCAATGTCCGGGGCCGCCGGGCATCGCGTCACCCACTGACCGCCCGCGCTTCGCGGTTGCGTCCGTCTTCACATATCCCACACCCCACTGTCTTCGCGCTTTCGAGTAAACCCCTATTTCTCACTATCGTGTACCACATGGTACATTTTCGGAAATCGTCGCTATCGGTGGCGGCGACGAGATCTATCAGGATGCGAGATGAACCTGCAAAAGCTATGGGAATGGACAGCGGGCGCAGTGGCGGCGATGGCGCTGTCGAGTGGCGCCTGCGCACAACCCTTTCCGACGAAACCCATCCGGCTGGTGGTGCCGCAGGCGGGTGGGACAGGCAACGATGTGCTGGCACGCGCATTGGCCGAGAAGCTCGGGCAGGCGTGGAAGCAGCCCGTGGTTGTGGAGAACAAGCCTGGCGCCAACGGCACGCTGGCTATCTCTTACGTGCTGGGGCAGGCGGCTGATGGCTACACACTGTTCTTTGCCGGCGTATCCAACCTCAGCTTCAATCCGTACCTCTATCCGAAGCTGCCATACTCGCCGACCAGGGACTTGACCGGCGTCGCTATGCTCGCCAATTCCCCGTTCGTCTTCGTCGCTGCACCATCGCTGCACGTGCAGACGTTTCAGGACTTTGTGCGCATGGCCAAGGCACATCCTGGCGAGATCAGCTTCGCCTCGGGGGGAATCGGAAACTCCACGCATCTGGCCATGGAACTGGTTGCGGAGCGAGCCGGCATCAAGATGCAGCACGTACCGTTCAACGGTACGGGTGGTTCGACGAGCCTGATGAATGGACAAACGCCTGTGATGATGAACGTCGTGGCCGGCGTGCAACCGTTCATTGCGGGCAAGAAGCTGCTGCCGCTGGCGGTCACGGGTGACCGACGGCTGGCCGCACTGCCCACGGTCCCAACATTCAAGGAGCTGGGCTACGACGTCGAGGTGCCAGGCTGGTACGCGATCGTGGCCCGTGCGGGCACGCCGCCGCGCGTAATCCAGAAGATCAACACGGACATCAACCATGTCCTCGACAATCCCCAGTTCAAGGAAAAGCTGGGCTTCCAGTTCCTGGATGCCATCAAGGGACCGCCTTCGGAAGTAGAGCGCTACATGAAGCGCGATGCAGACGCCTGGGGGCCCGTGATTCGCCGCCTCAACATCTCTCTCTAGACCACGCCATGCCTCATCTGACGAAAGCTGTACACGATTACCGCCTGTCGGCCATGCGACGACTGATGGACCGGTTGCGGGTGGATGCGCTAGTGTTCGGCACCCCGGACTTCTTTCAATACGCGACCAACTTCCAGCTCGATGTGTGGCCATGGGAGCGGCCCGTGTTCGTTGTGGTGCCGCGCGACGGCGACACCTTTGCGGTGATGAACGAGCTCTCCACCAACCACATGCGGTTCGCAACAGAGAAGGGCACGGTTTGGCTCGCGGATGTCACCTACTACGCTGAACACCTGCGCGTGGCCGACCGCCTTGCATTGCCATCGCAATTGCCGGAAGTCGTCGCGACCTTGTTGAGCCAGAGAGGTCTTGCGATGTCCCGCATTGCCGTTGATGTCCAGCACCCCATTCTTGCCGGGGCACAGCGTTACCTTCCCGAGATGACGCTGCGCCCGTCACTTGCCGAGATGCGGAGCCTCCGGTGGGTCAAGCACAGCGAGGAGCTGCAGAACATGCGGGCCCTGGCTCGTCTGACCGACTGGGTCCAGGACCGGTACAAGGAGAATATCCGTCCCGGCCGCTTGGTTCAGGAACTCGATCACGCCATGGCTGCGCTCATGGTGGAAGAGGCTGCCAGGCGGTTTCCCGGCGAGGACTTCGAGATCCTGAAGTGCTGGACACTTACGGGGCCTGCTTCGGCGTCGCCGCATGGCGATGGCGCGTCTTGTGGCTCCCGCATTGCGAAGGGCGATACGATCGTCAACCTGGTGCTGCCCAGGCTGAATGGACTCTATGTCGAAAACGAACGCACGTGGTTCTGCGGCCAGCCCACTGACGAGCAGGCGAAGTTCTACCGCGTGGCGGCGGAGGCCACGGACGCTGCCGTTGCCGCTGCAGTGGTCGGTCGACGCGTCTGCGATATGGACGCCGCCGCACAGGCTGTGATCGAAGCAGCGGGGTGCGGCCAGTTCGTGTTCCACAGGACAGGTCACGCAGTCGGCCTGATGCTGCATGAGTATCCAGAAGACATGGCGTTCAACACGCGCGAACTATTGGCCGGAGAAGTCTACTCATCGGAACCGGGGCTGTATGTATACGGCCTCGGCGGATTTCGTCTAGACGACACTGTCATCGTGGGCGACGAACCTGAGGTCATCGTCCAGACACCGAAGACTTTGTCGTACGCGACGGTTGGGTAATGCACCGCTTTTGTCGTGGTTTGGAGGCCGCAACGTCACTAAGGGGTCGGCCGCTTCCGACCCTTTATAGAGTCGTTCGCGCACGGCTCAGCGTGCGACCGCAGTTTGGGCCAAAGCAGTCGCTCGCAGCGCCCCCCCTGCCCCACCGTTCAGGCAGGGGGGTGCCTTCTTGCTGCGCCTGCGCTAGCGACTGGCATGTAGGCATGCATGAGATATGCGTGACCTCGACGGGGTGATCGAATTCGTCGGCCACCATCGCGAGGACGACAACAAGCTCGAGTCTGCGCGCGGGGAGGTGCGGCTGTACCCCTCTGTCAGGCGCACTGCGCCGAGGGCAACTGACTGCGTAGCGCATCCATCCGCGCGTAGAAGTCGTCCACCTGCCGCTGTGCGGTGCGCCGCATCGTTTCGTTGCGCGCCCCCAGGATGGCCGCGTCTTCCTGCGCCCCGGCCTCGCCGACTTTACGCGAGGTGTCCTGCACAAACGTGCATAGGGGATAGCGTGCCTCACCGAAGGCTCGCAGCGTGGCCTCCACGTTGACGTCGCGGGACAGCATCTCCGCCAGCAGCACGGCATCTTCGAGTGCCATCGCGCCGCCTTGTCCCATGAAGGGTGTTGACGCGTGCGCAGCGTCACCGATCATGATCACACGGCCACGGTGCCAGGGCAGCGGGGCAGCGACCTCCTCCACGGCGGTGTAGAGCACTTCGGCGTCGGCAGAGAGCGCGTCCAGGAACTGGCGCGCCGGGCCGCCGAACTCCGCAAAACGGGCTTGCATCAGCGCCGGCCAATCGGTCCGCTCATACCATTGCCGGGCGGGCTCAGGCAGCGTGCCGAACAAGTACAGTTGGTCATCACTGATCGGCATGATGCCGAGCCGCTTGCCGGTACCCATCATCATGATTTTGCGGTGAGGTTCTTCGGTCGCCTGTGCACGCTGCGCCAGACGCCGAGTCCGGTATAGACCGGTTCCAGCGGGCCTGCGACCAGGCGGCGGATCTCCGAGCGAATGCCGTCCGCCCCGACCACAAGATCGTATTGGCCCGAGGTGCCATCGGAGAGTGCAACGGTGACGTGCTCTGCCGTTTTCTGGTCGATCCGGACGGCAGTGGTGCCCAAGCGGATATCGACGCGCAGCGCATCGAGTCGGCTAGCGAGGATGCGATGCATTTCGGCCCGGCGAATACCGACAATCGGCGCAATGTCCGGATGACGGGACGGATAGAAAGTATCGGTGATCGGTTCGCCGCGCTCGTCCAGGTAGATATTCCGGCCATCGGCAATGGCAAAGCCACTCGACACGATCTCCGGCAGCACCCCGAGGCTGCCGAGCGCCGCAAGTCCGTTGTGATAGATAAAGATGCCGGAACTTTGGAATCGCCATTCCTGCTGCTTCTCTAGCATCGTCACCCGCACACCAGCCTGTGCCAGTGCAATGGCCGCCGCACAGCCAGCAATGCCACCTCCCACGATCAGCGCGTGTTCTACCTGCTTCATGCCCATGTCTCCTTGTTTGCCAGCGAGGGCGATTGAGCGGAATTATTGGGCGGTGGCCATGCCGTGCTCAACCTCCGGAACGCCGGATTCGGGCACCGATCGTCCGGATCGGCAGCGTGTGGCCGCGCGGAGGCATCAGGGCGCCGATGCGTCGCGCTGATATTGGGTGGGCGATACGCCAATCCAGCGATGGAACGCGCGTGAGAATGCCTTCTCGGATGCATAGCCCGTCGCTTCGGCGACCTCGGCGATCCGTACGCGCGGCTGGCGCAGCCGTTCGGCGGCCAGGTTCATGCGAAATGCACTCAGGTACTGCATCGGCGGCACGCCCAGCAGCGCACAAAAGCGCTCGGCGAACACCGTGCGCGACAGGTATGCCACGGCGGCGAGCTGGGCGATGCTCCAGTCCTGTTGCGGCGCCTCGTGCATGGCCGCAACCGCACGCGCAATGCCGGGGTCGTCGAGGACGTTCGGCGTGCCCTGGCGCGCGGCGGCGGGCGTGCGCAGATACTCGCCCAGGATATGCACGAGCAGCAGGTCGCCCATGCGTGCCGCGGACAACTGCCAGCCCGGACGCTGGGACAGCGAGTCCTGCACCAGCAGTTCCATCGTGTTTGCCAGCGTGTGCGCCAGCGGAAGCTCGTCGGCACGCAGCACGATCAGCGGTGGCAATTCCGCTGGGATAGCGCCCACGTCAAGCGCGGGCATCCACAGGTGAAGGGAGAACAGTTGCGTGGGTGGGGCGTCCACACTGCCCGTGCCGTCTGCGCCATATGTCAGTTCGATCGGATGGTCGCCATGGCGGCCGATCATGTGCGCCTTCAGCAGATCGGCGAAGGGCACGACGCCCTCACCGGGGTCCCGTGTCGATGACACCGTATGCGGCGTGCCGCGCGGCAGCATGACGATATCGCGCGGACCAATCTCGACAGGCGTGCCGCCATCGGTGCAGATCCAGTACCCGGGCCCGGTACACATACGGATCAGCGCGCCCTCGGTGCCGGCCGAGTGCAACGCCCACGGTGCGTGGAGCCGGAAACTTGCCGTCACGGCGCGTTCGGCCTTGCATGCGGAAAGGATGCGGCTCAGGACGTCATGCGGTCCGGGATTCATCGTCGGGAGAATGGGGCGCGAGGGATGTGGGATTCTAGCTCAGCGTCTTCGATGGCCTACTTCGGTCATTGGCGCGATGAAGGTCAAACGGCAGCAAGTGGCCGGTCTCGGACGGATGCCCGCCGCGAAACTGCGGCGGTCCCAGATCGACCCGTTGCAGCCATACAACTTGTCATGACCTCGGAGGCCAGTTTCTGGTTGAGCGGCCGTTCGCTGAGCGATCGCGCTTGGCACAAGCGATTCCGTTGCGGCCACGCTGGTGGTGTTCGGGGCAAGTTGCCAATGCGCAATCCCGCGCGAGCGCCCGGACAGGGGCAAGAGAGGGATTCTATTGCCTGGCGCAAGGTTTGTTCGCCAATAGCTGAAGTGCTTCTCCACTGGCACCACTGGCCGACCCTGCTTCGCTTCTATACTGAGATTACGACAGTGCGAGACTCGCGCTCGACGGTGGTGCACGCCAATAGCGGGAATCGAGACCTTGATCCTGGCCAATCCCACGTGAGCCAGCCCGGCACCACCCGCCCGGCGTGGATGTCCTCGTAGGTTCACATTTGCCTCGATTCGGGCAAGGAGATTTTCAATGGCCAACGCTCAAGGACAACTCGTCTTCACCCTGAACCATCTGATCGAAGTCGGCAAGGACGGCGAACTCACTTGCATGACCGGCGCCCGTGAAGTGTACGACGCCGAAATGCGCAGCATCCTGACCGGCACCGCCGAAACCTGCCGCAATTCGGTGACCGAATTGCAGGCCCTGATCAGCTCCCTGGGCGCGGTGCCGCGCGACCGTGGCTCCATGGCCGGCACGATGCATCGCGGCTGGATGGAGGTGATGCACATCATCGCGCCGCACAACGATGACGCGGTGCTACAGTTGTGCGAGCGCGAGGAAGAGGCCGCCAGGCGCGAGTACCGCTCGGCGCTGACGAAAGACATGCCAGAGGAAATCCGCTCGGTGCTCCTGCGTCAGTACGAGGGCATGCAGAAGTATCACGAACGCATCCACGCCATGCGTGGCATGCAGATTCACTGACACGCTGAATCACGCCTGATTGACCCGATCGCACCAGGCGGGCCGGAAGCCGACAAGCTGCCGGCCTTTTTATTTCGACGCCGAAGCTTGCGCCGCCTTAAGTAACGCGCCTGGAAGGCGACACGGTGAACTCGGGACTGCCTGGCTGCGACGACCGCCATTACCTTGGGTAGACGTCAGGCGGCCCGGCGAACCTCCGCCGCCACCCCGGCCAGCATGAGGTCGAGGTTCTGCACTGCCGCCCCCGAAGCACCCTTGCCGAGGTTGTCGAACACCGCTGCCAACAGCACCTGCCCGTGCTCGCGGTTGGCGAACACGCCCAGGCGCAGGTCGTTGGTGCCGTTCAGTGCCTGCGGGTCGAGGTGAGTGGCAGCGGCCGATTCGGCGAGCGGCATCACCTCGACATGGCGGGCGTCGGCGTAGTGGTCGAGCAGGCAGGCGTGCAGCCTGCCGACGTCCGTGCCGGATGCCAGCAGGTCCAACTCCAGCGCCACCGTCAGTACGATACCTTGCCGGAACGCGCCGTAGGCCGGCACGAAGGCGGGGCGCCGTGCCAGGCCCGCGTGCTGCTGGATTTCAGGCGTGTGCTTGTGCGCCAGGCCCAGGCCATAGACCTGGAAGGGCAGGGCCCAGGTGGCCTCCGGTCCCTCGTAGGTATCAACTGCGGTGCGGCCGCCACCCGAATAGCCCGACACCGCGTGGATGGCGATGGGGTAGTCGTGCGGCAGCAGGCCGGCCCCCACCAAGGGGCGCAGCAGGCCGATCGCCCCGGTGGGATAGCAGCCCGGATTGCTGACGCGCAGCGCGCCCGCGATGCGCTGCGCCTGGCCGGCGGCCATCTCCGGAAAGCCATAGGTCCAGCCGGGCTGCGTGCGGTGTGCCGAACTTGCGTCGATCACACGCACCGCAGGGTTGACGATGGACGTCACCGCCTCGCGTGCGGCGGAGTCCGGCAGGCACAGGATGGCGATGTCGCAGCCGTTGATGGCGTCGGCGCGGGCGCGCGCATCCTTGCGCTGGCCGGCGGGCAGCGTCAGTAGGCGCAGATCGTCGCGTCCGCGGAGGCGTTCGTGGATCTGCAAGCCGGTGGTGCCCTGGTCGCCGTCGATGAAAACAAGAGGGTAGCGCATGGGATGGATCCTCGGAAGTGGCGTGAAAGTGGCGGCCCCGACCGGTGCAGCATCAGCTCTGCGTTGGTGCGGCCGGTACACGAAGCGCCATCTTGCGCCACCGGATAGAATCGAAAAAGTTGAATATCATGACGATGAAATTCACATTTCCTGAACGATATCCTCGTCAGCAGATACGCCCTTAACCGGAGTGCCGCCCCATGCGCGAGATCAGCCTGGACCGCCTGCGTACCCTCGTCGCCATCGCCGATCTGGGTTCCTTCGCCGAACCTGCGCGCGCGTTGCACTTGGCTCCGCCCACCGTCAGCCTTCACATTGTCGAGCTGGAAGCCCGCGTCGGTGCGCCACTGCTGACGCGTAAGCGCGGCGAGGTGCGTCCGTCGTCCATTGGCGAGACACTGGTCGATCGCGCACGCCGCCTGCTGGCCGATGCCGACCTTGCGCTGGACGACGTGCAGCGTCAGGTGCAGGGGTTGACCGGCCGCGTGCGCCTCGGCGCCTCGACCGGGGCCATCGCCCACCTGCTGCCGCAGGCGCTGGCCATGCTGGCGGAGCGGCATCCCGACATCGACGTGCAGGTGGCCGTGCTCACCTCGCAGGAGACGCTGGCGCGGCTGGCCGCCGGCACGCTGGAGGTCGGTCTGGTGGCACTGCCACAGGCGCGCGTGGCGGGGCTGACCATCCGCCCTTGGCGGCGCGATCCGGTACGGGCTTTCCTGCCAGCGAGTTGGCCCTGCCCGGCGCGCATCACGCCGGCCTGGCTGGCAACGCGCCCGCTAATCCTGAATGACGGCACCACGCGCCTGTCGCGCCTGACCGCCGAGTGGTTCGCCAGCGGTGGCCACAGGCCGGCGCCGCGTATTCAGCTCAAATTACAACGACGCCATCAAGAGCCTGGTGGCGGCCGGCTATGGCGCGGCCCTGCTGCCACACGAGGTCACCACGCCGGCACCGGATGCGCGCGTAGTGATGCGGCCGCTGCGGCCGGCGTTGTGGCGGCGACTGGGGTTGGCGCACAGCGGGGAACGGGTAGAACGTGCCACGGAATACGTACTGGAGGCCCTGTGGGCGCTGCGGGCGGGGTAGCGCCGTTGCCACACGTCGACCGGCGGCTGTGCGAGGCGCCCAGACCGGACCTTCCAGGGCGTTGCCCGGGGGGCATCGTCCGCGCGGCCTGCGTTGCCAGCCATTGGCCTGCGCTATCGGTGCTGCGCCGCCGAGGGTAGGCGTGCAGCCAGCCTGGCAAACTGCGCCGCTCCAGAACGTTGCGCCCGAGCGAAAGTAAGCCGCGGTCGCTGATGGGCGGGCGCGCGGGCGTGCTACGTCGGTCCGAGCTCGCTAGAACGACAGCGTCCGTTCGGCGTCGTTGTTCCTGGCCAATCTGAATGTCGGATACCGCCTGATGAAAGAGGTGCGGCTCTTTCCGAGACTGCTAGCGTAAGGCGGTACCCGACCCGTATCGGCCAGTCGTGTCGGCCCTGTATCCGACCAAAACTGGATGGGAAGGAGGCACCCAGGAGTAATCAAGGCAGTCGGCGTTCGTCCGTGCCACGCGCGCCCTTAAGCCGTTTGAGAAACCATCGACCGGCAGGGCCGGGCGGTGTGTCTTTCCGATAAACCGCAAACATGGCAATCGGCGGCGTATGCGGTTGAAAGGCCTCGATCCGCAAAGGAACCAGGCTGCCGGCATCCAGATCCGCCTGAACCATCGCCACCGGCATATGACCCCATCCGAATCCGGCACGCAGGAATGCATGCTTGGCGCCCAGATCGGCAAGCCGCCAGATCTGCGGCGAGAAGACGCCGAAGGTCGCGCCTTCGGTTAGCGTCGTGCGGTCGGTGAGCACCAGTTGGACGTGGTCCTTGAGATCGCGTGGCCGGATGATTCCCTTGTGGGATGCCAACGCGTGCGATGGCGCCGTGACCGTGACCATGGGTACATCGAGCAGCTTCTCCGCATCCAGAATTTCCGGAACCGATGGCATCGAGCCGCTGATCCCCAGCCGGCACGCCTGCGCAAGTACGGGTTGCATGACGGCGCCAAGGGCCTCCACGTAAAGCCGCAGCGGCGTGTGAGGAAATTCGTTGCGGAATGCGCCGACGGCATCGGTCAGCGATGCCATCGGATACATGACGTCCACCACGACAGACAACTCGGGTTCGAGTCCGTCGGCAATCGCTCGCGCCTTGGACTTGAAGCCGTCCATGCCGCTTACCACCAGGCGCGCCTGCGCGAGCAGCACCGTCCCTTGCTCCGTCAGCCGAGGATAGCGCCCGCCGCGATCGAATAGCTGCACGCCAATCTGGCCTTCCAGATTGGCCAGCGTATGGCTGACAACCGACTGCGCCCGCCGCAGTTTGCGGCCCGCCGCGGAAAAGCTGCCTTCGTCTGCGGCGGCGATGAAAGTACGGAGCTGGTCCAACGAGACGGCGTCGAGCATATATCTATCCGATAGATGGATCTCATCTAGAAATATAGGCTTCCTGGATACATGTCAAGTCTCTACTCTTCGGTCATCCACTCCTTGAAAAGGATGATCAACATGAACTCGAACCTGAACGCCCACATCAACGCCAACATCAACAGCCGTTCCGCCGTGCCGGCCATCGGCCGCACCCTGATCGCCGCCATTTTCCTCGTCAGCGGCATCGGCAAGCTTCTGGCCCCCGGCGCAACCATGGCCTACATCGGATCGCTGGGCCTGCCCGCGCCCGCGTTGGGCCTCATCGGCGCATTGGTACTGGAACTGGCTGGCGCCGTGCTGCTGGCAGTCGGCTACAAGACGCGCCTGGTTGCGCTGCTGTTGGCGGCATACGCCGTGGTGACCGCGCTGATCTTCCACCACGCGCTGGCTGACCAGAACCAGATGTTCCATTTCCTGAAGAACCTCGCCATGGCCGGCGGCCTGTTGCAGGTCGTGGCGTTCGGCCCCGGAGCCTTCAGCGTTGACAGCCGCCGCGCGCCGGCCCAGCGGGTAGCTGCCTGACAGTTGGCATCCAGAGGAGAAACGCATCATGAGCATCGCAACAGAGCTTTTGCAGCAACACCTCCAGTGGCTGGTGGACGACCACCAGCAATGGCAGGAACTGATCGCCGACGACATCGTGTGGGATCTTCCCTACGCCCCCAGCCTGGGCCATCCGTTGCAACTCGACGGACGCGACGCCGTGCTGCGGCATGTGAACTGGTTCGGGGGCGCGGTCAAGGATTTTCGCTTCTTCGATACTGTGGTAATCGCCACCGATGACTCCCAGCATGCCGTCGCGCGCGTGCGTGCCGAAGGGCTGATTGCCGCGACCGGTCGGACCTACCGGCAAGAGTACGTCGTCTTCCTTACCGCCCGTGACGGCCGAATCGCGCACCTCCGCGAGTATTTCGATCCCGTGCAGGCCGCACTCGCACTCGATGCCCCAATTGTGGGTGTCTCTTCCAGGAGCATCTAATGAAAGCCATACGTGTTGCTGCCTATGGCAGCCCGGACATCATGACGCTGGCCGAGCTGGACGACCCCGTGCCCGGCGATAACGAAGTGCTGATCGATGTCGCCGCTGCGTCGGTGAATCCGATCGACTGGAAAATAGTCAGTGGCGCGATGAAGGCGTTCATACCGCTTCCGTTGCCCTTCACACCCGGCGTCGATGCCGCGGGCACCGTCATCGCGGTGGGGCGCAACGTCACCACGCTGGCGCCGGGCGACGAGGTGATGGGATTTATCGGCATCGTCGGCGCCTTCGCCACGCGCGCTGTGGTCGACGCCGCTCGCCTTGCGCGCAAACCAGCGTCTCTTGGTTTCGTGGAAGCGGCTGCGATTCCCGCTGCGTCGCTTACGGCGTGGCAGGCGCTGCACGAACATGGCGCGTTGCAGGCCGGTCAGACGGTCCTGATTCACGCTGCGGCAGGCGGTGTGGGCAGCGTAGCCGTGCAGCTCGCCAAACTGGCCGGCGCCCGCGTGACTGGCACCGCGTCGGCCGGCAATCGGGACTACGTGCAAAGCCTCGGTGCCACGGAGGTGATCGACTACGCCGCGGAAGATTTTGCGGCGCGCGCGTCGAAATTCGATGTGGTGCTGGACCTGGTGGGCGGCGATACGCAGGCGCGTTCATGGTCCGTGCTGAAGCCGGGCGGAATACTGGTGTCCACCGTCAGCAAGCCCGATCCGGCGCGCGGCCACGATGTGGGCGCCACCGGCAAGAACTTCGCCACCCGCGCCGATGGATCGCTGCTCGCAATGTTGGCCGCACTTTATGCCTCGGGCGAATTGCGCACCCACATTGATTCGGTCTTTTCCCTTCCAAAGGCAAGCCATGCCCTTGCACGGAGCATGAGCGGCCACGTGCGCGGGAAGGTGACACTCGATGTAGCCGCTTAGCGAAGCCTACGTCCCGAAGCGGACCGCCGGCGAGAGCGTGAACGATTCGCGCATGTCGCGCACTTCCTCGACCGGCGTACGGCCAAACAGGCGCTTGAACTCCCGGCTGAACTGGGACGCGCTTTCGTAGCCGACGCGTCCCGCTGCCGCCGCCGCGGTCACGCCGTCCCGGATCATCATGAGGCGTGCCTGATGAAGGCGGGTGGACTTGATGTACTGGATCGGCGATGTCTGTGTCACGGTGCGAAAGTTGGCGTGAAACGCCGGCACGCTCATACCCGCTTCCTCGGCAAGACGCGCGACGTTGAGCGGCGTTGCATATTCGGTGTGAATCCGCTTGAGTGCCCGCGCCACGCGTCCGAAGCGGCCGTGATGCGCCAGGGCGGCACGCATCGCCGCGCCCTGCTCGCCAGTGAGCACGCGATAGCAGATCTCGCGCACGATCGCTGGACCCAGTACCAGCGCATCGAGCGGCACCGTCAATGCTTCCAGCAACCGTATCGTCGCGCCCGCAAGATCGCCGTCCAGCGGTGTGGAGACGATGCCGGCTGGCGGCGCTTCGGGATGCTGCCCGGCCGCACCGATCTGCGTGATCAGGTCGCTCAGTTCGATCAGGTCCAGCCGGATCGATACCGCAAGCATGGGCTCCTCTGGCGAGGCCTGCGTTTCCGTCGAGAACGGTAGCGGGACGGACAGCACGAGGTAATGCTGCGCGTCGTAGACATAGACCTCGTTGCCCAGGAATCCGAGCTTGCGCCCCTGGCAAACAATCACGATGCTCGGCTCGTACAGCACCGGCGTGCGCCCGAGCGGGCGATCCGAACGCATCAGCCGCACGCTGTCGAGTGCCGACTGCGTGTAACCCTCGTTGGGCGCCAGTCTTTCCAGCAGCCGGACCATCCGGATGGAAGCGGGATTGCGGTTGTTCGACACCGCACTCTCCTGTAGTCGCGATAGACGGCATTGTAGTCATCCCCCGCCGCACGCGCCACCCTGATCAATAGGAATAGGCAATAACGGCATCGCTCCGTGTATTCGCCTCCGGGGCCGTCTTCCCTACCATTCATTCACCGGCCGACGAACACGTACCGCTTCATTTCAGGCCGAAACCGGCACGGCATGTTCTGCGGGCAATCAGCGGACAGGCGCGGCCAAATCCGAACCGACAATAGGAGTATGCAAGATGGCAATCCCATCCACCGAATCGAAGGTCATCCTGATTACCGGCGCCAGCAGCGGCATTGGCGAGGGCGCCGCCCGTTTGCTGGCCGCGCAAGGCCATCGGCTTGTGATCGGCGCGCGCCGCACCGACAGGCTCGTCGAGCTGACGGAGTCGCTGCAGGCAGCCGGCGGCATCGTGCGCTATCGCGAACTCGACGTCACTTCGGCCGATGACGTCGCGGCTTTCGCACGCTTTGCGCTCGATGCCTTCGGCCGCATCGACGTGCTCATCAACAATGCGGGCGTGATGCCGCTGTCGCCGCTGAACGCGCTGAAGGTCACCGAGTGGAACCGCATGATCGACGTGAATATCCGTGGCGTCCTGCACGGCATCGCCGCCGTCCTGTCGACCATGGAGCAGCAAGGCCAGGGCCAGATCATCAATATCTCCTCGATCGGCGGCCTGTCCGTGTCGCCGACTGCGGCCGTCTACTGCGCCACCAAGTTTGCCGTGCGCGCCATTTCCGACGGGCTGCGCCAGGAGACCGACAAGATCCGCGTGACGGTGATCTGCCCGGGCGTGGTGGAGTCCGAACTGGCCGATTCGATTTCCGACGACACCGCACGCTCGGCGATGCAGGAGTTCCGCCGCATCGCCATCACGCCCGACGCCATCGCCCGCGCCATCGCCTACGCCGTGGAGCAGCCGGCCGATGTGGACGTCAGCGAAATCGTCGTACGGCCCACCGCCAGCCCGTTCTGAACGCCGGGCACCTGTCACGCAATCCGATCAAGGAAACCATCATGACATCACGCAATCGAGAAACCGGCGCCTTCGCAGGCAAGGTTGCCATCGTTACCGGCGCGGCCAGCGGCATTGGCCTGGCCACTACGCAACTACTGCATGCCGAAGGTGCAAACGTGATCGCCGTGGGACGCAGCGCCAACGTCGAGGCCCTAGCCCGCCCCGGCATCGTTCCCCTTGTCGCCGACGTGGCGCGCGAGGAAAGCGCCGTGCAGGCAGTCGCAACTGCGATCGAGCAATTTGGCAAGCTCGACATCCTCGTCAACAACGCCGCGATCATCATAAACAAGCCCGTCGTCGACATGTCGCTCGACGACTGGAACAGCATCCAGGCCGTCAACGCCACGGGGGCGTTCCTGTTCTCGCGCGAGGCCATGCGCGCGATGGTGCCGGCAAAGACTGGCGCCATTGTCAATGTGGGTTCGTACGCGTGCTATCAGGCATTCCCGACGATCGCGGCCTACGCGGCGTCGAAGGGTGCGCTGGCGCAGTTGACGCGCGCGTTGTCGCTCGAAGCCATCGAGCATGGCATCCGCGTCAATGCGGTGGGCTCCGGTGACGTCATCACCAACATCACCAACCACATCCACGCCGACGGTCAGGCGTTCCTGGCCGAGCATGGCAAGAAGGCGCCGATCCGCCGCGCGGCCCAGCCAAAAGAAATCGCAGAGGTGATTGCCTTCCTGGCATCGGAAAAGGCCAGTTTCATTGTCGGCGCCGTGGTGATGGCCGACGGCGGCATGAGCGTCGCGCTGCCGTGAGGACGTTGCACATCCAATCTACAACCACACAAGGATTTTCATCATGAAAACAGCATTCCGTACCTGGTTCATCACCGGCGCATCGAAAGGCGTCGGCCAGAAAGTCGTCAAGCATCTGCTTGAGCAAGGCCACCGCGTGGCCGCAACGTCGCGCACCGCAGAATCGCTGACCAAGGCGTTCGGCCAGGCATCCGACGACTTCCTTCCGCTCGAAGTGGACCTGACCAATGACCACAGCGTCCAGCAGGCAATCGAGAAGGCCGTGCAGACGTTTGGCGCCATCGACGTGGTCGTGAACAACGCTGGATACGCGCAGCAAGGAACTGTCGAGGCATTGTCCGACGACGAGCTTCGCCAGAATTTCGAAGTCAACTTCTTTGCGCCGATGGTCGTACTGCGCCATGCGCTGCCGCATCTTCGCAGCCAGCGCAACGGGCACATCATCAATATCGGGTCCATCGTAGGCTACCAGGGTGGATATGCCGGCTGGGGCAGCTACGTCGCGAGCAAGTTCGCGCTGGCAGGTCTGACCGAGTCGCTGGCCGCGGAAGTTGCCGAACTTGGTATTCGCGCCACGGTGGTCTATCCCGGTCCAGTCCGCACCGATTTCCTGTCGAGCGGCGCGCTGGCAGTGGCCAAGCGGCAGATCGACGACTACTCGGAGGCCAAGGCTTCGCTCGACTTGCATCTGGGCACGCTGCACGGCCATCAGGCCGGAGACCCTGACAAGCTGGCACTGCTGATCATCCAGGCCGCCAGTGTCGAATCGCCGCCGCTGCATCTGTTTGCCGGCAAGATCGCCAACGAACTTGCGGCAGCCAAGGCGAACGCTGTCGCAAAGGACCTCGACGCGTGGAGGGGCTCTTCCGAAGCCACCGATTTCGCGGATTGATTGAGAGGTGTGCGAATGTCCCGGCCTTGCCGGGACATTTTTGCGACGACGCGGCAATGCAACGCACAAGATAAGACGGGTGCAGGCCGGGTCCCAATACCGTCTCTGGGGCACCCATTAACGGCGGCTTCGCTCTGACAACTATCACCAAGAAGCGACATTCAATCGGGTGCACAGCTATGTCTCAAACTGGCCGGTCTCGGTCGGATGCCCGCCGCGAAACGGTGGCCGTCTCAGACCGACCCTTCTCTGTCATCCCTTGGATTCGAATCGAGAGAGCGAAGTGGGTCTATGAGCGGTCATCCGGCCTTTCTCCTGTGTCTTGCCACTCGCACGGCCTACGCCAACAAGTCATCCCGCTGCCGAACCCGAATTCTTGCGGAAGCTCTTCCCAAGGAATAATCCCTGTTTCCAATACAAACAGGATGCCGTTCAGCCCGTGCGGTATCTACATGAGGACGCCCACCTTTCGGAGAGGCTTCTATTTGCAAGGGCTGCAAGGTTTGCTGCCCACATCGAGTGGGCAGCAATCGTTTGAGGGCTGACTAGGTGAGAAGGACAGCGAGACGACGGGGTTGCTCCTTCATCGCGAGCTTCAGGAGGCCTTCGCAGAAACTGCCTCACCTTTGCCTTTGCTTCCCCGGGTGCTTCCAATCGGAGCGATATGGACGGCCTAGCTATTAGAGGCCGAGATCCGACAAGCCGGGGTGATCATCTGGACGACGACCGAGCGGCCAATGGAACTTCCGTTCTTCTTCCTTGATTGGCAAATCATTGATGCAAGCGTAGCGATTCACCATCAGACCGTCCTCGCCGAACTCCCAGTTCTCATTGCCATAGGACCGGAACCAGTTGCCGGAGTCGTCACGCCACTCGTAGGCGTAGCGCACGGCAATCCTGTTATCCGTGAACGCCCACAGCTCCTTGATGAGACGGTACTCCAACTCCTTCGACCATTTGCGCTCTAGAAACGCTCGGGCTTCGTCGCGGCCGTTTGCGAATTCAGCACGGTTGCGCCATCGCGTATCCAGGCTGTACGCGAGGGACGCTTTGGCAGCGTCGCGGGTGTTCCAGCCATCCTCGGCTAGGCGCACTTTCTCGATGGCGGATTCGCGTGTGAAAGGGGGAAGCGGCGGACGGAGTTCAGTGTTAGTCGACATGAAATCACCTCTGTGGTTGGTGGATGAAGACCCGATACCGGGCCGAAGGGTTGATAAGAGCAGTGCTGCGTGTTTTCAAATGCTTGGTGTGGCGATTAGCCCGTGCACAGGCAGATTCCTAATCCGCTCGCTTACGCCGCGAACGTGATGTAACCGCCCGAGTGCGTCATGATGTGCGCCCAACGCACGGCCGCGTACAGGCCCTCCGCGCACGCAAAGTCACTACCGTCAATTGCGACGACCCACTGGTCTTCATTGAGGCGAAGCACGAGGCGCTGGCTGTCGACCAGATCGCTGTACCAGCGCCATGTGGCCAGGTTCGATTTATCCGCCTGCAGAGCTTGATGAAGGAGGGCGACTTGGGAATGTGAGTAGCGCATGGCAGTCTCCTTGAAGCATCGACCTTTGATATGATGTAGACCGTTCTGTATCTATAATGGTGTAGACAGATCTGTCTGTCAAGAAAATTTCTCATGTCTCCCGGTACCTTTGCAGAGACAGGTCTGTCTGCGATACTAGAGGCATCGAGTGGGTCAAAAAGGGGCTGAAATGTCACAACCTTCCGCACGCGACCGGATATTGGAAACTGCGGCGCGCTTGTTCTATCAGGACGGGTTCCGTGCCACAGGCATCGACAAGATCATTGCCGAGTCAGGCGTTGCGAAAATGTCGCTTTACCGGCATTTCGCCTCCAAGAACGAACTCATTGCGGCGTTCCTGGACCGTCGTCATGACTTCTGGATGCGCTGGTTTGTCGAAGACGTGGAGGCTCGTTTTGCTCAGCGTGCCGAGCTGTCCGTCCTCGCAGAAGCCTTGGGTGAATGGTTCGCGCAGGAAGACTTCCGTGGTTGCGCCTTCATCAATGTGGTAGCCGAAGCCGGATCCACGGGAGACTCTGGGCACCTTCAGCAGGCCGTATCCCATAAGCACTCAATGGAGCGGTACATTTCTGAACTCGCTGGCCGCCTCGGGCTGCAGTCACCTGCTACCGTCGCCGGAGATGCGATGATCTGCGTAGAAGGCATGATTGTGCGCTATCAGATGACGCATGATTCCACGGTGGTTGATTCGGGCAAGCGCGTACTGGCGCGAATCGAAGAGGGCGCCTCAACCAGGCGCAGAGCCAAAGCTGCCTGACACAGACAACTAAGCGAAAGTACTGCGCCCGCGCAGGCTGCTTATTGCCCCGTAGCCTCGTTGAGACGGCCCGCCAGTTGGCGGGCCGTCTGCACATCCGCGTCCCGCAAAACTGTTCAGGGGGCCACAGTCGGTACACTCTTTTGCGGCTTGGGATTGCACAGCCAATCTTCCTAGATCGACCGATTGCAGCGAGGAGCCGACGTCTGAACGTCCGCCGAGGGCATGATCGAATGTCGCCTGATGGCCGACTTCGGCTAGTTGAGGGGAGGGCGCCGATAGGCAATGGACGCGTCCGGCGACACGAGGCATATCACCTGCGGGGTTGGATGGTCGCCACCGCGAGACCCGCTCCGGCGAACGCGCACACAGCGGACACCAGCGCAACGGCGCGCAGCGCGTCGGTGATAGAGGGTTGGCCGGGATTCGAAAATATCTGAAGCTTAAGATATTTGCGAATCCCGGCCAACCCCCTTCATCTTCAACGAGGAAGGCAATGACCACCGACATGACCACGAGCAGGAGCGCCGCCATGAAGGCCGCCTTGCTCGACTACGTGGCCGCTTTCAATGCGGCGGACGCGGGGCGCGTGGTAGCGCTGTTTGCCGACGACGCGACCGTGGAGGATCCCGTGGGCAGCCCCGTCGTCGCCGGGCGAGAGGCCATCCTCGCTTTCTACCGGCACGCGACCTCGCTCGGCGCGCGGCTGGACGTGGTGGCGGCGCCCCGGGGTTCGCACGGCAACGCCGCAGCCTTGAGCTTCGCGGTGTATGCGCAAATGCAGGGGCACTCGGGCGGCTGTATGGCGAATAGGCGGCTGTTCCCCTGGCGTTTCCCCGATTTCCCCTGTCATCGCAAATCCAGTCCCTCGGTTCACGGCACGCGGGTCTACGGGATCGACCCTAGTCTGCTTGGACGAGGAAACGCTTTGCTCCAGTGGCTACAGTGAAGTCCATGAGGCCGTGCCGGCGCCAGCGTAGCGCCACAAGAGCACGACAGCGGGAAATAAAGGGATACGAGCACAGAGGAGACCGTCGTGAAGGCTCGATATCGCATCACATGTCTGTTGGGCGCCGGCGCGGTGCTGGCGCTGGGTTTTCGCCGGCCTGATGACGGCCTGGCCTCCCGCCAGGGAGGACGGCGCTAGAGAACGTGCTTCAGCCCCCGCGGCAGCCGAGACGGATATCCGGGCGGCGGTGGACGCCGCGCTGACCTATTGCGACGACGCCTGCCTGCAAAGCCGGGGCATCGCCGCCGTGACGGTGCTGGGCAATCGCCCGCCGCCCTGATGCCCTCTGATGGCATGCGGTTCGCGGCTTGGGTAGCACTAAAAAAGCCACGGTGATTCCACACAGGAGGAAACATGAACCTGCAAGCTTTGCTAGACGAGCGCGAAATCTTGCATCGTCTCGGCCTGTTCGCACGCATCCTCGACCGCCGCGAATGGCAGAGGATCGGCGAAGTGTTCGCGGACGATCTGACGTTCGACTACGGCGACGGCGGTGAGAGAGCGGGCGGGGCTGCGTTGCTGGAGAATTTCAGGAAATTCCTGGGCCCCTGCGGTCCGTCCCAGCACTTGCTGGGCAGCATACAGACGGAGGTCGAGGGCGATATGGCGCTCAGCCGCAGCTATGTCCAGGCTCGCCACCAGGGTGCAGGCGAAAAATCGCATTTGTTCCTGGATACCAATGGCGAATATACCGATCGCTGGGAGCGCCGGCCCGAAGGCTGGCGCATTGTACGGCGCGATGCGCGGTGGGACCTGTTCAGCGGCGATTTCTCGGTGTTGTCCTAGTCTAGTAGGCCTGCGACCAAGATACAGCTTTGTACTAAACGGGGTAATCGTACTTTTCGTGCATGTATGGACCCGACGCCTTTTGCAAGCTTCTTGTTCGTGATGTCGAAACGGTCTGCATGCATGTATCCGGCTTGCCCAATGGGCGCTTGCCGAAGCACGCCCGCAGCCTCGATGAGATCCGCGCATCCCGTCCTTAGCAAATTCACGGCTCGCCGAACACGGCAGCCGGCACGAAAAACAGGCTTTAGGATGCTGGTTCAACCAATTTCGTCATCGCTTTGAGAAGCTTCGCAAACCTGCGTGGGTATTCCCTCCCTGCAAGCGGTTTTGGGCTATGCTGCCGCGCTTCGCTTCATATAGGTCATAGGTCGAGTCGCTGCTGAGCAGCGCCTGGATGATGCGGGCGTTTTTGTTGGCCAGAGCGACTGCCGCACAGTTGTGGCCGCGTCGCGCAATCAGCTGCTGCAGCCAGACGCTCTGCGGATCAACTTTTCTCGTTGCGTAGCGGAGGACCGCCCGGGCCCCGTGGATGAGCAGGGTCCGCAAGTATGTGTCGCCGCGCCGGCTGATGCCGTGCAGACGAGGCATGCCGCCCGAGGAGTACTGACGTGGCACCAGGCCGAGCCAGGCCGCCAAATGTCGGCCGTTCCTGAATTGCTTGGCATCGCCGACGGCGGCGACCATAGCCGTGGCGGTGATCGGGCCGATGCCAGGCACTTCCGCGATCTTCTTGCACAGCGCGGATCGCTTCATGAACGATTGGATCGATGTTTCGATCAGGTGGACTCGCTCCTCGATCGCATGCAGGTGCTGCAGCAGTTCAGTCAGCAGCGTCTGGCAGAACGACGCCAGTTCGTCGGCGCTCTTGCTAAGCAGTTCCGGGATTGCACGCTTGAACCCCTCTGGGGAGCGCGAAATCGTCAGTCCGCGCTCGCCGAGCAGGCCGCGCATCTGGTTGATCATGGCGGTACGGTGGCGTAGCAGGATCGCACGCATGCGGTGCGCAGCCTGAATGTCCTGTTGCTCAACCGATTTGACGGTAACGAAACGCATGGCGGGCCGGCTGGCGGCTTCGACGATCGCCTCGGCGTCGTTGCGGTCATTTTTGTTGGTCTTGACGAAGGGCGACACATACTGTGGGCTGATCAGCCGAACCTCAATGCCGAGCGACTGGAAGCGCCGTGCCCAGTGGTGCGTGTACTGCAGGCTTCCATAACAACCATCGCTGGCTTCAGTGTACGCACCGCCACCAGGAGCAAGCCACGCGAGACCTTTGCTCGATGCACAGGCCGTCCGCGGCGGTCGGCGCCATGGAGCTGGAACACATGTTTGGCGAGATCGATGCCGAGGATGTCGATTTCCATGATGAACCTCCACGTGTCAGGTTGAGGCCGATAGTGTCCCCCGAAGGGAGGCGTCGGGTCCATCTCAGTCGGAGATCTGCGTAAATTCGTGTTGCGCAGACCTTCCTTAACTCTGCGTTTTGAGGCCGCAGCCAAAGGTACTTCGGTCGTTCCTTGGGTAGCGGTGAAGGACCGTTCCTGGCCGAGAGCGGAAGTCCGGGTCCGCAGACCAGGCCGGTCACTTCTCGGCCCCGCTCGGGGGCGTCCCTTGAGGTGCCGGCGGCGGGGAGTAGGATTTGTAGTTGGTAGTTGGTAGTTGGTAGTTGGTAGTTGGTAGTTGGTAGTTGGTAGTTGGTAGTTGGTAGTTGGTAGTTGGTAGTTGGTAGGTGGCGTCACGGGTGGCGCCATTGACATTCTGACCGACCTCATTCTTTCTTTCTGACTTCGCATTCTTTCGGGCGCAGCCCGTGTCCGAGCGCGAGCATTTATGTCAATCAGGCCGATGCTTTCTTGTTCCGGATGTGGCAACGGGCATGACATGCTCCGAGTCCTGGGCTCGTGCATCTGGCTCAATCCTAAGCCCCATACCGTCAGGGCTCGTGGGTTTTGTTACCGAGCAGATATTTTTCAATGCGGGAATCAGGAGCGAACCATACGCCAGCCATTAAGGTCAGTATAAAAAACGAAGCTACGCTGCTGAAAAAACTGGCCAGGATCGCTAATGCGTAGATTGGGATGGAGAGCTTCCCTTTGAGGTCGTTTCCGATGGCCTGTCTAAGTGCGGAATGTTCGCCGTCGTAGTTTATGATGAGTTTGGTGAGCAGCGCGTAAGAGACGGCGCACATGAATAGGACAAATGCATACATTGCCGTCGGCGCTTCCGCGAAGCCAGATTTTCCAGTCCAGGTGGTGGTGAATGGAATCATGCTTAGCCAAAATAGCAAGTGGAGGTTCGCCCACATAATTTTGCCGTTGATGCCACGGGCAACTTGAAATAGGTGATGATGATTGTTCCAGTATATTCCGACGTAAACAAAGCTTAGTACATAACCGAAGAAATTATAGGCATTATTCAGGATATCTTTAAGTGAGAATCCTTCTGGAACCTGTAATTGAAACAGCATGAGTGTCAAGCTTACGGAAATGACCCCATCGCTAAATGATTCAAGCCTGTTCTTGCTGATGCTCATGCTGTCATTCACTCATCTAAATTGGTTGCGAAATGCCACGCGCGCCATATATGCGATGGGTAGAATAAATGGGAAGACACTCCAAAATCCGATCGTCACATAGAGGGATGCACCCAGGAAAGCACCGATCACAAAACCGACAACAACACTTGCGCTTTTGAGAAGATCTTGGAAATTGGCGCGTGTCCTGGCACGCAAGTAGTTTGACAGATCGATACCCAGTTGTGTGGTGTTCCCGGTCATCATAGTGCTGGGACTGATGTACTTGATCAGTGTCTTGCTGGCAGTATTTCGGACGGCAAGCGCGACAAGGCCAAGGCCTCCGGTCAAAGCAAGGCCCGCGCCATCCGGATTCTCGAACGGTTCGAGATACAGGCCGGCGGCCATGAAACCCAGCAAGAAGACTGCTTCGGCAACAAACAGCCAACCTAAGGTCTGGTGGGTCTGGTGGGTTTGCTGGTTGCGGTCAATCAGCATCTTGCTGATGATGACCGTGACAATAAAGAGTGGTATGGCGCCAAGCTTAATCCATAAGCCGGCCCCGCCTTTGACGAATGCCGCTCCCGCGAGCACCAGGTTTCCGGTGACGTGCGCAGTGAAGAAGCCCAGCAGCGCAATAAAGCCGATCGTGTCGATGGCGCCGCCCACAATAGTAAGAAGGATTGGCGCTTTGCATATTTCCCAGAGGCTGAGATTTTCGCTTGTTTCTGTATTGTTTGATGCGTTGACGTTTGCGCTCATGGTTGAGATCCATCCGGTAAATGGGAGCAGCGGCCCCTTGCACTCGCCCAACTCTGGGCGTTCGGCCGATCCGGCAATGCTGAAGGGTGGCAAACGCTCGCCGGTAGCATTGTCGTCGCTTGCTTGTCTTGCAGGGGCATGCCCGCGGGGGAGGGTTTCCCCCGCGGGGGGGCGATCATGCGATCAGCGTCTTGGCGACGATCGCTGCCGCCGCTACGCTAGAGGCGCTGATGGCCAGCCAGCTTCCCAGCAGGAGGGCGCCGTTGGCCACGCTTCGACCTGGAATCATCTTGTGCGCTCCGAGGGATGACTGGCGGCGGACATGCATCAGCGGTCGATGACCGGCGCGTGCACGGGAGCCAGCGATTCGTGCGTGGTTGCCGTGCGTTGCGCGGCCTTGTGGACCATCGTATAGGCATAGTCGACCCCCATGCCATAGGCGCCCGAGTGTTCCTTGGCCACGGCCATCACCTCGTCGTACGTTTCGCGGTTCTTCCAGTCGCGTTGCCATTCCAGCATGACCTGTTGCCAGGTCACGGGCACCACGCCTGCCTGGACCATGCGCTGCATGGCGTAGTCATGCGCTTCCTTGGTCGTGCCGCCCGAGGCGTCGGCCACCATATAGATCTCGTAGTTGCCTTCGAGCATCGCGCACAGCGCGAAGGTGGTGTTGCAGACCTCGGTCCACAGGCCGGCCACGACGACCTTCTTGCGGCCATTGGCGGCCAGTGCGTCGCGCACCTTCTGGTCGTCCCAGGAGTTCATCGAAGTGCGCTCCAGGGTTTGCTTGCCGGGGAAGACGTCGAGCAGTTCCGGATAGGTATAGCCGGAGAACGAATCGCTTTCGACGGTGGTGATCGTGGTCGGCACGTCGAAGACCTTCGCGGCCTTGGCCAGGCCCACGACGTTGTTCTTCATGGTCTGGCGGTCCATCGACTGCACGCCGAAGGCCATCTGCGGCTGGTGGTCGATGATGATGAGCTGGCTGTTGCGGGGGGTCAGGACTTCAAGCTTGGCGTTCGACATGGTGTTCTCCGGTGGAAATCGATTCAATTATTTTGAGGTTCTGTCTGGCTGCGCTGTTTCGCTCTGTTGCGGTGTCGCGCCGTCCATGTGCAGAACTATAGCGAAGGCAAGTGCACAAACAGCCAATCTGGATTGTCAATGTTATTCAAAAAATTTGATATCTGTGGGGATTGTACGAGGCCGCGGGGATCAAGGCGCGAACCAGTCAATCGCAAGTGAAAGGAGCGGCCACGGCCCGAAATCATGAGCGCAGCAATAGGGGGCGCGGTGCATTTCCAGCGGCGGGTCTGACGCAAGGCCGTCGTTTGCCCTTTTCTACGAATTGGGGCTCTTGATGATCCCGTCCCTGGCTCAGCAGTCGACAAGAGTCGAATCCCAATCTGGCCGCTTCGGCCAATTGTGGGGAGAGTGGCGATCGTCGCCTGCCGATAATTCCTATCTTTTCGGTACGTGCACGCCCATCTGCGTCAGCCTCGCTTGCAGATCGAGTCCGCTCGGCCCGCGCACGCGAACATCAAGCACCAGGCAGCATGGCGGATCCGGGAACGTGAAGGCCTGGATCGCCGGCTCGATTCGACCATCCCACGATGCCGCCGAGCCGATCGACCATACCAAAGGTTGATTGGTATATCAGACGCTTTGTGAAGATACTCAAGGACAACCAGTTCATCCCACATTTCACATCGTCGTGTAGAAGAGACAGAAACCATGACACACGGTACCGCACAGATTGGATCGACGCCCTATCGCACGGACATCGTCGTAAGCGGCCATGCAATCACGGCCGATGAACCCCCCGCTCTCGGCGGGCAAGGGGCTGGACCGGCCCCCTACGATCTATTGCTTGCAAGCCTTGGAGCGTGCACCGCCATCACGCTCAAAATGTATGCCGAACGCAAAGGTTGGGCCCTTGAGTCGCTCGATGTTTCCCTGCGGCTTGTCGGGACGGACGAGCGGCGAATCGTGCGGACGCTTGTGATCAAGGGCTTGGAGGACAGTCAGAAAGCGCGTCTGGCGGAAATTGCCGAGCGCACGCCCGTTACGAAGACGTTGAAATCCGGGTTGCCGATCGAAACTCGCCTCGCGTGACGCTGCTCTGGTTCACGCAAACCACCTCCAAACTTCCCGAAGCTGACGGCACTTGGCGATGAATCCACCGGACTCCGCTCTCGCGAGGAGGACGCTCATATGATCCAGTAGCACGCAGACGGTGCCGGAGAGCGCAGGCACCAGATCTACCCCGTCCTGACACCGATCCCGGTTGAGGCGCGTGGGGTCTAGCAGGTGCGCTGACGAAGCGCGTCGTGACCGGTATCATGAATTCAATTTTTGTCCGAGTGGACCTGACGTTCGCGTGTCCGCTAGAGCGTTCGAGCGAATGGCTGGAAGTGGCTGCGGATCTCGGTCGGATTCCCTCCGCAAACTGCGACCGTCTCTGACCGACCCGGAGCAGACGCTCAGATCGCGCAGCGGACACCCAAGGGGCAGCGGTGGCCGCAGGAGGATATGCCGGCAACCGTACTCCGGCAACAGGCTAGGCGAGACGAATCTGGGGTTACGCGGCGGCGCCCCAAAACGAAGTAGCGAAATCGCTCTAGTACCACTGCACAGAGGTTATGACGGTTTGTCAGAGGTCGGTACTGGGTAGGCTTTGGCCAATTTCTCCCGTGCCGTTTCGGTAGAGAACATCCAGTTGATGCGAGCGCCGCTGGCGTTTCGCAGTTGCTCCCAAGCCGCGACCTCGGTGATCAGCCGATCGCGGCAGTCGATGCGGCGATCCAGGCACTGGCTTCGCAGCACGCCGATTTCGATCTCGACCATGTTGAGCCAGCTGGCGTGCTTGGGGGTGTAGTGGAATTCGATCCGCTGCAGGATGCGGCGTGCCTCTGCTGGTGGCAGGGCTTGGTAGAGGGCAGCCGGCGTGTGGGTCGACAGATTGTCCAGCACGACCCGGATGCGCGGTGCCTGGGGGTAGTGGATATCGACCAGGTCGCGCATGCACTGGGCGAAGTCATCTGCCGTTCTCCGTTCGGTGACTTTCACCTTGCGCCAGCTACGGTGCGCATCGAGGAAGACGAACAGATTAGCGGTGCCGTTGCGCTTGTATTCGCAGTCGTAGCGCAAAGGCTTACCCGGCTCGGCCGGAATCGGTTGGCGTACCTCGCCGATGAGCTGGGTCGGGCTTTCATCGAAGCACACCACCGGGTGTTGCGGGTCCGGGGTTTCGGCATACAGGTCGAGCACGTCTTCCATGCGTGCAACGTACTCCGCGTCGATCTTGGGAATGCACCACATGTTCTTGCGCCAGGGCTTCAGATCGTTCTCGGCCAGGCGCCGGCGTACCGTCTCGCGCGATAGCTCTTCGTGCTCGGTCAGTTTGACGAGCGTGTCGGCGAGCAATTCCAGCGTCCAGCGCGCACGTCCCGGTGGCGGGTTGGTGCAGGCGGTGGCAATCAGCAGGGCCTCTTCCTTGCCGCTGAGCTTGCGCTGCGCCCCGGGTCGAGCCTGTTCGTTCAGCGCCGCTTCCAGACCCGTCTCCACGAAGCGGCGCTTGGTGCGGTACACCGTGGATTCGCCAACCGCCACGGTGGCTGCGATGCTCGCGTCATCCTGGCCAGCGTGCGCTGCAAGCAGGATTTGCGCTCGCTTGAGCTTGCGTGCCGCATGCTTGCCGCCGCTTAGCATGGCAGCGAGCGCCTCACGCTCGGATTGGTCGAGCTCGACTCGATAGCGTAGATTCATTCGGATGGCCTCCTTCTGGGGGGCCTCCTTCGACTGCGGGGGTTCCGAATGAATCAGAAATCGCTTCCATTGTCTGGCGAGCGCTCAGCCTGCCCGAGCTTCACCGACAAGCAAGGTCAGTATCTCGCCTTCATATGGGCCTACAGCTTGATAAACGGCCGCTCTCCGGCCGAGCGCGACATGCAGCGCTTCTTCGCCGTCACGGCTCCTTCCGTCCATCAGATGGTGCTCAACCTCGAACGCAATGGGTTGATCCGCCGCCAAGCAGGCATCGCTCGCACCATCGAACTGCTCGTTGACCACAACTGCTTGCCTGTCCTACAACCCAGCCAAACTGTCATAACCTCTGTGCAGCGGTACTAGTAGGCGCGGTTCCGTGAAGGCTGTCGACTGTGGGATGGCGAACAGATACGTGCTCGTCGGTCGGGGACGCTAGGAGAGTCAGAAGCGTGCCGTCATTGAGGAGTTATTCGGAATGGGTACCGTCATGGTTTCCGATTTGGGTGAGCGCATTACGAAGCTATCTCTATTGGTAGTGGGCGGTATTTCCGGGCTCATTGTTGCAGCGGCTCTATCGCCAACAGGGCCTTACTTCTGGGGAAACTTCCGCTTCTACTGGTTGCCTCATGCCGCCATTCTAGGGCTGATGTGTTGGTATCGTGCGCCGGCAGCACTGACTGGTGGAGTTGGTCTGGGGCTTGCGCTATATTTGGCAGCGTTTGGCTGGTGGGTATTTTCCCGCGAACATCCGGACAGTATGAGTTGGCTTGGCTATCTATTTTCCCTTCCGGGAGGCGCCATTGGGGCAGTCATTGCAATGTGTTGGACCTTCCTTCACCCGAAACAGAATTTGGAGACGTTTCTAATCGGATTAGGACTTGTTTCACTTGGCATTATTCTGAATCAGTCCCTACTTTGTGCGACAGTAATGTACTGCCGGCAGAGTTGAATCAGGGACTGCCAAGGCAACATCTCCGTCCGCTTCGCATCAACTCTTCGCGTTGCGGGATCACCATGCCGCGTCTTGCCTTGCCGGGGTCCGTGCTCACAGTCGGCATGGTTTCTCAATAGCGGTAACTGTTACCAGCAGCAGCCTAATCGAAGCACAATAGTGCGGTCGGGCGGCATACGGGCACAGGAACCGTCGGTCGTCTGGTCTGCTGCGGCCGTGATATAACGGCGCGTTGTCGCGCCGTGGTGATCAGCGCTTCACGCCCTACTTGCCGCTGCGCTTGCCGCCGATGCCGACCTTGCCGCGCCCGACCTTGCGATGCGGCACACAGGGGCGCAGCCTCTTCCTGGAGCTAGCCGTCAACGTGACGTGCTCCGCAGGGTAGCGGGTCGTCCTATGCAGCGCGGCCTGGTAGGCGGGATGACCTGGATCTATGCGCCTGAGAGCTGACATGATTGGCACCTCCTCAGAGGATTTTAGTCCGAAAAGGCACGGCGATTATGCCGCCTTCCTGAACACGCCATGTGCTCGTTCTGGTGGATGCCGGCAATGGCGAACGGTTGCCGCCGGCAAGCCCGATGCGCCAGCGTACGGCCCTACCGGATTCGTAGTTTGGCTCGTAGAAGCCGATAGCCGGTAACGGGAAGGCCCATGGACGCGCACACCACAAGGTACGCCGTATGGACATGCAGGACTGAAGGTACACCTCCCCCAACAGGCCGTTGCTGGCCGGAAACCGCCACCACCGGTTAGTGGCCCAGTCGATTGGGCCGTAAGCGGTCGACTAGCTGGATGCCTGGCGCCTCAGGCCGGCAATGCCCTCATGGTTGATGCAGGGATTGACACAGCAATTCCGCAATTCCCACCGTGCGGCGCTTTGGTGAGCGGTTCGGCAGCCTGCTGATTCGAACCAATTCGGCTGGCGAGAACACCTGGCCGTTCTGGTGCGATATGCTTCCAGGGCAGCGCTCAGGCAGTCTAGCGCCGCTTGGCTGCTAGATTGGAGCAGACGTTTCCGTAGAAGGAAGCCGATGGAGTATCAGTTGCCCGCGTCCGCATCAATTCATCAGCCCAGCCCGATTGGGCGCCTACCCATGGCGGACTCATAACATAGAGAAGCATGCCATCCTCGCAAAAAATTACCGTCGCTCTGCTTGTGGTAGCCTTTGCAAGCTCGGCGGGTGCCGCACCCGATGAAGACAGGCTAGGTAGAGCCAAAGGGTATCCGCTCGGAACACTTGGGAATTTCTTCTACGAGGAGTCGGTTAGGGTGGGCTCTTTCTCCGCGCAGGGTGACATTCCGGGCATCAAGATGAATGTGCTTGCCCCAAGCGTCGCGCCCATGGTTCTGTCGCACAGCGACAGCGAACCGTCCATCCGCTGGGACGTGGATCATCTCAAACGGCTGACGGTTGACGACTATCTGGCTCGCCAACGAATCATGGGCCTGTTGATTATCAAGGATGGCGTGATTCAGGTGGAGCGGTACCAGTATGAGCGTAAACCGTCGCAGCGGTTTCTATCCAATTCGATGACCAAGTCGATTACCTCCCTGGCAGTGGGCTTTGCGCTCCAGGAAGGAAAGATCGCCTCACTGGATGATCCTGCCGAACGCTACGCCCCAAAGCTGACCGGCACGCTATACGGCGGCACCACGATCCGCAACCTGTTGCGCATGTCGTCGGGGGTGCGCTTCACCGAGAACTACGACGGCCACGACGATCTGGCGCGCTTTGGCCGGGCAGCGCAACGCGAGGGTGTGGAGGCAGCCGCAAAGCTCATCACCGAGCGGGAGGCGCCTCAAGGCACGCGATTCTCTTATTCGAGCGCCGAGACCGATATTCTCGCAACAGTCGTGCATCGCGCCACTGGCATGACGCTCAGCGAATACCTGACGCCGCGCCTGTGGCAGCCCATCGGGGCGGAAAACTCGGCGCTTTGGCGGGCCGATGGTACAGGGATGGAGCGGGCGGCAGGGAACTTCAACGCAACACTGCGGGACTATGGGCGCTTAGGCATTGTCTTGGCGAGCAACGGTGTTCGCCCAGACGATCCGCAACAGAAGCAGATTGTGCCGAGGGAATATTTGCTGGATAGCACGGATTGGCGCCGAATCCCGCAGGCATTCCAGCCCGGCAAGGCGACTCCCTATTATGGCTATGGTTACCAGTTCTGGATCTTTCCCGGCGAGAAACGGCGCTTTGCCCTCCTCGGTGTGTACGGTCAGATGATGCTCATCGATCCCGAATTGAAGCTGGTCATGGTACAGGCGGCGGTGAACGCGACTGCCAAGGCGGGGCAGACAACACTCGCCAAAGATGCGGACGCGTTTTGGCGGGGTGTCGTCCGCCACTACGGTAGCTGGTAAAGCGCGAACTCAATGCGATGAGTCGTTTGCAGTGAGCAATCGGCTCTTCCCGACCCTATGTGCAGATCGAAGCTATGCGGAGATCTGCACCCTCTGCTCTATGCAGAGGTTTGCATAGCGACCCAATGCCGTCCTTCGCGTCTGCCCGAATTGCCGGGCTCGCGAAAGGCTCTGCTTGCAGGAACCGGCGCATCACCGGATCGGATTCGAGGCCGATGGCGCTCCGATAGGCCCGGGCGCGCCCATGCGGCCCGCGGAGAGAAGCAGCGCCTCCGCCTCGTCAGCGGCGTCACAGTGCGCCGGGTCCTGCATTAGTCGCGCCGCTTGTAGGTGTTGGGTAGCACTGTACAGGTTCGTGGCACTGCCGGATGCCTTCCAACACTCCACGCCGCGTTGCGTTTCGCCACGCCGCGGTCATACCGACCGTCCCGCCCGGAAACCCGGCGTTTGCGCGGCCACCTCGACAGTCCCCTGGCCATTCTCCGCAACCGGCACGCTCCATGCGTCTGTTCAATCGAGCACTGCAACATGCTCGATTGAAACCACACTCGTTACACAGCTAGGAGAAGCCATGAGCACAATGACGATCAAGGACTTGCTGCCGCTCGACATCGAGCAGCAAGCCAAGCCAACCAGGACGATTCGTTCACTCTCGAGCGAGGAGTTGCGCCGGATATCGGGCGGGCGTTCCGCGGTGGGGATGTTGAACGGAGACGAAAACAACCTTGTCACCTTCGATATAGACAAATGGAATTTTGACCAATTCGCGCGTGGGGCATTGTAGGCGCGAAAGCCGAGAGAACCGCCCCCGCGCTGTCGCTCGCATTCAGCCCGGGGGTGGTTGAAGTGCCAATGGCAACTGATTATCTCTTTGATGCCGGGTCAATAGCTACCGCCCAACGTATGGGCGTGTCAGGGATATTCTATGGTTGAAAGGTAACGTTGACGGGCTGCTTCTGGCCGGCTACCGCCGCTGCGATGCTCCGTCGTTGGCCTAGCAATGGGCTTCAGGACACCGGGAAAGATGAATCCGGGGTCGGCGTTAGCGGAAGGCGGCGATAGGGCTCGATATGGGGTTTTATCGGCAAGGTTGGCGCGCCGCCGAGCACAGTGGCTCCCCGCCGCTGCGGCGTTGGCGGACACGGGAATTTGCACGGACGGGAAGTCACCAACAAACGGGGGCTCCTGTCCTGTAGTCAGGCGTTTGCGACACCACTTTTATTCCGCCCTTTCGTGTTACGGAGTGTCCCTTTTCTGCGGGCCGCTCGCTAGCCCGGCACGGCAATGCACCAGGCACATCGGGTGCCTTTCAGTCCACTTGCCCGCACGGAAGTCGGCCAATTTGATAACTATTATCAAGAGGGGTACACTCACGGCACCCGTCTGAAAAGGAGCGAACCATGATCAGTGCCGACCTTGGTCAACAACTCGAGCGCTACGTGACCGAACTGGTCGCCTCGGGCCGCTATGGCTCCAAGAGCGAAGTGCTGCGCGAAGGCGTGCGCCTGATCCAGGACCGCGAAGCGCAGCTGATGGCGCTGGACGCGGCGCTCGCGCAAAGCCTGGCCGAGGCAGACGCGGGCCGCGGCACCGACGCGGCCACCGTGTTCGACCGCCTCGAGGCCAAGTACCGCGCCGCGGCAGGCGGCACACCCGGGCGCGGCGCATGATCGTCGTTCGCCTGACGCCGCTGGCCGAGGCCGAACTCGAAGCTATCGCCGACTACATTGCCCGCGACAACCCGCGCCGCGCGCTCTCCTTCGTACAGGATTTGCGCGACCGGTGCCTGTCGCTCGCCGACATGCCGCTCGCCTTCCCGCTGGTGCCCCGCTACGAGGACCGCGGCATCCGGCACCGCGTACACGGCAATTACCAGATCTTCTACCGCGTGGTGGGCGATCCGCCCGCGCGCATCGACGTGCTGCACGTGCTGCACAGCGCCCGCAACTATGCCGCGCTGTTGTTCAACTGAGGCCGGCCGGCCGACGCCGTCCCCGCCATGCCATGGTCAACCACGCCCAGCGCCGGAACGCTTCCTGCGCGATGCGCAACGTCTAGGTCCGCGGCGCGCCAGTTCCCACTCCGGTAGCCATGGCGGGCATTACGCCGGCGGAAATGGCTCGTCGCACAAGGGCGGGGAGTATCGGAACGCCAGCTCTGGCGATCGGTATGGCAAGCACAATGGGGGCAAGTGAAAAACTTGCGATGCCATCGGTTTAGCGGACAAGTATTTGGCGGACCGTCGCGATGCAGGCTTTACAAAGCTTCGCGGCGCTCAATGCGCAAAAAAGATGCCAGGATCTTTGGCTGTTCCAATAGACATGGTGGGCTCCGGACTGGAGAAGGCTGGCAGTTCGATCTGACGCAGGACCAGCGCATCGATGGTCGCATTGATGATGTCAACCGGCTGGTCCATCGTTTCGGCGGCGTCGCGTGCCGCGCGGACAGTTATCTCATTGGCATCGGTACCGATGTAGGTCTGGATGCCGAGGAACTCTCGCACGGCCGTGTAGTGCCGGAACAAGGTCGGCGACACCTTACGGTCGTAGCCGAACCTGGTACCTGGGCTGAGCCCGGCGCTGATGCGCACCAGTTCAGTCACGCTTGCGGGAAGCGTGTCGAGGTTTGGGAAGTGGTGTAGCTGCTGGAAGACCTTGAGGAGAACCAGCAGACCAAGCCGTGATTCTTGCCCGCGTGTGGATCGGGTAGCCCAGTCCAGTTCTTCCGTGCTTGGTGAGTAGCAAGCCCGCAGTTCCTTGATGGAGAAGACCTTCGGGAAACGCGGGTAGGCGGTACGCTCGATGGTGGCCATACAGGATCTCGGCAATCGCTGAAGGGCCAGCCAGTCTGTTCGGTAACAATCCCGCGTTATATCTTGAGGTAATGATTATTGATTTCTATATAACCTGATGGCTTATGATAGCGGTTTGGGCGTACCTTGATTGTAGGGGCCTTGTTCTTCCGCTACGGCGTCACGCCGACCGCCAACAAGCTCTACAGCCTGGTGCGCAAGGGCAGCATGGGCACGCCCGCCGAGGTGCTGCAGGGGTTCTGGCAGGAACTGCTCGGGCGCACGCGCGTCACCATCGACCATCCCGAGCTGCCCGACGCGCTCAAGCAGGTGGCCGCCGAGGCGGTGCGGACGCTCGCCAGTGGCGGCCTCGTTGGCCGCCTGCCAGATCGACCCGCGCCGCATCGCGCTCGGCCTCGGCGGCGCTGGCCGCATGGCGCGCCTCCGCGCGCAGCGTGGCCAGCGAGACAGCGGCCGCGCGCGAGGAGGCGCAGGCGCTCTACGCCGAGCTGGCCGAGGCGCGCCAGGCACACGATGCCGTGCAGGCGGAACTGGCCGCCGAGCGGCAGGCCCACGCCGCGACGCAGGCGCGACTGGAAGCGGGGCGGGGGGAACTGGAGACCGCGGCCCGGCAGTTGGCGGAGCTGCGCACCCAATTCTCGACGGAGCTCGAGCGCGCGCGCGAGCAGGTGACCCTTGCCCAGGAACGGGCCGAGGCCAGCGAGCGGCGCGCACTGCGCGAACTCGACCAGGAGCGCACCGCGCGCCAGAAGAGCAGAAGAGCGAACGGGCCGCCTAAGTCGATGGCAACGAAGGCAAGTGAAAATGAGCGGGCGGACGCGATCCGCTGGATCTAGACCCAGATGGACGACTATGGGCTGACGATGGAAGAGTTGGAGGCGGCGGGGTGCTTTGATCCGCCGCTACCCCCGCCCCCTCCGCCGCCGGTCTGCTACCGCAACGCCCAGGGAATGAGCTGGGACGGGCAGGGCGAGATGCCCGCCTGGCTGCGGCGGGCGGTCTATGCGGGGCAGTCGGTGGAGTTTTTCCGGATCGGATAGCTTCGACAGCGGATTAGCTTGGGGCGATCGTCTTGTGAAAGTGGACTCACACCATTCCGCGAGGCCGCGCGGGGGGTGGCCAGCCGGCAGGAGCAGCCAGTATCCCCGTAGTACCGCGCTCAGTGGCATGGCTGCTCCGGGTGCCCCGGTAGTAAAACGGTCAGCTCGGGTGGCGCTCAGCGCGTGCACATTCCATACTAGAAGCGGTCGTCCCCGCCGGATTGCAGCGATGCTCGTGGGACGTCTCCGCCTTCCGAAAGGAGGTATCCCATGTGCTTCCGGATTCATTATCTGGATCGCCCTCGTGAGAATGCGGTCCAGCAGCGGCATAGCCCGACGATCTTGTCGCTTCGCTCTCGCCTCGACGAGCGCCGGGCGGCGTTGATGGCTTGGCTGCGTCCGTTTCCAAAACCAACCAGCCCGGTGACGGCCACATCCTTGGAGCAGGCTGAGCCGGCTGCGCAGCAGGTCCCTCGGCCCATTGACCAGGCTTGCACCGTCGCCAGCACCGCCAGCGAGCGGGAGGCCGAGGCGGCGTAGCCGCCATTACTTCTACATGAGCCCTCCTAAGACCACGGGCGAGGCCAGCGCAAGACCGCCGCGCTTAGGGGACGTGAAGCCCGCAAATACGGCTTGGCGGGCGGAGGGCAACACGCACGGACTGGCAATCTATATAGAGAAGGGGGCGAAGCTAGGTATGAAAGCGCTAGGCTTGCTTCTCGCCATATCAATGGCGGTAGGGGTTGCGCCGCACGCCAGTGCAATTGGATGCCAATATGACATGCAGTGCAAAGGGGAGCGAATTTGCGAGCAAAGCGAGTGCGTCTCCCCTGAGCAACCCGCTAGGGTTCCCCCAGCGACGAGGAATTTCCCGGCACCTGGGCAGCCCGCCAAGGCTCCCCCAGCGATGAAGAATGTCCCGGCACCTGAGCAACCTGCCAAGGCTCCCCCAAGGACGAAAAACGTCCCGACACCTGAGCAACCCGCCATGGCGTCCCCAGCGATGACGAATGCCCCAGCACTTTCGACTGAGTTTCGTTATTGCTGCACTAAGGTCGGAAAATTCCCCCTCGACCGAGAACCGAACGCGGAGGGCATTGCCGTCAACCGGAGCGATACCTGTCATGGGATAACCAGTTATGGGACGCCTCTCCCAGGTACGCCGTGCAATTGAAATGTTTCCGGCTCTGTCCGAGTGAGCCGCTGCAATCCCGCGCCGCTCTGACGCTGGCTGCACTGGGTGTCGTCTACGGTGACATCGGTACCAGCCCCCTTTATGCGGTCAAGGAAACCTTCAATCCCGCCCACGGGATCCCGCTGGCCCCAGAAAACATACTTGGCGGCATTTCCGCGATCTACTGGGCGCTGATGGTGGTCGTCTCGCGTAAGTACGTGATACTCATCATGCGGGCGAACAATAAGGGCGAAGGCGGCATCATGGCACTGCGAGCTGTTGCGCACCTTATTCCTCTGCACGTGGAAACCATGCCACATCAGGAGGAAGCCGTGTGGAGAAGCGGGACCACGACCGTTTGTACCGAGGGGGCCATTTCCTAAAATGTTTCACGGAAGCGGTCGGCTCGGCCACGCTGCACAGGGGAATCCAATGGCAGAGAACCTGATCTCCGAAGGCGCACCCCGGCGCAAGGCGCGAGTCCACCCTTCGAAGGAACCAGGCCTTGCGCATGAGCCGTGCGACCGGCCACCTGCCGACGCGTCTGACGAGCGGCTCGACCGGATCGTACGTGCGGCCCTGGCAGCTGCCACCGGCGGCGTCTCGCCGGCGACCCTCTGGCTGGCCTGGCTGGACTGGGCAATGCACCTGGCCGTATCTCCGGGCAAACTATATGCGCTGCTGCAAGCCCCGAAGCAGGTACAGGACCGACAAGCCGGCCCGGCCGCCCAAAGGGCCGGCGATCCGCGCTTTGCCGATCCTGGCTGGGGTCACTGGCCTTACAACTGGCTGCGTGATGCGTTCTTGCGCACGGAATCGTTCTGGCACGAGGCCACCACCGGGCTGCCCGGTGTCTCGCCGCATCATGAAGCCGTCGTCAATTTTTCTGCAAGGCAATGGGTCGATATGCTGTCGCCGAGCAACTTCGGGTGGGTCAATCCCGAAGCGCTGCGGATCGCCGCTGAAACGGGTGGCGCAAACTTCGTCGCTGGCGCCAGGAATTGGCTGGAGGACCAGCAGGGCGTCATTGCGGGCATTGCGCCAGGCATCACGCGCCGGCAACGCGCGCGTCACGCGGTCGGCAAGGATGTCGCCATTACACCGGGCAAGGTGGTGTATCGGAATGGATTGATCGAGCTGATCCAGTACGCGCCGCAGACGCCGGCAGTGTGGCGCGAGCCGGTGCTGATCGTCCCCTCGTGGATCCTCAAGTACTATATTCTCGACCTCTCGCCCCACAATTCGCTGGTGCGCTACCTGGTGGAGAACGGTCACACGGTCTTTATGATTTCCTGGCGCAACCCTGGCAGCGACGGACGCGAGCTTGGCCTCGATGACTATCTGGAGGATGGTCTGTTCGTCGCCCTGGCCCGTGTGCGCGAGATCACGGCCAACGCGCCGATCCATGTGGCTGGCTATTGCCTTGGTGGAACCCTGGTGGCCATTGGCGGCGCGGCGCTGGGCCGCGAAGGTGAGGGCAAGGACGCCGAACTGAAGACGGCGACGCTGTTCGCGGCACAGACCGATTTCGGCGAACCAGGGGAACTCGGGCTTTTCATCGACGCCAGCGAGCTTGCGTACCTGGAGGCGCTGATGTGGGAACAGGGCTACCTGGACGGCCGCCAGCTGGCCAACGCCTTTCAGCTCCTACACGCGCGCGATCTGATGTGGTCCCGCCTGACTCGCGAATACCTGCTCGGCCAGCGTGCGCAGGCAACAGACCTGATGGCCTGGAACGCCGACACCATCAGACTGCCTTATCGACTGCACAGCGAGACGCTCGAGTACCTGTACCTCCATAACCGGCTGGCCGAGGGCAAGCTCTGCGTGCACGGACATCCGATAGCGCTTACGGACCTGAAGCTGCCGATGTTTGTGGTCGGCACCGAGCGCGATCATGTGTCGCCATGGCCATCGGTCTACAAACTGCGACTGTTGACGCGGGTGCCGATCAGCTTTTTGCTAAGCTCAGGCGGACACAATGCGGGCATCGTCTCGGAGCCGGGCCATGGCGGGCGCCATTATCGCTTCAGCACCGGCAGCGAGGACGCCCGCTACCTGAGCCCGGGCGAATGGTTCGCGCAGACGCCGGTCACGAACGGGTCGTGGTGGCCGTGCTGGCAGCATTGGCTCGTTGCGAAGTCCGCCGGGAAGATCGCGCCGCCGGCTACGGACGTGAACCTGGGCGAAGCGCCTGGCAGGTACGTCCTTGAACCCTGAGTCTGGCGCGGGCGGCGTAAAAATCCGGGATATCTGCTTTGTCTCCCGCATGCGAGCGGCCTGCAAGTCCATGTGACAGAAGCAGGCTACTTGAGCGTGCGCTCGTACATGCCAGTGACGTCGTCCATCACCTGAAGAATTCGCTCGCTGGTCGTGGCAATGTTTCTCAACTGCTCCGCTCGACTGACACCGGTTTGACTGAGCGCCTCTTTAAAGAACAGCCACTGGGAACCGGCAAGCTGCAGTTCGCCTCGGATTGCTGCAGTGTTTTGTGGTGCCGAGGTCAGCAGTTCCTGCGCGGCGGCGAATTCCGTGGTAGCCGTGTCCAGCTCCTGCGTCATCTGGGGGGAGGTGATACCCCAGGCGCGTAACATGCTGATCTTGGCGATTCTCTGCGAGAGCATTCGCTGGCGGCCGGCAACGTTGATCAGCTTTGCCGTAGTGGTGCCGGAGAATCTCTCCAGCTGTACGGTACCCAGTTGTGCAAGCCTCAGTACCTCCTCGCTCATTCTTGCAATTGTCTTCCCGTTCTCGAGATTCGGTTCGCTGCTGGACAGCAACTGCTTATAGGAAATCCAAGCCTGTTCGAGTCTCGCGTAGGTGTCCTTGATCTCCGACGTAGGCGCGAACGCCTGCAGATCCATGAGTTGCTTGTCGAAGAGCGCGACTGACTGCTCCAGGATCCGCTTGGCGCGTTCGACTTCAACACCGATGCCAGCCTGGCAATAGGCCTTGGCCATGCGCTGGGACAGCATGCGCTGGCGGCCCGCTTTGTTGATGGCCGAGTTAATGGTCAGTGTTTCGGCCGAAGCGGTTCCGGCCAAGGCAAGCGCCAGGACGCTGTAGACGATCAGGCAAACGACGCTGAGGTAACGTTTCAAGGCAGTCTCCGCATCAGTGTCCGACGGAATTATTCTCCGCGCCGTTCGAGCCAACGACGTGGCGTATCAACTGATCCATTTCCTTGATGATGCCTGCAAGCACTTCCGTGATCACCGAGAACTCCTTGCCGTACTGCCCGGCCCGCGCCGCCGAGATGCGCCCATTCATTGCGACGATGTTCGCCTGCATCGAAATGCCGGTGAGGCGCTCGACGAGATCGGTCTGGCGCTTGCGAACCGTGACCTCGCAGCGGTGCATTTCCTCCTGATAGGCCTGCGTAACGGTCTGCAGCAGTTCAAGTATTGGTGTGGCCTGCGCGACCAGTGCATCGAGTGCTGAGGCACGCCGGTTGGTGTCGGCTGTCGGTGCGTCTATCGCTGTCCTGACCTGGCCAATAAATTCGCGGATACGTGCATCGGCCCGCGCATTGCCAAAGTACAGCTGCTCCAAGGCGCCGGAGAATGCGCCGGGCAACCGCTCATTGCCCTTCACGAGATCCGAATGCGCCGACTCGAACATCGCCAGGCACTTCCGGACGATATCGAGCGCCGCGGGATCGCCGCGCGAAGCGAGCAACATATGAAGGACGATCCGTTGCGACAGCATGCGCTGCCTTCCGGACAAGTTGATCAACGTACCGATGGTCTCGGCCGACACTTCGGTCGGGGGTAGTGGGGTAGAGGAAGCGTTCATGCCATCCTTTGCAGGGGAGTGTCGACGCAGACGCGCACCGCGCTGACTGGCAAATCAGGCGCCCGAAGCCAGAGCAGACCGTTTCCCGGCAGGCGGTCATTTCGCTTCGCGGCGCCAATGCACCGTACGCCTTCTTCGGAACGTGTCATAGCGATGTCAATTTGTTTCAAGGCCGCTGGCCTGTGTGCCCCAAACGCAATATGTGTGCCATACCTCACGCAAGTCGCGGAGGGCTGAGAAGCAGGGAGAAAAGGGTCCATTGCACTAGTCTGGTGCCTGATGTGCATAACGATGCGTGCGTTGGGAGAAGTTCCGGAAGGGGGGAGGCGACAGTCCGGGCCGGGATTCTCTGCTATGCAATGCCTGCCTGAATGACTCGCTGCAACTCGGCGGGACAATGTGCGCGGCTGGGTCCCAGCCAGCGTCGGCGTCGGTGGCGACGCGAATTGCGGTCCAGGAAGTACTCGGGGCTCGCACTCGAGCAAAGCTCTGCCTGAAACAAGGCCTGGACAGGTCCGCTAGAATAGGCGCTTGATCGTGTTTACACACGAGTGTTTGGATTGCGCCGGGTCAGAGGATTGCAGCGATGCCCTGGCGATCGGTCTTTCCTGTGCCCTCATATGAAGTTGAAATGATAAAGACGAAAATCTCGATCATGGCATTCGCGCTTGCCGCCGTCAGTTCGTTGGCGCATGCGAGCCTGGCCACGGATGCTCGGGCCTTCAAGGATGGCGTCAAGACAGCAGGAAAGAAGACCGGGCATGCTGTGCGCGATGCCGCGCACGCGGTGGGCCGTGGTACGACGGAGGCCGGCCACACCGTGGCTGACGCAACAAGGCACGGCTATCACGCGACGAAAAGGGCGGTGAAAGGGCACGAATAGAGATCGCGACCCGACCGCAACGCCGAGCGGCAGAGCTGGGACGGGACCGGCGACATGCCGCCTTGGCTCCGCGCGGTGCGGCGACAAGTGGCCCAGGGCGCCTGCCATGGCGAGCGGGCGAGGGCACGGTCCCCCTTGTGATAGCGAATTTCCCTATCTTGGCATACCCCCATGTCAGGCGAAGGATTCACGAGTGCCCGCCCGAGCCTGTTCGCTCCCAGGAAACACTGGCCGGGCTCGTTCCTCTGTACGGCAACCAGCCGCGTCGGCAGGCAGCTTGCTCCTCTGGTACGGATCGGGCAAGACCTCCATCTGCGCCCATGGGGCGTTGTCGACGGGATCGAGATCGAGGCAGTGTTTGAAGTCGCTTGCTGCCAGGCGCGTGCCTAGAAGCTTGCCAAACGCATCGAGCTGGACCTGCGAGATCAGTCCTGCGCTGCCGCCGAGCGCTGGGCAGATGATCCACGTCGTGCCGTCTTTGGCAAAGATGCGCAAGCGCCTGACTTGGTCGGCCGGCTGGATTGCGTGCTCTTCGCTGGCGAGCCCGCCTAGAGAGAAGGCTTCGAGGTATTCGTCGGTATGGCGATGGCCCAGACAAACGACCACCTTCGGGCGCCAGCGGGCGCAGGTCTTTGCGAGAAACCGGAAGCGTTCGCCATGCCGGCACAGATCCTCGTAGCGCGTCTGTGGGACGAGTTCGGGCTGGCCTCGGAACGCTTTGGACCAAGGCGTTCGTCCATCGAGTTGGGCAGGCAGGGGAAACAGGCTGAGCCTGAACTCGGCGCCCCCAGGCGCGTAGAGATGGCGCCAGTAGTATTGTTCCCAGTCGTTGTCCGCGAGCCGAACGCGCAGTGCTTCAGCCCGCGCGGCGGCCATGATGCGGGCAATGTACTGATGGCCGAGCCACTTGCCCATGTTTTCCCGCTGCCGGTGGCGGAACACGGCGTCCCAGGCGGGCGGCGCCACACGCGGCTGCAGCGGCGCGACAAGGGGCTCCAACCAGGCGCGCGGGCTTCTGTCGCATATCCAGACGGGAGCTCTTGGGTTGCCTCCTTCCATCCCCACGTACGATGCAAAATAACGATCCAGTTCCTGACGCGCGAATACCCCTGAGTGCTGCATATTATCCCTTGCTGCCTGGTGGGACCCCCATACATCCAATGCCGCAGCATGCCGCCGCCTCTGGGGCGTGCGTGCCACTGTGGTCGTCTAAAAAGCTTTTTCTGCAGGCGGGGCGCGAACGGGGTCAGTGCCGCCCTCGCGGGCGGCATCCTTGTGCCGATGGGATCTTGACGTAATGGCCCGCCCGGTGCCATGGCACCGGTAATTGCTAGTCGTTCCTTAATGCCGGCGATATCTGGTTGCCTGCGTAATCACAGGACCAGGCCAGTACCCGCATGCCGCGCTGACAGAAATGCAGCCGCGTAGCTGCCGATGACGAAAAGCAATGTCGACTGAATAAGAAAATGCAAGCTGGCCCTTTCGTGGGTCCAGGCTATATCCGTTCTTATGTGATTGTTGTCACTGACGCAAACTGATACTGCTTTTGTATTGCCTGGGCATTACCCGCTTATCGATGGCACACGCCAAGGAGAAAAAATCAAGATTTCTCCAAGCGCGCAGCCACGCGGCATTCCAGCCCGGTTGCTTTCTTATCCCCGATTCCTCTGCAATTGCGGTCAATTTAACCAAACCTGGCGGAAATAGGAATTCCAATCTTTTAAGGTCTGACATAAGCAGCTTTGCTGCACTGCGATATTTCTGGGGTTACCCCATTTCAATCCCCTCCATGGAGGGGATTGAAATGGGGACGCCTGAACGTCGTGCGCTCTGCGATCAGTGCAGGCGTGGCACATTCGCGGTGAGTCGGCATACTCGACGACGTTTCATTTGCTATACATACTTTTGCCGGTCGTTTTGGCCTAATACTTCTTCATTAGCTGTTTAGCGCGCCGCACCCCGCTCCAGTGGGGATTGATAGCATTTTCAGGGCGCTGGATTCCGGTGGCCGCAGTGCCTGCCGAAGCCTCCAAGAACTACTCTCCATGGTCGGCAATGCCTTGTCCCTCAAGGCTTTGCGGGAATCCCGAAGCCCGAGGCGAAAGCGCAACGCGCTTAATGCCGTGCGCTCCGACATCATCCTGAGCGCCAGCGGCGCGGCAAGTGCGCAGCTCGTCCATAGAGCCGATTTTCCATTCCAAATCCGCCAGCTAGATTGACCTCATCGTTGGCGATCGCCAAAGCCATCGAATTTACGTGCTTAAAAAAACCGGGGAAGGGGGTTCATCCATGAAACGCATCCATATGAAGCTGGCGGCCTTGCCGCTCGCCTGTCTGGTCATCACGGTCGCAGGTTGCGGGGGAGGCGGGGGCGACTCGACGGCTACCAACGCCGCCGCCGCAGTCCCAAGCACGGGAACGCCAACGTCACCCACGACGCCAACGCCGGCCGCGGCCAGCAGCAGCGCCACGCTGTCGGGTACCACCGATCCGGGGCCCGATGTCGGTAAAGACGGGGACTTCTACCTGAATACCGTGACCTGGATGCTGTTCGGGCCCAAGGCAAACGGCGTGTGGCCAGCAGGGGTTTCGGTTGCGGGACCGGCGGGCGGGACAGGCGCCAAGGGCGACACAGGGGCCACCGGCAATACCGGCACGGCCGGCAACACCATCCTGTCCGGCTCGGTCGATCCGACCGACAGCGTCGGCAACAATGGCGACTACTACATCAATACCGCCACCTCGACCCTGTTCGGGCCCAAGGCGGACGGCACGTGGCCGCCGGGCGTCCAGCTGGGTGGCGGCACGGGGTCGCCGGGCAGCGGCGGCGGCACCGTCCTGGCGGGCGCAGGAGCGCCAGACAACAGCGTCGGCAACAATGGCGACTACTACCTCGATACCAACACCTGGACGTTGTATGGGCCCAAGGCCAATGACGTCTGGCCGGCAGGGGTCTCGCTGGTCAGTCAGCCGGGGGGCAGCGGCAGCACCGGCGGCACGGGCGGCAACACTGCCGGCAATGGCGGTCACATCCTGTATGGCAGCGGTGCGCCGACCGACGGCATCGGCGTCGATGGCGACTTCTATTTCGACACCTCGACCTCGACGCTGTACGGTCCCAAGCAGGACGGCAAGTGGCCGACCTCGGGCGTGACCATGACGACGGGCACCGTCTACAACGGCAATTTCAACGTGCCAGACACCCTCAGTCGCGGACGCTATGCCATGACCGGCGCAGGCGGGGCGGTTCCCTTGCCGTCGGACTTCGGCGTCGTGATCCCCTACGATTGCAGCCGTGTCACGCTCACTGCCACCACACTCGGTAAGGTAAGGGGAACGCTGGACATTTCGGTGCACAAGGTGACAGGGTCCGGCGCGTCAGTGACCATCACGCCCGTCAGCAATCTGAGCTGCAAAGTCACCAACGGCTTGCAGAACTGCAGTAAAGAGGTGCCGTCCGGAACCGTCAACCACAACGACAAGCTGCAGGTACAGGTCGACAACAACCAGGCCACCGAGTGGGGAGGCCTCGCCGTCAACCTCGCCTGCATCAAGTAGGCACGTTGGATGGCGGCGCGCGTCTGGGCCGGGGGGCAGACGCGCGCTTGAGCGGCGGCAGGACACATTGTCCTGCCGCCTTTCTGTTCCCCATGGGGCCTGGCATGGCGAACGACTGCGTACAGATCGTTTGGTCTGAGGGCGAAGAAAGAGGGTGTAGGCGCCACAGGGATGCGCCTACACCCTTAAGTTGGCAACGGGGTCGCCGCTTGGCATTGTGCTGCATCGCAGCATTATCGGTACCCCTCAAGCGATGGGAAACACGAGGGCAGGGTAAAGACGAACTCGGCCGGGGTGACGCCTGGGGGAATTCTGGCTGGATATGCTGAGGAAGGGCCAGAGGCGTTAACGCGGAGCCGTACTGCCCGGCGCAGGCGATTGCTTCCCCGACTGGGAGGGCCGATTCAGACTTCCGAGCGCTTCTCCTTGATCAGAACGACCGCACCGAAACTCAGCAGGCATGTCGCTGCCATATACCAGGCCGCCGACATGGGATTGCCGGTCAACTTGATCATTCCTGTCACGATGAACTGCGCGGTGCCGCCAAACAGCGCAACGTTCAGCGCATGCGAAATCGCGGCGCCGCTGGCGCGCACCCGTGCAGGAAATGCTTCGAGCACAAGAAGGGTGCCAACGGCGGCGCCAAGTGCCACCATTGTGCTGATGAGCCCGACGCCAACCAGGACTTGCAGCGTGCCGTCTGCACGCACAATCATCAGGAACACCGGAAAGACCAGGAGCACTGTGCATCCCGCAGTGAAGAGGGCCAGCGGCTTGCGGCGGGCCAGTCGGTCGATGAGAAGGCCGGACAGCGGCGGGATGACAGTCAGCAGCAGCGCGGACACCGTCGATGACAGGAATCCGGTGATGGCAGAAACGTGCATCACGCGATGCAGATAACTTGGCATGTAGTAGACGATGACGTAGACCGGGATCGTTGGCCCCATCCTGATCAGGATCGCCAGGAGCATTGTCCTGCGATGCTCGCGCCACAGCTCGGCGAGCGGCGTGGCCGCATCTCTGCCCTTTGTGTCGACGAGCGGCGCCTCGCGAAGCTGACGGCGAACGTAGATGCCAACTGGCGCGATCAGGAGTCCGATCAGGAACGGAACACGCCAGCCCCAGGAAGCCAGATCCTCCGGCGACATCATCTTCGTGAGAAGCGCGCCCAGGGATGCTCCCAGCAACGCAGCCGCGCCCTGGCTCACGAACTGCCAGCTGACCACGCGGCCACGACTCGACACCGGTCCGGTTTCCATCACGTATGTCGCGGCAACGCCGATTTCGCCGCCGACGGCAAAACCTTGCAGCGCCCGGCCGATGATGACGATGAGCGGCGCAGCCTCACCGATCATTGCAAACGGCGGGCAGAGGGCGATGGCCGCCGTCCCGATGGTCATCAGGACGATGGTTCTCGTCATTGCCGCGCGGCGTCCGACACGGTCGGCATAGGCACCGATCATCATCGCGCCAAGCGGCCGGATGAGAAAGCCAACGCCAAACGTGCCCACTGCCAACAGCAACGAAGTCAGAGGGTCTTCCGCCGGGAAGAACTGGTCTCCGATCATCGCCGCGAAGAATCCGAATACGGTGAAGTCAAACGTTTCCAGTCCACTGACGAGAGACGTTGCGACGACAGTCTTTCGGAGTTCGCTTTTCTGAGTGTCTCCTTCCCCCATCTCAACGCTCAATGCTCCTATTCGTATCTTTCCCCACCTAAGCGTGGGGCCCACCAAAGCAGGGTAAGACCCGATCCCACCCCCATCAATAATCAACCCCGGCAAGCATGACCCCTTGCCCATCCCGTTAGGGTGTAGGCCTCCCTGTGCCTACACCCTTCTTTTTTGTGCTTTGGCAAATTGCGGGAAGAAGGGCGTGAGTACAGAGGCGTCCGGAAATCCGGTGGGCAAGATGCGCCGGCTCAGACAATCCTGCAGGCCAAGAACACGGCAGAAAGAAAAGCAGCATGCTGCCTGGCCCGGGATGAAATGCGCAGCCGCATGACGGAATCTCCCACGCTCGACGAGGCACGCATTCTCGCTCAATACCGCTTCGCGCACATCCCTCCTTTTTGCGGGTCCACTCTTATGGGGGGATAGAAAAATCGCTAAAAACGCCATTTGTGCCTTGAAGATGTAGCCGATGGAGCCATACACTTCGCCCGTCATTCGCGTAATGACGCAGTGCAAAAAGAGCGCGCCACCGCGCCGAGCAACACGAAGCCAACACCGCCAGGTTCAAATCCGCAGGCAGCGCAAACAAGCGGAAAGGCACCAGCATGTGCCATGTCGGACAAGCGGAATCCCCGCAACACAGCCCGCTCAGGAGACGGCGGACAATGCGGGCCTTCTTGTAACAAGGGAATAATCGAGACGTGCTAAAGCTTTCAAGCAGGCTGACGTTTGGCAGGGCGGTAATGTGCCTGGGGATCGTTCCGTTGCTGGCTTCCTGTGCACTCGCACCAGGGATGCGCTTCGACCCGCAGCGTCCGCTCGATCCGGAGGACCCGGAATCGGTGCCCAAAATCACCCAGATCACGCCGGCGCTGGTGCGCACGCTGAAGGCCTCCACACAGCCAGCGAACGCTGGGGTGGAGGAACTGTTCGCAGAGCCGAGGCCCTATACCGTAGGCGTGGGTGACATTCTCTCGATCGTTGTGTGGGATCACCCGGAACTGGTGTTTCCCACGCAAACGTACTCGATTGGCACCGCTTACGAGATCCCGAACTACAGCGGCGCGGCCAACGTGCCGGGCTACGTCGTGAGTCCAGCGGGCACCATCCAGTTTCCTTATGCTGGTGTGGTCAAGGTTCTTGGCCGCACGCCGGACGAAATCCGCGGACAGCTGAGCACCCAGCTCAAGCCTGTCGTCAACATGCCACAGGTCACCGTACGCGTGCTCGCCTTCCGCAGCAAGCGCGTCTACCTGGATGGCGAAGTCAAGACGCCCGGCCCCCAGAACATCGACGACGTACCCATGACCCTGGTCGAAGCGCTCAACCGCGCAGGGGGTATCAACGTCCTGACGGGCGACAACAGCCGCGTCCGCGTTTCCCGCGAGGGCAAGACCTACGTCGTCAACCTGCCTGCGCTTCTGCAGCAAGGCATCGACCCCGCCCACATTCTGCTGCGCAACGGCGACATCGTGCGCGTGGAACAACGCGAGGACAGCAAGGTATTCGTGACCGGCGAAGTCGTGCGTCCTGTCGCCGTTCTGCCGCGCAACGGCCGCCTGACGCTCAGCGAGGCCATTGGTGAAGCCGGCGGCGTCAACCCCCTCTCGGCCAACGCCAAGGAACTCTACGTTATCCGCAAGAGCAATGACGGCGAAGCCGAGGTGTTCCACCTCGACGGCAAGTCCCCTGTCTCCTTTGCCCTGGCCGAGTCGTTCGAGCTGAAGCCGAGGGACGTCGTCTACGTTGATGCCGCTGGCGTGGTCCGCTGGAGCCGCGTGATCAACCAACTGCTGCCGAGCGGCAACTTCTTCACGTCCACTGCAAACGCGGTCAAATGATCAAGACTGTACTCGTGGTCTGCATCGGCAATATCTGCAGGAGCCCAATGGCGGAGGGGCTGCTGCGGCAGGCATTGCCAAGCGTAACTGTTTCGTCTGCCGGCCTCGCCGCACTCATTGGCAAGCCAGCTGACAGCAATGCGGCCGAACTCCTTGCCAAAGCCGGACTCGACATCTCATCGCACGTTGCCCAGCCACTCACCGGCATGCTGGTTGGCCAGGCCGACCTGATTCTGGTGATGGACAAGGAGCAAAAACACGAAATTCAGAGAAGGTACCTGGCGGCATCGGGCAAAGTCTTCCGCTTGGGCGAACTCGGAAAATTCGACATCCCCGATCCATACCACCAGCCGCGTGCTGCCTTTGAAGATGCGCTTCAGCTTATCCAGCGGGGCGTGGATGCATGGGTGCCCCGTATTCGAGCGCTGAAACCGAATTCGCAGTCCTATATATGAACCAAAACCCTCCCTACGTGCCCCTTTCCGCACCTGCCGATGGCGAGATCGACTTTGTTCGATATCTGGATGTTCTGCTGGCGAGTCGGTGGTTGATTGCTGGGATCGCCGCTTTGGTGGTGTTGCTAGGAGTGGCGTACGCCTTTATTGCACGCCCCATCTACGAAGCTGACATCCTCGTGCAGGTGGAAGACAATCCTAACAGCGCGAATAGTCTGCTGGGCGATGTATCTTCGCTATTTGATGTGAAAACTCAAGCCACGGCTGAAATCGAGCTTCTGCGTTCGCGAATGGTGGTGGGCAAAGCCGTCGATGACCTGCGGCTATACATCGATGCCAAGCCTCGGTATTTCCCTGTGATCGGTGAGTGGCTCGCAAGCCGTTCAAAGCGTTTGTCCGAGCCAGGACTATTTGGGATTGGCGGATTTGTGTGGGGTACAGAAGCCATCAAAGTTGCTACCTTTGATGTGCCAGCCAATCTGGAAGGCGAGAAGTTCCGGCTCACGGTACTTGGTGGCGGCCGCTTCCTGCTAGAACAGAGTGACCTAGATAATCCACTTGAGGGCAAGGTCGGTGAGCCTCTCCTCGTAAATCACCAGGTAGGAGAAATCAAGCTGCTGGTCACGGAACTCAAGGGAAAGACTGGCGCGGCGTTTTCGCTAGTCCGGAACTCCGAACTGAAGACGTTGGAGAATCTCCAAGATGATTTGAAGATTGAGGAGAAGGGGAAGCAAAGTGGCATCATCGGCGCCGCTCTTCAAGGAAAGAATCCTGCATTGACCTCCGCGATTCTGAATAAAATCGGCGCCGAGTATGTTGATCAGAACATTAGGCGCAAGGCGGCTGAGGCAGAAAAGTCACTGATATTTCTCGGTGACCTGCTGCCTCAACTAAAAAGCGAACTTGAGCGAGCTGAAGTCAAGTTCAACGCTATGCGCAATAAGCGCGGCACATTTAATCTGAGTGAGGAAGGTAAGGCGTATCTTCAGGAAGCAGTCACATCAGAAACTAGCCTTCTTGAACTTAAGCAGAAGCGAACCGAATTGCTGACGCGATTCAGGCCAAATCACCCATCTTTGTTAGCAATCGATCAGCAAATTGCCGCACTGAGCGCAAAGGTCGGGAGCGTGGCCAAACAAATGAAGTCGCTGCCTGACCTCGAGCAGGACACGCTGCGTTTGATGCGTGACGTTCAGGTGAACAATGATCTCTACGTTGGGTTGCTCAACAACATGCAGCAACTCAAGTTGGTGAAAGCAGGAAAAGTGGGAAATGTTCGACTAGTAGATAACGCGCGTATCCCGGAGGAAGCCGTAAAGCCAAAAAAGCCATTGGTTGTCGCGCTCGCCGCTGTGCTTGGTGTGATGCTAGGTGTAGTGGTTGCGTTTGTGCGAAATGTGCTATACGGTGGAATCACGGATGCCCAGGATATCGAGCAGCACACTGGGTTGAATGTCTACGCAACGGTGCCCCTTTCCCAAGCGCAAGTTGATCTAACAGAAAGGCTTCGTTCACGCAAGCCAGGTCAACACGTTCTTGCTCAGCATTTCCCGAATGAGCCCTCTATTGAGAGCCTGCGCAGCCTGCGCACGGCGTTACAGTTCGCAATGCTGGATGCCGGCAACAATCGCGTGCTCCTTACCGGGCCTACCCCGGGTGTTGGTAAGTCATTCATATCCGCAAATCTGGCCGTCATCATGGCTTCAGGTGGGAAACGTGTGCTGGTGATCGATGCCGATATGCGTAAAGGCTATCTGAACCAGTACTTCGGTAAGGATCGGAATCCTGGCCTGTCGGACGTACTGGTTGGCAAGACAGCCATCGAGCAAGTAATCCATCACAATGTGATTGAAAACCTCGACTTCATCGGGACTGGGACTATCCCTCCCAATCCAGCCGAACTGATGATGAATGAGCGCATGGTGAGCTTGTTGGAGAAATTCAGTGAGAAATACGACCTCGTTCTCATCGATACGCCTCCTGTGCTAGCGGTTTCAGACTCCGCTATTTTGGCAGCGCGCTGCGGGACAGTCCTTCTAGTTACTCGCTTTGAGAAGACTACAATTGGCGAGATAACGGAGAGTACAAAGCAATTAGGTCACGCGAATGTCGACGTTAAGGGAGTGATCTTTAATGGGCTGGATCCGGAAGCATTCCGCTATGGCTATGGTTCAAAATACGGCCGATATCGCTATGCCTACTATGGTTATGCAACCGATAAGGAGCAATAAGAAGCTTTGTAGCGCTTCAGATCGGTTGGATGGCTTGAATCGGCGGCGGTCCTAAAATCGAGAGATCGCACAGACCGCCAATTAGCGTTTCGCCTGCCGAGAAGACCGCGGAGCAACGGTGGTGTAGTTTTTTTCGACTTAGTAGGTTGCGCCATTGTTCCGCCCTGCACGAAAAGCAATTCTCCTCCCGTCTGGTGGGAGGTGGCGCGTGAATCTGCAAAGATCGCGCGGTTCTTCAAGCGCCTGTGTCCTCGTGGTACAGGCAGCCCGATGTAGACATGAGAGAGTAGGAGCACAGGGATGGAGTCGTCGCCCGTAATTATTCCTGTTGTCCTTTGCGGTGGATCTGGCACGCGTCTCTGGCCGTTATCACGCGAAGGTTATCCCAAACAGTTTCTTCGCCTCTTGGGCAATCGATCGCTTTTACAAGACACGCTTCTGCGCTCAAGTGAGGTGCCAGGCGTCGGCTCTCCCATTTTGATGGCGGGTCATGGGCATCGCTTCATGGTTGCCGAACAGGCGCGAGAAGCTGGATTTGAGAATGCCAGCCTGATTCTGGAGCCGCACGCGCGAAATACTGCGCCGGCAGCTGCCGTGGCAGCGTTGTGGGCTATGGCTGATGGAAAGGATCCTCTCCTTCTCCTTCTGCCGTCGGATCATTTGATTCGAAATATCCCCGCATTCGTCCATGCAGTAATGGCCGGCGTGCCCTCTGCTCAGAAGGGCGCGATAGTGACTTTCGGTATCGTGCCAACGGAGCCTGCCCCGGGATATGGCTATATGAAGACGGGGCCGTGTGACGACGATGCAGCATTTGAGGTTGATAGGTTTGTCGAGAAACCATCCGTGGCAACGGCCAAGGGCTATTTGTCCCAAGGCGGCTATTTCTGGAACAGCGGCATGTTTCTGTTCAGAGCGTCCACGTATCTTGGAGAACTGGCGAAGTTTCAGCCAGAAATGCTTCGCTCAGTGCAAGACGCTGTGGCCGGAGGGCGCAAGGATCTCGACTTCTTTCGCCTTGAAGAGGAGGCATTCAAGCAGTGTGGTAGTGACTCGATCGACTATGCGGTAATGGAGCACACGGATAGAGCTCGCATGGTACCCATGTCCGCGGAGTGGAGCGACGTGGGCTCCTGGGATGCGCTTTGGCAAGCAGGGGAGAAAGGGGAAGATGGCAACCTTGCAACTGGCGATGTGCTTATCCACGACACAAAGAATTGTCTAGTTCACTCTTCACACCGCCTGGTAGCCGTCGCTGGACTTGATAACTTAATGGTCGTCGAGACACCGGACGCCGTGCTTGTAGTGCACAGAGATAAATCGCAGGACGTAAAGGCGCTGGTCGAAAAGATACGGCATAGAGGCCGACGTGAAATAAAAGAACACCGGAAGGTCTACCGTCCCTGGGGCGCATACGACTCCGTCGATAACGGAGAGCGTTATCAAGTAAAGCGTATTACTGTGAAGCCGGGAGGAAAGCTTTCCCTTCAAATGCATCATCATCGCGCCGAGCACTGGATCGTAGTGTCTGGAACTGCCCGTATTCGCAACGGAGAGCGGGATTACTTGCTAACGGAAAATCAATCCACCTACATTCCTGTTGGTGCGCCTCACTGCCTAGAGAATCCTGGAAAGATTCCATTGGAACTGATTGAGGTGCAGTCGGGTGCATATTTGGGCGAGGACGATATAGTCCGTTTCGAAGATATTTATGGGCGTGCATAATTTTTGTGCAGAGTTTCATTGAATATTTTTTTGCGAAGACTAGGTTAGACCTAAGAAGATTGAGATGACTTGATGATCGCGAGAGCCTGGTTTAAATCGATTTGTTCCGTTGCTGCCGTGGTCGTCATTGGGTTTGCATCGAACTTGCTGACGGCCAGAGCCCTCGGTCCAGAGGGGCGCGGATCATACTCTGCGGTGATATTGCTTACGACACTGGTTTCCGGACTGGCTCAATTTGGCTTTGGTCAAGCATTTGTTTTTGCTAGTAGAGCCGATAAAAATCTAGACCAGCGAGGCTTGTTTTGGAAATGTAGTGCCACTGTGCTGTTGAGTGCGGTTGTAATTGGTCAGCTATTTCTTATGCTTGCACCGAGATTGAGTGGCGGGCATGCGATACTCGCGATCATTTTTTGCACTTCATTTTCCCTGTACACCCTATATGTTAGCGCGGCCCAGCTTCAATCCGACCTAAATGTCTACAATATTGGAAAGCTGTTATTTCCGTCTCTAAGCTTAATTGTTTTCATCTTTGGATTTCTGGGTCAGTGGCTGACGCTTGAGTACGCATTGACTGCGCAGACTTTCCTTTCGATCGTTTGCTCTGTAGTTTTAGTGGTGATTATCTTGAAAAAAATCATCCGAAAAACTGGAGAGGTGAGCAAAACGGCAGTGTCGAAGAATGCCGCAGTGAGTTTTGTTCCCTTAGCATTAAGGTATCATTTAGTGGTGGTTTTGGGTTTGGTCACCACCAATCTAGATAAGGTCTATTTGCTATTGCGGGGCGGATTGGGCGACTTTGGGTTGTATAGCGTGGCGGTCTCTACATCCAGATTGATCGGCGCTATCCAAGAAACGGCGTCCACGGCGCTCTTCTCGCATTTTGCTGGCCGGGAGACTGGCGATCCCAAGGACACCATTCTCATGGTGTTTCGAATGACCTTGCTCCCACTACTGGCAGTTGCGGCGATTATATCGCTTGCTAGCACCCATTTAATAGTCTTTGTTTTTGGTCGGAATTTTGGAGCTGCTGCTCTGCCGTTCAATATATTGCTGTTTGAAAGCGTTATCGGCGGCGCCTCGTGGATTCTCGCGCAGCAATTCAATGCTACGGGTCGCCCAGGCGTCGTGCTGACGCGACAGTTAGCCGCGGTATTGCCCGTGTTGTTCCTGATCCCTTTTCTCTCGCAGGAAAACCTCACGGTGACATTGGCTCTCCTTCTATTGTTAGGGTCGTGTATACGATTAGTTGTCACCCTTTTGATGTACAGGATCATCCTGGCTCAGCCGATTCCGTCAATTGCGCCATCTAAGGCCGATCTAAAATTGGCATCAAAGATAATTGGCGAGAGATTGTCCGCAAAACACAGAAGGTATGAGTAATGAAGAAAGAACACCGAGAAGTGATGCTGCATCTTCAGGGCTTGCATCGTGTGATCTCTGACCTTGTTGACGGACGACCGGTTAACTATATCGATGTGCCGGTTCACGGAAATATTGGTGATCTATTGATCATGAAGGGAACGATGAAGTTCTTCTCGAGGAACAAAATCAGACTCTCACTGATGGCCGGTTACTACAACTATCGACCGAATTGGACTAGGCCGGGGGATGTGGTCGTGTTCCAAGGCGGCGGGAACTTTGGCGATTTATATTCTGGGCCCCAGCAAATCAGAGAAAAAGCGATTTATCGCCTAAAGAATAATAGAATAATAATACTTCCTCAGTCGATTCACTTCGAATCCGCCAAGAATTATCAAAAATCTGTGGATCTATTGGCTAAGCACCAAGATCTACATATATTTGTAAGGGATGCGGCTTCTTACGAACTTGCGAAGTCAATGTCGAGACACGTTTATCTCGTACCGGATATGGCTCACCAATTGTGGCCATTAAAGCCGAACGTAGAACCGGGTAGGGGGGTATTGGGCTTTTTTAGAACCGATGACGAGATCGGAAAGCGGACCATTAGTGAATCGCGGACCCAGACTGATTGGCCGGAGTTGGTAGGTGCTAATCGTACTCAGCGGATTCTCCTGTTCTATAGGATAACGAAAGCACTTCATTTGCTTCGGGTAGACAGGCCACTTTCTATGAAGGCCATGATGCTGTGGATGAAATACGCAGATCGTCTCATAGCAGAGGCAATCGATCTCTTTTCTTCCCACGAGCATGTCCTCACGGATCGCTTGCATGGGCATATCTTAGCTTGTCTTCTAGATATGCCTAATACAGTTTCCGATAATTCATATGGGAAGAACTCGGGCTACATTAATTCATGGACGAAAGAAAGTAGTATTGTCAGCTTGGTTGGGTGACGTATATGCCGAAGATTTCAGTGATCATGCCGGTCTATAACGGCGAAAAGTACGTGCGAAGCGCTATCGAATCGATCTTGGCTCAGAGTTTTGTCGATTTCGAGCTTTTGGTGATTGATGACGGCTCCACCGATCAGACCGGCAACATTATCCAAGAGCTGGTGGACCGAGACCCGCGTGTTAAGCCGATCCGCCAGGCGAATGGTGGAATCGTATCGGCCCTTAACAGGGGACTCGATCTTGCAAGCGGCGAGTACATCGCACGCATGGACGCAGACGATGAGGCCTTGCCTGATCGTCTCAAGCTACAGTATGAACTGATGGATTTGAACGAGGCCGTTGTAGCTTGCGGAAGCTTCTATAAGAAGGTCGGCGCTGCTACGGGAATTGTCAAGATGCCCGTTTTGAATGAACAATGCCTATCCTATCTGCAGTTCCATAGCTGTTTTGCTCATCCAACGGTAATGATTAGGTCAGCAACGCTCAGGCTCCATAACCTGCGCTATAGGAAAGAGTGGGAGTATACGGAAGATTTCAAGCTGTGGTTGGACCTGGCCCAATACGGTGAGCTAGTTAATATTCCAAAGGTCCTTTTGAACTATAGAATGCATTTTCAGCAGATTGGGGTAACGAAGCGGGCATTGCAGAAGGAGAAACATACGGATCTGGTCGAAAGTAACCTAAGAAAGATTGGTGTGGAGGTCTCGCATACAGATATCTACGACTTCCTCTGGCCTGAGAGGTTGAAGCCCATAGGGTCACTCGGATACATTCTTCGTGCGCTGCGAATTCCCATGAAAGTCATTCGTTCGTCGGCCGAAGGACGCTGGAGAATGGCCCGAAGGGCAGGAGAGATTGTCGTGAAGAACGTCGCTAGGTCGATTCTCGCGAAATCTGCTTAGTGACTTGTTGGGCGAGCGAATATATCACCAGTTGGCATGGTTAGGTTGAATAGGCTGAAATTATGATCGCTATCGGGTTTCTATTTTGTGATTGGTCCTGTAACCGCCATAGTGGGAGGATACAGTTCATACTTTTCATGTACCGAGTTACGTCGTACTTTTATCTAAAAGGCCGTTTGGTCAGAATTCTTGCCTTTCCGCTGTTCGTATTCTATAGGATTTTGGTGGAATGGTTTTTCGGTTGTGAATTGCCGTGGAAAGCGAGGGTAAAAGGTCCTTTGACCATATATCACGCACAGGGGATTGTGATAAATCCAGCCGCGGTAATTGGAGCGCATTGCATTATTCGTCATAATACAACTATCGGGGCCCGACTTGCTTCGAGCGATGCGCCGATCATTGGGGATCACGTTGACATTGGCTGCAGTAGCACCATTATAGGTACTATCTCGATCGGCTCCCATGCCAAGATTGGTGCGGGCTCTGTTGTTGTCCATGATGTAAAGAGCCATGCCGTGGTTGCTGGAAATCCGGCGAGGCCGATTCAATCGGAGCCTGCATGAGATCGGACGTACTATTGGTAGTTCTCTTCTTTATGAAACTATCAATCGATTTTCTATCTCCTGTGCGAGCGGCCAACTTCTTGCTTACAAGTTGTGCTGCTATTGGCGTTTGTTTTGTGCTTTTGGCCCAGCCGCGTACATTGGCGCGAGTTGGCATGGCCGGCATACTGCTGGCCTTGTCCTACTTAATAATGTGTGTTTGGTGGTATCTTCTGAGCGATGACCTCGACTCTTTTTTGAGATACGTGTCATTGGTCCCGATTTACTACAGTGTAAAACTGCTTGTGCTCAATTTGAGCGAAGAAAAGATAGCTGCGGTTTGCCGAATCGTGTTGAATTGCTTTATTTTCTTCTTTTGTATTTCGTTCGTTGTGTCTGTTGGGGTGGCGAATCCTCTGCGGAGGCAATTCTTTAATTTTGAGCACGCCAATATTCTCGGAAGTTACGCATTGTGTAGCTTGGCATTTGTTTATGCTATTAATTCCGTTTCTCGGGCGCGCGTGAGGCAGAAAGTAATACCCGTTGTAATGTGTATGCTTTCAACGTCCACTGGTGCTAGTATTCTAAGTCTTGCCGCCTTCCTGAATATGAGGAAGTTTGGATTTATTTCCATAATACGTCTTCTGCTCGTCGGGGTGATCGGCGTCGGGGTATCTGGATATGTAATCTATGCGATGGATATTGAGCTGTTCAGTAAGATATTTGGCCCATTTCAGCTTATTTGGAACGGCGCTATGGATCAGGTTGTGGAGTTAGCGCGACTCGGTCGTCCTATCCAGGAGCTGGGGGATGAATATCAGAGTTCACTTACATGGCGCTTCTACGCATACGTAATTTTTGGTGATTTCATTAAATCACTACCCCTGCAGGAACTACTTTTTGGGTTAGGCTTCGGCGGCTATACCCGCGTTTGGGGTGGAATGATGCCTCATAATGACTTCCTGCTAGTGCTTGTGGATTTTGGTTTGCTTGCTCTGGTGGCGCTAACGCTGGCTATTGGAATAGGCCTGAGGTTGGTTTGGAAACGTCACCGGGCGTGGGTTCCGATAGTGTTCGTTCTTGTCTTTAGATTGTCATTAGAAAATAATATTTCGTCATTCTATTTGGTTAGTCTTATCGTGATGACTGTGGCGTTTGCGGTGGCGTCTCTTCAGATTGTGACAAGTCACCAGCGGGCGAGAGCGTTGGCGGCAAGGATTATTGCTGAGGGTTCTGCGAGAAGATGCGGGGAGCGAAAGGTTGGCCAGCCTCTCGGTGGCAGGGTGCGACGGTCATTTGGGCCGGCGTAGTATCGGTCGATCCTGGTTGCGGAGAAGTAGATGGGAAATTTCCACCAGAACGTTTCCTTGAATCCAGTGGGTTGTTCGTTGTTAATTAGAGTTCTTCTGTTGTTGCCTTGTATTGTCAAAACTATTTCCGGAGACTGCCGTAATGGCGCGATGAACTGAATTGTTAGGGCGACCGACGACGCGGTTGTTTCGTACTACGGAATTCTCCTCAGAATAACGCCCGCCATTCTTACCGGTGATGCTGATACCGGCTTTGGCGGCGTTATTATATCCGTATATAATGTTGTCCTCGATCTTCAATTCGCCAAATATCGTCGCCGCGCCGTCGGTAATAATTGATATTCCACTCTCGGTTGGTGTGTGGATGACGTTATTAGTGGCAACTATATGGCGGGTTCTGCCGTTTGTGTAACATTTAATGCCGTCTCCAGCTGAGTCGCGTATTATATTGCCTCTGGCGATTGCATCGCTATACAGATAGATGCCCTCCTTGCTGGGTGTTGCTAAGTCATTGTAGCCTGTGCGAGTTATCTTGTTGTTTAGAATAGTACCGTTTCCCTCGATTCCATTTTCCCCCGCATCTTCGATCTCGTTGTCAATTACGAGGCAGTCCGCTGCGGTGGAATTAATCAAATAGATTCCATTTGTGCCGACACCAGATGAGCCCCTTGGCTTTAAGCCACCGGTGCGCTTGATCGTGTTGTGTGCTATCAGTCCGCCGGTAGGGTTGTTATACGTTGTTATGCCGCGATAATAGGTGTCATGTATATTGACACCCGATATCTCATAGTCCTTTCCTCCGTTTACGAAGACGGCACCTTGACCATATGAGCGTTGCATTTCGCCTCCGAGAACGCGTAGGCGAATTCCGTTGGTTGAGTAGACGCCGCATCCTTGATAGGTTGGATTGATGTTCTCGCCACCAGTGTTCGCGAAATCTGGATTGATAACCACAAGATCTGCAGCGCCATGGCTATTGTCAACGGCGTTGTAGTGAACGTCACGAACCTTGGGTCCTATGAGGGTGACAGCATTTGCGCCTGCCAGAATGCTGAAGCCATTGCCACGATTGGTCTTCCCGTTGCCGGAGATAAATACTCCGTCGCAGATGCACCTGGTATCCAGCTGAAGCGAGCCCTCGACAAAGACTAATTCGCCGCCTTGGCCGATGATGCGGGCACCGGGTGGTACTTTGACTGTCGCCCCGATCTTGAAGCGACCAGGCGGGATGGCGATTGCCGCGCCACTAGCTAGGGCGGTATTTAATGCCGCTTGGTTATCTGTGCCGCGGGTACCGTTCCAATCAGCCTTGGCGCCAAAGTCTGTCAGCCGGAGAATTTGGCCGCGGAATGGCTGCACTGGGAAGGCCCCTTGAGCGCCTCCAGCGCGGCCGCGATACCCGATGCCGAGGCTGCCGAGGCCGCAAAGCATCGCAATTGCGGTACGTCGAGTTCTGTCCATGTCGACTCCGATGCCTGTCAGTATGCAGGGTCCGTGATGTCCCCTGTAGCGATTCGCTTACCAGTCGCACTGGCGGGATGATCGCAGAATGCACGGGCACAGTGGTGCTCTAGCTGCGCCGAGGCAACGTATTTCTGTGTCAGACGGAGGAGCATGGCAGGCTGAGACCAGGTCCATGCCGAGGCGGCAGGTATAGCCGTATTGCCCCAAGTGGCTAGCGACGTGATCGTTGACGCGAGATGATTCCGAATGAGTGTAAGCGTTTGTAGGTAGATATCGATTACACCATTCGGCGATCCAGATTGAGGGGAGGTGGAATGCCCCCATCTTTCCCCTCCAAGGTTCATCAACAAGGGTTGGACCAGAAACAGGTTACTTTAGTCTCTATGCCCTGCGATGACGGTCAGCAACCAGTTCCTTGATCACGAGGAGCGGAAAGACAACAGCACCATAGGCATACCGCTTGACCAATCTTCGTGGCTCAGACCCCATCCTATGCAGCCATTCCAATCCAGCCCGCTGCATCCATTTTGGTGACCGCCGCTTGGCGCCGGCCAGGAAGTCGATGGCAGCGCCAACACACAGAGCCACTTTCACTGGGAGTTGGGCTGCGTGTTTTTCTATCCAGAGTTCTTGTTTTGGAGCTCCTAGTCCCACGACGAGCAGTTCAGCACCGGATTGTGCAATTTTCGCGCAAATGGAAGCACACTCTTTCGGATCGTTTTCGAAACCAAAGGGAGGGCTATATATGCCCACCACGCGAATATTCCTCCACGTTCCTTCGATGTTGCGCGCGGCTAGCTCGGCCACGCCAGGCGCTGCGCCAAGTAGAAAGACCGTGAGGTTGCGATGCCATGTGGAGGAGACGTGCGCAAATAGATTTGGTACAAGGTCGCTTCCGGTTACCCTCTCGGGGAGACGTGTCCCCAGCAGCCTTGACGCAGCGACAACCGGCCAACCGTCTGCAAGTATCAGGCTGGCGGACTGGTATGCTTGAAGAAAATCCGCTGATTGTCCAAGCTTTACAATGTGATCAACGTTCGGCGTGACAACATACTCACAGCTACGTTTGTCCGATTGGAGCTTTTCCAGCACCTCTGCGACCGCGTCGGTTCTGTCAAGCGCATCTATCTCTATTCCAAATGCTTGCAGGCGCTTGGTCATTCGACGATTTCCCGGTAAATGGTTGCTACCTCTCGTGCCATTGCTATGTCCGAGTAGTGGGAGCGCTGTCTAGCCCGCCCACACTCTGCGAGCTGGGCAAGCTGGGCGGGTGATTGGATGAGTTTTTCTATTGCTTCAGCCATTGCGCGAGGCTGATTGGGTTCGACAATAATTCCGGCGCCGTCTGGCTCTAAGACTTCCGGAATTCCTTCTACCCTTGTTGCTACTACAGGCAGACCAAGGGCCATCGCTTCGATGACGACCATTGGTAGCCCCTCCCCGAACAGGCTGGGTAGGACGAACACATCCATCTTCTTGAATTCAGTAGCAACGTCGAGGGTAAATCCTGCCCACGTAATAGCGTCATCAAGATTTAGCTTTGCCGTGACCTCGCGGATGTGCTTTTCATACTGGGCGGTTTCAAACGCTCCTACGGCAAGGAGGCGCACAGATTGGCCCTTCTCTCGTAGCAAGGCTAAGGCTTGCAGCAACACCTCGAGCCCCTTGCGCTGACGGAATAGGGCAACCGTACCGATCACCCATTCTGATGACTTTCCATTCGGAATGGATTGATCGCCGATTGCGGGTACCCCATTGGGAACTACTGCTATCTGATTCGACGAGAATCCGCAATCGCGAAGATACTGGCTCAAACTGTTGGATACGGCGATAAGCCTCGCGGCTTTTGAGAGACTCCAGTTCTCAACGATCGCATTGATGAAGGTTCGAGCTCGGTTCTCGCTGTCGCGACGGGTAGGGCTATGAACGTGGTGAACCATGGGAATGCCCGCTTTGCTTGCGGCGAACTTTCCGATGAGTGCAGCACGTGGCGTGTGAGTGTGGAGCAGTCGGTACCCGTGCTGCCTGATGAGATCCGCGACTTGGCCCGCCACAGACGTGTCAAATCTGGAACGCATCGATACTTTATGAAGGGGCGTATCGACCGACCGCCGGCAGCTTGGAAACAGTTCGGGCTTGAGACAGGCGAATCCACATTCAACGCCGAACTCAGGCAGTCGCAATGCGAGGAGATCTTGAACTCTCTCGGCCCCGGAGTAGAACTCTCCGTTAATCAAATGCAATACTTTCATTGGACGCATAGTTTCCTGGCTTGGCTGCTGGATTTTTTCAGTACGCATTCCGTCCCGTCCATCCCTTGAACGCCGTCCAGAAAATAATCCGCAAATCCATCCAGAACGTCCAGTTCCGGATATAGAAGATGTCGTGCTCCACCCGCTTGGCCATCTTGTCCAGGGTGTCGGTCTCGCCGCGATAGCCGTTGATCTGGGCCCAGCCCGTGATGCCGGGCTTGACGCGGTGGCGCAGCATGTAGAAGTCCAACTGCTCTTTGTACATATTGTTATGCGCCATGGCATGCGGCCGCGGCCCTACCACGCTCATTTCGCCCTTGAGCACATTGATGAACTGCGGCAGTTCGTCCAGGCTGGTGCGGCGCAGGAAGGCGCCGATCAGCGTGATGCGGCTGTCGCCTTTGGTGGCTTGCGTGACGGTGCCATGCTCGGCGTGGACCTTCATGCTGCGGAACTTGTAGACGTGGATGACGCGGCCGTCCATGCCAAGGCGCTCCTGCTTGAAGAAGACGGGGCCCGGCGAGTCGCGCTTGATCAGGATGCCAATGATCAGGAACAGCGGCGACAGGGCGAGGAGGACGAGCGCAGCAAAGGTGCGGTCGAAGATGGCCTTGATGGTGCCGCGCACGCCGAGCGAGGGCGGTTTGTTCATTTCCACCGCGGGCATGCCCAGAAAGTTGCCGACGTTGTGGTTGAGCAGGTCGAAGTCGAGCACGCTCGGCATCCACTTGATGTCGATGAAGTCATTGCGCAGGGAGAAGTTGATCTCCTGCATCAGGCGGTACTCGCTCATCGGCAGGGTGAGCCAGATTTCGTCGATCTCATGCTCGCGCGCGAAATCGGCGATTTTGGCGCTGTCGGTGATGCGGCGGCGTCCTTCCGGTGTGGGCTCGCCTTCGGTCGCGTAGATGCCGCTGATCTTGTACCCGGTGGCGTGGCTGGCGGTCGCGCGGCGGTACATTTCCTGGCCGGTACGGCCATAGCCGACGATAAGCACGCGCTTGCTGTTGGCGCCGGTGACGCGCACCAGGTTGAGCACGACGCGGCTGGCCACGCGCAGGGCCAGCAGGCCGGCCAGCGAGAAGGCGTACCAGTACACCATCCACAAGCGGGAGAGGGCGTCGGACTGGTGCAGCAGGTAGGTCAGCAGCAGGCTGATCAGCCAGACCAGGCTCCAGGCGGACAGCAGGCGCGTGGCGAGCGAGAACAGGCTGCGGCCGCGCCATGAGCTGTAGAGGTCGAACCCGGGCAACACGATGAAGGCGACCGCGCAGCCGAAATACTGGACGAACAGGTGGATCGGGGCGTGCGCGCTGGCAAATCGCGCTTCGCTGGCCAGTATTGCCGCCAGCCAGATGGCGCCGGCGTCGAGCAGGCGAACCATCAGCGCGAGCTGATCGTGATGCCTGGCAAACATATCGCGATAGACACCCATTTGCTTCCCCCGAAGCGTTCGCGTAATGGGCGCTCAAGCGAGTGCCCATACCTTTTTTCTCCTCCGAACTTGCAGGCCGCGCACAGTGGCGGCCAGGCTCGTCGCTGGCATGCATCTTGGTGTGCATGCTCTTGGCGCGGACAAAGCAGAGTCGTGCGGGACTGCTTTGCGGCAGTCGGTTCCATGGCGTGGCTGCGGTCAGCTAGTGACCGGCCACTGGCCGCATCCTTGAGGGCCGCCCCTGGAACTACAACGCTCTCTTCCTGCCGGCGCGCTGGCGGCGCCGGTGTGCTTCGTGTTTTCTGGTGCGAATAGTGCGGTGCAGCGTGACCCGTCGGTACCCTTCGTGAGAAGGGAAAGCGTGGCGATGATTGCGTGGCACCTTTGCATCGTGCCCTTCGGTTTTGAGACGCATGGTCAAGTGCGAAGGGCCGCCACGGCTAGAGTCTTGCGTTGGCATTGCGCGCAACGCGGTAGTGCCGATCTCAAGCCGGTGTCACGGCAATCTTCCGCAGGATGCAGCAAGACATGAATGGGAACGTTTTTACCCGCGATGAGCTGGACGCCTATTTTTCTTCCTTCGTGGGGATGGAGGGAGGCAACCCGGCGGCAGCGGTCTGGATTTGCGATCATATGCCTACCACGGTGGGCTTGCCGCTGGCGACGCCGCTGGCTCCGCAGCGAGTGCCGAACGCCTGGGACGCGCATTTTCGTGTCGCTCACGCATGCGATATGGCAAGGTGGCAGACGCACCAGCGCATCGCGCGCGTCATGTCGGCGGCCTGGGAAATGGTATTGTTCGGTCGGCGCGATAACTCCAGCTGGCAGCGCTATCTTGCCGAGTACCTCTACCGTGCACGCGGGTGGGAATTCAAGCTGAGCCTGTTTCCGCTGCCGATTCGCGCAGACAACGGGCTGCCCTGGAAGCGGTTGTACGGCGCGCAGCCCGAGCTCAACCCCAAGGTCACCTACCTGTCACTGTGCCGCAACGGGGGGCGCTTCCGCTTCATCGAGGCATTGCGCCGGCGCCAGCGCCCCAAGGTAGTGATCTGCCTGGGCGAGCGTCACGAGGATGACTACCTGCACGCGTTTGGCATGCGCGGCCTGCCGTACACCGAGCATATGCTGAAGCCGGCCGATCAGGTGCGGGTACTGCGCGTCTACCAGGACCAGGGCTCGCACCTTATTATTTGTCCCGCGGTGGCCGGCGCTGCCGGCCTGGCATCGGACGTCCTGCTGAATGCGATGGGGCACTTCATCAGCCAGTGGCTGACAATCGCCGATTTCCAGATGCGGCCGGAAGAGCCCGAGCGACACCGGCAGGAAGAGGCCGAAGCCGCGGTGTGACACCGTCTGGCCACCGCGGCCGTGGTGCCATCAGGCGGCATGACGCTGCATCCATTGCTGATAATCCTTGCCCTGGACTGCGTTCGCGGCTTGCCAGAAGGCACGGTTGCCGGCGTCGGTGGCGTAGGCCCGCAGGTCGCGCGGTGACATGCCGAGCGTGCGGCGGAATGCGCGCGTAAAGTCGGACGGGCTGTTGAAGCCCAGCCCGTAGGCGATGTCGTTGACAGGCAGGTGGGGGTAGCGCACCAGGTCCTGCGCGGCAGCCCGCAGCCGGCTCTTGCGGATATAGGCTTGCACGCCGCCTTCGGGTTCGAACAAGCGGTAAAGGGTGGCTCGCGAGATTTCCAGCTTTGCCAGCAGTCTGGCGGGTGACAGTCCGGCCTGGCCGGGATCGGCGTCGATCAGGCGACGGGCGCGCGCCAGCACGGCGCTGCGCACCGCGGCGCGAGTGCTGCCGTCCAGGCCCACGCCTTGCCGCAAGGCCCCGACCAGCAGCTCCACGCCGGTGCGCATGGCGTGCACGGCGGCCTCGGGTGTCATGGTTGGCAGATCGCGACTGAGCGCGGCGGCGTGTGCGACGGCCAGTCGGCTCAGTGGTGTGTCGGTTTCCACGATGCGTCCGTGCGCAGCCTCGGCTTCCATGAAGATAGCGTCCATCATCGTGCGCGGCACGAAGAATGAGAGCGCGCGTGTTGCCTCGCGCTGCATCTCAACAGGCTGCCCAAGGTCCGTCAGCAGAATACCTCCATGGCGCGGCTGTGGATTGCGGCGCTGGCCCTCCACTACGCCGGCGCTGCCTTCGACGAAGACCTGTATCGCGTGATGCCGTGCCGAGTCAGTCGAGATACGCGCGAGGCTGCGTTGCAGCGTGACGCCGTCACAGCGGCAGTCCGTGAAAGACATGTCCGCGATCAGGTAGCGGTCGATGGCTGCGTGGAAGGGCGCAAGCAGGCTGTCGCGCGTGACTCCCAGGTCCATGACGTGCCCGACGCGTTGTCGCCACGCAAGTATCTGACCCCTGGCGGCCTGCGAGCCATCGGCACCTACCTCGAAGTAGCTGTGCGGCAAGCGTTCGGGTTCGCCGCGCGTGAGCTGGGCAGCGTGGCGCCGTGGGGCAGTGACGTTTGGCACGATCGATGATGCGAAGCTTGGTGACTGTTACCGACCGGTACGGAACATTGGCACACGAGGGGAGCTACTTTAACCCAAAGGCACGACCGACGTGTGACATACGGTCTCGCTTGTAGCTCTTCGTCGTGCCACGAGCTCATTGAGGCTGTGTCTCGCGCGCGTATTTGCCGTGATATTGCGTTGAACGTTACCCCGCTCAAGAAGGGAAGCGAGATGACAACGTATCCCTCGAACGGGGGGAGAAAACAAGCTGATTCGCGCGCAAAATCCGGCCGCCTAGTTTGTGTGGTGCACAAAAAGCTGACCAGGCCTCAGCGTTTGGGCATCCTTCACTCAACCACGCGATAGAGGCATGGAAACAGGACTTAATACAGTGTTTACGCGTGAGCAGCTGGAAGAGTATTTCGCGTCGTACGTAGGGATGGAAGGGGGTAATCCGGATGCGCCAGTATGGTTTTGCGACAGCGCACCGCATCCGAGAGCTGAGTCGCTGGTGGCGCCGCTGGTTCCGCACGCGCAGCCCGGTGCGTGGGACGCTGCGTACCGCCATAAGCACCGCGACCACATGGAACGCTGGCAGTCGCACCAGAAGATTGCAAGGATCATGGCCGCAGCGCGCGCACATTTCTTCAACACGTCGCTGGGCGAGCGGGACTGGAAGCATTACTTCGAACATCATCTGTACGCGCCGCACGGCGCGGAGTTCAAGCTCAGCCTGTTTCCCCTGCCAGCGCGCCTGATTAACCAGACACCGTGGTCGACGGCATTCCGCGGCCAGCCGGAGCTTGTGCCCAAGCAGCGTTACCTCGACCTTTGCCGCGACGGTCAGCGCTTCGCCTTCATCGACAGGATCCGCCGGCTCTGGAGGCCAAAGGTGGTGGTATGCCTGGGCGAGCGGCACGCCGACGATTTCGTGCAGGCGTTCGCTCTCGGGAGAGTGCGCGGCGCCGACCACATCCTGCAACCCGCTGACTTGCCCAAGACCCTGCGCGTGCTGGAGCACGACGGCACCACGTGGATCATCTGCCCGGCACTGGCCGGCGCAGCGGGACTGACGTCTGACGTGTTGCTTGACGCGATGGGGCAGTACATTGCCGCCTGGCTGGGACCGGGCGATTTTCCCGCGCTCTGCTCCGGTGCAGACGCTTGTTAGCGAGGCCGTAGTGAGTCATGGCGAGCGTGCGTCGGCGATGCCGCAGGGCGGCTTACGGGACTGCGCGCAAGCAAAGGCTTTCCCCCTCCAAGTAGGGGTGACACGGATTTGGGGATTTGTTTATCTGTGTGCTGGCGCGATCTGCAAGCTGCTGCAGCAAAAAACCGCTTGCGAGCCGAAGCGTGGCACGACAGGGCAGCGTAGGGCGCCGGAGACTGTGCGCGGCAGTATTCCGTCGCAGGATTCCCCACCATGTATCGACGTACCGAAGTATCGATCTCAGGAGAGAGAAGCGTGCAAACCAAAACCCGGAACATCTTCACCCTCGGCATCATGGCTGCCGCCGCAGCAACGCTTGTTGCTTGCGGTGGCGGCGACGATTCGCCCACGCCGTCCCAGCCTTCTGTCACCGTGAGCGGCAAGGCGGTGGACTTCTACCTGTCTGGCGCGACGGTCACCTTCCTCGATTGCAGCAACAAGACCGCGACGACGAATGCAACCGGCGACTTCACCTTCCCGGCCGGTTGCACTACGAGCGCGCTCAAGGTGACCGGCGGCACCGATATCGGTACTAACCAGCCGTTCACCGGGGTGCTGCAGGCACCGGCGGTGACATACAAGGAGGGCGTGACACCGGTGATCTCGCCGCTGACCACGCTGGTGGCGCAACTCGGCCCGACCCAGGCCGCTGCACTGGCGGCGAAGCTCGGCCTGGCAGGCAAGGACCTGGCCACGCTGGACCCGATGCAGGACGCGGCCACGCTCAAGGCGGCAGTCGTGGTACAGCAACTGGTCGACCAGGTCACCAAGACGCTGACGGGCCTGGCCACGGGTGGCACGCTGACCGCCGAGGCTGCGGCCGCAGCGGCTGCCAAGGCGGTCGCCAGCGCCGTGGCCAATGCGTCGGGCACGGCTGATCTGACCAGCAGCGCGCTGGTGACGACCGTGGTGTCTGGCGCTGTGCAGAACGCCCAGACCGGCCTGCCCGCGAGCCTGCAGTCGAATATTGCCGCCGTGGCAGCCAACGTGGCCGCACTGGCCGCCCCGCTGATCACGAGCCAGGTGTCGAGCGTGAGCACAGCGCTGGACGACATCGCGCTGAGCAGCAGCCCGGCCGATACGTTGTCGAAGCTGAAAGCGAGCGGATCGATCAACGTCGTGACCGAGAGCGCACAGACCACGACGACCACGGCGCTGGTCAAGGCTGTGACGCCGGCCGCGCTGACTGATGCGTCGAACGCGTCCAAGCTGGCCGCGCTCGGCGACGCCGTGTCAACCGGCAATACCACCGAGATCCAGCAGGCAGCCTCGAACCTGGGGAGCGCGGTGGACAGCACCGCGATCAACAACGTGGCGAACGCGGTCAAGCTGACCAACTACGTCCAGCTATCCAACCTGACGATCAATGGCCAGGCTTACCCGATCACCGACTCGATCTCGGTCACGGGCGGCACGCTGAGCTCGATCAAGGTTGCGCTGACGCAGAATGGTGATCCGTTCAATGGCGGCCCGTCGCAAGTGCGCGCCGGCCTGAGCTATACCTACGGCGGCAACGAGGTCAACGTCATCATCGAGAACGTGACGCTGACGTTCAACGGGACGCAACTGGTGAATGCGGTGGTGCCGGCCAACACGACCTATTCGTTCCAGATCAGCGGCAACCAGTCCGCTGCCGCAACCCTGACCAATGGCGTGGCGGACAATCTGTTCGACAGCGCCAACGGCGGCTCGCTGAACCTCCCGTTCACGGTGTTCCTCGGCAAGCTGAAGTCTGCCGGCTCGCTGAGCCAGGCGCAGATTGACGCTCTCACGCCGAAGTCGGTCAGCACGTTCCCCGTGACGTTTGCGCTGACAGGTATTAGCGGCAAGGACGTGAAGCTGGGTGCGCTGGTGGACGGCAACGTGGAGAACGCCAAGACCGCGTCGGTGAAGACTGACGCGGCCAAGGTGACCGGCGACGGCCTCAAGACTACGGTTACGCTCAACCCGTGACCGGCGCGTAGTGCTGCCTTCCGCCCGGATGGGGAAGGCCATGCCCCCGGTCATCCGGACGCATGCCTCAGGGCAATGCCACGGGTGGCCGGGTTCTTTTTGTGTCTGCGTCGAGTACCTGGGGACGCGCCACGAATGAGGCTTGCCCCGCGGCCTCGGAGTTTCTTATGCAGCTGTTTCGCAAGCGCCGGCTGGATCAAGCCTGCGCGCTGATGCTGGGCCTGTCGTGCGCGGGCGCGGCCAGCGCCGCGCCGGACGATGTGTTCATGCTGGCCGAGCCCACCACGGGCGAGTTCACCTCGGTGCGAGTGGAGGCCAGTTACGACATGGTCAATAGCACCGTAGACATCTTCAATCTGCGAGGCCGGCAGGGCCCCGTGTCAGAAAACGCCGGGGACTATAGCGGTGGCAAGCTGATGCTGGGCTACAAGTTCTCGCCGTACGTGTCGGCTTCGGCCACCTACTGGCGCCGCGGTATCGACTACGGACAGGACCACAACAAGATCGATAGCTGGATGCTGGCGCTGCACTATGACCCGCTGGCCGAACCCGGTGCCCGCGATCGCGTCATGGTGCGCTTCGCGCTATGGGGCGACCACTCCGGCACCCTGGACCGCTCATCGCCGGTCACGGTTCGCAACACGACCTTCAACAGCCTCACGGTGAAGAGCGCGAATGACGTCCAGGCCCAGGCCGACGTCATCTTCTCGGGCGAGCTGACCGAGCGCAACCAGCTCACGGGCTTCATCGGGCTCGGACTCAGCCGTGTGACCATCGACAGCATCAATACGCGCCTGCAGCGGGGCAATTGCAATTTCAACGTTGCCATCGGCTCTGACAATATTGCCAATGGCTCGCTGGCCGCGCCGTGCACCGCGGGCAATGCCACCCTCCAGTCGGCCTCGTTCGCAGTCGACGCCAGCCAGTTCGGGCTCAATTTCAACGACGATTTCAACTACACCGGCGGCTACCTGAACCTGGGCGGTTCATGGCGCTGGAAGTACGAGAACTTCGCCGCGCGGCTGGGCTACCAGTTCCAATACCTGCTGCGCAGCAATGTCGATAGCCGCGCGCAAACCTATGGCTACTCGCCGATTCGCTCGAACCATACGCTGGGGCTGGAGCTATCGTATGCGGTAGTGAAGAACGTAGAGGTATTCCTGCGCGGACAGGCGTCGCTGTACAACTTCGTCGGCACCATCCCGTTCCTCTATAACGCCACGACCGCTGGCAAGCTGGACCGGTACTACGGCTACGGCTCGATCGGCATTCGCTTCTCTGGGTTCTGAATTCGAGATCCAGGCACCGACGCAAACGGCACGCCGGTCGCGGTCATCCTGACCGGCGCGAACCGCAATGACGTTACCCAACTTCTGCCGCTGATCGAAGCGATCCCTGGTATCCGCGGATGCCGAGGCCGTCCCTTGCGCAAGCCACATGAACGCGGCCTTGCCGGAGGGCCACTTCGACGCCAAGGGGCTGGTCTCGCTGCTGGATACACAGCGACGCTTGCAGTCTTGTTTGGGAACCATCGTATGCGGAACCGCACGACGGTGGCGTGAGAGGGTTGAGGGGGTGCCCCCTCACCATGCTCAATGGCAGGCAGCTTTGTCAGGCAACCACGCTGTCAGCCGGATGATGGCCATGCTGCTCCAGGTAGCTGCGGAAGCTGGCGCCGACTTCCTGGTGCTTCAGCGCGAACTCCACGGTCGCCTTCAGGTAGCCCAGCTTGCTGCCGCAGTCATAGCGGCGGCCCTCGTAGCGATAGGCCAGCACCTGCTCCTGGCTTAGCAGGGACTGGATCCCGTCGGTCAGCTGGAACTCGCCGCCGGCACCCGGCTTCAGCTCGCGCAGGTGGTCGAAGATGCGCGGCGTCAGGATATAGCGGCCGACCACGCCCAGGTTGGAGGGGGCATCTTTCGGCGCGGGCTTTTCCACGATGCCGGACATCTTGATGACGCCCTCGTCCCATTTGCGTCCGTCGACTACGCCATAGGAGCGGCTCTGCTCCGGCGCGATCCCTTCCACGCCCAGTACCGAGCAGTTGTAGTGGTTGTAGATGTCGACCATCTGCTTCATCACCGGCGGATTGCCGTCGATCAGGTCGTCGGCCAGCATGATGGCAAACGGCGTGTCGCCCACCAGCTTGGCGGCGCACAGCACCGCGTGGCCCAGGCCCAGTGCTTCGGGCTGGCGCACGTAGTAGCAGTCGACGTTGGCCGGCTTGATAGAACGGACGGCGTCCAGCAGCGCCTGCTTGTTCTTGGCCTCGAGCTCCACTTCCAGTTCGTAGGCCTTGTCGAAATGGTCTTCGATGGCACGCTTGGAGCGGCCCGTGACAAAGATCATCTCGGTAATGCCGGCGGCCATGGCTTCTTCCACGGCGTACTGGATCAGTGGCTTGTCCACGACCGGCAGCATTTCCTTCGGGCTCGCCTTGGTGGCGGGGAGAAAGCGGGTGCCCAGCCCCGCGACGGGGAAGACGGCCTTGGTAACGCGGTTGTCCATGTCCGGTGTTCCTTCTGAATGTTTAGTGGTTCGATCAGCTTCGACAACCCGTCATCGATGATCGGCTTGGCCATCTCCCTGATCCGTCGTTACGATGGCTCAGCCCACAACTTCTGCCTGTGGCGCGCAGCTGCGACCGCCGCGGCAGCATGCACGCTCCAGCCACGTCGCGCGGGGTATTACACGGCCCCGATGGTCAACGTATCGGCTGGATTAATTTCGGAGCAGTTCGATGCCAGCCCGGTGGCATTTCGCATCGAGCAGTTGTCGGAATTTTGCGTAAGGCAGGCTCGAAAGCATGCGGGCGCGAGTTTGGGCTGGCCTATCCCGGCGCCTTCTTCCTGGCGCTGAAGTCCAGGTCCTCCGCACCAGCGGCTTCCCCTTCGCCAAGGTCTTCGGGGGGCTTTCCCTTTCAAGAATACATGCGCACTACCTTGCTCTTGAGCGGCCAGGGTCGCGCGGCGAGTATCCAGATACAGAGCAGCGGCCCAAGAATCGGGATCAAGGAAAGATAGGCATATAGCGCGCTGAATCGCGCAGACCTGAACACAATGCGGAATGGAACGAACCATGCCGCCTCGAAGGCGACGAACGCTAGCAAATAGAGCATCGCGGCTTACCGGTGAGGTTGACCCTGAGCGAAGCGCATTCATGATTTATTGTGCGCTGCAACCTGATTCTACCTACTCGTCGGGTGCGCCGATCCCCCCCTGAGTAAGGGACTGCAAGCGAATGGGTCCGACCTTGAATCCCTCCCTACTTGACGTTAGCGTGCGGCCGAAACTGCGGGAAATGCACGTGCGCACAGACCTCGTGAATGTGCCTCGATCATGGATTGGAAGGGCGCGTGGTTTCCATACGCCGCGGTGGTGACGAGGAGGAGCGCAGCAGCGGCGGCAACCGGTCGACACGGTCTGAATTCAGAGCGCGTGAGAGCGCGAACAAAGAGCGCGCCGATTGCAGCGCCCAAAAGCCAGCCCGCGATGACTTCGGGAACCGTGTGCGCGTGATCGAAGACCCTGGCGACAGCAGTCAGCAGGCCGACAAGCAAGCCGGCGATGGCGCCGATGCCCGCGTTGCCTCCCATGCCCCGGGAAAGGAGTGCGATGGCGACGGTCCAGACAGCGGTCGACAAGGTCGTATGCCCGCTGATCATGCGAAATCCGATCGAGGAAATCTCGAACCCGCATCCAGCGTATAGGACTTTAGTGATGCCGGTGAGTGCCATGCCGGCCGACAGAAGCAGTATCCAGCGGATGGCCAGGCCGGGAGCTGATATTCCCAGCCAGACTGCGCATGAAATGGCGACTGGTAGCGTCAATGCGGCATCGCCGACATTGCTGATTGCGTTCCACATGGTCTCTTTGGGGAGAGAAGATGCCGTAGCTTAGCGCAGCCAAAAGAAACTGCATTCAAAGCAATCGGCGGACCTGCTGCGGTGGCGGCTGGGGCAAGCTGATGCAGCACGACGGCATATGCCGCGATGAAGCGCAGCAGTCAAGGCAAGATGGCAGCGGAGTCGCCGGGCGGCTTCTTCATTTCGGAGCCTTTGGCTGCTGGAGTGTAGAACTGCCCGTGGACGGGTACAGAGATGGTGAACGCGGCTGGGAATTTGTCATTCCGCTTCTGTCAGACGATGTGTCTCCAAACTGGGAGCCGCCTGCTGCGCCGCTATAGCGCTTTGCAATATCGGCGTTCACGCCACCCGCGGAGTAGCTTTGCATTTGGCCAGAGCCGTAGCTGGCACCGCCGTACTGCGTGCCACCAGTCTGGCCGTGGCTGGCCACACCAAGACGCTGGCCGGCATGGGCGCCCCCAGCAACCAGCACGAGTATCAAGAGGGATGGAAATTTCATTTGCAGGCTCCGCTCATGAATGGGTGCGCACAGGCCTTGCCTTGAGCGGCCCACGCTCGAACCGCAAGTGTTTATTGTGCGCTGCAACCTGATTCTACCGACTCGTCGGCTATGCCGATCCCTTCGAAATAGGGGATTCCAAGCGATTGCCCCGGACTCGAATGGCTCCCCACCGCGGCCATCCCGAGGACTGAGCACCCGCCGCAGCCGTCCGTCGGGCTGCGCCTGCTTTCCGATCATTGATGCCGCGCCGGCCGCGCGGCGCAATTAGAACGGCAGTGGGCCCACCGCGGATTGCGGCGGCACCGGCGGGAACGCGATCAGTCCGGTCTGGCGCTGCAGCGCATAACGCACGTAGACGCCGGCATACCATTGGCGATAGTCTCGCGCGTTGTCGATGCCTACCAGGCCGCCCACATAGAGTTGCAGAGTTGCTGCGCCACCTGGTATTCGATCGAGCCGACCAGGTTGTAGGCCAGGCCGGTCGTGAACTGGCCCGGGTAGACTGCGCTGGTCGCGTTGGTCAGGCCCTTGCTGTTGGCCGTGGCCACCGCGGCATTGGCCGCCGACTGGGCCGCCGCGTCGGTGGGGAAGTAGTTGGAGTCATCCTCGCTGAACGCCTGCACCCCAAGCGCGCCGCGCACGTGGTAGGCCAGGCGCGCGGTGCGGCCCGACAGCGAGAGCGGCACCGTCACCGCGAAGTAGGTCTGCGGGCTGAAGTACCCGCCCTGGCCGAAGGTGAAGTAGCGCAGGTTCTCCGCATACCCCATCGAGGTAAAGTTCACGCCGCTCAGCAGGCGCTGGTCCGGGGGACCGCGCCGGCCACCGTCACGGAGATCGCTCAGTTCGAACGAACAGCCTTTGATGCCGGATCGCTGCAGCTGCATCTGGTGGAAGCGAAAGCAGCAACTGCACACGCTGTTTGCCTTGAGCAATCTGTGGATGATTGCGCCATCGACTTCAGCCAGGTGCCAAGCGGTAAATGCGCCGGGATTCTGGCTGCCCTCGCTCGCACCGAATCTCGCGTCGATTCAGGTGGAATCGCTCATCGAATTCACTTGGCCACGCTCACACGATCAACTCGGCGGCGCCGGCTTTCTAGCCATCCTTGCAACAACGCCTCCTCCTCACCTGGCGTCGGCGAGGAGAGGCAGGCAGTGATGCAGCTTACTGTTTTACGGAGCAACCACGAACACATCTGTGCGATTCGCCGTATTGCCTGAGTTCGCCTGGACAAAGAAGGGCACAAAGGCATTTCCCATTGTCGCCAACCCTTCATAGTCGCCGACAAAGAAGCCCGATGCCGCCGGCGCCGTCTTCATATCGAAGGGACCGGCCAGATGCACTTCGCCGCCGAAGGAAAGGCCCCCGTTGCCCGAGGTGGTGAGCCAGTAGTCCGTCGGCAGCGTGGTGGTGTTGCCGGTGGCCAGGTTGCGGAAATCGTAGTAGGTAACAGCAACGATTCCGGCAGAATTGACTCGCACGGACGGCGTGAATGCGGGACGTCCGGTAGGCGTATTGACGCGAATCGGAGTGCTCCAGGTCTGGCCGCCGTCGCGTGATGTCGACATGGCGATCTCATCGTACAGCCCGCCATTGAAGCGCGAATCCTGCCACACCACGTAGAGTTGCCCGGTTGCCGGGTCGATGGCGGGCTCGGGAATGATGTCCCCGGTGCGCACTGCTTCGCCGGTATTGGGATCCGTCACCCCCACCGTGCGCATGTCGGCGATGACGTCAGGCTTGGTCCAGGTGGCGCCATCGTCGGTCGACATGACGAACGCGACCTTGGACGCAGTGATATTGAAGGGCGGCCTGATGAGGTTGAAGAAGTTGTAGAGCGTGCCGGTCTGCGAGTTGACCACGATCTGGTTTCCAATAGTCTGCTGCCGCGAAGGGGTGTTCACGATCACTTTCGGCGGGCTCCAGGTCAGGCCGCCGTCGACAGTCTTGGAGAACAGCGCGGGTCCGCGGAAGGCGGCCGTGTGCAAATTGGCATACGGATTGGCATTCGGCTGCTCGAGACGGTCCCATACGGCGTAGGCAACGCCAGGGGTAACCGGATTGGCCGTCACGGATTCCTTGTCGTTGAAGAACTGCGAAGAGGGTTCGTTATCCGCAATGATGACACTTAGGTTTTGCCAACTCTTGCCGCCATCGCGCGAGACCGCGGCGCCGACCGCGTTGCTGTTGTTGGAGCGGTTGAACGAAATCGAGATCGCATAGGCGGTGCCGTCGGGCCCGATCGACACCCAGGGGTCGGAGGCGCGCTCGTAACCGAGCCCGCCGGCGCAGGCACTGAACGGCAGGACCGTCTGCGTCCAGGTCTTGCCGCCATCGAAGGAGGAACCGGCAACCAGACCACGTGCGCCGCCATCCGACCAGCGGTCCTGCTGCCACACGCCAATGAAATTGGTGGGGTTGGCGGGATTGATGGCCAGATAAGGTTCGACCTCTGCATTCAAATAATTTATACCGGTGCCGCCGCCAACGGTGCATCCGGCAAATGGGCTGGGGCCGGAAACCAGCGTGGCCGCCTGGCTGGGGGGGCTGACCGTCAAGGCTGCGCAGAGCGCGGTTCCGGCCAGCAACGGGATAAGCTTGTTATTGCAATGCATGAGGACCTCCTCCAATTGCAGACGGCTCGCCTCAGCTTAGGCAACTTGTCTCGTTGGCAAGATGACGAATTGTTAATTCTGTATGAGACCTGGCTTTTTAACCTCCGGCTTACAAGTGGTGCTTTCCTGATCCATGTTTCGGCTGGGGCAAGGCGATGGCATGGAATGGGGCATATGCCACCCGCGCGGCACGGCGTTCATGCAGTGCAGTTTGCCGCCGCGGCGCTGTCCGCGGGGGTGGCGGACGCTGGGTTATGCCGGTCGCAGCGGCTTCCGCTGCACTTTTCGGTTCGAGGCAAAGCGTGCCTCAGGCTTGTGTTTGCCGCTCGAACGTCTAGCGTGAAAAGATGGGAGCTTATGCCGTCGGGGCGAATACAAGCCGACCAACAATGGCTTGACTGGAGGTGCTGCGATGACTACTCGACGAACATTTTTGAAGGGTATATCGGGCCTTGTAGCGGCCGCAGTGGGTGGCATCGAGTCCCCGGCAAATGCACAAGCGGGGAAGCTTGACGAGAACGATCCACAAGCCGTCTCACTAGGATATAAGCACGAAACAACGAAGGTCGATAAGGCTAAATTTCCAAAGCACGAGGCGAGCCAGAAGTGCAGCAACTGCCAATTGTTTCAAGGAAAAGCCAGCGACGCGTGGGGACCCTGTCCCATTTTCGGTAGTAAGCAGGTCGCAGCAAACGGTTGGTGCAACTCTTATGTGAAAAAGGTTTGAAAAATCTAAGACGCCTCTATCTCTAAGCGCGCTATCTCACATGAAAGGAGACAGCAATGAAAAAGCTAGCCTTCCTCGCCGCCCTTTCGCTTACGGCTGTTGCGGCTTGGGCCCAGGGCGGCCGCTACGGCTCCCCTCCAACACCAGGGACTGACACTGGCAGGCGCGCAGAGCCGTCTGGGCAGGCCGCCAGCGGTGCCTCCGGCGAGAGCGCCAAAAAGGACAAGAGCGCAGCTCACGGCGATGTTGACCGTAATATGGGGCGTGCAGGCGGCCAAGGCGCTTCGGCCGCGGCCACGCGTAGCCACCCTGCGTCGGCCCCCAAGAGCCAGCCCTGACCTGCGGAGGAGAGGGGCGGTGCAATCAGAACCGCCTTCTTGCCACTTCGAATCAAGGTCTCCGACCGGTAGGCCATCACTGTGGCCGACGGGCTGCTATGCTGACTCGACCGGGCTGGACAAGTGCTGCAGACGTTGCGTCAGTAGAGAAAATGTCGGTGCGGACTCCTCCGGGCGCAGTTGCTCGTTGATTTGGCCGTGCAGAAGGAGGGCGCCTCAGCGGCCCGATTCACTGTCAAATTTTATTGAACATTTTGTCAATTTGAATCGGGATTGTATAGCGGTGTTATCCAAGCAAGAATGCTAGGCTGACCGCGATGGGACCAGCCCACGCCCGAGGAAGCTTCCGTTTCCTTCGGTCGACCATCAGCGGCGGTGCAATGAGGTCTTCGTCGCCGCTGCCAACATCCGCGAGTCCGGCACGCCGCATGTAGGGCGTTGCGCTGCAGCAGCCAACCGGCATCGCGTGGCGCCAGCCCGATAGGCTACGATTTTTCACAGACGGCTCGTGCCTCGAAACAGCCCATGGAGACAAACAATGCAGACGCCTGACCAATCCCAAGGCATCGACTTCCCGCTTGAGGGCGTGCGCGTACTCGACCTGTCGCGTGTGTTTGCGGGACCGCTGTGTGGCCAGGTCCTGGCCGATTTCGGCGCCGACGTGGTCAAGGTGGAACACCCCGGCCGCGGCGACGACACGCGCGACTGGGGCATGCGCATCGGCAAGACCGAGACGACCTACTACAACAGCATGAACCGCAACAAGCGGTCCATCACGCTGGATCTGCAGAGCAAGGAAGGCGTGCAGATTGTCTACGACCTGCTGCCGCAGTTCGACGTGGTCATCCACAATTTCAAGACCGGCGGGGCCGAGAAGCTCGGCCTCGGCTACGAACAGCTCAAGGCCATCAGGCCCGACCTGATCTACTGCGCGGTTTCCGGCTACAACAGCAGCGGCCCCGAGGCCAAGCGTCCCGGCTACGACCTGGTGATCCAGGGAGAGGCCGGGCTCATGGCGCTCAACGGCGAAGCCGACACGCCGCCGCTGAAGTTCGGCGTGGCGGTGGTGGACCTGATGACCGGCATGTATGCCGCGCAGGCGGTGCTGGCGGCCCTGTTCCGCCGCGAGCGCAAGGGCAGGGGCCAGCTGATCGAGATGGCGCTGTACGACTGCGGGCTGATGGTCACCGGCTATTACGGCCTGGACGCCATGCTGCTCGGACGCGACCCCGCACGCTATGGCAATGCCCATCCGTCGATCGTGCCCTATGGCATGTTCGAGGCCGCCGATGGCCCGCTGATCATCGCCGTGGGTAACAACAGCCAGTTCGACAAGTTCTGCCGCCAGGTCATCGAGCGTCCGGACATCGTCGAGGACCCGCGCTATGCCACCAATGTGGAGCGCGCCAGGAACCGCGAGACGTTGACCCCGCTGATCACGGGCCTGATCCGCGGCTTTGCGCGCGACCTGCTGCTGGAGCGCATGACGGCCTGCGGCATTCCCTGCGGCAAGGTGGCGGGACTGCACGAGGCCTTGACCAGCGAGCGGACCCGCGAGGGCGGCCTGCTGCGCGAGATGCCCCATCCCGTTGCAGGCAGCACGCATGTGTTCGCGCCCCCTTACCGCCTGGATGGCCAGCGCCTGCCGATCCGCAATGCGCCGCCGACGCTGGGCGAGGGCACGCGGGCGGTGCTGCAGAGCCTGCTGCAGATGAGCGATGACCAGCTGCAGGCACTGCAGGCCCGCGGCGTGCTGACGCTGCCCGAGGCACCGCAGAACGCCTGAGCATTCGCGCCGCGCGGACGCACATGGACGTCCGCGCAACCCCGCCCGGCAAGGGGGGCCTTGGGTTCCCTTGCACTGATTCAACCTGGAACAACAAACGTGCGCACTCGAAATTTCACCCGTATGGTCCACTCCCGGCGTCGTGCCATTCTGGCCCTGGTCGCAGCGCCGCTGCTCGTCGGCAGCGCTTTCGCGCAATCCTGGCCAAGCAAGCCGATCAAGCTCGTCGTGCCGTTCCCGCCGGGCGGGCCCACGGATACTGCGTCGCGCATCGTCGGCCAGAAGTTGGGCGAGCGCCTCAAGCAGCCGGTGGTGGTGGAGAACCGCGCCGGTGCATCGGGTTCCATCGCTGCCGCCCAGGTGGCCAAGAGCGCGCCCGACGGCTACACGCTGATGATGCTGGCCACGCCCACACTGCTGGCGCCGCACCTGTACAAGAAGGCGGGCTACGACACGACCAAGGACTTCACGCCCGTAGCCACCGTCTATGACCTGCCGATCGTGGTGGTGGTCAACCCGACGCTGCTGCCCAACGTGACGGACCTGCCCAAGTTGATCGCACAGGCCAAGGCGCAGCCGGGCAAGCTCAACTACACCAGCTCCGGCGCGGGCAGCTTCGGCCACCTGAGCATGGAACTGCTCAAGCAGATCGGCGGCTTCGAGATGCAGCATGTGCCCTATAAGGGCGGCGTGCCCGCGATCAGCGACACCATCGGTGGCCAGGTCCCGATCATGTACGCCGACCTCGTCGCCGCGCTGCCGCACATCCAGGCGGGCAAGCTGCGTGCCATCGCGGTCGGCTCGCCGCAGCGCGTCCGCATGCTGCCCGACGTCAAGACCATTGCCGAGCAAGGCTTCAAGGGCTACGACGCCGTTTCCTGGGGCGGCCTGCTGGCGCCGCCGGGCACGCCCAAAGAGGTGGTGGACCGCATCTCTGGCGAAGTCGGCAAGATCCTGGCCGACAAGGAAGTCCAGGACAAATTGCTGAAGGCCGGTGCCATTGCCAACTACCAGGCGCCGGCGCAGATGGGCCAGCGCATCCAGCAGGACTATGCCAAGTGGGGCAAGGTGATCCGCGACAAAGGCATCGCGGTCGAGTAAGCGCCAGCAAGCCGGGCACGCTGCAACGGCGTGCCCGGTGCACACAATCCCGGGGCGGTCAGCGACCCGGCCCGCGCTCCAGGACCTGTCTCCGCTAAAATCGACCAGAAGCGGTTCCCCAAGGTTAATAGCGTGGCACTTCAGCAGGGTTTCATCCTGACCCGACATTGGCGCGATACGCCGGCTGGCACCGAGGTCGAGGTCTGGCTGGCTACCGATGATGGGCCACGCCGGCTGCACCTGTCCTGCCAGCCGTCCATTGCGTTTATTCCCGAGGCACAGCGTGAGCGCGCCGAGGCGCTATTGCGCCGCGAGCGCGATGTCGAGCTGCGCCCGCTCAAGCTTCAGGATTTCCAGCGCAGGCCCGTACTGGGCCTGTACTGCCAGCAGCATCGGCAACTGATCCAGCTCGGCCGCTCTCTGCGCGACGCCGGCGTGGATGTCTACGAAGCCGATATCCGCCCGCCCGAGCGCTACCTGATGGAGCGCTTCATCACCGCCCCGGTCTGGTTCGACGGTGAGCCGGATGCCAGCGGCGTCGTGCTGCGCAATGCCCAGATGAAGCCCGCGCAGGACTACCGGCCCACGCTACGCCTGGTCTCGCTCGATATCGAAACCAACGCGTTCGGCGAACTCTATTCGATTGCCCTCGAAGGCTGCGGTCAGCGCCAGGTCTACATGTTGGGCACGGCGCCGCAGACGCCCACCGAGGTCGATTTCTCGCTCGAATACTGCGCAACACGGCCCGGGTTGCTGGAAAAGTTGAACCAGTGGCTGGCCGATCACGACCCCGACGCGATTATTGGCTGGAATCTGATCCAGTTCGACCTGCGCGTGTTGCACGAGCATGCACGCCAGTTCCAGATTCCGCTGCGCCTCGGCCGGGGCGGTGCCGAAATGGAATGGCGCGAGCACAACGCCCAGCAGCACTATTTCGCCAGCGCACCAGGCCGGTTGATCATCGACGGCATCGAGGCGCTGCGTTCCGCCACGTGGAGCTTCCCGTCGTTCAGCCTCGAATCGGTGGCACAGACGCTGCTGGGCGAAGGCAAGGCGATCGACAACCCGTACGACCGCATGGCCGCCATCGACCGCCTGTTCGAGCAGGACAAGCCGGCGCTGGCCCGCTATAACCTGCGCGATTGCGAACTGGTAACGCGGATTTTCGAGAAAACCGAGCTGTTGCCATTCCTGCTGGAGCGCGCCACGGTCACGGGCCTGCCGGCCGACCGCAGCGGTGGTTCGGTGGCTGCCTTCACGCATCTCTACATGCCGCTGATGCACCGCCAGGGGTATGTAGCGCCCAACCTCGGCGAGAAGGCACCGGAGGCAAGCCCCGGCGGCTTTGTCATGGATTCGCGGCCGGGGCTGTACGAATCGGTGCTCGTGCTGGACTACAAGAGCCTCTATCCGTCGATCATCCGTACCTTTCTGATCGACCCGGTCGGCCTGGTCGAGGGTCTGGCGCATCCCGACGATGCCGATTCGGTACCTGGCTTCCGCGGTGCGCGGTTTTCCAGGACGAAGCACTGCCTGCCGGCGATCGTCGCCAGGGTCTGGCAAGGCCGTGAGGCCGCCAAGCGTGAGCGGAACAAGCCGCTCGCTCAAGCGCTCAAGATCATCATGAACGCGTTCTACGGCGTGCTCGGGTCCAGCGGTTGCCGGTTCTTCGATCCGCGACTGGCGTCGTCGATCACAATGCGCGGACACGAAATCATGCGACAGACCCGGGCGCTGATCGAGGCCCGCGGCTACGAGGTGATCTATGGCGACACGGATTCCACGTTCGTCTGGCTGCGCCGCGCCCGGACGGAAGCCGATGCGGACCAGATCGGCCGCAGCCTCGTCGCGTACGTCAATGACTGGTGGCGCGACCACCTCTGGCAGACCTATGGCCTGGAAAGCGCGCTCGAACTCCAGTTCGAAACCCACTTTCGACGCTTCCTGATGCCGACGATCCGCGGTGCGGACCTCGGCAGCAAGAAACGCTATGCGGGTCAGGTCGAACGGCCGGATGGCAAGGTCGAGATGGTGTTCAAGGGTCTCGAGACGGTGCGTACGGACTGGTCGCCGCTTGCCCAGCGGTTCCAGCAGACCCTCTACGAGAAAATCTTCAACCGGGAGCCGTACGAAGATTATGTGAGGGACATCGTGCGTCGCACGCTGGCCGGCGAGCTCGACGAGCAACTGGTTTACCGCAAGCGGCTGCGCCGCAAGCTCGATGAATACCAGCGCAACGTGCCGCCGCACGTCCGGGCCGCCCGCATCGCCGATGCCTATAACGAGCGCCAGGGGCGCCCGCGCCAGTATCAGCACGGCGGCTGGATCAGCTATGTGATGACGGTGGCGGGGCCGGAGCCACTCGAAACCCGCGCGGCGCCGATCGACTACAGCCATTACGTCACCAAGCAGCTCCAGCCGATTGCCGATGCCATTCTGCCGTTCCTGGACGACGATTTCGAAACGCTGTTAACTGGCCAGATGGCGCTGTTCCCGCAATAGCTCGGGCATGGCTCAACCCTGCGCATTCAGCAGCCGCAGAATCTCCTCATGCACGCGAGCATCGCCACTGGCGACCACCGCTCCCCCATGTTGGGGATCGCCGCCCGTCCAGCTCGTCATGATGCCGCCGGCGCCCTCGATAATCGGGATCAGCGCCTGCACGTCATAGGGTTGTAGTCCCGCTTCGACCACGGCGTCGACATGACCGGCGGCGACCATGCAATAGCCGTAGCAATCCCCGCCGTATCGCTGCATCCGCGCCGTCCGTGCCACGCGCTGGAAAGCATCCCACTGTTCGCTGGTCTCAAACATATCCGGCGTGGTGCAAAGCAGCTTGGCTTGCGCGAGCGCCGGGCAGGGCTGCACCCGTAGTGGTTTGCCATTCAGCCAGGCACGGTTGCCGTCTCCGGAAAAACGCTCGCGCGTGAAGGGCTGGTCCATGACACCCAGCGCGGGGCGCTGGCCATCGTTCAGTGCAATCAGCGTCCCCCAGAGCGGCAGCCCGGTAATGAAGGCACGCGTGCCGTCAATGGGATCCAGTACCCAAAAGAACGGATCGGTGCCGGTCATCCTCTGTTCCTCTTCACCAAGTACCCCGTGGGTGGGATAGGTGCTTCGGATGAGTTCACGCATGGCTCGCTCGGCTTCCCGATCGGCCACGGTGACGGGATCAAAGCGGGTGGCGCCTTTGTTCACCACGTCGACGACCCCACGAAAATGGGCGAGTGTCATCGCGCCTGCCACATCGGCCAGGCGGCCGGCAAAGGTGAGATATTCGGCTTGCTCGTCTGGGTGCATAGACATGGCAGTGTGCGAAGCTAAGTGCGTCCCTTGGCCGGGCGCGGATTACCAAGCGATATCGTTGGCGGCGGCAACAACGCGTTCCGTGATCGGCTGGCCCCATAAGTGGTTGTTCCCGGGCGCCCTGGCGCCCAACTCTCCCACCAGATGTGCATTAGTAGGCATTTATCCTAATTTATTTGCAAAGGATAATTTATCCAGATAGGATAAATGCTGATAATCGCACCCGGAAGTCACCATGTCCGAGCCGTCCGCCGCCTCCGAACGTTACACCTTTCGCCGCCCCGCGTTGGCGGCAAGCTTCTGCGCGGCCTTGGCCGGGGAGGGAATCCAGGATGCCCGCTCGGGCCTGTTCCTCGCGGCGCCGCGTCGGGTAGGGAAGTCCACGTTCCTGCGCGAGGACCTTGTGCCGGCCGCCGGGCAGCGCGGCTGGGTCACCGTGTATGTCGACTTGTGGTCGAACAAGGCGCACGACCCGGGCGAGCTGATCGCCGACGCCATCAAGCACAAAATTGCCGATCACGACGGTGTCGTGAGCAAAGCCGCAAAGGCTGTCGGCCTCACCAAGGTCACCGTCATGGGCACCCTCGGGTTGGACCTCACCGCCACGGGATTGCCAGCGGGCGTCTCGCTCACGCAGGCCCTTGAGGCGCTGCGCAAGGCCGCCAGGAAAGCGGTTCTCCTGATCGTCGATGAAGCGCAGCACGCTCTGACCACGGAGAAGGGCGTGGAGGCGATGTTCGGCCTGAAGGCGGCGCGCGACGCGATGAACGTTTCGGGCAAGGCCCCGGAGCTCATGCTGGTCTTCACCGGCTCAAGCCGGGACAAACTCGCGCACCTGGTCATGAATTCGCGCATGCCGTTCTACGGCTCCCAGGTGACGCCGTTCCCGCTGCTCGATCGAAACTTTACCGACGAATTTACCAAGAGCGTGAACCGGGCGCTCGCCGCGGGCAATCAGCTTGAGCCGGAGGCCGTCTACGAAGCCTTCGTGATGGTCGGGCATCGCCCGGAGATGCTGCGCCACCTGATTGGCACGATCGCACTGGCGAACGAATCGCCAAACCTCAGTATCCGACTCAAGGATGACGCGACGCTCGTCCAGGAGCGCTTGTGGCATGACGTCGAAAGCGACTTCACCTCGCTGTCGCCACTTCAGCAGGCGGTGGTGCGTGTCATGGCTGGCAAGGACGGTCAGTTTTCTCCCTTCGGAGAGAGCGCCATGTCCGCGTACAAGGCCCTTGTGCCGGATCATGTGAGCGTGAGCGCCGGGACGGTTCAAAATGCGATTGACGCCCTTCGTGAGCGCGAGATCGTATGGAAAGAGTCGCGAGGCTCGTACGAAATCGAAGATCAAGCGTGGCTGAGCTGGCTCCGCGCCAAAGGCCTGACGTCCTGAAGGACGCGGTAACGCGGCCGCGTCGACTGGTGCCTGCAGGCCAGCCTGCACGGAGGAGGCGCCCGTGACGCAGCCAGCCTAGTCGCCGCCGGGCTGGTCCCGCAGGCTCGCCTTCGCTTCTGCCTCGGTCTCGTAGACATAGGGCGCGAGGCCGCGCCGGGCGAGCGTGTCGCCGAGCTTGGCGCGCATGAAGGCGCTGGTGGTAAAGCGGGTCACGCCGATGTAGTAGCGTGCCACCATGTCCGAGATCATCTCGACATAGGCATCTTCCACGCTCCGGTCGAGCACGAAGCCCTCGTAGTTGACCACCGTGTAGACCCTGTGGCCCAACGGCTCGCAGATGCGGATGACCTCCTTGCGGATCGCCTCGACGTCTTCCTGGCGCTTCACTTCGAGCTGCTCGAAATTCAGGAACAGGATGTTCTTCTCTTCGTCGTAGTTGAAGCGCGCCTCCAGCGGCAGGCGCAGCACGTCGGCGCGCAGTCCCATCGGCTCGGGGCGGAAGATCCGCTCGTCCATCAGCACCGGCGAGCGCACGATCGGGACGAAGTCCATCTTGGCGAGGATGTCGCGCTCCAGGTCGACCCCGGGCGCAATCTCGATGAGTTCCATGCCCTGCGCGCCCAGCTCGAACACGCAGCGCTCCGTGATATAGAGCACGGGCTTCTGCGACGCCGCCGCGTACGGGCCGGAGAAGGTGCGATGCTCCACTTCCTGGACGAATTTCCTGGCCGTGCCGTCGCGGTGGATATGGAGCTTGCCGTCGGTCACCGAGAACTCGCCGCCGCCCGCCATGAAGGTGCCGACAAACACGGCCTTCTTCGCATTCTGGCTGATGTTGATAAAGCCGCCGGCACCCGCCAGCCGTGGCCCGAACCGGGAGACATTCAGGTTGCCCATGCGATCGGCCTGCGCCAGGCCGAGGAAGGCGATGTCGAGCCCGCCGCCGTCGTAGAAATCGAACTGGTAGGGCTGGTCGATGATCGCGTCGGGGTTGGTCGCCGCGCCGAAGTTCAGCCCGCCGGCAGGAATGCCGCCGATCACGCCCGGCTCGGTCGAGAGCGTCACGAGGTCGAGGATCCGTTCCTCGTTGGCGACGTTGGCGATGCCCTCGGGCATGCCGATGCCGAGATTCACCACGCTGTTCGGCTGGAGTTCCATCGCGGCGCGCCGGGCGATCACCTTGCGTTCGCTCATCGCCATCGGCGCCACGCTGCTCGTCGGGACGCGGACCTCGCCCGAGAACGCCGGATTGTACGGCGTGGCAAAGGTCTGCAAGTGGTTCTCCGGCTGCGCCAGCACCACGCAGTCCACCAGCACGCCGGGAATTTTGACCTGGCGGGGATTGAGCGAGCCGCGTTCGGCGATGCGCTCCACCTGCACGATCACCATCCCGCCGCAGTTGTGCGCGGCCATGGCGATGGCAAGTGCTTCCAGCGTCAGCGCCTCGCGCTCCATGGTGATATTGCCGTCCGGATCGGCCGTGGTGCCGCGCACGATGGCGACGTTGATGGGGAAGGCCTTGTAGAACAGATAGTCCTGGCCGCCGATCTGCATCAGCTCGACCAAGTCCTCGGTAGTGCGTTCGTTCAGCTTGCCGCCGCCAAAACGCGGATCGACGAACGTGCCCAGTCCGACCCGCGACAGGTGGCCGGGCTTGCCGGCCGCGATATCGCGGAACAGGTGGGTGATCACGCCCTGCGGCAGGTTGTAGGCTTCGATCTGGTTGCCGACTGCGAGCTGCTGGAGCTTCGGTACCAGCCCCCAGTGTCCACCGATCACGCGCTTCACCAGACCGGGCAACGCGAAATGATTCAGGCCCCGCTCCCTGCCGTCTCCCTGGCCGGCGGCATAGACCAGGGTCAGGTTGCCGGGCTTCGACAGGCTGACGGGCGTGTCGTCGTCCTGCGACAGGCAGATTTCCTCGACGGCCATGGCAATCTCTTCCGCGAAGCCGATGCCGACGAAGCCGCCCGTCGCCACGGTATCGCCATCCCGGATCAGGCGTACCGCTTCACGCGCCGAGACCAGCTTGCCGTTCTCGCGCGTGTGAATCGCTGGCAATGGACGGTGCTTACTGTCTTGCGTATTCATTTGGATCAATAGATGCCGGTCAGGTAGTAGAAGGCAATGACGACGAACACCGCCAGCGTCTTGATGCAGGTGACTGCGAAGATGTCGCCATAGGACTGGCGGTGCGTCAGGCCTGTCACCGCGAGCAGCGTGATCACGGCGCCGTTGTGCGGCAGGGTATCCATGCCGCCGCTGGCCATCGAGGCGATGCGGTGGAAGACGTCCAGGGGGATGCCGGCGGCATGCGCCGCGGCGATGAACTGGTCGGACATCGCGGCGAGCGCGATGCTCATGCCGCCGGAGGCCGAGCCGGTGATGCCGGCGAGCGTGGTGACCGTGATGGCTTCGTTGACCAGCGGGTTTGGAATCGACTTGAGGGCGTCGGCCACCACGAGGAAGCCGGGCAGGCCTGCGATCACCGCGCCGAAGCCATACTCCGAGGCGGTGTTCATGGAAGCCAGCAACGAGCCGCCGACCGCCGCCTTGGACCCTTCGGCGAACTTCTGGCTGACCGGCTTGAAGGCGAACACCAGCACCGCGAGGATACCCACCAGCAGCGCGCCCTCGACCGCCCAGATCGCAGCCACCTTGGACACCTCGGTGGTGACGGGTTTGGTAGCGCCGGCGAGCATGAACTCATGGGTCTTGCCATAGAATCGCGGGATCAGCTCGGTAAACACCTTGTTCAGCACGCCAACCAGCACGAGCGGCAGGATGGCGATCCAGGGATTGGCCAGCTTGCCATGCTCGAAGGCCTCGGGCTCGTTGGTATGGCCCTCGCCATAGCCCTCGCCGCCAGCCGCAGCCTGGCGCCGGCGCAAGTTGAGGTAGGTCAGGCCCACCACCAGGATGAATATCGTCCCGACCACGCCCAGCCAGGGCGCGGCCCAGGTATTGGTATTGAAGAAAGTGGTCGGGATGATGTTCTGGATCTGCGGCGTCCCCGGCAACGAGTCCATGGTGAAGGTAAAGGCGCCCAGCGCAATGGTGCCGGGTATCAGCCGCTTGGGGATGCCGCCTTGGCGGAACATCTCGGCGGCGAAGGGATAGACGGCGAACACCACGACGAACAGCGAGACGCCCCCGTAGGTCAGCACCGCGCACACCACCACGATCGACAGCATTGCCCGCTCACGCCCCACCAGCGCGATCACGGCCGAGACGATGGACTTGGAAAAGCCGGAGAGCTCGATCGTCTTGCCGAATACCGCACCCAGCAGGAAGACCGGAAAGTAAAGCTTGACGAAGCCGACCATCTTGTCCATGAACACGCTGATGAACATTGGCGGCACCAGGGCCGGGTCGGTCAGCAGCACGGCGCCGAGCGCGGCAACCGGCGCGAACAGGATCACGCTGAAGCCGCGGTAGGCGACGAACATCAGGAAGAAGAGGGCGGCCACGACGATCAGGAAGCTCACCACGATGCTCTCCTTCCAGGGTGACGGGTGACGGTCTTGATGAAGGTCCTGCCCGACGCCTTGCTGGCGGAGCCGGGCGCTTGCGCTAGTAGGAGCCGCCCGTATCGATGGTCATGTTGAGCATGTCATGCTCGAGATCCTTGATGAAGGACTCGTCCTCCTGGATCAGTTCCTCCAGGACGTCATTGTTGGAGACTACCCCGATCACCCGCTGGGACTCGATGACCGGCAGGTGCCGGATCCGCTTGGCGTGCATCAGCGCCAGGCATTGCTCGCAGGTGTGGTCGGGCGTGACATAAATCACTTGCGTGGTCATGATGTCGCGGACCCGGGTGTCGCCTGCCGTGCGGCCGGCCAGCTCGACTTTTCGGGCGTAGTCGCGCTGGGACAGGATGCCGGCGAGGCTGTCGGCCTGCATCACGAGTACCGTGCTGACATCCTTGTCAGCCATCAGGCGCAGCGCGGCCAGTACCGAGTCGTCGGGGCTCACGGAGATCAGGTCGCGAGGCTTGTCGGACAAGAGCTGGCGCGCCGTCTTTCTCGCTTTCTTCATGGTACAGACATTACGGGCGCTGTGGCGAGCGACCGCTCCGTTTGGTCTTCGGCATAAGCTGACTGACTCTTACCGAATGCGGCGCACGGCTTCGAGCATGGAATTCCCCTGACTTGTCAGGCGCGGGTAGGCATCCCCGCTACCATGACCATGCTCCATCGTGACCAGCTTGTGAGCCAACAAGGTGTCCAATTGCTCGGGCTCGAGGTCGTCGATCTCCTGCGCGTCGCCGAGCAGCAGTAGCGCGGCGATTTCATGCGGACTTAGCATGGCGGCCTCCGTTGTCGCGGTTGGAAAATCACGAAGTACGACTGCTGCCCCGAACTCGGTTCCACAGTTGGCGGTGGCGACAGCAGGGGATGCATCGGTGCGAGGAGCGCTGGGAGCGTACACCGAACGGCCACGATAAACTTCTTTGCGCCTGGCATCAAGCCAGATATATGCGGCAATGCAGCAGAGTGAAGCAGCGCCAGGGTACCAAAAGGCGGTTGCCGCGAGGCTACTGGCAGCATTGCGCGGCGCCGCGGGAGAGGACTGGCGCACGGCGCCGACGCGGCCTTAATAAGGAGGCAAGGTAATGGAATCGAAAGCAGTATCGCAAGCCGACCGTGTGGCACTCGTGACCGGCGCCGGCAGCGGCATCGGCCGGGCCACGGCCAACCGCCTGCTCGACGATGGCTTCAGGGTGGTGGTGGCGGGACGCCGCATGGAGCCGCTGGCAGTCCTGGTAGAGGAGGCTCGCGCTCGCGGGCGGGAGGCGCTGGCGGTGACGGTCGACGTGCGCGACGCCGCGAGCGTCGAGGCGCTGTTCGCCACCATCGAGGCGACCTACGGCAGGCTGGACGTGCTATTCAACAACGCTGGTATCAACGCTCCGGCGATTCCCATGGACGAGCTCGACGTGGCGCAGTGGCAAAACGTCATCGATACCAACGTCACCGGCGTCTTCCTCTGCGCACGCGCAGCCTTTGCCTTGATGCGGCGCCAGTCACCGCAGGGCGGACGAATTATCAACAATGGCTCGATCTCGGCGCATGCGCCTCGTCCGTTCACAGCGCCTTACACAGCCAGCAAGCACGCGGTGCTGGGCCTGACCAAGAGCATCGCACTGGATGGCCGCGCCTTCAACATCGTCTGCAGCCAGATCGATATCGGCAATGCGCTGACAGAGCTGTCGGCGCGAATGCAGAAGGGCGTGCTGCAAGCCAATGGCACGGTGGCGCCTGAGCCGATGGTCGACGCTCGCCACGTCGCCGATGCGGTCGGCTACATCGCCGGCCTGCCACTTTCCGCCAACGTACTGAACATGACGGTGATGGCAAGCAACATGCCTTTTGTCGGCCGCGGCTGAGGCAGGCCGCCACTTTGCATGCCCGCTATTTTCGCCGGCTTCGTTCTTCATCTTGTTCGGTGGCGCGTCCAGCTGGCTCTCGCGCCTGAAGCGCACGGGTGTGCGACTGGCTATCGACGACTTCGGCACCGGCTACTCCTCGCTTGCCTACCTGAGCCGCTTCCCCCGTCACTAACCGCGGCACTAGGCAAATTGCCGAATCTGATCCCGGACGACGGGACAAATCGCGGTATGCCAGTGTGGGCCTAAGAACAGATCGTAATGACCACACTGGCGTGCCGTGATGTGCCGCTTGTGGCTTGAGGCAATGCCTGGACACAAATCGTGCGCGGCTTGGGTCTGGCCACGGCCGGCAATGTCATCCAGTTCGCCTTCGATGGTGAGCAATGCAGTGGTGTGGATGTCCTGCGGGCGCACCGGTTGGCCTCGCACGCGCCAGTCGCCGAGGGCCAGCCGAAATTCTTGAAACACGATCTGGATGGTGTCCAGATAGAACTCGGCCGCCATGTCAAGCACCGCGTTATATGCATCGCACGCGCGCCGGCGCGCCTCGGCACCGGCGATGTCACCCCGAACGAGATCGCGATAGTAGTCCCAGTGCGATGCAACCAGGCGGTCGGGCTGCGTCGCCACCAAACCGGCATATTGCAGGAAGCGCGGATACACTTTGCGACCGGCACCGGGGTAGCGATCTGGCACGGCGTAAATCAGGTTCTGTTGAAACCAAGCGAGCGACCGGTGCGCCGCGAGCTTGTTGATCGCGGTGGGGCTACGGCGGGCATCGATCGGGCCGCCCACCAGGATCAGGCTCTTGGGCGTTGGCTCACCTCCGCTAGCCAGCAGGGAAATGGCCGCCAGGGCGGGCACGGTGGATTGACAGATCGCAAGCACGTGCAACCGGTCGGTCCCGATCAGGCGGATACACGCTTGCATCAGCGCCACATTCTCATTCAGGTCGAACGGCCCCTCCGCCAACGGCACGCGGCTGGCATCGATCCAGTCGGTCACGTACACCTCATGGTCCGGCAGCAACGTTGTAACGATTTCCCGTAGCATGACAGCGTGGTGACCAGCGAGCGGGGCGCAGAGCAGCACCGCCGGTCTCTCCTTGCCGCCGGCGACGCCGCAATCAGCTGCCGCCTCGGCCGCAAAACGCAGCAAGCGGCAGAATGGCGTGTCGAGCACAAGCTGCTCGACCACCGGTATGACGCGGCCCTCCCGTTCGACGGCGGTAATGTTGAACTCGGGCTTCTCGTAAGCTTTGCCGAACCGGTAGAGGAATTCGTAGCCTGCGGCAAAGTACGGTGCACCCGGCAGGCAGGCCAACGGACTGTCAGGGTTGCCGAAGGCGTGCGCGGCGCCTGCGGCCCACATCGTCAGCGGATGCAAAAGCGCTCGCTGATATTCCATGAATTTGTACAGCATTGGAGCTCCCGGGAACAAGCCGGATAATCCGGTCACCGCCGACAGAGGTGGCGAAAGCTGATACTAGATCCACGCGAGGAATGCCCCAGATCCCACACGGGCGTCCTTGCCACGGCGCCACGGGCACGTGGTTACCGAGGTTACAGTGTTTATGCAAGCCCTTCCAGCCTGATTTTTACTATAGGGCAGGCACGAAGCGCGGCAAGGTTCGGTGATCGGGGGCGCTGTGCCTGCTGCTTCTGATCTAAAAGGAGGCGCGTGTGCGCCGCTCGATCAGCGCGTCCGACAGCCGCGACGAGACGATCCCAGGGTCGGTTCATACCTTCCCGACCGCCTCCTACCGCGAGGCCAAGCACCCCCAACTCAATTCCTGCCAAGCCTTCCATTAGCATTTGCAGCTTCGACGCGCCGGGTGGATACTGAAGCATCTCCATGAGACTCTTCAGCCTCGCAACGAGGGGCGGGCTCGGCAACAGTGCCAGGCTGAAGCTGTTACCTCGCGACCGGGCAGAGGCACGCAAATGATTGAAGCTTCCGGATTGAAGGCGGGCATGGTCATTCTGCTCGACGGCGAACTCCACAGTGTGGCCAGCGCCGAGCACCATGCAGGCGGCGGACAACAGGCTGGCGCCGTGTTCGCCAGGCTCAAGCACTTGAAAACAGGTCACATCAAAGAGCTGCGCCTGCACCTGAGCGACAGGCTCGAGGATGTTGTGCTCGAGCACAAGGAGATGGAATACCTGTATACCGACGGCGTCGCGTTTTACTTCATGAATCCGGACACCTTCGACCAGATCAGTCTTCCCATTGAAGCCGTCGGTGCCTACGAAAAGTTCCTTCAGCCGAATATGCGGATTCCGGTGCGGCTTTACGAGGGCGAGCCGGTCAATATCGCATTTCCCACGCAGGTCGAGCTCGCAGTCGTTTCCACGCCTCCGGGGCTGCGCGAGCATGAAAGCTCCACCTTCAAGAGCGCCACGCTCGACAACGGCATGGAAGTCCTTGTTCCCCAGTTCATCAAGGAGGGGGACACCGTGAGGATCGATACCGCCACAGGAAAATACCTGGAGCGCGTCAGGCGGGAAACCAGAAGGCCCTGAGTGGGGCCCACGTCGCACCCTGTCTCCAGGCCACCCGCGCAGGCGCGCAGGTCACAACGCCACCGCCTCCCGCAACGCGCGCTCCACCGCCCGCATGGCGATCGCGCGCTTGGTCGCGTCCGCGCTTTTCGGCGGGATCGCCAGCATGGCGGTCACCAGCGCATCATGGAACTCAGGCTTGTCATGGCGCTTGCCCTGGATGGCAGCCTCCACCGACGCCAGCCGCCACGGCCGGTGCGCCACGCCGCCCAGCGCGATGGCGGCACGCTTGATAGTCTTGCCTTGCAGCGTCACCGCCGCCGCCACGGACACCAGCGCTGACTGGTAGGCGGCGCGGTCGCGCACCTTCAGGTAGACGCTTTGGCGCGCCAGCGCGCCGCGCGGCACGATGATCCGCACCAGCAATTCGTTCGCCTTCATGTTGTGGTCGCGCTGGGGCGTGGTGCCGGGCGTGCGCAGGAAATCCTGCGCCGCCAGCACGCGCTCGCCGCCGGGGCCGCGCACCACGATCTGTGCGTCCAGCGCGGCCAGCGCGACCGCCAGGTCGGACGGATGCGTGGCGATGCAGCGGCTGCTGCGGCCGAACAGCGCGAAGGCACGCGTGGCGCCGGCCAGCAGCGCGGCGCAGCCGGAGCCGGGGGTGCGCTTGTTGCAGGGGACGTCGATGGTGCCGTTGCGGAAGTAGGCGCAGCGGGTGCGCTGCAGCAGGTTGCCGCCCACGGTGCCGGCGTTGCGGATCTGCGGCGAGCCGATCTGTTCGAGTGCCTGGGCGATGGCCGGGCATTCGTGCACGACATCGGCGTCGGCGGCTACGTCGCTGATGCGCGCCAGGGCGCCGATGACCAGCGCCGAGCCGGTCATCGACACCTGGCTCAGTTCGGTGATGCCGCTCAGGTCGACCAGCGTGCCGGGCGCGCAGATGCCTTCGCGCATCAGGTTGAGCAGTTCGACGCCGCCGGCGATGCACATCGTGTCGGCGCTGCCGATGGCAGTGAGGGCGTCGGCGACGCTGGTGGCGCGCACGAAGGCGAATTCGCGCATGTCAGCCGCCCCCGCCCGGATGGTCGCGGGCGTAGTCGAGCACCGCTTCGACAATGTTGGGATAGGCGCCGCAGCGGCACAGGTTGCCGCTCATCCAGGCGCGCACCTCGTCCGCCGAGCCGGCATGGCCCTCGGCCACGCAGGCCAGCGCGGACATCACCTGGCCGGCGGTGCAGTAGCCGCACTGCAGGGCGTCGTGGTCGAGAAAGGCGCGCTGCAGGGCGTGCAGCTTGTTGGCCGAGGGCGCCAGGCCCTCGATGGTGCGCACGGTGTGGCCGTGCGCCATTACGGCCAGCATCATGCAGCCAAGCACGCGCCGGCCGTCGACGTGGACCGTGCAGGTGCCGCACTCGCCCCGGTTGCAGCCGACCTTGGTTCCGGTCAGACCGAGCGCGTCGCGCAGGGTATCGGCCAGCGTGGCGCGGGTGTCGACGGTCAGGTCGCGGGCGGTGCCGTTGACGGTCAGGTGGATGGCTGCGGTCGGCATGCTCGGCTTCGTCAGTGCAGCAGGGTGTCGAGCTGGATCGGCAGCCGGCGCACGCGCACGCCGGTGGCGTGGTACACGGCGTTGGCGATGGCCGCGGCAATGCCGACGATGCCCAGCTCGCCCACGCCTTTGCTGCCGAGCGGGTTGGCCTTGTCGTCAACCTCTTTCACCAGGATCACGTCGATGGCCGGCACGTCGGCACAGGTCGGCACCAGGTACGACAGCAGGCTGGCGTTGACGAAGCCGCCCGCCACCGGATCGGAGACCGACTCTTCAAGCAGCGCCATGCCGATGCCGCCGACGATGCCGCCGGCGAGCTGGCTGCGCACCAGCAACGGGTTCACGACCTGCCCGACGCCGAAGGCGCTGACCACGCGGCTGACGCGCGGGACGGGCACGTCCGTGTCGACCACCACCTCAACAAAATGCGCGCCGAAGGACAGCATCGGCCCCGGCGCCGTGGCGGGCGGGGCGGCGTTGGCACTGGCGTCGAGCGCAGCGCCGCCGGCGGCAACGATGGCGTTAAAGCCGACACCCTGTGCAGGCGATGCCGTGAGGAAGACGCGACCGCCGCCGGCGGCCATTGTGTCGACCGGCTTGCCCGTGAGCACAGTGCCCGGCTGCGCGGCGGCAGCGGCGAGCAGCTTGCCACGCAGGTCGCGGCTGGCCGCCAGTACCGCGGAGCCGACGCTGGCGAGCGTGCGCGAGCCGCCCGACACGGTGGTGCGGGGCAGGGCGGTGTCGCCGATCTCGACCTTGACGTGGTCCAGGTCGGTGCCCACGGCGTCCGTGGCGATCTGGGCCAGTGCGGTGCAGATGCCGCCGCCCATCTCGTGCGTGCCGCTCCTGACGGTAAGCATGCCGGTAGCGTCCATCGATACGCTGGCGGACGCGGGCGAGCGGTTGACGGGATACGCCGCGCTGGCCATGCCCCAGCCGATGCGCTGGCCCTGCGCGTTGCGCATCGAACCGGGCACGGGCTGGCGCGCGGCCCAGCCGAATTTCTGGCCGGCCCGCTCGTAGCACTTGCGCAGGCTGTTCGAGGTCCATGCCACGCCCGAGACCGGGTCGGTGGTGGCGAAGTTCTTGAGCCGCAGCGCGACCGGGTCCATGCCGAGCGCCACGGCCAGCTCGTCCATCGCGCTTTCCAGCGCGAAGAAGCCGGTGGCTTCGCCGGGCGCGCGCATGGTGGTGGGCGTGGGCAGGTCGAGCCGTACCAGCGAGCGGCTGACTTGCCCCGACGGGCAGGCATAGATCATGCGCGTGCGCGACGTGGCCGGCTCGAAGAAATTGTCGTTCATCGAGGTGGTGGACTTGGCGCTGTGCGTCAGCGCCTTGAGCGTGCCGTCGCTGCTGGCGCGCAGCGTCAGCTGCTGCTCGGTGTGCGGACGGTGCCCGACCATCGAGAACATCTGCGCGCGCGTGAGCGCCAGCACCACCGGCCTGCCGACCCGCTGCGCGGCCACGGCCGCCAGCAGCACGTGCGGCCAGGTCAGCCGCTTGGCGCCGAACGAGCCGCCGACGAACTTCGACACCACGCGCACCTTCGCCACGGGCAGGCCAAAGCAGGCGGCCACCATCGCCTGCTCGCCGCGCATCCATTGCGAGCCGTCGTGCAGCGTGAGCGTGCCGCCCTGCCATGCGGCAACGACGGCGGTGCGCTCCATCGGATTGTGGTGCTCGAAGGGCGTGAGGTAGGTCTGGTCGACCAGCACATCCGCTGCAGCGGGCGCGGCCGCAGCGGGCGTTGCCGCGGCCCACCGGAAGTTATGCATCGGCGAGGCGGCGGGGCGCGCGACCAGCTGCGCGGCGGGGATGACCGTGGCCGGCTTGGGCGCGTAGCGCACGGCGAGACTGTCAGCGGCAAACTCCGCGGCCTCGCGGCTGGTGGCGACGACCACGGCGATGGCCTGGCCGAGATGGGCGACCTTGTCGTCCTGCAGCGGCAAGCGGCGCTGACCGGCTGCGGCGGGGAAGGGGTCAGGAACCTGGAAGCGGGGGCAGTTGGCGGCGGTGATGACTTCGAGCACCCCAGGCACGGCGCGGGCCGCGCTGTCGTCGATGGACAAGACACGCCCCTTCGCGATCGCGCTGGCGCGGATGACGGCATGCGCCGCATCGGCGGGGGCGGCATCAGCGGCATACGTCGCCCGCCCGGTCACCTTGGCGTGGCCGTCGATGCGCGGTACGGATTTCCCGACTGACGGCATGGTCGGCCCTCCTCCCACATCGCAAGAACTCTAGTACATGAATCCCGGCCCTTCAATGACATGTGGTTGATGTCTGACCTGCAGCGAACTAGGCTAGTGTCCTGGCCCGTAAATAGCTTGATGAATGAAATCGTCCAGTTGCTCTGCGGGCAACTGGACGATTTCATATCGAGTTTATTTACGGGACAGGACACCAGGTACGCAAAGAAGCGCGCGGCGCGCAAAGGGGAGACCATGAGCGAGGCACTCGATTTCCGCAAGTCGCTGGCGCGCCAGCTGCTGTCGTCCGGCATGACCGAAGCCGATTTCGACAACCATCCCACCGTGGCGACCACGCTTGCCGCCGCGCCCGGGCTGGCGGCGCACCCCACCATTGCGTTCCCGGCCACGCTGCGGCCCATACCGGTGCCGATCGATCCCATGCCCGCGCTGGACGCTGCGCTGCCGCGTGCCGACGTGGTGGTCATCACCTGGACCGTGGACGAGACCATGGCATTGTGCGATGTCATGACGCCGGGTTTTTCGCGCGACCACTGGTATCGCTATGCCCGCAACTTCGACCAGTACCTGCCGAAGATCCGCGCCGGCGCCCCGGCGCGCGGCGTGATGCGGCTGGCCAGCTACTTCCCGGTGCAGATCGGTGCGAAGAAGGTGCTGTGCATGAAGTCGGAGCTGCACCTGAACCAGGATGGCATCACCAGGCCGCCGGCGGGCAGCGCACACCAGGCATCGCTGCCGGTGAGGGACCTGTTCCACCAGATCCTGGACGAGACGCGGGCCAAGCTGATCATCACCACCGGCACGGCGGGCGCGGTCTTTGCCGGGCACGACCTTGGCGACGTGGTGGTCACGCGCGGCGCCAAGTTCCGCTGCAAGCAGGAGTTCCGCGACAGCCCGTTCAACGACAAGATCTATAAGTCGAAATGGACCGTCAAGACCAAGCACTTCGCCAAGGCGGTGGCGCTGATGGGCGCGTTCAAGCCTGAGCTGGCCGAGCCCGAGTTCCTGCCGCCTACGGTCAACTACGCGCCGCTGGACAACATCCCCAAGCCGATCCGCGAGAACAATCCCGATATCAAGCTGGACGGGCGCGACATGCCCGCGTTCCACCCGATCCTGACCACCGACTTCTTTGAGTTCGGCACCTCGCTCAACCATCTTGAAGAGATCGGCTGCGCCGTGGAAATGGGCGACGCGGTGCTGGGGCTGGTGGTGGAAGAGCGCGCCGCCGCGGGCAAGTCCACGCCGCGCTGGCTGGTGGTGCGCAATTGTTCCGACCCGCAGATCAACGGCAGGCTGCGCAGCAAGCCTGCCAGGCAGAGCCTGCAGGCGATGTGGGCGGTCTACTACTACCTGGGTTTCGGCTACTGGACCAGCATGAACAGCGCACTGGCCTGCTGGGCGATCATCGCGTCGAACTGACTTGCCGTGCCGGCCTCAGCCGCCGACACGGATCACCAGCGCGTAGCTCTGCGGATCCAGCGCCACCGAGTGCGCCACCACGGCAACGGTGGCGGTGCCCGCCGGGATCTGGTTCCAGTCTACCTGCTCGACGTTGTTGACGCGATCGAACCCGGCCGCGCCGCGCGTCATGTTGCCGTGCCATTCACGCGTGCCGGCCTTGACGATCAGGTCCAGGTCGCTCTGCAGCCCTTCGCCTGGAGGGTCGGTCCACACCAGCGTCACCTTCAACCGGCGCGCATCGGTCGGGATCGCGACAAGGTACTCCTCACGCTCGCCGGTATCGAGCCGGGCGTCTTCATCGAAGAACTGCAGCGTTTCGTTCTCGGCGTAGGGACCGACCACGGCCTGCAGGTCCACGCGGCCGAAGCCCTGGGCGTTGTTGGGCACCACGCCGGCCTCGGACGGCGTGTACTGGCCCGCCAGCTGGCGTGCGCCGTTGATCAGCAGCGCCTTGAGCAGGGCGGCGCTGGGCTTGCGCAGCTGGTGCTGCACGCGCAGGAACTGCCGCGTGACGGCGACGCAGCCGGCCACCAGCGGTGTGGCCATGCTGGTGCCGCCGTCGAACATGTAGAGCGGATCGCCCGACAGGCCCCAGCCTTCGGAGCGCGTCGCGCGCGAGCGCGCGGACAGGATGTAGGTGCCAGGTGCCACCACGTCCGGCTTCAGGCGCAGGTCGAGCGTGGGGCCGCGGCTGCTGAAGGCCACCATCCCGTCGGGATTGCTGGCGAGCCGGTCTGAGCGGATCGGGCTGGCGCGAAAATCCGCCGGCCAGCCCCTGCCGTACGTCATCCTCATGGTCGGGCGCAGGCTTTCGCTGGCGCCGATGGTCAGGCAGTTCTTGGCGGTGCCCGGCGGCGGCAGCGAGGCGGGATCGACCTGCCCGTTGGCGTCGCGGTCCTTGCCGGCATTGCCAGCAGCAAAGCAGATCAGCAGGTCGCGGTGGCGGTAGACGAATTCATCCACCTCCTGCGCCTGCTGGTCATAGGCGCCGAAGTTGCCCAGGCTGCACCATGAGTTGGAGTGCACGCGCGCCTTGTGGGTCTTGTAGGGCGGCTCGAACAGGTCGTTCAGGTTGTCGGGCAAACCGCCAAGGCCGGCGTTGCGATCCAGCACCGATTGCAGCACCAGCCTGGCGCCGGGCGCGGCGCCGCAGACTGCGCCATCGGTGGCGGACACGCCGTCGCCCAGTACCGAGCCGGCGACATGCGTGCCGTGGCCGTCCGGGTCGTCCTTGCGGCCCGGACGGCCCAGCGCGTAGAGCGCCTTGACCCGGCCCTTGAAGGCGGGATGGACGTCGGTGGTCGAGCCTTTGTCGAAGCCGGTATCGGCCACCGCGACGACTTCACCGTCGCCGCGCAGGGCGTTGCGGTCGGCCGCCGCCGGGGCGCGCAGGATGGTGCGGGCAACGTTGTTGGCCAGGCGGCGGGAGAAGACCTCCTCGATATGGCGCACGGCATCGAGCGCGACCACGTCGGCCAGGCGGCGGCGCTTCAGGGTCAGGCGCAGCTTCAGCCCGCTGGCAATCACGTCCGCAGGCTCCACGTGCGCCGCTGCGGCGACGTCCTTGACCGCCTGCGCCGGCCTGGCGTTCCGGTGCAGCACCACGTCCACGGTCACGTGGGAGCTGTCCAGCGCTGGCGGCTGCACCAGCGCGGCCGCGGCGACGGCCACGCCGCCGGGCTGGGGCGCCAGGCGCCGCAACGACGGCGACAGCTTGACCACCTGCGGATACTGATCGGCCCATTCCACGAATGGCAGCGCCCGCACCTTGGCCAGGCTTGTCTTGGGGTAGTAGCACACCAGCCCGCCGCCGGGCACGGCCTCCAGGATGCTGGCGCCCACGCGTGCGAGCTGCTGCTTCTGCTTGGCATCGAGCGGGGCGGCCGGCACCACGATGATGTAGTTCGTGGCGCCGGCGTCTGCGTTATCCAGCGAGACGGCGGCCAGCGCGGCCCGCGGCGCGGACGTGTCGATGGCGATGCCGTTGATCGTGATCGAAGCCATGGCGGAGTCCTCCGGAGGCAGCGCCTTGCCGCCGCTTTTTATCGGTTCTCAGCCTGTTCTAGACGGAAAGCCGGGCCGCCGTGATGAAAATTTTCTCGGTCCGGTTGAAATGACAGTGCGTTGTGGCGCCGGCGGCGCAAAGGCGGGGAGAGGGAAGGACGCGATTGCCACAGGTAGCGAACGTTGCCCGTACGAAACAAATGTAATCGTTTGTTAATGCCGCTCGCCGGTGCTCTGCTTTGACAACAGAAGCGTCCTTGCGCTTTGGTACGATCGCGCTCTTTCCGCCAGCGCCCCGCCACTGTGAATCGCCGCTATGTATCGTTGTTTCGTGAGTATTGCGCGCGGTGGCTCCTCCGCATCCAACCGCTGGCCGCTGCCAGCATCACGATAGCCAGACGCGTCTTCAACGGCGCGTTGCGCCGCCTTCGCTACCCGACGCGACGCGGCATCATGCTGACCCTCGCCGCATTGCCGGCGCTGTTTCTGCTGTACGTGATTGCGCTCGTGCCGTTTACGCCTGGCATCGGCGACATCCGCAAAGCCCGCATCGATCGGCCAGCGCTGATCGTGTCGGCCGACGGCAGGGTGGTCGACGAATTCAAACCGGTCAATCGCGAGTGGGTAGCGCTCGGGCAGATCTCGCCGTACATGGTGGCTGCATTGATCGCAACCGAAGATCGCCGCTTTTACGAGCATTACGGCATCGACTGGCTGCGTATCGCGTCGGCTGCGTTGCAAACGTTCTCCGGCGACCGACAGGGTGGTTCGACGATCACGCAGCAGCTCGCGCGCAACCTGTATCCCGACGAAATCGGCCGTGCGCCGACCCTCGCGCGCAAACTCAGGGAAGCGATCACGGCGCTCAAGATCGAAGCCGTGTACAGCAAGGATCAGATCCTTGAGACGTACCTGAACAATGTGCCGTTTCTGTACAACGCCTACGGCGTGGAAATGGCCGCACGCACCTACTTCGGCAAATCGGCACGTCAGCTCGACATTCTCGAAAGCGCGACACTTGTCGGCATGCTGAAGGCGAACAGCACCTACAACCCTGTGCTCAACCCCGAGCGCGCATTGCAGCGGCGCAACACTGTGCTCGGGCAGATGAACAAGTACGGGAAGCTCAGGCCCGACGCTTACACTTGGTTGAGCCGACAGCCACTCCACGTCAATTTCGAGTTGCAGACCGCACCACGAAGCGCGGCGCCGCATTTTTCCGCGCAACTGCGCAAGTGGCTGATCGCATGGGCCGAGCGCAACGGCTACAACATCTACGCCGACGGGCTGGTCGTGCGCACGACCATAGATTCCCGTCTGCAGGCCATGGCGGTGCAGGCGATGGACTGGCAGGCGAGCCAGCTGCAATGGATCGCGAACGGGGCATGGAACGAACGCACGGGCTGCTGGTCGGGCAACGACCTGTTCCGGACATTCATCCGGCAAACGCCCGACTATCGCGCCGCACGCGATGCTGGCCAATCGGATCAGGCGGCGCTCAGGAAGCTCGGCTCGAACCCGACATTCGTCCGCGCACTCTGCCGGAGCAAGACCCAGGTCCAGGCGGGTTTTGTCGCGATCGATCCGCGCAACGGCGATATCAAGGCATGGGTCGGCAGTCGCGATTTCAGCGACGCACCGTTCGATCACGTGCAGCAGGCCCGGCGCCAGCCGGGTTCGACATTCAAGCCTTTCGTCTACGGCGCGGCGTTCGCGGACGGCGCGCGGCCGAGCGATACGATCGTAGACCGGAACGTCGCCATTCCACTGACCGGCCAGGCGATCTGGCGGCCTACCGACGCGGAGCCGCCCACCGGCCGACCGATGACGCTGCGCGACGCGCTGGTGTATTCGCGCAACCGCGTCACCGCTCAGCTCATGCAAAAGGAACGCCCGGAGAAGGTCGCACGACTAGCGCGTGCGATGGGCGTGCGTGAGAGTCCGCTCGAAGCGGTGCCGTCGCTCGCGCTCGGCACGAGCCCGGTCACCCTCAAGGAAATGGTATCGGCGTATGGCACGATCGCGAACCGCGGCGCCTATGTCGAACCGCGCATGGTCACTCGCATCGAAGATCATGACGGCAAGGTGCTCGCCGAGTTTGCGAGTGCGTCGCCACAACAGGCGCTGCCCGCCGCCGCAGCGCAAACGCTGGTCGATGTGATGCGCGACGTCGTTGTCCGGGGCACCGGCGCAGGCATCCGCACGCGCTTCGGGATTCGCGCCGACGTGGCCGGCAAGACGGGCACGACGCAGGACAACGCGGATGGCTGGTTCATCCTGATGCATCCGCAACTGGTCGCGGGCGCGTGGGTGGGTTTTGACGATGGACGTGTGACGCTCGGCAACTACTGGGGCCAGGGCGCGCAGAGCGCCCTGCCGATGGTGGGCGCGTTCTACGATATGGCGCTGCGCACGCGCGTGATCGATCCGGATGCGCGGTTCAGCCCTGAGACCCGGGCTCCTCGCAAGGTCCATGCGCGACAGCATCGGAACTTCCTGTTCTGGAGGTTCTGATGTCGTCGCTGGCGGACGCGACATTCGCTTTCGCAGGGTCCGCCGACGCAGCGCGATCCGAGCCGGTCGACCGCAGCGGCGGCCGTCCGGAACCCGCCGCGCGACGCGGTTAAGCGCGCGATGGGACAGATGCCCCAATGACGGGCGCCATCGCGCGTCGCCTCGCTCAGTCGTCGTGACGATGCTTCTTTTGGCCCTTGTGCTTGCCGCGATTGCCGTTCCTGTCATCGGCATAGCTGTTGCGCGACACATTGCCGTTCTTGTGGTCATCGGCATAGTTGTTGCGCGACACATTGCCGCCCAGCGCCGAACCCGCTGCTCCGCCGGCCGCGGCACCGACGATGCCGCCGGTTCGGCCGCCCAGGGCATTGCCGGCCGCCGCGCCGGCGCCACCGCCCAGCGCGCCACCGACGATGGCGCCGGTTCGTTCCTTCTTGTTGGCAGTCACCGCGCCGCCCGCGCCGCCGCCCACCGCGCCGCCGATCACGGAACCCGTGCTGCCGCCCAGTGCGCCGCCGACGGCCGCGCCCGCGGCACCGCCCAGACCGCCTCCCATGGCGTTCTTCAGGTCATCGGCCAGCGCCGGTGTGGTTGCAGCAGTCAGCAGCAGGGTCATCAGGCACAGCGTACGAAGTGGTTGTCGAGTCATGTTTTTCCTCAAATAGGGATGGTTGGCGATCAGCCGAAGCGGGAGTTTACACGGAGCGGCAAGCGGGTCCGTCTGTCCGGGAGGCTTCGGCGGACGATCCCCTGACCGATCGCCCCCTGTAGAATCGGCAGCCACGCAACCCTGGAACGTCCCGCATGGACTCTCACGCCCCGGAGCGCGGCGCGCTGGTGCCGCTGGCCTATCACGCAACGGTGGTCGACTACCTGCGTCGCCACGAGCCCGAGGTCTGGCGCTGGGCCGGCGCCCGCGCGACCGGCGCCGATCACCGCGAGGCATTGCGCTCGATGCTGCTGCGCGACACCTACCGCATCGAGGCGGACGCGCACGCCGACGTGCACGCGGCGCTGGCCGAGGCGATGACCCGGCTCGGCATCGACGCGCGCGCGACGCTCTACCAGTCCCCGGGCCAGGACATGAACGCCTCGCTGGTCTACGTGCCCGGCGAGGTCCACATCGTCCTGCAGGGGCCGCTGCTGGAGCGGCTGTCGCCGCCGGAGCTGCTGGCGGTGTTCGGCCACGAGCTGGCCCACTACCTGCTGTGGTCGCGCGACGACGGCCAGTTCCTGGTGGCCGAGCGCATCCTGAACGACGCCCTGGCCGCGCCCGGCGCCAGCGCCAGCCATCGCGAGACCTGGCGCCGCTACGCGCTGCACACCGAGCTGTTTGCCGACCGCGGCGGCGCCGTGGCCGCCGGCGCGGTGGCGCCGGCGGTGTCGACACTGGTCAAGGTGCAGACTGGCATGGGCAGCGTGGACGCGGCCGCCTACCTGCGCCAGGCGGCCGAGATCGAATCCCACGAAGCGGGCGCGAGCGCCGCCCACAGCCATCCCGAGACCTTCATCCGGGCCCGCGCGCTGGCGCTGTGGTGGGAGGGCGTGCCCGATCTCGATCCGTGGATCGAAACCCGCCTGCACGGCCCGCTGGCGCTGGAGAAGCTGGACCTGCCGGGGCAGGTCCGGCTGCAGGCGCTGACGCGCGGCTTCCTCGCCCACTTCCTCGCCGGCACGGCGCTGGCGAGCGAGGCGGTGCGCGCGCAGGTGCGGTTGATGTTCCCCGACTGGCGCGACGACGAACCGGCGATCGGCCCCGAGGGGTTGGGTACGGACGTGGCCGACGACAGCGTGCGCGGCTACCTCAACGCGCTGATGATGGACCTGGCGCTCGCCGACCCCGACCAGCAGGACGCGGCGCTGCTGCGCGCCGGCCAGGTGGCGCAGGCGCTCGGCAGCCTGGAAGCGCTGCAAGGCAACCTGCGCCGCGACGCCGGTTTCGGCAAGCGCGAGCTGGACCGCTACCATCGCCAACTGCAACGCCAACTGGCCAGGGAGGGCCAGGCATGACTGAGAGCACGACCCACGGCACGAACACGATCCCCGGTACGACCGGCAGCGGCGATCCGCGCACGCTGCGCGCCCTGATCGATGCGCAGGCGGGCGCGGCGCTGCCCACCGACGACGTCCTGGTGCTGGTGCTGCCGCTGTTCGCGCAGGTCGCCGCGCTGCACGCGCAGGGCAGGGTGGCCGCGCTCGATCCCGACAGCATCCTGGTGGACGAGGATGGCGCGCTGCGCCTGCGCCGGCCCGATGGCGACGCGCCCGTCATGGACATCGGCGCGGTGCATCGCGTGCAGCCGCATCCGGCCTCGGGCCTGAACATCGTCGGCGCGCTGCAGCTTGGCCACGCCGACGACGGACAGCGCGACCAGACCGACCTGGCGCTGCAGCTCGAGGCGTCGGCGCCCGTCGAACGCCCGGTCTACCTGCCCGGCCCGGCCAGCTGGGAACGGCTTGTCGGCCACCACGACGAGATCGGTGATGTCTTCCTGCTCGGCATGGTGCTCGCGAGCCTGGCCTGCGGCCTGGATTTCACCGACGAGGACGACCTGCGCACTTTCGTGGCGCATCGCCGCAACCTGTTCCTGCTGCACGAGCGGTTGCAGCCGATCGTCGCCGCAGTGATCGTCGAGATGACCGAGATCAATCGCCACGACCGCGCGACCGATGTCGCCGCGCAGGCGACCCGCCTGCGCACGTGGCGCGAGCAGCCGCTGGGCCTGGACGTGGAGCGTGTGCTGGCCGGCACGGCCGGCGCGACGCCGCGCCGCGCCGCCGTGCTTACGCACCTGCGCGACCGCCTGTTCGATCTCTCGCGGCGCAACCGCCTGCTGCACTTCCGCCCGGCCGCGGCCAGCGTCAACGTGACCGTGGCCAGCGTGCCGCTGATGCTGCAGATCGAAAGCGTGCGGCCCGAGCACATCTGCACCTGGGGCGGACCGTTCGCCGCCGACCTGGTGGCGGGCAAGCCGGTGTCGCTGCAGCAATGGCTGCGCTTCGACGACCAGCCGTACCTGCCGGCGTCGCTGGACCGCCTGATCGCCGAGACGCGCCGCGACCGCGCCGAATACGGCTTCAGCAACCTGCGTCTGGTGGTGGCGTTCCTGCGCTGGCACAACCTGAAGGAGGCGCCGGACGAGCGCATCGTGACGCCGCTGCTGTGGCTGCCGGTGGAGCTGGTCAAACGCAAGGGCGTGCGCGACCAGTACGTGATCCAGTGCGCGGGCGGCGAGGCCGAGTTCAACCCGGTGCTGCGCCACTACCTGAGCCAGCTGTACGACATCCGGCTGGACGAGACGGTGGATCTCGGCAAGACCTCGCTCGAGGAGATCCATGCCGGCATCCTCGCGCAGATTCGCCGCTCGGAGCCCTCGGTGGAGCTGCGCCTGGTCGACAAGGCCGCGGTGCGGCTGGTGCGGCAGAAGGCGCTGCAGCGGATGCAGCAGTTCCAGCGCCGCCGGCCGGGCACGGCCGCCGCGCGCACCGGCGGCTGGCTGCCGCCGTACAGCTATGCGCAGGATGACTACCGGCCGCTGGGACGCGCGCTGTTCGAACATTGGGTGCGGCCGAGCGAGCTGCCGCAACGCTTCGAGGCGGGCGCAGCGCCGGGCGCCGGTCCGCGCCAGCCGCACATGAGCGGCCCCGCCACCGCGGAAAGCGACGAGCGCCAGGGCTACGTGCTCGAGGAGTCCGAGGGCCACCGCTATGCCTGGGACCTGGACCTGACGCAGGTGACGCTCGCGAACTTCAACTACCGCAAGATGTCGCTGGTGCGCGACTACGCGCAGTTGCTGGACGAGCCCGGCGCCAATCCGGCGTTCGACCGCGTGTTCTCGATCGATCCGCGCGACGTGGAGACGGAAGCGCCCGCGCCGCTCGCGCCGCTCGCGCCGGCCGAGCAGTGGAACGTGGTGGCGGCCGACGCGACGCAGAACGCCGCGGTCGGCCTCGCGCGCGGCCAGCGCAGCTTTATCATCCAGGGCCCGCCGGGCACGGGCAAGTCGCAGACCATCACCAACCTGATCGCCGACTACGCCGGACGCGGCAAGCGAGTGCTGTTCGTCTGCGAGAAGCGCGCCGCGCTCGACGTGGTGTTCCATCGCCTCAAGCAAAGCGGGCTGGATTCGTTGTGCTGCCTGATCCACGACTCGCAGACCGACAAGAAGGCCTTCATTGCCGACCTGCGCGCCTGCTACGAGCAGTGGATCGCGCTGCCGCACGACGGCGAGGCGCTGGCGGCGCGCCGCACGCAGGTGGCCGAGGCGCTGGCCGCGCACCAGCAGCGTATCGACGCGTTCGAGTCGGCGATGGCCGCCGCGCCGGAGGCGCTCGGCGACAGCGTGCGCGCGCTGCTGCGCCGCGTCACCGCGCTGCCTGAGGTGCCAGATGCGGTGCCAGACGCCGGGCCTGCCATGCGCGAGCGCCTGCCGGCGCTGGCCGCATGGGACCGGCAGCGCGATCTCGCGCACCGCGTGCACCGTGCGATGCGCGAGCGCTTCGGTCTGGACAGCCTGGCCGCGCATCCGTTCGCGCGCTTGTCCCCGCAGCTGCTGGCCGACGAGCGCGCATATGGCCGCGCCGAGCAGCTTTGCCATGACACCGAGGCGCTGTTCGATGCGCTCGACCCGCTGCTGGACAATACCGCGAGCCTGACCGGCCAGGACACCGCGCTGGAACAGGCACGCGCGATTGCCGCCGACAGCCAATGGCTGCTCGTCACGGGCCTCGCCGCACATCTGGACCTGCTCGATCCGGGCTCGCCGGCGCAAGCCGCGCTGCGCGAGGTCCGCGCGGACCTGGAGACACGCGCGCAGGCACTCGCCGACGCCCAAGCCGCAACCTCGAACTGGCAAGACAAGCTGAGCCCCGGCGATACCGAATCGGCGCTGGCGCTGGCGCGGCGGCTGGAGCCGTCGTTCGCGCGCTGGCTGCAGCCCGCATGGTGGCGACTGCGCGGCGAAATGAAGCGCCGCTATGACTTCGGCAAGCACGCCGTCCACCCGGGCTACGGCAAGGTGCTGGAAGCGCTGGCCGCCGAGCACGCCGCGAGCGCGGCGCTGGCGGCGGCCGATGCCGACAGCCGCCGGCGCTACGGCGTGAGCGAGATGCAGGCCTTCCTGCGCGCGCTCGGTGAACTCGAGCAGCGCCTGCAGTCGGGCGCAGGCCCGCGCGAGCTGGTCGCGCATCTGCGCCAGGCCGTCGATCCGGTCGCGGCGGCGCGCGCCGAGGCCAGTGGGCGCGAGGCGCTGGAGAAGCTCGCGCAGCGTGTGCGCGACGGGCTGATGCTGGCACCCGACGCGCGCCTCGGCGACATCGCCGAACTGCTGCGCGACCTGCGCGAGGCGCTGGACGACCTGCCCGACCTGTTGCCGCTCTTGCGCGCGGTGCATGCGGGCGACCCCGCCTGCGCCGCCACGCTGCAGTGGCTCGATCACGCACCGGCGCAGCTGGAGGCGCTGGTGGCCGACGAGGCGCTGCGCCGTCTCGCGCGCGAGAACCCGGTGCTGGCGCGCGTCGGCGGCGCGGCGCTGGCGCAGGCCGCGCGCGCCGTGGCGCAGGGGCAGCGCGAGCTGCTCGCGCTGAACGCCCAGGTGGTGCGCGCCACGCGGCACAAGCAGTTCGCCGAGCACGTGCGCGTGTCATCGCTGTCGGCCACGATGCTCGACGCCGGCGGCAAGGCCTTCAAGAAACAATACGCAACGGGCCGCCGTGAACTGGAGCACGAGTTCGGCAAGAGCATGCGCCACCGCTCGATTCGCGATCTCTCCGACGACGAGACCGGCATCGTTATCAACGATCTGAAGCCAATCTGGCTGATGAGTCCGCTGTCGGTGTCCGACACGCTGCCTCTGTCGCCGGACCTGTTCGACGTGGTGATCTTCGACGAGGCCAGCCAGATTCCGACCGAGGAGTCCGTGCCGGCGCTGAGCCGCGCACGCCAGGTGGTGGTGGTCGGCGACGAGATGCAGCTGCCCCCGACGAGCTTCTTCACGGCCGGCGGCGCCGAGGGCGACGACGAGATCGTCGTGGAAGAGGAGGGCGAGCGCATCGCGATCAACCTCGATTCGGACAGCCTGCTGAACCAGGCCGCGCGCAACCTGCCCGCCACGCTGCTGGCGTGGCACTACCGCAGCCGTCACGAGTCGCTGATCAGCTTTTCCAACGCCGCCTTCTACGACGGGCGCCTCGTCACCATTCCCGACCGCGTGCTGGAACAGGCCGAGGACGAGGCCGAGCCGATGCGCTCGGACCAGCAGGATGCCGGCATCGCGGGCGCGGACGCGCTGCTGGCGCGGCCGCTCAGCTTCCACCGGCTGGCCGACGGCGTCTACGCGGAGCGCCGCAATGCGCCGGAGGCGAGCTACATCGCCCGGACCGTGCGCGAACTGCTGCGGCGCGAGACCGGGCTGAGCCTGGGCATCGTGGCGTTTTCCGAGGCACAGCAGGGCGCCATCGAGTCGGCGCTCGAAGCGCTGGCCGCCGAGGACGCGGACTTCGCGATGCGCCTGGAGCGCGAGTACGTGCGCGAGGACGACGACCAGTTCAACGGGCTGTTCGTCAAGAACCTGGAGAACGTCCAGGGCGACGAGCGCGACGTGATCATCCTGAGCATCTGCTACGCGCCCGGGCCGGACGGCAAGATGCTGATGAACTTCGGCCCGATCAACCAGCGCGGCGGCGAGAAGCGCCTGAACGTGATCTTCAGCCGCGCGCGTCATCGGATGGCGGTGGTATCGACGATCCAGGCCGAGGCGATCACCAACGTCCACAACGACGGCGCGGCCGCGCTGCGCGCATTCCTGCAGTTCGCGCAGGCCAGCGCGCGCGGCCAGTTCGAGCGTGCCCAGTCGGTGCTCGGGGCGCTGACCCCGGGCGCGCGCGACGCCTTCACGCGCGAGGCCACGCCGGACAGCATCCGTGACGCACTGGCCCAGGCGCTGCGTGCGCGCGGCCACCAGGTGCACGCCAACGTCGGCCGCTCGCAGTTCCGCTGCGACCTGGCCATCGCCGATCCGTCGGGACAAGGCTACGCGCTGGCGATCCTGCTCGATACGCCGTCCGAGGCGGTGACGGACACCGCCGAGCGCTATGTGTTCCGCCCCGGCATCCTGCGCAGCTTCGGCTGGCGGGTGCTGGACATCCCCGGCAAGGATTGGCTCGACGATCGGGAGGCGGTGCTGGCCCGCATCGAGGCCATGCTGGCCGATGGCGAGGATCGCGCGCTGGACGTGGAGGTCGGGATGCCGGCGCCGTTGACGAAGCCGGCGGCGGTGCAGGGCGCGGCGTCAACGGCTGAGGCATCAACGGAAGCCCGGACGGACGCGGCGACGGCATCGGCTGCGCAAGCGGAGCTGGTGCGTGCGCTGCGCTTCGAGCAGGGCACGTCGCGCAAGTTCTGGCGTGCCAGCGTGCGCGGGACGGAGCTCTCCGTCACCTACGGCCGCATCGGCAGCGCAGGACAAACCAGCGTGAAGGCGTTCGACAGCGCCGAGCGGGCCCGGCGCGAGATGGACAAGCTGGTGGCGGAGAAACTGCGCAAGGGCTACGTGGAGGAGTAGCCCCTGGACAGGGCGGCCACATCCCGCCTGGAGCAGGGGCGCGGCGGCCGCGCCACGACCTCTCTTCACAGCTTCCTCATCATGGCGCGTAGAGGCGGGCCGGGTTTTCCACCAGGACCTGCTGCCTGAGCTCCTGCGTGGGAAGCCAGTTCCGGATGGAGCGCGCGAGCGCTCCCTCTGGTAGCGCCCGGTAGGCGGAGACGTCATGCCGTGCCTTGCCCGGATCCCGTGCGGTGTGGGGCCAGTCGCTGCCCCACAGCACGTGTCGTGGCGCAGTCCGCAGGAACATCGCAGCCCACGCGCTGGCTGCGTCGTTCGGCGGCATGCCTGCAGACGCGAGCCGGTACGGCGCGGAGAGTTTGATGTAGACGTTGCCGGAGCGCAGCGCCGTCAGCAAGGCGATCGCGCGCGCGTCGTCATGGGCCAGTGTGGTTGGCACCATGGCGAAATGGTCCAGCACGACCGGAACTGGCAGTTCCGCGAGTTGGTCAGCCATGGCCAGGATGACATCCAGTTCGGCATAGAGCTGCAGGTGCCAGCCGAACATGGCGATGCGGTCGGCCCAGCGTGCGAGCGCCGCCTGCGCGGTGCCGGCGTCGCGCAGGCCGCTGCTTTCCAGGTTGAGGCGCAGCCCGCGCACGCCGCGTGCGCGCATGTCGCGCAAGGTCTCGTTGTCCACGTCCTCATCCAGCACGGCCACGCCGCGGCCCGCGCCTTGCAGTCGGTCGAGGCTGTCGAGCATACATCGGTTGTCCGTGCCATAGACGCTGGGCTGCACGATCACTACGCGTTGCAGGCCATGCCGCGACAGGTGTGCAAGCAGGTCCTCATTCGATGCCGGTCCTGGCGTATAGTGCCGCTCCGCGACCATGGGATAGTCGGTGCGCGCGCCGATGACGTGGGTGTGGCAGTCCCAGGCGCCTGCCGGTAGCTTAGGAACGTCGCGCATGTCGTTACCCTTCCAGCAGGCGTCGGGCAAAGGCGCGGCCCGTTTCAGCGGTGCCCAGGCGGCCACCGACGTCGCGCGTGGCCTCGCCCGCCTGGATCGCGGCGATCATCGCTTCGTCGATGGCGCGCGCTGCAGCCAGGAAGGCAGGCAGGTTCCTGCGCTGGCCATGCCAGCCGAGCAGTTGTCCGGCGGACACGATCAGCGAGAAGGGATTGGCAATGTCCTGGCCGGCAATGTCCGGCGCCGATCCGTGTGCCGCCTGGCCCATTGCATGGTCCTTGCCGGCGTTCAGCGAGCCGCCCAGGCCCAGGCTGCCGGACAATTCAGCGGTCAGGTCGGACAGGATGTCGCCAAACATGTTGGTCGTGACGATGACGTCGAATCGCTGCGGGGCGCGCACCACGTGTGCCATCATTGCGTCGACAATGAAGTCGTCGACCTGTACTTCCGGGAAGTCGCGCGCCACCTGGTGGCAGATGTCGATGAACATGCCATCGCCGATCTTCAGCACATTGGCCTTGTGCACGATGCTGACATGCCTGCGGCGCGTCATGGCCAGCTCGAACGCTGAGCGCGCAATGCGCTCGCAGCATTGGCGCGTAATGCGGCGCAACGAGACGACAACATCCGGCGTGATCAGCATCTCGCTGCCGCCGGACTCGATATTGCGGTCGGCATAGAAACCCTCGGTATTCTCGCGCACGACGACGAGGTCGAACTCGCCGGCCCGGTGCTGCAGGCCCGGATAGGTGCGGGATGGCCTGATGTTGGCGTACAGGTCCAGTTCCTTACGGAAGAATTTCGAGGGATTGATCTCGCCCTTGGCTTCATCCTTGAAGTCATAGGTGGCCATCGGTCCGAGCATCAGGCCATCGGCGGACTTCACTTTCTGCAGCAAGGCCGGCGTCACGGTGGCTCCGTGGCGGCGCAGGCTCTCATGGCCGGCTACGTCCAGGTCGAATTCAAGGTCGAGCCGGAAGCGCGACGATACGGCTCGCAGCACCTCGAGCGTGGCAGCCATCGTTTCGGGGCCGATGCCATCACCGGGAAGCACGACGATTTTCATGTTTGGTCCTTGATTGTGCGAGAGGAGAGAGCAAAGCGATATGCGGGGACACGGTCATTCAACGTAAGCACCCGCTGCCTTGACGAGTTGCGCGAACTTCTGGCGCTCTGCGCGCACGAATGCATCGAATCGCGCTGGCGTGACCGGCTCGACGGCGCTGCCGTCCGCCTCGAAGCGGGTGCGGACGGCAGGCTCGGCAAGGATCTTGTTGATCTCGGCATTGAGCAGCGTGACGATGGCCTCGGGCGTTTCGCGTGGCGCAAAGTAGCCACCCCAGAGACTGAAATCGAAGCCCGGCACGGCCAGTTCCGCGACCGTAGGCACTTGGGGCAGCGCTGGCACCCGGCGGGGCGTGGATACGGCCAGCGGCTTGATCTTGCCGCCCTTGAGGTGAGGCATGATGGCGGAGGCGCTGGAAAAGAAGAACTGCACCTGCCCGCCCATCAGGTCCGTGATCGCCTGTCCGGCGCCCTTGTACGGAATGTGGACCATCTCGGTCCGGGTTCCGATGGCCAGGGCGGCCGCTGCCAGGTGGCCCGGCGTGGCCGTGCCGGACGACGCGTAGGACACGCTGCCCGGTTTGCTGCGCGCCATCTGCAGCAACTCGCCGAGGCTGTTGAAAGGCGCGCTGGCGGGGGCGGCCAGCACCAGCGGGGCGTTGCCGACCAGCGCTACGGCCCGGAAGTCCTTCAGCGTGTCATAGCCGGGCGCTTTCATGGCGGAGCCGTTGATGGCGATCTCGCCGGTTTGCCCCAGCAAGAGCGTATAGCCGTCGCCCCGCGCCCTGGCCACGAGCCGGCTGCCCAGTGCCCCGCTTGCGCCGGGCCGGTTGTCGACAACCACCGGTTGCCCCAGGGCACGAGAGAGTCGTTCACCGATCAGCCGGGCAAAGACATCGCCTTGCCCGCCCGGGGCATAGGGCACGATGACGGTGATGGGTTTTGCCGGATAGTCCTTGCTTGCCCACGCGCTGCCGAGGATGCCGCAGGCTGCGGCGGCAACGCCAGTGTGCAGGAATTGTCTGCGGTCCCTGAATGCCCGCGCGTCTGTGGTGGCGGTTTCCAATCCATGTCTCCTTGATCGAACCGAAGCGGGGAGCCTCGTCACTGCCATTGCATGCCCGGGTGGCTTGCCACGCCGCGCCACAGCGCGAGTTCCTGGTTCAACGCCTGGCCGAAGGCGGCCGGCGTGAGCCGGACGGAATCGGCCCCTTCCTGCACCAGTCGCGCCTTGACCGGATCGGCAGCGGCGGCTTCATTGATCGCGCGATTGAGTGCGTCGATGACGGGTGCCGGTGTTTGGGCTGGCGCGAGCACGCCCCACCAGGTGGTGATGTCGAGACCCGGGACACCTGCCTCGGCAATAGTCGGCACATTGGGGAATAGCGGCGAGCGCTTCGCGCTGGTGACCGCCAGCACTGACACCTTGCCAGCCCGTACGTAGGAGAGGATGGTTGGCACGGTGGCGAAGAAAAGATCGATGCGCCCGGCCAGCAATTCGACCGTGGCCGGACCACTGCCCTTGAAGGGCACATGCGTCATCGTCAGGCCAGCCTTCTGGCGGAACATTTCGCCCGCGAGATGGTTGATGCTGCCGTTGCCGGCCGAGCAGAAATTCAGGCCATCGGGTCGTGCCTTCGCAGCCGAAATCAACTGCGCCACATTCTGCACGCCGAGTTGTTTCGAGGTCACGACCAGTAGCGGCCCGCGGCCGATCATGGCGACCGGGGTGAAGGACCTGACCGGGTCATACGGGAGTTTGGCTTCGACGGCAGCGTTGGTGGCGAAGGTCGACGTGGCGAACAGCAGCGTGTAGCCGTCCGGTCTGGCCTTGGCCACGATGTCGGCACCCAGCGCACCGCCAGCGCCGCCACGGTTATCGATGACCACCGGCTGGTGAAGGCGATCCGACATGTTCTTTGCGATGTCACGCGCGATGCTGTCGGTGCCGCCGCCTGCCGCGAACGGGACGACCAGCGTAATCGGCCGGGAAGGATAGGCGGGCTCGGCTCCCGCCGGCAGCGTGAATGCGGCCAGCACGGCGAGCGTGGCCATCGCACCGCGAATCGAAATGGACATGCGTGTGTCTCCGTTATTTTGGTTGCGTGCCAGCCATGGTTCGTTGCCACGGGTAGCGTGGCAGCGCGGGTATTCCGGCGGGCAGCACGCCTGGCTGAGCGGCAATGATCGGACGGACGGAATTTGCTGTAAAGTGCAAATATCCTATCGATTGATGCCGAAATCGAATGAATTTTGATCTCGCGGACTTACGCGCATTTGTGACCGTCGCAGACCTTGGCAGCTTCCGCGCGGCCTCGTCGACGCTGCATATTTCCCAGCCGGCCCTTTCACGCAGGGTAGACAAGCTGGAGCAAGCGCTGGGGTTTCGCCTGCTTGAGCGTACGACCCGCAAGGTGGAGCTCAACGCCATGGGCCGGAACTTTATCCCCAAGGCCCGGCACGTCCTGAACGAGCTTGAGAGCGCGTTGCTCGGCATGACGGACTTGTCAGACCGCCTTCGCGGACAGGTTTCCGTGGCCTGCGTTCCTTCCGCCATCGGTAACTTCCTGGCGGACGTCGTCAGGAAATTCCACCAGGCGTACCCCCGAATCCACGTTCGCTTGCTGGACGAGACCGCCTCCGAGATATTGCTGGCCGTGGGGCGCTCGGAGGCGGACTTTGGCATCAGCTACCTGGGAACGCAGGAGCCAGATCTGGAGTTCGAGCCGCTGCTTGAGGAGCCATTCGTGCTGGCGTGCCGGCCGGAGCATCCTCTGGCGCAGAGGCGTCAGGCTACCTGGACCGAACTGGCGGAGTATGAATGCGTGACGCTTGCGCCGGGCAGTGGCAATCGCATGCTGATCGATCAGGGCTTGTCGGCCATCGCAGCGCGTCCGGCATGGACCTGCGAAGTCCGTCATGTACCGGCGCTGGTGAGCCTGATCGAAGCGGGCATCGGCATAGGTGCCGTGCCTGCCTACGCAGTGCCCGCCAACCATCCGGCCGGCCTGGTCAGCGTCCCGCTGGTCGAGCCCGAGATTGTTCGTACCATAGGGATCACCAAGCTTCGTGGCCGACCGCTGGCTCCAGCCGCACAAGCGTTCCACGATCTGTTGGTCGCCTCCTACGGCCGACCCGCGCAAAAAACCCGGAGGAAGAAATAGTTGCCGGAGAGAATCCCGCAGGTCCAACTGTCTGCAGACGGACCTTAAACAGGCCGCTCACTTCCGCTCACTTCCGCTCATCGGCACCCCCGGCCCCGAGCGCCTCAAGCAGCGGCCGCAAGGCATCGAGTTCCGCGCCGAAGCCGCTCCAGTCCCCCGCCTTCAAGCGCTCGATGGCACGGTTATAGTGCGCGAGTGCCTCGCGGGCGCGGGCGTTCGCTGCGCCCTGCGCCGGTAGCGCCGCCGGGGCGGATTCCTTGAAGAGTGCCGCAAGGGCTGCGCCCAGGGTTTCCTCCATGACCACGCGATCGCCATAGGCGGCGATCACCCGCTTGAGTTCGGGCAACTGGCCGGACTCCGCGCGCAGGTAGAGCGGGGAGACATAGAGGATGGAGTTCTCGATGGGCACGACCTGGAGATGGCCGCGGATGACGCGCGAGCCCATCTGGTTCCACAGGGAAATCTGCTGCGAAATCTCGGTATTCTGCTGGATGCGCGCCTCGATCTGGAATGGTCCGTAGACCAGCTTTTCCTTGGGGAAGGTGTAGGCGACGAGCTTGCCGTAGTTGGGGGGATCGGAGCGCGCCGCCAGCCAGGCGATCATGTTCTCGCGCTGGCTGGGCACCATCGGCAGCATCAGGACGAACTCGGCGCGCGGTTCCTCTGGCAGCCGCAGGATCATGTAGTAGGGCATCATCCGCCCGGCGGGCATGTTCCCTGCGCTCATGCCTGACAGCTGGCGTGGGAACTCCCAGAGATCCTCGCGGTTGTAGAAGACTTCCGCCGCTTCCATGTGGTAGGCACGGTAGATCTGCGCCTGGACCAGGAAAAGGTCTTCAGGGTAGCGGATATGCCGCTGCAGGTCCTGCGGCATGGCGCCCAGCGGCCTGAACATGCCCGGGAAGATGCGCTGGTACACCTGCAGGATCGGATCGGCCGGGTCGCTGATGTAGAAGTCGACCGTGCCGTTGTACGCATCGATCACTACCTTGACGGCGTTGCGGATGTAGTTGTCGCCGTTGCCGGTGCCCGGCTGCGAATAAGGGAACCAGCGGCTGGTAGTGTAGGCGTCCTGGATCCAGTAGAGGCGCCCATCGCTCGCGACAACATAGGGGTCACGGTCGAGAATGAGGAACGGGGCAATCGTGCGCACGCGGTCCTGGATGTTGCGATGGAGCAGGATGCGGCTTTCCTGCGTGATGTAGCCGCTCAGCAGGATATTGGGATCGTCGAGCTGCCAGGCGAACAGGGCCCGGCGCGCCATGCCGCCGATTTCGATGCCGTCGCGCCCGCGGTAGGCCGTATAGACGTTGTCCTTGCCCTTGGGGTAGTCGAACTCTGGCACGCTGCCTTTGACGATGACATAGCCTTTGCCGCCTTCACCGAAGTAGAGGCGCGGCTCCTGGATGACCGGGCCGCCGTTGGAGAGCGGGGGAATGTCATGCAGATAGAGCGAGGGCAGGCCTTCGGCGGATTTCTCGGTGACCGGCGACATCACGATGCCATTGCCATGGGTGAACAACAGATGCAGGTTCACCCAGGTCTGGGCATTGGCCGGAATCAGTGCCGGCTCCAGCTCCCGCGCCGACAGCATGACCTGCTGGTAACCTGCATCGAGCCGGTAGCGGTCGATGTCCGTCGCGAGGAACTTGTAATAGGTCCTGATCTCCTGCAACTGCGCATAGGTATCGCGCAGCGGCTGCAGGTCCCACAGGCGGATGTTGTCGATGGTCGGGCGATTGGCCTGGAGCGAGGCGAGATTCAGGCTCTGTTCGACCGGAAACGACTTTGCCTCGATCTGCGTCACGCCATAGGCCTCCCGCGTCAGCGCAATATTGTGTTCCAGATATGGCGTCTCCAGTTGCAGCTCGTTCGGCTTGACATAGAAACGCTGGAACAGTGCCGGCCAGATCGTGCCGAGCAGGATTGCGCTGCCGACTACCAGGAGTGCCGCGGCCGCAGGCACCCGATAGTCCCGCCAGCGCATATTGGCCCATGAAGCGGCGGCAGCCGCGACACTCAGGCCGAATTGCAGCCACAGGACCGGCAGCCCGACATGGACGTCGGTATAGCTCGCGCCGACCACGACGCCGTTGTCGCCGTAGAGCAGAAGGAAGCGGTCGAGCCAGTAGGACCACGCCTGCAGCGCGAAGAACAAGCCGAGCAATGCCGAACCATGGGTAGCGGCCGCCGGTGAAAGCCCGCGCGGCGACTGGATCAGCGCGATGTCGCCGCGCAACCCGTAGACCACCCCGGCAACCACTGCGCTGCAGCACAGCAGCAGGAGCAGCCAGTTCCTGAGTGCAAGATACGCCGGCAGCGAGAAGACGTAGAAACCGATGTCCTTGCCGAAGATCGGATCGGTCTTGCCGAAAGGCACCTGATAGATATAGCGCAGCGCAATGTCCCAGCTCGACAGCTCACCCACGGCCATCAGCAGCCCTACGAGGACAGCGGCGCCGGCAATGGCGGCGCGCCAGGGGAGGCGCGTCGCCATCTCGCCGACCGGTTTGCCCAGGACCTCCGGCGTCCAGGCCTGCGCCTGCCTCGCGCAGCGGTGCGCCAGCCAGCCCGATACCCAGAGCACGCCTGCCGAAACGGCGAATATGGCAACGAACAGAAGCGCCTGGGTGAAGAATATCGTGCGGAAAACCCCGGCGTAGCCAACCGAGCCAAACCACAGCCAGTCAACAATGAGGCCGGTGACGCGCCCGACGGCGATCAGCGCGACGATCACGGCCACGACCCCTGTCGCAAGGCGTCTCAGGCGCGTGGCGTCCCTCGCTGGCGAGCGCATCGATCATGCTCCTTTGCCGCACCGTCGTCCGTGACCCGCCGTGACCCGGCCATGGTGCACCGCTGGCCTGCCGCAAGCGCGACTGAACGGACTGCCTGCGCATTCGCGATAGCTGCTGCGCGGCAATGCATGGGTCCGGGTCAAATCGTGCAGCCTGAGTAATTGTAGGCGAGCCAATCAGGAGGCAGCGCGTCCGGCGCCGGCATCTGCAGGAGGCCAGGCCGGCGGCGCCAGCGCGTCGGAGGCAATCAACGCGGGATCGAAGGCGGTCAGTAGATCAGGCCGGCTCCGGCGATTGCTCCAGTCAGCAGGCCTCGCGGTCGTCAGTCACCAGCGCCGGTGTCACCTGGATGGATTTGCGCGTGCCGTCCCGCTCGAAGGTCCAGGTCTGGACCTGGCTGAAGCTGCCACGGCGGACGATACCAGGCAGCGGTGGCTGGCCAGCCCTTGCCTATGAGATGACAAAGCGCCTTTCTCTGCTCATTCATGGTCGGGAGTGGATGAACTAGTCAACGATCCCTGTCGCGCCCGATTTCCCGCATGAGGGGGAGCTGCTCTTTGATGAGCTCGATCTTCTCTCGTAGTCCGAACGCCCAGGCAGGCGCGCTTGGGCTTCGCGGAAGTTCCGCTTCGCGTCATTGAACTCCCGCACCTTCTCGTCCTTTGTCATGGCCTTGTTGGCGCCACCAGATCTTCTGGTGTAATGAACGCCAGCAAATCACCGCCGTAATGGAGCCACTGCCTGGCGCGGGCTCGAACGTTCATCGCTACGCTTCCGGCCTTTTTGCCTGAAGGGAACCTCCAGGTTCCGACATAGGCCGAGTTCGCTCGAATAACTTCCATCGAGTTGCAGTTATACAGGTGCCGGCACGCAGTGGCGGACGCCCCGGGGCAGAATCTCCATGAACTGGATGGCAGCGCCGCAGCGGGTGCGTCGCGGCGCGGGAAGACGCGGTTCACCCGGGTGGCGCTGTTCCGCCATCCCTCCTGCGATGCCGCGTGCCGTACATCGCGGCCACACAGGAGACCATCATGCCATTCGCAAGAACCACACTCGTGCTTTGCGCCATGTACCTCGCCCTGGCAATGGGCGGATGCGCGCCACTGGACCCGGCCACAACCACGTCGTGCCTCACGCCGGCGCAATGCGACCTCTATTCTGGTTGAATCGCAAGGCGGGCATGTAAGCGACGGAGCGGGCAATGGCGCTCGGGCAGATCGCGGCAGGCAAGGCGCGGGGATGGAACGACGCCAGCGCTGCGCCGGCAGGCACGGAGCCGCCGACGGGCGTTGAGCCGGTACCCGGTGCCCACCTTGTCACCCTGCGCTGTGGCTATTGCCACCACGGCATCTACGTCGGCGGCGGCAAGGTCGTGCATTACGCCGGCTACCTTCACAGCCGGCATCCCGGGCTGGTGGAGGAGGTGGACCTCGCGGAGTTCGCGGCCGGCCGGCAGGTCTGGATCGACGCCAGCCCGGCGCCTGTCTACCCGAGCCACGAAGTCGTGCGGCGGGCACGCTCCCGATTGAATGAACACCGCTACCGCCTGCTGACCAACAATTGCGAGCATTTCAGTGCATGGTGCCTGTGTGGCGAGAGCCGCAGCAAACAGGTACAGGCCTGGCTTGCCCATCCCCGATCGGCGCTGCTGGGTGCTGTCAGGCTCTGCAAGGCATTGCATCAAGGCGAACCCTCGGCATCACGTCCGGTGCTGCCCGGCTGGCAGCTCTCTCCATAATTTCTGACGGAGACCCATCATGATTCCCCATCTTCCGATGAAGCCCGCCCGGCTGCCACGCCCGTGCCTTGCAAGCCGGCTTCTCATGCTTGCTGCAGTTGCCCTGGCAGCTGGCTGCGCGAGCCCGGCATGGCAAGCTGTGGCGCCTGGCGCCAGCGAGACAGAGCTTCAGGCCTTGCTGGGTGCGCCGCGCGAGATCTATCAATTTCCCGATGGCTCCCGGCGCTGGCTCTATCCCGCGCCGGGCGAGACCAGATGGGCCGCCGACATCGGTCCCGACGGGCGGGTCGTCAGCGTCCGGCAGATGCTGAGCGCGGAGGAGTTCGGCCAGGCCCGGATCGGCGAATGGACCACGCGCGATGTCCTGACTCGCTTCGGGAAGCCTGCAGAGATAAGTCGTTTTCCGCGCATGCACCGCGAGGTCTGGGGCTACCGGTTCGCACAAGACGGCCTGGAGTACGCGACGATGAATTTCTACTTCGATCCTGCCGGCGTCCTGCGCCTTACCCAGGTGATTCCGGATTTCCTGATGGACTCATAAATAATGCCCGCGCGCGCCCTGGGTTCGTCCTGACCTCGTACTCCGCCGCCCCGTATACCGCCTGGCGCCGAGATTTATTCCCGGAACGAACTCCGAAAAAATTTCGCGATGCCGGGAATAAGTCGCGGTGTCAGGCGGTTTTACATAGGCCAGGGACAGGAGAGCACCGTGATCGCAACCGACAAGTCCAGCCGCTTCGCGCAAGTGGCGTTGCCGCATCTGGACGCGGCCTATAACCTGGCGCGCTGGCTGAGCGGCAGCCCAAGCGATGCGGACGATATCGTGCAGGATGCCTACCTGCGTGCATTCCGGTTCTTTGATGGCTTTCACGGCGACAATGCGCGCGCGTGGTTGCTGGCCATCGTCAGGAACACCTGGTTCAGCGAATGGCGCAGGCGGCGCGATGCTGCTGATGGCACGCCCTACGACGAAACGCTGCATGGCGACGAGCGATTGCCGGGGTGGATTGACGACATCGGCAGCAATCCCGAAACGCTAGCGGTGCGCCACGACGATGTGGAACTGGTCCACCGCGCGCTCGAACGGTTGCCGGTCGTCTATCGCGAAGTGCTTGTCCTGCGCGAGCTCGAAGACATGAGCTATCGCGATATCGCCCTGGTTGCCGACATTCCGATCGGCACCGTGATGTCGCGCCTGGCGCGCGCACGTCACCTGCTCTGCGCGGCGGTGCACGCCGAGCAGGCGAGGGTGCGCGATGGCATTGGCGGCATCGCACTCCGCCAGGTACCGGTGCGGGGTCATTCGACGGGAGCGAATCATGAATGATGATGCGATGGAATACTCGCTGCACGGCATGCTGCACGACGGATCGCTCTATCACCGCGCGCCGGCGCATCTGCCTGCGCGTGTGCTGGCCGGACTGCCGCGCGAACCGCGGCGCCGCATGGCCCGCTTCACCTGGCCCACACTTTCCTCCGGCGGCGCGCTGGCGTGGGCAGGCGGCGGTCTTGCCGGGGTGGCAGCCTCGGCGCTGGTGTTCGGCGCGCTCATCCTGGTGCGACCGCCGCAGGCCGATGCACTGGGGCAGGCGATCGTATCGAGCCACGTGCGCGCACTGCTGTCGCAGCATCCGATCGATGTGGTATCTACCGATCAGCACACAGTCAAGCCGTGGTTCAACGGGCGGCTCGACTATGCGCCGCCGGTCACCGACCTTGCGGCGAAGGGCTTTCCGCTGGCTGGCGGCCGGGTGGACTATATCGACCGCCGCACCGTTGGCGTACTGATCTACCGCTACCAGAAGCATCCAATCGATCTCTACATCCTGCCGGCGACGAACGGCGCATCGGCAGCGGCAAGCTATTCCACTGACGGATACGCGATTGCCCGCTGGCACCAGGACGGCATGAACTTCTGGGCCATCACCGATGCGGAGCCCGCGCACCTGCATGCCTTTGTACAAGCGCTCCGGGCCACGCAAGGCGAGCAGGAATAAACCGCGCGCCGCCAGCGTTTTACTGATGCACGGCGCACCTGTTCCGAGGGAATCCTGGATCGCCACGGAGACAGAGCGTCGTGCAGCACCTAGGCACAGCCTCCGTGGCGACACGCTCTGTGCCTCGGACCCTGGACTTACCGCATCTGGAGATTGTCATGAAATTCCTGATTCCGCTGGTTGCCGCTGCGCTAACCTCCTTCGCAAGCCAATCCTATGCCTTCGCTGGTCGCACCGACAGTACCTGCGCCGACTGCAATACCCACGTTGCCGGGCCTGGCGACCCGTTCACCAACGGCGCGAAGACAGGCAAATCTGAAGTCTTCACGGACGGCGAGAAGGTTACGGACCCGCGCGATCCGTTCACCGACGGCGCTCACGCCTGAAATGCTGCTGTCTTGCCGCGGCCGCACGGTATCCGCTGTCGTGGGTTCCTGTGCGGCATGCCGGACAACGTGAAGCCGGTGCAGGCACTGAGAGGCAAAGCATGAGTACTGGTTCGGGGAAGACCCCGACAGCACGTGCAGGGCCCCGTGCTGTAGCCATGACATGCCTTGGGCGACGACCAACTCGCCTGGCTGAAGGCCGATCTGAAGGATTGCTCATCCAGCACGCCGATCGTCGTCTTCGCGCACATGCCAATGTGGACGATCTACCAACCGTGGGGTTGGGGCACCGGCGACGCCGGCGAGGCAATGAGCCATCTGAAGCGCTTCGGTCCGGTCACTGTCTTGAACGGCCATATCCACCGGATTGTCTCGAAGGTGGAAGGCAATATCACCTTCCATACGCGGCGCGCTCGACGGCCTATCTGCAACCGACGGCCGGCAATGTCCCAATCAGCCGGTGCTGAGTGGCACGGCATCAAAAAAAACTCCATAACCGCGGAATAAAGCGCTGCCGCGGCGCGTTTACCCAGTTGACAGGCTTCCGGCAGCAGCAACATCGCGCTGCCCCGGCGCGGCGTTCTCGACGTGGAGAGTGCTGCCCCGCGGCCTGCCTCCTGGAGACCGAAATGAAAATGCTCCATCTGATTTCTGGCCTGCTGCTTGCCATGATGGCGGTGGCGGCGTGCTCCACCGACAGTGGCACGGATCCGTCGGGCAGTTCGTCCCAATCCCGCAGTGGCAGTAGCCGGAATACGGGCAGCGGAATGTATCGCGGCAGCTACTAATCCGTCCTGCCCGCTGGCCCGAGGCGTGTCCATCCCGGTGAGCTTGCGCGACGATTTCGCCGCCTGCCTGCCGCAGCTGCGCCGTTACGCGCGCGCGTTGACGGGCGATGCCGCATGGGCGGATGACCTGGTGCAGGACACGCTCGAGCGCGCGCTCGCGCGCACCTCGCTGCTGCGCGCCCACAGCAATACGCGCGCCTGGTTGATGACCATATTGCGCCACCTCTATGTCGACCAGTTGCGCAAGCGCCACGAGCTTGCGCTTGATGCCGAGGACCCTGTGTGGCAGCGGCTGGAAGCCCCGGCCGGGGAGGTCGACGGGCTGCTGCTGCTCGATGTGCAGCGCGCGCTGTACCGCCTGCCGCTGGAGCAGCGCGACGTGCTGCTGCTGGTGGCACTGGAGCAATTGAGCTACCGCGAAGCCGCCGCAATCCTGCAGGTGCCGGTAGGGACGGTAATGTCGCGCCTGTCGCGCGCGCGCGAGCACCTGCGCGGGCTGCTCGGCGGCGACGCTGGAAACATTCCAGGGTTTTCCAAGTCGTGAGGCAGAGGCCATGACTGACAATCGAAGTTCCACCGCGCCGGCGACAGACTCGGAGCTGAAGCGGCTCTCGGCGCTGGTCGATGGCGAGCTTGCGCCGCACGAGCAGGTCGAGGTCGTGGCCGCGCTGGCGCAAGATGTACAGGCCGCCGCACGTGTAGAGGATTACCGGCGTCAGAGCGCCGCACTCAGGTCGCTGTTTCCGTTGCCGACGGAAGTGCACTATGTGGTGGTGATGCCGCGCCGCGCGTGGTGGTGGCGTGCGGTGGCCGCGCTGGCCTGGGTCGGCGCGGGGATGTTGCTAGGCACCGGCGGCGCCTGGCTGTCGTCGCGCGGGTCCGATCCCTGGGATCTCGCCCGCCATGCTGACCTTGCCTACGCGGTCTATGCGCCGGAGCAGGGTCACCCGGTAGAAGTGGCTGCCACCGACCAGGCGCACCTGGTGGCTTGGCTGTCGCGCCGGCTGGCGCGCACACTGACGATTCCAGCGCTGGACGAATACGGCTACACGCTGATTGGTGGGCGGCTGTTGCCCGGCGCAGCCGGTCCGGCGGCACAGTTGATGTATCAAAACCAGGCGGGCGGGCGCCTCACGCTGTATATCACCGGGGCAGCGCCGCGGCGCACCACTTTCCGTTTGTTGCGCCAGGACGACCGGAGCACGTTCTATTGGGCCAGCGCGGGTGCCGGTTACGCGCTCTCGGGCCCGCGCAGCGAGCCGCGCCTGCGCGAGATCGCGATGGACGTCTGCAGCAGCCTGGGCGGCAATCCGCAAGCATGGCAGTGAGGCGCGGCGTCACCGCTGTGTGGAATAAAACGTGGCTCTGATCCGTTTACTTCATGCAGGACTGGCGTGGCTGTGGGTAGCGGACGCGGGCCGGCAGGCAAACCGATGTGCCATGAGATCCGTGAGGGCATACGTCGGGACATTGAGGTCGGGGTGATAATCATGGGCAAGGGTTTGGCGGCCGCGGCGGCCGTGTTCGCAGGCCTCAGCTTTGGCGCGGCGGCGCCGGCCGAGGAATTGGAGTCGGCGCCCTGCCAGCAAGTGGTTGGACAGGCCGAGATTGGCGGCGTGCTGCAGGAGATCTCGGGTGTGGCCTGCCTGCAGCCGGACGGGACCTGGCAGTTGGTCGACGGAGCGAGCGGGGTGGTCACCTATGCGGCCCCCGCCTACTATTACGATCCCTGGTACTGGGCTCCAGTCGGCGTGGGCTTTGGCGCCAGTGTGATCCTGGTTGACCGCTTCCATCACGTCCACCACATGCACCATGTGTTCTTCCGCAGGCAGGGGGTGATTGTTCGCGGCGGCTTCCATGGCGGCTTGCACCGGGGGTTCCACGGTGGGGGTGGCTCGCATGGTGGTTTTCACGGTGGCGGCATGCACCACTGAGAAGGGCGGACAGCGCGTCTGGTGAATTGAAATGCGCCGACTGGCTCCTGCGTCTTACTGAGTTGTATCGAACGCGCTGGGTAACCGTGGCACCAATGACTGCAGTCAATCGCGAGGACCTGTTCTAATGTCGATAGACTAGCCAAATCCCTGCGCTCCACGCCATCAGGCAATCCTCATGTCAGATCTCGTCCCGCTGGATCGCCTTCTGATTCCCATCGACCTGAGCGGCGCGCGCGGCCGCAACCGCGCCGGCGGCCGCGCGCAAATCGCCGCCCCGGACGACCGCTCGGCGGCACCGGGCGTGACGCGGTTCTTGCCGGCCGAGTATCGGGAAGCGGTTGCGCGCCCTGAAAGAATCCGTTCAGCAGGAGCGGCGCCATGAGCGGAAAGCAAACGCGATACGAGGGGGACTTCATTGCCTGGACGGGGGGTGGCCTTTTCATTGGCCGTGGGGGCGGGCTGGTCGCTCCACACGCGCACTACGCCATTCAGCTTGTCATCGGGGCGCCTTCAGGCCTTCAGGTGCAGTCGGGCCGTCGCGGACAATGGGCGCCTTGTGATGGCGCGCTTGTCCCCTCCCGCGCTGTGCACAGTATCGACGTCGCTTCTTGCGACTGGAGCGCAGTGGTGTTCATCGAGCCGGAGACACCGGAAGGACGTGCTCTGTCCGCAAGGCTGGGAGGGCAGATCGAGTTCCTTGGTGGAGATGAGCTGGGCTCCCTTGTCGGCAAGCTTGAGCGGGCATGGCGAGTGACCGGGACTACCGGCGCAGTGCAGAGCGCCGCTCAGGAATTGGTGAGCTCGCTTTCCAGGACTGTCCCTCACGTTCCGTCCGACCCCCGGGTCCTGCAGGCCATCGACTACATCCGCGCGCGTTCCGGCGACACACTGACCCTCGAGGAGGTGGCTGGCGTGGTGCACCTGTCGCCAAGCAGATTCCGCCACATCTTCGTCGAGGAGACCGGGATGCCATTGCGAACCTACCAACTGTGGCGCCGGCTGCTGCGAGTATGGGAATTCCTCATGCAGGGCGACAGCTTGGCCAGTGCCGCCCACGCAGCCGGCTTTGCAGACTCCGCTCATCTGTCTCGCACCTGCCGCACAATGTTCGGACTGGCTCCCTCGGCCATGCAGATGAAGGGACCGCTGAGCGAGCGGCTGCGCGTGCCGTCCCACTACCTGGGCTGAGCGACAGGACCGGTCAGGGCGCCAAGAAAGGCCACCAGGTCGTCGATATCTTGCGGCGACAGCTGGATGGTCTGCCGCCGCACCTGTTTCCCGCCGGGTCGCGCCAGTTCGCTTTGGCCAAGCACGGCCTTTGGCGCCTGGACGTAGTGCCGGATCGCGTCCTGCAGCGTCGGGAACTGGCCTGCATGCATGTATGGCGCGCGGACAGCAACGTTTCGCAGGCTCGGCGTGCGAAACGCTCCGAGGTAGCCAGGGTCGTCCGTCGCCAGGAAGTTCAGTTCTGCACACTGTTCGGGCTTGGCGTCACTGTAAGGTCCCAGGCAATTGAACTCGTCAGCCAAGAGCTTCCGGATGGCATCGGCACGTCCACGATCGGGATTCTTCGGATTCAATGGCGGGATGCCCGTGTTGTGGAACGCCTGGTCGGTGAGCATCGGGCCGTTGTGGCAGGTGATGCACTGTCCCTTGGTCAGGTACAGTCGCAAACCCCGAACCTCCTGGCCGGTGAGCGCATCCTGGCCATGACCATCGCCGGCGAGCGTGGACTGAACGTATTGATCGAACCGCGAGGGGCCGTACTGCACTCGGCTTTCGTAGGCAGCGATAGCTTTTCCCATGTTGGCGAAGACGCGATTGACCTGGTCCCGCGTCTCGGCCGGCAACGCAGCCCACGCGGCCTGTTCGCTCTGAGTGCCCAGCGGCGAGGCGTCGGCCGGAAGTGCCTTCACGGCGTGAAGCGGACCGAAGACGTCCTTGTACTGTGCAGAGTAGTGCTCTTGGATGACGCGCACCAACCGCACCCGGTTGCCGCCGTGCTCTGCGGCGTCCTCCATGGGACCCAATGCCTGCGACCACAGGCTGTCCTTGCGGCCGTCCCAGAAGAGGAATGGCGCGTGGGAGGCACCCATCACGGGCATCGTCCTGCGCCTGCCCGTCCCCAGTCCCTGGCCCAGAGGTTTGCCGTCCTCGAACTGCCCGATTGGGGAGTGGCAGCTTGCGCACGACACGCGGCCATTGCGACTTAAGCGGGTGTCGTTGAAAAGCGCCCTGCCTAAATTGGCCGCCTTGATGCGACCCTCATAGGCATTCGAGGGGTCGGCTGGCCGCGGCCCCGCCTGGTTCAGTTGCATCGCGGCCAGCGTCTGCAGGTCGACCTGCGACCACGCGTCACGCAGAGGCGCTGACGGTTGAGACGCCAACACCCGCACCGCGATGGGCAGCGCCAGTAGCGCGCCAATGAGCGTCGTCCCAAATTTGATGTTGGTCTTCATCACTGGCGCTGGGACTTAGGGTCGATGACGATGTTGAAGGTCACCTGATCAGGACCGGGCTCCGCCCGGATGCCGAGCTTGAGCTCCCACCAGCCGCTCATGCTGAACTTCATGCCCTCGAGAAGATAGGTGCCATCTTCGATCTCCCGCGTCACGCGCGGTTGAGTCGGGTAGCCGTGACCGTGCTGCGGCATGCCGCCGCCAACGGCGAACTGTGCTCCCTTCACGGGCTTGCCCCCAAGCGTGGCCAGCTTGACCTTCCAGGTGTGCAATTGATTGACAGCAGGAGCGGGAGTCGGGGAGATGACGGCGATTCTGTAGCGCCCGCCTTCGGTGGACTTGTCGAGGGACAGGTCGAGATTCTGCGGAGGGGTGCTGCAGCCGGAGGTGGCAAAAAGCATGGAGAACATCGCCAGGGCGGACAGGGTCTTGATGGAGGCGTGCATGAAGGGGGCCTTTCACTCGGCGGTGTCGATGACACGCTGCAGGTCGGCGGAGATGGCCAAGGGCTGGAAGCCGCTCACGTTGGCGCCACCTGAGTTGCCCGAGGGCAGCAAGCCGAAGGACGTGAAGACCGCTGCCGCCGCCACTCGCCACATCTGCCCTGCGACTTCCGAGGCCCAACGGTTGCGCAGCGCGAAGCGCAGCATCAGCCAGTGCATGCGCACATGCTGGACGGTTGACCGCTGTCCGAGCACATGCGCTCGCTCCAGGTGACTGAAGGCGGTATGGAATTCGCCGCGCGATTCGGCGGCCCTTGAACGCTGGATTTCAGTGTTGATCGCGCTGTGGATGCGGTCTGCGAAGCGGTACATGTGGGCTCCAGGAGAGGATGTGTCGGTCCGTAAATTATTCAGACCCAAGCTCTCCAGGGCTTGAACGAAGAGGCCGCGTCAACAGCCTTTTCGTTCAAGCCGGCAACTCACCCTCCGAGGAATGACAGGGGCTGTCAAAGATGGTGTTCCGCTGCGCCGGAACAGCGGAATGCGGATCGAGATCGCCGCGACGGGCATGCCACCGGCGCCGAGGATCGGGGCGCCCCATAGCCAACGATCTGTGCCACGTACCCGTCTCTCCGCAAGGGCTGGAGCGGTTATCGCACACTGCATTGTCAGGACAGCTGTTTTCCAGGGTTGGCTCAGGGCGGTGAATATGTGGCTCCGGCATAATCAACCTACCGTTTATGCCGATACGGAATTTCCGTCAGGCGCGGGCGGACACAGAAACCAAGAGCAGGAGACGTAGTTTGAGCATCAACATTCGCGCATCGCGCACCGTACGACTGATGGCTGTCGCCATCGCTGGCCTGGCTGTCGGGCACACGGCCGCCACGGCCGCCACGGCCGCCGATACCTGGCCGACCAAACCGATCAAGGTCATCGTCCCCTATACGCCCGGCGGCTCGACCGACACAGTTTCGCGCGTTGTGTTCGAGAAGGTCGCGCAGAGCCTGGGGCAGCCCATCATCATCGAGAACAAGCCCGGTGCGAACAGCACGCTGGGGGTGGGCATCGCGGCGCGCTCGGCGCCGGATGGCTATACCTTCGTGTCGGTGCTGGCCGCCTACAGCGCGAACATGTCGCTGTACTCGAAGCTCAGCTACAAGCCGTCGGACCTGGTACCGGTGGCCGAGATGGCGGAGCTGCCGTTGTTCCTGTTCGCCAGCAAGAAGTTGCCGGTCAAGACGGTTGGTGAACTGGTCGCATACGGCAAGAAGCACCCCGACACGCTGACCTTCGGCTCGAGCGGTGTTGGCAGCTCCGCGCACCTGACCGGTGAGCGCCTGGCGATGGAGTCCAAAGTCAAGATGACCCACATTCCGTACAACGGCAGCGCCCCGATTCTGCCGGCGCTGATATCGGGCGAGGTATCCGTGGCGTTCGATCCGTTGCTGGTGCCGATGCCACACGTGAAGTCTGGCAAGATCAACGTGCTCGCCGTGGCGTCGGCCAAGCGCTGGCCGGGTGAACCGAACATCCCGACCATGGAAGAGTCGGGTTTCCCGGGCTTTGTCATGAGCTCGTGGACGGGCCTGCTGGCACCCGCCGGCACGCCGGCTCCGGTCGTCGATCGCATGGCCAGGGAAATCGCCGCGGCAACCCGCAGCCCGGACGTTGCGAAGAAGCTGACTGACCTGGGCTTCGTGCCGGTGGGAAGCACCTCAGAGGAGTTCCGCAAGCTGATCGATCGTGACATCACCCGCTATGGGCAGATCGTGAAGGCGGGCAAGATCACCCTCGATTGAGCCCACTCTCAGGGCTCGGTCCCTGAAGCTGGCTACGTGGAGGAGTAGCCCCCGGTGTTGCGGCACTTCTCTTTTCAGGCCAGGTAGCGCCGGAACCAGGCGATAGTCCGGTCCCACGCCAGCCTGGCGGCTGCCTCGTCGTAGCGTGGCGTGGAGTCATTGTGAAAACCGTGGTGGGTGCCTCGGTAGATGTGGGCCTCGTAGGCCTTGCCGTTGGCTTTCAGCGCCGCCTCGTAGGCAGGCCAGGTGGCATTGACGTTCGGATCGGTCTCGGCAAAGTGCAATAGCAACGGTGCCTTGATGCGTGGAACGTCCTCGGGCCTGGCCTGGCGGCCGTAGAACGGCACCGCCGCAGCCAGTTCCGGGTAGGCCACCGCCGCGGCATTGCAGACCCCACCGCCGTAGCAGAAGCCGGTGATGCCGACTTTGCCTGTGGTCAGGTTGCCGGCCCGAAGGTATTCAATGGCTGCAAAGAAATCGTCCATGAGCTTCTGCGGGTTGACTTGCTGCTGCAGCACGCGGCCCCTGTCGTCATTGCCAGGATAGCCGCCGACCGAGCTCAGGCCGTCCGGTGCCAGCGCGACGAAACCGGCCTTGGCCAGACGTCGCGCGATGTCCTCGATATAGGGATTGAGGCCCCGGTTCTCGTGCACGACGACCACACCGGGCACCGGCCTGGTCGTCCTGGTGGGGCGCACCATATAGCCGCGCACCTCTCCATGGCCGTTCGGAGAGGGATAGCGGATGTACTCGGCAAGGATGTCCGGATCCGTGAACGCGATTTGCTGGGCCAGCGCATAGTCGGGGCTCAGTGAAGCGAGGATAGCGGTCGCGGTCAGGCTGCCAACGGCGAATTTCGCTGCGCGGTCGAGAAAGTCGCGCCGGCTGAGCCGGCCATGCACGTAACCGTCGTAGAGCTCAAGCAGTTCGGGATGAAACTCCATGGCGGTCAGGCGACGCATGCGGTTCTCCTTTTACGAAGGCTCCACGGTGGTGCTGGCGAGGCGTTGCTGGGAGCCCCTGACAGCCGTCGTGGGTGTTTGAAAGTTTTTGAAATATGGGTAGCCGATAATCGGCCGAACCATTTCTTCGAGTCGGGATAGACTTTCTCGGCTACGTCTTCTGCAACTGGCGCTGGTGCAACGGCGGGCATGGCCCTTGCTTCATGCCGCTGTTCCGCTCTGGCACAGGTCAACCGGCTTGCCGGTGACATTTTGACTCGGCCTTGATTCTTACGCAGGAAATCGCAATGCAACGATCACGCGGCTGCAGCGCCTGGGTTCCGGTCACGCTGGCCATCGCCATGTCAACGCTTGCCGGATGCGGTAGCAAGAAGGAGGCCGCAGCCCCGCCGCCACCGCAAGTGAGCGTGGTCACGCTCAAGACCGAGCAGCTGACGCTGGATACCGAGTTGCCGGGGCGCACCACGGCGTTCCGCATTGCCGAAGTCAGGCCGCAGGTGGACGGCATCATCCTGCGCCGCCTGTTCAAGGAGGGCAGCGACGTCACGCAGGGCCAGCAGCTCTATCAGATCGACCCATCCACCTACGAAGCCACCTACAAGAGCGCCAGGGCGACGCTGGAATCCACCCGCCTGCTGGCAGAGCGGTATGGGCGCCTGGTCGGTGACGAGGCGGTCAGCAAGCAGCAGTATGACGAGGCCAGGGCCGCCTGGCTGCAGGCGCAGGCTGCGGTGGATCGCGCCGAGATCAACCTGCGCTATACCAAGGTGCTGTCGCCGATTTCCGGGCGCATCGGGCGCTCGAATGTGACGGAAGGTGCGCTGGTCACCAACGGCCAGGCTACCGCGCTGTCAGTGGTGCAGCAGCTTGACCCGATCTACGTCGACGTGACGCAGCCCTCTGCCTCCCTGCTGCGGCTGCGGCGCGAACTGGCCAATGGTGCGCTGCAAAGCGCCGGCGTCAACGCGGCCCAGGTCAGCCTGGTGCTGGAAGACGGTACCCGCTATCCCGAAACCGGCCGCCTGGAGTTCTCTGAAGTGGCCGTGGACCAGGGCACCGGCTCGGTGACGCTGCGCGCGGTGTTTCCCAACCCGCGCCATGAGCTGTTGCCGGGCATGTTCGTCCATGCCCGCCTGCGTGAAGGCGTGAAGACCAATGCCCTGCTCGTGCCCCAGCAGGGTGTGACGCGCGACCTCAAGGGCCAGGCCACGGCGCTGGTGGTCAATGCCAGGGACGAGGTGGAACTGCGGCAGATCCGCACCGACCGCGTCGTTGGCGACAAGTGGCTGGTTTCCGAGGGCCTCGGAGCCGGCGATCGCGTCATCGTGGAGGGCCTGCAGTTCGTGCGGCCCGGGGCGAAAGTGCGCGTAGCCCAGGCCGGTAACGGCGCAGGCGCCCCGGTGGCCGCCGCGTCCGCCCCGTCCGCGGCCAAGCCCTGAGCACACTGCCAGGGCGAGGGAGTATCCATGTCCAATTTCTTTATCGATCGGCCCATCTTCGCGTGGGTGATCGCCCTGGTCATCATGCTGGCCGGGGTGCTGTCGATCCGCGCGCTGCCCATCAGCCAGTATCCGGCCATCGCGCCGCCCACCATCGCCATCTCGGTCAACTACCCCGGCGCCTCCGCCGAGACGGTGCAGGATACCGTGGTGCAGGTGATCGAGCAGCAGCTCAACGGCCTGGACGGCCTGCGCTACATCTCCTCGGAAAGCAACGCCGACGGCAGCATGACGATCACGGTGACCTTCGAGCAGGGCACCAATCCGGATATTGCCCAGGTGCAGGTGCAGAACAAGCTGGCACTGGCGCAGCCCCTGCTGCCGCAGGAAGTGCAGCAGCAAGGCATCCGCGTGACCAAGTCGGTGCGCAACTTCCTGGTCATCGTGGGCCTGATTTCCACTGACCCGAAGGTCACGCGGGAAGACCTGTCGAACTACATCGTCTCGAATCTCCAGGACCCGCTTTCGCGCACCTACGGCGTGGGCGACTTCCAGGTGTTCGGCGCGCAGTATGCGATGCGGGTATGGATCGACCCGGCCCGGCTCAACAGCTACCAGCTCACGCCGCTGGACGTGAGCAGCGCCATCAGGGCGCAGAACGTCCAGGTGGCCTCCGGCCAGTTGGGCGGCCTGCCGGCGGTGCGGGGCCAGCAACTCAATGCCAGCGTGATCGGCAAGACCCGGCTGCAGACCAGCGAGCAGTTCGGCAACATCCTGCTCAAGGTCAACCCCGACGGCTCCCAGGTGCGCCTGAAGGACGTCGCCGAGGTGGGCCTGGGCGGGCAGGACTACAACATCAACGCGCAATACAACGGCCAGGCGGCCTCGGGCATTGCCGTGCGGCTGGCCGCGGGGGCCAACGCGCTGGAAACCGTGCGCGCCATCCGCAAGACGCTGGACGGGCTGGAGCCTTTCTTCCCGCCCGGGATGAAGGTGGTCTTCCCGTATGACACCTCGCCGGTGATCGCGGGCTCCATCCACGAAGTGGTGAAGACGCTGATGGAAGCCATCGTGCTGGTGTTCCTGGTGATGTACCTGTTCCTGCAGAACGTCCGCGCCACGCTGATCCCCACCATTGCCGTGCCGGTGGTGCTGCTGGGCACCTTCGGCGTGCTGGCGGCGTTCGGCTACACCATCAACACGCTGACCATGTTCGGCATGGTGCTGGCCATCGGGCTGCTGGTGGATGACGCCATCGTCGTGGTGGAGAACGTAGAACGCGTGATGGCCGAGGAAGGCCTGCCGCCCAAGGAGGCCGCGCGGCGCTCCATGGGCCAGATCCAGGGCGCGCTGGTGGGCATTGCCATGGTGCTCTCGGCGGTGTTCCTGCCGATGGCGTTCTTCGGCGGCTCGACCGGCGTGATCTACCGGCAGTTCTCCATCACCATTGTCTCGTCCATGGTGCTGTCGGTGCTGGTCGCGCTGATACTGACGCCGGCCCTGTGCGCCACCATGCTCCAGCCCATCGAAAAGGGCGACCATGGCGAGAACAAGGGCGGCTTCTTCGGCTGGTTCAACCGCAAGTTCAACTCGACCGTCCAAAGCTACGAGCGCAGCGTATCGGGCATCCTGAAGCGCCGCCTGCCGTTCCTGCTGATCTACGTGGCCATCCTGGTGGTGATGGGCTTCCTGTTCACGCGCATCCCCACATCGTTCCTGCCGGAAGAAGACCAGGGCGTGCTGTACGCCCAGGTGCAGACGCCGGCCGGCGCCACGGCCGAGCGCACGCAGAAGGTACTCGACCAGATGCGAGAGTACATGCTGAAGGAGGAGGGCGGCGTGGTGAACTCGCTGTTCACCGTCAACGGCTTCAACTTTGCCGGCCGCGGCCAGAACTCGGGTCTGGCCTTCATTCTGCTCAAGCCATGGGAGCAGCGCAGCGGGGAAGGCACCAGCGTGTTCGACCTGGCCGCGCGCGCGCAGCGCAAGTTCATGAGCTTCCGCGATTCGATGTCGTTCGCGTTCGCCCCGCCCGCGGTGCAGGAACTGGGCAATGCCATCGGCTTTGACCTCTACCTGCAGGACCAGGCCGGCATTGGTCACGTGGCGCTGATGAACGCGCGTGACAAGTTCCTGGCGCTGGCCTCGCAAAGCCCGGTGCTGCAGCGCGTGCGCCCCAATGGCCTGAATGACCAGCCGCAGTACCAGCTGGTGATCGACGATGAAAAGGCCCGCGCGCTTGGCGTTTCGCTGGCAGACATCAACAGCACGGTATCCATCGCGTGGGGTTCCAGCTATGTCAACGACTTCATCGACCGCGGCCGGGTCAAGCGCGTCTACGTGCAGGGCCGCCCGGATTCCAGGATGAATCCGGACGATATCGACAAATGGTTCATACGCAACGACAAGGGCGAGATGGTGCCGTTCTCCGCCTTTGCCGATGGCAAGTGGGCCTATGGCTCGCCCAAGCTGCAGCGCTACAACGGCGTCGCGGCGGTGGAGTTGCTGGGAGAGCCCGCGCCCGGGCGCAGCTCCGGCGAGGCCATGAAGGCGATCGAGGAGATCATGCGGCAGATGCCGCCGGGCGTAGGCTATGCCTGGACCGGCCTGTCCTATGAGGAACGGCTGTCGGGCTCGCAGGCGCCGGCGCTCTATGCGCTCTCGCTGCTGGTGGTGTTCCTGTGCCTGGCCGCGCTCTACGAGAGCTGGTCGATCCCGTTCTCGGTGATGCTGGTGGTCCCACTCGGGGTGATCGGCGCACTGCTCGCCACGCTGGGGCGTGGCTTGTCCAATGACGTGTTCTTCCAGGTGGGCCTGTTGACCACCATCGGCCTGTCCGCCAAGAACGCCATCCTGATCGTGGAGTTCGCCAGGAGCCAGTACGAACAGGGCAAGAACCTGGTCGAGGCCGCCGTGGAGGCGTGCCGCATGCGCCTGCGCCCCATCGTGATGACCTCGCTGGCCTTCATGCTCGGCGTGTTCCCGCTGGCCGTGTCGACCGGCGCCGGTGCCGGCAGCCAGCACGCCATTGGCACCGGCGTGATCGGCGGCATGATCACTGCCACGGTGCTGGCGATCTTCTGGGTGCCGCTGTTTTTTGTCGTCGTCACCTCCATGTTCGGGCGCAAGCGCAGGCCGGAGCCGCCGGGGCCGCATGTGGCCTCCCTGGAAAAAGAGGCGCTGGAATGAAGAAGACCTTGCTCTGCGCTGCCGCCATGGCCATGCTGGCCGGCTGCAGCCTGATCCCCAGGTACGAGCGGCCGGCCTCGCCGGTGGAGGCAGCCTACCCGCAGGGCCCGGCCTACCTGCCTGCCGATGCCGCCGCCGAAGCCGGCCAGGTGCCCGCGATCGAGCTGGGCTGGCGCGAATTCTTCGCCGATGCGCGCCTGCGCCGTCTGGTCGAACTGGCGCTGCAGAACAACCGTGACCTGCGCGTGGCCGCCCTCAACGTGGAGGCGTTCGGTGCACAGTACCGCATCCAGCGCGCCGACCTGTTTCCCGCCGTCGGCGCGGCCGCACTGGGCACGCGCCAGCGCATTCCCGCCGACCTGTCCTCCACCGGACAGCGGATGATCGGCAGCCAGTACGGCGTGTCGGTGGGCACCACGGCGTGGGAGATCGACCTGTTCGGCCGCCTGCGCAGCCTTAGCGAATCCGCGCTCGAACAGTATTTCGCCAGCGACGAGGCACGCCGCAGCGCGCAGATTTCGCTGGTGGCGAGCGTTGCCAGCGCCTACCTGACCCAGCGCGCCGATGAAGCCCTGCTGCAGCTCACCCACGAAACGCTGGCCAATTACGAGCGCAGCTATGGCCTGACCCGGCGCAGCTACGAGGAAGGGATCGCTTCCCGGCTGGACCTGCGCCAGGCGCAGACCGCCGTGGAAACCGCCCGCGCGAGCCTTGCGCGCTACACCCGGCTGGTTGCCCAGGATGAGAATGCCCTGGTGCTGCTGGTCGGCACGTCCCTGCCAGCGGACCTGCCGGAAGGCCTGCCGCTGGCGCAGAAGCTGTTTGCCGATGTGCCGGCCGGGCTGCCCTCCGACCTGCTGCAGATCCGTCCGGACGTGCTCGCGGCCGAGCACCGGCTGCGCTCCGCCAACGCCGATATCGGCGCCGCGCGTGCGGCGTTCTTCCCCAGTATCAGCCTGACCGCATCGGCGGGCACCGCCAGCAACCAGCTTTCGGGCCTGTTCGGGGCCGGCTCTGGCACGTGGCTGTTCCAGCCGCGGATCAACCTGCCGCTGTTTACCGCCGGCAGCCTGCGGGCCAGCCTGGACTTTGCCACCATCCAGAAGGACGTGAACGTCGCCCAGTACGAGCGTACGGTGCAGACCGCCTTCCGCGAGGTGGCCGATGGGCTGGCGGCACGGGGCACCTACACCAGCCAGCTCGAGGCCCAGATCCGCTTCGTGGAAGCCGCCCAGGACGCCTATGGCCTGGCCGACCGGCGCTACCGCACGGGTGTCGACAGCTACCTCGCCGTGCTGGACGCGCAGCGCTCGCTGTACAACGCGCAGCAACTGCTGATCCAGGCGCGGCTCGAGCAGCTGACCAGTGAAGTCAACCTGTACAAGGCCCTGGGCGGCGGCTGGCACGACCAGGCCGGCAAGGCCGATACGCCCACGGCAGCCGCCGGACCAGCCTGACGCGCAAGTGAATCCGGCGCTAAGGAATGGACGTACTCCGATCAGTCGGCCGTGATGTTCCTGGCCTTGATGATCTTGCCCCAGTACTCGGTATCCTTCTTGACCAGTGCCCCCAGACCAGCGGGATCCATGTAACGGGCTTCGATGCCGACGGTGTCGGCGCGCTTTTTTGTCTCTGGTTGCTCCAGCACCTTCTTCACGTTCTCTGACAGCTTGGCGATGACCTCGGGCGGCGTGCCGGCAGGCGCGAACAGGCCAACCCATGCTTCCAGTTCGAAACCAGGCAGTCCTGCCTCGGCGGTGGTCGGCACCGCAGGCAGCATGGGGTGGCGCGTTTTGCTGGTGACGGCGAGCGCCTTGAGCTTGCCGGTCTGGACGTGGCCGATCACCGAGGGCGGCGTGGTGATGAACACCTGCACCTGCCCGGCCAGCACGTCCTGGATTGCCGGCCCGGACCCCTTGTATGGCACGTGTGTCATCTTGGTCTGCGTGACCTGGGTAAACAGTTCGGTCCCGACGTGCGACAGGGAACCGTTGCCCTGGGATGCGTAGTTCACCTTTCCCGGATTCTGCTTGAGGTAGGCGATGAATTCCTTCAGGTTGTTCGCCGGCAGGGCAGGGTTGGCCGTGATCACGTTGGTCGCGACGGCGATTAGTGCCACTGGCACCAGGTCTTTCTGGTTCCACGGTAGTTTGGCGAACATCGACGGATTGCCCACGTGATAGGCCGAATATGAGGCCAGCAGCGTGTATCCGTCCTTCGGCGCGCGCGCGACCAGTTGGTAGGCGATGTTGCCGCTGCCGCCGGCCCGGTTATCAATGACAACAGCCTGACCGAGTTGGCGCGCAAGCGAGTCGGACACCAGACGCGCCGAAGTATCGACCACGCCGCCCGGTGGGTTGGGCACCACAATCGTGACCGGTTTGGTGGGATAGGACCCTGCCTGTGCCAGCGCAACAGGCGTGGCGATCGCGCCACAGATGGCGAGCACGCCTGTGTAGAACGGACGGTGACCGGGCATGGCGAGTCTCCCTGATTTGATTGCATTTGGATTCTGTGCCTGAAACCAGTGCCTGGCCAGTCCGCGCCAGATATTGCCTGGTGAGTTTCGGGCCCGCAGTCGGTGCACTTTTCCCGCATCGTAACTAGACTGGTGCCATCACGCCTTACTCCGCGCGGCTGCGCGAATTCCGGGGCCCATCCAAGGAAGGAACCGACCATGCACACTGTTATCAGAGCCTATTCCGGAAGCGGCGCCAGGGAGCTGTTTGATCTGCTGGAAAAACGGACCTCGGAAATCGAATCCCTGATGCGTTCGGTCCAGGGTTTTGTCAGCTACACGCTTGCGCGGACCGCCGATGGCGGCTTTTCTGTCACGACCTGCAATGACAAGGCGGGCGTGGATGAGAGCGTCAAGAAGGCGAAGGACTGGATCGCCGCGAACGCTGCCGGAACCGGCGCGAGCGCGCCGACGATTTCCGAGGGGACCGTCATCCTGCACGCGAAATAGCAGCATGTCTGGCAATGCCCCGCGCTTCCTGCGAAGGCGCGGGCCTTAAGCCGGCTGGCACACCAGCACAAGCGCCAGTTGCAACGCGGTACGAGCCACGGTGTCGACATCGGGCGCATAACCGTTACGAATCCAGTACAGCGCAACATGGACGATCCCGCCGGCCACGCCGGCGATCAGCATCGGATCAAGTCCCCGGCCCTCCCGTCCACCAGGCAATAACGTGCGCGCCAGCAGTGCACCAAACTCGCTAAGCGAAATGGCCAGCGCTTCATCGACAAGCTTGCTGACGCCGCGGATTTCGACCAGGAAGACCCTCGCCGCGCGAGGCTCGCATTGCAGCGCACCAAAGTAGGCGCGTAGCATCGCCGAAGCGCGCTGTTCCCCACTTCCGCCGTTCTCCTCGCCGGCCCGCGCCAGGGTGTGCAGCAACTTGCGCGTCACGGTTTCGTACGACGCCAGCAAAAGCGCCTCGCTATTGGCAAACGACTCATAGAAATAGCGCTCAGTGAGTCCGGCCGCCTCGCACACGGCCTTGACCGTGGCGTTCTGGTAGCCACGCTCGCCGTAGACCTGGACCGCCGCGGCAATCAGCTGGCTGCGGCGCTGGGCGCGTCGTTCTTCGGCTTCGGCACCGCGATAGCGGCGAGCGGGAGAAAGCTCGGTCGTCATGGTGGCCATTATGACATTCCCTATTGCCAGATGGATTTTGACAACCTATCTTGTCAGAAACGCCGCTCATCCGCACTCGTCCGGATTCCCATCATGACCGCCCCCCGTTCCGATGACGCAGTCCTTGATGTCTTGATCGTAGGCGCCGGCCTGTCCGGGATCGGTGCCGCGCGCCACCTGCAGGAACGCTGCGCCGGCAAGCGCTACGTCATCCTCGAAGCCCGCCAGGCGATGGGCGGCACCTGGGACCTGTTCCGCTACCCGGGCATCCGCTCGGATTCTGACATGTACACGCTCGGCTACCGTTTCAAGCCGTGGCAGGGGGCCAAGGCCATCGCCGACGGACCCTCGATCCTTGCCTATATCCGCCAGACGGCCGAGGAAGCCGGCATCACGTCACACATACGCTTCGGCCACAAGGTGCTCACCGCCGCCTGGGATAGCGGCAGCGCCTGCTGGACCGTGGAAGCGGAGCGCACCCAGGACGGCGAGCGCGTGCGCCTGCGAGCCCGCTTCCTGTACGTTTGCGCCGGCTATTACAGCTATGCCGAAGGCCACCGCCCCACGTTTCCCGGCGAGGAAACCTTCAGGGGCCGCATGGTACATCCGCAGTTCTGGGACGAATCGCTCGACTACACCGGCAAGCGCGTGGTTGTGATCGGCAGCGGCGCCACGGCGGTGACGCTGGTCCCTGCCATGGCGAAAAGCGCGGCCCACGTGACCATGCTGCAGCGCTCGCCCACCTTTATCGTCACGCGCCCCGGCGAAGACGCCATCGCCAACAAGTTGCGACGCGTCTTGCCCGAAAAGCTGGCCTACGCGGCGACGCGTTGGAAGAACGTGCTGCTCGGCATGTCGTTCTTCCAGTTGGCGCGCCGGCGCCCCGAGCGGGTCAAGCAGCGGCTGATCGCGATGGCCGCCGCGCAGCTGGCACCTGGCTTCGACGTGGATACCCATTTCACGCCCAGCTATAAGCCCTGGGACCAGCGCCTGTGCCTGGTGCCGGACGGCGACCTGTTCCGCGAAATCCGCGACGGGCGCGCGGCGATCGTCACCGACATGATCGAGCGCTTCAACGCCGAGGGCATCGTGCTGCGCAGCGGCAAGATGCTGCCCGCGGACATCGTCGTGGTCGCCACCGGGCTGAAGCTGAACATGCTCGGCGACATCGCGCTCAGCGTGGACGGCCAACCGCGCCGGCCGGCCGAATCGATGGCCTACAAGGGCATGATGCTCAGCGATGTGCCCAATCTGGTGCTGGCCTTCGGCTACACCAATGCGTCATGGACGCTCAAGGCGGACCTCACGGCCGAATACGTCTGCCGGCTGCTGCGTTACATGGACCGTCACAAGCACCGCATCGCCATGCCGCGCCGGGCTGCCGACGTGCATCCCGTGCCGTTCCTGGATTTCACCTCGGGCTACGTGCAGCGCGCGGCCAGCGTGCTGCCGAAGCAGGGCCACCGCAAGCCGTGGCGCGTGCATCAGAACTACCTGAAAGACATGCTCACGATCCGGCACGGTCGCATCGCCGATGGCGTGCTGCAGTTCGACACGCCGCTGCCGGTCGCGCAGGCGCCGGCGATCAAGCAGGACGACACCCGGCGCAATCAGCGGGATAACAGTGCGCAGCCGGCTGGGGTAAGTAGCGAGGTGCAGCCATGACCATCGGACTCGCCGTCATAGCAGGGTTGCTCGCCGTATTGCTTGTCGGCGGCATCCTGTGCTTGCTGTACACCTGGCGCACCACAAGGCGCATCGAAGCCGCGATGCCCCCCACGGGCCGCTTCGTCGCTGTGCCCGGCGCGCGGCTGCACGTGGTGGAGCGTGGCCAGGGGCCGGCGGTGCTGCTGGTGCATGGCTTGGCCGGCCAGCTTGGCCATTTCGGGTATGGCATGGTCGAACCGCTGGCGCGTGATTTCCGTGTGATCGCCGTGGACCGCCCCGGCGCAGGGTATTCCACGCGCGAGGCGGGCGCTGCCGCGGACCTTCCCGCCCAGGCCAGTGCACTCGCCGCGCTGATCGACACACTCGGGCTGGATCGGCCGCTGGTGGTGGGACACTCGCTCGGCGGCGCGATTGCGCTGGCCCTGGCTACCTACCACCCCGAGCGCGTGGGCGGCCTGGCGCTGATCGCCCCGCTGACGCATCCGCCCAAAGCGCCATCGCCGGTATTCAAGGCAATGATGGTCCGGGCGGCCTGGTTGCGCCGGCTGATTGCCTGGACCGTGGCGGTGCCGCTCTCGATGCGGCGCCGTGAACAGGTGATGGATATCGTCTTCGGTCCCGATCCCGTGCCAGATGACTATTCGACGCGCGCCGGCGGGATGCTGGCCCTGCGGCCCAGCCATTTCATTGCAGCCTCGGAAGACTTCATTGGCGTTGCGCACAGTCTGCCGCCGCTGTTGGCGCACTATGGCACGCTGCGCGTGCCGGTCAGCGTGCTCTTTGGACGCGAAGACCGCATCCTGGACTTTGCGGCGAATGGCGAAGCGCTTGTCGCCAAGGTCAAGGATGCAAAGCTGACCTTGGTGACTGGCGGGCATATGCTGCCAGTGACCGCCGTCGACACCTGCGTCAAATTCGTGCGAAACGCCGCGCCACAGGCGTCCGAGCTCGCATCCGCCTGACCCCCGCAAGTTTGTTACCGGAGCCCACCCCATGGCGACTTCAATCGGTTCTAGTCCGTACAAGCAGGATGTGCTGACAGCGTTCAAGGCGATTCGCAAACTGCTGGCAGACAGCAATGACACGGAGCAGGTGTTCCGCATCATGCGAGCGCTCAACGGCCCGTCCATGCCGCGAAATTTCAGCCGGCTGCTGAGCACGCCGGACGGCCGGCGCATGGTGTATCAGCGCATTGAACTGGCAGAGCGTTTCGCCGATCCGGACTATGTGTCCCGCTTCGCGCCGGGAACGGTGGGTGCGGCCTACCGCGAGTTCCTCGAAAAGACCGGCTACAGCGCAGACGGGCTGGCCGAGATATCGAACCTCAATCAGGAACCGATCGTCGAAGACGCCTATATGTGGTTCGGCCGGCGTACGCGCGACATCCACGATATCTGGCATGTACTCACCGGGTACCGGGCTGACGAGAGCCTGGGCGAAGCCGCGCTGGTGGCATTCAGCTATGCGCAAACCGGCGGCAAGGGGTGGGCCTTTATCGCAGTATCGGCCTCCATGAAAAGCCTGCGCGTATCCCGCAGCCTGGGCTTCGCGCGGGCGGTACTGGAGGGCTACCGGCTAGGCCGACGCGCGGCGTGGCTGCTCGGTGAGGATTATGAAAAGTTGCTGCATGAACCGATCGAAGCGGCCCGCCTGCGACTGGGCATTGCGCAGCCGGTGCGTTACCTGGCCTGCAACCCGGTGCAGGACTGGACGTCGTGACGCCGCTTCGAACCGCAGGAATCATTGCTCCGCGCCCCGCAGCGGTCAGCCTCCGGCGGGCTCGGCCTGAGCGATTGCGCGATACTTGTTGACCGCTGCTCGCAGGTAGTCGCCGAAGGCCTGCGGCGACTCGCTCGGCTTGACCTCGATGCCCTGCGCCGCCAATTGATCGCGCACCGCTGGTCGCGCCAGCACCTTGGCGATGGCTGCGTGCAGGCGGGCCACGATCGGCGCAGGCGTGCCGGCCGGCGCCAGGATCGCGTTGAAGGTCGCATCCTCAAACCCCGGCAGGCCGGACTCTGCAACCGTCGGGACATCGGGGAGCAGGGCAGAGCGCGTGGGCGTCGTGACCGCCAGCGCGCGCAGCTTTTTCGCCTGCACGTACCGCCCCGACGTGCTGACCTGGTCGAACATCGTCATCACCTGACCGCCCACCACGTCCATCAGCGCCTGCCCATTGCCCTTGTACGAAACGCTCAGCATCTTGATACCCGCCTGCCGACTGAAAAGCTCGGCCGCGATATAGCCGGTGGAACCGATGCCGGACGATGCGAACGAGACTTGGCCGGGATGGGCCCTGGCCCAGTCGATCAGCTGCTTGACGGTGCGCTGGGGCACGGAAGGATGCGCGACCAGCACCATGGGGATCTGGCAGATCTGCGTCACCGGCGTGAAGTCCTTGATCGGGTCGTAGCGCGCATCCGGCACGAAGGCCGGAGCCGATGCGAAGGTATTGGCGACCGCCAGCAGGGTGTAGCCGTCGGGCTGGGCGTGCGCGACCTCGCGCGTGCCGATCAGGCCGCTGGCGCTGGGCTTGTTTTCTACAAGGACCGGCTGCCCCAGGTCTTCGGACAGGCCCTTGGCAATCAGTCGGGAAACCAGGTCGACGGTACCGCCCGGTGCCAGGGGTACCACGATGCGTATTGGTTTGGCCGGATAGGGCTCGCTCGCCTGGGCCGGGCTGGCCGCAGAGGCGACGCCGACGGCCAGGGCCGCCAGCACGCGGGGGATTTTGTTCATGATCTTTGTCTCCTGCTTATCGTGTTGCGCGATAGCGCTGCTTCGCGCATATCCGGGAGGTCTGATGCATCCGCGGTCAAACTTCAGAATCCATATAGCCGCGCCGGGTTGTCCACCAGGAGCTTGTGGGCGCGCTCCGTGGTCCCGGCCCATTCGAGGCAGCGCAGCAGCGCCCGTGCGTTGTCCTCGTCCCGAAACGGCGTGATGCCGGCGACGGACAGCGGTCGGCCTGCGGCCGACCCGGGGTGCGGCCAGTCGGTGCCCCACAGCACGCGATCGGGATTGGCGTCGATCAGGGCACGCGCGAGCGCGGCCACATCGGCGTAGTCGGGCGCCCGCGAGATGCGGTAGGCGGCCGACAGCTTCACGTATGCGCGCCCGGACGCGACCGCCGCGAGCAAGGTGTCGAAGCCGGCTTGCGACGGCCCCAGCTCTGCCTGCGCGCGGCCGAAATGATCGATGACCAGCGTCGCGGGCAAGTCGGACAATACGTCGGAAAGCGCCGACAAGGTGGCGAGGCTGGTGTAGGTTTGCACATGCCACCCCAGCGGCGCCACGCGCGTCGCCGCGCTCATCAACCTGCGCCGCGCCACCTCGGCATCATGCTCGCCGGCAGTCTCCAGGTTGACGCGCACACCGCGCACACCCGCGCGGTGCATGGCGGTCAGGACATCGCCGGACGTGGTCTCGTCGATGACCGCCACGCCGCGGCCCGCGCCGCCGAGCTGCGCCAGCGCGTCCAGCAGGCAAGCATTGTCCGCACCGTACAGACTGGGCTGGACGATGACGGTACGGTCGATTCCCAGGCTGCGGTGCAGCGCGAACAGGGCGTCGAGCGGCGCATCCGCGGGCGTATACGTGCGTGCGGCGTCGAAGCGGTAGGCTGACGCAGGGCCGATCACGTGCACGTGGCAATCGCATATGCCCGCGGTGGGCCTGGCGACGACATCAGTCATGAGAAAGTCTCCGGAATTGGCAAGGGGAGGGCGGCGAATGCGTCAGCTTGCATAGGACGGATAGCCGCCCGGCTCGGCGTCCAGCAAGCGCAGCATGGCGTGCCACTCGAGTTCGCCGTAAGGCCGGCGCGTGCCGGGCTGGTAGAGGTGTGCCGCGCCGTCCAGGATCTCGTCGGCGGGCACCATCACCTGGTCCAGGCCGGCCGCCATCGCGTCTACCTGGGCTCGGCACGCCATTTCCAGCTGATACATCAGGTTGAATGCCTGCGGCACCGAGCCCCCGCACACGAGCAGGCCGTGGTTACGCAGGATCATGGCATTGTGCGGACCCAGATCGGCCACGAGCCGCGCCTGCTCGGCCAGGTCCACCGCGGGCCCTTCGAACTCGTGATAGCCGAGATGACCGTGGAACCGCGAGGCGGTCTGCGTAATGGGCAGCAGGCCGCAGCGCATGGCCGACACCGCCATGCCGGCGCGCGTATGCGTATGGATGACGCAATGCACGTCAGGACGCGCGCGGTGGATACAGCCGTGGATCACGTAGCCGGACTTGTTGATGCCGTAGTCGGTGTCCGGCTTGCGGCACACGGTGCCGTCGAAGTCGATCTCGACCAGGTTGGATGCCGTGATCTCCTTGTACAGCAGCCCGTACAGATTGATCAGCAGCTTGCCTTCCCGGCCGGGGATCCGTGCCGTGATGTGGTTGTAGATCATGTCGGTCATGCCGTGGCGGTCCATCAGCCGATAGCACGCCGCCAGTTCTTTCCGCGCCTGCCATTCCCCTTCGTCCACCTCATCCTTCAACGAGGGAAAATTGGTCCCATATCGCATATTCATCCGTACGCCCCTATGCTGGCATAATAAAAACTAATAATTGCAACCTCGGCTGCGCTTCCCTGGAACGTGCGCCAGTGCCATGTTTGCAACGATGATATGGAGTCTTCGCTTTGAAGGCCATCGAGAAAATTTCACCATCGCATCGATAAAGCTAATGCCTCTGCCTTTTCCGGCATCGCCGGACATCCCTGCACAAACCTGTCATGAACCCGCAACTTCCTCCCCTCAATCCGCTGCGCGTGTTCGAAAGCGCGGCGCGGCACCTCAGCTTCACCAGCGCCGCGCAGGAACTGCACATCACGCAGGGCGCGGTCAGCCACCAGATCAAGGCACTGGAAAGCTGGCTCGGTTTCGAGCTGTTCGAACGGGGCTCGCGGCGCCTGCGCCTGACCCGGGGAGGCGAACTCTATGCCGCGGCGCTCGGTGGCGCGTTTGCGGAGATCGTGCGGGCCACCCAGGAGCTGGTCTCCACGGGCGCCAAGCAGGTACTTACCGTGCGCGGACACACCACGCTGTTCGTGCGCTGGCTCATTCCGCTGCTGCCCGCCTTCCAGTCCGACCATCCTGACATCAACGTGAAGCTGACCTCCAGCGTCGAAGGCGTGGACTTCAAGCGCGACAATGCCGATGTGGGCATCGTCTACGGCGATGGGCCCTGGGAAGGGCTGCGCAACGACCTGCTGTTCAGCGACGAACTCACGCCCATCATGGCGCCCGAACTCGCCGCCCGGCTACCCAGTCCGTGCACCACCGAGGCGCTGCTGGAACTGCCGCTGCTGCACTCCAATCGGCGGCCGCAACACTGGCCCGACTGGATCCGCGCGGCCGGCGCGGAACGGGGTCTGGCGGTGGGCGACATGTACTACGAGGATCTCAGCGTCATCTATCAATGCGCCACCGAAGGCCTGGGGGTAGCGCTCGGCCAACTCCGCTACCTGGAGAACGACCTGGCGCAGGGCAGGCTGGTGGCGCCGCATCCGCTGGTGTTGCGGCGCCCGCGCGGCTACCACCTGGTCTGCCCCGCGGCGCGCGCCGACGACGGCAAGATCGCTTGCTTCCGTAACTGGCTGCTGGCGCGGGCTAAGGTGCCCGTATGTCTTGCTCCTTGATGATCTTGCCCCATTTGCGGCTTTCGGCCTGGATCAGTTCACCGAACTGCTCCGGCGTGGTGGCGGCGGGAACCGCGCCCATGCTGGCCAATTGCTTGCGCACGGCTGGCTGGTCGAGCACCTGGTGCACATCGGCGCTCAATTTCCGGATCCGCTCGGGTGGCGTGCCGTCCGGCGCAACCAGACCGAACCAGTTGGCGAAGTCGTATCCTGGCACCCCGGCCTCGGACAACGTAGGGACGTCGGGCAGCAAAGGGGAGCGCCTGGCGGCCAACACCCCCAGCGCATGCAGCTTGCCAGCCTTTACGTACGGCAGAGCCTGGACCAGGCTGTCGAAGGTCACCGACACCTGTTTGCCGAGCAGGTCGTTGAAGCTGGGGCCGCTGCCCTTGTAAGGAATGTGCGCCAGCTTTACGCCGGCCATGTCGTTGAAGAGTTCGCCGGCCAGATGCGGCGCGCCACCCACGCCTGAGGAGGAAAAGGTGATCTGGTCAGGCTTGTTCCTGGCCAGCGCGATCAACTCCTTCACGTTCTTCGCGGGCAAGCCGGGGTTTGCCACCAGCACGAAATTCACCTGCACCACATTCGAGATCGGCGCGAAATCCTTGAGCGGATCCACGTTCATTGCATACAAGTGCGGATTGATCGATAGATTGCCGAGCGTCGCCAGGAAGATCGTGTAGCCATCAGGCGTCGCCCGGGCCGCCATCTCGGTACCGATCACGCCGCCGGCACCGCCGCGGTTGTCGACGATGACCTGCTGGCCCCAAAGGTTGGTCAGCCGCTCCGCGATCAGGCGCGCCACGATATCCGTGCCGCCCCCGGCGGGGAAGGCCACGATCATGCGCACTGGCTTGCTGGGAAAGGACTCGGCACGCACGCCGAAGGCACAAGCCGCGATGGCCAGGGCCAGCACCGCCCGGCCTGGCCCAGGCAGGCTGCGCCGGCGTGGCGGCATCATGGCCGCCCCCGATCCTGGGTCGCCAGGAAGGCCTTCGCCGACTCCTCGTCCAGCAAGGGATAGACGTCGAAATGGGCCGGAATGATGTCCGCCCATTCGTTCATCAAGCGGTGCAGGGTGGTGTTCGAGTCGACGTCGAACAGCGCGACGGCGCCGCGCCCGACCCGCGCATGCACCGAGCGGGCCAGTCCGGCATCGAGCAGGGGACGCATCCATTCCCAGTAGTGGCTGCGCGAGTCGACCAGCGTGGAAGGACGCTCCGGACGGGGGGTACTGATGACGAGAAATAGCATGGTGTCTCCTACCATCATGACGAAAGCATGGAGGCGAGACACCCGCGGTACAGGCGATCTATTGGGAATTCTCATCGTCGCCCGGCCAGACCAGCGCATGGAACCGCTGCAGCGTTCGCTCTTTGGTTTTGAGCATGGTAGGGCGCGTGCGGGCTTTTTTACAGCGACGATATCTCACAATCCCATTAGAAAAAATAATTCGAAACCTGAGCCAGCATGAGCGGCCGACAGTCCCTGTCAATCAATCCCCTGCACGTCAAAAACATGAAAGCCCCAGGGTGGCATGTCCAGGAAAAGGCCACGGGCGCGCAGGTCATCGCCCGGTCGATCATAGACAGCCGGGCCGAGCCGGTCCTGGAGCCGTACGGTCCGCCCCCCCAGTTCCGTGAAGGGCGTTCGCATGAAGCATTGGCTCTGCTGCGGCGAGTAGTTCACGGCCACGAACATCCACTCGTGAGGAGCCCGTACCCAACGGAACGCAATGAAGTTGTCCGATGTTTTGTTCTCGCCCCAGACCGGAACGCATTCCAGCAAGGACCAATTGCCATCGCGAAGCAGCGGTTGGCGCAACACGGCAAGCAACCGGGCATAGAATTGCGCGAGCGCTCCGTCCACCGCTTCGTCCGGAGCGCGGACCAGATGCGGTGAGATACGTGTGCGCCGGCCCGCGAGCTGTCCCTGGTGGAAGAACCGCAAGCCCGGCGAGAGGAAGGTCAGCACCGCGGCAGCCGCATGGACTTCGGGTGCAAAGGTTGATGCGGCGCGCGGCTCGTCGTGATTCTCCAGAAAGCGCGCCAGCTTGTCCTGATAGGCCATGTCCGCGCCCAGATGCTCGCGCACGGGGCGGGCGCGCTGTTCGCGCAAGCGGTCGTACAAGCGCTTGTCATAGGTGTAGTCGAAGCCCTGCTGCTGCAGCGTCCATTCCATATCCCAGTAGACTTCAGCCATGAACAGGAAGCCGGGATGCTGGCGCCGCACCGTCCCCGTCGCCTTCGGCCAGAACAGGTCGGGCCGGATGCCCCAGGTGCGCTCGAACACCTCGGGCAATACGAGCATGGCCATGTCGCAGCGCACGCCGTCGCACTGGTCAGCAATGCGCTCTAGTTCCCCAATCATCGCTTGCTGCAATTGCGGATTGCCGTAGTTGAGCTGCAGCGTGTCGGGCCAGCCGTCGAAGTATGGATCCCTGCCGTAGGCAAGCAGCAGCGGTCCGTTCTTCGTTGCCACGCGGCAATAGTTGCGGGGCGAACGCACCAGATCCTCCTCGCTGCCATGGACGAAATAGTCCGGGTGCTCGTCGGTCCACGCATGATCCGGGGCCATGTGGTTCGGCACGAAATCGAGCATCAGGCGCAGACCGCGCTGTCGCGCGCGCGTGCGCAGGCGCGCCAGCGCTTCGTCGCCACCGAGGTCGCTGTGCACGCTGTAACGCGTGATTGCAAAGCCGGAACCAGCGATATCGTCCTCGCGCAGGTCGGGCAGCGTTTGCTCGAACTCGCGCCGCCACGCTGCGTTGCTGCGCGAGATGCGCTGCGCGGCAGGTCCCGTCTGCCAGACGCTCAGCAACCAGAGCCAGTCGAAACCCATCACCACCAGATGGTCCAGTTCGGTGTCGGCGATGTCATCCAGCGTGGCCGCATGGCCGAGCGATAGCGACAGCTCGGTCAACCGGACCCGCGTGTTGAGCTGGTAAAGCGCCGGATAGCGAGGTGTCAGCACAGCCGTCACCCCCCCTGGCTGGCCTTCTCGGGATTGACAGAATTGCCGGGGATTGCAGACTCCGGGCCCTTGTGAGCGGATCTCAGCGCGCGCAAGACCCCCACCTCCGCGCCCGGCGTGAGCAGGATGTCCTTGGACAGCACGGCATTCGCCTGGATGATGCGCGCGACGCAGCCGGTCCAGCCGGTCTGGTGGCTCGCGCCGATCCCGGCACCGGTGTCGCCGTGGAAATACTCGTAGAACAGCACCAGGTCGCGCCAGTGCGGGTCGTCGCGGAACTTGTGCGCCGCGCCATATATGGGCCTGCGGCCGTCTCCGTCGCGCAGGAAGATCCGGCTCAGGCGCTCGCCCAATTCCTGCGCCACTTCGAGCAGCGTCATCATCTGGCCAGACCCGGTCGGACACTCGACCTTGAAGTCCTCGCCGAAATAGGCATACAGGCGTATCAGCGAGGTGTAGAGCAGGTAATTGATCGGCATCCACACCGGCCCGCGCCAGTTGGAATTGCCGCCGAACATGCCACTGTCGGAATCGCCCGGCACGTAGGCCACGCGATACTCCTGGCCCGCGTGGCGAAAGACGTAAGGGTGCTCGAGGTGGAAGCGCGACAGCGCGCGGATGCCATGCGGGCCGAAGAACTCATCTTCGTCCAGCATGCGCGCCAGAATACGACGCAGCTTCTGCTCGCCAACGATTGACAGCATGCGCCGGTTGGCTATGCCGGGCTGCTGGGGCAGATGCATGTTGGCGGCGAGCTCGGGGTGGCGCCCCAGGAACAGCCTGGCACGCTCGCGGAACTTCGGCAGCCTGGCGAGGATATCTTCTTCGAACACCGCCACCGCGGCCAGTGGCAGCAGCCCGACGATGGAGCGGACCTTGAGGCGCGTGGCGCTGCCGTCCGGGAAACGCAGCACATCGTAGAAGAAGCCATCCTCTTCATCCCACATTTCGTCTTTCCGCTCGCCGACGCTGTCCAGCGCGCCGGCAATGAACACCGTGTGCTGGAAGAATTTCTCGACGAACTCCTCGTAGAGCGGCTCCTGCAACGCAAGCTCAACCGCGATGCGCAGCATCTGCTGGCTGAAGAACACCATCCACGCGGTACCGTCGGCCTGGTCCAGGTAACCGCCCGTGGGCAGCGGCGACGAGCGGTCGAACACGCCGATATTGTCGAGCCCGAGAAAGCCGCCCTCGAAGACATTGGCACCCGTGCGGTCCTTGCGGTTGACCCACCAGGTGAAGTTGACCAGCAGTTTGGAGAAGGCGTACTTGAGGAACTCGATGTCGCCCCTGCCACCGTGACGCTCCTTGTCGAGGACGTAGAGCTGCATCGTCGCCCAGGCATGCACGGGCGGATTGACATCGCCGAAGTTCCACTCGTAAGCGGGGAGCTGGCCATTGGGGTGCAGATAGTCGTTGCGCAGCATCAGGTCGAGCTGTTGCTTGGCGAAGTCGGGGTCGACCATGCTCAGCGGAATCATGTGAAACGCCAGGTCCCACGCGGCGTACCAGGGATACTCCCATTTGTCCGGCATCGAGATGATGTCGTCGTTGAACATGTGCGCCCATTCGCTGTTGCGTACCCGCCTGCGCTCCAGTTTCGGCAACCGGCCACCCGCGCCGTGCTCGTCGAGCCAGACGCCGAGGTCATAGTAGAAGTACTGCTTGGTCCAGAGCATGCCGGCCAGCGCCTGGCGCATGACGCTCACCCGGTCTGGGTTGTCGCGAATCGCGAGCGGTGTCATCGACGCGTAGAAGGCATCGGCCTCCTCCAGCCTGGCGGCGAACACGGCGTCGAAATCATTGAAGGGCGCGGATGCCGCGCCCGGCGCCCGGGTCGTCAACCGTAACCGCACGACTTGCGACTCCCCACCGCCGAGGTTGAGCTGATACTGGGGCGCCGCCTTGGTTCCCTGCTGCGCGGGGTTCACCGCCGCGGCATCGCCGTGCACGATGAAGTTGTGGATACCGTCCTTCGCGTAGGGCGACGCGTTGCCCGTGCCGAACAGCCGGGTGTTGTTGGTTTCATTCTCGGTGAAGAGCAGCGGCACGTCGGCGTCGCAGTAGAGGTAATACTCGCCCAGCGATTCCAGAAACAACGGGTCGCTGTGACGGGCGCGGACCGCCGCTTGCCCGGGGGAATCGACGCGTTCGAGGAGCGGCTTCGATCCGCCCCCCGGCTGCGACCACGTATTGCGGAACCACAGGGTCGGCAACACGTGCAGCGGCGCCGCGTCCGGGCCGCGGTTGAAGACACCGATTCGCACCAGCACGTCTTCAGGCGCCGCCTTAGCGTATTCGACAAAGACGTCAAAATACCGGTTGCCGTCAAACACGCCGGTGTCCAGCAACTCGTACTCGGCCTCATGCTTGCCGCGGCCGCGGTTGGTCTGGACGAGGTCATTGTATGGATAGGCGGTCTGCGGATACTTGTACAAATACTTCATGTACGAGTGCGTCGGCGTGGAATCGAGATAGAAGTAGTACTCTTTCACGTCCTCGCCATGATTGCCTTCGCCGTTGGCCAGACCAAAGGCGCGCTCCTTCAGGATCGGATCGCGCCCATTCCACAGGGCTAGGGCGAAGCACAATACCTGGTGGTCGTCGCTGATACCGCCGAGGCCGTCCTCGCCCCACCGGTAGGCGCGCGAGCGGGCCTGGTCATGGGTGAAGTAGTTCCAGGCGTCGCCGTTGTCGCTGTAGTCCTCGCGCACCGTCCCCCATTGCCGCTCGCTGAGGTAGGGCCCCCATTTTTTCCAGGCCGCACGGCCCGCCTGCGCTTCGTCGAGCCGGTTCTTCTCTGCTTCGTTGCTCATGGCGCACTCTCCTTCTGGCCGGCGAAACCCGGCGTCTGGATCGGAATGGGAACGGGCGTGAGCACGATACACGTGCAATCCAGTCAGGCATCAAGCCGGCTTCGACGAAACCTGCGCAGTTGCCTGGTACGCACCCAGCGCGCCGCCACCTTGCAAGACGAGAATCGCCCGGTCGAGCTTTCCGCCATCCGCGATGAATTCGACGTCTTCGCGTGGCTTGGCGTGGCCATGATGGTCCCTGGGGAATGGGGTACGTACGCACGTAAAAAAGCTTAGGCGCCTGGAGCGCGCTATCGGGTGCCGTCCGACAAAAAAAGCCCGCACAAGGCGGGCTACGGGAAATGCCGAGAGGGGGTCAACTCACGACCTTTCAATTTTCATTCGGATGTGATGCGCCGGATACCCCCATATGGGGGCGTCGGCGGACCTGATTCGCTTGAGGCAGTTTCAAACTGAGGCCAATGGCTCGTTATCGGCACGTTTGTAAAGCTGGCGCTAGCATCGGGCCGAGCGTTCCAAATATAAATTTGTGCAATGCAAAAACGCCATCCAAGCCAACCTATACTTGAACTCAAACTTGCCGGGGAAAAAAAACCACCTAATAGGAGGTGGAACGATGCTGAAGAAACTCATATTGTCTGCTGTCTTGGGTACCGCACTTGTCGCCGCGGGGGCTTATGCCGGAACGATGGGGCCGCGTGACCCGTATACCGATGGAGGGAAAGCTACAAAGTTTGACGTCTACACCGATGGCGCTGCGGTCACGGACAGGCGAGATGTGTTTTCCGATGGGGCGCGAATCACCAACCGCGACGGATTCACCGACGGTGCGTAATTAGATGGCTGTCCGGGAACTCTTGGGAAGACTGTTCCCGGAACAGGCGATTTACGCCTTTATCATTCGTGTGGGAATTGACCGTAAGCCGGTACTTTACAAAGCGAAGTACTCGCTTTGGTCCTGCCGGAATCCCATGGCACACGTGATCAACTAACGGGATATAAGCGAGACTGGTTGGTGACCGGCTATCGCATGTCCTTTGCCAAAGCGCAGATGCGGCAAGAAGTCGCCGTACTCGTCAATGCCGACCCCGCCCAGATCGTATAGCAGTGTCTTGATCGCTTCCTTCTCGGAGGATTTGCATCCGACGATCATGATGAGTTCGCCCTGCGACAAGAGCGCAGCCGCCCGCGCCAGCCGCTGTCGAGCAAACGTGGCGCCGAACAACGCACCAAGGAGCCAGCCGCAAACGCCGAAGGCCACGAAGCCAAGGCCATAGGTGAAAAGGCCACTCAGGGGGGCGGAATGGTCGCCGTAATAGCCTGCCAGCACCAGGCCAAGTATCGCAAAGGCGGCATAGCCGGCGATCGAACCTTCATGCCGGAAGGTGGTGTGCGTGGTGTCGGCGCCCGGAAAGCCCTCGACCGGCCGCAGGCTCCGGCCAAGGAACCAGGGGCCGGTCACATAGGCCGGCGCGCGCAGAAGGGGAAGCAGTTTTTCCCAGCCCTTCCGGGCGGAATCGGCATTCTTGAAGCGAAGACAGAGCAGGGTGCGCATGATGTATCTCGACTGGCCGGGCGTACAGATGCCCAGAAGGTGGATCCGTACCGCAACGTCAGTTTTTATTGGGGGCGGCGAGGACTAAACCGGGCGGCCTTATACGGAGATGAGGGCGCCACGGGGAGAAAATCCGGACTGCGGAATTGTCTCCTGAAGGACATCCGGAACGAGGCAGGCCACCGCGGCCGCTCAGCGCAGATGTCCGCCAAACAGTCCCAACAGGCCGATAACGATAAGGTAAATGGCGACGATGTAGTTGAGCAGCCGCGGCATGACAAGAATCAGGATGCCAGCGATCAGCGATATGAGAGGACCGGCGCTGGTGATGATGGTCACGATGACTCCATGAGATTGGCGTGCTCCGGCGGTCTTCCTGCCAGCGGCTGCAGGCTTCTGCAAATAATTCAGCGTACGCCAAAGCGTGTGGGAATGCGGTACGACAGCGTACGGAGGCAGCGAAAAGCGTGCCGATGCAGGGGACCATGCTGCGCGCGGCGATAAGGATTTCTGTCCGTGAGGAATGCCGTGCTACCTGCCTCGGCAACAGCATCAGCCGAAGACGCGCGATCTCAGGTCGTCCTCGAAATCGACAGTCCATTGCGCCCCCAGGTTTCCGTTGTATTGGCGGATTTCCCTCCCGAAGCCTACCGAGACGGTGCGGCCGCCTGCCGCGTCTTCAACTGCGGTCACGGTAAATCCGTCGGGTGCAACGCCATTGCGCAGGCAGGTCTCGCGGAAAGCCTCCTGCTCCATGGGAGGGAATTGATTCAGCGTCGTGTCCAGCATGGGTGTCTCCTGCCGCCGGCATGTAACGAGCGAAAGCCGAAGCGGGAGAAGGCGGCCAGCCGACTGGTCGCCTTTCCCATCCCGCCGGCGCTGCGCCGGCTCGGGTGCTCGCTCTCTCTCCGTATCGTTTTATTCCGCCTTCTCGATATCCGCCTTGACGTCGCCATACGCTGCCTGCGTCTTGCCAATATCCTTCTTCAGGGTTCCCGCCACTTGCGTTTGCCTGTTTCCAGTCATCTTGCCAAAGGCTTCCCTGACTTTCCCGGCGGCCTCAGTGATCCGGCCCTTCACTTGATCCTTGTTCATGATGTATTCCTCGTCATTGGTGTGTCCTGCTCAGAGCGTAGTTCGGATGGGATCTCGCGTCAGTCCGGTGCCGTACGCGTGACGGGGCGCCGGTACGGATTGATTGCCCGGATACGGGGGGGCTAGACCAGGACCAGCAGCGTGTGCTCGCCCCCATCAAGCGGGACGCTGGCCTGGCCGTCCTTACAGGGGATGCTGACGCCGTCAAGGATCGCCTGCGAGACACCGCTGGCGCGGTGCAATGACGTTTCCACGTTGATCTCATAGCGGGTAGACGCCACGTTCACTGTGGCCTTGAAGCCTGGCCACGAGGCAGGAATACAAGGGGCAACGACCAGCCGGCCTCCCTCGATCCGGATCCCCAGGATACCCTCCACCCCGGCGCGATACATCAATCCCGCGGCACCCGTGTACCAGGTCCAGCCGCCGCGGCCGATGTGGGGCTCCACCGAGTACACGTCGCCTGCCACCACATAGGGCTCGACCTTGTAGCGCTCGACCGCTACAGGTGTCAGCGCCTGGTTGATGGGGTTGAGCAGGGAGAACAGTTCGACGGCCTTGTCGGCCGCGCCCAGCCTGGCAAATGCGAGGACTGCCCACATCGCGGCATGGCTGTATTGCCCGCCGTTCTCGCGCAGGCCGGGCGGATAGCCCTTGATGTAGCCAGGGTCGAGGGCGCCTTTGTCGAAGGGTGGGGTGAACAGCAATGCCAGCCCGTCTGCGCGGCGCACCAGGTACTTTTCCACCGACGCCATCGCGGCACGGGCACGGGTGGGATCGGCCGCGCCCGACAGCACGGCCCATGACTGCGCGATGGCGTCGATACGGCATTCCTCGCGCTCTTTCGAGCCGAGCCAGGTGCCGTTGTCGAAGGTCGCGCGGCAATACCAGTCGCCGTCCCAGGCCGCTCGCTCCAGCGCGTCGCGCAGCAAGGCCGCATGCGCGCGCCAGCGGTTGGCGCGCCCGGCATCGCGGGTCTGCGCCAACGGTGCAAACATGGCGAGGGTGCTTGCCAGCAGCCAGCCCAGCCAGACGCTTTCGCCCTTGCCGCCGGCGCCGACGAGGTTCATGCCATCGTTCCAGTCGCCGCCGCCGATCAGCGGCAGCCCGTGCTCGCCGGTATGCGCGATGCAGCCGTCGATCCCGCGCGCGCAGTGTTCAAACAGCGAGGCCGATACATCCGAGACCATTGGCTGGAAGAAGGCGTCGGCCTCGGTGGGGCCCAGCAGCTGGCCTTCCAGGAACGGCACCATCTCGTCCAGCACGTCGGTGTCATCCGAGCTGGCGATATAGCTGGCGGTAGCGAACGCCAGCCACACGCGGTCGTCGGAAATCCTGGTTCGCACGCCTTGCCCGGAATGCGGCAACCACCAGTGCTGGACGTCGCCTTCGACAAACTGCCGCCCGGCGGCGCGCAGCAGATGCCGCCGCGTGGCGTCGGGACTGGCAAGGGTGAGCGCCATATGGTCCTGCAACTGGTCGCGGAATCCATAGGCCCCGCTTGCCTGGTAGAAGGCCGCGCGCGCCCAGATGCGGCAGGCTAGCGTCTGATAGAGAAGCCAGCCGTTGAGCATGATGTCCATGGCGCGGTCCGGTGTGCTGACCTGTACCGCGCCAAGCAGGCGCTGCCAGTGCCGGGTCACGGTCGCCAGTGTGGCGTCGAGATCTGCCTGGCGATAGCGCGCAATCAGCGCGCTGGCCTCGTCGGCGGAAGCGCATTGTCCGATGAACGACACCACTTCGACGGTTTCGCCGGGTGGCAGCTCGACCTTGCACTGCAAGGCCGTGCAGGGGTCGAGGCCGGCCCCGGTCGTGCCGGACAAGGGTGCCTTGCCGAGCAGCACTGCGGGCGCGTCCGTGCCGCCATTCCGGCCGAGGAACTCGGTACGATCGGCGGTCCAGGCAGACTGCCTGCCGCCCAGATCGGCAAAAGCCACGCGACCCGCAAACGCCGTGCTCCACGGGTTGCGGACCAGGATGGCGCCGGTGGCCTGGTCCGGCGCCGTCGTGATAAATGGCGCCGAAGCCCCCCGGGAGGTGCCAAGCACCCATTCCGTATAGGCCGTCACGGAAAGCCGGCGCGGGGTGCCGGAGAGATTGCGCAGCGTCAGGCGCGAAATCTTGATCGGATCGTCCAGCGCAACGTACTGCAGCAGCGACAGCGCGATCCCGTCGGCCTCATGCGCGAAGCAACTGTAGCCGTGGCCATGGCGTGCGGTGTAGGTGCCTTGGTCCCGGATCGGCAGCGCGGTGGCACTCCAGATCTGGAGACTGTCCTCGTCGCGGATATAGATTGCCTCGCCGCACGGGTCCGCGACAGCGTCATTGGACCAGGGCGTCAACTGGTTGTCGCGGCTGTTCTCCGCCCAGGTGCAGCCGCTGCCGCTGGCCGACGCGTGGAAGCCAAAGCCGGGATTCGCGATCACATTGATCCATGGGGCAGGGGTCGACCGCTCCGCGTTCTGCACCACGACATATTCCCTGCCGTCCTGATCGAAGCCACCCAGGCCGTTGAAGAACTCGAGCCCGGGCTGCGCCGGCACCGAGGGCAGTGACGGCGGTGCGCGCTGGCGGCGCCGCGCCGGTACGGCAAGCGGGGCCGCCACGCCGGGCAGGCGGGCGAGCTGGTCCGCGATGGAACCGCGTCGGGCAATCAGCGCGACGCGCGCGACCGACTGGAGCAGGGCGCGGGCTTCGGGAGTCATCATGTCGGCACGCAAGGTATAGACCGATCCGCGCACCGCTTCCTCGCCCGTCTGGCTTTGCGAATGGCTGCTGCGAACCGTGGTTTCGATCGCCATCTGCAGGTCCTGGATATAGGACGAGGCGCGCTCGTTGACGATGACCAGATCGACGCCAAGCCCCTTCATGCGCCAGTATTCGTGGGCGCGCAGCAACTGGCGCACCTGGACGATGTCCTCGATCTCGTCGATGCGCAGGAGGACAACCGGCAAGTCGCCGGAAATCGCCAGCGGCCACAGTCCCGACTGCGGACCCGCGCCGCGCAGGATGGCGTCGGGCGGTGCCCTGAAGCGGGCATCGGCGTAGAGCAGCGGGGCCGCGAGGCGCTGGAAGTCGGCCGCTTCGGCCGCGTCGACGTCAAGGTGGCGAAGCTCGACCTGGGCTTGCGTCCAGGCCAGGGTCTTGGCCCGGTCGAAGGCGTTGCGGTCCTGGTGCTTGTCGATCAGGTCCAGCAGACCGGCGCGCGACGACGCAACGACGGTCCAGAAGGCCACCCGCGCGCTGCCCCCGGGCGCAATCCGCACGCGCTGCCTGAGCGAGAAGATCGGGTCGAGGACCGTACCGACCGTGTTCGAGAGCGGCAGTCCGGCTGAGACGACTGCGCACGCGGCGGGCGTGCGGCCGTCTTTCAGGAAGCGCGCGCGGTCTGACTCGTACTGGGGATCGGCGACAAGGTCGCCTTCCACCACGCTGAAATGGGCAGCCCACACCGGCGGCTCCTCGGGCGAGCGCAGGCGGCGTGTCGCGGTCAGCGCGCCGGACTCGGGCAGGTGTGCGGTCTGGATGAACATCCTGGAGAAGGCCGGATGCGCGTCGTAGGACGCGCGCGCGGCAAGCACGACTTCGGCATAGGAAGTGAGCTCGATCTCGCGTGGGCGGCGCCCGTTGTTGACCAGCGATACGCGGCGGACCTCGCCGTCGTCCTCGCCGGAAACCAGGACTTCCAGGATAGTTGTCAGGCTGCCGTCGTGCCGGACGAACTCGGCGCAATCTTCGGCGAACACCACTTCGCCGGCGCGCTCGCCATCGGCCGCCATCTGCGCGCTGGCAGACCAGGTGGTGCCGCTTTGCGTATCGCGCAGGAAGATGAAGGAGCCCGAATCGTCGCGGGTTGCATCTTCCCGCCACCGTGTCACGGCCAGGTCCCGCCAGCGGCTGTAGCCCATTCCCGTGGTGGTCAGCATCACGGTATAGCGTCCGTTGGACAGCAGATGGGTGACGGGGTTGGCAGTTGCCGGCGCCGTGAACCGCCGCACCGCAGCGTCCTGCGGCTGTACCGCGGCCGCCGAGACCTTCACTTCCTCGGCGCGGGGGTGCGCCACGGCGACGTTGCGCGGCATGCGTTCCTGCAGCAGCAGTTCGCAGGCCTGGATCATCGGCTCGCGATGGAAGCGCCCGCGCATGCGGCCGTCGTCGAGGGCGTTGGCGATGGCAACGATGGTCATGCCCTGGTGGTGCGCCATGAAGCTGCGCACGATGGCGACCGTCTCGCCCTCGGCCAGGCGTGCGCGTGTGTAGTCCAGCGCCTCGTAGAACCCGTAGCGTCCAAGGGCGCCGAGTTCGGCCAGGCGCCGGTAGTTGTCGCGTGCGGCCTGCGGATCGACCATGGCCGCCAGCCCAGTGGCATAGGGGGCGATCACCGCGTTCTCGGACAGGCCCCGCTTGAGCCCCAGGCCGGGGACGCCGAAGTTCGAGTACTGGTAGGTGAACTCCCTGTCGCGGGCGTTGTACGCCGATTCGGATACGCCCCAGGGAATCCCCAGCGACTGCCCATAGCCCTGCTGACGCGCAACCACCAGGCGCGCGGTCTGCTCGAGCAGGCTGCCCGCGGGGGCGCGCATCACCAGCGACGGCATCAGGTACTCGAACATCGAGCCCGACCACGAAATCAGTGCCGAGCCCTTGCCAAGTGGTGTCGCCATGCGTCCCAGCCGGAACCAGTGCGGGGTCGACACATCGCCCTTGGCAATGGCGAACAGGCTGGCGAGCCGCGCTTCGGAGGCGAGCAGGTCGTAGCAACTGACATCGGGCCGGTTGTCGGCAAGCGAATAGCCGATCGACAGCAGCTTGCGCGCCGGATCGAGCAGGAAGGCAAAGTCCATCGCCAGCGCCAGTTCGCGCGCAGTGTGGGCGAGCGCCGTCAGCCTGGCGGCCAACGCCTGCGGCGCTTCAGCCTGCTGCAGCTGGTCGCGCTCATGCTCGGTGACGGTGCGCTGCAGCGCGCTGGCCCAGAAGGCCAGGTCGGCAACAGTGTCATCGGCGGCGGCGGGCTCGATGTCATGCGCCAGCGTGACAACCTTCTCCGTAAGTCCCCAGAGCGCCGGTGCCCGCGTCCCTGCCGCCATGTCGAGTGAGCCAGCGAGCATGGTGTCAATCTCGGCCAGTAGTCCGCCGAGTTGCCGTCCCGAGGCGCTGTGTGCGAGGGGCAGTGCAGCCAGGGCCTCGCTTGCCAGACGCGCAGTGTCCGCCAGTCCGTGGCAGGGATCTGGCGCAGGGGAGGTCGTCCATTCTTCGCAAGCGTTGGCGACCACGATCAGGTGCGCGGCGAGGTTGCCGCTGTCGACCGACGAAACATAAGCGGGATGCAGCGCCTGCAGGCCCAGCGTCTCATACCAGTTGTGGAAGTGGCCCCGGTAGCGCGGCAGCTTGCGCATCGCTGCGAACGCCGCTTCCATGCGCTCGACCGTTTCGGTGGTCCCGGCCCAGCCGAAGTCGCGCGCGGCGATGGCCGACAGCAGGTAGAGCCCGATATTGGTCGGAGAGGTCCGGTGCGCCACTACGGGCCTGGGCGTCTCCTGGAAGTTGTCGGGCGGCAGCATGTTGTCCGCCGGCGTGACGAAGGTCTCGAAGAAGCGCCAGGTGCGGCGCGCGGTGAGGCGCAGCGCAAGCGCGTCGGCCGCCGGCAGGGCGAGCCGGCGCGCAACGGCCGGCGCACGGCTGGTCCACAGGGCAAGGGCTGGCGCCGTCAGCCATAGCAGGGCGAAGGGCAGCACGAGCGGCAAAGACGATGGCAGCAGCCCCACGCCGGCGGCGGCCATCGACAGCGCGAGCAGCGTGCCGCCGGCCATCAGCCGGTAAAAGCCGGCCAGGTCCAGCCGCGGGCGCGTGGCGGACTGCGCGGCCGTGGTCCAGTCGAGCAGATGGCGATGCGTGTAAACCAGCCGCGCCAGCGTCCTGGCGATGGCGTCACCCGTGCGCCAGGCCTGGTCGGGCACGAAGGCCAGCCCCAGCAAGGTCTGGGTGGCGGCTAGCCGCAGGTCTGCGAGCAGCGCCTGCACATGGTTGCGCAGGCGCATGCCGCTGCGGTGCCGCAGACCGGACAAGATGCCCGGCAGGACGGCCGGAATGGCAATGGCAGCCAGCGGCAGGACAGTCGCCAGCGGCGCCGCGGGCCAGGGCAAGAACCAGCACAGCACCAGACTCAGGAGCAACAAGGGCGCGAGCAGCGAGCGGCGCAGGTTGTCCAGCATCTTCCAGCGGCCGATGGCCGGTACCGCGTGTATGCCTTTGTGGTGCCCGAAGATCCAGCCTAGCAGTTGCCAGTCGCCGCGCGTCCACCGATGCTGTCGCCTGGCCGCCACGTCGTAGCGCGGAGGAAACTCCTCCACCACCTCGACGTCGGAGGCCAGCCCGGCACGGGCGAACACCCCTTCGAACAGGTCATGGCTGAGCAGCGCGTTCTCCGGGACCCGGCCGCTGAGCGCGGCTTCAAAAGCATCGACATCATAGATGCCCTTGCCCGTAAAAGATCCCTCGCCAAAGAGATCCTGGTAGACGTCGGAGGCGGCCGCCGCGTAGGGGTCGATGCCGCCCGGCCCGGAGAAAATCCGCTGGAAGAGCGACCCCTCACGGCCGATCGGCAGCGAAGGCGTGACACGCGGCTGGAGAATGCCGTAGCCGCCCACGACGCGCTGCCGGGCCGCATCGAACCGTGGCCGGTTCAGCGGATGGGCCATCTTGCCGATCAGCCGCAGCGCGGCGTCGCGTGGCAGCCGCGTGTCGGCGTCGAGCGTGATGACGTAGCGCACGCCGGCCGGCACCTGCGGCGCCTGACCATCGACGGCGACGTAGCTCGTGTCGGTCGCGCCGCGCAGCAGCCGGTTCAGCTCGAGCAGCTTGCCGCGTTTGCGCTCCCATCCCATCCACCGGCCTTGCGCGGCATTGAAGAGGCGCCGGCGGTGAAGCAGCAGAAAGCGGTCGCCGGCCGGACCCGGGCCATGGCGTTGGTTCAGCCGGGCGATCGCCGCGCTGGCGACGGCAAGCAGGTGGGCGTCGGCAGGCAGCACCTCCTGGTCCGCGTCGACGCCATCGGTCAGCAAGGCAAAGCTCAGGTCGCCGCCTGCGCCGGCGAGGTGATGCACCTCCAGCCGCTCGATCTGCTCGCTCAGGTCGGCCTCGCCGGTCAGCAGGGTTGGCACGACCACCAGCGTGCGCAGGGAGGGCGGAACGCCCGCCTTGAGCTCCAGGCCGGGCAGGATCGTCGCACCCAGTCGCCCGGCAAGCGCGCGGTTGACCAGCGTTGCAGCGACCTCGCTGGCCGGTACGATCCAGATCAGGCCCAGCAGGACAAGCCAGCCGGGCGCCAGGCTGGCAGCCGGCAAGATCCATAGCGCGAACGCCAGCAGGCCGGCCGTGGCGAGCAGGAGTGCGCCGACGTAGCCGCCGATGCCCAGTTGCTTGCTGAAGCGGCTGATCCACAGGCGGGGCGGGGCGCGAAACCCGATGGCTCGTTCGAGCGCGCAGCGGCCGGGGCCGATCAGGTGATAGCCCGGATCGGCTTGGTGACCGGCCTCGGTCGCGTCGACCCTATCGTCCACCTCACCCGCTGAGGACGCCGGCATTGGCGTGGCGCTGAGCGCCAGATCGGCAACCCTGAGTTCCGGGCACGAGGCACCGCGCGCGAGTTCCTCGATTGCGTTGCGGTACAGGTTGCGGGTCGGGAAATCCATCCCGGCAAAGGCGCTGCCCGCGCGCAGCCGCGCGTCGACCAGGCTGACGCTCTCGAACCACTCGGCCCAGTCGATATCGGACATCAGCCGCATGCTCGTGATGATGTTGCGCACCGTCACGTTGGAGGCGCCTTGCCGCTGCTGCGCGTGCAGCACCACCTCATCGACCGAAGTGCCCTGCAGCCCGAGGCGCTTCTCAAGCCAGCCCAGTGCCGGCATGGTTCTCGGGTCCTGGTCGCGCAGGCGCCTGGCGAGTTGCGCGGCGAACAACTCGGACAGCGGCGCAGCGGGGCGTGCGGCAATATCGGTTTCGAGTGCCGTGCGGGCGCCCCCTGTGGCCAGCAGCCGCACGGCCAGCGCATCCGCATCGGCGCGGGCAACCCGGCCGGCGGTGATCTGCCCGGTGAGCCTGCGCAGGTTCTCGACCAGGACAATGCGCAGCGTGATCGCAACCGCCCACAACTCACCGATCGTCAGCGGCTGGACGCGCTGATAGGCGGCGATAAAGCGGCGCAGGATGTCGGGGTCGAGGTAGCTGTCAGTGTGGGCGACAAAGGCCCAGGCCACCCCGAAAACGCGCGGATAGCCAGCGAATGGCCCGTCGGCGAGCTTGGGCAACTGGCGATAGTAGCCGGGGGACAGGTCGTCCCGGATCTCGCGGATCTGCTCCTCGACGATGTGATAGTTGTCGAGTAGCCATTCCGCCGCCGGCGCCACCTCGGCGCCGCCTTCCACCTCGGCAGCGCTCGCCCGATAGGCGGCCAGCAGGACAGTCGCATTGTCGCTGAGCCGGCTGCGCAGGGATGGCACGCGTGGCGGCGATGCGGTCACCGGCTGGGCGGCGGCGAGGCTTTGCGCGTGCTGCTCCAGCCGTTCGATGCCGAACAACTCCTCTCGTACCGGCGCCATGCTGTCCCATGGTGGCAGCACGGAGGGCGCGCCAGATGCGTGCAGCAGGAATGAGAGGTTCAGGTTCATGGACGGGACATTCCTCGGTTCGGGAAGCAAAAAAACGCCGTGGCACCATTGTTGCCGCGGGAACTTTCGTCAGCCACGGCCTTATTTCACGACGCTTGAAGGAGGCGCACCGCTGTGAAATATGAGCCAGGGTGCGGAGGAATGCCGTCCGCAGGCGTACGGATCGGGGCATTTATTCCATTGCAGTCAGATTTCCCGAGCGGGCAGGGCGGAACCCGAGCGTGCGAATCCGATGACGTGCGCGTGACTTCGGCGCACGCTTTCCCGGCATTTGCCTAGTCGACCGGCCGACCTATATTTGGAAAGGCAAGTGATCCTCTACCGTCCCGTGGTCAGACTCCAGACCTGGGCAAGGTCGACTTCACTGATATCAAGCTGTCTGACCGGTGAGATGCAGTCATGAGTGTCACGCACGATCCGAAGTCCAATCACCTTCTCGCCGCGCTGCCAGCCGTCGACTGGGAGCGCCTCGCACCCCACCTGACGCTGGTGGAGCTACCGCTGGGCCATGTGGTGTATGAGTCAGGAGATCAACAAGGCTACGTCTACTTCCCGACCAATTCGATCATTTCGCTGCTGTACGTGATGGAAGACGGCGCGTCCGCCGAGATCGCAATCGTGGGCAATGAGGGGATGGTTGGGATTGCGATCTTCATGGGGGGCGAAACGACCCCGAGCCGCGCCATCGTGCAAAGCGCCGGGCATGGATACCGCCTGAGCGCAACGATCCTGAAGCAGGAGTTCGTACGGGGCGGATCTCTGCAGCGCCTGTTGCTCCGCTATACGCAGGCGCTCATTACGCAGATGGCGCAAACCGCTGTATGCAATCGCCATCACTCCATCGACCAGCAACTATGCCGATGGCTGCTGCTGAGCATCGACCGGCTGCCCTCCAACGAGTTGACGATGACGCAGGAACTCATTGCCAACATGCTGGGGGTGCGGCGCTCCGGCGTGACCGAGGCCGCCTTGAAGCTCCAGGCCGCGGGCCTGATCCGCTACAGCCATGGGCATATTGCTGTACTCGACCGGATTGGCTTGGAAGAACGAGTATGCGAGTGTTACGCCGTCGTGAAGCGAGAGTTCGATCGCTTGCTGCCTGATCTGTCGGCGCCTTGAAGTGCAAAGGTTGGGGCACCTGGCACGCCGTTCTGCCTGCCAGCCGCCGCCACTACGAAATGGTGTAGGTATTGCGCGCGCCCGGCGTGTATATATCCTGTGCCAGCAGCAATATCCGTTCGCGATGGAGGTCGAATGTGGCCAGAAGGGAAGCCTCTTCGAAAGCCATCTCCTGACTCAGGGAAAAAAGGATATTGTCAGAAACCTGGAATGCGACTTCGCGGGCGTTGTCGTAGCCCCAGAAACATACACAGTGCCGCGCCGCATCGTAGCTACGGCTGGGATTGGGGAAATTCAGTGCCATGGTGTACTCCTACGATCCAGTGGTGTCGGGCGCTCCTTGACTACAGTTCCTTGACTACAGCTCCTTGACTACAGGTGTTCGCACGGTGGTGCCAACCCCAGTATGCGCCGTTTTCTTGATTCAAAGCGGGTTTCGACCACTCCGCGCGCTGGACGGCGCGGTAGACGCTAAGGCGTCGCAATGTCGTTACGTGCCTTTGCCGCGCCGGAATCAAGTGCCGTGATCTTTTTCAGCCTTGCGGCGTAGTCGCGCGTGTCCACCAGCGTACCGACACGCCTTGCTATTGGGCATATCTGTTTTTTTACGCACTCTGATCTTGCGAAGGAGCCGGCGATGCACCTTGGCCTGCTTAGTCTCCCCTGGTGGGGTTACGCACTTGTGACGCTGGGCTTGACCCACATCACCATCGCGTCGGTCACCATCTTCCTGCACCGTCACCAGGCCCACCGCGCCCTTGATCTGCATCCCATTGTCAGCCACTTCCTGCGCTTCTGGCTGTGGCTGACCACCGGCATGGTGACCAGGGAGTGGGTGGCGATCCATCGCAAGCACCACGCCAAGTGCGAAACTCCGGAAGACCCGCACAGCCCGCAGTTCTACGGCATCAGGCGAGTGCTGCTGGAAGGTGCCGAACTCTATCGCAGCGAGGCCAGGAACGCTGCAACGCTGGAAAGGTATGGACATGGCACCCCTGACGACTGGATTGAGCGCAATCTCTATGCGAAGCACGTCGGGCTAGGGATCGGCTTCATGCTGGCGATCGACCTGGTGCTGTTCGGCCCGATCGGACTGAGCATCTGGGCAGTGCAGATGCTGTGGGTGCCGTTCTTCGCCGCGGGCGTGATCAACGGCATCGGCCATTACTGGGGCTACCGCACGTATGCGCCGAATGACACTTCCACCAATATCGTGCCGTGGGGCATTCTGATCGGCGGCGAGGAGCTGCACAACAACCACCATGCCTACGTCACCTCAGCCAGGCTGTCCAGCAGGTGGTGGGAGTTTGACCTTGGTTGGATGTACATCCGTTTGCTGGTGACTCTCGGTCTTGCCAGGGTACGCAGGGTGGCGCCAAAGGTCCGCCTCAATCCGGACAGGGCAGGCTGCGACGCGCAGACCCTGCAGGCCATCACCACTCACCGCTACCATGTACTGGCCAGGTTCGCCAATACCCTGCAGCAAACCGCGTTGGAGGAAATTCGCACCCTGCGGGTGCGTGCGCTCCCGGGTCTGAATGAGGCCAATGCGCAGGAAGCGCTCAAGCATTGGCTGCAAAGGGAATGGGAGGCGCTACCGGAGCGTGAACGCGCAGTCCTGCACCAGGCACTGCATGCCAGCAAGTTGCTGCGCACGATCTATGCGATGCGCCAGGACCTTACCGCGTTGTGGAGCTGTCCCGCCAACTCGACCGAGCAAGTGGTCAAGCAGCTGGAAGACTGGTGCCGGCGCGCCGACGAAAGCGGCATTGATGCGCTGCGGGAGTTCTCCCGGAGGCTCCGCTGCTACGCCTGACCGTTGGGAAAAGATTTAGCGCGTTGTACGGAAGTGCGCCTGGTGAGATGCTGCTGAATGAGCCTTGGCGTATGTAGTTGCCTGGCCGGAATCGAGGTGCCCGCAGTTGACGGAGACAGCCTTGTCCGCCACACCCGGGTACGGCACCGTACCGACACAAACCAGGCGCATGCCTATCCTTATTGCAGATGTCGATCCCCAAAGAGTGGAGCCGGTGGATCCATTTGCGTCGACCGACGATAACGAGTGCTGATGATCCTTGGAAATAAGGAGCGGGTGGGGAGAGTAACCGAAAGCCAGTCAAGTGCAGCGCCGAGGCCCCAATTGCGGCTTGCATAGGCACACTGGACGATAGCGTCATGTTTCCACGCCCTCGGTCATGCCGGGGGCTTGTTCTTTGGGCGCGTCCGATCAATTTTCAGTCGCGGTGGGATTGTCCTCGGCGGGTCGGACAGGAGGCCCTGGTTGTACCACGCCGGCGAGTCCCGCAGACCAGCAGGCTAAGCCCCCCTGTGTCGCTATTGCGATAAGTCGGCGCATGCACTGCCATATAGTCGTCTTCAAATCGCTGACACCTGGCTCCAGCGGTTATACTCCGTGCTCCACAACTAACGGGTAATCAAACATGGTCGCAGCAACCAAGGCAACTTCTCAGAAGAGCGCAGTCACCAAGAAAAAGCCTGCCGCAAAGAAGATGTCTGTTCCGACGAAAAAGGCCAGCGTGCTCGCACGTGAAGCCCAGGCAGCAAAGAAGCGCTTGCTGAAACTGCGCGCCGACACGAAGAAGGCAATCGAAGCGGCAAAGCGTGAGGTCGCCCAGGCAGTAGAAGCCGCAAAGGCCGCGCTGAGTTTTGAGAAGCAAGCCGCAAAGGACAAGCTCGCGGCGAAGAAGGCCAAGGCAGCCGGCGCCAGGAAGGCAGCGGGCAAGAAGGCCGCCGCCACGAAGGCGGCTCCGAAAAAAGCCGCTCCCAGTAAAGCCGCCGCGAAAGCTGCCCCGAAAAAGGCTGCGGTGAAATCGGCTACGACGAAGCGGGCTCCGGCGAAGAAAGCGGTTCCGCAGGGAACTGTAGCGACGCCGGCTTAATCCTGGCCTCGGCTGGTACGGTACTTGGCCAGCCCGTCAATTGACGGAAGCGGGGCGCACAGGTTGCGCCCCAGGCCAATACGAGACCAAGCCATACGTCAACAAAACAGTAATCCGATTTGAATCTCCGCCACCGTCTGAGCGTTAGAAAACGAATACCTTGCCGACCTACTTTGGAATGCGTGTAAGTCTATCGTGACCTAAAGATTGGAGGCGAAGATATGGCAACCTATAAAGAACTCATTGCTCAAAAGCAAGCTCTGGAAGCCCAGATCGAAGAGGCGCGCGCAACCGAGGTAGCGAGCGTGATCGACCAGATTCGCGGCCTGATGGCTCAGTATGGTCTCTCGCCGGAAGACGTAGCGCCGCGGCGCCGTCGGGGGCACCCTGCAGCTGCCGCTTCCACGAAAAAGGAGCCGCTGCCGCCGAAGTATATGGATCCCAAGACTGGGAAGACCTGGTCGGGACGAGGCCGGGCGCCTTCGTGGCTTGGCAAACGACCCGAGCGTTTCCTCATTCCGCAGGAATGACCCGTCGACCGAAATAGCTCAATGGCGGCGCCTGCGAGGCGAGCGATCAACGTCGCCGCATATGCCGCCGATAAAAAAAGCACCTTCTACAGGTGCTCAGCGCTTCCAACCATTGGACGCATCCGAACCGGGTCAGCAACTTATGATCCGGTTCGGACCTGCAGGCATATCCGGCCTGCACGATCACACTTCATCTGGGAAACGTGATCGTTTTGCTGACTTACCTTCGCTTTGCTAAAGCGTGTCTCAGTCAGCACTTCAATTATAGGGCAGCCGACGATCAGGTCAACCCGAATCCGACCGTGCCTGATCCATCGATCTCCGTTACAGGGCCGCGATGAACTCGTCCCATGGCGTCGCTTGCAGCGTCTCGGTCGCGGCGTGTCCATAGCCTCGGATGATCAACGCCGCCCGCTCGAGTTGCTTCAGGTCGTTCGACTCAACAATGTCCACGACGTCAAAGCGTCCGAGTGTCAGATAGCTGTCCTTCCAGGTGACGGCAGGGCATTCGGTCTTGATTTTCTCGGCCACTGTGGCGGCCAGCTTCTTCATGTCCTTGGGATCCGTGAACGCGTCAGGAGCGAGACGGCTGAGGATGACGTATGTAGTCATGGCATACCTCCGTGCAAGAAGTTGCTCCGCAATCCGGCACGGCAGTCATTTAGGAGCAACCGGCCGTGCGTTAAGCAGAAGCGTTGCTGCGCGTCTGCCATCGCCATTCGCCTGCTTCAATCGGCCGCAAGCGACGTTGCATTGCCTCAAGCCGGCACCGAGCACGCGATAGACGGTCTTTTAGTCTAGGTCATCGTCGCTCGCCTACTGCGATGTGGCCATCAATGAGCTTTCTGCGGCCGTAGCTTCGGCCAGCGATGCGCCTACGCATGCAGTTCCACCACGTCTGCATCGGCAACCGGATGATCGGCGCCCACCTGCTGGCCGCTGAACTTGCCACTCCCCCAAATCCGGGCGAACTTGAATGTACGCGCGAGATCGGGGTGCACCCGCAGGGCGACATCCAGCACGGTGTCGCCGCGGCGCATCGTAAACGGCCGATTCTGGTCGACGGGTTTCCCGGGTGCCTTGGTGTAGACACGCACGACGCCCAGGGCGCTGAAAAGAAACGGACCAATCGCGGCCAGTCCTCGTCCGCGGGTCGCCGAGGTTGCGAGCGCAGGAAAGCGTACACCGAGCAGGTCTTCGAGCACGGCCGCGTCTTCCGGGCTGGCGAGATCGGTCTTGTTGGCCAGCAGCAGGGTAGGAAGTTGAACACTGAATGGGTCAGCCGGCGCCGGTTCCTCCGATGCCCCAGGACTGCTGGCCTGACCCGGCCAGCGCTCCGACAGGATAATCCTTGCCTCGGCGAGTCGCTGCAGAATCAACACCAACTGTTCTGTACAGTCTGGCGCGCTCAGATCGACCACGAGCAGTACGCCGTCTGTCACCCGCAATAGGTCGGTAAGCCCGGGTTGCATGAATTCGACTGATACAGGTGGCAGATCCACCAGCTGGAAAGCAATGTCCTCGAACGGCAACATGGCGGGAATCGGCAACTGGGTCGGGTGAGGGTAGGGCCCGACCTCGCTTCTCGATCCTGTCAACTGTGCGTGCAGGCTGGATTTTCCCGCGCCGGGCGGGCCGATCAGACAGAGCTGGGCCGCGCCTTCGGGGTGCACCGCATGGGACGGCCCTCGGTGAGCCGCCTTCCCGTGGCCTGCGGATTCCAGGGTGAGTTCCCTGATCCGCGACTTGATATCGGCTTGCAGACGCTCCGTCCCCTTGTGCTTTGGGATGACACGGAGCATCTCCTTCAGGCATTCGAGCTGCTCGCGCGGCTGGCGTGCCAGCCGATAGGCTTGTTCGGCCTGCTTGTACTCGGGAGTGAGGTTTGCTGGCATGGGGCCGTCAGCGCAGAGAGACTCGAACCTGATCCGCCCATCGGGGCGCTGTGCGCTGCACCATCGGCCTACATCCCGATGCGTACAGGAATCCGCCGCCGCCCGAACTGATGCTCGAAATGCCCGAAGCAACCCGCAACCGGCGCAAAACAGTCGGGGCAGGTTCCGGTGCGCGTGAGGCGATAGCTTTCAATGGCATGCCAGTCGCGCACGATGAGCGGTGCACGGCAGGCGGGGCAGTAGGTGGTTGCGCCTGCCGTGTCGTGGACGTTGCCGGTGTACACATAAAGCAGCCCCGCCTCGGTCGCGAGCTTGCGGGCACGCGCAAGGGTGGAGAACGGCGTCGGTGGCACGTCGCGCATCTTGTAGTCGGGATGAAATCCCGTAAAGTGCAGCGGGATGTCGGTGCCCAGTTCCTTCGCGATCCACTGGGCCTCTGCGCGGATTTCCTCATCGCTGTCGTTCTTGCCCGGAATGAGCAGCGTTGTGATCTCGAGCCAGACTTTCGTTTCGTGCCTCAGGTACAGGAGCGTATCCAGCACCGGCTGCAAATGCGCGCCGGTGAATGAAACATAGAACGCGTCGGTAAAGCCTTTCAGATCGACGTTCGCCGCGTCCATCCTGCTATAGAAGTCGCGTCGTGCCTGCGCGCCCATATACCCGGCGGTCACCGCCACAGCCAGGATGCCCAGTTCGTGGCAAGCATCGGCTACGTCCATGGCGTATTCGGCAAAAATCACGGGGTCGTTGTACGTAAACGCCACGCTCTTGCAGTCATGGGCCGCCGCCGCTTCGGCAATGGCTTCGGGCATGGCCGAAGCGGCCAGGGTCTCCATCTCACGTGATTTGCTGATGTCCCAGTTCTGGCAGAACTTGCAAGCCAGGTTGCAGCCTGCCGTGCCGAACGACAGAACGGCGCTGCCCGGGTAGAAGTGGTTGAGCGGCTTCTTTTCGATCGGGTCGATGCAGAAGCCCGATGAGCGGCCATAGGCGGTCAGCAGCATCCGGGCGCCAAGCCGCTGACGCACGAAGCAGGCGCCGCGCTGCTCGTCATGCAGGCGGCAGTGGCGCGGACACAGGTCGCACTGCATGCGGCCGTCGTCCAGGAAATGCCAGTAGCGACCGGGATAAGTTCCCGGAGAAGTGGCTGGAGAGGCTGCATCCTTCATGATTCCGTCTCCGCACAGGGTCTGCGCCCTGCATCCTCATTGCTGACTCCATTCCCCGGCCCGGTGGGCTGGCAGTTTCATTTTAGTTTGCAGTCAGCGCTCCGCCGATCACAATTGCTGCGGTCGAAGGCCTGGCGTTGCGACAGGTACCCTAGAGCAGCGATCCATTTTCCCGCGGCGTCAATGCGCAGCCAGGAATTCACTCACGCGCTCAGTGAAAAATCTGGGGTTGGCGCGAAACATGCCATGGCCAGCGTTCGGAATCACCGTTTTCTGGACTTGCTTCAGGCACGGGTGGAGCGCCTCTTGCATGTAGCCGTAGATTGGAGGGCTTCTGTCCCCGGTAATGAGCAAGACCGGTGCGGTGATCCGTGCAGCGTCATTGCAAGCGAAAGGTTGCCGGTCATCATCTGCCAATGTTTTCGCCGTCCAGGCATTAGCGCGCCAAACGCTGCGCGATGTCGCCGATGCTGCGTCCCAGGCTCCCGCGCCACCTACGCCATTGATCCACAATGCAGCACCGCCCTCAAGGTCTCCCTCCCTGAATCGCTCGTTCATCGCTCGGGACATCGCGGTGCGTTGAGATTCAGCGGCCTGCACTTCCGGCCGGTTGGGTAGCAAGGTCACCAACGGCGCTGGGTCGGCCAGGATCACGGTACGCGTCAGTTCCGGATGCGCCAGGGCCGCGAAGAGGACCACCGCGCCACCGCGTGAGTGCCCCAGCAGGTGTACGGGCCCGGCGCCGAGCGCCTGGCTGAAGGCGGCCAGATCGGCAGCGTGCTGCGCTAGCGCGGCGTCATTCCCCTTGCCATCCCATGACTCCGGGTAGGCGTGCCTGAGGCTGACCGAGATTGTTCGGTAATGACTCGAGAACTGGGGCATGACGGCTTCCCAATTGCGATAATCACCAAGGGTCCCGTGCACAAGGACGAGGGGGATGCCTTGTCCTCGCTCGATGTAGGCCATGTCGTAACCGTTGACCCGTAGTGCCTTTACGTCGGGCGGGAGTTCCCAGGTACGGGGTGTCACGTTTGTGCAGGCCTTCAGGCAGGCAGCCACGAACACAACGCCGAGCAATTTCCATTTCATGATGCACTCCGCGTGCGACGCCGCGAACAGCTTTCTCGCAGGGAATATTGAGGACGTCTGCAATCTTGTCGACGAACTTTACCGCTAGCGCTTCGTAGCCGTTCGCGGTAGGGTGAATTTCGCTCTCCCAGTCAGCATGCCGTCGCTTTCGTATCGCTGAAAAAAAATCGTAGGCGCAGTCAGGGAAAAGCCAAGTCATTGCGCTCGAAGTCTGGTCTGCACGGAATTTAAAATGCTTCAGCCATGAAACACCTCGCACGTGCAGCGAGTACTTTTTGCCCTGCTCACGAGCGTCCCAAGGGTCTGCGCGCTTCTATTCCGCTTGCCTTTCTCGTGAAACCCAATAGTTTTATACATCAGTACTAGACAGAGTTTGGTTTCCCACTAGCGGCAAGGCGGCTGTCAAGCTTGGACCAGGCCAGGGAAATCGAGCAAGCGCGCGTAGTGGCTTTTGTTTGCCGGACAGCCAAGCGGTAGTTTGATTGTCCGTCGCGCCATACATGCGCTCTTCACTCCATTGGCGTCCTGATGGCGCAAACGACTGGGGCACTTACCTTGGAAGGTTTCCCATGAAAGCACTCGAACAGTCCCTTGTCGGCCACGTCCGCGCAGGACTTCTATGTGTCGCTGTCGCACTGTTCGCCGCCTGCGGTGGGTCAGGTAACGACGGCAAACCAGCAGAGAATCCGCCCCTCAAATTCCAGGTAGTCTCGTTTGGCGACAGCATTTCTGATGTAGGAAGCTATGCGCCAGTTGCGCAACTGGTCGGCGGCGGGCGTTTCACCACTAACCCTGGACAGGTGTGGACCCAGGATGTTGCGAATTTCTTTGGTGGGACGCTGACGGCGGCGCAAACGGGTGGCTACGGGGCTCCGGTGCAGAATCACGCTGACGGGCTGGGTTACGCTCAAGGCGGCGCCCGTGTAACGGATCCCAACGGCATCAGTTTCAAGGCAAATGGCCTCGGCGCTTTGACGGTACCGATTGCAACGCAGCTACAGAACCACCTTGCAGCGCACGGTAACTTCAATGACGGCCAGCTTGTTCTTGTCCAGGGAGGCGGCAGTGACATCCTGATCCACGCCGGCGCGGTTGTGGCGGGAAGTGAGACATCTGCTGACGCGGATCAGGCCGTGACCCTTGCCGCGCAGCAATTGGCGGCAATCGTCGGAAAGATCCTCCAATCCGGCGCAAAGCATGTCGTTGTCTCAAACGTTGGAAATATCGGCGTCTCACCGCGCGGAGTCAGCGACGCCAGCCTCGGCTCCCTTCTCACCGGGCTCTCGTCAACCTTCAATTCAGCGTTGACGAACGCGCTCCAGGCTGCAGGCATCCAGAACCAGGTCATCAACATCGATCAGTTCGCCTTCATCAACGATGTCCTTGCCCATTTCAAGGAGAAGGGATTCCAGGTCAGCAATACCGGGACCGGGTGCAACCTGCAGCTTCTGTCCAAGGAGATAGAAGTGAGTTCCCTGTTTTGCTCACCAAAGACCTACACGGTGCCGGACGCCGATCAAACCTACATGTTTGCAGATGAAGTCCATCCAACAACGCATCTTCACTCGCTGTTTGCGACCCTGGTGGAGCAGGCCGTGCAAGCGGCGAACAAATAGGAGATCGGATGGTTCCCAATCCCAACTAGTGGATGGCCACGATTCCAATGCGTACACGTTAGCGGCATTACTGGCAGGCGGGTCCGGCAGTGGCAGCGCCGTACCCGGTCTCCAGCCCCACCTTGCGCTCAGCGCGCAAGGCAGCCCGCCGGCCCCGCACGGTGTTGACCCCGCACAGCAGGCCCAGCCCGACGACGAAGTAGCTGCCGGTGACCACCAGAGCCTGCCGGTGATCGCCGCCCGTCAGCCAGCTCGCCAGGCCATAGGTCAGCGGCCCGGCGATTGAGGCCAGCTTGACCGCCAGGCCCCAGAGCCCGAAGAACTCGGCCGCGCGCGAGGGCGGGGCCAGCAGGCCCACCATGGCCCGTCCGGCGGACTGGGCGGCGCCCAGGCACAGGCCGGCCACATTGGCGGCAAGCCAGAACAGCGGCGCTTCGCGCGCGGCGCGCGCCAGCAGGATGGTCAGGATCCAGCCCAGCAGCGTCAGGGCAATGGCGCGCACGTGGCCGATGCGGTCCTGCACAGGGCCGAACAGGAAGGCGCCGGCCGCCGCCGTCAGGTTGACCACCAGCACCAGGGTCAGCGTCTGCTGCATGGTGAAGCCCATGGCCTGGTTGGCGTAGATGGCGGTCAGCGTGATCACCGCCTGGATTCCGGCCTGGTAGAAGAGGGTGCACAGCAGGAAGCGGCGCAGGTCCCGGAACTGGCGCAGGTGGCCCAGGCGTTCCCATACCCTGGCCCAGGCCATGCCGATGGCCTGTTCGCCGGCCGACGAGGCCGCAGCGATCTGCGGCGCGCCGCGGTCGCGCAGCAGCAGGAAGGTAGGCAGGCTCGCCACGGCAAAGATGGCCGCCGTGATCAGCATGGTGACGGGCACGAACTGGCTGGCGACGTGGCCGCGTGCGGTGGCCCAGTTGACATAGAGCAGGCATGCACCCAGCGTGGCCAGGCCACCGATATAGCCAAGGCTCCAGCCCCAGCCCGATACCCTGCCCAGCGCGCGGGTGGTGGAGAGCGACGGCAGGAAGGCGGCGATCAGGTTTTCGCCGCTGCCAAAGAAGAAGTTGGACAGGACCACACACAGGATGGCCAGGCCAAGGGTGCCGGGCTGCGCAAAATAGAGCAGGGCGGTGAACACCACGCAACCCGCCGTCGTCACGGCAAGCAGTGTCTTCTTGGCTGCGCGCAGGTCGGCGTAGGCGCCGACGAACGGCGCGCTGAGCACCACCAGCGCATAGGAGAGCGAAAGTGCCGCGGTCCAGGCCAGCGTGGCCCAGGGAGCATTGCCGGCCACCACGGCGACGAAGTAGGCATTGAACAGCGCGGTGATGACCACCGTGGTGTAGCCCGAATTGGCAAAGTCATACATGGCCCACGCCCACACTTCGCGCGGGCGTACGTCGGCGCCCAGGGAAGAGGGCACGCGGGGCTCGCGAGCATGACCACGCGGTTGGGGCACGATCATTCCTCCTCCACGATGCGGCGCCGCTTCAGCCGAAGCAGGACGCCATAGACGGCCAGCGCCGCGAACACGTGCTTGAGCGTGTGCCCGCTGACCAGCCCCGTCAGCGCCGCGATCTGGTGGTCCAGCACATCGCAAACCAGGGCCAGCACATAGCAGCCGGTGATAACCAGCACATCCCGGTCGCCAGTGTATCGCGGCGCATAGAGGCAAAGCAGCAGCGGCACCACCAGCATGGCCCATGCCTGAACCAGGAGATAAGGGCGCAGGTCTCCGATGCCGCGGGCTTCGCTCCATGCCCAGTAGCCGACGCTGGCCGGCCCCAAGATTAGCAGTAGCGGCAGCAGACGCAAGCCGGCCTTCAGGCTGACACGCTCGCACAGGTTGGCGCCCAGCCAGGACATTAGCGCAAGCGCCAGCGGGGCCCTGTCGCACACCAGCCGCTGGTTGTCCGGTGCGAGGTGGTAATAGCCGGAGCCCAGGCCAACGAGGAAGACGGAGAAGAAAAGCAGCCGGTAAGGCCAGGCCTCGGCTGGCGCAATGAAGGCGCGGCGGGCAGCGGTGGTGCCCAGATAGCGCAGGCCGGCCGCGCCCGCGAGCAGGAACAGCAGATTGGAGCCGATGTCGAGGCAGTGAGGCGTGCCGAAGCAGACGTAAGGGTCGGCATAACGATGGTATTGCGGCGGCTGCGCGATGCGCGGCAGCAGCCAGGTCGCGGTGGCCATGGCCGCCACCAGCAGCCAGACTGTGGCAGCCCTGGCGGCAGGGCTGGCTTGTCGGCAGGCGCGCATGATGGCTTTCAATCGCTTGTGGCAGACTCGTTTCTGTGATTTAACATAACATACATTATGCGAACATTTGTTGTTGTAGCGGCTAAGCGGTAATGTCCGGTTCTGGCTAAGTTCAAATGTCCGAGTTTGGCAGGCGTAAGCTTGACGGCTTCCAGCGCACGGGAGCGCGTCCTGCCAGCAGGAGCCATTACCATGACGATACGGCAGATCGACCGGCTCAAGGTCGTTCAAGCGCTGGCAGACGGCTATCTGAAGACAGGGATTGCGGCCGCCAGGCTGGGACTGAGCTCCCGCCAGACCCTGCGCCTGCTGCGGCGCTACCAGCAGCACGGCGCTGCCGGCGTGCTGAATCGCCACCAGGGTCAGCCGGCCAACAACCGGACCCCACCGGGCCTTGCGGCGCGGGCGCTCGGGCTGATCCGCGACAGCTATGCCGACTTCGGCCCGACCCTGGCCGCCGAGAAGCTGCGCGAGCGCTAGGAATGGGGATTGACTCGAAACTAACAGTTGATAATCCAGCGGCGCAGGCGGAAGAAGCCAACGCCAGCAGCTTAGGGCCTTCAGTCCGCCCTATCGTACGACGTACGGAAATCCATACTGTTCGCTCAGCCGGTCTAGCCGTGAGCGTATGCGGGCCAGCTCGCCGGCCAGCTGGCGTGCCATGATCGGAAGCGGCCCCGGCTCCGGGTTCCCCGCACCCGCTGGCGGAGCCAGAGACACGGCCGGCGTTGGCAATGGCGCCTGGCCGGCTTCGAGCGCGTCGGCCATTGCCAGCAATGCGTCATCGATGCCCGGGTCGTCGCCCTCACGAAGGCCAGCCTCCTGTTCGATCGTGGCCATGAGTTCCAGCGCGCTGATACACACGCGAGCGCCATGCTGGATTTCTTCCAGGTCGGCGGTCGGCACACCGGTCTCCTTGGCCACTGAGGGGATCAGCCCGCGCAGCGGGATCAGCTTTGCGCCCAGGTCCAGCATTGTCGTCCGCAGTTCCGAGGCGTCGGAGAAGCCGTACTGCATCTTTGTGTGGGCCGCCATACTGGCCCGCAACAGCCCGGCAAGCCGGATGCGCCATGAATACGAGGCATAGGCCGGCAACGCAAACGAAAACACCAGCGCAATCGCGGTACCGATGAACACGTCGACGGTCCGCCAGAACGCATCATGGATGTTCTGTTCGCCATGGCCCGCGGTGATCACCGCCGTGATCGCTGCAAGCAGCGCGATATAGCCACCCTTGCCGATGGCGTGGTAGGCGCAATAGCCGCAGACCAAGGCCAACAGCGCATACGTCAGCAACGGCGCGCCAAAGTATGACTGCTGCACGATCAGCGCGAAACCGACAAGTGCCCCGATCAACGTGCCGAGCCCTCGTTCGGCTGCGCGGCGCCGGATGTTGCCGTGGTGCTGGAGCCCACCGATGACTACCAGCACGGTGATGGTGGCCCACTCCCCATGCGGGATTTCGATGCCGGTGGTCAAGGCAATCGACACCAGCAACGCGAGCGCGACGCGCGTGGCGTGGAACAGCCTGGCCTGCCGGAAACGCCGGTTCGAGTCGAACAGCACGTCGGTGGTCTTGCGCAGGATATCGAGCATGGTCGCAATGCGTCGGGGAATGGCGTGCGTCCCCCGCGCGATAGCCGGCAAGCCGCTGACGCATGCTTGACTGTTCGGATAGCGGGTGCAGCCAGGAGTATTCAAGACTGCACCCATCGGGTGCGCAAGCGGACGAAAAAACCCTAGATGTCGGGGGCGACGAGGAGCCCACTTTTCACGGTGTGGATCATCGCAAGGCGATCTTCGACTGCCTTGCGCAGGACTTCGCGTCCCCTGAACGGATCCGTCAGGAAACCGGCGTACTGGCTGGCCCGAATCTGCACCTTCAGACTCATCGTCGTCGACCCGCTCTCCGGCCACGTCACCAGGAACGCCGGATGGCTGTCTGCGCACTCAACGAAAGCCGTGTCAGGGGACGGAAAACAGGAATCAGCGCCCTGGGCAAGGAACTGGAGATCCTTGTCCTTGAACTCGTAGGTTGCCATTTCTTTCTCCCATTCGCGCGGAAGATCGTGGCGTAAAAGTCATTATTGCGGGCAGCCGCCGCATCTGCTCATTCCAATGGTAGTGCAGGCGGTACTCGCCTGGAGCAATAGTGGAGCGTCCACCAGATCGTGAGCGGTACGGCGCGCAGCGTTGATGAAGGGGGCTCAGAGATTGGGCGTCCCGCTGGCGACCTGCCGACAGGACTGTAACTTGAATTGTCCCGGGCGGCTTTTTTTGCCACAGTCACCTTAAGCGATCGTTGTCTCTGGTTGGCAAACCGTCCGGGATTGCAAAAGTGGACAGATCGGATCAGCGCCGTAGCGGATCCGAATGGAAACAAGGAGTTGCATGCGCGCTCGCTCACGCCCCTCCGACGCCGGCTACCGCTGGCTGTGGCAGCTGTCGGCCTCCGGTTGGGGGCACTGCGGCCTGGCCTATGTCAGCGGCACACTGCTTGCACCGCGCTGGTGGCCTGCAAGGGACGCCATGCCCCTGCGGGACCGGTACTCGTCGCGGCGCACGGCGCTGGTGCTGTACACCTTTGCCTATCGTGGCGGTGGGGCGCCCGCCGGCACCATGCCACCGCGCGATGGCTTTTCCTGGCGGTACCAGTATTGGGCGAACGGGACCGGGGTGGCCTGATCGCCCACCGGCCCAGGCTGGAGATCACGATGACAAACCGGCTCGCCACAGAAACCTCGCCATACCTCCGGCAACACGCGGAGAATCCGGTCGACTGGTATCCCTGGTGCGACGAGGCGTTTCACCGCGCCCGCGACGACGACAAGCCGGTCCTGCTTTCCGTCGGCTACGCCACATGCCATTGGTGCCATGTCATGGCGCACGAATCGTTCGAGAATCCCCGGATTGCCGGCCTGATGAACGAGCGCTTTATCAGCATCAAGGTTGACCGGCAGGAACGTCCCGACCTCGACGACATTTACCAGAAGGTCCCCCAGATGATGGGACAGGGCGGCGGCTGGCCGCTCACGGTGTTCCTGACGCCGCAAGGAGAGCCGTTCTACGGCGGCACTTACTTTCCGCCGGATGACCGCTACGGCCGCCCTGGGTTCGAGCGTGTGCTGCTGAGCCTGAGCGAAGCCTGGACGCATCGCCGCCAGGAACTGCGCGACACCATCGAGCAGTTTTGTCAGGGGTTCCGGCAGCTGGAAGACGCGGCCCTGGGCCGTGAGGCCGCGGATGTCGAGGACCTGCCCGCGCAGACCGCCCTCGCCCTCGCGCGCAATACGGATCCGACCCATGGCGGGTTGGGCGGAGCGCCCAAGTTTCCCAACGCAAGCGCCTACGACCTCGTGCTGCGCATCTATCAGCGGACTGGTGCACCCGCACTGCTTGAAGCACTGGAGCGCACGCTCGACGGCATGGCGGCCGGCGGCATCCATGATCAGCTCGGCGGTGGGTTCGCCCGCTACAGTGTCGACGAACGCTGGGCCGTGCCCCACTTCGAAAAGATGCTTTACGACAACGGCCAGCTCGTCACGCTCTACGCCAACGCCTATCGCCTGACAGGAAAGCAAGCCTGGCGCCGCGTCTTCGAGGAAACGATTGCGTACATCCTGCGGGACATGACGCACCCCGAAGGCAGCTTCTATGCTGGCGAAGATGCCGACAGCGAAGGCGAGGAAGGCCGCTTTTATGTCTGGACAGCGGCCGAGGTGAAGGCAGTCCTGGGCGAATCCGACGGGGCACTGGCGTGTCGCGCCTACGGCGTGACCGAGGGCGGGACCTTTGAATCCGGCAGATCGGTCCTCCACCGTGCGGTCATGCTGACCCCGTTGGAGGAGGCGCGGCTCGAAAGCTGGCGCGAGCGGCTGCTGGCAGCACGCGCCCGGCGCGTGCGCCCCAATCGTGACGACAACATTCTCACCGGCTGGAACGGTCTCATGATCCAGGGGCTCTGCGCGGCTTACCAGGCGACGGGCCACCCCGCGCACCTCGCCGCCGCAAGGCAGGCCGCCAGCTTTATCCAGGACAAGCTCACCATGCCGGACGGCGGCGTGTACCGGTGCTGGAAGGACGGCACAGCCAAGGTGCCAGGGTTCCTGGAGGACTATGCCTTCCTGGCCAACGCGCTGATCGACCTCTACGAATCCTCCTTCGACAAGCGATACCTGGATCGCGCAGCCGAACTCGTGGCGCTCATCATCGACAGGTTCTGGGACGACGGGCTGTATTTCACGCCCCACGATGGCGAGCAATTGGTGCACAGGCCCCGCGCGCCGTACGACGGCGCATCGCCGTCGGGCATTTCAGCCAGCGTGCTCGCCTTCTTGCGCCTGCACGAACTCACCGGCGAGGACCGCTATCGTGACCTTGCCGAGCACGAATTCCAGCGCTACCGGGCTGCCGCCACCGCGGCCCCGGCCGGCTTCGTACACCTCCTGGCCGCCTGGGACTTCGCGCAGCGCGGCGCGTTCGGGATCATTCTTGCCGGCGATAAGGCGGCCGCCGCCCCACTGGTGGAAAGCGTTCACCGCACCTACCTTCCGGCACGAGTCCTGGCATTCGCCGATGACGTTCCCGTCGGCCGGGGGCGGCTGCCGGTCGACGGCCGGCCGGCAGCCTACGTGTGCCGACATCGCACCTGTTCCGCACCCGTAACCAGCGGCCAGGCGCTCCTTGAACGCTGCGTGGCGTGAATGTGCGCCCTTAGTGAATCTGCATACCGCGCATGGCATGAATCCGCTCATGATGCTGCTTCAACGCATCATACTGGCGCTGAAGCGCTGCGCTGGCCTCTGGTGGCAGCGGCTTCATCATGACGGACTGATACTCACGCCTGGCAGCATCTTCTTCGTGCTCGCACATCCCCAGTACTGCGTCGTCATTCTTTGGCTGCAGCATGTGGCGGAACGCCATCCAACCGCGGAACAGCGTGCCGTTCATGCTGCCCCGGTCAATCGGCTGGCCGCCCATGGCACTGATGAGCGACTGCAATTCCTTCACCGACGCCCGGTAGGATTCCGCGGTGCTCATCAGAATGTCGCGCAGCTGCGCATCGCGCACTTCACTGGCGCCGCTCATGCAGGCCAGTTCGCTGTCCTTGCCAGCCTCGATCAGCTGGTTCAGTGCCACGACAGCTTGTTGCTGGTTGTCGCCCATGGAATTCTCCCAACATGTACAGGCGTCCGAGACGCCATCCACATGAATCGGCCGGTTCGCACCGGGCCCCATCTGCCTGCTCGTTCACAGGCAAGGCGTGACTCCATGATAGGAGATGGCCGAACACTGGCGGGGAGGCGTCTGGCTCGCTACTGGCGTGATTTGCGAGAGCAGGAAGTTCAATCAGGACGGGCCAGATGCGTCCTATTCGATGCGCGACGTCACTGCCAGCCGCTCCAGTGCCGCATCGATGGCACCCAGGGACTCATTCAGACCGGCCGCATGCGCCTCGTCCCTGAGCAGCCGTAACCGGGCAAAAAGGGGCGGCATGCTCCCGGCCCCCTCCTCCCGTGCGGCGCATATCAAGGCACGGCCCCTGCGGATCAGGAAGTCTCCCCACGGAAACGGCTCATGCTGCATGTAATCCTGCAGCGCAGCCAGGTAGCGTTCGGCTTCCTGCCACCGGCGCGCCGCCAGTGAAACGTCGATCGCCGCTTCAAGCAGGTCGACGTGGCAATGGCTCACGCAGCCCTGGGCCAGAATGGCCTCGCCCTGGCGCAGCGCGTCGAGCTGCTTGTCCGGATCGCGCGTGCTGCGCGCAAGGAATGCCAGCACGGTTGGCCCTGAATACCGCACGCCGCTGGCGTGGCTCAGCTGCAGCGCCTCGTCGAGCAGGGACTCCGCCTCCTCCACCTGGCCGAGCGCGCCGATGGCCAGGCCAAGCCGCGCCAGCACTTCCGCCTCGAAGCGCCGGGCCCCCAACCGGCGCGTCAGCGCCAGGGCCAGCCGCGCGTTCGCTTCAGCACGGGGCCAGTCGCCGGCGAGTTGCGCGGTCGATGTCATCACGTCGTAGGCCAGCATTTCGCTGCGCGCATCGCCGATGCGCCGCGCCAGGCGCAGCCCTTCCTCGCAGCTGGCCTGCGCGGCCGCAAGCTGGTTGCGGAACAGTTCCACCGCGCCCACCATCGGCAGGTTGGCACATTCAATGCGGATGAAGCCGTGCGCCCGCGCCAGCTCGACACAGCGAACAAAATGCGCATGCGCGGTCAGCATGCGGCCCTGCTGGTAGTACGCATCGCCGAGCCCGCCGAGGGCACGCGCCTCGCCCAGCACCGATCCGGCCGCGCTTGCATGGCTGAGGGCGCGCTGGTGGGCGACGAGGCACTCGTCCATGTCGCCCTTCGGGAAATAGAGATTGCCGCGCAGCGATTCGATCTCGGCCAGCCGCTCAGGCTCGCCAAGCGCAGCGGCGGCCTGCTCCGCCTCCCGCAGCGCCGCCAGGGCTTCGTCATAGCGGTCGAGCAGGCGCAAGGCGGCCGCCGTGCCGAGACACACGCGTGCCTGCTGTGCCGCATCGGTCGCCAACGCTTGCGCTTGCCGGAAAGCCTGCAGCGATTGCGTCGGCAGGCCCAGGTCAAGTGCCAGCTCGCCATGCAGGCAGGCAAGCGTGTGCCTGCAGGCGTCGTCGCTATCCAGGCGCTGCGCACGCTCGACCAGGCGCAGCGCGCGCTCGCCGCGGAAGTGTGCCGCCTCATGGCGCGCCGCGGCGGCATAGGCCTCAGGCGCACCGGGATCGCCTGCGGCATCCAGGTGTTCGGCCATCAGCGCCGGTTCCCGGCCTTCGTACCAGCCGGCCGCGCGCCGGTGCAGATTCTGTCGCCGCGACTTGAGCAGCGACGCGTACACCGCCTCATGGATCAGCGCGTGCATGAACAGGAAGTCTTCGCCTTCCGGCCGGGCCATGGCCTCCTGCACCAGGCGCTCGCAGACGTACCCGGGATCCTCGATCAGATGCCGCAGCGCGGCCGGGCTAAAGCGCTGGCCCAGTACGGCAGCGGCCTGCAGCGCCTGGCGGTCGGCGGCGCCGAACCGGTCCAGCCGCGCCAGCACGATGCTCTGCAGCGTCCCGGGCAACTCGTCCGCGCCTGCCTCCGCGCCGCGCAGCAATTGGTCGAGAAACAGTGGATTCCCCTCGGCCCGGCGAATGCAGGAAGCGGCCACGCCAGGATCGACCTGCCGATGGCATGCCGCCAGTTCGTGCGCCTCGGCATCGTCGAGCGGCCCGAGGTCGATGGTGGTCAGCGACGCGCCCTGGCTGGTCGCCCGCCAGGCCGCATCGAGCGGGTCGTGCTCGGGGCGCACGGTCAGCACCAGGATCAGTGCATGGCTGCGCGTTGCCGCCGCCAACTGCGCCAGGCAATCGAGTACCGTGCGCTCGGCCCAGTGGACGTCTTCGACCACGATCAACTGCGCGCGCGCCGCACTGCGGCGGGTGGCCAGGGTCACCATCAATCGCTGCGCGCCGCGTTGGCGGCTGGCGGCATCCATCGCGGCCAGTGCGGCGGCCTGCTCGGCGGACTGGGGCAGCTCGAACATGTCGCAGGCGAACACAAGCTCGTCCTCTGCGAGTTGGCAGGCGGCGAGCGCTTGCTCGATGGCCGCGCCTGTCGCTTCTTCCGTGGCGCCGCCATCAGTGCCCGCCGTACGAGGCGCAGCGCCCAGCAGGCTGCGCGCAAGCATGCGCAAGGGATCGCCGCCGCTGCCGGCGCCGAAGTCGAGCACCAGCGCCCGGTGTGCCTCCAGGCCATGCTCGCGTGCCAGCGCGACGAAGCGGTCGGCAAGCCGGCTCTTGCCGATGCCGGCCTCGCCGCGGATCAGCACGACCCGGCCATGGCCGGACCGCAGGCAGCTGTCGGCAACGCCGGCGAGCTGGGCCAGTTCCGCTTGCCGCCCTACGAAGGCGTGCTGCGCCGGCGCCTGTTCCACCCCGAGGAAGCGCCGCACGCGCCAGAGCGGAATCGGTTCGGCCACGCCTGGGAGCACGGCCCGTGCCACGCAATCGGCTTCCAGGCGTCCGGGCAGCGCCTGGTAGACCCGATTCGATACCATGGTCGCGCCAGGCTCGACGGCCTCCATTGCCTGCAAGGCCACGCCAACGGGCCCGCCGGTCAGCGTCATGCCGCTTTCGCCGCAGGCCGCCAGCACCTGGCCGCTGGCCAGGCCTACGCGCGCCAGCAGCCTGGCGTTGGCGGATTCCGCCAGCCGCGCCAGGCCGGCATGCAGCGCCCCGGCGGTGTGCAGGGCGCGCTCTGCGTCGTTCCCATGCGCCACCGGAACGCCAAACACGATGGTCAGCCGGGTGCCGATTTCATCGGTGATATGGCCGCCGCAGGCGCTGGCCAATGCCCTGGCCTGCTGGCGCCAGCGCGCAAGGGCATCGTGCAATGGCTCGGGTTCCAGACAAGCGCTGCCATCGTCCAGGCTGGCTACCAGGACCACTGCATGGCGCAGCTGCGGCTCGGGAGGCATCACGGCGGAGGCAGGTGGCATCGCGGGACCGTCGTCACCGGCCGGCATGCCAGCCACCGGCTCGCGGCGGGCTCGCAGCATCGCCTGGTACAGCGCCTCGGTCTCGGGCTCCGGCGATACCCCGAGTTCGCGTTGCAGCGCCGCCCGGCACAAGCGGTACTGCTTGAGCGCCAGCGCCTGCCGGCCCTGGCGTTCATACAGCCGGATCAGCGCCCGGTGCACGCTTTCCTGCAGCGGATCGAGCGCAAGCAGCCGGGTGGCAGTGGCGATGGCCTGCTCCGTCTCGCCGGCCTGTTCGTGGTGCGCCAGCAACCTGGCCATGACCGTCAATGCCACGCCGCGCAGACGTTCGCGTTCGATCGCCAGCCAGTGGTCGAACGCCGGCGCGGCGGCATGAAAGCCCTCCAGCAAGTCGCCCCGGTACAGCGCCACGGCGCGTGTCAGCGATGCGGGCGTGGCGTCACGGGCACACTGCTCGAACTCGCACACGTCAACCTCGATCTCGCCGAGCGTCACGCAGTCGGCTTCCGCCAGCACCACGTGCTGGCCAGCCTCTTCCAGTGCGCGCCGCGCGGCGCTGAGCGCCTGGCGCAGGCTGCTGCGCGCCTGCTCGGCATTGCTTTCGGCCCAGCACAGTGCGGCCAGCTTGTCGCGCGGCTGGGCACGTCCTTGCGCCAGCGCGAGATAGGCCAGCACTGCGCGCGCTTTGCGGGCAGTCAGCGAAATCGGCGTTCCGTCTGCAGAACTCAGCTGGAAGCCGCCGAACAGGTCAAGACGGGCGCGGGCCATGATTTGGAAACCTGAAAGCCCATCATTTATAGGCGACGGCACGAGGCCGCGCGCGGCTCGCCGGCGCAAAGAGATGAAGCCGGTACTTCCCGGCCTGCCGCAATTTTGACGCTTCTTTCACGCTGGACTGCCGGGCCCGTTCACGCCGGCTACCTAGTATGACGACAACCCCGGCCCGCGTGGCATCCGCCGAAGCGGGCGAACCGGGGGCTGCCATCGAGGCTAGGGCTGCCTCGGTCACACTGGAAGGATTGCGTCATGACACATACTGACTCGCGGGGTGTTTCGGTCTCGAGCACCAACACCAACTCGCTGGAGCGCTTTGAAGCCGCCCTGGAACTGCTGCATGGCTACTATGGCGACCCGCTTACGGTGATCGACCATGCCCTGGACGAAGATCCGGCCTTCGTGATGGGCCATGTCATGCGCGCGGGGATGATGATCACGGCCGGTGACGGCACCGTGGAGCCGATGCTCAGGCAAAGCGTCGAGGCCGGCGAAGCGCTGTCCGCCAGCGCCAACGAGCGCGAGCGCCGGCATATCGCGGCGGCACGCGCCTGGCTGGATGGCCAGTTCGCGCGCTCGATCCAGCTTTACGGCGACATCGTGGTCGACTATCCGCGCGACAGCCTGGCGCTGCAGATCGCCCATATCGGGGACTTCCTGCTCGGGCAGTCCACCCTGCTGCGTGATCGCATCGCGCAGGTGCTGCCCCACTGGAATACGCGCGTCCCCGGCTTCGGCTACGTCCTCGGCATGCATGCGTTCGGCCTGGAGGAAACGCACTTGTACGAGCAAGCCGAGGAACGCGGCCGCTTCGCACTGGAACTGAACCCGCGCGATCCCTGGGCCATCCATGCGGTCGCCCACGTGATGGAAATGCAGGGCCGCCAGGACGAAGGCATCGACTGGCTGAGCGGGCGCGCTGCCGACTGGTCGCAGGACAATATGATGGCCGTGCACAACTGGTGGCACCTGGCGCTGTTCCATCTCGAACTCGGCCATGCCACGCAGGTGCTGGACATCTACGACGCGCACATCCGCGAGAACCACTCGTCGGTGGCGCTGGAGCTGATCGATGCCTGCGCCATGCTGTGGCGCCTGCATTTGCGCGGCATCGATGTGGGCGAGCGCTGGAATGAACTGGCCGACACCTGGCAGGGGCGCGGCGCCGAAGGCTACTATGCTTTTAACGACACCCATGCTGCCATAGCCTATCTCTGCGCCGGGCGCGACAGCACGCTGGAAGGCCTGCTTGCCAGCATGCGCGCAGCGGCAGGAGGCAGCGATACGAACGCCGTGATGACCCGCGAGGTCGGCCTGCCGGTGACCGAGGCCCTGGTCTCCTTCTCGCGGCAAGACAACGACCACGCCATCGAGTTGCTGCTTCCGGTGCGCCAGATCGCGCATCGCTTCGGCGGCAGCCACGCCCAGCGCGATCTCATCAACCTGACACTGATCGAAGCGGCGTTGCGAGGCCAACGCGCCAACCTGGCCTGCGCGCTGGCAGCCGAGCGCATGGAGCTCAAGCCGATGAACCCAAGCCTCAGCAAGCTGGCGCAGCGCGCGTCAGCGCTCCAGCGCGAAGCGGCGGACGGCCAGGGGGATGCGGCCGCGGCGAAGGTGGCGTGAAGGGCAAGTAGCAGGTATCCATGGCAGATACAGGGCGTTGTACGGTGTGGCGCCCTGAATCACCTAAGCTTTGAGGCAGGACTCTCAAAGCGGCCCCATGCACTGCACCCTCCTTCCTCGCCCTGGCCACGCCTTGCGCTGCGTGTTGGCCGAGTGCACCGTCATCGCCCTGCTGGCCGCGGCCATGGCGGGATGCGAGGCGCCCCCGCGGGATACCTCGGCAACGCCTCCGCCACCCCGCGTGCCCATCGTGCCCGGTGACGACGTGTACCCTGCCCCGACTTCCGTGCGCGATACTCGCGCCCGGCCAGCGTCCGCTCCCTAGCCGGGCGTTTCATCAGGCACTGCCTGCCGCGCGCGTCAGGTGTTCAAGGACGGCTTTGCGCTCTACCTCGGCGGCGGCACGCGCGGTAAAGATGCGGTAGACGTAGTCCATCAGGACTTCTTCCTCCTTCATCTTTCGAATGTTGAGGAAGGCCATGTGCCCGATGACCTGCCCCGGCTACGTCAAGACGCCGCTGGTGGAACAGCAGATTGCCGAGCAGGCGCGCGCGCACCAGATCTCGCCTGCCGATGTCGTGCGCGATGTCATGCTGGTGCACCAGGCGCGCAAGAAGTTCGTGCAGTTCGTGCGGATCGACGAACTTGCTGCCCTGACGGTGTTCCTGGCCTCGGACAATTTATCCTCGATGACCGCCACCGCGCTCGCAATGATCGGTGGCTGGACCCAGCACTGAGGAACGAGCCATGTCGACCGATCCTGGAATGCGAGATGCCGGCAAAACCGGCCAGGCCGTGAAGCCGGTCACGCTGGCGCTGCAAGGCGGGGGTGCCCATGGTGCCTTTGCCTGGGGTGTGCTGGACCGCCTGCTCGAAGACGGCAGGCTTGCGATCGAGGGCGTCAGCGCCACCAGCGCCGGCGCGATGAATGCCACGGTGCTCGCGTACGGCCTGCTCCAGGGCGGGCCGCCGTGCGCCCGCACCGCCCTGCACGACTTCTGGCGCGACGTTGCCAGCGCCGCGCGCGCCAGCAGCCCGTTCCGCAAGCTGCCATGGGAGAACTTGCTGCACAACGGCTACGGGCTCGACTACTCGCCGATGTACCTGTTGACGGACATGATGCTGCGCGTGCTGTCGCCCTACCAGTTCAACCCGCTCAACTTCAACCCGCTGCGCGACGTTCTGGCCCGCCATGTGGACTTTGATGCGCTTAACCAGCACTGCCCGATCCATCTTTACCTGTGCGCGACCAATGTCGAGACCGGCAAGATACGCGTGTTCTCGCGCGACGACATTTCGCTGAAGGCGGTGCTGGCTTCTGCCTGCCTGCCGGTCCTGTTCCAGGCGGTGGAAATCGACGGCGAACACTACTGGGACGGCGGCTATGTCGGCAACCCCGCCATCTTCCCGCTGATCTACAACTGTGGCGCACGGGATGTGGTGATCGTCCATATCAATCCCATCGTGCGCAGGGGTGTGCCGAAGACCGCCGCGGAGATCCTCAATCGCATCAACGAGGTCAGCTTCAACTCCTCGTTGATCCGCGAACTGCGCGCGATCAGCTTCGTCACCAGGCTCATCCAGGATGGCAAGATCAGCGGCGGAGAGATGAAGGAAATGCTGATCCACTCGATCCGCTCGGACCAGACCATGATGGCGCTCGGCGTGTCCAGCAAGCTCAATGCCGACTGGGACTTCCTTTGCTACCTGCGAGATCAGGGCCGGGACGAGGCCGGGCGCTGGTTGCAGCAGAACTACAGTGCAATCGGTGAACGGTGCACCGTCGACCTGCAGCAGGAGTTTTTTTGATCCTGGTCCGGGGACGTCATTCTGCACATGCGCGAGTAGGAAGCGCCCATGAAACTCATGCTTGCGTATTCGGCGCCGTCGCCCGGCTGGGCAGCGGGCAATGGGCGTACGCCGCCACCCCCTCGGATATTACGTGGGCTGCGTGGGCCTGCTTGCGCTGTGGCCGCAAGCGGAGCGCCGGTGCTCGCAGCCACCTCGCCGGTATGGCGGGCTGCGCCGCTCCTGACAGTGCTTTTCCTTCTCTTCGTCGGGTGGCGGCTGCTCCGTCCGTGGCTCCGGGCGAAGCGCTCCTAAAACCCGGGAGCAAAGATGGCATGAACGCGTTGGCGCGCGGATCTGGTCGCCCGCACCACGCCACTACGGTGATCGGCCTCACCTTCCTGCTGCTGCGCATGAGCGCCGGCCGCCTCGAAGGTCCCGGGATTTCCTTTGCGCAATGCCTGCGGTGCTTCATGGGCGGCGCCATCATGGGCTGGGACAGCCTGCTGAACAGCCGTCAGGAAATTCACCGCAAGTCACTTTCCCTCCCCCTCTAGCCCTAGGGTAAGCCCCGAAGTGCCGAGCCTTGCAAGTTGGCGCCCACCTGCCTATCCTGAACCCATCTAATTGTCCGGACAAAAAAATAATTAGGACAATATGGTTCGATCCGGCTCACCGGACTTCCCACACCTCTACTGGAAAGAGGAGACAAGCATGCCCGCCCCCCAACAACTTGCGGCGCTCAGCCTATCGCTGGCGTTCGCCATACTGGCCCTGCCAACAACGGCGCACGCAGAATTCCCGGACAAGACCATCCGCATCGTGGTGCCCTACTCGCCCGGCGGCGGCACCGACATCGTGGCGCGCCGGCTGGCCGAGCGGCTGACGCCGCGGCTCAAGCAGACCGTGGTGGTGGAGAACAAGCCCGGCGCCAACGGCATCATCGGCACTGACTTTGTCGCCAAGTCGGCGCCGGACGGCCATACCTATGTGCTGGTGGTCAACACGCACCTGCTGAATCCGATCCTCTACAAGAAGATGCCCTACGACACCTTCAACGACCTGATCGGGGTGACGATGGTGGCCAAGTCCCCGCTGGTGTTCGTCACGCAGACCGAGTTCCCGGCCACCAACGCGATCGATTTCGCGCGCTACGTCAAGGCCAAGCCGGACAAGTACTCCTATGGCAGCTCGGAGAACATGACCCGCCTGGTCGGGGCGATGTACAACAAATACCAGAACCTGGACATGGTCAACGTCTCTTACAAAGGCGGCTCGCCGCTGATGACAGACGTGATCGGCGGTGTCACCACGGTGGGCGTCACCAGCGTGCTGACCGCCAAGCCGTTCATCACCGCGGGCAAGCTGCGCCCGCTCGCGGTCACCGGCGCGCAGCGCACGCCGGCGCTGCCCAATGTGCCCACCATGATCGAGTCCGGCATGAAGGACTTCGAGGTCTACACCTCCTACAGCCTGTACGCGCCGGCCAAGACGCCCAAGGCGGCGCTCGAGCGCATGCAGCGCGAGATCCATGCCGTGGTGATGGCGCCCGACATGAAGGAGATCCTGGCCGAGCAGGCCGCCACGCCAGTGGCGCAGCCGGTCGACGAGTTCAATGCCGAGGTGAAGAAGGACTTTGCGCTCTGGCAGCGCCTGGCCAAAGAGGTCAACCTGCAAGCGGAGTGAAACAAGTGGACATGGAAACGACAAGGACGAGCACCCGCCCGATCGGCCCGGTGGCGGGCGGCTGGACGCGCCGCGATGTGGAGCAGGACAACGGCTGGATCCATACGCTGAGCGGCGAGGAGGTCGACGCACTGGAGCAGGCGCTGCGTCACGCGCTGCAGACCGGCAAGGACCGGTTCGACATGTCGCTGGAGGACTTCCCGCTCGATGCGAGCGTGCGACGCCGCCTGGTCGCGCTGATCGACGAGACGCAGGGCGGGTTCGGCTTCAAGCTGCTGCGCGGATTCCCGGTGCAGCGCTGGGACGAGGATGCGCTGCGGCTGCTGTTCTGGGGCATCGGCCTGGTGCTGGGCGTACCGCGCCCGCAGGGCAAGATGAGCCAGTTTGTCAGCGATGTACGCGATGCGGGCGGCACTTACCGCTCCAACACCGGCCGCGGCTACAACACGCGCTCCGGGCTGGACTTCCATGCGGATGGCAGCGACATGGTCGGGCTGTTTTGCGTGCGTACCGCAAAAAGCGGTGGCTCCAGCCTGGTCTCCAGCTCGATCGCCGCGCACAACGAGATGGTGCGCCTGCGGCCGGATCTCGCCGCCGAACTCTATGCGCCGCTGATTTTCAGCCGGCAAGGCGAGCAGGCACCGGAAGAGGCGCCGTACTACGCGGCGCCGGTGTTCGGCATCCGCGATGGGCATTTCGCCTGCCGCCATATCCGCAACCATATCAAGGGCGCACAGCAGTCCTTCCCGGACGTGCCGCGCCTGTCGCCGCAGCAGATCGAAGCGCTGGACTTGTTCGACGAATTGCTCGCGCGTGAAGACCTGTGCTACCACATGGACCTGCTGCCAGGCGACATCCAGCTGCTGAACAACCATATCGTGCTGCACTCGCGCACGGAGTACGAGGACCATCCCGAGCCTGAGCGCAAGCGCCACCTGTTCCGGCTGTGGCTGGCGCTGCCGCAGGCGCAGCCGCTGCCGCACGGCTGGCTGGACGCGTACAAGGACGTCGACGCCGCCTGCGTGCGCGGTGGCTTCCGCGGCGTCGGCATCACGCCGCAGATCCGCGCCTTCGAGGCACGCATCGCCCGCGCGCACGGCATGAAGCTACGTATCTACCCCGAAAAGGAAGCTGCCTGATGACCTCGCCTCAATCGACCGCGCCCCATGTCGAAGCCACCGCCCGCCCCACCATGCGCGAACTGCTGGCGTGCAAGCGCCTGATCGCCGCGCCCGGCGTGTTCGACATGATCTCGGTGCGCATCGCCAGCCGCATGGGCTTCGACTGCCTCTACATGACCGGCTATGGCACCGTGGCCTCCTACCTCGGCCTGCCCGATGCCGGTCTGGCGACCTATACCGACATGGTCAACCGCGTCGGCGCATTCTGCTCCGCTGCCACCATGCCGGTGATCTGCGACGGCGACACCGGCTACGGCGGCCTACTCAACGTCGCCCATACCGTGCGCGGCTATGAGCGCGCAGGCGCCAGCGTGATCCAGCTCGAGGACCAGGAATTCCCCAAGAAATGCGGCCATACGCCCGGCCGCCGGGTCATCCCGGTCGAGGACATGGTGAAGAAGATCCAGGTCGCGGTGGAAGCGCGCGAAAGCCCCAACTTCCTGATCCTCGCCCGCACCGATGCCCGTACCTCGCTCGGACTGGATGAGGCGCTGCGCCGCGCCGAAGCCTATGCCCGCGCGGGCGCCGACATCCTGTTCGTCGAGTCGCCCGAGTCGGAGAAGGAACTGGAAATCATCGGCAAGACGTTCGACCTGCCTTTGCTGGTCAATGTGGTCGAAACCGGGCGCACGCCGGTGCTGCCGGCCGAGACGCTGGAGCAGATGGGCTTTGCCATCGCCATCTATCCGGCGGTGGGATTCCTCGCCGCGGGCAAGGCGCTGGAAGACGTCTACGCCCACGTCAAGGCCAACCGCAGCTCGATCGGCATCGGCGAGCGGCTCTATGACTTCCCGCGCTTCAACACGCTGATGGATTTCGAATCGGTGTGGGACTTCGACAAGCGCCACGCGTCATGACGGTCGCGGCCGACGCTCCCGGTCGGCGACGGGCCGCCGCTACCCTCACCTGCACGCTGGCGATACAGGTGGTGGCGACCGCCAGCACGCTGGCGTTCGCGGTGCTGTCGCCGGTGATCCCCGGCGTCGGGTTGGCCAGCGTAGGCGTCTTCCTGGCCGTGGTCTATGTCGGCGGCATGATCGGCTGCCTGGTCGGTGCGGGTCTGGTGGCCGGGACCGGGCCCGTGCGTGCGTCGCAGTTGGGCCTGCTCGCGCAGGCCGTGGCACTGGGCCTTCTCGCCACGGGCGAGCCTCAGGTAAGGCTTCTCGCCGCACTGGTCAGTGGGCTTGGCTATGGCCCGATCACGCCGGCCAGTTCGCAGATCCTGATACGTACGACCACGCCGCAACGGATGGGGTTTGTGTTCTCGCTGAAGCAGACCGGCGTCCCGCTCGGTGGCCTGCTGGCGGGCGCGGCGCTGCCGCTGCTGGCCGCGCTGTGGTCGTGGCAGGCGGCGCTGGGCGCGCTGGCGCTGCTGGCGCTGGCCGTGGCCGCGCTCAGCAACGGACAGCGGCGCGAGTTCGACACGGCGGCGACCGGCCGCGTCAGCATCGCAGGCAACTGGCGCCAGCTGTTCGGCGATGTACTGGCCGATGGCCGCCTGCGCTCGATGGCGGCCGTGTCGCTGCTGTTCTCGGCGTGCCAGTTGTCGGTCAGCGGGTATTTGATGGTGTTTCTTACCGCTGAGGTCGGCATCGGCCTCGCGCAGGCCGGCATGATCTATGCCGTCACGCAGGGCGCCGGCATCGCAGGACGCATCCTGTGGGGCCATCTCGCCGACCTGACCGGCTCGCCGCGTGGTGTGCTGATCTTGCTGGCAGTGCTGATGAGCGCGAGCGCGGTGGCCACCGGCCTGTTCACGGCCCAGTGGACACTGGTGCCACTGTGCCTGGTGTCGACTGTCCTCGGCGCCACGGCGATCGGCTGGAACGGCGTCTACCTTGGCGAAGTGGCGCGGCTGGCGCCGCCTGGGCGCGTGGCTTCGGTGACCGGCGGCGCGTTGTTCTTTACCTATTTTGGCGTGGTGTCGGGCCCGCCGGCGTTTGGCTACCTCGCCCAACGCACCAACAGCCTTGGCCTGGCCTACCTCGCGCTGGCGGCCGTACCGGCTCTCAGCGTGGCCTTGCTGCTGTGGGGCGGCGGCGCAAAGGGGCAGACGGATGCCGGCGATCCGACGCGCAGCCTTTAAGACTATGCAGCCAGCCCGCCGCAGTCGCCTCTCAATTCTGATCCACGATACCGGACGAGCGGGACCGCGCTGCAGCCTGCGCGCGTGCGCTTGCCCGTGTGACGGGTCGCGGCTATGCTGCGAGCGTCATGGTCACAACAACCGATGCACGGCAACTTATGGAACAAGGCGGCAATCTCCCCGACGACTCCGCAGGCCTGGAGGCCGACGTGCGGGGCGGTGCCAGCCCGCGCTACATCGCGCTGGCGCGAACGCTCCGCTCGGAGATCGAGAACGGCACCTATCCGGTCGGCAGCAAGTTGCCGACCGAGATGGAATTGTGCAAGCAATTCGGCGCCAGCCGTCATACGGTGCGGGCGGCCGTCGAGCGTCTGGTCAGGCTTGAACTGATCACGCGCACGCCGCGCGTTGGCACGGTGGTCACCGCATCGCGCGCCAGGCGTGGGTACGAGCTGGCGGTCGGCCAGGTCGGCGACTTGTTGCAATACGCCTCCAGCACCCGCATGCGTGTGGTCTCGCGACAGCTGCGCGAGATCGACGAGGAGGCCGACCCGGTGCTCCAGCCCTATCTCGGCCAGCACTGGCTGGTCATCCGCGGCGTGCGCACCGGCGACACCGCCGACGCACCGATCTGCTACAACGAGGTCTGGGTACACCCTGACTTCCGCGGCGTCAGCGGTACGGAACAGGACATCGAGGCCTCGGTGTTCCATCTCATCGAGCAGCAGTTCAATGTCGCGGTATCGCGCATCGAACAGGTTATTCATGCGGGCGCGCTGCCGGCAGACATCGCGCAGTTGCTCCAGGTCCCGCCTGGCACGGCGGGACTGTGGATCAATCGCCAGTATCGGGACGCGAGCGGCAGGCTGATCGAGATGGCCCTGTCCGTGCATCCGGCCGACCGCTTCTCTTATCGCATGGTGCTCGACCGGACGTGGCGCAGTGTGCAGGGGTGACCCGGAGTCAGGGTGGGTCCCATAAGATGCGCATAGCTGCGCTTGTTCATGTAGATCCTTCGAGCGCGGAAGCCCTCGGCTACGATGCGTGCGCGACCTGTCCCCGAGGTGAAATGCGTTGCTGTGCCCGTTCGGCGGCTAGCAGGGACGCGGCGATGAGTGCGGCCCCGACCAGGCCAAGCGCATGTCGGTCCAGCCAGGTAAGCGCTGCGGCGCCGATGACGCCGGACATCGAGACGCCGATGTAGACCGCGGCAGAGTTCAGCCCCAGCAACAGAGGTGAGGCAGCCGGCGACAGGCTGATCAGCCGATGCTGTTGAGGTACCAGCAGCCCCCAGCCGCATAGACCCCAGACGACGATCGCCGGGATAGCGCCTGTCAGCGATGCCGACGTCCACGGCATCAGTGCAAAGTCGATCGCTGCGATCGCAATTGCAGTATTAATGATGCGCCGGCTGCCGAATCGGTCTGTCAGCCGGCCCGCCGCGAGATTGCCGACAGTGGCGGCAACACCCCACAGCAGCAGCATCCCGGCCAGGACTTGCGAGTCGCCCCCGGTTGCGCGCTCAAAGCTCACGCCGACATACGTGTAGACCACGAAAAGCCCCGAGTACGCGAGCCAGGTGGTCATGAGTGTCAACAGAACGCGGGCGTCAGCGAGCGGCGCCAGGCGGCGCGCCAGGCTAAGGGCTGGCGGCGAAGCAATGTCTGGAAGCAGCCGCCAGACGCCGACTCCGGCGACCGCCCCTACGCCAGCGACGAACCACATCGTGGCACGCCAGTCGAGCCAACCGCCGAGGTAGGTGCCAAAGGGTGCACCCAGCGCCGTAGCGCTGGACAGGCCGGCAATGATGATGGCCAGCGCACGACCGCGCTGCTCGGCAGGCACCAGCGAGGCTCCGGTGGCGGTCGCCGTGGGACTGTACATCGCGGCACCCAGGCCAGCCAACAGACGGCTCGCGAGCACGAACCCAATGCTCTGCGCGAGTGCCGTGATGACGTTGCCAAGGACAAACACGGCCAAGCCCGCAAGAAGAAGTCGTTTGCGTGGCCAATGCGCCGCTGCCGCTGCCAGGACTGGCGACAGCAATGCATAACTCAGCGCATAGAGCGTCACCATCTGTCCGGCAAGTGCCACCGAAACGCCAAGCGAACCAGCCACCTGCGGCAGGATGCCGGCGACAACGAAGCTGTCCGTGCCTATGGCAAACATGCCGCCGGCCAATACGATGAGACGTCGATCCACGGTGAATTTCCTTTCTGGGCCCGAGCGGGCGAAAGTTGCGTGACGCAACTGATCGATCCAAGATAGCACGTCAAGTTGCGTGACGCAACTTATGTGAATAGAATGCGGACATGTACCGCAAATCCTTTGACGGAATGAACTGTTCCATCGCCCGCGCACTCGAGCAGGTGGGCGAGTGGTGGAGCCTGCTGATCGTTCGCGAATGCACCCTCGGCACCACGCGCTTTGACGACTTTCAGCGTCGGCTGGGCATTGCCAGGAACGTGCTGACGGCTCGCTTGAACACACTGATCGAGCACGGCGTGCTGGAGAAGGTGCCCCTGGAGGACGCCGAACGGCGCCAGGAGTACCGGCTGACTCCAAAGGGCGAGGCGCTGTACCCCGTGCTGGTGGCGCTACTGCAATGGGGCGATCAGTGGTGCGAGCACGATGCGCCCATTCGCCTGGTTGAGCATCAGTCCGGAAAGCCCATCGAGCCCGTTGGCCCTCGTGGGAGTCGAGGCAAGCTGCTAACCTTCCGCGACATTCGCCTGGAAGCTGGACCTGGCGCGACAGCGGCTACGGTGCAATCGGTTGGCGCTCGGAATCGCGCCATCCTGGGTGAGGAATAACCTCTCCCGTTGACGGCCGGTCTCTCGATCGAGCCCGCCATAGGCATCGCCGCAGGCATATGCCGCGTCTCGCGCATGAGAACGCACAGGCTCTCAATGCTGGTGGGGCTTTGACGTCTTCAGGTCTGGGACGGTGACGGAAACTGTCTCGCTGGCAAGAATCTTGTGATTGGGATCGGCAAGCTCGAGCCGAAGCTTGTGCGCGCCAGGCGTCAATCCAACCAGGATGATCGGATCTTCGCTGGTGTGTGCCCAGGTCCCGTGCCAGTCATCCACCGTCACGTGGAGGTGCCCGATACGCGGCGACACCTCGACAGCGGTCTTGCCGAATACCGGCATGACGCGGAAGTTCTCGGTCCGGAACTGAATGATGATGACGCCGCGAGCCAGTGGCGCAGCCAGCGGCGGATATGCAATGAGTTTCGGCGCCGGTTCCGATTCGAGCGGCAGGAGCGCCGGGGGACGGCCGGTATCCGGGGCATTCTGCGCGCAGGCAGCAACGCAGAAAGCAGCGCCGGCAGCGGCGACTGACAAGTGCCTGAAGAGGGATCGCATGGTTTGTTCCTTTCGCGGCCAGGCTGGCCAAGGGGCGCAACGCCGCTGCCGCTTCGCTTGTATGTACAGAGTAGTAGCTGAGCGACCAAACGCGGACTTTGGTTAGGCAGCTTGCCGATCAGGCCAGTCGCGTCCGTATCCACCGATATCGAATTCATAACGATGCTCGCAGCTGACTAGTCCATGACCACAGCGACGCCCAGCCCCATCTCGCCGTTGGACCCGACGGCGGCCACCCCCCTCTATCGACAGATATACGATCGATTTCGCGACGCCATTGCCAACGGCGTATTGAAGCCGGGCGACCGAATACCTTCCGCAAGAGCCCTGACCAAGGAGTTGGGATTGGCCAGGGGAACTATCGACTCGGCCTATTCCTTGCTGGCTGCTGAGGGATATATTCAGGCCCGCGGCCAGGCAGGCACCATCGTGGCGCCCGATCTCAAGCCGCGCGTGCCGATTGCAAGCCCGCGCCGCCCGTCCGACAGCAAAGCCGGTTCAACGAGTTTTCGTCCGGATTCGATTTTGCCGTTCCAGATGGGATTGCCTGCGCTGGACGCATTTCCCCGCAAGGTCTGGGCCCGCCTGGGCGCGCGCTGCGCGCGCGCGATGCAACCATCGGATATGGTTCATCCCCCCGTGTACGGCGTGCCGCAACTGCGTTCCCAGATCGCAGCATACCTGCAGGTTTCGCGTGGCATCAGTTGTTCGCCGGCTCAGATTTTCGTGACCTCGGGGTATCGTCACACCATTGAGTTGATTGCGCATGCACTCTTGAAGGGAGGAGATCGCGTCTGGTTGGAGAACCCCGGATACCCACCCACGCGGGAACTGCTGGGACATATGCAGATCACAGCGGTCCCGGTGCCAGTGGACCAGGACGGCATGGTCGTTGCGGATGGAATCAAGCTGGCACTACGAGCACATGCCGCGGTAGTCACGCCGGCCCACCAGAGCCCGCTGTGCGTGTCATTGTCTCTTCCCCGGCGCTGGGCACTGCTGGACTGGGCCGTGCGAAGCAAGGCATGGATTATCGAGGACGATTACGATGGCGAATACCGCTATGTCAGCCGCCCGCTTCCTGCGTTGACGAGCCTGGATCGCGAGGGCCGGGTGCTCTACGCGGGCACCTTCAGCAAAGTGCTTTTTCCTGGCATCCGCCTTGCCTATCTCGTCGTGCCGGAGGCGCTGGTCGAACGGTTCGAACAGATCAGCCAGGCCTTTACAGGCGGGAGTCCCGCGCTTACCCAGGCGATCGTCACAGCCTTTATCGCGGAAGGCCATTTCGCACGCCATATCCAAAAGATGCGGAAGCTTTATGCCGAGCGTCGGGACGCCACCGCCGCAGGCCTGGAGAGCGTTCTTGGCGAACATATGCAGATCGATTCACAGCCCGGAGGCATGCACCTGATCCTGCGGCTGCAAGGCAAGCTGTCAGACCGCCGGCTCGTTGCGCGCATGCGGGAATCAGGACTGTACGCGGAAGCATTGACGGCTTGGACGATAGGTCGTGACGAAGGATCGGCATTGCTTCTCAACTTCACGAATATCGATTCCCGGAAGACCGCGGAAGGTCTGGCAAAGCGTATCCTGGCCCTGACATGACCGTTCCGCCGAATAATCATGGCCTAGTGAGGATCATGGATCTTGGACCTCCCCGGGTAGGCCAAGGTACACCAAGATGGAGTCCTTCATCACCCACTTCAAGGACCCATCATGGCCCATCGCATCGACTACACCAAGGCATCTCCCGAAGGGTACAAGGCTTTCGGTGGCGTGTATGTCACGCTTCAGAAGAACGACCTGCCAAAGGAGCTGGTCGATCTCGTGTATCTGCGGGTCTCGCAGATCAACGGCTGCGCATTCTGCATCGATATGCACTCGCGCGACCTGCTCAAATCCGGCCTTGCGGTGGAAAAGCTCGTGCTTGTGCCCGTATGGCGCGACGCCGGCGAAATTTTCAGTGCTCGCGAACGGGGCGCGCTGCGTTGGGCGGAAACCGTGACCCGCGTGGCTGACACGGGCATTCCCGATGCAGACTACCAGGCCGCCGCGGCCGAGTTCAGCGACAAGGAACTCGCCGACCTGACCTATGCCATTGGCCTGATGAACGCATTCAATCGCTTCGGCGTTGCGTTCCGCTCGACGCCCGCCGCCACCAAGGCCTGATACGCAAGGAAGCCGGCGCCTCTCAAAGCGCTCGCTTTCTCGAACTCATGGTTGAATGGATCTGTCACGTATGGCATGGACATTACTCAGCCTGGCCGGCGTTCTCGAAATCGCATTCGCGTTCTTTATGAAGTCGTCGCTCGGCTTTACACGACTGATACCTACGGTGCTTACAGTCGCTACTGGACTGGCCAGCGTCATTCTGCTTTCCATCTCGCTTCGCACCCTGCCAGTTGGGACCGGCTACGCCATCTGGACCGGCATCGGGGCAGCTGGTACGGCGATTGTGGGAATAGCCTTCCTGGGCGACTCTGGCTCGCCGATGAGGATCCTCTGCATTGTCTTCATTCTGGCTGGCGTGATTGGACTCAAGCTGGTCTCAGCAAACTGAGACCCTTTTACGGCGCTGCCGCGGCTCGCCGGAGGAGATTCATCGGGCCAAGGCCCTCAATGGCCCGCATCTGCGCCTCATCCCGGACAAACAGCGAGCCGGCGAACGCCAGGGCATTGACCGAAATGCCTTCAACGCATTCCCTGGATCTCGGCACCAGCAGCAGCCCTGCGGGCATGACCAGCAAGTTGTACGGCGCCGACTGGCGCAGTCCGCCATCGACATCGACCGCCCGCACACCAACCGCAGCGAGCAGCGCGCGGTAGCGCTCGCACGCCGTGCACGCCATCTCGTGCACGGGCGCCGCAAACAGATCCAGCGGCGCGAACATATGCGCAAATGGCAGGTCGGGAACGGTGCCGATGGCGCCGGCGATCTGCGCCGACTCCAGCAAGGGGCCGATCGGCAGCGCCGGGCCACCCTCGGCGAACGGCAGCGGCACGATCTGCAGATGTTTGTGGGCCTGGCTCGCTCCTGCGGCTGCCCCGCCGTTATAGAAACCCAGGCTCCCGAACTCCGCCATGCAAGCCAGCAGCGCGGCAAAGTCCGCCACGGTCAGCAATGATTCCTGCGGTTCGAAGAGGCGGGTGACGATAAGCAGGTGATGCTCGATGACATTGAACTTGTTGAGCAAGGCCACATGGGTATCGGAGATATCCGCGACAAACAGTTCGGGGTCATAGGGCAGGAATGGATTGCCCCCGGCACTGCCCGCCCTGCGTGCCTTGTCCTTGTGAGCAAGGCTCGACACCTGGCGGACCAGGAAGCGCACGCCGCCGTCCTTGATCGCCGCCTGGACGGTTTCGATCGGGCACAACGCCCCGCTCCGCAGGGCGTGCGCCGTCCGTTGCACGATGGCCGGCCACAGCGTGCCGGGCTGAAGGTGTGGATGGTGCATGGTCCGCTTGCGCTCCCACTCCAGCATAGATCGCAACTGACAACAAACTTACACGCCAAGAATCAGGCACTCCCCTGCCCGGCCCGACGCACGGCCCAGGCGCCTCCGACCAGGGCGGTGACAGCCAGCACCAGTGCGAACAGCATCGCGCCCGATGCCAGCCCCACGGCGTCGATCAGGTACCCCGTCGCCACTGGCAGCAGACCTGCCGGGATATAGCCGCCGATGTTCAGTACTGCGTTGGACTGCGCACGATGGCTGTCAGGCACGTGCAGGCCGATCAGGGTCAGGCCTCCCAGTTGGCCGAGCCCCTGGCCGGCCCCGGCGAGCAACGCTGCAGCGATCAGCGCCGGCACCAGCGAAGCATGGATGGCCAGCGCCAGGCAAGCCATCGCCAGCACTGTGGCCGACGCGCTGCCGGCAAAGATTCGCGCCACCGGCCATTGACGGACGGCAAGCTGCACGCCGACAGCAGTGAAAAACATCGCGCAAGCCATGCCGCCAGCCAGCAAGGGACTGCGCACTTCGAGCAGCCGCGCCAGCAGCGATGGCCCCAGCGCCAGCACGAACGAGGTCGCGGTGATGCCCGGGCCGAAGGTGGCGATGCCGTACAAGACCTGGCGCTGGTTGGCGACGGGCACGTGCGGGAGTTGCAGGCTAAGGGGACCAGCCGCCTGCGTGCTCCGTACGGGCAGGCGCAGAGCTGCGATCAGCGCACTGACCAGCACCAGCGCCTCGACCGCAAAGATGGGCAGCACCGGTTGCGCCAGCGCCTGGGCCAATCCACCCGCCAATAGCGGCCCCAGGCCGGCACCGAGCACCATCGCGATGGAGGCCAGCAGCGCCGCCCGGCGTTTATGCTCGGCGCCGCCGGCATCGACCACCGCTGCCATGCCGGCCGAAACGATCACGCCCACGGCCACGCCTGCCAGCAGCCGGCCCACGGCGAGCATGCCGATCGAGGTGGCGCTGGCGAACAGTCCGCAGGCAACCAGCGCGGCGACCAGGCCGGGAATCAGTACCGGCTTGCGCCCGTAATGGTCTGATAACTGCCCGGCTACCAGCAGCGTCCCCAGCAGTCCGGCGATGTAGAGCGCAAAGATGACGGTCAGCATGCCAGAGGAAAAGCCCAGCTGCTCCTGCCAATGCACGTAGAGCGGTGTGGTCGAATTCGACAGCATGAACACAGCAGTGACCAGCCAGGCGGCCGTCCACATGCGTGCCGGTGGGGAGACGATGGATGGGTTGGCGATGCGGGCAGTAGAGGTAACGGACATGACGACACTCCTGTACGAGATTTCTCGAACTATAGAGCAGTTCGAGAAATCTCGTACAGATGCTATAGTAAGTGCACTATGAGGACATCCATCACTGTCACGCCAGCCGATCTCCCACCACCGCTCGAGGAACCCGCCGTCGAAGACCTGCGGCTGGAAGTTATCCTGGGCGCACTGGCCGATCCGCTGCGCCTCACCATCGTGTACAAACTGATGCTGGAGTCGGATGCCTACGACCACCCCTGCGGATGGTTCGGTTTCGACCGGCCAAAATCGTCGCTGACCCACCATTTCAAAGCCTTGCGCGAAGCCGGGGTGATCCGCCAGCGGCAATATGGCCTGGAACGGCGCAGCCGGCTGCGCCGCGAGGATCTGGAAGCGCGTTTCCCTGGCTTGTTGGCCTTGGTGGAAAACTGGCAGCCACCGGAGCGAAGCGCCAAGCGAGCGTAGCGACAACAAGGAATGCGGCGCGCCGAAATCCAGTACCCTGCGAGGGTGGCGCGTGAGCCCCTGCGTGACGGCCGGTTGGCCGTTCCCGGCCGGGGCACACGCCGGTCCTTGCACACATCCACCGGGAGATTGCGACATGGCCATCCAGCTCAACCACACCATCGTCTTTTCCCATGACAAGAAGGTATCCGCCGACTTCCTCTGCGAGATCCTCGGGCGTCCCGCGGCAGTGCCGTTCGGGCCGTTTCTTGCCGTACGGATGGACAACGACGTCACCCTCGACTTCATGGACGCGGGAGGCGATGTTGCCCTGCAGCACTACGCCTTCCTGATCAGCGACGCCGAATTCGAGCAAAGCTTCGCCCGGATCCGCGCTCGCAACCTGATGTATTGGGCGGACCCGTATCGCAGCCACCCCGGCCAGGTCAGCACGGACGATGGCGGCCGCAGGATCTATTTCGAGGATCCGAGCAAGCATCTTCTCGAGATTTTCACGAAGGAATAAGGCGCATGCCCATCGAGAGGAAGTGGCGCGGCGACTGCCACGGGCTTCGGCAATCCGTGTCCTTGGCGATATGAGGGGGCGCAAGCGCTGCGGCGCGTTGGCGGTCGCGGCCGCGGCGTTCGGGACGCCGTGCGCGGCGCAGGATTTCGATGACATCGAGCGGCCGTTATGGGAAGCCGGCCTTGGCGTCGGGGGCATCACGCTGCCGCACTATCGCGGATCGGATGAACGCGCCAACCTCCTGTTCCCGGTGCCCTACTTCATCTACCGGGGCGAACATTTGCGCGCGGACCGCAATGGCGTGCGCGGCAAGCTGTTCGATAGCGACCGGGTCGAATTCAACGTGAGCCTCGGCATCTCGCTACCCGTGAAGAGCCGGAACGACGAAGTCCGCAGCGGCATGCCCGACCTGAAGACCGCGCTGGAAATCGGCCCTTCGCTGGCAATCACGCTGTGGCATTCCGCTGCCGACCGCGCCCGTCTCGATCTGCGGTTGCCGGTACGGCTGTCCGTGACTGTGGAATCGTCGCCAAAGGCGATCGGCTGGATCTTCTCGCCGAACCTGAACCTGGACGTCGCCAACGTGGGCGGCCTGGCCGGCTGGAATCTCGGGCTCATGGCGGGGCCGCTCTTTTCGACGGCGCGTTACAACCGGTACTTCTATTCCGTCGACGAGCAATTCGCGACCGCGGCACGCCCGGCCTACGAGGCGCGTGGCGGATACTCGGGCAGCATGGCGCTGGCTTCGCTGTCCAAGCGCTTCCGCCATCTCTGGTTTGGCGCCTTCGTCCGCTACGACCGGCTGGACGGTGCGACGTTCGAGAACAGCCCGCTGGTCCGGCGTAACGACGCACTCGCAGCAGGACTGGCGCTGAGCTGGGTCTTTGGCGAATCGGCGAAGCGCGTGCCGAGCCGGGAATAGCGCAGACCCAAGGTTGTTGGTTTGTGCTGGTGGCGAATTCGCCGCAAGTTTGTTTTCGCCCAACATTCGCTCCGTCCATCGAACGAAATTTGGCTCATGACGGGTCCGCAACGGCACCTTTCCCGTCCGCATCCAGTGGCATAGCTCCTGCGTATAAGGAGAAGGACGCCCGAGGCGTTCGTCCTTCCTCACCGCAATTCGGAGTACCGCCATGACTCGTCAGTTCGCTAACACGGCTTTCGCCATCGCCACAATTGCTGCCGCATGCGTCGCCAGCATTGCCCAAGCTGCCACACCACGCGACAACACCTTCCGTATGGACATGCGCGACGTGTACAGCGACAGCGCGCAAGCCAGCCGCTTCGATACTTTCAGCGAAGGTAGCCACGCCATTGCGCCCGCCGGCGACGAGCGTTCCCTCTCTGGCCTGGACCGCCGTGGCGTGTCGGCCGATCCCGCGCGCAAGTTCGACGTCTACACCGACGGCGCCTTGGCCGGCATGGACCGCAGCGGTGTATCGGCCGATCCCGCGCACAAGTTCGACGTCTACACCGACGGCGCCCTGGCCGGCATGGACCGCAGCGGTGTATCGGCCGATCCCGCGCGCAAGTTCGACGTCTACACCGACGGCGCCTTGGCCGGCATGGACCGCAGCGGTGTATCGGCCGATCCCGCGCGCAAGTTCGACGTCTACACCGACGGCGCCCTGGCCTGAACCCGTGCCTGGCAACCCCCGGCTTTACGGTTGTCGTGAGGCCGGGGGAATGCACGCGAAAGCCGAACCGACCCGGCTATTTCGCGACCCCTGAATGGGCAGGCTGCGAGGCATCCGGCATCTCCGCGCTGATCCGATGCACGGCAATCCCCTCTATCGGATCCAGTGGCTCGCGCCAGGGGGCACGCTCCAGTGCGTGTCGCGTGTCCTTGTACCCGGCCATCCAGCGGCGCTCGATCCCACACGTGGAGAAGTCGATATCGCGGTGCATGTCGTAGCCGTCGAGTTGCGGCGCATCGAGCTCGACCACGTGCATGGTCGTCCCGCACCCCCAGCCGAGCAGTTCCTGCACGGCGGCCTGCCCGCGTTCGCTTTCCGGAATATGCTTGCCCAGTTCGCGGATCACATGCCGCAGGCGGTGGATCTGCCGCTGCCGCTCCAGATGGGATTCCGCCCGGCTGGAATACTGGATGTCCCGCAGCCGGCTCATGACCTGCCAGATGGAATTGGGCTCCGGGCCGCTGGTGGGCCAGAGCTGCACCGCGAAGATCAGCGAGCTGCGGCGCGGGCGGTCGTCGAGAATCGCTTCGAGCGGGGTGTTCGAATAGATGCCGCCGTCCCAGTATGACTCGCCTTCGACCTGTACCGAGGGGAAGCCAGGCGGAAACGCTGCCGAAGCCATCACGTGATCGACGTTCAGCGGCGCGTCACGGTTGGTGAAGTAACGCATGCGGCCGCTGCGGACACTGACCGTGCCGACCGTCAGCCGTGCATGCCTGGCGTTCAGGTAGTCGAAGTCGACCAGTTGCGCCAGGGTCGCGCGCAGCGGCGAAGTCGAGTAGAACGCCGCGCTGGCGAGGCCGACGGTGGCCTGTACGCCCAGCCACCAGGCAGCGGGACTTGGGGTGAAGAACGAGGGAATGCCCCGGGTTGTGACCGCCAGCACCCGCATCCAGTCCTCGAATTGGCGAAAGCTGCCGCTCCCGTTGGCGGCGCCGCGATAGGCAACGCCATCCCAGAACTGCTTGAGCCGGGAAAGTCGCTGCGCTGGCGGATTGCCCGCGATGATGGCCCCGTTGATCGCCCCGATCGAGGTGCCGATCACCCACTCCGGCTCAAGCCCCGCTTCATGCAGGGCCTGGTAGACACCCACCTGGTAGGCGCCAAGCGCACCGCCACCTTGCAGTACCAGCACGACCTGGCCCGGTAGTTCTGTGCGTGGCGTTTCAACCTGCGCGGGCCCGGAGCCTGGTGCTCTTGTCTTCTCGCCCATTGTTCCCCCTTCTTGTCGTGGCACAGGGACGCTGACTGTTCGCTAGTATCGCCCCACGTATCAGGGGCGGCAATTGCCGCTTCGACTGACCACTGCGCGTTTCGCCCGGCGCCAGAGTGGCCTTTCGGATACCGGAGCCCTGACCGCGCGCTGGTACATGCCGATGGCGGGGGGCAAGCCTTGCGCGTATATGCAAAATCCGACAGCGCGGCGGTGAACTGCGCTGCCTATGCTAGACAGAAGCGGCATCGACCCGGTGGCCGGGTCGCCGCGCGGTCCAATCCCGTTTCAAGGAGATGACGATGAGCAAGAGCTTGAGTGAAGAAGGCATGGATCTGCTGTTTCGCGAGGCACGCACACACAGCGCGTGGCTGAACCAGCCCGTGAGCGACGAGACCCTGCGGCAGCTCTATGACTTGATGAAATGGGGGCCGACCAGCGCCAACTGCTCTCCCGCGCGCATTCTGTTCCTGCGTACCCCCGAGGCCAAACAACGCCTGGTGCCCGCGCTGGCGCCGGGCAATGTCGAGAAGACCATGGCCGCACCGGTCACCGCCATCATCGCCTATGACATCAAGTTCTACGAACTTCTGCCCAAGCTGTTCCCGCATGCGGACGCACGCTCGTGGTTCGCCGAAACCCCGGAGCTCGCGCTGACTACCGCGAGGCGAAACAGTTCCTTGCAGGGCGCGTACTTCATCATTGCCGCCCGCTCGCTTGGGCTCGACTGCGGGCCGATGTCCGGCTTCGACAATGCCAAGGTCGATCACGAATTCTTTCCCGCGGACCCGAAGGAGAATGCCTTCCAGCTCGAATATTTCCCGGACAGCCACGTGAAATCGAACTTCCTGTGCAATCTGGGCTACGGCGACCCTGCCAAGCTGTTTCCGCGCAGCCCCCGGCTGGAATTCGACGAGGCGTGCAAGCTGCTCTGATGGAGGTTGTACCGCATGCCCCGGCGCGAACGCACCAACGCGGTCGCGCCGGCTCACCAGGCATCAACGCTCCCGGTCGAGCTGGTGCGCGAGCTAGGCCTGTAGCCGCAACTCCTGCAGCAGCGTCGGTACCAGCTCGGACACCGTGGGATGGATGTGCATCGCGCGGCTGATGGTGGTATAGGGTGCCTTGGCATACATGATGTCGAGCAGTGAGTGAATCACCTCGTCGCCGGTCACGCCGAGGATCGCCGCACCCAGGATCATCCGGGTATCCGCGTCGACCACCATCTTCATGAAGCCCTGGCTCTCGCCCTTCTCCACTGCGCGCCCAACGCGGCTCATGGGGCGCGTGCCGACCAGCAGCTTGCGTCCGGATTGCCGGGCTTCTGCTTCCGTCATGCCGACGCGGCCGAGCGGAGGGTCGATGAACATGGCATAGGCTGCGATGCGGTCCGTCACCTTGCGGGGGTCGTTGTCGAGGAGATTGGCAGCGACGATCTCATAGTCGTTGTACGACGTATGCGTGAACGCACCGCGGCCGTTGCAATCGCCAAGCGCCCAGATGCCAGGGACATTGGTGCGCAACTGTTCGTCCACCATGATATAGCCGCGATCGTCGGTCTCGACCCCTGCCTGGTCGAGCCCCAGGTCCTCGGTGTTGGGCACGCGCCCAACCGCCAGCAGCAGGTGCGAACCGTGGACGTCAGGCGCCCCGCTCGCGCAATCCAGCCCGACGGCAATGTGATCGCCTTCCCTGCGCGCGCTCAGGCAGTTGGCATTGAGCCGGATTTCGATCCCCTCGCCTTCCAGGATCTCCCGCACGGCTTGCGACACATCCTCGTCTTCGCGCTGGACCAGGCGCGGGCCTTTTTCGACGACGGTCACCCTGGCCCCAAAACGCCGGTACATCTGGCCAAACTCGAGGCCAATGTAGCTGCCGCCAATGACGATCAGGTGCTCCGGCAGGAAATCCACCTCCATCATGCTCGAGTTGGTGAGATACCGTACCTGATCCAGCCCGGGCATGGGCGGAACCAGGGCCCGGCCGCCGACGTTCACGAAAATTTTGTCGGCTTCCAGCAGTTCGCCGTTGACCCGCACACCGTGCGCGCTCTCGAAGCGGGCGTGACCCTGGTAGACCGTGCCGTTTCCCAGACCGCGCATCCACTGTTCCACACCGTTGCTGGAACGGCCAGAGATTTCGTCCTTGCGTGCTTTCACTTGCTTCATGTCGACGGCGACCGGCCTGCCGATGATCACGCCGTACTCAGCGGCCCGCCGCGCCAGTTGGGCTGCGTACGCGCTCGCGACGAGGGTCTTGGTGGGAATGCAGCCGGTGTTCACGCAGGTGCCGCCAAAACGCGCGCGCTCGATGACAGCCACTTTCATGCTCGCGCCAGCCAGTCGCGCGGCGAGTGCGGGGCCGGCTTGTCCGGTGCCGATGATGATCGCGTCGAATTCTTGAGCCATCACGATTCTCCTTGCCCTTGTACCGTGGTCGCTGCAGCAAAGCCACAAACAACTTTAGGTGAAATGAGCAATGAGCGGGGCCGTCAAGGGTTCATGAACCACCGCTGGGAGAATCCAACAGATCACACGACGACGTGGCGCAGTGCCTCGCGTGTATCGGTGGGTGCGGCCGAAGCCGTCGGTACCGAGCACGACGTAGCGCGGTAGCACGAAAAAGAGGGCGATCCATTGGACCGCCCGCCCTCTATCACTATTGCTCGCGCGGTCAGGCCACGACGATACGGCGCGGATCGGCCAAAGCCAGCGCTTCGGCACGGTCAGCACTTGGCGGATAAATCCACTCGGTGTTGATCTGCGTCTTCAGTGCCTTGGCTTCCGCACCCACCAGCTTCACCTGGCGATCCCAGCCTTCGGTGTAGACCGCGCCCCACGGACCCAGGTCCAGACACGTCACGTACTTCGGCTGGCTGTAGGGAATCGGAGTTTCGCCCACGAGGTCCGCTGCCACGTTGTGGCCGGCGGACCGGCCCAGGTTCATCGCGTGCTGGCAAGACATCATCGTGACATTGCCCTCGTCATCGGTGGCGGCACGGGCGACGTCACCGGTGGCGTAGACCGTATCCAGGCCATTGACCTTCAGATTGCGATCGACATGAAGGCGGCCGAAGTTGTCGCGCTCCGCCGGGATCTGGGCCGTGAGCGTGCTGGCCCGGGCGCCCGCGGTCCAGATGACGGTGGCTGCCTCGATGCGCTCGCCGTTCTCGAGCGTGACGCCGTTCGCATCCACGGCCGCGACACCGGAGCCCAGCTTCCACGTCACACCGAGTTCGCTCAGCGCCTGCGTGATCACCGGACGAGGCCCGGCACCCAGGTCGGGACCGACTTCAGCGTTGCGCTCGACCATGATCACGTTCACGGCCGCGTCCTTGCCAAACGCCACGCGCAGACGGGCAGGCATTTCCGCGGCAGTCTCGATACCAGTAAAGCCGGCACCGGCGACCACCACCGTGTTGCGCGCGGCGCTTTCCGGACGGCTGGCCAGGCTGGCGATATGGGCCTCAAGCTGCGCGGCATCCGCCACCTGGTCGACATTGAACGCGTGCTGGTCAAGGCCCGGAATCTGCGGTCGGAACAGGCGGCTGCCGGTAGCGAGGACCAGGCGGTCATAGCCGAGCTTGCGGCGCGTCGTATCGACGCCCACGCCCACCAGTTCGACCTCCTGGCTTGCCACATCGATGCGTTCCACCACACCCTGGATGAACTTGATGCCAACGGCCTTGAAGATCTCCTGCAACGGCGCTTTCATGCCTCCCGGGTTCTGCTCGTAGAGACGCGGACGAACGTGCAACTCCGGCTCCGGCGCCACCAGCGCGATCTCCACGTCAGTGCGCCCCACTTCATCCAGCAGGCGGGCCGAAGCCAGTGCGCTCCAGAAGCCGGCAAAGCCGGCGCCGATAACAAGAATGCGTTTGGACACGTTTCATGCTCCTGAATCAATCTTCGGTTTCATCTGGCCAAAGTCCACGGTTGGCGTAGCGGCCTGATCAGCTCGACGCCAGCCTACGACTGCCGCCTTAACTACGATTGTATGAGTCGTAGTTAAGCTGACGCAAGGCTTTTTTCAACGACTCGTTCAAAACCGAAGGGGTCTCGCGCAACCGCTTGCGCTCCCGCGAGCGAATCTTTACTACGACTAGATGAGTCGTAGTTATAGAGCGAAAAGGAGCACATCATGAAACAGATCGGATGGGTTAGTGCCCTTAGCGCGGTTGCGCTCGTGGCCACAGGCGTTGCTGCCTGGGCGGCGGGGTCCGGGTGGGAGTGGGCAGTGCACGGCACGCCCCACTCGCTGATGGCAGGCCAGGACTTGACAGGGGTCTCCGCTCCGCCGGGCCACACCAATGGCACGGCCGATGAAGGCGAGGCAAGCAAAGCGTCGGGGCCGGCGTATAAATCGCTGCCTCAGCTGGCCCGGAGTGGCGCATCCCAGACTGGAATCGCCACAAGTTGAACGCGCGCTAGATCGCCGACTTTCTCACGGCACCTGTAGCAAAGAACACCTGCAGGTTCTCGAACACCAGTTCGGCCATCGCCTGCCGCGTCTCGTGCGTGGCGCTGGCGATATGCGGAAGCAGCACGACGTTGTCGAGCCCGAACAGCGCCGCGGGCACGTTCGGCTCATCCTCGAAGACATCCAGTCCGGCCCCGGCGATGCGCTGGTGAACCAATGCGTCGACGAGCGCATCCTCGTCCACCACGGTGCCGCGCGCGATATTGATTAGGAAGCCTTGCGGACCCAGTGCGTCGAGGACGGCGGCTGAGACCAGGTGGTGCGTCGACGGACCGCCGGCGGTGGCAATGACGAGGTAGTCGGCCCAGCGCGCCAGCGCTTCCAGTGAGGGCTCGTAGGCGTAAGGCGCGTCGTCGGACCGGTTGCGGCTGTGATAGCGGACCTCCATGTCGAAGCCGGCTGAGCGGTGCGCGATCACGCGCCCGATGCGGCCCATGCCAATGATACCGAGCCGCTTGCCGCTGACGCGCGTGGCCAGCGGAAACTGCCCCTTGGGCCATTCGCCCCGGCGCACGAAGCGGTCCGCGGCGCTGATCTTGCGCGACACGTCCATCAGCAGCGCGAAGGCGGTATCGGCGACGCAGTCGTTCAGCACGTCCGGGGTGTAGCCCACGGCGATGCCGCGGCTGCGTGCGGTATCGAGGTCGAGCTTGTCCAGGCCCACGCCGAAGCTGGAGATCACGCGCAGCGACGGCAAGGCGGCCAGCAGCGCGGCGTCGGCCCCGATCGCGGCGCGCGTGGTCAGGGCGACGAACTCGCTGCCGTGGCGGGCGAGGAAGTCGGCGGGATCGGTCTCGGTCCAGAACGGATGAACGTCGTAGTGCTCGGCGAGACGCGCTTCGATGGCTTCAGGCAGTCGGCCGTGCTGCAACAGGCGGGGTTTCATGCGCTTTGTATCCTTATCTGAAGAGATAGTCGGGCGTCAGTCCGCCCGTAGTTTGTTGTCGACGATGATCTTGGCGTAGCGCTTGCGGTCGGTGGCGATCAGCTCGCCGAACTGCTGCGGGGTGCTGCCTACGGGGATCGCGCCCTGCTCTACCAGTTGCTGGCGGACTTCCGGCACCGCCACCACCTGTTTCACGCCCGCGGCGATCTTCTCGACGATATCCTTTGGCGTGCCGGCCGGCGCGAGCAGGCCTACCCACGAGCCGGATTCCGCGCCGGAGATCCCGGCCTCCTGCAGCGTCGGCACATTGGGCAACGCCGGCGAGCGCACCTTGCCCGTCACCGCCAGCGCACGCAGCTTGCCCGCCTTGACGTGCCCCGCAGTCTCCAGCACCGAGGCGAACAGCATGTCGACGTTGCCGGCCATCAGGTCGGTCATCGCGGCGCCGCCGCCCTTGTAGGGCACGTGCAGCATGTCAGTGCCGGTGGCGGCCTTGAAGATCTCGCCCGACAGGTGCGGCGAGCCGCCGGTGCCGGAACTGGCGAACGTCAGCTTGCCCGGCTGCGCCTTGGCCAGCGCCACCAGGTCCTTGGCGGTCTTGGCGGCCAGCTTGGGCGTGACCACCAGCACGAACGGCAGCTCGGCCATCTCCGTCACTGGCACCAGGCCGTTGGGGTCATAGGAGAGCTTGGCGTATAGCGTCGGGTTGATCGACTGCGTGCCGACATTGCCCGCGACCAGCGTGTAGCCATCCGGCTTCGCCCGCGCCGCCAGTTCCAGGCCGACATTGCCGGCCGCACCCGGGCGATTGTCCACCAGCACCGGCTGCCCCCATAGCTGCGACAGGCGCTGCGCGACCAGCCGCGTGGCGATGTCGGTGCCGCCGCCCGGCGTGAACGGCAGGATGATTGTGACCGGCCGTGCCGGCCAGTTACCGCCGCCCTGTGCCTGCGCGGCGGGCGCAAGCAGCGGCAGGGCCGCAAGGCACAGGGTCAGCAGCGCGCGGCGCCGGCCGCCGTTGGTTTGAAAGCGATGTGGCATGCCTGTCTCCCTGTGTCGCGTCATTCCGGCTGGATGCCGGCGTTCTTGGCCACCTTGGCCCACTTGACCATCTCGGTCTGGATAAAGCCGGCGAACTGCGCGGGGCTGCCGCCCGCGGGCTCGATGCCGGCCGCCAGCAGGCGTTCACGCACGTCCGGCGCTGCCAGGGCCTGGTTGATGGCGGCGTTGAGCTTGTCGATCACGGGCTTGGGCGTGCCGGCCGGTGCGAGGACGCCGCCCCAGGTGCTGGTGTCATAGCCCGGCACGCCGGCTTCCGCCATGGTGGGCACCTGCGGTGCGATCGCTGCGTGCTTGGTCGTGGTGACGGCGAGCGCCTTGACCTTGCCGGCTTTCACCTGCGGGCCGATCGCGGCCACGGTGTCAAACATCAGCGAGACGCGCCCGCTGGTCAGGTCCGGGTGCGCCAGCGTGCTGCCCTTGTAGGGCACGTGGACCATGTCGATGCCGGCCATGCTCTTGAACAGTTCGCCAGAGAAATGCGGCGCCCCGCCCGATCCGCTCGACGCGAACGACAGCTCGCCGGGATGGGCCTTGCCATAGGCGATCAGTTCCTTGACCGACTTTACCGGGAGCGACGGCGAAACCACCAGCATCAGCGGTACGACGTGCGTCTGCACGACCGGCTCGAAGCTCTTCACCGTATCGAACGGCAGCTTGCGCACCATGCTCGGATTGATGGCGTGGCTGCTGGCCACGAGCGCCAGCGTGTAGCCGTCCGGGGCGGCCTTCGCCACCAGGTCGGTGCCGACGATGCCGGTCGCGCCGCTGCGGTTGTCCACCACCACCGACTGGCCCCAGGCCGCGGTCAGCTTCTGGCCGACCAGCCGCGCCACGAGGTCGATGGCACCGCCCGGCGAGGCGGGGACGACGATGGTGATTGGTTTGGTGGGATAGGTTTGCGCGCGGGCGCCGGTGGGCGCGAGCGCGACGAAGAGCGCTGTCGCGGCGAGGCCGGCGGCAAGGCGGGAGTATTTCGGTGCGATGGAACGGAGGGTGGTTTTCATGGTGTCTCCTGCCTGAAAAGCTATCTTGCGAATGGCGGCTGCCACCCGGGATCGGTTTGGAATCACCGCTTGGGTGCTCCCTCTCCCGCTTGCGGGAGAGGGGAGCAAACCGGCAGCGTGCGAAGTCTGTCAGCAGTCTGGAGGCGGCCTCCTGGCCCCGCCCGCTTAATCGACCCGCGCCCCTGACTTCTTCACCAGCGCTGCCCAGCGCGGGATCTCCTTGTCCATCAGCGCCGACAACTCGGCGGGCGAGCTGCCCACGACCTCCATGCCGAGCTGCTGCGTCAGCCGTTGCTGCACCGCGGGCTGCTTCAGCGCGCGCACGACTTCGGCGTTGAGCCGTTGCACCACGTCCTTCGGCGTGCCGCGCGGCGCGTAGAGCGCCTGCCAGGAAACCATCTCGAAGCCGCTGACGCCTGCTTCGGCCATGGTCGGCACCTTCGGCAGCAGCGCGGAGCGTTTGGGCGAGGTCACCGCCAGCGGACGCAGCTTGCCGGCCTTGATCATCGCCTCGCCCGCGGTCAGCTGATCGAACAGGAAAGGCACGAGCCCCGCGGCCACGTCCTGCACGGCTTGCGGGCTGCCCTTGTATGGCACGTGGGTCATCGGGACATGGATCAGGTCCGCGAACAGTTCGCCGGCCAGGTGGGTCGACGTGCCCGCACCGGACGAGGCGAAGCTGAGGCCGTTTTTCTTCTTCGCGTAGGCAATCAGTTCCTGCACGTTGTTGACCGGCAGCTCAGCATTCACCATCAGCACGTTCGGCACATAGCCAACCAGGCTGATCGGCTCGAAATCCTTGACGGGGTCGTACGACAGGTTCTTGTACAGGCTGGCGTTGATGGCGTGGGTGCTGATGGTGCCGCCGAAGAGCGTGTAGCCATCGGGCTTGGCACGCGCCACGTACCCCGCGCCCACGGCGCCGGCCGCGCCGGGCCGGTTCTCCACCACCACCGGCTGCCCAAGGGCGCGCGAGACTTCCTGGCCGATGGTGCGCGCGACGATGTCGGTCGAGCCGCCGGCCGCGAACGGCACCACCCAGGTGATCGGGCGCGACGGCCACTTGTCCTCGGCATGTGCCGGCGCGCACACGGCGCCGATGCTGAGTGCCAGGCACGCGGCCACGGTGCGGGCGCCGCGCGTCGCGAGCGCAAAACGTTGCTTCATCTTTGTCTCCTGCCATGGCCGGTCAGCGCCGGCCAGCCTGTGTAGTCGTTGGCTTGGGCCGGCTCCGGACCGGCGTCCGGACCCGCTTTAGCGGCCCGTGGCCTTGCGCCAGGCCGCGAAGTCTTCGCGCGCCTGTTCGGTGGTGGGCGGATACAGGCCAATGATGGAGCGGCCCTTGTTCACTTCCTCGGTGACGAAATCCTCGAACGCGGTCATCTCCACCGCCTCGGCGGTGATCTCTTCCGCAAGGTGGGCCGGGATGATGACTACGCCCTCGCCATCGCCGACCACCACGTCGCCGGGGAATACGGCCACGTCGCCGCAGCCGATCGGCACGTTGAATTCCAGCGCCTGGTGCAGCGTGAGATTGGTCGGCGCCGACGGGCGGTTGTGATAGGCGGGCATGGCCAGCCGGGCGATCTCGGGCGAATCGCGGAAGCCGCCGTCGGTGACGATGCCCGCGCCACCGCGCTGCATCAGGCGCGTGACCAGGATCGAGCCCGCCGAGGCCGCGCGTGCGTCCTTGCGGCTGTCGATCACCAGTACCGCGCCCGGCGGGCATTGCTCGATGGCCTGCCGCTGCGGATGCGCGGGGTCCTGGAACACCGTGATGGGGTTGAGGTCCTCGCGCGCCGGGATGTAGCGCAGCGTGAAGGCCTCGCCCACCATGTTGCCGCCCTCGGGATTGAGCGGACGCACGTCCTGGATGAACTGGTTGCGCAGGCCGCGCTTGAACAGCGCGGTGCACAGCGTGGCGGTGCTGACGGATTTGAGCTGCTCACGTACGGAGGGGCTGAGTTGGGTCATGGTGGTCCTTGCCGGGCGGCCGCGCGTGGCCGCGTCAGTAGATGCTCGGCTCGCCGGTGGGCGCGCCGAAGTCGGTTTGCAGGAAGTCAAAATCGCAGCCCTCGTTGGCCTGCCGGATATGCTGGGAGAACATCCAGCCATAGCCGCGCTCGAAACGCGGCGGCGGCGGCGTCCATTGCGCGCGGCGGCGCGCCAGGTCTTCATCGGACACTTCCAGGTGGATGCTGCGCTGCTCGATGTCGACCGAGATCAGGTCGCCGGTTTGCACCAGCGCGAACGGCCCGCCGACATACGATTCCGGCGAGACGTGCAGGATGCAGGCGCCATAGCTGGTGCCGCTCATGCGCGCATCGGACATGCGCAGCATGTCGCGCACGCCCTGCTTCACCAGCTTCTTCGGGATCGGCAACATGCCCCACTCCGGCATGCCGGGTCCGCCTTGCGGGCCGGCGTTGCGCAGGATCAGCACGTGGTCGGCGGTGACGTCAAGGTCGTCGCGCTCCACCGCTTCCTTCATCGACGGATAGTCATCGAACACCAGCGCCGGCCCGGTGTGCTTGAAAAACCGTTTCTCGCAGGCGCTGGGCTTGATCACGCAGCCGTCCGGCGCGATGTTGCCCTTGAGCACGGCCAGCGCGCCTTCCTGGTAGAGCGCGTTCTCCGGCGTGCGGATGACGTCGTCGTTATAGACCTCGGCCCCGGCGATGGACTCGCCCAGCGTGCGGCCGGTGATGGTCAGCGCGTCGAGGTGCAGCCGGTCGCTGATGCGGCTCATCAGCGCAGGCAGGCCGCCCGCGTAGAAGAAATCCTCCATCAGGTATTTGTCGCCACTGGGCCGGATGTTGGCGATCACCGGCACGCGCCGGCTGGCGGCGTCGAAGTCCTCCAGGCCGATGTCATGGCCGGCGCGCCGCGCCATGGCAATGACATGGATAATCGCGTTGGTGGAACAGCCCATCGCCATCGCCACGGCGATGGCGTTCTCGTACGACTGCCGCGACTGGATGCGCTGCGGCGTCAGGTCCTCCCACACCATGTCGACGATGCGGCGGCCGGCCTCGGAACACATGCGGATGTGATTGGCATCGGCGGCCGGGATCGAGGACGCGCCGGGCAATGTCATGCCGATTGCTTCGGCGATGGCGGTCATGGTGCTGGCCGTGCCCATCGTCATGCAGGTGCCGTGGCTGCGCGCGATGCCGCCTTCGATGCCGATCCACTCCACCTCGCTTATATTGCCCGCGCGGCGTTCGTCCCAGTACTTCCAGGCGTCCGAGCCGGAGCCCAGCACCTTGCCCTTGTAGTTGCCGCGCAGCATCGGGCCGGCCGGCACGAAGATGGCCGGAACGCCCGCGCTGGTGGCGCCCATCAGCAGGCCCGGCGTGGTCTTGTCGCAGCCGCCCATCAGCACGGCGCCGTCGATGGGATGGGAGCGGATCAGCTCTTCGGTCTCCATCGCCAGGAAGTTGCGATAGAGCATGGTGGTCGGCTTGACCGAGCTCTCCGACAGCGAGATCGCCGGCAGTTCGATGGGGAAGCCGCCCGCCTGCAGGATGCCCCGCTTGACGTCGTCGACGCGCTGCTTGAAGTGGGCGTGACAGGGATTGATATCCGACCACGTATTGATGATGGCGATGAGCGGCTTGCCCATCCACTCGCCCGGCGAGTAGCCCATCTGCATGATGCGGGACCGATGGCCCGATGAGCGGAGGTCATCGGGGGCGAACCAGCGCGCGCTGCGCAGCGCGTCCGGCGTCTTCTTTCGAGCCGTCATTGTCTCTTCCACTTTTGGTCATACGGCCTGCCGCGCGTGGCCCGGCCTCGATGAAAAACATTAAAGCACTAATATATTAGTACGTCAATGTGGGTGGAATCCCTTAGAATCGCACCCACTGGGAACGCTCCAGGACCGCCAGTGTGACGGTTCAGGCGCCCCGCCTTAGCTTCCTGCCATGCGAGCCGCACCCGCACTCTCTTCACCGCCCGCCCAGTTCCAGTTCGACCGCACGCGCCATGCCGCCCCGCAGGTGTTCGAGCACCTGCGCGACCAGATCCTCTCGATGGCCCTGCCGCCCGGCACCATCCTGTCGCGCCCGGAACTGGCCGAGCAATATGGGACCAGCCAGACCCCGGTCCGAGACGCGCTGATCCGCCTCGGCGAAGAAGGCCTGGTCGACATCTTTCCGCAGCACGCCACGGTGGTCAGCCCGATCAACGTCGCCCTGGCCACGCAGGCGCACTTCCTGCGCCGCTCGGTCGAACTCGAGATCGTGCGCACGCTGGCGCTGCAGGCCGATCCGGTGCTGGTCGAACGCCTGCGTGCCACGGTCGCGCGGCAGCGCATGATGCTGGAGCTGCAGGACCTCGACGAATTCAGCGTCACCGACCAGGCCTTCCATCGCGAGCTCTATGATGCCGCGAAGGTGCCGGACCTGTGGGGCCTGGTGCGCCGGCAAAGCGGCCACCTGGACCGGCTGCGCCGCCTGCACCTGCCCATTCCCGGCAAGGCCCTGGCCGTGCTGCGCGACCACGACGCCATCGTCGACGCGATCGCGTCCGCCGATCCGGCGCGCGCCGAGGCCGCGCTGCGCGCGCACCTGTCGGGCACGCTGGCCAACATCGACGACATCCGCGCGCGCTTCTCGGACTATTTCCGCTGAGGCACCCGCGACGCCGGGCCGCCTCACTGATCCACCCACATCGCCGGCGTAATCTGGCGCGGATCGGTCACCAGTTCGATCAGCGCCGGCGTGCCGGCGGCGCGGGCGCGCTCGAAGGCCCCGGCAAACGCATCGGCATGCTCGACGCGCTCGGCCCAGGCGCCGCAGGCCCGTGCCATCGCCACGAAATCGGGATTGCGGATGCCGGTGCCGCTGACGCGCCCCGGATAGCGCTTCTCCTGGTGCATGCGGATGGTGCCGTACATGCCGTTGTTGACCAGCACGACGATGACGTTAGCGCCGGCCTCCGCCGCGGTCGCCAGTTCCTGCGGATACATCAGGAAGCAGCCGTCGCCAGCAAAGCAGACCACGGTCCGTTCCGGATTCCTCAGCTTGGCCGCGATAGCGGCTGGCAGGCCGTAGCCCATCGCGCCGCAGGTGGGGGCCAGCTCGGTGCGCGGCTGGCGGTAGGCATAGAACCGGTGCAGCCAGACCGTGTAGTTGCCGGCGCCGTTGCTCAGGATGGCGTCGTCGGGCAGCGTCTGGTCGAGGTGCTGCATCACCTTGTTCAGGTCGACACCGCACAGCTGCGCATTCGGCGCCACCGGCGTCGCAAAGGCTACGTGGTCGGCGCGCGCGGCACGAGTCCATGGCGCCCAGCGCGGCGATTCCGGTGCGGCCAGCCCGGCGAGCATGCGCGTGCCAGGCGCGATGCCGGCCTGGATCGCCAGTTCGGCCTGGTACACGCGGCCCAATTCGGCGCTGTCGGCATGGACATGCACCAGCCGCTGGCGCGGTCGCGGCGGCTCCAGCAACTGGTAGCCGTCGGTGGCGATGTCGCCAAGGCGGGTGCCGAACGCGAGGATCAGGTCGGCCTCGCGCACGCGCGCCGCCAGGCGCGGGTTGACGCCCAGGCTCAGGTGGCCAGCATAGTGTTCGTCGCGGTTGTCGAAGACGTCCTGACGCCGGAAGGCACAGGCCACCGGCAGGTCCCATGCCTTGATGAAGGCGGCAAAGTCGGCTGCCGCTTCGGCAGTCCAGCCAGCGCCGCCGGCGATCACCAGCGGGCGTTCGGCGCCGGCCAGCACGGCGCGCAGCGCCTCGGCATCTTCCTGCGACGGCGAAGCCGTGACCGGCCGGTACGGTGCCGCATCGGCGCATTCGCACAGCCCGTCGAGCACGTCCTCGGGCAGCGCCAGCACCACCGGGCCGGGCCGGCCCGAGGTCGCGCACTGGAAGGCCCGGGCTACCAGTTCCGGGATGCGCGCGGGGTCATCGATCTGCGCCACCCACTTCGCCATGCCACCGAACATCGCTACGTAGTCCACTTCCTGGAACGCCTCGCGCCCCACGTGCTGGCGCGCGATCTGGCCGACGAACAGGATCATCGGCGTCGAGTCCTGCGCTGCGATATGCACGCCGATGCTGGCATGGGTGGCGCCCGGGCCGCGGGTCACGAAGCAGATGCCGGGACGGCCGGTCAGCTTGCCGTCGGCCTCGGCCATGTTCGCGGCCGCACCCTCATGCTTGCAAACCACCACGTCGATGGCGGGCTGGTCGTGCAGCGCATCCAGCACGTCGAGGAAGCTCTCGCCCGGCACGCAGTAGATGCGATCGGCGCCATGAAGGCGCAACGCGTCCACCAGCACGCGGCCGCCGGTGCGCTGGATTGGCGTCTGGGGTTCGGATGAATGGGCGGGGGACAAGGCGGATTGAGGCGTCATGGCGGGTCAGCAGATTCGGGTGGAGATGCACAGCGCAGATTGTTGCCTTGGGTCCGCCGCCACTGCCCGCGTCTTCCTGCATGCCTGCTATGCAGAAAACGCAAGGCTCGACCCGCCGCCGGGCGGTAGATTGCTGGCAGGCCGCAAAGCGGCCCCCACAAGAAAACCAGGAGACAACCCCATGCCAGACCTCACCTGCCCGCAGGACGCCTGCCTTGCGCGACGGATTGCCCCGCGCCTGGCCCTGGCCTCGCTCGCCGCGCTGGCCATCGCCGCCCTGCCCGCCAAGCCGGCGCGGGCGCAGGACGGCTGGCCCGCCAAGCCCATCACCTATATCGTGCCGTTCGCGGCCGGCGGTTCCACCGACGTGCTCGGCCGGCTGGTCGGCCAGCGGCTGTCGCAAGCGCTCGGCCAGCCTGTGGTGATCGAGAACCGCCCCGGCGCCGGCGGCAATATCGGCTCCGACTATGTCGCCAAGGCGGCGCCGGATGGCTACACGCTGGTCGGCGGGACCATCAGTTCCCATGCGATCAACGTCAGCCTGTACCCGAAGATGCCGTATGACCCGGTGAAGAACTTCCAGCCGGTGGCGCTGATCGGCACCCTGCCCAACGTGCTGGTGGTCAACGCCAACAGCCCCTGGAAATCGGTGCAGGACGTGATCGCCGCGGCCAAGGCGCGCCCGGGCGGGGTCAGCTTCGGTTCCTCAGGCAACGGTACTTCGCAGCACCTGTCCGGCGAGCTGTTTGCGTCGATGGCCGGCCTGAAGCTGCTGCATGTGCCGTTCAAGGGCAGCAGCCCCGCCGTCCAGGCCCTGCTCGGCAACCAGGTCGACATGGTGTTCGAGAACAGCATCGCCGCGATGCCACTGATCCAGGCCGGCAAGCTGCGCGCGCTGGCCAGCACTGGGCCGCGCCGTGCGCCCGAGTTGCCCGATGTGCCGACCGTGGCCGAGAGCGGCCTGAAGGGCTATGAGATCGTTTCGTGGCAGGCGATCTTCGCGCCGGCCGGCACGCCAATGCCGATCGTCAACCGGCTCGTTGCCGAGATCGGCAAGATCATCCACGAGCCCGAGGTGCGCAACCGCCTGGTGAGCATGGGCATCGAGCCGTCCGGCGCGGGACCCGCCGAGCTGTCTGCATTCCAGAAGGCCGAGGTGGCCAAATGGGGCAAGCTGGTCAAGACGGCCGGCATCCACCTGGAGTAAGCACCTGACCCCCGACCATCACTAAAGACATGAGCGAACACCATATCCCTACCGCAGCGCTGCACCGCTGGGTCAACGATCTCTGGCTCGCGGCCGGCTCCGATGCCCGTGAGGCGCGCCTCACGGCGCACCACCTGGTCGGCGCCAACCTGAGCGGCCACGATTCCCACGGCGTGGGCATGATCCCCAAGTACGTGCTGTCGTGGCAGGCGGACGAGCTGCAGCTGAACCGCAACGTCAGTGTGCTGCACGACGCCGGCAGCATGCTCAGCCTCGACGCCAACCGCGGCATGGGCCAGGCTGTCACCGAGGAAGCCATGGCGCTGGCCATCGAGCGCGCCAGGGCGCACGGGGTTTGCGTGATGGGGCTGCGGCAGTCGCACCATCTCGGGCGGGTCGGGCACTGGGCCGAACAGGCGTGCGCGGCCGGCATGATCTCGATCCACTTCGTCAACGTGCTGTCCAAGCCCATCGTCGCCCCGCACGGCGGTAGCGAGGCGCGCTTCGGCACCAACCCCTTCACGGTCGGCGTGCCGGTGGCCGGCGCGCCGCCGCTGGTGCTCGACTTCGCCACCAGTGCGATCGCGCTGGGCAAGGTGCGGGTGGCCAACAACAAGGGCGTCGACGTGCCGGCCGGCTGCCTGCTCGATGCGGATGGCGTGCCGACCACGCGGCCGGGGGTGATGTTTCCCGGCGAGGGCGAGGCGCAGGGTGCGCTGCAGGCGTTCGGCGGCGAGTCCGGCGGCCATAAGGGCTACGCGCTGGCGGTCATGTGCGAACTGCTCGGCGCCGCCGTGACGGGCGGCCACACCATCCGCCCTGAGACGCTGACCCACCGCCATGCGGTGTGGAACAACATGCTGGCGATCGTGTTCGACCCTGAGCGGCTGGGCACCAGCACCAGCTTCGGCGATGAGGTCCAGGCTTTCGCCGACTGGGTGCGGTCATCGCGGCTGCTGCCGGGCAATGACGGCATCGCCCTGCCCGGCGAGCCCGAACGGCAGCGCCGGCGCGAACGTGCCGAAACCATCCCGGTGGACAGCGGCACCCTCGCCCAGCTCGATGACGCCGCGGCGCGGGTGCAGTCCGTACGCGGCACCTCGCCCGGGCCGCTGTCGCGCCTGGCGGCCTAGTTCGTCCCGCTATCGATCCTGCTCCCCCAGCCAATCCCGACAAAAGGAAAAGACGCCATGCCCACGCCCCACCAACCTCGCCCGCCGTACTCGCCGCTGCCCAACGCCTTCCGAACCGCCGTGCTGGCACAGCAGCGGCAGTTCGGCTTATGGTGCTCGCTGGCCAGCCCGGTCACCGCCGAGATCATTGGCCTGGCCGGCTTCGACTGGCTGCTGCTCGATACCGAGCATGCCCCCAACGATCCGCTGACGCTGCTGCCGCAGCTGATGGCACTGAAGGACAGCCCCAGCGCCCCCGTGGTCAGGCCGCCCTGGAACGACCCGGTACTGCTCAAGCGCCTGCTCGACCTTGGCTTCTACAACTTCCTGATTCCGTTCGTGGAGAGCGCCGAACAGGCGCACCAGGCGGTGTCCGCCACGCGCTACCCGCCGCTGGGCACGCGCGGGGTGTCGATGACGCAGCGCAGTAACCGCTATGGCACGGTGCCCGGCTACTTCGAACAGATCAACGACAACATTTGCGTGCTGGTCCAGATCGAGAGCCGCAAGGGCGTCGACGCCGCCGAGGAAATCTGCGCGGTCGAAGGCGTGGATGGCATCTTTATCGGTCCGAACGACCTGGCCGCAGCATGCGGCCACCTGGGCAATCCCAACCACCCCGAGGTTCAGGCCGAGATCGCGCGCATCTTCGCGGCAGCGCGGCGGGCCGGCAAGGCGGTCGGCACGCTGACGCCGGTGGAAGCCGACGCGCGGCGATACCTGGAGATGGGGGCCAGCTTCGTCGCCGTGGGGCTGGACCACGTGCTGCTGCGCCAGGCCACGCAGGCGCTGCGTGAGCGCTTCACTGACTGACGACCGGAAACCGCGCTCAGACCAGCCGCGCGCCCGGCCAAGCCCCCGACATCACGGTATTGCGGACCGACTGGCGCACGGTCTGCATGATGTCCCACAGCTCCGGCACCGGCGGCCGGTTCCTGGCGGTGGCCAGCGCTACCTGCCGCGTCACCACCGGCTCGACCAGCCTGGCGCAGCGCAGCCGCCCCTGGGCCACGCGGTCCGCCACCGCGGCAAACGGCAGCAGCGTGGCGCCGCAGCCGTCTTCCACCAGCCGCATCGAGACGGTATTCGACGCATCGCACTCCATCGCCAGCTGCAGCGACTTGCCCGCGCGCGCGACCAGGTTCTCGGCCAGCACGCGCAGGCCGTGGCCGGTGCTCGGCAGGATCAGCGGCACTTCGTCAAGGCTGGCGCAGCGGAAGCTCGGCCCGATATGGCCCCATGACGTCGGCGTGACCAGCGTCAGGTCTTCCCCCAGCAGCACGTCGACCTTGAGTGCGCCGTGCTGGTCCGGCAGGTAGATCAGCGCGACGTCGATTTCGCCGGCGGCCAGCCATCCCAGCAGCGGGCTGGCGAGCCCTTCGACAAAGCGCACTCGGGTGGCGGGAAAGCGCTGCTTGACGGCGGTGCCGATGCTGGCGAACGCGGTGTTGGCGATGGTCGGCTGCGCCGCGATGATCAGCTGCGCGGGGCCTTGCGCGGTCGACGCCCGGATCGCCTCGCGCGCCTCGGCGAGCGTGGCCGAGACTTGCCGCGCATACCCGAGCAGGGTCTCGCCCGACTCGGTCAGGATCATGCCGCGGCCGGTGCGATGGAACAGCCGGGTATCGAGGTTGGCTTCCAGTCGGGCGATCTGCCGGCTGACGGTGGACTGGTCGGCGCCCTGCTCCAGCGCGGCGCGGGAGATGCTGCCCGTGCTGGCGACGCAGACGAAGCAGGCCAGGTCTTCAGAATTCAATGGAGCAGGAGCATTCGCGCTCATGGGTTGCGCATTCCGGGCAGCGTGTTGGTGAGGGACCGGATGGCGCCAGGCGCCCGCATGCGCGGACGCACGCCTGCGAACCGGCTGTCGTGCCAGGCCGATTTTAACCGTGCAGTGCCCTGAGCCGGCAACCGTGCCCTGGCTTGAACACGCCCTGGTTTGGCACTAAGTTGGATTCACATCTGGGGCAATCCGCGTTTCCGAAGCAGGAGCAAACATGGCCACCGCACTTCCCGTCGTCAAGGCCGCCTACGACGCCTTCGGGCGCGGCGATGTCGCAGCCATTCTCGATCTCGTTGCCGACGACGTGGACTGGAAGCTGCTGGGGCCGCCCGCAATCCCCTACGCCGGGCAGCGCAGTAGCAAGGATGAGGTGGCGCGCTTCTTCGCGGAGGTTGGGCAAGCGGACGACACGCAACTCTTCGAGCCGCGCGAGTTCATCGAGGCTGGCGAACACGTGACCGTGCTGGGCTTCGAACGGCTTATGACGCGGCCGCAAGGGAAACTGGTCGAAACCGACTGGATTCATGTCTTTACAGTTCGTGGCGGCAAGATCACGCGCTGGCGCGGTTGCTACGATACCGCTGCGCGCTTTCTGTAAGGCGCGGTGACTGGAACGGCACCCGTCGTCGCACAGGCCGCCGCCAAGCCGCGATAATGATCATGAGCGGGCCAGTACACCGCGGATATTTATTCGCACACTGGAGACGACGTGATCCATCTTGCGACAGCGGCGAACGAATCGGCTTCGAAGGCCTTCCCACTGGTGGACATCGGCGCTTCGGCTGGCGGACTTGAGGCGATTTCCGAACTGATGGCGGAAATCCCCGCGGTCAGCGGGATGGCATTCCTGGTGGTACAGCATCTGGACCCCTCCCGGCCCAGCCTCCTTCCTGAAATCCTGGCCAAACGGGTGTCCATGCCGGTGCTGGAAGCCGTTGAAGGGATGATTGTCGAAGCCGACCACCTGTACGTCATTCCGGCAAACATGATCTGCGGGTCGCCGCCGTGATGGCGGCGGGGGCGTCGACCGCGCCAGCGGAAGCCAGCTTGCGGCCGATCTTCCGCCTGCTTCGCAATGCCTGCTCGGTTTCACCCGCTACAAGCCCGGCACCATCCAGCGCCGACTGTCGCGCCGCATGGCATTGCGGCAACTCATGTCGGTGGAGGACTACATCGCGGTGCTCGAATCCGATCCTGCAGAAACGCTGGCACTCGGCCGCGACCTGCTTATCCAGGTGACCCAGTTCTTCCGCGACCCGGAAACATTCGAAGCGCTGACCCAAACGGTGTTTCCCCGTCACGTGGCGGCCAACGAACCTGCTGGCTCGCTCAGGATCTGGGTACCCGGATGCTCGACAGGCGAGGAAGTCTATTCGATCGCGATATGTCTGATGGAATACCTGGGTGAGCGTGCGGCGACCATGCCGGTTCAGATCTTCGGCACCGACGTCAGCACGGAGGCGCTCGAGACCGCGCGCACCGGCAGGTACATCGAAAACATCGCGCGCAATGTCTCGCCCGAGCGTCTGGCGCGGTTCTTTGTGCGCGACGGCGAGTATTACTGCGTCGACAAGGCGGTAAGAGAGCTCTGCACCTTCTCGCGCCACGATGTGGTGAGCGATCCCCCATTCTCGCGGATGGACCTGGTGAGCTGCCGTAACCTGCTGATCTACCTGAGTGCGGCGGCGCAGCGAAGCGTGATGCCATTCCTTTCACTATGCGCTGAAGCCCGACGGCGTGCTGATGCTGGGACCTTCCGAGACGGTGGGCACTTTCCCGGAGCTCTTTGGCACCATCGGCGCAACGCCCGGTTTCAGACCAACGCCGAACGTACCATCGGCACCTGCCTCTATGCGCTGGGTGACGGACAGTGGAATATCCCGAGCCTGCGCGAGTTGCTGGAGAAGCTTCTGCCCCGGCGCATTCTCATACGGGATTTCCAGATCACGCATGATTTCCCGCGCATTGGCGCGCGCACGATGCGGCTGAACGCCGCACGCGTGATCGGGCGCGCGCATGCGCTGATCCTGCTGACCATGGAGGACATTACCCAGCACCAGCTCGCGGTGGAACGACTGGAAACGGCCGATCACCAGAAGGACGAGCTTCTTGCCATGCTGGCGCACGAATTGCGCAATCCCCTGGCGGCAATCGGCAATGGCCTGGAGGTCTGGGGTAGCGAGAACGTCGACCAGCAGACACAACAGCGTGCGCGGGCGGCGGCCAGGCGCCAGCTGGATCATGAGATCGGCCTGGTTAGCGACCTGCTGGACGTGTCGCGCATCACGCGCGGCATCATCAACCTCAATGTAGCGCCCGTCGATCTGGCGCAGACCGTGCAACATGGCATTGCCACACTGCGCGCCGAAATCGACGCGCACCAGCACGAACTGGTGCTTTCCTTGCCTGCGTCTCAGGCCGTGGTGGTCGAAGGCGACGCCATGCGCCTCGAGCAGATCGTGACCAACCTGCTGGGCAACGCCATCAAGTACACGCCGCCTGGCGGCCGCATTGAAGTCTCGCTCGCACGCGATGGCGGCGAGGCGGTGCTGACGGCCGCCGACAACGGCATCGGCATGACAGCGGACTTCCTGCCCCGACCATCTTTAGCATCTTCGTGCAGGGCGACCGCTCGCTGGACCGCAAGTCCGCGGGTCTGGGGCTGGGGCTCGCACTGGTGCATCAGCTGGTTGAACTGCATCATGGGACCGTGCAGGCTTCGAGCGATGGTCCTGGCCGCGGCAGCACGTTCGTGGTCCGGCTTCCCGCGCTGTCGCCGGCGATCGCGCTGCAACGCTCCGCCCAGGGCGTGGCACGAGCGGCCCCCCAAGCCGCTCCACAAAGGATTCTCGTGGTGGACGACAACGCCGATGCGGCCGAGAGCACGGCGATGGTATTAAGGCTCGAGGGGCACGAGGTGAAGGTCGAGGGCGACGGTCCGTCCGCCTTGGAAGTCGCGACGGAATTTCATCCGGACGTCATCCTGCTCGATATCGGGCTGCCGGACATGGACGGCTACGAAGTCGCCCGGCGGCTGCGCGCGATGCCCGGCTGCGCCAATACCTTGCTGATCGCCCTTAGCGGATACGCCGGGAAAGACTATCTCGACCATGCCAGACAGGCGGGTTTCGATCACCACCTGGTTAAACCTGCTGGCGTCACCCGGTTGAATCAGTTGATCTCGTCCGCTCGCAGCCCTCGACCTGGAGCTGGCAACGCATCGTAGCGTTCAGGGCGCTACGCGATGTCCTCAGCGTAAACCCCAATGACATAACCGGCACATTGACAGTTTGCTGACAGCCTTCCGCGCCTAGAATCGGGCCCCTGGCTAGCTGGCCCGGCGACGAATGCCGGATTTGGACGCCGGCGCCCAGCCCAGGGATGAGAAACAGGGCCCCGCTGCCCCGGCGCATTGGCCGGCCAGCGAAACGCTCACTTCACGACAGGAAAGCAAATGGAAAACGGTGCACGCGAACAGATCCCCGCCACGCTGATCCCCGGCGACGGAATCGGTCCCGAAGTGGTGGACGCCACCGTCAGGGTGCTGGATGCGCTTGGCGCCCCGTTTGCCTGGGATGTCCGGCAGGCGGGCATGGCCGGCGTCGAGTACAGCGGCGATCCCATGCCGGAGGAGACGCTGGACAGCATCCGCCGCACCGGCCTGGCCCTGAAGGGGCCCCTGACCACGCCGGTGGGCGGCGGTTTCCGCTCGGTCAATGTGCGCCTGCGCGAAGCATTCAATCTTTACGCCAATGTGCGCCCGGCCCGCACGCTGGTGCCGGGCCGCTTCGAGAATATCGACCTGGTGCTGGTGCGCGAGAACGTCGGCGGCTTCTATGTCGCGCATGACTACTACATCCCGGTTGGCGATGACCCGCATGCGGTGGCGGTGTCCACGGGCACGAATACGCGCGACGCCTGCCGGCGCATCGCCCGCTTCGCCTTCGAGTACGCCGTCAGGAACGGCCGCAAGAAGATTACCGTGGTGCACAAGGCCAATATCCTGAAGGCGCTCACCGGCATCTTCCTGGAAGCGGCGCGTGAAGTGGCCAGGGACTACGCCGGCCGCGTGGACATGGACGACATCATTGTCGACGCCTGCGCCATGCAGCTGGTGCTCAACCCGTGGCGCTTCGACATGCTGCTCTGTACCAACCTGTTCGGCGACATCCTGTCGGACCAGATCGCCGGCCTCGTAGGCGGGCTTGGCATGGCCCCGGGCGCCAACATCGGCGACGACGCTGCCATCTTCGAGGCGGTACACGGCTCGGCGCCCGACATCGCCGGCAAGGGCATTGCCAACCCGATCTCGCTGATGCTGGCCGCCGGCCTGATGCTCGACCACGTGGGCCGCCAGGACCTGGCCGCACGGCTGCGCTCGGCCATCGAGCTGACGCTCAGCCAGGACCAGGTGAAGACCGGCGACCTCCACGGCACGGCCTCCACGCTGCAGTTTGCCGACGCGGTCGTGAAACGCATCGCTTCCGGCAACTGACCCCCGCCCGGGCAGCAGGCGACGCCCGCTGCCCGGCGCCACAGTCTTGTCGGCGCGCCCCGCACGGGCAAGCGCGCAAGACTGCCACCCCCCACGGTCGTTCTGTTCCGCTGGCACGCCCTGCCGTGCCGGCCGGACCGACCACGCCTTTAACCTTGTGCGCCAGACGGACGCACGCACCCGCAAGCGCCCCCACGCGGCCTGACCGGCAAGAGAGATATAGAAGAAGATGTTGACCCTGCTCGCCTACTCGATGGTGATCGTGTTCATGGCACTGATCATGACCAAGCGACTCTCCGCCATGGTGGCGCTGATACTCGTTCCCATTGCCTTCGGCGCGATCGGCGGCTTCGGCCCGGAACTCGGGCCGATGATGCTGGACGGCGTCAAGAAGCTGGCGCCGACCGGCGTGATGCTGATGTTCGCCATCCTGTATTTCGGCCTGATGATCGATGCCGGCCTGTTCGATCCGGTAGTGCGCGTGATCCTGAAGGTGGTGGGCGGCGATCCGGTCAAGATCATCGTCGGCACCTTCGTGCTGGCCGTATTCGTGTCGCTCGACGGCGACGGCTCGACCACCTATATGATCACCTGCGCCGCCATGCTCCCGCTCTACAAGCGGCTGGGCATCAGCCGGCTGGTGCTGGCCTGCGTGATCATGATGGCGGGCGGGCTGATGAACATCCTGCCCTGGGGCGGCCCGACCGCACGCGCAGCCAGCGCGCTGGGGGTCGACGTGGGCTCGATCTTCGTGCCGATGATCCTGCCGATGGTCGTCACCGGCATGTGGGGCCTGTTCGTCGCCTTCCTGCTCGGCCGCCGCGAACGCAACCGGCTCGGCACCATCGCCCTGATGAGCGCGGGGTCTGGCCATGCCGGTCATTCGGACCATGCCGTGTCGGAGATTGCCGTCGGCGATCCCGGGATTGCACGGCCCAGGCTGCTGTGGTTCAACTTCCTGCTGACCATCGGGCTGATGGTGCTGCTGATCCTCGGCACTTTCCCGCTGCCTGCGCTGTTCATCGTGGCTTGCGCCATCGCGCTGATGGTCAACTACCCCACCCTGCACGAACAGAAGGAGCGGATCGGCGCGCATGCGGCCAATGTCGTGCCAGTTGTATCGCTGATCTTTGCCGCCGGCATCTTCGTCGGCATCCTGTCGGGCACCAAGATGGTCGACGCGATTGCAAACAGTGTCATCAGCGCCGTGCCCGACTGGATGGGCCCGTACATGGCCCTCGTGACCGGTGCGCTGAGTATCCCGTTCACGTTCTTTATCTCGAACGACGCGTTCTACTTCGGCATCCTGCCGATCCTTGCCAAGGCCGCCGCCGTCTATGGCATCGGGGCCGCCGAGATCGGACGGGCCTCGCTGATCGGCCAGCAGGTTCACCTGCTGAGCCCCCTGGTCGCATCGACCTATTTGCTGGTCGGCCTGGCCGAAGTCGAGTTTGGCGACCACCAACGCTATACCCTGCTCTGGGCCCTGTCGGCGGCGTTTGTGATGATGCTGGCCACCGTTGCCTTCGGCGTGATCCCCGTCATCGGCCATGCGGCGTGAGCGACACCTCGCATGCTATCCGGACCCGGGCAGTTCTGAAACACCGCAAGTCGAAAAGAACTTCCCTACTTTCTGCGCAGCACCTCCACCCCAGCCCTGCCGTTCCTGCCCAAGACACCGCTGACCTATCCCAGCGTGTCCGTGCAACGCATGTCCGGCGCCGGGACGTTCGACCTGGACAACTGGGCGAGCTACGATGGTGGTGTGGTCAGCTATAGCCTGTCGGTGACCAGCGGCGTGCTGACTTCCACCCAACCGGGCGGCGCGATCTATTGACGCAGCCAGGGCACGGCACGTCAAGGCTGATCCAGTCGCCCCCGAAGCCGGCGAGTATGGCGGGCTCCACCTGGGTCAACGGAGAGTGCGATGGCAGACGACCTTGTCATTCGGAAGATGACGCGTGCAGAGTTGGACCAACTGGTCGGCTGGGCGGCACGCGAAGGCTGGAATCCCGGTCTTCACGACGCGGAACTGTTCTGGGCCACGGACCCCGATGCTTTCATCGCGGCGGACCTTGATGGAGAACTGATTGGCGGCGGGGCCATCACGTCTTACGACGGGGAATTCGGCTTCATGGGTTTCTTTATCGTCCGCCCGGAGTTTCGCGGCCGGGGGCTGGGCAACGTGCTGTGGCATGCCCGCCGGGACCGACTCATTGCACGCCTGCGGCCCGGCGCAAGCATCGGACTGGACGGCGTATTCGCGATGCAGGATTACTATGCCAAGGGCGGCTTCGTCTTCTCGCATCGCAATCTGCGCTTTCGTGCCGGGAGCCCGGATACCCCGGGCCATCCACTCACGCCGCCGTCAGACGATGAAAGCATCGTACCGCTGGGTGAGGTGGCGTTCGATCAGTTGCTTGACTACGACCGGACCTGCTTTCCCGCTGCACGCCCCGCTTTCCTGCAAGGCTGGACCCGGCAGCCCGATGCGCTTGCCCTGGGGTTCATGCGCCATGGCAAGCTGAGCGGATATGGTGTGGTGCGTCGCTGTGGAGACGGCTACAAGGTAGGACCGTTGTTCGCAGATGACGCCGAGGCAGCGGAAGTGCTCTACACGCGCCTGGCAGCGTTCGCGGCGGGTGGCCCCCTGTTTCTCGATGTACCGGAGAATCACCCGGCCGCCATGGCGCTTGCGCATCGGCACGGCATGACGGAAGTATTCGGCTGCGCGCGCATGTATCTTGGGCCCGAGCCGGGCCTCGTACACGCGCGGATCTTCGGCATCACGACCTTCGAGCTGGGATGATGCCAGGACGCGACCTGACCGGCTACGCAAGCTCCCCGCCCCATCCGCACTGGCCTGGTGCCGCGCGTGTGGCGGTACAGTTTGTGCTGAATATCGAGGAAGGCGCGGAATCCTGCATACTCAACGGCGATCCCCGTTCCGAATCGTATCTGCACGAACTGCCCGGCCGGCCGTCGCGCGAGGCAGAGCGCGACTGGAGTGTCGAGAGCATGTATGAGTACGGTGCGCGCGCGGGCGTCTGGCGCCTGCTGGACCTGTTCGGCGAGCGTGGCCTGCCACTGACCGCTTTCGCTGTGGGTCGCGCCCTCGAGCTCAATCCGCAAGTCGGGCAAGCGCTCAGCGCCGCGGGACACGAAGTGGCGGGGCATGGCTACCGCTGGCTTGACTACCGGGACGTGCCGGAAGACGAGGAGCGGCGCCATATCCGCCTGACGACCGAGGCCATCGAGCGGATCTGCGGCAGGCGCCCGGTGGGGTGGTACATGGGGCGGGTCAGCCACAATACCCGGCGCCTGATCCATGAAGAAGGCGGGTTCCTCTACAGCTCCGATGCCTACAATGATGACCTGCCCTACTGGCTGCCTGGATCGCCGCCGCAGCTCGTGATTCCCTATACCCTGGTCAACAACGACGCACGCTATCTGCTGCCTGATGGCTTTGCCTCAGGGGAGGATTTCTACCGTACGCTTCGGGACGCGTTCGAGCAGCTCTGGCACGAGGGTGCGCAAAGGCCGAAGATGATGAGCGTCGGACTGCATGCCCGCATCAGCGGCCACCCCGCGCGTGCCATCGCGCTTGCGCGTTTTCTTGACTACGTGCGGGGTCATGACGGCGTGTGGATCTGCCGGCGAGAAGACATCGCCAGGCACTGGATTGCGGAGCACCCCGCCTAGAGGCCGCCGGCCTGCAGCTACCCGCTGAACGGCAGGCTGCGATGCCGCTTGCCGGTTAGCGCCGCGACCGCGTTGGCCAATGCGGGCGCAATCGGCGGCACTGCCGTCTCGCCAATGCCGGTCGGCGGATCGGCCGACGGTACCACATGCACCGAGATCTGCGGCGGCAGGTCCGCATGCGTGGCCAGCCGGTAGTCGTTCCAGTTGCCTTGCTGCACCACGCCGTCCTTCAGCGTGATCTGCGCGCCGGGCAGCGTGGTGCCCAGCCCCATCATTAGGCCGCCCTGGACCTGCGCCTCGATCGTGCGCGGGTTGATTGGCATATTGCAGTGGACAGCCGCTGTCACCCGGTGCACGACGGGCTGGCCGCCGCGCATCGAGGCCTCGACGATGTACGCGACCACGGTGTCGAACGATTCGTGCACCGCCACACCCCAGGCACGCCCGGCCGCCAGGCGCCGCTTGCCGTAGCCCGAGCGCTCGACCGCCAGGTCCAGTGCCGCGAGGTGACGCTTGTGCTCGCGCAGCAGCGTGCGGCGGTATGCCACCGGATCGAGCCCGCCCGCGCGCGCCAGTTCATCGACCAGGGTCTCCATCACGAACGCCGTGTGCGTGTGCCCCACGGAGCGCCACCACAACACTGGCACGTTGACCTTGGGATGATGGATCTCGAGCGCGATCGGGAACGGATAGACACTGTCGCCCACGCCCTCGACCATCGTCGAGTCAACCCCGTTCTTGACGGTGAAGGCCTCGAACGGGGTGCCGCCGGTAATGGACTGGCCGACGATCACGTGCTTCCACGCCAGCACCCTGCCCTTGCCGTCGTGGCCGATTTCGACGCGGTGCAGGTGCATCGGGCGGTAGTAGCCGCCGCGCACGTCGTCCTCGCGCGTCCATATCATCTTGATCGGCTCGCGGCGGCCGGCCGCATACCGCGCCTTGGCCACCTGCGCGGCCTCGAACAGGTAGTCGGACGTCGGCACGGCACGCCGGCCGAAGCCGCCGCCGGCCATCATAGTGTTGAACGTCACCTGTTCCGGCTTCAGGCCGAGCACGGCAGCCACCGCCGCCTGGTCGACCGTCTGGAACTGCGAGCCAGCCCATACGGTGCATTGGTTGCCGCGGAAGTCGATGGTGCAGTTGAGTGGCTCCATCGGCGTGTGCGCCAGGTACGGGAAGGTGTACTCGGCCGTGATCTTGCGCGGTGCGGTGGCAAGCGCCGAGGTGTCTGCCGCTTTGGCCTGTACCCCCGGCTGCGTCGCCAGCTCGCGGTAGCGTGCCAGCAGCGCGTCGCTGTCCGCCTTCTCGACGCCGCTGGTGTCCCACTCCACCTGCAGCAGCTCGCGCGCCGTGCGCGCCGGCCAGAAGCCATTGGCCACGATCGCCAACCCGGACGCGCCACCGACCAGCGGCACCTGGTAGACCTCTTCCACGCCGGCGATGGCTTTCGCGCCCGTGGCGTCGAAGCGCGCGACTTTGGCGCCGAACACCCGCGGATGCACCATGACCACGGTGCGCATGCCGGGCAGCATCATGTCGATGCCGAACTGCTGCCTGCCCGTGGACTTGTCGCGCGCATCGAGCCGGCCGGTCGGCTTGCCAATAAGCCTGAACTGCTGCGGCGACTTCAGCTGCACGCTCGCCGGCACCGGCTCGGCCAGGGCCGCGGCGGCCAGCTCGCCGTAGGTGGCACGGCGGCCGTCGGGCGCGCTCACCACGCCGGCCTCGGCGTTCAGCTGCCCGGCCGGGACACCGAAACGCTTCGCCGCCGCCGCGAGCAGCATCGCGCGCATGCGCGCGCCGACCTCGCGGTATTGCGTCCACGAGTTCTTCATGCTGGTCGAGCCGCCGACCATCTGGATATGGAAGACCGGATCCTTGTAGGCCTCGCCGGCCGGGGCCAGCTGGCAGCGCACCTTGCTCCAGTCCGCGTCCAGTTCCTCGGCCACCAGCATCGGCAGTGCCGTCTGCACGCCCTGTCCGAACTCGAGCTTGCCGATGGTGACCGTCACCGTACCGTCGGCGTCGATACTGACGAAGGCCGACGGCTGCACCGGGGGCTTGGGCGGTTCGCCACCCCCCGCCGTCTGCGCGCCAAGGGGAACCGCACAAAGCGCAAAGCCGGAGCCGACGCTCAGTTTCAGGAACGTCCGCCGGTCGATGCCGCCGCTTGCCTGCTGCATGAGTCTCATGGCATCCCCTCAGCCGATGGCCTTGGCCGCGTCCTTGACCGCGGCATGGATGCGCGCGTAGGTGCCGCAGCGACACAGGTTGGCGCTCATTGCCTGTTCGATGTCGGCGTCGGTCGGCCGCCGGTTGGCCTTGAGCAGTGCCACGGCCGACATGATCTGGCCGCTCTGGCAATAGCCGCACTGCGTGACGTCGTGGCGCACCCAGGCCTCCTCGACCGCGCGCCCCACGCTGTCCTCGCCGATGGCCTCGATCGTGGTCAGCTCCCGGCCGGCGATGGACGACACCGGGGTCACGCAGGCGCGGCGCTGCTGGCCGTCGACATGGACAGTGCATGCCCCACACACCGCGATGCCGCAGCCGAACTTGGTGCCGGTGAGGCCCAGCGTATCGCGCAGCACCCACAGCACCGGCGTGTCGCCAGGCACGTCGACTTGCTGGGTCTTGCCGTTCAGTCGGAATGCGATCATGGTTGGCTCCTGGGGCTCACGTGCGTCATGTTGGCAAGGGCGCCCGATCCGGCAATGTCGCGCAGGTTTCTCAAGAATGCTTCGTCCGCCGCGGCGCGCGTGCTTCCGACCGAGGTGCGCAGCGGCTCGCGCGTATCGCATGGCGCGCCATTGCGAATCCACACGCGCACCTGTTCGTCGAACGCGGGCTTGGCGAGCGGCGGCAATTCACGCCCCGGCCCCGGCTGCCAGCCCCAGGCCACGAGGTGGTCGGTCACCATGTGTTCTTCGAGCATCGCGAGCGAACGGCCCCCGTTGGTCTTGGGGTCGCGGAACACCTTGCACAGCGCTGGTCCCGACAGGCCCAGCCATGACATCTTCATCTTCGCCGGCGGCATGTGCCAGCCCGGCTGGCCGTCGCTTTCCAGCCCCGGCGGCGCATGCGCAAGCGGGCTGTTCTGCGTGGCATGGCAGGTAGCGCATTGCAGCGGCGGCACGCCCTTGCCGTCGACGCCACGCTGCACGGGTGGGAAGTGCACCCGCTTGGCATCGCCCTGCAGCGGGCCGTCCGGCACGTGGCAATTCAGGCAGCGTGCATGCAGCAGCACGCGCTCGATCTGCGCGAAGGCCTGCAGGCCGGCGCTGCGGTCCGGCGTGGGTGACACATGCGTGGGCTGGAACGTGCCGCCGGGGTCTGCCGCGGAGGCGAGCGCCGGAAGTGCCAGGGCACATGCCAGCGCCAGCCGGCGCAGCGCAACGACGAGGGGATCTGTGCGAGCGATATTTCCCATGGATCCTCCTTCATCGCCATGCCTTGTTGTAGTGCCTGATGCGATCCCTGGCAAGAGGCGCTCCCGCCATTGCATCCCGCAGGGCTGCGCGTACTTGCAGCGCAAGTTTCCATCGAGCACGCCCCGGCACGGCCGTTTGAAGGGACTGAGGATTTCAACTATCCTGACCTGTTCCTGGTGCCAGCGTTCACCGCCGTCGCGGCTGCCCCGGCTTCGAGGCTGTGTGGCTCCAACCATTCCTTCAAGGAGGAAGGCGATGCGTGTCATGGTGATGGTGAAGGCTACGAGCGATTCAGAAGCTGGCAAGATGCCAAGCACGGAATTGCTCGCGGCAATGGGCAACTTCAACGAAGAGCTCATCAAGGCCGGCGTGATGCTCGCGGGCGAGGGCTTGCACCCGAGCGTGAAGGGAAAACGCGTTCGCTTCTCGGGCGAACAGCGGACCGTGACCGATGGGCCGTTCCCGCAGACCAACGAACTCGTCGCGGGGTTCTGGCTGTGGCAAGTCAAGTCAATGGACGAGGCCGTCGAATGGGTCAGGCGCTGCCCCAACCCCATGGAAGGCGAGTCCGAAATCGAAATCCGCCCGCTGTTCGAGGTCGAGGACTTCGGCGCTGAATTCACGCCCGAACTGCGCGCGCAGGAAGAGCGACTGCGCGCTGAGGTCGAAAGCGCCAGCAAACCGCGCTGACGCGAACTCCCCTGCCGCAAACAGCAGTAGATTCCCCTATCGCCGAAGAAGCGCGAAGAGCGGTGCCCGCTATGGCAGCGGGTGCCATCGATATGCGCTTGCCGGAGCCATCGCCGCGCCGCCGGCTGTCATCAAATCCACATAAAACGGAACGATAGTCTTCCCGATCACCGGGCAATGCCGACGGTCAACATGCGGGAGACACAATGGCGGGCGATATCCATTCCGAAGTCGTACAACTGGGCGCGTACAAGGTCGAGAAACGCAGGAGCTCCGTCTCCGGCCTGTCGTCCGGCGCCTTCATGACGGTGCAGTTGCATCTGGCGCATTCGTCGAGCTTTGCCGGGGCCGGCGTGATCGCCGGCGGCCCCTACCGCTGCGCCGAGTCGTTCCGCGCCGCCGCGCCGGAGGCGGAGGATGCCTATGAACTGAACGCCCTGCATCTGTGCATGAGCTGGCTGCAGGAGCGTGCCCGGATCAGGCGGGCCAATTCGGTGTCCAAGCTGATGGAGCAGGAATTCGACCTGCTGGCCCGCTTCGTGCTGCTGCTGAGCGACCAGGCGGTGGATCTCGTGACGCTGCAGGAGAACGTCGAGGTCAACACCGGCTACTGGCTCGGCCAGAAGGCCGCCGCGGCGGCCGCGTAGGCTGGGGTGCAAATGAGACCTGCGCGATCTTTGTGACCGCGACACCGGTGTTCAGCCGACTATCTAGCCAGTTGCCCGCGCAGTTCGCCGAAACACGGCAGGATCATCGCGAGACGATATCCTGCCGCATTGGCCCCAGCACGTCGAGCAACTCCTTCTGTTCCGGTGCTGGCACCTTGAACTTGTTGAGCGACTTCACCAGGTCTTCCACCAGCGCATCAAACTCGCCATTGGTGATGCCCATGCCGGCATGGGCGGTCCGCATGTCACGACCCTTGTAAGTGCATGGCCCCCCTGCGCCAGCACAAATCTGCTCAACCAGCCGCATCTTGAGACGCGGAATATTCGCATTGGCGAACTTCGCGTTGATGCGCGTGTCGGCGGCAACATTCCCAACAAAGTCGTCGACTACGGCCGTAATCGCCTGGCTACCGCCAAGGCGTTCGTATAACGAAGGCATCGTCGGCTTCGACACATCCGATGGCGCGGCCCGCTTCGACGTGTCCGGCATCGCGCAACCGCCGAGCCCCATCAAGCCCACCAGTAAGACGCCGGACAGAAAAGGGGAAAGGAAAGGGGAAATGCGCATGGTCGACTCCTCTTGTGCGATTCAGGTAGCGGACGAGTTGCCGTTACGGTCTGGAACCGCGGATCCCCCGCGCGGTGAATCCAACTTAGTGCCAAACCAGGGCGGGTTCAAGCCAGCGCACATGCCTCCGTGGAAGGTCTAACCCAAGGAAGCGCACTGCGGTGCCGCAAGGATCCATGGCTGGCCGAATTGCCGTAATCATCTCCTGCCCGCCCCGGAAGTGACTCCAACAAAGTGGCGAAAACAGCGCTTTCAGCCGCGCCAGCAGGCCCTTTGGGCGATACCGGTTTAGTGACGCAATCGTCGATGCCGACTTCACGCCACATCCCCTGCCCTGCCGTCTCGCCGCGCGCGATGGCCGCACGAAACTTCCGTTTAATTATTCTGTAATTCTTGATCGCGGCTCGGCGACGGAGCACATCCGCGGCATTGGCTGTAAAATACGCGCCCCGATTCAAATGGCTGCGGTGCCCGATTTCGGCCCCGCGCCACACCGATACCCCTCACGGACCTTGACAGCAGGTCGAATAACGCACCCAATCGTGCGCGCTGCTGTCGAAACGCGATTCACGAAGGAAATAGCTGTAAATGACAAGCGGCGCACAACGAACGGCAGCCAAAGCAGGCGATGCAGGAGCAGTCAAGGTCCCTGGCGACACTAGCGCAGGGGCCACGGGGCAGCCTGATCCCTCGACCGAGGCCGCCGAGCGCAGTCAGCAATTGCGCGCCCTGATCCAGCTGGGCAGGCAGCGCGGTTATCTGACCCACGCAGATATCAGCGACCATCTGCCGGAGAACTTCACGGACACGGCTGCGATGGAGAGCATCATCGGCACGTTCGCCGAGATGGGCGTGAAGATCTATGAGCAGACGCCGGATGCCGAGACGCTGCTCCTTACCGATGGCGCGGTGGTGGCCTCGGACGAACAAGCCGATGAAGAGGCCGAGGTAGCGCTTTCTACCGTGGACTCCGAGTTCGGCCGGACGACCGACCCTGTCCGTATGTACATGCGCGAAATGAGCTCGGCAACGCTGCTCACGCGCAAACAGGAAGTCGAACTCGCCAAGCGGATCGAAGACGGCCTGAACAACATGGTCCACGCCATCTCGGCCTGCCCGTCCACCATCGCGACGATTCTCGAGTTGTCCGGCCGGGTCGCCAGCAATGAAATCGGCATCGACGAGCTGGTCGATGGCTTGAGCGACGAGAGTATTCCCGAACCAGCCGCGGCGGCGGGAGCTGACGATACGGACGACAGCGGCGATAGCTCCGAAGAGGACGATGACGGCGCTGAAGACAGCGCCGACGAAGGGTCGACCCAGCAGAGCGCCGAAGCCGATCTCGCCCAGCTTCGCGACGAATGCATGAAGCGATTTGCGCGCGTTACCGCGCAATTCGAGCTGATGCGCAAGGAAGCCGCAAATGGCACGGGCTCGGCGGCGTTCGTGTCGGCAAGGGATGCGGTGCGCGATGAATTGCGCACGATTCGCTTCACCGCGAAGACCATCGAGCGCCTGTGCGCCAGCGTCCAGGGGATGGTCGACGAGGTTCGCACGGTTGAGCGCCAGGTCGTTCAGCTGCTGGTCGAGCGGTGCGCGATGGAGCGTGAGGAGGTCGTTGCCCGCTTCCCGGGCAATGAAACCAACCTCGACTGGGGGAAGGATCTTGCCGCCCAATCCCGTCCGTACAGTGCGGCGGTCGCGCGGGCCCTGCCAGACCTCGAGGCGCATCAGCAAAAGCTGATCGACATTCAGGCCCGGGCTGCCCTGTCGCTGCCCGAACTGAAGACGGTCAACCGCAAGATGCTGGCCGCCGAACGGCAGATGCGGCAAGCCAAGCATGAGATGACCCAGGCCAACCTGCGGCTGGTGATCTCGATTGCCAAGAAGTACACCAACCGCGGGATGCAGTTCCTGGATCTTATCCAGGAAGGCAATATCGGCCTGATGAAGGCGGTCGACAAGTTCGAATATCGCCGCGGCTGGAAATTCTCCACCTACGCGACGTGGTGGGTCCGCCAGGCTGTTACGCGGGCGATCGCCGATCAGGCCCGGACCATCCGCGTCCCGGTGCATATGATCGAGCAGATCAACAAGCTCAATCGCCTGTCGCGCGAGATCATGCAGCAGACCGGCAAGGAAGCCGATCCGGCGGTGCTTGCCGAGCGCATGGAGATCCCGGAAGAGAAGGTCCGCGCGATCATGAAGATTGCGAAAGAGCCGGTGTCGATGGAAACGCCGGTTGGCGAGGACGGCGATACCAGCCTGGGCGACATGATTGCCGACTCGGACACGGCCACGCCCGCCGACGCCGCATTGCAGGCGGGTCTGCGGGCCGTCGTGCGCGAGATGCTCGATGAGCTCACGCCCCGTGAAGCCAAGGTGCTGCGGATGCGCTTCGGCATCGATATGTCTACCGACTACACGCTGGAAGAAGTCGGCAAGCAGTTCGATGTCACACGGGAGCGGATTCGGCAGATCGAAAGCAAGGCGATGAAAAAGCTGCGGCATCCCAGCCGCGCGGATCAGCTGATCACCTACCTGCGGGACGCTTGATCCTTGCTGGTCGCGCCCCACCGCGGGCGCGACCACCCTCGGCATGCGGTCGTGCCAGCCAGTCGCAAATTGGCCGGCTGACACATTTGTTGGTGCAAAATCCGAAGCTGACAGGCCCGACCGGCCAGGAACAAAGAGGCCGACGCCCGGTTTGCGCCCCGGATTCCGAATCGCATGGACCTGCGGGCCCTATCTGTTATCCGGCGTAGCAAGGGGACAGTTCGTCCTTCAACGGAGCACAAAGGATCTTTTCCATGACTGACTCGAACCTATCTTTCTTCGGCAGGGTCTCGCTTGCCGTGGGCACCTTCTTCACCATCCTTGGCAACCGCGAATTCGCAGCCGGCGTAAAGCGCCTGAGGGACGGAGAGAGATTTGCCCCGGCTGCCCCGGCATCGGCACCGGTATCGGTATCGGCACCCGCACCTGCCCCGGTAGCGGAAGCTGTCGCACCCGCGCTGAAAGAAGCGAGCCCGGTGGCGGCCCTTCAGTTGCTGGGACTGCTCCAGCGCGACGCACGCTTTGTCGACTTCGTCGAGGAAGACATCGCGGGCTATTCCGACACGGAGATCGGTGCCGCCGCCCGCCTGGTGCACGATGGCTGCCGCGCGGTGCTGCGCGAGCATTTCACCATCCGGCCGGTGCGCGAGGAAGCCGAGGGCAGCCGTGTGACGCTGGCCGACGGCTTCGACGCGAGCGCCATCCGCCTGACTGGCAACGTGGTAGGCAGCGCGCCGTTCCATGGCAGCATCAGCCACCGCGGCTGGAAGGTCGAGGACGTCCGCCTGCCCCGCGTGGCCGAACGCCATGACGCCACCGTGATTGCCCCGGCCGAGGTGGAACTATGAGCGACGCACGTTATGCCATCGGCATTGACCTGGGCACCACCCATAGCGCCGTTTCCTATGTGGACCTGGCCGCCAGCGATGGCGAGAAGACCAGCCAGCGCGTCCTGCCCATCACGCAGCTGACCGCGCCGGGGGCCATCGAAGACCTCGACCTGCTGCCCTCCTTCCTGTACCTGCCGCACGCCAGCGAACTTGCCCCGGGGGACCTGGGGCTGCCGTGGAACGCCGAGCGCGACTTCGCTGTGGGCGAGCTGGCGCGCAGCCGCGGCGCGGCCACGCCGATCCGCCTGGTGTCCAGCGCGAAGAGCTGGCTTTGCCATCCCGGCGTCGACCGCCGCTCGCCCATCCTGCCCAACGACGCGCCGCCTGAAGTCCCGCGCGTCTCGCCGCTCGAGGCTTCCGTGCGCTATCTCACGCACCTGCGTGAAGCCTGGGACCAGGCCCACCCCGAGGCGCCGTTTGGCGAGCAGGACGTCACCGTGACGATTCCCGCATCGTTCGACCCGGCCGCACGGGAATTGACGGCCGAGGCCGCCGCAGCGGCCGGGTATGCCCGCATGACCCTGCTCGAAGAACCCCAGGCCGCGCTCTATAGCTGGATCCAGAAAAGCGATGGCCACTGGCGCAAGCAGGTAAAGGTCGGCGACATCATCCTGGTCGTGGACGTCGGTGGCGGCACTACCGACCTTTCGCTGATCGCCGTGATCGAGCGCGAAGGCAATCTTGAACTGCACCGCGTTGCCGTGGGCGACCATATCCTGCTCGGTGGCGACAACATGGACCTGGCGCTTGCCCACGTGGTGGCGCGCAAGCTGGCGGCCCAGGGCACGCAGGCCGATCCGTGGCAACTGCGCGCGCTGACCTACGCCTGCCGCGCGGCCAAGGAAACGTTGCTCACCGACCCGGAGACCGATACCGTGCCCCTGGTTGTGCCGAGCCGGGGCTCCAAGCTCATCGGCGGCTCGATCCGCACGGACCTGACCCGCACCGAACTGACCCAGACCATCCTGGAAGGGTTTTTCCCGCAGGTGGAGGCCTCGGCCCGACCGGTGAGCCGGGCCCGCGCCGGCCTGACGCAGCTCGGCCTGCCCTATGCGCAGGACGCGGCCATCACGCGGCATCTGGCCGCGTTCCTTGGCCGCCAGGTGGCGGCGCTGGCCGAACTCGAAGGCCTGCAAGGCGCGCAGCCGGAAGGCGCGACTTTCCTCCACCCGACCGCCGTCCTCTTCAATGGCGGCGTGTTCAAGTCGGGCCTGCTGGTGGACCGCATCCTGCAGACGCTCAATGGCTGGCTCGCCGCGGAAGGCGCGGCGCCGGCGCGCCTGCTTGATGGCGCGGAGCTGGACCTGGCAGTGGCACGCGGCGCCGCCTACTACGGCTACGTGCGGCGCGGCCAGGGGGTGCGGATTCGTGGCGGCACCGCGCGCTCCTACTATATTGCCGTGGAGTCGTCGATGCCTGCCGTGCCTGGCTTCGAACCACCCGTGCAGGCACTATGCGTTGCGCCGTTCGGCATGGAGGAAGGGACGGAGGCCGCGCTGCCGCCGCAGGAATTCGGCCTGGTGGTTGGCGAGCCGGTGCACTTCCGCTTCTTCGGCTCGTCGGTGCGCCGCCAGGACCAGGTCGGCACCCTGCTCGATTTCTGGGGGCCGGAGGAATTGCAGGAGCTCGAGGAAATCCAGGCGACCCTGCCAGCCGAAGGACGAACGGCAGGCGAAGTGGTACCGGTCAGGCTGCATGCGCGCGTGACCGAGGCCGGCACGCTGGAACTCGAGGCCGTGCCCCGCGGCAACGGCGAGCGCTGGAAGGTCGAGTTCGATGTGCGCGGCAATGCCGATGCCTGAACCAGCGGCCCGACCGACGATTAAGCAGTACATCGTCGGCATTGACCTCGGTACCAGCAATACGGTCGTCGCCTATGCGAAGGCCGGCTCCGACGATATCCGCGTCTTCGATATCGATCAGCTGGTCGGCCCGGGTGAGGTCGCGGCCCGTCCCCTGCTGCCCTCGGTGCGTTACCACGCGGCGCCGGGCGAGCTCAGCGGCGATGACCTGCAGTTACCCTGGCAATCCGCCGCCAGCGCCGCCGCGCGCCGGACCGTGTTCGGCCGCTTGGCGGCCACGCTCGGCGCGCAGGTGCCCGGCAGGCTCGTGGCCAGCGCAAAAAGCTGGCTGTCGCACGCTTCGGTCGACCGGACCGCGGCCATCCTGCCCTGGGGTGGACACGACGAGGTCGACAAGATCTCGCCGGTGGTCGCCAGCGCGAGCTACCTGGGCTACGTGTGTGCGGCGTGGAACCACCGGTTTCCCGATGCACCGCTCGAAGCGCAAGACGTGGTGCTCACCGTGCCAGCCTCCTTCGACGAAGGCGCACGCGCGCTGACGCTGGAGGCGGCGCGCCTGGCCGGGCTGCCCGCCCTGCGCCTGCTCGAAGAGCCACAAGCCGCGCTCTACGACTGGCTGTTCCATCATCGCCGGACCCTGGACGCGGACCTGGCGCAAACACGCCTGGTGTTGATCTGCGACGTGGGCGGCGGCACCACTGACCTCACCCTCATCCGGGTGGAAATGCAGGACGGGCAGCCGCAGCTGACCCGCATCGGCGTGGGCAACCACCTGATGCTCGGCGGCGACAACATGGATCTCGCGCTGGCGCATCTTGCCGAAGCGCGTCTCGGGTCAGGGGGGGCCGCACAGGCGCGACTGTCGGCGTCCAGCCTGTCCCAACTCGTCGCGCGCTGCCGCGCCGCCAAGGAACAACTGCTCAGCGCGCAGGCACCGGACTCGGTCACGGTGACGCTGCTGGGCGCGGGCTCCAGGCTGATCGGCGGCGCACGCTCGGTGGAAGTGACGCGGCAGGAGGTCGAACAGCTCGTCGTCGACGGCTTCTTTCCCAAGGTGCCGGCCAGCGAACGGCCGGGGCGCGCACGGGGCGCCATTGTCGAATTCGGCCTGCCGTATGCGTCCGACCCGGGCGTTACCCGGCACGTTGCGGCCTTCCTGAGCCAGCACGCTGCGCAGTCACGGGCAGCACTGGACGCACCACAGGCGCGGGATGATGCCCCGCCGGTACCCGACACCCTGCTGCTCAACGGTGGCGTGTTCCGGGCCGAAGCCCTGGCAGGCCGCATCGCCGATACGCTGGGCACGTGGCGCGGCACGCCGGTGCATGTCCTGCACAACGACGACCCCGACGTTGCCGTGGCACGGGGCGCGGTCGCGTATGCCCGAGCACGTACCGGCCAGGCCCCGCGCATCGGCGGCGGCTCGCCGCGCAGCTACTTTCTCGTGCTCGATGATGGCGCGTCGGGGCAGCAAGGGATCTGCCTGCTGCCACGGGGTACCGAAGAAGGTCACGAGGTCCAACTCAGCGATCGTACCTTCGCCTTGCGGCTCGGGCATCCGGTGCAATTCCACCTGGTTTCCTCCGTCGCCGACACGGCCTACCAGCCGGGTCAACTGACCGATCTGTCGACGGGCGATTTCGTCCGCCTGCCGCCGATTGCGACCGTGGTACAGCCGCGTGGCGCCAGCGGCCCCCGCGAGACGCCGGTGCAGATCACCACCTCGCTGACCGAGGTCGGCACGCTCGAGGTCCACTGCATCAACATTGCGGATGCCTCGCATCGATGGCGCCTCGAGTTCCAGTTGCGTGGCAACGATGCCGAGGCCGCAGCGCCCGCGACCGATACGGCACACCCTTCCCTGCCACAAGCCCTCGAGGCGATCGACCGCACCTTTGGCGCCCGCTCGCAGGACGTCGGTCCCAAGGAGGTCAAGCGGCTGCGTGCACAACTGGAGCAGTTGCTGGGTGCGCGCGAGCAGTGGGACAGCGCCGTGCTGCGCGATCTGTTCGGCGCATTCTGGGAGCGCGCGCGGCGGCGACGGCGCACTGCCGACCATGAACGCCTGTGGCTGAACCTGGCCGGCTATTGCGTGCGCCCGGGATTCGGCTACCCGCTCGACGAATGGCGCGTTGAGCAACTCTGGTCGCAGTACGACCAGGGCATCCAGTACGTCAACGAAAGCCAGAACTGGTCGGAGTGGTGGACGCTTTGGCGGCGCGCCGCTGGCGGCCTGGACGAAAGCGCGCAGTTACGCCTGCTGGAAGAGATGGCCTTCTACCTGCAGCCGCCGGGCAGCACCCGCTACAAGAAGCCCGCCGGGCCCGCAAGGTCTGGTTATGCCGATATGGTGCGCCTCGCCGGCTCCCTGGAGCGCATCCCCACCGAATCCAAGATCGAGCTCGCCGAATGGCTGCTGGCCCGTCTGCGCAAGCCTTCAGAAAACAGTCAGGGCTGGTGGGCCGTGGGCCGCATCGGGGCGCGCCGGCCGTTCTATGGCAGCGCGCACAGCGTCGTGCCAGCCGATATTGCCGCGCAATGGGTGGAGACGATTCTTGCGCTCGACTGGAAAAAGGTCGAGCCGGCTGCGTTCGCTGCCGTGCAGATCGCCCGCATGACCGGCGATCGCAGCAGGGACCTGCCTGACGAGATTCGGGCGGCGGTGGTGCGCCGGCTCGAAGCCGCCAACGCGCCGCAAAGCTGGATCGCCATGGTGCGTGAAGTCGTGGAACTCGACGCAGCCGACGAGGGACGGGTATTTGGGGAGGCGCTGCCCGCCGGCCTCAAACTGATCGCGGGGTGAAACCTGAACCCACAGCGACGTTCTGATCGCAGGCGGATAGACACGTCCGCATTTTGAACCGCCAAAGACAAAACCCCTCGCAGCAAAGCTGTCGAGGGGTTTTGGGGATAAGAGCCTGGCGATGACCTACTTTCACACGGGTAATCCGCACTATCATCGGCGCGGAGTCGTTTCACGGACCTGTTCGGGATGGGAAGGGGTGGTTCCAACTCGCTATGGTCACCAGGCATAAGGGGTTGTGGCGCTGGGGTTGAAGCCAGCGTCACGAATAGGGATGTAGTTGGGGGTTGTGCGTATCTGGCACAGACACGATCACACACACCAGGTAAAACACACTGGTTATAGGATCAAGCCTTACGGGCAATTAGTACTGGTTAGCTTAACGCATTACTGCGCTTCCACACCCAGCCTATCAACGTCCTGGTCTCGAACGACCCTTCAAGGAGGTCAAGCCTCCAGGGAATCCTCATCTTCAGGCGAGTTTCCCGCTTAGATGCTTTCAGCGGTTATCTCTTCCGTACATAGCTACCCTGCGATGCCTCTGGCGAGACAACAGGTACACCAGCGGTACGTCCACTCCGGTCCTCTCGTACTAGGAGCAGCCCCCGTCAAGATTCCAACGCCCACGGCAGATAGGGACCAAACTGTCTCACGACGTTTTAAACCCAGCTCACGTACCTCTTTAAATGGCGAACAGCCATACCCTTGGGACCGGCTACAGCCCCAGGATGAGATGAGCCGACATCGAGGTGCCAAACACCGCCGTCGATATGAACTCTTGGGCGGTATCAGCCTGTTATCCCCAGAGTACCTTTTATCCGTTGAGCGATGGCCCTTCCATTCAGAACCACCGGATCACTATGTCCTGCTTTCGCACCTGCTCGACTTGTCGGTCTCGCAGTTAAGCACGCTTTTGCCATTGCACTTTAGGTACGATGTCCGACCGTACCAAGCGTACCTTCGAACTCCTCCGTTACACTTTGGGAGGAGACCGCCCCAGTCAAACTGCCTACCATGCACTGTCCCCGACCCGGATTCACGGGTCAAGGTTAGAACCTCAAACAAACCAGGGTGGTATTTCAAGGACGGCTCCACGTAGACTAGCGTCCACGCTTCAAAGCCTCCCACCTATCCTACACAGATCGGTTCAAAGTCCAATGCAAAGCTACAGTAAAGGTTCATGGGGTCTTTCCGTCTAGCCGCGGGGAGATTGCATCATCACAAACACTTCAACTTCGCTGAGTCTCGGGAGGAGACAGTGTGGCCATCGTTACGCCATTCGTGCAGGTCGGAACTTACCCGACAAGGAATTTCGCTACCTTAGGACCGTTATAGTTACGGCCGCCGTTTACCGGGACTTCAATCAAGAGCTTGCACCCCATCATTTAATCTTCCGGCACCGGGCAGGCGTCACACCCTATACGTCCACTTTCGTGTTTGCAGAGTGCTGTGTTTTTATTAAACAGTCGCAGCCACCATTTTATTGCAACCCCGTCACCCTTCTGGCGCAGGCCAGTCAAGCTACCAGGGCGTACCTTATCCCGAAGTTACGGTACCAATTTGCCGAGTTCCTTCTCCCGAGTTCTCTCAAGCGCCTTAGAATACTCATCTCGCCCACCTGTGTCGGTTTGCGGTACGGTCTCGTATGACTGAAGCTTAGAGGCTTTTCTTGGAACCACTTCCAATTGCTTCGCAGCACTAGGCCGCTCGCCCCACATCCTTGAATTCCGCGCCCGGATTTGCCTAAGCGCCTTCTCCAATGCAGGGACCGGGACTTCCAACACCCGGACAACCTTCCGCGATCCGTCCCCCCATCGCATCATACGACGGTGCAGGAATATTAACCTGCTTCCCATCAGCTACGCATCTCTGCCTCGCCTTAGGGGCCGACTCACCCTACGCCGATGAACGTTGCGTAGGAAACCTTGGGCTTACGGCGAGGGGGCCTTTCACCCCCTTTATCGCTACTCATGTCAGCATTCGCACTTCTGATACCTCCAGCATCCTTTACAAGACACCTTCACAGGCTTACAGAACGCTCTCCTACCACGCGCTTGCGCGCGTCCGCAGCTTCGGTATATGGCTTAGCCCCGTTACATCTTCCGCGCAGGACGACTCGATCAGTGAGCTATTACGCTTTCTTTAAAGGGTGGCTGCTTCTAAGCCAACCTCCTGACTGTTTTAGCCTTCCCACTTCGTTTCCCACTTAGCCATATTTGGGGACCTTAGCTGGCGGTCTGGGTTGTTTCCCTCTTGACACCGGACGTTAGCACCCGATGTCTGTCTCCCGTGATTGCACTCTTCGGTATTCGGAGTTTGCTATGGCGGGGTAATCAGCAATAGACCCCCCAACCATGACAGTGCTCTACCCCCGAAGGTGAGACACGAGGCACTACCTAAATAGTTTTCGGAGAGAACCAGCTATTTCCAGATTTGTTTAGCCTTTCACCCCTATCCACAGCTCATCCCCTAACTTTTCAACGTTAGTGGGTTCGGTCCTCCAGTACGTGTTACCGCACCTTCAACCTGGCCATGGATAGATCATCTGGTTTCGGGTCTACACCCAGCGACTCAACGCCCTGTTCGGACTCGCTTTCGCTACGCCTTCCCTAATCGGTTAAGCTTGCCACTGAATGTAAGTCGCTGACCCATTATACAAAAGGTACGCCGTCACCCGTTGCCAGGCTCCGACTGTTTGTATGCATGCGGTTTCAGGATCTATTTCACTCCCCTCCCGGGGTTCTTTTCGCCTTTCCCTCACGGTACTGGTTCACTATCGGTCGATCACGAGTATTTAGCCTTGGAGGATGGTCCCCCCATCTTCAGACAGGATTTCACGTGTCCCGCCCTACTTGTCGTACACCTAGTTCCACAATCGTGTTTTCGCATACAGGGCTATCACCTGCTATGGCCGGGCTTTCCATCCCGTTCTGCTAACACCACTGCTAAAGAGTACAAGGCTCTTCCCATTTCGTTCGCCACTACTTTGGGAATCTCGGTTGATTTCTGTTCCTGCAGCTACTTAGATGTTTCAGTTCGCCGCGTTCGCTTCCCACACCTATGAATTCAGTGTGGGATGACCCATACGGGCCGGGTTTCCCCATTCGGACATCTCCGGATCAAAGCTTGTTTGCCAGCTCCCCGAAGCTTTTCGCAGGCTACCGCGTCCTTCATCGCCTGTGATCGCCAAGGCATCCACCACATGCACTTGTTCGCTTGACCCTATAACGAGTGTGTCTCGATCGCTCGAAACAAGTCGCTACAGGATGAGTTCTCGCATTTGTGCCGTATTCCAAGTCATCTTTCGATCACTTAAATACATTTTGGTTGATACAATCACAACCCGGTATCGCGTTTGTACTGCAGCGTCTCATCAACGCTTGCGCGACACCTTTACTACATCCCATATTTTTAAAGAACAGCCGATCGTTAGATCGCTTGGCAATGCCAAATGGAAGCACTCGTTCGCAGAGTGCTTCCATTTGGCCAACCAGCCTGGCCTTAACCACAAACTACCGATAAGTGTGAGCGCTCAACTTCAGATGCACGCTCTGAAAGGAGGTGATCCAGCCGCACCTTCCGATACGGCTACCTTGTTACGACTTCACCCCAGTCATGAACCCTGCCGTGGTAATCGCCCTCCTTGCGGTTAGGCTAACTACTTCTGGCAAAACCCACTCCCATGGTGTGACGGGCGGTGTGTACAAGACCCGGGAACGTATTCACCGCGGCATGCTGATCCGCGATTACTAGCGATTCCAGCTTCACGTAGTCGAGTTGCAGACTACGATCCGGACTACGATGCGTTTTCTGGGATTAGCTCCCCCTCGCGGGTTGGCAACCCTCTGTACGCACCATTGTATGACGTGTGAAGCCCTACCCATAAGGGCCATGAGGACTTGACGTCATCCCCACCTTCCTCCGGTTTGTCACCGGCAGTCTCTCTAGAGTGCTCTTGCGTAGCAACTAGAGACAAGGGTTGCGCTCGTTGCGGGACTTAACCCAACATCTCACGACACGAGCTGACGACAGCCATGCAGCACCTGTGTCCACTTTCCCTTTCGGGCACCTGATGCATCTCTGCTTCGTTAGTGGCATGTCAAGGGTAGGTAAGGTTTTTCGCGTTGCATCGAATTAATCCACATCATCCACCGCTTGTGCGGGTCCCCGTCAATTCCTTTGAGTTTTAATCTTGCGACCGTACTCCCCAGGCGGTCAACTTCACGCGTTAGCTACGTTACTGAAGAAATGAATCCCCAACAACTAGTTGACATCGTTTAGGGCGTGGACTACCAGGGTATCTAATCCTGTTTGCTCCCCACGCTTTCGTGCATGAGCGTCAGTGACGTCCCAGGGGGCTGCCTTCGCCATCGGTATTCCTCCACATCTCTACGCATTTCACTGCTACACGTGGAATTCTACCCCCCTCTGACATACTCTAGCCTTGCAGTCACAAGCGCCATTCCCAAGTTAAGCTCGGGGATTTCACGCCTGTCTTACAAAACCGCCTGCGCACGCTTTACGCCCAGTAATTCCGATTAACGCTCGCACCCTACGTATTACCGCGGCTGCTGGCACGTAGTTAGCCGGTGCTTATTCTTCCGGTACCGTCATCGACCCGGGGTATTCACCCAGGCCATTTCTTTCCGGACAAAAGTGCTTTACAACCCGAAGGCCTTCTTCACACACGCGGCATTGCTGGATCAGGGTTGCCCCCATTGTCCAAAATTCCCCACTGCTGCCTCCCGTAGGAGTCTGGGCCGTGTCTCAGTCCCAGTGTGGCTGATCGTCCTCTCAGACCAGCTACTGATCGTCGCCTTGGTAGGCTCTTACCCCACCAACTAGCTAATCAGACATCGGCCGCTCCTGTAGCGCGAGGCCTTGCGGTCCCCCGCTTTCACCCTCAGGTCGTATGCGGTATTAGCTAATCTTTCGACTAGTTATCCCCCACTACAGGGCACGTTCCGATGTATTACTCACCCGTTCGCCACTCGCCACCAGGCCGAAGCCCGTGCTGCCGTTCGACTTGCATGTGTAAGGCATGCCGCCAGCGTTCAATCTGAGCCAGGATCAAACTCTTCAGTTCAATCTCTGTGTGGACCCTCGCGGGTCCTCGCTCTTTCGAGCGGTCGCTCACTCTCAGAAAACTGACTGACCAGATCCGAAGATCCAGTCACGTTTTGCTGTGCGAGCACTTTATAACTTGTAAGCTAAAAGACCGAAGTCTTTCGCATCCGTTATCAAGCGCCCACACTTATCGGTGTTTGTTTGTTAAAGAACTTGCCGCGATTCGCTTTGCTTGTCGCGTCACTGCTTTGTCAGCAGCGAAGAAGAGAGATCTTAAAGAGTTTTCTTCGATAAAGCAACTGTTTTCGAGAAACTTCTTTTTCTTCGGTAAGGGCTGCTTACCCAAGTAAATCCCTGCAACCATTTTCCCCCGCCTGACTTGCAGCACTGCTTGTGCGGCAGGAGGGGGCGAATACTAATGCCTTGATGCCGGACTTGCAAGTCTTTTTCTGAACAGACCTGAAAGGGCCTCTTTTGTCACTTGTCTGCGCAAGGTCATTGCCGATGGCTGCAGTTAGCGGTCGCGGTGTGTTCCGTGGGTGGCATCCGTGACCTACGATGACGTTAAGCACTTTGCCTGCCCCGCCCGTGAAGCAGTCAACACCCCTCCCATATATCCCGATCGCCACCCTGGCCCTCGCCTTGCTCTGTTCGACCGCTGCTGCCGCCGACCCGCTGGCCCCACAGCGCGCTGACATGGTCAAGGAGATCGCCACGGTCGCGGCAGCCGCGGGCGCCCAGAGCGGCAGGCATGCGCTCGACCCGCGCGTGATGGCGGTGATGGGGCAAGTGCCTCGCCACGAGTTTGTGCCGGACCCGCAGAAGGTGTACGCCTATGAGAACCGGCCGCTGCCCATCGGCCATGGCCAGACGATTTCGCAGCCCTATATCGTCGCCCTGATGACTGACCTGATGATGGTCAAGCCGGGCGACACCGTGCTCGAGATCGGCACCGGCTCGGGATACCAGGCGGCGGTGCTGGCGGGACTGGCGCGCGCGGTCTACACCATCGAAATCATCGAACCGCTGGGGCGGCAGGCCTGCGACCGCCTGAAGCGGCTGGCCTACCGGCAGGTCGCGTGCAAGGTGGGCGACGGCTACTACGGCTGGGACGAGCACGCGCCTTATGACGCGATCGTCGTCACCGCGGCGGCCAGCCATGTGCCGCCACCGCTGATCCGGCAACTGAAGCCGGGCGGGCGGATGGTGATCCCGGTGGGCGCGCAGTTCCTGACGCAGTATCTGCTGCTGGTCGAGAAGTCCGGAGACGGCACCGTTTCCACCAGGCAGATCCTGCCCGTCAGGTTCGTGCCGCTGGTTGGCAAGCACTAAGGCATCGCGGCACATCGGCCGTGCCAGCCTGCGCCATGCCACGACCGCCACTATTCGCCCTGGCCCTGCTCTCTGCCGCCGCGCTTGGCTACGAAATCCTGCTGATGCGGCTGCTCTCCATCATCCAGTGGCATCACTTCGCCTACATGATGATCAGCGTGGCGCTGCTGGGCTATGGGGCGGCGGGTGCGCTGGTGGCACTGGCGCAGCGCACGCTGATCCGCCATTTCGTGGCGGTGTTCGCTGGCGGCGCCCTGCTGTTCGGCGTTGGCGCGATGGCCTGCTTTGCGCTCGCCCAGCACGTGGCGTTCAATCCTTTGGAAATCCTGTGGGAGCCGACGCAGCCGCTGCGCTTGCTGCTGCTCTACCTGCTGCTGTTCGTACCGTTCTTTTGCGCCGCCACGAGTGTCTGCCTGTGTTTTTCCTGCTTCAGCGAACAGGTTCACCGCATCTACAGCTTCGACATCCTTGGCGCCGGGCTGGGTTGCCTGGCCATCATCGTGGCGCTGTTCGTGCTGAGCCCGGTCGGTGCCCTGCGGCTGGTCAGCACGGCGGGCATGGCGGCGGCCGCGCTGGCCAGCGTTGAATGCCGCTGGCATCGGCCCTGGCTGCCGGCGCTGCTGCTGTCGGCGGCAATCGTGCCGGCCGGCGTGCCAGGCGACTGGATTGCGCTGCGGCCGTCCGAGTACAAGGAGTTGAGCCAGACCCTGCGCATCGGCAACGCACGCGTGGTGGCGGAACGGTCGAGTCCCCTCGGCCTGGTCACGGTGGTGGAGAGCCCCTCGATCCCGTTGCGGTACGCGCCCGGACTGAGCCTCAATGCAAGCATGGAGCCGCCGCCACAACTGGCCGTGTTTACCGATGGCGACGGGCTCAGCGCGCTCAACCGCTATGACGGACGGCGTGAATCGCTTGCCTACCTGGGTGACATCACGTCTGCCCTGCCTTATCACTTGCTGCGAGGCCCGAAGGTGCTGGTGCTGGGCAGCGGTGCGGGGGCGGATGTCTTGCAGGCGATCTATCACCGGGCCAGCGCGGTCGATGCCGTGGAGCTGAATCGGCAAGTGATCGAACTGGTGCAGGGCCGCTTCGCTGCATTTTCCGGCAAGCCGTACAGTGCGGCCGGCGTGCGTGTCTTTGCCGGCGAGGCGCGCGGATTCCTGGCGGCCAGCACGGAACGCTACGATCTCATCCAGGTGGCCCTGCTGGATTCCTTCAGCACTTCGTCGGCGGGACTGTACGCGCTCTCCGAGAGCTATCTCTACACGGTGGAAGCCTTCCAGGGCTACCTGCGCCATCTTCGGCCCGGCGGCCTGCTGGCGATCACGCGCTGGGTCACGCTGCCACCCCGTGACATGCCCAAACTGCTCGCCACCGCCGTGGCGGCCATGCAAGGCGCAGGCGTGCCGGAGCCGTCGCGGCGGCTGGCGCTGGTCCGCGGCTGGAAGACGGCCACGCTGGTCGTCAAGAACGGGGAGTTCGATGCGGCGGACCTTGCCGCCCTGCGCGACTTCTGCCGCACCCGTTCGTTCGACGTCGAATACTATCCCGGCATCCAGCCCGGTGAGGCGAATCGCTACAACGTGCTGGACAAGCCCTACTTCTTCGACACCGCGCAGGCCTTGCTCGGCCCCGATCGCGACCAGTTCCTGTCCCGCTACAAATTCGACGTGCGGCCAGCCACCGATGACAGGCCATACTTCTTCCATTTCTTCAAATGGCGTACGCTGCCTGAACTGCTGTCGCTGAAGTCGCAGGGCGGCCTGCCCTTGCTGGAATGGGGCTATCCGGTGCTGGTGGCGACGCTGCTGCAAGCCACCGCCGCGGCATTGCTGCTGATCGTGGTTCCGCTCCGGATCCTGCGGCGCCGCCCCGGCCTGCAGCCCGCCACGGGGCCTGGCGGCAATGGCGCAGCGGTGCGGCGGTTGCCCGAGTGGCGATTCGGCTTCTACTTCCTGGCGGTCGGCCTCGGCTTCATGTTCGTGGAGATCGCCTTCATCCAGAAATTCATCCTGTTCCTGAGCCACCCGCTCTATGCGGTCGCGGTCGTGCTGTGCGCCTTTCTCTGCTTTGCGGGACTGGGGAGCCGGTATTCCCAGCTCATGCCTGCGCGCGGCGGCGATCATCGCGGCAGGCGGCAGGCGGCGCTGGCCGTCAGCGGCATCTGCGTGGCCTCGCTGGTCTACCTTGTGGCGCTGCCGACGGTCTTCAGGCTGCTGATCGCGTTACCGGATCCGGCCAGGATTGCCGTCTCGGTGCTGCTGATCGCCCCGCTTGCGTTCCTGATGGGAATGCCGTTCCCGCTCGGTCTGGCCCGTGTCGCGGCACAAGACGAAACGCTGGTGCCCTGGGCATGGGGCATCAATGCCTGCGCCTCGGTGGTGGCGGCGGTGCTTGCCACGCTGGTCGCGATCCATGTCGGATTCACGGCGGTGGTACTGGTGGCACTGCTCCTGTACGCTGCCGCCGCGCTTGCCTGCCCATGAACCGCAAGCCTGGGTGAGCCACTACGGCTGATGGCTAATCCCTGGTCAGGTTTTCCAGCCACAGGCTCATTAACCCGGCACGGCCCCTGACGCCGAATTTCCGGAAAATTCCGGTCACATAAGAATGGGTCGTGGAAACGGCCAGGCCGAGGCGCTGGGCAATCTGCTTTTCCGAGGCGTCGGTCAATAGCAGCCGCAAGACTTTCTGCTCGTGGGGCGCCAACGGAATGGAAGACAGCGCCAGTCCGAGGTCGAGCACGCTTTTTTTCCTCAGCGCCGTGACATCGCGGGCAACCCCGACGCGCAGCCGTTCCGACTGGAGCCATCCGGCGGACCACATGATATGGACGGCGCTGCCGTCCTTGTGGCGATAGCGGTTTTCAAAACCGACCCGCTTCTTCCCGGACATGACCTGCTTGGCCTCGATAATGGTCCTGTCCCGGTCCGCAGGCATGACCAGATCGATGATGAGTTCGCCCGTCATATCCCTCGACACATAACCAAATATGCCTTCGCAGGCGGCGCTGACATACTGGATGCGGCCGCCCGTATCGACCAGGAACACGGCGTCCAGCAAATGGTCCGCGACTTCGGTGATGTCCTTTCCGATCTCGATAGTCATGGCAGCCCAGAAAATCCCGATGCTGGTGAATGGAGCGGACGCGTCGACCGGATCCAGCGAACGCAGCCGGGCCAGATGTGAAGACTAGAACACGCTCCGGCGCATGTAAAGCATGGCACTGGAAGTACCGTTCCCGGCTACCGCCGCCAATGCCCGCGCGCCTTCAAGAGCACCCTGCTGATTAGCAGGGTATTACCTTTTGCGCCATTTCGATAGGATCTTGCCCATCATTTGCCCGTTGCTTCGATCACACAACAAAGGCCCCGCCGGGGGCTTCCAAATCCGAAGCCAACGCGAGTTGGGGGCAAATGATCGAAAAGCCTCCGCATTGCCTGCCTCTCGCAAGGGAGGGGTCGTCGAGGTCAGAAGGGGAGCGGCCCGGCCCGCTGACAGAGGTGGCAGTGCAGCTTCTGTCAGCGGGGACCGCGCAACACCGCCGCGAGACCCGGCGGCCTGCACCTGCGACACGCGCCTGGCCATGTAACCCACATTTCCGGAACAGCTTTTCGTCGCTGTTCAAGACGCGCGAATCAGTGCGAGAATTTCCGGAGGCCGCAATTCCAGCCCGTCCCGGCCCCTCAGATCCAACCCACTGCCAATGCCAGCCTTGCAGCTGAAGCAAGCATGAGCTCCCCTGAGAATACTTCGCGAAGCGCCGACTGTCCCACCCTCCTGTTCGGCGCCTTTGACCGCCACAACTTTGGCGACCTGCTGCTGCCTCATGTGATCGCGCGTCTGATCGCCCTGCCCTGCCTCCATTACGGCGGCCTGGCCGAACGCAACCTGACAGCCCTGGGTGGCCATCGCGTGCACGCGATGGCGCGACTGGCGGCCGGCCTGGGAAACACCGCCGTCGATATCCTTCATGTCGGAGGCGAGACCCTGACCTGCAATGCCTGGGAAGCGGCCGTGATGCTGCTGCCGCCCGAGCGAGCTCGCGATGTAGTGGCGCAACTCGATGCACGGCCGCTGGAGCGGGCCGCCTGGGCGCGCGAGGTGCTGGGGTTGCCGGACCTCGCCCCCTATCTGCTGCCGGCCGGCATCTTTGCCAACGTGAGGCGGGTGATTTACCACGGCGTCGGCGGCATCGCGCTTGAACAGGTTGACCCAGCCATGCGCGACGAGGTGGTGGCCAAGCTCGGATCGGGCACTTACGTTGGCGTCAGGGACCAGCAGACCCGGGCCATGCTGGTGGCCAATGGCATTGACTGCCGCCTGGAACCCGACCCGGCCGTGATGGTGGCCGAACTGTTCGGCGATCGCCTCCGGCAACGCGCCCGCCATGGCGAGCTCGCGGGGGTGGTCTCGCGCTTTCCGCATGGATATCTCGCGGTGCAGTTCAGTGCCGACTTTGGCGATGACGAAACGCTGGCGCAGCTTGCCGCCCAGCTTGAACGTGTGTCCCGGTCCAGAAACCTTGGCGTGGTGCTGTTCCGCGCCGGCGCGGCACCCTGGCACGATGACCTGGACAGCTACCGGCGCCTCGCGGCACGACTGGGCGGCATCTCCGTGGCGGTGTTTGGCTCGCTCAACCTGTGGGATATCTGTGCCCTGATCGCGCACAGCCGCGGTTTCGCCGGCAGTAGCCTGCATGGCAGCATCGTCGCGGGCGCGTTCGCCCTGCCCCGGTTGGGCGTGCTGCGGCCCGGGCAGGCGCTTGCGCAGAGCAAGCAGGCTGCCTTTGCCGCGACCTGGGGCTCGGCCGGAGCGCCGGCGGCGGTGCCCGTGCAGGAGCTTGCCACCGGCATGGACGTTGCCATGGCAACCGCGACTGCGCGGCGCGACGACTTGGCCCGGGGATTGGCCAAGGCCTTTCGGGACAGCTTCAGCGCGGTCCACGACAGCTAAGCCACCAGGAAACGCTCGCACAAAAGGGCCCAATATGCCGCGCCCACAGGAATGTTCCCGTCATTGAAGTCGTAGGCAGGATTGTGCACGCTGCAACCTCCTGCCTTGCCTCCTTCGCCATTGCCAATCCACAGATAGCAACCGGGCACCGCCTCCAGCATGAACGCAAAATCCTCGCTGGCGGCAATGGGCGACGCTTGACCATTGACATGGTCGGGACCCAACAACTCGAGCGCAACCTGATGCGCAAATTCCGTTTCAGCCGTTGTGTTCACAAGGACCGGATAGCCACGCTGATAATCGACCTGCGCGCTCACGCCATAGCTTTGCGCCTGTGCGGATACCAGGTCTTTGATGCGCTGTTCCAGCAGTTCGCGCACGCTGCGGTCCAATGCGCGCACGCTCAGCCTCAGCACGGCGTGCGCGGGAATGATATTGGCGACGGTACCGGCCTGGAACGCACCGACGGTAATGACAGCCGTTTTCAACGGATCGACATTGCGCGCCACAATTGTCTGCAAGCCCATCACGATCGCTGCGCCTGCCACGACAGGATCGACGGCGTCGTGGGGAATCGCCCCATGTCCGCCGACGCCTTCCAGCGTGATGGTCACGTTGTCAGCCGACGCCTGGGCTGGTCCGTCGCGCAGCAGCAATCGGCCCGCGGGTGTGCCAGGTACGTTGTGCATGGCAAAGACGGCATCGCAAGGATACTTTTCAAACAGCCCGTCCTCCATCATCTTCTTTGCGCCGCCCAGCCCTTCCTCGGCCGGCTGGAAGATGAGGTTCAAGGTGCCGTTGAAACTACCGTGTCGAGACAGGTACCTTGCCGCGCAAAGGAGCATGGCCGTATGGCCATCGTGCCCGCAGGCGTGCATCACGCCCGGATGGCAGCTTGCATAGGGCAGCCCCGTGACCTCGCTCATCGGCAGGGCATCCATGTCGGCCCGGATGCCGAGGCGCCGCTTGCCTGTGCCGCGCCGCAGGCGGCCGACGACACCCGTCGTGCCCAGCCCGCGTTCGACCTCATAGCCCCATTCGCCAAGCAGGCTGGCCACGATTTCGCTGGTGCGATGCTCTTCGAAGCCGAGTTCAGGATACCGGTGCAGGTCGTGCCGGACCGCGACGAACTCGTCTGCGCTGTGCTTCAGCGCGGCAAGGATGGGATGCATGCGCGTCCTTACTGCGGTTGCAGGCCAATGGCACGGGCAATGCCGCGGTATTGTTCGATGCTTTGCTGGTACGCCTTCTGGCTCTCCGCCAGCGACACCGGTTTGGAAGCCGGCAGGTTCGCTGCGTCCAGGCTGGCGCGCACGGCGGGATCCGCCAGCGTCTGCGCAATGGCTTTGTGCAGCGCTTGCACGACCGGCTCCGCGGTGTCCTTCTTCACGAATACGCCGGCCCAGGTCGCGTAATTGAAGCCCCGCAGTGCCTTGCTCTCATTGACGCTGGGCACTGATTTCACGGCATCCAGGCGCGTGGGCGAAAGCACGGCCAGCATCCTGACCTGGCCGGTACGCATGCGCTCAATGTCGGGCTTGCCAAACGGCGAGATAAAGATGTCGATGATCCCGCCCATGAGGTCCTGGATGACCGGCGCGCCGCCCTTATAGGGGACGTGTGTCATCGGTACGCCGATGGTCTGCGCCATATGCGCCCCGAGCAGGTGATACAGCGAGCCGACACCCACGCTCGCATACGTCAGCGGCTTGCCAGCCTTGGCTGCCTGCGCAGCATAGGCGGCCAGTTCGTCGACATCCTTTACCGGCAGATCCCTGCGCACCAGGATCGCAAGATCGACAGCGCCGACCATATGCACCAGCCTGAAATCCTCGCTCCTGAACTTGATTGCGGCATTGGCCAGCGGGGTAGTGATGAGCTCGCCAGGCCCTGCCTGGAATAGCAAGTGGCCGTCGGCCGGTGCGTGAAGGACCTTCTGGGCGGCAATCGCTCCGCCAGCTCCCCCAAGGTTCTCGACGATGACCGGCTGCCCGAGCTGGCGGGAGAGCGGCGCGTTCAGGTTGCGCGCAACGACGTCGGAGAGACCGCCCGCCGGGAAAGGCACCATCAGCGTTACCGGCCGGTCAGGAAAGCCGTGGGCCGGCGCCAGGCCGGTAAAAAGCAATCCTGCAACCATGCCGCCCAGCCAGCGGCGGCCAACGTTCTTGAATCGGGTCATGGCTGTCTCCTCAGTGCGTGTTCTTGTGGAATCGGATCGTAAAGCGCCATCGACCATGTGTCCAATGCATTACTAGTCTAAAATTTATTCAAAAATCTCATACAAAAGTGCACAATGCATCTCAAACATCTCAAGCATCTGCTGATGGTGGCGGATATGGCGTCCTTCAGCCAGGCGGCGCAACGCCTGCACCTAACCCAGTCCGCGCTGAGCCGGAGCATCCAGACCTTGGAGGATGAACTGGGAGGCCGCCTGATCGACCGCCACGGCAAGCGCAATGTGCTGACGCCATTGGGGGAGCTGATTGCAAACCGGGCCCGGCGCATCGTGTTCGAGGAAGCGGAGCTGCACCGCAGTGTCGAACTGTTCCACCACCACAACCTGGGGGCCATCCGCGTCGGCCTGGGCGCGGGGCCGGGCGCAGTGCTGGCGACGCCGTTTCTCCGATACATGGCCAGGCACCATCCCGGCATACAGGTCAGTGTGTCACTTGGTACTTCCGATGCGCTGATGATCCAGTTGCGTCAGCGTTCGCTTGACGCCGTGATCGTCGAGGTGAGCAGCGTGGCGCCAGCCACGGACCTTCGCCACGAGCTGCTTAACGCGTTGCAGGGCCGCTTTATCTGCCGCACAGGACATCCGCTTCTGCAACAGGCCGCCGGGGGAAACGCCGTAACGTTCGACGATGTCATGCGATATCCGCTGGCTTCCGCCCCGCTCAGCATGGAAGTCGCACGCAGCCTCGTGAAGCGCTTCGGACCGCGAGCCGATCCGGAGCATTGCCTGAGCCTCAGCTGCGAGAATGTCCGGAGCCTGGTCGAAGCTGTGCTGGATTCCGATGCAATACTGTTCAGCATCGTCGCGGCAGTGCGTGCGGAATTTGCCGAAGGGAAACTTTGCGAACTGGTCACCACACCGGCGGTCGACGACGGGCCCCGCTATGCCTTTTTCACGCTGGCAGGGCGGACCGAGGCGCCAAGCATGGCGTTGTTCCGGAGCTTCGTGGATGAGCATTTGCGGGACTAGTGCCACCTTTCGCCAGCTCCGGCATAGCAGCGCTGCTGGGTCGGTAAGTGGTGGCAAAAGTCCCTCGATAGTAGGGTCAAAGGCTGACGTCCGTGGGTTAAAACCGTTGGCCCCGCTTGTTGTGGCTCCTAGCTAAACCACCCCTCACCCCGGTCCCTCTCCCCATGAGCGGAGAGGGAGTACACCTTGCTCAGGCTAGTTCGGGCGGCTTTGGAGCACCCAAAACCGCTCTTGCTTCGAAGGGCTGTCGCCCCTCCTCTCACCGCGCCGTCTTGTCCTGCGACACATCCATGATCATCCGCGTCAACAGGTACAGCCTCGGCGTGACCGAGTTCAGGTCGACATACTCGGCATCGTTGGAGTGGGCGCCGAACCCGCGCAGCCCGAAGCGCTCGATCACCGGCGCCTTGGTGGCCGCGGCGGCAAAGGCGGCGTCGGTGCCACCACCCTCCGCGGTGTCATGGACCTGGAGCGTTTCTCCGATCTCGGCATAGACGCCCTGCGCATGCGCGGCAAGCTTGCGTGCCGCGTCGGTTACCTCCAGCGGCGGACGGCGGCGCTCGAATTTCACTTCAACCTTGGTGTCGGGAATCAGCTGCTTGCGAATGCGTTCCTGCAGCGTTTTCTCGAGGCTGTCGTAGTCAGCGGTGCGCAGCACGCGTACGTCTGCCTGCGCGGTAGCGGTGGCCGGGATCACGTTGCGATTGGTGCCGGACGAGGAAACTGTCCAGTTGACCTTGAGGCCGGTGGCCGGATTGGAGAGGTCGCGCATCTGCAGGACCTGGTGCGACAGTTCATAGAGCGCATTGCGGCCCTGCTCTGGCGCACTGCCCGCGTGCGAAGCCTTGCCCTGCACTGTGAGATAGATCGAGCCGATGCCGCTCGTCGCCAGCGACAGGCGGTCGCCGGTGACGCGACTGGCCTCGCACGAGAACACGGCATCCTGCTGCGCGCCCAGGCGGCTCAGCATGGCCCGGGCGCCGGGTGAGCTGATTTCCTCGTCACCGTTGATCAGCACTGTCAGCGTGCCGTAGTCCTTGAACTTCATCTTCTGCAGGATGGCGATGGTGTGCAGGATCACGGCAACGCCGTTCTTGTCGTCGGCGATGCCCAGCCCGTAGGCGCGGTCACCCTCGATGCGGAAGGGCTGCTGGGCCAGCATGCCGCGCAGGTACACGGTGTCCATATGGGCGATCAGCATGATGTTGCGCTTGCCGCTGCCCTTGAACTGGGCCATCACCATCTTGCCCACCTGCTTGGGCGTGTCATCCATCCGGTAGATTTCGGCGGGCTCGACCAGCTTGGCTTCGGTGGCGCCCAGCGCCGCGAGCCGGTCGCGGATCAGCGTGGCAATGCGGTCCAGCCCTTCGATGTCCTTGCTGCCGGACTCGATCGACACAAGGTCTTTCAGGGTCGCGATGAGTGCGGGCTTCTCCTGTTGCGCGAGCTGGTGAACCGGCTCTACCGGGGCGGCAGCCGCGGTGCCGGCAAGCGTGGCGCAGGCGATGAACAGACTGGTGGCGCAAAGGGAGATACGGCGAGGCATGGACAAGGTCTCCGGGGGGCAGGTTGTGGAGGGAGAATGCCGGGGCATTGAACAATGCCCTCGACGCGGCTGATGCAGCACTCCGCGAGCATAGCGCGTCGGCGGGCGACGCGCCATGACAGGCGCCGCAGCCGAGGGAAAACCTGTTGCTCCCCCGCGTCGAACGGGCTTACCTCACAACGGCCCCGGAAGCGCCTTCAGCCCAACCCACAGCACGCCAATGACGACATTGACCGGCACGCTGAGCACACACGGCACGTAGAACAGCGCGGACAACTCAGGCGCGCACAGCATCAGCTCGACCACGCCACCCAGTGCATAGAAGAACAGCCCGCACCAGAGCCACCGTCGCATATAGGTCAGCAGCCAGTGCGCGTGCGCCTGGTTGAAACGCCAGGCGACCGAGCGCTCGAGCAGGTTGCCGCGGCTGGCGTCCCGGAACAGCCAGCCGAAGAAGAAGTAGCGATACAGCATGGTGCGAAAGGCAAGTTCTTGCATGATGACTCCTTCAGCCGCGCCTGCCTGCAGTACTCAAGGCCTGTGTCAGAAGCGTTGCCGGAACCTGCTGTGCCAGAAGCGTCACCGCGGGGCGATGCAGGCAAGATACCGGCTCAATAAGCTCCAGCGTATCAAGGAAATCGCCGTGTCCGAAGCCCTCTGCGCTCGTCACCCTGTCCGCTTGCACGCAACCACCGATGCCAGGCGACGGCCTGGTTCCGTCTCAGCCCCCGAAGCGGATCGGGTCGTACGGCAAGGCATCGATATAGGGCACCTCCTCGTCTATCAGTTCGGCGAGCAGTCGCGCCGTGGCCGGGCCCAGCGTGAAGCCCTGGTGCGCATGCCCGAAGTTGAACCACAAGCCGGGATGGCGCGGCGCCCTGCCGACGATGGGCCGCATGTCCGCGACGCAGGGCCTGGCCCCCAGCCACGGCGTAGCCTCGACCGGTTCGCCAAGCCGCACCAGTTCGCTGGCGTAGCGTTCGGCCCGCAGCAACTGGACCGGCGTCGCCGGCGCTTCGTGGTGCGCGAATTCGGCACCCGTGGTCAGGCGCAGGCCGCGCTTCATGGGCGCCAGCATCAGGCCGTTCTCGGCATCGAGCAGCGGCAGTTTCGGCATCGGATCGGCCGCATAGTGGCGGTGGTATCCGCGCTTCACGAACAGCGGAAAACGGTAGCCGAGCGGCCGGGTCAACGCCGGCGCCCAAGGCCCAAGCGCGATCACCGCATGGGCCGCCGTGAGCGGCCCGTCGTCGGTTGCCACGGTCCAGCCAGTGCCCGTCTGCTTCAGCGTGGTGGCATCACCGCGGCGGATGGTGCCGCCCGCGTTTTCGAAGTACGTGGCGTAGCGGCTCACCAGCTCGCCGGGGTCGGCGATGGTCCAGGGGTCGCGCCAGTAGATCGCGCCGGCCATGGACCCGTGCAGCGCCGGCTCGGTGGCGGCAAGCCCTGCGCTGTCGAGAATCCGGCAATCGAGTCCGTGCAGCCGCGCGACCTCGGTGGCGTTGCGCGCCGCCTGCTCGAACGGCAGGTTGCGACGGTAACCCTGCAGCCATCCCGACCGGCTCACGAGGTCCTGGGCGCCGGCCAGCGTGAGCAGGCGTTCATGCTCGGTGAGGCAGTGGCGGATCAGTGCGCTATAGGCCGTCACCGTCCCGGCATACCGCGCAGGCGCCGATTCGCGCCAGTAGCGCGCCAGCGTCGGCAGCAGGCTCGCCAGCGCCCGCGGGTGGTAGTGGACATCGTTGCCCTGGCGGGTAATCACGCGCAGCACGGCCATCCACTCGCGCGGAAAGGCATAGGGCTGCACCGCTTCGCGCTGGATGATGCCCGCGTTGCCATACGAGGTTTCCCTGCCGGGTGCCTGCCGGTCGACCAGCACGACCGCATGCCCGCGCTGGCGCAGCGCCAGCGCCGTGCACACGCCGACCATGCCGGCGCCGAGTACCAGGATCTCCTTGGTCATGCCTGTATTCTGCCTTTTAAGAGAGGATCGGAGCGACGACCGGGATTTCATGTCAAGCCGGCATGCGGATTTTCGGGAGCGGCACGTGTGCGGTCGGGTCATGGCAAGCAGCAGGTCGGGGAAGGCAACGGCATCCCATGCCTGATTCTGCATTGCCGGCAGGGTCGGACGGAATATGCGGCGCGAGCAATTAATTGAATACATGATTGCCAATCCGGCAATCACGCCTCGCCAATCTGCGTAATGGCCGTGGCCAGGTGCTGGACGAACGCCCGCCCCGCGGGCGGCAGGTTGCGCCGGGCCAGTGTCTGGATCTCGACATAGCGCTCGTTCATTTCCCGGTCGCGCAACGGCACGGCGGCAATGGTGCCCGCCTTCAGCTGGCTCCGTACCGAGAGCTCCCCGTAGAAGGTGATCACCCCGCCCCCTGCTGCCGCGAATCCGAGCAGGGAATTCAGCTGGTTGCTGGAAAACACGGTCTGGTAGCTCAGCCCCTGGCGGCTGCAACTGGTGTCGAGCAACTGCCGCAACGAACTGTCCTTGGGCGGCAGCGCCAGCGGATGGGCGACGACCTGGGACAAGGAAAGCTGGCGCTGGCCCGCCAGCGGATGGTCCGGGGACATGACCGCGAGCACGGGCGCCGGATGGCGCAGTTCCACCTCGATATCCAGCTCCGGAAGCCCGCTCAGCGTGATGCCGACGTCGGCTTCGCCGTCGCGGATGCGCTTGGCAATGTCGCCCTGCGGGCAGACGTCCAGGTCGAAGCGGATGCCACCGTACTTTTCGCGGAAGCTCGCCGCCAGCGTCGGGATGAAATCGTGCGCCAGGCCTTCCACGCTCGCCAGGCGCACCTGCCCCACGCGCAGGCCGCGCAGCGCCTGGATATCCCCTGTGACGCGCTCGATGTCCTGCTGCGCCCGCTTGGCATGGGCAGCCAGCAACTCTCCCGCCGCGTTGGGGACGAGGCCCCGCGCCCGCCGGTCGAACAACAGGGTGTCGAGCTCGCTTTCCAGCTTGGCGATCTGCCGGCTGACCGCCGACGGCGCCACATTGAGCTTCAGGGCGGCGTCCTTGACCGAGCCGGTGCGCACGACCTCGAGGAAGTAGCGGACGGCGGTTTCCTGCAGGATGCGGTAGGACATGGTGGCTTGGGCAGGACACGGGGGACAAGGTCGATTCTATTGATTGCCGATTCGGCAATCAAGACTTCGAAACATTGCTACGATCTCACTCCGGATCGGTCGTACGATGGTGTCACGGCGTGCTGCTATGCACGTCGTCCTGCCACCTGCCGGAGCACCAATATGCGATCCCCCACCCACCGCGTCTTGTTCGTCCTGACGGCCTGCGGCCTCGCCGCCGGCGCTGCGCTGGCGCCGGCCGTTGCCGCCGCGCAAGGCAGCTATCCATCCAAGCCGATCCAGCTGATCCTGCCGTTTCCGCCAGGCGGCGCCACCGATGTGGTCGGGCGCGTGATTGCCAAGAAAATGGGCGAACGGCTTGGCCAGACTGTGGTGGTTGAAAACCGTCCCGGCGCCGGCACCGTCGTCGCGGCCAGCTATGTGGCCAAGTCCGCACCGGACGGCTACACGCTGATGGCGACTTCGGGTACCACGTTCACGGTCAATCCCGCGGTCTACGCGCGGCTGCCCTATGACCCGCAGAAGAACTTCGATCCGATCGGCCAGATTGGCTCGACCGGCCTGATCCTGCTGGCGAACCGCGACGTGCCCGTGAACACCCTCAAGGAGTTTGTCGCCGCGGCCAAGGCAGAGCCTGGCAAGTACTCGTACGGCTCGTTCGGCGCCGGCACCACGGCCCATTTCGCCGCGGAGCAGCTGCTGAACCTCACCGGCACCAAGCTGCTGCACGTGCCCTATAAGGGCAGCGCCCCTGCCATGACCGACCTGATCGGCGGCCAGATCCCATTCAGCGTGGACACCGTGGCCGCGGCGCTCCCGCAGCTCAAGGCCGGAAAGATCAAGGCCATCGCAGTCACCACGGCAAAGCGTTCGTCGCTGTTGCCGAATGTGCCGACCGTCGCCGAAGGCGGCTATCCCGGCATGGACGCCAGCACCTGGATCGCGCTGGTCGCGCCGCATGGCGTGCCGCCGGAGGTCAAGGCGAAGCTGGAAAAGGCGCTGGCCGAATCCGTCGCCGATCCGGCCACGCGCAAGCAGCTGACCGACAACGGCATCGAGCCCTCCTACGCGCCCGGCAAGCAGGTCAGCACCATGATCGAAAAGGAAATCCCGCAGATGCGCGCCATCGCGCAGCGCGCGAATATCAAGCTCGACTGACCTACAGACACAGACGCGGGCCGTCGGCGCCGGGACGGCGCGGCCCCGGAGATACTTATTCCATGAACGCCCAAGACAACCTGACCTCGGCTTCCGCGGTCGAACTTCGCCGCCTGATCGGCACCGGGGAGATCTCGCCGGTCGAACTGCTCGACGCTAGCATCGCCCGCATCGAGACCTACAACCCGCTCATCAACGCGATTACCGCAACCTGCTTCGAGCGCGCACGCGAAGAGGCGCGGCGCGCCGAGCAGGCGGTGCTGCGCCGCGAACCGCTGGGCCTGTTGCACGGGCTACCGCTGGGCGTCAAGGACCTGGAAGCCACCGAGGGCCTGCTTACCACCTATGGCTCGCCGCTGTACCGCAGCCATGTGCCCACCCAGGACAACGTGCTGGTATCGCGGCTGCGGGCGGCCGGCGCCGTCGTCGTCGGCAAGACCAATATCCCGGAAATGGGCGCCGGCGCGAACTCCCGCAATGCCGTCTGGGGCGCGACCGGCAATCCCTTCAACCCCAACCTCAACGCCGGCGGATCCTCCGGCGGCTCGGCCGCCGCGCTGGCCGCGGATTTCCTGCCGGTTTGCACGGGTTCGGACACCGGTGGCTCGCTGCGCATTCCCGCGGCCAAGTGTGGCGTGGTCGGATTCCGGCCCTCGCCGGGCGTGGTGCCCAACTCGCGCAAGCTGTTGGGCTGGACGCCTATCTCGGTGGTCGGCCCGATGGGGCGCACGGTCGCCGATGCCTGCCTGCAGCTCGCGGCTTCGGCGGGTGTGTCGGTCACCGATCCCCTGAGCTATGCGGTGGATGCCGCCGCCTTCGTCTCCCCGGCGCCTGTGGACCTGTCGTCCTTGCGGGTCGGCTGGACCGAGGACTTCGGCAGCTGCGCGGTGGACGACGGCATCCGCCGGGTGTTCCGCAGCAAGATCGCCGCAATGCAGCATCTGTTCAAGCGTTGCGATGAGGTGAGCTTCGATCTTGGCGATGTGCATCGCTGCTTCGACGTGCTGCGCGCGGAGAGCTTCGTCGCCGGCATGCACGAGGCCTACCAGCGTGATCCGGCCAGCCTGGGGCCGAACACGCGCGCCAATTACGAGATGGGCGCGAAGATGTCGCTGGTCGACAGCGCGTGGGCGCAGGCGGAGCAGAACCGCATCCTGCAGCGCTTCCAGCAAGCCTACGAGGAGTACGACCTGATCCTGTCGCCGACTACGCCGGTCTCGCCGTTCCCGTGGACCCGCCTGTTCGCGGAGACCATCAACGGGGAAAAGCAGGAGAACTACTACCGCTGGCTGGCCTTGACCTACGTCGTGACCCTGACCACGCACCCCGCCATCTCGCTGCCGTGCGGCACCGACGAGCTCGGCATGCCGTTCGGGCTGCAGGTGACCGGCCGCTTCCGCGCCGACGTGCAAACGTTGGGCGCGGCGCAGGCGATGGAAACGGCCTTTGCCGGCTCGGCGGCGTTGCGCCGTCCCGTGCCCGACCTGGCCTCGCTCAAGCCGGCCTCGCCCGCGCTGCGTTCCATTGTCACGGCGCCGCCGGTCTTCAACGCAGGGGCGCATCGGGAGGGCGTTTCCGCTGTATAGCTGGCGCGACGCAACGCAGTGCCTGCCATCGTGGTTCGCGATGGCAGGCTCTCGAACCACTGTTTTTCAGCCGGCTTGCCGCCGGTCATCATTTGGCCATCCCCAGCACCGCCCGCGTCCGCGCGGCACAGCACAAAGGAAAGCCAAATGGAGACTGTCGAACAGAAGCCCGGTCGTTACCGGTTCACCGGCCACGAGCGTGTCCTTCACAACGTATCGGCGCCAGACGCCCTACCCGGCGTCCTGTCGCTGCTCGGCTACAGCCGCGTGTTCATCGTGTGCTCCCGGTCGATACACACAAAGACCTCCTTCATTGACCAGCTGAAGGCTCGGCTGGGCGACCAGATCGTCGGCCTGACCGATGACGTCGGCGAGCATTCGCCATTGTCCAATGTGCTGAAGGCGGCTCGCGCCGCCCGCGATGCGCGCGCCGATGTCCTGCTCTCGGTCGGCGGCGGCTCCGTCATGGACATGTGCAAGGCGATGCAGCTTTGCATCTCAGAGGGCGCCTACGACCGGGAAAGCATGCTGGCGCTGCAATTCGTGTTGTCCGAAGACGGCACGGAAATGCTGACCACATCGCACGCACCGGCGGCCATTCGCCAGATCGCGATTCCGACGACGCTGGCCACCTCGGAATGGACACCGGTCAGTACGCCTGTCGATGACGAGACCCGACTCAAGGCACGCTTCGTGGTGCCGGATGGCTCGCCCCAGGCGATCCTCTACGACCCTGTCCTGCTGCAGCAGACCCCCACGCGCCTGCTGATGTCGACCGGCATCCGCGGGCTCGATCACGCCATCAATACGGCCTGCTCTTCCGCCACCCATCCGTTTGCCAGCCTGCTTGCGGAGAAGGCGATCCAGCTCTATATGCAGAACCTGCCGAAACTGCGCGACACGAGGCAGCGGGATCCCTTCACGCAATGCCAGCTCGCCACCTGGTACACGGGCATGGGCCAGATGTCCGTGCCCCACGGATTCAGCCATTGGATGGTGCATATCGCCGGGCCGTATGGCGGCATCGCGCACAGCGATGCGGCCTGCGTGCTGATGCTGGCACAGGCGAAATGGCTCGAAGGCACGGCCACGTTGCAGCATGACCGCCTGCGCGCCGCCCTCGGACAACCCGGAAGGCCGTTCCATGACATCCTGCGCGATCTGCTCGTGGAACTGGGCATGCCGACCACGCTCGGTGACCTTGGCCTCACCAGGGCGCGGGTGGAGAGCATGATCGGCCCGGCGCTGGAGCATCCGATGGTGACGCGCAACAACCTTCGGCCGATCACGGCCGAGGCTGACCTGCGGGCTGTACTTGAGCTGGCCTGGCAATGACAATCGTCGGCCAACACCTTCCCTGCTCTCAGGCCTGAAGCCTTCCGACAAGGAAGAAACGGCCGGCGCAGACGGGCACTGGCTGTGCGAGTCATCACGCGGGTGTCAGGCAAGCAACCAAGCGGATTGTGCCGTCGCATGGGACGATGGCACAATCCGCTTGCCCCCATCCCTGGAACCGGGGTGCCGGCTCCACGCCCTGCTTTCTTCCTGCCATGAGGATCGATCCAGTTTCGCTCAGGCTGTTCCTTGCCGTGTCCGAGCTCGGCACGATCGCGGCCGCCGCGGAGCGCGAGCATATCGCCGCCTCTGCCGTCAGCAAGCGCATCAGCGATCTCGAGGCGCTGCTGAGCACGCAGTTGCTGGAGCGCAGCAATAAGGGCATCTTCCCCACGCCGGCAGGCATCGCGCTGCAGAATTTGTCGCGCGGCATCGTCAACGACCTCGACAATGTCGCGACGAGGATGCGGGAGTACGCCAGCGGCACGCGGGGCCTGGTGCGCATCTATGCCAACGTTTCCTCCATCGCCCAGTTTCTCCCGGCAGACCTGCAGGGCTTTATCGAGAAGTATCCCGACGTACAGCTGCAACTCGAGGAGCGGATCAGCACCGCGATCCTGCGCGGCGTGGCAGAGAACGCCGCCGACATCGGCTGCTATGCGGACCTGGGCGGGCACCAGCATGACGTCATTACCCTGCCGTACCGGGAGGACCAGCTCGTCGTGGTCGTCCCAAAGGGAAGCCCGCTCAGCCGGCGCAAGACGCTGAGCACAGCGGAACTGCTGGCGCACCACCTGATTGGCCTGCAGACCGGCAGCTATATCAACCTGCAGTTGCAGCGCATCGCCGGCGAGCTCGGGGTGCCGGTGAAGTTCCGCATGCAGGTCAACAGCTATGACGCCGTATGCCTGATGGTGGAGTCCAGCATGGGCATCGGCATTCTCCCCGTCAGCCTTGCCAGGCGCTATGCCAGGACGCTGGGCATTCGCGCCATCGGCCTCGATGCACCATGGGCGCAACGCAGGCTGAACCTGTGCATTCGCTCCTACGATGGTCTTCCCGTGGCGGCCCGGCTGCTGGTGGACCACCTGTGCCCGGCGGCGCGGTCGATCGCCGCTGGCGCCAAGCCACCCGCCGCCTAGTCCGCAGTCGCCCGGCGCCCGGGTACCGCCAACGCCGCAACAGCGCCCCTCGGTCTTGCCGGCGCACTGGCGGGACGCCTTGCCACCCCAGCCGATTGTGCGTCTAATAGTGTGAGTACCGTCGACGTGACCAATGCTCGCCAGGAGCCGAAATGCGCTGCACAAGTTGCGGTTTCGCGAACCTCGCAGGCGCCAACTTCTGTGAGGAATGCGGGGCCCGGCTTGTCCGCGTCTGCCCGCAGTGCGGCGCGGAGGCCACTCCCGCCGCCAAGTTCTGCCGTGCGTGCGGCTTTGCACTGGCCGACGCGCCCTCCGCTGCCCCATCCTCGGTACCGCCCGGGCCCGCAGCCCCGGCACCCGTCCACTACACCCCACCCCACCTCGCCGAACGCATCCTTGCCGAAAAAGCCGCCATGGAAGCCCGCGGCGAGGCCGCCGGCGAACGCAAGACCATCACCGCGCTGTTCGCCGACATGGCTGGTTCGACTGCGCTGACGCAGGACCTCGACCCCGAGGACACGCGCCGCCTGATCGACCCCGTCGTCACGCTGATGATGGAGGCCGTCCACCATTATGAAGGCTACGTCGCCAAGTTCCTGGGCGACGGCATCCTGGCCCTGTTCGGTGCCCCCATCGCCCACGAAGACCATGCCTTGCGCGCGCTGTACGCGGCGCTGCGGATGCAGGACGCGATGCATCGGCACAGCGACCGGGTGCGGCTCGAGCAAGGCATCCCGCTGCAGATCCGGATCGGCATCCATACCGGCGAGGTGGTGGTGCGCTCGATCCGCAAGGATGACCTGCATACCGACTACGATCCGGTCGGGCACACCATCCATATCGCCTCGCGCATGGAAGGGATCGCCACGCCGGCGTCGATCCTGGTGAGCGAATCGACCCACAAGCTGACCGAAGGCTACTTCGAGTTCACGGCGCTGGGCACCACGCATGTCAAGGGCGTGCGGGAGCCGCTGGCGGTGTATGAGGTGGTCGGCCTCGGGGCCTTGCGCACGCGCCTGCAGGTTGCGGCGCACCGTGGCCTGGCCCGTTTCGTTGGGCGCCACGCGGAACTGGAGCATCTGCACGATGCCCTCGAGCAAGCCAAGGCGGGCAACGGGCGCATCGTCGCGGTGGTCGGCGAGGCCGGCGTTGGCAAATCCCGCCTGTTCCACGAGTTCAAGGTCAGGTCGCAGCAAGGCTGCCTGGCGCTGGAGACCTTCTCGGTGTCGCACGGCAAGGCCTTTGCCTACCTGCCGCTGATCGAGCTGCTGAAGAACTATTTCCAGATCACGGCGCAGGACGGCGACCGCAGTTGCCGCGAGAAGGTGACTGGCAAACTGCTGACGCTCGATCGTTCGCTGGAAGACCACCTGCCCTACCTGCTCTACCTGATGGGGACGGTAGAGTCCGGCTCGCCATTGCCGACCATGGACCCGGCGATCCGGCGCCAGCGGACCTTCGACGCCATCGCGCGCCTGCTGGTCCGGGAGAGCCTCAACCAGCCGCTGCAGGTGATCTTTGAAGACCTGCAATGGCTGGACGGTGAGACCGAGGCCTTCCTCAACATGCTGATCGGCCATGTGCCGGGCGCGCGGATCCTGCTGCTGGTCAATTACCGGCCGGAGTATGTCCACCACTGGGATGCCGGCGAGCCTTACTCGCAGCTGCAGTTGCAACCGCTGGGACCGGCCGAGGCACAGGGACTGCTGACCGCGCTGCTCGGCGACGACCACAGCCTGGTGCCGCTGAAGCGGCTGATCCTAGACAAGACCGAAGGCAACCCGTTCTTCATGGAAGAAGTGGTGCAGACCCTGGTCGAGGAAGGGGCTCTGCTCGGCCCGCCCGGCTGCTACCGCATCGAGAAGGCGCCCGCCCTGCTCCATATCCCGACCACCGTGCAGGGCGTGCTGGCCGCGCGTATAGACCGGCTGCCGCTGGCCCAGAAGGAGCTGCTGCAGACGCTGGCCGTGATCGGCAAGGAATTCCCGCTGAGCCTGATCCTGCGCGTCAGCGGCCTGGAGGAAGACAAGCTGCGCCCGCTGCTGGCCGACCTGCAGGCGGCGGATTTCATCTACGAGCGCCCGGCGTTCCCGGAGGTCGAATACGCGTTCAAGCATGCCCTGACCCAGGAGGTCGCCGGCAACTCGCTGCTCAGCGAGCAGCGCAGCGCGCTGCATGAAAGCACCGCGCAGGCCATCGAGGTCATCTTCCACGGCCGCCTCAAGGACTACTGCAGCGAGCTGGCGCACCACTACAGCCACAGCGGCAATATCCCCAAGGCGGTCGAATACCTGCACTGCGCCGGCCAGCAGGCGCTGCACCGCTCGGCGCAGGCGGAGGCGATCCTGCACCTGAGCACGGCGATCGAGCTGCTCAAGCGGCAGCCCGACAATGCCGAACGCGCGCGCCTGGAGCTGACGCTGCTGCTCGCGCTCGGGCCGGCGCTGATGGCCGCGCGCGGCCAGGCCTCGGCGGAAGTGGAGGCCAATTACCGGCGCGCGCTGGCCTTGTGCGAGCAAGGCAAGCAGACGCCGTATGTGTTCTCGGCGCAGTTGGGCCTGTGGGCGTTCTACCAGCTGCGCGCCCAATACCAGGTCTCGCTGCCCTTGGGCAAGCGGCTGCTCGGCCTGGCGATGAAGTCGCAGAAGCCCAATCAGCTCGCCGAGGGCCATCGCGTGCTGGGCGCCACGCTGCTCCGCCTCGGCAAGCTCGATGCCGCGCGCATGCATATGCAGCAGGTGCTCGCCGTGCAGCACCCTGACGAGAAAGGGTATGACTTCCTGATGGGCTATGGCCGCGACCCGGCCGTCCACGCGACCAGCACGCTGAGCTGGATCCTGTGGTACCTCGGCCATCCGGACCAATCCCACGAGACCAGCCAGCGGGCGCTGGTCATGGCCCGCGAGCGCCCGGATGTCTACAACCTGGCGCTCTGCCTGGTGTTTGCTGCTCAACTGCACCATTGCCGGCGCGAGCCGCAACTGACCCGCGAGTACGCCGAGGCGGCCATCGCGATTTCCGGGGAGCAGGGATTTCCGATCCACCTGGCGTGGGGCCACGTGCTGCAGGGCTGGGCGCTGGCCCGGATGGGAAGCCACCAGGAAGGCATCGCGCTGATACGCCAGGGCCTTGCCGCCTACGAGGCCACTGGTGCGACACTGGGCGTGCCGAACCTGCTGGCCCTCCTTGCCGATGCCTATGGCAATGCGGGCCAGACCGCGGCCGCGCTGGACGCGCTTGCCCGGGCACAAGCGCTCGTGCAAGAGAATGGCGAACGGCTCGATGAAGCCACCCTGCACCGGCTCAGGGGAGACATGCTGCTGCAACTGCAGGCCGAACGCCCCGGCCAGACCGCTTCTTGCGATGAGGCCGAAGCCTGCTTCCACCGGGCCATCGCGGTCGCCCGCGAACAGGGTGCCAGGCCGCTGGAACTGCAGGCCACGCTGAGCCTGGCGCGCCTGTGGCAGCAACAAGGCAAGGCCGACGCGGCGCGCCAGGCGCTGGCACAGATCCACGCCAGCTTCAGTGAGGGCACCGATACCGCGGACTGGCAACAGGCGCAGGCGCTGCTCGCAGCGCTTGCCGGCAAGGACGCCAATGCCCCGAGGCCTGCGCGCGCATGACACCCATCCAAGCCCGCCACCTGGAAGACCGCTTTCTCGCCCTGTGGACGCGTTCGGGCGGCACGCACGCGCAAAGAGCCTTTGCCGACCTGGCCCGCTACTATGCCCAGCCGACCCGGCACTACCACACGCTCGACCACGTGCGCCGCTGCCTGCGCGACCTGGACTGGGCAGGAAGCGCGATCCCCGATGGCGACGTCGACGCCGTCGAGCTGGCGCTGTGGTGCCACGATGTCATCTATGTGCCCGGCGCGACCGACAACGAGCAACGCAGCGCCGAGTGGATCCGGCACTGGTCGGCGGGCGGCATTGTGGCCGAGGAGCGTATCGCCGGCCTGATCCTGGAAACCACGCACGCCGACATCCCCGCGAGCCTGGCTGGGCGCTTCACCGCCGACATCGACCTGGCGGCACTGGGCAGCAGCCGCGCCCGCTTCCACCAGAACGGCGTCAACCTGCGGGCCGAGCGCACCGACCTGGATGACGCGGCCTATGACGCCGCCGAACGGGCCTTCCTGCGCGCGCTGCTGGACAGCCCCCGCATCTACCATACCGACCTGTTCCACGCGCGCTATGAAGACCAGGCGCGCGCCAACCTGGCGTGGCGGCTGGCGCAGCCTGGGCCGCCGCAGGCAGCGGCCCCGCTTACAGGAACTCCGCGCTGATATCGATGCTGGAGCGCTGGCCGACGCTGTCGTAGTGCTGCTCCAGCCACCTGCCCGCCTCCGCCCTGCCCTGGTCGCGCAGGTAGCAAAGGAAATTCCAGTCGGCGTTGTACTTGGTCGAGACGCCCAGCGCCGCCATGGTCTCGTCAGACCGGATCGAGTGGATCCACATCTCCTTCATCTCGCTGCCATCGAGCTTGCCCTGCCGGATCAGCGAGGTCACGAAGGCAATGGCGCGCATCTCCCGCATCAGCGATGAGTTGAAGCTGACCTCGTTGACGCGGTTGAGGATTTCCGCGGCCGTGCGCGGCACGCCGCGACGCACGATCGGGTTGATGTGGACGATCACGACATCGCGGGTCTGGCAGTGGTAGATCAGCGGATAGATCGCCGGGTTGCCGACGTAGCCGCCGTCCCAGTAGTGCTGGCCATCGATGCTGACCGCCTGGAACAGCGTGGGCACGCAGGCCGAGGCCAGGACGGCGTCGATGCTCAGTTCTTCCGGCGGGAAGATGCGTATCCGCCCCGTCTCGATATTGGTGGCGCACAGGTACAGCTGGATCGGGCAATGCTCGCGCAGGGCCGCGAAGTCGACCTGGCTGCCCAGCACGTCGCGCAGCGGATTCAGGTTGTTGGGATTGAACTGGTATGGCGACAGGATGCGCAACGCGATGTCGGCCATCGCATACAACGGGGAATGATTCAGGCCCAGGGTATGGCTGCCCCTGAGCCATGGCATCCAGCGCAACGGGCTGTACCGCAGCGCGGAACGCGCGATGGCGAGCCAGAAGTCATGCAAGGCCTCGCGCGCGCCGTCGCTGCCGCCCTGCAACAGCCCGTACGCGAGCACGACACCGTTCATGGCGCCGGCGCTGGTGGCGCTCACGCCCTCGATTGCCAGCCGGCCGTCCTCTAGCAGCCGGTCGAGCACGCCCCAGGTAAAGGCGCCATGCATGCCGCCGCCCTGCAGGGCAAGCGCCACTGGCTTTTGTTCTGCGGGCTCCCGCTCCATACGATCTTCCCTTCTCTTGCCATTCCAGGCCCAGGTATCCTATTGAGCGCTGGCAGGTAGGCATTGGCCTGCGGCGGCACAGTGGGCGCTGTTCCGCCTTGATCAAGTGTAGGGAAAGAACCCGCTCGTGGTCAGCACGGCAATGTCCGCATGGACAGCTGCCGCACGTCCCTCGCAACGCTTCAACTCGTGGAGGCGGCTACCACCACCACATGCGCCTGTATCGGACCGGCCACGAGCCCGGTGCCGTAGGCCTGGATCAGCGCCTGCTCGCAGTGATCGGTGGCGCGCGATACGGCGTCCGGCCCGCGCGCTTCCAGGTCGGCGCGTAGCGGCGTGCCCTGGCAGAACGCCACCGCGGGGATGCGGGCCGAAGCGGCCTGGCTGGTGGCGGTGACCGTCTCGAACACCGGCGGCGCCGTGAAACCGCCATGGCGCAGGTCCTGCTCGATGGTGACCTGGCTATGGTAGCCGTAGGGCACGCGCACCATGAACTCGGGCGGCGACTCGGGAAACAGCGCGGCGAGTGCCGCCGTGATATCGCGGGCGAAGGCGTTGAACTCGATCCGGTCCCAGACGTTGAAGACCAGCGTCCCGCCCGGCACCAGCATACGCCGGGCCTCGGCAAAGGCCCTGGCCTTGTCCGGGAAGAACATCACGCCGAACTGGCAGGCCACCAGGTCGAAGCTGGCATCGTCGAACGGCAACGCCATGGCGTCGGCTTCGCGCCAGATCACAGGGCGGCCGGTGCCAACCGCTTGCGCGCGGGTCAGCATCGGCGGATTCAGGTCGGTGGCGACGATCAGGGTATCCGCCGGCAGCCGCCGCGTTAGTTCCCGCGTCACCACGCCGGTGCCCGCGGCCAGTTCCAGCACGCGGCGCGGTTCCAGCGCGGCAATGCGCGCCGCCAGGTCGGCGGCATATGGCGCAAAGATCATGGGCACCATCAAGGTCTCATAGATGCCCGGAATCGGCCCTGCGAAGATCTTGTCCGATTGTTGCATGCCCATGGGATCCCCCTGCCACGGCTTGAAATGCCGGTGTCGCCTGACTGGGTGTAGGACAGATTGCGATGAATGTAAACGGAAGGCCCGGCCGGCATTGGTTATGGCCGGGGGGTGGTTCCCTGCAGCTGTTCGCTCGCCAGCGTCAGTATGCGCAGCGTCTCGTCGAACACCGGCAGCGCTTCATCGCGCCCCGGCGCGTCCGCCGGCAAGGCGTCGCGGTCGGCGGTGACGCCGCGGATCATCTGGTCGATAAAGCCGGGGCGCGTTGCCTCGGTACGCTGCAGCAGCATATGCAGCAGGTAGACGCAGGCGCCAAGGCGCGGATCTTGCGGGGATGGCATGGGTTCGTCTCCTGTCGATGGCTTCCGGATAGCCGGGATGCAGTATGGCGCCGGCGCTTGCAGAAAGTACAGGGCAAAGGCAGTGCGATGATCCGTATCGGCATCTCCGGCTGGCCGACCGGCTGACCAAAAAAATAATCCTGCTACGCCTTGATCCGCGGCAGCCAGCCGCTGCCCCGCGTACGCGGATCCACCGGCAACTGGCGCTGCAGCGCGGCCTTGGCCAGCAAATGCGCGCTGATCGGCGCGGTCAGGAACAGAAACGCGGTCACCAGCAACTCATGCAGGCTGGCATCCCCGCGAAAGCTGAAATACGCCACCGAGGCCAGCACCACGCCGCCCACGCCGAGCGTGGTCGACTTGGTCGGCCCGTGCAGCCGCATAAAGAAGTCGGGCAGCCGGAACAGCCCGATGGCCCCCACCAGCATGAACACGCTGCCAACCAGCAGCAGTGCGCAAACCACGAATTCCGCAACCGGATGCAGCATCTCCCGGCCCTCCTAGTATTCGATGATGTCGCCGCGCTGCAGGTACTTGGACAGCGCCACGGTGCCGACAAAGCCCATCACCGCGATCAGCAGCGCCGCCTCGAAGAACATCGCCGACTCCAGGCGAATGCCGAGCAGCACGATCAGCGCGATCGCGTTGATATTGAGCGTATCCAGCGCCACGATGCGGTCCGGCAGGCTGGGCCCGCGCAGCAGGCGCGCCAGCGTCAGCAGGAAGGCCAGGCCCAGGAGCACCAGGCACACCGGGATCACGATGGCAAGCATTGGAAGATCTCCTTCAACGGGGTTTCATAGCGCGACTTGATGCGTTCGACCAGTGCGGCCTCTTCTTCCAGGTCGAGCACGTGGACCAGCAGCGCGCGGCGGTCGTCGCTGAGTTCGGCGCAAAGCGTGCCGGGGCTCAGCGAGACGATACTGATCAGCGCGGTGGTGGCAAGCTCATGCTCGACGTCCAGCGGCACCACGATAAACGCCGGCCGCAGGCGCGCGGTGCGCCCCAGCACCAGGATCGCCACTTCCACGTTGGCCATCACGATATCGATCAGCACATGGATGCTGAGCCGCAGGATCAGGTCTGGACGCGACAGCCGGAAGGCGCCCAGCACCAGCCAGCGGTCAGCGAGCCGGCCGATGGCCCAGCCCAGCAACGCGCCCAGCAGCCAGTGCCCGGGGGCGATGCTGTTGGATAGCATCAGCCACATGACCAGCAGGATCAGGCTCAGCCAGGGATGGGGCAGCAGGCGGCGCAGCATGGCCTACTTCCCCTGCCCGGGCAGCACCGCCCGCAGGTAGGCGCCACGGTCCAGCAGCTGTGCGGCGGCGTCCGCCGCGTATTCGCTGACCGGCCGCGCCCACACCGTCAGCGCCACGTTGCCCGCCAGCAGCAGCGCGCAGCAGGCGAGCTTGCGCGGATCCGGCCGCACCCGGCCGCGCGCGGCGGCGGGATGGTCTTCATCGAGATACTCGTCGCCTTCCGGTACGCCCCTGGCCTCATGCGGCAACCGCCACAGCAGCCGCGTGCCGGTGCGCGACACGGCGATCAGCAGCAGCAGGCCCGATACCAGCACCGCGGGCCACAGTGCTGGAATCCACGGCGGCGGTGTGGCAAGCAGGATCATGGTCTTGCCGAGGAAGCCCGACAGCGGGGGCAGCCCCACGGCTGCCACCACCCCGACCAGGTACAGCAGCCCCGCCAGCCGCGAGGCGATGACGGGCAAGCCATCCTCGCGCGGCTGCTCCGGTTCCAGCGCATCGGCCAGCAGGAACAAGCCGGCGGTGCACAGCGTGGTGCTGAGCAGGTAGTACATCGCCCCCGCCCAGCCGGCCTGGGTCTGCATCGCCACGCAGGCCGACAGCAGGCCGACCGACGCCACCACCAGGTAGCTGGTCATCGCGCGCAGCCCCCTGGCGGCCACGGCCCCGATCGCGCCGATGGCCAGCGTCACCAGCGCCAGCGGGAAGACCCAGTCATGCAGGAACGGCCCCAGCAGCCCCTGCGGCCCGCCAAAGATCAGCGCATCACAGCGCAGCATGGCGTAGATGCCGACCTTGGTCATGATGGCGAACAGCGCCGCCACCGGGCCGGTGGCGCTCGCATACGCGCGCGGCAGCCAGAAATACAGCGGGAACAGCGCGGCCTTGAGCGCGAACACCAGCATCAGCATCGCGCCGGCCGCCACCGCCAGCGGCAGGTCCTGCGGCAGCAGGACCGACAGGCGCAGGCCAAGGTGCGCCATGTTGAGCGTGCCGGACAAGCCGTACAGCACGCCGATGGCCACCAGGAAGAACGAGGACGCCACCAGATTCAGGATCACGTAATGCAAGCCGGCACCGATGCGCGCGCGTCCCGCGCCGTGCACCAGCAGCGCGTAGGACGCGATCAGCAGGATTTCAAAGAAGACGAACAGGTTGAACAGGTCGCCGGCGAGGAAGGCCCCGTTCAGCCCCATCAGCTGGAACTGGAACAGCGCATGGAAATGCCGGCCCTGCCGCGCCATGCCGTCGCCTGCAGCCGCCAGCGCGGCGACGGCCAGCACCGCGGTCAGCATCAGCATCATCGCGCCGGTGCGGTCGAGCTGCAGCACGATGCCGAACGGCGCGGCCCAGTTGCCGGCCGCATAGACCGCGATCTCGCCGGTGGCCGCCTGGCGCACCAGCGTGACCGCCAGCGGCACCAGCAGCAGCGTGGCCAGCCCGCATACGATCCGCTGCGCGCGCAGGCGCTGGGCCGGCATCGCGGTCAGCAACGCGCCGGCCAGCATGGGCACCACGATGGGCAGCAGCACGGCGTGGTTCATGGCCGCGGCTCCTGCCTGTCGCCCGCCTCGTCCTGTGATTCCGGCCGGCTGGCAGCGTCGACGTGATCGCTGCCGGTGAGTCCCAGCGAGCGCAGCGCCAGCACCACCGCAAACGCCGTCATGCCGAAGGCGATCACGATGGCGGTCAGCACCAGCGCCTGCGGCAGCGGATCGGCATAGCTGGCGCCAGGCACGATCACCGGCGGCCGCCCGATCGACAAGCGCCCCATGCCGAGCAGGAACAGGCTGACCGCATACGACAGCAGCGTCAGCCCCAGCACCACGTTGAACACGCGCTCGCGCAGCAGCAGGTAGATGCCGCAGGCGGTCAGGATGCCGATCGTGATGGCGTAGAGGGCGGCCATCAGGCATCCTCCTCGGCGCGCGCCGGCGGCAGGTTGCGCACGCCCAGGTGCGAGACGATGACCAGCGTGGTGCCGGTCACGGTGCAGAAGACACCGAGGTCGAAAATCATCGCGGTCGCCAGCTCCACCTCGCCGATGCCTGGGATATGAAAATGCCCGAACGCCGTGGTCAGGAACGGATAGCCGAAGGCCAGGCTGCCCAGCCCGGTCAGCCCCGCCAGCAGAATGCCGCCGCCGGCGATGGCGCGATAGTCCGGCGCGATGCGCGCCTCGGTCCAGCGCACCCCGTTGGCCACGTATTGGAGCAACAGCGCCACCGAGGTGATCAGCGCGGCGACAAAGCCGCCGCCCGGCAGGTTGTGGCCGCGCAGCAGGATAAAGACCGCCACCAGCAAAGTCAGCGGCAGCATCAGCCGCGCCAGCATCGCCAGCAGCAGCGGATGCGCCTGGCTGGTCCACGGCAGGCCGTCGGGCGCGGCCGACGGCGTCGGCAGCCGCATGCCCCTGAGCAGCGCCTGCACCGCCAGCCCGGCGACCAGCAGCACGCAGATCTCGCCCATGGTGTCGAAGCCGCGGAAATCCACCAGCAGCACGTTGACCACGTTGTGCCCGCCGCCGGGCACGGCTTGCTCGATATAGAAGGCGGAAACCGGGTCGTACGGCCGCGTCATCACGGCATAGGCGGCCACCGCCAGCAAGGTGCCGCCACCCAGCGACAGCACCACGTCGCGCACGCGTTTGGAATGGCCCTGGCGCTCAGGCGTTTCGCGCGGCAGGTAGAACAGTGCCAGCACCAGCAGCAGGATGGTCACCACCTCCACGGAGATCTGCGTCAGCGCCAAGTCCGGTGCCGAGAAACGCAGGAACACCAGCGACACCATCAGTCCGCATCCGCCCAGCAGCACCAGCGCCATCATGCGTTGCCCGCGCGCGGCCACCACCGCCACGGCCAGCAAGGCAAGCAGCGCCAGCGCGGCGGCGCCCATCGGGTCGAGCGCCCCGGCGCCGACGCTGCCGGCCAGGGTCTCCAGGTCGAGCAAAAAGTACGCCGGCACGGCCAGCAGCGCCAGCAGCATCCAGCTGATATAGGCCTGCAGCGAGCCGCTTTCCAGCCAGCGCGTGACGGCCGTGGCAAAGCGTTCCAGCGCGCGCATGCCGCTTTCAAAGGAGCGGCGCGCATTCAGGTGCTCGATGCCCTGCTGCCAGCGCCGCAGCGCATCGCGGCGCAGGAAGAACAGCGCCGCGCCGCCCGTCATCGACACCAGGCTCATCGCCAGCGGCAGGTTGACGCCGTGCCACAGGTTCAGGCTGTACGGCGGCAGCGGCGCGCGCAGCGTGGCCAGCGAGGCCGCCGCCAGCAGGTTGCCCACCGTATAGGCCGGCACCAGCCCGACCACCAGGCAGATCACTACCAGCAGTTCCACCGGCACTTTCATGAAGCGCGGCGGTTCATGGGGCGGGTAGTTGGGCACGTCGGGGCGCAAGCCGCCAAAGAACACCCCGTAGATAAAGCGCAGCGAATACGCCATCGTCATCGCGCCGGCCAGCGTGGCGGCAGCGGGGATGACCCAGTTGAACTCGCCCAGCAGGCCCTGCGCCAGCGTTTCGCCGAAGAACATTTCCTTGCTCAGGAAGCCGTTGAACAGCGGCACGCCCGCCATCGACAGCGACGCTACGATGGCCAGCACCGCGGTATGCGGCATGTAGTGCGCCAGCCCGTGCAGGCGGTCCAGGTCGCGCGTGCCGGTTTCATGGTCGATGATGCCCGCGGCCATGAACAGCGACGCCTTGAACACCGCGTGGTTGATGATGTGGAAGATCGCCGCCACCGTGCTGAGCTGGGTATCGAGCCCGAACAGCAGCGTGATCAGCCCCAGGTGGCTGATGGTGGAATACGCCAGCAGCCCCTTCAGGTCGCGCTGCAGCAGCGCCATGCCGGCGCCGAAGATCAGCGTGGCGAGGCCGGTCATGCTGACCAGGTAGAACCAGCCGTTGGTGCCGTCCAGCACCGGGTACAGCCGCGCCAGCAGGAACACCCCGGCCTTGACCATGGTGGCCGAGTGCAGGTAGGCCGAGACCGGCGTGGGCGCGGCCATCGCCTGCGGCAGCCAGAAGCTGAACGGGAATTGCGCCGACTTGGTGAACGCCGCCAGCAGGATCAGCACCAGCATCGGCGTGTAGAGGGGATGGCGCTGCACCTTGCCGGCCTGCGCCAGCACCTCGGACAGATCGAAGCTGCCGCAGATATGGCCCAGCAGCAGCACCCCGGCCAGCAGCGCCAGCCCCCCGCCGCCGGTGACGGCCAGGGCCATGCGCGCGCCCTGGCGGGCATCGGCGCGCCACGACCAGAAGCCGATCAGCAGGAACGACATGATGCTGGTCAGTTCCCAGAACACGACCAGCAACAGCAGGTTGGCGGCCAGCACCACGCCCAGCATCGCCGCCATGAACACCAGCAGCAGGCAGAAGAAGCGCACCGCGGATTCATTGCGCGCCAGGTAGTAGCGCGCGTAGAAGATCACCAGCAGCCCCACGCCGATTACCAGCAGCGCGAACAGGTAGGCCAGGCCATCCAGGCGCAGCGACAGGTCCAGCCCCAGCGCGGGCAGCCATTTCATGCGCCAGCCCAGCGCATGGCCGGGGTTGTCGAAGACCGCGCCGCGCAGGCGCAGCAACAGCACCAGCGCAGCCAGCGGAAATCCCACAATCACCGGCGCTATCAGCCGCGGCGCGCGCATGCCGATCGCCCACGTCAGCGCCGCGGCAACAAGGGGCAGCGCGATCAGCAGCACCAGCACCATGGGTGCGGCCTCAGCGGTGGCCGGGGGCGGGCCCTGCCGGTACCCGCATGGCGGCGCCAGGGCGGGCCGGCGTTTCTTTCCTGGCAACTACAGCGACGGCAACGGCGGTCATCGGCAAAGTCCTGTAGGGGGGAGCATACCCCCTACTGTCCGGATTCTGGGGGTATCGCGCAAGTCATGCGTGGAAGTTTGCCCGCCGCGCGAAAAAATTCATCGCCCTGCAAGAGAAACTGAAAACGCGCCGCCGCCCCGGGCCGCGCGGCAGCGTCGGCGCGTACTACGGCTGCGGTGTTCACCGGCAACTGTGGGCCGTCAGGCGGACTTCAGGCGGATTGGGTCTGCGCCGACTTGAGCTGGTTGACCAGCACCACGTAGTCGCGCATGGCCTGCTCGCGCGCCAGCCCGCGGCGCGCGTCCTAGGCGTCGTACTTGGCGCGGCCGACCTCGTCCATCATGGGGCCGCTTGCCACTGACGTCGCCGACGCTGCCCTGCTTGTAGAGCGCGTACAGTGCCAGCAGCGTTTCGTTGTCGGGCGCGTGGCGCAGCGTCTTCGACAGCGCCACGGCCTCAGCCATGCGCGGGTTCCGGCGTGGCTCGCCGCAGCAGCGCAGCCACCTGCTCGACCTTTCCGTCGGCGCCTTAGTCTGCCACGCCCAGCGCGCCCTCGACATTGCGCACCAGGCTGACCAGGCGCGGCCCGACGTCGTCTTCCATCTGCTTGCTCTGCTGGCTGAACACCGGCACCGAAGCGGCAAAGATCCACGCCTCGCCGTCGCGGCGCGTGCGCATCGGCACGGCAATGGATTCCACCTCGCGGTGCAGGTCGCGGTGGCCGCGGCAGAAACCGTGCTGATCCAGGTCGAGGGCGGCGTCGGCCAGCCGCTCGCGCAACCAGTCGGCGCGCTGCGGCTCGGTGGCCGCCAGTTGGTCGACATAGGCCTCGCGCTCGGGCTCGCTCATCATCAACAGGTAGCTGCGCCCGGACGCGGTGCGGGAGACCGATACCCGCGTGCCGGCCTCCGGCCGGAATACATGGCTGCCCACGCCCTGGGCGATTTCCACATAGGTCAGCGTGTTGCCATAGCCGACGATCAGCTCGACCTGCCCGGCAATATGGTCGGCCAGTTCCTGCATCTGCGGCCGCGCCAGCTGGCGCACGGTCATGCGCGCCAGTGCCGGCGCGGCCAGGTTGACCAGGCCCACCCCTGCCACGTAGCGCGACAGTCGCTCGGAATAGCGCAGCAGGCCCAGCTCGCACAGCGTGTCCAGCAGCCGGAACAGCGTTGGCTTGGCCAGGCCGGTGCGCTCCATCAGCTCGCGGCTGCTCAGTTCCTGCACCGTCGGCGAGAAGCAGTTGAGGATGGAGATGCCGCGCGCCAGGGCGCTGACGAGGCGTGCCTCGCCGTCGGGATCGGCGGGCGTCGGGGTCAGGGAAGCTTGTGGTGCATTAGCCATATTAGAGCCTTCGGCCGGAATTTTTTGATACCAGCGTCTCAAAACCCGGATGTTGCCCTTCGTTTTTTCCGAAGTCAAACGGAGTATTTTGAGTTTACATGCTGCAATTTCGAGGCCAGAATCCCAATTCATCGTATTGGACGATCACTTTTCGGCACGGAAGTCTCAATATCCCAGCCACGACTCGCAACGCTCAGCTTTCTTCAGGAGACACCTCATGCAACAAGCCGTCATCGTCGACGCCCTCCGCAGCCCGATGGGCCGTTCCAAGCCGGGATCGGCCTTTACCGAACTGCATGCCACCGAGCTGCTGGCGCAGGTGCTCAAGGGTCTGGTCGAGCGCAACAATCTGGATCCGGGCCTGGTCGACGACGTGATCACCGGCTGCGTCACCCAGGCCGGCGAACAGTCCGCTGGCCCGGGCCGGGTGGCCTGGCTGGCGGCCGGCTTTCCCGACCACGTGCCCGCCACCACCATCGACCGCAAGTGCGGCTCCAGCCAGCAGGCGGTGCACTTCGCCGCGCAGGGCATCATGGCGGGCGCCTATGACATCGTCATTGCCTGCGGCATCGAGTCGATGAGCCGCGTGCCGATGGGCTCGGCACGCATCGGCCAAAACCCCTACGGGCCGTCGATGGAGGCACGCTACGCGCCCGGCCTGGTGTCGCAGGGCGTGGCGGCCGAACTGGTGGCGGCCAAGTACGAACTGTCGCGCCAGCAGATGGACAGCTATTCGGCGCGCTCGCACGAGCTGGCTGCCGCCGCGCGTGAAAGCGGCGCCTTCCGCCGCGAGATCCTGCCCATCAGCACGCCCAACGGGCTGATCGACCAGGATGAGACTATCCGCCCCGGCACTTCGGTGGAGAAGCTCGGCACGCTGCAGGCCTCGTTCCGCAGCGAGGAACTGGGCGCGCGCTTCCCGCAGATCGGCTGGAACGTGACCGCCGGCAATGCCTCGCAGATCAGTGACGGCGCCGCGGCCATGCTGCTGATGAGCGAATCCGCGGCGCAGCGTCTGGGCCTGAAGCCGCGCGCGCGCTTTGTCGCATTCGACGTCTGCGGCGACGATCCGGTGATGATGCTGACCGCACCGATCCCTGCCAGCCAGCGCGCGATCAAAAAGAGCGGGCTGAAGCTCGACCAGATCGACCACTACGAGATCAACGAGGCCTTTGCCTGCGTGCCGCTGGCCTGGCAGCGCGCGCTCGGCGCCGACCCCGCGCGCCTGAATCCGCGCGGCGGCGCGATCGCGCTGGGGCATCCGCTGGGCGCCTCGGGCGTGCGGCTGATGACCACCATGCTGCATGCGCTGGAAGACAGCGGCCAGCGCTACGGCCTGCAGTCGATGTGCGAAGCCGGCGGCATGGCCAACGCCACCATCATCGAGCGCCTGTAATTCCGGCGCCATCGTCCTTGCCCGGTCCCCCACCCGAGCGCGTGGGACCACACCCCTCTCAGCAAAGCATCCGTTCAAGGAGACACACCATGAAACTCGAAAACATGTCCGCCGTCGTGACCGGCGGCGCTTCCGGCCTGGGCCTGGCCTGCACGCGGCGCCTGGTGGAACGCGGCGTCGGCGTGGTCATCGCCGACCTGAATGAAGAGCGTGGCAACGCGGTGGTGGACGAGTTCGGTGGCAAGGTCCGCTTCGTCAAGGCCGACGTCTGCGACACCGACCAGATGAACGCGGTCTACGACGCCGCCGAAGCCATCGCCCCGCTGCGCGCGCTGATCCACTGCGCCGGCCTGGGCGCGCCGGTGCGCGTGGTCGAGAAGGACGGCCAGCCGGGCTCGCTGGAAAAGTATGAATCGGTGGTGCGCATCAACCTGATCGGCACCTTCAACGCGCTGCGCCTGGGTGCCGCGCGCATGGCGAAGAACGAACTGGTGGACGGCGAACGCGGCGCGTGCGTGCTGACCGCGTCGGTAGCCGCCTATGAAGGCCAGATCGGCCAGATCCCTTACAGCTCGGCCAAGGCCGGCATCGTCGGCATGACGCTGGTAGCCGCGCGCGACCTGGCGCAGCGCGCGATCCGCGTGTGCACCATCGCTCCGGGGCTGTTCGACACGCCGCTGCTGGCCAGGCTGCCGGAGAACGTGCGCGCCTCGCTCGGCGCCATGGTGCCGCATCCGCCGCGGCTGGGCGCGCCGGATGAGTACGCCTCGACCGCGCTGCACATCCTGGAGAACCCGATGCTCAATGGCGAGACCATCCGCCTGGACGGCGCCATCCGCATGGCGCCGCGCTGAGCCGGCACGCGCATTGATCTCGCATCTGCATACAAGGAACGAAGAATGAGCGACACGCTGCAACTGGAAACCCGTGGCAATACGCTGCTGATCACGATGAACCGGCCCCAGGCGCGCAACGCCATGGACTTCGAGACCGCGACCGCGCTGGCGGCCGCGATCGACCAGCTGGAAAGCCGTGACGACCTGAGCGTGGCCATCCTGACCGGCGCGGGCGGCACCTTCTGCTCCGGCATGGACCTGAAAGGCTTTCTCGAAGGCAAGCGCCCCAGCCTGCCTGGCCGCGGCTTCGGCGGGCTGACCGAGAAGCCGCCGCGCAAGGTGCTGATCGCGGCGGTGGAAGGCTATGCGCTGGCGGGCGGCTTCGAGCTGGCGCTGGCGTGCGACCTGATCGTGTCGTCGAAGGCGGCCAAGTTTGGCCTGCCTGAAGTCAAGCGCGGGCTGGTGGCCGGCGCCGGCGGCCTGATGCGCCTGCCGCGCCGCGTGCCGTACCACATCGCCATGGAATACGCGCTGACCGGCAATATGCTGGGCGCCGAGCAGGCCCACGCCTACGGCCTGATCAACCGCCTGACTGAGCCGGGCCAGGCGCTGGCAGGTGCACTGGCACTGGCCGACGAGATCGGCGCCAACGGCCCGCTGGCGGTCGCGGTGAGCAAGCAGATCGTGGCCGAGTCCGCCGATTGGAGCGCCGAGGAAATGTTCGAGCGCCAGCGCCCGCTGCTGGCACCGGTGTTCACCTCGGCCGATGCCCGCGAAGGCGCGGCCGCGTTCGCCGAGAAGCGCAAGCCGGTGTGGACGGGCAAGTGATGCGGCTGTATAGCATCGCTTGACGGAAGGCGCGGAGGTAGCGCCCTCCTCCACAGACGGTCGGCCGCAAGCCGGCCGTTTGCACTGGATCCGGCCCACGGCCCGCCCGCCGGGGCCTGGCCTGGCGCTGCACGCCCGCGGCTTCAGCAAAGCGGAAGGCCGCCCCGCGCAAAGCCAAATTGACACGGCGCGGGCCGCGGCATACCCTCGCCCTACTCTTCGGTATATTCAGCAATCGCTTAATACGACGCGAGTGACCGGGGGCTCACAAGAAGAACAACAACGATAACAATGACAACCCCGAGACGAAGCATCTTGTCCTCCTCCATCCCAGCCTCCCGCCTCGACAGCCTGCGCCCGGCCCTGCCCATCCTGCTCGGCGCCTCCGTGATGCTCAGCCTGGCCATGGGCCTGCGCCAGAGCCTGGGCATCTTCATGCCGCCCCTGACGCGCGACCTCGGCATTTCGGTCTCGGATTTCACCGTGGCCATTGCCGTGCAGAACCTGGCCTGGGGACTGCTGCAGCCGCTGGCCGGGGCATGGGCCACGCGCATCGGCTTCCGGCCGCTGATGCTGGCGGGCTCGATGCTGTATGTGACCGGGCTGGTGCTGCTGGCGACCGCGCACGGCATGGTCGGCGTGACGCTGGGCGCGGGCGTGGCGATCGGCGCGTCGATGGCCTGCACCGGCAGCGCGCTGGCGATGGCGGTGGCGGCACGGCCAGTGCCGGCGGCGCTGCGCAGCACGGTGCTGGGCCTGGTGTCCGGGGCCGGATCGCTGGGGGCGCTGCTGGCGGCGCCGATCGGGCAGATGGTGACGCAGTCGTATGGATGGCGCGCCGGGTTGGCGGCATTCGTGCTGCTGGCGCTGGTGATGCTGCCCGCGGCGTGGTTTGCCGGGCGCGTGGACCGGCTGCCGCTGCACGTATCCACCGGCGTGGGCCAGGACAACGCGCGCCAGGCGCTGGGCACCGCGCTGCGGCATGCGCCGTTCGTGGTGATGGCGCTGGCGTATTTCGTCTGCGGCATGCAGTTGGTGTTCCTGACCACGCATCTGCCGTCGTATCTCGATATCTGCGGCATGGACCCGATGCTCAGTGCCAAGGCGCTGGGCGTGATCGGCGGCTTCAACGTGCTGGGCAGCATTTTCTTCGGCTGGGCCGGCGGGCGCTTCAACAAGCTGATGTTGCTGGGCGGCATCTATACCATCCGCTCGCTGGCGCTGACGTGGTACTTCTCGTCGGCGCCCACGCCGGAAAGCACGTTGATGTTCGCCGCGGTGATGGGCTTCCTGTGGCTGGGCGTGGCGCCGCTGGTATCGGGGTGGATCGCCGAGACCTTCGGCCTGCGCTGGCAGGCCATGCTCGGCGGCGTGGCGTTCTTCAGCCATCAGATCGGCAGCTTTATCGGCGCCTTTGGTGGCGGGCTGGTCTATGACGCGCTCGGCTCGTACACGGTGGCATGGCAGGCCGGCGTGGCGCTGGGGCTGGCGGCGGGGCTGGCGCAGATCGCCTTTGCCGTGGCCACGCAGCGGCGCCCGCCGCTGATGGCTACGTCCTGAACGCGGCACGCCGTGTCAGAATCGGGGGGGGGTTCCGGCACGGGAGCCCCTTTTTCATTCACCCCCATCACGACTTGGAACTGCTTCGCATCGCCCTGCTTTTTGCCATGACGGCCGTTGCCGAGATCGTCGGCTGCTACCTGCCCTGGCTGGTCCTGCGGCAAGGCAAGAGCCTGTGGCTGCTGGTGCCGGCGGCGCTGTCGCTGGGGCTGTTTGCATGGCTGTTGACGCTGCATCCGGCCGCGGCGGGCCGCACCTATGCCGCCTACGGCGGCATGTACATCGCGGTGGCCCTGCTGTGGCTGCGCTTTGTCGACGGCATGGCGCTGACGCGCTGGGACGTGGCCGGCGCCGCCATCGCGCTGGCCGGCATGGCGGTGATCGCGCTGCAGCCGGCCGGCCGTTGATCGCGGCCAGCGGTCAGTGCCAGGCGCTGCCAACCTGCATGTAGAACGCGTTCTGGCCCTTGCTGTGGGCAACATCCACCCCGATCGCCACGCCCAGCTTGCGCGCGATCATGTAGCGAAAGCCCGCGCCTACGCTGTAGATCGTGGCCGCATCCGAGAAATCATGCCAGCGTCCGTACGCCTTGCCGGTGCCGGTAAAGCCCAGCAGCGACCAGCGCGGCGTCACGTCCCAGCGCAGCTCGACTTCGGCCATCACCGCGTTGCGGTCCTGGTAGCGCCCCTTCTGCACGCCGCGCAGGTCGACGTACGGCTGCGCGTAGAACGGCACGTCGCCGCTGGAAAACCTGGTATCGGCACGCAGGCCCAGGATCAGCGTGCGCGCCACCGGCAGCCACGTGTAGCCGCGCGCGTTGTACATATTGAACGATTGCGTGCTGCCTAAGCCGGCGCGCGCGAACTGCGCCTCCAGCTCGGCATAGATGCCGCGGCTGGGATAAAAGATGTTGTCGCGCGAATCGTAGTCGACCACCAGCCCGCCCTTGCCGATGCGCTGGCTTTGGTCGAAGCTGCCCAGCTCGCCGGCACCGCCCGCTTTGAAGGTGGCCGTTGAATCGAAATAGACGTAGCGCGGCCCGACGTACCAGCGCGTATCGCCCAGCCGCACCAGAAACTGCTGCACCAGGAAGACGCCCTGCAGCTGATAGGCTCGCGGCTGGTTCAGCAGCCCGTAGTAGTCCAACTGCGCATCGACCTTGGCGATGGCGCCAAGGTAGCGGTAGCGGTCGCCGTCCCAGGTATGGAAGTGCGCCAGCCCGGCGGCCCAGGTGCCGTTTTCCGTGTAGGCGCCGCCGATCGCGGTGATATTTGGCGGCGCCGGACCCTTGCCGCTGGCCCGCGCGCTGGCCGCGGCTTCGGACACCGGCTCCGAGAAGAACAGCAGCCCGAGCCCGGCCCCGTAGCCGACCGCGGGCTCGGTGATGACGGTCGGCACCGGCAGTGCGCCCTTGTGGTGGAGCAGAAAGTCGCTCATGTCGAGCTTGCCGTCCTCCGGGTCGGAGAACGACAGCTTCTTTTCGCTTGGCGCGGGTTGCGTGGCGGGCGCTGCGGCGCCTTCCGCCTGCGCGAAGGCAGCCGCGCTGCAGGCCATGCCGATCGCGCCAAGCCAGCCGGCCAGCGTCCTGCTGCTGGGCCGACGCTCTACGGCCGGTTCGCGCGTTATCCTCACTTGACTAAAGTCAGGTTGAGCCCGGCGAACACAGGCTGGCCGCACAGGGCCGCCGAAACACTGGCCAGTTTCACGATTCTCACAAAACCTTGATGGTTCCGTCGCCGGGCGCGGGAGCAGCCGACCGACTCTGGTCCCGAATTTAGCGGCAGCAGATCTGGTTGCGTCGACCCTGCGCCATGAAGATTTTCGAGGGCCGAGTTAAGCCCCTTGCACAAAAGCGCTCCGGCGACGGCCCGAGCGTGGCCTGGCACCCGAATGAGGGATGCCCGCCTGCCGGGCGGCGCCTAGCATGAATAACGAGTGGTCCTTGGATCCTCAGGCCTTTTCCCGCCCGCGCTCGCGCGGGCGTTTTCTTTTTGCCGGTTCGCTATGGCGAAGCGCGCCGCAGCATTGACCGGAGGGCGGTAAGAAACTCCCGGCTTTGTAAATCTGGCGGCGCGTGCAGGTCAGTGCTCACCCTTGCGCCAGTGCCACAGCGCCAGCCCGGCCAGCGCGCCCGCCAGCAGCGCGCCGGCGATACACCACTGGCGCGTGTGTCGCGGCGATCCCCATTCTCCGCCGATGGACATGTGCCCCAGCGAGGCATGGAACAGATTGCCGTCCGATACCGGCGTATCGTGCGCGCCGCTGAAATGCCGGTGCGCCACACGGCCGGAAGCGCGCTGCACCAGGCCCGGCGCCACCAGGTTGGCCGCACGCGCCAGCCTGGCTACCATTCCCACGGTCATGGAATGCGAGCCGGGGGCCGCCACCGCGCGCAGTACCGCCCGCGCCACCGAGTTGGCATCGACCAGCGGTCGCGGCGGGCGCAGCGCCTTGCCGGTGTAGTTGGCGCTGTGGCGCATGCCCGGCGTGTCGGCGGTGGACGGGAAGATGTCGCAGATGCGGATCTGCGGCCATTCCACCAGCTCGGCGCGCAAGGCCTCCGAGAAGCCGCGCAGCCCGAACTTGCTTGCGGTATACGACACGCCATACGGCGATGGCGCCCATGCGCCCAGCGACACGATATTCACCAGCACGCCCTTGCCGGCCGCCTTGAAGAACGGCAGCACCGCATGCGCGCCATGCAGGTAGCCGAGCAGGTTGATGCGCACCACCTGTTCGTGCGCAGCCACGGGGGTTTCCTCGAACAGGCCGACCGCGCCGACGCCGGCATTGTTGACCCAGACATCGATGCCGCCATCGCCGAACTCCGCCGCGCGCTCGGCCAAGCGGTGCATGGCCGCCGGCTGCGTGACATCACCGGGGACCGCCAGCGCTTTCGCGCCCAGTTCGCGGCAGGCCGCGGCGGCGCGCGCCAGCGGCGCTTCCCCGCGGGCGCACAGGACCACGCGGGCATGGGCTTTGGCAAAGGCGAGCGCAGTGGCCAGGCCGATGCCGCTGGAAGCGCCGGTGATGACAACGGTGAGCGGTCGGGTCGGGGGCATGGCGGGCCTCTCACGGAAGTGGAACAGAGGTGGGATGCAGGTCGAAGGTATCGCGGGCTGCGCAGCATGTTCCGTTCCAGCGCTGCGGCGCTGGAACACAACTTGCCTGTTGCTATGCAATATCGCGCAAGCCCCGACGCCCTTGGCGCCAGCGGTGCGCGCTTCGACCCTGCAACCAAGCTTAGACCCAAGGAGGCCCCGCCATGACCTCGACCGAACAGGAAATCCTGGTCTGCGGCCCGGAAGACGGCCGCTGGCATCTGGAGATGCGCGTCGGCAAGGGCGCGCCAGAGCGGCTGACCGGCGATTTCGATTCGCCCGAGATGGCGATCGCCGGCGCGCACCAGGTCTATCCGTCCATCCCCGTGCGCATTGCCGATATCTCCGGTGCGCCTGCGCCGTCGGCGCGCACGCGCCCGGACTCGCTGACCGACTACCACTACGGCGGCCACAGCGTGACGCAGGACGAGAAACTGGCCGGGCGCGTCCATCCCTCCAGCGAGACGTCGCACCCGCCCCCGGGCCCCCATCCGTACCAGCCGACGGACCTGGGCAACCTGCCGCCCGGCACGCCCCGCCACGGCATGTACGGGGTCGCCTCCACCCCTGAAGAGGCCCAGGCCGCGGACGAGAAGGACACCGCGGCGCGGCGCGCCACGCCCGCCGCCCCCGACACGACCGGCAAGCGCTGATCCGGGCACCCTCCCCGGGGGCGCCACCGGCGGCGGGCAACACGTACAATCTCGGTTTTCCTTACCGCCCCATCGCCCCGCCGCCATGACCACCCTCGGAACCCCGCTCTCTCCCTCCGCCACCAAAGTGATGCTGCTCGGCTCCGGCGAGCTGGGCAAGGAAGTGCTGATCGCATTGCAGCGCCTGGGCGTGGAAACCATCGCCGTCGACCGCTATGACAACGCGCCCGGCCAGCAGGTGGCCCACCACGCGCGCACCATCGCCATGAGCGACCCCGATCAGCTCAAAGCGCTGATCGAGGCCGAGAAGCCCCACCTGGTCGTGCCCGAGATCGAGGCCATCGCCACACCCATGCTGGAGACGCTGGAAGCCGCCGGCACCGTTCGCGTGATCCCCACCGCCCGCGCCGCGCGCCTGACCATGGACCGCGAAGGCATCCGCCGCCTGGCCGCGGAATCGCTCGGCCTGCCGACCAGCCCGTACAAGTTCTGCGACTCGCTGGACGAACTGCAGGCCGCCATCGACGGCGGTATCGGCTATCCGTGCGTGGTCAAGCCGGTGATGAGCAGCTCCGGCAAAGGCCAGAGCAAGATCGACGGCCCCGACGGCGTCAAGGGCGCGTGGGACTACGCCATGGCCGGCGGCCGCGTCAGCCACGGCCGCGTGATCGTGGAAGGCTTCATAGATTTCGACTACGAGATCACGCTGCTGACCGTACGCGCTTGCGGTGCCAGCGGCCAGGTAGAAACCCAGTTCTGCGCGCCGATCGGCCACGTGCAGGTCAGCGGCGACTATGTCGAGAGCTGGCAGCCGCAGCCGATGCACCCAGCCGCGCTGGAAACGGCCCAGCGCATCGCGCAGGCGGTCACGTCAGACCTGGGCGGCATGGGCCTGTTCGGCGTGGAGCTGTTCGTCAAGGGAGAGCAGGTCTGGTTCAGCGAAGTCAGCCCGCGCCCGCACGACACCGGCATGGTGACCATGGCCACGCAGTGGCAGAACGAGTTCGAGCTGCACGCGCGCGCCATCCTGGGCCTGCCGGTCGACACCACGCTGCGCAGCCCCGGCGCCAGCGCCGTGATCTACGGCGGCGTGGATGCGCAGGGCGTGGTCTTCGACGGCGTGGACCAGGCGTTGAACGTGCCGCAGACCGAGGTGCGCCTGTTCGGCAAGCCGGAGAGTTTCATCAAGCGGCGCATGGGCGTGGCGCTGGCATATGCGGACGATGTCGATACCGCCCGCACCCGCGCCAAAGAAGCCGCCAGCCGCGTGCGCCCGCGCGCGGTCGGCTGAGCGGTTGGCTGCAGGTCAGACGGGATGGCTGCCCGCCCTGGGCTGACCCGGCGCATGCTGCACGGCGGTCTGCGCCGCAGCCACCTGTGCCGCGGCCAGCACCGGCGCCACGCGTGCGCCGGTCAGGTCAGCGCCTGACGGCGCCTGGTACAGCCGCAGCCCCAGCTCCGGCAGGATCGCCAGCAGGTGATCGAACACATCGCCCTGGATGCGTTCATAGTCCATCCACGCGGTGAGCGCGGTAAAGCAGTAGATCTCCACCGGGATGCCCTGCGAATCGGGCTCCATCATGCGCACGTTCAGCAGCAGGTCGTGGTGGATCTCCGGATGCGCCTTCAAGTAGGCAATGCCGTAGGCGCGGAAGGTGCCGATATTGGTCAGCCGGCGCCGGTTGACCGGGTCGCTGCCCGCGGCGATCAGCAGGCGGTTGGCCTCGTCGACCTCGGCCTGCTTTTCCTCCAGGTAGTCGTGCAGCAGCCGGAAGCGCATCAGCGCGTGCACCTCGTGGTCCTCCAGGAAACGCACGCTGCCCGCGTCCAGCCTCAGCGTGCGCTTGATGCGCCGGGCACCGGACTCGAACATCTGCCGGTAGTTGCGGTAGCTCTCGGAGAACAGCTTGTAGGTCGGCACCGTGGTCACGGTGTTGTCCCAGTTCTGCACCTTGACCGTATGCAGCGCGATGTCTTTCACATAGCCGTCGGCATTGCACTGGGGCATCTCGATCCAGTCGCCGATGCGCAACATGTCGTTGGAAGTCAGCTGCGTGCTCGCCACCAGCGACAGCAGCGTGTCCTTGAACACCAGCAGCAGCACCGCCGACAGCGCACCCAGGCCTGACAGCATCCATAGCGGCGAGCGGTTGATCAGGATCGACAGCACCAGCACCGCGCACACCAGCCCCAGGCCCAGCCGGCCCACCTGGATATAGCCCTTGATCGAGCGCGTCTGCGCCTCCCGGGTGTTGGCGTAGACATCCTGCCACGCCCCCAGCATCCCGCTCAGCATCAGGAAGAAGCTGATCCACAGGCCGGCGTGCGCCAGGCGCTCGATCACCACCGCATAGCGGCCCATGTTCGGCACTTCGCCGATGCCGATGGTAATGACCGCGAACCCCACCGCGTAGCCAAAGCGCCGGTTGGCGCGATGGTGCGTCAGCGCCTTGGCCCAGGGCGCCTTGCCCCATACCGCCAGCATGTGATGCCCCACGCGCGATATAACATGGCCGAACAGCCATTGCGCCAGCACTGCAATCAGCACCAGTACCAGCAGGGATACCGCAAGCTGCGCCCACGGATAGGCGGGAATACGTTGCTGGAACAACTCCAGCAGGGCATCGAAATTCATAAGGGGGCGTCGGAGGCCGGTCAACCGGCCGGATAGCAAAGTGTAAGTGTACAAAACGTGTCCGACACACCGCGAATCTGTGTAGTTGCCTGGCCATTTTCCTACTTCGCCCCGCCCCGTTGGCTCACGCCGGCAGCAACTTCAGACCGCCTATCCCGATGAAGATCAGCGCGATCAGCAGAAGCCGCATCGGCGCAGCGCTCTCGCCCAGGAACAGGATGCCCACCACCGTCACCCCGATCGCCCCGATCCCCGTCCACACCGCGTAGGCCGTCCCCACCGGCAAGTGCCGCAGCGCCGCGCTGAGCAGGAAAATACTGGCCAGCGCCGCCCCGATCCCCAACGCCGTCGGGCCGGGCCGCGTCCACCCGTCGGTATGTTTAAGGGCCAGCGCCATCACGATCTCGATCAGGCCCGCCAGGCCCAGAAGCATCCACGCCATCGTCATTTCCTTTCGTCCGGTTCGCCGCCCGCCGCAACTATTGCCGGGGCTGCCCTGGGCACTGTAGGCTGTGCGGATCGGCACGCAAACTGGCGGTTTTTGCAAAGGAGTTATGCAAACATGCAGGAAGCAGACTGGGACGACCTCAAGTATTTCCTCGCCGTTAGCCAGTCCGGCTCCCTCGCCGGGGCGGCGCGGGCGCTGCATGTCAATCATTCCACCGTGCTGCGCCGCCTGGCGCGGCTGGAAGAGGTCCTCGGGACCCTGCTGTTCGAGCGCCATCCCACCGGCTATGCGATGACTGCAGCCGGCGAAGCGCTGGCACATCGGCTTGCGGGAGTCGGCGAACAGATCGATGCTGCGCAAAGGCAGTTGTCGGGGCTTGATAGCCAGTTGAGCGGGCCGTTGCGGGTGACGACCACTGACACGTTGCTGAGTGGGTTGCTGATGCCGCTGTTTGCCGAGTTTCGGGCCATGCATCCGCGGATCCAGTTGCAGATCGTGGTTAATAACAGTTTCTTGAGCCTGAGCCGGCGGGAAGCGGATGTGGCGATACGGCCGGCGAATGCGGTGCCGGAGTATCTGGTTGGCAGGCAGGTTGGTTTGCTCCAGACCGCGCCATACGCTTCGCGTGAATACCTGAAGCAAACGCAGCAGAAGCCGGCGCGAGGGGGAACGGTAGCGTCGGACTGGGGACGCTACGACTGGGTAGTGCCAGACGATGCGCTGGCACACCTGGCGCAGGCACGCTGGACCATGGAACACGTGCCGGAATCGCGCCGCCTGGTCAGCGCCGACAGCCTCGTGGCAATGGCCCAGGCGGTACGGCATGGTATGGGAGCGGGCATGCTGCTATGCCTGCTGGCCGAGGGCGATCCGCAGCTGGTCCGGCTTGCCTCGCCGGAGCCGGCACTCGACACGGCCCTATGGATACTGACCCACCCGGACTTGCGCCACAGCGTCCGGGTGCGGGCCTTCAACGACTTCCTCTACGAAAGACTGGGCGCCTCGCCGTGGCTGCAGCGACGAGAACGCTAAACGCTATGACAGCGTGGTGTACATCGCCATCAACTGCTCATCCGAATACCCCCACTCCGCCGCATTCTCAAACGCCACTACCGTCTCATCGCTGTGGCGCAGGTCGATCAGTTCCGTAGGCACCGGCCTGGACTGCGACACCGAATAAAACGCCATCACCCGCGGCCGCAACGGGTCCGCCTCGTTCTGCGCGCACACCACGGCCAGACGGTTGGAGCGCAGCCGCAGCACGGTACCAAGCGGATAGATGCCAACAGTGCGGCCAAAGGCCTTGAATACGCGCCGGTCGAACAGCGTGTCGACGCGCACGGCCATGTATTCCATCGCGCGGGCCGGCGACCACTCCTTGTGGCCCGGGCGCGCGGAGGTCAGCGAGTCGTAGGCGTCGCAGATCGCCGCGATCTTGGCGTGCACGCTGAGCTCGCGCCCGACCAGCCCGAAGGGATAGCCACGGCCATCAACGCGCTCGTGGTGGTGGACGCAGACATCCAGCGGGATGTTGGAGTACAGGCGCGCCTCGTTCAGGATGCGGTAGCCAGCCGACGGATGGCGGCGGTAGGCTTCTTCTTCCTCGGGAGTGCGCGCGGTGGCCTTGAGCAGCACGGCTTCGGGCAGCGTCAGCTTGCCGATGTCGTGCACCAGCCCGGCCAGGCCGAGTTCGCGCACTTCTTCGTCCGGCAGGCCGAGCGTGCGGCCGACGGCGATCATCAGCGCGCAGACGGCAAAGGCGTGCAGGTAGTTGTAGTCGTCGCGGGCCTTGAGCCGCGCCAGTGCCAGCAGTGCCTGCCCGTGGCGGGACAGTGAGCGCGACGCGGAATCGACCAGCAGCAGCGCGCCGTCGACCTCCAGCGCCCGGCCCATGCGCACAGCGGCGAACATCGAGCCGACCACGCTCTTGCCGGATTGCAGCAGCTCGCGCGCGCGGACGATTTCCCCTTCCAGCGACGCGGCGGGCTGTGGCGGGGTTGCGGGCAAGGGCTCGGGCGTGGTGTCCCCCACCGGCGCAACCGGCGCGTCGGCCGCTTCGGGCGGCGGCAGGTTGCGGCCCTTCAGGATATCGATCCAGACTTCCTGGACGCCGGCGGACTGGATCTGCCGGATCTGGTCGTCATGGCTGACCAGGAATTTTGCCCGCCAGAACGGATGGCTGATCCACGGGCCGCCGAGCCTGGCGACAAACATTCCCACCTGCAATTGTTCCGACCGGATGCGCCTGAGCATACGAGACCCCCTCGAACATTGGTTTTCTTCTTGTCGATGCGGATAACGGCAGCCCCGGGCGCTCCTTGAGCCCCCTCTTTCGGGGGGAGAGAACTGTGCCGCGGGGCCTTGTCAAGCGGCGCACGAATGTCCGGTCGGCGCCCTCGGGCATTGCCGGCGCCCGGATTGCCCGCGCTACAATGGCTGGCCCAGTGCTCACCAGACGCCCCAGCCAGTCGCCCCCGTTCACCCATGTCCGGAACGTACACGCTAGTCGGCATCGCCCGCGCCAAGTCCCATCGCCGTGAGGCGCTGGTGTCCCAGCTCACCTCGCTGCGCTCGCGCGGGCTGACCGAGCCCGGCTGCCTGGACTACCACGTCGGGCAGGACGCCGAGGACGCGCAGGTCTTCGTGATCTACATGGTCTGGGACTCCAAGCGCGCGCTCGAATCGCACCTGAACCGGCCGTATATGCGCGACTTCCACGCCTCGCGCCGGGATTTCGTCGAGGGCGACTTCAGTTTCCGCTGGCTCAACGCCGCCTGACGGCAACCCCGCCCCTTCCCCAGGCGCCATTCGCGCCACCCCGGCTGGCCCAGATATCGCTTCCCCGGCCGCTTGTCATTCCCGCCGCCCCGGTCTATCACACAGATTGACGCCCGGAAGGGCCCCGGCGGGAGTGCATCATGGAAGTCAGGGATGGATTTGCCGGCACCATCGGCCACACGCCGCTGATCCGGCTGGCCGGGGTGAGCGAGGAAACCGGCTGCGACATCTACGGCAAGGCGGAATTCCTGAACCCCGGCGGCTCGGTCAAGGACCGCGCGGCGCTGTATATCATCCGCGATGCCGAGCGGCGCGGACTGCTGAAGCCAGGCGGCACGGTGATCGAAGGCACCGCCGGCAACACCGGCATCGGCCTGGCCCACCTGTGCGCGGCGCGCGGCTACCGTTGCATCGTGGTGATCCCCGACACCCAGTCGCCCGAGAAAATGGAGCGGCTGCGCATGCTGGGCGCCGAGGTCCGCCCGGTCCCGGCCAAGCCCTATGCCGACCCCGGCAACTACCAGAAGATCGCCGGCCGGCTGGCGGAGGAGACCGACAACGCGATCTGGGCCAACCAGTTCGACAACCTCGCCAACCGCCAGGCCCACTACGAAACCACCGGCCCCGAGATCTGGCACGCCACCGCCGGGCGCATCGACGCCTTTACCTGTTCCACCGGCACCGGCGGCTCGCTCGCCGGCATCGCCCGTTGCCTGAAGGAACACAAGCCGGGCGTGCGCATCGTGCTGGCCGATCCGCACGGCAGCGCCCTCTATAACTTCGTCAAGCACCGCGAGCTCAAGGCCGAAGGCAGCTCGATCACCGAAGGCATCGGCACCAGCCGCGTCACCGCCAACCTGCAGGACACGCCCATCGACGATGCGGTGCGGATCGACGACCAGACCTGCGTGGACATGGTCTATCGGATGCTGCGCGAGGAAGGCTTGTTCCTGGGCGGGTCGTCGGGAATCAACGTCGGCGCCGCGGTGGCGCTGGCGCGCCAGATGGGGCCCGGGCATACCATCGTCACGCTGTTGTGCGACCGGGGCGACTTGTATATGGCCCGGTTGTTCAACGAAGCCTGGCTGGCCAGCAAGGGGTTGCAGCCGATCCCGTTCCGGCGCGTCGGTCCTGTGGCGTAGCCGTGCCAGGCGGCCCTGAGCGGCCCTACGCGGCCCTACGCGGCCCTACGCGGCCCTACGCGGCCTTAAGCCGCCGCCACAGCGTGGTCGGGCTGATGCCGAGGATATGGCAGGCGGCGGTGCGGTCGCCGCCGCACTCGGCCAGCACGCGACGGATATGCTCGACCTCGCTGGATTGCTTGACGCCGGCCAGCAAGCGGCCCGGGGTACGGGCTGGCCCAGTTCGGGCGGCGGGCCCGGCTGGCGCAGCCGGTATCTCCTGCCCGCCATCCCCGCCGAACAGCTCCGGCGCCGCAGCCTGCAGTTCACGCAGCAGCGCATCGGCTTCCAGCTTGCGCCCGGCCACCAGCACGGCAATCCGTTCGGTCACGTTCTCCAGCTCGCGGATATTGCCGGGCCAGCCGTAGCGCGCCAGCCGGGCGCGGGCCGCGGCGGGCAGGCGCTGGGGACGCTCCATGCCCAAACGGTCCTGTGCGCGCCGGTATAGCAGTTCGGCCAGCTCGGGCAGGTCTTCGGTGCGCTCGCGCAGCGGCGGCATCTCGATGCGCAGGATATTGAGGCGGTAGTAGAGGTCCTGGCGGAAGGTACCGTCGCGCACCAGCGCCACCAGGTCGCGGTGGGTGGCGGCGATCACGCGTACGTTGACCGGCACCGCATCGAGGCCGCCGATCGGCAGGACCTGCTTTTCCTGCAGCACGCGCAACAGGCGCGTCTGCAGTGCGGGCGGCATGTCGCCCACTTCATCGAGGAACAGCGTGCCGTTGTGGGCCGACTCGAACAGGCCGGCCTTGCCGCCTCGGCGCGCGCCGGTGAAGGCGCCCTCCTCGTAGCCGAACAGTTCGCTTTCCAGCAGCGCTTCCGGGAAGGCCGCGCAATTGACGGCGACGAACGGGAAGGCGCGGCGCGGGCTGGCATCGTGCATGCCCTGCGCCAGCACCTCCTTGCCGGTGCCACTCTCGCCGCCGATCAGCACGGTCGAGTCCACCGCGGCATAGCGCCGCGCCAGCTCGCGCAACTCGGTCATGGCGGCGGAGGTGCCGGCCAGGTCGTCCAGGCTGTAGCGCACGCCCGCCGGCCGCGCGCGGCTGCGCGAGCGCAGGTTGCGGTCCACGCGCTGGATCGCGCTGGCGTCCTGGATGGTCAGCACCGCGCCGGTGGTGCCCGCCTCGCTCACGATGGGGATGCGGTTGACCACTACCATCTTGTCGCCGAGCTTGTGGATCGCTTCCAGCTCCTTGTCGCCGCTCTGCATCACGCCGTCGAGCGCCAGGCTGGGGGCCAGCGTCTGCAGCTTGCGGCCCACCGCGGCGGCGGCCGAGGTGCCGAGGAAGCGCTCCATCGCCGGGTTGAACGACTGGATCCGCCCTTCCGCGTCGACCGCCGCCACGCCCTCGTTCAGGTGCGCCAGGATGGTGTTGACGTAGTCGCGCCGGGTGGCCTCGATGCGACGCAGGCGCGCGGCCTCGATCGCGTCCTCCAGCGCCATCCGCACCGAGTTGCCGGAGTACAGGAACACGCCGGTGAGGCCGTACCGATCCGCCAGGTCGGTCACCAGGCCGGGGCCGACCACGACCTGGATGCCCTCCTGCTTCAGCGCCTTGACGCGCGCCACCGCGTCATCCTCGGTCAGGTACGTATAGGCCGGGATCGACAGCGAGAACGCGCGCACGAACTCGTCGACCTCCGCGTACGTCGAGGCATGCGTCACCAGCGCGACCCTCGGCGAGATGCGCCGCGCGGTGGCCAGCGCACTCATCACGTCGAAGCCGGTCACCTTGACCAGTACCACCGGCACGTCCACGTGCTGGCGCAGGTAGGCGCCGTTGGAGCCGCCCGCCACCACCACGTCCAGGCGCCCTTCGCGGGCCTCGCGCGCTACCGCGCTGGCCGCAGCCTCGTAGCCTTTGCCGACGATGCGGAATTCCGCGCGGGCGGCATAGGACGGGATCAGGTCGGCAAAGGCGCGCGCCAGGCGGCTGATGCCGATGGCCCAGATGCGCGGGCGGGCGGGTGTGGAAGCGGGAGGGTTCATGGTGCGATGCGGCGTGTGAAGCGTGATGAAACGCGTGGCGAACAGGCGTACAGTGCTGGCACATTGTCCGCCACGCCGGGCCGGATTTCAACTTTGAAATCCACAATTGCGGCCGTGAAATGCAAATGTGGTGAAATCATGGCATGCGACACTGTGGCCAGTTCGGCATCCTGCCCGCCAGCCCAGTACTGGCAAGGGCTGGAGAGATTTCATGGCAGCCGGCGGAAAGGCTGGCACACCCCTTGCACTATTGGCTCGTCCTGTTCACCCAACGCATACGCCAATGACCTATTCCGCTTCCGACCTCGCGCGCTCCGCTGGCGCCCGTTTCCGCCAGGCGCTTGCCGACGAGCATCCGCTGCAGGTGGTCGGCACCATCAACGCCAACCACGCCCTGCTGGCCAAGCGCGCCGGCTACCGTGCCATCTACCTGTCGGGTGGCGGCGTCGCCGCCGGCTCGCTGGGCCTGCCCGACCTGGGCATCTCCAACCTGGACGACGTGCTGACCGACATCCGCCGCATCACCGACGTGTGCGACACGCCGCTGCTGGTGGACGTGGATACCGGCTTCGGCGCCTCGGCTTTCAACGTGGCCCGCACTACCAAGTCGCTGATCAAGTTCGGCGCTGCGGCCATGCATATCGAGGACCAGGTCGGCGCCAAGCGCTGCGGCCACCGTCCCAACAAGGAAATCGTCACGCAGGGTGAAATGGTCGACCGCATCAAGGCCGCCGTCGACGCCCGCACCGACGAGAACTTCGTCATCATGGCCCGCACCGACGCGCTGGCCGTGGAAGGCCTGGACAAGGCCATCGAGCGCGCCGTGGCGTGCGTGGAAGCCGGCGCCGACGCCATCTTCCCGGAAGCCATGACCGACCTCGGCATGTACCGCAAGTTTGTCGACGCCGTGAAGGTGCCGGTGCTGGCCAACATCACCGAGTTCGGCGCCACCCCGCTGTTCACCACCGAAGAACTCGGCAGCGCCGGCGTGTCGATGGTCCTGTACCCGCTGTCGGCCTTCCGCGCCATGAACAAGGCGGCGGAAAATGTCTACGCGGCCATCCGCCGCGACGGCACGCAGAAAAACGTGGTCGATACCATGCAGACCCGCTCGGAGCTCTACGAGAGCATCGGCTACCATGATTTCGAGCAGAAGCTCGACGCCCTGTTCGCGCAAGGCAAGGGCAAGTAAGCAACGCAGGCAAGACACTCGCACGGCCGGGCATGCCCGGCCGTCTGGTCGAGAACGACCCACAACAGACAGGCAACACCAGGCATCACACCAAGGAGACCCAGATGTCCGAAGCGCAACCGCTCGCCACTCCCAAGCCCAAGAAATCCGTCGCGCTGTCCGGCGTCACCGCCGGCAACACCGCGCTGTGCACGGTCGGCCGCACCGGCAATGACCTGCATTACCGCGGCTACGACATCCTCGATATCGCCGACACCTGCGAGTTCGAGGAAATCGCCCACCTGCTGGTCCACGGCAAGCTGCCGACCAAGGCTGAACTGGCCGCCTACAAGGCCAAGCTGAAGTCGCTGCGCGGCCTGCCCGCCAACGTCAAGGCCGCGCTGGAATGGGTCCCCGCCAGCGCCCACCCGATGGACGTGATGCGCACCGGCGTGTCGGTGCTCGGCACCGTGCTGCCGGAGAAGGACGACCACAACACCCCGGGCGCGCGCGATATCGCCGACCGCCTGATGGCCAGCTTCGGCTCGATGCTGCTGTACTGGTACCACTACAGCCACAACGGCCGCCGCATCGAGGTGGAAACCGACGACGACTCCATCGGCGCCCACTTCCTGCACCTGCTGCACGGCGAGAAGCCGTCGGAGCTGTGGGAGCGCGCCATGCACACCTCGATGATCCTGTACGCGGAGCACGAGTTCAACGCCTCGACCTTCGCCGCGCGCGTGGTCGCCGGCACGGGCTCGGACATGTACTCGGCCATCTGCGGCGCAATCGGCGCGCTGCGCGGGCCCAAGCATGGCGGCGCCAACGAAGTGGCGTTCGAGATCCAGAAGCGCTACGACAACGCCGACGAGGCCCAGGCCGACATCACCCGCCGCGTCGAGAACAAGGAAGTCGTGATCGGCTTCGGCCACCCGGTGTACACCATCAGCGACCCGCGCAACCAGATAATCAAGGAAGTGGCGAAGAAGCTGTCGAAGGACGCCGGTTCGATGAAGATGTTCGACATCGCCGAACGCCTGGAAACGGTGATGGGGGACATCAAGAAGATGTTCCCGAACCTGGACTGGTTCAGTGCGGTGAGCTACCACATGATGGGCGTGCCGACGGCGATGTTCACGCCGCTGTTCGTGATCGCGCGCACCTCGGGCTGGGCCGCTCACATCATCGAGCAGCGCATCGACAACAAGATCATCCGCCCGAGCGCCAACTACACCGGCCCGGAAGACCTGAAGTTCGTGCCGATCAAGGATCGCAAGTAAGACCGGCTGCCGGTTTGCTCCGCGTCGGGTTGCACTGATCCGAGCCTGCGGGCAAGGGGGTAGTTGGTCGCTGACACCGGGCCACTACCCCTTTTTCATACCAATATTGATTTCCCTACACCATGAATTCTGCAAACCGCAAACCGCTACCGGGCACCAAGCTGGATTACTTCGACGCGCGCGCCGCGGTCGAGGCCATCCAGCCGGGTGCCTACGACAAGCTGCCGTACACGTCGCGCGTGCTGGCAGAAAACCTGGTGCGCCGCTGCGACCCGGCCACGCTGGCCGATTCGCTGAAGCAACTGATCGAGCGCAAGCGCGACCTCGACTTCCCGTGGTTCCCCGCACGCGTGGTGTGCCATGACATCCTGGGCCAGACCGCGCTGGTCGACCTGGCCGGCCTGCGCGACGCCATCGCCGACCAGGGCGGCGATCCCGCCAAGGTCAACCCGGTGGTGCCGGTACAGCTGATCGTCGACCACTCGCTGGCGGTGGAGTGCGGCGGCTTCGATCCCGATGCCTTCGCCAAGAACCGCGCCATCGAAGACCGCCGCAACGAAGATCGTTTCCATTTCATCGACTGGACCAAGAAGGCGTTCAAGAACGTCGATGTGATCCCGCCGGGCAACGGCATCATGCACCAGATCAACCTGGAGAAGATGTCGCCGGTGATCCACGCCGAAGTGAACGGTAACGGCCGCGGCGTGGCCTACCCCGATACCTGCGTCGGCACCGACAGCCACACCCCGCACGTGGATGCGCTGGGCGTGATCGCCATCGGCGTGGGCGGCCTGGAAGCCGAGAACGTGATGCTCGGCCGCGCCTCGTGGATGCGCCTGCCGGATATCGTCGGCGTCGAGTTGACCGGCAAGCGCCAGCCCGGCATCACCGCCACCGACATCGTGCTGGCCCTGACCGAATTCCTGCGCAAGGAAAAAGTGGTCGGCGCCTACCTGGAGTTCCGCGGCGAAGGCGCCTCGAGCCTGACGCTCGGCGACCGCGCCACCATCTCCAACATGGCCCCGGAATACGGTGCCACCGCGGCGATGTTCTTTATCGACGAGCAGACCATCGACTACCTGCGCCTGACCGGCCGCACCGACGAACAGCTCAAGCTGGTCGAGACGTATGCCAAGACCGCGGGCTTGTGGGCGGATTCGCTGAAGAACGCCGAGTACGAGCGCGTACTGAAGTTCGACCTGTCGAGCGTGGTACGCAATATGGCCGGCCCGTCGAACCCGCACAAGCGCCTGCCGACCTCCGCGCTGGCCGAGCGCGGCATCGCCGTGGACCTGGACAAGGCGCGCGCGCAGGAAGCCGAAGGCCTGATGCCGGATGGCGCGGTGATCATTGCCGCCATCACCAGCTGCACCAACACCAGCAACCCGCGCAACGTGATCGCCGCGGCCCTGCTGGCGCGCAACGCCAATGCGCGTGGGCTGACGCGCAAGCCGTGGGTCAAGTCGTCGCTGGCGCCGGGCTCCAAGGCGGTCGAGCTGTACCTGGAAGAGGCCAAGCTGCTGCCGGACCTGGAGAAGCTCGGCTTCGGCATCGTCGCCTTTGCCTGCACCACCTGCAACGGCATGTCGGGCGCGCTGGATCCCAAGATCCAGCAGGAAATCATCGACCGCGACCTGTACGCGACGGCTGTGCTGTCAGGCAACCGCAACTTCGACGGCCGCATCCACCCGTACGCCAAGCAGGCCTTCCTGGCCTCGCCGCCGCTGGTGGTCGCCTACGCCATCGCCGGCACCATCCGCTTCGACATCGAGAAGGACGTGCTGGGCACGGACCAGGACGGCAAACCGGTGTACCTGAAGGACATCTGGCCAACCGACGAAGAGATCGACGCGATCGTCAAGCAAAGCGTGAAGCCCGAGCAGTTCCGCAAGGTCTACGAACCGATGTTCGCCCTGACCGCGGAAACCGGCGAGAGCGCCGCGCCGCTGTACGACTGGCGCCCGCAGAGCACCTACATCCGCCGCCCGCCGTACTGGGAAGGCGCGCTGGCCGGCGAGCGCACGCTCCAGGGCCTGCGTCCGCTGGCGGTGCTGGGTGACAACATCACCACCGACCACTTGTCGCCGTCCAACGCGATCCTGCTGGACAGCGCTGCCGGTGAATACCTGGCCAAGATGGGCCTGCCGGAAGAGGATTTCAACTCGTACGCGACCCACCGCGGCGACCACCTGACCGCGCAGCGCGCGACCTTCGCCAACCCGACGCTGATCAATGAAATGGCCGTGATCGACGGCCAGGTCAAGAAGGGTTCGCTGGCCCGCATCGAGCCGGAAGGCAAGGTCGTGCGCATGTGGGAAGCGATCGAGACCTACATGGACCGCAAGCAGCCGCTGATCATCATCGCCGGCGCGGACTATGGCCAGGGCTCGTCGCGCGACTGGGCTGCCAAGGGCGTACGCCTGGCTGGCGTGGAAGTCATCGTCGCCGAGGGCTTCGAGCGCATCCACCGCACCAACCTGATCGGCATGGGCGTGCTGCCGCTGGAGTTCAAGCCGGGCGTGAACCGCCTGACGCTGGGGCTGGACGGCACCGAGACCTATGACGTGATCGGCGAGCGCCAGCCGCGTGCGACGCTGACGCTGGTGGTCCATCGCAAGAATGGCGAGCGCGTGGAAGTGCCGGTGACGTGCCGTCTCGACAGCGACGAGGAAGTGTCGATCTATGAGGCTGGCGGTGTGCTGCAGCGGTTTGCGCAGGACTTCCTGGAGTCGAGCAAGGCGGCGTAAGCGGAGACCGCTGGATTGCTCCCCTCTCCCGCTTGCGGGAGAGGGGCCGGGGGAGAGGGCCGGCGCTTGGCAAGCATGAGGCCGCTTCACTTCGTGGAGACGCCTGCCCTCTCCCCGCCCCTCTCCCAGAGGGAGAGGGGAGAAAACCACCGCCGCGCTTTGCTTCCCCCGCGATTGATTCCTAAGCTGTGACAAGGCCCCCTAGCCTAACCCGGACAAAGATTCCCATGGCCCACGTACCCCAGATCAAAATCCCCGCCACCTACATCCGCGGCGGTACCAGCAAAGGCGTGTTCTTCCGCCTGCAGGACCTGCCGGAAACCGCGCAGGTGCCCGGCCCGGCCCGCGACGCGCTGCTGATGCGCGTGATCGGCAGCCCCGACCCCTACGGCAAGCAGATCGACGGCATGGGCGGTGCCACCTCCAGCACCAGCAAGACCGTGATCGTGTCGAAGAGCACGCGTCCCGACCATGACGTCGACTACCTGTTCGGCCAGGTCTCGATCGACCAGTCTTTTGTCGACTGGAGCGGCAACTGCGGCAACCTGTCCGCCGCGGTGGGCCCGTTCGCCATCAGCGCCGGCCTGGTCGATGCCAGCCGCGTGCCGCAGAACGGCGTCGCCATCGTGCGCATCTGGCAGGCCAATATCGGCAAGACCATCATCGGCCACGTGCCCATCACCAACGGCGAAGTGCAGGAAACCGGTGATTTCGAGCTAGACGGCGTGACCTTCCCGGCCGCAGAAGTGCAACTCGAATTCATGGACCCGGCCGCCGAGGAAGAAGGCGCCGGCGGCGCGATGTTCCCCACTGGCAATGTGGTCGACGACCTGGAAGTGCCGGGCGTGGGCACGCTCAAGGCCACCATGATCAACGCCGGCATCCCGACCATCTTCGTCAATGCCGAGAGCATCGGCTACACCGGCACCGAACTGCAGGACGCCATCAACAGCGACACCAAGGCGCTGGCGATGTTCGAGACCATTCGTGCCTACGGCGCGCTGCGCATGGGCCTGATCAAGGACGTGGACGAGGCCGCCAAGCGCCAGCACACGCCCAAGGTGGCCTTTGTGGCCAAGCCGGTGGACTACGTCGCCTCCAGCGGCAAGAAAGTGGCCGCGGCCGATGTCGACCTGCTGGTGCGCGCGCTGTCGATGGGCAAGCTGCACCACGCCATGATGGGCACGGCAGCGGTGGCGATCGGCACCGCCGCGGCGATCCCCGGCACGCTGGTCAACCTGGCCGCCGGCGGTGGCGAGCGCAATGCGGTGCGTTTCGGGCATCCGTCCGGTACGCTGCGCGTGGGCGCCGAGGCGCAGCAGGTGGATGGCGAATGGGTCGTCAAGAAAGCCATCATGAGCCGCAGTGCGCGCGTGCTGATGGAGGGCTGGGTGCGTGTGCCCGGCGACGCGTTCTGATCTAAGCCACCTCCCGAGGCTGCTCATGTCTGCTACTGACACGCCGTCCGCCAAACGCCCCGATCCGGACCAGATACTGGTCGACATCGTCGACTATGTCACGCGCTACGAGATCAAGAGCGGCCTCGCCTACGATACCGCCCGCAACTGCCTGATCGACACGCTCGGTTGCGGGCTCGAGGCCCTGTCCTATCCGGCCTGCACCAAGCTGCTCGGCCCCATCGTCCCGGGCACGATCGTGCCCAACGGCGCGCGCGTGCCCGGCACCCAGTTCCAGCTCGACCCGGTCCAGGCCGCGTTCAATATCGGCACGATGATCCGCTGGCTGGATTTCAACGACACCTGGCTGGCGGCCGAATGGGGCCATCCCTCGGACAATCTCGGCGGCATCCTCGCTACCGCCGACTGGATCTCGCGCAACAACATCGCCGCCGGCCGCAAGCCATTGACGATGAAGGCAGTGCTGACGGCCATGATCAAGGCGCACGAGGTCCAGGGCTGTATCGCGCTGGAGAATTCGTTCAACAAGGTCGGGCTCGACCATGTGGTGCTGGTCAAGGTGGCCTCTACCGCCGTGGTCGCGCAGATGCTGGGACTGACGCGCGACGAGATCATCAACGCCGTATCGCTGGCATGGGTGGACGGGCAAAGCCTGCGCACCTATCGCCATGCGCCCAACACCGGCAGCCGCAAGAGCTGGGCCGCCGGCGACGCCACCAGCCGCGCGGTGCGCCTCGCGCTGATCGCGCGCACCGGCGAGATGGGCTACCCGTCCGTGCTGACGGCGAAGACCTGGGGCGTCTACGACGTGCTGTTCAAGGGACAGCCGTTCCGTTTCCAGCGGCCGTACGGGTCGTACGTGATGGAGAACATCCTGTTCAAGATCTCGTTCCCGGCCGAATTCCATGCGCAGACCGCGGTCGAGGCAGCGATGCGCCTGCACGGCACGCTGGCGCTGGCGGGTCGCAGTGCTGCCGATATTGCCGCGATCACCATCCGCACCCACGAAGCGTGCCTGCGCATCATCGACAAGAAAGGCCCGCTCAGTAATCCCGCCGACCGCGACCACTGCATCCAGTACATGGTGGCGGTGCCGCTGCTGCTCGGCCGGCTGACTGCCGCAGACTATGAAGACAACGTCGCGGCCGACCCGCGCATCGACGCGCTGCGCGACAAGATTGCCTGCGTCGAAGACTCCGCACTGACACGCGACTACCACGACCCGGACAAGCGCTCGATTGCCAACGGCCTGACCGTGACGCTGAACGACGGCACCGTGCTTGACGAGGTACTGGTCGAATATCCCCTCGGCCACAAGCGCCGCCGCGCCGAAGGCATCCCGCTGCTGGTGGAGAAATTCCGCACCAACCTGGCGCGGCGTTTCCCGCCCAAGCAGCAGGAGGCCATCCTTGCCGTGTCGCTCGACCAGGCCCGGCTGGAAGGGGTGGCGGTCAATGAGTACATCGATATGTATGCAATTTGAGTTATCACTTCGGCGACTTCATGCCGAATCGGCATAACCCATCCACCGAGCCTCCCGCGCCAAATTCTCCTCACGTATAGTCTCTGCCGCTGCTCGTCCGGGGCCCTGGAACACAGGCTCGTGGGCAAGCGGCTATGGACTGAACACAGACGACACCGTTCCACCCAAAAGGTATGTCGTGTCGCTCCTATACGTGCCTACACGTTCGTATATATACCGAGGAGAATCATGAAACATTTCGCCCGCGTCACCACGCTGGCCGCTGCCCTGCTGTCGGCCAGCCTGATCACTGGCACCGTCCACGCGCAGCTCGCCCCCTCCGCACAGCCCGCCGCCGCACCTGCTACGGCTCCGGCCGAAGCCCGCAAGGCCAATATCGTCATCATCGGCACGGGCGGCACCATTGCCGGCGCCGGCGCCTCGGCGATCAACACCGCGGCCTACCAGTCCGCCGTGGTGCCGGTCGACAAGATCATCGCCTCGGTACCCGAGGTCTCGAAGGTCGCCAACGTCAAGGGTGAGCAGATCTTCCAGATCGGCTCGGAAAGCTTCAACAACGAACGCCTGCTCAAGCTGGGCAAGCGCGTGTCGGAACTGCTCAAGCAGCCGGATGTGGACGGCATCGTCATCACGCACGGCACCGACACCATCGAGGAAACCGCCTACTTCCTGAACCTGACGCTCAAGAGCGACAAGCCGGTAGTAGTGGTCGGCTCGATGCGCCCGGGCACCGCGCTGGGCGCCGATGGTGCGCTGAACCTGTATGACGCCGTGCTGGTCGCCTCCAACCCGACTTCCAGGGGCAAGGGCACGCTGGTGGTGCTGAACGACGAAATCCACACCGGCCGCGACGTCACCAAGAGCAACACCTTCAAGACCGAGACCTTCCGCTCGGCGTTCGGCCCGCTGGGCTACGTGGTGGAAGGCCGCTCGCAGTACTACCGCCTGCCGGCGCGCCCGCACACCGTGCAGACCGAGTGGGACATCGACAAGATCGACAAGCTGCCTGAAGTGGCCGTGGTCTACGCCTACGGCAACGTCAACCCGGCCAGCATCGACGCCGCCGTGAAGAGCGGCGCCAAGGCCATCGTCTACGCCGCCACCGGCAACGGCAGCGTCGGCGACTACATGGTCGAGCCGCTCAAGGCCGCACGTGCCAAGGGCGTGCAGATCGTGCGTGCCTCGCGCACCGGCAGCGGCGTGGTGATCCGCAACGCCGAGCAGCCGGACGACAAGTACGACTGGATCGTCACCGACGACCAGATGCCGCAGAAGGCGCGCATCCTGATGGCGCTGGCACTGACCAAGACCAACGACAGCAAGGCGCTGCAGCAGGTCTTCTGGAAGTACTGATCCGCGCGTAGCAGTCGGGCCGGCGCTTGCCCTGACGGGTCCGCCGGCCCGGAGATACGAGCGCAGGGGCCTCGCGCCGTGGCAGTAATCAGGCCGCGACCCGCGAGGCCCCTGTCATCAGCCTGGCCTCGATATAGATGCGGCTGACCTGCGGAAACTCCGCCCGGATACGGCGTTCGATCCGATCTATGCTGCCCGCCGCTTCATTGGCGCTGGATTCCGGATGGAAGCGCACGTCCAGCGTCACCAGCACGTCAACCGGGCCCAGGTGCATTGTCAGGGGCATGCCGGCCGATTGCACCGCCGGGTCATCCAGCACGATCTGCCGCATGGTTTGTGCCATCTCCTTGTCGATCCCCTCGCCTACCAGCAGGCTGCGGCTCTGCACGATCAGCAGCGTGGCCACGCCCGCGAGCAGGATGCCGATCAGCAGCGACGCGGCGCCATCCAGCACCGGCATATTGAGCCGATGGCTCGCATACACGCCCAGCGCGGCGATCACCAGCCCGGCCAGCGCGGTCGCGTCTTCGGCCAGTACCGTTACCGTGGTCGGGTCCTTGCTGTGCCGCAGCGCGCGCCAGAACGGCACGTCGCCCTTCTCGTGCAGGAACGCGCGCCACGCGATGGCAAAGCTGACGCTCTCGAACACCATCGCCAGCCCCAGCACGATGTAGTTCCAGTGCGGATCCGTCAGGGGCGCCGGCTCCAGCATATGCAGCACGCCTTCATACGCCGAGATGCCGCCGCCGACGCCGAACAGCAGCACGGCAACGATCAGGCTCCAGAAGTACAGCTCCTTGCCGTAGCCGAAGGGATGCATGGCATCGGCCGGACGGCGGCTGCGCGCCATGCCCACCAGTAGCAGGAATTCATTGCCGGTATCGACGGTGGAATGGATCGCCTCGGACAGCATCGCCGAACTGCCGGTGATGCTGGCCACGATGAACTTGGTGGTGGCGATCGCCACGTTGGCGGCGATCGCGCCATAGACAGCGATCTGCGAATGCGGCGCCTCGGGTGGTGCGGGTGGATTCGGGCTTGCTGGGGTGACCGGCGGTGTCGAAGACGTTGGAGCACCGCCCTGCTGCGCCGTGTCGGGGTCTTGCTGCATCGATTCCTCCAGGGAGCCAACTACCTTGGGTTGCAGGCAGCCCGCGCCAGTGTACTGGCGCGCTGGGGTGTCGAGGTAAAGTTCCGGCAGTTAATTGCGTTTTCTGTGTTAAAGACGGGCGCGATGCCGCGCCCGTAACCACGATCAGAACATCGCGCTGCTCATCAACGCCTTGGCGACCAGGACGCCCTCGTCGGGCGCTTCGGCATACACCGACACATCGGTCACCACCTGTCGGCGGCCTCGCCGCACTACCGTCGCCACGGCACGCAACGCCGCACCCTGGGCCGGCGCCAGGTACTGGATCGACAGCGAACTAGTGGCTCCGCCCTTCACTTCCTCGGCGCTGGCGCCTGACGCCGCCGCGGCCGCCCCGGTGATGTCGATCAGCGTGGCGATCACCCCGCCGTGAACGATGCTGCCGTAGGTCACGTTGGTCGGCAGGAACGGCATTTCCAGCTCGACATGATCCGGCGCCAGGCTGGCCAGTGGTATGCCCAGCGTGCGGGCGACGGGCGAGCCCATCAGCACGGTGTCGATCATGGTGCGCATGCGCGGATCGACGCTCGGGTCACGCTCGTGCTGGCGGGAAAGGCTGGCGATGGTTTGCGGCATGGATGTCTCCTAAGCGGAATGGGCAGGCAATGACGGCAGCATATCGAGCGAAGAGGAACGGCTCAATTACGTCCCGCGTAGTTGAGCGGCGATCGTGCAAAGGTGCCCGTGGCGAGAGTCATATCGCGCACATCGCGACTGCGCATGCATGGTACCGATATTCCGGGTTGCCCGGCGGCCGTGAGACGGGGGACATGGATTCCCCTACACGGGGACAGCCCCCTATTCACACGCCATTGCCCGGATGCTATCGTGCTGCGGCCTGCCGATGAGACCACACATGGCATGCCGGCAAGGCGTCTACAGGAATGCGAGTGAAACGTTGCCACGCTGCGGTAACCCCCCAATATGTCGAGACAGATTCCTCCACTTAACCCGCTGAGGGCATTCGAAGTGGCGGCCCGGCATCTGAGCTTCACGCGGGCTGCCGAGGAATTGTTTGTCACGCCGTCGGCAGTCAGCCACCAGATCAAGGCGCTGGAAGAAAGCCTGGGCGTACAGCTATTCATCCGCGAGGCCAAGGCGCTGGTGCTGACACCGGCCGGCACGGCCTACCTGCCCAGCGTGCAGCTGGCGTTCAAGCAGCTCGCCGATGCCACGCACCGTCTGCACAGCAAGGACCGCCCTGCGCTGAAGGTCAACATGCCGCCCACGTTCGCGGTCAAATGGCTGATCCCGCGCATGGACCGCTTCATGAAGGCGCACCCGGATATCGACCTGAAGGTGTCGACGTCGAACCACCGCATCGATTTCGAGCGCGATGATTTCGACATGGCGATCCGCTACGGCCGCGGCGACTATCCCGGGCTGCATAGCGAGCTGTGCATGGCGGTGGAAGTGATCCCGGTCTGCAGCCCCGCACTGCTGCAGGGCCCGCAGCCACTCGAAACGCCGTCGGACCTGAAGCACCATACGCTGCTGCACGACGACAGCACGTACACGGACGTGAGCAACCCTGACTGGGCGATGTGGCTGGAGCACGCCGGCGTGAAGGATGTCGATGCCAGCCGCGGCCCGTCGTTCTGGCCGAGCCACCTGGTCATCAACGCCGCGCTCAGCGGCCTGGGGGTGGCGCTGGTCAAGAAGAACTGGATCGAGCAGGACCTGGCCGAAGGCCGGCTGGTGCGCCTGTTCGAATCGATCCGGCTGCCGGTCGAGTTCTCTTACTTCGTGGTGTTCCCGAAGGAGCGGCTGGAAGATCGCCGCATCCGCAGCTTTACCGACTGGATCCGCAGCGAAGTGGCGGCGGACCAGCAGCAGCCGGCGCCCGCCTGAGGACAACGCGGGCGCTGCCCGCGTGTCGCACCTGCCTGCCGGGGTTGGCAGGCGGGCCTTGCGCGCTTACGCCGCGCCCTGCATCGATGCCGTCTTCTTCTGCACGCGTGCGCGCAGCCGCTCGATATCGACCACGAAGCGGCGATGCGTGCCGCTGCACACCGTCTCCACCGCATCTTCGGCAGTCACGCTGAACGTGACACTGCGCCCGTCGATGGCGGTCACCTCCGCGCTGATGCGCACTTCCCCGCCAAGCGGCGTGGCCCCGCTGTGCTGCACCGACACCTCCGCGCCGACCGAGCTTTCGCCGTCATCAAGATAGCCTTGCAGGAAGTCCAGGCAGGTCTGCTCGATATCGCGCACCAGTTCCGGCGTGGCGTAGATGCGCAGGCTTTCGCCGAGAAAATCGATAGTACGCTGGCGGTCGACCGTCAGCGTGCGCGAGCAGGTCGCACCCGGTTGCAATCCGTTCTTCATCAGGGATTCCTTTGATGGTTGCGGACGACGCCAGCCGGCACGGCACGGCACGGCGTGTGCGGGCTGGTGGCGTATCCATGTGTTGGGTGGCTACAGGCGATAGATGCGCTGGGCGTTGTCGTGCCACAGCGCGCGCTGCTGTTCGGGCGAACAGATAGAGATGGCGGCGCGGAAGCCAGCCACGATGGTGTCGTAGCGGGCCACCAGGCTGTCCACCGGATAGTTGCTGGCGAACATGCAGCGTTCGGCGCCAAAGATGGCGATGGCGTCGCGGATCACTGGCACGTTGTCGTCCAACGTCCACGGCTTGTCCGGCAGGCCGAGGCCGGAAATCTTCACCGCGACATTGGGCTGCTCCGCCAGAGTCGTCATCGCAGCCCGCCAGCCGGCCAGGCCCGCTTCACTGCGATCAGCCGGCAGCCCGGTATGGTTCAGGATCAGCTGCGTGCCCGGGAAATCCCGCGCCAGCGCCGCCGCCTGGTCCAGGTTCCACCACGGCGCCTGCAGGTCGAAGGACATGCCATGGCGCGCCAGCAAGGCGTAGCCGCGCCGCCAGCGCTCATCGTCCATCGAGCCCGGCAGCCCGCGCCGCTCATCCTCGCGCCGCGCCGCGGTCACCGGCTTGTTGCGGATGCCGCGCATCATGGCGCAGGCGGCATGGCCCGCCAGCACTTCCTCGACATCGCCGCGGTCAAGCTGGGCATGGCCGACGATCGCCGTTGGCCTCCCCGTCCGCGCGGCGAGCTGCGTCAGCCATGCGGTCTCGTCGACAGGATTGGCGCGCGCCCACTCGGCCTCGACATGCACGGTCTGGACCGGCGCGCAGCCGGCAGTGTCGCGGGCGAGATCCTCCGGCAGGTAATTCCGGCGCAGCGCCGAGTAATCGCCATAGCGGAAGTTCGGCACCGTTTCGCCCTGCAGCCACGGGTACGGATTGCGGTCCAGGTCCCAGAAATGCTGATGCGCATCGATAAAGGGCTCGACGGGCGCCGCGTGTTCGTCGCGCATGGGCTTACTCCTTAACGGCGATGCGGGTAGCGAGCTGCTTGAACTGCGCCGACTCCTTCACCATGGCGGCCTGCAGCGTCACGTCGTCGGCATAGGTATCGGTGCTGAAGTGCAGCTTCTCCAGCGTCTGGCGCATCACCGGCTCCTGCACCGACTTGGCAATCGCCGTCTTCAGCACCGCGATCACCTCAGGCGGCGTGCCCTTGGGTGCCGAGATGCCGCGCCAGATCCCCATCGACAGGTCGATATTGCGCTCCTTCAGCGTCGGCACGTTCTCGAAGCCGCTGACGCGCTTGTCGGCCATTACCGCCAGCACCTTGAGCTTGCCCGCGGCTACGTGCGTGAAGACCTCAGCCGTGCTGACCGTAACTGCATCGATATGTCCGCCGAGCAGCGCGAGCGTGGCGGGAGCGCCGCCCGCGTAAGGGATATGGTTGAACTTCGCGCCGGTCTTGTCCGCCAGCGCGGCGGCAGCCATATGCCACGCGGAGCCCTGCCCTGCATTGCCAACGCGGATATTGGCGTCCGGCTTGCGCGCGTCGGCGACGAATTGCTCGATCGTGGTCCACGGCGCGTCGGCGCGCACCGCCACGGCGGCGGGATCGGCGTTCAGGCGTGCGATGGGGATCAGGTCCTGGTAGGTGAACTTGGCCAGCCCGAGGTAGTTCAGGAAGGTCAGCTCGCTGGACGACAGCACCAGCTTGTAGCCGTCCGGCTTGGCGTGGACCACTTCGCCCAACCCCACCGCGCCAGTGGCGCCCGGCTTGTTGATCACCACGATCGGCTGCGGCAAGTGCTTGGCTGCCGCCGCGGACAGCGCGCGCGCCACCACGTCGGCGCCGCCGCCGGCCTGCCACGGCACGATCAGTTCGATGCGCCGGCTGGGGTAAGTTTCCGCACTCGCCGTGGCCGTACCGCCCAGCAGCCCCAGCACCACGGCCACCGGCATCGCCCAGCGCCGCAATAGCGAACGTGACATCTGCATCGTTGTCTCCTGTCTCTTATCGGTATAGATGATGGCCGCGGCCGCGCTCACGCGGCGCCGCGTTCCAGTTCCTGTGCACGTGCCGGGGCGCCGAACGCGCCCTGCGCACGCAGCCGCACTACGGTGGCCGCGTCGAAGCCGAACTCACCCAGCACCTCGTCGGTATGCTGCCCCAGCAAGGGCGCCGGATAGCGCACCTGCTGCGGCGTGCCGCTCAGCTTGACGGGGAAGCCCAGCGCCTTGACCCGCCCTTCCACCGGGTGGTCGATCTCCAGCACCATGTCACGCGCGACCGCCTGTTCGCTGGACAGCGCTTCGTCGTAGGTGAAGATCGGTGCCGCCGGCACGCCGGCCGCCAGCAACGCGTCGACCCATTCTGCCGCCGGCTTGCGCGCGAATTCTGCCTCAATTTCAGGGATCAGCGCAGCGCGGTTGCGGATGCGCGCTGCATTGTCGGTAAAGCGCGAATCGGCGAGCAGGTCAGGCCGCCCGATCACATCGCACAGCGCGGCCCACAGCTTGGGATTGGCCGCGCCGATGACAAAGTGCCGGTCCGCCGCACGCACCGCCTGGTACGGCGCGCTCATGCGGTTGGCGCTGCCGATCGGCACCGGCACCTCGCCCGTGCCCCAGTACTCCGCCGACTCCCACACCGACAGGCCGAGCGCCGTCTCGAACAGCGAGGCATCCACATACTGCCCTTGCCCGGTGTGCTCGCGCCCCATCAGCGCGCTGAGGACGCCATAGGCGGTGAACAGCCCCGCGCCCAGGTCGGCGATCGGCACGCTGGCCTTGACCGGCGGCGCGTCCGGATGGCCCATTACGCTCATCACGCCAGACATGGCCTGCGCGATCAGGTCCAGCCCCGGGCGCCGCGACCACGGCCCGGTCTGGCCGAACCCGGAGATGCTGGCGTAGACCAGGCGCGGGTTGATCTCGCGCAGCACCGCATAGTCGATCTTCAGGCGCGCGGCCACGCCGGGGCGGTTGTTCTCCACCAGCACGTCAGCGCCGCGCACCAGTTCATAGAACGCCTCCAGCCCGGCGGGGTTCTTCAGGTCAATCTCGACGCTGCGCTTGTTGCGGTTCAGCGCCAGGAAGCCGCCGCTGTCATCGCCCTTGAGCCGGAAGCCCATCGACTTGCGGGTCTGGTCGCCGGCACCGGGGGTCTCGACCTTGATGACGTCGGCGCCCATGTCGCCCAGCAGCATGCAGCAGAACGGCCCCGCCATGATCTGGCTGACGTCCAGGACCTTGATTTTCGATAACGGCAAATTCATGGATACCACCTGAGGTTCGGGCGGCCGCACAGGGATGGCGCCGCAACGGTGTTGAAAAAAGCGGGTCGGGTGCTTTCAGCGGCCCACGAACTGCGGCCGGGTCTTGTCGATAAAAGCGCGGTGGCCGATGCGGAAGTCCTCGGTATCGAAGCAGGCATAGGACTCGGCATGCTCTTCCGGACGCAACGGCGTGGGGTCCAGCAGCCGGCGCACGAACTGCTTGTGCCAGCGCGCCACCAGCGGCGCCCCTGCTGCAATGCGGCGTGCCGCCGCGTACGCTTCGTCGGGCACCGCCTCATCCACCACCACGCGGTTGACGAGGCGCTTCCCCAAGGCCTCCGCGGCATCGAACACACGGCCTTCCAGCACGATCTCCAGCGCCGTCGCCGGCCCCGCCAGCGCTACCAGTCCGCCCAGTTCGCCATACGACATCACCAGCCCGAGCCGGTTGACCGGGACCCCGAAGCGGCTCGACTTGCCGCAGATGCGCAGGTCGCACATCGACGCAATTTCCAGCCCGCCGCCGACGCACGCGCCCTGGATCAGCGCGACGGTCGGGTGCCGGCATTCGGCGATGGCGCGCATGGTGGCATTGGTGATCTCGCCGTACTGCTGCGCCTGCGCGGCGTTGGCGCGCATGGTGTCGAACTCGGCGATGTCGGCGCCCGCGGCAAAGGCCTTGTCGCCGGCGCCGCGCAGCACCACGCAGCGCACCGTGTCGTCGGCTGACAGGCTTTGGATGGCCTCGGTCAGGCCCTGCCACATGGACAGGTCCATGGCGTTGAGCTTGTCCGGGTTGTTCAGCGTGATGGTGGCGACCTGCGCGTCGCGCTCGATCAGGATCGGTTGTCTCATGGTTGTCGTTGGTTTGGTGGAGGCCCGGCAAACGCGGGCTGGGGTCTGGAATCCGGCTGGTCAGCGCAAGTCTAGGGCCGGCGCCGCGCGCGTCAAAACGAGAAAATCTCAGCGGCGCTTCAAGAAAAACTAGGCGCACGGAGGTGTGAGATTTTCTTGGGCTGCCTTCAAGTAAATCCACGTTGTGACTGACGGGCCTTGTTCCTAGACTTCGTCACCAATGCAGCCGACCGGACCACCGCAATGCGTACCGCAGGCAGTCCTGCAGTGATTCCGGCAAGCAGCGCACCCCACAGCATGGAGACAAGATGGCCCTCATCCACTACATCACCCAGATCCAGATCGACTTCGGCGCCATCGGGCTGCTGGCGCAGGAATGCGAACGCATCGGCATCACGCGCCCGCTGGTGGTCACCGACGCCGGCGTCAAGGCCGCGGGCATCGTCAAGCGCGTGCTGGAGCAGCTGCGCCCCGGCTGCGAAGCGGTGATCTACGACGGCACGCCGTCCAACCCGACCGAAGCCGCCATGCGCGAGGCCGTGCGCCTCTATGGCGAGTACCGCTGCGACGGTATCATCGCGGTGGGCGGCGGCTCGCCGATCGACCTGGCCAAGGGCGTGGCGGTCTGCGCCACGCACGACGGCCCGCTGCGCCAGTTCGCCGCGATCGAGGGCGGCGTGGCGCGCATCACGGCCGCCACCGCGCCGGTCATCGCCATTCCCACCACGGCCGGCACCGGCAGCGAAGTCGGCCGCGGCGCGGTGCTGATCCTCGACGACGGCCGCAAGGTGGGCGTGCTCTCGCCTTACCTGGTGCCGCGCGTGGCGATCTGCGATCCCGAGCTGACCCTCGGCCTGCCGCCGATGCTGACCGCGGCCACCGGCATGGATGCCATCGCGCATTGCCTGGAGACCTTCATGGCGCCGGCCTTCAACCCGCCCGCCGACGGCATCGCGCTGGACGGCCTGCGCCGCGCGCGGCTGCATATCGAGCGCGCCCACCGCGATCCGCAGGACCGTGACGCACGGCTGGCGATGATGAGCGCGTCGATGCAGGGCGCGTTGGCGTTCCAGAAAGGCCTGGGTTGCGTGCACAGCCTGAGCCATGCGCTCGGCGGGCTGATGCCGACGCTGCACCACGGCACCCTGAACGCGGTGCTACTGCCCGCGGTAATCCGCTTCAATGCGGATGCGCCGTCGATGCAGGAAGAGGCCAAGCTGGAGCGCATCGCGCAGGCCATGGGCCTGCCCGGCGCCGATGCCATCGGCGCGGCCATCATGGACATGAACCAGCGCCTGGGCCTGCCGGCAGGCCTGCGGCAGATGGGTGTGGACCCTGCCCTGTTCCCCCGCGCGATCGACTACGCGCTGGCCGACCATTGCCACAAGACCAACCCGCGCGTGGCCAGCGCCGAAGACTACATGGCGATGCTGCAGGCCTCCCTGTAGATCGCGAAACACCCGCCCCCGCACGGGGCAGTACAGAGCCCGGCACATCCGACCGGGCCGCATGACAACCGAGGAGACACCATGAAACACGTTATCCCGCATATCGTGCTGGCGGCGCTATTGTCCTTCGCCGGCGTGGCCGCCGCGCAGGCCCCCGTCAAGCTGCGCTTTGCCCATACCGTTCCGGAAACCGATTCGCAGCACCAGGCCGCGCTCGCCTTCAGCAAGAAGGTCAAGGAGCGCACGCAGGGCGGTGTCGAGATCCAGGTCTTTGCCAACAGCCAGCTCGGCAACGACACCACGCTGGTTACGGGCGTGCGCAGCGGCACCATCGACATCGGTGCCACCGGCAATCCCTTTGTCACCGGTCTGGCGCCGCGCCTGAACGTACTCGACCTGCCCTACCAGTTCGAGGACGGCCCGGCGGCCTACAAGGTGCTGGACGGCGCGGTGGGCCGCTCGCTGCTCGACGAGCTGGGCGCGCACCGCATCAAGGGCCTGGCCTTCTGGGAGATCGGCTTCCGCAGCCTGGGCAACAACAAGCGGCCCATCAACAAGGCCGAGGACATCCGCGGCCTGAAGATCCGCACCACGCCCAACCCGTCGCATATCAAGGCGTTCCAGCTGCTGGGCGCGAGCCCGCAGCCGATGCCGTTCGCCGAGGTCTTCGGCGCGCTGGAGTCCGGCGCGGTCGACGGTCAGGAGAACCCGCCCACGCTGATGGTGTCGGCCAAGATGTACGAGGTGCAGAAGTACGTCTCGATGACGCGCCACGCCTATACGGCGCTGGTGGTGCTGATGAACAAGGCGAAGTTCGATTCGCTCAAGCCTGAGTATCAGAAGGTGCTGCTGGAAGAAGCCGCGGCCGCCGCCACCTACCAGCGCAAGCTCAACGCGGACAACGAAGCGGCCGCGATCGCCACGCTGCGCGCCAAGGGCGTGCAGGTCAACGAGCATCCCGACAACGCCAGTATCCGCAAGGTGGTGCGCGAGGAAACGCGCCAGCTGTTCGTGCAGAAGAACGGCGACGCCGTGCTGCGCGCCATGGACGCCCAGCGCTAGGAGACCACGCCATGCCCGCAATGCCTGCCGCCATCGTCGATGCCCACCACCACCTGTGGCGGCTCGGCCCGGCGCGCTATCCCTGGCTGCAGGAAGGGTACGACCCTGCCGCCTTCTTTCTCGGCGATTACGCCACCCTGCGGCAGGACTTCACCCCGTCGGACTACCTGCGGCAGTGGGACGGGCTGCACCTGGCCGCCAGCGTGCATGTCGAAGCCGAACGGCATGCCGCCGAGTCGGTGGCCGAGACCGCGTGGCTGCATCAGGTCCACGCACGCCACGGCTTCCCCAACGCGGTGGTGGCGCATGCCGATTTCAACAGCGGCACGCTGGCGACGCAGTTGCGCGCGCACCAGGCCTTCCCGCTGGTGCGGGGCGTGCGGTGCAAGCCGCGCACCAGCCGCGCCGCCGATGGCAGCGTGCGCGGGCAGCCCGGCACGCTGCAGGATCCGCGCTGGCAGTCCGGCCTGCAGCGGCTGGCCGAGCATGGTCTGGCGTGGGACCTGCGCGTGCCCTGGTGGCACCTTGAGGAAGCCGCGGAGGCGATAGCGGCCGTGCCGGGGCTGGCCGTGGTGGTCGAGCACACCGGCCTGCCATGGGACCGCTCGGAAGCCGGCCTGGGCGGCTGGCGCCGCGGACTCACGGCGCTGTCCAGCCTGCCCGGCGTGCACCTGAAGCTGTCCGAGTTCGGCCTGCCCGGCGCGGCGTGGGACCGCGCCGGCAATGTCGGCGTGATCCGCCAGGCGCTGGAGATCTTCGGCTGGCAGCGCTGCATGTTCGCCAGCAACCTGCCGGTTTCCGGCCTGCGCGCATCGCTGCATGAAATCGTCAACACCGTGGCCGCGGGGCTGGAAGGCCTGCCCGACGCCGCCGCCCAAGCGGTGTGGCACGACAACGCCATGCGCTTTTACCGGATCGAGGCGCCTGCAGCGAGCCTGCGCTGACGCCCGTCCAACCAGGAGTTCCAAATCATGAACCGCATTACGCTCCGCCTGGCCCAGGGCGCCATGGTCGCCATGATGGCCACCATGATCGTGCTGGTCTTCGGCAACGTGGTCCTGCGCTACGTCTTCAATTCCGGCATTGCCTTCTCCGAGGAAGCCTCGCGCTTCGTCTTCATGTGGCTGACGCTGACCGGCGCGCTGCTGGTCATGCACGACAAGGCCCACCTGGGCATGTCCACCGTGGTTTCGCGCCTGGGCGAAAGCGGCCAGCGCGCCTGCCGCCTGCTGGCTGATGCCGGCGCGCTGGGCTGCTGCCTGCTGCTGGCGCACGGCGCCTGGCAACTGGTGACGATCGGCATGGACGACCGTGCCCCCGTCACCGGCGTGCCGCTGGGCGTGGTCTATGCCTGCCTGCTGGTATGCAGCGTCGGCATGGCGGCGATGCTGCTGCACGGGCTGTGGCGGCTGGTCAGCGGCCGCATGCCGCAGCACGAACTGGTGCCGCAATCCGGCACCACCGGCGAATGAGCGCGAGGAGTCCATCATGACCATCTTTGTCTTTGTCGGCTCGCTGCTGGGCGCGATGGCGCTCGGCATGCCCATCGCCTTTGCGCTGCTCGCTTCAGGTGTCGCGCTGATGCTGCACCTGGGCAATTTCGATACGCAGATCCTCGCGCAGAACATGCTGGAGGGCGTTAACAACTATCCGCTGATGGCGGTGCCTTTCTTCATGCTCGCCGGCGAGCTGATGAATGCCGGCGGGCTGTCGAAACGCATCGTGCGCGTGGCGGATGCGGCGGTCGGGCACGTGCGCGGCGGGCTGGGCTACGTGGCGATCATCGCGGCCACGGTGGTGGCCAGCATCTCCGGCTCGGCCGTGGCCGATACCGCCGCCGTCGCCGCGCTGCTGATCCCGATGATGCGCAACGCCGGCTACAACGTGCCGCGTGCCGCGGGGCTGATCGCAGCGGGCGGCATCATTGCGCCGGTGATCCCGCCGTCGATCGCCATCGTCGTGTTCGGCGTGGTCGCGCAGGTATCGATCACCAAGCTGTTCCTGGCCGGCATTGCGCCAGGCGCCATGATGGCGCTGACGCTCGCCGTCACCTGGCACTTCTGCGCGCGCAAGGAAAAGCTGGCGCCGGTGGAGCCGTTCAACGTGCGCCGCCTGGCCAGGGCCGCGCTCGACGGCGTGTGGGCGCTGGTGCTGCCGGTGGTGATCATCGGCGGCATGAAGATCGGCGCCTTCACGCCGACCGAGGCGGCGGTGGTGGCGGTGGTCTACGCCATCGTGGTCGGCCGCTTCGTCTACGGCGAGCTGAAGCTGCGCGCCTTGCCCGAGCTGATCGTCACCGCGGCCAAGACCTCCAGCACGGTGCTGTTCCTGGTGGCGTGCGCGCTGGTCTCGGCGTGGCTGATCACCATCGCCAATATCCCGGCACAGGTGACCGACCTGCTCGAGCCCTTCATCGACAACAAGATCCTGCTGATGTTCGTGATCATGGTCCTGGTGATCGTGGTCGGCACCGCGCTCGACCTGATGCCGACCGTGCTGATCATGACGCCGATCCTGATGCCGGTGATCACCAAGGCGGGCATCGATCCGGTGTACTTCGGCGTGATGTTCGTGCTCAACAACGCCATCGGCCTGCTGACGCCGCCGGTCGGCACGGTGCTCAACGTGGTGGCCGGCACCTCGCGTTGCAGCCTGGACAGCGTGATCGCCGGCGTCTGGCCCTTCCTGCTGAGCCTGACCGCGCTGATGTCCCTGTTCGTGCTGTTCCCGCAGTTGATCCTGGTGCCGGCCGCGTGGCTGCACTGAGGCACCGCCGATTCCATTCCCGCCTCTACGCACAACACACCTCGTAAATCCGATTGCCGTAGCCACAAACCCAACCACACACAACCGATCCGGAGACAACAGATGATCCTTCGCACAACCCTGCGGGCCCGCCACGCGCTCACCATGCTGGCAGCCGGCACTGCGCTCGCCGCTGCCCTGATGCCCGCACCCGCCGCAGCGCAGCAGGCCCCGTCCGCCGAATGCAAGGCGGCACTGGACGCCCGCGCCCAGAACGCCAACTATCCGCGCGACAGCGTGCCGCGCTACATCAAGACCCCCACCGGCTACCTGCTGGTGCTGCGCATGGGCGACAACGTCTTCGAGCAGATCGAGGCCTTCGCCATCTGCGAGAAGGTGCCCAGCGCCAGCCTGTCAGCGATCGGCTTCGCCAATGTCACGTTCGGTTTCTGGGATGCGGAGAAGAAGCAGTTCAACCCGCGCACCTTCCGCAATGTCGAGATGGCCAGCATTGTCGGCAGCCTGGCGTGGAAGGAAGGCAAACCCTCGATCCATGCACACGGCGTGGCCGGAGACAGTCGCTTCGATACCTACGGCGGCCACATTCTGTCGATGGAAGTCGGCACGGGATCGCTGGAAGTGACGGTTACGACGTATCCGCAACAATTGGAACGCGGCATCGACCCGAAGATCGGCGCCAACGTGCTGGGATTGCGCGATAGCCACTAAGAGGGCACGGCATTGGGGCCGGGCCGATGGCGGTCGGCCCCACCCCGTATAATGACCCCCCGTTTCACCCCGACCTTATCCGCCACCATGCCGCAGTTCACCGAATCCGCCCCGTTCCGCCCTGAACCGGACACCGGCTCCACGGATTCCACGCTGTCCGAGCGCCCGGACAGCCCCTGCATCGGCATCTGCTCGACGCTGTTCGACGAAATCTGCCAGGGATGCGGCCGCACCGCGAGCGAGGTCAGCAACTGGGTGTTCTTCAGCAATGAAGAGAAGCAGGTGGTGTGGGAGCGGATCACCCGCGAAGGCACTGCAAAGCGGTTCCGGCAGGGCTGATGCGCCCCGCGGCGCTCAGCCGCCCGCGAGGCGCTTTTCCATGTTTTCGACTTCGCGCCGTTCCAGGCGCTGCCGGGCCAGCTTGCGCCAGCTCTCGGCGAGCACGGTGAGAGCCGCCATCTGACCAAGCGCGGCGTAGTCCAGCCGGTCGACATACAGCACCTGCAGCAGCCGCAGCAGCGACCATTGCGGATGCGGGCGCGCCACCAGTGCGAGCGTATCGCCCGCCGCGACTTCACCCTCTTCCAGCACACGGTAATACCAGCCGGTGCGCAGGCTCTGCTGCACTGCGCGCGACATGTCCGGGTAGCCGAAGCGAGGGTTGAGCTTGAAGCAAGGCTGGCGTGCCTGCGAGACTTCGACCAGTGCGGTGCCCAGGCGGAAGCGGTCGCCGATGCAGACCTCGGCCTCGGTCAGCCCTTGCGTGCTGAGGTTCTCGCCGAAAGCACCCGCCGCTTCGAGGACGCCGATCCCCGTCGCGCCCTGTGCGCCCAGTTGCTCGCGCCACGCCGGATAGTGGTCGAAGGCATAGTGGTGGACCGCCTTCTCGGGCCCGCCGTGATGGCGCAAATCGCCCTGCTCGTCGCCTGCCAGTCCCAGCTTGCCCACGCGCACGCGGGCGCCGGTGGCGTGCTTGTCGATGCCGCTGGGCACAGCCTTGGGGCCAAACGGGCGTACCTGCCCGACCAGCACCGCATCGATGACGGCTCGCACAGGTGTGGCGGGCTCGCTCATAGGCCCGCATCCTCCAGCCAGCGCGCGAACATGCGCTCGCCCGCCGCCGCCACGGTGGCGCCGGCTTCCGCCGTCCGTGCGCGGATGGTGCGCGGATCGATCCCGGCCTTGCCCAGCTCGACGGTATGCCCGATCAGCCAGGCCTCGATATCGCGCGGCATCACCTCCGGATGGAACTGCAGCGCCAGCACCTGGTTGCCGATGGCATAGGCCTGGTTCTGTACCGCGGCGGTGGAGGCGAGCAGCTGCGCGCCGGGCGGCAGGTCGAAGGTGTCGCCGTGCCAGTGCAGCACCTCCCAGTTGGCCGCGGCCAGTTCGGCCAGCGCCGAATCCTGCCCTGCCGGCGTAGGCGTGATCGGCGCCCAGCCAATCTCGCGAGTACCCGGGTAGACGCGCGCGCCGGCGGCACGTGCGATCAGCTGCGCGCCGAGGCAAACCCCGATCATCTTGCCGCCGCTGGCCAGGCGCTGCCGGATCAGCGCGATCTCGGCCTCCAGCCACGGATAGGCATCGGTTTCGTAGACGCCGATCGGGCCGCCGAGGACCAGCAGCAGGTCTGCAGGATTTTCTGAAATGGGAGCCAGGTCGTCGACGCCGGCCTGGAACACCTGCAGCGCATGCCCGCGTGCGCACAGGGCGTTGCCGATCACGCCCGCATGCTCGAATGCGACGTGCTGGATCACATGGGTGGTACGCGTGGCCATGGCGGGCTCCTGCCGGGTCGAGAGGGTCCCCATGGTAGCGCCAATTGCTGCGCCTCGCGGATGACCCCGGCGGGATATCGCCTATATGCGAATCGTCCCGGCGCGCCGTGGCCTGCCTGCGCTATTTTGTCGCAGCCGGGGCAAGTGTCAGCGAATGCGCCGGGCCCGATCCGGCAGAAGCGGGCGGAATGGTCACGTACTCGACCGCCGCCCATTTGTCCGTCCAGTCCCGGTAGCGCGGCAGCAGCGCGTTGCCGGACTGCCCGGTGGAGTCCATGAAGCGCGACGTGTCCAGATTGGCCAGGTCATAGAGCGCACGCACACTGGCCGCGTGGGTGTTCTCGAACGGCGCCTTGTCGTCGCGCAGGTTATGCCGGCCGACATTGACCGTATACGTGTCGCCGCCGGTGGGCACGCGCAGGTTGAACAGCGGCGACAGGTACGCCACCTTGCCGAACGGCTTGTGCTCGGAGCGGGCCGTGTGGGCCTCGCCCCAGCGCCATTTCGCCGGGTCGCCACCGTAGCGGCGCGACAGGTCGGCCAGAGCCTGGGCCCAGGCATCGGCGATGGCGTCGTCGCAGCTTTCCGCCGGACGCGTATGCGGGCGATCGCACCAGAACGCGCCGAGTTTGCCGGGATCGCGCAGGATATTGAGCATGGGCTGCTGCACGTTGCGCTGGTCCCACAGGCGGACAAAGATCGGCTCGCCTACCTTTTCCTCGAACAGCCGCCGCGACAGCTCGCGCAGCCAGGCGGTGACCACCAGCGGTTCGGCACGCCCGGCGTCCATGGTGCCGTCCCACTTGCGCAGCGCGTCCAGCAGCGCGCGCTCGCGTGCCGGCCGCGCGGCGTCGCGGCTGACCGGTGCGGCCAGCAGCAGCGGCAAGGTGTCGCGCACCGCTAGCGAGACCACGTCTTTCTGGATCAGGGCAAAGCTGTCCAACGAGTGCTTCGGCGTGGCCGCCAGCAACGACTTGATCCGGTCGAAGCGGTACGGCACCGTCCATTCGCTGGTGATGAAGTACGGATAGTCCGGCGCGACGATGCGCTGGTTGGCTGTCACGATCACGCCGTCCTGGGGGTTGTAGCGGTGCGGCAGCGCCTCGAACGGGATAAAGCCGGTCCAGTCGTAGCGCGCGTCCCAGCCGGGCGCGGGGGCCAGGCCCTTCAGGTCGTTGTCGGCACGGCGCAGCGGCACGCGCCCCGGCGCATAGAAGCCGATATTGCCGTCGACATCGGCATAGACGATGCTCTGCTGTGGTGAATGGAAGTCGCGCAGCGCCGCGGTGAAGCTGGCCCAGTCGCGCGCCTCGTTCATCTTGATGCCAGCCTGGAAGGTGCGGTCGTCCGGGCGCAGCGCGGTCCACTGGAATGCCACCACGTATTGCGCTCCCAGCGGGCCGGCGGCGCTGCTGACCACCTCGGCCACGTCCGAGATCACCGGCCCGTGGCGCGTGGCGCGGACCTTCAGCGTCACGTCTGGCGCGCCCTTGACGCGGATGGTCTCGATGCGGGTCTCGAACGCGGCCCAGCGCTCCGGGGTCTGGTACTCGCTGTCGCTGCCGGGGCGCAGCCGTTCGATATACAGGTCCTGCACGTCCGGCGCGGTATTGGTCAGCCCCCATGCGATGCGGGCGTTGTGTCCGAGCACCACCACCGGTATGCCGGGCAGCGTGGCGCCGGCCACGTCCAGCCCGGGCGCCGTCATCCGTGCGAAGTACCACAGCGCCGGCGCCTGCAGCCCCAGGTGCGGGTCATTGGCCAGCATCGGCTTGCCCGATTGCGTATGCGCGCCGGACACGACCCAGTTGTTCGAGCCCATGCCCTCGACATAGCCCGGCGGCGCCTTGTCGCCGACGCTGGCCATGGCGTTCGCCAGCGGCGCCAGCTGCTGGTACAGGTGGCCGTAGTCCATGGTGCGCACCGGCTGATCGCCCGGATACGGCGCCAGCAGTTCGCTGATACGGGCCACCGGCAGCACCTGCGCCAGGCGCATGCGCAGCGTTTCCTGGACCCAGTTTCCGCCCAGGTCCCAGGCCATCATGGTCTGCCAGCCCAGCGTATCGACCGGCTCCCAATGCTCGGGCTGCGCGCGCAGCAGCAGGAACTCGGGCGGCAGCGGGCCCTTGCGGTGATCGATCCAGGCGTTCACGCCGTCGGCATAGGCCTGCAGCGCGGCGCGCGTCTCGGGCGGGGTCTGGGCGAGGATGGCCTCGGCGTTGCGCCGCACGCCCAGCGTGCGCAGGAACCTGTCGTTATCGAGCGCGGACGGGCCCAGGATCTCGGCCAGCCGGCCGGCCACCACGCGCTTGTTCATCTGCATCTGCCACAGCCGGTCCTGCGCGTGCACATAGCCCAGCGCAAACCAGGCGTCTGCCTTGCTGGCGGCGCGGATATGCGGCACGCCGTGGCTGTCGCGCACGATCGTCACCTTGTCGCGCAAACCCGGCAGTGCCACGGTTCCCGATGCAGGCGGCTGCGCCGCATGGCGATACCAGACCAGCGCCCCCCCGGCACCGGCCACCGCCACCACCAGCAGCACTGCCAAGAGCCTGGCCAGCCGACCGAACCAACGCATCGTTGCTCCCCTTCTATCCTTGTTGTTGTGTTGTCAGCGTTGCTGCCGCAGCGCGATTATCCGCGCGAAAAAATGCCCGGTCCCGCCGGGCATTTCCCAAGCTTCATAGGAACCTGCAGGCCGTCAGGCCGCCGGCTTCTTCAACTGCAGCGACTTGTACTCGAGGAACTCTTCGAGCCCGTACTTGCCCGCCTCGCGCCCGTTGCCGGACTGCTTGTAGCCGCCGAACGGCGCCTGCATATTGAACGGGCCGCCGTTGATGTCGACCTGACCGGTGCGGATGCGGCGCGCCACGCGGATGGCGCGCGCCTCGTCGCCGGACCAGACGCCGCCGCCCAGGCCATAGATGCTGTCGTTGGCGATGCGCACCGCATCTTCCTCGGTGTCATAGCAGATGATCGACAGCACCGGCCCGAAGATCTCTTCCTGCGCCACCGTGGCACGCGGCTCCACGTTGCCCAGTACGGTCGGCCTGACGAAGAAGCCCTTGTCCAGCCCCTCGGGGGTCTCCGGGCCGCCTGCCACCAGTTCGGCGCCCTCTTCCAGGCCGCGGCGGATATAAGCGGTCACGCGGTCCTTCTGCACCGCGGAGATCAGCGGGCCCAGCTTGCTGGTTTCCTGCAGCGGGTCGCCCACGGTAAAGCCTGCGACCACCTTCTGCGCGATCGCCTTCACTTCTTCATAGCGGGCACGCGGCACCAGCATGCGGGTATGTGCCGAGCAGGTCTGGCCGGAGTTCAGGAAGCAGGCATTGATGGTGCCCTTGACCGCCGACGGCAGGTCGGCATCGTCCAGGATCACCGAGGCGGACTTGCCGCCCAGTTCCAGCGCCACGCGCTTGACCGTCTGCGCGGCCAGCTCGGACACGCGCTTGCCGGCGCGGGTGGAGCCGGTAAACGACACCATATCGACCTCCGGGTGGCTAGCCAGCACCTCACCCACCACCGGGCCGTAGCCGGTCACCAGGTTGAACACGCCCGGGGGCAGCCCGGCGGCTTCGATCACCTCGGCCAGCACGAAGGCATTGAGCGGCGCCACTTCAGAGGGCTTGAGCACCACGGTGCAGCCCGCGGCCAGCGCCGGGGCCACCTTCAGCGTGATCTGGTTGAGCGGGAAATTCCACGGCGTGATCGCTGCCACCACGCCCACCGGCTCACGCACCACCAGCGAGTTGCCGACTTCCTCCTCGAAGCGGAAACCCTCCAACAGTTTCGCGGCCTGGCCCCAGTTGTAGACCGGACCGCCCACCTGGATCGCGCGGGCCAGCTTGATCGGCATGCCGACTTCGCCGGCAATGAGCTCGGCCAGCTCTTCGCTGCGGTCCTTGAGCCCTTCAGCAATCTTTGCGATATAGCCGGCGCGCACCGCCGCCGGCGTGGCAGACCAGCTGTCGAAGGCGGCGCGGGCGGCCTGGATGGCGTCCTCGGCGTCGCGCGGCGAGCCTTCGGGGATGGTGCCCATCACCGCTTCCGTGGCGGAATGGATGACGTCGATCTTGCCGCTGCCGTGGGGGGTGACCCACTTACCGTTGATAAAGACTTTGTCTCGTTGTTGCATGGCCACAGTTCTCGGTTTGTTGAATTGGCGATTGCAATTTTTTGTTACTTTTATGGTGCACGCACATTGTAGAGCGGAATCGGGGCCATGTTTCTGGCCCGCCGGAATTGGCCCAAACCCGGCTCTCCATAAGGTGGCACATAAGATGGCGATAATCGGCCGCACCCTCATGGGATGCTCGCACGGACGGCCGGCATAACAAGGGAGCGAGACATGGTCGATCCGATCTACCGCAAGACGGAGGCGGGGCAGGACGAGATCAAGACGCGCGCGCGCAGGCTGGACCACAAGCTGCGCGCACTGCTGCTGATGGTCAACGGCGAGCGGCGCGGGCAGGCGTTGCTGGCGCAGGTGGCGGGCATGGGCGTCGGGGCCGATGCGATGGACGAACTGCTGCTACAGGGCTTGGTCGAGACTGTGCCGGAGCCGGCACAAGTTGCGCCGGCGGTGGTGCATGCGCCGGCCGGCACTGCAGCGTCCGCGGCCGACACCAACCTGTTCTCCGTGTATGCCATGCGGCACGCGCCGGCGGACGAAGGGGCCGGCGCAAGCGCCGATGCGCCGCAATCAGCCCCAGCGCATTCGGCCGCGGAAATCGAGGCCTTCCAGCGTATCTACCACTTCTATACCGATGTGATCGGCCAGCATCTCGGCCTGCGCGGCTACATGCTGCAAGTGAAGGTCGAAAAGGCGACGGACCTGCCCGCGCTGCTGGCGCTGCGCGAGCCGCTGCACGCAGCGCTGCTCAAGGCCAAGGGCGAGATCACCGCGCACGCGATCACCGGCCAGCTCGACCTGATCGCAGAAGTCATTGCCGCCGGCTGAGCGGCCCACGCAAGCGCACCCAAAGCAAAAGGCCGCCCGGAGGCGGCCTTTCGTGCATGGCGCAGCGCCGCGCGCTCAGCCGTCGATACCCTGCGACTGCAGGTACTCGTCATACGTACCCAGGTAGTCGGTCAACGTACCGTCGGTACGAATTTCGATCACACGCGTAGCCAGCCCGCTGACGAACTCACGGTCATGCGAGACGAAGATCAGCGTGCCCGGGAACTTGTCCAGTGCGATCTGCAACGATTCGATCGACTCCATGTCCATGTGGTTGGTCGGCTCGTCCATAGCCAGCACGTTGTGGCGGCCCAGCATCAGCTTGCCCCAGATCATGCGGCCCTTCTCGCCGCCGGACAGCACCTTGACCGACTTCTTGATGTCGTCGGCCGAGAACAGCAGCCGGCCGAGCGTGCCGCGCAGCGAGGTCTCGTCGTCGCCGGCCTGCGTCCACTGGCTCATCCAGTCCATCAGGACGCGGTTGTCGGTGAATTCCTCGTAGGTGTCCTGCGGCATGTAGCCGACGTTGGCATTCTCGGCCCACTTGACCGTGCCGCGGTCGACTTCAACGCCGCGCTGCACGCCGGTCTGCACCGCGCCGTTAAGCAGGCTGCGCAGCAGCGTGGTCTTGCCCGCGCCGTTCTCACCGATGATCGCCACGCGCTCGCCGGCCTGGATCGCCAGCGACAGGCCGTTGATGATCTTGCGGTCGTAGGTCTTGGTGATGTTTTCCACCTCGACCGCGAGGTTGTGCAGCTTCTTCTCGAACTCGAAGCGGATAAACGGGTTCTGGCGCGACGACGGCTTGATGTCCTCGACCTTGATCTTCTCGATCTGCTTGGCGCGCGAGGTGGCCTGGCGCGCCTTGGACTTGTTGGCCGAGAAGCGGCGCACGAAGTCCTGCAGCTCGCTGATGCGCTCCTTGGCGCGCGCGTTGGCGGCCACCTGGCGCTCGCGAGCCTGCATCGACGCTTCCATGTAGTCGTCGTAGTTGCCCGGGTAGACCTTGAGCGTGCCGTAGTCCATGTCGGCCATGTGGGTACAGACCGAGTTCAGGAAGTGGCGATCGTGGGAGATGATGATCATGGTGGAGTTGCGCTCATTGAGCACGGTCTCCAGCCAGCGGATCGTGTTGATGTCCAGGTTGTTGGTTGGTTCGTCCAGCAGCAGCACGTCCGGGTTCGAGAACAGTGCCTGCGCCAGCAGCACGCGCAGCTTCCAGCCTGGAGCGACGTCGCTCATCGCGCCCTGGTGCTGGCTGGTGGGGATACCCACGCCCAGCAGCAGTTCGCCGGCGCGCGACTCGGCGGTGTAGCCGTCGTACTCGGCGTACTTGGCCTCCAGGTCGGCGGCCTTCATGTAGTCTTCGTCGGTCGCTTCCGGGTTGGCGTAGATGGCGTCGCGCTCCTGCGCGGCGGCCCACATCTCGGTGTGGCCCATCATCACCACGTCCAGCACGCGCATGTCTTCATAGGCGAACTGGTCCTGGCGCAGCTTGCCCAGGCGGATGCCCGGCTCCAGCATGACGTTGCCCGACGACGGCTCGAGGTCGCTGCCGAGGATCTTCATGAAGGTGGACTTGCCGCAGCCGTTCGCGCCGATCAGGCCGTAGCGGTTGCCCTCGCCGAACTTGACCGAGATATTCTCGAACAACGGCTTGGGGCCGAACTGCATGGTGATGTTTGCGGTAGAAAGCACGTCTGGAACCTTGTCTGGAGATTGTGGCGCCGAAGCGAAAAATTCGGTGCGATGCCGGATTTGCGCCCTTGCCCTGCGGGGCCGGCCTTGCCGGGGATGCATCGCGATCCCCAGGATACCGGGGGTATCGCTGGGAGCATCGCTGGTGATGCGCCGCCGGCCGCGCCCGGTTCATGTGAGAACCCGGCAGGAAGTCAGGAAATAACCGCGTATTATATCATCCGGACGCATTCCTTGCGACCCGGATGCGCGGCATCCGTGGACCGGCCGCTCAGGGCAGCGGCGGCAGCACCGGATAGCCCGAGAACGCCATCGTGTAGCCGTCCGCGCGTGCATCCAGCCGCACCTGCGCGCCCACCGGCAGCGTCAGCTTGCGCGCGCAATGCCCGAACGGGAGTCCGGTCAGCACCGGCACTGGCAAGTGCTCGTGCAGGTAAGCCACCACGGCGTCCATGTCGTAGCCGTTGTCGTAGTCGGTGACGCGGTAGTTGGAGAAGTCGCCCAGCACGATGGCGCGCTGCGCGCCGAGCACGCCGGCCTGCTGCAGCTGGATCAGCATGCGTTCGACGCGGTACGGCGGCTCGTTGATGTCTTCCAGGAACAGCACGCCGCCCTCGACCTGCGGCATGAATGGCGTGCCCAGCAGGCTGCACAGCATCGCCATGTTGCCGCCCCACAGCGTGCCCGCCACGGTGCCGGAGAACGGTTGTCCGCCCGATTGCGGCGCGGCGACGTCCACGCTGTACGCGGGATTGCGCAGGATGCCTTCGAAGTGCTCCCACATATAGGGATCGACGGCATCGGCGCCAAAGTCCGCCAGCAGCATGGGCCCGGCGAAGGTGACGCCGCCGGTCGCTGCCAGGTAGGCGAGCTGGAACGCGGTGAAGTCGCTATGCCCGACGATGGGCGTGCCGCTGGCGCGCGCCTGTTCGGCGATGCGGGCGAAGTCCACCTGCGCCAGCAGCCGGGCGATGCCGTAGCCGCCGCGCACCGCCAGCGTCAGCTCGTGCGGCACGCCGGTGCCGATCGCGTGCAGATCGGCCAGCCGCTCGGCGTCGGTGCCGCCGAAGCGCAGGTAGCGCCGGGCCAGCACGTCGGGGTTGGTCATGTGGTAGCCATGCTGCTTGAGCCAGGCACAGCCGCGCGCGGCGACGGCCACGTCGTGCGGATAACCGGACGAGGCGATCAGTCGGACTTCGGTATGCGGCGGCCTGCTGTTGGGCGTACTCATGCTTCGGTGTCGGAGTTGTTCTTGTCGGGATCGGTGGCCGATGCGGTGGCGTTGTTGCGCGCCGCTTTCTGGGTCCGGCGCCGGGCGCCGAAGAAATCCTTCAGCATCTGCCCGCAGGGTTCGGCCAGCACCCCGCCGGTGATGGTGGTCTGGTGGTTGAGCTGCGCCTGCTCGAACAGGTTGACCACGCTGCCGGCGGCGCCGGTCTTGGGATCGGTGGCACCAAAGACTACATGGCGCAGCCGCGCATGCAGGATCGCGCCACTGCACATCGCGCACGGTTCCAGCGTCACGTACAGTTCGCACTCGGGCATGCGGTAGTTGCCGACCACCTGCGCGGCGGCGCGCAGCGCCTGCATCTCGGCATGCGCGGACGGGTCGACCGAGCGGATCGGCAGGTTATGGCCACGCGCGATGATGGTGTCGTTCCAGACCACCACCGCGCCCACCGGCACTTCTCCGGCGGCTTCGGCCAGGCGGGCTTCTTCCAGGGCGGCGCGCATGTAGCGCGCGTCGCGCGCGGCCCCCTCGGCGGGATCGTCGGGCAGCGCTGGCAGCGCGCGCACAGGCAGCGGCGGCGTCTCTGGCATCGTCCCCGCTCAGTCCTGTGCCGGCAGCACTACCGGCGCGCTCACCTCGGCCCAGCAGTTGGGGGTCTCGAACAGCACCAGCTTCGTAAGCTGCAGGTGGTGGCCGAAGCAGTCCTTGAACACGGGGGCCAGGATGTCGAAGGCGATCTGGGCCAGGTTCTCGACCGTCGGGATCGCGTCCAGCACCACGGTCTTGTGCCCTTCCATCGATTGCAGGAAGTCCAGCAGCGCAATGTCGCCGCGATAGATCAGGAAGGCGTGGTCCCACTTGTTGACCAGGTGCTCGTTGGCGAGCGCCTTGATATCGCCGAAATCCAGGATCATGCCGTCATCCGACGCGCCCTCGCGATGCAGGACTTCGCCCGACAGCGTCAGGTCGAGCCGGTAGCGGTGGCCGTGGATGTTGCGGCACTGGCCGCAGTGGTTCGGGATGCGGTGGCCGGAATCGAATTCCAGCCGGCGGGTGATGGAAACTTGTTTGCTCATGGGTAGCGGCGCCGTACTGGCCGCCTGCGTTGGTGCGGACGCCGCGCGTGCGTCCGAAGCCTGTATTGTGTACGTTTTGCCGCCCTGGGGCGACCCTGCCAGTGGATATGCCCCGCGCTGTGCGGGGCTCAGCGGATGCCCAGCAGCTTGTGCGTCTGCAGCGACAGCCGCCAGCGCGGATGGCGCTGGCAGAAGTCCACCGCCGCAGCGGTATTTTCCCTCTGCAGCGGGCCGTCCATGGGCTGTACCAGGAAATGGCGGAAATCAAGCTGCTCGTATGCGGCAAAGTCCTGGCCGGCCTGCGGGATCACGACCTTGAGCTCATCGCCGCGCCTGACCACCAGTTCCGAGCCCATCTTCGGGCTCACGCAGACCCAGTCGATGCCGGGCGGCACGGCCATGGTGCCATTGGTCTCGATGGCGATCTCGAAGCCCTGCGCGTGCAGCGCGTCGATCAGCGGGGCATCGAGCTGCAGCAGCGGCTCGCCGCCCGTGCACACCACCAGCGGCTTGCCACCCATGCCCTGCGGCCATTCCGAGGCAACCACCGCGGCCAGTTCCTCCGCACTGCGGTACTTGCCGCCGCGGGTGCCATCGGTGCCGACGAAATCCGTATCGCAGAACTGGCACACCGCGCTGGCGCGGTCTTCTTCGCGGCCGCTCCAGAGGTTGCAGCCGGCAAAGCGGCAGAACACCGCGGCGCGGCCGGCGTTGGCGCCTTCGCCCTGCAGCGTATAGAAGATTTCCTTGACGGCGTAAGTCATGCGTGGGGGTCTCTCTCGGACCGTTCTGGACCGTAATTCTGGACCGTAAACGAGCAATCGGCAGCGTTCGGGCTGGCCGGGGTTTCAGTAAGTGTTGGGCAAGGCCGAGTGCCAGGTATCAAGAATCCGAGCTTGGGCTCCTGGATCGGTGCCGCCCGGGGCGGCGCCGCATCGCTGGCAGCGCGGGCGGGGTGCACCGGGTTTCCCGTGCAGGCTCCGGGCACTGCCGGAGGAACCGCCTCTGTGGCCTGTCGCAGGCTGCGTCCGGCCGGCCCGGACGTAATGCAAGTATACCAGAGGGGTCAGGGTTTTCGCTTAGCCGCCAGCGGCGCGCGGCCCGCCTCCCCAGCCAGGTTGGCGGCCAGGAAATCCAGGAAACAGCCGATCCGCGCCGACAACTGCGTGTTGAGGTAATACACCGCGTGGATCGATTGCCGCACCTCCACGGTCTGGTCCACCAGCACCTGCACCAGGTCGCCAGCGCGCCGGTCGGCCTCGGTCATGAAATCCGCCAGGCACACCAGCCCCTGGCCGGCCAACGCCAGGTGGCGCAGGGTCTCGCCGCTTGAGGCGGCCAGGTGCGGCCGGACCGGCAATTCCGTCCCCTCCTGCGTGCGCAGCGGCCAGCGGTTCAGCCCTTCCGGCTGAGTGAAGCCGAGCAGCGAATGTGTGGCCAGGTCGTCCACACTGCGCGGCCGGCCGCGCTCCTTCAGGTAGGCCGGGCTGGCCAGCACCCGCAGGCGCGAGGTGCCGAGCGCGCGCGCGTGCAGCGTGGAATCGCGCAGCGCGCCGATGCGGATGGCAACGTCGGTGCGGTGCTCGATCAGGTCGATGATCTGGTCGTTGGTGTTCAGTTCCAGCGCGATGTCGGGATAAAGCCGCCGGAACTCGCCAACCAGCGGCACCACCGCGTGCAGCATGAAGGGCGAGGCCGCGTTGACGCGCAGCTTGCCGGCCGGGCGCTGGCGGCGCAGCGCCATCTGTTCCTCGGCCAGGTCTGCGGCGGACAGGATGCCGCGCGCGTGCGCCAGCATCTCGGCTCCCTCCTCCGTCAGTTCCAGCCTGCGCGTGGTCCGGCGCAACAGCGTGGTTTCCAGCTTGTCTTCGAGCCGGCTCAGGGCCCGGCTGATGCCGGACACGGTCTGGCCCAGCTGCTCGGCGGCGGCCGTGATCGAGCCGGTATCGACCACGGCAACGAAGGCGGCGAGTTCTTCGAGCGTGAGCTTCATTGTTGAATTCTAGTCAAATATCTTCTGCAGATCACCCGGTTTTTCTGCAAAAACATCCGCGGCACACTCCGCTCATTCCCTCATCCTTCAAAGCGGAGGCACTCCATGCCCATTGCCTTGTTCGCGCTGACCATCAGCGCCTTTGCCATCGGCACGACCGAGTTCGTGATCGTTGGCCTGATCCCAACCATAGCCGCCGACCTGAACGTTTCGCTGCCCTCGGCGGGGCTGCTGGTCAGCCTTTACGCGCTCGGCGTGGCCGTCGGCGCACCCGTGCTGACTGCCCTGACCGGCCGCCTGCCGCGCAAGCTGCTGTTGCTGTCGCTGATGGCGCTGTTCACGCTCGGCAACCTGCTGGCGTGGAAGGCGCCCGGCTATGAATCGCTGGTGCTGGCGCGCGTGCTGACCGGCCTGGCGCACGGCGTGTTCTTCTCGATCGGCTCGACCATCGCCACCGGCCTGGTGCCGCGCGAGAAGGCGGCGAGCGCCATCGCCATCATGTTCACCGGCCTGACCGTGGCGCTGGTGACCGGCGTGCCGCTGGGCACGTTTATCGGCCAGCACTTCGGCTGGCGCGAGACCTTCCTGGCCGTGTCGGCGCTGGGCATGGTCGCCTTTGTCGGCAGCCTGCTGTTCGTGCCGCGCGCCATTGCCCATACGCCGCCGGCGTCGCTGCTGCAGCAGGCCCGCGTGCTGGCCGAGCCGCGCCTGTTGCTGGTCTACGCCAAGACCGCGATCGGCTACGGCGGCTCGTTCATCCCATTCACTTTCCTCGCCCCGATCCTGCAGGACGTGTCCGGCTTTGACGCCGGCGCGGTCGGCCTCGTGATGCTGGTATATGGTGTCTCGGTGGCCGCGGGCAATATCTGGGGCGGCCGCCTGGCCGACCGCCACGGCCCGATCCCGGCGCTGAAGCTGGTCTTCCTGCTGCTGGCGGTGGTGCTGTTCGCGCTGACCTTCACCGCGCCGCATCGCTGGCTGGTGGTGGCAACCGTGCTGGCCTGGGGCGCCGTGGCCTTCGGCAACGTGCCGGGTCTCCAGGTCTATGTCGTCAAGCAGGCCGAGCGCTTCACCCCTGACGCCGTGGACGTGGCCTCCGGCCTGAATATCGCGGCCTTCAACCTGGGCATTGCCGGCGCCGCCTGGGCCGGCGGGCTGATCGTGACCCACCTTGGCCTGATGCAGACGCCGTGGATCGGCTCACTGGTGGTGCTGGTGGCGCTGGCCCTGACCGAACTGAGCGGGCGCCTGGACCGCGCCGCGGGCTTCGATGCCCGTAGCGGCGGCATGCCTGCGGCGATGACGCACTGATCCGCACCTTGTACTGAATCTTCCCCAACTCCCCCCTGCAAGCTAAGGAGAACATCATGCAGATTCCCGCCATCGGCCTCGGCACTTTCCGACTCAAGGGCCAGCAGGTCATCGATTCCGTGCGCACCGGCCTGGAACTGGGCTACCGCCATATCGACACCGCCCAGATCTACGACAACGAGGCCGACGTCGGCCAGGCCATCGCCGCCAGCGGCGTGCCGCGCAAGGAGCTCTTTGTCACCACCAAGATCTGGACCGAAACGCTCGGCCGCCACAAGCTGCGCGCCGGCCTGGAGACCAGCCTGGAAAAGCTGCGTCTGGACCAGGTCGACCTGACGCTGATCCACTGGCCTTCGCCCGGCGATGCGATCCCGGTTCAGGAATACATGGAGGCGCTGGCCGAAGCGCGTGCCGCGGGCCTGACGCGCGCGATCGGCGTGTCGAACTTCACCATCGCGCATTTGCAGCAGGCCATCGACGCGGTCGGCGCCGACCAGATTGCCACGCAGCAGGTCGAGATGCACCCGTTCCTGCAGAACCGCAAGCTGGCCGACTTCACGCGTTCGCAGGGCATCCGCATCACCGCCTACATGCCGCTGGCCTATGGCAAGGTGATGCAGGACCCGGTGCTGCAGCGGATTGCGCAGACCCACGACGCATCGCCCGCGCAGGTGGCGCTGGCCTGGCTGCTGCGGCAGGGCTATGCGGTGATCCCGTCGTCGACGAAGCGCGCCAACCTGGAAGGCAACCTGGCGGCGGCGTCGCTGCGGCTGTCTGAAGAAGAGATGGCAGCCATTGCCGGGCTGGACCGCGGCGAGCGGCTGGCCAACCCGGACTTTGCGCCGGAGTGGGACTAAACGCAGGGGACCGAACGCAGGGGACTGAACGCCGCGCCCCACGATGCAACGAGCCGGGCCTTGCGCCCGGCTTTTTTCTTACTAGAGCCCCAGGTAGTCGCGCTTTCCGATCTGCACGCCCTTGTGGCGCAGGATGTCGTAGGCGGTGGTCACGTGGAAATAGAAATTGGGCAGCGCAAAGCCCAGCAGGTAGGACTTGCCGTCGAACGTCATCGGCCCCTGGCGCAGCTTCAGCTCGATCGCGCGCTGCTCGCTGCCTTCCAGCTGCTCAGGCGTGATCTGCTCCAGGAAGACGATGGTGCGGGCGATGCGGTCCTGCAGCTCGGCAAAGGTGGTTTCCGTATCGGCGAACGACGGCACCTCGATGCCCGCCAGGCGCGCGGCGCAGCCCTTGGCGGCATCGCTGGCGCGCTGCACCTGTGCCGGCAGCGCATCCATGTCGGCGATCAGCCGGGTCTGGATCAGGTCGGCCGGGTCCATGCCCTGCGCCTGGGCGTGGGCCGCGCCCTTGTCCAGGATCGCAGCCAGGTTGCCGAGCGCGCGGATAAACACGGGGATCGAAACGTCGTACATCGAGATTGCCATGGGGGTCTCCTGTGCAGGTCTTGGTTGGAAATTTTTGTTGTCGGGGGCCGTCGGGCCGTACCGCTGCCGCGAGCATAGACCGGATCGGAATTTGCTGCCGGACTACCCTGGCGCGGCCGCGGCATGCGGCTCGGTATCGCGCAGCACCTTGCCTACCGAAGTCGGGAAGCGGCGTCCCGCCAGCGGCAGCGGCGCCAGGCTGGAGTGCGTCGACCAGATCTCCAGCCCGACCGCCGGCGACACTGGCCGCACCGCCAGCGCCGCGCGCATGGCGGGCGTAATGCTCCGCGCGTCCACCAGCGCCAGCCCCAGGCCCTGCTGCACGAAGGCGCATGCCGTGACCGGCGAATGGACCTCGATGGCGGGCGCACCACGCGTTGCCACGCCTCGGAAGAAGCCCGCCAGTGCACGGCCCAGCGGCGTGTCGGGCGGATAGCCGATCCACGCGGCACCGGCGAAGTCGTCCGGCGTCACCACGTCGCGTCCCGCCAGCGGATGGTCCGGCGGCACGATGCACAACATCGGCTGGCGGCCGAGCAGCATGGACGACAGCGTCGGATGACCGGCCGGCACCATCGACACGCCGACATCGGCTCGCCCACTCAGGAACAGGCCGACCAGTTCGTCGAAGGTGACACTGCGGTAATCGATACGCGTGAGCACGCCGCCCGCACGCAGCTGCGCCAGCGCGCGCGGCACCAGCTGTTGCGCGAACGCGGCACTGGCCACCACGCGCAGGGTGCCGGCGCCCTCGCAGCGCAGCGCCGCGGCCAGGTCGTTGACGCGCTGCACGCCGCCATAGACCTGCTCGACCTCGGCATAGAGCCGTCGCGCCTCGGGCGTGGGCAACACGCTTGCCGCGCGCGCTCGAACAAGGGATAGCCGAGCCGGCTTTCGGTCAGCGCCAGCACCCGGCTGACCGCGGGCTGCGAGACATGCAGCATCCGTCCGGCCCCGCTGGGCTCGCAGATGCTGTTCCGCTTCACGTCGTTCGGAGCCTGGTTGCAGGCCTTGCGCGATGCGCCGGCCGCGGTCAATGTGGTGTCCCTGGTCGGCCATACCACGCTGCGCGTGGCGGTGATGCCTGACGTCAGCCGCCCCGCCAGCGACGGCGAGCGTGCGCGCATACGCGCGATGGTCGGCGAAGCCATGGACGAGGGCGCGTTCGGCCTGTCCACCGGTACGTTCTATCCGCCCGCGGCCGCTGCGCCCACGCAAGAGATCATCGACATCGGCCAGCCGCTGCAGGGCTGCTGCGCCATTTACGCCACGCATCTGCGCGACGAAGCCGACCACATCGTACCGGCCATGCACGAGGCGCTGGCGATCGGGCGCGCGCTGGATGCGCGCGTGGTGTTCTCGCACCATAAGGTCGCGGGCCAGCGCAACCACGGCCGCACGCGCGAAACGCTGGCGCTGATCGACCAGGCCGCGGCCATGCAGCCGGTGTGGCTCGACTGCCATCCGTATCCACCTCGACCATGCTGCGGCTGGATCGCGTACGGCTGGCCAGCCGCACGCTGGTCACGTGGTCGGAGGGATACCCGGATGCCACCGGGCGCGATTTTGCCGAGGTCATGGCCGAACTTGGCCTGGACGACGACGCCACCATCGCCCGGCTGTCACCCGCGGGCGCGATCTATTTCCTGATGGACGAGGGCGATATCCGCCGCATCTACACGCACCCGCTGGCGATGGTCGGCTCCGACGGCCTGCCTTTCGACCGCCATCCGCATCCGCGCCAGTGGGGCACCTTCCCGCGCGTGCTGGCGCGCTGGTGCGCGAGGAGAAGCTGCTGACACTGCCCGCGGCGATCCACAAGATGACCGGGTTGCCCGCGCAACAATACCGCCTAAGCGAGCGCGCGCTGCTGCGCGAAGGCTTCCATGCCGACCCGGTGTTATTCGATCCGGACACCATCGCCGACCTCGCCACCGTTTCGCACCCTGTGCAGGTGAGCTGCGGCATCGAAGGCGTCTGGGTCAACGGCGAGCAGGTGTGGGATGGCACGCAGACCGGCAAGGCGCGGCCAGGCCGCGTGCTGCTTGCGGAGGACTAGCGGCGACGAGCGTTGCGCTGGGCGCGCCGCAAGCCGGTGACCTGATTTAAGATATCTGGCCATCGCCCCGGACATCAGGCGGCCTCCCGGCCGCACCCCACATGAACGCGCCGTTCCCCCTTCGCACGGAATGCCCGCCTGGCGCCTGTATCTGCGGGCGCGAAGTGTTGCTGAGTGATCCGAACGCCGACCTGCGCGTACTGCGGCTCACCCGTCCCGAGGAAAAGCGGCTGGTCGAGCGGCTCGAAAATCTGACCAGCCTGGACGAGCTGCGCCGGATGGAGGGCCTGATGCAAGCTCAGTTGGGCATCGTGCTGACGATCACTCCCAGCGCGCGCGGCGTGCGCACGGTGCGCGGCATCAATATCCAGGTGCAGGAACAGCCCGGGCTGTGTCGCAAGATCCGGCAATCGATTCCGGCCGCGATCCGCCGCAGCATGGAGCAGCACCCCGAGATCGCCTATGCGATCGTGGATGCGCATGATCTGCTGGGCGGGATCTGATCTTCAACGCGGCGGGTCAGGCGTTTTCATCGGCCAGCCGCAGCGCGTGGTCGCGCACATCCTCCGGCCATACCGCCGTCCGCTCCGCGAAACCTGCCAGATCGCCCGCGAACAGGGCCCGCGTCGCCTCTTCGAAGCCGGGGAAGTCGCCCCCCATCGCCGAGATGAAGTGGTAGGCACGCTCGCTCGCACGGCGGCTGCGGTCCTTGTCCGCGTTATCACGGCGCGCCTGCTCGACCAGCTTGCGCAACGCCACCGACGCGCCGCCGGGCTGCGCCGCCAGCCACTCCCAATGGCGCGGCAGCAGCGTCACCTCGCGTGACACCACGCCCAGTTTCGGGCGGCCGCGGCCGCGGCGTTCGGGGGTCTCCGCGGTATCGGTGTCGTCTTCCGGAGGCGTCGATAGCGCATGTAGTTGCCCAGCACGTTCGGCCGTGCGCGCCAGTACAGCTTCGTCAGTGCCACTCGTATCGAGATCGACCGAGCGGCCGGTACTGTCATCAAAAACCAGCACTGGGCCTGGCGCACCACCCTCCAGCGCGCGCTTGCACGCAAGTGCATTGGCCTGCAGCGTTCCGGCGGCAATGCGTCGGTGACCGTCGAAGGTGGTGTACGAAGGAGTGATTGCGTCTGTCATTGGTAGCACCCATAGGAATATTACCCGGATAAAACACAAGGGTTGGCCGACAGTTTGCTTTGCTGCTAAAAATCGTAGTGTGACTACGATAAACCGAACTAAACTAAAGTCCCTGTACACCAGCTGGCCCTCTGGAACGCCGTTGACGTCCGCCGAGCTGGCTGCGGGTGGCATCTCTGCCGACCTTGCCGTCCACTATGCGCGCGCGGGGTGGCTCACGAGGCTTGCGCGCGGCCTCTACGCCCGCCCCGCGGATAAATTAGAGCTACATCCTTGCCTGCTTGTACTGCAACGCCAGATCGACGGCCTGCATGTCGGCGGCATGTCCGCGTTCGACTGGTATGGCGTCAGGCAGTACATAGCGCAAAGGCCCGTACTGACCCTGTACGGCTGGACCGCTGGTCGCCTGCCGGAGTGGTTCATGGATCGGTTTCCCGCCGAATACCATCGCAAGCGTCTGTTTGAGGAACACCCAACAGCCCCGCTTCACGCCGATCCATATGAGAAGCGCCTGAATGCCCCTCGGGTTTCGGCACCGGAACGCGCCTTCCTTGAAATCCTCAGTGAAGTGGGCGTGCGCCAATCGCTGCAGGAAGCGCGGGAACTTGGAGAGAGTTCTTATGGCCTCCGCGCCGGCGTGCTGCGAGAGTTGTTACAGCGATGCACAAGCGTCAAGACTGTTCGCCTGTGCCTGGAGATCGGCCGAGGACTGGCATCGCCCTGGGCCGAGAAGCTTGACCCCACCGAATTGCCCACCGGAAGCGCCCGCGCCTGGGTGTCTCGTTCCGCGGATGGATTGCTGGTGCTTAAGCCTTGATGAACCAGATTTACCTCGACACCGCACGATTGCTCACGCAAGTCGCACCGTTTGTTCTCGTTGATGACACGCTCCGCCCTCATCAACAGACCACCTAAACCCGCGTGGTTAAAGGGATTGGCTGTGATCGACCTGGGACCTTACCGTCGCATTTACCGTCAACCGCGCAGAGCATTTGCTGGCGCGGAGATGGAGCGATTTGCGGGGCGAGGTCGGCCTCGGCTTTCATCAGGGCATCAACCGCCGACAGGTAGAAACTGATCTGACCTGCAGAGGCTCGTATGTCAACCGCGTCGCGGCATCCGCCGCCACCCTTGGCACCGGCGGCAGCCACTTGGCCAATGCCTCTCGCGTCACTTTCGCCTTATCCATCGTTCACCAAATAGAACTCTGAGGTCAAATCTCCCTGCCTACTCGGTCAGGTTCCCCGGACCTATTCTCCTTCCACCGCCACCACACAGTCGGCAACCGGCAACAAGGAGATTCAAGGTGAAAAAAGTGCTCGGTATCTACAGTGCCCCGCGTCCGCACTGGGTGGGCGATGGCTTCCCGGTGCGCTCGATATTCTCCTACCGGAGCCACGCCCGCCAGCTCAGCCCATTCCTGCTGCTGGACTACGCCGGGCCAGCCGATTTTGCCCCCGCCAAACAGCCGCGCGGCATTGGAATGCATCCGCACCGTGGCTTTGAAACGGTCACCATCGTCTATAAGGGCGAGGTAGCGCATCGCGACTCGACCGGCCAGGGCGGTGTGATTGGCCCCGGCGACGTGCAGTGGATGACGGCAGGTGCCGGCATCCTGCATGAAGAATTCCACTCCGAGGCGTTCACCCGCGACGGCGGGGCCTTGGAGATGGCGCAACTCTGGGTCAACCTGCCCGCCTGGCAGAAGATGACGGCGCCAGGCTACCAGGCCATCCTCGCGCGCGACATCCCGTCCGTGGCGCTGCCCGACGGCGGAGGCACGGTGCGGGTGATCGCCGGGCAGTACGGCGAACATGCCGGCCCGGCGCGAACTTTCACCCCGATGTGTGGGACCTGCGCCTGGCGCAAGGGCGCATGACGGCGCTGCCGCTGCCCGACGGCTGGAACGCAGCGCTGGTGGTGCTGCGCGGCCGCCTGCGCATCAACGATGACACCGTGGCCGGCGAGGCGCAAATGGTTGTGCTCGACCGCACCGGCCACAGCGTGACGCTGGAAGCCTCCACCGACGCTACCGTGCTGCTGCTCGCGGGTGAACCCATCGAGGAGCCCGTGGTTGGCCACGGCCCGTTCGTGATGAACACTGAGCAAGAAATCCGGCAGGCCGTGAGCGACTACAACAGCGGCCGCCTTGTCCCTGCAGCAGCCTGATCTTCCCTCCGGCAGCGCCGGGCGCGGCGGGCCTCTTTCCCCAGTACGCCCTTCTGACAAGGAGCAACACCATGAGCCAACCCGCAAACTTCAATGGCAAGCGCCCCGCCATCGACCCGGCCGATACCGCCATGCTGCTGATCGACCACCAGAGCGGCCTGTTCCAGACCGTCGGCGACATGCCCATGCCGGAGCTGCGCCTGCGCGCCGCCGCCCTGGCCAAGATGGCGACGCTATCCAAGCTGCCCGTCATCACGACCGCTTCGGTGCCGCAAGGTCCCAACGGTCCGCTGATTCCCGAGATCCACGAGAATGCCCCGCACGCCAAGTACGTCGCCCGCAAAGGTGAAATCAATGCCTGGGACAATCCCGACTTTGTTGCCGCGGTCGAGGCGACCGGGCGCAAGACGCTGATCATCGCGGGCACCATCACCAGCGTCTGCATGGCGTTCCCGGCGTTCAGCGCGGTAGCGGAAGGCTATAGGGTGTTCGCCGTGGTGGACGCCTCGGGCACGTACTCGAAGATGGCCCAGGAAATCACGCTGGCGCGCGTGGTCCAGGCAGGCGTGGTCCCCATGGACACGGCCGCGGTGGCGTCCGAACTGCAGCAAACCTGGCACCGTGACGATGCACAGCAATGGGCTGAGGTCTACACCAAGATCTTCCCGGCCTATCAGCTGCTGATCGAAAGCTACATGAAGGCACAGGACGTGCAAAAGAACGGCGAGGTCCTGGACTCGGCACGTTGATCCCCGGCGCGGCATGGCCCTCGCTGCCATGCCGGATGGGGCGCAGCGGCCGAGGCGGGCCCTGGATTGGCGGCGCTGCAACGCGCAGCGTCACTACATGATTCGTCAGCGACATGACATGCACCGTCATCCCTACCCTGGCGCTTGCCCTGGCATTGGCGGGCATGCCATGCCACGGCAGCGCGCAAGGGCCGGCCCCGGCCTACAGCTTCCTCCGCTACAACGAGGACTACCGCTACCTGCAGGATCCGGCCAGGCGGAGCGACCCCTGGGACCCGATCAAGTTCATCCCCATAGGCCCGCCAGGCGCCTACCTGAGCCTGGGCGGCGAAATCCGGGAACGCTTCGAAAACTATTCCGCGCCCAACTTCGGCGTGCCGGGCCCGGCCGCGGACGGCTACCTGCTGCATCGCATCCTGCTCCATGCCGACCTGCACGCTGGCGACTATGTCCGTGGGTTCGTTCAGCTCGGCAACCACTTCGCATTCGGCAAGGACATCGCCACGCCGCCATATGAAGACCGGCAGGATGTGCAGCAGGCTTTTGTCGACATACGCTTGCCTACCGCGGACAGACCGGTTCCCGCTTCCGAGCTGCCGGTCCTGCGCGTTGGGCGTCAGGAAATGGCATTTGGCTCCCAACGCCTGATTTCCGTGCGCGATGCGCCCAACGTCAGGCGCGCTTTCGACGGTGCCCGCCTTGGCGGCAAGCTGGGCGACTTGAGGCTGGATGCGTTTGCCACACGCCCGGTACTGCTGAAGGCCGGCAATTTCGATGACCAGCCTAACCACGCGCAAGGCTTCTGGGGTCTCTATTCAACCTTTCCGAAGACGTTCATCGAGAATTCGGGTGTGGATCTCTACTACCTCGGCTTCGAGAACAGCCGGGCCCTGTACAGCGTCGGAACGGGCGTGGAGCGAAGGCATTCGGTCGGTGGGCGTGTGTTCGGCAGCCACGGCCGGTGGGACTGGGACTGGGAAGCGCTGGCGCAGTTCGGCAGCTTCGGCCAGCAGAATCTGCTTGCCTGGGGTTTCTCTACCGATACCGGCTATGCATTCAAGATGGCCGATTGGGACGCCCGCGCCGGGCTCAAGGCCACCGTCGGCAGCGGCGACCGTGATCCGCGCGATGGCAAGCTTGGCACCTATGGCGGGTTGTTTCCCAAGCTCGCGTATTTCAACCAGGCAGGCCTGCTCGGCGCATCGAATGTGATTGACCTTCAGCCTTCACTCACCTTGAAGCCGACGGCGAGTCTGCGCTTCACGCTGTCGTGGGACTTCATCTGGCGTCAGACCGCCAATGACGCGGTCTATACGGCTGTGGCGTTTCCCATCGCCGGTACGGCGGGGAAGCAAGGGCGCTACACGGGCAGCCAGCTTGCCTTCGATGTGTTCTGGCAAATGGATCGGCATATCGTGATCAATGCCGGCCTAGTGCATGTGGATGTGGATGTGGCCAAGGTGCTGAGTGCGGTTGGCGGACGCAATACCAATTTCACGTATGTGGCGGCAGCTTATATGTTCTGAGGCTAGGCACATCAGGGAGCGGCAATGCACCCACGCGTCAGCGTCTTACCAGTTCGACGGCGCATGATGGTTGCCCGCGGGTACTGGGAAGAGGCCGGGGAACGGCGCTGAAGCTAGCGGTACTCGCCGGACATGATGCGTGGCCGCGACAAGCACCAACCCACCCCGATATCGGGGGCGTTCAGCGCGGACAGCAGCGCAAGGTGCGCGCAGCGCTCGCTGCCTACATGCGCGGTCTTCTTGGAGCGCCGCCGGTCCCGGCGTGCGTAAATGCCTCGGGTGCTAGGCGCTCGCGCTGCTGGAGCAGTCCCTGTCTAACAAGCGAATTGCTCTCGCACTCAATATCAGCGCGCAGACGGTGAAGTGGAATCTGAAGTTCATCCCGGCGTCCCGTATCAGTGGTGCGCAGCTTCCTGGCGGAGCTGGCCGCTTGCATGACCGGAAAGATGCTGCTGCATGCGCATCGAGGTTTTTCCCCCTGTTCGTGACGGCTTATACCGGCAGGGGCCAGAAGACCTGCTGATGCCCGAAAATCCGCAAAAACTCAGCTTACCGAGGAGATTTTTACCGTCAAAGACCGATTTGGTCTGGATAGTAAACGGGAGGGCGTTAATCCGGCCTCAGGGTTCTACCGCCACATCTACCGCCAACCTGTTCCGCTGGCCGGCGATAGCCACCGATAGCTGCCGTGACGTATTTCTCAATACGTCACGGCAGCTTTTCGATAGTGGCTGATAGTCCCCAAAGAACCCGATTTCACTCCGACTATCGGGATCGTGCGCCGAGCCGCCGCAATGTACGGCAAGATCCGCGCAGCGCGGCGGATGGCTGATCCACCGCTAAGGCCCGCGCAGGCAGCCCGATTCGGCAGCCCATGCGGCTGGCTTGTCCCTAGAATTTTCCCCAAGGAGTCCGCGCCTCGGCGGACTGTTCCGGAAACCCCTAGAGACACCCCCGCCCAACGCCTTGTACAGGCTCACCAGATTGTTCAATCGGTTCAGGCGGTTCTTCGCGCAAGCGCTCTGCTGCTGACGAAGTTGTCTTTGCTCCGTCAGCCAGGGCTCCACGTCGGACAGCCCCGCCACGAAGCGAGCACGAGCCAGCGCTTCCGCGCGCTGCGCCCGCACCAGGGAGAGGGCATGCAGGTCCCGCTGTTGCCCGAGTTGCCAGCGCGCGGACAGCGCAGAGTCCACCTCGCCCAAGGCGGTGTACCACTTTTCCCTGAATTTGGCGACGTTCGCTTCATATTCGTCGCGCGACACCTTTACCTCCTGTTTCTGCTTCCCCCAGTCGAGCAATGGCAGCGCAATGTCAAGTCCGATCCCCGGAATCGGGTTCGACAGGAAACCCACGAGGCCGGCGCTGGAGCGCCCGGCCCTACCCGTGAGCGAGAAAGTGGGATACAGCTCCGCCCGGGCCTTGTCGACTTGTGCCAGCAACTGGCGCAACCCGAATTCGGCCTCGCGCAGGTCGGGGCGGCGGCCTAACAGGTCCGCGGGCAGAGAATCGGGTACGCCCGGCAAGGGCCCGTCAGGCAAATGCCGAGGTTCGTGCAGCCAGGCCTGCGGCTGGCGGTCCAGCAGGATCGCGAGGTCATTGCGATGCCGCGTGCGCTGCGCCAGCAGGTCCAGCTTCAGCGCTTCCAGCGTCGCCATACCTTGCTCGGCGCGTACGACATCCAGACCATGCGCGGCGCCGGCCTCATGCCGACCACGCACCACAGCGAGCGTCCTCTGTGCATTGGCCATATCCGCCTCGTTGCGAACGAGCTCCTGATTCAGGTAGCCGATCTGCCAGTAGTGCCTCGCTGTATCGCCGATGAGCGTGATTCTGATCGCTTCATGCTGTGCCTCCGTGACCCTCGCGGCCCAGCGCGCGGCGTCGCGTTCGGCAGCCAGCTTGCCCCATAGATCCAGCTCGTAATGCATCGAGACGGAATAATTACCCCTAACCCTGGGAGCCCCGGCTTCGCGGCTTGCGTCGAGCCCTATTCCGCCGGAAGCCGTTGGATACACATTGCCGGCCGCGATACCAGCCCGCAACTGGGCCTGATGAATGCGGATCGCCGCGGCGGCCAGCTTGCTGTTGACGGCCAGCACGTCCTCCACCAATCGATCCAGAGTGGCATCTCCGAAAGCTCGCCACCAGTCGTACGGCACAGTTTCGGACGGTGTGCCAGCCCGCGGCGCAGGGGTGCGTGTCTGTGCCCCGCCACCGCCTTCGTACTGATGCCATTGCGACGGGACTTCCACGGCGGGCGGGAGAAATTGGCCGGCGGGCAAGCAGCCTGCCAACGATGCAGCAATGCACGCGGCGCCCATCCAGCTCGATCCGCGTAGCCGCCTTGGTGCGTGTCCTATCATGGCGTCATCTCACTCGCGGGCTAGCGCGTCAACCGGGTTCAGGCGGGCGGCATTCCGGGCAGGGAGATAGCCAAACACGATGCCGACCAGCGTCGAGCATAGCGTTGCCACCACTACAGGCTCGATGGTGAATGCCATCCTGGTCTGCTGGCCGAGCAATGGCAGGATGAGGCCCACCAGCAGCGCCAGTCCGATGCCAAGCATGGCACCCAGCAGGCACACCATCACCGCCTCGCAGAGAAACTGCATCAGGATGTCCCGCTGTCTTGCACCGACGGCCATCCGGATGCCAATTTCCTGTGTGCGCTCCGCGATGGAAACGAGCATGTTGTTCATCACACCAATCCCGCCGACAATCAGCGAGATCACGGAGACCGTCAGCAACATGCGCGTGAGCACGGCTTTGGCCTTCAGCCTCGTCTTGGCTACTTCGTCCATGTTGATCGTCATGAAATCCTTCGTACGGTGGCGCTGCAGGAGGAGTCTCTCGACACCGTCCTCGACCAGCTTCCCAGGAAAGCGTTCGTGACCGCGTACGGCGATCAGTTCCACATGCTGCCGGCCGAAGAGCCGGTCACTGCCGGTGGTATAGGGTAACCACACGTTCAATTGCCGCCGGTCAAGCTGCATGCCCACGTTCGTGGCGACCACGCCGATCACGACGCAGGGGACGTTGTCGACCAATATGATCTTTCCCAGCGCGGTCCCGGTGGCAGTGAATAGCTTGCGGAGCGACATTTCGTCGATGACCGCGACCTGTGCGCGGCGCTGCACGGCGGCTTGTCCGAACCATGCGCCCTCGAGAAGCCTTACCCCGTACATCCGCGCGTAGTTCGCCCCGACCCCGCTCGCGTTCGCCGTGGCATCGACGCCTCGGTAACGCACGGTGACGCTCTGATAGGTTTCCGGCGTCGCGTCGTCGACGAATACCTCCTTGGCAAGCGCTGCAGCGTCAGCCGGCACAAGCGTCCGGATTTCCGACGCCTGAGGATCCCCCCAGTCCCGACCAGAATAGACCCGAATGACATTCGTCCCGATGCTGCCAAATGATTGGAGGGTGTCCCGCCTGGCGGCTTCTCCGATCCATGCGATCGATACGACGGATGCGATACCGATAGTGATGCCAAGCGTCGTGAGTATCGTCCTCAACCGGCGGGACGCCATCGATTGCCACGCCATGCGTAACGCCTCGATAAAGCTGCCAAGACGGGGCTGGTCGAAATCGCCCAGCGACGGTTCAGCGCATGCGGCTGGTTCGGCCTGGCGGTGCGACGCCATCGCGCTTGCGTTTTCAGCAGACGTCCCACCACGAGAGACGGCGCTCTGTCGGGAGTCCGCGACCAACTCTCCGTCACGCAGTTCGATGACACGGCGTGCATGCGCGGCGACGCTGGGATCGTGCGTGATGACGATCACGGTGTGGCCGCGCGCATTCAAATCCCGAAGGATCTCCATCACTTGCTGGCCACTAGCGGCGTCGAGGGCACCCGTTGGCTCATCCGCAAGGATGACGTCCCCCCCATTCATCAACGCGCGAGCAATGCTGACACGCTGTTGCTGGCCGCCCGACAATTGACCTGGCCGGTGCTGGGCGCGCTCTCCGAGTCCTAGCTGGCCAAGGAGTTCTAGCGCACGCGCCTGCCTCGGGCCCTGCCCGGTGCCGGTGTAAACCGCCGGCATCTGGACGTTGGCCCAAGCATCGAGATACGTCAGGAGCTGGTAGCGCTGGAAGATGAATCCGAAGCGACGTTGCCGCAGATAGGCAAGCTCGTCGTGACCGAGGTCACTTGTTTCCCGCCCATTGACGCGGTAGCTGCCCTTACTCGGATGGTCCAGGCACCCGAGAATATTCATCAGCGTCGACTTCCCGGAGCCCGATGCGCCCACAATGGCCACAAATTCGCCTGCGTCGATCGACAGGTTGATGCTCCTGAGCACGATCACATCGCGGTCCCCGGAAGGGAACCGGCGCGTCACGTTCGTCAACTGCAGCAGCGGGGCATTCATCCTTGGCTCGTTGTCGTGGAGGTCTCGGGATCGGCCATGCCCGTCACAACGCGTTCGCCTTGCGCGAGACCCTCGCGCACTTCGACGTTCACGTTGTTGTTCAGACCAATGTGGACCGCGCGCTCGACGACGCGGTCGTCGCGACCGATCACGCGAACCAGATGGCGACCGTCGGCGATCCGGTCGCCCAGCGCGGCGACTGGGATGCTGAGCGCCTGCCTCACTGTCGCGATCAGCACGCTCACCTGTGCAGTCATGGAGATGCGCAGGCGCCGGTCGGCATTCGGTACTTCGAATAGCGCGTTGTAGAAAACCGCAGCGCCTGGCTTGGATGATTGTCCGCCGGTTGTACCCGAGGTAGAGCCAGGCGGGTCCAGGAAGCCCTGGGGCACCGGCTCGATGGCACGGAGTTTTCCGTAGTAGCGTTCGTCCGGGTCGGACAGGATCGTAAAGTACGCGGTTTGTCCCGGGCGCAAGCGGACCACATCGGCCTCGGACACCTGCGCTCGCACGGTCATCGCGTCCATATCGGCCACTCTGAGAATCTCCGGCGCCTGCTGGCTGGCGATAACGGTCTGGCCCTCCTGCGTGACGATGGCAACCACCTCGCCATTTCTTGGCGCGACAATCTGCGTATAGCCCAGCTTTGCGCGCGCAATCTCGACCTGAGCGTGAGCGCCTTCGATCCGCGCATCGAACGCGGCGAGCCTTGCCCGCTGCTCGTCGACCAGCGCTCTCGCCGCCTCGAAGTCCTGCCTCGAGGAGGCGTCAATGGCCAGCAATCTGCGCTGACGACGCAATGCCAGTTCGGCTTTTGCCAGCGCCGCGACAGTCTCAGTCTTCTGCGCGACCACATCCTTTTCATTGGCGATCTTCTGGCGCAGCTCGTTGCGTGACGGCACCGAATCGATCTCGGCAAGCAACTGCCCTTTGATTACCCTGTCGCCAAGCTTGACTTTCAAGGCCTTGATCTGCCCGCCGACCTGAGCCCCCACCTTGACCTGCTGGGATGGCTGGAGAGAACCGACGGCCAGAACCGCCAGCTCGAGGTCCCTGCGTTCCACTAGCGCAGCGGTATATGGCAATGACTTTGTCGATAAGGCCTGGTATAGCGCGATGGCCAGTATCAAGGCACATACAGCGACGCCAACGACCAGATGGCGACGGCGAAACGACAGAATCTTCATGGGGACGCTCGATCGGCAAGTGCGTTTCGATGGACAATTGAGATCAAGGCGCCAAACCAATGCCACGCCCGTCGTTATCGCCGGCCGCAGTCCCTTGAGATACGCACGCTTCCCTCAATCGCTGTGGTAGGCTTGAATTAGATCGCCTTATCCAGCGCATCGACAACCATCAAAACTGAGAGGTGCGCGGCGGGGTATGGCGCCGGGCGCCGACGAATTCGTAAGCAATTCCTCGGTCTGAGCCTGCCCCCGCCGCCCACAATCTCCAGTCAGTTCGGATCTGCAATCCGGAAGCACCTTCAAGTTTGCGACTTTTCATGCCGATGGACTGCTACTCGCTGGAACTACGGCTGCAAGTGGCGCGGTTTGCCGAAAACGCTTCGGCCAGTGGCACACGGTCTACATGCGGATGAACCGATGGTCCAAGAGCGGCGTGCTGGATCGCGTGTTCACCGAATTGCAGCGTGCGCAGATCGTTCGCATCAGGATCGAAGCGGTCTCGCTGGATAGCACGGCGGTAAAAGTTCATCCTGACGGTATCGGTGCATTAAAAAGGAAAACGGACCCCAAGCAACTGGAAAATCCCGAGGCGGATGGACCACAAGGATTCATATGGTTGCCGCGGATGCTCGAACGGCCATAACGTTCGCGCTGTCACCCGGCCAGTCCGGTGATGCATCGAGGGGCGTGCAATGCTCCAAAGCCTTGGGCGACCCAATCGGCCACTGCACCTGCTAATGGACAAGGCGTATGAAGGCGACGAGACGCGACAACTCGCGCTCGACCTGGGTTTTATTCCCGTCGCTCCGCCAAAAAGCAATCGCCTTGAACCACGGGAATATGATCGCGAGATGTACAAGCGCAGAAACGAAGTTGAGCGTCTGTTTCGCCGCCTCTGTACGGAACAACCACATGGGTAACAAACGAGTTCACTCACATGGGTAACCGGGGCTTGATGAAGAACACGCAGCAACTGCATACGCTGTTTGCCTTGAGCAATCTGTGGATGATGCGGCATCGACTTCAGCCAGGTGCCAAGCAGTGAATGCGCCGGGATTCTGGCCAACGGCCTGAAACACGGGCGATAACGTCCCTTGCTCGCACCGAATTTCGCGTCGAATTCGGGTGGAATCGCTCATCGAATTCACTTGGCCACGCTCACACGATCAACTCGGCGCTGCACCCTCCTTAACATCGCCGGGATAGAGGCGGCACGGCTGGGCCGAAACCTATCAAAATGATGGAGCGTCTCCCGCACGTTTTCTCCTGTTCAGATCTCAGGGGATGACTGACCGGCCGGTTCTGGCCGGAAATGGGCAAGGCTCGGCGTACAGCCATTGACTGTGTCCGAGCTTAGACCGTCCGTTTCCGGGGGATAAACCATAGCGATGAGCGCTACGGCAGGAATGCCGGGGACAGCAGGCGCAGGCCAATCGTAAAGAACCGTTCTCCCGTGCCACCACCGAACACGTTGCCGTAGGTCGTGTCGACCTGCACACGATCCTTCACCACCCAGAAGCGCAATCCTGCCTGAAAGGACGGGTTGCCTTTGTTTTGCCCAAAGGTTTCCGCGACCACGTACACACGAGGGTGGAGTTGGGTCTCGGTGCCGACGCCCCAGGTCAGCCTGCTCTGGCCAGATCCCGTGTCGCGATTGGCTCCGATATTCAGATGCATGACAAAGCGGTCATCGGCGAACGAGAAGGACACCGGCACATTGACGTACAGGTTGCCGAACAGCTTTCGCTCCTCGGCGTTCGGGTGATGCACGACCCCTGCCGCCAGCGCGATGCCGTAGCCGTTGGTTTCCAGCGGCTTCAGCAAGGTTTTTCCCTGGAATTGCACATTGGTGGCATCCAGACCGCCATCCACCCACTGCAGGGAGCCGCCCAGCGTGAGTTCGAGATTGCCGGTCGGATTGCACCCGGGCAATGCCCAGAACTCATTGCCGCCGGACTGGAGTTGCATCCATGACTCCAGCTGGCAGGATTTGGGGTCGACGATCCGCGCATCGTCCGTGATGAGCGGGCGAGCTGCCATCGCCGGCTGGCTGGCTGCCAGCACGATGGCTGCCAGCGTTGCGTGTCCGTATTTCATTTTAGCTTCCCTGGGATCGCCGCACCTTATTGCCACCCATAGCGTTTTACAACGATGCCTTTCATCAGTTGCGTCATGGTCATGTAGGCGAGCAGGATTGTCAGCAACCAGGGGAAGTAACCCAGTGGCAGCGCCTGCAACTTGAAGTAGTGTGCCAGCGGGCCCATCGGCAGCGCGATGCCAGTCACGATAATCGCCACGGTCATCGACAGCAACGACCAGGCGGCCTCTGCAGGAAGGGAATCTTGCGGGTACGCAGCATATGCACAATCAACGTCTGCGACAGCAGGCCTTCGATGAACCAGCCGGACTGGAACAGCGTCTGCTGGGCCACGGTGTTGGCGTCGAAGACGAACCACATCAGGCAATAGGTTGCGATATCGAACACCGAGCTGATTGGTCCGAAGAAGATCATGAAACAGTTCAGTCCGTCAGGGTTCCACTTCTGCGGTTTCTCCAGCAGCTCGCGGTCCGCCCTGTCAAAGGGAATGGCGATCTGCGAGATGTCATACAGCAGGTTCTGCACCAGCAGGTGGATTGGCCGCATCGGAAGGAACGGCAGGAAGGCACTGGCCACCAGCAACGAAAACACATTGCCAAAGTTCGAACTGGCCGTCATCCGCAGGTACTTGAGCATGTTGCCGAAGGTCTTGCGGCCCTCGACCACGCCATCCTCCAGCACCATCAGGCTCTTCTCGAGCAGGATCAAGTCGGCGGCTTCCTTGGCAATATCCACGGGTTGAATCGACGGAAATCCCGATATCTGCAGCCCGCAATGCCGGCGCATCGTTGATACCATCACCGAGGAAACCTACCACAAGCCCGTGACTGCGCAATGAACGCACAATGCGCTCCTTATGCAGTGGCGTCAGTTTGGTGAACACAGAGTGATCCATCACGGCCTGTGACAATGCGGCTTCATCCATGGCATCAATACTATGCCCCTCAATAGCGCCATCGATCACAAGCCCGACCTCACGGCACACTTTTCGAGTGACCAGCGTGTTGTCGCCCGTCAGGACCTTCACAACGACCCCGTTCCTGGCAAGCGCCTGCAGCGCGGGTGCGGTGGTTTCCTTGGGGGGATCGAGAAAGGCGATATAACCTTCCAGTGTCAGTTCGCTCTCGTCGGCTACGTTATATGTTGTTTTCAGCGCATGAAACGTGCGCGTTGCAACAGCCAATATCCGTAAGCCTTCCTGGTTCAGTTCCCTGATCAGGCCGGCAATGCGGGCGAGCACGGCAGCGTCAAGCGGAAAAACGCTATCGCCGTTGGGACGCATTCTCACGGCCGCGCAGACGAGCTCGCCCATGCTTTGCCCCCTGGACTCGTGCGCAACGGCACATGGTGGCGTGTCGTGCATTGAAGCTCGGCCTGATCCTCCAGCACAAGCACGCCCTCTGCCGTGCCTGCCATCTCGGAGAGCAAGGTGTTGGCGAGCGTCGTCTTGCACGCGGTCCCAGCGCCTGTCGCAGCGCGCTCACTTCGGGGTCCAGCGCGATCGCGCTGGTCGACTGCGGACCATTGAACAACTTACCCTCCTCCATACGCATCTCCATATCCGCCATGACGTCCCCTGCCTGCCCTCCATCGGGCGGCTCGCCAGTGCACGCACAGTCGACACCACCCACGAGGCGACAATGCATCGCGGGTGCATGACGTGACGGCATTGCAAAGCGATGTGCCTGCAGGCACGGCCTGCCAGACAAATCCCTTGCATTGGATGCTGCTTATGCGGTGCGCGACAACCATCAGAACTGACAGGTCATACCGGGCCGGGCCGATCGGAGGCGCCACTGCGCCCACGCAATACGCCCCTATCGGAGCATCCCGTTCATGGCTGCATAGACGGCAGCAGCGGTTTTGTTGGCCACGTTGAGCTTCGTGATGATGTTGCGAACGTGAAAGCGCACGGTGCATTCGGACAGGGACAGGAGGTAGGCAATCTCGAGCGTCGTCTTTCCATCAGCCGTCCACTTGAGCACCTCGGTTTCCCGGCTCGTCAGTGTCCCCGCGCGCTGCGCGAAGTGGCTCGGCAACATGGCTTGCGACAGCCGCAGATGGGCGACGGCCGTCAGCACGCGCAAGTCCGCTTCCTTGTGCCTGCGCTCGAAATCGAGAAGCGCCGTCGCGGATCGCGACACCGTGAGCATCCCACCATGTGACGCGCCACCCAGGCACGATTGGGCCCAGCCCACACGCAAGCCAGCACTCCGCGCCTCCTCCCAGAATTTGGGCGTGGCCGCAAATATTGCGGGTGTCCACACGAAGGGCGCATCCGATTGCGCACCGCGCCGTACGGTGGGATCGATCTCAAGATATCTCTGGCGCACGTATCGCTCCTGCCAGACGACGGGGTAGTTATTCAGCATCAGCGTCGACGGTCTCGACACCGGCCAGGGTGTGCGCAGCCCATAGGCGCAGTACTCGAACTCGAGCCTCGCCGCCACTTTCCGGATTGCGTCGAATATCGCGTGCTCGCACCGTACGCCGTCGATGGATATGAGCAAATCAGCGAGCCAATGTCTCATGGTCTCACCCCACTTTGCCCGCACATCCCCCTCATGCGAGGTCCAACATGTTTCTTATCTTTCTCATACCAGCAACCCCCATACTGCAATACTTCGAACATCAGATCGTCTCGTGAACGACGGTTCATTATGGGCGATCGATTGCCTCCATACAAGTTGGTGAATTCAATTCATATCCATATGAATTTCATTGACACCACCAATTCAATCGTACGGGTCCGCAATACAAGCGCACGTCAGCGCGGAAGGTGCCTATCAAAATTGAGAGGTTTCCTATTTCGTATGGACTGCGTACTGTGCACGAGTGTATGTTCTTCGGAGGCACCTTTTTTGGCGCCGTTCGCCGCCTGTCATGCCGAGAAAAATGGCTTGGCATAGACATTGAAAATCGCCGTGCCTTGACATTTTCCGATGCCTGTTCACGATACAAATCCGCGGGTCCATGGGAAGCGATTCGGCCATAGAAACCGCATCTTTAACTACATTTGTCCCGACGCCGAGATCACGCCGCATCGTTATGCGCTGCTATTCGGAAGTGGCCATGCGCAGTCCCAATTCGTGGATGCCGCGTTATCGCTATCAGCCGCGGGCTATTTTGAAATGCTTGTCATTTCCGGCGGTCATACACAAGGCCATGCTCTCAGTGAAGCGCGTGAGATTGCGCGTGAATTGGCGCACGCCGGGACGGACGCCAACAAGATTATTCTGGGAAAGCAGGCCCAGAACACCGGCGAGAACGTGCGATACACGCGCCGCCTTCTTGCGGCATACGGCGTGCGCGATGCCCTTCTGATCGGCAAGCTCTACGCCACGCGGCGGTATGTGATGACCGTCAAGAGGCAGTGGCCCGAGATCGAACTTGTCTCCTGCTTCGCGGTGAACTACTTCGGCGTGCCGCACCATCCATGGTGGACGGCAATCCCGCTGCGATATCTAGTCCTGCACGAGACCAGGAAGATCCTGGCGTACCGCAGGCTTGGCTACCTCGCCGAGGTGGAGGTCATCGAACGCCGATTCCGGCTGCGACGGCACGTGTTGCGGGCGCCCCCCATCGTGACCAACGGCGACCAACGCGTGTTCTGTCTTTTAACTTGTCGATTGACGGCTGATGACGCGACTGCCGACCAGTGAAACCACCCTACGCCGCGTCGTCCTATGCGTTCCTTTTGAAACCATGATAATCCCTTCGCCCCGTCTTCCGATGCTGGCGGCTTGCGCATCGGCCGCACTGCTTGCGATACCCTCCTCCGCCCTCGCCTTCAGCGTGACAGCGGCACACTGTTCCTCCACCATCGAAGCCATCCGTCAATGGGCCACAACGCTGAACTACGAGCTCATCTGGGAGCCGCGCACGTTCAACGGTGTCGTGAATTTTCCGGCACCGCCCCAGAAGGTGGGCGACGAATTTCACGCTGCCGTCAAGGCGCTCGTGAGCGGCGCCGCCTACGGCCGTCGCAATGTGTATTGCGTGCGTCCATCGGAATATGAACCGCATGCGATGTTCGACGACGAGAAGCGCATTGTCTATGTCATCGGCCGTCCGACCGGGAATAGATGCATCTTCACCTACCCATAGGGTGTCGGCGAGAGGAAGACCGTTTGCGCCGAACGGCGGTTCCTTTTTTTTCCCAGAGATGGCGCAGGGGAATGAGTGACACAGGAAAAAGACTAGCGCAGTAAACTCGAGGTTGCGCAATACGATGGGGCAAGCTGCCGCGCACTGCGCGCCAACACGATGTGACGCCTGAAGGGAAACCGCCGGATTGCGACGGCACCCTCAGCCGGCGCCAGCACGGTGGATCGGTGCTGGCATTTCAAGCCGCAGCGGCCCGCCAGTCTCTGGCCCACACGGTCGCATCGCCGGCCCGCAGAATCCGGGACTTCCATTGGCATTCGAGCCGCTCGAGCTCCGCATCGGAGTCGGCGCCAATGCCGCCCCGACGCCATACACCCCGTGTCCGCTGCCCTTGATGACGAGCGTGCGGATGGCAACCGTTCGAGGAAAAATCGCCGCTGGGCGCCATGCAGCCGATGCGCCCGCAATACAGGCCGCGATTCCAGCTCTCCAGCGCACGATATTCCGCATAAACGCGATTCTCGTGGCGCCGGTGACAGAGCCACATGGAAACAATGCGCGCAGGAGTTCAAGGAGCGAAGCCTGGCCCACGTCAGCGCGCACTGTCGAGTTCATCGTCCAGATTGACAGATAGCACTCGAGCTCGAACAGATCGCTGACCGTGACCGAACCCACGCGGGCAATCTTCCCCATGTCGTAGCGCATGAGACCCACGATCATCGCATTCTCTGCGCGCTCGCATGCAGCGTCCGCCCGGCATTTGTCATCTTGCACGGGATCCGCGCAGCGCCGTCCCCTTCATGGGACAGCTGGTAAGCCGAGCGCCTTCCCGGCCCAGGAAGAGTCCCGGCGAGAACGAGAGAATCTGCCGGCCTTCATCGCAGATGTAGGCGGCTTGGGCGGCGGGATGGCGATGGATCAGATCCAGATAGAGCACAGCGGGGCATCCCACGATCGCAACATCCATCGGAAAGTGAAATTGACCTGGCAGACGTTGCCCACCTCGATCCGCCCCTTGATACGGTCGATCCACTGTTTGTACAGCCCCAGATGCATCCGGGGACGGATCATCTGCCGTCCGGCCATTGTCCACAGGTCGCCAGGCGTGTTCCACATCAGTACGATCGACGACGAGCGCGCTGAGCCGTGGCGCACCGTAGGCAGTGCTCGCGATCTGGGATTGGCGCAACCAGCGGGCTCCAGCCGTTCCCCGAGCGAGAAGGACAATAGCAGTGCGGTCCAGTACCCTTGCCGGCGGGCAGCCTCGATGGCATCCATGGCCCCGGGCAGATCGACGGCCGTGCGCGCGCACGATGCGGCGGCGCAGCCCATACAGTGCGAGTGCCTCGCCGGCAATCGCATTCTCGAATCGACACGTGCTCATGCTCGCTTCCCGTCAACGTCCCTTTTGACGGACGAGCCGCGCATACGCTTTGCCGGATCATCATCGGCCAGGTCCAACTGTGCGAACTAGCGGTAGCCGCCGCCCATCCGTCTTTCACCGCGCTTGACCATGCGGCGCACGCGCGAGCGCAGCGCGCAGTCGGCATGCCATTGCCTTGCGACGGCAACGGGGCCCATCATGACTTCAGCGATCTCCCGACAAGACGCGCCGGTCAGGGCGCCGTCCAAGGCCTGCAGCGTTTGCATGTGGACGAGCATGGTCCGGTTCGGTCGCGGTCGGCGCGCTGCCTCGTGACTTCCCGCGACCACACCGGCACACATGCACGATGCCGTCGCGACCACCGTCCGACAGGCACCGGATGCCGCCCGGTTTCGGCACCTGACGGCGAGGGCGTACGCCATACCATCTTCCAACGCCCGCGCCAGCATCAGACGCACAGTGCAACTCGGCGATCGCACCTGGCAACATCAAGCGGCGACCGTCATGAAGAAGATGTTTCTCGCCGGAAAGTTTCCAGAAGTCGAATACACGCACGTCCGGCGCAGGGTCCGCATCGGGATACAAGTGCAGCACGCTGTCGTGGTCGGGAAACCAGACAGGATGAGCGTCCCGCGCATCCAGGCGCGGATCTTCGAACTTGCGCAGACCCCATCGGTGCAGCGACCCCATGCCTTGATGGCGATACGACCGGTCGTCACGATAGTCCGGATGGCGTCGCAAATACTCCCAGGCCAGCGCCGGCTGATCGAGGTGCAACACGTAGAGGTACGCAGCCGCGCGAAACTGCGGTGAGGACGGTCTTGTTGTCATGGCACCATTGCTCTAAATAGGATGTGCGGCGCAGACCGGCGCGACGCCCAACGCAAATTGGATCGACGGTCTGCCAGCGCAGCATCAGGACCGCTGCACGACGGCGCATGGCTGCGCCTGACTTTGAAGAGCTACACAACCGCTCGTCACCGCCATCAGGCCCGGGCGGCGTGACGGTATCTTTCATCGTGTCATATGGTGGAGCGCGCCTGCGACGCGATGCGCGGACACGTCCGTCACGTGCGATCAGTACGTTGACCCACGGGTCCGACGCCAGACCGATGCTTGCAAGCACGTGTGACGGCTTCCCAAGCAGACAAGCGCTAGCGCTTGTCCTTGTCGACGGTGCGATGCTTGATTGTGAGCACAGGGTAGCAGAGAGCCGCGCCGTTTTTGCCATCATCTTGCATGCAGGGCTTGAACACGGGGCGGAGCACCTGCGGTTTGGCCAGATGTGGATCGAAACGGGATTCAAGTTCGACGGGGCCCGAGGACCCACAGTTCACGGCCAATGTAGCGAGCGTCAGCAGCATGATGTTTTGCATACGGAACCTCCTCGAAATGGTGAGAACGGATGTGGACTAGTGGTGGGCACCATGCCCGCGCCCCATGGCAACGCTATCGTATCGGTCCCCGCTAGGGTCGTCCCGTCCCCTGGGTCGGTCGCGGCGCGGCTCACCACATTGACGTGTCTCGCGGACCGGCTGCCGAGGCGCCGCATGCTCGGACGCCTGCTTTGCCCCCGGTCTGTCGATGGCACTTGGGCATTCCGCAGAGGAATTCATCATGAGGCTGACGAGCGCCAGGAACAGGATCTCGTTCATCGCGCGAGCTCTGCCACCTGATGCGGGTTGAGCCGAATCGACCATTGGCCGAGATGGCGCCCGTCAGGCACAGTGACCCTTGACACAAGGTGTCCCTTCCCCCGGGGATTGCAACGCATTGATACGGCAAACAAACAGACGCTTCCCGCCCATCGTGACAGGCGGCCCGCTCTGGACAACGAAGCCCGCACGCTTGAGGAGACGCGCTACGCCGATCGGGGATACCGACACCAGCTCGCGTGCGCCGAGTTCCGCCGCGCAAATCAGTGTCGCGCGCAGTAGTGCGGTGGCAGCACGCGAGGAAAACTGCCCGTTGCGTGCCGACGCTGGCGCCTCGAGGTCCACCACCGCAAAGCGTGACAATTCCCAGATGTCCGCAGACGTCGGCGCAGGCGCGTCGTGGAGCAGTACCGGAAATATCTCTCGAAGCAAGTAGGGCCGCGTGGTCGGCATCAAGCGCGCCGAGCCACGAATCGCGCCAGTGCACTTGTTTAGCGCCACCAGGTATACTGTATCTTCACGATCGAATTGGTCGAGTTCGAGGCCGTCGGGACAAGGGAGTGTCCAGCCCAGGCGCTGCACAAAGACTTCGTGCCGATAACGCGCAAGGCGCGTCATCATGGCTGGCTGCAAGTGGGTCGAGTCCCCTGAGATAATACGCACGCTATTCCCCCAACTCTCTGCTGTGCCCTGATTAGACCCCCTCTTCCGATCTTGGAGCAACCGTCAAAACTGAGGGGTCTGATGGGCACGATCGGTTAGATCGCGAGCCGATGCGCGAAGATCTCAGCGAGATTGGCGCAGCCGCCAAGTTAAGCGTTGGTCGTGGATTTTCTTGCCCAGGTCATCGATGCGGCCAAGTTGGTCGCGCATGGGTTCAAACAGACAGCCGGGTACCAGTTGTTCCAACTCAGCTCTACGCGGCTGGGCGTCCCGCCGTGCGCCGACCCACAAGGGTGTGCGCAGCGGTTGAAGTACGAAACCGCAATGCATGACACGCTGCAGCTTCCGCAGACGGCCGTGCGCGCCCCGGCTGCGCGAGCGGCCATCCAAAAACCGGGCGAAAACAATTGAACCTGCCATGGTGGCGGGGTCATTCACGGGGAGGAAAGCGGCCGAAGCGGCCAGAACAATCGCCTTGGGAGGCGTATCCACTTATATACCTAGGTGAACCATAGCAGGGGCGTGGTCGGACCATTGTCAGCGGTCGTCTTATTCTTCTGCGCTGGCGATGGACGGCACGACGCGCGCCGCGCGGTTTTTCCCTCGCGGCCCCGGCCAAGTGAACGGCCGAGTAAATGACCAAAAGCGTGCGCCGTCGAATAAACGCAGCAGTCGCCCGCCAGGATGACGCTATGCACGGCGGAGCGCCATGATCAGTCCATGGCCGCAAGGATCTCCTCGAGCCGAATTTGGGCGGCTTCCCGCGCGACGCTTGCCAGATTGCGTAGAAGTAACCAGCGCGAGGGCCATCCGGACCCGGTCGATGACCTCCCGTCCGTACTTTGCCACCACATGGGACGAGACCAACCGGTTGCGGCGCGACCGGGCGGCGCGCAAGGTCATCAAGTCCGCGCACCCGCCGCTCGACGCTGTCATGCACAGCGCCGACCCTCCGGCCACAGCCGCTGCAGCACCTACGCCGACTTGCTTTCGGCTCAAGTCGCAATACACATTAGCGTTCACCGTTGCGGGCTTCCTCCCGCAAGCTATAGCCCCTTCCCAACAGCCAAGCTGGGCCGTAACATCACCCGACACCCTGGCATTGATCGCCACAAGTACCCATCGTGTGCGACCCGATTGCAGCAAGCCTCGACCGCCTCGCCATAAGCCTCATCCACATGCCGCCTATAAGAGTGGCTAACAAAACCGTGTCATCGTCACATGGCTGTTGAGCGTTGCCATGTGTCATGGCACGGAAGAGGATCAACAACGAATTGTGGAAGGCATTGCAGCCGCTGCTGCCGAAGGTAGAACCCTCGCCAAAAGGCGGCCGACCCAGACTGGACGACCGAGCAGCGCTAAACGGCATCTTGTTTGTAGTGCAGACTGGGATTCCGAGGGAAGACTTGCCGCAGGAACTGGGCTTCGGCAGCAGCATGACCTGCTGGCGTCGCCTGCGTGACTGGCAGGCCAGCGGCGTCTGGGAGCGCCTGCACCTGGCCTTGCTGACCCGCTTGCGTGAGCATGACCAGATCGATTGGAGTCGGGCGAGCATCGATGGCGCGGCAGTGGCCAGCCCCCGGGGGGTCAGCAGACCGGCCCGAACCCCACAGACCGCGGCAAACTCGGCAGCAAACGACATCTCGTTGTAGACCGGCGCGGCGTTCCCTTGGCGCTGGTCGTGACCGGCGCCAATCGGCACGACTCGGTTGTTTTCGAGGACTTGGTCGATGCGATTCCGTCCGTGCTTGGCCTTGTCCGGCCGACCGCCAAGCCGCCCGGACAAGCTCCACGCCAACCAGGGGTATGACTTCGCACGGTGTCGTCGGCATTTGCGCAAGCGAGGCATCGGCCCACGAATCGCCCACCGTGGCATCGAGAAGAAACACCACCTCGGCAAACATCGCTGGGTTGTGGAGCGCACGCATGCCTGGCTTGCCGCGTTCGGCAAGCTGCGCATTCGCTTCGAGCGTCGCCTCGATATCCATCTTGCTCTGCTCACGCTCGCCTGCGCTGTTATCTGCTCCCGATTCGTTGAGGAGTTTTGTTAGCGGCTCTAAGGCTTGCTGAGGCTTATCTTGGGTGGATTGGGCAGAGCCGGGGGGCCTCCCTTGGTAGCTAGGCCCACAATCCGAATTGTTCAGGCGCGACTAATTATGCGCGATCCTCGTCGAATAATTGGTCATCCGAGCTTTTTAATATATGGGAAGAGTAGTGTAGTGCAGCGCTGAATGCTGCGGGAATAAGGCACAAAGTGAGTGCATTCCTGAATGCATCTCCGTAGGCTTGCATATGGGGAGTTGAATCGATGATTTTTGTGGAATAAGCAAAGAACGCCCCAATAATTCCGATGCTCAATGTCGTGCCGATTAACTGGCATGTCGCCATTAAACCAGAGCCGTATCCCGAAAGCGATGGCGGCAATCGTGAAAGCGTATTGCTGATTATGACGGGGACGACTATCCCCTGGCCTGCACCGACCAGCAAGAGAGAGATAAAGAATACTTCATGATGACTTGCTGAATTTGATACCGCTATGGAAGTCAACAATCCGAGAAGATAAAGTGTAAATCCATAAACCAACATCCAATCATGCCTCTTGGATATGGATTTGATTATAGAAGATAGCGCAAACGCAACCGAAAGAGGCAAAAAATAGTAGCTTGCGGTCAGTGGTGGCGTCCGCATTCCCACTTGCAGGAATGTCGTCAGCAGAACTGGAAGGCAGCCGTAGGAAAGATAGAAGAGAGCGATGCTCGCGGAGCCAATATAGAACCCATTTGGCATTCTTCGGATGGCTCGTGTTCGGGAATCCTCGACAGATTTCTTCTGGTTATGACGTCGCCATAGGTGAATGGCTATTGCTACAAGCCCCGGAGCCATTGGAGCGAGGGTGTAGATCGACCAGCGGAGAGCCGTTATGCCGGACACGAGTATCAGGGTGAATGCCATCGGGTACGCCAGCAGCAGGCCGCTAACCCAGTCATATCGATGTCCGTTTGTACGTTGATTTGTCTTCTTGGATGGAAGTGAGCTTGAGGTAACCAGGCAGGCTATTCCAATCGGAATATTAACGAGAAATAGGAGGCGCCACGGATCTACGGTCGATTCATATTCAATAAACCAAGCAGCAACCAATGGACCAAGCAGCATGCCGAGGCCCTGAGTGGCAGCGACGTAGCAAAGGACCCGATGACGATGCTCGGCGGCAACTACATCATTTATCGAGGAGAAAATCTGCGGAACCAGCAGTGCAGCCCCGACTCCCTGGATTGCGCGAAACAACATAAGCCACTCAAGCTTAGATGCCATTGCACACATGAGTGAGCTGGTCAGAAAAAGGGAAAAACCTGCTTTATAACAGGTGCGCCGGCCAAACCTGTCTCCAAGCGCGCCACCTGCCAATAGCATGCAGCCATGCAGCGTCGTATATGCAATCAGTACAAAGCGACCTTCATCAAGTGAGACATTCAATCCTTTTTGAATGCTGGGAAGGCCAAAGCTCACTAGCTGTATATCTAACGTAGTGATCAGGACTCCAAGGAGGATTGGAGCTATAATAGTCGCAATCGACTTCTGAGTGCACACTCCCTCTTCTCCTCTGATATTACCGCGCACGCTCTGGTCGGTTGATCGATAGCCAGTCGCTCAGTAATGTTGAAACGTCATTCGGAGTGTTCACTCGTGCATGGGCCGGGATCTGAGGCAACTCCTCGCCGACCTTGATTAGATATATACCTCGTAGGGACGGATCTTCTATGACTGCGAGATCATTCTGATCGTTGAAGACGAATGCCGCTTCTTGAGGTCTGATGGCAAGCATCGACAGAACATTCTGAACACCCGAAGCCTTACTTATGCCGGGAGGCAGAAAATCCAACACCGGCCCGCTTTTGCAGTGATTGAGTTGTTCAGGGATCCCCGCAGGGTCAATTCCCGATACTGAAATTTTCTGGACGCTTTCCGAAAGCGCCCAATGCATGAAGGTCGACAGGCTTTCGGTAAACCTTGATACCTGTGGAAACTCGATGGAAGTATCTGTGCTGCACACGAATCCGGAACCCGTGCCGCTGCTTCCGAAGACATAGCTTCCAAAATCCGCTTGTAAATGAACATTTAACCTCTCGATGTCTGATTTCGACATGACGCTGCGATGGAGCACCAATCCTTCGAGAGTTGCTATCATTGCGCCCCCATCGAAAACATGCAGGCTGTTCCCGCAGAGGAGCTTCCCATACTCCGTCGCAATGGCGCTGGCATATGAACGGCCGGTGACCATCACCCAATGCACATCAGGATTGTGCTGAATCAGATCGACAAGTGATCTTGCCACCGTAATACTATCAATAAGAGTGGATCCGTCCAAATCCATAAGTACACATTTCCGACCCATCATACCCGCATTCCCGAAACGATGTCCCTTTCGCGCAGGAACTCATCGCGCAATGGGCAGTTTTCGTGGAGCCGATATGGAGAGGCCCACAAATTGGTCTTGGCAATTGCGCTCCCTAGGTCGACGATGGAGCGGCACACAGGCATTTCAATTCCCAACGCTCGGCCAAGGTCGACAATTGGTACCAAACCGTATGGAATGTCCTCCATCAAATATCGATGCTGTGGGGAGGATGGTCCTTTGATCGTGCTGAAATCGCTACCGTATGCCTTCATGAAACTCTGAAGACGCGTTTCAGGTGACGGGTAGTCCGTATAGCCAAGGGCCCGAGCGAGGGCCTGACGCTCGTGATGAGCCTGTAAATGGAGATCCTGGATCGGCTGGCAGAAACCATCACTATAAAAATGGAAGTGCTCCCCAGAAACGATTTTTTTGATGTTAAAGATAGTGATGATTGGGTGCATCACATAGCTGGAGCGGTCTAAAGACATGTGCAGGGCGTCAGCGTCCAGTTCCAGAGACCCGCTAATAATCGAAGAGAGGATCGCTATTTGTTCCTTATCACGGCCGGAACTGAACGAGATCTCGGTCGTCTTCCGGTAGTTGAGTATTGTTACCTGGCTCCCGTCGACCCGACTTGCGTATGGAAGGGTATGCAATGTACCGATGTTGACCGCGCTCCCCTTGGCACGTTGTGAAACCTGATGAGCGAAAAAACTGAAGCCACCGCCCAAGTTGATATAAGTCAGGTAGCGCAATCGCGAATTGGGGTCCGCGAGTAGTTCATGAAAAATCTGGTCGTGTGCGGTGACCGGCGTCGTATTGTAGATCGCTTCGGAGAATTCGATAATTTCCAATATCGAGCTCACAATTTGATCTTTCGTGAGGCGGAGAATCATTGTTTCACTATTTGGCTGATCTACGAATCGCATATGGCCGCCTCCGTTCATTATCGCAGACAGCTTCGCACTATGGCGTGGGGCCGAATAGATACGTACTTCATGCTTTCCGGACCGAAGCAGCAGGGCCCCCAGTGCGAGGCCGGCATGGCCAGCGCCAATGATTCCAATTTTCATCGCATTTCCTTGTTAGACATTAGTGGTTGTGACAGCGACCACAGTCTGAATTCGCGCTCAATTACGTCTACTTCAGAGAGGTAGCCCATTTCCAGATATCTTTCGATCTTCCTGGCCTCCTGCAGGATTCGCATCCTTAGCGTCGGAGATTTCCACCATTGAGCCCGACTGACACCAAAATAGTTAACTGCGAAGCACGAAACTCGCTCGATCTCCGGCCAATTCTTTTTTATGGTCATGACGTACCGGCGCTTGGCGTATATCTTTCCGATTAGAAGCAGTTCCCGAACACTACGGCTCGTCATTATGTTGCGCGCGTATCGCACGTTTTCGGCGGTGTTGGATGAATCTTCTTCCAGTATTATTCTTGTGCTGCTCAGGCCTGCGGAAATCAGCCGCTCTGCGATCTCACTCGCTTCGCTGGTTGCGCGATTTCTGGTTTTCCCTCCCGCTATGATCAAGGTCTCGTAGTATCCGGAGTGAAAGAGCTCCAATGCGGCGTCAACCAGTTCAGCTTGAGCATGCCGGCTACCGAACATGAGAGCAAACTCACACCCGAACGTTTCTGTGTCTGGAGATATATAATCAATTAACTTGATGCGATTGCTGGATTCACTTAAGGAACCCATGCTGCTCTTGTCGATGGTCATCACACTCTCAATAATTTCTTTGGATTGATGTCAATCTCATCGCCTATTTCTTTATAACGTATAGGCCATTTATTTTGATCCTATGCGCAGGTAACTACCATATGATGGAAGTCTGGAGATTTTTCCTTGGATACTACGCGCCATATCGGTAAAATATAACCCGCCAATTTAGATAGTCTGACCTGAAGAATTCAGTCTGTGAGCTCAGCCTGAATGAAGGGTGGATAATTCCAGTGGCGCCCCATCAAGCGACTGCGGCGGGCGGGCAGAGTCGATTGGCTGCATCTCTGGCGAACAGAGCCATGCCTGTGAGTAGAGTCAAGACGCAAAAAAGGTCCGCGGATGCCCAGGCGGGCAATGGCCCGCAGCAGCCAGCGGAGATTGAAGCCTGCAGCACAGAGGATCGGGTGGACGGCGTCACCGATTTCGCCAGTTCCGGCGCATGCCGTGATCCGCTTTGACATGACCGATGACAGGCTCGACCGCTTGGCGACGTTTGAGCATTCTGCGCTGGCGACGATTCATGGTTTTGATCCTGCCGCGATGAATCATCTTCACTGGCGCCACTTCGGCATCGACCCCGCGGTAACCGAGGTCAACGATGGCAGTGCGGGGTCTGGGCGCTTCGGGCAGGTCCTGCAGCAGGAGGGTGGTCTGCTCCAGTTGGGCGTGCGCGTATGGCCGTCGTATGGATTGCCAGGGAAGCTGCGCGCACCGACGATGAGTCCGTGATTGGCGGTGATCGCCAAGCTCACCTTCACGCCGAACTCGTAGGGCTGACGGGCCTTGCCCTTGGCGATACATTCCACCTCGGGTGCGTGCAGAGCATAGAGCTTGTTCTTGTCCTTGGCGCGTTGCTGCGCAATGCGGCGAGCGCGTTCGAGCCAGGGACGCAGACGCTCTTGCTGAACCTCCGCGAGCGTCGTCATCTTGCGTTCGATATCACGTAGTACGCGGCCGAGCACGGTGCGCTGACGCTTGAGCACGGTTCTCAGCCGTTTGAACTGCTTGGCATGCGCATAACCACCCGCACGAAATCGCAACGACTTGCCTTCCCTGGCAAAGGTCTGCTTGAGCTGAATGCCGGAGCGTTTGGCCAGTTGCACCACCTTGGCCCTCGTTCGCCTTGCGCGCAAGCACCGGCGCCAGGGCTGCCTCAATGCTGCTCCATGGCATCCGGGTCGCCAGCACTGCCAGCGGATCGCGCAGTACGCGTTCGGGTTTTGTCGCAGTAAGCCTTCGGTAGAAGGTACCGGTGTCGAATTCAGCACGTGTGGGTAACGGTCATGAACAACGAAGTTGCAAAGGTATTGAAGCGTCTGCACTACCCGCTGGACATGATGCTGCTGCGTGCGTTGGGACGTCGCCTATCCGCTGAGCCTGCGCCATCTGGAGCAGATGATGGCCGAGCGTGGCATCTCAGTCGATCACTCGACCGTGCACCGCTGGGCGCTCAAGCTGCTGCCGGCACTACACAAGGTATTTCGTCATCGCAAGCGCCCGGCGGGCAAGAGCTGGCGCATGGATGAGACTACATCTTGGTACGCGATCAGTGGAAATATCTGTATCGGGCGGTCGATAAGGCGGGCAATACCATCGACTTCCTGAGAACGGATGTGGACTGGTGGTGGGCACCATGCCCGCGCCCATGGCAACGCTATCGTGTCGGTCCCCGCTAGCGGGTCGTCCCGTCTCCTGGGTCGCTGGGTCGGTCGCGGTGCGGCACACCACATTGACGTGTCTCGCGGACCGGCCGCCGAGGCGCCGCATGCTCGGACGGCGGCTTTGCCCCCGGTCTGTCGACGGCACTTGGGCATTCCGCAGAGGAATTCATCATGAGGCTGACGAGCGCCAGGAGCAGGATCTCGTTCATCGCGCGAGCTCTGCCACCTGATGCGGGTTGAGCCGAATCTGACGACCGTTGGCCGAGATGGCGCCCGTCAGGCACAGTGACCCTTGACACAAGGTGTCCCTTCCCCCGGGGGATTGCAACGCATCGATACGGCAAACAAACAGACGCTTCCCGCCCATCGTGACAGGCGGCCCGCTCTGGACAACGAAGCCCGCACGCTTGAGGAGACGCGCTACGCCGATCGGGGATACCGACACCAGCCCGCGTGCGCCGAGTTCCGCCGCGCAAATCAGTGTCGCGCGCAGCAGTGCGGTGGCAGCACGCGAGGAAAACTGCCCGCTGCGTGCCGACGCTGGCGCCTCGAGGTCCACCACCGCAAAGCGTGACAATTCCCAGATGTCCGCAGACGTCGGCGCAGGCGCGTCGTGGAGCAGTACCGGAAATATCTCTCGAAGCAAGTAGGGCCGCGTGGTCGGCATCAAGCGCGCCGAGCCACGAATCGCGCCAGTGCACTTGTTTAGCGCCACCAGGTATACTGTATCTTCACGATCGAATTGGTCGAGTTCGAGGCCGTCGGGACAAGGGAGTGTCCAGCCCAGGCGCTGCACAAAGACTTCGTGCCGATAACGCGCAAGGCGCGTCATCATGGCTGGCTGCAAGTGGGTCGAGTCCCCTGAGATAATACGCACGCTATTCCCCCAACTCTCTGCTGTGCCCTGATTAGACCCCCTCTTCCGATCTTGGAGCAACCGTCAAAACTGAGGGGTCTGATGGGCACGATCGGTTAGATCGCGAGCCGATGCGCGAAGATCTCAGCGAGATTGGCGCAGCCGCCAAGTTAAGCGTTGGTCGTGGATTTTCTTGCCCAGGTCATCGATGCGGCCAAGTTGGTCGCGCATGGGTTCAAACAGACAGCCGGGTACCAGTTGTTCCAACTCAGCTCTACGCGGCTGGGCGTCCGCCGTGCGCCGACCCACAAGGGCGTGCGCAGCGGTTGAAGTACGAACACGCTGCAGCTTCCGCCGACGGCCGTGCGCGCCCCGGCTGCGCGAGCGGCCATCCAAAAAGCGGGCGAAAATAATTTGACCCTGCCATGGTGGCGGGGTCATTCACGGGGAGGAAAGCGGCCGAGGAGGCCAGAACACCATAGCAGGGACGTGGTCGGACCATTGTCAGCGGTCGTCTTATTCTGGTTTACCTAGGGATATAACTGTGTACGCCTCCCAAGGCGATTTGCCGCCAGCGCCAGGTTGCGGACGCCGGGGTCGATGAGATCCATGTAGCGATCGCGCGATGGGCCGGCTACTTCGCGCCCCCGCACAGTAGCGATAGCAGAACGGCCGCGACATGTGCGCAGATCGAGGTCATAGTTGCCTGTTCAAAGTCGCACCAGGCATCATAGCGCGCCCACAAGTCTGGCTGTTCCGCGCGACGTTCGCGCTCACGGGTCTGCAGGCGTTCGGACAGTTGCGCCAACCACTCATCGCGGGCAGGGCCCTCTTCCTTCGGCGGATCACCCAGTGTCTCTTGAACACTCTCATAATCTTCCTGAAGCATGGCTGCGACGCTAGTCGCTTCCGCCTCGCCCCAATCCGGATACTGCCGATAGTCGCGCGTTGCATATTCGATCACTAACGGCAGCACGTCCCTTGCCATGCCTGCATCGATCAACGATACAGCCAGCCGCTCGAGTTCCACGCTCTTGCGTGAATCCAGGCCAGACCCAATCAATAGCACTGCCTCGCGCTGCAGGGCTTCCCAGTCTGCCAATGCAACGCGTTCGCCGGCGTGCTCTCGCTGATGCAGCCTTTTGATCTGCATACTGAGATTGCTCGCAACACCGTTGGCAAAGTACTGCGTGATCTCCCATGGGGATATGTATAGCAGGTCGTATAGCACCTTGGCTGCGACTCCCCCCAGATCGGCCCCAACCGGCATAGCGTCGACGATCTCAAGCGTCTGCGCCCGCGCAGACTGCTCATCGGTGTTGGATTCAATCCAATACAGCATGCCAAGTAGGTCGCCTAAGGCCACTGGCACGCCTACGATCGCTTCAAATTGCTCCTCGTCGCCAGCCAGACGTGTCGACGGTTGGTATTCCTCTTCCTCGGTACATTCGCGCAGGCGCGCGAGTCCGGCTGCCTTGACAGTCGCATCGCCGCCAAAACTGTTCCATTTCTCTTCTTGACGAACCGTTTGGGACGGCGCATCCCCGGTCTCGACAGATGCACGCTCCAGTGAAGGCGATGTCAGCCCCAGTTCGCCAAACCATTTCTCCACCATGAGTCGCAGCCGCATCGTCGATGGACCGATCAGGCGGTTGTATTCCTTGCCGCCAGAGAAAAACGCCAGCGTCGGGATGGCACGCACGCCAAAATGCTCCCAGCCGTCCGGCGCCTCGTCGATATTCAGCTTGAGCACCTTCAATCGTCCCGCATAATCGGCCGAAAGTGTCTCCAGATATGGCGCCAGTGCCAGACACGGCCCGCACCACGGCGCCCAGAAATCTACCAGAACGGGAATATCGCCCTGCACGTCGTGGTCGAACGTGGCCTGCGTCGTCTCGCTAATCGTCATACTTTCCCTCACTTCAGTTGGGAGCGTGTCAAATCGATGGGGATACCCAGCGCCGCCAGACCTCTCAAGGTCAGCGCCCTCTCCTGTGTCTGCCAGGCATAGAGCATTGGCTCGCTAGATCCCGCCCTTACCCTTGCTGGCCTGTCGACATGCCAGCGCGAGCAAAAGTCTGGTGGTCACCGCTACCCCGCCGAAAAGCCCTGTCACGCGCCATGAAAGCCTCCAGCATGTATGGGATTAGCGCTGCTGCATCCACCGCCCCGCCATAGGTCTGTGCATGTAGCGCTGCGTACCGATCGAGGTCTGCCTTGAGGCTGGCCGGGCAGGCAAAGGTCAGCTTGATGCTTTCGGTCTTGGGTAGCGGGCCCAGCCGCAGTTTAGGTGGCGTGCTCATCGTGAAGTTCCTCGATTGATGAACAGCGGCTGGTACGGCCGCAGCACCAGATCCCGGTTGACAATGATGCGCACCGGCAGGCCGGGCCGCGCCGTCAGGGTCGGCTGGATGCTGAGGTTGCGCCGGGTCATTTCCTGGCCGACCTGGTTCGCGGTGTTCCGGCTTCTCGAACTGACGGGACAATCGATCCAGCCGCTTAGCGATGGCCGCCTCGCGCTGATCGCCGGCGTCCGGCGACAGCCAGGACGCCAGCGCCGCGGCGACGATGGATGACTTCGACACGCCTTTCTTGGTAGCTAGCTCGTCCAGGCGCTTGGCGTGCTCGGGCGCAATGAACAGATTGAGGCGGTATTGACTCATAGCGCGATTCCGTCGTTCGGGTCGATGGCCGCCATCCGGGCCGTGCGCTGCATGGCCGAATCAAGCTCACGGGGAAGTGGCAACGGCAGATCGTCGTCGTCGAGCAGCGCGAGGTCGTTCGCTGGCGTATGTTGATCGAGGCTGTACGCCCCGACCTCGGGTAACTCTGGCTGCCGACGGGGGCCGTGGTCGTCGGTCGTGGCGGCTTGCCTGTTTGCCTCATCGACGACGGCCGGGGCGGCAGGTACGGCGGGGCTCGCCAAACTGCTCCAGTCGTCGGGCCGTGCCGGTGGTGCGTCGGCATATCGCCTCGCCACAAGCATGGGCGGCGGTAGCACGCGCCGCTTAAAATTGGTGTCCGCGTAGTAGCGCAACTTCTTCCCCTTGATCGGCGGGCAGCCTCCCACCATCACCACGGCTTCGTCAGACGGAAGCTGCATCACCTCACCCGGCGTCAGCAGCGACCGGGCCGTCTCCTGCCGCGACACCATCAAGTGGCCGAGCCACGGCGCGAGCCGGTGGCCGGCGTAGTTGCGCTGTGCGCGCAGTTCGGTCGCGGTGCCCAGCGTCTCGGAGATGCGCTTGGCGGTACGCTCGTCGTTGGTGGTGAACGTCACCCGGACGTGGCAATTGTCGAGAATGGAGTGGTTCTGACCGTAGGCCTTGTCGATCTGGTTGAGCGACTGCGCGATCAGGAAACTGCGAATGCCGTAGCCGGCCATGAAAGCCAGCGCCGCCTCGAAGAAATCGAGCCGGCCCGGCGCCGGGAACTCGTCAAGCATGCCGTCGCTCCCATCGAGCGACTCGGTGAGCCGTCGGCCGATCTGGTTGAGGATGAGGCGCACCAGCGGCTTAGTGCGACTGATGTCTGACGGTGGTACTACCAGATACAGCGACACCGGATGCTCTGAGGAAATCAGGTCAGCAATGCGCCAGTCGTATCGTGACGTGACCGCGGCCACTGTGGGGTCTCGATACAGGCCAAGGACGACATGGCCGTGGACAACACGCCCGACCGCTCGTTCTCGCTCTTGTTCGGCACCTCGCGCGCCGCCGAAACAACAACGGGGTGAGGCGCGTCGCCCAGATGCCGCGTCGTCATCATTCGATGCAGCGTCAGTTCGAAGGGGCACGCCGGATCGGAGAGGAAGTTTGCGACCCCGCGTAGCGTCTTCTCCTCGCCGGCATAGAGCACATGTAGGATGGCGCCCACCAGCAGCGCATGACTGGTTTTCTCCCAGTGGTTGCGGCGCTCCAGCGCACCCTCGGGATCGACCAAGATGTCGGCGATGTTCTGCACGTCGCGCACTTCATGCCCGCCACGCCGGACTTCGAGTAGCGGGTTATAAGCGGCCGACTGGGAAACGGTCGGATTGAACAGGAGTCAATGGGAGAAGCGCGCTCGCCAACCTGCAGTGAGATGCCAGTTTTCGCCCCTGATGTCATGGATCACGGCCGACGCGGGCCAGCTCAACAGTGTCGGCACCACCAGGCCCACGCCCTTGCCGGAGCGCGTTGGCGCGAAGGTCAAAACGTGTTCCGGCCCTTCGTGGCGCAGGTACTGGCCGTCATGCAGACCAAGAAACACACCGACGGGTCGCGTTAGCCCGGCTTTGCAGATATCGACAGCCTTCGCCCAGCGTGCCGAGCCGTAGGTCGTGACCCGCTTCGATTGCCGCGAGCGCCACACCGACATGCCGATGGCGCCCACCACGGCAAGCAGTCCGCTGCCGCTCGCGATGGCACCGCCGGTATCGAAGACGCGCTGCGCGTAGGCATCGTAGACGAACCACCACTCGAACAGACGCCATGGGTGGTAGAACGGCATGCCCAAGAGATCAAACCAGGGCGCGCCAAGGCGTACCTGATACCCCAAGGCGGCGGCCGTCCATTGTGTGGCGGTCCACACGCCGGCAATCACGATGCCGAACACGACGGCAATCTGGCCAAGCAGCACGCCTTGACCTTGCATCTTAGCCTCCGCCCTCTCCTGCACAGACACCTCGCAAAAAATAGTCGGCACAACGGCGTGCCTCAGGCATGAGATTCGGCGTTACATCACGGGCCGGTCAAAGACCGTTATCGGAACAAAGGTGAAGGAAATAAAAAGAGTCCGCGCCAGGGCGAACACCACGACAATGCGGCAAGCTGCAGCGCGTTATGGCGTACAGAGCAAAGACGCGGCAAACTCGTGGCGAAGCCCCAACGATCAGAACCTGGGCCGCTCCTTCGACGGAGTGTAAGGTGTATTGCCGTCGCCAAAGAAGCGTCGGTTCGTCGCCTCCGCCACCCGATTGCAGAGTACGTCTCCGAGCCTTATGCGGTCCGTCTTGCATCGCTGGCGCAGCTCCCTGAGCCGCTCGGGATTGGCAGCCAACGATTCGACGGTGTCAGGCGATCCGGAAGGGCCGCATGCCACCAAAAGCAGGGTAACAAAGGTCAGTGCGGTTCTGTTCATGTCTCAACGTCCTGTGAGATGTTAGGTTGAGTGCAATCGGCGGGGCTGCCACAAGCCGGCGACTCGACAGGGGTGACCCGCTCGATGAAGCGAGCCAGCGTCTGTGATGGCTCGGCATCCAGGCGCAGCAGGTAGGTCGTGACCATGGGCACCCGCCCTGCCAACGGGCGCGCTACCACGCCCGATGCCCGGCTGGCGGAGACAAGTGATGCGCTGCCAAGACCCAATGCAAGGCCGGCCGACACCAAGGTCAGCATCAAGTCGAATGACGTAACCCGGTCCGCGACCAGCGGCTCCTGATCCAGCCGGCGCAGCAAGCGATCAACCAGCCGCGCCTGCCCCTCGCACGCTTGCGGATCAAAGAGGACCAACGGATAGCGCAGCAGTTCGTCCAGCGGAATATGCCGATAGGCGAGTAGTGGATGACGTGCCGGGACCGCGACCACCATAGGTTCGCTCCAGAGTGGATGGGCGACGATGCCATCGCCAACTTCGTTGGTCAGGGAGAATCCCACGTCGTACACATCCTCGTGCAGTCCCCTGACCTGCTGCGACAACGGCACTTCGAATAGTCGGAGCGCCACCTCTGGATCCTCCTGTCGACACAGCGCAAGCAAAGCCGGCAAGCGTGGCCGAGCGCAACAGTCTGACAAGGAGATGCGCAACTGGTCGGGAAACCCATTAGCGACTCCTCGCACGCTGTCGCACGCCTGCTCCAACGCGGCGAAGATGCGCGGCACATGCCTCTGAAACATCCGGCCAGCACGGGTTAGCCGTGTACTCCTCGTGGTCCGCTGGAAGAGCTGCACGCCAAGGTCTTCTTCCAGCTCCCTGATGGCGCGTGATAACGGCGACTGCTCCATGTGCAATCGCGCGGCAGCCCTTGTGAAATGGAGCTCTTCGGCGACGACCAAGAAGCACTGCAAATGACGCAACTCCATCCTGGCTCTCACTGGCCTGCTACGCATGCGCGCTCCCACGGGGCGATGCATCCGGATAGAAGCGGTTCACCAGTGGCCGATAGGTCCGACTCTCATGCATGCAACATCTCCTCATGAACGAGCGAAGACCGCAGCCAGATACGCATTCAACCGCGACGGCGCCTTCACAAAGGATGAACCGACGTCGACCAACCGCATCAATCTGCCTCGTCACGCCGCACGGAAGCGCCATGACTTGAGCCTCGCTCGATCCGCCTTACAACACTGCAAACGTGAGGGGTGCGACTGCGTGGAAGCCTTGTCCTTGACAGGACAGGCCCGCTCTCAAGCACCCCTCCGGTGGGTCAAATTTGCCCCCCTTTTTTTCATTGCAGCCCAAAGAAACAGAATCCTGCGATCCACGTGATTCTGTCTTCACTGATCATTCATTGCGAACGCATGTCAACCCACTCAAGACCGAAATTCGACAAAGAAGAGGCACAGATACTGGAAACTTGCCGACAATTCGGCGTTTTTACGAGAAACGATTGCGAAGGAAGGAATGGCACCCTTCGTCATGAATACCGCTTTTTGGTTACTCATGACGTTTCGATCCGTCGATTTTTCATCAAATTAAAAATCTAGATCGATATTGGAATCATTCAGACAGAAGATGGCTAAATATCGACGGAACTTCTGCGGCAATTATTCCGTCAATTCAAAAGGACTTGAAGTCAGGATCGATGAGGTCTCCCGAGAGAGAGAGCGCACCAGTTTGCAAGACTTATGTTTTCTTCCTCCTAATAGACAGCAGAGTATGAAATCCAGCAAGTCATCCAGCGCCATCGCGACCGCCGCTTCATTAGCAATCTGCTTCATGTCACCCCAAGCAGCACTAGCTTTCAGCGTAACGGAAGCTCACGGTCGTTCTACTTACCTTGCGGTCCACGAGTGGGCGGCACAAGTTGGTTACTCGGTCAGCTGGCAGCCGCTAACCCACGCTGGCACGGTGGACTTCCCCGCTCCCCCACTCGACGTGCATGAAGATTTCTGGATGGCGGTCAAGGCGCTGATAAGTGGCGCGGCGTATGGGCGTGCCAACGTCTACTGCTTACCACCGTTGGAGTTCCAGGCCGAAGCAATTATCGACGACCACATGCGCCTGGTTTACGTGGTCGGGCACCCTACGGGGCGACGCTGCTCGGTTCCGTACTCGCCAGCGCGGGCGAACACGGATACCCTCCGAATGGGCAGCAGGGTATGAAATCACACAAGTCATCCGGCGCCATCGTGGCCGCTGCATTATTTTCCGCGTGCCTCATGCCACCCCCAACAGCACTAGCCTTCAGCGTTACGGAAATTCACAGTCGCTCTACTTACATTGCTGTCCACCAATGGGCGGCACAAGTTGGCTACTCGGTCGTCTGGCAGTTGCGAACCTTCGCTGGCACAGTGGACTTCCCTGCTCCGCCACGCGACGTGCATGAAGACTTTCGGATTGCTGTGGAGGCACTGGTAAGTGGCGCGGCATATGGGCATGTCAATGTCTACTGCATTCCACCGTCGGAGTTTTGGGCCGAAGCGCTTATCGACGACCGCATGCATCTAGTCTACGTAGTCGGCCGTCCTTCCGGTAGGCGCTGCGTAGCGCCCTATCCGTAGGTTTCGGGAAGTTACTCGCCAACGCAATGGTTAATTCGAAACCTCACGGGGATAGCCGCAATATCAGATGTATTCTCAAAATCCCATAAATCCATATGTGAAAAGGATGAAGCGTGAAAACTCGCCTCGGACACACGCAGCCGGAGAAGCCACGATGAATATTGGAATCATTGGTGCCGGCCATGCCGGCATCGCACGCTCTGATCTTGATTATATTTATCAGTTCGACCTGAACGGGTATGTCATTATTCCTGCCGCCATCGACATAATTCCTGCCGCCATCGACATAATTCATCTTCAGCGCTTGCAGGCATATTGGTCAAAATATCTCACCTCTCATTTTCTCCATGATGTGAATTTTGACTGGGGCAAGGAGTGGCGCGATCTGATCGACCTAGATTCTGTCTATCGCTTCTTGGATATCGTCTATAGATCAAAATTTAGACTTGACCATATGTTTTGTGCTGACGAACGATTCGTCAGCAGTGGTGGAAAACTGCATCATGGGGCCGATATGTTTGATGAAGGGATCTATTACTGGGTACGAAATCATCGTATTCACAGCGGTCTTATCGCGGTCCAGTATGCCATTTCCGATATCGGCGCGAGCGAAAACCATTTTTGCTGCGTTCCAGGTTCACATCGCGCCAACTTTCCAGTTCCGGACTGCTACCGCAGCATCGCCGAGAATCCGTTGTTGCGGCACATCTTCCTACAGGCGGGAGATGCTTTGGTCTTCTCAGAAGCGCTTGTACACGGGACCTGCAAGGTGGCAAATTCCGGGCAACGGCGATCGGTCTTTGCACGTTTCATGAACAACCATTCCTATTTTAGGAAGCCGACAGCGCATCACGAAATTACGGCGTTGCCAGCCACGCCAAACTATTCAGCCCCCGGCGTCCAGGCATTCTCCGCAGACTACCTCACACCACGGCAGCGACAGCTGGTAGTAGAACCCGCCTACTCAAGGGGGCACGCGCCCATAAGGAGCTAAGCAGATATGGAACCCGTCAGTGTAAAGGCCATCATGCAAGGACCGCGAGGGGTTCTCTTCGTCAAGAATCCAAGGGACGAATTGGAACTGCCGGGCGGCAGGCCGGAGGCCGGCGAGGGATTAGAGTCAGCGCTGGTTCGCGAGGTAAAGGAAGAGTGCGGCCTGGCTATTACCAAGACGGCCTACGTTGGAAGCCAATCCTGCGAGATCATTCCCGGAAAGCGTGTGTTGCTTGTGTTCTTTCGATGCGAGTTCACCAGTCGAGATCTCGTTTTGAGCGAAGAGCATACGGCTTATGAGTGGATAGACGTAGCTGCAAAGAAGCCGGAAATGCTCCCGGATTTTTATTGGAAGTTCTGTCAAAAGCGTTGAGTGGGCATTCCCGCTTAAGATCCAAGCGCTGTGAAGCTGTCGCAAAAATTCATCCGGCATGCCCTTCGCATACGGGCGAATCAGCTTGCCACGAGCTCAGTTCTTCGCTACAAACTACAGCCGCCTCCCCGCTGAGAGAAGGTCCATGATGCAAGCAACGATCCAACAAATATCCCAGGGCATCTACGAGCACATTCCAACGGAGGACGTAGTTGGATACCTTCTCCGCGAGCACTCAATACTTGCGTGGGCAATTGATGGCGCATCCCCCCTCACAGCATCCCCGTTTACGACCTATGAAAGCGTCACTGACGCAGGATGGTTCGTGCGACGCCTCGCCCAGCAGCTACAGGAGCAATTCCGAAACGCTCCCTTTAGTAAGGCGCGATTGCAAACCATCTTACAGATCCTCCAGGATGAGTATCGCCATACCGGTGGCAACGCCCAGCCGCTATGGGTTTGGCCGGTAGCAGCCGCGATGATTGTGGAGATCAACAGAACGGCAGGACAGGTGCACATGTCGATCTTTCGCTATGCCGATTGCTTCGTGGAAATCTTGCTGGGTCCACTGCCTAAGACAGACCACGTCGCAATGTCCAATCAATCGTCACCAACGTATGATCTTTGGAAGCCGTTCTCTGGATTCGAGGGGCGAAAACTTGTCAGTCTTTGGCAACGCCGCTGCCAGCAACAGAAGAACGAGGCCAGTAATGCACTTACGCTGAACCCTGCGAGTGCGATGAAAGCTGTCGAGGAACAGCGAGTCATCCCTACGCCAGCGCATGTTGTTCTGGGTAGCGATGGTCTATCCCGTGTCTGGGACACTTATCGATTGATGACCAGCACGGAGGCGATGCAATTAGTCGTACAACACGGGCTACTGGCATTGTTGCAAGTTCTCAGGGAATTTGAGGCATTCGCCCTTACGGGCGGGCCCGACCTCAAAAGACGGGATGATGCGAGCGGGATTCACATTTACCTTGCGTAGACAACTCGCCTGCTGTTCGATAGCGAGGTAGAGCAACGAGGCAGTCCGCTGCAGCGTCGAGTCACTGCGGCAGTACAAGGGTACGCTGTCGACCGATCTCCTAAGACACCCCGCCGCCGCTTATCGTCGCAGTAAGCCGCTGCCCCAGCCGCTGCTCGAGCACTGGCTTCTATGGCACCAGGCTGAATCGCATGCCGTCATCCAGCATCGCGTAGCACCCGCTAGCAAGCATGGCGCTGCGCCTGTAGATGCCCACCACACGCCAGGGCGCTGCTAGAGCTGGGAATCTTCATTCATAAGGAGCACGCCGTGGTTGCGATCTGCCGTCGACTATGTCAGGTAGCACGAAATGAGTGAGTCATTCGACTTACGCGATCTCGTCCAGGCGATCGGCATCCGCAAGTATGGTGAGGCTACCGTCGGCGTGATGCTGACAGGTAGCTTTGCCAGGGGTAACGCGGCGCCGCAGAGCGACGTGGACCTTATCGTCAGCTCTGCGGACATTCAGTCCGACGGACAGCGAATCTTCCGCCACCGCGGCAGGTTGGTCATCTTGAAGATCCAGTCCCGCGGGACGCTGGCCGCGATCCTTGTCGACCCACGGAGCGTCTGCCGGTATCTCACTGGCCTGACTCATTCCGTCCCCTTGGTCGACCAAGACGGGTTCCTGAGAGACCTGCGGGACAAAGCCCGGAACTTCGAGTGGACAGCCGAGATGATCGTCAGCGCGCATCGTGAGGCTGCCTTAGAATTGATCGGTTGGCTGGAAGAGGTGCACAAGGGCGTCGCCGGGCTCGAATCCGGGGATTCCGGAAGAATGCTCCAGGCCGCCCACGGTTGCTCCTGGGGCATGTTGCGGGTCGCGCAGCCGTACCTTAGGGTCCTGGAGGTCAGCGACAACACCGTCGTCGATGACATCACGGCTGCAGTGGGCTCGGCCTCCAGGTGGTCCACGCTCCTGAGGACGGCCATCGGACTGACGGAGGCCCGTCTTTCCGTCCGAGTCAAGGCAGGGCTCGAGCTATTTTGCGCCACCTCGGAGCTTGCCGGGTCATCATTCCTGCCGGACGAGTTGCAGATGATCGAACCGAGCCTGGCACAGATCCAGGAATTCCTGGCTTCCCATTCACGCTACTAAGCGGACCAACCAACAGAAGCGGATGTTCACCGCTGCTTCCATGGCACCAGGCTGAATCCCATGCCGTCATCCAGCATTGCGTATCGCCCGCTAGCAAGCATGACGTTACGCCTGTAGATGCCGGCCACACGCTGTCCCTGGGCCACCGGCCGATGTTCCAATCCGGTCTCTGCCGCTATGTCCTTTGCGGCCTCCGCTAGCTCGCGGCTGCGCAGTGTTACCAGCAGGTCGCGGGCGAGCACCACGCGCTCGCCGCACCGCTCAGCCAGCCCCTGTTCGGCCAGAAAATCGGCGCGCTGGCGCAACGCGCCCTTGACCTCCGTGCCAAAGCCCAGGTCGCCCAGCCCCTCGCCCCCTCTGATCAACTGCTGATCCAGCCACGTCGCGCCGATCACGCGGACCTGCCTTTCAATGGGCAGGTGCGATTTCAGCTCGACGGCCACACTGCCGCCCAAACGCTGCGCGTCGTACTGGGGCCTCGTTCTGCCAAGTCGCCGGGCACGCGCCAGACGCCTTCGGCCAAGCGCTCGACAATGCCGGCTCGGCGTAAGGCTTCCAACCTACGGACATGCGCCGAGACGACTTCTTTCGGTTCCCGATCTGGCACGGCCTGGCCCTGGGCGACGGCCAAGTGATGATCAGTGCGGTACACGCCATCGACGGCCAGCGCGGCGATGTTGCGGTCGGCTGCGCGCACATCGGCCGAGCCCTTCACCTCCACCACCGCGCCGGTCGGGTACTGCTCCAGCTCCGAGCGCGGCGGCAGCGCGACATAGTGCGCCTTGCCGTCGATTCCATCGATAACCAGATAGCCATTGTTGTACAGCTCGTCCACCACGGGAAAGCGCAGCGCAGAGGGTCGTTTTGCAGCGAAGGCAAAACGACCCTACCGAGGTCACTCGAGCTGCGCCAGGCGGCGATAGCCGCCGTGCATCAGCGATCGGCCGCGGCGTACCAGGCGCCGAACGCGCGAGCGCAGGCCGCCGTCGGCATGCCAGCCCGTTGCCACAGCATCTAAACCGAACAGCCCTTCCCCGATCTCGCGCAGGGACGCGCTTGCCTGAGTCGCATCGAGCGCTTGCAGGGTGTGCAGTTCCAGCAGTGCGGCGGGTGCCGGCCGGGACCGGGCAGCGACAGTCGGGGAAGCTTCGGTAACCTCCGCCAACTTGTCCCACTCGGCCACGACCGTGCCGTAGCGCGCGCTAAGCGCGGCGCCGGGCCGGACGGCATAGACAACGGCCATGCCATCCTCCAGCCCGGGCGCCAGCGCCAGCCGTACGCAGCTGCCGGGCCGGCGAGCCATCAGTATCAGACGTTTGCCGTCATGAATCAGATGCTTTTGGCCGGGAATGCGCCAAAACTGGAAGGCGCTGGCATTGGGCGATGGGTCGGCATCCGGGTAGAGTTGGAGCACCGCGTCATGGTCAGGGTACCAGGCCGGATGCGCGTCGCGCGCATCCAGAGACGGGTCTTCCAACAGGCGAAGGCCCCAGCGATGCGCCGCCTCCGGCCGGCGCCGACGGCACAGCCAGTCGCACCGGTAGTCGGGATGACGGCGCAGATACTCCCAAGCCAACTCTGGCCCGTCCAGGTGCAGAACGTAAAGATACGCTGCGGTTGGAAGCCATGAATCAGCGCTGTGATCTGCCATGACGAACCTTCTGTGAAGCAAGAACGTCGCGATGGACATCAAGCGCGAGGACAAATGCATCACAACATCATTGACCCCGAAGCCTTGCGCAGATCGTCCGGATGCGACCGCCACTCAGCGCGGAAATCACGCGCGGCACCGGTCATCCTGCCGCTGGCCGCGCGGTGAATCATGTCTCTTTGGGTCAAAACCGCCCCGCCGTGCGCAAGAATGTCGATCTAGACCGCAGTCGTCTTGAATCAGACTGAAATAGCCACAATGCACCGAGAATGGCTTGCGTCTGCAAGGTCCGCCGTATTGATGACCATGGATTGGGGCTACGAGTCAAGATCAGTCGTGGAGGGAACCAGCGAGGTGCGCAGTGCGCGTCCGCTTTCTTCATCTTGAGCCATGCCTTCGTCGGTGGGGGCGCGCTGACAATTGTGGATCGTGACCCTTCCGCCTACAGGCGGATGTCGGAAGACGTTGGCGTCGCGAATAGCTTGGGTTCCTTGCCGAGCGGAAACCCGATCACATACAGGACGTTAGCTGGCATCGGCCTGTCCGGGTCCGCCCCCCCTTCAGCAGCACTTCGAAGCGCTAATCCGCTTCGCGGCCCATCTCGAAGTCAGCTGCGACATGTCCATCGTGCTGGTCTGCGCCAGCTCGGCCAACTGCTTACCCGTGGTCAGCGGAATCGCCGCGAAGGTGACGTGCTCGTGGTCGAACTGTTCCTGCCCAGCCTTGAGTTCGTCTTCAGGTGGAATTGCGAATGGCTTGCTGAGCGCGTCGATATCCAGGAAATCGAACGCGCTGGCGAGCGCCCGGCAGGTGTCGGGGCCGGCGGGCCAGCCTTGCTCGACGCGCTGAACGGTTCGCACGTTGAGCCCGGCGATCACAGCCAACTGCTCTTGAGTCCATTGCCGGGCATCGCGGAACACCTTGATGCAGACAGCCAGCTCGGCGGAGGTCAGCAGGCGTACTGGTGGCGTGTTTTCCGTCGCGTTCATTTCGTTGCTCCTTCGTTATCGACCGACATGGCCAGCCTGCTTGCCACGCCATCGTGCATGGCATGCGCCGTACTTAGCTACGGGCCAGAGCGCAAGCGAGAATCCGACAGCTGCCAGTACTGCCACGTAGTGAGCAGGCGACATGGTGTTGTAGTCGCAAGCGCTCAGTGTGCGTGCCAGAACCGGCAAGACGCCGCCCGGTGCGTCCAGGTGATTCTCATTCAGCTCTCGGAGTGTGGTCACGTTCAGGTCTCCTTGCAATGGCATTGATACGCCGTCGGTCAGTGCCCGGCTTCGTGTGGGTCTTGCGGTCCCGCCACTGCGGGCGAGCCGGTTCCCTCAGTCGACTTTCGAGCCATTGACCAGTGCCAGGCTGGTGTACTCACGACCGCGTGGGCCGAAAGTGCCGGTTCACGGGCTGTCATCCATTGCCAATGCACGCCCGTCTGCGCGCCGGTTACGCGTATTTTGCCAAGCGCCAGCCAGCACGCCGGCAAGCAGCGTCGCTGTCGCGAGAATTTCCATGCGATGGGCGGGATGCCAGACCATGGCCGCGAGGACACCGAGAATCACCACGACAACCGACCACGTCAACCACGGGTAGCACCACATACGCAGCGGCAGCTCTGCCGCGCGTCGTTCTAGTACTGCGCGCATGCGCAACTGCGATATCGCGATCACGAGGTACACCAGCAGCGCCACGGCGCCTGAGGTAGCCAGCAGGAACGCGAAGACGCGTTCTGGCATCAGGTAGTTCGCCAGCACGCACACGAAGCCGAATGCGGTGGAAACCAGTACCGCAGCGCGCGGTGTGCCACACACGGCAGTCCGGCTTAGGCCGCTCGGGGCATCGCCCCGCGTCGACAGCGAGAACAGCATGCGGGAGGCAGTGTAGAGCGCCGAGTTCAGGCAGCTCATTACCGCTATCAGAACAATGACGTCGACAATAGCCTTGGCGTGCGGCACGCCGAGGATCTCCAGCGCGCGCTGGTACGCCCCATGGGTGACGAGCAGCGGGTCATTCCACGGCACCAGTGCAACAACAATGAAGATCGAGCCCAGGTAGAACAGCGAAATGCGCCACACCACCGATCGCGTCGCGCGCACGATTTGCCGGGCCGGGTGTTCCGCTTCGGCCGCCGCAATGGTGACGATCTCCGCCCCCATGAATGCGAACATCGTTGTCAGGACGACAGCGATGACAGCATTTGCGCCATTCGGCATGAACCCGCCATAGTCAACCAGCCGCGCCACGCCCGATACCTGAGCCCCCGGAAGCAAACCCAGCACCGCCAGACCGCCTACGGCAATGAACGCCACGATGGCGACCACCTTGATGAGCGCGAACCAAAATTCAAACTCGCCGTAGTTCCTGACCGAGAACAGATTGGTGCCGGTCAGCGCGAGCGTGATCGCCAGCGCAAACATCCACTGGGGTACGGCAGGCAACCAGCCGTTCAGAATTGCCGCCGCCGCTGTCGCTTCAATCGGGATCACCAGGACCCAGAACCACCAGTACAGCCAGCCAATCGTGAAACCGGCCCAATGTCCGATGGCGCCGTCCGCGTAGGTCGAAAACGATCCGGTATCCGGCTGTGCCACAGCCATCTCGCCCAGCATGCGCATGACCAGCACCACCAGCAGCCCGGCAACGGCATAGGCCAGCAGCGCGGCCGGGCCGGCTTCGGCGATAGCTCGCCCGGAGCCTACAAACAGTCCGGCGCCGATGACGCCTGCAATCGAAACCATCGTGACGTGACGCGGCTTGAGTCCATGGCTCAGCCCTTTCCCTGACGGGTTCATGTCTCTCTCCTCTGTGAAGCGCGACCTACACGAGCCGCTCTTGGTCCCCAATGAATGGAAATTCACCGCGCTCGCGTTCCAGCATGCAGCGGTGGCTTGACCTCAAATACGGTATGCCGCATCGCATTGACGCGAACAATGGGGTACAGATTGCCGCCTCGATCAATCGACGATCGACCCACTGGACTGTGCCAGCCGGGCGTACTCCTAACGACCGCGTTGGCCGGAAGTACAGGTCGCGAAGAATCGGCCTTTTGAGCGGCCCAACGATGGATGCCAGGTCGGACAGCTTCACATGGCCGAGTTCGGGCGTGCCGATACCCACGTCGCACAGGCCGTAGGCGGTGTCACCATCGGCCGGGTCGAGCGCGGCCAGTAGCCAGGTGGCATGCGCATCTGGGGTAAACAGCCGTACCACGCAGTGGGCCCAGACCTTTCCGTTTGCATACGCGTGGCCGTTTGCGAGCAATTGCGCGCGTTGCTCTGCGGTGATGAGGGTTGGATTCATGAGTGCAGCCTCCGGGAAAGTTCGCTCCACGCGGAGCAAGGCAATACTGGGCGCACGCCCCTATCGCGGGTCGTCACATCCCAACACGGTCCGGTGCGGGCAGCGTTTACAGCAAGCAGCGTGCACAAGCGTTGAGCACCTTTCCGGGACGGCGTGAAGCTACGTCGCTCTAAGACCCGGTAGCCATCGCCCCCGTACAGCGTCAATAGGGTACATGTACCCTAGTACAAACCGCATCATATCTGAATGATGCGGGAGTGCCAAATCTCAGCAGTCAACGCCAGAATCCAACCCTTGTCGCCCTCGGCGATGCGATTCGACGCATCCGGAAAGAACGAGGCATGTCACAGGAACAATTGGCCCTGTCCGCGGAAATCGACGTGAGTTATCTGGGACGGGTGGAACGCGGCGACAACAACGTCGCAATTCTTAGGCTTGAGCGCATCTCCGAAGCACTTGGCGTGACGATGGCTAGACTGATGGCCGAAGCGCGGTTATGAGAGCCCCTTCATTGGGCGGCCATATCTTCGACTGCGCGACCAGCCCAGTCCGCTGCATACCCCTCTTCCTTGGTCAGCCGGACGTAGATCGTCGCCGGCAATGAAGGCCGTGGAGGGTCACGATATTGTGGGGTCTCTGGAGTTGGCTGACGGCCTTCCATGCTACGCCGAAATTCGTCGATCTCGACCGCCGTCGTCTTGAATCAGACTGATATAGGCAGAATGCGGCGCAGCGGCATTTGACTAGCGGCTCCTCCCATGCTCGTGGCCATTGTAAGGACCCTGAAATCCGAGGACGCATGACACGCGTGTCCGCCAAAGCGCGAAAACGCGATGCCGGATCTGCGCATTCGTACACAAGCACGGATCCAAAGACTGTCGGATTCGTGCAACCACAGAAGCATGGAAGCGGAATTGCGGTAGCCAGGCAAGGCACGGATGTGGTCCCCCTGATCTGTGGGAGTCTGCAAATGCGGATTCCCACGGAAGCCGTAAGCAACTCAATCAACCGAAAGGCCGAGCAGCGTCTGGCGCAGGTGCGCCAGACGCTGGAGGCGATCTTGAAAGAGCGCGACGCGCCGTAGGCGTGCGCGCGATGCTGCGGCTAGCAAGTGCGCCCCGCCGCAATGGCGGGGCGTTCGGGGCGACCGTCAGGCCGCCGGCTTGCTGCGCGACCAGATCAGGTTGTGCGTGCCATCGTCTTCCTCGATCAGCCGGGCGTAGATCGTCGCCGGAAACGAAGGATCATCGAGGGTCACGGACAGGTAGGGCCGCTCGGACTGGCTGATTTTCCTCCACGCCGCGCCAATGTCGTAGCCGCCGGCCGCCTGGACGCGGAAGTCGGGGGCGTTCTCGCTCGCCTTGTCGTTGGGGATGAACCTGACCTTGACGTTGAGCGTCAGGGTGCGAACCGTGCCGGTGAAGCCGTCGCTCTGAGCGGTGAAGTTGCCAATGTTGGCCATGATGCATTCTCCTTTCGGGTTAACCAAGGTCGCGCCCATCGCGTCCTTGTTGTGATCCGATGAGTGGGGGCCGGGCTGGTTGCACCGCTTGCGGCCGAGACGCAGTGGAGGACCTGGAGGCGCGAACAATTTGCTGCGCGAGGAAGCCGCGCAGCGGCGGGGAAATTGTTTGCGCCGGAGGGTTGCGGTGCCATGAAGACCGAGGCGCAGCCGCGCCCCTGCCAGGATGCACAACAGCTAAAGGACGCATGGGCCGATCTCGCCGAAAGGAGGCGTGGCCGACTCGGCATCCCCGCATGACCGCTGCACCGGATTGCGCCCCACCGCGGGTTAGGATCACCCCATCAACGACAAGCGCGAATGCCCCTACCGCAGCTTGCGGCGACGTCTTTGAGGCATGGCGAGAAAGGTCCATAGGAGCCGGGCGGCGCATCCGCGAATCGTCCTTCGTGACGCGGTGGGCGACAAATTGCTAGCGTCGAGGACGGTACGCTTTCGCACAACCTGTAGCAGCAGGCCAGGGCGTAGTCCACGCGCCCTCCCCGCTGCGGCGGGGCCGAGACCTTGCCCGCTTCACCGGGTACTGATCGCTATACCGGGGGCCGTCCCACTCCAACAGCAGTGCCAGCATGAAACGATAGGCACTGCCTGTGCAACAGCCCGAAGCATGCAGCCTGCATTGATGGTCCTTGGCCCCTTATTGGCTCCTTATTAGCCAAACTCTTTGATATCCCCTTTGTGTTCGTCATCAGCTGCACCGTCGCCCTTCTCGCCGGCATTGCTCTGGGGTTGGCCTTGCGTGCTGAGGACGTGCGGTGTTTCGTCGCGCAGGTTATCCCGCGAAAGCGTCCAGGATCCCGCGTGTAATCTGACTTTGCGACTACTGCAGCAATGAGCCTGCAAGAAGGCTAACACGGGGTCAAGTCGGCGCCAGCGCCGTATCGCCCCGCGCACGGTCGCGAGCGTATATTGCCTGCCTTCAATCGCAAAATTGATCACCCAGGAGCCGCTGTGATCATAATGAATATCTGTGTCATACGGGCACCGAAGACAGCGCACCAGGCGATCGAGCTCAGTAACAGTTATCAACTCAATCCTAGGTAACTCGACCACGGATTTGGATGTTGGTGGAGATGTCATTGTGGCGTGAAGGTCGGTATCCTTAATGCGCTTCCCGTTTCAAACCGTGCCGCGAGCGTCCCCGCCGCTGCGAGACACATTTGAGATGGGAGAATTGACCGATCCAAAACGGATCCGTATTTTATTTTCATTAATGTCCTCCACTCTGACTTCTTTCTACCCAGGAGCAGGTGCTTAACGATACCTGACCCGCCGCGAAGGTTTCATGAAACGTTTTCATATTCAATTGAAACGCATTCAAATAGCTCGTCATGATGCAATCAGGAATCGAGTCATGGCCATAATGCGATACAGCAAAGAAACTTACAATACATAAGTTTTGTCACACAAAGCTCCTGACGACATATGCTTTCCCGAGTTATGCACTGCATTTCTTCGCCATGACAAGCAAAATAGCGAAATGGAATGCATAATAAAATCTCAAATCACAAAATCACAAATACACAAACCCAACCAATTGAATTAAGTCAATTGAATTATTAAATGTACATTGCAAAACCCAGGCGACCTTATCTATCGTTGTCTTGCAGCGCTTTTGCTGCCAACCAACCTTGGAGTTCTCATGAAGAAGATTGCTTTCGAGCCGATGCTCTCCTATCAATCGAATGACGCCTACAACAACATCTTCTCCGCTCCCTTGGCCCGACGCGTGATCTGACGGCACTCCGCCCCGGCAGGGCGTCAAGCCCGAGCCGGGGCGCATACCTGTTTATTCCGGGAGGCTTGCTTGACACCGTCCATCTTTCTCCGCGTCATCGATGGCAGACTGATCCTGTGGAACTACGCCACGCACGATCAATATGAGATCGATATCCCTCACCTTGAGCGAATCATTCAGCTGTCGAACGGATCGATAGTCGGCAGCAGCGCCGTTGACAAGACCATTGCAGCTTCCGGCTGCCTGGACCACACCGACCCTCCGGCTTGGGGATGGGATTGTCTTTCCAGGATTTTCCACATCGGAACGCAGATAGGCCTGCGCCCGGGAGAAGCCATGCCGGAAGGCGATGCCTACCGTGGCTACATCGAGTACTGCGCATCCATCGTGCACAAGATTCCCGAGCTCAAGGTGGAACGCCCTGGCAAGGTGGTTGCCCTTCCGCTCCCGGATCTTTCGGCGCTGGGCGATACCACCTTGCGACAGGCGCTGCATGAGCGCCAGACTTGCCGCTCATTCGATGCCGAAGCGCTTCCGCTTGGCGAAGTCTCAACCGCCCTCTGGGCAACGTTCGGCACGGTGCATGGCGAGACGCGGGAGGACCTCGAAGCGCAAGGATTGATGCCGATCGGATACCGGCGTACCTCCCCATCCGGAGGCTGCCTTCACCCGAGCGAAGCCTACCTTGTCGCCATGCGGGTCTCCGATCTTACGCCAGGCATCTATCATTATCGCTCCCATCGACACGAGCTGTCCGTCGTCCAGCAAGGCTTCGCGCCGGACGAGCTCGGGTCGCTGCTTTGTGCACAGACCTTTGCCAATGACCTGTCGTATGGCGTTTTCGTGACATGCCGGTTCGACAAGATGTGGTGGAAGTATCCCCATTCCCGCGCCTATCGTGTCGCACTGCTCGATATTGGCTGCCTGACGCAGACGTTCCAGCTTGTCTGCGCTGCCCGCGGCATTCAATCGTGGCCGACGGGTTACTTCATGGATCACGAAATCAACGAACGGCTCGGCGTCGAAACCGACAGAGAATCCGTCATGTTCTTCCTTGGGGCTGGGAAAGGAAATGGCGACGTCGCCCGGGAAGCGCTCAGCGTGCTGCGGGAACGCGCGGATAAGGAGTCGTAATGCGCCTGCTCGCCATGAAGCCTGGTCACGATGGCAGTCTGGCGTATGTTGCGGACGGTCGTCTCGAGTTCTCCTTCGAAGCCGAAAAAGACTCCGGCATGCGATACGCCCCGATCGGTGCCACGGACTTCCTCGATGCCATGCGACACACGCCAGAGATGCCGGACGTGCTGGTGACCAGCGGCTGGTCCACCGGCGCCGATCCCACGGGGCGCGCCATCGGGGCAGGATATCTGGGTCTTGAGCCTCCGCTTGTGTCGGAACGCACGTGCTTCGGGCGGCCGGTCAGATGGGTCAGCTCGTCGCACGAGCGTTCCCATTTGATGGGTGCATACGCGCTGTCTCCTTTTCCGCAAGGCGAACCGTGCTACGCACTGATCTGGGAAGGACATATCGGTGCGTTCTACTCGATCGACACGTCGCTCGGCATAGAACGCCTTGCTCACATCATGGTCGGTCCGGGTATCCGCTACGCGTTTGCCTACGGTCTGGTCGATCCAACATTCTCACTCGCACGCGGGCAGATTCGCCTGAGCGATGCAGGCAAGCTGATGGCGCTCGCGGCATTCTCGCCGCCAACAACCCCGTCGCGCAGCGAAGCCGTCTTGTTGGACGAGATATTCGCCAGGCCACTGGCCGTACCTCACCTGCACAAGTCCGATTTCCGGCATCTCGATGTCTACAATTGCGGGCTGGACTCGGGGCAGGCAGGGCGGGTGGCAAGCCTGATATCCGACAGGATTTTTCACACGTTCCTCCAGGCCGTGGCGCCACTGGTGCGGGAGAAGCGTCCCTTGCTGATTGGGGGCGGGTGCGGACTGAACTGCGAATGGAATCGCCGCTGGCTGGATTCCGGGCTGTTCTCCGATGTTTTCATCCCTCCATGTGCCAATGACGTCGGTTCCGCACTCGGCTCGGCAGCCGATGCGCAATGGCATCTTACGGGGAACGCAAAGCTTGACTGGAACGTCTATTGCGGCCAGGCGTTTGTGGATGACGTGGGATACGCGATGGCGCGGCAGCTGGGGCCGTTCACGAGGATGCCTGGCGGAACGGAAGCCATCGCGGATGCACTGCGGCGTGGCAACGTACTGGGATGGGTTGCCGGCCGTGCCGAGATGGGGCCCCGAGCGTTGGGAAACCGCTCCATTCTCGCTGCGCCGTTCGACAAGACGATGCTCGACCGGCTGAATACGATCAAGCGACGAGAATCCTTCCGGCCAATCGCCCCCGTCTCTCTGGAGGGAGAGATCTCGACCCACTTTGATTTGGAGCGCCCGAGTCCGTACATGCTCTATTTCTGCAAGGTGAAATCCCGCGATCGGCTGCGGGCCGTTACCCACGTCGACGGGTCATCCCGGGTCCAGTCCGTAAATGCCGTACAGAATCCGCTGCTGTATCGACTGCTTTACGAGTTCAAGGCGCTGACGCATTTCGGGGTGCTATGCAACACGTCGCTGAACTTCAACGGTACTGGCTTCATCAATCGGACATCCGATCTTGTACGCTACGCAGAGAACTCGGGGCTGGATGGCTTCGCGATCGACGGCGTGCTGTTCAGTCGGGATTGGCGCAGGGCCACAAACACTATGACCATATGACCAACCTGCGATCGGTGCCGGGATACCGCACACTTGCTGCCGCCCGCGTGCTGAGTTCAACCATCCTCTGGGTGGACTTCACACTGGTATTCTCGCTGCTTGGGTACTACTGGCACGCCGATGCGGCCACCATCGGCGTGGCTTCCGCCTTGTACGGCCTGCCAGGACTAGTTCTCGGACCGTTCTTTGGCGCGCTCGCGGATCGAGTCAATCCCGTCGTCATGCTTGTCGTCAGTTACCTGGCGCGCGCTCTCACTTCCCTTCTGCTGCTCTTCGCCTCTGACATTCACGTCTTTGTTCTGCTGGTCTTCCTCAAAGGCCTGGCCAACCTTGGCGCCATGCCCGCCGAGCAGGTCATTGTCCGGACGATGCTGTCGAAAGAACAATTTGTTTCCAACGCCAGCATCATGACCACCATCGATCAGTTGACCAAGATATGTGCTCCGCTGGCAGGAGCTATCATGGCAAGCCTGCATCATCCGATGGCCGGATTCGGCCTGTCTGCGACATTGGGGCTGGCCGGCATCCTGTGCGTGTACCCACTGCGAAAGCATGTCGAGATATCGAAGCGCGAAGAAGGCGGCAAGCAGGCACGCCGCCACCTCCATGCACTGTACTTGCTTGCGCGCGACAACGCGGTATTCAGGCGGGCTTTTGTCGCTGCCGTCTCCCAGACGGCAATTCTTGGCTTGTATGACCCCTTGCTGGCGCTTTTCCTGAGAGAGAAAGGCATGCCCGCAGCCACCTTCGGCATGATCGTCAGTAGTACCGCGGCCGGCGCCATTCTTGGCGCCCTGATCTTCAAGCGAGTACACGGGGGAGGCCGGCATTGCACAGCAACCATCGGCCTGGCGGGTTTTGGGTTGACTGTGGCGATCCCGGGATTGCTGACATGGGCGGCTATCAGCATGCCGCTCTGGCTGCTGCTGGCATTCTGGGTGGCAAACGGCTGCTTCTACGGTCTCACGGCCATGGGCTTCGGAGTCGCCATGCAGCAACAATGCCAGCTCGAGTCCATCGGCACTGTCAGCGCCACTGCCAGAAGCGTACAGCTCGCGGCCCTGGTACTGGGGCCGCTTGCAGGCGCGGCGCTGGCCAAACTGCTGGGAATTTCCCTCGTCTTCGTCCTAAGCGGCACGATCGCCATCGTGATCGGAGGTGTTCTTGGACGGACACCGCGAGCCGGGATGCAGCCGCCACTCCTGAGGCCGCCGGTCGAACGAAAACGTCCATGAAGCCGCATGCAGCCGGGTCATGCCGCAGCCGCGGCACGAATTCCGCAAGAATGGGGACTCCACTTCGCGCGGTTCTTTAGGGTTTTATTCCACAATATGGACTGACTATCGTGAAATCAAACACATCACCCAGCGCCGTGCTGGCTCCAACGCGATGGGCGTCACGCTGTGCCCGGCCTGCGAGTCAACGCGCATTACTTTGGGCGCCTGCGCGGTCGGCGCCACGACTATTCATCAAGAGTACATATGCGAAGCATGCCAGCATGCGTTCTCCGGACTGTTTGCGCTCGTAGATTTCTACGACGATTTTCCCCGTGACGATCGCACACCGCCACAGGGGGTGCGCTAAGTCAGTGGCGCAAGTCGTCGTTCGATTTCAGAAATGTTCGTCCAAGGTTTCGCGACTTGCCGCAAAGCCTTGGTGTCGACATCAGCGATGCGTCCCCGCCTACCCTGGCGGGACCACGCTCAACGGATTTGCCCTGCAATGACGGAGGGGGAAGCTAGCGACATCGCCTCTGCCCCCGCCCGAACGTCAGCGTTCCTAACAGCGTCCCCGAAGTCTAGGTTCGTCAGTCCCTCAATTTCTTGGACAGTTGACAAGAACTCTGACGCTCGCGCGAGCTCATCGAGGTCTTCAAACGCCTCCGCTGCCGCCGCCTCAGGCATCCCCTTGGTGAGCTTCTCAAACACAGGGCGCTGATCCGCACAAAGCGCAATTGACTTCAGCGTCTTGCCTTCCGCCCAGACAACTACCTTCCAGAATTTCATCGGAACCCGCACCCCAAATCGATACTCTGGGTCTCTGTCGTCGTCAAATATGGGGCCGGCGAAAACACAGACACGTTTCCGCGTCGTGAACGCATTGCGCAGGACGTACGTCTCGACGGTCCGCCAACGTAGGTCTCCCTTTGTTCCAGGCGCATTTACCGGGCTGCCTTGGTTGAAGAAGCCAAGCTGTGGCGCGGCGTTTGTGTAGAAGAACGTGTCGCTTTCCGCCGCGACAGCTGCTTCCTCCGTACCCCAAGCCGGGTCACCCCGAAGCGTGATATGCCCTTTCTGAAACATGCGAGCAGTGCGAGCCAGCATAGCGCGAGTGTGGGCCTTCTTTTCCGCCGGCGAAGCATCCTTTGGAAGCGGAGGCGGCTTCGGAAAGCCTGGGACGACCTGATCCTCGTAAAACTCCCTCGTCATTTGCTCGCTTTCAGGTACGCGTGGGTCGGGACTGAAAGCGTCCGTCGCTTCCGCTCCCAAGTCGTGGAGAGTAGGATCAAGATTGACGGTCTTATTGTCACGGTTCACAGCGACCAGGCGGCGCCCATCGATATTGCAGGCAGCGAATGCTGCGAGCCGGCGCTCCGCATTCATGACGATGGAGAAGTGGTGGTACTGCAGCTCATGGGGATCATCGACGCCCTCATGCGGCATGCGGTTTTCGGCAAGTCGATAGCCAACGTTAGTGTAGTCAGGCAGAGGGACGACAAATCCCGGGATGAATCCGGGCTCGAAGCCGCCACGGTCGCTGAAATTCGGCACCTCGACGGTACGCTTCTCCGGCCCTCGCACAAGCGTCTTCGGGCTTGAAGTGTCGGCTTTGGGAGGCGCGGGAATTGTCCGCGGCGGCTCCAGCAGCGGAGCTCTGACGCTGATTTCGATGGGGAAAGTCCAAGTGATAGTGCCATCCGCATGGGTCACTGAGCCTCCAGAACGAGTCGACGTTGGACTACCTGGTGCATTGATCGCTGCCCGGCTCTCAGGCAAAGCGGGCGCAGTTTCGGTAGGGCTCGCATCCCATAACGCCAGCGCATCCGCTATGGCTTGACCGCTTGAATCGGCCAATACCGGTGCTCTGTTGCGCAAATTTCTAACAATCGCGCTGATGCGGATACCTTCATTCACTTCCTTGCGAAGTGGCTTCCCATCGCTTCCCTTGATTTCCGTGAACGGTTCCCCCCAATGATGCAGTGCGATGGGTTCCCAGCTGTTGTTCATGACCGGGGACCCCGACGACCCTTGCTCGGTATCGGCAAGGTAATGAAGGACTTCCTCTGTCTCGTCACGGGAAACCAGGTTGTTCTCGCGTACGACAATTTGCTTGAGGTCGCCATTCGGATGCTGAATGATGTTTGCAAGCTCCCCTAGCATGTGCTTGTCCTTCGCATCGGAAAGCGGCAGATGGCCGAACTCTGCGAGCGACTTCGCACCCGATAAGCGCGCACCGACGGCGATGAGGGTGAAGTCCAAGCCTTCGATGGGATCGCTTACGAAGCAGGTGGCGGGGTCAAACGTAAAGGAAGTAACCGGACGCTCTGTGCCGTCATCGGCAGCCTCATAGTCGAACTGCACCATCAGCGCCTCACTTTGCTCCGGACTGCTGATAACGTGATGGTTGGTAAGGAAGAGGCCAGGCGCCACGAGGAATCCGCTGCCTTGCGCCCGTCCACTTCGATATGCAACGCGACCCACTGCGCTGGCAGCAGTGCGCCCCCGTGTCAAAAACTCGACCCCGACTATGTCGATGGTCGGCCCTTGCAACGCTTCCGCACCATCAATAGCATCCCCCACCCCGTCGATGAGCTTTGCGGTGGTGGCAATCATCGTCGCCATTGCTTTAGCATCGCGCGGCGACAGTCGGGTCTTCCTTGCTATTCGCGCCGCCCTTCGCGTGTCGGAGGGCTCCGCCCCGAGAGGATTTCCGGCTTCGATTTGGACTATAGAATTCTCGATTTCCTGCGACTGCTTTGCGATTCTGGCCCTAACAATGATCCGCAGCCTTGCTTCGGTATCCCGATCCATGTTTCCCCTCCGCAAGTTGTTGTTCGTTGGTACCGGGCGCAGGTGAGACCGAGACGTCCCGGAACTCAATTTATAGCCGCGAATATTGAAGGTTGTGCGACAGAGGCTGATGACGCGTTAGAGGGCGGGCTTTGACTGGTCAACCTCCCATGGGATTGCGAGGAGAGTGGGCAGCCAGGAGTCCGGCCGCCCTGGCTGCCCTCTCGCTTCTAACATCGAGCATTTCCCAGCCGCGCGCTCGAGTGTCCGTAGGCTTCGCAGGACGTGCAAAAATATGCGCCGTTGCGGCTTCTCGCCCCTCGCCTTCGTCTAGCTCCATGTCCGCGAGACGATTTTCCGGATAACTGCTGACGTGGAGGACATGGGCAATCTCGCCGCGCGGCCGTGCGATGGGCAAGGGTTGGCTCCCGACCGGCCGCAGTGCTCGCTGCTTTGCCGCCTCGACCATGGCGCGCAGCTCGGGGCGAATCTGCCATGCCCGACCTTTGCTTCCTGCGCGACCACCTAGCAAGGTGGCCTTCATATTGAATATGAGCAAGTGCAAATGGCCATCATGCAGATTTGATCGTCGCGCTCCCACTTCCGCCGGAAAACGACTCGGCGATCTCGTCGGCTTGGCCAGCGGACACCTTCACGAATGCATCCAAGCCGATGTCCCTGCTGGCAAATCGCCGTGCGTGTTCTTCATCGCGCTCCCCTGAGCTTAAAGCCTTCCAGCCCAAATAGGACGACGGCGCACAGGGCAAAAATCGAGGTCTGACTGAGCACGTGGCCAGCCCCGGAAACAAGGAACCTGATCGCTATGGATCGTGTGGTTCACTGGAGTTCGGCCCTTGATCTTGACGAACGCTCGCACTTGCAAGCGAAAACGACCCAAGTCGCCAGCTCGCGCTGCCCCGCAACGGATACCTGAGTTCCTGCGGCCAGTGTTGCTTTATGGCCTGCATCACAAAGTCTGATTGGACGGACTTGCGCCTGCGCAACGAGCATATGTCCGCAAGCTCTGCAGTTTTCCCAGCAAACGGAGCAACAATCCAAGTCGACAAACCAGGTGGCGGAAGGGCTGCGGCGCTCGATCTCAGCCAAGGTACTTGCGGTGACGGCTCGCATTTGACTGGTGCCATTCGTCCTCCGCCGCAGGGTAACCGAATGCCAACGGACGATTGATTGACAACGCTGACACAACCACAAGGAGGAAGACATGTCGAGGAAGACAGTGCGCAAACGGACGATGTTGTCCCTGTCCACATCTTGCGCGATGGCTGCCATCGGAACGCCCGTCGCAGCACAATCGTCGGTCACGCTGTACGGCATCGTTGACACCAACATCGAGTTCAGCAACCACAATGCGGCCGACGGGAAGAGCGCCGCCTCGGGACTGAAGAATGCCTGGCGCATGCAGTCCGGTGGCATGAATTCGTCCCGCTGGGGCATTCGGGGCACAGAAGACATGGGCGGTGGCCTCAAAGCCTTCTTTACATTGGAAAGCGGCTTCGAATCCGACACTGGCAGCATTGACGGTCGACTGTTCAGCCGCCTCGCTTTCGTGGGAGTCGGGAGTCTGAGCAGGACCCCAGACCATCCACTCGTTGCGCTCCACTCCGCGCACGGCAATCTCCTCGCGCAGCAATGCGCAGCCGTTTCCCGCACGCACATAGGCGTCGATTCCGCCGGTCTCCTCGATCTGGAGAACCACCCGTGGAGACAGGCCCTGCTTGTCGAAGAGCGCGCGCAGCAACTGATGGATATGCGACATCGGCAGACCGTCGATCCACGGCAATTCCGCTAGCGCGAGCCATCCGCCTCGCTGCATCGCGGCGGACATTCGCAACGGCACCGCGACACGATAGGTCACAGAACGCAATACGTGCCATTGAAGATCGCGCGGCGGATTCACGCCGATAAAGTAGCCTGCCGCAAGCGCTCCGGCCCGGACAAGATCCGTGAGTTGCAGCGAAGAGCAGGGCCGCGTGCGCAGCTCCACAAGCGGCAAGGACTCCTGCACGCCGAAAGCCATCTCCCCCAGCCGGAGGAAATCGGCTTGCTCGCTGGGCACGCCAAATTCGATCCGCCCGCTCAGTTCGCCCTGCAGCCGCCTGGCTGTGGAACTTAGGTCCACGCCGGCCGCGAGAAGGGCCTCTGCCTTGGGAAGCAGCAGCTCCCCGGCGCGCGTGAGCGAGAACCGGCCGAGCGCGAAGCGCGGCTCCTGCGCCAGCACCGGTAGGATTTCGACCAGCAATTGCACCCGGTCGGTGTAGCGCTTATCCCAGGTGCTCATCCAAGTCTCCAGGCAAGGTGATCTGATAGGTCGGATGCAGGCGTCCCCCGGGCACCAGCGCGCGCTTGCCCCGGCCCAGATCGACACCTTGGAGCGGCACATGCGACAGCCACGCATGCCGATGGCGTTCGGCCAGGGCCAGGAACGGACGCTTGGCCTTGATACTGCGGCAATGGCGCAGCAGCATGCCGACCCGTTGCGGCCGCAGCGTGGTCATCGCCTGCAGCAAGGCATCGGCCTCGTAGACCGACGCTGCATCCGTCACGCCATCGCACAGCTCGAGCATGGCCCGTTCCGGCGTGGAACAAACCAGCGCGTCCGTCCCGGATTTGGCCGCTTGCCATGCCAGTCCCTGATCGAGCAACGCCTTCTCCGTCATTTCGGGCGTGAAGCGCAACGCAGGCAGGTCGAATGGCCCCTTGCCTTGAAATTCGAAGCGCTCGTTCAACGGCAGCTTGCTCACCCATCCTGGAAGCCGGTCTGGCCCATAGAGCGTGATCGTGCCGGCTTCGCCCAGGCGCAGGTAGTGCTCGTGCCCCTCCAAGGCGAGCGCAAAGCGCCCGCCAACGTGCAGCGACAGCACCTCGCCGACCTGACCACGCCCTCCCATTGCAGGCGCCCGCCCTTCCTCATATAGATGCCACGCGCCGGCGACACTAACCAGCCACTGGCCACGTAGCGTGCGACGAGGCTGTTGGAATAGCCCTGCGCCCGCAGCCACCGGCTGGAAACCAGGGTGGTGTCGCCAAGTTGGGTCAGAAGGCGGTTTAGCTTTCCAGCATTTTGATCACTCATAGTGCTCAAAATGCACCTTCTATAAACCTCCGCCAACCTTCCGTGGTTTAAAGAACTGAAAAATAGATCACTCAGAGTGTTCTTTTTGCCACGATTATGAACCACCGGTAGATGATCAGCGGCAAGCCCGGATATCAGAGCCATAGGAACCACCCTCACAGCGCCGCGCTCAGCGCCGGAACCGAAACGTTCTCGGGCATCAGCGTCGGCACGTGGGTCCGTCCATCGATCCAGGCGTCGACCATGTCGGCCCACTCCTGCAGCATGTGGCGCCGCTGGTCTGCGTACTCGGCCTTGTTGTAGACCGAGCGCGAGGAACGTCCCTCCTCGTGCGCCAGCCACTTTTCGATCCAGTCGCGGTTGAAGCCCACTTCGTTGAGCAGCGTCGAACCGGTACGGCGCAGGTCGTGGACGGTGAACGGCTCCAGCGGCAGGCCTGCGGCCTTCGCGCGCTCGGCCACAATCTGCGTGACCCGGTTCAAAGTCGCCTTCGACATGCAGCGGTCGGCGTCGTAGCGCGACGGCAAGACGAACTTGGAGCCGGCTGCGCAGGTGTGCAGCGCCACGAAGATGTCCAGCGCCTGGCGCGACAGATAGACTACGTGCGCATTGCGCCCCTTCATCCGCTGCTTCGGAATCGTCCAAGTCGCACTCTCGAAGTCCACCTCATTCCAGGTCGCCTCGATCAGTTCGCTCTTGCGCACCAGCGTCAGCAAGATCAGACGCAAGGCTCGGCGGATCGTCGGATATGTGGCAACGGACTCCAGTTGGTGGAATGCCAACCGGATTTCCAGCGGCGACAAGGCTCGATCCTTCGGCACGAAGCTCGCAATCGAGGCAGCGCCCACGTCGTCGGCCGGGTTGTCCACCTTCTCACCATGCAGAATGGCGAAGACATAGACCTGTTTCACGATGTCGCGAACGTGCACCGCCGTGGCGGGCGCGCCGCGGTTCTTCACCGTGTTGCACAAGGCGCGAAGGTCATCGGCGGCGATCTCGTTGAGCAGCCGGTTCCTGAATGCAGGCAGGATATCCCGATCGACGATGCTCTTTCGCATCGCCCGCGTGCTATCGGCCATCCTGGCATCGGCGAGCCACCGGGCAGTCATGTCGCCGAAGTTCTTGGCAGCGGTCAGTCGCCGCTTCTCGCGCTGCTTCTCATGCGCCGGAGACTTGCCTTGGGCGACAGCCTTCTTGGCATCAAACAGCTTTTCGCGGGGCAGGGCCAGCGAGATACCGGCCGGCCTATAGCGGCCGATGGTCAGCGTCTCCCGACGGCCGTTGAGACGGTAATCGTAGCGGAAGGTGACGGTACCGGTCGGCGATACCGTCACGTACATGCCATCGCGCTCAAAAGCCTTATAAGTCTTGGACTTAGGCTTGAGGTTGCGCAGTGCGGTGTCGGTAAGCATCGAGGTTTTTCCTCCTGTTCGTGACGGCTTTTACCGTCAGGGGTCAGGAGACCTGCTGATGCCCGAAAAGCCGCAGAAACTCAGCTTACGGAGGAGATTTTTACCGTCAAAGACCGATTTGGTCTGGATAGTAAACGGGAGGGTCTTACTCACCAGTCCGTAAATAAAGCGACAAAAATTGGAACCTCGTGACGACCGTTTAGTCTCATTCAACATGAAACGAGATGGCCGTACACTGGATCGCGCGACGCAAGAGGAATTCCGCCGACTTGCCTTGCGCCGGGTTCGCGAAGGCGAGAAACCATCGGTGGTGGTGAAGTCGCTGGGCATGAACCGAACGTCAATCTACCGTTGGCTCAAGGCGGCCTCGGGCCCGGGCAAAGGCGCGCGGGCGCTGGCATCGCGTCCAGCGACAGGCCGGCCACGCAAGCTCACGCGAGCGCAACAGGCGCAGGTCTTTCGGTGGATCAACGGGCGGGATCCTCGGCAATACGGTCTGGACTTCGGGCTGTGGACACGACAGATTGTGGCCACGCTCATCGATGAGAAATTTGATGTGAAGATGGGTGTCACAGCGGTGGGCAGGCTGCTGGCGGGACTGGGCTTGAGCCCGCAAAAGCCATTGCAGCGGGCGTACCAACGAGATCCGCAGGCCGTCGAACGCTGGCAGCGTGAATCATTTCCGGGCATTGCGGCTGCGGCCAAGCAAAGCGGTGCGGACATCTACTTCTGGGACGAATCAGGATTTCGAGCCGACGCGGTGCATGGCAAGACCTGGGCGGTCAAAGGCGAGACACCGGTGATTGAGCGCCCCGGGCAGCGCCAATCGATTTCCGCCGCGTCCGCGGTGAACGCCAAAGGTGCCTTCTGGTTTGCGATCTACAAAGGGGCCTTGACCGCGGAGCTATTCATCGAATTGCTCAAGAAGATGATGAAGGGCCGCAACCGCCCAGTGCATCTGATCGTTGATGGACTGCCAGCACACAAGAAGGCCAATGTGCGCGAGTACATCGAATCGACCAAGGGAAAGCTCACGATGCATGTGCTGCCGGGATACGCGCCCGACCTGAATCCCGACGAGTTCGTGTGGAGTCATCTCAAGCGAACTGGTGTGGCGCGCAATCCGTTGCGAGCGGGCGAGAAACTGGAAATCCGCGTTGAGCAGCACCTGCACGAGGTGAAGAAGAACCGCCGGCTTGTGCGCTCATTCTTCGACGCCCCATCTGTCGCCTATATTTCGGACTGCTGAGTAATCCGGCCTCAGAGTTCTACCGCCACTTCTACCGCCACCCTGTTCCGCTGGCCGGCGATAGTCACCGATAGCTACCGCGACGTATTTCTTTGTAAATCAATACGTTACAGCAGCCTTTCGATAGTGGCCGATAGGCCCCGAAGAACCGGATTTCACTCCCACTCAATCGTCGCCGGCGGCTTCCCCGACACGTCATACACCACCCGGTTCAGCCCACGCACTTCGTTGATGATCCGGTTCGAGCAACGCCCTAGCAGCGCATAAGGCAGGTGCGCCCAGTGCGCCGTCATGAAGTCGGTAGTCTGCACCGCGCGCAGCGCGACGACATAGTCGTAGGTACGGCCATCACCCATCACGCCGACTGATTTCACCGGCAGGAACACCGCAAACGCCTGGCTGGTCAGGTCATACCAGCTCTTGCCGACCTGGTTCGGCTCGCACAGCCCCGCGGCGGCGTCATGTTCGCTGGCGATGGTCTTGCGCAGTTCTTCGATGAAGATGGCGTCGGCGCGGCGCAGCAGGTCGGCGTATTCACGCTTGACTTCGCCCAGGATGCGCACGCCCAGGCCCGGGCCCGGGAACGGGTGGCGGTAGACCATTTCGGGCGGCAGGCCGAGTTCCACGCCAAGCTCGCGCACTTCGTCCTTGAACAGGTCGCGCAGCGGCTCGAGCAGCTTCAGGCCCAGCGTTTCCGGCAGGCCACCGACGTTGTGGTGGCTCTTGATGGTGGTGGCCTTCTTGGTCTTGGTGCCGCCCGATTCCACCACGTCCGGGTAGATCGTGCCCTGCGCCAGCCACTTGGCGTTGGTCAGCTTCTTGGCCTCGGCCTGGAACACTTCGACGAATTCGCGGCCGATGATCTTGCGCTTCTGCTCGGGGTCGGTCACGCCGGCCAGGTGGCCGAGGAACTGTTCAGAGGCGTCGATATGCACGACCTTGGCGTGCAGGCGGCCGGCGAACATCTCCATCACCATCTTGCCTTCGTCCTGGCGCAGCAGACCGTGGTCGACGAAGACGCAGGTGAGCTGGTCGCCGATGGCGCGGTGGATCAGCGCGGCGGCCACGGACGAATCGACGCCGCCCGACAGGCCCAGGATCACTTCCTCGTCGCCCACTTGCTCGCGGATCTTGGCGACGGCTTCCTCGATGTGGTCGCGCATGACCCAGTCAGGCTTGCAGCCGGCGATGCCGAGCACGAAGCGCTCCAGCATCTGGCGGCCCTTGACGGTGTGCGTGACCTCGGGGTGAAACTGCACGGCGTAGTAGTGGCGCGCCTCGTCGGCCATGCCGGCGATCGGGCAGCTCGGCGTGGAGGCCATCAGCTTGAAGCCCGGCGGCAGGCCGGTGACCTTGTCGCCGTGGCTCATCCAGACCTTGAGCATGCCGTGGCCTTCCGGCGTGCGGAAATCCTCGATGTCCTTGAGCAGCTCGGTATGGCCGTGGGCGCGCATCTCGGCATAGCCGAATTCGCGCTGGTCGCTCCATTCCACCTTGCCGCCCAGTTGCACGGCCATGGTCTGCATGCCGTAGCAGATGCCCAGCACCGGCACACCCAGGTCCCACACCGCCTGCGGCGCGCGCAGCTGTTGGTCTTCATAGGTGCTGGCGTGGCTGCCCGACAGGATGATGGCCTTGGGGGCGAACTCGCGCACGAACGCGTCGGAGACGTCGTTCGGATGGATTTCGCAGTAGACGTGCGCCTCGCGGACGCGGCGGGCGATCAGCTGCGTGACCTGCGAACCGAAATCAAGAATGAGGATTTTGTCGTGCATGATGGGCCGATGGCTTGTCTTCCGTTGCGGGCTCGGTCACGACTTCCGTGCCGGGGCCATAGCCCGGCGGCGGTGTGATGACCGGCTCGCGCCGGTATTCTGGGGTATTCGTGTGGCGCGCCGCGGGGACGACGCCGGGTTCCTTCCTGGATTCCTGTTCCTGTAGCGCGCGCTCCATCTTCCGTTGCCGTTCGCGCTCGCGCACGCGCTTTGACGCGGGAATCTGTACCACGGCAAAGAACGCCAGCACCACGGCGATGGTCGGCAGCCAGATCTTGCCGGCGCCTTCCAGCGGCAGCTCCAGGAACACCATCCAGCCGATGATCAGCAATGCGCTGGCCAGGTTCACATAGCCGGCCGTACGCGCCACCGGCACCGTCAACTGGCCGTTGAATGCGGCCTGCCACAGCAGCACCGACAAGCCGACCAGCGCCACGCCCAGCAACTGCCCGAACAGCGCAGGCTGCGGCTGCGGCAACTGCAGCGCCGCATACAGCGTGGTAAACGGGGACATCAATAACAAAATGCCCAGCAGCAAATCCACCAGGGCATCGAAAAACAGCACCGCTCGCAGCAATACCTTCATTGGCGCTCCTCGTCTTGGGCCCGGCCGATGGTGCGGCTGGCGTCAAGGCAACGCCGGCATGGCGCGCGGCCAGGGCCGGATGGATTCCGGTCAGGCGAAGGGAGCGCCAGCAGCGGCGCTCCCTCGCCCCGACGATCATGCGGTTGCGCGTCAGTCGATATGGTAGTTCGGCGCTTCCTTGGTGATCTGCACGTCGTGCACGTGCGACTCACGCATGCCGGCTGCCGTGATCTGGACGAACTGTGCATTCTCATGCCAGTCGGCGATCGACTTGCTGCCGCAGTAGCCCATCGAGGAACGCACGCCACCGGTGAGCTGGTGGATGATCGCCATCACCGAGCCCTTGTAGGGAACGCGGCCTTCGATGCCTTCCGGCACCAGCTTGTCGACGTTGGCCGTATTATCTTCCTGGAAGTAGCGGTCAGCCGCGCCGTCCTTCATCGCGCCCACCGAACCCATGCCGCGGTAGCTTTTGAACGAGCGGCCCTGGAACAGGAACACCTCGCCCGGCGCTTCTTCGGTGCCGGAGAACATGCCGCCCATCATCACGGTGTGGGCGCCGGCCGCCAGGGCCTTGGCCACGTCGCCGGAGTAGCGCACGCCGCCGTCAGCGATCAGCGGCACGCCGGTGCCCTTGAGCGCCTCCGCCACGTTGGAGACGGCCGTGATCTGGGGCACGCCCACGCCTGCCACGATACGGGTGGTGCAGATCGAGCCCGGGCCGATGCCGACCTTGACGCCGTCGGCGCCATGCTCGACCAGCGCGCGCGCGGCGTCGCCAGTGGCGATATTGCCGCCGATCACCTGCACCTGCGGGAAGTTCTGCTTGACCCAGCGCACGCGGTCCAGCACGCCCTGGCTGTGGCCGTGTGCCGTGTCCACCACAATTACATCGACGCCGGCCTTGACCAGCAGTTCGACACGCTCGTCATTGTCCGGACCCACGCCGACTGCGGCGCCTACGCGCAGCTGGCCGTGGTCGTCCTTGCTGGCGAGGGGGTTGTCGACCGCCTTCTGGATGTCCTTCACCGTGATCAGGCCGCGCAGCTCGAAGGCCTGGTTGACCACCAGCACGCGCTCGAGGCGGTGGCGGTTCATCAGGCGCTTGGCTTCTTCCAGCGTCGCGCCTTCGGACACGGTCACCAGCTTTTCGCGCGGGGTCATCTTGGCACGCACCGGGGCATCGAGCTCTTCCTCGAAGCGCAGGTCGCGGTTGGTGATGATGCCGACCACGGTCTTGCCTTCCAGGACCGGGAAGCCCGAAATGCCGTGCTGCTGAGACAGGGCAATCACATCGCGGATCTTGACGTCCGGCGAGATGATGATCGGATCACGCAGCACACCCGACTCGTAGCGCTTCACGCGCGACACTTCGCGGGCCTGGTCGGCCGGCTTCAGGTTCTTGTGGACGATACCGATACCACCGGCCTGCGCCATGGAAATCGCCAGGCGAGCCTCCGTCACCGTGTCCATGGCAGCGGACACCAGCGGAATGTTCAGTTCGATCGAACGGGACAGGCGGGTACGGAGGGAAACATCCCGGGGGAGGACGGCCGAATAGGCCGGGACGAGCAGCACGTCATCGAATGTGAGTGCTTTCTGGACAAGACGCATAGCAAATCCTCTAGGCGCAAAAGCGAATTATACAGGAATGCGCGCTTTGCTGATGCACCGCTATGGGTGCCGTCTGCTATGCTCGTCGTCTTTTTTTCTCGGGCGAAGCGAAGTATGGGAATCGGCGTATTGTGCGGGCTGCTGGCAGGCGCGTTCTGGGGGATGGTGTTTATCGCTCCCAAGCTGCTGCCCGTGTTTTCGCCGTGGGAACTCGCCATCGGCCGCTACCTGGCGTACGGGCTGGTCGCCTTCGTGGCCACCCTGCCGCTGATAAAGCGCATCGCCCGCAAGCTGACCCGCGCCGACTGCGTGGCGCTGCTGCGCCAGGCCTTCACCGGCAACCTGCTCTATTACGTGCTGCTGGCCTTCGGCGTGCAGCTAGCAGGGGTCGGGCCGACCTCGCTGATCATCGGCATCCTGCCCATCTCCGTCACCATCATGGGCCGGCGCGACCAAGGCGCCGTACCGTTGTCCCGGCTGGTGTGGCCGCTGCTGGTGGTGGCCGCCGGCATCGCCTGCATCAATATCGACCTGTTCGGCGGCGGCCAGAGCGCCCACGCTGCCGTCGCCAGCACGGCGGTGCGCTCAGTCTGGCAGAAGCTGGCCGGGGTCTGCTGCGCGGCCGGAGCGCTGGTCTGCTGGACGCTCTACGCGGTGGACAACGCTCGCTACCTGCAGCGCAATCCGCATTACAGCGGCAATGAATGGTCGGCGCTGTACGGGTTGTCGACCGGCGCGGTGTCGGTGGTACTGGCCGTGATCGGCTGGGTATTCGCTGGCGATACCCTGACCGCCGGCGACAGCGGCCGCAACTGGCAGTGGTTCTGGATGGTCAACGCGGCGGTGGCGCTGGGCGCGTCGCTGATCGGCAACAACCTGTGGAATATCGCCAGCCGACGCCTGCCCTTGACGCTGTCGGGCCAGATGATCGTGTTCGAGACGTTGTTCGCGCTGGCGTATGGCTTTGTCTTCGACCATCGCTGGCCGCGGCCGCTGGAAATCGCCGCCATTGTGTTGCTGATGGTCGGCGTGGCCTGGTCGGTGCGCTTGCACGCCAACGACAAGTCTGCGTAGACTAGCGATCGATGGCGCGGGGGTCACACGCGCCACGAAAAACAGCATCAAGAAAACAGCAGTACCCAGGGTCGAACCGGCGCTACGTCCATGACGGGCGCCAAGTCATCGCCGCGGCTGTCCTGCCGCGGCATTGCCTCGCGCGCAGCCGGCGGCCCCGCAGTCCCTCAGCCGCACCATTACAGCAGCACCAGTTACTTCCGAGCCACTTTCAGACGCCTCGCCATGAAACGATCGTCCGCGTTGTGCCTGCTTGCCGCCGCCGTTACCGCCGTTCCCGTCCCCGCCCTCGCCTACTGGCAATGGCGCGATGCCAACGGCCGCATGGTCTACAGCGACGTGCCGCCGTCGGCGGCCGCCGCCAGGATCCTGCGCGCCCCGGGCCGCGTTGCCGGCGAGTACCAGCCGGTGGAAGCCGCCGCCTCGGACAGCGCCAAGGCGCCTCCGGCAGCGCCGGCGCCTGCCAAGGCCTCGGCAAAACCCGCGGCGGCCCCCACCCCTACGGCTGAAGAAGCCTTCCAGAAGCGCCGCGAGGCGCGCCTGAAAGCCGCCGCCGACGAAGCCCGCAAGGAAAGCGAGAGCGCCGAGCGCGAGGCCCGTTGCGCCCAGCTGCGCAACTACGCCAGCGGCCTGCAGAATGGCATGCGCGCCGCCGTGGCTGGCCCGGACGGATCGCTGCAACACCTGAACAGCGATCAGCGCCAGGCCGAGACGCTGAAGACCACCGCCAGCCTCGAGAAGAACTGCAACTGAGCGTGGAAAGCAAGACGGGGCGCTTGAGCGCCCCGTCTTCCGCCGTCACCTGCTGATCCGCAGCTCAGCCATTCCCGCGCAGCCATTTCTGGCCTTCGCGCGCCCCGCCCTCACGCTGCTTCTGCACGCGCTTGCGCCGAGCCTGCTTGGGGTCGGCCGTCAGCGGCCGGTACACCTCGACGCGATCGCCTTCGCGCACCACGGTTTCGGGCGTTTTGAGCTTGCCGAAGATACCTACGCGCATGGTTGAAGGGTCCACCTCAGGGCAGGCCTGCTGCAGCCCGGAGCCAACGATGGCCGCCGCGATGGTGGTCCCGGCGGGCACGTCGATCTCCTTCAGGAACACGCTGTCCGGCCGCGCATAGCAGACGGCGATATGCACGGTCGCCGCGCCCGTATCAGCTGGTGCCATAGACGACCTCGGCACGTTTGACGAAGGCATCGACAAAGGTGTTGGCGATCATGCTGAACACCGGACCGATCAGCTTTTCCAGCAGCAGGCTGGAAAATTCGTAGTGCAGGTGGAACTCGATCTTGCAGGCATCCTCGCGCAGGGGCGTGAAGCGCCACGCGCCGTTGAAGGTCTTGAACGGGCCGTCGGCAAAGCTCATGTCGATGCGCGTCGGCCGCTCCTGCGAATTGCGGGTGTGGAAGTACTGCTGGATCCCTTTGAAGTGGATATGGATCTTGGCGTCGAGCGTGGTCTCGGTCTGCTCGAACACCTCCACGCCACCGCACCATGGCAGGAACTTGGGATAGTCCTCCACGCGCGTGACCAGGTCGTACATCTGCGCGGCGGAGTAGCCGAGCAGCACGGATTTATGGACGTCTGCCATGTAATGGGAAATCTGGCTGCCGGCCATGCCGTGCGCAACGCGCAGCGGCATGAGCCGGTACCGGGGCTGGTTTGCTAAAATGCTGATTTTAGCCGACGCTGGCACATGACGGCACCTCGCCATGCGGCACTGCAGCGATCCGACCGGCTTCCACTCATTGTTCCCCCACCCGCACGCATGACCATTGCAGACAACAAAAGGGCCTTTTTCGACTACTTCATCGAAGAGCGATATGAGGCCGGGATCGTGCTGGAAGGCTGGGAAGTCAAGGCAATCCGCGCCGGGCGCGTGCAGATCAAGGAAGGCTACGTGGTGGTCCGCGACGCCGAGATGTTCCTGATCGGCGCCCATATCAGCCCGCTGCAGAGCGCCTCCACCCACGTCAATCCCGACCCGGTGCGCACCCGCAAGCTGCTGCTCAAGGCCGACGAAATCAAGAAACTGATCGGCAAGGTCGAGCAGCGCGGCTATACGCTGGTGCCGCTGAACCTGCACTACACGCGTGGCCGCGTGAAGTGCGAGATCGGCCTGGCCAAGGGCAAGAAGCAGTTCGACAAGCGCGAAACCGAGAAGCAGCGCGACTGGCAGCGCGAGAAGGCCCGCATCCTAAAGGGCGGCGCCAAGGAGTAGACCCCGGCGCCGCGCTTGCCAGGAGGCGTCCTCAGGCCGCTTTCTGGCCCTTCACGATCTGCAGGGCCGACGCAATCATGCTGCTCATCTCGCCCATATTGCCCGGCACGATCAGCGTATTGCCCTGCTTGGCCAGGTTGCCGAACGCGGCGATATATTCCTCGGCGACCTTCAGGTTGACCGCGTCCATGCCGCCTTCGGTGCGGATTGCATTGCCGACCTTCTGAATCGCCTGGGCATTCGCCTCCGCCACCGCGAGGATGGCAGTCGCCTCGCCCTGCGCCTTGTTGATCGCGGCCTGCTTCTCGCCCTCTGATTTCTGGATCGCCGCCTCACGCGCGCCCGTGGCCAGGTTGATCTGTTCCTGGCGCTTGCCTTCAGACGCCGCGATCAGGGCACGCTTTTCGCGCTCGGCAGTGATCTGCGCCTGCATCGCATGCAGGATCTCCTTGGGCGGGGTCAGGTCCTTGATCTCGTAGCGCAGCACCTTGACGCCCCAGTTGGCGGCGGCTTCATCCAGCGCGTTGACCACGCTGTGGTTGATGAACTCGCGCTCCTCGAAGGTCTTGTCGAGCTCCAGCTTGCCGATCACCGAGCGCAGCGTGGTCTGCGACAACTGCGTGATCGCCACCACGAAGTTGCTCGAGCCATAGGACGCCTTCATCGGGTCGGTGACCTGGAAGTACAGCACGCCGTCGACCTGCAGCTGCGTGTTGTCCTTGGTGATGCAGACCTGGCTGGGCACGTCCAGCGGGATTTCCTTGAGCACGTGCTTGTAGGCGACACGGTCGACAAACGGCACCACGATCGACAGCCCCGGCGTCAGCGTCGCGTGGTATCGGCCCAGGCGCTCCAGCACCCAGGCATGCTGCTGCGGCACGATCTTGATGCCCTTGGCAATCAGCACGATCACGGCGATGAGGACGATCAGCGGCAACAGGCCAAGCTGAAAAGCGAGCATGTAACAACCCTCCAGACAGGAAACATCGGTACGGGGCCGCCGGATGGCAGCAGGTGGATGGCCGCGCGGCAGCGCACCATGCGACGAAACGGATACGGCTTCAGCGCGGAGACACGACCAGCGTGCTGCCGCGCACCGCGACAATGCGGTAGCGGCCTGGGGCGGCGGCGCAATCGGGCGCCAGTTCCACGGTCCAGTCGGCGCCGCGGTATGGGACACGGGCGCGCCCGTTGGCATCCCAGGCGGGCACGTCGAGCTCCTGGCCGATATCGAGATTCACGTCGGGATCGGCGGCGGCAGTGCCGCGCCGCAGCTTGCCGAAGCGGGTACGGCGCAGCCCGGCGATCAGCACCGCCGCGACCAGGGCCGCCAGCAGCGTCTGCGCGGCTGGCGACAAGTCGAGCAAGGCCCCCACCCCGCCGGCGGCGAGGCCCACTGCCACCATCAGCAGGTAGAACGTGCCGGTGTTCAGCTCGACGATCACCAGCACGACCGCAGCCACGAACCAGATGTAGTAAGCCATCCCAGCTCCCGTAGATCCCGAAAAGTAAAAACCCCGCAGCGCTTTCAGCGTCTGCGGGGCAGTAACAACACCTGACGCAGGGCCGGTGCCGGCCGGCTGCCCGAAGGCGCCGGCATATTGTCATTGAGCGCTATTGTGACGTCAAATGCCTCAGGAAGCCAGTTGGCGCCAGGTCTCGACCACCGAGTCCGGGTTCAGCGAGATCGACTTGATACCTTCCTTGGCCAGCCACGCGGCAAAATCCGGATGATCCGAAGGGCCCTGGCCGCAGATGCCGACGTATTTGTCCAGGCGGATGCACGCCTCGATGGCGCGCGACAGCATGAACCGCACTGCCGGGTCGCGTTCGTCGAAGTCCTTGGCCAGCAGTTCCATGCCGGAATCGCGGTCCAGGCCCAGCGTCAGCTGGGTCAGGTCGTTCGAGCCGATCGAGAAGCCGTCGAAGTACTGCAGGAACTCTTCGGCCAGGATCGCGTTGGACGGCACTTCGCACATCATGATGATGCGCAGGCCGTTCTCGCCGCGCTTCAGGCCGTGCTTGGCCAGCAGCTCGATGACCTTCTCGGCCTGGCCCAGCGTACGCACGAACGGCACCATGATCTCGACGTTGGTCAGACCCATTTCATCGCGCACGCGCTTCATGGCCTTGCATTCCATTTCGAACGCTTCGGCAAAGTCGTCGGCGATATAACGCGAAGCGCCGCGGAAGCCCAGCATCGGGTTTTCTTCGTCCGGCTCGTAGCGCGAACCGCCGATCAGCTTCTTGTACTCGTTGGACTTGAAGTCCGACAGGCGCACGATCACGGATTTCGGATAGAACGCCGCGCCGATCGTCGCAATGCCCTCGGCCAGCTTGTCGACGTAGAACGCGCGCGGGCTGGCATGGCCACGGGCCACGCTCTCCACGGCCTTCTTCAGGTCGGCATCGACCTGCGGATAGTCGAGGATTGCCTTCGGGTGGACGCCGATGTTGTTGTTGATGATGAATTCCAGGCGGGCCAGGCCGACGCCGTGATTCGGGATCTGCGCGAAGTCGAACGCCAGCTGCGGGTTGCCCACGTTCATCATCAGCTTGACGTCGATTTCCGGCATGTCACCACGCTGGACTTCGGTCACTTCGGTTTCCAGCAGGCCGTCGTAGATGCGGCCTTCGTCGCCCTCGGCGCACGACACGGTCACCAGCGTGCCGTCCTTCAGCACGTCGGTGGCGTCGCCGCAGCCGACCACGGCCGGCACGCCCAGTTCACGCGCGATGATGGCCGCGTGGCAGGTACGGCCGCCACGGTTGGTGACGATGGCCGAGGCACGCTTCATCACCGGCTCCCAGTTCGGGTCGGTCATGTCGGCCACCAGCACGTCGCCGGGCTGCACGCGCTCCATCTCGGACGGGTCGTTGATGACACGGACCGGGCCGGTGCCGATCTTCTGGCCGATGGCGCGGCCGCTGGTCAGCACGGGTGCGGTGCCCTTGAGCTTGAAGCGCAGTTCGGCCTTGCCGGCGGACTGGCTCTTCACCGTTTCCGGGCGGGCCTGCAGGATGTAGATCTTGCCGTCCTTGCCGTCCTTGCCCCACTCGATGTCCATCGGGCGGCCATAGTGCTTCTCGATGATCATCGCGTACCTGGACAGCTCGGTCACGTCCTCGTCGGTGATCGAGTAGCGGTTGCGCAGTTCGCCCGGCACGTCCACGGTCTTCACGCGGCCGGCTTCGCCCGGCTTGGTGAATTCCATCTTGATCAGCTTGGAGCCGATCGAGCGGCGGATGATCGGGTACTTGCCGGCCTGCAGCGTCGGCTTGAAGACGTAGAACTCGTCCGGGTTGACCGCGCCCTGCACCACCGTTTCGCCCAGGCCGTAGCTGGAGGTGATGAAGACCACGTCGGGGAAGCCGGATTCGGTGTCGATGGTGAACATCACGCCCGAGGCGGCCAGGTCCGAACGGACCATGCGCTGGATACCCGCGGACAGCGCCACCACGTCATGGGCAAAGCCCTTGTGCACGCGGTAGGAAATGGCACGGTCGTTGTACAGCGAGGCGAACACGTGCTTGATCTTGTCGAGCACGTCGTCGATGCCGCTGACGTTCAGGTAGGACTCCTGCTGGCCGGCGAACGAGGCGTCGGGCAGGTCTTCGGCGGTGGCCGACGAACGCACGGCGAACGACGCTTCAGCGCCTTCGCGCTCGGACACGCGGGCATAGTGCTCGCGGATTTCCTGTTCCAGGCGCGGCTGGAACGGCGCGGCAGCGACCCAGTTGCGGATCTCGGCACCGGCCTCGGCGAGCGCCTTGACGTCGTCGACGTCCAGCGTCTTGAGGCGCTGCGAGATGCGCTCGGTCAGGTTGTTGTGGGCGATGAAGTCGCGGAAGGCGAGCGCGGTGGTGGCAAAGCCGCCCGGAACCCGGACGCCGGCTTCCGCCAGCTGGGAGATCATCTCGCCCAGCGACGAATTCTTGCCGCCGACGATTTCCACGTCAGCCATGCGCAACTGCTCGAACGGCAGCACATAGGCGCCGTTATCTGCCTGGTTAGTCATGAGAGCCTCAAAACAAAGTAGAAAACCTGACGCGCAAGCCCGGTATGTTCTTGATGTTCTGTTCCCGGACCGATCGCTTGGCTAAGCAACCCCGAGCTGGCAGCTGGGATATTGCGCTGCGGGTCTAGTGCGCTGCGGCTCTCGACAGCGCTCATCTCGCAGCGCACATTGTCGACAATTCCGGCCCCGATCGTTGCAGCTACGAGTGCCCGGCGGAATTGCTTAGCGAAAAGATCGCCGCTATTCTACCGTGCTGCGCCGCACTTTTTTGCGGAAGATTGAATCTATTTATTGCTCACCTCCATGTCCCAGCCAGAAGCGCCCGGTGCAGCGGTTTCCGGGTCCCAGCCTGGAATGCAGCCTGAATCCCATTCCGCCGCCATGACGGCGACAGCACTCGCAAGCGCGCCAGCCGGCGCTGCCCAGGGCGCCGATCGCCCGGCGGTGCGTACCGTGTTCATCGTCTCGGATGGCACCGGCATCACCGCGGAAACCTTCAGCCACTCGATCCTTGCCCAGTTCGAAATGCGCTTCCGCAAGGTGCGCATGCCTTTTGTCGATACCCCGGAAAAGGCACATATCGCCGTCGGCAAGATCAATGAGGCGTTCCACAACGAAGGCGTGCCACCCATCGTCTTCACCACGCTGGTCAACCAGGAGGCGAACAAGGCACTGCGCCGCGCCAAGGCGATGATCCTGGACATGTTCCAGACCTTTATCGAGCCGCTCGAGAAAGAACTGGGCCTGAAGTCCACCCACGCGATTGGCCGCTTCCACCAGAATGCGGACACCGAGGCCTACAAGAACCGAATCGAGGCCATCAACTTCTCGCTGGCGCATGATGACGGCCAGTCACACAAGAACCTGGAAGAAGCGGATGTGATCCTGGTGGGCGTTTCGCGCAGCGGCAAGACTCCGACGAGCCTTTACCTGGCGATGCAATACGGGCTGAAGGCAGCCAATTACCCGCTGATCCCCGATGATTTCGAGCGTGGCCGGCTGCCGTCGGCGCTATACGCTTTCAAGCCCAAGATCTTCGGCCTTTCGATCGATCCGCAGCGCCTGACCGAAATCCGCAATGAGCGCCGCCCGGGTAGCAAGTATGCAGCGCTGGAAAATTGCCGCTATGAAGTCAATGAAGCCGAAGCGATGATGCGGCGCGAAGGCATCAAATGGTTGTCTTCGACACATAAGTCGATTGAGGAGATCGCGACTACGATCCTGCAAGAGATCAAGGTAGATCGCGACAATTATTAAAAAAGCGGCCGCAAAGGCCGCTTTTTTATTTCTTGAGGTCTGGCTCAGCGCCGTTGGCGCACCGCCTCGAACAGGCAGATCGCCGTCGCAGCCGCCACGTTAAGCGATTCCAGCCCACCGGGTTGCGGGATGCCGACCTTGCGCGTGACGTGCTGCATCCAAGCCTCGCTGACCCCCGCCCCTTCATTGCCGACCACCCACGCCACCGGTCCGCGCAGATCAGTATCGAACACCGCCGCATCGGCGTGCGACGACGTAGCCATCACCGGCACCGCCAGCCGCGGCGCAAGCGCATCCACTGTGCAGTGCTCGACGATGTTGAGGTGGAAATTCGCCCCCATGCCAGCGCGCAGCGTTTTGACCGACCATGCAAAGGCACACCCGGTGGCCAGGAACGCATGGCGGATGCCTGCCGCGGCAGCGCTGCGCAGGATCGAGCCGACATTGCCGGCATCCTGCACGCCATCCAGGATCACGCAGTCTTCCTCGATCCGCGCCGGCAGGTGACCGGACGGCGTCTCGATCACCAGCATCAGGTCGATGCCGTTGACCACGCCGCTGATCTGCGTGAACAGCGCATCGGCCAGCACCACCACGCGCTCGGCGTCGACCAGCGCCAGCAGCGGCGCCACCTCGGCATGGTCGTAATGGCGCTCCGACACCACACAGGTGACCGGTTGGCCGCGCGCGGCCACATAGGCCTGCGCCAGGTGCACGCCGTCGAGCAGCGACTGCCCGGCCTTGCGGCGCTGGTGCGTGGAAGTGGCCAGGGCCTTCAAATGCTTGAACAGCGCGTTGTCGCGCGAGGTGACGTGCTTCACGATGCGGGGATCAGGTAGGTGCGCTTCACTGCGCGACCGTGACCGAAACCGAGGCGGTGACCTCAGTCACTTCGGCCACTGCGGTCATGCCGGTGAACATGGGCCGCTGCTCCAGCGCCTCGCGCACGGGCGCAAACGAACGGCGGTGGTGCGGCGTGGCGCCGAACTCAGCCAGCGCGGCCAGGTGCTGCGGCGTGCCATAGCCGACGTGCGAATCGAAGCCGTATTGCGGATAGCGCTCGTGCAGCAACATCAGATCGCGGTCGCGCGCCACCTTGGCGAGGATCGACGCGGCCGAGATCGCCCTGACCAGCGCATCGCCCTTGACGATGGCTTCCACCGGGAACGGCACCTGCGGGCAGCGGTTGCCGTCGACCTGCACCAGGTCCGGCACGATGCCGCTGGCGGCCAGCCCCTGCACGGCGCGCTGCATTGCCAGCATGCTGGCGTGCAGGATGTTGAGCGTGTCGATCTCCTCGACCGTGGCGAAGGCGATATGCCAGCCGAGCGCGCGTTCGCAGATCTTGTCGTAGAGTTGTTCGCGCTTGGCGGCGGTCAGGATCTTGGAGTCGGCCAGGCCGCGGATCGGACGCTTCGGATCCAGCACCACGGCGGCGGCATAGACCGGCCCGGCCAGCGGTCCCCTGCCCGCTTCATCGACGCCGCACAGGCGCTGCACGGCGGCAGCGGCCGGGGCAAGATCCAGCCCCATCTGCGGCGATTCAGCATCGCGGCGCGCCATCAGACGGTCCCCCGGCTGTGCATCAGGTCCACCACCACATCGGCGGCCAGTTGCGCGGTATTGCACTTGAGCGTCTCGTGCATGCGGGTGAAATGCTCATACAGGAAGGCGGTGTTGCCCTCGTCGTTGAGTTGCAGCAGCGTTTCGCGGGCCAGCGCCTCGGGCGTGGCATCGTCCTGCAGCAGTTCCGGCACGACGAAGCGCCCTGAAAGGATATTAGGCAATCCCACGTACGGCAGGTAACCCTGGCGCTTCATGATCTGCGCGGTCAGCCAGGGCACCTTGTAGGAGATCACCATCGGTTTCTTGTACAGCGCCGCTTCCAGCGTGGCGGTGCCGCTGGCCAGCAGCACCACGTCGGCGGCTTCCATGGCCTGGTGCGACTTGCCGTCGACGATGGTCAGGCGCAGTTCGGGATACTGCGCGTGCAGTTCCTCGACGATGGCGCGCAGCGGCGCGCTGGCCGCCGGCAGCACGAACGCCAGGTTCGGGTCCATGCGCTGCATGCGAGCCATGGCGGCAAAGAAGGTGGCGCCGAGGTTGCGCACCTCGGACTGGCGGCTGCCCGGCAGCACGGCTACCACGCGGTGCCCGGCCGGCAGGCCGAGCTCGGCGCGCGCGCCGGCGACATCGGGCACCATGGGGATCACGTCAGCCAGCGGATGGCCCACGTAGGTGGCCGGGATGCCGGCCTTGGCGTAGATCTCGGGCTCGAACGGGAACAGGCACAGGATGTGGTCCACCGCGCGCGCGATGGTGCGGATGCGCCCGCCACGCCAGGCCCAGATCGACGGGCTGACAAAATGCACGACCGGGATGCCGGCGCGCCGCAGCGGCACTTCCAGGCCGAAATTGAAGTCCGGGGCATCGACCCCGATAAAGCACAGCGGCGGATTGGCCAGCAGCCAGTCGCGCACGGCGCGGCGCGTGGCCAGGATCTCGCGCAGCGAGCCCAGTACCTCGACATAGCCGTTGACCGACAGCGTTTCCATCGGCCAGCGCGAGGTAAAGCCCTGCGCCATCATGCGCTTGCCGCCGATGCCGGAATACTCGACCGTGTCGCCAAGGCGGGCCTTGAGTCCGCCCATCATCAGCGATGCCAGCAGGTCGCCCGAGGCCTCGCCGGCCACCATGGCGATGGTGCCGCGTTTGCCTGTTGCGCTCCCGTTGCCCGTGGGCACGTCGCCCCGAATCGCGGCGTCGACCATGTCCGGTCCGTTCTCAGCGCACGATGCCGCGCTGGGTGGCGGCAAGGAATTCGACAAACGCTCGCAGCGGCGTCGCGGTGCCGGCATCGGCCTGGCCCAGCAAGGCGGAGATCTCGTTGCGTGCCTCGTCGAAGCTGAGGTCGGACTTGTAGAGCAGCTTGTAGGCCTGGCGCAGCGCGGCGATCTGGCCCGCATCGAAGCCGCGGCGGCGCAGCCCCTCGACGTTGACGCCGTGCGGCGTGGCCTTGTTGCCGCTCTTGTCGCTGGCGGCGATCACGAACGGCGGCACGTCCTGCACCAGCGCGGAAGCGCCACCCAGCATCGCATGGGCGCCGATGCGCACGAACTGGTGCACGCCGCTCATGCCGCCCAGGATCGCCCAGTCGCCCACTTCAACGTGGCCGGCGATCTGCGCGTTGCTGGAAAACACGGTGTGGTTGCCGACGATGCAGTCATGCGCGATATGCACGTAGGCCATGATCCAGTTGTCGCTGCCAATGCTGGTCAGGCCGCGGTCCTGCACCGTGCCGGTGTGGATCGTGGTGAATTCGCGGATGGTGTTGCGGTCGCCGATCTCGAGCCGGGTCGGCTCATTGCGGTACTTCATGTCCTGCGGCACGCCGCCGACCGAAGCATAGGGACCGATCTGGTTGCCCTCGCCGATCGTGGTGTAGCCCTCGACCGTCGTATGCGAGCCGATCCGGGTGCCGCTGCCGATCCGCACATTGGCGCCGACGATGGAGAACGGCCCGACGGTCACGTCGGAAGCCAGTTCTGCCTTCGGGTCGACCAGTGCGGTGGGATGGATTTGCGTCATACGTCTGTCCTGTGGTGTGTCTGGTGAAGGATGGGCCCATGCCGGGGGGCAAAGGTTCCCGTCCTTGGCCGCCCGCGCCCGTCAGAGCGGACGCGGCGCGCGGCCTGCGGCGCTGCCGGGGGCAGCTGGCGGCCTCACTCGGCCTGCTTCACGGTGCACATCAGCTCCGCCTCGCAGGCCACCTTGTCGTCCACGGTGGCGAACGCCTTGAATTTCCAGATGCCGCGGATATAGCGCTCGACCGTCACGTTCATGTGCAACTGGTCGCCCGGGTATACCACCTGCTTGAAGCGGGCGCCGTCGATGCCGACGAAGTAGTACAGCGAGCCTTCCTTGCGCTCCATCTCCGCGCCGAAAGTCAGCAGGCCAGCGGACTGTGCCAGCGCCTCGAGGATCATCACCCCCGGCATCACCGGTTGCTCGGGGAAATGGCCCATGAAATAAGGCTCGTTGATGGTGACGTTCTTCAACGTCTTGATGCGCTTGCCCGGCTCGAACTCGAGCACGCGGTCCACCATCAGGAACGGATAGCGATGCGGCAGCAGCTTAAGGATCTGGCGAATGTCGATGTCGGCTGCGGTCATGATGATTTCTCTTAGTCTTGTGAGGTTGGGGACCCGGCGGACTGGCCGCGCAGGCGACGTTCCAGCGCCACCACCCGTTCGCGCAGCTTGCTCAGGCCGCGCACGATGGCTGCGTTGCGTTCCCACTCGCCGTGCGGCAGGAACGGGAAGACGCTGGTGAAATGGCCCCCGGGCTTGGTAATGGATTTGGTGATCGAGGTGCCGCCGGACACTGTGGTGCGGTCGGCAATGCTCAGGTGGCCGGCAAAATTGGCCGCGCCTCCGATCACGCAGAAACGGCCGATGCGCGTGCTGCCCGATACCGCGGCGCACCCGGCAATGACCGTATGGGCCCCGACGCGCACGTTGTGTGCGATCTGGACCTGGTTGTCGATCTTGCAGCCTTCTTCGATCACGGTGTCGGCCATGGCGCCGCGGTCGATCGCGGTATTGGCGCCGACCTCCACGTCATCGCCCAGCACCGCGCGTCCGGTCTGCGGGATCTTCACGTATTCGACCCCGGTCGCGCTGATATCCGGCGCAAAGCCGAAGCCGTCCGCGCCGATCACCACGCCGCTGTGCAGGATCGCGCGCGCGCCGACCACGCACTGGTGGTAGACCGAAACGTTGGCGTAGAGCAGCGAATCGTCGCCGATCTCGGCATGCGCGCCGACATAGCCGTTGGCCAGGATGCGCACGCGCTCGCCCAGGCGTGCGCCGCGCTCGATCACCACGTTGGGGCCGATGTAGCACGACGCCGGCACCACCGCATCCGGCGACACCGTCGCGCGCGGGTCGATGCCCACGCGCGTGTCGGTATTGGCGGCGCGGTCAAAGCGCTGCGCCACCCGGGCAAAGCAGACGTAGGGATTGCGCGCCACCAGCCAGTTGCGGCCGTCGGCCCGGCCCTCGGTGCGGATGCGCTCGAGGTCGGACGCCGACACGATCACGGCGCCGGCCGTGGAGTCGAGCGCCTGCTGCAGGTAGAGCGGATTGGACAGGAACGAGAGCTCGGCCGGTCCGGCCTGGTCCAGCGGAGCGAGGCCCACGATCGCCAGGTCGGGATCACCCACAACCTGCGCGCCGGTCTCGGTGGCGAGCTGACCCAGTGTGGGTGTCTGCATGGCGGTACTTCCTGAAAAAAACGAAAAGACGAAAGGACGTGAAAACCGGCGCGGCTTACCTGGCGCCGGCGTTCAGCGCCTTCATCACGTCGTCGGTAATGTCGATGCGCGGGTTCACATAGACCGCTTCCTGCACGATCAGGTCGTACTTGCGCTGCTCGGCCAGTTGGCGGATCACGCGGTTGGCGCGCTCCAGCACCTGCGCCAGCTCTTCATTGCGGCGCTGGTTCAGGTCCTCGCGGAACTCGCGCTGCTTGCGCTGGAACTCGCGGTCCAGGTCGGCCACTTCGCGCTGGCGGCGCTGGCGGTCGGCGTCGGCAAGCACGGCCGTGTCCTTGTCGAGCTTGTCGGCCATGCCCTTGATCTTCTGGGCCATGTCCTGCAGTTCGCGGTCGCGCTTGGAGAACTCCTGCTCCAGCTTGACCTGGGCCTGCTTGGCCGGCTGCGAGTCGCGCAGGATGCGTTCGGAATTGACGGCGGCAATGCGCGCCTCCTGGGCCATGGCCGGCGCCGCGGCGCAGATAGCCGCCGTGGCGAGCGCGGCGGCGCCCAAGGATTTGACCAGTTTGGATTTTGTATTCATGAAACAGATCCCTTATCAGAATCAGAATGCCGTGCCGATCTGGAACTGGAAGCGCTGGACCTTGTCGGTATCCTCGCGCTTGAGCGGGAAGCCCATGCTGATCTTCAGCGGGCCGATCGGCGACAGCCACGACATGCCGAAGCCGGTCGAGTACTTGAGATCGCTGAAGCGCAGCGGCGCACCTTCCTGGTAGACGTTACCGAAGTCAAAGAACGTGAACAGGCGCAGCGTGCGGTCCACGCCCGAACCCGGCAGCGGGAAGATGAATTCGATATTGCCGATCATCTTGGACGCACCACCCACCGGGTTGCCGTTCTGGTCCTTCGGGCCCAGCGTGCTCGTCTGGTAGCCGCGCACCGAGCCGATACCGCCGGCGTAGAAGTACTTGAACACCGGGAACGGCGTGTTGCCGTAGCCGTGACCGTAGGCAACTTCACCGTTCAATGCCAGCGTGAAGGCCTTCGAGATCGGGTAGAAGTACTGCTGCTGCACGCTGGCGCGGTAGTACTGCGTATCGCCGCCCGGAATGCCGACTTCCAGGTTGGCCTGGGTGTACGGGCCCTTGGTCGGGACCAGCGCGCTGTCACGGCGGTCACGTGCCCAGCCGATGGTGAACGGGAAGTTGTTGATCCCGTCGCCGGAGCTCTTGCCGATCTTGCCGAGCCAGGCGGTGTACTGGCTCGGCGTATTGACCGAGGTATAGACCTGGGTCCGTTCGTAGCCGATGCCGAAGAACACCGTATCGACTTCCGAGAATGGCACGCCGAACTTGAAGCCGCCGCCGGCGGACACGATCTTGTAGTCCTGGTCGCCGGTGTAGTACAGCGGGCGCGAGGTACGGTAGTAGATATCGGTCGAGCGGCTGATGCCGTCCACCGTGAAGTACGGGTCGTACTGCGTCAGCGCGATGGTACGGAACGACTTGGCGGTGTTCACGTCCAGGCCCAGGCTGGTACCGGAGCCGAACACGTTGTCCTGGCGCAGGCCGGCCTGCAGCACCAGCTTGTCAGTGGACGAGAAGCCCACGCCCAGGCTGATCTGGCCGGTCGGTTTTTCCGTCACGTTGACGTTCACATCGACCTGGTCGGGCGCGCCCGGCACGTCCTCGGTGGTGATGTTGGTGTCGGTGAAGTAGCCGGTCCGGTTGATACGCGCCTGCGACTGCTGCAGCTTCTCGCTGTCGAACCACGAGCTTTCCATCTGGCGCATCTCGCGGCGCACCACTTCGTCGCGGGTCTTGCTGTTGCCCACCACGTTGACGCGGCGCACGTAGACGCGCCGTCCCGGATCGACCATCAGCGTCAGCGCGACTTCACGCTTCTGCTGGTCGATGTTCGGCTGCGGATTGATGGTGGTGAAGGCGTAGCCATAGGTGCCGAGCAGGTCGGTGATGGCCTTGGTGCTGGCGGTCAGCTTTTCGGACGAGAAGATGTCGCCCTTCTTCAGCTGCAGCAGCTTTTCCATTTCTTCCTGCTTGCCGAGCAGTTCGCCCGCCAGGCGGATGTCGGACACCTTGTACTGCTCGCCTTCCTTGATGTTCAGCGTCAGGTAGATGTCCTTCTTGTCCGGCGTGATCGACACCTGGGTCGATTCGATCGCGAACTCCAGGTAGCCGCGGTTCAGGTAGAACGAGCGCAGCGCTTCCAGGTCGGCGGTCAGCTTCTGCTTCGAGTACAGGTCGTTCTTGGTGTACCACGACAGCCAGTTCGGCGTGGACAGCTGCATCTCGTCGCGCAGCGTGCCTTCCTTGAAGGCCTTGTTGCCGACGATATTGATCTGGCGGATCTTGGCGACCGGACCCTCTTCGACGTTGAACACCACCGAGACGCGGTTGCGGTCCACCGGCGTGATCGTGGTCTGCACGTCGGCGGCATAGTAGCCGCGCGCGACGTACTGGCGCTTGAGCTCTTGCTCGGCCTTGTCGATCAGTGCCTTGTCGTAGTAACGGGCTTCGGCCACGCCGACCGCGCGCAACGAACGGCGCAGCGTGTCCTTGTCGAATTCCTTGATGCCGACGAACTCGAGCTGCGAGATGGCCGGGCGCTCCTCGACCTGCACCACCAGCACGCCGTCTTCGGCGCGGATCTGCACGTCCTTGAAGAAGCCGGTATTGTAGAGGGCACGGATGGCATCGGCGCCCTTGTCGTCGGTGAAGGTTTCACCGACGCGCACCGGAAGGTAGCCAAACACGGTACCCGGTTCGACGCGTTGCAGGCCCTCAACGCGGATGTCCCTGACGACGAACGGATCGGCAGCCCAGCCCGCCGGGCTCCAGGCTGCAATAATGGCACTCGCCAGCAAGCCCAGCGAAATGCGCTTATGTCTGATCAATGTTGACCCCCTCTTTGATTCCATCCAGGATTGCGCTCCGATGCCTCGTTGGACTGCGCGTGGCAATGGCGTCCCCGGCGACGGTGTCGACGACACGACCGCCCCCCCTTACCGACACGTTTCTAGCCGTTCGCCAGAAACATTCGGCTGACGTCATTGAACAAAGCGAGCGAAGTCAGGAGCAAGATGCAGGCGATGCCAACCTTCTGCAGCATTGCCTGCCAGTGGTCTGGGACGGGCCGGCCAGTCAAAAATTCCACGCAATAATACAGCAAATGCCCCCCATCCAGAACCGGAATAGGTAACAAATTCAGTACCCCGAGGCTCACGCTGACCAGCGCCAGGAAGCTGATAAACGCCTGCAGGCCGAGGTTTGCGGCGCGTCCCGCGTAATCCGCCACGGTCAGCGGACCGCTCAGGTTCTGCAGCGATGCCTGCCCCACCAGCATCTTGCCGAGCAGCTTCAACGACAGCGCGCTGGTGTCCCAGACCTGACCCACCGCGCGCGCCAGCGCCTGGTCCGGCCGGTAGCGCACGGTTTCCATTTCCACCGCCTGGCTGAGCGCCGCGCCGAGCTTGCCCGAGGGCCCGGGCGCGGTGCCACTGGCCGTCTTCTCGCCGTCGCGCGCCGGGGCGCTGTCGAGCGTCACCGGCACGTCCAGGCGCTTGCCGTCGCGCTCGATGCCCAGCGTCACGGTCTGGCCCGGCTGGCTGCGCACCGCCTTGATCAGCGCGCTGGCCTGCGTCAGCGGGGTGCCCTGCCAAGCCACCACGCGGTCGCCCTTTTTCAGGCCGGCGCGCTCGGCGGCGGAATCGGGCAGCACCTCGGTGACCGTCACTGGCCCGCCCTTCAGGTTCAGGCCCAGCGTGGCCAGCGGGTCCTGCTCGGGATTGCCGCCGGTATTGGGCAGGCGCGCCAGCGTGACGTCGCGCTCGGCGCCGTCGGGGCTGCGCACGCGCAGCACGGCGCGCGCATCGCCGAAGCCCTCGGCAAACACGGCCATGCGCAGGTCATTCCAGGAACGCACCGGTTCGGTATGGCCGTTGGCGGTCAGCGACAGCACCCGGTCGCCCTCGCGCACGCCGGCCTGCGCCGCCATGGTACCGGCCGCGGGCGCGGCCACGATGGGCGCGGGCTCGCGCATGCCGCCGGCGAACAGCGCAAAGTACAGCACGATCGCCAGCAGGAAATTGGCCAGCGGCCCGGCCGCCACGATGATGAAGCGCTTGCCCACCGGCTGGCGGTTGAAGGCACGCGGCAGGTCGATCGGATCGATGGGTGAGTCGCGCGCAGGATCGACCTCGCGCTCGTCCAGCATCCTGACGTAGCCGCCCAGCGGGATCGCTGCCACGGTCCATTCGGTGCGGTCGCGGCTTTTCGAGATCCAGCGTAGCAGCGGCCGCCCGAAGCCGATGGAAAAGCGCAGCACCTTCACGCCGCAGGCGCGGGCGGCGAGGTAGTGCCCCATTTCGTGCACATAGATCAGCACGCACAGGGCGACGATGAAAGCGAGTACGGTTTGCATGGCGTCGGGACGTCAGTAACGAGGGCTAGGCGGGCGCGCCGGGTCCGAGGGGACCCGGGCCGCCGCACCCGCTATTGTCGCAGATGCGGCAGGCCGGCCCGCCAGATCAGCGATTGGCAGCCAGCGGCGCCACGGCCGAGCGCGCCGCTTCGCGGGCGAGCCGGTCGGCGTCGAGCACCGCTTCGAGCGTATCCGCAGCGCCTTGAGGTGCAGCTTCCAGCACCTTCCTGACGATGCCCGCAATGTCCGTGAAGCGCACTTTGCCGCCAAGGAATGCCTCGACTGCCACTTCATTGGCGGCATTGAGCACCGCCGGCGCCACCCCGCCGGCACGCAGCGCGTCGAAGGCCAGGCCGAGGCACGGGAAGCGCAGCAGGTCCGGCTTTTCGAAATTAAGCCCTCCCGTCAGGGTCAGATCCAGCGGCGACACGCCCGCGTCAATGCGCTCGGGATAGGCCAGGCCGTAGGCGATCGGCGTGCGCATGTCCGGGTTACCGAGCTGCGCCAGCACCGAGCCGTCGGTATAGGCCACCATCGAATGCACGATGCTCTGCGGGTGGATCAGCACCTCGATGCGCTCGGCGGGCGCGCCGAACAGCCAGTGCGCCTCGATGACTTCGAGGCCCTTGTTCATCATGGTGGCGGAGTCGACCGAGATCTTGCGGCCCATGACCCAGTTGGGGTGGGCGCAGGCCTGGTCGGGCGAGATATCGTGCAAGGTAGCCGGGTCGCGCGTGCGGAACGGCCCGCCCGACGCGGTCAGCAGCACCCTGGCCACGCCGCGGCCATAGCGCGGGTCGTCGGCCGGCAGGCACTGGAAGATGGCGTTGTGCTCGCTGTCGATCGGCAGCAGCGTGGCGCCGTGCTCGCGCACCGCATCCATGAAGATGCGGCCGGACATCACCAGCGCTTCCTTGTTGGCCAGCAGCACGCGCTTGGCGGCACGCGCGGCGGCAAGCGCCGGGCGCAGGCCGGCGGCGCCGACGATCGCGGCCATCACGGCATCGGTCTGCGCGTCGGCCGCCACCGATTCCAGCTCGGCCTCACCGTAGCTGACTTCGGTGCCGACGCCGGCCTCGCGCAGCAGCGCCTGCAGTTCGGTAGCCGCCTCGGCGGTCCCGACCACGGCGCGGGCCGGGCGGAAGGCGATGCACTGGTCGGCCAGCTTGCGCACCTGACGGTGGGCGGTCAGCGCATGCACCGTGTAGCGGTCGGGGTGGCGCCTGATCACGTCCAGCGTGCTTTCGCCGATGGAACCGGTGGCGCCCAGGATGGTAATGCGCTGCATATCAGACCGCTTCAGAGAAGGCTTCAAAGAAAAATCAGCATCAGTGCCGCCAGCGGAAACACCGGCAGCAAGGCATCGATCCGGTCCAGCACACCGCCATGGCCCGGCAGCAGCCGGCTGCTGTCCTTCTTGCCGACCTGGCGCTTGAGCAGCGACTCGAACAGGTCGCCGACCACGCTGGCGGCAACCAGCAGCGTGGTCAGCACCGCCACGTAGCCGAGGCCGCCACGCTCGCCCATCAGCGAGAACCAGGTCGGCGCAAAGGCATACGTGGCCGCCAGCGCCAGCCCGATCACCAGCGCCAGCAGCCAGCCGCCGATGGCGCCCTCCCAGGACTTGCCCGGGCTGATGCCCGGCGCGAGCTTGCGCCGGCCGATGGCCTTGCCGGTGAAATACGCGCCGATATCCGCCGCCCACACCAGCACGGCCGCGGTCAGCAGCACGCCGATGCCGGCGCCGCGCAGGATCATGGTGGCATGGGCGAACCCGGGCAGCATCACCAGCCCGAGCACAGCGCCCAGCGCGGTGAAGGCCGGGGTTGCGGTGCGCACGCCACGCGCCAGCAGCACCACGGCCACGCCCCAGCAAACCACGGCGGCTTCCAGCAGCCAGGTGGTGGCGTGGCGCAACGGCAGGTCATGCCAGGTGATGGCCGTGATCAGGCAGGCCAGCGCATAGACATACGGCCACGGCCCGCGCAGCCCGATCAGGCGGCCGAATTCCCAGCCGGCCAGCAGCACGATCAGGCCCACCAGCCCCGCTAGCCCTGCGGGCGGCGCCAGGAACAGGATCGGGAGGATCAGCAGCAACAGGCACAGTGCGGTGATGACGCGGGTGAGGAGCATGCGCTGCAGTCCCGGTGAAAGGTTGGAGTTGGCTCAGGCCGTGCCCGATAGTCCCGGGGCGACCAGCTGCGCGCTGGTGCGGCCAAAACGGCGTTCGCGCTGGCGGTACGAGGCAAAGGCCTTGTCCAGTTCCGCGGCGTCGAAATCCGGCCAGTACACGTCAGTGAAATACAGCTCGGAATACGCGAGTTGCCACAACAGGAAGTTGCTGATGCGCTGTTCGCCGCCGGTGCGGATAAACAGGTCCGGCTCCGGCGCATAGGCCATGGCCAGGTGCGGCGCCAGCATGGATTCCTCGATTGCTTCCGGATCGAGCATGGGCGAGCGCGCCAGCATCTTGCGCATGGCCTGCAGCAGGTCCCAGCGCCCGCCATAGTTGGCGGCGATGGTCACGGTCAGGCCGGTATTGCCGGCGGTGCGCGCCTCGGCGTCCTTGATCAGCTGCTGGATGCGGGGGCTGAAGCGGCCCAGGTCGCCCACCACCCGCAAGCGGATGTTGTTGGCGTGCATCTTGACCACTTCGCGCCGCAGCGCCGTCATGAACAGCCGCATCAGGAACGAGACTTCGTCCGCGGGGCGGCGCCAGTTCTCGGAGCTGAACGCGAACAGCGTCAGGTACTGCACGCCCCGGGCGGCACTGGCTTCAACCACCGCGCGCACCGCGTCAAGCCCCCGGGTGTGCCCGGCAACGCGCGGCAGGTGCCGCTGGGTCGCCCAGCGACCGTTGCCGTCCATGATGATGGCAACGTGGCGGGGCACATAAGAGGTATCGGGTACGTCGAGCGTTGAACTGATGTGGTGCATGATGGCAGACGGTCTCTGACTGCCCCGGCAAGTGCCGGGACGGGCGTCAGACCGTCATGATCTCCTTCTCTTTCTCGGCGACCATCTTGTCGATCTCGGCCACGTACTTGTCGGTCAGCTTCTGCACTTCTTCCTGGCCGCGGCGCTCGTCGTCCTCGGAGATGGTCTTGTCCTTGACCAGCTTCTTGAACTGCTCGTTGGCATCGCGGCGCAGGTTGCGCACGGCCACCTTGGCGCCTTCGGCCTCGCTCTTGACGACCTTGGTCAGCTCCTTGCGGCGCTCTTCGGTCAGTGCGGGCATCGGCACGCGGATCACATCGCCCATGGTAGCCGGGTTCAGGCCCAGGTCGCAGTCGCGGATGGCCTTCTCGACCGCGCCCACCATCTTCTTTTCCCAGGGCTGCACCGTGATAGTGCGAGCGTCGGCCAGGCCGACGCTCGCGACCTGGCTGATCGGCACCATCGAGCCGTAGTAGTCAACCTGAACGTGGTCAAGCAGGCCGGTATGGGCACGGCCGGTGCGGATCTTGGCCAGATCGGCCTTGAAGGCTTCGATCGACTTCTGCATTTTCTGCTCGGCGCTCTTCTTTGTGTCGGCGACGCTCATTTTTACCTCCGGAAATCAAACAACCATGATCCCGCGGCCGGGATCGGAAAATGATTCATTCTACTCTTTACCCGGCCGCTACCACCATTGTGGCGCGACCTGGCGGGGTTCAGACGTGCACCAGCGTACCTTCGTCCTCGCCCAGGATGATGCGCTTGAGCGCGCCCGGCTTGACGATCGAGAACACCCTGATCGGCAGCTTCTGGTCGCGGCACAGCGCGAAGGCGGTGGCGTCCATCACTTGCAGATTGCGCGAGATGGCCTCGTCGAAGCTGATGGTGGTGTAGCGCGTGGCGCTCGGGTCCTTCTTGGGGTCGGCGGTGTAGACGCCGTCTACCTTGGTCGCCTTGAGCACGACCTCGGCACCGATTTCCGAGCCGCGCAGCGCGGCGGCAGTGTCGGTGGTGAAGAACGGGTTGCCGGTGCCGGCGGCGAAGATCACCACCTTGCCCTCTTCGAGCTGGCGGATCGCGCGCGGGCGGATATAGGGCTCGACCACCTGGTCCATGCGCAGCGCGGACTGCACGCGGCCTTCGATATTGGCGTGGCGCATCGCGTCCTGCAGCGCCAGCGCGTTCATCATGGTGGCCAGCATGCCCATGTAGTCGGCCGTGGCGCGATCCATGCCGGCGGCACCGCCTGCGACGCCGCGGAAAATGTTGCCGCCGCCGATCACCACCGCGACCTGCACGCCGAGCTTAACGATCTCGGCAATGTCGTTCACCATCGCTTCGATGGTGGACCGGTTGATGCCGAAGGCATCGTCGCCCATCAGGGCTTCACCGGACAGTTTCAGAAGGACGCGCTTGTAGGCTGGCATGTTCACCTCGGACAGGAGCAAGTCGCTCGGTTGAGACGTTCTTGAGACGTATGTGTTTGGCACCGGCGGCGCGGATCGGCGCGCCGCCAGCGGAAGAAAGCCGGTTTTCGGGGTGGCCCGTCCCGAGGCAAACCAGGAAGGCAACCACGAAAACTGACTGCTGCACCGCAGCGCAGCCCGCGGGCGACCCTGCACTGCACACTACTTATGCAGAGGGGCACCTTGCGGCGCCCCTGCGGCATTATAGGCGCATGGACCGCCCGAACAGGGCAGTCCACGGCGCCCCGGACATCAGCCCTTCTGGGCAGCGGCCACCTGGGCGGCCACTTCGGCAGCGAAGTCGTCCTGCTTCTTCTCGATGCCTTCGCCCACGACATAGAGGGTGAAGCCCTTCACGGTCGTGTTGGCAGCCTTGAGCATCTGCTCGACGGTCTGCTTGTCGTTCTTCACGAACGGCTGGTTGAACAGCGACACTTCCTTCAGGTACTTCTGCACCGAACCCTCGACCATCTTGGCGACGATTTCGGCCGGCTTGCCCGACTCGGCAGCCTTCTGCTCGGCGATGCTGCGCTCCTTGGCGATCAGGTCGGCGGGGACCTGGTCAGCCGACAGCGACACCGGCTTCATGGCGGCCACGTGCATGGCCACGTCCTTGGCGGCGGCTTCGTCGCCGTCGAACTCGACCATCACGCCGATACGGGTGCCGTGCAGGTACGAAACCAGCTTGCCGCCGTTGGCGTAACGGACAAAGCGGCGGATCGTCAGGTTTTCGCCGATCTTGCCGATCAGGGCCGTGCGGGTGGCTTCAACGCTCACGCCGTCGATTTCCAGTGCCGACAGGGCAGCCACGTCGGCCGGGTTCTGCTTGGCGACCAGTTCGGCAACCTTGGCCGAGAACGCCAGGAAGTCGTCGTTCTTGGAGACGAAATCGGTCTCGCAGTTCAGCTCGACCAGCACGCCGGTGGTGCCGTCGATGAACGAGGCGACCACGCCTTCGGCGGTCACGCGCGAGGCGGCCTTGCTGGCCTTGTTGCCCAGCTTGACGCGCAGCAGCTCTTCGGCCTTGTTCAGGTCGCCGTCGGCCTCGGTCAGGGCCTTCTTGCATTCCATCATCGGCGCGTCGGTCTTCGCGCGCAGTTCTGCAACCATGCTTGCGGTAATTGCCGCCATTTGTCACTCCTTGAATGGTTCGCGCCGGCTGCCGGCAGTCGCCTGCGGCACCCGGTCGGTGGGTCTACAGCACACCCGCGGCAGATACTGCCTGCGGCGGATGACAACAATTCAAATTTAAAAAAAGGGGGCGCCAGATGTGCCCCCTTCTTCTTGCCCTGCTGCCGGAGTACCCCGGCTTTTCGGCCCGCGCGCAGCCCGTCGTTACGGGCGGCAAGCCTTGCTTGTCTGTCTGATGACGATGCGCGCTAGCGGTTCCTTTCCGGCAACAGGGCGGCGGGCAATCAGCCTTCCTGCACTTCGACGAACTCGTCGTCGCCGCGGGCGGCCTCGACCACTTCCTGCACCGCGTTGGCACGGCCTTCCAGGATCGCGTCAGCCACGCCGCGCACGTACAGGGCCACGGCCTTGCTCGAGTCGTCGTTGCCCGGAATCACGTAGTCGATGCCTTCCGGCGAGTGGTTGGTATCGACCACGCCGATCACGGGCACGCCCAGCTTGTTGGCTTCGGTCACGGCAATCTTGTGGTAGCCGACGTCGACCACGAAGATCGCGTCAGGCACGCCGCCCATGTCCTTGATGCCGCCGATCGACTTTTCCAGCTTGAGCATCTCGCGCTCGAACATCAGCGCTTCCTTCTTGCTCATGGTGTCCAGCGCGCCGGCTTCCTTGGCGGCTTCCATGTCCTTCAGGCGCTTGATCGAGGTCTTGACCGTCTTGAAGTTGGTCAGCATGCCGCCGAGCCAGCGGGCGTCGACGTAGGGCATGCCGGCGCGGCCGGCTTCTTCAGCCAGGATTTCGCGCGACTGGCGCTTGGTGCCCACGAAAAGAATGGTGCCGCGATTGGCTGCCAGTTGACGCACGTACTTCATTGCGTCCTGGAACATCGGCAGCGTCTTTTCGAGGTTGATGATGTGGATCTTGTTGCGATGGCCGAAGATGAAGGGGGCCATCTTCGGATTCCAGAAGCGGGTCTGGTGGCCGAAGTGGCAACCGGCTTCCAGCATTTCGCGCATGGTAACGGACATGTGATTCTCCAAAGGGTTAGGTCTGAAGCTCGCCCCGACATTCCTGAAGAGGAACACCCCGGATAGGCGGGCCAGCGATTTCAAAACAGCGCAGCAGGTTGCTGCAAAATACCGACCTGGCGGATGCAATGCTGCGCCGCAATCAGATCAGCCCACTATTGTAGCAACAAAAGCGCACCACGCTCAAGCCGCCTCGAACCCACCGCTTGGGGGGGCCCTACGCAAAACCCGCCGGAAACCCGCCAGCGCACAAGCTGCGATCTGGCCCCGATGGTGCGATAATCCTACATTGATCTCCCGATTCCGGCGCGGCCAGTGGCCTCGCCATCACTTTTTTGGCGACGCAGCATGAGCATTCACCTGAACACCGCCGAAGACATCGCCCAGATGCGCGTGGCTTGCCGCCTTGCCTCCGAAGTCCTCGACTACATCACGCCCTTCGTCCAGCCGGGCGTCACCACCGGCGAACTGGACCGCCTGTGCCACGCCTATATGCGTGACGTGCAAGGCACCGTGCCGGCGCCGCTGAACTACGCGCCCCCGGGCTACCCGCCCTTCCCCGGCGCGATCTGTACCTCGGTCAACGATGTGATCTGCCACGGCATCCCGGGCGAGCGCGTGCTCAAGAGCGGCGACGCCATCAACCTGGACATCACCGTCATCACCAAGGAAGGCTATTACGGCGACACCAGCCGCATGTTCATCGTCGGCGAGGGCTCGATTCTGGCCAAGCGCCTGGCGCAGGTGACCTACGAGTGCATGTGGAAGGGCATCGCCCAGGTGCGCAATGGCGCACGCCTGGGCGATATCGGCCACGCCATCCAGGTCCACGCCGAAGCCGCCGGCTACAGCGTGGTGCGCGAGTACTGCGGCCATGGCATCGGCAAGAACTTCCATGAAGACCCGCAGATCCTGCACTACGGCCGCCCGGGCACCGGCACCGAGATCAAGGCAGGCATGATCTTCACGGTCGAGCCGATGATCAACGCCGGCAAGCGCGATATCCGCACCATGCCGGACCAGTGGACGGTCAAGACCCGCGACCGCAGCCTGTCGGCGCAGTGGGAGCACACCGTGCTGGTGACGGAAACTGGCTACGAGGTGCTGACGGTATCCGCCGGCACGCCGGCGCCGCCTGCCTTCATCACCGAATCCGTCGCGGCCTGAGGTCGCATCGAGCCAGGGCGCCTGACGGCGCCCTTCTTTTTCCAGCCGTGCCCACGAACCATTCCGCCATCCCCATGGACACCACGCCGGAACTGCTGCTGGCCACGCGCGTACGCGACCAGCTCAAAGTCGACAAGCAGGCACTGTTTGCCGACTTCAACATCACCGCCAACGTCGGCGCGCTGATCACGCGGCTGCGCCGCGCCGTCGACGCCGCGCTGGTGGAGGCGTGGCGCGGGCTGGAGATGCCCGCCGGCACAGCGCTGGTGGCGGTGGGCGGCTACGGCCGCGGCGAGCTGTTCCCGTATTCGGACGTCGACGTGCTGCTGTTGCTGCCGGGCGAGCCCGACCAGGACACCGCCTGCCGGCTGGAGCGTTTCATCGGCCTGTGCTGGGACCTCGGGCTGGAAATCGGCTCTTCGGTGCGCACGGTGGACGACTGCATCCGCGAATCGCGCCAGGACGTCACCATCCAGACCTCGCTGCTGGAGGCGCGGCTGGTGACAGGCAACCGCAAGCTGTTCGAGTCGCTGCGCACGCGCTACCAGGCCGACCTGGATCCCGCCGCGTTCTTCCAGGCCAAGCTGCTGGAAATGCGCCAGCGCCACGCCAAGTACCAGGACACGCCCTACTCGCTCGAGCCCAACTGCAAGGAAAGCCCCGGCGGCCTGCGCGACCTGCAGGTGATCCTGTGGATGACCAAGGCCGCGGGCCTGGGCGACAGCTGGAAGGAGCTGTTCGAAAGGGACCTGCTGACGCGCCGTGAAGCGCAGGAACTCGCGCGCAACGAGCGCCTGCTCAAGACCATCCGCGCGCGCCTGCACCTGGTGGCGGGCCGGCGCCAGGACGTGCTGGTGTTCGACCTGCAGACCGCGCTGGCGGAATCCTTCGGCTACCGCCAGAACGCCAACAAGCGCGCCAGCGAACAGCTGATGCGCCGCTTTTACTGGGCGGCCAAGGCGGTCACGCAGCTCAACAGCGTACTGCTGCTCAATATCGAGGCGATGCTGTTCCCGAGCGAGTCGCAGGTCACGCGCGTGCTCAACGAACGCTTTGTCGAGCGCCAGGGCATGCTGGAGATCACCAGCGACGACGTCTACGAGCGCGACCCGCACGCGATCCTGGAAACCTTCCTGCTGTACGAGCGCACGCCCGGCGTGAAGGGCCTGTCGCCCCGCACGCTGCGCGGGCTGTACAACGCCCGCACCGTAATGACCGCGAGCTGGCGCAGGGATCCGGAGAACCGCCGCCTTTTCCTGGCCATCGTGCAGGAGCCGCAAGGCATCACCCATGCGCTGCGGCTGATGAACCAGACCAGCGTGCTGGGCCGCTACCTGATCAACTTCCGGCGCATCGTCGGCCAGATGCAGCACGACCTGTTCCACGTCTACACCGTGGACCAGCACATCCTGATGGTGGTGCGCAACATGCGCCGCTTCGCCATCGTCGAGCACACCCACGAGTTCCCGTTCTGCAGCCAGCTGATGGCGAGCTTCGACAAGCCGTGGGTGCTGTCGGTGGCGGCGCTGTTCCACGACATCGCCAAGGGCCGCGGTGGCGACCACTCCAAGCTCGGCACGCTCGATGCACGGCGCTTCTGCAAACAGCACGGCATCGCCCGCGAAGACGCCGACCTGGTCTGCTGGCTGGTCGAGCATCACCTGACCATGAGCCACGTGGCACAGAAGCAGGACCTGACCGATCCGGACGTGGTGCACGCTTTTGCGCGCGTGGTCGGCAGCGAACGCTACCTGACCGCGCTCTACCTGCTGACCGTGGCGGATATCCGCGGCACCAGCCCCAAGGTGTGGAATGCGTGGAAGGGCAAGCTGCTGGAAGACCTGTACCGCATCACGCTGCGCGTACTGGGCGGCGCCAAGGTCGACTCGCATTCGCTGTGGTCGCAGCGCAAGGAAGAGACCATCTCGGAGCTGCGCCTGAAGGCGTTCGACCCGGAGCTCGGCAAGAAGCTGTGGGCGCAACTCGACGTGGCCTTCTTCCTGCGCCATGATTCGCGCGATATCGCCTGGCTGACGCGCCATCTGTACGACAAGGTCGACAGCCCCGCGCCGGTGGTGAAGGCGCGCATCTCCCCGGCCGGCGAAGGCCTGCAGGTGGCGGTGTACGTCAAGGACCAGCCCGACCTGTTCGCGCGCATCTGCGGCTATTTCGAGCGCAAGGCGTTCTCGATCCAGGACGCCAAGATCCACACCACGCGCCACGGCTACGCGCTCGACACCTTCCAGGTCACCGATCCCGGCATGGCCGGCGACGGAGGCAACTACCGCGACATCATCGCGCTGGTCGAGCACGAAGTGTGCGAACGGCTGCGCCAGCCGGGACCGCTGCCCGAACCCACGCAGGGACGGCTGTCGCGCCAGTCGCGCAGCTTCCCGATCAAGCCGCGCGTGGACCTGCGCCCGGACGAGCGCGGCCAGTATTACCTGCTGTCGCTGTCCGCCAACGACCGCACCGGCCTGCTGTACGCCATCGCCCGCGTACTGGCACGGCATCGCGTGTCCGTGCATACGGCACGCATCAACACCCTGGGCGAACGCGTCGAAGACGTGTTCCTGGTCGACGGCAGCCGTCTTGCTGCCGACAACCGATTGCAGATTCAGCTTGAACAGGACTTGCTCGCCGCCCTCGCCATCTGAGGCGGGCGGGCAGCATCAACGATATGACCGACAGCAATTCGCCGAAGCGCAAGACGCTAGGCATCAAGGCCGCAGGCGACACCGGCACGGCCGCGCGCAAGAGCGGCACCCGCCCCGTGCGCGTGTCCGACCTGAACCGCAAGCGCGTACAGTCCGTGGCCGAGGGCATCAAGCGCGCCCAGCAGCGTACCGGCGGCAAGGCCGGCGGGCGCCCGGCACAGGGCGAGGCGCAGGCCGGTGCCGGCGAGCCGCGCAAGCCGCGCGCGCCGCGCCCTGCTGACGGCGAACGCCAGGCGCGGCCGCGCCGCCCTGGCGATGACGAGAACCGTGGGCGCCGCTATGGCGACGATCGTGGCGAAGCGCGCCCGCGCCGCTTCGAAGGTGACGCATCGCGTCCGCCGCGCCGCTTTGGCGACGACGAGAACCGTCCGCGACGCGCTGGCGACGATCGTGGCGAAGCCCGCCCGCGCCGCTTCGAGGGCGGCGAATCGCGCCCGCCGCGCCGCTTTGGTGACGACGAGAACCGTCCGCGCCGCTACGGCGACGATCGTGGCGAAGCGCGCCCGCGCCGCTTCGAGGGCGGCGAATCGCGCCCGCCGCGCCGCTTTGGTGACGACGAAAACCGTCCGCGCCGCGCTGGCGACGACCGGGGCGAGGCACGCCCTCCGCGCCGCTTCGAAGGTGGTGATGCTCGTCCGCGCCGTCCTGGCGACGATGACAATCGTCCGCGCCGTTTTGAAAGTGCCGATTCGCGCCCGCGTCGTGTCGGCGATGACGACAACCGCCCGCGCCGCTATGGCGACGACCGGGGCGAGGCACGTCCTCCGCGCCGCTTCGAAGGTGGTGATGCTCGTCCGCGCCGCCCTGGCGACGACGACAATCGTCCGCGCCGTTTTGAAGGTGGCGACGCGCGTGCCCCGCGCCGCTTTGAAGGTGCCGATTCGCGCCCGCGTCGCGTTGGCGATGAAGACAACCGCCCGCGCCGCTATGGCGACGACAAGGGCGAGGCACGTCCGCGCCGCTTCGAAGGCGACGATGCGCGCCCGCGCCACTACGGCGACGACGACAACCGTCCGCGCCGCCCCGCCCCCACCGGCGAGCGCCGCCGCGAAGGCACGGCCCCGGCACGGCGCTTCAGCGATGCCGCGGACCGCATCCGCACGGCCGGCACGCCTCGCCCGCAGGCCCCGGCCCAGCGCGCGGAAAAGCCCGCGGCCAGCCGCGACGATGCCGGCCATGACGACGGCCTGGTGCGCCTGTCCAAGCGCATGTCGGAACTCGGCCTGTGCTCGCGCCGCGAAGCCGATGAATGGATCCCGCGTGGCTGGGTGCTTGTCGATGGCAAGCCGGTGACCGAGCTGGGCTCGCGCATCCGCCCGGACGCCGAGATCGAGATCATGCAGGAAGCCCGCTCCGAACAGGGCGAGCGCGTCACGGTGCTGCTGAACAAGCCGGTGGGCTATGTCTCCGGCCAGGCCGAGGATGGCTACGAGCCGGCCGCGGTGTTGTTTACCGCCGAGAACCAGTGGGAAGGCGATCCCACGCGCAAGCGCTTTGCCCCGTGGCAGCGCAAGAGCCTGGCGCCGGCTGGCCGTCTCGATATCGATTCGACCGGGCTGCTGGTGCTGACGCAGGACGGCCGCGTGGCGCGCGCGCTGATCGGCGAGGATTCGACCGTCGAGAAGGAATACCTGGTGCGGGTGGTGTGGCATTCGCCGCAGGGTGTGGTCGAGCGCAATATCAGTGGGGAATTCCCTGCGGACGATCTCGAGCTGCTGCGCCATGGCCTTTCGCTGGATGGCGTGCCGCTGAAGCCGGCGAAGGTGAGCTGGCAGAACGAGGAACAGTTGCGCTTTGTGCTGCGCGAGGGCCGCAAGCGCCAGATCCGGCGGATGTGCGAACAGGTCGGGCTGGAAGTGGTTGGCCTGAAGCGCGTGCGGATGGGGCGCGTGGTGCTGGGGGATCTGCCGCCGGGCAAGTGGAGGTTCCTGGGGCAGTTTGAGAAGTTCTGAGCCTGAAGAAGTCCTGATGAAAAGGGCGGCCATTGTGGCCGCCCTTTTTTGCTTTCTGCCGGTTTGAGAAACGCTGGTGGTCAATCGTCGCTATTCGGCGGCAGCTCCGGGAACAAGATTTCGGTAAACCCAAACTTCGTGAAATCCTTGATCCGCATCGGATAAAGAATCCCCTGCAGGTGGTCGCACTCATGCTGCACCACCCGCGCATGGAAGCCTTCCGCCACGCGCTCCAGGTGGTTGCCCATCAGGTCATAACCACTGTACTTCAGCCGCAAGTGCCGCGGCACCACGCCCCGCAGCCCCGGCACCGACAGGCACCCTTCCCACCCGTCTTCCATCTCCTCCGACTGCATCTCCAGCACCGGATTGATCAGCACCGTCTTGGGCACCGTCGGCGCATCCGGATAGCGCGGATTGCGGTCGAAGCCGAAGATCACGACCTGCAGCCCCACGCCGATCTGCGGTGCCGCCAGGCCCGCGCCGTTGGCGTGGTCCATGGTGTCGAACATGTCGTCGATCAGCGTGCGCAGCTCAGGCGTATTGAAGCGCTCCACCGGCCGTGCCACCTGCAGCAGGCGCGGATCGCCCATCTTGAGAATCTCGCGGATCATGGCTGTTTTCCCCGGTTAATCCTGTGCGGGCGCGGCACCCGCCTGCGCCAGCAAGGCCAGCATGCCGGCCTCGTCCAGCACCGGCACGCCCAGCGCCTCGGCCTTGTCCAACTTGCTGCCGGCCTCGGCGCCGGCGACCACGTAGTCGGTCTTCTTTGAAACCGAACCCGCCACCTTGGCGCCCGCGGCCTCCAGCATTTCCTTGGCGTCCTCGCGCGACAGATTGGGCAGCGTGCCGGTCAGCACGAAGGTCTTGCCCGACAGCGGCGCGGGGGCTTTCGCCACCGGCTCGCTTTCCGGCCAGTGTACGCCTGCGGCGCGCAGCTGTTCGATGACCTCGACGTTGTGCGGTTCGGCCAGGAAGTGCGCGATCGACTGCGCCACCACCGGGCCCACGTCGTTCACTTCCAGCAGTGCCGCCTCATCGGCGGCCATCAGCGCGTCGAGCTTGCCGAAATGCTTCGCGAGATCCTTGGCCGTGGCCTCGCCCACATGGCGGATGCCGAGTGCGAAGATGAAGCGGTTCATGGTGGTCTCGCGCGACTTGTCGATCGCCGTCACCAGGTTGGCCGCGGACTTGTCGGCCATGCGCTCCAGCGCCGCCAGCTTGGCCACGCCCAGCTTGTACAGGTCGGCGGGCGTGCGCACGATGCCCTGGTCGACCAGCTGCTCGACCAGCTTGTCGCCGAGGCCTTCAATATCCATCGCGCGCCGCTGCGCGAAATGCAGCAGCGACTGCTTGCGCTGCGCCGCGCAGATCAGCCCGCCGGTGCAGCGGGCAATGGCCTCGTCTTCCAGCTTTTCGATATGCGAGCCGCACACCGGGCACGCGGTCGGCATCACGAAGGCGCGCGCATCGTCGGGCCGGCGCTCGGTCACCACGGCGACCACTTCCGGGATCACGTCGCCGGCGCGGCGCACGATCACGGTGTCGCCGATATGCACGTCCTTGCGGCGGATCTCGTCCTCGTTGTGCAGCGTGGCGTTGGTCACCGTGACGCCACCGACAAATACCGGCTTGAGCCGCGCCACCGGCGTGATCGCACCGGTACGCCCGACCTGCACCTCGATATCCTCGACGATGGTGGTCATCTCCTGCGCCGGGAACTTGTGCGCCAGCGCAAAGCGCGGTGCGCGCGAGACAAAGCCCAGGCGGTCCTGCTCGGCCAGCGCATTGACCTTGTAGACCACGCCGTCGATGTCGTACGGCAGGTCGTCGCGGCGCTTGCCGATATCGCGGTAGAACTCCAGCAGCCCCTGCGCGCCCTTCACCACCGCGCGCTCCTTGCACACCGGCAGGCCCAGCGCGGCAAAGCCGTCGAGCATGGCGCCATGCGTAGGGGGACGGTCGACGCCGTGCAGCTCGCCCAGCCCGTAGGCGAAGAACGACAGCGGCCGCTTCGCGGTAATGCGCGGATCGAGCTGGCGCAGGCTGCCGGCGGCGGCATTGCGCGGGTTGACGAAGGTCTTCTCGCCGGCTTCGGCCTGGCGTTCGTTGAGCTTGTCGAAGTCGCGGCGGTACATGAAGACCTCGCCGCGCACTTCCAGCACCGCGGGCGCCTGGCCGCGCAGCTTCAGCGGGATCGCCTTGATGGTGCGCACGTTGACGGTGACGTCCTCGCCAGTCTCGCCGTCGCCGCGCGTGGCGGCCTGCACCAGGCGGCCGTCTTCATAGCGCAGCGACATGGCCAGGCCATCGAACTTCAGTTCGCAGTGGTACTCGACTGCGTCGGCGGCGCTGAACAGGTCCTGCTCGCCGGCCGCGGGCGCGGTGCGGCCCAGGCCTTGCGCGCAGCGGCGGTCGAAATTCAGCACATCCGCGTCGTCGAAGCCGTTGTTCAGCGACAGCATCGGCACGCGGTGGCGCACCGCGTTGAAGGCGGCCAGCGGCTCACCACCAACGCGCTGCGTCGGCGAATCGGGCGTCTGCAGTTCGGGATGCTCAAGCTCCAGCGCCTGCAGCTCGCTGAACAGCGCATCGTATTCCGCATCGGGAATGGTCGGCGCGTCCAGCACATAGTACTGGTGGCTGTGGCGATCGATCTCATCGCGCAGCCAGGCCACGCGTTTGGCAGCGGCTGCGGGCGACAAGCCGCCGGCGGGCGCGGAGGCTTCCGCCTGCGCGCCGCGGTGTTTTGCGGTCATGGCAGGCTCCGGCTAGACGCTGAACAGGCGCAGCGCCACCGGCGATCCGGCCGACATGCCGCGCGCTTCCAGCTTGTTGTACAGCGTTTCAAGCTGGTTGAAGATGGCAACGAACGAGGTCTCCGTCAGCGGCCGCATGTTGTCATCCACCAACTGGGCGCCCATGCGCTGGGCCAGCGTGTAGCCGTACTCGCATACCGTTTTGAACGGCTTGGCGCCCTGGTCGGCCAGCGGCACGTCGAGCAGCAGCGTAATCTGGCGGCCAGCCTTGACGGTCAGGTCGTCGCGCAGGAAGTTGGTATCGCCGAACTGCAGCGTAAACAGCGGGCGCTGCACGCCTTCGGCATTGGCCTGGTAGCGGATAAAGCGCGTGCCGTCGCGCGACAGCACCAGTCCGTCCTGCGTGGCCACGTTCTGCACATAGGCGGCCGACCACGGCGCGCCGTCGGAGATCACGTTGACGCCGAGCTGCACGTCGCAGCCGGCGGCAAAGGCGTCGAGCTCGCGCGCGTTGGCCACGGTCTCGGTCATGTCGGGAAGGTCGGCGGAGGCGTCGAGCGACTCGGCCAGCGATTCGACCGCGGTGATGAATTCCGAGAACTCCAGCGCATTGAGCGGGCCGCCGCGGTTGGCAAGCTGCGCGCCGACCTGCAGGTCTTCGTACTGGTGGCCGGCGGTTACCGGCTCCCACGCATTGGCTTCGGCGCGCAGGCCCTCGATATGGACCTGCTTGGTGCCGGCGCGGCGCAGCCGGCCGGTCAGCGGCAGGATGCGGTCGCCCGAAGCCTTGCGCTCCAGGTGCAGCGGCACGATGCAGTCGATCAGCGGATCGATCAAGGCCGGCGTGGGCTGGCCGTCGGGCACGGCGGCCACCGGTGCGGGCGCGGGAGCCGGTGCAGGCACCGGGGCCGGGGCCCCTTCCTGCTTCACTCCCTGCTTCGCTTCCTGCTTCACCTCGAGTTCCGCTTCGTCCGCGGCGGCATCGCGCTGCGGCATGCTGGCGGCGACTGCCACTTCCTCGGCAACAGCCTCGTCGGCATCGGCCGTGCCGGCAGCCGCCGCAGCCGCGACGGCGGCCGTGGCCGCGTTGTTGGCATCGCTTGCCCGGGCCGACGAGGTCAGCGTCGGCTCGCGCCGCTCGGCCTGTTCAGCGCTGGCTTCATGCAGGCGCGCCGCGGTCTCCGGCGTGGTGCCATGGCCGACCACCGGCTCGCGCATCGGCGGCAGGTCGTCTTCCGGGCTCAGTTCGCGCGGGCGGCGTGCCTTGCGGATCTGCCACTGGTTGTAGCCGAACAGCAGCGCCAGGAAAACCAGGCCCGCGACGATCAGCGCGGTCTGCAGGTCCATGTTCAGGTTCATGCTGCCTCCGCCATCGAAACCGCCGCGTCCATATCCACGGCCACGATACGCGAAACGCCCTGCTCCTGCATGGTCACGCCAATGAGTTGATGAGCCATTTCCATGGCGATCTTGTTATGTGAGATGAAAACGAATTGAGTCTTGTCCGACATGCGCGCCACCATATTGGCGTAGCGCTCGGTGTTGGCGTCGTCCAGCGGCGCATCCACCTCGTCCAGCAGGCAGAACGGCGCCGGGTTGAGCTGGAACATGGCAAACACCAGCGCGATCGCGGTCAGCGCCTTCTCGCCGCCCGACAGCAGGTGGATGGTCGAGTTCTTCTTGCCCGGGGGCTGCGCCATCACCTGCACGCCGGCGTCGAGGATTTCTTCGCCGGTCATGATCAGGCGCGCCTGGCCGCCACCGAACAGCGACGGGAACAGCTCGCCGAAATGATGGTTGACCTGGTCGAAGGTGCCCTGCAGCAGCGCACGGGTTTCCTGGTCGATCTTGGCGATCGCGTCGTCCAGCGTACTGATGGCGTCGTTCAGGTCGGCCGACTGCGCATCGAGGAAGGTCTTGCGCTCGCGCGCCGCCGCCAGCTCGTCGAGCGCGGCCATGTTGACCGGGCCGAGCGCGTTGATGGCGTTATTGATGCGCGTGACCTCGCCCTGCAGGTACGACGGCTTCAGGTCGCCGGTCAGCTTGTCGGCCAGCGCGGCCTCGTCCACCTCGGCCGTGGTCAGTTGCTCGCTGAACTGCTCCTGGTTCAGGCGCGCGGCCTGTTCCTTGAGCTGCAGTTCAGTGATGCGGTCGCGCAGGGGCTGCAGGCTGCGCTCGGCGGCCAGGCGCTGTTCGTCGTGCTGGCGCAGCTGTGCCGACAGCGCGTCCAGTTCGGTGCGCGCGATGGTGAGCTTTTCTTCCTTCTCGGCGCGCCGCTCCAGCGCTTCCTGCAGCCCGGTGTGCGCGGTCTGCTCGTTGATGGTCTCCAGCTCGGCGCGAGCGTTTTCCAGCGACTCGGCGATGCGTTCGGCCTGGTCTGCCGCGACCTGGATGTTGCGGCGCAGCTCGTCGATGCGGCTCGACAGGTTGCGCTCGGCAAAGAGCGCTTCCTGCGCGGCGCGCTCGAGGTCGCGCAGCTGATGGCGCGCGCCGGACAGCTTGCTGTCCAGCGCCTCGAAGGCCATCTGCTGGTCTTCATGCGTGGCCTGCATCTCGGCCAGCGCGGCGTCATGCTGCTCGAAGCTGGCTTCGGATTCGGCGCGGATGGCGCGCTGTTCTTCGATCTGCGCGTGGATTTCGTCCAGCTCCTCGCGGATCTGGCCGCTGCGGGCGGAGTAGCGCTCCATCGCCTGCGACAGCTTGAGCACGTCCATCTGCAGCGCATGCACGCGGCGCGTGGCCTGCTCGGCGCGCGTGCGCGCCTCGCTCAGCGACTGGCTGGCCTGGGTGTAGGCGGCCTCGGCGCGAACGGCCTGGGTCTTGGCCTCGTCCGACAGCAGCACCTGCGCGCGCGCCTGCTTCTGCAGGTTCTCGATCTCCTGCTCGCGCGCCAGCATGCCGGACTGCTCGGAGTCGGCGGCGTAGATCTGGATGGCGTTGCGGCCGACCAGGTGGCCATCGGCCACGACGAACGACGCGCCGTCGGGCAGCGTGTTGCGCGCGGCCAGTGCCTGCGCCATGTCGGTGGCGACGTAGATATCGGCCAGCCAGTCCTGCATCACCGCACGGATGCCCGGCTCGGTGATCTGCACCAGCGACATCAGCGGGCGCAGGCCTGCCGGCGTTTCCAGCGGACGGGCCGCGGGCGGCGGCGAGTAGAACGCCAGCTTGGCCGGCGGCGCGTCGGACAGGAAGGCCTTGACCCAGTCCAGGTTCGACACTTCCAGCGCGTTCAGCTTCTCGCGCAGCACCGATTCGAGCGCGTTTTCCCAGCCTGGCTCGATATGGACCTTCTTCCACAGGCGCGGCAGCTCGGCCAGGCCGTGCTTGGCCAGCCACGGCTGCACCTTGCCGTCGGTCTGCACGTTTTCCTGCAGCTGACGCAGCGCCTGCAGGCGGGCCTCCAGCGAGGCGATCGCGGCGGCTTCGCTGTGCACGCGCGCCTGCCCGGCGCGGCGCTCTTCGTCCAGGCGCGGCACGCTTTCTTCGGCGTCGGCCAGCACTGCCTGCGCTTCCTCAACCAGCGCTTCCTGCTCGGCCAGTTCGGCGCGGGCCTGCTCCAGGCGGGTTTCGTCCGGGCGGTCCAGGCCTTTTTCTTCGGCCGACAGGCGTTCGCGGCGCTGCTCGAGCTGCTGCAGCATCTGGTCGGCGCTGCGCTGCTGCGCGGCCTCCAGCTTGAGCGCCTGCTCGGCCTGCATGATGCCGGCGCGCTGCTCGTTGAGGAGTTGCTGCGCATCGCGCCACTGTGCTTCCAGCGTCGGCAGCTCGTCGTTCTTGTGGGCCACGGCCTCCTGGGCCTCGACCGTGCGGCCCTCGGCCACGGCCAGGTTTTCCTCGGCCTGCGCCAGTTCGTCGGTGGCCTGCTCAGCCTTGCCCTGCCACTGCTCGCGCTGCGCGGTCAGCGCGGCGATCTGGGCCTGCACGCGGTTGCGCGATTCCACCACGTAGCGGATCTCGGCCTCGAGCTTGCTGACCTCGGCATTGGCCTCGTACAGCGCACCCTGCGCCGCGTGCATGCCGTCGGAGGCCGCGTAATGCGCGGCGCGCATGGTTTCGAGTTCGGCCTCGACGTGGCGCAGTTGTGCGGTCTGCGCTTCCAGGTCGATCTGGGCCTGCTCGATGGCGCGCTGGTGGCGTTCCTGCTCGGCCTGTGCCTCGCGCTTGCGCAGCAGCCACAGCAGGTGCTGCTTCTCTTCGCCGTCGGCCTGCAGCGTCTTGAAGCGCTGCGCGACTTCGGCCTGGCCTTCCAGCTTTTCAAGGTTGGAGCCGAGTTCGCGCAGGATGTCCTCCACGCGGGTCAGGTTCTCGCGCGTGTCGGACAGCCGGTTCTCGGTTTCGCGGCGGCGTTCCTTGTACTTGGACACGCCCGCGGCTTCTTCCAGGAAGATGCGCATGTCATCGGGCTTGGCCTCGATGATGCGCGAGATCATGCCCTGCCCGATGATGGCGTAGGCGCGTGGGCCCAGGCCCGTGCCCAGGAAGATGTCCTGGATGTCGCGCCGGCGCACCGGCTGGTTGTTGATGTAGTAGGACGAGGTGCCGTCGCGGGTCAGCACGCGCTTGACCGCCACTTCGGCGTACTGGCTCCACTGGCCGGCGGCGCGGCCCTCGGCGTTGTCGAAGACCAGTTCCACGCTGGCCCGGCCGGCCTGCTTGCGCGCGGTCGAGCCATTGAAGATGACGTCCTGCATGGACTCGCCGCGCAGTTCCGAGGCGCGTGACTCGCCCAGCACCCAGCGCACCGCATCGATGATGTTGGATTTGCCGCAGCCGTTGGGACCGACGATGCCGACCAGTTGGCCCGGCACCTGGAAATTGGTGGGATCGACAAATGACTTGAAGCCCGCCAGCTTGATCGAGGATAGTCGCACGGTTTCTCGTGTGGTATCGGCCGCACTCGGTAACGGTATAGGTATCGCAACCGGTATCGGCCTGGTATCGGGGCTATTGCACTGTTCAGAAAGCCGGGCTGCGCGGGTGCCGGCGCGGCGTGACGCCAGCACCTCAAATTACCCCTCGGGCCCGAGAATTGGGGCTAATCATACCATCGCAAATGCCTTCGCCGGCCCGTTTGGCGGTCGCTCCGGCGTCATATGCCCCGGTGGATTTCCTTTGCTTTTCCGTCCCTTACAAGCGTTTCCGCAAGCACTTTGGCAGCCGCACGTGCCCGTGTCAGCCGCAGCGCGGGCGCGGCCGTTAGGAAACTTATTAGGGTTACTACCAGTCTCTGAACTGTTCGCGTGATTCCGGATACGCCCCCGCGAACCGCGCACCCATGAAAGTGCCCCCGAAAGCCCTGCCCCACCCGGCAACCCCCGGGCAATCCAGGAGGACCAAGCATGAGTGAACCGTCGACGGCCGCCCGGCCGTGGTCTGTCAATGACATCAACTACCACGCAATCGAAGTGGAACGTGTGCGCGGCGACCGCGACCTGTTCTATCTGCTGGTGTCGGCCTCGTTTATCGAAAGTGGCTCCGACACGTATGCCGGCAATCTCGCCATTTACTACGCCCGCGTTCCCGACGCCGCCAGCTGGCTTTCCGAGCACTGGGAAGCCGAGGAACTTCAGCACGGGCTGGCCCTGCGCCGCTATGTCGAGCATGTCTGGCCGGAATTCGACTGGGAGCGCGGCTACGCACGCTTCTTCGCCGAGTACAGCAAGACCTGCTCGATCGACCAGTTCGAGCCGACCGAGGCGCTGGAGATGGCGGCCCGCTGCGTGGTGGAAACCGGTACCGCCGCCTACTACCGCGCGCTGGAGCAGGCCAGCGACGAGCCGGTGCTGCGCGACCTGACGCGGCGCATCTCCAACGACGAAGTTCGGCACTACAAGCACTTTTATCAGTTTTTCAACCGCTTCGTGGAAGCCGAGCGGCTGGGCAAGCTGCGTGTGTTCGGCGCCCTGGCGCGCCGGCTGCTGGAGATCAAGAACGAGGATGCCGCCATCGCACTGCGCAACGTGCTGCGCATGGAACGCGGCGTCGAAGACGTGGCCGACCGGGAAGTGAAGGCGCTGAACTCCCGCGTCAGCGCCGTGATCCGCAAGAACCTGCCGATCGAGATGACCGTGAAGATGCTGCTGCGTCCGCTACACCTGCACCGCGGCGTGGAGCGGGCGGTGCGCAAGCCGCTGGTGGCGGTGGTGTCGCGGGTGATGCTGCACTGAGCGGACGTTCCGCGGTCAGCCGCCGCGCGCCTGCCGGGCCTCATAGGCTTTCAGGTGGCTGTACGCGACCTGCAGCAGAGACAGCGGGCCGCCCTGCCGCGGCGCCCCGCGCGCGATCAGGTCGCCGAGGATGTGGTCGGCTTCGGTGCGGGAGCGGTTTTCGACGTCGCGCAGCATCGAGGCGGTCAGCGGCGACGGCGTCAGCAGCATCTGGCCGGCGCGCGCGTCGAAATCCGGCGACGTCGGGAAGCCGTTGTACTGCGCCACGGCACGGCAGTCGGCCAACATGCCCTCAATGACGCGCCTGCCGTCCGGCGTGCCAAGGATGTCGCCGATGGCCGCGCGCATCAGGCAGGTGCTGGCTGCCAGCGTGGCCAGGAAGATCCACTTCTCCCACATGCGCGGCATGATCTGGATGCTGGTCGACGCATCGAAGCCGGCATTGCCAAGCGCCACCGCAATCGCCTGCATACGCGGCGACAAGCCGCCCTCCAGCTCACCAAAGGTCAGGCCGTGCGTGTCGTTGAGATGGACGATCTCGCCTTCGGGATTCAGCGTGGCAGCGATCATGCACAGGCCGCCCATCACCTTGTCGTTACCAAACCGTTGCCTCAGCACATCGATGTGGCGCATGCCGTTCAGTAGCGGGACGATCGCTGTCGACGGGCCGACGGCGGGCGCCAGCGATGCAATGGCATCGTCCAGGCTGTAGGCCTTGCAGCTCAGCAGGACCAGGTCGAAGGGTTGCGCAATCGCATTGGTAAGGACAGTCCTGACCTCCTTCAGGGTGAGGTCGCCGCGGGGACTCCTGATGACCAGTCCCTTGCTCTGCAGCGCCTGCGCCCGATGCGGCCTGACCAGAAAGGTCACGTCGCGCCCGGCTGCGGCAAGCCGCCCGCCGAAATAACCGCCCACCGCCCCTGCGCCGACGATCAGAATTCGCATGATTTCTCCCTGTAATGGCATGGCGCCGCCGATGCATCGTGCGCGCACCGATGGCGCGATATGGACGGACTCTAGCAAGAATCCTTGCCCGGCATCGAACCTCGCCGCCAGTTCGCGCCGGATGCTCAACGCATGCACGGTAGTACGCATCATCAGCCGGCTGCGTCCGCGGCATCACGTGCTCCCGCACAAAATGTCCGTTGCGCTTTGCATTGCGCAGCCTGCGTACTATGCTTCAGCGACAACTAATAGTGCCCTGCTGCGCCTTCAATGTCCGGGGGGACTACAAGAGAGAGCGCTCCGCACGGCGCGCTCGGGGCGGGAAACATCATGTGTTTCTTTCTTCGCAAAGCTTGCTGCATGCAACTGGCAGTGCTCGGCCTGCTCAGCGTTCCCACCTTTGCCTACGAAGTCGCCCCGGTCAGCGGCGGCGGCACGATCGAAGGCAAGGTCACCTTCCAGGGCACCGTCCCAATCCGCAAGATCATCCCCACCAAGGACCGCGAAGTCTGCGGCAGCCCGCGCGACGAACCACAGGTCCGCGTGGGTGCCGGCAAGGGGGTCCAGGATGCCGTCGTGTACCTGAAGGAAGTGCCCAAGGGCAAAGCCTGGGGTGCACCCGACAAGGTACCGGTGCTCGACCAGGAGCACTGCATTTTCAAGCCTGCCGTGCAGGTGATCCGGCCCGGCAAGCTTGAAGTCACCAGTTCTGATCCGGTGCTGCACAATACCCACGGCTTCTACGGACAGCGCACGGCATTCAATCTTGCGCTGCCGGAGAAAGGGGTCAGGATCACGCGCGAACTGCCGCGGCCCGGGCTGGTCCGGGTCGAGTGCGACGCGCACGGCTGGATGCTGGCCCACATCTATGTCGCCGACAGCCCGTACTACGCGCTCACCGGCGAAGACGGCAGCTTCCGCATCGACGACATTCCACCCGGCAATTACACCCTGGTCGCCACGCAGCACTACACCGGCGACACCGAGACGCCAGTCACGGTAACCGGCGGCCAGACCGCGAAACTCTCGATCGAACTTAAAAAGAAATAGAACGTTCAGTTTTGCCGCTGCATTTTCATCATCCCCCCGGGGGCGGAGGACCGCCAGATGAACTCATTCGAACTCGAACGACGCGAGTTGCACCGGACCCTGACCGGTCCGGGCGATCGCCCGGAAGGCGCAGCAGTATGGACGCGCCGCACTTTCCTGCACCAGGCGCTGCTCAAAGGCGTTGCGGGCGCCGCCGCATGCGGGTTCTTCCCGCTCCTCAATACCCTCGACGTGGCCTACGGGCAGACTGGCCAGAACTTCCGCTTTGCCTGGGTCTCCGACACGCACCTCTATCCCAGGGAGCTCAACTCCCGCTTCGTGGAAAAGACGGTTCGCGCCTTCAAGGAAGTGCAGGCGATGAATCCGCCTGCCGACTTCATGATTTTCGGCGGCGACCTGGCGCAACTGGGCGACCCCGTCGAGCTTCAACTCGGCGCCGAACTGCTGAAGGAAGTGAAGGTCCGCAAGGTCTTCATCCCGGGCGAGCATGACTGGTACCTCGACATGGGCTCGACCTGGAACAAGACCTTCGGCAACACGCCCTGGACCTTCGACCACAAAGGCGTGCGCGTGATCGGCCTGAACACGGTCGCCGCCGCACCGGACTTCTGGACGGCACGCAAGATGACGCCGAAAGAGCGCATGGGACATATGGCCACGCTCGACGGCACGCTGGGTGGTGCCTGGTCGGCGATCGGCGAAAAGCAATTGCGCTGGCTCAACAGCACGCTGTCGAACTGGCCCAAGAGCAACCCGGTCATCCTGTTCACGCATACGCCGCTGTACGAGTACTACCCGCCGTGGAATTTCTGGATCCGCGACTGGCGCGAAGCGCATGAAATCCTCAAGCCCTACGCCAACGTCACCAACGTCCACGGCCATACGCACCAGGTGCTCTACAACGAGATCGGCAAGGTGCGCTCGATCGGCATGCTGGCCACGTCGTGGCCATGGCCCTACGCGCCGGAAGGCGTGCCGCTGCTGACCAAGCCGATGATTCGCGCCGATCCGGGCGATCACTTCGACGGCGTGGGCTGGAGCACGCTGACCATGACCCCGCAGGGACGGGTGGAGAACGAATACAAGATGTGGCGCAAGACGGTCTTCGCCGATCAGCCGGCGGATTCCGGCACTGAGGACAACCGCAACCAGGTCCTCAGCCCGCGCATCGCCGACCGGATCTAGACCGGCCAGCACCCCTGATCCGGCGCAGCAATGCGTGAGGAGCGAATGATGAAGAAAGACAAATGGCATGCCCGGGCCCTGACGGCGGGGGTAGCCGTGTTGCTGCTGCTCGGCTACGACAGCGACCAGCCGATGGCACACAAGGAACCCCACACGGCGGACCAGCTGAAAGCGTTTGAAGAGGTGTTCATGGAACAGGTGAAGGTCGGCGACCAGCTGTTCCACGGCGATCCCGGCGCGCAGAAGCAGCTGAATGTCAAGCTCTCGAACACCGGCGTGGCCTGCGCCATGTGCCACCCGTATGCGTCCGACACCCACCCGCACGAGTTTCCCAAGTTCCAGGAGCAGATGAACGAGTTCGCCACGCTGCGCGACATGATCAACTGGTGCATCGAGAAGCCCAATGAAGGCGAGAAGATCGACCCCAACGGGCCGGCGATGAAAGCGCTCGAGGCCTACATCTACTACTCGAACCGCAACAGCAAGCTCGATCCTGGCAGGCACTGAGCGATTGGCCGGCTGTGAAAACCAAGGGAGAGAAGATCATATGACTGCCGCCCGCGCGACATCGGACCCATCCGAAGCATTTCCCGACCTGGATTCGCTGATCGACCGCGGGCTTATTCTCAAGTGGCTCTACTGGGGATTGTTCTGGCTGATGTTCACGCCCAGCATCGGCGTGACCATCTCCAGCCTGTTCAACTACCCCGACTACCTGGGGACCTCGCAATACCTGACCTTCGGCCGCTTGCGGCCGATGCATGTCAACGGCGTGATCTTCGGCGCCTTCTCGACGCTGTTCATCGGCCTGTGCTACTACCTGCTGCCGCGCCTGTGCGGCGTGCCGGTCTGGAAAGGCCGGTGGGGACACTGGCTGGTATGGGTGTGGAACCTGGGCCTGGTTGCCGGCATGGCATCGCTGATGCTCGGCTACAACCAGGGCCTGGAAGCCGGCGAATTCCCGATTGCAATTGACGCCATCATCTTCTTCGTGGTGACGGTCACCACCGTGCAGTTCCTGATGACGATCGCGCACCGGCGCGAGCCGCAGCTCTACGTGGCGGTGTGGTACCTGATCGGCGCCTTTGTCTGGACCGTGATGAACCTGGTGCTGGGCAGCTTTATCCTGCCCTACACCATCACCGGCATCAACAGCGCCGCCTTCCACGGCCTGTTCATTCACTACATCGTGGGGCTGTGGATCACGCCTGCCGGCTACGTGCTGATCTACTACTTCCTGCCGGCGAGCGTGCAGAACCCGGTCTACAGCCACAAGCTGTCGCTGGTAGGGTTCTGGTCGCTGGCGCTGTTCTATCCCTTCGTCGGCATCCACCATTATCTGTACAGCCCCATCGCCGACTGGGCCGAGACGCTGGCGATCATCACCTCGATGCTGCTGATCGTGCCGGTCTGGACGGTATTGCAGAATTTCTTCGGCACCATGATGGGCCGCTGGCACACCTTCACCCAGAACCTGACCGCCAAATTCCTGATCATGGGCTCGCTGATGTACCTGGCGGGGTGCTTCCAGGGCTCGACCGAGGCCCTGCGCGCGATCCAGCAGCCAACGCATTTTAGCGACTTCGTCATCTCGCACTCGCACCTGACGGTATTCGGCACCTTCGTCGTGTGGGCCATCGGCGGCACGGTCTATGTGATACCCAGGCTGGTGGCGCGGCCGCTGTGGTCGCCACGGCTCGGCAACTGGTCGTTCTGGCTGATCACCTTTGGCATCAGCCTGATGGGACTGGACCTGACCATGGCCGGCCTGCAGCAGGGCTACATGCTGATGGCGGGCGTGGAATGGGTGGATTCGCTAGTGGCCATCCGGCCCTACTGGCTGGTGCGCACCACGGCCGGCATCTCGATGGACACCGGCATGTCGCTGCTGGTCTACAATCTGATGCGCACCGTGCTGTCGGCCGAGCCCGCCACGGCATCGAGCGCCACGGGTGCCGTACGCGGAGCGTCCACATGACCCCGCGCCGCCCCGATGGCCGCTACGGCCTGCGTTTCTATGCGCTGATCGCGGGATTCGGCTGCATCTCGCTGGCCGCCTTCGTGCAGGGCGTGCTGCCGATGCTGGAGCCGCAGTCGCGCACCGACAAGGTCACCCAGGTGGTGCGCACCGACCTGGGCGAACTCAAGTGGATGGAAGCGCGCGCCACCGACTACACGCCGCTGCAGCTGCGCGGCCGCGCAGTCTATACACGCGAGGGCTGCTGGTACTGCCACTCGCAGTTCGTGCGCCCGGTCACCGGCGAGACCCGGCGCTGGGGCCCGGTCGCCCAGGCCGGCGAATACGCGTTCGACCTGCCGCACCTGTTCTCGACGCGGCGCATCGGCCCGGATCTCTCACGCGTCGGCCTGAAGTTCAGCGATGCCTGGCACCTGGCACATTTCTGGGATCCGCGCATGTTGTCGCCCGACTCGATCATGCCTCGCTTTTCCGCGCTGTTTTCCGAGCCGCACACCGCAAGGCTGGTGACCGACCAGCAGGGCCGCCGCACCATCGAGAACACGCCCGAGACGCGGAAGTTGTTCGATTTCGGCAGCAGCCAGACCATCACGCTGACGCCCAACCAGGCCGGCCTGCTCTACGTCCCGGAGCGCGGAAAGTACCCCGTGATCCTGACCCCCAACAAGGAATTCACAGGCGAGACCGTGATCCTGATCGCCGACACGGAAGACCTGCGCGCGCTGGTGGCCTACCTGCAGAAGCTCGGCACCAACCGCGGCAAGTGGCGCGACCGCTTCGAACCGCAGCAGATGGAGGCCTCGCAGACGAGCATCCCGCGTTCCGAGGAGTGGATCGCGCACGGCAAGAACGTGTATGAGCGCCGCTGCCTTGGCTGCCATGGCGTCAAGGGCGACGGCAACGGGCCGGCCGCCGCGTTCATGCAGAAGGACCGCCCGCGCAACTTCACACTGGGCGTATTCAAGTTCCGGCTCACGCCATCGGGCTCCATGCCGGATGACGGCGACCTGCTGCGCACCATCACGCGCGGCGTGCGCGGCACGGCGATGCCGAGCTGGCACGAACTGCCGGAGAAAGACCGGCTGGCGGTGATCCAGTACATCAAGTACGTACTGGCGGCCGACCGCAGCAAACCGGACAAGCCTTACTACTATTTCCTCGAAGAACCACCGCTCGCACCGATCTTCATCGGCGTTCCGCCCAAGCCCTCGGCCGAACTGATCCAGCGCGGCAAGCAGGCCTGGGACCGCGCCAAATGCTGGGAATGCCACGGGCGCAGCGGCAAGGGCGACGGCGAAAAGGCGCCCGGACTGAAGGACGATTTCGGCTTCCCGATCCCGCCGGCCAACCTGACCACCGGGCAGTTCAAGTCCGGGGCATCGGTGAAGGACATCTTCCGCACCATGAGCACGGGGCTGTCCGGCACGCCGATGCCGTCGTTCAGCGACACGGTGTCCGAGGACGACCGCTGGGCGCTGGCCTACTTCGTCCTGTCCCTGTCGGCCTACACCGATCCGCTGACCGGCCAGCCGCTGCCGATTCCGCCCGAGCAGAAAGCCGCGCTGAACGACCCCGACCTGCGCGCCGACGAATCGCGCCAGGCCTATCGTCCCCCGGGGGCCGACCAGCCGGGGCAGCCCGGCCAGCCAAGCACCTATGCCGGCGAGGCGTGGGCCAGGCGGCACGGCTTCGCATTTGCTGACGAGCGTTAGGAGCGAGCATGGCTGAACTCACCTTCCTGCAATTCGTGGTGGCCTTCTTCATGAGCCTCGGCGCGGTCTGCGTGTTTATCTGGGCCGTGCTGTCGGGCCTGTTCGAGGACGTCGAGGCCATCAAGTACAAGGCCTACCGGGCCGAAGTCAAGGATGACGAAGCGGAGGCATCCGGCCATGAATGATGAACGCGATAGCCCGCCCGCCGGGCAGGAAGAGCCGCATCACCACCAGACCGAAGGCTACGGCGGCGGCCATATCCAGGCGCGGCATGGCCGCATCAACGCGTGGCTGCTGGTCGTCTACCTGGTGTTGTTCGTCTGGGCGCTGTACTACGGCTACGCCTACTGGGGCGGGCTCGGGCCAGGGCTGGACCTGACGCGCTGACCCGACAGTCCGCAACACTGACCGGAGCCCACCATGATACCGAGACTGCTGCTTGCGCTGGCCATGCTGAACCTGGCCTTCCTGTTCGGCGAACTCGCGCTGAACGTGCTTGGACTGCGCCTGTTGTAAGCGGAGCCCGTCATGACCCTCGCCGAAGCGATCGCCTTCTGGATCTTCGTCATCATCACGGTTGGCTTCTTTGCCTGGGTGGTCTATCTGGCGGTACGCAAGTAGCAGGAGAGGCGATGAGCGATCTGTGGCTGGTGTTCCTGGCAGGCGCCGCCGGCAGCATGCACTGCGTCGGCATGTGCGGTGGCTTTGCCTGTGGCCTGGGCCCCGCGCCCGGCGGACGCCTTGCCTCCTTGCTGCGGCACCTGAGCTATAACCTCGGCCGGATCGGCAGCTATGCCTTCCTCGGCACGCTGGCCGGCTATCTCGGCATGCTGCTGGTCGGTCATGCGGGTGAAGGCAGCGCGGCCAGCATGGTGCAGCGCGGACTGGCCATCCTGTCCGGGGTGCTGATGCTGATGATCGGGCTGAACCTGGCCGGGCTCCTCGGCCGTGGCGGCCATGCGCTGGGCGGCGCGGGCGCGCAGTGGCTGGCGCAATCGCTGCACACCTTGCTGCGCCAGCCCGGACCTGGCGCGCCACTGGCATTTGGCGTGCTGAACGGCTTCCTCCCCTGCCCTCTGGTCTATGCCTTCGCTGCGCAGGCGGCAGCCAGCGGCACTGCGCTGGGCGGCCTGCAGATCATGGTCGCGTTCGGGCTCGGCACCTTGCCCACCATGCTGGCGATGGGCGGCCTCGGGCTCTGGTGGCGCGCGCGGCGTCGGCCTGCGAGCATCCCGGTGCAGCCCGTCGTGGCCAGCTTCCTGCCTGCGCCGGCGGCGCACCTGGGCTGGCGCATGCAGGGCGTGCGCGCCGCCGGCGCGTTCATCGTGCTGCTCGGACTGATCACGCTCGCGCGCGGCGTGGTGCCGATGAGCGCCCACCTGCATTAGCCAGGCCTCCTATGCCCATCGAAACCACGCACGCCTGCAGTCACTGCCAGTTGCCGGTCGGACGTCTGGGCCAGCAGCGCGAGCTGGACGGCGCAACGCACTGGTTCTGCTGCTATGGCTGCTGCCTGGCCTATCAGGTGCACCATGGCGAGCACGAGGAACCGCAGGCTGCGGCCGCGCTGATCCGGCTCGGCGTCGGCGGGTTTCTCGCGATGAACGTCATGTTGTTCAGCTGGCTGCTCTACGCCGATGCCTTCACGGGGGATGAAGCCTGGCTGCGCGGCCCGGTTCACTGGCTGCTGTGGGCGCTGGCAACGCCACTGGTGCTGCTGCTCGGGCGGCCATTTGCCGAAGGCGCGTGGCAGGCCATGCGGCAGGGACGGCTGTCGACCGACACCCTGGTCTGCATCGGCGTGCTCGCCGCCTACTGCTATTCGGGCTGGCAGGTGCTGCGCGGCTCCAGCCTGGTCTATTTCGACACCGCCGCCATGGTGCTGCTGCTGTTTACGCTGGGCCGCCTGCTGGAAGCTCGGGTGCGCGTACGCACCGCGCGCCGCCTCGCGCCGATGCTGGCGGCTGAACGCGCCGAGGCGCGCGTGGTCGATGGCGGCACCGAAGACTGGCGCGCCGTCGTCGACATCCGGCCGGGCGAACTGGTGCGGATACTTCCCGGCGAACGCGTGCCAGTCGACGGCATCGTCGTGGATGGCCGCTCGGAGTGCGACGAAGCCGTCCTGACCGGGCAGAGCGAGCCGCAGTTCAAGCCGCCGGGCGCGCTGGTGCACGCCGGCAGCATCAACGGCAGCCGCCCGCTGCTGGTCCGTGCCACGGTGGCCGGCTCGCAGACCCGGTGGCAGCAGATCGGCCGGCAGGTGCGTGAAGCGCTGGCGCGCAAATCGCTGGCGGGCGACACTGTCGACCGCATCATTGCCGTGTTCATCCCGGGCGTGCTGGCACTGGCGGCGGCCAGTGCATGGTTCTGGGGCAGCCGGGCAGTCGCTCCGGCGCAGGCGGCGGATGCCGCGATGCTGGCCGGACTGGCCGTGCTGGTGGTGGCGTGCCCGTGCTCGCTGGGCCTGGCAGCCCCGCTCACGCATGCGTTGGCGATCGGACTGGCGGCACAACGCGGCATTCTCGTGCGCGGCGGCGACGTGCTGGAAAGGCTGGCGCGGCTCAAGGGCATTGCCTTCGACAAGACCGGCACGCTGACGGCGGACACGCTGCACCCCGTCGGCATGCAGACCGAAGGCGCCAGCCACGCGGAAGTCCTGCGCGTGGCGGCTGCGCTGGCGCAGGCTTCGGACCATCCGGTTGCGCGCTCGATTGCCGCCATGGCGCGCGCCGCGGCATCGCCCCCCTCAGCCTCCAATGAAGTCGAGGCCAATGCCGGCGAGGGCCTGTCCGGTCGATTCGACGGCATGGTCTGCGCGCTGGGATCGCCCGCCTTTCTCGGCACGCTCGGGTGGCACGTGCCACCCGCCCTGCTCGCTACGGCGCCACTGGGATGCACGCTGGTACTGGTCGGCTGGGGGGGCCAGGCGCACGGCCTGATCGCGCTGCGCACGCTGCCGATGCCGCATGTTGGCGACGTGATCGCCGAGATGCAGCGCCAGGGCCTGCACACGCTGCTGCTGAGCGGCGACAATCCGCACGCGGTGGCGGCAATGGCCGGCGCGTTGCATATCGCTGCGTGGCAGGCCAGGCTGCTGCCGCAGGACAAGGTGCGTGCCCTGCGCGACTGGGCCGCCGGCACAGGGCTGGTCGCCATGGTCGGCGATGGCCTCAATGACGGCCCGGTGCTGGCGGCTGCCTCGGTCGGCATCGCGGTGGGCAATGCCTCCGACCTGGCCCGCGAAAGCGCGGATGTCGTGCTGCCGCGCTCGGGCCTGGCCAGCCTGCCGTGGCTGTTGCAGCAAGCGCGCCAGGTGCGCCGCACGGTCCGGGCCAACCTGGCCTGGGCCTTCGGCTACAACGCGATTGCGCTGGCGCTGGCCGCCAGCGGGCTGCTGCAACCGGTGCTCGCGGCGGTGCTGATGGCCGGCTCCAGCGTGTTCGTGGCGATGCGCTCGTGGCGCGCCAGCGCAACTGCCGATGCGAATGCAGGCACCGCCGAGAGCGCTGGCGCCACGGCACTGGGCCATCCTGCTGCATTGCGATCCGGTCAGGGAGTTTCACCATGAACCGATGGCTGGCCAGGCTGGCCGCCTGCCTCTTCGCCGTCTCGCTGCCGGGCCTTGCGCCGGCCACGCACAACGAGAGCCAGCGCACCGACCTGTCGTCGCGCGGCTGGCCGGTGGGCGATTTCAGCCTCACCGACCAGAATGGCCGCGCATTTACCCAGGCGCAGCTGCAAGGCCGCTGGACCCTCGTGCTGTTGGGAGACACCCATTGCGGAGCGCCATGCGGCGCGGCGCTGACGGCGCTGACGGGGATGTACCAGCGCATCAGCACGACGCAGAAGCTTGCCACCACGCAGGTGCTGTTCGTCTCGCTGGACCCGCAGCGCGATACGCCGGACGCACTACGGCGCTACCTTGCCCCTTACGACGCCCGCTTCATGGGTGCCACCGGCAGCCCGGAGACGCTGGCGCGAATGATCGACGATCTCGGCGCCAGACCGGGCGTGCCACCCGCCCCCAACGCAGCCTATCCCGGCTCGCTGATCCTGGTCGGGCCGGATGCCACGGTGCACGGGCAGTTCCTGGCGCCGTTCGACGTGCCGCTGCTGACCGCCGCCTATCTGAAGGCACGCGTGCGCAAGTGATCCGAACGCCGCACAAGGAAAAGCCTAGGCGGCCAGTTCGGCGTCAGGCACTGCCGAAGCACGCACCGGCCTGCTTCGGTGCACCAGCCCCGACAAGGCCCCGGCCGCCACGATGCACAGCCCGCCGGCCGCTTCCTTCCAGCTCAGCACCTCGGTCGCCAGCCACCACGCCGATACCGCCGCGATCACGATCTCGAACAGCATCAGCAGCGACACGCGGTTGGCCGGCAGCCGCTGCAGCCCGTACTGCACCACCGAGTTGCTGACCACCAGCACCGCCGCGAGGCCCAGCACCAGCATGGCGGCGCTGACCTGCGCGCCCGCGGCAATCGTGACCGACGGGCCGTCCAGCAGCAGCGCGGCGGGCACACCCACCACCGTGCAGCCGAGGTAAACCACCACCGTGCGCACGCGTGCATCCATGTCCGGGAAGCGCTGGCCCGCGCGGCGCGACAGCACGTTGTTGACGGCAAAGCCCATGCCGCCGACCAGCCCGGACCACTCCGCGGCGGTCCCCGGCAGCGGCACGCCGACCTCCGGCGTCCACAGCATCAGGCCCGCGCCGAACAGCGCCAGCGCCACCAGCGAGAGCCCCGCCGCCGACAGCCGCTCGGCCAGGAACAGCCGGGCGAACAGCGCGGTCCAGACCGGCGTCAGGTAGAACAGCAGCAGCACCCGCATCACATGGCCGTTGACGCTGCCCCAGACAAAGCCGGCGTTGGTCACGCCCGCGGCCAGCCCGATCGCGACGAACAGCCAGTGCGGACGCAGGCCGGCCAGCTGTCGGCGGAACGCCAGCAGCGACACGATGGCCGCCACCGAGCTGACCAGCGCCGCGGCATGCATGCCACCCAGGCCCCAGCCCGCCAGCACGCGGTACGGGAACCAGGCGATGCCCCAGACCGAGGCGCCCAGCAGGATAGAAAGAGAAGCCTTGACCGCATGGCGGTCAGACGGCGCATGCTGCGCCGCAACAGTATTTGTGCTCATGAGGGAATCTGTGGAGGCTAGCCGGGACGCCTGCCGTTCCTGCACAGGCTCGCCCCGGACGGCGCCGGTGGCATCACCATGGCGTGATGCCCGCCATCCGTACCCCGGCCGGCCGCGCGGGCCGGTCCGGCGCACGGAATCCCGCGCCGTTCCTCTATAATGCGTCGTTTTAACCGGCCCCGACCTTTACAACGTGAATCCGCGCCTCGACCTGCTCCAGCCCTACCCGTTCGAGAAACTGCGGGTGCTCTTCGCGCAGGTGAAGCCTGCCGACAAGCCGGCCATCAGCTTTGGCATCGGCGAACCCAAGCATCCGACGCCCGAATTCATCAAGCAAGCGCTGGCGGAGTCACTGGCGGGGCTGGCGAATTATCCCACAACGGCCGGTTCGGACGCACTACGGCAGTGCATTGCCAGCTGGCTGGAACGCCGCTACGGCCTGCCCAAGGTCAATGCCGCGACCGAAGTGCTGCCGGTGACCGGCTCGCGCGAAGCCCTGTTTGCATTTGCGCAGACCGTGGTCGACGGCACCAGGCCCGGCGCGCTGGTGATGTGCCCGAACCCTTTCTACCAGATCTACGAAGGCGGCGCGCTGCTGGCTGGCGCCACGCCGGTGTTCGCCAACAGCGACCCGGCGCGCAACTTTGCCCCGGCTTTCGACCGCATCGGCGACGAAGTCTGGCAAAAGGTGCAACTGCTGTTCGTGTGCACCCCGGGCAACCCGACCGGCGCGGTGCTGTCGCTGGACGACTGGAAGCAGCTGTTTGCGCTGTCCGACCGCTACGGCTTCGTGATCGCCTCGGACGAGTGCTACTCCGAGATCTATTTCGACGAAGGCCGCGCGCCGCTGGGGGCACTGGAAGCCGCCCACAAACTGGGCCGCGGCTTCGAACGGCTGGTGATGTTCTCCAGCCTGTCCAAGCGCTCCAACGTGCCGGGGCTGCGCTCGGGCTTCGTTGCCGGCGACGCCGCGCTGCTGAAGAAATTCCTGCTATACCGTACCTACCACGGTGGTGCGATGAACCCGGCGGTGCAGAGCGCCAGCATCGCCGCCTGGAACGATGAATCGCATGTGCGCGAGAACCGCGCCGCCTACGTGCGCAAGTTCAGCGAAGTGACGCCGATGCTGGCCGAGGTGCTGGACGTGGCGCTGCCCGACGCCGGCTTCTACCTGTGGGCCGACGTCTCGCGCACGGGGCTGAGCGATACCGAGTTCGCCGCGCGCCTGCTGGCCGAGCAGAACGTGACCGTGCTGCCCGGCAGCTACCTGGCGCGCGAGGCCGATGGCATCAACCCCGGCGCCAACCGCGTGCGCATGGCGCTGGTGGCGACGCCCGAGGAATGCCTGGAAGGCGCGCGCCGGATCGTGGAATTCTGCAAATCGCTGGGCTGACCCGCACTTTCCCGGGAGGAAATTTCGCCTTCTCCCGCCATCCAATCAACCACTGAAAAAACGAACATGACGCAAGCACTGCAAGCCCTGATCGACCAGGCCTGGGAAGACCGCACCAGCCTGTCGCCCAAGTCCGCCCCCAACGATATCCGCGAGGCTGTCGCCAACGTCATCAGCCAGCTCGACGCCGGCACGCTGCGCGTAGCCGAGAAGCAAGGCAAGGACTGGATCGTCAACCAGTGGGTCAAGAAGGCCGTGCTGCTGTCGTTCCGCCTGGAAGACAACGCGCCGATGAGCGCCGGCGGCTTTGCCCAGTTCTACGACAAGGTGCCGACCAAGTTCGCCAACTGGAGCGCCGACGACTTCGCCAAGGCCGGCTTCCGCGTGGTGCCGCCCGCCGTGGCCCGCCGCGGTTCGTTCATCGCCAAGAACGCCGTGCTGATGCCGTCGTACGTCAACATCGGCGCCTATGTCGATGAAGGCACCATGGTCGACACCTGGGCCACGGTCGGTTCGTGCGCGCAGATCGGCAAGAACGTCCACCTGTCGGGCGGCGTGGGCATCGGCGGCGTGCTGGAGCCGCTGCAGGCCAACCCGGTCATCATCGAAGACAACTGCTTTATCGGCGCGCGCTCGGAAGTGGTCGAAGGCGTGATCGTGGAAGAGAACTCGGTGATCTCGATGGGCGTGTACCTGGGCCAGTCGACCAAGATCTACGACCGCGAAACCGGCGAGATCCACTATGGCCGCGTGCCGGCCGGCTCGGTGGTGGTGGCGGGCAACCTGCCGTCCAAGGATGGCAAGTACAGCCTGTACTGCGCCGTGATCGTGAAGAAGGTCGACGCGCAGACCCGCGCCAAGACCAGCCTGAACGACCTGCTGCGCGGCGACTGATCGCCCGCACGGCGCAAGCCCCGAGGGCTGCGCCACCCCGTCCCGGGGCCGTGCCCCGGGACCGCATTTCCCGTCGTCACCCCGCCTGGCCAGGCTGAACATGCCTTCCCTCCGCAAGCGACTCATGGCCCTGGATCCCACCACCGTCAGTACCGTGCTCTCCCTGTTGCCCACCATTCTCGAGCAGGCCAACAAGACCATCGAGAAGCTGAAGAAGAGCAAGCGCAAGGACGGCACGCCCGAAGGCGCGGTGGCCGATGCGCGCGATCCCGCCGCCCGCATTGCCGAGCTGGAAGCGGCCGCCGTGCAGCAGGCCGAAGCGGTCAAGCTGCTGGCCGAGCAGCACGCCATCACCATCGAGGCCCTGCGCAAGGAAGCCGCGCGGCTGGACCGCCGGTTGCGGCTGATGACCGCGGTGGCGATGGGCGGCGTGGCGCTGGGGTTGGGCGGCCTGGTGATTGCGCTGAATTTGTTGTTCCGCTGATCCAGCCGCAAGGCAACACACCTGCATTCCATCAAGACTAGCCATGACCGTCCTGCTCTACGGCATTCCCAACTGCGATACCGTCAAGAAAGCCCGCACCTGGCTGGATGCCAACGGCGTGGCCTACAGCTTCCACGACTTCAAGAAGCAAGGCGTGGATGAAGCCATGCTGCGCGGCTGGCTCAAGTACGTGCCGCTGGCCACGCTGCTCAACCCCAAGGGCACTACCTGGCGCGCCCTGTCGGACGCCGACAAGGCCCGCGCCGAGCAAGAAGCCGGCGCGATCGCGCTGATGCAGCAAAGCCCGTCGCTGATCAAGCGCCCGGTGCTGGCCCACGATGGCAAGGTGATGGTCGGCTTCTCCGCCGACCAGTACGCCAGCCAGTTCTGATTTCCTGATTTCCGCTGTCCCATGACCGCCACTCTTGCCCTGACCGAAGACCTGATCCGCCGCCGCTCCGTCACGCCCGCCGACGAAGGCTGCCAGGCCATCCTGGAAACCCGCCTTAAGGCGCTCGGCTTCGACTGCGAAGCCCTCGTCAGCGGCCCTGACGATTTCCGCGTGACCAACCTGTGGGCGGTGAAGCGCGGCACCCAGGGCAAGGACGGCAAGCTGCTGGTGTTCGCCGGCCATACCGACGTGGTGCCGACCGGCCCGCTGGAGCAATGGCACTCAGACCCGTTCGAGCCGACCCACCGTGGCGGCAAGCTGTACGGCCGTGGCGCCGCCGACATGAAGACCTCGATCGCCGGCTTCGTGGTGGCAGTGGAAGAGTTCGTCAAGGCGCATCCCGCGCATGCCGGTTCGATCGGCTTCCTGATCACCAGCGACGAGGAAGGCCCGGCGCACGACGGCACCATCAAGGTGGTGGAAGCGCTGACCGCACGCGGCGAGCGACTGGACTACTGCGTGATCGGCGAGCCGACCTCGGTCAACGCGCTCGGCGACATGGTCAAGAACGGCCGCCGCGGCTCGCTGTCGGGCAAGCTCACGGTCAAGGGCATTCAGTGCCATATCGCCTACCCGCACCTGGGGCGCAACCCGATCCATGAAGCCGCTCCGGCGCTGGCCGAACTGGCCGCCGAGGTCTGGGACCAGGGCAACGAATACTTCCCGCCCACCAGCTGGCAGATGTCGAACATCCATGGCGGCACCGGCGCCACCAACGTGATCCCGGGCCACATCACCATCGACTTCAATTTCCGCTTCTCCACCGCCAGCACGCCGGAAGGCCTGAAGGCGCGCGTGCATGCGATCCTGGACCGCCACAGCCTCGAATACACGCTGGACTGGACCCTGGGCGGCGAGCCTTTCCTGACACCGCGCGGCGAGCTGTCCGAGGCGCTGTCGTCCGCGATCCAGGCCGAGACCGGCTTCCAGACCGAGCTGTCGACCACCGGCGGCACTTCCGACGGCCGCTTTATCGCCAGGATCTGCCCGCAGGTGATCGAGTTCGGCCCGCCCAACGCCAGCATCCACAAGATCGACGAGCACGTCGAAGTGCGCTTTATCGAGCCGCTGAAGAACGTTTACCGCGGCGTGCTGGAACGCCTGATCGCCTGATTTTTTCGCCGAAAGACACCCACATGGCAACGCCCTCCCCCCTGCGCACCGTGCGCGACCTGCTGCGTCTCGCAGTCTCGCGCTTTACCGCCGCGCGCCTGTCCTTCGGCCACGGCAGCGCCAACGCCTATGACGAAGCGGCCTACCTGGTGCTGCATACGCTGAACCTGCCGCTGGACACGCTCGACCCGTTCCTGGATGCGCGCCTGCTGCCGGAAGAAATCGATGCCGTGCTGAAGGTCATCGACCGCCGCGTCAACGACCGCGTCCCGGCCGCCTACATCACGCACGAAGCCTTTATGCACGGCCTGCGCTTCTACGTGGACTCGCGCGTGATCGTGCCGCGCAGCTTTATCGGGGAACTGCTGCAGGAAGGGCTGGAGCCGTGGGTCGGCGAGACCGAGCAGATCGGCCCCGTGCTGGAGTTGTGCACCGGCTCGGGGTGCCTGCCGATCGTCGCCGCGCACGTGTGGCTCAACGCGAAGATCGACGCCGTCGACATCTCGCCCGATGCGCTCGCGGTGGCGCGGCGCAACGTGGCCGACTACAAGATGGATGACCGTATCCGGCTGTACCAGGGCGACCTGTACGCGCCGCTGCCGCATGGCGCGACCTACGATGTGATCCTGACCAATCCGCCGTATGTGAACGAGGCGTCGATGCAGTCGCTGCCGCCCGAGTACCTGGCCGAGCCGCGCATCGCGCTGGCTGGCGGGAACGATGGGATGGATGTGGTGCGAAGGATTATTGCCGGGGCCAAGGCGCACCTGAACCCCGGAGGCGTGCTGGTGGTGGAGATTGGGAATGAGCATGCCAATGTTGAAGCCGCCTTCCCGGAACTGGAGATCATCTGGCTGCCGGTCAGCGCGGGCGATGAGCAGGTGTTCTTGCTGACGTACGACGGATTGCCGGGGTAATCGGCATAGCGAACCGGCTGTTTGCTCCCCTCTCCCGCTTGCGCCCGCTTGCGGGAGAGGGGAGCAAACAATCAGGATCTCAAGCGTCAGCGGACCTGCTCACCCCACGCGCAATCTGGGCGAACACCGGCCACCCCACGGCCATGAATCTCACGCAAGCTCTACACTCGCTGCAGATACCGCACCCAGTGCCGTGGCAAACCCTGAAGCCGTGACCGCCAGCAACACCCCTCTCCCCGGTTCACCCGACGCCCTGCCCGCCCGGGCCGCGGCCACGCATGCCGTACGCGGCATCGCCATGCTGACCTTTGCCTTCGCGCTCAGCCAGTTCTTCCGCTCCTGCCTGGCGGTCATGGCGCCCGAACTGCAGCATGACTTCGGCCTGTCACCGGCGGGCTTCGGCGCGCTGTCGTCTTCGTTCTTCCTGGCCTTCGCCGTGGCGCAGATCCCGGTGGGCATCGCCTTCGACCGCTACGGTGTAGGCCGACCTACCGCAATGCTGCTGGCCGTGGGCGCGCTGTCGTCGATCGTATTCGTGCTCGCCCCCAACGGCACCGCTGCCACGCTGGCGCAGGTCGGGCTGGGACTGGCCTGCGCGCCGGTGTTCATGGGGCTGCTGCACTTCGCCTCCGAGCAATTGTCCGAGCGCGACTACACCCGCGTGGTCAGCCGTTCCAACGCCATGGGCATGATCGGCGCGCTGTGCGCCACCGCGCCGCTGGGCTGGGCGATCTCGCTGATCGGCTGGCGCCCGTCGATGGCGGTGTCGGCGCTGGGCATGGTGGCGGCCTGCTACGGGGTCTGGCGCTTCGTGCGCGACCAGGGCCATGCCGAGGCACGCAGCGCATCGTGGCCGGCGATGCTGTCGGAGAGCATGCAACTGCTGCGACTGGCGCCGCTGTGGACGCTGATCCCGCTGTGCGTAGCCATGGCCGCCGGCACCGCCTTCCGCAACGCCTGGAGCGGGCCCTACCTCGCCGACGTGTTCGGCCTGGGCTCGGCGCCGCGCGGGGTGGCCCTGACGCTGCTGAGCCTAGCCGGCTTCATGACCGCCTTCCTGCTGCCGGTGCTGGTCCGCCGCAGCACGCTCAAGACCACCATCGTCGGCTGGTCGTGCTTTGCCATGTCGGGTGCGATCCTGCTGGCGCTGTGGCCAGCCACCGGCATTGCTTACGGGGTGGCGATGATGGCGCTGCTGTCGACTATCGGCATGCTGCACCCGCTGGTGATGTCACAGGGCCGCGGCCTGATCCCGCCGTCGCGGCGCGGACGCGGGCTGGGGCTGCTCAATACCTTCGTGTTCCTGGGCTCGGCGCTGATGTCATGGGCCTTCGGGCTGATCGCCAATGCGGGCCATGTGCGCGAGTGGCCGGTGGCATTCACCTATTCGGCGATCTTCGTGTCGGCCGCTGTGCTAATCGGCGCAGCGCTGGTGCTGTATTTCTTCAGCCCGCCGCATCCGACCAACTAGACCTCCGCATCAGGCCGGCGACAGCGCCCGCACCATGTCGGCAATCACGGTAAAGCGGATCACGCGCAGGCACGCCAACTCGCCGGCAAACCCGCTGGTCAGCGTCGGGCGCTCCTGTGCCATGGCAGCGTTCTGCTTCTCGGCCTGCTCGTAGAGTGCTTGAGCCGCTGGCCCGATGCCGCGCAGCATCGCATCCAGCCGCCGCTCGGCGGTCACCGTCGTCAACCCCAGAGCGCGCCCCGCCTCCAGCACCAGCGCGCGTGAAAAATCGCCATAGAATTCGACACCCAGCACCGGCCACGCAAACCGGTGCGCCTCGGGCCAGCCGGTCTTGCCATAGGTGCGGGTGGCATAGGCCGCCTCGCTCAGCAGGTCGTAGAACGGCGCCAGCGCAATGCCCGCATCGGACACCAGGAAGCTCAGGTTCTTCAGGTGCGCGTCCGAGTTGCCCACCAGGATGTTGAACACCAGCCAGTCGAACAACCGCGCCCGCGCCACCGCCGGCGCGCGGCATAGGGCGGCCAGTTCCGCCAGCCGCTCGACGCTGCCCTGGTCGTACTTGAAGGTGCGCGGCAGGTTCAGCAGCTGGCAGGCATCGATCGCATGCAGCCGCTCCCACTGCCCCGTGGGCGCCAGGCGCCGGTCGAAGCGGTCGATCAGGTAGACCGGCGCCGGCACGTAGCGCCGGTGTACCGGCGGCACGTCCAGCTTCAGCCGCGCGGCCAGCGACATCACGAACCATTCGTTGGCGACCGAATGCGGATAGACCTCCTGCATCTGGTGCGTCGGCTTCAGGATATGCGTCGACGGGGTATCTGCACCGGGCTCGAACAACGCGCCGTCGCGCAGCACCACCGCCAGCTTGTGCTGGGCACCGGCCAGCGACATGCGCTTGACCGCGCCATGCGTCAGCGGAACGCTGGGCAGGCTGTGGATGCGCGCATCGAGCGCCGCATCGGTCAGGGGCCGCAGGTTCGGCACGGCGGCGGGCGTGCGCCCCGGCGGCAGCAGCGTCAGCGAGCCCGCCGACTCCGCGCCGTAGTGCGCCAGCAGCGCAAAGGCGTCGGCCTCGTTGCGGATGCTGGCGTCGCGCGCCAGCAGCGCGCGCTGGCCGTCCTCGGGCAGCAGGTTGTCAAAATACCACTGCACCGGGCGCAACGTGCTGCCGTCGGCCAGTGGCGGCGCCTGCAGCGGCAAGGCGGGACTCAGCGCAAAGGCATGCGGGCTGCCGAGCCAGGCCGGGTCATAGCGGAACGACCAGACATCGTTGGCATCGTGCAGCTCGCCAACCGGCATGCCGTTGATGCTGGCGACCAGTACGCGCTCAGCCATGCTGGCCGGTCCCGCGTGCTGCCGCGCGCCGCTTGTGGCTGCGCGCCTGGCGCTGCCTGAGCTTGTCCCGCTCGGCGTCGACCAGCGGCGCCGCCGCCTCCGGCACGTCGACCGTCACGCGCAGGCCCAGCCCTTCCAGCACCTGGAACAGCTTGCCCCACTGGATGCCCTCCGCGCCGTTCTCGACGCGGACCATGAAGTTCTCGCTGACGCCGATCGCGCCGGCGGCATCGTCCTGCCGCAGGCCCTGGGCCTTGCGGGCGGCGCGCACGAAGGCGCCCATATCGCTGGGGTCGTTGAGTGACAGTTGCACAAAAAATCTCCCTGATCGCAAAGACTTTAGTGCGCCCTGCCCAGAAAATCAAGAAATCTCCTCGAGCGCAAAGATTTTGCCTTGCAACCACCGCCCCGACCCTGAAATCTCCTCGTTCGCAAAGATTTTTGAGAAGGATACCTCCCGGCACAAGCCGACCGGCACAACAATTCGGCCCCGCGCCGGGTTACCGCTCCACCTGCAAAAAGCCAGACTTATCGATTTAAGAATTCCACCAGCACGCTAACGCCTTTACCGTCTGTGTGACACCAGCGTCCCACCCTATATCCGACAACAGGGGACCACGGCCGCACTGCGCCGCCGGCATAACGAGGAGACAAGTTCATGGCATCCACCCTGCGCCCCGCCTGGGGCCGTCGCGCATGGCTGGCCGGCTTGCTGGCCACGGCCGCAGTCGCCGCCGTACCGTTCGCCGCGAAGGCCGAGACCTGGCCGTCGCGCCCGATCCAGCTGCTGATCCCCTACCCGCCGGGCGGCAGTGCCGACCTGCTGGCGCGCCCGGTCGCGGCAAAGCTGCAGGAGCGGCTCGGCCAGCCGGTAGTGCTGGATTACCGGCCGGGCGCCGGCGGCACCATCGCCAGCCAGGCGCTGGCGCGCGCCAAACCCGACGGCTACACGCTGATCATGGTGCTGGCCGCGCATGCCATCAATGCCAGCCTGTACCCGAAGCTGCCCTACGACACGCGCAAGGATTTCGCCCCGGTGTCGCTGGTGGCCAACCTGCCGATGATCCTGGCCGGCAGCCCGTCGCTGCAGGCCACCAATGTGGCGGAGCTGATCGCGCAGGCCAAAGCCGCGCCCGGCAAGCTGACCTTTGCCTCGGCCGGCAACGGCAATACCGGCCACCTGGCGGGCGAGCTGTTCGATTCCGTGGCGGGCGTCAAGATGACCCATGTCCCTTACAAGGGCAGCGCACAGGTGGTGACGGCGATGCTGTCCGGCGAGGTCCAGCTGACCTTTGACAGCATCTCGACCACGCTGCCGCATGTGAAGAGCGGCAAGCTGCGCGCGCTGGCGGTGACCGGCAGCCAGCGCGCCGCGGTCGCGCCCGACGTGCCGACGCTGGCCGAAGCCGGCGTGCCGGGCATCAGCATCACCGGCTGGTACGCGGTGCTGGCCCCGGCCGGCACGCCGCAGCCAGTGATCGACCGCCTCAGCACCGAGATCGCCACGGTGCTGCGCCAGCCCGACCTGAAAGCCACGCTGGCCACCAACGGCTACGAGCCGGTGGGCTCCACGCCGGCAGCGCTGCGCACCCATATCGATGCCGAGATCAGCCGCTGGAGCAAGGTGGTCAAGGAATCCGGCGCGCAGATCCAGTAAATTCTCCAATCCGTCATTGCCCATCGGGCGCGGCCAGGCCGGCGCCCGCATCCTCTTGCCGACTATGACCCAACCGACCCCGCTCCAACGCCCCTTCACCACCATGTCCGTGCTCGTGCGCGAGCATGCCACGCAACGCCCCGCGCAGCGCGCGCTGATGCAGGGCGAGCGCGTCATGGACTACGCCGGCCTGGACGCCGCCATGGACCGCATCGCCGCGGCGCTGGCACGCGACGGGGTACGCCCCGGCGAGGCCATCGCCATCTGCGCGACGTCCTCGATCGAATATGCGGCGGCCTACCTGGGCGCGGTACGCGCCGGCGTGGTGGTGGCGCCGCTGGCCCCGTCGTCCACAGCGGAAAGCCTGGCCGGGATGGTGGCCGATTCAGGCGCGCGCATTCTGTTCGCCGATGCCGCCGTGGCAGCAGCCCTGCAGCCCGTGCGCGACAAGCTGGCCGGCACGCCCGTGGTCACCCTCGACGGCAGCGATGCCGGGCAACCCTACGAGTCCTGGCTCGCTCCCGCCGGCACGCCGGTGACTGAGCCCGACATCCGCCCCGAGATGCCGCTGAACATCATCTACTCGTCCGGCACCACCGGCCTGCCCAAGGGCATCGTGCAGTCGCACGGCATGCGCTGGGCGCATGTGTCGCGCGGCGCCGCCACCGGCTACGGCACGCACGCGATTACGCTGCTGTCCACGCCGCTCTACTCCAACACCACGCTGGCCAGCTTCTTCCCGACCATCGGCCTGGGCGGCACGGCGATCCTGATGGCCAAGTTCAATGCCGGCGAGTACTTGGCGCTGGCGCAGCAGCATCGCGTCACCCATACGATGTTGGTGCCGGTGCAGTACCAGCGCCTGCTGGCGCATCCGGAGTTCGATCGCCACGACCTGTCATCCTTCCAGCAGAAGTTCTGCACCAGCGCACCGTTCAGCCCGGCGCTGAAGGCCGATGTGCTGCGGCGCTGGCCGGGCGGGCTGACCGAACTCTACGGCATGACCGAGGGCGGCGGCAGTTGCCTGCTGCAGGCCCACCAGTTCCCGGACAAGCTGCACACCGTCGGCCGCCCCGCGCCGGGCGCCGATATCCGCATCATCGACGACGAGGGCCGCGAGCTGCCGCCGGGCAGCGTCGGCGAAGTGGTGGGACGCTCGGCGGCGATGATGAACGGCTACCACAACCAGCCCGAGAAGACCGCGGAAACCGAATGGCGCGATGCACAGGGCAATCGCTTTATCCGCACCGGCGATATTGGCCGCTTCGACGAAGACGGCTTCCTGGTGCTGCTCGACCGCAAGAAGGACATGATCATCTCGGGCGGCTTCAACATCTACCCGAGCGATCTCGAGGCCGTGGTGCGCGAGCACCCGGCCGTCGCCGAGGTGTCGGTGGTCGGCGTGCCGTCGGAGCGCTGGGGCGAGACGCCGGTGGCCTTCGTCGCGCTGCGCGCGGGTGCCGGTGCCACGGCGCAAGACGTGCTGGCATGGGCCAACGAGCGCCTGGGCAAGACCCAGCGGCTGGCCGAAGTGCACGCGGTCGATAGCCTGCCGCGCAGTGCGATCGGCAAGGTGCTCAAGCGCGAACTGCGCGACCGGCTGGTGCAGGCCTGATCGCGCAGGTGTGACCGGACGAGACGCGCTGGGCAAAGCACAATCGAAGAAAGTTCGCGAGGGTGCTTGCGCAATTGCAAAGGCGTCTCTATAATTCGCGCCTTCGCTAGGCTCGTAGCTCAGCTGGTTAGAGCACCACCTTGACATGGTGGGGGTCGTTGGTTCGAGTCCAATCGAGCCTACCAACGCATAAAGGAAACGGACGGTACGCATTGCGCACCGTCCGTTTTTCTTTGGCGCTCGCCTGTCAGGCGCCGATGCCGAACTCTGCCAGCACCGCTTCCGTGTGCTGCCCCAGCGCAGGCGCCTCGCCTGTCGGCGCCACGGCGCCCGCCATGCCCGGCAGGTTGGCCCACGGCACCTCGCCGATCTCCGCCAGCGGCAGCCGGCCGAATACCCCCGCCTGCGCGCATTGCGGACTCTCCAGCAGGTCGCGCGCATGGCCCACGCGCCCGAACAGCACGTCATGCTCGGTCAGCAGCGCCTCCCAGTGCGCCAGCGGCTGCGCGGCCAGGGCCTGCGCCACGCGCCGGTTCAGCTCCGCCGCACGCGGCAGCCGGCCGGCGCTGCTCTGCAGTTCGGCGTCCGCCAGCCAGTCATCGAAACCCAGCAGCCGCGCCAGGCGCGCGAACATCGCGTCGTTGAGCATGCTGACGTAGAGCATGCCATCGGCGGCCGCGAACAGCCCCGTAGGCGCGTTGGCGGCGGCCAGTTCCGCATCCGGGAACATGGCATCGTCCACCATCAGGTAGGACTGCAGCGCCGCGCTGGTCTCCAGCAGCGACAGCCGCACGTGCCGGCCCTGCCTGCGGCGCGCCGCCTTGAACAAGGCGGCTGACGCATGCTGCGCCGCATAGAGGCCGGTGCTCAGGTCGACCAGGTAGAAGGCGATGCGGCGCGGCTGGCCCGCGGCGTCGCGGTTCAGGTGCATCAGCCCGCTGAAGGCCTGCACGGTGGTGTCGACCGCCGGCATCGATGCCATCGGGCCCGCATGGCCGTAGCCGGAGATCGAAACATAGACCAGCGCCGGATTGCGCGCTGCCAGCGTTTCGTAGCCCACGCCCATGCGCTCGGCCACGCCGGGCCGGAAGTTCTGGATCACCACGTCGGCCCGCTCCGCCAGGCTGGCGATTGCCGCGCGGCCGCTTTCGGTGCGCGCATCCAGCAGCACGCTTTCCTTGCCGGCGTTGCAGGCCACCGCGATCGCGGTGTGGCCGGCGCGGATGCGCCCCATCTGCCGCGACCAGTCGCCGCCCGGCGGCTCTACCTTGATCACGCGCGCGCCCTGCTGGCGCAGGATCAGCCCGCAATACGGACCGGCGATGCCCTGGCTCAGGTCGAGCACGGTAAGGCCGTCCAGCATGGCTTCGTCATTGTTGCCGGGTATCGCTTGTGCGTGCTGCATGTCGTCCTCCGCGTTTCAGATATCCAGCATGACCTTGCCGATGGCGCGGCGCGACATCGTCGTGTCCACCGCCGCCAGCCAGTCGCGCAGCGGGAAATGCTGCAGCACCGGCGGCACCAGTTCGCCGCTCGCCACCGCCTGCATGATCTGCGCGACCACCTGCTGCACCTGCGGCGCAAAGCGCTTGCGCTCGTCGGTCAGGCCCCAGCCGATGTAGTAGCCGTAGTTGAAGCCGATCAGCGACAGGTTCTTGACCAGCAGCAGGTTGGTCGGCACCTCCGGGATGCGCCCACTGGCAAACCCGATCGACAGCAGCCGCGCCCCCGGCGCCGTGCAGCGCAGCGAGGCATCGAACAGGTCCCCGCCCACCGGATCGAACACCACGTCCGCCCCGCCCGCCGGGCACAGCGCCTTGACCGATGCTGCCAGCGTGGCCGCGTCGGACGGCAGCGCATGCGCGGCACCGTTGCGCAACGCCGCCTCGCGCTTGGCCTCGGTGCTCGCGGTGGCGATCACGCGCGCGCCCATCAGGCGGCCCACCTGCACCGCCGCCGTGCCCAGCGCGCCGCTGGCGCCGTGGACCAGCATGGTCTCGCCCGGCTGCAGCGCGGCGCGCCACGCCAGCGCGGCCCAGACCGTGCCGTAGGTGACCGGCAGCGCGGCGGCGTGCGCCAGCTCCAGCCCGTCGGGTACGGGATAGACCGTGTCGGCGGTGGTCACCACTTCCTCGGCAAAGCCGCCCCAGTCCAGCGCCGCGGCCACGCGCATGCCCGGGCGCAGACGCGTGACGTCGGGCGCCACCTCGATGATCTCGCCCGCCGCCTCGGTGCCGGGCGTGAACGGCAGCGGCGGCTTGCGCTGGTACTTGCCGGAGACGAACAGGCTCAGCGCAAAGCCCACGCCTGCATGCCGCACGCGGATGCGCGCCTGCCCGGGAGCGAGCGGGCGGCGCGGGATGCGCTGCAGCTCCAGTTCGCTCCAGTGGCACCAGCGGGTGCAGACCAGTCCCAGGTAATCGTCCTCTTGCATCGGTAATCCTGTCATTCCAGCGTGATGCCGACATCGCGGATGATGCGGCTCCATTTGTCGCGGTCGCTCTTCATCACCGCGGCGAAGGCCTCCGGCGTGCCGCCTACGGGCACCAGGTTGAGGTCCTGCATTTTCTTCGCGACTTCGGGCAGGCGCACGATGCGCGCGACCTCACGCGACAGCGCCTCCACCCGCGCCTTCGGTACGCCGGCCGGGAACAGGAGGCCCATCCATGCATCCGGTTCGAAGCCCTTGTAGCCTGCCTCGCGAAAGGTCGGCACCTTGGGCAGCAGCGCCGAGCGCTCGGTGCCGGCGATCGCCACCGGGATCAGCTTGCCGCCCTGCAGCAGCGGCATCGCCGTACCGACCGCAATGAAGCCGATCTTCACGTGGCCAGCCGCCAGGTCGGTGGCCAGCGGCGCGCCGCCCTTGTAGGCGACGTGCTCCATCTGCAGTCCCGCGTCGCGCTTGAGCAGCTCGCCCAGGATATGGCCGGTGGTGCCGGCACCGTAGGAGCCGTACGGATACTTGCCGGGGTTGGCCTTGAGCAGCGCCACGAGCTCCGGCAGGGTGCGTGCCGGGAAGTCCGGCGAGACTGCCAGGATGGTCGACGAGATCGCCACCTCGCTGACCGGCGTGAAGTCGGCGATCGGATCGTAGCCGATGCGCGGGTACAGCGACGGGTTCTGCACGTGCGCGGTGAAGGTCAGCAGCGCCGTGTAGCCGTCGCGCGCAGCGCGGGCCACGTACTTGGTGCCGGTAGTGGTCCCTGCGCCCGGCTTGTTGTCGACGATGACCGGCTGGCCCCAGCTCTTGGTCAGCTCCTGCCCAATGAGCCGCGCCACCGCATCGTTCACATTGCCGGCCACCGAGGGCACCACGATGGTCAGCGGGCGCGATGGATAGGGTTCGCTGTCATTGCCGATGGAGGAATCAGTCGCGGCGACGCTGGCGGCCGCGGCTGCGGCCAGCACTACGCCGAGCATGGCGGCGCGCAGCCGCTGCAGGCAAGGGGTCAACATTGGTTCGTCTCCGGTTTGGCTCCCTTCTTTGATGACTGCCTGTGGTCGGCAGTACGCGAGGGATGCCAGCGCAGTCTAGGCCACCCGCACGCCGCCGGCGATTCCCGCCCGGCGCGAGCCAAGTCCTCGCGGGCACGGCGCAGCGCCGCATCGGCGCCTGGACACCATGGCGCTGGCGCTACAATGGCCCGCTCCACTTCCGCGCCCGCTACGCCCATGCGATTCGAGGACCTTGCAGCCTTCCTGGTAGTCAGCGAACACGGCAACCTGCACCGCGCCGCCGATACCCTCGGCATGACGCAGTCCGGCCTGTCCAAGACGCTGGCGCGGCTGGAGGGCGAGGCCGGCATGCCGCTGTTCGAGCGCACGCCGCGCGGGCTGGTGCTGACCAGCGTGGGCAAGACCCTGCTCGCGCACGCCCGCAAGATCTCGCTGGCGGCCACCGACCTGCGCAACGAGCTGGCCGAGCAACGCCTGGCGCGCGCGGGCACCGTGCGGCTGGGCGCGATTCCTTACCTGGTGCCTTCGCTGCTGTCGCCGCTACTGGCGCAGTTCTTCGTCAGCCGCCCGCTGGCGGTGTTCTCGATCGAGACTCACCTGAGTGCGCGTCTGATGGCGGTGTTGCAGAACGGCGATGCCGACCTGATCCTTGCCGCCCGCCCGGCGAGCGTGCCAGAGGACATCGACTGGCTGCCGCTGGGGCCACTGACCATGCAGATCGTCTGCCGCAGCGGCCATCCGCGCCAGGACCGCTTTCGCTCGCTGGCCGACCTGACGGAGGAGCGCTGGGCCGTGCCGGCCAGTTCGCTCTACCTGCGGCAGTGGCTGGAAGAACGGTTCACTTCGGTCGGCCTGCCACCGCCGCGCGTGGCAGTGGAAAGCACGGCCTCGCCGGTGGCCTTCGGCGAGCTGCTGCGGCATTCCGACCTGCTCGGCATCATGCCGCCGCGCATCCTGAAGCAGGCCGAAGGCCAGGGCCTGCAGGCCATCAGCGGCCCTGGCATGTCATGGCAGCACGAGCTCGCGGTGCTGTGGCGCGCCGGTGGCTACCTGTCGCCGATCTGCCAGGACTTCCGCGATGCGGTGGTGAAGTGGTGCGAAGAGACGGAGATCTGAGCGCGGCAAGGGCTCAGGGCACCCACCAGTAGCGGGTGATATGGAAAAACACCGGCGCGGCGAAAACGACCGAGTCGAGCCGATCGAGCATGCCGCCGTGGCCCTGGATCATGTGGCCCCAGTCCTTGATGCCGCGGTCGCGCTTGATCGCTGACATCACCAGTCCGCCCAGGAAGCCCATCAGCGCGATCACCAGCGCGATCGCCCCGGCCTGCCACGGCGAGAACGGCGTGATCCACGAAAGCGCCGCGCCCAGCGCGGTGGCGCTGGCCACGCCTCCGACAAAGCCTTCGACGGTCTTGGATGGCGACAGCAGCGGCGCGATCTTGCGCTTGCCGCACAGCTTGCCCCACACGTACTGCAGCACGTCGCTGCCCTGCACCACGATCACCAGGAAGGCGATCAGCAGCAGGTTGCGGCCCTCGAAGCCCGGGATCGGCAGCGTCAGCAGCGCCGGCACGTGCGAGATGCAGAACACGCAGATCATCACCGCCCACTGCACCCCGGCGCAGCGCTCCAGGAAGCGCGTGGTCTCGGACGACAGCGCCGCCAGGATCGGCAGGATCAGGAAGGCGTAGACCGGGATCAGGATCGAGAACATGCCGTACCAGTCGATATAGACCAGCACGTACTGCAACGGCAGGAACACGAAGAACGCGGCGACGATGGCGCGATGGTCGCCGCGCCGCGTGTTGATGATGGTGACGAACTCGCGCAGTGCGAAGAACGACAGCAGAAAGAACAGCACGATCACCGCGGTTCGGCCCAGCGCGAAGGCCACGCCCATGACGCCGATCATCCACCACCACGCCTCGACCCGCTGCGCCAGGTTGTCGATCACCGCGTGCTGGCCGCCGCCCGCCACGCGCCAGCGCAGCAGCGCGGTCACAGTCGAGGCCAGCATCAGCACGCCGAACAGGCCGCCGAACAGCAGCCAGGTCTCGTGGCTCCAATGGAGAGTCGGCATGGTCATCACTCCAGTTCCGGGGCAAGCGACAGCAGGCCGTCGCGGCAGCGGGCAAGGAAGTCTTCCTTGCCCTCGCCGTCGGCCACCAGCACAGGCTGGCCGAAGGTCACGGTGCACAGCAGCGGCACCGGCACGACCTCGCCCTTGGGCATGACGCGGTTGAGGTTGTCGATCCAGACCGGCACGAACTCCACCGCCGGGCAGGCGCGCGCCAGGTGGTAGATGCCGCTCTTGAACGGCAGCAGGCGCGCATCGGTGGTGTTGCGCGTGCCTTCGGGAAACAGGATCAGCGAGTCGCCACCTTCCAGCGCGCCCCGCATCAGCGCCACCGGGTCGCAACCGGGATCGCTGCGGGTGCGGTCGATCAGCAGCGCGCGGAACACGTCGCGGCCGATAAAGCGCCGCAGCGGCGAGCAGTCCCAGTAATCGGCGCCGGCCACCGGGCGCGTGCCCGTGCGCAGGTCGGGCGGCAGGGAACCCCAGATCAGCACGAAGTCGCCGTGGCTGCTGTGGTTGGCAAAGTAGACGCGCTGCACCGCGGCCGGGATGCAGCCCTGCCAGTTGGCGCGCATGCCGGTCAGCAACCGGGCAAAGACGATGATGGCGCGCGCGGTGGCGCGGGCAAGCCACATGGTGTTACCTCAGGATCAAAATCAGCAAGGTGAGCGCGAGCTGGGCCGCGGCCAGCGCGGCGCTTGCGCGCACCAGCCGCATGGCGCCGCGGGCGCGTTCGGGCAGCGGGCGGCCGGCGCGCTGCGTGGTGAGCCAGCCCAGCTCGATCAACGCGGTGTCGAGCGCGGCCAAGTCGGGCGACCCGTAGTGGCTTGCGGCCGTGGCGAGCGCGTCGAACAGCCGCCGGTCGATCGCCACGCGCAGCAGCAGCCACAGCTGCGCCAGCGCTAGCAGCAACGGCGCGGCAGCCAGCGCACGCGGCGCCTGTGCGGTCACCGCCAGCCAGGCCGAGGCCATGGCAAAAGCAAGCCCTGCCAGACCGATCCACATCGCGCCCGACAACGCGCCGGCCACGGCATGGGCGATCCACGCGTCGGTATTGTCGCGGCGGATACTGTCGATGGGATCAGCGCGCATCGCCGGCCTCCGGCACAGGGGGATGGTCGAGCCAGCGCTGCAGCGCCTCGGCATGCTCGCGCCCGAGCACGACCGCGGGCCGGTGCGCACGCAGCGCGGCCAATGCCGCGTCGGCGTTGCGCAGCCCCTGCCGGCGCGCCAGCCATGCGGCCGCCACCAGCGCGCTGCGCGAGTAGCCGAGCGCGCAGCTCACCAGCACACGACGGCCCTGCGTCTGCCAGGCTTGGAGCTGGGCCACGGCCTGCTCCAGTTGCCCTGGCGTGGGCACGGTCAGGTCCAGCACCGGCACGCAGCGGTAGGCCAGCGCCGCATCGGTGGCGGCGCGCGGCAGTTCGGCGCTCAGGTCGAGCACGGCATCGGCGCCAAGCGTGCGCAGCTCGGCATCGGTCGGGAAGCGGCCGACCCAGACGCCATCGGCGATCGGGCTTGGCTGCGGCGCGCGCCGCGTCCACCAGCGGGAATTGAGGAAGGCGCCGAGCAGGTAAGGCGCAAGCACCCAGCACGCGGCGGGCGCCATCGTGCCATCGCCCGCCTTCTGGAACCAGGCGGGCGCCCCCAACGCGTAGACCCGCGCGACGCAGGCCAGTGCCAGCGCGCCCCACAGCAGCAGGAACGCCAGCGTCACGGATTTGCCCAGTGCCAGCAGCGCACACAGCAACGCCACCACCGCCCCGAGCGCGTAGCGGCGCGCCATCTGGCGCGTGCGCGCATCAGGCCCGCCTGCAGCGACCGCCGGCAGCTGCAGCGGGAACAGGTAGACGCACAGCCAGCCGACCAGCGCCCCGGTAGGCACGTCGATCAGGTGATGCTGCCAGGTCGTCAGCACCGAAACGCCGATCAGCGCGAACCAGCCGTGCAGCACCCAGCGCCAGCCGCCGCGCAGGTGTGTCGCGAAGGCGACCCACAGGATCACCATCAGGCTGACATGCAGCGACGGCGCCTGGTTGAACGGCAGGTCGAAACCGCCCAGCAGCGTGAACAGCTCGCCGGGCAGCCCGTCGGCCGGTGGCCGGGCAAAGGCAAAGCGCAGCGGGAAGGCGATAAAGCACGCCACCGAGACCAGCTGTGCCATCAGCAGCCGCTTGACGTGCGTGAGCAGCGCCGCCCGCGTGCGCCACAGGAAGAAGGAAATGCCGTACAGCAGGTCAATCGACCAGTACGGCACGATGGTCCACGGCAAGAACGGAATGCCCCGCTCCCATTCGAAGTAGAACGAAGGCACGTGTGCGCGCTGGCTCGCCAGCCAGTTGGCAAAGCCGTAGCTGGAGAAGAACAGCGCGCCGGCACCAGCCAGCAGCAGGCAAGCCAGCGCCCAGGGGCGCTCGCCTGCCGGCGCATCGGTCGCTGCGTCGGCGGGCAGCGTGCTCATGCGCCGCGCCTGCGCGCCAGGCTGACGGTAAAGATGCCCCAGGGGTCGACGCGCTGGGTCACCTTGTCGAAGCCTGCCGCGCGCACCAGTTCGTCCATCTCGGCCTGCGAACGGCGGCGCATCACCCAGGCGGCACCGGCGCGGTGGCTGGTCAGCGCGCGTGCGATGAACTCCAGCTGCGGGTGCCAGGGCTGGCCGGTATAGACCAGGTAGCCGCCGGGCGGCACCGAACGCGCCAGGCCGTCGAGCGATCGGCGCACCGGCGCGTTCTCGGGGAACAGCTCGTACAGGCCGGACACCACGGCCAGCGTCGGCGCCGGCGTCAGCTCGGCCAGGCTGTCGCCGTCGAAGGCGTCGCCCTGCTCGAAGCGGGCAATGCCGCCCAGGCCCTTGGCAGCAATCAACGCCCTGCCCCGCTCGACGTTCAGCGCGCTGTAGTCGCGCAACAGGATCGACTCGACCGCGGCTGCGCCGCCATCAAGCCCTGCCAGCGCCTCAAGCACATAGCGCCCGTGCCCGGCGGCGATATCGACCATCCGCACCGGCATGCCGGCCGCCTGCAAGCGCCGCACGGCGTCGGCGATCAGCGCCTCGGCGTGGACCTTGCGCTGGCGGATGCCGCGCCAGCCGATCGCGTCCAGGTACTGCCGATCCGCCAGCCGGCCCGGCTTGCCGCGGCCCGATGGCGTGTTGCGGTAAACGTAGTCGAGCGTCGAGCCCGAGTCGAAGCCGGTTTCATGGCCCAGCCGCACGCCGTCCGAGAACAGCCCGCCGAGCTTCAGGTTGGCCCGCGCCGCGCGCCAGTACCACGCGGCCAGCCCGGATGGCGCCGAGGCCAGCCGGTCCGACTCCTCGCGGAACGGGCCGATCTGGTCCGCATCGAGCAGCGAGCGCGGTGCCGACGGCGTCTCGAACTCGCGCACGATAAAGCGCCGTGCGGCATCGACCGCCAGCTTGCGGTCACGCTCGCCCAAGGTGTCGTGGTAGAAGCCGTCGAGCACGATCCGCTCCTTGGTGCGCGACCCCAGCCGCTCGTAGAAACGGTCCTGCGGTCCGCGGTGCACGACCCAGTCGGCGCCCGAGATCAGCAGCTGCGTCGGCACCGTGATCGCCGCGGCATCGGCCACGATGCGTTCCGCGGTCTCGTACAGGTCCAGCAGGATATTGACGGCGATCGGGCGCGTGATCAGCGGATCGCTGTCGTAGCTGGCGATGCGCTCCGGATCGTGCGTCAGGAATTTGGCCTTGACGTAGCTGTTGACGAAGAACTTGCCGCGCACGCGCTGCATCAGCTTCAGCCCGGGCCGCGCAAACGGCACGTAGAGCTTGACCTTGAACGCCGGCGAGGCCAGCACCAGCGCGCGGATCGGCGGCGCGTAGTCGTGCACCCAGGTGGACGCCAACACAGCGCCCACGCTCTGCGCGACCACCGCCATCCGTTCCAGCGGGATGCCATGGACCTCGGCGATATGCCCGGTGAAGGTCTGGATATCGCGCACGGAATCGGCCAGGCTGGGGCTGTAGCCGCGCTCGCCCGGCGAGCGCCCATGGCCGCGCGCATCCCACGCGAAGATGTCGTAGCCTGGCAGGTTGAGCTCGTCGGCCAGGTGCGCAACGCGCCCGGAATGTTCGTGGCCGCGGTGGAACAGCACCACTGCGCCGCGCGCTGGGCCCTCCACCGCCGGCCAGTGCCGGTAGAACAGTGCCTGGCCATCGTGGGTCTGGAATTGCCGCTCCAGCGGCTGGCGGCTCGACAGTCGGTCCATGCGCTTACTCCGCGGTGCGGGCGCGGGCCTCGGCAACGCCGCGACGCACCCGGTTGGCAATGGTGAACAACGACAGCAGCGACAGCGCCAGCCACAGCCAGGAAGCGACCGCGCCGAAGCCCAGCCCCAGGCCGGCCCACAGCGCGATCGCGCCGACCGCGAAGGCGCGGTCGCTCTTGCCCAGCGGGCCGTCGTAGCGGCGGCTGGCACCGGCCAGCGGGCCGATCAGGCCGGTGGCCTCGACCATCACCGCCAGCAGCGCGAAGGTGCCAACCTGCCCCAGCCCGAACGCCGGCAGCGCGGCCAGCGGCAGGACCAGCGCCAGGTCCGAGACGATATCGCCGAGTTCATTCAGGTAGGCGCCCAGCGCACTCTGCTGGCCGTGCTCGCGCGCCAGCATGCCGTCGATGGCGTTGAGCGCCATGCGCAGGAACAGCCAGAGGGGAAACAGCAGGAACAGCGTGGACGTCTCGGCCACCAACGCGCCCACCGCGGCCAGCGCGCCGATGGCCAGCGAGCCTGCCGCCGCGGCCACGGTCACCTGGTTGGCGGTGGCACCGCGCTGGGCCAGGTCCTGCACCACCGGGCGCAGCATCGCCTGGAATCTGGGCTTGAGTTCGTAGAGCGTCATCGCGCCGGCCTCCCTGCCGGGGTGGTGCCGGAAGCGGCGCCGAGCGCCAGGCGGGAGCGGCGCATGGCACTGCGCCGTGGCGAGCCGGGACCCCTTCCGTGCTTATTCCTGGTATTGCAATCGCTTGTCCTGCAATCGCCTGGCGACGGCTGTGCCTGGCTCGGCACTCCACCGTCAAAGGCGAGACATTATCAGAAGTGACATTAATGGTGAATCGAACATTTCCGACCGCCGCGCGCTGGCGCAGGCAACGCCCGGCGGGGGGCGCCCCTGGCAGTATCAAGCCGCGGCGATCGCGCTGCGCACCGCGTCCGAGGTCTGCGCCACCACGCCGTCGCGCCAGTCGTCGGCATCGCCGTAGAACGCCTGCCACATCGCCTGGCGCACCAGCGCGCGCTGGTTCTCGTCAGCCTCCGGGTGGCGGTACAGCCAGTGGTCGCCACGCAGCGCGTCGAGCACCTCGCCCACCGGCAGCGTGCCGAATTCCAGCGCGATGCCGGCATAGTCCACGCCGGGCAGTGTCTGCGGCACCGCCTGCCAGGCCAGCCCGGTCAGTGCGGCCGAGGTCGACGAGCCATCGTAGATGGAGGTCACCCGCGCGCCCCAGATCGCGCGCGTGTGCGCGATCGACTCAGGCGTATCCGGGCCCATCTGGATGGGTTCGCCATAGCCCCGCGGACCCAGCCCGGTGTGCACGTCGATCCAGCGCAGCGCCTGGCGCCCGGCGCCGAAGCGCGCCAGGATGCGGCACATCGTGTAGTTGCTCCAGGTCGCCTTGGTGCCGCCGAAGAACATCCCGTCCGGGTCCTGGTACTGGCCGCCGCTGAGCGCGGCCTGGTACCAGGGCATGCCGCGCTCGGCCACGGCCTTCATCAGCTGCGCCTGTTCGGCGTCGGACGGCGGCCACTGCGGCGGCAGCAGCAACGGCGCGATCTCGGCATAGGGCGCGTTATACGGCAGCGGCTGGGTGAAGTCCATGAAGTTGCGGTTCAGGTCGACGTTGTCTTCGTTGACCCGGCGCAGGTGGGAAAAGCCGTAGGGATTGACGGCATGCACCAGCAGCAGGCAGGTGTCACCGGTGGCGCAAGCGGCAAGCAGGTCGGTGTCGTGCAACATCGACACTTGCGCACCCGAGCCGGCAAAGCCCTCGGCGCCGTGGATGCCGGAGGTCACCATCAGGCAATGGGGGGCTTCGGGCGAGCCCGCCAGCGCCACGTCGATCGCCAGGTCCTCACCGGCGCTGCCGCGGCGGGTGGGATGCGGGAATTGCGCCAGCCCGGCCCCGGCCGTGCGCGCGGCGTCGAGGAACTTCTGGCGGGCTTCGGCATAGCTGCGCGAAAAATGGCTCATGGCGTGACCGGCGGAAGGCGATGCAGGCATTAGACGCCATTCGGCCGATCTTGCCAACCGCGAGCCAACTGCGGCCAACCGCGGCTAGAACAGCGAGTCGGAGCGGTCGCCGGGGCGGCTATCGGAGCGGTTCTGGGACGGGGCCGCCGGCTCTGCGTCAGACCCTGGCCCCCAGATGCCCGGGGAGCTAAATGCCTGCGCATGCATCTCGATCCCGCCGGCGGCAAGCTGGCTGGCGGACAGCACCAGGTGGCGCGCCAGCCAGTCGTGCAGGCCGCGCAGGAAGCGGATGTTGCCAACGCTGTTGGAGGCGGCGATCAGCCGCTCCAGCTTCACGTGTGCCGTATAGACATCCAGCAGGTTGGTGGCGCGCAGCCGTGGCGGCGTGGTCGGGCTGCGCTCGATCGCCAGGATGCGGCGCACCTGCGGCGCGGCGAGATCGCCGGTGCGCAGGTACTGTTCATAGACGGGGTCGAGCGCCGGGAAGCGCACGGTCGGCTGCACGCGCGGCACCGAGGCCACCTTTTCCATGCGCAGCACGAGGTAGCGGATCGCGGCGGCGCGCTCGGCAGTTGCCGTTTCCGCCGCGCTGGGGCGGCGGCGCACGCCGGCAGGCACCGGCTCGGGCAAAGCGCTGCGCGGCACCACGTCGCGTTCGGTGTAGTCCGGCACCTGCAGCAGCAGGCCGGGATGGGGCACCGCAGCGCGGGCACAGTCTTCGCCGAACGGGTGCTCGTGCCCGGCGGCGTCGCGCAGGATATAGGCCTGCCCGGCCGCAAAGCCGTGGTGCCGGCGGCTGTTGCCGCGCGCATGGCAGCGCGTGGCGGGGTCGACGAAGTCCTTGCGTACGGGGATCCAGCCCCCGTCAGTTGCCTGGGTCATGCGTGGGGTAAAGCCTTGGGTATTGCTCGAACCCGCCATTGTCGCCGATCCGCGGGCCGCCCCCCGGAAAACTGCCCTGCCCGACCTTACTTCAGCATGAACGACATCGCCGACAGGCAGTTCAGCATGCGGATTGCCGCCTGCACCGTATCGGCCTGGAAGCACAGCGTGACGCCGTCGCGGCGCTCGAGCGCGGGCCACTGGCAGAACAGGTCCGCATGGGCTGGCGTGAGCGTCTGCAGCCGGCAGGTCACGGGCGTGCTCATGCGCAGGCATTCCGCTTGCGCACGATCACGCACCGCCTCAGCCGCGGCAGCCGCGATCGCTTCGCGCGCAGCCGCCGGCGACAGCGTGGTGCCGCTGCCAAAGCCGCCAGCCGACTTGGTCTCGACATAGCGCACCCACGGCATCAGCGCATGGGTCTCCTGCACGAAGACGTCGTCGCCGCTGGCCATCAGCACCGGCACGCCAAACTCGCCGGCGAGCGCGCCATACAGGCCCGCCTCGCCCACCTCCTTGTCGTTGAGCCAGACCCGCGCAAACGCGCCGCTGTTGATGGTGTGCGCCAGCACACCGCGGCTCTGCGCGCGGCCGTGGTAGCCGATCATCAGCACGCCGTCGGCGGCGGCTTCGACGCCGGCCATCATGCCGAGATAGCGCGGCTTGCCCAGCACCAGCCGCGCGCGCGCATCGATCTGGTCCGGCAGCAGGTTGCGGAAACCGCCGTGCGAATCGTTGACCAGCACTTCGGTGGCCCCGCCGGCAAAGGCGCCCGCGACGGCGGCATTGGCCTCGCCGGTCATCCAGGCGCGGGCGCGTTCGTATTCGCCGTTGCCGGGACGGGTCTGTTCAGCGTGGAAGACGCCGGCCACGCCTTCGATATCGGTGGAAATCAGGATCTTCATCAGGCGGTCTTACCCAGTTCAGGCATCACGTCCAGCAGCGCGCGACGGCAATGGCCGTCGCGGCCTTGTACCGTTGCGGCGTGCCACAAGGCATGCAGGATGGCTTGCTCGACGCTGTCGGCCGCGGCGCGGAACAGCGGGTCGAGCCTGGTTTCGTGCAGCATGGCGACGGCCGGCATGGGCTGGTCGGCCTGGTGCGGCACGGTATAGGCGGTGGAGAATGCGAGCGCGATATCGCCCGAGCCGTGCCCGAACACCGAGCCGGTGCGGGCCAGCCCTGCACCCGCGCGCAGCGACAGGCGACGCAGCTGGCGCGCGTCCAGCGGCGCGTCGGTGGCCAGGATCATGATGATCGAGCCTTTTTCCGGCTGCGCCGTGGTGTCGGCTTGCGCCAGCCGCTTCACGAGTTCCGGCCCCAGCAGCTGTCCGCCCACGGTCAGCGACTCCGGCGTGCCGAAATTAGCCAGCACCAGCGCGCCCACGCAATAGCCGTCCGCCATCCGCGACGCCGTGCCAATGCCGCCCTTGACGCCGAACGACGACATGCCGCGCCCGGCCCCGACCGCGCCCTGCGCGATGTCCTGGCCGGCGCCGGCGAGCGCGGCATCGTAGTGGCGGCCCTCCACGGCCATGCGCTGGATATCGTTCAGGTAGCCGTCATTGCATTCGAACACGAGCGGATTGACGGTGGGCAGTGCGCGGCCAATTTCAGGGTTGGCGGCCACCGCCGCGCGGATCTGCGCCTGCGCCACGGCGCCGACCGAGAAGGTGTTGGTGAGCGCAACCGGGGTTTCCAGCACGCCCAGCTCGTCCACCTGCACCAGCCCCACGCTCTTGCCGAAGCCGTTGAGCACGGTCGCCGCCGCCGGCACCTTGTCGCAATAGGGATCGCCGGCGTGCGGCCGGATCACGGTGACGCCGGTCTGCACGGCATCCTGCGCCAGTGTGCAGTGGCCGACCGTCACGCCTGCCACGTCGGCGATGCTGTCCGATGGCCCCGCGGGCAGGCCGCCGATGCGCGGCATCGATGTATGCATGGCTCAGCGCCGGTCGATCTTGGGATCGAGCGCGTCGCGCAAGCCATCGCCAAGCAGGTTGAACGCCAGCACCGTCAGGAAGATCGCCAGGCTCGGGAAGATCGCCACGTGCGGCGCGGTCACCATGTCGGCGCGCGCTTCGTTAAGCATCGCACCCCACTCCGGCGTGGGCGGCTGCGCACCCAGGCCAAGGAACGACAGGCTGGCCGCGGTGATGATCGAGGTGCCGATGCGCATCGAGAAATACACCACGATCGACGACACCGTGCCCGGCAGGATATGGCGCATCAGGATGGTCCAGTCCGACGCGCCGATGCTGCGTGCAGCCTCGATGTAGGTCAGCCGCTTGAGCATCAGCGTATTGCCGCGCACCAGCCGCGCGAAAGCGGGGATGCTGAAGATGGCCACGGCGAAGATCACATTGGTCATGCCGTTGCCGAGGATCGCCACGATGCCGATCGCCAGCAGGATGCCCGGGAAAGCGAAGAGCACGTCGGAAATGCGCATCACGATGCGGTCCCACCAGCCTTCGTAGTAGCCCGCTAGCAGGCCCAGCACGGTGCCGATCAGCGCGCCGATGATCACCGACAGGAAGCCCGCCGCCAGCGAGATGCGCGCGCCGGCCAGGATGCGGCTGAAGATATCACGCCCGAGCGAATCGACTCCCATCCAGTGCGCGGCCGACGGGCCGGCGTTGAGCGCGTCGTAGTCGAAGAAATTCTCCGGGTCGTACGGCACGATATGCGGCGCCACGATGGCAATCACCACCAGCACCAGCACGAACGCACCGGCGCCCAGCGCCAGGTGCTGTTTGCGGAATTTGCGCCAGAACTCGGTCCAGGGCGTGCGCACGGCCTCCGGCACGGGGGCGGTGGCGGGTGCCGCTTCACTTGCGGCGGGCGTGGAAAGCTCAGTCATGCCGGCCTCACTTGTAGCGGATGGTTGGGTTGATCACGGTGTAGAGCATGTCCACCACCAGGTTGATCAGGATGAATTCGAGCGAGAACAGCAGCACCTCGGCCTGGATCACCGGGTAGTCGCGCATCTCGACGGCATCGACCAGCAGGCGCCCCAGGCCCGGCCAGTTGAACACCTTCTCGACCACGATCGAGCCGCCCAGCAGGAAGCCGAACTGCAGACCCATCATCGTCACCACCGGGATCATGGCGTTGCGCAGGCCGTGCTTGGCCACCACCAGCGTCTCGCGCACGCCCTTGGCGCGGGCGGTGCGGATAAAGTCTTCCTGCAAGACCTCGACGAACGAGGCCCGGGTGAAGCGCGCCATCACCGCCGCCACTGCGGCGCCCAGCGTGATCGACGGCAACACATAGTGCTTCCAGGTGTCGGCGCCGATCGACGGCAGCCAGCCCAGCTGCACCGAAAACACCTCCATCAGCAGCATGCCCAGCGCGAAGGCGGGAAACGAAATCCCCGACACCGCCAGCGTCATGCCGAAGCGGTCCGGCCAGCGGTTGCGCCACACGGCCGAGCCGATGCCGATCGCCATGCCGAACACCACCGCCCAGGCCATCGACGCCACTGTCAGCAGCAGCGTGGGCATGAACCGGTCGCCGATCTCCTCGCTCACCGGGCGCTTGGTGCGCAGCGAATGGCCGAACTCGCCGCGGACCGCATTGGAGAAGAAGTTGACGAACTGCTCGTGCATGGGCCGGTCCAGCCCAAGGTCCTTGCGCACCAGTTCGACCGTGGCCGAGTCGGCCTCCGGGCCCGCCGCCAGCCGCGCGGGATCGCCCGGCAGCAGGTGGACGAACAGGAACACCAGCACTGCCACGATCAGCAGCGTGGGGATCACGCCCAGCACACGTTTGAGGAAGTAATTCAGCATGACACACCAAGAGGAAAGGCCGCGGGCCGCCCGCCTGCGAACCCCGCGTCGCGGGCAGGCGGCCGTCTGTCGGCTTACTGCTTTACTGCTTACTGCTCTGGGATGGGATAGCGTGGATCGGGCGCCTGGGTACTGCCGCCGCCCGACCATCTACCCATTACTGCTTGATATCGATCTCGTCGAAATTGAACGAGCCGTCCGGCATCACGTACGCGCCGGTCAGCCGCTTGCTGCGTGCGAACAGCACCTTTTCGGTCACCAGGAAGGCCCACGGCGCATCCTTCCAGATGCGTTCCTGCGCGTCCTTGTACAGGCGCGCCTTCTCGCCACGATCGGTGGTGCGCAGCGCGCCGGCGATATCGGCGTCGACCTGGTCGTTCTTGTAGTACGCGGTGTTCAGCAGCTTGGGCGGCATCGACTCGGAAGCCAGCAGCGGACGCAGCGCCCAGTCCGATTCACCGGTCGACGACGACCAGCCCACGTAGTAGATGCGTACGCCGGCGTCTTCCGGCTTCTGCACGCTCTCCACCTTCTCCACGCGCTGGCCGGCTTCGAGCGCCTGCACCGAGGCCTTGATGCCGACCTGCTGCAGCTGCTGCTGCACAAACTGGATCACCTTCTGCGCGGTGGTGTGGTTGTAGGCCGACCACAGCGTGGTCTCGAACCCGTTCGGGTAGCCGGCTTCCTTCAGCAGCGCGCGCGCCTTGGCCGGGTCATACGGCCACGGGCCCAGCTTCTCCGCAAAGTCCACGCCCGGCGGCACCACGCCCTCGGACGGCACGGCGTAGCCGGCAAAGGCGACCTTGGCCAGCGCGTCCTTGTTGATCGCGTAGTTGATGGCCTGGCGCACCTTGGGATCGTTGAACGGCTTGACCATGGTGTTCATGGACAGGTAGCGCTGGATGATCGACGGCGCCGAGATCAGTTCGACCTTGGGGCTGTTCTTCAGCACGGCGGCCTGCTCGAACGGGATGCTGAAGGCAAAATCAGCCTCGCCGGTCTGCATGATCGCCGCGCGCGTGTTGTTGTCGACCACCGGCTTCCAGGTGATGGTGTCGATCTTGGGGTAGCCGGTCTTCCAGTAGCCGGCGAACTTCTTGCCCTTCAGGTGATCGGGCTGCTTCCACTCGACGAACTCGAACGGGCCGGTGCCGACCGGGTGGAAGGCGATGTCCTTGCCGTACTTCTGCAGCGCGGCCGGCGAGATCATCACCGCCGACGGATGCGCCAGCACGTTGATGAACGGCGAGAACGGCTCTTTCAGCGTGACCTTGACGGTATTGGCATCGACCACGTCAGTCTTGGCGACACGGTTGAACAGCGTGTAGCGCTTGAGCTTGTTGGCCGGGTTGGTGACGCGGTCCAGGTTGGCCTTGACGGCGGCGGCATCGAACGTGGTGCCGTCGTGGAACTTGATGCCCTTCTTCAGCTTGAAGGTGTAGGTCAGGCCATCCTTGCTGACGTCGTAGCTGTCGGCCAGCACGTTGACCAGCTTCATGTCCTTGTCCAGGCCGAACAGCCCTTGGTAGAAGGACTTGCTGGCCGCCTGCGACAGCGTGTCGTTCGAGTCGTACGGATCGAGCGAGGTGAAGGTGGAATACACCGCCATCACGGCATCCTTGGCCGCGAAGGCCGGGGCCGAAGCCAGCATGCCCAGCGCGCCGGCGGCAAAGGCACCGGCCATCCATCGGGGCAAAACCATACGTGCAGACATCGTCGAATCTCCTTGGTAACTTCTTGACTTCGAGGACTTCAATAAGCGCCGCCGACGGCATGCCGGGCGACATAGTGGCCGAGCGACCCGCTGCCGGCGACCTGGACCAGCGGCTGCACCACCGGTTCGTCGCCGACCACGCGGATCGGGCTGGGGATCTCGTCGTTCAGCGGCTCGCGCCGCAGGTGGCGCCGCGCCGGGTCGGCGATCGGCACCGCCGACATCAGCTTCTTCGTGTACGGGTGCTGCGGGTTCTCGAAGATCGCGCGGCGCGGGCCGATCTCGACGATCTGGCCCAGGTACATCACCGCCACGCGGTGGCTCACGCGCTCCACCACCGCCATGTCGTGCGAGATAAACAGGAAGGCGATGCCAAGCTCGCGCTGCAGGTCCAGCATCAGGTTGACGATCTGCGCCTGGATCGACACGTCCAGCGCGGACACCGATTCATCGGCCACCACCACCTTGGGGTTCAGCGCCAGCGCGCGCGCAATGCAGATGCGCTGGCGCTGGCCGCCGGAGAACTCGTGCGGATAGCGCGCCGCGTGCGAGGGGTCCAGCCCCACCTTGTCGAGCAGCCAGGCCACGCGCTGCTCGGCCTCCTTGCCGCTGGCGACCTTGTGCACCAGCAGCGGCTCCATGATCGAATAGCCCACCGGCACGCGCGGATCGAGCGAGGCGAACGGGTCCTGGAAGATGAACTGGATATTGCGGCGCAGGGTCTGCAGCGCCGGCCCTTCCAGCTTGCTGATGTTCTGCCCGGCGAACTCGATCGTGCCGCTCTGGCTTTCCACCAGGCGCAGCAGCGAGCGGCCCGTAGTGGACTTGCCGCAGCCGGACTCTCCCACCAGCGCCAGCGTCTCGCCGGGATAGAGGTCGAAGCTGACCTTCTCGACCGCATGCACGCGCCGCGTGACGCGGCCAAACAGCCCGCCGGGCACGTCGAAGCGCGTCACCAGGTCCTGCACGCGCAGGATCGGCGCGACGCCAGGCGTCACAGTGTCCTGCGGCGCGACCGGCTCGGCGTTGGCGCTGTCCAGGCGCAGTAGCGGGAACTTGGCCGGCAGGTCGGTGCCGCTCATCGCGCCCAGCCGCGGCACCGCCGACAGCAGCGCGCGCGTATACGGATGCGCAGGCGCACGGAACACATCGTCCGAACTGCCCTCTTCCACCTTCTCGCCGCGGTACATCACCAGCACGCGGTCGGCCACCTCGGCCACCACGCCCATATCGTGGGTGATGAAGACCACGCCCATATGCATCTCGGCCTGCAGGCTGCGGATCAGCTGCAGGATCTCGGCCTGGATGGTCACGTCCAGTGCCGTGGTCGGCTCGTCGGCGATCAGGAGCGCCGGCTTGCACGACAGCGCCATCGCGATCATCACGCGCTGGCGCATGCCGCCCGAGAGCTGGTGCGGATAGCGCTCCAGCACGCGGCGCGCCTCGGGGATGCGCACCAGCTCCAGCATGCGCAGCGCCTCGGCGCGCGCCGCGGCGCGGCTCTTGCCCTGGTGCAGCCGGATCGATTCGGCGATCTGCTCGCCCACGGGGAACACCGGGTTGAGCGAGGTCATCGGCTCCTGGAAGATCATGGCCACGTCGGCGCCGCGCACGCTGCGCAGCGTGGCGTTATCCGCGCGCGCCAGGTCGAGCACCTCGCCGCCGCGCCGGCGCAGCGCCATGCTGCCGGAGACGATCTTGCCGCCGCCATGTTCGACCAGGCGCATCAGCGCCAGCGACGTGACCGACTTGCCAGAGCCCGACTCGCCCACCACCGCCAGCGTCTCGCCGCGGTCGACATGGAAAGACAGGTTGCGCACCGCCTCGACGGTGCGCTCGGACGTGGCAAAGCGCACGGTCAGCCCGTTCACCGAGACGACGCGCTCGGGCGGCAGTGCGGTGCCGGATGCGGAAGCGTGCGATTGCGCAGGGGTAGTGGCCACTGGAACTCCTTGTATTGCTGCTTGATGCTCGGACTTGCTGGTGCGGTGCAGGTCAGCCGTAGATTGACACGTTCACTGCCTCGCCCACCCGGGCGAAACCCCGATACATGCCTTCGGTGTTGAACGGCAGCGTGACGTTGCCGGCGCGGTCCACCGCGATCAGGCCGCCGCGGCCGTTGATGGCGCGCAGTTTTTCCATCACCACGCGCCGGGCCGAATCCTCGAGCGACAGGCCGGCGTAGCGCATCTGCGCAGAGACGTCGTACGCGGCCACGGTGCGGATGAACATCTCGCCGGTGCCGGTCGCCGACACGGCCGCGACCTCATCGGCATAGCAGCCCGCGCCGATCACCGGCGTATCGCCAACGCGGCCCACGCGCTTGTTGGTTACGCCGCCGGTGGAGGTGGCAGCGGCCAGGTTGCCCCGGCTGTCGCACGCGACCGCGCCGACGGTGCCGAACTTGCTGTCGGGATCGATCGGATCGGCCGCGCCGGCCTTGCCCTGCGCGGCCAGCGCGGCGGCGTCGTGGTCGAGCAGCGCCATGCCTGCGGTGCTGCGGGCGCGCTGCCACTGATCGTGGCGAGCCTGCGTGAAGTAGTAGTCCGGCGCCACCAGTTCCAGGCCCTGCGCTTCGGCAAATGCCTCGGCGCCGGCGCCGGCAAAGAGCACGTGCTCGCTGTGATCCAGCACCGCGCGCGCGGCCAGCACCGGATTGCGCAGGCGCGTGACGCAGGCCACCGCGCCGGCATCGAGCGTGGCGCCGTCCATCACCGCGGCGTCCAGTTCAAAGGTGCCGGCATGGGTCAGCACGGCGCCCTTGCCCGCGTTGAACAGCGGGCACTCTTCCAGCAGGCGCACGGCCTCGGTGACGGCGTCGAGCGCGCTGCCGCCATCGGCCAGGATGCGCTGGCCGGCTCGCAGCACGTGTTGCAGCGCCTCGGTGTATTCGCGTTCGCGTGCGGGGTCCATCGCGGCGCGGGTGATGGTGCCGGCGCCGCCGTGGATGGCAATGACTGGTTGATGCATGAGAGGGCTCAGGACTTCTGGGTGTGAGGGGAACGGCGGCGCGTGGCGCCGGCCTTGGCTTCGATGGGCTGTGCTGCGTCGTCGTGGGCGGCGAGCTCGGTCCGATTGGCGCGGTCCGCACGCTGCGCGCGTTCGACGCCCGCGGCGCCGTACAGCCACGGCAGCAGGAATTCGGTCATTTCGGCGGCGGCCTTGACCGGCCGCTCGGCCCGGTGCGCCACCGCGCCGCACAGCGCTTCGATCAGCGCCAGCACGGTGGCATCGGAATTGGCCGACAGCCGGTTGGCCGCCTGCGCGTACAGCGCGATATCGGCGATCGGCGCCAGCGGCGAGGTCGGCCCGTCGGTCAGCGCCAGCAACTGGCCGCCGTGCGCCTTGGCACGCTGGGCGAGCTCGACCGAGTCGGCAACATAGCGCGGGAAGGCGATCACGATCAGCAGGTCGCTCGGCTGCAGCTTGAACAGTTGGCGCGCCGCATGCGAGGCGCCGCCGGCGCCCGCCACCGAGGTCACCATGCGGCAATGCATTTCCAGCCCGTGCTGCAGCAGGCCGGCGAGGAAGCCACTGGCACCAAAACCCGCTACGTACACGCGCTGCGCCCCCAGGATCGCCGAGACCGCGCGCTCGCAGGCTGCGGCATCGATGCCGCGCCGCGTGGCTTCGGCATTGGCGGCGGCGTCTTCCAGCGAGGCGGCGAACACCTCGGCCGCGGTCGCGGGCCGCTCCAGCTCGCTGCGCAGCCGCTCCACCGGGGCCAGCGTGGCCTCGTAGCCGCGCACCAGCTCGGCCCGGAACTGCGGATAGCCGTCAAATCCCAGCGCCCGCGCAAAGCGGTTGGCCGTGGCAACCGATACCTCCACCGCCGCCGCGAACTCGTCGATGCGCATCGTCGCCGCGCGGAACAGGTTGGCCAGCACGTATTCCGCCATGCGGCGGTGTGCCGGCGTCAGCGTCGGCAGGCTGCGCGCGATGCGCTCGGAGATGGAATGGCCGTTGGTGGGCATGCGTGATGGGTGAGGAAAATGCGCGGCTACATCATGAAAATGAATTTACACTCAACCAAACCCAAAGAAAATAGAGTTTTGCCAGACCGAGGGTAATCCCTAGGCGCACGGACGTGCCCGGCACCGCGCAGGTGCACGACCGGCACCGTTTCGGAAGCGTTTTCACATCTGCGGGCATGGGCCCGCACCGGAAACGCTACAATGCCGGCCAACGCAGCAAACCCGCTGCTGCCCGCTTTTCTCCGCGTTTTTCCGTTCTTCTTTCAGACGTTTCCCCAACTCGTGATCCGAATCGACCAGCTTGTCCTCCAGCGCGGCACCAAGGTGCTGTTCGACCACACCAGCGTGACGCTCAACCCGGGTGAGCGCGTGGGCCTTGTCGGCGCCAACGGCAGCGGCAAGTCGACGCTGTTCGCGCTGCTGCGTGGCGAACTGCATCCGGACGGGGGCGATGTCAGCGTGCCGGCGCAGTGGCGCGTCGCCCATGTGGCGCAGGAAACACCGGCGGTGGATCGCAGCGCGGTGGACTACGTGATCGACGGCGACACGCGTCTGCGCACGATCGAAGCCGCCATCGCCGCCGCACAGGGCACCGGCGACGGCAGCGCCGAGGGCGAGGCCCACGCCGAGTTTGCCGACGCCGACGGCTACACCGCCCCGGCGCGCGCCGAGGCGCTGCTGCTGGGCCTGGGCTTCACGCTGGCGCAGGTGACGCAGCCGGTGGCATCGTTCTCCGGCGGGTGGCGCATGCGCCTGAATCTGGCGCAGGCGCTGATGTGCCCGTCCGATCTGCTGCTGCTCGACGAACCCACCAACCACCTGGACCTGGACGCCATCGTCTGGCTGGAAGACTGGCTGGCACGCTACCCGGGCACGCTGGTGATGATTTCGCACGACCGCGAGTTCCTCGACGCGATCTGCAACGTCACCGTGCATATCGAAAACCAGCAGCTGCGCCGCTACGGCGGCAACTACACGCTGTTCGAGACGTTGCGCCTGCAGCAGATGGCGCAACAACAGGCCGCCTACGTGCGCCAACAGAAGGAAATCGCGCACCTGGAATCGTTCATCACGCGCTTCAAGGCCAAGGCCACCAAGGCGCGGCAGGCGCAGAGCCGGGTCAAGGCGCTGGAGAAGATGGAACGGCTGGCGCCGGTGCACGTGGCTTCCGGCTTCGCCTTCGAGTTCCGCGAGCCCGACGCCGCGCCCAACCCGATGATGGTGCTCGACGGCGTCGACTGCGGCTATGCCGAGGCCGACCCGCCCGTGACCATCCTGCACAACCTGGCGCTGTCGATCCAGAACGGCCAGCGCATCGGCCTGCTCGGCGCCAACGGCCAGGGCAAGTCGACACTGGTCAAAACCCTGGCCGGCACGCAGGATCCGCTCACCGGCAAGCTGCGCCTGGGCAAGGGCCTGCAGATCGGCTACTTCGCCCAGCACCAGTTGGAGACGTTGCGCGACCACGACTCGCCGCTGCAGCACCTGGCGCGCCTGGCGCCCGACACCCGCGAGCAGGAACTGCGCGACTTCCTCGGCAGCTTCAACTTCCGCGGGGATATGGCCACCTCGCCGATCGAGCCTTTCTCCGGCGGCGAGAAAGCGCGGCTGGCGCTGTCGCTGATCGTCTGGCAGAAGCCCAACCTGCTGCTGCTGGACGAACCGACCAACCACCTGGACCTCGATACCCGCGAGGCGCTGACGATGGCGCTGGCCCAGTTTGAAGGCACGCTGATTTTGGTTTCGCATGACCGGCATCTGTTGCGCGCCACCGCCGACCAGTTCATGCTGGTGGCCGACGGCACCATCAAGCCCTTTGACGGCGACCTGGACGACTATCGCGACTGGCTGCTGCAGCAGGCCGCCGCCAAGCGCAACGCCGCGGTGGCCGCGCACCAGGCGGAGAACGGTGACGCCGCCGCCTCCATCAATCGCAAGGACCAGCGCCGCGCTGAAGCGGACGAGCGCCAGCGGCTGTCGGCACTGCGCAAGCCGTTGACGAAAGAACTGGAGAAAGTCGAGAAGCGCATGGCCGTGCTACAGACGGCCAAGGCGGAAATCGACCAGTTCATGGCCGACGAAACGAGCTATGCCGAAGCCAACAAGGCCAGGCTGATGGAGATGCTCAAGCGCCAGGGCGAGGTCAATAGCGAGTTGGAGACTCTGGAAGAGAAGTGGCTGGAGTTGCAGGAGCAGATCGAGCAGATTGCGTGAGGGGTCTGACGCAATCAATCGAAAGCCTTCAAACCAGCGCCTGTTTGCTTCCCTCTCCCGCATGCGGGAGAGGGCAGGCGCATGGCAAGCATCGAAACGCCTCACTTCGTGGAGGCTCCCGCCCTCTCCCCCGCCCCTCTCCCATAAATGGGAGAGGGGTGCAAACAGCCAGCGTCGAGCAGCGCAGCAGAAAAAACCGGCGCCCATGGCGCCGGTTCTCTATTCCGTTGTCCGCGAAGTTCAGCGGAAATTCTTCTCCCGCCGAATCAACCCCACCGCCAACGTCAGCGTCAGCACAAACAGCCAGATCAACGACCACGCCGGCACCGACAGCCCCAGCACCGGCGGCAGCGGCGCAGCGCACAGGCCATCGGCATAGAACACCTGCGGCAACACCTTGGCCGTCGGCAACGCATTGACCCAGTTCTCCAGCGGATCGATGCCGCAGCTGGCCTTGGGATTGAGCAGCAGCGACACGTGGTAAACCGCCACCGCAATGCCGGCGATGCCGGACAGCATGCCCAGCCCCTGCCACAGCGAGCGCGTATTCTGCGCCACCACGGCCAGCAGCGAGAAGATGCCGATGCCGATAAAGGCAAAGCGCTGCATCACGCAGAGCGGACAAGGCTGGTAGCCCTTTTCAAACTGCAGGTAGAGCGCAACGCCGACCAGGCCGAAGGAAACGAGGGCGATCAGCAGGAAATAGGCACGTGAGTTGGCTTGCATAGATGGTGATCAGGTGTTCCGGTAAACGGTGCCGTCAGTTCAGGGCGCGGCGTTGCTGCGCATTATTACCGATTTTGCGGCGCCCGCCTTGGGCGTCACACCGGGGCCGCATCCCCTGCCCTGCGGCGGATTGACGCAGCGGTGCCAGGCTCCGGCCTCCTGCCACGCCGTGCGCGGCAGACGATACAGGCAATGCGGCCGCAACGGGTGCCCGGGCGGCAGTGTGGGATGCTCGAACACGAGCGCATCCTCGTGCATGCCGAGCCGCTCCATCACCGCACGCGAGCGGCGGTTATCCAGCGCAGTGAAGGACACGACCTCCTCCAGCCCCAGCCGCCCGAAGCCCCAGTCCAGCGCCCCGCGTGCCGCCTCGGTCGCGTAGCCGCTGCCCCAGGCATGCCGCGCCAGGCGCCAGCCGATCTCCACGCAGGGGGAAAACGGCAGTGCCGCCGCTGGCTCGTGCAGGCCGACAAACCCCAGGAAGCCACCATCAATTTTGCGCTCAACCACGCAGAAACCCCAGCCTCGGGTCGCGACCAGGTCGCGGCAGCGATCCGCCATCGCGTCGCTTTCGGCGCGCGTCAGCGTGGCGGGGAAGTAGCGCATCACCTCCGCGTCGGCATTGAGCGCGGCAAACGGCGCGTAGTCGGCCTCGCGCCACTGGCGCAGCCGCAGGCGTTCGGTCTCCAAGGCCATACCGTCGCCGTCCATGCTCAGTCCAGGTGCCGCACGCGATCAATCGCCTGCTCGATGCGCTCCACCGCGATCACTTCGAGCCCGTCGATCTTCTGCTTGGGCGCGTTGGCCTTGGGGATCACGGCCAGCGTGAAGCCCAGCTTGGCGGCCTCCTTCAGCCGCTCCTGGCCCCTCGGGCTTGGCCGGATTTCGCCCGCCAGCCCGACTTCGCCGAACACCACCAGCCCGCGCGGCAGCGGCTTGTTGCGCATCGACGAATGGATCGACAGCAGCACCGCCAGGTCGGCCGCGGGCTCGGTGATCTTGACCCCGCCAACCGCATTCAGGAACACGTCCTGGTCGAAGCAGGCCACGCCCGCATGCCGGTGCAGCACCGCCAGCAGCAGCGCCAGCCGGTTCTGCTCCAGCCCCACCGCCAGCCGACGCGGGTTGGGCACATGCGCGGTATCGACCAGCGCCTGGACTTCCACCAGCAGCGGCCGCGTGCCCTCCTGCGTCACCAGCACGCACGAGCCCGGCACGGTCTCTTCATGCTGGGACAGGAACAGCGCCGACGGGTTGCTGATGCCGCGCAGCCCGCGCTCGGTCATCGCGAACACGCCCAGCTCGTTGACCGCGCCGAAGCGGTTCTTGAAAGCGCGGATCAGCCGGTGCGAGGAATGGGTATCGCCCTCGAAGTACAGCACCGTGTCGACAATATGCTCCAGCACGCGCGGCCCGGCCAGGCTGCCTTCCTTGGTCACGTGGCCGACCAGGATGATGGTGATGCCGGTGCTCTTGGCGATGCGCGTCAGTTGCGCCGCGCATTCGCGCACCTGCGCGACCGAGCCCGGCGCCGAGGTCAGCGCCTCGGAGTACAGGGTCTGGATCGAGTCGATCACCGCGACTTCGGGCTTCTCTGCCTCCAGCGTGGCCTGGATCTTCTCGAGCTGGATCTCTGCCAGCAGCCCAAGCGACGGGCTTTCCACCCCCAGGCGCTGCGCGCGCAGCGCGATCTGCGCGCCGGATTCTTCGCCGCTGACATAGAGCACGCGGCGCTGCCCGGCCAGGTTGGCCAGTGCCTGCAGCAGCAGCGTGGACTTGCCGATGCCGGGGTCGCCGCCGATCAGCACCACGCCGCCCGACACCAGCCCGCCGCCCAGCACGCGGTCGAATTCATCGATGCCGCTGGAAAAGCGCGGCACGTCGGCCGCCTCGATCTCGGACAGCTTGCGCACCGTGGCCGACGCGGCCAGCGGCTGGAAGCGCTTGGTCGAGGCGGTCTCGGCCACCGTCTCCACCAGCGTGTTCCACTGCTGGCAATGTGGGCACTGGCCGGCCCAGCGCGGCGTGGTGCCGCCGCATTCGGTACAGGTATAGACAGTCTTGGTCTTGGCCAACGGATGTCCTTGCAGGAAAAAAGGGCCGGGCACACAAGTGGCCCGGCCGGCAGATGGTAAGGCGGCGGGCCTGTGCCCGCGCTGGCGGTTTGCGCGGGACTGCGCGCTCAGGCCACTACGGGCGCGGCGCTGTCAGACGCCGTGATGGTCGCCACCGTAGTCGGCACGCGCGGCGCCAGTGCGCACATCAGCTCATAGCCGACCGTACCGCTGGCCTGCGCCACCTCGTCGATCGGCAGGCCCTGCCCCCAGAGCGTGACCGCGCTGCCCACCTTGGCCTTCGGGCACGGCGTCAGGTCCACGCACAGCATGTCCATCGACACGCGCCCCACCAGTTCCGTGCGCACGCCGTCGACCAGCACCGGCGCGCGCTGCTCGCCCCAGCCGGAAGCATGGCGCGGGTAGCCGTCGGCATAGCCGCAGGCCACCACGCCGATGCGAATCGGCCGATCGGCAGTAAACAAGGAGCCATAGCCGACGCTGTCGCCCGGCTGCAGGTCCTGCACCGAGATCAGCTCGCTGTGCAGCGACATGGCCGGCTGCAGCCCGGTGCCGGCGATATCGGCGTCGCGCCCGGACGGCGAGGCGCCGTACAGGATGATGCCAGGGCGCACCCAGGCCCGGTGCGCCTGCGGATGCCACAGCACCGCGGCCGAGTTCGACAGGCTGGCCTCGCCCGGCAGGTTGGCCGTGGCAGCATCGAAGGCTTCGATCTGGTGGGCGATGCCTCGGGGACTATCCGCATCGGAAAAATGCGTCATATGGACGATACTCCCCACACAGGGCATCGAGCGGGCGCGCTCCCAGGCGGCACGGTACTGGGCCGGCTGGAAGCCCAGCCGGTTCATGCCGGTGTTGAGCTTGAGCTGGATCGCCAGCGGCCCCCGGGGACGTGCGCTTTCCAGCATGCGCAGCTGTTCGTCGCAATGGATGGCGGTGGTCAGGCGGTATTGCTCGATCACGTCCACGTCCTGCGGCTGGAAGAAGCCCTCCAGCAGCAGGATCGGGCCCTGCCAGCCGAGGTCGCGCAGCAGCACAGCTTCGTTCAGGTCGAGCAGGCCGAAGCCGTCGGCGCCGCGCAGCGCGGCAAACACACGGCGGATGCCGTGGCCGTAGGCATTGGCCTTGACCACGGCCCAGATGCGCGAATCGGGCGCGCTGCGGCGCACAACGTCGAGGTTGTTGGCGAGGGCGGGTTGGTGGATGACAGCGTGGATGGGTCTTGGCATGGAGTCACATCTCGAAAATAGGACGAGCGGGCGGGCGATCCAGCGGGCAACGCCGACGCGGGCAGCGCGCGCTGGCGGCACGGCGGCGGCTGGAAGGACGGCTCTGTCTCAGTGTCGATGGCGCAAACATCACCTGTCGGTGTGTGGCAGCACGTTGGGGGCAACCGGCGCGGGTCATCTCGCGCTAATGTGTTCCGGTCGCCATCTTGCCCGACCAGTGCACCAGATCAGGGAAGACCCGGTAGGCTGGCGGCGTTCGCAGCCGTTATTTGAACACATTCAGAAGCCGGTGCCGGGGGTCCTTGGGGAATCGGCGCGGCAATTGGCTGTCAAAAAGGCGCCTTGCCGGGGTTCGGGAATGTCATGGTTTCGTGATATAAAGCCGGACGCTCCGGCCATGTTCTAAAAGCGAAGCATTATGTCAATGACTGCCAGGCAAGCCGCACGTCGCCGCAGCAAAGTGCAACCGACACAATTCGACACGGCCGCGGCACAAGGTTCCCTGCAAACCATGGCCTCCTCGGCCGGCGCCGCCCTGGCCGAGCCGCACGGAGTGCGCGATGGAGACAAAGTCGAGAGCATGAAGAAGGGTTTTTACACCATCATGGCCGCGCAGTTTTTTTCGTCGCTGGCCGACAACGCCTTACTGATCGCCGCCATCGCCCTTCTCACCGAATTGCATTCCCCGCAGTGGATGACCCCGCTGCTCAAGCTGTTCTTCGTCCTCTCCTACGTCATCCTCGCCGCGTTCGTGGGCGCCTTTGCCGACTCCATGCCCAAGGGGCGGGTGATGCTCATCACCAACGCCATCAAGGTGGTCGGGTGCGCGATCATGATGTTCGGGCTGCACCCCCTGCTGGCGTATGGCGTGGTGGGATTCGGTGCGGCGGCGTACTCGCCGGCCAAGTACGGCATCCTGACCGAGCTGCTGCCCCCTGAGAAGCTGGTGATGGCCAACGGCTGGATCGAAGGGCTGACGGTGGGCTCGATCATCCTGGGCACCGTGGCGGGCGGCGCACTGATCTCGGTGCATATCTCCGACATCCTGCTGCGTCTGGACCTGCCCTACATCAACACCGGCATCGACACGCCGGCCGAGGCCGCGATGGTGGTGATCATGCTGTTCTACGTGGTCGCCTCGGTCTTCAACCTGTTTATCCCCGACACCGGCGCGCGCTATCCGCAGCAGGAAAAGAACCCGATCAAGCTGATCGCCGAGTTCGGCGACTGCTTCCTGGCGCTGTGGCGCGACAAGCTCGGCCAGATCTCGCTGGCGGTGACCACGCTGTTCTGGGGCGTGGGCGCCACGCTGCAGTTCATCGTGTTGAAATGGGCGGAAAAGTCACTCGGCCTGAACCTGTCGCAGGGCGCGCTGCTGCAGGCGGTGGTGGCCGTGGGCGTGGCCGTGGGCGCGATCCTCGCCGCCGCGCGCATCCCGCTGCGCAAGTCGTTGTCGGTGCTACCCTTCGGCGTGGCGATGGGCGCGACCGTGATGATCATGGCCTTCTATACCAAGAACGCCATGCCCGAGGTCACGCTGCACATCCTGGGCATGCACATGCCGCTGTACATGTTCATCGCTTATGTGTTCCTGATGGTGGTGGGCGCGATGTCAGGCTACTTCGTGGTGCCGATGAACGCGCTGCTGCAGCACCGCGGGCACGTGCTGCTGTCGGCCGGCCACTCGATCGCGGTGCAGAACTTCAATGAGAACGTCTCGGTGCTGCTGATGCTGTGCCTGTACGCGCTGCTGATCAAGCTGAACGTGCCGATCGGCGTGGTGATCATCGCGCTGGGGCTGTTTATCTGCTTGACCATGTGGCTGGTGCTCAAGCTGCACAAATACAACGTGCGTACGTTCAACTCGCTGGCGATGATCGGCGAGGACAAGCACCACTAGGCCGTCACACTCGCTCGCCCCGCCTGCCAGCCACACAGCCGGCGCGGGGATCAGGCCGCGTCGTCCGGCGCGGCCCGCGGCCCCGGCCGCGGCTCCTCCGCCGCCCGCGCCAGCGCCCTTGCCTCCCAGCCCGGCGGCACCACGAAACCCCGCGAGCATTCGCGCCACCACCCCGGCGCCTGCGGCCCCGCCGGTTCCAGTTCGCACAGCATCACCGGCGCTTCGCGGCGCCAGCCGTGATCATGGCGCGGATCGGCAAAGCGTTGCGCCAGCAAGGCGTGTAGCGCCTCGACCTCTTCCGTACCGGCCTCCGGCACGAACGCCCCCGACAGCCAGCCCGAGCGCGGCAACCGGCACCAGCGCGATACTGGCCGCGAAGCGGCACGCGCCATCCACCCGTCCAGCGACGACCACCAGCCGTTCAGGTGGTCGGGCGCAATGCCCAGCGCGTCCAGCCCTGCCGGCACTTGCCCGTCGCGATAGAACAGCCAGCCCAACAGGTAGACCTCGCTACGGTCGATCGCATGGCCCAGCAGCGCCTGCGCCTCGGACGTGCGCCCGAGCGGCAGCTGGCGATGCACCACGTGGCCGAGCTTGTCGCCAAGCCGGTCGACCAGGTTCGGGCCGACAAAATCCTGCAACCGCGGCAGCGGCTGCGTGCCGGCCATCAGGTAGAACTTGGCCGCCATCTCCCAGTGGACCACCTCGCCGGAAGCCAGCTCGCGCCAGACGAAATCCAGCTCGCCCAGCGTGCGGATGCCCTGCCTGCCCGCCCGTCGCACCGGCACGTTGGCGGCCAGCAGCGACAGCCCTTGCATATGGCGCAGCGCGAAATGCAGCAGTCTTTCGGCATGGCGGCCCAGACGCAGGCTGCGGCTCGCAGGGTCATGGCTGGAATCGTCGGCGGAGAGCGGATGGCCGTCGGCCAGCTCGTCGATGGTGGCGGGCAGCGCGGCGGGGTCGGCCGTCTCCAGCCAGCGCTGCCAGGCAGCCAGCGTGCCGGCGGGCCAGCGCGCCGGGGCCGCGCCCGGTACCGCCGCCAGCAGCGGCGGCGACAGCGTGGTCCAGGCCAGGTCGCGCGTACGTGCCGACGCGGCGCGGCGCCACAGCGGCGGGCCCGACGGCAAATTGCCGTCGCCGCCGCGGTTCAGCGCGAGATCAGGCCCCAGCTCCCGCACGGTCATGCACCTCGCGCGCCAGGCACAGGTCTTCCCAGGCGCGCGCCTTGTCGGTCAGGGTCCGCAGCAAGTAAGCCGGATGGTAGGTCACCACCACCGGGATGCCTTCGTAGATATGCACGGTGCCGCGCAGCTTGCCGATCGGCGTGGTCGAGCGCAGCAGCGACTGCGCCGCAAAGCGGCCCAGCACCACGATCACCCTGGGCTTCACCAGCGCAATCTGGCGGCGCAGGAAGGGCTCGCACTGCGCCACCTCGTCCGGCTCCGGGTTGCGGTTGCCCGGCGGACGGCACTTGAGCACGTTGGCGATAAAGACATTGCGCCCGCGCGCCAGCCCGAGCGCGCCAAGCATATTGTCGAGCAGCTTGCCGGCCTGGCCGACAAAGGGCTCGCCCTGCTGGTCCTCGTTCTCGCCGGGGGCTTCGCCGATCAGCATCCATTCGGCCTGGCGGTCGCCCACGCCGAACACGGTGTTGGTGCGCGTCTGGCACAGGCCGCAGGCGGTGCAGCCGGCAACCGCCGCTTCCAGCGCGGGCCAGTCCATGGTGGCGATGGCGGCCTCGCGATCGGCCTGCGCCGAGCCGGGCTCCGGGCCCGCCGGCACCAGCGAGGGCATCGCGGGCGCCCTGGCGAAGGTGACCGGTGCCTCGGCTGGCGGCGTCGGCGCGGCGGCCTGCACCACTGCGGCGAGGGGCGCTTCGGCTACGGGCCGGGCTTCGGCAATCGAAACGGCCGGAACGGCAGGAGCGGCGCTGAGCGGCGCCTCAGCCGTGGCGGCCTCGCCTGCCTCGGGCAGCGCCAGGGCCTGCGGTTCGCCGCCGGCGCGCTGGCGCAGCACCCACTCCGCCGGGATGCCCAGCACTTCCAGGAATTGCGCGCGGCGGCTCATGCGCGGCCCTCCGTGCCTTCATTGGCGGCGGCATCTTCCGGCCAACTGCGGCGCAGCACCAGCGCGTCTTCACGGGTGCGGCCCGCGGCCGGGTAATACCCCTTGCGGCGTCCGATCTCGACAAATCCGGCGGCCTGGTACAACGCGATCGCGCCGGCATTGGAGGGGCGCACTTCCAGCAGCATGGTGCGGATGCGGTGCGCGTGCGAGGTAGCCAGCACGATCGCCAACATCAGCCGCCCCAGCCCCTGGCGCTGGCGCCGCGGCTCGACAGTGATGTTGAGCAGGTGCATTTCGTCGACCACCGGCATCAGCACGGCGTAGGCCACCAGCGTGCCGGCCGGGTCGCGCAGCGTCAGGCCGAGATGCCCGGCCTTGACCGAGTTCTCGAAATTGCCGCGCGTCCACGGATGGCTGTAGGCGCGTGCCTCGATGCCGGCCACGGCCTCCAGGTCCAGCGCGCTCATGCGGCCCAGCGCCCAGCCGTCCGGCAGCGGCGGCATGGCCGGTACTACCGGCCACTCGTTGCGCTCTTCCAGCGGATAGGCGGCGCTCACGATGCGCTCCCGGCCTGGGCCGCGGCGCGTGCGGCGGCCACGGCTTCGCGTTCGGCGATGGTCTGGGCGACCTTGTCGCGCAGGTAGATCGGCATGGCCTGGTCGGCGTCGATGGCCTCACCGCGAGCCAGTGCGCGCAGGGCGATGGCGACCATCGGCTGCGCATGCGGCATCGCCTCCGGCAGCACGCGCGAGGCGCGCGCCAGGCCTGCCAGCCGCTCGCCGAATACCGTCGAGGCATTGCCCGCGAGCCAGAAATCGCCCTTGGGCAGCGCCATCGTTTCCGGCGCGCCGACCCGCATCGGCGTGATTTCCGCCCATTCCCGCACGGCGGCATTCCAGCGGAAGGCGCCGGAATAGGCCTCGTCCATGCGCGCATCCAGCGCCACCAGCACCGCGGTATTGTCCGGTAGCGAAGCCTCGCGCGCGCGTTCGGCGCAGGCCATCAGGGTATTGACGGGAACCACCGGCAGGCCGGCCCCGAAGGCCAGCCCCTGCGCCACGCCGCAGGCCGTGCGCAGGCCAGTGAACGAGCCCGGGCCGGCGCCGAAGGCGATCGCGGCGCAATCGGCGAGCGCGATGCCGGCCTCGGCCAGCACCTCGCCCGCGGCCGGCAGCACGCGTGCGGACGAGCGTACACCGGTGTGCTCATGGCGCACCAGGCACTCGATTCCGGCACCCGCGACGGCACGTCCGAGCGCGACCGAGCACCACTCCGTAGAAGTTTCAACAGCAAGAATCCAGGACATGGCGCGATTGTATCCGCTGGCGCCCGGAACCGAGGGCTTCTTCGGTTTTATACGCACGGTAGGGCACGCTGGCGCGGCTATCATCGGGCTGCACTTTTGCAATCCAGCCAGAACAAACGGAGGAAACCATGAGCGACCTGCAGGCACGCTTCGACCAGGCCCAGATCGACGTCAAGCAACTGAGCGAGCGCCCCAGCAATATGACCCTGCTGCGCCTGTACGCGCTGTTCAAGCAAGGCAGCGAAGGCGACGCCCACGGCGACAAGCCGGGCATGACCGACTTTGTCGGCCGCTACAAGTTCGAAGCCTGGGAAGCGCTGCGCGGCACCGCGCGCGAACAGGCGATGGAACAGTACATCGCGCTGGTGGAAGAGCTGCGCAGCGGCGCCGCCAGCTGATCCGCACCTTGCCGCGGGGCGCCGGCATGGCGCTCCCGGTCACGCATCCTTCACGCCCCGGCGGCTTCAGCCCGCCGGCACCGGCCTCGGCCGGATCCGCCACGCCGAGAACATCGCGCTGGCGATCACGACCCCCACCGCCAGGAAGGTTTCATCGAAGGCCCGGATGCGCGCCGCCTGCAACGCTGCATCGCCGGCCTGGCCCGCCACCGCGCCATGCTCCGCCAGCCGCCATTGCAGGCCCACGCCTGCCAGGCTCACGCCAATGGCGCCGCCCAGCTGGCGCAGGAAGTTGATGCAGCTCGAGCCCTGCGCAATCAGCGAGAAATCCACCCCGCGCATGGCCCCCAGCGTCAGCGACGGCAGGATGCAGCCCAACCCGATCCGCCCCAGAATCGCCAGCGCCACCAGCACCAGGTATGGCGTGGTGCGCGAACCTAGTGCCATCAGCACGAACGACAAGGCCAGCAGCGCCAGCCCGAACGACACCTGCACGTGCGGCGCGATCCGATTCGTGAAGCGCCCCGCCAGCCCGATCGTCAGGGCCAGCGCCACGCCCGCCGGCAGCAGCACCAGGCCCGCGCGCGACGGCGTGTATTCCAGCGCCATCTGCATGTAGACCGGCAGCAGGTAGGTCGAGCCGAACAAGCCCGCGCCATAGATAAAGGCCACCACCGCCCCGGCCGCGAACTGCCGGTAGCTGTACAGCCGCAGGTTCATCAGCGGATAGGCGGCACGCAGCTGCCACAGCACGAACGCCGCCAGCATCAGCACGCCAAAGCCCGCCAGCGCCAGCCCCGCGGGCACGCTGTCGCGCATCTGCACCACGCCGTTGAGCAGGCTGACCGTGGCGATGCCGGCCAGCCCCAGTCCGCGCCAGTCCAGCGGCTCGCGCTCGCCGATCATGATCGAATCCACCGCCATGAAGCGGCGCGCCATGACCACGCCGATCAGCGTCAGCGGCACCACCACGAAGAAGATGGAACGCCAGCCGAACGCCTCCACCAGGAAGCCGCCCAGGCTCGGCCCCAACGCCGGCGCCAGCACCACGCCGAAGCCGAACGCGCTGATCGCCTTGCCTTGCTCGCGCTCCTCGAACGAGCGCAGGATCAGGATATTGGGCAAAGGCTGCATGATGCCCGCCGCCACGCCTTCGGCCGCGCGCATCGCGATCATCACGCCATAGGTCGGTGAGAACCCGCCAAAGAAGCCGCCCACACCGAGCAATACCGACGCGCCGAGGAAGGTGCGGCGCAACCCGTAGCGATTGAGCAGCCACGGCGTCAGCAGCATCGACAGCGTCATCGCGATCATGAAGCTGGCCGCGACCCATTGGGCGCGCTCCTGGCCCAGCGCGAAGTGCTGGCTCAGGTCCGGAATGGCAACGTTGACGATAGTGGACGAGACGATCGACGAGATCGTGCCCAGCATCAGCGTCATCAGCACCAGCCAGCGCAGCCGGTCGCCATAGCGCGCACGCAGCGCCTGCCGCGTCGGCCCGCCCGGCGGCTGGCCGGAGCCCTCCGGCGTGACGGGGCCGCGGTTCACCCCAGCCGCCCGGTGTCGGCGATCTCGCGGATCTTGCGAACGGTGTCGATGTCGGCCTCGTGGTAGGCGGACTTGACGATCTCGGCATAGCGGGCGTCGCCGCTGGCATCGACCGCAGGCATGGTGGTGTCGTAGACAAAGCGCAGCAGCAGCGCGCCGGGCCCCGGGGTCTCGATCGCCATGGTCAGGGTGCCGCCGGCATGCTCGGCGGTGGCGGCGGTTTCATAGCGCACCTGCCGGCGCGGCTCGAATACCACGCGGTCATGGATCGAGGCCGCGCCGAAATGCAGCACCCGATCGATCCAGCTGTCGCCCCGGCCAACCACCTCGGCGCTGTCCAGGCCCAGCACGAACAGTTCGGGCGACTCGGCGCGCAGCACCAGCCCTTGCCACAGCTGGTCAGGCGTCAGCGGATCCAGTTGAGGGTTGCCTGGATCGTTGATCTCAACCAAGTGCTCGAAACGCAACTTCTTTCTCCCTGTCAGCAGTAAGTCGATATTATGAAGTCTCCGCGTGTTCGGAAGACCTTTTTGTCTGCGCGGTGCAACATTTCTGTCACAGCCCGCGGCGGTACTCTGAACGCCGCTCCCTTTGCTGTTTATCGACCGCATATTCGCAGACTGGAGCCCCCTCATGCCCGCCGCGCCTTTGGCCGAAACTGATCCCCTCCAAGTCCTTGTCTACGCCGACTCGCTTTCATGGGGCATCGTGCCGGGCACCCGCCAGCGCCTGCCCTTCCCGGTGCGCTGGCCCGGCCGGCTGGAACTCGGCCTGAACGCCGACGGCGGCGCGCCCGTTCGCATCATCGAAGACTGCCTGAACGGCCGCCGCACGGTCTGGGACGACCCCTTCAAACCCGGGCGCAACGGCCTGCAAGGACTGGCGCAGCGCATCGAGATCCACTCGCCGCTGGCGCTGGTGGTCTTGATGCTGGGCAACAACGATTTCCAGTCGATGCACCCGCACAATGCCTGGCACGCCGCCCAGGGCATCGGCGCGCTGGTGCACGCAATCCGTACCGCGCCGATCGAACCCGGCATGCCGGTGCCACCGGTACTGGTGGTCACGCCGCCGCCGATCCGCACGCCGCGCGGCCCGCTGGCGTCCAAGTTCGCGGGCGGCGAGCACAAGTGGGTGGGCCTGCCGCAGGCCGTTGCAGAGGTCTGCGCGCAGTTGGACTGCCCGCTGTTCGATGCGGGCACCGTGATCCAGAGCAGTGAGGTCGACGGCGTGCACCTGGACGCCGACGCTCACCTGGCGCTCGGCGATGCGCTGTGCCTGGTCGTGCACCGGTTGCTGGAGCGCTGACGCCGCCCTCCGGGCACCCGCCTGACGGCCGGCTGAAACATCACTCCTGACAGGAATTGTCAGGAGCCCCGGCGCACAATGCGGCCGCTCTCACACAGAACGCCGTCAGGAGGCTGTCATGGAGTTGTTGATCAATATCGACGTCGACGACCTGTCGCGCGGCATCGGCTTTTACGAACAAGCGCTCGGCCTGAAGCTGAGCCGCAAGCTGTTCGACGGTACCGTCGCGGAAATGGTCGGCGGCACTACGCCGATCTACCTGCTCGCCAAACCGGCGGGCACCCGCCCCACCACGCGCTCAGACACCCCGCGCGACTATCGCCGCCACTGGACGCCGGTCCACCTGGACTTTGTCGTGTCCAACCTCGAACAGGCCATTGAACGCGCGCTGGAAGCCGGCGCGGAGATCGAGGACTGGCCGCAGGATTTCGAATGGGGGCGGCAGGCGACGCTGTCGGATCCGTTTGGGCATGGGCTTTGTTTTATTGAGTGGAAGGGGGAAGGATACGGTGCGGTGGCCGGCTGACGCAGCGCACCGACTTTCGGACATTTCGCCTGTCCAAGACCAGGCTCGGATGTCACATTTCCATGCAGCATCGCGCATGACCTCGCCTCGAACCCGCTGTCGTTATAACATTGTGCTGCCACGAAAAGTGTACGCAACCGACGAGGGACGAGGCATGAAAGCGACGATCCGGAAGATGGGCAACTCCCAAGGGGTACTGATCCCCAAGGCAATCCTGTTACAGCTAGGTCTGGAGGACGAAGTGGAAATGGAAATCGTGAACGATGCGCTGGTCATCCGGCGTCCAAGAATCGCACCCCGTCAAGGCTGGGCGGAAGCAAGCCAGGCCATCGCCGCGGCCGGTGACGACAACCTCGTGCTGGGCGACTTCCCCAACGCCGACGATGCGGAGCTGAAATGGTAGCGCGTGGCGATGTCTGGCTGGTTGCGCTCGACCCTACCGTCGGCAGCGAGAGCGAGAAGACTCGCCCCTGCGTCGTCGTTTCACCGCCGGAAATGCACGACTACCTGCGCACCGTCACCGTGGCGCCGATGAGCACCGGCAGTCGTCCTGCCCCGTTTCGCGTCGCGGTGACGTTCCAGCGCAAGACCGGCCTGATCCTGCTGGACCAGGTCCGGACCGTGGACAAGTCACGGCTGCTCAAGCGAGCCGGCGGCCTTAACGAAAAGACGATGCTGGAGACCCTGCGCACCCTGCGCGAGGTCTTTGCGGACTGAGGCACGCCACAAAGGCATTTAATGCCAGGTTCATGGAGTCATTTGATTTCATAAGAATATGAAAAAGAAATAGACGCCAGATTCATTCCCCGTGCGCAGTTTTGACGCAATTGCGTTAATCTGTGGCCCTCGTCGGCGCAGGCGATCCCTGCCCCGGCGGGACTCTCTCTCGCCACATAACCAGAACACTTCCAAACTCTCATGCGCAGCACGTCTCTCTTCAAGCGCCTGGCGGTCGCCCTGTCCACCATCGGCGCCATCGGTTTTATCGCCGCCGGCAGCGCCTCGGCCCAGGAACAGACCATCCGCGTCGGCACCGTCAGCGGCCCGGATGCCGAAGTCTGGCAAGTCGTCCAGAAAGTGGCCAAGCGCAACGGCCTGAACGTCAAGGTCGTGGAGTTCAACGACTACGTGCAGCCCAACGCCGCACTGGACGCAGGCGACCTGGATGCCAACAGCTTCCAGCACCAACCCTACCTCGATAGCCAGGTCAAGCAGCGCGGCTACAAGATGACCAGCGTCGGCTACACCTATATCTCGCCGCTGGGCATTTATTCGAAGAACCTGAAGTCGGCCAAGGACCTGCCGCAAGGCGCCAAGGTCGCCGTGCCCAACGACCCGTCCAACGAGAACCGTGCCCTGCTGCTGCTCCAGTCGCAAGGCGTGATCAAGCTCAAGGCCGGCGCCGGCACCAACGGTGTCAACGCCACCCCGCTGGACTTGGCCGAGAACCCCAGGAAGCTGAAGATCGTGGAACTGGACGCCGCCCAGCTGGCGCGCGCCCTGCCCGACGTCAGCGCCGCCGTGATCAACACCAACTACGCGCTCGCCGCCGGCCTGCAGCCGACCAAGGACGCCATCGGCCTGGAAGACCTGCGCAGCCCGTACGCCAACATCATCGTGGTGCGCACGCAGGACAAGGACAAGCCGTGGGTCAGGAAGCTGGTGGCCGCCTACCAGTCGGAAGACGTGCGCCAGTTCATGAAGGCCCAGTTCAAGGGCGCGATGGTGCCGTCGTTCTGATTGACGCCAGTGCTTGACTGCAGTCCGGCAAGATTCCTTGCGTGAGCCCGCCAGAAGCGCTTGCAAATTCCGCCGCCTTCTGTAAAATGCGGCGCTCACCTTGCCCAGGTGGCGGAATTGGTAGACGCACTAGGTTCAGGTCCTAGCGGTGGCAACACTGTGGAGGTTCGAGTCCTCTCCTGGGCACCACGATTTAAAAAAAACGGTCTGCGCAATGCAGACCTTTTTTCATTTCTGCCCAGGAAGAAAAGTGCTTGAGCGCTTTTCGCGAGGACGAGAAAGGCTGCGCTTGCAAGCGCAGCCGGGGTCGCGCTTGTGTGACCGAGTCCTCTCCTGGGCACCACGATTAAAAAAGGTCTGCGCAAAGCAGACCTTTTTTGTTTCTGCGACGACCAGGACAGGCTTACTGCTTCGGGGCCTGCCCGAGCGCCGGAGGCGCCGGTGGTGGCAGAGGCGTGGCGACCGGCTCCAGCCCTGTTGTTCGTACGATCGAGGCTGCCGCCGGGGACGCAAGGAACCGGACAAAGCGCAACGCTGCCGCGGACTGCTTGCCCGCGACCATGCCTGCGGAGAAGAAAACCGATTGCTGCAGCTCGGCCGGCAACGGACCGACAAAATCCAGCTCCTTGAATGGCAGCAACTCGCTGACTTGCTGGAAGCCGATTTCCGCATCGCCTCGTGCCACCACGGCGCCGACGCGCTCGCTGTAGATCTTGTGCGCCTTGTCTTTGATCTGGTCCGCGACGCCGAGCCGGTTGAACAATTCATTGGAGAGGTAGGTCCCGCTGGCACTGGCGGAATACGCAATCGATTTCGCGTTGAGCAAGGTCTGCCTCAGGCCTTCCACTGTGCTGATATCCGGCTTAGGCATGCCCTTGCGGACCGACATGCCGATCAGCGAGCGGGCCAGGTCGACCCGGCTGCCTGCCGCCACCTTGCCTTCGGATACCAGTTTCTCCAGACCGGAGTCCGCGAGAATCACCACATCGAAAGTCTCGCCGCGGGCCAGCCGGCTGGGAATGGAATCCGGTGCGTTGCCCATCGATGCGCCGTAGGCGGTGATGACGCGGTCCTGCGTGGCCGCTTCGTACAACGGCACCAGTTGCTGGTATGCCGCCGTGAAGCCGCCCGACGTAATGACGCGGATATCGTCTGCGCAGGCTGGGCCGGCCAGCCAGAGCAGGAAAACAAGGGAGGCCTTACCGGCGGCCATGGCGGTCAGCTTCATCAAGTCGTCTCCATGATCTTGTTGCTGGCGAATTTGAACGCCAGTCAGTCTTCTTTCATGTTGGCAGCGCGCGCGATCGGGCCGAGGCGCGCTTTCTCGTCGGCCAGGAACTTCGTGAAGTCGGCGCGTGTTCCGCCCATTGGCTGGATGCCTTGCGGGATCAGCCGGGCGCGCAGTTCAGGCGACTTGATGGCGGCATCGATGGCCTTGTTCATCTTGTCGAGAATCGCGTCAGGCGTACCGCGCGGCGCAAACACACCGGACCAGTGGCCAATAAATACGTTGGGGTAACCAAGTTCCGTCGTGGTCGGCACATCCGGCATGGCAGCAATGCGCGTATTCCAGGTGGAAGCAATCGCACGCAGCTTCCCTCCCTTGATCTGGGGAAGTACCACAACGCTTGCCTCGGAAGTCGCGTCTACCTGTTTGCCGACCACGGCGACCATGCCTTCTGAGCCGCTCTTGTACGGGATGATCTCCAGCCTGGAGCCGGTCGCCAGCTTCAGCATTTCCGCGACGAAGTGCGGCGTGCTGCCAGTCCCTGCGGTGGCGAAGTTCAGGCTCTTGCCGCCTTTGCCGCTGGCGATCAGGCCTTTCAGGTCTTTGATCGGGGAGTCCGCTGACACGACGATGACGGACGGGCTGACAGCCAGCATGGCGACAGGCACCAGGTCCTGCTCTTTGTAGGGCATCCTCGCCTTGATCATGCCGTTGGTGATCACCCCGGCCGCCGGTACGAGGAAGGTATAGCCATCCGGGGCGGATTTGGCCACGTAGTCAGCCCCAAGCACCGAACCGGCGCCGGGCTTGTTTTCTACGATGATGGGCTGACCAAGTTGTTTGGATGCGGCATCCGCCACTGCGCGGGCTACCAGATCGTTGGCGCCGCCCGGCCCGAACGGTACGACAAACTTCACTGGCTTGGCGGGCCAGGTTTCAGCCCAGGCGGCAAACGTAAAAGTGCCCAGGGCAAGGGCGAGCGCAAGGCGGCGGACAGCAGGTCGCAATTTAGTCTCCGTAATTCATCTTCATGTGGCACGGCCGGCATTTCAGGATGCAGTGGGCGGGCATTGCAAGAGTACGCGGGCCAAACTATTCTGTGAATTGCAATGTTCTGATGGTTTCATGCATGTCGCGCATTAATTTGGCTCTTGAGGATTTGCAGGCATTTGTCGCCACTGCGGACAAGGGCAGTTTCCGGGTAGCCGCCGAAACGCTCCATATCTCGCAGCCGGCGCTCAGTCGCAGAATCGACAAGCTGGAAAAGACGCTCGGCTCGCGCTTGCTGGAGCGCACCACCCGGCGCGTGGAAACGACCAGCATCGGCAAGCAGTTCCTGGAGGAAGCCCGGGCTGCGCTGGATATTCTCGATAGCGCGGTCTTCCGCCTTGGAGACGAGACCGCACTGCAGCGCGGCCTGGTGACGGTGGCGGCAATACCCTCTGCCGCGGTGCACCTGCTCTCGGATGCCATCAGCGTGTTTGCAAGCCGTCATCCGGGCGTGCGCGTGCGGGTAATCGACGAGAGCGCAAACGCTGTACTGGCCAGCGTCCTGTCGGGAGAATCGGATTTCGGCCTCAACTTCATGGGCGCACAGGAACCGAATATCGAATTCCGCGCGATCCGCACCGAGCCCTATCGGCTGGTGCTGCAGCGCGACCACGCCTGGGCCGGTCGCCCGTCTGTTGCATGGCAGGAGCTGGCCGGGCAGCGGATGGCCGGCGTCTCGAAGCAAAGCGGCAATCGCGCCCTGATCGAAAATGCCATTGCGCATCTTGAGCGGCGTCCGACCATCTATTACGAGGCCAACCACGTGGTCGGGGTATTGGCACTGGTTGAAGCCGGCCTCGGCATGGCAGTGCTGCCGGGCCTGGCGTTGCCGCCGGATCATCCGAGGTTGTGCGCCATCCCGCTGATTGAACCGACAGTGGACCGGGTGCTGGCGTTGATACGCCGTCGCGACCGGGGGCTGCAGCCTGCGGCAAAGGCGCTGTTTGAAATCCTTGCTACTGAAATGCCCGAGGCGTGACTGGTGGAAGCGCGGCGCACTTGCAAATTTTTTCGCGCGCTGTAGAATGCGGCGCTCACCTTGCCCAGGTGGCGGAATTGGTAGACGCACTAGGTTCAGGTCCTAGCGGTGGCAACACTGTGGAGGTTCGAGTCCTCTTCTGGGCACCAATTTTTAAGAAAGGCTCAGGCAAGCGAGCCTTTCTTCGTTTCAGCCCGGAAAGGGAAGTCCTTGAGGACTTCCCGTGAGGACGAGAAAAGGCAACGCTTGCAAGCGTTGCCCGGGGTCGCGCATGGGTGACCGAGTCCTCTCCTGGGCACCAAGGTTCTTGAAGCGAGAAGCCCGCACAAAAGAGTGCGGGCTTTTTGTCTTTTGCGGCGATGGATTTTTCAATCCGCCGGGCAAAGCTCTTCTGCCGTCTGGTCTAGTTGCAACTTCACCATCGCCAGCAGCGAATGCAAGGCGTGACTCGTCTCCGAACGTTCGCTCTCGATTTCGAGCAACGACAGAATTGCGCTCAAACCGGCGCTGATTCGCTCGAGGGATTCCACCGTTCCGGCCGGGACGATATTCAGGACTTCTGCGGTGTTATGGCTGCACGTTTGCATCGTGTGATCCTCCGACAAGGGACAACCCGGCCAGCCTCTCGGCTGCCCCGCCCGGGCCGCCATGGAAACGGCTTGCGCGCGCGATTCTGAACAGAATGAGACCAACCTCTCCAATGCTTTCCCGGGTTGCCACACCCGCCCACCGAACCCCTCGGTGAGGCTTGCAGTCTCTCGCTCCGGCAACGCAGCGTCGATAAGCCCCTTCGCATTCGCCGCCCTCCGCCCTCATCGCCTACAGTAGTTCTATCCATGGGCGCGGCCGCGCCGCCTGTCGGGAGAACTGCCGTGGGCAAACTGCAAGAGCGTCGCCGATTCCTGAAAGCCGCGCTTGGCGGCCTGCTCGTCCCTGCCCTGCCCGCCTGCGGCGGCGATGACGATCCGCCCACCCCGCTGCCCGATGCCATACCCGAATCCCGGATCACCGAGGCCATCGCCCAGGTCGACACGCTGGCCGCCAAACTGATGGCAAGCTCCGGCTTGCCCGGTATGGCCGTGGCCGTGGTGCGCGGCGATCAAACCGTTTACGCCAAAGGCTTCGGCCGCCGGCTGGTCACCGATCCCGCGCCCGTCGACGCCGACACCGTGTTCCAGCTAGCCTCCGTCTCCAAACCCATTGGCGCGACCGTGGTGGCGCGGCAGGTCGGCGGCGGCGGCATCAGCTGGGACACGCCGGTGCAGCAGCACCTGCCCTGGTTCGCCTTGTCCGAAGCGGAGGTCACCGAGGCCGTCACCATCGGCGACATGTACGCCCACCGCTCCGGCCTGCCCGACCACGCCGGCGACCGGCTCGAAGACATGGGCTACAATCGCCGCCAGGTACTGACACGCCTGCGCTATCTTCCGCTCCATCCATTCCGCGCGGTCTACGACTACACCAACTTCGGCATGACGGCCGCGGCCGAGGCGGTGGCCACCGCCGCCGGCATCGACTGGGCGACACTGTCGGAACAAGCCATCTACCAGCCACTGGGCATGACCCGCACCAGTTCGCGCTACGCCGACTTCGCCGCGCGCGACAACCATGCCCTCGGCCACGTGCAGATTAACGGCACCTGGGTGCAAGGCATGGGCTCCATGCCGGATGCGCAGTCGCCCGCGGGCGGTGTCAGCGCCTCCGTCAACGACATGGCCAAATGGCTGGCCATGCTGCTGGGCAACGGCGAATTCGCCGGCCGGCGCATCGTCGACGCCGCCGCGCTGGCACCAGCCCTGAGTCCGCAGATGCAAAGCACCCCGCCCGCCAACGGCCGCCCGGCCGGCTACTACGGCTATGGCTTCAATATCGGCACGACCGAACTCGGCCTGACGTCGCTCAACCACTCCGGCGCTTTCGTGGTGGGCGCGGCTACCAACTTCACCGCAGTGCCCTCGCTGGACCTGGCCATCGTGACGCTGACCAACGGCTACCCCATCGGCATCCCCGAAACGCTCAACGCGCAGTTCTTCGACCTCGTGCAATACGGCGCCATCCGCCGCGACTGGGGCAAGATCTTCGCCGACGCCTTTGCGCCACTGCTCGCACCGGAAGGCCGCCTGGTCGGCCAGCCAATCCCCGCCAACCCGCTGCCGCCGCGCGCGCTGTCGCTGTATACCGGCACCTACCAGAACGACTACTACGGCCCGCTGCAGGTGACCGACCAGGGTGGCACGCTGGTGATGACACTCGGCGCGAGGCCGCTGACCCTGCCCCTGACCCATTGGGACGGCGATGTCTTTACCTTCACGCTCCACAACGAGAACGCGACCCTGGGCACGATCTCGCGGGCGGCGTTTGCCAGCGGACAGGTGTGGCTGGAGTATTACGACCACGAAGGGCTTGGGGTGTTTGTGCGGTGAGGCGAAGCGATTGATTTCACCCTGGCGCCCGCGGGTAGTGCCGAGTTGACACTGCTGAGACCCCTGCCGATACTGCACATCGCCCCCTGCCCCCGTTGGGCTGGAACGGTTTGAGAAGTGACTCAGCTACCGGAAGGAAGACCATGCTCAGACTCCGCTCTGTAGTACTCACCGCCGCCGTTGCCACGCTCGCCGCCTGCGGCACGCCGCCCCCGACGCCAACCGCGGTCACGCAGGCGCCGGGGCCCGCCACCCAGACCGCCGCCGGCAAGACTGAAGTCCTGTGGCTCGGCCAGGCCGCCTTCCGGATCACCACCCCCGGCGGCAAGGTCATCGTCATCGATCCGTGGCTGACCACCAATCCCAAGACGCCCGCCGGCTTCAAGCCGTTGCAGGCACTGGGCAAGGTCGACCTCATCCTCGTTACCCACGCCCACAGCGACCATCTCGGCGATGCCCCCGCGCTGGCCCAGCTGAACAACGCCCCGATCTACAACGGCGGCGGCATGGGCCAGTCCCTCATCAGCCTGGGCATGGTGCCCGCGGCGCTGGTCCAGCGCTTCGGCAAGACCGGCACGGTGATGCCGTTCGGCCCGACCGGCCCCAAGATCACCGCGGTGCATGCCGAGCATTCATCCGAACTGGCACTGAAGAACCCCACCACCGGCAAGGACGAAACCCACTACGGCGGTGAGCCCGTGGGCTACATCATCGAGATGGAAAACGGCTTCAGGATCTGGCACATGGGCGATACGGGGCTGTTCGGCGACATGCGATTGATCGGCGATCTCTACAAGCCTGACGTGGTGCTGATCCCCATCGGCGGGCACTTTACGATGGGTCCGCAGGATGCCGCGATTGCAGTGCGGGACATGATCCGGCCGAGGTTTGCGATTCCGATCCACTACCAGACTACGCCGCAGTTGCAGGGAACGCCGGCTGAGCTTACGGCGGCGCTGGGTAGCGGCGCGGCGACGCGCGTGATCGTGCCGCAGCCGGGGGAGAAGGTGGATTTCTGATTCAGGTGTGACGGCGCTGGCAAGGCCGAGTAAACAGTCGCAGGCCGTCCGCACGCACGCGCCGGTATTGACGCGTAGCTCGCTTCCCCGCAACTCGGTCGAAATCTACATCGTAATGCCGCGCCAAAGAACCGATGCGCCGCTCGCAGCCAGGAAGAGAAGCAGTGCCCGGCGCACGGCATCTGCGGAAATTCGCCGCCGCAAGATTGATCCCATGGCCAAGCCAGCGAGACTGAATGGCACAGCGAACGCCGCACTACCAAGCAGGTTGCCTTGCTGCAGCAGTCCGCTGCCGGCGAACGCAAACAGGCGCACGACAGCACTGACCAGAATCACTGCCGCAATAGTCGCCCGGAACTGATCAATGTGGGTCAAGCGCCTGGAAAGATACATGGTGTAGATCGGGCCACCGGTACCAAACAGCGCACTGAATACCCCGCCAATCACGCCGGCCGGTGCAGCCCATCCCTTGCCGGTCTCCTGCACATGGGTGGCAGGCACCACGAGCGCGCGGATCGTCATGACCAGGACAAACAAGCCCAGGCAAACGAGTAGCCAACGTGATTCGACTTTCGCCAGAACGGTGGTACCGAGCGCCACACCCGCCATCATGAACGGAAGCAGTCGAAGCAGTTCGGCTCGGGAGACTGAAGTCCAGTTCCGCAAGCCGACCATCGTGGTGGTGATGAAGTCCAGCAGCAGCAACATCGGAACGACGAAATGCAGCGGCAGGAACTGGACGAGTATGGGAACCGCAACCATCGCCGCCCCGAACCCGGTGAGCCCGAATACCGTATAGGCACCGGCAACTGTTGCGCCCAGGACCATGTAGTGCTCTGTTCCCATTTTTGACCGATCGTCCTTATGCGCTGCTTTATCCCACCTGAATCTGGATGCCCGCGCTCCTCGCGACGGACCGATATGCGGCGAAGTTCTCCGACACGTACTTGGCCGCCGCTTCTACACCTAGTGCCAGGAGCGATTGCCCCAGTCGTTTGAACGAACTGGGGCCGTTCTGCCCAGGGGCCACGCTAGTTCGCGGAGATCTTTCTTTTGCCGACCAGCAACTTCCAGCGGCCGGACTCCTGTGCAATCTCATCGGGAAGCCTGCCCCTTGCGGTCAAGGTCTTCGTCATACCCTGAGTCGCCAGGTAGCGCTGCATGCCTGGCTCGGATACTGCCCGCTCGAGGTCGGCATACATCTTCGTCGTCAGGTCTTTCGGCGTGCCGGCCGGCGCCATCAGCGCGAACCAGCCATAGAAGGTAAATCCTTGCAAACCCGCCTCGGCGACGGTGGGCACGTCAGGCAGCAACGAAGACCGTTCCTTGCCAGTCACGGCCAGCGCGCGCAGGCGGCCGCCCTTGAGCAAAGGAGAAATGGCATTGATATTGCCCACGGTCATGTCGACCACGCCGGCCATCAGATCCGCGTAGGCCGGCCCCTCACCCTTGTATGGCACATGGACGACGTCGATACCGGCGGCCTCGGAGAACGCCTCGCTGGCCATGTGGACCTGGCTGCCGTTGCCCGCCGACCCAAAGGTGAGCTTGCCAGGATGCGCCTTCGCGTAGCTGATAAGCTCATCCATCGTCTTTGCAGGTACCTTGACATTGATGGTCAACACCATCGGTCCGCTCGCCACCTTGCTGATCATCTCGAAGCTTTCCGCCGAGTAAGGGAGCTTCTGGTAGATGTAGGGATTGACCGTGAACATGCTGCCCGACGCCAGCAACAGCGTGTAGCCATCGGGCGCGGCCTTGGCCACGGCCTCGGCGCCCACAGCGCCGCCGGCGCCGGGACGATTGTCCACCACCACGGGCTGCCTCCATTGCTTGCCCAGTTCCAGTGCCAGCGCGCGCGCCAGCAAGTCGGTGGCGCCGCCGGCGGCAAACGGCACAACCAGGCGGATCGGCTTGGCAGGCCATTCCTGCGCCTGCGCCCGCACCATGTACATCGGCGCGATCGCAAAGGCAAACATAGCCACTGCGGTCGACGTGCGATGGCGCCTGGTGTCGGCATCGCGGCACAACGCCTTCACGATGGGAATTGCACGCATGCGCAGCAGCCATTGCTGCGCCCGGGCGCGCCAGTGGCCGACCTTGTTCTCAGTGTCAAGCGAGTTCATCGTTGTCTCCTTTGTGGTGCCGCTATGCTTCGCGACTATCGTCTTCGGTATTTCCACTTTCTATAAATCCTGATTACTGTGCCTCTCATATAAATTCGGAAAACAGGTGCTCCTCACGCACTGAAATCCATGCGTGAACGTAAGTTGAATATCGAGGACTCAATTCCCTGCTGCTATCCGCTTCGATAAAGTCGCACCGTCGCCATGGCTAATCTTTCCGGACCAGCCTCGGACGGCTGTCGTCGGGGGTGGTCGCCGGTGCCGTGACGGCGGTCAGGGCGTCGAGCAACACTTTCGACAGGTGCGCCCGCGGATTGTCACGCGGCACCAGAATACCCAGCCTGCGCGTCAGCGGCGGCGAGCCGAAAGGGATGGTGCGGATCGTCGTCGGAAACTCGTTCTCCACACCGCGCGCAGGTACCACCGAGGATCCAAGTCCGTTGGCGACCATTGCGATCACGCCTTCAAGCGTATCAATTTCCATGGTCGATCGAACGGCAATCTGCCGACGGACCATTTCCTCCTGGACAAGCAGGCCGACACGCGCGGTACGATTGAAGCGGACATAGGGCGTAGTCTCGAGTACCCCCTTATCCGAATCGCCACGCGTCGTGACATGCGTGATGACCACGAACTCTTCGTTGAAGAACGGCAGGAACTGCAGGTCCAGGCGCGGCACCTCCGGTTCCGTGACGACGGCAACGTCAAGCTGGCGGCGGTACACCGCCCTTTCGAGGTCGTGGGTGAGGCCGGTGGTCAGGTGAATGTCGATCCGATGGCCTTGCTGTTGCATGCGCTTCAGCGCGAGCGGCAAGACACCAGACACGCACGTGTGCACCGAGCCAAGCTTGAGTACGCCACCAGCAGCCTCGCGCTTGAGCGCGGCGCTCATGCTTTCCCAGTGCGTCAGCAGGTCACGTGCACGATTTGTGAAAGCGAGCCCTGCATCGGTCAGCACCGGCGGCCGCCGGCTGCGATCGAAGATCGTCATGCCGAGCTCTTCTTCGAGGGCGCGCATCTGCATGCTCACTGCGGACAGCGACAGCCCGATTGCGTTGCCCGCTTCCGCGAAGCTACCGCGATCTGCAATGGCTACCAGGGTGTAGAGCGTCTTAACGTCCATGTTTGACAAGTGTTATGTGGTTCAAGCCGCTGGCGCGGTGCGCCGTCATTCTGCCGCATGGACGTACGCACCGCATTTACAGCCCCAGCAAACGGCGTGCATTGCCGCCCATTACCTTCTCCATGTTTTCCGGGCGGATCGGCAACTGCTCGAACCAATGCTTGTAGTCGCGCACCGGACAGAACGGGAACGAGCTCGCATACAGCATCCTGTCCGCCAGGAAGGTGTCGGCAGCCTTGACGTATTCCTCCCATCCAGGCATGCGCGAGAAGTACATGTCCGGGGAGAGGTACATATTCGGCCGACGGAACGCAATGTGGAGGATCTCCGTGACCCACGGCCAGCCGCCATGCACCACCACGACTTTCAGATTCGGGAAATCGGCAAGCACGCGGTCAGTGCGCACGGGGTCTGAATAGCTCAGGTCCGGTCCCGCCGTGCCACCAACCATCAGGATCACCGGCACATCCAGGTCTTCGCAATGCGCGTAGATGGGATACAGGCGGCGATCGTCGGCGTATATCGGCACCGGATACGAACCCGGCTCAATGTTGATGGCCTTGAAGCCGTTGCCGACCGCATCGGTAATGGCCTTGCACGCGGCAACGCGATTTGTCGGATCGATGGATGCGGCGCCGATGAACCGCCCCGGGTACTCGCGCACGATCTGCTGCACGTCGGCATTCGATACGCTACCCAGGGTCCCGGCCAGACGTCCGACGACAACGCCCCTATCAACACCTGCCTCGTCCATTTCCTGCAGCAGGAGGTCCATGGACTGCTGCTGCGCCGCCGGCGATGGCGCGAAGCCGACCGTGCGCGTGAAGCCGTCCCGGCGCTCGCCCGCGGAGTACATCAGGGTATTGAGGAAGCCACCGAGTGGCGGCCGGAGTCTGAAGTCGATGATCATGTTCGTTCCTTGCTGGCTCGCTACGTGATTGCCTTACATCACCTCGTTCTTGCGATCATCTGTCTCGCCATAGCGGTGCAATGCGGGTGGCTTGAGTCCGGCGTACAGCTTCTCGATGCCCGCGTTGATCACTTCGGCATGCTGGGCAAAGAGCGAATTCCCCGCCAGGTCGCTTTCGACAATGAACGGGCCGAAATTTTCGACCTCGAACAGCCACATCGCCTGGGCAATCCCAAGCTCGTCGAGCCAGAACACGTCGCGCACACGCTTGATGCCGCGTCCGAGCAGCGCGCCGGTGCCGTACCCCACCGTGGTCAAATAGATCGCACCGCCCGGGGCCATCACCCGCTTATAGTCGTCGGCAGGCATACCGCCCTTGCCGATGAAGATCCGGCAATCCGTCCTCTCCAGCCATTTCGGGATCCATTTCGAGAAGCGAAAGCTCGCCGTTGCCGTGACCGCACCGACGTTGTAGCCACCATCGCCGGTGGGGGCTGCCGCCGGGGAGCAATGGAAGTTCACATTGCTTAGTCCCTTCAGTTCAACCGGCGGCGCAATGCCTTCGTCGAGCACCTTCTTATAGACGCCTTCGCGTGCGGTGTAGATCAGGCCGGTCAGGTAGACGGCGGATCCCAGCTCGAGTCTTGCAATGTCTTCCGTCGTGGCGGGAACATTAATGTGGAAGACCTTCATGTCATCGTCTTGCGGAGTTACCATTCCACTGTCTCCCTGCGCAGGTAAGGGGTGAACCACTGGGGGTCGGTGCGGTATTCGATGTCGCCGCTGGCATGGATACGTGCAGTGGCACGTCGCGACGACAGACAGAACGTATGCAGGCTGATCGGCATGCCGCCCGTATGGGTATGACCCACTTCGATATGGCAATCGACGACCATGGAAGAGCCGACGAAGCCCATGGCACCCATGCCGATCGAGTTGCCGAGTTGCATCAGCTCCAGTTCCAGTTCGGCGATCTTCGGATCGGGATTGCGGTCCCCCACCACGCGCAGGCAGGCAGCCTGCTTGCCGAGCTGCATGCACGTATCCTTGGATCCCCCCAGGCCGATGCCGACAATCGCCGGCTGGCATGCCAGGCCGCGCTTGCCGAACGCGATCAGGGTATCGAGCACGAAACGCTTGATGCCGTCCATGCCATCGCCCGGAAACAGCATCCGGTAATCGGTACCGAACAGCCCGCCTTTATGGACCGTGGTGATGTCGACCCAATCCGCATCGGGCTCAAACGACCATTCGATCTCCGGTGCATTGATGCCAACATTGTTATTGTTGTCGGTACGCCAGAGCGGATGGACGCGATTCGGCCGCAGCGGAATGGCCAGGGTCGCATCGGCAGTGGCCTTGCGCAACGCCTTCTCGACTGCGACAAATCCACGCTGAACCGTGGCGTTGTTGCCGACCTTCACGTAGTAGCGCGGCAGGCCCGTATCGGCGCACATCGGACGGCGGTCCTGGTCCGCGGCGTCCCAGTTGTCCTGCATGGCGTGGATGACAAAGCGCGGCAACTTGCCGGTCTCTGTCTTCTGCAATGCCTGGATGCCTTGCTTGTAGTCCGTGGGGATCTCGATCGCGGCGCGCTTCATGATCTCGAACGCGGCTTCCTCGACCCGATCGATGGAGATGGTCATCGTAGCGGTCCTCTATGCTGCAACTTTTGGGGGTTGACCGGCCTCGCCGGTAATCAATGACGTACCCGGCTGGACGATGTCGAACTTGACCGGAACCATGTCCAGGCGAAGGTCCTCACCGTCGGCGGTAACGCGGGTATAGCGGCTACCGTGCAGGTCACCCGGCTCGGGGAAATCCTCGCGGAAGTGGGCGCCGCGGCTGTTTTCACGCGCCAGCGCAGACACAGTGATGACGCGCGAGATATCCACGAGGCTTTGCAAGTTCAGCCAGTCGTGCCACGTGACGTTGTAGCGGCGATCTCCGTCGGGCACTCCCATGCCCATCAAGTCGGCGTGGTGCGATGCGATCGAATCGAGCCCGCGGCGCATCGCAGATTCATGGCGCAGCACGCCCACGTCATCCCACATGGTTTGCGCCAGCGCGTCGCGCAGATCGTGAATCGCGCCCGCGCGCCGCGAGAACGGATATTCGGCGCGCTCGATGCCGCCCTGGATCACGCGCCGGTCCGGCTCCTTCCAATGCTGCACACCGGATACGTAGGCCGCCATCGAATCGCCCGCAATGCCGCCGAACACGGTCGAATTGGCGACGCCATTCCCACCCAGCCGATTTGCGCCGTGTACACCGCCACAATCTTCGCCGGCGGCGAACAACCCGGGCGAGGCCGTGCTGCAATCGACGTTGAACTCAACACCGCCCATCAGGTAGTGGGCCGTCGGCACCACCTCGACCCGGCCGCCGGCCAGATCGAAGCCGCAATCCTTGCAGCGATTGACCATACCGGGGAAGGTCTTGGCCACCTTCTCCGGTCCGAGGTGGCTCATCTGGATATAGATCCCGCCCATCGGCCCGGTCCTGCCGGCCCGCATTTCTGCGTAGATGCCGCGGCTCACCACATCGCGCGTCGCCCGTTCGCCGCGCGCATCGTAATTCGTCATGAAGCGGTCGCCGTTGCCATTGATCAGGTAGCCCCCCGCGCCGCGCAAACCCTCCTCAAGGACAGTTCCGGTCATGCGGGTGTCCGGACCGCCCAGCAATCCGGTGGGATGGAACTGCACCATCTCCATGTCCCGCAGGCTCAGGCCGTAGCGCATCGCCATGGCCAGGCCGTCGCACGTCTTGTCGCCCGATGGCGTGTGATAGCGGTACATGGTCGGGCCCGCGCCGGTGGCCAACAGCACCGCCTTGGCCTGCACCAGACGATAGGTGCCACGGCGCATGTCGATAAACAGCACGCCAGCGATGCCCGAACCGTCTGCAGCGGGGATCAGCTCGATGGCCCGGTGCTCCTCCATTTCCTCCACATCGAGCGCCCGCACCTGTTCCATCAACCGGTTGATGATCTCGATGCCGGTCAGGTCCGCCTTGTGCACCGTACGGTCGAAGCTCTGGCCAGCGAATGCCTTCTGGTGCAGCGTGCCGTCCGGGTTGCGGTCGAAGAAGCAGCCGATCTCGTTCTCCAGTTCGCGCACCCGTTCGATGGCGCCCTCTACCAGCCGCCAGGCCAGGTCTTGCCGGGGCAGCCACTTCCCGCCCTCGATCGTGTCCATGAAATGGCGCTCGACCGAATCTCCCGTGGACAGGGCAACGTTGTACCCGCCCTGGACCATGCGCGTGCAACCACATTTGCCGAGCAGGCCCTTGACCGCCACGGATACCTTCAGCGCAGGATTTGCCTTCTTCGCATGCAGCGCTGCAAACAGACCCGCACCACCGGTGCCGAGGATCAGGATGTCCGTCTTGTGGTTCTCGATCTGCATTCAGATTACCCCCAGGGCAAAGATCACGCCCACCAGCAATGACAGTGCGCCACCCCAACTGATCCACGACAGGCGTGCGTCGCGGGTGGTGCTCCATGGCAGCAGTTCCAGCGCCAGCAGCCGCAGGCCGAAGCACATGTGCATGGACAGCAAAAGGACCAGGCCCCATTCGCCGAATTTCACCGCGCCCATGTCGGCAAATTTCAGGAATGCGTCCATGCGTGCCCGATCCGCCAACGCCAGGCCCAGGACGTAGAAGTGCGCCGGAAGAAAGACGCCGAGCGCAAGACCGGACAATCGGTGTCCCAGGAACGCCCAGTAAGCGCGGTGATTGCGCGGTGATTTCATGACAAGAGCCCTCCCACCGCTGCCACGGCACGCAATCCCATGGTCAGCAGCAGCAGGCCGAACAGAAGGCACAGCGTTGATGCCGCACCGCGGCTCAGGCGTGCCCACTCGATCAGGATGTTGCGCAGGCCGATCGGAACGTGAACCGCCACGCTGAGCACAAACAGCGAGTAGAACGGGATCCAGAGCCAGCTTCCCTGCGTGCGCGACAGGATCTCGGCAGCAGTCAGGCCGCCGCGCACCGCATAGAGGATGACCGCCAGGTGCACCAGCACGAACGGCGCCATGATCATGGCCGTGAGGCGCTGCAGGGCGAACAGGCGCGACTCCATGTTCAACCTCCTCCCCTCAGGAACTGCAGCAGCGCGTTCTTCTTCAGGCCGGCGATGCTGCCCGTCGGGCTCAGGCTGACCGGGCAATGCGTCATGCAGTTTCCCTGGGAGTGACAGGCATTGCATCCGCTACCCGACGTCGCCTTGTGCAGCACGTCTTTGGGGTCAGCATGCCGTTCGTCGTTGAATAGCGTCCATGCCCTGTTCAGCGCCGCCGGGCCCAGGTATTCCTTGTCCCACGACACGACGTCGCAAGCGGCATAGCAGACGCCGCAGTTGATGCACTCGATTGCGGCATCGGCCATCTTGCGCTTGCGGCTGGCCGGCGACACCGCGGCGGGCGGGTCATTGCGCGTGGCAGTACCGATGAAGGTGTTGCCCGCCTTCTTCCACTTCTCGAAGAACTCGGACATGTCCACCACCAGGTCCTTGATGCGGGGCATGTTGCGCAAAGGCTCGATGACGATCACGCCGTCTTCCTCCACGCGGCTGACGTGCGTGCGGCAGGTCCAGCGCGGGCGGCCGTTGACCGTCATCGCGCAGGAACCACACACGCCCACCCGGCATGCGAAACGGTAGGACAGCGTCGGGTCGATCCGGCGCTGCACTTCGGTGACCACGTCGAGAACCGTCTGGTTCTCGCGCCACGGCACCTCGTAGGTGGTGAAACTGCCCTCGCCGGTGCCGCGTGCAATGCGTACCGTGAGCGTGCGGTGCGCGGCCTTTGTCGCCTCCATTTCTGTCTCCCGTTTCAGTCGATGCGCTGACGCGCCATCTTGGTTCCGCGCGCATACCGGCGCTGGATGACCTCTCCGTACCGACCGCATTCCGGCCGTGATCTGTCGTGGATGAGTTGAAACGAGTTTAATTAATCGGTATTTCTGAATCAATAATAATTAAGTTGATATTTTTTGAAGTTATCCTCGTAAAGTGGCCTTTACGCACCTCATTTCGACGAGGCGTCAAAGAAGTGTCGGCGGCTTGGACTCGAATCCCTCTGAAAACGTCTCTCGCAGGTAATCGACAAAGATCTGTGACACGCGCGACGCGTGCGCGGAATAGGGGCGGATCGCGTACAGCCAGTCACCGAATGCCCCCGTCGCACGCCATTCGGGAAGCACCTCTACGAGCCGCCCCGTCTCCAGCGCCGACTGTGCGCTGAAATCAGGCAGCAGCGCGATGCCAAGCCCCTCGATGGCCGCGTCACGCAACGCCTCGCTGTTGTTCACAGCCAGCGGACCGGCAACGGGTACGGTCACGGGATCGGCATGTCCCGCCTCTGCGCCCGCGATCATCGGCACAAACGTCCAGGTAGGCGTGCCTTGCACGCGCGGATAGTGCAGGCAGGCATGTTGAGCCAATGCCTGTGGCGCGTGGGGCGTGCCTCTTGCGCGCAGGTAGGAGCGGCTCGCAACCAGCAGGGTGCGTGTAGCGGCCAAGGTCCAGGCCACGTGGGTTTCCGGCGGTGCGGAAGTGTGGCGCACGGCTATGTCAAAGCCCTCCTGCGCCAACGGCCGTACGCGGTCCGACATGTCGAGTTCGATCTGGACCTGCGGGTAGCGACGCAGGAAGTCCGGTAGCCGGGGAACCAGTTGCTGCCTGGCAAAGGCCACCGGAGCGGTGACGCGCAGGAAACCGCGCGGGGCACCGGCGAGATCGCGCACATTGGCAAAGCCGGTGGCAATCTGCTCGAAAGCGCCGCGCATCGATTCCACCAGCTGCCGGCCGGCATCGGTCAGCGTGGCGCTGCGTGTCGTGCGCTGTACCAGCATGATGCCGGCCGATTTTTCCAGGTCGGCAATATGCTGGCTCATCGAGGCCTTGCTGACCCCGAGTCGGGCTGCAGCCTTGCTGAAACTGCCCTGTTGATGCAGCACCACGAGCCAATGCAGGTGCTCCCAAAGATCCTCCACGTCGCCTTGTCTCATGTCTGACTGCCTCTTTCATTACTTGAGCCGATGGATTTTTTGTATCTCTGGCATGGTAGTAGCAAAAATTCCTGAACAGTGAATTCGGCGACGGGTGACTACCCGGTAGCCACAGGTCTCCATACACTGCGTCAACCATCGACGCGGCGAGCCATTGGGCCGCTACACAACGACAGGGGATGCCCATGACCACGCCCTACACCAATTCCACAGACGTTATCCATTTTGTTTCCGGAGAGCCGTACGTCGGCACCGGCACGCGCTCGCAGGCCGTGTTCAATCCGGCCACCGGCGCCGTGGCGCGGCAGGTGCGGCTGGGCACGACGGAAGACGTGGATGCCACCGTGGCCAGCGCCCTGGCGGCTTTCCCGAAGTGGTCCGACACGCCGCCGATCCGCCGCGCCCGGGTCATGCTGAAGTTCCTGGAACTGATGAACCAGCACAAGGACGAACTGGCCGCGATCATCACTGCCGAGCATGGCAAGGTGCTCAGCGATGCGGCCGGCGAAGTCAGCCGCGGCATCGACATCATCGAATTCGCCTGCGGCATTCCCCAGCTGCTCAAGGGCGATTTCACGGACCAGGTCTCGACCGGCATGGACAACTGGACCCTGCGCCAGCCGCTGGGCGTGGTGGCCGGCATCACGCCTTTCAACTTTCCGTGCATGGTGCCATGCTGGATGTTCCCGGTGGCCATCGCCGCCGGCAACTGTTTTATCCTCAAGCCGAGCGAGCGCGATCCGTCGGCCTCGCTGTTCATGGCGCGCCTGCTCAAGCAAGCCGGGCTGCCCGACGGCGTGTTCAACGTCGTGCAGGGCGACAAGACCGTCGTCGATGCACTGCTCCATCATGACGACGTAAAGGCCATCAGCTTCGTGGGATCGACCCCGATCGCGAACTACATCTACGAGACCGGCGCCCGGCTGGGCAAGCGCGTGCAGGCGCTCGGCGGCGCCAAGAACCACATGGTGGTGATGCCGGACGCTGACATCGACCAGGCCGTGGACGGCCTGATCGGCGCGGCTTACGGCTCGGCCGGCGAGCGTTGCATGGCGATCTCGGTGGCCGTGCTCGTGGGCGACGTGGCCGACAAGATCATGCCGAAGCTCGAAGCCCGTGCCCGCGAACTCATCATCAAGAACGGCATGGAGCCCGATGCCGAGATGGGCCCGGTTGTTACGGGCCAGGCGCTGGAGCGCATTGAAAACTACGTCGCCCTGGGCGTGGAAGAAGGCGCGAAGCTGGTGGTCGACGGACGCAACTACAAGGTGCCCGGCCACGAACAGGGGTTCTTCACGGGCGGCACGCTATTCGACAACGTCACGCCCGATATGCGCATCTACCAGGAAGAGATCTTCGGTCCGGTGCTGTCCTGCGTACGCGTGGACGACTTCGCGCAGGCGGTGAAGCTCGTCAACAACCATGAATTCGGCAACGGCGTGGCCTGCTACACGCGCGACGGACAGATCGCCCGCGAGTTCGCCCGCCGCATCGAAGTTGGCATGGTCGGCATCAACGTGCCGATCCCCGTGCCGATGGCGTGGCACGGCTTCGGCGGATGGAAGCGCTCGCTGTTCGGTGACATGCATGCCTATGGCGAGGAAGGCGTGCGCTTCTACACCCGGCAGAAGAGCGTGATGCAGCGCTGGCCCAACGACACGGCGCGGGGCGCCGAGTTCGCGATGCCGACCGCCAAGTAAAGGGAAAGGGCGACAGCAACATCCCCCACTGGTGCTGCCGCTGATTGCGAATCATTTTCGCTTGCACTATGCTGAAGCCTCCCACGAACGGAGACTTCCTATGCTTAGAATTGGCGCGCTGATGGCAATGATCCTGGTGTCCGGTTCCGCGCTGGCCAGCGCGAAATGCCCCGCGCACCCCAAGAGCGAATGGATGAAGGAAAGCGACGCCCGCGCCAGGATCGAAGCGCAGGGCTACAACATCAAGAAGTTCAAGGTAGATGGAAACTGCTACGAGATCTACGGCACGACCAAGGAGGGGAAGAAGGCGGAGATCTATTTCGATACCAAGACACTTGACGTGGTAAAGGCGGAAATAGAAAAGTAACGTCGCGCCTTCCTGTACCCGCGCCGTGAAGCCGCCGCGCCCGTCCGTCCTGGTCTGGGACCCCATTGTCCGTATCACGCACTGGGCCGTGGCGGCACTGGTGCTGTGGGACCTGTACGAGGATTCCGGCGGGCCGCTGCACCGCAATCTTGGCTACGCGGCCGCGTGCCTGATGCTGGTCCGCGTGGTCTGGGGAATGGTGGGCAACGGCGCGGCGAATTTCCGCGAATGGGTTCCCGGCCGCACAGGCGTTGTCGCATACATCAAAGCCGCTGTTGCCGGGCATCCGCCCCGCTACCTTGGCCACAATCCACTGGGCGCGACGATGATGCTGGCGCTGTGGGCCCTCATCCTCTCACTGGCCGCCACCGGCTGGATATCGCGGCTGGATATGTTCTGGGGCGAGGACTGGCCCAAGGACGTCCATGGCATCACCGCATACGTGCTGTTGGCGCTGGTGTGCGTCCACATTGGCGCCGCGATTCTCATGAGCCGGCTGCACAAGGAGAACCTGACCCTGGCCATGGTGACCGGCAGGAAGCCGGCGGGGGATCAAGGCAACCCATCGCCGGAGGATGAATCCGCACGCCCAGCGGGCTCACCAGCGATCCCGAACTCCCCTGCTGTATTGCCGGACCGCCGCGCGTAGTATCCCCACGAACTGCTCCATGGCATCCGACGGCCGCTCATTCTTCCGGGTGGCAATGCCGTAGCCCGCCATGGCGCGCAGGATAGCGGCAGCTCTGCCACTTTTCCATCCCAACGCGAAAGATATGTTGCAGTGCAACATATATACGCCTATGCTTGAGCATACGCTGGATCGGCGAGAAACAAAGCCTACCCAGACGCCCTCATGAATGCGAGTGCGCCCCCCGTGCTTGTCGCGGCCTGACCTGTTCAGTCGTCGGCAAGCTGGGCCTCTACCCGACGAGTCTTCGAACGTAGAGCCCCAGGATCCTCACCCTCTTCCACTGTCCGGATCAAACGGACACCCAAGGAAAACACCTTGCCTTCTTCCGCTATCTCCCAGCCCGTCATTGATGTTTCCACAAACTGGTCGCGCCTCTTTAGTGAAATGTGCGAATTGCTCCAGGCGACGATCCATGTCGTCACCGTTCGCACAACGCGCATGGCGATTGCGGGTCCGTCGCCTGATGAGCAGGACCGGCGCGAATTCAGCCTCATGAGTGTTGAAAAGGGGGAGGCCGCATCCGAATCGATGCTTGCGATGCAATCGGGATTGATGAATCTGACCATCGTGCTCGCAAAGGACACCAGCGATCATCTCTGGGCTACATCCGCTGCAGCTACGACGCTGGCGTCGAGTCGTTCGGCCGAGCAATGGTTCGAACGCCAGATCGAACTCTTGAGGTTGGCAACCGACTTCCCCGCCAGTCCCCTGCAATTGGTCAGTTCGGCGACATCCCTGATGCAGGAGATCCTCGCGCCGATTCACGGCCGTGCGACGGCAAATGCGAGACGCCTGAGCGCGGCATGAACGCCATCGCTGGCGATGCTCGTGGCCCGTGCTGAAGTTCAGCTTTTTCGGGCCGTAGCCAGGTACTTGGGTTGGCCAGCCATCGCACCTGCGACCGCATCGCTGCCACGATCCCGGCCGATGAGATGTTGCAGAAGCGCACCAGCCGCGGAGCGGCAATGCTTTCCAGCCCTTGCATGCTGGGCAGCTTTTGCTATCCTTCGCCGGTGCGCTGCAACTGAGTCCAGCCTGCAGGCGCGCATTTCCAACCAGACACGACTATGGCCACGAAAGCAAAACCTGTAGCAAAGACTGCCACGAAGACCGCTGCAAAGAAGGCTGCTCCGGCGAAGAACGCCGCTCCGGCCAAGAAGGCTGCCGCGCCTGCCCCGGTCGCCAAGCCGCTGAAGGACACGTTCACCAAGTCCACCCTGCTGGCACACCTTGTCGCCCAGACCGAACTGGACAAGAAGACCGTGCAGACCGTGCTTACCCATCTTGAAAGCACCATGGTGGGCGCGATTCACAAGAAGGGCGCGGGTGAGTTCACGCTGCCGGGTCTGTTCAAGGTGTCGGCCATTCAAGTGCCGGCCACGAAGAAGCGCTTCGGGAAGAACCCGTTCACCGGCGAAGATCAATGGTTTGCCGCAAAGCCAGCCAGCGTGAAGGTGAAGGTGCGTCCGATGAAGAAGCTGAAGGACGCCGCGCTGTAATCGCGCGCCTGGCCAACCGGCCGTCCCGAAAGAAAAGACCCGGAATCTCGCGATTCCGGGTCTTTTTTTCATCGCTGGACTACAGCTCGCAGATGCCTCACGGCTCCTGCATCGTCACCCCATATCCCGCAAAGATCCGCTCCAGCGTGCCCTTCTTGCGCAGCGCGTTCAGCGCATTCTCCAGCGATTCCGCCAGGTCCCTCTGGCCGGCCTTGATGGCCATGCCCACGGCCCAGCCGCGCGGCGGCAGCAGCGGCGAGCTGATATCCGCCGTGGCAAAACGGACGGCGGATTGATCGGCGGCCTTGAGCGCGCTTTCGTATTGCGCGCGCGTCACCATCGCCGCAGCGATCTCACCGGCGAACAGCGCGCGCAGCGCGTCTTCGGCTTCGGGGTAGATCCTGACCTTGTCGCGCAAGGCGCCGCCCGCGCCGGCCAGCAGGGCATTGGCGCCGGCTGAGCCGGCGGCTGCGCCGGTCGGCTGCCCGGCCAGGTCCGCCAGGTTGCGGACGGCCGGCAGGCGCTGGCGGTCCAGCACCAGCACGAAGGTCTCGCGGTAATAGGGCGCGAAGATCAGCGCCTTGTCGTTCTCGCGCATGAAGGCCCGGTCGACCGGTACGTGCAGCATCACGTCCGCCGGGCCGTAGCCCAGGTAATGGCCGCGCCAGACCATGGCGCGCAGGTCGTCCGACATATTTTCATCGGCGTCGAACGGCAACAGCGACACCGACAAACCCAGCTCCTCGCCCAATGCCCTGGCCAGCGCCACATCGATGCCCGCGTACTGGCTGCCCGCCGCCGCGGAGAACGGCGGCAAGCCTTTGTAGACCGCAACTTTCAGGGTGCCACTCTGGCGGATCCGGTCTAGGTCTGCCATGGCGGGCTGCATGCCGAGCAGTGCGATGGCAGCCAGCAAGGCGCCGCACAGCCAGCGCATGGCATTGGCCGCGGACGCCGGCGGCTGGATCACGGAACGCCTCGGGCCACGGGCAGGGCTGGCAGGCATGGGGGTCTCCTCACGTTTTTATTGGGCCCCGCCACTGCGGGGCCGGAAGCAGGACGATGGCAAAGGATCTGGCAGACCCTCCCCTCACTCCCGCCGCGATTCCAGGTAGGTCTTGATCGCCCACACCGCTTCCTGGCTCAGCACGCCGTCAAATGGCGGCATGTACACGCGCCCGTCGCGCGTCCGGCCCTTGCGCACGGTGGTGGTGTAGAACTGCGAGATCTCGCTCATGCACGCCTGCTTCTTCTTGGCATCGGCCAGCGAGGTGCAGTCGCTGTCGAGCTTGCGCAGGTCCGGCGCGATCCCGCCCGACACCGCTTCCAGGCCGTGGCAGCGCGCGCAGTTCTGGTTGTAGGCCGAGCTGCCGATGCGCATGGCTTCATCGTGCGCGGCGCCGGTCCGGTAGGGATTGTCCGGACGCCATTCGTCGCCAAGCGGCGGCAGTGCCTTGGTATCGACGGCTTGTGGCGTGACGTCGCCGTGGGCCAGCACGGTACCGGCCGGGACGACAGTCAGGGTTGCGCAAAGCGAGAGCAAGGCAAGCAGGCGGCGCTGCGTTTTCATGGGTGTCTCCTACGGTGAATGGTTTTGCTCTGTTGTTTGCCTCCATTTCCGCAAGAGCCATACCAGCGGGCCGGCAAGGACGCGCGCCCGGTTTTTACGGGCCTTGCGGGGCCTGCGCCGGCATGTGCAGCGCAGCATCGGCTGCCCGCTGTCCCGGAATGCCACACTCTGGCAAGTGTTTTGCTTCATGACGCAACACTGTCGACCAAGCCCCGGTGAAGGCGGCGAAGGCGCCGACAGCGACCCGCGCAAAGATCGCGGGCGATTTTCCACAGGAGACACAGAGATGACCTTGCAAGCGGAACCTGTCCGCGCCCAGGCGGCTGGCGCGGCCCAGCCCGAACGCGCCGACCTGATTGCCCAGGCCCACCAGCGCTCGGCCGCCTACGGCCTGCGCCCCTACGAGTCGCCGGACTTCTGTCCGGTGCTGCAAAGCGAGCTGAAAACGCGGATCGAGCGCAGCCAGTCCCTGTTCACCTACGCGCTGCCGGTGATGGAAACGCTCTACGACCAGATCGTGAACACGCAGAGCATGGTCATCCTGACGGACGCCGACGGGCTGATCCTGCACTCGCTGGGCGACGACGACTTCCTCGCCCGGGCCGACAAGGTGGCGCTGCGCCCGGGCGCGGACTGGTCTGAAGCACGCCGCGGCACCAATGCCATCGGCACGGCCCTGGCTGAGGACCGGGCCACGCTGGTACACGGCGCCGACCACTTCCTGGAGGCCAACCAGTTCCTGACCTGCTCGTGCATGACCATCCTCGATCCCTATGGCAAGACCGTCGGGGCGCTGGATGTGACCGGCGACCAGCGCGGTTTCCACAAGCACACCATGGCGCTGGTGCGGATGTCGGCGCAGATGATCGAGAACCAGCTGTTCGGCAACGCCTTCCGCGACATGATCTGCATCCGCTTCCATTCGCGCGCGGAGTTCCTGGGCACGCTGGTGGAGGGCATCGTCTCGTTCACGCCCGGCGGCCGCTTCCTGTCGGCCAACCGCAGCGGGCAGTTCCAGCTTGGCCTGTCCAATGGCGCGCTGCAGGCGCACACGTTTTCTTCTCTGTTCGGCCTGTCGATGTCGCAGCTGTTCGATGCCGTGCGCGCCGCGCAGGCCGGCACGGTGCAGCTGCAGTTGCCGAGCGGCGTCAAGGTCAGCGCGCGGGTCGAGTCGAAAACCTCGCCCGCCGGGGTGGCCGCCCGCGGCGCGTATCCCGTACACGCAGACGACCGGGACACGCCCATCGTGCCACGCAGCCTGGCCGCCGACCCGGCACGGCCGGCGGGGCTGGATGACCTCGACACCGGCGATGCCCAGATCCGGGCGGTCATCACCAAGCTGCGCAAGGTGATCGGCAAGGACATTCCGGTGATGGTGCTGGGCGAAACCGGCACCGGCAAGGAATTGATGGCGCGCGCCATCCATGCCGACAGCCCGCGCCACGCCGGACCGTTTATCGCCGTGAACTGCGCTTCGATCCCCGAGAACCTGATCGAGTCGGAGCTGTTCGGCTACGAGGAAGGTGCTTTCACCGGCGCCCGCAAGAAGGGCGGCATCGGCAAGATGCTGCTGGCCAACGGCGGCACGCTGTTCCTGGACGAGATCGGCGACATGCCGCTGCACCTGCAGGGCCGGCTGCTGCGCGCGCTGCAGGAACGCGCGGTATCGCCGCTGGGCAGCAGCAAGGTGATCCATATTGACGTGTCGCTGGTCTGCGCCACCAATCGCAACCTGCGCGAGCTGGTGGCCAACGGCCAGTTCCGGGAAGACCTGTACTACCGCCTCAACGGGCTGGTGGTGCGGCTGCCGGCGTTGCGCGAGCGCAGCGATCTCGACGTGGTGGCAAACAAGCTGCTGCGCCAGGGCCAGGCGGAAAGCCACGCCGCAAGCGAACCGCCCCGCATCGCCGCCGAGGTCATGGAGTTATTCCGCCGCTACCACTGGCCGGGCAATATCCGCCAGCTCTGCAACCTGTTGCGTACGGCGCGGCTGATGGCGGAAGGCGAGGCCGAAATCACCCCGGACCATTTGCCCGACGACTTCCTGGACGACCTGCGCGAGCGGCAAGGGACGGCTGCCGTGCCCGTGACCCAGCTGCTGCCCGGCGCGCAACCCGGCGCACTGCCGGCGCGGCTGGCCGATGTCGAGGCCATGGCCATTGTCGCCACGGTGAAGGCGCACAACGGCAATATCTCGGCGGCGGCCAAGGCGCTGGGCATCTCGCGCAACACGGTCTACCGGAAGATGGAAGAGGCTCGGGGGCTGCCGCATCCGGCGGGCTGATCTTCACGGCCATCCGCAGCCCCGGCGGGCATCGCGCCGGGAAAGCCGCGCCGGGTCAGCGTCGTCATCGTTGCCAGCCGGCTGCGCGGATGGCAGCCGCCAGGGCATCGCGCATGACGCCACTGGCAAGGTGGCCGCCGGCCACCCATTCCAGTCGGGCGCCCGGCATGGCCGCCTGCAGGCGCAGCGCATTGGCGGGACGGCACACCGCATCGGCACGGCCATGCAGCACCGTCACTGGCAGGCCTCGCGCGGCAATCCGGCGCGCCGCCTGCAGCAACGCTGGCTTGCCCAGCCTGGCGCGGTTGCGCAGGTAATGCGCCTGGATGCGGTACTTGTTGACCGCCGCGTCCAGCCCGCGTCGGGACTGGCGGCGGCAATGCAGCCGGGGCGACAGACCCAGCAGCGCCTGTTCGCTGGCGCGCCACGCCGCGGCAGTGTTCCATTTTTGAACAGTCGTACCACTTTGCAACAGCCGTGACACAGTGAGCAGCCGGGCCCGCGGATCGGGCAGGCGTTCGCCCCGCGGCTTGACGCATTGCAGCATGCGGCGCCTGCCATGGCGCGGCGCGAACAACGCGAACACGTCGTCACGTCCGGTCAGGAACGTGCCACGCAGCACCAGCGCCGCCACGGCGTCCGGGCATTGCGCCGCATATGCCAGCGCGAGCGCCGCACCCCACGATCCGCCCACCACACCCCATCGTTCGATACCCAGGGTCCGGCGCAACTGTTCGAGGTCCGCCAGCAGCGCGCCCACGTTATTGCGGCGCAGGCCACCTGCCGGCGTGGATCGTCCCGCGCCGCGCTGGTCCGGCATCACCACGCGATGCCGTTCATGGTCGAACCATCCCGCCATCGCGTCAGAGCAGCCGCTGCCAGGCCCCCCATGCAAGACGAGCCATGGCTCGCCATCCGCGGGACCGATCAGTCGTACATGCATCCGCTGCGCGTCCGGCGTACGCAGGAAAAAACGGTCCGATGTCATGGGTGCGTCGGGCATGGATGTTGCCTTGTCAGCGAGGCGGCAGCCGCGCTGCCGTACCAGGACGATATTCACTAACCATGCCACCCAAGGAGACAGACATGACATGGACCACGCCCGCCTACACCGAGCTGCGGCTTGGCTTTGAAATCACGATGTACATCGCCAACCGTTGATCGTGCATGCGGTCGGGCAGGCGCAATGCCCGTCTTGCAGGCTGTTCAGCTAACGCATCGACTTCTGTCGTCATTCCCGCGCAGGCGGGAACGACGGCGGTAAATGCCATGACCCACCACAAAGCGCTCGCGCCATGACAACCATCCGGGTACTGGGGTCGGCCGCCGGCGGCGGCTTTCCGCAATGGAACTGCAATTGCCACAACTGCGATGGCGTGCGCCGGGGCTCGGTACGCGCCACGCCGCGCACGCAATCCTCGATCGCGCTGCACGGTGACGGACCGGACGCGATCCTCATCAACGCGTCGCCCGATATCCTGCAGCAGCTACGCCAGTCGCCTGCGCTGCAACCGGCGCGCGCGCCGCGCGATACCGCCATCGCCGCGGTCGTGCTGATGGATGCGCAGATCGACCACGTGACCGGCCTGCTGATGCTGCGCGAACACCGCCAGGCGCTGCCGGTCTACGCCACCGCATCCGTGCTCGACGATCTTGGCGCGGCCTTCCCGCTGACGCGCATCCTGTCGCACTACTGCGGGCTGCAGACGCACGCCCTGTCCTGCGACGGCACGCCGTTCTCGATACCGCCGCTGGACGGCGTGACGCTTACCGCCGTACCGCTGCAGAGCAAGGCCCCGCCCTACTCGCCCAACCGCCACGCGCCCCGCCCCGGCGACAATATCGGCCTGCGCATCGAAGACCGCCGCAGCGGCCGCCGTGCCTTCTATGCGCCCGGCCTCGGCCTGGTCGACGACCACGTCTTCACCGAGCTGCGCAGCGCGGACATCGTGCTGGTCGACGGCACCTTCTGGCGCCACGACGAAATGCAGGCCCTCGGCTTCTCCGGCAAGACCGCCGCCGACATGGGCCACCTGCCGCTGTCCGGCCTCGGCGGCATGATCGAAATCCTCGACCGGCTGCCCGCCAGCCGCAAGATCCTTATCCACATCAACAACACGAATCCGGTGCTGGTGGAAGACGCGCCGGAACGCGCCGTGCTGAAGCGGCACGGCATCGAACTCGCCTACGACGGCATGGAGATCACGCTATGACAGAACCGATCGCATGGAGCCCGGCAGAGTTCGAAGCCCGCCTGCGCGCCAAGGAAAGTGGCTACCACATCCATCATCCCTTCAACCAGCGCATGGCCGCGGGGCAGTGCTCGCCCACGCAGATCCGCGCGTGGGTGGCCAACCGCTTCTACTACCAGGCGTGCATCCCGTTGAAGGATGCCGCCATCCTGTCGAACTGCCCGGATCGCGACACCCGCCGGGAGTGGGTGGTGCGCATCCTCGACCACGATGGCTCCGACGCGCAGCCCGGCGGCATCGAGGCCTGGCTGCGCCTGGGGCTGGCGGTGGGACTGGAACGCGAGGCACTGGTCGAACACCGGCACGTGCTGCCCGGCGTGCGCTTCGCGGTCGACGCCTATGTCAATTTCGCGCGGCGGGCGCCGTGGCAGGAAGCCGTGTGCTCGTCGCTGACGGAGATGTTCGCGCCCGAGATCCACAAGGAGCGCCTGGCGGGTTGGCCAACGCATTACCCGTGGATCGATGCAGCGGGCCTGGACTACTTCCGCTCGCGCATTCCGCTGGCCCAGCGCGACGTGGACCACGGCCTGCGCGTGACGCTGGGCTACTTCCGCACCGCGGCGCAACAGCAACGCGCGCTCGATATCCTGCAGTTCAAGCTCGACGTGCTCTGGTCGATGCTCGACGCCATCCAGCAAGCCAACCCATGACAGCCAGCGCTCCCGAACTTGCCAGACCGGTGCTGCACCGGACCTTCCGCCTCCAATGGGAGGAGTCCCAGCAAAGCTGGGTGCTGCTGTACCCGGAAGGCATGGTCACCCTCAACGACAGCGCCGCGGCGATCCTGCAGCGCTGCGACGGCGGCCACACGCTGGACATGCTGATCGACGACCTGCAGGCCGCCTTCGGCGTGCAGGGCATCGCCCCGGAGGTACATGCCTTTGTCAAACATGCAATCGAACGCGGCTGGCTGGTCTGAGGTGTCGCCAGGCCCGCCACTGTGGCTGCTGGCGGAACTGACCTACCGCTGCCCGCTGCACTGCGCCTTCTGCTCCAACCCGGTGGACTATGCCCGCAACACGGTCGAGCTCGATACCGCGCAGTGGTGCGACGTATTCAGCCAGGCCCGTGCGCTGGGCGCCGTACAACTTGGCCTGTCCGGCGGCGAGCCGCTGCTGCGCAAGGACCTGGAGGCGCTGGTGCGGCACGCGCACGGCCTCGGCTTCTACACCAACCTGATCACCTCGGGCGTGGGTCTGACCGACGCCCGCCTGGCCGGCCTGCGTGAAGCGGGCCTGGACCATATCCAGCTCTCGTTCCAGGACTCCACCCGCGAGCTCAACGACTTCCTCTCCAGCACCCGCACCTTCGACCTGAAGCAGCGCGTGGCCCGGATGATCAAGGCGCACGGCTACCCGATGGTGATGAACTGCGTGCTGCACCGGCACAACCTGGCGCATGTCGGCACCATCATCGAGATGGCGTTGCAGATGGACGCCGAATACCTGGAACTGGCCAATACGCAGTACTACGGCTGGGCCTGGGAGAACCGGCTCGCGCTGATGCCCACGCAGGAGCAGCTGCGCGACGCCGAGGCGGTGGTCAAGCAGTACCGCGCGCGCGTCGGCAGGCAATGCCAGATCCTGTTCGTGGTGCCAGACTATTTCGAGCCGCGGCCCAAGAAATGCATGAACGGCTGGGGCACGACCTTCCTTGGCGTCGCGCCGGACGGTACCGCGCTGCCGTGCCATGCGGCGCGCATGCTGCCGGGGCTGGTGCTGCCGAACGTCACCACGCAGAGCCTGCGCGCGATCTGGACCGAAAGCGATGCGTTCCGCCGCTTCCGCGGCACGCACTGGATGCAGGAGCCCTGCCGTTCGTGCGACCAGCGCGAGGAGGACTACGGCGGCTGCCGCTGCCAGGCCTTCCTGCTCACCGGCGACCCTGCCGCGACCGATCCTGTCTGCGATCGCTCAGGCGAGCACGAAAAGGTCAACGAGATCGTGCTGCAGGGCCGGCTGGCAGCTGTCCAGGCGCGTGACCGGGCCTACCCGATGGTGTTCCGCAGCGACGGCAACTCACTGCGGCTGAGCAGCGGCCAAAAGTAAAAAGCCCCGGCCTGGCGCATGCCAGGCCGGGGTATCGCCCACACCCTGCTGCCTTAACCCACCTTCAACACCCACTCCGCCAGCTTCTTCGCATCGTCCTCGCCAAGACTGCCGTGCGGCGGCATCGGAATCCGCCCCCACACGCCCTTGCCGCCTTCGCGGATCTTTTTGGCCAGCCGTTCGGCCGCCTGCTCATCGCCCTTGTATTTTTCCGCCACCTCGGCAAATCCCGGTCCCACCAGCTTCGACTGCATGCCATGGCAGGAAAAGCAGCCGTTCTTGTCAGCCAGCGCTTGCATATCGGCCGCCGTGGCGCCTGGTGCCGCGCAGAGCAGCAGCACCGAAGCCGCGGCTGCCTGCGCCATCCATTGATTCTTCATACCTGTGTCCCGCTGTTTCGTGTTGCAACCGCGCCCGCGGCACGCCGGCGTCCGCCACCGGCATGCCGCGGACAGTTTCCGTGCGCGCGCGTTCAGCTCTTATGCAGCTTGAACACCCACACCGAGCCGCCCTGCTCCAGGAAATTCACCCGCTTGGCGACCTCGCCGCCCCATAGCGGCACGGCGCCGCCCCAGCCGGACACTACGGCCACGTACTGCTCGCCGTTGTCCTCCCACGTGACCGGCGGTGCCACCACGCCGCTGCCGGTCTGGAACTGCCAGAGCTCCTTGCCGGTCTTCGCGTCGGCCGCCTTCAGGTAGCCCTCCGGCGTGCCCCAGAACACCAGCCCGCCGGCGGTGGTCATCGCGCCACCCCACAGCGGCGCGCTGTTCTTGACCTCCCATACGATCTTGCCGGTCTTGGGATTGATGGCGCGCAGCGAGCCGATGTAATCCTCGTTCAGCGGATGGATGGTGAAGCCGGCGCCAAGGAAGGCAGCGCCCTTCTTGTAGCTGATCGGCTCGTTCCAGATGTCCATGCCCCATTCGTTGGCGGGCACGTAGAACAGGCCGGTCTGCGGGCTGTAAGCCATCGGCTGCTGGTTCTTACCACCGAGGAAGCCCGGCGCCGCGAACACGGACTTGCCTTTCTTGGGATCGCTGCCGTTGGCGGGGTCGCCAGGGCGGCCTTCATTGATGAAGTTGGGGCGGCCGGTCTTCAGGTCGATGCCGGTGGCCCAGGTGATCTTCCTGACGAAGGGGAAGGCGTTGACCAGCTTGCCGTTGGCCGCGTCGTTGACATAGAAGAAGCCGTTGCGGTCGGCCTTGCCGCCCATGCGCTTGCCGTCCAGGTCGAAGGTCACGAACTCATTGACCCCGTCAAAGTCCCAGCCGTCGTTCGGGGTGTTCTGGTAGTGCCAGACGATCTTGCCGGTGGTCGGGTCGATCGCCACCGTCGATGCGGAGTAGAGGTTGTCGCCCTTACGGATATGGCTGTTCCACGGCCCCGGGTTGCCGGTGCCGAAGTAGACCAGCCCGGTCGCAGGATCATAGGTGCCGCCCAGCCAGGTGGCCGCGCCGCCGGTCTTCCAGGTTTCGCCCGGCCAGCTCGCGCCCTGGGATCCAGTTACGCCATTCTCGGACTTGTTGCCCTCCTTGTCGTACTTGTAGCCCATATGGCCTTCGACCACCGGCCGCGACCACACCAGTTGCCCGGTCTTTGCGTCGCGCGCATCGACCCGGCCCACCACGCCGAACTCGCCGCCGGAGATGCCGGTCAGCACCATGCCCTTGACGATCAGCGGCGCCGCCGTATAGGAATACCCGGCGGCATAGTCCTCCAGCTTCTCCTTCCACACCACCTTGCCGGTGTTCTGGTCGAGCGCCACGAGCTGCGCATCGAGCGTGCCGAAGATCACCAGGTTGTCGTAGAGCGCCGCGCCGCGGTTGACCACGTCACAGCACGGCATGATGCCTTCGGGCAGCCGGTGCTCATATTTCCACAGCTTGCGGCCGGTCTTCAGGTCGAGCGCGTAGACGCGCGAGTACGAGGCCGTCACGAACATCTTGCCGTCATGGATCACCGGCTGCGATTCCTGCCCGCGCTGCTTCTCGCCGCCGAACGAGAACGACCAGGCCGGCACCAGGTGGCTGACGTTCTTCGTATTGATGCGCGACAGCGTGGAATAGCGCTGGCCTTGCGGGCCCATGCCCCACGACAACACGTCGCCGGGGGACTTTGCGTCGTTTTCGATCATGGCATCGGTCACCGCCGCCTGCGCGGCCAGACCTGCCATGGCAGCCGCAACTGCCACCACTGCTCGTAATGTCCTCATTGCCTTCTCCTCTCTTGTTTTGGTTTCCCTGGTGCGCCAACACCAGACATGCCTTTGGCAATTCCCATGCCAATTGCAAACCCGCGCAAACGGGCCCTCTGCGGCCTGGTTGCGTTGTTATCGCCGTGCCAGCGCGCAACACTGCGTTGCAGTTGCTCCAGGATTGAACAGTGCACAGAAGCCAGCACTGCGCAACGCCATCGGCCGCTCATGCCTGCTGACGGCGGCGCGCCATGCCGCGCTGCGGGTCGTAACCCTGCAGCGCCAGCACGAAGAACACCACGGCGCTGCCCGCGACTACTGCCAGGCTCACCGGTGCCGTCTGCCCGTACAGCGCAAAGCGGATCGCCTCGACCGCGTGCGTGAAAGGGTTGAAGCGGGCGAGCTGGTAGACCACCTCCGCGCCCGACTCCTGCAGCTTCCACAGCGGATACAGCGCCGAGCTGACAAAGAACATCGGGAAGATCACGAAATTCATGGTGCCGGCAAAATTCTCGAGCTGGCGCACATGGACCGACAGCAGCAGCCCCAGCGCACCCAGCATCAATGCCGCCAGCGCCATGGCACCCGTCGCCGCCAGCAAGTCGAGCGGCTCGAAGCGGATGCCAAAGACCATCGCCACCAGCAAAAACGCGGCCATCTGCAGCAGCGACAGCACCGTGCCCGCCGCCAGCTTGCAGCCCAGCAGCCAGCCGCGCGGCAACGGCGCGGTCAGCAGCAGCCGCATCACGCCCATCTCGCGGTCGTACACCATGGCAAGCGACGACTGCATGCCGTTGAACAGCGCGATCATGCCGAGCAGGCCGGGCGCCACGTAGACCTTGTATTCGATATAGGTGTCGTAGGGCGGCGCAATGGCGACGCCCAGCGCGTTCTGGAAGCCCGCGGCGAACACCAGCAACCACAGCAGCGGTCGCACCAGCGACGACAGCAGGCGCCCGGGCTGGCGCAGGTACTTGCCCAGTTCGCGGCCGCAGACGGCACGCAGCGCGCGCCAGCGATGGATCAGGATCGAGGCCATGGCGAGGAGCCTTACATGGATGTCTTACGTGGACGGGATTCGGCAAGCCGTGTCGGCTTCATCGGCGCCCAGCGTGTCGAGATTGCTCTTCGGATGCAGCACGCCTTCCACGGGTGCCACGCTGACCACGCCGTCCGCGTGGGCGAGCAACAACGGCTGGCGCAACTGGCGGTCCCAGCGCCGGAACGACAGTGGCGGGCCCTTGAAGCCGTCCACCACCACATTGCCCGCGGCCAGCGCTTGCGCCTGCGCGGCAAAGCCAGCCCTGGGCTGCCGCGCCACGCTTTCTGCAATCGCCTTGACCGCGACCCATGCCGCCCAGTCGTAGCCCGTCATCGGACGTCCCGCTGCGCGCTCGAAGCGCCGGTTGAGCTGCGGCCCGCCGTTGCGCTCCCAGGCCCAGTGCCACGCCTGCGCGCCGAGGCCGCTGGCGCCCACCACCGGGCGCGGCAGTTGCGTGGCGTAGGGCACGCTGCGGGCGAACTCGCCGTCGGCGTCGGCCACCACCACCACGTCATAGTCCACGCCGGTGGTCAGCAGGCTGAGGTTGGCCTGGTCGCGCTCGCGCGGATCGTTGGAGAGCCGGAACGTGCGCTGTCCCGACCAGGCGATGCCGAAGCGCCGCGCCGATTTCGCCAGCGCGTCGCGCTGCGCCGCGTCGGCCGCGGACGGGCCGGTGAGCAGCAAGGCCCGGCGCCATTTGCGCAGGGCCAGGTATTGCATCAGGGCATCGGCGCGCATGCGCAGGCTGGGCAGCGTGTGCAGCAGCACTGGCGAACAGCCAGCGCCGCGCAGTTCGTCGTCATCGGCCGAGACGTTGAACAGCAAGGCCTCGCCCGGCCTGACCGAGCCCGCGGCCGCCCGCACGGCTGCGGACGGCAGGTCGAGCAGGATAAAGCGCGTGCCCTGGCGCGCCAGGGCGGCGACCATCGGCTCGATCTCGGCTTCGCTGCGCGCTTCATGAGGATCGAGCCGCAGCGACTGGCCGGCGGCCTCCAGCGCGAAGCGCGCCTCGGCGGCCGCCACCTGCGCGCCGTCGAGCGCGCGGCCTTGCGGCTGGCCGGGCAAGCGCTGCGCGAGGCGCCGCGCTTCATAGCGGGGGTCGCCGGCCAGCGAGACCACCGCCACGCGCACCTCGGCCGCCTGTGCCAGGGCCGACAGCAAGATCAGCGTGGCGGTGGCAAGCATGGCCCGCACTCCCCTGCCTGCGCGGCGCGACAGGTCAGTCATCGATCGCCACCGAATGCGGGACCCGGCCCGCCTTGAGCGTGGCCACCGCCTTGCCGCTGGCCGTATCCACCACGCTGACGTCGTCGGACAGGCCGTTGGCGACGTAGAGGCGCGCGCTGTCGCGGCTCAGCGCCAGCCCCCATGCGCGCCGGCCGACCAGCAAGTAGCCCAGCACCCGGCGCGATACCACCTCGACCACCGCGACATGATTGGCGCGCCCCAGCCCGATATACGCGCGCGTACCGTCACGGCTGGCCGCCATGCCCACCGGGGTCACGTCCTCCGCACGGAAGCCTCGCGGCGCGAACGCGATGGTCTGGGCGACCTCCAGCGTATCGGTACGGATCACGCTGACGCTGGCGGACAGCTCGTTGGACACCCACAGCTCCTTGCCGTCGCGCACCAGCAGCAGCCGCCGCGGCCGGTTGCCGACCTGGATGTTCCGGATCACCTTGCGCGCTGCCACGTCGACCACATGGACCAGGTTGGCGACCTCCGAGGTCACGTACACGTGCCGGCCGTCCGCGCTGACCTTGACGCCTTCGGGCTCCTCGCCCACCTTGACCGCGAATACGCGCTTGCCCGAAGCGGTGTCGTAGGCCGACAGCAGCGCGTCTTCCTCATTCGAGACATAGAGCGTGCGGCCATCCTGGCTCAGGTCGAACAGTTCCGGATCGTCGCCCACCGGCAGCGAGGCAAGCGTCTTGCGGCTGGCCACGTCGACCACGTCCACGCGGTTGTCGTCGCTGCAGGCTACGTACAGGCGCGCACGGTCCGGCGAAAGCTGCAGGTGGCGCGGCCGCTTGCACTGGCGCCACACCGCCAGCAGTTGCCGGGTGCGCGCATGGTAGGCGGCGACCGCATCGTCCTTCTCGCTCGACACAAAGACCTGTTCGCTGGCAACGCGCGCCGCGCCGCCTTGCGCGGCTTCGGCCAGTCCGGCGGCGACCAGCAAGGCCGTCGCCAGCAGCAGCGTGGCGGCAAACCAGCGCAGCGATGGCATCTCGTTCATGCGGGAACCGTCCTTCTCGCCGGGTTGTCCGAAGGCGGCGGCGTCAATGCGAGGAAAGCGCTTTCAAGGCTGTCGCGCTCCGCCACGCCGCGCAGCGCCGCAGGCGTGCCGTCGAACCGCACGCCGCCGCGGTCCAGCACGATCACGCGGTCCGCGTGCTCCACTTCCTGCACCAGGTGGGTGGCCCACAGCACGCCCGCGCGCGCCTGCGCCGTGAGCCGCCTGGCATCGGCAACGAGCTGCGCGCGCGAGGCCGGGTCGAGTCCTGCCGTGGGCTCGTCCAGCAGCAGTACCGCGGGTTCATGCAGCAGCGCGCGCGCCAGCTCCACCTTGCGCCGGTTGCCGCCCGACAGTTCGCGCACCGGCGCACGCGCACGCCCGGCCAGGCCAAAGGCATCCAGCAGCCGTTCAATGCGCTGCCTGGCGACGGCGCGCGGCAGCCCGTGCAGATCGGCATGGAAGCGCAGGTTGGCCAGCACCGGCAGGTCCAGGTCGATGGCCGGCTGCTGGAACACGATGCCGAGCTGTGCCAGCGCGCTCACCGGATCGCGGCGCATATCGCTGCCCATCACCGTCACGCGGCCGGCATCGGCAACGAACAGGCCGCTGAGGATCTGGAACAGCGTGGTCTTGCCCGCCCCGTTGGGCCCGAGCAGCGCCACGAATTCGCCGCGCCGCACTCCAAGCGAAACCCCGTCGAGCGCGGCGTGGCCGCCGAACGATTTGCGCACGCCGTCGCAACACAGCGCCAGCGGTGCTTGCGTGGCTGTCATAGCTGCCCCTTCGGACGCGCCGTGCCCACGCGCTCGGCAAAGAGCCGCTCGGTGTCCCAGGCCTGGCGCAGGTAGGCCTCGTACTGCGCGGTATTTAAGTAAGTAAGTTCCTGGTCGTACCTGGCCAGCTCGGCCAGGTGACGCGGGTGCTGCATGGCGGTGCGGAACGCATCATGCAGGCGGCTGACGATCGCCGGGTCCGTGCCGCGCGGCACGCCGATGCCGTACGGGGAGTTATGGACCGCGTCGGCAGAGCCCAGTTCGCTGACGGTGGGCACGTCAGGCCAGCGCGCCGAGCGCTGCGCGCTGAACACCGCCAGCAGCCGCAGCTTGCCGCTCTCCACGAAAGGCGCGAAGCCGGTGGAATTGACGCCCGCCATCAGCGAGCCGTTGGCGACCGCCAGCATCTGGTCGGCGGTGCCGTGATACGGCACATGGATAAAGCGCACGCCGCTGCGGCCGAGCACGTCTTCCATGGCGAGATGCGCGGTGGTGCCGATGCCGGTCGAGCCCATGGTCAGCGCGCCCGGATGCGCGCGGCCCCAGGCGACCAGCTCACGCAGCGAGCGGAACGGGCTGTCGGCCGGCACCACGATGCCGAAGGTATAACCCGAGATCATCAGCACGGGCTGGATGTCGCGCAGCGGCTGCCAGGCGGTCTTCTGCAGGTGCGGGAAGCGATAGACCGTCAGCGGCAACTGGCCGATGGTGTAGCCGTCCGGCCGCGCGGCGGCCAGCACGCTGCCCACCAGCGTGCCGCCGGCACCGGGCCGGTTCTCCACCACGATGGGCTGGCCCAGTTCGCGCCCGGCCAGTTCCGCCAGGATGCGCATGGAGATATCAGTGGCGCCGCCCGCCGGCCACGGCACCACCAGCGTGATCGGCCGCGAGGGGTAACCCTGCGCGCCTTCGGCCTGCGCGCCGCCCGCATGGGCGAGGCCGAGGCACAGCAGCAGCAGGCAGGCGAGGCGACGGAACATGATCGGGCGAGGTTGGGTGTGGATGCGGGAGGACAACGCAAGGCCGATACCATGTGCGCCGCAGCATGAGCGTGGTGTCCGTGCCGGTTGTTGTCCACGCAGGGCCGGAGCGCGCTGCCTGTGGCCATCGCAGGACCGTGCGTTGTGCACTGCGCCGTGCATGACTGTCTCGTGGTGGAACACATCGCTGTCCTGCTTTGTGACAGGGTCAGCGCTCACCCGAAGCCATGCTCGACCGCATAGCGGTGCATCTCGACGCGGTTGGCGAGCCCCATCTTCTTGCGGATCAGCGTCTGGTAGTTGGCTACGGTCTTGGTGCTCAGGCAGAAGCGGGCCGCCACGTCCTCGATCGCGATGCCGCGCGCGAACTGGCGGAACAGGTCGAACTCCCTTGGCGACAGCGTCAGGTGAGGCGGCGGCGCGCCGGTATCGACGAGCCCTGCCACGTCCGCGGACAACACCTGCTGCCCGGCCGCCACCTTGCGCACGGCATCGACCAGCGCCTCCGGCGCGCTGCCCTTGGTCAGGTAGCCGGCGGCGCCGGCGCGCATGGCCTGCGTCACGATCGCCGCGCTGTCATGCATGCTGAACACCAGGGTCCGCAACGCGGGAACACGCGCGCCCAGCCGCTGCAGCATCTCCAGGCCGCCCCGGCCCGGCATCGACAGGTCCAGCACCAGCACATCGGCCGGATGCTGCGTGAGCCAGGCATAGGCGGCATCGCCATCGCCGAACTCGGCCACCACGCGCATGCCGTCCTCCAGTTCGAGCAGGCGCCGGTATCCCGTGCGCACGACCGCGTGGTCGTCCGCGATGACAACATCGATCGTGTTCATGCTGGTTGTCTCCCTGCTGGTTGGCTTCCATATATAAGCGGCGCGGCAGCCGGTGCCGGCAGCGGGAAACTCGCACTGAGGCGGCAGCCCACCGCTTCGCCCGTCACTTCGCCCGCCCCTTGCCCCGGTCCGATGCACAGCGTGGCGCAATGCGCCCAGGCGCGCTCCTGCATGCCGCGCAGGCCATGGCTGCGCTGCAGTGCCGCAGCGATATCGCTGATTCCGCGGCCATCGTCTTCCACGCACCAGTGCACCCCGCCCCGGGCCGTCGCGGCAATGCGGATCGCCACGTAGCGCGCGCCGGCATGGCGCATCACATTGGTCAGCGCCTCCTGCGTGAGCCGGTAGAGCGTCAGCGTCAGGTCGGGCCCGAGCGCGGCGTCGCCAAGGTCGACTTCGCAATCGAGCCGCACCGACTGCCCCGGCTGTTCGCGCCAGCACCGCACCAGGTCCTGCAGCAGCCGCTCCAGCGAAGCCAGCCGCCCGTCGGGCCGCGCGCCATGCGGGCGCAGCCGGTGCAGCAGGTGGCGGACTTCGTCCTGGATCCTGGCGCAATGCCCGGCCAGGTCGTTCGCCACGATCTGCAGCATCGGCGCATGGGTGCTCTTGCGCACCAGGTAGGTCGCGTCGGCGCGCATCGCGGTCAGCACCTGGCCGAACTCGTCGTGCAGCTCACGCGCCAGCCGCGCGCGTTCGCATTCCTGCGCTTCGAGCAGCTTGCGGCTCAGCGCGCGCCGTTCGGCCTGGTGCTCGGCCAGCGCGCCGGCCAGGTGGTTCAGCGCGCCGCGGATCAGGTCCAGCTCGCGGATGCGCATGGCAGGCAGGCGCACGCTGTAGTCCTTCTGCTCGTAGTGGCCGATGGCGTCGAGGATATGCTGCAGCGGCGCGAAGGCGCGCCGCACCGTCCACAGCAGGCAGCCCAGCAGCAGCACGCCATAGAGCGCCAGCATGGCCAGGTTGCCGGCCACGTCGGCGCGCGCTTCGCGCAGCTCGCTGGCCGGGTCCCAGTGCAGCGCGGCACGGTAGACGGTGCCGTCGCGCGCAGCGATTTCCCAGGCGCTTTCCACGGCCGCCATGTCGGCCTGCAAGAAGGTGAACGAGCGGTCCTGGTCCTCCGCATCGTTGCGCCTGGCCGGTTGCGGCGCGTCCACCAGTACGCGGCCCGCGCCGTCCTCCAGGCGCAGCCGCAGGTGCCGCATCTGCCCCGACTCATTGATGGCGCGCAGCGCCGCCAGGTGCGCAGCGCGCTCCGCCGGCGTGGCGGACTGCAGCGCCGACAGTCGCGGCATGAGCTGCGCCAGCGCGGCCACGCCGCTGCGTTCTTCGCTGACGGCCTGCCGCGCCAGCCACAGCGCCGCCAGCAGCGCACAGCACAGGCAGGTGACGGACAGCCCGATGGCTCGGCTGGCCAGGTAGCGCGACATCGTCATGGCAGTACTCCTCCGGAGGATGGCGGACGCCGGTGCGGGGGCCCGATCTCAGACCGATTGCAGATCGGGAGTTTTTCCCGATGCCTGAGGTGCGAAAACTGCTCCCGGTCCCGTCAGCCAGTTCCAGTTAAGGCGCTACCCAATGCAGGTAACGCGCCGGTATCCAGGAGGAGATGCAAGATGCCAGCCAACCCGTCCCGGGCCCAGCAACGACAGCTGCCCAACCACGCCGCGGCCCGCTGCGGCCGATCCGGTTGCGGCACTGCCACCGCGATCACGATCGCCGTGGCCTTGCTGATCCAGCAGCCCGCTGTTGCACAATGGGACACCCCGGTACAGCCTGTACCAAACCAGGACAGCGCGGTGCTGCCGGAAGTGCTGGTGGTGGCGGCCGCGCCGCTTCCCGGCATCGGCGTGGACAGCGACCTGGTGCCCTACACCGTGCAGACCGTGCGCGGCGATGAGCTGGACGGCTCGCGCGCCGGCAACCTGACCGACTACCTGGCGCGCAACCTGGCCGGCGTCAATGTCAACGACATCCAGGGCAGCCCGTTCCAGACCGATCTCACCTATCGCGGCTTCCGCGCCTCGTCGATCCCGGGCGTGCCGCAAGGCCTGTCGGTCTACCTGGACGGCATCCGCGTCAACGAGCCCTTCGGCGACGTGGTGAGCTGGGACATGATCCCGGAAGCCGCGCTCGCGAGCGTATCGATGATCTCCAGCGCAAACCCGGCCTACGGCCTCAACACCCTGGGCGGCTCGCTGGCCATGACCACTCGCTCAGGCCTGGACTCGCCCGGCTTCACGGCCGACCTGTCCTACGGCAGCGGCAGCCGCAAGCGTGCTGACCTGTCAGGCGGCGTGCGCAGTGCCGGCGGCTGGCATGCCTTTGCCGCCGGCACGCTGTTCCAGGAGCACGGCTGGCGCGACCATTCGGATGGGCGGCTCGGCAACATCTTCGCCAAGGCAGGCTATGCCGGCGACACCGATAGCTGGGACGTCTCCGTGCTGCACGGGCGCAGTACGCTGACCGGCAACGGCCTGGTCCCGGCCTTCCGTGCCAGCGGCGATGCCACCCTGCCCGACATCTACCAGGCCAATCGCCGTGCCGTGTATACCTATCCGGACAAGACCAGCAACCAGGTGACCCAGGTCGCCCTCAACGGCCGCCACTGGTTCGACGACAAGACCAGCGCCGCGGCCCTCGCCTATGTGCGCACCAGCCGCCGCGACACCGTCAACGGCGACGTGAACCCCGACTACGAGGCCTATGCCGAAGCCTGCGAGGACGGCTTCAACGCCGACGGCAGCCCCCGCGGCGAAAACTGTGGCGTGACCCGCGCCGAAGGCGCCGCGCTGCATCCCGCCGTGGTCAACACCACCCATATGCGGCAGCGGACCGTCGGCGTGGCCCTCAGCCTGGCAAAGGAAACCGAGCACCACGTGCTGAACGCCGGCGCAAGCCTCGACCGCAGCAACCTGACCTATTCCCAATATGCGCAGCTTGGCACCTTCACCGCCGACCGCGGCGCCGTGGCCGATCCGGACGAACCCAATGCCTTGTTCTCCGGGGTCAGCGGCACCTCGCGCACGTTCGGCCTGTATTTGTCCGACACCTGGTCGCTGACGCCCAGCACCTTCCTGACCGCCTCGGCAAGATGGAATCTCGCCACGGTCAGCAATACGCTGCGCAACAGCGACGGCAGCGAACAGCCGCGCGAGCAATTTACCTACCGCCGGCTCAACCCCGCGCTGGGACTTGCGCAGAAGCTCGGTGGCGGCGTCACCGTGTTCGGCGGCTATGCCCAGAACAACCGCGTGCCCACGGTGCTCGAACTGGGCTGTGCCGACCCGACCAGGCCGTGCCGCCTGCCGGCAGGATTGCAGGCCGACCCGTACCTGAAGCAGGTCGTCTCCCACGCCTACGAAGCCGGCGTGCGCTGGCGCCCCGGCAAGGACAGCGAAGTCACCGCCACGCTGTACCGCATCGACAATCACGACGACATCCTGTTCCTGCGCGCGCCCAACACCCAGCTGGGGTATTTCGCCAACTTCGACCGCACCCGCAATCAGGGCCTCGATCTCACGGCGCGCCAGCGGCTGGGCGATGTCACGCTTCGGCTCGGCTACAGCTACCTGCAGGCCACCTACCAGGCAACAGGACAACTCGCGTCAGGCGAACGCACCATCGACATCCGGCCGGGCATGCGCATGGCCGGCTTGCCGCGCCACACGCTCAAGCTCGGCGTCGACTGGCAGGCAATGGCCAGCCTGACGCTCGGGGCCGACATGGTGGCGGTGTCCAGCACTGTCGCCAGCGGCAACGAAGACGGCCTGCGCAGCGATCCGCAGCCGGGCACGGCGCCGAAGACCGCCGACTGGCGCGTGCCTGGGTACGCGACCGTCAACCTGCGTGCGGCGTACAAGGTGAACAAGCGCTTCGAGGTCTACGCGCGCGTGGCCAACCTGTTCGATCGACGTTATGAGACCTATGGCCAGATCGCCAACAACTTATTTCCGAATGGGAACCTGGTGCAGCCGCATGTCGCGCCGGGGGATGGCGCCAGCGCATTGTTCGTGGCACCGGGGGCGCCGCGGAGTTTCTTTGTGGGGGTGGTGTATCGGATGTAGGGGATGTGGGGTGGCGGCCAGGCACGTACCGCGCCCTCCTCCTCTGCTCAGAGGCATGTTGAAAAAGAAGCCCCCGGGGTCCGGGGGGGTGCCCCGAGAGCTCGGAAAAGCGGAGCGAACACCTGCCCCGCGTATTCCATGCTGAACGATGGTCATTGAATCAGCATCCGCCATAGTGTCTAAAACCTTTCACATTTAAGGGTGTTTCAATGGCGAACGGTGCGATTCACTGCGATGCGGCGATCGGAGAATGGCGTTCGGTCAGATAGTGAAGAATCGCACAGACGTCATTCACTTCAGATTGCGCAAGACGCGTTGACAGCTTTATGGCCCGCGCACGGCGCACGCGTTGCAGCGATTCTCAAGTTGAGACCTCGGTTCCCCGCCCCGTCGACTCGGGTCCTCCAAATTGCGCAATCTCTCGAACGAGTTGCATCACGGTGCGGCACGCCAGCGTGAGTTCCCCATGGCGCGACATGGCCAGCGCAATATGGCGGTTGATCTGCGGATTGATGATCTTCGAAGCCTGCAAGCGGCAGTCCCGGCCCGCGTTCGAGATCGCATACGGCCCCAGCAGCGCGTACATGCCTCCGTCGGCAACGATATGGGTCTGCAGGCTTAGCGAATCGGCCTCCACCGCTACGTTCAGCGTGATGCCGTGCTCCAGTGCCATTTGGTCCAGCCTGTCGCGCCAGCTGTTGGGCCGGCAGAACATTACCAACGGCAGGTTGTGGAGCGCGGAAAACGGTACGGTGGGGCTGGCGGTCACGCTGTCGCCGGCGGCGCCAACCAGATAGGTAGCGGTTTCGACCAGATACACGTCGCCATGCTTGGGCACCGGACTGTGCCGGAACAAGATCGCCAGGTCGACATGACCGGCTTCCAGCCAGTTCTCAAGTTGCGCACCTTGTCCCTCTCGCACACTGAGTTGGACGAGCGGGTAACGCTCCTTCAGGCGGTAATAAAGCGTGCTGACCAGCGGGTGTGCAGTTGAGGGAAGGATGCCGATGCGCACCATGCCGATCGGCTTGCCCGAAGTGGAGTGGATGTCGTTGACAAGCTGGTCGGTGCCGGCCACCCAGGCCCTGACCTTGGGTGCTATGCGCTCGCCGAACTCCGTCAGCACCACGCCGCGGCCCGTCCGCTGGAACAGGCGCCCTCCGCATTCTTGTTCCAGGTCGTTGAGCTGGCGGCTGATATGGGGCTGGCTCGTGCCGTAGGACTGCGCCACCTTGCTCAGGCTACCCAGATCGGCAGCCGCCAGAAACAGTTTCCACGCGGAGTAGTTCATCGCTGACTTCAGTTGCGCGCTATGTCTGATCAGTATATCTGAAATAGCTGATCTGTCAGTTCCGGTATGGCGATTCGGGCCCTAGACTGCCTCGCATGCACGTCGCAGCCCTGAAAAACTCAGGGAGCGGCGGGCTCGCCGCGGGGGCACCCTGCCACCCGGTGAACTTCTCACCCATACAGGAAGTGACATGAAAGACATTGATCTGCGCGGTCTTGTTCCGGCCCCCGTTACCCCATTCACCCGCGACGGCGCGGTTGACCATGCGGCTATCCAGCGACTCGGTTCGTGGCTGGGCGGGTTCGACGGCGTCAAGGGCCTGGTCGTCCTCGGCCACGCGGGCGAAGGCACCTTCCTGTCGCAGGAAGAGCAAATGGCAGTGATCGAAAGCTTCGTGAACTCGGTGGACGGCAAGCTGCCGGTGATTGCCGGTATCACGCTGGAAGGCACCCAGGTGGCCGCTGCCGAAGCCAAGCGCGCCATCAAGGCTGGCGCCTCGGCTGGCCTCGTCTATCCGTCGCACGGCTGGCTGCGCTTCGGCTACCAGAAGGGCGCGCCCCAGGACCGCTATCGCGCCATCTACGAGGAAAGCGGCCTGCCGCTGATCCTGTTCCAGTACCCGGACGCCACCAAGGCCACCTACAACCTGGAAACCCAGCTCGAGATCGCGGCGCAGCCGGGCGTCTTCGCGATGAAGAACGGTGTACGCAATATGCGCCGCTGGGATACCGAGATCCCCGTGATCCGCCGCGAGAACCCGGACCTGCAGATCCTGACATGCCACGACGAGTACCTGCTGCATACCATGTTCGACGTCGACGGTGCGCTGGTGGGCTACGGCAATATCGCCCCCGAGCTGCTGATTGAACTGATCAAGGCCGGCAAGGCGAAGGACTATCCGCGCGCCCGCGCATTGCATGACCAGCTGCTCCCGGTCACCAAGAACGTGTACCACCGCGGCTCGCACATGGAAGGTACGGTGGCGCTCAAGCATGCGTTGGTGGCGCGCGGCATCCTCGAACACGCTACCGTGCGCTCGCCGCTGCTGCCGCTGGAGCCTGGCGCCGAAATCGATATTGCCAACGCGATTCGCGCCGCCGGCCTCGCCGGCTGAGCCTCGGCAGGCGCAGCCAGGAGGCTGTGCCGGGAGGCCGGGCCGAGCCTGGCCTCCGTCCCCTCCGTTACAGCGCCGGCAGCGAAGCAGCTGGTCGCTTGTCCTCCGCCCGCTGTGACAACGTAGAACAACAAGGAGACACCTGTGAAGGGTACGGGGAAATGGTGCGCCGGCGCGCTATGTGCCACGCCGCTGTTCGTGTTGGCGCAATCCGTGACGCTATACGGCGTCATCGACACCGGCGTCGAGTATGTCAATCATATTGGCGCTGGCAAAGACAGTGTCGTGCGCATGCCAAACCTGACGGCGACCGTGCCTTCGCGCTGGGGGATGCGAGGCACGGACGACCTGGGAGGCGGACTTAAATCCGTCTTCGTACTGGAATCAGGCTTCGCGCCGGATTCCGGATCATCGAACCAGGGCGGCAGATTGTTTGGTCGTCAGGCCTTTGTCGGGCTGAGCAATCGCTGGGGGCAGCTCTCCTTCGGCCGTCAGTGGACGATGACCTTCTGGTCGACACTGGATTCCGATATCCTCGGGCCAAATATCTACGGCGCCAACGCTCTGGACAGCTACCGCCCCAATGCCCGCGCCGACAATGCGATCGCCTACAAAGGGACGTTCGGTGGCCTGACAGTCGGCGCCACCTACAGCCTGGGGCGAGACACGGTCAATGCAGGCCAAAACCCGGCGGGAACCAACTGCCCGGGAGAAAATCCCGCTGACAGCAAGGCATGCCGCGAATGGTCCGTGATGCTGCGCTATGACACCAACTGGTGGGGCTTGGCGACCGCGTATGACTCCTTGCGCGGCGGCGCGGGCGCGGCAGGCGGACTGGTGAGCAGCGGCCTCAAGGACGACCGCCTGCACTTTGGCGCTTACATGCAGTTGTCCAAGGCGAAGATCGGTATCGGCGGCACCTTCAGGAATAATGAAGGCAGCACCACGTCCCATAGCCAGCTTTACTATGCTGGCCTGGCCTACGATCTCACGCCCGCTTTCAATCTTGCCGGGCAACTCTATTACCTGGGCTTTAACCATAGCGCCAATAAGGCATGGCTCGGCGCCCTGCGCGGTACCTACGCCTTTTCCAAGCGGGCCTCGGCCTATGTCACGACTGGCTTTATTGACAACCGCGGCCAACTGGCCTTGTCGGTCAGCGCTGGCAGCGCCGTTGGAACCAGCGCGCCGACACCGGGTGGAAACCAGTTTGGGGCAATGCTTGGTGTCAAGCATATTTTCTGAGCTGGCGCTATCGCTGTGTGTCGACAGGAATTCGCAACCGCCGGGGAAAAGAGTCAATTCTTCGCGCGCCCGCCAGTTGAGGCGGAGCATCAAACATGCAAGTCAACATCAGGAGACGACAATGCGATGCATCTTGAGAACGTTACTGGCCATGAGCTTTGCTCTTGCCGCCCCACTAGCTCTCGGACAGACCTTCCCGAACAAGCCGGTAAGAATCGTAGTGCCGTATCCCGCGGGCGGAACGGTGGACGCTGTCGCACGGGTTGTTGCGCAGCGCCTGAGCGAGAATCTCGGCCAGCAATTCATTGTCGATAACCGGCCTGGTGCCAGCGGAACGCTCGGCAGCAAGCTTGTGGCGGCCGCTGCGCCAGACGGATATACCCTGCTCGTGCAGGCATCGACTTTCGTGGCCACACCGATGCTCATGAGTACGAAGACCTATGACATAGAAAAGGACTTCACGGCGATCACGCAACTGGGAAGCGTCCCGATGCTGGTCACTGCCCATCCCGGTGTTCCTGCAAAAGACCTGAAGGAATTCATGGCCGCCATCAGGAAGGAGCCGGGCAAGTACACCTTTGGCACCTCGGCAGTCGGCTCGGCTAGCCATCTTGCCGAAGAAGCGATCAAGCACGAAGGCAAGCTGCAGTTCGAGATCATCCCTTACAAGGGCACTGCCCCGGCGTTGACCGAAGTCATGGGTGGACACATCAATGCCATGGTGGATGCCTTGCCATCGACGTTGCCGCATGTGAAGAGCGGAAAGCTAAAGCCGCTCGCCGTCACCAGTGCGAAGCGCATTTCCGCCTTGCCGGACGTTCCGACGGTCGCGGAGTCCGGGTTGAATGGCTTCGAAATGGTTTCCTGGTACGGGTTGTGGGGACCGGCGAACATGCCTGCCGAACTGACTCAACGCATCCAGAGAGAAGTCGCGAAGGCATTGGCTTCGGAGCGAGCGGCCAAGGTGCTGGGTGAATATGGATTTACCGCCACGGCGTCCCAGCCGGCAGACTTCATCGCATACATCAGGCAAGAGAAGGCAAGGTTCAGCACCCTGATCAAGGCGTCAAATATCAAACTCGACTGAGGTGCTTCTGCCTGGACGGAGTCGTGCGTGCAAGGACGGCGGTGACGCCTTGGCGGAACAAAGTCGCAGCGTTGTCTCGGCTTGTTCCAGTCCGGGCACGAAGCGCTGGATCGTCGCGGTGCCGTCGGCGAGTTCCTGCAGGCGTTCGGCCATCAGCGTTGCTTGCTCCAGCGCTATCCATTTGCCAGGAATGCCACACGACCGTCCTTCCGCACATACAAGCCTGAAAACGACAGCACAGCGTTCATTTCATCCCGGCACCAACGAAGCCCGTCGGCTTCACGAGCGGCGTGGTCGATCAGCAAAATTAAATGATTGCCCACCCGAAAGCGATGCTGTGCACTCGCCAGTGCCTTGAATAAGCGCTTCCATTTGGTCATGGTCTGGCACGGATCCGGGAGTCCGATTTCCTGGAGCAGCCTCCCAATTTGCGGTCCTGTAAGACCGCGTTCGGTGTCTCCGAGGACACGGCATGCCGCTTCGAGATGCTGCACAGTGAAGGGAACGAAGTGCGTCATGAAAATATCTCCTTGCAGCGCTACAAGCCACCCCGGCCGGCCTGGCACCCGCCGAGCATTGTCAGCAGCCCATCTGATCCCGGTGATGAAACGCTAGTCATCGCCGCCCAGGATTCCGTCAATTGCGGCCCTACCTGCCAACTCGCCAACGAGATAGGCCCAGCGCCGGCTGAACGGCCTGCCGTTGACCTTGACACGCTTTCCCAGCACGGCAGCCCCCGGCGGCTTCACGGGCCCCGCTATCTGGAACCAGGCTTCGAACATGTCCTTAGCGCTAGCAATAAGGACAACCTGAATGTGGTACCCACGGTATTTGGTAAGCCGCTTGTCATCGATATCCATGTGCCGGGGTCCATAAGGTCATCCCATAAGTGTTAGGTCGTGAAGGTAGATGAAACGCTTCAGCTATGACTCCTGATGAGGCAATTCCCGTGCCGTGGGGCGGCGCGATTATCATGCAGGGCCACGGTATCAACCCCGGTTCACCCCAAGGCCGCTGCCAGCCACCTTCTCGCTGACTGCGAGCACTGGGCTGTCACTCCCCGCCAGCTGAAAAATTGCGCTGTAGCCCCGGTAACTTAGACGATGTCTTGTAGAAAGCGGCGTCCGGGGGCTGGCTGAACCGAGTGCGGCCAGCGATGCCTGGAGGAGTTGCCCTGCGCCGCCCTGGTCAGGGGAAATTAATACTCCCGGCCATGGTGGCGCCTCACAGGTCGGCGATTACTCCCAGCGGCGTTGCTTTGACGTGGCGGTCGTCGCCCTGGTACGGCCCTTGCGCACCGGGGATGTGGCATTCAGCCGCGATCGGAGCGCACCATGGCACAGCAACCGCAATCAGGACAGGATCAGCAGCAACAGGCTAATCAGCAGCAGCAACAAGGTGGCCAGCAAGGTGGCCAGCAAGGGGGCCAGCAAGGGGGCCAGCAAGGGGGCCAACAAGGTGGTCAGCAAGGCGGCCAGGACCAGCGCGGCGGCCAGCGCGAGCAGCAAGGCGGCCAGAGTGGCCAACAGCCTGGCGACAAGGGTAGTCAACAGGGCGGTCAACAGGGTGGGCAGCAAGGCGGACAGGGCGGGCAAGGCGGGCAAGGACGCCCCTGACGTCCCGGCCTCCAACTCCCGGCTCCCATGCCAGTGAGCTGAAGGGTTCAGTCGCCGCAGCCATCGTCAGCGGCTGCGGCGGCTGACGACTGCGGTCCAGAGCACTCCATTCATTGCAATCGCACCCGGAAAACGCTATGAAGAACCCCTGGAACAAGAAGAATCCGTTCATGAGCATGTGGCTCAGCAATGCCAACCGAATCGCCGGCGCGACACGCGGCCGGATGACGGCGGAAGGCAAGCGTCAGGCTTCAAACGCAATGACGGAAGGGACGAAGCAGGTGATGACGTTTTGGGCCGATGCGCTGACAACCAGGAAGCCGGCCCCCAAGCGCAAGCGCCATTGAGCCTCGGCATATCGTTGAAGGAGATGGCGGCGGTTCGGGCCGCCTCTTCGCCGTTCGCCGTCTCATCAGGTAAACGGCAGCTTTGGGGGCGCATCGGTCGTCCGTACCTCGTAACGCCGCACCAGGTCCGTGCGCCGGGCTCCGTCCCCTATGCAGACCTGCGCTGACGGCGCGCCCGCCGCGCGTCGGCGTGTTCGCGGATCATGTCGATCAGTGCACGCAGTCCGGCCGGCACGTGGCGGCGGCCCGGATAGTATAGACAGAGGCCGTCGAGCGGGGGCGTCCAATCGTCCAGCACGCGAACCAGCGTGCCAGCTTCCAGATCCGCGGCGACGTTCCATTCGGTCAGATACGCAAGACCGAGACCGGCACGTGCCGCGGCCAGCATCAGGCCCGGCTCGTCGAGCGTCAGCGCGCCTTTGCCGTCGATACGCAACGTTTCGCCGTGCCGCTCGAACTCCCACTGATATATCGCGCCGCTCGGCATGCGTGAGCGGATGCAGCGGTGTGCGTTCAGATCGGCAGGTGTGCGCGGCGGCTTTTGCTGCGCAAAATAGGCGGGACTGCCGACCACGGCAAAGCGCTGCCTGTCACCGAACGGCACCGCGATCATTTCCTGCGGCACCGTTTCGGTCAGACGAATGCCGGCATCGAAGCCTTCGACAACGATATCGATCAGGCGCCCTTCGGTGACCAGATCGAGCTTCATCTCCGGATAGCGCTGCAGGAATTCGATGAAGAGCGGCATCACCTGCCTGGCCGCGCCGGTTGACGCATTGATGCGCAGCGTGCCCGATGGCGTGTCGCGGAAGCTGCCCGCCTGTTCGATCGCGCCGCGAATAGCCGAGAGTGCGGGCGCGACGCTGTCGACGAACTGCGCGCCGGCTTCTGACAGCGACACGCTGCGTGTCGTGCGATTGAAGAGCCGTACGCCGATACGCGCTTCGAGCGCCGCCACCGCATGACTGAGCGCAGACGTCGACATGCCCAGATCCGTCGCGGCCGCGCGAAAGCTGCGATGACGCGCGACGGCCAGCACCGCCTCCAGTTCGCCCAAGCCCGAGGTGTTCATTGTCCCAAATTTTTCAACGGCACATGCCGTATTGTACGACTAGTCAGCGGAATGCATCGGGGTCTATCTTTCGTCGTCTGGAACCTTTTCTGGTAGCAGCCATGCAGATCATCGACAAGATTTATATCGACGGCGCGTTCGTCACACCGCACGGCGACGAACTGTTCAACCTCGTCAATCCGGCGACCGAGCAGGTAATCGGCCGGACGCGGCTCGCCGATGCGCAAGACGCGCGCGATGCGATCGCCGCCGCAAAGCGCGCGTTTCCCGCGTTTTCCCGCACCAGTAAGTGCGAGCGCATCGACATGCTCAGGCGCATACACGAAGCTATCGTCGCCAAAGAGGACGAGCTGTACGAAGCAATCACGGAGGAATATGGAGCGCCCGTATCGCGCGGTCGCTGGATGGCGCAGCACGCGAGCGAGGTGCTGCTCGAAGCGGCGAAGGTACTGCAGGACTATGCGTTCACGCGTCGCGCGGGTACTGCTGAGGTCGTGATGCAGCCGCTAGGTGTCGCCGGTCTAATTACGCCGTGGAACAGTAACGCGGGCTTCATCTGCGGCAAGCTTGCCACCGCGCTGGCTGCGGGCTGCACGGCCGTCATCAAGCCAAGCGAGATGAGCGCGATCCAGACGCGCATCGTCACCGAAGCGTTGCACGAAGCCGGCTTGCCGCCGGGCGTGTTCAACATCGTGACGGGACGCGGCGAAACGGTCGGCGCGCAAATCAGTTCTCATCCGGATGTCGCAAAGCTGTCGTTCACCGGTTCGACCGCGGTCGGCAAGACGATTCTGCGCGCGGGCGCCGAGACGTTGAAGCGCGTGACGCTTGAACTTGGCGGCAAGTCGCCGGTACTCGTGCTCGACGACGCGAACTTCGACGAGGTGGTACCACTCGCGATTCAGGCCGGCTTCATGAATAGCGGCCAGGCGTGCATCGCGGGCACGCGCATTCTGGTGCCGCAGCAGCGGCTCGCGGAATTCGAAGCGAGGGTGCAGCAAGAAGTGGCGCGCACGCAGGCAGGCGATCCGCGCGATCCCCGGACGACTGTCGGCCCAATGGTCAGCCAAAAGCAGTGGGAACGCGTGCAGCGCTATATACGGATCGGCATCGACTCAGGCGCGCGCCTGATCGCGGGAGGCGAAGGCCGCCCAGATGGCATCGACGCAGGATGGTTCGTGCGTCCGACCGTCTTCAGCGATGTGGCCAACGACATGGCGATTGCCCGCGAAGAGATCTTCGGTCCTGTGCTGTCGATTATCACGTACCGCGATACAGAAGATGCGGTCGCTATCGCCAACGACACCAATTACGGCTTGCAAGCGTACGTGTTCTCGGCGGATGATCAGCGTGCGCGCGCGCTCGCACGGCGAATCGAAGCGGGCCGAGTACTAGTCAACGCGCTGGCACACGAACCAGCCGCGCCATTCGGCGGCTTCAAGCAATCTGGTATCGGCCGCGAGTACGGCACGTTTGGGCTCGAGGCTTTTCTCGAGCCGAAGGCCGTTCTCACTGTTTCGTGATCGCGCAACCCAAACGCTCGCTGAAGCGACTCACCGGGCTGCAAGGAGGACTGCCAGAGCGCGTGGAGGACAGTTGGTAACCGTGCCGCGTGGGCTGCTTACGCCGACAATGCAACGTTCGCGGTCGCAGCGCGAAAGTCCGTTGTCTGAGCGGAGCCGCCGTTCGGATGGCACTGCGCAACTACGGGCCAACGCCTGTAGATGGCCGACTCGGCCTTTTCCCTTTCCTAGCAAATCATCCCAGAATCCCACCGTCACCGCTGTTATCGTTGCCAGGCAACAATAACGGTGACGGGAAGGTAGCGGTGGCTTTAGGCGATGTTACGGCGCAGCTTGGCTGCTGGGAAGGCTATAGTTTGCGTGGCTGTGGCCGGAGCGTCAGCGCCGTGCATGTCAAGGTGATCAAACGCATGGCCTATAGCTTTCGCGATGCTCACTACTTCGTCCTCAAGATCCGGGCGGCCTTCCCCGGTAATCTGTGAAGAACCGTTTTCCTTTCGGTTTCCTGCTTTTCTGCTATACGCCCGGGCGATGTCCTTGCTGCCTCGCGGCGACGTAAAGCCTCGCAAGCTGGAATGCAGCATCCTCAAGCAACGCCGCCGCATTCTCCATCGCAAAGCCGATCGATACCGGCCCCTGCTGGATCGAGATACACCCATCGAAGGCTTCAGCCAAGCCGGCATCGGGCTCGACGGCGCCGGAGAGCAGCGTTACCGGCACGCCAGCCTCGCGCGCCATCCGCGCGATCATCGCAGGCCCCTTCCCCATCATCGTCTGCGCATCGGACCGTCCCTCGCCGGTGATGACCCAGTCGAACGCGCCGAGCCCTGCATCGAGACCGGCAGCGCCCAGTACAAACGCCGCACCGGACACAATCTCTGCGCCAAGCAAGCGCAGCGCAAAGCCTATGCCGCCGGCGGCGCCGCTGCCTTCCGCATCGGCAACATCCTCCCCGACAGTGGCCACGCATCGCTTCGCAAACCGTTCCAGCCTTGCATCAGCCGCGGCCAGGTCTTGCACGCCCTTCTGCGTGCCAAAGACAAAGGTCGCGCCGTTTGGCCCGCAGAGCGGATTGTTGACGTCCGACAGGCCGAGCAGCCGGATGCGGCCGAGCTGCGCAGGCCGCTGACAGGTTGCGCCGCTGATCACGTCCAGCGTATCCAGGGTTGGCCACAATGCGTTGCCCTCCGCATCGGTAAAGCGGAAGCCTGTTTCCGCCAGCAGGCCGGCGCCCGCGTCATTGGTGGAAGATCCGCCCAGCCCGATCGCGATGGTATCGACACCCCGATCCGCGATCGCCCGGATGACATGGCCAATCCCCCTGGTCGTGCGTTGCCCCGGCTCCACCAGTGCGTACGGAAGGCCGACCACTTCAGCCACTTCGAATATCGCGAGTTCGCCAAACTCCGGCGTGTGGCCGCGGAAGTAGCGGACCGGCTTTTGCGCGCCGTTGGCGTCGGTGGCGATCACCTCTTCCCAGACGCCCGGCAGCGTGGCCGCCAGGACCTCGGCGGTCCCCTCGCCGCCATCGGCAATCGGTGCCAGGGTAACGTCGGCACGAGGAACAGCGCGGCGGATGCCGGCGCGGATGCGGTCAGCCACCTCGGTGGCGGAAAGGCTGCCCTTGAACGAGTCAGGGGCAACCAGAACCTTCAGCGCTGCTGTTTCCATCATTGTGAGATCGATCCTTCGTTGGCGAACGCCTGCTCGTTGTGAACCGTCACGGCATCGGGGCGGCGCGGTGCCGTCACCTTTGCCACGTGAAGCAAATTGGTCGAACCGTGCATGCCGAACGGCATCCCTGCCACAATCACGATTTCCTCGCCTTCGGCGGCAAAGCCTTCAGCCACCGCGGCGCTGCTGGCAACAGCGACCATCTCGTCGACATCCCGGACGTCAGGACTTACCGCCGCGTGAATGCCCCATGCCAGGCTGATGCGCCGCGCAACCTCGATCGACGGCGTCACGCCAACGATTGGCGTCTGTGGCCGCGCGCGCGCGGCGCGCAGCGTGGTTGCGCCGGACGACGTGTAGGCGATGGTGGTCTTGGCGCCAACGGTGCGGGTGATGTCGCGCAGCGCGCCGCATACCGCATCCTGCCGGTTGGCAAGCGGGGCCACCTGCTGGGCATCCATGATGTTCCGGTACAGAGGATCGCTCTCGACCTCGCGGATGATCCGATCCATCATCGTGACCGCGGCGACCGGATAGCGCCCGGTGGCGGACTCGGCCGACAGCATGACGGCGTCAACGCCGTCATAGATCGCGCTCGCCACATCCGACGCTTCTGCCCGCGTGGGTACCGGCGCGGAGATCATGGATTCGAGCATCTGCGTGGCAACGATCACGGGACGGCCCAGCTGCCGGCACAGGCGGGAGATCCGCTTCTGCACCGCCGGCACGCGTTCAGGCGGCAATTCAACGCCGAGGTCGCCGCGGGCCACCATGACGGCGTCAGACAGCGTGGCGATCGCTTCCAGATGTTCGATTGCGGACGGCTTCTCGAGCTTGGCGATGACTGCCGCCCTGCCGCCGATCCGCTGCTTCGCGGCGGCCACATCGTCCGGCGTCTGCACGAAGCTCAGCGCTACCCAGTCCACGCCGAGCGCCAGGGCGAAATCCAGATCGGCAAGATCCTTGTCGGTCAGCGCGGGAATGGGGATCACGGCATCCGGCACATTGATGCCCTTGCGCGATGACAGCGCGCCGCCGGTGACAACGGTTGTCACCAGTCTCGCCGGCTCGACTGCGTCGATACGCAGCTGGAGCTTGCCGTCGTCGAGCAACAGGGTTCTTCCTGGCTCGGCACAGTCGAACAACTCCCGATGCGGCAGGAAGACCCGCGATGCATCGCCCGGTTCCTCAGACTGGTCCAGGATAAAGCGCTGTCCTTCCTCGAGCATGCTGGGTTGGCCCATCATCCCCACGCGGAGCTTGGGGCCCTGCAGGTCGGCCAGCACGGCGATCGGCCTCCCCACCTCCTTTTCCACTTGCCGTACTACGTCATAGGTATGACGATGGGCGTCGTGCGTGCCGTGGCTGAAATTGAAACGGAAGACATCCGCGCCGGCGAGGAACAGCGCGCGGATGGCGTCCGCGGAGGCGCTGGCGGGTCCCAGCGTGGCAACGATCTTGGCCTTGCGAAATCGTCTCATCAGAGAGCTCAGCTTGTTGGTTGACGAACGGTGCTCCTACCCGGCGACGACGTTCCTGGGCGTGCCCTGCGCGAAGGCACGGATGTTGTCGATCAGCTGGTCGGCCAGGCCTTGCACTGCCTCGTCGCTCGCCCATGCCACGTGCGGCGTCAGGATGAAGTTGGGCGCATCCTTCAGTTGCTGGAATGGGTGATCCGCGCCGGGCGGCTCTTGCGTCGCGACGTCAAACCCGGCCCCGGACACCTTCCCGGATTGCAACGCTTCCACCAGCGCCGCTTCGTTGACCAGCCCACCGCGCGCGGTGTTGATCAGCAACGGACGCCGTTCCATCTGCGCGAACTCGGCCGAGTCGATCACGTTGCGTGTCTGCGCCACCAGCGGGCAATGCAAGGTAATGATGTCGCTGCGCCTCAGCACTTCCTCGAATGGCGTGTAGAGCGGACCCATATCCTGGCGTCCCTTGTAGGCGGCAAACAGCGGTTTCATGCCCAGCGCACTCGCCATCCGGGCCACCGATTGGCCGAGCACGCCGTCGCCGATAATGCCAAGCACCGATCCGTGCAAGTCCTTGATCGGGTAGTCAAAGAAGCAGAAGGCCCCGGATTCCTGCCAGCGGCCGCGCCTGACTGCATCGTGGTAGGCCGCCAGGCTGCGCCGCAGCGCGAAGATCAGGGCGAAGGTATGTTCCGGCACCGTATGGACGGCATAGTTGCGGATGTTGGATACGACGATGCCGCGGGCGGCACAGGCTTTCAGGTCGACGATATCCGTGCCGGTGGCGGCGACGGCGATGAGCTTCAGGTTCGGTGCCTGCTCGAGCTGCCGGGCATCCAGCTTCACCTTGTTTGTGATGACCACGTCCGCGCCGGCGATGCGTGCGGCGACGTCCTCGTCAGCCGTTTCTCCGTGGAGTTCGAGCTCATGCGGGAACGGCAGCGCTCGCAGCGTGGTCTGCGGCGAGATGGTGGAACGGTCCAGGAATACGATCTTCATTGGCATCACTTCGAGGTTTGGTGGTCTGCAGGCAGCGTGCCGATGTGCGACACGAGTCATCCCACTGGCTGTGTATCGGCGAGCGGCGGTCGACGGGCGGCGTGGAACCACCCGCTTGCCGCGCTACAGACATGATGAGGGGAAGGCGGGCCGAGATGGAACCGCGGCTTTCTCCACCTTCCTTTCTCAAATGGAAAGGGACAGTGGCCACGCCAGGCGCCGCGTCGGCCCGGCGTGGCGGCGGCGTGGTTCAGTCGACGGTGGCGCCAGACGCCTTGACGATCTTCGCCCACTTGTCCATGTCGGACTTCAGCATGGCCGACAGTTGCTGAGGCGTGGCCCGCGGCAGCTCGGCGCCCTGCGCCTTGAGCTTGTCCTGGACGGCCTTGTCGTCCAGCACCTTGTCCACGGCCGCCGTCAGCTTGCTGGTGACATCCTTGGGCGTGCCGCGCACGGCGAACAGGCCTACCCAGAGATCCCCGCTGTAGTTCGGCACGGTTTCACTGATCGCCGGAATATCCGGCGCCGCGCTGGAACGCCTGGCCGAACTGATCCCGAGCGCCTTCAGCTTGCCGGCCTTGATGTGCGGCAGCACCGACGGCAGGCTGGCGAAGGCAAGCGGAACCTGGTTGCCCAGCAGGTCATTGAGCGCAGGCCCGATGCCCTTGTACGGCACATGTTCCAGCGAGATGCCTGCCATGCTGTTCAGCATCTCGCCAAGCAGGTGGTTCAGCGAGCCGTTTCCGGCCGAGGCGTAGCGGAACTCATTCGGCTTGCGCTTTGCCAGCTCGATCAGTTCCTTCATCGACGATGCCGGGAACGACGGGTTGGCAACCAGCACGTTGGGCACGCTGGCGACCAATGCGATGGGTTCAAAGTCCTTGACGGGATCGAACGGTATTTTCTTGTACACCGCCGGATTGATCGCCTGGGTACTGCTGATCGTCAGCAGGACGGTGTAGCCGTCGGGGTTGCTCCTGGCGGCGTACTGGCTGCCGATATTGCCGCCAGCCCCGGGACGGTTGTCGACGATAAACTGCTGGCCGGTCGACTGCGACAGCGCCGCGGCCAGGATGCGCCCGACGATGTCGTTGGTCCCGCCCGGCGCCTGTGGCACCACGATCGTGACCGGCTTGGAAGGATAGGCATCGCTGGCGGGCGCTGCCTGGGCAAGGGAAGTGCCAAATACCAGGCACGCAAGTGCCGTCCGGAACCGTCGTTTCATACTGAGTCTCCTGGGTGGATTCCGGCCATCTGTGGTGGCCGGTTGATTGGGTGATGGATGGCTACGCGCCGGCTCGACCACGCATGCCGACGACCTTCATCGCCATCCTGATATTGGCGTAGTCGACCAGCTTGCCGTCGAGCTGCACCGCTCCGCGGCCCTCCCGCTCGGCATCGGCCAGCGCTGCCACCACGCGCTGCGCGGCCTCGAATTCATCATCGGTGGGGGTAAAGGCGCGGTTCGTGCTGTCCAGTTGCATCGGGTGAATGACCTGCTTGCCGTCATAGCCGAGCGCCGCGGCTTTCAGCGCGCTGGATTCGGTCAGCCTCGCGTCACGGAAGGCACCGCAAGGCCCGTCGATCGCACGCAGGCCAAACGCGCGCGCGGCCACCAGGATGCGCATCATCGGATAGGCCCACATATCGAGGGGGGTGTCGGCGTAGCCCTCCGTGGTGCGCGAGGTCATGGCATAACCCGGATGGGACAGGCCGATTTCCACGCCCTTTGCCCCGATCGATGCGCCAAAATCGCCGACGCCAAAATGCAGGGCTTCGAGATTGCCGCCAGCCGCGGCGATCTGCTCGCAGAAGACCAGGCCTTTCGCGGTTTCGATCATCGCCTCGATGGCTACCGTGGTGCCGTCGAGCTGGGCCTGCACCTGGGCGATCTCCTGCGCGGACTCGACCTTCGGCAGCAACACGGCATTCAGGCGGCCGCAGCGTTCCACCAGCGCCTGGATCTCCTTGCGCTGCTGCTCCCCTGCCCCGTTCACGCGCACGACAACTACCTTGTCGCCCCAATCGAGCCCGTTGAGGGCCTCGATAGCGGCCGTCAGCGCGGCGGCTTTCATCGACTCCGGCACCGCGTCTTCCAGGTCGAGGAAGACGGCATCGGCCCCGGATCGCGCTGCGGAAGCCACCAGCCGATCCTGGTGGGCCGGCACGGCCAGGTAAGTCCGGGTGACTTTCATTGTGCGCTCCCATATGCGCGGGCATTCGTCCCACCCGGTTGCGCCGCTTCCAGGCCAAGTTCGGCAAGTACCGCACCGGTATGTTCGCCGATCGCCGGGACGGGTCCCATGACCGGTTCGATCCCATCAATGATGAGGGGCGGCTTGAAGACATGGAGCGGCCCGACCGGGCTGGAAACTTCCTGAACCCGCCCGCGCTCGTGCAATTGCGGATGCTGCAGGAACTCGGCCACGTCATTCAGGCTGGCGTTCGCGATAGACGCCGCTTCCAGCTTCTCTGCGACCTCGGCGCTCGACCATCCGGCAAACCGGTCGGTGATGATGGCCTCGAGCGCCTCATGGTTGGCAAGGCGCTGCGGGTTGGCGCTGAAACGGGGGTCCGAAGCCAGCGCTTGATCCTCCAGCACGCGCGCGCAGAATGCCTGCCATTCGCGCTCGTTCTGGATGCCGAAGAACACCGCCTTGCCGTCGCCCGCCTTGAAGGGGCCGTACGGTGCGATAGTGGCGTGGCGCGCGCCCGCGCGCGCAAGCGGCGTGCCGCTGTCGCGCGTGTAGTAGGCGGGGTAGCTCATCCATTCCGCCATGCTGTCGAACAGCGAGACTTCGAACGCCGTGCCGCTGCCGGTGCGCTCGCGCCGGTACAACGCCATCAGGATCCCGTTCAAGGCATACATGCCGGTCGCGATATCGACGATGGAGAGCCCGCATTTGGCCTGCGCCTCGGGCGTGCCGTTGATCGACAGGAAGCCGGTCTCGCACTGGACCAGTAGGTCATAGGCCTTCTTGTTGCGGAACGGTCCGGTCGAGCCGTAGCCGGAGATATCGCAGGCAATCAGGGCCGGGTGACGCGCCACCAGACTTTTGGCGTCCAGGCCGAGCTTGCGGGCCGCTCCGGGCGCCAGGTTCTGCAGGAAGACATCGGCCTTGCCGAGCAGGGCATCCAGCGCGCGCCGGCCTTCCTCGGTCTTGATGTCGAGGGCCACGCTTTCCTTGGTGCGGTTGACCCATACGAACTGGCTCGACATGCCTTGCATGACCTTGTCGTATCCCCGGGCAAAATCGCCGGAACCCGGGCGCTCGACCTTGATGACACGTGCGCCCCAGTCCGCGAGGTGGCGCGTGGCCAGAGGGGCCGCAATGGCCTGCTCCAGCGCTACTACGGTGATACCGGTCAGGGGGAGATTCATGGGACGCCAGCCGTTTCGTTGCTCGAGTAGCTAGTGTCCGCAACTGTGGCGCGGCCGTAAATTATTGGATTTCGATGGCGGCCGTTCCTGATTGTGATGGCCGGCTCAGGCGGACGCTGCGCCGGACGGCGACAGGCCCTCGACGAAGAGCTGCGCGGCGCGCGGCAGCTCGGCAAAGTCCCGATATCCGACCAGCATTGCCAGCGAGGCCCAGTCATCCAGCAGGGGTACGACATGGAGCCCACCGCTGTTGTGCTGCGCAGCAACCGTCACGTCGGACATGATGCCAAGCCCCACGCCCGCAGACACCATGGTCCGCATGGCGTCGAAACTCGTGACCTGCAACCGTGTCCGGATCGACCTCTGCAGCGCAGCCGCGCCCTGCTCCGCCAGCCGGTAGAGCATGCTGCCCTCATGGAAGGCGACGTGATCGTAGTCCAGGGTATCGCCGAAGAAAACTCCGGATTTGCCTGCCAGCGGGTGGCCGGCAGGCACCACCACCACAAGCCGGGCAGAACGGTAAGGCACCGTTGCCAACCCCGCATGCGGGGTATCGGCCCAGAACAGGCCGACGTCAGCCAGTCCGTCCTTCAGCGACCGCACGATGTACGGGCTGCTCCATTCCTCCAGGCGGACTTCCACCTCCGGGTAGCGCCGCAGGAACGCCGGCAGATCGCTGCCGAGGAAGCCGACGATCGACGTACTGTTGGCGAAGACGCGCACGTCGCCTTTGGTGCCCTCGTTGTAACGGCTCATGTCCGCGCGCAGCCGGCCCAACAGATCGACGATGCCTTTGGCGTACGCCACCAGCTCTAGGCCGGCCGCGGTCGGGCGCACCCCACCGCTGTGCCGGTCAAGAAGGCGTGCGGACAGCACGTCCTCCAGGTCACTGATGCGCTTGCTGACTGCAGAGGCGGCCATGAAATGCCGCTCTGCCGCCCGCGCGAGGCTCCGTTCTTCCACGACCGTCAGGAAAATGGTCAGGGTGGTGGGATCGATACGCACTGTGAATGCCCGGTGATAGATGGGTTGGTAAGCAGCCAGCGCAGAGGATAAACCATGGAGGGCCATATCGTGGGCTGGCCGCAGGACCCCTGCGCTTTGGCCTACTCGGCCTTCGCCGCCCCATCGCGTCGCAACGCGAAACCGTATTCGAAGCGATCGCCGGGATGAACGCTCAAGGTGATCTGCAGCACATCACCGGTCTGGTCGAAGTAGTGCCGGCAGATCTCCAACGCGGCGGACTGGGGCGCTACGGCGAGCTCACGGGCCTTGTCGTCGGGCATCAGGACTGCGCGGATGGCCTGTCGTACCTCCACGATAAAGCGGCCGCATTGTTCCTCGATCATGTCGCAAATCAGGCCGTGCGCCTGACGGACTTTGCGGCGTATCGCCTGACCGATCGACGGCTCCAGATAGACATCGGTCCAGCAGATGGCCCGCCCTTTGGGCCCGGGCTCGGTTCGTAGCATCTGCACTTTCAACCAGCGCTGACCTGGGCGGCAGCCCAGGCGATGCGCCAGGGCATCGTCGCAGACCACCTCGCTGATCGTCCGGACATGCCGTTCGGTTTCGGCGGCGTATTGCACCAGGTCGCTGACTGTCATCACCGACCCTGCGTAGTTCGTGGTTGGCTGCGCGCTCTCGACCCTGGTGCCGGCGCGCCGGCGCCGCGAGATCAGGCCAAGATTCTCCACCACGGTCAGCGCCGACCGGATCGTGGCGCGACTGACTTCGTACTGGCCAGCCAGTTCCACTTCGCTGGGAAGCTGCGATCCCACTGCAATCCTGCCGGAGGAGATGTCACCGACGATCTTCCTCGCCACTTCCGCGTAGCGTGCCCCCATAACTTCCCTTGCCGATCGAATCCTGTTCAGACGGGTCAATTGTACTTGACCAGGCCGCGACTCAAACTTATATTGGTACGCACCAATCAATTGGTACGTACCAATGAAGACCGAGACACACCTGCCCAAGTGCAGGACTGGAGACACGTGATGAGAGGATTGAAAAGCCTGGGCCTGCTGACTTTAGCTGCGACATGCCTGGCAGTCGCCGCCCCGGGCCTGGCGCTCGCCGACAGCTACCCGAGCAAGCCGGTACGGATCGTCGTGCCATTCCCCGCCGGACAATCCGGCGACATCCTCGCGCGGCTGATCGGCGAACAGCTCACCAAGTCCCTTGGCAAGGGCTTCGTCATCGAAAACCGGCCCGGAGCCGGCGGCACGCTCGGCGCCGACGTCGCGGCCAAAGCGGCACCGGATGGCTACACCCTGGTGCTGGTCAGCAATGGGCCCTACGCGATTGCCCCGGCGATGTATCCACGCCTGCCCTACAGCCCGGCACGTGATCTCGCCCCCGTGGCTCGCCTCGGCAACACGCCGCAGGTGTTGCTCGCCAATCCGTCCGCCGGATTCTCCACCGTCAAGGAGTTCGTTGCGAAGGCAGGCAAAGGCGACCTGAACTACGCGTCGTCCGGCAATGGCTCGACCCAGCACCTCACCATGGAGTTGTTCCGCACGACCACCGGCATCAAGCTGAACCACGTGCCCTTCAAAGGCGCGGCTGAGGCGCAGACGCAGGTGATCGGCGGCCAGATTCCCATCCTGGTCGATTCCGTCCCCTCGGCACTTCAGCAGATCAAGGCAAGCAAGCTCAAAGCGATTGCCGTGACTTCAGCGCAGCGCTCGCCTTTCCTGCCGGGCATCCCCACCGTCGCGGAACAGGGCTATCCCGGCTTCGAGGCGATTGGCTGGTTCGGCGTCGCCGCCCCTGCGCAGACACCGGTGGAGATCCTGGATCAGCTGAATGCCGCCATCCGCAAGGCTTTGGCCGATCCCGCGCTGCGTCAGCGCTTCGAACAACTGGCCGTCACACCGGCGGGAGATGAAACCCGCGCCCAGTTCGCCGCGTTCCTGAACCACGAGATTGCGAAATGGGGAAAGGTGGTCAAGGACTCCGGTGCCACTGTCGACTGACGCCTGCGCAAGCATTCAGCGCCCCCTCCCCCGGGGCCTCTTCAAGCCACTAGTACAGGTACTCATGCGCATCACCCGTATTCTTGAAACGACCGTGCCACTCGCGGGCAATATCGCTAACGCGCTGGTCAACTTCTCCGAGCACACCATCTCGCTGGTGGCGGTGCAATCAGATGTCATCCGAAACGGAAAGGCCGTGACCGGGGTGGCCTTCAACTCGATCGGGCGTTTCGGCCAGGGGGGCATCCTGAGGGAGCGCATGATCCCTCGCGTCTTGGCGGCCGCCCCGCAGACGTTGCTGACAGCGGATGGCAAGCAATTTGATGCGTCGCAGGTGCTGGCTGCCGCGCTACGCAATGAAAAGCCCGGCGGGCATGGCGACCGCGCGAGTGCCGCGGCAGCGATTGAACTGGCCATCTGGGACCTGAACGCCAAGCTCAATGACGAGCCCGCCTATCAGACAATCGCCCGGCATTATGGCCGCACCGTCACGGACAAGCGCGCTGCGGTCTATGCCGCGGGAGGCTACTACTATCCGGACGCCAGCCTTGATCGCCTGAAAGCCGAACTGAAGGCTTACCAGGAAATGGGCTTCGAAGCCTTCAAGATGAAGATCGGCGGCGCCCCGCTTGCCGAGGACATCGCACGCATCGAAGCCGCCCTTGCCATCGCGGGCGACGGCAAGCGCCTGTCTGTCGACGCCAACGGCCGCTTCGACCTCGAGATGGCGTTGGCGTATGCCGGGGAGATCGCGCCGATGAAACTGCGCTGGTATGAAGAGGTCGGAGATCCTCTCGACTATGACCTCAACCGCCGCATCGCCGAACAGTACGACGGACCATTGGCCACCGGTGAGAACCTGTTCTCGACACAGGATGTGAAAAACCTGGTGCAGTTTGCCGGCCTGCGGCCGGGGCGCGACATCTTCCAGATGGATGCGGGCCTGAGCTATGGCATCACCGAATACGCGAAGATGCTCGCCGTGCTCGAAGCACACGGCTTTGACCGCCGCTTTGCGTTCCCGCACGGAGGACATCTGATCAATCTGCACATCGCGGTGGCCCTCGGCCTGGGCGGCTGCGAAGCCTATCCCGGTGTTTTCCAGCCATTCGGCGGCTATGGCGAGAACTGCAAGATTGGCGGCGGGTATGTGGAGCCGACGGATGCGCCAGGTTTTGGACTGGAAGAGAAAGAGGGTCTCGCCGGAAAGATCGCCGACCTTGCCTTCTAGGAAGTGAAGTCAAATCCCGTTGCGCCGGAAGGCCTTGCGCTATGCGACTTAGCGCCCTGCCACCGCGATTATTTGCATGAATAGTTTGAACCGCTGCCCTCAGGAACTGAGGCGTACGCCTCAGTTACATCTTCTCTGGCATGGCCGACGAGTGATGACTTGTAATCAGCCACTGCGAACCATTCCAGCGATAGGTGTAGGTATAGCGGGCCTTAACAACGGCTCCCGTTCGTGCAAAGGTGAATGTATAGAGCCCGGAATCCACAGCAGAATTGCATCCCAGTTCGATGCTGCGGGAGTCAATCTTTCCGGACGGACCATCTTTCAGGAAGTGCTGGAAATAGTCCTCTTTCTCCGCGACGGTCAGGCGAGGCTTGTTGGATACCGTCGGAAGAAGAATTGACCGTTCTGCATAGTTGGCCACCACTTTGCGTGGATCCCCTGTCTGCAGGGACTGATTCCATCGATCAAACAACGCCGCAATCTCTTGCTCAGACGTCGCTTTACAGGGTTCTGTGCGCGACGCCTGCGTATTGCCAGGCGTGCCCTGATTCATGGCGCATCCCGCGAGCACGAACGCCAGGACAGCAATGCGAAATAGCTTCATGGCGAATTCCTCAGGTCAGGGGTTGAGAGCCAAGGTACACGCCCTGAAGTATGGTACATCCCGCAAGCGTTAGCCATCTCCGACAAACGACTTCCAGCGCAGCCTTGTCACGAAATGCGATAGCGCCGGATGACCTCGGGATCCGGGTCGATGCCCAGGCCCGGACCTTCGGGGACTGCGATCACGCCGGCTTTCGGCACGATGGTATCGCCCAGCACCTGCGCTTCCATATCGAAGTAGCGCCATTCAATCATGGCCTCGGCGTCCCCTAGCGCTGCCGTGGCATGGATGCTGGCCAGCAGGCCCGGGCCATCGTAGAACGTGTGGACCATCACCTGGGTGTTGTGCGCCTCGGCCAGTGCAAAGACCTTGCGCAGCGCGCTGATGCCGCCCATCTTCGCCGGGCTGGGTTGCAGGATATCGACGGCACCCGCGCTGAGCATCTGCTGGAACTCCATCAGCGTGGTGGCATTCTCTCCGGCGGCGATCGGGATACCGCATTGCCGGCGCAGCGCGGCAAGCCCGTTGAAGTTTTCCGGTGGCCAAAGGGGCTCTTCCAGCCATCGTAGCGACAACGGCGCCAGCGCTCGCGCCATCCCGATTGCCTCATGGAGTGTCCACGGACAGTTCGTATCCAGCGTGATCTCGACGTCCGGGCCCGCGGCATCGCGAGCGGCGCGGATCACCGTGAGATCGACTTCGTGCAGTTTCAGGCTCCGGTAGCCGTCTTCAATGGCACGCCTCACGTTGTTCGCAATCGATTCCGGGTCCGCATACCGGATCAGACTGGCATATGCCGGCAGGCGATCCCGACGCGCACCGCCGAGCAGCCGGTGGAGGGGCAGTCCGGCCGCTTTGCCGCAGATATCCCACAGCGCGATATCGAGCGCCGACAGGCCGTAGAATATGGCGCCGCTGCGCCCGAAGACATGGAACCTGCGCTGGAGGTCGAGGCCGAGGGCCTCGATCTGCGCCGCGTCCCTGCCGATGCAGGCCGGCGCCAGCATCTGTTCAATCGCAGCCTTGACCGCCGAAATACCAACGAATCCGAAGGTCTCCCCCCAGCCAACCAGGCCATCGTCTGTAGTCACCTTGACGAGCAGCGAATCGGCGACCTGCATCCCGGCACCGCCCCACACGCCGGCAGCGGAAACACCGCCCACCGTAAACGGGATGCGCAGGACGATGGCTTCGATGTTTCCGATCTTCATGGCGCAGGCACCGAACCGATGTCCGCTACACGGCGAGGCACGATCGAAGGCAGTTCAAGACTTCGGTTGTGGCGTGCTGAGAAACCCCTGCCGCTTGTGCGAGCCATCGCAGAAAGGCTTGTTTTCAGAATGGCCACACCGGCATAACCAGACCTGATCCCCTTCGAAGGCAAAGGTGGCGCCTGCCGGGGTCACAATCCTGACGGGACCCTTTATGCGATAGGGGCCATTGTCCTGTACCGTAACCGTGACGACGGTGTCTTCATCCATGATGCCCCCCAATTCCCGAGCGGCGGCGACGCTGGCGCCTTTGGCAGGTAGCCAGCGCAACCTTGTATGAGCCGGTCTTTCTAAATTTACTCCAGTTTTTGGCAGACCGGCGTCGAACTTGTGCTTTGCGCGGCAGTACCTTGCAATGCACTTTTGCGGCTGGTGACGGTCAGCTTCACGCACTCCGCCACGGTTGCCCCGTCCAGGTGTCACTTACGGGCCACAATCGCATCGCGATGGCATCCGAGGAAGTCTCGTCACCGTCCACAGGCATGGCGCGGCTTCTCTATCCTTGATGAGAAGAGCCGGCCAGTACCGTTAGCCGACCACCAGCCATCCGGGCGATGTCTGGCTGCCCGGACGCGCACGCACCTTTACCTGAGCCTCGGTGACTGCCGCACCGCGAGTGATCATGCGTCCCTTGCTGCAAGCCCGCCTCGTCAACGATGTCTTTGGCGACCCGGGACTGCTCGTAGACTTCCTGGACGAACGGCGCGCGTTGCTATTCGACCTGGGCGACATCACCACGCTGATGCCGCGCGAGCTGATGCGCCTGTCGCATGTGTTTATCACGCATGCACACATGGATCATTTCTCTGGCTTCGACCATCTGCTGCGCGTGCTGCTCGGGCGCAAGCCGCGCATCGTGCTGTACGGCGGGCCAGGATTCGTGGCGCAGGTCGAGCACAAGCTGCTTGCCTATACGTGGAACGTGGTGCATCGCTACGCGATCGAACTGGTCGTCGAAGCGATCGAACTCGGACTGGACGGGCAGATGCGGCGCGCATGCTTTTCCAGCCGTCACGGCTTCGCCAGGGAGGCCGAGGCGCCCATCGAAAGGACCGGCGATATCGTGCACGACGAGACTACGTTTCGGGTACGCGCCTGCTTTGTCGATCATGGGATTCCATGCGTGGCCTACCTTGTCGAGGAAAAGGTCCGGCTCGGCATCAACAAGGAGCGCCTGGCTGAATCCGGCTTGACCACCGGCGCCTGGCTGCGCGAACTGAAGCATGCGGTCCTGACCGGCGCCGCCGGCGATGCGCCGATTCTCGTGCAGTGGCGGGACAGGAGCGGCGACCACGCGGTAACGCGAACGGTCGGCGAGCTAAGCCGGCTGATCCTGGATGTCCAGCCCGGCCGGCGCATCGGCTATGTGACCGACCTGCGCTATACGAGCGAGAACGTGCAAGCGCTTTCGCACCTGATGCAAGGCGTCGACCAGCTCTTCATCGAGAGCGTATTCCTGGATGTCGACAGCGCGCACGGCCTGCGCAAGAACCACCTGACCGCTACCCAGGCGGGCCTGATCGCGCGCAGCGCGGGTGCCCGCGCGGTGACGCCATTCCATTTCTCGCCACGCTACCAGGGCCGTGCCACCGCACTGGCCGCCGAGGTACGGGATGCCTGGGGCGGGAGCGAACCGCGGATCGGCTGACTGCATTTTCAGACGCGGTCTTCGCGGTGATCGTGACCATCATGGTGCTGGAACTCAGGCACCCGATGAAACCTGTCCCACGCAGGCGTCTCACGCAACATATACTGCGTAAATATCGACGCGGTGATCGCAGCGCTTCTGCTGAAGATGCCGTGGAAGCCGTTGGCCGCCGGGCAGATCGGCGAGCGGGAGCTGGAGACCGCCGCCTTCACGATCTTCCTGTACCCGCGCATGCTCGGCTGCGCAGCCGAGGCCGACGACCACCTGAACCGCGGCCGCAACATGGACATGCGCGGCTTCAGCCTGCCGGTTCGTCGCCTGAGCACCGCCGGAGGTCCGGACATGCTGACTGCCCTCGCCTACTCGATGATCCTCGTCTTCATGGCGCTGATCATGACCAAGCGCCTGTCGGCCATGGTCGCGCTGATGCTGGTGCCCATCGTCTTCGGGCTGCTCGCGGGCTTCGGCGTCAGCCTGGGCCCGATGATGCTGGAAGGTATCAAGAAGCTCGCACCCACCGGTGTGATGCTGATGTTCGCCATCCTCTACTTCGGCATCATGATCGATGCCGGCCTGTTCGACCCGGCGGTGCGGGTCATCCTCAGGCTGGTCGGCAACGATCCGACCAGGATCGTGGTCGGCACCTTCGTGCTCGCGACCGTGGTATCGCTCGATGGCGACGGCTCGACCACTTACATGATCACCTGCGCCGCCATGCTGCCGCTGTACACACGGCTGGGCCTCAGCCGCCTGGTACTGGCCTGCGTGATCATGATGGCCGGCGGGCTGATGAACGTCCTGCCATGGGGAGGGCCGACGGCTCGTGCGGCCAGTTCACTGGGCGTGGACGTGGGCCAGCTTTTCGTACCGATGATCCTGCCGATGGTGGTAACCGGCCTGTGGGGCATCTTTGTTGCGACCTTGCTGGGACGCCGCGAGAGAAAGCGTCTCGGCGCGCTCACGCTGCAGGAGGCCGCCACGCTGGCCGACGGCGCCCAGGCGCCGGTCACGGCCAGCGATCCGGGAACCGCACGGCCCAGGCTGCTGTGGTTCAACTTCGCGCTGACGGTGGCCCTGATGGCGCTGCTCATCCACGGCGCCATCCCGCTGCAAGTGCTGTTCATGGTCGCGTCCGCGATCGCGCTGATGGTCAACTATCCCAATATGCAGGACCAGAAAGACCGGCTGGCCGCGCATGCCGGCAATATCGTGCCGGTGGTCTCGCTGATCTTCGCCGCCGGCATTTTCGTCGGCATCCTGTCGGGCACCAAGATGGTCGATGCCATCGCCGCGAGCGTGATTGCCGGTCTGCCGAACTGGCTGGAACCGTACCTCGCGATCGTGACCGCGGTGCTGAGCGTACCGTTCACCTTCTTTATCTCCAACGATGCCTTTTACTTCGGCATCCTGCCGATCCTCGCCAAGGCCGGCGCCATGCACGGCATCACCGCCGCGGAACTGGGCCGCGCCTCGCTGATCGGCCAGCAGGTCCACCTGCTCAGCCCACTGGTGGCGTCTACCTACCTGCTGGTTGGCCTCTGCGAGATCGAGTTCGGCGACCATCAGCGCTATACCCTGCTGTGGGCGCTGTCGGCGGCGGTTGTGATGCTGGCCGCGTGCATCGTCTTCGGCGTGATCCCGGTCGTCGGCCGGGCCTGAGGCATCGCCATGCGAAACCACCGCACGCCATTTCTTGCCCGGCGACGCGCCCTGCTGGGGTTGGGGCTGGGCTTGCCCCTGATCTCGGCCGCGCAGGAAGCCAGTGAGCTGCTGGACTACGCGCCCCGTGCGAAGGCGCCGCCCGGCTACGCGCCGGAGTATGCCGGCATCGTCCGCGCGGCCGAGGACGAAGGGCGTCTGGTGATTTACGCTACCACCGATGCCAACCTGGTCAATCCGCTGCTGGCCGACTTCCAGTCGATGTACCCACGCGTCCGGGTCGAGTATGAAGACCTCACCAGCACCGAGCTGTACCACCGCTATCTGGCCGAGACGCAGCTTGGCACCGAGTCCGCGGATGTGTTGTGGAGTTCGGCGATGGATTTGCAGGCCAGCCTGGTCGGCCGCGGCTATGCCATGGTCTACGAATCGCCCGAAGCGCCCGGCCTGCCCGCCTGGGCGCGCTGGCAGGATCGTGCCTGGGCCACCAGTTTCGAGCCGGTGGCGATCGCCTACAACAAGAAGCTGCTGCCCGCGGCCCAGGTGCCGCGCACGCATGCCGAGTTCGAGAGGCTGCTGGCGGCGCAGGCAACCCGTCTGCGCGGCAAGGTCATCACCTACGACATCGAGAAGTCAGGCCTGGGGTTCCTGCTGGCCACCCAGGACGCCAGGGTGTGGCCAGCCTTCTGGGACATGGCCGAAGGCCTCGGCAAGGTTGGCGCCAAATTGGCGACGATCACCGCCGCGATGCTGCGCCAGGTCGGAACCGGAAGCATGGTAATCGCCTACAACGTGCTGGGCGCCTACACGGTCGCGCAAGCGCGCAAGGATTCCGACATCGGCTACGCCTTCCTGAACGACTACACCCTGGTGCTGTCGCGCCTGCAGTTGATCAGCCAGCGGGCGAGCCATCCAAATGCAGCCCGCTTGTGGGTGGACTACACGCTGTCGCGACGCGGACAGACCCTGATGGCGGAGCGAGCCGGGCTGTACGCCGTGCGCGGCGATGTCGGCGGCGAAACCACTGCCGCCCGGCTGACCGCGCAACTCGGCCCCAGCCTGCGCCCGATCCCGCTCGACGCCGACCTGACCCGACATCTGGACATCGCGGCCTACCGCGAATTCGTGCGGCGCTGGCGCGGCGCCACGGGGCAGAGGTAGCCAGTCGCATGATCGCGCTGCGGTGTGCCACACCACAGCGCGACAACGAGGCTGGCTGCTATTTGGACTTCGCGCCATCCGTGTATGGATCCGCCTTGCCGGCCTTGGAGCCGTCGGTGTACGGATCGGTCTTGCCAACCTTGGCGCCGTCCGTATATGGGTCGGCCTTTCCTTGTGTGGGATTCAGGGTGGATTGCGTGGATTGCTTGGCGCCGTCGGTGTACGGGTCGAACTTGCCGGACTTTGCACCATCGGTATAGGGATCGGCTTTACCGGCCTTGGCTCCATCGGTGTATGGGTCGGCCTTCTTCTGCTGACCATAGCTCAAGCCTGAAGCCGTTGCGGCAACGACAAGAAGCGTCATCGTGAGTACTCTGCGCATGAGTTGCTCCTGTAGTGAACAAGTGTGTTGCGGCGATTCCCCGGTCGTTTGACAGGCCCTGGTTGGCAAAAGTACTGCCCGCGTCGACACAAAGCGTCGGGCAGGCGCCTCGGAAACGCCCGCGGTGCACACGGGAAGCTTGCGGAAATGCCTGCGCCACCCATGCGCATGCCTATGCTACCCCCTTTACCCGGTCGGAGCGCCGCCCTTTCCTGGACAAACGCTCTCCGGCGAAAGTGCGCCATGGATTACTCTCTGCGAGCCCTATGAGCAAGATGAGCAGTATCTCCAGAGAATCGCTCGTAAGCCATGATGAGACTGCGTTGTGGTCGATCAGCGCGGCCCGCCACGCAGGCCATAGGCCCGGAAGTGGCTGCCGTACGTGTAGCGGCCGACGCGGACGGGATCGAACAGTTTGCTCATGATGGAATGGCTCCCTCTGATTTGGGTGGAGCATCATCGCCCGCTTCTCGCGTGGGATAAATATGGTAATTTTGAGAACATTGATCCACTGATGGAGCAGTGAGCGTGGAACTGCTGAACGACATGGCCTTGTTCGTGGAGGTCGTCAAAGCCAAGGGCTTTCGCAGCGCGTCGGAGGCGATGGGAGTGCCGAATTCCACCCTGTCGCGGCGGATCAGCGCATTGGAGAAGGCGATCGGGCTGCGCCTGCTGCATCGCACGACACGCAAGATCGAATTGACCGAGGCCGGCCAGATTTACTTCGAGCGATGCAAGCGCATCGTCGATGAAGCCCGCCTGGCACACGAGCAGCTCGGCGAAATGCTCGCCCAGCCCGGCGGCGTGCTGCGCGCCTCGTTGCCGGTGGATTTCGCCGTCACCTACCTGGCGCCCCTGATCGCCGATTTTGCCGGCCTCTATCCCGGCATCACCTTCGATTTCGACCTGACTCCGCGACGGGTCGATCTGGTCAGCGAACCCTTCGACGTCGCGATCCGCATGGGGGAGTCCGAAAGCTCGCAACTGATCGCCCGCCCGTTGGCCTCGCTCACGCCTTACCTCTACGCCTCGCCCGGCTACCTTGAACGGTCGGGCGAGCCAAACAAGCCCGCCGACCTGGAGCGGCACGAGTGCCTGAGCATCCTGAAGCCGGGTTCGTGGACGCTGCGCGACGGGAAGCGCACCGCCACGGTGTCGGTGGGTGGGCGCTTCACGCTCAACAGCGTTGGCATGAGCCGCCGCCTGGCAACGCTCGATATGGGCATTGTCCTGATGCCGGAGGAAATCGTCGCCGATGAACTGGCCAGCGGGAAGCTGCGCCGCATCATGCCGGGATGGCACGGCATGCCGATGCCCGTCTATGCCATCACCGAGACCCGTCTGCTGCCGGCGAAGACGCAGCGCTTTATCGAGTTCCTGCGGGAGCGTTTAGGGCAGTAGCTCGGCCAGTTGAGGTCAACCCGCCATCAACACGACCGCCTGCTGGTGGCTGAAAGCACGCCCCCAAACGCGACCGAGCGCCAGGCCTGCCAAAGCGAGGTGCGCCCTACATGCACCTCGCACCGCAACATTTCTACGTAAGAATATGTAATTTATATGTCTTATGCAGCACTTTTATTGTCCGGCTTTCAATACTTTTTGGGTATATACCTAGGGATCAAATTAGAAGAAACACTCTAGGATTCGCACTCGGATGGTGCGCCGTAGGATTGGCGGCGCCGCCTATCCGGGAACCGTACCTCACCGGGAAGCATTTGCAGCACTTTTGCATGAATCCCGGTCGATCAATCCACAGGAGATTACGCATGTCCCCTTTTATGCCTGATCAATTTGCTGCAGTGCAAAAGGCCAATCTGGGCCATCTGTTCACGCTCACGAACATGGCTTTCGAAGGCTTCCAGAAGTTGACCGAGCTCAACCTGCAGACTGTCAGGACGACGCTTGCCGAAGGCCAGGACAATGCCAAAGCGGTGCTGGCCGGAAAGGACCTGCGTGAAGTGTTCGCCGTGCAGGGCAATCTGGCCCAGCCTGCCGCGGAGAAGGCTGTTGCCTATGCACGCAATGTCTACGAAATCGCATCGAACACGCAAGCGGAACTGAGCAAGGCAGTCGAGGCCCAGTACGAACAGCACAACCGTAATGTTCAAGCCTTCGTTGACGCCTTCGTGAAGAACGCGCCGGCCGGATCTGAAGCGATCACTGCGCTGCTGCAATCGAGCGTAGCAGCCGCCAGCAGCACCTATGAATCGATCCAGAACGCGGCAAAGCAGACGGCTGAAGTCGCCAAGGCCAACTTTGCCACGACGGCCGCAGCCGCCTCTGGCGCGGCACAGCAGGCAGCCCGCGCTTCCAAGCAATAACGGCGTATCGCTGGCAAGGCCGGGCCAGCGCGCAGAACGGAGATCGCAGGCTTGCAGGCCAGGGACATCAACCCTCCTGGCTTGCCGCACCGCGACGCCAACCTTCCCGCATAAGCATAAAAACCGGGACCGGATCCATCCGGCCCGGCGCCCTCGCCCTTCGCGCGCGAGGGCAATGGGAACTTGCTCTGGGCAACCAGGGCAAGAGCCCTTCCCGGCAAGGCAGGGGTCTTTTAACTTTACGAGAATAAAGCAAGCAGGATGACGAAGAAAATCGCACTAGTAACAGGTGGTATGGGCGGGCTGGGAGAAGCCATCAGCATCAAGTTGCACGACGCAGGCTATGCCGTGGTGGTGACGCACTCGCCGGGCAATGCGAACGCTCAGGACTGGCTTGCCGCGATGGCCGCCACCGGCCGCGAGATGCGTGCCTACGAAGTTGATGTATCCGACTACGATGCCTGCCAGGTTTGCGCTGCGCAAATCCTGGCTGACGTAGGCCGAGTGGATATTCTGGTGAACAACGCCGGCATTACCCGCGACATGGCCTTCAAGAAGATGGACAAGCCGAACTGGGATGCCGTGATGCGGACCAATCTCGACTCGGTATTCAATCTCACCAAGCCGCTTTGCGAAGGCATGGTCGAACGCGGCTGGGGACGCATCATCAACATCTCGTCGGTCAACGGATCCAAGGGCGCCTTCGGCCAGACCAACTATGCCGCCGCCAAGGCTGGGATGCACGGCTTCACCAAGTCGCTGGCCCTGGAAGTGGCAAGAAAGGGCGTGACGGTCAACACCGTCTCTCCGGGCTACCTGGCCACCAAGATGGTCAACGCCGTGCCCAAGGAAATCATGGAGACCAAGATCCTGCCGCAGATTCCGGTCGGCCGCGTCGGAAAACCGGAAGAAGTCGCAGCGCTGGTGGCCTACCTGTGCTCGGAGGAAGCGGCCTACGTGACCGGGTCCAATATCGCCATCAATGGCGGGCAGCACATGCAGTAAATGCTAGTCGAGTGCTGACCGCTTGCGTGCGGCCAGACCCACCGTGCCCGAGCGCGTCTTCACCGCCTCTCCAGGCAAAGTCAGCTCCCGGGCATGGCGGCTACTCGAACCGTACGGATCCCGCACCGCTTCGGTCTACCGATCGCCTGGGAGGATTGCCGGAAACTCGAACATTGCCGGCGCCACTCAACCCCACTTCCGCGGATTCCGAGGCATATGCCGAGACTAGCCCGGCTCCTGATACGTCAGCAGAAAGCGATTTCGCGCGCAGGTTGGCCAGTTCCACACTGCCTGAGCCCGACACCATAGCCTTGACTTCGCTGGCAGTGCCGTCGGCTACGATCGAGCCCGAACCGGACACCTGGAGCAGGACGGCATTGACGTGCAGGCCGTTGGCCACAAGCCTGCCCGACCCGGAGACGACCGCGCGCGACAGCTCCGGTCCTTCGACCAGCAGCCTGATTGGCTTGTCCGAAGAAAACGAGCCATCGGAGGCGATCACCAGGTTGCCGCCATCGACGGTCGTTTTGATCTTCGACATGATGTCGGACTGGGCCGAGATGGTAATGCCTGGGTCGGGAGCGAACCGGTACGTCGCCTCAGCACTCAGCATCATGTCAATGCCATGAAACGCAGGTAGCGAACGGCGCTCGCTGACGACCGAACCCTTCGCTTTCACCATATCGGCGCCGCCGTAGACCTTGCCGTTGATGATGGCGACCGACTCGCCTGTCACGACAACGTTCGAGCCATTGACGATCACGGTGCCGTCGCCTTGCGCAATACCGGAGACAGCCGCAAACATCGAAACCCACAACTTGACGAGTTGCTTCACGGTGGTTAGTCCGCCGTTGCGTGCTGCCATGCCGCGGCCGCGCTATTGCCACTTCGATCCAAGTGTTCCCAGTCCTGCCTTCCTGAGATCCTCAGGCGCCATCACCACGCGAAACTCGCAATCGGCATTGAACATCAGGAACCAGGGTTCTGCGAATGCGGGAATCTGCGAGGGTTCGTCGAGGTTGACGACGAGAATCGCTCCGCGTCCTCCATTCTGCTCGGTAAAGTAGACGGCCTCCGGTTTCGTCTCTGCCAGAATCCTTTCCATCACGTCACCGATGGTGCCATCGCGCACAAAAGCATTGAATGGCTCGTGAGGTATTCGGACGTTGAGAAGCATGCGCATGTTCACTCTCCCTTGATGGATGGATTTCTTCAGTCAGACTCGAACGCGCCAGGGCCTTCCCATGACGCACGCTTTTACCCTAAACCAAGCGTGAACGGCAGCAACAGTGCATTCACAAAAAGCAGGACATAGGCGATAACCATGACCGCCCGGACGGTGGAACGTGACCGGTCCCCTGCGCGAGCGTTACGCCGAGTCCACAGCAAACCCGCGCCTATGCCCAAAACGGCAACCCCGGAAAACAGGCTCTCCAGGGCAAGCGCGGCCGGACGGGATTTGCCCGGACTGCTGTTCATGGCCTTTGCAATGGGGCGCGCCGCCGCTTGCATGGCAGCTGGTGTTTCAACGGGGGTCGCGGTCAGCAGAGCGAACTCGGTGGGTTCCGCTCCGACCTGCATGGCAGGCGACTCAGTCGACGTCGGCTGTTCTTGCACGCTCTGCGTCGGCGCAGTCGTCGGTGCCGGCTCATGCGTGGCCGGGCTTGACGTAGGGGCTTCGGTCGGCCGAGTGAGCTCGGTGGGTTCCGGCCTGGCCTGCATGGCAAGCGACTCAGTCGACGCCGGCTGTTCTTGCGCGCCCTGCGTAGTCGTCGGTGCCGGCTCCTGCGTGGCCGGGCTTGACATAGCCGTAGCAGCCTGGGGCGGGGCGGCGGGCCGGGCCGGCGCATTTCGCATCGCGTCGCGCTCCCGCCAGAACCTGGCGAACATGCCTTCCAGGCAGCGTACCGAGTCGCAGGCATCGCGCCGGGCACGCCAGGCCGTGATGTCCGAGTCGTGAATCGTACCCTTGCGCAGCATTCTCTGCTGCTCGGCGTAGATGCGCTCGTAGCGCTCTGACAGCCTGCTGGAACCGCAGATCAGGTGATGCTTGCGCGCGGACGGGCGGGGGTCGTCGGTCGCCAGCGTGCATCGCATCCCGACGCCGCGCGGGTCTTCGCAGCGGACCGGGGATCCGCTCGCAGGTGATTTACAGTCGATGTCGGAGGCCCGCGCCCCGCTGACGCCGAACAGGCCCACTGCGAAGCCCACGGCAACCATCGTGGCCAGACGCCTTATGACCCTCTTCATCATGATTCCTCATCGAAGCGGCCCAAGGCTTTCAAGCTAGTCGATAGTCGCCGGGTACAACAAGTACCTGTTGCGGAGGGCGTGCGGTACGACACTTAGCGCTGCATTGTCGAGTCAGAATGCGTCCTCTCCTTCTCCTGCCGGCGCAAGTTGGCATGTCATGTGTGGCGGGCATGTCGATGTGATGTCCAACGCGCTGATCAAGGGACAAGGCGATCGAAAAGCTGCCGCTGTCAGACGCTTCAGCCATACGGGCGGATGGGTCATAGGTCGAGCACCAGTTCATCACTTCGACATCCCGATACGCACACCGTCATCAGGTTGGCGGCGCGCTCTGCCTGCGTCAGGACTGCATCACGATGGTCTGGCGTGCCGCGCAGCACGGTGGTCTTGCATGCACCGCAGTTGCCCGCCTTGCATCCGTGAGGGACCGCCACGCCAGCGTCGAGCAGCGTGTCAAGGATGGTATTGCCCGCGCGCACATCCAGCGTTTTTCCCGTGCGCGCCAGCGCGACCCGGAACTCGGCCCTGGCATCTGCGGCGGCCGGCTTGCCTGCCGCCGCGAATCGCTCTATGTGCACTTGCTGATAGTGCAGCGCCTCGCAGTGCGACACGAAGGCATCGAGCACGGGCGAGGGGCCACAGGCATAGAAGTGGGTATCGGCGCTTCGCCCGGACAGCAGCGCCTTCAGGTCGGGCGGTCCGCCCTGCTCGTCATCGAAATGCCAGGTGACCGGCACGCCGATGGCCTCAATCTCCGCAACGAATGCGGTCGCCTTGCGCGAACGCGCAACGTAGATCAGCTCCGCGGAGCGGCCGAGCTGGCGCAGCCGGCGCAACATGCCCAGGATCGGCGTGATGCCGATGCCGCCCGCTACAAAGACGGAATGCGCCGCCCCCTCCTGCAACGGAAAGTTGTTCCGTGGGCGCGAGATCTCGATGGCAGCACCAACACGCAGTTGCTCGTGCACATACACGGAGCCTCCCCGGCTCGCACGGTCCTTCAGCACGCCAATCTGGTAGCGACCCGGCGCGGTCCCACAGAGGGAATAGCTTCGCACCATGCCGCTCGGCAAGTAGAGGTCAATGTGGGCGCCGGGCTCATAGGCTGGCAGGTCAGCGCCATCCGGCGACGTCAGCTCGACGCTGATGACGCCATCTGCCTCATGGCGGAGCTGTCGCACGCAGACGCTGAGTCTTTCGGTCTGTGGCACTCGCTTGCGAGGCGGGTGATAGATGACAAGCATCTCCAGAGGCTCATCCCCGAGCGTGCGGAAAGAGTGCGGCTGCCCCGCCGAGATCGGGCTGACGGAGCCGGCGTGCACTTCCCTGACCTCATCCTCGACCGTCACCTCGCCACGGCCGGATAGCACATAGAACACGTGCGCCCACGGTTCGACGTGTGTTGGCGACGATCCGCCCGGCCCCACCGTGGTCAGCTCGATGCTGTATGCATCGTTGGTGAACTCCGGCGGGATCACGGTCTTGTATCCCGCCTTCCGGATGAACAGGCCAGTCAGGGGCGTCCATGGCCTGTCGTCAACATGCCAGGTGACGGGCTCCCGGCCATTGCCGTCGTTGAATGCTTGATGCGATGTCGATGCTTCCATGACTTGGTCTTGACGCATGTTTTCCTCGATGGGGGTTATTCGGCATGTACGCCACTGGACTGCGCGACCCTGGCCCAGCGCAGCCGCTCGGATTCGATGAAGCTCGCGAAGCTGCCGGATGAGCCTTGCTCCACGCGAAAGCCATTCCTTGCGAGCGTCGCCTGGACTTCCGTCATCCCCAGCACCCTGTTCAGGTCGCCATTCAGGCGTGCGACCAGCGGTGCTGGCGTCCGAGCCGGGGCAACGAGACCAAACCACGCACGCAACTCAAAAGCCTTGAGTCCGGCAATCCCCGATTCCCCGATGGTGGGAATCTCCGCCAGCATCGGCGAGCGGTTCGGCCCCGTGACGGCGATCGCACGCACCTTGCCGCTGCGCACCAGCGCCGCCGCCGCCGGCATGGCGGCGAACATGACCGACACATGCCCGCCCATGACGTCGGCCAACGCCGGCGATACGCCCTTGTACGGCACGTGCCGCAGCTCCACCCCAGCGTCGGACTGGAACAGTTCCATACCCAGGTGGTGCTGGCTGCCGACGCCGCTGGAAGCGTAGGTCATCGCTGGCTGCCGGTTGTGAGCGAGCTTCAGCAGTTCCGCGACATTGCGCACGGGCAGGGCCGGGTCCGCGACCAGGACGAAGTCCACGTGGGCCGCCAGGCCTATCGGCGCAAAGTCGCGCCGGGGGTCATAAGGCATGTGTGCGTAGATTGACGGGTTGATCGCCAGCGGCCCGTCGGTGCCCATCAGCAGCGTATAGCCGTCCGGCTTGGCCCGGACCACGACGCCCGCAGCGATATTTCCGCCCGCGCCTGGCCGGTTCTCGACCACTACCGGCTGGTTCCACAGCACGCCGAGCTGCTGTGCCAGGATGCGCGCGAGCTGGTCGGGACTTCCGCCAGGGGGAAACGGCACCACGATCGTGACGGGACGGTTCGGGTAGCCGCCGTTGTCCCCTGCCGCACTGGCGTCGCGTGGCAGGACACAGGTCAGCGCAACACAAGCAATCAACATCTGCAACAGCAGGCGCGGCCACGATCGTGGCACCGGGAAGCGAAGCATGGCGAGTCTCCTGCATCTGGTTTCCAACAGCGGTGGATTGACTCTATGATTCGTCGTGATGTTGCGCAATATTGATTCTTACGATCAATCTCATCATGACTTTCCCTGACTACCTGGACCGCGAAGCCGTCATCTCGGCACTCGGCATCAAGCCTGCAACGCTCTACGCGTACGTCAGCCGGGGCCTGTTGCGCCGGGTGCGCAGCCAGGATGGCCGGCACAGCCTGTATCTGCGCGAAGACGTGGAACGCTTGTCGGCGCGACACCGGGGCGTGCCGCGGCGGGACGAAGCGGCCGCCAGCTCGATGCGCTGGGGTGCCCCGGTCGTCAGTACCGGCATCACATGCATTGATGCGGGCGGGCCCACGTACCGCGGCCGCAGCGCCTTCGAACTGGCCAGGGGGGACATATCGTTCGAGGCAGTCGTCCATCTGCTGCTGACCGGTGGCTGGCAGCCGGCCATGGATGCATGGCCGGCCATCGACACGCCCGACGACGTGCGACGCCGGCTCAATACGGAATTGAAGGCGCTGGATGCAGCGGATCTGAGCAAGGTGCTGGCAACCGCCGTCCTGTGGCTGGGCATGGACGCCCGCGGGCAGGACGAGCTGAGCGGCGCCTCCGGTCAGGACGCGCGCCTGATCATCCAGACGCTGGCGGGATGCTTTGGCGGGCTGGCGACGCCGGGCAGGTTCGTGGAACGCAAGCCGGACGAATCCATCGCCGCGCTGGTGCTTCGCGCCTCCGGGTGCAGTACTTCGGCGCAGGCCCGGTCCGCGGTCAACCAGGCACTGATCGTACTGGCCGATCACGAACTGGCCACTGCTTCGTTCGTGTCGCGAATCACGGCGTCCACGAACAGCGACCTGTTCTGCTGCGTGGCCGCCGCGCTGTGCGCCCACGCGGGTTCATCCATGGCGGCCTCGGCCGCGAGCATCGACGACAAGGTCTTCACGCCGCTGACACGCCGCAACCAGAGCGAGATGCTCACACTGGTGCGCACCCGCGGCACTACGCTGTTCGGCTTCAACCACCCGCTCTACCCGCGTGGCGACCCGCGCGCCGAGTTCCTGCTGACGCTGGCCGCGTCTCTTCCTTCGGCCGATCCCAAGGTGCAAGACTTGCTGGCATTCCTGCGGCTGGCGCGCGAGGACGGGATCCTGCCGGGCATCGCCGTGGCGCTGGCCGTGCTGGCCCGTGTGCTCGGCCTGCCGTCGAGCGGGGCGCCCGCGCTCTGGGTCCTGAGCCGGTCTGCCGGCTGGATCGCCCACGCACTCGAGCAGCGCACGCAGGGGTTCATGCTGCGGCCGCGCGCGAAGTTCATTAGTACTGCGGATACCGTGCCTTTGGCCGCCACCATGCCCGATCTACCTGCTTGATGCGCGGATGACCGGTGGACCGGACAGCGGCGTATGCCGCTCACTCCATCCCAATGCGCCTGGCGCCTTCGCGGAACAGGGCTTCGCCTTCGGGATCGAACGGGAAAGTCATCAGAAATTCGGCAAGGCTGTAGCGTGGGGCGATCTTGCGGATGGCAGCGGCTTGGGATCGCGCCTGTTCCGGGGAGTCAGCCAGCGCGAGACAGCAGGCAGCAATCGCGTGGATGTGCGGAAAGGCATTGGGCCGCGCGGCTGCCTTGACGGCCCAGCCGGCTGCTTCCTCGAACTGTCCGAGACGGACCAGCGCCATCGCTCGCGTGGCGAGCATGCCGAAAAGCATGGGATCGAATGGACTCAACTGCCGTGAGAGGTCCGAAGAAACGATGGCAGCCTGCGCGTCGCCGGAGATCGAGCGGACGAATGAAAGGTTGTAGTGGCCCAACGCGAAGTTCGGGCTGAGATCGATGGACTGCTCAAGTTCGGCGACGGACTCTTCGGGGCGGCCCCGTAGCCAGAGCGCACGACCCATCGCCCAGTGCGCCGCAGGGTCGCGGTCGTCGACCATGAGGCCCTGCGCCGCGGCGTCGTAGGCCTTGTCGATTTCCGGCCCGCGCTTCTCCCAGTTCTGGAACGCGTCCTGGAAGTGCGTGAAGGAGAGTCCGGCGTAGGCACGCGAGAAGGTTGGATCGAGCCGTAGCGCAGTCTGGAAGAAATGGCGGGCCATCTCGTTGTCTGCCCTGCGATACCGGTACATGTGCCACAGGCCGCAGTGGTATGCCTCCCACGCATCGAGGGAGCTCGGCGGCTTGAGGATGGCGCGGTTGCGCTCGAGGATCTCGATCTCGCTGGCGATGGAAGCGACGATCCGGTTGCCGACCTCTTCCAGCACGAGGAAGGCGTCGTCCAGTTTATGGTGGAAGGTGTCCCCCCAGACGATCCGGGCGCTGCGCGTCTCGGCGAGCTCGACGGTCACCGTGAGGCGCCCGTTCCGCGTGCTTACCGATCCGCCCACGACGTAGTCGACATCCAGGGTCCGGCCAGCTTCTTCCGCGCCGACGTGCCGCTCGTGCAGTGCGAACACCGTCCCTTGCGCGATGACAAACAGGCTGCGCAGTTTGGCGAGCCGCGTGATGACATCGTGCGCGAGCGCATCGGCCGCCCCGCCGCGGACGTGGACCTCGGTGGAAAGGTCGACGAACGGCATGACCGCGATGGAGCCGTGCCGGGGAATCCCTGCGGCGACCCCGGAGACTTGGGCGACCTCTGCGACCTCTGCGCGGCCTTCGAACCCGACGACCGTCGCTGTCACGGCCGACCGCCAGGCGTTGCGGATCGGCCTGCTATCCAGGCCTTCGGCCTCGAACAGCCTGGCGGTCGCCGCCACATGCTCCTCCCCTTCGCGAATGCGGCCTTGCCGGGCGAGCGTGGCGAGAATGGTCGCGTGGACATGCTGGTCGAATGGCGCGAGTTCGCGCCACTTGTCCAGATACCCAAACGTCTCTTCGCCGGCAGCGCTCTTCGCGAGATGCTCCAGCAGCGCGGTATGGCAAGCACGGAAACGCCGGCGTTGCGCGGTGTGCCACGCGCTGAACACCGGACAGCGGGCAAGGTCGAGACCGTCCAGGAAATCCCCTTCGAACAGCATCGCAATGCTTCGCTGCCGCTCCGGGCTCAGTGCCGTGACGCCTTCCTCGAGCGCATGCGCGATCTCGAGCGCATCGACGAAGCCATCGGACAGGTCGAGCCAGATCGTGTCTCCGCTGGTCTTCAGGCGCTGCCGTTTGCCCGAGTCGACAAGTCTCCTGATCCGGCTGAGGCACCAGCGCAACTCGCCGCGTGGATCGTTGGGCACCTCCCACAGCAACTCGCAGAGATGGCTGCGCAAGACCGGGCGTGGCGCAAGCGCCAGATAAGCGAGGAGCGCGCGGACCTTCCTCGACGCCGGCAGCGACAGGGCAACGCCATGCTGCCGGACGCGAAGTGGCCCAAGCATCTGAATCTGCACCGGAGGGAGGCCGGATTCGGGCGGCCGATCTGATTCCACGGCAATTTCCACGCCGCCTACCACGCGCGCGGCAAAAGATCGGGACTGGGACGACCTGGAACGGACGGAAAAGGAGAAGCAGTCATGGACACCACCGTGCACGTGCGCAGCCGCAGTCATCTAACCATCGCGCTCGCCGCGGGAGCAGTCTTCGCGCTTGGGCTCGGCCTGCGCCAGGCGCAGCCGCTCTTCATCAGCTTACTCAATTCCCATACCGGCGTCGGGTACGCCACCGTCAGCCTTGCCTTTGGCGTCTCACAGCTCATGTGGGGCGTGGCGCAGCCGGTGGCCGGCGCTGTCGCGGACCGCTGGGGACCGCGTCGGGTGATGATTGCAGGCGCAATCCTCTTTGCCGCCGCGATCGCAGCGACGCCGATCTCGGACAATGCCTTCATGCTCATGCTGCTGATCGGCGTGGCGGGCGCCGCCGGCGCTGGCGCGATCGGCCCGGCAATGCTCATGTCGGCAGCGAATCGCCTGATCCCCGAGGCGAAGCGCGCGGTGGCGAGCGGCATCGTCAATGCGGGCGGCTCGGTCGGCCAGTTCACCATCCTGCCCCTCACCCAGTTGCTCATCGGGACCGCCGGCTGGCAGCAGGCAATGGTGCTCCTCGGCGTGGCGGGACTGGCCGCGGTCCCGGCAATCATGGTCGTCACGCGCCCTTCGCCAGCGCCCTCCCTTCCTGGTGTGGCCGGCGGGTGCACGATCGGCGTGGCATTGCGCGGGGCGCTCCACGATCCGGGCTTCCTCTTGCTCAACGCCGGCTTCTTCGCCTGCGGATTCCACGTCGCTTTCATCTCGACGCATCTGCCTGGCGTGGTGGCGCTTTGTGGAATGCCCGCCACAGTCAGCGCCTGGTCACTGTCCATCATCGGGCTGTTCAACATCCTGGGGAGCCTGTCGATTGGCAAGGCCATCCAGACGGTCTCCATGAAATACGCGCTGGCTTCCCTCTACCTGGCGCGGGCGGTGCTGATCCTCGCGTTCTTCCTGGCCCCGAAGACGCCGATGGCCTTCGCCCTGTTCGCCGCCGGACTCGGCTTCACGTACCTGTCGACCGTCCCGCCGACCATCGGCCTGGTCGCAAGACTGCGGGGCGCACGCTACCTCGCCACGCTCTTCGGCATCGTCATGCTCTCGCACCAGATCGGCGGTTTCCTCGGCGCCTGGCTCGGCGGAAAGGCCTTCGAGGCAACCCGAAGCTATGACTGGATGTGGCTGGCAGACATCGCCCTTTGTCTGTTTGCCGCCGCCCTTCACTTGCCGATCCGAGAGGTTCGCCCCGTACCTGTCGCTGCCAGTCAAATGCGCCAACCCTCCTGAGGAGACAGCCATGCGTCCATTTCTCTCGACATCCTCGCTCCTGCCGCAGCAGACTCTGGATGTTGCTACCCGACCGGAGGAAAACGTGAATACCGCGCTGCCAACGGGCATGCCTCGGCATGAGCCGTTCTTTCGCGAGGCGGGGGCCGGACCCGGGGTCGTATGCATCCATTCGAATGCGAGCAACTCCGGACAATGGCGTGCGCTGATGGAACGCCTCGCACCGAAGTTCCACGTCCTTGCACCGGATTCGTATGATTCCGGCAAGGGTCCACACTGGCCCTCGGACCGGGTCATTTACCTGCGAGAGGAGGCGGCGCTCATCGAGCCGGTGGTCAGGAGGGCTGGCTCATCGCTGGCGTTCGTGGGCCACTCATATGGAGCCGCCGTCGCACTCATCGCGGCCCTGGCGAATCCTGACCGCGTGCGCGCCCTGGCCCTCTACGAGCCAACGCTGTTTGCCCTGCTCGATGCGGAGACGCCCGCGCCGAACGAGGCGGATGGCATCCGCAATACAGTCGCTGGCGCGGGCGCCGCCCTCGATGCAGGGAACCATGACGCCGCCGCCGAGCGCTTTATCGACTATTGGATGGGAGCCGGAGCCTGGAAGCAAACCCCCGAACCACGCAAACCGCCAATTGCCGCATCGGTGACGAATGTACGCAGATGGGCCCATGCCCTGTTCACAGAGCCCACACCCCTGAAGGCATTCCGTTCACTGAACGTCCCGGTGCTCTACATGGTGGGCAAGCGCTCGCCCCCGTCAGCGCGTGGGGTGGCACGGCTACTTACCACAGCACTGCCCCAAGTTGAATTGGTGGAATTTGAGGATCTTGGCCACATGGGCCCTGTTACCCATCCTGACACGGTAAATCAGGTGATCGGGGAATTTCTCGAACGCCACCAGACTTGTCGGTGCTGAGCATGCGGATCTCCCGGGCGGAAAGCGTGGAGATGGCCTGTCATGCATTGCTGCCCTTTCAGCCAACGCGCATCCGTTGGATATCCCGCAAAGGCGGAGCACCGAAGAGCCGGGCATATTCCCGGCTGAACTGTGATGCGCTTTCATACCCGACGCGCAGACTTGCCGTTCCGGCGTCGAGGTTCTGGCTCAGCATCAATTGGCGTGCTTCCTGGAGGCGCAGCTGTTTCTGGTACTGCAGCGGGCTGATCCCGGTAATCGCGCGAAAGTGCTGCCGGAATGTCGACGGGCTCATGTGTGCATTGGCTGCGAGTTCCTCCACCTGGAACGAATGTGCAAAATTCAGCTTGAGCCATGCCACTGCCCTGGCAATCTGCTCACTTGGCGAGCCGGTGGCCGCGAACTTTCGAAGTAGCGGCCCATAGGCCCCGGCCAGCAGGCGAATGGCGATTTCCTGCTGAATCAATGCGGCGACGTGAGGGATGAGTTCCGGCTCGTCGAGCAGTCGTACGAGCCGGATCAATGCGTCCAGGACAGGCGGCTCAAGGTCACTGACGGAAATCGCGAGATTCGGACTCTCCTTCCGAGGCTCCATCTCTTCCATTTCCGCGGCCAGTTCCATGACGATGCGCGGCTCAAGCGCCAGCATCAGGCCAAGGAACGGCTCGGCCGGCGTAGCGACCGTGACGTTCGACACGACAGGCACGTCGATCGTCGTCAGCAAGGATTGTCCGGCGGCGTAGTTGAACACCTCGTTGCCAAGCATGACCTGCTTGCCACCCTGAGCAACCACCCCTAACCCGAACCCGTAGATGCATGGCATCGGCGCCGCGCTGGCGCTCCTGCGGTGGAGCGTCAGGCCCGAAATCTCAGTGAAGTAGTCGCCGTCATTTTGGGCAATTCGGCCGATTGCCTCGGCGAGGATGTCAATGCCCGCAGCCTTGCCAGGATTTCCAGTCTTGTCACGCGCATTCATGCTCCTACTCCGCCTTCTTTTTGCTGCGGGAAGTCTAGCACCGGGCGAAGCCAGGCGGGCGTGACAGGCATGCAATCGTCGGATTGGGCAAGAAGTGAGGCGGAATTGGCAAACAGTTTTCGGGCACCCTCCCTCAAACTGGGCCCCATCGCTACTCTCCACGGGCTTGCCGGATGTCGTCCCTCTTTTCCCCCTACTCGTTGAAGGGAGTCACCCTTCGAAATCGTATCGTCGTCTCTCCCATGTGCCAGTACATGGCCGAGGTCGGGCATCTGAGCGACTGGCATCAGAGCCACTACGCTACGCTGGCGCGCGGCGGCGCCGGACTCGTGATCGTTGAAGCGACCGCCGTGTCCCCGGACGGACGGATTACGCCCGGTGACGTGGGTCTCTGGAGTGACTCGCTCATTGCAGGCCTTGCCGCTGTGGCGAAGGCCATCAAGGACGCCGGCGCCGTAGCGGGCATCCAGATCGGTCACGCCGGCCGCAAGGCCGGCTGCACGCCCCCTTGGGAGGGCGGTGCTCCACTGGACAAGAACGATCCGCGTGCCTGGCAGCCGTTGGCGCCGAGCGCGCTGCCGTTCATGCCCGCGAACCCGCATATGCCGCGGGAAATGAACCTGGAGGACATCCGACGCACGCAACAGCATTTCGTGGATGCCGCAGGTCGTGCCCTACAGGCGGGATTCCAGTGGCTCGAGCTTCATTTTGCCCATGGCTTCCTCGCTCAGAATTTCCTGTCCGCTCTCACCAATGCGCGAGACGACCAGTACGGCGGCTCCCTCGAAAATCGCTCCCGCTTCCTGATCGAGACTGTAGCCGCTGTGAGAGAGGTATGGCCGAAAAGCCTGCCGCTGACGGCACGCCTGGGTGTCATGGAATTCAACGGTCGGGAAGACGAGACACTCGCGGAGTCCGTTCAGGTCCTGAAATGGCTGAAGGATGCCGGCCTGGATCTTGTCGACGTCGGACTCGCACTGTCCACTGCGGACGAACAAGTGCCATGGGGACCCAACTTCCTCGTTCCCTACGCGCGACAGATTCGCGCGCAGACCGGGCTGCCGGTTGCAACCAGCTGGCAGATCACGAGTGCGTCAGAGGCGGACGCCCTGATTCGCGAGGGGCAGCTCGACCTCGCGCTCTTCGGCCGTACGTTGCTGGCGAATCCGCACTGGCCGTTCCAGGCGGCGCGGGACCTCAAGGTCGAAAAGGCGGCGTCAGTGCTGCCAACGCCATACGCCTTCTGGTTGCAGGGCTGGGCGGGCTGAGGCCAGGCGATTCACGGCACTCGTACCTGATCACCACCTACGGAGAACCCTCCCCAATGAGCACGCTCAATGTCAACGGCCGTAAGCACACGATCGATGTCGATCCCGGCACGCCCATCCTCTGGGCGCTGCGCGACTCCCTTGGCATGACCGGCACCAAGTTCGGCTGCGGCGCCGCATTATGCGGCGCCTGCACCGTGCATCTGGACGGCCAGGCCATTCGCTCGTGCATCACGCCGGTCTCTGCCGCCAAGGGCAAGACCATCGTCACCATCGAAGCTGCCACCGATGGCAGCGACCGGGTCGGCACCGCAGTCCATGCAGCCTGGGTGAAGCACGACGTGGCGCAATGCGGTTACTGCCAGAGCGGCCAGATCATGAGCGCCACCGCCTTCCTCAAATCCCTGCCTCGCGGCAAGCAACCCAGCGCTGCCGAGATCGACGCCGCCATGGCGGGCAACATCTGCCGCTGTGGTACCTACCCCCGCATTCGCGCCGCGATGGCCGATGCCGCCAAAGCCCTCGCCTGAAGGATCCGCCATGTTGCCCAATTTCGATCACGGCGAGATGCCGCGCAACCTGCAGCGGCTGCTGGCGCGGAGCCAGAGCGACGAACCCGCCATGCCGCCGCGCCGCAGCTTCCTGAAGCTGGCCGGCTCCGCCGGCCTGGCGCTCGGTGCATTTCCGCATCTGGCCATGGCACAGGCCGCCAGTGCCGGCGGTGCCGCGAGCGCCCTGAAGCCGACACAGCAGCCATTGGCGTTTGTGCAGATCGCTCCCGGCGGCGAGGTCACCGTAACTGTCAACCGGCTGGAGTTCGGCCAGGGCGTGCAGACTGCCTTGCCGATGATCCTGGCCGAGGAGCTCGACGCGGACTGGAGCCTGGTGCGCAGCCGGCACGGCTCGAACGACGCTCCCTACGTCGACCCGCTGTTCGGCATTCATCTCACCGGCGGCTCGCATTCGGTCAAGAACAGCTTCACACAGTACCGCGAGCTTGGCGCCCGTGCCCGCGCGATGTTGCTGTCGGCGGCGGCGGCGCGCTGGAAAGTGGACGTGGCCACGCTGCGCACCCGCGCCGGGGTGGTGTTGGGTCCGGGTGGCCGCACGCTGACCTACGGCGAGCTGGCCGAGGCCGCCATGGCTCTGCCGGTGCCAGAGAAGGTCACGCTGAAGGACTCGAAGGACTTTCGCATCATCGGCACGCCCACCACGCGCATCGATGCGCGTGCCAAGAGCAGCGGGCGCCAGGACTTCGGCATCGACACGCGCCTGCCCGGTCAGCTCACTGCCGTGGTGGCACATCCGCCTGTGTTTGGCGCGCGACTGACTACGGTGGACGACAGCGCCGCGCGATCCATCAAGGGTGTCAAGGCAGTGCTGCGCGTGCCGGTGGACCGTGGTGGCGAAGGCGTGGCCGTGCTCGCCGACGGCTACTGGGCGGCCAAGCAAGGGCGCGACGCGCTGAAGCTGCAATGGAACACGGCCGCCGTCGAAAAGGCTGACAGCGAACGGTTGCTGGCCCAGTACCGCGAGCTGGCGGCGCGGCCCGGCCGGCGTCAGTTCGACGCTGATATGGCGCCGCTTGCCACCGCGCCGCGCAAGCTGGAAGCGGAATTCGTGTTCCCCTATCTGGCACATACGCCAATGGAGCCACTGAACTGCACCGTGCAGTTGTCCGACGGGCGCGCCGAACTGTGGGTAGGGAGCCAGTGCCCCGGCCTGGACGGTGCCGCGGCGGCGCGCGCACTTGGCCTCAAGCCCGAGCAGGTGAAGATCCATGTGCAGATGGCGGGCGGCGGCTTTGGCCGGCGCTTCGCGAGCACGAGCGACTACGTGGTCGAGGCCTGTGCGATCGCCAAGGCCGCGCGCGCCGCCGGCATGAAGGCACCGATACGCACGCTGTGGAGCCGCGAGGACGACATCAAGGGCGGGTATTACCGTCCGATGCACCTGCATCGCGCGCGCATCGGCTTCGACCGGCAAGGCAAGGTGCTGGCCTGGGATCATGTCATCGTTGGCCAGTCCATTACCTCGGGCACGGTGTTCGGGGAGTTCCAGGTGAAGAACGGCATCGACGCCACGGCCACGGAGGGCATGCGTGACCCCTACCCGCTACCGATGCGCCTGACCGTGCACCACCCCACGCCCAACGTGCCGGTGCTGTGGTGGCGCAGTGTCGGGTCCACCCACACTGCCTACGTCATGGAGACACTGCTCGACGAAATTGCGCGCGCCACCAGGCAAGACCCGGTGGCCTACCGCATGCGCCTGTTCGGCGACAGGCATCCACGCCACCGCGCGGCGTTGCAACTGGCGGTGGACAAGAGCGGGTACGGCAAGAAGAAGCTACCCGCCGGCCGCGCCTGGGGTGTCGCGGTGCACGAGGCGTTCGATTCCGTGGTGGCCTATGTCGTGGAGGCGTCGGTGAAGGAAGGCCGTCCGCACTTGCATCGTGTCACCGCCGGCGTGCATTGCAACCTGGTAGTGAATCCCCGCACCGTGGAAGCACAGGTGCAGGGCGCGGCAGTCATGGGGCTGTCGATGTGCCTGGCGGGCTCTGCCATCACGCTGAAGGACGGTTTCATCGAGCAAAGCAACTTCGGCGACTTCACGGTGGCGCGCATTACCGACACCCCCGCGTTCGACGTCCACATCGTGCCCAGCGCCGATCCACCCACGGGCATGGGCGAGCCTGGCCTGCCGCCGTTGGCGCCGGCATTTGCCAACGCCATTGCGCGCCTCACCGGCAAGCCGCAGCGCCAGCTTCCCTTCAAACTGACCTGATTGTGGATGCCCACCGACGGCAGGCAGGCCTCGCCTGCTGCCGTCGGCGCGTGGCCGTCAGCCCTGGGGCGTCGATGCCGGACTTTGCTGTCTCGGGTCAATGCCTCGTCCAAAAGCATGCAAGGCAGTGACATCCAGTACATGGATCATGCCGTATTGCATGCGAACCAGGCCGGCTGCCTCCAGCTCGTGCAGGGCGCGATTCACGACCTGACGGGACAGGCCGCACAGGCGTGCGATCTCCTCCTGTGAAATCCGCAGGACGTCAGACGTAGCCGTGCACAGTGCCGGGTTGAACAGTTCCGCGACGCAAATGGCTACCTGCGCCGTGGTTGTCTGCATGCGGTAACTCTCCACGACCGCAACAAACTGGCCGAGTCGCGCGTTCAACTGGCGCACCAGAAACTGATTGAAGCTCAGGCTTGTCTCGAACAGCCAGTCAAAGGTCTCTGCCGGCACCAACGCGATCCAGCTGTCGCGCAGCGTGACCACTTCGTAGGGACGAAGCTCGTGCTTGAGCAGTGCCCCTTCTCCCAGCCATCCGCCAGTAGAAACGCCAATGAACGTTGTTCCACGGCCATCCTGCGATACGGTGTTGACCTTCACCATGCCGTCCAGCACGCCAATCCAATGCAGGGCCGCTGCGCCTTGCTGGCAGACCAGCGACCCCGCGGCGTAGCTCGACACGCGGGTGTCTCGTTCAACGCGTCCCCGCTGCTCTGCAGAGAGGTGTCGCGCCCACGGCGCTTCCAGCAGGCGATCGCGCATGACGGCGTATGAATCCGGCAAGAGTCCCTCGCAATAACTAGATCAGTGGATTAGTGGACCGGCGCTTCAAGACGCGCCGCGCGTCAACCGTTGCCCGCCCTTCTCAACGCCGCGCCGACTTCTCCATAGAATGCGCGCAATTTCTCCACCTCGACGTCTACAGGCAGCAAGGCGGGCCACAACAACGCCACCATATCCCTGGCCGTCTTCTCGATATCCACTTGCCGCTGCCGGGCGATCGCGTCCCACAGGATGTGCTCCATCGGCCCGAGGATTGCCGAGCGCAGCAGGCTCAACGGCAGGTCATCCCGGATCTCGCCGTTGTCCCGCGCCCGCGCCAGCAAGTCCATCAACGGCGCCGTATAGCGGCGCTGCAGCGGTGCGAACATCTCTCCCAGCCCCGGCCCTTTGGCACGGCCCTCCGACAACACCAGCGCACACAAGCCCGTCCCCTGGATCAGGAACAGCCTCAGGTGTGTCCTGACATAAAACTCCAGCTGCACCTTCGTGCTCTGCCCGTGCGGCATGCCTTGTTCCACGGTGCCGATGATCTCGTCATACCAGTCCTCGATCACGCGTGCGCATAGCTCGCGCTTGCCATGGAAGTAGGTGAACACCGTGCCCTCGGAGATGCCCAGGCGCTGGGCGATCTCGGTGGTCGTGGTCCTCTCGTAGCCGAGCTCGGCGAATACCTCGCGGCTGACGCGCAGGATGTCCCGGATGCGTTGCTCCGCCTTGGCGCCTGCGGGCACACGGCGGGGCGATGTGACGTCTTCCATCTTTGAGTCCTAGCTTGCCCGAAGGCGAGATTATAGGGCCGGCTCAACCCCGACTTGAGCTTTGCTCAATTTTAGGTTGCCATTTCGATTGGCACCATGTATTTTTCAGTCATCGCACCAACGGGCGTCAGACGGGTCTCGGAAGAATATCTCGAAAACCTAGGGATCGCCCTACTAATATCCGGGAAAACCCGGAGACGTCGCCCCAAAAATTCATCGAAACGATGTTTGTTGAGGAACACTCACAAATATCCAGAGAGACGAACCACAACCGGGCTTTGGAGACAAGTATGACGATGCAGGCCGAGTCCTCTTCCACCACCCTGCCGATTGGCGGGCTTTCGCATGTGAAGGGGGACACCACCATTCCGCTGTCGGAACAGACCGTGCCGGAGTTGCTGGCGCAAACGGTGGCTCGCTACCCCGAGCGGGAAGCCGTTGCCTTTCGCGAGCAAGGGGTGCGCTGGAACTGGCGCGAATTCTCCGATGCCGTGGACGCACTGGCGGCAGGCCTGCACACGTTGGGGCTGGCCAGAGGCGACCGCGTCGGCATCTGGTCCCCCAACCGGGTCGAGTGGCTGGTCACCCAATTCGCCACGGCGCGGCTGGGGCTGGTGCTGGTGAACATCAATCCCGCCTACCGCCTGTCCGAGCTGGAGTACGCGCTGAACAAGGTGGGCGTCAAGGCGATCGTCGCGGCGGAAGCCTTCAAGACCTCACGGTACCTGGAGATGCTCCAGGTACTCGCCCCCGAACTGGCCACCTGCGCGCCGGGCGAACTGCAGGCGGCGCGGCTGCCGGCACTGCGCTGCGTCATCCGGATGGGCGACGACCATACGCCCGGGATGCTCCGCTATGCCGATGTGATTGCGCGCGGCACGGGCGTGGCGCGGTCGACGCTGGATGCCATCACGGCACAGCTGGATCGCCATGACCCGATCAACGTGCAGTTCACCAGCGGCACTACCGGTGCGCCCAAGGGCGCCACGCTGACCCATCGCAATATCGTCAACAACGCACGCTTCATTGCCATGGCGATGCGTTTCTCCGAGCAGGACAAGCTCTGCATCCCGGTGCCCTTCTATCACTGCTTCGGCATGGTCCTGGCGGTGCTGGCATGCGTGTCCTCCGGCGCGGCAATGGTGTTCCCCGGCCAGGCCTTCGAGCCGGAAGCCACCATGCAGGCAGTCAGCGAAGAACGCTGCACGGCGCTTCATGGCGTGCCGACCATGTTCATTGCCCAGCTCGATCACCCGAATTTCTCGCAGTACGACTTCTCTTCCCTGCGCACCGGCATCATGGCGGGGTCACCCTGCCCGATCGAGACCATGAAGCGCGTGGTGTCGCAGATGCACATGTCCGAGGTGACCATCGCCTACGGCATGACGGAGACGAGTCCGGTTTCCTTCCAGAGCAGCACCACCGATCCGCTGGACAAGCGCACCACCACGGTGGGCCGCATCCAGCCGCACCTCGAGGTCAGGATCGTGGACGCGACAGGTGCCACGGTCCCGGTAGGCGAAACAGGCGAGCTGTGTACGCGTGGGTATTCGGTGATGCTGGGCTACTGGGATGACGAGGTGCGTACCGCCGAAGCCATCCGCGACGGCTGGATGCACACCGGCGACCTCGCCACCATCGACGCGGAAGGCTACTGCAACATCGTCGGCCGCGTGAAGGACATGCTGATTCGCGGCGGCGAGAACATCTACCCGCGCGAGATCGAGGAGTTCCTGTTCCGCCACCCGAAAGTCCAGGCGGTCCAGGTGTTCGGCGTTCCCGACCAGAAGTACGGCGAGGAAGTCTGCGCGTGGATCGTGCTGAAGCCGGGCGCCAGCGCCACGGAGGATGAGATCCGCGATTTCTGCCGCGACCAGATCGCGCACTACAAGATCCCGCGCTACATCCGCTTTGTCGAAGAGATGCCCATGACCATCACCGGCAAGGTACAGAAATTCGTGATGCGCGAGCGCATGACGCAGGAACTGAAGCTCAGCGAATCCAGGACGGCCTGACGCGCCGGCGCCGGTGCGCGGCGCCAGCCATTCCCCCGATCCCACAGACAACACCAGAGACAACACCGCTATGAACACCCTCCCCGGCCTCAAGTTCGACCTCGGCGAAGACATCGAAATGCTGCGCGATTCCGTGCGCGCCTGGGCCCAGGCCGAACTCGCCCCGCGCGCCGCCGAGATCGACCGCACCGACCAGTTCCCGATGGACGCCTGGAAGAAGATGGGCGACCTGGGCGTGCTCGGCATCACGGTGGCCGAGGAATATGGCGGCGCCAACATGGGCTACCTGGCGCACATGATCGCGATGGAAGAAATCAGCCGCGCCTCGGCCTCGGTGGGCCTGTCGTATGGCGCCCATTCCAACCTGTGCGTGAACCAGATCCACCGCAACGGCACGCCGGCGCAGAAGGCCAAATACCTGCCCAAGCTGGTGTCGGGCGAGTGGATCGGCGCGCTGGCGATGAGCGAACCCAACGCCGGCTCAGACGTGGTCAGCATGAAGCTGCGCGCGGAGCTCAAGGGCGACCGCTACGTGCTCAACGGCACCAAGATGTGGATCACCAACGGCCCGGACTGCGACGTGCTGGTGGTTTACGCCAAGACCGAGCCCGACCTGGGCGCGCGCGGCATGACCGCGTTTATCGTCGAGAAGGGCATGAAGGGCTTCTCGGTGGCGCAGAAGCTGGACAAGCTGGGCATGCGCGGCTCGCACACCGGCGAACTGGTGTTCCAGGACGTGGAGGTGCCGGTCGAGAACATCCTCGGCGCCGAGAACGGCGGCGCCAAGGTGCTGATGAGCGGGCTGGACTACGAGCGCGCGGTGCTGTCGGGCGGCCCGGTCGGCATCATGCAGGCGTGCATGGACGTGGTCACGCCGTATATCCATGACCGCAAGCAGTTCGGCCAGAGCATCGGCGAGTTCCAGCTGATCCAGGGCAAGGTGGCGGACATGTACACCACGCTGCAGGCCGCACGCAGCTACCTGTACACGGTCGGCAAGAACCTCGACGGGCTGGGCAGCGACCACGTGCGCCAGGTGCGCAAGGACTGCGCCGCGGTGATCCTGTACACGGCCGAGAAGGCCACCTGGATGGCGGGCGAGACCGTGCAGATCCTGGGCGGCAACGGGTATATCAATGAATACCCCGCCGGCCGGCTGTGGCGCGACGCCAAGCTGTACGAGATCGGCGCCGGCACCTCGGAGATCCGCCGCATGCTGATCGGCCGCGAGCTGTTCTCCGAAACGATGTGAGCGCGCCTTAGCCGCACACCCGCCCTCGCCATCTGCCGACCGACAGCACCATCTCGCGGCACACCAAGTAGCACGATATGCCAATCATCGAAACCAAACTGAACGCCCGCTCCGAGTCCTTCAAGGCCAACGCCGAAGCCATGCAGGCCCTGGTAGCCGACCTGGAGGCCAGGATCGCGAAGCTCGCCGAAGGCGGCGGCAAAGACGCGCGCGACAAGCACCTGTCGCGCGGCAAGCTGCTGCCGCGCGACCGCGTGCAGCAACTGCTCGATCCGGGCACGCCGTTCCTGGAGCTGTCGCAGCTCGCGGCCTATGACATGTACGACGATGTTGCGCCCGGCGCCGGCATCATCACCGGCATCGGCCGCGTGGCCGGGCAGGAATGCGTGATCGTCTGCAACGACGCCACCGTCAAGGGCGGCACCTACTACCCGATGACGGTCAAGAAGCATGTGCGCGCGCAGGAGATCGCCGAGCAGAACAACCTGCCCTGCATCTACCTGGTCGATTCCGGCGGCGCCAACCTGCCCAACCAGGACGATGTGTTCCCGGACCGCGACCACTTCGGCCGCATCTTCTACAACCAGGCCAACCTGTCAAAGCAGGGCATCCCGCAGATCGCGGTGGTGATGGGTTCGTGCACCGCCGGCGGCGCCTACGTGCCGGCGATGAGCGACGAGTCCATCATCGTCAAGAACCAGGGCACCATCTTCCTGGGCGGCCCGCCGCTGGTGAAGGCCGCCACCGGCGAGGAAGTGAGCGCCGAGGACCTGGGCGGCGCCGACGTGCATACGCGCCTGTCGGGCGTGGCCGACTACTTCGCGCAGAACGACCACCACGCGCTGTCGCTGGCGCGCAATATCGTGCAGCACCTGAACCGCCGCAAGCCGGACCAGATCCGCCTGCACGAGCCGGTGGAGCCGCTGTACCCGGTGCAAGAGCTGTACGGCGTGATCCCGACCGACACGCGCAAGCCCTATGACGTGCGCGAGGTGATCGCGCGCCTGGTCGACGGCTCCGAGTTCGACGAGTTCAAGGCGCGCTACGGCACCACGCTGGTGTGCGGCTTCGCACGCATCTGGGGCTACCCGGTCGGCATCATCGCCAACAACGGCATCCTGTTCTCCGAGTCGGCGCTCAAGGGCGCGCACTTTATCGAGCTGTGCTGCCAGCGCAAGATCCCGCTGGTGTTCCTGCAGAACATCACCGGCTTCATGGTCGGCCGCAAGTACGAGAACGAAGGCATCGCTCGCAACGGCGCGAAGATGGTGACCGCGGTCGCGACCGCGCAGGTGCCCAAGTTCACCGTGATCATCGGTGGCTCGTTCGGTGCCGGCAACTATGGCATGTGCGGGCGGGCCTATTCGCCGCGCTTCCTGTGGATGTGGCCGAATGCGCGCATCTCGGTGATGGGCGGCGAGCAGGCCGCGAGCGTGCTGGCGACAGTGCGCCGCGACGGCATCGAGGGCAAGGGCGGCAAGTGGAGCGCGGAGGAGGAAGACGCCTTCAAGCAGCCGATCCGCGACCAGTACGAACACCAGGGCCACCCGTACTACGCCAGTGCGCGCCTGTGGGACGACGGCGTGATCGATCCCGCGCAGACCCGCACCGTGCTCGGCCTGGGCCTGTCCGCGAGCCTGAACGCGCCAATCGAGGACATGAAGTTCGGCGTGTTCCGCATGTAACCACGACAAGGAAGATCGATGTTCAACAAGATCCTGATCGCCAACCGCGGTGAAATCGCCTGCCGCGTGGCCGCCACCTGCCGCCGGCTCGGCATCCGCACCGTCGCGGTGTACTCGGACGCCGACGCCGACGCGCGCCACGTCGCCTTCTGCGACGAGGCCGTGCATATCGGCGGCGCGGCCGCGCGCGACAGCTACCTGCGCGCCGACCACATCATCGAGATGGCGAAGGAGACCGGCGCCCAGGCCATCCACCCGGGCTACGGCTTCCTGTCCGAGAACGAGGCCTTTGCCGAGGCCTGCGCCGCGGCGGGGCTGGTCTTTATCGGCCCGCCGGCCTCGGCCATCAACGCGATGGGCAGCAAGAGCGCGGCCAAGCAGTTGATGGAAAAGGCCTCGGTGCCGCTGGTGCCGGGCTACCACGGCGAGGACCAGGATCCGGCGCTGCTGCGCCGCGAGGCCGACCGCATCGGCTACCCGGTGCTGCTCAAGGCCAGCGCGGGCGGTGGCGGCAAGGGCATGCGCGTGGTCGAGTCGGGCGATGCCTTCGAGGCCGCGCTGGCCTCGGTCAAGCGCGAGGCGTCGGCCAGCTTCGGCGACGACAAGGTGCTGGTGGAGAAATACCTTACCCGCCCGCGCCATATCGAGATCCAGGTATTCGCCGATACCCACGGCAACTGCGTCTACCTGTTCGAGCGCGACTGCTCGGTGCAGCGTCGCCACCAGAAGGTGCTGGAAGAAGCGCCGGCGCCGGGCATGACCGAAGAACGCCGCCGCGCCATGGGCGAGGCCGCGGTTGCTGCGGCCAAAGCGGTGGGCTATGTCGGTGCCGGCACGGTGGAGTTCATCGCCAACCAGGACGGCTCCTTCTACTTCATGGAGATGAACACGCGCCTGCAGGTCGAGCATCCGGTCACAGAGATGGTCACCGGGCAGGACCTGGTCGAATGGCAGCTGCGCGTCGCTGCCGGTGAAGCACTGCCGCTGACGCAGGAGCAACTGCGCATCGACGGCCACGCACTGGAAGCGCGTATCTACGCCGAGAATCCCGACAATCAGTTCCTGCCGTCCACCGGCACGCTGCGCTTCCTGCGCACGCCGCCGGCGGTGCAGTTCATGCGCGGCGGCGATATGCATGGCCCGGCCGGCATCCGCATCGATGCCGGCGTGCGCGAAGGCGACACCATCAGCCCGTTCTACGACCCGATGATCGCCAAGCTGATCGTCTGGGGCAAGGATCGGGACGAAGCGCTGGCGCGCATGCGCCAGGCGCTGGCGTCGTATCACGTGGTCGGCCTGTCGACCAACGTTGCCTTCCTGCAGCGGCTGGTGTCGTCCGAAGCGTTTCGCACCGCCGATCTCGACACCGGCCTGATCGAGCGCAACGAGAAGGTCCTGTTCCCGCCGCCGGCGCCGGTCGGCATGGAAATCATCGCGCTGGCCGTGGCGGCGCTGCTGGATCGCGAGAACAAGGAACGACGCATCGATGCCGCCGACCAGCATTCGCCGTGGACCCATGCCGGCGCGTGGCGGCTCAACAGCGGCGCATCGCGCCAGTTGCGCTTCGGCTATGGCGAGCAGGTGCTCGACGTGACGCTGAACACCAACGAGCGCGGCAGCACGCTGTACTACGCGGGCATGGCTGGGCAGTTCTCCGCGAAATGCCAGGCAGACGATATTCGCGTCGACCTCGGCACGCGGCGTGCGCACGGACAGGTGCATCTCGATGGCGAGACGTTCCATGTCTTCAGTGCCGGTCGTCACGTCACGCTGACCTGGCTCGATCCCCTGGCCCATGCAGGCGAATCAGAAAGCGAAGGCGGCAAGCTGACCGCGCCGATGCCGGGCAAGGTCATCGCGGTGATGGTCGAGGCCGGCAGCACCGTCACGCGCGGCGCCCCGCTGCTGGTGATGGAGGCGATGAAGATGGAGCACACCATCAGCGCGCCGGCCGACGGGGTGGTCAGCGAAGTGCTGTACGGCATCGGCGAGCAGGTGACAGAAGGGGCGCAGCTGCTGGCGTTTGAGGCTTGATAGCTTGATATGAGCAGGCTGCCGGCAAAGCTGTCGGCGTAGTAGCGCAGAGTGGTGCGTCAATGCGTTGAACCTTGGTGAACGCTCCCCTACCGCAAGCGGGAAGGGGAAGCAAACTGGCAGCACGCAGGCTGGCTTTGTCAGCAAGCTGGGGTGGCATCGCCTGCGATGCCACCTCATTTTTTTGGGTCTTCGCCAGATAGCGGGATGCGTGTTTTGTTGATGGCCTCTGGGGCTCGGGCACTGCCCGAGCCCAAAGGCCCCCCGGCTACGCCGGCGAAACAAATCACGCCCGTCAAGCACAAAAAAAGCCCCCTGCATCAGGGAGCCCGAGGCGCGTTGCCGCACCCACTGCATGCGACATCACTGGCGCAGTATCGCCGGACGCGTGCCGACTACAGCCGGCTCACCAATCTCGGCGCTAACGTCCTCATCATGCGCCGAGGCCGAGCGCCGATGGTCCACCAATGCGATGGCGACCAACGCAATCACCGCCGGCACGGCGATCGCGAAGAAATTCTGCTGCAATGGCAGGCTCATCCCGACCAGGGTGCCGATCACGATCGGCGCCAGGATCGCCCCGCTGCGGCCGACGCCCGAGGCCCAGCCGATGCCGGTTGAGCGCACAGCCATGGGGTAGAACTGGCCAACGTACGCGTAGGCGAGGATCTGCGTGCCGATCGTCGTGGCGCCGGCCATGCCGACAAGCAAGTACAGCACCGCGGTCGGAACCTTGTAGCCGAGCATCGAGATCGACACGGCCGCCAGCGCAAAGAACACCACCAGCACATGCTTGATGTGAAAGCGGTCGGCCAGCCAGCCGCCGCCGACCGCACCGGCGATCGCGCCGAAATTCAGCACCAGCACGAACGTCAGCGCGGAGCCAAGGCTGTAGCCTGCGTTGGCCATCAACTTTGTCAACCAGGAACTGAGCGCGTACACCATGAACAAACACATGAAGAACGCGACCCAGAACATCACCGTGCTGAAACCGCGTCCCTCATGGAACAGGTGGCGAATCGGCGCATCGTCGGCCTTGTGCTCGGACGGCAGTGCGAAGCGGTCATTTGCATGCGGCTGGTAGCTCGGCTCCAGCTTCGAGACGGTTTGCTTCAGTTCGTCAATGCGGCCCGACTTGATCAGGAAAGGCATCGACTCGGGCAGCGACTTCATGATCAGCGGGACTAGGATGACCGGGAGTCCCGCTGCGACGAAAACGGATTGCCAGCCGTACGTCTCGATCAGGCCTTTGCCGAGGACTGCGGCCAGCATGCCGCCCACCGCATATCCGCTGAACATCAATGTGACCATCGTGCTGCGGATCCGCTTCGGCGAGTACTCGGTCATCTGCGCGACCACGTTGGGCATCACACCGCCGATGCCGAGGCCGGCAAGGAACCTGGTAACGCTGAACGTTACCGGGTCGCTGGTAAAGCCGGCCGCCGCGGTGAAGACGCTGAACAGTCCGACGCAGATGGAAATGGCCCGGCGACGGCCGATCCTGTCCGCGATGGTGCCCAGGAAGATGGCACCGACCATCATTCCGAACAGCGCCGAGCTGACCATGAATCCCGCGCTGGTCGCGTTGACGCCCATGTCTTTCATGATCGATGGCAGCGCGATCCCGGCGACTGCCAGGTCGTAACCGTCGAAGATGATGATGAGCGCGCACCAGAATAGTACGAGCCCGTGAAAGCCATTGAGGCGGGCCTCGTCGGCCAGCTTGTGAACGTCGACTTGACGCATTGGTTGTCTCCCCGGTGCTGCCTGCACCAATGTTGGCGGCCTGCGTACACACAAAGCTCTGCAGGCTACATTCCCCGCGAACGTCGAGATTCAGCGGGCTGTCTGATGACCGAAGCAGCATAGGCAATCCGTACGCATCGATCTGTCGTTGCAATGACAATCCGCACCGGGGATTTCCCTAGCGCTTTCACGCCCTGCCCCCATCAAGTAGAGGATGCGTCGCGCGCCGCCACTTACGTGCCTGGCGCGGTGTCCGGCGCAGGGACAATCGAAATGCCCTGCGCCAGCGCCGCCGCCTCCTGGGCGTTCAGGGCGCGGATGAAGCCAGGTCGCAACTGCAAACGCTGCCAGTAATCCGCGATCGCCGGCGTGAAGCGCGGCTGGAGCCCCAGGTGCTGTGCGAGCAGCAAGGCGTAACCCACGGAAACATCGGCCGCGGTGAAACGACCCGAGCACAGGTATGGGTGCTTCTCGATGACCGGTTCCAATGTGCGCAAGCGCGCCAGAAACCATTTCGCGTAATCCGCGGCGACGGTCGGCTGGCGCCGCTCTTCTGGCTCGAATCTCGAATAGCGAAGGACCAGCGTCTGGGGAAACGTAAGGGTTGCCTCACCGAAATGAAGGTAATTCAGGTAGGCGCCGAAGTCGTCCTCCCCTGCTTCGACCTGCAGCGAGGTGGGCGCACTGGTTGCGCAGAGGTACTGGCAGATTGCAGCCGATTCCGACATCCGCGTCGTCCCGTCGATCAGGAATGGAACCGTACCCAGCGGATTGATGTCCAGGTAATCCCGCGACAGGATGCGCGGCGGGAAAGGCAGCATCACCAGCTGATATTCCCGGCCCAGCTCCTCCAGCATCCAGAGGGGACGGAAGGAGCGCGCACTCATGCAGTGATAGAGAATGGTCATGACTGGCAGGTCACCTTTGATGTGACGTGACCGCGCTTCGCCATCAGGGCCCGTGCCGCCCTGGAAGCTGGCAGGCGGCCCAGATGATCCGAGATGAAGGCGCTGGCCGAGAGCAGCTTTTCCATGTCGACACCGGTCTCGATCCCCACGGAGCTGAGCAAGTAGACCACGTCCTCGGTGGCAACGTTGCCCGAAGCCCCCGCGGCGTAGGGGCATCCCCCGAGCCCGGCAACAGAGCTGTCAAATACCGCCATCCCCAGTTCGAGTGCGGCGCAGATATTTGCAATGGCCATGCCAAAGGTGTCATGAAAATGACCGGCAAGCTTTTCCATCGGCAAGCCTTGGCCGACGGCTTCGAGCATTCGCCGTACCGAAGTGGGCGTACCCGTTCCGATGGTGTCGCTGAGTGACACCTCATAGCAACCCATGTCAGCGAGACCCCTGGCAACCTGCGCAACCTGCGCCGGTGCCACCGCGCCTTCATACGGGCATCCCACCACGCAGGATACGTAGCCGCGCACCTTGATATCGTGGGCAAGCGCGGCAGACACGAGTGGCTCGAATCGCCTCAAGCTTTCACTGATGGAGCAATTGATATTCCTCTGCGAGAATGCCTCCGAGGCAGCCCCAAATACTGCCACTTCGTCGGCGCCCGCCTCAATGGCAGCCTCCAGGCCCTTGAGATTCGGTGTCAGTACAGGATAGGAGGTGCCAGGCCTGCGCCGAATGCCCTTGAGGACCACTGCGTTGTCTGCCATCTGCGGCACCCACTTTGGCGAGACGAAGGCCGTGGCCTCCACCGCCGGCAGTCCCGCATCCGCCAGGCGCTCGATAAGCTCGATTTTTACCGCGGCAGGAACGATCTGCTTTTCACTCTGGAGGCCGTCCCGCGGCCCGACTTCGACAATCCTTACCTGTTTTGGCCATGACTTGCTGATCCCATCATCCATCTCGACGCTCCTCAGACTTCAAGATTCCCACGACGCGAGCATAGGGCAACAGCGGATGCAAAGCGTGCCAACTCCCTTGCAGATCGTGCCAGTTGGACCAACACGCGCCAGACATGAAATCGGTAGCAGAAACACCCATCGCCTTTGTTCGTTCGATCGTCCTGGCGTACGAGCGCTACGGCGTGGATCCACGGCGAGCGCTGCGCGCGGCGCACATTTCACCGTCGCTACTGCGCAGCGACGATGCGCGCGTGACTGCCGATCAGTTCGAAGCGCTGTCCGCGACTGCAATGCACGAGCTCGACGACGAGGGGCTTGGCTGGTTCTCGCGGCGCCTCCCCTGGGGAACCAACGGCATGCTTTGCCGTGCCTCCTTGCCCTCGCAGAATTTGCGGGTAGCTCTGCTGCGCTGGTGCCGGCACTATGGTTTGCTGGTGGATGACATCAAGCTGGAACTGAACGTCGAGGCTCGGCTGGCGCACCTCGTCATCCGCGAAAACCGTGACCTACTCCGGCAACGTGAGTTTTGCCTGGTAAGTACCCTTCGGAACATTCACGGTTTCGCATGTTGGCTGGTCGATTCCCGCATCCCGCTGTCGCGCGCCACCTTCCCGTTCAAGAAGCCGCGGCACGCCAGGGCGTATGACTTGATGTTTCGCGGGTCACTCGATTTCGAAGCGCCCCACGCCAGCCTGGTTTTCGACGCGGCGTATCTGCAATTGCCCGTACGCCGGGACGATCACGATCTGCGGCAGATGCTGCTTCGTCCGCTACCGCTTATCGTGCTCCAGTACAGGCGCGACCGGCTCCTTTCGCAGCGCATTCGCAAGCTTTTCCGTACAAGTGGATTCGAGGTCTCGACGTCGGCCGCCGTGGCGGCGTTGCTGAACGTTTCAACGAGAACCCTTTATCGGCACCTGGCAGAAGAAGGCGTCTCGCTTCAGGGCCTGAAGGATGAGGCCAGACGTGATCTGGCTATCCAGCAACTTACGCGAACCTCGAGGCCGTTGAAGCAGATAGCGATCGCCGCCGGGTTCGGCAGCGAGGCCAGTTTCATCCGGGCATTCCGACAGTGGACGGGGAAAAGTCCAGGGGAGCTCAGGCGAACAGCATCCGTGGATAAGTGAGGCGCGCCAGCAAGCGAGATCCCCAAAAGATCGCCATACATCACTTGCCTCCAAGTTACTGTGTTGCGGTGAGCCGCCTGGGGAGAACGCGGATTTCACCGCATGGGAGCCTCCCGGAAAGACTGCAACGGGTTGCCGAGGCACTTTGCATTCGGAATTTGGCAGGCTAATGTTGGACTATGCGGCGGGCAGACGAGGGAGGCAGTCATGAGCATGGTCTCGATAGAACCCGGCAGCTATCAATTTGCGCCGCCGCAAAACCCCGGTGAAGTCATCGACCTGATCAGGACGCACGCGATCCAGGTCGTTGACCTCAGGTTCACCGACTTGCCCGGCGTGTGGCAGCACTTCTCGATCACGCTGCCCGAAATCAACGACGGTTTGTTCTCGGCCGGCATCGGGTTCGACGGGTCGTCCATTCGTGGATTCCAGGAAATTCACGAGTCCGACATGCTGGTCAGGCCTGACCCGACCACGGCATTCATCGATCCGTTCTGCACAGCACCAACGCTGGCGTTGATCTGCGACGTGCTGGATCCTGTCTTGCACCAGGCGTATTCGCGCGATCCGCGCTACATCGCACGGAAAGCGGAGCTGTACCTCCAGCAAACCGGTCTTGCTACGGATTGCTACTTCGGCCCCGAACTGGAATTCTTCATTTTCGACTCCGTTCGCTTCGGGCAGGACCAGCACTCAGGCTACTACCATGTCGAATCCGCCGAAGGCGAATGGGCCTCGGGTCGCGACGAAGGCGCCTATGGCGGAGGCAATCTTGGCTACAAGCAGCGCTACAAGGGAGGATACTTTCCCGTCCCGCCAAGCGATACGCTGCAGGACATCCGCTCCGAAATCGTACTCGCGCTGATGCAGGCCGGCATCCAGGTCGAGGTGCATCACCACGAGGTCGCCACGGCGGGCCAGAATGAAATCGACATGCGCTTTGCACGCCTGGCGCGCATGGCAGACAACGTGATGATGTACAAGTACATCTGCAGGAACGTTGCGCGCCGCCACGGCAAGGTCGCCACATTCATGCCCAAGCCCCTGTTTGCCGACAACGCGAGCGGCATGCATTGCCACCAGAGCCTCTGGCGCGACGCCGAGAACCTCTTCTATGACGCGCACGGCTGGGCGCAGACGTCCCAGATGTGCCGCTGGTACATCGGCGGCTTGCTCAGGCACGCGCCCGCGCTGATGGCGTTCTGCGCACCGAGTACAAACTCCTACAAGCGACTGGTGCCTGGATACGAGGCCCCTGTCAACCTGGCCATGTCGCAGCGCAACCGATCCGCCGCGGCCAGGATTCCAATGGTTTCGGATTCCCCAAGCGCCCGACGCGTTGAATTTCGCTGCCCTGACCCGTCCGCCAATGCCTACCTCGCCTTCTCGGCAATGCTGCTCGCCGGCCTTGACGGCATTGAAAACCAGACGGACCCCGGCGATCCGCTCGACAAGAACATCTATGACCTGCCACCGGAGGAAGCCGCCGGCATCCGGCAGGTTCCAGGTTCGCTCGAAGAGTCGCTTGCCGCGCTGGAATCCGACTCAGCGTTCCTGCGAAAGGGAGATGTCTTCACTGACGACCTGATCAGGACCTGGATTGACTACAAGCGCACGCACGAGATCGATACCTTGAAGTTGCGGCCACATCCGTGGGAGTTCCAACTCTACTTCGACATTTGATCAGGGTGCGCCCGTGCCAACTCAGGCACGGGTGGCGAGAGTGGCGATGGCACTGCTTGCAATAGCACAGGGATTCACTCTTCTCGCGCGAATGCGCCCCAAAGCCTTGAGAAAATGGTACCCCTGAATTGTCACCTGAGGACGGCTGTAGTCTGGTCCAAGGCGTTCCAGCGTAATCAACTGATGCGAGAGCAACATCTCCACATCCGTTCGGTCCAACTCGCGCGCGTCGGCGCTGTCGTTTACGAGTACGAGGGTAGCGAACTCATGATGACTCAGCACAGGCGTCTCCTCAGCAAATGGGGTAGTTTTGCAGCGGGACTTCTTAATACGGGGGAGTTGGCGGCAGAGACCTGGTCCTGGTGAGGCAAGGTCTGGCCAGCGGGCACTTGCTCTTCGCGCCCGGAAAGTCCATCTTAGTTGATCACCCGGCTCTGTTCAATACGAGACACGCTGCTGCAGGTCGCGGCGCGAATTGCGGCAGTCTTCAACGGCTTCCACCCTCCGCAATTCAGCCGGGCCTGCGGCAATGTCCGACCGGTCGGTCGGAATACGGGAGCGCACTGAGCCCACGCAGGATTGGCACGCCAATCCCTGCGCCGTTATTCCGGCTGAATGCCGGCATCCCGCACGACCCTGGCCCACCGGGCGATCTCGCTGCGCAGGAACGCAGCGAGCTGCTCGCGTGAGGAACCCTTCAGCTCGACGCCCTGGCTGCTGAGCCGGTCGCGTGTCGGTCCATACACCAGCGCCTGGTTGACCTCCATGTTCAGTCGCGCCGCAATGTCCGGCGGCGTCCTCGCCGGCACGACGATGGCCCACCACTGGCTCAGTTGCATGCCGGGCAGCCTGGCTTCCGCGGCCGTTGGCACCGCGGGAAGCGCCACCAGCCTCGACGTGCTCGTGACCATCAGCGCGGCAACCTTGCCAGCGCCCAGCAAGCTGCTGCCGCTGGCCAGCGTGGCGAAGTGCCCGCCGACCAGTTGCGCCGCAACATCGCTCAACGCGGGCGCCGAACCCCGATAAGGGACCGCATCCACCTTCAGACTGGCCTGCGCCTCCAGCATCTTTGCGGAAAGGTGGCTGATGGAACCGTTGCCGCTAGTCGCTATGAGCAGAGGCGTATCACCGCCTTTGCGTGCATCGGCGAGAAAACGCTGGATGTCGCCGGTCTTGTAGCGAGCACTGTCGGCAAACAGGATCAGCGGCGACTCACCGATCAGCGAAACCGGCGCGAAGTCTCGCACCAGGTCGTACGGCATCTGTGTAAAAACAGCGGGAGCGATCGCATGCGGCAGCTCCACGACCGCAAGGGTATAGCCGTCCGGTGGGGCTTTGGCAGCAATCTCCAGGCCGATCCGCCCCGAGGCGCCGGAGCGGTTCTCGACCACCACGGTTTGTCCCATGGTCTGGCCCATGCGCTGCGCGATGGCACGTGCGAGGGCGTCGGTGCTGCCGCCCGGCGCCCATGGCACGATCAGCCGCAGCGGCTTGTCCGGATACGCCGCCAGCGCAGCACTACTGCAAGGAGCGGCGAGAAAGAGCAGCGAAGCGATGATGCTGCGAATCGTCATGCCAACACTCCTTGGGAGGTTCATAGGGAATCGAATGGGAACGGGTCGCGGTCGCCCTTGGCCGTCAGCAGCAACAGCACTTGCTGGGACGACGCAATACGCCCTGCGGAGCGCAACTGCCAGGCGCCGCTGTAGCATGCGCCGGCGCACAGCTCGACCCAAAAGCCAGCCTTCGCCAGGCGGGACATACCCTCCGCGGCGGCGTGATCGTCGACCAGCACGGCGCCCCCGCCGGAAAGACGGGCCGCCATTTCCTGTTGCAGCGTGACGGTGGAGCCCGCCGTGGAAAACTGCGCGGTCCGACCCTCGAATTCGGACTGGAGCGCTACGCCGTCCAGCACGCGCGACAAACGCGCAAACGGTTCGACCGCCCACAACTGCGGCACGCGATCGAGCACGCCGCCATGCACCAGATCGCGCAGCGCACTGTAGACGCCCCAGAGCAGGTCGCCCCGCGCCGTCGGCACCAGCACATGGTCCGGCCGGACGCCCTGGGCCACCCACTCAAGCGCCACGGCACGGTATCCCTCGACACCGAATACCGGACTGCCGACGGGAGGCACGCAGTAGTTGGTCACGGCAAAAGCGCCATCGCGCTCCACGCGCCGCCGTACGTGGTCCCAGCGCGCGTGCCCGCTGTCGAAGGCCACGCGCATCGCGCCGTACTCGCGAAGGGCGCGCGCGAACGGCGCAGGCAGATCGCTGTAGGTGGCGATCTCGCAGGGAAGGCCAGCGGCGGCGCAGTATGCCGCCGCCGAAACCGCCGCATTGCCGCTGGACGCCAGGACGACGAGCCGGGCGCCAACGTCCAGGGCACGGCTGACGGCTTGTGCCGACATCCTGTCCTTGTGCGAACCGGTCGGGTTCATGCCCTCGTGCTTGATCCACAACTGCTCGACACCGAGGGTTCGCGCGAGCGCGGGAACATCGAGGCAAGGTGTATTGCCCTCGCCCAGCGAAATGCCATCCGAATAGGGCAGCCATGCCCCCCACCTATAACCCTGGCTTTTCGGCTGAAGCGGCAACGGGGCGCCAGCGTAGACCGCCTCGACGCTGCTCGGGTGGCCCGCCCCGGCACAGCGTGGACAGCCCGTCGGCATGTCTGCTATGGGATACTGGGTGTGACAGGCAATACAGCGCAGGGCGGCTAGGCGCTCGTTGCGGCGCACGCGGCCCGTGGCGCGCATTTCCGATGGTGGTTGAAAAGATGTTTGCATGCGATGGATGTTAGCGCCGCCGCTCGCCCTGCACCGTCATGCGTTCGGCACAACAATTAAGTAGAACTTATATCCCTTAGATTCTGCCCATGAGCATCAGCGCACGTCAGATCGAAATCTTCCGCATGGTGATGTTGCTCGGTTCGGCGAAGCGCGCCGCCACCGCGCTGCACATCAGTCAGCCGGCAGTCACGCAATTGCTGCTCCAGCTGGAGGGCGGGTCCGGACTGAAGCTGTTCGACCGGCTCAAGGGCCGACTGGTCCCGACACCTGAAGCGCACGCCTTGATGGCGGAGGTCGAGCGTGTCTATGTCGGCCTTGACATGGTGCAGCGCAAGATCGACATGCTTCGCTCGCATGAGGATTCAGTGCTCCGCGTAGGCACCCTGCACGCGATGTCGGCCAGCATCATGCCCGCGGTGGTGTCGGAATTCCTGCATCTCTATCCGCGCATCCGCTGCCAGCTGGTGGTGGACAGTTCGCTCGCGCTGCGCGCCAGCTTGCTGCAGGGCGAGCTGGACCTCGCCTTCATGGGCGACGAGGCTGACACCAGTGGGCTGGTGGCCTCGGCGTTCTATGAGGCGCCTGCGGTGTGCGCGATGCCGGCCACGCATCCCTTCGCCCACCACGCCCGCATCGAGCCGCGCGATCTGCAGGATGCGCCACTGATTGCGTTGTCGGCATCCGATCCCGCGCAGCGGCGGCTTGAGCAGTTATTCGCAGCGGCCGGAAAATCAGCCCGTTTTGTCGCCGAGACGCCGTACAGCGCGACGCAATGCGCGCTGGTGCTGGCGGGCGCTGGCCTGGCGATCACCAACCCGCTGGTTGCGCGCGAGTATGCGGCGCTGGGGCTGCGCGCGGTACCGTTTGCACCAGCCTTTCACTTTCGTGCCCTGCTCGCCTTCCACCCGGGACAGGGACAATCGCGAGCCGCGCAGGAATTCGTCGCCCTGTGCCGCCGGCGGGTTGCGGACGTCCTGGCCACCTAGCGCATGCCGGGAGGATCAGCCCGGCTGCACCCCTGCCGCAGATTCTGCGTTCCGGACAAAGCAGTTCGCAATTCGATGTGGACTGGAGCGGCAAGATCAGCGTGATGCACGGCAACGTTGCACTTATGCTCGATAGCATGAGCACGACCGTTGCATCCTCTCAGCCGCCCAGCGCCGGCCCCACCACCGGCCCCACTGCCGACGACCAAGCCCATCCCCGCCTGGGCGCCGCGCTCGCCTACATTCACCAGCACCTGGGCGAACCGCTGCCGCTGCCGCTACTGGCCGACCTCGTCCAGCTGAGCGTCGGACGCTTCGTGACCGTGTTCCGGCTGACGCTGGGCATGACGCCGCATCGATACATCAGCCTGAAACGAATCCGGCGCGCGCAGTGGCTGCTCAGGCAGGGCCACTCGCCGGCGCTGACCGCGCACGAATGCGGCTTCTATGACCAGAGCCACTTTACGCGCTGCCTGAAGAGCGTCTGCGGCATGACGCCACGGCAGTTCCAGACGGCCAGCGCACCGCCCCCCGGGAATGCCGGCCGCAGCGTGCCAAAGCCCAGGGCTCAGGTTGCCGAAGGGAACAGCCGTTCGATGGGATAGTGCGTCTTGATGAAAGGCGACTTGATCACGATGAAGCTGAAGTACTTCTCGATGCCGATATTGCGCTCGAGCAGGCTTTCCATCAGTTCCTGGTAGTGGTTGACCCCACGGGTGATGAACTTGAGCAGGTAGTCATAGCCGCCGCTGACAAGGTGGCATTCGACGATCTCATCCACCGCGCACACAGCCTTCTCGAAGCGCGCGAAGTCCTCGCGATGGTGGTCCTCCAGCGTGATCTCGGTGAACACCGTGAGAATATCGCCCAGCTTGTCCATCCGGATCTGGGCGCTGTATCCGCCGATATAGCCGGCCTGCTCCAGCCGCTTGACGCGAATCAGGCACGGGCTTGCAGAAAGACCCACGGCATCGGCGAGGTCGACGTTGGTCATGCGGCCGTTCTTTTGCAGCTGGGCAAGGATGCGGAGGTCGAGTCGGTCAAGTTTGATGGGGGCGGACATGGGCTTTCAAGACTGGAATGACTGAATCACATTGTCCCCGCATGATTCGGCGAGGGCAATCGGGGCACGCCCGGAAAGTGAGGCACCGGATCGCCTTTCAGTACCCTTTCACACGGTCCACCAGCCCGATCAGCGATTCGCCGCGCTGCAGGCGGCGCAGATTGTCGAGCACGACCCGCGCCGCCGTGCCCGGCTGCGTCATGCTGGCAATATGGGGCGTGAGCCAGACCCTGGGGTGGCGCCACAACGGGTGGCCGGCAGGCAGCGGCTCGGGGTGCGTGACGTCGAGAATGGCATCGCCGATCTGCCCCGAATCCAGCGCGGCCAGCAGGTCGGCATCGTCGAGGTGCTGCCCGCGTCCGACATGCACCAGCCCCGCCCCAGTTGGCAGGGCGTCAAACACGCGAGCGCTCAATACTCCACGTGTTTCATCCGTCAGCGGCAGCAGGCAAACCAGGATATCGGTGCGGGCCAGGAACGCGTCCAGGGTCTGCGGGCCGGCATAGCACTGCACTCCTTCCAGGCTGCGCGGCGACCTTGCCCAGCCGGCGCAGTCGAACCCGAACAGCCGCAGGCGCTCCAGCACCGCCTGGCCCAGCGAGCCGAGGCCGAGCACGCCCACGCGGCGCTCGTGTGCCGGACGCACCTGCAGCGGCTGCCACGCTTCCTGCGCCTGCTGCCGCCGGTACGCCGGCATGTCGCGATGCAGGGCGAGCACCGAGAACACGACGTACTCCACCATCCCGTCGACGATGCCGGGCTCGATCATTCGCACCAGCGGTACGTGCGCAGGGAGCGCGTCCAGGTCGAACTGGTCGATGCCGGCTCCGGTCGAAAACAGTACCTGCAGGTTCGGGAACCGCTCTGCGATGCGGTCCGGCGCCTCCCAGGCCGCCAGGTAGCAGACCTTCCCGGGATCCCCGATATCAGGCCAGATGCGGAAATCGATGCCAGGCGCCTCGCGCGCAAAGACCTTGGCCCAGTCCCGGCCGCGCACGGGATCCGCCTTGTAGAGAAATGTCGTGTCTTGATGCATTGTTTTTATCCGAGGGCCTTGTCGGCCAGCGCAAAGGGAAGAAATGGTGCCGTTGGCGAAGCCGGGGTGCCGCGGGCCAGCACCGTCGCGTCGGCGACGTGCGCCAGGCCAAGGCAGCCGAGCCACTCCTCGAGTTCGCCATCGGCGTGGACGTCCAGGCGCAGCACGCGCCCGGTCACCAGGCCGGCCAGGTGCGCGATCATGGCCTTGGCCGACATCGCACAGGGTGCGACCACGGGGCCGACCATCGCGCCGCGGCCAAAGCGCCGCAGGATCGCGAAGCCGCGGGGCCCGTCGGGGTGATCGAGCACCACCGTGCCGATCGACTGGCGCAGCCAGGCCTGGATCAGGGACGGCCGTGCAACACCGCGGGCACCCTGCTCCATCCCGACCAGAAGTTGCAGGTCATTGCGCCCGCCAGGCCGCAGGCGGCAGCCTTCAGGCAGCGCCATCAACGGCGCGGGCAACGCTTTGCCCTCGTATTGATGCACCTCGCCGATGCGTTCGAACCCCATGCGCGCATAGAAGCGATGCAGCTTACCGGGGGCGTGAAGCAGCACGGTGCGGCCGTCCAGGCCGGCGCACAGCGCCTCCAGCAACACGCTGCCAATCCCACGCTCGCGGAAGGCCGGGGCTACGATGAGCAGCCCGACCGACGCGCCGCGCTCGTCCCACAGCCAGCGCATGCCGACACCGACCACCGCGCCGCCGACTTCGGCAACGCGGCCCTCGCCCATCTGGAACAGCATCTTCCAGTCGCTGGGGCGATGCGGCCAGCGTACATCTTCGGAAAGCGAAAGCGCGACGGGCAGATCGGACTGTGCCATCACGCGGATGGCGGGCGGTCCATCGCTTGCATGGAGGGGGAGCTGCGCGGAATTCATTGCAGTAAGGGCCAGCGCCGGACGAAAAGAGAGAGCCCTGATGATGCGATGAACAGGCAAGGCCCGGATAGGAAAAATTTGCTGCATCCGACGATGCACCGACGCTGTGCCTGCCTAGGGTAATCCCGAGGATTGTTGCGGTGCACATGCACGCACGCAGTGCGCATGGCAGGCAATGCCAAACCGCCCACGCGAAACCGCAGGTTTTACTGCCAAGGCTTGCAATACCCCACAAAGCCATCGGTCGCACATGCTTCAATGTCAGGGAGATGACACGCCGCGCGCTCGTGCTGCCTCAGCAGGAGCTTGCCCCCGCGCCGCATGGTCCTGAGTTTCCACTTTCGCAATCCCCCGATCTCCGGCCCCCACCAGGAGCTATTGCCATGTCAGACAAGAAGCCGATCGAGGGCCTCATCGGCCCTGCCGAATCCACCCGGATCATGAGCGCCCTGCACCATGGCGCCAGCAGGCGCGACGTCCTGAAGATCCTGGCTGCCGGCGGCATGCAACTGGGTCTTGCCGGGAGCCTTGCCGGCGCGGCCGTGTCGGCGCATGCGCAGACGCCGCGCCGCGGCGGCCGCATCCGTGTGGGCAGCGACAACGCGTCGCCCAGCGATACGCTCGATCCGGCCAAGCAATCCAACAAGACCGACTACTGTCGCGGCACCATGCTCTACAACGGCCTGACGAGCCTGGATGCGAAGCTGGTGCCGCAACCGGCGCTGGCTGAGTCCTTTGCCTCGCAGGATGCCGTGACCTGGGTCTTCAAGCTGCGCAAGGACGTCACCTTCCACGACGGCAAGCCGCTGACGCCGCAAGACGTGGTTTTCTCCCTGATGCGCCACAAGGACCCGGCCACCGCCTCGAAGGCGAAGACGCTGGCGGACCCGATCAAGAGCGTGAGCGCCACGGGCCCGAACGAAGTGACCGTGGTGCTGGACGGCCCCAACGCGGACTTCCCCGTCATCGTCGGCACGTTCCACTTCCATATCCTGCGCAACGGCACCACCGACTTCAACACCGGCATCGGCACGGGCCCCTACAAGCTCAAGGAATTCAAGCCGGGCGTGCGCTCGGTGGTAGTACGGAACGAAAACTACTGGAAGCCCGGCAAGCCCTACCTTGACGAGATCGAGTTCGTCGGCATTGCCGACGAGGGTGCGCGCGTCAATGCGCTGCTCTCGGGCGATCTCGATATGGTGGCCTCGATCAACCCGCGTTCGGTCGCGCGCGTGAAAGGCACGCCCACGACCGATGTCTTCGTGACGCAATCCGGCCAGTACACCGACCTGATCATGCGCCGGGATACCGGTCCGGGCGCCAACCCCGACTTTGTCCAGGGCATGAAGCTGCTGCTCGACCGCGAGCTGATGAAGAAGAGCATTGCCTTGGGCTATGCCGTGCTGGGCAATGACCAGCCGATCGATCCCACCAACCGCTTCTACTTCCCTGGGCTGCCGCAGACCAAGTTCGATCCGGAGAAAGCCAAGTTCCATCTCAAGAAGGCCAACATCGGCAGTGCCGCCATCCCGGTGGTGGCCTCCCCCGCCGCGCAGTACTCGGTCGACATGGCCCTGATCCTGCAGCAGTCCGCGCGGCAGGCGGGCGTCAATATCGACGTCAAGCGCATGCCCGCCGACGGCTACTGGTCCAATCACTGGCTCAACAGCCTGGTCGGATTCGGCACGGTCCTGCCGCGCGCCAGTGCCGACACGCTGCTGACCCAGTTCTTCAAGTCCGACGCGGCGTGGAACGAATCGCGCTACAAGGACCCGAAGTTCGATTCGCTGCTGCTCGCCGCGCGCGCCGAGACCGACCTGGCCAAGCGCAAGCAGATGTACGCCGACATGCAGACCATGATCCGGCGGGACGCAGGGATCGGCATACCGCTCTTTATCGCCACCATCGACGGCTACAACAAGCGGGTCAAGGGCCTTTCCCCGATCCCGCTGGGCGGCCTGATGGGCTACTCGTTCGCCGAGCACGTCTGGCTGGCGGCCTGATCCAAGGAGACACCATGAACCTTTTCATCTTGCGTCTGCTGGCGCGGCGCATCGGCCTGGCGCTGATCTCATTGCTGGCCGTCTCGGCCATCGTCTTCGCCATCACCGCGGTATTGCCCGGCGATGCCGCGCAGGAACAGCTCGGGCAGGACGCCACACCCGAAGCCCTGGCCGCGCTGCGTACCCAGATGGGCCTCGATGTCCCCGCGCCGGTGCGCTACGCGCAATGGCTGGGCGGCATGGTGACCGGCAATGCCGGCGAGTCGCTGGTCACGCGTATGCCGGTGTCGGAGGCCATCGGCAGCCGCCTGCGCCATTCGCTGCTGCTGGCCGGCCTGACCGCGCTGATCTCGGTGCCGGTGGCGCTCGGCCTCGGCATCCTGGCGGCGGTCTACCGCGGCACATGGTTTGACCGCAGCGTCAGCCTGGGCGCGGTGGCGGTGGTCTCGGTGCCGGAGTTCCTGGTCGCCACGCTGGCGGTGTTGCTGTTCGCGGTCCACCTGCGCTGGCTGCCGGCGCTCGCCTATATCGGCACCGACGATTCGTGGGACAAGATCGTGCGTTCGCTGGCCATGCCGGTGCTGAGCCTGTGCTGCGTGATCGTCGCGCAGATGCTGCGCATGACCCGCGCGGCGGTGATCGACCAGCTCAAGGCGCCCTACATCGAGATGGTGCGGCTCAAGGGCGCATCCTCGACCCGCATGGTGCTGTTCCACGCCCTGCCCAACGCCATCGGCCCGATCGCCAATGCCGTGGCGCTGAGCCTGTCTTACCTGCTTGGCGGCGTCATCATCATCGAGACCATCTTCAACTACCCGGGGATCGCCAAGCTGATGGTGGACAGCGTCGCCCAGCGCGACATGCCCGTGGTCCAGGTGTGCGCCATGATTTTCTGTTGTGCGTACCTGATCCTCGTCACGCTTGCCGATGTGTGCGGCATCGTCGCCAATCCGCGTCTGCGTCACCGCTGAAGCCTTGAACGCCATGCAGGAGCTGCAACTCATGTCCCCTACCTCCAACACGCACGCCACCCCCGCCGTGAGTGCCCTCGACCAGGGCGGTCGCCGCCCGCGCCTGCCCAAACTGGGCATCACCGGCTGGATCGGCTGCCTGATCCTCATCGGCTGGCTGGTCGCCGCCATTGTTGGCCCGATCCTGATCAGCCATGACGGCACGCCCACGGGCGAGATCCAGGTCTTCGGCCCGATCAGTGTCCAGCACTGGCTCGGTACCGACTACCTCGGGCGCGACATGCTGACGCGCGTGATCCTGGGCGCGCGCTACACCGTCTGCGTGGCCCTGGTCTCGACCCTGTGCGCCAGCGGCATCGGCATCACGCTGGCATTGCTCGCCACCGTCAGCGGGCGCTGGATCGATGCCGGCCTCAGCCGAGGCCTCGATACGCTCACGGCGATCCCCAGCAAGATGTTCGCACTGATCATGGTCGCGGCCTTCGGCTCGTCGGTGTGGATGCTCGCGCTCACGGCGGCGATCATCTACATCCCGGGCGCGTATCGCATCGCGCGCTCGCTGGCGGTCAACATCAACGCGATGGACTACGTGACGGTTGCCCGCACCCGCGGCGAAGGGACCGCCTACATCATGCGGCAGGAGATCCTGCCCAACATCCTCGGCCCGATGCTGGCCGACCTGGGGCTGCGCTTCGTCTACGTCGTGCTGCTGCTCGCGAGCCTCAGCTTCCTGGGCCTGGGCATCCAGCCGCCCGATGCCGACTGGGGTTCGCTGGTGCGCGAGAACATCGGCGCGCTGTCTGAAGGCAGCATGGCCGTGGTGGCGCCGGCGCTGGCCATCGCCAGCCTGACGCTCGCCGTCAACCTTGTCATCGACAACCTGCCGGGTCGCTCGGCACGCAACGGAGTCAAATAATGGGCACGTCCGTAAAGGTCAGCAATCTGCGCATCACCGCAGGCCAGGCGACGTTGGTAGATGGTGTGGACTTCGAGATCGAGCCCGGCAAGGTGCTGGCACTGATCGGCGAGTCCGGCTCGGGCAAGACCACCACCGCGCTGGCGCTGATGGGCTTCGCGCGCCACGGTTGCGAGATCTCCGGCAGCATCCGGGTCGGCACCACCGACGTGCTGCACCTGTCGCCGGGCGAACAGCGCCGGCTGCGCGGGCGCGAGATCACCTATATCGCGCAGAGCGCGGCGGCCTCGTTCAACCCGTCGCGCACCATCATGGACCAGGTGGTCGAACCGGCGCTGATCCATCGGCTCATGGATCGCAAGGCTGCCGAGAAGAAGGCGGTCGCGCTGTTCCGCGAACTGGCGCTACCCGACCCTGATTCCATCGGCGAACGCTACCCCCACCAGGTCTCCGGCGGACAGTTGCAGCGCCTGATGGCGGCAATGGCCCTGATCACCGATCCCGACCTGGTGATCCTGGACGAGCCGACCACGGCCCTGGACGTCACCACGCAGGTCGAAGTGCTGCGCGTGTTCCGCCGCGCGGTGCAGGAACGCCGCACCACCGCGGTCTATGTCAGCCACGACCTGGCCGTGGTGGCCCAGGTGGCGGACCACATCCTGGTGCTGCGCGATGGCAAGATGCGCGAGCTGGGCGAGACCGACCAGATCCTGTACCAGCCCGCCGACGACTACACGCGCTGCCTGCTGGCCGCGGCGCGCCCGACCGAGCGTCCCGGCGCGCCGGTGGACCCGGACAAGAGCCCCCTGCTGCTCGAGGTCCGCGATCTTTCCGCCGGCTACGGTGCGGTCGATGCGCACGGGCAGCCGGCCTCGAAGATCCTTGAGGGCGTGGGCCTGAAGCTGTACCGGGGCCAGGCGATCGGCGTCATCGGCGAGTCGGGTTCGGGCAAGACCACGCTGGCGCGGGCCATCGCCGGCCTGGTGGCGCCGTGCTGCGGCAGCATCGCCTTCAACGGCCGCCCCCTGAAGCCGACGGTGGCCGAACGCAGCCGCGATGAATTGCGGCGCATCCAGATCGTGTTCCAGATGGCCGATACCGCGCTCAATCCCGCGCGCACCATCGAGGAGATCCTGGCGCGGCCGCTGCAGTTCTTCCATGGCCTGCGCGGCGAAGCGCAACGGGCGCGGATTCGCCAGTTGCTCGATCTGGTGCGGCTGCCGGCCGGCGTGGCGCAGCGCACGCCTGGTGGACTGTCCGGCGGGCAGAAGCAGCGCGTGAACCTGGCCCGGGCGCTCGCGGCCGATCCGGAGCTGATCCTGTGCGACGAGATCACCTCGGCGCTGGACACCGTGGTCGGCGCTGCCATCCTTGACCTGATGGCCGAGCTGCGCAAGGAGCTGGGCGTCTCGTATCTCTTCATCAGCCACGACCTGCACACCGTGCGCTCGATCTGCGACGAGATCGTGGTGATGCAGCATGGCCGCAAGCTGACCCAGGTCGCGCACCAGGACTACGACCGCGGTCCGCACCACCCCTACTACGCGCTGCTGGCGCGCTCGGTGCCCGAGTTGCGCCGCGGGTGGATCGATGAAGTCGATCTGCATATCGATGGGGCAGTGGCCGCCGCTGCTACCGCCTGATTCCCATTCTCAAGGAGAGTTTGTTTATGCCTTTGTCCCTACAGAACCAGACCTTGCTTCCCGGCCGCAACTATATCGGCGGCGAATGGTGCGGCGCGGCCGACGATCGCACACTGTCCGTGGCGGACCCCGCGACGGATGAAGTCTTTGCGGCGGTACCGGATAGCGGTGCGGCGGACGCACGCCGCGCCGTCGATGTCGCGCACGCAGCGTTCCCAAGCTGGCGCAAAACGCCGGCCAAGCAGCGCGCGCAGATCATCAAGCGCTGGAACGACCTGATCGTCAGCCACGTGGAAGACCTTGGCCGCCTGATTTCGCGCGAGCAGGGCAAGCCATTGGCGGAAGGCAAAGGCGAGGTGCTGTACGCCGCGAGCTATGTCGAATGGTTTGCAGAAGAAGCCACCCGCGCCGATGGCGACGTGATCGCCGCACCGGTGCCCGGCCGGCGCATGCTGGCACTGCGCGAGCCGGTCGGCGTCATCGCGGCGATCACGCCGTGGAATTTCCCGGCCGCGATGATCGCGCGCAAGATCGCCCCGGCGCTGGCGGCCGGTTGCACGGTGGTGTGCAAACCTGCCGAGGATACGCCGCTGACCTCGCTGGCGCTGGTCAGGCTCGCCGAACAGGCGGGCGTGCCGCCGGGCGTGCTGAATATCGTCACCGCCTCGCGCGAACGCGCGCCCGAAGTCGTCGACGTATGGCTGGACGATGCCCGGGTGCGCAAGATCACCTTTACCGGCTCGACGCCGGTGGGCAAGCACCTGGCGCGCCGCTCCGCCGATACGCTGAAGAAGCTGTCGCTGGAACTGGGCGGCAATGCCCCGTTTATCGTGTTCGACGATGCCGACCTCGACGCCGCCGTCGATGGATTGATGGCTTCCAAGTTCCGCAACGGCGGGCAGACCTGCGTGTGCCCGAACCGCATCTATGTCCAGGACAAGGTGCATGACGCCTTCGTCGACAAGCTTGCCGCCCGCGTCGGCGCGCTGGTAGTCGCTCCTGCCACGAACCCCGCCGCGCAGATCGGTCCGATGATCAACGCGCGGGCGGTCGACAAGATCGAACGTCATGTGAAGAACGCGGTCAGCCGCGGTGCCCGCGTGGTCGTCGGCGGCGAGCGCATCCGCAACGAGCAATGCCCGGGGCCGAACTACTATGCGCCCACCGTGCTGGTCGATGTGGATGCGTCGATGGACTGCTCCTGTGAGGAGACCTTCGGGCCGGTTGCGCCGGTTACGCGCTTCAGTACCGAGGCGGATGTCGTTGCGGCGGCCAATGCCACCCCGTTCGGGCTGGCGGCGTATTTCTACTCGAATGACGTGCGGCGGATCTGGCGCCTTGCCGATGCGCTCGAGTCGGGCATTGTCGGGATCAACGAGGGCGCGGTGGCCGCGGAAGCGGCGCCCTTTGGCGGCGTGAAGGACTCCGGCTACGGACGCGAAGGGTCGCGCTATGGGCTTGAGGAGTACATGCATATCAAGTACGTGTGCCAGGGACTGCTGGGCTGAGCACCCTCCTCTTCCTCTCGAGCGGCCGGCGCAAGCCGGCCGCTCTGCATTTAGAGCCCCGCCAGCAAGCCCCTCATCCATCCCATCGAAGGAACTGCTGTTCCTCCCGCCACAACAGAATTCACTGCTGATCCAGGCCACGAATTCGGTAAGAGCACGACGACCCTCGTCCCTATACTGGTCCCGGTGATTGCCAGAAAGCGTTGGCGATAAAACCCCCAGCAGGCTTCCACCGTGCCGCACACGAACTCCATGACAGCGATGACCCAACGCCAGGCCAGCGCGCCAACCGACCTCAATGCGCTGCTGCGGCTGCGCACCCGACTGGAAGCCGAAACCACCGCGGAAGTGCGCTTCGATGCGGTGACGCGCGCCATCTACGCATCGGAAGCCTCGAACTATCGGCAGGTGCCGCTTGGCGTCGTCATTCCGAAGTCTGTCGAAGACCTGGAGACCACCGTGCGGCTGTGCGGCAAGCTTGGCGTGGCCATGGTGCCACGCGGCGCGGGCACCTCGATGAGCGGGCAGTCGGTCAACGCCGCAGTCTGCATCGACCATTCAAAGTACCTGCACGCGGTTGAGCTAATCGATCCGGCGCGGCGCATCGGGCGCGTGCAGCCAGGCGTCATCTGCGACCACCTGAAGCAGGCCGCCGCCACGCACGACCTCACCTTCGGCCCCGATCCCGCCACCCACAGCCGCTGCACGCTGGGCGGCATGATCGGCAACAACTCATGCGGCGCCCATTCGGTGATGGCCGGCAAGACGGTCGAGAACATCGAGCGCCTGGAGATCGTGACGGCCACCGGCGCGCGCTTCTGGGTCGGCGCCACCGACGAGGCCGCGTATGCCGAACATCTGGCGGCAGGCGGCGAACAGGCGCGCATCGTCAAGGCCCTGCGCGAACTGGCCGAGCGCTATGCGGACGATATCCGCGCGGGCTTTCCGCGGCTCAAGCGCCGCGTCTCCGGCTACAACCTGGACCAGTTGCTGCCGGAGAACGGTTTCCACATCGCCCGCGCACTGGTGGGATCCGAGGGGACCTGCGCAACCGTGCTGCGTGCCGACACGTCGCTGGTGGAGGGACTGCCCGAGCGCGTACTGCTGGTGCTCGGCTTCGATACCATCTTCGATGCCGCCGACTGCGTGCCCGAGCTGTTGCCGCTCGGACCGATCGCGATGGAAGGCCTGGACACCGGCATCATCGGCGGACTGAAGCAGCTTGGGCTGAAGCTCGACGACATCGCCGAGCTGCCGGCCGGCAATGCCTGGCTGATGGTGGAGTTCGGGGCTGCCCTGCGCGACCAGGCCCGCGAGCTGGCAGCCCGCGCTGCCAGCGCGGCACGCTCGTTCCCCACGCAGCCGAATGTAAGGCTGGTCGACGATCCCTCGCTGATGGGACGCCTCTGGGCCATCCGCGAGACCGGGGCTTCGGCAACGTCGTTGTCGACCGTTCCCGGACAACCCGATCCCACCGTGGGCTGGGAAGACGCCGCGGTCGAGCCGGCCCGGCTTGGCGCCTACCTGAGGGAATTCTCCACCCTGGTCGAGCGCTATGGCTACAAGACCAATATGTACGGCCACTTTGGCGATGGCTGCATTCATTCGCGCATCACCTTCGACCTGCGTTCCCGCACCGGCGTTGGCGACTGGCGCAAATTCCTGGCGGAAGCGGCCGCGCTGGTCGTCAAATACCAGGGCTCATTGTCCGGCGAGCATGGCGACGGCCAAGCCAAGGGAGAGTTCCTGCCCCTGATGTTCACGCCCCGGCTGATGCAGGCGTTCCGCGAGTTCAAGGCCATCTGGGACCCGAACGGCCTGATGAACCCCGGCAAGCTGATCGATGCGATGCCGGTGGACGCCAACCTGCGCATGGGTCCGTCATACAAGCAGGATCAGGCAACCAGCGTCTTCACCTATCCGATGGGCGATGGCCCGGGCACCGGCTTTGGCCGCGAGACCGAGCGCTGCATCGGCATGGGCAAGTGCCGGTCGCTCGATGGCGGCACCATGTGCCCCAGCTTCAAGGCCACCCGCGAAGAACGCTACGCCACACGCGGACGCGCGCGCCTGTTCTTCGAGATGCTCAACGGCGAAGTCATCAGCGAGACCCGTGACGGCGAGGCGGTCAAGGACTCGATGGACCTGTGCCTGTCGTGCAAAGGCTGCAAGCACGACTGTCCGACCCATGTCGACATCCCCAAGTACCGCAGCGAGTTCCTGTATCGCTACTACAAGCGCCGCCTGCGCGCGCCGATGGATGCCGCGATCGGGCGGCTGGGGCAATGGCTGCCCACGGCCACGCGCGCGGCTGGCCTGCTCAATGCCCTGATGCGCAATCCGCTGACCCGGCGCGTCGGCCACGCTTTCGGCCTGGCCCGCTCGGCCGTGTTCCCCGAGATCGCCAACACCGCATTCCGCCGCACCGGCACAGCGACCCGCCTGCAGCAGACCGGCATGCGGCCGTACGGCCAGCGCGACGTCGTCATCTGGACTGACACCTTCAATAACGGCTTCACGCCGCATGTGCTCGAGGCCGCCGTCGCGGTGGTCGAGCGGCAGGGGTGGAACGCGCGGCTGAGCGCGCGCCACGTCTGCTGCGGCCGGCCGTTCTATGACGTCGGCCTGCTGGACCAGGCGCGCCGCAACCTGCTCGAGATCCTGGACGTACTGTCCGCGCCGATTGCCGCCGGCGTTCCGGTGCTGGTACTGGAACCAAGCTGCCTGTCGGTGTTCCGGGATGAAATGCCGGCCTTGCTGCCTGACGACCCGCGCGCCAAAGCGCTGGCAGCGTTGACGGTCACGATGGCCGAGTTCGCCACCCGGGCCGGCATGGCGCTGGGCAACGACGCCGCGGTCCACCTGCACGCCCACTGCCATCACCGCGCCTGCGGCGGCACGGCGGCGGAACGCCAGCTTGGCGCAAGCGTCCTCGACACCGGCTGTTGCGGGATGGCCGGCGCGTTCGGCTATCACCGCAAGACGGCCGAGCTGTCGCGCCGGATTGGCGAGAGCACGCTGCAGCCAAAGCTTGCCGAACTCCCGGCCGATGCGCTGGTTGCCGCGGACGGCTTCAGCTGCCGCACCCAGATCCGCAAGCTGACCGGACGCGAACCGCGCCACCTCGCAGAGATCCTTGCCGACTCTAACCCTTCGCAACCCCGCCGCGACACCGACTTCGCGGAACCTGAAAGAGGCGTAACGCAATGACCCAGTCCAACCAGGCCCATATCGCGGCCCGCACCCAACATGTGCCGCATGGCGTCGTCACCGCCCATCCGATCTTTGCCGACAAGGCCGAGGGTTCGTTCCTCTGGGATGTGGAAGGACGTCGCTATATCGATTTCGTCGGCGGTATTGGCGTGCAGAATATCGGCCATAACCACCCCAAGGTCGTCGAGGCAGTGCGCAAGCAACTGGGTCGCGTGACGCACGCAGCGTTCCAGGTGGTCGGCTATGACGTCTATGTCGAGCTGGCCGCGCGGCTGAACAAGCTGGTCGGGGGCGCCGAGCACTACAAAGCGTTGTTCGCGACGACCGGCGCGGAAGCGGTGGAAAACGCGGTCAAGATCGCGCGCGCCTACCGCAATGTGCCGGGGATCATCGCGTTCCGCGGCGGCTTTCACGGGCGCACGCTGCTCGGCTCGACGCTGACCGGCATGAGCACGCCGTACAAGCAGAACTTCGGGCCGCTGGCCGGCGACGTCTATCACACGCCTTATCCCGATGAATTCCGCGGCTTCTCGGGCGCGGATGCGATCCGTGCGCTGGAAGACCTCTTTGCCACGCAGATCGCCCCGGATCGGGTCGCGGCCATCATCCTGGAACCGGTGCAAGGCGACGGCGGCTTCCTGCCGGCCGGCAACGAGTTCCTGCAGGCCCTGCGCGCGCTGACCCGCAAGCATGGCATCGTGCTGATCCTGGACGAGATCCAGGCCGGCTTCGGCCGTACCGGCAAGATGTTCGGCTTCCAGCATGCGGGCATCCAGCCCGACCTGGTCACGGTCGCAAAGAGCCTGGCCGGCGGCATGCCGCTGTCCGGCGTGGTCGGGCGTGCCGAGATCATGGAGGCGCCGGCACCCGGCGGCCTGGGCGGCACGTATGCGGGCAATCCGCTCGCCTGCGCCGCCGCGCTGGCGGTGCTCGACCTGTTCGAGGAAGAACAGTTGCTCGCCAGTGCGCACGCGCTGGCTGAAACGCTGCGCGCAGGGCTCGACCAGCTCGCGCGCGAGTTTCCCGCCATCGGCACCGTGCGCGGCGTTGGCGCGATGCTGGCGCTGGAGTTCGTCAAGGACAGCGACCCGTTCCAACCCGACGCGGCATTCGCCCAGGCGGTGATCGACCGCTGCCGCGAAGGCGGCCTGCTGGTGATCAAGTGCGGCGTGCATCGGAACAACGTGCGCCTGCTGGCACCGCTCAACACCTCTGCGGAGACAGCGCAGGACGCCCTGAATATCTTGCGCGCCGCGATTGCCCAAACCAGCGACGAGGCCCGGTAACACGCAGGGTTCACCGGGTCAGGCCAACAGTACGCGGCCCGGCCGCAGTATGATTGGGGCGCCACCGGGAGCCGCCGTTTCGAATCCTCGCCTTGGAGCCAACACGTGAAATTCCTGATTGCGCCAGTCTTCGCGCTGCTGTCGTCCGTGGCCGCGGCACAAACGGTGTCCGCGGTAACGTCAGCCCCGCCAGCCCTGAACCGGGTCGCCCAGAGCGGCACCCTGCGCGTGTGTACGCCGGGTGACTACAAGCCTTTCAGCTTCCAGCGCCCGGACGGGAGTTTCGAAGGACTGGATGTGGACCTGATGGGCTCGCTCGCGACGGCGCTCGGCGCAAAGCCGCAATTCGTCAAGACTACCTGGGCGAACCTGATGCCCGACTTTGTCGCGGGCAAATGCGATATTGCGGCCGGCGGCATCTCGGTCACGCTGGAGCGCCAGAAGCTCGCATTCTTCAGCGTGCCCTACATGGTCAACGGCAAGACGCCGATCGCGCGCTGCGAGAATGCGGCGAAGTACCAGAGCGTCGAGGCCATCAACCGGCCGGAGGTGCGCGTCATCGCCAATCCCGGCGGCAGCAACGAGCGCTTTGCCAAGACGCGGCTGCAACGTGCCCAGCTCACCGTTCACCGCGACAACCTCACCATCTTCGACGAACTGATCGCCGGCCGGGCCGATGTCTTTGTCACCGAGGCGGCGGAGGCGGTGGCGCAAAGCCGGATTCATCCGGAGCTTTGCGCCATCAATCCCGAGCAGCCGCTGCAATATGCGGAGATGGCCTTCCTGCTGCCCACCGGGGACACCGTCTTCAAGGGCTTTGTCGACCAATGGCTGCACCTGGCCAGGGCAGGCGGTGACTACCAGGTGCATGCGGCCAAGTGGCTCGGCAAATAAGCCTGGCCCAACCGCGCAGGGGCGCAGGCGGAAACCTTGCGCAAAAAGGTCCGCCCGCCCCGTCAGGCATCAAGCCAGACATGCTCCGCAAACGAATAGCCCATCAGCCCACCCAGCGGGATCGGTGACAAGCCCTTGAGCTTCGATGAATGTCCGTCGATGCTGGCCAGGAACAGCGGGATACCGATGCCGGCGTCCTCGTGGATCATGGTCTGCATGTCGGCATACATCTGGCTGCGTTTGGCGGTATCGGTTTCGGCCCGCGCCGCCAGCAGCAGCTGGTCGAACTTGGGGTTCTTCCAGCGCGATTCGTTCCACGGCGCATCCGACTTGAAGAACTGCGTGAGGATGGTGTCGGCGCTGGGGCGCGGGTTGACGTTGCCGAAGCCCACGGGGCTGTTGAGCCAGTGGTTCGACCAGTAGCCGTCGGCAGGCATGCGCTTGATGTCGAGGTCCAGGCCCACGCGCTGCGCAGTTTGCTGCAGCACCGTCGCCATCTCCACCGAATACAGGGCGGCAGGCGAGGTCACCACCGGCACCTTGCCCGTCACGCCGGACTTGCGCAAATGGTACTTAGCCTTGTCAAGGTCGAAGGCGCGCTGCGGCAGGCCCTTGGAAAAGAAGCGGTTGGTGGGGTCGATCGGCTGATCGTTGCCGAGCACCGCATAGTCGAGCGCGATGGCCTTCTTCATCTGCGCGCGGTCCTGCAGGTACTTCATTCCCATCACAAAGTCGGGGTTCATGCCTGGACCCGCGTCCTTGCGCATGATCAGGTCTGTGTACTGCCCCGATTGCGTGACGAGGATGCCGAAGCCCGGCGTACCCTTGACGCGGGCCACGGAGCGCGGGTTGACTGAGCCCACCAGGTCCATGCCGCCGGACAGCAGCGCGTTGACGCGCGCGCTCTCATCGCCGATACCGACGAACTCGATCTCGTCGAGGTAGGGCTTTCCCTGTCTCCAGTACGCATCGTTGCGCACCACCACCGTGCGAACGCCGGGCCTGAACTCCTTGATCTTGTAGGGCCCGGTACCGATGCCCGCGTTGAAGTCGGTGGTGCCGTCCTTGACGATGAGGAAGTGGAAGGTGCCCAGGATGACCGGCAGGTCGGCATTGGGGCTGGTGAGCACCACCGTGACCTCGTTCGGGCCGGTGGCTTTCACGCTCTCGATCTGCTCAGCCAGCACCTTGGCCTTGGAAGCGGTGGCGGGATCCTTGTGGCGCATGATCGAGTACACCACGTCGGCCGGGGACAACGCCTTGCCGTCGTGGAAGGTCACGCCCTTGCGCAGCGTGAAGACCCAGGTCTTGGCATCGGTGGTGTTGAACGACTCGGCCAGCGCCGGCCGCGGCGTCAGACTGCCATCGAGCGAGGTCAGGCCGTTGTAGACCATGTTGCAGCGCACGTAGTCGTTCTGGTTCGACTGTTTGGACGGATCCAGCGTATCGGACGCGGCCGCCGTGGCGGCTGCCACGCGGATACGTCCGCCACGCTTCGGCGTCTGCGCATGGGCCTTGACGGCCACGCCGGCCAGGCTGCCGGCCAGCGTGGCCTGCATGCCTCCCGCCAGCAGCATCGCGAGGACGTCACGCCGCGTCGCGCCGCGCTTGAGCAAATCCATCACACGAAGGCTTTCGCCGGGGCCGACAAGGTTCTCGAACTCTTTACGGCTTTCGCTCATCGTAGTGCTCCTGGTTGGTCTGGAAAGGCCGGCAGGCGCGGACTTGTCATGACGCACCGCGAATGACTGCAGGTCATTCATGCTAGCCAAGATGGCTCAGCATTTGTCCCTGTTACAGCCTGCGCTACCGCATTGAATTGCAAAACCGGCACCTCCAGCAGACGAATCTTGCAAGTTACGGATAAACCCCAACTCGTTCTGGCTCGACCGCCCGATGTCGTTCAAGATAAATGCCGGTGCCAACCTTTCGTCACGAGGACAACGCCCATGTTTGCCCCGCTACCACATGCCCAGGACACCATTGCCGACGACGGCGTGGTGCTGCGCCCGATGACTGCCGACCACTTGACGCGGGCCCACGCCCTGTCGCAGGAACAGCGCTGGCCCCATCGCCTGACCGACTGGGAGCAGATGTTCGCGCACGCCGAGGGCATGGTAGCCGAACTCGATGGCCAGCTCGTCGCCACTGCCCTGCGCTGGCGCTGGGGCAAGCACCACGCCACCATCGGCATGGTGATCGTCACGCCGGCGTGCCAGGGCCGGCGCATCGGCTACCGGCTGATGCGCGCGCTGCTCGAAGGCCTGGACGACTGCACCGTGCTGCTGCACGCCACGGCCGATGGCCGCGGCCTGTACGAGCGCCTGGGCTTCGCGCGCACCGGCGAGGTCTGCCAGCACCAGGGCACGGCCCAGCCTGCCCCTTTGATCGCCCTGCCTGACGGCTGGCGTCTGCGCCCCGCGGGTCACAACGAGGCCGCCGCACTGCACCGGCTCGACGCGAACGCGCGCGGTATGCCGCGCGAGGCGTTGGTCGACGACCTGCTGGCCAGCGCCGAGGCCTGCGTGGTGCTGGACTTAGAGGGCGAACCGCGCGGCTTCGCCATGTTGCGCCGCTTCGGGCGCGGCCATGCCATCGGCCCGGTGGTAGCGCCCGGCGCCAATGGCGCCAAGGCGCTGGTCGCGTACCTGGCCGGCCTGAATGCGGGCAACTTCACGCGCATCGACATCGACTGCGCCAGCGGGCTGGGCGAATGGCTGGAGAGCATTGGCCTGCCACGTGTGGACGCGCCCACGACCATGGTTTGCGGTGCGCCGCCGGCCACGCCGCCGGGGGCGGCGGCGCTGTTCGCGCTCGTGACCCAGGCCATGGGCTGAAGACGCGCCAGGCTGCGGAAAGCGCACTGCCAAACAATCTGCTGCCACGGCCCGCATAACAGCAGCGTGCTTCGTTCAGTCCCCTCAATGCAGCATCACGCCATGTGCAGCCTGCCGTAATCTTGAGGCATAGGCCAGCCTGTTGTGCTGCGCACACGAATGGACGCGAACGGACCCTGCCATGACCCAACTCACCGACCTGCCCCAGCTTGCCGCGCTTGAAGCCGCCGATCGCGCACACCTTATCCACCCTGTGTCGCCGTGGCGCGTGCACGAGCAGCGCGGCCCCACTGTGCTGTCGTCGGGCCGCGGCGCGTGGCTGACCGACGCCAACGGCCACGAAGTGCTCGACGCCTTCGCAGGGCTGTGGTGCGTCAACGTGGGCTACGGCCAGGAAAGCGTGGTGCAGGCCGCCGCCGAGCAAATGCGCCGTCTGCCCTACGCCACCGGCTACTTCCATTTCAGCAGCGAGCCGGCGATCCGCCTCGCCGACAAGCTGGTGCAGATCACGCCCCGCTCGCTGAACCACGTATATCTCACTCTCGGCGGCTCCGAGGCGGTCGATACGGCCGTGCGTTTCATCACGCAGTACTTCAACGCCACCGGGCGCCCGTCGAAGAAGCACTTCATCTCGCTGGAGCGCGGCTACCACGGCTCCTCGTCGACGGGCGCCGGACTCACCGCCCTGCCCGCCTTCCACCGCGGCTTTGACCTGCCGCTGCCGACCCAGCACTACATCCCCTCGCCCAATCCCTACCGCGCTGCCGACCCCACCGATGCGCAAGGCATCATCGACGCCTCGGTGGCGGCGCTGCGCGCGAAAGTCGCCGAACTGGGCGCGGACAATGTGGCCGCGTTCTTCTGCGAACCGATCCAGGGCTCAGGCGGCGTGATCGTGCCTCCCAAGGGCTGGCTCAGGGCCATGCGCGACGCGGCGCGCGAGCTGGACATTCTGTTCGTCGTCGACGAGGTCATCACCGGCTTCGGCCGCACCGGCCCCATGTTTGCCTGCGAGGCCGAAGACGTCGCCCCGGACATCATGACGCTGGCCAAGGGCCTCACCGCCGGCTACGTCCCGATGGGCGCGACGCTGATCTCCGACCAGCTCTATGCCGGCATCGCCGACGGCGCACCCGGCGCAGCGCCCATCGGCCACGGTGCCACGTATTCCGCCCACCCCGTCAGTGCGGCAGTGGCCCTGGAAGTTCTGCGCCTGTATGAGGAAGGGGGCATCCTGGCCAACGGCCAGCGCGGCGCGGCCACCTTCGCGGCCGGGCTGGATGCGCTGCGCAGCCATCCGCTAGTCGGCGATTCGCGCCATCGCGGCCTGCTGGGCGCGCTGGAACTGGTCAGCGACAAGGCCAGCAAGCGCGGCTTCGACGCATCGCTGGGGCTGTCCGATCGCATTGCCGCGACCGCCTACCGCAACGGCATCGTGTTCCGCGCCTTTGGCGACAATATCCTCGGCTTTGCCCCGGCGCTGACGTACACCGAAGACGAATTCGAGCTGATGTTCGCGCGCGTGAAGCAGACGCTCGACGACGTGCTCGCCTTCCCCGAGGTGCGTGCCGCACTTGCGAGCTGAGATAGCAGCAGTCAGACCATTGTTTCCAAACCAACGCCGAGCCGCCGCCCATGCCCGACAACGCTCCCCCACTGCCTGCGCGATTCATGCGGCTGGCAGAATCCGACCGTCCCGCCATCACCCTGCGCATCGATGGCCACAGTGCCACCGCACTGGCGGGTGACACCCTTCTGGTCGCACTGCTGCTGAATGGCCGGCGCGTTCGCGACAGCGAATTCGGCGACGGCCCGCGCGCGGGGTTCTGCCTGATGGGCGCCTGCCAGGACTGCTGGGTATGGACGCCCGCCGGCGAGCGCCTGCGTGCCTGTTCCACGCCTGCCGAGGCCGGCATGGAGGTGCTGACCCGACCGCCCGCGCACCACTGGCCCGTGACGCCGGACCTGCAGGAATCGCTCGCGCGCCACGCGCCGGGAGCCGCCGCATGAGCACGCCGTCAGCATTGCCCCGCATCGTCGTGGTCGGCACCGGCCCCGCCGGCGTACGCGCGGCCCAGGCACTGGTCCAGGCCGGGCTGCGCCCGACCATGGTCGACGAAGGCCGGCGCGACGGCGGCCAGATCTACCGCCGCCAGCCGGAAGGCTTCAAACGCTCCTACGCCAAGCTCTATGGCAGCGAGGCCGACAAGGCCCAGGCGCTGCACCGCGACTTCGACGCACTGCGCGCGCAGATCGACTACCGCCCTGACACGCTGGCGTGGAACCTGACCGAGGGCGAGCTGCACGTCGTGCGCGAGGAAGAGCCGCAGACGCTGCCCTTCGACGCACTGCTGGTGTGCTCCGGTGCCACCGACCGGCTCATGCCGGTGCCCGGCTGGCACCGCGCCGGCTGCTACAGCCTGGGCGCTTCCCAGATCGCGCTCAAGGCACAGGCCTGCGCCATCGGTACGCAAGTCGTCTTCCTCGGCAGCGGGCCGCTGCTCTACCTGGTGGCCTCGCAGTACGTGCAGGCCGGCGCGCGCGTGGCGGCGGTGCTCGACACCGCCCCCGCCACCAAGTCGTGGGCTGCCATCACCGGCCTGCTGGCGCGCCCCCGGCTGGCGCTGCGCGGGCTCGGACTGATCCGCGGCCTCAAGCATGCCGGCGTACCGGTGCTGCAGCGCGTGACCCCGCTGGCGATCGACGGCGATGATGGCCTTGGCGTGCAGGCCGTGACCGTGCGCGATGCGCGCGGGCGCGAGCAGCGCTTCGCGTGCGACGCCGTGGGCCTGGGCTGGCACCTGCGCGCCGAGACGCAACTGGCCGACCTCGCGCGCTGCGAGTTCGCCTTCGAACCCGTGAGCCGCCAGTGGCTGCCGCGCATCGACGCGGACGGCCGCAGCAGCACGCGCGGCGTCTACCTGGCCGGCGACGGCGCGCGCATCCTCGGTGCCGACGGGGCCGAAGCCGCGGGCCGGCTCGCGGCGCTGGCGGCGCTGGCCGACCTGGGGCATGAGCGGGGCCGCGCGCAATACGCCGCGGAGTCGGCTGCGCTGCGCCGCACCCTCGACCAGATGGACCGCTTCCGCCAGGGGCTGGCGCGCGCCTTCCCGTGGCCGCACGCGCAGGCCGCCGCACTGCCCGATGCCGCGGTGGTATGCCGCTGCGAGGCCGTGACGGTGGGCGAGCTGCGCCGCTGCGTGACCGAACTGGACAGCCAGGAAGTCAATCGGGCCAAGGCCTTCAGCCGCGTCGGCATGGGCCGCTGCCAGGGCCGCTTCTGCGGCCATGCCGCGGCCGAGATCGTGGCGCAGTCCTGCGGCATCCCGATCGAACAAGTCGGTCGCCTGCGCTCGCAGGCACCGGTCAAGCCACTGATGATGAATACACGTGAGGTGCAGCCATGAGTGGCACCAAAACTAGCACGACAGCGAGCACGGCAACCAGGACGCACGACGCCGATGTGCTGGTGCTCGGTGGTGGCCTGATGGGCACCACCACCGCCTTCTTCCTGCGCCAGCAGGGCCTCTCGGTGGTGCTGCTGGAGCGCGAGCTGGTCGGGCGCCAGGCCAGCGGCACCAACTTCGGCAATGTGCGCCGCCAGGGACGTGCGCTGCACCAGATGCCGCTGGCCAATCGCGCGCGTGCCGTCTGGGGCCGCGTGAAGGAACTGCTGGGCGAAGACCTCGAGTTCGTCCCGTACGGCCACCTGCGCGTGTGCTACACCGAACAGCAGGCCACCGTGATCGAGCAACATGCGCGCGACGTGAAGCCGCTCGGACTGGACCTGGAGCTCTTCAGCGCCGAGCAGTTGCGCCGGCGCTGGGGCATCTTTGCGCCCGGCGTGGTGGCAGGTTCGTACTCGCCGCAGGATGGCCACGCCAACCCGCGCCTGGCCGGCCCTGCTTTCGCGCGCGCCGCGCGTCGCGACGGCGCGCAGATCGTCGAGCATGCCGAGGTGATGCAGGTCGAGCGCGACGCCAATGGCTTTGTTGCCTACACCGCCGATGGCCGGCGCTTTCGCGCACCGCAGATGCTGGTGGCCTGCGGCGCCTGGTCCAACCGCATGGCCGAGCAGTTCGGCGAGGGCGTGCCGATGGATGCGCGCGGGCCACAGATGGGCGTGACCGAGCCGCTGCCCTATGCCATCGGCCCTTCCATCGGCGTTTCGACGCCGATCGAGCATGAGGGCCTGTACTTCCGCCAGATCTCACGCGGCAACATCGTGTTCGGTGGCGGCCTCAAGGGGCCGGCCTACACCGACCGCATTCGTGCCTACGTGAAGCCCGACAACGTGCTGCGCCAGCTGCGCGAGCTGCGCCGCTTCGTGCCGGCCTTCGAGCATGTGCAGCTGATTCGCGTGTGGAGCGGCATCGAAGGCTATACCGCCGACTGGCAGCCGGTAATGGGCCCCAGCGCCACGGTGCCTGGCCTGCATTACGCCTTCGGCTTCAATGGCGAGGGCTTTGCGATCAGCCCCGGCGTGGGCGAAACCATGGCCGAGCTGATCGCCACGGGCCGTACCTCGATTCCGCTGGAGCCTTATGCCATCGGGCGCTTTGCCCGCGGGCAGGTGCTGCAGGAAGCGAACTGATGCTCCCTTCTCCCGCTTGCGGGAGAGGGGCCCGGGGGAGAGGGCAGGCGCATTGCAAGCATCGCGGCGCCCCACTTCCAGGAGACGCCCGCCCTCTCCCCCGCCCCTCTCCCACTTCGCGGGAGAGGGGAGCGTATGCGTGAGCTCGCGACTCTGTCAGATGCGCGAGCGTGCAGTGCGCGGCTGTTTGCTCTGTGGCAGACCGACGCGCTGTACTTCGTTGACGCTCCAGCCCTTTCCCCTCTCCCGCACGCGGGAGAGGGGTGCGTATGCGTCGGCTCGTGGCTTTGTTCAGATGCGCGAGCGTGCAATGTTCGTCCCCGCTCGCGTGCCGCTCACTGCAGGATCACATAGACCTTGCGCAAGGGTTCCAGAATTTCCCAGATGCCGGTCGTGTTCGCCGGGAAGAACAGCGTGTCTCCGGTCTTGATCCGGATCGGTGTGCCACCCGTCGGCGTGAACAGGCACTCACCGGCAAGGATGTGCATGACTTCGGCTTCCTCGACTTGCCGTTCGTAGGAGCCGACCGTGCATTCCCACAGGCCGGTCCGGTTCTGTCCGGCCCCCTCGAGGTCAACCTTGAAGCTGCTGGTGCGGCACGGCGGTTGGCTTAACGGTCTGCCGACAGGACCGTCGTCGGTGAGGTCACTGCAAGACGCGGAATGCGGAATGATGGTAATGGGCATGGAGATCAGGGAGTGAGATGGATACGAGACAGCGGACGAGCAAGGGCGGTGCGACACAGCGACACCGCCCCCGGGCAGGACTACGTTACTTGTTGTCCTCGACCGCATCCGCCAGTTGCGCCAGCGAGTGGAAGTGGTAGTCCGGCTTCGTCAGCTCGGGCACTTCCATGGTGCCGCCAAATCCCGGCTGTGCATGACGGCGCTCGATCCAGCAGGTCTTCAGGCCGAGCTTCCTGGCAATGCCGATGTCATGGTACTGGCTCTGCGCTACGTGAAGGTTGTCCTGTTGCTTGTAACCCCATTTGGCGTCATAGCGGCCACGCGCATAGGCGAAGTACTGCGGATTGGGCTTTTCCGTCAGGGCATCGTCACAGGTGACGGTGTCGTCAAACGGGAAGTCCAGCGTCTTCTCGAAGTGAGTCAGTGCCCAGCGCTGGGCGTTGGTCATCGCCACCAGCTTGAAATGCTTGCGCAAACGCTTCAGCGCCTCGACCGAATCCGGGAACGCCTTCCAGTTGACCACGGAGTCCCGCAGGCCGCAGGCGAGTTCGTCGGAGTCGGGGAGGCCAAGGCTCTGCGCCATCAAGTGCCAGCAACGTTCCAGGTCATCGGGATACCACATCGTCTTGTCAGCGGCGCGGGTACGGCGATAGGCGGCCAGGAAATCCTCATCGCTGATGGCGCTGCCGGGCACGGCGCGACGGAAGTAGTCGAGCATCCCGCCCTCGAAGTCAATCAGCGTGCCAACCACGTCGAACGTAAGTACCTTGAAGTCTTTGAGTGCCATGAAATACCTCTGCTAGTAAAGAAGAGAAAAAAAGCTGCCTACGTCGCGTATGGAGGCGACCGCGGTGCCAGACATCGAAACAAAGCATTCTTGCGCTACTTCCGGGTCAGTTGGCTCTCACGACACCAGGTCCTTGAGCTTGAAGTACAGGCCGACGGCGGGAAGGAACCACGGCGGTCCCAGATGGCCCGGGATGGCCGGCCAGTCGCGCGTGCGCCAGGGGTTGGCCAGGATATCGCCCGCCATCACGCGGGCCATGCGCTGCCCCATCAGCACGGCCATCTGCGTGCCATGCCCGCTGAATCCCATCGCGTAGTAAAGGCCGTCGCGCTCGCCGGCGTGCGGCAGGCGGTCTTGCGTCATGTCGACCAACCCGCCCCAGCAATGCGTGATCGCCACGTCGGCAAGCTGCGGCAAGGCCTCCAGCATGGTGGCGCGCAGGATCTCGCCGCTGCGGGTATCGGACTGCGGCGCCGAAGCGGTAAAGCGCGCCCGGCCGCCAAACAGCAGACGATCGTCAGGCGTGAGGCGGAAATAGTTGTGCAGGTTCGCGGTCGTGACATACGTGCGCCGCTCCGACAGCAGCGCTTGCGCGCGGGCACGGCCCAGCGGCTCCGTGGCGATGACAAAGCTGCCGATGGGAACGATGCGCCGGCGGATCCAGCCGAAGCTGCCGTAGCCGCCGTGCTGCGTGGTGCCGGTAGCCAGCAGCACCTGGTTGGCCTGCACCGTGCCGCGGGCCGTGTACAGCCGGTGGCCGTGCGTCTGCCCGATGCGCTCGATCTTCTCTACAGCCGTGCGCAGATGGATCTGCGCACCCTGGCGCGCGGCTGCCTGCGCCAGCCCGTGGGCAAAGCGGCCCATATGCATCTGGCCGCTCTTGCGGTACAGCAGTCCGCCGGCGTAGCGGTCGCTGGCCACCTCCTGCCTGACGCGGCTTGCGCTCAGCAGCTCCACGTCCGGATCCACGCCGGAGCGCACGAGCTGTTCGCAGCTACGCGCGAGCATGTCGTAATGCTCGGGCCGCGAGGCGAGCTTGAGCTTGCCATGGCGAACGAAATCGCAGTCGATGCCTTCGTCGCGAATCAGCGCCTCCACGGCGTCCACGCCGGCGTCGTAAGCGTGATACCACTCGCGCGCCTGGTCGGCGCCAACGCGCGCGGCAAGCGTGGCGTAGTCGACGGCCAGGCCGTTGTTGACATGGCCGCCATTGCGGCCCGACGCCTCCGCTGCGATCGAATCCTGCGCTTCCAGCACCACGACATTCGCCCCCTGCCTAGCCAGCGCCAGGGCCGCGGACAAGCCGCAGAATCCCGCGCCGACGATCGCCACATCGACTTTGGCGGGCAGCTCGGATGCCGCGGTCGGGAACGGCGCAAGGCCATGGTGCCAATAGGGGTCGGAAGAGCAAGGCGCGCCCGCATGGGCACGGTCCACCAGGATGCCTCCGCGGGTGATCAAAACGTTCCGCGATGCGTCCGACGCGGCCGGTCCGGGTGATGCTTGCGCCGGTTCCGGCGAGGCCGCGCTGACGCTCAATGTAATAGGAGCGGCCAGGCAGCCATCGCCTCCCTTGCCGCCGGCAAATTCGACCGCCGATACCCCGATGTGACGCACAGACACGGCCTTGCTCCGATAAATCCGTTGTACGATGCACAAAGTGTAGGGAGCCCCTGCCAGCACGGCAACTTCCCAATTGTTGGGCCGAACATAATCTGAAGTTATGGCAAATTTCCGGCGAAAACTTCCCAGCGCCAATGCCCTGTTCGTCTTCGAGGCCGCCGGGCGCTGCGGCAGCCTGACCAAGGCCGCCGCCGAACTTTATGTCAGCCAACCGGCCGTCAGCCGGATGCTGGCGCGCATGGAAGACCGCATGGGGGTGCGGCTCCTTGATCGGGTACGTGGGGGCGTCGAGCTGACCGAGAATGGCCGCCTGCTCCATCGCGCCATCACCGAAGGCTTCAATGTCATCCAGGCGTCGATCAGTGAAATCGAAGCGCGCGCAACCGGACTGGAGACCGTCACGCTCTCCGTTTCGACGGCCTTTACCACGCACTGGATCATGCCGCGCATGGAAAAGCTGCGGCGGGACTTTCCCGGCGTTGACCTGCGGTTCCAGCTGATCTCTGGCAGGGTAGGCGGGCCGCTGCATGACGTTGACCTCGGGCTTCGCTTCTTCTCCCCCGGCGAGGCGGCGCAAAACAGCGTGTTGCTGATGCCGGAAATCATCGTGCCAGTGTGCAGCCCGGCCTATCGGGACGATACCGGCCGCGACAGCGACGTCCTCATTAACCTGACCGACAGCAATCGGGACTGGCCGACGCTGTTTCCCGAACTCGGTCAACGTAGCCGGGACTTGTACCACCTGAATTTTTCCGACTATTCCATCGTGGTACAGACAGCGATGCTCGGCCAGGGCATTGCGCCGGGCTGGCTGAACGTAGTTGCCCACTGGATGAGACAGGGGGCACTGGTGCCGGCCATCAATCAGGTCCATGTCGCGAACCGGCAATGCTATCTGGTGCAGCAAGCGACCCCGTCCCCTCGCCCTACCGTAACCAGGCTGCGCGACTGGATCCTCGAGGAGACCTACCAGGATCTGGTGGAGATCGACCGCATGTATCCGGGCCTGGGCCTGTTGAAGCTGGTCGGACGCTAATGAGGCCGCTTGCGGCGCAGTTCATTGCGCAGCGCATCGAAGGCACCATCAAGTAAAAAGCCCACAGGCATGACTGCCTGTGGGCAAGGCTTCACAGTGAAGCGGAGACCACCAGTGAACGTCAACGGCGCGCAATACTAATCAGGCCGGCCGGAAAATTCCATAAACCTTGGTCACCTGCTCACGGCTATCCCAGCTGCACTGCGCATTCTGTTCGACCAGGAAGATATCGCCGCGCGAAAATGTCCCGCTACGGCCGGTTTCATCTTCAAACGTCACGCTGCCCTCCAACAGATACATCAGTTCGTAGTGGGGATAGAACATCGCCCGACGACGGTAGGGAGTCGAATCCCAGGTGCCGCAGACGAACTGCCCGTCCTGAGAGCGATAGTCTGTGTAGTTGCGACAAGCTGGAGTCGGGGTGAGCAGCAACGCGGCCGAAGGCGCGCCGGACGGTTCCAGTGCCGGCTCTTCTGCGATCGGCAGCAGCGCGCGCGCACCAGGGCGGCTGTAGTTGTAGCGCATGAAGATGATCGACACCGGGCACTCAGCAGACCAGGCGAACTCTGCGTCATGTAACAACACAGCGCTGTTGCCCGGACCCAGCACGACCGTACGATCCGGCTGGATCAGCGTCAGCTTTCCGTCGCAGACGATGATGAACTCATCTGCCGGCTGTGCCTTTACCGATCCGCGCCCGCTGTCCAGTGTGATAGCGCCCACCGTTACCGGTCCCGGCGGCAAGTCCAGCATGCGACGGCGGAAAAGGAAGTCGTTTTCCTCGGAAGCGTCGGTGAAGGGAATACCGAGGGAATGGTCTTGCGCAAACGTGCGCAAATTGACAAAGGTAGCCGGCGTGGCGTGCACGGTGGCACCCTGCTGCAAACTCGACATGACTTGTTCTCGCGATTCAATGAGGATTACGCTGCGTGAGCCATGAGCCGCGCAAACCTTCAACAGGGAAAAAGTTTGATCGGTGTAGGTGTGTCCCGACATGAATCAGCTCCGCCATGACGTCGCCTACGCCCCGGACAGAATTACAGCACCATCGAGCTTCTGGAGTATCCCGTTTGGACAGTGTCCACGCATAGAAACAGCGGCATTTAACGTGCCGTTCAGCATAATTTGCTGCATCCCGAAAAAGTCGCTATTGATGGGCGTCGGTCAATCCCCTGCCGTGGGAAAGCGGGCTGCATCCCGCAAGCCCATTGCAGGAGCGCGGGCGTAGCAATTTGTGCGGTCTGGCGCTGGCCCAACGGCATAAGCTCTGCGTGATGAAGCGGCAGTCAGACGATCATGTGGAATCGCATTTGCGCCGTAAAGAGGCGGGAACACTGTGGCAAGATTGCTTCAGTTCGTAGTCCTGCCAGACGTGTTGCTGATTCGGCTTACTCAAAAGGAATACACCATGCCAAGCCACGCTATCCATGCTCCAGTTTCCTACCGCGCGATGAGCGAAGAGGACGTGCCCGCGGCACATGAGCTGTCGCAAGCCTTGCGCTGGCCGCATCGTGCCGAAGACTGGAAATTTGTTCTTCGCCTTGGAACCGGCTTCGTCGCCGAGGAAGCTGGCGTGGTGATCGGCACGGGGCTTTGCTGGAAGCAGGGACAGCGAGCATCGCTTGGGATGATCATTGTGTCGCCGGCACATCAAGGCAAGCGCATCGGCAGTGAGTTGATGCGCCTGGTGCTGGAAGCGCTTGGCAACCGCTGCACGCTGCTTAATGCAACCCCCGCCGGACAGCCGCTGTATGAACGCCTCGGCTTCGTCGCGACCGGCACCATCAACCAGCATCAGGGCACGATGAATGCCGTCGACCCGGTTGCGCTTGCCGAAGGGGAAACGCTGCGTCCGTTCGAGCCCGGCGATATCGAGACGATCATCGAACTGGGAAATCGCGCTACCGGCATGTCGCGGGGCGAAGTGCTGAAGGCATTGCTCTCCACGGCCGAGACCGTGGTGCTGGAGCGCAATGGCGAAGCGGTCGGATTCTCGGCCATGCGCCGCTTCGGGCGGGGCTATGCGATCGGGCCGGTGGTCGCCTCCGATAGTGAACGCGCGAAAGCCTTGATTGCCTGCTGGTCTGCCGCCTACACCGGGTCTTTCGTGCGCGTGGATGTCACGGGAACGAGCGGCCTGCAGGACTGGCTCGCGCAGGCGGGACTGGTACAGGTGGATACCGTCGTGGCGATGGCACGTAATGGCGTACCGCCGGCGGATAGCACGCTCAAGCAGTTCGCAATCGTAAATCAGGCGCTCTGCTGAGCCCCGTCGAAACACGCGCAATCTTATGAATCCGGAAAAGGCAGGGGAATACCCAATGTCGAGTAGTCATGCCACCGATGAAGCATTCTGGGAACGCATTCGCGACGCGTATCCCAGGCAACAGCCGTTGCTGAACCTCAACAATGCCGCGGTCAGTCCCCCACCGCTTGTGGTCGAACAGGCAATGATTGATGCCTATCGCCTCATCAACCATAACCCGGATGTCAACATGTGGAGCAAGCTCGACGCCGCGCTCCCTGCCATCAAGCAGCAGCTCGCACAACTGGCCGACTGCAGCCCGGAAGAAATCGCGTTGAACCGTAATACTTCGGAGGGTCTGAGCACGGCCATTTTCGGCATACCGCTCACTGCCAATGACCAGGTCCTGATTTCCGCGTGGGACTATCCGAGCGCGTGCGCGGCGTGGCAGCAGCGCCAGCAAAGGGAGGGCATCGAGGTTGCGTGTGTCGACTTCGACCTGACGGCAAGCGACGAGGATATCTTCAAGGCATACGAAGCGGGCATCACGCCGAAGACGCGAGTGATACAGATCACCCACATGTGCCACTGGAATGGCCGCGTCTTGCCGGTGAAGCGGATCTGCGAGCTGGCCCGATCCAAAGGGATCATCACGATCGTCGACGGCGCCCAGACCTTCGCACAGATGCCGGTCAGCTTCCGCGACCTCGATTGCGATTATTTTGTGACAAGCCTGCATAAATGGCTTGGCGCACCGGTCGGGAACGGCATGTTGATCGTCAGGGAAAGCCGGATCGACAGCACCTGGCCGTTGCTGGCTCCGTTCGATCCTCCGCCGCTGCGCATCGACAAGTTCGACCACTGGAATCTCGGCACCTATAACTCCGCAGTACAGGCGGGCATTGCGCCGGCGATTCACTTCCACCGGGAAATCGGCACCGGGAACATCCACGCGCGACTGCGCGAGCTGACGCGCTATTGGTTGGACCAGGTCCGCGACCTCCCCGGCTTCCGGCTATACACGCCGATCGATACAGACGACCTTGGCGCGGTAAGCTTGTTCTCCATGGATCGCCTGGATGCCAGGAAGATCGAGCAGGAGCTCAGGCAGACCCACCGCGTGCACGTCAAGTTCCGCCAGGCCAGGCATGTCGCCGGACTTCGCGTATCGCCGCATATCTATATGCTGAAAAGCGATCTCGATCTCTTCGTGGATGCACTCAGGCGGGTCATCAGACATGGCTGAGCATGCAGTGCTCCGGCGCCGACTTGGGCGCCGCGTGCACGGTTTTCTGCGTTGATCTGGGCGCTGTCCGGCTTGCCGACAGCATGCACCGACGATGCAGGCGCTTACTCATCGCCTGCATGGAACTCTGATACGAATGTCGGCGCTTCTTCCATGCGATAGCGTCCGTTCTGGCACACGTAGTACATGGCGTGCTGGCCGCTACGTGCGAACGTCACACAGCAGGAATGTTCGAAGCGTCCGAAACGGGTGATACCGATGCCCGGCGATCCCGGCCACTCCCATACGCGCTGTTCCTCAACGCAGTCCAGAACGCGATGCTGCGTCCTGGGATGCATGGACGAATTGAGCATCGTGTCGATGTACCCGAATACACCCAGCGAAGGGTAACGCTCCTGCATTGCCGTCCATCGTCGCTTAGGCGACATTGCAGCCCTCCGTGTCCAGCTTGATGTTCCCTGCCTTCAGCACTTCATTTGCCTTCAGATGATGGTTCCAGTGCCCGTCCTTGATCGTTTCGAGCATACGCATGGGCTTGACAACGCTCGTCATCAGTTCCTGAGTCTCCTCGCATGGTCGCTTGACCAACGTGCATGGACCGGCCAGCCTCGCCCGGTGTACGAAGCGCCGGTCAGATTGCGAAATTACTGCGCGTGCCTGAGTTGCTCCAGGATGCCAGGATCTTCAAGGGTCGACAGGTCTTGCGTAATCTGGTCGCCCTTTGCGATGACGCGCAGCAGCCGGCGCATCACCTTGCCAGACCGCGTCTTGGGCAGGTTGTCGGCAAAGCGGATTTCCTTTGGCTTGGCAATGGGGCTGATCTCCCTGGCGACCCAGTCGCGCAGTTCCCTGGCGATCCGCTGCGCTTCCTCGCCCTGAGGGCGGGCGCCCTTCAGCACGACATAGGCGCAGATGGCCTCGCCGGTGGTCTCGTCCGGCTTGCCCACGACGGCGGCCTCTGCGACGTGCGGGTTGGCGACGAGCACCGATTCGATTTCCATGGTGCCCATACGGTGACCGGAGACGTTGAGCACGTCGTCGATGCGACCGGTAATGCTGAAGTAGCCGGTCTTCTCATTGCGCACCGCGCCGTCGCCTGCCAGGTAAAGCTTGCCGCCCAGTTCCTGCGGGAAATAGTTTGTCTTGAACCGCTCCGGATCGCCCCAGACCGTGCGAATCATGGACGGCCACGGGCGCTTGATGACCAGGATTCCGCCTTGTCCGTTCGGCTTTTCGTTGCCGGCTTCATCCACCACCGCGGCCATGATCCCCGGCAACGGCAGCGTGCAGGAGCCCGGCAGCAACGGCGTCGCGCCAGGCATCGGGCTGATCATGTGCCCACCGGTTTCGGTTTGCCAGAAGGTATCGACGATCGGGCATTTCCCGTTGCCAACGTTGTTGTAGTACCACATCCAGGCTTCCGGATTGATCGGCTCGCCCACCGAGCCGAGCAGACGCAGGCTGGACAGATCGTAGTGCTTCGGATGCAGGTCCGGGTCCTTGTCGCAAGCCTTGATCAGCGCGCGGATCGCCGTCGGGGCGGTATAGAAGATCGTGGTTCGATGCTTGCGGACCATGTCCCAGAAGCGACCGGCATTGGGGTAGGTCGGCACACCTTCGCACACGACCTGGGTCGCGCCCACCGCAAGCGGGCCGTAGGCGACATAGGTGTGGCCGGTGATCCAGCCGATGTCGGCCGTGCACCAGAATACGTCGGAGGACTTGATGTCGAAGGTCCACTTCATCGTCAGCATCGCCCACAGCAGATAGCCACCGCATGCGTGCTGCACCCCTTTGGGCTTGCCGGTAGAACCTGACGTGTAGAGGATGAACAGCGGATGCTCGGCTCCGACCCATTCCGGCGCGCAGGTGGTGGGCTGATCGACGATCAGCGCATCCAGCGAGAGGTCACGTCCGGGGACGAGATCGATGCTGGCGCCGGTGCGCTTGTAAACAATTACGTTGTTGACAGTGTCGCAACCGCCCAGGTCCAGGGCTTCGTCGACGATGGATTTCAGCGGCAGATGCTTGCCGCCACGCACCTGCTCGTCGGCCGTGATCACTGCCACCGCGCCGGCATTCATAATCCGTTCGCGCAGGGACCTGGCCGAGAAGCCGGCGAAGACCACGGAATGCACCGCACCGATGCGCGCGCAAGCCTGCATGGCGGCGATACCTTCGATGGACATCGGCATGTAGATGACCACGCGATCACCCTTCCCGATGCCAAGCGCCCGCAAGCCGTTGGCAAACTGACAGACCCTTGCGTGAAGCTGCGTATACGTGATCCGCGTGACATGGCCGTCGTCGGCCTCAAAGATGATCGCTGTCTTCTCGGCATTGCCGTTCGCCAGATTCCGGTCCAGGCAGTTGTAAGAAACGTTAAGCTCACCATCCTCGAACCAGCGGTAGAACGGAGCTTGCTCCTCGTTCAGAGTCCTGGTGAACGGCTTATGCCAGCTGATGAGGTCGCGCGCATGCCGGGCCCAGAAGCCTTCGTAATCGTCTTCGGCTGCGGCGCATATCGCCCGGTAGCCTTCCATGCCGGAAATGTTCGCGTTGTTGACAAACAGCGCGGACGGATTGAAAAGCTCGGGTTCCCGTTTCATGCGGGCGATGTCGGACATGGCTACTTCTCTGAGCGTTTAGAAAATTTTCAACCGATGACCCAGGGGGCTGGTATCACCAGTGGCGATGTCTGAAGGGCATCATGGCGACGAGGGGATCGGCATAGCCCACGACAATGATGGCTGTCGGCAGGTACGTACTTTGTATTTCCTCGCCATGAACAGCGAGAGCAGGCTCGCGATCGGGTAAAGTATCGCATCGCACCGCTGGCAGAAGCTGCCGAATACGCTTTGAACTTGCAATTTCCGGTGTTTTCTCGCCCGCAGTTGGAGGCCTGACGCTGCGCCGCTGTGGCTGACATGGTGCTGAGGCCGGCGGCCAACGCGAAGCCGTCCCGGGGCGGACGGCGCTCCATGCCTGGCAATCCTGAAACAGAGCGGAGCTGTATCAAAAACCCGGAGCTGCCTCCGGGTCTGCACTAACGGACTTAAGCTCAGAACTTGTGGCGGATGCCAACGACAGCGCCGAACTGGTTTGCACCGGGCTGCACGGCTTCGCTGCTCGCACCCAGCTGGTCATTGAACCCGTTCACCCCCAGGTTCGACTTGCCGCGGTTCAGTGCGTACGAAACCGTGGTGTAAAGATCCGTGCGCTTCGACAGTGCATAGTCAACCAGCACAACGAACTGCCACGGGTTGCCGGCGTTCGACTGACGCAGGTTCTGGTAGTACGCAGAGCCACTGACCGACAGCGCCGGAGATACCTGGTAGCCAACGCCGACCCAACCCAGGTTCGACACTGTGTTGGTCAGCGCAACGCCAGGCAGGGTGGCACCGTTGAACGCGTGGGCATATCGGTAACCGCCGTAGAGCTTGGCAGGACCGAAAGTGTATGTCCCGGCGACTGCGGCCCGCCTGATCAGACTATTGGTCGAAAGAGCCGTGGCTGCCGACCGGTTCGATTGGTCGTAAATGGCGCCAACGGCGAATCCGCCTGCGGCATAGTTCACAGCGAACGAGTACTCACGCCCGTTGGTGAAATTGCCGGCGATCTCCTGGTTGCTGCTGTTGAAGCTATACAGCGCAGTGACGCTCAGGCCGCCGAACGTCCCCATATACTTGGCGGAGTTGTCGGCACGCGCCCCGCCCATGAACGGGTCTTGTGCACCGATGGAATAGCGGCTTGCGATCGACATCGGGTCGTAGGTAACGCCAAAGTCATAGAACGGGGTCGTGTGCCGGCCCAGGGTCAGCTGGCCCCACTGGTTCTGCAGACCGGCGTAGGCGCCGCGACCAAAGAGACGACCACCCTGCCCCGAGGCGCCGGTATCGAGGTTGAAGCCGCTTTCCAGCAGGAAGATGCCCTTCATGCCACCGCCCAGGTCTTCTACGCCGCGCAATCCCCAGCGCGATCCGGACTGGTTGCCCGATTGCAGGGCCCAGAGATTGTTGCCCTGGGCGCCGGCGGGTACGGTACCCGTCGAAGCAACAGCCTTGTTCAGGTATTCAATACCCACATCAGCAACACCGTACAACGTGACGTTCGATTGCGCATACGCGCTGGGGACCACCAGCAAGGCAGCCGCAATGGCTGACAGTTTGAATTTCATGGAATGATTTCCTCGAAGAATGGTAAGTAGCCCATTCGCATCGGTTCGAATTCGGGCGAAGCAGATTCTGCATTGAATCTTCAAGACTTAACAATCCGTATTCGAGCCATAATGTTGGTATTACATCTAAAGCTATTTTTAGGCCTGCGCCTATTTTCTTTCCAGAATTATCAGCCTAGGATGTGCGGGAGCTCTGCTGTCGCGTGTATGTCATCAGCATATATCGACACTTTCCATGGCTTTGCGGTAGAGCCCGTGCGGGGCTGCCCTTGGGCAGCCCTTCTTTTTGCAACGGTTATTCACCGCAGCGCTTGTAGTCAGGACGGGATCACCGCATGCCTGTGCCTGACCAGATACAACGCCAGTTCTATTTCATTTCGCAGCCCGAGCTTGCTCATGGCCGAGCACTTCTGGACGCTGATCGTCTTGACGCTGCGCTGGAATTTCCTTGCAATCTCCTGCAGCGGATAGCCTTGCGCCAGAAGGCGAAGGACCTCGCGTTCGCGTGGGCTAAGACGATCGTCGCACTGGTCTTCGCAATGGCGGGTCGGAGCAATCAACAACCCCTCAGTGTCCGGGTCTATGTACTTGGCACCTGAGAGGACGGTTTGGCATGCATCGCCCACGAACTGCAGGGCCATCGATTTTGCGACAAACGCGTCGGCACCTTTCGCCAGCAATTGACGAACCAGACCGTGTGGACGCTGCCCCGAGAAGACCACGATCTTCACCTTCGGGTACATCCGGTGTAGCCGTTCGATCAAGCGCAACCCGTCGATCTCTCCGCCATAGTCATAGCCGGTGATCACGATATCCGGCAGTAGCAGTGCATGCTTCTTGAGTTCCGAGAGAAGCCCATTGACGCTATCCGCGATGGCTATGACGTCAATGCCTTGACGCGCCATGTACGGCGCCAGTCCGGCGAGCACCACGGGATGATCGTCGGCAATCACAGCGGTAGTTTTGTTGCTCATTGCCCGGAAGCAGAATAGAGCCGCACAATCTTTTCAGTATCCTTTCGCACGGTCGACAAGACCGCTGAGCGGCTCACCGCGCTCGCCGCGGCGCAGATTGTCCGCGTCGGCCAGGGCTGCCGTATCGTCTACCTCGTGCGGGGTCGTGGCGTATGTCATCGCAGTCGTAGCAGCGCCGGGCGAAAAAGGGGAATCATGATGCGATGAACACGCCAGCATCTGATAGGAAAAAATTACTGCATCCGCGCACGCACCAAGATGACGCACTCCTAGGGTAAATCCCGACGAATATTGCGGTGCACATGCACGCGCGCTGAGCGCACGGCATGCAATGCCAAACGGGACATATGAAACCGCAGCTATTACTATCATGGCCCGGAATACCCCACCAAGCGCTTGGGCGCACATGCTTCAATGTCGCATCCCACAAAGACCCTGGCCCCCGTCCCAGGAGTCATTGCCATGTCAGAGAAGAAGCCGTTCGAGAGCTTTATCGGCCCAGACGAATCAACCCGGATCATGAGCGCCCTGCACCACCGGATTTCGGAATCTTGCAGCGCGAGGCGTCCCCCCCCGCAGCGGAAGCGGATCCAGGGCTTTTGCCAGATCCCTCCGGGCGTCTGATGGGTGATTCGTCAGTCGATCACGTGCGACTCGCGGCCTGATTTATCCACTAAGAAAGGAGACAAACGTGAACCCCTTCATCTTGCGTCTGCTGGCGCGGCGCATCGGCCTGGCGCTGATCTCATTGCTGGCCGTCTCGGCCATCGTCTTCGCCATCACCGCGGTATTGCCCGGCGATGCCGCGCAGGAACAGCTCGGGCAGGACGCCACACCCGAAGCCCTGGCCGCGCTGCGTACCCAGATGGGCCTCGATGTCCCCGCGCCGGTGCGCTACGCGCAATGGCTGGGCGGCATGGTGACCGGCAATGCCGGCGAGTCGCTGGTCACGCGTATGCCGGTGTCGGAGGCCATCGGCAGCCGCCTGCGCCATTCGCTGCTGCTGGCCGGCCTGACCGCGCTGATCTCGGTGCCGGTGGCGCTCGGCCTCGGCATCCTGGCGGCGGTCTACCGCGGCACATGGTTTGACCGCAGCGTCAGCCTGGGCGCGGTGGCGGTGGTCTCGGTGCCGGAGTTCCTGGTCGCCACGCTGGCGGTGTTGCTGTTCGCGGTCCACCTGCGCTGGCTGCCGGCGCTCGCCTATATCGGCACCGACGATTCGTGGGACAAGATCGTGCGTTCGCTGGCCATGCCGGTGCTGAGCCTGTGCTGCGTGATCGTCGCGCAGATGCTGCGCATGACCCGCGCGGCGGTGATCGACCAGCTCAAGGCGCCCTACATCGAGATGGTGCGGCTCAAGGGCGCATCCTCGACCCGCATGGTGCTGTTCCACGCCCTGCCCAACGCCATCGGCCCGATCGCCAATGCCGTGGCGCTGAGCCTGTCTTACCTGCTTGGCGGCGTCATCATCATCGAGACCATCTTCAACTACCCGGGGATCGCCAAGCTGATGGTGGACAGCGTCGCCCAGCGCGACATGCCCGTGGTCCAGGTGTGCGCCATGATTTTCTGTTGTGCGTACCTGATCCTCGTCACGCTTGCCGATGTGTGCGGCATCGTCGCCAATCCGCGTCTGCGTCACCGCTGAAGCCTTGAACGCCATGCAGGAGCTGCAACTCATGTCCCCTACCTCCAACACGCACGCCACCCCCGCCGTGAGTGCCCCCGACCAGGGCGGCCGCCGCCCGCGCCTGCCCAAACTGGGCATCACCGGCTGGATCGGCTGCCTGATCCTCATCGGCTGGCTGGTCGCCGCCATTGTTGGCCCGATCCTGATCAGCCATGACGGCACGCCCACGGGCGAGATCCAGGTCTTCGGCCCGATCAGTGTCCAGCACTGGCTCGGTACCGACTACCTCGGGCGCGACATGCTGACGCGCGTGATCCTGGGCGCGCGCTACACCGTCTGCGTGGCACTGGTCTCGACCCTGTGCGCCAGCGGCATCGGCATCACGCTGGCATTGCTCGCCACCGTCAGCGGGCGCTGGATCGATGCCGGCCTCAGCCGAGGCCTCGATACGCTCACGGCGATCCCCAGCAAGATGTTCGCACTGATCATGGTCGCGGCCTTCGGCTCGTCGGTGTGGATGCTCGCGCTCACGGCGGCGATCATCTACATCCCGGGCGCGTATCGGATCGCGCGCTCGCTGGCGGTCAACATCAACGCGATGGACTACGTGACGGTTGCCCGCACCCGCGGCGAAGGCACCGCCTACATCATGCGGCAGGAGATCCTGCCCAACATCCTCGGGCCCATGCTGGCCGACCTGGGGCTGCGCTTCGTCTACGTCGTGCTGCTGCTCGCGAGCCTCAGCTTCCTGGGCCTGGGCATCCAGCCGCCCGATGCCGACTGGGGTTCGCTGGTGCGCGAGAACATCGGCGCGCTGTCTGAAGGCAGCATGGCCGTGGTGGCGCCGGCGCTGGCCATCGCCAGCCTGACGCTCGCCGTCAACCTTGTCATCGACAACCTGCCGGGTCGCTCGGCACGCAACGGAGTCAAATAATGGGCACGTCCGTAAAGGTCAGCAATCTGCGCATCACCGCAGGCCAGGCGACGTTGGTAGATGGTGTGGACTTCGAGATCGAGCCCGGCAAGGTGCTGGCACTGATCGGCGAGTCCGGCTCGGGCAAGACCACCACCGCGCTGGCGCTGATGGGCTTCGCGCGCCACGGTTGCGAGATCTCCGGCAGCATCCGGGTCGGCACCACCGACGTGCTGCACCTGTCGCCGGGCGAACAGCGCCGGCTGCGCGGGCGCGAGATCACCTATATCGCGCAGAGCGCGGCGGCCTCGTTCAACCCGTCGCGCACCATCATGGACCAGGTGGTCGAACCGGCGCTGATCCATCGGCTCATGGATCGCAAGGCTGCCGAGAAGAAGGCGGTCGCGCTGTTCCGCGAACTGGCGCTACCCGACCCTGATTCCATCGGCGAACGCTACCCCCACCAGGTCTCTGGCGGACAGTTGCAGCGCCTGATGGCGGCAATGGCCCTGATCACCGATCCCGACCTGGTGATCCTGGACGAGCCGACCACGGCCCTGGACGTCACCACGCAGGTCGAAGTGCTGCGCGTGTTCCGCCGCGCGGTGCAGGAACGCCGCACTACCGCGGTCTATGTCAGCCACGACCTGGCCGTGGTGGCCCAGGTGGCGGACCACATCCTGGTGCTGCGCGATGGCAAGATGCGCGAGCTGGGCGAGACCGACCAGATCCTGTACCAGCCCGCCGACGACTACACGCGCTGCCTGCTGGCCGCGGCGCGCCCGACCGAGCGTCCCGGCGCGCCGGTGGACCCGGACAAGAGCCCCCTGCTGCTCGAGGTCCGCGATCTTTCCGCCGGCTACGGTGCGGTCGATGCGCACGGACAGCCGGCCTCGAAGATCCTTGAGGGCGTGGGCCTGAAGCTGTACCGGGGCCAGGCGATCGGCGTCATCGGCGAGTCGGGTTCGGGCAAGACCACGCTGGCGCGGGCCATCGCCGGCCTGGTGGCGCCGTGCTGCGGCAGCATCGCCTTCAACGGCCGCCCCCTGAAGCCGACGGTGGCCGAACGCAGCCGCGATGAATTGCGGCGCATCCAGATCGTGTTCCAGATGGCCGATACCGCGCTCAATCCCGCGCGCACCATCGAGGAGATCCTGGCGCGGCCGCTGCAGTTCTTCCATGGCCTGCGCGGCGAAGCGCAACGGGCGCGGATTCGCCAGTTGCTCGATCTGGTGCGGCTGCCGGCCGGCGTGGCGCAGCGCACGCCTGGTGGACTGTCCGGCGGGCAGAAGCAGCGCGTGAACCTGGCCCGGGCGCTCGCGGCCGATCCGGAGCTGATCCTGTGCGACGAGATCACCTCGGCGCTGGACACCGTGGTCGGCGCTGCCATCCTTGACCTGATGGCCGAGCTGCGCAAGGAGCTGGGCGTCTCGTATCTCTTCATCAGCCACGACCTGCACACCGTGCGCTCGATCTGCGACGAGATCGTGGTGATGCAGCATGGCCGCAAGCTGACCCAGGTCGCGCACCAGGACTACGACCGCGGTCCGCACCACCCCTACTACGCGCTGCTGGCGCGCTCGGTGCCCGAGCTGCGCCGCGGCTGGATCGACGAAGTCGATCTGCATAGCGAAGGCGCAGTGCCCGCCGGCGTCACCGCCTGACCCCGTTCTCACGGCGTGGCGTGATCGCAGCGATGACGCCAACCGGTCGGCGCGGTGCCAGCAGGCGCCGGCCGGGAACAGTCGCGGTGGTCACGCCGTCATCGGCGCGCGGGGCTTCTTCGGCAAACCATTCGAATAGTCGCGACCTCGCCCTTGCCTTCAGCCAGCGGCTTGCCCCGCTCGCGCAAGAACAGCGGCGCCCGAGGCTTCAAATGCAAAGCAACCGGCTTGCGCCGGTCGCTTGAGAGGACCGCGCCTTGGCGGCACGGCGGCGGAACGCCAGCTCGTCGCAAGCGTTCTCAATACGGGTTGTGGTGGGATGGCGGGCGCATTTGGCTATCCACGCCAGAAGGTCGCGCCGTCGCCCCGGATTTGCGAGAGCACGCTGCACCCAAGGCTTACCGCACTCCCGCCACCTTCCAGATCAGGCATCCAGCCAGACGTTCTCAGCAAAAGAATAGCCCATCAGCCCACCCAGCGGGATCGGCGACAAGCCCTTGAGCTTCGACGAATGTGCGTCGATGCTGGCCAGGAACAGCGGAATGCCGATGCCCGCGTCCGCATGGATCATGGTCTGCATGTCGGCATACAACTGCTTGCGTTTGGCGGTATCGGTTTCGCCCCGCGCCGCCACCAGCAGCTGGTCGAACTTGGGATTCTTCCAGCGCGATTCGTTCCAGGGCGCATCCGACTTGAAGAACTGCGTGAGGATGGTATCGGCGCTGGGGCGCGGGTTGACGTTGCCGAAGCCCACGGGGCTGTTGAGCCAGTGGTTCGACCAGTAGCCGTCGGCAGGCATACGCTTGATGTCGAGATCCAGGCCGACACGCTGCGCCGTCTGCTGCATCACCATCGCGATCTCCACCGAATACAAGGCGGCCGGCGAGGTCACCACAGGCACCTTGCCCGTCACGCCGGCTTTGCGGAAATGAAACTTCGCCTTCTCCGGGTCGAAGGGTCGCAGCGGCAAGTCCTTGAAGAAGAACCGGTTAGTCGGGTCGATCGGCTGGTCGTTGCCGACCACCGCATAGTCGAGCGCGATAGCCTTCTTCATCTGCTCGCGGTCCTGCAGGTACTTCATCCCCATCAGGAAGTCCGCGCTCATGCCAGGCCCCACGTCCTTGCGCATGATCAGGTCTGAGTACTGCCCCGATTGCGTGACGAGCACAGCGTAGCCAGGGGTACTCTTGACATGTGCCACGGCGCGCGGGTTGACCATGGCCACCAGGTCCATCCCGCCCGACAGCAGCGCGTTGACACGCGCACTGTCATCGGCGATGCCGACGAACTCGATTTCGTCGAGATAGGGCTTGCCGGGCTTCCAGTAGGCGCCGTTGCGCACCACGAGCGTGCGCACGCCGGGCCTGAATTCCTTGATCTTGTAGGGTCCGGTACCGATGCCGGCACTGAAGTCGGTGGTGCCGTCCTTGACGATGTGGAAATGGAAAGTCCCAAGGATCACCGGCAGGTCGGCATTGGGGCTGGTGAGCACCACCGTGACCTCGTTCGGGCCGGTGGCTTTCACGCTCTCGATCTGCTCGGCCAGCACCTTGGCCTTGGAAGCGGTGGCGGGGTCCTTGTGGCGCATGATCGAATACACCACATCGGCCGGGGACAACGCCTTGCCGTCGTGGAAGGTCACGCCCTTGCGCAGCGTGAAGACCCAGGTCTTGGCATCGGTGGTGTTGAACGACTCGGCCAGGGCAGCCCGCGGCGTCAGGCTCCTATCGAGCGAGGTCAGCCCGTTGTAGACCATGTTGCAGCGCACGTAGTCGTTCTGGTTCGACTGCTTGGCCGGATCGAGCGTATCGGAGGCGGCTCCAGTGGCGACGGCCACGCGGATACGGCCGCCGCGCTTCGGCGTTTCTGCATGGGCCGTGGCGGCTACGCCGGCAAGGCCGCCGGCCAGCGTGGCCTGCATGCCGCCTGCCAGCAGCATCGCCAGCACGTCACGCCGCGTCGCGCCGCGCTTGAGCAGATCCATTACACGAAGGCTCTCGCCGGGGCCGACAAGGTTCTCAAACTCGTTACCGCTATCGTTCATGGTTGGTTGTGCTCCTGATTATTCTGAGAGGGGAAACAGCGGGATCGCGGCGAAAGCTCAGCAGGTGCGCAAAGCTCAGGCAAGCCGGTCCTTGAGCTGGTAGTACAAGCCCACGGCCGGCAGGAACCACGGCGGGCCGAAATGCCCGGGAATGGCGGGCCAGTCGCGCTCGCGCCATGGATTGGCAGCCGCGTCGCCGGCCATCACCGCAGCCATGCGCTCGCCCATGTGCACCGACATCTGCGTGCCGTGGCCGCTGTAGCCCATGGAGTAGAACAGGCCGTCGCGCTCGCCGGCATGCGGCAGGCGGTCCTGCGTCATGTCGACCAGTCCGCCCCAGCAATAGTCGAGCCTGACGTGGCCGAGCTGCGGGAAGATCTCGGCCAGGCCGGCGCGCAGGATCTCCCCGCTGGCAGCATCCTGCTGCGGACTGGAGACGGCAAAGCGCGCCCTGCCGCCGAATACCAGCCGGTGGTCGGGCGTGAGGCGGAAGTAATGGTGAATGTTCGCCACCGTGACATAGGTGCGGCGTTTGGCCAGCAGCGCCCTGGCCCGTTCGGCGCCCAGCGGCTCCGTGGTCACGATGAAGCTGCCGATCGGCACGATGCGCCGGCGCAGCCAGCCGAAGCTGCCGTAGCCGCCGTGGCACGACGCCCCGGTGGCGAGCAGCACCTGCCGGGCCAGCACCGTGCCGCGCGCGGTGTGCAGGCGGTGCACCTGGCCCTGCACGCGCTCGATGCGGCGCACGCAGGTGCCAGTGTGGATCTGTGCGCCGTGCCGCTGTGCGGCCACGGCCAGGCCCTGCGCGAAGCGGCCCATATGCATCTGGCCGCTGCGCTTGTACAGCAGGCCGCCGTGAAAACGCTCGCTCTGCACCTCGGCACGCACGCCTGCCGCGTCGAGAATCTCCACGTCGGTGTCCACGCCGTCGGCGACCAGGCGCTCGGCGCTGCGCCGCAGCGCTTCCATCTGGTGAGCCTTGGTGGCGAGCTTGAGCTTGCCGTTGCGCTGGAAGTCGCAGGCAATGCCCTCGTCGCGCACGATGCGCTCCACGGTATCGACCGCGTCGTCATAAGCGTGGTACCAGCCGCGGGCGCGTTCCACGCCCACCCTGGCAGCCAGCTCCGCGTAGTCCACCGCCAGCCCGTTGTTCACATGGCCGCCATTGCGCCCCGAGGCCTCGGGTGCCACGGTGGCCCCAGCCTCGAGCACCACCACGCTTGCCCCACGTCGGGCCAGCGCCAGTGCCGCCGAAAGCCCGGTGAAGCCTCCGCCGACGATGGCCACATCGACCTGCGGCGGCAGTTCATGCGCGTCCAGTGCCAGTGTTGGCACCGAATCGTTCCAGTAGGAATCAAGCTTCATGGTGGGGACGGAATTGTGGAATGTCAGTTCAAAGACCGACGACGCCGGGCAGGTCACCGATATCCTGGATCTCGGTGTAGCGGTACGCCGCGTTGCCCGGGCCGTGACCACGGTTCACGAAAACCTTGTTGACGATGCCGATGTCGTCAGCCGACATCAGGTCGTAGCGCAGGCTCGACGACACGTGCAGCACATCCTCCGGGTTGCAGCCCAGCGAGTCGAGCATGTACTCGAAGGCCTTCAGGCGCGGCTTGTAGGCTTGGGCCTGCTGCGCGGTGTAGACGCGGTGGAACGGCGCGCCGAGCATGGCCACATTCTTCTGGATCTGGGCGTCGGAGGCGTTCGACAGGATCACCAGCGGAATCTCCTTGGCCACCCTGGCCAGGCCGGCGGGCACATCCTCATGCGGGCCCCACGTCGGCACGGCGTCATAGTATTGCTGGCCATCGGTGTCGAAGTACTGGATCTTCCACTTCTTGCACAGGCGGCGCACGGCGTTCTTCAGCACCACTTCGTAGGGCTGCCAGTCGCCCAGTACCTCGTCGAAACGGTAGGCGCTGAAGTCGGCGATGAACTGCTCCATCTGCTCGGCAGGGATGCGATCGGCGAACAGTTCGCGCGTCATTTCGCCCATGCGGAAACGCGTAAGCGTGCCATAGCAGTCGAAGGTCACGTACTTGGGACGGAAGGTCATGGTCTCTGATCCTCAGGGTTTTCCGGTCGGCGACCGGGGTGGAGCCGCGCATTGTCCGGCGCAGGCGACAGAATTATTGCGAAGGGATTAAAGCACGCGGCCGCACAGCGTTTATATGGAAATGAGGCCGTGGCACGCGGCGAAACTGCGGTTTGTCATTGGTCCCGCGGCATGTCATGCGGTCGGCACCGCGGGAGTGCGCAGGCGAGTGATGACGCACCGCTAACGCGCCGCAGCAAAATCGATCAGCACGCTTTTGAAGCGCAAATTCGCCTCTACGGCCTGGCGCCCCAGATCCTTGCCGATACCCGACTGGTGGTAGCCGCCGGTGGGAATCACGAAATCCGAACTGCGCCCGTAGCGGTTGATCCACACCGTGCCGGCGGCGATGCCGCGCATGGCGCGCAGCGCTCTTCCGATATCGGCCGTGTGTACGCCGGCGGCCAGGCCGTAACGCTCGTGCGAGGCCAGCGCCAGGCCCTCTTCTTCGTCGTCGAAGGTTTGCACCGTGAGCACCGGACCGAAGATTTCCTCCTGCACGGCAGGATTGTCCGCGCGCACGCCCTCGATCAGCGTGGGCTGGAAGTATGCGCCGCCCGGCCCGCCGTCGAACAGCCCGCCGCCGCTGCGCACCTGCGCGCCCGGGCCGCACGCGCGCTCGACGATGTCGAGGATGCGCGCCGCCTGCGCTGCCGAGATGATGGGCGGCAGCGTCGCCGCGTCATCCCAGGTCGCACCGGGCCGCAGCGCGGCAAAGCGCGCCGCGATGCGCTCGACCAGCGCCTCGGCGATGCCGCGCTGCACAATCAGGCGCGAGCCCGCGACGCATACCTGGCCTGCATTGCCGGTGATGGCGCCGGCAATGATGCCAGCCAGCCGATCGAGGTCCGGCGCATCATCGAATACCAGTTGCGGGCTCTTGCCGCCCAGCTCCAGCGTGACTGGCTTGGGGCCGTGCAATGCGCAACTGGCCATGATCGCGGCGCCCGTTTGCGTCGATCCCGTAAAGGTCATTTTCGAGATCAGCGGGTGGCGCGTGAGCGCATCGCCCGTGGTCCGCCCGTCGCCCTGCACCACGTTGAACAAGCCCGGCGGCACGCCCGCCTCGATCGCCAGTTGGGCTAGGCGCACGGCGGAGAACGGCGTCAGCTCGGAAGGCTTGAGCACCACCGCGTTGCCGGCGGCAAGCGCCGCGCCCACCTTCCACGACACCATCACCAGCGGGAAATTCCACGGGGTGATCGCACCCACCACGCCATACGGCTCGGCCACTACCATGCCCAGGTGATCGTGCTGCGTGGCCGCCACGTCCCCACCGAGCTTGTCGGCATATTCCGCGAAGAATCGCAGGCCTTCGGCGGTGAAAGGCACATCCCAGGCCGAGGCGGCGCGCACCGGCCTCGTGGAGCACACGGCTTCGAGCGGCGCGAGACCCTGCGCATCGGCTTCGATCAGGTCCGCCCAGCGGCGCAGCACGCGCGCCCGCTCGCGCGGGGCACGGCGCGCCCAGTCGCTGGTACGCCAGGCCTTCCACGCGTCCTGCACCGCCGCATCCACGGCGGCGGCGTCAGCCAGCGGCAGCTCGGCATGCACCTGGTTATCGGAGGGGCGCCGCACGGGGATGCGGCCGGCATCAGGCACGAGCCGCCCGCCAATGAAATGGCCCGAGGGAACGGAGACAGTCTGGGGGTCGAATATTTGCACGGAAGGAGGGGCGCCGCGGGTCGGCACCGATAGTGGATTCATGCCTCCATGCTAGACAAGAAGGCTCAGCATTTGTCTCCGTTACGGACCGCGCTACCGCATCGAATTGCGAAACTGCCACCCCAGGCGGACGATTCTTGCATCCCTCGGATAAACCCGAGGGCGTTCTGGCTCCGCGCGAACGATTTGGTCCAGGATAAGTCCGATCGATCACCACAACGACATCGCCATGCACTGCGGCAGCGGGCCGGACCAATGGCTGGACAGCCTTGGCCTGCCGCGCGAGGCTGCCGGAAGCCTTCTGCCAAACATTCTGCTGCCACGGCCCGCATAACAGCAGCGTGCTCCATTCAGTCCCCTGAATGCAGCACCACGCCACGTGCCACTCGCCCTAAGCTTGAGGCACAGGCCAGCCTGTTGTGAAGTCCGCAAAGCCCATTCTGTCAGTCCGGTCAGACCATTGTTTCCAAACCAACGCCGAGCCGCCGCCCATGCCCGACAACGCTCCCCCACTGCCTGCGCGATTCATGCGGCTGGCAGAATCCGACCGTCCCGCCATCACCCTGCGCATCGATGGCCACAGTGCCACCGCACTGGCGGGTGACACCCTTCTGGTCGCACTGCTGCTGAATGGCCGGCGCGTTCGCGACAGCGAATTCGGCGACGGCCCGCGCGCGGGGTTCTGCCTGATGGGCGCCTGCCAGGACTGCTGGGTATGGACGCCCGCCGGCGAGCGCCTGCGTGCCTGTTCCACGCCTGCCGAGGCCGGCATGGAGGTGCTGACCCGACCGCCCGCGCACCACTGGCCCGTGACGCCGGACCTGCAGGAATCGCTCGCGCGCCACGCGCCGGGAGCCGCCGCATGAGCACGCCGTCAGCATTGCCCCGCATCGTCGTGGTCGGCACCGGCCCCGCCGGCGTACGCGCGGCCCAGGCACTGGTCCAGGCCGGGCTGCGCCCGACCATGGTCGACGAAGGCCGGCGCGACGGCGGCCAGATCTACCGCCGCCAGCCGGAAGGCTTCAAACGCTCCTACGCCAAGCTCTATGGCAGCGAGGCCGACAAGGCCCAGGCGCTGCACCGCGACTTCGACGCACTGCGCGCGCAGATCGACTACCGCCCTGACACGCTGGCGTGGAACCTGACCGAGGGCGAGCTGCACGTCGTGCGCGAGGAAGAGCCGCAGACGCTGCCCTTCGACGCACTGCTGGTGTGCTCCGGTGCCACCGACCGGCTCATGCCGGTGCCCGGCTGGCACCGCGCCGGCTGCTACAGCCTGGGCGCTTCCCAGATCGCGCTCAAGGCACAGGCCTGCGCCATCGGTACGCAAGTCGTCTTCCTCGGCAGCGGGCCGCTGCTCTACCTGGTGGCCTCGCAGTACGTGCAGGCCGGCGCGCGCGTGGCGGCGGTGCTCGACACCGCCCCCGCCACCAAGTCGTGGGCTGCCATCACCGGCCTGCTGGCGCGCCCCCGGCTGGCGCTGCGCGGGCTCGGACTGATCCGCGGCCTCAAGCATGCCGGCGTACCGGTGCTGCAGCGCGTGACCCCGCTGGCGATCGACGGCGATGATGGCCTTGGCGTGCAGGCCGTGACCGTGCGCGATGCGCGCGGGCGCGAGCAGCGCTTCGCGTGCGACGCCGTGGGCCTGGGCTGGCACCTGCGCGCCGAGACGCAACTGGCCGACCTCGCGCGCTGCGAGTTCGCCTTCGAACCCGTGAGCCGCCAGTGGCTGCCGCGCATCGACGCGGACGGCCGCAGCAGCACGCGCGGCGTCTACCTGGCCGGCGACGGCGCGCGCATCCTCGGTGCCGACGGGGCCGAAGCCGCGGGCCGGCTCGCGGCGCTGGCGGCGCTGGCCGACCTGGGGCATGAGCGGGGCCGCGCGCAATACGCCGCGGAGTCGGCTGCGCTGCGCCGCACCCTCGACCAGATGGACCGCTTCCGCCAGGGGCTGGCGCGCGCCTTCCCGTGGCCGCACGCGCAGGCCGCCGCACTGCCCGATGCCGCGGTGGTATGCCGCTGCGAGGCCGTGACGGTGGGCGAGCTGCGCCGCTGCGTGACCGAACTGGACAGCCAGGAAGTCAATCGGGCCAAGGCCTTCAGCCGCGTCGGCATGGGCCGCTGCCAGGGCCGCTTCTGCGGCCATGCCGCGGCCGAGATCGTGGCGCAGTCCTGCGGCATCCCGATCGAACAAGTCGGTCGCCTGCGCTCGCAGGCACCGGTCAAGCCACTGATGATGAATACACGTGAGGTGCAGCCATGAGTGGCACCAAAACTAGCACGACAGCGAGCACGGCAACCAGGACGCACGACGCCGATGTGCTGGTGCTCGGTGGTGGCCTGATGGGCACCACCACCGCCTTCTTCCTGCGCCAGCAGGGCCTCTCGGTGGTGCTGCTGGAGCGCGAGCTGGTCGGGCGCCAGGCCAGCGGCACCAACTTCGGCAATGTGCGCCGCCAGGGACGTGCGCTGCACCAGATGCCGCTGGCCAATCGCGCGCGTGCCGTCTGGGGCCGCGTGAAGGAACTGCTGGGCGAAGACCTCGAGTTCGTCCCGTACGGCCACCTGCGCGTGTGCTACACCGAACAGCAGGCCACCGTGATCGAGCAACATGCGCGCGACGTGAAGCCGCTCGGACTGGACCTGGAGCTCTTCAGCGCCGAGCAGTTGCGCCGGCGCTGGGGCATCTTTGCGCCCGGCGTGGTGGCAGGTTCGTACTCGCCGCAGGATGGCCACGCCAACCCGCGCCTGGCCGGCCCTGCTTTCGCGCGCGCCGCGCGTCGCGACGGCGCGCAGATCGTCGAGCATGCCGAGGTGATGCAGGTCGAGCGCGACGCCAATGGCTTTGTTGCCTACACCGCCGATGGCCGGCGCTTTCGCGCACCGCAGATGCTGGTGGCCTGCGGCGCCTGGTCCAACCGCATGGCCGAGCAGTTCGGCGAGGGCGTGCCGATGGATGCGCGCGGGCCACAGATGGGCGTGACCGAGCCGCTGCCCTATGCCATCGGCCCTTCCATCGGCGTTTCGACGCCGATCGAGCATGAGGGCCTGTACTTCCGCCAGATCTCACGCGGCAACATCGTGTTCGGTGGCGGCCTCAAGGGGCCGGCCTACACCGACCGCATTCGTGCCTACGTGAAGCCCGACAACGTGCTGCGCCAGCTGCGCGAGCTGCGCCGCTTCGTGCCGGCCTTCGAGCATGTGCAGCTGATTCGCGTGTGGAGCGGCATCGAAGGCTATACCGCCGACTGGCAGCCGGTAATGGGCCCCAGCGCCACGGTGCCTGGCCTGCATTACGCCTTCGGCTTCAATGGCGAGGGCTTTGCGATCAGCCCCGGCGTGGGCGAAACCATGGCCGAGCTGATCGCCACGGGCCGTACCTCGATTCCGCTGGAGCCTTATGCCATCGGGCGCTTTGCCCGCGGGCAGGTGCTGCAGGAAGCGAACTGATGCTCCCTTCTCCCGCTTGCGGGAGAGGGGCCCGGGGGAGAGGGCAGGCGCATTGCAAGCATCGCGGCGCCCCACTTCCAGGAGACGCCCGCCCTCTCCCCCGCCCCTCTCCCATAAATGGGAGAGGGGAGCAAGCACTCGCCGTTGCAGCTTCGTCAGCCGTCTCTACTCCGCCTCTTTGCTATCAGGCCTTGGCTACCGCCCGAGGCGCCACCATGTTCTCTGGCCGGAGGATCTCGGCCAGGAGCTCATTGCTGACGAGCCGCTCTGACTGCACGAGCTCCACGACTGTGCGACCGGTTTCCTGAGCGAGCCTTGCGATCCGCGTGGCATTCTCATATCCGATGTACGGATTTAGCGCTGTCACAACGCCAATCGACCGCTGAACCAGCGCGGAGCACTGATCCGGGTTCGCGGTAATGCCCTCGATGCATTCGCGGTCCAGCATACGCACCGCCCGATCGAGTAGCCGGATGGAGTCATAAAGCTTATATGCAATGAGGGGCTCCATGGCATTGAGCTGCAACTGACCCGCCTCGGCGGCCAGGGTAAGCGCGGCATCGTTGCCTGCAATCTCATAGGCCACCTGGTTCATCGCTTCCGGGATGACCGGATTGACTTTGCCGGGCATGATCGAGCTGCCAGGCTGGCGCGGTGGGAGGTTGATCTCCGCAAGACCAGCCCGGGGACCGCTCGACAGCAGACGCAAGTCATTGCTGATTTTCGAGAGCCTCAGGGCGGTCTTCTTGATCAGGCCTGAAAGCAGTACGAAGTCGCCCATATCCGATGTCGCCGCAATGAGGTTGGCTGCGGAACGAATCGGGAAGCCGGAGAGCGTCGCAAGCTCCTCGATGGCGATCGCCTGATAGCGCGGGTCGGCGTTGATGCCGGTGCCGATCGCCGTACCACCGAGATTAACGGCGCATAGCGCAGCGGGGATGAGCGTGCGAAGCTGCTCGAGGTCCGCGGATACGGTGTCAGCCATGGCCCGGAACTCCTGTCCAAGCGTCATCGGAACCGCATCCTGGAGCTGGGTGCGGCCCATCTTCAGGATGCCGTCGAACTGCTCCGCCTTGCTCGCCAGGGTCGCGGCGAGGTGGCTGAGGCTCTCCAATAGCGGGAGATGGGCAAGCAGCAGGCCCACGCGGATGGCGCTCGGATACGCATCATTCGTCGATTGCGACATATTGATGTCGTTGTTGGGATGGAGGTGCCTGTAATCGCCTTTTTCTTGTCCCAGGTGTTCCAGTGCACGGTTGGCGAGCACTTCATTGACATTCATGTTCGAGGAGGTGCCAGCGCCGCCCTGGATCATGTCAACGACAAACTCGTCATGTAAGGCACCGTCGATGACTTCCGCGCACGCCTTTGCAATGGCCGCATGCTTGGCCGCATCCAGCAGGCCGATCCGGTAATTGGCATTGGCGGCCGCATGCTTCACAAGGACGAGTGCCTTGACAAATTCTGCGTACTCGCCAATACGGCGGCCGGAGAGATGAAAATTCTCCTTTGCTCGCAGCGTTTGCACGCCGTAGTACAAGGTGCTATCGAGGTGTCGGACGCCCAGGAAGTCTTTCTCCTGGCGAGTGGATTGAAGTGTGGTCATGATGTGGCTGAAGTGCTGAGATTTGAATTACGGCTTGGCCGCCAGCGCCCGCCGGGCGACTTCGCAGAACCAGCGCACGCCCAACGGCAGAGCATCGTCGTTGAAGTCGTAGCAAGGGTGGTGCAGCGGACGCTCGCCGTCGGGCCCCGGTTCGGCACGGCCCTGGCCCAGCCAGAGATAGGCGCCGGGCTTGCGCTGCAGCATGAAGGCGAAGTCTTCCGAGGTGAAAGCGGCACGCGCAGCGATCTGTGCCTGCAAGTCGATGGCGCGTGCCGCGTCCAGGGCAAGCGCCGCCTCGGGCGGCGTATTCACGGTGGCCGGATAGTAGCGGACGTAGTTGACTTCAACCTGCGCGCCGCTCCCCCGCGCCACGCCCTCGGCCATGGCACGCAGCGCGGTCTCGATGCGGTCCTGCGACGCGGCATCAAAACTGCGCACCGTGCCGGTGATCTGCACTTCGGCCGGCAGCACGTTGTGGCTGTGTCCGCCCTCGATGCGCGTGACCGACAGCACGGCCGATTCGCCGGGGTCGATGCGGCGCGCCACGATGGTGTGCAATTGCGACACGAGCTGGCTGGCGGCAAGGATGGCGTCGGGGGTGTGGTGCGGTTGCGCGGCATGTCCGCCGCGCCCGCGCAGCACGATGTCGAACCGGTCCGCAGCCGCCATGATGGCGCCGGGGCGCGTCTGCGCGTGGCCCAGCGGCAGATCGGGCCAGTTATGCAGCGCATTGACGCTGTCGCAGGGAAAGCGCTCGAACAGGCCGTCTTCGATCATCCGGCGCGCGCCGCCCTGCCCTTCTTCGGCCGGCTGGAAGATGAAGTGCACCGTACCGTCGACGCCGGTGCGCGCAAGCTGCCGCGCGGCGCCGACCAGCATGCTGGTGTGGCCATCGTGTCCACAGCCGTGGTGCTTGCCAGGCGTGCGGCTGGCATGGGCCGCGCGGCCAAGTTCCACCATGGGCAGCGCGTCCATATCTGCGCGCAGGCCCACGGTCCGCTTGCCCTGGCCGCCGCGCAGCGTGCCCACCACGCCGGTGCCGCCAATGCCCTCGTGCACCGTAAGGCCCAGCAGGCGCAACGACTGCGCCACGATGCCTGCCGTGCGATGCTCCTCGTAGGCCAGCTCAGGATTGGCATGCAGGTCGCGGCGCAGCGCGACCAGGTCCGGCAGCAGATCGGCCACCGGTTCGGCGATCATGCTCCAGGTCACAGGCCGGCCTCCGCAGCATCAGCGAGCTGCGCCAGCGTGTGACAGTGATAGTCCGGAGTAGGAACTTTGAAATCCCGAAGGGCCATGAGAACGCTCCTGAAATGTTGGATGCCAAGAAGACACAGCACAGCGGCGCAGTCATGCTGCATGGCCCAAGCTTAAGAGCAGTCGCACCGGCGATGGTACCGATCGCAGCGCACCGCACGGCAGTGAATTCTGTTTTGCTGCAGCGTACGAGCAGATTGTTTGGCCGACTTGAAAGGACCGAGCGGTCGCGGTTCCCGCATCCTTGGTTGAGGGTTGCTTAGCATGCGACCACCCGTGGCAGATGATTCCCTGCTAAAAAATATGTTAATGAGAATTCCTCTCATCTACGCAGATACATTGTTGCCGCTCTTGCCTTAACGTTGTTGCCCCCCCTTCATGTCAGTGTTTCCCTACCCCGCCCCGCGCCTTGCCCGCCATGCCTGTCACGCCAGCCTGATCCTGTTCCCCCTGTCCGATGCCGCGCTTGCCGAGACTCAAGAAATGGCGGCAGCGGCCAGGCTGCCCGAAGTCCGCGTCAGCGCCAGTGCTGGCGGCAACGGATACGTTGCTACCGAGGCCAGCGGCGCCACCCGGACCGAAACGCCGCTGCGTGAAGTACCGCAGTCAGTGCGCGTGGTCACATCGGAACTGATTGACGATCTGGGCGCAACGCGGCTTGCCGACACCGTCGACTACGTGAGCGGGATTGCCCGCCTCAATGACTTTGGCGGAACCTGGGACAACTACGCCATCCGCGGCTTCAGCAGCACGGATATGGGCTACCTGGTGAACGGCCTTCCCGGATCGCGCGGATACAACCCGATGCGGGACGCCGCCACGGTTGAGCGCTTCGAATTCCTGAAGGGTCCGGCGGCGGCGCTGTACGGCAGCAGCGAACCTGGCGGCACCGTCAATATCGTCACGAAGAAACCGAAGTTCACCCGCGCCACGACGGCGGAACTCAGTGCCGGGACGCTTGGCTTCGCACGCGCCACGGTCGACACCACCGGACCGATCAACGACAAGGTGGCATATCGCCTGAATGTCATGGCGGAGGACAGCGCCAGCCGCAGTTCGCTGATCGACAGTCACAAATACCTCGTTGCGCCCGCGCTGGCCTGGGCGATCGATAGCCAGACGCTGCTCCAGTACGAAGGCGAATTCATGCGCGTGCGTACGCCGCTGGACCGGGGCATCGTCAATGTGAATGGAAAGATCACCCTTCCCAGGGATCGCTTCCTGCAAGAACCCAGCGATCCCAACCTTCATCTTTCCAGCAATACGCACCAGTTGACGCTGGACCGCGAACTCACCACCGGATGGCGCACCCGGCTGGGCGTGAGTTACAAGGAATCCGGTTTCGAAGGATACGCCGCTGAATTTGGCAGCATGCTGGCGGACGGCCGCACTTTAACGCGCCGCAATAGCTGGCGAACATTGCCTTCGCGCGACACATCGGCCAACGCCGAGGTCGAAGGCAGTTTCCATATGGGTGGCCTGGGGCACCGCATGCTTGTTGGCGTCGAAGCGTCGCGCCTGTGCATGGGTATGGATATCGCCTATTCGAACCTGGCGACGAATCCATACGCGATCGATATCTACGAGCCCGTGTACGGGCAAGCGAAACCGCCGGTATCGCCAAACATATCGACGCGTGAAAACCAGCGTAATGTCGGCGCCTATCTTCAGGATGAAGTTTCGCTTGGAGAGCGATGGAAGCTGCTGGCGGGCGTCCGGATCGACAACTACCATCAGTCGGTCGATAACCTCCTCACCGGGAGGTCGACCAGCCAAAGCCAGACAGCCGTTTCGCCAAGAATCGGGCTGACGTGGCTGCCGACCGCCCAGCTCTCGGCATACGTGTCCCTTGGCAAGTCTTTCCGCCCCAACAGCGGCGTGGACGAAGCTGGCAATGCGTTCGATCCTCAGCACGGACGCGCCGTCGAGGCGGGCCTGAAGTGGCAGTCCAGCGACGCGCGACTGGGAGCGACACTTGCGGTATTCGATATCCGCAAGAACAACGTCCTGACGCGTAGCCCCACCGACCCCAACTTCAACGTCGCCGCCGGGGAAGCCACGAGCCGCGGGCTGGAGGTGGACGCATTCGGTCAGCTCGATCAGCATTGGCGCATCAGCAGCAGCTTCGCCCTCGTCAACGCCAAGGTCACCGAGGACAATGCCATTGCGCCCGGCACCCGCCTGACCAACATCCCCAAGGTCAGCGCCAGTCTGCTGGCGATTCGGGAAGATGCCATGCCTTGGGCCGGCGGGCGGTATGGCGTCGGCACGGGTATCGTCTATGTGGGATCGCGCTCGGGCAACGCCACTGATACGTACTCGCTACCCGCCTACGCCACCGTGAAGCTGATCACTTACTGGCAGATCGATCGCCGCACGCGCGTCTTCATGGACGTCCATAACGTGTTCAACAAGAACTACTATCCTGCGTCGTGGGGCAACCTTGCGGTCATTCCGGGACTCGGCAGGCAATTTGTCGCCGGACTGCGATATCAGTTCTGATTTCGGACCGATGCCATCGGCAAAGGATGGGCAGCGCCAGCGCAAGCACGTCACCGTTGCCACCAAGAGCAACGGCATCGCCATCAGCATGCCATGGTGGGACGGCAGGGCGGCCGCCATGGCTGGGCAATATCCAGACGTCAGTTGGGACAAGCAGCACATGACATCCTTTGTGCCCGCTTCGTATTGCAACCCCAGCGGTTTGACGTGGTGGTGGCTTCCAATCTGTTTGGCGATATCCTGTCGGCCCTGCCTGCGCGTCGACAACGGAACTGGGCACGACCATCGCTGCCGAAGCGGAAAACGCTGGGCTGCGAAGCGAAACGTAACAGTTGCGTTTCAGTGGCCCCGGCGGCCACGCCTCCGAGTCCTTCGGCGTCAGGACAAAATCTCTTGCAGTTCTTTCGCCTGACGCCAATCCACGGTATCAAATCCCTCCGTGAAGAGGCCTTGTATCTCGGCGAGCATCTGTCGCGCCGCAATGTTCCCGCCCTGGCTGTGCCACAGCCGGGCCAGGCTCACCGCGCAGCGCAACTCGATTGACCTGGCCCCTTCGTCCCGGGCGAGGGCGATCGCTTTCCGAAAACATGCTTCCGCTTCCTTCTCCTCCGCCGTCATCTGCAGCAGCAGTTCTCCCTTAAGCCGAATCAATATCGGTTCATCAAACCGCTCGCCTGTGCTGCTTGCCAGTGTCAGCGCCTCACTCAGCACGCGCATTGCCGCGTCGCCTTGTCCGGCCTTTCCATAAGCATCGGCTAGCAGTCCCAGAAGAGAGGGCCGCCCCAGTACCGCTCCGGTGGCTTCGAGGTCGCTGAAGCCTTGCTGCATTGTGGCGATACCGTCCTCATGAGAACCGTGTCCCGCGAGCGCCCAGCCGCGAAGGATCGTTCCCCACGCCAGATAGAGCTGGAACCCATGGTCCTTGGACAGTGCGATCGCTGCGTCTGCACACTCCAGTGCCCGTTGCACGTCGCACCGGCGCTGATGCAACTCGGCTGCGAAAATCAGGCTCAGCGCCAGGCCGAACGGATCAGAAGCCTTTCTGGCCAACTCCATTGCCTCCTCACTTCGGATGCAGGCCTGGTCCGCCAGGCCCAGATACCAGAGAATCCAGCTCAAGGTGCTGCGCATATGAACGGCGGGGTTTCGCGCATAACGCAGCAGATGACCGTATGACTGGCGATCGGGGCGGTGCAGTGTCAGCGCCTCTTCCATGTGGGTACGGGCCATGCTTATCTTCCCCTGGCGGAACAGCGTGACTCCCAGAACGCGGTGCGCCTCCGCGAGCTGTTCCGGTTCCTGTGTGTCCTGCGCGAGACCGTGCAGCCGCTCTGCCAGAGCCTGTGCCGTTTGGAGCTGTCCCCGCAACAGGTAAAAAGACCACATCCCCAACTGTGCGGAGAACACCTGTGGTGTTTCCCCGCCCTGTTCGCACAAGGCTAATGCACGTGTGTAGATCGTCTGCACCTCCGGCGCTCCGTGACCTCGAGCAGTGATGCAGGCAATGCCAAGGCTCAGCAGCAGGCTGAGTTCCTGGCGTGCGCGTTCGGGAGTGTCAGGCAACGACTTGAGGAACTCGAGAGCTGCGCTGAGATGACGGATCGCTTCGAGATGAGCCGACTGCTGCAAGGCCTGCTGGCCCGCCAGGTGCAGATATTCGATCGCCTTCCGGGTATTGCCGCTCTTGCTGTAATGGTGAGCCAACTCGCTACAGTAGTCCCTCAGCCGGCCTGGAAACAGTATCTCAATGGCCCGGGCCGTGCGTTCATGCAGCACACTGCGCCGGTCAGTCAGCAGCGAATTCGCGGCTACCTCCTGGGTAAGCGCGTGCTTGAACGCGTACTCCACTTCGGGGAATGCGGGACGCTCATAGATGAAATCGCCGGCCTGCAGGTCGCCCAGAAGCGAGCGCAGTTCATCATCCGGCAGTGCGGTGACATGTTGGATCAGACTTAAGGGAAACTCTTTGCCGATGATCGCGAGCGTCTGCAGCAACTCCTTCAGCGCGACAGCAAGCCGGTCGATGCGCGCTGCAAGCACCCCCTGCACGGTGGTCGGAATATGAAGTGAAACAAGGCCCTTCTCGACATGGAAGCTGCCCGGCTGGCCAAGCAAGACGTCTTCTTCGGTCAGCGTCGTGACGACTTCTTCCATAAAAAATGGGTTGCCCTCTGTCTTCGCCAGGATTTGCAGTTTCAGCGGCTCGAGCGAGGGATGCTCACCCAGCAGTGCCGTGAGGAGGCCCCGTGCCTCCCCTTGCCCCAGTGGTTCCAGATGCAATTGGGTGTAATAGGGCTTCCGGCCCCAGTCATGGGCGTATTCGGGACGGTAGTTGACAAGCAGAAGCATCCTCGCGCCCGACACATGTTCGATAAGGAGTTTGAGAAAGGTCTCCGTCTCACTGTCCAGCCATTGCAAGTCATCGAACAGCACTATCAGCGGCTGATTCTGGCTCTCGCGCACCAGCAGCCTGGCAATGGCTTCGAACGTGCGCTGGCGCCGAAGGAAGGCGTCCATCGTGGGCAATGCCGAGCCCGGCTCGCTGATACCCAGCAGATAGAGCAGATAAGGAAGCTGGTCCTCCAGCGTACGATCCAGAGTGAGCAGCCTGCCGGTGACCTTCTCGCAATTCAGCCGTTCGTCATCCTGCGCGGTGATCTGAAAGTAGTTTCTCAACAGATCGATCAACGGCAGATAGGGAAACGCCTTGCCATGCGAAACCGAGAAGGTTTCGAGCACCTTGCATCCCTGCTGCGAGCGTGCCTTGAACTCGTGAAACAAGCGCGACTTGCCAACGCCCGCCTCGCCTACCACGCCGATGATCCGCCCATGCCCAGCCTTGGCCGACTCCAGCGCCTCGTGCAGGCACTCCAGTTCGGACTGCCGGCCGACAAACCGCGCCAGCCCGCGATGCGCCGCTACTTGCAAGCGTGTGCGCAACACGCCGGGGCCAAGCACCTCATACACCGAAAGCGGATCCCGGAGGCCCTTTACGCGCGTAATCCCCAAGGCTCTGAACTCGAAGTACCCCTCGGTGAGCTTGTGGGTCGATTCGCTGACGAGGATCGACGACGGTGTCGCGAGGCCTTCCATCCGGGAGGCGATATGGATTGTGTGCCCCACCGGATCGTAGTCCGTGCGCAGGTCATCCTTGCGGATCGAGCGCACCACGACTTCGCCGGTATGCACGCCAACCCGGACCTGCAGCGGGATACCCATCTCCAGGCGGACCCGGTCACCATGGCGGCGCATCGCTTCCTGCATGCGCAGCGCGGCGTACAACGCCCTCAGAGCGTGATCCTCGTGCGCAATCGGCGCGCCGAACAGCGCCAGGATGCCATCTCCCAGGCATTTGGCGACGTAGCCCTCATAGTGGTGAACGGCCTCCATCATCAGCGCCACCACGGGGTCGATCAGCCCGCGCGCCTCTTCCGGGTCGAGGTCCTGGATCAGGGCCGTCGAGCCGGCCATGTCCGCAAACAGCGCGGTTATGGTCTTGCGTTCGCCGGCAGCCTGCCCCCTGGCCTCCATTGCCGCATGCTCGGCAAGAATGCGCTCGGCGAGACGGGAGGGCGTGTAGTGAACCGGTGCAGGAACGGCGGGCGTTGCGGCTGCGGCCGGCCTCGTAAGCAGTACGCCGCACGCGCCGCAGAATTTTGCGGTCGGACCTGACTCATAGCCGCATTGCGCGCAGATCTGCACAAGGCGTTCCCCACACTCCTCGCAGAATTTTCCTCCCGCAGGGTTGTCGAACCCGCACTTTGTGCAGCGCATATCACCCTCTGACAGTTGCTGCCTGTCAATAGCCCATTAGAGGCGCAAGGATCGCGACGCGCAAGAGATACGCGGCGCGCTATCGCCACCTCTCCACGGGGGAAACGACAAGCGCAGGGTCTGGTGAGATGCGGCTCAGAGCGCGGTGTAGGGCGGAAAGTCGATGCAACCGCGGTCATCCCCGCCGTAATAGAGCTCGTGTTCCGGCTCTGCGACCGGTCAGTCATGACGGAAACTGAGATCCGGATTCGAGAGCGGCGTCACACGCAATGGCACAACATCGACGCCGACTGATCGCCAAGCAACAGCGCACGGCTGATTTCTACCTGAACGTGGGTCCACTCATGCAACGGCTCGATGTGCGGCAGACATTCGACTTCGGCTTCCCTCTCACCGCCTGACCACCAGAGTCATCAGGTATCATCCTGCTTCCGCTGACTATTCGGTCCTACTGGCCAGAACGAAGCAAGTCCGGTTCGCGTCACTCGTGGCCTTGGACCGAGAGCCTGTTCCGTTCCGGGTGGTAGGCGATGTAATCAACAGTTCTCCTGCATCAATACCCCAGGTGGTCTTGGCTGCCTCCGGGGCTCTTCGACAGCTCGTAACAGCTAGCAAAGAACAGATCCCATCGGAACTCTGTGCCGACATTGCCGGGCGCGGCCTGATGCTGACCGGCGATGGCGCGCTGCCGCATGACCTGGATCGCCTCCTGGCCGAGGAACCCGGCCTACCCAATGCTTGTGGCCGAAGATTCGTTGGCCTGCGCAGTGCGGGGCGCCGCCATGGCGCCCAAACGCATTGACAAGCTCGGCAGCTTCTTCTCGTACGAGTAACGACTAAGCCGCAATGCGTCGAGCACGTGCTGCTTGATCGCGAAGTGCTGTGGAATCGGTCCGATGCACGGGCATGAATAGTCTTCGAGCTTGAATCTGGATTTAAATCAATAGAAACCAATATGGATGTGAAGTTAATTTACCCGTTTCATGGCCGTCCCTCCAAGGGATTGGTCGTCTTGACCGCTCTTACGATGGCGCTGGCCGGTTGTGGCGGAGGTGGCGACTCTTCAGAATCCACCGCCGCGCCTGCCAGTTCAACCACAATGTCTCAGCCTGCCAACGCAAAAAACCAATCCGGATTCGATGTCCTCGCGAATCTGGATGCCCTGAAGATTACAACCGGACCCTTTGCCGGAGCCTATCAGGTTGGCGCCGGAAGCCATTGGCTGAACTGGTACTTTGCCAATATTGGCTTGTTTGCATTCATCAAGGACCGCCCGAACGAGGTGCGGACTTACATGGATTTGTATATCAAGAACGTCAATCCGGCGAACCACACCATCAACGACATTAAATTTGCCGGCGATTTTAATTCTCCAATCCAGTGCCCCGCCGATTCCAACGATTCTTATGCGTCGACCTTCCTGTCGCTGGCGTCAGAATATATGCGAGTGACCGGCGACGTCGCATGGTTTCGGAATAACCTGCCGCAGCTGAAAGCCATCGCCTACGCCAATCTGGCCGTCCCACAAAAGCCGAATGGCCTGATTTCGGTTTTCCGGCAAGACTACACACCACCGACCCATCCGACATACTGTGCAAGCTTTACGCCATCCAGCATTGCTTACACAGAGGACAATACGGAAAATTACCGGGGACTGGTGGACTTTGCCAATGCGCTCAATGCTCTCGGCGATGCGGATTCTGGCTATTACAACCAGGTCGCCGCATCGGTAGCCGCGGGCATTCAGGGGCGATCCAACGGCTCGGCCCTGACCGTCGCGGATTCCGAGAACACCATCAATCCGAGTTTCTATCCCGGCACGGTCACGCAAGTTTTCCCGCAGCTTTATGAAGTCCCGCTATCGCCGGATACCGTGTCCACGCAGAGCCGCTATGACAATGGCTATGCCTATCTGAACGCGCATGCGCCAACCTGGTCCACGCAGATCGACCCAGGCGCCGGCTATCCATGGATGCTGTTGGGCTATGTGGCGGCGAAACGAGGCGATACGGCGCGCGCGCAGCAGCAGATGGCATTGCTGCGCGCCAATAGTGGAAAGGCGATCATCAACGAACTCGGGTTTTACAAACGCATTCTTAATGCAGGCGTTAGCGAGATAAGCTAGCGAACCGAGCTCGGCGCGCTGGAATGCACACGCCTACCCGCCGCACACGCCGGACGCGGCATCGACCCTCGCTGTCGTCCGGCTTCCCACTACGCGTATTTATCGCCGACCGTACTACGGATCGGATGCGTATCGTAGACGATGACCATCCGCTCGATCAGTCCGTTCACGTCGAACTCGAACACGTCGACACATTCGAAGCGCACAGCGGATCCGTCTTTCAACATCCAGTCGTAGATAAAGTAGCCAGTCGCACGTCGAGCTCCTGTCGTGCTCACACAGACGTCAATAGGCGTAATCGTGCTGCGGCCCGATGCTTCACTGACTTTGGCAAAGAATGGCGCAGGCGCCATCCAGCCGAGAAACGGCGAGAAGATCTGCGCATCCGGTGTGAACAACGCACAGATGGCAGCGACATCGCCGCGCTCCAACAACCCGAGGTAGGTGCGAACTTGCTGCGTGTATAGCGCTTCCGGTGGTGTGAGCACAACAATCCTCCGCTCATTCGTTGAAAAAAACGCAGACCGTCGGCAGCGTGCGCGAAAAGCTGCTGCCGTTCGCTGGCGACACGTAGCATGAACTATAACTAACGGACACAGGTGGGGCCGGGCGTGCCCGCCCAGCTCGGAATGTCTACCCATCGCCCTGTCCGGCGTGCTGCCGTTAGCGTGGCTGGACATCACCCGGCTACGAGAGGCTACGAGGGAGGGCGACATGTCCGAGACAAGCAAGGTAGTCCTGGTGACGGGGGCTACCGGCAGCATTGGGAGCGCCGTCTGCTCACGGCTGGCACACGCGGGTTATTCGCTGATTCTTGCCGCGCGCGACATCAGCAAGCTGCAAGCCGCCTGCGCGATGCTCGAGAGGCCTGGCTGCCATTCCTGTCGCTGGATTTCCGTCGACATGTCCAGTGACGCCTCTGTCGCATCTTTCTCCGATGAGCTTGCGGCGGACGGAACCGTCCTCGACGGCGTCGTGCTGATGCCACCCCAGATGCGGCCCACCGGCGAATGCCAGCCTCCGGCGGACACGTGGCGCCAATTGTTCCAGAGCCACTTTATCGGCCCCCTCGAACTCCTCAAGAGCGCGATCTCCACGATGCGGCCGGAACCCTCCCAGGGACGCCGGGCAAAAATTGTCATCATTTCCGCCATCACCTCAGTGCAAGCCCTTGGAAACTACGCCACCAGCAATGTCCTGCGTTGTGCCTGGCTGGCCCAGGCCAAGACGCTTGCTTTCGCAATGGGCGAGAGAGGGATTCACGTCAATACCCTCTCCCTGGGAGGCACGCTGACCCCGGACTATGTGGCATCGCTTGAGCAGCGAGCCACCAAGGCTGGCATGACCTTCCCTGAACGGTTAGCCGAGGAAACCTCGAACATTCCCTTGCGGAAATATGGAAGCCCGGAAGAGGTGGCTCTGGCGGTCGAGGTCTTGTTATCTCCCTTCTCCGACCACATGACCGGCGTGAACCTGCTGCACGATGGCGGGTTCACAAGAGCATATTAAGCGCCCTGCTCGCCTGCCCCCTGCCGCCAACTATCTCGACGGCGCGGCCGCATGGATCCGCGCCGTGATACTGGCGACGCGCCCCAAGGGCATATTCGTATTCGCGTTCTCCCCATAGAAGAACGTCGCGGGTGGGGCAAGATGCCGCAAGAACGGCTGAAAATCCCTGTTCCCAATGCATATCTTCGACCGCTCCGAGGCCGCCCCAAGGAGAACCTCCCTCGCCGCCTGGTCGGCCTTGTCCATCCCCACAGCACGGGAGCGCTGATCGGTCAGATCGTCGTCAACCAGCACATACCGCCCCGGCAGCAAATGGGAGAGCATGAAATCGCTCAGCGCCTCCTGCACCGATATCGACAGGCCGAACAATCGCTTTGGCATATTGGACGGATTGATGCCACCCCAGTCATAGGTCCCTCCCTCGCGGTTGCGCCGGGGGTTCACGGTGAACTTGGACGACATGGTGCCAATCGCCATCACATGGATCTCCGCGGGCGACCGCAGCAGGGAATACTGCGCGTCGTGCACGGCCAGCAAGCCTGGCGCATTGGCGTACAGGCCGCCATCGACAAACTGATTGTTGTTGAACGTGTAGCGTGAGAAATAAGCCGGCGCGGCACTGGTGGCCATCGCGATATCCACGATCCGGAACTTATGATCCCGCTTGAAGTTGATATGGTGCGGTGTCTTGAATATTTGCGGCCGGCCCGTGGAGTAATTGATCGCCGGGATCACCACCCGGTGCGCGCAAGCCCCCAGCACTCGGTCGCCGAACATCTCGCTGCCGGACAGCAGTTCCGCCATTCGACGCGAGGAGAACGGGGCTCGCCAGATCCCGGCGAGCGACCAGCGCCGCCTGAATATCTCCTCCCCATACTCCGTCAGCAGGGCGACAATGCGGCTCGCCGGCACCTCCAGTGCAAGGGCCAGGGCAATGATCCCGCCGATCGAGGTCCCGGCGATCAGGTCGAAGCGGGTCGCGATGGGCGCGTTGATTTCTTCCTCGAAATCGGCAAGCAGCTTTGCCGTGTACAAACCACGGTAGCCGCCGCCCGACAGGGCGAGAATCTGAAACCGGGATTGAGCGGCCTCGTCCAAGAATTCCCTCCCTCGAACCGGGCATGAATCTGCCGGGGACGCCATGAGATGCCGTGCGCATTCATACTAGGCGATGCCAGAATTTTTTAAATTCAACGGCATTTAACTCTGATTTTCAGGGCAGAGGCTGCCAATGGACGGCAGCCGCAAGTCAGACAACCAGATCCGGCCCCGGCGTTGGCCTGCGCTCCAGTAACGCCGCCAGTTTGCGCAATGCTTGTGACAGCTGCGCACGGTCTTCGACCCCGCCGAGCGAGATGCGGATCGCGTTCGGCGGGCCACCAGGCCCGTCCCAGAATGCGTCAGAAGGCGTGACCCGCAAATCCTCCGCCAGCGCTGCCTTGGTGAGCTGATGCGTTGACCAGTGGTCCGGGAGGCGGTGCCATGCGTGGATCGCGCTGGGGGGCAGTTGCCCGATCCCGCTCAGCCAGCGCCTGGCCAGTTCACATCGCGCGAAGGCCTCGGTGCGGATGCCATCGAGCAATTGCATCGCCGAGCCGTCGTGCATCCATTGCGTCGCCAGGGCTGCCGTCATGGGTGCGGCCATCAGGGCAAAGGCGCGCAGTGCCGCGAGCAGGTCGTCGCCGCCGCGGCCTTCCGGCAGCAGGACATAGGCGGTACGCAATCCGGGGCTGAGCGTCTTGGACAGTGTCGATACGTAGTAGGTCCGTGCGGGCGCAAACTGCGCCAGCGGCGCAGGCGCGGCGGGTGTCAGCAGCCAGTAAGGATCGTCCTCCAGCAGGGTGATGTCGCATCGCGTGGCAGCGCGGGCGATTTCCTCCCTGCGCGAGGCCGGCATGGTGTGCGTGGTCGGGTTCTGCGCGGTCGGGTTCAGGTAGGCCAGCGTCGCACCCGCGGCGCTGGCCGCTTCGAGCGCGTCAGGCAGCATCCCGTCTGCATCGCATTTCGCCGTGATGACCCGCCGCCCGAGCCGGGCAGCCGCGGCGCGAATGCCGGGGTAAACCAATGGCTCGGTCACGATCGCATCGCCAGGCCGGGTCCGGGTCAGGACCAGGGCGGCCAGGGCAGCCTGCGCACCGGGCAAGACTACCAGCCGCGACGTATCGGTGTGCCTGAAGATCTGGCCAAGCCAGAGCGCACCCGCCGCCCGGTCTGACGCGCTGCCGCCGCCAAGCTGGTAGGTCATCAGCAGATGCGGATCACTGCGCAACAAGACCTGCGACAAGCCGCGCCGCAACAGGTCCTGGAAGTCCAGCCCGGCTGGCGGCGGCGGCACGTTCATGCTCATGTCCACCACCCTGGCCAGTTCGGCGCGCGGGGCGGCAATGAAGGTGCCGAGCGCCCCCCTGGCGTCGATCAGGTGCCGCCGCTTGGCCTCGGTATAGGCGCGCGTCACGGTGGTGAGATCGACACCTAGCGCCTTGGCGAGACTGCGTTGCGGCGGCACGCGGTCTCCGGCGACGAGCCGCCCCTCCCCGATCGCCCGCTCGATGAACTCGACGATCTGCAGGTACCGGGCACCGGCCCCACGCGTGATCCTTAAATCCCATTTTGCGTCGGAATCCGCCTCTTGCATGGCTTCCATGGAGAAAAATGTCCTCGATGTATGGGTTTTGTCTTCCGCTAGCATGCCAGACATCATCACGGTAATCCATACAACCTTCCCTTCACGCCGGCGTGACCACCGGCGCATCGGGTACGGGCAAATGCTGACGCGGCTAGCGCGGATGCAGGACGACAAGGTTCGACGGATACCGCAGTGATGCGTAACCAAGGTGTCCGAAATGCTCAAACCTCCCGCCGGGCCGGCAGAGAAGAATCCACATGGCCTGCTCCCCCGCACGTCCCCCAAATTTCCCCCTCGCTTCGCCACGCTTGCCCTGGCCGCTGCCGGCAGCGCGCTGCTGGCTGGCTGCAACCTGGAACTGCTCTCGCCCAAAGGCAGCGTCGGCGAACAGGAGAAGTCGCTGATCCTGATCGCCCTGTTCGTGATGCTGATGGTCGTGATCCCGGTAATCGTCCTGACGCTGTGGTTCGCCTGGCGCTACCGCGAGACCAACACGCGAGCCACCTACGCTCCGAAATGGGCGCACTCCACCCGGATCGAGATCGTGGTCTGGGGCATCCCCTGCGTGATCGTTGCCTGCCTGGCGGTGCTGATCTGGGGCTCGACGCACAAGCTCGATCCCTTCCGGCCGCTGCAGTCGGAGGTCAAGCCGATACAGGTCGATGTGATCGCGCTGAACTGGAAATGGCTGTTCATCTATCCCGAGTACGGCGTCGCCTCGCTGAACCAGCTTGCGATCCCGGTCGGCACGCCGGTCAATTTCCGGCTGACCTCGGAATCGATGATGAACTCGTTCTTCATTCCGCAACTGGGCAGCATGGTCTACGCGATGGCGGGGATGCAGACACGCCTGCACCTGATTGCCGACATGCCGGGCGTCTATCTGGGGCAGTCTGCCGCCTACAGCGGCCCGGGCTTCTCGGACATGCATTTCAAGACCCTGGCCACCTCGCGCGAGGAATTCGACGCGTGGATCCGCGCCGCCAGGGCTTCGGCCCAGGCGCTTGACCTCAAGACCTATCGCACGCTGGAACAACCCAGCAGCAAGGATCCCGTCACGCTGTATGCCTCCGTCGCGCCGAAGCTGTTCGACCAGGTCGCCGACAAATACATGATGGCCAACGGCCAGGTCTGCCGCGCGGACACCCCCGAATCTCTGCAGGCCTTCCAGCGCCTCCCGTCGGCGCCCGCGGGCCGCATGGAGCAATAACATGCTTGGAAAACTCAACCTCGACGCCATCCCCCTGCATGAGCCGATCATCATGGGGACCCTGGCCGCCGTGATCGTGCTGGGCGCCGCACTGATGGGCGCCATCACGTACTACGGCAAGTGGAAGACCCTGTGGAACGACTGGATCTGCTCGGTCGACCACAAGAAGGTCGGCGTGATGTACATCATCCTGGCGCTGGTGATGCTGCTGCGCGGCTTTGCCGACGCCATCATGATGCGCGCCCAGCAGGCGATCGCCTATGGCGATGCCGCGGGCTACCTGCCGCCGCACCACTACGACCAGATCTTCACGGCGCACGGCGTGATCATGATCTTCTTTGTCGCGACGCCGCTGGTGCTCGGGCTGATGAACGTGATCGTGCCGCTGCAGATCGGCGCGCGCGATGTCGCCTTCCCGTTCGTCAACTCGCTGAGCTTCTGGATGTCGGCGATGGGCGCGGTGCTGGTGATGCTGTCGATGTTCGTCGGCGATTTCGCGGCGACCGGCTGGGTCGCCTACCCGCCGCTGTCCGAGCTCGGCTACAGCCCCACGCCAGGCGTTGACTACTACATCTGGTCACTGCAGATATCCGGGCTTGGCACCACGCTGACGGGCATCAACTTCATCGTCACGATCCTGCGCATGCGCGCGCCGGGCCTGAACCTGATGAAGATGCCGGTCTTCACCTGGACCGCGCTGATCACCAACATCCTGATCGTGGCGATCTTCCCGGTACTGACCGCCACGCTCGCCCTGCTCACTGCCGACCGCTACCTCGGCATGCATTTCTTCACCAACGAGCTCGGCGGCAACGCCATGATGTACGTGAACCTAATCTGGGTCTGGGGCCACCCGGAGGTCTACGTGCTGATCCTGCCGGCGTTCGGCGCCTTTTCCGAGATCATCGCCACGTTCTCGCGCAAACCGCTGTTCGGCTACAAGTCGATGGTGTACGCCACCTCCTCCATCGGCGTGCTGTCGTTCTTCGTCTGGCTGCACCACTTCTTCACCATGGGCTCCGGGGCGAACGTCAATGCCTTCTTCGGCATCATGACCTCGATCATCTCGATCCCCACCGGCGTGAAGCTGTTCAACTGGCTGTTCACCATGTACCGGGGCCGGATCCGCTTCCATACCTCGACCATGTGGACCATCGGCTTTATGGTGACCTTCGCGGTCGGTGGCATGACCGGCGTGCTGCTCGCCATTCCCGGGGCCGACTTCGTCCTGCACAACAGCCTGTTCCTGGTCGCGCACTTCCATAACGTGATCATCGGCGGCGTGCTCTTCGGCTGCCTGGCCGCGATCAGCTTCTGGTTCCCGAAGGTGTTCGGCTTCAGGCTGAACGAGTTCTGGGGCAAGGTGTCGTTCTGGTGCTGGCTGACGGGCTTTTTCCTGGCCTTCATGCCGCTGTACGTGCTGGGCTTCAAGGGCATGACCCGCCGGATGAACCACTATGCCAACGTCGACTGGCATCCCTACCTGGTCGTGGCGCTGGTGGGTGCCTTCGTCATCGGCGCCGGCATCCTGGCGATGATGGTGCAGTTCGCGGTCAGTATCCGCGACCGCAAGCAGAACCAGGACCTGACTGGCGACCCGTGGGATGGCCGCAGCCTGGAGTGGTCGACGGCCTCGCCCGCGCCGTTCTACAACTTCGCCCATGTGCCGCGGATCACGTCGCTGGAACAGCACTGGGATGACAAGGAAGCCGGGCGCGCGTGGCGCCAGCCCGCCCGCTACGAAGACATCCACATGCCTCGCAACACCTCGGCAGGCTTCATCGTGTCGGCGTTCGGGCTGCTGTGCTGCTTCGCGCTGGTCTGGCACATGTGGCTGGTCGCCGTCGTCGGCCTGGTCGGCGCCATCGCGACCTTCGTCGTGCGCAGCTATGACCGCGACGTCGACTATTACGTGCCGGCCGCCGAAGTCGAGCGGATCGAGCGCGCGCGCTATGCACAACTGCAGGAAGCTGCCTGACCATGAACCCGACTCTCTCCCCTACCCTGCACCATCCCGGGCACGAGGCGGCCCACGACGCGGCGCACCCCCATCACGAAGCCGGCTCGCACACTCCGCTGGGGTTCTGGCTCTACCTGATGAGCGATTGCCTGATCTTCGCGGTGTTGTTCGCCACCTTCGGCGTGCTGTCCGGAAACACCGCCGGCGGCCCCGGCGGGCGGCAACTGTTCGAGCTGCCGTTCGTGTTCGCCGAAACCATGGTGCTGCTGCTGAGCAGCTACACCTTCGGCCTGGCCATGCTCAGGCAGGGCGCCGACGACGCGCCGCGGATGATCCGCTGGCTGGCCGTGACGTTCGCGCTCGGCGCACTGTTCATCGCCATGGAGGTCTACGAATTCGCGCACCTGCTGCACGAGGGCGCGGGCCCCGGCGTCAGCGCCTACCTGTCGGCCTTCTTCACGCTGGTCGGCACGCACGGGCTGCATGTCACGTCTGGCCTGCTGTGGCTTGCGGTGATGATCCACCAGGTCAGGCATTTCGGGCTGGACGATATCGTGCGCCGCCGCCTGGCCTGCCTGAGCCTGTTCTGGCACTTCCTGGACCTGGTCTGGATCTGCGTCTTCACCTTTGTCTACCTGCGGGAGTTCGCATGAAGCCGTCCCATCTTCATTCCGTCCATGCCGGCGAACCGGCCGTGCATGGCAGCGTGCGCGGCTACACCGTCGGCCTGCTGCTGTCCGTCGCGCTCACCATTGCGTCTTTTGCGGCGGTGATGACCGGATCGCTGCAGACCCATGCCGCGATCGCGCTGGTCGTCGGCCTTTGCGTCGCGCAACTGCTGGTGCAACTCGTGTACTTCCTGCACCTCGGCACCGGTCCTGGCCAGCGCGGCAACACCGCCATCTTTGCCTGTACCGGTTTCCTGATCGTCATCGTCGTGGCCGGCTCGCTGTGGGTGATGCACAACGCCGATATCAACATGATGCCGACCGACATGTCCATCGAACGGGCCCGGGCCAAAGACTAGCGCGCTTGCGCAAGGAGCATTCCACCATGTATGTCTATGACGCCATTGACCAGCAGCTGGTCGACGAACGGGTCGTACAGTTCGCCGACCAGACGCGCCGCTTCCTGCGCGGCGAACTGACCGAGGACGAGTTCCGCGTGTTGCGGCTGCAGAACGGCCTCTATATCCAGCGCCATGCGCCGATGCTGCGCGTGGCGATTCCGTACGGCATGCTGGCGTCGCGACAGTTGCGCAAGCTCGCGGAGATCGCTCGCCGCTGGGACCGGGGCTACGGGCACTTCAGCACGCGCCAGAACCTGCAGTTCAACTGGCCGAGGCTCGAGGATGCTCCCGCCATTCTCGCGGAGCTGGCCACGGTGCAGATGCACGCGATCCAGACCAGCGGCAACTGCATCCGCAATACCACCACCGACCACTTTGCCGGCATTGCACCCGATGAACTGGTGAACCCGCTGGTATGGTGCGAGATCGTGCGGCAATGGTCGATGCTGCATCCCGAGTTCGCCTTTCTGCCGCGCAAGTTCAAGATCGCCATCAGCGGCGCGCAGACCGACCGGGCGGCGGTCGGCGTCCATGACATCGGACTGCAGGCCGTGGCGCAGGACGGGCAGACCGGCTTCAAGGTCTGGGTCGGTGGCGGCATGGGCCGCACGCCGATGGTCGGCAAGCTGATCAACCCCTTTGTCGCGTGGCAGGACCTGCTGACCTACCTGCAGGCCACGCTGCGCGTCTACAACCTACATGGCCGCCGCGACAACAAGTACAAGGCGCGCATCAAGATCCTGGTGAAGGACCTGACCCCGGAGGTGTTCCGGGCGCAGGTGGACGAGCAGTGGCAACGCATCCGCGGGGGCCCGGACACCGTGTCCGAAGCCTTCGTCGCGTCCATCGCCGCGCGCTTCACGGTGCCGCCCTATGACCCCGCTGCCGCGGACGAGCCGGACGAGTCAGCCGAACTGGCAAAGACTGACCGCGCCTTCCGCCTCTGGCTGAAGAGCAACGTGCACCGGCACCGGGTGCCTGGCTACGCGGCCGTCACGGCGTCACTGAAAGCCACGGGGCAGGCGCCCGGTGACATTACCGCCGATCAGATGGAAGTCATGGCCGATCTCGCCGAGCGCCACGGCTCAGGCGAGCTGCGCGTGTCGCACGAGCAGAACCTGATCCTTGCCGACGTCCGCCGCGGCCGCCTGCACGCCTTGTGGCGGGAGCTGGACGCCGCCGGGCTGGCCACGCCGAACGTGGGCCTGATCACCAACATCATCGCCTGCCCCGGGGGCGACTTCTGCTCGCTGGCCAATGCCGTCTCGATTCCGCTGGCCCAGGCCATCCAGGAGCGCTTCGAAGATCTCGACCATGTGCACGATATCGGCGAGCTGGACCTGAACATCTCGGGCTGCATCAACTCCTGCGGACACCACCATGTCGGCCATATCGGCATCCTCGGCGTCGACAAGGCCGGCGAAGCCTGGTACCAGATCACCATCGGCGGGCGCCAGAACGGCGCCGACGATCCGGGCCGCACGGATGGCGTGGCGGCCGGCGGCGCGGCCATCGGGCGCATCATCGGGCCCTCCTTCGCCCAGGAGCAGGTCCCGGATGTGGTCGAGCGCCTGATCGAGACCTACCTGGCGCACCGCGACAGCGAAGCCGAGCGCTTTGTCGACGTGGTGGGCCGCATCGGCCTTGAGCCCTTCCAGCGGGCCGTATACCCGGACGCCGCCAACGGCACGCGGCGCCCGCGCCAGGAGGTGGCGAATGCCTGAGCATGACCAACCCATCGGCAATGTCCGGCCCAACGTGATCCGGGACGGACGCCTGACGACGGACGACTGGCGCACGCACCCTGGCGATGCCTGTCCCGCCGACGAACCCGGCTACCTGGTGACGCTGGAGAACTGGATCGCCTGCCGCCACCTGTACCGGGCGCGCCGGCATCCGGTCGCGGTATACCTGTCGCCGGATGCCGAGCCCGAGCACTTGCTGGAACCCGGCGCCACCGTCATCGACCCGACCGGCATCGCGATGATCGCGATCGACTTCCCGGTCTACACGGACGGCCGTGGCTATTCGATTGCGCAGCTGCTGCGGCGCCAGCTCGGCTGGGCCGGCGAGCTGCGCGCCGTGGGCGACGTGATGATCGATACCGTGCACTACCTCGCGCGCTGCGGCTTCAACAGCTTCGCGGTCAAACCGGGGCACGATCCGGAAGCGGCGTTGCGCGCCCTGACGACGTTCTCGGCGTCGTACCAGCGTGCATACGACGCGGTGCGCCCATAGTTCACGGTACGGGCGCGTCCGGGACGGATGTTCATGCGGCCCATCGCCCGTTCGTCGCGAAGGGACCTCAACTCACCACAAGCCGCGGATCCAGCTGCGCTACAGCAAATTCGCGCGTATGGGTAACAAAGGACTTCAGCAGGATCGAAGGGAGCCGCTGCGCCGAGAACAGGACTGAAAAGTCCGTCGTCAGCAGCGGTTCAAACATCCGGAAGCAGACGCCCTTGCCCTGATAGTCCAGCGCCGTAATCGGATCGATCAGCGCCACCCCCAGCCCCGCCTCCACAAACGCGCAGATGCTCCACGACACCTGCGTTTCCACCTGCAGCTTGCGCTCGATCCCGTAGGACGCAAACAGCGCGTCAATCTGCAGGCGCGAATCCAGCACCCGCGGGTGCGACACAAAACTCTCGCCCGCCAGGTCATGCGGCGTGATCACCTCCTGGCCGGATAACCGATGCCCGACCGGCAATGCGCAGACCATCCGCGTGGTGATCAGCCGCTCGCCGTGGGTGCTGGGGTGGTTCATCGACAGGATGGCGAAGCCCACGTCGCAACGCTGCTCCGACACCATGTTTACCACCGTGCGCGACGAATGCGCGAGCAAGGTGATCTGCGTCTGCGTGTGTTCCTGCATGAATGCCGCGATGGCCCGCGGCAGGAACGACAGGGCCAGCGCGGGCGCTGCCGCGATCTGCAATGACCCGCGCTGCATGTCGCGGATCTCCAGCGCGGTCTGGGCGATGCGGTCGATGCCAACCAGCGAGCGCTGCACTTCCTCGAACAACGCCTGCGCCTCGGCCGTCGGGTGAAGCCGGCCACGCATCCGTTCAAACAGGGTAAACCCGACGCCCTCTTCCAGATCGGCAATCAGCCGCGTCGTGGCCGGCTGCGAGATATGCAGCATCTCGGCGGCGCGCGTGACCGTCTGGCAAAGCATTACGGCTCGGAAGGCTTCGAGCTGGCGGATTTTCATGCGGCAATTCTATAGCACGATGTTATGGACGTCGCAAAAAAAAGAATTTTCCACTGCCAAAACATCGCCCTACTCTATGCCGATGCCGCATGTCTTCAGTCATTTTTCGTTGCGGTGCAACCATAACCCGCATGCATGGATTTGGTGATCGTTTGCATTTAGATGGTGCACATGGAGGGAGGAAAAACATGAAGCAACAAGTTCTGGCAGCAGCCCTTGTCACGTTGTGCGGCACGTCCGCCGCACTGGCCCAGCAGCCCACGCTGTATGTCGGCTCTTACGGCGGCTCGACCGAGAAGGTGTTCAAGGAGAAGATCCTTCCGCCCTTCGAGGCGAAGCACAAGGTCAAGGTGGTGTATGTGCCCGGCAATTCCACCGACACGCTGGCGAAGCTGCAGGCGCAGAAGGCCAGGCAGGAACTCGACGTGGTGCTGCTCGACGATGGCCCGATGTACCAGGCCATGCAGTTCGGCTTCTGCGACACCATCAAGGACGCCGCGGTCTACAAGGACCTGTACCCGCTGGCGAAGATGGGCGACAAGGCCACGGGCATCGGCGTGGTGGCAACCGGCCTCGCCTACAACGCAGAAGCCTTCAAAAAGGCCGGGCTGCCGAAGCCGGATTCCTGGGAAGTGCTGACCGACAAGAAGTACCGCCAGAAGATCGCGATTCCGCCGATCAGCAATACCTACGGCCTGCAGACGCTGATGCAGTTCGCCAGGATGCGCAAGGGCAGCGACCAGAACATCGATCCCGGCTTCACGGCGCTGACCAGGGAGGTTGGCCCCAATGTGCTGGCATGGGAGCCGTCGCCGGGCAAGATGACGGAGCTGTTCCAGAACGGCGATATCACCCTCGCGGTCTGGGGTAGCGGCCGCGTGCAGAGCCTGAAGGACACGGGGTTTCCAGTTGAGTTCGTCTATCCGAAGGAAGGCGCCCCGGCACTGCTGACTGCAGCCTGTCCGGTGGTACAGAGCGACGTGCCCGAGCAATCGCAGGCACTGCTCCAGTACCTGCTGTCGCCCGAGGTGCAGGCCATCCTGGCCGACAGCCAGGGCTGGGGTCCGATCAACGGCAAGGTCAAGCTCGAACCGAAGGTGGCGGCGAAGGTGCCGTACGGCAAGGAGCAGATCGACAAGCTGCTGCCCACCAACTGGACCCTCGTCAACGAGAAGCGCGCCGAGTGGACCAATCGCTGGAACCGCACGGTGGAACGCTAGCACGGCATCCCATCAAGACCGCCCCCCACACGACAGCCTCCGGATGACCATGAGCTTCCTCACACTGAACGGCCTCGCCAAGGCCTACGGCAGCGCCTATGCCGTCGAGAACTTGAGTCTCGAAGTCCAGCGCGGAGAATTCCTTTCGCTGCTCGGGCCTTCGGGCTGCGGCAAGACCACGACGTTGCAGATGATCGCGGGATTCATCGAACCGACGCGCGGCCGCGTCGTGCTGGACGGGCGCGACATCACCGCGCTGCGCCCGGAGAAGCGCGGCATGGGCGTGGTGTTCCAGAGCTATGCGCTGTTTCCCCATATGACGGTGGCGGGAAACATCGGCTTCGGCCTGGAAATGCGCGGCGTGGCAGCGGCCGAGCGCGCGCGTCGCATCGACGAGGCGCTGGAGCTCGTGCGCCTTGGCGGCCTGGGCAAGCGCTATCCGAAGGAGCTGTCCGGCGGCCAGCGCCAGCGCGTGGCGATCGCCCGCGCGCTGGCCATCCGGCCGGAAGTGCTGCTGCTCGATGAACCGATGTCCAACCTCGATGCCAAGCTGCGCGAGGACATGCATATCGAGCTGCGCGCGATCCAGCGGCATCTCGGCATCACCACGATCCTCGTCACGCACGACCAGGTCGAGGCCATGACCATGAGCGACCGTATTGCAGTGATGCATGGCGGGCGCATCGTGCAACTGGCCACGCCCTTCGAAGCGTACGAGCGGCCGCAATCGGCGTTCGCCTCCGGCTTTCTCGGCAAGACCAACAGCATCCGTGGCGTGGTCGAGAACACCAATCCACGTTGTTGCGAGATACGCCTGGGTGAGACGCTGGCGCACGTACCGCACGAGGGCCGCGAAGTCGGACGCGACGTGCATGTCTATGTGCGTCCTGAAAAAATCCGCCTGGGCCAGGCCGGCGACGGCGGCATTCCCGCGACGGTGCAGACGCGGCTGTTCCTCGGCAACCACTGGATGCTCGAAGTGGAAAGCGCGCTGGGCCGCCTGCGCGTGAGCCAGCCCAACCTTGGCGAGGCGCCGCCGGCGGAAGGCGCGGCGGTGAGCGTGCTGTGGTCCGATCACGACCTGCGCGTGCTGGCAACGGAGTCGCACCATGGCTGATACCGCCACGCCGGACCTGCCGGGCGGCGGTGTCGCCGCCACTGGCTCCACGCCTGCCAACGGCAGGCCGCTCGCCAATGCCACGCCGTGGCTGCTGTCGGCCCCTGCCCTGCTGCTGTTCTGTGGCTTGCTGCTGATCCCGCTGGCGCTGACGGCGTTGCTGTCCTTGCACGCCTTCGACGGCACGCGCGGCGTGCTGGCTGAGCTGACGGCAGCGAACTACCTGGAGATCCTCGGCGACAGCTATTACCACGAGATCTTTCTGCGCACGGCGGGCATGGCGCTGGCGGTCACACTGTTGTCGATCCTGTTCGGTGTGCCGGAGACGATCATCCTGGCGCGGATGCGCAGCCCCTGGCGCGGCCTGTTCCTGATCGTGATTCTTGGGCCGCTGCTGATCTCGGTGGTGGTGCGCACGCTGGGGTGGGCCATCCTGATGGGCAACAACGGGCTGATCAACGAGGCGCTGCAATGGCTCGGCATCGTGGACGGACCCGTGAAGCTGGTCTTCACCCAGACCGGCGTGATCATCGCCCTGACGCACGTGATGATGCCGTTCATGGTGATCTCGGTCTGGGCCTCGCTGCAGAAGCTCGATCCCCAGGTCGAGCAAGCCGGCCAGGCCTTTGGCGCCTCGCCCTTCACCGTGTTCCGCCGCGTGATGCTGCCGCAAATCATGCCGGGCATCCTGTCGGGCAGCATCATCGTCTTCGCGCTCTCGGCCTCGGCCTTCGCCACGCCGGCGATCCTGGGCGGGCGCCGCCTGAAGGTGGTGGCCACGGCCGCCTACGACGAATTCCTGAATACGTTGAACTGGCCGCTGGGCGCCTCGATCGCCGTGCTGCTGCTGATTGCCAACGTGATCGTCATCGTCGGCTGCAACCGGCTGGTGGAGCGCCGCTTCCGCCAGGTGTTTGAAGGGTAAGGAGTCGCCATCATGCGCAAGAACGGACTGGTCTCGCTGCTATACCACAGCCTCTTTATCGCTTTCATGGTCGCGCCGCTGCTGGTAGTGGTCGCGGTGTCCTTTACCGGCAAGGGCTATATCTCGATGCCGACCGACGGCCTGTCGCTGCGCTGGTTCCGCGCCATCGGGGATGCGCGCGAAATCGTCGATGCGTTCCGGCTGTCGCTGACGCTCGGGCTGGTCAGCGCAACCATCGCCGTGGCACTGGCGGTGCCGGCGGCGCTGGCGCTGGTGCGCCACCGGTTTCCCGGCCGGGGTGCGCTGATGGGGTTCTTCCTGTCGCCGCTGATGATCCCGCACGTCGTGCTCGGGGTGGCGTTCCTGCGCTTCTTCACCACGCTGGGCGTGACCGGATCCTTCTTCTGGCTTGCGCTGACGCATGTGGTGGTGGTGATGCCCTACGCGTTGCGGCTGGTCCTGGCTGCGGCCACCGGGCTGGATCGCGATGCCGAACGGGCCGCGCTGTCACTGGGCGCGAACCGCTTCACCGCGTTCCGCCGCGTGGTGCTGCCGCTGATCCTGCCCGGCGTCGCCGGTGGCTGGATGCTCGCCTTTATCCAGAGCTTCGACGAACTGACCATGACGGTGTTCGTGGCCACGCCAGGCACCACTACGCTGCCCGTGGCGATGTACAACCAGATCGCCCAGACCATCGACCCGCTGGTGGCCTCGGTTTCCACCGTGCTGATCGTTGGCACGCTGGTGTTGATGGTGCTGCTCGACCGCATCGTGGGCCTTGACCGCGTGCTGATCGGCCGCCACTGAGCGCCGTTCCCGACAACTTCCATTGACATGACGACAAGCGATCTGATCGTGATCGGCGGCGGCCTGGTAGGCACCGCCATCGCCTATGGCGCGGCACGCCAGGGCGCGCGCGTAACCGTGCTCGACGAGGGCGACGATGCCTTCCGTGCCTCGCGCGGCAATTTCGGCCTGGTCTGGGTGCAGGGCAAGGGCTTCGGCATGGCGCCCTATGCACGCTGGACCATGGGCTCGGCCCGGCTCTGGCCGCAGCTGCGCGATGCCTTGCGCGATGAAACCAATATCGATGTGCAGCTCAGGCAGCCAGGCGGGTTTCACCTCTGCTTCTCCGAGCAGGAAATGGCGGCACGCCAGCAGCGCCTGCAGCGCATTCAGGACGATTTGGGCGGCGACTATCCGTTCGAGATGCTCGACCATCATGCCGTCGCACGACGACTGCCCGGTGTGGGTCCCGCTGTCATCGGTGCCAGCTACACGCCGATGGACGGGCACACCAATCCGCTGAAGCTGCTGCGCGCCCTGCACACCGCCTGCCAGCGCCGCGGGCGCATCCTTGGCCGGCACGGCGCGCAGCGGATCACGCCCGAAGCGGGCGGCTTTACGGTCCACGCCGGCAATACGCGTTTTGCAGCGCCGCGCATCGTGCTCGCCGCCGGCCTTGGCAATCGGGCGCTGGCAGAACAGGTGGGCCTGCATGCACCGGTGGCACCGAACCGCGGGCAAGTTCTTATCGGCGAACGCGTCGCGCATTGCCTCGACTTCCCCACAACCTATGTCCGCCAGACCGACGAAGGCACCATCCAGCTCGGCGATTCGATGGAGGACGTCGGCCTTGACGACGGCACCACCGTCGACGTGCTCGCCAGCATCGCGCAACGCGGCGTGCGCAGCTTCCCGGCCCTCGCCGGGCTCAAGCTGGTGCGCGCCTGGGGCGCGTTGCGCGTGATGAGCCCGGACGGCTTTCCGATCTACCAGGAGAGCGCCAGCCATCCGGGCGCTTTCGTCACGACCTGCCACAGCGGCGTCACGCTGGCGGCCGCGCACGCCTTCCTGGTCGCCCCGTGGGTGGCCGGCGGCGCGCAGCCACCGGGCCTCGACGTCTTTGCGGGCGACCGCTTCCTGAATGCCAACCAGCCTTTCCATCATGCCCACTGAGCGCTTGTTCCAACGGATCGCCCCGCCTGCAGGCAGTGCCGGCACGCCCACGGTCACCATCGAATTCAACGGCGCCCCGCTCCACGTGCCGGCACAGTGCAGCGTCGCCGCGGCACTGCTGGCCAGCGGTGTGACGCGCTTCCGCAATTCCCCCGTCAGCGGCGCACCGCGCGCGCCGTACTGCATGATGGGCGTGTGCTTCGAATGCCTGATGGAAATCGACGGCGAGCCCAGCCGACAGAGCTGCCTGGTCACGGTGCGCGAGGGGATGCGCGTGCGCACCCAGGATGGTGCCCGTACGCTGCCGTTGCCGCCCGTGCAGATCGATCACGCCGAGGAGGTCGAGCATGGCTGACATGGAAATCGATATCGCCATCATCGGCGCGGGCCCGGCCGGCATGGCTGCCGCGGTGGCCGCCGCCGCAAACGGCGCGCGCGTGGCGCTGCTCGACGAGCAGGATGCCTGCGGCGGACAGATCTATCGCGCGATCCAGAGCGCCACGCCGGAACGCCTGCGCATACTCGGCCCCGACTACGCCGCGGGGCGCGCGCTGGCCGACCGGTTCGCCGCCTGCGGCGCGCTGCATATCACCGGTGCGGCGATCTGGCAGGTCACCCGCGAGCACACCGTTCACTACCTGCGCGGAGGCAGCGTCGGCAGCCTGCAGGCAAGGCAGGTCATCCTGTGCACGGGCGCCATGGAACGCCCCTTCCCGATTCCAGGCTGGACCCTGCCCGGCGTACTGACCGCCGGCGCCGCGCAGATCCTGCTCAAGAGCGCCGACGTGGTACCCGCCGAACCCGTGGTGCTGGCCGGCTGCGGGCCGCTGCTCTACCTGCTGGGATGGCAGTACGTTCGCGCCGGGGTGCCGATCCGCGCGATCGTCGATACGACCGACGGCGCCGACCACCAGCGAGCGCTCGCGCACCTGGGCGGCGCCCTCGCCGGCTGGCGCTACCTGAAAAAAGGGCTGGCGTTGATGCGAACGCTCAAGCGCAGCGGCGTGCCGTTCTACAAGGGCGCCACCGCCCTGCAGGTGGAAGGCGAGACGGACGTGCAGGCATTGCGCTTCACCAGCGGCGGCAAGGCCCAGCGCATCAAGACGCGCGCCGTGCTGCTGCACCAGGGCGTGGTGCCGAACACCCAGTTCACCTGGGCCCTGCGCGCCGCGCATCGCTGGGACGAAGCCCAGCTTTGCTGGCAACCCGTGGTCGATGAATGGGGCTCGCTGGACATCCCCGGCATTTCGGTCGCAGGCGACGGCGGCGGTATCGGCGGCGCCGTCGCTGCCGCCCTGCAGGGCGAGCTGGCCGGCCTTGCCGCGGCCCATAATGTCGGCAAGCTCGACGTGGCGCAACGTGACCGGCTGGCGGCGCCGCTACGCGCGGCGCTTCGGTCCAACCTCAGGATCCGGCCTTTCCTCGATGCGTTGTACCGCCCCAAGACGGCAAACCGCGTGCCGGCTGACGATGTGGTCGTCTGCCGCTGCGAGGAAGTGACCGCTGGCGATATCCGCGGCTTTGTAGAGCTCGGCTGCAGCGGCCCCAATCAGACCAAGTCTTTTGGACGATGCGGCATGGGTCCGTGCCAGGGCCGCCAGTGCGGACTGACCGTGACCGAGATCATCGCCGACGCGCGCAAGGTATCGCCGCAGGAAGTCGGCTACTACCGCATCCGTCCGCCCATCAGGCCGATCACGCTTGGAGAGCTGGCCCGTGAAGCCTGATACCGCAATGGGGGCCGATGTCATTGTCATCGGCGGCGGGCTGCAGGGTACCTCCAGCGCGCTGCACCTGGCTCGCCGGGGCCTGCGTGTCACGCTGCTGGAAGCCGAGTATTGCGGCCGGCACGCCTCCGGCGTCAATGCAGGGGGCGTGCGCACGCTGGGCCGGCACGTCGCCGAGATCCCGCTCGCATTGGCCTCGCGCGAGCTGTGGCACCGCCTCGACGAGCTGACCGGCGACGACGCGGACTTCGTGCCGAGCGGACAGCTGAAAGTGGCGGAGACCGACGCGGAACTCGATGCCCTGCGCCAACGCGTGGAGGACCTCGAGGCCCTCGGCTTCACCCACGAGACCATCGTTGACGGGCACACCGTGCGCGAACTCGTGCCCGCCATTGCGCCGCATGTGACGGGCGCAATCTGGGTGCAAGACGATGGCCATGCGTTGCCCTATCGTGCCGTCACCGCCTTCCGCAGGGCCGCCGAGCGCGCGGGCGTGAGCGTGCATGAAGCCACGCCGGCACAGCGCGTGGCGTACACGGGCAACCAATGGCAGGTGGACACGCCGCGCGGCGTTTTCCGCGCAGCCCGGCTGGTCAACACAGCCGGCGCCTGGGCAGGCGAGTTCGCGGCGCAGATCGGCGAACCGGTGCCGGTCGAGGCGGGCGGACTGATGCTGATGATCACCCATCGTGTCGCGCCGTTCGTCAAACCCGTCCTTGGCGCGACCGGGCGTGCGCTCTCGTTCAAGCAGTTTGCCAACGGCACGGTACTGATCGGCGGCGGCCTGCGCTGTCCGGCGGACATCGAGGCGCGTCACGGTGACGTCGACATGCTCAAACTCGGCACCAGCGCGCAGACCGTGACCGCTCTCTTCCCGCATCTCGGCCCGCTCGGGATCAATCGCGCGTGGGCCGGCGTGGAGGCCTTCATGCCCGACCAGATCCCGGTCATCGGTCCCAGCCGCACGGCGCCGGGCGTGGTGCACGCGTTCGGGTTTTCCGCACATGGCTTCGAGCTGGGGCCAATCGTCGGGCAGATCGTTGCCGAGCTGGTCACCGAAGGACGCAGTACATTGCCGATCGATGCCTTTGCCGTCGACCGCTTCAGCAGACCCCGCGCCGCCGTTGCAGGCGCGTTGCGGGACTAGCCATCTTTCTTGTTCAACCCTGAGCCTTGAGAACATACACAATGAGCGAAATCCAGCGCTTCGATTCCAGCAAACGCCTGTCGCGCATCGTCGTGCACAACGGCGTGGTCTACGTAGCCGGCGTCACCGCAAGTGACACCTCCGGCGATATCGGCACGCAAACCCGCGACGTTCTTGCCAAGATCGAGGGCTATCTCTCCAGCGTCGGCAGCGACAAGACCAGACTGCTGTCCGCGCAGATCTGGCTCAAGGACATCGACAGCGATTTCGCCGGCATGAACGCGGCCTGGGAAGCGTGGATTCCGGAAGATGCCCTGCCGACCCGCGCCACCTGCGAAGCGAAGCTGGCCCGACCGGAATTGCTGGTCGAGATTATCGTGACTGCGGCGGTCTGATGACCATCCGATATCGATAGCGGCCCGTGAAGCGGCCTGTCCCGCGTTGAGTGACCGGACAGCGCCGCCTTCAGTTCGTCGCCTCGGCAGCCTTTGCCCGCTCCTCCGCCGCTTCGTGCCGGCGCGAGCCGAAGCGCCGCGCGTACTGCCATGTAAATTCCGCGCCCAGCAGGAATATCTGCGCGGAGTAGTACACCCACAGCAGCAGCACCACCAGCGACCCGGCTGCCCCATACCCGTTGGCCACACCGCTCTTGCCGATATACAGGCCGATCAGGAACTTCCCGAGCGTAAACAGCAGCGCCGTCACCCCTGCCCCCAGCCACACGTCGGGCCATCGCACTTTCACGCGGGGCATGATCTTGTAGATCATCGCGAACACCAGCGTGATCAGAACCAGGCTGACGATCATATCGAGCACGTGCCCGATCAGCTCCTCCAAGCCAAACAGCGGCCCCCACAGCCGGTTCAGTGCCGAGATGGCCGCGCTCAGCACCAGCGACACCACCAGCAGGAAGCCGATGCCGAGGATCATGCCGAAGGACAGCAACCTCGCGCGCAGCAGCGCCAGGATGCCGGAGGTCTTGCGGCGCTCCGGCACGCGCCAGATCCGGTCCAGCGCTGACTGCAGCTCCGCGAATACCGTGGTCGCGCCCACCAGCAGGACGAATACGCCAAGCACGGCGGTCAGCGTGCTGGCAGCCGGCTCGCTGACTGCCAGCAACATGGTCTCGATGGTCTTGGCCCCATCCGGCCCCAGCAGGCCCTGCAGCTGCGCCACCACCTCGCCGCGCGCGGCTTCGGCCCCGAACACCACGCCTGCCACCGAGATCACGATCAGCAGCAGCGGCGCGATGGAAAAGACGGTGTAGTAAGCCAGGGCCGCGCCCATGCTGGGCGCGTAGTCGTCGATCCAGGCACTGACCGTGTCCCGGAGCAGTTCGTAGAGGAGGCGAGGTGAGGACGCAATAGCGGACAGGGACGGCATCGCGCGGGGAAATGAGGACACTGAATGACCCGTTCTTGCAATTCTCGTTCCCGCCGGCTTGGCAACGCTGTCCTGGCGGGAGTGGCGGCGGGCAGACGCGGCGCCCTGCGCTTTTTTCCCACGCATCCGTGCCTGATGGATTGCATCCTTTACAACTGGCGCCTGCCACCGGATGGCCAATCTGCCATGGCAGCCGAGGCGAATGCTGCGGACGCTAATCAACAACACGCGCGCGTAACTAACCCGCCCCGGTGTCGATGGCAAGTCTCGTAAATCACCGTTGCAAAATCAAACAGAATGTCAGGGGCCTCGGCGCTAAAGTGGCTATTCCCTTGCCTGTAGGCACTCTAGGAGGTACACGAATGAAGCAACATCTGGCGAAATCCCTGTTGATGGCTGGCGCGATGATCGCGTCCTACCCGCTGTTCGCACAGCAGGCCCAGCCCCTTCAGCCGGCCCAGCCGATGCCCATGACTCAGCCGATGCAATCCACCCAGCCGGCGCCATCCGCCCAGACCACGCAAGCCATGCCGGCGGCAGCGCCGATGGCCCAGGGAACGGTACCCGCCGCGCGCGACCCCTATGCGCAACCTGCCGGCCAGGCAGCCGCGCCCGGCATGGCGCCCGCACCGGGCGCCCCGGCGCTGGCCGGCAGCCCTGATCCGTCGCTGGACCCCGCCAACCGGACCCTGCCTCCCGATGCGCTCGGGACCCGTGTGGGCCAGCGCAGCCCGTTCCTCGACGGCGCCTGAGCCTCTGACAGCTTTCCCGCGCGCTGCGCGTCCCTGAACGGCAGCGCGGCGCCGGTCCGCAGCGGGCGGATCGCGCGCCTGCCTCACCCTCTCCCGCGCATACCGGGTCAGACCTTCGCCTCGATCACGGACAAAGTACCCCCGGCATTGCGGTTCCTGACACCCGTAGCTAGCAGCGCCAGCGACGCCACCAACGCAGGCACCGCCAGCAATCCAAAGATTGTCGTAAAGCTCCACCCGAGCCCGACCAGCTGGGCGCCGAGCAGTGCCCCGCTGATGCCCCCGAAACGCCCCATGCCAAGCATCCACGACACGCCGGTGGCACGGCAATTGGTGGGGTAGAACGCCGCCGCCAGCGTTGGCATGGAGGACTGCGCACCGTTCATGCAGATGCCGGCGCCAAAGACCAGCACGCCCAGCAGCACCAGGCTGCCGGCACCATAGCCGACCGTGAAGATCAGCACGCCCGCCACGGCATAGGCAAGCGCCACCACGCGATAAGGACTGGACCGGTCCATCAGCCACCCCGTTGCCACGGTGCCAACGCAGCCACCCAGCGGGAACAGCGCCGTAATGATCGCCGCGCTCTGGATTGGCAGACCGGTGTCGGTGATCAGGGTCGGCAACCAGCTGGTCAGCAGGTAGAAGACCAGCAGGCCCATGAAATACGTGACCCACAGCATCACCGAGCTCAAGGCGAACCGGTGCGAGAGGATCTGCCCCAGCGGCGAACACTGCACGCTCTCGCCTTGCTCCCTGACGACAAAGGTCTCCGCGCCGGTCAGTCGTGCCGGCGCAATCCGCGCCAGCACCTGCGCAATGCGGGCGGCCGGCGCGTGATGCGTCACCATGAAGCGCACCGATTCGGGAAGCATCGCCACCAGGGCGATGGCGAGCAGCAACGGTGCAACGCCACCTACCACCAGCACAGACGTCCAGCCATACTCCGGGATCAGCCATGCCGCGACAAACCCGCCCGCGGATGCGCCCAGCGTAAAGCCGCAGAACATGGTGTTGACCGCCAGCCCGCGCCGCTTCGCCGGCGAGTACTCGGACATCAGCGTGACGGCATTTGGCATCGCTGCCCCAAGGCCGATGCCCGTCAGGAAACGCATCACCGTCAGCGCCTCGATCGACCCGGCGGTGGCCGACGCCAGGCTCCATCCGCCGAACCACAGGATCGAGACGACCAGCACGATCTTCCTGCCGATCCTGTCGGCAAGCGGCCCCGCCAGCAGTGCGCCGGCAGCGAGCCCGAACAGCGCGGCACTCATGACCGGGCCGAGCGCGGACTTGCTGACGCCCCATTGCTTGACCAGTGCCGGCGCGATAAACCCGATGGCGGCGGTGTCGAAGCCATCGGCCGCGAGGATCAGGAAGCAGAGGACCAAAATGATCCACTGGAAGCCGGAGAATTTATGCGAGTCGATGAAGTCCTGGACATCGATCTCGGTAGTGGTGGCGGCGTGCGCGCCGGGCGGCGACGGGGTCGCGCCAGCGGGGGATGAATAGCTCGTCATGAGCGTTGTCTCCGGTTCGGAGGCGTGCGGCAGGCAGTCGTCCGTGCCCCTCTGGTTTGGTCGTGATCGACAAGGCATTGCTGTCGACGCTTGATGGCCGGCGATGGATTGCCGGCGGAAACCAGTCTATCGAGTGGAACCGGGAAGGTTTTGTACGCGGCGAGGCCCACTTTTCTGCAGGTATCGCTCTTTAAGCGCTGCCGGTTTGCTCCCTCTCTTGCAAGCGGGAGAGGAAGCACCCAAGCGGGAAATGAAAAGAGCCGCGGCATAGACCGCGGCCCCAGACTACTTACAAAGCTTCCAATCGGCATGGCCAGCGTGCAGATCTGACACTACGCCGCGCTAACAAATAACCGCATCGCAGGCATCACCTGCGATGCCTGTTCAGGCCGATCCAGCGCACTCTCCAGATTCATGCGTGCCACGTTGACATGCTCCGTCGCGAGCGCCTGCGCGCGCGCGCCTTCGCCGCGCCGTATGGCGTCGAACAGGCTGTGATGCTGCCGGTGCGCATAGACCAGCCATTGCCCGCCCTCCTCCACCGCCGACTGCATCGGCAACATGGCGCTGGCCGCCGCGAATGGCAACCGGTTATTGAGTTCGATGGCCCGTGCCAGCGCACTGTTGCCGCTGCCCTCGACGATCAGCGCGTGAAAGCGATCGTTCATATTGCTGTACGCGACATAGTCGTCGTAGTCGAGCTGCGCCTTGGTCAGGACCCGGTCGCCTTCGCGCAGGCAGTCCTGCAGGTCCAGCGAGAGCTGCCGCGACAGCCCATGCTCGGCCACCAGCCGCGCGGCCATGCCCTCCAGGTGTCCGCGAACCGCGATCGCATCCTGGATCTCCCGCGGCGTGAAGCGGCGCATCATGTAGCCGCTGCTCGGCGACGGCTCGATCAGCCCTTCCTGCTCCAGCGCGGCGAGCGCAAGCCGGACCGGCGTGCGCGAGACGCCGAGCTTCTCGGCCAGCGGGATCTCGGCCAGGCGGGCGCCCGGTTCGAATTCACCCTTCAGGATCAGGTCGCGCAGTTGCACCAAAACCCGTGTCTGGTGGGATTCCATTACACCCTCGTCAAGTGGTGGCCACGGCCCGCCTGCATACGAGGTTGGCCGGGCTGCATACATATGCGTCATGGTACACCAGGCCAGCGTCGCCTTACGCCGGTATCAGGGTCTTCAGTGCGACGGATTCATCAGCCAGCGCATCGGGATCGGGGCGCACCCTGGCGGCAATCAGGCGCCGCGCCGCCATGTGGTCCTGCGGGCGATTGACCGAATCCGCGCCGACGACGATGCCGTGCTTCAGGTACACGGACGTAAAGCGTCCCGCCGCCATATCGCCGCGCATCACCGCCTCGTCATGGCCCGCCGAGAAACCGGCCATCTGAAGCTTGTAGCCATACTGGTCGGACCAGAACCACGGCACCGCCTCATAGGGCGCCGGGCGATCCGCAATCGTCGCGCCGGCCACCCTGGCCAGGTCGTTCGCGCTCTGGATCGACTCGATGCGGACGCAGCGGCCCGCGTCCCCCGCGCCTGCTTCGTGCGCCTGCGCTGGCATCCACGGGTTCGGATAAGACGCGCAATCGCCGGCGGCGACGATGGCGGGATCGCTGGTACGCGCGAACCGGTCGACCACGATGCCGTTGTCCACCGCCAGGCCACAGTCCTCGGCGAGCTCCACATTCGGCACGACGCCCAGGCCGGCGATCACCATATCCGCCGCAATGATCTCGCCGGTCTCGAGCTCCACCCCCGTGACCACCTCGTCGCCGAGCAGGCGCCGGATACGGGTCTCCAGGCGAAAGCGCACCCCTTGCTGCTGATGCGCTGCCTGCAGGAAGGTCGAGATCAGCGCCGGCACCGCGCGCTGCAGCAACCGCTCCTGCAACTCGACCACGGTCACATCGAGGCCGAGCGTGCGCAACGACGCGGCCACCTCCAGCCCGATAAAGCCGCCGCCCACTACCACGGCCTTACTGGCCTCCCGCGCACGCGCCTTGATGTCGCACGCATCCGCGAGGTCGCGCAGGTAGTAGACGTGGCGCAGTTCCGCTCCCTCGCACGGCAGGCGCCGGCAGCGCGCCCCAGTGGTCAGGGCCAGGTGGTCGTAGCGTAGCTGAGCGCCGTCGGACAATGACACCGTGCGCGCCTGGCGGTCGATGCGGCGTGCCGAGACCCCGGTCCGCAGCGTGATCCTCTCTTCCCTGAACCGTTCCGGCGACTGCAGCGGCAGGCTCGAGGCATCCACCGCGTCGCTCAGGAAGCCCTTGGACAGCGGCGGCCGCTGGTACGGCGCATGCGGCTCGTCGCCGATCATGGTGATGCTGCCCTGGAAGCCGTTGGCGCGCGCGGCCAGCGCCAGCTGGGTGCCCGCGTACGAGGCCCCGATAATGACGAGATCGGCCATGGTCTACCCCTGCTTTTCCGGGACGCGCACGACCAGGCCGTCGAGCGCGTCGGTCACGACGATCTGGCAGCTGAGCCGGCTGGCCGGCTGGCGTTCGGCCGCCACGCCCTCGAGCAGCTCGTCTTCCATTTCATCGGGCGCCGGCATGCGGTCGGCCCAGGACGCGTCGATATAGACATGGCAGGTCGCGCAGGAACAGCACCCGCCGCACTCCGCATCGATCCCGCGGACATTGTTGGCAATCGCGACTTCCATCAGCGTCTTGCCGCTGGCCGAAGCCACTTCCTTGCGGCTGCCGTCTTTCAGGACATAGGTAATCGTCGGCATGACATCCTCACTGCAGTTCCGTTAAAACGTGTCGAAGTACTCGCGCTGCTCCCAGTCGCTCACCTCAAGATTGAAGCGCGCGATCTCGGCCTGCTTGATATGGCAGAAGTAGTCGACAAAGCCACTGCCCATGCCTTCACGCAGGACATCGTCTTCTTTCAGGCAGGCCAGCGCCTCGTCGAGCGTCCTGGGCAGATGGGGTGCGGGGGTCTCGTACGGCGAATCGGCGGACGGTCCGGGATCCAGGCGTCGCTGGATGCCGTCCAGCCCCGAGATAGCCTGCGACGCGAGATAGAGATAGGGATTTGCCGCGGGTTCGCCGACACGGTTTTCGATGCGCGTGGCCGCATCGCCCGCGCCGCCCAGCACCCGCAGCATCGCGCCGCGGTTGTCGCGCGCCCAGATCGCGCGGTCGGGCGCCAGCGAATAGGCGCGGAAGCGCTTGTAACCATTGATGGTCGGCGTGGAGAACGCGGTCGCCGCGCAGGCGTGCTGCAGCAGGCCGGCCAGGTAATGACGCCCGGTCGCGGACAGGTCTTGCCCGGCCTCGTCCGGCATCATCGCATTCGCGCCGTTGTCCAGCCGCTTCAGCGACTGGTGCAGGTGCCACCCGCTCGACACCACGTTGCGGATCTTCGGGCGGCACATGAACGTCGCGTGGTAGCCATGCCGCTTGCACACCTGCTTGACGGCGCTGCGGAACAACACCATCGCGTCCGCGGTGGCAACCGGCGTCGCCGGCGCGAAGGTGAATTCGAACTGGCTGGGACCGAACTCGATTTCCAGCGACCGCACCGGCAGGCCGAGCTGCTGCACGTTCTTGCGGATCAGCTCGATCACTTCCTCGGTGGCGTCATAGCGCAGCTCGGTCAGGAACTGGTAGCCGTGCGACAACAACTCGACCTCGGGCGGCTCGCCCGGCTGGCCGGCATCGTCCGGCGTCATGTGTTCGCGCAGCAGGCGGAACACATGGAACTCGACTTCGAGTCCGGTGACGAGCTGGTATCCCGCTGCCGCGAGGCGCTCCTCCGCGTTGCGCAGGATGCGGCGGGTGGCAAAGGGAACCGCCCCGCCATCCTGGAAATACGGGTCGCACAGCAGCCAGCCGGTGCGCGGCGACCAGGGCAGCACGCGGAAGGTGGTGGGATCGGGCACCAGCGTGACGTCCGCCCCGCCCTGCATGCCAGGCATGTCGAAGCCGCCGCCCGAACTGAATACGGGGAACACCGTCCGGTGCGAAGTGTCCTTGGCGAACAGCGTGGTGGTCACGTTGACGCCGCCGCGCAACGCCTTGATCGCCTCCGACGCGACCAGCGTCTTGCCGCGCAGCACGCCATGTTGGTCCGGGAAGGAAAAGCGCACCACGTCGATGTCTCCCCCGGCGAGCTGACGCGCAACGTCGTCAGCGGCACGGGCATGGGTATCGGACCAGAGGCCGAATTGTTCTACAAGCGCCATATGGGTCCGGCTCGCCGCATCATGCAACGCGGTGGAGCCGCCTCGGTTAGTTAGTCGTGATCCTGGGTCTCGATGCGTACGCGTCAGCCGCGCGACGCCCATTCCGATTCGGCCCGGCGCTTGGCATCGGCCCCGACCCAGTAGTCGTCGGGCGACTGCTCCACGCTGACCCCGTCAATCGATGCCGGCCCGGTCAGCGTGCTGGCCTGCTGCGCATCCACCATCATCAGCGCCCGCTCGCCGCGCTGGTTTGCCTCGATTGCCGCGACCAGCTGCTTGCGGTAGGCGATGATGCCCTTGTCGGTGGTGCCCAGGTGCTCGCGGGTGCGGTCCTGGATCGCGCCCTGCGATTCCACCGCCCATTGGTCATGGACGTTGATGTCGTGGCCCATGCCCGTATAGGTCTGCGTGCGCTGCTCGTAGGGATTGAATCCATAGTGGTTGCGCTTGTTCAGCCGCGGCCGGTAGTCGGGCAGCTCGTACAGCGCCAGGCGCTGGTCGCGCATCTGCTGCTTGTCGACCGGCGCGGTGAAGCTGGTGAAGATGGCGTACCAGTAGCAACTGGTGTCGTCGACCGGCACATGCCATTGCGCGATCGTCATCTCCGCGCTCATCGGGATAATGAACGCCTGCGGAAACACGACGTTGGTCACGCGCACATGCTGCTGGCCGTCGCCGAGTTCGCGCAAGGCGGTCAGCCGCATGCCGTAGTCGGTCGGCGCGATGCGGATTTCCGGGCAGTCGAATTCACGCAGCACCTTCGTGATCGGCATGCCGGAATCGGCCGACGCGCCGCGAAACTGCTTGCCGTAGCTTTCCGCGACGTCTTCATCCTCGAAGAACCGGTGCAGGAAGGAAGCGTGCGCCGGATCGATGCCGACCTCCAGTGCCTGCAGCCAGTTGCACTCGAGCAAGCCCTTGAAGGCGAAGGTGTACTGGTCAGGGGCGATAAAGCAGTCAAAGGCCGGGAATGCCGGCGGCTCGCCTTCGCCGATAAAGGCAAACAGCACGCCGCTGCGCTCGACGATGGGATAGGCGTTCTGGCGGATGCGCTGGCACAGCTTGCTGCCGACGGGTTCCGCGGGCGTTTCCAGGCACGTGCCGGTACGGTCGAACAGCCAGCCGTGGAACGGGCAGCGCAGGCCGCCGTCCTCCAGCCGGCCGAAGCTCAGGTCCGCACCGCGATGGGGGCAATCACGATCCAGCATCGCGTACTGGCCATGCTCGTCGCGGAACACGACGAAGTCCTGGCCCATCAGGCGCACGGCGCGCACCGGGCGCTCACCTTCGAACTCGTCTGTCAGCGCAACGGGTTGCCAGTATTGCCGCAACAGCTTGCCGGCTGGGGTATCTGCGCCGACGCGGGTGATGAGTTCGTTCTGTTCCTTGGACATCATGATGGGGGCATCTCCTGCTGGGTGGTTCCTGGGTTGGTTTTTGCTGCATGCAGCATCGTTGTATGCAGCATAGTATTTTCTGCATACAACGAGGGCAAGGCCGATTTTGGCCACTGCTTGCAATCCCATACGGAACCTGTTCCGCACTCGTACCATGAATTCAACCCAATCTATTGTTTTTATTAAGCATTCTCGGATACTAGCGAGAGCAAATTTGGAGAGTTAGGTGTTTACCCGCGCAATCGGAACAGGGATCCTGCGATTGCTAGATCGTGCCGATTGGCTCACATATTTTCGTTTCTCTGGCAAACATGCATGCACTGATATAGCATTTGCATGCAGCGAAGATCAGATGATCCAGGAGCCTCACTTTTGCCCGCCACCAGCCCAATATCCGCCCGACCCCCACGCACCCATTGCCCGCTGGTCGGCATCGTCTGCGACCGGTTCTTCGTCGGGGATCACGACGTGCATGGCGTCAAGGAGAGCTACCGGCGCGCCCTCACCGAGGTCGCGCGCATCGCACCGGTTTTTATCCCGGCAAGCGAGGAAATCGAGGACTTCAATCCCTACCTCGCATCACTGTCCGGGCTGCTCCTTCCTGGCGGCGCGTCCAATGTCTCGCCCGGCCGTTACGGCGGGCGCGAGCCAGCCGACTTCCTGGTCGATCCCGCGCGCGATCATGTCGCGCTGCACTTGATTCGGCGTGCCGCCGATCTCGGCATCCCGATGCTGGCGATCTGCCGCGGCTTCCAGGAAATGAACGTGGCCTTCGGCGGCACGCTGCATGCCGATATTTATGCGGCCGGCCATTCGCCGGAGCACCGGGAAGACGCGTCGGAAGACCTGGTCGCACGCTATCGCTACAAGCACACGGTCGCGCTCGCGCGGGACGGCATATTCAGCGCCTGGATCGGTGACGCGAGCGCGCGCGTCAATTCGCTGCATACGCAAGGCATCGACACGCTGGGGAACAGCCTCGCGATCGAGGCGAGCACCGATGACGGCCTGGTCGAGGCGATCCGCGTCGAGGGCGCCGAGTTTGCGGTGGGCGTGCAATGGCACCCGGAAGTCACGGCCGATTCCGACGCGTTATCCCGGTCGCTGTTCACCCACTTCGGCGACGCGTGCCGGCGCTACGCACGGCACGACTGAGCGCCGCCTTGCCGGGACCTAGGCGGGTTCCGGATCGAACCCCTCGAATGAAGCGAACGCATCCACCGCGAGCCGAGGCTGTCGCACGCTCAACTCGGGGGCCGCGGCATCGGCATAGCCAAGCGACATGCCACACACGACCAGCTCACCGTCCGGAATCGCCAGGCACTCGCGCAGCACCTTGTGGAACCTGGCGATGGAAACCTGCGGGCAGGTTTCGAGCCCCCATGCCCGGGCCGCCAGCATGATGTTCTGCAGGAACATGCCGTAGTCGAGCCAGCTACCCTGCCCGAGCCGGCGGTCGATCGTGAAGATCATGCCCACCGCCGCATCGAAGAACTCGAAGTTGCGCGCGGTCTGCCTGGCACGTCCTGCGTCGTCGTCCTGCAGGATCCCCAGCGCACCGTAGAAGAGCTTTCCGAACTGCTTCTTGCGCGAGGCATATGGCTCCAGGCTGGCGTCGGGATAGTACTGGTACTCCTCGGCATGCTCGTCGGCCTGCTGCGCGTAGGCCAACTGGATGCGCGCCGACAGGGCGGCTTTGGCGCTTCCCGTCACGACGTAGACCTTCCATGGCTGGATATTGGCGCCGCTGGGCGCGTGGCTGGCGGTGCGCAGGATGTCGCGGACAACTTCCCGGGGCACGCGCCCGGGCACAAAACGACGGACGGCAACCCGCCCCTCGATCGCGTCGCGTACCGTCATCGCCTCACGGTCCTTCTTCAAACTTTCAAATCTCATGCCTGTCTCCAAAATCCGAGTCAGGATAGGCGGCACGCTATTGGCAAGTATTGCACCAGGCGAGCGAGGATTCTCCCGGAATAGCGTGCGATGCCATACATCCGACGTGCCGTTAAAAGCACTGCATGCACTACGGACAACTCCGTCCAGCAAAGCTGCCAGGCGCGGGACGCATCGCGCAGAAGAGCTGCGTAACTCTTTGTTTTCATTAACAACAGCGCGACCACCAACCTGCGAAGCCCGGATCAGTAGTTTTACTTGTATGCTACTTCTAATTCGCTGCATACAATACGTGCGGGTGCCATGAAAACGGGACAACACCGTCGCCCTTGCTCCGCACCCGGCATCATTGGAGGAACCCCGCCATGCTCCGCGTCGCCAACACCCCCTACCGCAGCCGTGTCGCGGCGTGCTGGGCCAACACGGACATCGAAGTCCTGGAACTCGGCCCGCTGTCCGAGATCGCACGCCCCATCGGCTCCGACCGGCTGACGCTTCGCGCAGCGTTGCGCGAGACCGGCGGCAGAATCGATGCGCGCCTGCAGCCACCCAGGCCGCTCGATAACGCTTACCGCGGCAGCGACCACCTCAGCCTGATCGCCAGCAACGGCGAGGCCTACGGCCATACCGACCACATCGAGCAGTTCCGCTGCGTGGTGGTTCACTTCCCGGACGAGTTGCTGCGCGAGGCGTGCGAAAGCGAACAGGCGCCGCCCACGCTTTCGACGCGGCTGATGTTCGAGCATCGTGCGATGTGGACCCTCGCGGACAAGCTCGCCATGGAATGCGTGACACCGGGAACGGGACGCCGGTTGTACTGCGAAAGCCTGATCGGGCTGCTGGCGGTCGAGATCGCGCGATGGCGCCAGTCACAGACGCGCGCGGCCAACAAGGGCGGCCTTGCGCCCTACCGGCTGCGCCGCGTCGTCGATTACATCGAATCGCATCTTGGGGCCGATATCGCCCTGCTCGAACTCGCGACCATGACCGAGCTGAGCCTGCCGCATTTCATGCGCGCCTTCCGCGCCTCGACCGGCGAGGCGCCGCTGCGCTTCATCATGCAGCGGCGCGTGAAGCGGGCGCAATCGCTGCTGCTCGAGACCGATGCACCGCTGATCAGGATTGCGCATGATTGCGGCTTCGCGGACCAGGCGCATATGACGACATGCTTCCGCCGGCTCGCGGGCACCACACCGGCCCGCTTCCGGCGCGATCATACGTAGGCGGCTTGAGCGGGATCGGCCTCTGCTTGCACGGCATTCAATTTCAGCTTGAAGCATCATCGCTTCCGCGGTCGCAGGCGGCGTGGCATCGTTGGTCGCTCCCACACTGAAGCCAGGACATCAAATGAAAGACTCCCGCCCCACCGACAACAAGGAAGCCCTGATCGCGCGTTGCCTGCCTTTTCTGGAAGAGGTCAGGGACATGACGCCGGGCCTCGAGGTCGAGCGCTGGCTGAACGAAAAGTACGGCACCGACAGCGATCTCTACCAGGATCTGGCGCGCATGATCACGGCTGGCGTCGCCGAAGGCTGGGCGGCGGACACCGAGATCGCGGGCCGCCGCTACCGTCGTGCGCGCCTGCTGGCACCGTGCGAACAGACCTGCTGGTTCAGCATCACGGCGGTCTACATGGACAGCACCGACAACGACCAGAACAATCCCGAAGGCAGTTTCCGCGGCGACTATCACAGCCATCCCTACGGCGAATTCAATATGGTGGTCGCGCTCAACGACGGCGCGGCGCTCGGCGGCCCGAGAGGATGGTGCTACGGCGGCTGGACCGCGCCGGCGCCGGGAAGCCATCACTATCCGGAGGCCAAGGGAGGCGCAGTGATTGCGCTGTTCTTCCTGCCCGCCGGGCGCATCGCGTACAACATCAAGGCCCCTGACGCTCGCTGAGATCCATGTCGGCAAGCTGGGCACGCAGCCATTGCAGCGCCGGCTCGTGCTCATTGCGGCCATGCCATATCAGCTGCACCGCCGCGACACGCGTCACGTACGGGGTGTCGCGCGTTATCCATCCGCCCTGCTGCGCAAACGCCCGGCCCAACGGGCCGGGCACCAGCGCGAGCATGTCGCTGTTGCGCAGCAAGGCCGGAATCGCCAGCGAATGCGCGACGGAGATCCGCATCCTGGGTCCAGCGGCGGCACCGGCGAACGCCTCGTCCAGCGACTGGCGGCTGAACATCTCGGACTGCCGCGCCAGGCCGCGTTCCATGATGAAGCCACCGACCGCACCCTCTTCCTGGCCGCCAGTCGATACCGTGACCAGCGGATACGCCCGCAGGTCCTCCCGCGTCACGGCGCGATGTGCGATCGGATGGTGCTCGCGCATCAGAAGGACATCGCCCTGTTCCCACAGGGTCGTCGCATGGAATCGATCCGGCACGTCGGCAAAGATGCCCACGGCAATATCGATCCTGCCGAGGTCGATCTGTTCAGCAAGATCCAGCCGCGTGGACGGACGGATGCGGAGGTTCACCTGCGGCGCCAGCGCGCTCAGGCGCTCGCTCAGCGGCCCCAGCAGCAACCACGTGATGTAGTCGTTGGCGGCAATGACGAACTCGCGCGTGGCGGCCAGCGGATCAAACGGCTCGTTGCCGAGCGCGGCCCGGATCTGCGCGAGCGCGCTGCGCAGCGGCGCGGCCATCGCCAGCGCGCGCGCCGTGGGCTCCATCCCTCTTGTCGTGCGCACGAACAGGTCATCGCCCAGCAGGTCGCGCAGGCGGCCCAGCGCGTGGCTGACGGCAGACTGGGTGACGTTAAGGCGCTTGCCGGCAAGGAGCAGGTTCCTGTCCTCGAAGATCGCGTCGAATACGCGCAACAGGTTGAGATCGACTCTGCCGAGGTTCATGGCGCCGCTCCAGCTCGCTACGGATTCTCGAGTGTATTGCGCTGGTGGCGGCGTCCCATTGTGCGCGGGGCGCGTGGATTTTCGCTGGCTATCGCCTCCTGAGGGTGGCTGTCAAAGCCGTGAGCCGGCACGCCGCGTGTGCCGGCCCGACTGCAAGGCGATAGTGATGTCGACAGCGACGGACGCGGCCGCCAGCGGTCGGGGTGCGATCGGGACGCTTATGGCCCTTCGCGGGCTCAGCCGTTCGCGTCCGCCGGCCGCGACTCACTACGCGCACCATCCGTGAATGTGTCGCGCGGACCATTCACACTGGCCCCGTCGGTGTACACGTCGAAGCGCTTTTCGGCCGCCGCCGCGCTGGCCGCGCCATCGGTGTACGGATCCACCGGCCGCGGCGCCGCCTTGGCCGACAGCGCAAAGGTGGCGCTGATCATCATCAGCAATGTCGGGAGCAAGGCATGCAGCAGGGCACGGCGGTAAGTGCCGGCATGCAGCCAACGCAGGTGCGGCCAGCGCGTTCTGGTCGCCCGCGCGGCGCGGCGGCCTGCGGTGTCAGGGAGGCGGGAGGGGTTGGATGAGGTCATGGGAGGACTCCGGTGCGTGAAGGAAAGCCGGCCTGGCCAGGCACCGGTGGAGTCTAGCGATCGCAGCCGACGCCGCCCTGACCCGACCCTGACAATTCCGTCAGGCAGGCGTCTGTTCGGGGGGCAGTCTTTCCCGCCACGCAAAACTGACAACACTGACAGGTTGGATTCGCACGCATCTTCTATATTTCTAGGATTCCGAGGATTGGACCCATGAAACTCCTGCTGGTCGAAGATGAGATCAAGACGGTCGACTACCTGCGCCGCGGCCTGTCTGAGAATGGCTACGTGGTCGACACGGCGCACAATGGCCTGGACGGCCTGCACCTGGCCTGTACCGAGCCGTATGACGCGATCGTGCTCGACGTCATGCTGCCGGCGCTCGATGGCGTCTCGCTGCTGAAGTCGCTGCGCCGCGAGCAGCAGACACCGGTGCTGATGCTGACCGCGCGCGACGACCTCGACGACCGCCTCAACGCCTTTGATGCCGGTGCCGACGACTACCTGTCCAAGCCCTTCTCCTTCCTGGAACTGCTGGCCCGCCTCAACGTGCTGACGCGCCGCGGCCGGCAGACCGAGCCTTCGCAGCTCACTGTCGGCGACCTGCGCATCGACCTGCTGTCACGGCGGGCCACACGGGGCACGCGCCGGCTGGACCTGAGCGCGCGCGAGTTTACGCTGCTGTCGGTGCTGGCGCGGCGGCAGGGGCAGATCGTGTCCAAGACCGCGATCACCGAACTGGTCTGGGACATCTCCTTCGACTGCAACACCAACGTGGTCGAGGTCGCCGTCAAGCGCCTGCGCGCCAAGCTGGACTGGCCCGGCGAGCCCAAGCTGCTGCACACCATCCGCGGCATGGGCTACGTGCTGGAGCCCCGCGACGGGCTGACCGCATGAACCGGCATCGCTCCATCGCAGCGCGCCTGGCCGCGATGTTCGGCCTGGCGGCGGCCTTTGTCTTCGCCATCACGGGCGTGGTGCTCTACCAGGTGCAGTGCGTGGAACTGGAGAAGCGCCAGCTCGAAGAGATCCACGCGCGCTTCGACCTCGCCGGCCCCAAGGCGGCAGGCCTGGGCACCACGGCGCAATGGGAGCGCTTTGCCGCCATGCTGCGCAGCATGACGCCGGCCGACCGCAGCGTGCGCTATTTTGTCGAGAGCACCGATCCGCGCTTCCGCTATGGCGAGCCGTTCCCGCGCGAGGCGGAAGCCACGCCACGCGCCCCGCACGTGTGGGCGGTGGAGTTCGGGGACAATCGTTTCCTGATGCTCAAGCGCCCCATCCCCGCACTGCAGGACCGGCCGGAGGTGGCGCTGGCGGTCGCGGTCGACCAGGCGCCCTTCTTCGAGACCAGCCGCACGCTGGGCATTGCGCTGGTGGTGTCCTCGGTGCTGGGCGTGATCGCGGTGAGCCTGCTCGGCTGGCGTATTGCCAAGTCGGGCCTTGCGCCGATCGAGCGCTTGTCGCGCCATGCCAGCGCGCTCGATCCCAAGCAACTCGAGCGACTGCCCGACGCCAACCTGCCGGGCGAACTGGGTGGCCTGGTGCATGCCTTCAACGGCGCGCTCGACAAGCTCGAACGTGCCTACCAGCAGCTTTCCGCCTTCAATGCCGACGTTGCGCATGAATTGCGGACACCGCTGGGCAATGTTATCGGCCAGACCCAGGTGGCGCTGTCGCGGCCACGCAGCACTGCCGAGCTGGAAGAGATCCTGCAGTCCAACCTGGAAGACCTGGAGCGGCTCAGCCGCATCGTGATCGACATGCTGTTCCTAGCCCAGTCCGACCGCGGCGCGCTGGCGCGCGACCTGGTCGAGGTCTCGGTCGCGCACGAAGTGCGGCGCAGCGCGGACTTCCTCGACCTGCTGTTCGAAGAGGCCGGCTCCACGCTGCACGTGACGGGCGATGCGCGGGTGCGCGTCAACGTTTCGCTGCTGCAGCGCGCACTGACCAACCTGATGAGCAACGCTTTGCAGCATGGAAGGCCCGGGCGGCCAGTGACGGTGGCGATCGCGCAGGCGGCAGGCACGCTGACCATCACCGTGCGCAACGAGTCGGACCGCCTGTCCGCGATCCAGACCAACCGCCTGTTCGACCGCTTCTACCGTGCCGACGCGGCGCGCAGCGACAGCCGGCAGAACCACGGGCTGGGGCTGGCCATCGTCAAGGCGATCGCCACCATGCACGGCGGCAGCGTGTTCGCGCAGGTGGAGCCGCACGCGATCCGGATCGGCATGACGCTGCCGGTCAGCCAGCCGGTACCCGAAGCGCCAAAGCCGGCGCGCCCGCTGGCGCGTCCCGCCGCAGCCTGAGGCGGGCCGATTGCAGGTTTGGCCGATTTGGCATATTTGTCATGTCTAGCAGGTCTGGCAGCGCCCGGCGGGGCGCCGCTTCGATTCTTGAATTCGTGCGGCGCATCGTATATTTTCGAGGGGCATTCCCGTGGTTGCCGCCGTGCCAGCCAGTGCCTGTCACGATGATCGGATTCACGGCAAGCCACACTCGATAACGCATGTCCGGAACCGAAGGGCCTGGCAACCCCGTCCGCGCGGTGCGCGCGTGACCCTGCGCGGTTGCTTGTCGCTGCGCCCTTGCTCCTGCCCATCAAAAAGGAGCTGCCATGGATGCAGTCAGGACATTGCTCGAAACCCAGCCGCTGCTTACGCTGTTCCTCACTGTGGCGCTGGGCTATGTCATCGGCGAGATCAATATCAAGGGCGTGTCGCTCGGGTCGGGCGCGGTGCTGTTCGTCGGGCTGGCCATCGGTGGGTTCGCGCCCAAGTCCGCGCCGCCTGCCCTGCTCGGCACGCTCGGGCTGCTGCTCTTTCTCTACGGCATCGGGATCCAGTACGGCGAGCAGTTCTTCAAGGGCCTGACCAGTCCTGACGGCCTCAAGGCCAACGCCGCCGCCGTGCTCGGCGTGGTCGGCTCGGGGCTGGTCGCGGTTGCACTGGTGCCACTAGTCGGCGTGAAGCTCGATGAATCGCTGGGCATGTTCGCCGGCGCGGGCACCAGCACGGCAAGCCTGCAGGCCGCAATCGCGGCGATGAAGAGCGACGGTGCCGCAGTAGGCTACAGCGTCGCTTACCCGGTCGGCGTGGCCGGGCCGATCCTGTTCCTGTATGCCCTCACCGCGCTGCTCAAGCCGAATATCCAGCGGCCGCCGCCAAAGCTGATCGAGACCGCCGAGATCGCGCTGACAAACCCGGCGTTTATCGGCGCGCGGCTGTCGGAGCTGGTGGCGCGCCTGCCGGACGGGGTGGCGATTGCCGCCGTGCGTCGCGCCCACCACAACCAGCCGCCCGCCGACGACCTGGTCCTGCAGGCCGACGACGTACTGCTCGCGACCGCCACCGACCCGGCCGTGCTGCGTGAAGCCACCTCGCTGTGCGGAGAGCTGCAGCCAGGCCGCATGACGAGCCATCGCGAAGACCTGGACTATATGCGCGTATTCGCCTCGAGCCGGCTCGTGGTTGGGCGCACGCTGCGCGACATCCAGTTTCCCGAGGGCATGGTCTGCTCGGTCGCCCATGTGCGGCGCGGCGATGCCGACCTGATGCCGAGCCAGGACCTCATCCTCGAATTCGGCGACCGCGTCGGCCTGCTGGTCAATCGCACCCACATGAAGTCGATCCGCGCGCTGTTCGGCGACTCCATCAAGGGCACCGCCGAGCTGAGCTTTATCTCGATCGGCATCGGCGCTGCCCTCGGGCTGCTGGTCGGGCTGATCCCGGTGCCGATTCCCGGCGTCGGCACGCTGGCGCTGGGGCTTGCCGCGCTGCTGCTGGTCGCCCTGGTGCTCGGCCGGGTGCGCCGTTTCGGGCCGTTCGTCTGGACCATGCCGCTGTCGGCCAACCTGGTGCTGCGCAACTTCGGGCTGACCATCTTCCTCGCACAGGTGGGCATTGCCTCCGGGCCGAAGTTCTTCGCCACCATCGGCATGACCGGCGTGTCCTTCCTGATCTACGGCGTCGTGATCCTGCTTGCCCTGTTGCTGATCACGGCGCTCGTCTGCCTGCTGGTCTTCAGGCTGCCGTTCGACCTGGCGGTGGGTGTGATCTGCGGCGCGACCGGCAATCCCGCCATCCTTGCCTTTGCCAACCGCGTCGCGCCCACCGACCGGCCCGACCTCGGCTACTCGATGATCTTCCCGTCGATGACCATCGTGAAAATCCTGTTCGTACAGGTCGCCGCCACGCTGGCTGGCGGATAGTGCGGCGCAACTTGGGCGAATCGCGGCATGCGATTCGCCGCGGAGACCCATCATGGAAATCGCCGTCTTCAGCGCAAAGTCCTATGATCGTCAGCATCTCGATGCCGCGAATGCGGCGGCAGGCCATCAGCTCAAGTACTTCGAGGTCCCCCTTGACAGTGAAACGGTGGGCCTCGCCGCGGGCCACGGGGCGGTGTGCATCTTCGTCAATGACCGCGCCGATGCGAGCGTGCTGGGAGCGCTCGCGCGCGGCGGCACGAAGCTGGTCGCGCTGCGCTGCACCGGGTTCAACAACGTCGACCTGAAGGCCGCCCAGGCGCTCGGGATCAAGGTCGTACGCGTGGTCGACTACTCGCCCAATTCGGTCGCCGAGCATGCGGTGGCCCTGCTGATGGCGATCAACCGCAAGATCCACCGGGCCTACAATCGCACACGGGATTTCAATTTCTCGCTCGAAGGCCTGATGGGCTTCGACCTGTGCGGCAAGACCGTGGCCGTGATCGGCACCGGCAAGATCGGCCGCGTGTTTGCGAAGATCATGGTCGGGTTCGGCTGCAACGTGATCGGCTACGACAAGTACCCGTCTCCGGAATTCGAGGCCCTTGGCGGCCGCTACGCGGACGAGGGGGAAATCGGCACGTGCGCGGACTGCATCTCGCTGCACTGCCCGCTCACGCCCGAGACCCATCACATCATCAACGCCGAAGCCCTATCGCGCGCCAAGCGCGGCGCCCTGCTGATCAACACCAGCCGCGGCGGGCTGATCGACACGGAAGCGGTCATCGACGCGCTCAGGAGCGGGCAACTCGGCGGGCTGGCGATCGACGTCTACGAGCAGGAGGCGGAGCTGTTCTTCCGCGACCTGTCCGGCACCATCGTCGACGACGCCGTGCTGCAGCAGCTCATCACGTTCCCGAACGTGATCGTGACCGGGCACCAGGCCTTCCTCACGCGCGAAGCCGTGACGACCATCTGCGAGACCACCTTGCGCAGCGTGACGGAGTTCGAGACCGGCAAGCCGCTGACGAACGAGGTCAGCGCCAGCTGAACCCGGCGGCCGTTGCCGGCCTCATGCCGCGCCGCGCAGCGGCCCGAATCGCTCGAGGTACAGCCCCGCCACCCAGTCCACGAACACGCGCACGCGCGGCGCCAGCTGCCGGTGGAACGGGTACAGCGCCGACACCGGCAGGTCCGGGCACGGCCACTGGGCCAACACCTGCACCAGCCGGCCAGCGCGCAGGTGCTCCTCCACGCGAAAGCGCGGCACCTGGACCAGGCCGCAGCCGGCCAGCGCCGCGCTGGTATAGCACTCGGCATCGCTGACCGAGATCCAGCCGCGGGCCTTGAACTGCTGCACCTCGCCATCGACGGTCAGCGTGAACGGATACCGGTCGTCACTGTTGCGCGAGAAAAAGCCCACGCCCACATGCCCAGCCAGCGCCGACGGATCCTGCGGCGTGCCGTGCGCGGCCAGGTAGTCGGGGCTGGCACACAGCACCTCTGGCATATCCGCCAGCCGCCTCGCCACCAGCGACGAATCGCGCGGACGCCCCGCGCGCACCACGCAGTCGATGCCCTCGCCGACCAGGTCGACCAGCCGGTCGCCGCTGCTGACGACCAGGTCAATATGGGGATAGCGGTCGCGGAACTCACCGATGCGCGGCAGGATGATCATGGTCGCGTGGGTGCCGTGCAGGTCCAGCCGCAGCGTGCCGCGCGGGTTGGCCACCTGCGTGCTGAGCGAGGTCTCGGCGTCTTCCAGGTCCTGCAGTACGCGCTTGCTGCGCTCGTAGAACGCCTGTCCGTCCAGCGTCGGGCGCACCTGGCGCGTGGTGCGCTCCAGCAGCCGCGCGCCCACGCGCGCCTCCAGTTCCTTGATGGCATGCGTGGCGGTGGCGCGCGGGATATCCAATGCACTGGCGGCGCCGGTGAAGGAGCCCAGTTCCACGATCCGGGTGAAGAGTTGCAGCGCGTCGAAGCGGTCCATAGGGGGGCGTTGGCGGTGAGGACGGAACGTCAGCCACGATTTGAAGCAGCTTCCGGGCCCGCGTCAAGCCATTCCTGACGGCGGCAACCAGTGGATCAAGGCTCGTCCGAGCCAATTGTTCCCGGCGCACGCTGCTGCGAGGCCGAAGCCTCAAGCATTGCTTTGGCCTGCTGCAAGTCAGCGGTATCGAATCCTTCGGTGAATGCGCCATGAATCCCGGCCAGCTTGCGCATCGCTGCGTCTGTCTTGCCTGGTCGTTGCCACAGCCGAGCCAGGCTGAGGGTCGCCCGCAGCTCCAGCCACCTGGAACTTTGCTGGCGAGCCACCGCGATCGCCTTGTGAAAACACGCTTCGACGTCTTCCTCGCTCACGGACGCCTGGCCCCGGACGCTCGCACACTGAAGCATCAGCTCCCCCTTGAGCCGATGCAATTCGGCTTCGTAATAGCGTTCTCCGGATCTGTCCGCCATGTCCATCGCTTCGTTGAGTACGCTGAGCCCTGTTTCGGCCTGCCCCACCTTTCCATAGGCTTCGGCCAACAGCGCCAGAAAGTGTGACCGGCCCCGCTCAGCCCCGGTGGCGTGATAGGCGGTCATGCCGCCACGTATCCGGGCGATGCCTTCCTCTGCGTTTTCCCGCTCGGCCAGCGCCCAGCCCTGAACGATGGTTGCCCACCCCAGCCAGAACGGGAAGCCCTGCTCTGTCGAGAGCGCGATGGCGGCCTCGGCGCACTCCTGCGCAAGTTGTGGGTCACGCCGGAACTGGTGAAGCTCGGCCATGAAGACCAGGGCATGCGCCAGGCTAAAGGGGTGAGACACCTTCCGGGCGAGCGTCAGCGACTCCTGCCCTTGCCTGAAAGCCTGGTCGGGGTAGCCCAGGTACCACAGGGCATGGGCCGAAATCGCGAGCGCACGGACTTCGGGGTGGACCCCGTGGAGGAGCGGATGCGCGTGCTGCGCTGCAGGGCTGTAGAGGGCGAGTGCCTGCCCCAGATGGGCATGGGCCGCGCTGAACTCGCCCATGAAAAACAACGTGGCGCCGAGCGAGATATGCGCCTCCCCGACCAGCTCCTGGTCTTGTCCGTCCTCGGCCAGGCTGAGCAGCCGCTTACCCAACTCATAGGCTTTCCCGTATTCCGCGCGCAAGGAAAAATAGGTACGCAGTCCCAGCTGCGCCGGAAAGAGCTGCGGTGTTTTCCCAACCTGCCCACACAGCGCCAGCGCGCGGCTATACGCAGCCTCAACCTCCGACGAGGCATAGCCCCTGGCAGCAATCAAGGCCCGACCGATGGCGAGCTGCAAAGTAAGTTCCTCGCGCGCGCGTTCGGGTGTGTCGGGCAGTCGCTTGAGCAACTCCAGGGCCGCACCGAGGTGGCGGATCGCTTCGCGATAGGCGGAATGATCGAGCGCCTGCTGTCCCGTCAAGCGAAGGTACTCCACAGCTTTCGGATGGTTGCCGCTAAGGCTGTAGTGGCGCGCCAGCTCGCCGCAATAATCCTTCAACCGATTGTGGAAGAGTGCCTCGATGGCCTGTGCTATGCGTTCATGCAGCACGCTGCGCTGCTCCGTGAGTTGAGAGTTGCCGGCAACTTCCTGGGTGAGGGCATGCTTGAACGTATATTCCATATCGGGGAATGCGGGCCGCTCGTAAATGAACTCGCCAGCCTCCAGGCGGGCCAGCAAATGGCGCAACTGGTCATCAGACTGGGCGACGACCCGCTGGATCAGGCTCAGGGGAAACTCCTTGCCAATCACGGCAAGTGTCTGCAACAAGTCCTTCTCGGCCCGGGGCAGCCGGTCTATGCGGGCAGCGAGTACGCCTTGCACCGTGGTCGGGATATGCAGTGTTGTGGGGATCTTGTCGATGCGGTAATGTCCGGGTTCGCCGAGCAGCGCCTTCTCCTCGGACAGGGTCTGCACCACCTCTTCCATGAAAAAAGGGTTGCCCTCGGTCTTCTCCAGGATGAGGGTCTTGAGGGGCACAAGCGTGGGATCATCCCCAAGCAAGGCACCGAGCAGTCCCTGGGATTCGGACTGGCCCAACGGATCCAGCCGAAGCTGGGTGTAGTAGCTCTTGTGACCCCAGCCATGCTGGTATTCAGGCCTGTAGTTCAGCAGGAGCAGAATCCTGGCGCTTGGCAGGCGGTCGATGAGGACATCAAGGAACGCCTCGGTTTCGCTGTCCAGCCATTGCAAGTCCTCGAACAAGAGCTCGAGCGGCTGATTCAGGCTTTCGCGCACAAGCAGCCGCGCGATCGCCTCGAGCGTGCGTTGGCGACGGATTTGAGGGTCCATGTTCGGTAATGCTGAACTGGACTCGCTGATGCCTAACAAATGAAGCAGGTAAGGCAAGAGGTCTTCCAGACTGCGCTCGAGCATCAGGACCCTGCCGGCGACCTTTTCGCGGCTGCTGCGCTCATCATCCTGGGCGTTGATCAGGAAATAGCTCTTGACGAGCTCAATCAGCGGCAGATAGGCAAAGGACTTGCCGTGTGAGACCGAGAAGGTCTCCAGCACCAGGCAGCCTCGCTGCGAGACGCCCTTGAACTCGTGGAAAAGCCGGGACTTTCCCACTCCCGCCTCGCCGACCACCCCGACGATTTGCCCGTGCCCCGCCTTGGCCCGATCCAATGCCCCGTGCAATTGCTCCAGCTCGGCCTGGCGCCCGACAAACCGTGCCAAACCGCGATGCTGCGCCACTTGCAGGCGCGTACGCAACGAGCCGAGGCGCAGCACCTCATACACGGCGAGCGGCTCGGGGATGCCTTTTACCTGAGTGGCCCCCAGGGCTTTGAAGTCGAAATAACCCTCGGTCAGCTTGCGTGTCGACTCACTCACGAGAATGGACGAAGGCGTGGCGACGCTTTCCATCCGGGCGGCAATATGAATCGTGTGCCCCACCGGATCGTAGTCGGTGCGCAGGTCGTCCTTGCGAATCGAGCGCACCACCACCTCTCCGGTGTGGATCCCTACCCGAATCTGGAGCGGTATGCCTTGCTCGAGACGGATCCGGTCGCTGTGGCGGCGCATGGCTTCCTGCATACGCAGCGCCGCGTACAGGGCTCGCTGAGGATGATCTTCGTGGGCAATGGGAGCACCGAACATAGCGAGGATGCCATCACCCAGCGACTTGGCCACGTAGCCCTCGTAGTAATGCACGGCCTCCATCATCAGGGCCACGACGGGATCGATCAGGCGGCGGGCTTCTTCCGGGTCCAGATCGTGGATCAATGCCGTGGAGCCGGCCATGTCGGCGAACAGGGCCGTAATGGTCTTGCGTTCGCCCGCCGTCTCTTCCCTGGCTTCCATTGCCGCCTGCTCGGCCAGGATGCGCTCGGCCAGGTGGCGCGGGGTGTAGTGGATCGGGGCGGGCGGAGCGCTTTGCGTGCGCCTCCTCGACGCTTCAAGCGAGTCGCTCAGGAAGGCGCCGCATTCGCTGCAAAACCTGGCAGCGGCGCTCGACTGGTGGCCACAGTTCGGGCAGAGCTGGACAAGCCTGGTCCCGCAGTCCTCGCAGAACTTGGCTCCCGCGGGGTTCTCCGCTCCGCAGTTTGTGCAGCGCATAGAGCACCTATCTCCTCAGCCCTCTCCTGAACGATTAGACGCCTTCCCTACCCCGGTATCAAGTTGGGTCCGCGGGCCGGGGCTCCCACACCCGCTCCCGCTCCGGCACTTCGATCGCCACCGTCCTGCGCCAGCGCACCGTTGCCAGCAGCGACGCGGCGACGATCAACCCGCCACCGGTCCACGAAGCTGCGGAGATCCTCTCCCCGAGCCACAGGCTCGCGAACAAGGCACCAAACGCCGGCTCGCTGCCCATCAGCAATGCCACGCGCGTCGGGCTGCTGCGCTTGATGGCGTAGTTCTGCGCGAAAAATGCGAACAACGTGCAGGCGAGCACCAGCCAGACGACGTAGCCCCAGAACGCGTAATTGCCGCCAAGCGACGGCACGGGTTGCCACTGCGCGGGCATCAAGACCAGCGCCACCGCCGCGCTACCGAAGGTCACCACGCCCGATTGCACTGCTGTCACAGTCAGGGCTGGCATCGACGCGCGCCGCATGACGCGCTTGGTCACGCACACCATGAAGGCCCGCAATGCCGCGGCGGCGAGGATCAGTCCGTCGCCCGGATTGAGCACCAACTCGGCATCACCCGCCAGCAGCCATGCCCCCAGCAGCGAGAGCGCCACCGCCGCCCATTCGGGACGGCTCGGCCGGCGCCTAAGCAGCAGCCATTCGACCAGTGGTGTCAGCACCACGCACAGGCTGATCAGGAAGGCCGCGTTGGCGGCGTGCGTGAGCAGCACGCCAAAGGTCTCGCACAGGAAGATGCCGAGCAGTAGCACGCCGGTGCCGAGCACGCCGCAAAGCGTGGTGCCGTCGGCATGGCGCAGCCTGGCCAGCGTGGGCGACAGCACCAGCAGGGTGATGCCGAAGCGCAGCGCCAGCAGGCCCAGCACGGGGTAGAACACGAGCGCGCTCTTGACGACGCCGTAGCTGCTGCCCCAGACCACGGCGACCCCGAGCAACATCAGGTCGGACAGCAAGGACAGGCGTTTTTGGGCAAGCATGACGGACGTCGGTGAGATGGGTACTGCATTGTCCAGTTTTGCATTGACAGTGATAATCGGGTCGAAATGCAAAGCCTTTATGTCGTCAATGCATCAATCCGACGCGCCGACGCGTTGCCCCCATGAATCCATCCGAACTCTTCGCCTTGCTGCCCGATATGGCCGTATTCGCCCGTGTCGTCGACGCGGGCAACTTCTCTGTCGCGGCGCGCCAGCTTGGCAGCACCCCGTCCACGGTCAGCCGCCAGATCAAGCGGCTGGAGGAGGCCCTGGCAACGCGCTTGCTGGAACGCTCGACCCGCAAGGTGCGGGTGACGGAATCGGGCGCGCAGGTGTACCAGTACTGCCGCGACGTGGTGAGCGCCGCGTCGGGGGCAATCGACGCGGCCGGTCACCTGGTCGGGCGGCCGCAGGGACGAGTCAGGGTCAGCGCACCGACGGCGTTCGCGAAGACAGTGATCCATCCGCTGGTGCCGGGCTTCCTGCGCGCCTACCCGGAGATCGACCTCCAGCTGCTGTTCACGGACCACGAAGTCGACCCCCTCGAAGACGATCTCGACCTCGTGATCCGTCTAACCGAGCGCCCGCCGCCCGGCCTTGCCGGCCGGCGGTTGCGGGCGGTGCGCTGGGTACTGTGCGCGTCGCCGGCGTATCTGCGCGTGCGCGGCACGCCGGCGCACCCGCGCGACCTGGCGCGGCACGATTGCCTGTACCTTGGCGAAACCGCGGACGACAACCGCTGGCGGTTCTGCCGTGATACCGAAACGCTCACCGTGGAGGTAAAAGGACGTTACATCGCCAACCACGCGGGCGCGCGGCTCGAAGCGGCGCAGCAGGATCTCGGCATCGCCAGCCTGCCGGAATTCGCGGCGGCGAGCGCGCTGCAGGGCGGCGGACTGGTGCGCGTGCTGGCCGGATGGGAGCTGCACGCGCGCTCCTATGTGGGCGCGGTGTGGCTGCTATATCCGCCGAACCGCTTCCTGCCGCCCAAGGTCAGGGCGTTGATCGACTACCTGGCCGAGCATATCCGCGACCAGGACTCCGACGCCGGCTGACAGGGCCAGGAACGCCAGGCTGACTGCCCGCAGCCCATGGTACATCCAAGATTTCGATTTTTGGTTCTTTCGCATGAACCAAGGCGAGCGCATGATGCTTTCACCAAAGAGATCCATAAGGAGATCGAAGATGAAACTCAAGCGCATCCTTTTGCCGTTACTGGCCGCGACCGGAATGGCCGCTGCGGGCGTCGCCGCCGCGCACGGATCTGGAGAAACGGTCAAACCGAACTTCCAACACACGATCCCCAACATCCCGGGCAAATCGCTTGTAGCCGTGGAAGTGCTTTATCCCCCTGGCAGCGCCTCGTTGCCGCACCGCCATGCCAGGTCGGCGTTCATTTACGCCTATGTCGTTTCGGGCAGCATCGTCAGCAAAGTCAATGACGGGCCGGAACGCACCTACAAGGCGGGCCAAAGCTTCTACGAGGAGCCAGGGTCAAGTCACCCGGTCAGTCGCAACGCGAGCAAAACGCAACCAGCCAAGCTGCTGGCCGTTTTCGTCGTCGATTCTGACGATAAAGAACTTACCACCAACGACAAGTAGGAGTCTGAAATGAGACTGGATTACACGAAAGCGTCCCCCGGCGGCGTAAAGGCCTTTGGCAGTGTCTACGGCTACATCATGCAGTCGGGCCTCGACAATGTCCTGGTCGACCTGGTCTATCTGCGCGTGAGCCAGATCAACGGATGCGCATATTGCCTCGATATGCACACGCGCGAGCTTGTCACGAAGGGCGTGAAGGTCGAGAAGCTCGCACTGGTGCAAGCCTGGCACGAAGCCGGCGCCCTGTTCAGCGACCGTGAAAAGGCTGCCCTTGCATGGGCCGAGTCAGTGACTCGCGTTGCCGATACGCACGTTCCTGACGACGTGTTCCAGGCAGCCGCGGCGGTCTTCAGCGAAAAGGAACTGGCCGACCTGACGATGGCCATCAGCCTGATGAATGCGTTCAATCGCCTGGCGATCAGCTTCCGCCGCGAGCCGGAAGCGGCGCTCGCGCCCAAGGACTGATTGGTCAGCACGAGCTGCGGGTAGCTTCCTGACCGGGGGGCGTGCGGTTTTCTGCGGCGGCTTACGCGAAGGCGTGCTTTTCCGCTTGGCAAGAGCAAATCATCGTCGTCGTGGCACTGGCAACCCAGTGCCCCACTACGTCGAACTCGATATCAAGGCGGCGCGCGACGCAGATGCGACCGATGCGCGGCTCACCGCCGCTGGCTTTGCCGTCGCGATCCGCGCATGCGGCCCTATGACCCACACCACCCATCTGTTCAGGAGTTGAAGATGAAACCGATCTTTTCCCTCGCCACGACACCGCCCACAGCGGCTACCCCAGACTATACGGCCTTGTTGCGCTGGTCCCTGGTCGTGGTCTTCCTATGGTTCGGCGGGATGAAATTCACCCTCTACGAAGCGCAGGGCATTGCGCCGTTTATCGAACATAGCCCCTTCATGAGTTGGCTTCTCAGCGCTTTCGGCGTGCGTGGCGCCAGCGCCGTCATTGGTGCGCTGGAACTTGCCACTGCCGTCGCGCTGGCCACCGGTGCCTTCCACCGCGGCGTGTCCGTGCTCGGTGCGGCAATGTCGTGCGCGACCTACGCCATCACGCTCACGTTCTTTTTCACCACCCCTGGCGTCGCGGAGCCGACAGCGGGCGGACTTCCGGCAATTTCCGCACCAATCGGTCAATTCTTGCTGAAGGACCTGGTGCTGCTGGCGGCGTCCGCCCTGCTACTGCGCACGTCCCTGGCGCACTGGCAAGCCGCGCGTGACGCATCTCCCCGACTGCTGCCCGGCAGTGCGCACCAGCCGGTCAGCGCCTGACTGCGGCGGCGCGGCCTATGCTCCGGCATAGCGCCGCGCCGCTCTTGTCCGGCGCGTGGTAGTGCGCCCTCAATCGGGCTCAGGATCGTCCCTGAACTTCAGTTGCACATGCCGCCCTTCGCTGACGGTTCCATTCTTGGCGACGGCGAAGAGCAAATAGTCCCCGGCAATCGCAAGCCCTGGCAGCGGCGGGGCCGTGACTTCCAGCTTGCCGCTGTTTTCCTTCGCGACCGGCAGCTTCACGTACCGGTTGCCCCAAGTCCAGTTGTGGGTGACCGGACCAGTACGAATCAGCGCAACCGATTCGACCTCGGCGCCGGACACGTCCAGCTTGAACTTGTTGCCGTAGTGGATGCTGTTCGGGGATTTGTCGATGACCGGCTTCGCTCCCTTGAAGAAATAAGGTGGCTTGTAGAACTCGAGCACCGGGACGGCGGCATCCCGTTGTGCCTGGGTCTGGGGTGATCCTGGTATCAGGTTGACCCTGTTGCCTCCCATCACCCATACGCCACCATTTGGCATCAGTAGCGCAGTGGAATGGTCATGCCGAGGCACCGGCGAAGTGACCACGTCGGTCCTGCTGCCGTCGGCCGGATTGAACATCTGATAGGCAAGGCTGTTCACGTTTCCATCGGCACCACCAACGACCAGCAGTTTCCCATCGGGCAGGGCGACCACATTATTCTGCGTGACCGGCAGGGCCAGGTTGGCGAGGGGCTTCCATTTTGGCGCCGCACTGGAGAAATTAATCGTTTCTGCCGTCGCTGCCGCCGGTGTGTTGCCGCCATTCGATCCGCCGAAAAGGAACACATCCTGTGACCATGTGCCATCGGAATTGATCGTCACCATGATGACCCCGGCGCCACTGTCGTGGGCGTTCTGCGCCGTATCGACATATGCCCAATGGTTCTGTGCCGGCGCGGCGATCAGTGGATCGGCCAGCGCCGCCTGGACATCGAGCAGGTAGGTCTTGCCGCTGTAGAAGAACGGATCATATCCCCGGATATTGAGCCCGCCCGGTTGTCCAGGCAGGGGCGGTACGACTTCGGATGTTACCGCGACCTTCCAGTCGCTCTCGCCAGGGCCGGTCTGGACGACAAAGGCGCGCGGATACATTGGCAGCAGCTTCTGCGCGTTCTCCAGCGCTACCGTCGTATCCGTCTTCGGGTCATATACTTCCGGGACTGCCTGCCGCACCTTGGTGGCACTCGCATTGGCCGGCCCTACGCTGGTATCCTGGTCGGAGCCGGACAGGACCAGGATCTTCCCATTGGGCAGGGTCACGGCGGACGGGTACCACCGTTGGTACTTCAGGTCCGAGGAAATCCTTGGATCGGTGTTGTCCTCATTCAGCGGATTGCAATGTGACAAGACGCCGGTCGGGTCCGATTCAAAGCCGGATCTGACGCAAGGTATAGGTCTGCTTACCCATTGCTCGGTCTTGGGGTCGAATATGTTGACCTTCCTTCCGCCATTGTTGCCGCCCTTGTCATGTAGCCCGAATACGTAGATACGGCCATCAGTCCCGGACACGTGGCCATTACAGAACAGGTTATATCCCAGGCCCCTGGAAAAACCGGCATCCGAGAAGAACGGGTCGGTATAGGTAATGTCCGCGCTGGTCAGATCGGCGATAGCCGTCTTGGTGAATGTGCCGGTATTGATCAGGGACTGCAGTCCGCAGACATCGACGATCTGGGCGTTTTCTCGTTCGAGGTCAGGGCTGTAGCGCGACCAGCCGCTTTCGTCGAGTTGGCCAAGTGAGAACCCCCCCTGTACCAACTCAATGTATTTCTGATTGAACCCGGGAAATCCACCGCCCTGCACTGGCGGATTGAGATAGTGCTTTGGCTTGTACTCCGACGGCCGCATCCAGATCAGCATCTTCGGACATTCTGCATACTTCTTGTTCCATATCAGCGAGGCATGGACGAAATCCTTGTGGATCGGAATCAAGCCGCTGTTTTGTCCGCATACCGCCGCACCGGCGGCAGGACAGTCATCTACTGCCAAAGCGGGACCGACGGATGCTGCAATCAGCAGGAAAGAACAAGTGCCTGTCAGCGCCAGCGACAGGGCTCGGTGAAAAATTTCCATACGACCTCCTTTGAGGCCATCAACGCGAGAACAGGGGTTGGAGGTTTGTCTTGTCGCACATCGTTTGCCTTGTTTGTCCTCCTTTCCGTCCATCCAGACGGCGTCTCGACTGACTGGGACTTGTAGCCAGAACGATGCCATGAACGCTATCTCGTTGATTCTTTTCGGAGATGTCGCCGTGAGAGAACGACCGGAAGACGCAAAACGGAAAATTTGTTCCAGAGTTGAGACGAACTGGTTTGGGGGACTGGCCTGATGGGAAGTGTTACGGTCGCCAATGCGCCGGCCGGCCTGCTGACAGCCGCAGCGCGGCCTATGCCCCGGCGTAACGCCGCGCCGCGCGCAGACTGTCCAACGACCCTTCGGCTCCTTGAAAGGGTCTGGGGCCGGCGCGGACGAACTGCGGCGCCGCACGCCTTGAACCTGTGGGGCGATTCTGCCCACGGCGGCAGGCCCTACAATCCGCTGCGGATTGGCAGAACTATTCAGGAAAATCCAACAATGCGGCGCTGGTGCTGTTCGGCTGCCAAAACAAAAGGTCGCGGCCGGCGCAGCGGGTGCGCTCGTCTTCCCTCCTCTGTCAAAGGGACGTTGGCGGACCCGGCAAGTCGCGCGAATTAGCCGGGCATCGATTTTGCTGGTCTATATTCCAATGGTGATTTTTTTATCGTCCGACAGTGTTCCCGCGTCGGGATCCACGTGACGAGTATGTAATCCGGTCACCGCTGGAGAGGCAACATGAGCGTTGTTCCTGAGCCGAGGGTCGCGGGCAGCACTTCGGCCCGAAGGAAAGCCCAAAGGAAAAACACTGGCGCCTCCCACCGGCACGTGTGGACCCGATACTGGGCCATCGCAAAACCTTACTGGTTCTCGCAGGAAAAATGGAAGGCCTCGGGCTTGCTGCTCCTGTTGGTCCTGCTGCTGCTGGGCCAAACCCAAACCGAAGTCCTGTTCATCGAGCAATCCGGCGAATTTACCTCGGCCCTCGCGGCACAAGATGCCGATCGCTTCTGGGCCGCGATCAGGAAATGTCTCTATATCCTGATCGTAGCCGTTCCCACTTACAGCTTTTACCATTTCGTCAGAAATAAACTGGGCCTTTTCTGGAGGCGCTGGTTGACGGATCACTACCTGGACGGATATTTCAAGGCCAGGACTTACTACAAACTCAATGCCAATACCGCGATCGACAATCCGGATCAGCGGATGACCGAAGATATCAATACTTTCACGCGGCAATCCCTGTTTTTTCTGTCGATTGGCGTCGGCGCACTGCTGCAAATCATCGCATTCAGCGCGGTCTTGTGGTCAATCTCCAGGGAGCTGGTCTACTTTCTTGTGATCTACGCGGTTGCAGGCACATTCATAACGGTCTTTTTTTTCGGCCGCGTCATGATTGGCCTGAATTTCTATCAGTTAAAACGGGAGGCGGATTTCCGCTTCAGTCTGATCCGGGTTCGTGAGAATGCTGAGTCCATTGCGTTCTATCGGGGTGAAGCGCTGGAATCATCCCACGTGCGCGGCCGTTTCGATCATGCCTTCCGCAACTTCAACAAACTCATTAACTGGCAGCTCAATCTGAGCCTGTTCCAGTATGCCTATAATTTCCTCACCATCGTACTACCCAGCGCCATAGTCGCTTCACGCGTGCTTTCCGGCGAACTCGAAGTCGGTCGCGCCATCCAGGCGGCCGCCGCATTTGCCGCCGTACTGAACGCCTTGACCGTGATCGTTGACAATTTTGAAGACCTGAGCCGATTTGTGGCGGGACTGGATCGACTGGACACATTCTCCGGCGCTCTGACTTTGAAGGCAGCAACCTCCTCCGGGCCAGCGGACAGGATCGAATCCATCCTGGATTCGCGCCTGGCACTGGAACATGTCACCTTGCAGACACCCAACCAGGAGCGAACACTGGTCCACGACCTGACGTTGTCGATCAACCCGGGCGAGGGACTTCTGATTGTCGGGGCCAGCGGCGGCGGAAAGAGTTCCCTGATGCGCGCGATCGCCGGATTGTGGAACAACGGCACGGGATGCATCGTGCGGCCAAGTCCGCAGGAAATGCTGTTCCTGCCGCAGCACCCTTACATGGTGGTCGGCAGCTTGCGCAGCCAGTTGCTATACCCGAACCACATCGGCCAGAAGGTGCCTGACGAGGAACTCCTGCAACTGCTGGAGATGATCAACCTGAAGGATATCGTTGGCCGGTTTGGCGGGCTGGACACGGAAGTGGACTGGGGGAAAGTGTTATCCCTTGGCGAGCAACAGCGACTCACGATCGGACGCGTCTTGCTTGCCAAACCGCGCTACGTGATGCTGGACGAGGCCACCAGCGCCCTGGATAGTGGCAATGAGGAAAGCATGTATATGCTTTTGGCCGACATGCAGGCGACGCTGGTAAGTGTCAGTCATCGGCCAACACTTCTGAGATTTCACCACCAGGTTCTGGAGCTGCCTGGGAACGGGAATTGGTGGCTGCATCCGACCCGGGATTATCGCTTTGGCTGGTAAAGGTCCGCCCGGGGGTCCGCCCGATTGGGGACCACGGACCTCGTTCAGATTTCCCTGGACTATTCCCCCAGGGTCTCGATGATCTGCTCGCGCAGCCAGCGGTTACCCTCGTCATTGTCGAAGCTACGGTGCCAATGGACCGTGACCTCGACCTCGGCAATCTTGACCGGCAATGGATAAACCGCGAACTGCCCGCCTTCATTGAAAATTTGCGCCACGCGCTGCGGCACCGTGACCATCCAGTCAGTGCCCTTCAGGATCTGAGGGGTGACGGTGAAATGTGGCACCTGCAGGACAATGCGGCGCTGCAGGCCGGCCGCCCGAAGCGCATCATCGATATTGCGGTGACTGCTCTCGCTGGCTGCTACCTCGATATGGGACAGCTCGAGAAATAGCTCCGATGAAAGGCTGCGTGCGGGCAGCCCCGGGCGCTTGCGGGTAATGCAGACGTATGGCTCGCGAAACAGCACCTCAAAACGCGTGAGCGGTTTAAGGGCGGGCAGATTGCCCACCGCGAAATCCAGCTGGCCGAGCCGCAACGCTTCTTCCACCTGTGCCACCGGCACTTGCTTGACCTCCAGCCGCAGCAGGGGTGCGAGTTGCTGCAGCCTTTCGCACAACGGGGGCAGGAACACCTGCTCGCCGATGTCACTCATCGAAAGGCGAAATACCCGTTCGCTCGACTCCGGGTCGAATTGCTCGGCATGACGCAAGGCTTCGCGAATCGAGGCGATGGCACGCCCTACCGGCAGCGCGAGCTGTTGTGCGGTGGGTGTCGGCAACATCCCTTCAGGCGTTCGCACGAAAAGCGGATCGTCGAACAATGCGCGCAGGCGCCCGAGCGCATAGCTGATGGCAGGCTGCGTCAGGCCGAGGCGATGGCCGGCGCGTGTCAGGCTGCGCTCTTCGAGGATCACCTGGAAGACGCGCAGCAAGTTCAGATCGATGTCATTAAGATCAGCCATATTTATGCGTAACATAATCCCGATCAATTTGACCTATATATTACCCGTTTCTATACTGGCTTCACAGGTAGAGGAATGGGGCAAATGGAAACAACCGTCAAACATTGTGGCAGCCAGGACTCTGGCGTGGCGAATAACTACACCTTGCCGGCGCTGCTGGCCGCGCGTGCCGCGCGTCACGGGGATGCACCACTATTCTCGGACCGTCAGACACGGTGGAGCGGCAACGACGCATGCACCGTGGCAGCCCGCCGTGCCGGCAGCCTCGCAGCCGATGGCGTGGCGCGAGGCGACCGTGTTGCCCTGCTCTGCTCGAATCGCGCCGAGTTCATGGAGGTCGTGCTCGGCTGCGCCTGGTTGGGCGCAGTGGTGGTACCCATCAATACGGCCTCGCGCGGCCTGCAACTCGAACACATCCTGAGAAATTGCGGTGCGCGCCTGTTGGTGGCCGAAGCGCATTTTGTCGGCGCTGTCACGGCGCTCGATACCCAGGATCTCGCGCTGGAGCGAATCTGGCTGATCGGCGAGGCATCTGGCGAAGCGGCAGCACCGACACAATGGGAAACCATGCCGTTGCCGCCGCTCGGCGCGCCACTTGAGCCCGCTGCGCTTGCCGACGGCGACCCGCTCGCCATCCTGTACACCTCCGGCACCTCGGGCCTGTCCAAAGGTGTGATCTGCCCGCATGCCCAGTTTTACTGGTGGGGGCACTACACGGGGCGTCATCTCGGGGTGACGGCGGGAGATGTGCTCTACACCTGCCTGCCGCTGTTCCATACCAATGCATTCAGCAGCTTCTATCAGGCCTTGCTTAATGATGCGGAACTGGTGGTAGACCGCCGGTTTTCCGCGAGCGGCTTCTTTGATGCCCTGGTGGCGACGCGCGCCACCGTGACCTACGTGCTGGGCGCCATGGTGCCGATACTGCTCAGCCGCCCGGTCACCGCGGCCGAGCGCGCGCACCGCGTCCGTATCGCGCTGGCTCCGGGCGTGCCCGGTCAGTTCCAGGAAGCCTTTACCGCGCGTTGCGGCATCCGTCTGCTGGATGGCTATGGTTCCACCGAGACCAATTTCGCCATCGGTGGCGGTATCGAGCAGCAACGCCCCGGCTACATGGGCCAGGTGGCCGCAGGTTTCGAGGCGCGCGTGGTGAACGACCATGACCAGCCGGTACCGGATGGCGAGCCGGGCGAACTGATCCTGCGTGCCGACCGGCCGTTCGCGTTCGCCAGCGGTTACTTCGGCATGCCGGACAAGACCGTGGAAGCCTGGCGCAACCTGTGGTTCCACACCGGCGACCGCGTCGTGCGCGAGGCCGATGGCTACTATCGTTTTGTCGACCGCCAGAAGGACGCCATTCGCCGCCGCGGGGAAAACATCTCCTCGTTTGAAGTCGAGCAAGTCATTCTCAGCCATCCGGCGGTCGAAACCGCTGCGGTGTTCGCGGTGCAGTCCGCGCTTGCCGAGGACGAAGTGATGGCGATGATCGCCCTGCGCGAGGATGCGCGACTCGATCCGCTGGAACTCATCCAGTACTGCGAACCGCGCCTGCCATATTTTGCGGTGCCAAGATATGTCGAATTCGCGCGCGAGTTGCCGAAGACCGAGAACGGCAAGATCCAGAAATACAAATTGCGCGAACGCGGCGTGACCGCACAGACCTGGGATCTGGAGACTTCCGGATACCGCCTCAAGCGCTCATGAGGCGCGCCACAAGCAGGCCCCGAGAAGCCCGCTGGCAATCATCAAGAAGGATGCACGCCACGTCGCTGCGTGGCCGATGCATCCCGACGCATCGCATACATGACAAAGTACATCAGGAGACAGGCATGGCCAGTACGGAAACTTTATCCACCGTCGGCGGTACGGACTACGGTACGCACGACACTGCGGCGGCATCCCAGCCAATCGACGCCAAGGCGCTGCGCCGCATCGTCGTTGCCTCGGTGGCTGGCAACGCCCTCGAATGGTATGACTTCTTCTTGTACGGCACCGCCGCTGCGCTGGTGTTCGGCGAGCTGTTCTTTCCCCAGGGGACGGATCCCCTGGTCGGCACGCTGGCGGCGTTCGCCGGTTTCGCGGTCGGCTTTGCCGCCCGGCCGTTCGGCGGCATCCTGTTCGGCCATATGGGCGACCGCTATGGCCGAAAGCGCGCACTCGTGTGGACGCTGTCGATCATGGGCGGCGCGACCTTCCTGATCGGCTTGTTGCCGACCTACAACCAGATTGGCCTGTGGGCTCCCGCGTTGCTGGTGTTCCTGCGGCTGCTGCAAGGCATTGCCTCGGGCGGCGAATGGGGAGGCGGTGTGCTGATGATCAGCGAGAGCGCACCGCCCGAAAAGCGTGGCTACTACGCATCGTGGAGCCAGCTGGGGGTCGGCGGCGGCTTCGTGTTGTCGTCCGCCGCCTTCTTCGCGGTGCAGGCCCTACCGAAAACCGAGTTCATGAGCTGGGGTTGGCGCGTGCCCTTCCTCGCCAGCATCCTGATCTTTGGCGTGGGCGTCTACATTCGGTCGAGCCTGCCGGAAAGCCGGGAATTCGCCAAAGCGCAGGCAGCCGGCCGCAAGGCGCATCTGCCCGTGCTCGAGGTGATCCGCAAGCACCCGAAGGAAATCCTGATGGCAATGGGCCTGCGCGTGGCGGAAAACGGCGGCTCCTACATCTTCCTTGCCTTCGCCCTGGTCTACGCCAAGTTCATCGGCATCCCGAACCAGATCGTCCTGGCCGGCGTGATGGTGTCAATGTGCGTCGAGCTGGCCGCCATGTTGCTGTGGGGCAAGCTGTCTGACCGCATCGGCCGCAAGCCCGTGTACATGATCGGCGCCGTGGGGCTAGTGGTGATCGCCTTCCCCTTCTTCTGGCTGCTCGACACCCGCACGCCCGAACTGATCTGGCTCGCCTTCCTGCTTGCCAACCCCTTGTGCCATGGCGCGATGATCGGGACGCAACCGAGCCTGATGGGAGAACTGTTCAGCACGGAAGTGCGCTACTCCGGCATGGCGCTCGGGCATGAACTCGCCTCGGTGTTCGCCGGCGGCCTGGCGCCTCTGGCCGCGACCGCCATGCTGGCGCACTATCACTCGCCCTGGCCGGTGGCGTGGCTGCTGGTGGGCATGGGCGCGATTACCGTGGTTTCTCTGTTTTTCACCCACGAGACCGCCCGCCGGCAGGCGAAATAGGCAAGAACCAGCCGATCGAAAAACTGCGACGCAAGGACTTCTTTGAATGTCGATTCGTGATGATGACAACGTGGTACTGGCAGCCGGCGTCGAGGTGCCCTATCGCCGCCAGACGCCGGACCACAGCACCGCGGACCTGCTCGCGCAGGCGTTCGGCGCCGCGCTCGAACAGTCGGGCTTCAACGCCCGTGAGATTGACGGGCTGGGCGTCGCATCCTTTACGCTGGCCCCCGATCATGCGATCGACATGGCCTGGCGCCTCGGCCTCAGTCCGCGCTGGTGCATGGACGATTGCCACGGTGGCGCCAGCGCCATCAATATGCTGCAGCACGCCGTGCGCGCGATCCAGCACGGCGACGCCTCGGTCATCGCACTGCTCAGTGGCGATCGCTTTACGCCGGACGACTTCAGGAAACTGGTCGAGCACTACAACGTGACGACCAGCACCTACCTGAGGCCGCTGGAGAACGGCGGGCCGAACAGCCTGTTCGCCATGCTGACAGAGCGGCATGCACGCCGCCACGCATTTACGCGGCGCGACTACGGCGCCGTGTGCGTGGCGCAGCGCGCCTGGGCAGCGGGGAATCCGGGGGCGGTGTACCGCACGCCCCTCACGCTCGACGAGTATCTGGCCGCGCCGATGGTGGCCGATCCGCTCTGCCGTTTCGATTGCGTGCCTGTGGTTTGTGGCGCGAACGCGGTGATCGTGGCCCGTGCCGACCTTGTGCGCCGAGCGCCCACCGTACGCGTGCGGGCGCTGGAATGCCGCTACAACGCGGATCATCAGGCCGGAGACGGCTTGCAGACCGGGCTTGCCGCGCTGGCCGATGGCCTGTGGCAGCACGCCGGCGCCGGTCCCCGGGACATGGACCTGGTCTCGGTGTATGACGATTACCCGGTCATGGCCCTGGTGCAGTTGGCAGACCTTGGCTTTGCGCCGGACGGGGATTTACGTGGCCTGATTGCGCGCATCGGCACGCGCGAACTGCCGGTCAATACCTCGGGCGGACAGCTTTCCGCCGGCCAGGCGGGCGCGGCAGGTGGTATGCATGGCCTGGTCGAGGCCATTGTCCAACTGCGCGGCGCAGCTGGCGAACGGCAAGTGGCCGATGCCCGGCTTGCCGCCGTAAGCGGCTACGGCATGGTCGAGTATCGCTACGGCATGTGTGCCAACGCGGTGGTGCTTGAGCGAGTGGGGTAAGGAGCGAATTGATGAACCTGGTCGTTTTTCGTTGCGGGCAATGCGACACGGTCGTATTCCCCGCGCGCTATTTCTGTCCGCACTGCGGCGTCGCCGACTGGGAAGCGCAAGTCGTCGAAGCAGGCACCATTGAAGAAACAACGGCGGTGCGCCATCGCGTTGGCGCACAACACGGCGAAGCAGTGCATCTGGCCACTGTCAGGACGACGGCCGGCCCTCGCGTAATCGCCCGTCTCGACAAGCCCATGCACGCCGGCGACACGTTGTGGCTGGAACTGGACGATGCAATGCGCGTGCTCGGACACGCCGCGCGTCAGAGCGTCCCAGACCCGCAGATTCGATGAACACAGACGAGCGCGGCGAAGCCTCGCTCTTCGCCAACCTGAAGGAGGCATGACCAAAATGCTGATGGAGTTTGCCCAGGCACTGCAAAGCGGTGCGATTCGCGTGGTCGATCTGAGCCAGACCTTGCATCCACGTACCCCGATCATTCCGCTGCCTCCCCAATACGGGCAGAGCGCGCCCTTTCGCCTCGAGGAGATTTCAAACTTCGATGAGCGCGGGCCCGCCTGGTACTGGAATAACATTTCGTGCGGTGAGCACACTGGCACGCATTTCGATGCGCCGATTCATTGGATTACCGGCAAGGATTTCGAGAACAACGCAACCGACACGATCGACGTCCAGAAGTTCGTCGCGCCGGCATGCGTGATCGATGTCTCGGCGGAAACCCGGGAGAATCCCGATTACCTCCTTACCGTCGAACGCGTCGAGCAGTGGGAAGACCAGCATGGTCGCATCCCGGCGGGTTCGTGGGTGCTGATGCGCACCGACTGGTCGCTGCGCACCGATCCGGACGCCTTCCTGAATATGCGGGAGGACGGCGGGCACACGCCTGGTGGTCATCCTGACTTGCCGGCCTTCCTCGCCAGCGAGCGCGATGTGATGGGCTGGGGGACGGAGGCCGTCGGCACCGACGCAGGGCAGGCCTACGCATTCAAGCACCCGTTTCCCTGCCATAGCACCATGCATGGAAACAACAAGTTTGGCCTGGCGAGCCTGGTCAATCTCGACAAACTGCCGCCGACCGGTGCGATGCTGATCACGCCCCCGCTCAAGATCCGGCGCGGCTCGGGTAGCCCGTGCCGGGTTCTTGCTTTGGTCGAGGTGTAAGTTCGGGGCTGCTCTGGAAAGCCCTGTGAGGTGGGGCGCCTTGGCAAAAGGCGCCTCCCCCGCTCAGGCCAGCCCGTGCTGGCCCAGCAATGCGTTCAGCTTCCTGCCGTGCTCGTCCGCCAGCGCCGCCTCGCGCAGCTCGCGCAGCGTGGCGGGCGCCAGTTTCGCCCCGGCGCGCGTCACGGCGTCCATCAAGGTCTGGTAGTTGGTCAGGCCGCGCACATGGGTGTCGCTGTAGCCCTTGACCAGCCGCTGGCACTGCACCACCTCCAGCGCCAGCGCCGGGTTGATGCGCGCGGCGTCGAGCACGTGCCTGAGCCAGCCTTCGATGCGCTGCGTCTCCAGCTGATAGCGCAGCGTGCTGCGGCGAATGGCGCGCAGGCGGGCCACGGTCCACAGCATCAGGTAGCCACGTAGCGAACTGGTGGTGACCACGCGGCCTTCCTGCGTGAGGCGGCGCACCAGCCGGTTGACGATGTGCGGCTTCCCCAGCCAGCGACCTAGGCCGGCGGGCAGGGTTTCGCAGATCTCTTCCAGGCGCGGGTGCATGAACTCGTTGATCGCCAGGATCTGGTCGTCGCCGGCGCGCACCTCGTCGCGCACGCGGGCAAAGCGCGCATCGCGGATCTTCAGGTCGGCCACCCGGATGGTGTCCTCGTAAGACATCCACAGCGCCAGATGGCGCGCGATCTCGCGCAACAGTGCGATATCGTTGCCTGCGGTGAAGCGCACCGTGCCGAGGCGGTCGAGGTACAGGCCAGCGTAGGCCACGTCCTGGTAGTCGATCAGGCGGCGCACGCCTTCGATGACCACCGGATAGATCTCGACCAGTTGCTCGGCCCTGGCGCGTTGCAGCACCTGCGCGACCCTGTCGTCCTGCGGCTTCAGTTCGCCCGGCGCCTTGGGGGCATCGGCGCCCACATCGCCCGACTGAGCCGTGGCGAACGCCGCGCCGAAGGCGCGCAGGCTGGGCTTCACGCCCACGCCGCCGCGCTCGATGGTGGCCTCGAACTGCACGCGGCTGAATGGCAGCACACCGGTGCCGGCCAGCGCGCCGAACAGCACGGCGCTGATCACGCTGCCGTTTTCCTCGGCGGCCCGGGCCATGTCGAAGCGCACGTAGCGCTTTGCAGCCTTGCTGGCGTGCCCGATCAGTTCGTTACTGTCGACGCGGCCGTCGCCCATCGCGGACTTCTCGGCAATGGCGTACACGCGGTGCGTGGACGACACCAGCGTGGTGCGGTCCGGTGTCACCAGCCCGCGCTGGACGGCGCGGCCGGCTTCCATCAGTTCGGAAGCGAGCACCACGTCGACGTCGCCGGGGGTCGGCATCAGCGCCAGCACTGGCGTTCGGCCGGCACGCTCCGCCACGTCGCGCGGGAACAGCTCGACGTAGTAGATGGTCGCGCCGGTGCGCTGGGCCACGCCCGGCACCGAGGTAGTCTGGGCGATGCAGCCGTTATGCTCGCCCAGGTCGACGATCCAGTCGGCCAGCACGCCTCCGCCCTCGCCGCCCATGGCGAGGATGGCGATCTTGATGGGTTTTTCCTTGATCACGATGACGCTCTCAGAATGCGTAGCGGGCGCGGCGGGCGGCGTCACGGCCTTGCAGCCAGCCGATCACTGCGCCGCGCATGCGCTGGCGCAGCTTGTCCCAGCGGGTCGGGTTGGTGACGATCTGCGCGCGGTAGAACGACGGGCACAGCACGGCGGCGTGCGAGACCTCCCCGCACAGGCCGCAGCCCACGCAGCTGTCCAGCACGGAGGCGACGGGATCGGTGCGCAGCGGATCCGGGTTGGGCTTGATCGTCAGCGAAGGGCAGCCGGACAGACGGATGCACGAGTGATCGCCGGTGCAGGTATCCGAATCCACGCCAAAGCGCTCGCGCACCACGCGCTGGCCGTCTGCGATCGCCTTGCGCGTCTTCGGCTTCTCGCGGCGCTGCTTGTTCAGCATGCATTCGCTCTGCGCGATCAGCACCTTCGGACCCCTGGCACCGGTGGTCAGCGCCTCCTTCAGCGTGGCCTTCATCGTCTTCAGGTCATAGGTGCGGCGGATGGTGCGCACCCACTTGACGCCAACGCCTTTGACCGCGGCCTCGATGGCGTGGCCGGTGCTGCGTGTGGTATTCAGCGCCGTGGACGAGGGGATGTCCTGCCCGCCGGTGGCCGACGTGTAGCTGTTGTCGACCACGATGGTCAGGTTGTCGCTCTTGTTGAAGACCGCGTTGGCGATGCCGCTGGTCAGGCCGTTATGCCAGAAGCCACCGTCGCCCATCACGGAGATGGCGCGCTTGCCGCCGGGCGCGTTCAGCGCCGCGGCGCTGGCGCTGCCCAGGCCGTAGCCCATGGTGGTGTTGCCCAGGTTGAAGGGCGGCAGGATCGAGAACAGGTGGCAGCCGATGTCGGCACTGACGTGGTGCGCGCCGATTTCGCGCTCCACCAGTTTCATCGCGGTGAAGATGGGTCGCTCCGGGCAGCCGGTGCAAAAGCCGGGCGGCCGTGCATGCACGCTTTCGTCGACCGGCTTCGCCGGCTCGAGCACCAGCGGGATCACCTTCTTCGCCGGGGCGGGCGCCGTCACAGGCTCGATCTTGCCGTACTGCGCCAGGAAGGCGCGCAGGCCCTTAAGGACAACAGCCGTGTTGTATTCGCCGGCCAGCGGCAGCAGGTCCTTGCCGTGCAACGCGGTGGCGGCGCCCTGCTGGCGCAGGATGTTGGCGGCGTTCTGCTCGACGAAGTTCGGCTGGCCCTCTTCCAGCACCAGCACGGCCTGCTTGCCGGCGCAGAACCGCTCCCACTCGGCGTCGATCAACGGGTAGGCCACGTTCATCACATACAGCGGGATCTTCGATTCGCCGAACACATCGGCCAGGCCGAGCTGCTCCAGTGCACGGATCAGCGTGTTGTAGCTGCCGCCCTGCACCGCAATGCCGAGGTTCGCGAAGTTCTCGTCCCCGTCACCCTCGAAGAACTCATTGAGCCTGCGGTCCTCGATGAACTTCACGGCCGCGGGCCAGCGCTGACTGATCTTCTCGCGCTCGTGCAGGAAACTCGCGGGAGGCAGCACGATGCGATTAACGTCGCGCATGGGGTTCTCGAGCGCGTCGGTAATCGTGAACGCAGAGCGGCGATTGTCCGACGACACGAATTGGCCGTGTACGTGGCAGGAACGTACGCGCAGTTGCAGCATCACGGGCGTGTTGGATGCCTCGGACAGGTCGAAGCCGTCCTTCACCGCCTGCACGATGCACGGCAGGTTCGGGCGCGGGTCGAGCAGCCACATCTGCGACTTCATGGCGAAGGCGTGGCTGCGCTCCTGCATGATCGACGAGCCCTCGCCGTAGTCCTCGCCGACGATGATCAGCGCGCCTCCGGTCACGCCGCCGGAGGCCAGGTTGGCGAGCGCGTCCGAGGCCACGTTGGTGCCGACGGTCGCCTTGAAGGTGACCGCGCCGCGCAGCGGATAATTGACCGAGGCGGCCAGCGAGGCGGCGGCGGTGGCTTCACTCGCGCTGTTCTCGAAGCGGATGCCGTGCTCGGCCAGTATGTCCTGTGCGTCCGCCAGTACGTCCATCAGGTGGGAAATCGGCGAGCCCTGATAGCCGGCCACGTACGCCACGCCCGATTCCAGCAGCGCCTTGGTGACGGCAAGGATGCCCTCGCCGCTGAACACCTCGCCGGCGCCCAGGCGCAACTTCTTCACTTCTTCGACAAATGACCGCTCTGCCATAGTACTTCCTTGAGAATACGTGGCCCGAGTAACAGATACCGTGGAACACTAGAACAACACTAGAACTTCTGTCGAATCCCCACGGCAGCAGCGAACATGCTGTTTTTTCCGGTCCCGAGGAAGTAACCGTTGGCGAAGCCGATCGCCGAGGTATCAAAATTGATGCCCGACTCCTTCACGTAGGCTGTCGTCAGATAGATATCGGTACGCTTGGAGAGGCTATAGTCCGCGATGAATGAAACTTGCCACGGATTCTTGATGTTGGTGCCGGCCAGGTTTTTTACGTCGTCGTAGAAATAAGTCAAAGCCAGGCTTATCGCGGGCGTGACCTGATAGGTTCCGCCAAGCCAGTAGAAATTGTCACGCAGCAAGGTCACCCCGCTTGCATCGGCATTTCGCCCCCAACGATATCCACCCATGACTTTGGCGGCGCCGAAGCTGTAACTGGCTGCTGCACCGGCCTTCTTGAAATCCCCGGTGGCACCTGCTGCGTTGAGCGTCGGGCTGTACTGGTCATAGACCACCGCCACGCCAAAGGGACCACTGGCATAGCCCAATGACGCACCGTACCCTGTGTCGCGTCGGAATTGACCCGGGACTTCACCGCCACCTGCCACACCGTTGCCGAACGACCAGTGAGCGAAAGCAGTGACCCCTCCGAACTGGCCGCTGTACTTTACGGTGTTGTCCGAGCGGTGGTTCAACCCTGTTTCGACCACCACCGGCTCGTACTGGGTCGGAAAGCCGCCAGGCGAGAAATTCGCAAAACCCTCGAATATGCTTGTATATTGCCGGCCAAAGGACAACTGGCCGAGTTGATCGCTACGGATGCCGACAAAGGCCTGCCGTCCGAAGAGCCGGCCGCCTTGCTGACTTTTCCCATCGTCCAGGCCGAAGCCGCTTTCGAGGACAAAGAGCCCTTTCCAGCCGCCACCCAAGTCCTCTACGCCGCGCAGACCCCAGCGAGAACCTGATAGTCCGCCTGAGCTCAAGCGGAAAAGATTCTCCGCCGGACCACGAGAAAGCCCGTTGGCGGGGGTTGGGGTGATACTTGAATAGTGACTTACGTATTCGATATTGGCATCGACGACGCCATAGAGCGTGACACTCGTCGATTGCGCATGCGCGCTGCCAGCGATCACCGCGAATGCAGCGAGCCAGATATGGCATCTTGCCATCTTGTTCATTCTCCTCCTTGTCCCTGTGGTTCATTAATTCTGTAGAACCGCTTGTTCGCGCGGAATCGTCTGGATGGATCCGGATAACGCTACGTTTCCTCGGAATCGAGACAACGAGTGGATGGCTCGCTGGTGAAGGGAAGTGAAATCAAGTTAATTGCGCCCTGCCCATTAACAGCAGCCAGTGCCTGACAGGTTCGAGTCGTAATGCACCATTCCTCGTCCAGACGAGGACAGTATAGGAACGCGCAATATATAGGTCAAATTGATGCGGATTATGTTACGCATAAACAGGACTGATCCTGATGCCAGGAGGCGCAAGCTGAAAGGGCTGAGTCCCCTGCCGTCCAGGACTCAGCCCTTTCTTAGCCTGGCTAGCCAAACCAACAGCCCAACTCGCTGGGCCGCATTAGCGCACGACGCCGCCACCGCGAAGAAGCGCGATAGCCATGACGTACATGGAGGACGCAACCACCATCAATATCATGCTTCCTACGATGGACGCGGTCATCATCTGTAACGCGAAGTCCGAAAGCAGGGATGCCCCTTGCCAACTCGCGCCGGCAAGCTGGCGGGAGACGCAGGAAATTCTTGTTCTGGCGGCGATGAGGAAGGCGTCATGCGACATCAGCGACTCCGGAGGAATAGGTAGCAAGGATTCGCATGAGCGAGATAAGCGTGACGATGCCGGCGAACTCGCCTTTCACGGAAAGCATGAATTTCCACCCTGGCGAGCGCAAACAGCGTCTTGATGCCAACCCATGGATTCCGTAAGCATCGGCATACCTGCTCACTCCGCTCGACGCCTGACACACACCATGTGCAGAAGTGTTCGCAGTTATTGGTCAGGAACTGATACCGGTCTTCGCCGAGGCGGGACTTTGCCCTCTCCACCACTTCGGTTCCGGCATAGATCGCATCCGGTTCAGCCTGAATTCTTACCCCCTTTCCTGCCGCAAAGCCGCGCAATGAAATGTATTCTATGGGGCGCCGCTTCGCGGAACGATCAAAGCCACCATAGTGAATGACCCGACCATCTCCCGCATAAATGCCGTGGTGCGCGTAGCCGTCCCGCTCACTAATAAGATGGGCGCCGACTCCGATAATTCGTTCCGTGCTCGCCAACTCTGGCGAAGCTGCAAACCGATCAAAATAAAGAGTTTCCATGGCGAGCCGCTGATAGCTTAGATGCGATGAATTCAGTACCATTGGCGGAACCACCGAAGCGCTAATCACCGCTCCTCGAACTGAAGGCAAAGCGAGTCCCTCCGAGGAGGTCCCTCCTCGGGAAATGGGTTCACTGCGCTCATTTCAGATTTGCATTGCGCCAGCTATCGCAGGCAAATGCGGTGCAGTTCCATTGTTCGCCGATACACGTTTTTCTGCTAATTCACGGTACCTTCAAAACTGGCCGTTCGGCGTTTTACGAGCGCACTGCTCGATCGCACCGGCCATGAAACAAGGGTAGGCGGCGGGCGCCACAAAACCCACTCTACGGAGGGCTGGCGCGGCCCCTACATTGGCTTCGAACGCTCATACTCGGGTATAGGCGTGGGACCGGGGCGCGCGCCGCAAGACGTCCTGAGAGCCCAGTGAGCCATCTGGAATGCGCGAATGGCTTTCGCTTCCCGGCCGGCGACCTCCGCCCTTCCGCTCCGAAATTTCAAATCACCGTGACTGCGTGCAGTCTCCGTCCTACTGTCGCCGATGTCGTGACAAAGCACCCAAAAGAAAACCCGCGGCCAGGCCGCGGGTTTCATTGCTGCTGACTCACTGAGGGAACTCAGACTTCCTCATACAACGGCAGCGTCAGGAACTCAGCAAAATCCTCCGACGTCGACATCTGCTCAAAAATCTCGGCAGCACGGTCATACGTCTTGGTATCGCCACCAACCAGTTCCTTCACCTTGGCCAGCTCTTCCGGGATCAGCTTGCGCACCAGCTCAGCCGTGACCTTGGTGCCATCTTCCAGCTTGCCCTTGGGCGAGCGGATCCACTGCCACACCTGCGAGCGCGAGATCTCGGCGGTGGCGGCGTCTTCCATCAGGTTGTGGATCGGCACGCAGCCGTTGCCGGCCAGCCAGGCGCCCAAGTAGTGGATGCCGACGTTGATGTTCATCCGCAGGCCGTGCTCGCTGATCGGCGTTTCCGGCTTGAAGTCGAGCAGGTCGGCGCCCTTCACTTGCACGTCCGGGCGTTGCTTCTCGAACTGGTTGGGCTTGTCGCCCAGCACCGCGACGAATTCCTTCATCGCCGGCTCGACCAGGCCCGGGTGGGCCACCCAGCCGCCGTCGTAGCCGTCGGTGGCATCGCGACGCTTGTCGCTGATGATGCCCTCCATCGCGATGGCGTTCTTCTCCGGATCGTTCTTGATCGGGATCAGCGCGCTCATGCCGCCGATGGCGGGAGCGCCGCGCTGGTGGCAGGTCTTGAGCAGCAGCAGCGCATAGGCACGCATGAACGGCGCGGTCATGGTGACCTTGGCGCGGTCGGCCAGGCAGAAGTCCTTGTCGTTCTTGAACTTCTTGATGCACGAGAAGATGTAGTCCCAGCGGCCGGCGTTCAGGCCAGCGCTGTGCTCACGCAGCTCATACAGGATCTCTTCCATCTCGAATGCGGCGAGAATGGTCTCGATCAGCACGGTGGCCTTGATCGTGCCTTGCGGCAGGCCGATCTCGTTCTGCGCCATCACGAAGATGTCGTTCCACAGGCGCGCTTCCAGATGGCTTTCCATCTTGGGCAGGTAGAAGAACGGGCCGGCGCCGCGGGCGATCTGCTCCTTGGCGTTGTGGAACAGGAACAGCGCGAAGTCGAAGATGCCGCCCGAGACGCGCTTGCCGTCGATGGTGACGTGCTTTTCATCCAGGTGCCAGCCGCGCGGACGCACCTGCAGCGTGGCGATCTTGTCGTGCAGCTTGTACTGCTTGCCCTTGGATTCCAGGGTCAGCGTGCGGCGCACGGCTGCCTTCAGGTTGACCTGGCCTTGCAGCTGGTTGTGCCAGTTCGGGGTGTTGGAATCCTCGAAGTCGGTCATGTAGCTGTCAGCGCCCGAGTTGAAGGCGTTGATGACCATCTTGGCTTCGACCGGGCCGGTGATTTCCACGCGGCGGCATTCCAGCGCCTTGGGCACCGGGGCAACCTTCCAGTCGCCTTCGCGGATGTTCTTGGTTTCCGGCAGGAAGTCGGGGATTTCGCCGGCGTCCAGGCGCTTGGCGCGTGCCACACGCGCGGCCAGCAGTTCCTGGCGGCGCGGCTCGAAGGCGCGGTGCAGCTTGTCTACCAGGGCCAGGGCTTCCGGCGTGAGGATATCTTCGTAGGCCGGCAGGGTTTCGCCGGTAATCTTCATGCCCGCGGGCAGCGTGATAGCCATCAGTGTTCTCCTGTAAACGATAGTGATAGCTTGGTTATTGGGGGGCCTGCTACACCGCCACGCCACGGGCGCGGACGAACTCAAGCAGGTCGTTCATGTCGTGCCCGGTGCCGGAGGGGGCTACGTCGAGCCGCTCCGCCGGATGGCCGGCACGGTTGATCCAGAAGGTGGTGTAGCCGTACCAGGTGGCGCCACACGCGTCCCAGCCGTTGGACGAGACAAAGAGCATGTCCTGCGCGTCCAGGCCAAACGCCAGGGGTCCCAGTGCGTACGCAGCGGGGGCGGTCTTGTACTGGCGCACGGCGTCCACCGACAGCACGTGGTCGAAGAGCCCAGCCATGCCGGCGCTCTTGACCGAAATGTCCAGCATCTCGGCATTGCCATTCGACAGGATGCCCAGCGGCAGCCCGGCGCGGCGCAGGCGCTTGAGCGCGCCCAGGTTCTCCGGGAAGGCCGACAGGCAGGCGTATTCCTTCAGCAGCTGCGCTTCGGCGGCCTCGTCCAGCGCCAGGTTCAGGCGCTCGGCGGCGTAGCGCAGCGCGTCCACGGTGATCGCCCAGAACGGCTTGTAGCGCGCACCGTCGGGCGCGGCCATGGTGCGGATGCGGGTGTAGTCGATCTGGCGGTCGCGCCACAGCAAAGCCAGAGCCTCGCCGCGGCCCGGGAACAGCTGTTCCGCGCGCGCGGTGACGGAATACACGTCGAACAGCGTGCCGTAGGCATCGAAGACGACTGCGCGGATCTTGTTCATGAGGGCTGGGGCAACCGTATGTCTCTGGCAGGACCACAACTGCGTGGCCCTGTACACCGATGGATGCATGGCATTGTAGGGAGACGCTGCAGTGCGGCAAAGGTGCCCCGGGTCACTTGATCTTTTACTTTTCGACCACTAATCTTGGCTGACTAAAACGATACTCCGCACCAAATCCTCCCCATTGCCGGCCGCACGCGCGCAGAAAGCCTGCCCACGTGACCGTGCCAGCACAATCAGCGCGACCCCGGGCGAACATTCGTGGACCATTTCAAGCAACTGGAGACTTTTGTATCCGTCGCCTCGCGCGGCAGTTTGTCGGCAGCGGCGGCGGCCGAAGGCGTGGCGCCGGCCATTATCGGGCGACGCATCGATGCGCTGGAGGAGCGCCTGGGCGTCAAGTTGCTGGTACGCACCACGCGCAAGATCAGCCTGACCTTCGAGGGCTCGGCCTTCCTGGAGGACTGCCAGCGCATCCTGAACGACCTGCACAATGCCGAGGCTAGCGTGTCGGCCGGCGGCGTCAAGGCCAGCGGCCACCTGCGCGTGACCGCGCCGGCGGGCTATGGCCGCAAGCACGTGGCGCCGCTGGTGCCGCTGTTTATTGAGTCGCACCCCGATGTGAGCATCACGCTGGACCTGTCGGACCGCGTGGTCGACCTGGTTAACGAGGGCTTCGACTGCGCTATCCGGCTGGGCGACCTGCCCGACTCCAGCCTGGTGTCGATCCGGCTGGCCGAGACGCGCCGCGTGGTGGTGGCCTCACCCGACTACCTGGCGCGCGCGGGCCGCCCGAAGACACCCGAGGACCTGCAGCGCCACAATTGCCTTGCCTTTGGCGCCAGCGCCAACGTGCAGCGCGGCTGGGTGTTCCAGGAGGACGGCCGCGCGGTCACAGTCAAGGTGGGCGGGACCATGGAATGCAGCGACGGCGCCGTGCTGCATGAGTGGTGCCTGCAGGGCAACGGGCTGGCCTGGCGTTCGTGGTGGGAAGTGGGCCGCGAGATCGCCACGGGGCGGCTGGTGACGGTGCTGGACGACTTCCAGGCGCCGCCGGTCGGCATCCACGCGGTGTTCCCGCAACGCAAGCACTTGCCGTTGCGCGTGCGGCTGTTTATTGACCACCTGAAGAACACCTACGGCAATCCGGCCTATTGGCGCCGGGCGGAGCAGGCGCCGGTCGTGCCCGCAAATGCCGAAGCGCTGGCGGGCTGAGGGAGGCGGCGGCTCGCGTGATCTGAGGCACTTTTGTTGCAATTGATGTTGCGCAATGCCCTTCTCGGCACACTGACTACAATGGATTCGTGACAGGCGCTTTCCGCCGCCGAGGCGTCTCCCCGGATGCCTGCCCGGCTGGCCTGCCCCGTTCCCTAGTCAGAAAAGGAGCCCCGCATGTTCCAACACATCCTGCTACCCACCGACGGCTCGGAACTCTCCAAGAAAGCCATCAACGGCGGGCTGGAGCTCGCCAAGGCCATCGGCGCGCGCGTCACGGCCTATGTCTGCCTGGAGGAATATCCGTACACCCCGTTCAGCGAAATCGTGGTCGAGGCGCCGCAAGCTTTCAAGGACCGCATCGAGAACCAGGCCAAGCTTTACCTGAAGGAAGTCGAGAACCTGGCCACCTCGGCCGGCGTCACCTTTGACGCCGACATGTCGACCTTTGCCGTGCCCTACCTCGGCATCATCGACGCGGCCGAGCGCCATGGCTGCGATGTGATCTTCATGGCCTCGCACGGGCGGCGCGGGCTTTCGGGCCTGCTGCTCGGCAGCGAGACGCAGAAGGTGCTGACGCATACCGACATCCCGGTGATCGTCTATCGCTGAGCGCCTATGAACTGCCCCAAGAGCTGAAGCCCGACTCTTGGGGCGTTTTCCTTTCAGGTCCAGTGTCAATGTGGGAAGCGCTGAGACCATGCTTCGAATTGCGAGCATCAGTACTGGTACACCACTTGCAACCCGGCGGTCACCGCCGCAGTATGGAACGCGGTGGGCTTGTAGATCGGAGTACCGACGAACAGGTCAGACGAGACCGAGCCCATACGGGGAGCCCAGCCCGCCGCGCAGGCCGATCACCGCACCAGCGAGCTGCGTGCCCGCCAGCGCTGCCGTGGTCGGCCCGAACACCAGCTCCAGGCCCGCGTATAGTGCCTGCCCGCTGCCGCCCAGCGGCGCCTGCAATTCATTGCGCCAGTAGAAGCCACGCTCGCCGGCCAGCAGGTTTTCACCGTCGAAGCCGCGCACCGTGTAGCGGCTGCTAATGGTCAGCGTGTCGATGTAATACAGGCGGTCGTTGGTGAACTGGCCGTGAAAGGTGGTGACATAGCGTAGCGACTGCTCGCCCAGCTTGAATGGCGCCGAAAGATTGGCATCCGCCACGACCATGCGAAAGCGCCATGTAGGCGCGCCGGCGGCGGCCCAGCACATCCGCCTGTGCGCCTAAACCGCCGACGCCCTGGCGATAGGCCAGGCTGCCGTCAAACTGCGCAGCGCCGAAGCGTGACCCCAAACTCGACCACCGTGTTGTTGCGGCGCTGCTGCGCGATCTCGGTGTCTTCGATGAAGCTCTTGCCAAAGCGCCGCGTCAGGCGAAACTGCATACCGAACACGTCGTCCTGGCCGCGGCTGAGCACCCGATGCAGCTTCAGGTCCGCTGTTTCTGTCTGACCGCTGGAGACGAAAGTCCGGTTGACCCCGGCAATCTGCTGAGAATAGTTGTTCGTATTGGCCGTCAGGATCGCTGTCCAATATTCCCATGGCACCGAGTAATAGCCATTCCAGCCACGCGTGCCATGCTCCTTGTTTGAAAAGCCAAGGTCCTGGCTGTAGCCCACATTGAAGAGATCGTTCAGCCCGAGCGGATTGTCAATTCCAAGGCTCAGGTTGCCCTGCCATTTGCCGGTCGAGCGCGTGCCCGAGTTATCCACCGACGCCACGACCGTCCACGGCTTGCGGCGCCTGACGGCAATCACCACATCGCTCACGCCCGCAGCCCTGGTCGGCATGATCTGCATATCCACATCCTGGCTCGCCACCCGCTTCATCTGCTCCAGGCCCTGTTCGAGCTCGCGCAGGTTCAGCAGGTCACCCGGGGCGGGCCGGAAAGGCGCTCTTCCACGTGCCCCAAAGATCCGGCTCCGAAAAGCGCAATCCCGCCGATCACACCGGGGATCAGAGCGAGGCGCAGCGTGCCGGAACCCAGATCCTGCTCGGGCACGAGCACGCGGGTGGTGACGTAGCCTTTGCTCAGGATCGCCTGGGAAACACCTTTTACCAGCAGGTCGATGCCTTGCTTGCCGACGCAGGCGCCCTGGTAGTGGTCGAGCCACGTGCGGGCGAAGGCGAATGGGTCTTGCGGCAATGCAGAGGCGCCTTGCCGTTGGGATGCCTCCGGCAGGTCAGCGGGGACGTCGAGGGTGAAGCGGTCGATGCGGAAGCATGGCGTCTCCGCGGGCAGTGGCGCGAATTCGACCGGAACGATGTCTGCGGCGCGTACGGTTGGAGTCTGAACGGTCTGGGCGCGTTCACGGGCTTCCTGTTGCTGGCGAGTGCGCTGGTCTTGTTCGGCATTGGTGAGTGCTGCGGATTGTGCTGGTGAGGCGATGACCTGGGCGCGAAGGGATGCCGAAACCATCAGCATGCCGGCGATGGGCATGGTGGCAAACGATTTTGTTCTTTTCATGCTGTTACGACGAATGCTAAAGGTGCTGGACCGGGCGTGGTATTGATGCGCTGCCCGGTGTAACTGTGTTACCCCCTTAGTCCTCTGTGGGAGATCGCACGACTGCGGGAGACGATCAAGCGGGCCCACTACATCGCCGAGCTGCTGTATGGGAATGGCGGCGTGATGGCGGATAGCTGGATGCGGGAATTGCAGCAGGAGCCGTGCATCGTCGAGGCCTTGGAGGCGGACTATGCAAGCGGCACCCCCGGCTCCCGGGGCTGGCAGGGCGAAGTCCGGACACCGGAACACGAGGTGCAGCTAGCCACGATCGGGCGGGAACGCTGGCCCCCATCGCGAAGCGCCGAGCTCGCGCGAAGTAGCTCACGCCGGCCCCGGCTTGGTCGATTGCCCAGCCCGACGGCCGGCCTAGCGTGTTGCTAGCCTATTGCCAGCCGTCAATTCGGAATGCAGCACTGCAAAAGCGCGTATTGTGGAATGCGTGCCTCATTGCCCTACCCGGATGACCAGTGCAAAGAGTGCAAAGACTGCATGCATACATTTGGCCAGTATCCCAAAGGCGATCATCCCCTTAAATGATTCTGCCCGCGGTAGTCATGGGCACCATAGTTCAGGGGTCAGCATCAGGACCAGCAGGATATAAATGGTCAATCCTACGGCATAAGGGTGCATGGCAGTTCCCTCAGAGTCATAACAGCGTTGGGTTTAAGTTTCATTTAAGAAACGTACTCTGACGAGGTAGAACTGTTCGCAACCCAACAGAGCGCAACCCATGTGGCCGGTATGCAGCGGGGCCGGCTAGTGCTAATCAAAAACGACTGTGATCACTAAGGCGCGTCCCACCTGTTGAACAGCTGCCCGTTAACCCGCGTCAGCATTGGGAAACAAAAAACCGCGCCGTCCCTGAGAGAGAACGGCGCGGCGCCTAAAGCAGAAGACGTGATGGTCGCACGCCTTCCATACCGCCGGGCCCCACGACCCGGCGGAGGTGACCAGGAGAGTCAGGCCACTTTCTTGTCTTCGAAGAACTGCTCGTCTTCGGTCGAACCCTTCAGTGCGGTCGTCGACGACTGGCCGCCTTCGATGGTCTGCGTCACGGCGTCGAAGTAGCCGGTGCCGACTTCGCGCTGGTGCTTGACCGCGGTGAAGCCCTTCTCGGCTGCCTTGAACTCGGCTTCCTGCAGTTCCACGAACGCGCTCATCTGGTTGCGGGCGTAGCCATAGGCCAGGTTGAACATCGAGTAGTTCAGCGAGTGGAAGCCGGCCAGCGTGATGAACTGGAACTTGTAGCCCATCGCGCCCAGTTCCTTCTGGAACTTGGCGATGGTGGCATCGTCCAGGTTCTTCTTCCAGTTGAACGACGGCGAGCAGTTGTAGGCCAGCATCTTGCCCGGGAACTTGGCGTGCACGGCTTCGGCAAACTTCTTGGCGAACTCGAGGTCCGGCTTGCCGGTTTCGCACCACACCAGGTCAGCGACTTCTGCGTAGGCCAGGGCGCGCGAGATCGACTGCTCCAGGCCGTTGCGCACGCGGTAGAAACCTTCCACGGTGCGCTCGCCGGTGCAGAACGGCTTGTCGTTGTCGTCCACGTCCGAGGTCAGCAGGTCGGCGGCTTCGGCGTCGGTACGGGCGATCACCAGGGTCGGCACGCCCGAGACGTCGGCGGCCAGGCGCGCAGCGGTCAGCTTGGCGACGGCTTCGCGGGTCGGCACCAGTACCTTGCCGCCCATGTGGCCGCACTTCTTGACCGAAGCGAGCTGGTCTTCGAAGTGAACGCCGGCGGCGCCCGCTTCGATCATGGACTTCATCAGTTCGAATGCGTTCAGCACGCCGCCGAAGCCGGCTTCGGCGTCAGCCACGATCGGGGCGAAGAAGTCGGTGTCGCCCTTGCCTTCGCTCCACTGGATCTGGTCGGCGCGCTGGAAGGTGTTGTTGATGCGCTTAACGACTTGCGGCACCGAGTTGGCCGGGTACAGCGACTGGTCGGGGTACATTTCACCGGCCAGGTTGGCGTCGCCGGCGACTTGCCAACCCGACAGGTAGATTGCCTTCAGGCCGGCCTTCACTTGCTGCATGGCCTGGTTGCCGGTCAGCGCGCCCAGCGAGTTGACGAACGGCTCGGTGTGCAGCAGGTTCCACAGCTTTTCCGAGCCGCGGCGGGCCAGGGTGTGCTCGACCTGGACCGAACCACGCAGGCGCACGACGTCTTCGGCGGTGAAGTTGCGCTTGATACCCGTCCAGCGGGGATTGGTATCCCAGTCTTTCTGCAGGGCCTGGATCTGTTCTTGGCGGTTCATGGTCACTCTCCCGAAGGTGTTTTGGGGATGGCTGAGAATCTCTTGATCACCTGGCCTGACCGCGCTGCCGTGGGGCTGTGTTTCGCGCTTCAGGTCATGTGTCTTATATAAGAGTGTAGGGAATGCTCCCGCGTCGCAACAAGCCCGATATGCAGTTGATGCTTAGTTTTTTTGTTCTTGTAATTCAATGGCTTGCAGAATTTATTTCACGATGCGGGACAGAATCTTCCATCATGAGAAATGGCCTTGTGCTCTGCAAACCATGTATTTTTGCGGTCCAAAACGGCTTTCCACATCGTGAAAAATAGCCATTTACGCCACCCGTGGGTCCGTGAGGCCCGGAAAGAGCAAAACGGCGCCGCAAGGGCGCCGTTTGTCTGGGTGAACCACCCGGATCAGGCCGCAGCCGTATCGCGCGCGCGCCGATACGCAACCCAGTCGCCGCCGTCGATGCGCGGCAACGCCGCCACCGCCGCATCGGACACCGGATAAAGCAGGCAAGTCACGGCATGTCCGCCGTGCCATACGTCCCGCTCCTCGCGCACGAACAGCGTGGCCTGGCCGGGATAGACCTCCTCGATCTCGTCCAGCACCGGCAAAAGTGCGTCGGCCACATCGTAGACATCGCCCGCTACCGGGCCGGCGTTGTCGTCCAGCACCAGCCCCGGATAGCTGCCGAAGTCATACAGCCTGCCGGCCACCGTCGCCGTGCCCAACAACGTGGGCGCGGCAATGCCGTGACGCTGCGCGGCGGCGTTCAGGTCATTGACCTCGCCCGCGCGCAGCGTGCCGTAGACAAAGACGCGCGGCATGCTCAGCCCTCCAGCTTCTCGTCCGAGACCAGCACGCCATCGGCGTCGGCGTAGATCCAGTTGCCGGGGCGCACGACGGTGCCGGGCATCTGTACCGTGACGTCGCTTTCGCCAACGTTGCGCTTCTGGCTCTTCTGCGGATGCGCGGCGAGCGCGCGGATGCCGATATCGCACGCATCCAGCTCGGCGGTATCGCGGATGCAGCCGTTAACGACGATGCCGGCCCAACCGTTCTTCTCGGCCAGCACGCCGAGGTTGCCGCCGACCAGCGCGCAGCGCTGCGAGCCGCCGCCGTCGATCACCAGCACCCTGCCCTGGCCCGGCGCTTCCAGCACGGTGCGCACCAGCGAGTTGTCTTCGAACACCTTAAGCGTGGCCGCGGGGCCGGCAAAGGCGCCCTGCTTGCCGAAGGCACGGAACACCGGCGCCATGACGCGCAGGGTGCCGGCTGCAAGGCGGTCTTCATGCGCGTCGCACAGGTCGGTGGTGACAGGCTTCATCGATAGTCTCCTGATGGGATGGAAAGAATTCGGTGGGGCCGCCTCAGCCTTTCTGGCTGGCAAGCGCCTGCGCGCGAATCGCGCTCAGTGTGGTGCGCGGCGTGATCACGTCGGGGTCCACACGGATCTCGATCAGCGTCGAGACCGGCGCGGCCAGCGCCTCGCGCAAGGCCGGCGCGAAGGCCTCGGTGGTGGTCACGATCTCGCCGCGGGCGCCATAGGCGCGTGCCAGCGCGGCAAAGTCCGGGTTATGCAGCTCGGTGCCGGATACATGCCCCGGGTACTCGCGCTCCTGGTGCATGCGGATGGTGCCGTACATGCCGTTGTTGACGACGATAAACACCACCGGCGCCTGGTATTGCATCGACGTGGCCAGCTCCTGGCCGTTCATCAGGAAGCAGCCGTCGCCGGCCAGCGCGACCACGGTGCGCTGCGGGAAGGCGATCTTGGCGCCGATCGCAGCCGGCACGCCGTAGCCCATCGCACCGCTGGTCGGGGCCAGCTGGCCGCGCGCGCCGCTCACAAACGGGCGGTAGCGGAAATAGCGGTGCAGCCAGCCTGCATAGTTGCCGGCACCGTTGGTCACCACCGCATCGGCGGGCAGCATCTGGTCCAGCGTCCGGATCACCTCGGCCATGTCGACGCCCTGCCCCGTGAACGCCGGGGGCTGCAAGTAGCGTTCATAGTCGGCATGCGCGGCATCGGTCCAGGCTTTCCAGCGCGGCGTGGCGGCCGGCTGCAGCCCCGCGAGGCGCGCGGCGATGGCGGGCATCGACGCGTGGATCATCAGGTCGGCCTGGTAGACGCTGCCCAGTTCCTCCGGGCCGGCATGCACGTGGATCAGCGTCTGCGCCGGCCGCGGCGCGGCAATCAGCGAATAGCCGCCGGTGGTCATCTCGCCCAGCCGCGGGCCGATCGCCAGCACCAGGTCGGCATTGCGGATGCGCTCGGCCAGCGCCGGGTTGATGCCGATGCCGACATCGCCGGCGTAGTTGGGATGCCGGTTGTCGAACAGGTCCTGGCCACGGAAGGCACAGCCCACCGGCAGCGAGAAACGTTCGGCAAAGGCCTGCAGGTCGGCGCACGCCGGCGGCGTCCAGCCGCTGCCGCCGGCCAGCACGAAGGGGCGCTCGGCGGCAGCGAGCATGTCCGTGAGCCGCGCCAGGTCGGCTTCGCCCGGCCAGCTCATCACGCGCTGGTAGGCATGCAGCTGCAGCACGGTGGCGGTCTGCGCCAGCATGTCCTCGGGCAGCGCCAGCACAACTGGCCCCGGGCGGCCCGAAGTGGCGGTCTGGTAGGCGCGTGCGATGTATTCGGGGATGCGTTCCACGCGGTCGATCTGCGCCACCCATTTGGCCATCTGGCCGAACATGCGGCGGTAGTCGATCTCCTGGAAGGCCTCGCGGTCCATGAAGTCGGTGCCAACCTGGCCGATAAACAGGATCATCGGCGTCGAGTCCTGGAAGGCCGTGTGCACGCCGATGCTGGCATTGGTCGCGCCGGGCCCGCGCGTGCAGAAGGCCAGCCCGGGGCGGCCGGTCAGCTTGCCGTAGGCTTCGGCCATCACCGCCGCCCCGCCCTCCTGGCGACAGATGATGAAGCGGATCTGGTCGCGGCGGCGGTGGAAGCCATCGAGCACCGCGAGGTAGCTTTCACCCGGCACGCCGAAGGCCAACTCGCCGCCGTGCGCCAGCAGCGCATCGACCAGGATATGGCCGCCCGGCAGCGGCGTGTCGCGATCGGAACCGTCTTGCTGGGTGGAAGTGGCCGGCGTCAATGACATGGAAGCATCCTCAGGCAAACGATTTCGGAAAGCGGTGCGCGGGTGCGCCGCGGTCGTCGCTAGGCAGCCGCCGCCGCGCCACGGCGCGAGCGGTTGCCGTTGCCCACGGTCACCGCGGTGAAGATCGACAGCAGCTGGAAGCCGCCGATCATGAAGAACACCCAGGCCGGCAGGCGCGCGTCCATCAGCGCGCCAAAGAACAGCGGGCCGCTCGCCAGGCCGATATCGAGCCCGGAATAGACCACGCCATAGACGCGCCCGGTGGCACCCGCGGGCGCGGCCGCGCGCACCAGCAGGTCGCGCGAGGGTCCTGCGGTACCGGCGCCAAAGCCGATCAGGCCCATCAGCACTGGCACCAGCAGCCCCGGCACCACGTTCAGCCCGACCAGCACCGCCATCAGGCCCGACACGGTGAAGCTGACCGCGATCAGCCGGTCATGATTGCTGGTGCGGCTGGCGGCAAACCCGCCGACGATCATGCCGCCGGCGCTGCACAGCATGTAGATGGTGTAGGAGGCAGTGGCCAGCGTGAACGGCATGCCGTACAGGTAGGTCAGCGCGGTGGGCGCAAAGCTCTGGATACCGGCGGCCGAGAACGTGGTCAGCAGGAAGAAGGCCCAGCACACCCATACCTGCGGCAAGCGCAGGAAGCCCAGCAGGCTGCCGCCGGCGGCCTTGGCCGCGGACCGGCCCACGGCGCCGTGCACTTCGCGCGGGTCCAGCACGTGGCGCAGCACCACCAATACGGCCAGCACGACAAAAGCCACCGCCGACGCCGCTGCCAGCGCCACGCGCCAGCTGGCGAGGTTGGCGATGGTGACCAGGAACAGCGGCGCCGCGGCCCAGCCGAGGTTGCCGGAAATGCCGTGCACCGAGAACGCATGGCCCAGCCGCGGCTGCGACACATGCTTGTTCAGCAGGGTGAAGTCGGCAGGGTGGAACACGCCGTTGCCCAGCCCCGCCACCGCCGCCCCGAACAGCAGCGCGGCGTAGCCCCCGCTGGTCGACAACAGCAGTGCCGCAGTGCCCAGGAAGGCCAGGCCGGCGAACAGCACGGGCCGCGCGCCGAAGCGGTCCACGACGAAGCCCGAGGCCGTCTGCACCACCGCCGACACGGCAAAGAACACCGTCATCAGCAAACCCAGCTCGGCGTAGCTCAGGCCGAATTCCGCCTTGATCCACGGGAACAGCGGCGCCAGCAGCAGGTGATAGAAATGCGAGACCCCGTGCGCCAGCCCCACCAGCCCGATCACCTGGGCGTCATGACGAAGGGGATTGCGCGTGGGATCGAGTGCGGCGGTGGACATGGTGCTGGCGGTTGGTGGCTCTGCGGCAGGACGGGGATGCGGGGCGGCGGCGCACAAAGAAAAACGCGGGCCGAAGCCCGCATCATAGAGGAAAACCGCCCTTCGCTGCAGCCAGGTGGCGGCCACGCCGCCCGGCGGCATCCCTTACATCTGCTTGAACAGGTGCGCGTACTGCCGCGCCACCGGCAGCAGTTCCGGCCGGTCGCGCAGCCGCAGCGACAGCCGGCCCAGCGACTGGTTGACCGCACTGGCCACGCAGGCGATGTTGACCACGGTGCCGCGGTGGACCTGCCAGAAGCGCTCCGGGTCCAGCTGCTGGGTCAGTTCGCGCAGGCTGGTGCGGATCAGCGCCTCGCCGTTGCTGGAGACCACGTTGACATACTTGTCGGTGGCTTCCAGGTAAATGACCTCGTCCACGGGGATGATGCGCACCTCCTGCCCCACCAGCGCCTTGATAAAGCGCAGGTACTGCCGCGGCGGCGCGCCGGGGGTGGCGTGCTCGAGCGACTCCAGGCGCGCCAGCAACTGCCCGAGGCGGTCGGTATCGAGCGTGTCGCTGCCGGACTCATCATCGTCGGCCGCATCGGCGTCGTCGGCATCGGTCTGCAGCCGCTCCTTGAGGCGGTTCACCGTCGCCTCCAGCCGTTCGCGCTGGACCGGCTTGAGCACATAGTCCACCGCCGCGCGCTCGAAGGCCTCCAGCGCAAACTGGTCATACGCGGTAACAAAGACCACCAGCGGCGGCGTATCGAATTCGATCAGCTCGCGCGCCACGTCCATGCCGCTCATGCCCGGCATGCGGATATCCAGGAAGCACACGCGCGGCTGGTGCTCGCGCGCGGCGGCGAGCGCCGCCATGCCGTCGTGGACTACGGAAACGATACGGGCCTCGGGCCACAGCGACTTCAGTTCGGATTCCAGCACGCGCGCCAGCAACGCTTCGTCGTCGGCAATCAGCAGGGTCGGGGTCATGGGGGGCTTGGGGGCTTGGTCCTGCGCTATCAGCGGCACCGCTCGGGGCGGCGCCTGTTGTGCTTGTCAGGGTGCGGCAGTCAGGGCCGCGGCATCGCCGGCGCCGACACCGGCATGCCCTCCGACACGGTGGTGGTGGTGACCGTCTGGGTGAGGGTCGGCGCATCCGCCGGCCGCGCCAGCGGCAGTGTCAGCCGCACCACCACGCCGCGCGGCGTGTTCTCTTCCATCTGCATGGTGGCCGACGCGCCGAAGATCCGCGCCAGCCGCTCGCGCACATGCGTGATGCCAAGGCCGGAGCCCTTGCCCGAGGCATGGCCAAAGCCCACGCCGGTATCCTCGATGATGACCTGCACCGCATCGTCCCCGGCCGCGCGCGCCGACAGCCGGATATGGCCGCCGATCATGCAGGGCTCGATGCCGTGCGTGACCGCGTTCTCCACCAGCGGCTGGATCAGCATGGGCGGGATCTCCACCTTCGCCAGCTCCCGCGGCAGGTCGATGTCGAACGAGAGCCGCTGGCCGAAGCGCATGGCCTGGATATCGAGGTAGCTGCGCAGCAGCTCGAACTCCTGCCGCAGCGTGCATTGCTCGGCGCGGGTGTGCGCCAGCGACATGCGCAGGAAGCCGATCAGGCGCTGCAAGAGCTGGCGCGCCGTGGGCGGGTCGGTGGCGATCAGGCCATCCAGGTTGGCCAGCGAATTGAACAGGAAGTGCGGCTCGATCTGCGCCTGCAACGCCATCAGCTGCGCGCGCACCAGCTGCTTTTCCGCTTCTTCGCGCTGCAGCGCGTCGAGCGCGGCCTGGCGCTCCAGGTAGGCGAGCTTCTCGCGCGACCAGTAGAAGTAGATCATCGAGGCCGAGGCCAGCATGCCCACCACCAGGCACATGCGCAGCATGTCGCCGGTTTCCGCGATCGACTTGGGCGGCAGCTCCAGCGCTACGCGCGTGGCCCAGCTGCCGATCACCACGCCGGCCGGCACCGCGGCCGCGGCCAGCAGCAGGAAGGGCCAGCGGCGCGGCCGGTCGTTCCACCAGATCAGCACGCGCGGGATATCTATCAGCAGCCAGATCGACAGGCCGATCAGCTGGCTGTAGACAAAGTTGTGCCACAGCGTGCCGCCGGTCTGGAAGCCGTAGTTCAGGCTGACGGCGATGACCGTGTTCATGCACAGCACGAACAGCAGGTCGCGGCCGAGGATGGTGAGCCGGGAGGGGATGGCGGTGGCGACGGAGGAGAGGCAGCGTTCCATGGCGGTCATGTTAGCGTGGACTGGGCTTCACGCAATGCGGGGATATGCTGGGGCGGACAACGCAACCCATGCGCCTCATCAGCCCGGCCCCGACGGGCCCGCCTGCGGCGGACAGCCTGCGCGCCGGCTAGTCAGCGCCCGCCACCATTGGCCTGACAGCACGTAACGCGGGAACGTGATCCATTGCTCGGCCAGGATGCGGCCGGCGATATCGGCCGGGCCCGCGAACGGCTCCGGCGCGTGCGCTTCCAGCCGGTGGCCGCGGCCCTGCAAGGCCATCGACATGCCCATGCACACCAGCCCCAGCGCCACCGCCGGCAGGCTCAGGCGCAGCAGGCCATAGATGCCCAGCACCGTGCCCGCCATGAACATCGGCACGGCCACGATATGCAGCAGCAGGTTGCGGGGATGCTGGTGGTTGCGGCCATAGCCGCGCCACTGCCAGCGCAGCAGCGGTTCGTCGCGCATGATGGTCTCTCTCCCTTGCCCCTCTTTCCTTGGCCCTGGTCCGGACTGGATGGTCCCGGTACGGCCAGCCGCGCGCATTATTTGTTGCGCTGCGGCACACGCGCGGCGCACGCGGTATGGCAATGCGCGGCACGTGCAGGGACTTTACCCCTCACACGGGCATGAAGAAAGACTCTTGCGACGAACGGCGGGCACGGGGCGCGAACTGCACCGTGCGGGGGTGGACGGCGGGGGTGGAGGCAGCGTCAGGTGCGGCCTGCGCCGCTCCGTGCGCCGTCCCAGGGTTCAGGCCGCCAGTGCCTGGCGCTCCTGTTCCGACAGCGCGCTGGTCACGGTATCGCGCGACAGGTGCGGCGCGAACATGTTGATAAAGGCATGTGCGTAACCGCGCAGGTAGGCGCCGCGGCGCACCGCCACGCTGGTGGTGTTGGAGGCGAACAGGTGGTCGGCCGAGATCCGCACCAGCCCGGAGTCCTTGCGCTCGTCATAGGCCATCGAGGCGATGATACCCACGCCCAGCTCCAGCTCGGCGTAGGTCTTGATCACGTCGGCGTCCAGGGCGGTCAGCACGATCTCCGGCTGCAGCCCGGCTTCGGCAAAGGCGCTGTCGATCTTGCGGCGGCCGGTGAAACCGGCGTCATAGGTGATGAGCTGGAAGCCGGCCACGTCTTCCAGCGTCGGCTCGGGCAGGCGCGTGAGCGGATGGTCGGGCGAGACCACCAGCACGTGCTGCCAGCTATAGGCCTCGAACGAGGTCAGCCCGGTCTCGGTCGCCAGCGCCTCGGTGGCGATGCCGATATCGGCCTGGCCCGTCAGCAGCAGTTCGACGATATGGGTCGGCGACGCCTCCTGCAGCGCCAGCGTCACGTGCGGGTATTCGCGGCGGAACGCCTGCACCACGCGCGGCAGCGCATAGCGCGCCTGCGTGTGGGTGGTGGCCACGGTCAGGCGCCCGGTATGGCGGCCGGCGAACTCGTCGCCGGCCTGGCGCAGGTTCTCGGCCTCCTGCAGCAGGCGTTCGACGATGCGCACGATCTCGCGCCCGGGCTCGGTCAGGCCGGTCAGGCGCTTGCCGTAGCGCTCGAAGATCTCCACGCCGAGCTCTTCCTCCAGCTCGCGGATCTGGCGCGATACGCCGGGCTGCGAGGTGTAGAGCGCGTTGGCGACTTCGGTCAGGTTGAACTGGCGGCGCACCGCCTCGCGGATCGATCGGAGTTGCTGGAAGTTCATGTCGTCGCCTTTTCTTGTTGGGTGGACGTGGTGCGCGGTTGCGTGAACACACGCAGCTGGCGCGGGCGCACCGCGAGCAGTTCGCCTTCACGGAAGCCCGCATGGCGGAAGCGCTCCAGCGGCAGCGCCACTTCGATCACGTCCTGGTTGTCTTCGCGTTCAAGTTCGAGCTGCGCGACCGGACCCAGCGTCAGCGCGCGGCGCAGTGTGACGGCGATGCCGTCGGCGCCCGGCGCATAGCGCTCGAGGTCGAGGTCGTGCGGGCGCACATAGGCCACCGCATCGCCGGCGGTCTCGTGGCCGCTGCCGACTACCGGCAGCACCGCCTCGCCGGTATGCAGCAGGCCACCGCTCTCGCCCACTTCCAGCCGGCCGTGGAACAGGTTCACGTTGCCGAGAAAGCCGAACACGAACGGCGTGGCCGGATGGTTGTAGACCGCCTCGGGCGAGCCGTACTGCTCCACGTGGCCGCGGTTCATCAGCACCACCTGGTCGGCCACCTCGAGCGCCTCTTCCTGGTCGTGCGTAACGAACACGCTGGTGACGTGCAGCTCATCGTGCAGGCGGCGCAGCCAGCGGCGCAGTTCCTTGCGCACCTTGGCGTCGAGCGCGCCGAAGGGCTCGTCGAGCAGCAGCACGCGCGGCTCCACCGCGAGCGCACGGGCCAGGGCGATACGCTGGCGCTGGCCACCGGAAAGCTGCGACGGGTAGCGGTCGGCCAGCCAGTCGAGCTGCACCAGCTCCAGCAGCGAGCGCACCTTGTCGCGGATCTGCGCTTCGCTCGGGCGCTCGGCGCGCGGCTTGACGCGCAGGCCGAAAGCCACGTTCTCGAACACGCTCATATGCTTGAACAGCGCATAGTGCTGGAACACGAAGCCCACCTGGCGCTGCCGCACATGCTGGTCCGAGGCATCGCGCCCGGCCAGCACGATCTGGCCTGCGTCGGCGCGCTCCAGGCCGGCAATGATGCGCAGCAGCGTGGTCTTGCCGCAGCCGGACGGCCCCAGCAGCGCGGTCAGCTCGCCTTCGTCGAAATTGAGCGAGACGTTGTCCAGCGCGACAAAGTCGCCAAAGCGCTTCTCTACGTTCTTGACCTGGATGCTCATGATGCCTGTCCTTGCAATGTGCCCAGCGGCCGCTCAGGCGCCGTTTCTTCGGTTTCCTTGCGGGCGCGCCACTCCACCAGCGTCTTGATGCCGAGGGTGACCAGCGCCAGCAGGGTCAGTAGCGAGGCCACCGCAAAGGCCGCCGCAAAGTTGTACTCGTTGTACAGGATCTCCACGTGCAGCGGCATGGTGTTGGTCAGCCCGCGGATATGGCCCGACACCACCGACACCGCGCCGAACTCGCCCATGGCCCGCGCGTTGCACAGGATCACGCCGTACAGCAGGCCCCAGCGGATATTGGGCAGCGTGATATGGCGGAAGGTCTGCCAGCCGGAGGCGCCCAGCACAATCGCGGCCTCTTCTTCTTCACTGCCCTGCGCCTGCATCAGAGGGATCAGCTCGCGCGCGACGAAGGGGAAGGTCACGAAGATGGTGGCCAGCACGATGCCCGGCACCGCGAACATGATCTTGATGTCGTGCGCTTCCAGCCACGGCCCCAGCCAGCCCTGCGCGCCGAACAGCAGCACGTAGACCAGGCCGGAGATCACCGGCGACACCGAGAACGGCAGGTCGATCAGCGTGATCAGCAGGTTCTTGCCGCGGAAGTCGAACTTGGCGATGGCCCACGCCGCCGCCACGCCGAACACCACGTTCAGCGGCACCGCGATCGCCGCCACCGTCAGCGTGAGCTGGATCGCGGCGAGCGCGTCGGGCTCGATCAACGCGTCCCAGTAGGTCTGCACGCCCTTGCGCAAGGCTTCATAGAAGACCGAGGCCAGCGGCACGAACAGGAACAGCGTGAGGAACAGCACCGCTACGGTGATCAGCGTGTAGCGCACCCATGGCGCCTCGCCGGTGGCGTCGAATCTGTGATGGGCCCTGGCGTTACCCTGCCCGCCCAGGCGTCCGGAAACTGCGCCCGCCATGTCAGAACTCCTTGCCCGTGGCGGGCGCTTCAGGTGCCAGCGCCGCACGCACGCCCGACTGGTGGCGGCGCGTCCAGGCCTGCAGCAGGTTGATCAGCAGCAGCAGCGCGAACGAGATCACTAGCATCACCACCGCCACCGCGGTGGCGCCGGCGTAGTCGTACTGCTCCAGCTTGGAATAGATCATCAGCGGCGCAATCTCGGACACCATCGGCATGTTGCCGGAGATAAAGACCACCGAGCCATATTCGCCGGTGGCACGCGCGAACGACAACGCAAACCCGGTCAGCAGCGCCGGCAAGATGGCGGGCAGGATCACGCGGTGGAAGGTCTGCAGGCGGTTGGCGCCCAGGCTCGCGGCGGCCTCTTCCAGTTCCTGCTCGACATCCTCCAGCACGGGCTGCACCGTGCGCACCACGAACGGCAGGCCGATAAAGGTCAGCGCCACCACCACGCCCAGCGGCGTGAAGGCGACCTTGATGCCCAGCGGCTCCAGGTAGCGGCCGATCCAGCCATTGCCGGCGAACAGCGCCGTCAGCGCAATACCGGCCACGGCCGTGGGCAGTGCGAATGGCAGGTCCACCAGCGCATCGATCAAACGCTTGCCGGGAAAGCGGTAGCGCACCAATACCCATGCGACCACCAGCCCGAACACCGTATTGACGATGGCCGCTACCAGCGACGCGCCGAAGCTCAGCTGCAGCGACGCCACCACGCGCGGCGCCGTGACCGAGGTCCAGAAGGCGTCCCACGTCATCGTGAACGTCTTCAGGAACGTGGCCGACAACGGGATCAGGACGATGAGCGTCAGGTAGAACAACGTGAAGCCGAGCGACAGGCCGAAGCCGGGCAGCACGGTGAAGCGCTGCGTGGCCGGGCCGCGGGGCGGGCGGGCTGCGCCGGATTCCGGCGCGCGGGGGGCGGCTGGCGGCGGCGCGTCCGCCAGGGAAATGGATGGTGGCATGTCGTCTCGTCTGCGAGCGGTGCGCCGTCGGGCCAGGGATGGCCGGCCCCGGCGGGCCCGTTCTTTATGACGCCGGCGCATATCGCTCCGGCCTACGAGACAGATTCTGGAGACTCGCCCTTATAAATAGAACGAATCTTTCTGAATTTTCTTAGACGGTTTAGATATAAGGGACGGTTGGGGTGACTTCGACACCCGTCTCCCATGCGGCGCCCGGACCACTTCCTGCGCTCGCCTCCCCGCCTTGGCCGATCCGCTGGACCAGCGTATCGAGCAGTGCGAGGCCCTCTGGCCACTCGCCGAGCCCGGAATCGGCATTGATGTGACCCAGCATGCCCGAATCGACCAGTTCACTGCCCCACAGCGTGCCCCAGCTGAAGGCGGTGCGTTGCGGCATCCACGGGTCGTTGCGACTGGCGACCAGAATCGTCGGGAACGGCAGCCGGTAGGTCGGCAGCAGCGCCGCCACGCCAAATTTGTCCGGATCCGCCGGCGCCACCAGCAGTGCGCCGGCAATCCCGACCGAATCGAGCGCCGCCTGGCGCAGGGACGCCAGACAGCCAAAGCTGTGCGCCACCAGCACCGCGCCACGCGAGGCCACGCGCTGTGCGCGCATCACGCCTTCGGAAACGCGCTCGGCCCACAGCGGCAGGCTCGGGCGCGACCAGTCGTGCTGCTCGACGCGCTGCCAGTCCGGGAATTTCTGCTCCCAGCGGCTTTGCCAGTGCCCCGGTCCGCTGCCATGCAGCCCCGGCACGGTCAGCACCTGCAGGTGCCGCGGGATTTCCAGTCGCGTGCGCGCCCCGGTCGATGGTGAGAGGGATTGCGTCATACCGGCTCCTTGCTCAGTTCATTGACCGTGGCCGCATGGGTCGCCCGCAGTCCGGCCACGCTCATCGGCGCGCCGGCGAAGGCGCCCTGCCCCAGCCCGATGCCGGCGGCCTGCAGCCGCTCCACGCTTTCGGCATCCTGCAGCCGCCGCCCGATCAGCGTGACGCCGGCGCTGTTGGCGCTGGCACGCAGGCCGGACAGCTGACGGTCGGTCCAGGTGCGGCGCATGTCGAGCTTGAGCCAGTCCGGCAACGCGTGCGCCATCAATGCGCCCGCTTCAGCCGGATCGGAAGCCTGCAGGCTCACCGCGAATCCATTGCGACGATAGTTGCCAACCACGTGCAGCAGCAACGGCAGGTCGTCGTTGGCACTGGCCGGCACCTGGATCACGAAGCGCTCCAGCGGCAGCCCCAGCGATTGCAGCGCGCGCCGGAAGGCCGCGCCGTGGTCGTCGGCCACCGCGACCAGCAGGCGGTTGTGCACGTTCAGCACCAGCTTTTGCTCGCCGTCGGCGGCAAAGTAGTTGATCGCATGCAGCAGTCGCGAGAGCCGGTCCAGCGATACCAGCGTGTGGTCATCGGCCGCCATCGCAAACAGCTTCCACGCAGCCAGGCCTACGCCGTCCTGCGCGTAGGTGTGAATCGAACCCTCGTGCGCCACCACTTGACGGTCAGCCAGTGCCACCAGTGGCTCGAACACGCTGGTCAGCGAGCAGTTGAAGAACTGGCCCTGCACCTGTCCGCGCGCATCGCGCCACAATTGCCGGTCAGCCACGGGCTTGCGCGGCAGCGATTCGAGATAGCGTTGGAGCGCAGGGACTGCGCCCGTCGGTTCATGCACGCCTGGCATGGCGATTCCTTCGATTGACCGGGCCCCTTGGCCTCAAGGTCTGATTGGTGATGGTGGCGGCTGCAATGTGCGCCGTCGCATCGCATCTGCCCGCTTGCTCATGATAGGAGTTCAGCCGGCGCGAGCGTATGAAGATTCCGACCTGTCGATGGTCGCGGCGCGGCCGAAGCGCTGCGCACGCATCATGATATGCCGCTACACGGTCTCGCTACGCAGCCCAGCTGACGGTCAGGCGCGACGGCTGCGTGGCCGCCTCCACTTGCGTGCCGGTTTGCGCAGCCGCCTGCGGCGCCTGCCGCATCACCCGCTGCAACACCGTGGCCTCCAGTTGCGCGAAGCCTGCCGCGCCGCGTTCGCGCGGGCGCGCCAGCGCCACGCGCTCGTCCATCGCAATACGCCCGTCCTCGATCAGCACGATGCGGTCGGCCAGCGCCACCGCTTCGGACACGTCGTGCGTGACCAGCAGCGCCGTGAAGCCAAGACGCCGCCACAGGCCTTCGATCAGTCCTTGCATCTCGATTCGCGTAAGTGCGTCGAGCGCACCGAGCGGCTCGTCCAATAACAACAGTTGCGGGTGATGCACCAGCGCACGTGCCAGTGCCACGCGCTGGCGTTGCCCGCCGGAAAGACGTGCAGGCCACGCCTGTGCGCGGTCGGCCAGCCCCACCTGTGCCAGCACCTCCGCAGCTTCGGCGCGGCGTTCACGTGGCAGCCCCAGCGCCACGTTGTCGAGCACGCGCTTCCACGGCAACAGCCGCGCGTCCTGGAACATCACGCGCACGTCGGCACTGGTGCGGCCGCGCTCGCCATCGATCGTGATGCTGCCGGCATCGGCATTCTCCAGCCCCGCCACCAGCCGCAGCAGCGTGCTCTTGCCGCAGCCGCTGCGCCCGACGATCGCGAGGAACTCCCCCGCCGCCACATCGAGCGCCACGTTGTGCAGCACTTCGCGGCCGTCATAGCGCTTGACCACCTGGCTCACGTGCAACGCCACACCACCTGCCTTGCGCGGCGCCTCTGCCACTGGCCGTGCCGCCTCGCGGCGCGCGAGGCCCGCTTCAAGTTCAGCCAGCGCGGCCTGTTCCACCGGGTACATCTGCATATCGATCTCCTTGCCTTGATTGGGACGCCAGCGCAGCCTTGCATCAGGCGGCGGCGTAGCCCGGGTGCCAGCGCAGCCAGTAACGCTCCAGCCCGCGTGAGAGCAAGTCGGCCAGCTTGCCCAGCAGCGCATAGAGCAGGATGCCCACCAGCACCACGTCGGTTTGCAGGAACTCGCGCGCGTTCATCGTCATGTAGCCGATGCCGGACTGCGCGGAGATGGTCTCCGCCACGATCAGGATCACCCACATCAGCCCGAGCGAAAACCGCACGCCCACCAGGATGCCGGGCAGCGCGCCCGGCAGGATGACTTCGCGGTACAGGCGCCAGCCGGACAGCCCGTAGCTGCGCGCCATCTCCACCAGCCCCGTATCGACCGAGCGGATGCCGTGATACGTGTTCAGGTAGACCGGAAAGAACACGCCCAGCGCCACCAGGAACAGCTTGGCGGTCTCGTCGATGCCGAACCACAGGATCACCAGCGGGATCAGCGCCAGCGGCGGGATGTTGCGCACCATCTGCAGCGAGCTGTCGAGCAGCGTGGCCGCGGTGCGGAAGGTGCCGGTCAGCAGGCCGAGCAACAGGCCCAGCCCGCCGCCGATGGCAAACCCGGCCAGCGCGCGCCAGGTGCTGACCCACACGTGCTTCGACAGCTCGCCCGAGCGGGCCAGTTCCCATGCGGCCTGTACCACGGCCAGCGGTGCCGGCAGCACGCGGCTGGACAGCCAGCCGTTCTGCGAGGCCGCCTGCCAGACGACGATCAGCAGCACCGGAACGATCCACGGCGTGAGCGCGCGTGCGAGCTGAGGTGCGTGGCGTGGCGGCGGCAATTGCGGAGCACTCATGATTGCTCTCCTTCAGCTTTGCGCCGCGCGCGGCACGATGCCGGTCGCCATCACTTCGCCGAACGGGCCGGACAGCACCTTGCCCGGGAGCTTCTCGCGCACCGAGCGCGGCAGCAGCGGGAACACCAGTTCGGCAAAACGGTAGGCTTCTTCCAGGTGCGGGTAGCCGGAGAGCACGAAGGTGTCGATGCCAAGCTCTGCGTACTCGCGCATGCGCTCCGCCACGGTGTGCGGGTCGCCCACCAGTGCGGTGCCAGCGCCACCGCGCACCAGGCCCACGCCGGCCCACAAGTTGGGGCTGATCTCCAACGTCTCGCGTGTGCGGCGCGCGCCGCCGGCATGCAGCGCTGCCATGCGGCGCTGCCCTTCCGAATCCATCTTGGCGAACACCGCCTGCGCGCGCGCCACGATGTCGTCGTCGAGCCGGCTGATCAGGTCATCGGCGGCGGCCCACGCGGCTTCATCAGTTTCGCGCACGATCACGTGCAGGCGGATGCCGAACTTCACGGCGCGGCCATGGCGTGCCGCGTGGCGGCGCACGTCGTCGAGCTTCCGCGCGACGTCGGTCGGCGGCTCGCCCCAGGTCAGGTAGGTATCGACCTGCTCGCCCGCGAGCGCATGCGCCGGCGCGGACGATCCGCCGAAGTACACCAGCGGGTGCGGGCGCTGCAGCGGCGGGTAGAGGACGCGCGCGCCCTTCACGCTCAGGTGCTTGCCCTCAAAGTCGATCTGGCCGCTGTCATGGCTGGCGGCGAGCACCTCGCGCCAGATGCGCAGGAATTCGGCCGAGGCCTCGTAGCGCGCGGCGTGGTCGAGGAACAGGCCGTCGCCTTCCAGCTCGGCGGTGTCGCCGCCGGTGACGAGGTTGATCAGCAGCCGGCCGTTCGAGATGCGGTCGAAGGTCGCCGCCATCCGTGCGGCCAGCGTCGGCGCCATCAGCCCCGGGCGCACCGCGACCAGGAATTTCAGGCGCTGCGTGACCGCCGCCAGCGCGGACGCTGCCACCCACGGGTCTTCGCACGAGCGCCCGGTGGGGATCAGCACCCCTTCATAGCCCAGGGTATCGGCGGCCACGGCAACCTGCTTCAGGTAGTCGAAGTTGACTTCGCGCGCGCCCTCGGAGGTGCCGAGGTAGCGGCTGTCGCCGTGGGTGGGGATAAACCAGAATACGTGCATGTCGTTCTCCTTATGTTATTGCCAGGTGCGCGATGCCTATCGCTGCGCCTGCTGCTGCGGCACGTCCCAGCGCGCATCGGCCACCTTGACCGGCCTGGGGATCAGCTTGAGCGTGTGGAAGACGTCGGCGATGCGCTGCTGCTCGGCCAGCACTTCGGCGCTGACGGGGCGCGCGCCGTACGAGAAGCGCGATACCGCCAACTCGAGCACATCGGCCGGCAGGCCGGTTTCACCGGTCAGCACGGCGGTGGCGTCCTTCGGGTTCTTCTCCGCCCAGTTGCCCAGCGTGGCCAGCTCGTCCAGGATCAGCTTCACGATCTCCGGCTTTGCTTGCGCATACGGCCGCGAGGCCAGGTAGAACTGGTGGTTGCTGACCACATTCTTGCCATCCGCGCCGCGGCCATCGGCGAGCACGCGCGCACCGAGCTGTTTCTCAGCGGCAGCAAGGAACGGGTCCCAGATCACCCACGCATCGACCGCGCCGCGCTCGAAGGCCGCACGCGCATCGGCCGGGGGCAGGTAGACCGGCTGGATCTCGCCATACGGCACCCCGGCCCTCTCCAGCTGGCGCACCAGAAGGTAATGCACGTTGGAACCCTTGTTTAGCGCCACGCGCTTGCCGCGCAACTCGGCCACCGAGCGGATCGCCGAGCCCTTGGGCACGACGATGGCTTCAGCGGTCGGCGCCGGCGGTTCGTTGCCGACATAAACAAGCTGCGCGCCGGCGGCCTGCGCGAAGATCGGCGGCGCCTCGCCGACGGTGCCGAAGTCGACCGCGCCGACATTCAGCCCTTCCAGCAGTTGCGGCCCGGCGGGGAACTCGGTCCACTTGACGGTGATGCCTTGCGGCGCCAGCCGCTTTTCCAGCGTGCCGCGCGCCTTGAGCAGCGTCAGCGTGCCGTACTTCTGGTAGCCGATGCGCAGCACCTTGGCATCGATGTTCTTCGATTGCGCTTCGGCGCGGCCGGGCAGCAGGCCGTAGGCCAGGCCGGTGGCAGCCACCAGCGCGGCGGTGATCAGGCGGCGGCGCTGGATTGCCGCGCGGGACAGGATGCTCGATGTCATGCGATTTCCTCCATGGCCGGGGCGATGCCCTCCAAGGCCAGATTGATGGCTAGGGTGGTGACGGCAGCAGGCCTCCCTGCCGACCCCGCTTTGCGGGTGGCATGGCGTGGCTGCCGCTGCGCCGGGCTGGCCGGCGCCACTTCAGTCAGTCAGTTCAGGCGGAACATCGCTCGGCGACCGCGGCGGCCGCGGCGCGCTGCACCAGCGCGCGGGGCACCACGTCGAGCGGCACGTCGATGCGGGCATGCGCCAGCGCATCGCGCACCCGCAGCACGCCTTCGTCTAGGCGCGCCGACAGCGCGGCATCGAAGCGCACCTCGCGCACGCCGGAGGCATCGGAGGTCTCGATCTGCTGGTCGACGGCAAAGATGCCGGGCAGGATCTGGCGCGAGCCCAGCGCGGACAGCACCGGGCGCAGCGCATAGTCGATCGCCAGCGCATGGGCGAGGCTGCCGCCGGTGGCGATCGGCAGCACGATCTTGTCGCGCAGGCCGGTCTGCGGCAGCAGGTCGAGGAAAGCTTTGAGCAGACCGCTATAGGCGGCCTTGTAGACCGGCGTGGCCAGTACCACCACCTGCGCCTCGGACACGGCGCGCGTGGCGGCGGCGATCGCGGGTTCGTCCACGCGCGCTGCCAGCAGCGGACCCGCCGGCAGTTCGCGCAGGTCGAGATGGCGGGTGCGTTCGCCGGCAGCCTCCAGCGCGGCGCGCAGGTGCGCCAGCACATGGCCGGAACGGGACTGGACCGACGGGCTGCCGGAGAGCGTCAGGATGGACATCGGGGCTTCCTTCTTCTTGGTGGGCCGGTCGGCGCCGGGGCCGCCCCACGCGGCCCCGGCCCGCCGGTCTCGTGGGTTATTTCTTGCCGGGCTGATAAATCTGGTCGAACGAACCGCCATCGGCGAAGTGGGTCTTCTGCGCCTTCTGCCAGCCGCCGAACACTTCATCGATGGTGAACAGCTTGACCTTGGGGAAGTTGGCCGCGTACTTGGCCGCCACCTTCTGCGAGATCGGGCGGTAGTAGTTCTTGGCCGCGATCTCCTGGCCTTCATCGGTGTACAGGAACTGCAGGTAGGCCTCGGCCGCCTTGCGCGTGCCCTTCTTGTCGACCACCTTGTCGACCACGGCCACCGGCGGCTCGGCCAGGATCGAGACCGACGGCGCGACGATATCGAACTTGTCCGGGCCCAGCTCCTTGATGGCCAGGATGGCTTCATTCTCCCACGCGATCAGCACATCGCCCAGGTTGCGCTCGACAAAGGTGGTGGTGGCGCCGCGCGCGCCCGAATCCAGCACCGGCACATGCTTGAGCAGTTCGCCGACGAACTCGCGCGCCTTGGCGTCGTTGCCGCCCGGCTGACGCAGCGCATAGCCCCACGCGGCCAGGTAGTTCCAGCGCGCGCCGCCCGAGGTCTTCGGGTTGGGCGTGATCACCTGCACGCCGGGCTTGACCAGGTCGCCCCAGTCCTTGATGCCCTTGGGGTTGCCCTTGCGCACCAGGAACACGATGGTCGAGGTGTACGGCGAGGCGTTGTGCGGCAGGCGCTTCTGCCAGTCCGGCTTGATCAGCCCCTTCTCCGCGATGGCGTCGATGTCATAGCCCAGCGCCAGCGTCACCACGTCGGCATCGAGCCCGTCGATCACCGAGCGCGCCTGCTTGCCCGAGCCGCCGTGCGACTGGCGCACGGTCACGGCGTCGCCGCCCTGGGCCTTCCAGGCCTTGGCGAAGGCGGCGTTGACGTCGACATACAGCTCACGCGTCGGATCGTAGGAAACGTTCAGCAGGTTGGCAGCCGAGGCGGTCTGCGCCGCCGTCAGTGCGCCCAGTACGGCCAGGCCGATGGCCAGTTTGCGGATCATCTTGTGTTGCTCCCGTCAGTGTCGTGAATGCGCGCCAGGCGCTGTTTGCTTTGTCCGCCGTAGGGGGCGGACTTGTGTCAAGAGCAAGACTACCGAGGGGGCTATCTGAACGGAACGAATGGTTTCGCCGATCCTTTGCTGTTTTTTGCATAAGATCGGACGGAAATATGGGCATGCCGGCGCACGGGGGCATTCGGGACAGGAGGAGGATGCGCCACGCCTCAAAAGAAAACGCCCGCACCGGCAAGCCGGTGCGGGCGAAGTTTCCATTCCGGAAACGGGTAGACAAGTCATGAAGAGCGCCCCCGCATCTCCATGACAGGCAAATGTTATCGGCTTGCCGGCGGCCTCGGGTTGATCAAGGTCAAGTGCGGGCAAGCTGCCGCGCCGATGCCTCAGCCGCCCTGGCGTGCGAGCAGGTCAGCCATTTCGTCGGCATGCTCCTCTTCCACCGCCAGGATGCCCTCCATCAGCCGGCGCGAGGTCGGGTCGCGTTCGCCCAGGAACTGGATGATCTCGCGATAGCTGTCGATGGCGATGCGCTCGGCCACCAGGTCTTCCTTGATCATTTCCGTCAGCGACGTACCCGCCACATATTCCGCGTGCGAGCGGCTGGTCAGGCCGTCGGGCGCGAAGTCGGGCTCGCCGCCGAGCTGGACGATGCGCTCGGCGATCTGGTCGGCATGGCCTTGTTCTTCGTTGGAATGGGCCAGGAATTCATCGGCGACGCTCTTCGAGTTCGGCCCCTTGGCCATGTAGTAGTGGCGGCGATAGCGCAACACGCAGACGATCTCGGTCGCGAGCGCGTCGTTGAGCAGCTTCAGCACGCTATCGCGGTCCGCGGCATAGCCCGCGGTCACGGCGCCATCATCGATGTGCTGGCGGGCGCGCTCGCGCAGCTTCTTGACGTCTGTGAGGAAAGGCTTATCGGTCATTGAAGGGCTCCTTGGGGGATGGGCTGCGTCAGCGCAGCCCCTTGTAGGGAAACTCAGCCCTTTTGCGACGCGAAAAGTGTGCCACTCGGCGGATGGGGCTAAGGCGCGGCTGGCGACGCCCCGTGGGCGGCGCGGCGTGAAAAATTTGCACGGGGCGGGACTGCCTTACACGCGGCGGGCGATGGCAAGGCGAAAAAAAGCCCCTGCGCAAATTCGCAGGGGCCTGACTGTAAGCGACCGCTTGTGTGCTCCCTCTCCCGCGGGCGGGAGAGGGGAGCAAACCCGCAGCGGTTTCAAGCTGTTGGGCAGGCCTTAATCGAGCTTCCGCCCGAACGTGAACTCCCCGTCGACATAATCCACCGGCACCACATCCTTGGCCGTGAACTTGCCTTCCAGGATCGCCCGCGCCACTGGGTTCTCGATCTGCTGCTGGATCGCCCGCTTGAGCGGACGCGCGCCGAACACCGGGTCGTAGCCCGCGCTGGCGATCTTCTCCAGCGCCGTCTCGCTGACCTCCAGCGTCATGTCCATGCGGGCCAGGCGGGCCTGCAGGCGTTGCAGCTGGATGCGCGCGATCGACTCGATATGCTGCTGGTCGAGCGCGTGGAACACCACCACTTCATCGATCCGGTTCAGGAACTCCGGCCGGAAATGCGTGCGCACTTCCTGCCAGACCGCGCCCTTGATCGCTTCCTGCGGCTCGCCGGTCATCGCCTGGATGATCTGCGACCCAAGGTTGGACGTCATCACGATCACCGTGTTCTTGAAGTCCACCGTGCGGCCCTGGCCATCGGTCAGGCGGCCGTCGTCCAGCACCTGCAGCAGCACGTTGAAGACGTCCGGGTGGGCCTTCTCGACTTCATCGAGCAGCACCACGCTGTACGGCTTGCGGCGCACGGCCTCGGTCAGGTAGCCGCCTTCCTCGTAGCCCACATATCCCGGCGGCGCGCCGATCAGCCGGCTCACGCTGTGCTTCTCCATGAATTCGCTCATGTCGATGCGGATCAGGTGCTCTTGCGAATCGAACATGAACTCGGCCAGCGCCTTGCACAGTTCGGTCTTGCCGACGCCGGTCGGGCCCAGGAACAGGAACGAGCCATAGGGCCTGTTCTCGTCCGCGAGCCCGGCACGCGAACGGCGGATAGCGTCGGACACCAGCCGCACGGCTTCGTCCTGGCCCACCACGCGCGCATGCAGGCGGTCTTCCATCTTCAGCAGCTTCTCGCGCTCGCCCTGCATCATCTTGGACACCGGGATGCCGGTCGCACGGCTTACCACTTCGGCGATTTCCTCTGCGCCCACCTGCGTGCGCAGCAGCTTGTTGGGCTGCTTCTGCTCGCTGGCCTCGGCATCGGTCGCGGCCTTGAGCTTGCCTTCCAGGCCCGGCAGCTTGCCGTATTGCAGCTCGGCCACCTTGTCGAGCTTGCCTTCGCGCTGCAGCTTGGTTATCTCGAGCTTGACCTTCTCGATCTCTTCCTTGAGCGCGGCCGTGCCTTGCGCGGCGCCCTTCTCGGCCTTCCAGATCTCGTCCAGGTCGGCGTATTCCTTCTCCAGCCGGGCGATCTCCTGCTCGATCAGGTCCAGGCGCTTGAGCGAGGCTTCGTCGGTCTCTTTCTTGACCGCTTCGCGCTCGATCTTGAGCTGGATGGTGCGGCGCTCGAGCTTGTCCATCGCCTCCGGCTTGGAGTCGATTTCCATCTTGATGCGCGCGGCCGCCTCGTCGATCAGGTCGATGGCCTTGTCGGGCAGGAAGCGGTCGGTGATATAGCGATGCGACAGCTCCGCCGCGGCGACGATGGCCGGGTCGGTGATCTCGACGCCGTGGTGCAGTTCATACTTTTCCTGCAGGCCGCGCAGGATGGCGATGGTCGCTTCCACTGTGGGCTCGTCCACCAACACCTTCTGGAAGCGGCGCTCGAGCGCGGCGTCCTTCTCGATGTACTTGCGGTATTCGTCCAGCGTGGTCGCGCCGATGCAGTGCAGCTCGCCGCGCGCCAGCGCCGGCTTGAGCATGTTGCCCGCGTCGATCGCGCCCTCGGCCTTGCCCGCACCCACCATGGTGTGGATCTCGTCGATAAAGACGATGGTCTGGCCCTCGTCCTTGGCAACGTCGTTCAGCACGGCCTTCAGGCGTTCTTCGAACTCGCCGCGATACTTGGCGCCAGCCAGCAGGCCGGCCATGTCGAGTACCAGCACGCGCTTGTTCTTCAGGCTTTCGGGCACCTCGCCGTTGACGATGCGCTGCGCCAGGCCTTCGACGATGGCGGTCTTGCCCACGCCCGGCTCGCCGATCAGCACCGGGTTGTTCTTGGTACGGCGCTGCAGGATCTGGATCGCGCGGCGGATCTCGTCGTCGCGGCCGATTACGGGGTCGAGCTTGCCGATGCGGGCGCGCTCGGTGAGGTCGATGGTGTACTTCTTGAGCGCTTCGCGCTGGCCTTCGGCCTCGGCGCTGTTGACGGATTCGCCGCCGCGCACGGCCTGGATGGCCGACTCGAGCGACTTGCGGTTCAGGCCGCTTTCACGCGCGATGCGGCCGGCCTCGCCCTTGTCGTCGGCAACGGCCAGTAGGAACAGTTCGCTGGCGATGAACTGGTCGCCGCGCTTGATGGCTTCTTTCTCGGTGGCGTTGAGCAGGTTGACCAGGTCGCGGCCGATCTGGACCTCGCTGGTGCCCTGCACCTGCGGCAGGCGCTTGATGGCGGCGTCCAGCGCCGTCTGCAGGCCCTGCACGTTGACGCCGGCGCGCGACAGCAGCGCCTTGGCGGCGCCGTCGTCCTGCGACAGCAGCGCGCGCAGCACGTGCTGCGGGTCGATGTATTGGTTGTCGTTGGCCAGTGCCAGGCTTTGCGCATCAGCCAGCGCTTCCTGGAACCGGGTGGTCAGCTTGTCAAGACGCATAGGAATCCCTCTCTCAGATAAGGTCGTGTCCTGATGCGAGGGGCGTCGGCTCACGGTCTTGGTTGCCGGAGCGCCCGTATGCCCTGCCGGACACTGGATGTCTTATCGAAAGATAAGGCTTCGCCGCGACATTTCAAGGCCGCGATCCGACGTCTTGCGATGTCGTCGAGTGCTGCATGCGATACGCGCGCAAGGGCTAAGCGGCCCGGCTTTCGCCCTTGTCCGCCAGGTTGCGCACCAGCACCAGGGACTCGCCCCGCACCACCACCCGGCCGTCGGCGCCGGTGACGAGGCTGGCCAGGTTGACCAGGTCCTTGCCGGCGCGCAGCCGCACGATGCGCGCGCGCGCGGTCAGCGGCTCGCCCAGCCGCGCGGCCGAGGCCAGGCGCAGCGACTGCTTCATCCAGCCGGTGCCGCGGCCGGGCAGACGCGTGCCGAGCAGGTCGGAGAACATGCCGGCCAGCAGCGGCAGCGGCACCACCGGGCCCTCGAAGCCGCGCGCGCGGGCGAAGGCGGGGTTGGCGTGGTACGGGTTGGCGTCGCCGGTCAGGGCGATGTATTCATCCAGGTCGGCTGACGAGAAGGCCCGTTCCGCGCTGGCGTCCTGGCCGGGGCGCAGGCCGTACAGCGCAGCGTCACCCTCCTCGCCCAGCGCCGCGGCGGGATCGGGCGGCATCGCGGCCAACCGGTCCGGCACAGCGTCCACAAGCCACAAGGACTCGCCCACGGCCGTGACGCGCGGCGCCGCTTCCGCCGCCGCGCTGCCCACGGTCGTGCCATAGCCCAGCAGCCCCGTCGGCGCCTCGGCCTGCGGCGTCAGCCCGATCTGCACCGCGTCGCCGACAAAGGCCGGCGTCGGGAACATCAGCGTCTGCCCGACCGGCAGCGCCGGCCCGGGCAGTTGCCGCCAGGTGTGGGCGCACAGCAGCGAAAACAAGAACATGCCGTGCGCCACCGTGGCACCGAAATGCGTGCCACGGGCAAAGTCCGGATCGCAGTGGATCGGGTTATCGTCGCGCGACAACGCCGCGAATCGGTCGAAGTCGCGCTGCGTCAGCACGCGCGGTGAAGCGTTGGTCATCAGTCTGGCACCTGGACGGTAGAAGCGTTGACGGTAATCGCGTTGGCGGGCGTCGGCGAGGCCGCGAACGGCGGCACGTTGGACGGCAGCAGCGTCGGCGCGGTGGTGGCGTTGGTGCTGCCGCCGCGCGGCGTGGTGCGCACTACCTGTGACGGCGGCAGCGCCTTGTTGGCGGTCAGATTGTCGTAGACCGCGTCAAGCGCGCGGATCACGTAGATGTGCAGCGGCACATAGCGATTGCTATAGCCTGACACCGCCCCGATGAAGGCATCGAAGTGCTGGGCGTTCTCGACCTCGACATAGGTCAGCTTGCTGGCATCGCCCTCCTGCCGCCGGTTGAAGCCGAGGTATGGTCGTGACGTGTGGTTGACCGGCAGCAGGCCGTCGCTGCGACCGTGCACGATCATCGCGGGCTTGCCGCGCAGGTTGCCCGAGCGCAGCGTCTGGGCGAGGCCGGATTGCAGTGCCTGTGACGGAGCGTCGGTACCCGTCAGCAACGCGCGCAGGCAATTGGCGCCGTCGAAGTTCGCGTCCGTGCGCTGGGTCGAGACCGAGACCGACCGGCCATTAAGGAAAGGCCCGTTGGCCGGATCGCGGTCATTGATCAGCTGCACCGTGCTGGTGGGCGGCACGCCGTTGCCAGTGGCGAACAACGATGCCAGAGCCGCCGGCGCAATCACTGCCGGCTTGAAATCGGCCAGCGTCGTCGCAAAACTGTAGCCGCACAGGCGATCCGTCACGCTGGCCCTCGCGTACGAGTTGGCATAGGTGACCGAAATCGAGGCCGCCGTATCGAGCGCGGCGAGCGACGGATGGAGATCGTCCGATTCCGGCTCCCACCCTGCCGCATGCAGGGCAGCCAGTGCGCTGGCAGCCTGGTCGCCCAGTGTGCTCCCGGACACAATGTTCTTGTCCGCCAGGGTCTGGCAGCGATTGGCGAAATTGACGTTCTGGCCAAAGGCCGGCGCGAGGGTCAGGGCCGTCGCCTGCGACGCGCATAGCTGGAGCAGGTTGGCCGTGGTCATGTAGTCATAGAGGATGCGGCCCGAGGCACTGACAGTACTGCTGCCGCGCTTGATCACGATGCCGGTATCAGGCGGCAGGTTCAGGTTTGGCTCACCCACCGCCACGCCGTCGATCAGGCCATCGGTATCCTGCTCGGCCGCGGCGACGGCAGCCCCACCGCCGTTTGACACGCTTGAGGCAATGACCAGAATCCTGTCCTTGTCCATGCTGAGCTGGCGAGTGCCGTCGGCCGCCACCGCCCCGAAGCGGTCATTGATGGCCCAGATGCCGAACTGGATCGCCTGCAGCGTGAACTTGCCCCAGTCCTTCTCCGGGTTCTGCTGCGAATGGGCGTGCTTGAAGGCCAGCCGGTGCGGCGCAGCGGCGGTAAAGTCTGCCAGCGAGATCGCCCCTGGCTTCGCCGCGAACTGGGCGTTCCCGCCGGCTGCGGTGCGCGTGGTGCGGGTGCCATCAATCAGCGGCACGGCGTCAGTGTCCAGGTCGTGCGGCGCGGCGCCTGTTCCCTTGTCGGTATAAGCCACGGCGCAGCCGCGCTTGAGGCCCCACTCGCCGACGGCGATGGCGCCGTAGACGCCGCGCGATCCCGACGAGGTGGCTGTGATCATGCAAGGCTTCGCCGAATTGAACGTGTTCGGGATCTGCACCAGCATCGTCACATTCTGATTGCCGGTGCCGTCGTCCGAATACGCCAGGTATTCCACTCCCGCGATCTTGCCTTCGGAGGCGGTGACGTTGCCCTGCGCATCGACATTAGGGCCGTACAGCGAGCCGTAGCCGCCGCCGGACGTGGTATCGACGATGGCGCGGTAATTCGAGTAAATCGCATAGCGCCGCAGCTCGGCCGCGGTCGGTGCAGTCGGGTTGGCCGGCAGCGGCGCCGAGCTGCTGGCCAGACCATCCTTGCCGAGGCCGGCAGTCAGCAGATCGTCGGTGGTGCCGTTGTAGCTGTTGACGGTGACGGCGCCGACAAAGGCGGGCTTGGTGTTGGGGTTGCTGCCGTTGCTGTTGCTGTTCTTGTTGTCGCCGTCGCCCGAGCCGCAGGCGACCGCGAGCATCGCTGCGCCAGTGGCCAGGACCGTGACTCCGAGGCGGCGCTGCCGCAGTGGCGGAATCTGCATGGATTGCATGTCACCCTCCTTCTGTCGCCCCGCGAAGGGGGGCAGTCGAGACATTCGTCAAATGGAAGACTGCGAGACTTCGGCAATGCGAAAAGACAGAAACGGCCGGCGCGATGCGCCACGCCTCAGCCGGCAAACCTGGTGCGCAGCTTGTGCTTCTCCACCTTGCCGGACGGCGTTCGCGGCAACGCATCGAGAAAGCGCACGTGGCGCGGCACCTTGTAGCCGGCCAGCTGTGCCTTGCAGTGGGCGATGACCTGGGCTTCGTCCAGCGTGGCGCCCGGGCGCAGCACCACCAGCGCCATGCCGACCTCGCCCCAGCGCGCATCGGCGGTGCCGATCACCGCGGCCTCGGCCACGCCGGGGAGCTGGAACAGCACGTTCTCGACCTCGGCGGGATAGACGTTCTCGCCGCCCGAAATGAACATGTCCTTGGCTCGATCGACGATGTAGTAGTCGCCCTCCCCGTCGCGATACGCGATATCGCCGGAATGCAGCCAGCCGTCGCGGATCGCGGCAGCCGTCGCTTCCGGCAGGTTCCAGTAGCCCGGCGTCACGCCGGGGCCCTTGATCAGCAGTTCTCCACGCTCGCCAGGCCCCAGGTCCACGCCCTGCGCATCGACGATGCGCGTCAGCATCGACCCGACCGGCTTGCCAATGGTCCCGATCTTGCGGCGCGCGGTTTCCTCGTCGCAGACGAACACCGTCGGGCCCGTCTCGGTCATGCCGAAGCCGAAGCAGATGGTCACGCCCTTGGCCAGGTAGGCTTCCAGCAGCGGCTTCGGCACCGGCGAGCCGCCCGCGGACATATTGCGCACGCCGCCGAAATCCGCCTGCGCAAAGCGCGGGTGCTGGCTCAGGAACAGGTACACGGCGGGCACCGCAAAGAACATCGTGATGCCCTGGCCGGAGGCCCGGTCGAGCCTGTCGAGCACCACCTGCGGCTCGAACTGGCGCATGATGTGCACCGTGCCGCCAGCATGCAGCACCGGGTTGGCATACAGGTTCAGCCCGCCGGTATGGAAGAACGGCAGCACGCTGAGGAACACGTCGTCGCGCGTGATCTTGTTGGCCAGCATGGCGTTGACGGCATTGAAGAACACCATGCCATAGGTCTGGATCACGCCCTTGGGCTTGCCGGTAGTACCGGAGGTGTAGAGCAGGTGCCAGACCTCGGACTCGTCGCGGCACGGCATCTCGATGATGCGGCCGGAAGCGGCATCGAGCACCGCCTCGTACTCGGTCCAGCCGCCGGGCACGTCGGCGGCCTCGTCATCGGCCAGGTGCAGCACCGCTCGCAGCGGCACGGCGCGCGCCAGCTCCGCCGCCACGGCGAGGAAGCCGTCGCCGGCCACCAGCACTTCGGGTGTGCAGTCCTGTAGGATCGGCAGCAGTTCCGCCGCCGGCAGGCGCCAGTTCAGGCAGACCATCACCATGCCGGCCTTGGCGCAGCCATACAGCATTTCGAAGTAGTCCGAGCTGTTGTGCGCCAGCACCGCGACACGCGTCCCCGGGGCGAGGTGCAAACCCTCGGTCAGGTATTCGGCGAAGCGGCCGGCGCGCTCGTCGAAATGGCGATAGGTGACATGGCGGCCGGTCTCGACGTCCACCAGTGCGACCTTGTCGGGAAAGTGCTGCGCGTTCTTGTGCAGCCAGTCGATGACGTACATGCGCGAGCTCCGCTGCTCAGGTTGCCACGTCCTGCACGGTGTTGTTGCCGCGCAGCCGTCCTACCACGCCTTGAGGGAAATAGTAGACGCTCAGGATAAACAGCAGGCCCAGCCACAACAGCCAGCGGTCCGGATGCAGCAGCGAGGACAGCAGCGGCAGCGCCGAGGTGGCGTCGCTGGCAAGCTTCATCACGTCCTGCAGGTAGGTCTGCGCCACCAGGAACAGCACCGTGCCGATCACCGCGCCGTAGAGGGTGCCCATGCCGCCGATCACCACGATCAGCAGGATATCGACCATGATCTCGAACGACAGCGAGGTGTCCGGTCCGTTATAGCGCAGCCACAGCGCCATCAGCACGCCGGCCAATGTGGCGAACATCGCAGAGAGCACCGTCGACACCGTGCGGTAGACCACAGTACGGTAGCCGATGGCCTCGGCGCGGAAGTCGTTCTCGCGGATCGCCTGCAGCACGCGCCCGAAGGGCGAATTGACGATGCGCAGCAGCACCAGGAACAGCACCAGCGCGCCGGCGAACACCAGGTAGTAGCTCAGCAGCTTGCCGGTCAGCGGCACGCCGAGCCACTCGGCATCGCCCAGCGAGAAGCCCGGCCGCAGCACCTCGGGCACCTTGAAGGTCAGCCCGTCCTCGCCGCCGGTCCATTCCGACAGCTGCGACACCAGCGTGCCAAAGGCGGTCGCCACCGCCAGCGTGATCATGGCGAAGAAGATCGCGCGCACCCGCAGCGAGAACAGCCCGATCAGGAAGGCCAGCAGCGCCGATACCGCGAGCGCGCCCACAGTGCCGGCGAGCAGCGCGCCCCAACCCGGCTCCATGCGCGACATTGCGATCGCCACGCCATAGCCGCCGATGCCGAAGAACATGGTGTGGGCGAAGGAAACGATGCCGGTATAGCCCAGTAGCAGGTCATAGCTGGCCACCAGCACCACGAAGATGCAGATCTTGGCCGCCATGTTCAGCGCACGCGCACCGGGGAACGCAAACGGGGCGCACGCCAGCGCCACCAGGATCAGCAGCAGGATCACGGTCAGCACGCGGCTGCGCGGCAGGTCGCCGGAGAGAAGTCGGAGCATGGTCGTGTCCCTTCCGTTAGCGCCGCGCCACCGGGAACAGCCCTTGTGGGCGCCACAGCAGGATCAGCATCATCAGCAGGATGTTGGAGAACAGGGCAACCTTGGGGAACAGGAAGCCGGTGTAGTTGGCCATCAGCCCTACCAGCAGCGCGCCGACGAAGCAACCGGTGGTCGAACCCAGGCCGCCGATGATGATCACGATAAAGATCAGCACGTTGACCTGCGCGCCGATCGCCGCGGTGATGTTTTGCTGATACAGACCCCACAGCACGCCGCCCAGCCCGGCAAGCCCGGCGCCCACGACGAACACGCCGATAAACAGCCGCCGGATGCGGTAGCCGAGCGCCTCCACCATCTCGCGGTTCTCCACGCCCGCGCGGATCAGCAGGCCGATGCGGGTGCGGTTGAGCAACAGCAGCATGGCGATGAAGATCACCAGCCCGAGCGCCATTGCGATCAGCCGGTATTTCTCGATGGCGGCGTCGCCCAGCAGCACCGCGCCGCGGAAGGTGGTGGGCACCTGCAGCGCGATGGTTTCTGGGCCCCAGATCGCCTTGATCAGTTGCTCGGCCACGATCATGCCGCCCATCGTGATCAGGATCTGCTTCAGGTGCTGGCCGTAGACTGGGCGGACCACCACGCGTTCGAAGAAGAGTCCGACTGCGCCGGCGGCGACCATCGCGGCCACGATCGCCAGGGCAAACACCGACAGGTTCAGCGCCAGGTTGTCGGCCTCGACCCAGCCTGCCAGTGGCAGCAGCACCGAGGCAGCAACATATGCGCCAAGCGCGATGAAGGCGCCGTGGCCGAAGTTGAGGACGTCCATCAGGCCGAATACCAGTGTCAGGCCGGACGAGACCACGAAGATGATCATGCCCATTGCCAGGCCGGCGACGGTCAGCGTGAGCCAGGTCGAGGGGCTGCCTATTAGCGGGTAGGCCAGCAGCATCAGCAATGGCGCCAGTGCCAGCGGTGTCCAGTCGAGGCGGACCTTCGGCAGGTCGGCCGGGGTGGCGCTTGATAGGGTCGTTGATGTTGTCATGTGTCTCGTCCTGCCGCGGGCGTAACGTCCCGCGCGCTGTGTGCTCCCTCTTCCGCTAGCGGGAGAGGGTTGGGGTGAGGGCCGGGCGTATCGACAAAGTAATGCCTGTCGGTATGCCAGTTCCTGCCCTCCCCCCTGCCCCTCTCCCGCAAGCGGGAAAGGGGAGCAAACAATCGGTCTCGCTGATCGTCTTCGCTACTGGTGCGCGGCCAGCGACAGCCCCAACAGCTTCTGCTGCAGGGACTCGTCGTCAGCCAGCGCCGCCATCGAGCCCGTATGCACCGTCCGCCCATCATCCATCACCGCCACCGTATCCCCCACCGACTTCGCCATATTGAAGTTCTGCTCCACCAGCAGGATCGACACCTCGGTCTGCTTCAGCTCGCGAAACACGTGGATCATGTTCTGGATAATGGCCGGCGCCAGCCCCTTGGTCGGCTCGTCCACGATCAGCAGCTTGCGCGGCTCGATGATGGCGCGCGCCACCGACAGCATCTGCTTCTGCCCGCCCGACAGCACGCCGGCGCGCTGGTGCCAGAAGGTCTTCAGCGCCGGGAACATGCGGAACACCCAGTCCAGCCGGCGCTCGTCGATGGCGCCCGTGCGCGCGGCCAGCCGCATGTTCTCCGCCACGGTCAGGTCGGAAAACACGCTCATGTTCTCCGGCACGTAGGCGATGCCCGCCTGCGCGATCGCGGGCGTGCTGTGGCGCGTGATGTCGGCGCCGTCGAACGTCACCGTGCCGGCGCTGGCCTGCCACAGGCCCATGATGGTGCGCAGCGTGGTGGTCTTGCCGGCGCCGTTGCGCCCCAGCAGCATGGTCACGCCGCCGCGCGGCACGTCAAAACTGACGCCGTGCAGGATGTGGTACGGGCCGATGTGGGTCTGCACGCCCTGCAGCCGCAGGATGGGCGCCGCGTTCTGTGGCTCAGCCATGGTTGCCCTCCTCTTCCGCCATGCCCAGGTAGGCCTGCTGCACCACCGGCGAGGCAATCACCTCCGCCGGGTCGCCATCGGCCACCAGCGTGCCGTTGTGCAGCACGATGATGCGGTCGGCCAGCGAGCGCACCACGTCCATCTTGTGCTCGACCAGCAGCACGGTCTTGCTGCGGTCCTGGCGGATCTCGCGGATCAGGTCCAGGATCACCGGCACTTCGTCCACGCTCATGCCTGCCGTGGGCTCGTCGAACATGAATACGCGCGGCTGCAGCGCCAGCAGGATGCCGACCTCCAGCTTGCGCTGGTCGCCATGCGGGAGCGAGGCTACCGTCAGGTGCTGCTTGCCCGCCAGCGCCACGCGCTCCAGGATCGCCAGCGCCTGCGCGCGCACGTCGCGGTGGCTGGTCCACATCGAGAACAGGTCGATGCCGCGCTGCTGGCGCGCCTGCACCGCCAGCCGCACGTTCTCCAGTACGGACAGTTGCGGGAACAGGCTGGTGAGCTGGAAGGCCCGCCCGATGCCGCGCCGGGTCTTCTGCGACACCGGCAGGCGCGTCAGGTCCTCGCCGTCGAGCAGGATCTGCCCGGCGGTAGGAGGCAACTGGCCAGAGATGAGGTTGAAGTACGTGGTCTTGCCCGCGCCATTGGGGCCGACGATGCAGGTCAGCTCGCCGGGCCGAAACGCGCACGACATCGCGTTGACGGCCACATGGCCGCCGAAGCGGATGGTCAGCTCGCGCGTTTCCAGTAACGGCTGCGCGCCGGCCGCGGCCGCGGTGCTGCCGCGCTGGCCGGCCGGCTGCGGTGGCACCGGCGCGGCCGCTGTGCGGGCGGAAGAAGCAGGCGCGTTCATCAGCGGTGGTTGCGCACGGGCACGTTCATTTCCTCCGGCCGGATCTCGCGCACGAGTTCAGGCACGCCCCAGGCAAAGGCGGGATCGACCTTGATCTTAAAGTGGTACATCGACTGCATGGCCTGGTGGTCCTCCTTGCGGAAGGTCATCTTGCCCTTGGGCGTGTCGAACGACATCCCCTCCATCGCCATGATCAGCTTGTCGGTGCCGGTGTCGCCGTTGGTCTTCTTCAGCGCCTCGACCAGCGCGATGCCCGCGGTCATGCCGCCAGCGGTGAAGAAGTCAGGCGGCGACTTGAACTTGCTGTAGTGGTTGGACACCAGCCACTCGTTGGCCTTGTTCTTCGGGATGCCGAAGTAGTAGTACGTGGCCCCTTCCATGCCCGGGAAGTTCTTGTAGCTGCTCATCGCCGGCAGGATGTTGCCGCCGGTGGCGATCTCGATGCCGTAGCGCTTGGGATCGAGATCGGCGATCTTGAACGGGTTGCCGGCGCCGGCCCAGATGATGAAGATCACCTTGCGGCCGGGCTTGTCCTTGAGCGCATCGAACAGGCGCTGCGCGCCGGCGGTGAAGTCGGTGGTGTTGGTCGGCAGGTATTCCTCGTGGACGATCTTCGCGTTCTTCAGCGCGCCCTTGAACGCCTTGACGCCGTCGCGACCGAAGGCGTAGTCCTGTGCCAGCGTGGCGATTGTCACACCGGGCTTGTCCAGCGCCACGGCATTAGAGATCGCATCCTGCGACGAGTTGCGGCCGGTGCGGAAGATATAGCGGTTCCACTTGTCGCCGGTGATGGAGTCGGCGACGGCGGGCTCGACCAGCAGCACCTTCTTGTATTCCTCGGCCACCGGCAGCATCGCCAGCGCGGTGCCGGACGAGGTCGGGCCGACCGCAATATCGGCGCGGTCGTCGCTGTAGGCCGCGGCGAGCTGCGCCTTGGCGACGTCCGGCTTGCCCTGGGTGTCCTTCTCGATCACCACCAGCTTGTTGCCGTTGACTGTCATGGTGCCGTTGGTGGCGTATTCCAGCCCCATCATCAGGCCGGTCTGGGTCTGCTTGGCGTAGGCCTCGAGCGCGCCGGTCTTGTCGTAGACGTGGGCGATGCGGATGTCCTTGGCCAGTGCGGTGCCGGCGGCGAGCAGCGCGGCGGCCATGACCAGGGCGCGTACGGCGTGAGTGTTGCGTTGCATTGCTGTCTCCTCGATTCGGTCTCGTTTGTGTTTGTAGAGCTGAAACCTGCTGCAACTGCGTGGGGGTGTTGCTTTGCTATTCGCGCGCGCGGCCGGCAAGGAAGCGCCGCATGCCTTCGGCGGTATCGGCAGTGGCCACCTGCGCGACGAAAGCCGCGCGCTCGCACTCCAGTGCTGCGGCCAGCGCGTCGAGATCCCAGCGCAGCAATGCGCGCGTGTGCGCGACGCTGCCGGGCACCTTGGCCGCGATACCGCGTGCCAGCGCGATAGCCTCGGCCTCTGCCGAGCCCGGCGCCGCCAGCGCGGCCGCGATGCCTTGCGTGAGCGCGTCGGGCGCGGCCACGATCGTATTGTTCAGCTGCCAGGCACGTGCTCGCGGCGTGCCGACCAGTTGCGGCAGCATCGCCGTCCAGCCGCCGTCCGGGCTGAAGCCGACCACGGTGTAGAACGGCGCGATGCGCGCATCCTGTGCCAGCACCGCCATGTCGCACGCCAGCACGAGGCCGAGCGAGCCACCGGTGAGCCAGCCTTCCACCGCCGCCACCATCGGGCAGCGCAGCGCGGCAATGCGCAGGATCGACCGGTTCAGCAGCGCCAGCAGCCGGCCCGCATATTCCGCAATGCCATCACCCTGGTCGGCAAAGGCGGCCACATCGCCGCCGGTCGAGAAGTTCGGTCCCGCATGGGTCAGCACCGCCACGCGGATCGACGGGTCGGCCTCGATCTGGTCCAGCGCGCCGAGCAGCGCCACCAGCAACTCGGGCACCAGGCTGTTGTGCCGCCGGGGCCGGTTCAGGCGCAGCAGCGCCACGCAGTCGGTGCGCTCCAGCAGGACCAGCGGCTCGGCGTGCGCGCTCATCGCGGCTGCAGGCCGTGCGAGATCAGGTCGAAGGCGGTATCGACCACCTTCTCCATGGATGCAGGCCGCTTCCAGCGCGCATAGCGCATGCCCAGGAAGTTGCTGATGCCGATCAGGCACCAGGCGCGCACCTCGGCATCGCCGGGGACGATCTCGCCCTGCTCTTCGGCGCGCTCGAGGCGCCGGCTGTAGAGCTCGGCAAAAACCTGGAAATAGCTGCTGTAGATGGTCTCGTCCACCGAGTAGGAATCGAGCACGATCCGGTACAGGTTCTTGTGGCGCGAAACGAAAGAGAGGAAAGCCTTCAGGCCGAGGCGCTCGGCCTCCATCTGGCTGGCGGCGTTGGCCACGTGCTTGCGCAGGTGCGCGCGCACCAGCTCGAGCATATGGGCGACCAGCGCGCGGAAGATGTCTTCCTTGTCCTTGAAGTACAGGTAGAAGGTGCCCATCGCCACCTTGGCTTCCTGCGTGATTTCGGAGATCGATGCGGCGTAGTAGCCTTTCTCGCCGAACACTTTCTCGGCGGCGCGCAGCAGGGCTTCGCGGGTCTTCTGGCCGCGCGCGGTCTTGGGCGGGCAGATGGCGCCGGCCAAGCCGGGTTCGCGGACTTCGCCAGTCTCGCCAGTTTCGGTCTGGGACATCATGTCTCCGGTGGCGCTGTGCGCCTTGTCATTGGAATGCCAGCCGCTTCATGTCCTGCAGGCGGCCGGTTACCTCGGTCCCGCTCTCGGCAAGTACCTCCTCCGCACCTGCCGCCGCCTTTGCATCACTGCCTGGAATCGCTATGCAGGCAAAACCTGATATCTGATTCATGTTTCATCGTATAAATTCACCACGAAGGATGTCAATAGGGATCACCCTCCACCGGGGCAGGTTGTCCGCGTGGCATCCAGGGCACTTTCCCCGACCAACCGCCAGGAGACACCCTTCGTTGGACGCTCCCGCTTCTGCCCCCGCAAGCACCGCGGCCCCGCCCTTTGCCAGCCATCCGGCCGACCGCGCGTTGCCAGGCTGGCGCGAAGCCGGGCAAGGCCGGCCGCTGCTGTTGCTGCACGGATGGTCGGTCAATGGCGAGGCCTTCGACGCCCAGCGTGCACTGGCGCTGGCAGGATTCCGCGTGATCGCGCCTGACCACGCCGGCCACGGCCTGTCCCGCTACCGCGCCGGCACCACGATCACGGCGCTGGCGCAGGATGTGGCGGGCCTGGTCGCGCACCTGGGGCTCACTGACGTGGTGGTGGCAGGCTGGTCGATGGGCGCAATGGTGGCATGGGCACTGTTGCGTGACCATCCGGGTCTTCCGCTGGCGGCTGTCGGCAGCATCGACATGACGCCCCGGCTGGTGACGGATCCGGATTGGCCGCATGGCCTGCACGGCGACTATGACATCGCGCTCGCCGCGCAGATGGCGGCGCGCATCCGGGCTGACTGGACCCGGTTGGCGCCCTCGGTCGCGCTGGGATTGTGGGCGGCGGGACGGCGCCCGGACGGCGCCGCGATGCAGCGCATCGCGCAGATGGCAAGCCAGTGCGATGCCGCGGCGCTCGCCGCGCTGTGGGAGGACATGGCGCGCCAGGATTTCCGCGCGACGCTGCATACGGCGGCCTTGCCGCTGTTCCACCTGTACGGCGCGGCCAGCCGCTTGTACGCGCCGGCGGTCGGCACTGCCACGCTAGCGTTGCAACCTTCGTCAGGATTCAGTGTGGTGGCCGGCGCGGGCCACAGCCCGCATATGGAGCAACCGCAGGCGTTCAATGCCTCGTTGCTCGCGCTGATCGCTCAGGCCAGCACGCGGTAAGTCCAGAGGCCGAACGCCGTCAGCAGCAGCGAGCCCCCGAGGTGCATCAGCAGGTGCATCGCCGCCCAGCCGTAGTCGCCGGCGATCAGGTTCGCCACCACTTCACTGGAAAACGTCGAGAACGTGGTCAGCCCGCCGAGGAAGCCAGTGATGGCCAGCAGGCGCCATTCCGGCGGCAGGGCGGCGTGGATGTCGAAGAAACCCACCGCCAGCCCGATCAGGTAGCCGCCCAGCAGGTTCGCCGCCAGCGTGCCGTAGGGCATGGCCGGGTTGATGGCGTTCCACAGCACCGCGAACCCCCAGCGCAGCCACGCCCCCACCGCGGCACCTACGCCCACGGCGACAAACCCCAACGGCCCCATCAGGACCGGCTCCCGCCGTCGCCGCCCTCTCCTTGCTGCTCGTCATCGCCGCTGGCGTTGAACGACGCGATGCCCCAGCGCTTGAGCGCGGCTTCGTCGGTGACGCGGGCATCGACCCAGCGCGCGCCTTCGGGTGTTTCTTCCTTCTTCCAGAACGGCGCTTCGGACTTGAGGTAGTCCATGATGAACTCGCACGCGGCGAAGGCATTGCCGCGATGCGCGGACGCCACCGCCACCAGCACGATCTGGTCCTGCGGCAGCAGCGGGCCGACGCGATGGATGATGGTCACGCCCAGCAGCACCCAGCGCGCGCACGCGGCCGCCTCGATCTGCGCCAGCGCCTTCTCGGTCATGCCCGGGTAGTGCTCCAGCTCCATCGCGCTGACGGCGCTGCCGTCGCTGATATCGCGCACGGTGCCGATAAAGCTGGCCACCGCGCCGACCGCCGGGTTGCCGGCACGCAGCGCCGTTACCTCGGCGCCCAGGTCAAAATCCTCGCGCTGTACCCTGACGCTCATCTCAGCCTCCGGTGACGGGCGGGAAGAAGGCGACCTCGCAGCCGTCGGCAATCGCCGTATCGGGCCGCGCCACCGCGTGGTCGACGGCCATGCGCAGTGCGCGGCCTTCGGCCAGAGTTTCAGCCCAGGCGCCGCCGCGCTGGATTAGCCAGTGGCGCAGCTCGCCCACGGTGCGCACGCCCGTCGGCACCTCGATGCGCTCTTCGGCCACGCCGAGTTGTTCGCGCACGCTGGCGAAGAATCGTAGTTCGATGGTCATCACTGCTTCTGCGTCCTGATGATGCGGGCCCGCTATGCGAGCAGGCCGTCAAACGGAATGAACTGCACGGTATCGCCGCGCGCGATCGCCTGGCTGGGCGGGTTGTCGATCAGGCCATCGCCCCATACGGTGGAGGTCAGCACGCCCGAACTCTGGTTCGGGAACAGGTCCAGTCCGCCTTCGGCATTGATGCGCGCGCGCAGGAACTCGTTGCGGCGGTCGCCCTTCTTCAGCTCGAAATCGGCACGCAGCGGCAGGCGCCGCGGCGCCACGTCGGCCACGCCCTGCAGGCGCAGGATGAAGGGCCGCACGAACAGCAGGAAGGTGACGAAGCTCGACACGGGGTTGCCCGGCAACCCCAGGAAGAAGGACGGCTCGGCACCGGCGCTGGCAACTTGCCCGAACGCCAGCGGCTTACCCGGCTTGATCGCGATCTGCCACATGTCTAGCCGCCCTTCGGCCTCGACCGCGGGCTTGATATGATCCTCCTCGCCGACCGACACGCCGCCCGAGGTGATGATCAGGTCGTGGCCTTGCGCCGCGCGGCGCAGCGTCTCTCGCGTGGCCGCCAGCGTATCCGGCACGATGCCGAAGTCGCTGACCTCGCAGCCCAGGTTTTCCAGCAGGCCGCGCAGCGTGAAGCGATTCGAGTTGTAGATCGCGCCGGGCTTGAGCGGCTCCCCCGGCATCGCCAGTTCGTCGCCGGTGAAGAACACCGCCACGCGCACGCGGCGCACCACATCGAGCTTTGCCTGGCCGACCGATGCCGCCAGCCCCATTGCCTGCGGCGTGAGCCGTGTACCAGCCGGCAGGATCACGCTGCCGGCTTCGATGTCCTCGCCCGCGCGCCGCACCCATTCGCCGGATTGCGGCACGTGGTTGACGATCACGTCCTCGCCTTCGGCCGTGCATTGTTCCTGCATCACCACGGCATCGGCCCCCGGCGGAATCAGCCCACCGGTGAAGATGCGCGCGGCGGTGCCGGGTTCAAGCTCAGTGCCGACATGCCCTGCCGGAATGCGTTGCGACACGCGCAGCCGCGTGCCCGCTGCCGGGATATCGGCGGCGCGCATGGCATAGCCATCCATCGAGGTGTTGTCGGCCGGTGGCACGCGCAGCGTGCTGGTCACGGGCGCGGCCAGCACGCGGCCGTTGGCGTCAAGCGTGTCGACCGACTCCACCTGCCCCAGCGGACGGGCGGCAGCGAGCAAGGCGTCGAGCGCCTGGGCCATGGTCAGCATCGGGGGGCGGGAAGGTGCTGCGGCTTGGGTCATGGTGCTATGTGGAAAAGGGTTGGCCCATGAAAAACGGCCCGCGCATTGCCGCCTCCAGCATGCTGGGGCGTGCAATCCGGGGGCCGAAGATCGGGCCCGCAGCCTGATTGTAGCGAGTTGGCACGGACCCGGCACGCGGCAGCGCCGCAGCCCGGTCCCCGTGCCCGTGCGCTTACAGGCCGGTGTGGCGGGCAATATAGGCCTTGACCTGCGCGGCGTCGCCCGGCATCACTTCAAAGCGCTGCGGCAGGCTCTCGATGCCCTCGAACTTTGCCGGGCGCTCCGGCTCGTGGCCAAGTGCCTCGCGGATGGTATCGGCAAACTTGGCCGGCAGCGCGGTTTCCAGCACCACCATCGGCACGCCGGCGCTGAGATGCTCGCGCGCCACCTTGACGCCGTCGGCGGTATGGGTATCGATGGTGATGCCGTAGCGCGACGACAGGTCGCGGATGGTCGCCACGCGGTCATCATGCGTGCTGCGGCCCGAGACAAAGCCGAACTCGCGGATGCGGTCGAATTCCGGCGTGCCCGACAGATCGAAACCGCCCTTCTCTTCCACGTCGCGGAACAGCGCAGCCAGCTTGTCGGCATCCTGGCCCAGCAGGTCGAACACGAAGCGCTCGAAGTTCGAGGCCTTGGAGATATCCATGCTCGGGCTCGACGTGTGGTACGTCTCGGCCGACTTGCGCACGCGGTAGGCGCCGGTGCGGAAGAACTCGTCGAGCACGTCGTTCTCGTTGGTGGCGACCACCAGCTTGTCGATCGGCAGGCCCATCATGCGCGCGATATGGCCGGCGCAGACGTTGCCGAAGTTGCCGGACGGCACGCAGAACGAGACCTTCTGGCCCGGACCGCTGGTGGCCAGCAGCCAGCCCTTGAAGTAGTACACCACCTGGGCCACCACGCGCGCCCAGTTGATCGAGTTGACCGTGCCGATCTTCTGGCGCGCCTTGTAGTCGAGGTCGTTGGAGACCGCCTTGACGATGTCCTGGCAGTCGTCGAACACACCTTCGACAGCGAGGTTGAAGATGTTGGCATCCTGCAGGCTGAACATCTGCGCGGTCTGGAACGCGCTCATCTTGCGGTGCGGGCTCAGCATGAACACGCGGATGCCGCGCTTGCCGCGCATCGCGTACTCGGCGGCGCTGCCGGTATCGCCGGAAGTCGCGCCCAGGATGTTCAGCTCCTGCCCGGCGCGGCCCAGCGCGTACTCGAACAGGTTGCCGAGCAACTGCATCGCCATGTCCTTGAAGGCCAGCGTCGGCCCGTTGGACAGGCCCAGCAGTTGCAGCTTCGTACCGCCCTCTTCACCCAGCGTGCGCAGCGGCGTGATGTCGGCGGTGTTGTCGCCTTCGCGCGCGTTGCAGTACACCTCGGGAGTATAGGTCTTGCGCGTCAGCGCGCGCAGGTCCTCGGCGGGAACATCGTCGCAGAACTTGCGCAGGATTTCGTAGGCCAGGTCGGCATACGACAGCTTGCGCCAGGCTTCCAGCTCGTCGGCGCTGACTTGCGGGTACTCGACGGGCAGGTACAGGCCGCCGTCCGGCGCCAGGCCGCCCAGCAGGATCTCGGAGAAGGTTTGCGGCAGTTCGTGGCCGCGGGTCGACTTGTATTTCATCTGAATCTGCTGGTCCGGCCCTTAGTTCAGTTCTTCCATGCGCAGACGCGTCACATCGGACAGCACGGTCGGCAGCGCCTCGATCTTGGCGATCGCCGCGTTGACGTGCTTCTCGCGCGTGATGTGGGTCAGGATGATGATGTCGGTCTGCGGCTCGCCCTCGCGCGATTCCTTCTGCAGCATGGCGTCGATCGAGATGCCGCCCTCGGCCAGGATGCGGGTGATCTCGGCCAGCACGCCGGTCTCGTCCGACACGCGCATGCGCAGGTAGTACGAGCTGTTGATCTCTTCGATCGGCAGCACCGGCACGCTCGACAGCTCATCCGGCTGGAACGCCAGGTGCGGCACGCGGTGGTTCGGATCGGCGGTGTGCAGGCGGGTCACGTCGACCAGGTCGGCGATCACGGCCGAGGCGGTCGGCTCGGCGCCGGCGCCCTTGCCGTAGTAGAGCGTCGCGCCCACGGCGTCGCCCTGCACCAGCACGGCGTTCATCGCGCCTTCGACGTTGGCGATCAGGCGCGAGGCCGGCACCAGCGTCGGATGCACGCGCAGCTCCACGCCGTCGTCGCGGCGGCGGGTGATGCCCAGCAGCTTGATGCGGTAGCCCAGCTCCTCGGCGTACTTGATGTCGGTGGCGGACAGTTTGGTGATGCCTTCCACGTGGGCCTTGTCGAACTGCACCGGCATGCCGAAGGCGATCGCGCTCATCAGCGTGACCTTGTGCGCGGCGTCGACGCCTTCGATGTCGAAGGTCGGGTCGGCTTCAGCGTAGCCCAGCTGCTGCGCTTCCTTCAGCACCACGTCGAAATCCAGGCCCTTGTCGCGCATCTCGGACAGGATGAAGTTGGTGGTGCCATTGATGATGCCGGCGATCCACTGGATGCGGTTGGCGGTCAGGCCTTCGCGCAGCGCCTTGATGATGGGGATGCCACCGGCCACCGCGGCCTCGAAGGCGACGATCACGCCCTTGCGGCGCGCGGCTTCGAAGATCTCGTTGCCGTGCACGGCCAGCAGCGCCTTGTTGGCGGTGACCACGTGCTTGCCGTTCTCGATCGCCTTGAGCACCAGCTCGCGCGCGATGCCGTAGCCGCCGATCAGCTCGATGACGATGTCGATGTCGGGGCGGTTGACCACCTCGTTGGCATCGCTGACGATCTCCACTTCCCCGTTGGTCAGCTCGCGCGCGCGTTCGGTGTTGAGATCGGCCACGATGGCAATCTCGATGCCGCGGCCGGCGCGGCGGCGAATTTCTTCCTGATTGCGCTTGAGCACGTTGTACGTGCCGCTACCGACGGTACCGATGCCGAGCAGGCCAACTTTGATGGGGTTCATGGACAATCTTCTGAGTTGCTAAGGATGAGATACAGCGCGGCCCGCGATTCAGGCCGCCGCCTTGCCGTGGCGTTTTCGGTACGCCTCGAGGAAGCGCGCGACGCGGCCGATGGCCTCGCGCAGGTCTTCCTCGTGCGGCAGGAACACGATGCGGAAATGATCGGGCTTGGCCCAGTTGAAGCCGGAGCCCTGCACCAGCAGCACCTTGGACTCCTGCAGCAGTTCGTAGATGAACTCCTGGTCGTCCTGCACCGGGTACATCGACAGGTCGAGCTTGGGGAACAGGTACAGCGCAGCCTTGGGCTTGACGCAGGTCACGCCCGGGATCGCGGTGATCAGCTCATAGGCCAGGTCGCGCTGGCGGCGCAGGCGCCCGCCTTCCGCCACCAGGTCGTTGATGCTCTGGTAGCCGCCCAGCGCGGTCTGGATCGCCCACTGGCCCGGCACGTTGGCGCACAGGCGCATCGACGACAGCATGTTCAGGCCTTCGATGTAGTCGATAGCCGGACGCTTGTCGCCGGACACCACCATCCAGCCGGCCCGGTAGCCGCACGAGCGGTAGTTCTTCGACAGGCCGTTGAAGGTCACTGTCAGCACGTCGGTCGACAGCGAGGCGATCGAGGTGTGGGTGTTGCCGTCGTACAGGACCTTGTCGTAGATCTCGTCGGCGAAGATGATCAGGTCATGCTCGCGCGCGATCGCGACGATCTCGAGCAGCAGTTCATCCGAATACAGCGCCCCGGTCGGGTTGTTCGGGTTGATGATGACGATGGCCTTGGTATGCGGCGTGATGCGGGCCCGGATATCGGCGGGGTCGGGCATCCAGTCATTGGCTTCGTCGCAGATATAGTGCACCGGCGTACCGCCGGAGAGGCTCACCGCGGCGGTCCACAGCGGGTAGTCCGGCGCCGGCACCAGCACTTCGTCGCCGGTATTGAGCAGCGCGTTGACCGCCATGACGATCAGCTCGGAGGCGCCGTTGCCGACATAAATGTCGTCCAGGCCGACGCCCTCGATATTTTTTTGCTGGGTATAGTGCATGATCGCCTTGCGCGCGGCGAAAATGCCCTTGGAATCAGAATAACCTGCCGAATTCGGCAGGTTTCGCATCATGTCCTGCTGAATCTCTTCCGGCGCGTCAAAGCCGAACACGGCCAGGTTGCCGATATTCAGCTTGATGATCTTGTGCCCTTCTTCCTCCATCTGCTTGGCCTTTTCCAGCACCGGCCCGCGGATGTCGTAGCAAACATTATTGAGTTTGTTGGATTTCTGGATGGGTTTCACGGCGATGTCGGGGCAGGCTGTCGGGGCTGGCGATAGGTGTGCCGCGTCGGCGGCACCGAACAGGGAATCCGGGCGAATCTGGCGAATGCGGACGTGCCGTCCGCTGCAATGCAACGCGAACGTGGCAGACAGGGAGGCAAAAGCTATAATTTATCGGATTATGACAGACTTCGGCAGGGATTCTTGCATTGCAGCGTGCGCCAGCGGCGCGCACGGCAACCGCCTGCGGGTGGATGCCCATCCCGTCGACGATCCTGTCGCCTGTCCTGTCCTTCACACCATGCCCGTCCGCGCTGCCGGCCATCCGTCCCACGGGCCGGCCAACCAGCCCGCGGCGGCCGCCGCAGAGGCCTCCAAGTGAAACTCCACGCCGACCAGCCCCAGTCGCTCAATACCGTCACGGCCTATGGGCCGGGATATATCGAAATCAATCTCGTCCGTCACACCACCTCGCTGCTGGTCATGCCCGAAGGCGAAGTCCAGCCGTGGCCGGTCAGCCGCTTCGAAGACCTGGAGCCGGCGCATTTCGAGCAGCTCGCCGAACTCGGCCCGGAAGTGGTGCTGCTTGGCACCGGCGCCCGGCTGCGCTTCCCGCACCCGCGCCTGACCGCCTCGCTGTCGCGCCGCCATGTCGGCGTCGACGCCATGGACATGCAGGCCGCCTGCCGCACCTACAACATCCTGATGGCCGAGGGCCGCAAGGTGGCTGCGGTGCTGCTGCTGGAGCCCGAGACCGGCGCTGCCTGATTCGGCGCGCCCTGCCGGGCGCGATTGCGAAAGTTGAGCCGGCGCCACGCTTGAAGTCTGGCCGCGCGCCCCAATCTTCCCCCGCTAAGGTGGCAGCCCCTCCTTCCTGATCCCTCTGCCCCTCGCCCAGGAGCCACAAGCATGACCGTCAGTCTCAGCAAGGCCGTACCCGACTTCAGCGCGCCGATGACCGGCGACGCCACCTTCCGTCTTGCCGACTACCGCGGCAAGACGGTGGTGCTGTACTTCTACCCGAAGGACAACACGCCGGGTTGCACCACGGAGGCCATGAACTTCCGCGACCAGTACGACGATTTCACCAAGGCCGGCGTGCAGGTCTTCGGCGTCTCGCGCGACAGCATCCGCTCGCATGAAAACTTCAAGGCCAAGCTGGAGCTGCCCTTCGAACTGGTCTCCGACGCCGATGAAGCCATGTGCTCGCTGTTCGATGTCATCAAGATGAAAAAGCTTTATGGCAAGGAGTACCGGGGCATCGAGCGCAGCACCTTCATCCTCGACGGCAAGGGCATCCTGCGCCACGAACTGCGCGGCATCAAGGTGCCGAACCACGTCGACGAAGTGCTGGAGATCGTGCGCGGACTGTGAGTCCTTGCACATAACGCCGCGGGTTATTTGGCGTTGCCGCGACACTGCATCCGGGTGGTGTTGCAAGCGATTGCCAAACCCAAAACCTTCGGATACATTGGCCCGTAATGAGTTCAGATTCCGGATGCCACGCTGCTTCGACTTCCCGGCCCAGGCGGTTCGCGCCACAGGCCGGTAGCGGACCTGCCGTGTCGCCGGTCCGCAAGATAGCCGCCACACCTGTTATGCAGGCATGGCGGCTTTTTTGTTTGCACTCATCCCTGTCCGCGCCGGATGCCTCGCGCATGCATGCCCCGGCCATGGCCCGCGACGCCGCTGCGCGCCGCGGCCCGGACCTCATCGCCCCCTTCTTGTCCCCCTGAAAGGAAAGCCAAGCATGCCGCTGCCTACCATGCCCGCCAAGCCTGCCCAATTGCTGGATCCGAGCGAATTCGCTCCGGTTACCGCGGTGCCCAAGGCCAAGTCCGCCACACAGGGCAAGAAACCTGTGCCGGCACTCGAGCGCGTGGCATTGCTGGAAACCGGCGACACCCAGGTGCCTGAAGTCCAGGCCCGCGCCGCCGGTGGCACCCGCGCCCGCAGTACCGAAACCCCGACCGCGCCCGCGCCGGCCGTCAGCGCCGCGCCGGTCAGCCTGGTCAAAGCGTCCGCCGGCCCGACCCGCCGCGCCCGCAAGTCCGAAGGGCCGAGCAAGCTGTTCGTGCTCGACACCAACGTGCTGATGCATGACCCCGCCTCGCTCTTCCGCTTCGAGGAACACGACATCTATCTGCCGATGATGACGCTCGAAGAACTGGACAACCACAAGAAGGGCATGAGCGAAGTCGCGCGCAACGCGCGCATGGTCAGCCGCACGCTCGATTCGCTGGTGGGCGGCACCGACGGCGTGCTCGACGAAGGGCTGCCGCTGGAAAAGCTCGGCAACCGCGACGCGCAGGGCAAGCTGTTCTTCCAGACGCGCCTGAACGACATCAAGCTGCCCGAGGGCCTGCCACAGGGCAAGGCCGACAACCAGATCCTGGGCGTGGTCAGCGCGCTGCAGCAGCAATATCCGGAGCGCCAGGTGGTGCTGGTGTCGAAAGACATCAACATGCGCATCAAGGCGCGCGCGCTTGGCCTGCCGGCGGAGGACTACTTCAACGACCAGGTCCTGGAAGACAAGGACCTGCTCTACGCCGGCGTGATGCAGCTGCCCGGTGACTTCTGGACCCGGCACGGCAAGGGCGTGGAAAGCTGGCAGGATCCGAAGTCCGGCGCCATGTTCTATCGCCTGACCGGGCCGCTGGTGCCGTCCTTCCTGGTCAACCAGTTCGTCTATCTTGAGCCGGTCGACGGCAGCCTGCCGCTGTACGCGCAGGTCAAGGAGATCAACGGCAAGACCGCGCTGCTGCAGACGCTGAAGGACTACACGCACCACAAGAACAATGTGTGGAGCGTGACCGCGCGCAACCGCGAGCAGAACTTCGCGCTCAACCTGCTGATGAACCCGGACATCGACTTCGTCACGCTGCTGGGCCAGGCCGGTACCGGCAAGACCCTGCTGGCGCTGGCGGCGGGCCTGGAGCAGGTGCTCGACCAGAAGCTCTACAACGAGATCATCGTCACCCGCGCCACCGTGCCGGTGGGCGAGGACATTGGCTTCCTGCCCGGCACCGAGGAAGAGAAGATGCAGCCGTGGATGGGCGCATTCGACGACAACCTTGAAGTGCTGCAGAAGAGCGACGATAGCGCCGGCGACTGGGGCCGCGCCGCCACGCAGGAGCTGATCCGCTCGCGCATCAAGGTCAAGAGCATGAACTTCATGCGCGGCCGCACCTTCGTCAACAAGTTCGTCATCATCGACGAGGCGCAGAACCTCACGCCCAAGCAGATGAAGACGCTGGTGACGCGCGCCGGCCCGGGTACCAAGATCATCTGCCTGGGCAATATCGCGCAGATCGACACGCCGTACCTGACCGAGGGTTCGTCGGGCCTGACCTACGTTGTCGACCGCTTCAAGGGCTGGAGCCACAGCGGCCATATCACGCTGGCGCGCGGCGAGCGCTCGCGCCTGGCTGACCACGCGGGCGACGTGCTCTGACGCTGGCAGCATCCGGCGTGCCTTGCCTTCGGGCCGGGCGCGCCGGTCCGCTGTCGTCAACGGCAAGCACATTGCGGCTATCATGTCCGCATGTTTGCGCGCTGTTCCGCGTGTAGTCCCGCACCCCCACTGGAGGCGTCGATGAACCAACAGCATCTGCCAGGCAGGCATGCGCCTGCCGACCAGCGTCGCGCTGGTGCTGCCGCCGCGCGCAGCCGGCTTCGGCAGCGCTTCACCTGGGCCCTGCTGGCCGCGGCCGGCATGGCTGTGGCCATCGGCTCGCGCCCGGCGCGCGCCGCGCCCGAGGACATGGTGATCCGCACCATGGGTCCGGTCAGCTACGTCTGCGGCGGCGTTGCCGAAGACGAACGCCAGGCGCTGGCGGCCAAGGAGAAAGACTTCAATATCGGCATCGTGTTCACCCAGGGCACTGCCGGCGAATACCTGTCCGACGTCGCGGTCAAGCTGGTGCGCGACGAACAGGAAGTTGCCAGCTTTCGCGCCGAGGGCCCGCGTTGCCTGATACGTGCGCCAGAAGGCAGCTACAATATCGAGGCCAGTTACAAGGGCCAGGCCAAGTCCATCAAGGTCAGCACCGGTACGCGCAACGCCCAGCTACGCTGGTAGCGGCAAGCCTCTCCGGTGCGCCGGCAGGCCGGCGACCGGAGCCACAGGATGCCATTGCGCCGTACCCGTCTTTTCTCCGACTCCTTGCGTCGACAGGGCCTGTTCGCCAGCGCCCGCCTGCCGCTGCTTTGCGCCACCGCACTGCTGCTCGCAGCCTGCGCCAGTTCCCCGCCTTCGCGCCATGCCGGCCTGCCCCGTACGCCGGGCAAGCCCATGGTCGATCCCAGCGCCGGGCTGGAAGAGATCTCGATCCAGGCAATGTCGCTGGTCGGCACGCCCTATCGCTACGGCGGCAACACGCCCGATGCCGGTTTCGACTGCAGTGGGCTGGTGCGCTACGTGGTCTCGCGCGCGGCCAACTTGAACCTGCCGCGAACTACCGAGGCAATGGGCACGCGCGGCAGCGCGCTGGACCGCAGCGAAGTGGCCTCCGGCGACCTGGTGTTCTTCAACACCACCGGCCGAGCCAATTCGCACGTGGGCATCTACGTCGGGCAGAACCGCTTCGTCCATGCGCCCTCGTCCGGTGGCACGGTGCGGCTGGAGGACATGGGCAAGCCTTACTGGGCGTCGCGCTACAACGGCGCGCGCCGCGTGGTGGCGGAGATCATCCAGCCGCCCGAACCCGCTTCACCGCCGGTGCCGGCACCATCGGTAATGCCGGTCGCGCCGCCGCTTCCCATACCTGCCCCCGCGCCCGCGCCATTGCCGGACGACGACGATCCCATCGCCGCCTTCGCCAACCAATGAAGCCAACCCCCAAACAAAAAGCCAGGCATCTGTCCAAGGGGGTCGCTTAAAGTGTTGACGGGGGTAACGAGAAAAGCATAGAGTGCTGTATATCCATACAGTGCTCTAGGTAGGCCTTTGCTCCACACCTTTGAAGCCCGCCTCAATCTGACCCCCGAGTTAGCCGCCTTGTTGGCGGCTAACTCGGAACGCTGGTCGTGGGGCGCGCGTAAGGCTTGGAGTCTTCTGTATCGACAAAACCTCACTCGAACGACCGCCTACGCCACCTTAACGAGGGAAGGCTTTACCTCGCATCAAGTCGATTCCATGCTGACGCAAGCTGAAATGCGCCATGCAGGCTTGGTCGAACTCAAAAAGTACGAACGAGGTCAGCTTGAGCTGGCCATTCAGCGACGCGAATGCGCACTAGCCGACAAAGGCAAGAAAATTCAGGCCCTGTCAAAACGGCAAGCCAAGCTACGCGCTCAACGCGATAAAGTAGCACCGAAGCCGGGGAAAGCCCGTTCAAACCGCTACCTTACGACGCTAGCCCGCCTACGGGAAGTCGATACCGAACTCGAATTTTGCCGCAACTGGGTCGCACAAAAAGAACGCGTTCTTACTGCCAAGCGCGGCAAGCTGTCCGCGCTGCTTAAAGCTATTGATGAAGGCCGCTACAGTCTCTGTTTTGGCTCGAAGAAGCTGCTTCAGCAGCGGCCCGGCGAACACAACACCGAGACCACTCCATTCGCCTCTGTCGAGGATTGGCACGAGGCCTGGGACACAGCCCGAAACGGTCAGGTCTGGTCGATAGGACATACGGCTAAGCCCAGCGGCAATAGCAATCAGCGCTGCGCGGGCCGCGCCCCGATGCGAGGCAAAGTCGACCCCGTCAATCACAATGAATCGGCATTTCATGCGAAGGGGCATCACCTTTTGCGGCCCTCCGCTGCGAGGAATGCCCAAAGCGTCCGTCAACGCTCGCTTGCAGATACCAAATGCGCTCGCCGGCCGGTGATAGCCTTTGCAAGAGCCGCATTGTGACAGGCCGCTTTCCAAACGCGTCACGTTCCCACCGGTTTCAACCCAGAGACCGCTCGCACTAGAGAGGCTGGTGTCCTTGGACTGGATTTGAATGCCCGGGGCGTTGCCTGGGCTGTGGTGAAGCCCGATGGGAACCGGTTGCGGGAGGGTCATCCGCAGAGCGGCTTTCTCGGCTGGGACCTAAAAGGCCTTTCCGACGCTGTACGCAAGCAAGTCATCGGAACAACCGTTGCAGAGCTTGCCCGCCTGGGCAAGCGCCTAGGCCTCGCAGTGGCCATCGAGAACCTGGATTTCGCGACGAAGAAGGCCGGCTTGCGCGCCGGCGGCGTCAACAAGCGATACAACGAGATGCTGAGCTCGTTTGCAAGCTCACAGTTCGCAGAGCTGATGACCCGTGCCTGTGAAAAAGCTCATGTTCGGCTCTATTTGGTGAACCCTTCGTACAGTTCGGTCGGAGGCTTCACCAAATATGGCCGTCCCAATCGAATCGGCGCGGATGAGTCCGCCGCTCTTTGGTTGGGCCGGCAAGCTTTGTACGGTATCCCCTGGAAGACAGTGGGTGCCCAGTGCTTCGTCAAGAGGCACAACGAGCGACTCGTCTTTTCGCACCTGCCAGCCACCCCGAAGCAGAGCAAGACGGCCCTGGCAGGGGCTCAATGGAGAGATGTCGCTCGGGCTCTAGGCAAGAACCGGAAGCGATGGGGTGAAAACCTCCGCAATTGGTTCCTCTGCCAGGTCGAAACCCTTCCCCGCAGACCGTCTGCGAGCCTGGTGTGGCGTCATTGCCAACGGGATAGAAGTGTGGTTTTCAGCTCGAGACCTCTAGTGTCCTGCGTCAGAAGTTCCTTGCATTATTAACACCACGTAGTAGTCTGCGTTGAAGGCACGCAAACGGCGAGACGGTGATGAGAGGAAGACCAAAGGCGGAACTTGTGTTGAGTGAGGTCGAACGTGAGCAGCTCAAGGCGCTGACGATGCGGCGCAAGACCGCACAGGCTTTGGCCTTACGAGCGCGCATTGTGCTGGCTAGCGCTGAAGGCCTGGACAACAAGACCGTCGCGGCAAAGCAGCGTGTCACTCAGCAAACCGTATCGAAATGGCGTGCGCGCTTCGTGGCGCATCGGCTCGATGGACTGCTCGATGCGCCGCGACCAGGGGCACCGAGGACCATCGGTGATGCACAGGTGGATGCGATTATTGCCAAGACGCTCGAATCCGTGCCAGCCGCCGCCACCCACTGGAGCACGCGCAGTATGGCTCGCGCGGCGAATCTATCGCCGTCGACCGTGACGCGTATCTGGCGTGCCTTTGGACTGCAGCCTCATCGACAGGAGACCTTCAAGCTCTCCACCGACCCATTGTTCGTGGAGAAGGTGCGCGATATCGTGGGGTTGTACCTCGACCCACCGCTCAAGGCCATGGTGTTGTGCGTTGACGAGAAGAGCCAGATTCAAGCACTGGACCGCACGCAACCCATGCTGCCGCTGGCGCCAGGCATCCCCGAGCGACGCACGCACGACTATATGCGCCATGGCACGACAACGTTGTTCGCCGCGCTGGACATCGCCACAGGAAAAGTTATCGGTGAATTGCATCGCAGACATCGCAGCAGTGAGTTCCTGCAGTTTCTACGCACGATCGAAGCCAACGTGCCACCCAAGCTTGATGTGCATCTCGTCATGGACAACTACGGCACGCACAAGACGCCGTCGATCAAGGCTTGGTTCGCTCGCCATCCGCGCTTCCATGTTCATTTCACACCGACCTCCGCCTCATGGATCAATCAGGTGGAACGCTGGTTTGCAACCATCACCGAACAATACATCCGCCGCGGCACGCATCGCTCAACCCGACAACTTGAGCAAGCCATCCATCAATACCTTGACCTGAACAACGCCAACCCCACGCCTTTCGCGTGGACGAAGTCCGCCGATGACATCCTCGCCAGCATCAGGCGATTTTGTCTACGAATTTCTGACGCAGGACACTAGGACCTCGAGCGGCGCAGTGAAAACTGCGTTTTGTCGCCGTGTTCTCTTGTGGAAGAAATTTTGCCTAAGAGAATGGCCATCTCTGCTAGTCCAGAGATGGCCATTGAGAATTACATCAACACTTTAAGCGACCGCCTAGGGCATCTGCCTGGCTTTTTGTTGTGCTGGCCGATCCCGCGTTACAGGATATGCCGGCCGATCCACCATGCAATCGCAGCCATGAAGGCCGACGCCGGAATCGTCAGCACCCAGGCCCAGACGATATTGCCGGCCACGCCCCAGCGAACCGCCGACATCTTCTGCGCCGAACCGACGCCGACGATGGCGCCCGTGATCGTATGCGTGGTCGACACCGGCACGCCCAGCGCCGAGGCGAAGAACAGCGTCAGCGCCCCACCCGTCTCGGCGCAGAAACCGCCGACCGGCTTGAGCTTGGTGATCTTCTGTCCCATGGTGCGCACGATGCGCCAGCCACCGAACAGCGTGCCCATGCCGATGGCCACGTAGCAGCTCACGATCACCCACACCGGCGGCTCACCGCCGGACGCAACGTGGCCGCTGGCGATGAGCAGCATCCAGATAATGCCGATGGTCTTCTGCGCGTCATTGCCGCCGTGCCCCAGGCTGTACAGCGACGCCGACGCCAGCTGCAGCCGGCGGAACCAGCGGTCCACGCGCGAGGGCGGCGTGCGGAAGAAAGTCCAGCCCACCATCACCATCATCAGCGAACCCAGCAGGAAGCCCAGGAACGGCGAGATCAGGATAAAGGCCACGATCTTCAGCAGGCCGCTCCCCACTAGTGCGCCGGTGCCGGCCTTGGCCACCGCCGCGCCCACCAACCCGCCGATCAGCGCGTGCGACGACGACGACGGGATGCCGTAGTACCAGGTGATGACGTTCCACGCGATCGCCCCCACCAGGGCGCCGAAGATCACGTAATGGTCGACGATGCCGACGTCGATGGTGCCGGTGCCCACCGTGGCGGCCACCTTCAGGTGAAAGATAAAGATTGCGACAACGTTGCACATCGCCGCCATCGCCACTGCATGGTGCGGCTTGAGCACGCCCGTGGACACCACCGTGGCAATCGAGTTGGCCGCGTCGTGGAAGCCGTTCATAAAGTCGAACAGCAGCGCGAGCGCCACCAGCAGGGCGATCACCCACAGGCTCATTTGAATGGTCTGCATGCCGATTGCCGCCTCAGGCGTTTTCCAGGACGATGCCTTCGATGATGTTGGCGACGTCCTCGCACTTGTCGGTGATCGTCTCGAGCTGTTCGTAGATGGCCTTCAGCTTGATCAGGCGCTTGACGTCGGTCTCGTCGCGGAACAGCTTGGACATTGCCGAGCGCATCACGCGATCCGCCTCAGACTCGAGCTGGTCGATCTGCTGGGCGGTCTTCAGGATGGTGCTGGCGTTGCCCATGTCCTCGAGCAGGCCGACCGCGATCTTGACCTGGTCGCAGCACTGCACGCAGATCGCCGCCAGGCGCAGGGCCTCGTCGGTCAGGTTGGTCACGTCATACAGCGAGATGGTCTCGGCCACGTCTTCCATCAGGTCCAGGATGTCGTCCATGGTCGTGATGAGCTTGTGGATCTCGTCGCGGTCCAGCGGCGTGATAAAGGTCTTGTGCAGCAGGTCGATGGTGTCGTGCGTGATCCGGTCAGCCTTCTTCTCGGTGGCCTGGACACGGCGGGCATGCGCCTCGGCGTTGGGCAAGTCGTTGACCAGCGCCTGCAGTTCATGGGCGGCGGTCACCGCGCAGTCGGCATGCTGGTTGAAATATTCGAAGAACTTGCCCTCAGTGGGCATGAATCGGCCGAACATGGAATGTTCCTTGTTGCAGCGGGAGAGACGCTGCTTTTGTGTTGCAGATTGGGCGGACGCATTGCATGACAGCCGCCGGGTAGGCGGCTGTCATCAAAGCGCAATATTTTACAGGGTTACGGGGATATTGCCCGCTGATTTGGCACAAACGAGACGGCGCCGCCGCGACTATTGCGCGCAGGCTTGACTTCGTCAGGTGTCGTTGTCGAAGAAAGCCGGGCCGCCGCTGAAGTTGTCGAACTTCGTGAACTGGCCGAGGAAGGTCAGTCGCACGGTGCCGATCGGGCCGTTACGCTGCTTGCCGATAATGATTTCAGCCGTGCCCTTGTCCTGCGAGTCCGGGTTATAGACTTCGTCGCGGTAGATGAACAGGATCACGTCGGCATCCTGTTCGATAGCGCCGGATTCGCGCAGGTCGGACATCACCGGACGCTTGTTGGGGCGCTGTTCCAGGCTTCGGTTGAGCTGCGACAGTGCGATCACCGGGCAGTTCAGTTCCTTGGCCAGGCCCTTGAGCGAACGGGAGATTTCGGAAATTTCCGTCGCGCGGTTCTCGCCGCCGCCGGAACCTGACATCAGCTGGAGGTAATCAATGATGATCAGGCCAAGCTGCCCGCACTGGCGCGCCAGGCGCCGCGAACGGGCACGCAGCTCCATCGGGTTCAGCGCCGGCGTTTCGTCGATGAACAACTGCGTGTCGTTCATGCGCTGGATCGCATGCGTCAACCGCGGCCAGTCTTCGTCCAGCAGGCGGCCGGTACGGAGCCGGTGCTGGTCGAGGCGGCCCACCGAGCCGAGCATACGCATGGCCAGCTGGGTGCCCGCCATTTCCATCGAGAACACTGCCACCGGCAGGCCCTGCTCCACCGCCACGTGCTCGCCGATGTTCAGCGAGAAGGCCGTCTTACCCATCGAGGGACGGCCGGCCACGATGACCAGGTCACCCGGCTGCATGCCGCTGGTCATCTTGTCCAGGTCGATGAAGCCGGTCGGCACGCCGGTGACGTCGGTGGTGGAATCGCGGTGGTACAGCTCGTCGATGCGCTCGACCACCTGGGTCAGCAGCGGCTGGATTTCCTGGAAGCCCTTCTGGCCGCGAGAGCCTTCTTCGGCAATCGCGAAGACCTTGGATTCGGCCTCGTCGAGCAGCTCACGGACTTCACGGCCCTTCGGCGCGAAGGCCGCCGAGGCGATATCGTCGGCCACCGTCACCAGCTTGCGCAGCACCGAGCGCTCGCGCACGATCTCCGCATAGCGGCGGATATTGGCCGCACTGGGCGTGTTCTGTGCCAGCGAATTCAGGTACGCCAGCCCGCCCACCTCCTCGGCCTTGCCGGCGACCTGCAGCATTTCGTAGACCGTGATCACGTCGGCCGGCTTGGTGGCCGAGATCAGCCGGGCGATGCTCTGGAAGATCATCCGGTGGTCGAAGCGGTAGAAGTCCGCCTCCGACAGGAAGTCCGCGATGCGGTCCCAGGCGGCGTTGTCCAGCAGCAGGCCACCCAGCACCGATTGCTCGGCTTCGATGGAATGCGGCGGGACCTTGAGGTTCTCGAGTTGGGGATCGGCGACGGGCGCGTTCATGGGGAGGGATTATAACGGCGGGCGGACGCACTTCGCCGGACATTCGGCGCTTCCGGTCGGATTACATTCCGGTATCAGCGCAGGCAGGGCCTGCGGAGTGCCGCGGGGGGTACCGCAGCCGTGGCGCGATAGAGCTGCCGGCAACAAAAAAGGCAGGAGCCAGGGCTCCTGCCTTTTTTGCTTGCAGTGCTTCGGCCCGCGCGCAGGGGCGCAGGCGAGGCTGCAGCGGGTCTTAGACCTGCTCGCCCAGCACCGACACGGTCACGTCGACCACGACGTCCGTGTGCAGGGCAACGCTGACCGGGTGGTCGCCCACCGTCTTCAGCGGGCCGTTCGGCATGCGAACCTGCGACTTCTCGACCTTGAAGCCTTGGCCTTCCAGGGCCTCAGCGACGTCGGCGTTGGTGACCGAACCGAACAGGCGGCCGTCCACACCCGACTTCTGGCTGATCTGGACGGTCAGGCCGTTCAGCTTCTCGCCTTCGGCTTGCGCGGCGGCCAGCTTCTCGGCAGCGGCCTTTTCCAGCTCGGCGCGCTTGACTTCGAACTCGGCGATCGCGGTTTGCGTGGCGCGGCGCGCCTTCTTCGACGGGATCAGGAAGTTACGGGCGTAACCGTCCTTCACCTTGACGATGTCACCCAGGTTGCCCAGGTTGATGACTTTTTCCAGCAGAATGACTTGCATCGTGTTTTCTCCGTTACGGACCTAGGGCCTATCAGTTCTTGTGCAGGTCGGTGTACGGCAGCAGCGCGAGGAAACGCGCACGCTTGATCGCCGTATCCAGCTGACGCTGATAGTGGGCCTTGGTACCGGTCAGGCGGGCCGGCGTGATCTTGCCGTTGTCGCCGATGAAGTCCTTCAGGGTGTCCAGATCCTTGTAGTCGATCTGTTCCACGCCAGCCACGGTGAAGCGGCAGAAGCGCTTGCGCTTGAACAGCGGGTTCTGTTGCTGGAAGCGCTTCTTGTTCTTGTTGTCACGTTTGACGAATGCCATGATTCAATCCTTTTCGAATGCTTTACATCCGGTGATGTGAAAGACGAGAGCCTTGCTGTTGCGGTGCTTGCGGGCGAGGAATCCTTCGCAGTCGAGCAGCGTGCCGAGCGGTAGTCGCTCAAGCCGCTGGCCGACCGGCCCGATCCCCATCGCTGCGATGGCAAACTCGACCTGGCGCGGCGTTTCCGCCTCGACGGCCTCGCCGCTGTACTGCAGGATGCAGTTCACGACGGGCACCCCGGCCGGGGTATAGCGCAGGGCATCGCGTTCCGCCAGGGTGGCGGCAAGCCGAAGCTGGTTCAACGCGGGGCCTCTCGCTGTTTGCCATCGGTGCCGCCGTGGCCGACGCTGTCAGCCGTGGCACGCACCGCAGTCCGCACTCAGGCGGGCTGGCCTTCGGTGGTCGTTTGCGCGGCCTTGCGGGCTTCTTCGCGCTGCACTTCCTTCATCATCGGCGAAGGAGCGGTCTCGGCCTTCTTGGTCTGCACGATCAGGTGGCGCAGGACGGCGTCGTTGAACTTGAACGCGTGCTCCAGTTCAGCCAGGGTGTCCTTGCCGCATTCGATGTTCAGGCAAACGTAGTGAGCCTTGGCCAGCTTCTGGATCATGTAGGCCATCTGGCGACGGCCCCAGTCTTCCACGCGGTGAACGTTGCCGTTCTGCGAGGTCACGAGCTGCTTGTAGCGCTCGATCATGGCCGGCACTTGTTCGCTCTGGTCCGGGTGGACGATGAAGACGATTTCGTAATGACGCATTGACGCTCCTTTTGGGATTAGCCACCCGGGCGTCACGAGTCCGGTGTGGCAAGGTTGAATAGCCTTAAAGTATAGCCCGGAAGCGTCCGGACCTGCAAGCCGCTTGCCTGTCCATAGCTGGGGCCGCCCGGCTCAGGCGCGGGCGAAGACCGCCTGCAGGCGCGCCGGGTCGCGCGCGAGGCCGGGGTCCGCCGCCAGCGCGAGCGCCAGCAGCACCCGCGCCTTGTACGGGTTGAGGTCGGCAGCAGAGACGAATAAGCCATCCGCCGGATTGGGTTGCGGCGGAATCGACACATGGCCTGCCATGGTGCGCGAACTGCGCACGACGGCCACGCCGGCATCGGCGGCATCGGCCAGCGCGGCCGCGAGATCCTCGTGCACCGAGCCATTGCCGGCGGCGGCCACCACCAGCCCATCGACGCCGGCCTGGACCAGCGCATCGACGGCAACCCTGCCCGGCTGCGCGTAGCTCGCCACGATCTCCACCGTCGGCCACGCCTCCGGCATCGGGCCAATCGCCCAAGCAGCGCGCGGCGCGCGGGCGAAGCGCACATAGTCGTCCTGCACGAAACCCAGCGGCCCACTGGCGGAAACAAAGGCGTCCACAGCCGAGGTGTGGGACTTGGCCACGTCGCGTGCGGCGTGGATCTGCTGGTTCAGCACCACCAGCACGCCCTTGCCGCGCGCATCGGGGTGCGCGGCTATGCGGACCGCGTCCAGCAGGTTCAGCGGACCGTCGGCGGACAGCGAGGTCGACGGGCGCATTGCCGCCGTCATCACCACGGGCACCGGGCACGCCTGCGTCAGGTGCAGCGCCATCGCGGTTTCTTCCAGCGTGTCAGTGCCGTGCGTGATGACGATGCCGGCCACATCGGCTTGCGCGGACCAGTGCTCCACCCGCGCGGCCAGCGTTACCCACAGCGCGAAGGTCATGTCCTTGCTGTCGACCTGCGCCACCTGCTCGGCCTCGATGCGAGCGACGGACTGCAGCGCCGGCACCGCGGCCAGCAGCGAGGACACGGGCACGGTCGCCGCCTGGTAGCGCGCGCTGCTGGCGGGATTACCGGACGCACCGGCAATGGTGCCGCCGGTGGCCAGTACGACGATGCGAGGCAGTTGGGTCATGGGGGCTCAGGAAAAAAAGTACAGGAGGATTGCGAATGGCCGATTGTAACGGCGGACTTGCCGAGGGCCGCGGCCCGAAGGGGTCAACCGGCATGCCTATCCATACGACAGCCCCGAAAAATTCTGCTTGCGCTCAGACCGATACTGTATAAAATCACAGCATACTGTTTAAACATACAGTGCCCGGCCCGCCGGATGCAGGATTTCCGATCGTCTCGACCCCTTCGATCCCGACTGGATCCGATGCTCCTGAATCCCTGCGCGGCCCTGCACGGAACGGCGATCCCATGGCGACCCTGACACCCCGGCAGCAGCAGATTTTCGATCTGATCCGCAACACGATCCGCCGTACCGGCTTCCCGCCCACCCGCGCCGAGATTGCCGCCGAGTTCGGCTTCTCATCCCCCAACGCGGCAGAAGAACACCTGCGCGCGCTGGCCCGCAAGGGCGTGATCGAACTGACGCCGGGCGCCTCGCGCGGCATCCGCCTGAAGGTGTCGCGCAGCGATTCGGAAATGCCGGATCAGTTCTCGCTGCCGATCCCCGGCGTGATGCAGCTAACGTTGCCGCTGGTGGGACGCGTTGCAGCCGGCAGCCCCATCCTCGCCGCGGAACATATCGACCGCCAGTACCAGGTCGACGCCTCGGTCTTTGACGAACGCCCCGATTACCTGCTGCGCGTACGCGGCCTGAGCATGCGCGACGCCGGCATCCTTGACGGCGACCTGCTCGCCGTGCGGCGCGCCAGCGAAGCCCCCAACGGCAAGATCGTGGTGGCGCGCCTCGGTGACGACGTGACGGTCAAGCGCCTGCAACGGCGCGGCGGCCATATCGAACTGATTGCAGAGAACCCGGACTTCGCCAACATCATCGTGGAGCCCGGCCGCGAGGAGTTCTCGCTGGAAGGCATTGCAGTCGGCCTAATCCGCTCTTCCGGCTTCTAGCCGGGCACCGCAGGCCACAGGCCTGCGCGGGCCCTCCCCCGCTTCCATTGCTTTGCAGACGCCGCCCGGTTCGCCGGGTGTTGACCCCGCTTTTGCCTGAAAAAGAGGTGCAGCCATGCCGCAAATCCACCACGCCGCCGTCCGCCGTCCGGTCAAGCCCGTGCCGTTCCGCCAGTGCAAGGGCGTGCGCGTCTACCAGGGCGCGCAGCGCCGCACTATGGTCGGCAGCATGGCCGCCATCTGCCGGATGCTGGAACTCGAAACCTCCGACAAGCTCGTTGCCTGAGCGACAACGCGCGCCGGCGCATCCCGGGCTTGCGGCCGCCATGCATTTCGTTGCGCCTTGGCTGCTGCTTAGCTGCGTGCGCAGGCCTTGGCTTCGGTTTCCAGCTCCTGCGGCGTCAGCTGCGGGAACCATGTGTCGCTCTTGCGCAGTTCCAGCGCCGTGCCGTCGGGCTTGGCCGTCAGTGAGATCAGGTAGGCGTACTCGAACTGGCCGGTGGCGTTTACCTGGCCAATCCGGATCTCAGTCTGGCTTTTCGCCGGATAGCTAACCACCGTGGCCTCATCGCCGAGGTTATTGCGCAGGCATTTCGCCACATCGCCCATCTGCGCGGGCGTGAACAAGCGCATCGGAGGACGCGCGCGAATATCCTTTTCGGACGTACTGCTGGCGCACCCGGCCATCATTGCCGCGATCGCCACGCTGCAGCCAATCACCTTCGCTCGAACAGACATACCAACCCCTTGGGAATGCAAGGCGCGTATGGTACAGGAGGCACACGGGTTTCGCGCGGGGCTGCGCACGGCCTGCGCATCGCCTGATGCAAGCGCCACATGGTGGCATGGACGCGATGGGGAGATTCGGGAAAGGAATTTCTTCGGTAACGATCCGCTCAATATCCGGGGCCACCAGACTCGCAGAGAGCCCAAGGGAGTATGAGTTAGCCGTTCTGGCAAAACCGAGTGGTCGAGGGCTGCGCGGATCGGCTTTGAGTCCCATCAGCCACCCCAAAAGCATTTCTCCAAAACGGCGCCTCGCAAGAGCGCCGTTTTGCTTTGTCGCGCCAATATGCCGCAGGTATGCCGTACCAGGCCAACTAGAGCCTCACATAATGAGATTCCAATCACTGCAAATGCTCCGGGGGATTGCGGCCATGTGGGTTGTCGCTTACCACATGCAGGGCCACTTCGACCCGCTTGCCACAGCATTGCCGTTCAGCGCATCTGAGCTGCTGCGCAAGGGATATATTGGGGTCGACCTCTTCTTTGTGATCAGCGGCTTTGTGATTGCGTGGACCGCCTTGTACAAGCCCGGGCCTCACGATGCGCCCACACAGTTCCTGCTTAAGCGAGTACTCAGGGTAGCGCCGCCCTACTGGGTTGCCACGCTCTACTTCGCGATGCTTAGTGATCTCCGCAAGATCGAACTAGAACCGTCGTTGTTTTTATGACAGCCTTCTTCCTCTACGAGCCTCGCATGAGCATTCTTTTCAGGGGTCTACCCTGTGCGTCCCTCGTGGCCGGCTTCCTGGTAGCCGAGCGATATCAGCTATTTTCGATACCTCATCGGCTTTCTTATCTCGGCGAGATATCATATAGCGTTTACTTGACACATCCATTTGTGTTGGTCGCGGCAAAGTTCATATATGTGACAATGCCTGGCCAGCACTACGTTCAAACTGCTCAGTACCTACTAACACTAGCAGTAGTCTTCTGCCTGGCTCGATTCTTCTACAAATACGTCGAGCACCCCATACTCCAGTATGGAAAGCGAATTGGCACTGGCCGTCTCCAGACCACACAGCCAGCACCGGATTCGACAGTCTCGCGGGTCAAGTGATTGACGGCTTCGCCCACGACCCGAATCGTTCCGCGCGTCGGTAGGTTTCAATCAAGGTTCGTAGGCGCGCTCACAGGCGAGCCAGCAATCCGGGCTGAGCTTGCGTACCATAGCAGAGGGTCGCAAGCGGCATGCACATGTCATGAATGCCTGCATTCGACCTTCTCTTCGTAGTCTCCATTGCTCTTCCACTCACGCTGGATCAGGCAAGGGCCTTCGCGGTACTTCTGCTTCTGCTCATAACCGCGCGGGCCGCCCTTGCACTTGCGCTCCTCCTTGTATTCGCCATCACGCTCTTGCTCGCGTTCGATCTTGCAAGGGCCGCTACGGAATTTCTCCTTGTACTCACCGCCGCCGCGATAAACGTCACGCTCATCAGAGCGCGCGGCAGACGAAGCGATAAGACACAGGAGCACAAGAGCGGCCGCTGGGAAGTTTCGGGACATGAGATTGAGTCGCACAGGAAGATGGCGGAGCATAGCAACGGGCATCCTCGGTCGCTGTATCAAAGCGTTACGACGCCGCCATCAACCTGTGCAGAAACGACCCACGAAACATCAAGGGATGATGCATTGGTGCCACGCACCCTCTTTAGTGGGGATATGCTACGGAAAACATAGGTGGGCAAAATCGTTCTCGTCGAATGCGTTCACCCATTCGGCTTTCGCGAATGCCCGCTTTACGTAGCGGGCACTTTTTTAGGAACCATTATGCAAGCGCGAATCATTCGCGTTCTGCCTGCAGACCATGGTTGGGCACTGGAACTCGTCAGCCTCAACATGCAGCCTCAGAAATTTGCAACGATGGAAGCGGCAATCGCTGCGGGTTGGGCCTTGGCCAGACGAGAGAAAGCCGAACTGCATATACATCGCCACGACGGGGATGTTTGCCTGCGCAGTGCATGCGACGACGAGCAGGAAGAACCCCAGCAGTAACGCCGTGCCAGCCCGCCGCCGTACCTGCGGAGCGGTTCAGGCGTTAATTCGTCGGCATACACATAAAGCCATGCCTATGGCATGTCGCCGCCCCCGTGGTGAACTCACGCGCTGCCCTGCCCAGGTCCTCGCCATCGCGCTGCCGGTACTCGTGCACCCGAACGCGGCGGCCGAACGCGCCGTCGTCGGCCTCCACCTCGAACGCCTCCCTTGGAAGATCTGCGATGGCGAGCTGGTCGGCGAAGGAATCGAAACGATTTGGAGTAGCCGCATGAGGCTACAAGCCGGTCTTGGTGTTCTCGACGCAAGCCTTTGCGTAAGCAACTGCTTCGGTCATTGCCTCTACCTCGCTATTGAACGTGGCTTTGATCTTGTGTCGCAAGCCTGGGACAAACTCGTTTGCGTGATCGATTCTTCGCTCGAACAATACCGATGCCTCCCAAGCCCCAGATTTCGACTTCCAGACCGTGCAGTGGCAGTAGTACTCCCCTTCTTCGACCCAGGCATGGCTCGACATGGCGCCCTCCCATCGTTTCCGAGGAATCCTAGCATGACGAAAGAACGCCCTCCCCATACTCTTCGCCGGACCAGATCAACGGCGCCGGCGCGTGGGAGGCGAATCCCTGGGTGTGGGTGGTGGAGTTTCGGAGGGCTCAGCCGTGATCATCTACCCACGCTCTCGCCCAAGCGATCCCGGCTGCCGCAGCACGCTCGAACGAGGGGTAGTATCCCAAGGGATCCGAGCCTTCCACGAGGCGCCCATCCTTTTCAACTGCACCGGCAGCCTCGAAGGATCCGTCGCCAAGCTGCTTTGCAAAGCCGCGGACGGTGTAGCCCTGGTAGCTTTCGATTGTCATGACGACCTCCGATCGAGACGGCAAATCCTAGCATGAAGCACCTGACCACCCGGACCTTCGACGGCGAGGCCGGCTGCATCCTCTCGGACTGCGAGCACTACCGCTATCGCCTCTGGCGCGAGTGGGATGCCAGCCGGCCAGCACTGGGCTTCATCATGCTCAACCCGTCGACCGCCGACAACCGGGTCAACGACGATCACGCGGTGCCTGAGGCGAGCGCTGGCGGGAAAGTACGGGCGGCTGGAAGTGGTGAACCTGTTCCCGCTGCGTTCGACTGATCCGGATGGCTTGTTGACGCACCCGGCGCCACTCGGCGACCGAACTGACCGCAACAACGGCTCAATCATGGACGCAATCGACCGCTGCTCGCTAGTCATCTGCGCATGGGGCGCACACAAGGCCGCGCCGGCGCGCGCGGCAGAGGTGCTGCGGATCATCCGGATGTGCGGGCGCGGCAACCTGCTCTATCACCTTGGGCTGAATCTGGACGGCAGCCCGAAACACCCGCTCTACATCGCGGCCAAAGTCCGGCCGCAGCCATACACAGCATGAACGAAGCAGCAGCACGAAATCGAGGCGACGAACGAATCGTGGACGCCAGAGGCCACGCGGATGGCCGCATGGTGGCCAAGAAAATTGCGACCGCCGGAGAGAGCGGAAAGTGGAGGCGACCCATTGATGATCTTCCAAAACTGGAATCTCATCTTCCGAAAGTCGTAACAAGAGCCCGGAAAGCAAAACAGCCGCTTTGGTAAGCGGCTGTTTTGCAAAGGAATTTTGGGGTGGCTGATGGGACTCGAACCCACGACGACAGGAATCACAATCTCAAGCCAATAACGGCGCGGCTTTCCGGGTAGTTGATGGGAATACTCGACGTCGTCAAACCCATCTAAATCAAGGCTTCGAGGTCGAGTATTCCCACCAAACCGAGGGGCGTATCCATGCCCGTGCCGTACCTGTCGAGTCCGGGGATCGGGAGAGCCTGCCTAGTAGCCCATCTGATTTGGGATCAGAGGGTCGCATGTTCGAATCATGAATCATGTCGCCCCGACCAGAAAAACCCAATTGAAACAGCCGCTTAGACGGTGATGTCTAAGCCGCTTTTGCTGTGGGAAATCCACCGGTTGCGGCGCGCCAACCAACTCCAGCAGGCGATGTCCGGAGGTGCGCCAACTCCACACAGCTGATCCTCGAGATCTTCCGCCGCGAGCTGGCCGGCGAGCCGTGCGTGGCCGAGCGCGAGGCCTGGGAGCGGGAGTTTTTTGGCCCGCCGCGGGTCAGCGAATACACAAGCGGGAACCAATTCGTGCCCGATCGGAACTGGTGCCACCTAAGCTTTTGAAGCTAAGCGGGTTTTCATTACGAGTCCACTCCGAATTTTGGCGAAGAACGGCGTTTTTCGAAGGCTTCCTCGGACTGCTGCCGGCCGGCACTCTGCCGAGGGAGGCTTCCCTCGCTGAGCCGGGGCGGAGCACAGGCTCATGAGTTGTGCGGAGCAGTGGAAGTTGCGGCATGGTCGGGGGCTTCATCCCTGATGCCAGACAGCGAAAATCGCGCGCAACTAGCGCGAAATGTTCGACGCCAGTATTTTGTCATTGGGACGCCCTTGTTCGGATTGCTGTGACACGTATCCCCGCCAGCGGCGCAATAGAACGATCAGAAGCCCTGCGAGCATGATTCCCGCAAAAATATCGACAAGGTAATGGGCGCCAAACGGAATCGCCGAGTAGATCATTACGATATTCAGCGCCGCGGAAGCCGGAAAGACCCATCGGACGTGCCGCACTGCATATGCGAACAATACAGCATCAGCAGCGTGGAGGGAAGGCATCGATATAAGCCCCTGCCCCCTGTCCAGATCGAAAACGGTCATCTCGCCTTCGCGCAGAGCGTAGAACTGCGACCACGGCGATTCCGGCTCAGAGAAACCGAAGTGGATCATCGGGTTGGATGCCGGGAACGGCGCAGAAATCAAGATGACGGTAACAGCAGCCGCCATGAACAACAACACAAAGTCGGCCAGGTCATCGGTACGCTTCGTGATCCCGAGCACGATAATTGTAAACACAACCTGATAGGTGTACGACAGATAGACTTTGCTGAGCGCGACGCTGGCGAAATGATGCTTTGTCTGCCACGTGTACAGATCTGGCCAGTGGAATCCGACCATCGCATCTAGCGCGATCAGTTCTTTGTCTATCACCGGCGGGGCGAGAGAAACGCAGAGGTTTTGCAGGATGAGAGCTGCAAATGTGAACAGCATCATTACTGCCAGCGCGTCTACGAGCGCGCAACCTTCGCGAAAATGGAAGCGCAGCGCGAGTTGCGAATAACGCGATGAGCGAGAGATGCCACGAAGAATAAGCACTGAGACGGCCATTATCAGCAAACCTGATATTTGCTGCGCAATCGCCCCGGTTGCCACCGCGAATCCGGCTCGTTGCATCCAGACGTAATCGACCGCGGCGACGACGGTGAGGGTCGCCCAGGCGGCGATATTAAGGCACGCGGACGCCGAAAGCGGAACGCGGGCGGCGATAGGGACATTCAGGGTGGTCGGATATTGGGCGACTTCGATTTCGCTCATTCCCTCCCCCTTGTATTCTGGTCAATTTTGTCTTTCTTCAGGTCGCCCGCACTGCGCAGCAATTTTCAGTGCTGAAGTTCACGACATCGCGAGCTGGTTCCCTGGCCAGAAGCAAATCAATCTGCGAGTCCCCTCGAAGAAGGATTTTGCCGCCACGTTATCTGATTCGTAGCGCACGCGAACACCTAGTCGTGTTGCGATGATGGTAGCGGGCCGTATTGGAATACAAAAGTGATCTGGAGAAGTAGGCCTTTTGACCGATGGACAACCCGTTCAATCCCGACAGCAACCATGTCCTATGTCCTACGAGCCGATTCCCCGAAAGGCGCATCAACTCAGAATTGTCCGATTGCTGGAAAGGCACGACGGCAAGTCCGGGGCTTGGATGGCGGCTGGCTGCTGGGCTGCAGGGCGGGCGGCCGGCCGTGAAACTTGCCCCCTTTGCACGCACCCTGCCGAAGACTATCAGCGCCATGAGACCCACTCCTCCCCGGGCGTCCGAGCGGCTGAAACCTTAAACGCCAGATATTGCATGGCGAACGGTCGCATCATGATGCTTCTATTAGCCCAGCGGCCGCAGGATGGATTTGCGGGCGCCACGTTTGTCTACTCGGACCGCCCTTGGCCATATGCCTGGCTCTGGTGCGGATAAAGATAGGGTGGCGCTCCCAAGCTTCGGCGACAACTCCAGCCGCGTGGTAGCGCATCTGCTTTGGGATCAGAGGGTCGCATGTTCGAATCATGTCGCCCCGACCAGAAAAACCCAATTGAAACAGCGGCTTAGACGGTGACGTCTAAGCCGCTTTTTTCATTCCCTAACGGCTTCCCTAATTAAAATTTCGGGGCTCCCTAAAATACAGTGGTCGTACAGCCTGTATATCCATACAGTACTGGTATGCCCAACTTCCCCATTGGCCCAGACGGCCGTTACGAATATCCCAAGCACACCGCGGCCCAGCTGCGCGCCATCTATGAGCGGAACCCCTGCCCGGAGGTGCGGGAGCTGCTATGGGAAATCCACCGGCTGCAGCTGCTGCTGCTGCGGGCCAACCAGCTCCAACAGGCAATGTCCGGGGGCTGCGCCAACTCCACTCAGCTGATCTCGAGATCTTCCGGCGCGAGCTGGCCGGGGGGCCATGCGTGGCCGAGCGCGAGGCCTGGGAGCGGGAGTTCTTTGGTCCGCCGCGCGTCAGCGAATACACTCGACGGACAAAAGAGAAGGAGTAGCCATGTGCACGAACTACGCTCCCATCTATCGCCAGGTGCTGCGGGATATATTCGGCGTCGAGCCGCCGGCAGCAGAGTGGAAGGCCGAGACCTGGCAGGACTATGCCGCGCCGATCGTGCGAGTGGACCCGAATGGGCGGCGCAATAGCATCCTGGGCACCTTCGGCCTAACACCGATCAACTGAGTCCCAACAACACTCGCCATTCGCTCCCCATATTGTCATCGGTGATCGGCACCAGGCCGGGGGTGCGGGCCAGAATAGCCTGACACGCTTCGACCATGCCCTTCTCGGAAGGGCCATCGCCATGCTGCGCCGCGCTCCACTCGTTCTGAATGCTGTCCGCAATAGCACGGTCCTGCCCTGAACTAGGATCGAGCATCTGGCGACCGTCGATCCGATAGGCCGCCAGCGTCCTGCGCCAGTGCTCGAAATCCCATGAGAGCGGCGCGCGCGACACCACGATGTGATTCATGAACCGGGCTCCATACGGAAATGCCTGGCAGGCCTCGCGCTGTACACGTGCCGAATCCGTCGTGTTGAAATAGAAGACGCCGTCAGGCTTCAGATGGTCGTCAATGAGGTTCAGGAATTCCGTGGACAGCAAATTGGAAGCATTGGCACGAAAGTGAAAGGTCGTATTCGACACGATCGCGTCGAAACGCTGGTCGCGATGCATGCGCAGCCAGCGACGCCCATCATCGGCAAAAATCCTCACCTTCGGGTTGCTCAACAGCGACGCCTCGTCCGGCATCCTTGCCACCAGCTTCATGTAACCGGGATTGATCTCGACGATGGTCAGCGAGCGCACCTCTGGATTGTTGGCGATCACCTGCGCCCACGAGCCGGACGAAAGGCCGATCATCAGTACGTCGCGTGGATGGCTCCTGAAAAGATTCAGCGCGTAGGGTCGGATGATTCCGTTGGTGTCGTGCTGCAGCTCGACGTTGAAGCGGCCATCATACATTCCGCCGCCGTAAACGACGCCGTCACTATCCACCGTGATGATGCCGCTGCGGTTCTCGACCACATGCGCGAACGGCTTCTTGGTGCCGGCTGAATCCTTCCAAAGCAAAGCCTCCAGCGCCCCTTGGCTCAATGCCGGCAGCCCCGCAACAGCCAGCGCCGCCAACACGCAAGTGGTCGCGAGATGCCACCGCCTGGACCTGGCTGGTATCGGCAGCCATGCGTCAAGCGCCAGGGAACACGCAAGGCCTGCGCACACCAGTACGACGGCGGTCCCGACGAGGCTAAGGTGGTCCATCAGGACGAAGCCAGTGAGAATGCTGCCCGTGGCCGAGCCCAGGATGTTCGCAAGGTAGATCTGTGCGGTATGCATCCCGGCCTGATGATCGGCTGCAACGCCCCAGTGGGCAAGGCAAGGCAAGAGCGCACCCCAGCTGCACGCAATGAAGAACACCAGTGCAAGCACGATGCCAAGCATCATCTTGACTGACATGTCCCCATGGGCCACGATGGGCAGGAACAGCAAGCCGGAGACGTTCGCGACCAGCAAGGCACCGGCCAGCCGGCGCATCCCGTGCCCGGCAGCGTCACGGCACCACTCACCCGCCAGACGCGAGCCGGACGCTATACCTGCCAGGAACACGCCCAGCGTGATGGCGAAGACCGAGGCGTTCCCGCCGGACGCATAGGAGACCGTCCGGAAGAAGAAGATCTCGTAGGAGAGAGAAACCGCCCCGCCAGCACTGGCGAGTGCTAGAACCACGGCAAAGCGGAGCGTCGGTGCATTCGTCCCAGTCCGCTGCGCCCGGACCGGGTCCGCTTCGGCATGCGCGTCCATACGCCAGTGGGCCAGCAAAGCCCCTGCCGCTACGGTTGCATTGATCGCCACCGCCACATAAACAGAGGCCTGCATGCCAAGAAACGGGAACAGCAGCACAGCGCAGACGATGCACGCTGCGCTGGCGCCCAGCGTATTGACGTAGTAAAGCAACCCAACGGAACTGCCCACGTTGCCAAACCGGCGGGTCAGGTGGCCGACCAGCACCGGCAGCGTCGCGCCCATCAGCAGCGTCGGCACCAACACCAGCATCAGCGTGACGGCCGCCGTCACGCCCAGTGGCAGGCCGAGCGCGAGTGTGCCGACCCGATCGAAAATGCCTAGCGATACCAGGCCGAAAGCGCCGGTCAGCAGCTCAATAGCAGCCAGCAGCGGCAGCAACGGCAGACCTCGGCGCCTGGAGAGCATCCCTCCGGCAAGACTGCCAAGGCCGAGCCCCAGCATAAACGCCGTGACGACGATCGTGACCGATTCGATGTTGACACCGAAGATGCGAAACAACGAGCGCTGCCACACCAGCTGGTAGATCAGCGCCGGGAATCCCGAGAAGAAGAACAGGACACAGAGTGCCCGGCGCCAAAGCAATGCCTTGTCGCCCGGCAACCCAGACGAGCCTGCCGCATTTTCCACCTCCTGCCCGGCGGGGACTGCCTCGTTGCTCAGCTCCATCGACCCCTCCCTGATTTTACAGGCTCCAGGCCAGCCCCTGGCGGGCCGGACGAAGAGCCTTGGGAGACACCTTAATTCACGGCTCGACGTCGCGATATCGGCTAAAAGGGGTCATCCGAACGGTCGAGCCTGCCGGAGTTGCTGGGATCCCTCTCCTGGCTTCGCCCCACCCGTCAGGGCGTCGTATGACCGCTCGCAGGCTTGGCCGGCGATACGGGCTGAGTCCGCGTACCCAGCAAGTTCTCCCGCTCGGCGGTCAAGCCGGCTGAACATGTTGGCAAGCACATCGAGGGGATCGCCGGCTGCCGAGCCTGTGCCGGCAGCGGCGGTATTGCCGGCGCGGGCGGCCGCGATGAGCTGGGCAACTCGTATGCGCAGCCGCTCAGCAGCAGCATCAGCGTCGCGAGCATCGGCCCGCGCAGATTCAGCTTCCTTCGTTGCAGCATTGGCAATCTCCGTCTGCGCCGCGGTGCGGCGTTGCTCTTCGGCGCGCGCGAGATCGGCGGCCTTGATCTGGTCAAGCGCCGCGGACAATGCGGCCTTCGTACGCGCGGCTTCGTAATGCTTGGCGTCTGCTCTGGACTGGACGAGCCGGCCGCCGCCGAAAGCGAGCGCAAGCGCCATGATGGCGGCAAGCCAGAGACGCGAATCCAGTATGCTCATGTGGCCTTCCTCCCTTCGCAGAACGCTCGGGCTATTTGGCGCCGCGCCACAAGCCCACGCACCACCTTGCCTTTGACGTTGCCCTCACCGCCGCTCTGGCGGTGGCTCAGTAAGGAGCCGGCCATGGATACCGCCCTGCCCGCCTACCCCGTCGTCTATACGCTGCTCGGCTGCCGCTGCGTCACGCGCTTCGAAAAGCTGACCGACGCCGTCTCCTTCGCCGTCCGCGCTGAGATCGACGGCTGCACTGACATTTCTGTGCACTGAGGAGCCCCGCCATGGACCACCAACAGGCCCGGGCAGACATCGCCGCCCAGCTCGCGCACGGCCAGGTCGAATCCTTCTGCGAAGGCGACGACGCCATCCGCCACCTCAGCAAGCTCTTCATCGTGCGGAACACCCGCCGCGGCGCCGGCGAGTCCGATGCCGCCTATGCAGTCCGCGTCGGCTCCTTGCTGACAGACATGCTCGACGCGATCGGCCAGGTGCTGATCGGCGCCAACGTCAAGCACCTCCTGGCGGACGCCGCGGAGAAGCCCATGATCTGCGCAACCCGTGAAGCCTCCCTGCTGGCTGTCAGCAGGGAGGTGGCCCGCGACGTGCTGCTTGCGCGAGGTGTGGCATGACTCGCCGTATCGCCCCCCTGGACATCTGGAAGCTCCCCCTGCGCCAGCAGGCGCTGAAGTTCGAGGAACTTCGTCACGCGGCGCGACTGCGTGAGCTAAAGAAGATCGACGCGCAACTGGCGCTGCTCGAGGTAAAGCACGCCGCCATTAAGGCGGCCGGCTACACCATTTCGGGCGCCGAGATCGATGCCGACCTCTGCGCGGAGGCCTCCATTTCATGCCGCATGCCATCGTGAAATCGACTGCCGACGCCTACCGCGCGCTTATCGCAGTAGGTTTCAAGCTGGTCGACCGCGGTGAAGGCGGGTACCGCATCGTGCGCTTGCAGAAGGGGCGCCTCAAGGTCTCGATGGGCATGACGTGCGAACTGTCCGCCAGGCCATTGCGGCCAGCGGCGGCTCCCACTCGAAGTCTTCGGGCTTAGCGCGACCAGATCGGATCTCTTCCTCTACCCAGGCGTCGTACTCGGCCATCTCCTGCTCGAGCGTGGGCTTGCCTTGGGCGATGCGGATGGCATTGGCGGTATCCATGAAGGTGCGCAGGTCATTTGCCAGCGCGGCGACCTGGACGGCGGCGCCGGTACCGAGCTCGACTTCGAGCTTCTTATCAAAAAACTTGGTCATGGGCGCCATATCGGCGGCCTGCCGGAAACCTTGAGCGTGATCCAATGAAAGAACGCCCCATCCTCTTCAGCGGCGCCATGGTGCGCGCCATCCTGGACGGCCGGAAGACGCAGACACGCCGGGTGGTAAAGGAATCCCATCTCGCTCACACGCGATACGTCCCCGATGGCGCGGGTGATGTGTTCGTCCACGACACCTATCGTTGCCCCTACGGCCTTTCCGGCGACCGCCTGTGGGTGCGCGAGACGTGGAGCACGGACTTCGCCAACCACTATCCGCATGACCGCGTCTGGTATGCCGCCGATGATGACCGCCGCCACGACATTGAAGTGCGCGACGGCGTGCGCGGGATCTACAGCCCAGAGAGCGGCGTGCATGTCCCATTCCGCTGGCGGCCGAGCATCCACATGCCGCGCTGGGCCTGCCGCATCGAGCTGGAGATCACCGGCGTGCGCGGCGAGCGGCTGAACGACTGCAGCGAGGAAGACGCGCTTGCAGAAGGCGTGACGCTGCAGCCGTGCCATCCGAGGCACGCCGAGCGCATGGGGCGCGATGCCTACGAGAAGCTGTGGGACAGCATCAACGGCGCCGGCGCCTGGGATGCCAACCCATGGGTGTGGGTGGTGGAGTTTTGGAGGGTTCAGCGTTGATCATCGACCCACGCTTTCGCCCATGCGATGCCTGCCGCGACGGCAAAGTCGAACGTTGCGTAGTAGCCCAGAGGCTCAGACGCCTCCAGAACGAGATGGTCCTGTTGCACGGTGCCAAAGGCTTCGAACGAACCATCCGACAATTGCTTCGCAAAGCCACGAACTGTGTAGTCCTTGTAGCTCTCAATGCCCATGGTAGCCCCCTGTTTCGGAGGATCGTAGCATGATCGATTCCATCATCAAGCCCAAGCGCCCCGCCGGCCCTGGCTGGATTCGCGAGACGGGACAGGAAATCGAAGCTATCATGCGCGCCGCTGCGATGGGCTTCGCCTGCGAGGCCTGGGGGCACCCTGAATCCGGCATTGCCACGTTCAGCGCGGTCGAGGTGGGCGCAGGATCCCGGTCAGCCTGTGCTCGGCCCCGAATACCACCTGAGCATCAGCAAGAACGATGGCCGCGGCGGGTCGCGACGCACTACCAGTGCCGAGGCCCTATGGTGCTTGGCGCAATTCGACCTGATCGACGCCAAGGAAGACAATCACGTGCCTCACGGTCTGGTGCGCAATTTCTGGCGGCCGGTGGCCGATAGCCTGTCTGGCTATGAATGCCCGTGCGCCGACGACGAGCCGGCCATGCGGGAGGACCTGGGCGACTATGTCTGGCGCGGGGTGACGAAATGAACGGCCTCGGCGTCGGCACCTATCTCACGATGACAGAGCTCGCGGAGCTGGTCGGCTGCCAGCCGACCAGCCACAGCTGCATGAAGCGCTGGCTCAAGAAGCACGGCTGGCCCTTCGCAGTGAATATTGCCGGGGTGCCTCAGGTGAGCCGCGCATACCACGCGGCCCGCATGACCGGGGCCGCCAACCAGAGCGCCAACGATGGCGCCGAAGACGAACCAAACTTTGAAGCACTGCTCGCATGATTTCCCGCCGCAAGACTCCTGATGGCCTGCCGTTTCGCTTGTACCGGCGCGAGGGGAAATTCAAGGTCAGCTACGGGTACAAGCTTCCGAACGGAACGTGGGCATTCCGCCTGGCCGCTCAGCGCAACAACCCCGATGCTGTTGCCGAGATCGACCAGGAAGCGCGCCGGCGCGCCGATGAACTGAACGGCAACTTCGTGCTGGCGGGAACCACCGAAGCCCTGATCAACGAGTACTTCAAATGGCAAACCCGTCTGCCCGCTGACAGCGAAATGCGAAAGGCGGACATCACGCTGACCGAAAATCGCGTTGAGGCCAAAAACCTGATCAAGGTGTTCGGCAAGGTCAAGCCTGCGTCGATCAAGCCCCACCACATCTACCGGTATCTGGATCGGCGAGCCGAGCTCGGTGCTCCGGCCAAGGCCAACAAAGAGATCGCCCTGCTGTCTGCTGTGCTCGAGTACGGGCGCCGCTTGGGTGAGCTGCAGATCAACCCCTGCCGCGGCATCAAGTACAACCCAACTCGGCCACGGCAAAAGTATGTCCAGCCTCATGAGATCGCTCTCGCGCTAGAGATTGGCCGGGCCCGCGGCGGCAGCTACCTGGTACTCGCGCTCTGCGTGCACGTGGCCTACCTGACTGTCAGCCGACCGGAAGAGATGCGCACCCTTGTTAGGCAGTCCTCGACCGAAGAGGGTCTCGTGGTTCCCGTTGGCAAGCGAAAGGGCGGCCAGATCCAGCGCACGAAGCTCGTCCGCTGGTCGCCCGCTCTGCGGAGCGCCGTGAACGAGGCTCTGGCCCTGCAGCGCACGGCGAGCGTCTATGTGTTCGGCAATACGTCGGAACAGGTGTACAGCCGCAGCGGCTGGAACACGATCTGGAAGCGGCTGATGGGCTACTGCCAGGCAGTTGCCACTGAGCGCGAAATTGAGTTCAGCCCGTTCACACTGGCCGACATGAGGCCCAGTGCCGTTACTGACCGGATGGAGGAAGGCGACGACCGCATCACGGACGCCACCGGTCACGCGGACGGAAAGATGGTGGCCAAGGTCTACGACCGGCGGCGCGTTCGCAAGGTGCGCCCTACGGCCTGACAGGTTCGCCGGAAACGAAAAAGCCCACCGCAGCGGGTGGGCCTTCAAAAATCAAGTTCCAAAAATTGGAAGATCATCTTCCAAAAATCCGGCTAAGTCAGTGGGCCTTAACCTTGGAACCTAATGAATACTTGGGGTGGCTGATGGGACTCGAACCCACGACGACAGGAATCACAATCCCGGCATCAATCGCCATTTTTCCCTTTAAAATCAAAACCTTTTCCCTCATTTTTTCCCACGAGAGCTAGATTTTTCACAAGCAGTCATGCGGGTCTGAGGGGTGCCGTGGGAAAAATTGTACCCCGCGCGAGCGCCATGCGCCACCTCAATTTCTGGCGCGCGGTGGAGCTTGCTGGGTTACGATACTGTATATTTATACAGTATCCGTCCATGCCAGACTTCCCTGTCGGCCCTGACGGTCGGTACCAGATCCCCAAGCTGACAGCCGCCCAGCTGCGGGCCTTCTTCTTCCGAAGGCCGTGCCCGGAAGTGCGCGATTTGCTGTGGGAGATCCACCGGCTGCGCCTCCTGCTGCTCCGCGCCAACCAGTTGCAAGAGGCGATGACGGGCGCGAACGCACCCACGACTCAGTTCATTCTTGACATCTTTCGACGTGAGATCGAGGGCGAGCCGTGCATAAAGGAGCGTCAGGCCTGGGATCTGGAGTTCTTTGGGCCGCGCCGGGTGAGCGAATACACTCGACGGCAGAAGGAGCCTGGCGATGGGTGATGCCCCTCTATCCTTGCGCGATGTCGAGCCGATGCTGGCCGAGGACCGCAAACTCCTGCCGACCCTCGGGAGCTGGCACTACGAGATCAAATATGACGGCTATCGAATGCTGGCGGGCACCTCGCCCCGGGCGCTGAAGACGCGCAACGGTGCCGATGCGACGACCTGGTTCCCGGAAGTGGTCTCAGCCTTGTCCGCGCTACCGTTGGGCGCCCACATCCTCGATGGCGAGGTTTGCGTGCTGGATGACATCGGGCGATTTGACTTCAATCGTCTGCACACCCGCGCGCGGCGCCGCGGCTGGTATCCCGGCGCGGATCCGGTGGTCTACTGCGTCTTCGATCTGCTGGTCTATCGCGGGAAGGACATCCGAGGCGAGCCTATCGAGGCGCGCAAGCGGCGGCTGGCCCAGCTATTGAGCGGACAGCCAGATGGCGTCCTGTTTGTGCAGAGCGAGGAGGATGGGGCTTGGCTCTATCAGTGCGCGCTGGATTTACGTCTGGAGGGCGTGGTGGCCAAGCGCGCCGTCAGTGAGTACGCCGCGGGACGGTCGTCGAATTGGCTCAAGATCAAGCGGCCCGGCGCTGTCCTGGCGGCCAAGTTTCACCGGGAGCCGTAAGGTCGCGGCTCATGGGGTGCGCTCCTGCGCCCTTCCCCCCGAAGGGACTGTAGACTTTGCCAAGACAGGAGGCACCATGTGCACGAACTACGCCCCAGTGCAGCGCCTGGTCCTGCGGGACATCTTCGGCGTCGAGCCGCCGGCAGCCGAGTGGAAGCCAGAGACCTGGCCGGACTATGCCACGCCGATCGTGCGCGCCGATGGTGATGGCCGGCGCGACAGCGTCCTGGCCGCCTTCGGCATGATCCCCCGCGACCGCTGGCCTGAGAACGTTCGCCCCTTCGCGACCATGAACGCCCGCTCGGAGACAGTTGGCGAGAAGCGCAGCTTCAGCGGGCCGTGGAAGAATGGCCAGCTCTGCCTGGTGCCGGCCTACCGGCGAGTTGCCATGGCATGGACATCCAAAATTCGCAGTGCTGGCGCGGCCTTGATCTGAAATGACGCTGTCCATAGCGCCATCGGTTTTTGCAGGGGGATTCCATGATGGCGTCCATACCTCAAGGTCCTTCGCGCGCTGGCGCTGACTTCGCGGGCGGCGTTCGCCACGGCCAGCCTGTAGCACGCTTGGACAATCGGCGCGAGCAACTCGACCGTGCCGACTGTGAGCGCGGACAATGCCTTGAACAAGATCCCCGCTCGGCGCGCAGGCCCAAGCCGGCCGAGACCGGCCAGTTTCCGACACTCGCCGGCATAGCCCCCCGCCCACACGCCGATGGCTGTTACGCCGCGGCAGCGGACAAAAGTCTTCCAACCGGCGCAACCTGGCACGTGCACACCGCGGTCGCTTTCGAGATGGAAAATGAAATCTCGAAGATTCCGCTTGCAATCTCATGTGGAGTTCCGTAGACTGCATTCACTCGAACAACGAAGAAGAAAAATGAACGACCTAGATGCGAGGGAAGGCTTTGCCTTCGAATGCCACATTCGGGATTTTTACGCAGCAAACCTGAAGCGCTATAAACCAGGACATTTGGTTTCCCAACGGGAAGTAACGTATAAGACGAGCAGGATAAGAGCAGATCTGCGTACTGTGGATCAGCACGACGTTATCTTCGAATGGGAATTCAAAATTGAAGCCGATTACAGTTCGATTGGACAAATAATGGCGTATACGGCTCACGCCAAAGTTGAGTTCAATTTCAATAGAACGGTGCGCTCAGTTATCGCGGCGTTCGAGTTCCCGGATGAAATTCGAATGGCAATTGAGGTGAATAACCTTGGAATTGAGATGGTCCGTTTACCGGGGGCGATAAGGAACGCAGGACACGTCCCATCTCTGTTGACCAACCCGGCAGTGCTTGAAATACCAAGTCTGAAATAAATTTCGTGGAGTCTTAAATATGCTCAATATCCCACAAGTCAAGTCGAGCATCATCGAAAACGATGAAATTTTCGCGGATCCTGATTATCAAGGCCTTAAAATCGTCCGTGCTCAAACAGATAAGGACGCGAATAAAGCCTATTATGATAATAAGTACGAGTTCCAACATCAACATGGCGACTACACTGTCGTCCGAGCCACGCTCTGCCGCAAGGGTTATGTCGCGACCGAAGTAGCGGAGAAGCAGAGGATTACCGTAATGATCCATCCGTCGCTGAAGTTGTTCACCGAAATTGTCAAATACGATCCAGCAGAGCCGCCTAAAGAAAATTACTATGCGCTTGAAATGCTGGAAGCCCACAAGCTCACCCAGAGCGATTTTAAAGGGCAAAAGGCTGCCAACAAGGAGATGTTTAAAACATATATCCTCGAAGGTATTAGTGGGGTTCGCCCAATCTTTTTGCCGATAATCAGCGGTTGGCAATCGAAGGCGGTATTTTCAAAAACGGTTTTCGTTGCCTTTGATGAAGAAGATCCGAATGCAATGTACGGTACGCTGTACCTTCCCAAGTCGCCCGTAATGCAATCTGACGGGCAAACACAAACTGCGGCACTGTTTGCGGTGGCAAACACAGCAGATGCGATCGAAAAGAGTGCACTCGATCGACTGTCCCTGACACTTGAAATCGAATTGAATGTCGATGCGCGCAAGGCCGGGCAAAGTTTTGCAGATCGGAATGGGCGTGGATCCAAGAAAAATCGAAATCTCGTAATTGGCTTGAATACTGCTGAGCCGATTAGCGACCTGCGACTGCGTGCGACGAAGGATACAGTTTTCGAAAACCGCATCGCGGATGGGCGAACGACCGGCACATCGGAAACGGCAACCACGAATATCGTAGACCTGAGCACGATGGAGCAAATGCTCCTCGGGGCACTTACCAACAATCGGTTCAAGCCCGAGCAACTGAAACATTACCACGTCGAACCTTTGTTACCATTCGCCCGTGAATTCACTGAGTTGCTCGATGAGGTTTTCGCGTCGCAATGGCCGGCCACAACACCTCCCAAACAGGACACATTCCGGCGCCTATACGTTCATGGGTGGCCGTTCGCACTGAAAGCGATTGCATTTGCGTACTTTGAAAGTCGAGCGGACAAACTTACCCCCATCCTTGCCGCAATGACTGTTAAGAATGCGCTCAAATCTCAGGAGGTTGTGTTTGCGGAGGCCTTGGCGGCAGCTGAAAACCCAGAGAAAGAGCCGGTCATTTCATTTGAAGAACTTAAGAAGCGGTTGCTGGCTATCGACTGGCTCCGGTACCGCAGGCACTGGATTAATATTACCAATTCAAATGTTGACAAATCAGGCAACCGAAAGACGTTTGTGCTCAAGAGTACCGGCGAACGTAAGGTCGTGGGCTTGGCTCCAAATACAGCTGCGAACATCGCCACTGTGAAGAATAAGATCATCTCTGATAAGTGGATCGAACTGACCGGAAGCGATGACGCGCCTATTGCCGTAAAGAAATAACGTTGGCGCTTTGCGCAGGTGCTCGAATAGATGGCCGCCCCTCACCGGGGGGCATCTATTCAGCGTGCGATCACTTCCTCCAGCGACGTGCCAATGGCATCTATTTGGAGGGCAAGCGGGACGACAATGCTCACGTCGGTTTTCGCGCGTGAGCACGGATGCGCCGCCACTGCTGAAGGATCGCTCCCAGCGTCCGATTGCTGCACTGAAGCTGTCACATAAAGTGAGCCATTTCGAATGACGGTAGTGGGTCGGCAAGAGCCTGTCGGGGGATCTAACTCCATCCATCCCTGATGTCCATACGTTGTACCTTGAGGTGTGCGCGTCCATGGGCTGCACCTTACCGTTACCGGCCACGGCCGTCTACGAGCCGAACTACGAGGCCGGGCCCAAGTCCACGCGGTACAAAATCTGGCTGCCGGGAGAGCCGGCGTTTGGGATTGCCGGCTTGTGGAGGGATTGGCCGGATGGAACCTACTCGTTCACCATGCTGACGGTGAACGCGGACAAGCACCCGCTGATGAACCGGATGCACGCCCCAGGCAAGGAGAAGCGGTCGGTCGTGATCGTGCCGCGCGGGGAATGGGATGACTGGCTGACATGCCGGGATCCGGAGCGGGCGCGCAGCTTCATGCAGCCCTATCCTGCTACGCTAATGGATGCCGCCCCAGCCCTGAGAAGTCCAATCAGAAAGGAAAATTAATGAGCAAGCCAGTCATTCCCCATTACTCCCCATCGAAAACCGGATTTCTTGCTCTCCGAACAGCACAGGACTTGTTCGCGAAGGCGGAGCGAGACCTTGCGGCACTCGAATACAACCCACAAAGCGCGGACGCTGCCTTCAATTTCTTCGTCACTGCACACCACATCGCCGACTGGGCGGGAGCGTTGGATAGCCGCGATCAACACCCCCTCTTGAAGATATGCCGACACATCGCAGATGGAGTCAAACACTTTGAGTTGACGGCAAAGCACCACAACCTAGTCTCGGGTGTTGTGGACGAGAGCTATGTTGACGATGGCTACTTTGAGCCAGGATATGTCGAGCAAGATGTGCACATCCTCCTGGAGCCAAACAATGGCCTCACCAATGCGGATAGGATTGATGTGCTGGAATTGGCCCGCCTAGTGATTGCCTTTTGGCGGCAAAGGCTCGGCGTTGTTTAGTCGGGTGGGACTGAGGGCTATCAGTCATCGCCCCCGTTCGATAGTTGGTTTGCCAGCCCTCCGCGCAATCCCGTCGGCTCCGCCTTTAACATCCGGTCCGCACTCGGCGTCGACATCTGCTTCACCTTGCCCACCAGTTGCTTGTTCGTGAGCGATCGGCGTGAAGATCGACTCGGGCGCGCTGGTCACTGCCCGAACGAGTGCAGCCGCGACTCGTCCAGACTGACGTAGCAGTGGTAGAACTTCTCGCCCGCGTAGCCCCCGTAGCTGTTCTTGCCATTGATCGCCAAGGTGTACCGCCGGCTCGTCCCTTGCGGACTGGGAAAGATGCCGCTGTAGAAGACGATGCCGATTTTCAGGCTGTCGGGGTCTTTGAAGTGACGCGGCGCATCGGCCAGGCACAGTGCCTTTCCCGGACCTTCATACGATGGGTCCACCTTCTCGACGGGCTGCGGCTTTTCCAGTGCGCCCCCTCTCCCGGCGCACGGCTGGTCTTGATATACGACGCGCCCACCGACCTCGCAGCGGTTGACCTGCGCCGACGCGCTGGCGGCCAGCAGCAAGGCTACCGCACTCGAACCCGCAATCTTTCGCACGTTTGACCCCATTTTTGTTCTTTGAACGGCGAGCGTAGCAAAACCCCGGCGCGCGGCCGGGGCAAGGTCTTAGACCTCTACTCAGCGCCCGGCTCCGTCCACCAGTGCTCGACCTGACCTCGTGAAAAGCGGGCAACGACCCGTTCGTCGTCCGCCCTAATTACCAGTTCGGTGCCTTCTTCCGCAGCTTCGATCGCTGCGATTTCCTTCACGCGATCCTCATACTTCAGTTTCACATGCACAGTGACGCTTGCCATAGCCGATCCTTCTTCAAAGTTGTGCGCGGAGCACTCATGATACGCCTTTCCGCAGAGTGCACTTTAAGGCACTTTTAGATCAGCACAGCCTCTGCCTCGCGCCGCAGCACCAAGCCGCGCAGCACGCGCCCGCCACCGCGGTTCCACTTCCGGATCTCAGCCGGCACGTCGGCCCACCGACCAGCGTTCACGCGCTTGCGCAGCGTGCTGGCCTTCAGGTTGCCCGCGCCGAGATTAAACGTCCAGTCGATGATCGCGGCCAGGCGCTCGGGCGTGTCGATGCCCTGGCATAGCTTCAGCACGGCCGGCAGGTAGACCGTGCGCACCATCCACAGCAGCATTTCCTCGGCCTGCTCCCGGGTGATCGGTGCGTCGCTCAGCGTGACCCGGCGCCCGTTAGGGTAGTAGGTCGCCCCATACCCGATCGACGGTACGCCTGCCGGGCACAGGTAGGGGCGCAGGTATAGCCCCTCGAAGCGCCGGGCCAGCGCAGCCGCCACCTCGATCGCAACCGCGTTGAAGTCGCGCGGAGCCGGCACGGGTTCCGGTACCGGGGGTGGCAGGATGCCGGGCGGGGGCGCTGCGACGACCGACGGCTCGAACAGCGAGAGGAACCGGGTCAGCAGACTCATACCCGACCCCGGTTCGCAATGACGCGCACGGCAAAGAAGAAGCCGAGGATCACGCCGACCAGTTCACGATCCCATTCGCCCATCTTGAAGCCCTGCGCGTTCAGAGCGACGACCCAAAGGTAGATGGCAATCGAGGCGGCCAGGGGGCGAATGATGCCGTTCCACAGGTCGACGATGTAGATGCCGGACGGCTTCATGGATGCGGTGACAGCCTGACCCCAGGATGCCGCATCGAGGCGAGCGAGATCCGCTTCAGCCTGCACGTTGATCGTCTTCACGCCGAGATCGGCCTGCAGCTTGATCGACGCCAGGTTGCGCTCGTGCGCTGCGGCGTCTAGCTCGCCCTGCAGCCGCATGCGCTCCAGTTCGTGCTTCTGCTCTTGATGAGCGGTCCACATCTGACTGATCTGTTCCCAAATCAGCCGGAAGGCTGAGCCGCCGAGAAAGGAAAGGATTGCGCTGAACATGGTGTCCTCCGGTTGTTGTCCAGGTGACACCGTAAGTCTGGGCGGCGCGCTGTCGCCTGCGGACGAATTGCGCTTAGACGTCGATCACTTGAACAGGGAGAGAGGGGGCGGCACCCTCGATCACGCCGTCGCGCACGAACACTGTCGCGCCCTGCGACGTGGCGCCGCGGGCTTGCAACAGACCGCCGCCAGGCAGTTGGACGGTCGCCACCCCGTTCGAGATGGAGAGGACGGTACCGACTTGGAGCGGCGGGTCGGGCAGCAGCCCGAGCAGTACCTTGTAGGGGTTACGCAGTAGCGACATGGGTTTCCACTCCGATCGTCTGGAACACTTCGGGCATGCTCACGTCGACGCTGGTGCTGCGCACGATGCCGAGGCGCGTGAAGCCGCCATCGACGTACCGCACGAACTTGCCCGGGGTGATCACGCCCGTCTCGGCCAGTACCGGCAGCCGCAGCGCGAGATGCGCCTGGCGCCCGGTGTCGCCGAGGACTGCCAGCCCGTGCTGACGCGCGGCATCGACGTGCGTGATGAGCGCGTCGGTCACCATCGGGGCGAGGATGTCGCCAGCCGTGCCGCCGCGGGTCACCTGGCCGAGCACGCCCTGCCCCTCACCGCTGACGAACACGCGGTTGTAGCGGGGCCGCTCCAGCCACTCGATCGACTCGCGCGTCGTCACGTCGGCAGGGAGTTCGAAGTCCGGCGTAACCGAGCTCCAGTTCCACGGCGCCGTCGGGTAGCGCGCCAGCACGGTCAGCGCCTTCTGGCTCGGGTGCGGTTGGATATAGGCACCGGCCGCGCCCGCAATCTGGTTCAGCGCCGTGATGTAGGTGCCCTGATGCGACCAGGCGCCCGCCGGTACCAGCCAGTCGGTGAGCGCCCAGTTGACGGTCCAGCCGATGCTTGCCCCATTGATGGTGAGCGCATCGTTCATCAGTTGCTGCGCCGTGCGCGCGGTCGAGTTGCTGAAGTTCTGCACAGGCGCGTACGGGGCGCCGAGGATGGCCGATTTACCCTTGCCGCTCACACGGATGGCCGAGCGCCCGAACGTGCGATCACGGCTGATTTGCTCGGCCAGCACGCGGTAGCCAGTGCCGTTGATGACGGCCTCCAGTTCAACCGGCGTGCCATCAGATCCGGGCTCGATAGCGCCCAGTGTTTCTGGTGGCAGCGCCGCGTTGAATCCCCACGTCCAGGAGTCGGCGTCGATGCTCAGTGAGAGCGAAAAGGTCGGGAGTTCGACATTGCCGTCAACGCGGCGCAGCATCACAGTGTTCAACACGATATAGACCCTCTTGACGGGAACGATGACGGTTTCGCCAGGCTCCGGCGGCTTTTCCTCGTCACATTGATACTTGGCAAAATTCAGGCGGATGTCGTCGCCGGCGTAATCCAGCCACGGGCAAACGAAGTTCAGGTCCGTATCACCCTCGAACGGCGGAGTGAACGGCGGAACCACGATCTGCTCGTGACCATAGGCCGGGCGCTTAGCCTCCTGCCAAGGCACCTTAGTCGTGTGCGGGGCACGCCGACCCGGCTGGAAGTAGCCACTGATGCGGCGATAGACCGATTTGGCCTCCTGATGGCGCTCCTTCACCACGGGCTTGACCGGTCGGCCGTTCTCAAACGGCGAGACTTCCATCCGCTTCAGCGGCGCGGCCTCCTGCCAGCGGTTTCCGGCGCTGACCTTGATGTGCGGCGCGTACTCAAAAGGCGACTTCAGGGCGCGGTCAAGCGGCGCGGCCGCCTGGTACGGCAGCTTCGTGATGGCGCGCTGCCTGGCTGCCTGCTGCCAGTCCTGCAGTTTGCTTGCCTCCAGGCGGCGACCGTCCTGCCACGGCTCGGCGCGCACGGGCTTCAGGCTGATCGCGTTCTCGTAGCGCTGTGTCTTACCAGGCTTGAGGTGCGCCCCGTCCTGGTAGGCCGCGTTCGTGGCGTGGCTCGGCCCGCGGAACACGCGGTTGTCGTAGTTGGCCTGAACGTGCAGCGTCTGCGTTGTGTGCAGTGTCATCGTCAGGGCAGCTTCGACCGGCTTGGCCTTCTCTGCCGTGACGGCAATCTGCAGCGTCGGCGCGTGCGTGGTTAGTTGAACCGCGATGATCGTCGGAACGCCGTCGGGGTTCAGAGAGAAATTAAGGTCTACATGCCCGCCCGCAGGCGGGGTGTAAGCCTTATGAAAATTCAGATCGTTGCTCACGCCTCAACCAGCGATCCGACCGACATTGACACATCGCCGCCCTCATAGAGTTGGGTGGTAGGCTGCCCGTTTGAGGTCAACACTACTTCAGCGCCTACGTCCATATCAGCGACGAATGTTCCGTCACTGGCGACGATCCGGCCCCAGGTAGCGTTACCCGTCTTCAGCGCCAGCTGCGACGCCCCGACCAAGATCGGCAGCGTCATGCCCGAGATCGTGCCGGCCGACGGGTAGGCGAACGGCAGCGCCGCGAGCTTGACCTGCGTGGTTACCGCCGCGCCGGTGTCCGGCCGGGTGCCGCTATAGATGTTCAGCACGCCCGCCGCGCCACCGCCGTCGATGGCGGTGGTCAGTGCCTTCAGGCGGTTGGCGATCACCGTGGTCGAAAGGGCGAGCGTCATGGGGCGAGTTCCTCATAGCCGATGATCAGGGCCGGTGCGTTGGCGACATACTTGCGCACCATCACGTAGTCGATGGTGCTGCTTTGGTTGCTTTCCCAAGTGCGGGCCATGAGCAGTTGCGCTGACGACGCAGACACTCCAGTCCGGGTCTTCAGCAGTACGTCGTCAATGATGAGTTGCGCATTGCCGTCGGCTCCCCAACCCAACTGCACCCGACCGCTGGCCTTCTTCGGGGAGAAGTCGCCGGTGGTGGCACTGTCTGCCTCATTATTGATCGCCAAACGGGACTGAGTCAGGCGTGGCTGCGGCGAGTCCAGCACCAACTCGAAGGAGGGGCTTGCCTGCGTGCCGGTAACAAAACCCAAGGCCCGGTCGGTGTTGCCGGCTCCATTGCCGCCAGAAGTGGCGATGTTGTTGTACCTCGCAATGACCTCCACGCCGGAATTAAACGAGGCGGACGAACGCAGTTCCACAAAAGCCGAACGGCCTTGTACGGCCACTACCGAGGCCCCATTGCAGGTGACGAAGCCGCCGGAATCGTTGTAACGCAGCCACTTGGAGTCGGGCACCGCCCCGTTAGCCAGATCGAAGTCATCGAACAGCAGCGGGAACGCCGCCGCACCACTGCTCGCCACCGGCGTCACGGTGTTGTACACCACGGAGAACTGCGCATTGCCGCTGTCCAGGTTCTGGCCGCCCAGGTTCACCCAGTAGAACGCGGTACGGTTCGGCGTGGTGCCGACCACCCGCTCCAGCCAGTACGGCAGGCTGTTGCCGGCCAGGTCGGTGAAGGCAATATCGGCGGTGTAGTCGCCCTTCGCGGTCGGGAACGTCTTCAGCATCAGTGCCACATCCGCCGCCAGCGCGGTGTTAGTCCCTTGGAAGGTCTGGCTCATCGCCAGTGGGCTCTCGCCGATGCGCACCAGCACCGCGTGGTTCGTGCCCAACCCCACCGCCTGCGGCATGGTGATCTTGCGGCGGAGCTTGGCGATGGTCTCGGACGGGTAGCTGCTGTATAGCGGCATCAGCACCGGCGTCACCATGTCCTGCACTACCGCGTTGTAGGTCTTCGAGTAGTCGCGGCCCAGCACCTGATACTTGTAGCTCTCGTTGACGTTATCGAACACGTAATTGCCGCTGGCGTCAGACCAAGCGCTCTGCACCAGTCCGCTGCCTTCCTCGATCAGCCGAACCTTTTGCGGCGTCGGGGTGTTGTTCACTGTGGTCTGTCCGGCGACCCGGCCCCTGCCACCCCAGGTCTGGTCGGTCTGGCCTGCGTAGCCCTTGTGTCCCTTGACGGATTGCGGCCCGGTTACAGGGGAGGACGGCAGCTTGGTGTAGGCATACATCGGCAGCACGTTGCTGTACGTACGGCGCGAGAACGCAGGGTCGGCAAAGGGGGCGGACGGCGGGGTGAAGGCGCCGTAGTACACCGGCGAGCCGACCACCATGCGCCATTCATCGAGGTAGCCCGTGAAGAAGAAGGTAGACGGCTCTCCCCCGAAATACAGGGGGTTGGCGGTGCCCCATACCTGCTGCCCGGCGGTGAACGTTGCCGTGCCCACGGACACCCCGTTGAGGTACAAAGTGAGGGTCGTGCCGTAGCGCACCAGCGCGACGTGATACCAAGTGTTGGCCACCAGCGTGCCTGCCGGCCCAATGCTTTGCGTGTAACTGGAGCCGTTGGTAGACGCTTGGCCCTGCACCTGATTGCCGACACGGAGAATCCGAAAGGCGGCCGCCCCACTCGCATTGTATTTCGACACCAGCACCGTCGTGCCCGCCGCAACCGTAGTCGGGTAGAACCACCCCTCGACGCAGAAATCGTAGTTCGAGACTGCCAGTTCCGGGGCGTCAGGGGTGTTCAGGTAGGTGTTGCCGCCGAAGAACCCTGACGAGCCGAACTTGGCCGGGGAGGCGGACAGGGCTACCGGGGTGGCGGTGGAACTGGTCATGAGCCGACCGGAACGTGACGAGTCGATCCATTGCAGGCTGTTGCCCGCCGTCTTCTGATCGAAGTGCAGCAGCACGGCAACAAACAACCAGTCGTCAAACTGCGTGGAGGGTGCCGAGAACCCACTGGTATAGCGCGCCACCCCCAAAGTGAGGCGCAGTTCGTCGTAGTACGCCTCCAAGAAAGTGGAGCCGGCGGTAAAGTTCGACTGCCCCAGCGTAAAGGGCTGGGTCAAGCTGCAACTGATTGCACTTGAAATCGTGCCCGTGCCCTTGGCGACGCCGTTGATCCACACCGTCAGCGTGTTGCCCTGCCGCGTCAGGGCGACGTGAGCGAAGGCCCCGGTGGGCAGGTCGCCTGCACTGCCTGCAATCAATTGCACGCCGCCGACTGAAACATTGACCGCCCCGTTGGCGGCCCGCGCTACCAGCCAGTCTTGATTGGCCGGCGTGGCGTCATCCCACCGCCCCATGATCGCGCCGTAGTCGGTGCCCTGTGACACCGGCCAGACGAAGCACTCCACGGTGAAGTCGGCGCTGCCGAAGTCCAGCAGTCTGCCGGGCGGGTAGCGCCAGTAGTTGCCGTTGGCACTGCCGGTCTTCAGCGATGTGGTGCCGAACTTGGCCTGCACACTGCTCATGGCGGTCGTACCGACGCAGCCCGAAAACATGCCGGTAAGGTACTTGGAACTGTCCCAAATAGCGGTGGCGCTGCCGTAGACGTTCTCGAAGTGGGACAGCAACGCCACATTGTCGATGTATGGATCTGCCACAGTGACTCCTTAGCGCCAAGGTCCAGATACGTCGATGAACACGAAGCCGAAGTTCGAGCCGCCGTCCCCGGGCGGCGCGTGCCGCAGCGCGACGAACCGTTTGTTCGGGTAGTCGTCAGTGCCGGGTACTACGTCGCGGTGCGAGAAATAAGCGGATATGTTCTGTGGCGACATATACCACCCGGGCAGCGTGCCCCGCAGCGAGTTGCCGCCATACACCACGGTTGGACTGAGCAGCAGGCCGTTGTCCCCGCCGTTCGGGTACGTCAGGAAGCCATTGATGTTCAGGCCAGAGTAGTTAGCGTTGATCGGCGTCAACGCGCACTGCTTGGTCATGGCGAGTGCCCCTACCAGTGCGGTGGTGGCGCGTGGCATGAAGATACCGTTCGGGGTCGAAGCGGCATTGGTGTTGCTGTACCCCAGATCAGACAACACTGACGAGGCCATGGCTACATTACTGGCCACCCCGCCATTAATCGTTGACATGAACTTGTCGGTGGTGTTCTTGGCGAGCAGATCACCAAAATACTGGGAGATGCCGTTGACACCACCGACCACCGTCTGCGGCGCCAGCCACAGGTAGAACCCTCGATCATCCCCGGCGAGGAACCACTTGCGCGTGGTGGCATCGGCGGCGCTCGACCTGCCCCAGTACAGGCCGCCAGACACCTGCGCGGCGGTCGGGTACGGGTTCACGCCGGTGTCCACGTCATACATCCCCTCGTAGGCCACTACCCGGGCATTCAGCGTTCCGGTGTCATCGACACGCAGGTAGCCGCCCGAATAGGCGGGGGCGGTCGAGGTGTACACCGCCTTGTTCGTGCCCGAGAATACCTTCGACCAGCCCAGCGGTGCCATCTTGGCGGTGATGGTGCCGGTTGCGGTCTGGTCCGAGATGCCGGTGGCGTCGAACGTGACCGTGTTGCCGGTGATCGACAGCACCTTCTTTTCGCCATTGAGTCCGGCCGGCGTGGCGCCGGCGATCAGGGCCACCGATTGAACCTCAAACGGGAAGGCGGTGCCGAAGGTGGCCGTGGCGACGCCGCCTGCGACCACCAACGACGACAAGGTCTGTTGACCCCAACCGTCTTTCAGGCAAGCGTCGAGCATCGGAATCAACCCGCCGGCGTTGCCGTACACGGTGGACGCCCCCGCCATATCGCCGTGCATGAACCTCACTACGTTGGACATGATGCTCGCTCAGTTGAAGGACCGAATCGGGCCGGTCAGGTCGAAGAAGTAGCCGCATCCGATATAGGTGGCGGCGTTCGGGCTACCAGCGGACATGAAGGCCAGCTTCTTGCCGACCAACTGGCGCATGCCGTCAATCTGTGCAAGATGCTGGATCACCGCGTTGGCCGAGCCCGTCGGCAGAGGCTGTAGGATGTGGTACATCCCCGGCAGCCACCCCCGCAGCCCGCTACCGGCGGGGACCATCACGTTGTTCAGAAAGAAACCCCCGGTACAGGCATCCGGCCAGCCAAACGGGCCGGTGAGGCTGCCAGAGACACTGGCCGAGACCGTTCCGGGGGACACGTGCCCAATCTGCTGGGGGGAGCCGATGCCGTTGGGTGGGCGCGGCACATAGCCGGTCGTGCCACTGGGTATTGAGTAGGCCAGGTCACCGGAGTTGATCGAGCTATAGCTCGACATGTCAATGGTGAATCCTGACAGGATGGCGCCGTAGCCGTCCATGGTCTGCTGGGCGTCCAGATCGCCGAAGCCCATCGTCACGCCATTCATGGTCAGGCTCTGAACGGCGCAGGGATTGACCCAGAAGTAGAAGAAGCGGTCGTCGCCGTAGATCGCCCAGTTGCGCAGGCCGCCGTTGGTCACGGTGCCGTCCGACTTGGGCCAGTTCAGCACATTCTGGGCCGGACGCGGCACCGGGTAGAAGCCAGTATCCACGTCGGTCATCATCTCGTAGGCCGTGACCTGCGCGACGCGGTTGGCGAACCCCAGCGCGGTCGGGTTGTCGTCGACCCGCAGATACAACCCGACCGTATTGATCGTCGCGGCGGTACGGTACACCGCCTTGTTGGTGCCCGAGAACGGCTTGGTCCAGCCCAGCGGCGCCATCTTGAACACCACGGTGCCGGTGGCACTGGCGGGCAAGCCCGACGCCACGGTGACCGTGACGCTGGTCTGGCCAATCGCCGTGATCTTGAACTCGCCGTTGAACTGGCTCTCGTTGGCGCCGGAAATCAGGATCACCTGACCTGCCATCAGGCCGTGTCCGCTGCCGACGAACACCTGCGCGGTGGTTCCCGACACCGAGATAGACGACACCGGCCGGCTGCCATAGCCGTTGAGCAGGCAGGCGTCGAGCACCGCGAGCAGGTTGCCGGCGGTCGCGCCCAGCGTCGGTGCGCCGTAGTCCTGCGAGGTCAGTAGTTTCGGGAATACGCCTGGCATCGTGTCCTCTTATGCGTCAACGTCGCCACGGATCTGCAGGCGGAAGCTGTCCGACTGGCCCGTTGCACTAGATTGCAAAACCGTACGCGCCAACCAGATCGGGTAGTTCGCCGCACCGGTGTTGAACCGCAGCACGTTGCCGGCCGCCCAACCACCACCCCAACCGGCTGAACGCAGCGTGAAATACGGCTGTCCGGTCGCCGGATTGACCGGAGCGATGTCGGCGTTGACCGAACCCGTGCCGATCTGGCCGACCGACTCGCCGATGATGCGGAAGCTGCTGGCATCGGTGAACACCAGCGCCCAGCGCTCCTGGATCGCCGACTTGTCGGTCAGCAGGATCGGGTAGCTGGTCAGGTTGTAGTTCGAGCTGGGCGAGCCGCCCGACACCGTGTCGGCGAACGCCGAGGCCCAGGTGGGCTGCGTGAAGTTCAGCGACACCCGCGCCTGCAGATCGCCAAAGATCAGCGCCGAGCTGACCTTCGACTCGGTGGCCGGGTAGGTGTGCGTCAGTTGCTTGGTGAACGCCAGCTTGCCGGTGATCTGCACGTCCGACAGCAGCGCCATGTCCTCGACGCGGTTCTCGACGTAGATCGGTGCGACCATGCCGGCCGTGCTCACGGTCGGGCCGAACGTCAGCGTGCCGGCGTCCAGGTCGGTCGTGTACATCGTCGGGTCCATCACGACCGGGTTCGGCGTGCTGCTGTCGATCACGCGCATCGCGGCGACGCGCACGCGGCCGACATTGACCACCAGGCCGTTGCTCGGCGTGGCCGCTTGCTTGGCCGTGTGGTGGATGACCGCCACGTAGCCCTTCTGGAAGATCGGCACGCGGCCATCGGACGGCAAGCGCACAGGGTCCAGGCCGAGGATCGAGCTATCCAGCGGAAGGTAACTGTAGGCGACCGCATTGAACGTGATCGTGTCGGCGAACACCGGGTACGGCTTGAGGATCTTGCCGTCGGTGCCGACCGCCGCCGCGTTGTACCAGATCGCGCTCTCGTTGCCCGCAGCGGTCACCCGCTGGCCGAAGCGCAGGTTGACCACGCCGGTCTGGTAGTTGACCGAGCCGAGCACGTTCGTGCCCGTGATGGTGCCGTCGGCGTTGGCTGTTACGGTCGCCGTGCCGCCGGTCAGCGGGCTGTACTGGATCTGCAGCGAGCCGGTCACCACCGGCGCCTGCGGGATACGGAAGCTCACGAAGTCCACCGGCTGCCCGGTGACCTTGGTCAGCAGCGACGCAAGCACGATGGCGTTGCTGGCACCAGGCGTCCAGTTCGTCAGCACCATCTCGCCCGTGGCGTAGTTGATCGTACCGGCCAGGGTGCCCCCGTTCGTGCTCGGGTTGAAGTCCGTGTAGAGCGAACCGTTGCCGTTGCCGTCGTAGAACGTCTTGCCGCCCCAGGTGAACATCACCGAGCCCGGCACCACTGGCTCGTTGTAGAGGTAGGTCAGGTCACAACCCCACTGCGCGAGCGTCACTTGCTGCTGCTGTGCCGTGCCCTGGCTGGTCATGTACTCCACGTCCACCGAACCACTCAGGTCGTTCGGGTAGGTCGCTGCGGCGTTGTAGTACGTGATGCCGGTCATCGCGTTCTGATAGACCGGCTCGGCAATGTTGATGCCGAAGCCGTTCGCGTTCTTCATGTAGCCAATACGCTGCGATGAATACTGCGGCTGCGGCAGGCTGACCGTCATATCCGGCTTGAACGTGATCGTACCGGCCGTGTTGTTCACCGCGCCATTGGGCACAGCCGTGCTGGTGCCGTCCGCGTTGTAACGCTTCAGGTTGCCAGCGCCGTCGGCCTGCGCGGTGATGTACGGGTCAATCTTGAAGTACTGCATCTGCGCCGGCACCTGCGAGATCACGCTGTAGTCGCTGATGACGACGTTCCAGGTGACCTTGGCCGTGCCGGGCACGATGTTCTGGTCGTTCAGCGTCAGGTTCAGGTTGCCGTTGCCGTCGCGCGCTGGCGCGGTGAAGTGCTGCGTCTTCTTGGCGCCCAGGTTGTAGTTCAGCGTGAACACCGTGCCGCCGGCCGGCACCGCATTGGGCGTCAGACGGATCTCGTACTGGCCGTTGACCCATCGGATGTAGCCGGTGCCGTCGCCCGAGAATTGCTGCGTGCTCACGTTCAGCGTGGCCGTATTCGTGCCCGACGGCAGCTTGAGCCAGGTCACGGTCACCGTGCTCATCACCAGTTGCTGCGTGTTGTCGCTCGGCGTGATGAGGAAACTCACGTACGGCGCAAGCGGTGCGGTGTTCGAGCGGTTGAAATACTGCGGCGCGCTGGCCCAGGCGAACAGAATCGCCGATGAGTCATCCGGCAGGCTGCCCAGCGTCAGCGTCACGTCGCCGGTCGCGTAGTTGACCGTGCCGACGCCGATGCTCGGGTCGCTACCTTTGAGCGAGCCAATGCTGCCGCCACCCACGTCGGTCAGGGTGTACCAGTTACCCTGCGACATATAGGCGACCTGCAGCCGGCGTGGCGCCGGGGCCGGGTACAGCCGCTGCACGAACACGTTGACCCGGTTCGTCTGGTCGATGTCGATGGTAGCGGTGTTCATCGCCATGATCGGCACGCCAGCCGGCATCCAGGTCATCGTCACGTTGCCGGTCTGCCCCATGCTCTGCGACAGCAGCACCGTGTTCGTCGCATACGACACCGTTCCGACCACCACGCCCGACGCCGTGAGCACCAAGTTGCCGGTGCCGTCGTCATTGGTGGGCCCGAACACCAGCGTGCCCGGCTTGATCGCGGTTGGCACGTAGATCGTCTGCGGGTAGGAGCCCGACACCGATACAGTCTGCTGCTGCAGCGTGGTGCCCGACTGCACTGCCGGATTGGTGTTGCCGGCCGCGTTCAGGTTGGTCAGCGGGATCTGCTGCTGCGCGCTCGGTACCAGTTGCGAGAAGATCGTGCTGGCCGTCACCGACACGTCGCCGGGGTTGGCCTGCTGCGTCAGCGGCGCCACGCCGTAATAGTTGGCCGCGTTGGCGACGATGGTGTCGCGGCAGATCGCCTGGTTGGACGCCGTGGTGTCGTAGGGGCTCGGATCGGGGCCGTTGAACGTGTAGAGCAACTGGGAGCTGATCGTGCAGGTCACCATCACGCCGGTCCACTTGTAGCCCGACGGCAGTGTGAACTCACGGTTGACGCTGGTCACGGTCTGCACGCGCACGTACTGGCTGAACTCGGTGGTCAGGCCCTCGTTCTGCACCAGGACCAGCGTTTGTCCGACCTTGGGCGTAGCATCGCCGATCTTCAGCAGCAACTGGATGCTGCGCTGGCCTTGCAACTGATTGCCGAGCAGTTGGCCCGGCCACTTCACCGACTTCGCCAGGTACGACTGCACGTTGTTGGCCGCGTCGCTGCGGTGGTCGGTCCAGCTCTTGGTGCTGAACATCGTCACCGACACGCTGGGGTCGTCAGGTGCCTTGAGCACGATGGCATGCGCGCCGAGGTAGGTATCGGTGCCAGTCACCTGCACCGACGGGAAAGCCTTGCGCAGCGAGATCCGGCCGTACGTGCGGTCCAGCTCCGACACGTCGGGGAACAGGTTGTTCGAGGCACCGTCGACAACCTCGTTCGCCGTGATCCGCCCGCCACCGTTATCAGTGTCAAGCAGAACCTCGGACTGCATTAGTTTGATGTCGCCGGATTGGATGGGCACTTAAATCTCCATTAGCCGCAGGGTGGCGAGGTAGAAGTCCGCGTCAACCACGTCGCTGTAGTGGACGACCGGGTGGGCTTCGAGCCCGGCGCCGTCGTGGTGCCGGAAAATCACCAGGCGAGCCTGCCCGCGCAGTGTAAGAGTCATCTGCTGTCCGGCGACTGCGGCCCAATTTCGCAATTGGTCGATCACGTCCCGGTTCATCCAGCCGCTCGCGTCGTCCGCCGGCTCCAGGGTGATCGGGCGGCCGGCGATGCGGGTGGCGGCGCTGACAATGAGCGCCCCGGTGATCGTGCGCTGCGCAGTCTGCTCGACCGGCGCCCACATGTTCTCGTCCGACCAGTACAAGTCAGGCGACAGGTCGACGGACGTGGCGCCGACCGCCAGGGTGATGCTCATGTGTTGGACCTCCCCGAGAGGCTTTCGAGTTGCCGCATGACTGCGGTCAGGTTTTGCGCGTCACCATCGCTTGCGACGTTGACGGGGGTATTCTTGCCGTTCAGGTTGATATTGACGGTCTTGGCGGCAGCCGCCTTCGGAGTGCCGGCATCCTGCTTCTTCTGCAGCCCTTGCACGGTTTCGAGGATGTTGCGAGACTGGTTGTATGCCGTCTCGATGCTGCGGATACCCTCGAAGCTGTAGATACCCTTGCCGCTGTACTGCTGCATCACGTTGCGGTTGAAGTTGGCTGCGTCGAACGCGGCCTGCGCCGTCTTCAGGTCATCCGCGCCGAGCGTGCCGCGGGTCTGCTTCTCCACGAGCGACGCAATGGCGTCGTTCTGCGAGGCAGTCACCATGTGAGGGTTCGCGTTGCCGCCGCCCTGGCGCGAGCCGCCTGCCGCGTCAACGCGCTGTGCGTTCGTCGCCTCGGTGTTGCGCATGCGGATGGCGTCGATTTCCAGTTGCAACTGCCGCACTTGTTCCTCGCCAGCCTGCGCCTCCTGGAGCTTGGCCTGAGCATTGCGGATGCGCAGTTCGATCTCCTGCTGCTTGGCCGGCGTCAGTTGACCGGTCGCGTCCAGGGCGGTGCGATCCGCCTCGGCAGCCGCGATGGTCTGTTTCGTCTCGACCTCGACCGCCTCAATGTGCTTGCGCACCCCGTCGATCTGGATCTGCTTCTGGCGGATCTGGTACTCCTGCGCCTCGCCGATACGCCCGTACATCAGGGCTTGCTGCTCCATCGTCTTGTAGTGCGCGAGGTTTGCGCGGATGCCGATCTCCGTCTCAGCGGCGTCCTGGCGCAGAACGGCGACCTTGCGCTCGGCCGAACGGGCGGTGTCCGACAGGGCATCCCGGTACAGACCCTCGGCGTAGGCAGCGTCGGCGGCGGCCTTGGCGACGTTCGCGTGCGACTCGGCAGTGTCGACCTCCTGCGACCGCATCCGGGACAGTTCGGAAGCGGCTGCCTCGGCGGCGGTCTTTAGTTCCCCCAAGCGCGCAGCGTTGTCCTTGTACGTCTCAGCGGCCAGGCGCCGGGCCTGCGTCTCGATCGCTGCGGCGTCTCCGGCCACCTTCGCGCGCTCGGCTTCGGCGGTTTTCTTGTCGATCAGGTCTTGCAGGGTCTTGATCTGCTCCTTCTGGTCGTCGCGCAGTTTCTCGGACCCGCCAGCAGCGATAATCAGGGACTCGGCCTGCGCCTTGAGGTAGATCACCTCCTGCTGGCGTGCTGCTGAGAGCCGCTGCAGCGCGACTTCATCACCCTCCGCAGCGCGCACTGCCACCTGCCGCATCTCGATCTCGTTGCCGGCGATGTGGGCCAGTTGCACGGCAGCCTCGCCCTCGTGCTTCTTCGCTTGGGCGAGCTTTTCCGAGATGAGCGTATTGGCCTCAGCCTGCTTGTTCACGTCGACGTAAGCAGCCTGAATCGCGTACCAGCCCTGTGCCGCGCCGGCGGCCTGCTGCCCCGCCTGAACAGCGGCCGAGCCCGCTCCAGATTGGGCTTGTGCGTTCCCGCCGGCAGCCGCAGCGGCGTCGGTGTGGGCCTTGGCGTTCGCGGCCATGCCAGTCGCTGCCCCCTGCGCCTGCGAGCCGGCCTGCTGTGCCGCCGTACCCACCTTGCGCTGCGAGTCCGCCACCTGGTCGCCACCGCCGGCTAGTTGCTCCAGGGCGCGGCCGAGCTTCGCCTGCCGGTCGATCATCTGATCGAACAGCACGCCCGATTCTTTGTACGCACCCTTGATGTCGCCGTTGATGACCCCCGCGGTGAGAGTCGCAGTCTGTTTGACCGCCGTGAACACCAGGTCGAGCGTCGTCGAGACACCCATCATCACCGAGCCGGCCACCACCCCGAGGGCACGCAGCGCGGTCGTCAGGACCGTCATCGCCCCGGTGTCGCCGATGGTCTGCGACGCGAGGGTCATCGTGTTCTTCAGGCGCGCCCACGTCGCCTGGAACCCCTCGACGTCCTCGGTACCCTTGGCCATCGTCTTGGTCAACTGCTCAGCAAGGGCGGGCAGCATGTCGGCGGCCATGATCTGACCGGCCTCAGTCATCTTGGTCAGTTGCTTGACCGACAGGCCCATGCCGTCGGCAGCCACCTTCAGCGCGCCGGGTAGGCTGTCGCCGAGCTGCTGCCGCAGTTCTTCCATCGACACGGTACCCTTGCCGGCCATCTGCGAAAGGGCTTCCAGTGCCAGGGCGGCGCGCTCGCTCCCCTGCCCCATCTGGCCTGTTGCGCGGATGACTGCGGCGAACACAGCCTCGGTCGTGCTGGCCGCGATGCCGGCCTGCTGCATTGACACCGAGAAGCGCAGATAGGAATTGGAGATCTCGCCGACGGCGATGCCCGACTTGTTCGCCGTCTCGCGCAGGAACTCGATCTGCCTGGCAGCTTCCGTGAGGCTGCCCGTCGTGATGGCGAGAGTGCGGCGCATCGACTCCAGTTGGGTGTTCGCGTCGAGGAACCGCTTTGCGAGCTCGAACGTGCCGTAGGCCGCGCCCAGTTGCTTGATCCCATCAGCCACCCACTTCGTCGCGCCCCCCGTCTTGGTGGCGGCCTCGCTGGTGTCCTCCAGCGACTTCTTCAGTTCCTCGATGCGGCGCTTACCGGATGTGAACGCGCGATCGAACTCCTCGCCAGACACCGAAGCGTCGTTCGCCAGCAGGTGCAGGGCCGCAGTGACCCGATCAATCTCCAGCCGCACTGATTGCGCAGACCGCACGCCGGTCACGGCAAACGCATCATCGAGCGCCTTACGCGCCTGCGCGGAGCTCTGAACGAACTGCTGGTACCGCTGCTCCGTAGCGATCTTGGCGTCGGTGGCCTGCTTCGCCAAGGCTTGAGACTCGGCGTACTGGCGCCGCTCGGCATCCAGTTGCTCGCGCGCTGCGGCTCCCAGCTTATAGCGGTTGTTGATCTGTAGAGTGGTCAGGCGATCTTCTTCAGCCAGGGCGGCGCGCTTACGCTCTGCGGCGTCTGCTTCAGCCTGGCGCAGCGCGACCACGGCGGCCTGCTGCTGCTCGATCGCACCGACCGTCTCCGCGAACGCGCGCCCGAGCGTGCCCTGCGCCTGCGCCATGTCCTCTGTAGCGACGCCGGCGGCCTGCAGCGCCTCGCGCGACTCACTCAGCGCGGCGGTGCGGCGGGTGAGCTCCTTCGTCGCGGCAGCGGCCTCGGCGTTGGCGAGCTTCGACTGCGACGCCAGTTGCTTCTCGCCTTCGGCGGCATCACGGGCAGCCTGGTGCGCTGCCTGCATCGCGGCGCGCTTCTCGTTCAGCGCGGCGCGTGCATCAAGCACGGCCAGTTGCGCGTCCTTCACCGCCAGTTTGTACTCGGCTTCGGTTTTGGCAGCGTCGTCGGTCGTAACCTTGAGCCGGGCCAGCGCGTCGCGCTTGGCGGCGAGATCCTGCTGCGCCGCACGCACTTCTACCGTGGCCTGCTGCTCGGCTTCCTTGAACTTGGCGGTCGTGCCAGCCAGGTCGGACAGTTCCTTGCCAAGCGCGCCTGCGGCGTCTTTCGCCTTCTGCTGGTCCGTCGCCAGTTCGTCGACGGCAACCTTCAGTTCGGTGAAGGTTTCGATCGCGGCCTGTTGGCCCGCGAGCTTGTCGATCTCGGCCGCCAGCTTCTCAAATTCGGGCGCAGCGTCCCCACCCTGCTTTGCAAGGTCGTGAACGATGCCGGACAGCTTTCGGATTTCCTCGCCGCCAACCGTTGTGGCAGTAACCTGGAGGGAAACGTCGCGGTTATTATCTGCCATGTGGGCCCTACGCGAGATGTGGAGTGGTGACAGGGGAGCGTCAGCGCCCTCCCCTGAGCACCCCGGCAGCGAACGCGCCGGGGCGAGCGCAGCGCGCTATTAGGCGGCGCTGTCGAGCAGCTTGACGGTGTACGGCTCGGTCTTGCCCACCGGAGTCTTCAGACGACCCGGCAGATTGACGGTGGCGAAGTCGTTCTGCAGGAAGTCGAACGCGGAGTTCGATGCGATCACGGCTTCGTACACGTCAACGATCACCGGCAGGTTGTCGGCGAAGTTGATGCCATCCAGGCGCAGGCGAGCGCGGATCTGCGCATTGGTCGAGCCGCGGATCAGCGTGCCGGTCACGGCGTTGGTATTGCCGGTAACCTTCAGCGCCTGAGCGTCGGTGATGGCACCGCCAACCAGCGCGCGAATCCAGCCCATGCGCCAGTTCACTTCGTAGTCGGTACCGAGCACGTAGGTGGTCGAGCCGGCGGTGTTCTTCACCAGGAAGCCGGCCTGCTGGAAGTTCTGCTTCGACAGTTCCACCCAGGCGCCGAGTTTGGCGGTGATCGCTTCGTCAGCGATGCTGCCTGCGGCGGTGTTGATGTCGCTGTCAGTACCGAGCAGCGCAGTCGTCAGACCTTCGCGGTTCACCTCCGCCAGTTCCAGGGTGAACTCGGTCGGCTTCGGGAGCGTGACGGTTTCGAGAATCTGACCGTAGGTGTTACGACCGCGGGACGTGTTGTCCTTGATGTCGACGGCAGGCTTGATCTCGAACTTCTTCGCCTCATACGGGCCCTTGAAGGGGTCAAATATAGCGGAGGTGGTGTTGTAGCGCGCGATGTAAAGGTCGCCAGCGCCGATAAAGCCACGAGCTGCGGACATAAATGTTCTCCAGAGAGTTGGGCCAGCACTGGCACGTCAGCACTATGGCGATTCGCAGCGTGCCGTGCCTGCGGATGAATTTCGTTAAGGGCTCGTCAGATCCTCGACGTAGAGCACGTCAATATGGATGCCTGCGAATACGGTGGGTGCTCCGTCCTCGCGGGCACCGATCACACGCCCCTTGTAAGTCATGCCCTTTGCTTTGCCATTCAGGCGCATCCCGTGTTTCGGCTCGCCGGTGAAAATGGCACGCTTCAGGTCCGCAATGACCAGGTGCGCGGCGTCATTCGGGTGATCCGGGTCGCATTCGGTATGCGCCTCGAACACGTACCGCTGGCTTACCACCATTGCAGTCAATGCGTCGTCCTGCGGCGTGTCGTTGCCTTCGACCAGCACCAGGCACGGCAAGTCTTCCTCGCTGAACGCGCGCTTCCCGCGGAACACCCGCTGGCCGATGTCGGTGTTGAACCCGTTCGCCTTCGTGATCCGGGCGACGCGGTTGCTAAGTTCGAGCGCGATGTCGCTTGCCTTACTCATTTCCAAGAGCCTTTTTCAGTTCGTCTGCCGTGAGCGTGACCACCGTCTTTCCGAGGCGGTCCGCAACGTCGTTCAGGAACGTCTCGTCCAGTGCCGCACGGAACAACTGATAGACGGACGGGCCATACAGCGCCTTCAGGTCGCCCCGCTTCTTCCCGGAGGTGCCGGGCTTGCGTGTCATCACGAGCAGGTTGCCGCTGCGCCCCCGGACGAAGAACGACTGCACGCTGGTGATTGGCTTGCGCCCGCCGCGCGTGACCTCGACCGAGATCCCGTCCTGCTTCATGCCGACCGGAATGCCGAGCGCCGGGTTGCCCACGCGGAGCTTCCACGGCAGCAGCGAACCGGCCTTGCGGGGGTTGCGCCCCATCTTCCCGGGCGCGATTGAGTCGTTCGAGAACTTGACGGGCCGCGTCAACTGCTGCGCGCCGTACTGCGTCAGCGTCGTCAGGCGCCCGCGCGCGAGGATCCGCGCTGTCGGCTTCGCCGGGTCGGTGGCCAGCTCGATCGCCATGCGCTCATCGAGATAGCTGTCCGGCAGGTTTATGCCAGCGTTCATCTTCGCTTTGGCGTCGGCGAACGCCGTCTGCACGACCGTGTTCACCGCCGTGACAGCCGCGCGGCCGAGCGTGGCATCGTCCAGGCGGGACAGCGAACTGGCAACCTCGTCCAACCTGACGGTATCTACCGTGACGGAGAAAGCGGATGAACGGCCAGCCATCACGCCCTCCGCAGTACGTAGCGCGCGGTGTAGCCGTTGTCCTCGAACGCTGGGGAGTCGATGAGGTAGGACTGGTTTGGAATGGGCACCCCGTCGGCGTCGACAAGGGCCAGTGATTCGTTGCGTTGAGGGCGCAGGGAACGCTGGCATGTCACCACCGCTCGGGCGAACGACATCTGCCCGTCCGTACCGACCACCTCAACGTTGAACTCGATGTTGACGCGACACGGATCGGTACCACGCAGAACCGCATCCTCACCCAGTCGAGCGAGGATGCGGTCCGAGAGGCGTTGGAACGCGCTCAGTGCCACGTTACGAGATCGACAGCTCGACGATCGCGTCGGGGCGGGTGCAGAGGTGGATCGGGTTGGACTGCGCCTCGACTTCCACACCCTTGTTGAAATCCAGCATCTCCTGCTTCGCGTAGTACGGCAGGCCCAGCGTGTTCACCGTCTCCATGTAGTCGGCGGGCACGAACGTGGTGCTGAACAGTTCCGGCACGCCTTCCGGCACCATGTGGGCCTTGCCGTCGGCGATGTAGTCGGTGGAGCCGACCTTGCCGCGGTATTCCTCCCACACCACGCCAGCCCACATGAAGCCGCCGCTCGGAGCGCCGCCGCCGCCGCCTGCGCCGTTATTGGCGCCAGGGCCGCGCAAGTCCTGTTGCAGCATCGCACGGTCCTGGAAGTTGTCGTACGCACGCTGCACGGCCGGATGGTCGACGAAGGCGTCGAAGAAGCTAGCCGAGCACAGCACGCGGATGCCGCTGTACTCCAGGCCACCGAGTTTCTGTTCCATCGTGCGCTTCGCCCCGACGACCTTCGAACGCAGCTTCGTCGCATCGACGTTCAACGCGAGGGCTAGCGCAGTCTTGCTCAAGCCGAAGACCTGGAACAGGTCGAGCAGCAGCGAGCCGTCGGAATCGAGCACTTGGCCCTTGAGGGCGCCCATGCGCTGATACTCGATCGTGGCGTCGATATTACGGCGCAGTTTCGACAGGCGCTTGTTGACGATATTGGTCACCAATTCCTCGTCCGTCTCGCTGCCGAACGCGCGAACGTTCTGCACCTCATCGGCGTTGATGGTGGCGCGCTGGGGCAGGTGGACCGACGGCACCGCAACCAGTTGGCGCTTGTCGGCACCGACCGGCTTGGCGGGGGCTCCGCGCGAACCTGCGGCTACCAGGCTGATGTTCGTGCCTTGACGCTCGATCATCATGGAGGTGGTCGAGACGCCTTCCTCAGCGAACCAGCCCAGTTGGGCAAGGCGCTTCGGCTGGAAAGGCACGTCGTTGATGGCCTTGGTCAGCGAGACGACGCCGAAAGCGTCGCCTTGGAAAATATCGAGTGCCGGCATTTGCAGATCTCCTGTGGTGTGGTGGGGTTCCGCTTAGTCGCGGACGACGATGCCGGCCGTTGCCAGATCTGCGCGGGCCGGGGCATCCAGGCCGACCAGCGCGTACGATGCGACCTCCGAAGCGCGGACGATCACGGTAACCTCCTGATCGACGGTCAGGTCCGGTGCCGGTGCGTAGAGGATCGCCGCGGCAACGTGCGAGCCGTCGGTCGCGCCGTCGGCGTAGGGGACATACTTGCCCGTTGCGGTCACCTTGCCGAGCAGTTGCCCGGACGACAGAGCGCCGGCGCTGGCGGCGAGGGTGACTTGTTCACGGCTGTACGAGCCCTCGGCTTCCGAGAGCAGGAATTCCGCCGTGTGCAAGCCTTCGGTGAAGATTTGAGGCATGACTTAAGCTCCTTGTTTGGCTTTTTGGCGCGCAGCCCAAATACTGGTGGACGAAACCGCCTTGGACTGCGCATCATTGGCGGTCGAACCTTTAACCGGCGGGGTCGTGTCGATCGGCTTGGTCTCGGACTTCGCGGCCAGGCGGGCGCATAGCGTCTCGCGCACCTTCTCGATCGAGGTGTTGGCACGAATGAACGCAGCGGCATCCTCGGGGCGCTTGGCGACGGCGCACAGCGCGCGGATCTCGCTGGCGTTGGCGATCATCGGGCGCACGTCCTCGATGGCAGTGACCTGCAGCGCCCAGTGCGCGGCGAAGTCAGCCAGGCCAGCCTCGGTCGCCAGCGCGAGCACCTGATCGGCCAGCGCGACGGGCGCAGCGGCAGCAGCGGCGGCAGCGGCTTCGGCAGCAGCGGCTTCAGCGGCGGCAGGGTCTGCGGCTGCCTTGAACAACGCCTGCACGTTCTGCGGCAGGCGGTCGAAGTCGTACACGGCTGCGGCCACCTTCAGAGCCGGCTCCATCTCGTCGGCAAAGCCCTGAGCGACGGCATCTGCGGCGCTCAGCCACGTTTCGGCGGCGAGCAGTGCCTTGACTTCGTCTTCGGTGCGGCCCGTGCGCGCGACGTAGGTGCCAATGAGCGAGGCGCCGATCTTGTCGAGCACGTCGGCCATGTCGCGCATCTCATCAGCGTTGCCATAGATGCCGTTCATGGGGTTATGCACCATCATGAAGGCGTTTTCCGGCATGATGATCTTGTCACCAGCCATCGCCAGCAGGCTCGCCGCGCTGGCGGCCACACCCAGCACCTTCACGGTGATCTCAGCGCCGGTAGCTCGCAGCGCGTTGTACATCGCCAAGGCGTCGAATACCGAGCCGCCCGGGCTGTTGATGTCCATGTCGATCTTTTTGACCGTGCCAAGCGCCTTCAGCTCGTCGATGAACATTTTGGCCGTGACGCCCCACGCGCCGATCTCGTCAAACACCGAGATTTGAGCGGGCTGGCTGTCGGCCTTTGCGATGATCTTGTACCAGTCTCTCATGGCAGTCCTTTTTGATGTTGCGGATTCTCGGCATCCGCAAGCAATCACGCCTGCGGTTAGATTTCGGGTCAGTCCTCACCGCCCTTTTCAGGCGCGACCTTGCGCCGCAACTTGTCCCGGATGAAGACATACAACTGCAGGCACGAGAGGATGAACGTCACCCACAGCAGCGCGGCAGGCAGTGCATTCGTGATGATCTGAGTGACGCCGACGACGGCAGCTGCACCGGCTTTGCACAGGTCCGTGAGAAGTTCGGTCAGTGTCATTTTTTCGCCTTGTTGGAGTCGGGGTATTCGCTTGGTGCATTGCCGTCTGGTGCTCCATTGGCGGGCAGCGGGGCCGTTGGCAGGCCGAGCTCTTCTTCCCGCTTCTTATCGGCCGCACGCTCGTCGTCCACCTGCTCGGGGTCGTCGCCGCGCTCGGAGATGACACTGGAGCGCGACCGGAAGCCCGCGGTGACTTCCATCTGCTTGCCCTGCACGTCTTGAACGGGATGGATGTATTGCCAGCCGTGTGGGGCCCATTCGACTGCCTTGGCGTCCTCGGCAACGGACGTCGGCAACGCGCCGACGAGCACAGCCTGGTCAACCCAAGCGTCGCGAACCCGCTGGCAGAACATGGGAATGAGCACATGCCACTGCCGCTGCTCGACAAAGCGGCGGAATTCCTGGATGACGACGCGCAGCGTCCGGTCAGACACGTTGATGATGTCGCCCGACAGCAGCTCATACGGCACGCCCTGCCCTGCCGCAGTTGCAAGGTGCTGCGTGCGCATATAGTCCGCGTAGGTCGTACCGGCCTCGGGCGGGTCGCTGAACACCGCCTTCTCGCCTGGCAGAAGCTCCTGCGAGATCCCGGGCTGCAAGGCCGCGACCGGCGTGCCGTCCGTCTCATAGTTGATCGCCTCGCCCGTGAGCGGGTCGATGCCATCAGGACTCGTGGGCACCTGCTTTTCGATGAACACCGTGAACAGGTTGGCGAGCTTCTGGCGTTCGAGTACTGCGTCGTCGAAGTCAGCAACGTTCCGCAGACGTGCCAGGACAGACGCGAACTCAGGAACACCGCGGAGCTGGCCGGGGCGCTTCGGCTCGAAAACGTGCAGGATCTCGTCGGCCGGCACGCGGATCAGTTGCGACTTGTCGATGTTCCCGGCAACAAAGTCGGTCGGGTGAGCTTTGTAGAGCCAGTAGGCGACGCGGGCGCCCAGGCGATCCAGTTCGATGCCCTGGCGGATCTTGTTGCCCGTCGGCAGACCCGGCCACGAGTCAGTGTCGAATTGCGGGCAGTAGTCCGACTCGATGACCTGAACCTGGAACGGCACCTCCATCGATCCTTTGCGGCGCCACCGCTTGCGCCCGAACACCTCGCCCGACTCGACCCACGAGCGTGTGACCAGCGCCTCCTGCGCATAGAAGTTCAGCACACAGTCGGCATCGGACTGTGCCACCCACCTATCCCATAGGCCGGTAACCATCTCCTTGAGTGCGTTGTCCTTGATGCGCTTGGCGCGTGGCACGATGCCGGTGCCGACCAGGTTTGTCACCCACCGCTGACCGCCGGCGCTGGCTGTCCAGTCGTTGCGCGCGGCGTCGCGCGCTCGGTCGCGTACCTTCGGTGCCGAGGTGATTGCCCGATTGGGGCCAGAAGACGGCGGGCGCCACCCGCGCATGCGACGTCCGTTTCCGCCTGCGTCGTACTGAGCGACGATCGACGAGATAGCGCGGGAAACGCCGTTGCGGAATCGATCAAACATCACTTGTACCCCCGGCCGCCGTAGTACATCTGCGTACGTCGGCGCGGCGGCGTGGGCGTCTGCTCAACCAGCTGCCGCCGCATGTCGTCGCGTGCCTGGATAAGTTCGCCGATCGAGGCGTAGGTGATGCTCTGACTGCCGAGCGTCACCCGGCGCTCGCCTGCGGCGATGGCCTTGTTCAGCACGTCGATTTCGGATTGGGTGACCGGCATGGGGTGACCTTGGATGGATGCACGCCGATTCTCGGCGGCACACCATCCATGCGCCTGCGGTCAGATTTCGTCTCACCCCATGTACGGCGAACGTGAGACGCGGCGACGCCGAGGCTGTTGCGCCGGGGCTGGAGCGACGGCCGGCGCGATAGGGGTGTTTTCCTGCATCTCCCGCCGATCTTCCCGGGTAATCAGATCGCTGTTCTCGGCCAACGGCCGTGCCCACGGCGGGGCCTTGTCCCAATCCTTTAGCTTGTCGAGCGACAGGCGAAGGCAGCCGGCGCGGATGTAGCCGGCCAGGTCGAACGCCTCATTCCGCTTGCGCACCTGCTTCCAAACCCCATTCGGCAGACGCACTTCCGACCGGAACATCTCATCGTAGAAGGCCGGCGACAGCCAGCTCGGCAGGTGGATGTATCCGGCGCCCGCTTTCTGCCGCTTCAAACCGGTGGAAACCGCGTCTTTCAGTAGGTTCGGGTTCAGCATGTAGAGCGGGATGTCCCCCTCTTTCCCCTTCTTCCCGCCCACCAGCGACTCGCGGATGATGGGCGCAGTCTTGGTGGAGGCGCCCTTCACGAGCATGACTCGGGAGGCGTAACCCTGAATGCGGATGCGACGGTACCAATCGTAGGCCTTGTCCGTAACGCCGTCCTCGCCGCCAGAGTCGACGATGGCGAGCTTGATCTGGAGTTCCTTGCCCTCGATGCTCGTGCGGTACGTCGCGCGCACGACCCGCTCTGTGAGCAGATCCCAGTCTTCGGCATAGGAAGCGGGGTCGATTGGCGCGAACTCCTCCCCCACGCCCGGCCTCGCGGACTCTGTGATGGAGTAGCGGTCGATCAGCCATTGCTCCATGTGAGGGCCGATAGCGTGCGCCTGCACCACGAACCGGGCATTTGCGCCACCCTGGACGTCGACCGACGCCATCACGCAGCGTGCCTCGTCGGGGATGACATACCGCTGCAAGTCGTCTTCCTTGCGACTGGACGGGTCCGCGCTGTTTCGAGCGGCTTCGGCCAGCAGTCGGGACATATAAGGCATGCCCTGGTCGACGTTCACTGTGTTCTTCAGCGGTTCCTCGTCGCCGCTTAGCTCATACTGGCGCAGCGCCGTGAAGTAGCGCAGCAGCAGGGATTTCCAGGACTGGAACGCCGCAGCCACCCCTCCGACCCAGTAGCCCGCTGTTGGGGCGACGACCGCCTCGCCAACAGGATCGTCGTCGATAGTCAGGCGCACCCCTTCGGGTAGCCAAAGCCCGCAACGATTCAGCATGGGCTTCAGTTTCGGCGCGTGCATGGCACCGCAGTGCGAGCAAATGATGCGGTTGTACTGGTCTGCCAGCAGGTCCAGACTGTCTTCCCGCACCATCTGCCCGAGTTGGTCGAGCGGCGGCAGATGGAACAAACCCATGCCGGGCTCGGCCTCGAACCACTCACGGCAGTCGGGGCATTTCCAGTACCAGCGGCGGCGGTCGGAACCGTTGTAGAGGCCGAGAATGCCGTTCGTTGGAGGGGCCTCGTGCGGCGTGGCCGGCTGCCAGTTGGGGTCGGTGAGATCCCGGCCCGGGGACGACTCGGCCAGCGCCATGCCGCGGGACATGAACGTGGTCGTCCGCTTCAGCCCTAGCGGAAACGGCGCGCCTTCCCCACCGATGTCGTCCGGCATGCGGTCGAGATCGGTGAAGGCCACGTATCGGTAGGTTGAGCCCGACAAGTTTGAGACGGTCGGCCAGCCAATCTTCAGCCACATGCCGTGCTTGAACTGCTTGTCATGCACGGTGTCGTCCTGGCTCGCCCCGGACTTCATCTCGGCCAGGCTGGGCGAATGCCGCAGCGCCCGGTCAATATCCGTCTTACTGAACTCGCGGGCCTTGTCCTGTGACATCTGCACGAACAGCATATCGCCCGGGTCGTTGACGACTGCATGCGCCATCCATCCCAGCAGCAGAGCCGCGGTCTTCCCGGTCCGCGCAGGTCCAACAAACGCCAGGGCTTCGTGACGCCGGCTGGCGAGCATGTTCATCGGCTCGACCATGTACGGCGTCTCGTCGGGCGACCAGGGTGTCGCCGGGCCGCCGGTCTGCTTGATGATCAGGTTCTGCGCCGCGCCCTCGCTCACCGACACCCGCTTCGGCGGCCGGAAGGCGGCATAGGGGCTGATGACATCGGCTAGCGCCACGTCGTAGTGTTGGAAGTCGTCAAGCATCGTTGGACTCCATCCGCTCAAAGACGGCAGCCAGCTCGCCAAGCGCCTCATCAATCTGTCGCCCCACTTCCTCCGCGACTTCCGGCGCCAGAGCGAGGCGGCGCTCGAGGTGATCGGGCAGCGAGCGCAGAGTCTGGGCAATGGTGGCGTAAGCGGTCGCGGTCGCCTGAATGACCGCAGATCTCGCGACGTATTCGCCACTCTTGATCTTGAACTCCAGCTCGTTCAGGTCGGCCTTTGCCGATTCGTTACGCGCCCTGGCTTCCTCGAAGTCTTCGATAGCCTCCGGCTTCACGTATTCTTTCGGCTTCCGGCCAGCGCCAGGGCGGGCGCCCCCGTGGCCATTACCCTTGGCGGCACGGGGCTGCATCGTCTCGCTCATTAGCTCCCGCCCCCTGCGCCAGTGCCGTCAGCCGGGGAAACGCTGGCCACAGGACCGGTCAGCCAGGCATGCAACTCGGTCGCGCGCACGAAGGCAAGGCCGCGTTCGCCCAGCTTTACCAGATTGACGGGAATGTCTCCCCGCTTGATCGACGCCTCCAGCAGGTCAACGGAAATGCCGACCACGGCTGCGGCTGCGGCGAGCCGGTAGAGGCCAGGTGGCGCGGACGGCGCGACTTGATTAATTTCCATGCCCGCATGGTGCGATTTTCAGTGCTGGGGCGTCCTGCGGCTGGATTTCGGGGGCTAGAGAGAATGTTTCGGGGCTGCGGCGCCCGTTTCACGGTTAAGCCATGGGAATTGCTGCCCGAATCAAGTTTGAAAACCCGAAAAACCCCCGCAGGCCGCGGCTCTTTGGCCCCGCACGTAGCATTTCCCCTATAGGGACCCCAGCGATTGGCCGTGCCCTGGTTCAAAATAGCCGCCCGAAGAGCTAACAGGGGCCGATGTCTGAGGCGGGGCGACGGCACCCCAGATTTCTGGCGGCAGCAGACTGGCTACCTCAGTAGCGGTTGCGCGTGCTCGACACACGCTTGACCGAAGTGGGTGGTAACGACCGACGGCTTACAGCCGACCCTTCCAGACCGATTCTGTTGAAAAACTCGATCCGCCCCTTCAGAAGGCCAGACCTGTCAAAACTTGACCTCTCAGATCGGCCTGTATTGAATGATCGTTGATCGGTTGAGGGGGTTGGGTACCCCCGAAATCCCGTCGGAAACCGATTCTGTCGAGTTTCTCAACAGAATCGGTCATTTCCGGTCATTCGAATTTCAACCATAATGAACGCTACCGAACTGGCTTCCGCGGATGTCGCTCCAGACGCGCCCTGCGCAGACGTGAGGCAAGGTCCTGTCGCCCAGCAGTGAGGCGAGTTCCCAGTGATTGCCGCAAGAATCAAGTCTTTCATTCCGCGCGACAGCGGCAGCATCGGATTCCAAGGGCCGACTGGCGTTCCGTTATCTTCCATGCTCATGAGCATTTAAGGGTAACTAAGAAGCAAGCATTGTTCGCGTTAATATGCTGCCCACTCCCCACGAAATTATTCAGATTTGTGGGCTGAAAGAGATACGATCCAACCAGAGGAAATAAAAAAGGAGTTGTCGGATTGACGTGCACTGGAAAATTTCGAACTTGGCCATCTGGATCAGTTTTTTGGCAGGCCCAGTCAGCATAGCCACCACCAGTAAAACATTCGACAGTCCTAATAGATGTCACAATTATCGATGAGCTGTTAGTGAATTTAGGAATATCAAGAGACCAAATGAAATTCGTTTCGCTTGAGCCCGTGGCACTTAGCAGTCGCGTACTGCCGGTATCAACTCGGTGGATGTGCACGCTGTCTTTAGACGTGCAATCCGCGTTGTCCACGACGCTTAAAGTGTAATCTACATCTGGCGGGGCGGGGGATGCAGTTACACCTGCAAGCACGGGTGGATTTTTCCCAAGAAAACCTGTGATATTTTGGAGGCCGGGAGCACTAATCTCTGCCGAAACTGCACTTTGCTGATTATCGATAACCCAATATAGCGCAAACTGATCTTTTGGACAGACCCAAGCTTCTTTCGGCATGTAATAGCGTGCCTGCTCCCGCTCGCCTGCTGTAATATCGGCTAAAGTGACATACAAGTGAGCAGTCGCGGAGCAACTGTGTTTGCTATTATGCCCCGAGGCCATCGGTTCCGCGAGTATTCCTGCAGGAAGGTTCGATCGCAGCGTGAAAGGATCCCCGTGGGCTTCAACGAGACGCCCCTCCTTCATGCTTAACTGCCCTCGCTCGATGATTGAAACTCTAATCGGGCGGGTAATGCCGAGTCGGGCCATTTGATGAATTCGCGCTGGGTGCAGCGTAAACGCGAATGTCAGGTGAAACTCCTCCGTCTCCCGATTCAAAATACCGGTGCAGGCGGGCAAATCGAAGTCCTCCCTGGTCGTTACCAGATCTTTAACCTCAACCACACTTCCTTGTGGCAGCGCGATCTGAAACGGGTCCCATTGCAAATCTACATCTGCCAAACGGATGGGGGTCAGGGGAGAATGTAAGGTAGGCTCAAACAGAATCGTTATTGTGCCGCAACCCTTTAGGTCAAGTTTGCCGCCACCGAGTCTCTGCCCAAGCTGAAGATGTGGGGTTGAACAAATAGAAAGTTTGCTAGTGAACGTTAGCGGCATGGCTTTGTCTCCGTTTTCCCTGAAATCCGGACAGTTGTCTCATCGGTTTGCGCAGGCCCATCCCGGATGGAGCGTGCCCAGCGCCCCTCGCTGCGAGTATTGCATCGACAAACGCGACCTCTTCGGTCGACTCTATACCTTCCTTCGCCGCCGCATAATTACCTCCTCCATGAACATTCAAAACCGTGCTAACGTGTACGCGTCGCGCAAATCAAACCATGGGGAAATCACACCGCAACTTGCAGGCGGCGACATACGGCCCCTCTTCTTGAATTCCCCGTATTTGTTTAGGTCGTTAAGCTTCGGGCTAAAACTAGATTCCTGCACATTTAGCGCCGCATCCAAAATTTAGACTCAATATAGTTGCCACCTATACGTACTTCAAGGGCCAGTTCACACTCGTTTCTATCTCGAATTGACGTTGGTGCGATAGTTGGCGCCAATGAACCAGAAATTTGTGCACGGTAGTCGATAAATTTTCATTGGATTTTCAAAAATGGAACACTCTGAAAATTACTTAATTCTGTAATAAATATAGAAGAGCGGCGCAGATTTCCAATCTGTCAACACTAGCCGCGGGGAGGCGACCGACGTATGTTTTACAGCGGCCTAGCAGCAGGTCGCTGAAATACTCTGCCGGAGCGGTCTCCAGCTATGTATAGATGGTTGCGCTATTCTTGTTGCTTCCGTCGCGACGGCAATCCGCGGAGTTTGCTGCTCGGCGGCAGTCGGCCCCGTTCCTGCGCAACGCCGGCACCCAGACAGCCCTTTCCTTCCCGTCCCGCAATTTGGCGAAGATCCATAAAGGCCGCTGACTGGTGGGCTGGAGAATTGCGTCAGGTAGGGCGCAGGACTTAGGAGAGTGGCAGAGTCAGTTGAGCGGCGGGGCTGGCTTGGTCGGGTCGCTCGGCTTGGGCTGTGCTGCGCGGTATTCGCCCTCGGGCCCGCAGGATCATTGGGATCAGCCCCTTGCTCTCGACATGGGTGCGGAGTTGCTGTACCCGGCGCTCGGTGATACCGAACTCCGCGGCGATCTCGCGCGTACCCGCACCATGTGCCAGGCGTTCCGCGATCAGGCGGTCGCGCCGGTCCATCGCTTCCAGGTGTCCGCCGGGAATCCACAGTGTCTCGCTGCCGTATGCGGCAACCAAGCGGCGGAAGGCGGCATGCCCGATCAGCCGGGCGACCGGGTGACTCTTGTCGGCCGTGGCAGGGATATATACGTTGGCGCCACCGAACCAAGCCACCAGCAGTGAGGTGGCCGTGTAGCCAATCTCAGCACTCACATCCTCCAGCACTCCGTTTGCCTTGATTCTGTCCATCATGTCCCCGCTCAGTCAAAGACAACCCCGTAGGTGGAAGCGGCGTGAGCCTCGACCTGCCTTATGTATTCCGCCATGGCGCCGACAGTGATCTCGCCGCGGGCGATTGATGGCTCGACCAGCACTACTCGGCCGTCCTGCAGGCGATGTTCCTCCGGTGGCAGGAACCGCTCCTTCATGTGCTTGTGCCACGTCGCCTTGCTGAACCGGCAACCAACGACCACCGCCTGCTCGGCGATCGGCTCGATCACCGCCACCCAGTAGAAGCGGACCTGCTCTTCCGTGCGGTCAGCACCGTCGTCCACCAGGATCACCCTGAGGGGGCGGCCGTCGCTAGCCATCGCCGGCGCCGCCGCCTTGACGGTGGCTATCACCGCCTGCCAGTCCGCCCGGCCCCGGAGGGTGAACTCCCGGTAGACCTCTGCCACGTCAGAACGACATACCGACGGCGAAATCGGTGCGCTTCATGTTGTCGACCTTGCGCGCGGTCTCGGCGCCCAGCACGATGAACTCCTGGCCGGGATGTTCGCGCGCCAGCCGTTCCGCCTCCGTCACGGCGGACTCATAGCCCGGGTGGTGGTACTTTGGCGGGGTCATCCCGGTGGGCGACCAGACGATCCAGAATTTTTCGGCGCTGTCAGGCATTCTTGCTTCCTTCCTGTTTGGCACGGGCCTCAGTCAGCGTGCGCGTCTTTGCCACGGCGCACGCTATCTGCTGGCAGCGCATCCGGCTGATTCCGTAAGCGGCGGCTGCGACCGCCAAGGATTTGCCATCAATGACCAGCATGTGGTGGATGGCGCGGTTTCGGTCTGTTTTCATCTCTGCTGCAGGTAGACATCGATTGGACCGAGCTCGAGTACGGCGCGACCGCGAGGCGCGCGCCAGTACCCCAATCCCCAGCGGAGCGGGTTGAGCCCGCGGATCTTGATGCGCATCACGCCGCCTCCCGGTCTTCGTCCAGGCCGGCGGCCGGCATGCGGCGCGTGCCCTCCTTCTTCAGCCGCACGACGTTGCCGGAACGGATCCGCCGGTCTGCCTCGAAGATCGCCGCGGCGTGCTGTTGCTTCGTGACGGTGGCCAGCAGACCTCGTACAGGGACATCGCCTCGTTGAGCCGCGGCAGGTCGCCGACACCGAGCCGGAGCGCGCGGAGCGCCTTGCACCGCTCGCCAATGTTGATCATGGCGTTCTGCGCGGCATAAATCACGGCCAAGCCCACCTCTCGGTTGCCGGCCTTCTCACACAGCACCTGAGAGCAGTTCAAGGCGTTGACGATGGTGTGCCAGTCGTCCTTCGTGGCCTCCCCGCGCGCCAGCGCCTGCACGGACCAGTGCGCGGCGCCGAGGATGGATTCGCGGTCAGACTGTTGCAGGGGCTTGTCGCTGTCGAACAGCAGCGCGGCGATGTTCGTGCGCACCTGGCGCGGCCGGTAGGCCTTGTCCCGCTTCTTCTTGGTGGCCATCTCAGAAAACCTCCCTCACCCATCCGCCGCCCTTCTTCATGGGCAGCTTCGTTGCCTTCACCATGCGGAAGTACGGCAACACCTCCGCGCACAACTTGATCTTCATTTGCCCGTGGGCCGTCACGAATCCGCCCTTGGTTTCGTGGATCTCCAGTCGCGTGTCGGCTGGGAGCACCAGGAAGTCCACCTCGTAGAACGTGTTGTCAGCCAGGCGCACACGCATCGGGTGGAACTTCCAGTCGAGGACAAGCCCTTGGCGCTTCTCTTCGTCCAGCAGGATGGAATAGGCGCGCTCGGTCTTGTTCATCTGGTCCTTGGGCAGGCGGCCCAGCGCATGGAAGCGCGCCATCGGGTCGGCCTTCTTGGCCGGCGCCGGCTTGGGCTGGCGTGCCTGGAGCGCGGCCAGCTGCTCTGCGGTCCATCGGAGCATCTTGCTCATGCCGCGGCTCCCATGAACATGCTGGTCTGGATTGGATTGGCGCGGCGATCCCAGAACACCAGAGACTGGCGCGACTCGATCCGCTCGCGCATGACCTGAGCTCGCGATTCCTTGCTGGCCGGCGTGTAGGCGCCCTTCCACTTCGAGTCGATGCCCACGTTCTGGGCGATGTTCGTGCTGTCGGCGCTGGCAAAGGGAAAACGGCTAAAGACTTCCGGGTCCAGCATGCGCAGGCCGTGCAGCTTGCAGACCGGCCGGCCGTGCTTGTCGCACACCACATCCATCGCCTCGGACATGCGCGTCCACCATGCCGCCGTGCCGACCTGCGCGTAATCGCCAGAACTGCCAAGGCACACGCGCGGCCATGCCATCGCCAGTCGTTCCAGGCGCTCCAGGCTTTCGTGCAGGTGCCAGACCGGGGCGCCGACCCACGGGGCACGCTCGCGCCACGGCCACTCAGCCAGCAGGGCATCGTTCGCTTCCTCGTCGCCGTCGATCACGTCCGGGATCACGGCGAAGTCAAAAGAGGGGTACCGATGAAGCTCGGCCACCCATTCATAGAACGGGTTCCAGTCGGTAATCGGCTTGCCAGAGCGCCAGGCGGAGAAGGCGCCGTTGTCTACGGCGAAGGACTGCGCCACCTCGAGGACGATGCCGAGTTGGTCAGGGCGGTGGAACGACACGAAGGCGTGCCCGGCAAAGACCGCCTTGGCTGCGGCCGTCGTCGGGGTAATGGGAGTTCCGTGGTAATGGATCACACCGACACTCCCACGAGGAGGGCGACGTCGTCGTCGCTGGTCTTCGGGCCGATCTGTGCCACTACCGAGACGCCAGACTCCAGGATGCGGCGATGCACGGCACTGATGTAGGCCAGTCGCTTCTGGCTGTCAGCCTGGGCGCCCGGTTCGCCGCGGCGCGTTTCGATGTCGACGCCGCGATGGTGGGCACGCAACGTCTGCTGGCCGCCCAGCGCTTGGTGCAGCCCGTCGGCGATGGCTTCGTGGTAGGCGCTGCGGTGCTGCGCGCATGCCGCGATGATGTGCTCGGCGTGGATCATCGTGCTGCTGGCGATCTCCAGCGCGTAGACGATCATCGCGCCGTTGGCTGGACACTTGCACACGAACTGGTGACGATAGATATTCATACCCCTCTCCCCTTGATCCACTCGCGGCGCTGGGCCGCCTGTTCCTCCGATACAGCCGCGTGCTTACCGCAGGCCTGCACCTCGGCGCCGATCCAGCGCAGCGTCAGCGCTTCTTTCAGGCACCGGCCCATCCCAACCCGGGCATGGGCCCGGTCGCTGGCCTCCAAGTGCGCCTCTCCGGCAGCGGTGCGAGGCTTCACAGTGAAGTGCCGGCACGTAATGCAGTGGTCGCTCATGCCGCCTCCTGCTCTGATGGATAGAAGAAGGCGAGGATCCGGGCATGCATGGCCTCGTCGCGCTCTGTCTCCCGCAGGAGCTGCTGGCGCCACGGGCCTTCCCCTGCGCGCTTGAATACACGAACCTTGAACGACATGAAAAGCTCGCCCTCCTCTACCTTCCAGGCGACGCTCAGTTCCGCGGCTTTCGCCTTGATCCCCTCGATGCTGTTCCACCACTCGGCGGCGGTCTGCGTCGGCGTAGCTGGGTCAGCCGGCTTGCCGGCCACAGCCGCCGCGGCTTTGGCGGCCTGCTCGCGCGCCGAGCGAATAATCCCCAGGATGTAGCCGGCGTTCGGCCTCTCGTTGGGCTTCTTCATGCCGAACACCTCGACCGCTTCTGCGATCTCCTGGTCAGACACGGCCAGGCGGACCATCTCGGTGACGTCGGCGTGATTGCTGGTCACCGCCATGCCGTAGGTCTTGCGGAGCAGGATGGCCAACTGCACGGGCCGCGGGTTTTCCTCGCCGGTCGTCTGGTTCAGCGGGTGTGATGTGGCGTGGGCTGCTGCCCCCGCGTTGCCGCTGAGGTTCACATCACCACTAACCTTTGAAGTAGTAGGTGATGGTGATGGTGAAGGGCATTGCTCAGGCACAGCTCCGGGCAGTCCATCGGGCAGTCCATCGGGCACTGCTTCGGGTTGTGCTTCGAGCATGCTTGGAGCATCGCTTGCGGCATGCCCGGGGGACTTCCTGCCCCACCTCTTTTCTGCTGCTAGTGTGGCTTTTGCTACGGCACTTTCTTTCCGCGTCTGGCTTGCCCGAAGCTCTTCATCGGCGCGCTTCTGGTGCAGCAATCCGTTCTCTTCCTTGAAGAATCGGATCACAGCAGGCTTCGCCCTCTTCCATGCGGCAGCCGTAAGGCGCGTGATCTGCGCGCCAGCGTCGCGTCGTCGTGGGGCGGCGGCCCATTGCGCCAGTAGTCCATGAGCAGCAGCAGGTATGCCCCATGCTGCTCAGTGGTCAGGCGCGTGGTGTCCGCCAGGTAGTCGCCGATGAACAGCGGCATCCAGACGTCCGCCTTGTCTTTGGCCTTGCTCACTTCGATACCTCCAGGGGCGGCAGGTACGCCGCCAGCAAGGTTTGCGTCTCACGGGTCAACTCGGCCTCATCAAAGCCATACACGGCAGCAAAGCGCTTCACGCCCAGACCGTGCACGCCGGTGTTGCCGCGGTGGTGCTCCGGGCAAAGCGGGATGGCGTCTCGGTGCTCGGCGCGCTGGCCCATGCCGGTACCCTTGCGCGGGTGATGGATCTCCGCCGGCGTGGCGCCCAGGCCCAGCCGACGGCAGCAGGCGCAGCCGAGCGCGGCGACGTGATCAAGGTAGATGCGCTCCGCCTTCTTCGCGCGCGTCTTCCCCTTCTTCTTGAAGGGGCTGGGAACCAAGCCTGCGGTCTGTCTCAGCCAAATAGTTGAATGCAGTGGCGTTCTTCGACGAAGTTGGGTGCGACGCTTTAGCATGACGCAACCCAATCCGTCGTCGACAGATTTTGCGCGGGCTTTACCCCCACCGAAGTACGATTGAAAGTGGAAGCCTTGTATGCCAGCATCGCTAGCTCAACAATTTCGAGAGGACAACAATGGCACGATTCCGCATTGAAACGGTCACCGATCCCGCAACCGGGCTTATCTATACCGAGATGTATTACCCCGAAAATGCAGCTACCCCTTCGGCACGCACGAAGCCCATCTATCCTTCGCATGAAGCTGCCGAAGCAGATGCAGTGAAGATGTTCCAGGACTGGGCGGAGGGTCTGGATAAGCAGTGATCTAGAAGTCTGCGTACTACTAGTACCAGTATGTTGGAGGCCAGGACTCATGCGGCCTCCAGCCGTTTTCGCTCGCGGGTCGACCAGCTTCCCATCTCAGGCACGTTCGCCTGAACCAGTGCGGCCGCCATAGGCGGGCTGACGCTATTGCCGCACATGCGCACCTGGGCATGCTTCGGCAGGCGCTTGCCGCCGATGATCTCTGGTGCGATGTCGAGCAGGAGTTGGTCGCGGATCATGCTGTCGCCCTCGTTACTGCGCTGCGGCCATAGCCGCCGCAGCACTCGAGGGTTCGTCAGCCAAGCTCAGCAGTTCCTGCCAGGCGCCCGTCGCTTCGCACTTCCGCTCGCCAGAAACCGTCAGGCGGCCAGCATCAAGCAGACCGCGCGCCACTCGGCAGACGGATCCCATAGGGAGATTGGTTCGGTAGAAGAGATCCCATCGGGTCAGTTTGACGGCCGGCCCGGTGAAGTGGGACATCACCATGTCGTTCTGGACGACTCGCTTTGCGTTCGTGATTGCATCGTGCGAGGCCGCTTGCGTTTCAGACATGCGGCGGTCCGAGGGGGTGCTGTAAATTTGTTCCATGTTTCTCCCCGGCTTTCCGGTAAATGACTTGGGTACGCGGCGCCTTGTATCGGCGCGCTGTTATCAGGCAGCCTTCATTGCCTCGATTTGGGATTCCAACTCGCGGATGCGGCGCTGCTCGTTTGTCTCGCGGCTGGTCACGAAACCGCAGACGCTGTCTTCGTACTGGCGGATGGCCCAGTTGCCGCAGAGAGCCTGGAACTTGATGCGGAAGTCGAACGGCAGGTACTTCTTCCCGCTCAGGATGTTGGAGAGGTGCGACTTGGGCATGCCCAGGATTGCTGCCGCATCCGAGATCGAATAGCGAACGCGGCGTTTCGCCCAGCAGAGGACTGTCGCGTCTGCCTCGTGGCGCAGGCGTGCGATCAGAAAGTCCGCAACCATCTCCGGCTCTCCGACGACTTCGAAAAACGGCATCTCCCGTTGCATCTGTTCGCTCCCTAACAGTTGTTCCACTTGTTCCGCCTAGCGTTCCACGTACCAAGCGGCGTCAAATGAAGGCGTCACTTCGGACGCCTCTATGAACCGCGAACTGCGCTTACTTCCCGTTGCTGCACCTTTTGCTCTTGCAGCAGTATTCGCGCACGAAGGCCCAATCGACTTTGTCGTTGAGTTCTTCACAGGCGACGGCACCTTCGGTGAGCCGCTCGATTACTGGGCACTGCTCGGCCGACACCGGCCGCTTGCCAGAGATCCACTGGTAGACGAGTCCTTGGGAGACCCCAAGTCGCTTTGCGAAGGCGGCCTGGCTGGTCTTCGTGGTTTCGAGATATTCGGCGAGCTTCATGAACCAAATACTAGCATAGCTAGTTAAATCGTCAATAGCTATGCTTGTTGTGCAAACAAATAGCATTGCTACACTCGCGCGCATGTCGCGACCAAGCAAAACTCTCGAAGCCTGGCAAGCCGAAGACGCCGCGCGTCTGAAGGCGCTCTATGGCGAGCGCAAGGGCAAGATGAGCCAGGAGGAATTCGGCAGCCGGTTCGAAATCGGCAGCCAGGGCATGGTCTGGCAGTATCTGAACGCCCGCCGTCCTCTGAATATCAAGGCGGCCACCGGCTTTGCGCGTGGCCTAGGTGTCGAAGTCGATGCGTTCAGCCTGCGGCTGGCTGAGGAGATCCGCAGGGCCTCTAGTACCGTCACCGACACGGTTCCGACCGTCCCTTCTGGCGCCGAGGCTGGCGGGAAGCCATCGGATCGATTGCGCATCGTCATGGCGGAGCAGCATCTCGACATTCCCGGGGTGGCGCAGCTCTTGGGCGTTGAATCGGCCGTCGTGCGTTCATGGCTTGAGCAGGATGCGCCAAAACTGCATCTGCACCACGCAGTCAAGCTGCAAGAGGCCTATGGCTACAGCCCTGCGTGGCTGATCAATGGCAAAGGGGAAGCGCGGCTATCGAACCTCCAGGAGGCCGAGCTGGACGAGCCCAGCCTGCCCGAGGACACATTCCCAATTCCACAGAGTGTTTTCAAACGGATTCCGGTTAGGGGCATGGCGCAGTTGGGAGACAACGGACACTTTGTCGATATTGAATATCCAGTCGGGCACGGGGATGGATACCTCTATTTCCCCACTGCCGACCCTGATGCGTACGGATTGCGCTGCAATGGTGAGTCCATGCGACCGCGGGTCAAGCACGGAGAGTTTGTAGTTGTCGAACCCAATCGCGCCGTAACCAATGGCGACGAGGTCCTGGTAAAGGCCCAAGACGGCCGTGTCATGGTGAAGGAACTGGCCTACGTCCGCGACGGCGTCGTGCACCTGTCGTCCGTGAACGAGCGCCACGGCATGCTGCGGATTCCTCAGGAACAGATCGTCCGCCTGCAGTACGTAGCCGGCATCGTGAAGTCCTCGGTCTGGCGGCCGGATTGATCGCCGATACGTGTTGGCGAAGACGAAAGCTTATGCGCCACTCACCCACAGCTCACACAAAAACGCGACCTAAGAATGGAAAGTCCAATAACTTCGTCTGAACCCGGTATTAGGAAGGCCCTTTCCCACCTCGACTCCATGCTGGTCCCGAACGAGGTCGCGAAATGCTACGCCGTGCAGCGCCGACTCTTCGCACTTCTCCATCGCCGGGTCATGGTGGCGGCGACCTCGGGGAGGCTGATCGGCATCAGCCGGGGCTTGATCGGCGGATTCACGCCAGTGGACATCCGCTGGCAAGACGTCAAAACGGCAAACGTCAAAGCGGGAATCTTTGGCAGCGACATTACGATCACCGCCCTCACCCAGCCTGACTTAGCGAGCGGCGGGACCGTACGCACGTTCCAATTTACCGGGCTCAGGAAGGCCGACGCGCAGGCGGTATATCGTGCCTGCCAGGCGCAGGAACAAGCATGGCGCGAAAAGCGGCGGCTTCGCGAGTTGGAAGAGTTGCGAGCCAAGTCGGGCGGCTTCCAGGCATCATCGCCGCGCGACGTGTCGTTCGGGAACGACGAATCCAACTCTGGCAAGGGAGATCTCACTTCGCGCCTCAAGCGCGCAAAAGAGATGCTCGATAGCGGTCTGATCAGCGATTCCGAGTACGAGACGATTAAAGCGAAAGTTATCTCGGAAATTTAGCCTTATGCGCGCACGTCGCCCTCAGTTGGGACCGCAGAAGGTTTGGATGCCGGCCGCCATGGGGCTGCGGGCACATCCCATGGGGAGAAGGACCAATGAACGATTCAGCCAAAGAGATGATGCTGTATGACGCCCAAAAGAAGAGCGTCGGCGTCGCCTATGCACTGTGGTTCTTCTTGGGCATGTTTGGGGCCCACCGCTTCTATGCGGGGTCCAACGCGATTGGCTTCGGCCAAATGGCGCTCAGCATCCTTGGCTTCCTCGTCCCATGGGGCGTCGGCCTCTTCATTTTCGGTGCGGTCAGCATATGGGTGCTGATTGATGGGGTACTTCTTCCAGGTGTGATTCGAGACTACAACGTGCGACTGGCGAGTAGCCTGGGGAACGCTTGAGCTTCCGCAGCTGTGAAGCCATCGGCCTGGCGGCCGGATTGATATATGGCAGCGCAGTCGTGGCTCGGATCGAGTCGATCATCTAGAAGTGGCTTACATACCAACAACATAGTCCCATCAAGGGAGAGCACGGGTGACCCACGTATTCGGCGGTGAATGGACGGAACAAAAGCTCGTGGCCTTGAAGAAGTATCTGGAGGCCTATCGGAAGATTTTCACGATCAATGAAAAAGCCCGGTACTTCCGAACCGTCTATATTGATGCGTTTGCCGGTACCGGCGAGCGCAGCGACAAAGCGCCGGCTTCCGAGAAGCCAACCCTCTTTGACAACACCGACATAGATGCACCACAGGCCACCGGCCTGCACAAAGGAAGCGCTCGCATTGCACTCGAGCTTGAGTCACCGTTCGATCAATACGTCTTCATCGACAAGAATCCCAAGCATACTGCTGGCTTGACGGAAATGATCGAGCATGATTTTCCGAACCTTAGGTCACGGTGCCGCATTCTCACAGGCGATGGCGTGGAGATTGTCCGCGAGCAATTGATATATGGACATGACTGGAAGAGAACTCGGGCTGTGTTGTTCATCGACCCCTACGGAATGAACATCCACTGGGATCTGATCCAGCGCATCGCTGCCACGCAAGCAATCGATATGTGGCTCCTTTTCCCGCTTGGCCAAGGTATGAATCGGCTACTTAGTCGCGATCATCTTCCGAATCCAGGTCATAGCGCGAAGCTCACTGCAGTGCTCGGCACTGACGAATGGAAGACGCGGTTCTACAGTAGCCAAACACAGACGGATCTCTTTGGCATCGAGTCGGAGAGCAGCTTGAAAACTGCCACATTCGAAAATATGGTGGAGTTCCTAAAAGAACGCCTTTCGAGTGTGTTTGCTGGCGTTGCATCCGACGTCATGATGTTGGAGAACTCGAAGGGTAGCCCACTGTATGCCCTTTGCTTTGCAGCCGCGAACAAGGCTGGTGCTAAGACCGCCATTAGAATCGCTTCCGATCTCCTCCGAACGCGTCTATAGTACTGTACGTTTAAACAGTACCTCATACCATGGCCACTACCACCACGATCGAATGGACTGATATGACGTGGAACCCGGTCACGGGCTGCATCAAGATCAGTCAAGGCTGCAAGCACTGCTATGCCGAACGGATGGCAAAGCGCCTTCATGCAATGGGTAGCGCGCGATACGAGAATGGCTTCGCCCCTACACTGCATCACGATCTCATTGATACTCCCCGCCGCTGGAAGAAGCCGCGTGTTGTCTTTGTCAATTCGATGAGCGACCTGTTTCAGGAAGACGTGCCTCTCGATTTCATCCAAGCCGTCTTCAAGACCATGGTCGAATGCCCACAGCATACCTTTCAGGTCCTGACTAAGCGTGCAGACCGACTGGCGCAGGTCGCTGATCAGCTGCCTTGGCCTGCGAACGTGTGGATGGGCGTAAGTGTCGAAGATGATCGGGTAGTGCATCGGATCAAGGACCTTGCGTCCACGCCTGCCCAAGTCAAATTCCTCTCTTGTGAACCACTGATCGGACCTCTTGAAAAGCTGCCTCTCGCTGGGATCGACTGGGTCATTGTCGGCGGAGAGTCAGGGAAAGGCGCTCGCCCAATGGAAGAAGCGTGGGTTCAATCGATCCGCCGCCAATGTCGAGCTGCTCGTGTCGCCTTCTTCTTCAAGCAGTGGGGAGGTGTCCGGAAAGACCGAACGGGTCGCGAGTTGAACGGCAGAACATATGACGAGATGCCAAGAAAGCGCGGATCGTCACTGACCCAGCTAGCCGCGTAGTCAAAGCCCGCCACCCGGCGGGCTTTTTGTCGCCCGCACCACACACCTGAGCCGCCCTTGTGGCGGCTTTTTTACGCACGTTGCTATCAACACTAGCGAAGCTATTAAAACAATAAATGCAAAACAACTAGCGTAGCTATTGAATTAACAGACTAGCGTTGCTAGTATTTCTCCATCAGCTCACCGATGGAGTCACAGATGTCCCGTCCCACCTAAGCCAGGATCTTCCGCCGCCAGCCGGCGCGCGCTGACCAGTCGCACACCGTCGTGCACGCCGCCGACCTGTTGGATGCTTGAGATGGACCGCAGATGCCAGCCAAGGAATCAGCGGCGCAGGTCCCGGTAGGCGTCCATGAACTCGAAGAAGTACTTGGACGCTGCAAGCAGGAAGGCGAGGAATTTGTTGATAGCAACCAGCACGGCGTTCTCTGCTGGCAACGGACGAGTGAGAGCAATGACCACAAGCACCAACGAAACGAACCAAGACAGCGTCTTGATGAAGGCGGCCAAGTGGAAGCAGCGCCGTCTGACTGCGGCCTGGGTTGCTGCGCTGATTAACGCCGGGATCTTCGTTGCTTGCCAGAACCGGGCAATCCCCTCCTGGATCTTGGTCTTGATGGTCTTCATCAACGCCGCCCTCTGCTTGTCTGTGTTGTTCGATCTGCGCAGCAAAGCATAAACCAACCGCAATACACAACACACCACCCGGTGCGTGTCACAAGATGGAGAGCGACATGGTTTCAGCGGTCAGGGAGCGCCACCGCTCCAAGGGCTCGGGCGGCATCCACATCCTCCGTGGCAAGGACCTGAAAGCCGTTGAGCAGCGGGCCCGCGCCATCGTCAGCGCGATAGATGCCATGCGCAGCCCCTCCATGGGCCTGCCGCGCATGGACACCGCCAGCGGCGATCACATCGTCGAAGTCCGGTACTACGGTCTTTGAGGGGGAACGTTATGGCTACCACCGTCACGATCACCCACAACGGCACCTCCCTGCTGGTGTCCGGCAGCTACTGCCGCGGCTATGACGCCACGCTCGAGCAGCCTGGCGAGCCCGACGCCTTCTACGTGGACACCGTCACCGACAGCGACGTCGATGTCACGCACCTGCACGACCTGAAAGAGATCGCCGGCCTGGCGCTGGAAGCGCATCTGGACAACGAGGCGGCAGAGGCCTGCGAGGCGGCTGACCGTCAGCGAGAAGAGCGTCGCTTTGCCTTCGGGGTGGCGGTATGAAGCCAACAATCACAAAGGGGCCCTGGCGCGTCGAGCCATTCATCGTCGACGGCAAAACCGTCTCCATTCAAGTGCGCGGCCCCGCCAGGGACGATAACGCGCGCGGCCTCATCCTGCCCCAGACCTCGTATGCATCCGACGAGCAGCAGCGGATTTGCTATGTCGAATCCGAGGCTCAAGCGCTGGTGAATGCGCGGGCAATGGCTGCGGTCCTGACCTACTTGCTGTCGCCATCGAGGTGGATCGCCTGCTGACCAAACAGAAGTGGATCGTCGACGGGTTGGACCCAGAGAGCCGGCTACTTGCTGCTGCACGAGCCGCCATCGCCCAAACCACCGGAGAGCAGCAATGACCGCAGAACAAGCGGCAATGCGCCAGGCCATGCGCGAAAACTTGCAGCGCGAACTGTTGCGCGAGCTCCAGCTGGCGCACCGGATCATCGTCAACGCCCTGGCAGTCATGACCCCCGCGCAGAAATCGGAGTGGGCCGCCAGAAACATCCTGAGCGGCAATGACAGCGAAGGCACCACCCGCGCCCACGAGCGCGCGGCAGTCATCGCCAAAGCCATTGGGAGCGCAACGTGACACAAGACAAGCTGCGCGAAGCCCAGACCCGAAGCCGCGCCCTCCTCTATTACGTGCTCGGCTTGTTCGCGGTCGTCGCCGCAGCGCACGAAATCACTCTCTATCTCGGAGGCTGAACATGATCACCAAAAACACAGATCTGCGCCACGTCGTGACCGGCGTGAAGCTCTCCCGCATAGAGCGCATGGAAGCGCAGTTGCGTCACATGGTTGCGTCGAACCATGCCCAGCGGCAGCAACGCAAGGCTGAGAACTCGCGCCGCGGCATCTCCCCGCGCGTCGCGATCGGGAGCGCGCACGTGCCCGCCGCAGTGGCCCGCGCCTTCGCGTACATCAAGGTGGCCTGACAGCCCCGCCATTCAAAGAGGAATCCATGGGAGCACCCGAAATCGAAGTTCTGGATCCGGCTCGGGCAGAGCCGGCCCTCGCCCTTGCGCTGTATGACCCCATCATGGCCGGCCTTGCCGAGCTGCGAGAGGCCGGCGCCGAGGCCTTTGACGTGGAATCGACGGCCGGCAACAAGGCCGCCCGCGAGTTCGTGCAGCGCTGCGTGGCCACCCGCACCGCAACGGATGAGGCCTACACGAACTGGAATCGCCCGATTCTGGACACGCAGAAACGGGTACGCGAGAAGCGCGACGAGATCCTGGCAGCCGTGAAGGAGATCGAGCAGCCGGTCAAGGATCAGATCGACGCCGAGCAGAAGCGCAAGGACGAGGAACGCATTGCTAAGGCCCGCGCCGAAAGCGCTCGTATTAGCGCGCATCAAGCCTGCCTGAACGCGATCGCCACCCTGCCGAAGGAATACCTGAGCGCTTCCGTCGCCGACGTGGCTGCTGCCATCCGCGATCTGGAATCGCCGGAATACCTTGGCCAGCGCAACTGGGAGGAATACGCTGACCAGACCAAGGGGACGGTCGATACAGCCCTTTCCACCCTGCGCGTGCACCTGGAGAACGCCAAGGCACGCGAGGAGCTGGCGGCCATGAAGGCGAAGCAGGAAGCCGAAGCCGCGGCCCGCCGCGCCGAGGACGCCAAGGCAGAGGCTGAGCGCAAGCGCGTAGCCCGCATCAAGGAACGCATCCACGCGATCGAGACTTCCCCGTCGACCTGCATCGGTCTGGGCGTGAAGCAGATCCAGCAGCGGATCGCCGCGCTGGCCGCCGAAGCCGCCGACGACTTCGCCGAGTTTCAGGCCGAGGCCGGCGCCGCGATCGAAGCCGCGCTGGGCAATCTGAACGCCATGCTGGAAACCGCTCGCGATGCCGAGGAGCTGGCCCAGCTGCGCGCCGACAAGGCCCGCCGCGAGCGCGAAGAAGCCGAAACCGTCGCCCGCAAGGCACGCGAAGAGCAGGAAGCCAAGGAAGTCGCCGAGCGTGCCGAGCGTGAAACCGAGGCAAAGCGCCAGGCCGATGCCCGCGCCGCCGAGGAAAAGCGCCAGCGCGAGGAAGCCGCCGTCCGCCGCCGCGAGCAAGAGGCCGCTGCGGCCGCCGCCAAGCGCGTGCGCGAGCAGGCAGAAACGCTGCTGGCCCTACTGGTCGAAGCCCGCGCCCATGTGCCGGCCGGCGACCTGGCCGACCGCATCGACACCACCATCAACGCAGCCACCGGAGCCAAGCAATGAACAGTCCGGAGCAATTCGCGACACAAGCCGTGCAGCAGATGGACGTGAATCTGATTTCGGGCCCGGCCCCGGAAAGCCTCGGCCAACTGTTCGAGGCGCTGGCGACCGCTCAAGGCGAGTTCCAGCCCATCGCGAAGAGCCGCACCGCGTACGTGCAGCCCGAAGACCCGAGAAAAGCACCGTACACGTTCGATTATGCCGACATGGAGGAGATCCGGAGCAAGACCACTCCGGCCCTGTCGAGGCACGCCTTGGCGCTCATGCAGATCGTCTCGGACAAGCCCGAAGGGGGCACGCACATCCGCACAATCATCGCTCACAAGTCCGCGGCCCGCATCGAGTCGTCGCTTAGTCTCGTTCGCGGCGATGCCGACCTCAAGAGCTTCGGGGCATCAATTACGATCCTGCGTCGCTACATCGTGGCGGCCATGCTGAATGTTGCAGGCGAAGCGGACCTTGACGACAGCCCAGATCCCGACGCCGGTGTCGGCCTGTCACCCGTGGCGCCCGAAGTGCACACCGGCATGCGCGACGCGACGACCATCAGCGAGCTGAGCAAGCTCATGGGCGGGCTGGAGAAGTCGGAAAAGGCCAAGTATCACGACTACTTCAACCAGCGCATGCAGGAACTGCGCGTGGCGCAGGAGGCGGCGTAAATGTTGATCGTGGAGTGCGAGCAAGGCAGTGATGCCTGGCTACAGGCCCGCGCCGGGGTCAACACCGCCAGCAATTTCAAGATCGCCCGGTCCCGCAAGAAGGGCGGCGACTGGTCAGAGGACGCGCTGAACCTCGCATTCGGCACCGCAATCGAGCGGGAGAGCGGCTTCCCGCTGAACGAGGGGCACGAAACCTGGCAGATGCGCCGCGGCCGTGAAATGGAATCGGACGCGCGCATCGCACACCAGGCCGACATCGGCGTCTACGTGAAGCCGGTTGGCATGGTGCTCACCGATGACCGCATCTTCGGCGCCAGCGCCGATGGCTGGATCGGCAACGACGGCGGCGCCGAATACAAGTGCCTCGTCTCGACCAAGGAACTGCGCACGACCCTGATCAACCACGACCTGCAGCAGTACATGGACCAGGTGCAGGGAAACATGTGGCTGTCCGGCCGCGCCTGGTGGGACCTCGGGGTGTACTGCCCGGCCATGAAGGCGGCGACCGGCAAGGAATTCTTCCGCTGGCGCTTCAAGCGCGACGACGACTACATCGACGCCATGGTGGCGGATCTGATGGAGTTCGAGAAGCTGGTGCAAAGCAATCTGGCCGAGCTGCGCAAGCTGGCCGCCTGATCCACTCCGGAGAACAGAATATGTGGTTTCGCAATCTCACCCTCTACCGCCTCACAGACTTCCAACTGCGCGCCGAGGAACTGGCCGAGGCATTGGAAAAGCACGCATACACCTCGTGCACGGATCTGGAAATGTCCTCGCAGGGTTGGATCTCGCCGCGCGACGGCGGCAGCCTCGTCCACAGCGTCAACGGCCAGATGCTGATCACCTTGTGCATCGAGAAGAAGCTGTTGCCTGCCGCCGTGGTCAAGGAAGCTGCTCAGGAGCGCGCCGCGGAGATCGAAGAGCAGCAAGGCTACAAGCCCGGCCGCAAGCAGCTGCGCGAGATCAAGGACGCCGTCACTGACGAACTTCTGCCCAAGGCATTCAGCATCCGCACCAAGATTTCCGCATGGATCGATCCTGCCAATGGCTGGCTGGCGATCGATGCATCCAGCAGCGCGAAGGCTGATGCCCTCCTCGGCTACCTGTTCAAGTCCGTGGACGGGCTGGAATTGGTCGCCCTGCGAGTTAAGCATGCTCCGGTGGCCGCTATGACGGAATGGCTCGCCACGGATTCGGCCCCGGCCGGCTTCACGATCGACCAGGATGCGGAACTGCGCGCCACTGGCGAGGGCCGCGCCACAGTGCGCTATGTGCAGCACACGCTGGAAGCGGAAGACGTGAGCCGCCACATCGCCGCCGGCAAGCGCTGCACCCATCTGGCCATGACGTGGAACGACCGCGTCTCCTTCGTGCTGACCGACGGGCTGACGCTCAAGCGCGTTGCGGCGCTCGATGTCCTGAAGGAATCGGCCAGCCCGGCAGAGCAGACGGCAGACGAGGCTTTCGACGGCGACTTCCTGCTGATGGCCGGTGAACTCGCCCGCATGCTGGCTGACCTTATCGACGCACTGGGCGGCGAACAGGTGCCCGAGGCGCCAGACGACCTGGTATCCGCTGCCGAGGATGCGGTCTCGCCGGCGAGCGGGGAACCCGACCCGCTCTACCCGCAGGCCGTGGAGGTGGTTCAGAAAGCCAAGCGCTCCAGTATCTCGTTGGTCCAGCGGCACCTGCGGATTGGGTACAACCGCGCGGCGCGCCTACTCGAGCAGATGGAGGGCGGCCGGATCGTCTCAGCGATGGGGTCTGACGGCAGTCGCTCGGTTCTGGCGGGAGCGGCAGCATGACGGCAAAGAACTGGATGGCTTGGACGCCAGAGGAAGATGCGCTCCTGCGCAAGCACTGGGGCAACAAGGAATCCACAAAGCGCCTCGCCACGCGCTTCCCTGGCCGGTCCGCTGCAGCAGTTCTGAAGCATGGCTATGTCGCGTTGGGGCTCGGCCCGCGCAATTGCGGCCGCGAGAGCTTTTCCCCGGTCTGGGAGGGCGTCAAGGGCTTGCTGGTCGGCGGAAAGATGATGACGTCCAAAGAACTGGCCAAGGCGCTGAAGGTCACGCCGCACGCTGTGCAGGAGTGCATGCGCGATCGCCACGGTAAGGAAGTGCACGTCGGCGGCTATATCAAGGTGGCCGCGCACTCCCCGCGGGTCAACCGCTGGAAGCTGGGCCCGGGTCCGGATGCGCCCCAACCTCCGCGCAAGACCAAGAAGGAGGTCAACCGCGAATATTCCCGCCGCATGAGCAAAGACCCCGAGTATTGCGCGCGGCAGAACCTACTGGCCCGGCCGCGCTACGCCGAAAAGATGGGAAAGCTGATCCGCCCGGACGCGGCCGTTCAGTGGATGCAGCAGGCGCCACAGCACGACGAGCAACCGATCAAGATGGGGATCGCCCGCCAAGGTGAATGCCATCCGCGCGCCGCGTTCTTCCCTATCGCCGGCAAGGGCTTGCTCAGTCGCACCACACCAAACCACACGACACCATGACCTGCAATGCCGCCCTATTGTGACTGCCGCCGTGTCCATCGTTCACCTGGCAATCGGCATCTATGCGCAGTACCGCCTGACGCTACGGATGGCAGATTTTGACAAAAAAGAAGGGAACCGAGGAATGATCCGCGACCAGTTTCTGCTCCAAATCGCAATGATAAGGACGCGGCATCCCTATCTTTTCAAGGGAACGAGATGGAGAAGTCCCTCCAATGACCACCCTCCCCAAGCCATTGTGTGCGATAGCAAAACCATCCAGAAAACTGCGAGTGCAGCACTGACGTATATGGGAATCCGGCTAACGGAAGGCTTCCAGAGAATCAGCTTGGAAGTAGCTTGCTCGATCCAGCCACGGCTGGCATTTACCCCAAGGTCCTCCGCCACCCAACTTCTTATTTGGTCTGGACCCATCGTGAGTGGATCGTTGACCCTCGCTCCAGTCTTGTTGACGTCGTCTAGCGCTTTCTGTTCGGCAGCGGTTAGGAAGTTTGTGTCTGATGAAAAGACCTGGAAGACCTTCTTATGGTCCTTCAGATCGTCCAACAACCATACCTCGAGTTGTCGAGCGGCGCGCTCCCAACGCATTTGCCAGAACTTCGCCCCGGCTGCCATAAGCATTTGCCAAATCGATACCGCCAAGCCAAGTCCGCAAATGGCAAAGGTAAGGATTGGTGCAGCTTGCCCACTCGACTGCACAAGCCCAGCGATTATTACGCCCTGGAAAATCATAAAGAAATTGTTTCGCTGCGTCAGTTGCGAGATCTCGAAATCTCGTTGGCGTAGCGTCAATTCGAACGCGGACGCGATATTCCCGGCTGGTGAGTCTTTTGGATCAGGCATGTTGTCTATTCCTCCTTCGTCGAGATCCTAGCATGAGCCTCATCAACGTCATCTCCCTCTCTGGTGGCAAGGTCAGCACGGCCATGGCGATCTTCGCGCTTGAGGAACATGGCCGAGATGCCTGCCGCTTCGTCTTTGCCGACACCGGCAACGAGCACGAGGCCAGCCGGAGAGTAAGACATTAGCGGGTGTGCGACATAACAACAGATGCAGAACACTATTAACCGGGTTATAGCTATCACCCGCCATACCTGGCGGATTGGAGTACGGGGTGAGCGACTTCCTATCAACGGCGCAACTGGCCGACCTGGTCGGATGCAAGCAGAACCAGCGTCACGAAATGGTCAAATGGCTGGACCGGGAGCGTTGGCGCTACGTCATGGACAAGAACGGCCTACCCAAGGTCGCCAAGGCGTACTACAAGCGAAAACTCGGGATCGAGGATTCGAAGGGGCAAGCGAAGTATGACGACGCGCCGAACCTCGCAGCGTTTGCGTAAAGAAGCCACTGGCATCGATCGGCTGGTCAAGTACATCGGCGCGAAGAAGGTCTCGTTCTACTACAAGCACCCTGACGGGAAGAGCGAGACCCTGGCCTCCGCCCCGCTTGGCGACCGCAAGGCAATCGCCGAGGCGGAGCGCGTCGCCAAGCGGAAGGCCCTGGACATTCAGGCCGGTCAGATCATCGCCGGGTCGGTGGCGGACCTGATTGATCGCTTCAGGACTGAGGTCGCCCAAACGCACTACCGTGACCAGTCCAAAGAAGGCAAGGCGGTCAGAGACAGCGCATTCGAGAACCTGACGAAGTTCTTCGGCAAGATGGCGCCGGCAGGGCTGAAGACCGTGCACGGCTACCAGTACCTCGATGCGCGGGCGAAGACAGGTGCGCCCATCAAGGCCAACAAGGAGCTGTCCCAAATGTCGACGATCTGCAACTATGGCGTCCGCTGGGGGCTGATGGAGGCAAACCCCTTCGTCGGCATGATGCTGAACAAGACCGACAAGGACGTCCGGACGGTCACCCGAAGCCAGGTGGTGCGGTTCTACCTGTGGGCCGTACGGCAAGGCCAGGCCTACCGGACCATGGGATGCGCCGCGATGTTCACCTACCTGACCGGCTTCCGCGCCGCCGAGGTCCGCCCGTTCCACCTGTCCGGGCTATCGGATGACGGCGTGCGCGTGGTCGGCGCCAAGCGAAAAAAGGGCGAGGCCGAGGTCGTCAAGGTTCGTGACTGGTCCCCTCGCCTGCGCGCGGTCGTCGAGCGGGCGAAGCAGACCGCCGCCGAGACTTCCACAAAAAAGGTGGTGGTCAAGAGCCTCTACCTGTTCCCGAACAGGAGGGGCCAGCCCTACAGCAAGAGCGGCTGGGGGTCGGTCTGGCAGGATGCGATGTGGGAATGGATCTCAACGTTTGATGTCGAGGCAGCAGAGGCACTGCGCGCCGAGCGAGAGCAATCCGCCGCGCGGCGAAAGGACAGAAGCGCGGGCGCCTGGACGTCCGGATATTCGATTGCCGAGCACGAGGCGTATTTCTCGACGCTCGACATCCGTCCGGCTGCGATCACGACAAAGCTCGAGCAGCGTTCAGCGGACGCCTATGACTTCGCTGCGCACGCGAACCCGTCAACAACGCATCGCCACTATGACCGGCGCAAGGTCAAACGGGCGGCGGCTACAGAATAAGGGGAGCAGAAAACAGAAACGGCGCCGATGGCGCCGTGGGAAAACTCCCATTTCCGCGGGAAATTCCGCATCGTGAAACGGTCATAAAACCCGTAAACCATTGATGCGAAAGAGAATTTTGGGGTGGCTGATGGGACTCGAACCCACGACGACAGGAATCACAATCCTTGTTCAATATCCATTGAAATCAAAGCACTAGCGCGTTTCTTTGGAAACCACCATGGTCTGCGACCCGCACCCTGTCTAGGCCGCTTTTACCAAGTTCCAAAGAAAGTTGACCCAGATACTGTATATCCGTACAGTATCCAGCCATGCCAAGATTACAGCCGATGCCGCGACCGCCCGCCCCGCCGGACGGCTACGACCCCTGCCCCATCGACCCTAACTACGACCGCTACTACATCCTGGATGAGGCCGGCCAGCCGGTGCGCGTCTATGACTACGGCGTGCACGCCCGCTGGGAGTCCTTCGAAGGCAAAGCCTTCCAGATCAGGGACATGCTCACCGACTATGGCGTGGAGGTCTGGACCTACTTCTCGGGCTGGGGCAGCTTGCGGGATGACGAGCCGCCCGTCTTCCGGACTACGGTCAGGGGGCCGCTGCTCGACAAGACATTTCGCTCGCTCACCTGGGAAGAAGCCGAAGACAAGCACCGCCGGGTGATCGAGAAGGTCCGCCGCACGATGTCGCGGAAGCCCGGCGTGTCGGACGGCGCCTGATAGCGACGGCCAAGCGGCGCGCGGAGACTGGCGGCATAACCATCAGGAGACTGCCATGCCAGGACAAGACATCCACGTAGTACCCGCCGATGGCCGCTGGGCCGTTGAGACCGAGGGCGGCCACGGCCGAGAGACGTTCGACACCCAAGCAGAGGCCATCGCCGCCGGCACCGAGAGGGCCAAGGCGAAAAAGGTCGAGCTGTTCATCCATGGCTTGGACGGCCAGATTCGAGAGCGCAACACGTTCGGCAACGACCCGCGCGACGTGAAGGGTTGACGCCATGCCTGGGCGGCGCGAGGCCCCGCCCCTGAACTTGGCCAGCTTCCCGCTGATGCTGGCCAAGCGCGGCGTGATGCCGCACGGTGACGACTGGCTCTACGAACTGAAATACGACGGGTATCGCCTGCTGGCGCGGACGGGCGACCCGGCGGTACGCCTGCGTGAAGGTGGCGACGCTACCAGCTGGTTCCCTGAACTGCACATCCCCTTGGCGGCCCTGCCCGCGGGCTGCGTGCTCGACGCCGAGGGCGTGGTGTTCGATGACATCGGCCGCCCCGACTTCAACGCCTTCCATGCGCGGGCCCTGCGCAGGCGCTGGTATCGCGGCGCGCCCCCTGTCGCCCTCGCCGCCTTCGACCTCCTGGTCCTGCGCGGGCGGGACATCCGAGACTGGCCCATAGAGAAACGCAAAGCGGCGCTGCAGAAGCTGCTAGGCGGGGTGACCGTTGGCCTGCTGTACGTGAGCGCCGTGGACGATGGTGAATGGCTCTACCAGCATGTGCGGGCCCTCGGCATGGAGGGCATCGTCGCCAAGCGCGCCGGCAGCCTGTACCGGGGCGGCGCATCCGACGACTGGCGCAAGATCAAGGTGCCTGGCTACCACCGCCTAGGCAAGTTCCAGCGTGAACCTCTCGCTTGACTGGTACGGGCGGACTGGCGCTGCGCAGTATTGGGTCCACCCGCGCATCCAGTGTAGTGGAGGGCGTGAAACGCTGGGCTTTGTCGATTAGTCCGCCACCGCCGCATCGGTGCCCTCGTCCGGCTCAATGGACTTTGCGCAGTGATCGCGATCAATCCAGTTCAGGAATCGGCAGAGGATACAGCCCCATCTCCTGCCCTGCTGCATGGCCTTGCCGGCCCGGCTTGAGATCGTCTCATCGGGACTGCCGCCCGCGATGGTGTTGACGAGCTGGTCGAAGGATATGAGCAGGTTCCAAAGGTAGCGCTTCATGATCCCTCCGCCGGCTTCGTCCCACCCGTCAGGGCGTCGTATGACCGCTCGCAGGCTTGGCCGGCGATACGGGCGGTGTCTGCGTATTCAGCCAAGATTCCCGCGCGGCGGTCAGCCCTTTCAAGCACGTCGGCAAGCATTCCGATGGGATCGAAGGCTGTCTGGCCTGCGCCGGCAGCGGCGGGATTCTGGCCGGCTCGGCTGGCGGCGAGTAGGTCGGCAACGCGGGCGCGCAGCCGGTCAGCAGCGTCGCCAGCACTGCGAGCGTCGTTGCGCGCAGCCTCAAGTTCCTTCGTTGCGGCATTAGCAATCTCCGTTTGCGCCGCCGTGCGGCGTTGTTCCTCCAGGCGCGCGGCATCGACAGCCTTGACCTGGTCGAAGGCGGCCAACCTGGCGGCCTTCTCCCGATCGGTCTTCATTTCCTCGATCTGGCCGCCCAGGCGCCAGCCGTTGGTGACCCAGCCGGCGGCGAACAGCAGCGCGGCCAGCGCCCCGACCCCGATCGCGCGCCACGGTATGTTGGTCGGGATCGGGATCATGCTTCGTCCACGTCAGGCAGGTCGACGGTGTGCCCGCTCAGGTGGTGCGTGCTGTCACCGAGGAAGGTGATCTGGCCGGGCTGCGCGCCATTGCATCCAACGAACGAATGGCAGCATCGCCTACCCTTGGAGCTCTCCCAGTCCTGCAACACACTCGGGGTCAGGACAGGACGCTCAAAATCACCATTGAATCCCCATTTCGGTTTGTTGGCCACGTGGGGCGACGCCTCCGTTTCGCCAGGAGGGAGCCAGCCAACAGGAATCGTCTTGCCGATGGGCGTACCGTCCGGCCATAAGCAGCCCGGGCAATTGAACCGGATGCCGTAGAACTTCCCTTCGCTGTCGCGGACGATCTTGGCCTTGCTCATACCTGCCTCCCTTCGCAGAACGCACGGGCTATTTGGCGCCGCGCCACGAGCCCACGCACCACCTTGCCTTTGACGTTGACCCAGAGTGACAGCGCCGCACACGCGCCGGCCATATCGCCTGCATTCGCCTTGCGTGCCATGCTGCTGCTGCAGAACGCCTCCACGCCGATGTTGTAGGCGGTATCGACGAACGCCACCTTCTGCCCATCGGTCAGCGGCACATGCACGCACCCCATGACGCCCTCGGCATGCCGCGCGAGATCGGCGTCCAATTTGGCGGCGCACTCGTTCGGCGTGTAGGTCTTGCCCCAGATCGCGTCTTCTGTCGCGCCGGTGCAGTAGGTGAGCACGCCGCCAATGTCGCGGTAGGTTTTGTAAACGGTGCCTTCGTTCGCTGGCACCACTTTCATCAGCACTGCAGCGGCCACCACCCCGACGATGGCCACCAGCCGGTTGCGCAGCGCGGGGTTCATTTCCAAATTCCCTTGACCGTCGACCAGGCGGCCACGATGCCCGACACAGCCGCGGCGATATAGCCGATTGGCCGCACGGCCTTGCCGATCCAGTTCAGCGCCTTGAATGCCCCGGCCGCCGCCTGGAACGCCTCGACAATGTCGGCAGTGTTCGACTCCACTCGGGCGGTTGCCTCGGTGTTGAGCTTCAGCTCTGACTCGATCGTGTTGACCCGTGCTACCAACGCCTGAAAGTTTTCTTCGTTCATGGTGTTGATCCCCGTCATAAGCCGCCAACCCGGCGGTACTTCATCAAATGGTCACGTGCAAATCATCACTACAGGTTGCTGCGCGACCGATACCGCTGGCGCCAACGAGAGCACCTCAATTGCAATCTGAGAGATTCGCCCCTTCGGATTGCTGATTGACAGCACCTCCGCTATCTCCTGGCTTACGCGCCCCTTCGGGTTCGGAATCGATATGACCTCGACAACAGTCTGGGAATTGCGGGCTGCAGTCATTTACGCGCACTCCACACCAAACTCGGCAGCATTGAGATTGGTTTTGGTCCAAGCTGCGCTGGTAGCCGGATCTGTTTCGCGAATCTCGCTGTAGTAGAGTTGCGAAGTGCCGAGCGCCTGCGCGGTACCCGAATAGTCTGTGCCGGCCGAGCGGGTCACAGCCTTCACCAATCGGTCCCCGGCATCATCCTTCAGGGCAGCAATGCTCAGTTGCACCCCGAAAATATTGACCGGAGTGTGCGAAATATCGCTGAATCCATAGGTGTCCTTCTGCGTGACGGTGCTACTTTCCACGTAGTCGGTAGTGTTCGGCGTCGCATCGTCGACCAGCGTGTAATGCGTGGAGCCCGAACTCGTCGCCCATGCAGCGTTGGCGCCATCCGATGTCGGATACAAGGTGTCGATGCGGACGTCGCCCAGGAAGTTATTGTTGCTCGATCCACTCTGGTCGCAGACATAGAGGTCATCGAACGTCATAGCGTTGTTGTTGCCGACCGCCCCTAATCGGATCTGATTTGCCGAAGCATTGGCTGTACTCTTTGTGTCTTGGCCAGTTGCCACGGTTATCCAATCGACTCCATTCACGCGCACCTTGCACGAGTTGGCCGAGATAGAGTCGGCAATGGTGACTTTGAACTCGATGAAGTAGAAATTGCCAGTTGTAAGCGCAGAAGTTGACGTTCCCCCAGAAAGCGCCGTGCCATTGCGCGTCACAGACAACGTCCCATCCAAATTCAATCGCAAGTCGCACTGTACGTTGCCAGCATCCAGCAACGTAAATATTACCTGCGAAGCGAGGGCACTAAAATTTACGGCGCTGCCAACTACAAAGCTGGCACTCGGAGGAAGAGTCTTGATGGCATGCGATGTTCCAGGGACCGACATCGCGCCGCCGCCGCGCCGTCCTGACGTTGCACCGATGGATACCGCACCGAACAAAGAGGTCCACTTCTTCGTGATATCCGCCGTCGCGTAGTGGTCATACCCATCCATAAAGATCAGTGACATTCCATTGCCCCTATCGAGTTCCTGCTAGCGAAAAGCCGATATCTGCCAGCGTCGCGTCGGGCGTTGCTGGCGCTACCACCCTGAGGATGTCGCCGGCAGCGAAGGTCGTCTGCGACGCCATGATGAAAGTCGCGGTCGTGGCGCCCGCTGCGAATCGCATAGTTCCCACGGATGCGCCGTTCTTCTGGATATCGAAGTCCGTCTGGGCCGTAGCGGCCGTGCCCGCAGCGCCTCGGCTGTTCGTCAGGCCCGCGGGGAAAATGACTTGGCGCGGGAATGGCAAGCGCACGAGCACCGCGCTTGCCGCCGGTACGCCGTTGTAGGTTCCGCCCACGTCGTAGGGCGGATCGTAGAACTCGATGCCAGTCTCGTCGGATTTCACCCGCACCGACTTGCCAGCCTTTCCCGAATAGCTGGCAGGCGCATCGCTCAAGCCTGTGAAAGTCGTGGCGCCAACATTTCCCGCCGCCTTCACATTGGTCCCGTCCTGGTACAACTGGGCAACGCTCCCTTGCGCCACTGCCACACCGGTTCCGGTGGCCCCCTTGATGGTTACCGTGAAGCTCCCGGTGGTGTTATTGGTGACAATCCACGCCCGTGGACCGGTACCCAGCGGGACAATGACGTTGATGTTTGCGGTGATAGCGCCCGTCAGGTTTATCACCTGATTGTTTGCCTCAGTCGCGGTCAACGTCACATCGACTCCACCGGCAACGTCCTTGTTCAGTCTTCCCGTCAGGAATATCCGCGCAAGTTCTCCAAGGACAGCCTTGCCCTCCCCGGCTTCAAGCCGCTCGTCGAGCGAGTTGTAGGTTGTTCCAAGGGCGGTGCTTATCAGAGCAGCCAGGAAGTCCGCCGCATTCGGGAACACCGGTGCCACGCGGGTAATGGCGCCGAACGCTGAGCCGGTCCAGACCACCGAGTAAATAGGCTCTGCCGAGGACGTGACCACATTCGGCTGGCCACCGGCGTCCACTTCCACGTAGTAGGTGGCGGCCGACTTGCCGGAGAAACTCAAGGTGGCCGCGCTCACCAACTGCAGCACCTTCGAGAGCGAGATGCGCCACGTATAGCCCGGCTGCATCGTCAGGTTCGACCCGCTTGTCGACGGAGCGAAGCTGCCGTAGCCAATCAGAGCCGTTGACCCGAACATGCCCTCAAACGCCGTGACCGCAGTGGCAGCGCTGGACGCACCGCCCTGTGTGGCGGCCTGCAGCGCGTCCACGGCGGCCTTGATGATCCCGTAGTTGCCGTTGTGCTTGGAGATGTAGTTGGCATCACCGATGGAAAAGGTTGCGAGTTCAATGGTCACTTAGCGAATCTCCTGAAGAACGCCGCCCCGGAAGATCGCCGAGGAACCATAAGGCACGACGCCATAGCCACCGTAGGTGGCCAGCTCACCATAGGACAGCGGCCGACCATCGATCGTGAGATCAACGATGGAGCCCACCGACAGGTCCGCCAAATTGACGTTGACCACCGTGTAGGTACCGGGAAGCTCCTTCGAGAAGCCCACCACCTCATACTGGCCGGTGGCAGATCGTCTCAGCCGGCAGGCGTTGCCGGTGTCGGCATAGAGGAGTTCATCGTTGCCGCGTGCGATCGGCACATTGCGCAGCGGATCCTTCTCGCCGATATCGACGTCAACGGCATAGATGGTGTTCAGGCCGTCCGTTACCAGCAGCGCTGGCCGGGTCAGGATCTTGCCGTCCATCTCGGCCCTGGCATCACGGATCTGCGCCGAGACCAGATTGGTGAGGATGCTCATGCGACAAACCCCTGTAGCTCAAGAACCGCTGGCGCGTTGCGTGCCAGGTTGCGGGTGTAGTCAGTGACGCAAAAGCACGTACCGTCCGGAAGCTGCAGGATGTCGCCCGGCTCGATGCGAGGATCGTCGACGATAGAGGCGCCCCACGACGTCGCGCTGCGCGCTCGGTACGCCAGCTCACGCACCGCCACTGCCTGGGCGTGGGCCTCATTCACGATCAGATCATTCTCGATGTCCTCGACGTTCTCGGTCCAAATCGACGCAGCGCTGTTCTTCGCCTCAGTGGTATTGCGGCCGTGCACGAAGTCGTATGGCGTGCCCCAGACCTCATAGATCCCGGTGCCGATGGAAGCCAGAATCAGCAGCACCACCAGCTCGGCCGCGCCGTGGACAATCTTGCCGACCGGCGCCGTCGGCCCGCCAAACGGCGGCGCAATGTCCGGCAGCGCGCTGTACACCTTCATGGCGAGAATCAGCCCGACGAGGGTCGGCGCCCATGCCACCGTGGTCAGCAGGATCTCGCCACTGGTGGTCGTGAGCTGCTTGTACTCCTCGTCGCAGACGGGCAGCAACCCGCCATTGGCGGACTGTTTGATCACCAGCCTGGTGTTCTCCGCTCGCTGGGTAGCGTCATCGGAGAACGAGATGCTCTTGCGCTGATGCAGTTGAAAGAACCCAGCCGTGATGGTCGCGTCAGCCAGCTTGGCATCCTGCTGCGCCACCTTTGTCAGTTGAGGATCCAGCCACTTGAGCCGCAAGCTTGACAGTGCGGGCACTGAGCGGCCACCGCTGACCGCGACAATGCGTGCCTCATCGAGCACGATGTCCGTTGCGCGCCCAAGCTCGCGAGATTGAGTCGTTAGACGCCCCAGTCCGTCGAAGCGCGGTGCGAGCCCGAGGGGCAGCAGCAGCTGCTCAAGCATGTCCCAGGCGGTCAGGTCCGCGAGCTGGGTATTGCTATGCATCGTCGTGACTGGCGATGGGGGAAGGATGATCTCGTCATCGTTGAGCCCGAGTGCCCGTCCGATCTGTCGCGCAATCTCGGTCAGCGGCGTCGCCACGGGGAAGAAGTCCGTCACCCGCCGCACGCTACGCCAGGCCGGCGTGGCATCTGGACTACGGGCGGTCAGCGTGAGCCGGCGCGTGCCACGCTCGATCCGATAGTCGTTGACTGATTCGATGATCCCCAGCCACAGGATCTGGCCATCCAGCTTCAACTCGAGAATCTGCCCGGCCTTTGGTTGGCTGGCGCCGTACAGCTCAAGATGCCAGGTCAGCGAGGCGGAAAGCTCGCGCGGCGACTGGCGCAGCGTCTCGGAAACGTAGGCCGACAGGTCGATGGCATCGGTGGCAGCACCGGTGCGCACATCACGGATGGATGCCGTCGGGTGGAGAATCAGCGCCACCGTGCGCAGCGCGTCCTTGTCGACCGGAGACCAGCGCCCGTCCATTACAGTTTCCCCAGGATGCGCAAGCGCAGTTCAACGTCGAAATTGATGTAGCCTGCCTCATTGAAGATCACGTGGTTCAGCGAGATGCCGTCCCCGCCCCCTACAGTCAGCGACACCAACGCCACCTCGTAACCGTTGGCGTTGACGTAGCTGGGATACCAATTCACCCGCGCTACCGCGGGATCGGGCGGATTCGACCAGTGAGCAACCAGCATGCGCAGCTGATCGACCGTCATCGATAGGCCGCCATCGGCATTCCAGCGCTCGACCACCTCAACGTCGCGCAGCTTGCCTTGCCAAAGCGTATTCGAGGCCCCGCCGAGGGTGCGCGTGCTTGCCCAGGTCGGCGCGATGATCGCGTCGCCATCCATATTGGTCCACTGATCGGGCGCCCGCGCGTAGTCGTAGGTGCCGAGTGTTGGATGCACAAGCCGACCATTACCGACTGCTGCGCCGACCGCCGGCAACACTGAAATCGTGATCTGCTCGGTCCCGGTGGACGCATCGCCTATAGTGAAGCTCGCAGAGCTGGTCAGGACGGTCATAGTGCATCCTCCACCGTTGCGCTAGCGCTCAGGTCCATCGACCCCGGGGCGTCGCAGTGAATCGTTGCAGCAGCTTCCCCATGCCCATCTGAGCCAGCGGGATGCCGTACGATCGAGGCGTCTCCAACTACGGACAGAACCACTGAGGCGCCCGAAACTGGCTCACCAGCGTCACCCACCACACGTACCAGCACCGGCACGTTTCGGTCTTTTCGCGGGGCCTTCAGCGGTAGCGGCTTTGTCAGGTGAGTGCCAAGCGGCACCGGATACCAGCCTCGAATCACCGACTGGCAAGCGCCATCAACCGCGTCGTCGACCACCTGAAATGCCAATAGTCGGCGATATATGCGATCCCAAGCGTAGACGACGTCGCTACCGGCTGGGGCGGGCGATCGCACCGTATGCAGAACCTCTCCGGTGGCGTAGTCCACAAGGTTCAGTAGCCCATTAGCTGTTGCCACATAACAGCGGCGCTCGTCCTCCGGCAGGATATCCGTCGGCGTCCCGGCAACATTGATGTGGCGAATCAGCGCGCCAGTCGTCCAGTTATAGACGCCAATCTTATTGGCCCCGCCCTCGCTGCTGGTATAGAGCACAGCTAGGTTCTGTTGCCGGTCAACCATGGCAACGTGGACGCCAAACGCCCCGAAATCGGCGGGATCGCGTCGCGTGCCAGGAATCTCTGCATAGCTGATGCCGTCCACCTCAAAGAAGCTTCCCGTGATGGAGTGCTGCCAGAGCGAGCCATCACGCGCCTGGACGAACCCGTAGTCGAAGAGACTCCCAGGGTTAGCCCCTCGGCCCATGAACTCGCCGGTCACCGCATTGAACTTCCACCACATGGTTTCGAAGCCCGGCCAGTAAATCCGACCAGTCACGCCGACCACCACGATGACTGCATCAGCTGTCGCTGTCTTCTCTTGAGTCACAAACATCCCATATACGCCGCCCAATGTCTCGGCATAGATTCTTGGAGGCGTTACGAGATGCCCGTTGTATAGCGCTCCGAGCCCTGACCCGCTCGGTATACCCGCCCACTCTGCCGGCAGCCGATAGCGGATGGGGCTCGATTGAAATATCTGGCGAAACATCAGAATTTCACCTCCGCCGTAATCGTCGGCATTCCACCGGCGGCATTTGGCGCGATATAGGTATTCCACGCCCACCCATTGCTGTCCGTCGCGCTTTGCAGAAGCTCCAACGCGCCCGGGCCGATCAGTGCCCAATCGACGGTCTCGTCCTTGCACGGCTCGCTGTTCGAGCCGAGAACGCGGGTCTTGATGGAGCTTGCACGACCCTTTGCCAGCGGCGTGACTGCAACCGGATCGGAGATCGTCGCCGGGCGCGGGGAGCTGGCGAACACAGTGAGCTGAGCACCAACCAGCGCCACGAAGATGTCATGCCGTGGGCTATACCAAGCACCTACATTGGCACCGATGAATGCGACACCACCGACCTGCGTCTTCTTGACCCAATCGTAGAAGACCACCGTGCCGTTGCCGAACGCGACTGCGAGGACGTTGGTATCGCGAGTACGGGATATCGTCGCGCTGTCACCGATAGCGGCGCCGCTGAGACTGGCCTCGTATGCCCAAGAGCCAACGAGCGTGAGGGGCTTCGATTGCACGTTCGTGCCCGCGAAGTGGAGGTAGCGATCCGGCGTGCGCACCTGCGCTCCGACTACATAGCCCGTGGCTTCCGAGCCAAGGACCAAATCGCCAAAAGTGGCAGCTCGCTTGTTGAACTTGTAGAGCCTGCTTTCTTCGGAGGAATCGTGGACCAGGTACTCACCGGGATTCTGCAGGTCCAGTGCAAATGCATTGGCACGTGCCTGAGCTGCTCGAAGGTAGGCGTGGCCATCCAACTGAACCACGTGCAAGCCGCCCTTGGCGAAACTGAACGTGTAGAGGCCAATGTCATCGTCGTAAAGCGCAGAACCACCCGCCGATGGGTCTGTGACCAACGAACCGTTCGCCACGATATTGAAAGGACCCGCCAGCAGTTCAAGTGCCATGCTCGGCCTCGATGACAGCAGCGCCGGAGAGTCCCGCGGGATCGTATTTCGCCCAGGCGCGCCCTTGCGCGTCCGTACGCCCACCCAAAGGCGTCACGACGCCGGGGCCGCTGGCCACCGACCACAAGACGGCAACGTTGGGCGGCCCATCGAACACCACTATGGCGGTCGCATCCGCGCGCAAGGGATTGGATAGCACGCGCAGGCTCATCGCGTTGCCGCCATCCGGGCAAGCTCGCCACCCAGCCAGTCTTGCAGCGTCCAGTGGAGGGCGTTGTCCGGGATCTGCAACTGGAAGCTGGTTGGCGCCGGTTGCAGGTGCGGTGCGCCGGACGCGGCGGGCGCGGACACCAGACCACCTCCGGCGAATCGCGCCACCGCGCTCGATCGGGCAAACGCCGCCGGATGGACCGCGCCCCGGAATTGCGATGCCGCCGATCGCACCGCCGAACCACCGCGGTTCACCCAGTTCAGGAAGCCGACACCGACATCGCGCACGGCCGAGGCACGCACGACGTACTCCTGGTCGGAAAGCAGCGCCGGGATGCTGTCGCTGGTGGTGGTGCCAGGGCCGCGAATGTAGCCGCCGTCCGCCTTCTTTACAGCACCACCCCCACCCCCGATCCCGACAAAGGACAGCACCGTGTCTATGGTGCCCCCCATGTTCCCAAACAACGAATCGAACAGCTTCTCGCCCAGCTTCTTTCCGATGGTATTCAGTAGAGAGTTGACGACCCCCTTCGCAAACTCGTTCACCGCCTTCGACGCGCTCTTTGCGCCGGTCACGACGTCTTGAAACATCGTTCCGAAGCCAGTAATGAACGACGTCTTCGCCACCTGCTGGACATCGGTGGATGCCTTCTTGAGCCCCTCGATTTCTACTCTGACCTGCTCCGCATTGGACTTGATCTGGATTGATGGGGACGCTGCGGCAAGCTTATCGAGTTCTTGCTGCAGCCGCTCAAGATCCGGTAGCGCTTGGTCCCTGATTGGGCGGAACGCCCTCTCCAAAGAATCGCCTTCGAAACCTTGACCCTGCAGCAGCTGGCTAGACCGTTGCAGGCGCCCCAGGATTTCGTCAATTTGACCTTTGATGCGTTGGAAATCTGCCTGATCCACCTCCAGGCGAATTTTTTGCTCGACCACGTCCGGCGACAGCAGTTCGGGGTTGGCCTTGGACATCTCCATCAGATCCCGATTGCGCGCACGCACGTTCTTTTCGATCTGCTCGCGAGTGAGGGTGCCGGTGGCGGAATCAACCTCAGTCTGAACGCCAGTGGCCTGCGCCTCCAGCAAGCGCTTCGCCCGATCACGCTCAGTATTGGATTCGCGTATCGCCTGTGTGCGATCCTGCTCCAGCTTGAGGTTGCGCGTGTTCAGCTGCTGGATTTCTGTCTCCAGCTTCTTGTTCTGGGTGGAAATCTGCACCCGCTCGTTCGGGTTCTTGGGGTTCTGGCCGCCCAAGCTCCCCTGCTCGGCCTGAAGTTTCTCGATCAGCTTCCGGTTGCGAGACTCTTCGGCATCAATGCCGTCGGTGACGATCTTCAGGCGCTGGTCATAGTAGGCGCTGATACCAACGAGGCTGTCCTTGTAGGCGCGCTCGTTCTCCGCCTGGTCGAACGCCAGAGCGTCTTTCTTGAGCGTCAATTCCTGATCGAGCGTCGCCTTCAACTGATCGAAATCGGCCTTCGCTGCGGCATTCTGCGTGCCAAGCCCTGAGGCGCCGGCGCCCTGCCGGCGCGCCTCCGCGATCGCGTCATTTCGGGCCTTGGTGACCTCGGCCAGGCGCTTCGGATCGAACTTCGGGTTGTCCTTCTGGAGCTCAGGCGTCTCCGACACAGCCTTGGCGAAAGCGGAGTTGATCTCCTTGATGTCGTCGGCCGCCTTCTGGGACGTGCTGCGGTGCTTCTTGACCAGGTCCGTGAAGTCCTGCAACGCGCCGCTGTTCTTGAGACCGATCTTGCCGACGGCCTTTTCCTGCTCTGCAGCCTGCTTGTCGACTGCCTGCTGTTGCAGCTTTCCAAGTTCCTCGAGGGCCGCCAACTGCTGCCTCGCCTGGTTCAGCTCCCGATCTCGCGAGCCACGGGAGAGCTTTTCGCCGTTGCTCAGGATGAACGGCCGCATGCCGCTCGGGCCCGGCTGCTGCGCAGCGCCTTCGAGCAACGCGATCCTGTTGCGGAGTGCATCCTGTCCCGCCTTGTTCTCCCCGATATCCCCCGCCCCGAACTTCAGCTCCCGCTTCATGCGGGCAATCTTGTCACGGGTAGTCTGCACCGACACGTCGATGCCATTGAGCGAGTCCTTCGCCGCACTGCCGAACGACGCCCAAGCGGCCACGCCGGTGATCAGCAAGGCGACGATCCCGATGGGACCGCCCAGCAGGCCGGCGACGCGCGAAAGCACGCCTGCGGCGCCGGTCGGCCCCATGGCCGTCGCAAGTGCTGTTTGGGCTGCGGCATGCGCTGACGCAGCAGCCGCCGCACGCTGCTGAGCGGGCACGAGCACCGTCTCCGCCAGCGCCAGCCGCTGCATACCTGCAGCGGCCGCCACCGCGGCCTCAGCCTCGGCAAGCAGCAAACCGGTATGGATCCGAACGGCATCCGCATGCGCCACCTTCGCCCGCAGATCCGCCAGCGTGGCAGCGGTAGCCGCCCGAGTGGCAGCATCGCCGCCGAGGGTTGCACTGGTCGCCGCGGTGATAGCGCCGGCAACGCCCTCCAGCACTCCACGCACCACCTGGAATACCTTGAGCGCCGCGTATGCCTGCCCGAGCGCAACCACGGCTTCGCGATGCTCGAGCAGGAAGCCAGCCACCCGGCGCAGGCCCTGCCCGAGGTCGACCAGACCCTCCGCAAAGCTCCGCATCGTCTGCACGGTCTGCGGATTGAGCTGGATCGACTTGACCTTGTCTCCCTCGCGCTCGATTGTGACGAAGGCGTCGGCCGCCTCCCCCAGCCCTTCCTTGATGGCATCGAAGAGCGGCTTGAAACCCTCGGCCGCCGCGCGCGTCGCCCCCTCCTTCAGGCTGGAGAGCCGGCCGTCGAAGGTGTCACCGAAGCGCGCGGACGCGGCCTCGAAGCCCTGCAGCCGGTCCATCAGGAACTTGAACAGGCCTTCGCTCGAAGCCTTGGCGCGCTTGATGTCCTCGTCCTTGATGCCCAGCGCAGTGGCCAGGGTGGAGCCCGACGGCGTGATGCCGCCCTGCACCAGATCACGCAACTCCTGAATCACCTGGTTCGAGTTCAAGCCGAGCGACTTGACCGCGTTGACACCGGTCACGGTCAACTGGCGCACCTGCTCGAGCGTCAGCTTGGCGGCCAGCGCCGGCCCAAGGATCGCTTGGAAAGCGCGAACGAGTTCCTCGCTGTTGGCGGCTGTGGCCAGCGCGTCGTTGTTCAGGTCCGCGATGATCTTGCGCGAGATGCCCAGAGCCTGGTTCAGGCTGACAGCCTTGCCGTCGATCGTGATCATCGAGGACAGGATGCCGGCCATCCCAAGCTCAGCCGTCTCCATACTGGCAGAGAACTTGATGCCCGCTTCCGGCAGGCCAGTCAAAGCCGCCTTCACGGCCTGCAACGCCTGACCGATGATGAAGATTCCGGCAGCAACAGTGCCGATGCTCTTCAGGCCCGCGACGCTCTGACCGATCGATCGGACTTCGTCGCCGACCTTCGCCAGCTCTCCAGCCGTTGAGCGGGCGGTCGTCTGGACGCCCTGCAGGCCTGACTGCACGCCGGTGAGATTCTTGCCTGCGTCGTCGGTCTTCTTCAGCGCGGACGCAAAGTCGCGCAGAGCGGCCAAGGCCCGCTCGTTTGCGAGATTGATCCGGTAGCTGATCTCACGTTCGGTCATGGGCGTCTAAGTGGTGCGCTGAATGCTTTCCAGAGTTGTTTCCAGCCCTTCTCATCGGCTTGACCGCCACGCGCGATCAGGAGCTGCTCCCGGCTACGCTCCTGCGCCTGCCTGGCAATGGCATCCGAGAAGCCCCTCAGCTGGGCCATGGTGTAGCCCAGCACTTCTCTCAGACTGTGGCCGGCCCCGACGAGCTGTTGGGCGATGTCGAACCACCCGGGAACATCGCCTGAAGCTGGCTGGCTACTGGCTTCAGACGTTGCTCGAAAAAATCTCGGTTCACGCTAAGCACGTCCGCGAACAGATTGACCGGCACGTCCAGCTCCTGCTCGTCCAGCCAGTCCCGCTCCACGCGCGCACCAATGCAGATGACAGTAAGCAAAGCCTCCGCATGCCGCGTGAACAGGTGCACGATGTCGCCGGCCACCATTGCATCCGGCAGCACGCCGATGTCGGCGAAGACGGGCTCCAGAGCTGACAGCATGGGGCCGAATTCCTTCACCTTGAGGGGGGTAATCCGAACCTGACGCTCGCCGAAGCCCCTCTCGATCGAGGGGCCGCCGGCGAGCTGTGTCAGTTCGGCAACGGGTGCAGGGGTGCTCATGGATTACGTCAGTTGGACCAAGCGGCCGAACTGGCCGTAGTCGCTGGCCGCGGTCTTGGTTTGGTCGCTCAAGCACGACCCGGCCAGCTCAAACGTGTTGAGGTCGTCGCTGATCATCGAGAAGTCCTTCGCCGGATCCAGGCGGGTGCGGTAGATATCGAGCACCACCTTCGGAAAGCCAGACACTGCGGTGTTGAGCCCAACGAAGCGCACCCAGTATTCGACGTTGGCGGCCGTGTACATCTTCACGCGACTCAGAGCGGCCTTCGTGTAGTCGGCCTTCAGAGGCAGCGTGTACGGGCCGCCGGTCGTCGCGTCCAGAATCTCGATCTGACCAGATTTCGAGTCCAGATCGTAGTTCGTGCCGGCCGCCAGGGTCTTCGGCGTTCCGGAGCTGTCCTTGATGGTGACGGCCGACAGATCCTGAGCAGCCAGGATGAAGACATTGCCGACCGCGAGCGTGCCGGTAGTCGGCGAGATGATTTCGTTGGTGACCGATCCGGACGACTGGGCCACCGCGTCGCCCTGCGTGAGCAGCTGGATGTTTTCGGTGCTGATCTGGCGGAGCGAAGCCTTGAAGCTCATCTTGAGCTCGCGCGTGATACGCACAACAGTCTGCCGGTTGCCGGAATAGTTTTCCTTGGCCTCCAGCACATCGGGCTCCGCCGAGAACGAGACGTCAGCGGCGTCGCCGACCCAGCGCAGCGCCTTCGGATTGCCGGCGGTGTCGCGCTGGCCGAAGAACAGCTTTCCCTGCCCCGAGAAGTAATCCATGATGATCTCCAGTTTTGGCCGTTACGGGGCCGTGGGTTTTTCCAAGTACTCGACGACGCCCAGCACCTGGGCGCAAACCGTTTTCGTGCCTGCGCCACGGGGCATCGCCCTGTCGCCGACAATGCGCAGGTTCATGACGCGACCATCCAAGCCACCATCCTTGAACACAGCACGCTTGATATCCGCGATCATGGCGTGCGCCTTGATCAGGGGGTTGTCGGGATCACAGGTGTCAAAGCCTTCGATCACGAACGACCGCGCCCAGGTGTTGGTGCCCGCATGCGGCCGGGTAGCGTCCTTGCTCTCGCCGGAGCCGTCATGCAACGAGGACAACGGCACCGGATCCTGCTCGTCGTTTCCAAACTCTCTGCCGAGATAGACTCGCGCGCCGATGTCGGTCGCGTAGCCATCGGCCGTGCGGATCGATTGGAGCCGCTCCTTGAGCGCCAGGAGGATGTCGAGGGCCTTGCTCATGCCTTGTTGACCCAGTAGGCAGCGACGAAGCTGTCATCCTCGTCGCGTTCGTCGATGGTGTAAGTCACCGAGGCCAGCTCGCCGAGCTCTTCCGGCGTGCCGTCGTAAATAATCGTGGTGCCACGCGGCAGAGACGCAATGTCCTCGCGCAGCACGGTGATCCGCGTACCGACCTCGGTACGATCGCCGTACTCCCCACTGATGCGCGGCCGGCGCTCGACGACGGCGTCGAAGACCACGCTGCCGGCGCGCAGGCGCGCGTTCGCCAGGCGGCGAATGACCGACCTGGCAATGCGCTGATCAAGGGAGTACGGTGCGGCCATGACTTACCGGCTCGTCAGGTTGCCACCGGCAGGTAGGCGCCGAGCTTGATCTTGACGGTCGCGCTCGGGTTCGCCGCAGCTTCGACCGCCACGCCCACACATTGCTGCGCGGTGCTGGTCTTGTTGACCACCTTGTTGGTCGCATCCCAGAACACCCGGTCACCGACGCTGATGGCCAGGGCCGAGGTCTTGGCGATCTCGATCACCCCCTCGGTGCGGAACTCATTGGCGACGCCATTCTTGGCATCGTTGACCGCGACGCCGAACAGGCCGGCACCGAATAGGTACCCGATACCGGCCGCCACATCGGCGGCGGGGGTCAGCGTCAGGGTCTCGCCGTACTGAATGAAGTTCTTCATGATCCGATCCTTTCGAAATCAGTGGGTGGAATCGGCGGGTTACGCGCCTGGGTTCTTGTGCGCGCCGCGGTAATCGATGCCCGCCACACCGAAATCGATGCGGACCTTGTAGCGGGCGCCGTCCACGTCGAAGCCGTTCTGCAGCTCGAGGTACGGGTCCTGTGCGCCGTCCAGGAACGCGACCTCCAGCGCCGGGGCCTCCGCCGGATCGGCGAAGAAGTACCAGGCAGTGCCAGAAAGGCGCGGGGTATCGACGATGTCGCGCACCAAGCCGCGCACGAGGTTCGGCTTCTGCAGCTTGTTGGCGGTGTCCGGGTCGTACTGGGCGTCGTTGGTCACGCGCGCGGTACCGCCGATGCCAATCGGGCCCAGCCAGATCGCGGGGCGCAGGTCGAGATAGTCGTTGCCGCTGACATCCTTCTGCTGCGCCATCTGCACGCGGCCGGCCTCGAAGGAGGCCACTGCCGGCGCCGCCGCGGTGCCAGCGATGTTTCCGTGGCTGGCATGGAACAGGGCCAGGCCGTCTTCCAGCGTCGGACCGGCGCCGGAATTTTCCGCCAGGCGGGCATACACGGCCGCCTCGATGGTGCGCTTGGCGGCGCGGCCAAGCATGCTGGCAAGACCGATGAACGCGCCCAGATCATCATTGATGATCATCTGGCGGCTCAGATTGATGATGTTCCCGCGGGTGCCGGCCGTGATGGAGGCCTTCTCGCCATCCGGGATGGTCTTGTTCTTGAACTCGCCGAGTTCGTTCAGCACGTCCAGGTTGCCGAGGCTGCCGACACGGTAGCGCGGATGTGCGCGGAAGTCCGACACGCTGCCGATCGAGCAGAAGCGGCTCCAGGTATCCGGAGCGAGCGCGTAGGCCTGCTGCAGCGTCTTGTGCATCGTGTTTTCGAGCAGGATCGGGAAATCGCTGGTGGACTGCGTGAACGCAGCCGCTACGATCTTCATCTGATCCATGCCGTCAACCTTGACGCCAGCCCGGACGAGGCATGCACGCGCCAGATCGAGCAGCTTGTAGCCACGCAGCGGATTGGCTGCGTTGGCGCGCACCGGCGAACCCTTGTCATCACGGGCGGCGGCTCGGGCCAGGATTGCCTCCGTCGCGGCCGCCCGGAATTTGTCCTGCTCATCCTCGACCGTGACGATGTTGCCGGCCACCGGCGTGCCTTCCTTGCCGAGGTGTGCCAGCAGCTTCTCGCGGGCGCCCTGCACGCTGCATTGGGTGTCGGCCTCGCAGGCAGCCATCAGATCGGCGACGCCTTCGCGGGCGCCAAAGCTGGCAAAGGCCGCGCGGATATCGGTACGACGCTGAGCTTCGGCTTGCACGCCGCGCGCAACGGCTTCCGCCTGGCTGGCTTGGGCCGCAGAATCGGCCGGAGTTGCGGGCGCCGGTGCAGCGGCCGCCGGGTTCGGATGAGGCATGTGCTTCTCCTTCAAGTTGAAAGCGGCTGCCGCCGCCGGGATGGCGCGGAAGCGAGAAAGGTCGTGGGAGGCCGCAATCGGCATCGCCGTGGTGACCGTATCGACGAACTTCTCGGCCAGAGCCTGCTCGGCCGTGTAGTAGTGGTCGACGCCATCGGTGAGCAGAGCCAGCATCTCCTCGGCGGGCCGACCAGTCTTGGCGGCATAGCTGTTCGACATGGCCTGCGACCAGGTATCGAGGTAGTCGGCGACCTCGCGCAGCGCGACGGCATTGCCCGAGGCGTAGACCCACGGTGCGTGGATCATCAGGATGGCGTTCTCGGCCATCTCGACGGTGTCGCCGGCCATAGCGATCAGGCTGGCGATGCTCATGGCGGTGCCATCAATGCTGACCGTGACCGCGGCGCGGTGCCGCTTGAGCGCGTTGTAGATGGCGATGCCATCGGAGACCGAGCCGCCGAAGCTGTTGATGCGTACGGTAAGCTCGTCGACGTTCAGCGCCGCCACTTCCTTGACGAAGTCAGCGGCCGCCACGGACTCACCCCACCAGGATTCCCCGATATCGCCGTAAATGAAGATCTCGGCGGAGCTTGCGGCCACGCCGCCGGCAGCGACCGCCGCGGCGGCTGCGGCCGTGGCAGCGCGGGCGCGAATGCTGTACCACTTTTGGGGAGACTTGCTCATCGCCAAGACCTGTGCATTTGGTATGCAGCAAGTCTGGCAAAAAGCGATTCCGGTTTTTAGGGGTAAAACCGGAATATTTTCAGCGGCGATGGATTCTTGCCTTGATGTAGCATCGGGCCGTGCATGCGTACCCACAAAAAAAGCCCCGAAAACCGGGGCTTTTTCTTGATTCCGAGGGGAACTTCATTCCCAGGGGAGCGGTTTCCCCCGTACCCACAAAAAAAGCCCCGAAAACCGGGGCTTTTTCTTGATTCCGAGGGGAACTTCATTCCCAGGGGAGCGGTTTCCCCGTCATCGCCAGCGATTGGCCGACCAGCAGGACCTGGACCGTGTTGTGGGTGATCGAAGTCTGCGACAGGCGCTGGGCGCCCTGCAGAATCTGCTCCCGGCTGAGCTCCGGCCGCCGGGCCAAGATGGCCATCACGGCCGTCTCACCCAGCTGAGCCTGCTTTACCATTGGCCGCAGGGCCGGAATGGCCACCAGGGCCGCCCCCACCAGCTGAGCTTGCTCTACCATTTGCTTGATCATCGTCGTCACCTTTTCGGATCCCTAACCCAAATCATAGCTCCAGCTCCTCAAGCTGGAGGCACAGGCTCTAGTGGCGCATCGGCGGCAGCAGGCGCACCTCCTTTAGTGTTGGCGAAATCTGAGGCCAGCACCAGCCCCTTGTCGGCAGCTTCCTTCCTGAACTTCGTGATGTTTTCCAGCACGTCGTACGGATTGACGCCGCGCTTGCGCATGACCTCGACCTCGGATGCGAAGCCGCATTGCACCAGCAGCTGCCAGGCGAGCGCTTCCTTCATGGGGTCGATCCATGGCATGGCCTGGCCGACGAACATTGCATCGTCAGCCAGATCTGACGCCACATCCTTCGGCCGCGGCACAACTCCGGACAGGTCGGCGATCGCGACGAAAGCCTCCCATACTGGCTGAACGAACATGCCAGTGAACTCGTCGGTCAGCACGGCATAGTTGACCCACTGCTCCACCAACTCCTGCCGCTGAGACGAATAGGTGCCGTCGTAGTCGCGGCTGATGCTCGAGTAGCTGGCGCCGATGCCGGCTGATGCCGCGCGAAGTTGGCCCTGCCGAAAGGTGAGGACGTTGGGATTGGGGCGCTTGGTGTCTACCAGACCAATTTCCTCGCCCACCTGCAGGCCGTCGATGATCGTGCCGGGATCGAACCCGATCTCGCGGGGGATGGGGTTGCCCTGATCATCCCGCTGGACGTTCTCCGGGTTGAATCCATCCGGCGACAGCTTCTTGATGTAGGCGGTCAACCGTGCGGCCAGCTTGGCGGCTACCCGTTCGCTCTCCTCGTAGTCCTTGATATCCTCGATCCGGGTGATGACGCTCGCGAATTCAGAGACGCCACGCAGCTGGCCAATGCGGTCGATAGCCGCCACCTGGAGCATGTTTTCGGCGGGGATACGCTTGACGTCGGAGGCGCGCGCGAGGAAGGTGCTATCGCCCGGAAACGCCTTATACACGTAGTAGCCGGTACGACGCCCCCAAGCGTTGCGCTGGATACCCTGGCGGATGTTGGCCGCCGGGTCCTCATAATCCATCGGAACCATGTCCGGCTCGAACAACTCGAGCGAGAACGGCACCTGGCTGCCATGCTGGAGGTACGGCACTGTGCCGCGCAGCAGCTGAGAGAACGCCTCCCCGTCGCGAAACCACGTCTTCGCGACTAACCGCTGGACCTTAGCCCAGTGGTGTTCCTGAGTGACCTCGGGCAGCTTCTGCCAGTCACGCCAGGCAGCGCGCAAGTCAGCGGCATACTGCTCGTGGATGGTGCCATCCGGACGGCGTGGCTGGGGCTCGACCCCGATTCCACCCGGCCCGACGACGTTGTTCACCAGCGTGCGCAGCATTCCGCGCGAGATGTCGTGATTCCGCTCTAGATGGCGCGCCTGCGCACGCAGCCAAACTGCACCCTGCCGCACCAGCTGGTCTGGCGATGCCTGATTGCGATGGAACTTGCGCAGCCGGCTTGGCTGTGCGGCTTCATAGCTCGCCCGGAGAGCCGCTCGATCAAATAGACGGCGTCGCCCGGCAGTCGGATCGAAATACGCAACGAGCTGGTCGATCAGGTTCATGGTCAGCGATCCAGTCTGGCGTTCAGGAAACGGATGCCGCCGGAACCCGGCACGCCGGCGGCCTGGGCCTGCTCGTTGGCCACACGAGCCTCCCATTCCTGCCTCCCCTTCCGGATCTCGGAAAGGTCCTCCATGCGCAGCACACGGTCGCCCAGCCGGGCTTCCTTGCCTTCGAGAATGGCCTGCTCGGCGGCCAAGTACTTCGCGAGCATGTCAGTGGCGGTCGTCATGGCGTCCAATCTATGGGAAAGTGAGTCCGGTTTTTAGGGGAAAAAGCGGAATATCTGCACTCGTCGGGGATTAGGTCCGGTTGATCACCTCGTAGAAGGTGGTTTTGCTGATCCCGAATTGACGGCAAACCTCATCGCGATTCCGGCCATTGAAGGCGGCGCGGATGGCCTCATCCCGTTCGCGCCGGTCTGGCGCCGGGATATAGACCTCCTGCCCACCCAGAAGCCGGCGCAGCCCGCGTTCGAGCCCCTCAATGATCGGCCTGGCAAGGTGCTCGAGCGGCGTGATCTCTTCCCGCACGATTGTCGTCAGTGCTCCGGTGAGGTCGATCGCGGCGTCAGATTGCGAGGCGTCTTCGTTCTTGAGGGGGTCGGTCATAGGCGGCTGCTCCAGTCGTCTGAGGCAATGGCAGTTCTTCTGGCAGGTGGTCGAGGTGCTGCCGGCGCGGCCGCCACGGAAGGCGTCGCGGTGCGCGCCGACGAGCCAGCTGGCTGGGACCGTAGGCGCTGTTCCAGCTGATCCCAGTATTTCGCCGCCTTACGGGCCAGATCGAAGTGGGTCTCCAGCCAGACGGCGTACACGGTGCAGTCCCAAGCCTCGACCCGCTTCCGGGTCGCCGTCCATTTGGATTCCTCGCCCCTGGCCGTCATCTTCGTGGTGCGCTGCTCGCCGGCCATCTGGCGAAAGAACTCGTCCGAGAGTTCGTGCGAGAAGTGCATGTAGCCCGGGCCAGGCCGGGGAATGTGGAGGCGGTTGTAGATCAGGTCCTTGGCGTGGTTCGTGCCAACGTGCCAGAGCTGCACGCCGTTGCGCTTCACGCGGCCGCGCCAGTCGATGTCCACTTTTGCCACGCCGTCCTTGATGTGCTTCTCCCGGCCAGGACGACCGGCGACGGCAAACACCTTGCGGCGGGCATATTTGGCTGCGTAGGCATAGACCGCATGCGTATTGTGACCGCGAGAGTCGATGGCAGCGCCTTCTATGTAGAGCGTGGCGCCAGACTCGTGGGTGAACGGGGTGTCGAACAGGTACTCTGTCAGGTCATCCCAGACCTTGTCCTGCGCCGGATTCCCGAAGAACACCTGGTGATCAACCACCCATTTCTCGCACCCGCGGCCATAGGCCCACACCACCACCTCCAGCCGGTTATCCTGCGTATCCACGCCTGCGAGCAACTGCAGACCTCCGAGCGGCACCCACCGCAGTGCATAGGGCTCGGCGCGCTGCTTGATCTCGTCGACGTCGGTGCGCTCGACTTCCTGCTCCCATGCCTCGCCGCGGGTGGTGTTGACGAACGCCTTCAGCTTCGACATGTCGCCTGTCTGGGCCTTCTCGTTCGCTGCCAGGAACTCGCGCACGATATCTGACCAGGCCACGGCCGGACTATAGGCGGTCCAGACCCCGAGAAATGCGACGTGACGGGGCGGCCGTACCACCTTGCCCTTCGCATTGCGAAACACACCATCGTGGCTGATGGTGGTGCCGTCATCCGACTGGTACCGACCCTGCTCCCAGACGCGCAAGTAGTCGGCCTGCTGAATCAGCGCGCCACAGTGAGGGCACAGGTGGCGCACGGTCTCCGGGTCGTCGTTTGTCCACTTGAACCCGTGCGCTTCTTCCTTCCCGCCCCAGGTGATCGGGTGGAAGGTGTCACATTCCGGGCAGGCGATGTGGTACCGGAACCGTTTCTCGGCAAGCTCCACCCGGCGCTCGATCAGCGACAGGCCCTTGAGCTTGGGGGTAGAGCCGCACACCAGCTTTGGGAAGGTAGCGCCCTCGGTACGCTTGGCTGCCAGCGTGACCGGGTCGCCCTCCTTCTCGACATCGCTGTCGAACGCGTCGAGCTCGTCGAGATACGCCACGTCCACCGAGATCCGGCGGTAGTTCTTTGCCGCCTTCCCGCCGCGCAGGTGGAGCATGGAGCCGAGAAATTTCTTGGCCTGCAGCGTGTTGTCCTTGTGCCTGGCGAGGAAGGCCGGGAAGATTTCGCGCATCACCGCCACATCGCGCAGCATCGGCTCCAGCTCGGTCTTGACGAACTCGTCGCGGTCATCGTCGGCCGGCTGCCAGAGCGCCTGGTTCCGGCGCCGGTGATGGGCGAAGTAGCCCACCGCGGCGAGGATCATCTTCGTGTAGCCCACCCGGGCCGACTTCTGCAGGTCGACCTCACGGATGGCGTCATTGCCAATGCACGCGAGGATGGCGCGCTGGAACGGCCACGCGCTCCATGCCTGCTCGACATAGGAGGATTCGGCCGACAGGTAGAAGTGCGCGGCCGCCCATTCCTCGAGCGTCATCGGCTCCGGCGTGCCGAACCCTGCCAGGCCTCGGCCGAGGTGGTGCGCAATGATGGGGCGATACTGAGGCGCCAGCATCAGGCGGGCTCCTCTTCGTCGGGCGCTTCGATGCCCAGATCATCCAGCGTCACGGCAGCGGCAATATTTCGCGCCTTGGCCACCTCCCGGGTGATCAGCTCCACATCGTCGGCGGACAGACTCGGCAGCCGCCGCTTGAGCATGCCGGGTATTGCTTCAAGGATCCCGGACACACGCGCGCCAGCCTGCGACAGAACCTGCTCGATGAGATGAACCGGAGCCAGCTCGCGCCGGGTGACCTCGTTCTGCAAGGCAATGCGGTCAGCCTGTTCTTTCGCCAGGCGCGCACGCTCCGCAATCAGGTCCAGACCTTCCTCTTCCGAAGCGCGACCGGCGGCAGTCTCGCGGAGGTGCCCGCAATAGGCGAGCAGCATCTGGCGACCGGTCATGCCAGCTACCAGGATCCCGCGCGCAACGAGGCTACTGACCGCTGGCTGGCTAATGCCGACCAGGCCAGCGAACTCTGCTTGCCTCATCTTCGCGTCGAGATTTATCACATAACCCCCCTATGGCCGCGTCGTGACTAGAGAGCGCGCGAGGCTCGAATTACCCTTACAGCACTCCTCTTGGGAGTACCTTTCGTCACTTTTCGACGTTTGCACCAAGCCTGTGCGTCCGCCGGGCGATCGCTGGGCGTCTGCGTGACGGATATGTCACCTTTCGACGAGAATGGACGGGGCGCTGTCATCGAAAGGCCCTCGAGTACTTGGCCAGCGCACGCGTCATCTCACCCTCGAACGCGGTACGTGCGATCTGGTCGGCCACCTCGAAGAAGCGGAAGCGCGGCTGGTAGCCTGGCGCACGCACGAACACGAGCACCGGCACAATGTCGCTGCCGTGAATGCCACGCTTGGCATAGACCCCAGACGGCAGGGTCTGCATGCGCCCATGCATCCAGCTGCGCGCGCCTATTCGGTGCCCGCGCCGCGCCACGAAGTAGGCCACGCCGTTGATAGTCTTGAACCCGTTCGCACTGCGCCCTACCCGCTCACGTCGCTTGCGGCTCTTGTCTGTGGCATTGGCGCGATACCCCTGTTCGCCGAAGGCTCGGAGGTAACTCAGGATCTGGACGATCTGGGCGCGGCTCATGTTGCCGTAGGCGTCTAGCTTGGCCCCGGCCGCAGGGATTGCGTACTCATCTGGCAGCATGGCGCCGATGCGCTGCAGCGCCTTCTCGAAACGCTTCCAGCCCCGGCCTCCGCCTGAGACCTCGGGCGCCAGGTACTTCACAGCAGGCGTCCCCTTGCTGGTGTCCGCCTTGAGACCCACTACTGCCTCTGGCTTGGCCGGCGTGGCCGGCTGCAGGTACACGCTGTTGATGGTGTATCGGGTGGGCCTGTCAAAGGCGCGCTGGATCTCAACGCGCTCTGCATCGCGAATCAGTCGCCCGGTCTGCGTCAACGCGACGACGCTGGCGAACGGCAGATCGCGGTTCATCAGCCGGTCGATGTCACGTATGACAGCGCCTGCATTACCACTGATGCTCAGCTTGTCGGCCATCCGTCAGCCCACCCGCGGCATAGGCCGCACGTCGAGCCAGACACAGACCATGATGCCGATGACCACAGAGACCAGAATCCATACGTACATCGTCATCACCTCGAAAAGAAAAAGCCCGCCGAGTCGCCTCGGACAGGCAAAGCCCACATCGTGGGAGGAGACACAGGTTGCGGCGCGCGTGCACGCGCCCCAGAAGCGGCGTGGCAGAGCGAAAGATTCCCCGGTGCTTTCACTTTGTTCCCCGTTGCAAAACCGTCAATGCCAGCCAGCGTCAGCCTCCGTTGAGCTGCGCCAGCGTTGCGTCGAGCAGATCCAGTTCCGTCATCTTGAGGATCCGCAGGTATGTCTTGTCTCCATGCACCCCGTTCTTGCCCTGGTGGCAATCCAAGTGGCAAAGCGGGATGACTAGGTGATTTCCGGCCCGCTGCGCTCCACCCTGACCCGTGCGAATGTGGTGCGCGTCGGTGGATGATTCCTGCCGCCGGTCCAGCAGCGTGCAGCAGATGCAAGCCATCTTCTTAATCCGGCCCATGTAGGCAAGTTCCGCCTTGGTCGGTGCCTTTTTGCTCATGCAGCCTCCCCTGGGAACAAGCCGGTCTGCTGCGCGTGCAGCGGCTCCACGACGATCTCGGCGCGGGGATTGGCGCGGTCTATGGAATGGAATACGTGCTTCTCCCGGACTTGCCGGTCATTGACGTAGACGCCGCGCTGGACCAGCAGCCGCTTGTCCCCCTTCCCCGAGTACCGTGCCTGCATCACGTCAAGCAGCACGGATTCGTCCAGGTCGGGCCGCTCGCTGGCGTAGAACAGGTGCAGCGTCACCCGCACCGGTCCCTCCAGCATCTGGCGCGCGGCTGGCGGAATCTGGCGCAGGGCATCGCGCTCGAACTTCCGAGCTTTATCCGACTTGATGCTGGCGGGCCGGTGCCTGATCGTGACGATCTTGCGGCTGTTGGCCTTGCTGGCAGCTTCGCCGATGATGGTGAAGGCAATTCGGGTCGTCATGCCCCATGCCTCCGGCGCGCAGCGAACCACCCACAACGGGCGCTCGTTTCGTCCATCCACTGGCACGGCGCGACATCGGTCGGCCAAGTTGGCGTGCGAAACCAGGTCTCAAATGCTTGCCAAGCTTCGGCTCGGCGCGCGGCCTCCCAAGCAATGGTCGCCTCGCACTTTCGCGCTTCGAGCCTTCGGATGCCATCGTCATCGCCGCAGTGGTTCAGGCAGTCGCAAACCCGCAGGGAGATCGATTGGCCCGTCATGCGCCCCCTTCAGGTGCGCTCATGGCGGCGCGGGCCTTGTTGCACTCCGCAATGGCTTCATGGTTCACGCCATCGGCCGAGGGCTTCGGCTCGGACAGCTCGATCCTGGCCACGGCGTAGCGCTTGCCCTTGGCGAGACCGAGAGCATTGAACAGGTACATGGCCTTGTCTGCGCCGGCCCGTTCGCTATGCGGCCCATCAACCGGGCGACCGGTGCCGTATTGATCCACCTCTGCCAGCCACCACTGCGCATCGACCACCTTCCCGACGGTGGGCTGGGCGCGCTTGTTCCAGGCGTCGATAGCCTGGCCCCCAGTGCGACGGGGTGACCCTTCAGCGCCGCAGCTGTAGCACCAGGCAACATAGAGGGGACCATCAATTGCTTTCGTCCCGGTGTCCTGTCTGCCGCAGAACGGGCAAGGCAGCAGTTTGTCAGTCATGGCTCTTAGCTCCCTCGGTTGGTGCAATGTCGTAATACACCAAGTAGTCGGGCCACTCTTCCGCAAGCGATTCGGCGTGGCCCTCATCGTCGTCCTCTACTACCACTGCGACGCACGTGGGGTAGAAGTCCGGGTTACGCCCTTCAGCTGCTATCTCTGCCTTGCGCCGCGCCGTCTCGACGGTCCAAAACCGGTTGTATGCCGCAGCCACACGCTCAGCCTCTTCTCGGGAGGGGGCCGCAACCATGTCGTCAATCCCTTGGATATGAAGCCAGATCGGCATGTCAGTTGTCCTTGAGTCAGTCGCAGCTGCTGGAGCTACCGCTGTCCGACGAGGAGTAGCTGTCCGAGGACGAGCTGGATCCGCTATCCCAGTTGCCCGAGGCGCCGCCCCCATCGAAGGAACCGCCGCCGCTAACCGGGGCATCCCAGCGCGAGCAGCTGGCCGGCGCGGGGGAATCGTCACGGGAAGCCAGCAGCATCGCCGCCGGCAGCAGCATGGACATACCGTCATCGGCATTGCTCGAGCTGCTCGCCGTCGGCGACGCCCCGGCGGCCGTCACTTGCCCGGCCGCGGGGCGCTGCTCGGAGCGGGTCGAATTGCCAGCAATCCCTTTCTGGGCTCGAGATTGGGGTGCTGCTCGCGAGGCTGCGGCGGCCTTTAGTCGATCGCGCTCGAACTTGATTTCGCTTCGCTCGAATCGCACTGATTCGATGATGCTGTCGAGAACTTCACGGTACTCGCTCTCCGGAACGTCGGTGAAATCGTATTGCCTGGTGCTCGCCGACCAGATCTCATTGCCGATACGTGGGTACTGCCCAGGCATGTACGGCTTTGGAAGCTCCAAATCCCACACGTACACGATTTCACCGATGCGCGTTGTGTCTTTCCATCCGTCGCCATTGATCTTGCCAACGCCTTTCAGGATTCGTGGCATGCGCGTTGGCGGCAACGTACCGGAGCTCGGCTGCGCGTTGCCGAACAGGCGCGCGAAAAGCTTGCGAATCGCTTTCATTTGACCTCCTTGCTGGCGCGCTGATCATTGGTCGCCTCAGCGGCGGCGAGCATGGCCCGGTAATCGTCAATGGCGGCGTCCAAGTCACCGCCCCAAAGAGTCCCGTCCAATTCGTGCTGCACCGTAAATGGCGGGTCATGCTCCATGCCTCGGCAGCGGCGCAGGAACTGATACCGCTCGCTGCTCTTCTCCACCTCCGCCCGCGAGGATGATGCGCGGGAGAGGATGGCGCGAATTTCCGCCTTGCATTCCTCTGCACGCTCCATTGCGCTGCCATCATCGAATCGGCCGCCGACAACAGCCCATGTGCTGGCGAACTCCTGAATCTTGGTCATGACGGCGTCAACGTCCAGCCCCTGCGCCACGGGAACGGCAGGCGCGGCGGCTCGAAATTCCATGGTGCCAGGCGGCATGCTGCCGTCCACCACCACGTCGAACCCGAACAACTTTTGCGGCGCCTCGCCTTGCGGTTGCTGCGCCAGGGCGGCACTGGCGGCCTGGGCCTTGAACAGCGCGCGCGAAAGCCAGCGGATGCGGTCTTTCACCGCCGTCATCCATACGATCGGCATGAATGCCTTGCCCGCGAGCAGATCGTCCAGGCTCGGCCGGTGGTCGTAATTCATGAAGGCGCCGTTCGCCAGCTCGTCGTCGGTCAGATTGCCCAGCGTCAGCGCCGCGCGCTCGCGGTCGTAGTAGTCGCCGTGCGGATCGTCCTCGCCATTCACGCGCCAGGTTGCGGCCGGCGTGCTGGCCGCTTTGTTCTGTTCGCTCATGCCGTCACCTCGTCGAGCTGCTCGTCATGCACGGGCACGCCGCTGATCGGACGCAGGTCGGCGTCGTAGCAGTCGCCCTTGGTGTCAAAGGAGGACTCCCACGGCCGGTCTAGCTCCTGCACGCGGATCGGACCACCTTCGACCTTGCAATGCCAGGCCGGGCCGTCGTCGAGCCAGAGCGCCGGCGCAACCACACGCACCACGCGGCCAATGTTCTCGGGGTAGCTGTCGCGCACGATGTAGGCGACATCTCCAACTTTGCAACGAGGTTTCATGCTGCCCTCCGCAACTTCTTGGCCTTCCGCTCCCGCTTTGCCTCTGCGGCGGCGATGGCGTCACGGTCTGCCTGGGTGAGTCGGCCCGGCTTGCTGGTCTGGGGTTTCGGCTTGTGCACGGCGGCGGCGCCGAGGGGCAGAGCCAGCAGCGCACCAATGGCGTTGAGAATGAGCTTCATGCGGGTACCTGGTCGAAACGGAGGTGGCGGCGGGCGGGCAGGTCGATCTCTGCGAGGCGAATGCCGAAGTAGGCGAGCAGCTGCGCCACGGGTGCGGTGATGTCCCGCGATTGGGGCTGCGGCTGGGCGGGCTCCCGCTCGGCGTTCTGCGGCAGCGCGTCCGGATCCACCAGCACCCAGATGCCGCGCGCCTGCTGAGCAATCGCCCCCGCCTGCTCGAGCAGCGACAGGTTCTTGTGCACCAGCTGGCGCGACACGGAGAGCTTCTCGGCGAAGCGGGCTGCGATCACCTCCTCGCCGCGGCGGAAGGCTTCGATCAGTTGATGACGTGCGGTCGTCATGCCGTGGCTCCCTCGGGTTCGTCGTAGCAGACGTGCCTGTAGGCCGGCAACTTCAGCTTCGGCGCCTTAAGCGGCATGCCCCAGGCTTCCATCAGCGGCGTGATGTCGGTGCCCGAGCGGACGTGCTGGCCCGGCCTGAGCGGCCGGTATGCGGCCAGCGCTGCCAGGTCGGTCGCCGTCCAGATCTTCAGGTAGAACTTCCCCCGCTTGAGCGTCTTGGCCTTGACGAGCGACAGGGCCTGGAGCCGCCCGAGGACGTCAGCCACCGCCCCGCCGGTGCAGCCGGCCGTCTTCGCAAATTCCGTCGCGATGACGCTCTCGCCCCTGAGCAATGCCGCGCAAACCTGCTCTCTCACGGTCACGGTCATGGCAGCCTCACTCGAAGCTGGCCGGGATATCCCAGCCGGAGCCGAACGAACCGGCGTCCGCCGAATCCCCTTCCGCGCTGAGCAGGGACAGGAGCATTGCGGCGTGCATCGGTGACACGCCCTCGTCTGCCGCCGGCGCCGCGGCGGCCGGCCGGGCACGGCGCGGTACCGAGGCAACCGCCCAGGCGCGCGCCATGCGCGACGGCGCCGGACTGGCCACTGTGGCGGGTGTTGCAGGCATGGCCGACTGGCGCAGCAGGCGCGCGATCAGGTGGCGAATCACTTTCATCTCCCGTCCCCTCCAAAGTTGGGAATGAGGTCGCGGACCGCCGTCGGCATCGGAACCGCCGCGGTGGCCACAGGCTTTGCCGGCTCGGGCGCGCCTTCCGCGCATTCCCGGACCAGCGTCCTGAGCAGCCGGGCGACCCACAGCTGCGGATGGTCACGTTCGTCACGCTCGATCTGGACCTCGACGGTCTGACCGGTGAACCGGTCGCGCGCCAGGTGCGTCAGCGTGATGCGCGCCGGCGCGAGATCCGGCCGGCCAATCTTGCCCATGTATCCCGCCGCCACGTCCGGCTTCCATTCCGCCGGGTTCACGTGCAGCGCGCGGTGGATGGTCCGCAGCAGCTGCCGGCGCTGGTTCAGGCGCTGTGTGATGTCCTGCCAGGCGCTCGCCGGCGCGAAGGCATGGCAGCAGCAGGTCCAGTCCGGGCCGGTCTTGACCTCTGCCCACATCGGGCAGCCGTAGGCCACGCACTGGCCCGGGCGCTGGGCCGGGGTGTCCGGTGCATTCGGCGGCGTGCGGTGGAGCGTCATGCGACAGCCCTCCCCTGCTTGGCTGCTTGCGCGGTCTGAATGCGGGAAATGCATTCGGGGCGGGACCAGCCCGGCCGAAGCTCCAAGCCAACGCTATGGGCCGCTTCGTTGAGCTGCACATCCGTCATCGAGTGCAGCGGCACCGGCTTCGGCTTCGTGACCTTGGCGAGCTGCTCGTTCTGCAGCACGCGGTCGACGTAGGCCGGCAGGTTCATGATCGGCTCGGTGGCGTCGGCCTTGGCCTTCGTGATCGCGGCGCGCATTTGGCCGATCGAGACCTTGGCGTCGATCCAACCGCTAGCCAGCGGCCAGAGCTTGGAGCGGCCTTGGATCGAGTACGTGTCGATCTCGATGCCGTGCTCGTTGGAAAAGAATCTTGCCCATTCAATCGCCGTCGTCGGGACGTTGTCGTCCAGGGCTTCGCGCGCGGGTTCTACGTTAACGTTTGACGATACTGAGGGTTTTAGATCGACTCCTCTCGACTCGACTCGACTCGACTCCGGGGGTGAGTCACCATCGAGACACCCGCGCGTCACCATCGAGTCACCTTGCGTCACCACCGCGTCACCGCTCCGAAGTTTTCGCTTGCAGGAGGGGCAAATCAGCCGGAAACCCGCGATTTCTTGCGAGTTTTCCGTGGATTCCGAGGTGACTCGGATGATCGTCAGACTCGATGCGTCACCGCAAAGGTGACACGCGTCACCGTCTCGCTCGCGCAATTTCTTCAAGAGCAGTTGGCGTTGCTTTCCGCCGAGCCTTTTTTGGTGACGCGGGTGACGCGCGTCACCTGTGTCACCCGCGTCACCGGTGTCACCGGTGTCACCACTCGTCGGGTGACGCAGCGTCGGCTGATCGATCCGCTGGTGTAGATGCCAGCCGGTGACGTGCCAGAATTCCTTGCCGTCGACCTCATACTCTCTCACCAGCTGGACCTCAATCAGCTCGTCAATCCACTGCATAACCCGCTCCGCCGTGGCGTCATCATCGCCAGGGAACACCTCCGCCTTGATGGTCTTCGCACTGGCAGGATGGTTGCCGCCGTCGTCGCAGAACGTCCACAGGCCAATGAACAGCAGGCGCGCGTCGCGCGACAGCTCCATTACCTGCTCGGAGGTCCAGAACTCGGGCTTGATGCTGCGGATGCGGGCCATGTCTGCAACCTCAGCGACGCCGGCCGGCGCGTGGGAGCGCCGATTCCGCGGGGCGGTACTGCTCACCCTTGAAGCCGGACAGCCATTCCAGGTGCGCATCGGTGCCGGGCATGTGCGGGTTCTCGTCGGCCTGCTTGCCGCGGCGGAAAGCCTCGGCGCCGGCCGAACGCACGTGCGCCCGGGGTGTAAGTTCGTGAATCACTGCGTCTCCCTTCCCAATGCCTGGCCGTGAGTGCATGGCGTGAACTGCGGGGGTGCGAGAGCACCCCATTCACACCCCTTTCTCACCCCTTTCTCGCCACGACGCCGATGCGGTCGGCGTATATGCTCTTCATAACTTCCTCGCCATGAGCGCTGATCATCAGCAGCTCACGCACGAATTCGGAGAGCGACATGCCCACTTCGCATGCCCTGGCTTCCAAAGCCTCGCGGGTTTCCCAAGGCACCTTCACCTTGGGAATCTCGGCCGCCATCTTTCCGAAGAGGTTGCTACGTCCGCTGCGCGCCATGCCGTCGTCCCGGTCTGTCATCCCGAAATCCCCGTTGGTGAACCAAACCCGTTGCCCGCTGATCGATTCCGCAGGCTCTTGTCAAACCCAGGCATGCCGCCTTTCTTGGCAGTCATGCCCGCGACCACTCGTGTCGGTGGTCGCTTCAGTCTTTACGCAGGTGATGCGGCTCGGACCGCGCTGGCGGATGCGGCCTTCAATTCGCCGAAGATGTCGGGGCGCAGGGCTTCGAGCCGAACGAGCCCGCCGCTCTGCGCCGCCAGATTGCGCGCCAGGGGCCCGCTTGCCTTCGAGTGGCCGCCGGAGAGCTGGAAGAGATATGCCACGGTGGTTCCGCATCGCTGCGCGTAGCTTTCCTTCTGCTCAGGCGACAGCGTTTTCATGTATTCGGCGAGGGTCATTTCGTGCCTCTATGTGAACCCGGTCACCGTAACTTTAGTTCATTACTAAATATCAGGCAAGGGATCTTTAGTGATCCACGCATTTCGCTGAGCACTAAAGCATGTTGGAATGCCGCCATGGACATCCACGAGATCCGCAGGGCGCATTTGCGCGAACTGACGAGGGAGAGAGGCTCCAAGGCCAAGCTGGCTAAGCTTTCCGAATCGTCCCCTGCATACATCAGCCAGGTGCTGAGCGAGACGACGAAGGCCAACGTCGGGGACGACCTGGCCCGCAGGATCGAACGCGCCTATGGAAAGCCGCGCGGCTGGATGGATCAGATTGGGACGCTAGAGGACCGGGAGACAGCGGCCCGGGTGGATGTACCACCGGCGCCTGTTCGCCGCGCGATCACGGAGGACGATCTACTCGAAGCCTTTGCCCTCCTCCGGGCTCTCTCCGAAGGCGCAAAGCGCGTCGCCATTGCCCAAATTAAGGCGCTCGCAGATCTGGATTCAGAAAAGCTTAATTCAGCACCTGCCGAAAACGCCACGGAACGTGATACCGTTGCCTCACGCACTTATGCCGAGAATGTCTCAAAACAAAGACAAAGGCTAAAGAGCACGCTCGAAGGTGGGGTCAACCGTGCAGGCACACGTCACAAATCTGGTGGTGGATAGGGAGGCTGTCGAAATCGCGCAGGAGTTGTTGCGCAAAGCCACAGCGGGGGAACTCTGTGGCCTTGCGTTTGTGGCGAGGACAGTACACCGGGGATACGAATTCGTTCTGACAGGCAATTTCAAGGCAAACCCCTTGGAAGCGGCCGGGGCGGCCGGATTGCTGGGCACGTTGGCCGAGCAGCAAGCCATTGAGCGCCTCTAGCAGTCACCAGCGGCGGACCTGTTGCGATTTCGCAGCACCCACACAAGGGGTATAGGGAATGTCCTTACGGGCCGTGCGACCGTGCCCTCCTTCCCGGGTTCTAGAGCTGCTGTTCGAACATCTGGTCGCGAGCGGCAGCAGGCGCGTGCTCCAGCTGCGGCCCACGAATCTCGCCAGCTGACCACCTCCCCTGCGATAGCCGGACAATCCGCTCCGCCAGCGCAATGCAAACCCAGCCCATAGCGATGCCAGCAAGGCCGTCGACGGCGTAGTGCCAAGCCAGCACAACGGTCGATATCCAAATGAGGATCGTCCAGGGAATTGCAGCCCAAAGCGCCTTCGGCCAGTGACGAGCCACAAGCCAGGTTGCCATCGCGGTAAGCGCGACATGAAGGCTGGGCGTGGCCATAGTTCCGTAGAGCAAGCCGTTCTGTCGAACCTCACCCGCCTGGTGCCGCCCGAGATATTCCTGTAGCTCCCTGCTCAGGGAGCCATCGAGGTACCCGAACAACTCCGGGTGATAGTACTCGGGGCCTGCGACCGGAAACACCATCGCAATAATCGTGGTGGCATAGAAAGCCAGGACGATCGCAATGGCGAGCTCCATGTAGCTGCTCACCTTTTCGGTTTTGACCAGCGCAGCGACAACCAATAGAACGAACACCCACATCATGTAATAAATGGCCTCCCAAAAGGCCACGGGCAAGGCATTGGAGGCGATGACGAGCCGAAACAGGGGTTCCTCCAAGTCCCACAGGGCCTTGTCGTACCAGACTGTCGACGTGGTGCGGTACACCTCGACCAAGTTCGCATTCCCGCTGATGGCCAGAACGACGAGGTACACCACGACACTGCCGACCACGATGCTGGAAGGCTTCACGACCGCCCGCCATAGCGCCGCCAGATCTACATGGCCACTGTCCTTGTCGATGTACTTGCGCACCAGCAAGACCGATTCGATAACGACCAGCAGTGACAGCAGGAGCAGAAAGCAAAATGTGTAGACGGCCGCCGCGACGATGTGATGCAGGGTCAGCAGCCCTATAGATAGCGCGCCGGCAATAAGGTGGGATGCGACTGACAGCATCATCCCCACCATGACGAGCGGCATTATTGCGCGAGCGAAATTTCTCATAGTGCCCCCTTGGCTGTTTGTTTTCGCAGGCAGCCCGCCTGAGCGGACGGAGGCCGGTCTGCTAGGCTGACCCGCCCGCGGGCTCCCCCTGGCCCGTCTTTGCTGGGCAAGCGTAGACCGTGGACGGTAAGCGTCATATAGGCCAAACGATCTACCCCCTTCACCCGCCCCGTCCGGCTGACGTCCGCCGCTTCCGCGCGCAAGCACACTAAATATTTAGCAAATTACTATTGCATTTACTTTAGTGCTTGACTAAAGTTCTCCCAACAGCGCACCACATCCGGGAGAACTCCATGCGACCCAGCACCCTCCTTCTCACCTGCATCACCGCGATCCTCGTGGTTGGTGCCGTCGCCCTGGTGCTCCTGCCGACCATGGCGGAACTGCAGCACGTCCTGACCGCCACCCTTTCCGTCACTAAGTAAGGAGCCGGCCATGCCCACCACCCTGCCCGCCTACGCCGTTGTCTACACGCTGCTCGGCTGCCGCTGCGTCACCCGCTTCGACAAGCTGACCGACGCCCTCATCTTCGCCGTCCGCGCGGAGAACGACGGCTGCACCGACATTTCCGTGCACTGAGGAGCCCCCGGCCATGAACCACCAACAGGCCCGGGCAGACATCGCCGCGCAGATCGCGCTCGGCAATGTCGAATCCTTCTGCGAAGGCGATGACGCCATCCGCCACCTCAGCAAGCTCTTCATCGTGCGGAACACCCGCCGCCGCGCCGGCGAATCCGATGCCGCCTATGCAGTTCGGGTCGGCTCCTTGCTGACAGACATGCTCGACGCGATCGGGCAGGTGCTGGTCGGCGCCAACGTCAAGTACGTCCTCGCGGACGCCGCGGAGCAACCCTTGATCTGCCGCACCCGTGAGGCCTCCCTGCTGGCTGTCAGCCGTCAGGTTCAGCAAGACGTCTTGATGGCACGAGGTGTGGCATGAACGCCGATCAAGCCGCCGTCCGCCAGGCCATTGCGGCCAACCAACAGGAGGAACTGCTCCGCGAGCTGCAGGCAGCCCACCGGATCATTCGGAACACGCTCGGGATTCTCTCCGTCAGCCAGAAGGCAGTGCTCGCCGAGCGCAATGCGCGCGACGGCGTCGACGGGGAGGGTATTACCCGCGCCCATGAGCGCGAGGCTGTCATCAAGCGCGCAGGAGGTGTGGCATGAACGACCAGATTAAGGATGGTGGCCCGGCGTTCCCGTATAGCTCACTCGCCCCAGACTACGTGGCAGGCGGAATGTCTCCCACGATGTATGCCGACAACACCGGAATGACCCTGCGCGACTACTTCATCGCGCACGCGCCAGCCGAGCCGCAGCCGTGGTTCCAGCCGGTGATGCCGACGGAGTGCCCGTCCACCGTGTTTATGGACGAGGAGCGCACGACCACCTACGCCAACGCGATCGACGCCGAGCGCGCGTGCGGCGACTGCTTCATCAACGTCCACGCGAAGGCGCAAGACGCCTGGAACGCTGAACGCGACAAACAGCGCTATGTCCAGTGGCCCGCCGCGTGGGCCGACGCGATGCTCGCTGCGAGGGAGCGGCAATGAAGATCGTCCGCGCCTTGCTCTTCTGGTTCGCGATGGCTGCCGGCGTTATCGGCCTGACTGGCCTCTATGCGGCCCTCAACCCGGAGGCGCCCAGTGTTACCCCGATCTGGAGGCAGTCGTGATGTTTCGCATCTTCATCAACCATCAGTGCGTCTATACGGGCCTGTTCGCCAGTTGGTGGGACGCCCATGACGCTGCCATCAACCGCGGCTTGCTGTGCGGAGCCCGAAACGTCCAGGTGAAAGCGGCATGAAACTCTCCGAACGTCTTCTCGAAATCTTCGACGCCAAGGTCGCGGCCGAGCGCGAACAGATCAGCGCCCAAGCGCCAGACATTGATGCGCTGGGAGAGATCTTGGCGTCCGCACACTACGCCGGGTTGGAGATCCAGCCCGAGCGCATCTATGCACAAGGGGACTCGATCTTGTTGACCTGCGGCGCCAGGGATGAGGCTGTTCTCGCCTGGATGCTGCGTAGCGGCTTCAGCCTCAAGGCCGCGGATCCATCCGACCGCTATGTACACAACCGCCTCACCCATCCGAGGCTTACTTGCCTGGTCACCATTCTGACCTCCAAAGAGGGCGAGGTGCGGGCATGAGCATCCCCGGCTTCCGCGTGCGCACCGCGGAGAACAACAAGGCCTTCGCCGAACGCGTCAGCCGCGTCGGCAAGGCCGCCATCCCGCCCGGGCTGCCGTCGGCGCAGGAAGTTGTCACCGCCATCGACGGCGTCCTGCAGTGCGAGAACTTCTACTCCGCGGCGGCTCAGGATGCGCTGGCCCGCCTGGTGATCGTGCGCGAGCAGTTCGCCGCTTCCATGAAAGGGGAATGACCATGGGCGCACAAAGCATCCATCTTTGCCTGGACGTCAAAGGCTTCCTTGCCAATGCGCCAAAGAGCCGGTACCGCGGCATGTTCAAACATGACGACGGCCGCACGATGACGCCCGACGAAGCGAAGTACCACCTCCTCGACGAGCTCGCAAAGGGAAACCTCTTCATTCCCTTCGGCAAGTGCGACAACTTCGACCCGAAGTCGGGATGTCTGGGTCACCCGGTTGGGGATGCCAAGTGACCTGGCAAGCCGCCGCCTTTTTCCTGCCCGCTGCCATGGCTTTGATGGCGCTGGGCGCCTACACCAACTACCGATTCATCAAGCGCATCACTGACGGGGGGATCGCAATGAAACTGGTCAGCACCACCACCATGATCAAGCGACTGGAGGGTCTGCTTGGCACTCGCGACCTGAGCGAGTGGGAGCAGGACTTCGTCCGAAAGCTTGCCGCTGAGGCCGCCTCCGGCCAGGTCACCGGACTCACCGGCGCCCAGGTCGACAAACTCGACGAACTGCACGGGAGGCACTTCGCATGACCTGCACTCAGCAGCACTTCGAGCGCGACGTGGCCCAGCACCAGATGACGGTGATCCATGACGTCGGCGCGCACCGGCACCTGATGTTCCGTGAGCCGGGTAACAGCCCTTACTGGTTCGAGATCCTGACGTGGCCGGGCACGCTCTGCATCAAGGGCGACATGGGCACTTACGTGTTCTCGCGTCTGCAGGACATGTTCCAATTCTTCCGCACCGACGACCGCGGCGACCCAAAGAAGATCTACATCAACAAGGGCTACTGGGCCGAGAAGCTGCAGGCCGTGGACTGCGACGGGTACGGACGTGGAAGCGCCGAACGCTTCAGCGCGGAAATCTTCAAGCGTCGCGTGGTGGAGCGGTTCCGCGCTTACTGCAGCGACCGTGAGGTGGACCACGCGAAGCGACGCGAGATGTGGGAAGCGCTCCGCGAAGACGTGCTGGAAACGGCCGACGAAGGTGATGCGACTCCCGCCTTCGATTCGCTCATGGCATTCCGTGACGAGGACCATCCTCGCCTCTTCGAGGACTGCTGGGAGTGGCACTGCAAGGAGTACACGTTCCACTTCATCTGGAACCTGTACGCGATCGCCTGGGCTATCCGCCAGTACGACGCCGCCAAACTCGCCCCCCAGGCGGAGGTGGCAGCATGATCCGCCGACTCCTGCTCGCCTACTCCGCCCGCCGGCCCGTCAAGATCATTTCGGATGGCAATCGGCCCTACCTCGAGCGCTATTTCGTCTGCGCCGTGTTCGGGATCCGTGTGTATCTGCACCGTTTCGTCGGCTCGGATCCGGACCGGGGCCTGCATGACCACCCCTGGCGCTGGGCCCTGTCGCTGATCCTGCTTGGCTGGTACTACGAGGCCACGCGCCAATATGGCGAGCCGCGCCCGGTGCGCTGGTTCAACTTCCTGACCGGCGACAGCTTCCACCGCGTGATCCTGTCCCCGGAGAACGAGAGCACCGATGTGTTCGACTTCTGCACGCCTGCCGAGGTCTGGTCGCTGTTCATTGTGCCGGCCAGGGACGTCAAACCCTGGGGCTTCCTTCGCTCGAAGGGGCAACTCGGCCAAGTCTTCACCCCTTTCGACTATGGCCCGGCAGGCAAGCCTGCCAAGTGGTGGATCAATGCGCCTAAAGGCCGCGACGCCGCCGGCCGCAAGGGAGGTGCCCAATGAAAAGGACCTGGAAGGCATGGACCGAGGCGGATGACGCGCTGCTGCGCCAGCACTGGCAGACAGACGCCCCTGTCAAGGACATTGCACGCGAGTTCCCCGGCCGCTCGCCAGCAGCGGTCCAGAAGCACGCCATCGATATCGGGCTGCCGGCGCGCGGGAATGTGCGGCGACCGAAGTACTACCCCGTCTGGGAGGGAATCAAGCTTGAGTTGGCGAAGGGCCGCATGCTCAGCGCCGACGAACTCGCTAGGCGTCTGAAGGTCACGCCGCGCGCGGTACTTAAGAACCTGACCCTCAGGCACGGCACCGCGGTCCGCGTAGCTGGCTATGGCCCCGTGGTGACACGCGCGCCGGCGCCCCGGCTCTGGAGGCTCGGTAGCGGCCCGGATGCGCCGCCTCCCACCCGCAAAAGCAAGCGCGAGGTCAACCGCGACTACAACCGACGCATGCGAAAGGACCCGGAATTCTGCCTTCGAGATGAGCAAACCCGACGTCTGCGCTATGCGGAAAAGACCGGCAAGCTGATCCGCCGTGACCCCGCTGCGGCCTGGTTCTGACAACCCCAACAATGAAGGAAGCAAGCCAGCATGATTCGCGACCAGTTCCTGCTCGACATTGCACCTGAGCTCATCATCGACAACTTCGCCGGCGGCGGTGGTGCCAGCTGCGGCATTGAGTTGGCCCTCGGCCGCCACGTCGACATCGCGGTCAACCACGACCCTGAGGCCGTGGCGATGCACGCCATGAACCACCCCCAAACCGAGCACCACTGCGAAAGCGTGTGGGATGTGGACCCGCTCGACCTGGTGAAGGGGCGGCCGGTCGGCCTCGCCTGGTTCAGCCCGGACTGCAAGCATTTCAGCAAGGCCAAAGGCGGCAAGCCGCGCGACAAGAAGATCCGGGGCCTCGCCTGGGTGGCAATGCGCTGGGCGGCGCTGGTACGGCCGCGCGTCATCATCCTAGAGAACGTGGAAGAGTTCCAGACGTGGGGCCCGGTGCTGGCCGACGGGAACCCGTGCCCGAAGCGCAAGGGCGACACCTTCCGCTCTTTCGTGCGCCAGCTGCATGAGAAGGGCTACGCCGTCGAATGGCGCGAACTGCGCGCCTGCGACTATGGCGCGCCGACAATCAGGAAACGCCTGTTCTTGATCGCCCGTTGCGATGGCAAACCCATCGTCTGGCCGGAGCCGACGCACGGTGCACCGGACAGCGCCGCGGTGAAGGCGAGGCAGCGCAAGCCGTGGCGCACGGCCGCCGAGTGCATCGACTGGTCGATCCCTTGCCCGTCGATCTTCGAGCGCGCCCGCCCGCTGGCTGAGGCCACGGAGCGCCGGATCGCGCGCGGCCTGCGCCGGTATGTCATCGGTGCCGCCGATCCGTATGTTGTGAAGCTGCCTGCCAGCGCCGCGGCGCCGATCTTGACCGAGTGCGCCAACGCGTCCGGCCAGCGCAGCTTCCGCGCCGACGAGCCGCTGCGCACGCAGTGCGCCGAGGTCAAGGGCGGGCACTTCGCGCTGGCGTCCGCGACTCTGGTGCAGACCGGCTATGGCGAACGTCCCGGCCAAGCGCCGCGCGCGCCGGGGCTGGACAAGCCGCTGGGCACGGCCGTCGCCGGCGGCGTTAAGCATGCGCTGGTTTCAGCCTTCCTCGCCAAGCACTACGGCGGCAACGAGACGCCCGGCGCAGACCTACGCGACCCGACCAGCACCATCACCGCCAAGGATCATCACGCTCTGGTGACGGCCCAGCTCGTGGGCTGCGGAGGCCGCGCCGGCCAGAGCAGGCCGCGCGACGCGGGCGAGCCGATGCAGACGATCACTGCCAAGGGTGACACCGCCATCGCCACGTCGCACTTGGTGAAGCTGCGCGGCGAGTGCACCGGCAGCTCGACCGACGCGCCGGCAACGACTGTGACCGCCGGTGGTACGCACATCGGCGAGGTTCGCGCCTTCCTGGTGAAGTACTACAGCGAGGGCGGCCAGGATCAGGACTGCCGCGACCCGATGCACACCATCCCGACCAAGGACCGACTCGGCCTGGTGACCGTGGCAGGCGAGCAGTACCAGATCGCCGACATCGGCATGCGCATGCTGGTCCCGCCTGAGCTGTACCGGGCCCAAGGCTTCCCCAGCACATACATCTTTGCCCCAACCATCGACCCAGCCGATCCGCTGCTGGCGTTCGTACGCGAAGCCCTGATGCGCATCGGGAAGATGAAGGCTTACCGCCTGCCGCAGCACGCTCAGGTCCGTATGTGTGGCAACAGTGTCAGCCCGCCGATGGCTGCCGCACTGGTTCGTGCCAACGTGCCTGAGATGGCCAGCTGGACGGCGAAGGAATCGAAGGCGATCAAGGAGGCAGCGTGAGCGAGAACAGCAAGATCGAGTGGACTGACCACACCTTCAACCCGTGGGAGGGGTGCCAGAAGGTCGGCCCCGGCTGCGACCACTGCTACGCGGAGACGCGCAATGCGCGCTTCGGTGGAGGCGTGGCCGTGAACTGGGGCCCGGGCGCGCCGCGCCGGCGCACCTCGCCGGCCAACTGGCGCAAGCCGCTGGCGTGGAACGCGAACCATGACGCCTTCTTCGGCGAGCACGGCCGGCGGCAGCGCGTCTTCTGCGCCAGCCTGGCTGACGTGTTCGACAACGCCGTCGATCCGGCGTGGCGTGCCGACCTATTCCATCTCATCGAGCAAACGCCGAATCTGGACTGGCTGCTGCTGACCAAGCGGATCGGGAATGCCGATCGCATGATCAGGGAGGCGCGCATTTCCCTAGTCGGCTCGACTCGGCTGGTTGTGCCGGAGGTGCTTCCAAATGTCTGGCTGGGCGCGACGATCGTCAATCAGGCTGAGGCCGACCGCGACATCCCGAAGCTGCTGGCTGTGCCGGCACACGTTCGGTTCCTATCGATGGAGCCGCTGCTGGGGCCGGTAGACCTGGGCGTGATCGACATCGATGGGCATTCGGAAATCTACCCACTCAAGGGCACCGCCGGCTGCGAGGACGTCGAAGGCAATGCAGCCCCTGATTTGCCTGCAATCGACTGGGTGATTGTCGGCGGCGAAAGCGGACCCGGCGCGCGGCCTATGAGCCCAGACTGGGCGCGTTCCCTGCGCGACCAGTGCCGGCGGGCCGGCGTGCCGTTTTTGCTCAAGCAGTGGGGCGAGTTTGTCCCCTACGAGCACGATGCCCAGCCGCCCTTCCTGACTTCGCAGCATGGCGACTTCTTCGATGGACATGGACTGCCGGACTTCGAAAGCGGCGAGAGCTGCGGTGACTGGCACCGAGACGAAACCTGCAGGCTGCTCGCGCGTCGCGTTGGCAAGAAGGCCGCCGGCCGCCTGCTCGACGGCGTGCAGCACGACGGATTCCCGGGAGAAGCAGCATGAAACTCTTCACCGTAGAAGTGAGCGTGACCGCCGTTGTGATCGCGGACAGCGAAAAGGAAGCGCGTTCGGTGGCCAGCTATGAGCTTCGTGACATCGTCAGCGACGCCGAGCCGGAAATCGATGTGCTCGGCGAAATCAAGGGCCTGAACCGCTTGCCGTCCAAATGGGATCCGATGTGCTTGCCGTACGGCGGCGACGGCGAGACGCGCCTGAAAGACCTGCTGCCCGAGACCGAGCCGGTGCGCGACACCCGCACCATCGATATGTTCGAGCAGGTAGCTACGGCTGGGGAGGCAGCTTGAGAGCTTCACCTACTCATTCCAAAGGCCTACTTGATCGCGGCCAGTTGGGCCGAGATTCGTTTCTTGATGTCTTCGCAACCATCGCACATTTCACGGAGCCCAGTGAAAAAGGCATCGTGCTGAGCTGCATCCATGCTGCTGTAGAGACGAATAGCAGCTTCGACGTTCTCTCGGAATTGGCGCACGGTGCCGCTCAACATGAGGACCAACCTGACGAGTTCGGGTGTATTCAGCTCATGAAGCGGGATAGCCGTGACAGCTTTCTCAATCTCACCCAGCCCATGCTGATCGAAGTGCTTATCGCCAACGCCAATCAGGTAGAGGGCTTCCCTGTCCTTGATCTCGCTGGCCGCGTGCCCAAGCCTTTGCTGAGCTGCTGTGGCAATTTCCAAGACTGCGCCGGCCAATGTCTTCCGAGCATGCAGGCGATCCGACCGCTGAAGTCGCGTTCCTGTGCGGCCCGCCCACCAGATAGCAGCAACCGACGCGACGGCTTGCGCCCATCCCGCGAGGGCTTGGTGGGACTCAATCCACTGAAGGATGCATGCCATGCGTGAACTCCCGATCTTGTTTTCTGGCGCGATGGTACGCGCCATCCTCGACGGCCGGAAGACCCAGACGCGGCGCGTGGTGAAGCCGAAGCGCGGCTGGCCAATCGACTTCGTCGGTGGCGGCCCTGTGGGCGGCCCGGACTGGAACGACCCTGCCTGTTGGGGATTCGAGGACTTGAACACCGCTATCTGGTGGCTCCTCAAGTCCGATGGCGATGGATCAGAGCAGATCCCATGCCCCCACGGACAGCCGGGCGACCGCCTGTGGGTCCGCGAGACGTTTTTCGCCTTCGGACGCTGGGAAACGCGATTCAGCGAGAAGAAGGGCCGCGACGAATGGCATTTCGTCGACATGACGCTGAATATGGATCGGATCTACCAGTACGCCGACCCGACGCCCGACAACGCGCGCCATCGCTCCAGCGTCACGCCGGCATGGTGGAAACGGCCAGCGATCCATATGCCCCGCGCAGCATCGCGGATTCTGTTGGATGTCGGTGGTGTGCGCGGCGAGCGGCTGAACGACTGTAGCGACGCCGATGCGATCGCCGAGGGCTGCGCCGGCGGCCACGGTTCGATCCCAGCCTACCCATACAGCGCCACGCCGCACGAGCACTACCGCTGGCTATGGGACAGCATCAACGGCGCCGGCGCATGGGATGCCAACCCGTGGGTCTGGGTGGTCGAATTCAAGCGGGTGGAAGCATGACGCGCCCCGCCCTCGCCCGCACTGCCGCCATCCTCGGCGGCAACGCAGACTTCCGACGCTTCCTGGCCGATTGCTACCCGGAGGCCTGGGCGCAGTTCGGCGCGCTGCGCGACACCGAGCGCGCTGCCGCCGTGGTCCGAGCCGTGTGCGGCATCGATTCACGCAGCGAGCTGGACCGCAACCCCTACGCCGCTCAACGCTTCCACACCAAGCTCGGCTTCCCCTTCAATGACTGGCGGCCGCGGCAGCCAGATCCGGAGCGCTCATGATCGAATCCATCATCAAACCCAAGCGCCCGACCGGCCCAGGCTGGATTCGCGAGACGGGAGCGGAAATCGAAGCTATCATGCGCGCCGCTGCGATGGGCTTCGCCTGCGAGGCTTGGCTGCACCCTGAATCTGGCATTGCGACGTTCAGTGCAGTCGAGGTGGCGCACGACCCCGGTCAGCCTGACCTCGGCCCCGAATACCACCTGAGCATCAGCAAGAACGATGGCCGCGGCGGGACGCGACGCACGACCAGCGCCGAGGCGCTCTGGTGCCTGGCGCAATTCGACCTGATCGACGCCAAGGAAGACAACCACGTGCCTCACGGCCTGGTGCGCAACTTCTGGCGGGCGGTGGCCGATAACCTGTCTGGCTATGAATGCCCCTGCGCCGACGGCGAGCCGGCCATTCGGGAGGACAAGGGCGATTATGTCTGGCGCGGGGTGACGAAATGAACGGCCTCGGCGTCGGCACCTATCTCACGATGGCCGAGCTCGCAGAGTTGGTCGGCTGCCAGCCGACCAGCCACAGCTGCATGAAGCGCTGGCTCAAGAAGCACGGCTGGCCCTTCGCAGTGAATATAGCCGGGGTGCCTCAGGTGAGCCGCGCATACTACGCGGCCCGCATGACCGGGGCCGCCAACCAGAGCGCCAACGATGGCGCCGAAGACGAACCAAACTTTGAAGCACTGCTCGCATGATTTCCCGCCGCAAGACTCCTGATGGCCTGCCGTTTCGCTTGTACCGGCGTGAGGGGAAATTCAAGGTCAGCTATGGGTACAAGTTGCCGAACGGAACGTGGGCATTCCGCCTGACCGCTCAGCGCAACAACCCCGATGCTGTTGCCGAGATCGACCAGGAAGCGCGCCGGCGCGCCGATGAACTGAACGGCAACTTCGTGCTGGCGGGAACCACCGAAGCCCTGATCAACGAGTACTTCAAATGGCAAACCCGTCTGCCCGCTGACAGCGAAATGCGAAAGGCGGACATCACGCTGACCGAAAATCGCGTTGAGGCCAAAAACCTGATCAAGGTGTTCGGCAAGGTCAAGCCTGCGTCGATCAAGCCCCACCACATCTACCGGTATCTGGATCGGCGAGCCGAGCTCGGTGCTCCGGCCAAGGCCAACAAAGAGATCGCCCTGCTGTCTGCTGTGCTCGAGTACGGGCGCCGCTTGGGTGAGCTGCAGATCAACCCCTGCCGCGGCATCAAGTACAACCCGACTCGGCCACGGCAAAAGTATGTCCAGCCTCATGAGATCGCTCTCGCGCTAGAGATTGGCCGGGCCCGCGGCGGCAGCTACCTGGTACTCGCGCTCTGCGTGCACGTGGCCTACCTGACTGTCAGCCGACCGGAAGAGATGCGCACCCTCGTTAGGCAGTCCTCGACCGAAGAGGGTCTCGTGGTTCCCGTTGGCAAGCGAAAGGGCGGCCAGATCCAGCGCACGAAGCTCGTTCGCTGGTCGCCTGCCCTGCGGAGCGCCGTGAACGAGGCTCTGGCCCTGCAGCGAACGGCGAGCGTCTATGTGTTCGGCAATACGTCGGGACAGGTGTACAGCCGCAGCGGCTGGAACACGATCTGGAAACGGCTGATGGGCTACTGCCAGGCAGCTGCCACTGAGCGCGAAATTGAGTTCAGCCCGTTCACTCTGGCCGACATGCGCCCCAGCGCCGTGACTGACCGGATGGAGGAAGGCGACGACCGCATCACGGACGCCACCGGCCACGCCGACGGCAAGATGGTGGCCAAGGTTTATGACAGGCGCAGGGTCCGGAAGGTGCGGCCAACCGCTTAGGCTTTAGCGCCAGGCGCTAGTTGACGGCCTCGTTTCACGCGAGCCGGCAGTTCGAAAAGTAGCTCTGCCAGCGCCTCAGCAAACCGGAGGATCCGCGCTGCCTCTTCCTCCGTTGCGTCAGGGGCGTCCTCGTCCGCGTGACGTTCATCGTTTGCTTCTAGCCGTACCTCGTGCGCCCATGCTTTCATGTCCTCAGTGATGACATGGTCTTCAGCAGCCTTGTTGATGCGTACATAAAGGCTGCCTTCCTTGTAGTCACGCGCCTTCAGCATGTGATCGATTGCACGCGCCGAGCCAACGATGCTCAGTGAGGGCGTGCCCAAAGCCAATCTAGCCTCCCGCAACGCATTCCGGGCCTTGGCCGGGATGTCCTCAGAGTAGGTCGTCGCAGCCGGCCATGCCTGCAACCCCGAATTCGCAGGATTGGAGCGCACCATCACCCCAGCGCGGCAGCGCGCGCACTGAAAGACCCGCCAGTATTCCTTTGGGACCCCGCCTCCCGCCGTGGCTCCGATGAATGGATTTCCCACCAGGACCAAGTTGGGGGCAGAAATTCCGCAGTGTGGGCACCTTTCGGTTTCCAGATTGTTCCCAGAAAACTTCATCTCCCCCTCCCTCGACCGACCGCTCGCTATGCGGTTGAAATGAAAAAGCCCACCTCAACGGGTGGGCTTTTCAAGAATCAAGTTCCAAAATTTGGAAGATCATCTTCCAAAAATCTTCCTAAGTCAGTGACCCTTAACCTTGGAACCTAATAAATACTTGGGGTGGCTGATGGGACTCGAACCCACGACGACAGGAATCACAATCCTGGACTCTACCAACTGAGCTACAGCCACCGTAGAGGTCATCAGCGAAGCGCTGATCGACGAAAAACAAGATTATACAAACAGTTTTGCGAGATGGCTAGTATCCCGCACAATTTTTTTTGAGAGGGGTCACGCCCGGGGTGGGACCCACTTTGCCTCGAGCAGCACGGCTTCCTTGATTGCGGCGATGGTGTCGACTTCGGTGTCGAACTGACCGAGCAGACGGCGCGACTTGCCGTTCAATACCGCTTCCTGGAGCGCCTTGCCGGCTGCGTCAGACGTGCCGTGCTGCCAGCAGTAGCGTGCCGTCCATTTGCCATCCTGCAGCCGCTCGGCAACCCATACCACTCGGAAGTCCTCGAAGACTTCGCCGAACGGCTCTTCCTTTTCCACTTCCGATTTTTCCACGCTTGCCGCCTTCCCGGACCGTCCGTGCTGTCGCGCAGCCGCCAGCGGGTAGTTCACTGGCGCCCCGACCTCGGCATCGGTCCGCGTACCTGAATTCGCTTCGCCTGTGGCGATGCGAAAGATCGTATCACGCTCATCAACCTGGCAGGCGGGCCGCTCAGCGAGTCGACGCGCGGCACCCTTGCGGCATATCAGCAATCGCGGGACTAGTGCGCGGCCCCCTCCTCGGCAGGGTTCTTGGCGGACATGCTCGAAGCGATACTTTCGCCTGAGGGACATTGACCCCCCTCGACTTCCCGTCAGGCGGCCCGCTCCCCAGCGGGCTGCCTGCCTCTTTTCCCTCCTCGCTCCTTCCGCGCCGGCAATGCGTCGAGTCGGAACCTCGGGGCGGCGCCACGGCCCAACCATCGTTAGTACAAGAAGGAATGGGAATGCGAAAGCTGTTCTGGCGGATGTCGGGAATCGTGGCGATGATGGCACTGGCGGCCGCGCTGGGCGGTTGCGCCGGCGGCGGCGTGGCGGACGGGCGGGAATCCGGCATTACGACATACGGCACGCTGGATGTCGGCGTGAGCCATACGCGCTAGCGCGAGCGGGTGATCGATGGAACTCTAGTGCGCAGTTGCCGTCAAACCCCGGCGTCTGGCGCAGGAATACTGAGCGCAAAAAAAAGAGTCCGCAGCGCGGACTCTTAACTTTAGCGATCTCAAATGCCCTGAAGGCAGTCGCAATGTACCTGTCATCCGGGAACTGCGCCATTCGGGTAAACGAAGAGCGCGAAGCGCGTCGGCGAACGGCGCCAAACAAAGCCGACAAAAAAAAGCCCGCCGAAGCGGGCTGAATAATCAGTTGAAGAAAGCCCTGTATTCGAGGGCAGGCACAGTGTATGAAAGTGCCCTGCCTCGGCGAATTAGGGGAATCCCTTTGCGGACGCCAGTTTCCGGGCGAGGGGCATCTCAGGTGCCGCGCGCGCTACCCTCTGGCAAGCATGCACAATTTCGCGATTCGGATTTAGAGCAAAGGCTCGGCATCCCCACGGAGCAGGGGCTGCCGACATCATGCATTACGCCGCCAGGGGCTCGGAGGCCGGCGAACGCAAATGCTCCCGGGCCTCTTGGAACAGTGCATCCACATCCGCGCGCGTGCGTGCCGCATTCATCCGCTTTGCATCCGACAGCACGCGGCGCCAGCCCCGCCCGCCGGCAATGCCGCGGTGCAGGCCGAGCATATGCCGCGTGACGGCACCCATATAACCGCCCCGCTCCACCAGGTCGCCGATATAGCGCTGCATCGACAGCTCGACATCCAGGCGTGAAGGCAACGGCGAACTGGTGTCACCGTAGAAACGTGCATCCATTTCTGCCAGCACATACGGCTGGTGATAGGCCTCGCGGCCAATCATCACGCCGTCGACGTGCTGCAGGTGGCCTGCCATTTCGTCATAGCTGCCAATGCCGCCGTTGATCAGGATTTCCAGCTCAGGAAACTCCTGTTTCAGCTGGTACGCAACTTCATAGCGCAGCGGCGGGATTTCGCGGTTCTCTTTTGGGCTCAGGCCTTTCAGGATGGCATTGCGCGCGTGGACGATAAAGGTGCCGCAGCCAGCATCGGCCACGGTGCCGACAAAATCCCGAACAAAATCATAATGCTCGATTTTGTCGATGCCGATGCGATGTTTGACGGTCACCGGGATACTGACCGCATCACGCATCGCCTTCACGCAGTCGGCCACCAGTTGCGGCTCGGACATCAGGCAGGCACCGAATGCACCGCGCTGCACACGTTCGGACGGGCAGCCACAGTTCAGGTTGACCTCGGCGTAGCCCCACTGCTGGCCAAGCTTTGCCGCCATGGCGAGGTCCGCCGGCTCGCTGCCGCCCAGTTGCAGCGCGACTGGATGTTCGGCTGCGTCAAAATCCAGATGCCGCGGCACGTCGCCATGCAGCAACGCGCCAGTCGTCACCATCTCGGTATACAGCCATGTGTGGCGGCTGAGTTGGCGATGGAACATGCGGCAATGACGGTCCGTCCAGTCCATCATCGGGGCCACCGAGATCCGGCGACGGCCCGCCGCGGGAACTTTACCTTGAAGATCGGTCATTTCAGATCGGATCGGCTGCGCCGATCCTTACCACTAGAGCACAACACGCCTTGGGCATGCGCGAGCCGGTTATCCGGCACAAGATAGGGTCCGGCGGCGAAGCGCGCGGTTGCGCCGCCAGCCGGAAGCTGGCCGAGTTTACCACCCCCGCATCAATTTGAAGCTGGAGCGCTCGGGGCGCCACCCTGATGTGGAGAATTCTTAACGTCCTGCGATATCGTGCGGCGGACATTTGCTCAACCCATCTTCAGCCTTCCTGTCGACACCGACAAAAAATGCACTGAGACCGTCACACGAACCAAAACGTCTTCTATGCTAAAAGTGCGAGGTCTACCGTACATGCCATGCCTCGCCCCGGTGAGCCGATCCGGACTACGGAGCTTCGTAGTTTTTGCTGTTTGTCGCGTGACCCTGTGCGGGCGCCATTTTCGGACCCAGCATGCAGTACTCGATTGCGATGTCATCCGAACTACGCATAGCACGTTGTTAGTCGGCAATGCGGGCGTCGCAATGCTGGACAGCAGTTGCCGCAGTCGCCAATCAACATCGCACTACGGACCTGACGCCAACATGAAGACCGAACTGCCCAAACGCTATGTCGCCTGGCTTGTCGCCATCTACGTGGCCTGCGGCCTCATCTATATGATCTGGCGGATCGGCACCATGAACGCGGCGGTGCCGTGGTTGTCCATCCCGCTCTACGCCGCGGAGCTGTATGGCTACCTGAGCGGGCTGCTGTTCGTCCTGATGACCTACCGGCTCAGCGTGCGCGAAGCGCAGCCGCCCGATCCCGGGCTGAAGGTCGACGTGTACGTGCCGACCTATAACGAATCCGTTGACCTGTTGCGCCGCACGCTGCTGGCGGCCAAGCGGATGGACTACCCGCACGAAACCTGGCTGCTCGACGACGGCCGCCGCGATTGCATGCGCAGGCTGGCCGAAGAGCTTGGCTGCCGCTACCTGGCGCGCGACAACAACGCCCACGCCAAGGCCGGAAACCTCAACAATGCCCTGCAGTTCAGCAGCGGCGATTTCATCGCCATCTTCGATGCCGACCACGCGCCGCGCAAGGATTTCCTGGTCAAGACGCTCGGTTTCTTTCGCGATGCCGGCGTCGCCTTCGTGCAGACGCCGCAAGATTTCTTCAATATCGATTCCTTCAACCACCGGCTGGGAAAGAAGCGTGTCTGGGACGAGCAGGCGCTGTTCTTCAAGGTCATCCAGCGCGGCAAGGATGCGTTGAATGCCGCCTTCTTCTGCGGCAGTTGTGCCGTGATCCGGCGCTCGGCGATACAGGAAATCGGTGGCTTCGCCACCGAAACGGTGACCGAGGACGTGCATACCGCGATCAAGCTGCACAAGCGCGACTACCGTTCCGTCTATTTTGCCGAGTCACTGGCCTTCGGCCTGGCCCCGCACAGCATCGATACCTACCTGAAGCAACGCATGCGCTGGGGGATGGGCGCGATGCAGGTATTCCGGCGCGAGAACGTCTTGTTTGCGCGCGGCCTGACGCTGGGCCAGCGGCTGAACTATTTCGCCTCGGCGCTGTTTTTCTTCGAGGGTTGGCAGAAGCTGGTCTTCTTCCTCACGCCTCCCGCGGTCTTCCTGTCCGGCCAGATGCCGATCGTCGCGCCGCTCGACCTGTTTCTGATGTTGTTCTGCCTGTACTACCTGCTGTCGATGCTGGTGCACCTGGAGCTGGGCCGGGGTTATAACTCGCTGTTCCTCAGCGAGCAGTACGCGATGGCGCGGCTCTTTGCCTTTATGTCAACCAGTGTCGGCCTGTTCCGGCGCAACATCCCGTTCGCGGTAACCGACAAGCAGTTGTCCGATACCGGCAAGATGTGGCTGTGGCTGTCGCCGCTACTGTTCCTCGCTGCCGTGACCGCGGCCAGCGTGCCTGTCGGGGTGTACCGCATGTACACCGGCAGCATCCCGTTCGGCGCCGGCGTCGTGACCTTTATCTGGACCTTCGTCACGCTGCTGACCGCGGTGATCGTGGCCGTGTTCGCGCACCGCCATGCCAGCAACCGGCGCACGGAATACCGGTTCCCGTTGCGGGTGCCGGTCACGCTGACCCTGGACGGCGATACCCGCCTTGGCCTGACCTCAGACCTTTCCCCCAACGGCGCGCTGTATATCGGTGAAGGTGTCCCAGGCCTTTCGCGCGGCGGCATGGTGGATATCGCCATCCACCTGCCCAACCTGATTGTGCGCGACGTCGCGCAGGCGACGTTCGTCAAGGCCCCGGCCGCCAATACCGGTGCCCAGACACAGATAGGCCTGCAATTCCAGTGGGACAAGGCCGGCAATACCGGCGCGCTTGAGACATTCCTGTATGGCAGCCGGCTGCAGCTCGACATGGGCAACCTGACCGAGACCGAGACGCCGCCGTTGACGCGCCTGGCCGAGCTGCTGCGCCGCGAAGGCGGTGGGCCGTCGCTGGCGCAGAGCTGGGCCGCCGGCCTGCTGATGCAGCCGTTGCGCTCCGGCATGCTGCCCGTCGCCATTGCCACCATCGAGGGCACTGCGCCGCTGCTGTTCAGCAGCATCGAACTCGACCTGAATCCCGGCACCTTGCTGCGCCAGCCGATGGCCGGCCAGCAGACAGAGCGGGCCGTCAACCTGACCCCCACCGGCAAGCTGACCACGCCCACCGGCGACTTCCATCTCTATCAAATCGCGCCGCACATGGCCGCGGCCTGACAAGGAACTCCTTCTATGACGCGGTACACGCGCAAGCAGCTCACGGGCCATGCCAGCCTGACCCGCATCGCAATCATCGCCATGCTGGCAAGCCTGGCCACCTCCGTGTGGATGCCGGCGCATGCAGGCACGCTGTTTGGCGGGGCCAGCTTCGCCGGCGGCGGTGAGCGCAGCGAGTATGCCGGCGTGACCGGCAGCGCCTTGCCGGTGCCCTACCTGACGCAGAAATTCGTGGTCAGCGACTACCACTACAGCTACGGTTCGAACGGCACCCGCGTCACGGTCAACGGGCAGGCGGCCGAAGCCGCGCTGGGGCTGCAGAAGGGCTGGGAAACCGGATGGGCAGAAATCACGGCTGGCGCCCGCTACCGCTACAACCGCGTCTCGCCCGAAGGCGCCGACAACCGCAGCGACGGCGGCGAATGGGGCCTGGCGCTGACCGTGCTCGGGCAGCAGGAGTTCGCGCAGCGCTGGCTGGCCAACGGGCTGGCCACGTACAACTTCGGGCCGAAGGCCTATTGGGCGCGCGGACGCGTCCTGTACAAGGTGTTCGGCAAGGCGTGGGCCGGCCTGGAGCTGATCAAGCACGGCGACCCGTACTACCACTCCACCCAGGGCGGCGTGGTGGTGACCGGGATCCCGGTCACCCGAACCGTGAGCCTGGGCTTTTTTGGCGGCGTGAAGAAGACTGCCGGCGACCCGCGGGCGTTCTACGGCGGCCTTGAACTCAGCAAGTCATTCTAACCGCCCTGCACCGCCGGGACAGCAGTCCCGCGCGGCAGCGCTCGTCAGCGCGGCGCAGTCCGTTCGATCCAACTGGCGAACGCCGTCAGGTATTTTCCGAGGAAGTCCCTGGTCGATTCGTTGGCGATGCCGCCCTGCTCGTCCAAGAGCTTGTCAACGCCGGCGATATAGGCCTCGGGCTGCTGCAGGATCGGGACATTGAGAAACACCATCGACTGGCGCAGATGATGGTTGGCGCCAAACCCGCCGACCGCACCGGGCGAGGCGCTGATGATGCCGCCGGGCTTGCCGTCCCAGACGCTGCTGCCATAGGGCCGCGAGCCCACGTCGATGGCGTTCTTCAGCGGTGCGGGCACCGAGCGGTTGTATTCCGGCGTCACGAACAGCACCGCATCGGCACGGCGCACGCGGTCGCGGAACGCGGTCCAGGCCTGGGGCGGCTTGTCGTCCAGGTCCTGGTTGTAGAGCTGCAGTTCGCCGATCTCGACAATCTCCAGCTTGAGCTGCGCCGGCGCCAGCGCGATCAGCGCCTTGGCCAGCTTGCGGCTATACGATTCCTTGCGCAAGCTTCCCACCAGTACAACGACATCACGAGGATTACTCATCACGGCTCCTTTGTCTGTGTGGACGGAATGGCACGGCCGACGCAGCACCCATGGGTGGCATGGTTGTCTGCGCCGGCCCAGGTACCACTCTACCCCACCCGGAACCGGCCTGCTGTCAGACGGCTGGCTGAAGACCTGTCAGGCTGCCTTGCCCAGCGCCGCCAGCGGATGATCATCCGCGCGCCAGGGGCTGTCGAAGAGCGACAGCATTTTTTCGCGGCTCACATCATCGAGGCGCGCATGCTGCCAGCGCGGCTTGTGGTCCTTGTCGATGGCGAGCGCGCGAATGCCTTCCACGCCGTCGCCCTTGCGGAACACGTAATGCATCATGTCGAGCTCCATGCGCAACTCGTCCTCCAGCGACATGCTGCGCGCGCGGCGGATCTGCTCGAGCGTCACGCACAGCATCAACGGCGAGCGGCTGCGCAGCATGGCGGCGGTCTGCGCGGCCCAGTCGCCCGGCGCGTCGCTGACGGCGGCCAGGATCTCCTGCATAGTGTTGCCGGCGAACAAGGCGTCGATCTGTGCCGACAGGTCTGCCAGCGTGCTTTGCGCCGGCACGCAGTCTGCGCGGTGCGGCGCCGTGAAGCCCTCGATATGCGCCAGCACCGCATCGCCGCTGGCGAACTGCTGCGCGCGCAGCGAATCGACCAGCTCCGCGAGCCGATTGCCCGGCAGGTAGGCGTCGGCCAGCCCGGCGTAAAGCGCATCCGCTGCGCCGATCACGGTGCCGGTCAGCCCCAGGTATTCGCCGATGCGGCCCGGCGTGCGCGCAAGGAACCAGCCCCCGCCCACGTCGGGGAACAGGCCGATATTGGTTTCCGGCATCGCCATCTTCGTGCGCTCGGTGACAAGGCGCACCCGCGCGCCTTGCGAGATGCCCATGCCGCCGCCCATCACCACGCCGTCCATCAGCGCGATATAAAGCTTGGCGTAGCGGTGGACCAGGAAGTTGAGCGCGTACTCTTCCACGAAGAACTGGTCGAGCAGCGGATCGCCCTCGTGCGCAGCCTTGTGGAAATAGCGGATATCGCCGCCTGCACAGAACGCCTTGCCGCCGGCACCGGCCACCACTACCGCCACCACCTCGGGCGCCGCGGCCCAGTCCTGCAGCGCCTGCGTGATGGCGCGGATCATGTCGAGCGACAGGGCATTGAACGCCTGGGGGCGGTTCAGCGTCAGGTACCCGATGCCACCGCGGACCTCTGTCGTGACGAAATCAGTCATGTCTTACTCCTCCAATGCAACTGGGAATTTTACGCCAGTCACACCGGCAGGCACACCCACGTGGGCAGCTTGCGGCGCATACGCAGGGCTGTGCGCATGCGCCCGCCCTCCCGCGTCAGGCCAGCATGAACGTCGCCACTAGCGAAGTCAGGCGCTGAGGTCTTCGAGCGAAGCGGCCGCGGCAGCGGCCTGCTCCACCAGCGCCGCGTTCTGCTGCGTCATGCTATCCATCTGCGACACCGCCACATTGACCTGCTCGATGCCGTTGGACTGCTCGTCCGAGGCCCGCGCTGATATCGCCGATGATCGCGCTGACGCGGCGCACCGCGTCGACGATGTCCTGCATCGCGCCGCCCGCGTCATCCACCAGCCCGGTGCCCTCACGCACATTGGCCACCGAAGCGCCGATCAGCGTGCGGATTTCCTTAGACGCGCTGGCGCAGCGCTGCGCCAAGTCGCGTACGTCGCCCGCCACCACCGCGAAGCCGCGACCGTGCTCGCCGGCACGCGCGGCTTCCACGGCGGCGTTCAGCGCAAGGATGTTGGTCTGGAAGGCGATCTTCTCGATCACGTCGATGATGTGGACGATCTTGCCGGCGCTGGCGTCGATCGACTGCATGGTGTTCACCACGCGCGATACGGCGCGCGGTCGCATCGGTGGCCAGCGCACGCGCTTCGCGTGCGCTGTCGGCGTTCTGGCGCACGGTGCCGGTCAGCTCTTCCATGCTGGACGCGGTCTCCTCCAGCGACGCGGCCTGCTGCTCGGTGCGCTGCGACAGGTCCGCGTTGCCGCTGGCGATCTGCTTGCTTGCCGAGGCGATCGAATCGGCGCCGCCACGCACTTCGCCCACCATCGCCACCAGGCTCTGCTGCATGCGGCCCAGCATGCCAAGCATGCGCGCGGCCTCGTTGCGCGCCGACTCGTCGGCCTGCGCTTCGCCGCCGGACACCGCCGCGGCGCTTAGGTCGCCACCGGCGATCTTCTCGAAGCGCGCGATCGCAATATCCAGCGGCTGCACCACCGAACGGCGCAGGCGCCATGCCGCCACGGTGCTGAACGCCAGCCCCAGCAACAGCACGCACACCGACAGCGTGAACAGGCTGCGGTAGCGCTGCTGCGACGCTTCGTAGACCTGCTTCGCGCTGGCCACCTGCAGCTGGCTCAGCGCCGAATTGACGGCAGTGAAGGCGATATCGAGCTTCGGGATGGTTTCGAGCACGGCCTTCATCATGGTCTCGCGGTCGCCCGCATGCAGCGCGGCAATCGTCGGCGCCACGCCCTGGCGGAAAAGCGCGTCGCGCTTGGCGGTGACGTCCTCCACCACCTTCGCTTCCTCAGCCGAGCGCGGCAACGCGAGATAGGCCTTCCATGCCCTGTCGGAATCGCGCGCAAAGCCTTCGGCGGTCGCGGCGCGGGACCTGGCATCGGCGGGGTCGGTGGCCAACGCCGCCTGATCGAGCAGCACGCGCACCAGCAGCTGGTTCGAGCGCGCCTCGGCGAGGTTGACCGCGGCCGACAGTTGCTGCTCGTAGATCTGGTGCGTGGCGTCGTTGCTGCGCGACATGCCGAGCCCCGACCGCGCCGACAATCAGCAGCAACAAGTTGGTGACGATAGTGAGGAACCACAATCTGGCTCCGATGGTAGTGTTCCTGAACATTGAGGCTCCGGAGGGATAAAGGAATCGGGGCATGCGGCGCGCCGCCGCCCTCGCTCAACTACGGCGCCCCCGGCGCGTCCTTTACCCGCTTTGACCGCCCTCGCATGCGCGACAGAATTGCGTACCAGTACATCAATCGGCAATGTGGCGAATGCGGCGCGACAGCCCTGCGCGCAGCCCGTTTGGAGTGACCCCTCGTGGCAATTCCGGCCGGAATGTGCACACTGGCGGCATGAACCCTGAATCGATCGACCCCGGCCTCGTGCTGCTGGCGTTTGCGCCAGTCTTCCTGCTGACCATCGGTGCCGAAGCCCGGTACTGGGCGCGCCGCGACCCGACCGTGTACAGCCTGCGCGACACCATCTCCAACGCGGCGCTGGCGCTGATGCACCAGGCCTCGGATGCGTTCTTCCTCTGGCTGATGATCCGCACTGTCTACACCTGGTGCTACCAGCATGGCTTGCGCGAGATGCCGGAAACGCTGTGGTCATTTGCGTTGCTGCTGTTGCTGCAGGACTTCCTCTACTACTGGTTCCACCGCGCCAGCCATCGTGTGCGCTGGCTGTGGGCCTCGCACGTGACCCACCATTCGTCGGAAGGCATGAATTTCTCGACGGCGTTCCGGCAGAGCCTGACGTATCCGCTGTCGGGCATGTGGCTATTCTGGATCCCGCTGGCGTGGATCGGATTTACGCCGGGCTGGGTGATCCTGGCGGTGGGCCTGAACCTGGCGTTCCAGTTCTTCGTGCATACGCGGCTGGGGCGGCGCTGGCCGCTGGTGGAGACGATCCTCAACACGCCCTCGGCCCATCGCGTGCATCACGCGAAGAACACGCAATACATCGACCGCAACTATGCCGGCGTGCTGACCATCTGGGACCGCCTGTTCGGCACCTTCGTGCCGGAACACGACGCGCCGGTGTACGGCATCACGCGCCAGGTTCGCACCCACAACCCGCTGGTGCTGACCTTTCATGAATGGCGCGACATGTTCGCCGATGCCTGGCGCGACCGCGATCTGCGCTACCTGTGGAAGCCGCCCGAATGGCGCAGCCCGCGTGCGCCGGCGGCGCCGCAGGCCATACCGGGAGCGCAATGAACATCCCAGGAACACGCGTACAGAGGCCACCTCGCAGCCCCGCGGATATGTGTCCAAGAATAAAATTAAACCATTAATTTCTGAACTGAAAATACGAAATTGACCAGCCGGTCGTGCCGGCTTTTACTTCCCTCCGGCGGCCCTGCGGATGCATCGCACTTCTACGGATCGTAGCCATCATCGGCAAGGGCAAACGAAGCGTCGGGTGCGGAGGTTGCGGCAATGGCGAGCGCATGGTCAAGATTCACCGTAAGGACGGGCTCGCTCACGGTCCTGATGATGGCGCAGCTGCAGCCCTGCGCCGCACACGCGCAAAAGACCATCGCTGGTGATGGCACAACACAGGTCAACCTGCAGCAGCCCGCTTCTTTCAGCACATACACCGTCACCGGCGACCCGGCCTCCACGTTCGTCAATTTTGTGGGGACCGCATCGGTTCCCCTGATCGACGCGGTCACAGACGGCGGCTCAGCCAATGCCTATACGTTGAACAACCTTGGCACGATCCACACCACTGGTGCCATGGCAGCCGGGGTCTCATTGAGCTCCGCCGCCACAGGCAGCACGGTGATCAATAACGGCCTCATCGTCGGGGACAGCAACGGCGATGGCATTCGGATCCAGGGGCCTGGCGCTGCGGTCTGGAACCAGGGGAACATCCAGGGCGGCACCAACGGCGTGCTGCTGGGGCTCGGCGGTACGGTGACAAACCTGTCTCACGCCGCGATCGGGGCCAGCGCTGGCCACGGCGTCAACATCGTGAACCAGAGCGGTAGCGTAGCCAATGCCGGTACGATTTCCGGCAGCCTGATCGGTGTACTGCTGGATACCGGCGGCAACGTTGTCAACGGCTCAACGGATGGTGGCACCACGATCACGCCAGGCGCGCGGATCAGCGGTGGCACCTACGGGCTGTGGATTGGCGCCAGCGGCGGCACCGTGATCAACCATGCCAGCAGTACGATCGAGGGCAACGGCCATGCCGGGATACGATTGTCGGCACCTCCGGGAGGGTAGACATCCGGCGCTGGCATCTATCAGCTGACAGGCATGCTTGCCAATGGCGGGCTGGTGGACCTGGCCTCGGCCACGGGCGGCGCCGGCCAGACGCTGACCACGCGTAACTACGCCGGCAGCGGCGGCACGCTGAGCCTGAAGACGGTGCTGGCTGCCGACGGCGCCGCATCGGACCGCCTCGTCATCGACGGCGGCACGGCAACCGGAACCACCGGCGTGCGCATCACCAATGCCGGCGGCCAGGGCGCACTGACCGCGGCCAGCGGCATCCTGGTGATCGATACCGCTAACGGCGGCACCACGGCGCCCACTGCGTTCGCGCTGGACGGCCGTGCGGTGGCCGGCGCTTACGAGTACCGCCTGTTCCGTGGCGGCACTGACGGCAGCAATCCGCAGGCCTCGTACCTGCGCACGGCAAAACCGCCGCAGCCGACTCCGCCCTCGCCCCCGAATCCTCCCGCTCCGCCCGCACCGATGTACCGCCCCGAAATCGCCGCCTACCTCGCCAACCAACGGCTGGTCGGTCAGATGTTCGTGCACAGCCTGCACGACCGCCTGGGCGAGCCGCAGTATGTTGAGGGCCAGCGCTTCCGCCCCGCTCCGGACAAGGCCCGCGCAGGCTGGCTGCGCGCAGCCGGCGAATGGGAAGGCAGCAAGAGCCGCGACGACAATTTCAAGGTCAGCACCGACACCTTCCTGCTGCAGGGCGGCGCGGAACTGGCGCGCTGGAACCTGGCCAGCGACACCGACCGCCTGCACTTGGGTGCGATGGGCAGCTACGGCAACGCCGGCAGCCATGCCGAAGCCGATGGCAACCCGGCCCGCGCGAAAGGTAGCGTGCAGGGCTGGAGCGTGGGCGCCTATGGCACCTGGTTCAGAACGACGCGAACCGGCTCGGCGCCTATGTCGATACCTGGCTGCAATACGGCTGGTTCGACAACAAGGTCGAGAGCGAGCAACTGCCCACGGTCACGTACAACGCCAACGGCTGGGCCATCTCCGGAGAGGCGGGCTACGCCATCCCCGTGCGCGGCGGCTGGGTGGTCGAGCCGCAGGCTCAGCTTATCTACTTGGACTACCGCGCCGACGACATTACCGAAGCAACGGCACGCGCATCACCGGCGCCGACTCCAGCGGCATGATCACACGCGTGGGAGCGCGCGCGCATCGCACCTTCGTGCGCGACGATGGCCGCAAGGTACAGCCGTACGCGACGCTGAACTGGTGGCACACCAGCACCGACAGCAATATCTCGTTCAACCAGTTGCCGCTGGGCAGCCTGTACCCGCCCAACCGCTACGAACTCAAGCTCGGCATCAATGCCGACTTCGGCAAGCGCTGGACCGGCTGGGCCAATGTGGGCGGCGCATGGGGCGCGCAGCGCTATTACCAGTACGCGGTGCGTGCAGGGATGAAGTACGCATGGTGATTCCTGCGCCCGATGGCGGCGAAAAAAAACCGCACCATGAGGCGCGGTTCTTTGTACGGCTTGCCGCGAGTTACACGGCTTCGCGCGCGGCACGCTTGCGCTCGTGCTCCTTCAGGTGGCGCTTGCGCAGGCGGATGCTCTTGGGCGTGAGCTCGACCAGCTCGTCGTCGGCGATGAATTCCACCGCATATTCGAGCGACATCTGGATCGGCGGCACCAGGCGCACGGCTTCATCGGTACCCGAAGCACGCACGTTGGTCAGCTGCTTGCCCTTGATCGGGTTGACCACCAGGTCGTTGTCGCGGCTGTGGATGCCGATGATCATGCCTTCGTACAGCGCATCGCCCGGCTTGACGAACATGCGGCCGCGGTCCTGCAGCTTCCACAGCGCATAGGCCACGGCGTCGCCGTCGTCCTGCGAAATCAGCACGCCGTTGTGGCGCTCGCCCAGGCCGCCTTCGCGCACCGGTGCGTAGTCGTCGAAGATATGGCTGATCAGGCCAGTGCCGCGCGTCAGCGTCAGGAACTCGCCCTGGAAGCCGATCAGGCCGCGGGCCGGGATGCGGTATTCCAGGCGGGTGCGACCCTTGCCGTCCGAAGCCATGTCGAGCAGTTCGCCCTTGCGGCGGCCCAGCTCTTCCATCACGGCACCCTGGTGGCCGTCTTCAACGTCCACAGTCAGCAGTTCGTACGGCTCGTGCTTGACGCCGTCGATTTCCTTGAACACCACGCGCGGACGCGACACGGCCAGCTCGTAGCCTTCGCGGCGCATGTTTTCCAGCAGGATGGTCAGGTGCAGTTCGCCGCGGCCCGACACTTCGAAGATGGTGTCGTCGCCGGTATCGGCCACGCGCAGCGCCACGTTGGACTTCAGTTCGCGGTCCAGGCGCTCGCGCAGCTGGCGGCTGGTCACGAACTTGCCTTCACGGCCGGCCAGCGGCGAGGTGTTGACGCAGAAGTTCATGGTCAGCGTCGGCTCGTCCACCTTCAGCATCGGCAGTGCGTCCTGGGCGTCCGGCGCGCACACGGTGCAGCCGATGCCCAGTTCGTCGATACCGTTGATCAGCACGATGTCGCCGGCTTCGGCCTCGGACACGATCTCGCGCTCCAGGCCCTGGAACTTCAGCACCTGGTTGATGCGGCCCTTGATCGGGTTGCCTTCGGGGCCGAACTTGACCACCACGTCCTGCAGCGGACGCGCGCGGCCACGCGAGATGCGGCCAACGCCGATCTTGCCGACGTAGCTGGAGTAGTCCAGCGAGATGATCTGCAGCTGCAGGGGGCCGTCCCGATCGTCGCTACGCACCGGCACCTTGTCGAGCACGGTTTCGAACAGCGGCTTCATGTCGCCGTCGCGCACGTCTTCGGTCAGGCCGGCAAAGCCGTTCAGGCCCGAAGCGTAGATCACCGGGAAGTCGAGCTGCTCGTCGGTGGCGCCCAGCTTGTCGAACAGGTCGAAGGTCTGGTTGATGACCCAGTCCGGACGCGCGCCCGGGCGGTCGATCTTGTTGACCACCACGATCGGCTTCAGGCCGAGCGCCAGCGCCTTGCGCGTGACGAAGCGGGTCTGGGGCATCGGGCCTTCGACCGCATCGACCAGCAGCAGCACGCCGTCGACCATCGACAGCACGCGCTCCACTTCACCGCCGAAGTCGGCGTGGCCCGGGGTGTCGACGATATTGATATGGGTGCCGTTGTATTCGACGGCACAGTTCTTCGCGAGAATCGTGATCCCGCGTTCCTTTTCCAGGTCGTTCGAGTCCATCACCCGCTCGGCGACTTGCTGGTTGTCGCGGAAGGTGCCTGCCTGGCGCAGGAGCTGGTCGACCAGGGTGGTCTTGCCATGATCGACGTGGGCGATGATGGCGATATTTCGGATGGCGCGGGTCATTGCTGCGTCTCGCTTGGAGAATCTGAGGTAACCCAAGATTCTAGCATGTTGCAGCGCAAGACGCGTTGACCGGGCCCGCCACTTATACTGTGTTTATCATTGCGGAAATTGGAATAACCAATTTCCGTTCTTGCTTATCGTTAAACACAGACATATATTTGCCGCAGCAAAGATTGCAAAGGCAAAGATGTCACAGGACCTTTCCCCGGATCGGCCAGCCCCGGATACCGGCGGCCCGTTCGATCCCGCCAGATATCAGATGAGCGACAGCGTCGGCTACCTGATGCAGCGCGCCAAGAACGGGCTGGCGCACGCGGTCGAACAGGAAGTCTGCGCACTCGACATCACCCACGCCCAGGCGAGCTGCCTGATGATGCTCGCCACCGGGCGCGCCTCCACGGTGACCGACCTCGGCCGCGAGCTGAACACCGACATGGGCTCGGTCACGCGCCTGCTCAGCCGCATGGAAAAGCGCGGCCTGATCGAGCGCCGCCGCCGCGACGCCGACCGGCGCGTGGTGGACCTGTCGCTGACCGCGCAAGGCCAGGAGCTGGTCGAGCGCCTGCCGGCGATCTTCTGCAAGGTACTCGCCCACCACTTCCGCGGGTTTTCCGAGGACGAAGTGCAATTGCTGCGCAGCATGCTGCGCCGGGTCATCGACAACAACAGCGGGTAGTGAATGCACAAGCCAGACCGCCCGGTCAACCGTACTCCGCATACACCCGTAAAAAAAAGCATGGCTCCGACAACGGAGCAACATCATGAATCAAGCCCTCTCTTCCCAAGCCCCCACGCCGACGCGCTCGCGCCGGCTGGCGCGGCGCGCCGGCACGCTCGCGCTGACTGCCATCGCCGCCGCTGCGCTGGCCGGCTGCGCGGCCCTCGGCAATTCGCACAGCACCCAGACCATGGCCGACCCGGCCGCCATGGCGAGTTCGCAAACCCTGCCTGACGAGCACGGCCAGTGGCCCTCGCAGGACTGGGTCGCACAGTTCCAGGATCCGCAGTTGAACGCGCTGGTCGATGAAGCCGTCAAGGACAACCCGAGCCTGCAGGCCGCGTTTGCCCGCGTGGAGGCGTCGCGCGCGATGGCCGACGCCACCCGCAGCGCCCTCTACCCGCACCTGGAATTCGAAGGCAGCCTGATCCGCCAGCGCTTCTCCAATAACGACCTGTTCATGGGCACGCCGCTGGCGGGCTCGTGGCAGAACCAGTCACGCCTGCAGGTGGGCCTGTCCTATGACTTCGACTTCTGGGGCAAGAACCGCGATGCGCTCGAAGCGGCGCTGTCCGACGACCGCGCCGCCGAGGCGGAAAGCCAAGCCTCGCGCCTGATCCTGGCCACCTCGATCGCACGCAACTACGCCCGCCTCGCTGCGCTGTACGCGCAGCGCGACGTGGCCGAGCGCGCCATCGCGCAGCGCCGCGACCTGACCGACCTGTCGCGCCAGCGCCTGGCCGCCGGCCTGGATACCCAGGTCGAAACCACGCAGGCTCGCGGCACGGTGGCCGCGTCGCAAACCGACCTGCAGCGCGTCGACGAAGAAATCGCGCTGGCGCGCAACCAGCTCGCCGCGCTGCTGGGCAAGGGCCCGGACCGCGGCCTGCAGATCCAGCGCCCGGTGCTGCTGGCGCAGCCCACGCCGACGCTGCCGGACAACCTGACCATCGGCCTGCTGGGCCGCCGCCCTGACCTGGTCGCGGCACGCTGGCGCGTGGAAGCGGCGTCCAAGGACATCAACGTCGCCAAGAAGGAATTCCTGCCGGACGTCAGCCTGACCGCCTTCGCCGGCCTGGCCGCGCTGGATCCGTCCAACCTGCTGATGGGTATCAGCCGCACCTTCGGCATCGGCCCGACCATCCGCCTGCCGATCTTCGAAGGCGGCAAGCTGCGCGCCAACCTGAAGGGCAAATACGCGGGCTACGACATCGCCGTGGCCAACTACAACCAGGCACTGGTCGATGCGCTGCGGGAAACCGCCGACACCATGACCAGCATCCGCAGCGTCGACCAGCAGATCCAGACGCAGCGTGAGGCGCTGGACCTGGCCGAGCACGCCTACGCGCTGGCAACTACGCGCTACAAAGCCGGGCTGGGCACGCAGCTGACCGTGCTCAACGCGGAGAGCAACGTGCTGCAGCAGCGCCGGCTTGCGACTGACCTGCAGGCGCGCCGGCTGGACCTGCAGATGGGCCTGATGAAGGCGCTCGGCGGCGGCTACCAGGAGCCTGATGAGGGCCACGAGGGTCAAGCGAGCCACGCGCAACAACAGAACAACACCCAGGCGGGCGCCCGCGGCTGATCCGCGCACCCAGTGATTGCAGACAAGATTCACCAGAGAACACCATGAGCAATAACCAGCAAGCGGCCGGCACCAACGCCCCCCAACCGGCACCGGCCACCCCCAACACCAACGGCAAGCGCAAGCGCATGCTGCTGTCGCTGACCGCGGCGGTCGTGGTCGCGGGCATCGGCTACGGCGTGTACTGGGGCCTGTATGCGCGCCATTTCGAAACCACCGACGATGCCTACGTCGCCGGCAACGTGGTCCAGGTCACGCCGCTGGTGGGCGGCACGGTGGTGTCGATCGCCGCCGACGACACGCAACTGGTCACCGCCGGCCAGCCGCTGATCCAGCTCGACCGTGCCGATACGCAGGTAGCGATGGAACAGGCCGAGGCGCAGTTGGCGCAGGCCGTGCGCGAAGTGCGCACGCTCTACGTCAACAACGGCTCGCTCGCTGCCAATGTGGCGATGCGCGAGGCCGACGTCGCCAAGGCGCGCGACGACCTGCGCCGCCGCCAGGCCATCGCCGGCTCGGGCGCGGTCTCCAATGAAGAGATCTCGCACGCGCAGTCCGCGCTCAAGGCAGCGGAATCGGCGCTGCTCGCCGCGCGCGAGCAACTCGCTTCGAACAAGGTGCTGACCGACCAGACCACGGTGGAGCAGCACCCCAACGTGCAGCGCGCCGCGGCCAACCTGCGCTCGGCGTACCTGTCGTTCGCGCGTTCGACCATGCCCGCGCCGGTGACCGGCTATGTCGCCAAGCGCTCGGTGCAGGTCGGCCAGCGCGTGGCCGCCGGTGCCCCGCTGATGGCGGTGGTGCCGCTGGACCAGGTCTGGGTCGACGCCAACTTCAAGGAAGTGCAGATCACTCACATGCGCATCGGCCAGCCAGTGACGCTGGAAGCCGACGTGTATGGCTCCAAGGTGGAGTACCACGGCAAGGTGGCCGGCTTCTCGGCCGGTACGGGCTCGGCCTTCTCGCTGCTGCCGGCACAGAACGCGACCGGCAACTGGATCAAGGTGGTGCAGCGCCTGCCGGTGCGCATCGCGCTTGACGCGCAGCAGCTCAAGGACCATCCGCTGCGCGTGGGCCTGTCGATGAATGTGACCGTCGACGTGCGCCGCGAAGAAGGCGCCGCCATGGTCAGCGCCGCGCCGGCCAAGCCGATGCAGACCGACGTCTATGAAAAGGTCGCACAGGACGCCGACCAGCTGATCTCGCGCATCATCGGCGCCAACAACGGCGGACACAGCACCGGCCTGCCCACTGCCTCCGCCAACGCCAAGCCCGCCCACACCTGATCATGGCCAACTCCCTCACCGCCGCGCAGGCTGGCGGCAGCCAGGCGCCGGCACGGCCGGTGCCGCAGCAGCCGCAGCCGCTGACCGGCGGCAAGCTGGTGATCGGCACCATCGCGCTGTCGCTGGCCACGTTCATGAACGTGCTGGACTCGTCGATCGCCAATGTGTCGATCCCGGCGATCTCCGGTGACCTGGGCGTGGCGCCAAACCAGGGCACCTGGGTCATCACCTCGTTCGCGGTGGCCAATGCGATCTCGGTGCCGCTGACCGGCTGGCTGACCACGCGCTTCGGCGCGGTGCGGCTGTTCATCACGTCGATCTTGCTGTTCGTGCTGTCGTCGTGGCTGTGCGGCGTCGCGCCCAACCTGGAAACGCTGCTCGCCGCGCGGGTCCTGCAGGGTGCCGTGGCCGGCCCGATGATCCCGCTATCGCAGTCACTGCTGCTGTCGAGCTACCCGCCCGCGAAGAGCACCATGGCGCTGGCGCTGTGGGGCATGACCACGCTGGTGGCGCCGATCATGGGCCCGCTGCTGGGCGGATGGATCTCCGACAACATGAGCTGGCCGTGGATCTTCTACATCAACGTGCCGGTCGGCATCATCACCGCCTACGCTACCTGGGCCATCTACAAGGACCGCGAGACGCCGACCAGGGTGCTGCCGATCGACCGCATCGGCCTGGCGCTGCTGGTGATCTGGGTGGGCTCGATGCAGCTGATGCTCGACAAAGGCAAGGAGCTGGACTGGTTCCACTCGACCGAGATCGTGGTACTGACGCTGGTGGCGATCGTCGGTTTCCTGTTCTTCCTGGCCTGGGAAACCTATGAGAAGCACCCGATCGTCGACATCAGCCTGTTCAAGGGCCGCAACTTCAGTTCGGGCGTGGTGGCGATCTCGGTGGCGTACGGGCTGTTCTTCGGCAACCTGGTGATCCTGCCGCTGTGGCTGCAGACCATCGTCGGCTACACCGCGACCGACGCGGGCATCGTGATGGCGCCGGTCGGCATCTTCGCCATCCTCCTGTCGCCGCTGATCGGGCGCAACCTGCCGAAGATGGACGCGCGCTGGGTCGCCACCGCGGCGTTCATCACCTTCGGCATCGTCAGCCTGATGCGCTCGGGCTTCACCACGCAGGTGGATACCTGGACGCTGATGGTGCCGACGCTGATCCAGGGCGCGGCCATGGCGATGTTCTTTATCCCGCTGACGTCGATCATCCTGTCGGGCCAGCCGGCCGAGAAGATCCCGGCGGCCTCGGGGCTGTCGAACTTCGTGCGGATCACGTTTGGCGGCATCGGCGCGTCGATCTCGACCACGGTGTGGGAGAACCGCTCCGCCCTGCACCACGCGCAACTGGTGGAGCAGGTCAACCCCTACAACCCGGTCTACCAGAACCAGCTCAGCCACCTGACGCAGATGGGCATGAGCCAGGCGCAGGCGGTTGGCGTGATGGAGCGCAATATCAGCCAGCAGGCGGCGATGCTGGGCGCCAACGATATCTTCTGGATCTCGGGGATGCTGTTCTTCGTGCTGATTGGCTTTGTCTGGCTGACGCGGCCGGCCAAGGGCGGTGGCGGGTCGGCGGATGCGATGGCGGCGCATTGACCCGAATCCCCTGTTCTTGAGGAATGGCCCCTGTTCGGGGCCATTTTTTTTCATTCCTTGGGCCGGTATGCGCAGACGCTCGCAACGGGCGAACCTGCGGAAATCCCTGCTTGTATTCCTTTCATCCTCCCCCTATGATTTGAAAACCAATTTACGGAACCACGGTTCCGAAAAACGGAACCGACTTAGAAACCAGAGGGTGGAGTGACGGTGTGAGCATTCTTGAAGGCGTGGAAGGCGTGCTGGCCATGTTCGAACAGGGCCGGCACGAAATCACCTTCAACGACGTCATTGACGAACTTGACCTGGCCAAGAGCTCGGCTTCGCGCCTGCTCGCCCAGATGGTGCGCTACCGCCTGCTGGAACTGCAGCCGTCCACGCGGCGCTACCGCCCGGGCGTGCTGCTGATCCGCGCAGCCCAGGCCGCCACACAGGCGCATCCGTTCGACGAGCAATGCCGCGAGATCCTGGCTGCGTTATCGGATTCCACGGGGTTCACCGCCTATCTCTCGATGCTCGACGGCATCGACACCGTGGTCCTGCAACGCCTGAACGGCAGCAACCCTGTGCAAGTGCTGTCACCGCCCGGCGCGCGTCGGCCGGCATTCACCACCGCGATGGGCCGGGTGTTGCTGTCGCGCCTGCCCGAGCCTGAATTCAGCGCCCGGTACGGCGACGCGGACTGCAATCTGCCGGAAGCGCCGGCAGGCTGTCCCGCCACCGTCGCTGAACTGCGCGAGCGCGTGGCGATTGCCCGCCGCGAACGCAGTGCCATTGCCGTGAACGAAGGCATGCCGGGCATCGGCGCCGTGGCCACCACGCTGGCTGACCCGCTCTCTGGCGACGTGCGCGGCCTGTGCCTGTCGTTCACCGCGATGCAGGTGAGCCAGGCGCAGGCGCAGGCGTTGCGCGACACGCTGGTACGCGCGGTAGCGCCCTTAGGACAGCGCATCGGCGATCCGGTGTGGCTCCATGCCGCCGACACGGCCCCGCTCCTCTAAATCATCGCCCGATACCCATGGAACTTCTCTTACTCAGCAACTCCAGCAGCGACGCCGGCTACCTGGTCCATGCCCACACGGCGATCAGCGAGCTGGCCGCGGGCCGCAAGACCGCATGCTTCATCCCTTTCGCCGGCGTAACACGCGACTGGGACACCTACGAGACCCTGGTCGGCGACGCGTTGGCGCCGGTCGGTATCGACGTGCATTCGCTGCATCGGCTGGCCGAGCCGACTTCGGCCGTCCGTGCCATCGAGGCGGCCGACCTGATCGTCGTCGGTGGCGGCAATACCTTCCGCTTGCTGCAATGCCTGCGCGAGCGCGGCTTGCTGGCGCCCATTGCACGGCAGGTGCGGTCGGGAGCCGCGCGCTATCTCGGCTGGAGCGCCGGCACCAACCTGGCCTGCCCGACGATCTGCACCACCAATGACATGCCGGTGGCGGACCCTGGCGGCCTGGATGCGCTGGCGCTGGTGACCTTCCAGATTAATCCGCACTACCTCAGCGTGGTGGTGCCGGGCTTCCGCGGCGAAACGCGCGACCAGCGCCTGGCCGAGTTCACCACGCTGAAGCCTGAAGTACCGGTGCTGGGCCTGCCCGAAGGCAATTGGGTGCGCGTCTCGAACCAACGCATCGAGATGTGCGGCGCGCATCCCGCGCGGTGGTTCCGGGGCCCGGACATCGCTGACGTACAGCCCGGCGCGCTATCACTGCCGGGCTGACCCGGCCGCGCACCGACCTCATCCAAGCCTCAGGAAGTGAAGCAACATGTCCATCAAGCAGGTTATTGAATCGATCGAGCTGCTGTCGGCAGCGAATGTCGACGGCGAAACCGTGGCCGCACTGCTGCGTGCGCGTGGCGTTGCCGATGTCACCGTGACCCGCGTGGAAGAAAACGGCCTCTACACCGATTTCCTCGCCTGCACGCTTCCCGGGCAAAATCCGGACGCGCCCGCGCTGGGCGTGGTGGGCCGGCTCGGCGGCGTCGGCGCGCGCCCTGCCGTGACGGGCCTGGTTTCCGACGCCGACGGCGCTATCGTGGCGGTAGCCAGCGCGCTGAAGCTGGCCGACATGGCAGCCGGCGGCGACGTGCTGGCCGGGCCGGTGCGCATCCACACCCATATCTGCCCGCATGCCGCCACGCGGCCGCACCAGCCCGTGCCGATGATGAAGTCGCCGTTCGCGATGCGGAAGATGATGTCGCACGAAGTCCACCCGAAGATGGCGGCGATCCTGTCGGTCGACACCACGCGCGGCAACCGCTTCGTCAACCGCCGCGGCGTGGCGCTGACGCCGGTGGCCAGGCAAGGCTGGCTGCTGCGCCTGCCGGAGCGGATGCTGGACCTGATGGGATGGGTCAGCGGCGAGTTGCCGGTGGTGTTGCCGTTGACCACCCAGGACATCACGCCGTATGAGAACGGCCTGTGGCACGTCAATTCGATCATGCAACCGGCCATCGTGACCCCTGCCCCGGTGGTAGGCGTTGCGCTGACCGCGCAGACCACGGTGCCGGGCTGCGCGACCGGCGTGACCAACGCTTTCGACCTCGATGTCGCCACGCGCTTCTGCATCGAGGTAGCGAAGCTGTTCGGCCAGGGCCAGTGCAACTTCTATGACGAGGCCGAGTGGGCCGAATTGCAGCGACGCTATGGCTCACTGGCCCATCTGCAGACCGTGGGAACCGAGGCATGAGCGCGGCTGCCGCACGCCAGCTGCGCGTGGCATTCGTCACCATCGGACAGTCCCCAAGGACAGACGTGGTGCCACAGATGATTGCCGACCTGGGCCTGCCGGTCTCGGTTGAGGAATTCGGCATCCTGGACAGGTTGAGTCCCGACGAGATCTCGGCGCTGGCGCCCGCACCCGGCGAATACCGCTTTGCCAGTCGCCTGCGCGACGGCAACCAGGCGGTGATGGGCAAGCCGGTGGCCGAGGCAATGCTGGCCCGGCTGATGACCTCGCTGGATGACGGTCGCTTCGACGCGCTGGTGCCGCTGTGCACCGGCACCGCGCTGCCGCCGATGCAGACGCTGGTCATCGAGCCGCAACAGGTGGTCGACCACCTGACCGTGGCGCTCGCCCAAGGGTGCAGGCGGCTCGGCATCGTGCTGCCGCTCGAAGCCCAGGTGAGCGGCTTCCATCTGATCCAGCCGGTGCCCTGCGAAGTGCGCGTCACGCATGCATCGCCTTATACCGACGCCAGCACCGACCGCTTCGCGCAGGCAGGCGCAACGCTGCGCGGCTGTGACCTGGTGGTAATGCACTGCATGGGCTACACCGAAGCCATGCGGGCCGAAGTCGCGCGCCATGCAAGCGCCCCGGTACTACTCTCCAACCGCATGGTGGCAACGCTGCTGGGCCAGGTGCTGAGTGGTGCAGGCGCCTGAATCAGGGCGAGACGATATTCCTTTTTTGGGTAAGGGCAAGCCCGCTGACAGATTGCCCATGACAATGCTGGAGTGGAAGTAACATGGAAAAGCTGGCGAAGTGGATTGGGCCGCTGGTGCGCGGCATGATGTTGATCGGCGTGGGCGCAGCCGCGATGACGAGCGCGCAGGCGCAGGAGTGGAAACCGACCAAGCCGGTACGCCTGCTGGTGGGCTTTGCGCCGGGTGGCTCGGCCGACCTGCTGGCGCGCCTGGTACAGGCACCGCTGTCGGAAAGCCTGGGCGTGCCGGTCGTGGTGGAAAACGTGCCAGGCGCGGGCGGTAATATCGCCGCCGACAAGCTGGCCAAGTCGCCGGCCGACGGCTACACCATCGGCATGGGCGCAGCCGGCGCGATGGCGGTGACCCACATGCTGAACCCTAAAGGCACGCCGTACAAGGCCGACGATTTTACGCCCGTCGCCATGCTCGCCACGCAGCCGAACGTGGTGATCGTCAGCCCGACCCTGCCGGTAAAGACGATGGCCGAGTTCGTCGCGTATGTGAAAAAGACGCCGCAGGTCACCTATGGCACTGCCGGGGTCGGCACCTCGAATCACCTGATTGCCGAAACCATGCTGCACCGGCTGGGCATCGACATGGTTCACGCTCCGTACAAGGGCGCCACGCCTGTCATTACCGACCTGATGGGTGGCCATATTGCCATGACGCTCGACAACATCACCACGGCGGCGGCGCTCGCCAGGACCGGCAAGGTCAAGGCCCTTGCTGTCACCAGCAGCAAGCGTTCGCCCTTGTTGCCGGACGTGCCGACGCTCGCCGAGAGCGGCCTGAAGGACTTCAACATGCCAACCTGGCAAGGCATCTTCGGACCGAAGGACCTGCCCAAGACCATCGTGACCCGCTACAACCAGGCGCTGACCAAGGCGCTGGAGAACCCGGAAGTCAGGAAGAAGATGGCCGAATTCGGCTCCGAGCCCGTGGGCGATACGCCGGAGCACTTCGCCAGTTTCCTGGTGCAGGATAGAAAGATGTGGGCCGACGTGATCAAGTCGGCGAAGATCACGCTCGAGTAATCCCTGCAAGGAAAACGGGGCGCAAGGGGGCCCCGTTTTCTTGCTTGCCCAGCGCTGCCTCCGCTAGCAGCTCTTCCCGAACAACTGATAGGCCGGGCAATAGCCCATCACGCCGGTCAGCAAAGGCACCAGCCCGATCCAGCCCCACAGCGTCCCGGGCCTGACAAAGACCAGTGCGATCAGCGCTGCGCCAACCACGATCCGGATCAGACGATCCGCGACACCAACGTTCTTGCAGAACAACATCTTTTGCTCCCTGTTTGCCAAGTAAACATAGCGAGCTTGCGCCTGGCCTCAGCGGAAACCTTTGACCAGACCACAACTGGCGCATCAGTCGATGCAGAACCGGATTAATCCGAGGGCCGCAGAAGAACAAAGAGGCCACGTGCCCCCGGTCGGTGCGGGCTCACGTGGCCTCCTTGCTGATGCCGGCAGGACGCTGCCGCGTTCCTGTGGCGGCTATAGCTTTACCAGTCGCTCAGGCCGCAATGCACCCTCACGCATGCGCGCCACGCCCAGCAGCCGCGCGGGCTCACCGGCATACACGCGCGCCAGCGCTTCCTCGGCCAGTTCGGTGCCTGCCGGCAAATCGCGCAGGGCGATGCGCTGGCCTTGCAGGAAGCGCCCCGCCGCTGCGTCGTCCAGATGCACCAGCACACACTTCTGCAGCAAAGCATCCACCGGCGCCAGCATGGACGGGCGCCGCGCATCGTCCTGCAGTTCGATCTGTTCCAGCGTGACTGCGCCGTCCAGCGTCAGGTCACCGACGGCGATCCGGCGCAGCCCCGTCAGGTGCGCGCCACAGCCCAGCGCTTCGCCGATATCCTCGGCCAGGGTGCGGATATAGGTGCCCTTGCTGCAGGTCACGCGCATGCTGAATGCGGGCTCGTCGGGCAAGGCACAGTCGAGCAGCACGATCGAGCGGATGGTGACCCGGCGCGCCGCGCGCTCCACGGTCTGGCCGGCGCGCGCGTATTCGTACAGCGGGCGGCCGTCTTTCTTCAGCGCCGAATGCATCGGCGGCACCTGTTCGATCTCGCCGAGGAATCGCTGCAGCGCCTGCTCCACCGCGGCGCGGTCGCAGGTGACCTCGCGCACATCGAGCAGCTCGCCCTCGGCGTCGCCGGTGCTGGAACGGGCGCCGAGGCGCACCACGGCGTCATAGGTCTTGTCGGCTTCCAGCAGGTCCTGCGAGAACTTGGTGGCCTCGCCAAAGCACAACGGCAGCAGGCCGGTGGCGAGCGGATCGAGCGTACCGGTATGCCCGGCCTTGGCCGCGCGCAGCAGGCGCTTGGCGCGCACCAGCGCATCGTTGGACGACAGGCCCAGCGGCTTGTCGAGCAAGAGCACACCATGCACCTCGCGGCGCGGCAGGCGCGGCGGACGGTTGGCGTTGGAATCGGTCATCGGAGGGAAACAGGGGGCGACGGCGATGCGGCCCTGAGGGCCACATCGGTCAGTCCATGCGCCCATGCCTGGCGGCACGGGCGACGGCTCAGTCGTCTTTCGAACGCGTGGCGTTCGCTTCGTTGATCAGCTTGGACATCTCGATGGCGTGTTCGACCGAGGTGTCGTGCAGGAAGCGCAGCGTCGGCACGGTATGGATGTGCAGGCGCTTGTACAGCAGCGAGTGCAGGAAGCCGGACTTCTCGTTGAGGATGGCTTCGGCCGTTGCCGCCTCGGCGCCCAGCACGGTGAAGTACACCTTGGCGTGCGCGTAGTCGGGCGTCAGCGCAACGGACTGCAGCGTGACCAGGCCGAGGCGCGGGTCGCGCAGTTCGCGCTGGATCATCTCGGCCAGGTCCTTCTGGATCTGGTCGGAGATGCGGAGATTGCGGGAGGAGATGCTGCCTTTCTTGGCCATTCAATACTGTCTAGTCGAGATGACAACGGCAGGCCGAAGCCTGCCGTTGCTTGCGACGCCTTACAGCGTACGCGCCACCTCGGTGATTTCGTACACTTCGAGCTGGTCGCCTTCCTGAACATCGTTGAAGTTCTTGATCGACAGACCGCACTCGAAGCCTTGCTTTACTTCCTTGACGTCGTCCTTGAAGCGCTTGAGCGAATCCAGCTCGCCATCGTGGATGACCACGTTGTTGCGCAGCACACGCACCAGCGAGTTGCGCTTGACCAGGCCGTCGGTAACCATACAGCCGGCCACCGCGCCGATCTTCGGCACGCGGAACACCTGGCGCACCTCCACCTGGCCGATCGTGGTCTCGCGCTTCTCCGGCGCCAGCATGCCCGACATCGCCGCCTTGATCTCGTCTACCGCATCGTAAATGATGTTGTAGTAGCGGATATCGATGCCGTTGTGCTCGGCCAGCTTGCGCGCACCAGCGTCGGCACGCACGTTGAAGCCGATGATGACCGCCTTCGAGGCCGTCGCCAGGTTGACGTCGGACTCGGAGATGCCACCCACGCCGCCGTGCACGATCTGCACGCGCACTTCGTCGGTCGAAAGCTTCTGCAGCGACTGCACCAGCGCTTCCTGCGAACCCTGCACGTCGGCCTTGACGATCAGCGGCAGCGACTGCACTTCGCCTTCGGCCATCTGCTCGAGCATGTTCTCCAGCTTGGCGGCCTGTTGCTTGGCCAGCTTCACGTCGCGGAACTTGCCCTGGCGGAACAGCGCGATTTCGCGCGCCTTGCGCTCGTCCGGTAGCACCAGCACTTCTTCACCGGCGGCGGGCACTTCCGACAGACCCTGGATTTCCACCGGGATCGACGGGCCGGCTTCCTTGGTCGGCTTGCCGTTCTCGTCCAGCATCGCACGCACACGGCCGTAGGCGCTGCCAGCCAGGACCACATCGCCACGCTTGAGCGTGCCGCTGCTGACCAGGATGGTCGCGATCGGGCCCTTGCCCTTGTCGAGCTGGGCTTCCACCACCAGGCCCTTGGCCGGGGCGTCCACCGGGGCGGTCAGTTCCAGCACTTCAGCCTGCAGCAGCACCTGCTCCAGCAGGTCTTCGATACCGGTACCGGCCTTGGCGGACACCGGCACGAACGGCGAGTCGCCGCCGTATTCTTCCGGCACCACCTGCTCGGCCACCAACTCCTGCTTGACGCGGTCCAGGTTGGCTTCGGGCTTGTCGATCTTGTTGATCGCCACCACGATGGGCACGCCGGCAGCCTTGGCGTGCGCGATCGCTTCCTTGGTCTGCGGCATCACGCCGTCGTCGGCCGCGACCACCAGGATCACGATGTCGGTGGCCTTGGCACCGCGGGCACGCATGGCCGTGAAGGCCTCGTGACCCGGGGTATCCAGGAAGGTGATCACGCCGCGGTCGGTTTCCACATGGTAGGCACCGATGTGCTGCGTAATGCCGCCGGCTTCGCCCGCGGCAACCTTGGTGCGGCGGATGTAGTCCAGCAGCGAGGTCTTGCCGTGGTCGACGTGACCCATCACGGTCACCACCGGCGGACGCGGCAGCAGCTCGGCGTCGGTGTGGTCTTCGCCATCCACCACCAGCAGCGCTTCCGGATCGTCCAGCTTGGCGGCAAACGCCTTGTGGCCCATTTCTTCCACCACGATCATGGCGGTTTCCTGGTCCAGCACCTGGTTGATCGTCACCATCTGGCCGAGCTTCATCATCTGCTTGATGACCTCGGACGCCTTCACCGCCATCTTGTGGGCGAGATCGGCCACGGAGACGGTTTCAGGCACATGCACTTCACGCACCACCGGCTCGGTCGGCGCCTGGAAGCTGCTGCGGCTGTCGTCATGCTGCTGCTGCCTGCCGCCGCGGCCACGCGGGCCACCGCGCCAGCCGCCCACGCCGCCCGACGAATCGCCGCGCGTCTTCAGGCCGCTGCCCTTCTTGCGCGAGCCTTCGTCCTGCCAGGTCGACGAAGTGCCGGCCTTGACGACCTTGCCCTTCTTGTCGGCGGTGGCGGTGGTGGTCGTGGCAGCCGGCTTCTTGTCACCCGGCTTGGCTTCGGCAGCGGTCGCGGAAACCGGCTTGACCGGCTTGTGCAGCGTGCCGGTCTGCTCGGCCTTCTTTTCCTCGGCCTTGCGCTCGGACGGCGCCTTCAGCACGCGTGCCGGCGCATTCAGCATCTGCTGGATGGCGCGGGCTTCGGCTTCGGCAGCCTCGCGGCGCTTGCGCGCGGCGACCTCCTGCTCGGCGCGGGCCTTGTCGGCGGCAGCCTTGGCATCGTCGGCGGCCTTCTGCGCCTCGGCGCGTTCGGCGGCGACGCGGGCCTTCTCGTCCTCGGCCTTCTTGCGCGAGGAGTCTTCCGCGGCCTCGGTCACGGCGCGCGACGCGGCAGCCTCTTCCTCCACCTTCTTGGCGGCAAGTTCGGACTGGCGGCGCTGCTCCGCTTCCAGGGCTTCCTGTTGGGCGCGGCGCTCGGCTTCCTCGCGCTCGGCTGCCTCGCGGGCGGCCTTGGCTTCGGCTTCCTGGCGCGCCAGCAGTTCGGCCTGGCGGCGTTCTTCCTCGTCGCGGCGTGCCTGCTCGGCGGCGTCGACGACCGGGGCCTGGGCCTCGGCAGCGTCAGCCTGTGCGTCGGGCTGGGCCTCGTCGCGCTTGATCAGCACGCGCTTCTTGCGCACCTCCACCTGGACCGTACGGGTCTTGCCGGTGGAGTCCGATTGACGGATCTCGGAGGTTTCGCGCTTGGTCAGTGTGATCTTCTTGCGGGCGCTGTCATCGGCCTGGCCGTGCGAACGCTTCAGATAGTCCAGCAGCCTGGTCTTATCCGATTCCGTGATGACGTCTTCTGGCGCAGCTTTGCCCACCCCAGCCGCCTGCAATTGTTCCAGCAGGGCAGCTGCGCTGCGACTCAGTTCTGCGGCCAGTTGGGCAACTGTTGTGCTTGCCATTCAAACCCTTTCAATGCTTGGTTTCTTCGTCGGGACAATCGTATGCGGAAAGCGCGCCCGGGCCAGTTGTTGGCCGGCCCGGCCGTGTCCCTCAGTTAAACCAATGTTCCCGTGCTTTCATGATCAGCGCCTTGGCTTCTTCCTCGTTGACGCCGGTCATCTCGACCAGCTCGTCCACGGCCAGTTCGGCCAGGTCGTCACGCGTGTGGATATTGCCTTCGGCCAGCTTGCCGATCAGTTCCGGGTTCAGGCCGTCGAGCGAGCGCAGGTCCTGCGACACCTCTTCCACCTTTTCTTCCCGGGCCAGTTCCATCGTCAGGAGCGCATCACGCGAGCGATTGCGCAGCTCGTTGACGGTGTCTTCGTCAAAGGCCTCGATCTCCATCATTTCACTGATGGGGACATAGGCCACTTCTTCCAGCGTGGAGAAGCCTTCCTCGATCAGGATGTCGGCAACTTCCTCGTCCACGTCCAGCTTGGCCATGAACAGCTTGCGTACGACATCGCTCTCTTCGGCCTGCTTCTGCGCCGATTCTTCCTGGGTCATGATGTTGATCTGCCAGCCGGTCAGCTCGGACGCCAGGCGTACGTTCTGACCGCTGCGGCCGATCGAGACGGCGAGGTTTTCCTCGTCGACCACCACGTCCATGCTGTGCTTCTCTTCATCGACCACGATCGACTGAACCTGTGCCGGTGCCAGCGCGCCGATCACGAACTGCGCCGGGTCTTCCGACCACAGCACGATGTCCACGGCCTCGCCGCCGATCTCGTTGCGCACCGCCGTGACGCGGGTACCGCGCACGCCGACGCAGGTGCCGATCGGGTCGATGCGCTTGTCATGCGCCACCACCGCGATCTTGGCGCGCACGCCCGGATCGCGGGCAGCGGCCTTGATCTCCAGCAGGCCTTGTTCCATCTCCGGCACTTCGTTCTCGAAGAGCTTGATCAGGAACTCGGGCGCGGTGCGCGACAGCTCGATCTGCGGGCCGCGCGCAGCGCGGTCCACATTCAGGATGTAGGCACGCACGCGGTCGCCGGTGCGCAGGTTTTCCTTCGGGATGATCTGGTCGCGGGCCAGCAGCGCTTCCACGCGGCCGGACTCGACGATCAGCCCCTTCTTGTCGGCACGCTTGACCGTGCCGGTCATGATCTTTTCGCCGCGATCCAGGTAGTCGTTCAGGATCTGCTCGCGCTCGGCGTCGCGGATGCGCTGCAGGATCACCTGCTTGGCAGCCTGCGCGCCGATGCGGCCGAACTCGACCGACTCGATCTGCTGCTCGATGTAGTCGCCCAGCTCGAGGCTGGGGTTCTCATCGCGGGCTTCGAACAGCAGGATCTGCTTGTCCGGCTCCTGCAGACCCTGTTCATCGGGAACGACCAGCCAGCGGCGGAAAGTTTCATGCTCGCCCGACTCGCGATCGATCGCGACCCGGATATCCACGTCTTCCTCGAAACGCTTCTTGGTGGCCGAGGCGAGCGCCGCCTCCAGGGCACCGAATACCACATCCTTGTCGACGTTCTTCTCACGCGCAAGCGCATCGACGAGCAACAGAACTTCGCGGCTCATTGCTTGTTCCCTTTTCTTTGATTTCCTTTGAAGTCGATCACCGGCACCAGGCGGGCCTTGTCGACATCGGATACGGCAAACTCCAGCAGCGCCGGGCCATCCTTGCCCTCGAACTCCAGGCCGACCTTCTCCGCGTCCGCCTCCCCGGTGGGCGCCTGCAGGATCCCTGTGAAGTTCTTTTGCCCGTTGACCGGCAGGCGCAGCGTGATGCGCGCCTCCGCGCCGACAAAGCGGGCGTAATCGGCCAGCTTCTTCAGCGGCCGGTCAAGTCCGGGCGACGAGACCTCGAGGCGTTCATAGTCGACGTTCTCGACCGTAAACACGTGAGTGAGCTGGCGGCTCACCTTTTCACAATCCTCGATGGCAATGCCGGTTTCAGGCTGATCGATATAGACACGCAGCAATCCGGCCGGGGCACGCTCGAGCTCAACCAGCTCATATCCCATGCCGTTAAGGGTGGTTTCGATCAAATCTGCCAGATGCACTGTTATCCCGAGTAATGGCTATCAACACCGTGGCAGGCAAACCCGCCGGTGCCGTCCGGGACGACCCTGCTGCAGCCCTGCCTGTCCGCCATCCGCGCCTCGCGCCGGAGCGCGGGGCCGAAAACGGGCGAACCAAAAAAAAATGGGCGCAATGCCCATCATTCGCCCATCCCCGGTGAGGATGGCTTTTTGAATAGACTTGAATTATACGCTGATTATGTCGAAAAGGCAAAAGCCAGACATAGTCGCACACTTTGCGCTGCGCCGGCGGGTGCTCTGCCCGCCGTGCGCAGCATTGGGCACTCAGCGATTGCCGCCGCGGTTGCCCCCACGGTTACCGCCACCACCGCCGCCACCGCGCGGGTTGCGGTTTCCGCCTGGCTTTGCCGCCTTCGGCATCACATTTCCGTTGGCTTCACCGCCGCCTCGACGCGGCGGCGCCTTGCCCTGACCACCCAGGCCGGCGCCACCACCGCGCGCCTGGCGCGCGCCGGTGCCGCGCCCGCCGCCCAGATTGGCCGCGTGCGAGGTCAGCAGCGTGGGGCCGTGGCTGATGTAGCCCATCGAGGTCTTCATCGGATCCGGCTGGCCGCCGCGGGCGCCGCCACGCGCACCGCCCTGTTCGTAGCGCGGCAGGCCATCCATGCCGGTATGCATCGGCATGCCGGCGATGGCGGCTTCGGTGCGCTGCTTGCGCCCGCCGACCTTGGTCGCGCCCTTGCTGGGCTGCTCGCTCTTGCCCGGCACCTTCAGGCCGACACCGGCCATCAGCGCCTTGACGTCATTGGGCTCGACTTCCTGCCAGCGGCCGCGCTTGAGGCCGCGCGGCAGCAGGAACTGACCGTAGCGAGTGCGGATCAGGCGCGACACGGTCAGGCCGACCGCCTCGAACATGCGGCGCACCTCACGGTTGCGGCCTTCCGTCAGCGCCACGTGGTACCACTGGTTGACGCCCTCGCCGCCACCATCGGCAATGCGCAGGAAGTTGGCTTCGCCGTCATCCAGCTTGATGCCGTGCAGCAGGCGCTGGCGATCGGCCTCGGCCAGCTCGCCCAGCGTGCGCACCGCGTATTCCCGCTCCACGCCGTAGCGCGGATGCATGAAACGGTTGGCGATATCGCCCGAGGTGGTGAAGATCAGCAGGCCTTCGGTATTGAAGTCCAGCCGGCCCACGGCGACCCACTTGCCGGTCTTGATGCGCGGCAGGTTGTCGAACACGGTCGGACGGCCTTCCGGATCGGACTGGCTGACGATTTCGCCGGCCGGCTTGTGGTACAGCAGCACGCGCGGCGGCTTGGTCGACACCTTGCGGTGAATCAGCTTGCCGTTCACGCGAACCTGGTCGGCCGGCAGGATACGCTGGCCGATATGGGCAGGCAGTCCGTTGACCGAGACGCGGCCCTGCAGGATCAGCTCTTCCATCTCGCGGCGCGAGCCCAGGCCGCCCTCGGCCAGCACCTTGTGCAGCTTGGGAGCGTCGTCCTCGGCCGACAGCTCGCGCACCGGCTTGGCCTTGGTGCGCGGGATGACGGTGTCGTCCTTGTCGTACTGCTCGGAGATCACGAAGCGGAACAGGTCTTCGCTGCTCGCCGCGGTCTTTTCCGTGCCGGGCTGGGCCTGGCCTTGCCCCTTGCGCTGCGCCTGCGGCTTGGCGCCGTCCTTGCGGCGGCCCTGCTGGCGGGCGCCAGCCCCCTGCGCTTCGGCGGGCGCCGCCGCGCCCTTGCCGGCGCGCTGCTGGCCCAGCTTGCGCTTGCGGCCGGCCTGCTCGGGCTTGTCGGCGCCTTCACCCTTGGCTGCGCGGTCGATCTTCTCGGCCTTGGTGGTCGAGGCGTGCCCGCCCTGGCCACCCTCTCCCTGACCCGTCTTGCGCTTACCGCGGCCACGCTGGCCACCGCGCCCGCCCGCAGGCGCCGCCGCAGACGCGGCGCCCGGCTCGCCGGCCTCGCCTTGCGCCGGTGCCTCGGCACCTTCTGCGCGGCCGGCGTCGCGGTCCTGCGCGGCCTGGCGGCGCGATGCCACCAGGTTCCTCAGCCCGCGGCGCAGCCCCTTGCGACGGGGCGCGGCTTCGCTGCCCGATCCGGGTTCTGCGGCGCCGGTATCGGCGGATGCGCCCGCATGGCGGGCGTCTTGCTCTACGGAATCAGACAAGGTATTCACTATCGGATGTTGCATGTTGTTCAGTTCGGCACGCGCTCGTCGTGCTCGCTCGGGTGCGGCGGCGTACCATCTTCTGGCAGTTCGCTGCGCGCCCCGTCCGGATTGGGTTCGGCCTCGGCAGGTTCGATCAGGGCATCCGCGGGGTCAGCGCCTTCGCTGCCCTGCTGCCGCGGCTGGACGTCGAAACCATTGGCGGTTTCGGCGCCTTCACTTCTTTCGGTACTCTCGGTGCCTTCAGTGCTTTCACCGGCGACCGGCGTGGATACCACCTCGCCAGCCTCGGCCGCCAGCCCTTCCGGCTGGCCTGCAACGCCCTGCGCCATGGGCGGTTGTACCTCGGCGGCTTGCTGTTCCGCGGCCGGCGCCGGAACCGCCGCGGGATCGGCAAACGCCTCCTCGTCGGCGCTGGCGGGCTTGATCGCGGCCAGCTCCTCGAAATCGATGGCCTGTTGTTCCAGCAGGGCTGCCTGGGCCTGCGCCTGGGCATCCTCCAGCGGCGGCAGCTCATCCAGCGTGCGCAGGCCGAGATCGTCCAGGAACGCCTTGGTGGTCGCGTACAGCGCCGGCCGGCCCGGCACGTCGCGGTGGCCGATGACCTCGATCCAGCTGCGGTCTTCCAGCTTCTTGATCACTTCCGTGCTGACGGTCACGCCGCGGATCTCTTCGATATCGCCGCGGGTCACCGGCTGCCGGTAGGCAATGATCGCCAGCGTTTCCATCACCGCGCGCGAATACTTTGGCGGTTTTTCCGGATTGAGGCGATCAAGGTATTCACGCATTTCCGGGCGGCTCTGGAAACGCCAGCCGCTGGCTAGGGCCACCAGTTCCACACCGCGCTGGCGCCAGTCCTGGCGCAGCTCGTCGAGCAGCACGCGGATCGTGTCCGCACCGACGTCATCGTCAAACAGCCGTCGCAGATCATTGACGCGCAAGGGCTCCTGCGCGCAGATCAGCGCCGTCTCGAGGACGATCTTCGCCTCTTGGGTATTCATGTTGATGGTGTGCAGCCTGTCTTTGCACCTGCTCCCGGACGGATCCGGGGCACCGGAGATTTTGGATACAGCGATGCCGAATGCCATCGCCATCTCATTGCGCAGCTAACCCGGATGCCTGCTGCATCCAAGCCGTGCACTTCCCTTTCTTTGCATCGAGTGCCGGGTCGGTCCGGCAGGAGATCGTTCGCAGGCCGTCATGGGCCGGTCAGCGAACCCCTTGCGTCGCGCGCCCGCACTCAACGGACGATGCTGTCGGCGAACTGAACGCCTCGGACGCAAGAAAAAACGGATATCGGGAGCAAGGCCGGCATCTCCAACACCGCGGTGCCAGCCGGACTTTTGAGCCAGATCTTTTGAACCGGATGGACCGCGGGCCGGGCCGGGCTTCGAAAACCTTCCGCTTCCCGTAGCCCCTGAGCGCCTTCTGGTATGAAAGCCGCCTGGCGCTGCTCGCCACATCGCGCCGCGCGATACCGCAATGTTGGCGATTGTATGGCATTCACGCCCCCGCCTGCAACCATCATCCGTTGCGTCGTGCGGCGCCGGCGCCTCAGAACACCAGGCAGAAACCCTGCTCGGCCAGGGAATGTGGCAGCAGCACCGCTCGGGCGATGCCCAGCCCGCCGAACGCCATCACCGCAACCCCAGCCCCCAAGCGTATGCCACGCCGCCTGGACAGCGTGCGCAGGTAGCCCGACAGGCCTGACAGCACCAGCAGGTTGGGCAGCGTGCCCAGCCCGAACACGCCCATCACCAGCGCCCCCGAGCCGGCGCTGCCTGCCAGCAGCGCCAGCGTCAGCGCGCCATAGACCATGCCGCACGGCACCAGGCCCCAGGCCAGCCCCACCCCATAGCGCCGCACCAGCCCGCCACGGGCCCGCACGAATGCCGGCATACCGCCGGCCAGGCGGCCCAGCCGGGCAGCCACCGTAGCGCTGGCGCGTGCCGCCAGGCGCTCGAGCCAGGCCACGGTGAACGCATTGCCCTGGAGCAGCCGCCAGCCCGACCACAGCAGCATGGCGCTGCCCGCACCGAACAGCCAGCGCTGCACCGGCAGGTAGTCCTGCTTCCATGCGGTGGCGCCGACCGCGCCCAGCAACGCACCCAGCAATATATAGGTCGAGATCCTGCCGATGTGCATTGCCAGCAACTCACCGAACCACGCGGCCCGGCTTTGCACGAAGCTCATCGTGGCGGCGGCGCCGCGGCGTTGTTCTATCGCCAGAGCAAGGCCGCCACACATGGCCGCGCAATGCACCCCGCCAAGCAGCGCCAGCAGAAAAACGCTAATAAGCACACCAAATGTCAATTCTGACTCCCTGCCGCATCACATCGCACGGTAAAATGTTGGGGTCGCGCCCTCGCAGCCATTCTTGCAGGTTCCAATTGCTCAACTCCATTCCCGTTACCGAGATGTCGCCCCGTTGCTCCACATGTGCGATGGGGCAACTGTGCCTTCCGGTAGGCATGTCCCAGCAAGACCTTGCGAAGATGGACACGCTGGTGCAGGAGCGCATTCGTGTTCATAAAGGTGAGACCCTGTATCGCATGGGCGATCCACTCACCGCTGTCTATGCCATCCGCTTCGGCACGCTGAAGACGCACGTCACAACCGAAGACGGCCGTTCGCAGATTACCGGCTTCCACCTGCCCGGCGAAATCGTCGGCCTCGACGGGCTGGGCGAAATGCAGCACGCATCGGATGCCACGGCGCTGGAAGATACCGAAGTCTGCGTGGTGCGCATGAACGAACTGCAGATCTTGTCCGCCGGGCTGCCGTCGCTGCAGCACCAGTTCCTGCGCCTGATGGGCAAGGAGATCACGCACGACCAGTTGATGCTCGTGACGCTGGGCTCGATGCGCGCCGAGGAACGACTTGCCGCCTTCCTGATCAACTTGTCCGAGCGCCTGTCGGCGCGCGGTTATTCAGCCTCCGAATTCGTCATGCGCATGAGCCGCGAAGAGATCGGCAGCTACCTGGGCCTGAAGCTCGAAACCGTCAGCCGCCTGTTCTCGCGCTTTGCCGAAGCGGGCCTGATCCAGATCCGCCAGCGCCACGTCAAGCTAGTGGACATCGACGGGATCAAGCAACTCTACAGCCGCTCCTGCTGAGCAGGCACCGCACTGCCATCGCCGGTGCGGCGATGGCAATTCCACTCGTCATTCCAGTTCGTCGGTATCGCTGAGCCGGGTCGGCATGGTGTAGAGCGTCAGCCCGCTGGACAGCGCGCAGAACGCCCACGCCAGCAGGAAGCCGATCGTGTAGACCGACTCGCGCGACGCATCGACCGGGTGGCCGAAGAACTTCAGGTCGCCCGGATCCACGACCGAAAAGACCGTCGCGGTTGCAAAGCCCGCCATCAGGAACCCGGGCCACAGTACCCACATCAGCCAGCGCAGCCTCATGGCTGCCTCGCTGCGGCAGGCTTGGGCGGCGCGGTCCCGACCCTCTCGACCACCAGTCCATGCCGCGTCGCACCCTGCACCGGCAGGTCAGGATGCGAGGACGCCAGCCAGATGGTCACGCCGCACGCCACCATCGCCACCAGCGGGCCGCTCATCAACAGCCACGGCCACGGTTCCTTCCACCACGGATTGCCTTGCTGATTCATCTTGCCCCCTTCATCTGTAGCGGTGCGGCGCAGGCTCATGGCTGCGCCGCACCATCCTAGCTTTACAAATCGCGCGGCACGATAAAACTGGTGGATTGCCGGATTTCGGCACTCCCCCGCTCCGTGCGTTCGCTCGTGACCGTCACGCTGATCTTGTGCGTACCCTGCGCCGCGTTCTCAATTGGCACGCGGATGCGGATCGGCAACAGCCGGTTGGAGGTCGGCGCCAGCGCTTCGGCCTGCTTGTCGTATTCGACCGTCAGGTTCTTCAGCTCGTCGCTGTCGGCGCGCACGCTGATGCGCATCGGTCCTTCGGTCGTGTTAATCAGCTGCAGCCGATAGACGTTCTCGATCCAGCGCCCTTCCACTTCGCGGCCCAGCGCGCCGCGGTCGCGGATGATGTCCACCTTCAGCGGCGTGCGCAGCGCAATCGAGGCCACGAAGCCCGCCATCAGCGCGAGCCAGATCACCGAATAGATGATCACGCGCGGGCGCAGCAGCCGTTTGCGCGACGCCGCCGCGGACAGGGCCTTGCGCATCGCGTTTTCCGAGGTGTACCGGATCAGGCCGCGCGGATAGTCCATCTTGTCCATGACCTGGTTGCAGGCGTCGATGCAGGCGCCGCAGCCGATGCACTCGTACTGCAGGCCGTCGCGGATATCGATCCCGGTCGGGCACACCTGCACACAGATGCTGCAGTTGACGCAATCGCCCAGGCCCGCCTTGTAGTGGTCGGTCTTGCGCGAACGGCTGCCGCGCGGCTCGCCGCGGCCGACGTCGTAGGTCACGACGTAGGTGTCGCGATCGACCATCACGCTCTGGAAGCGTGCATACGGGCACATGTACTTGCACACCTGCTCGCGCATAAAGCCGGCGTTGCCCCAGGTGGCGAATGCGTAGAACAGCATCCAGAACGCCTGCCATGGCCCGAGCGACAGGGCCAGCACCTCACCGCCCAGCTCGCGGATCGGCGCGAAATAGCCGATGAAGGTAAAGCCGGTCCACAGCGCGATCAGTACCCACAGGAAGTGCTTGGTCGCTTTCAGGCGCAACTTCCGCAAGCTCCAGGGATCGCCGTCCAGCCGGATGCGCGCGATGCGATCGCCCTCGATCCGCCGCTCGATCCACATGAAGATCTCGGTGTAGACCGTCTGCGGACAAGCATAGCCGCAGAACAGCCGCCCCGCGATCGCCGTGAACAGGAACAGCGCCAGCGCCGAAATGACCAGCAGCACCGCCAGGTAGATGACGTCCTGCGGCCACAGCACCATTCCGAAGATATAGAACTTGCGCGCCCCAAGGTCGAACAGCACGGCCTGGCGGCCATTCCATTGCAGCCAGGGCGTGCCGTAGTAGACCAGCTGGGTAAGGATCACCAGCCAGACCCGCCAGCTGGAAAACGCGCCGGTCACCGAGCGCGGATAGATCTTGCGGCGGACCTCGTACAATGTTTCGTCAGAGGATTCGCCAGGCACAGCCGCCGACCGCTGTGGGTCGGCCGCCCGGGCCATCTCTTGCCTCCCGGGTGCGTTCATGGGCGTGGTCTCCCGCGGGCGGCCAGCGCCCGCTCACATGAGTCGCCTGTCATTGCCTGGCACCTCCGCCGGTATTGGACAGCCCCCAGACATAGGCGGTCAGCATCCGGATGCGCTCGGGCGTCAGGATCTCCTCATGCGCGGGCATATGGTTGTTGTGGCCCTTCAGGATGGCGTCGACAATGCTGGCTTCCGCGCTGCCATAGAGCCAGACCTTGTCGGACAGGTTCGGCGCACCGAGCGCCTGGTTGCCCTTGCCGCCGGCACCGTGGCAAGCCGCGCAGGTCGACTTGAAGGTGCCCTCGCCACGCGAGGCGCGGATCGGATCCGACGACAGGCCCGACAGAGAACGCACGTACTGCGCTACGTCCCCTGCCAGCTTGGCGTCGATGGTCGCGGCAAACGGCGGCATCACGCCATTGCGTCCCTTTGTGATGGTCTGCTGGATCGTCTCCGGCTCGCCGCCATAGAGCCAGTCGCCGTCGGTCAGATTCGGGAAGCCGCGGCTGCCGCGTGCATCGGAACCATGGCACTGCGCGCAGTAGTTCAGGAACAGGCGCTGGCCGATCTCGCGCGCCTGCGGGTCGCCCGCCACCTGCTTGACGTCCATCTTCAGGTACTTGGCGTAGATCTCCTTCTGCATCTGCTCCTGCGCCGCGCGGTGGGCGGCCAGTTCGCCTTGCGTCGAGGACTTCAGCACGCCGGCGTACGAACCCAGCCCGGGGTAGAGCACCAGGTAGGCCAGTCCGAAAATGCAGGTCAGCAGGAACATCCACATCCACCAGCGCGGCAGGGGGTTGTTCAGCTCGCGCAGGTCGCCGTCCCAGACGTGGCCGGTGTCCTCGGTGGCGCCGGCGGTCTTGGTAATCTTGCGTTGCGAGAACAGCAGCCAGACGCACCAGACGATGCCGACGAGCGCGATCGCGGCAATGTAGTAACTCCAGAAATCGGAAAAGAAATCGCTCATGGCTAGGTGTTCCGGCTCGATGTTGTCGTGGGTTCGTCAGGCAGCGCGAACGGCAGCATGGCGGATTCCCGATTGGCGGCCTGCCGGCCGGCGGACCACGCCCACCAGCAGATCCCCAGGAAGACGACCATCGACACGACGGTCGCAATGGCAGTGATCATGGCCATGGCTTACTCCTTGGCCGGTGCCGGGGCAGCGGCGGCTTCCACACGCACGTTGCGGCGGTTGGTGCCCAGCCCTTGCAGGTAGGCCACCAGCGCGTCTTCCTCGGTCTTGCCCTTGAGCGCGTCCGGCGCCTTGGCAATCTCGGCTTCGCTGTAGGGAACGCCCAGCCTGACCAGTGCGCGCATGCGCGCCTGGATATCGTTGGTGGGCAGCTCTGCCTTTTCGAGCCACGGGTAAGACGGCATCACCGATTCAGGCACCACATCGCGCGGATTGCGCAGGTGGATGCGTTGCCAGTCATCCGAATAGCGGCCGCCGACACGCGCCAGGTCAGGCCCGGTACGCTTCGAGCCCCACAGGAACGGATGGTCGAAGACCGACTCGCCAGCGGTGGAGAAATGGCCGTAGCGCTCAGTCTCGGCCTGCAGCGTGCGCACCTGCTGCGAGTGGCAGCCGACGCAGCCTTCGCGGATATAGATATCCCGGCCCATCAATCGCAGCGGCGAATACGGGGTGATACCCGGATCCGGTTCGGTGGTGGAGTGCTGGAAGAACAGCGGCACGATCTGGACCAGACCCGCGATGCTGACCACGAGGATCGTGCAGATGATCAGCCAGCCGATGTTCTTCTCCAGCGTTTCGTGGGAAAAGAATCTTTGTTTGTCGGACATCTTTCTATCCTGGATTGGTCAGTGGGCAGAGGCAGGAATGCTGGCCGGGATCGGGGCATCCACGGCACGCTTGCCGACGATGGTCTTGACCATGTTGTAAGCCATCAGCAGCATGCCGGACAGGAAGCAGATGCCACCGAGCAGACGGATCAGGTAGAACGGGTACTTGGCCTTGACCGCTTCGACGAAGGCGTAGGTCAGCGTGCCGTCAGGCTGGGTGGCGCGCCACATCAGGCCTTCCATCACGCCGGCGATCCACATCGAGGCAATATAGAGCACCACGCCGATGGTCGCGACCCAGAAGTGCCACTCGATCAGCCGCACGCTGTACATCTGCTTCTCGCCGAACAGGCGCGGGATCAGGTAGTAGAGCGAACCGATGGAAATCATCGCCACCCAGCCCAGCGCGCCGGAGTGCACATGGCCGATGGTCCAGTCGGTGTAGTGCGACAGCGCGTTGACGGTCTTGATCGACATCATCGAGCCTTCGAACGTGGCCATGCCGTAGAACGACAGCGCCACCACCAGGAACTTCAGGATCGGGTCGGTGCGCAGCTTGTGCCACGCGCCCGACAGGGTCATGATGCCGTTGATCATGCCGCCCCACGAGGGCGCTAGCAGGATCAGCGAGAACACCATGCCGAGCGACTGCGCCCAATCCGGCAGCGCGGTGTACTGCAGGTGGTGCGGGCCGGCCCACATGTAGGTGAAGTTCAGCGCCCAGAAGTGGACGATGGACAGGCGGTAGGAGTAGATCGGGCGCTCGGCCTGCTTGGGGATGAAGTAGTACATCATCCCAAGGAAGCTGGTGGTCAGGAAGAAGCCCACCGCGTTATGGCCGTACCACCACTGGATCATGGCGTCCTGCACGCCGGCGTAGGCCGAGTAGGACTTCCACAGCGACACCGGCATCTCGATGTTGTTGACGATATGCAGCAGTGCGATGGTCAGGATGTAAGCGCCGAAGAACCAGTTGGCCACGTAGATGTGTTTGGTCTTGCGCTTGACGATGGTGCCGAAGAACACGATCGCGTAGGCGACCCAGACCGCGGTGATCAGCAGGTCGATCGGCCACTCCAGTTCGGCGTATTCCTTGGAACTGGTGATGCCCAGCGGCAGCGTGATGGCGGCGGCGACGATGACCAGCTGCCAGCCCCAGAACGTGAAGGCCGCGAGCGGGCCGCAGAACAGCCGGGCCTGGCAGGTACGCTGGACCACGTAGTACGACGTGGCGAACAGCGCGCTACCGCCAAAAGCAAAGATCACCGCATTGGTATGCAACGGCCGCAGGCGGCCGAACGACAGCCAGGGCGTGTTGAAGTTGAGTTCGGGCCAGATCAGCTGTGCTGCCAGCAGCACGCCGACGGCCATGCCGACGATCCCCCAGACTACTGTCATGACAGCGAACTGTCTTACGACGCCGTAATTGAAGGTGTCGACGCGTGAAGACGCGGCAGTGACATCCATTCAGACCCCCAAGCTTAGAGAAGAGAAAAAACCTACTGACGGTGTGACTTTAGAAAAACCGTGCTGTCGGTGCGTTGATCTTTATCAAGTCGTTCAGGACGCCTGGTGAACCTCGCCGGCAATGCCGGGTCGGAGGCGCACGGCGGCGCGCTCACGGCTTGTCGTTGTCCAGCAAAATTGACTCGGCGGGCCGGTCCAGGTCGTCGTACTGCCCCGCATGCAACGCCCACCACAGCGCGCCAGCGATCACCACGACCAGCACCAGGCTCATCGGCACCAGCAGGTAGAGTGTTTCCATCGTCAGCTTCCCTTGCCCCCGGCACGCAGCAGGCGCCAGGCGTTGGCCACCACCAGCAGCGACGACAGGGACATGCCGATGCCGGCCATCCAGGCCGTGACAAAGCCTGTCGCCGCCAGCGGAATGGCGACCACGTTGTAGAAGAAGGCCCAGCCCAGGTTCTGGCGCACCACGCGACGCGTCTTGCGCGACATCGCCAGCGCGGTAGCGATCTCGGCCACGCCGCCATGAGTGAGCACCGCATCCGCACCAGCCTGCGCCAGCGGCGCACCGCTGCCGATCGCAATCGATACTTGCGCCTGCGCCAGCACCGGTGCGTCATTGATGCCATCGCCCACGGCCAGCACCACCGCCCCGCCCTGCTGCAGGCGCGCGACGTAATCGCGCTTGCCTTCGGGTGTCACTTCGCCGGCCACGCAGTCGATGCCGAAGTGCGATCCCCACCAGTGCACGGCCGCGGCGTTGTCGCCGGAGACCAGGTGGCAGCGCACGCCTAGTTCGCGCAAGCGGGCGAGCAATTCAGAGGTCTGCTGCCGTTCGACATCGGCCAGCACGATGCGCGCTAGCGGGCCGGATTCCGACCCGAGCCACACCACCGTCGCACCAGGATGATCCGGCTCGCAGGTATCCACATCTGGCGGCTTGAAGTAGTGCGCGCTCTTTCGCTTGCCGATTGTGTGCTCCCTCTCCCGCCTGCGGGAGAGGGTTGGGGTGAGGGCCAGGCGTGTCGACGAAGTGAGGCAGTGCGGTATGCCACCTCCTGCCCTCACCCCCGGCCCCTCTCCCGCAGGCGGGAGAGGGGAGCAAACCTCCGGCATCTGAGCCACGAAATCGCCGCGGCCAAGCCTAAGCCGGCGGCCATCCACGATCGCCTCCAGACCCTGTCCAGGCACATTGCGCATGCCAGTGACCTGTAAGGACGATCCAGCGTGGTCTGCCGCTGCCACCAACGCTCGCGCAATCGGATGCTCGCCGCCGCGTTCCATTGCCGCAGCCAGCCCCAGGCATTGCGCCTGATCCAGTTCAGCAAGTGGCTCAACCACTGCGACCGCAAAGCGCCCTTCGGTCAGCGTTCCAGTCTTGTCGAGCACCACGTCGGTCACGCGCGCCAGCGTCTCCAGCGCATGGCCGCGCGTCAGCAACACCCCACGCCGCGACAGCGCCGCACCGGCCGCGGCCAGCGCCGCCGGCGTAGCCAGCGACAGTGCGCATGGGCAACTGACCACCAGCACCGCAATCGTCACGAGCAGCGCGCGCGAAGGATCGATCCACAGGCCCCACACCACGCCGGTCAGCGCCGCCAGTACCAGCAGCGTCGCCACGAACCAGCCCGCGACGCGGTCGGCCAGCGTCGCCAGGCGCGGCTTCTCCGCCAGCGCGCGGTCCAGCACGGCGACGATCTCGGCCAGGCGCGTGCCGGCGCCGACGCGCGTGACGCGCACTTCCAGCGGGCTTGCGGTGTTGTAGCAGCCGGCCAGCACGGTTTCATCGGCGCAGCGGCGCACCGGGCGGCTCTCGCCGGTCAGCATGGATTCATCGAGCTCGCTCGCGCCCGCCACCACGGTGCCGTCGGCGGGAACGATCTCGCCCGCCTTGACGCGGATAAGGTCGCCCACGCGCAGGCGCGCCACCGGCACGCGCTCGCCCGTGGCGCCCATGCCGGGCAGTCGTTCACAGGTGGCAGGCAGCTGGCGCGCCAGCATCTCGGCGCCGCTGCGCGACGCCTGCCGCACGCGCAGTTCCAGGTAGCGGGCCAGCAGCAGGAAGGCGACGAACATCGTCACCGAATCGAAATAGACTTCGCCGATGCCGCGCACGGTGGCCAGCGCACTGGCGACAAAGCCCGCGCCGATGCCGATGGCCACGGGCACGTCCATGCCCATATGCCGCTGGCGCATGCTGCGCCAGGCGCCGGCAAAGATCGGCGAGGCTGCATAGAACACGACCGGCAGCGTCAGCGCGAAGCTGGCCCAGCGCATCAGCTGCAGCTGGCCCGGGTCGATGGTGGCTTCATGAGTGTAGATCGGCCACGCGTACATCATCACCTGCATCATGCCGAGCATGGCCACGGCCATGCGCATCAGCAGGCCGCGGCGGGCGCGGCGGTCCTGCTGGTCGGTGCGCGAGACTTCGAACGGCCAGGCCATGTAGCCGATGCCGGCCAGCGCGGCCAGCAGCCCCGCCACCGTCTGGGCGCCGTCGCGCCAGCGCACCACCACGCGCCGGGTGGCGACGTTGGCGACTGCGGATTCCACGCCCGGCTGCCGGCTCAGGTGCTGTTCGATCAGCCACGCGCAGGCGGCACAGCGGATGTTCTCCGGCGCCAGCGTGATCTCGGCGCGGCCGCCGTCCAGCGGCCGCACGAACTGGCTGCGCAGCTCAGGGGTGTCGTAGGCGGCCCAGATCGGCTCGGCCTCGCGCCGGGCATCGTCATCGATCGGGCGGGCAAAACGGGCTTCGTCGCCGTAGAGATGGGCAAAGCCGGCGGCGTGCAGCGTCTGGGCCAGGGCCTGGCATCCGCCGCAGCAGAACACGCGGCGGGTGCCGTCCAGCTCGGCGGCGAGCGGCTCCGGATCGGTCACGGGCAGGCCGCAATGGAAGCACGCAAGCTGCGCGCCGGTGCTGGCCAGGGCACTACCCGCCGGGTCGCGGAGCGCTGGCGAGGAGTTGGAGGCCAGCAGGCTGGCAGGGGGGCTGGTGGCTGGGGACGACATGGGGACCTTTTCTACCCGGTGCAGGGTATAGGGAGGTCCCGGCATCGACCTTGATATAGGTCAATGCGGCCCGGCTATCGTCGCGCCGGGCCGGAAAAACCACTCAGGTGAGCGAGGTGTCCATGATGCGGCGCTCGGACTCCAGGTACTCACGCGACTGCATCTCGATGATGCGCGACACGGTCCGGTGGAACTCGTTGGCCATCTGGCCCTCAGTGTAGAGCTCGTCCGCGGGCACTTCAGCCGACATCAGCAGCTTGACCTTATGGTCGTAGAAGACGTCGATCAGCCAGGTGAAGCGGCGCGCCTCCGACGACATGCGCGGCGTCATGCGCGGCACGTCGGACAGGATCACGGTATGGAACTGGGAGGCCAGCTCCAGGTAGTCGTTCTGTGAGCGCGGGCCGCCGCACAGCGTGGCGAAGTCAAACCACACCACGCCGTTGGCCTTGCGCAGCGCACGCAGCTCGCGGTGCTCGATATGCAGCAGCGGCGACTCGTCGGCCACGCCGGCAATCGAGGTAAAGGCGTCGCGCAGGGCGGAACTGGCCTTGGCGCCGAGCGGCGTGTGGTACGCCTGCACCTGCTCCAGCGCGCGCTTGCGGTAATCGATGCCCGCGTCGACGTTGAGCACGTCAAGCTTCTGCTGCAGCAGCGCGATGGCCGGCAGCACGCGGTCGCGGTGCAGGCCATCCGGATACAGCAGGTCCGGGCGGTAGTTGGAAGTCATCACGAACTGCACACCGTTCTCGAACATCTGCTGCAGCAGGCGATGCAGGATCATCGCGTCGGCGACGTCGCTGACGTGGAACTCATCGAAGCAGATCAGCCGGAAGCGGCGCGCAATGCGTTTGGCCAGCTCATCCAGCGGATCGGGACGGCCGCGCAGCTCCTCGAGCTGGCGATGGACCTCGCGCATGAACTCGTGGAAATGCAGCCGCGTCTTGCGCACCACCGGCACGCAGGTATAGAAACTGTCCATCAGGAAGGACTTGCCGCGTCCCACCCCGCCCCACAGGTAGACGCCCTTGGGCACCTCGGGACGAACCAGCAGCTTCTTCAGCGCGTTGTTGCGGCGGCTCTTGTAGGCCACCCACTCGTCGTAGCACTGCTGCAGCCGGGCCACGGCGCGCAATTGCGCTTCGTCGGACTGGTAGCCGCGCTCCTTCAGTTCCTTCTCGTAGTACTCGGTGACGTTCATGCTAAGGGGTCCCTGCGGGACGGCCCGCAAGTGAAAACGGCGCGCCGCGGATGCGGCGCGCCGGTACACAGGCAATGCGAAGCATGCGCCTTACATATTAAGCTGACGCTTGTCGACGGCCAGCGCGGCTTCACGCATGACTTCCGACATCGACGGGTGCGGATGGCAGACGCGGCCGATATCCTCGCTGGCGGCCTTGAACTCCATCGCCACCACGGCTTCGGCGATCAGGTCCGAAGCGTTGGCAGCCACGATATGCACGCCCAGGATCTCGTCGGTCTTGGCATCGGCCAGCATCTTGACGAAGCCTTCCGGATGGCCCATGCCCAGCGCACGGCCGTTGGCCATGAACGGGAACTGGCCCGCCTTGAACTCGCGGCCTTCGGCCTTGAGCTGGGCTTCGGTCTTGCCGACCCATGCGATTTCCGGGAAGGTGTAGATCACCCACGGAATGCAGTTGTAGTCGATGTGCGGCTTCTGGCCGGCGATGCGCTCGGCCACGGCCACGCCTTCGTCCTCGGCCTTGTGCGCGAGCATCGGGCCGCGCACCACGTCGCCGATGGCCCACAGGCCCGGCACCTTGGTGGCGCAGTGGTCGTCGACCTCGATGAAACCGCGCTGGTCCACGCCCAGGCCCACGGCTTCCAGGCCCAGGTTGTCGGTGTTGGGCACACGGCCGACCGACACGATCAGGCGATCGACTTCCAGCGTCTGCGCGGCGCCGTCCTTGTCGGTGTAGCCGACGGTGACGCCGTTCTTGCCGGTCTTGACTTCGGTGACATTGACGCCGAGGCTGAACTTCAGGCCCTGCTTGGTCAGCAGCTTCTGCGCTTCCTTGGCCACGCCTTCATCGCAGGCGCCCAGGAAGGCCGGCAGCGCTTCCAGCACGGTCACGTCGGCACCCAGGCGGCGCCACACCGAGCCCAGCTCCAGGCCGATCACGCCGGCGCCGATCACGCCCAGCTTCTTCGGCACGGACGGGAACTTGAGGGCGCCCTCGTTATCGCTGATGAGGTCGTTGTCGACGGGAATGCCCGGCAGGTGGCGCGCCTTCGAGCCCGTGGCGATGATGACCTGCTTGGCGGTTACGACTTCACCGGCGATCTCGACCTGGAAGCCCTCGGCGGTCTTGCCGACGAACTTGCCGTAGCCCTTGAGCAGCGTCACCTTGTTCTTGCGGAACAGGAACTCGATGCCCTTGGTCATCTTGCCGACCACGTCGTCCTTGCGCTTGAGCATCTTGGCCACGTCGACCTTGACGTCGCCCACGGTGATGCCGTGGTCGCCCAGGTGGTGCTGGACGTTCTCGACCTCTTCCGAGGAAGCCAGCAGCGCCTTGGAGGGGATGCAGCCCACGTTCAGGCAGGTGCCGCCCAGGCGCGGTTCGCTCTTGGGATCGTCGTAGGCGTTGCCTTCGCAGCAGGCCACGTTCAGGCCCAGCTGGCCGGCACGGATCGCGGCGATATAGCCGCCGGGGCCGGCGCCGATCACCAGCACGTCGAATTGTTTGCTCATGGATTTCCTTTGTGGGCGCCGGCAGCATGTGCCGGCGCGCCGTCAACACTGGAGATGCGGGATGCGCCCCGCGCGGCAGGCGCGCGGGGGGACCGGTGATTACAGGTCCAGCAGCAGGCGGGCCGGATCTTCCAGCGCGTCCTTCATGGCGACCAGGCCCAGCACGGCTTCGCGGCCGTCGATGATGCGGTGGTCGTAGGACATCGCCAGGTAGTTCATCGGGCGGATCACGATCTGGCCGTCTTCCACCACCGGGCGGTCCTTGGTGGCGTGCACGCCCAGGATGGCCGATTGCGGCGGGTTGATGATCGGAGTCGACAGCATCGAGCCGAACACGCCACCGTTGGAGATCGAGAAGGTACCGCCGCTCAGTTCGTCCAGCGACAGCTTGCCGTCACGGGCCTTGACGCCGAACTCGGCGATCTTCTTCTCGATGTCGGCCAGGCTCATCTGGTCGGCATTGCGCAGGATGGGCACCACCAAGCCGCGCGGCGAACCCACGGCGATACCGATGTCGAAGTAGCCGTGGTAGACGATGTCGTTGCCGTCGATCGAGGCGTTGATCAGCGGGAACTTCTTCAGCGCGTGCACCGCGGCCTTGACGAAGAACGACATGAAGCCCAGCTTCACGCCGTGTTCCTTCTCGAAGCGGTCCTTGTACTTGTTGCGCAGGTCCATCACCGGCTTCATGTTCACTTCATTGAAGGTGGTGAGGATGGCGTTGGTGGCTTGCGACTGGAGCAGGCGCTCGGCGATACGGGCGCGCAGGCGGCTCATCGGCACGCGCTCTTCCGGGCGGTCGCCCAGCGCGGCGAAGTCGACCGGAACCGAAACCTGCTGCAGTGCCGGCTTGGCCGCGGCCGGAGCCGGGGCAGCCTTGGCGGCCGGAGCGGCGGCGGCGGCCAGCGCATCACCCTTGGTGATGCGGCCGTCCTTGCCGGTGCCGGCAACCTGGCCAGCCGACAGGCCGGCTTCGGCCATCAGCTTGGCAGCCGACGGCATGGCCACGCCGCCAGCGGCGGCCGGAGCGGCGGCGGCGGCCGGTGCCGGGGCAGCGGCGGCAGGAGCCGGAGCGGCAGCAGCCGGTGCGGCGGCGCCAGCGGTGGCTTCGGTGTCGATCTTGGCGATGATCTCATCGGCCACGACGGTGTCGCCGTCGTTCTTGACGATCTGCGAGAGCACACCAGCCGACGGGGCCGGCACTTCCAGCACGACCTTGTCGGTTTCGATTTCGATCAGGATCTCGTCCTGGGCGACGGCTTCGCCAGGCTTCTTCTTCCAGTTGAGCATGGTCGCTTCGGCGACCGATTCGGACAGTTGCGGAACCTTGACGTCAACAATAGCCATGGTTGTGAATTCCTCGTGTTATGCGTGTTGTCTTTATGCTGGCAGTGCCACGGCGAACACCTGCGCGCGTCGCCGTGGCTGCCGCTTGATTTACTTGGTCAGAACAAAGCCCTTGAGCTTGGCGAAGGCAGCATCCAGCAGCGCCTTCTGTTGCTCGTTGTGCTTTGCGTAGTAGCCCACCGCCGGCGAAGCCGAGGCAGGACGACCGGCATAACCGAGCTTCTGGCCTTCCGTCATGTTTTCCATGATGTAGTGCTGCACGAAGAACCAGGCGCCCTGGTTCTGCGGCTCATCCTGGCACCACACGATTTCGGTGGCGTTCGGATACTTCTTCAGTTCCGCGGCCACGGCCTTGTGCGGGAACGGGTACAGCTGTTCCAGGCGGATGATCGCGGCGTCGTTGGCCTCGCGTTCCTTGCGCGTGTTGACCAGGTCGTAGTAGACCTTGCCCGAGCACATGATGATGCGCTTGACCTTGCTCGCGTTCAGTTCTTCCTGGTCGGCGATCACGGTCTCGAAGTGGCCCTTGGCCAGCTCCGACAGCGACGACACGGCTTCCTTGTTACGCAGCAGCGACTTCGGCGTCATGATCACCAGCGGCTTGCGGAACAGGCGGATCATCTGGCGGCGCAGCAGGTGGAAGATCTGGGCCGGCGTGGTCGGCTGGCAGACCTGCATGTTGTGGTCCGCGCAGAGCTGCAGGAAACGCTCGATACGGGCCGAGCTGTGTTCCGGACCCTGTCCTTCGTAGCCGTGCGGCAGCATCAGGGTCAGGCCCGAGGCGCGGCCCCACTTCACTTCGCCCGACGAGATGAACTGGTCGATCACCACCTGGGCGCCGTTGACGAAGTCGCCGAACTGGGCTTCCCAGATCACCAGCGCGTTCGGTTCGGCGGCCGAGTAACCGTATTCGAAGCCGAGCACGGCCTCTTCGGACAGCACCGAGTCGATCACCGTGAACGGTGCCTGGTTTTCCGACACGTTCTGCAGCGGCACGTAGCTGCCGGCATCCCAGCGCTCACGGGCCTGGTCGTGCAGCACGGCGTGGCGGTGGGTGAAGGTGCCGCGGCCGGCGTCCTGGCCGGTGATACGCACCGGATAGCCCGACGACACCAGCGAAGCGAAGGCCAGGTGCTCACCCATGCCCCAGTCCAGCGGCTGGTCGCCGCGGCCCATGTTTGCGCGGTCCCTGACGACCTTCTCCACCAGCGGGTGCAGCTTCAGCGTCTCAGGCGTGGTGGTGATGCGTTCGGCCAGGCGCTTCAGTTCGGTCACCGGCACGGCGGTGTCGGCGGCGTCGGTCCACTTGCGGTTCAGGAACGGCATCCAGTCCACGGCGAACTTGTTCTTGAAGTTCGACAGGACGGGGTCGGCGGTGTGCTTGCCGGCGTCCATCGCGGCGCGGTATTCCTTGACTTTCTCGTCGCCGAACTCGGCCGGGACCAGCTTCTGCGCCGCCAGCTTTTCGGCGTACAGCTTGCGCGTGCCGGGGTGCTGGCCGATCTTCTTGTACATCAGCGGCTGCGTGACCGCCGGGGTGTCCTGCTCGTTGTGGCCCAGCTTGCGGAAGCAGATGATGTCGACCACGACGTCCTTGTTGAATTCCATGCGGAAATCAACGGCCAGCTGCATGGCGTACACCACCGCTTCGGGATCGTCGCCGTTCACGTGCAGCACCGGGGCCTCGATCATCTTGACCACGTCCGTGCAGTACAGCGTCGAGCGGGCGTCGCGCGGGTCGGAGGTGGTGAAGCCGATCTGGTTGTTGATGACGATGTGCATCGTGCCGCCCGTGCCGTAGCCGCGGGTCTGCGCGAGGTTCAGCGTCTCCATCACCACGCCCTGGCCGGCAAAGGCGGCGTCGCCGTGCACCTGCACCGGCAGCACTTCCTTGTGGCCGACTTCGCCACGGCGTTCCTGGCGGGCCTTGGCCGAGCCTTCGACCACCGGGTTGACGATTTCCAGGTGAGACGGGTTGAATGCCAGCGACAGGTGGACCGGGCCGCCGTCGGTCGAGACATCGCTCGAGAAGCCCTTGTGGTACTTGACGTCACCGGCCGGCAGGTCGTCGACGTGCTTGCCTTCGAATTCGGCGAACAGGTCGGCGGGCATCTTGCCCAGGGTGTTGACCAGCACATTCAGGCGGCCGCGGTGGGCCATGCCGATCACGATTTCCTGCACGCCCTTGCTGCCGGCGTGCTGGACCAGTTCGTCCATGGCGGCGATGAAGCTTTCGCCGCCTTCCAGCGAGAAGCGCTTCTGGCCGACGTACTTGGTGTGGAGGAAGCGCTCCAGGCCTTCGGCCGCGGTCAGGCGGTCGAGGATGTGCTTCTTCTTTTCCAGCGTGAAGACCGGCTTGGAACGCGTGGTTTCCAGGCGCTCCTGCCACCAGCGCTTCTGCGCCTGGTCGCTCACGTACATGAATTCGGCGCCGATGGTGCCGCAGTAGGTTTCGCGCAGGTTGTTCAGCAGATCGCGCAGGCTCATCGACTCCTTGCCAAAGTACGTATTGCTGGCATTGAAGACGATGTCGAGGTCAGCTTCGGAAAAACCGTAGAACGCGGGGTCCAGATCCGGCAGGGGCGGACGCTCCTGGCGCTTGAGCGGATCCAGGTCGGCCCAGTGCGAACCGATGTTGCGGTAGGCGGCGATCAGCTGGGTGGCAGCGACGCGCTTGCGGCCCATGTCGGAATCGGCCGAGGCAACGATGGTCTTGATGGGGCCTTGCTTGGCGCGCTCGGCGAACGAGGCAACGATGGGAGCGTGGGCAACGTCCCGACCGTTCGAGCCGTCGACGGCGGGAACGTTCTGCATGGCGTCGAAATACGAACGCCAGTTGTCGGGAACCGAGGCGGGGTTCTGGAGGTAGGCTTCGTACAGTTCTTCGACATACGGGGCGTTACCGCCGAAGAGGTACGAATTGCTCTGATACTGCTGCATCATGGGACGCTCACTATTCTCCGGGAATGCCGGAGTTCAGCGGGTTATTCAACCTTCCGCGACACGGCTTGACCGGTTAGCGGATTGCAAACAACTCTTGGGAGCCCAACTGAGGCGCTTACGCAAACGGCACCATTAGGTGCCGGATGTGCTGGCGTCCTCACAAGGCCCGAAAGGGCAAGTTGTGCGGGGAAGGACCTAAGTCTTCACGGCGGTAAGCATAGCATGTTTGCTTTGCAGGCATGTTGACTTTTCGCGATGCGAAACCCTGTGGCACGACAATTCGCCGCGCCATCGGCGCTTTAGTAACATCCGCACAACAATCAGAATCGCGGCTCTATCTGGTCCACCGCGTCGGTGATCAGTCCGTCGAGCCCCCATTCAAGCAATTGCGCCGCCCGCGTCGGGTCGTTCACGGTATAGCTGAGCACCCGATAACCGGCCGCATGCGCGGCGGCGATGATGCCGGCATCGAGTTCGCGGTGGTTGGCATCCAGCGCCACGCAGCCCAGCCGGCGCAGCCGCTCGGGCCAGTCCGCGGGCAGCTTGTCGAGCAGCAGCGCGCGCGGCAGGTCAGGCGCCACACGCGCGGCGGCGGCCAGTGCCTCCTCGGAAAAGGACGACAGCAGCGGCGGCACTGCGGCGTCCGCCCACAGCGATTGCGCATCGAGCGCCACCGCCGCGCCGGTGCGGTCCTCGGTACCGGGCACCGGCTTGATCTCGATATTGACCATGAAGCCGTTGGCCAGCGTATAGCGCGCGATGGCCGCCAGCGTCGGCACCGGCTCGCCGGCGTAGGCCGCGCTGTGCCAGCTGCCGGCGTCGAGCTGCGCGAGCTCGCCCAGCGTCAGCGCATCCACCCTGCCCTTGCCGCTGGTGGTGCGGTCGAGCGTGGCGTCGTGCATCAGCACCGGCTTGCCGTCGGCCGACAGCTTCACGTCGAACTCGAACATCCGGTAGCCGAAGCCCGCGCCATGGCGGAACGCGGCCAGCGTGTTCTCGGGCGCGAGCTTGCCGGCGCCGCGGTGGGCGATGTAGCGGGGATACGGCCAGGCCCGCGCCGCTTGCTGGGTGTCTGCTGCGTGTGCCATCTCAGTCCTCGATGCGCTTGCCGGTGTCCGGCGCGAAGAAATGCAAGTGGTCTGCCGATGACGTCACCGGCAGCCGGTCGCCGGCGCGCACGCGCGCATGGCTTTCCAGCCGCACCACCACCGGCTGGCCGCCGAGCGAGCCATAGGCGAAGGAATCCGCGCCGAGGGCCTCGACCACACGCACGTCGACCTCGGCAATAGCCTCATGCGCAGCGCACGGCTCGATGTGCTCGGGACGCAGCCCGAGCAGCGCCTGCTCCGGCAGGTGCAGGCCCATCGGCAGGTGCCCAAGCGTGGCCGTGGCCGCATCGCTGCCCTCCTTCGCCACCACGCGCATCTGCGCGCTGCTGTCGCCTGCGGCGTTGCGCACCACCGGGATCAGATTCATCGGCGGCGAGCCGATAAAGCCCGCGACGAAGGTGCTGGCCGGGCGCGAATAGACTTGCAGCGGCGTGCCGATCTGCTCCACGCGGCCGGCGTTGAGCACCATCATGCGGTCGGCCAGCGTCATCGCCTCGACCTGGTCGTGGGTCACATACAGGCTGGTGGTACCCAGGCGCCGGTGCAGCTCCTTCAGTTCCAGCCGCATCTGAACGCGCAGCTTGGCGTCCAGGTTGGACAGCGGCTCATCGAACAGGAATACCGCCGGCTCGCGCACGATGGCGCGGCCCATGGCCACGCGCTGGCGCTGCCCGCCGGAGAGCTGGCGCGGCTTGCGCTCCAGCAGCGCCGCCAGTTCCAGGATGCCGGCGGCGTGCTTCACGCGCTGCTCGATCTCGGCCTTGGGCATGCCGCGGATCTTCAGGCCGTAGGCCATGTTGTCGTACACGCTCATATGCGGATAGAGCGCGTAGTTCTGGAACACCATGGCGATGTCCCGCTCGGCCGGCTCCAGGTCGTTGACGACCTTCTCGCCGATATAAATCTCGCCGTCGGTGATGGTTTCCAGCCCCGCCACCATGCGCAGCAGCGTGGACTTGCCGCAGCCCGAGGGGCCGACGATGACGATGAACTCGCCGTCGGCGATCTCCATGTCGATGCCGTGCACGACCTGGACACTGCCGGCGTAGGTTTTCTGAACGTTGCGAAGCGACAGATTTGCCATTGCTGTTTTCCTGCGGGCGACCGGCGTCCTCAGACGCCATGTCGCATCGCCTTATTTTTCCGTTTCGACCAGGCCCTTGACGAACCACTTCTGCATCAGCACCACCACCACTGCCGGCGGGATCATCGCCAGCATCACGGTGGCCATCACCAGGTTCCAGTCGGTGGCGGCATCGCCCGAGCGCGAGATCATCTGCGTCACGCCCACCACCACCGGCGTCATCGACTTCTGCGTGGTGATCAGGAGCGGCCAAAGGTACTGGTTCCAGCCGTAGATAAACTGGATCACAAAGAGCGCCGCGATGCTGGTGCGCGACAGCGGCAACACCACGTCCCAGAAGAAGCGCAGCGGCCCGGCGCCGTCGATGCGCGCGGCCTCGGCCAGTTCGTCCGGGATCGTCAGGAAGAACTGGCGAAACAGGAAAGTGGCGGTGGCCGAGGCGATGATCGGGATGGTCAGGCCGAAGTAGCTGTCCAGCAGGCCAAGGTCGGATACCACCTTGTAGGTCGGTAGGATCCGCACCTCCACCGGCAGCATCAGCGTGATGAAGATCAGCCAGAAGAAGGTCTTGCGCAGCGGGAACTTGAAATAGACGATGGCGAAGGCCGAGATGATCGAGATCGCGATCTTCCCGAGCGCGATGCCCAGCGCCATGATCAGGCTGTTCTTCATCATGGTCGAGACCGGCGAAGCGGCCTCGCCCACGCCCTGGAACAGCACGGTGCGATAGTTCTCGATCAGGTGGCTGCCGGGGATCAGTGTCATCGGCGCATCCAGCACCTCTTCGGCGGTCAGCGTCGACGCCACAAAGGTCAGGTACACCGGAAACACCACCACCACGATGCCGAGGATCAGCACCGCGTGGGTCAGGAAATCGAGTAAGGGACGACGTTCTACCATGGCTGTCTCCGTTAGTACTGGACCTTGCGTTCCACGTAGCGGAACTGCACCACGGTCAGCGCGATCACGATCACCATCAGCACCACCGACTGCGCGGCCGAGCCACCGATATCCATGCCGCGGAAGCCGTCATGGAAGACCTTGTACACCAGCGTGTTGGTCGAATTGAAGGGGCCGCCGTGCGTGACCGCGTCGATGATCGCGAAGGTGTCAAAGAACGCGTAGACCACGTTGATCACCATCAGGAAGAACGTGGTCGGCGACAGCAGCGGGAAGATGATCGACCAGAAGCGGCGCCACGGGCCGGCACCGTCGATGGCGGCGGCCTCGATCAGCGCGCGCGGGATGCTCTGCAGCCCGGCCAAAAAAAACAGGAAGTTGTAGCTGATCTGCTTCCAGGCCGCGGCCAGCACCACCAGCAGCAGGGCCTGGTTGCCGTTGAGCAGGAAGTTCCACTCGACACCCATCTTGCGCAGCACGAAGGACACCACCCCCAGCGTCGGGTTGAACATGAACATCCACAGCACGCCCGCCACCGCCGGCGCGACCGCGTACGGCCAGATCAGCAGGGTCTTGTAGCCCACCGCCGCGCGGATCACGCGGTCGGCAAAGTAGGCCAGCGCCAGCGCGGTGGACAGCCCCACTACCGTGACGCCGATGGCGAAGATCGCCGTGGTCTGGAACGACTCCACGTACAGCGGGTCGTTCCACAGCATGCGGAAGTTGTCGAGGCCGACGAACTCCAGGTTGATGCCGAAGGCATCCTGCTGCAGCATCGACTGGTACAGCGCCTGCCCGGCGGGCAGGAAGAAGAAGATCAGCGTAATGGCGATCTGCGGCAAGACCAGCAGATACGGCAGCCACGGCGAGCGGAAAACAACGCGTTTTTCCATAAACGGATTCCGACGGATGCCGCGGGTTGCGGCATCGGACTAGGTACGGAGCTGCGGCCAGCCCGATGGAGACGGCCACAATGCAAGCGGGCGGAGGTTTCGCCGCCGCCCGCCTGTCACATCAGCTTGATGACAATAGACCCGGCGTTATTCGCGCGCGGTCTTCTGGAAGCGTTCAAGCAGGTCGTTGCCGCGGGCAACGGCCGAGTCCAGCGCTGCCTTGGGCTCCTTCTTGCCGGCCCAGACGGCTTCCAGCTCTTCGTCCACGACGGTACGGATCTGCACCATGTTGCCCAGGCGCACGCCGCGCGACTTGTCGGTGGTCTTGACCACCATTTGCTGCACCGACACGTCGGCACCCGGGTTCTTGTCGTAGTAGCCCGACTTCTTGGTCATCTCGTAGGCGGCCATCGTCACCGGCAGGTAGCCGGTGGCCTGGTGCCAGTCAGACTGGATCTCGGGGCGCGACAGGAAATTGAAGAACTTGGCCACGCCCTTGTACTCGTCCGGCTTCTTGCCGCCCATCACCCACAGCGAAGCGCCACCGATGATGGTGTTCTGCGGCGCGCCCTGCACCTCCGGGTAGTACGGCAGCTGCGCCACCGCGAAGGCGAACTTGGCGTTCTTGCGAATATTGGCCAGCGATGCCGACGAACCCGTGAACATCGCGCATTCGCCGTTATAGAACTTGGCCTGCGATTCCGCCTTGCGGCCGCCGTAGCTGAAGTAGCCCTTCTTCACCATGTCCTGCAGGTTGGTGATGTGCTTGACGTGCAGCGGGCTGTTGAACACCAGGCGCGTATCGGTGCCGCCGAAGCCGTTGTTCTTGGTCGCGTACAGCGTGTTGTGCCACGCCGAGAAGCTCTCCAGGTGGACCCAGCCCTGCCAGTCGGTGGTGTATGCGCAGTTGGTGCCCGAGGCCTTGAGCTTGGCCGAGTACTGCATCACTTCCGGCCAGGTCTTGGGCGGCTTTTCCGGATCCAGGCCGGCCTTCTTGAAGGCGTCCTTGTTGTAGTAGAACACCGTGGTCGAGCTGTTGAACGGGAACGACAGCATCTCGCCCTTGGACGAGGTGTAGTAGCCCGCCACCGCCGGGATGTAGGCCTTCTGGTCGAACTTCTCGCCGGCGTCCTTCATCACCGCCGAGACCGGCTTGATCGCGCCCTTGGCGCTCATCATGGTGGCGGTGCCGACCTCGAACACCTGCAGGATGGCCGGTGCGCCGCCGGCGCGGAAGGCGGCGATGCCCGCGGCCATGGTCTCGTCGTAGTTGCCCTTGTTGACCGGCACGACCTTGTAGTCGGACTGGCTGGCGTTGAACTTGTTGGCGATTTCGTTCACCTTGTCGTTCAGCGCGCCCTGCATGGCGTGCCACCACTGGATTTCAACGGCGGCGTGAGCGCTGCCGGCCCCGGTCAGGGCGGCCAGCGCTGCAAGTTTGAGCACGGTACGGGAAAAGGACATCAGTGGCTCCTGGTGTTGTCTGGTGGTCGGTCGAAAATCCCGACACTATGTGATTCTTTTATGACAGCGGCATGTTACGCCTGTCGCACCTGCGCAAGCAAATCAGCAACTTCACCAGTACACGGCATTTTGCAGTGCAATAACAGACGAAGACTGCGGGAGCGCAGTTACAATGGCCCGCCATGCAATCCCTGAACAAGCTCTCTAATTCCGTGCTGCAGCGCGTGCGCGGCGTGCTGACCGATATCGACGGCACGCTGACCACCGACGGGCGCCTGCCCGCCTCCACCTACCTGGCGCTCGACGGGCTGCGCCGGGCCGGCCTGCATGTGATCCCGGTCACTGGGCGCTGCATCGCCTGGGCGGAAATCCTGACCCGGCTGTGGCCGGTCGACGCGATCGTCGGCGAAAACGGGGCCTTCTATTCGCACCTGCACAACGGCCGGTTGCAAACCCGTTTCCTCGACGATGCCGAGACCCGCGCGCGCAACCTGGAGCGAATCCATGCGCTGGGCGAGCGGATCCTGCGCGAGGTGCCAGGCTGCGCGCTGGCTTCAGACCAGGCCTGGCATGCTGCCGACCTGGCGATCGATCATGCGGAAGACGTCAAGCCGCTGCCTGAGGACGCCGTGGCGCGCATTGCCGAAATCATGCGCGAAGCCGGCATGACCGCCACCGTCAGTTCGATCCACGTCAATGGTTGGTTCGGCCGGCACGACAAGCTATCGATGAGCAAGCTGTGTGTGGCCGAGCTGCTTGGCGAAGACCTGGACGCACGCCACGACGAATGGCTGTTCATCGGCGATTCGGCCAACGATGCGAGCATGTTCGCGCATTTTCCGCTGTCGGTCGGGGTGGCCAATGTGCGGGAGATCCTGCCGCAGCTGCCGGTGCCGCCGGCTTATATCACGGCTGCTGCGGGCGGTGAGGGCTTTGCCGAGATGGCGCAGCGGCTGGTCGAGGCGCGTGGCTGAAGCGAGCGCGCCAAAGAAGAATGGCCGGTTTGCTCCCCTCTCCCGCTTGCGGGAGAGGGGCCGGGGGTGAGGGCAGGACTTGGCATACCGCAGCGAATGACTTCGTTGATACGCCGGCCCTCACCCCAACCCACTCCCGCAAGCGGGAGAGGGAGTACACAAGGGGCACTGGTAGAAGCCTGAGTAGTTCGCCCGCTCAGTCGAAGCCCAGTTCCTGCAGCTTGCGAGTGATGGTGTTGCGGCCGATCCCGAGCCGGGTCGCAGCCTCGACGCGGCGGCCGCGCGTGACGCCCAGCGCGGCTTCCAGCACCGCCTTCTCGAAGCGTCGCGTCAGCGCGTCCATGACCTCCGGCTGGCCGGACTCCAGCATCGCGCGGGCCTCGCCGGCCAGCAGGCTTTCCCAACCGGCCGCGGCCGAAACCGGCGCGACAGTGACGACCGGCGCGGGCCGGACCGCGGTGGCGGTGTCGCCCTCCGCCACCGGCACGGCAAACCCGCCATAGTCAGCCAGCTCGTGCGCGCCTTCGTATTCGGCGGCACGCACCTCGGCAGCACGCTCCGGCCGCGGCGCATTGATGGGCTCCGACGTCCCCGCTTCCAGCATCTCTCGCGGCAGGTCCTTGACCTCGATGGTCTGCGCCGGCGCCATCACGGTCAGCCAGTTGCACAGGTTCTCAAGCTGGCGCACGTTGCCGGGGAACGGCAGCGTGCTGACGTAGGCCAGCGCCTCGTCGGACATGCGCTTGGGTTCGACGCCCAGTTCCTTGGCACTCTTCTGCAGGAAATGACGGGCCAGCAGCGTGATGTCTTCCGGGCGTTCGCGCAGCGGCGGCAGGCGCAGCCGGATCACGTTCAGGCGGTGGAACAAGTCCTCGCGGAACAGCCCTTCCTTGACGCGCAGCTCCAGGTTCTGGTGCGTTGCAGCAATGACGCGGACATTGGCGCGCAGCGGGTTGTGGCCGCCGACGCGATAGAAGTTGCCGTCGGACAGCACGCGCAGCAGGCGCGTCTGCAGGTCGAACGGCATGTCGCCGATTTCATCGAGGAACAGCGTGCCGCCCTCGGCCTGCTCGAAGCGGCCGCGCCGCATGGTCTGCGCGCCGGTGAACGCGCCCCGCTCATGGCCGAACAGTTCCGATTCCAGCAGGTCCTTGGGGATGGCCGCGGTATTGAGCGCGATAAAAGGCCCGTTGGCGCGCGGGCTGTGCTTGTGCAGCGCGCGCGCAACCAGTTCCTTGCCGGTGCCAGACTCGCCGGTGATCATCACCGTCACGTTGGACTGCGACAGGCGCCCGATCGCGCGGAACACGTCCTGCATGGCCGGCGCCTGGCCGAGGATCTCGGGCGCGTCGACCAGGCGGTCGTCCAGCTCTTCCTCGCGCAGGCTTTCCTCCAGCGCGCGGCGGATCAGTTCGACGGCCTTGTCGACATCGAAGGGCTTGGCCAGGTATTCGAAGGCGCCGCCCTGGAACGCGGCCACGGCGCTGTCCAGGTCCGAGTAGGCGGTCATCACGATGACCGGCAGTCCCGGATGCCGCGCCTTGAGGGCCTGCAGCAGGTCCAGGCCGGAGCCGCCCGGCATGCGGATATCGGAGATCAGCACCTGCGGCTGGTCTTCCTCCAGCGCGGCCAGCACGTCCCGCACATTGGTGAAGCTGCGCGAGAGCAGGCTTTCACGGGCAAGGGCCTTTTCCAGGACCCAGCGGATTGATTGATCGTCGTCGACTATCCAGATCGGCTTCATGTGCGTCGCTTGTCTGCTCGGTGTCATTTGGTCTTCCGCATGCCCGCCCACGGCGGGTACACGATCACTCGCGGACGCCAGCGAAGCGGCTGGTGCAACGAGCTAGTGCAGCGGCAGCAGTATGCGGAAGTCGGTACAGCCCGGCCTGCTCTCGCATTCGATCAAGCCCTCGTGCTGCTGCACGAAGGTTTGAGCGAGTGTGAGACCGAGACCGCTGCCGCCATCCCTACCCGATACCAGTGGATAGAAAATGCGTTCGCGAATGTCTTCGGGGATTCCCGGGCCGTTGTCGATGACATGCAAGTCCAATGCCAGCTTGAACAGCCGCTTCGCAATCGTGACCTGGCGTGCGACGCGCGTGCGCAGCACGATCTGCGCATCACCGCGCGCGATGTGGTCGGCCAGCGCCTGCGCGGCGTTGTGCACGATGTTAAGCACCGCCTGGATCAGCTGCTCCATGTCGCCCTGCAGCTCGGGCAGGCTGGCGTCGTAGTCGCGCACAATGTCCAGCCCGTTCGGGAACTCCGCCAACACCACCGAGCGCACGCGCTCGAGCACCTCATGGATATTCAGGCTCGACACGATATGCGGATGCCGGTGCGGCTCGAGCAGCCGGTCCACCAGCGTCTGCAGCCGGTCCGATTCCTTGATGATGACCTGCGTGTACTCGCGCAGCGAGCGCTCGGGCAGCTCGAACTCCAGCAGCTGCGCCGCGCCGCGGATGCCGCCGAGCGGGTTCTTGATCTCGTGGGCCAGGTTGCGGATCAGTTCTTTGTTGGCGGCGGTGAGGTCGAGGATGCGCTCTTCGCGGTCGCTGCGCACCTTCTGTTCGTTGGGCAGGATCTCCACCACCACGGTGTCGCCGACCGTTTCCAGCGCGGCGATCACCACGTGCACGTGGAGCGGCTCCTGCAGCGGCGGATGCAGGACCAGGTCCTGCCGGCGCACGTCGAACTGCCGCGTGACCACGGTATCGAGCATGCTTTGCAGCTCGTCGGAGCGGCCAAACAGGTCGGGCAGCTTCAGCTCGACCATGCCTTTGCGCGACACGCCGAAGGTCGCCTCGGCGGCCGGATTCGCGTAGACCACCTGCAGCCCCGGCTGCCGTACCAGCAGCACCGGGTTGGCCACCACGTCGAGGCCGGCATGGTAGGCCACTGCCCCCATGCTCAGCACCTGGGCACTGGCCTCGGGCTGGGCCAGGTCCGGTGCCGGCGTATCGCCACGGGCGCCGTCGGCACCGCTGACCTTGCGCGACACACCGCGAATCAGACGACGCATAAGACTAGTCCTTCAGGTTGCCAAGCTCGCGCCGCAGCGACGCCGCATTGGCCTCGCTGCGCGCGATGTCGTCGCGCAGCGCCGCTGTGCGATCGAGGTATTTCTGATAGTTGCGCTCGTTGCCCTGGCGCTCCGGCTGGCCGTTGTTGTATTCGGCACGCAGCCCCTGGAGCTTGGCCTCTTCGGCCTGCAGCTCCTGCGTGAGCACCGCGCGGCGCTCGCTGTCGCGGCTTTTCTGCGTGGCACTGTCCACGCGCGGAAAGCTGGTGTTGCTGGTGCCGGCAGCGCTCTTGGACGGCGCCGCCACGCGCCCACCCGGCACGGTCACCACCTCGGGCAGGTTCAGCTTCTTGCAGCCCTTGCCGGCATTGCCGTTTCGGTACTCCGGCACGCCGTTGGGCCCGGTGCAGACATAGACATCGGAGGACTGCGCACGTGGCTGCCCCGCCCAGGTGCCCAGCGCCAGCGCCACGGCACTCACCAGAACAGGAATTCCGATACGAATTTGGTGCAATGACGTGGCCCGGCAGGTCGTGCGCGAAGTGGCGTCCATGGACATGGCTTGAGGTTTGAACAGGGGGGTGGGATCGGGATAGGATCGGATTCCCCATTCTAGCGAGCAAAGCAAAAAGGGACAGCCGAAGCCGCCCCTTTCTGGTGCAACTGTTGCCCGGTCACAACCTGCGTCATTCCCGGGCAAGGGCCGCTTACAGCGAGTAGTACATCTCGAACTCGATCGGGTGCGTGGTCATGCGGAAACGCGTGACTTCTTCCATCTTCAGTTCGATGTAGGCATCGATCATCGAGTTCGAGAACACGCCGCCGCGGGTCAGGAACTCGCGGTCGTTGTCCAGGTACTCCAGCGACTGGTCCAGGCTCGAGCAGACGGTCGGGATCTTTGCATCCTCTTCCGGCGGCAGGTCATACAGGTTCTTGTCGGCTGCTTCGCCCGGGTGGATCTTGTTCATCACCCCGTCCAGGCCGGCCATCAGCAGCGCCGAGAAGCCGAGGTACGGGTTCATCAGCGGATCCGGGAAGCGGGTCTCGATACGGCGGCCCTTCGGGTTGGCCACATACGGAATGCGGATCGAAGCCGAACGGTTGCGGGCCGAGTAAGCCAGCTTCACCGGAGCCTCGAAGCCCGGCACCAGGCGCTTGTAAGAGTTCGTGCCCGGGTTGGTGATGGCGTTCAGCGCGCGGGCGTGCTTGATGATACCGCCGATGTAGTACAGCGCGAATTCCGACAGGCCGGCGTAGCCGTTGCCAGCGAACAGGTTCTGGCCGTCCTTCCACACGGACTGGTGCACGTGCATGCCCGAGCCGTTGTCGCCGACGACAGGCTTCGGCATGAAGGTGGCGGTCTTGCCGTAGGTGTGGGCGACGTTCTGGATCACGTACTTCTGCAGCTGGGTCCAGTCGGCGCGCTGCACCAGCGTGCTGAACTTGGTGCCGATTTCGTTCTGGCCCTGGCCAGCCACTTCGTGGTGGTGGACTTCAACGGGGATGCCCAGCGATTCCAGGATCAGGCACATTTCCGAACGCATGTCCTGGAAGGTGTCGATCGGGGCCACCGGGAAGTAGCCGCCCTTCTTGCCGGGACGGTGGCCGGTGTTGCCGTGCTCGAATTCCTTGCCCGACGACCACGGGGCTTCTTCGGAGTGGATCTTCACGAAGCTGCCCTGCATGTCGACGTTCCAGGTCACGCCGTCGAAGATGAAGAATTCGGGTTCCGGGCCGAAGTAGGCGGTGTCGCCCAGGCCGGTGCTCTTCAGGTAGGCTTCGGCGCGCTTGGCGATCGAGCGCGGGTCGCGGTCATAGCCCTTGCCGTCCGACGGCTCGACTACGTCGCAAGTCAGCACCAGCGTCGGTTCTTCGTAGAACGGATCGACGTTGGCGGTATTCGGATCCGGCATCAGCAGCATGTCCGAAGCTTCGATACCCTTCCAGCCGGCGATCGACGAACCGTCGAAGGCGTGGCCGCTTTCGAACTTGTCTTCATCGAAGTGCGACACGGGCACGGACACGTGTTGCTCCTTGCCTTTGGTATCGGTGAAACGGAAATCGACGAACTTGACGTCGTTTTCCTTCACCAGCTTCATCACGTCTGCAACGCTGTGGGCCATGCCAATCTCCTGGATATTCGGCGGAAGTCTGAGAAAGCCAATTCTTGGGCCTGTCGCCACCGGCGCCGCTGCATAGTTGCCGCGCCGATCCGACCAGCCACGAAAGGACGAGGAATGTTAGCAGAAAGCATGCCAAGCAAACGCCCCTCTGCTACGCCCAGCCCGAAAAATGTGCAATTCCGGCGAACCGCGCACCGTGTCGGGGTTGGCGAGTGACGTGGAGCGAGAACGACTCCTTGCCGGGTGGCGCACCAATAACACGCGAAAATGTGTGGTGCCTCCCTATAAAACACCATAATGGTGCAATCAGCAAGTTGTCGCACCGAATCAGTGCGTATGCACCAAAATCGGTCGAAGCCTGCCCGCCGGTGGCGCGCTCCCGCGAGCAATCAGTCGCCGGGCGGTCGTAGCGCTATAGAATAGTGTGCTGCGGTCCTTCCGTCCGCCCCGGTTTGCCCCTATTCCATCCCTGAAATTTGTCACGCAGATGACCACCCGAGACGATCTCCTCCAGGCTGCCAGCCAGCGCCAGCAACAAAACCAGCTCCCGTATTTCGGCGCGCTGTCGCCGCAGGAAGCCTATGCGCTGCTGCAGAACGACCCTTCCGCCGTGCTGGTCGACGTGCGCACCCAGGCCGAACTGGACTGGGTGGGCGGCGTCGACGTGCCCGACGCGCAGTTTGCGCACGTCGAGTGGATGACCTATCCGGGTGGCGCGCAGAACGGCCGCTTCCTCGACGAACTGAAAGCACGCGTGCCGGCCGATGTGCCGGTGCTGTTCCTGTGCCGCAGCGCCGCGCGTTCCAAGCACGCCGCGCGCGTGGCCACCGAAGCCGGCTACCACTTCGCCATGGACGTGCTGGAGGGCTTCGAGGGCAACCGCGATGCGCAGCACCACCGCAAGACCGTCGAGGGTTGGTGCGTGCGCGGCCTGCCGTGGCACGGCGCCTGAGCGCCGCCGCGGCGTGATTGAACAAAGGGGCAGCCTGGGCTGCCCCTTTGTTTTTGCTCCGCAGCGCGCCGTGCTCAGGCCTGCGCCTATGCCTGCGCGGATTCCCGCGCCGGTTGCTCCACCGTCTCGAAACCCATCGCCTGCACACCCTCGAGCAGCATTGCATAGGCCGGCGCGACCAGCTCGGCCGGACCCTTGACGCCCAGGTCGATATGCCGGCGCGCGAAGCGGTCGCCACGCTGCACGTCGCCCACCGACGGCAGGCTGAACACGCGCACGCCGGGATGCGCCGCCTCGACCTTCTCCATCAGCGGCGTCAGCGTGGACTCGGGCGCCTCGAACACATAGAAGGCGCGCTCCTGCTGCTGTACCTGGTGGAACAGGTGCGCATACTCGTGGTCCAGCACCCACTCCATCATCGGCCACGCCATCACCGGAAAGCCCGGCATGAAGTGGTGATGCGCCACCGAGAAGCCGGGGATGCGGTTGTAGCTGTTGGGGATGATGCGCGCGCCCTCGGGAAACTCGCCCATCTTGAAGCGGTGCTGGTTCTCCGGCAGGTTCAGGTCGGCCTTGATCGGGTCGCCGTTGGCAGTCTCGGCGATGCGCAACGCGATCTGCTCGCGCGCCTCGGGATGCAGCGCCAGCGGCACGCCCAGCGCGGCAGCGGCGCACTGGCGGGTGTGGTCATCCGGCGTGGCGCCGATGCCGCCGGTACAGAAGACCACGTCAGAGCCGGCGAACGTGCGCCCCAGCGTGGCGGTGATGCGGGCGCGGTCGTCGCCGACATACTCCGCCCAGTCCAGCGCCAGGCCGCGCGCGCCCAGCAGTTCGATGGTGCGGCGCATGTGCTTGTCTTCGCGCCGCCCCGACAGAATCTCGTCGCCAATGACGATCAGGCCAAAACCCATATTGCCCTCGCTTCAGGAATTTTCGATGCGGCGCACGTCCGACGGCGCCAGGTCGATCACATCGCCGTCGGGCGACGGGCCGGCCGGCTGCGGGGCCGACTGCTCGGCCAACGTCGCGGCACGCTCGGCCCGCAGTTGCGCCAGCGCGCGCAGGCAGAAGTGGCCGAACCACAGCGCCGAGAAAATAAAGATCAGCACGTAGAGCCACAGCGTGCCAGTTAGCACGAACGGGAACAGGAAGATCACCGCCGCCGACGACACCCACAGCAGCGTCGGCGCCGAGCCCAGCAGCCCCACCGCCACACCGATCACCAGCAGCGGCGTGCGGTGGCGGCGCACCAGCGTCTTGCGCTCTTCGGCGCTGGCATGGTCGGCGAGCGCGTCATAGGTCATCACGCGGTAGGTCAGCCAGCCCCACAGCACCGGCGGGATCAGCGCGAAGAACGGCGGGATCAGCCACAGCGGCAGCGTCACCAGCACCAGCAACAGGAAGACGACGGTGCTGCCGAGCGAGTGGAACACGCTGCCGAGCACGCTGCCGCCATGGGCCTTGTCCAGCCCGGGATAGCTGCGCTCGAGATGACGCACTACCGCCGGCACCGAGAACACGCCGATAAACATCAGCATGGAGGCAATCACCAGCGGGATCGCCAGCGCAGCGACAAACAGCGGCGCGACCACGGCCCGCATCGACTGCAGACCGAACCAGTCCAGCGCGCTGTAGATCCAGCTGGTCAGGATGGAGGTTTCAAGGAAGCCGCGCGTGGCGGTCATGATGGGGTCCCAGCCCCACCAGAGCAGGCCGCCCCACAGCAGCGTGGCCAGGACGAAAGGCAGCACGGTCAGCATCAGCATGCGGGGATGCAGCTGGCTGACAAGCGCGCGGCCAAACGAGCGGAAAATATCGTTCATGCAATCGATGGCAAACAGGAGGAAAGGCGCCGGGCGCGGCGGAAGTCCGTATGGAGGTCCAGATGTGCCGGACCGGCGGCGAGCCGGAACACTAGCATACGCCACTTGCCGCCGCGGCGCGCCATCGGGCGCCGCAGGTGGAGGACTGCCTCAAAACCGCCCCGCTTCAGCGCAGCCGCAGCAGACGCTTGATGCCGTACCACTGGTGGGCCAGGAAGCCCGCGCCGTAGTCGTAGCCCTTGCCCACCGGCGGTGGCAGCTGATCGCGGATGCCGGTCGGGTGGTAGGTCTCGGTGAAGACCGCGGTGCCGAACAGCATGTCCCACCACGGGAAGATCACGCCGAAGTTGCAGCCGCCCAGGCGCGTCGGGGCGCCGTCCGCTTCATGCCCGATACCTACCGCGTGGTGGGTGCGGTGAAAACGCGGCGAGATCAGCAGGCGCTCGCCGAGCGCGCCAAAATGCAGCCGCACGTTGGCATGCTGCAGGCTCTGCAGCAGTTGCGACAGCGCCACCAGCAGCACGTACTGCGACGGCTCCACGCCGACGCCCAGCGCCACCAGCGCGAACACGAAGTCGCGCAGCATGTCGTCGAGCAGGTGGTTGCGGTTGTCGCTCCATAGCGTCATCTGGCGCTGGCTGTGGTGCACGGCGTGCAGCTGCCACCACCACCGGAACGTGTGCGACAGGCGGTGGTACCAGTAGTCGAGCAGGTCGAACAGCAGCAGGTAGACGAAGAAGCTGACCAGTGGCACCGAGGTCACGCCCGGCCACCAGTCCTCGACGTTGATGCGGTGCCAGCCCAGCAGCCGGACGTGGCCTTCAATGGCGTCGGTCAGCGGCGCCAGCAGGAAGAACATCGCCAGCCGGAACAGCCCGAGCCGATGGATCACCGTATAGAACATGTCGGTGCGGATCGCGGCGCGGTCGGACACCGGCTCGACCGGGCGCCACTTCTCCAGCGGACCCAGGATCAGCGCCATCACGACGATCTGCACCAGTCCCACCAGCAGCCACTCCGTGCCGGTGAAGGCCTCCTCGGCATAGCGGCCAAACCCGAGGTCGTAGACCACGGGCAGCACCACGTCCTGGAACAGCGTGCCTTCGACCATGCCGATCCAACCGTTGAGCGTCTCCCACATTACCGCCTGCCCTCCTGTTGTCCGTTGGCCGTGCTTGCTGCGTGGCGGGCAATCCAGTCACGGTAGGCCGGATGCTCGCGCAGCGTCGCGAAGCAGAAGCCCTTGCGCTCCAGGCCGGCAAGCAGCGGCTCCAGCACGCCGGGCGCCCAGGGGTCCTTGCGCGACCAGATGCCCAGGTGCGCCAAGGTGATGTCGCCGTCGCGCAGCTTGTCCAGTGCGCGTTCGAGCAGCATCGTGTTCGGATAGCGCTCCGAGGCCAACTCATCGCCCAGGAAACCCGCCGGCGCCCAGCCGACGTGGCGGAAGCCGCAATGCTCGCCCCACTGCAGCGTCTGCGGCGCGGTGCGGCCGCCCGGGGCGCGCCACAGCGGCACCATGTCGGCACCGGTCATGCCGCGGAAGGCCTCGGCGCTGCGGCGCAGCTCGCGGCAAAAGCCGGCGGCGTCCATCGCCATGTCCTTGCCCGCCTGCGCGCCGAACTGCGGCCGCATGGTCACCTGGCCAGCGCGCACGCTGCGCAGGTAGACGTGGTCGAAAGTATGCGTGCCGAAAGCGTGGCCGTCGGCCACCAGCGCTTTCCAGTACGGCGCCCAGGACGGATCGAGCGAGCTGTCCTGTCGCACCGTCGGTTCGTTGGCCAGGAAGAAGGTCGCGCGGATATGGTGGCGGCGCAGCGTGTCGGCAATCAGCTGCGCCTGGCTCATGCTGCCGGTATCGAAGGTCAGGTACAGCGTGCCGGCCGGGCAGGACTTTGCCGCAGGCTGGCCTGCGTCGGCCGCGTGCAGCGCGGACGGCAACGCGCAGGCGAGCGCCAGCGCAGCCAGGATTTTCCTGAGACGCCCGGATCGCGAAGCCTTGGTGTCGCGCATGGTCCCTGCCCTGCCTCGTTCAATACAGCGGCGCGCGCGTGCGGAAATAGATGCCGTGCGGCGAGCGCCCGACGCGCACGGTCTTGACCAGCTTGCGATTTGCCACATCGATCAGGCCGACCGAGCGCGCCCAGCGGAAGGTGACCCACAGCGTCTTGCCGTCGGCGGTCAGTTCCATGTCGTCCGGGCCCGGCGGCAGGCCGGTGATATCGCCTATCTTGGTCAGCGTCTGCTGGTCGATGATGCTGATGCTGCCGGTCACGCGGTTGCTGAGGAACAGGTGGCGCTTGTCGCCCACGGCGCGGAAGTTGTGCGCGCCCTTGCCGGTCTGGATCTGCTTGACGACGGTGCGGGTGCGCCAGTCGATCACGGCCACATAGTCGGCGCCGGTCATGCCGACCAGCAGGTATTTCTGGTCCGGCGTGACCCAGATGCCCGCCGGCGCCGAGCCGGTCTCCATGCGCCACATCACGTTCTGCGTGACCAGGTCGATGGCGACCACCTCGTTGGAATCCTGCAGCGTGATAAAGGCGATGCGGCTATCGGCGGTAAAGGCGATATGGCTGGGCGTCTTGGCCAGCGGGAACTGCTTGGCCAGCTTCAGCGCCTTGCCGTCCCAGCGATACAGGTCGACCCGGTCGAGCCGGTTGCCGGTGGCGACGAACCACTTCTGGTCCGGCGAAAAGCCGATCTGGTACGGGTCGTCGACATTCGGCACGCGCTGCTGGACCTTGCCGCTGACGGGATCCAGGAACACCAGGTCGTTGCCGACCGCATTGGCCACGATCAGCGACTTGTCGTCCGGCGTGGCGATCAGGTGGTGCGGTTCCTTGCCAATCGGATATGTCTCCAGCACCTTCTGCGAATCCTTGTCGATCAGCGTGACCGTTGCATCACCCGAATTCAGGATCACCACTACTTCCGCCGATGCCGGTGCGGCCAGCAGGCCCAGCGCCAGGGCGCCCACCGTCAATCCACCAGCCACAACACGACGCAATGCGAACATAAGACCCGCTAAAAAGAATACCGAACCGGCGATTCTAACGTTTGGGCGCGGCAATCCGCTGACGTCGCGACTGACGACGGACAAGAATCAGCAGATTGTTGCGCCGGCACGACCAACGGCGGCCGGCACCGGCGCCTTACCCGTCAACGCTGCATCGATTCCCACACTTTCTGCAGCCGCTTGACCGACATCGGCACCGGCGTGCGCAGCTCCTGGGCGAACAGCGCGATGCGCAACTCCTCCAGCATCCAGCGGAATTCCTCCAGCCGCGCGTCCTCGCCGCCCCGGCCCTGGGTGCGGAGCTGTTTTTCCGCCCGCAGCCACTGCTGCACCAGCGGCGCCATCTCCTGCATGCGCTGGCTGTCACGCCCCGGGTCGCCCTTGAGCTTGTCCACGCGCATGGCGATGCCCTTCAGGTAGCGCGGGAAATGGACCAACTGGCTGTACAGATTCTCGTCGATAAAGCGCTTGCCCATCAGCCGGCCGAGCTGGCTTTCCATATCGGCGTAGGCCGCGGGGAACGGCTTGGCCTGCAGCAGCTTGCGCGGCAGGCTGGCGTATTCGGCAAGGATGGCGCCTACCAGCCGCGCGATTTCCTGCGCCAGCAGCGACAGCCGGGTGCGCCCTTCGTCCTTGCGGGCATTGAACTCGGCCTCGTTGCGCGGCAGCGGCGCCTGCAGGCAAGCGCGTTCCAGGGCCAGCATCACGATCTGGTCGCGCAGCATCTCCTGCGTGCCCAGCGTCATGTACTGCATCGCCATCTGCTGCAGGCCCGGGATGTTCTTCTCGATGAACTTGACCTGATCGCGCAGCTGCAGCGCGAACAGCCGGCGCAGTCCCAGGTAGTGGATGCGTGCCGCTTCCTGCGGATCGTCGAAGACTTCCACGTCGCAGTGCGTGCCGCGGTCGACCAGCGCCGGGTAGCCGAACAGGGTCTGGCTGCCCTTGCGGATCTCCAGCAGCTCGGGCAGTTCGCCGAAGCTCCAGCCGGTCAGGTTCTCGTACTTGCCAGGCTCGGCCGCGGCCAGCGGCGCCGCCTGTTCCGGAGACTGGGTGGCGGCCTGTGCCGCGGCTTGCGCCGCGACCCGCTGGAACGACTGCTGTGCCTGCCCGCCCAGCTCGGCACGGAGCTGGGCCAGGTTGCGGCCCATATCGAGCTGGCGGCCGTGCTCGTCGATCACCTTGAAGTTCATCGAATGGTGCGCGGGCAGCGTTTCGAGCTTGAAGTCGGCGCGCTTGACCATAGTGCCGGTCTGTTCGCGGACATCGGCAATCAGCACGTCGAGCAACTCGCCCTCTCCGAGCGGCTGGCGCGCAACAAACCCCGCTGCGTACTCCGGCAGCGGCACGCAGTGGCGGCGCAGCTTCTGCGGCAGCGACTTGAGCAGCAGGTGGACCTTCTCCTTGATCATGCCCGGCACCAGCCAGTCGGCCCGCTCCTGTCGCACCTGGTTGAGCGCGTACAGCGGCACGGTCAGCGTCACGCCGTCGCGGTGGCTGCCTGGCTCGAAGTGGTAAGTCAGGCCCATGTCGACCCCGGCCACGCTCATGGTCTTGGGGAACAGGTCGGTGGTGATGCCGGCCGCCTCGTGCCGCATCAGCTCGTCGCGGTTCAGGTAGAGCAGCTTGCGGTCTCTGCCGCTCTCGGCCTGGTACCACTGCTCGAAGGTCGTCTGCTGGTTGATATCCGCCGGGATCGCGCGATCGTAGAAGGCGTAGATCAGCTCGTCGTCGACCAGCACATCCTGGCGGCGCGACTTGTGCTCCAGGTTCTCGATCTCGCGCACCAGACGCTGGTTGTGGGCGTAGAACGGCAGGCGCGTGTCGAACTCGCCCTCGACCAGCGCGCGGCGGATAAAGAGCTCGCGCGCTTCCTTCGGGTTCATCGGCCCGTAGTGGACGCGGCGATGCTGGTAGACCACCAGGCCGTACAGCGTGGCGCGTTCCAGCGCCAGCACCTGGCCGGCCTTCTTTTCCCAGTGCGGGTCGCTCCAGCTCACCTTGAGCAGGTGGCCGCCGATCTGCTCGAGCCACTCGGGCTCGATGCGCGCGAGCGTGCGTGCGAACAGCCGGCTGGTCTCGACCAGCTCGGCGGCCACGATCCAGCGGCCGACCTTGCGCGCGATCAGCGAGCCCGGCCACAGGTGGAACTTGATGCCGCGCGCGCCCAGGTATTCGCGGCCCTTGCCGTCGCCGTCCTCGATGCGGCAGCCGACGTTGCCGAGCAAACCCGTCAGCAGGGCCTTGTGGACCTGCTCGTAGGTGGGCTCGCTGTCGTTCAGCCGCCAGCCTTGCTCCGTGACCGTGGTCAGCAACTGCGAATGGACATCGCGCCACTCGCGCAGGCGCAGGTGCGACAGGAAGTTAGCCCGGCACTGATCCTGCAGCTGGCGATTGGACTTCTTGTGCGCGACCGCGTCCTCGAACCACTTCCACAGCCTGACCCAGCCCAGGAACTCGGACTTCTCGTCCATGAACTTGCGATGCGCCTGGTCGGCGGCTTCCTGCGCTTCCTGCGGGCGGTCGCGCGGGTCCTGTACCGACAGCGCGCTGGCGATGACCAGCACCTCGCGCAGGCAATGGTGCTCGCGCGCGGCCAGGATCATGCGCGCCACGCGCGGGTCCAGCGGCAGCTTGGCCAGTTGGCGGCCGGTGCCGGTGAGCTGGTTGGCGTCGTCGACCGCGCCCAGTTCCTGCAAGAGCTGGTAGCCGTCGGCGACGGCGCGGCCCAGCGGCGGCTCGATAAACGGGAAGGCCTCGATATCGGTCAGCCGCAGCGCCTTCATGCGCAGGATCACCGCGGCCAGCGACGAGCGCAGGATCTCGGGGTCGGTGAAGCGCGGCCGGCCGGCGAAATCGGTCTCTTCATACAGCCGGACGCACACGCCGTTCGCCACGCGGCCGCAACGGCCGGCGCGCTGGTTGGCGGCAGCCTGCGAGATCGCCTCGACCTGCAGTTGCTCGACCTTGTTGCGGTAGGAGTAGCGCTTGACGCGCGCCAGCCCGGTATCGACCACGTAGCGGATGCCCGGCACCGTCAGCGAGGTTTCGGCAACGTTGGTCGCCAGCACGATGCGACGCGCGTTCGACGGCTTGAACACCCGCTCCTGCTCCTGCACCGACAGCCGCGCGAACAGCGGCAGGATCTCGGTATGCGGCGGATGGTGCTTGCGCAGCGCCTCGGCGGCTTCGCGGATCTCGCGCTCGCCGGGCAGAAATACCAGCACGTCACCGGGGCCCACGCGGCACAGTTCGTCGACGGCATCGACGATGCCATCGTAGAGGTCGCGCTCGCGGGCCTGAGCATTGCGCGGCGCGCCACCGGGGGGCACGTCCTCGGTGATCGGGCGGTAGCGCACTTCCACCGGGTAGAGGCGGCCGCTGACCTCGATCACCGGCGCCGGCTTGCCGTTCGACGCGAAATGCTGGGCAAAGCGCTGCGCATCGATCGTCGCCGAGGTGATGATCACCTTCAGGTCCGGCCGCTTCGGCAGGATCTGGCGCAAATAGCCAATCAGGAAGTCGATGTTCAGGCTGCGCTCGTGCGCCTCGTCGATGATGAGGGTGTCGTACGCGCGCAGCAGCGGGTCGTTCTGGGTTTCGGCCAGCAAAATGCCGTCGGTCATCAGCTTGACCGACGCGCCCGATGACATGGTGTCGTTGAAACGCACCTGGTAGCCCACATGCTCGCCCAGCGGCGTGCCGAGTTCCTGCGCGATGCGCTTGGCCGTCGAGGTGGCAGCGATACGCCGCGGTTGCGTGTGGCCGATCAGTCCCCCGCCCTCGCGACCCGGGCCACGCCCGATCGACAGGCAGATCTTGGGGAGCTGCGTGGTCTTGCCCGAGCCGGTCTCGCCCGACACGATCACCACCTGGTTGGCCAGCAGCGTCGCGGCGATCTCGTCGCGGCGGGCCGAGACCGGCAGGGCCTCGGGGAAGGCGATCGGCGGCAGCGGGTTGGCTGGCCGCGGCGGGCGCGCCTCGCGGGGCCCGCGCGGCGGCCGCTGGCCGGGCTCGCCGGCAGGACGGGCGGCAGCGGGTTCGGGACGGCCGGCGGGTTGTTTTGCCGGGCTCCGGGCCTGGCCTCTGGCCGGCCGGGACTGGACTGGCGACTGGGCTGGGGACGCGGACTGGCCGGCACCGGCGCTCTGGCGCGGCGCGGCGGGCCTGGCGGGCTTGAGGGGCGGCTTGATGGGACGTTGTTCTGACATTGGCCGGGATTATAATCCGCGACATGAACGCCAGAACCGACGCGCCCCAGCCGGCGCCCTCCTCTTCCGCGCCGGGGGAGCCGCCCGCCACGGCCGAACTGCCCCCGCCCGCCCCGGCCTCCCCTGTGCCCGCCACCGCGCCGGTGGTCGCCAGCGCCGACGCCATCGACCGCAGCGGCCCCGACCACCAGCAGTTCGTCGACTGGCTGCGCATGGTGGCGCCGTATATTCACGCCTTCCGCGGCAAGACCTTCGTGATTGCCTTTGCTGGCGAGCTGGTCAAGTCGGGCGTGCTCAACGCGCTGGTCAACGACGTCGCACTGCTACACGCGATGGGCATGCAGATCGTGCTGGTGCACGGCTCGCGCCCACAGGTTGAGGAACAGCTGGCGCTGCGCCAGGTTGAGTCGCAATTTGTCGACGGCGTGCGCATCACCGACAACGCGGCGCTCGAATGCGCCAAGGAAGCCGCCGGCGAGCTGCGCCTGGATATCGAGGCCGCCTTCAGCCAGGGCCTGCCCAATACACCGATGGCCGGCGCCCAGCTCTCGGTGATTTCCGGCAACTTCGTCACCGCGCGCCCGGTCGGCATCGTCAACGGCACGGACTACCAGCACACCGGCCTGGTGCGCAAGATCGACGCCGAGTCTGTGCGCATGTCGCTGTCGCACGGCAAGGTGGTGCTGCTGTCGCCACTGGGCTTCTCGCCTACCGGTCAGGCCTTCAACCTGTCGATGGAAGACGTGGCCAGCGCCACCGCCACGGCACTGAAGGCCGACAAGCTGATCTTTATCACCGAGGTGCCGGGCGTGCCCGACCCGGTCGGCAAGCTGATGCAGGAAATGTCGCTGCGTACCGCGGTCGAGCGCCTGCAGAACAACCACTTGCCGCGGGACGTCGCCAACTACCTGCAGCACCTGGTCAAGGCGCTCAAGGGCGGTGTGCCGCGCGCGCACCTGATCCCCTACTCGCTCGACGGCTCGGTGCTGCTGGAGCTGTTCCTGCACGACGGCGTCGGCACCATGCTGTCCGACACCGACCTGGAAAGCCTGCGCGAAGCCACGCTCGACGACGTCGGCGGCATCGTGCAGCTGATCGAGCCGCTGGAGCTGGACGGCACGCTGGTGCCGCGCGGACGCCACCTGATCGAGCGCGATATCGGCAACTTCTCGGTGATCGAGCACGACGGCGTGCTGTTCGGATGCGCCGCGCTGTACGACTACCCGCGCGAGAACATGGGCGAGATGGCGTGCCTGACGGTCTCGCAGGAAGCCCAGGGCACCGGCGACGGCGAGCGCCTGCTCAAGCGCATCGAGCGCCGCGCCCGCGCGCTCGGCCTGGACAAGCTGTTCGTGCTCACCACCCGCACCGAGCACTGGTTCCTCAAGCGCGGCTTCGTGCACGCTACCGTCGACGACCTGCCCGAGGACAAGCGCAAGCTCTACAACTGGCAGCGCAAGTCCATGGTGCTGATGAAAAAGCTGTAACGCCGTAGGGGCAATCTGCGCCTAGTCGCGACCGGTCGCCCCGCTTGGCTACAATAGCGCCAGCGCCTCAGCAAAGTCTAACGAACGTACAAGGAGTCCCCATGGCCCGCACGGTCCATTGCATCAAGCTGAACAAGGAAGCCGAAGGCCTCGACTTCCCGCCGCTGCCCGGCGAACTGGGCAAGAAGATCTGGCAAAGCGTGTCGAAGGAAGCCTGGGCCGGCTGGCTCAAGCACCAGACCATGCTGATCAACGAAAACCGCCTGAACATGGCCGATGCGCGCGCGCGCCAGTACCTGCTCAAGCAGACCGAGAAGTACTTTTTCGGCGAAGGCGCCGACCAGGCGCAAGGCTACGTGCCGCCGCAGTCCTGATCCGGACCGCCATCCAAGACAAAGGGGTGCCTCAGGCACCCCTTTTTTTTTGCTGTGTAGCGGACGACTGCGCTCAGTAGTCCGTACGCTGCACGCCGTCGCCGGTGCCCAGCAGCAGCACATCCGCGCCACGCAGCGCGAACAGGCCCACCGTGACCACGCCCGGCACCTGGTTGATGGCCGACTCCAGGCCGCGCGGGTCGTCGATCTTCAGCCCGGCCACATCCAGGATCACATTGCCGTTGTCGGTCTTGTAGATGCCGCCTTCCTTGGTCATGCGCAGGCGCGGCTGGCCGCCCAGGGCCTGCAGTTTGCGCGCGACCGCGGCACGTGCCATCGGAATCACCTCGACCGGCAGCGGGAACGTGCCCATGGTCTGGACCAACTTGCTGCCGTCGGCGATGCAGACGAAGCGCTTTGCCACCGAGGCCACGATCTTTTCGCGCGTGAGCGCGCCGCCGCCGCCCTTGATCATGGCGCCGCTGGCGTCGATCTCGTCGGCGCCATCGACGTACACGGGAATCTCATCGACCTCATTCAGGTCCAGCACCTTGAAGCCGTGCTGCTGCAGGCGGCGCGTGGAGGCCTCGGAACTCGACACCGCACCTGCGAAACGCTCCTTGAACGCCGCCACGGCGTCAATGAAGAGGTTGGCGGTGGAGCCGGTGCCCACGCCGAGCACGGCGCCTTCGGGAACTTCCTGCTTCACGTAGTCGGCGGCGGCTTGCGCCACCAGCGCCTTGAGTTCATCCTGAGTCATGACAACAGCCAGATTGCGTTGGGGAGAAGACGCGTAGTGTAGCGGATTGCGGCGGCATGGCTCGCGGGCGACGGTACAATGGACCAGACCCGGGCAGCCTGTAGCCCCTCGGATGCCCGCAGACGATTCAGCCCACGACATAGCGACCATGAACCAGCTCGAACAACTCAAGCAGTTCACCACGGTGGTGGCCGATACCGGCGACTTCCAGCTGATGAAGCAGTACACCCCGCAGGATGCGACCACCAATCCATCGCTGATCCTGAAGGCGGTGCAGAAACCCGAATACCGGCACCTGCTGGAACAGGCCGTGCGGGACCACCACGGCAACGGCGGTGTGGATGCGGTGATGGACGAAGTGCTGATGACCTTCGGCTGCGAGATCCTGGCGATCGTGCCGGGCCGCGTGTCGACCGAGGTCGATGCGCGCCTGTCGTTCAACACCGAGGCCACCGTGGCCAAGGCGCGCCACCTGATCCAGCTCTACGAGCAGCGTGGCATCGCACGCGAGCGCGTGCTGATCAAGATCGCCTCCACCTGGGAAGGCATCCGCGCGGCGGAGATCCTGCAGCGCGACGGCATCCGCTGCAATATGACGCTGCTGTTCTCGCTGGTGCAGGCGGTGGCCTGCGCCGAGGCCGGCGCGCAGCTGATCTCGCCCTTCGTCGGGCGCATCTTCGACTGGTACAAGAAGCAGGCGGGCGAGCAGTGGGACCCGGTCGCCAACGGCGGCGACAACGACCCGGGCGTGCGCTCGGTGCGCCAGATCTACGACTACTACAAGAGGTTCGGCTACCCGACCGAGGTGATGGGCGCCAGCTTCCGCAGCACCGCGCAGATCCTGTCGCTGGCCGGCTGCGACCTGCTGACCATCAGCCCCGAGTTGCTCGAGCAACTGGCCGCCGGCCAGGGCCCGGTCGAGCGCAAGCTCTCCGTGGACCAGGCGCAGGCCGCCAATATCGCCCGCATCGCGGCCGACGAGCCGTCCTTCCGCTGGCAGCTCAATGAAGATGCGATGGCCACCGAGAAGCTGGCCGAAGGCATCCGCCTGTTCGCGGCGGATGCGGTCAAGCTGGAAAAGCTGATCGGGGAGATCGCGAAGTAAGAGGTGTCCGGGCGGCAACGCCCGGACGCAGGCTCAGCCGGCCGAGGGTGCCGGTTGCGGCCACAGCAGCGGCAGGCATTCCCCTGCCGCCGCAGACAGCACGATATCCGCGGTCTGGTCCAGCACCGACGGCTGCGGATTCACCACGATCACCGGCGCGCCATGCTCGCTGGCCACGCCGGGAAACCCCGCCGCCGGATACACCAGCCCCGAGGTGCCGACCACCAGGCACAGGTCGCAGGTCTGCGCCGCATGCTCGGCGCGGTAGCGCGCCACGCGCGGCAAATCCTCGCCAAACCACACCACGCCCGGACGCATCAGCGCGCCGCACAGGTTGCAGCGTGGCGGCTTGCCGGGCAGCGCGGTGGCCTCGTTGCAGCGCCCGCAACCGTCCAGCCATTTGTTGGCGAACAGATTGCCGTGCAGCTCGATCACGTGATCGCTGCCGGCGCGCTGGTGCAGGCCGTCGACGTTCTGCGTGATCAGCGTGATCGATTTCTGCGCGGCCAGCGCCACCAGCGCGTGGTGCGCCGGATTGGGCTGCACGGCCGCGACCAGTTCGCGCCGGTGCAGGTACCACTCCCACACCAGCGCGGACTGGCGGCGGTAGGCGTCTTCGCTGGCGAGCTCTTCGGGATCGAACTGTTCCCACAGCCCGGTCATGGCGTCGCGGAAGGTCGGCACGCCGGACTCGGCCGAAATTCCGGCACCGGTCAGCACGAAGATGTTCTTCGCGCCCGCGATCAGCCGGCGCGCTTCCTCAAGTCCTGGCACAGCGGAGTGGTCGGAATCGCCTGCCATCGGCTCAGCGCGGCAGACGCCGCTGGCGTACCGCCTCGTACAGGCACACACCGCTGGCCACCGAGACGTTGAGGCTTTCCACGCCACCCGCCATCGGAATGCCGACCAGCTCGTCGCAGGTCTCGCGCGTCAGGCGGCGCATGCCCTCGCCTTCGGCCCCCATCACGATCGCGGTCGGGCCCTTGAAGTCGATCTCGTACAGTGACTTCTCGGTATCGTCGGCGGTACCGATCACCCAGATGCCGCGTTCCTGCAGTTCGCGCAGCGTGCGCGCGAGGTTGGTGACGGTGATGTAGGGCACGGTCTCGGCCGCGCCGCTGGCGACCTTGGCCACGGTGGCATTGAGGCCGACGCTGCGGTCCTTGGGTGCGATCACCGCGTGCGCGCCGGCGCCATCGGCCACGCGCAGGCAGGCGCCCAGGTTGTGCGGATCGGTGACGCCATCGAGCACCAGCAGCAGCGGCGTGCCCTCGATGCCGTCGAGCAGTTCATCCAGGTTCAGCGCCAGCGCCACGTCTTCGGCGCGCGCCACCACGCCCTGGTGGCGGTCGGTGCCGGCCATGCCGCGCAGGCGCTCGGCATCGACGGGATGCAGGCGCACGCCCAGGCTCTCGGCCAGGCGGACGAAGTCCTGCATGCGCCGGTCGCGGCGGGCGGATTCGATATAGACGTCGGATACGCCCTTTGCGTCCTGGCGCAGGCGTGCGGTCACGGCGTGAAAGCCGATCAGGAGTTTGTTTTTAGCCATGGGCGCGATTGTACTCGCCCCGGCCCGCACCGCCGCGCAAGGCACGGCGGCGGGGTGGCGGCGGCCATTGCGGCCGCCGCAGGCTTCAGCGCTTGCGCGGGGTGCGCAGGCTCTTGGCGGGCGCCTTGCCCGCCGGCTTGGCCGTGCGCGACTTGGAGGCCGGCTTGTGCGGCTTTTCCAGGTGCGAGGGCTTGGGCTTGGCCGCGCGCTTGGCCGGCTTGCCACCGGTCTTGACGTGCGGCCTGAGCGGCGTGATCACGGCCTCGAATACCGGCTGCTCCTCGATCACGCGGTCCAGCGTCTCGTCGAACGATTCCTCAGGCTTGGACGAGCCACCCAGCAGCGCCGCCAGCTGGCGGCCCTTCTTGCGCGCCGGCACCGCATGGGCGGCGGGCACGCGCGGCTGGGTCTCAGTGCCGGGCACGCGGGCACGCAGGGTTTTGGCCGACGGTTCCTGCACCAGGCGGAAATCGATCTTGCGTGCATCCAGGTCCACACGCGAGACCTGCACGCGCACGCGGTCGGTCAACCGGTAGCGGATGCCGGTGCGCTCGCCGCGCAGCTCGTTGCGGGCCTCGTCGTACTGGAAGTAGTCGCTGCCCAGTTCGGTCACGTGGACCAGGCCTTCCACGTACAACTCGTCGAGTTGCACGAAGATGCCGAACGAAGTCACGGCGCTGACCGTGCCGGCGAAGTCGCTGCCGAGCTTGTCGCGCATGAAGTAGCACTTGAGCCAGGCCTCGACATCGCGCGAGGCCTCGTCGGCACGGCGCTCGTTGGCCGAGCAGTGCAGGCCGAGTTCGTCCCAGATCGCTTCGTTGCGCTTGGCGCGCGCCGCCGTCAGTTCGGCCTTCTGCTCTGCGTCCCTGGCCTGCAGCTTGCGCGCCTTGGGCGAGATCGCCGTATTCAGTTCGGTGCCGTGGGCGAAGGCCGGCTGGTACTTGGTATGCGCCAGCACCGCCTTGATCGCGCGGTGCACCAGCAGGTCCGGATAGCGGCGGATCGGGCTGGTGAAGTGCGCATAGGCTTCATATGACAGGCCGAAGTGGCCGATATTGTCCGGGCTGTACACCGCCTGCTGCATCGAGCGCAGCAGCATGGTCTGCAGCATCGGCGCGTCGGGGCGGGACTTGATCTTGTCCATCACCTCGGCATAGTCCGACGCCTGCGGCTTGTCGCCGCCGCCGAGCGACAGGCCGGCGGTGCGCAGGAACTCGCGCAGATTCTTCAGCTTTTCTTCACTGGGGCCGGCGTGGATGCGGTACAGCGCCGGGTGCTTGAAGCGTTCGAGGAAGTCGGCCGCGCACACGTTGGCGGTCAGCATGCATTCCTCGATCAGCCGGTGCGCGTCGTTGCGCGTGCGCGGCAGGATCTGCTCGATCTTGCCCTGCGCGTTGCAGACGATATAGGTCTCGGTGGTATCGAAGTCGATCGCGCCGCGCGCGCGCCGCGCCTTGAGCAGGACCTGGAACAGCTCGTACAGGTTCTGCAGGTGCGGTACCAGTTCGCTGCGCTTGTGCGCCTCGGGACCCTTGGTATTGGACAAGACCGACCAGACCTCGTTGTAGGTCAGGCGCGCGGTCGAGTGCATCACGGCCGGGTAGAACTGGTAGCCCTTGACTTCGCCCTTGGCGGTGATCACCGCATCGCACACCATGCACAGCCGGTCCACGGTTGGGTTGAGCGAGCACAGGCCGTTGGACAGCTTCTCCGGCAGCATCGGAATCACCCGCCGCGGGAAGTAGACCGAGGTGGCACGATCCAGCGCATCGGCATCCAGCGGCGTCCCGGGGCGCACGTAGTGCGACACGTCGGCGATCGCCACGATCAGGCGCCAGCCCTTGGCGCGGCCGATCCTGACCGGCTCGCAGTAGACCGCGTCATCGAAGTCGCGCGCGTCTTCGCCGTCGATGGTCACCAGCGGGATATCGCGCAGGTCGATGCGGTGGTCCAGGTCGGCCTGGCGCACCTCGTCGGGCAGCGCGGCGGCTTCCTGGGCGGCTGCGGGCGAGAACGCATGCGGCACGCCGTACTTGCGCACCGCGATCTCAATCTCCATGCCGGGATCGTCGATCTCGCCCAGCACTTCCACCACGCGGCCCACCGGCTGCACATAGCGGTCGGGATACTCGATCAGCTCGACGCTGACCACCTGCCCCACGCGCGCCTTGCCCTGCGCCTTGGGCGGGATCAGGATGTCCTGGCTGATGCGCTTGTCCTCGGGCGCCACCACCAGCACGCCGCCCTCGCTGAGCAGGCGGCCGATGACGAACCGGTTGGCGCGCTCGATGATCTCGACGATCTGCCCTTCGGGCCGGCCGCGGCGGTCGTAGCCCACCACGCGCACCTGCGCGCGGTCGTTGTGCATGGCCTTCTGCAGTTCGCGCTCGGGCAGGAAGATATCGTCCTCGCCGTCGTCGCGGATCAGGAAGCCAAAGCCGTCGCGGTGGCCCTGCACCCGGCCGGTGACGAAGTTGGGCTGGTGGGCCAGCTCATAGCGGCCCTTGCGGTTCAGTTCGATCTGACCATCGCGTTCCATCGCCGCCAGGCGCTTCTGGAAGCCGTCATGCTCCTTGCGCGTGACCGCGAGCGACTTGGCGATATCGCCGGCAGACAGAGGGGATCCCGAGGTTCTCAGCACGCCCAGGATTTCTTCCCGGCTGGGGATCGGATAGCTGTTCTGATTCAATTTTTTCTGGAAACTATTTGACAAAATTCTCGCACTCTCTATAATGAGCGCTTCGGTTGTTTCGACACCTGCCCAGGTGGCGGAATTGGTAGACGCACTAGGTTCAGGTCCTAGCGGTGGCAACACTGTGGAGGTTCGAGTCCTCTCCTGGGCACCAGATCACCGGAAAACCCGCAGCGCTTTCAAGCCCTGCGGGTTTTTTGTTTTTGACGCTTGGTTCGCGTACCAGATCCGGCAACTTGCACTCCTTGCTTGGCGGCACTACGTGCCGCGGTGTCATACCTGTGAGCGTACGGGGTTTTTCCCGTCCGCGAAACCGCGCACCGTACCCCGCGCGGCAGCCGAACCACAACGGAACGGCAATGTCGAGGAGTGTAACAGCTTCAGTGGCGATTCCGGCATTCCGGCGGCCACTTGCAGCCACTTGCCGCCATATTGGTACATCGCTGCAGCGCTGCTTTCCCCCCCCAATTCACCTCCCCGCCTCCTCCTCTTTAACGTCTCGCCATCCGATACCCTTGACAGCCACATTCATGTGTAACTACCATGGTTGCATATTGTTCCTGACATCCTGGGCAAACAAGCATTGAGCACAAGCAGCCGGTTCGCCGTGGCGGTCCATATCCTCACCCTGCTCGCCAGTTCGGCGGAGCCGATGCCGTCGTCGCTGATCGCCGGTAGCGTCGGCACCAACCCGGCGCTGATCCGCCGGCTGGTCGGCCAGCTGGCTGAAGCGGGACTGGTGACCACCACCATGGGCAGCACCGGCGGCGCCACGCTGGCCCGCCCGGCGGCGTCGATCACGCTGCTGGACGTGTTCCGCGTGGTGGAGACCACCGCGCTGATCACGCTGCACCAGAGCGCACCCAATCCGGCGTGCGCGGTGGGCCGCGAGATCACCGGCGCGTTGCGCAAGGTCGCGGACCACGCGCAGGCAGCCATGGACGATGCTCTCGCCGGCATCACGATTGCAAGCATGCTCGCCGATGTCGAAGGGGCCACCCAGCGCCGCAAGCGCTGATTTTTTTTACCTCGATATGTAACCAGATTGGTTTCACATCGAGTATCTCAAGACCTTGCTGAGGTCAGCAACCGAGTAAAAAAGGAGTGAGCATGAAGATCGCAATCATCGGCGCCACCGGCCGCGTCGGCACGCGCCTGATCGACGAAGCGCTGCGCCGCGGCCATCAGGTGACCGCCCTTTCGCGCCAGGCCAGCAGCCTACCGGCGCGCGACGGCCTCGCCACCAGGGACGTGAATGCTACCGACACCGCCGCGCTGGCAGCGGCCCTGTCGGGCCACGATGTCGTCATCAGCACGGCGCGCTTCGCGCAGCTGAACGCACCGCAAGTCACCTCCGCCCTGCGCCAGGCCGGCATGCCACGCCTGCTGGTCGTCGGCGGCGCCGGCAGCCTTTACGTCGCCCCGGGCGTGCAACTGGTCGACACCCCGACCTTCCCTGACGCCTACAAGGCCGAGGCCCTCGCCGGTCGCGACTTCCTCAATACGTTGCGCGGTGAACAACAGATCGACTGGACTTTCCTGTCGCCGTCGGCACTGTTCGAGCCGGGCGAGCGCACCGGCAAATTCCGTATCGGCCAGGAAAACCTGCTGAGCGACGCAGCAGGCAAGAGCTGGATCTCGATGGAAGACTACGCCATCGCGATGCTCGATGAGATCGAGAAGCCGGCGCATTCGCGCCAGCGTTTCACGGTCGGCTACTGAAGCCCACCGCGCCGTGCCCGGCGATGCCATCATCGCGGGCACGGCATGCCAACAGACCGCGGCGTTCAGTCGCGCGTGCCGTCGTCCAGCAGGCTGGCGCGCTTGCCGCGCTTGAGCCAGGCCGCCAGGTTGTGCGGGCGCAGCGTGTCGTACTCTTCGAACGGCTGGTGGATCCAGGGGTTCGACTCCAGGAAGGTCACGTGGTAGTCCGGCTCGATCTTGGAGCACGCCTTGTACCACAGCACCGCCGAGCGCACCTCGGTCACCGCCGGGTAGCGTTCCTTCAGGTGGCGGCCCACGCGCTCGAGCGTGATGCCCGAATCGACCAGGTCGTCGACCAGCAGGATCTTGCCGGTCAACTCGCCGCGGGTCATGGTGATGTACTGCGCGATATCCAGGTCGCCCTGCTGCGTGCCGGCTGCCTCGCGATAGCTGCTGGTGGCCAGGATGGCCAGCGGCACGTCGAAGATGCGCGACATCTGGTCGCCCACGCGCAGCCCCCCGCGCGCCAGGCACAGGATCTTGTCGAACTTCCAGCCCGACTCATGCACGTTCAGCGACAGGCGTGCGATCAGGCGATGGTATTCGTCCCAGGAAACCCACAGGTTCTCGTCATCGTTCGTAGGCAGGTTCATCGCTTTACTCTTTGTATCTTCGTGGTCCGGTTGACCGATATGGCTCGGCCCGCTTGCGCGGGCCGATTGTCTGTAGCGGGCCGCGGCGCTCATTGCGCCGTGGCCTTGCGTAGCGTAGTGCCGGGTCAGGCCTTGTAAGGGTGACGCAACAGGATGGTCTCGTCGCGGTCCGGGCCGGTCGAGATCATGTCGATCGGGATGCCGACCACTTCTTCCACGCGCTTCAGGTAGACGCGGGCCGCCTCAGGCAGCGCGTCCCATGCCTTCACGCCGAAGGTCGATTCGTTCCAGCCGGGGTATTCCTCATACACCGGCTCGCAGCGCGCCACGGCATCCGAGCCGCGCGGCAGGATGTCGACGGTCTTGCCGTCCAGCGCGTAGCCGACGCACAGCTTGATGGTTTCCAGGCCGTCGAGCACGTCCAGCTTGGTCATGCACAGGCCCGATACGCCGTTGATCTGCACCGAACGCTTGAGCGCGGCGGCATCGAGCCAGCCGGTACGGCGCGGACGGCCTGTCACCGAGCCGAATTCCTTGCCGACGTTGGCCAGGCGCACGCCCACCGGATCCTGGCGCGTGGGGTTGTCGTTGTCGTACAGCTCGCTCGGGAACGGACCCGAACCCACGCGCGTGCAATACGCCTTGGTGATGCCCAGGATGTAGTTCAGGCGGCCCGGACCGACGCCAGCGCCCGCGGCGGCCGCACCGGCCACGCAGTTGCTCGAGGTCACGTACGGATAGGTGCCGTGATCCACGTCCAGCAGCGTGCCTTGCGCGCCTTCGAACATCAGGTTGCCGCCGGCGGCGTTGACCGCGTACAGCTCGGCCGAGACGTCGGCCACCATCGGCGCAAGGCGCGGCGCGAAGGCCAGCGCATCGTCCAGGGTCTGCTGGAAGTCCACCGCTTCGGCGCCCAGGTACTGGGTCAGCATGAAGTTGTGGAGATCGAGGTTTTCGCGCAGGCGCTCGGCGAACTGCTTGGGATCGAACAGGTCCTGCACGCGCAGCGCGCGGCGGGCGACCTTGTCCTCATAGGCCGGGCCGATGCCGCGGCCGGTGGTGCCGATCTTGGCCGCGCCGCGGCGGGCTTCGCGCGCCTTGTCGATGGCGACGTGGTACGGCAGGATCAGCGTTGCCGCTTCCGAGATGCGCAGGCGGCTCTGCACCTGCAGCCCGGCGGCTTCGAGTTCTTCGATTTCACGGAACAGCGCTTCGGGCGACAGCACCACACCGTTGCCGATGTAGCAGATCGTGCCGTCGCGCATGATGCCCGAGGGGATCAGGCGCAGAATGGTCTTCTTGCCGCCGATGATCAGGGTGTGGCCGGCGTTGTGGCCGCCCTGGAACCGCACCACGCCCTTTGCCTGGTCGGTAAGCCAATCGACGATTTTTCCTTTGCCTTCGTCACCCCACTGGGTGCCGATCACGACGACATTGCGTCCCTGGCCTACTGCGGATGCGGACATATTGCTTTGGTCAATAGGTTAAAAACGTATTCTACTCTTGTTGCCGGGCGATTCCCGATTTTTGGGCCGCCCTGGCGTCGGTGCGTCAGCGCGGCACCACGGCCCAGCCGTCGTCCTGGCGTACCAGTTGCCGGTCGCAGTTGAACTCGTCCAGCTCGTGGGTATGGCCGGGCAGCGACTGGATCACGATCTCGCCCGCGGCACGGAGCGTGGAAATGGCGGCACGCAGTGCTGGATCCGCATCCCAGGGCGCGAAAATCGCCTGCGCGCGCACTTCCACGGGCGACAAGGCCGCCACTTCGCGCAGATCCAGCGAAAACCCGGTCGCAGGCCGTGCACGGCCGAAGGCCTCGCCCACCTTGTCATAACGCCCGCCGCGCGCCACATAGTTGGGCAGGCCCGCCACGTAGGCCGCGAACATCACGCCGCTGTGATAGTGGTAGCCGCGCAAATCCGACAGATCGATATTGACGCTGGCGCCGCGCACCTGTATCGCCAGCGCGGCCAGCTCGTCCAGCGCGCGGCCGATCGCGGGGCTGGCCGGCAGCGTTGCGCGGGCGCGGTCCAGCACGTCCACGCCACCATACAGCGTCGGCAGCGCCAGCAGCGCATCGCGCTCGGTCTGCGGCAGGCCCACGGTCAGCTCGCGCAGCCCCGGCACATCCTTGGTTTCCAGCGCGGCAAAGAGCGCGTCCTCGATCTTGCGGATCGACGGCAGCCCGGCCAGCAGTGCTTCCAGGATGCCGGCGTGGCAAAGATCGATGCGGATCTCCGACAGCCCGGCCGCGTGCAGCGCCGCCAGCATCAGCTCCTGGATCTCGACGTCGGCCTCGAGGCCGGCATGGCCGTAGATCTCGGCGCCGATCTGGATCGGCTCGCGCGTGGCATGGAAGCCCGCCGGGCGCGCGTGCAGCACGTTGCCGGCGTAGCACAGGCGGGTCACGCCGGGGCGATTCAGCAGGTGGGCATCGATGCGTGCGACCTGCGGCGTGATATCGGCGCGCAGACCCATGGTGCGGCCCGAGAGCTGGTCGACCAGCTTGAGCGTACGCAAGTCCAGGTCATGGCCGGTGCCGGTCAGCAGCGACTCCAGGTATTCCAGCATCGGCGGCATCACCAGCTCATAGCCGTAGGTGCGGAACAGGTCCAGCATGCGGCGGCGCAGTTCTTCGATCTTGCGCGCTTCCGACGGCAGCACGTCGGCAATGTTTTCTGGCAACAGCCAATGGTTGGACATGGTGAATCTCTTCTCGGTCATTCGGTTGTCCCGCGGGCGCAGCGCCCTTCGGGTGCCGGGCCTCGCCCGGGATCATTGTTGCCGCGGTCGTTGCGATCGTTGCGCCCTCCGCGCGACCGCGCCATCACTCCGCGGCGATGGTTCCATGAGGGCCCCAGCCGGACAAAACCCCGGCAAGCCGGGGTTTCGTCTTTTCGCCACACGGACCAGCGAGTGCGCTAGCGCTTGGCTCCGGACCCACCGGCGGCGCCCGCCGCGGCGCCGCCGCTGGAACGCATATAGCGGAAGAAGTCGGAGTTGGGCTCCAGCACCAGCACGTCGCGCTTGTCGCGGAAGGTGTTGCGGTAGGCCTCCATGCTGCGCCAGAACTGCGCGAACTGCGGATCGCGGCCGAACGCGTCGGCATAGATCTGCGAAGCCTTGGCATCGCCCTCGCCCTTGATCACCTGCGCATCGCGGTAGGCCTCGGCCAGCACCACTTCGCGCTGGCGGTCGGCATCGGCGCGGATCTTCTCGCCCTCGGCGGCGCCGGTGGAGCGCAGCTCGTTGGCCACGCGCTTGCGCTCGGCTTCCATGCGGCGGTACACCGATTCGCTGATCGCGGGCAGCAGGTCGACGCGCTTGAGGCGCACGTCCAGGATCTCCACGCCCACCGACTTGGCGTATTCGCTCATGGCGTTGCGGATGGCCTGCATCACCTGCTCGCGCTCGCCGGCGACCACGTCGGCCACGGTGCGCTTGCCGAACTCCTCGCGCGCCACGGAGTCGATCCGCTGGGTCATGCGGTCCTGCGCGCCGCGCACGTTGCCGCCGAAGGCGACAAAGAACTTGCGCGGATCGGTGATCCGCCATTTGACGAACCAGTCCACCACCATGCTCTTCTTCTCGGCGGTCAGGAAACGCTCGCTGGCGGCCCCGTCGATGGTCTGCAGGCGGCGGTCCATGAACACCACGTTCTGGAACGGCGGCGGCAGCTTGAAGTGCAGGCCGGGCTCGCGCACCACCTGCTTGATCTCGCCGAAGGCGAACACGACGGCGTACTGGCGCTGGTCGACCACGAACAGCATGGACGAGGCCACGGCCAGCAGGATGAAAAAGCCGATCGTGAAGGAAATCAGTCGGTTCATGACGGTCTCCTCAGCGCGAGTCGCGGTCGCGGTTGCGCAGCGCTTCGCGCGACCGGGTGTCCGGCGAGGCGTCCGGCGCGGGCGCCGGCGTGGCGGCACCCGGCTGGCCCGGCGTTGCCGGCGCGCCCGCCTGGCCCTGCGCCATCAGCTTGTCCAGCGGCAGGTAGAGGAGATTGTTGCCCTGGCGCGCGTCCACCAGCACCTTGGTCGAATTGGTGTAGATCTGCTGCATGGTTTCGAGATAGATGCGGTCGCGCGTCACCTGCGGCGCCTTGGCGTATTCGGTCTGCACCGAGCGGAAGCGTGAGGCATCGCCCTCGGCCTGCGCCACCACGCGCGAGCGGTAGGCTTCGGACTCTTCCTTCAGGCGGGCGGCCGCACCCTTGGCGCGCGGGATGATGTCATTGGCGTAGGCCTGGCCTTCGCTGATGGCGCGCTCGCGGTCCTGGCTGGCCTTGTTGACGTCGTCGAACGCGGCCTGAACCTGCTCGGGCGGCTGCACGCTCTGCACGTTCACGGAAAGCACGCGGATGCCGGTCTTGTACGCCGACAGGATCGCCTGGATCGACTTGGCCAGCCCCTGCGCGATCTCCTCACGGCTCTCGTACAGCACCGCGTCCATCTTGTTGCGGCCGACGATCTCGCGCACCGAAGTCTCGGCGGCCTGCGTCACCAGTTCCTCGTCGCCGCCGCGGTCGGTCTTGTTGAAGAACAGGAATTCGGTGGCATCCTGGATCACGTACTGCACGGTGAAGCGCACGTCGATAATGTTCTCGTCCTGCGTCAGCATTGACGAGTCCTTCAGGTTGCTGTCCTTGATCGACGTGGAGCGACCCACCTCGACCGAACGCACCGCCGACAGGTTGACGATCTCGCCCGACTGGACGGGCCAGGGCAGGCGCCAGTTGATGCCGGGACCGGCGGAATACTTGAACTTGCCGAACTGCAGGATCACCGCGGTCTGGCCTTCCTGCACCATGAAGAAGCCGCTGGCGAGCCAGATGCCGACCACTGCGGCGACGATCACGCCGACGCCCACGCTCGAACTCTTGCCCGGGGTGCGCGGGCCGCCGAAGCCCTGGTTGCCGCCGCCGTTTTCCTTGCGGCCCAGCAGGCCGTTCAGGCGGCGGTTGAAGTCGCGCCACAACTCGTCAAGGTCGGGCGGGCCGCCGTCCTGCTGCGGACGCTGGTTCTGCTGACGGTTGTCGTCGCGGCCATCCTTCTTGTCATCGTCGTCCCCGTTCCGACCCCAGCGCGGATCGTTCAGCGAGAAGATGGCGCGCAGGCGCTGCCAGCCCGCGCGCAGCGCGGGGCGGCTGCCTGGTGTCAGGCTCGAGTCGGCATTCCGGGGAAACTGGGGCATGAAGTGCACGGGTCCGGGGAAGTTTGTAACAGGGGGATTCTAGCAGTCATCTGCGCCACATTTCGCCAATTCGCGCAATCGCAGCGCCAATGGACGGAAAACGGTCAGGGCCTGCGCGATTCCCCCGCGCCTGCTTCGCTGCCATCGCCGCTCTCGCCGGCATGGCCGCTCTGGTCATCGTCATCGTACCCGACGCCCTCCTCGCCCTCCTCGCCCTCCTCGCCTTGGTCCGCATCGCCATACAGCGGGACGTCGGCTAGTCGGAGATCGTAAGGCGGCGGCTCAGATGGCCGGCTCGCCAGCCATTGCGCCACCTCCACCAAGGACTCACGCAGCGCATCGAGGCCGATGCCTTCGCGCGCGCTGAGAAAGACGCGGGTGGGAATACCGTCCTCGTCGCGCTCGATGCGCGGGCCCTGATCCATCAGCTCGGGCGCCGCATCGATCTTGTTCATCACCACGATCTGCGGGATATCCGAGGCATCGATTTCCGCCAGCACGCGGTTGACCTGCTCAATCTGTTCGTGGCGCACCGGGCTCGATGCGTCCACCACATGCAGCAGCAGGTCGGCGTGCACGGTTTCTTCCAGCGTGGCGCGGAACGCCGCCACCAGCTGCGTGGGCAGGTCGCGGATAAAGCCGACCGTGTCGGACAGCACCACGTTGCCCAGCCCGTCCAGGAACAGCCGGCGCGAGGTGGTGTCTAGCGTGGCAAACAGCTGGTCCGCCGCATAGGCGCGCGCCTTGGTCAGCGCGTTGAACAGCGTCGACTTGCCCGCGTTGGTATAGCCCACCAGCGAGATGCTGAGCGTGTCGTTGCGCGCGCGGGCACGCCGCTGCGTGCTGTGCTGGCGCTGCAGCCGCGACAGATCGGACTTGAGGCGCTTGGCGCGCTCGTCCAGCATGCGGCGGTCCAGCTCGAGCTGGCGCTCACCCGGGCCGCCGCGCATACCGATACCGCCCTTCTGCCGCTCCAGGTGGCTCCAGGCGCGGACCAGCCGCGAGGCGCGGTACTGCACCTGCGCCAGTTCCACCTGCACCTTGCCCACATGGCTCTGCGCGCGCTGCCCGAAGATATCCAGGATCAGGCCGGTACGGTCGATCACGTGGCGGTTCAGGAAGCGCTCCAGGTTGCGCTGCTGCGCCGGGCTCAGGGCGTGGTTGAACACGACCACGTCGGCGTCGAGCGCGTCGGCGGCCTCCCTCAGTTCTTCGGCCTTGCCCGAGCCGATGAACAGCGCCGGGTCGGGCCGCGAACGGCGGCCCGTCAGCGTGTGCACCGGCAACGAGCCGGCTGTGGAGGTCAGCAGCGCGAGTTCGCTGAGGCTTTCCTGAAAGTCATGCTTGCCGAAATCGACGCCGACGAGAATGGCGCGCGAGGGTGCGGTGTTGGAAGTGGCTCTGGGATCCAAGGGAGGGCGCGAAGGCGCTGGGGAATACGGGTTCAGGGGAATGTCTTGCGGAGGTCCGGCACTGCCCTGGCCCCTGCCAGGTCAGGCCAACGCGCGAGGCGCAAGGTGATGCCGGAGGTTGCGGCAGCGGCGGCGGCTGAGTGCGCGGCCGCCGGGCCGCGATGCACCGGGCGCAAGGGCAACCCGGTGCCGGGCATCGAAACGGCGCCGCGTGGCGCCCGGTCGATGCCGTCAGTCGGCGGCCGCACGCTGTGGCGGCCGCGAGGCAGTTCAGGCCTCGGCAGAGTCATCCACGCGGAAATTGACCGCGCGCGCCGGAACGACGGTGGAAATCGCATGCTTGTAGACCATCTGCGTCACAGTGTTGCGCAGCAGGACGACGTACTGGTCGAACGATTCGATATTGCCTTGCAGCTTGATGCCATTGACGAGGTAGATGGACACCGGTACGTGCTCTTTGCGCAGCGCATTCAGGAACGGGTCTTGTAGCAGTTGCCCTTTGTTGCTCATGGCACACTCCAAATTTATAGGTTTAGTGATGGATGATGGGGACGGAAGCCCCCGGTTCAAGTCAGTCAGCGCAAAAACGCGCCAGAAAAAAGATCAAAACGGTACCAAGTCGGCGTCAATGCACAGGGAACCCCCTGCTACCGTGAATTTAGCCGCAGTTCCAAACGAACGCAAACGAAAACTTGCCCCGCAAAGGATCCGATTCCGGACTCAATCCTTCGAGTCCGCATACGGATTTTTGTTCGTGCGAAATTCGATGCGAAGGGGTGTGCCCTTGAGCTTGAAGGCCGCACGGAAACGGTTTTCCAGGTAGCGCCGGTAGGTTTCGGCAACGCCTGACAGCGCATTGCCGTGGACCACGATAATGGGGGGATTCGAGCCACCCTGGTGCGCGTAACGCAGCTTGGGCCGCGATGCGCCGACGCGCTTGGGCTGCTGGAATTCGACGGCTTCCTGCAGCACGCGCGTCAGCTGCGGCGTCGGCAGCTTGACCATCGCCGCGGCGTACGCATCGTCGACCGAGCGCAGCAGCGCGCCGATGCCGGTGCGCTCGCGCGCCGACACAAAATGGAAATTCGCAAAATTCAGAAACTGCAGCTTGCGCTCCAGGTCGTGCTTGATGCGGTCGCGGGTATGGCCGTCGAGCCCGTCCCACTTGTTGACGCCGACCACCAGTGCACGCCCGGACTCGACGATAAACCCGGCGATATGCGCGTCCTGGTCAGAAATGTCTTGTTGCGCATCGAGCAGCAGGATCACGACATTGGCGTCGGCGATCGACTGCAGCGTCTTGACCACTGAAAATTTTTCAATCGCCTCGAACACCTTACCGCGCCGGCGCAGGCCCGCAGTATCGATCAGCGTATAGGGCTTGCCGCCGCGCTCGAACTCCACATAGATGGCGTCGCGCGTGGTGCCGGGCATGTCGAACGCGATCACGCGCTCTTCACCGATCAGCGTGTTGACCAGCGTGGATTTCCCCACATTCGGGCGTCCGACGATGGCGATCTTGACGCCCTTGCCGCCATCGGGCACTTCCTCGGCCAGCTCGGGCCGCTCCTGGACCGCCAGCTCCAGCGCTTCATCGACGAGCTCGCTCACGCCGTCGCCATGGGCAGCGGAGATCGCGTACGGATCGCCCATGCCAAGCTCGTAGAAGTCGGCCGCCACCGAGGTGTACTTCATGCCCTCGGCCTTGTTCACCGCCAGCATGATGCGCCGGCCGGTCTTGCGCAGGTAGTCGGCGATGGCGCGGTCCTGCGGCGCCAGGCCCAGGCGGCCGTCGACGATGAAGATCACCACGTCGGCCTCGACCACCGCCTGTTTGGTCTGCTTGGCCATCTCGGCGACGATGCCTTCCTTGACCACCGGCTCGAAGCCGCCGGTATCGATGGCGATGAACGGCCGCTCGCCGATGCGCCCTTCGCCGTAATGGCGGTCGCGCGTCAGGCCCGGCAGGTCGGCGACGAGGGCGTCGCGCGAGCGGGTCATGCGGTTGAATAGCGTCGACTTCCCTACATTGGGGCGGCCGACTAGTGCGATAACTGGTTTCATGCAATAAACGGAAACGGGGGCCGGCACATGCCGCCCCCCGGTAGCTCCGGAGTCAATGGATCCGACGGCAGTCCGCGCCTTACCGGCGCGGACTGCCGCTTGTCCTGTCGCGCGCGCCGCCGGTCACGAGACCCGCTGCGCAATTTGCCGCACGACCAAGGATCATGCTACCGGATTCGGCGCCGACCGTACCGACAGGTGTACGGCAGCGCGCATTGGATGCCTGTCAGCCAGGCTGGTACCCGTAGACGTCGCCGTCGCGGGTCTGGATCACCAGGGTCTGGCCCGCCACGACCGGCGCGGCGGTGATGGCGCTGCCATCGGTCTTCATGCGCGCGATGACTTGGCCGTCTTCGCGCGACAGGAAGTGAACATAGCCTTCAAAGTCGCCCATCACCAACGAGCGGCCCAGCGCCAGCGGCGCGCCCAGACGGCGGTTGCGCAGCTCATCGTTCTTCCAGCGTTCGTTGCCATTCTGGCGGTCGAAAGCATGCACCACCGACTGTTCGTCGCTGGCGTAAAGTGCAGTGTCATCCTGCGCGGGACCGCTCGGCGACGAGAAATCCTTGCCCCACTGCGGCTGGCCGCTGGACAGCTCCAGGCAGGCGACGCGGCCCTGGAAGGTGGTGGCGCAGACCTGGCGACCATTCACCATCGGCTGGCCGGTGACGTCGTTCAGGCGCTCGATCTCCGAAACGCCCTTCGGGTACGAAATCGTGCTTTCCCAGCGCAGCACGCCGTTGCCCGGCGTCAGCACGCCCAGCTTGCCGCCGGGGAACCCCATCACGATGCCGTCGCCGGCGAACACCATGCCCATCGCCGCGCGCAGGTTCAGCGGCGTCTGCGAGCGCTGGTAGATCCAGCGGCGCTCGCCGGTCTCGGCATCCAGGCCGAACACGCGCGTGTCGGTGGTGCGCACCACCACCAGGCCGTTGCCGACCAGCGGCGCCGACAGCACCTCGCCATTGACCTGCTTCTTCCAGACTTGCTTGCCGCTGGCGTCGAAGGCGTAGACCGCGCCCTTCTCGCCCGCGACTGCGGTCACGGAGCCGTCGCTGCCCGGGCCCGAGGTCAGGTCCAGGTCAGTCTTGGCCTTCCACAGCACGCGGCCGGAGGCACCTTCCAGCGCCATCACGTTGCCGTTGTTGGACGACACGTAGACGTTGTTGCCCGCCGCGGCCGGCTGCATCGAATACGGGCCGCTCTTGCCCACATCGGCCTTCCACGCCTGGCGCACCGTCAGCGTGCCCGACACCGGCTTGAGTTGGGCGGGCGGGTGCTTGTTTTCCTTGCTGAACAGCGCGCAGCCGCCCAGCGCGGCCAGGCAGGCGGCAGCCACCAGCGCGCGGGCCATGGTGCGGGCAGGCTGGCGATGTACGGCACGGGAAAGCACTGACGTCATAAGGTTTCGATCCTGGTTTTACGGTCCGCTGGTTTTACGGTGATTGGCTCAAGTCGAGGGCGGCCCGCTCAGGCCGTGCCCAGCGCATCGAGCTTGAACTGAATGATCTGGCGCATCGCCGGCTCGGCCTCGCCCAGCTTGTCGAGCGCCTTGCGGTAGGCCACGCGCGCATCGTCGCGCTTGTCCTGGGCGGCGAGCAGGTCGCCGCGGCGGTCGGCATACAGCGCCACGAACGCTGCCGGCGGTTCATCCTTGAGCAGCGCCAGGCCCTTGTCGTAGGCCTTCTCGTCCAGCAGCACGCCGGCCAGGCGCACGCGCGCCAGGTGCGAGTATGCTTCGTCGCCGTGGTCGATAGCCCATTGCAGCTGGCTCTTGGCCGCGGCCAGGTCGCCCGCGTCATACAGCACGCGGCTTGCGACCAGCGCGCTCATCTGGCCATAGGCGGTGCGGCCGTACTTGTCTTCCAGGTCCGTCGCGGCGCGCTTGATGCGCTCGATGTCGCGCGCCTCGGCGGCCTTGAGCACCTGCTCGTACAGCACCGCGGCCTCGCCGGCCTGCCTGCGCTCCCAGTACTTCCAGCCGTTCCAGCCGGCGAACGCCAGCAGCGCGACGATCAGCACCCAGGTCAGCGCATTGCCGTACTGGCGCCACCAGGCCTTCAGATTCTCAAGCTGTTCCTGTTCTTCTAGATCGTAAGCCATGTCGAGGCAATCACCTGCGTTGGGTTGGGTACTCGTGTACTGGGGTTTTCCGGCTGGCCAGCGCGCGATTTATTCGCTGGCGCCGACCATGGCGTCGATCAGGTAATCGACCAGTTGCTCGGCCGGCACGGTGGCCTGTTGCCCACCGCCTTCGGCCTGCTCGCGCTGGCGAAGTTCCTTGACCTGGATCACGCCGGCGGCAACTTCGTCCTCGCCAATGATAACGGCATAGGCCGCGCCACTTGTGTCGGCGCGCTTCATCTGCGACTTGAAGCTGCCGCCCTTGCCGTCGGCGCTGGCGTGCAGCACCACGTCCAGGCCGGCGTCGCGCAGGCGTTCCGCGGCGATCATCGCCTGCTGCGCGGCGGCCTCGCCCTGGTGCACCAGGTAGACGTCGCAGCCCACCGCCTCGGGCACCACGCCCTCTTCGCGGATCAGCTCGATGATGCGCTCGATGCCCATGGCCCAGCCGCATGCCGGCGCGGACTTGCCGCCCATCTGCGCGATCAGCGGGTCATAGCGCCCGCCGCCGGCGATGGTGCCCTGCGCGCCCAGCTTGTCGGTGATCCACTCGAACACCGTCAGGTTGTAGTAGTCCAGGCCGCGCACCAGGCGCGGGTTGATCTTGAACGGAATGTTGTTGGCCTTGAGCAGGCGCTGCACGCCCTCGAAGTGCGCCAGCGACTCTTCGCCCAGGAAATCGATCAGCTTGGGCGCGTTGGCCGCCATTTCCTGCAGCGCCGGGTTCTTGGTGTCCAGCACGCGCAGCGGGTTGGTGTACAGGCGGCGCTTGCTGTCGTCATCCAAGATGTCCCGGAACCCTTCCAGGTACTTGATCAGCTGCTCGCGGTGGGCGGCGCGCTCATCGGCCTGCCCCAGCGAATTGATCTCCAGGCGCACGCCGGTCAGGCCCAGGTCATCCCACAGGCGCTGGCACATCAGGATGATCTCGGCGTCCACGTCAGGGCCGGCAAAGCCCAGCGCCTCGGCGCCGAGCTGGTGGAACTGGCGGTAGCGGCCGCGCTGCGGGCGCTCGTGGCGGAACATCGGGCCGGTGTACCACAGGCGCTTGGGGCCGTCGTACAGCAGGTTGTGCTCGATGGTGGCGCGCACGGCCGCGGCGGTGCCTTCCGGGCGCAGCGTGAGCTGCTCGCCGTTGAGCGAATCGGTGAAGGAATACATCTCCTTCTCGACGATGTCGGTGACCTCGCCGATGCCGCGCACGAACAGCTGCGTGTGCTCGACGATCGGCGTGCGGATCTGCTGGTAGCCGTAGGCACGCAGCATGGCGCGCGCGGCATTCTCGAAATGCTCCCACAGCGGCGCGTCCGCCGGCAGCATGTCGTTCATGCCCTTCACGCCCTGCAGGGCCTTGGCGGGGCGCGCTTTCTCCCCGGCCTTCTGCTCGGCCTTCAGTTCGGTCTTCTCACCGCCTGCGGCGGCCACGTTCTCGGATTGCGTCATTCTGTTCTTGTCAGGCTTCTGGCACCCGGCCGGTCCGGCTCAGGCTGCCACTTCTTTGTCGGCCCGCGCAGCGCCCGGGCCGTAATGCGTGCGAACGTATTCGTCTACGATCGCCTGGAATTCCTCGGCAATACGCTCGCCGCGCAGCGTCTTCACCTTGACGCCGTCGACGAACACCGGCGCCGCCGGCGATTCGCCCGAACCCGGCAGCGAGATGCCGATATTGGCGTGCTTGCTCTCACCCGGGCCGTTGACGATGCAGCCCATCACGGCCACGTCCATTTCCTCGACGCCCGGATAGGCGGTCTTCCATTGCGGCATCTGCTCGCGCAGGTAGGCCTGTATGCTGGCCGCCAGCTCCTGGAATACCGTGCTGGTGGTGCGGCCGCAGCCCGGGCATGCAATCACCATCGGGGTGAAGTTGCGCAGGCCCATGGTCTGCAGGATCTCCTGCCCCACGTACACTTCCTTCTCGCGCGGCGCGCCGGGTTCCGGCGTCAGCGAGATGCGGATGGTGTCGCCGATGCCTTCCTGCAGCAGCACCGACAGCGCCGCGGTCGAGGCCACGATGCCCTTGCTGCCCATACCGGCCTCGGTCAGGCCCAGGTGCAGCGCGTAGTCGCAGCGCCGCGCCAGTTCGCGGTACACCGCGACCAGCTCCTGCACCTGCGACACCTTGCACGACAGGATGATCTGGTCGCCCGGCAGGCCGATCTCCTCGGCCTTCTTTGCCGAATCGATGGCCGAGGTGATCAGCGCCTCGATCATCACGCTCTGCGCCGGCCACGGCTCGGCGCGCCCCGCGTTCTCGTCCATGATGCGCGCCAGCAGGTCCTGGTCCAGGCTGCCCCAGTTCACGCCGATGCGCACCGGCTTGTTGTAGCGGCACGCCATCTCGATCATCTGCGCGAACTGCGTGTCGCGCTTGGCGCCCTGGCCCACGTTGCCGGGGTTGATGCGGTACTTCGACAACGCCTCGGCGCAGGCCGGAAAGTCCTGCAGCAGCTTGTGGCCGTTGTAGTGGAAGTCGCCCACCAGCGGCACATCCACGCCCATGCGGTCGAGCTGCTCGCGGATCGACGGCACCGCGGCGGCCGCCTCGGGCGTGTTCACCGTGATGCGCACGATTTCCGAACCCGCGCGCGCCAGTTCCTTGACCTGGATCGCCGTGCCGATGGCATCGACCGTATCCGTGTTGGTCATCGACTGCACGCGTACCGGTGTGCCGCCGCCGATGGTCACCACGTTATCGCCCCACGCGACGCGCGCCTGGCGCGTCTGGCGGCGCGGCAGCGGACCGGGCAGGACAGGAAGACAGAGCTGTTGGTTCATAGCGTTACCACTTTGCAAAGACGCACCTCGCCGCACCTTGCGCGCCCGCGTCAGGGCAGCGTGAGGCGCGCCACGTTGTTGCGGTTGGCTGCCTTCAGGTCGACCGGCTCGCCATTGCGGGTCATCGACTCGATGCCCTTGACGTTGCCGATCACCACCTTGTACGGGGGCGTACCGCCGCCGGCCACGGACTGGCCGGCCTTGGCGTTACCGCCCAGCACCACCTTGCCGTTCTTGTCCCGGATCTCATACCAGGTGTCGGCAGCAAAGCGGATCTGCAGTTCGCCCGCGCCTGCTGCGGCCGCCGGTGCCGCCGCCGCTACCGGCGCCACGGGGGCCGGCGCAGCGGCAGGCGACGCAATGGCCGCCGATGCCGTTGCAGCAGGAGCCGCCTGGACCGGCGCCGCCACGGCGCTGGCGGGCACTGTCTCGGCGGACGGCGCCGGCGAATCGGCCCCGGCCATCACCGGCGGCAGCGCCGCCGTGACCGTGCCGGGCTCCGTGCCCGGCGCGGCTGCATGTTCTTCCGCCGCCGGGGTCTCGGCCGCGGCGCTGCGCGTTTCGATCCAGTGGCGGATATGGTCCAGCCCGAACCAGCCGCCCGCGGCCAGCCCCACCGCCACCAGCGCCAGCCAGATCCAGCGCCCGCCCGTGCCGCCGGAGCGGAATCGGTTGCGGTCGTCGAAGGCCGCGTTGATGCCGCCCTCGCGCTGGCGTGCGATTTCCGCCACCTGCACCACCGGGCGCGGCTGGAAGCGCGCCAGCAGCGGGTCGATATCGACATGCAGCATGCGCGCATAGGCACGCATCACGCCCTTGGCGAAGGTCACGTCGGGCACCGCCTGGAGATCGCCGGCTTCGATCGCGCGCAGCTTGGTCGCCGCCACCTTCAGGCGCGCGCTGACGTCTTCCACCGACATCCGCTGCGCCTCGCGCTCGCGCGCCAGTGCCGCGCCGATCTCGCGCGCGGCGGCTTCGCGGTCTCCTTCGTGCGCGCCCCCGCCGACGTGTTGCGTCGGTACGGCCTGGCCTGCGGCGCGGTCGTGCTCACTCATCCCATGCTCCTTGTTCGTAGGCGGTCAACTCACGCGAATCGGGGAAACGGCTGCGCAGTTGCGCCCCCAGCGCATCCTGCGTGCGGCTGTCGCCCTGACGGTGGGCAATGCGCGCTCCCAGCCAGAGGGATTGCGCACTGACAAACTGGCTGCTGTTGACGCGCTGCGCATACTGCCGCGCCTGCGCGAAGTCGCCGCGCCGGTAATAGACCAGCGCGAGGTTGGTGTTGGCCACCGGGTTGTTGCGGTCGTAGCCGAGCGCGGCCTTCAGGTTCTTTTCCGCTTCGGCGCTGTTGCCGCGGCGCAGCTCGCACGCGCCCAGGCTGATCATCGGCTTGCCCGGGCCGCCGGCGGACGGCGCCGACGCGGCGCGCTGCAGCATCGGCACGGCCTCGGCATAACGGCCTTCCTGGCACAGGAACCAGCCGTAGTTGTTAAGCAGGTCACCGTCGTTGCCGCGCATCGACACCGCGGTGCGGAAGCTGTCGTCGGCGAGCGCGCGTTCGTTCATGTTCATGTAGACCAGCGCGCGCACATGGTAGGCATCGGCCAACGACGGATCGACGGCGATGGCCTGCTTGATCTCGTCAAGCGCGACCGCGTTCTGACCGGCCTCGAGATAGTTGGTGGCCAGCTGCAGCCGGATGCCGGCGCGGCGCCTTGCATCGGTCTGGTCGGAAGCGGTCTGCAGATCCTGCGCCGGCGTATGCGGCAGCTGGCAGCCGGACAACATCAGCAGCCCGAACAGGGCCGCAGCGATCAGACGGATCATGCAGGGCGAGCCTCCCGAGACTGGCCGGCGGCAGTGACCGGCACCAGTGGCGTGATCTTGCCGAACTTGCCGCGCTCGGCCAGGCGGGTGCGGTCCTTCACTTCCCCGGCCAGCTGGCCGCAGGCAGCGTCGATATCGTCGCCGCGGGTCTTGCGGATGGTGGTCACGATCCCCGCGTCCATCAGCACCTGCGCGAAGCGCCGGATCTGTTCGTTGTTGGAGCGCTTCAGGCCCGATTCCGGGAAGGGATTGAACGGGATCAGGTTGAACTTGCACGGCACGTCGGCCACAAGCTTCAGCAGTTCCCGTGCATGCTCGACGCCGTCGTTGACGCCATCCAGCATGCAGTATTCGAAAGTAATGAAATCGCGCGGCGCGAATTCCAGGTAGCGGCCGCATGCCGCCATCAGTTCGGCCAGCGGGTACTTCTTGTTCAGCGGCACCAGCACGTCGCGCAGGGCGTCGTTGGACGCGTGCAGCGACACGGCGAGGGCCACCGGCAGATCCTGGGACAGCCGGTCCATCATCGGCACCACGCCGGAGGTGGACAGCGTCACACGACGGCGCGACAGGCCGTAGGCGTTGTCGTCGAGCATCAGGCGCATGGCCGGCACGACGGCATCGTAGTTCAGCAGCGGCTCGCCCATGCCCATCATCACCACGTTGGAGATGACGCGGTCATCCTTGGGTCCGCGGCCCAGCTGCTCGCGCATGGCGAACTCGGCCATCCACAGCTGGCCGATGATCTCACCGGTGCTGAGGTTGCGCGAGAAGCCCTGCTTGCCGGTCGAGCAGAACCGGCAGTTGACGGCACAGCCAGCCTGCGAGGAAACGCACAGCGTGCCGCGCGTTTCCTCGGGGATGTAGACCGTTTCCACCGCGTTGCCCTGGCCCACGTCGAGCAGCCACTTGCGCGTGCCGTCGGCCGACAGGTTGTCGGTGATGACGGCAGGCGCGCGGATCTCGGCCCGCGTCGCGAGCTTTTCGCGCAGCGACTTGGCGAGATCCGACATGGCGTCGAAGCGGCTGGCACCGTAGTGGTGGATCCAGCGTTGCAGTTGCCGCGCACGGAACGGCTTCTCGCCGAGCTCGCCGCAATAAGCGGTGAGCGCGTCCGCGTCGAGGTCGAGCAGGTTGACGAGATCGTTCATGATGGCAAACTCAGCTTCGGTGTCAGTCTAGACGTGGCAGCAATGCCAGACAATCAGCGGCTGTAGACGTTCATGGCCGGGAAGAAGAATGCCACTTCCACGGCAGCCGTTTCAGCAGCGTCCGAGCCGTGCACGGCGTTGGCGTCGATGCTGTCGGCGAAGTCGGCGCGGATGGTGCCCTTGTCGGCCTTCTTCGGGTCGGTGGCGCCCATCAGGTCACGGTTCTTGGCGATGGCGTTTTCACCTTCCAGGGCCTGGATGATGACCGGGCCGGAAATCATGAAGTCCACCAGGTCCTTGAAGAACGGACGCTCCTTGTGGACAGCGTAGAACTGCTCGGCTTCGCCGCGCGACAGGTGCACCATCTTGGCAGCAACGATCTTCAGGCCGGCGGCCTCGAAACGGGCGTAGATCTGGCCGATAACGTTCTTGGCCACGGCATCCGGCTTGATAATCGACAGGGTGCGTTCGATCGCCATGAAAAACTCCGAAAAATGAAGGGGTTACAAATGGATTAAACATGCGATTCTACCACGAAGACTATGACGCTTTCGAGGGTCTTCCCCGCTCTGGCGCGAGTCTTGCCGGTGTGGCGGCGCCGGGCGGCATCAAGTAACACGAAGCGCACATTACATCCTTGTCATGTCTGGAACGCGACGGGCCTGGGCGCGTCCAGCGTGAGCGGCGGCCAAGTCGCGCGAAGCACGGTTGGGGTGTCTTCTGGGTTACCCCACCCTTGCAATTCGCCCGCCCAGATGCCACATTGACGATGGTTCCGTCCGGAGTCGATCCGAATGATCGGATTCCCGGCGCCTCACCGTTTTGAGACAGGAGTCACCATGGATAACAAGCTGAATACCTACGGTTTCGGCAACAGTGCGTCGACCGTCACTGACGTCGTCGTTCGCAACCGGGTCTTGCGCAACACTTACTGGCTGCTGGCCCTCTCGATGATCCCCACCGTGCTCGGCGCGTGGATCGGCGTGGCCACCGGCTTCAGCTTCATGGCGGGCAGCCCCGGTCTGTCGCTGATCCTGTTCCTGGGCATTGCGTTCGGGTTCTTCTACGGCATCGAGAAGACCAAGAACAGCAGCATGGGCGTGGTCCTGCTGCTGGCCTTCACGTTCTTCATGGGGCTGATGCTGTCGCGCCTGATCGGCGCGACGCTGCAGTTCTCGAACGGGCCGGCGCTGATCATGTATGCCTTTGGCGGCACGGCGGCGGTGTTCGGCACGATGGCCACCATCGCCACGGTCAGCAAGCGTGATTTCTCGGGCCTCGGCAAGTTCCTGTTCGTCGGCGTGATCCTGCTGATCCTGGCCAGCGTCGCCAATATCTGGCTGCAGCTGCCCTCGCTGATGATCACGGTGTCGGTGATCGCCATCGGTATCTTCTCGGCGTACATCCTGTTCGATGTGCAGCGCGTGGTGAACGGCGGCGAGACCAACTACATCACCGCCACGCTGGCGATCTACCTGGACGTGTACAACGTCTTCGTCAACCTGCTGGCGCTGCTGGGCATCTTCGGCGGCAGCCGCGAGTGACGGCAAACGCCGCAGCATGAAAAACCGGCCTGTTGGCCGGTTTTTCTTTGGGCGCCCGCTCGCGGATGGGCCGGATCAGCTGCGGTCGAACACCGCGATCGACTCCACGTGCGAGGTGTGCGGGAACATGTTGACCACGCCCGCGCCGCTCAGCCGGTAGCCGGCCTCGTGCACCAGCAGGCCGGCATCGCGCGCCAACGTCGCAGGGCTGCACGAGACATAGACGATGCGCTGCGGCAGCACATCGCTGCCCTGCTGCGCCAGTTCGCCCAGCGCCTTGCACACCGCCAGCGCACCCTCGCGCGGCGGATCCACCAGCCAGCGGTCGAAGCGGCCCAGCGCCGCGATATCTTCGGCGGTGACCTCGAACAGGTTACGGCAGGCAAACTCGGTCTTGTCGGCCAGGCCGTTATATCCGGCATTGGCCAGCGCGCGCGTGGTCAGCGCCTCGCTGCCCTCGATGCCCGTCACCGACTTGCCCTGCGTTGCCAGCGGCAGCGTGAAGTTGCCGATGCCGCAGAACAGGTCGAGCAGCCGGTCCTGCGGCTGCGCGTCGAGCAGGCGCAGCGCGCGGCCGATCAGCACGCGGTTGATCTGGTGGTTGACCTGGGTGAAGTCGGTCGGCTTGAACGGCATGCGGATGCCGAATTCCGGCAGCGTGTAGGCCAGTTCGACGTCGGTCGGGTAGAACGGGTAGACCGTGTCCGGGCCCTTGGGCTGCAGCCAGAACTGCACCTTGTATTCGTCGGCAAAGGTGCGCAGCAGGTCCTTGTCGGCATCGGTCAGCGGTTCCAGGATGCGTAGCACCAGCGCGGTCACTTCCTGGCCGACGGCCAGCTCGATCTGCGGCATGCGGTCGCGGATCGACAGCCCCGCCACCAACTCGCGCAGCGGCACCAGCATCGCCGATACATGCGGCGGCAGGATCTCGCAGCGGGTCATGTCGGCCACGTAACTGCTCTTGCGCTCATGGAAGCCGACCAGCACGCCGCCCTTCTTGACCACATGGCGCACGGTCAGCCGCGCGCGGTACCGGTAGCCCCAGTCCGGCCCGGCGATCGGGCGGAACACCACGTCCGGCTTCACTTTCGACAGGTGCCACAGGTTGTCTTCCAGCACGCGCTGCTTGATCGCGAGCTGCGCGCGCGAATCCAGATGCTGCATCGAGCACCCGCCACAGACGCCGAAATGCTGGCAGCCCGGCTTGACGCGCATCACCGATTCCTGCCGGATCTCGACGAGATGGGCCTGTTCGTAGCTGGGCTTGCGGCGGAAACTGCGATAGCTGACGGTTTCGCCGGGCAGCGCGCCTTCGACGAAGATCACCTTTCCGGGCGTGCCGTCCTCGTTCACCAGGCGGCCGACGCCGCGGGCTTCCATGTCGAGGCTCTCGATCGACACGACTGGGTCCGCTGCTGGCGTGCCAGTGTTAGCGGCAGCGCGGCCACGGGACTCATTTGCGACGGGAGCCGCACTTGCCTCGGCAGCGGCGGGCGCCACTGCAGGCGTTTCTTGTGGGGAGGACACGACTTGGGACACCAGATAAAACCTGACGTATTGTTTTGCGAAAGCGGGATTGTATGCCAGTCCGGGTCCGTGCCGGTGGCAGCGTCCCGACGATCCGAAGGAGACGGCAAATGGAACTGATTTCGTGGAATATCCAGTGGGGCCGCGGCGCCGACGGACGCGTGGACCTGTCCCGACAAATCGAGACCATGCGTGGCATCGCCGACGCCGACGTGATCTGCCTGCAGGAAGTCACACGCGGTTTCGGCGAATTGCGCGGCGCCCCGGGCGAGGACCAGGTGGCGGAACTGACCGCCCTGCTGCCAGGCTATCACATGCTCTATGCACCTGGCGTGGACCGCCGCACGAGCAGCGGCGGCCTGAAGCAATTTGGCAACCTGATCGCCACCCGCCTGCCGGTGCGCGAAGTCTTCCGCCATGCCCTGCCGTGGCCGGCGGACCCGCAGGTAGCGTCAATGCCGCGCGTGGCGCTGGAAGTGACGGTCGAGGCCGGCGCACATCGGCTGCGCGTGATCTGCACGCACCTGGAATATTACTCGGCACTCCAGCGCGCCGCCCAGGCCGAAGCCTTGCGCGATTGGCACGCCCAGGCTTGCGCCCACGCGCGCCGCCCCGGCCGCAGCGAGAATCGGCCGGGCCCGTTTACGCCCGAGCCGCGCCCGACAGAAGCCATCCTGTGCGGCGACTTTAACAGCAAACCCGACGATATCGCCTATCGCCGCATGCTGGAGCCGTTCGACGACGCCACCCAGCCATGGCGCGATGCCTGGCTGCACGCGCATCCCGGTCAGCCGCACGCGCCGACCTGCGCGATGTACGATAAGGAGCAATGGCCGGAGCCGCCGTTTACCTGCGATTTCATGTTGGTGACGGAGGACCTCACCGCGCGCATCCGGCGCTGCGAGGTCGATGCGGATACCGCCGACTCGGACCACCAGCCGATCCTGCTGTCGCTGCATCAGTAACGCTGGACGTCGTGACTGCGGGTGCCGGCGGCGCTGGCACCTTCAGTCTTCGAGGTCTTCCGCTTCCGGGGTGAGACGCTGCAGCCGGAACGCCTGCAGGTATTCCATCCACTGCTCGCCCGGCAGCTCGGCCAGCGATTCCTGGACGAATTCCATCTCGACGTCGAACTCGCGCGGCGACAGCCCGCCGCGCATCAGCTGGAAGCGGCAGTACATCAGGTAGGTGTTGACGACGTCGGTCTCGCAGTAGGCGCGGATCTCGTCGAGCTGGCCAGCCTGGTAGGCCTGCCAGACCTTGCTGCCGTCCATCCCCATCTTGCCCGGGAAGCCGCACAGCTTTGCCAGGTCATCCAGCGGCGCGCTGGCGCGGGGCTGGTACATCGCCAGCAGGTCCATCAGATCCAGGTGCCGCATGTGGTAGCGGCTGATGTAGTTGTTCCACTTGAAGTCGCGGCTGTCGTCCTCGCGGCCCTCGCCCATTTCCCAGTAGCGCGGCGCGGTGACGCCGTTCACCAGGCCACGGTAATGCAGCACCGGCAGGTCGAAGCCGCCGCCGTTCCATGAAACCAGTTGCGGGCTGTAGCGCGCAATCAGTTCGTAGAACTTCTGGATCAGCGTGGCTTCGTTGTCTTCCGTGGTGCCCAGCGAGCCGACGTGGAACACCGCCGAGCCGTCGCGATGCGTGCGGCGCAGCACGCAGGAAATCGCGGCGACGCGCTGGAGGTAGTGCGGAAGGAAATCGCTGCCGGTCTTTTCGCGGCGGGCGGAGAACGCATGCTCGGCGACTTCGGCGTCGCTCATCGCATCGGGGTGGTCATGCAAACGGCGCAGGCCGGCGACATCGGGAATGGTCTCGATGTCGAATACCAGCACAGGGGTCATAGAACGGCGTCCTTCCTGACACCTTGCGAAGCGAAATGCCGCTTGAGCTTGACCAGCGCCTCCTGCTGGATCTGGCGCACGCGCTCGCGCGTGAGGCCCATCTCCTCGGCCAGCTCTTCCAGCGTGGCGGGCTCGATATGGTTGAGCCCGAAGCGGCGCTCTACCACGTAGCGATGCTTTTCCGACAGGCGCGCCAGCCAGAGCTTCATCAGCCCTTCCAGCTCGCGGTGCGCCACCTCCTGGTCAGGGGCGGCGTTGTGCTCGTCGGAGAGGAAATCCAGGAGGCTCGAGCCGGGATCGAGATCGAACGGCGTATCGAGCGAGGTGGTGTGTTCGTTGAGTGCCAGGACGTCCTGCACTTCGTCCGGCGTCTTGCCCAGCAGGTGGGCGATGTCTTCCAGGCTGGCGTCGCGCCCGTCGGTGCCGCCCTTCTCCAGATGGCGCTTGGCGCGCAGCACCTGGTTCAGTTCGCGGATCACGTGGACCGGCAGGCGGACCGTGCGCGCCTGGTTCATGATGGCGCGCTCGATGCTCTGGCGGATCCACCACGTGGCATACGTCGAGAAGCGGAAACCGCGCGACGGATCGAATTTTTCGATCGCGTGCATCAGGCCGAGGTTGCCTTCCTCGATCAGGTCCAGCAGCGGCACGCCGCGATTGAGGTAGCCCTTGGCGATGCTGACCACCAGCCGCAGGTTGCGCTCGATCATGACCTGGCGCGCGGCAAAGTCGCCGTCCTTGGCCAGCGTGGAGAAATGCAGTTCTTCCGGCGCGGACAGGAGCGGCTTGATGCTGATGCGGTTCAGGTAATGCTGGACGGTGTCGGCGGCCAACTCGGTATGCAGCACCGAGCGGAAGTCGTCATGCTCGGCGGCCGCGCCGTCGGTACCGTTCTCTGCCTCGCTCTCTTCCTCGTCTTCCGCGTCGTCATCGTCGTCATCGCGCAGATGGCGTTCGTTGTCGTCGGCGAGCAGATCCGCTTCGCGCAGGCCCACCGAAGCAGTGGTGGCGATTGGCTCGTCGGTAACGGGAATCAGTTCAGCAGCGAGATCGGGCTCGAAGGCTTCCGCATCGGCGCGCTCGGCGGAATGTGCCACACCAGCCTTCACTTCCGGCTGCTTGGGACGGCGAGCCCTGCTGACGGTTCCGGAGGAGACGGTTTTCTGGCGTGGCATGAACCCTCACTGTGGCGGCAGGTACCGCATCGGATCAACCGGTTTTCCGTTCTTGCGAACTTCGAAGTGAAGCTTCACCCGGTCGGTATCGCTGTTGCCCATCTCAGCAATCTTCTGGCCCTTCCGGACCGTGGATTGCTCTGTCACAAGCACCTTGTCGTTGTGCCCGTACGCAGTAAGAAATGTCTCGTTATGTTTGATGATGACAAGATTCCCGTAGCCGCGCAAGGGGCCTACGTGAATCACCCGCCCATCGTCCGCTGCCAGCACCGCGTCACCTTTCTTGCCCGCAATATCGATGCCTTTATTGGCCTTGTCATCGAATTTTGCAGCCAGTTGGCCGGTCGCCGGCCAGGCCAGCTTCATGGAACCGTCAGCCACCGCGGCGGACGGCGCGGTGGCGGCCGCAGCCGGCGCGACGGGCGCCGGGGCAGCCCCCGTGGGTGACGGCACCGGGGTGGCAGCGGGCGTGCCCACAGGCCGCGCCTGGTCGATCGGCTGCCCCTGCACCGTGCCCGGCGCCACCGGCATGGTGGTCACGCCGGGTGCAGTGTTGACGTCGGCACCTGGCGGCACGATGCGCAACAGCTGCCCGACTTCAATCTGGTTCACGTTGCTCAGGTTGTTCCACGCCGCCACATCGCGATACGACTGGCCGTTTTCCAGCGCGATACGGTAAAGGGTATCGCCTCGCTTGACCCGATAGTATCCGGGCGGCGCCGGCTCCTGCGACGCGGTGGCGGTGCCGGAAATGGTGGTACGGTCAACCACGGGGGCCGGCATCGGCGAATTGGCGCAGGCGGCCAGCAGGGCCGTCAGCGCGGAAGCGGCAAAAAGTTGTCCGGCGCGTGCGAAATATTGCGATTTCACGATGTTGTGCATAGTTCGACTCAGATGGTGCCCGATTTTAAGGGCACAAAGAAAACGGCTTCAAGCGCGGTTCGGTGAAAGCGATGGCGGTTGCGCCGCTCGATCAGCAGCAATTGCTGCGTGACGGTCTGGCCGGGCCCGCCCGCCGGCGGCACCACCGCCACCGGGGCGATCAACCGCCCGCCGATCGCCAGTTGCTCCAGCAGCGCCTCGGGCACCTCCATGCCGGCGGCGGCCAGGATGATGGCCGAGAACGGCGCCGCCTGGGGCAGCCCGAGCATGCCATCGCCATAGTGCAGGCGCAGGTTGGGCACGCGCAGCGGGCGCAGGTTGGCCTTGGCCTGCTCGTGCAGCGGCCGGATGCGCTCGATCGAGAAGACTTCGCGCGCCACCTGGCTCAGCACCGCGGCCTGGTACCCGCAGCCGGTGCCGATCTCCAGCACGCGCTCCAGCGGCGCGTCGGCCGCCAGCCCTTCGCGCAACAGCTCGATCATGCGCGCCACCACCGAAGGCTTGGAAATGGTCTGCTGGTGGCCGATCGGCAGCGCGGCGTCCTCATACGCCTGCGACGCCAGCCCCGGCTCGACGAACAGGTGGCGCGGCACCGTGGCGATAGCCGACAGCACGCGCTCGTCGCGGATGCCCGCGGCACGCAGCCGCCCGGCCAGCGCCACGCGCGCGCGCGCCGAGGCCATGCCGCCACCGCCGGCCGTTGCGGCCGAGGCGCGCTGCTCGACCTTGCTCGCGGGAGCCGGCACGGGCGCCGGCGCCGCGGTCCGCGGCAGCCGCGGCTTGGCGGGCTTGGGCGCGGGAGCCGGCGCGGCCGGCCGCGGCGTGCCGACCGCGGGCATGCCGGCGGTGCGCGCCGGTGCAGGCTTGCGTTCGACGACCGCGTCCAGCGGCAGAGGAAACTTGTTGCGAGGGGGCGTGGAACTCATCGGGGGCGCGACACAGCGGGACGGTGGCCTACTTCAGCCACTGGTCGAGCGCGTCGAGCTGCCCGCGGTGGGTCAGGTCGAGCTGCAACGGCGTCAGCGAGACATAGCCGGCCGCGGTGGCATGGAAATCCGTGCCTTCGCTGGCATCGCGCGCATCGCCCGCCGGACCGATCCAGTAGTTGGTGTCGCCGCGCGGGTTGACCTGCGTGATCACCGGCTGCGACGGATGGCGCTTGCCCAGCCGCGTGGCGCGATGCCCCTTGATATGTTCGAACGGCAGGTTCGGGATATTGACGTTGAGCAGGAACGGCTCGGCCGGCGGGCTGGCGATGATGCGCTCCACCACCGCGCGTGCCACGCGCGCGGCGGCGTCCAGGTGTTCCCAGCCCTTGTCGACCTGCGAGAAGGCCACCGAGGGGATGCCCAGCAGGTAGCCTTCGATGGCGGCGGCGACCGTGCCGGAATACAGCACGTCCTCGCCCATGTTCTGTCCCTGGTTGATGCCGGACACCACCAGGTCGGGTTTCTCGTCGAGCAGGCCCGTCAACGCGATATGCACGCAGTCGGTCGGCGTACCATTGACGAAGCGGAATCCCTTCTGCACGCCTTCGCGCGCTTCATAGATCGACAGCGGCCGCTGCAGCGTCAGGGAATTGGAGGCGCCGCTGTGGTTCTGCTCCGGCGCAATGACCGTGATACGGCCCAGCGGCGCGAGCGCGGCATGCAAAACGGCGAGTCCCGGCGCGAGATAACCGTCATCGTTAGCGAGAAGGATGTGCATGGCGCGATTGTACCTGAGCGGAACGTCGCAAGCGGCCCGCGGGCCGCCTCAGAATGCGCGTTTCTTGTGCCACGATGCGCCATTGGCAACGGCCGGCGCGGAACAGAACGATCGTGCTATTTCTGCGCTACACTTGCCCTGCCGCACCGCACGCGCTCAACTGGTGCGGGACGCTACCTATATCACCGGAGACATGATGAAAGCCGTACTGTGCAAAGCCTGGGGCCCGCCCGATTCGCTGACCATCGAAACCCTGCCCGACCTGGTGCCCGGCAAGGGCGAAGTCGTCATCGACGTGAAGGCGGCGGCCGTCAACTTCCCGGATGTGCTTATCATCCAGAACAAATACCAGGCCAAGCCTGAACTGCCGTTCAGCCCGGGCTCCGAACTGGCAGGCGTGGTCAATGCGGTCGGCGAAGGCGTCACCCACGTCAAGCCGGGCGACAATGTGATCGCCTACCTGGGCAACGGCGCGTTCGCCACCCAGGCCAAGGCGGCGGCGGCGTCGGTGGTGCCGATGCCGCCCGGCATCGACTTCGAGACCGCGGCGGCCTTCACGCTGACCTACGGCACTTCGCACCACGCGGTCATCGACCGGGGCGAGCTGAAGGCCGGCCAGACCATGCTGGTGCTGGGCGCCGCCGGCGGCGTGGGCCTGGCGGCGATCGAGATCGGCAAGGCCATCGGCGCGCGCGTGATCGCGGCGGCCTCGACCGACGAAAAGCTGGCGGTGTGCAAGGAGCACGGCGCCGATGCGCTGATCAACTACAGCACCGAAGACCTGCGCGAGCGCATCAAGGCGCTGACCGACGGCAAGGGCCCGGACGTGATCTATGACCCGGTGGGCGGCATCTATGCCGAACCAGCCTTCCGCTCGATCGGCTGGCGCGGCCGCTACCTGGTGGTGGGTTTTGCCAACGGCGAGATCCCGAAGCTGCCGCTGAACCTGGCGCTGCTCAAGGGCGCATCGCTGGTGGGCGTGTTCTGGGGCGACTTCGTGCGGCGCGAGCCCAAGGCCAACCAGGCCAATATGGCGCAGATGCTGGGCTGGATGAAGGAAGGCAAGATCCGCCCGCATATCTCGGCGCGCTATCCGCTGGAGCAGGCCCCGCAGGCGCTCAAGGACATGGAAGCGCGCAAGGTCACCGGCAAGATCGTGATCGTGCCCTGAGGGGCTTTGATGCATCGGCTCGCGCCAGGCGTGCGCCGATAAAAGAATGGCGCAGAGCGTGCGGCAACGCCCTGCGCCCGGCTGGGGCAACACGCCCCAAGCTGCCTGCCCTTCTTGTCGGCGCACCCCCTACGCCAGGCGACAGGCAGTTCCCAAACAGCCTCTGCGTCCGGCTCAGAACCGGTGCTGCAGCCCGGCCATCACGCCGGTCTGGTTGTTGGCGAAACCGACAAAATCGCGCGACACGCTGACGTTCTGGCCGTTGCGCGCCTCCGCATAACCCACCGACAGGTAGGCCAGCGTGCGCTTGGACAGCGCGTACTGGCCGCGCAGCGAGAACAGGATCGGGTCGGCGTTGCTGCCGCCCTTGATGTTCTGCTTGTAAACGGCGCCGTACAGCGTGAAGGCCGGCGTGAAGTCATAGCTGGCGCCGCCCCAGTACATGTCGCTGCGCTCTTCCGCAGCGGCGGTCGTGAACGTCTTCTTGTAGTTGCGATAGCCGGCAAACAGCTTCAGGTCGCCGAAGGCGTAGCTGGCGCCGGCGTGGATGCCCTGGATGTAGTCGGTGCTGTCGGCCGGCGTGGTGCTGCTGCCGGCGCCGTTCTGGCGATCCCAGGTCGCGGCCGCGGCGAACTTGCCGGCGCTGTAGCCCACGCCGAGCGAGTACTTGGACGAGCTCTTGAAATCGCCCGCCACTTCGCCCAGCGCCACCGTCGCGCCCAGCTTCAGGCCGCCGAAGCTGCCGTCATAGCGGATCGCATTCGATGCGCGCGAGAACAGCCCGTCCTTGCGGCCGCCGATCGCGGTCGACGAGGTCGCCCTCTTGAAGGCGATCTTCAACCTGGAAAGCGGCATCGCCATCGACACCGGCCGGCTCGACACCGACAACACGCTGTTCGACCGCCGCGCCACCGTGGGCCTGGCCAGCAAGTATGGCCAGGTGGTGCTGGGCCGTACCTTCACCACCACCTACGATTTCATGCTGCCGTTCGATCCGATGGGCTATGCGCCGGCGTATTCCAGTCGGTCAACCCGGACGCGATCGAGATCTATGTGCACCGGCTGCGCAAGAAGCTCGACGGCAGCGGCGTGGCCATCGTCACGCTGCGCGGGCTGGGCTACCTGCTCGAAACGCGCGCGGTGGCGGCCTGACTATTCACGCCGCCGCCATCGCGCCATGAAGCTCCCGCGCCAGACACCCAGCCTGCGGCTGCAGTTGTCGCTGTGGCTGCTGCTGCCGCTGATGGGCCTGCTCGCCTTCGATGGGTGGCTCACCTACGAGCGCGCCATGTCGGCCGCGCATACCGCCTTCGACCGCACGCTGGAAGCGTCGCTGCGCGCCATGCGCGAAGGCATTCGCCTGCGCGAAGGCCGGCTCGACGTCGACCTGCCCAACCTGGCGCTGGAGCTTTTCGACGACAAGGCCGGCCCGCATATCTACTACCGCATCCGCGACGAGGATGGCGCCACCGTGACTGGCTACGACGATTTGCCGATGCCGGGGCAGGCGCCGACGCAGCTGTACCGCACCGTATTTTATGACACCATGTTCCGCGAGCAGCCGCTGCGCATGGCGGCGCAACCGCTGCCGGTGCACGACGTGGGCTCGGCGCGCACGCGGCTGGTCTGGGTGCTGGTCGGCGAAACCATCGAGCCGCGCCAGCTGGTGGCGCGCGACATCCTGGTCGGCTCGCTGCTGCAGGAGCTGATGCTGGTGACGCTGGCGCTGGGCATCGTTTGGTTTGGCGTGCGCCGCGGGCTGCGGCCGCTGAACCGGCTCTCCGATACCGTCGCGCACCGCGGCACCCAGCTCGACCCGATCGAGCAGAAGGACCTGCCCGCCGAGATGAAGCCGCTGGTGCAGGCGCTGAACCAGTATATGGACCGGCTCTACCGCATGGTGCAGGCGCGCAAGCGCTTCTTTGCCGATGCCGCGCACCAGCTCAAGACGCCGCTGGCAATCATCCAGGCGCAATCCGAACTGGCGCTGCGCGAGCGTGACGGCGAACGCGTGCGCGAGCGTATGCGGCTGCTGCACGGCACCGTGCGCCATGCGTCCAAGGGCGTGCAGCAGCTGCTGTCGTTGTCGCGGCTGGAACCCGACGCGGGGTATGCCCCCGCGCTCAGGGCGCTGCGGCTCGATACGCTGGCACAGGGCGTGGCGCTGGAATGGGCGCCGGTGGCGCGCGGCAGCGAGGTGGATCTTGGTTTCGAAGACGAAGGGCCGGTGGAGATCGCGGGACAGGCCGAACTGCTGCAGGAACTGACCGGCAACCTGATCGACAACGCGATCCGCTACGCCGGCCGCGGCGCGGTGGTCACCGTGCGCGTGGCGCTCGCGGGCGGCATGCCGCTGCTGCAGGTGGTGGACAACGGCCCCGGCATCGCGCCGGACGAACGCGATGCGGTGTTCCGGCGTTTCTATCGGGGCGAAAGCGGGCAGGCGCTGGAAGGCACCGGGCTGGGGTTGTCGATCGTGCGCGAGATTGGTTGCACTCGGCGACGGTGGTGCTGGGGGATACGCCGGGTGGGGGGCTGACGGTGTCGGTGTGCTTTGGAGCGGCCGAGGAAGAGACCGAGCAGTTGGCAGCCGCCTGAGTTCCGAGCCTCAGGCTTTCAAACCGCTGTTTGTGTGCTCCCTCTCCCGGTTGCGGGAGAGGGGAGCAAACCGCCCGGTTCACTGGGCTCGCCAGCAGCCATGCAGCCCTTCCTGTCAGATCGATTGCTCAGAGCTTCTCCGTCTCCCCGCTCGTCGGCTGCCACCTCATCAGCCGCTTCTCGCCCATCCCCACCATCCAGTCCAGCACCAGCGCGAACGCCGTCAGCACCACGATGCCGGCAAACACGGTATTGATGTCGAAGGTCCCTTCGGCCTGCAGAATCAGGTAGCCCACGCCGCGCGCCGAGCCCAGGTACTCGCCCACTACCGCGCCGACAAATGCCAGGCCCACCGAGGTATGCAGCGACGAGAACACCCAGCTGGTTGCGCTCGGCAGGTACACGTGGCGCAGCAGCTGCTGCTGGTTGGCCCCCAGCATGCGCGCGTTGGCCAGCACCACCGGGCTCACTTCCTTGACGCCCTGGTAGACGTTGAAGAACACGATAAAGAACACCAGCGTCACCGCCAGCGCCACCTTGGACCAGATGCCCAGGCCGAACCACACCGCGAAGATCGGCGCCAGGATCACGCGCGGCATCGAGTTCATCGCCTTCACGTAGGGATCGAGGATGGCCGAGGTCAGCGGGCTCAGCGCCAGCCACAGCCCCACGCCCAGCCCCGCCACCGTGCCGATGCCGAAGGCCAGCACAGTCTCGATCAGCGTCACGCCCAGGTGCAGGTAGATATCGCGCTCGACGATAAACCAGTTCCAGATGCGCTGCGCCACCATCAGCGGTTCGCCAAAGAAAAAGGCAACCTGCTGCGAGCGCGTGGCCAGGTGCCACACGCCGAGGATCACCACCAGGACGAGCAGCTGCCACACGCGCAGCATGCCCTTGGAGTCGTTACGGAATGCCATCGTGAATTCAGGTCTTGTTGTGATGGGAAGGCTCAGGCCACCTTGAGCTGCTGGGCATAGCCCTTGAGCACTTCTTCGCGCAGCACGTCCCAGATCGCGGCGTGCAGTTCGACAAAGCGCGGGTGGTTGCGGATCTCGGCCACGTCGCGCGGGCGCGGCAGGTCGATCGCGAACTCGCCGATCGGGTGCGTGCCCGGGCCGGCCGACAGCACCACCACGCGGTCGCTCATGGCGATGGCCTCGTCGAGGTCGTGGGTGATGAACAGCACCGCCTTGCGCTTGGCGGCCCACAGTTCGAGCACCTCGTTTTCCATCAGCTGGCGGGTCTGGATATCGAGGGCCGAGAACGGCTCGTCCATCAGGATGATGTCCGGATCCAGCACCAGCGTCTGCGCCAGGGCGACGCGCTTGCGCATGCCGCCCGAAAGCTGGTGCGGATAGCGGTCGCCGAAACCGCCCAGGCCGACGCGGCGCAGCCATTCCTCGCCCTGCTGCACGGCCTCGGCGCGCGCCACGCCGCGGAACTCCAGGCCGGCGACGACGTTATCCAGCGCGCTGCGCCAGGGCATCAGCGCCTCGGTCTGGAACATGTAGCCGGCGCGCCGGTTGATGCCGCGCAGCGGCTCGCCGAACACGCGCACGTCGCCGCTGGAGGGCCCCAGCAGTCCGGCGCCGACATTCAGCAGCGTGGACTTGCCGCAGCCGGTCGGGCCGACCACGGAAACGAACTCGCCGGGCTGGATCGACAGCGTGACGTCCTTGACCGCGGTATAGCGCTGGCTGCGGTCTTCGCGCGAGACAAAGGTGCAGGTGACCTTGTCGAGGGCAAGTGCGGGAATGCTCATGGTGTACGTCTCGGTCCCGCCGTGGCGGCGCCGAGGGGCGCGGCGCGGGCGAGTGATGATGGATTGGCCGTCAATGCCGCAAAGCAAAGGCCCGCTGCGGGCAGCGGGCCGAAGATATCGACGGCAAGGGTATTACTTGTACTTGGCGTTGGCCTTCTGCACGAAGGCGTTGGTATAGGTCTCTTCCAGCTTGATCGACTTGCCCTTCAGCTCAGCGTCGAACTGGCTCAGCGCGTTCAGTGCGGTGCGCGGGCCATCGGCCGGCATGGTGCCGTCCGGCGAGATCGCTTCCTTGACCTTTTCCCACGCGGCCAGGTACAGCGCGCGGTCGCCCAGCAGGTAGCTTTCCGGCACGGTCTTGACGATATCCGACGGACCCGCCTTTTGCAGCCATTTGAGCGCGCGCACCATGGCATTGGTCAGCGCCTGCGTGGTGTTGGGGTTCTGCTGGATAAAGGCCTGCGACGCATACAGGCAGCCCGACGGCATATTGCCGCCGAAGACCGCCTGGGTGTCCTTGAGCGTACGGGTGTCCGAGGCGACGCGCACTTCATTCTTCTGCGTCAGCATCGAGATCACCGGATCCAGGTTGGCCATCGCATCGATCTGGCCCGAACGCATCGCGGCCACCGCGCCGGCGCTGGCGCCCACGCCGATGAACGACACGTCCGACGGCTTCAGGCCGGACTTGGCCAGCACGAAGTTGGCCATCATATTGGTCGACGAGCCCGGTGCGGTCACGCCGATCTTCTTGCCCTTCAGGTCGGCGATCGACTTGAAGTTGGGCATGGTCTTGTTCGACACCACCAGCACGATCTGCGGGGCGCGGCCCTGCAGCACGAACTCCTGGTAGCGCTGGCCCTTGGCCTGCAGGTTGATGGTGTGCTCGTACGCGCCCGAGACCACGTCGGCGCTGCCGCCCACCACGGCCTGCAGCGCCTTGGCGCCGCCGGCGAAGTCGACGATCTCGACGTCCAGGCCTTCTTCCTTGAAGTAGCCCAGGCGCTCGGCGATGGTCAGCGGCAGGTAGTAGAAGAGGTTCTTGCCGCCCACCGCGATGGTGACCTTGCTCTTCTCCGGCTTGCCCTGCGCCTGCGCATAGCCGAAGGTGAACCATCCGGCCAGGAACAGCGCCAGCGCGATCAGGAATTGTTTCCAGAATTTCTTGTTATACATGCGTATCTCCTACCCGTTTGGACTGGAACGGCAACGCGGCCGAAGCCGTGGCAAGGGGGCGCGCCGCCGTGCGGCAAGTTGCGATGCTACCGGACGGATCGCGGGTCCGCATCGGTATCAATACCTAGCGAAACCCGCGAGCTTAGCGCCCTGACCTTTCGATCACCTTGCCGTGCTCTTCCTTATTCGGCGTGGATGTTGGCGGACTTGATCACCTTGGCCCAGCGCTCCAGCTCAGCCTTCTGGTATTGCGCCAGCTGCTGCGGGTTCATGTACTTGGCCTCGGCGCCCAGTTCCTCGGCCTTCTTGCGGAAGGCATCGGTGCGCACGATTTTCTCGATCTCACCGGTAAGCTTGTCGATCACCGCCTTGGGCGTGCCCGCCGGCGCGTACATCGCGAACCACGACGACACGTCCAGGTCAGGGTAGCCGGCCTCGGGCGCCGACGGCACGTCCTTCAGGCTGGGCAGGCGGGTCTTGCTGGTGACCACCAGCGGGCGCAGCTTGCCGGCGGCGATATGGCCCATCAGCGGCGGCGGCGTGGTCATGGTCAGGTCGACCGAACCACCCAGCAGGTCGGTCAGGGCCGGGCCGGTGCCCTTGTACGGCACGTGCGTGATTTTCGTGCCGGCCATCTGGTTCAGCAGCTCGGTCGACACGTGCTGCAGCGAGCCGTTGCCTGACGAGGCGTAGTTGAGCTTGTCCGGATGGGCCTTGGCATACGCCACCAGTTCCTTCAGCGTCTTGACCGGTAGGCTTGGGCGCACCACCAGCACCTGCGGCGCCGACAGGATATTGGCCACTGGCGCGAAGTCCTTGACCGGATCCCACGACAGGTTCTTGATCAGCAGCGGCGTGATGACGTGGTAGCCCGAGTACTGCACCATCAGCGTGTAGCCGTCCGGCTTGGCGCGCGCCACCACCTGCGCGGCGATGCTGCCGCTGCCGCCGGGGCGGTTGTCCACCACCACTGCCTGGCCCAGTGCCTTGGCCAGCGGCTCGGAAATCATCCGTGCCGCCAGGTCGGTGGTGCCGCCTGCCGCGGCCGATACCACCAGCGTCACCGGCCGATTGGGATAGCTGCCGTCCTGCGCCAGCGCGGTGGGCGCGAGCCAGGCCGTACCCAGCACCGCCAGCGTGGCGGCCACGGCCTTGCGCCGCGCGGGCATAGCGAGGATGAGTTGAAGGGCTTGCTTCATGAGGGTCTCCGTTATCTCTTAGAGATAGATGCGTTGTTCTTGTATTGACGCGGCGATGTCGCCACAGGGAATCGACAGGCTAGGGCTGCCCGGCGAAATGCTCCGCCAGCCAGGCTGGCGGCTGGTGCGTGCGCAGGCGCGGGCCGGCGCTCAGCAACTGGCTGTGGATGTCGCGCCCGACCAGTGCCGGCATGCCGGCCACCACGTCGAGCAGCGCGCCCAGGTCGACGCCGGTCTCGACGCCCATGCAGTCGAACATGTGGACCAGGTCTTCGGTGCTGACGTTGCCGCTGGCACCTGGCGCATACGGGCAGCCGCCCAGGCCGCCGGCGGCCGCGTCGAAGCGCGTCACGCCGGTCTGCCACGCGGCCACGGCATTGGCCAGGCCCATGCCGCGGGTGTTGTGCAGGTGGATGGTCAGGCCGGCATCGGGCAGCGCGGCCTGGAACGCCTCGCACAGCGCGGCGACCTGGTTCGGGTAGGCCATGCCGGTCGTGTCGCACAGCGTGATGCCGGCCGCGCCGGCTGCGGCGAAGCGCGTGGCCAGTGCCATCACCGCGCCGGCATCGACCTCGCCTTCAAACGGGCAGCCAAACACCGTCGACAGCGAGACGTTGACCGGCACGCCGGCGGCGCCCGCGGCATCGATCATCGCCAGCAACTGGTCCTGCGACTGCTGGCGCGTCATGCGCAGGTTGGCGCGGTTGTGGGTCTCGCTGACCGACATCACCAGGTTGACCTCGTCCGGCCGGCACGACAGCGCGCGCTCCAGCCCGCGCAGGTTAGGCACCAGCGCGGTGTAGCGCACGCCCGGGTGGCGCTGCATGCGGTGCATCAGCGCCTCGGCATCGGCCAGCGCGGGGATGGCGCGGGCCGAGGTGAACGAGGTGGCTTCGATGCGGGCAAAGCCGCAGGCCGAGAGCGCGTCGAGGAAGGCGACCTTGGCGTCGGTCGGCACCACCACCGGCTCGATCTGCAGGCCGTCGCGCGGCGCGACTTCATTGATCTCGACGCGGGCGGGACCGCGCAGGTTGGTGGCGGCGCTCATGCGATCACCTTGCGCGCGCGCAGGTCGGCGATAGCGGCGTCATCGAAGCCCGCCTGCTTCAGCACCGCATCGGTATGCTCGCCGAGCGTCGGCGCACGGTCATGGATTTCTCCGGGGCTGGCCGACAGCTTGGGCACCACGCCCGGCACTTCCACCGTCAGCCCGCCGGCCGAGGTCACCGACTCGATCACGCCGCGGGCGCGGTAGTGCGGGTCTTCGGCAATGTCCTTGACGGTATAGATGCGGCCCGACGGCACCTGCGCCTCGCGCAGCAGCGCCAGCGCCGAGTCCACCGTCTGCGTGCGGCTCCAGGCGGCGATGGCGGCATCGATCTCGTCGACGCGCTTCACCCGGCCATCGTTCTGCGCCAGCGACGGATCGTCGGCTAGGTCGGGCCGGCCGATGGCCAGCATCATGCGCTTGAAGATGGCGTCGCCATTGGCCGCCACCAGCACGTATTCGCCGCTGGCGCAGGGGTAGGCATTGGACGGGGCGATGCCTGGCAGCGCGCCGCCGGCGGGCTGGCGCACCGCGCCAAAGGCCGAGTATTCCGGCAGCAGGCTTTCGCTCAGGTTGAACAGCGACTCGTACAGCGCCACGTCGATGACCTGGCCCTCGCCGCCGCGCGCATCGCGCTGGTACAGCGCCAGCAGCACGCCCATGGCGCCGTGCAGGCCGGCGATGGTGTCGCCCAGCGACAGGCCGGCGCGCACCGGGGCGCGGCCCGGCTCGCCGGTCAGGTGGCGCAGGCCCGCCATGGCTTCGGCCACCGCGGCAAAGCCCGGCTCGTCCTTCTTCGGGCCGGTCTGGCCGTAGCCCGACACGCGCAGCATGATCAGGCGCGGGTTGTCGGCATGCAGCACATCCCAGCCCAGGCCCCACTTTTCCATGGTGCCGGGGCGGAAGTTCTCGATCAGCACATCGGCCTCGGCGGCCAGCTTGCGCACCAGCGCCTGGCCTTCCGGCTGGCGCAGGTCGATGCAAATCGATTCCTTGTTGCGCGACTGCGCTTCCCACCAGACCGAAGTGCCTTCATGCAGCATGCGCCATTTGCGCAGCGGATCGCCCTGCCCCGGCGGCTCCACTTTGATGATGTGGGCGCCGAAATCCGCCAGGGTCTTGGCGGCGAAGGGGCCGGCGATGAGTTGTCCGAGTTCGAGGACGCGAATGCCCTCGAGGATCTGTTGCGCCATGGGGTGTCTCCGTGCGATGCGATGTTATGTTGCAGTGCGGCAAGCCCAATGACTGGCTTGTCATACATTGCGTTCGAACGGAGTGTGCCCCAGCAGGGGCCCGCCTGGAATCGGCAATCGGAGAAGCGGGCTTTCTCGGAACGCGAAAGGCTCCGGAGGCGCCTCAGCGCGGGGGCGTCAGAACGGCGCCCGGTCCCCGCATAGGTGGCTGATCAGCAGCCGCGCAGACACCGTCAGCCCGGCCGGGTCGCGCAGCCCGATCAGCAGCGAGCGGCGCGCCCAGGCGTCCTGCAGCGACACCAGCGACAAGCCCATCGACTTGACGTGCGGCTCGGCCGCGATACGCGGCAGCACGCCCACGCCCAGCCCGGCCATCACCATGCGGCACATGGCGTCGAAGCTGCGCACCTGGATGCGCAGGCGGAACGGCCGGTCGAGCCGGCTGCTCTCCTCGAGCAGGCGCGCGGCCAGCGAGGTCTCCTGCGGCAGGCTGACGAAGTCGAATTCCAGCGTATCGGCGTAGCGCACGGGGCCGCGCGCGGCCAGCGGATGGTTGGGTGGGGTGATGATGACCAGCTCGTCCTGCCGGTACTCGATCGTCATCAGCCCGGCCGCGGGGGTGCGGTCGGCAAAGATGCCGACGTCTGCGCGGTTCTCGACCAGCGCGGCGACGATATCGCGGCTGTTCTGCTCTTCCAGCTCGATGCGGATGGTCGGATGGTGCTGCATGAACGACGCCAGGTCGTCCGGCAGGAACTGCGTGATCGCAGAGGTATTAGCGCATACGCGTACCTGCCCGCGCACGCCGGAGGCGTAGTCCGACATCACGCCGGCCATGCGCTCGACGTCCTGCAGGATGGTCAGCGCGTGGTGGAAGCAAGCTTGCCCGGCCTCGGTCAGCTGCACGCCGGCGGCATGGCGGAAGAACAGCGGCGCGCCCACCGCGGTCTCCAGGTCGGAGATGCGTTTGCTGGCGGCGGCCACGGCCAGGTGCGACTGGCGCGCGCCGGCCGAGATGCTGCCTTGCCGGGCCACGGCCACGAACAAGCCAAGCGTGACGAGATCGAAGCGGGCCAGGTTCATGGGGCAGGCAGGGAGCGGAGAGAAGATCCGGTCGATCGGCGCGCGGGCGTGCAGCCCCGCGCGATCCGGCTCAGAGGTTGCGGCGGTCCATCACCGCGCGCGCGATGGTGCCGGCGTCGACGTATTCCAGCTCGCCGCCGACCGGCACGCCGCGCGCCAGGCGCGATACCTTGAGCCCGCGTGCCTTCAGCATTTCGCCGATGTAGTGGGCGGTGGCCTCGCCTTCGCTGGTGAAGTTGGTGGCGACAATGACTTCGCCGACGGGACCGCCCAGTTCCGGCTCGGTGGCGCGCGCCAGCAGCCGGTCCAGGTGGATCTCGCGCGGGCCGATGCCGTCCAGCGGCGACAGCCGCCCCATCAGCACGAAGTACTTGCCGCGGTAGGTCAGCGTCTGCTCGATCATGACCTGGTCGGCCGGTGTTTCCACCACGCACAGCAGCGCGGCGTCGCGGCGATCGTCCAGGCAGGTCTCGCAGATCTCCTGCTCGGTGAAGGTATTGCAGCGCTGGCAGTGGCGGATATGGTCCGCCGCGCCGCGCAGTGCGTCGCCCAGCTTGCGCGCGCCCTCGCGGTCGTGTTGCAGCAGGTGGTAGGCCATGCGCTGGGCGGACTTGGGCCCAACGCCGGGCAGCACCCGCAGCGCCTCGACCAGCGCCTGCAGCGAGGTGGGCGACGAAGCTTTCACGGTTGCTTTCAGAACGGCAGCTTGAAGCCCGGCGGCAGCGGCAGGCCCGAGGTCATCGAGCCCATCTTTTCCTGCGTGGTGGCCTCGGCCTTGCGCACGGCGTCATTGAAGGCGGCGGCGACGAGGTCTTCCAGCAGCTCCTTGTCTTCGCCCTCGGCCAGCAGGCTGGGGTCGATGCTCACGCGCTTGACGTCGTTCTTGCAGGTCATGACCACCTTGACGAGACCGGCGCCGGACTGGCCCTCGACCTCGATCTGGGCCAGCTGCTCCTGCATCTTCTTCATGTTTTCCTGCATCTGCTGGGCTTGCTTCATCAGCCCGGCGAGTTGACCTTTCATCATGATGGGACGCTCCTGGATTCGGTAAGAAATTCGGTGGTGGAAATTCGGTAAGGCAAGTGCCTGCGGCGGTCTGCGCGGGCCCGGTCAGGCCGCGCGCGGCTGGATCGAACCGGGCACGATCTGGCCGCCGAAGTCGCGCAGCAGCCCCTGCACGAAGGGATCGGCCTCGATCACGGCTTCGGCCTGGCGCTGGCGCTCGGCACGGGCCTCGGCATCGGCGGCCGCCGCGGTGACCGAGACCCCGCCCACTTCGCAGGCCACGCGCACCGACTCGCCGAAGTGGTCGCACAGCGCCTGCTGCAGCCGCTCGGCCACGCCGTTCTCGCCCAGGGCCGCGACCGGGATGCGCAGGTGGAAGGTACGCCCGACCACCTGTGTCAGTTCGCTCTGGTAGGCCAGTTGCTGCGCCAGGCCCTTCAATGGCAGGCCGGCTGCCAGTACCGGCCATTCGCCGGTGAAGACCGGCGGCGTGCCGTCTTCGCCGGCTGCGGGCGGGCGGGGGGCGACGTACTTGGCGGGCTCGGACGGAGCGGCATACGGCGCCGGCGCGGCTTGGGCGACTTCGCGAACTGGCTCGGCTTCACGCGCGGCCGGGCTTGCAGGCCGGGCCGCGCCGTTGCGCGGGGCGGCACGCGAAACAGGTTCGCTGAAGCCGTTGTCGCTGTAGCCCGGGTCGCTGTCATAGGGACCGATGACCGGCAGGTCGGGCGGCAGGTCTTCCCACGGTGGCACGTCGCTGCCACCTGCCATTTCCCACGGCGGCACCGACTCCGGCTCGGGCTGGCGTGCGGCAGCCTTCGGCGCGGGCCTTGCAGCCGGCGCGGACGCTTGTTGCGGGGCAGGCTGTGCAGATGCCTGGGCCGGCGGCCTTGCGGGCGGCGCTGCCGGGCGGCTTACTGCCGCGGCACCGGGCGCGCGCAAGGGCTGGGCCGGCGGGCGCTGCGCGGCGGCGGGCGCTGCCGGCATGGCCGGCGGCGGCGCGTTGCGGGCACCACCCCGGGCGGCGGAGGCCTGGCGTGCGGCGGCCAGCGCGGCGCGTGCCGGCGACATGGCAGCGTCAGGCGCAGGGCGTGCCGGCGCTGCGGGTTCGGTGGCCGGTTGCGGCTGTGCGGCGGGTGCCGGCGCGGCTGGTTTTGCCGCGGCGGGCATCGCCGCTGCCGTCGCCGGGGCTGACGGGGCCGCCGTGACGGGACTTGCCGCGGCGGTCGCATGACGGGTTTCGGCAGGCCCGGCCGCCAGCGCCGCGCTGCGCGGACGCGACGGCGCGGCGCCGCCGCCCTGCCCTTGTGCCGACACCGGCGACGGCTCCGGCGCCGACGACGGCCGGAACGCCAGCATGCGCAGCAGCGTCATGGTGAAGCCGGCGTACTCGTCCGGCGCGAGCGCCAGCTCGCTGCGGCCAAGGTTGGCGATCTGGTAGAACAGCTGCACTTCCTGCGCGTCGAACACGCCGGCCAGGCGGCGCACATCGTCCGCTTCGGGCCATTCCTCCTGCACCGAGGCCGGCACGGCCTGCGCCAGCGCCACCTTGTGCAGCAGCGAGCCCAGGTCCTGCAGCGCGCCGGCGAACGACAGGCTGCGGTCGGCCATGGCATCGGCAATCGCCAGCATGGCGGCGCCGTCCTCGGCGGCGAGCGCATCGAGCAGTTGGACCAGGTAACCCTGGTCGATCGCGCCCAGCATGCCGCGCACCGCCTCTTCCGAGACCTGGCCTGCGCTGTAGGCGATGGCCTGGTCGGTCAGCGACAGCGCGTCGCGCATCGAGCCATGCGCGGCCTGGGCCAGCAGCCGCAGGGCGTTGCCGTCATGGCCGATGCCTTCCTGCGCCAGGATATGGTCCAGGTGCGAGACGATATGCCCCGGCGGCATCTGCTTGAGGTTGAACTGCAGGCAGCGCGACAGCACCGTGACCGGAATCTTCTGCGGATCGGTGGTGGCGAGGATGAACTTGACGTGCCCGGGCGGCTCCTCCAGCGTCTTCAGCATGGCGTTGAAGGCGTGGTTGGTCAGCATGTGCACTTCGTCGATCATGTAGACCTTGAAGCGCCCGGTGCCCGGGGCGTAGACCGCCTTGTCGAGCAGTTGCGCCATCTCGTCGACGCCGCGGTTGGAGGCCGCGTCCATCTCGATGTAGTCGACGAAGCGGCCGCTGTCGATCTCGGTGCAGGCCTTGCACACTCCGCACGGCTGGGCGGTGATGCCGCCGTTGCCGTCAGGGCCGGTGCAGTTCAGGGCCTTGGCCAGGATCCGCGACAGCGTGGTCTTGCCGACCCCGCGCGTGCCGGTGAACAGGTAGGCATGGTGCAGCCGCTGCTGTTCCAGCGCGTGCGTGAGCGCGCGGACCACGTGCTCCTGGCCGACCAGCGTGGTGAAATCCCTGGGGCGCCATTTGCGCGCTAGAACTTGATAACTCATGGCGGCGATTGTAGCAAATGGCGACCGCCCGGAGCCTGCCGGGCCCCGGGACTTTGCGGCTTGCCAGGGAAGCCCGCCACCAGGGCCCCGCCGCAGGCTTCAGCCGCACTCGCCCACGTAGCCGCAATTCGCACATTTCGCACAGCCGTCGACCTTGTGCAGGGCGTGCGCGCCACACTCCGGGCACGGCTTGCCGGTGCCGACGCCGGGCGTGACCACCCCGGCGCCGGCCTGGACGCCAGCGTCCACTTCCGCGGCAAGCGCCGCCCCGCCACCCTCGCGCTGTGCCAGCCGCGCCGCCAGCGCCGCCACCGGCACCTGCCCACCCTCGGCATCGAGGAAGCCGCGCTTGATCAGGATGCGCTGCAGCGCATAGCCGAGCGCGGCCACTTCCGAGTCATGGAAACGCGGCACCTCGGTGCCATCCTGGCGCACCAGCGTGCCGTAGCGCACCGTGCCCTTGTCCCACACCACGTTGCGCATGTCGGCCAGCGCCTTGGCCACCGAGCCGCCCGAGCGCGCCACCATCGACAGCAGCCGCATGGTCGACGTGATCCACTGCTGGCCCTCGCTGCGCTGGCCTGCCGGCATGAAGAACTCCACCGGGCGCTCGATCGCCACCGGCCTGCCCTCGACGACGCCGGCCACGCGCATGAAATTGACGGTCAGGTAGACGGTCTTGTGGCCTTCATAGGTCAGGTACTCGACCTTGGAGGTCACGCCTTCCAGGTCGCCGACCGGCCGGCTGTTGAAGGGACGCACCAGCGGGTTGTCGTCGGCCACGGCCGCGCCGGGCGCCGCCGGCGCCTCCACCGACAGCACCGCACCCAGCACCGGATTGGGGCGATAGGTCGCCAGGCCCTTCAGGCCGGCTTGCCAGGCCTCCAGGTAGAGATTGCGGAAGGCCTCGTACGGATAGTCCTCCGGCACGTTGACGGTCTTGCTGATGCTGGTGTCGATATAGGGCTGCACCGCCTCCAGCATGCGCATATGGTCGAGCGCCGACATCTGCAGCGCCGTGACGAACGCGTCCGGAAGCTGCGCCATGTCGGATCCCATGTGACGGTAGAGCCGCCAGGCATGGTCCGCCACCTCGAAGCTGCGGTAGCTGTTGTCCGGCATCCGCTTCCTGCGGTTGTAGGTCCACGAGAACGCCGGCTCGATGCCGTTGGAGGCGTTGTCGGCAAAGGCGAGCGTGATGGTGCCGGTCGGCGCGATCGACAGCAGGTGCGAGTTGCGCAGGCCACGGCGCGCAATGGCGTCGCGCACGGTCTCGGGCAACCGGCTGGCAAACCCGCTCTGCAGGTAGGCGTTGGCATCGAACAGCGGGAAGGCGCCCTTCTCGACCGCGAGTTCGGTCGACACCAGGTAGGCCTCGTCGCGCATGCGTTCGGCGATCTGCGCCGCCAGCTTGCGCGCCGGTTCGGTGTCGTAGCGCAGGCCCAGCATTACCAGCGCGCTGCCCAGGCCCAGGAAGCCCAGGCCGATGCGTCGCTTGGCGTGGGCTTCGGCCTGTTGCTCAGGCAACGGCCAGAAGGTCACGTCGAGCACGTTGTCGAGCATGCGCGTGGACACGCGCGCCACCTCGGCAAAGGCATCGAAATCGAACTCGGCCTGCGGCGAGAACGGCTGGCGCACGAAGCGCGTCAGGTTGATCGAGCCCAGGCAGCAGCAGCCGTAAGGCGGCAGCGGCTGCTCGGCGCAGGGGTTGGTGGCCTCGATGCGCTCGCAGTAATAGAGGTTGTTGTCGGCATTGATGCGCGACAGGAACAGGATGCCGGGCTCGGCATGGTCGTAGGTCGCCTGCATGACCTGGTCCCACAGGTGGCGCGCCGGCACGCGGCGGTAGACCCACTGGCCGTCGTCGCGGCGATAGGCGCCGGCGGCGATCAGGTCCGCGCCGGGCTCGGCCTCATGCACCAGCTCGACTTCGCCGTCGGCCTGTACCGCCTGCATGAATTCGTCGGTGACGCCGATGGAGATATTGAAGTTGCTGAGCTCGCCCTTGTCCTTGGCGTGGATAAAGCTCTCGATATCGGGATGGTCGCAGCGCAGCACGCCCATTTGCGCGCCGCGGCGCGCGCCGGCGGACTCCACCGTGGCGCACGAGGCATCGAATACCTTCATGAACGAGATTGGCCCCGACGCGCGCGAATGCGTGGCCCGCACCAGTGCACCGGCCGGGCGGATCGCCGAGAAGTCGTAGCCCACGCCGCCACCGCGGCGCATGGTTTCGGCGGCGTGCGCCACCGCGGTGTAGATGCTGGGCCGGCCGTCGCTCGGCTCGGACACCGAATCGCCCACCGGCTGCACGAAGCAGTTGATCAGCGTGGCCTGGATGCCAGTGCCGGCCGCCGAATTGATGCGCCCGGCCGGCACGAAGCCGTTTTCCTGCGCCCACAGGAAGCGCGCGCTCCAGGCCTCGCGCTGGTCTTCCGGCTCGGCTTGTGCCAGTGCGTGCGCAACGCGCTGCCTGACATCGGAATTGGTGCGCTCTTCGCCCTTGGCGTACTTCTCGATCAGGACTTCGGTGGAGATTTCCTGCGGCGCCATGGCACCGCGAATGATCTGGTCGTTTGCGTTCATGTCTTGGCTCACCACGCTGTGCGGGTTGGGTGAATCGTTGGCTCCTGCACGCACTTGCCTGCGCGCTGCGCCGCGACACCCGCGGCGGCCTGTCATGGTCAGGCCACAGTGGCCTGGCGCGCCTGCGCAAGATCAAGCCGATGCCTCGCCGCGAGCAATGACCCGCCGAGGCAAAAGCAAATTCGACGGGGAATGCCGGTCTGGGTTACAATGCCGCTCGGACGGGCCTCCTCGCATGGTGGCGCGGTCAACCTGGTCAGGTCGGGAACGAAGCAGCCACAGCCGTTTTCCGCCAGTGCCGAGGGTCAGGCTCGTCCACCTCCACTTCCCCCTCCGCTGTACCCTTCCCCACTTACGTCATACCCATCGGATCCGGCACGCGACCGTCGCTTGCAGCGCAGTCCCTGTCACTTTAGTACAGCGGGCCGGCAGCCGTGCGCGCCGCAAGGCCCATTTTGCGCCGATTTTTCCACCCTGTCCGGCGCACAATCCGTTCAGAACAGCGAGCCTTGCTGTGCCAGTACGGGCTGCACCAAGCGCTCGGCCGGAATCCACTCGCCGTCCGCCGTGGCCACGCCGGCCTCGATGCGCTTGCCCGGGAACATCGGCGCGACCGCTGCCGCATAGCGGCCCAGCTGCGCGCGATAGGCGGCATGCTCCTGCGGCAGCAAGCGCAGCTTGTAGTCGACGATCACCACGCGGTCTTCGAATTCCACCAGCCGGTCGATACGCAGCAGCCGGCCGCGTGCGTCATAGAGTTCGACTTCGTTGCGCGCCTCGCCCGCCGTCAGCAGCGGTGCGAGCGCAGGTGCTTGCAGCATTGCGCCTACCGCCTGGACCGCCTCTTCCACCTGTTGCCGCCACGCCTGCCGTGCTTGCCCGGTATGCGCGCCCGACAAAGGGAACCAGCGCAACACCGTATCCATGTCCGGAACCCCTGCAAAGGCTTCCGGATAGCGGGTCAGGCGCTCGAGCAGTGCGTGCACCAGTTCCCCGTGGCGCGCGGCCGCGGCGTTGAAGACGATGCCGTCGTCCTCGGCTTCAGGCGTGCCCTCTTCCTCAAATGCAATCGCCTGGCCCTCGTCGACCGCATCGCGGTAGCGCAGCCGGAAATCGGTGAAGCGCACCGGCTCGCTCAGGCGCGCGAGCGTCGGAGCGCGGTCCTGCGCATCGATCTCCTCGCTGGGATAGGCCGGCACCATCTCGCCGACACCGGCGGCCTGCAGCCGCACGTACCAGCTGCCTGCGATTTCGGCATTGGCATCGCCTGAACTACTGCGGCTGGCGCGGCCCTTGACGCCGCTGACCAGCAGGCCCTGCTGCGCGCGCGTCATGGCCACGTACAGCAGGTTCCAGTTCTCGCGCTCGGAGAGCGCGGCCTCGTCCTCGAACAGCGGCATGCGCGCCAGCCCGCGCTCGCTGCGCTTGCCGTAAGCGGAGAAATGCCGCGGCACCGGCGACGACGGCGGCCAGTCGACCAGGATGCCGCCCTTGTCCGCGGCGGGCTCGCTGTGGTTGGCGTCGAGCAGCACCACGAATGGCGCCTCCAGCCCCTTGGCCGCGTGCACGGTCAGGATATGGACCGCATCGAGGCCGGCATAGGCGGGATCGTCCTCGGCCGGCTCGACGTCTTCCGCGCTTTCGCCCATGCCGCCCTCATCGGGGCTTTCGCCCTCGTCGCCGCGGCGGATTTCCTGCAGTTCGTCGATAAACTTCGGCAGGCTCGGATAACGACCGCCGTCAAGGTCCAGCGACAGCTTCAGGAAGGCATCGAGATTGGCCAGCACCTGCTCGCGGATATCGGGCGGCGCAGCCTCGGCATAGCGCCGCCGCACTTCGCCGCCGTGGAAAATCTGGTCGATCAGGTCATGCACTGGCTGGTGCGGCGCGATGCGCAGCCACTGGCGCAGCCGCGGCACACCTTCGCGTAGGGCGTCCGACACGTGTTCAGGCAGTCCGCCTGCCTCGATGCGCGACCACCAACTGCCCTCGCCTTCGATCTGCGCCAGCGCGACCAGGTCATCATCGGTGGCGCCGACCAGCGGGCTCTTGAGCACGTGCGCGAGGTCGAGGTCCGATTCCGGCGTCATCAGGAACGCCAGCAGCGCCGACAGGTCGAGCGCCTCGAGCGTGGCCAGCAGCCCGCCGCGGCGCGGGCTCAGGCACGGAATGCCGGCCTCGCGCAGCGCGCGCTCGTAGTCGGCCAGATGGGCCTTGCGGCGCACCAGCAGGTGCATGTCGCTCCAGCGCGCGGGGCGGGTCGTGCCGCCTTCGTGAACCGGGACGTTGTCTCGCACCTGGCGCAGCCACGCGGCCACGCGCCGACCTTCTTCCAGGCGCAGCGAATCGCCGGCCTGCCGGCGTGGCTGCAGGAGCGTGTCGCGATGGGCCGATGCCTCTTCGGCTTGCGCGTCGCCGGCGTCGTCCACGGACGCTTCCGCCTTTTCCTCCGGTTCCACCAGCGGCAGCAGCCAGACCGGGCCGCCGCCGTCGGCAAGCGCCGAGGTCTGGGTCTCGTACAGCGGATAGCGTCCCTCGGTGCGCGCCGCATCGAACACGGCATTGACCCAGTCCAGCACTTCAGCACGGTTGCGCCGCGTGCGGTTGGTACGCAGCACGGTGGCGCCGAACGCGCTGCGCAGCATCTCGCCGGCCGCGCCGAACAGCCGTGCATCGGCACGCCGGAAGCGATAGATCGACTGCTTGGGGTCGCCGACCAGGAACACCGTCGGCCGCTCGCCCAAACCGGCGTAACCGGCCAGCCAGCCCTGCAGGATGCGCCATTGCAGCGGGTTGGTGTCCTGGAACTCGTCGAGCAGCAGGTGGCGGTAGCGCGCATCGAGCCGCACCTGCAGGTAGGTGGCGGTCTCTTCGTCGGACATCAGCCGCGCGGCCTGCCATTCGAGGTCGGCGAAGTCCATCGCGCGCTGGTCGTGCTTGTGCTGCTGGTAGCGCGTCAGCAGCGCATCGCCGATGCAGAACAGCGCCTTGTTGATCGCCAGCACCGCACCCTCGCAGCAACGCGCGCTGATATCGTCGAGCATCGCGCAGATCGACGCATGCTCGTCCATCAGTGCATCGACCATGCCTTCGCCGCCTGCGGCCTTGACCAGCGCGGCGGTGCGCCGCAACGAACGCGGCTCGCCCGCGGTGGTGAAGAACGCGGCGCGCAGTTGCGCGAACACGCGCTCGCACGCCTTGCCGGGCTGGGCGCCGCTTTCGCGCCAGGCGGTGATCGCCATCAGCGTATCGGTGATGCGGGTGGCGTGGGTCTGTTCGGTCTTGCCGCCGGCGCCCAGGCGCAGCGCCAGCGTCTCGCAGGCATCGCGCCAGCCTTCGTCGGCCAGCGCCTGCAGCAGGACATCGCCCTGCGCGTCTTCGCCGAGGCAATCGGACAGCGCCTGCAGCGGGTCGCCGCCCTCCTGCATCGCCCACCATTCGCTGCGCGCGTGGAACATGGCGTCTAGCAGCGCGCGCGCCTGGAAGTCGCCGACGGTATCGACCAGCGTTTCCCATGCGGCGCGCAGGTCTTCGTATTGCGGCGTGGCCAGCGCGCGCCAGACCGGGGCCCAGGCTTCGCGCTTCATGCGCAGCGCGTCTTCGCGCAATGCCGCGCCCGGCACGATGCCCGACGCCAGCGGCGCGCCGCGCAGCAGTGTGCCGAACCAGCCGTGGAAGGTGTCGATCGCCATGCGCCCGGGCGCGGCCAGCACCTGCGCGTGGAGGCGGCGCGCGCGCGGCAATGCCTCGCGCGCGGCATCCGGGTTCAGGCCGCGCTGCACCAGCGCGGCGACCACGTCTTCATCGCTGTCGCGCGACAGTTGCGCCAGCACTTCCAGCAGGCGGTCGCGCATTTCCTCGGCGGCCTTGCGCGTGAAGGTGATCGCCAGGATCTCGTGCGGCGCGGCGCCGGCCAGCAGCAGGCGCACCAGCCGCGCCACCAGCAGCCAGGTCTTGCCGCTGCCGGCGCAGGCCTCGACCACGACCGAGCGCGCGGGATCGCAGGCGGCGCGTGTGAACTCGGCCTCGGAAACCGGATTGCCGTCGCGCTGGTAGGGCTGGACCTGGGCGTGGAGTGGATCGTGGACCATCATGATGTCAGCACCGGCACGGCGGTGGATTCCCAAAAGCCCTTGCGGCATAGGCCGCGGGCGGTGCAATACAGGCAGGCGGAGGCATCGCCGAACGCGGGCAGCTTCGCGCCCTGGCGCAGGCGCATCACGTCGTTGCGCATCTGCCGTTCCAGCCACGTGACCGCGGCTTCGAAATCGGGCAGGCCGACTTCGCGCTGCGCGGCGGGTGCGCCTTCACGCGCGCCCTCCAGCGAGACCCAGCTGCCGCCGACCGCGTCAGCGCGCAGCAGGCCGTAGAACGGCAACTGGCAGTCTTCCTCGACTTCAGCCAGCTTGCGCTTGAGCCGGGTGGCGCTTTGGGTCTTGTAGTCGAGCACGGCGTGCGCGCCGTCCGGGCCCTGGTCGAGCCGGTCGATACGGCCGGTCAGCCGCAGCGGCTGGCCGTCGGGCATTGGCAGGTCGATGCCGGCGTCGAGCTCGCCGCCGCGCCAGAACCAGCCCTCGGCCTCGCGCGCGGACTGCCAGGCGACGTAGGACGGCATCACCTCGCGCCAGCGCCGGTAGTAGGCAATGGCATTGCCGTCCTCGGCCATCAGCGCGCCGAACACATCGTCGGAGATCTCGCGCAGGCGCGCGATGCGCTGCTCTTCAGAGAGCGTCTCGCCGCGCTCGCGCCGCGCCTGCAGATCCTTGTGGTAGCGCAGCAGCACGCGATGCAGGTGTTCGCCGATCTCGCGCTTCTCCAGCTCGTCGCTGACCGCTTCCAGGCCGGCCAGGCCCAGCATGCGCCCGGCAAAGAACTGGTACGGGCAACGGCGCAGCATGTTGTAGGCCTGCGCGCTCCAGCGCACCGGCACCAGCTCCGCCGCGGCCTCGGGCGCCGGCATGCCGCGGACATCGGCAAAGGTCTCGTGCGCCTGCGGTGCGGCGTTGGCCTCGATGCTGACGCCGCTGCGCGTGCAGCACGCCGCCAGCCGTTCGATCCAGCCTGACACATGGTGCGGTTCGCCGCGACTGCCATAGCGTTGCCACGTCATCACCACATCGGCGTTGTTCAACAGCACTTCGGCGAGGTCGCGCGCCTGTTGCGCAAAGCGGGCCTCGCGGTCTTCCAGGTCCAGCTCGCGCCGCATCTGGTTGGAGAAGAACATCAGCTCGGCGGCACTGGACGGCAGCTGCGCGTCGTCGCAGCCGACGATCACCACGCCCTCGAAACGGCGCATGCGTGCGCCGTTCAGCGGCAGGATGGTGATGCGCGCCGGGCCGCTAGCCGAGGGCTCTTTATAGGCGACCGATTCGAGCAGCGCCGCCAGCATCGCGCGGAATTCGCCCTGCGACAGCGTGGCATGGCCGCCGGTCTCGTCCTGCGGCAGCTCCTGCAGCCGCGCCAGCGCATCGAGCAGCTGGCTGCCGGCATCGTCGGCGGCCAGCGCGGTGCGCATGCCGAGTGTGTCGAGCATGCCGTCGAGCCGTTCCAGCCACGTCGCCAGCGGATGCTGTGCCAGGCCACGCGGCCAGCGTGCGGCCTCATCCGCGAGCAAGGCGATCACCCCGCGTGCCGCGCGGCGTGGCACTTCACCCGCGTCGTCCTCTTCGGCAGAAGCTTGGCGCACGGCTGTCGGTTCGCTGCCGAACAGTTGGCGCAGCCTTGCCCAGCCGCCGGTAATGCCCTCGCGCCGCACCTGGCGTTCCAGCAGCGCGATGGCCGCGCCGCGCTCGGCAACATCGGGCAGGCAGAACGGGCTCTTGAGCAGGTCGAGCAGCGCGGCGGTATCGCCGTCACGCACCAGCAGGTCGAACCAGCGCATCAGCGCGGCGGCGGCGCGCGTGGTGGAGAGCTTCCAGCCAGTCTCGTCGCGCACCGGCGCACCAGCGCGCGCCAGCAAGGCGCGCGCGCGCCGTGCCACCACGCGGTCGTGCGCAACCAGCGCGACGTTGCGGCGGCCTTCGTTGAGCCACTGCACCAGCTGCGCGGCGGCGGCGGCGGCCTCGTCCTCGAAACGCGCGCTGCCGACCACGCGAATGGCGGGGCGTTGCGGTGGCAGCGCGGGCATGGCGGGGAGCGGTGATGCGGCTTCGGCTTCGGCTTCGGCGTCGTCGTTGTCGTTGGCGATTCGCGCTTCCGGCCAGAGGGCCAGCAGCGTCTGGTACCAGTCGGCATCCGTCTCGCCCTGCCCGGTCCAGTCATAGCCCACCTGCATCACTGGCACCAGCTCGCCGGCATCGCGCAGGAACGCGGCTTCCAGGGGCGTGGGCGGCGTCGGGGCGATCCAGATCACCGGGCCGCGCAGCTGCTGCGACAGCTCGCGCAAGGCACGGCGCCGCGCGGGCAGCGGATCGTCCGGCCCGGACAGCGCCTGCCAGAATGCCAGCACGATGCGCGCCTCTTCGCCGAGGAAGCGCTCCGACAGGTGCGAATAGGTCCGTTCCAGCGCGCCCTGCAGCAGGCCAGCGCGGTCGTCGCCGTCGATCTCGTCATCGTCGCGGATGGCGGCGTCCTCAAGCCAGCGCGCATTGAGTTCGTCGCAAATCGCAAGCAGTGTCTGCGACAGCCCCCACGCCGCGGTCTCGTTCTGCGCGCCGAAGGCACGGCGCAGCCAGTCCTGGCCGCGCACCGCCTGTTGCACCGCCAGCAGCCGCGCGGCATGGCTGCGCACCGGCGTGCCGTCGGGCGGCAGGTCAAGCAGCCAGTGGCCCAGCGTCAGCACGCGCGGCAGCAGCCGCGGACGGCCCGCGGCGCGCGCGGCGGCATCCAGCGCCTGGCGCACGCCGGGGATCTGTGCGGCGGTCGGCACCACCACGTGCGCGGCGGCCTCGGGCGCGCCGCAGCGGTCGAGGAAATACCAGGCAGCGGCAGCCGCCTGGTCGAGGAAATCAGGGCCAGGGCGAAAGCTTAGCGACGTCATTTGGCGCAAGCGGGGCGCGTGGGCCGCAGTCCGGCATGGCTGCGGGGACTGCGTCGGTCGGAGAAGGTATCAGGCAACAGCGGAAAAATACGGGTCGCCGCCTGCCCTGCGCGGCAGACGGCAAAAACAATGCGAAGCAAGCGCCCGGCGCTCACGCTCAGTGGGGGCCGCCTTCCAGGCGCGCACGGATCTCGCGCGCGGTCTCGAGCAGCCCCTCATAACCGGAGCGCGCATGCTCGGGCAGGTCGGGGTCGCCCACCAGCGTGCCGAGTGTTTCGATGATGCTGTAGACCAGGCCCTTGGCCGCACCGCTGGCGATGCTGTTGGTCTCGACGGCACTGCTGAGATGTTCCAGCGCATCGCTCAGGTGGTCTACGTCCGGCGCCTGGCCGGACTCGGACTCGGGCTCGGGCTGCTGCAAAGGCTTGCGGGGATCGGTGTTCATATCGATGACCTTGTCAGTAACGCGGGGCGCAAGATTGATCCGCAGCGCGCGCCATGCGGCCACGGGCGCCTGGGACCGCTTCTATTCTACGCGCCCGCCACGTGGATTCGTCACAACGTGGTGTCCCCGCCAAGTGCATCCCATGGCACACCTGGCCCGATTGCCCGAATCTCTCGGCGCCATTGAAAATAAGCATTTCAACGAATTGCCGGATTACAGCAGAATCCATCCCGTTGCCGGCGGTTTTTCAGCCGCCTTGCCAGGGCCGTCTTGAAAATCGGCAAACTGGTAACATATCGACAGCACCGGGCGCGGCAGCGGCCTCCATAGCCTGCCAGCAGGCGGCAAAGGGGTCGCCGACGGGTCCGCGCAATCTCGTGTAAGGTAACGGTTCGGCCCAGCCTTCAACATAAAAGCGAAACCAGAGGTTTTCCGCCATGAGCGAACAAATCAAGTATGTGAGCGACGCCTCCTTCGACGCTGACGTCCTCCAGTCCGACAAGCCCGTCCTGCTCGATTTCTGGGCCGAATGGTGCGGCCCCTGCAAGATGATTGCCCCGATCCTGGACGAAGTCGCCAAGGACTACGGCGACAAGCTGCAGGTCGCCAAGCTCAACGTCGATGAAAACCAGCAGGTGCCTGCCAAGTTCGGCATCCGCGGCATCCCGACGCTGATCCTGTTCAAGAACGGCGCGGTCGCCGCCCAGAAGGTCGGCGCGCTGTCCAAGTCGCAACTGACTGCCTTCCTCGACGGCAACCTGTAAGCTGCGCGCCGGAACCCGAGCGGGCTTCCGGTTTTGTCACGATCCGACGTGCGTGCGCCACACCCTGGCGCACCGGTCGGATTGTGCTAAGATGCCACCAACAACTCCCCGAGCGTTCGCTCATTTTTCCCCCCTTCTCTTTAGGTCTCGCCCGTCCGGGCCATCTGTACCCCTCGTCTATGCACCTGACAGAACTCAAATCGCTTCACGTGTCTGCGCTTCTCGAAATGGCGGCTACGCTCGAGATCGACAACGCACAGCGGATGCGCAAACAGGAACTGATGTTTGCGATCCTGAAGAAGCGCGCCAAGATGGGCGAAACCATCTTCGGAGACGGCACGCTGGAAGTTCTGCCCGACGGCTTCGGCTTCCTGCGCTCGCCGGAGACTTCGTACCTGGCCAGCACGGACGATATCTATATCAGCCCGTCGCAGATCCGCCGCTTTAACCTGCACACCGGCGATTCGATCGAAGGCGAAGTACGCACGCCCAAGGACGGCGAGCGCTACTTTGCGCTGGTGAAGGTGGACAAGGTCAACGGGCAGCCGCCCGAAGCGGTCAAAAACCGCATCATGTTCGAGAACCTGACGCCGCTGCACCCGAACCGGCCGCTCACGCTCGAACGCGATATCAAGGCGGAAGAAAACATCACCGGCCGCATCATCGACATGATCGCGCCGATTGGCCGCGGCCAGCGCGCGCTGCTGGTGGCCTCGCCCAAGTCCGGCAAGACCGTGATGCTGCAACACATTGCACACGCGATCGCCAACAATCATCCGGAAGCCGACCTGTTCGTGCTGCTGATCGACGAGCGTCCGGAAGAAGTGACCGAGATGCAGCGCTCGGTGCGCGGCGAAGTGGTCGCGTCTACCTTCGACGAACCGGCCATCCGCCACGTGCAGGTTGCCGAAATGGTGATCGAGAAGGCCAAGCGCCTGGTCGAACTGAAGCGCGACGTGGTGATCCTGCTGGACTCGATCACCCGCCTGGCGCGCGCCTACAACACGGTGGTGCCGGCCTCGGGCAAGGTGCTGACCGGCGGTGTCGACGCCAACGCGCTGCAGCGTCCGAAGCGCTTCTTCGGCGCGGCGCGCAACCTGGAAGAAGGCGGTTCGCTGACCATCATCGCCACCGCGCTGATCGAAACCGGCAGCCGCATGGACGACGTGATCTATGAAGAATTCAAGGGCACCGGCAATATGGAAGTGCACTTGGAACGCCGCCTCGCGGAGAAGCGCGTTTATCCGTCGATCAACCTGAACAAGTCCGGCACACGCCGCGAAGAACTGCTGATCAAGCCGGAAATCCTGCAGAAGATCTGGGTGCTGCGCAAGTTCATCTCCGACATGGACGAAGTGCAGGCAATGGAATTCATCATGGACAAGATGAAGGCCACGAAGAACAACGCCGAGTTTTTCGATATGATGCGCAGAGGCGGCTAACGCCCTCGCTGCAGCATCGCCTTAAGGCGGACAGGAAGGCGTGCCACGGCGCGCCTTTTTTGTTGCCTGATGATTTCCCTGCGCGCCCGGCCGCACTGGCGCTTGGACCATGCTCGGCAAACTGACCTCATTCCTGCGCACCCGCTCCCGGGCCCGCAAGCTGGAGCACTACGCGATCCCCGACGCGCTGTGGACGCGCACGGTCGCCACACTCCCGTTCGTGCAGCGCTATGGCAGCGAAGACCTGGCAGCGCTGCGCGAGCTGGCCACGCTGTTTATCGCCGAGAAGGAATACTCCACCGCGCACGACCTGCCGCTGGTCGACGACATGGTGGTCAGCGTCGCGGTGCAGGCCTGCGTGCCGATCCTGAAGCTGGGGCTGCCGTGGTATCGCGGCTGGCACGGCATCGTGCTCTACCCGGGCGAGTTCATCATTCGCCGGACCGTGCAGGACGAGATCGGGCTGGTGCATGGCGTGGTGGAAGAGGCCAGCGGCGAAGCATGGGAGCATGGGCCGGTGATCCTGTCCTGGCAGGATGTGCACACGCCCGGCGCCGGCATCGACAGCGAGCATGACCTGCCGGCCGACACCTACAACGTGGTGATCCACGAATTCGCCCACAAGCTCGACATGCTCGACGGCGAGCCCGACGGCGTGCCGCCCTTCTCGCGCGTGCTGCATCCGGACATCGATGCCGAGGCGTGGGCGGAAACCTTCCTGAACGAATATGACCGCTTTGCCGAAGCCTGGGATGCACGCAAGGAGTCCGACTGGGAGCATCCCGAGCGGCTGCCGCCGGCGCTTCGCATCATCGACCCATACGGCACCGAGGCGCCGAGCGAGTTCTTTGCAGTGACGTCTGAGGCGTTTTTTGTCGAGCCTGCCGGACTGGCGCGGCACTGGCCAGTGGTATACCAGTCACTGGCGTCGTTCTACCGGCAAGACCCCGCCTCGACGTGAGGCTTAAGCTACGTTCCATGGGCTTGGGAGGGTGTTGCAATATGCTCAAGCCCCTTCCCCAAGCCTTTGTTTTTCTGCCATAATTCCAGTTTGCCCGTTACCGGCAAGTGGTTCGTTCGTCGCCGCGTCATGTCCCTGGCATGAGAATCAGCGGATTGCAACGGACTGGCTACCCAACCAGAAAGGACTCACCATGAAAGAAGGCATTCACCCGAATTACCGCGAAGTCGTGTTCCAGGACATGTCCAGCGACTTCAGCTTCATCACCCGCTCGACCATCCAGACCAAGGACAAGATCGTGAAGGACGGCAAGGAATACCCGCTGGCCAAGATCGAAGTCTCGTCGGAATCGCACCCGTTCTACACCGGCACCCAGAAGATCATGGACACGGCCGGCCGCGTGGAGAAGTTCCGCCAGAAGTTCGGCAACAAGCTGGGCAAGGCTGCGAAGTAAATCGCTTTCGGCGAACCCCGCTTCGCGCGGCGCCTGCGGACAGATTGTTCCGGCCCCGCGCGAACCAGCAAAGAGGCAGCATCGGCTGCCTCTTTGCTTTTGTGCCAGTCATCTACGGCACCGTCGTACCAATCAGACTTCCCTCACTCCCGTGAGGCTTCCAAGCCATGCCCCGTCCCGCCAGGCCGCTGCATGCGCGATACTGTGGCCTTCGCGCCATTGCGCCACGGCCCGACCTGAGCATCGATGCGTCAAGCCAACACCTCACCCGTCCAGTTGACCGCTGCCGCGACCGGCGCCCTGCCGCGCGCCCTGCTGCTGGCGATCTGCATCATCTACGGCCTGGTCGGCCTGTTCGGCCGCGACCCGTGGAAGAACGAGGATGCCGCCGGCTTCGGCGTGATGTGGCAGCTGGCCACCGGCGGCCTGCACGACTGGCTGATGCCCAATATCGCCGGGCGCCCGTACAGCGAGGACGGCCCGCTGGTGTTCTGGATCGGCGCAATCATGATCCGCGGCTTCGGCGGCTGGCTGGGCGCGGCCGATGCCGCGCGGCTAGCCACCGCGCTGTTCTTCTTCGCAACCTGCGCCTGCATCTGGTACACGACCTACCTGCTGGGCCGGCGCGACGAGGTCCAGCCCTTTGCCTATGCCTTCGGCGGCCAGCCCAATGCCCGCGACTACGGCCGCACGCTGGCCGACGGTGCGCTGCTGATATTCCTCGCCTGCGTAGGCCTGGCCATGCGCGGCCACGAGACCACGCCCCAGGTCGGCCAGGTCGCCTTTATCGCGCTGGCGCTGTATGGCATGGTGCGCAGCCTCGACAAGCCGATCCAGGGCAGCCTGATCTATGGCGCTGCACTCGGCGGCCTGGCGCTGGCGAGCGGCCCGCTGCTGCCGCTGGCGCTGCTCGGCGGCACCGTGGTCTGCGCGCTGGTGTGCCGGCCGCTGCCGTGGCGGCGCCTGTTCGCCCTCGGCATCCCGCTCGCCCTGCTGATCGTGTTGGCATGGGTGGCCGCGGCCTACTTCGGCGCGGCCGACCGCACTGAGGCGGTCACCTATATCCGCGAGTGGTCGCGCTACGACCGCCGCAGCTATGGCTCGCCGAATATGCAGACCTTCGGCTTCAACATGCGCAACCTGTTCCTGTACGCGTGGCCGGTGTGGCCGATCGCCGGCTGGGCCTGGGTCGCATGGGCCGGCATGCGCCGCGCGCCCCACGTGGCGATGCCGCTGGCGCTGCTGCTGCCGGTGCTGGTGCTGCTGTTCCTGCAACGCAGCGCCGGCGACGTGCAGTTCATCCTGCTGCTGCCGCCGATGGCGGTACTGGCCGCGTTCGCACTGCCCACGCTGGCGCGCGGCGTGATCAACGCGATCGACTGGTTCGCGTTGCTGTTCTTCACCATCTTCGGCGGCACGGTATGGTTTATGTGGCTCGCCAAGACCACCGGCTGGCCGCCGCGCATCGCGCGCAACATCTTCCGCCAGTTGCCCGGCTACCAGCATGAGTTCACCATCGCGGCGGTGCTGTTCGCGCTGGTCGCGACCGCCGCCTGGGTGCTGATCGTGCGCTGGCGGCTGTCGCGCGCGCCCAAGCAGATCTGGCGCCCGGTGGTGATTTCCGCCGCGGGCACCACGCTGATGTGGGTGATGGCGATGACGCTGTGGCTGCCCTCGATCAACTATGGCAAGACCTATCGCGACGTGGCGCAGGCCGCGGCGATGGCGCTGCCGCCCGCGTACCAGTGCGTGCAGCCGATCCGCATGGGCGACGCGCAGCTGGCTTCGTTTGCCTACTTCGGCCATATCCGCTTCGGCGGGCCGGGCGATGGCTGCGATGTGCTGCTGCGCCATGACTCGGTGGACTATGGCGAGCCGGGCAATCTCTCGCATTTTGAATGGCGGCTGATCTGGGAAGGCCGCCGCCCCGCGGACCGCGACGAGCGCTTCCGCATGTATCGCCTGGTCGATACCGCGCGCGCCGTGCATCCGCGCCCTGACCTGCCGCGGCGCCGCCTGCCGCGCCAGCCCTGATTCACGACTCGCACGACACGTCCCGCAGCGCCTGTAGCGCCAATAGCACCAGTAGCGCCATCGAACCATTCAGGCCGCAGGCGGCCGCGGGGCCCGGGATCGTGCCCTGACCAAGCCTGCCAAGCCTGAATGCCCCTGCTCCAAGACCTCCGCCGCATTGCCAGCCTGGCCGCGCCGGTGCTGGCTGGCCAGTTGGCCGTTATCGCCTTTGGCGTCATCGATACCGTGATGGCGGGCCGCGCCTCGGCCACCGACCTGGCGGCCGTGGGCCTGGGCGGCTCGATCTACATCACGATCTATATCAGCCTGATGGGGGTGCTGCAGGCGCTCGCGCCCATTGCCGGCCAGCTCTATGGCGCAGGCCGGGTCGAGGCGATCGGCGCGGAGGTGCGGCAGGCCGCGTGGCTGGGCGCCGCGCTGGCGATTCCCGGCGTGCTGCTGCTGGCCTTCCCCGCGCCCTTGCTCGCCTTTGCCAAGGCCCCGCCGGAACTGGTCGACAAGGCCACCGCCTACCTGCATTTCGGCGCCTTCGGCCTGCCGGCGGCGCTGGGCTTTCGCATCTACTCTGCGCTGAACAATGCGCTGTCGCGCCCGATCATGGTCACGGTGCTGCAGATCGGCGGCCTGGCGCTGAAGGTGCCGCTCAATGCCTGGTTTATCCACGGCGGGCTGGGCGTGCCGGCGATGGGCGGGCCCGGCTGCGGGCTGGCCTCGACGCTGATCAGCTGGGGCTGGTGCATCGCCGGGCTGCTGATCCTGCGCTACAGCGGCGCCTATCGTCCACTGCGGATCTTCGATACCTGGAGCTGGCCCGCGGCCGCACCGCTGCGCGCGATGCTGCGCCTTGGCGTGCCGATGGGCCTGACTTACCTGATCGAGATCACCTCGTTCACGCTGATGTCGATCTTTATCACACGGCTGGGCACGGTTACGCTCGCCGGGCACCAGATCATCGCCAACCTGGGCGCGGTGGCCTACATGCTGCCGCTGTCGCTGGCGATCGCGACCTCGACGCTGGTGGCCCAGCATATCGGCGCGCGCGACCTGGCCGGTGCCAGCCGCCTTGCCTGGCGCGGCATCCGGCTGGCCGCGGGGCTGGCCATGCTGACCGGCGCACTGCTGTGGCTGCTGCGCGAGCCGGTGCTGCACGCCTACGCCAGCGACCCTGCGGTGGTCGCGGCGGCGCTGCCGCTGGTGTTGTTCGTCGCGTTCTACCAAGCCTTCGACGCGGTGCAGGTGATGACCGCCTTTATCCTGCGTGCGTACAAGATCGCGCTGATTCCAACGCTGATCTATGCCGGGTCGCTGTGGGGCGTCGGGCTGGGCGGCGGCTATGTGCTGGGATTCGGACTGATCGAGGGCATGCCGGCGTTCACGCGCGGTGCAAGCGGCTTCTGGCTGGCCAACAGCGTCAGCCTGGCGCTCGCGGGGGCGCTGTTGGTGCGGTATTTCAACCGGGTCAGCAAAAATCCGTAGAACCGAGGTACGAAAGGAGAAACCCGCATGGTGTTAACAGTGCAGGTTTTCTTTTGGCAGAGGGCTCACATACGGCCAGCCGGCGGGAAATAAAAAAACGCCCGCTTGCGCGGGCGTTTCAGATTTGGCGGAGTGGACGGGACTCGAACCCGCGACCCCCGGCGTGACAGGCCGGTATTCTAACCGACTGAACTACCACTCCTTAGTCGGCGCCGTCTCGAGCATTCGCTTTTGACGACTGGCTGGGCGTCTGATTACGCCCGGCTTGTTTTGGCGTCCCCTAGGGGATTCGAACCCCTGTACTCACCGTGAAAGGGTGATGTCCTAGGCCTCTAGACGAAGGGGACAGAAACTTGTTTTTCAACGCGTTTTCTGTCTTGCGCTGGAAAGTCCGCCATTTTAGCAGGCTTTTTCGCGCCTGGGAAGCTTCTTTTCGATGCTTCCCGAATCCTTGGTGGAGCTAAGCGGGATCGAACCGCTGACCTCTTGCATGCCATGCAAGCGCTCTCCCAGCTGAGCTATAGCCCCGTATCCGGTACTACCGGAACACCTTCACCGCGCTGCTGCCAAGAGCAGCATTTGCAGCGAAGACAGAATTATATAGCGATTTTCGCAACGAATGCAACACTTTTCATTGCTTCCACGGCGATTAACGACATAATCCCTCACCCTAAAAGAAAAACCCGCATGGCGATTAACCATGCGGGTTTAGTTTTGGCGGAGTGGACGGGACTCGAACCCGCGACCCCCGGCGTGACAGGCCGGTATTCTAACCGACTGAACTACCACTCCTTAGTCGGCTGCCGCTTCAAGCAAACGCTTGAGACGACATGCTGGACGTCTGATTACGCCCGGCTGTTTTGGCGTCCCCTAGGGGATTCGAACCCCTGTACTCACCGTGAAAGGGTGATGTCCTAGGCCTCTAGACGAAGGGGACAGAAACTTGTTTTTCAACACGTTCCGTCTGGGTCACCCGAAACAACCTAGATGACTCCGAAATCTTGGTGGAGCTAAGCGGGATCGAACCGCTGACCTCTTGCATGCCATGCAAGCGCTCTCCCAGCTGAGCTATAGCCCCATGGTACTGCCATTTACTGCAACTTGCTTTGTTTTCGCCTGATTTAACTACCGTTTCAAGCGAAGCCAAGATTATATATGAACCACTAATCTTTGCAAGCTCCCGTTTTGACTTTTTTCGCTATCTCTTCACATTAAAGCTGCTCGGCGATTCGCGAGGATCGTTGCGGATCCGCCAGCCCGCTTGGTCAGGGACCGCGCTGCAGGGAGAACGAGATTATGCGCAAGACCGGCCCGGAGCGCAAGCCCCCGGCGCGGACTTTTGCACGATTTTTTACGCGGCGGCGGCCAGGCGGCGCAGCACCGTGTCGCGGCCGAACAGTTCCAGCACGGCGTCGATGCTCGGGGTCTGCAACTGCCCCGCCACCAGCAGGCGCACCGGCATCGCAAGCTTGGGCATCTTCAGGCCAAACTCGGCCAGCACGGCCTTGAAAGTGGCGTTGATAGCCTCGCGCTTCCACTCGGGCAGCGCGGCGAGCTGGCTGGCCAGTGCCGCCAGCGCAGGCTGGATCTCCGGCGTCAGGTGCTCGGCCTTGAGGGCGGCGTCAGGCTGCGGCTCGCCGCGATAGAACAGCAGCGCGGCCTGCGCGACTTCCTTCAGCGTATTGGCACGGTCCTTCACCAGCGCCACCACGCCGACCAGGTCCGCCCCTTCCACCTTGCCGCCGAGCGCCTCGATAAACGACTGCGTCAGCGTGGCCAGGCGCTGGTTGTCGCCGACCTTGATGTAGTGGTTATTCAGCCAGGCCAGCTTCTCGGGGTTGTACTGGGCGGGCGACTTGCCCAGGTGCTCCAGGTCGAACCACTCGATAAACTGCTCGCGCGAGAAGATCTCGGCATCGCCGTGGGCCCAGCCCAGGCGCGCCAGGTAGTTCAGCACGGCTTCCGGCAGGTAGCCCTCGTCGCGGTAGCCCGTCACGGCCATGGCGCCGTGGCGCTTGCTCATCTTCTCGCCCTGCTCGTTGAGCACGGTCGGCAGGTGGGCGTAGACCGGCGGCGTGCCGCCGAGCGCGCGGATGATGTTGATCTGGCGCGGGGTGTTGTTGACGTGGTCGTCGCCGCGGATCACGTGGGTGATCTTCATGTCGAGGTCGTCCACCACCACGCAGAAGTTGTACGTGGGCGTACCGTCCGGGCGCGCGATCACCAGGTCATCGAGCTCGTCGTTTGAGATCTCGATGCGGCCCTTGACCGCGTCATCCCACACCACGCTGCCGCCGATCGGATTCTTGAAGCGGATCACCGGATCGACGCCGGCCGGCGGCTCGGGCAGGACCTTGCCCGGCTCGGGGCGCCAGAAGCCGTTGTAGCGCGGCTTCTCGCCACGCTCGCGCTGGGCTTCGCGCAGTGCGTCCAGCTCTGCCGTGCTCATGTAGCAGCGGTAGGCCAGGCCGGCCTCGACCATCTGCGCGACCACTTCGCGATAGCGGTCCATGCGCTGCATCTGGTAGAAGGGGCCCTCATCGATATCCATCTCCAGCCAGGCCATGCTCTCGAGGATCACGTCGACCGCTTCCTGCGACGAACGCTCGACGTCGGTGTCTTCGATGCGCAGGATGAAGTCGCCCTTCATGCGGCGGGCGAAGGCCCAGGGGTAGAGCGCGGAGCGGATATTGCCGAGGTGGATGAAACCGGTCGGGCTCGGCGCAAAGCGGGTGCGGACGCGTTGGGTCATGGTCAGGGGCAGAAACAAGAAAGCCCGCGCTCAGCGGCGCGCGGGCTGGTATGTGCAGGCTTTGCATTATACCAATGCGGTTCCCCCTCCCCGCCCCGCCGTGCCGGGCGCGCGCGGAATCATTTATGCTTGCGCCGGTCTGAGATCGTGCCTGCCGCGAAGAAACGCGAAGTCAGGCGCGCGTGAGCCGCGCCCGCATCACATGCCACCGCATGCCGGTCCCACCTGGTTCCTGATACCGCTTCATGCAACGACGTCATTTCCTCGGCATATCCGCGGCCGCCCTGCTGGCGGGGTGCTCGTTCGGCCCGCGCCCGGCGCCGCCGGTAGCAGCCACCCCGCCCACGCCTCGCCCGGTCAAGATCGGCCTCGCACTCGGCGGCGGCGCCGCGCGCGGCTTTGCGCATATCGGCGTGATCAAGGCGCTCGAAGCCCAGGGCATCCATGCCGACCTGGTAACCGGCACCAGCGCCGGCGCGGTGGTCGCCGCGCTGTACGCCAGCGGCCTGGACGGCTTCAAGCTGAACAAGCTGGCGCTGACCATGGACGAAGCGGCCATCGCCGACTGGGCCCTGCCCTTCGGCACCCGCTTCGGTGGCTGGCTCAAGGGCGAGGCGCTGCAGAACTACGTGAACCGGCTGGTGCAGAACCGACCGATCGAAGCGATGAAGCTGCCGCTGGGCATCGTCGCCACCGACCTGAAGACCGGCGAGAAAATCCTGTTCCGCCGCGGCAATACCGGGCAGGCGGTGCGCGCCTCGAGCAGCGTGCCGGGCGTGTTCCAGCCGGTATCGATCCAGGAGCACGACTATGTCGATGGCGGCCTGGTCGAGCCGGTACCGGTGGATTCCGCACGCAGCATGGGCGCGGACTTCGTTATCGCGGTCAATATCTCGGCCGATCCGTCGGCGCAGAAGAATGCCGGCCAGAGCGGCGTGCTGCTGCAGACCACGGCGATCATGGGCCAGTCGATCAACAAGATGGCACTGGCGCGCGCCGACGTGGTGATCCGCCCCGAACTGCCCGACATGGGCGGCAGCGACTTCAACGCCCGCAACCGCGCGGTGCTGGCCGGCGAACAGGCCGTCTCGGCGGTGATGGCTACGCTGCGCCAGAAGCTGGAACAGGCGCGGCTGCAGCCGGCGGGCACCGTCGCCGCACAATAGGCTCGCGTTGCCTGCGGAAAGCAAAAAGGACTGCCGCAGCAGTCCTTTTTGTTTGGGACGTACCGAAAGCTCAGCCGCCGTACAGCGTGGCGCGGCTGGCCTTGGGATCGTAGCGCTTGAGCGTCTCGACCATGTCGCCCAAGCTTTCGCTGCGGCTGCCGCCTTCCTTGTCGTCGATACGGCGGGCGCCGTTGTAGCGCGTCACCCAGTACGCCGCACGCATGTCGTCGACACGGATCTTGCTGCCCGTGGACGGGGCATGCACGAACTTGTTGTCGCCGATATAGATGCCGACATGCGAGAAGGTCTGGCGCATGGTGTTGAAGAACACCAGGTCGCCCGGACGCAGGTCGGTCGCCGCGACGTTGGTGCCGACACGGCTGATTTCGACAGAGCGGCGCGGCAGCATGAAGCCGAAGGTGTCATGGAACACGTAGCGGACAAAGCCGCTGCAGTCCAGGCCGGATTCGGGGCTGTTGCCGCCGAAGCGGTAACGCACGCCGATCAGGCCCAGCGCATTCATGACCAGGTCGCCAGCCTTGCTGGCAACGTTGCTGGTGGAATTCACCACCGACGACAGCAAGCCGCGCTTGCCTTCCGTATGCGAGTCCGCGGCCGGGGCCGTGGCATCGATACGGGCGTCGGCATCCTTGAATACCGTGTCCGCCAGCACTCCATTCGACACAGTCGCACCGCAGGCAATGGCAATCCCCACGGCGGCGCGCGCCAGGGAATGAAGTACCGATCGCTGCATTGGTTCTCCCGTTGATCGTTCCAAAGCAAGCCCCGGCACAAGACCGGGGCGGCTAGGGCTATCTGTGAAATTCGTGTGAACTTCCGGGAGCGAACCTACGCAACATCCGCGCCAGGCATTTCGCTGGCAACCGCACCAGAAACGTGCCTCGCACGATTCAATGCGTCGGACAGACCACCCCCAAAACTAGTTCTCGCGGGATGGTAAAGGGTTGTCATTCACATGTCAAAGTCCGTTACAAATTCCACGGATTTGGCTTGCGAATCAACGATATAGGCCGAATTTCGCATCTTGTTTATTGGATTGCGCATATCAAACGGTGCTATCCGAACGGGCCTGCGACGTTGTTGCGCAGTACCCATGATCAGGCCGCCCCGACCTGCGCCGCGGCCATCAGCTTGCGGGTATACGGATGCTGCGGCGCACCGAGCACCGCCTCGGTTTCGCCCGCCTCGACCACCTCCCCTGCCTTCATCACGAGCACGCGGTGCGCCATCGCACGGATCACGGCGAGGTCGTGGCTGATAAACAGGTAGCTGAGGTTGTACTTGTGCTGCAACTGCGACAGCAGCGCCAGCACCTGCTGCTGGATCGAGACATCCAGCGCCGAGGTCGGCTCGTCCAGCACCAGGATCTGGGGCTTGAGGATCAGCACCCGCGCGATCGCGATGCGCTGGCGCTGCCCGCCCGAGAACTCGTGCGGATAGCGGCCCAGCGCGGTGCGGTCCATGCCGACCTCGCGCAGCGCCTCGATCACACGCTGGCGCGTGGCCTCGCGCGAAAGCCCGGGCTGGTGCAACGCCAGGCCCTCGCCCACGATCTGCTCGATGGTCATGCGCGGCGCCAGGGAGCCGAACGGATCCTGGAACACCACCTGCATGCGCGAACGCAGCTGGCAACGGTCCTTGCGGGTAGCGTCGTCGAAACTGCGGCCGAGGAAATGGATGGTGCCGCCGCTCTTGCGCTGCAGCGCCAGCACCGTATGCGCCAGCGTGGTCTTGCCCGAGCCGGACTCGCCAACGATGCCGACGGTCTCACCCTCGCGCAACTGGAAGTCCACGTCCTTGACCGCCGCGAACTGGTCCTTGCCGAACCAGCCGGCCAGCCCGCGCCGTTTGCGCGCGTAGCTGACGCTGAGGTTGCGCGCCTCCAGCAGCACCGGTGCCAGCGGCACCAGCGGCAGCACCTCGCGCTTGGGGCGGCTGTCGATCAGCTTGCGGGTATACGGGTGCTGAGGCGCGGCGAACACCTGCGCGGTCTCGCCGGTCTCGACCAGCACGCCCTTCTCCATCACGCCCACGCGCTGGGCAAAGGCACGCACCAGGTTGAGGTCATGGGTGATCAGCATGACCGCCATGCCGAACTCGGCCTGCAGGTCGCGCAGCAGATCCAGGATCTGGGCGCGGATGGTGACGTCCAGCGCCGTGGTCGGCTCGTCCGCCAGCAGCAGCTTGGGGCGGCAGGCCAAGGCCATGGCGATCATGGCGCGCTGGCGCTGGCCGCCGGATAGCTGGTGTGGAAAGCTGTCGAAGCGGTGCGCGGCGTCGCTGATGCCGGTGCGCTCCAGCAGCGCGATGGCGCGTTCGCGCGCGGCGCGGCGGTCCAGGTCTTCGTGCAGCGCGAGCGTCTCGACGATCTGGTTGCCGATCGTATACAGCGGGTTCAGCGCGGTCATCGGCTCCTGGAAGATCATCGCGATGTCGGCGCCGCGGATCGCGCGCATCTCGCGGTCCGATACATCCAGCAGGTTCTTGCCCTTGAAGCGGATCGCACCATCGTAGTAGGCATCTTCCACCAGCCGCAGCATCGCCAGCGCGGTCACGGTCTTGCCCGAGCCGGACTCGCCAACCAGCGCATAGCGCTCGCCGGCGCGCAGGTCGAAGCTGACCTCGCGCACCGCGCGCGTGGCATGCTCGCCGTGGCCGAAGGTGACGGACAGCTTGTCCACACACATCAGCGTGGAGCCAGGAGCCGGGGCCGCCGTCGCCGGGCTCATCTCGGGTTGGAGCACAGGAGACAGCGCGGTCATGGCGTGACCTCCGGTGCCGCCCCGGTCGGCGCGCCGGCAGGGACCTTGGGTTCGACCCGGCCGCGCAGCGCAGCCAGGCCCAGGCGGGTGTCGAAGGCATCGCGCAGCGCATCGCCCATGAAGGTCAGCAGCATCAGCGTGACCACCAGCACCGTGAAGGTCGACAGCGAGATCCACCAGGCGTCCAGGTTGCCCTTGCCCTGCGCCAGCAGCTCGCCCAGGCTGGGCGTGGTGGGCGGCACGCCCAGGCCGAGGAAGTCCAGGCTGGTCAGCGCCAGGATCGCGGCACTCATGCGGAACGGCAGGAAGGTGATCACCGGGGTCAGGCTGTTGGGCAGGATATGGCGCCACATGATCTGCACATTGGACAGGCCCAGCGCACGCGCGGCCTTGACGTAGTCGAGCGAGCGGTTGCGGTAGAACTCGGCGCGCACGTAGTCGGACAGGCCCATCCAGCCGAACAGCGACAGCAGGATGATCAGCAGCGCCAGGCTGGGCTCGAAGATCGAGGCAAAGATGATCAGCAGGTACAGCTCTGGCATCGAACTCCAGATTTCGATGGCCCGCTGAGAAAACAGGTCGAAGCGCCCGCCGAAGAAGCCCATCAGCGCCCCGGTCAGCGTGCCGACCAGCACGCCGATCACCGTCAGCGCCATGCCGAACAGCACCGACACGCGAAAGCCATACAAGAGCCGCGCGAGGATGTCGCGGCCGCGGTCGTCGGTGCCCAGCCAGTTCTCGGCCGACGGCGGCGCCGGGTTTGGTTCCTTGGCGAAGTAGTTGAGCGAGTCGTACGAATACCGGTTCAGCGGGAAGACCGCAAAGTTCCCGTCGGTGGTGATGCGATCGCGGATAAACGGATCGAGATAGTCGGCCGGCGTCGGGAAATCGCCGCCGAAGGCGGTCTCGGGGTAGACCTTGACGATCGGGAAGAAATACTCGCCCTTGTAGCGCACCACCAGCGGCCGGTTGCTGGACAGCACCTCGGCGCCCAGGCTCAGCACGAAGATGATCACGAAGATCACCAGGCTCCAGTAGCCGCGCCGGTTGCGGCGGAAGCGCTGCCAGGCGCGCTGGCGCGGCGAGGGCGAGTGCGGCAGGCCGTTGGGCACCGCGTGCGTGAACGGTTTCATCGGTGCAAGCCCTCGAAATGAATGCGCGGGTCCACCAGCACGTAGCAGACATCGGAGATCAGGCGCGTGAACAGCCCGATCAGCGTGAACAGGTAGAGCGTGCCCAGCACCACCGGATAGTCGCGGCGCAGCACCGCCTCATACGACAGCAAACCCAGCCCGTCCAGCGAGAACAGCGTCTCGATCAGCAGAGAGCCCGTGAAGAAGGCGCCGATGAATGCCGCCGGGAACCCGGTGACCAGCGGGATCAGCGCGTTGCGGAACACATGCTTCCACAGCACACGGCGCTCGCCCAGGCCCTTGGCGCGCGCGGTCAGCACGTACTGCTTGCGGATTTCCTCCAGGAAGGCGTTCTTGGTCAGCATGGTGACCACCGCGAAGCTGCCCACCACCGACGCCGTAATCGGCAGCACGAGGTGCCACAGGTAGTCCATCACCTTGCCCATCAGCGACAGCTGGTCCCAGTTGTCCGAGGTCAGGCCGCGCAGCGGGAACCACTGCACGAAGGTGCCCCCGCCGAACAGCACCAGCAGCAGCACGCCCAGCACGAAGCCAGGAATGGCATAGCCCACCAGCACGATGATGCTGGTCACCACATCGAAACGGCTGCCCGCCCGGATCGCCTTGGAGATGCCGAGCGGCACCGATATCAGGTAGGTCAGGAAGAAGGTCCACAAACCCAGGCTGATCGAGACCGGCAGCTTGGACTTGACCAGCTCCCACACGCTGCGGTGCTGGAAATAGCTCTGGCCCAGGTCGAACTGGGCAAAGCGCTTGAGCATCAGGAAGTAGCGCTCCAGCGGCGGCTTGTCGAAGCCGTACAGCGCCTGGATCTCCTTGATCTTCTCGGGATCGACGCCGCGGCGCCCGCGGTATTCGGCACCGCCGCCGCTGGCTTCGCCGGCGCCGCCCCGCCCTTTCAGTTCCATCATCATCTGTTCGACCGGGCCGCCCGGCACGAACTGGATCACCACGAAGGTCAGCGTGATGACCCCGATCAGCGTCGGGATCATCAGCAGAATGCGCTTGAGCAGGTAGGCAAGCATCGGCCGGTCCTCTTCCTTGTGCTTGGGGTCGCCGGGCGCGTCAGCGCCCCTGCGGCTTGACGTCCTTGCGCCACCATTGGCTCAGGATCCAGCCTTCGGCCGTATAGAAATAGGGAAGCCGTTCCGGGTACCCCAGTTCCTTGCGGTAGGACACCCGGTGCGACGCGCTGTACCAGTTCGGCACGATGTAGTGGCCATGCATCAGCACGCGGTCCAGCGCGCGCCCGGCGGTGATCAGCTCCTGCCGGGTATGCGCGTGCAGCACGTTGTCCACCAGCTGGTCGACCGCCGGCGACTTGAGCCCGAATAGGTTGTCCGAGCCGGGCGTGCCGGCGGCCTCGGCAGCGAAGCGGTCGCGCAGCTCGTTGCCGGGGCTTTGCGAGTCGGGGAAACGGATCGACACCATGTCGAAGTCGAAGTCTTCCAGCCGCTTCTGGTACAGCGCAAAGTCCGTGGTGCGCTGGTGCACCTGGATGCCGAGCTTTTCCAGGTTGCGCACATAGGTGGTGATGACGCGGCTCATGGCGCCGCCGTCGTCCAGGAACTCGAACACCAGCGGCTCGCCCTTGGCGTTGCGCAACGCGCCGTCGGCATAGGTCCAGCCGGCCTGGGCCAACAGGCGCCGCGCCAGGCGCAGGTTGTCGCGCAAGGAGCGCGGCGCCGCGGTGCTCGGTTGCACCACTTCCGGGCCGAACACCTCCGGCGGCAACTGGGCGCGCAGCGGCTCGAGCAGTGCCAGCTCGCTGGGGCCGGGTCGGCCGTCGAGGGTGGCGCTGGCCGCCAGCTCGCTGTTGGAGAACCAGCTGTCCAGTCGCTTGTAGGCGCCGTAGAACAGTTGCCGGTTCAGCCATTCGAAGTCCAGCGCCAGGATCAACGCCTGGCGCACGCGCACGTCCTGGAACACCGGCTTGCGCATATTCATCACGAAGCCCTGCATGCCCGCGCCGTTGCGGTGCGGGAAGTCGGTCTTGATCAGCTCGCCGTTGCGGAAGCGCGTGCCCTGGTAGCTCTTGGCCCAGTTCTTGGCGCGATATTCGACGATGGCGTCGAACTCGCCCGCCTTGTAGGCCTCCAGCTTGGCGGTCTCGTCCTTGTACAGGCGGTAGACCACGCGCGCGAAATTGAAGGTACCTCGACGCACCGCCAGGTCCTTGCCCCAGTAGTTGGGGTCGCGCTTGAAGATGATGCCGCGGCCGGCGTCGTAACGCTCGATCAGGTAGGGACCGCTGGTAATCGGCGGCTCGAAGGTCAGCTTCGCGAACGGCACCGTGGCCGTCCATTTCTTCGAGAACACCGGCAGCGCGCCGACGATCAGCGGCAGCTCGCGATTGCGCTGCTTGAAGTCATAGCGCAGCGTGCGCTCGCCCGTCACGACCACGTCCTTCACGTCCGTGCACATGCTGCGATAGCCGGGGCTCGAGGCCTTGCTCATCAGCATGTCATAGGAATACTTGACGTCTGACGCGAGCACCGGGTCGCCATTGGAGAAGCGCGCTTGCGGCCGGATACGGAACGTGACCGACATCTCGTCCGGCGCCACCGTGACGTCCTCCGCCAGCAGGCCGTAGGCACTGGCGGTCTCGTCGGCGCTGCTGACCAGCAGCGACTCGAACATCAGCGCATTGAGCCCGGGCGCCGAGGTGCCCTTCAGCGTGAACGGGTTGAACTTGTCGAAACTGGTGCGCCGGTCCGGATTGGCGAGCGTCAGCGTGCCGCCGGCCGGTGCATTCGGATTGACGTAGTCGAAGTGCCGGAAATCCGCGCTGTACTTCAGATCCCCGTGCAGCGCAAAGCCATGCGCCGCCATTGCCGAAACGGGACATAGGAAGCCCCCCGCCGCCAGCACCATCGCCAGCCAATACCGCAGTACCGCATCCCGCCGGAAGCACTGCCATGCCGCCTGAAGCGGCCAACGTGCTTGAATAGGCATCCCGTTGGATTCCTCCACTATGACCTCTGGGGTCCCGGCGTTCTGCGGCCGGGCCAAGTATGAGACAATTTTACATGCGTCCGGGGTGGCCCCAGCCATCCGGACATTCCCTCTGCGCGGCGCAATAAAACGGCCGCAGGACAGCAAAGGCATGCGCACGGCCGCACCGCGGACGCAGGAAGCGTGCCTGATACACCACCTTGGAGAACTTATGGGATTTCTGGCAGGTAAGCGGATCCTTATCACCGGCTTGCTCTCGAACCGCTCGATCGCCTACGGCATCGCGTCGGCGTGCAAACGCGAAGGCGCCGAGCTCGCCTTCACCTATGTCGGCGAACGGTTCAAGGACCGGATCAGCGACTTTGCCAAGGAATTCGGCACCGACCTGGTATTCGAATGCGACGTCGGCAGCGACGAGCAGATCGCCGCGACCTTCGCCGCGCTGGGCCAGCGCTGGGAGAAGTTCGACGGGCTGGTGCACTCGATCGGCTTTGCGCCGCGCGAGGCGATCGCCGGCGACTTCCTGGAAGGCCTGTCGCGCGAAGGCTTCCGCGTCGCCCATGACATCTCCGCCTACAGCTTCCCGGCGCTGGCCAAGGCCGCGCTGCCGCTGCTGTCGGACAAGGCCTCGCTGCTGACGCTGACCTACCTGGGCGCCGAGCGCGTGGTCCCCAACTACAACACCATGGGCCTGGCCAAGGCCTCGCTGGAAGCCAGCGTGCGCTACCTGGCCTCGTCGGTGGGCCCGCGCGGCATCCGCGCCAACGGCATCTCGGCCGGCCCGATCAAGACCCTGGCCGCCTCGGGCATCAAGGGCTTCGGCAAGCTGCTGGGCCACTTCGAGCAAGCCGCGCCGCTGCGCCGCAACGTGACCATCGAAGAAGTCGGTAACGTGGCCGCCTTCCTGCTGTCCGACCTGGCCAGCGGCGTGACCGGTGAGATCACCTATGTCGACGGCGGCTTCAACGTGGTCGGCGCGAGCGTGGCGGACGCAGAATAAGCCGGCCCGCCAGCCTGCATGAGAAAGGTGTCCGTCCGGGCACCTTTTTTTATTGCCGCGAGGCCGGCAGCGTGCGGCGCCGGCGCTGTTTGTTGCGCTACGCTGCCGCAGTGGCGCCGCGACGATCCATGTCGAGCATCGACCAGGCATAAATCCCCAGCCCGCCCAGTGCCAGCAGCAGGCCCACCCAGCCGGTCGACGTCCAGCCATAGCCGGCCGCGATGGTCACGCCGCCCAGCCACGCACCCAGCGCATTGGCCATGTTGAAGGCAGAGTGATTGAGCGCGGCCGCCAGCGTCTGCGCATCGCCCGCCACGTCCATCAGCCGGATCTGCAGCGCCGGGCCGAGCGCCACCGCCGTGCCCACCAGCAGTACGTTGAATGACGCCAGCCACGCATGCGGCGCGGTGAAGGTGAAGGCCGCCAGCACCAGCGCCGTCCACACCAGTACGCCGCCAATGGTCGGCATCAGCGCTTTGTCCGCCAGGCGCGCGCCGGCAAGGTTGCCTGCCACCATGCCGACGCCGAACAGCGCCAGCACGATCGGGATGCCAGCCGCCGGCATATGCGCGAGTTCCAGCATGGTCGGCTTGATATAGCTGAACACCGAGAACATGCCGCCGAAGCCGATCGCGCCAATGCCCAGCGTCAGCCATACCTGCTTGCGCCTGAGCGCCGACAGCTCGCGCAGCGGGCTGGCATGCCGGTCGGCCGGCACGAACGGCACCCAGCGCCACACCAGTAGCGCAGTCAGCGCGCCGATGGCGCCGACGATCAGGAAGGCGGAGCGCCAGCCTAGCCAGGTCCCAACCGTGGCCGCGATCGGCACGCCCACCAGCGTGGCGATGGTCAGGCCGAGCATCACCAGCCCCACCGCCTGTGCGCGCCGCTCTCGTGCCACCAGGCTGGCGGCGACCAGCGCCGCCACGCCGAAGTACGTGCCATGCGGAAAGCCCGTCAGCAGACGCGCGACCAGCATCGACAGGTAGGAAGGCGCCAGCGCGCTGGCGATATTGCCGGCGGCAAACATGGCCATCAGCGCGATCAGCAGGTTGCGCCGCGGCCAGCGCGCGCCCAGCACCGCAAGTAGCGGCGCACCGATCACCACGCCCAGGGCATAGGCACTGATCAGATGGCCAGCTTCCGGGATCGAGATGGCAAGGTCGCGCGCGGCATCTGGCAGCAGGCCCATGATGACGAACTCGCCGGTGCCGATGGCGAAGCTGCCGACACCAAGCGCGAGCAGCGGCAGCCGGCCGGTGTTGCCGGGCGCTTCAGATTCTGCGACGGGGGAAAGGGAAGACTGGGCGCCGCGGACCGAATCCGCGGCGGATTGTGCATGTGGGGCGGCCATGTACAGGATCGCAAGGTGTTCTTCGGATTGCCGCCCGCTGACGGGCGGGGTCCGGGCCCTCGCCTCTGATGCTCCAGCGTGCTCCTGTGCGGCGCGCAGGTCGTATTGTGCGGCAAAACGGCGAAACGTGCCGGCGCCTGCCCCGGCTACGCCGTTGCTGCTACGGCGCTCAATGCTGCACTTGGTAGCGCGCGAGCAAGTGCGCATACGGCGCCACGGCGCGATCCGATTGATTTGGGGGGTGGCCCGGGCGCTTGCGGGCGGCGCGGCGCCGTGCGATTGCAGCGAGGCGGCCGCTGGGGCCAGAGAAATGGGCGTCAACCAGACGCTGGCGCGTCCTAGAGGATTCGAACCTCTGACCGCTCGCTTAGAAGGCGAGTGCTCTATCCAACTGAGCTAAGGACGCGAAGGCGTGCATTCTACCGCAGCGCCGCCGCCCGGTGACAAGCGGAGTGACAGGCGCCACGCATCAGGAAGCGACGCGCGGTTGGCTGCGCGTGACGTAGCGGCCCTCGGCCACGGCGGCGTCGCTGCCCGCAGAGCTTGCCGCGGGGTGCATCGACACGCAGTTGCGCCCCTTCAGCTTGGCATCGTAGAGGGCGCGATCGGCACGGCGCATCAGCGCGTCGGCGCCCTCGCCGGCGTGGCGCGCAGCCAGGCCGATGCTGACTGTGTAGGCGATCGGATCGGGCTCTGACGGGCACGGCGTGGCTCGCACCGATGTGGCCAGCCGCATGCAGGTCAACCTGCCATTCTCCAGCGCGGTATCGGGCATCACGATGGCGAACTCCTCCCCGCCCAGGCGCCCCGCCACGTCGCGCGCACCGCAGGCCTTGCGCAGCAGGCCGGCAAAGTGCCGCAGCACGCTGTCACCGGCCAGGTGCCCGTAGACATCGTTGATCGCCTTGAAATGGTCCAGGTCGACGAACGCAACCGTCAGCGGCTGGCGTTGCCGCTCGGCCTGCAGGCACGCCGCTTCGAGTTCTTCCCAGAACGCGCCGCGCAGCAGCACGTCGGTCAGGTCGTCATGCCGGGCGCGCCTCTCCAGCATGCGTCGCAGCCGGTCGTGCGCCATCAGCGCAAAGCTGACCGAGGCGCCCACCAGCGCAAAGACATTGAGCATGGCCAGTTCGCCGTCCCACGGCATCGGCCGCGGCCAGGCCCCGCCCTGTACCACCGTGGCCAGCGGCAGCGCCAGCGTCCACACATTGATGCCCGCCGCGGCGATGACGATTAGCACCAGGGACAGCGCCGCCAGCCGGCCCGTGCCGCGCGTGGACGGCACCGATGGCACGATGCTGCGCGCCAGGTCGAGCAGCAGCAGGATATGGCACGCCGTCAGCAGCGGCGCCATTGCCGGCAGCGCCGGCGGCGCGGCCATGTATTGCGGCGCCAGGTCCAGCCACGCCACGCCGGCGCCCGCCGCCAGGTTCAGCGCCAGCATCGGCGCGGTGCGGCCGGGCCGCCCCGCAAAGTGCCGCACACCCACCGCCATCACTGACAGCGCCGCCAGAAGCGCCAGGTCGGTCGCCTCCGGCACCAGCCACAGCGGCCGCAGTTCCTGCACGGCGGACAGCACCGAAGCCATCGCCGCCGCCACATTCCCCAGCGCCCACGACGTCAGGCCGCTGCGGTCCATGCCGGCGGACCGGCGCAATACGACGCAAACCACCGCCATCTGCAGGGCAAACAGCCCCGCGATGAGCACAACTATGTGCGACTGAAACATCTTTATCCCGTCCAAGGCGACAGCGGCGCTCCGCATGGCGCCACCCTTCCCTTTCTTGTACCGGTCCTGTGCCGGACCGTTGATTTAGATTCCCGCATCCTGGATCAGGCCATCCCGGCGGCTGCCGGCCGGCAGGCGCAGACGCGCCGACGCACTCTCCGGGGGGGGGCGGGAGCGCTGTTCTTGTTGTGGTGATCAGGTCAGTCCGGAAGGAAAACGCAAACCGGGCGTTCCCAATAGCACGCCGGTCGGACTGGAGCGGTGCACGGATTATCGCAGCGCGCAAACCCAAGTCAAGCCAAAGCGCCCCCGCCAGAAGGGGGAGAACACCTGCCACGCAACACCGCGGCGTGGTGTACATCACCACATCGGATTGACCACGATCCTTGGAGCGGGCTACAATGCTTGGCTTCGGGGCGTAGCGCAGCCTGGTAGCGCATCTGATTTGGGATCAGAGGGTCGCATGTTCGAATCATGTCGCCCCGACCAGTTTTAAGCTTTGAGAATGACGGCCTGGACAGCAATGTCCGGGCCGTTTTTCTTTGGCACGCTCCTTTTGCGGCGCAGCCGCATCCTCACCACCGCGGCAACAACTCGGGCCAGATCAGCGCCGCCGCGGTCAGTATCAGCATTATCGCGACCAGGATGAGGCCCCGCATCGGGCCATCGTTGCGGGCTTCGCCCTCGGGCACCCACGGCGGTGGAGCGCCTGCCTGCGCGTGCGCCGGAGGTGGGGGCGGCGGCTCAGCGCCCGCGGCTGGGGCGTGCTTCGCGGCACGCGGCACGAAATCCGGCTGGGCCAGCAGGAAACCCATCGGGGTCGACTGGGTGACCGCACCTATGTGCTGGAACAGCAATTTGGACAGCGCCAGGCAGTCGTCCAGCGCGATCTGCGGGCGGGGCCGGAAGATGCGCAGGTGCTCGCACAGTGTATCGAGCTTGTGGTTGGGGGCGTGGAAGTACTGGGACCAGCGCAGCTGCCGGACCGAGCAGCGCCAGCGTTTGCGCTGTATGTCGGGCACCACTTTTTCGAGCATGCGGGCGTTGAACTCGGCGCCGTGCGCCACCAGCACATCAGCGTCGTCGACGATGGCGCGGATGGCATCGACGTCGAAACGCTGGCCGCGCAGCATCTCGGTGGTCAGGCCGTGCACGCCGGTGGCGGCCTCGCTGATTGCCACGGTGGGCTCCTGCGAACCGTAGTAGTCGGTAATCTCCCGCACGAGGCTGCCCGCACGCGGCGCTACTTCGACAAGCAGCAGGCCGATGCTGACGGGCTCGTCCGCTGGCGTGAGCCCCGTGGTTTCCGTACTGACGATTGCCACCCGCATGGGTACTCCGGTTGGCCGTCCGCAAGGCTTGTTGGCGGCGGCCGCTCTGATCGTTTGCCTCTAGGTTAGTGCGGGCGCGCCAAACGTCATATCAACCAGATGGGCTAGCCAAGGGTGCCAGCCGAATGGATGCCTGCTGGCGCCCACTGCCGGCCGCGCCGTTCAGGCCGGCTGCTGGTCCGACGTGTCGTTGCGCCGTCGCTCGAGATTGCAGTACACATCCGCCGCCACCAGCCCGAAAAGCGCATGGGCGAACAGGCTCTCCCAGCCGCGTGCCTCGTCGAACCAGTTGAAATAGCGTCCCAAAACGTAGAAGTTGACCAGGTACACCACCACGCCGAACACGATGCCGACCACCGAGGCCAGGCCCATGCTGGAATCCAGCCGGAACGACGCCAGGATCAGGGCCAGGACCGCCGCCAGGATGATCGACAATGCGAAGTGCACGGTACCCGCCGACAGCACGATGGTCCAGTTGAAGGCATCGGCCGACAGCGCTTCACGCCCGAGGATGATGGCTGCCACCATCTTCACCGTCCCCCAGGCGCCCTGGTACAGCAGGAAGCGCGCAGTCAGCAACTCAAGCACCATGTAGACCGCGCCGGCGATCAGGCCCGCCATCACGGCGGCCCGCCAGTCCGGCTTGCAGCGGACATAGCGGTGCGATTCCAGATGGAGTTCCATGGCAGTCTCCTTGCGAGATCCGGCGCGGCAGGCCGTACGAGTTAGTTCTAGCTCATACGACGCAAATACCAAGCGGCCACCTCGCCCTCAAGTGCGCCGTACATCACCACCACAGCCCACCCATGTTGCGTTGCCCAAACCTGCGCTGCCGACCTGCGCCGGCAATGCTGCAACTGCGTACGTGGTATACTGTCGTAGTAGCCCCCGGGGTGTCCGTGCATCCCTGTAACCGGGCGTTCTCACCAGCGCGCTTTCGCGAGCGCACAGCAGCCGCCGGCGCGGGCCCATCCGCGACGACATCCAAACTGGCGAACCACCGGGTACACCTGCCCGCCCATCCTGCGTAGCGCACGGCCGCCCGGCCGTCACCGGCAAAGGCCGGCGCCCACGCAATCCGCGCCAGCCAGGCGATACCGCTGACAGGACCGAGCATCAGGCCGCGCGCGCCGCAAGCCGCGTGAGCTTGCTCCGAACCACCCCAGAGGCACGCTTCGCCGCCAGCGGCGATATGTGCCCCGGCCCTGTGCCGCGCCAATGCGCCGGACGAGCCGACAGGAATTTTTGATAACGCAACCATGCAGCCTTCGCTGGCTGCCGAAAAGGAAGACAGATTGGCTAAGGAAGAACTCATTGAATTTGGCGGCGTGGTGTCGGAAGCCCTGCCTGACAACCGCTATCGTGTCACGCTGGAAAACGGCGTGGAAATCTGGGCATACGCTTCGGGCAAGATGCAGAAGCACCGCATCCGCATCCTGGCCGGCGACCGTGTCACCCTGGAAATGTCGCCCTACGACCTGACCAAGGGACGCATCAACTTCCGCCACAAGTCCTGAGTTTTGCACGGCCGCGGCGGCGCTGAAGGCGCCGCCGGGCCGGCTGCGCTTGCACGCCGACGCGCTGTCACATCGCTGACACCGCGCCCGGACACACTTTTGGGGCTGCCCACCGGCAGCCTGTTTTCGTTTACGTTCTGCTTACGTGCTGACGTGCCTTCGCTCCGTGCCGTCATTCGCGCCAGCGCCGATGGCGCTACGGAAGCCTGTCGCTTGCGCCGGTCGGGCCGCTTCACCATACTCGAAGCACCCCCCTTGCCCAGCCCGACATGAACCTGATCCTGTGGCGCCACGCCGAAGCCGAAGCCCTCCCCGACGCGCTCAGCCTGAGCCGCAATGCCGACCTGCAGCGCCCGCTGACTCGTCGCGGCCGCAAGCAGGCGGAAGCCTCGGCCAGATGGCTGCGCGCGCATCTGCCCGCCGATACCCGCGTGCTGTGCAGTCCCGCGGTGCGCGCGCGTGAGACGGCGGCCGCGCTGACCGGCGAGCCGGAGATTGTCGAGGCGCTCTCGCCCGGCGCCGATGTCAGCGCGATACTGGCCGCGGTGCAATGGCCCGAGCGGCCCGAGCACGTGGTGGTGGTCGGGCACCAGCCTTGGATCGGCCGCGTGGCCAGCCTGCTGCTGGCCGGCACCGAGATGGACTGGAGCGTGCGCAAGAGCGGCGTGTGGTGGCTCACCGGCCGCACCCGCGAAAGCGAAGCGCAGACCGTGCTGCGCGCGGTGGTGAATCCCGAATTCCTCTGAGGGCTGGCTCAGGCGTTTCTGACGCCGGGCGACAGTGCCTCAAGCCCGTCAAATGCCGGCCACGCCAATTCCACGCGGCGCAGCCGCGTCACCTCGCGCCCCATCGCTATCCCACAAAATCAGAAATAGCTGATAGCAGGCGGAATCTCCCGTCCCTAGAGTCGCTACGGTGCCGCCTGCGCGGTGCCGTGCCCGCCCTGCCCCGTGCATGGGCGCCGACCGCAGGTGTCACGGAGATTCCCCCATGAACCGCCCGCCCCACCGCCAGCCCCGCCACGAGGCCCTCAGCACCACTGGCGGATCCATCACACGAAGATCCCCAGCCTCCCCCCGCGGCGTGCGCCGTCACGGAAGCGTCATCGACGGGTCACGGCCTTGTCACCGGGGCTCACTACATTGCATCGCAACAGTTTCGTCACCAAAAGGACATACTGATGCGAGACCTCCCGACGCCTACCCAGCCGCTCTTCGACTCTCTGCCCAATGGCCTCGGCGGCCAGACGGCGCGGAGGCGTCTTCCTCGTCAATCGGATACGGCAAATGAGTCGCCTGCTCTCAGCGTGGCGTGGGCGCGCCACCAGGACGAAGTAGTCGAAGCGCAGCGCCTGCGCTACAAGGTGTTTGCCGAGGAGATGGGCGCGCGCCTGACGTCCTCGGTGCCCGAACTGGACATCGACATGTTCGATGCCTACTGCGACCACCTGATCGTGCGCGACCTAGCCACGCTGCGCGTGGTCGGCACCTACCGCGTGCTGCCGCCGCACCAGGCCAAGCGCCTGGGCTGCCTGTACGCGGAATCGGAATTCGACCTGGTGCGCCTGGCGCACCTGCGCCCCAAGATGCTCGAACTGGGCCGCTCGTGCGTGCACCGCGACTACCGCTCGGGCAGCGTGATCATGGCCCTGTGGGGAGGCCTGGGCGAGTACCTGCAGCGCTGGGGCATCGAGTCCATGCTGGGCTGCGCCAGCGTGCCGATGAGCGATGGTGGCCACTACGCGGCCAGCCTGCACCGCCTGTTCAGCGAGCGCTCGCTGGCGCCGATCGAGTACCACGCCTTCCCGCGCCTGCCGCTGCCGGTCGAGGACCTGAACCAGCAGCTGGAGGTGGAGCCGCCCGCGCTGATTAAGGGCTACCTGCGCCTGGGCGCCAAGATCTGCGGCCAGCCGGCCTGGGACCCCGACTTCAACGTGGCGGACTTCCTGACGCTGCTACGCGTGAACGACATGAACCCGCGCTACGCCCGCCACTTCCTGGGCCTGAACAACGCCGCCTGAGCGGCGGCATCCCTCCGGCCGCCTCCGCGGCGGCCGCCCTCCCCGCGCTCAGTCGCCTCAGTCGTAGACAACCTTGTAGCGCTTGCCGATCCGCTGCCACTCGTCGGCCTCCTGCGCAAGGCTGTATTCGATCAGCGGATTGGCCTCGATCCACGCCTTCGGCAGCTTCACCGTGAAGCCTTCGTCCAGCGCCTCGGCCAGCTGGCTCACGCGGATATCGGGCAAGGCCACGTCCGAGCGCCGACGGCACAGCACGAAGCCCAGCCGCAGGCTGAACAGCATGCGCCAGTCGACGAACTTGCCGCTGCCAGAGAGCTTGCCGAGCTTGCCCGCATGGCCCAGCAGCAGCGTCGCCAGCCGCGCCTGGTCGGTCTTGGAAAACCCCGGCATGTCCGCATGCGTGGAGATGTAGGCCGAATGCTTGTGATAGCCGCTGTGCGAGATCGACATGCCGATCTCGTGCAGGCTGGCGGCCCAGCCCAGCAACAGCAGGTTGTCCTCGCGGCGTTCGTTGGCGGGCTCGGGGAACTGTGCCAGCAGCGCCTGCGCTGTGCCGCGCACGCGTGCGGACTGGGCCCGGTCCACGCCATAGCGCCGCATGAACTGGTCGACCGTGACCGTGCGCATGTCCTCGTGGTGGCTGCGCCCGAGCAGGTCATACAGCACGCCCAGACGCAGCGCGCCGTCGGTCACGTCCATGCGGTCGATATCGAGTTCGGCGAACACGCCGAGCATGATCGACAGGCCGCCTGGCAGCACCGGGATGCGGTCCGGCTTGAGACCGGTCAGCTTGACGCGGTTGGTGTTTTCGGCCTTGATCAGCGCGCGTTTGAGCCGCTCCAGCCCTTCGCGCGTGATGCCGTGCTCAGACGGGTTGTCATTCATGCCGTTGAGCTCGATCAGCTCGGCCAGCGCGCGCGCGGTGCCTGACGAGCCCACCGCCTGCTCCCAGCCGGCGGCGCGGTACTGGCGCACCAGCACCTGGATCTCGCGGCGCGCGGCCAGCTCGGCCTGCTTCATCGCGTAGTCATCGACATTGCCGCTGGGGAAGAACTGCCGGCTGTGCGAGACGCAGCCGATATACAGGCTCTCCATCAGCTTGGACTGGTAGCCGCTGCCGATGATGAACTCGGTCGAGCCGCCGCCGATATCGACCACCAGCCGGTTGCCCTGGCACACCGGCGCGTCATGCGAGGCGCCGAGGTAGATCAGCCGCGCCTCTTCGCGCCCGGCAATGACTTCGATCGGGAAACCGAGGGCGCTTTCGGCCTCGATCAGGAATTCCGACGCGTTCTTGGCCACGCGCAGGGTGTTGGTCGCCACGGCGCGCACCTGGTTGGGCGCGAAGTCGCGCAGCCGGTCGCCGAAGCGCCGCAGCGCGTCGATGCCACGGCGGCGCGCGGGCTGGTCCAGGTATTTGTCGGGTGTCAGGCCGGCTGCCAGGCGCACCGGCTCGCGCAGCGCGTCGACCTGGAAGATCTGGCTGGCCGGACCGCTGGCGGTGGGGGTTTCGTCCACCCGCCCGATCATCAGGCGGAAGCTGTTCGAGCCCATGTCGACGGCGGCCAGCAGGCGTGGGGAATCGTTCATCGTGTGATTGGAGGGCTGGTTCGCGTTGGCGTTGCGCGTTCATGCGATGGTGGCGGGTGCATGGTAGTGCCTCCGGCCGGCGCTCGCGCCCGGGAAAAATATGTCGTTGTCATGTCCACATCATGACAAAATCAAACTGTCATGAAAATGACACGTTGCTATGGAAAAGTCGCCACATTACCAAAAGAAAGCCCATGCTCATGTCGACGACTCCGTCCAGTACGCTGCTCAATCGCGAACTGGGCATCCTGGAATTCAACGCTCGCGTGCTGGCGCAAGCCGCAGACCCGAAGGTCCCTCTGCTGGAGCGGCTGAAGTTCATCTGCATCGTGTCCAGCAATCTGGACGAGTTTTTTGAAATCCGCATGGCAGGCCTGAAGGAACAGATGCGCGACAACGCGTCGGGCCTGACGCCGGACGGCCTCTCTTTCCAGCAGACCTACCAGCTTGTCACCGAGCGCACGCAACGGCTTGTTGCTTCGCAGTATGACATGCTGCAGAACACCATTTTTCCACTTCTTGAAAAAGAAGGGGTCTTTTTCCACCTGACCACCACCTGGACCGACGCCCAGCGCGAATGGGCGCGCGAGTTCTTCCAGCGCGAGCTGGCGCCTGTGCTGACCCCGATCGCGCTGGACCCGGCCCACCCTTTTCCGCGCGTGCTCAACAAGAGCCTGAACTTCGTGGTGGAACTGTCCGGCAAGGACGCCTTCGGCCGCGCGGCCGACCTCGCCATCGTGCAGGCGCCGCGCGCGCTGCCGCGCGTGGTCAAGATGCCGGAGAAGCTGTCGGGGTACCCGTTCGGCTTTGTGATGCTGTCTTCCTTCATGCAGGGCTTCGTGCACGAGCTGTTCCCGGCGATCGAGGTGCACGGCTGCTACCAGTTCCGCGTCACGCGCAATTCCGACCTGTTTGTGTCGGAAGACGAGATTACCGACCTGCGCGAGGCATTGCAGGGTGAACTGCCCACGCGCCATTTCGGCGACACCGTGCGGCTGGAAATCTCGTCCGATACCCCCCGCCCGCTGGCGCGCCGCCTGCTGCTGGAATCAGGGCTGACAGAGCAGGACTTGTACCGTGTGTCCGGCCCGGTGAACCTGGTGCGCCTGATGCAGATCCCCGACATGGTGGACCGGCCCGCGCTCAAGTACCCGCCGTACGTGCCCGCGCCGGTCAAGGCCTTTGCCACCGGCGCGTCGATGTTCGACGTGATGCGCCAGCAGGACGTGCTGCTGCACCACCCGTACGAGAGCTTCACCTCCGTGCTCGACCTGCTGCAGCTGGCCGCGGCCGACCCCAACGTGGTCGCGATCAAGCAGACGGTCTACCGCACCGGCAACGAGTCGCTGGTGATGGAAGCGCTGATGACGGCCGCGCGCAACGGTAAGGAAGTGACGGTGGTGGTTGAGCTGCTGGCGCGCTTTGACGAGGAAACCAATATCAACTGGGCCGAGCGGCTGGAATCGGCCGGCGCGCACGTGATCTACGGCGTGGTCGGCCACAAGTGCCACGCCAAGATGCTGCTGATCGTGCGGCGCGAACCCACCGGCCCCAAGGCCAAGCAGGTCAAGCTGCGCCGCTACGCCCACCTTGGCACTGGCAACTACCATCCGCGCACCGCCCGCCTGTACACGGATTTCGGCCTGCTGACCGCCAACGAGGCGATCTGCGAAGACGTGCACCACGTGTTCCAGCTGCTCACCGGCACCGCCGGCACCATCCGGCTGAACCACCTGTGGCAGTCGCCCTTCACCATGCAGAGCAGCCTAGTCGACCATATCCGCGCCGAGGCCCGCAATGCGCGCGCCGGCAAGCCGGCGCGGATCATCGCCAAGATGAACGCACTGCTGGAGTCATCGATCATCGACGAGCTCTACAAGGCCTCGCGCGCGGGCGTGAAGATCGACCTGATCGTGCGCGGCGTGTGCGCGCTGACGCCGGGCGTGCCGGGCATGTCGGAAAACATCTCGGTGCGCTCCATTGTCGGGCGCTTCCTGGAACACCACCGGGTCTACTACTTCCTCGCCGGCGGCGATGAGGTGCTGTACCTGTCCAGCGCCGACTGGATGGACCGCAACCTGTTCCGTCGCGTGGAGGTCGCCTTCCCGATTCTGGACAAGGCGCTGAAGGCGCGCGTGATCAAGGAAAGCCTGCAGGTGCACCTGCGCGACAACGCGTCGGCGTGGATCATGCAGCCGGACGGCAACTACATGCGCAGGCAGACCCGCTCCAAGCATCCGCATGTCAGCCAGAACGACATGCTGGAGATGTTCGGCGGCACGCCGTGAAAGGCCAGCGGAATGAAATGAAGAATCCCGCCGGCACTCAGGGTTTTAGGGAATCATTCGTAGAAGCCTGCGGGAGAGAAGTGTCCTCATGTCGCGGCGAGCGTCGCAAACGATGTGGATGTAGATAACTTCCTCCCTGACCTCGTAGATAATGCGGTTCATGCCTGAGATAACCTGGCGGTACTGCTGAAGGGTCAGGTCTGCAAGTTCATCAGGGACGGCGCCGCCTTGCGGGAGGGTCTGAATCGTCTGAACCGAGTCTTTGATCTTCTGGAAGGCCTCTTGCCAGGCGGGCTTGCCAAAGCTCTTGATCAGGTAGCGGCGAAGGTCTTTCAAGTCCTCTTCCGCTCCTGCAAGGAAAACGGCCCTCACTCGCGGTCTTCCTTGGCCAGATCGGCAAAGACGTCCTCGACATCACGTAAGCGACCTTGCTCAAGGTCAAGGGTGCCCATGGCAAGAAGCTTCAGAAGGGCAAGGGCCTCTTCCTGCTGTTCGTACGAACGAACATCCATCACCACAAGTTTTGCCTCGCCATTCTGGGTTATCAGCATCGGCTCGCGGGACTCGGAAATCTCCTTGACAATCTCGGCCGCGTGGCTCTTGAGGTAGCTAATGGGCTTGACTTGGGTTGAGAACTTCACGACTGGGCTCCCGGCTTACGCAACATGTCTGAGGACTAAATATAGACTAAATATGGTCCTCGCACCAGAATGACCAGCGCTTGGGAGAACAAGAAGGAGCTTTCAGGCAGCGCGCCGCGAGGAATCCGGCGCCTGCGGCGAGGTCGTGACGCCCGTGGCAGGTACCGCGGCTGCCGTGCCGTCACCGCCCGCTGTGCGCAAGCTGCGCTCGAGCGGGAAGATCACCCGGAACACGCTGCCACGGCCAACCTCGCTGGTCACGCGCAGATCGGCATGATGGCGCGACAGCACGTGCTTGACGATGGCCAGTCCCAGCCCGGTGCCGCCGGTATCGCGCGAGCGGCTGCGGTCAACGCGGTAGAAGCGCTCGGTCAGCCGGGGAATATGTTCCGGCGCGATACCCAGTCCGGTATCGGCGACCGAGAACACCGCATGGCCGTCCTCCCAGCCAAGCCGCATCGTGATGCGCCCGCCGTCCGGCGTATAGCGCACCGCATTGGACACCAGGTTGCCCAGCGCGGAAAGCAATTCGGTTTCCGCGCCGCGCAGGCCCACGGTGGTGTCGATTTCGGCCGATACCTGGTGCCGCCCTTGCGACAGCGCCTCGGCGTCGTGCCTGAGGTGCGCCACCATCGCCTGCACCGGCACGATGTCGTTGCCCGGCGCCTGCTCATCGCTTTCCAGCTTGGCCAGCGCCAGCAGGTCTTCGACGATGCTCTGCATGCGCACCGACTGCACCAGCATCAGGTCAATATAGCGACGGCGATCCTCCTCCGATACCGGCAGGTCGCGCACGGTCTCCAGGAAGCCGGTCAGTACCGTCAGCGGCGTCTTCAGCTCGTGCGAGACGTTGGCGACGAAGTCGCGGCGCATGGCCTCGGTGTTCTCGAGCTTGGTGATGTCCTGCGTGATCACCAGTTTGCGGTTGTCGCCATACGGCAGGATCTGCACCGCGATCACGCTGTGCTTGTGCTCGCCCATGTCGCGCATCACCAGCGGCTCGTCAAAGCGCTGCCGCGTCAGGTAGTGGACGAACTCGGGCCGGCGGATCAGGTGGGTAATGCGCTGGCGCACGTCGCGCCGCGCATTCAGGCCGAAGTGCTGCTCGGCCACGTCGTTGCACCATTCGATCTGGTCGGCGTCGTCCAGCATCAGCACACCGTTGGGCGAGGCCTGGATCGCCTGGATAAAGCGCGTATGCTGCTGCTCGACCTGCAGCACCTGGGTGCGCCAGCGCTTGACCAGCCGGTGCAGCCGGTAATAGACCTCGCCCCACAGGCCGAGCGCGCTCGGGATCTCGCCGTAGACCGGCGCGTCCAGCACCTTCCACAGGCGGTTGATCTGGTACAGGTAATAGCAAAGCAGCCAGAACAGCGAGGCGCAGGCAAGCGCCAGCGCCGGCACCGGGCCGAAGGCCAGGTAGATACCGGCGGACAGCACCAGCAGACCGATCAGGATGGCCGCGGAACGGGCCCAGATGACATTCATGCGCAGGGTTCAGGCTCGCGACCCGGATTGAGCAAAGGGCCGCTTGGTTGCGACGGAGTGTGCCACGATTTCGCCGCGCCCTGCCAGCAGCGTGGGGATCGGTGGCCGGACCGGGCGCCGCGCGCCCTGCCCGGCCGGAAGCGTCAGGCGCCGGGGGTGCGCGCGAGCCGGTAGCCGCTGCCGCGCACGGTTTCGATCATATTGCTGTAGCCGCCCGGCGTAAGCGCCGCCCGCAAGCGCTTGATATGGACGTCGACGGTGCGCTCCTCGACAAAGACATGGTCGCCCCAGACTTGGTCGAGCAATTGCGACCGGCTGTGCACACGCTCCGGATGCGTCATCAGGAAGTGCAGCAGGCGGAACTCGGTGGGGCCCAGGTCCAGCTTGATCGGACCGCTGTCGTCCTGCCCGGTGACGCGGTGCGTGGCCGGGTCCAGCCGCAGGCCGTTGATCGCGACCACGTCGTCGGTCAGCTGCGGCGCGCGGCGGCGCAGCACGGCCTTGATCCGCGCCAGCAATTCCTTGGGCGAGAACGGCTTGGTGACGTAGTCGTCCGCGCCGGCCTCCAGCCCCATCACCTTGTCCTGCTCCTCGCCGCGCGCGGTCAGCATGATGATGGGGATCTGGCGGGTGCGGTCGTTGGCCCGCAACTCCTTGGCGAAGTTCGCGCCCGACTTGCCCGGGAGCATCCAGTCCAGCAGCACCAGGTCAGGCAGCACGTCGCTCATCAGCGACAGCGCCTGCTCGGCGTTGTAGGCCCGGATCGGATAGTGCCCCGCGTGCTGCAGGTTGACGGCGATCAGTTCGGCGATCGCCGGTTCGTCTTCGACAACGAGAATACTGCTTGGCATGTGTATCGTTCTCCGCAATCAGGCAGCCGCTCAGCTCAAGGCTTCGCGCTCCATGTCCTCGCGCGAGACATGGCGGACGTCCGTCCCCTTGACAATGTAAATGATAAATTCCGCGATGTTCTTGGCATGGTCGCCGATGCGCTCGATCGCCTTGGCGATGAACAGGAAGTCCAGCGCGACCGAGATCGTGCGCGGGTCTTCCATCATGTACGTGATCAGCTTGCGCACGAAGCCGCGGAATTCCTCGTCGATGGCCTTGTCGTCCTTGACGATGCGCGCCGCCGCCACGGTATCCAGGCGGGCAAAGGCGTCCAGCGCCTGGCGCAGCAGCGAGATCGCCATCTCGCCCGAAAGCTTGACCTCGGCGTAATTGATGCTATGTGCCGACGCGTCTTCCATGATGTGCTTGGTGCGCTTGGCGACCTTCTCGGCCTCGTCGCCGGCGCGCTCGAGGTTGGTGATGGTCTTGGAGATGGCCATCACCAGGCGCAGGTCGCGCGCGGTCGGCTGGCGCCGGGCGATGATATTGCCGCAGTCGGCGTCGATCTCGACTTCCAGCGCATTGAGCTGCTGTTCGCGGGCGATGACCTGGTCGGCGACCTCGCCGTCGAAGTCGGTCAGCGCGCGCATGGCGAGCTCGATCTGCGACTCGACCAGGCCGCCCATCTGCAGCAGCTTGGTGTTGATCGCGTTGAGGTCGGCGTCGAACTGGGTCGACAGGTGCTTGTCTGTCATGGGTTTCTCCTGGCCGCTGTTGGTATGCTACGCCCTGCGGTGACGATCAGCCGAATCAACCGAAGCGGCCGGTAATGTAGTCTTCCGTTTCCTTGCGGTGCGGCTTGATGAAGATCTTCTCGGTCTCGCCGAACTCGATCAGCTCGCCCAGGTACATGTAGGCGGTGTAGTCCGAGCAGCGCGCCGCCTGCTGCATGTTGTGGGTGACGATCACGACCGTGTACTCGTCCTTCAGCTCGGCGATCAGTTCCTCGATGCGGCCGGTGGAGATCGGGTCCAGCGCCGAGCATGGCTCGTCCAGCAGCAGCACTTCCGGGCGGATGGCAATGCCGCGCGCGATGCACAGGCGCTGCTGCTGGCCGCCGGACAGGCCGTAGCCCGACTGGTTCAGCTTGTCCTTGGCCTCGTTCCACAGCGCCGCCTTGGTCAGCGCCCACTCCACGCGGTCATCCATCTCCGAACGCGACAGCTTCTCGAACAGGCGCACGCCAAAGGCGATGTTGTCATAGATCGACATCGGGAACGGCGTCGGCTTCTGGAACACCATGCCGACCTTGGCGCGCAAGAGCGCGATGTCCTGGCGCGCGGTCAGCAGGTTGTCACCGTCCATGTTGATTTCACCTTCAGCGCGCTGCTCGGGGTACAGCGCATACATCTTGTTGAAGGTGCGCAGCAGCGTCGACTTGCCGCAGCCCGACGGCCCGATAAAGGCCGTGACCTTGCGGTCGGGGATCGACATGTTGATGTTCTTCAGCGCATGGAACTGGCCGTAGTAGAAGTTCAGGTTGCGCACGTCGATCTTGGCGCGTACCGAATCGGGAATGTCGATGACGGTGGAAGTCATTGCGTTTCTCGCTTGCAGTCTTTGGGGCGGACGGGTTGCGTGGTCCGGCCGCTTATTTCTTGAACAGGATGCGCGCCAGGATATTCAGGGCCAGCACGCCGAGCGTAATCAGGAACACACCCGCCCAGGCCAGCTGCTGCCATTCAGTGAACGGGCTCATGGCGAAGCGGAAGATCGTCACCGGCAGGTTGGCCATCGGCTTGTTCAGGTCGCTGGTCCAGAACTGGTTGGACAGCGCGGTGAACAGCAGCGGCGCGGTTTCGCCGGCGATACGGGCCACTGCCAGCAATACCCCGGTCACAATCCCGGCGTAGGATGACTTCACCGTGATCGACATCACCATCTTCCACTTGGGCGTGCCCAGCGCGAAGGCGGCCTCGCGCAGTGCGTTGGGCACCAGGTTCAGCATGTTCTCGGTGGTGCGCACCACGATCGGCACCTGCAGAAGCGCCAGCGCGCAGACCCCGGCCCAGCCCGAGAAGTGGCCCATGCGAGTCACTACCAGCGCGTAGACGAACAAGCCGATCACGATCGACGGCGCCGACAGCAGGATGTCGTTGATAAAGCGGATAAGGCTGGCCAGCGGCGAGCTCTTGCCATACTCCGCCAGGTAGATGCCGGCCAGGATGCCCAGCGGCGTGCCGAACAGCGTGGCCATGCCGACCATCACGAAGCTGCCGAAGATGGCATTGGCGAGGCCACCGCCGGCGGTGTTGGGGGCCGGCGTCATCTGCGTGAACAGGTCCAGCGACAGGCCTCCCACGCCCAGCGTGACGGTAGTCCACAGAATCCACGCCAGCCAGAACAGGCCGAAGCCCATCGCCACCAGCGAGGCGGTCAGCGCATACAGGTTGGTGCGGCGGCGGCGCGCCTGAAGCCGGGCGCGGATGGCATCCGCGTCGGGGCGGACCGCCGGGATCGATACGGTAGAGGTAGACACGGCTTGGCTCGCGTGGCTCATTTGGTACCCTCATTTTTTGCCAGTCGCAGCAGCAACAGCTTGGACAGCGCCAGCACCACGAAGGTAATGAAGAACAGGATCAGGCCCAGCTCCATCAGCGCGGCGGTGTGCAGGCCGGCGCCGGCTTCGGCGAACTCGTTGGCCAGCGCCGAGGTGATGCTGTTGCCCGGCGAGAACAGCGAAGCGCTGTCCAGCAGGTTGGTGTTGCCGATCACGAAGGTCACGGCCATTGTTTCGCCCAGCGCGCGGCCCAGGCCGAGCATGACGCCGCCAATGACGCCGGCGCGGGTGTACGGCAGCACCACGTTCCACATCACTTCCCAGGTGGTGCAGCCCACGCCGTAGGCGGATTCCTTGAGCAGCACCGGGGTGACTTCAAACACGTCGCGCATCACCGAGGCGATGTACGGGATGATCATGATCGCCAGGATTACGCCCGCGCACAGCAGGCCGATGCCCAGCGGCGCGCCCTGGAACAGCTTGCCGACCACCGGCAGCTGGCCGACCGTGGCGGCCAGGGGCTTTTGGAAATACTCGCCGAAGATCGGCGCGAACACGAGCAGGCCCCACATGCCGTAGACGATCGACGGCACTGCAGCCAGCAGTTCGATGGCGGTGCCCAGCGGGCGGCGCAGCCACGCCGGCGACAGCTCGGTCAGGAACAGCGCGATGCCGAAGCTCACCGGCACCGCGATGATCAGTGCGATCAGCGAGGTCACGACGGTGCCGTAGATCGGCACCAGCGCGCCATAGACATCGGCGGGAGGATCCCACTCCGCGGTCCACAGGAAGCGCGCGCCAAAGGTCTGGATCGAAGGCCAGGCGCTGATCGCGAGCGAGACGATGATGCCGCCCAGCAGCAGCAACGTCAGGATCGCGGCGCCGCGCGTCAGGCCGCCGAACAGGATGTCGCCGGTGCGGCTTGGAGGCTGGACGTTGCGGATTTCGGAGGGGGTAGTCGCCATGTCGGGAATTCAGGGTGGATCGCCGCTTCCGCCTGGGCGGAAGCCCGGTGTCCTGGCGGGATTCGGGCTGCCCGGACACCGGCCCCGCAGTCACGCGGGGCCGGCGATACCGTCAGATCAGTACAGCGCCTTGCCCGAGGCGTCCTTGACGCTGGTCTTCCAGGTCGAGCGGATCTGGTTCACCACGTTCTCCGGCAGCGGCACGTAGTCAAGGTCGGCGGCCATGTTGGCGCCGCTCTTGTAGGCCCAGTCGAAGAACTTCAGCACTTCGGCACCCTGCGCTGCCTTTTCCTGGTTCTTGTGGACCAGGATGAAGGTCGCGCCGGCGATCGGCCAGGCATCCTTGCCCGACTGGTTGGTCAGGATCTGGTAGTAGCTCTTGCTCCAGTCCGCACCAGCCGCGGCGGCCTTGAAGGCATCGTCGCCCGGCTTGACCACGGCGCCCGACGCGTTCTTCATGTTCACGTGGGTCATCTTGTTCTGCTTGGCGTAGGCGTACTCGACGTAGCCGATGGCGCCGTTCAGGCGCTGCACGAAGGCGGCCACGCCTTCATTGCCCTTGCCGCCGGTGCCGCCACCCGGCCAGTTGACCGTGGTGCCCTCGCCCACCGCACTCTTCCAGTCGGGGCTGACCTTGGTCAGGTAGTTGGTGAAGATGAAGGTGGTGCCCGAACCGTCGGCGCGGCGCACCGGCAGGATGTCCTGGTTCGGCAGCTTGGCTTGCGGGTTCAGCGCCTTGATCGCGGGGTCATCCCACTTCTTGATCTTGCCCAGGTAGATATTGGCCAGCACCTCGCCGGTGATGGTCAGGTCGCCCGGCTTCACGCCCTGCAGGTTGATCACCGGCACCACGCCGCCGATCACGGTCGGGAACTGGACTAGGCCCTGCTTGTTCAGCTCCTCGTCCTTCAGCGGCGCGTCCGAGGCGCCGAAATCGACCGTCTTGGCGCCGATCTGCTTGATGCCGCCCGACGAGCCGATGGATTGATAGTTGACCTTGTTGCCCGTTGCTTTTTGGTATGCGTCGGCCCACTTGGAATACACGGGCGCCGGGAAAGAAGCGCCTGCACCGGTAATTTCCGCCGCGAACGCAGTGCCTGCTACCACCATCGAAACGATGCCTGCCACGGCAGTCTTGACCAGTTTCATATGTCCTCCAGAGAACATTGGTTGGGAATGACAAATTTTTGACAAGACGAACTCTATGCTCCCCATATGACAATTCCGTGACATCTTTAAATCTTCTTGAAACCCGCTGCCAGCAAGGGATCACGGTTGCCATCGTGTTGTCACGGCCTCGAAATGTGACGGCGGTTAATTGCGTTCTGGTGTAAAAAAACGCCGAGGCTGACCCCGGCGTTCTACGTGAGGATGCGGCGTATCAGGCGCCGAGCGCGTCTGCCAGGGTTTTGGCTGCGCGCTCGGCCATCTCGGCCTGTTCGGCCTCGACCATCACGCGCACCACCGGCTCCGTGCCCGAAGCGCGAATCAGCACCCGGCCGCGGCCTTCCAGCTGCGGCTCGATGGTTGCGCGCGCGGCTTGCAGGCCGGCATGCGATTGCCAGTCGAAGCCCTTCTGCACGCGCACGTTGATCAGCGTTTGCGGGAACAAGTCCACGCCTTCCAGCAGCTGCGCCAGCGTCTTGCCGCTGCGGCGCAGCGCCGCCAGCACCTGGAGCGCCGACACAATACCGTCGCCGGTGCTGTGCCGGTCCAGGCACAGCAGGTGGCCGGAACCCTCGCCGCCCAGCGTCCACTTGCGCTTGTTCAGCTCTTCCAGCACATAACGGTCGCCCACCTTGGCGCGCACGAACTCGACGCCCTGGCGCTTGAGCGCCAGTTCCACCGCCATATTGGTCATCAGCGTGCCGACGGCGCCCGGCACCGACTGGCCAACGGCCTGGCGGTCGCGCACGATCAGGTACAGAAGTTCGTCGCCGTTGTAGAGGCGTCCGCTCGCGTCCACCACTTGCAGCCGGTCGGCGTCGCCGTCGAAGGCCAGGCCCAGGTCCGCGCCGTTGGCCCTGACCGCCTCGATCAGCTTGGCCGGCGCGGTGGCACCGTAGCCGTCGTTGATATTGCGACCGTCCGGCTGGTTGCCGATGGAAACGACATCGGCGCCCAGTTCATGGAACACGTGCGGGGCGATGTGGTAGGCCGCGCCGTGGGCGCAGTCGACCACCAGCTTGAGCCCGTGCAGGTCCTGCTCGTGCGGGAAAGTGCTCTTGCAGAATTCGATATAGCGGCCGGGGGCATCGTTGATACGGCGCGCGCGGCCCAGTTCCTCGGACGGCGCGCAAACCATCGGCTCCTCCATGGCGGCCTCGATTTCGGCCTCGACCTCATCGGGCAGCTTGTCGCCATCGGCGGAGAAGAACTTGATGCCGTTGTCGTAGTAGGGATTGTGGCTGGCAGAGATCACTACACCGGCGGACAGCCGCAGCGCGCGTGTCAGGTAGGCGATGCCGGGCGTGGGCAGCGGCCCGGTCAGCAGCACATGCACGCCGGCCGAGGTGAAGCCGGCTTCCAGCGCCGCTTCCAGCATATAGCCGGAAATGCGCGTGTCCTTGCCGATCAGCACGGTCGGGCGACCCTGTCCGGTCTTGGCCCCGTGGGCCAGCACCTTGCCGGCGGCATGGCCCAGGCGCATCACGAAGTCCGGCGTGATCGGCGCCTCGCCAACCCTGCCCCGTATGCCATCCGTCCCAAAGTACTTGCGTGTCATTCGCTGATTCCCTTTCTCTGTTCGTTGCTCCGTCAGACGCTCTCTGGCGCTCTGCCCTGCACTTCCCGGCGACGCGCCTCAGGCCCCGCCGACGGCTTCGTTGCGCACCGCCCACCAGGTCTTGACGGCATCCACCGTCTGCCCGACATCATGCACGCGCACGATAAATGCACCGCGCTCTACCGCACACACCGCCGCGGCAATGCTGGCCGCGATCCGTTGTTGCGGCGGGCGCCCGCCGAGGATCGCACCCAGCGTGGATTTGCGCGAGATGCCCGCCAGCACCGGCAGGCCCTCCAGCGCCAGCCGCGGCAGTTGCCTGAGCAGGCGCAGATTATGATCGGGCGTCTTGCCGAAGCCAAACCCCGGATCGAGGGATAGTCGGGCGTCGTCGATACCGGCAGCGCGCAGCGCGGCGATGCGTTCGGCCAGGAACTCGGCCACCTCGGCGACCACGTCGTCATAGTGCGGGTCTTCCTGCATGGTCTGCGGATCGCGCTGCATGTGCATCACGCACAGGCCGGCCTGGCCGGCTTCCGGCGCCGCCAGGGCCTCGACCGCGCCCGGCATGCGGAAACCCCAGATATCGTTGATGAGATCGGCTCCGGCCGCAAGCGCGGTGCGCATGACCTCGGGCTTGTAGGTGTCGATCGATAGCGGCTTGCCGCAGTCGCGCAGCGCTTCGACCATGGGGATCACGCGGGCCAGTTCGTCTTCCAGCGGCAGCGCGGCCGAGCCCGGGCGGCTGGACTCGCCGCCAATATCGATAATGTCCACGCCCTCCGCGATCATCTGCTCGGCATGGCGCAGCGCCGCATCGCGGCTGGCGTGCTGGCCGCCATCGGAGAACGAATCGGGCGTGACATTGAGAATGCCCATCACCAGCGGGCGCTGGTCCAGCGCAAAGCGGAAACGTCCGCACTGGAAGTACCGGGTCTGAAGAGTCTGCTGCAAGGTCGGAATACTTGAGGAAAGTCTGTGCGCGAACCCGTCGCGCAAAAGGAAAAGCCGGTGCACCAAGCACCGGCTTCGGATACAGCCACTACACAGCCTCCACCACTACGTCGTCAGCCAGACGAAGTCTGGGGGATCAGGCCGTGGCAGGCGCGTTGGTCGGCGCCACCGGCGAACCGCCCGAAGGCGTGCTGCCGCCACCGTTCGGGCCCGACGCGCTGCGCGGCGGACGCGGCGGCTTGCCGGCCATGATGTCGTTGACCTGGTCGGCATCGATGGTTTCCCACTCCATCAGCGCGTTGGTCATGGCCTCGACCTTGTCGCGGTTCTCTTCGAGCAGGCGCTTGGCCAGCGCATATTGCTCGTCGATGATGCGGCGGATCTCGGCGTCGACCTTCTGCTGCGTGGCTTCCGACACGGTCTTGGACGACAGCTTGCCGAACATGCCATCCTGCTCGGTATCCACGTAGACCATGGCGCCGAGCGAATCGCTCATGCCGAAGCGGGTCACCATATCGCGGGCGATCTTGGTGGCGCGCTCGAAGTCGTTGGACGCACCGGTGCTCATGGCGTTGAGGAAGACCTCTTCCGCCGCCCGGCCGCCGAAGAGGATCGCGACCTCTTCCAGCATGCTGTCCTTGTACTTCGAATACTTATCATGCTCCGGCAGCTGCCAGGTCACGCCCAGTGCCCAGCCACGCGGCATGATGGTGACCTTGTGCACCGGGTCGGCCTTGGGCAGCAGCTTGGCCACCACTGCATGGCCGGACTCGTGGTAAGCCGTGGCCCGGCGCTCTTCTTCGCGCATGACCGTCGACTTGCGCTCCGGACCCATGTAGATCTTGTCCTTGGCGTCCTCGAAGTCCTGCATGTCGACCACGCGCTTGCTGCGGCGGGCGGCAAACAGCGCGGCCTCGTTGACCAGGTTGGCCAGGTCGGCGCCCGAGAAGCCCGGGGTACCGCGCGCGATCACCGAGGCGTCGACGTCGTTGCCGATCGGCACCTTGCGCATATGGACCTTCAGGATCTGCTCGCGGCCGCGGATGTCCGGCAGGCCCACGTAGACCTGGCGGTCGAAACGGCCCGGACGCAGCAGCGCCTTGTCCAGCACGTCGGCACGGTTGGTCGCGGCGATCACGATCACGCCCGAGTTGGCCTCGAAGCCGTCCATCTCGACCAGCATCTGGTTCAGGGTCTGCTCGCGCTCGTCGTTGCCGCCGCCCATGCCGGCGCCACGATGGCGGCCGACCGCGTCGATTTCATCGATGAACACAATGCACGGGGCCTGCTTCTTGGCGTTCTCGAACATGTCGCGGACACGGGCCGCGCCCACGCCGACGAACATTTCCACGAAGTCGGAACCCGAGATGCTGAAGAACGGCACCTTGGCCTCGCCGGCGATGGCGCGCGCCAGCAGCGTCTTGCCGGTACCCGGAGGGCCGACCAGCAGCACGCCGCGCGGGATGCGGCCGCCCAGCTTCTGGAATTTCTGCGGGTCCTTCAGGAAGTCGACCAGCTCGACCACTTCTTCCTTGGACTCGTCGCAGCCGGCCACGTCCTGGAACGTGACGGCGTTCTGGTTCTCGTCGATCAGGCGCGCACGCGACTTGCCGAATGAGAAAGCGCCGCCTTTGCCGCCCCCCTGCATCTGGCGCATCATGTAGAACCAGAACACGATGATCAGCAGGGTCGGCCCGAGGTAATACAGGGCCTGGACCAGCACGTTGGGTTCGTCGTCCGCCTTGCCGGTCACCTGGACGCCGTACTTCATCAGGTCGCCGACCATCCAGATGTCGCCCGGCGAGATGATGGTGTACTTGGCGCCTTCCTTAGGCGAGACCACCAGGTTGCGGCCCTGCACGTCGACACGCGACACCTTGCCGTTCTTGGCGTCATCCATGAACTGCGAATAGGTGACGCTGTCCTGCGCACGGGGCTTGTCGAACTGCTTGAAGACGGTAAACAAAACCAGCGCGATCACGAGCCAGATTGCCGCCTTTTGAAACAGGTTGTTATTCAAGGCCGAACTCCTTTGCAATTGCCTTGCCAACGGATAGCTGCATTGTAATGCAGCGCCCGCCCTCGGGGGGAAACAGCGAAACTATGACGCCGATAGCAGCGGGTGGGGCACTTTCCCCTTTTTATTTCGCCCTGACCTCGATCGGGATCGGTCAATCCACCGTCTTCAGATAGCGCCCAAGGATAAAAGTCTCTGAGGACTTGTCGCGCGACGCCTTGGGCTTGCGCTTCGCGACCACTTTGAACTGCCGCTTGAACTTTTCCACGATCTGGCTGTAGCCGCTCCCGTGGAAACACTTTACCAGCAATGCCCCTTCCGGCTTCAGATGGGCCTGCGCAAATTCCAGGGCCAGGTCGCACAAATACTCGATCCGGGCCGAATCGGCGGAGGCTACACCCGACAAGTTGGGGGCCATGTCGGACAAAACAAGGTCGATCTTGTCGCCGCCGGAGGCGTCCAGCACTACACTTTCCAGCTGGCGGAAAACCGCCTCCTCGCGAAAATCACCCTGGATAAAAGTGACGTCGGCGACGGCCTCCATCGGCAACAGGTCGATCGCGACCACGGCGCCGTCGATTTTGCCGTCCTTGGCCCGCGGCGATGCCGCCAGCTTGTTGCGCGCGTACTGGCTCCAGCTGCCCGGCGCCGCGCCCAGGTCGACGATCACCTGCCCCGGCCGGATCAGCTTGTCCTGCTCGTCGATCTCCTTGAGCTTGTACGCCGCGCGGGCCCGGTAGCCCTCGCGCTGCGCCATCTTTACGTACGGATCGTTAATGTGGTCGTGCAGCCACGAATGGTTGAACTTGTTTTTTGCCATGCCTAATACCAGCCCTGTTCCCTGCCCCCGTTGCCTGCCAACGCCGCGCGCCGAAGGTTTTTCTACTGTTTTGATGATTTTGCCGCCCGACAGTGCCGGATTGACGGATAATACGCGCCAATCCGCATCCCGACCGCCGGCGAGCCCCCTGGGCCCCGCCGGTTTGCCGCCCCCGGGCGGCCGTCGGAAGCCTGCCCTTGCCCGGCCGCCGTGTTCATGACTGCCAGCGCGGGCTGCAGCGCCAGATTTCCAGCGCCTCAGCGCTCTATCCCTATTTCAAGCGCCTAATAACATCAGCGCCAACCTATGCCCGCTCTACAACTAGTCCCTGCCCAGCGCTCCGACCTGCGCTCCCGTGCCCATGCCCTGAATCCGGTCGTGATGATCGGCGCCGAAGGCCTGACCCGCAACGTGCTCGCCGAGATCGACCGCAGCCTGGCTGCCCATGACCTGATCAAGATCCGCGTGTTCGGCGACGACCGCGAAGCCCGCGTCGCCATCTACGAAGAGATCTGCGACGCGCTGAGCGCCGCGCCGATCCAGCATATCGGCAAGCTGCTGGTGATCTGGCGCCCGGGCGAAGCGCGCCTGAAGGAAAACCAGCCGGACGACCTGGGCCGCCACGCGCCAGTCCGTCGTGGTGGCGCCGCCCCGCGCACGGTGACGGTCAAGAAGCCCAGCGCCGCGCCGAACCGCCGCCCGACCCGCAAGGAAGTCACGGTGCTCGGCAACGAGCGCGTTACCGCCGGCGGCAATGTGAAGCGTTCGCGCGCACGCCCGACCAGCCAGAAGAAGAAGGCGCTGGGCTGATCACCCCCAGCCCATGCAGGACAGGTCCGCCGCCCGGCGGCCCTGATGCGGCGCGCCACCACGTGGCCGTGCCGACAGGCCGGGTTCACTCCCCGGCCGAACGCGGCGCCGAAGCGCGCCACACCAGCACCAGCGCCAGCAGGCTCTGCACCAGGTAGAAGGCGCTCGACACGCCGTGCAGCATGCCGAATTGCGACTTGTAAGGCGATTCCGAGACCCCGACGCCCAGCGCCTGCGCCTTTTCCTTCAGGCTGCCCATGAACGGCTGGGTGCCGAAGTAGCCGACCAGTACGCAGCACAGCATGCCCAGCACCAGCCAGCGCAGCGCGCGGTAGCGATTGGCGCCGCGCCGGATCATCACGTTGCACAGCACCAGCTGCAGCACGCCGATGGTGACGCCGACGATGGCCTCGGTATGGAACAGGTGACCGGCAATCATGCCCGCCATCTCGCGGCTGGGCAGCACGGCAAACAGGATCGGCGCCACCATGTAGCCGACCGTCCAGAGGCTGCCCGCCCATACCACCGTCAGCAGCAGGAAGATGCGGTGCGGCAGCGGTGGCAGGCTGTTATAGGAAGATGAGAACACGAGCCGGTCTTTCCGGTGGCCAGGCAAGCGCGAAGCGAGCCGGCCGGACCGGCGTCAGATATAGCGGACAGTAATGACTTCGTACTCGCGCTCGCCGCCAGGGGCCAGCACGGTCGCGACGTCGCCTTCGAACTTGCCGATCAGCGCACGCGCGATCGGCGAACTGACCGAGATCTTGCCGGTGTCGAGGTCGGCCTCGTCATCGCCCACGATCTGGTAGCTGACGGGCCTGCCCGACTCGAGATCTTCCAGGTCAACGGTGGCGCCAAAGACGATGCGGCCGTCGGTGTCGAGCTGGGTCGGGTCGATGACCTGCGCAGCGGAGAGCTTCGACTCCACTTCCAGAATGCGACCCTCGATAAAGGCCTGCTTTTCCTTGGCGGCGTCGTACTCGGCATTTTCCGAGAGATCGCCCTGGGCGCGGGCTTCCGAAATGGCATTGATCACCGCCGGACGCTCGACAGCCTTGAGGCGCTGGAGCTCTTCCTTCAGGAGCTCGGCGCCACGCTTGGTAATCGGAATGGTGCTCATGTCTCGTTCAACAAAAAAATGAGCCGCAGCGGAGCTGGAGCCATCCCCGGCAATACTGCCAGGGCACTTCCGCTCAACCGCGGCTTTCAGACAGGATCGAACGCGGGCACGCCGGTTCGATCGACGAATTTGACGTAGTTTAGGCCAAGAAGCCCGCCGGCATCAACTCCGGCGGGCTTCCGACATCTGACCGGGCGCAAGCGCCCGGCCGGTGGCGATGTGCCGCCTGCCTTACCTGGAAAAATCCTCAGGCCAGCGAAGCGTGCAGCCCCTGCAGGTCATAGACCTCCAGGCTCTGCATATGCTTCAGCCCCTCCACCGCGGCGCGAGCACCGGCGATGGTGGTGTAGTACGGCACGCGGTTGGCCAGCGCCGAGGTACGGATCGAGCGCGAATCGGCGATTGCGGTGCGGGTTTCGTCCACCGTGGTGAACACCAGCGCCAGTTCGCCGTTCTTGATCATGTCCACGATATGCGGACGGCCGTCCTTGACCTTGTTGACCGTCTTGACCGGGATGCCGGCGGCCTCGATGGCCGACGCGGTACCGCGGGTGGCGACGATCGGGTAGCCCATGTCGTGCAGCATGCGGGCCACGCCGACGGCGCGCGGCTTGTCGCTGTCCTTCACGGTGATCAGCACGGTGCCCTTCTCCGGCAGGCGCGAACCCGCGGCCAGCTGGCTCTTGAACAGTGCTTCGCCGAACGCCTTGCCCACGCCCATCACCTCGCCGGTCGAACGCATTTCAGGTCCGAGCACCGGGTCGACGCCGGGGAACTTGTTGAACGGGAACACCGCTTCCTTGACGCTGTAGTACGGCGGGATGACCTCGTCGCCGATACCCTGCTCGTCCAGCGACTGGCCGGCCATGCAGCGCGCGGCGATCTTGGCCAGCGACAGGCCGGTGGCCTTGGACACGTACGGCACGGTGCGCGAGGCGCGCGGGTTCACTTCCAGCACGTAGACGGTATCGACGCCGTTGTTCTGCTGGATCGCGAACTGCACATTCATCAGGCCGACCACGTTCAGGGCCTTGGCCATGGCGGCCGTCTGGCGCTTCAGTTCAGCCACGGTCTCGGCCGACAGCGAGTACGGCGGCAGCGAGCAGGCGGAGTCGCCCGAGTGCACGCCAGCCTGCTCGATATGCTCCATCACGCCGCCGATAAACACGCGCTTGCCGTCGCTCAAGGCGTCGACGTCGCACTCGATAGCGTCGTTGAGGAAGCGGTCCAGCAGCACCGGGGAGTCGTTCGACACCTTGACGGCCTCGCGCATGTAGCGCTCGAGGTCGCGCGGCTCGTGCACGATTTCCATCGCGCGGCCGCCCAGCACGTACGACGGGCGCACCACCAGCGGGTAGCCGATCTCTTCGGCCAGGCGCAGCGCTTCGTCCTCGGCACGCGCGGTGCGGTTGGGCGGCTGGCGCAGGCCCAGCTCCTGCAGCAGCTTCTGGAAGCGCTCGCGGTCTTCGGCCGCGTCGATCATGTCGGGGCTGGTGCCGATGATGGGTACGCCGTTGGCTTCCAGGTCCAGCGCCAGCTTCAGCGGGGTCTGGCCGCCATACTGCACGATCACGCCGACCGGCTTTTCCTTGTCGACGATTTCCAGCACGTCTTCCAGCGTCAGCGGCTCGAAGTACAGGCGGTCCGAGGTGTCATAGTCGGTCGACACGGTTTCCGGGTTGCAGTTGACCATGATGGTCTCGTACCCGTCTTCGCGCAGCGCCAGCGCAGCGTGCACGCAGCAGTAATCGAACTCGATGCCCTGGCCGATCCGGTTCGGGCCGCCGCCCAGCACCATGATCTTCTTCTTGTCGGTCGGCAGCGCCTCGCACTCGCCATGCTCGGCCTCGTAGGTCGAGTACATGTAGGCGGTGTTGGTGGCAAACTCGGCCGCGCAGGTGTCCACGCGCTTGTAGACCGGGCGCACGTTCTGGGCGATGCGCGCTTCGCGCACGGCCTTGGCGTCGGTCTTCAGCAGCTTGGCCAGGCGGCGGTCGGAGAAGCCCTTCTGCTTCAGGAAACGCAGCTCGGCGGTCGACAGGCTGTCCAGCGTGCGCGTCTTGACCAGGCCTTCGGTCTTGATGATGTCTTCGATCTGGGCCAGGAACCAGGGGTCGATGTCGGTCTCGGCATAGACCTCTTCCAGCGACATGCCCAGGCGGAACGCATCGCCCACGTACCAGATGCGGTCCGGACCGGCTTCACCGATCTCCTCGACGATCTCGTCGCGGTCGGTGGACTTCTCGTCCAGGCCGTCCACGCCCACTTCCAGGCCGCGCAGGGCCTTCTGGAACGATTCCTGGAAGGTGCGGCCCATGGCCATCACCTCGCCCACCGACTTCATCTGGGTGGTGAGGTGGCTGTCGGCCTGCGGAAATTTCTCGAAGGCGAAACGCGGCACCTTGGTGACCACGTAGTCGATCGACGGCTCGAACGAAGCCGGGGTCGCGCCGCCGGTAATCTCGTTCTTCAGCTCGTCCAGCGTGTAGCCCACGGCCAGCTTGGCCGCGACCTTGGCGATCGGGAAGCCGGTGGCCTTGGAGGCCAGAGCCGACGAACGCGACACGCGCGGGTTCATCTCGATGACGATCATGCGACCGTCCTTCGGGTTGATCGAGAACTGCACGTTGGAGCCGCCGGTGTCCACGCCGATCTCGCGCAGCACGGCCAGCGATGCGTTGCGCAGGATCTGGTATTCCTTGTCGGTCAGGGTCTGGGCCGGGGCCACGGTGATCGAGTCGCCGGTGTGGATGCCCATCGGGTCCAGGTTCTCGATCGAGCAGATGATGATGCAGTTGTCCTTCTTGTCGCGGACCACTTCCATCTCATACTCTTTCCAGCCCAGCAGCGACTCTTCGATCAGCAGCTCGCGCGTCGGCGACAGGTCCAGGCCGCGCTTGCAGATCTCTTCGAACTCTTCGCGGTTGTAGGCGATGCCACCGCCGCTGCCGCCCAGCGTGAACGACGGGCGGATCACGATCGGGTAGCCGCCGGAGCCGGTTTCCTGGGCAATGCGCGACTGCACGGCCATGGCTTCGTCCATCGAGTGGGCGATGCCCGACTTGGCCGAACCCAGACCGATCTTGGTCATGGCGTCCTTGAACTTCTGGCGGTCCTCGGCCTTGTCGATGGCCTCGGGCGACGCACCGATCAGCTCGACCTTGTACTTGTCCAGCACGCCGTGGCGATGCAGCTCCAGCGCGCAGTTCAGCGCGGTCTGGCCGCCCATGGTCGGCAGGATCGCGTCCGGGCGCTCCTTCTCGATGATGCGCTCAACCACTTCCCAGGTGATCGGCTCGATGTAGGTCACATCGGCCGTGTTGGGATCGGTCATGATGGTCGCCGGGTTGGAGTTGACCAGGATGACCTTGAAACCTTCCTCGCGCAGCGCCTTGCAGGCCTGGGCGCCGGAATAGTCGAACTCGCACGCCTGGCCGATGATGATGGGGCCCGCGCCGATGATCAGGATGCTCTTGATGTCTGTGCGTTTTGGCATTGCACGCTCTCTTTGTTGGCCGGCCCGCTTGCATGCGGGCCGCACCGGTAATCAGGGAATCCGTCCGGATTCGAAAATGTCAGCTGGTACTGCCCGTTCAGCCCATGGTGGCGGTCGCCAGCTTGGCGCCGAAGCCGATGAACATTGCGCCCACCCCGCTCGCCATGCCGGCCGACAGGCGCCGGCGGCGCCGGAATGCGTCCGCCAGCTTCGCGCCCACGAAGATGATCGTGGTCAGGTAGGCGAAGCTGAAGAACTGGCAGACCACGCCGAGCGCTGCGAACGACAGCACCGGGTAAGCGAAGGCCGGGTCGACGAACTGGATGAAGAACGAGATGAAGAACAGGATCGCCTTCGGGTTCAGCAGGCTGATCAGCAGCGCCTTGCGGAACGGGTCGGACTGGTCGGCCGTGCTCGCCGGCACGGTGGCGGCCGCGGCCGCATCGCCGCGCGCGGCCCAGTTGCGCACCGCGCCGCGCAGCATGTTGAAGCCGATCCACGCCAGGTAGGCCGCGCCGATGTACTTCACCACGTAGAACAGCGCCGGACTGGCCTTCAGCAGCGAGGCCACGCCCGCCGCCGACAGCACCATCAGCACGAAGTCGCCCAGGAACACCCCGCAGGCGCCCTTGTAGCCGGCGCGCACGCCACGCTGTGCCGCGACCGACAGCACGTACATCGAGTTCGGCCCCGGCAGCAGCACGATAAAGATCGTGCCCAGCACATAGGTCCAGAAATCGGTGATGCCAATGGCGGTATGCATGAAGGCGTTCATGAGATGTCCCTGAGGTCTGCGCTGTTCTTCCTGCGCCCGCTTACTTGCGCGCGTCCGTCATCAGCTTGATGAAGCGGTCGAACAGGTAAGCCACGTCGTTCGGGCCGGGCGACGCTTCCGGGTGGCCCTGGAAGCAGAAGGCCGGCTTGTCGGTCAGCGCGAAACCCTGCAGCGAACCGTCGAACAGCGACTTGTGCGTTATGCGCACGTTCGACGGCAGCGTGTCGGCGTCGACCGCGAAACCGTGGTTCTGCGACGTGATCACCACGCGGCCATCGTCCAGGTCCTTGACCGGATGGTTGGCGCCGTGGTGGCCGAACTTCATCTTCAGGGTCTTGGCGCCGACCGCCAGGGCCATGATCTGGTGGCCCAGACAGATGCCGAAGGTCGGGATGCCGCGCTCGATGAACTCGCGCGTGGCGGCAATGGCGTAGTCGCACGGCTCGGGGTCGCCGGGGCCGTTGGACAGGAACACGCCGTCCGGATTCAGCGCCAGCGCGTCGGCGGCGCTCGCCTGCGCGGGCAGCACCGTCACCTTGCAGCCGCGCTCGGCCAGCATGCGCAGGATGTTGAACTTGACGCCGTAGTCATAGGCGACCACGTGGAACTGCGGCTGATCCTGCTTGCCGTAGCCCTCGCCCAGCTTCCATTCGGACTGGGTCCACTCGTACGGTTCCTTGACCGAAACCACCTTGGCCAGGTCCATGCCAGCCAGGCCGGGGAACGAGCGGGCCAGGTCGATGGCCTTCTGGACGTTGTCTTCGCCGGCCAGGATGCAGCCGTTCTGGGCACCCTTCTCGCGCAGGATACGCGTCAGCTTGCGCGTATCGATGCCGGCGATCGCCACCACCTTTTCCTGCTTCAGGTAGTGCGCGAGGGTATGCTCCTTGCGGAAGTTCGAGGCCAGGATCGGCAGATCCTTGATGATCAGGCCGGCGGCATGGACTTTCGTGGCTTCGACATCCTCAGGGTTGACCCCGTAGTTACCGATATGCGGATACGTCAGCGTGACGATCTGCCGGGAGTAACTCGGGTCGGTGAGGATTTCCTGGTAACCGGTGATGGCGGTGTTGAACACCACTTCACCGATGGTATGGCCGGAAGCGCCAATGGAATAGCCACGAAAGACCGTGCCGTCTGCTAGCGCGAGAATGGCGGACGGAAAAGACGGTAACACGGGTAGGCTCCTGCTGGACTCACCCCGGGACCGACCAATCGACGCCTCGTGCCTCCCAGGCTGGATCCGTAACGGCGGCAGCGGCATTGCGCCGATGCGGTCGGATCCGGTCGCAGCATGCTCTTTGCGTCACATTGAAAGCGGCGGGCAAAGGCGGCGCGGATGGGGGCGGCGGAAGGTGGAAAGCGGTAGGCGCTAGGGTGAAGGGTTCTGAAAGCGAAACTTTCGAATTATATCCCGCGCCACCCAATTTCTCAAGTTTTCAAGGACTTGCGCGCGCCGGGGGTGCCGTCGCCACCCCGCCCGGCATGCTACTCGGCGGTAAATGTCGCCGCCGAGTGCCGTCGCTCGCTGTCGACTAAGCCTGCGGGGGCACTACGGCTGTCACCTCGATTTCCACCTTGGCACGCGGCTCGACCAGATCCGACACCTCGACCGCGGTCATCGCCGGGAAGTGCCGGCCGATGATGGCCCGGTAATGTTCACCAATCGCCCCATAGGCGCCGACGTATTCCGCCTTGTCCTTCACATACCAGGTCATGCGCATGATATGTTCGGGGCGCGCCTCGCCCGCGGCCAGCACGTCTACCACGTTGCGCAGCGCCTGCGCGACCTGCAGGCCGAAATCGTCGGTCTCGAACTCGCATTTGCCGTTCCAGCCGATCTGGCCGCTGACAAAGACGAGGCGGCTGCCGACCTGCATTTCGGTCAGCATGCCGTTGGCGTAGCCACGCGGGGGGGCCCAGTCGGGCGGCTGCAGGATCTTCATGGTGCTTCTTCCTGTTGATATCTATATGAGTGGATGGAATTAGGGATTCAGGCCGTATCGACCAGGTAGGCCGACATGGCCTCGCGCACGGCATCGGGCAACGGCTGGGGAGCAATCGAGCCGGTATCGACGCAGACCAGCCGCTGCGTCACTTCCATGCGGGTATCGTCATGCGGGCCGGCGAAGCGGATCGCGAGGGTAAAACTGGACTGGCCCAGCTTCAGCACGCGCAGCTCGCGCGTCAGCACCTCGCCCAGCCGGCTCGGCGCCAGGAAGCGGCACTCCAGCTCGGCGGTCGGCACGCCGGCGCGGCCCTCGCCATGCATGGCATCGAAGGGCCAGCCCAGTGCCTCGCCGAACCAGTCTTCGATCAGGTCGTTGAGCATTTCGAAATAGCGCGGGTAGAACACGATGCCCGCGGCGTCGCAGTGCTTGAAGCGCACCAGCACCGTGTTGCGGAAGACGTGGCTCATGGCTTCCCCGCGCCGTTGTTGTTACCGCCAGCGCCGCCCTTGCCCTGCTCCGCCATCTGGCGCAGGCGGAAGCGCTGCAACTTGCCGGTCTCGGTGCGCGGCAGCGCCGGCACGAACTCGATGCGGCGCGGGTACTTGTAGGGCGCAATCTGGCGCTTGACGTAATCCTGCAGCGCGGTGCGGGTGGCGTCGTCCGCTGCCACGCCCTCGCGCAGCACCACATAGGCCATCACCACCTGGCCGCGCCCGTCGTCGGGCGCGCCGACCACGCCGCATTCGGCCACCGCCTCGTGCTGCATCAGTGTGCTTTCCACTTCCGGGCCGGCGATGTTGTAGCCGGCCGAGATGATCATGTCGTCCGAGCGCGCCTGGTAGAAGTAATAGCCGTCCTCGTCGACGACGAAGGTGTCGCCCGGCAGGTTCCAGCCGGCCTTCACGTAGTTGGCCTGCCGCGGATCGTCCAGGTAGCGGCAGCCGGTGGGCCCCTGCACCGCCAGCTTGCCGACCTGTCCGGGCGGCAGCGGCTGCATGTTGTCGTCGACGATCTGCGCGACATAGCCGGGCACCACGCGCCCGATCGCGCCGGGCTTCACCTCGGCGCCGGCGCTGGAGATAAAGATATGCATCATCTCCGTGCCGCCGATGCCGTCGGTCATCTCGATGCCGGTGGCCGCCTTCCAGCTCTGCCGCGTGGCGTCGGGCAGCGCCTCGCCGGCCGACACGCTCTTCTTCAGGCTGCCGAGGTCGAAGCGCGGCGCCAGTGCGGCCATCTGGCGGTAGAAGGTCGGCGCGGTGAAGACGATGGTGGCGCGGAAATCGTGGATCAGTTCGAGCAGCGTTTCCGGCGTCAGCTTCTCCGCCAGCACGGTGCTGGCGCCGACGCGCAGCGGGAAACACAGCATGCCGCCCAGCCCGAAGGTAAAGGCGATCGGTGGCGTGCCGCAGAAGATATCGTCCGGCTGCGGGCGCAGCACGTGGCGCGGGAACAGGTCGCACATCGCCAGCACGTCGCGGTGGAAATGCATGGTGCCCTTGGGCTGGCCGGTAGTGCCGCTGGTGAAGGCGATCAGGCAGATATCGTCGCTGGCGGTATCGCACGCGTCGAAGGTATCGGGCTTGCCCGTCATCGCGCCTTCCAGCGAGCCCTCGCCTTCGCCGTTGAAGTACAGCGCGCGCGCCAGGCTTGGGCAATGGAATTCGCCGCCGGCGCGCTGGTTGGCATCGAGGTCGTCGCGCAGGCGCGCATCGCACAGCGCGGCGGTCACCTGCGCCTTGTCGATGATCTGCTTCAGTTCCTTGGCGCGCAGCAGCGGCATGGTCGGCACCGCGATCAGCCCCGCCTTGATCGTGGCTAGCCAGCTCGCGGCCATCATCAGGTTGTTGGGGCCGCGCAGCAGCACGCGGTTGCCCGGCACCAGCTCCATGTCCTCGACCAGCACATGGGCGATGCGGCTCACCATCGCCGCAAGCTGCGCGTAGGTGATCGTCTCTATCTTGCCGTCGCGGCGGTGGCGGATGGCGATGCGCTCGCCGCGGCCCTCGCGCACATGGCGGTCGACCAGTTCCACCGCGCTGTTCATCCGCTCCGGGTAGTCGGTGTCGGCATTGAAGCGGAACACCGGCCACATGTCCGGGGGCGGCAGGCGGTCGCGGGCGAAGGTATCGAGGTGGGCTGTGGTCGCCATGACTTGTCTCCGGTCTGCTCTCTGTGTCGATACGGCAGTTCTTGGTCGCTGGGTGGCTGGCGCTGGCGGTTCAGGCCTTGCGCTCGGCCAGTGTCTCGCGCGCGATGATCAGCTTTTGCACTTCGGTGGCGCCTTCATAGATGCGCAGCGAGCGGATCTCGCGGTACAGGCTTTCCACCCGCGTGCCGACCTTGACCCCGAGCCCGCCGAACATCTGCACTGCGCGGTCGATCACCTGCTGTGCGTTCTCGGTGGCCACCATCTTGGCCATGGCCGCTTCGCGCGTGGTGCGCTGACCCTTCACGTCGCGCAGCCATGCGGCGCGGTACGTCAGCAGCGCCGCCGAATCGATCGCCGTGGCCATGTCGCCGATGGCGGCCTGCGTCAGCTGCAGGTCGGCCAGCACGCCACCGAACATCGGGCGCTCGCAGGCACGCGCCAGCGCATCGTCCAGCGCGGCGCGGCCGAAGCCCAGCGCTGCCGCCGCGACCGAGGCACGGAAGATATCGAGCGTCATCATCGCCACCTTGAAGCCCTGCCCCGCTTCGCCGAGGCGGTTCCCGACCGGCACGCGGCAGTTATCGAAACGCAACGTGGCGAGCGGGTGCGGCGCGATCACGTCGATGCGCTCGGCGATGGTCAGGCCCGGCGTGTCGGCATCGACCACGAAGGCGGAGATGCCGCGCGCGCCCGGCGCCTCGCCGGTGCGCACGAACACGCAATAGAAGTCGGCAATGCCGCCGTTGGAGATCCAGGTCTTGGCGCCGTCGATCACATAGTGGCTGTCGTCTTCCGCCAGCCGCGCGCTGCATTGCATCGCGGCAACATCGGAACCGGCATCCGGCTCGGACAGCGCAAAGGCAGCGATCGCTTCGCCGCGCGCCACGCGCGGCAGGTAGCGCGCACGGATCGCATCGCTGCCGGCCAACGAGATCGCGCCCGAGCCCAGCCCCTGCATCGCAAAGGCAAAGTCGGCCAGTCCATCGTGGCGCGCCAGCGTTTCGCGCAGCAGGCACAGCGAGCGCGAATCCAGCGCGGGCAGCGCGCCGCCGTGCGCAGCCGGCACGCAGTAGCGCAGCCAGCCGGCTTGGCCGAGCTGGCGCACCAGCGCGCGGCAGGCGGCGTCGGTATCGCTGTGGTCGACATGCAGGTGCTGCGCGCACCAGGCGTCGAGCTCGCGCTCAAGCGTGCGGTGGGCGTCGTCGAACAGCGGCAGGTCGAGATAGGTCTTGTCTGACATGCAGTTCCCCGGGGCTCAGTCGCCTTCGAACACAGGCTTCGACTTGGCGACGAAGGCCTCGTAGGCGCGGCGGAAGTCGCGCGTCTGCATGCAGATGGCCTGGGCTTCGGCCTCGGCCTCGATGGCCTCGTCCAGTCCCATGTTCCATTCCTGGTGCAGCAGCTTCTTGGTCACACCGTGAGCGAAGGTCGGGCCGGCGGCCAGTTGCGCGGCCAATGCCTGCGCCTGCGCCAGCACCGCCTCGGACGGATGCAGTGCGTTGAAGAACCCCCACTGCAGGCCCTCCTCCGCGCTCATCGAGCGGCCGGTATAGAGCAGCTCGCTGGCACGCCCCTGCCCGATCACGCGCGGCAGCAGCGAGCACGCGCCCATATCGGCGCCGGCCAGGCCGACGCGCACGAACAGGAAAGCGGTCTTGGCCTGCGCCGTGCCCAAGCGCATATCCGAGGCCAGCGCCATCATCGCGCCCGCGCCGGCACAGATACCGTCGACCGCGCTGATCACCGGCTGCGGGCAGGCGCGCATCGCCTTGACCAGGTCGCCGGTCATGCGCGTGAAGTCGAGCAACTCCGGCATGGTCATGCGCGTCAGCGGCCCGATAATCTCGTGCACGTCGCCGCCCGAGCAGTAGTTGCCGCCGGCGCCGGTCACCACCACCGCCTTGATATCGCTGGCATAGCACAGGCCGCGGAACAGGTCGCGCAGCTCGGCATAGGAATCGAAGGTCAGCGGGTTCTTGCGCTCCGGCCGGTTCAGCGTCACGGTGCCGACCTTGCCGTCATCCGACACCGACCACAGGAAGTGCTTGGGCTGGTAGCCGGCAAAGCTGCGCTTGTGGTGGCGCATGTCGAGTGCGATCTCTGTCATGGGTTCTCTCTCAGGTCTTTGTTCTGTCGTTGTCAGCCGGCCATCACCTCGCCGCCGGCCACCGGGATGGCCTGCCCGGTGATCGCGGCGGCGGACGGCTGGCACAGCCAGGCCACGGCGTCGGCCACTTCCTCGGGCTGCACCAGCCGGCGCTGCGGATTGCGCGCGGCCAGTTCGGCGCGCGCCTGCTCTTCAGTGCGGCCGGTCTTGCCGACAATATTGGCCACGGCATCGCGCACGATATCGGTTTCGGTATAGCCAGGGCAAACGGCGTTGACGGTGACGCCCGTGGCCGCGGTCTCCAGCGCCAGCGCGCGGGTCAGGCCGATCACGCCATGCTTGGCCGCGCAGTACGCGCTGACGTAGCCATAGCCGATCAGCCCCGCCGTGCTGGCCACGTTGACGATGCGGCCCCAGCCGGCGTAGAGCATTGCCGGCAGTGCTGCCTGCGTGCACAAGAAGGTGCCGGTCAGGTTGACGTCGAGCATGCGCTGCCACAGCGCGGCATCGGTCTTCAGGAACGGGGCGCTGTGGGCCTGGCCCGCGTTGTTGACCAGCATCGACACGGGACCGGCCTGTTCCGCGGCCGCGGCGAAGGCGCGTGCCACGCTGTCGGCATCGGCGATATCGGCGGTGACGAAAGACACGACGGCACCTGCGGGGGCATGCTCGCGCAGCGTCTGCACCGTCGCCTGCAGCGTACCGGCATCACGGCCGAGCAGCGTGACGCTGGCGCCGTCGGCCAGCAGCCGCCGCGCGATCGCGGCGCCGATGCCGCGCCCGCCGCCGGTGACCAGCGCGTGGCGCCCGGCCAGTGAAGCTGTGCTGCCTGTCATCCCTGCTTCTCCTGCGCAGCCGCGCGTTCGAGATTGGTTTCCAGCTGGCGCTTGCCGGCCTGGTATTGCTTGGGCCAGGCAATATCGCGGTAGCCGATCCGCGCCGCTTCCTGCAGCGTCCAGGCCGGGTTAGCCAGGTGCGGGCGCGCGATCGCGCACAGGTCGGCACGGCCGGCGGCGATGATCGAGTCGACGTGGTCGGCCTCGAAGATCGCGCCCACCGCGATGGTGGCAATGCCGGCCTCGTTGCGGATACGGTCGGCGAACGGAGTCTGGTACATGCGGCCGTAGACCGGGGCCTGGTCGGGGCTGACCTGTCCGGACGAGCAGTCGATCATGTCGGCGCCGGCGGCCTTGAAGGCGCGCGCGATTTCCACCGCATCGTCGGGCGTGATGCCGCCTTCGACCCAGTCGTGCGCGGAGATACGTACCGACATGGGCTTGGCTTCAGGCCACACCGCACGCACCGCCCTGAACACTTCCAGCGGAAAGCGCAACCGCGCCGCCAGCGAGCCGCCGTATTCGTCTTCACGCGTATTGGTCAGCGGCGAGATAAAGCTCGACAGCAGGTAGCCGTGCGCGCAGTGCAGCTCGAGCCAGTCGAAGCCGGCTTCGGCGGCGCGCCGTGCGCTGGCCACGAAGTCAGCGCGCACGCGATCCATGTCGGCACGCGTCATCTCGCGCGGCGTCTGCGATTCGCCCGGCAGGTAGGGCAGCGGCGAGGCCGAGATCACCGGCCAGTTGCCCTCCGGCAGCGGATGGTCCATCGCCTCCCAGCCGAGCTGGGTCGACCCCTTGCGGCCCGAGTGGCCGATCTGCATGGCAATGCGCGCATCGCTGTTGGCATGCACGAAGTCGACGATGCGCCGCCAGGCGTCGCGCTGTTCGTCACTCCACAAACCCGGGCAGCCCGGCGTGATGCGCGCATCGGGCGACACGCAGGTCATCTCCGCCACCACCATGCCAGCACCGCCCAGCGCGCGCGAGCCCAGGTGGACCAGGTGGAAGTCGCCCGGCACGCCGTCGGTACATGAGTACATCGCCATCGGCGACACCACCACGCGGTTCTTCAAGGTGACGCCGCGCAGGCGGAACGGCGTGAACATCGGCGGCAGCAGCTCGTGCTCGCGCAGCTGCAGGCTTTGCTGCGGCCCTCCGGCCTGTTGCGCCAGCCAGTGCTCGAACTGGGCCACGTAATCGGCATCGCGCACGCGCAGGTTCTCATGCGAGATGCGCTGCGAGCGGGTCAGCAGCGAATAGGCGAACTGCTCTGGCGGCAGGCTGCCCGCATAGCGCTCGACGTTCTCGAACCACTCGGTCGAGTTGCGCGCCGCATTCTGGATCTTCAGCACCTCAACGCCGCGCGTGGCTTCGTAGCGCGCCAGCGCATCGGGCAGGCCGTCGTGGCCACTGCCGCGGATCTCCTCCGCCAGGTCGATTGCATCTTCCAGCGCCAGCTTGGTACCGGAGCCGATCGAGAAATGCGCGGTATGCGCGGCATCGCCCATCAGCACCACCGGCACGCGCCGGCCGTCCGGCAAGGTGTTCCAGTGCACCCACTGCCGGCAGATCACGCGCGGGAAGCGGATCCAGATCGCCGAGCCGCGCAGGTGCGCCGCATTGGTGATCAGCTTGTTGCCGTCGAGATAGCGTGCGAACAGCTTCTCGCAATAGGCCACGCCCTCTTCCTGGCTCATCTCCTCGATGCCGGCGGCACGCCAGACGGATTCCGGCGCCTCGACGATAAAGGTCGAAGTGTTGTCGTCGAAGCGGTAGGCATGCGCCTGGAACCAGCCGTGCTCGGTCTTCTCAAAGGCAAAGGTGAAGGCGTCAAACAGCTTGTGCGTGCCCAACCAGACAAAGCGGCACTGGCGCGTGTCGATGTCGGGCTGGAAGGTCTGCGTGTAGCGGGTGCGGATGCGGCTGTTGAGACCGTCTGAGGCGATCACCAGGTCGGCCTGGTATTGCATCGCCAGCGCCTGGTCGTCGCTGACGTCGGTCTCGAACACCAGCCTGACGCCCAGCGCTTCGCAGCGGGCCTGCAGGATATTGAGCAGGCGCTTGCGGCCGATGCCGATAAAGCCATGGCCGCCGGAGCGGATGGTGCGCCCGGCAATATGGATATCGATGTCGTCCCAGTGGTTGAAGGCGGCATTGATCTCGGCAGCGCTGACCGGATCGGCCTCCTTCAGGTTGTCCATGGTGGCGTCGGAAAACACCACGCCCCAGCCGAAGGTATCGTAGGGCCGGTTGCGCTCGACCACGATCACCTCGTTGTCCGGATCCTGCAGTTTCATCAGCAGGCCGAAGTACAGTCCGGCCGGGCCGCCGCCAATACAAATCACTCGCATCGTTTCGTCTCCTGCCGGCCGCGCCGCCATGTAGATCACGTCTAAATATTTTATGCTTCAAATATTAGACTGCATCACGACACATGGCAAGTACGCGATGCGGAGTGCCCGACAAGACACCCCGCACCGCCGGCCGCTTCAGCCCTTCAGCGCTGACTGGATCTGTTCCAGCGCCCCCGGATCCTCGATCGTGGTCAGGTCGCCGGGGTCGCGCCCTTCCGCCACCGCCTGCATGGCGCGCCGCAGCAACTTGCCGGAGCGCGTCTTGGGCAGCGCGTTGACAAAGAATACGCGCGCCGGCCGCGCCACGGCGCCGAGCTGTTGCTCCACCGTCTTCATCAGGTCACCTTCCAGCGCCAGCCGGTCCGCCGGCGTTGCCGTGCGCGCGGGATCGCGGGCGATGCAGAAAGCCATCGCCACCTGGCCCTTGAGCGCGTCCTGCACGCCGACCACCGCTACCTCGGCCACGGCGGCGTTCGAAGACAGGCTCTCCTCGATCTCGCGCGTGCCCAGCCGGTGCCCCGCCACGTTGATTACGTCGTCAGTGCGGCCCAGGATAAAGACATAGCCGTCCTCGTCGCGCACGCCCCAGTCGAAGGTGGAATAGCAGAGCCGGTTCGGCACCGCGTGCCAGTAGGTGCGCACGAAGCGGTCGTCATCGCCCCACACCGTGCTCATGCATCCGGGGGGCAGCGGGCCATCGATGGCGACCACGCCCTTCTGGTTGGGCGGGCATTCCTCGCCGGTGTTCTCGTCGACGATCTTCAGGTCGTAGCCGTAGGCCGGCACGCCGGGCGAGCCCAGCTTGGGCGGCAACGGCTCGATGCCGCGCTGGATCGCGAGGATCGGCCAGCCGGATTCGGTTTGCCAGTAGTTGTCGACCACCGGCTTGCCCAGGCCGTCCTGGATCCAGCGGGCGGTGGGCTCGTCCAGCGGCTCGCCGGCCAGGAACAGCAGGCGTAGGCTGGACAGGTCGGAGCGCGTGAGCCAGGCCGGGTCCTGCTTCTTCAGCACGCGGATCGCGGTCGGCGCGCTGAACATCAGGTTGACCTTGTACTGCTCCACCAGCCGCCACAGGATGCCGCCGTCGGGGCGGATCGGGGTGCCTTCGTACATCAGCGTGGTCATGCCAGCCAGCAGCGGGCCGTAGACGATATAGCTGTGCCCCACCACCCAGCCGATGTCCGACGCCGTGAACATGGTGTCGCCGGGCTTGCCACAGAAGATGTATTCCATCGACGTGGCCAGTGCCACCGCGTAGCCACCGGTATCGCGCTGTACGCCCTTGGGCTTGCCGGTGGTGCCGGAGGTGTAGAGCACGTAGGACGGCTCGCTCGATTCCAGCCACATGCACGGCACCTGCGCGCCGGCCATGCGCTCGCGCCAGGCGGCATAGTCTTCGTCGCGGCCTGCGGTGCGCGGCATTTCGGCGAGCTGGCGGTCCACCAGCAGCACCTTCTCCGGCTGATGGGACGACAGCCGGATGGCCTCATCCAGCAGCGGCTTGTACGGCACCACCTTGCCGCCGCGCGAGCCGGCGTCGGCGCTGATCACCACGCGCGGCTGCGCGTCGTCGATGCGTGCCGCCAGGCTGACGGAGGCGAATCCGCCGAACACCACCGAATGGATCGCGCCGATGCGCGCGCACGCCAGCATCGCGAACGCGGCCTGCGGGATCATCGGCATATAGATCAGCACGCGGTCGCCCTTCTGCACGCCCAGCGCCTGCAGGATCGCGGCCATGCGGTTGACCTCGTCGTGCAGCTCGGCATACGTGTAGCTGCGGGACTGGTCGGTCTCGGTGGAGATCCAGTGCAGCGCGGGCTGGCTAGCGCGGGCCGCCAGGTGGCGGTCGACCGCGTTGTGGCACAGGTTGGTTCGCCCGCCCACAAACCAGCGCGTAAAGGGCGCGCGGCTGTTGTCGAGTACCTGGTCGAACGGGGTTTCCCAGTCGATGCGCGCCGCCTGTTCGGCCCAGAACCCCTCGGGGTCGGCCAGCGAACGGGCATGCACGGCATGGCTTGCCGTCATGGCTGTCTCCTCCGCGTCAGCGGTTGTTGTGATGATGGCGGTAGTTTGCCACCGGCGCGGGCGCGCGGGGATGGACTTTGGGAGGGGGCCGCGCCAAGGTCCGTTGCCGGCACAAACCCGGGGCCATCCCCCGGATACAAAAAAAGGGCGTGCCGCCGGCATCGCCCTCTTTCCTTGCACCGGCCGGCTCACGCCAGCGCCCTGGCTTGCGTCAGCGCGCCTTGGAAGCCTTGCTGCCGGTCTTGGCCGAAGCCTTCACCGCGGGGCCGGACTTGGACTCGTGCGGCACGCGCGCCGGCGCCGCCTTGGCGGGGCGCCGCGGCGAGGCCTCGACCACCACGCGCTTGCGCGGCTCGGCCTTGCCCTTGGCCGAGACACGGACCACGCCGCCCTTGCCGCCCCGTTCCGCGCGTTCGGAGCGCTCATCGCGGTCGGCCCGGTCGGCCTGCTCGGCCCGCGCCGCCCGCACCGCGCCGGCGCCGCGCACCGGCACCATCAGCACCAGGCTCTGCCCGGCCACCAGCTTGGTGCCGGACAGCTTGTTCCATGACTGCACCTGCCGCGCCGACACGCCATAGCGCCGCGCCACCGAGGCCACCGTATCGCGCCGGCCGGCGCGTACCACCACGCGGCGCGCGTCCGGCAGGTCAGGCTCCATCGCCAGCATCGCGCTGTCGGCCAGGGTCGCGCTGATGTCCTGGTCGTGGCGCCCCGAGCGCGGGATCATCACGGTCGAGCCCGCCTTCAGCCGCATGCCCTTGGGGATGCTGTTGATCTCGCGCAGCGTATCGGCGTCGACGTTCAGCCGCGCCGCCAGAGCTTCGACGCGCTCGCGGCCATCCACCGTCACCGCGGTCCAGCTCGAGAGTCCGCCGCGGTAGGTGTTCAGGTTGTACTGGAAGCGCTCGGCATTGTCGAACGGCAGCAGGATCTGCGGATTGGACGCGCCCAGGATCACCGGCCGGTTGAACGACGGGTTGAGCGCCTTGAACTCCTCCACCGACATATCCGCCAGCTTGGCCGCCAGGTTGACGTCGATATCGCGCGAGGTGGTCACCGTGACGAAGTACGGGTGGTCCGGGATCTCGGGCAGCTTGACCCCGTACGCCGCCGGGTTGGCGATGATGTTCTTGACCGCCTGCAGCTTCGGCACGTAGTAGCGCGTCTCGTTGGGCATGGTCAGGCTGGCGTAGTCGGTCGGCAGCCCGCGCGCCTGGTTGCGCGCGATCGCGCGCGACACCGCGCCCTCGCCCCAGTTATACGCCGCCAACGCCAGGTGCCAGTCGCCGAACATGTCATAAAGCCGCGCCAGGTAGTCCAGCGCGGCGTCGGTCGAGGCCAGTACGTCGCGGCGCTCGTCGCGGAACATGTTCTGCTTGAGGTTGTACGACTTGCCCGTGCTCGGGATGAACTGCCACATGCCGGCCGCCTTGGCGGTCGACTGCGCCTGCGGGTTGAACGCGCTCTCGACAAAGGGCAGCAGGGCCAGCTCGGTCGGCATCTTGCGCCGCTCCAGCTCCTCGACGATGTGGTACAGGTAGCGGCTCGACCGCCCCACCATCCGCTCCATGTATTCCGGCCGCTGCGCATACCACTGGGTGCGGTCATCGACCAGCGTGCCCTCGAGATCCTGCATGGCGAAGCCGCGCCGGATACGGTCCCAGATATCGGTGGACGGCCCGCGCATCCAGTTCAGGCCGCCCTCCTCGACATTGATGGTGGATTTGGAGGAAAGCGCCGACTTGTCGCTGAGGGAGTTAAGCGGATCCTGGCGTTTGGCAGTCTGGGCGGTCGGGGCGCCGTCGGCATCGGCGTCAGGCGGCGTGGGGGTGCTGGCGCAGGCTGCAAGCAGCGCCGCGCAGGCCACTACCGCCAGTAATCGACCAATTTTCATTAAGTTCTCGAATCGTGACGCTAAAAGGTTGCGTGATGCTAAAAAAAACGGCCTATCGCGTCAATCAGATTTTCTACATAGCCGACGGCGATCCCTTGCCTGGCAAGGGTTGGCGGCCGGGACCGCATTATATTCAGCGGAAGTTATCCTTCCAGCCGCGCAGCGCGCCGAAGGCTGCGGCGTCGCTATCGGTACTTCCGCCCTGCGCCGCCACCGCGTCACGCACCGCCGGCTCGCGCGAGCGCAAAAAGGGATTGACCATGCGCTCGTGGCCGATGGTGGTCGGCAGCGTCGGCTCGCCCGCCTCGCGCAGCGCTGCGACCCGGTCTTCCCACGCCGCTAGCGCGGCATTGCCGGGCTCGACCGCCCGCGCAAAGCGTACGTTGCTGCGCGTGTACTCGTGCGCGCAATAGACGCGGGTATCCGAGGGCAGCGCCGCCAGCTTGTCGAGCGACGCCAGCATCTGCGCCGGCGTGCCTTCGAACAGCCGCCCGCAGCCGCTCGCGAACAAGGTATCGCCGCAGAACACCGCGGTACCGGCCTCGCCCAAGTCGCCCACGTAGGCGATGTGGCCGGCGGTGTGCCCGGGCACGTCCAGCACGCGCAGCGTCAGCGCCGGCTCGGCCAGCGTCACTACATCGCCTTCGCGCAAGGCCTGGGTGCGCCCGCCGATGCGCTCGCGGACCGGTCCCAGCACCGGCATCGCCTCGCCCGACGGCGTGCGCGGGTGTGCCGCCAGCAGCTCCGCCACGCCGCCCTGGTGATCGCCGTGGTGATGGGTGATTACAATAGCGCCCAGAGCCAGCCCCTTTTGCGCCAGGAAACGCTCCACCGGCGCGGCCTCGCCGGGATCGACCACGGCGGCGCAACGCCCGTCGTGGATGGCCCAGATATAGTTATCCTGGAATGCCGGGATCGGCTCAACCTTCAACATGCGCGTGCTCCTATGTCCAATCGTCCCACTCGCCCGATTGTAAGCTGGGAAGACTGGCTGGCCTCGCCTCCCGGTGAGTACATGCTGCGCTGGGAAGCCCAGCAGTATGACCGGACCGTGGCCGACGTCTTCGGCTACCACGCCGTGCAGCTAGGCCTGCCTTACATCGACACCCTGCGCGAGAACCGGATGCCGTTCTCGGCGCTGGCGCTGGACCCGTCCAGCGGCCCGCACGGGCCGCGCGCGGCACATCCGGACGCGCGCCAGTTGCTGTGCCGCTTCGACGAGCTGCCATTCGACGAGCAAAGCATCGACCTGGTCACCCTGCCCCATATCCTCGAGTTCACCGAAGACCCGCACGAAGTGCTGCGCGAGGTCTCGCGCGTGCTGATGCCCGAGGGGCGCGTGGTGGTCACCTGCTTCAACCCGATGAGCCTGTGGGGCGCACGCCAGGGCATGAACCGGCTCGGCGCCACGTCCTTCCTGCCCACGGACGCGCAGCAGATCGGCTTCGTGCGCATCAAGGACTGGCTCAAGCTTCTCGGCTTCGATATCATCCGCGGCCGCTTCGGCTGCTACTGCCCGCCCTACCGCACCGATCGCTGGCTGCAGCGCGCCGCCTTCATGGAAAAGGCCGGCGATCGCTGGTGGCCGATCTTCGGCGCGGTCTATATGATCTCGGCCATCAAGCGCGTGCGCAACGTGCGCCTGGTCGGCCCGGCCTGGAAGAGCAAGCCGGCGCTGTCGCCAGTGGCGTCGCCCGTGGCCACGCCCACCGGAACGCACGGCAAAGAGCGCTGACGCTGCGCGCACGCCTTTTTGCCTCATTCGCCTGATTCGCCTTCAATGCGCCGCCCGCCACGCGGGCGGCCACTACGGAAACACATGGAAGAAGTCACGAAAGAAGTCACGATCTACTCCGACGGCGCCTGCAAGGGCAATCCCGGCCGCGGCGGCTGGGGCGCGGTGCTCGTCGCCGGCACCAACGAGAAAGAACTGTTCGGCGGCGAGCCCAACACTACCAACAACCGCATGGAGATGACCGCGGTGATCGAAGCGCTGCGCGCGCTCAAGCGGCCCTGCACGGTGCGCGTCTACACCGACTCGCAATATGTCCAGAAAGGCATCAGCGAATGGCTGCCAGGCTGGAAGGCGCGCGGCTGGAAGACCGCCGACAAGAAGCCCGTCAAGAACGCCGACCTGTGGCAGGTGCTGGACACGCTGGCGCAGCAACACCAGATTTCCTGGCACTGGGTGCGCGGCCACAACGGCCACCCCGGCAACGAGCGCGCCGATGCGCTGGCCAACCGCGGCGTCGAATCGATCGGACGCTGACGCCTCGCTACAACAACAACCGCGGGGCGCACGCGCCGCTCCGCTAGAATGCCCGCCATGCGACAAATCGTTCTCGATACCGAAACCACCGGCCTGAATGCCGCCACCGGCGACCGCCTGATCGAAATCGGCTGCGTCGAGCTGCTCAACCGCCGCCTGACGGGGCGCCACCTCCACTTCTACGTCAACCCGGAACGCGACATCGACGAAGGCGCGATCGCCGTGCACGGCATCACGCTCGAGTTCCTGGCCGACAAGCCCCGCTTTGCCGACGTCGTCCACGAGATCCGCGAATTCGTCGCCGATGCCGAGCTGATCATCCACAACGCACAGTTCGACCTGGGCTTCCTCGACATGGAATTCCAGCTGCTGGGCCTGCCGCCATTCCGCCAGCATGTCGGCAATGTGATCGATACCCTGCGCGAAGCCCGCCAGATGTTCCCCGGCAAGCGCAACTCGCTCGATGCACTGTGCGACCGTCTGGGCATCAGCAACGCCCACCGCACGCTGCACGGCGCACTGCTCGATGCCGAGCTGCTGGCCGAGGTCTACCTCGCGATGACGCGCGGCCAGGATTCACTGGTGATCGACATGCTCGACAGCAGCGCCGCCAACGGCAACGCAATCGCTTCGGCCGACCTGTCACGCCTGGTGCTGCCCGTGCTGCGCGCCAGCGAAGCCGAACAAGAGGCTCACCTTGCGCTGCTCAAGGGCCTGGACAAGGCCAGCGGCGGCAAGACGGTCTGGCAGGAAGCCATCGCGGACGAGCCGGGCAGCCTCGCTGCCTGAGAAAATTCAAAAAAGGGCTTTACAAGATACAGGAGCCTCGGCATAATCTCATTTCTCCGCTGCACGACGGCAACGACGACGCAGCAGCAGGGGTGGTTAGCTCAGCGGTAGAGCACTGCCTTCACACGGCAGGGGTCACAGGTTCAATCCCTGTACCACCCACCAGATTCGGAAAAAGCCAGCCTTGCGCTGGCTTTTTTCATTTCTGCCTCTTCATTTCTGCCTCGCCCTTCCCCTTTCCCCGCCGAAACACTCGCGTTCCCGCAGACAAGGTTCATCTCATTTCCCGTCCGGCGCGTGCCCGCTACCTTGATGGCTCCGACTGCCAACGGAGCCCGACATGCCAATCGCTCTTCCGCTCACGCCAGCAGAGCAGGGAACCCGGCCTGCCCTGGACCGGCCGCAGCCCGGCCTGCGCCGGCTGGTTCGAAATGCGCCCGGCCCGCGTGCCGCGCGATGCGCGGCCGGTCTATGACGAAGACATGGATTGCATCATCGGTTACCACCGCAGCTTTGCGTCGGGGGCGTCGACCTATGACCTGGCGGGTGATGTCGTGGCGCTCAGTGAATGCGCAGACGAGGATAGTGGCGCGCCCGCATCGCTGCTTGTCGCCGGCGCGCTGTGGCGACCGCGCGTGCGCGGCATCACGCGCAGCGGCGCCGAAGGCGAAGGGCTGGCGGCGCCTGCTACGACGCTGACCCGGCTGCGCGGCCGCTTTATCACGCTGGCGCGGGCAGCCGCTGCATTTCACGCTGTCGGCGCTGGCGGAAATGCAGGAGCCGGAGCGCTTTGTGCCGCTGCATATCCTGCGCCTGGCAATCCGCTGGCACGCGGCTCACCGCCGGCGGCATGGCCGCGGCCGATGCCGCCCGCTTTATCGCGCCGATCACGCGGCGCGGTGCGGCGGCCGTGCTGGAGCTGACGCTGCGCCCTGGCGACCACACCGTGCTGCGCGTACGCACCTGGCCGGTCGCGGGAGCGGCGGCATGAGCGCCGCCGCAACCCAGCCGCGCCGGCTAGCGGCGCCAGGCTCCGGCGTCGGCCACGACCGTGGCAAAGCGGTCGTTCAGCGCGGCCAGCGTGCTGCGGTGCAGATCCGCTGCAGCCACAGGCGGGCCGCCCAGCGGATCCGGCAGGTCGCGCGTGGCGCAGGCGGCGGCGACCACGGTGGTGCGGTAGCCGTGGTCGAGCGCCGAGCGCGCCGTGGCGCTGACGCACATATGGGTCTGGAAACCGGCCACGATCAGTTCCTTGCGGCCGATGGCGGCCAGCTCTGCAGCCAGGGTCGTGCCGGCGAAACTGTTCGGCAGGCCCTTGGTGACGGTATGCTCCCCCGCCTGCGGCGCCAGGCCTTCGATAAAGACGGCGTACGGCCCGGTCGGGTCGAACGCCGGGCTGCCGGGGCGGCCGTGGTGCGCGACATGGATGACCGGCGTGCCGTGGCTGCGCGCCAGCGCCAGCAGTTCGGCACAGGCCGCCACGGCTGCGGGCATGCCGACCAGCGGCAGGCTGCCGTCGACATATTCGCGCTGGTGGTCGATCAGGACCAGGACGGCGGCGTCCCACGCGGAGGGAATGCGGCTGGCGCCGGCCATGTCGAGCAGGGTTGTCGGTGTTGTCATCTGCGTTTGGGCTTGGAGAAATCGGGTGACGGGCCCGCCAGGTCGCACGGGGCTGAGCCTTGCATGCTAATGGCAAGACCCGATCCCTGCCACGAGCCGCCGTGGCGCTGCGGCCACCCTCTGAGCGTAATGCTGCGGAGTTCCCGGCACATTGGCGAGCGCGCGCAGCTTATGTTGCAAACAGTTGCGAATTCGACCTTGACATCTGCTAATCTCCAAACCAACTCCCGGCAATGGGCGGGGTCGGCAACAGAATGCCCCAGGATCGGGAAACGGATAAGTCGGGTCAGTGCGCAGAAGAAAGAAGTCAATCATGCAGCACTCTTTGAAGTACCGGATGGCGTTCGCCACCGCGGGTGTGGTGACGCTGATCATCGTGCTGCGCGCCCTCTACGCCCAGTACTACGCCTACGACAGCCTGAAAGGCCTGTTGCAGGAGCAGCAGGACACGCTGGTCCGGCTGGTGGCCGAACAACTCGACGAAAAGCTGCAAGGCCGCGCCACGGCGCTGCGGCGCCTGGCGCGCCAGCTCTCCCCGATGCTTTCCGCCAGGCCGGCCGAGCTGCGCCGCGCTGCCGAAAGCGTGATCGACATACCCGACACCTTCAACGCCGTCTTCCTGGCCACCCCGGACGGGCAGATGGTGTTCAGCACCGCCGTGCCGGACGGCGTGCGCCTGCGGCTGGACGACCGCGACTACTTCCGCGATATCCGGCGCGGCCAGCAGTTTGCCGTGTCGGACCTGCTCCAGGGCAAGCTGACCAACGCGCCCGGCGTGGTGCTCTCAGTGCCGTTGCTTGGGCCTGGCGGCGAACTGCGCGGCGTGGTCGGCGGCGTGCTGAACCTGTCGGCAAACAATTTCCTGCGCGAACTGGCGCACGCCCGCGTGGGCATCACCGGCAGCTTTTGCCTGGTCTCCGCGGGATCCACCCCCCGCTATGCGATGCACCCCGACCCCGCCCGCGTGCTGACGCCGGCGCTGGCGGTCGGCGAAGCCTGCGGTGCCGAGCAGCCCGCCTCGTATTCGGAGGTGCTGCGGCCAAGACAGCCGATCGTGGCGCGCTACCTACTGGCGTCCAACGGCTGGGAAGTGGTCGCGGTGCTGCCGGCGGCCGAAGCCTATGCGCCGCTGATCAACGTGCGCGAGCGCACCTTCATCGTTGCCGCCGCGTCCTTGCTAATGGCCGCCGCGCTGATGTGGCTGGTGATGCGCCACCTGCTCGAACCGCTGCAGCGGCTGCACCGGGCCGTGCGCCAGATCGCCACCAACCCGGCCGCGCTGGCGGACCTGCCCACCGGCCGCCCGGACGAGATCGGCGAACTCGCCACCACCTTCGCCGAAGTGGTGGCGCAACTGTCCGAGCGCGAAGCCGCGCTGAAGGCGGCCAAGGACCGCGCCGCGGAGAGCGAGAAGCGCATCGAGGCGATCGCCAACCATGTGCCGGATTTCGTCTCGTTCATCGACATGCAGCAGCGCTTTGTCTTCGTCAACCAGGCGTACGCGCGGCACTATGGCTTGCCGGCGCAGCAGATCGTCGGGCTGTCGCTGCGCGAATTGTGGGGCACGCAGGAGTACCTGGCGTGCCAGCCCTATCTGGACCAGGCTTGCGCCGGCCGCGCCGTGACCTTCACGCGGGAGAGCGCCGACGGCAACGAATGCATGGAGGTCACCTACCAGCCTGCCTGGAACGATGCGCAGGACACGATGATCGGGTTGCACATGTTCGGGCGCAACGTCACCCACGAGCGCGAAAAGCTACGCAACCTGGAGGCGCAGACCGTCTCCGACTACCTCACCGGCCTGCTCAACCGCAAGGGCTTCGACCGCCGCCTGGCCGAATGCATGGGGCGCACCAGCGCCGGCGGGCGGCCGCTGGGGCTGCTGCTGGTCGACCTGGACGACTTCAAGGCCGTCAACGACAACTACGGCCACCCGGTCGGCGACCGGCTGCTGGTGGCCTTCGCGCAACGGCTGCGCGCGTGCGTGCGCAAGGGCGATGCGGTGGCGCGCATCGGCGGCGACGAGTTTGCGGTGATCGTTGACGGTGTTGCCGACCGGCATGCGCTGGAGGCCGTGGCCAACGCCATCGTGCAGGCCGCGCGCATGCCGTTCCAGGTCGACGGACATACGTTGGCAGCCACGGCTAGTGTAGGCTCGGCGCTGCACAGTGCCAGGCATGCGATGACCGTCAGCGAGCTGTTCATGCACGCCGACATGGCGCTGTACGATGCCAAGCGGCACGGCAAGGCGTGCCATGCGGCGCAGGCCGAAGCGTTGGCCGAGGTACTGGCCGAAGCGCAAGCGGCCGAGAAGGCGGCCCCCTCCCCCGAGCCATCCGGCCTGACAACCTAGGCCGAACTTTGAGCACGCGGCGCGCATAACGCTTTGATTCCTCGCGGTTATGTGCTCGCGAGCGAGTCGATTACTGGGTACAGGCGACGGGGCTGATGTTGAGGAGGCGGAAGGCCTTTTCTTGAACTGGGGTCGGCCGCGTGATCATGACGATCTTTGCCTGCGGGTTCAGGGGGGTGTGACAGACGTTGTACGCGAGCGTGGCCAGATCATCGAGCAACGTGCGGAAGCTGTGCACCGGCAAGCCGTCCTCGCCAAGCCTGGTGGCGTCCTTGGCTTTCGCCTGGTCCGAGCGTCGTGCCTTGGCCACTGGCGAAGGCCGGGCCGCACGCGCGAGCTCGACGTATTCATCGTCAAACAGCATCGGCTTTAACGTCTCGCGCATGTGCCACTCGACGTAATAAGCGAGCATGCACAGAAAGACGTGAGCGCGCACGCGCGCGGCGTTCCAATGGAACACGGGGCGCACCTGCAGATCGACCGTCTTGAGCGAACGGAAGGCCCGCTCCACCACTGCCAGCCCCTTGTAGGCCGTCACGGCCGCCTCAGCTGACAGGTCCGTTGCCGGCAGGCTCGTACGCACCACGTACAGGCCATCGAGTGCAGCCTCCTGCTGAATCTGTTCGGCCTTGCGCCCCCACGTGAAGCTCGAGTCGGTGATGCTCAGCTCGAAGTGCTTGCCCATCCTGAAGTGATCGATGACGCGGCCTACGCGCAGGGCAATCGCCTCGGTGCCCTTGAGGCGATTGCGGGCACGCGTGGTCGCGTCGGTAATCTTCATCAACTCGGCTTCGGTGGCCTGCAGCAGCGCCTCGCGTTTGCGGCTGCGCTCCTCGGCCAGTAGCGGATTGCGACACACGATGAGCCGCTCGCCGGGGAACGCCTCGCTGGTCACCTCCAGCAGGTTGCGCTCATCGAACAGCGAGGGCTGGAAGGGGCCCTTCTCGTGAGCAAGCGCGGCCATCTGCGGCGCGCGCAGGCTGCTCACCCAGTCCAGGCCAGCCGGGCGCAAGACCGAGTCGATGCGCGCCTGCGTGAGCATGCCCCGGTCGCCCACCCACGCGAGCTTCTCGATGCCATAGCGATTCTTGAGCTTGTCCACCTGCGAGGCCACGGTTGCCGGATCGGCGGTGTTGCCAGCGAAGACTTCGACTGCCACCGGACAGCCCTCAGGCGTGCAAACCAGACCGAACACGATCTGGGGATCGTCGCGCTTGCCATCGCGGCTGTAGCCGTGGGCGGCAAGCTCGCAGCAGCGTCCCGTCACCCACGTGGAAGTGAGGTCATAGAGCACCAGCGTACTGCCGCTCAGATGCTGCCTGGCAAGCCGCTTCTCGATGCCTTCCTGAGCGTCTCCCAGCCAGTCGAGCGCGGCATAGACCTGCTCGAGTTCGACGTCGCCCAACTTCAGCAGTCGCGACAGCGAGTGGGTCGCGGTCTCGTCGCGCAACATGCGATGCGTGGCGAGCTTGGAGGCGGGGGACACCACCCGCGCCACCAGCAGTGCCATCACCACCGAGCGCAGCGCGGCCGGCGCTGAGGACAACCACTGCTCGGCGCCGCAGGCGCGCGCCGCGCCGAGCACGGCGGCCACATGTCCGTGTGGCAGGCTGCGCTCGATCACGAAGGCCTCATCGGCGGACGACACCGCGACGCCACCGCGTAGCAGCACCTTCAAGCCTTCGATGACCTCGGCGGGCAGCGACGAGAGGTTGGCGAGGGTGCGTTTTTTGACCGTGTTGCCGTCGCGATAGGACTCGCGCAGCAGGATCGCGGGGGGGCGAGTTGCGGTTGGGGACGTGTTCGATATACATGAACACGTATTCAAGCACAAAGCTACCGAAACACAATAGATAAATACTAATTTACATGGCTACATAATAGCCTCAAAAAATAGCCGGAACCCACTGCTGATGCGGATTCCGGCTATTTGAGAAGCCAAAGTTCGGCCTAGGCCAAGGCGCAGGACAGCACCGAAAGTCAACGGGCGCCAGCGGCGCCCGTTGCAGTCGATCAGGTGTGCGGAGCGGACCGCAGGGCCCGCTCCGGCCAGCTTAGCGCACCTGCCCTTCCTTCCACGCCTGCAGCAGCTTGTCGTAGGGAATGGTTTCTCCCTTCGGCTTTTCGTTGTCCAGCTTCTTCCACGGCGCGTGCTCGCTCGACAGCCACTTGGCCGGATCGCCCTTCGCGTTGAGCTTGGGCGCGCAGTTGCTCATGCCGGCGCGCTGCAGCCGGGCCATTACCTGGTCCATTTCCTCGGCCAGCGTGTCCATCGCGGCCTGCGGGGCCTTCTCGCCGGTGACCGCGGTGGCGACGTTCTTCCACCACAACTGGGCGAGCTTCGGATAGTCAGGCACGTTGGTGCCGGTCGGCGTCCAGGCGACGCGCGCCGGGCTGCGGTAGAACTCGACCAGTCCGCCGTACTTGGCCGCATTCTTGGTCAGGTAGTCGTGGTGGATGTCGCTGTCGCGGATAAAGGTCAGCCCGGTCAGCGACTTCTTCAGCGACACCGTCTTGGACGTGACGAACTGCGCGTACAACCAGGCCGCCGCCAGCTTGTTGGGGTCAGTGTTCTTGAAGAAGGTCCACGAGCCCACGTCCTGGTAGCCATTCTGCATGCCCTGCTTCCAGTACGGGCCGTACGGCGACGGCGCCATGCGCCACTTGGGCGAGCCGTCGGCATTGACCACCGGCAGGCCCTTCTTGGTCATGTCCGCCGTGAAAGCGGTGTACCAGAAAATCTGCTGCGCGACTTGGCCCTGGGCCGGCACCGGGCCGGCCTCGGAGAAGGTCATGCCCATCGCCTGCGGCGGCGCGTACTTCTTCATCCAGTCGATGTACTTGGTCAGCGCATAGACCGCCGCCGGGCTGTTGGTGGCGCCGCCGCGCGAAACCGACGCACCGACCGGCGTGCACTTGTCGTCGGCCACGCGGATGCCCCACTCGTCGACCGGCATGCCGTTGGGCAGGCCCTTGTCGGCGGTACCCGCCATCGACAGCCAGGCGTCGGTGAAGCGCCAGCCCAGCGACGGGTCCTTCTTGCCGTAGTCCATATGGCCGTAGACCTTCTTGCCGTCGAGTTCCTTCACGTCGTTGGTGAAGAAGTTGGCAATATCTTCGTAGGCGGACCAGTTGGTCGGCACGCCCAGGTCATAGCCGTACTTGGCCTTGAACTTGTCCTGCAGGTCCTTGCGCGCGAACCAGTCGGCGCGGAACCAGTAGAGGTTGGCGAACTGCTGGTCCGGGAGCTGGTACAGCTTGCCATCCGGCGCGGTGGTGAACTTGGTGCCGATGAAATCCTTTACGTCCAGCCCGGGGTTGGTCCATTCCTTGCCGGCACCGTTCATGTAGTCGGTCAGCGGCAGGATCGAGCCGTAGCGGTAGTGCGTGCCGATCAGGTCCGAGTCCGAGATCCAGCCGTCATAGATCGACTTGCCGGACTGCATCGAGGTCTGCAGCTTCTCGACCACGTCGCCTTCCTGGATCAGGTCGTGCTTGACCTTGATGCCGGTGATCTCCTCGAACGCCTTGGCCAGCGTCTTGGATTCATATTCGTGCGTGGTGATGGTCTCGGAGACGACGCTGATCTGCGTGACACCCTTGGCCTTGAGCTTGGCGGCGGCATCGATAAACCACTTCATTTCCGCCTGCTGCTTGTCCTTGGCCAGCGACGAGGGCTGGAACTCGTTGTCGATCCACTTCTTCGCTTCCGCCTCACCCGCCCACGCGGACCCGCAAGCCAGCGCCGCCGCGCAGGCAAGGGCTGACATCCCCAACTTCACGTGCACTCTCATCGACGTCTCCTCATGATTTCCCCTCCCCGGCTTTGGTCTGGGTGGCGGCCCCGGGGCAGGGATAAGCCGCAAATTCCCATCCTGCAAACAACCTTCCATCAAACCCTGGCAACCCTCAGCCCTTGCGCATGACCAGCGCCAGCACCAGCATCGACACCCCGAAGCTGATCCAGACCGACGGCTCTTCGGCCAGCGACAGCCACGCGGTGACTTTCTCGCCCAGCCCGACCCACGCGAGGTTGACCCAGGCCGCGCACATCAGGCCGATAAACAAGCGGTCGCCGCGCGTGGTAGCGATCGGGAGAAAGCCCTTGCGCAGCACCGATGGCGCGCGTATTTCCAAGATGGTCATGCCGATCAGCATGACCACGATGCAGCCGAAGAACACCGCTACCGGCGTCGTCCAGACCATCCAGCTCAGCATTGCGCCGTCTCCTTGTGTTGTGACTAGCGTTAATCCATGTGCTCACACGCGGCCCATCGCAAAGCCCTTCGCGATGTAGTGCCGCACGAACCAGATCACGATGCCGCCCGGCACGATGGTCAGCACGCCAGCCGCCGCCAGCACGCCCCAGTCCATGCCCGAGGCCGACACCGTGCGCGTCATGGTGGCCACGATCGGCTTGGCGTTGACCGAGGTCAGCGTGCGCGCCAGCAGCAGCTCGACCCAGCTGAACATGAAGCAGAAGAACGCCGCCACGCCCACGCCAGCCTTGATCAGCGGCAGGAAGATGGTCAGGAAGAAGCGCGGGAACGAGTAGCCGTCCACATAGGCGGTCTCGTCGATCTCGCGCGGCACGCCCGACATGAAGCCCTCCAGGATCCACACCGCCAGCGGCACGTTGAACACCAGGTGCGCCAGCGCCACGCCCAAGTGCGCGTCCATCAGCCCGATGGTGCTGTAGAGCTGGAAGAACGGCAGCAGGAACACCGCGGGCGGCGTCATGCGGTTGGTCAGCAGCCAGAAGAACACATGCTTGTCGCCGATGAACTGGTAGCGAGAGAAGGCATAGGCCGCCGGCAGCGCCACGGAGATCGAGATCACCGTGTTCATTGCCACATAGATCATCGAGTTGACGTAGCCCGAGTACCAGGACGGATCGGTAAAGATGGTCTTGTAGTGCTGCAGCGTGAATTCCGCGGGCCACAGCGACAGCGTGGACACAATCTCCTCGTTGGTCTTGAACGACATGTTCACCATCCAGTAGATCGGCACGATGGCGAACAGCAGGTAGACCAGCAGAAAACCGGCGCGCCACCAGGTGGCGCGGTTTGCGGGGGTGCGCATATCAGCCATGGGGTATGTCCTCGCTGCCGGCGGTGCCCGCGCGCTGCATCCAGTTATAGAGGATGAAACACATGAGCAGGATGATCAGGAAATAGACGATGGAGAACGCAGCAGCCGGGCCCAGGTCGAACTGGCCCACGGCCTTCTGCGTCAGGTACTGCGACAGGAACGTGGTGGCGTTGCCCGGCCCGCCGCCGGTCAGCACGAACGGCTCGGTATAGATCATGAAGCTGTCCATGAAGCGCAGCAGCACCGCGATCATCAGCACGCCGCGCAGCTTGGGCAGCTGGATAAAGCGGAACACCGCCAGCCGTGACGCGCCGTCGATCTGCGCGGCCTGGTAGTAGGCGTCGGGGATGGCGCGCAGGCCGGCGTAGCACAGCAGCGCCACCAGCGGCGTCCAGTGCCAGACGTCCATCACCAGCACCGTGACCCAGGCGTCGAAGGCGCTGCCGGTGTAGTTGTAATCGAAGCCCATCGCCTCGAGCGCGGCGCCGAGCAAGCCGATATCGGTGCGCCCGAAGATCTGCCAGATGGTGCCGACCACGTTCCACGGGATCAGCAGCGACAGCGCGATGATCACCAGCACCGCCGACGCCTTCCAGCCCTTGGCCGGCATCGACAACGCCAGCAGGATGCCGAGCGGGATCTCCACCAGCAATACCGCCAGCGAAAAACCGAGCTGGCGCAGCAGCGCATCGTGCAGCTCGCCGTCGCGCAGCACGGTGCGGAACCATTCCGTGCCGACGAACACGCGCCGCTCCGGCGAGATGATGTCCTGTACCGAGTAATTGACGATGGTCATCAGCGGCAGGATGGCGGAGAACGCCACGCACACCACCACCGGCAACACCAGTAGCCAGGCCTTCTGGTTGACGGGCTTCATGGCACCAGTTCCTCGTTGACGTAGTAGCAGGTATGCCGGTTGAACACCGACAGCCAGGCGGTATCACCCGCCCGCAGGCTGGCCGCCTCAGTGCCGAGCCGCGCGCGCAGCGTGCCGGCCTGGGCGCCGGCCTCCTGCACGGTGCCGGTCAGCAGCCAGTAGGTGCCGATGTCCTGCGCGCGCTCCACGCGCACCGGCACCGCCTGCGCGTCGCGCTCCGGTGCCAGGTGCAGGTATTCCGGCCGGACGCCGATGCGGAAGCTGCCCGCTGCGCGCAGGGCGGCCTCTACCGAAGGCGTAAGCGTCGGGGTGTAGTGGCGCCCGGCCAGCTCGACCGCGTCGTCGCGCCACTGGCCGGTCAGGAAGTTCATGCCCGGCGAACCGATGAAATGCCCGACGAAGGTATGCGCCGGCCGCTCGAACAGCGCATCGGCCGGCCCCACCTGCACCGCCTTGCCGCGCGACATCACCACCACCTGGTCGGCAAAGGTCAGCGCCTCGGTCTGGTCATGGGTCACGTAGATCAGCGTCAGGCGGAATTCGTGGTGGATCTCCTTGAGCTTGCGCCGCAGCTGCCATTTGAGCTGCGGGTCGATCACAGTCAGCGGCTCGTCGAACAGGATGGCAGACACGTCGTGCCGCACCAGCCCGCGGCCGAGCGAGATCTTCTGCTTGGCGTCGGCGGCCAGGCCGCTGGCGCGGCGGTCGAGCGTGGACGACAGGTCCAGCATCTCGGCCACGCGCCCTACCCGCTCGCGCACTTGTGCCTCGGGCACGCCGCGGTTGCGCAGCGGGAAAGCCAGGTTTTCGCCCACGGTCATGGTGTCGTAGATCACCGGGAACTGGAACACCTGGGCGATATTGCGCGCCTGCGGCGTGGCGGCGGTGACGTCGCGGCCGTCGAAGGCGATGGTGCCGTGCGAGGGCCGCAGCAGTCCGGAGATGCAGTTCAGCAGCGTGGTCTTGCCACAGCCCGACGGGCCCAGCAGTGCGTAGGCGCCGCCGTCTTCGAACGTAAACTTGAGCGGCAGCAGCGCGTAGTCTTCGTCCGTGCGCGGATCGGGCACGTAGGAATGCGCGAGGTCCAGATCGATGCGTGCCATGTCAGCCCCCTGCCGCAGCACGAGCCGCACCGGCTGCGGCACCGCCGCCCGGCAGGCCGACCGCCAGCCCGCCGGGCCGGCGCGGCGCATGGATGCGGCGCCCGCCCGCGTCGAACAGGTAGATCTGCTCCGGCAGCAGGTGCAGCAAGATCGGCTCGCCCAACTGCAGGTCAAGCACACCGGCGAACTGCGCGACCAGGTTGCCCACCGGCGTATCGGCATGGACAAAGGTATCGGAGCCGGACAGCTCGGCCAGCGCCACGCGCCCGGGCACCGGCACCGAACCGGGCTCGCCCGCGAGCCGCAGCGCCGAGGCGCGCACGCCCAGGGTCACCGGGCCGTCATGGCCGCCCACACCGGGCACCGGCACCGAGATGTCACCGGCCAGCATGACCCACCCGCCCCGCAGCGTGCCCTCGACCAGGTTCATCGGCGGATCATTGAACGCGCGCGCCACGCGCAGCGAGTCGGGATAGTGGAAGACCTCGGGGGTCGGGCCGTACTGCAGCAGCTCGCCGGCGTCCAGCACCGCGGTATGGCCGCCCAGCAGCAGGGCCTCGCCCGGCTCGGTGGTGGCGTAGATCACGGTGGCGTCGCCGTGCGCGAACAGCTGCGCCAGCTCTTCACGCAATTCCTCGCGCAGCTTGTAGTCGAGGTTGACCAGCGGCTCGTCCAGCAGCATCAGCGGCGCCGCCTTGGCCAGCGCGCGTGCCAGCGCCACGCGCTGCTGCTGGCCGCCGGAGAGTTCCGCCGGGTAGCGGTCAAGCAGATGGTCGATTTGCAGCCGCGTCGCCAATTCGCGCACGTGCGCGGCAATGTCGGCAGCCGGGGCCCGGCGCCGCAGCCGCAACGGCGAGGCGATGTTGTCGAATACCTTCATCGACGGGTAGTTGATGAACTGCTGGTACACCATCGAAACGTTGCGCTCGCGCACCGCCATCCCGGTCACGTCGTCGCCGTCCACCAGCACGCGGCCCGCGCTGGGACGGTCCAGCCCGGCCATCACACGCATCAGCGAGGTCTTGCCCGCCTGCGTGGCGCCCAGCAGGATGGTTACCGCGCCGGGAACCGGCGCGAGCGTCATCGGATAGAGATACGCCTGCGAACCCACCTGCTGTGCGACGCCTTCCAAACTCAGCTGCATCCGCGGTCTCCATGTTCGATAATGCGTCAAGCATCACAGCTTTCGCATGATGCATGCGCACAAATCTTGGCTTTGCGCTCGTTTTAGCAAAAAAACGAACACAAAACAATAGTGCACCGCATCATTTGTTTTCGTTTCTGTTTGAACTAGAATCCCGGCATGACCCTTAATCCCCGCCAGACCGCCCTGCTCGAAGAAGTCCGCAGCCAGGGCTTTGCCTCCATCGACGAACTTGCGCGCAAGTTCGGCGTGACGCTCCAGACGGTGCGCCGCGACGTCAACTTGTTGGCCGAGAACGGCATGCTGGCGCGCTTTCACGGCGGCGTGCGGGTGGAAGGCTCCACCACCGAGAACATCGCCTACCGGCAGCGGCAGGTGCTCAACGCGGAAGGCAAGGTGCGCATTGCGCGCGCGGTGGCGGCGGCAGTGCCCGAAGGCTGTTCGCTGATCCTGAACATCGGCACCACGGTGGAAGAGATTGCGCGCGGGCTGATGCACCATCGCGGGCTGCGCGTGATCACCAACAACCTGAACGTAGCCAACATCCTGGCCGACAACCCCGATTGCGAGGTCATCGTCGCCGGCGGCGTGCTGCGCTCGCGCGACCGCGGCATCGTGGGCGAGGCCACGCTGGAATTCATCCGGCAGTTCAAGGTGGATATCGGGCTGATCGGCATCTCGGGGATCGAGACCGACGGTACGCTGCGCGACTACGACTTCCGCGAGGTCAAGGTGGCGCGGACCATCATCGAGCATTCACGCGAGGTGTGGCTGGCGGCGGACGCCAGCAAGTTCAACCGCCAGGCAATGGTTGAGCTGGCGCATGTGTCGCAGGTCGACCGGCTCTTTACCGACGAGCCGCTGGCGGCGCCGTTCGACCAGATCCTGGCCGACAGTGGGGTGAAGTGTGTGGTGGCGGGGCGGGAGTGAGCGTGGCGGGAGCCGACTTGACGCTGCCGCGCTGGCGGGGGCGGAGCTGTTGTTGATCCGTGACGTCGGGGCTCAGCGTGGCGCCCCGGCCTTGCGACAGGCCTGCCCTCCCCCCCGGCCCCTCTCCTGCATGCGGGAGAGGGGGCCAAACCGGCAGAGGAACAAAGGTATATGCTTACTTGAACACCACGGTCTTGTGGCCGTTCAGCAAAACGCGGCGTTCGGCGTGCCACTTGACCGCTCGCGCCAGCGCCACGCATTCCACGTCGCGGCCCACGGCAGTCAGTTGCTCCGGATCCATGCTGTGGTCCACGCGCTCGATCTCCTGCTCGATGATCGGGCCTTCGTCCAGGTCGGCGGTAACGTAATGCGCGGTGGCGCCGATCAGCTTCACGCCGCGGTCGTGCGCCTGGTAGTACGGCTTGGCGCCCTTGAAGCTGGGCAGGAACGAGTGATGGATATTGATCGCGCGCCCGGCCAGCTTGCGGCACAGGTTGTCGGACAGCACCTGCATGTAGCGGGCCAGCACCACCAGGTCGATCTTCTGCTCTTCCACCACCTCGAACACACGCGCTTCCTGCGCGGCCTTCTGCTCGTCCGAGGCATTCATCAGAGGCAGGTGGAAGAACGGCACGTCGTACGACGCCGCCAGCTGGTAGAAGTCGCGATGGTTCGAGACGATGGCCGCGATCTCGACCGGCAGGCCGCCCACCTTGGCGCGGAACAGCAGGTCGTTCAGGCAGTGGCCGATCTTGGACACCATGATCATCACGCGCGGCTTGACCGCGGCGTCGTTCAGCTCCCACTGCATGCCGAACTGGTCGCCCACCGGCGCAAACGCGGCCTTCAGCGTGTCCAGGTTTGGTCCGCCTGCGGCCGGCATGAAGTGCACCCGCATGAAGAAGCGGCCGGTGTACTCGTCACCGTACTGGTCCGAATCGACGATATTGCAGCCATGCTGGAACAGCAGGCCCGAGACGGCGTGGACGATGCCCGGCTGGTCGGGGCACGAAAGGGTCAGGATAAATCCGGTGTTACTCATGGTGTGTTGTTCTGTCGGGGGGGCGCGGCGCGGGGCCGGGAAACCCAGGTCAGCGAGTTCGGCGAGGAAGAAAACCGCGGCGCCGGCTCAGGCGTGAGGGTCGTCGTCGCCGAGCCAGCCGCGCCGGCGAAGGGCATCCAGCGTCACCAGTGTCGCATCGACCGTCATGGCGCCGCCCGCCATGATAGCAAGCAATGCGGGCAGGTCGACGCGCCTGTGTTCGCTAACCTCGCCATCCTGGTTGCGCGGCGTGAAAGTGGGAGGGAGCAGCAGGTCATAGACGTAGACCTGCTCCCACTGCACCCCTTCGGGCAGGTCGCGCAGCACCTCGATCACGCCATGGGCCTCCACGCCCCGCGCCAGCGCGGGCGGGATGTCCGACTCTTCCTCGCATTCGCGCACCAGCGTCTCCAGCGGGTCGCTGCCATGCGGCATGCCGCCGGCGACCAGGTTGTCCCACATGCCGGGGTCGACCGACTTGCTTGGACTGCGCCGCGAAATCCACAGCGCCGGGCCGCCATCCCCAGGGCCATCGACGATACCGTTCAAGTGCGAGGCGAAGGTCAGCAGCCCCAGAAAACGCGCCACCGCACGCTCGACCGCCGCGACCGCGGGCGCGTCGAGTGCCGGGGTGACCGCGAACAGTTCATGGCGCCAGCCGCGCACATGGCCGGCATCGGCCAGCCGGTGCGCCAGCGCTTCCAGCGCGGCGCTGCGCACGTCGAAATCATTGCGACCAGGCAGCAGCTCCACGGCGGCAGCGTCGTCTTCAGCTCCGAGGATGCAGCCCATGCCGCGCAGGATGCCGGCGTGCGCGCGCGGCAGCCAGCCGACCTGCTGTCCGGCCACCATCAGGCGCAGCTTGCCGGCGGCATCGAAGCGGCTGCGCGCCGCCAGCGACGCGGCGATCCGCGCGGCGTGGCCGGCATCGGCACCGTCGCCGGCGAGGTCCTCAGGCTGCATCGAAGTCATTTTGGCCATCACGAATCCAGGCGCCGGCCGTGCCGGCGCGCCTTGTCATTTTCAGGATTGAACGCATGAACCAGCCAGCAGCGCAAGCCCAGGCACAGCGCCCCGCCCCGCCCCAGTCCGCCGAGTCGCAGTACGTGCTGGCGCTCGACCAGGGCACCAGCAGCTCGCGGGCCATCCTGTTCGACCATGCCGGCAGCGTGGTGCGGCTGGCGCAGCGCGAGTTCCGCCAATATTACCCACATCCCGGCCACGTCGAGCACGACCCGTATGAAATCTGGCAGTCGCAGCTGGCGGTAGCGCACGCAGTGCTGTCCGATGCCGGCATCTCGGCCTCGCAGGTGCGCGCCATCGGCATCGCCAACCAGCGCGAAACCACCGTGCTGTGGGACCGCAAGACCGGCGAGCCGGTCGGGCGCGCCCTGGTCTGGCAGGACCGCCGCACCGCGCCGATGTGCGAGGCGCTGCAGGCCGCCGGCCACGGCGAGCTGTTCCGCGAAAAGACCGGCCTGGTCATCGACGCCTACTTCTCCGGCACCAAGCTGCGCTGGATGCTCGACAACATCGAGGGCGCGCGCGAGCGCGCCCAGCGCGGCGAGCTGGCCTTCGGCACGGTCGACAGCTGGTTGATCTGGCAGCTCACCGACGGTGCGCGCCATGTCACCGACGCCTCCAACGCGTCGCGCACGATGCTGTTCAACATCCACACCTTCGAGTGGGACGACGCGCTGCTGGCGCTGCTCGACATCCCGCACGCGCTGCTGCCCGAGGTGGTGCCGTCCAGCGGCGAGGTGGCGCGGACCTCCGCGCGGCTGTTCGGCGTGGAGATCCCGATTGCCGGCATCGCCGGCGACCAGCAGGCCGCGACCTTTGGCCAGGCCTGCCTGTCGCCCGGCATGGCCAAGAACACCTATGGCACCGGCTGCTTCCTGCTGATGAACACCGGGTCGCAGCCGGTGACTTCGCACAACCGGCTGCTGACCACCATCGGCTGGCAGTTCGGCGGCCAGACCCAGTATTGCCTGGAAGGCGGCGTGTTCATGGGCGGCGCCACCATCCAGTGGCTGCGCGACGGGCTCAAGATCATCAACAGCGCGCCCGAGGTCGAGCCGCTGGCGCGCCAGTGCGACGACACCGGCGGCGTGGTGCTGGTGCCCGCCTTTGCCGGCCTGGGCGCGCCGCACTGGGACGCCTTTGCGCGCGGCACGCTGGTCGGCATGACGCGCGGCACGGGCCGGCCGCAGATCGCGCGCGCGGCGCTGGAGTCGATCGCACTGCAGAGCGTGGACGTGCTCGAGGCCATGCAGAAGGACGCCGGCATCTCGCTGGCCGAGCTGCGCGTGGACGGCGGCGCCTCGCGCAGCGACCTGCTGATGCAGATGCAGGCCGACCTGCTCGGCACCCCGGTGGTACGCCCGCGCGTGACCGAGACCACCGCGCTGGGCGCGGCCTACCTGGCGGGCCTGGCCACCGGCTACTGGAGCGACCCCGCGCAGATCGCGCAGCAATGGCAGGTGGAACAGCGCTTCGAGCCGCACCTTTCGGCCGACGAGCGCGGCCACCGGCTGGCGCGCTGGCATCGCGCCGTGGACCGCGCGCGCGACTGGGCGCGCGAGGACGAGGTCGACCGCGGCGGCGGCCACGGCTGACGGCCGCCTTTTCCCTTCTTCGCCATAACGCCAGCCAACCAGCACACACCCCCGATAAGCGTCATGCAGAGAATCACAACACCGATCGAGCCCCCCGACCGAGCCGCCCTGCTCGCAACCCTGGAGCGCGAGCCGCGCTGGGACGTGATCGTCATCGGCGGCGGCGCCACCGGCCTCGGCACCGCGGTCGACGCCGCCTCGCGCGGCTATCGCACGCTGCTGGTCGAAGCCGCCGATTTTGCCAAAGGCACCTCCAGCAAGGCCACCAAGCTGGTCCATGGCGGCGTGCGCTACCTGGCCCAGGGCAATATCAGCCTGGTGCGCGAGGCACTTCACGAGCGCGGCCTGCTGGCGCGCAACGCCCCGCACCTGGTGTGGCCGCTGGGCTTCGTGGTGCCGGCCTACCAGATGTTCGACCAGCCCTTCTACGGCATTGGCCTGAAGGTCTACGACATGCTGGCCGGCGACCTCAACCTGGCCGGCAGTCGCTGGCTGAACCACCGCGAGGTGCTGGCCGCGGCGCCCAACCTGGCCGAGCATGTCGGCGGACGTCCGCTGCGCGGCGGTAACCTGTACTTCGACGGCCAGTTCGACGATGCGCGGCTGGCGGTGGCGCTGATGCGCACGCTGTTCGACGTCGGCGGCACCGCGGTCAACTATATGCGCGTGACCGGGCTGAGCCAGCAAGGCGGCGTGATCAGCGGCGTCACGGTGCAGGACGTGCTGGGCGACGCCACCTTCCGGCTGCGCGCGGACTGCGTGATCAATGCCACCGGAGTCTGGGTCGACGCCATCCGCCAGATGGAAGACGGCCACGCGCGCACCATGGTCGCGCCCAGCCAGGGCGTGCACCTGACGCTGCCGCGCAGCTTCAATCCCGGCGGGCGCGCCATCCTGATCCCCAAGACCGACGACGGGCGCGTGCTGTTCGTGGTGCCGTGGAACGGCCACACCATCGTCGGCACCACCGACACGCCGCGCCGCGACCTGCCGCTGGAGCCGGACGCCGGCGCCGACGATGTCGATTTCATCCTGGAGACCGCCTCGCGCTACCTGGCCAAGGATCCCACCCGCGCCGACGTCACCAGCGTCTGGGCCGGCCTGCGGCCCCTGGTAAAGGCCACCGGCGAGGCGTCGACCGCATCGCTGTCGCGCGAGCATACGATCGTGGTGTCCAGGGCGGGGCTGATCACCGTCACCGGCGGCAAGTGGACCACCTACCGCAAAATGGCCGAGGACGTGATCGAGACCGCGATCCAGCGCCAGATGGTGCGCGCCGCGCCCTGCGTGACCGCCGAGCTGCCGCTGCACGGCGCCGCGGGCCTGCCGGCGGACCTGCCGCCGCCAGACTCGGTTTCGCCGGACCGCTACTACGGCAACGAGCTGGAAACGCTGCGCGCCCTGCCCGGCTACGACCGGATGCTGGCGCCCGCGTCCGGGCTGACCGAGGCCCATGTGCGCTTCGCCGCCCGGCACGAGCTGGCCCGGCGCGTCGAGGACGTGCTGGCGCGCCGCAACCGCGCGCTGTTCCTGGACGCGCGCGCCGCCGTGGCAGCGGCGCCGGCCGTGGCCGCGATCCTGGCCGAGGAACTCGGCGAGAACGAAGCCTGGCAGGCGCGCGAGATCGAAAGCTTCCGCGCACTTGCCGCCGGCTACATGCTGGGCTGAGCGGGCTGCCGGCGGAACTGCCGCCTCCGGCACCCGTCTGACCTGCCTGGCACGCATCCCATCCGCAAAGGCAACCCGATGACCACTCGCCCGACCCTGACCCTCGCTCGCCACCTCGCGCTGCTGGCAACTGTTGGCGCCTGTGCCACCGCCCACGCCGCGCGCGCCCCCGGCATCGACGGCGTGCGTTTCCAGGACGTGCGCACGGTGCAATACCAGTGCGACGGCGGCAAGACACTGTCGGTGCGCTACTTCAACAGCCCCGACAACCAGGCGGCTGTATTCCGCCTCGACGGCAAGCCGGTGCTGGCGGTCACCACCGTGTCGGCGTCCGGCGCGCGCTATATCGGCGGGCGTTACGAATGGTGGACCAAGGGCGAGGAAGGCACGCTGCGCGACCTGATGCAGGGCGAGAATGCCGCGCCCGCGCTGGGCGGCTGCCACGCCAAACCCTAGCGGCTGGCGCTGCCGCACTGCATCATCTTTTGATGCAGCGGCGTTCCGGGCGATAATGCGGAGATTGAATCAGGGAGAACACCATGGACGAGATTGAAGATCTGTCCGATCTGCCGATGCCCCGCTTTATCTGGGGCTTCGCCGTTATCGCAGGCAAAGGCGGCGAGGTCATGCACGACGAGTTCGAGTATCTGACCCATACCCGCAGCCCGCGCTTCACCTGCCGGGTCGTCGAGCTTGAAGACATGCCCGCGGAAAGCGAGGAAGACGCCATCGACGGCCGCATCGTCCACGACGACGACCCGAGCCGGATGTTCTACATCACCGATGCCGGCATGGCGCTGGTCAACTTCCACCTGTTCGACAAGATGCCGGACAAGCAGAAGTTCAAGCGCATCTGCGACGAGGCCATCGCCAACTGGATGCTGCGCCGCGAATTCCTCGACGAGGAAGAAGAGGACTGACGCTGCAGGAGGCGCGGGCAGGCGGCGCGAGCAGGCGGCGGCCGAGGCTGCCGCCCGCTAATCAGGCCTCGCCCTGCTCCGGCGGCAGCGCGCCGCCCAGCAGTTCATTGAGCACCCCGGTCATGCCGCCCGGGTGCTCGGCGGCAAGCGCCTGCAGGCGCTTCACCAGCGCGCCGTCCAGCTTGCACGCAAAGGGCACCAGGCCCTGCTCCTGATCCAGCCGGCGCTGTTCGCGCCGGTCCGGGCGCGCGGCGGCGCCACCGGGGATACCGCCCCGGCCCGCCACAGTCTGCTTCAGGCTGTTGGCGATCTTCAGGCCCTTGTTTTTTTCCAGGTCCGTTTTTTTCACGGCGTTATCCGAAAGTCTGTCGAGGCCGGTATTGTACGCACCCCCGGCACGCACCGGCGCCATGGCCGGTCCCTAGTCGTTGCTCACCTCGATCAGTTCGGCGGCCACCCGCTGGATTTCCGCATAGATGGCGATGGCGTCCATCGGCCCGGTGCAGCCCACGGCCGTGGCCTGGCTGGCATCCGCGCCGGGAGGCAGGAACACGAATGCCATGCCGGGCTGCCAGCCGGGATGCTTGCGCAGGCTGTCATTGAGGATGTCGAGATACTGCGCGCGCGTGAAGACGTGCTTTGCCATTGCTACCTCCGGAGCCACTACCGATGCGCCGTGCGGGCGCGGGTGTCATGGCGGGGATCGTAGCATGGCAGTACCGGCCGGCGTCACCTTGCGGCGCCGGCCGGCGGGGGGATCAGCACTCGCCCTTCTTGGCGTGGCCAGGCGGGCAGTGGTAGCCCTTGTCCTTGTGGCCTTTATCCTTGTGGTCCTTGTACCCGCCCTGGTCCCAGCGGCCAGGCACCAGCACCCAGCCGTCGCGCGACTGGATCCACCGCGGCGACTCATAGACATAGCCGGGGCGCTCGCGCTCCCAGCGGCCCTTCTTCCAGGCATGCTTGTGGTGACCGTCGTCCCAGTCCCAGTAGCCCGGCAGCCAGACATAGCCCGGGCGCGGCGCGGGCACGACCTCATACATCGGGGCCGGTGGCGGCACGCCGATGGCAATATTGACCGACACCTGGGCCATCGACGCGGCACTGAACGTCAGGCCCGAGCCCAGCACGGCCGCCACCAGGATGGCCCTGGCAGGCCGGAGCACGCGATGTTTCATGGAAGCCCTTTCTTGTGGAGGAACATGCGCACAGTCTAGCGCGCACGCCTTGGCGCGCAATGTAAGAAAGGGTTTCCGATTATCACAACGACGCCGACGCGCAACGGTGTCTCGCGCGCCGGCGGCGGACTAGTGATCTTCAGCCATCGCCTTGAGCTGGGCCTCGCCCGCGACGCGGGCGGCATCAGCCGTGGTAAAGGTGTCATCCGAAACGATGGCGCGGCGGATCTGCTGCGCGCCGAAGTCCACCAGTGCAATGATCCACACATAGCGCCCCGCCTGGGGCGCGGTCTGCACGAAAGCTTTCAGGTTGGGCCGGGATTCACTTGCCATGATCCATCTCCTTGCTTGAGGACGAGCTTGGGACATTGCCGAAGCACAGGTGTGCTGGAAACTCTAGCACATGGCTGGCGCCCTTACCGGGCACCGGCCTCGTCGCCGTAGGCACGCAATTCGCGCGCCCGCGCCGCCGTCATCCGAGCCATGCAAGACGCGCCCGTCACCCGCGCCGCCGTGCCGCCGGCCGGATCCGCCATATAGGCGCAATTGGCCTCGCGGAACCGCAGCCACTCGCGCTGCGCCACCCGCAGCAACCCCGTGCGCGGCGCGACCAGCCGCCGCAACAAACCCTGGTAGGCGGTGTTCAACGCCGTGTCCTGTTGCCGCAGCTCGGCCGAGGTACAGCCGAGCATGTCGGCCGTGGACACGGCCTTGGCCATGCAGCGCTCGTATTCCGCGCTCAGGCCGCTGCTTTCCGTGGCGCTGGCCGGTGCGAACGCCGCAGCGAGGGTGAGGATGGCAAGGCAGGCGATGGCGCGCATATGGGTTCTCCCTTTCCTTGGCGTGACACAACGTGGCGGAACCGTCCGGTACCGCTCAGGCCAACCAGCGTCCCAGCGTGGCCACCGCGATATTGACCAGCCCGAGTACCAGGTTGGTCCCCACGGCCTGCCGGACCCGGTTCAGCGCGGCACCGGCGGCCGGCCAGTCCTGGGCATCCACGGCCCGGCCCAGCACGCGGTATGGACCGAACCAGACATAGCAGAAAACCACCGCCATGACGATGCCGATGCCCGCCATCAGGTGCCAGTTGCGTGGGGCACCGGCCATGCCCACCGCGGCCATCATCGCCACGCCGCTCAATACGATGACGATCACCGCAGCCCAGACCCAGGGGAAGAAGCGGCCGAACACGCCGCGCCACAGCCGCAGCCGCGCCGGCGGCTCCAGCACGCTGCCGGCCACGGGCCGCAGGCACAGGTAGGCGAAGAACATGCCCCCCACCCAGATGGTGACGCTGGCAACGTGCAGGAAGCGGAGTAAAGGGTCGGCGATCATGACGGCATGCGGCGGCGAGGCGCGTTTGGGAAATGAAGGGGAACGAAGCCACATTCTATGTGTTGTGTCCGCCACGGCGAAGGCCTGCGCTTCGCGCCGCCACACTTCAGGAAAACCTCCCGGAACCGATAAAGATTCCGTAACACCCAGCGCCGCATGCGGGCTACACGGAAACGCTGCTTCCAAAGCCCGTTTTTGGTCCCGCGCGCGTCATTTTTGAATGCCTGACCGCCCGGAACACGTGCCCGGACAATCCCCGCGGCCGCAGCCAGCCAGCACGCCTCAGCCGCAACGCAAACCCATCCCTGACATGGCTCCTGCCCCAGCCAGCGCCCCTTCCCGTGCCGATCGCGCGCAACGACGCCCGCTGCTGCGCCGCTGCCTGCCGGCCCTGCTCGCCGCGACGCTGGCCGTGCTGCCCGCGATGCTGCCGCCGGCGGTGACCGCGCAGCCCGCGCCGCAGCGCACCGACCTGGTCGCGCGCGTGGTCTTCAGCCTGCTTGGCTACGCGCGCTGGCCCGTGGAGCGCGACACGGTGCGCCTGTGCGTCGACAACGCCAGCCGCTATTCCGCGCGGCTGATGGAGGGCGGCACGCTCGCCAGCGGGCGGCCGGTGCAGACGCGCCAGGTTGACGTTTTGGCCGACATGCTGCACCCGGCCTGCGATGCGCTCTATGTCGGCGTGATGAACGACGCCCGGCGCAAGCGGCTGTCGGCCGAGCTGACCGGCCGTCCGGTGCTGGTGGTCACCGAGGAAGACTTCGAGTGCGAGGTGGGCAGCATGTTCTGCCTGAACATCCGCGACAACCAGGTCTCGTTCCGCGTCAACCTCGACACGCTGGCCCGCAGCGGCGTGCATGTACACCCCGGCGTGCTGCAACTGGGCCGCCGCAAGGGAGCGCCGTCATGAGCGCGCGCAAGCCGGCGCCCGGCACCCTGGCCCGCCCTACCCTCTACAGCGTGCTGCGCCGCATCCACCTGGGGGTGGCGCTGATCGCCGTGTTCACCGCGGGCGTGTCCCTTACCGCGCTCGGCATGACCGCGCTGCGCGTCTATGCCGACCACAACGTGCGGCTGGTGGCCCGCTCGATCGCCTATACGCTGGAGGCGCCGGTGGTCTTCCACGACCAGGCAGCCACCGGCGAAACGCTCGCGGTGATCGCCGCCTCCGAGGACATCGCGTGCGCCACCGTCTACGACCGCGACAACCGCATGCTGGCCGAGTGGCGGCGCCCCGGCCAGCCGCAGCTGACTGGCCTGCGCCACGCGCTGGGCGAGTGGCTGAGCATGGGCGCCGTCGACCAGCCGATCCTGCACCAGGCGCAGCAGGTCGGCGTGCTGCGCGTCAGCGGCGACCCGCGCAACCTGCTGCACTTCCTGCTGCAGGGCGCGCTGGGCCTGCTGGGCTGCCTGCTGCTTACCGCGGTCGGCGCGCACTACCTGGCAAGCCGGCTGCTGGTGCAGATCGTCGAACCGCTGCGCAACCTGATGCGGGTGGCACACGCGGTGCGCTCCGAGCGCGATTTCGCGCAGCGCACGCCGCCCGCCAGCATCGAGGAACTCAATGCGCTCAGCGAGGACTTCAACGGCCTGCTCGACGAGCTGCAGACCTGGCAGAACCAGCTGCAGCACGAAAACCGCTCGCTCGCCCACCGTGCCAACCACGATGCGCTGACCGGCTTGCTCAACCGCGCGGCCTTCGTCGAGGCGCTCGAGCGCGCCGTGCGCCATGCCGCCGCCAACGACGAGTACGCGGCGGTGCTGTACCTGGACAGCGACGATTTCAAGCGCATCAACGACCACCACGGCCATGCCGCCGGCGACGCGGTGCTGGTGGCCGTGGCCCAGCGCATCCGCGCCAGCCTGCGCGCCGGTGACACCGTGGCACGCATCGGCGGCGACGAATTCGCGGTGCTGGTCGCCGCGCTGCGCGCGCCCCGCGACGCCATCCATATCGCCGAACATATCCTGCAGGCCATGGCCGCCCCGATCGCCCTGCCCGACGGCAGCACGGTGCGAGCGTCGCTGAGCATCGGCCTGGCCGTCTTCCCCTTCCACGCGCAAGGCAGCCAGGCGCTGCTGCATGCGGCCGACGCCGCCATGTACGGCGCCAAGCGGCGCTCCGGCGCTATCTGGCAAAGCGCCGAGCCGCGCCTGGACGACACGCTGTGAGAATCCGCATGACTGGACGTTCTGCGCTGCCCGGTTGAAGTCTGTGCTGGCTCAGCCTGTGTCAGTCGAACAAGAAGCCCTCAATCCCCGAACGGATTGGGCGCGCGGTTCTCCAGCGCTTCGTTCAGGTCGAACTCGTCGCGCACCTTGTCCACCACAGCCCGGATGCTGGCCTCATAGCCAGTAGCGTTGCCGAAGCCGGTCATATTCCAGTTGCGGCCACGGGCATCCCGGGGATGCGGCAGCGGGGCCGGTACCCGAACCTTGGCCCCGTCCTCACCGATTTCATAGATTTCCTGGATGCGCCGGCTCACCTCATCCTGCAGGGCACGCCGGCCGCGCTCGCGCTTGGCCATGACCGACTCCTCGATGGATCCGGGGCCATCCTAGCACGGGGGTACGGGTGGGCTCAAAGGACTGCCTTGGCCGCCTGGTAGGCAGCGTAGAGGCGTGCAAAGACCGGGCCCGGCACCCCTTTGCCAATGGTGCGGCCGTCGATCGTCACGACCGGCAACAGCTCCTTGCTGGCCGAGGACAGCAGCACTTCATCGGCGGCAAACACCTCCTCCTTCGCAGTCCGGCGCGCTTCCAGCGGAATCTCCAGCGCCGCGCAGATCTCTTCCATGAAGCCGTAGCGGATGCCTTCCAGGATCAGATTGTCCTTGGGCGGCGCCAGCACGCGGCCGTCGCGCACCACCCAGACGTTGGACGACGACGCCTCGGTCAGCCAGCCATCCCGGAACTGGATCGCCTCGGTCACACCATGCTCCGCCGCATGCTGCGCGGCCAGCACGTTGCCCAGCAGCGAGGTCGACTTGATCTGGCAGTTCAGCCAGCGCCGGTCCTCCATCGTCACGCACGCCACGCCGTGCTCGCGCATCTGCGCCGACGGCAATGCCATGGGGTTGGTCATGATCAGCACCGTCGGCACCACTTCCTTCGGGAAGGCATGAGCACGCCTGGCCACGCCGCGCGTCACCTGGATGTAGACCATCTGGTCTGACATGCCGTTGGCCTCCACCACCTCGCCGATCAGTTCCATCCACTGACCTGCACTGTGCGGATCGGGAATCCCAATGGCCTCCAGGCTGCGATGCAGCCGCGCCAGGTGCTGTGCGCCGCGGAACGGCTTGCCGCCGTAGTACGGGATGACTTCGTAGATACCGTCGCCGAAGATGAAGCCGCGGTCGAGGACAGGGATGCGGGCTTCGGAAAGCGGGGTCAGGGTGCCGTTGAGGTGGACGACGGGGTCGGTCATGGTGGGAGTGAACGGAAGAAATGGGGGGAATGAAGTGATTGTTCCACACCACTCCCCGGGGGCTTATGCAAGATTCGCATGACGGGGCGGCGGTCCACGGCGCGCGAATCCATGGGGCACACAAACCCGTAAAGCAAACAAAAACCCGCAGGGCTTGCGCCGTGCGGGTCTTGTCTGAAATCTGGCGGAGAGAGGGGGATTCGAACCCCCGATGGGCTATTAACCCATACACGCTTTCCAGGCGTGCGACTTAAACCACTCATCCATCTCTCCGGGAAGTCCGCGATTATAGCAGAGTCGTCGCACGAATCCAGTGCTTCGTCGCGGAATCTCGCCTTACCCTGCCCTACCCCTTGCCTGCCCTACCCCTTGCGCAGGTAGGTCACCAGCCGGTCGATCACCGGCGCATTGCGCGGCGACATCAGGCTGACGATGATGGCCACGGCAAACCCCGCGGGCACGCCAAAGGCGCCGGAGGCGATCGGGTCCACGCCGAACCAGCGGTTGCCGAAAATGCCGGTCATCTTCGTGAAGAACGGATAGTTGACAAAGATGTAGTACACCGCCACGGCCAGCCCGGCAGCCATGCCGGCCACGGCGCCGGCGGCGGTGGTGCGGCGCCAGAAGATGCCGAGCACCAGCACCGGGAAAAAGCTGGATGCGGCCAGCGAGAAGGCCGCGCCCACCAGGAACAGGATATTGCCCGGCCGCAGCGAGGTGACGTAAGAGGCAAACAGCGCCACGCCCAGCAGCACGATCTTGGCGGTCGTCACCCGCCGCTGATGGCTCGCCTGCCTGTCGACCATGTGATAGAAGACGTCATGCGACAGCGCATTGGCGATCGTCAGCAGCAGCCCGTCGGCGGTGGACAGCGCCGCCGCCAGCGCCCCGGCCGCGATCAGACCGGAGATCACGTACGGCAGCCCGGCGATTTCCGGGGCGGCGAGCACGATCATGTCGGGCTGCAGCAGGATTTCGGCCCACTGCACGATGCCATCGCCGTTGACGTCGCGGATGCCGAATACCGGCGGGTCGACCTTGCGCCATTGCACCACCCACTGCGGCAGCTCGGCATACGAGGTGCCGACCAGGTGCGTGAAGAACTCGTACTTGACCAGCGCCGCCAGCGTGGGCGCGGACACGTAGAGCAAGGCGATGCAGAACACCGCCCAGGCTACGGAGTTGCGCGTTTCCTTGACCGAGGGCGTGGTGTAGAGCCGCGTCAGGATATGCGGCAGGCTGGCGGTGCCGACCATCAGGCAGAACACCAGCAGCACGAAATTGAGCCGCTTCGTCTTGCGCTCCTGCTCCGACTCCGCGGGATAAGGCTCGGTGGACGACAGCGAATGGCGGCTGCGCGCCAGCGCATCTTCGCGCTGCTGGTTCCACTGCTGCTGCGCGGAACCCGCATCGCGTGGGAACTCCAGCCGCTCCCGCTCCTGTGCCTTGATCTCCCGCAGCGGGGCGTTGCGCGCGCGCAGGTCCTGCAGGCGCGCGTCGAGAGCGTCGCGCTCCTGCGTGAAGGAATCCGGCAGCCGGGCGATGCGTTCCTGCAGCAGGATCGCCTGCTGCTTGTAGTACTCGCGCACGGCCTGCTCGGCGGGCTCGCGTTCGAGTTGCTGCTCGCGCGCGTCGAGCTGCGCCAGCAGCGTGCCGTAGCTCAGCTGAGGCAGCGGTTCCTGGTGGTGCTTCCACGCGATCATCGACACCGTGACCAGGAAGGCGGCGATCATCATGATGTACTGCGCCACCTGGGTCCACGTGACCGCGCGCATGCCACCGAGGAACGAGCAGACCAGGATGCCGGCCAGCCCGAAGAAGATGCCGACGGCAAACTCCACGCCGATAAAGCGCGTCACCACCAGGCCCACGCCCTGGATCTGCGCCACCAGGTAGACGAACGAACACAGCGAGGCCGCCAGCACGGCGATGGCGCGCACCGGCAGGTTGCCGCCGGGCTTGCCGTTGCCGTAGCGCGCGGCAAGGAAATCGGGGATGGTATAGCCGCCGTACTTGCGCAGGTATGGCGCCAGCAGGAAGGCCACCAGGCAGTAACCGCCGGTCCAGCCCATCACGTAGGCCAGGCCTTCATAGCCGGAGGAGAACAGGATGCCGGCCAGGCCGATAAAAGACGCGGCGCTCATCCAGTCAGCCGCGATTGCCATGCCGTTGAACATGGCCGGCACGCGCCGCGACGCGACGTAGTACTCGTTCAGGTCCGAGGTGCGGCAGATCAGCCCGATGCATGCATAGATCGCGATTGTGACAAACAGGAAGACATAGCCGAGCCACAGCGCATCGGCATTGGAGCGCTCCAGCAGCCCCATCATGGCGACGAAGCCGAACAACCCTAGCGTGAACAGGCCGTAGTACAGCAGCAGCCGACGGCGAAAGCGCGACTGGGCATCGGGCATGGGGCGGCGGTCCGTGGTCGGTGGGGCGCTATCGTAACAAACCCGCCGGCGCGCGGAAACGCGGCGGCGGGTTCGGCGGCAGATGCACGGCTACGGGATTACTGCGCCTGCTTGAGCTGCTCCAGGATCGCCGGGTTCTCCAGCGTCGAGGTGTCCTGCGTGATTTCCTCACCCTTGGCCAGCGACCGCAGCAGGCGCCGCATGATCTTGCCCGAGCGCGTCTTGGGCAGGTTGTCACCAAAGCGGATGTCCTTGGGCTTGGCGATCGGGCCGATTTCCTTGCCGACCCAGTTGCGCAGCTCGGTGGCGATCTTCACGGCCTCTTCGCCGGTCGGACGCGCGCGCTTGAGCACGACGAAGGCGCAGATGGCTTCGCCGGTCATGTCGTCCGGGCGGCCCACCACCGCGGCTTCGGCCACCAGCGAATTGGCCACCAGCGCCGACTCGATCTCCATCGTGCCCATGCGGTGGCCCGACACGTTCAGCACGTCGTCGATGCGGCCCATGATGGTGAAGTAGCCGGTGTCCTTGTCGCGGATCGAGCCGTCGCCGGCCAGGTAGAGATTGCCGCCCAGTTCCTCGGGGAAGTAGCTCTTCTTGAACCGTTCCGGATCGCCCCAGATGGTGCGGATCATCGCCGGCCACGGGCGCTTGACCACCAGGATGCCGCCGTTGCCGTTGGGCAGGTCATGGCCGGTCTCGTCGACGATGGCGGCCATGATGCCCGGCAGCGGCAGCGTGCACGAGCCCGGCACCAGCGGCGTCGCGCCCGGCAGCGGCGTGATCATGTGGCCGCCGGTTTCGGTCTGCCAGAAGGTATCGACGATCGGGCAGCGCTCGTTGCCGATGTTCTTGTAGTACCACATCCAGGCTTCCGGGTTGATCGGCTCGCCCACGGTGCCGAGCAGGCGCAGGCTGGACAGGTCGTATTGCTTCGGATGGATCTTTTCGTCGGCCTCGGCGGCCTTGATCAGCGAGCGGATCGCGGTCGGCGCGGTGTAGAAGATGCTGACCTTGTGGCGCGCGATCATGTCCCAGAAGCGGCCGGCGTTGGGGTACGTGGGCACGCCTTCGAACACCACCTGGGTGGCGCCAGCGGCCAGCGGGCCGTAGGCGATATAGGTATGGCCGGTGACCCAGCCGATGTCGGCGGTACACCAGAACAGGTCGTCGGGCTTGATGTCGAAGGTCCACTTCATCGTCATCAGCGCCCACAGCAGGTAGCCGCCGGTGCTGTGCTGCACGCCCTTGGGCTTGCCGGTGGAGCCGGAGGTGTAGAGCACGAACAGCGGATGCTCGGCGCTCACCGGCTCGGCTTCGCAAGTGTCCGGCTGGCCGGCGCTGACGTCTTCCATCCAGAGGTCGCGGCCTTCGGTCCAGGGCACGTTGCCGCCGGTGCGGCGATAGACCACCACGTGCTCGACGGCCTCGCAGCTGCCCAGCGCCAGTGCGTCATCGGCGATGGCCTTCAGCGGCAGCGCCTTGCCGCCGCGCATCTGCTCGTCGGCGGTGATCAGCGCCACCGCGCCGACGTCGACCAGCCGCTCCTGCAGCGACTTGGCCGAGAAACCGCCGAACACCACCGAGTGCGTGGCGCCCAAGCGCGCGCAGGCCTGCATCGCGACCACGCCCTCGACCGACATCGGCATATAGATCACGACACGGTCGCCCTTCTTGATGCCAAGCGACTTCAGGCCGTTGGCGAAGCGGCACACCTTGCCATGCAGCTCGCGGTAGGTCACGCGGCTGACGGTGCCGTCGTCGGCCTCGAACACGATCGCGACCTTGTCGGCATTGCCGTTCTGCAGGTTGCGGTCCAGGCAGTTGTACGACGCGTTGAGCTCACCGTCCTCGAACCACTTGTAGAACGGCGCGTTGCTCTCGTCCAGCACCTTGGTGAAGGGCTTGTTCCAGTGCAGCAGTTCGCGCGCGTGGCGGGCCCAGAAGCCCTCATAGTCGCGCTCGGCTTCGTCGCACAGCGCCTGGTAGGCCTCCATGCTGGGGATCGCGGCTTGGCTGGCCAATGCCTCGGGCGGGTTGAAGACGCGGTGCTCGTGCATCACCGATTCGATGGCGGACATGGATGTCTCCTGATTTTGGAATGGCTTTAGCTGCCACGTTACGCCCGACGCCTTACTGAAACCTGACGGTCGGCGGCTGCGCGCCCGCGGTACGGTCAGGGCCGGCTCCCGGCGCGTATGCTGCAACGCAGCGGGAACAGTCCAGCCATCGGGGGCGAAAGTGCGGCCTTCTCCATTAGGCTAGCACAGCTATAATGCCGCGAGCCCTATACCTGAACGCGGCGGCGACCCTTGCCGCGCTCCCCCGGCCACCAGCCCGCCGTGCCACGCGCCGGCCCGCCCGCCGGACGACCGAGGCAGTACCTGTGTCCGCCACCCCTCCCGTCCAGACCCCCGCTTACACCCCCGCCTACGCCCTCTTCCTGATCGCCTCGATGGCGCTGGTCGGCAGCAATGTCGGACTGGGCAAATCGATCATCGCGCATGTGCCGGTGCTGCTGTTCGCGCTGCTGCGCTTTGTCGTCGCCATCGTCTGCCTGGCGCCGTGGTACCGGCCGGCGCGCATGCGCCGGGTCTCCCGCGGCGAATGGCTGAACCTGTTCCTGCAGGCGTTCTTCGGCACCTTCCTGTTTACGCTTCTGATGCTCAACGGCGTGCGGCTGACCAGCGCCATGGCCGCTGGCGTGATCACCAGCACCATCCCCGCCACAGTGGCGATCCTGTCCTGGCTACTGCTGCGCGAGCGGCTGTCGCGGCGCACGGTGGCGTCCGTGCTGCTGGCGGTGGCCGGTATCGCGGTGCTCAATATCGCCCGCGGCGACTCGCATGGCGCCGGCAGCGGCAGCCAGGCGTGGCTGGGCAACCTGATGATCCTGGGCGCGGTGGTGTGCGAATCGATCTACGTGATCCTGTCGCGCCGGCTCACGCAGACGCTGGCCGCGATCGAGATTTGCGCCTATACGCACCTGATCGGCGGGCTGCTGATGCTGCCGCTGGGACTGGTGCCGCTGCTGACCTTCGATGCGTCGACGGTGCCCACGCAGACCTGGCTGATGCTGCTTTGGTACGCGCTGTCCGCCAGCGTGTTCTCGTTCTGGTTTTGGATGAAGGGCATCCGGCATGTGCCGGGGCAAGTGGCGGGCGTGTTCACCTCGGTGCTGCCGGTGGCAGCGGCCACCTACGGCATCGTTTTTTTGGGCGAGAAGCCGGGCTGGCCGCACGGCGTGGCGCTGGCGTGCGTGCTGGCCGGGATCGTACTGGCGAGCTGGCCGGGCCGGATCACTCGCAGCGCCCTGCGCGGCAAGCCGGCCAGCGCGGATCCCGGCGCGGCGGGCTGAGCCACGCCGGCGGGGCAAGTGAGCAGCCCCTTGTAAACTGCTTATAGGTGTGCAATTATTATCACCCATGAGCATACTTGCTAAAGTTACGATGAAGGAGGCGTGCGCGATGCTGGGCATCCACCCTGGCACGCTTCGCCGATGGGAGCTCGACGGGAAGATCTCCGCCGATCGGACTCCGGGTGGTCATCGTCGCTATAATTTGACCGCTCTAATGGAGTTGGCCGGCAAGAAGGTCGAGGAAGCAGAGCGCGGGCGTACTACGCTCGCCTATGCGCGCGTTTCCAGCCACGACCAGAAGGCCGATCTGGAGCGTCAGTGCCAGGTGCTGGAGTCGTTCTGCGCTGCGAAGGGATGGCCCTTCGAACTCATCCGGGAACTCGGCTCCGGCATGAACTATGAGATGAAGGGCCTCAAGCAACTGCTCAAACGTATCTGTGCCGGAGGCGTTGATCGGCTTGTCATCACACACAAGGACCGGCTCTTGCGATTTGGTGCAGAGCTCGTTTTTGCTCTGTGCGAGCAATTCGGAACGGAAGTCGTCATCATCAATGCCAAAGGCGATTCGACGTATGAGGAGGATCTTGCCTGCGACGTGCTTGAGATCATTAGCGTCTTTTCGGCGCGCCTCTATGGCAGCCGTTCCCACGAGAATCGTCACGCCATGAAAGCCCTGAAAGAGGCTGCAGATGCCATTCAAGAGGGCTGATCCCACCACTATCCAGTTCGCGAGGAAGGTCCGTCTGGTGGTGGACGCTGATGCTGCGGGCAAGCTCGACGGGCAATCCAAAATCTGCAACTGGCTATGGAATCGACTCAAGGACGAAGTCGAGACGCGCATGGCGGAGTTGTCCATCCTCGGCGGCTATGGCTATCTTGATGAGGCGCGAACCAAGAAGCTCCTGTCGGAGGTCTATTCCGAGATCGGGCTTCGCAACCTCGTGCCGCCGCTCAAGGAGCGTCATCCGTTCTTGCGCTGCGTGTTTTCTTCACCGCTGAAGAATGTCGCGCTGCGCATGGCCAAGGCCATTGCCTCGCATCGAAAGTCGAAGAATGGACAGCGCTGCGGCCCAGACGTGGGCTGGGTCAAGTACAAGGCATGGGCCAAGCACTGGTTGAGCCTGGAATACGACGAGCCAGGCAAAGGCTGGAATGTTTCCCAGTTCGGTTGGCTCAACCTATCGTTCGGCGCGAACGCGCAAGGACAGCGGCTGTCGCTGCGCCTGAAGATGGAGAAGACACCCAAGGAGATCGCGAGCGCTCGCACTTGCCGGATCGTCCGCGAGGGCCGCGACCGCTATTTCGCTGTGTTCACGTTCAAGGGGCAGAAGAAGGCCAGGCAACGCGGCACGCGCGTGGTCTACATCGATCCGAACCTGAAGAACTTTGGCTACGCTCTGGATACTGAGGGGCGCGCCTTCGAATTGTCCAATCTTGAGAAGTTGAAGGAGTCGGAGCGCATTCTCGATCGGCTAACGAGTCTGCGTGACCGGTGCATAGCAAAGTCGCTGTGGGTAGATACCGTCCACGGCGATGGCACGGTGTCGACGCATTGGCGTCCCAGTCGCCGCTGGAAGGGTTTGGACGACGCTGTGGAGCGAATGCAAACCAAAGTGCGAGAACAGAAAAAGCACTTCATGTATTCGCTGGCGAACCAGCTCTGCAGGCACTACGACGTGATTGGGATCGGCAACTACGTGCCGGAGAACACCAACCACGGCAAGGGCCGCAAATACAACCGCGCGGTAAGAAACAGAACGATGCACGGTGCATTCAAGGACATTCTCTCGTGGGTCGCGACGCGCTCCAGAAAGCATGCGCTGGTGCTGGATGAAACCGGCACCACGCGAACATGCCATGCGTGTGGTCACGTTGTCGAGGGCGGGATAGCGCCCGCAATTCGGGAGTGGGATTGCCCGGGCTGCGGCACCTGCCACCTGCGCGACGAGAATGCCTGTCAAAACGGTCTGCGGCGGCTGCTGACGCAAGTCGGCGAGGCTGTGGACTGCTCCCATCTGCCCTGCTCGGGCCCCGTTCAGATTATCGGGCGGTGTGATTGGCGATTCCATCCGCAAGGATGGACGGGAGTCCCGAGAGGGGGCGCCAATGTGAATTCAATGCGCCTGCCGGAGTACCGGCAGCGAATGCGCGCGTTACCGCGCGCTCGGGTTGGTGACCGCGCGTCCAAATCTGCAAAGACGTCGCCATCAGCGATGCGTAGGCTTGCTTAGATTTGGATGAGCGGCAACGTTACGGTCGGTAACACAGTCGTGCCATCGGCGCTTGGTACAATCCCCGCCGACTTTCAACTCGCCGACACCGCACCGCCCATGGCATCCAATCCCATCACCAAGCCGCAGTCGACGCTGCGGCCGATCCCGAGCATCATCTTCGCGTCGCGCTGGCTGCAGCTGCCGCTTTACCTCGGCCTGATCGTGGCCCAGGGCGTCTATGTCTACCACTTCCTGATCGAAGTCTGGCACCTGCTGGCGCATGTGACCGAGTTCGACGAGAACAAGATCATGCTGGTGGTGCTGGGCCTGATCGACGTGGTGATGATCTCCAACCTGCTGATCATGGTGATCGTGGGCGGCTACGAGACCTTCGTGTCGCGCCTGGGCATCGACAACCACCCGGACGAGCCGGAGTGGCTGGACCACGTCAACGCCGGCGTGCTCAAGGTCAAGCTGTCGATGGCGCTGATCGGGATTTCGTCGATCCACCTGCTGAAGACCTTTATCGATGCGGAGCAGCGCACCACCCACACCATCATGTGGCAGGTGGCGATCCACGTTGCCTTCCTCGCCTCTGCACTGGCAATGGCCTGGGTTGACCGGATGGTGTCGCACCCCGCCGGCACCCATGCGAAGTCAGGAACACATTGAGACGACGGTGAGCGTTGGCTTCACACAGGACCGCGGCCATGTGCCGCGGTTTTTGTTTTGAGGCGCTAGCGCCACATCCATGCATGTAGACCGATGTATGCACCCGGGCAGAAGGCCGCGGCTCAGTGTATGATTTCGCGCTGTGTTTCACCGCTGCCCACCCCCACAAAATGACTGTCATCAAGCAAGAAGACCTCATCCAGAGCGTCGCCGACTCCCTGCAGTACATCAGCTACTACCACCCGATGGACTACATCACCAGCCTGGGCCGCGCCTATGAGCTGGAACAGAGTCCGGCGGCCAAGGACGCGATTGCGCAGATCCTGACCAACAGCCGCATGTGCGCGGAGGGCAAGCGCCCGATCTGCCAGGACACCGGCATCGTCACGATCTTCGTCAAGGTGGGGATGGACGTGCGCTGGGACGGCGCGACGATGGGCCTGACTGACATGATCAACGAGGGTGTGCGCCGCGGTTACACGCACCCCGACAACGTACTGCGCGCCTCGATCGTCAGCCCGCCCGAAGGCGCCCGCAAGAACACCAAGGACAACACCCCGGCCGTGATCCACTACGAAGTGGTGCCGGGCAACACCGTCGACATCCAGGTCGCGGCCAAGGGCGGCGGCTCGGAGAACAAGTCCAAGTTCGTGATGCTGAACCCGTCCGACTCGATCGTCGACTGGGTGCTGAAGACCGTGCCGACCATGGGCGCCGGCTGGTGCCCGCCGGGCATGCTAGGCATCGGCATAGGCGGCACCGCCGAGAAGGCCATGGTGATGGCCAAGGAATCGCTGATGGAGTCCATTGACATCCAGGACATCATCGCCCGCGGCCCGAAGGACTGGGTCGAGGAACTGCGCGTCGAGCTGTACGAGAAGGTCAACGCGCTCGGCATCGGCGCGCAGGGTCTGGGCGGCCTGGCCACCGTGCTGGACGTCAAGATCATGGCCTGCCCGACGCACGCCGCGTCCAAGCCGGTCGCGATGATCCCCAACTGCGCCGCCACCCGCCACGTGCACTTCACGCTGGACGGCAGCGGCCCGGCCAAGCTGGAAGCGCCTGACCTGTCGCAATGGCCGAAGGTCGAGTGGGCACCGAACACCGAGACCTCCAAGCGCGTCGACCTGAACACGCTGACGCCGGAAGAAGTCGCCTCGTGGAAGCCGGGCCAGACCCTGCTGCTCAACGGCAAGATGCTGACCGGCCGCGACGCCGCGCACAAGCGCATCGCCGACATGCTGGCCAAGGGCGAGAAGCTGCCCGTGGACTTCAAGAACCGCGTGATCTATTACGTCGGCCCGGTCGATCCGGTGCGCGACGAGGCGGTCGGCCCGGCCGGCCCCACCACCGCCACGCGCATGGACAAGTTCACCGAGATGATGCTGGCCGAGACCGGCCTGATCTCGATGATCGGCAAGGCCGAGCGCGGCCCGGTGGCGATCGAGGCCATCAAGAAGCACAAGTCGGCCTACCTGATGGCCGTGGGCGGCGCCGCCTACCTGGTGGCCAAGGCGATCAAGGAAGCCAAGGTGGTCGGCTTCGAAGACCTCGGCATGGAAGCCATCTACGAGTTCGACGTCAAGGACATGCCGGTGACGGTCGCCGTGGACAGCGAAGGCACCTCGGTGCACAAGACCGGCCCCGCCGAATGGCAAGCCAAGATCGGCAAGATCCCGGTCGCCGCGCTGTAAGGTTGGCGAGGCGGTAGAATCTGCCGTCGCGCTCGAAAAAAGCCGGGTTCCGACCCGGCTTTTTTCTGCCTCTCATTCCTGTTGCAACCCGCATCCCCGTGAACCCCGCACCCATCGGCGTCTTCGATTCCGGCCTTGGCGGCCTGTCCGTGCTGCGCGAGATCCGCGCGCTGCTGCCGCATGAATCGCTGCTGTACCTGGCCGATTCGAAATACGCGCCGTACGGCGAGAAGCCCGAGAAGTTTGTCGAAGCGCGCACCCTGCAGGCCTGCGAGTGGCTGATCGCCCAGGGCTGCAAGGCGCTGGTGATCGCCTGCAACACGGCCACCGGCCATGCCGTGGAGCTGCTGCGCAAGCAACTGCCGCTTCCGATCATCGGCGTGGAACCGGGCCTGAAGCCGGCCGCCGCGGCCAGCCGCAGCAAGGTGGTGGGCGTGCTGGCGACCGCCAACACGCTCAAGAGCGCCAAATTCGCGCGGCTGCTGGCGTCGCTGGATGGCGAGAGCCGTTTTATCTGCGAAGCCGGCCTTGGCCTGGTGTCGCTGATCGAGCAAGGCGATGTCGACGGCCCCGCCGTACGCGAGCGGCTCGATGCCTACCTCACGCCCATGCTCGAAGCCGGCGCCGACACGCTGGTACTGGGCTGCACCCACTACCCTTTCCTCTCCGGCACCATCCGCGCGATGGTGGGCGACCAGCTGGCGCTGGTCGACACCGGCAGCGCGATCGCGCGCCAGCTCGCACGCAAACTCGCTGAGCACGGCATGGCCGCCGCGCCCGATGCCGCGCCGCACGACCGCTTTGCCTCCACCAAGGACGCCGCGCACCTGCGCGCCATGGCAGCCACGCTGCTGCAGGTGCAGGCCGATGCCGAGACGGTGGTGATCGAGCCGGCGCCGGTGTTCTAGCCGGCGCCGGCCCCTACTGCAGAAAGCCCAGCGGCCGGTGCTCCCGCACCTCGGGCTTGATTGCATGCTCCTGGCGCAGCTGCGCCAGGAATTCATCCGGCGTCAGCGCCTCGCCCAGCAGCACGCACTGGCGCTTGACGGTGGCAAAGTCGCCCGGCGTCAGGCAATCCATCGCATCGAGCTCCCGGCGCATGGCATCGGTCAGGCGCGCGGTATCCCCGTCCAGTGCCTCGTCGACGAACATCGCCGCACGCTGCGCGGGCTTCAGCGACAGGAAACGGATCTTGAATGAAAACCGCCGCAGCGCGGCCTCGTCGATGCGGTCGAACAAGTTGGTGGTACAGATAAAGATGCCGTTGAAGCGCTCCATGCCCTGCAGCATCTCGTTGACCTCGGAGATCTCATAGTTGCGCACCGCCTGCTGGCGGCTCTGCATAAAGCTGTCGGCCTCGTCCAGCAGCAGCACGGCGCCGTCTTCCTCGGCGCGCGCAAACATGGCGGCGATCTGCTGCTCGGTCTCGCCGACATACTTGCTCATCAGGTCCGAGGCGCGCCGGATCATCAGCGGCAGGTCCAGCTCGGCGGCGATATGCTCGGCCAGTGCGGTCTTGCCGGTGCCGGGCGGGCCGTAGAAGCACAGCGTGCCGCGCTGGCGCACGCGCAGGGCTTCGACGATCTTCACCACCTCGTAGCGGGTTTCGAGATGCAGGTTCTCCAGCCGGTAGTGCGTGACCACCGGCCGGGCCTCGGCCTCCGGGCGCAGCCCCATGGCGCGGTCGGCGTGCTCGAGCTGGCGCAGGATCAGCGCTTCCACCGGCTCTTCCACATCGGGCCGCGCCAGCTCGACGAAGCGCGCTGCGGACTGTACCTGTGCCGGCGTCAGCGTCTTGCGTGCGGCCAGCCCGGTGATAAAGGCGTCGCTGACGTCCAGCCCGCCCAAATGCTTGCGGATGATGTTCTCGCGCACCAGCGGCGGCGGGATCTTCAGTTCCAGGTGGAACTGGAAGCGGCGCAGGTAGGCCGGGTCGATCTGGCGGATCGAGTTGGAGATCCAGATAACCGGCACCGGATTCTGCTCGAGCGTCTGGTTGACCCAGGCCTTGCCGTTCACCGAGGCGCGCGTGTCTTCCTGGCCGAACAGGCTCATCAGCTCGCGCGCGCTGCCGGGGAAGACGTCTTCCACCTCATCAAACAGCAGCGCGGTATGCGCACGGCCGCGCAGGAAGGCCTGCGACACCTGCAGCGAGCGATAGCGGTCCTTGCCCGACAGGCTGTTGCCGTCGCGGTCCAGGCAGTCGACCTCGTACAGTTCGCAACCTGCCTCGCGCGCCAGCAGCCGCGCGAACTCGGTCTTGCCAGTGCCGGGCGGGCCGTAGATCAGCACGTTGACGCCGCTGGCATGCTGGCGCGTGGCATTAGCCAGCAGCGCGCACAGGTAGCGGGCGTCGGTCTCGACATGCGGGTAGTCGGCGGTGGTCAGCGTGGGCGGCGCGGCCGGGCGGGTGAAGACCGCCATCATCTCAGCTTCGTTGGCGTAGTTGCCCAGCAGCACGTGCAGCAGCCGGTCGGACAGCCGCATCAGGTCGCCCAGGTCGGTCACGCTGTTTTCCGGGAGCGGCTGTTCGATCAGGTTCAGGGTCTCCAGCCGCGAGCCCGGGCGCAGCGAGGCAGCCACGTCGGCGGCGCCGGCGCCGGTCAGCCCGGCCAGGATCTGGAACGCTTCCTGGCTGTGCGCGACCTTGCAGTCGACCATTACCGCACGCAAGTCGCGCTTGTACTTGGCCAGCGCCGCGTACAGCAGCAGCTTGCGCTCGTGCTCGGGCAGGTCCAGCACGTGGCTGAGCATGTCGATATTGCGCACCAGCAGCACGCGCTCGCCTTCCAGGCGCTGGGCGATGGCCGCGGCCGAGGCGTCGAACACCGCGAACATGTCCTTGGCGTGATGCTTGACGTACTCGTCCAGGTAATAGAACAGCGCGCTTTCATCGAAGGCGCTGTTCCACTGGCCGTGGCGGTCCAGGAATTCTTCAGGGGTCAGGCGCGAGGCGCCCTTCCAGGCGGGCATGTCGGCGCAGCGCGCGGCCAGAAAGCGCTGCACGCGCAGCACCACGCCGTACGGCCACACCATTTCCTGCGCGCTGACGGTCAGGACGTCATTGATATTGCTGCGCAAATTGAAGCGCGGGCCCAGCGCGCACACCACGCGCAGGGCAAACTGGGCGCACATCCAGTCCAGCGCGGAGCTGGACGACGTCCCGGGCATGGAGCGCAGAATCGTCGAGCGGTCATCTTCAGCGGAACGTGTGAAGTCCATGGACGGGTTCCCCGAGCGCGCCGTGGCGGGGGCGCGACCGGCGCACCGCCTCGTCTGCAGTTTCTTCCTATGCTAGCGCGCTTTGCCCCCCTCCGCGCACGCACGGGAAGGTCAGGCGCCAGCGACTGTGGCCTGGGCCACCGAAGCATCTGGCTGGTTGCGGGCGCGCAAACCCGCGTGAGATTGCGCTAAGCGTTCCAAAACGCTGCCTGGATTTGGGGGTATAACGTGTCGTGGCAGAAAATTCCAGTTGCGACGCACAAATCACAACAAATAAGAATCATTATCGTTTATACTACCCCGCTGACCCGCTACCCCAGAGTGGCGCTCCCACGGCAACCCTGTTGAAGGAGCGTTTATCATGGAATTGCTGCTCAGCCTGCTGGTCGGTTGCGGCATCTCGCTGATCCTGTTCTATCGCAAGTGACGGTGCGCCAGTGCCGCTGCGTGCACCGCTGCAGGCGTCCTCGCGCCTGCCGGCAGACTTTTGTTGTTGACACATGTTCGACCAACGCTTCTTCAAGATTACGCTCGCCGTCCTGCTGTTCCACGCCGGCCTGCTTTACCTGATCCAGAGCGGCCTGGGGCGCAAGCTGACCGAGGCCGTGATCGCGCCCGAGATCGTCGCGCGCATCATCCCGCTCGAGCAGCCAAAGCAGGAAGCCCCGCCCGAGCCGCCCAAGCCCAAACCCAAGCAGGAAACGCCGTCCAAGCAGGTGAAGATCACCACGCCCAAGCCAACGCCGCCGCAACCCCGGCCGACGCCGCAACCGGTGGCCGACCTGCCGCCCACACCGAACGCGCCCGAGGCGCCACCGGCACCTCCCGCTCCGCCGGCACCGGCGCCTGAGCCCGCACCGGCCCCGGTGGCAACCGCGCCGCGCGCGGTCGGCATCGGCGAAATCCAGTGCTCGTCGCCTCAGCCGAAGTATCCTTCCCAGTCGCGCCGCATGGGCGAAACCGGCAAGGCCGTGATCCGGCTGACCACCGACGAGAGCGGCAAGGTCATCAAGACCGCGGTGGTATCGTCGAGCGGCTCGTCGCGCCTGGACCAGGCCGCGGTGGAAGCGGTGCAGGCGATGCGCTGCAAGCCTTACATGGACAACGGCCGTGCCGTCGCCGTCACGGCGCAGCAGCCGATCGGCTTCGAACTGAACTGAATCACTGAACCCACTGAACCGATCGCGCGATCCGGTTTCTGATCTCTGATCTGACCTAACCCTAGCGAACTCACCAGGAACCAACACATGCAGGACCTCGGACTCTCCCACCTCTGGACGCAAGGCGACTTCGTCATGCGTGCGACCGCCATCATTCTGCTGATCATGTCGCTCGCCTCTTGGATCGTGATCCTTACCAAGGCGTGGGATCTGTTCCGCCTGAAGAAGATGGCGCACGGCGCGGAAAAGCGCTTCTGGCACTCTGACGACTTCGACCACGCGCTCGAAACCCTGGGCGCCAGCGACGCCAACCCGTTCCGCACGCTGGCCGTCGCCGGCAAGGAAGCCACCCAGCACCACCGCGCGAGCCAGCCGCAGCTGCACGACGTGATGGATATCTCCGACTGGCTGACGCGCTCGCTCAAGAGCTCCATCGACGACTCGGTGGCGCACATGCAGTCGGGCCTGGCGGTGCTGGCTTCGGTGGGGTCGACCGCGCCGTTCGTCGGCCTGTTCGGCACGGTGTGGGGCATCTACCACGCGTTGATCGGTATCGGCGCCTCGGGCGTGCCGACCATCGACAAGGTCGCCGGCCCGGTGGGCGAGGCGCTGATCATGACCGCCTTCGGCCTGGCCGTGGCAATCCCGGCCGTGCTGGGCTATAACGCACTCACCCGCGGCAACAAGTCGGTGATCTCGAAGCTGAACCGCTTTGCGCACGACCTGCATGCCTACTTCGTGACCGGTGCCCGTGTGCGCCCGACCGGTGCCCGGACCGAGGACGGCACCGTGCGCCTGGCCGCGGCACAGCGCTAAACCGCAAGCAAGGAAGTCATCATGGCATTCGGTACTCTCGACAGCGACGACGACGAGGTGATGAGCGAGATCAACATGACGCCGCTGGTCGACGTCATGCTGGTGCTGCTGATCATCTTCATCATCACCATCCCCGTGATCAACCACGCGGTGAAGGTCGACCTGCCGCGCGCCACCAACACTCCGAACGACCCGAAGCCGCAGAACATCAACGTCACCATCGACGCGAGCGGCAAGGTCTTCTGGAACCAGGTGGAAGTGGACCAGGCCACGCTGGAAAATAATATCTCGCTGGCCGCCAAGCAGCAGCCGCAGCCTGAGCTGCACCTGCGCGCGGACCGCGAGGTGCGCTACGAGCGCGTGGCCGAGGTGATGGCCGCCGCGCAGCATGGCGGCCTGGGCAAGATCGGCTTTATCACCGAACCCAAGCAGTAAGCGGGTGCCGCCAGGCATCCCGGCCAGAAAGGGCATCCCTCGGGATGCCCTTTTTTCGTTTACGGGTTCGATCCGTTGCCCGAACCGGGACGATTAGCCCCGCCCCAACAGCCGCGGCCAAGCCGCATCGTCGGTTTCCGAATCTTAGCCAAACCCTATTGTAATGATAACAATTCTCATTTAATATCCTTCCATTGACGCGCCGCCACCGGCGCACCCTCTCATTGCAGAACGGAGCCAGATGATGAGCACACTTTCCCTGCCGCTGTCGCAACCGCGTGAAGTCACCCGCCGCCGGCTGTCGCTGCGCCGCGTCGAGGTGGCCGCCCAGCCGCGCCGCGAGACGGCAGCCGCGAAGACAGCCCCGTCGACCATTGCCTCCGTCAAGTCTGCCGTTGCCGCCCTGCCCGCCCGCATCGAGGCACTGGTGCGCGACAGCCTGTCGTCCGCCCCCATGGGCGAACCGGTGGCGCTGGACGCGATCATGCGCGGCGCGAGCACCCTGCCGATCGTGCACAACGGCGAGGTCTACACGCTGCGCGTCACGCGCTACGGCAAGCTGATCCTGACGAAATGACACGTCCCGGCGGCGATGCCGTTGCGCTGAAGCCGATGGGAAGGATTTGAGACCCGCGTTCGGCGCGGGCGCCACGAACGTGGCAGTAAAGACTTTTGTGGGGACCACCTCGGAACGAGGTGTTGGGCAGTAGCCAGATGTGCGTGCCGCCGGCGGGATTTCAGACCCCTCGCCAGGCCGGTCGGATCCAGCCATGCCCTCTTTTATTGCGCCCCGCAGGCCAGGCCTGCGGGGCTTTTTCATGGGCCGGCGCGTTGGCCGGCAGGGACCTTACAGGCCCAGCGCGGCGATGCCGGCGCGCGCGATCTGCGCGTCTTCGGTCGACTTTACGCCCGACACGCCCACGGCACCGACCACCTGGTCGTTACAGACGATGGGCACGCCGCCCTCCAGCATGCCTTGCAGCACCGGCGCGGTCATGAACGAGTAGCGGCCGTTGTTGATCATGTCTTCGTAGATCTTCGACTCACGACGGCCCAGTGCCGAGGTACGGGCCTTCTCGCCAGCGATGTAGGCGGAGATCGGCGCGGCACCGTCCAGGCGCTGCATGGCCAGCAGATGGCCGCCGTCATCCACCACCACGATGGACACCGCCCAGTGATGGTTCTTTGCCTCGGTTTCCGCTGCGGCCATGATCTTCTTCACGTCGTCTGCCGTCAGAACCGTCTTTTGCTGCATGCCACTCTCCTGGTCATTCATTTGGTTGAAGGTCGAAGTATAGCGCCGCACCCCTGCCATCGTCTTGCCCAGGCGCTCCCCCGCCGGCTTTGCAGGCGGCGCGCGCCAAAGCAAAATGGCCCGCGGGAAGCGGGCCATTTGTCGTTCGGGCAAAATTTGTATCAGGCGCCGTCCGAGAACGGATCCGGCTTGCCCATGCGTGCGCCGTCGGTGAACGGGTCGGTCTTGCCGACGCGGGCGCCGTCGGTGTACGGGTCAGGCTTGCCGATGCGGGCACCATCGGTGAACGGGTCAGGCTTGCCCATCCGGGCGCCGTCGGTGTACGGATCCACAGCGCCGATCTTGGCGCCATCCAGGTATGGGTCGACCTTGCCGACAGCCGCGAACGCGGTGGTGGACGCAGCGCAGAGCGCGGCCAGTACGGAGGCGGCAGCAATGGTTTGTTTGAGTGTCATGAGATTCCCCTTGCCTTTTGATTGGTACAGGCATCGGCGCGACGCGAGTTGGCGGCGTCATCACGATGTCATTCTATTAGTCTAGGGGAAAACCCTTATGCGGATGAAGTGACGCTTTGAGCAGTCCGTTCAAATATTTTGACTGCGCTAAAGACAGGGGCGAATTTCCGGGAACCGGCTTCAGAGGCGCATGTCGCAGTGCGGCAAGCGAAAAAGCGAAGGGCCCCGAAGGGCCCTGTCTTTCAAAAAGCTTGCTTACGCCGCTCAGTCGCGCCAGCGACCGTGGCCATGGCCGTGGCCGTGGCCGTGGTATCCCGGGCCATAGTAGCCGCGGTAGCCGTGGCCGTAGTAGCGCGGTGGGCCATAGTAACCCGGACCGTAGTAGACCGGACGCGGCGGGCCATAGTAGACCGGCGCCGGTGCCACCACCACCGGAGGTGGGGGCGCATAATACACAGGAGCGGGCGGATAGTAGGCCGGACCGCCGATCACAACGCCCGGGACGCCGACCGCCACGCCGACGCTCACATGGGCCATTGCCGCCCCAGACGCAAACCCGGCTGCGACACCGAATGCTGCGAGCCACCAACGTTTCATATCCGCCTCTCAAAATGAGATTTCTCTTAATCGGTATTGTAGAGGTTGGGAAATTTCCAGGTGAAACGGACGGCACGACATTGTTACCGGCGGTAACAGCCCCGTCACTTTTGGGCTCCGCGCGCGTAGTTTGGAGGGTTGCGACGAAGGACGACTGTTGCGCGCTTGCATCCGGATTGCGGAGCCACCACAATACCGGGCTTGCCGTGCGGCCGTGGAGAAATTGGTAGACTCAGCAGACTTAAAATCTGCCGCCTTTCCGGGCTTACGGGTTCGAGTCCCGTCGGCCGCACCAGGCACATTGCCGCCCAGCCTCCAAAAGAAAAGAGAGGGCGATCGCCCCCTCCCCAGTCACTCCCCGCTTGCCGCCTCAGGCCATCGCGTAGCACAGCAGCGCGCCCAGCCCCATCAGGAACACAAACAGCACACCGGCCAGCGCCAGCGGCTTGCGTCCGGCACGCACCAGGTCGCCGATGCGGGTGTGCAGGCCGATCGCCAGCATCGCGCATGCCAGCAGCCAGTTGTCCAGCGCAATCAGCGGCGCCTTCCAGGCCGTGGGCACGGCGCCGGCCGAGTTGACCGCCATCACCGCGACGAACCCGACCGCGAACCACGGCACCGACTTCATGATGCCGCGCAGGCGGTTGCCGCCGGCCGACGCCTTTTCCCCTTGCGCGCCGCCGCCCTGCGGCCACAGCGCCATCACCAGCAGCAGCGGTCCCAGCGCCAGCACGCGCACCATCTTTGCCACCACGGCAGCATCGGCGGTCGGCTCGCTGATCATCTTGCCGGCGGCGATCACCTGCGCCACCTCATGCAGCGTCGCGCCGGTGAAGATGCCGAACATGCGCTCGCTGACGGCCCAGTGCCAGTGGCCGGTCGCCAGTTCGTACAGGTAGGGATAGAGCAGCATGCCGACGGTGCCGAACAGCACCACCGTTGCCACCGCCACGGCGGTCTGCTTGTCATCGGTGCGCACCACCGACGACACGGCAATGGCCGCGGCCGCGCCGCAGATGGCGCTGCCCGAGCTGACCAGGATCGCCTCGCGGCGGCTCAGCCCGAAAAACCTGGTGCCGACCCAGGTACCGAACAGCAGCGTGGCGACCAGCATCGTCAGCGGCACCACGATGCCCGGCAGCCCCAGCGCGACGATCGACGCGAACGTCAGCCGCAGCCCGTACAGCGCCACGCCGAGGCGCAGCAGATAGTGGCGCGCGACCTGCATGCCGGGCGCCAGCGGGGCCAGCCAGTGGCGCGGCAGCGTATTGGCCGCGACCATGCCGGCGCACATGGCCAGCGTCAGTGCGCTCAGTCCGTAGCGCGACACGGCGGGGTGCTCCGCCAGCGCGATCGCCAGCCAGGCGATGCCGCCCAGCGGGACCAGCGTCAGCAGCCGCTGCGACCAGGGCGCGGGCAAGGCGGCCGGTGCGGCGGCCTGGGCAGTGCGGGAAGCGGAGACAGAAGACATGGCAGGCTCGGGTTGTGTTCTTTAGTGCCTCAAGCGTACTGTCGCGCCATTAACCCGTAAAACGGGTAATATCGTTATGCGTTATTGATTCTTTCGATATGGAACACCGCCCAGAACCCCGCCCGGACCAACGCCCCCTGCGGCTGACGTTGCGCCAGCTCTCCGTATTCGTCGCCGTGGCCCAGCACGGCAGCACCATGGCGGCGGCGCAGGCACTGGCAATGTCGCAGTCGGCGGTCAGCGCATCGCTGGCCGAACTGGAGCGTGCCCTGGACAGCCCTTTGTTCGACCGCGTCGCCCGCCGCCTGAGCATCAACGAGACCGGCCGCCAGTTCTTCCCGCGCGCCCTGTCGCTGCTGGACCAGGCGCAGGAGCTGGAGCGCTTCGCCACCCAGACCGGGGTTCAGCTGCGCATCGCGGCCAGCAACACCATCGGCAGCTATATCCTGCCGCCGCTGCTGGCGGGCTTCCGCCACTCGCGCAGCGGTCCGTGCACGCTGGACCTGCGCATCGGCAATACGCGCGAGGTGCTGCAATCGTTGCTGCAGTTCGAGGCCGACATTGGCCTGGTGGAGGGCGCCAGCCATGAACGCGACCTGCGCAGCGTGCCCTGGTGCGATGACGAGATGGTGGTGGTGGTCGGGCCTTCGCATCCGCTCGCGGCCGCGCCGCACGACCTCGTGGCGCTGCGCGATGCCGAGTGGATCGTGCGCGAGCCCGGGTCGGGCACGCGCGAGGTCATCGAGGAAAGGCTGGTGCCGCTGCTGGGCGAGCTGCGCTTCGCGCTGGAGCTGGGCAACGCCGAGGCGATCAAGCGCGCCGTGATGAGCGGCTTCGGCGTCAGCTGCCTGTCGCTGCATGTGGTGCAGGACGAACTGGCACGCGGCACGCTGGTCGCGATCCGCGACGGCCTGCCGCGCATCGTGCGGCCGTTGCAGCTGGTGGTGCACCAGGACAAGTTCCCGACCCAGGGCCTGCTGGCCTTTACCGAGTACCTGCGCACCATGGCGCCGCGCCTCGGCGCCTGAGCCGCCGGACTGCCGGACTGCCGGGCTTAGGCCGGCTGCGGGTCGCTGCTGCGCTTGCGCCGCGCCGTGTACAGGTCGAGCAGGTGGAACAGCACCGGATTGAGCATGATCGACAGCAGCGCGCCGGCCAGGATCAGCGCCTGGCCGCGCTCGGGCAGGATCTTCAGGTAGACGCCGAGGCTGGCGAGGATGAACGAGAACTCGCCGATCTGCGCCAGGCTCACGGCGATGGTCATGCCGGTCTGGCCCGAATGGCCGAACGCGCGCACGATCCCCATCGCCGCCAGCGACTTGCCCACCACGATAATGAACAGCGTCGACAGCACGCCCCACGGGTCATTGACCAGCACCATCGGGTCGAACAGCATGCCGACCGAGACGAAGAAGAGCACGGCAAAGGCGTCGCGCAGCGGCAGCGATTCCTCGGCCGCGCGATGGCTGAATTCAGACTCCGCCAGCACCATGCCGGCAAAGAAGGCACCCAGCGCGAACGACACGCCGAACAGCGCATACGCGCCGTAGGCCACGCCCAGCGCGGTGGCGAGCACGCCCAGGCGGAACATCTCGCGGTTGCCAGTCCAGACGATGCGCTCCAGCATCCAGGGAATGAATCGACGCCCGATCACCAGCATCACCGCGACGAATGCGGCCACCTTGCCCAGCGTCGCGAAGATCGCGAGCACCACTTCACCTGTGCCGGGCGCGCTCTCGCCTGTCGCTTCGCCGGCGCCAGCCAGCAGGCCGGCCATGGCTGGCAGCAGCACCAGCGCCAGCACCATCGCCAGGTCTTCCACGATCAGCCAGCCGACTGCGATGCGGCCTTGCGGCGACTCCACCAGGTCGCGTTCCTGCAAGGCCTTGAGCAACACCACGGTGCTGGCCACCGACAGCGCCAGCCCGTACACCAGCCCCTGTCCCCACGACCAGCCAAAGCCCCACGCCACCAGCATGCCCAGCATGGTGGCGATGCCGATCTGCACTACCGCGCCCGGGATGGCAATGCGCTTCACCGCCATCAGGTCCTTGATCGAGAAATGCAGTCCCACGCCGAACATCAGCAGGATCACGCCAAGCTCCGCCAGCTCAGGCGCCAGCGCCTGGTCGGCGGTATAGCCGGGCGTATGCGGCCCCACCACTATGCCCGCACACAGGTAGCCGATCAGCGGCGGCAGGCGCAGCCGGCTGGCAATGGCGCCAAGGATGAAGGCCAGGACGATACCGCCGACGATGGTGCTGATAAGCGGGGTGGCGTGATGCATGCGTGCGGGGTTCCTCGTGTCAGGGGCTGAACGGCGATGGCTGGATCCCACCCGTTTGTTTTCCGCGGCCACCACGACACAGCGTCCGGCGCGCACCAGCGGTCGGCGCGGAACGATCGGCAGCGTCGGAACCGGGCAAGCGGGGAAAGAACGGGAAGTGCCGCAGCGGCCCCGGACACACCTGGCGGCGCGTCACGGAATCGGGAATGGCGTTTGACATGCTGCTCCGCTGTCCATCGGGCGGAGCACCCCGAAAAGCGTACGACAGGAGTAATGTAACATGCCCGCCACTCGCTCAATGCGCGGAAATGGCAGGCGTTTTGTGTTGCCGGGATGTGTGGCGCACCAAACGGGCGCCGGAAAACAAAAACGGCGCCGCAAGGCGCCGTTCTGCATGGTACTGGAGGCGGAGGTCGGAATCGAACCGGCGTACACGGCTTTGCAGGCCGCTGCATAACCACTCTGCCACCCCGCCAGGTGACGTGCTGCTGGATTGTAGCCGCATTCAGCCGATGCTGCCGGAGCGCACCGTACGGCGATTCAACCCAAACAAAAAGGGAAGCGTTGCTTCCCTCTGGGGATTGGAGCGGGAGACGAGTCTCGAACTCGCGACCTCAACCTTGGCAAGGTTGCGCTCTACCAACTGAGCTACTCCCGCATACAACTTTTACTGCCGGCCTGACCGCGTACGAACACGAAATCAAACCTTCGATAACCTGGAGCGGGAGACGAGTCTCGAACTCGCGACCTCAACCTTGGCAAGGTTGCGCTCTACCAACTGAGCTACTCCCGCAGGGTGCTACCACCACAAAAACTTCTGAGGCTATTTATTCCGCATTTCGCTGCTATCGAGCAACATCTTGCGTTATTTACCCCTCATTTCGCTGCTTTCGTTTGTGTCGTCAGCAACGAGAATGAGATTATGCAAAGAACTGTTCTCGTCGTCAACACCTTTTTCGAATTTCTTTTCACTTTGGTGCGCCGGCCCCTGCCACTGCACTGCTGCGTTCGCGGATCTGCGGCCACGCGAGTTTCATGTAATAGATCATCGACCACAGCGTAAGCACCGCCGCCACATAAATCATCCAGGTGCCGAGCACATAGGCGTCGAAACCTAACACGCGGCCGCTGAAGAGCAACAGCGGAATCGCGACCATCTGCACCGTGGTCTTGAGCTTGCCGAGGAAATTCACCGCCACGCTCTTGGACGCGCCGATCTGCGCCATCCATTCGCGCAGCGCCGAGATGGTGATCTCCCGGCCGATGATCACCAGCGCGATCAGGTCCGTAACCCGGTCCAGCGCCAGCAGCGACAGCAGTGCCGCCGTCACCATCAGCTTGTCCGCGACCGGATCCAGGAAGGCGCCGAACGACGAAGTCTGGTTCCAGCGCCGCGCCAGGAACCCGTCCAGCCAATCGGTCACCGCGGCGATGATGAAGAACGACGCCGCCGTCAGGTTCTTGGTGTGCATCGGCAGCCATGCATCGGGCAGGTAGAAGACCCCTACCACCAGTGGAATCATGGCAACGCGAAGCCAGGTCAGCAGGATCGGGATATTGAAAGGCATGGAACTCGGCGGCGGGGGAACGGTGACCAATCCCGCGATTGTCGCCGATTTCAGGACCAATCGACCATCATTGGCCATATTCCCGCCCGGCCGCCGGGCCCGCTCAGTGCAGTTGCCTGTAGATCTCTTCGGCCAGGCCGCGTGAAATGCCCTCCACGCTGGCCAGTTCATCGATGCTGGCCGCCATCACGCCGCGCAGGCCGCCAAAGCGGGTCAGCAGCTTCTGGCGCCGACGCGCGCCGATGCCTTCGATCTCTTCCAGCCGCGAGGTGGTGCGCGTCTTGGCGCGGCGCGCGCGCATGCCGGTGATGGCGAAACGGTGCGCCTCGTCGCGGATCTGCGCCACCAGCATCAGCGCCGCACTGCCCTGCCCCAGTTCCAGCGAGGAGCGGCCATCGGCGAACACCAGCGTCTCCAGGCCGACCTTGCGGCCCTCGCCCTTGGCCACGCCGACCAGCAGGCCGATATCCAGGCCGAGTTCCTCGAACACCTGCCGTGCCACCTCGACCTGGCCCTTGCCGCCGTCGATCAGCACGATCTGCGGCAGCAGCGCCGCGGCTTCTCCGCCGGCTTCCAGCCCGCCGTCTTCCTGGATCTGCTCAACCAGCTTCTGGTAGCGCCGGGTCAGCACCTGGCGCATGGCCGCGTAGTCGTCGCCCGGGATAATGTCCTGGATGTTGTAGCGGCGGTACTCGCTGTTCTGCATGTCATGGCGGTGGTAGACCACGCACGACGCCTGGGTGGCCTCGCCGGCGGTATGGCTGATGTCGAAGCACTCCACGCGCAGCAGCGCCAGGTCTTCCAGGTCCAGCCCAATGGTTTCAGCCAGCGCGCGCGTGCGCGCCTCCTGGCTGCCCTGCTCGGCCAGCCGGCGTGCCAGCGCCAGCGCCGCGCCCTGCTGTGCCATCTCCAGCCAGACCTTGCGCTGGCCCTGCGGCTGCCGCACCAGCGCGACCTTGCGGCCGGCGTGCAGCGTCAGCGCCTCCAGCACCGCGCTGTCGTCCGGCACGTGGCTGACCACGATGATCGGCGGCGCGGGCTGCTCCAGGTAGTGCTGCACCATGAAGGCCGACAGCACGCGCGTGGCGATGCGATCGACGGTCAGCGGCTGCGCGGCTTCGGCGGCGCTGGCTTGTTCGTCGCCAATCGCTTCGCGCTCGTCCGCATCCTCGACGATCATCGCCGCCTCGTCGGCATGCGCCGGGAAGTAGGCCTTGTCGCCCAGGTGGCGGCCGCCGCGCACCATGGCCAGGTTGACGCAGGCGCGCCCGCCCTCCACGGCCACGGCCAGCACGTCGATGTCGCGCGCCTGTCCGCCCACCTCTTCCACGGCCTGGCGCTTGAGCACGGTCGACAGCGCCGCGATCTGGTCGCGCACCGCCGCCGCCTGCTCGAACTCCAGCCGCTCCGCGTGCTGCTCCATCTTGCCTTGCAGGCCTTCCAGCACTTCGTTCTGGCGGCCCTGCAGGAAGCGCGCCGCGTTGGCGACGTCGCGCGCGTAGTCCTCTTCGCTGATGGCGTTGACGCAGGGCCCGGTGCAGCGGTGGATCTGGTGCAGCAGGCACGGCCGGGTGCGGTTGTTGAAGACAGTGTCTTCGCAGGTGCGCAGCTGGAACACCTTCTGCAGGATCTGCATGCTCTCGCGCACCGCATAGGCGCTGGGGAACGGCCCGAAATACTGGTGCTTGCGGTCGGTCGCGCCTCGGTAGTACGCCATGCGCGGGAATCGGTGCCCGGTCAGCTTCAGGAACGGGTACGACTTGTCGTCGCGGAATAGGATGTTGTAGCGCGGCGCCAGCGCCTTGATCAGGTTGTTCTCGAGCAGCAGCGCTTCGGCCTCGGTGCGCACCACCGTGGTCTCGATACGGGCGATGCGCGCCACCATCATCGCGATGCGCGGCGACAGCTGGGTTTTGTTGAAGTAGCTGGAGACGCGCTTCTTCAGGTCGCGCGCCTTGCCGACATAGAGCACATTGCCGGCGGCATCGAAATAGCGGTACACGCCCGGCAGGCCGGGCAGCCGGGAAATGACCGGGCGGGGGTCGAACGGCTCCGGCTGGGCTTCAGGTGTCGCCTCGGCAGTCACCTCGGCAGTCACCTCGGCATTCAACTCGGCAGGCTGGGCGGCCGGTGACTCGGCCGGCGTTTCGTCGGCGCTTTTCGGGGAATCGGGTTGCTGGTCGGACATTGGGGGACGGTGACCGCTACACGGCCTGCACGCACCAAAAGCGGCATGGCCTCTAAAATCGCAAGTTTAGAGCAATTCAGCGGGTGCCCCGCCCGTGCTCCCCTCACCTGCCATGCCTATCCGCTCCTGGGACATCTTCTGCACCGTGATCGACAATTTCGGCGACATCGGCGTCTGCTGGCGGCTGGCGCGCCAGCTCGCGCAGGAGCACGGCCACGCGGTACGGCTGTGGGTCGATGACCTGGCGAGCTTCGCGCGGCTGGCGCCGGAACTCGATACCGGCGCCACCGTGCAGCGCCTGGCGGGCGTGGAGATTCGTCCGTGGCGGCCGGATGCCGACAGCGACGTGGATGACACTGCAGGGGTCGAGCCGCACGATGCCGTCATCGAAGCCTTCGCCTGTGACGTGCCGCAAGCCTTCCTGGCCCGCATGGCCGCGCGCCATCCCAAACCCGCCTGGATCAACCTGGAATACATGAGTGCCGAGCCCTGGGTACGGGAGCACCATGCGATGCCCTCGCCCCATCCGCGACTGCCGCTGGTGAAGCATTTCTTCTTCCCCGGTTTCGAACCCGGCACCGGCGGCCTGCTGCGGGAATCGATGCTGGGCGCGCAGCGTGCCGCCTTCCTCGGCGGCACGGCCACCCAGGCGACCCTGTGGCACCGGCTGAGCGTGACGCCCCGACCCGGCACGCTGCGCGTGAGCCTGTTTGCATACCGCAACCCGGCTCTGCCCGCGCTGCTGGAGCAATGGCGCGATACCGCCGAGGCGGTCCATTGCCTGGTGCCCGCCGGCCTGGCCGCGGACCAGGTCGCCGAATGGCTAGGCGCCCCGCTGCGGATTGGCGACCCGGTAGTGCGCGGCAGCCTGTGTGTGCAGCAGATCCCCTTCGTACGCCAGGAGCACTATGACGAACTGCTGTGGGCCTGCGACCTGAACTTCGTGCGTGGCGAGGATTCGTTCGTGCGCGCGCAGTGGGCGGCGCGGCCGCTGGTCTGGCAAATCTACCCCCAGGACGATGCCGCACATCGTGCCAAGCTCGACGCGTGGCTCGACCTGTTCCGCCAGAGCGGCGTTGAACCCGACGCGGTCGGCGCGCTGACGGACTTCTGGCACGCCTGGAACGGCTTTGGCACCGCTCTCGACTGGCCGCGGCTGCGTGCGCACCTGCAGGCACTTGTCGCGGTCGCACCGCGTTGGGAGCGGCGCATACAGCATCCCGGCGACCTTGCCGCCAACATGGTGGCGTTTTGCGAAAATCAGGTAAAATAACCGGTTGATCCAAATGGCGACCGGGCCGGAGAACCAGGGCCTCTCCCAAGCGTCAAAACGACCTTGGGCGAAGACCTGAATGCAAGCTGAGCACGGGGTCGCGAGCGCGTGAATGCCTCTCGCTGGGGCTCACAGGCTCACCGCAGGTGATGCCGGCAGCGCGCCTTCGCCATTCCAAATTCCTACTTTCTATTTCAGGAAATCAGTTCAGATGAAAATCGCACAGGAACTCCGCGTCGGTAACGTCTTCATGATCGGCGGCGATCCGATGGTCGTGCAGAAGGCCGAGTACAACAAGTCGGGCCGCAACGCAGCCGTGGTCAAGATGAAGTACAAGAACCTGCTGACCGACGCCCCGGGCGAGTCGGTGTTCAAGGCCGACGACAAGTTCGAGGTCGTGGTGCTGGAGCGGCGCGAATGCACCTACTCGTACTTCGCTGACCCGATGTACGTGTTCATGGACACCGACTACAACCAGTACGAAGTCGAGCAGGACAGCATGGGCGACTCGCTGAACTACCTCGAAGACGGCATGACCGTGGAAGTGGTGTTCTACAACGACAAGGCCATCTCGGTTGAAATGCCGACCACGCTGGTCCGTGAAATCGTCTACACCGAGCCGGCCGTCAAGGGCGACACCTCGTCGGGCAAGGTGCTCAAGGGCGCCAAGATCAACACCGGCTTCGAACTGCAAGTGCCGCTGTTCTGCAGCATCGGCGACAAGATCGAAATCGACACCCGCACCGGCGAATACCGCAGCCGCGCCAACTAAGGCGTTCGCTTGACCCTGCCTTCTCAGCGGGGCCGGTATGAAAAAAGGCAGCCTCGGCTGCCTTTTTGCATTTCTGCACGACGCTCCGATCAGGCGATCAGCGCGTGCTCCTTCAGCGTGCGCAGCGCGGCGCGGTATTCCCCTTCCTGCTGCAGCTTGTTCCAGTCCATCGGCTTGCGGCGCGGGAACAGCTTGCGGATGCGGCGCTGCGAGGTCTTGTCGATGCCGACATCCAGCTCAGTCAGCAGCTGGTCGGCACGGTCCGGATGGTTGCAGATCAGCACCATGTCGCAACCGGCGGTCAGCGCCGCGCGCGCGGCCTCGGTCACGTTGCCGGCGACGCTGGCGCCTTCCATGCTCAGGTCGTCGCTGAAGATCACGCCCTCGAAGCCGAGCTGCGTGCGCAGCACGTCCTGCAGCCAGTAGCGCGAGAAGCCGGCTGGGTTCGGATCGACCTTGGGGTAGATCACGTGCGCCGGCATCACCGACGACAGCGTCAGGCCCAGCCATTCATACGGGCGCGCATCCTGCCCGATGATCTCGTCCAGCGAGCGCTCGTCGACCGGAATCGCCACATGCGAATCGGCCTCGACATAGCCGTGGCCGGGGAAGTGCTTGCCGCAATTGCTCATGCCCGCGAGCAACAGGCCATGGTTCAGGTGGCCGGCCAGCATGCTCACCACGCGCGGGTCGGCGTGGAAGGCGCGGTCGCCGATCACGGCGCTGCGGCCATAGCCCAGGTCGAGCACCGGAGTGAAGCTGAAATCGATATCGCAGGCGCGCAGCTCGGCAGCCAGCACGTAGCCGCAGGCCACCGCCGCCTTGGTCGCGGCCAGCACATCGCGGTCCCACAGCTCGCCCAGGCGGTGCATTGCCGGCAGATGGGTAAAGCCGTCGGTCTTGCAGCGCTGCACGCGCCCGCCTTCATGGTCGATGCAGATCAACACGTCGTCGCGCACCGCGCGGATCGCGCGCGTCAGCCCTTGCAGCTGCGAGCGCGACTCGAAATTGCGGGCGAACAGGATCACACCGCCGGTCAGCGGATGCGCGATGCGGCGCGCATCTTGCGCGTCGAGCTGCTTGCCGACGACGTCGAGGACGACCGGGCCCGGCCGCTTGCCGGAATTCTTCTTGGGCATGGAAGTTGTTAAATTCACAAAGCTGTAGGTTGGGAAGCCGGCGCGTCCGTACGCTCGGCTATCGCGAAGGCGACCGCATAGTCGTGTTCGTCACTGACACTGACCCGCACGGTGATCCCGCGTTCCGCCAGCCATGCGGCGAGTTCGCCGTGGCACACCGGCGTCGGCTCGCCGGAGGGCAGGTTCATCAGTTCCATCGCGCGCCACGTCATCGGCCAGTGCATGCCCCGGCCGATCGCCTTGGAGAAAGCTTCCTTGGCGGCGAAGCGCGTGGCCAGGAAGGCGAGCCCGCGTTTCTCCGAGCGTGCCTTGCGCGCGTGGTACTTGGCCAGCTCATTGGGGCCGAGCACCTTTTCGGCAAAGCGGCCGTTGGTGCGTTCCATCACGCCCTGCACGCGGGCGATCTGGATGATATCGGTGCCGACGCCGTAGATCACGCCGGCTCGCTCGCGGCGGGATAGCGCGTGCCCAGGCGTGCGGCCACCATGATGGCCTTCATCTCGCGCACGGCGTTCTGCCAGCCGGCGAACACCGCATGGGCCACGATCGCATGGCCGATGTTGAGTTCCTTGATGCCAGGCAGCGCGGCGATCGGCTGCACATTGGTGTAGTGCAGGCCATGGCCGGCGTTGACCACCAGGCCATGCTTCATGCCGGCGTCGACGCCGTCGGCGATGCGACGGTATTCGATGGCCAGCTCGTCCGGCGTGTGCGCGTCGGCGTAGGCGCCGGTATGCAGCTCGATCACCGGCGCGCCGCAGGCAGCTGCGGCGGCGATCTGGTCAGGGTTGGCATCGATGAACAGCGACACGCGGATACCGACGCCCGCCAGCTGCGCGCAGGCAGCCTTGACCTGCTCGAAGCGGCCGGCCACGTCGAGGCCGCCCTCGGTGGTCACCTCCTCGCGGCGCTCGGGCACCAGGCACACGTCCTGCGGACGGATCTCGCAGGCGATGTCGAGCATTTCCTGCGTGATCGCGCATTCCAGGTTCATGCGTGTAGCCAGTTGCGGGCGCAGCGCGCGCACGTCGGCATCGCGGATATGGCGGCGGTCTTCGCGCAGGTGCAGCGTGATCAGGTCGGCGCCGGCCTCTTCCGCCTGCAGAGCGGCACGGATGGGATCGGGATAGACGGTGCCGCGCGCATTGCGCAGCGTGGCGACGTGGTCGATATTGACGCCAAGGTCGATGACGCCCGGATTTGCGTGGAAGATCATGCGAGCAGGTGCAGGAGTGATTCGGAGTGTGTGCTTGTATCGTTCAGAGATACTGCAGGTCGATCAGTATCTGGCGCGTCTTCAGCGGCGCGCCTTGCAGATAATAATGCAGCAGGAAACGCATCAGCGCCCGGCTTTGCGCCGCGGTCTGCGCGCGGCTGTAATCGTCCTGCGCCATGTCGAGCAGCGTCTGTCCCGACACCACCGGCCACGATGACGGATCGCTCGGCTGCGCGCGGCGCACGCCGCGCTCGGGCTGGTAGACGTAGTCCAGTCCCGGCTGGACGCGCTCGCCGGTGCTCAGGCACTGGTCGAAGGCCACCGCGAAGCCGGTCTCCTGCAGCAATACGCGTTCGAAGCTGCGCAGCACAAGGCCCGCAGGCTCGCCGTGCGCGAGCCGCGTCAGCGTCGTCAGGTAATGGCGGAACAGTGTGGGATGCGCGTCTTCCCGTGGACAGAAGCGCATCAGCAATTCATTCAGGTAGAACGCCGACAACAGCGCATCGCCGTCCAGCGGCGGCATGCCGCCAACCCATTCGGCCCTGGTCAGCGTCTTGACCTCGCCGCGCCCGCTCCACGATACCGAAACCGGGTGGAAATGCTGCAGCACCGCGCGCAGCGCCGAATGCGGGCGCTTGGCGCCCTTGGCCACCATCGACATGCGGCCGTGGTCGCGCGTGAAGACGTCGAGGATCAAGCTGGTCTCGCGGTAGGGCCAGGCGTGCAGCACGAAGCCGGGCTGGTCGGCCACGCGCGACTCGGGGCGCGCCGGCACGATGCGCATGGCGCGGTCCATCATCGCGCGCGCGGCCGCATCGGCCATGCCGGGCAGCGCCTTGCTGTCGAGCAGTTCGGCCGCCTCGTCGACCACGGGGTCGGCGCGGCGGGCGCGGGGCGCCGGCGCGCGCGCGATGTCAGCCGTCTTGCTCACCGGTTGCTCACTCGTAGCCGTAAGCCCGCAGCCCTGCTTCGTTGTCGGCCCAGCCGCTCTTCACCTTGATCCACATCTCGAGGTAGACCTTGCCGTCGAACAGCTTTTCCATGTCGAGGCGCGCCTCGGTGGAGATCTGCTTGAGCTTGCTGCCCTTGTTGCCGATGATCATGGCCTTGTGCGCGTCGCGCTCGACCAGGATGGTGGCAAAGACGCGGCGCAGGCGCCCTTCCGTCTCGAACTTGTCGATCACCACGGTGCTGGTGTACGGCAGTTCGTCGCCGGTCCAGCGGAACACCTTTTCGCGGATGATCTCGGAAGCCAGGAAGCGCTCGCTGCGATCGGTCATCGCGTCGGCGTCGTACATCGGCTCGCCTTCCGGCAGGTAGGGCCGGATGATGTCGAACAGGCGCGCGATATGGTCGCGGGTCTTGGCCGTCATCGGCACCACTTCGCGGAACGGGAACAGCTGCCCCATCTTTTCCAGGAAGGGCATCATCACTTCCGAGCGGTTCTCGCCGGTAACGCGGTCGAGCTTGTTGGCGATCAGCAGCACCGGTGTGTTCGTCGGCAGCAGCGACAGCACCTTCTCGTCGTCGGCGCCGTAGTAGCCGGCCTCGACCACGAACAGGATCAGGTCCACCGACGACAGCGTCGACGTGACCGCGCGGTTCAGCGAGCGGTTCAGCGCGCTGGCATGGCGGGTCTGGAAGCCTGGCGTATCGACGAACACATACTGCGCGTCATCCGTGGTCTGGATGCCGACGATGCGGTGCCGCGTGGTCTGCGCCTTGCGCGAGGTGATGCTGATCTTCTGGCCGACCAGCGCGTTCATCAGCGTGGACTTGCCCACGTTGGGGCGGCCGACGATGGCCACGGTGCCGCAGCGAAACGCCGCGGCCGGGGTATCCGCCGCGTCTTGCTGCGGATGGGTAGATTCGGTCATTCCTTCAACCTGAGAGACAGCTGTGGGTCCTGCGGCACGGGTTGCTTGCGGGTCTTGCCGGTACGCTCGGCGCGGCTGCGCTTGAGCAGCTGCGGCACCAGCTTCTGGACCTCGTCCAGTGCCAGCTTGGCGGCAGCCTGCTCGGCCGCGCGCCGCGAGGCGCCAGTGCCGAACACCCGGACTTCCAGTTTAGGCACCGTGCACTCGACTTCAAACTGCTGGCTGTGCGCGGCCCCGTGTGTGGCGATTACGTTATATTGCGGCAGGGCGATCTTGTGGCCCTGCAGGTATTCCTGCAGCAGGGTCTTAGCGTCCTTGCCTAGCGTGCGCGGATCGACCTGCTCCAGGATCGGGATATAGAGCTTGCGGATCAGCGCGCGCGCGGCGTCGAAGCCGGCGTCGAGGAACACCGCACCGACGATGGCTTCGAGCGCGTCGGCGAGGATGGACGGACGGCGGAAGCCACCGCTCTTCAGTTCGCCCTCGCCCAGGCGCAGCGTGTCGGACAGCTGCAGCATCTGGGCGATCTCGTACAGGGCCTGCTGCTTGACGAGGTTGGCCCGCACGCGCGACAGGTCGCCCTCGTCGAGCTTGCCGAACATGCCATAGAGCATGTCGGCCACGGCGCAGTTGAGCACCGAATCGCCCAGGAATTCAAGGCGTTCGTTGTGCTGGGCGCTGTGGCTGCGGTGCGTCAGCGCCTGTTGCAGCAATTCGGGCTTGCTGAATCGGTAGCCGAGTCGTTGCTGCAAGGCGTCGAAGTTCATATCAGTGCTGCGTTCCCGAATAGGTGATCAGAAGACTCAGGGGTCCGTAGACGGGCACTTCGGTCCGGTACGAAAAATCGACCGACTGGATGGCGCCATTGTCGTCCTCGCGGATCAGCAGGTCTTCGCCTTTTACTGCGGCAATCCGGTCGATGATTGCCTGTTTGTCAAAATACTCGACCACTTCGCGCTTGTTCACTGCGCGCTGCTTCGCATAAGTGGCCGCGCGCTTGACCGAAAAATACTCCACCAGGCTGGGGATCGAGCGCACGGCGGGCAGGGCCACGCCGATCACGAACACCACGATCACCAGCAGCGTCCAGACGGAAAAACCGCCCGCCCGGGCCCGCTGCCCCCGGTATGCCCCGCGCAAAGCCGGAACCATTTCCCCCACCTTCCTCAATCGACCCATCGCGCTTCCCTCGTTTTGTGTTGAGTGTTCTTGCGCCGCGGAGATTCTTATTTAAACGATCCCACGCGTCCGAAATTGCCCAGGTTCATCCAGATCACGAACGCCTTGCCGACGATATTCTGGTCCGGCACGAACCCCCAGTAACGGGAGTCGAGGCTGTTGTCCCGGTTGTCACCCATGACGAAATAGTGACCCGCAGGTACCTTGCAAGTCACACCTAGCTGATTGTATGTGCAGTTCTCGCGGTACGGAAAATCCGGGTCCGCGCCCGCCACGAACGCCGGGCGGTCAACGTCGTTCAGGATGCCATGATCGACGCTGCCCGGCAGCTTCTCGCGGAAATGCTTGGAATAGGCCAGCCGCTCCTCGTCCAGGAAGTCGGGCAGCACAGTGTATTCCGCCGGCTTGCCGTTGATGGTCAGGCGCTTGTTGGAATACTGCACCACGTCGCCCGGCACGCCGATGACACGCTTGATGTAATCGAGCGACTGGTCCTTCGGGTACCGGAACACCATCACGTCGCCGCGCTGGGGCTCGCGCACCTCCATCACCTTCTTGTTCACCACCGGCAGGCGGATGCCGTACTCGTACTTGTTGACCAGGATGAAGTCGCCGATCAGCAGCGTCGGGATCATCGAGCCGGACGGGATCTTGAACGGCTCGACCACGAACGAGCGCAGCACGAACACCGCCAGGATCACCGGGAAGAAGCTGGCCGAATACTCCAGCCACCACGGCTGGCGCAGCTTTTCCTCGGCCAGGCGCTTGCGCGTGGCATCCGCATCCGCGGCGCGGAAGCGGCCCTGCAGGTCGCCCTGGCGCGAATCGAATTCCGCCAGCGCCAGCCGCGCCGAAGAGCGGCGCTGCCGCTCGAACACGAGCTTGTCCGCTACCCATGCGACGCCCGTAATCACCACCAGCACAAAAAGGATCAGTGCAAAATTCATGACGGCTTCTGGTTCTTGGAAATCCTGGTACAGCCTTTGTTATTGGCGACCGGGCGCGACTGCGGCCACGCCCACACGCGATTTACTTGTCGTCCACCTGCAGGATGGCCAGGAAGGCCTCCTGCGGAATCTCGACCGTACCCACCTGCTTCATGCGCTTCTTGCCGGCCTTCTGCTTTTCCAGCAGCTTCTTCTTGCGCGAAATATCGCCGCCGTAGCACTTGGCCAGCACGTTCTTGCGCAGTGCCTTGACGTTTTCGCGGGCAATGATATTCGAGCCGATCGCGGCCTGGATCGCCACGTCGTACATCTGGCGCGGAATGATCTCTCGCATTTTCGCCGCCACTTCGCGCCCACGGTATTGCGAGTTGGACCGGTGCACGATCACCGACAGCGCATCGACCTTGTCGCTGTTGATCAGGATGTCGACCTTGACCACGTCGGACGGGCGATATTCCTTGAACTCGTAATCCATCGACGCATAACCGCGCGATACCGACTTCAGGCGGTCGAAGAAATCCAGCACGATTTCCGCCATCGGGATCTCGTAGGTCAGCTGCACCTGCTTGCCGTGGTAGCTCATATTGATCTGCGTGCCGCGCTTCTGCGTGCACAGCGTGATCACCGAGCCGACATATTCCTGCGGCATGTACAGGTTGACCGTGACGATCGGTTCCAGGATCGCCTCGATCTTGCTTGGGTCGGGCATCTTGGCCGGGTTTTCCACCGTGACCATGGTGCCGTCGCGCATCTCGACCTGATAGACCACCGTCGGCGCGGTGGTGATCAAATCCATATCGAATTCGCGCTCCAGGCGCTCCTGCACGATTTCCATGTGCAACAGGCCCAGGAAGCCGCAGCGGAAGCCGAAGCCCAGCGCCTGCGAAACTTCCGGTTCGAACATCAGCGAAGCGTCGTTCAGGCGCAGCTTTTCCAGCGATTCCCGCAGCGCCTCGTACTGGTTGGCCTCAACCGGGTACAGGCCGGCGAACACCTGCGGCTTGACCTCCTTGAAGCCTGGCAGCGGCCCCTCTGCCTTGCGTTGCACGGTGGTAATGGTGTCGCCGACCTTGGCCGCCTTCAGCTCCTTGATGCCGGCGATGACGAAGCCCACCTCGCCCGCCGTCAGTGCATCGCGGGGAATCGACTTCGGCGTGAACACGCCCACCTGCTCGACCAGGTGCTGCGAGCCGTTGGCCATCAGCAGTACCTTGTCCTTTGGGCGCAGCGTACCGTTGACCACCCGCACCAGCATCACCACACCGACGTAGTTGTCGAACCACGAATCGATGATCAGCGCCTGCAGCGGCGCGTTGGCGTCGCCCTTGGGCGGCGGCACCTTGGCGATCAGGGCCTCGATCACGTCCTGCACGCCCTGGCCGGTCTTGGCCGAGCACGGCGTGGCGTCCTGCGCGTCGATGCCGATCACGTCCTCGATTTCCTGGATCGCGTTGTCGGGATCGGCCTGCGGCAGGTCGATCTTGTTCAGCACCGGCACCACTTCCACGCCCAGCTCGATCGCGGTGTAGCAGTTGGCCACGGTCTGCGCCTCGACGCCCTGCGAGGCGTCGACCACCAGCAGCGCACCTTCGCAGGCCGACAGCGAGCGGCTCACTTCATAGCTGAAGTCGACGTGTCCCGGCGTGTCGATCAGGTTCAGGTTGTAGACCTGGCCGTCGCGCGCCTTGTAGCTGAGTGCGGCGGTCTGCGCCTTGATGGTGATGCCGCGCTCCTTTTCGATATCCATCGAATCGAGGACCTGCGCTTCCATCTCCCGATCCGACAGCCCTCCACAAAGCTGAATGATCCGGTCGGCCAGGGTGGACTTCCCATGGTCGATGTGGGCAATGATCGAAAAATTACGAATATGGTCCATCTAGTCTTCAGGGGAGCGCCGGCAAGAGGGCCCAGGCAGCTTCAAGCGTTCGTGAACGGCCCGGCGCCGCGCGCCGCGAGGCGTGCGCGGGCGTGCCGCAAGGTTTGGAGGTGCAATTTTTGCGCCAATCTGGAATTTTACCGGATTTTCAACGGCTTCCGGGTCGTGAAATGGTCGCGCTGCACGGCTGCCGGCCGCTGTCAGCGTCCGTCAGCGGCTGGCGTTGGCGGCGCCATGTGCGGCAAGCCACACCCTCACCGCTGCTTCGTCAAGGAAATAGTGGCAAAGCTGCGTCGCCTTCCCTTCCAGCTCGGCCGGCGTGCCGGGCATCAGTACCGGCACCAGTTCGCCGAAGCGGTCTTCGAGGCCGGGATCGGCATCGACATCCACTTCATGCAGTTCGAAAGAAAAATCGCGCCGGAGCAGTTCCAGCGCGACCTTCATGTCATCGCACAGGTGGCAGTATGCCCGGCCGTACAGCGTCAGCGCAGGCATACCGGATCCAGGTGTCGATCAGCGGGCGGACGTAGCGCCCGGACGCAGCGTCAGTACCTGGGTGGCGTCGCCGCGCCGCACGAACACCGCGGCGATCCGGCTCTTGTCCAGGCTGCGCACCAGCTCGTTGAACTGGCGCGCGTTGGTCACGTCGGTGTCGCCCAGGCGCAGGATGATGTCGCCCGGACGGATGCCGGCACGCGCCGCCGGGCCGTCGGCCAACTCGACCTCCACGCCGGACTTGAGCTTGAGCTCCTTCAGGCGTGCGTCGGGCAGGTCGTTGACCACCAGCCCCAGGGCGTTGGGCTTGCTCGCCTGCGCGCCCTCGTCCTTGGGCTTGGCGCTGCTGCTGGCGCGGGCCTTGCCGTCCGGCTCCAGCTCGGTGACGGTGATGGTGACCTCGCGGGTCCCGCCCTTGCGCCACAGCTGCAGCGGCACGCGCGTGCCCGGCTTGGTATCGCCCACCAGGCGCGGCAGGTCCGAAGCGCGTTCGATATCGCGGCCGTTGAACTTCAGGATGATGTCGCCGGCCTCGATGCCCGCCTTCTCGGCCGGACCGCCCGGCTCCACGCTGCCGACCAGCGCGCCGCGCGCACGGCCCAGACCCAGCGAATCGGCCACTTCCTTAGTGACATCGCCGATCGCCACGGCGATGCGGCCGCGCGTCACGCGCCCAGCGGTCTTGAGCTGCTCGGACACGCGCATCGCCTCGTCGATCGGGATCGCGAACGAGATGCCCATATAGCCACCGCTGCGGCTGTAGATCTGCGAGTTGATACCGATCACTTCGCCGCGCAGGTTGATCAGCGGACCGCCGGAGTTGCCCGGGTTGACCGCCACGTCGGTCTGGATGAACGGCAAGTAGTCGCCGGTGTCGCGGCCCTTGGCCGAGACGATGCCGGCGGTGACGCTGTTGTCCAGCCCGAACGGCGAGCCGATCGCCAGCACCCATTCACCGGCGCGGACCTTGTCGGAATCGCCCAGTGGCAGGCGCGGCAGGCCGCTGGCCTCGATCTTCAGCAGCGCGACGTCGGTGCGCTTGTCCGAGCCGATCAGCTTGGCCTTGAACTCGCGCTTGTCCGGCAGGGTCACGTAGATGGTTTCGGCATCGGCCACCACGTGCGCGTTGGTCATCACATAGCCGTCCTGGCTGATGATGAAGCCCGAGCCCACGCCGCGACTCTGCTCTTCCTGCTGCGGCGGCTGCGGCTGCGGCTGGCCGCGGCGCGGAGGGGTGCCGGGCGCCGGCGCGCCGGGCATGGGCACGCCGAAGAAGCGGCGGAAGAATTCGGCCATCTCGTCATCGTCGCCGGGCGCGCCGCTGCGCTGGCGCACGCGCTCCGTGGTGCGGATATTGACCACGGCCGGGCTCGCCTTTTCCACCAGGTCAGTGAAATCGGGCAGGTTGTAGTTGGCGGCGGCAGCCTGGGCATGGCTGACTTCGGCCACGGTCGGGCCGAGCACCAACATGGCAGCCATGACCATGGCCCGCGCCAGGGCTGGAGATCTGAAAGTCATCGACAACTCCCGGGATTCAGGGAAAGAAGGTAAAGCTGGATGTGATCCTTTGGCGGGGACCCCTGCACAGGTTTCATGGAGCCGGCACTGGGGACGGAGGGTCCCGCGGCGCCGGCTGCACCTGCGTTTGGCTTAGTGTACCGCCTTGGGCGGGCGGTATTCCACGGCTGTCGCAAACTGCTTGACGGTGCTCGCCGGCACCTCGCCCACCACGGTAATCCAGAAATCGGAGATCCGGCGCACCACGACCTGGGTCGCCCCGAGCGCGGCCACGCCTTCGCGGCGCACACGTTGCTCGGAAACCGGCTCGATAAAGATCGACAGGCCGGTGAGCCCGTCGCTGTAGACAATCTGCAGCACTTCGAAAACCTGGCTGCGGCCGTTGTTCTGCGCCGATGCGCGCAGCTCGCCCAGCGGGCGGCGGACTTCGCGAATCTTCTGGAAGCCCTTCAGCGGCACCGCGATCGACCAGCCCTCGTCGGCGATATTGGTCGGCTGGTAATTGACCTCGTAGTGGTTCCAGCTGCTGGCACTCTTGATCGCGCTGAGAATGCGCTGCTTCTCCGACGGCACGCCGATCTGCACCTGCGAGAACGCGACCTGCTCCAGCACCTTGCCGCCGTCGCCGATGGTCTGCGCACGCATCAGCAGGCCGGAACTCTTCTCGGCCCACAGCCGCACCGCGTAGCGCGCGGCATCGTGCGGTTCCAGCGCAAAGACCTCGCACTCCATGCCCGCGACCCGCTCCGCGGGCATCTTGCGCATGTCGTACAGCTCCAGCACGTCGCTCTTGTTGGTGGCGAGCAGCGCCGGGAAGCGGTCCTTGGCTTCCTGCTTCTCCACCACCACCAGCTTGGCCTCGGGGATCAGGCTGTGCACGACGTCGTTCTGCCGCAGCACCTCGCGCGGCTTGCCGTCGAGCGTTTCCAGGCGTTCGTATTCGTTGTGGACGAGATCGCTGTAATGCTGGATGCGCGACGCATGCATGACGCTGCCGCGCTGATAGATCAGCGTGCCGACATAATTCTCGCGCTGCGCGGCTTTGTGGATCTTGTTGAGCCAGGCGGTGGCGTCGCGTCGATTCAGCGTACTGTCCGAAGGCTGCGCGGTGGCCGCGGCAGCAGTCAGACACAAGGCCAGAAAAAAGGACCTACGCACGGCCCTGATTTTCTGGGCGCCCGCTACGTAGGCGGGCGACCATCCTTTATGCATGTCCGGCATTATTCCTGCGTATTTTCCTGAGAGAAGCTTGCACCGTTGGCAACCGTGCGCATGGTCGGAACGACAGCATCCGTTGCCACCGACGTGCGATGGGCACGCAGGTATTCGTCCAGGCGGGGATCGCGAATCATCTGGGTGTTTTCCGCCGCCACGGTGACAATGCCATTCGGCTGCGCGGGCTGGTCGGCGCGCGCCACCACGGCATCCGGCGTGCCCAGGCTGGCGGGGCCGCGCATCTGCGGCACGACCACCCAGCTGACCGCCGCCACGGCGGCCGCGATCGCGGTACCCGGCATCACGCGGCGCACCCACGACGGCCTGACCAGCAGGCGATGGCGAGCGCTGGCCTGCGCCACGGCCGGCACCAGCACGTGCGGCTCGGCTTCCAGGCGTGCGGAAAATTTGGCGAGAAAAGCGGCGGTGGAGCCCGCGTGCGTCAGGTCTTCCGAGCGCAACGTGTCACCGATCAACTGGTATGCGGTCCAGTCGGACAGGCCGGTGTCGCTTTTCGCGAGGGCCAGCACGGCATCGACTTCGTGCGGCGACAGTTCGCCGTCCATCAGTACGGAGATCTGCTCCGCTGCTTCCACTACATGAACCGACTGCTTATGAGCCTGACCCATTTCCCACCCCAAGACATTCCATTGAACACCGATAATCCCGTCACTTCTGTCGCTTATCGATGCAGGAATAGGCTGCAACGCTGGCCGCACGACATTCTTCTTCAACTACCACCGCTTGCCTTCTGCCGTTCCCAGCAGCGGGCGTAATCTCTCGGCAATCGCCTCGCGCGCACGGAAGATGCGCGAGCGTACGGTGCCGATCGGACATCCCATCGCTTCGGCGATCTCCTCATAGCTGAGGCCCTCGATCTCGCGCAGCGTGATGGCGGTCCGCAATTCCTCCGGTAGTGCTTCCATCGCGCGGTTCACCGTCTCGGCGACCTGGCGCGTGTGAAGCATCGACTCCGGCGTATTGATATCCCTTAGTTGCTCACCGTCCGCAAAAGTTTCAGCCTCTTCTGCATCGATATCGCTGGACGCTTCCGGGCGGCGGCCTTGGGTGGCCAAATAATTCTTGGCCGTGTTGACGGCGATCCGGTACAGCCACGTATAGAAGGCCGACTCCCCGCGAAACTGGGGCAAGGCACGGTATGCCTTGATAAAGGCATCCTGCGCCACATCCTCGACTTCGGCGGGGTCCCTGACCAGGCGCGAAATCAGGCGAATGATCTTCCGATGGTATTTGGTCACCAGAAGTTCAAAGGCCCGCTTATCGCCCTGCTGGACGCGTTCAACTAGGAGCTGATCGGCTTCGCGTTCGCTCACGTATGGCTCACCTGCAGTGTATCTCTTGGTTTGGTCGTCACGACAAACGTTGTATTTTACCTACGATTCAGGACTCGCCCGGTGAAGCCGCGCCTCCTGTGACCGCAAGCTAACAAAATCGTTCCCCACCCGGCGATTCTGGTTGCACCCGCAGTGCAACTCTGGCGGCGCGGTGCAACCGCCGCACCATGTCGGCCGAGGCAGCTTGCCAGGGAAGGAAGATGGCGCCCGGCATCCCGGGCGCGCCGGGAGCGAAACGCACGACAGCAGCACCACCGGCGTGCCAGCCGGCGCGGACCACGGTCTCGTGCCCGACACCGCCCGGCCCTTCCAGCCGGATCCGCAGCGGCCCCCTGCCGTCGGTGGCTGGCAGCACGGCCACACAGCGCCAGCGCAAGGCAAGCCACCAGCCCCGCCATGCCCGCGCTGTCACCGCGCTGGCCAGCACGAGTGCGAGCGCCATGGCGGCATGCAGCCATTGAAAGCCCGCCTGGCTGGCGGCGACCGCATCGGCCAGCGCCAGCGCAAGCAGGCCGAGCGCCGCCACTTCGCCAGCGCAAAACACGAACAGGGCCCACCGCAACGGATGGACCCTGCCCTGGCGCAGCCCGCGAAGGGCCCGCCTTAGCCACGGGTCAGACGCGGCGGAAGACAAGCGTGCCGTTGGTGCCGCCGAAACCGAAGTTATTCTTCACCGCCACATCGATCTTCATGTCACGCGCCGTGTTGGCCACGTAGTCCAGGTCGCACTCGGGATCCTGGTTGTCGATGTTGATGGTCGGCGGCGCTACCTGGTTGTGCAGCGCCAGCACGGTGAAGATCGATTCCAGCCCGCCGGCGCCGCCTAACAGATGGCCGGTCATCGACTTGGTCGAGTTCACCACCATCTTGTAGGCCTGGTCGCCGAACGCGGCCTTGATCGCATCGGATTCGTTCTTGTCGCCCAGCGGCGTGGAGGTGCCATGGGCGTTCAGGTAATGCACCTCATCGCCGTTGATGCCGGCGTCCTTCAGCGCATTGACCATGCAGCGGCGCGGGCCGTCCATGTTGGGCGCGGTCATGTGGAACGCGTCGCCGCTCATGCCGAAGCCGATCAGCTCGGCATAGATGCGCGCGCCGCGCGCCTTGGCCGACTCGTACTCTTCCAGCATCATCACGCCGGCGCCCTCGCCCAGCACGAAGCCATCGCGGTCCTTGTCCCACGGACGCGAGGCCGCAGCCGGATCGTCGTTGCGGGTCGACAGCGCACGGGCCGCGGCAAAGCCGCCAATGCCCAGCGGCGACACGGTCGACTCGGCGCCGCCGGCCAGCATGGCGTCGGCATCGCCGGCCTGGATCAAGCGCGCCGCCAGGCCGATGCTGTGCAGGCCGGTGGTGCAGGCCGTCACCGCGGCCAGGTTCGGGCCCTTGATGCCGTGGATGATCGACAGGTGCCCGGAGATCATGTTGATGATCGAGCCCGGCACGAAGAACGGCGAAATCCGGCGCGGACCGCGTTCGGTCAGCACGGCGTGGGTATCTTCGATCATCGGCAGGCCGCCGATGCCCGAACCGACCAGCACGCCGATGCGCTCGGCGTTGGCTTCAGTCACTTCCAGGCCGCTGTCCTTCAGGGCCTGCGTACCCGCCGCGATGCCGAAATGGATGAAGGCATCCATATTGCGGGCTTCCTTGGCCGGGATGTAGTCCTCCGGATTGAAGCCCTTCACTTCACCGGCGAAGTGCACGGAAAGCGCGGAGTGATCGAATTTGGTGATGGTGGCGATGCCGGACTTGCCGGCTACTAGGTTGGCCCAACCTTCGGCAACCGTGTTTCCGACCGGAGACACAAGGCCAAGCCCAGTGACGACGACGCGACGACGGCTCACTATGTTTTCCTACGGGTGTATGAAGCGGGAGCGGAACGTTGGATCAGCCTGCGGCCCGGACGGCTGGCCGCGCTGAGGCTCGCACCATATGGCACGTTCCATTCTGCTTCTTCGAACAGACGAAAGCCACAGAAAACAGCAGGCGAGGCCGCGACGGCCCGCCCACCTGCCTTCTGTGGCTCGGAATTCAGAGACGACGGCTTAGGCCTTGACGTGCGCGGTGGCGTAGTCGATAGCCTGTTGCACGGTCGTGATCTTCTCGGCTTCCTCATCGGGAATTTCCATGCCGAATTCATCTTCCAACGCCATCACGAGTTCAACCGTGTCCAGCGAGTCCGCACCGAGATCGTTCACGAACGAGGATTCGTTCTTGATGTCTGCCTCGGCCACGCCAAGCTGTTCTGCCACGATTTTCTTGACGCGTTGTTCGATATTGTCCATGTAACCCTCCAGGGAAGTTCGACAAAAAGTGGCCGCATTTTAGCAGGTTTGGGGCGACAGAAATGCCGCCTGCCAAGCTTTGCAAGAATTGCGCCCGTTTGGTTCGGAAAACTACGACTTCAGGTGGCTTCTTCCGGCTTTTTCCCCGAATTCTGCCACCCAAAAACCCATTAATTCATGTACATCCCGCCGTTTACATGCAGTGTGGTGCCGGTGATGTACGCGGCCTGCGGGCCGGCCAGGAAGGCCACCGCATTGGCGATATCTTCCGGCTGGCCCAGGCGCCCCAGCGGAATCTGCGCCTTGAGCGAAGCATGCTGCTCTTCGGACAGTGCCTTGGTCATGTCGGTGTCGATAAAGCCCGGCGCGACGCAATTCACGGTCACGCTACGGCTGCCGATTTCCGCGGCCAGCGAACGGGTCATGCCCGCCACGCCGGCCTTGGCGGCCGAGTAGTTCATCTGGCCGGGGTTGCCGACCGAGCCCACCACCGAGGTGATGTTGATGATACGGCCCTGGCGCGCCTTCATCATCGGGCGCAGCACCGCGCGCGAGAGGCGGAACACCGAGGTCAGGTTGGTCTGGATGACCGCCAGCCAGTCCTCGTCCTTCATGCGCATTGCCAGCTGGTCCTGCGTGATGCCGGCATTGTTGACCAGTACGCCGATGCCGCCATGCGTCTTGACGATCTCGTCGATGAGCGCGTCGCAAGCGGCCGCGTCATTGACGTTCAGCACGGCACCCTTGCCTTTCAGGCCTTCGGTGCCGAGGTAATCGGTGATGCCGGCCGCGCCGGCTTCGCTGGTGGCGGTGCCGATCACGGTGGCGCCCTGGCGGGCCAGTTCCAGCGCAATGGCACGGCCGATGCCGCGCGAGGCGCCGGTCACCAGCGCAACCTGGTTTTCGAGAAGTTTGGTCATGCGGAGTGTCCTTTCGTCCTTACGCTGACTTCAGCAGTGCCAGCGTGTCTTGCAGCGAGGCCGGATCGAAGACCGCGCCGCCGGTCAGGTTGCCGTCGATGCGCTTGGTCATGCCGGCCAGCACCTTGCCAGGGCCGCACTCGATCACGTGCGTGACGCCCTCGGCGGCCATCTTCTGCACGCACTCGACCCAGCGCACCGGCGCCGCGGCCTGGCGCACCAGCGCGTCCTTGATCGCGTCCGGCTCGTTGACGATGGCCACGTCGACGTTGTTCACCAGCGGAATCGACGGCGCCGCGAACGCCAGCCCGGCCATGCGCTCGCGCAGGCGATCCGAGGCGGGCTTGAGCAGCGAAGAGTGGAACGGCGCGGACACCGGCAGCGGCAGCGCGCGCTTGGCGCCCTTGGCCTTGGCGATCTCGCAGGCCTTCTCGACCGCGCCCTTGTGGCCGGCGATCACCACCTGCGACGGTGCGTTGAAGTTGACGGCCTCGACCACGCCCGTAGCCGACGCTTCGGTGCAAGCGGCGCGCACGTCGTCGTCGGACAGGCCCAGGATCGCGGCCATGCCGCCCTCGCCCACCGGCACGGCCTCCTGCATCGCCTGCGCGCGGAAGCGCACCAGCGGCACCGCCTCGGCGAACGGGATCACGCCCGCGGCTACCAGCGCCGAGTACTCGCCCAGGCTGTGGCCGGCAACCAGTGCCGGTGCCGGGCCGCCGGCATCCAGCCAGGCGCGATAGACCGCCACGGCGGCGGTCAGCATCACCGGCTGCGTGTTGGTGGTCAGGTTCAGTTCTTCGGCAGGGCCTTCGGCGATCAGGCGGCCGAGGTCCTGGCCGAGTGCGGCCGAGGCTTCTTCCACGGTGGCGCGCACCACGGCGTTATCCGCAAAGGCATTGAGCATGCCGACCGACTGCGAACCCTGGCCGGGAAATACGAAAGCGAATTTCATCGGATTGGAACCCTAATAAGAATCGGTAGCCAGCGCCGCGAGATCTCGCGCGTGCCGGGCCGCAGCCCGGCATGCCATGGCGCCGGCCGCATATTACATGCGCAGCAGCACCGCACCCCAGGTGAAGCCACCGCCGACGCCTTCCATCAGCACGGTCTGGCCCGGGCGGATGCGGCCGTCGCGCACCGCGACGTCCAGCGCCAGCGGGATCGACGCGGCCGAGGTGTTGCCGTGCTCGTGCACGGTGGCGACCATGCGCTCGGCAGGCAGGCCGAGCTTCTTCGCCGTGCCCTGCATGATGCGGATATTGGCCTGGTGCGGGATCAGCCAGTCGACCTGTTCCGACGACATGGCCGCGGCCTCCAGGGCCTCGCGCGCGACCTTGTCGAGCACGGTGACGGCAAGCTTGAACACGGCCTGGCCATCCATGCGCAGGAAAGCGTTGCCGGTGATGTTGCCGCCCGAGACGTTGCCCGGCACGCACAGGATGTCGACGTGGCTGCCGTCCGAGTGCATCGCGCTCGACAGGATGCCCGGCTCCTCGGAAGCGCTCAGCACCACCGCGCCGGCCCCATCGCCGAACAGCACGCAGGTGGTGCGGTCGTTGAAGTCCAGGATGCGCGAGAACACCTCGGTGCCGATCACCAGCACGTTGCGGTGCGAGCCGCTGCGGATGAACTTGTCGGCCGTGGCCAGCGCGTAGACGAAGCCCGAGCACACCGCCTGCAGGTCGAACGCCGCGCAGTGATTGGTGATGCCCAGCTTGTCCTGCACGATGCAGGCGGTGCTGGGGAACACGAAGTCCGGCGTGGACGTGGCGACGATGATCAGGTCGATGCTCTGGCGGTCGATGCCGGCGGCCTCGATGGCCTGTTCGGCAGCCTTGACCGCAAGATCACTGCTGGTCACGTCGGGATCGGCCCAGTGGCGCGCCGAGATGCCGCTGCGCGAGACAATCCACTCGTCGCTGGTCTCGATGCCCTTCTCGGCTAGCTGCGCCGCCAGATCATGGTTGGTCACGCGCCGCGGAGGCAGGTAGCTCCCGGTACCGATGATTTTTGCGTACTTGGTCATGTAGTGTCGGATCGTATATCCCGCGGGGCGCCCGCTACAAACCGCGGCGGCCGGCGCGTGGCGCTCAGGCGACGTGGGGGCTGGGATGCGTGCTCGGCGCCTCTGTCTCCGGGGCGGACTGTGCAGCGCCGTTGGCGCTGGATTTGTCGGCGAAGGCCCGTGCGATACGGGGAATCACGCCATTCTTGGCGGCATCATACCCGCGTTTGATAGCCCACTCAAAAGAATGGGCATCGGCCGAACCGTGGCTCTTGATCACCAGCCCGCGCAGCCCCAGCAGCGACGCGCCGTTGTAGCGCGCCGGGTCGAGCCGCTTGGCCAGCCGCGACAGCACCGGCATGGCCACGGCCGCGAGCAGCTTGGTGAACCACGAGCGGGTGAATTCTTCCTTGATCATGCTGCCGATCATCTTGGCCAGGCCCTCGGTGCTCTTGAGTGCCACGTTGCCGACAAAGCCGTCGCAGACCACGATGTCGGTGGTGCCCTTGAAGATGTCGTTGCCTTCCACGTTGCCGTAGAAGTTCAGCTCCGAGGCGCGCAGCAGTTCGCCCGCGCGCTTGACCACCTCGTTGCCCTTGATGACTTCCTCGCCGATGTTCAGCAGGCCCACCGTGGGGTGGTCCTTGTGGTCCACCACCGCGACCATGGCTTCGGCCATGCGGGCGAACTGCAGCAGGTGCTCGGGTTCGCAGTCGGCATTGGCGCCCAGGTCCAGCACCGTGGTGCCCCAGCCTTGCTGGTTCGGGATGGTGGTGGCGATGGCCGGCCGCTCGATGCCTTCGAGGGTCTTCAGCACATAGCGCGACACCGCCATCAGCGCGCCGGTATTGCCGGCGGAGATGCATGCGCCGGCCTGGCCTTCCTTGACCTGGGTAACGGCGACACGCATGGAAGAGTCCTTCTTCTTGCGCAGCGCCACCTCGACCGGGTCATCCATGGTGATGACTTCGGTGGCTTCGACGATGCTCACGCGCGGGTGGTCCAGCGCGTGCAGCTTTTTCAGCTGCGCCCGGATGGCATCCGGCAAGCCGACCAACACCATCTCGGCATCGTCATGGCGGGAGAGAAAACTGATCGCCGCAGGCACCGTCACGGCCACGCCGTGATCGCCGCCCATGCAGTCGATAGCGATTTTGATCGTCATTGTTCCTGGTACGGATAGCGCAGCAGCGCGCGCCACGCCCGGCGGGAATCCCGAGCGCCCAACAAAAAAGCGGCAACGATCTTGCCGCTTTTTTGTGTCTGACCGTTTTTTGTCCGACCTACAGGCATGCGCTAGCGAGACGCAATGTCACGCCGAACGAAGCTATCAGTCGTTCTTGGTCTTGATGACCTTGCGGCCACGATAGTAGCCGTTCGGGCTCACGTGGTGACGCAGGTGGGTTTCGCCGGTGGTCGGCTCAACTGCCAGCGGCGCTGCCGACAGGTGATCGTGCGAACGGTGCATGCCGCGCTTGGACGGCGACTTCTTGTTCTGTTGAACAGCCATGATGACTCCTTCGAGAATTTTTCAATATTAACACACGCATCCCGCCCAAGGCGTAGCCGGGGCCCGGCCGGATGCTGCAACGACACCTCAAGAGCTTGCCCTCGGCCGCGACCGGCGTCAGTGCTTGTTCTTCAGGCCGGCCAGCGCCGCAAAGGGCGAGGGCCGCTTTTCTTCCTCAGGCTCAGCCTCGGGCTGCGCCTCGCCGTCCGAGCCGGTCACGAGGCTTTCGTGTACCGTCGGACAGACGTCATGCTTGGGTGCCACCGGCAGCGCCAGCAGCACTTCATCTTCAATCAGGTCCAGCATCGAGAAACGCTTCGAGCCGGCGATCACGTCGACTTCATCGTCGTCCATCGGCGCTGCGTCGGCCGCTTCGTCGCTTTCCGCCACCTCGAAACGCGTGGCCGTGTCGATCGACTCGGCATACGGGTCCAGGCAGCGCTGGCATTCCAGCCAGACCCGGCCCTGCACGGTCACGTCGAGGAACAGCCGCTGCGCCACCGGGGCGCCGGGCTCGGCCGCCTCTTCGCGCACGAAGCCGGTGGCCGCAAAGGCAAACGTCTCATCGGGTGCCGAGGCTGGCGCTTGCGCAGCCGTCTCGGCTAAGATGCGCGGCAAATCCCGCACCGCCACGTTGCCGGCCAGGCTTTCACCCTTCCGGCAAAACGCGAAGAGATCGAGCGCGCGCAAGTCAACAGGCTGGGTCGGCTGGGTCATGTGCGTGGCTCCGGTCGCAATCCAATGACTGGTTCGCCACAATCCACGCCTGCGGGACTACGGGCCGCGCACATTGGCGGCACAGCGCCCGGGTGCGGATGCGGCAAAACGCGCGATTATACGACGCAAACCTTTTCGAGGTCAAAGGTCTTGCTCCATTGGCCACACGTCTTCTTGTTTCGTTTCAATCACTTATGTCTTCAGACTCCCGTCCCAAGCTGATCCTTGGTTCCGGCTCGCCCTACCGGCGCGAGCTGCTGGCGCGGTTGCGCATTCCGTTCGAAGTGGCCGTGCCCGACATCGACGAAACGCCGCTGGCCGGCGAAGCCCCCGAGGCAACCGCGCTGCGGCTGTCGCAGCGCAAGGCCGAAGCCATCGCCGTACGCCATCCCGGCGCGCTGGTGATCGGCTCGGACCAGGTGCTGACGCTGGACGGCGAGCAGATGGGCAAGCCCGGCACCCATGCCATGGCCGTGGCGCAGTTGCGCCGCATGCGCGGGCGCACCGCCACCTTCCACTCGGCGCTGTGCCTGCTGGACGCGCGCACCGGGGCCGCGCAGCTCGCTGACGTGCAGACCCGCGTCACCATGCGCGAGCTGACCGATGCCGAAATCGAGACTTACCTGCAGCTGGAGCGCCCCTATGACGTCGCCGGCAGCGCGAAGTCCGAGGGCCTGGGCATCACGCTGCTCGAACGCGTCGAGTCGGACGATCCCACCGCGCTGGTCGGCCTGCCGCTGATCGCACTGACCGGCATGCTGCGCCAGGCCGGTTACCCGCTGCTATCTATATAAGACGGGCGAGCCAACCATGAGCGGCATCCTCTATCTGATCCCCAATACCCTCGGCAAGCGCGACGAAGCCGATCCGCTGGCTGACGTGATCCCGGCCGGCGTGCAGCATATCGCGGCCGGGCTCGACTACCTCGTCGCCGAGAACGCCAAGACCGCGCGCGCCTTCCTGAAGAAGCTGGCCGAAACCACGCCGCTGGCGCGTCCGATCCAGCAGATCGAGATTCGCGAGCTGAACGTCAACACGCGCGCCGATGCGCTGGCCGACCTGCTCGCCCCGATCGCAGCCGGGCGCGACGGCGGTCTGCTGTCCGAGGCCGGCGTGCCCGCCGTGGCCGACCCCGGCGCGGAGCTGGTGCGGCTGGCGCATGGGCGCCGCATCCGCGTGCGCCCGCTGGTCGGGCCCAGCTCGATCCTGCTGGCGGTGATGGGCTCGGGCCTGAACGGCCAGAGCTTTGCCTTCAACGGCTACCTGCCGGTCGATGCCGGCGAGCGCGCGCAGCGGCTGCGCGAGCTGGAGCAGCGTTCGCGCAAGGCCAGCCAGACGCAGGTCTTCATTGAAACGCCCTACCGCAACGCGGCGCTGCTCGACGCCATGCGCCAGCACTGCGCGGGGACCACGCTGCTGTCGGTGGCAGTGGACCTGACGCTGCCGGGCGAGACCATCGTCACGCTGCCGCTGTCGGACTGGCGGCCTGACCGGCTCGAGTTGCACAAGCGACCGGCGATTTTCTCAATGCTGGCGGTGTAGCAAGACAACGAGGGGGCCGCGAGCCCCCTCGTTGTAGACGCCTGACCTGCCGCAAAGCTCAGTGCATGCCCTGCATGCGCGTGCTCCACAGCATGGTCTTCATCGCCGCGGTGCCCACGGCCGCGCCAAATCGCTTGGCGACGCGTTCGGCGATGTTCTCCTTGACCGTGTAGTCGACAATGTCCTCGGCCTTGAGCACGTCGCGCGCAACGGAATCGGCGGTGCCCAGGCCGTCGGCCAGGCCCAGTTCAATGCTGCGCTCGCCCGACCAGAACAGGCCCGAGAACAGCTCCGGATCGTTCTTGAGCCGGTCGCCGCGACCTTCCTTCACCACGTCGATGAACTGCTGGTGGATTTCCTTGAGCATCGTCTCGGCATAGGCCTTTTGCCGGGGCACCTGCGGCGAGAACGGGTCGAGCATGCCCTTGTTGGCGCCCGAGGTGTACAGCCGGCGCTCCACGCCGAGCTTGTCCATCAGCCCGGTAAAGCCGAAGCCGTCCATCAGCACCCCGATCGAACCGACGATGCTGGCCTTGTCGACATAGATCTTGTCGGCCGACGCGGCCACGTAATAGCCACCCGAGGCGCAGATCTCCTCCACCACCACATAGAACGGCTTGGACGGATAGAGCTCACGCAGCCGGTGGATCTCATCGTTAATGATGCCGGCCTGCACCGGCGAGCCGCCTGGCGAGTTGATCTTGAGGATCACCCCGGCCGCGTTGGTGTCGGCGAACGCCGCCTGCAGCGAGGCGTTGATCGATTCGGCGCTGGCCGGCGTGCCCGCGGCGATCTCGCCTTCGAGCGTGACCATCGCGGTATGGCGGCCGGAAGTGCTGATGCCGTCGCCTTTGAAGTCGAACAGCGCAATAAAGATCAGCGCCAGCAGCGCCAGCCCAACCAGGCGGAAGAAGATGCGCCAGCGGCGCGCCGCGCGCTGCTCGCGCAGCGATGCGGTCAGCACCTTTTCGAGCAAATCGCGTTCCCAGCCCGAGCCGCCCACGGGGCCGCCGGCGGTGTCACCGGCCAGGCGCGCCTTGCGCTCGCCTGCTTCACGCCGCGCGGCGTCGTCGCCGGCGCGCAACTCCTTTTCCAACGGGTAGTCCGCGTGCGGTGCGGTAACCAGGCGCTCGGATCCCGGCGGCTGCGAATCGCTGCCCGGGGCGCCCTCGCCCGCCGCCTTGCGCTCGTCCGGCTGACCCGATTCACCCGATTCGCCAAAAGGCGGTTTCTGTTGTTCTGTCATGCAAATCGCTCGTGGAAAGGCTTGGAAATACGCGGTGGGCCTGGCTGGCCGTCAGTCAGGCATCGTCTGTGCGATCCGGAACGGGGCCTCGGGCACCCAATAGACCTGGCCGTCGCGCTCTTCGATGCGCAGCTTGGCCAGCGACGCGCCGCGGCAGGGCCCGCCAACGCACTCGCCGCTATCCGGCGCATAGACCGCGCCATGAGTGGCGCACATCAAGTATAGGCCCGAGGCATCGAAGAACCGGCCTTCCTGCCAGTCCAGCTCCATCGGCACATGCGCGCACTGGTTCAGGTAGCCATGCACGGCGCCGTCGAAGCGCACCACGAAGGCGCCGATCTCGCGGCTCTCCAGCGCCACCGAAAAGCGCACGCCGAGGCCGCCTTCCTCGAGTTCCCCGGCGGCGCACAGCCGCACCGGCGCCTGGCCGGATGCCGCTTCAGGCATGGGCCAGCAGCCAGTCGGTCAGGTCGGCGATCGAGGTGGCGCAGTGCACCGGCGCCATCGCCCGCAGCGAATCGCCGGGATGTGCGCCGTAGCAGACACCAATGCCTGCCGCGCCGGCATTGGCCGCCATCTGCAGGTCATGGGTGGTGTCGCCGACCATCACCGTGCGCTCCATGTCCTGGCCCAGTTCGCGGGCCAGTTCCTGCAGCATGGCCGGGTGCGGCTTGGAGAAGGTCTCGTCAGCGCAGCGCGTGGCGTCGAACAGCCGGGTCAGGCCGCTGGTGGCCAGCGCGCGCTGCAGGCCGACCCGGGTCTTGCCGGTGGCCACGCCCAGGAAATAGTGCTCGCCGCGCAGGGTCTCGAGCATTTCACGCACGCCATCGAACAGCACCAGGTCGGCGTCACGGGTCAGGAAGTGGTAGCGGTAGCGTTCGGCCAGGCGGGGGTAGTCGGCCGGGTCGAGCGTTGGCACGGCATATGACAGCGCGTCCTTCAGGCCGAGCCCGATGACGTGGCTGGCCGCCCTGTCGTCAGGCACGGGCAGGCCCAGGTCGCGGCTGGCAAGCTGGATGCACTTGGCGATGGTCGGGGTCGAATCCATCAGCGTCCCGTCCCAGTCGAAAACGATCAGGTCAAACTGTTGCCTGGCCATGGTAATCCTTGTGATGTTTCATGCACTACCCTACTCCGGGGCGTGCAGATGACGCAATTGTTGCAGGAATCCGACGCATTCGTCGGGCAGCGGCGCTTCCACGGCCAGTGGCTCGCCCGTGGCCGGATGAATAAAGACCAGCCGGTGGGCGTGCAGGAACATCCGCTTGATGCCCGGGTTCGCCCCGGAACGCGCGAGCGACTTGTTCAGGGAGAAGTCTCCGTATTTCTCGTCGCCGACGATTGGGAATCCCGAGTGCGCCAGGTGCACCCGGATCTGGTGGGTGCGGCCGGTCTTCAGTTCCGCTTCAAGCAGCGTGAAGCCCGGGAATGCCTCCACGCGGTTAAAGACCGTGTGGGAGGCGAGGCCGTCGGCCTGGACGCGCACGCGCCGCTCGCCGTCGGGCGTGCTGTATTTATATAGAGGCAGCTTCACATGCTGGCGCGCGTTCTGGAATTCGCCGGCGACACAGGCGTAGTAGCGCTTGTCCATGGCGTTGCCGCGAATCTGTTCGTGCAGGTGGACCAGCGCCGAACGCTTCTTGGCAAGCACCAGGATGCCGGAGGTCTCGCGGTCGAGCCGGTGCACCAGTTCCAGGAACTTGGCCTGTGGCCGGGCCTGGCGCAACTGCTCGATCACACCGAAAGCAACACCCGAGCCCCCGTGTACGGCTACGCCCGCAGGCTTGTTGACCACCAGCAGGTGGGTGTCCTCGAACAGCACCGGGAATTCGCTGGCGGGGACATGGGACTTGTCGGATTGTGCGGATGCCGCCACCCGCATCGGCGGGATGCGCACGACATCGCCCGATTGCAGCCGATAAGTCGCATCGATCCGCCCCTTATTGACGCGAACTTCACCCGAACGCAGCACCCGGTAGATATGGCTCTTGGGCACCCCCTTGGCCACCTTCAGCAGGAAGTTGTCGATGCGCTGGCCTTCGGAGCCTTCGTCAATCGTGACATACGCCACCTGTGGGCTTGCCGGTGCGGCCTCGGCAACCTTTTCAATTTGATGGCGTAACTCATTCATTTTCAATATAATTTCCTCGCTGTCCCGGCCTGGGGCCGGCAGCGCAAGACCTGTGTAAGCGATTTATCGCATTCTACACTTGGGGTCACCGCCAACCCCGCCCGTCTCCCCGGTTCTTTGTCCCGCTTCGCGTGATCCGCGAGCGCCAGACGGGCAAATGGCAGTAAAAGCAGCACGCACGGTGCCGCCGGCACGCAGGAAGCCGCCCATAGGAGGCTTCGGCGCGGCAGGCGGTGACGTGGGAACAGAGTGTTCAGGTAAAACAGAATTTAAAGGCGGATGCCCCTGCCGGCATCCGCTTCGGTGAGAGAAGTCCCGCCCGCACCGGGAAACGGTGCCGGCCGGCAGGCTTGCCTGCCGCCTGACTGGAAATATTGGCGCCCGGTCGCAGAACTCCAAGAAGTAGTAGGTGCGCCCGCCAGGAGATGTCAGGCTGCAACGGCGGCTATGCCGAGTCCGAAAAACTTGCTCTTTGACGCGTCTAGGCCTTCCGCGGCCGGCCGCGATGCCGTCGACGCCGGTTGCGCCGGCGTACCGCATCGCCTCCGGCACGGGAACGCGCCGGATGTCTGCGCAAGAGCAGCCACCGGCGTTCTCTCCTGCCCCGCGGACGTTACCCCGACGTCATCGCCTCTCTTTCACCCGCGCCCAGCCGCCCGCATTTCTCGCGAAGCGGCGCTTTCCGGCAATTCTCGCGCCTCGCTCGCTCCCTCGCGTGCTCCATGGGATCGCCGCGGACACCGCCCAGACGGTGCCACCCGCGACACTGGAGTGAGGTATTGCGATGAAACGCATGCTGTTCAACGCGACGCAACAGGAGGAATTGCGCGTCGCCATCGTCGACGGTCAGAAACTGATCGATATCGACATCGAGACTGCCGGGCGCGAACAGCGCAAGGGCAACATCTACAAGGGTGTCATCACCCGCATCGAGCCGTCGCTGGAAGCCTGCTTCGTCAACTACGGCGAAGAGCGCCACGGCTTCCTGCCGTTCAAGGAAGTGGCCCGCGCCTTCTTCAAGGAAGGCATTGACGTGCGCAACGCGCGCATCCAGGATGCCCTGCATGAAGGCCAGGAACTGATCGTCCAGGTCGAGAAGGAAGAGCGCGGCAACAAGGGCGCGGCGCTGACCACCTTTATCTCGCTGGCCGGCCGCTACCTGGTGCTGATGCCCAACAACCCGCGCGGCGGCGGCGTGTCGCGCCGCATCGAGGGCGAGGACCGCCAGGAACTGCGCGAGACCATGGCGCAGCTGACCGTGCCCGATGGCATGAGCATCATCGCCCGTACCGCCGGCATCGGCCGCTCGGCCGAGGAACTGCAGTGGGACCTGAACTACCTGCTGCAACTGTGGAAGGCCATCGACGGCGCCGCCGGCGACAATAAGGCCCCGCTGCTGATCTACCTGGAATCGAGCCTGGTCATCCGCGCCATCCGCGACTACTTCCAGCCGGATATCGGCGAGATCCTGATCGACACCGACGAGATCTACGAACAGGCCCGCGCCTTCATGAGCGTGGTGATGCCTGACAACATGAACCGCGTGAAGAAGTACCGGGACGACGTGCCGCTCTTCTCGCGCTTCCAGATCGAACACCAGATCGAGTCGGCCTATTCGCGCATGGTGATGCTGCCCTCGGGCGGCGCCATCGTGATCGACCACACCGAGGCGCTGGTCTCCGTGGACGTGAACTCGGCCCGCGCCACCAAGGGCGCCGACATCGAGGAAACCGCGCTGCGCACCAACCTCGAGGCCGCCGACGAGATCGCCCGCCAGCTGCGCCTGCGCGACCTGGGCGGCCTGATCGTGATCGACTTTATCGACATGGAGTCGGGCAAGGCCCAGAAGGACGTGGAAACGCGCCTGAAGGACGCGCTGCGCCACGACCGCGCGCGCGTGCAGATGGGCAAGATCAGCCGCTTCGGCCTGATGGAGCTGTCGCGCCAGCGCCTGCGCCCGTCGCTGTCGGAGGGCTCGCACATCACTTGCCCGCGCTGCAACGGCACCGGTCATATCCGCGATACCGAATCTTCCGCCCTGCAGGTGCTGCGCATCATTCAGGAAGAGGCGATGAAGGAAAACACCGCCGCCATCCACTGCCAGGTGCCGGTGGAGGTCGCCGCCTTCCTGCTGAACGAGAAGCGCCAGGAAATCAACCTGATCGAGCTGCGCTTCAAGGTCAATGTGCTGCTGATCCCCAACAAGCACCTGGAAACGCCGCACTACAAGCTGGAGCGCCTGCGCCACGACGATCCGCGCCTGGAAGAGAGCACCGCCAGCTACCGCATGGCCGAGGCTGCCGCCAAGGAACTGGAAGCCGACACCAGCTACAGCAGCCGCCGCAAGGAAGAAGCCAAGCCGCGCCAGGAAGCCGCGGTCAAGGGCATCACCCCGGAACAGCCGGCGCCGGTATCGGTGCCGCGCCCCGAGCGCGCGCCCAAGCCGGAAACCCCGGCCGCCCCGCCCGTGCCGGCCACCCAGCCGGTGGTCAGCGGCGGCTTTATCGCCTGGCTGAAGGGCCTGTTCGGCGCCCGTCCGGCGACCCCGCCGGTGGTGGAACCCGCCAAGCCGGCGGCAGCCGCAGAAACCCGCGGCGCCGAAGGCCGCCGCGAGCGCGGCCCGCGTGGCGAAGGCCGTGGCCAGCGTGGTGAGCGCGGCGAACGCGGTGAGCGTGCCGAGCGCGGTGAGCGTGCCGAGCGCGGCGAGCGGACCGAACGTGGTGAGCGCGGGGAACGTGGCGAGCGCCAGCCCCGCGGCCAGCGCGGCGAGCGCGCGGAACGTGCCGAGCGCCAGGGTGGTGAACGTGGCGAGCAACGCGAGACCCGTGGCGAACGCCAGGGCCGCCAGCCGCGCCAGCAAGGTGAAGGCCAGGCCACCCCGGCCGTGGCCCGCTTGGGCGAAGCAGCGCAGGCCGAGCGTGGCCAGGGCGAACGCGCCGAAGCCCGCCAGGAAGGCCGCCGCGAGCGCAGCCAGGAGCGCCGCGAGCGCCAGCGTGACCGCCAGCGCGAGCGCAGCGACCTGCGTGAAGCCGAAGCCGGCGAAGCGCCGCAGCCGGAAGCCGTAGCCGCCGCCCAGGCACTGGGCGTGCTGCCGCAGGCCTTCGCGGAAGAGTCGCAGGCCGGCCGTGCCGAACTGCTGGAAGGCGCCGAGGGCGTGGCCGAGACCGCCGCGGAAGGTGAAGAGCGCCGCCGCCGCAACCGCCGTGGCCGCAACCGCTATCGCCGCGAACGCGACGAGACGGCGCAAGGTAAGCAAGGCGAAGGCGAAGGCGAAGGCGAAGGCGAGGGCGAAGGCGAATTCGCCCAGGAAGCTGCTGAAGGCGCCGCCCCGGTGACCGCCGAGGCAGCTCCCCAGGCTGTCCCGCAAGCCGAACCCGCACCGCAAGCTGCGGTGGCCGTCGCTGCCGCCGCCGAAGCCGTCGAAGCGATCCGCATCGCCGTGCCGGAGGGGGTGACGCCGGCGCCAGCAGCTGAGACTGCACCGGTGGCAGCACCCGCGGCCGAGCAGGCTGCCCCGGTGACCGCCGCCGCCGTGACGGAAGCCATCGCTGCCGAAGCCGCGGTCGAGCCGGTCGTGAGCGCCGCCGTCGAGACCGCCCCGGCCGTGGCGGAAGTTGCCGAGCCGGTGGTCACGCCGGCACCGGCAGCCGAGCCCGCCGTGGCATTCGCACCGGCCGCCCCGGTGGTTGCTGCAGCACCGGCCGCTCCAGCCGTGGCCGCCGCCCCGGCAGCGATGGAAAGCCTCGAGCCGATGCTCGCCTCCGTCGGCCTGCAGTGGGTCCATACCGACAGCGACAAGCTGCGCTCGGCCCAGGAAGCTGCTGCCCGCGTCGCACCCGCCCCGCGCGTGCCGCGCGAGCGCAAGCCGCTGCCGCCGTTGCCGCAAGGTCCGATGATCCTGGTCGAGACCGGTGGCCGCGAGGTGGAGATGTCGCAGCAGTAAGCGCCCCCGACCCCGAAGGGGAGCGCGGTTTTGGGTGCTCCCAAGCCGCCCGGGCTAGCCTAAGCAAGGTGTTCTCCCTCTCCCCTCAGGGGGAGAGGGAAGCAAACCAAACCGGCGGCGGGGTCACTCTGCTAGCAGCTGCAAACCAAGGGACGGCCTGGCCGTCCCTTTTTTCATGCCCGCGCCATTCCCTCCCCTGATACCGGCATCAAGGGAATACGGATGCCCAACCCCCGCCTCAGCTAGAATGGCAGCAGAATGCATCCGCCCCCCGGGCGCCCTGCCCCGCAGCGCCGCTCCCCGGAAGCAGCGCCCACCCACAGGCCATGACCGAATCCGTCATTCCGATTTTCGACCTGCGCGATCATCGCTACCGTTCGATGACGCCCAGCATTCCCGGCAAGCTGGTTGCGCCCACCGGCCTGGTGGCCGACACCCGCGGCCGGCCGCTGCATGACCTGCGCATCTCGGTGACGGACCGCTGCAATTTCCGCTGCGTCTACTGCATGCCGAAGGAAGTCTTCGACAAGGACTACACCTTCCTGCCGCACTCCGAACTGCTGAGCTTCGAGGAAATCGAGCGCACCGCCCGCCTGTTCGTTGGCCAGGGCGTGGAGAAGATCCGCCTGACCGGCGGCGAGCCGCTGCTACGCAAGAACATCGAGCACCTGGTCGAGATGCTGGCGAAGATCGAGACCGTCTCGGGCAAGCCGCTGGACCTGACGCTGACCACCAATGCCTCGCTGCTGGCACGCAAGGCCCGCGCCCTGCGCGATGCCGGCCTGACCCGCGTCAGCGTCAGCCTCGACGCGGTCGACGACGCCATCTTCCGCCGCATGAACGATGTCGACTTCGCCGTCGCCGACGTGCTGCATGGCATCGAGACCGCGCAGGCGGTCGGGCTGGCGCCGATCAAGGTCAACATGGTGGTCAAGCGCGGCACCAACGATCAGGAAATCGTGCCGATGGCGCGCCACTTCCGCCACAGCGGCATCATCGTGCGCTTTATCGAATTCATGGACGTAGGCGCCAGCAACCACTGGCAGATGGACGAGGTGCTGCCCTCGGCCGAGGTGGTGCGCCGCATCGATGCCGAATTCCCGCTCGAGCCGATGCAGGCCAACTATTCCGGCGAGACCGCCGAGCGCTGGCGCTACCGCGACGGCAGCGGCGAGATCGGCGTGATCTCCAGCGTCACCCACGCCTTTTGCGGCGACTGCAGCCGCATCCGCCTGTCCACCGAAGGCCGGCTCTACCTGTGCCTGTTCGCGACCGAGGGCTATGACCTGCGCGCCTTGCTGCGCGGCGGCTACAGCGACCTGGAGATCTCCAACGCGATCGCCCAGGTATGGCAGGCCCGCACCGACAACTATTCCGAGCAGCGCGGCAATCCGGCCGTGCGCCAGGCCCGCGCCGAGCGCAAGATCGAGATGTCCTACATCGGCGGCTGATCCCGCCGCCAGACCCTACCCTCCTTCATGATTGCACGCGACGACATCACCGGCCTGATCCTCGCAGGCGGCAGGGGCAGCCGCATGGGCGGCACCGACAAGGGACTGCAGCCGCTGCGCGGCACGCCGATGGCGATGCACACGATGATGCGGCTCACGCCGCAGGTCGGCGGGCTGATGATCAATGCCAACCGCAACCTGGCCGCCTATGAATCGTTCGGCGTGCCGGTCTACACCGACTCGGTGCCCGACTTCGCCGGCCCGCTGGCCGGCATGCTGGCCGGACTGGAACAGTGCCCGACGCCGTGGATGGTGACCGCGCCGTGCGACTCGCCCTTCCTGCCGACCGACCTGGTGGCGCGGCTGGCACAGGCGCTCGAGGCCGAAGGCGCGGAACTGGCGATCCCGGTGACGCTGGATGAAGACGGCCGGCGCCAGACCCAACCCGTGTTCTGCCTGATGCCGGTCAGTGCGCTCGACAGCCTGGTGGCTTATCTTTTCGGCGGCGGCCGCAAGATCGAGACCTGGGCCGCCTCGCACCGGCTGGCCGAAGTGCTGTTCGAAGACGCCGCGGCCTTTGCCAATATCAACACCCTGGACGAACTGCGTACGCACGAAAGCCGCTAAACCGCCGCCGAGCCACCATGCCCTCCCTGCAATCCGTCATCTCCTGCCTTTCCGACTACGACCCCACCGCCCTGCCAGTGGACCAGGCCAACCGCATCATCGGCGAGGTGGTGGAGCCGGTACTCGGCGTCGAACAGGTGCCGATCCGCAGCGCGCTGGACCGCGTGCTGGCCGAGGATATCGTCTCGCCCATCGACGTGCCGGCGCATGACAACTCGGCCATGGACGGCTACGCCTTCCGGGGCGAGGCGCTCGCCGCCGCGCAGACGGACACGGTCGAACTGGAAGTGATCGGCACCGCCTTCGCCGGCGGCGCGGGCGAGCTCGCCCCCACTGCGGTGCAGGCGGTGCGCATCATGACCGGCGCGGTAATGCCCGCAGGCTGCGACACCGTGGTGCCGCAGGAATTCGTCGAGGCCCTGGCTGACGGTGCGCGTATCCGCTTTGCCGCCGACTGCGTGCGCACCGGCGACAACCGCCGCCTGCGCGGCGAAGACCTGGCGCGCGGCCAGGCCGCGCTGCAGGCCGGGCGCGTGGTGCAGCCCGCCGACCTGGGCCTGCTGGCCTCGCTGGGCGTGGCCGAGGTGCGCGTGCGCCGGCGCCTGCGCGTGGCCTTCTTCTCCACCGGCGACGAACTGCGCTCGATCGGCGAGCCGCTCGATGCCGGCTGCGTCTACGACTCCAACCGCTACACGCTGCACGGCATGCTGCGGCGGATGAATGTCGAGCTGCTCGACATGGGCGTGGTGCGCGACGACCCCGACGCGCTCGAGGCCGCCTTCCGCACCGCCTGCGAGACCGCCGACGCGGTCATCACCTCCGGCGGCGTCTCGGTCGGCGAGGCCGACTACACCAAGCAGATCATGGCGCGGCTTGGCGACGTCACGTTCTGGAAGATCGCCATGCGCCCGGGCCGGCCGATGGCATTCGGGCGCATCAACTCCAACGGCCGCGACGCGCTGCTGTTCGGCCTGCCGGGCAACCCGGTGGCCGTGATGGTCACCTTCTACCACTTCGTGCGCGCCGCGCTGCACCGGCTGATGGGCGCCAGCGTGCCCCCGCTGCCGCTCTTGCGCGTGCGCAGCGCGCAGGCGATCCGCAAGAAGCCCGGCCGCACCGAGTACCAGCGCGGCATCCTGGCGCGGGCCGCCGACGGACAGTGGGAAGTGCGCATCACCGGCCAGCAAGGCTCGGGGGTGCTGCGCTCGATGAGCGAAGCCAACTGCTTTATCGTGCTTGGCCACGAGCATGATTCGGTCAGGGCCGGCGACCCGGTTGAGGTCATGCTGTTCGACGGCCTGGTCTGAGTTCAGGCTGAGGCCAATCCGAGCCGGCAAAGGGCCGGCTGCCACCAGCCCTTTGTCGCGATGTGTCGTATTTGCGCCGCACATTTTCAGCGGCGGCGCGCCGGGCGCAGTGCTTTCGGCTGCCCTGCGGGCGGCGGGCTATGCGGGTGACGGTCCAATCGTTACACTTGGCGCACGATTCAGAATTATTCGAGTTATTCCCCGTGATGAATCAGGAGATCGCCTACCTCCACCCCGTCAAGACCGCCCGCGCGCTGGTGCTGGTCTACCTGTGCTTCTCGCTGCCGATCGTATCGCTCGGGCTGTTCGTGACCTTCGTCCGCTATGGCGACCTGCCGGCGATCACGGTCTTCAGCGCGATCATCCTGAATGCGCTGATCGGCTTCGGGCTGCTGTGGCTGGCGTGCAAGGCCTACAACTGGGTGGCCGCGCGCTTTGGCGGCATTCAGGTCCACGTGCGCGAACTCGCGCCCGAAGAAGACTGAGCAGCGCGACTGAAGTCGTGGCCGGCAGCACGCTGGCCGCCGCCGAACGGCCTCCTGCGAGGCCTCTTTCCTTCCTGACCTGCGTCACTCAGCCGCCGTTGTCTTCCAGCGTTTCCGGCGTTTCGGCATCCGCCGCATTGAGGCCCAGCAGCTGCTGGGCGGCATCGCCCGGCAGCGCTTCCACCGTGCGCAGCTTGCGCGCCATCTGGCGCGTGCGCACCTCGGCCTGCTCGATATTGCGCGCGGCGCGCTCCAGCGTATCGCGGGTCTTGGCCAGCACGTCGCCGAACTTGCCGAACTCGGTCTTGACCGCCCCCAATACCTCCCACACCTCGCTCGAACGCTTTTCCAGCGCCAGCGTGCGGAAGCCCATCTGCAGGCTGTTTAGCAGCGCGGTCAGCGTGGTCGGCCCTGACACGGTCACGCGGTAATCACGCTGCAGCAGGTCGGTCAGGCCCGGGCGCCGCAGCACTTCGGCGTACAGCCCTTCGGTCGGCAGGAACAGGATCGCGAAATCCGTGGTCTGCGGCGGCGACAGGTATTTCTCGGCGATGGTCTGGGCCTCGCGCCGCAGCGCCACTTCCAGCTCACGCCCGAAGGCGATCACCCCATCCGCGTCGCCGCGCTCCTGCGCGTCGACCAGGCGTTCGTATTGCTCCTTGGGGAACTTGGCGTCGATCGGCAGCCAGACCGGCGCATTGTCACCACCCGCCGACTTGCCCGGCAGCCGGATCGCGAACTCCACCCGCGCGCCGGAGTTGCGCACGGTCTCGACGTTCTTGCCGTACTGCTCCGGCGTCAGCATCTGCTCCAGCAGCATTTCCAGCTGGACTTCGCCCCAGGTGCCGCGCGACTTCACATTGGTCAGCACTTTCTTCAAGTCGCCCACGCCTTGCGCCAGCACCTGCATTTCGCCCAGGCCGCGGTGTACCTGCTCCAGGCGGTCCGACACCAGCCGGAACGATTCGCCCAGGCGCTGTTCCAGCGTGGCGTGCAGCTTCTCGTCGACGGTGCGGCGCATCTCCTCCAGCTTGGCGGCGTTGTTGGCCTCGATGGCTTGCAGCTTCTGCTCGAGCGTGGCGCGCACTTCGGCCAGCCGCCGCTCGTTGGCCTCCGACATCTGCGCCAGCTGCTGCTGCAGCCCGTCACCGAAGCGGCGCAGCGAACCGGCCTGCTCGTCGCGCGCCTGCTGGCCCTGCAGCATCAGGTGCTGGCGCACCTGCTCGAGCTGCTGGGTGTTGGACTCCGTCAGCTTGGCCAGCTGCTGCGCAAAGGTGTCGATCTGGTTGTTCTGCAGCGTGGCGATGCCGGTCAGCTGCGACGACAACGCCTGCTGGAAGCGCAGCATCTGCTGTGCCGACTCGTCGCGGTTGCCGCGCGCGGCCTCGCCCACCTCGGTGCGCACCTCACGCTCCAGCCGCTCCATGCCGCGCAGGTTTTCCACGCGCACCTCGGCCAGTTGCCGCATCACGTCGGCGCCCGGCGAAGCCGCCTGCTGCCGCAACAGCACCACTACCAGCAAAACGACCGCGAGCAGCGCCACGGCCAGCGTCAGGAACGGAATCAGGGACATCAGCAGGAATCAGGTTGGCGACGGGCCGGCCGGCTCAGCGGCGATGCGGCATCACTTCAGGATTGATTACGGTGGGCGGATGGCCGGCTTGCGGGCCCTGGTCGAGCGCGGCGATCAGGTTCTCGGCGGCCAGCATCGCCATCGCGCGGCGGGTCTTCTCGGAGGCGCTGGCGATATGCGGCGTCAGCACGACGTTCGGCACGGTCAGCAGGTCCGGATGGACGCTGGGCTCGCCCTCGAACACATCCAGCCCGGCACCGAAAATGCGCTTGTCGCGCAGCGCCTGCGCCAGCGCGGCGTCGTCGACGATGCCGCCGCGCGCCAGGTTGACCAGCGTCGCGGTCGGTTTCATCTGCGCCAGTTCCGCCGCGCCAATGGCGTGGTGGCTCTGCGGACCATACGGCAGCACCAGCACCAGGTGGTCGGACTGGCGCAGCAGGTCTTCCTTGCTGACATAGCGCGCGTTGAGCGCGCGCTCAGTGTCCGCCGGCAGCTGGCTGCGGTTGTGGTACAGCACGCTCATGCCAAACCCAGCAGCACGACGCGCCAGCGCCTGGCCGATGCGGCCCATGCCCAGGATGCCGAGCGTGCTGCCGTACAGGTCCACGCCGACCAGCATGTCGTAGCTCCAGCGCTGCCACTTGCCAGCGCGCAGGTAGTGCTCGGCCTCGGTCACGCGGCGCGCGGTCGCCATCAGCAGCGCCCAGCCGAAGTCGGCGGTGGTCTCGGTCAGCACGTCCGGCGTGTTGGTGGCGACGATCCCGGTAGCCGTCAGCGCCGGCACGTCCAGGTTGTTGTAGCCGACCGCCATGTTGCAGACGGCGCGCAGCGACGGCAGCCCGGCGATCACCGCGCCGTCGATGCGGTCGGCGGCGTTGGCCAGCACGCCGGCCTTGCCGGCCAGGCGCGCCTGCAGCGCGGCGGCATCGAGCACCGCGTCCTGCTGGTTGTCGTCAACATCGAAATACTGCGCCAGGTGCGCAATGACTTCGGGGTAGATGGCGCGGGTGACAAGTACGGACGGCTTCATGGCATCACACGTGGAAGAAAAGGAAGGTCATGATGACGAACAGCGGCACCAGGAAGATGCCCGAGTACAGCATATAACCGAAGAAGCTCGGCATGCGCACGCCGCGGTTCTCGGCGATGGCCTTGACCATCAGGTTGGGCGCGTTGCCGATATAGGTATTGGCGCCCATGAACACGGCACCCGCCGAGATCGCCGCCAGCGTCGAGGCATCGCGCGTCATCAGCGTGACGGGGTCGCCCCCGGCGGTGTTGAAGAACACCAGGTAGGTCGGCGCGTTGTCCAGGAACGAGGACAGGACCCCGGTGGCCCAGAAGTACATGCTGTCGACCGGCTGGCCATTGCTGTCGCTGACCGCGCGGATCACGCCGGCAAACGCGCCGTCGGTGCCCGCCTTTAGCATCGCGATCACCGGGATGATGGTCAGGAAGATGCCGGCGAACAGCTTGCCCACCTCCAGGATCGGCTCCCAGTTGAACTCGTTGCCGGCGCGCGCGGATCGCGGCGTGACCAGCAGCGACACAACCGCCACCACCACCAGCAGCACATCGCGCACCGCGGCCTGCAGCGGCACTTCGGTGCCCAGGATGTCGAACGAGATGCCGGGCTTCCACAGCCCGCTCATCAGCACCAGCCCGATCACGGCCAGCAGCAGCACGAAGTTGGACTTGCCTTCGATGGCGATGCCGCCCGAATCCGGCGTCGGGTCGCTGCGGGCCGGCAGTTCCTCTTCCTTGTTGCGGTAGTAGTGCCGGTCAACCAGGTAGAACAGCGCCAGCAGCACCACGCAGATAAAGAGCGTCTCCAGGTAGATGTTGCGCATGGTCCAGAAGAACTCCACGCCCTTCAGGAAGCCAAGGAACAGCGGCGGGTCGCCCAGCGGCGTCAGCGCGCCGCCGGCATTGGCCACCAGGAAGATAAAGAACACCACCACGTGCGCCACATGGCGGCGGTTGTCGTTGGCGCGCAGCAGCGGCCGGATCAGCAGCATGGCCGCGCCGGTGGTGCCCATGAAGCTGGCCAGCAACGTGCCCAGCGCCAGGATGCCGGTATTGAGCCTTGGCGTGCCGTGCAGGTTGCCGCGCACGCAGATGCCGCCGGCGACGATGTAAAGCGCTGCGATCAGTACGATAAACGGGATGTACTCGGCCAGCAGCGCGTGGACCGCGCTGGCGGTTGCCGCATGCGCGCCGAACACCAGCGCGAACGGCAGCAGGAACAGCAGCCCCCAGCCCGCGGCGATCTTGCCATAGTGGTGATGCCAGAACTTCGGCGCGAGCAGCGGCCACAGCGCGATCGACAGCAGGATGCCGGCGAACGGCAGCCCCCACAGCGCAGACAGCGAGGCGCCGTCGAGGTCCGCCGCGTGGGCGGCAACGGGAAAGGCGGCCAGCATGGCCAGCAGTGGCAACAGCGCGGTGGCAAGTCGCATCAGGCAGGATCTCCTTGGCTCGGGAATGCAGCATTGATCAGCGCATTGCGCATTACCGCCGCGCCGGGGCTGTGCGCAAAGGCAAACCTGCAAGTGTAATTCAACCACCTTGCGCGCCGCCCTTGGGCTACGCGCCTGACGCCACTTTTCTTGCGGCGGGTCAGCAAGCGCTCAGGCTTGCTCCACCAGGATCACGTGCACGCGGTACGGGCCGTGTGCGCCCAGCACGATGGTCTGTTCGATATCGCCCGTGCGCGACGGGCCGCTGATGATATTGGTGGCGCGCGGCAGTTCGCCGCGTTCGCTGCGCACCAGCGCGAAGGCGTCTTCCAGGCCGGCGACGATGCGCGAGCGCGGCACCACCGCCACATGGGTCTCGGGCAGCAGCGCGGCCGAAGCAAACGTGGTCGGCCCCGACAGCAGCATCAGCGAGCCGGTCTCGGCGATCGCGCAAAAGCAGCCGGTGATGCCGACCAGGTCGCCATGATCGTGGTCGGCCTCGACTTCGCGTACCGGCGGCCGGCATTCCACTTCGATTCCCGCGGCCTGCCACGGCAGCGCGCCCAGCGCATCCCAGGCCACCGCGCGATGCACCAGGTTCAGGCTGTCGAGAAAACGCACGATGGCGGCGGGCACCTCGTCCATGGTCGCCACGCGGTCGACGGTCGAGGACATGCGCTGCGCCTGCGCCAGGAAGTGCTCGGTCAGGTCGGCAGCGGACATCGGCCGCGGGCCCTGCGGATGGCGCGCGAGGTAGTCGGCCACCGCCTCGCGCTCGCCGGAGGTCGGCCTGGCCGGCCTGCCCTGGGCGGCACGGATGCGGGCAAAGATGCGGTCGCGGGCGTCGTTGGTTTCCATATGGCCTGGTTGTTCTTGTCGCGGGGCGCGGCTGGTATGCGCCGATTATAGTGTTGGCCGCCGTGCGCCGAGTCGGCTACGGCGCCGCCTTGACCGAGAACACCTGCCGCAGGTAGGCAAGGTAGCCAGCATCGTCGCACATGGTCTTCTCCGGCGTATCCGACAGCTTGGCCACCGGCTGCCCGTTGCAGCGGACCATCTTGATGACGATCTGCAGCGGCGTGTAGCCCAGGTCGTTGGTCAGGTTGGTGCCGACACCGAAGGCCAGCCGGCACCGGCCATGGAAGCGCTCGTACAGTTCGATCACGCGCGGGATGTCGAGGCTGTCGCTGAAGATCAGCGTCTTGGTGCGCGGGTCGACGCGGTTGGCGGCATAGTGGGCGACCATGCGCTCGCCCCACAGCATCGGGTCGCCGGAATCATGGCGCACGCCGTCGAAGAGCTTGCAGAAGTACAGGTCGAAGTCGCGCAGGAAGGCATCGAAGCCATAGGTGTCGGACAGCGCAATGCCCAGGTCGCCGCGATACTCGCGCGCCCACCGCTCCAGCGCGTACACCTGCGAATCGCGCAGCCGCGGACCCAGCGCCTGGCACGCCTGCAGGTATTCATGCGCCATCGTTCCGAGCGGCACCATATTGTGCAGGTGGGCAAAGTGGACGTTGCTGGTGCCGGCCAGCTGCGGCCCAAGCACGCGCCGCATGGTCAGCAGCACCTCTTCCTGCCAGTCGCGCGAGAAGCGCCGGCGCGTGCCATAGTCGGCGATAACGCAATCGGCGACCTCCGGCGTCTTCAGCAGCGCCAGCTTGTCTTCCAGCCGGCGGCGGCCTTCGGCGAGGTCCGGCCGGGGCTGGGTGCGGCGGAAATAGACCTCGTTGACGATCGCCAGCACGGGCACTTCGAACATGATGGTATGCAGCCACGGGCCGATGATCGAGATCTCGATCTCGCCGTTGCCCTGCGGCGCCGGCCGCACCGACACGTACTTCTCGTTCAGGTGGAACAGGCCAAGGAAGTCGACGAAATCGCTCTTGATAAAGCGCAGGCCGCGCAGGTAGGTCAGTTCGTCGTCGGTGAAGCGCAGCTGGCATAGGTGTGCCACTTCGGCGCGGATCTCGTCGATATACGGCGTCAGGTCGACGCCCGCGTTGCGGCACTTGAAGCGGTATTCGACCTGCGCCTGCGGAAACTGATGCTGCACCACCTGCATCATCGTGAATTTGTACAGGTCGGTGTCGAGCAGAGACTGGATGATCATAGCGAGCCAGACGGCGATGCCGGGTCAGTCCGACATGCTAACCGAAGTCTACCTGCGCGCGTGGCGCTCAGGCGCCGTCGAGGAACGGCTGCGGCGGCCGCGGCGCCGCCCTGCCCCTGGCCTTGCCCTGCAGGCACCAGAGCTGGCGGCCGTCCGCACCGGCGCACGACACCAGCGTGGCGGCGTCGCGTGGCACCTGCTGCGGCAGCGGCTCGGCAAAAGCGCCGTCGCCGGCCAGGATGCGCTCGGTATAGACCGGCGTGCCCGCGCGCTCGAAGCGCAGCATCTGGACCCGATCGCCCGGCTGCGGCTGCAACTCCGGCCCGCACGGCATCAGGCCGGCGCGGCCGCAATGGGCGATCGCGTCGCCCGCGGGCGAGTCGGTCACGCTGAAGTGGTCCCAGTCAAACGCGGTCAGCGCCGGCAGCGCGACTGGCGCATCGGAACGGGCGCGCCACGCCACCAGGCGCGACACCACGCTGTCGGCCATGCCGGGCTGGGCCAGGGTCTGCGCAGAAACGGGATCGAAGTGCAAGAAAAATGCCGTCCACTGCACAACTACAGCCAGGACCGCGACATGGCGCCGCAGGCGGGCAGGATGAAAACGGCGAGGCTGGCGTGGCATATGGGTCTCCCGGCCGGATACATGTGACATGCAGGCGGCCTCCATCATGCGCCGGGACACGCCGGCACGCCAGCCGGCCGCCATGCGTTGGATCAAAAGCACATAAAGAAATAAGAAAACTATCTGATCCGGCTATATAGACCCGCTATCGTTGTCGGAAGGCTCGGCTACAATATCGGCTTCCGAAAGGCCTCGGCCGGCGCTCGTCCAGCCCATTCTGCAACGTTGCGGATGGAGCGTGTCCGCCGGCAAGAAGCGGCCCGAACAAGTTTCCCATTAAAAGCCGACCTGTTTTCCTGGAACCGAAATGACTCACGTTGTCACCGAATCCTGCATCCGTTGCCGCTACACAGACTGCGTTGACGTGTGTCCGGTCGATTGTTTCCGCGAAGGCCCCAACTTCCTGGCCATCGACCCGGATGAGTGCATCGACTGCGCCGTGTGCGTGGCCGAGTGCCCGGTGAACGCGATTTACGCCGAGGAAGACGTCCCGGGCGACCAGCAGCAGTTCATTGACCTGAACGCCGAGCTGGCGCGCGCATGGCCCTCCATCACCAAGACCAAGGCCCCGCTGGCCGAGGCCGAGGAATGGAAGGACGCCACCGACAAGCTGCAGTACCTGCAGCGCTGAACAAAAAAGAAAGCCGTCCCCACGCGCTTTCCGCAATACCGGGCACACGGTGCCCCACCAACGTATCAGGACGAATATGGACTTGAGCATTCCAAATCCCGTTGCCGACACGACCAGGCAGGTCGAAGGCGGCAACCCCGCCGGCGGCCAGCCGCTGGAGATCGACGCGCTGATCGTCGGTGCCGGTCCGGTGGGCCTGTTCCAGGTCTTCGAACTGGGCCTGCTTGAAATCAAGGCGCACGTCATCGATTCCCTGAAGGTGGTCGGCGGCCAGTGCGTCGAGCTGTATCCGGACAAGCCCATCTATGACATCCCGGCCGTGCCCATCTGCACCGGCCAGGAACTGACCGACAACCTGCTCAAGCAGATCGAGCCGTTCGAGCCCACCTTCCACCTGGGCCAGGAAGTCGCCGTGGTCGAGCGCCGTGAAGACGGCCGCTTCTTCGTCGAGACCTCGCTCGGAACCCGCTTTATCACCAAGACCATCTTCATCGCCGCCGGCGTGGGCTCGTTCCAGCCGCGTACGCTGAAGGTCGAGGGCCTGGACAGGTTCGACGGCAAGCAGCTGTTCTACCGCGTCAAGGACCCGAGCCGCTTCCACGGCCGCAACCTGGTGATCGTCGGTGGCGGCGACTCCGCGCTGGATTGGACGCTGGACCTGGTCGGCAAGGCCGAGTCGGTGGTGATGATCCACCGTCGCGATGGCTTCCGTGCCGCGCCCGCCTCGGTCGCCAAGATGAAGGAACTGTGCGAACAGATGGAAATGCAGTTCCTGGTCGGCCAGATCGGCGGCTATGAAGACAAGGACGGCGTGCTCACCGAGATCAAGGTGACCGGCGCCGACGGCGTGACCCGCCGCCTGCCGCTCGACGACCTGCTGGTGTTCTTCGGCCTGTCGCCCAAGCTCGGCCCGATCGCCGAGTGGGGCCTGGACCTGGAGCGCAAGCAGATCAAGGTGGACACCGAGAAGTTCGAGACCAACATCCCGGGCATCTTCGCGGTGGGCGACATCAACACCTACCCCGGCAAGAAGAAGCTGATCCTGTCGGGCTTCCACGAGGCCGCGCTGGCCGCGTTCGGTGCTGCGCCGTATATCTTCCCCGAGAAGAAGATCCACATGCAGTACACGACCACCTCGCCGAAGCTGCACAAGATCCTCGGTGTGGAATCGCCCGTGTTCGACTGATCGGCTTCATGCGCTGAAGAAAAAAACCGCCGCGAGGCGGTTTTTTTCTGGCACAAATCAGAAAGCGTGGCTATAATGCGGCCTCGCTGTTGAACACGACGCCCTGAAGCCGGCAGAGATGCCCTTCAACATCGTCAAACGCAGCAAGCCGGAAGCTTCCAGACACCTGGCGACACGAACAAAACGTCGAAAAGGTATTGACGAAGAAAAGAGAAACTGGCTATAATTTCTTTCTCAGCTGTTCCCCGATAGCTCAGTCGGTAGAGCGACGGACTGTTAATCCGCAGGTCCCTGGTTCGAGCCCAGGTCGGGGAGCCAACCGATACGGAAGCCCGGTGCATATGCACCGGGCTTTTTCGTTTTGGGCTTCGATTCGTGCAATGCGCTTCAACGTTGTCCCGCCTCGACAGCCGTCACGACAGCCTGCGGGCCGCCGCAACGTCTTCCCCTCTTTTCTTATCCCTGCAGCGAACTGCCAGCGGCCTTCAGCGCCACGACAATGGCGTCAGCATTGGCTTCGATCCGATGCAGCGGCCCCGCTACGGACATGCCATAGGTCACGCCACCGATAGCCACCGGGATAGCGATCGCGCCGAGGTCAGGAAAGGATTCGCCAAGGTTCGGATACCACCCTTGCGCCTGCCATTGCTGCATGGCGGCTTCGAAAACGCGCAGCGAGTCCACGGTGCGCCCCGTCCGCGAGGCAAACGACACGCCGGCCAGCAGTTCGGCGCGGGCATCGGCTGGCATCGCACCAAGGATGGCGCGGCCGATGGAGTTCACATGCGCATCGCGCAGCTCGCCCGGCGCGGCGATATAGCGCACCGGATTGGCGGACTCGCGCACCTCCAGGTACAGCACCCGCCCGTCATCCTGCAGCTTGCCGAATATCACCGTTTCGCCGGTGGTGTCGCGCAGCGATTCCAGCACCGGCTGCACGCGTTCGAGCAGCGGGTCGTTGCGGGCGATGCGCTGGGCGATATCGAGCAGCCGGCGCGTCGGGTAGTAGCCCTGGCGGCGGCCGGTCTCGTACAGGTAGCCGAGCGAGGCCAGCGTGCGGATCAGCCCCAGGCAGCTCGACATGGGCGCGCCCAGCAGCTTGGCCAACTCGGTCAGCGTCAGCGAGCGCCCTTCGCGCGCATAGATCTCCATGATCTCGATCACGCGCAGCGCGGTCTTGACGCTGGCGTAACCGGATTTCTCGGCCGCTTCGTTTTCTGCCATCGTTTGGCTTCCTCGACTTCAGTATCCGTTGGCCGGGATTGTACGCGGCGGCGCCGTTCGGCAACGCGGGGTCAGCCCTCCCCGTCTTCGGCTTGCGGCAAGGCCTGCGGCCAGCTGCGGATATTGCCCGGTGTGCGCGAGAAGCGCGTAGGGATGCCCACGCCGCGCAGCCGGCCTTCGCTCGGATGGTCGTACTCGAACATCATGCCGGTGGCGCGCAGGTGCGGATCGTCGGCGAGGCTGTCGAAGTCCGGCACTTCGCTGTGCGGGATATCGGCATCGCGCAGCAGGTCCAGCCACTCTGCAGTGGTGCGCTGCGCGACGATCTCGGCCAGCGTGGCGTAAAGCGCGTCGATATTGGCGCTGCGCGCGGCCGGCGTGGCATAGCGACGATCGTGCGCCAGTTCCGCATGGCCTGACACATCGAAAAAACGCAGCCATTGGGCGCTGGTATAGGGCAGCAGCGCAATATGGCCGTCGCGCGTGCGATAGGGCTTGCGGTGCGCCGACATCACGCGCGGATAGCCGGCCGGCCCCAGCGGCGGGATGAAGGTCTGGCCGGCGAGCTGCTCTGTGGCCAGGAAGGACACCAGCGTCTCGAACATCGGCACCTCGATGGCCTGGCCCTGGCCGGAGCGCTCGCGCTCGTATAGTGCCATCGGGATCGCGTAGGCCACGGTCAGCCCGGCTACCTTGTCGGCCAGGATGGTGTTGACGTACTGCGGCCCCTCGTTTGAGTTGGCGCCCTGGAACTGCGCCATGCCGCTGCGCGCCTGGATGATGTCGTCGAATGCCGGCGCGCCCGCGTAGGGGCCCTCCTCCGAATAGCCGTAAGCGCCGCAGTAGATCAGCCGCGGATGGTCCGCGCGCAGCGAGGCATAGTCCAGCCCGAGCTTGCGCAGCGACTGCGGCCGCACGTTGGAGACAAAGACATCCGCCGTGGCGATCAACGCCTTCAGCGCGGCCAGGTCTTCCGGCTGCTTCACGTCCAGCACGACGAACTGCTTGTTGCGGTTCAGGTTCAGGAAGCTGGCGCCCATCGCGGCATGCCGCGCCGGCTCGGCATGCCGGAACACGTCGCCGGCGGGCGGTTCGACCTTGATGACTTCGGCGCCCATGTCGCCGAGGATCTGAGTCGCATACGGTCCCATCGCGACCGAGGTCATGTCGATCACACGGATGCCGGCCAGCGGCCCGGTGGCGGCGGGAGCCTGCGCTTGCTCGTCTGGCATCGTCGTCGCTCCCGTTCAGTACGACTTGGGCAAACCCAGGACGCGCTCGGCGATGAAGCACATGATGAGCTGCGGGCTGACCGGTGCGATGCGCGGGATATACGACTCGCGCAGCAGCCGCTCCACGCGGTACTCGCGCGAATAGCCCATGCCGCCCAGCGTCAGGATCGCGGTCTGGCAGGCGTTGTGGCCGGCCTCGGCGGCGAGGTACTTGGCCGCGTTGGCTTCGGCGCCGCACGACTGGCCGGCGTCATAGCGCGCGGCGGCCTTGAGCATCATCAGGTTGGCCGATTCGAGCTGCATCCACGCCTGCGCCAGCGGATGCTGCACGCCCTGGTTCATGCCGATCGGGCGGCCGAACACCACGCGCTCCTTGGCGTACTGCGTGGCGATCGCCAGCGCCGCGCGGCCCAGCCCGATGGCCTCGGCGGCGATCAGGATGCGCTCGGGGTTCAGCCCGTGCAGGATGTACTCGAAGCCCTTGCCCTCTTCCCCGATGCGGTCTTCGTCCGGGATAAACAGGTCGTCGATAAACAGCATGTTGGTATCGACGGCGGCGCGGCCCATCTTGTCGATCTCGCGGATCTCGATCTTGCTGCGATCGACTTTGGTGTAGAACAACGACAGCCCTTCGGTCGATTTCTTCACCGACTCCAGCGGCGTGGTACGCGCCAGCAGCAGCATGCGGTCGGCCACCTGCGCGGTCGAGATCCAGATCTTGCGCCCGCTCACCGAATAGCCGCCCGGCACCTTGCGCGCAAAGGTCTTGAGCTTGGTGGTGTCCAGGCCCGCGTCCGGCTCGGTCACGCCGAAGCAGGCCTTCTCCTTGCCGGCGATCAGCGGCGGCAGGAAGCGGCCCTTCTGCTCGTCGGTGCCGAACACCACCACCGGGTTCAGGCCGAACACGTTCATGTGCACGGCCGAGGCACCGGTCATGCCCGCGCCCGACTGCGAGATGGTCTGCATCACCAGCGCCGCCTCGAGGATGCCCAGCCCGGCGCCGCCGAACGCCTCGGGCATCGCCACGCCCAGCCAGCCGCCTTCGCACAGCGTCTTGTAGAACTCATGCGGATAGGTGGCGGACTTGTCGAGCCGGTCCCAGTACTCCATGTCGAATTGCGTGCAGACCTGCTGCACGGCCTCGACGATCGATGCCTGGTCTTCGGAGAGATCGAAATTCATATGCGTTGACTGTGGAATCTTGTTGGTCAGTTGCGTGCTCATTCCGGCTGGATGCCCGCGTCCTTCACCAGGCGCGACCACTTCTGCAGTTCGGCCACGACAAACTGGCTGAGCTCAGCCGGCGTACTGCCGAACGGCTCGAAGCCCAGCGCGTGGAACTGCGCCGCATGCTGCTTGCTGGTGGCAATGGCGACCAGTTCGCGGTTGAGCCGCTCCACCACCGGCGCGGGCACGCCAGCCGGGGCGAATACGCCGTTCCAGGAGGTGATGTCGAATCCCTTGAGCTCGGTTGCGCTGGCCACCGGCGGCAGGTCGGGCAGCAGTGCGCTGCGCTGCGCCGTGGTCACCGCCAGCGCGCGCAGCTTGCCGGCACGGACGTTGGCGATGCCGGCGGCGAAGTCGACGAACATCGCCTGCACCTGGCCGCCCATCACGTCGGTCATGGCCGGGGGCGTGCTCTTGTACGGCACGTGCAGCATCTTCAGCCCGGCCATCTTCGACAGCGTGGCGCCGGCGACGATGCCGGTGCTGTTGCCGCTGGCGTAGCTCATGCCGGGGTGCGCCTTGGCGTAGTCGATGAATTCGCGCAGCGTCTTCACCGGCAGCTGCGGATTGACCACCAGCATGAACGGCAGGTTGCCCATGCGCGAGACCGGGGTGAAATCCTTGACCGGGTCGTAGCGCAGCTGCTTCATCAGCGAGGGGTTGGCCGAGTGCGTAGTGTTGGTGGTCATGAACAGCGTGTAGCCGTCGGCCGGGGCCTTGGCCACGAACTCGGCGGCGATGGTGCCGTTGGCGCCCGGCTTGTTGTCCACCACCACCGGCTGATGCAGCGATTCGCCCAGGTACCTGGCGGTCAGGCGGGCGACGGCGTCGGTGCCGCTGCCGGCGGCGAACGGAACCACCAGGCGCAGCGGCTTTGACGGGAATTCGTCGGCAGCCGTGGCAGCCAGCGGCGCCAGCGCGGCGGTGCACCCGAGCACCAGGCTGGCAAAGGCGTTCTTGATGGACTTCACGGTCGTTGTCTCCTGTAGTTATATGAACCCATACCGTGGCCGGCCGCGTCTCAGGCGGGCCGTATCACACGGTCGGGGGATTCCTCATACGGCGGGGAATAGATGACGAGAATCTTGGCCGGTTCGTCGCTGACCACCGTGAACACGTGCATCTCATCCGGCGGGAAGAAACAGCAGTCGCCCGGGCCCAGTTCCTTGCGCTGGCCGCCTACCTCGGCCACGGCGCGGCCTTCCAGCACGTAGCAGACCTGCTCGATGCCGGGGTGCGCGTGCGGCAGCGCGCCCTTGCCTTTCTCGATGGTGCCGTGGATCACCTCGAGATGGCGTGAGCCTACGGTCTCGGGCCCGATCAGCCGGCGGTTGAGCGTGCCGACATGGTTGGCGGGGTGGTAGCCCTCGACCTCGTCGGTCGAGATGAAATAAACCGGACGGTCCTGCATCGCAGCTCTCCTGTCAGGGGTCGCCATCGGACGGCGATGAATTCATATTTATGAATAACAGTTTATACATGTGAATTCATCCGTCAAACGATTTCCGGCCCGTTGCGGGTTTACCGGGAGGGGCGGCAGCGCGAGCGCCGGCCTCACGCGCGGCGTGATCGGCAAAGAAGTGGTCGGAGCGTAACGCCGGGGCTAGCCGGCGAAGCGGTAGCCCACGCCGATCTCGGTCAACAGGTAGGCCGGGCGGGCGGGGTCCGCCTCAAGCTTGTGGCGCAGGTGGCCCATATAGACGCGCAGGTACTGGCTGCTTTCGGCATGCGACGGCCCCCACACCTCGCGCAGCAGCTCGCGGTGGGTCATCACCTTGCCGCGATGCGCCAGCAGCACCGCCAGCAGCCGGTATTCGATCGGCGTCAGGTGCACCGGCTCGCCGGCGCGCGTGACCTGCCGGTTGGCCAGGTCCACGGCAATCTCGCCGAACGCCACCTGCGCCTTGCCTTGCGCCCCGCTGCGCGCATGCCGGCGCAGCAGCACGCGCAGGCGCGCCACCAGCTCGCCCACGCCGAAGGGCTTGGTCAGGTAGTCGTCGGCGCCGGCGTCGAGCGCGCGGATTTTCTCGGACTCGTCGGTGCGCGCGGACAGCACCAGCACCGGCACCTCGGTCCAGGTGCGCAGATCTCCGATCATCGACACGCCGTCGCCATCAGGCAGGCCGAGGTCCAGAATCACCAGGTCGGGCTGGCGCGTGCCGGCCTCGATCAGGCCGCGTTGCAGCGATTCGGCCTCATGCACGGTACAGCCCTCGTCCTGCAGCGCCGCGCGCACGAAGCGGCGGATATGGGGCTCGTCTTCCACCAGCAGCACCGTGGGCGCGAACTCGAAGGGCATCGCTTGTCGGGTCCTTGAAGGGTTGTGAGGTCAGGCCGGCATGCCGGCCGCTTCCGGCTCCAGCACCGGGGGATTGCCGCGCGGCAGCGTCACCACGAAACGGGCGCCCGGGCTGGCGCTCTCCGCCTGCGGATGCACCGGCTCGACCCGGATGCTGCCGCCGTGCGCGTGCACGATGGCTTCGCACACGGCCAGCCCCAGGCCGACGCCGGCGGTGGCGGATTCGCGCTCGCCGCGCGTGAATTTCTCGAACACCTGCCGCGCCATGCCGGCCGGCACGCCGGGGCCTTCGTCCTCGACCACCAGGTGTACGGCGTCGTCGGAGACATCGCCGCGCACGCGGATCTCGGTGCCAGGCGCGGTGTACTTGGCCGCATTCTCCAGCAGGTTGCACAGCACGCGCTCCATCAGCACGCCGTCGCATTCCACCAGCGGCAGCGCGGACAGGTCGGCGATCACCACACGGTGGCGTGCGAGCGCATCGCGCAACGACGCCAGCGCCGCGCCGGCCAGCTCCTCGAACGATTGCCACTCCTTGCGCAGCGCCACATTGCGGCCCTGCAGCCGCGCCATGTCGAGCAGGTTGGCGACCATCGCATGCATGCGCCGCGCCTGGTCGCGCATGGCGGCCACGGTGTCCGCCACTTCAAAGGACAGCGGCGGCGTCGTGCCACGCTGCAGGGTCTCGGCCATGCCGATCAGGCTGGTCAGCGGCGTGCGCAGGTCATGCGATACGGCGGCCAGCAGCGAGCTGCGCAGGTGCTCGGATTCCATCGTCAGCAGCGCCTGCTGCGCGACCTCGACATAGTGCAGCCGCTCGATCGCAATCGCAATCAGCGTGGCGAAGACATCGACCTGCCGGCGCAGCGTGGGCTCGGCAAACGCACGCCACGTGCGCGGTTCCACGGCCAGCACGCCGCGCACCTGCATCGGCGCCTTCAGCGGCAGGTACAGCACGGTACCGGAGGGCAGCGTGTCGGTGCCGGTGCCGGCGGGCTGGCCGTGGTCGAACACCCATTGCGCCAGCACGTGGTCGATCGCATCGCTCTGCCCCGCGCCGCCCGCCTCGGCATCGACTACCCCCGGCCGCAGCCGGCCGTCCGCGCCGACCAGGAAGAACGCCGCACGCGCATCGAATGCCGCGCGCAGGAAGCGGCTGGCGATAGCGACGATCTGCGTGTCGGTGAGCGCCGCCGACAGCTCGCGCGCCAGCTCGTACAGCGTGCGCGCGTCGGTCTCGCGCTGCACCGCGACCTGGGCCTGTTCGCGCAGGCCGGCCGTCAGCTGGCCGATCACCAGTCCGACCGACAGCATCACCAGGAAGGTCACCAGGTACTGCACGTCGCTGACGGCGAACGACAGCTTCGGCGGCACGAAGAAGAAATCGAAGGCCCCGACTGCCAGCACCGATGCGAACGCCCCGGCGGCGCGGCCGTGCCGCAGCGCCACGCCCGCCACCGCCAGCAGGAACAGCATGGCGATATTGACCAGGTCGAACCAGGGACGCGCCAGTGCCGACAGCGCGGTGGCGCCGGCGCACCAGACCACGGCCCACAGCAGGCCGGGCAGGTGCGAGGGCCGGGCTACGTCCTGCGGCGGCTCGGTGCCCGGCAACGCGTGCGCTTCGGGCGGCGCGTCATGGTGGCGACTGTCCGCCGCTACGCGGATCACATCGATTTCGGGACACGCGCTGGCGAGCGCATCGGCAAAGCTGGTCCGCCCGAACAGCCACGCGCGTGCGCCCAGCCACGGCGCCAGCGCGCGCGCCAGCAGCGTGCGGCCGCGTCCGAGCAGCGAAACATCGTCAGCAGGCCAACGCCCCGGCGTGCGGCCGATCACCACTTTAGTGAGGTTGTGCCGCCGCACATAGCTGGCCACCGCAGCAACCATATCGCTGCCGGCCAGCGTCTCGGTGCGCGCGCCCAGTGCCTCGGCCAGCCGCATCGCCTGGTCGAGTCCTTCGCGCTGCGCCTCGGGCACCGGCGCGAGTCGCGGCACCGCCACCGTCACCACATGGCACTCGCAGTCGAGCTGCCCCGCCAGCCGGCGCGCGCTGCGCACCACCTGTGCGGCGTCGCTGCCATGGCCGATGCAGGCCAGCACCGCTTCGCGCGTGCGCCAGACCGGTTCGATCGACGCTTCCTGCCGGTAGGCGCGCACGTCGTCGTCGACACGGTCGGCGGTGCGGCGCAGCGCCAGCTCGCGCAGTGCGATCAGGTTGCCCTTGCGGAAGAAGTTGTGCACCGCGTGGCGCGCCTGTTCGGGCACGTACACGCGCCCTTCGCGCAGCCGGCGCAGCAGTTCGTCGGCCGGGAGGTCGACCAGCACCACTTCGTCGGCATCGTCGAAGACCGCATCCGGAACGGTCTCGCGCACGCGGATGCCGGTGATGCCGGCCACCGCCTCGTTGAGGCTGTCGAGTTGCTGGACGTTGACCGTGGTCCAGACGTCGATGCCGGCCGACAGCAGCTCGCCGATATCCTGCCAGCGCCTTGGATGACGGCTCCCGGGCGCGTTGCTATGCGCCAGTTCGTCCACCAGGATCAGCGCGGGATGCCGTGGGAGTGCCGCGTCGAGATCGAATTCCTGCAGCGCGTGCCCGCGGTAAGCGACGCTGCGCAGCGGCACGCGCTCGATGCCTTCGGCCAGCGCCTCGGTCTCGGCGCGGCCATGGCATTCGACCACGCCGACCACCACGTCGGTGCCCAGCTCGCGCTGGGCGCGTGCAGCGGCCAGCATGGCGAAGGTCTTGCCCACCCCGGCCGAGGCGCCGAAGTAAATCCGCAACCTGCCGCGCGCGGCGCGCTCGCCGGCGGCCGGCATACGCTGCAGCAGGTGGTCGGGGTCGGGGCGGTGATCGGATTGGCGCGGCTCAGGCATGGTGAGCATCCTTGCCTGGCGGCGGCACGGACGCAGCCAGATTGTGCCACGCAGGCGGCGGGCGCCGCACACTGGTCGCGCTGGCCGTGGCACGCTGGCAGAATGGCGGTTGGGAATACGAGCGATGTGGCCTGAAGGCGACTATTTGCTCCGACCGTCACTGCAGCCGCCGTTGCGCATTGCACAGCATTCTTGACAGTGCCGTCGTATACATGCCATAGTTACGGGCGTATAGCATTCATGGAAACCGGTACTGTCAGGCTCCAGTTGTATTCGGACCTGGCGCTATCACCCCTGACACTGGCTGCACGGACTGAAACGTCCACATCTTTCAGGTTCGCGGGGGCGCACCCGGGCCTAGCCCAGCGTGCAATACCAGTCGCTCCGGCGACCGCAGTTTCCCCCCGTGTGAACCAGCCGCTACCGCGGCAACCCCCTAAAGGACTGAATTGACTAAGATCGTCTTGAAACCTGGTGAGCCCGTTGAAGTTGCAATGCGGCGTTTCCGTCGTGCCATTCTGCAGACTGGCCTGATCGTTGAACTCAAGAGCCGTACCGCTTACGAGAAGCCGACGACCGAGCGCAAGCGCAAGAAGAAGGCCGCCGAAGCACGCCTGCGCAAGCGCCTGCGCATGCAGATGCTGCCGAAGAAGATGTACTGATTCGGGCAAGCTTCATAAAAAAACCGCCAGTTCGCTGGCGGTTTTTTTATGCCCGCGCGCAGGGCATGCCCCTACCCTCGCGGCTTTTGCTGCACTGCGCCACCTGAGCGTTGCGCCGATGACCGGCATAATGGCGGATATAGCGCCTTCACGGCGCCTTGACCCCTTGTTGACCCTGACGGGACCCTGCCTTGACTGCCATCCTCGAGTTGCGCAAGGTGCGCAAGCAATACGGCGACACGGTCGTGGTCGACGACCTCGACCTCCAGGTGTTTCGCGGCCAGTGCTTCGGCCTGCTCGGCCCCAACGGCGCCGGCAAGACCACCACGCTGCGCCTGCTGCTGGGCCTGACCACGCCCATGGCCGGCACGCTGACGCTGTGCGGCGAGCCCATCCCCGAGCGCGCGCCGCAGGCGCGCATGCGCGTGGGCGTGGTGCCGCAGTTCGACAACCTCGACCCGGACTTCTCGGTGATCGAGAACCTGCGCATCTTCGGGCGCTACTTCGGGCTGTCGTCGGCGGAGATCGAGCGGCGCGTGCCGATGCTGCTGGAATTCGCCCGACTGGAGAACCGTGCCGATGCCCAGGTGCGCGACCTCTCCGGCGGCATGCGCCGGCGCCTGACCGTGGCGCGCGCGCTCATCAACGATCCCGACCTGCTGGTGATGGACGAGCCGACCACCGGCCTGGACCCGCAGGCGCGCCACCTGATCTGGGAGCGGCTCAAGTCGCTGATGGCCAGCGGCAAGACCATCCTGCTGACCACGCACTTCATGGAAGAGGCCGAACGCCTGTGCAACTACCTGTGCGTGATCGACGGCGGCCGCAAGATCGCCGAAGGCAAGCCCCACGAACTGATCGACAGCCAGATCGGCTGCGATGTGGTGGAAGTCTATGGCGATGAACTGGACACGCTGCGCGGCAGCCTGACGCCGCTGGCGCAGCGCACCGAAATGAGCGGCGAGACGCTGTTCTGCTACGTGCGCGAGCCCGCCCCGCTGCTGGCGGCGCTGCACGGCAGGAACGGCGTGCGCTACCTGCACCGCCCGGCCAACCTGGAGGACGTGTTCCTCAAGCTGACCGGCCGCGAGATGCGGGACTGAACCGAGGGACTGAAATGAGCGAACAGGATCCCCGCGCGGATACCTCCACGGATGCCTCCCATAGCACCCCTGCCGTGAGCGCACGCGGCACCGTGGCCACAGGCGTGCGCCAGACCTATCCGCAGCCGCTGCTGCCGCGCAACCTGCGCAACTGGATGATGGTCTGGTACCGCAACTACATGGTGTGGAAGAAGCTGGCCATCCCGTCGATGATCGGCAACCTGGCCGACCCGATGATCTACCTGTTCGGCCTCGGCTTCGGGCTGGGGCTGATGGTGGGCCAGGTCAACGGCGTGTCGTATATCGCCTTCCTCGCCGCGGGCACCACCGCATCGAGCGTAATGATGTCGGCCAGCTTCGAGTCGATGTACTCGGCCTTCTCGCGCATGCACGTGCAGCGCACGTGGGAAGCGATCATGCACGCGCCGCTGACGCTGGGCGACGTGGTGCTGGGCGAGATCTTCTGGGCCGCCAGCAAGGCGGTGCTGTCCGGGCTGGCGATCATGCTGGTGGCGGGCGCGCTCGGCTATGCGCAAATGCCCGGCGCGCTGCTGGCGCTGCCGGTGATCGTGCTGGCCGGCATCGCCTTTGCCGCGCTGGCGATGATCGTCACCGCGCTGGCACCGAGCTACGACTTCTTCATGTTCTACCAGACGCTGGTGATGACGCCGATGCTGCTGCTGTCGGGCGTGTTCTTCCCGCTGGAGCAGTTGCCCGAAGGTGTGCAGGCGGCAACCAAGATGCTGCCGCTGTCGCATGCGGTGGCGCTGATCCGGCCGCTGATGCTGGGCCGGCCGCTCGACGACGTCGGCCTGCATGTCGGCGTGCTGGCCGCCTATGCGGTGGTGGCGCTGGTCGCCTCGCTGATCCTGCTGCGCAGGCGCCTGCTGCGCTGAGTGAAAACCGCCGGATTCAGGCGCTGCCCACCAGCTTGAGCCCGGCAATCCCGCACACGATCAGGCCAATGCAGCCGAGCCGCGCGGCAGTGGCCGGCTCGTTGAAGAGTATGATGCCGAGGATCGCAGTGCCGACCGCGCCGATGCCGGTCCAGACCGCATAGCCGGTGCCCACCGGAATGTGACGCAGTGCCAACGCCAGCAGTATCACGCTGATCGCCATGCCGGCGAGCGTGATGGCGCTGGGCACCAGCCGCGTGAATCCGTCGGTGTATTTGAGCCCGATCGCCCAGACCACCTCGAATAGCCCCGCGAGGGCAAGCAGTGTCCATGCCATACCGAAACTTCCCCTTGCGTCGTTCCGTGCGCAACGATAGCGGAGAATCCGCCACCTTGCAGCGCATCGCCCTCGCGCTGGTAACCGCGTTGGCGACTGCCGCCCTGTCTGGATGCATGGTGGTCGGAGCGACCATGGCCGTCGGCAGTGCAGCGGTGTCGACGGTGGCCACCGTGGGCTCGGCCGCGGTCAGCGTGGCCTCGACCACTTATGACGTGACCGCAGCGGGTGTGAAGGCCGTGGCGGGCAGCGACGACCCGCCGCCCCAGGCGGCGCAGCCGTCGCAGCCCGCACAGGCTGCACAGGCTGCACAGGCCTCACAATAAGGGAAGTCAGCGCCCCCTCACTCGCCCAGGCCGCGCAGCAGGTCGACCTTCAGGTCCTCGACCGACTCCAGCCCCACCGCCAGCCGGATCAGCCCTTCCCCCACGCCCGCGGCCGCCTTGGCCTCGGGGCTCACGCGCGCATGCGTGGTGGTGTACGGGTGCGTGATGGTGGTGCGGGTGTCGCCCAGATTGCCGGTGATCGAGCACAGCCGCGTGCTGTCGATCACGCGCCAGGCATTGGCACGCTGCTGCTCGGGCGTTGCGCCCTTGAGCTCGAACGACACAATCGCGCCGCCGCCGCTCTGCTGGCGCATGGCGATCTCGTGCTGCGGGTGCGACTTCAGCGCCGGGTGGAACACGCGCGCCACGGCTGGGTGCGATTCCAGGAACTGCGCCAGCGCCAGCGCGCTGGCCGAATGGCGCTCCATGCGGATCGCCAGCGTCTCCAGGCCCTTAAGCAGCACCCAGGCGTTGAACGCCGACAGCGTCGGGCCCGCGGTGCGCACGAACGGGAATACCTTGCCCATGATGAAGTCGTGCGAGCCCAGCACCGCGCCGCCCAGCACGCGGCCCTGGCCGTCGATATGCTTGGTGGCCGAATGCACCACGATGTCCGCGCCGAACTTCATCGGCTGCTGCAGCGCCGGCGAACAGAAGCAGTTGTCGACCACCAGCAGCGCGTTCGCGTTGTGGGCGATATCGGCCACGGCGGCGATGTCCGCCACCTCGGTCAGCGGGTTCGACGGCGTTTCCAGGAAGAACAGCTTCGTGTTCGGACGCACCGCGGCGCGCCATGCGTTCAGGTCGCTCGGATCGACGAAGGTGGTCTCGACGCCGAACTTCGAGAAGATACTGCCGAACAGCGTCATGGTCGAGCCGAAGATCGCGCGCGAGCTGACCAGGTGGTCGCCCGCCTGCATCGACGACAGCACCACCGACAGGATCGCGCTCATGCCCGAGGCGGTGGCCATGCAGGCCTGCGCGCCTTCCAGTGCGGCCAGGCGCGACTGGAACATCGACACGGTCGGATTGGTGAAGCGCGAGTAGGTGAAGCCCTCTTCCGAGTTGGCGAAGCGTTCGGCGGCCTCGGCGGCGCTCTTGAAGCAGAAGCTCGAGGTCAGGTACATCGCCTCGGAGTGCTCCATGAATTCGCTGCGCAGCGTGCCGGCGCGCACGCCAAGGGTATCGATGCCGAGCGATTCGGGATTGAGCGGTTCGTTCATGCTGGTGGCGCGGTCGTACCCGCGCGAGTGCAATGGTTTCGACAAGCCACCGCCTGTGCGGGGGACAAGCGGCCGGCCATGAAAAAAGCCCGTGCGATCGGGTAGTCGGATCGACGGGCTTGCTGTTCTGCGGGGGCCTTCGGCAGGCTGTGGTGGTTGGCCGGCCAATTGCGCAGGCACTGCGCAAACCGGCAAACGTTGCTGACCACCATCTCTTTAGCTGTTTCGGGCTGGACCCGCGTCCGCAAGCTGACTATCAAATCGACGCCCGGCCATGTTACGGCCGGGCTCCGCATTCGTCAACGCGCGCGGACAGCGGCGGCGCGGCTTACTCGTTGCCGCCGGAGCGCTGCAGGTGCAGTTGCGAGCGCTCGGTATCGCCGCCGTTGCCTTCGCGGTCGGCCAGGCTGCGCGCCGTTTCCAGGCGGTCCAGGTAGGCCTCGTCGATATCGCCGGTGATATAGCGGCCATCGAAGCACGACGCGTCGAAGTCCTTCAGCGCCGGGTTGATATCGCGCACCGCCTGCTTCATCGCTTCCACGTCCTGGTACACCAGCTTGTCCGCGCCGATGATCTTCGCGATCTCTTCGTGCGTGCGGCCATGCGCCACCAGTTCGCTGCGGGTCGGCATGTCGATGCCGTACACGTTGGGGAACTTCACCGGCGGCGCGGCCGAGGCGAAGATCACCTTGTTGGCGCCGGCGTCGCGCGCCATCTGCACGATCTCGAACGAGGTCGTGCCGCGCACGATCGAGTCATCGACGATCAGCACGTTCTTGCCCTTGAACTCGACGCCCATGGCGTTGAGCTTCTGGCGCACCGACTTCTTGCGCACGGCCTGGCCGGGCATGATGAAGGTGCGGCCGACGTAGCGGTTCTTGAAGAAGCCTTCGCGGTAGTTCACGCCCAGGCGGTTGGCCACCTGCATCGCGGCCGGACGGCTGGAATCGGGGATCGGCATCACCACGTCGATGTCGCCGGCCGACACTTCCTCGCGGATCTTCTCGGCCAGGTAGTCGCCCATGCGCAGGCGCGCGTCGTACACCGGTACGCCGTCGATGCACGAATCCGGGCGGGCCAGGTAGACATACTCGAAAATGCACGACGTCAGCACCGCGTTGTCGGCGCACTGCTTGCTGTAGAGCTTGCCGTCCAGGTCGATGAAGATCGCCTCGCCCGGCGCCACGTCGCGCTCGAGCTTGTAGCCGATGCCTTCCAGCGCCACCGACTCCGACGCCACCATCCATTCCTTGCCGGTCGGGGTCTCGATGCTGCCCAGGCACAGCGGGCGGATGCCGAACGGGTCGCGCACGGCCAGCATGCCGTAGCCGGCGATCTGCGCGGCGATCGCGTACGAGCCGCGCACGCGGCGGTGCAGGCCGCTCACTGCCGTGAAGATGGTGTCCGGGTCCAGCGCCATGCCGCTGCTGGCACGCTGCAGTTCGTCGGCCAGCACGTTCAGCAGCACTTCGGTATCGGAGTGTGTGTTGATGTGGCGACGGTCGCGGCGAAACATCTCTTCGCGCAGCTGCTGCCAGTTGGTCAGGTTGCCGTTATGCGCCAGGATCACGCCGTACGGCGCGTTGACGTAGAACGGCTGCGCTTCTTCCTCGCTCGACGCCGAGCCGGCGGTCGGGTAGCGCACCTGGCCGATGCCGGCGGCACCCGGCAGGCCGCGCATGTTGCGGGTACGGAAGACATCGCGCACCAGGCCGTTGGCCTTGTGCATGTGGAAGGTACTGCCGTTGGCGGTGGCGATGCCGGCAGCATCCTGTCCGCGATGCTGCAACAACAGCAGGCTGTCGTAAATCAATTGGTTGACAGGCGTGGCTGAAACCACACCGACGATACCGCACATTGCCAAGCTCCCAGGAAAGGCTTTGAATCAGGGGGCGCAGCCGGGTCCGGAAATCCCCCGGACCCAAAGGCCTGCGTACTACCGACCGGGCACCATGCCCGGCTTCATGTCTTGACGTACTTCGCCAGCTCCGGCGGCAGCCATGGCTTGACGGAATCCATGGCCTGCATCACATACGGGCGGCTTACCGCGTCGCGCCAGAACGGTTCTTCCGGCAATTTGGTGAGGCTGGCCAGCGTGACCATCACCATCACCAGCAGCGCGCCGCGCATCAATCCGAATACCAGCCCGAGCCCGCGGTCGGCCGGCTTGAGCCCGGTGCTCTCCAGCAGCTGCCCGACCACCATGCCGGCCAGCGAGGCCCCGAGCACGGTGCCGATCAGCAGCACCACGAAGGCCAGCGCATGGCGGGCCAGTTCGCCGCCGGGCAGCGACTCGGGCATCCAGCCCGCGGCCACCGCGCCGTAGCGGAACGCCACCCAGAACGCCACCACCCAGCCGATCAGCGACAGCACCTCGCGCACCAGGCCACGCAGCACGCCCAGCATGGCGGAGGCCAGCAGGATGAAGACCACGGCGTAATCGAAGAAAGTCGGCTGCATCGTTGCTTGCGGCTGCGCCAGGTACCACACCGGGCGCCGGCCGCGCTGGCCCTTTACTGTTCCACGATCCGGGAGGTCAGGCCTACCGCGCGCACGCGCTTGTCGGCGGCGTCGGCGGCTTCACGGTCGCTGAAGGGGCCGGCGCGCAGCAGGATGCGATCGCCATCGGCCAGCACTTTCTTTTCGACATAGGCCGGGACCTTGCTCTCCTTGAGCTTGGCCAGCCAGTTCTTCGCCCGCTCTTCGGACGAGAAGGCGCCGATCAGGATCAGGTACTTGCCGCTGCCCTGCCTGGCTTCCGCCTTGGCCTCGGCTTTTTGTGCGGGCTTGTCTGCAGGTGCAGTGGCCGCGGGCTTCTGCGGCGCGCTGACGATTTCCTCGCCGGCATCCAGTGCCGCGGCATCATTTCGCGCCGCCGGCGCGGGCGGCAGCGGATCGGCCTTGCGCGGCTCCACGCGGGGCTTCTGCGACACCCCGTTGGCGACCTTTACCGAGACATCCTCGGACACCGGCCGCGGCTTGGTCTCGAATACGATCGGCAGCACGATCACGGCGGCCACCACCAGCACCACGGCGCCGATCAGGCGACGGCGCGCGCGCTGCTTCTGCGGGAATTCAGGGTCGAGCGTGTCGTCGGCATATTCCTCGGCCAGGCGGCGCGACGAGGCAATGCCTGCACCCGGGTCGGTGCGCTGGCGCCGCGCACGCTCTGGTGCGGGGTCGTTGCCCTTGCGGGAAGAAAACAGCGAAAGCAGGCCCATAGATTGGTTCGGTGCGACGGCCATGGGGGCCGGTCGTTGCGTTTGCCGCTCAGGGAGCGCCCATGACCACCGGGGTTGGTCCTTCAGCGCAGGATGACCTGGCGCCTCAGTTCGCCTGCGTGGCCCGGTAGGCCATCACGCCGGCGACGGTATAGAACGATCCGAAGACCAGAATTCTATCATTCTCGGTGGCTCGCTCGATGGCGTCGCGGAATGCCGCCTCCGGGCTGGAAAAGCAGGCCGCGGTGGCGTCCGGGCCGGGGCGGAAACCGCCTGCTTCCAGCCTGGCCAGGATGTCGGTTGCGCTGGCGGCGCGCTCGGTGGGCAGGTCGCACAGGCACCAGTGGTCCACCTTATCGGCCACGTGCTGCAGCACCCCGGCGATGTCCTTGTCCTGCATCGCGCCGAACACCGCATAGGTGTAGCGGAAGAAGCCCATGTTCTCCAGGTTCTGCCCCAGCGTGGCGGCGGCATGCGGATTGTGCGCCACGTCGAGGATCACCGCTGGCCGTCCCGGCAGCACCTGGAAGCGCCCCGGCAGTTCGACGAAGGCCAGCCCGTTGCGCACCTCCTGTGCGCTCACCGGCAACCGCGGGCGCATCGCCTGCAGCGCGGCCAGTGCTGCGGCGGCGTTGAGCAGCTGGTTGGCTCCGCGCAGCGCCGGGTAGCCTAGGCCATTGAGCTTGCGGTCACCGCCGCTCCAGTCCCATTGCTGGCGCTCCTGGCCCTTGGCGGCCTGGAAATGGAAATCCCGGCCCACCAGCCACAGCTCCGCACCGATGGCCTCGGCGTGCGCAATCAGCGACTTGGGCGGCACCGGGTCGCCGCAGATTGCCGGCACGCCCGGGCGGAAGATGCCGGCTTTCTCGAAGCCGATTTCCTCGCGGGTATTGCCCAGGTACTGGGTGTGGTCGATATCGACGCTGGTGATGATGGCGCAGTCGGTATCGATCACATTGACCGCGTCAAGCCGGCCGCCCAGTCCCACTTCCAGGATGATCGCGTCAAGGCCCGCCGCGGCGAAGGCGTGGATGATCGCCAGCGTGGTGAACTCGAAGTACGTCAGGCTGATGGGATTGGCAAAGCTGTTGCGGGCATGCTCGACCGCCTCGAAATGCGGCAGCAGCTGCGCGTCGGTGGCCATTTCGCCGTTGATGCGCGCGCGCTCGTTGAACGAGATCAGGTGCGGCGAGGTATGGCAGCCGACCTTGTAGCCGGCCTCCAGCAGGATGCGCTCGAGTATGGCGCAGGTGGAACCCTTGCCGTTGGTGCCGCCCACGGTGAACACCACCGCGTCGATGCGCAGCCCGAGGGCCTCCTTCACGCGCGTGATGCGCGTCAGGCCCATGTCGATGCCCACGGGATGGGCAGTTTCGAGATGGGCGAGCCATTCGGGGAGCGTGTGGAAGACAGGCATGTACGGGATGCGAGGAAAGCTATTGCTACCAGATTCGGCCAGGAGCCCGCAAAGTCAAGGGCAGCCGCGGCGCCGACAGGAAAAACGGGCCAAAAGACAGGCCCAGAAATGCGAAAGGCGCGTCAACCACCCGCGCCCTCCTTGCTGCCATGCAGGTGGCGTTATGCCACCGCGTCGGCCGGCTGCTTCTGCAGCAGCGCCAGCAGCTGCGCCAGTTCCGCGCGCAGCTTGCGGCGGTCGACGATCATGTCGATGGCGCCCTTCTGGATCAGGAATTCGGAGCGCTGGAAGCCTTCCGGCAGCTTCTCGCGCACGGTCTGTTCGATCACGCGAGGGCCGGCAAAGCCGATCAGCGCCTTGGGCTCGGCGATCACCACGTCGCCCAGGAAGGCGAACGAAGCCGACACGCCGCCCATGGTCGGGTCGGTCAGCACGCTGATAAACGGCAGCTTGGCCGCACTCAGCTGGTTCAGCATGGCGGTGGTCTTGGCCATCTGCAGCAGCGACAGCAGGCTTTCCTGCATGCGCGCGCCGCCGGTGGCGGTAAAGCAGATAAACGGCACCTTCTGCTCCAGCGCGGCCTGCGCGCCGCGCACGAAACGCTCGCCCACCACGGAGCCCATGGAACCACCCATGAACTCGAACTCGAAGCAGCTCACGACCACCGGGATGGTGTGGATGGCACCGCCCATCACCACCATGGCGTCGGTCTCGCCGGTCTCGTCCATGGCCGCCTTGATGCGGTCCGGGTACTTCTTGGAGTCCTTGAACTTGAGCGCGTCGACCGGCACGATCTCCTGGCCGATCTCATAGCGGCCCTCGGCGTCCAGCAGCGCGTCCAGGCGCGCACGCGCGTTGATGCGCATGTGGTGGTCGCATTTCGGGCAGACGTGCAGGTTGGCCTCGACGTCGGTCCGGTACAGGGTGGACTCGCACGACGGGCACTTGACCCACAACCCCTCCGGGATGCCCTTGCGGGTACGGGGGTCGGTCTGTTGAATCTTGGGAGGCAGGAGTTTATCCAACCAGCTCATGAAAGCTCCTTTCGGATAGCTGCGGTCCGCCGGCAAACCCCTTTACGGGACGCACCTCGGCAGACGGCAGGGAATCAACCCGCAAATTTACCACGCCGGCCCGGTGACCTCTAAGCGGAACACGCCGATTGCGAACGGCGCATCACTTTTAAGAAGCCATCGAGCCGGGAATGCATCACTTCAGCTGTCCAGCGCCTGGCGGATCTCGGCGATAAACGCCTGCAGCGTCGCCACCGCCTGCTCGCGCGGCGTGTCTTCCAGCAACTGCACCAGCCGGCTGCCGATCACCACGGCATCGGCCACGCTGCCGATCGCACGCGCGGTCTGCGCGTCGCGGATGCCGAAGCCTACACCCACCGGCAGGTTCGCGTGCTGCTTGATCAGCGGCAGGCGCGCCGCCACGCTGCCCAGGTCGATCGCGGCCGAGCCGGTCACGCCCTTGAGCGACACGTAGTAAAGATAGCCGCTGGCGACGCGGGCCACCGCTTCGATACGCGCGTCGGTCGAGGTCGGCGCCAGCAGGAAGATCGGGTCCATGCCGTTGTCGCGCATCAGCGTGGCAAAGGACTCGCACTCCTCGGGCGGATAGTCGACTACCAGCACGCCGTCCACGCTGGCCTCGCGCGCGGCCGTGGCAAAGGCCTGCTCGCCCATGCGCTCGATCGGGTTGGCGTAACCCATCAGCACCACCGGGGTATCGGCATTGGTCTGGCGGAACTCGCGCACCCACTGCAGCACCTGCGTCAGCGACACGCCCTGCGCCAGCGCGCGCTCCGAGGCGCGCTGGATCACCGGGCCGTCGGCCATCGGGTCGGAGAACGGCACGCCCAGCTCGATCACATCGGCGCCGCCGGCCACCAGCGCATGCATCAGCGCCACGGTCAGGCCGGGCTCGGGATCGCCGGCGGTGATAAACGGAATCAGGCCCTTCTTCTGCTGCGCGGCCAGCGCCGCGAACGTCTTCTGGATACGGGACATATCAGGGAATCAGGTGAGGCCGCGACGCCGGCGAGGCATCGTCATTGGCGGCGGCCAGGGTTGGGGTGGCGTCGGGCTCGATGGCCGGCATCGCCAGCGCGGCGGCTGACACGCGTGCGCACGCCACCTGCACGTATTCCGGGTTGATCTCGTAGCCGACAAAACGCCGGCCGTGGCGCAGGCAGGCCACCGCGGTGGTGCCGCTGCCGGCAAACGGATCCAGCACCAGGCCGCCCCGCGGGCAGCTCGACAGCACCATGCGCTCGACAATCTCCAGCGGCTTCTGCGTCGGGTGGTTGGCACGCTCCGGGTCCTGGCGGTGGATGCGCGAGATGCTCCACAGGTCCTTGGGGTTGTAGCCGACCTCCAGCCACTTCTTGCCCTCGAAACGCGGGCGGCTACGCGCCTTCTTGGTCTCGGGATCGTACGGGATGCGGACCGGGTCGAGATCGAAGTAGTAGTCGCGCGCGCGGGCGAAGAAGCCGATGTTGTCGTGCACCGACGAGTACTTGCGCGTGGTGCCGCCCATGCTGGGCACGCGGCGGTCCCAGATGATCTCGTTGATCATCGTCAGGCGCCGCTTGAGCATCACGAACAGCTCCGGCGAATACTGCCAGGTGCAGAACAGGTAGAGCGTGCCCTTGGGCGCGAGCTTGGGCACGACCGCGTCCATCCAGCGCTCGGACCAGTCCAGGTAAGCTTGGCCCGACAACAGGTCGGAATCATTGCCGTAGTCCTTGCCCAGCCCGTAGGGCGGATCGGCGACGATCAGGTCGACCGAGCCGTCCGGCAGGCGCGCGATGCCCTCGAACATGTCTTCCTGGAACAGCTGCAGCGGCGGCGCTTCGGGATGCGCAGGCAGGGCATCGGCCCCGCCCACGGCCAGGCCGGCGGTATGAGGCAGCGCGCGCATCAGAGCTTGAGCCCCGCGCGCTCGGCCACGGTGTGCATGTCCTTGTCGCCGCGGCCGGACAGGTTCACCAGCAGCAGCTTGTCCTTGGGCAGCGTCGGGGCCAGCTTGCAGGCGTAGGCGATGGCGTGGCTGGATTCCAGCGCCGGGATGATGCCCTCGATGCGGCAGCAGTCGTGGAAGGCCTTGAGGGCTTCCTCGTCGGTGATCGGCACGTACTGTGCACGGCCGCTGTCCTTGAGCCAGGCGTGCTCGGGACCGACGCCGGGGTAGTCCAGGCCGGCCGACACCGAATGCGTCTCGATGATCTGGCCGTTGGCGTCCTGCAGCAGGTAGGTGCGGTTGCCGTGCAGCACGCCGGGCGTGCCGCCGATCAGCGCGGCGGCGTGGCGGCCGGTGTCCAGGCCGTCGCCGGCGGCTTCGACGCCGATCAGCTGCACGTCCTGGTGCTCGATATAGGGATAGAAGATGCCCATCGCATTGGAGCCGCCGCCGACGCAGGCAATCACGGCATCCGGCTGGCGGCCCGTCATCTCCGGCATCTGCACCTTGGCCTCCTCGCCGATCACGCACTGGAAGTCGCGCACCATCATCGGGTACGGGTGCGGGCCGGCCACGGTGCCGATGATGTAGAAGGTGGTCTCGACGTTGGTGACCCAGTCGCGCATGGCCTCGTTAAGCGCGTCCTTGAGCGTGCGCGAGCCGCTTTCCACCGGCACCACGGTGGCGCCCAGCAGCTTCATGCGGTAGACGTTGGCGGCCTGGCGGCGCACGTCCTCGGCGCCCATGTAGACCACGCACTCCATGCCGAAGCGCGCGGCGATGGTGGCGGTGGCCACGCCATGCTGCCCTGCCCCGGTCTCGGCGATCACGCGCGGCTTGCCCATGCGCTTGGCCAGCAGCGCCTGGCCGATGACGTTGTTGATCTTGTGCGCGCCGGTGTGGTTCAGGTCTTCGCGCTTGAAGTAGATCTGCGCGCCGCCGAGCGTCTCGCTCCAGCGCTGCGCGTGATAGATCGGCGACGGGCGGCCGACAAAGTGCTTCAGCTCGCGGCGGAATTCGGCGTCGAACTCGGGGTCCTTCTGGTAGTGCGCATAGGCTTCGCGCAGCTCATCCAGCGCGTGGACCAGCGTCTCGGAAACGAAGGTGCCGCCATAGGGGCCGAAATGGCCACGGGAATCGGGCAGGTCGTACATGTCTAGGCTCTTCGGAACAGCGGCCTTGCCTCACCTGGCAAGGACGCTTGGTTGACTGCGATGCGCGGTGCCCGCACAGGCGGCATGAAGTGGGGTCGGGAGGTCGGGATACGACCCGGGCCCGGTTCATCCTGCCTCGGCACTGCGGACTGCGCGCACGAACGCGGCGATGCGGGCGTGGTCCTTCACGCCCTTGGCGGCCTCTACCCCGCTGCTCACATCCACAGCGTAAGGCCGCACGCGTTCAATCGCGCCAGCGACGTTTTGCGCGTTCAACCCACCACTCAAAACGATGCGAGGAGCGCCGCTTGCGTTCGGGTTGCCGCTTGCCTGAGGAGTGGGCGGAAGCCATGCCGGAGGAATCAGGGTCCAGTCGAAGACGTGGCCGCCACCGCCGTAGCCTTCGACGAAGGCATCGAGCAGCAAGGCAGCGGCATCACGGTATTGATCGGCGAATTCTACCAAATCAAGCCCCGCGCGCACACGGGCGGCGCGCATGAAGGGCAGCCGGCAGCGCTGCGCGGCCTGGGTGCAGAACTGCGGGGTCTCGTCGCCATGCAGTTGCAACAGCGTGAGTGGCACGCGCTCGGCCACGTGGGCGATGTCTTCCAGGTCGGCATTGACGAACAGGCCAGTCACCGCCACGAACGGGCCGGCGGCTTCTGCCAGCGCCGCCGCGCGGGCCACGTCGACGTAGCGCGGGCTCTTCGGGTAGAACACCAGGCCGATCGCATCGGCGCCCGCATCCACGGCGGCGCGCACGTCCTCCTCACGGGTCAGGCCGCAGATCTTGATGCGGGTGCGGGCCGGCTGCATGTGCGCGGCAGTGCCCTCAGGCTGCGTCATCGAAGACTCCATGGAACAGGCTCGCGGACGGGTCGGCCGCGGGGATCTGGTAAGCATCAGGATACTTGACGTCCACCAGGTAGAGGCCGTCGGGCATGAAGGTCGGCGCGGCCAGCTTGCGGTCACGCCCGGCCAGCACCTGCGCCAGCCACTCCGGCGGGTAGCGCTTGCGTCCCACCGCCACCAGGCAGCCCATCAGGTTGCGCACCATATGGTGCAGGAAGGCGCTGGCGCGAAAGCGCAGGAACAGCCAGTTGCCGTCGTCCTTGATTGTGACGTCATACATGGTCTTGACCGGCGACTTGGCCTGGCATTCGGCGGCGCGGAAGGCGGAGAAATCGTGCTCGCCGACCAGGCAGGCCGCGGCCTCGCGCATGGCGTCGGCATCGAGCCGCTGGCCCGGCGGCAGCATCTGGTAGCCGGCGCGGCCGTGCACCAGGGGCACGCGGTGCGGGCCGGTGTAGAGCGCGTAGTAGTACATGCGCTCGAACGCCAGGAAGCGGGCGTGGAAGCCCTCTTCCACCGGACGCGCCCACTGCAGCGCGATCGACGGCGGCAGGAAGGCGTTGACGCCGCGCACCCAGGAAAAAGGCTCGCGCTCGAGCATGGTGTCGAGGTGGATGACCTGGCCCAGCGCATGCACGCCGGTATCGGTACGCCCCGCCACGGTGGTCAGCAGGCGTACGCCGGCAAAGCGCTCGATGGCGTCTTCCAGGTGGTCCTGCACGGTGTTGCGGTGCGGCTGCGACTGCCAGCCGGAAAAGGCGGCGCCGTCGTAGTGCAGACCGATTGCGATGCGGTTCATGTCAGGGGATCAGGCAAGGCGGCGGGGTGCGATGAACGCATGGCCCGCCGGAAAAGCAAATGCGCCGGAAGGGACGCTTCCGGCGCATCGCTTCGTGCCGCGGCAGCGCGTGCCGCGGCCGGACCGTCAATGATAGCTCAGGCCACTTCGAGGAGCAGCGAACGGGCCTCGGCCTGCAGCGGATCCTGCGACTGCTCGACCACTTCCTGCAGCAGCTCGCGGGCCCCTTCCTTGTCGCCGATCTCGATATAGGCGCGGGCCAGGTCGAGCTTGATCTGCATGTCGCGCCCGCCATCCACGCCATCGGACGACAGCGTGCTGGGCGAGACGCCGCCGCCGGTTTCGGCGGAGACGCGCGACAGGTCGATCGGCTCGGCCAGCTTGCCGTCGCGCAGCATCGTGGTCACCGGCAGCGGCATGGTGGCCTCGTCGAGAACATCCTTGCCACGGGTGTCCTGCTGCATGCCGCCACCCAGGTCGAGCGACAGGCCCGACATGTCGAACTCCAGCGGGCGGCCACGGGTCGGCGTGTCCAGGCTGGGGATGTCATCCGCCAGCGGGTCGGCGCCGCTTGCCGGCAGGTCCAGGCCGGCGTCCAGGCGCAGCGCCGTCTCGGTCTGGTCCGCGTCAGCGCCGAATACCATCGCGGCGGAAGCCGGGGCGACGATGGGATCGCCCGCCGCCGGTGCCGGGAAGGCATCGAGCGGCAGCGCCAGGTCGCCCAGCGAGGGCTCGAGCCTCGGGATCGAGGCCGGACCTTGCGACAAATCATGCGACGGATCCTGGGTGCGCCACTGGTCCGTTGCCGGCGAGGCCGTATCCGGGCCCGCGGCGTCGGCGGTTACCGCCAGGTAAAGCGCATTGCCCGGTTCGAGCGCGCGCCCCATTTCTGCTGCCTTCAGCCATTCCGCACCGTGTCCGCCGGTCTGGGCGAACATTTCTTCTGCAATCACGCGGAAACCTTCCACATCCTGTCTGTTGCTGTAAATCTCCAGGAGCTTGAGCCGCACCGGCTGCTGCTCCGGGTTTTTCTCCAGGGCTTCGCGCAGGATTTCTTCTGCCTGCACATCGCGCCCATAGGCGATATAGACCTCGGCCTCGGCGATCGGGTCGACCTCGTTGGCTTCGGGCGTGTTGTTGCCGATGCGGAAGTCCGCGCCGAACACGCTGTGCTGCGAGGTATCGACACTCTGCCCGCCGGCCGCGCCGAACAGCGAATTGGCGCCGGCCATCACCGTGCTTTCCTGCGACAGGATGCTGTCGCCGAAGCCGGTGGCCTCGCCTGCCTTCTGCTGCTGGCGGCGGCGATAGATCGCATAGACGCCGAGCAGCGCCACCAGTAGGCCGCCTCCGGGCAGCAGCATCGGGTTGGCGAGCAAGCCGTCGAGGAACGAAGGTTCGGGCACCGGCTGCGGCTGGGCGACCACCGGCGGTACCGGCTTGGCGGCCGGGGCCGATGCAGGCGCAGCCACCTGCGCGGTGCTGGCCGGGGCGGCGGCCGGCGCTGAAGCTGCGGCGGCCGCGGCAGTGGCAGCCGCCACGGCAGCAGGTGCCGCGGCGTCGGCGGCACTGGCGCCGGCGGTTGTCGGTGCTGCAGCGCTGGTGGCCGTCGCGGGCGTCGTCGGGGCGGCCGCAGCATCCGCCTTCGGCGGCTGGGCGGCCACCACGGCAGGCGCCGCCGCTTCGGCTGTTTTGGCCGCGGCGTCAGCCTTGGCGACCGCCTTGTCCTTCTCGGCCAGCGCGGCCTGGTTGGCCTGGCTCAGCTTGGCGATCTCGGCGTTCTTCAGCTCGAGCAGCTTCTGCATGTCGCCGACATTCTTTTCCAGCTGCGCCAGGCGCGTTTCGGCTTCCTTCAACTGGCGCTCGCGCGCGATGGCGGCCTCGGCCTTGGCCGCCGCGTCGGCTTGCCCGGCGCGCTCGGCCTTGCTCAGCTTGAGCTCGTCGCGCGCGGCAGCCGGCGCGGCCTGCTCCTGCACGCGGGCGGTGACGTTGCCGGACTGCTGGCGGCCGCTGTCGGGTTCGACCGACTTGGCTGCCGCCGCGCTGGCGAGGCGGCTGCGGTACGCGTCAAAGCCCTGCGTGCGCGCCACCACCTCGCGGCGGGCGGCCTTGGGCGTGACCGATTGCGCCTGTTGCGCGGTCGGCACCTGGAGCACCGCGCCGCTGCGCAGCCGGTTCATATTGCCGCCGATAAAGGCGTTGGGATTGTTGCGATAGAGCGCGACAAGCATCTGGTCAAGCGACACCGACTCCTGGCCCTGTACGGCTTCGCCGGCGATGGCGTAGAGCGTGTCGCCACGCTGCACGGTGTAGCCGCCGCCGGGGGTCATCTCGGTGCTGGCGGCCGGCGCCGGGGCGCGCTTCGCGCTCTGGCGGGCAGGGCGGGCGGGCGCGGCAGGACGTGGCGCCTCGGCCGCAGCGGGTGCGGCTTCAGGCTGCGGCGCCGTCGCGGCAGGCGCCGCGGCGGGCGACGCATCTGGCGTCGCAGCCGGCACCACCGCCGAAGGCGAGAATGTCTGGTTAGAGGGCTTGGCCCCGGCGGGGTCAAGCAGGAAGGTGTAGGCGCGCGAGACCTTGCCGCTGGCCCAGCTCATGTCGATCAGGATATCGACGAACGGCTCGCTGATCGGCTGGGTCGACCTGACCCGCGCCACGTAGCTGCCGTTGGGCCGGCGCTCGATGTCCAGCTTCATGCTGCTGACGGCCGGCATATAGGTCAGCCCGGCCGCGGCGTAGGCCGACGGTGGCGCCAGCTTGACGCTGAGCCCGCTGGCCTCTTCGGCAGTGACCCCACTGATGTCGATCTCAGCCTGCAGCGGCTGCCCCAGATTTGACTGAACCCGCAATTGCCCGAACCCCGCGGCATATGCGGCCGGCTGCGCAAGCAGCAGACCCAGTGCCGTGACGGCCAGCGTTGACCAGCGCTGACGGGCAGTAGGCGCATCTTTCCGGCGATGTTGGCTCACACTCACCTTATGCTCCGTTATGTTTTAGTAGCGATATTAAATCGACAGACCGACCCCATAAACCAGGTCCGGCAGGCTGGCGGGACATTCTATACGCACCCCTTGACCAGCCTGCACGCAGGCGCTGACCCCTGCGGGCCCGGGCGCATGCCGGCGTATTGTGACGCATCGCCCGGAAAAATAGGCGCCCGGATACAACAACGCCGCGCATGGGCGCGGCGTTGTCGGTAAAGCGGTCCATTCTGTTGCCTGGCCGCAACGGACGCAACCAGGCAGGCGGAGATCAGGACTCGATCAGGATACGCAGCATGCGGCGCAGCGGCTCGGCCGCACCCCACAGCAGCTGGTCGCCGACCGTGAAGGCCGACAGGTACTCGCCGCCCATCTGCATCTTGCGCAGGCGGCCGACCGGAATCGTCAGCGTGCCGGTCACGGCAGCCGGGGTCAGGTCGGTCATGCTGGCCTCGCGCGTATTCGGCACCACCTTGGCCCACGGGTTATGGGCGGCCAGCATGCCTTCGATCTCATCCAGCGGCACATCCTTGCGCAGCTTGATGGTCAGCGCCTGCGAGTGGCAGCGCATCGCGCCGATACGCACGCACAGGCCGTCCACGGCGATCGGCGTGGCGCCGGTCGCACCCAGGAAGCCTTCGCCGCGGCCCAGGATCTTGTTGGTCTCGGCGCCGCCCTTCCATTCTTCCTTGGACTGGCCGTTGCCCAGGTCCTTGTCGATCCAGGGGATCAGGTTGCCGGCCAGCGGCACGCCGAACTGCTTGGTTTCTTCGGCGGACAGGCCGTGCTGGGTCGCCAGGATGGTGCGGTCGATTTCCAGGATGGCCGACGCCGGGTTATCCAGCAGCGACTTCACCGACGCATTCAGCGTGCCGAACTGGGTCAGCAGCTCGCGCATATGCTGCGCGCCGCCGCCCGAGGCGGCCTGGTACGTCATCGAGGTCATCCACTCGATCAGGTCGGCCTCGAACAGGCCACCCAGGCCCATCAGCATGCAGCTGACCGTGCAGTTGCCGCCGATGAAATTCTTGACGCCCTTGGACAGCGCGTCCTTGATCACACCCTGGTTGACCGGATCCAGCACGATGATGGCATCGTCCTTCATGCGCAGCGAGGACGCCGCGTCGATCCAGTAGCCCTTCCAGCCGGCTGCGCGCAGCTTGGGGAAGACCTCGTTGGTGTAGTCGCCGCCCTGCGCGGTCAGCACCACGTCGCACTTCTTCAGTGCGTCGATGTCGTTGGCATCCTTGAGCGTGGTTTCGTTCTTGGCCATGGCGGGCGCCTTGCCGCCGGCGTTGGACGTGCTGAAGAAGACGGGCTCGATATGGTCGAAATCACGCTCTTCCTGCATGCGCTGCATCAGGACGCTGCCGACCATTCCCCGCCAACCGACGAGACCTACAATCATGATTTACCTCGGATGTGATTTTTACTTCCCCGCCATTTTCCTCGCCCGGCGTGGCTGCGCGGGGAAGACGGGCAGGCACGACGAACGGATCTAGGCGATCGCGGTTTTAATAATGGTTTTAATCGTCGTTGCAGTCTGGCCGAGCGAAATCGTGCCGACCGGGCCGCGGGTAGCGGTCAGGGCAGCAACAGCAGTCAGGGTGGACTGGGAAAATCGGGCCATCGGCAGAGTCTACACGATTTTGCGGCGCCGCCGCAGCGTGGAAATCGGGGACAAATAAAACCAAGGGCACCGCGATTGCGGTGCCCTTTCACGTGTGACTTACAGTGCCGCCAGCACCGCGTCTCCCATCTCGCGGGTGCCGACCTGCTTGCAGCCCGGCGTCAGGATGTCGCCGGTGCGGTAGCCCTGGGCCAGCACCTTCTTGACGGCGTTCTCGATGCGGTCGGCCTGGTCGGCGCGGTTCAGCGAGTAGCGCAGCATCATCGCCGCCGACAGGATGGTGGCCAGCGGATTGGCCACGCCCTTGCCGGCGATGTCCGGCGCCGAGCCGTGCGACGGCTCGTACAGGCCCTTGTTGTTGGCATCCAGCGACGCCGACGGCAGCATGCCGATCGAGCCGGTCAGCATGGCGGCCTCATCCGACAGGATGTCGCCGAACATATTGCCAGTGACGATCACGTCGAAGCTCTTGGGCGCCTTGACCAGTTGCATGGCCGCGTTGTCTACGTACATGTGCGACAGCTCGACCTCGGGGTACTCCTTGCTGACCTCGATCACGATGTCCTTCCAGAACTGGAAGGTCTCGAGCACGTTGGCCTTGTCGACGCTGCACAGCTTCTTGCCGCGCTTGGCCGCGGCCTGGAAGGCCACGTGGGCGATGCGGCGGATCTCCGGCTCGCTGTAGCGCATGGTGTCGAAGCCTTCGCGCGCGCCCTTGAACAGGCCATCCGGCGCTTCGCGCACACCGCGCGGCTGGCCGAAGTAGATGTCGCCGTTGAGCTCACGCACGATCAGGATGTCCAGGCCAGCCACCAGCTCGGGCTTCAGACTCGAGGCACCGGTCAGTTCCGGATAGCAGATCGCCGGACGGAAGTTGGCAAACAACTGCAGGTGCTTGCGCAGGCCCAGGATGGCCTGCTCGGGGCGCAGCGCGCGCTCCAGGCTGTCGTACTTCCAGTCGCCCACGGCGCCGAACAGGATGGCGTCGGCTTCCTTGGCCAGCTTCAGCGTGTTCTCCGGCAGCGGATGGCCTTCGGCCTCGTAGCCGGCGCCGCCCACCGGGGCGGTTTCCAGTTCGAACTTCTCGTCGAGCGCGTTCAGGACCTTGACGGCCTCCGCGACGATTTCGGGACCGATGCCGTCACCCGGCAGGACTGCGATTTTCATGCTGTGTCTTCCTTGTTATGACGGTACGGGCTCAGCCGACCAGGCGGTTGTTCAGCCACGGCATCTTGGCCACGCGCTCGGCCTCGTAGGCCTTGATCTTGTCGGCATGGCGCAGGGTCAGGCCGATGTCGTCGAAACCATTGAGCATGCAGTACTTGCGGAACGGCGCGATATCGAACGAATACGACTCGCCGCCCGGCGTCACCACGACCTGCTTGTCGAGGTCTATGGTCAGCTTGTAGCCGTTGAACGCATTGGTCTCGTTGAACAGGTGGTCGACCTGGAGTTCGGTCAGCACCACCGGCAGCAGGCCGTTCTTGTAGCAGTTGTTGAAGAAGATGTCGGCAAAGCTGGGCGCGATCACGGCGCGGAAGCCGTATTGCGTCAGCGCCCACGGCGCGTGCTCGCGCGAGCTGCCGCAGCCGAAGTTGCGGCGCGCCAGCAGGATCGACGCGCCCTGGTAGCGCGGCTGGTTCAGCACGAAGTCCGGGTTCAGCGGACGCTTGCTGTTGTCCATGCCGGGCTGGCCAACGTCCTTGTAGCGCCATTCGTCGAACAGGTTGGGGCCGAAGCCGGTGCGCTTGATCGACTTCAGGAACTGCTTCGGGATGATGGCGTCGGTATCGACGTTCTCGCGGTCGAGCGGCGCCACGAGGCCGCTGTGTACGGTGAACTTGTCCATGTTCTCTTTCCTTACTTCTTCGCCGCGCGCTCGAGCGAGCTGCCGGCGGCCTGCGTGTCCTTGCCCAGGCCGGCCATGGTGTTGCAGCCGGCAAGCTGCAGCATGCCCAGGCATGCCAGCAGTGCGATCAGGGTCCTTTTCATATGCCGTGCTCCGCTTCAGCCCAGCTTGCGGATGTCGACAAAATGGCCTTCGATGGCGGCGGCCGCTGCCATCGCCGGGCTCACCAGGTGGGTGCGGCCACCGGCGCCCTGGCGGCCTTCGAAGTTGCGGTTCGAGGTCGACGCGCAGCGCTCGCCCGGATCGAGGCGGTCGGCGTTCATGGCCAGGCACATCGAGCAGCCCGGCTCGCGCCATTCAAAACCGGCGGCCTTGAAGACCTTGTCCAGGCCTTCGCGCTCAGCCTGTTCCTTGACCAGGCCCGAACCCGGCACCACCATCGCCAGCTTCACGTTGGCAGCAACCTTGCGGCCCAGCTTCTGCACCACCCACGCGGCAGCGCGCATGTCCTCGATGCGGCTGTTGGTGCACGAGCCGATGAAGACCTTGTCGATATTGATGCTCTCGACCGGCACGTTGGGCTGCAGGCCCATGTACTCCAGCGCGCGCTCCATCGCGTTGCGCTTGTTCGGGTCCTTTTCCTTCTCGGGATCCGGCACGCGGTCTTCGATGCTGACCACCATTTCCGGCGACGTGCCCCAGGTGACCTGCGGGCGGACGTCTTCGGCGCGCAACTCGACCACCTGGTCAAAGTGCGCACCAGCGTCGGAATGCAGCGTGCGCCAGTAGGTAACGGCCTGCTCCCACTCCACGCCCTGCGGCGCATACGGGCGGCCCTTGACGTATTCCAGCGTGACGTCGTCCACCGCCACCAGGCCGGCGCGCGCGCCCGCTTCGATGGCCATGTTGCAGACGGTCATGCGGCCTTCCATGGTCAGGTCACGGATGGCCGAGCCGGCGAACTCGATGGTGAAGCCGGTGCCGCCAGCGGTGCCGATCTTGCCGATCACGGCCAGCACGATGTCCTTGGCGGTGCAGCCGCGCGGCAGCTTGCCTTCCACCTTGACCAGCATGTTCTTGGCCTTCTTGCCCAGCAGCGTCTGCGTGGCCAGCACGTGCTCGACTTCCGAGGTGCCGATGCCGTGCGCGAGCGCGCCGAAGGCGCCGTGCGTGCTGGTATGCGAGTCGCCGCACACCACCGTCATGCCCGGCAGCGTGGCGCCCTGCTCCGGCCCGATCACGTGCACGATGCCCTGGCGGTGATCGTTCATCTTGAACTGGGTAATGCCGAAGCTGTCGCAGTTGGCGTCCAGCGTATCGACCTGCAGCTTCGACACGGGGTCGGCAATGCCCTGGCTGCGGTCGGTAGTGGGCACGTTGTGGTCCGACACGGCCAGGTTCGCGCTGATGCGCCACACTGGACGCTGCGCGATCTTCAGGCCTTCGAACGCCTGCGGGCTGGTCACTTCATGCAGCAGGTGACGGTCGATGTAGAGCAGCGTGGTGCCGTCCTCCTCGACGTGGACGGTGTGGTCATCCCAGAGTTTGTCGTAGAGCGTCTTGGCCATGATGCGATGGCGGGCCGGAGGACGGGTCCTTTGCAGGAGAGGTCCGCGGTGACCGCGCAGTAGTTTGCAGGGGTTTTTTGTTCGCTTCGGTCGCGGTGGCGAGCGGTGGGCGACGATGGCGATGATCGCGCCGGAAGCTGCCAGAAGCGAGCGTTATGCGAGCGATATTTCAAGCGTTACTGCGATGCTTGACTTCGCAATCGATTATGCCACAGGGGGTATGGCGATCAGCCCCCTGCCCGGCCCAGGCGGCGGCTGGAATGTAATGTGATTGGCGAAAGGGGGATTTCGTCGTTGACGAAAAGGAGGAGGCCGTCGCCCTGCCCGAGGCGGGACGACGGCCTTTCGGGATCAGCCGCCCAGGTAGGCCGCCTTGATCCGGTCGTTGGCCAGCAGGTTCGCACCGGTGTCGGCCAGCACCACCTTGCCGGTCTCCAGCACATACCCCCGATCCGCCACCTGCAGCGCCTTGTTGGCATTCTGCTCGACCAGGAACACAGTGACGCCTTCGTCACGTATGGTGCGGATGATGTCGAAGATCTGCGCGATGATCAGCGGCGCCAGGCCGAGGGTGGGCTCGTCCAGCAGCAGCAGGCGCGGCCGGCTCATCAGCGCGCGGCCGATCGCCAGCATCTGCTGCTCGCCGCCCGACATGGTGCCGGCACGCTGGCCCGCGCGCTGGTTCAGGCGCGGGAACAGCTTGAACACGTGCTCGATGCCCGCTTCGATCTCGTCGCGCTTGAGGAAGAAGGCGCCCATCTTCAGGTTTTCCAGCACCGTCAGGCTCGGGAATACGCGCCGGCCCTCGGGCGAGATCGCCATGCCCAGCCGCATGATCTCGTGCGTCGAGCGGTTGGTGATGTCCTGCCCTTCGAACAGCACACGGCCTTTAGAAGCACGCGGCGTGCCGCACACGGTCATCATCAGCGTCGTCTTGCCGGCACCATTACTGCCGATCAGGGTGACAATCTCCCCCTTGTTGACTTCGATCGATACGCCCGACAGCGCCTCGACGGCGCCGTAGTGGGTATGGACCTGTTCCAGCTTCAGCATCAGTCCTCTCCCAGGTAGGCCTTGATCACGCGCGGGTCGTTGCGCACGGCTTCCGGCTTGCCGATCACGATCGGCTTGCCGTGCTCCATCACCAGGATGCGGTCGGACACGCCCATCACCAGGCTCATGTCGTGCTCGATCAGCAGCACCGAGATGCCGAACTCGCGCCGCAGCTGGTCGATCAACTGCTGCAGTTCGATCTTCTCCTGCGGGTTCAGGCCCGCGGCGGGCTCGTCCAGCATCAGCAGGCGCGGTTTGGTGATCATGCAGCGCGCGATCTCCAGCCGGCGCTGGTGGCCGTACGACAACGTGCCCGCCTCGCGATTGGCCACCTTGGTCAGGCCCATGCGCTCGAGCCACACCGCGGCGCGCTCCAGCGCCTCGCGCTCGGCGCGGCGGTAGGCCGGCGTGGCGAACAGCCCGCGCAGGATGCCGGACTGCACCTGCAGGTGCTGCGCCACCAGCAGGTTTTCCACCACCGTCAGCGACTTGAACAGGCGGATGTTCTGGAAGGTCCGCACCAGGCCCTTGCGCGCCACCTGGTGGCTGGGCAGGCCGGCAATGGCGTGGCCGTCCAGCGTGACGTCGCCCGCGGTGGGCTTGTAGAAACCGCCCACGCAGTTAAACACCGTGGTCTTGCCGGCCCCGTTGGGGCCGATGATGGCGAAGACCTCGTCGCTGCGCACATCGAATTCAACGCCGTCGACGGCCAGCAGGCCACCGAAGCGCATCTGCAGGCCAGAGACTCTGAGCAGTTCTGCCTGTTGCACCGCTTTTTGCACACTAGTCATCGCGGCAACTCCACGTGGGGACGGCTCGCGGGCAGCAGGCCCTGCGGACGCCACATCATCATCAGCACCATCACCAGGCCGAAGATCAGCATGCGATATTCGGCAAAGCCGCGCGCCACCTCGGGCAACACGGTCAGCAGGATCGCCGCCAGGATCACGCCCAGCTGCGAGCCCATGCCGCCCAGCACCACCACGGCGAGGATCAGCGCCGACTCGATGAAGGTGAACGATTCCGGGTTGACCAGCCCCTGGCGCGCCGCGAAGAACGCGCCGCCGATGCCGGCGAACGATGCGCCCAGCGTGAACGCCGACAGCTTGATGCGGGTCGGGTTCAGGCCCAGCGAGCGGCACGCGATCTCGTCGTCGCGCAACGCTTCCCAGGCACGGCCCATCGGCATGCGGATCAGGCGGCCGGTGACGAACAATGTGAAGCCCACCAGCAGCAGCGCCAGCAGGTACAGGAAGATCACCATATGCTGGCCGCTGTAGTCCAGCCCGATCAGCTCATGGAAGGTCTTGGCACCCTCCACGCTCGCGCTGCGCGCCATCTCGATGCCGAACACCGACGGCTTGGGAATGCCCGAGACGCCGTCCGGACCGCCGGTCAGGCTCGTCAGGTTGTTGGCCAGGAGGCGGATGATCTCGCCAAAGCCCAGCGTCACGATGGCCAGGTAGTCGCCGCGCAGGCGCAGCACCGGGAAGCCCAGCAGGAAGCCGAAGGTCGCCGACATCGCCGCGGCGATCGGCAGGCATTCCCAGAAGCCCAGCCCGAAGTACTGGTTGAGCAGCGCATAGGTATAGCCGCCGATGGCGTAGAAGCCGACATAGCCCAGGTCGAGCAGGCCGGCAAAGCCCACCACGATGTTCAGGCCCAACCCCAGGATCACGTAAATCAGCGCCAGCGTGGCCACGTCGACTGCGCCGCGCGAGCCGAAGAACGGCCACACCAGCCCGACCGCCAGCAGCACCCACACCGCCGTGCGCTGCTCGCGCGCGCCGAGTGCAGGCAGCGCCGGCAGGCGCACCGCGCTGCCGGCACGCGACAGCAGCGGCTTGAACAGCTGGAACAGGAACACCGCCGCCACGGCGATCCACACCGGCCGCCAGTGCGGCTCCAGCACGACCTTGTAGCCTTCCAGCTTGAGCTGCAGGCCCAGGATGGGGATGGTCAGGATGGCCGTCATCACGGCGGCCGTGATCGCGTTCTTAAGCGTCTGCCCCGGCGCGGCACCGCGCGCGGAAGCGGCTTGCCCGGCAGGCAGCGCAGAAATTTCGTTTGTCATTGTCGTGCTCCCCTCAGACCTTTTCCACGTCGGGCTTGCCCAGCAGCCCGGTCGGACGGAACAGCAGCACCAGCACCAGCAGGCTGAACGCGACCACGTCCTTGTACTCGGCCGGCATGTAGCCCGAGGCGAAGGTTTCCGCCAGGCCCAGCAGCACGCCGCCGAGCATCGCGCCCGGGATGCTGCCGATGCCGCCCAGCACCGCCGCGGTGAAGGCCTTGATGCCGGCAATGAAGCCGATGAAAGGATTGAGCTTGCCGATGGTCAGCCCGATCAGCACGCCGCCGACCGCGGCCAGCATCGCGCCCAGCACGAAGGTGAACGAGATCACCTTGTTGGTGTCGATGCCGAGCAGGTTCGCCATGCGCATGTCTTCGGCGCAGGCGCGGCAGGCGCGGCCCATGCGCGAACGGCCGATGAACATGGTCAGCGCGATCATCAGCACCAGCGTCACGCACACGATCAGCAGGCGCGAATACGGCACCGTCACGGTGAAGTCGCCGCCCATCTGGAACTCGATGGCGCCCGAGATCATCATCGGCACGGACACGTCGCGCGCGCCCTGCCCGATCTGGACATAGTTCTGCAGGAAGATCGACATGCCGATGGCGGAGATCAGCGGCACCAGCCGCGGCCCGCCGCGCAGGGGCCGGTATGCCACCCGCTCGACCGCATAGCCGTAGACCCCGGTGACCAGCACCGAGACCAGCAATGCGGCGCCCAGCACCAGCGGCAGCGGGTAGCCTGCCTGGGCACCGATCGCGGTGAGCGTGACCAGGCCGACGTAGGCACCGATCATGTAAATCTCGCCGTGTGCGAAATTGATCATGCCGATGATGCCGTAGACCATTGTGTAGCCGATGGCGATCAGCGCATAGATCGCACCCAGCGTCAGGCCGTTGACCAGCTGCTGGGTGAACTGTGGAAGGAATTCATTCATGGAGGAAGCCTCGAAGGCGCCAGAACTGGCCTCAGCAGGGATGCGCCAAAACCATTCGAACTTGCCAAAGCAAGGTGTTCTCCCTCTCCCCTCATGGGGAGAGGGTTGGGGTGAGGGGTGGTTTAGCTAGGAGCCACTTCAAGCGGGGCCAACGGTCTTATCCAGCACGATGGCTCCGGCCAGCGCCCGCCCTCACCCCCGGCCCCTCTCCCGCAAGCGGGGAGAGGGGGGCACCCCGTCGGGATGCGAATGCCTTAGTTGGCGGCGGTCTTGCTGGCGTCCTTGTGCCAGGTGTAGACCACGAACTTGAAGGACTTCAGGTCGCCCTTGTCGTCGTACTCGACCTTGCCGATCGGGGTGGTAAAGGCGTTCTTGTGCATGTACGCCGCGACCTTGGTCGGGTCGGTGCTCTTGGCCCCGGCGATGGCGTCGCCGATGATCTTGACGGCGGCGTAGGCCGGCATCTGGAACGGACCGTTGGCGTCACGCTTCTTGTCGGCAAAGGCCTTGACCAGCGCGGCGTTGGCCGGGTCGGCCGAGAAGTCGGCCGGCAGCGTCACCAGCATGCCTTCCGAGGACGGGCCGGCGATCGCGGTCACTTCCTTGTTGCCCACGCCCTCGGGGCCCATGAAGGCGGCCTTGACGCCCTGCTCGCGCGCCTGGCGCAGCAGCAGGCCCATTTCCGGGTGGTAGCCGCCGAAGTAGACGAAGTCCACGCCCTGCGATTTGAGCTTGGTAATGACGGCGGAGTAGTCCGAATCGCCGGCGTTGATGCCTTCGAACACGGCGACGGGGATCTTGGCGGCTTCCAGGTCCTTCTTGACCGAGCTGGCGATGCCCTGGCCGTACGACTGCTTGTCGTGCAGCACGGCGACCTTCTTCGGCTTGACCTTGGTGATGATGTACTGGGCGGCGGCCGGGCCCTGCTGGTCGTCGCGGCCGATGGTGCGGAAGATGTACTTGCGCTTCTTGGTCTCGGTCAGCTGCGGCGCGGTGGCCGACGGCGTGACCATCACGATGCCTTCGTTCTCGTAGATGTCGGAAGCCGGGATGGTCGAGCCCGAGCACACGTGGCCGATCACGTACTTGATGTTCTGGCTGACGATTTTGTTGGCAACCGCCACGGCCTGCTTGGGTTCGCAGGCGTCGTCCATCATCACCACTTCGAACTTGTTGCCACCGGCGCCGCCGTTGGCGTTGAGTTGTTCGATCGCGGTCAGCGCACCGGCCTTGACCATGTCGCCATACTGCGCCACCGAGCCGCTCATCGGGCCGGCAATGGCGATCTTCACGGTTTCGGCGTTGGCGGCGGCGCCAAGGGTTGCCAGCACGGCGGCCAGCGAGATGGACTTAAGACGGGACAGCGTCATCAGGAGCTCCTCGATTTTTGTTGGGTCAACCGGGCAGAAACGGTATGACCTGCGCAATCGAACAACACCCGCGGACTACAGAGAAAGACGCCCGAGACGCGGAAGGCGGGCCTGCAAGGAGAGACAGCGTATGCGGGGCCCGGCGTGTGTCAGTCCCCGCTGAGGTATGGGGACCAAGGTTCGGAAAGACAACGTTTGATGCGTTCTCTATTGCGCAAGCGATTCGCCTGCCCCGCTTGCCGCACCGCATGCCGGAAGGGTGGCCCGGCTGCCGTCGGCAAAGCAGCCCGCATTATAGGGTCAAATTCCCTGCGGCAAGCGAGAATTGCACAATAAATGCGGAACTGATTTGGGAGAACGCGACACAAATTTCCACTAATCGCGTCTCAAACCATTCGGGGTGCAATTTCCTGCCCTTGCCGGCGCTGCACTGCACAAGACTGCTGACGCTTCAAAGACAAACGCCCCGGCGGGCCGGGGCGTTTGCAATTGCTGCGCTGCGCAGCGGGACGGGAGACCTGGCGCTTAGCGCTTGGCCAAGTCCGGCACGTCGCGGGTGGCGGCGCCGTTAAACAGCTGGCGCGGACGGCCGATCTTGTATTCCGGATCGGTGATCATCTCCTCCCACTGCGAGATCCAGCCCGGGGTGCGGGCCAGCGCGAAGATGCAGGTGAACAGCGACGTCGGGATGCCCAGCGCGCGCTGGACGATGCCCGAGTAGAAGTCCACGTTCGGGTACAGCTTGCGGCTGACGAAGTACTCGTCTTCCAGCGCGATCTTTTCCAGCTCCATGGCCAGCTTGAACAGCGGGTCGTTGTGCAGGCCCAGTTCTTCCAGCACTTCGTGGCAGGTTTCGCGCATCAGCTTGGCGCGCGGATCGTAGTTTTTGTACACGCGGTGGCCAAAGCCCATCAGGCGCACGCCCGAGTTCTTGTCCTTGACCTGCCTGATGAACTCGTTGATGTTGTCGACGCTGCCGATCTCTTCCAGCATCTTCAGCGCGGCTTCGTTGGCGCCGCCGTGGGCCGGGCCCCACAGGCAGGCCACGCCGGCGGCGATGGCTGCGAACGGGTTGGTGCCCGACGAACCGGCCAGGCGCACGGTCGAGGTCGACGCGTTCTGCTCGTGGTCGGCGTGCAGGATGAAGATGCGGTCCAGCGCACGCTCCAGCACCGGGTTCACGGTGTACGGGGCGCACGGCGTGCCGAACATCATGCGCATGAAGTTGCCCGAGTAGGACAGGTCGTTCTGCGGGTAGATGTACGGCTGGCCGATGTTGTACTTGTACGCCATGGCGACCAGGGTCGGCATCTTGGCGATCAGGCGGATGGCCGAGATCTCGCGCTGGTGCGGATCGTCGATGTCCATGGCGTCGTGGTAGAACGCGCTCATGGCACCCACCAGGCCGGTCAGCACGGCCATCGGGTGGGCATCGCGGCGGAAGCCGCGCATGAAGAACTGCAGCTGCTCGTGGACCATCGTGTGGTTCATCACGTGGCCGATGAATTCATCCTTCTGCTTGGCGTTGGGCAGCTCGCCCTTGAGCAGCAGGTAGCAGACTTCGAGGTGGTTGCACTTCTGTGCCAGCTGCTCGATCGGGTAGCCGCGGTACAGCAGCTCGCCCTTGTCGCCGTCGATATAGGTGATCTTGGAATTGCACGAAGCCGTCGACATGAAACCGGGGTCGTAGGTGAACTTACCGGTTTGTCCGTACAGCTTGCGAATGTCGATCACGTCCGGGCCAACGGTGCCCGTATAAATCGGCAGCTCAACGCTGGGGGAACCATCGGAGAACGATAGCGTGGCTTTCACATCGGACGGCGTCATGTCGGATCCTTCAAATGCTGTGAATAATAATGTTGACCAAAACTCAGACCGTACGCAGCAGGTGCATCACTCGCTGCATCGGGGGCGTGTCGAGCTCACCGTCCAGTTCCTTGCGGGCAAGGAGCAGGTCCATCAACTCGTTGTCGCTGAGTTCGAACAGCACGCTCAGCGAAGCCACGTCCTCGTCGGAGAGGCTCTCCTCGTAACGGTTGAAAAAACGTTCGACGATGATGTCGTTCTCCAGGAGGCCGCGGCGGGCGCGCCAGCGCAAACGTGCGCGCTTGTGCGGATCGGCCTGATGGGAGAAGTTGGTGGCAGGACTCTCAGTCATGGCTTCCTACTTTCGGCGCGCCAGCCAGATATAGCCGCTCTGGCTGACGCGCCGCTTACTACTGCAGACAGCCGCAGGATCAGACCGCGCGGCGGACCATCAGCTCCTTGATCTTGCCGATGGCCTTGGTCGGGTTCAGACCCTTCGGGCACACGTCGACGCAGTTCATGATGCTGTGGCAGCGGAACAGGCGGTACGGGTCGTTCAGGTTGTCCAGGCGCTCGCTGGTGGCCTGGTCGCGGCTGTCCGCAATGAAGCGGTAAGCCTGCAGCAGGCCGGCGGGGCCGACGAACTTGTCCGGGTTCCACCAGAACGACGGGCACGACGTCGAGCAGCTGGCGCAGAGAATACACTCGTACAGGCCATCCAGCTCGTCACGCTCTTCCGGCGACTGCAGGCGCTCTTTCTCGGGCGGCGGCTCGTCGTTGATCAGGAACGGCTTGATCGAGTTGTACTGCTTGAAGAAGTTCGTCATGTCGACGATCAGGTCGCGCACCACCGGCAGGCCGGGCAGCGGACGCAGCACGATGCGGTCCGGCAGCTCGCGCATGTTGGTCAGGCACGCCAGGCCGTTCTTGCCGTTGATGTTCATCGCATCCGAGCCGCACACGCCTTCGCGGCACGAACGGCGGAACGAGATGGTCTCGTCCAGCTTCTTCAGCTTGACCAGCGCGTCCAGCAGCATGCGCTCGTGACCGTCCAGCTCGACCTCGTAGGTCTGCATGCGCGGTGCCGCATCCTTGTCCGGATCGTAGCGGTAGACTTCGAAAATACGCTTCATCTCTGTGGGTCCTGTTGTCTCTACGATGCGGTGCTCAGAACGTACGGGCCTTCGGCGGCACGCTTTCCACCGTCAGCGGTTCCATCTTCACCGGCTTGTAGTCGAGGCGGCTGCCTTCGCTGTAGAACAGCGTGTGCTTGAGCCAGTTCTGGTCGTCGCGGTTCGGGAAGTCGCTGTGCGCGTGGGCACCGCGCGATTCCTTGCGGGCGGCCGCCGAGATCATGGTGGCCTTGGCCACTTCCACCAGGTTGGCCACTTCCAGGGCTTCCACCAGCGCGGTGTTGAAGACCTTGGACTTGTCCTTGAGGTGGATGTTGTTGGCGCGCTCGGACACTTCCAGGATGCGGTCGACGCCTTCGTCCATCAGCTTCTGGGTACGGAACACGCCGGCATGCGACTGCATGTTCTTGCGGATGTCGTTGGCGACGTCCTGCGTGTACTCGCCCGACGACGACGACTGCAGCTTGGCCAGGCGCGACAGCGCGAGGTCGGCGGCGTCGGCCGGCAGCGGCTTGTGTTCCTTCTGCTTCAGGTTCTGCGCGATGATGTGGTTGCCAGCCGCGCGGCCGAACACCACCAGGTCGAGCAGCGAGTTGGTGCCCAGGCGGTTGGCGCCGTGCACCGACACGCACGAGCATTCGCCGATCGCGTAGAAGCCGTTGAGCACTTCGTTCGGGTTGCCGTTCTTCGGCACCACGACCTGGCCGTGGTAGTTGGTCGGAATGCCACCCATCTGGTAGTGGATGGTCGGGACCACAGGGATCGGTTCCTTGATCGCGTCGACGTTGGCGAACTTCAGGCCGATTTCGCGGATCGACGGCAGGCGCTTCATGATGGTCTCGGCACCGACGTGGGTCAGGTCGAGCAGCACGTAGTCGCCGTTCGGGCCGCAGCCGCGGCCTTCCTTGATTTCCTGGTCCATCGAGCGCGAGACGAAGTCACGCGGCGCCAGGTCCTTCAGCGTCGGGGCATAGCGCTCCATGAAGCGCTCGCCGTCCTTGTTGCGCAGGATACCGCCCTCGCCGCGCACGCCTTCGGTGATCAGCACGCCCGCGCCGGCCACGCCGGTCGGGTGGAACTGCCAGAACTCCATGTCTTCCAGCGGCACGCCAGCGCGTGCGGCCATGCCCAGGCCGTCACCGGTGTTGATGAAGGCGTTGGTGGAAGCAGCGTAGATGCGGCCGGCACCGCCAGTCGCGAACAGCGTGGTCTTGGCTTCGAGGATGTAGACCTCGCCGGTTTCCATTTCCAGCGCGGTCACGCCCAGCACGTCGCCGTCCTGGTCGCGGATCAGGTCCAGCGCCATCCACTCGACGAAGAAGTGAGTCTTGGCGCGCACGTTGCGCTGGTACAGCGTGTGCAGCAGCGCGTGGCCGGTACGGTCAGCCGCAGCGCAGGCGCGCTGCACGGGCTTTTCACCGTAGTTGGCGGTGTGGCCGCCGAACGGGCGCTGGTAGATGGTGCCGTCGGCGTTGCGGTCGAACGGCATGCCGAAGTGTTCGAGCTCGTACACGACCTTCGGGGCTTCACGGCACATGAACTCGATGGCGTCCTGGTCACCCAGCCAGTCCGAGCCCTTGATGGTGTCGTAGAAGTGATAGTGCCAGTTGTCTTCGCTCATGTTGCCCAGCGAAGCACCGATACCGCCCTGCGCCGCCACGGTGTGCGAGCGGGTCGGGAACACCTTGGACAGCACGGCCACGTTCAGGCCGGCTTCCGCGAGCTGGAGGGATGCGCGCATCCCGGCGCCGCCAGCACCGACGATGACCACGTCAAAGCGGCGACGCGGCAATCCAGTCTTGACTGCGACCATTTATTACACCCTCCAGAGAATCTGAGCAGCGTAGCCCGCGCAACCGACGAGCCACAGAATCGTAAGAACTTGCAGCACCAGGCGCACGGCCATCGGGCGCACATAGTCCATCCAGATGTCGCGCACGCCGATCCAGGCGTGATACAGCAGCGACAGGATGGTCAGGAACGTGATGATCTTCATCCACTGGTTGGAGAAGAGCCCTGCCCACGCTTCGTACGAAGCGCCGTTCGACAGCAGGAAGGCAATGGCCAGGACCACGGTGAAGACCACCATGATCACGGCCGTGACGCGTTGCGCGAGCCAGTCTTTCAGGCCGTAGTGGGCACCGACGACAAGACGCTTGGGACCGATATTGTTATTTGCCACCTTGATTCTCCTCAGAACAGGCCGAACAGCTTCAGGCCGAAAATCAGGGTAAGCAGCAGGCTGACAACCAGCACGCCGATGGCAGACTTAGCCGAAGCGGGCTTGGAGACGCCGACGTGCACATCCAGCAGCAGGAAACGGATACCGGCGCAGAAGTGATGCAGATAACCCCAGATCAGGGCCAGCAGAACCAGCTTGACGAAGCCGCCGGACAGGAGGGCCGAGAACTTTGCGAAGCTCAGTTCCGAAGTGATGCTCTGCTCGAACAGGTACAGCACGAAGGGAAGGAGGAGGAACATCAGCGCACCGCTGACGCGATGCAGGATGGATACCTTGCCGGCCCAGGGCAACCGGTAGCGCGCAATCTGCGCGATACCGATATTCCGGAACTCCGGCCTGGCTTGTTTGACGGCTTCAGCCATGCGAGACCCCATTAGCGGTAAACAAAGAAACGAAACTGCCATTGCCCTGCATGCAACGGGATGCATTAGGGCAAATCCATGAGATTTTAGCGCCTTTGTTGCGCGCTGCACCAATAATTTTCGCCTATCGGGCACCAACATGGGCCGCCCGACAATCGCACACAATCCACATGTGCCGCCAATGCGGCGCAACATTCACCGCAACGGCGCAACAGCCCTCACCGTCATGACAAAAGCCGCAATAATGCGCACCGGCGCGGGGATCACGCGGTGCGCCGGAGTCAGCTCAGGTCGTTCTGGTAATAGTGCCGGGCGGTGACATACAGGCCGCGGCGCACCTCGACGGGACGGTCGCCATACGTGTATGACACCCGCTCGACCGACAGCAGCGGCGAGCCCACCGGCACGGACAGCAACTCGGCCGCCGTCTCGTCGGCGGCCACAGCGCGAATCTTTTCCGAGGCGCGGATCATGCGTGTGCCGAACTCGGCCTCGAACAATGCATACATGGGGCCCTTCCACTCGGTCAGCTTTTCAGCCGTCAGGCCCTTGAAGTTGGCGCCGAGCAGCCAGATTTCGTCCAGCACGGTCGACTCGCCGGAGAATGTCAGCACACGGCGGATCTGCACCACGCTGTCGCCGGTGCGGATATCCAGCAGCCGGGCGATCTCGGCGGGCGCGCGCAGGCGCTTGCATTCCAGCACATGGCTGGCGCCATAATGGGGTTCGCCTTCGTCGGGGACGAGGCGCAGGAAGCGGAACTTGACCACGTCTTCATGGTGCGTGGTCACGAAGGTGCCCTTGCCCTGCCGGCGCGCCACCAGGTTCTCGGCGGCGAGCTCGTCGATGGCCTTGCGCACTGTGCCCTGGCTGACCTTGTAGCGCGAGGCCAGCTCCATTTCACTGGGGATCATCTCGCCCGGCTTCCATTCGCCGGACTGCAGGCTGCGCGTAATCAGCGCCTTGATCTGCTGGTAGAGCGGGCTGAAGGTGGGCGATGGCACGGCGTTGGCGGCTTGCGGGGCGGTTTGCGAAACCAGCGGCTGCGCCGGCGAAGATGACGGAGGCGGCTGCGTCCCGGCGCCGGGCGTGGCGGCGCCAGATTCCTGTGCGCCGGGGGCGGTCGCGCCGGTCAGGGACGTAGGCAGGGAGGACATAGCGGGATTTCACCACAAAACGGCGAGAGGCGTCCAGCCTGATCTTAATTGTCTTATGTCTTATATAAGACATATGAATTGACAGTAAGGGAGGCGCGGCCTACACTCGCGCTGGTCCACGCCCGTGGAGGCCTGCCAGTGCCCGCCGGTGCCCGCCAGATCGGGCCCAGCCCCGGTGCAAGCCGGCCCGGTCTGCGTTCCGCCCTGGAATTCGGTCTGGAAATGGCGCCACGCTTCGCAGTAGACTTACGCTTCGTTGCATCACCATGACCCGTTGTGGCTCTCCCTCACCGGTTCCGCCCCGTGGCCTCGCCACCTGGCTCCGGCGGACGGCCGCTCCCCGCTGTGGCGACAACCAGCACCCGGTGACGTGCCGCCACTTGTACCACGGCAGCGCGCAACCGACCGGTTTCCCCCCATCTATCGTTTGGAGATTTACTCATGGCTAAAGCCCCAATGCGCGTCGCAGTGACCGGCGCCGCTGGCCAGATCGGCTACTCCCTGCTGTTCCGCATCGCCAATGGCGACATGCTGGGCAAAGACCAGCCGGTCATCCTCCAACTGCTCGACCTCCCGCAAGCCCAGCAAGCCGTCAAGGGCGTGGTGATGGAACTGGAAGACTGCGCCTTCCCGCTGCTGGCCGGCGTGGTCATCACCGATGATCCCAAGGTTGCCTTCAAGGACGCCGACGTCGCCCTGCTGGTGGGCGCCCGTCCGCGCAGCAAGGGCATGGAGCGCAAGGACCTGCTCGAAGCCAACGCCCAGATCTTCACGGTGCAGGGCAAGGCACTGGACGAAGTCGCCAGCCGCAACGTCAAGGTGCTGGTGGTCGGCAACCCGGCCAACACCAATGCCTACATCGCCATGAAGTCGGCCCCGAACCTGCCGCGCGAGAACTTCACCGCGATGCTGCGCCTGGACCACAACCGCGCCCTGTCGCAAATCGCCGCCAAGACCGGCAAGCCGGTGTCGTCGATCGAGAAGCTGTTCGTGTGGGGCAACCACAGCCCGACCATGTACGCCGACTACCGCTACGCCACCGTCGACGGCAAGAGCGTCAAGGACCTGATCAACGACCCGGTGTGGAACAACGACGTGTTCCTGCCGACCGTCGGAAAGCGCGGCGCCGCCATCATCGAGGCCCGTGGCCTGTCGTCGGCTGCCTCCGCCGCCAACGCCGCCATCGACCACGTGCGCGACTGGGTGCTGGGCACCAACGGCAAGGTCGTCACCATGGGCATCCCGTCGAACGGCGAGTACGGCATCCCCGCCGACACCATGTTCGGCTACCCGGTGACCACCGCCAACGGCAAGTACGAAATCGTCAAGGGTCTGGAGATCGACGCCTACAGCCAGGAAAAGATCAACATCACCCTGAACGAACTGGAAGAAGAAAAGGCCGGCGTGCAGCACCTGCTGGGCTGATCTTCCGCTCGAGGAAAGACCAGGGCAAAGACCGGGGTTCCGCAACGATTCAATCGGTGCGGACCCCGGTTTTTCATATTGGGGCGTTACGCTAGTGTCTGCCCCTTCCCTTCAACCAACGATCCGAACCAACGTGCATCCTTCCGAGGTCTTGTTCCAGGGCGAAGCCATCCCGGTCCAGCTGCCGGTGTGTGACCACTATGCGGGCAGCGAAAAGCTGATGCGCAAATCGCTTGCCCTGCAGCAAGAGCTTGGGGCCATCTTCGACATCACCTTCGACTGCGAGGACGGCGCCGCCGTCGGCCAGGAGCGCGAGCACGCCGAGCTGTGCGCGCAGTTGATCAGCAGCCCGCTGAATGCGCACAACCGCGTGGGCGTGCGCATCCACGATCCGTCGCACCCGCACTGGCGCCAGGACGTCGACGTGCTGGTGCGCGCCGCCGGCGCCCGGCTGGCCTATGTGGTGGTGCCCAAGGTCACCGACGTGGTCGAAGTTGCGCGCGTGACCGACCATGTCAACCAGGTGGCGCGCAATGCCGGCATCGCCCGCCATATCCCGATCCATGCGCTGATCGAGACCCATGCCGCGCTCGAACAGGCCTTCGATATCGCCGCGCTGGTGCAGGTGGAGTGCCTGAGCTTCGGCCTGATGGACTTTGTTTCGGCGCACCACGGCGCCATCCCGGGCGAGGCCATGCGCTCGCCGCAGCAGTTCGAGCATCCGCTGATCCGCCGCGCCATGCTGGAGATCTCCGCCGCCTGCCACCGCCATGGCAAGGTGCCGTCGCACAACGTCAGCACCGACGTGCAGGCGCCGCAGCGAGCCGGCGACGATGCGCTGCGCGCGCGCAGCGAGTTCGCCTACCTGCGCAAGTGGAGCATCCATCCGGGCCAGATCGCGCCGATCGTCGCGGCATTCCGCCCCGGTGCGGAGGAAATCGGCGCCGCCAGCCAGATCCTGCTGGCGGCGCATGAAAACAACTGGGCCCCGATCCGCCACGATGGCCAGTTGCACGACCGCGCCAGCTATCGCTATTACTGGTCGCTGCTGCAGCGCGCGCAGGCGACCGGCACGCCGCTGCCGGCCAACGTGGAAGCGCTGTTCTTCGCCTGAAACAAGACCAACACAAAATCAAGGACGCGCCCCGAAGGAGACACGGATGGCCGCTTCGAAGACCGCTGCACCAACGCCGGCTGAACCGACGCCTGCGCCCAAGCCCAAGAAATCCGTCGCGCTGTCGGGCGTGACCGCCGGCAATACCGCGCTGTGCACGGTCGGCCGTACCGGCAACGACCTGCACTACCGCGGCTACGACATCCTCGATATCGCCGACACCTGTGAATTCGAGGAAATCGCCCACCTGCTGGTGCACGGCAAGCTGCCCACCAGGACCGAGCTGGCCGCCTACAAGGCCAGGCTCAAGTCCCTGCGCGGCCTGCCCGCCAACGTCAAGGCCGCGCTGGAATGGGTTCCCGCCAGCGCCCACCCGATGGACGTGATGCGCACCGGCGTGTCGGTGCTCGGCACCGTGCTGCCGGAAAAGGAAGACCACAACACCCCGGGCGCGCGCCATATCGCCGACCGCCTGATGGCCAGCCTCGGCTCGATGCTGCTGTACTGGTACCACTACAGCCATAACGGCCGCCGCATCGAAGTGGAAACCGACGACGACTCCATCGGCGCCCACTTCCTGCACCTGCTGCACGGCGAGAAGCCGTCGGCGCTGTGGGAGCGCGCCATGCACACGTCGATGATCCTGTACGCGGAGCACGAGTTCAACGCCTCGACCTTCGCCGCGCGCGTGGTCGCCGGCACCGGTTCTGACATGTACTCGGCCATCTGCGGCGCGATCGGCGCGCTGCGCGGCCCCAAGCATGGCGGCGCCAATGAAGTGGCGTTCGAGACCCAGAATCGCTACGACAATGCCGACGAGGCCCAGGCCGACAGCACCCGCCGCGTCGAGAACAAGGAAGTCGTGATCGGCTTCGGCCACCCGGTGTACACCATCAGCGACCCGCGCAACCAGATAATCAAGGAAGTGGCGAAGAAGCTGTCGAAGGACGCCGGTTCGATGAAGATGTTCGACATCGCCGAACGCCTGGAAACGGTAATGGGGGACATCAAGAAGATGTTCCCGAACCTGGACTGGTTCAGTGCGGTGAGCTACCACATGATGGGCGTGCCGACGGCGATGTTCACGCCGCTCTTTGTGATCGCGCGCACTTCCGGCTGGGCCGCGCATGTGATCGAACAGCGCATCGACAACAAGATCATCCGCCCGAGCGCCAATTATGTGGGCCCTGAAAACCGCAAATTCGTCACCATCGGCAAGCGCAAGTGAACCCGGACCGACCAGGCGTCCCAATAATGTAACGAAAGGCCAGAGCACTACGCCGCTCCAGGCAAATCGTAGAGAATAGCGGCGGAAATCCATCCCAGGCCGCCGCCGGATGTGACGGCGGCGATGACACAAATCAGATTTCGGAATCCGAAAGGTACTCACAAAATGAAACATCTCGTCCTTGCCGCCTGCATCGGCGCCTTCACCCTGACCACCGCTACCGCCGTCATGGCGCAGGAACCGGCCAAGAAGACCACCACCACCAAGAAGAAGGCTTCGACCAAGAAAAAGGCTGCCGCCGCCGAGACCGCTGCCGCGGCCACCCCGACCGGCGAAAAGTGGCAGTGCGAACTGGGCAACAGCCTGTATATCTCCGGCGACATGCTACGTGACGAAGTCCTGACCGTGCACTGGCAGGGCAAGGACTACAAGCTGCCGCGCCAGTCCACCGTGACCGGCGCCGACCGCTACTACGACGCCCGCACCGGCCTGGACCTGGTTGTGATCCCGAGCAAGGCCATGCTGTTCAACAAGAACCTGGGCCAGCGCCTGGCCGACGACTGCCAGAGCGCCGCCATGCAGGCCGGCGCCGCGGCCCCGACCCAGGCCGGCGGCCTGCGCGCGCCGGTGACCAGCCCGCTGCTGGTCGCGCCCGCCGGCGGCCAGCCGCAGCAGCCGTCCGACGCCAGCCAGCAGTCCGCCGCACCCAAGCAGTAAGTCCGTACAGGGCGCCGGCGGCCGACTGAATTCCGGCCGGCGGCGCCCTTTTTGCCTTTCCGGGCGGGAAAATCCGCCCGGAAAGGCAAGTTGTCGTGCCAGCGCAGGGGCTGCGCCGGGGCCCGGCCGATCCGAACCGGGTGGCGGCAAAGCCGCGCGGCGGTTAGAGTATGCAGTTGCAGTGCGCTGCCGACCTCGGACCGCGGTCATCGCCGCGGCAGCGCACCGGGGTCTAGATTCAGGTCCGAGCCAAATGCCATCGCATCATCCTTCGATCGGAGTACGGCAATGCCCCATAACCTAGAAAACACGCTAAAAGAATTCAAGATCGGCCCTTCCGCAAAGGGCCAGTTTTATTCCCTCCCCCAGCTGGGCGAGGAGCTGGACCTGGCGATCGGGCGCCTGCCGGTGTCGATCCGCGTGGTGCTGGAATCGGTGCTGCGCAACTGCGACGGCAAGAAAGTCACCGAAGAGCACGTCAGGCAGCTGGCCAGCTGGAAGCCGACCGCCGAGCGGATTGACGAGATTCCCTTCGTGGTGGCCCGCGTGGTGCTGCAGGACTTCACCGGCGTGCCGCTGCTGGCCGACCTGGCCGCGATGCGCAACGTGGCCGAGAAGATGGGCAAGAACCCCAAGCAGATCGAGCCGCTGGTGCCGGTGGACCTGGTGGTCGACCACTCGGTGCAGATCGACCACTTCCGCGAGAAGAAGGCGCTGGACCTGAACATGCAGCTGGAATTCAAGCGCAACAACGAGCGCTACCAGTTCATGAAGTGGGGCATGCAGGCCTTCGATACCTTCGGCGTGGTGCAGCCGGGCTTCGGCATCGTGCACCAGGTCAACCTGGAATACCTGGCGCGGGGTGTGCACAAGAAGGACGGCGTCTACTACCCTGACACGCTGGTCGGCACCGACTCGCACACCACCATGATCAACGGCATCGGCGTGGTCGGCTGGGGCGTCGGCGGCATCGAGGCCGAAGCCGGCATGCTGGGCCAGCCGGTGTACTTCCTGACGCCGGACGTGGTCGGCGTGGAGCTGACCGGGCGCCTGCGCGAAGGCGTCACCGCCACCGACCTGGTGCTGACCATCACCGAGATGCTGCGCAAGGAAAAGGTGGTGGGCAAGTTCGTCGAATTCTTCGGCGAAGGCACAGCCAGCCTGTCGGTGCCGGACCGCGCCACCATCGGCAACATGGCGCCTGAATATGGCGCCACCATGGGCTTCTTCCCGGTCGACGAGAAGACCATCGACTACTTCCGCGGCACCGGCCGCACCGACGAGGAAATCGCCGCGTTCGAAGGCTACTTCCGTGCCCAGAATATGTTCGGCATCCCGCAGGCGGGCGAGATCGACTACAGCAAGACGCTGAAACTGGACCTGTCCACCGTGGCGCCGTCGCTGGCGGGCCCGAAGCGCCCGCAGGACCGCATCGAGATCGGCAACGTCAAGAGCACCTTTGCCTCGCTGTTCAGCAAGCCGGTGGCCGAGAACGGCTTCAACAAGGATCCGGCCGACCTGGATCGCAGCTACACCACCGCCGACGGCATCGAAGTGAAGAACGGCGACGTGCTGATCGCCGCCATCACCTCGTGCACCAACACCTCCAACCCGAGCGTGCTGCTGGCGGCCGGCCTGCTGGCCAAGAAGGCCGTCGAAGCCGGCCTGGAAGTCGCGCCGCATATCAAGACCTCGCTGGCCCCGGGCAGCCGCGTGGTGACCGAGTACCTGCAGGCCGCCGGCCTGCTGCCGTACCTGGAGAAGCTGGGCTTCGGCGTGACCGCCTACGGCTGCACCACGTGCATCGGCAACGCCGGCGACCTGACGCCTGAGCTGAACGAGGCCATCACCAACAACGACCTGGTGGCGGCCGCAGTGCTGTCGGGCAACCGCAACTTCGAAGCCCGCATCCACCCGAACATCCGCGCCAACTTCCTGGCCTCGCCGCCGCTGGTGGTGGCCTACGCCATCGCTGGCAATATCCAGCGCGACCTGATGACCGAACCCGTCGGGAAGGGCAAGGGAGGCAAGGATATCTGGCTGGGTGACATCTGGCCGACCTCGGAAGAAATCAATGCGCTGATGAAGTTCGCGATGAATGCCGGCACCTTCAAGACCAATTACGAGCAGGTCAAGAAGCCGAGCAAGCTGTGGGGCGCGATCCAGGGCACCAAGGGCCAGGTCTACGACTGGCCCAAGTCCACCTACATCGCCGAGCCGCCCTTCTTCCAGGACTTCAGCATGGAACCGGCGGCCACCGCGTCCAGCGTGCGCGGCGCGCGCGCGCTGGGCATCTTCGGCGATTCCGTGACCACCGACCACATCTCGCCGGCCGGCTCGATCAAGGACACCTCGCCCGCGGGCAAGTACCTGCTGGCGCACGGCGTGCTCAAGGCCGACTTCAACAGCTACGGCTCGCGCCGCGGCAACCATGAAGTGATGATGCGCGGCACCTTCGCCAACGTGCGCATCAAGAACCTGATGATCCCGCCCAAGGCGGACGGCGCGCGCGTGGAAGGCGGCCTCACCATCCACCAGCCCACCGGCGAACAGATGTCGATCTACGACGCGGCCATGAAGTACATTGCCGAGGGCACGCCCACGGTGGTGTTCGGCGGCGAGGAGTACGGCACCGGCTCGTCGCGCGACTGGGCCGCCAAGGGCACGCAGCTGCTGGGCGTGAAGGCCGTGGTGGCACGCAGCTTCGAGCGCATCCACCGCTCCAACCTGGTCGGCATGGGCGTGCTGCCGCTGCAGTTCAAGGGCAGCGACAGCGCGCAGACGCTGGGCATCACCGGCAACGAGACCTTCGATATCGAAGGCATCGAGGGCGACCTCAAGCCGCAGCAGGACGTGGTGCTGGTGATCAAACGCGCCAACGGCGACGTGCAGCGCGTGCCGGTGCTGCTGCGCATCGATACGCCGATCGAAGTCGACTACTACAACCACGGCGGCATCCTGCCGTTCGTGCTGCGCCAGCTGCTGGCCGCCTGAGCGCGCCCGTACGCCTGCAACGGCTGACGCCGCCTGCCTGAGCCCTGCTTGAGGGGCCGCGGCAGGCGGCGTTTTTCATCGGGGCACGGTTTGCGTCCCCGGCATCACCCCCGACGCCGGCCGCGCGCGTGTAAGTTCCATGCAAGCCAGCCCTGCCACACTGTGTTTCACTAAAACAATGGTCAGGACGACAGGGACCGGCCCAGCCCCCCTGCGACGGACCCGGCCGGGCCCCGCCCGGCATCCGCCAGAAACAGGAGACAACAGCATGGCAAAGATCCTCATCGCATTCATTATCATCGCCGGCGCGGCCCTTTACCTGCTAACCAAGGGCGGAAGCGACGTGTCCATCTCCGGCGAACAGCACGGCGTCGAAACCCACACCCCTGCCGCACCCGCCGCTTCCGCCGCACCGGCCCAGAAATAACGCGGACGAATAACGCGGACGACCAGCGCGCGCGCACCGATAAGCACCGCCGCTCCGCATGAAGCGGCCTGCTTGTCAACGCAGCGAGTAGAATACCGTTTTACGCATAAACGGACGGTTTCTTTCTATGGCAGGTTTTCGCCCCAAGACTTCCCCACGTCTTTCGCCTGACGCCGAGCGTCTGGTGGCCGATGCGCTCGCCCTCGACGCCTCGGGCAGCCGCATGGAGGACGGGTATTGGGAACGGCGGCTGTCGCAGCGCCTGGGCCGCCTGTTGAAGAACGGGAGCCAGACCGCGCTCGACGCGGCGCTGGAACACCTGTTCAAGCACAACGCAGACGCCTCCGACGTGCTCGCCGAACAGGCCGAGACCCTGGCCGAGTCGGCCACCATCGAGGTCGACGGCCAGCGCTATGATGCGCTGCTGATCGCCGCCCCGATCCTGGCGCATACGCGCTACGCCATTCCCTCCGGCTCGCTCAAGCCCGAGCTGGCGCAGACGCTGGCGGTGCACCTGCAGGCACACGTGCTGGCCACCGGCACCAAGGTCTCGCTGTCACCGTACCTGTACAGCATCGACCAGCTGCCGCGCACGCACAGCGACACCTTCGCGCTGACGCACAAGCTGGCCGCGGCCGCGCTTGCCGGCTCGGTGCCCAAGGTCGACCTGCGCGACCTGCCCGAGACCGCGCCGATCCTGGCCGACCCGCGCTACCTGCTGGCGGTGGTGGTCGCCCCGCACGAGCAAGGGCTGTTCCGCTGGCAGGAAGACGCCAAGGATCACCATGCCGAGCGTTCGATCTGCCTGGAGCAATGGCGCAGCCAGGTCCAGCCTTCGGTAGCGCTGCTGCTGCCGGGCTGCGAGTTCGAGCTGCTGCTCCCCGACGCCTTCTTCCTGTCCTGCCGCGAGTCCGACAAGAGCATCCGCCCGCTGACGGTGCGCGCCGCGGTCAACTACCTGTGCGGCACGCTCGATATCTCCGCCGGCCAGCTGGCCGCGGTCGTGGCGGCGTTCGGCGAGGAAGTGGTCGAGGAATACCGTGTGGGCTTTACCATGCGCGGCGAAAAGGACGTGATCTACGGCATCGTCTGGCCGGTCTACGGCCGCGAAGCCGGCGAGGTCGACGCCGACGAGAAAGGCAACCCGCTCGAGCAGATCTGCGAAGAGCTGCGCAACGCGGGCGTGGAAGATATCTTCCGGCACGCCGCGCTGTTCGATCCGGAGTATTGCGAGGATTGCGGCACGCCGCTGTATGCGGACCGCAATGGCGAGATCGTGCACGCCGAGCTGCCCGAGGATGCGCCGACGCAGCAGCCGCTGTTCCACTGATCTTTCCACTTGCCGCTTGTGTGCTCCCTCTCCCGCACGCGGGAGAGGGAGCAACCCGGCAGCAGGCTGAGTCCAGCAGCAAAACAAAACGGCCCGCAGCATTGCGGGCCGTTTTCATTGGTCCTCGCTCAGGCAGCCTTGCGCTCACTCAGACACCGCCATAACCCATGCCCCGACGCCGCATACTTGCGCTCAAACGGCGTCATCGCCTGCGCCGGGTGCCATGCCTCAACCTGCGCCGGGCGGCCCACCAACGCCAGCGCCTGCGCGAATTCCTCGATATAAACCTGCCAGTTGCTGCGGCACTCCAGGTAATCGCCGCAGGCGGCCAGCGCCGGGAACACCGCGTGGCCCTGCCAGCGCCGCCCCAGGTGTCCGATCTTGGGCCACGGGTTCGGGTACAGCACGTAGTGGCGCGCCACCGGCACCGCATCGGCCTGCAGCATGCGCCAGACATCGACCAGGTCGGCCCGTGCCCAGCAGAAGTTGCCAGGCATCGGTGCCTCGCCCCACCAGTCCTTGCCGGCGGCCAGGCGCTTTTCGGACTGGTCGACGCCGATCACGTAGTGGTCCGGGAATGCGGTGGCCAGTCGCAGCGTGCTTTCGCCCACGCCACAGCCCGCATCGAGGATCAGCGGTGCGCCGCCGGCCTGCTGCCAGCTTTGCAGCGCCGCGGCGAGCTCGCGCCGGCTGGCCTCGCCGATGGGCTTGCGGAACGGCTCGGCGAGGTGGCGCGCGACGCGCGCGGCCAAGTGTTCGTGGACATCGGACTGCGCCGAAACGATGGTGCGGGAATTGGCAAACATGGCCGCCATTTTAACGGCGCCGGCGACGGCCCTCGCAGCAATATGGCTGCAACCATGCCACTTTAGCGGCACAATGCGGGACAAACCCGCCTGAGAACCCGTCCGCACCCGCGCGGACCCGTACGAGGAGCCAGTCCGATGAAACCGACTCACGCCACGCCCGACCGGCAACGTTCGCCCCGCCTGCCCGCCCGCCGCGCCCTGCTCCACACCGCTGCCGCGCTGGTGCTGGGCAGCGCCGCCTTCACGCTGCTGCCGGCAGGCGCCGCCCATGCCGAGGACCTGCGTATCGGGCTGTCGGCCGACGTCACCTCGATGGACCCGCACTGGAACAACTCCGGCCCCAACAACGCGATCGCGCTGCATATCTTCGAGTCGCTGGTGTTCATGGACAAGAACGCCCGCTATATTCCCGGCCTGGCGCTGTCGTGGAAGCCGGTCAACGCCATCACCTGGGAAATCAAGCTGCGCCCCAACGTGAAGTGGCAAGATGGCTCGCCCTTTACCAGCGAGGACGTCAAGGCGTCGCTGGAACGCCCGGAGAAGCTGGTCAACAGCCCGGGCTCGTTCACCAGCTACACCAAGCCGATCGCGCGCATCGACACGCCCGACCCGCTGACGGTGCGCCTGACCATGAGCGTGCCCAACTACGCCAACCTGGCCAATGACCTGAACAGCGTGCCGATCATGCCGAAGAAGGTCGCCGCCACGCTGACGCAGGCGGACTTCGACTCAGGCAAGGCGATGATCGGCACCGGCCCCTTCAAGCTCGTACGCTTCGCGCGCGGGCAGGAAATCGTGATGGAGCGCAACCCCAACTACTGGGGCCCCAAGCCCGAGTGGGACCGCGCCATCTTCCGCATCATCACCGACAACGGCGCGCGCTCGGCCGCGCTGCTGGCGGGCGACGTCGATGTGATCGAGAGCGTGCCGTCGGCGGACGTCGCCAAGCTCAAGCAGAACCCGAAATTCAAGATCGAGCAACAGGTGTCGTGGCGCACCATCTTCTGGCAGATGGACCAGTCGCGCGATAACCCGCCCTTCGTCACCGACAAGGCCGGCAAGCCGCTCGGCAAGAACCCGTTCAAGGATGCGCGCGTGCGTGCCGCGATCAGCAAGTCGCTGAACCGCGACGCCATCGTCAACCGCATCATGGAAGGGCTGGCGGTGCCAGCGTCGTCGATCGTGTCGCCGCAGATCTTCGGGCATCCGGGCACCAAGCCGGAGGCCTATGATCCCGAAGGCGCGAAGAAACTGCTGGCCGACGCGGGCTACCCGGACGGCTTCGGGCTGACGCTGCACGCCACCAACAACCGCTACCTGAACGACGCCGCGGTGGCGCAGGCCACCGCCAGCATGCTGACGCGCATCGGCATCCAGACCAAGGTGGAGACGATGCCGGTGGCGGCGTATTTTACGCGCGCGCGCCAGGGCGAGTTCGCCTTCCAGATGCTGGGCTGGGGCTCGGCCGCCGCCGACGTGGCGCTGCGCTCGATCACCGGCACGCCCAATCCCAAGACCGGCTACGGCACCTGGAACTGGGGCAAGTACAGCAACCTGCAACTGGACCAGCTGATCGAGAAATCGCTGACGACGGTCAGCAGCGAGAAGGCGCGCGAGGAGAATGCCCGCACCGCGGCGAAGTTCGCGCTGGCCGACCACGCGATCATTCCGTCGCATAGCCAGCTGGCGATGTGGGCGATGAAGAAGGGGCTGAAGTACGAGGCGCGGACGGACGAGTGGTCGTTGGCGCAGTTTTTCCACAAGGAGTGATGCGGCGCTAAGCGTCAGGCACGCTAGCGGTTTGCTCCCCTCTCCCGCCTGCCGGAGAGGGGCCGGGGGAGAGGGCAGGAGGGTCAAAGGCTTACGCCCGTGGGTTAAAACCGTTGGCCCCGCTCGGAGTGGCTGCTTGCTAGTCCGCCCCTCTCCCCGACCCTCTCCCCCTGAGGGGAGAGGGAGAACACCTTGCTTAGGCTAGCTCGGGCGGCTTGGGAGCACCCAAAACCGTGCTCCCCTTCCGGGCCGTTACCCCTCAGATCCTCAACCGCTCCTCCTGCCGGGCATTCGCGGCGCGCAGCTTCTCCACCCAGTCACGCGCCGGCAGCCCGGTAGTCTTCTCGACCACATCGGCGCGCGCCTCGAGCACTTCCCACGACGCATCAATCTCCGGCCCATTGAAAGCCAGCGCAATGACGTTGCCGTCATGCACTTCCGGAAACACCAGCACGCGGTTGTCGAAGGCGTCGCAGATGCGCTCGATATTCTTCGGGAAACTGTCGTGGTCGCCGAACAGGTTGATGGTCATCACCCCCGGCGCCTTCAGCGTGCGTCGGCAGGCGCGGTAGAACGCGGTGGTATCGAGCACAGGCCCGCGCGCGGTGGCGTCGTACAGGTCCACCTGCAGCACATCGATGGCGCCGGCGTGGGCGCCGTCCATCACGTAGTCCCAGGCGTCCTGCTCGCGCACGGTCAGGCGAGCATCGTCCTCGCGCAAACCGAACATGCTGCGGCCGGCGACGATCACAGCCGGGTTCAGTTCCACCGCGGTCACGCGCGCACGGCTGAACTGGCGGTGGCAGAACTTGGTCAGCGCCGCGGCGCCCAGGCCAAGCTGCACCACGTGGAACTCTTCAACGGACGGCGACAGGAACAGCAGCCACGCCATCATCTGCTGGGCGTATTCCAGCTCGATGGCATCGGGCTTGCGCAGGCGCATCGCGCCCTGTACCCACTCGGTGCCGAAATGCAGGTAGCGCACTCCCTCCATTTCCGAGAAGGTCACCGGCGCAAAGCGCGGGGTCATGCGTTTCTCCTCGCGCGCCGGCGCCTGGCCACGGTTGCGGGTACCACGGGCCGGACGGCGCGAGGCCACGGCTTCAATCGATTTGCGTTTCAGTAGGGTCATGTTGTCAAAAAAGGCGTTCAGCATCCGATGCAGCATGGAGGCGCGGAACGCGGATTACTTGCCCAGCGCCACCTGCGCGCGCTGCAGCCATTCGCGGTTGTGTTCGCGGGCGTGGCGTGGCCAGTGGCGGGCGTCGTGGACAATTTCGCCGTAGAGCTGGTTTGCGCGTTCGCGGTCGGCGGCATCGGGTTGCGCCGCCAGCCAGTCGGCGAACAGGCAGCGCGGCGCGGCGTCGCTGGCGCTGGTCAGCGCCTGCTCGAACGCGGCGCGCGTGCCCGGCGCGCCGGTGGCCGCCAGCGCGCGTGCATAGAGCAAGGCGGGATCGGGTTGCTGGCGCGCTTGCGGATCGGCCGCGAACAGCTTTTCCAGAGTCGCCAGCGCGGCCGCCGCATCGCCAGTGGCGAACTGCGCCTGCGCCAGGCCTTGCAGCAGCGCCGGGTCGGATGCGAACGGGCCGTTGGCGGCGGCCTGGTAGTGCTGCAGCGCCTCGGCCGGCTCGCCGGCCTCCAGCAGCGCCGCGCCCAGCCGCATCCGGTGCTGCACCGTCGGCGCGCGGTCGAAGTCGGTGCGCGCCTCGCGCACCGCGCGGTTGGGGTCGACCAGCTGCGTGATCGCGCGCGTGGCCACGCGGGCGCCGCGCGACTGGCGCAGCTCGGGCAGGAAGATGGCAAAGAAATACACCAGGCTGCCCAGCCCCGGGAACAGGAACAGGATCAGCAGCCAGTACATGTTCTGGTGCGTGCGCACCGCATGCACCGCGAAGAACAGTGCAACGATGATATGGATGCTGATGCCGAAGATACGCATAGGGTAGTCACCTTGGAAACAATGGCCGCGGCGGCGGTGCAGCGCCGGCCGCCGGCATTGTGACAGAAAGCCCCTGGGCAAGTTTCAGCCGCCCGCCGCCAGGCCGGCGCCGGCTGCCTGCAGGCCCGCCACCGCCTGCGGCGTCAGCACGGCCTCGCCGTTCACCGCGCGCGTCACCAGCGCATCGGCCGCCTCGATGGCGATGCCCTGAGCGGCATACCAGGCGTCGTCGTAATAGGTATTGCCGTAGCGCTCGCCGCTGTCGCACAGCAGGCCGACAATGGCGCCGCCCTGCCCCGCCGCGCGCATCTGCTGCGCCAGGTACAGCACGCCGACGAAGTTGGTGCCGGTCGAGCCGCCCACGCGGCGGCCGAAGCGTGCGGAGAGGTAGCGCATGGCGGCAAACGACAGCGCGTCCGGCACCTTCAGCATGGCGTCGATGCAGCTCGGGATAAATGAGCGCTCCACCCGCGGCCGGCCGATGCCTTCGATGCGCGAGCCGACCGTCAGGCCCAGCTCAGGCTGCGGCTTGCCATCGAGACAGCTGCGGAAGTAGTCAAAGAACACCGAGTTTTCCGGATCCGCGCACAGCACGCGGGTCTTGTGGCGGCTGTAGGCCACATAGCGCCCGAGCGTGGCGATGGTGCCGCCGGTGCCGCCGCTGGACACCAGCCAGGCCGGCACCGGGTACTCTTCCTCGGCCATCTGCTTGAAGATCGACTCGGCGATATTGTTGTTGGCACGCCAGTCGGTGGCCCGTTCGGCATAGGTGAACTGGTCCATGAAATGCCCGCCGGCTTCCTGCGCGATGCGGTGCGACTCGGTGTAGATCTCCGCCGGGTTGGCCACCAGGTGGCAGCGTCCGCCGTAGAACTCGATCGCCTCGATCTTGGCGCATGAGGTGCCCGCCGGGATCACCGCCACAAACGGCAGCCCCAGCAACCTGGCGAAATACGCCTCGGAAATCGCAGTCGAGCCGCTGGAGGCTTCCACCACCATGCTGCCCTCGTGCAGCCAGCCGTTGCACAGCGCGTACAGGAACAGCGAGCGCGCCAGCCGGTGCTTCAGGCTGCCGGTCGGGTGGCTGGATTCGTCCTTGAAATAGAAGTGGATATCGGGATAGCCCGGCAGGTCCAGCGGAATCAGGTGGGTGTCTGCGGAGCGGTTGAAGTCCGCTTCGATCTTGCGGATGGCTTCATGGGTCCAGTCGGAGAGTGGCATGGCGTCTTGCGGGCACGGGGACCTGGCATTGGGACAGGCCATCAGGATGCCAGAAGCGACCCACGCCCGGCAAAAATACGGTCCGCCCGGCGCCGGCTGCGCAGCCGGCGCATGCGCCGACACGGACCTCGGCCGCGACGCCTCATGCCTACCCTCGGGCCTACCGGTAGACCAGCACCGGGATCTTGCTGTGGGTCAGCACCTTGAGGGTTTCGCTGCCGATCAGCATGCCCTGGAGGCCGCGCCGCCCGTGCGATGCCATCACGATCAGGTCGCAGTCCTTGTCCTCGGCCGTCTTGATGATGGCCTCGTAGGGATGGTCATTGACCGCGTAGGCCGTGTCGCAGGCCACGCCCGCCGCGCCGGCCTCGTCGGCCAGTCCGCGCAGGTAGCGGATCGCGTCTTCCCAGGCCTGCTTCACGTAGGTTTCGCGCGTGCCTTCCAGCATTTCTACCTCGTAGGTCAGCACGTGGTAGTTCGGACAGACGCGCACCAGCGTGGTCTTTGCGTCCATTTCCCGCGCCAGCATGAGTGCCTTGTGGAAGGCCGATTCGGAAAGTTCGGAGCCATCGACCGCCAGCAGGAGATGCCTGAACATAATTGCCTCCTTGCCTGCTCATTGCGCTCACTTTCGATGCGTCATCGCCTTGCGTCCGAAAGTGTGAGCCGCAAGGCGCACAACAAGCAGCGACCGATACACCCGGTTTCGAATCATTCGCCACTCGCTTGAAGTATAGGTGCGCCATGGCCCACGGCAATCTGGCAAGCATCACATCGGGCCGGACCCATTAGAAACGTACGATCCCAGATATGGAAGGGCTGGAAGCTTTGGCCTTGGCAATCGCTTGCAGGATCGCGGCCTTATCACCGGCTGCCAGCGTATACCGGCTCGGCCCGCGTACGCCGTCGCCGAGCGACAGCACGCTGCGGATTGGCACCGCAGGTGCCGGTCCGCAGTTGTTGTTACGAGGCTGGCCGCGATGGCTTCTGGTTGCACCGCTGGCTGACCGAACAAGGCATTGATAACTTGGTGGTGGACTCGGCCAGTATCGAAGTCAACCGGCGTTCACGACGTTCCAAGACCGACCGGCTCGACGGCGACTCGCGACTGGCTATTACAGCCACCCCATTCAAGGTGACGAGAATTAAGGCACCCTCCGTGTTCTCGAACAGAAACCGGAGTCAATGGCGTGGTACTGTACGCAGTGGTGGAACGCTTTATCGAACACAGCCCGATCAGCGTGATGGCGCGCCTGGGGTTGCAACGCGCCCTCGATCCGGCCTGGATCGACGAGTTGTTCGAGCAAGAGCGTGAAACGCAGTAAACGCTGGAGTTATTGTTCTCGACGACGGTTGAAATCATGTCGCTGGTCGCCGCTGTTCTGCGCGGTCGGTGCAGGAGTTGCAGGCGGCGCAGAACAGCGGCGCGGATGACAGCGCCAAAGCCAGCACCGTGGCCGGCCTGCAAGCCCAGGTCACCGCCACATCGGCGGCCCTGCAGCAGGCCATTGCCAAGCTGTCCGAGGCGGTTCAGGAAGCCGGCGGCAGCACCACTGGAAACATCGTCAACACGACGGCCTGAGGCACTTCCCTCCTCCGAGACGCCCTTCACGCCGGCCGGGCCTTCACTGGCCGGCGCGTATCTCCCCCTCCCGTATCGCCTGCGCCCCGAACCACCAGATGTAACAGAGCTTGATCTTCATTTAACCAATGAGTTAAATGACGTCATGCCAAATACCGGCGACCCCCTCTCCACCATCTTTGCTGCCCTGGCCGACCCGACGCGCCGCGCGATTCTTGCGCGGTTGTCCGAGGGCGACGCCCCGGTCAGCGAACTGGCGCGCCCGTTCGATATCTCCGCGCCGGCCATCTCCCGGCATCTGCGTGTGCTGGCCGACGCGGGACTTATCGAGCGGGAAGTCAACGCACGCTGGCGTATCTGCCATTTGCGCCCTGGCGCATTGCGCGATGCGCATGGCTGGCTGGAGACCTATCGCCGGCTTTGGGAAGGCAATCTCGACAGGCTGGTGGCCTTTGTCGAGCAGACGCAAAGCGAGCCCACTGTCACCCATCGGAAAAAGGGGATCAAGTCATGAGCGAAGCTGCAACGTTTCATCTGGAGATGACCCGCCAGATCCGCGCGCCGCGCGAGCGGGTGTTTGATGCGTTTACCGACCAGGCCGCCCTGGCCGTCTGGCATTGCCCGCGTGGCATGCAAGTGCTGGAAGCCAGCGCCGATGCGCGCGTGGGCGGCCGCTATCGACTTGTGATGGGTGCGAAGGACGGCGAGCAACACATCGTCGGTGGCGAGTATCAGAAGATCGATCGCGCGGACTTTCTGGCCTACACGTGGCAATGGGAAGGCAGCGAGCCACCCGCCGGCGTGCGCACGCTCATCGAGATCACGCTGACCGACAAGGATGGCGGCACGCACCTGCACATGCGCCATAGTGGCTTCCCCGACACCGCCACGCGCGATTCGCACGTCAGCGGCTGGCAATCGGTCTTCAACAACCTTAGCGACTATGTGGATGCCGAAGGCAGCGCCGGCACGCTGACCGTCTACGGCGATGCGCGCAGCACCTACGTTCGCACGGTGCGCCTGGCGCTCGAAGAGAAAGGCGTGCCCTACACGTTCAAGCCACTTGCGCCGCACAACGACGAACTGCTGGCCCACAACCCGTTCGGCCGCATTCCGGCATTCGCCGACGGTCCGATCGAAATCTACGAAACGCGCGCCATCCTGAGCTACATCAACGACGTCTTTGGCGGCCCGAACCTGATTCCGCAAACCGGCCCCACTGCCCGCGCACGCTGCGAGCAGTGGATCAGCCTGATCAACTGCCACGGCTACGATGCGATGGTGCGCCGCTACGTGCTGCACTACGTGTTCCCGAAGGGCCAGGACGGCCAGCCCGATCGAGCCACCATCGAGGCAGCCCTGCCCGAGATCGCGAAGCAGCTCGATGCATTGGAGCAGGCATACGGCGGGCGCGATTTCCTGGTCGGGAATACGTTGTCGATGGCCGACCTGTTCTTCGCGCCGATCGTCGAATATCTGGCGCGATTCCCGGAAAGCGCGGCGATGCTGGAGACGCGGCCGAACATCCGGCGTGGTCACGCAGTCATGCGCGCGCGGCCAAGCTACGGAGCCACACAGCCGGATTTCGGCTGATCAGTCGAGCCAGGATCGGAGCGGCCGGGGCGCCCCAACGCACGCGTCGTGATGACGCATCTGGCACTATCAGTGCGCGGGCCAGTCCCGCCGTGCCATTTCCCGGCGCCCACGGCTTGATGCAACTTGCGTGAGCCATGGCATACATATTGCGCAGGGAACACACAGACCGAAACAAGCTGGCAAGTCGCGATGACATGCTCCGAAACGGAGCATCCCGGGCAACGGCGCCCCGAAGCGAAATGACCGCGAACCGGACAACCGACTTGCAGGCATCTCGCTTCGCGGCGCTTTTTCTTTGCCGGCGAAGTGTTCGCCGAGACCATCGGCGCATTGATCAACCTTTCCGGAAGGCAGCGCATGCTGTCGCAACGGATCGTCCTCCAGATGTTGCTTGCTTCGCGGTGGGCACTGCCGCGCTCGATCTCGCACGCAAGTGCCTGTCAATGTTCGAGTCGGCGCATTCGGATCTCGTGACGGGCAATGAGCGTTTGCCCGGCGCATTCTCCGGCGCCCTGCAGCAGCTGTACTTTGGCAATCCGCGTGCTAACGCGCGTATCCGTGAATTCATCGCCCAGGTCAGAATAGCGATAGACGCACCACTGGCCGACACCAGCCGGCGAGCATCATCCCTCGACGTGCTCGTGGCGCAGGCCACGCCAATACTTGAACTGCTGCAGGCCGTTACGCAGGCCTACCAGGAGGAAATGCACCGTTGCGAGGTCGCGGTGCGCAAACGCCAGACCGACCTCGTCGAGCGCCTCAGCGGTATTTCGATGCAGGCGAACATCGTCGCGATGAATGCGCGCATCTCGGCGGCACGGGCGGGAGAGTACGGCAGGGAGTTCTCGGTGATCACGCAGGTGCTTGCTGGCATCATCAAGGAGATGGATCAACTGATCCGCCCCCGTCGTCGGCCCGGCCAATGCGTCCAAAAGTTCAAGCTGACATTGATGTGGAGACACCCTTGAAACCGTTACCTCTTGACGTCACCGGCATGTATGGGAGGGAGGCCAAGTAACGTGGTAGCGTGAACGGGCTATGCCAGAGGCGGCATTACAGGCAGCCACGGCTGCAATGCCTGCCAGGCGCGCTGCGCTATAGGGCGGGTTTTTTTCTTCATCGGACTTTGGGGCCGCGCTTCGGTCGTGATGAGCCTGCAATCAGCCAAGCTCAACGGGCATGAACCTTGGGCCTACCTCAACAATGTGTTGCCCGCCTGCCCACACACCTGAACAGCCGCATCGACGAGCTGATCCCAACAACTGGCATCCTGCGCGCTGAGCACGCCCTCTCTCTCAAACGTCGATCGACCGGCAAGCTGGGGCGGCGAAACGCGCAGCGGCGCAATCGTCGTCTCGCTGCGCCACATGAAGAAGCGCATGGGCCTGCGGAGCTGACACGACGGTAGGACAGGGCAAGCGCGGATATTTACGTGCCATCACGGGGGCGGCCATCTCGCCATCAGTGGCGCGCTCTTGGCAGAATGCCGCGAGCGGCGCACCCAGGACGGATTGCGGCTGAGCTCGGTCAGCCGAGCCACCACCGTCGGCTCCTCGTCGTCCAGACGTTTGATCAGCAGATGACGCCCGTAGGCTTGCGCGACGTTACGCTGCAGAACTGCAGCGGCAACTACGCACCCTGCTCGGCCACGAGCAGATCGTTATGGCGCCGCCTTTCGTAGCCATAGTGGGCGTTGGGGACCTCTGCCAGGCGCCGGTACACTCGCCGAGATGGCCGAGTTGATTGTCACCCTATTGGAGCCATATTTGCGGCCCGAAAATTATTAAACCTATTTACGGGATGTTGTACTAGGCCGTAGTCGAGACATGTAAATCGCGCGCATCCAGGCAGAGAACTGACCCGCCGAAGCCCAGTGTCATTTGCTTCAAGTCGGCTTGGCTCAACGCAGTCAGCTCCGCGTAGCGTTTCACGGCACCACTACCCCTCTCTGATCGGCGAAGCCCACCATCGACGCGCCAGGCTCCGGCAGAGGTATTGCACACACGTCGCCTGTTCCAGGTTGGCGATCCACTCGGCCTCGGCCGGCACGGTAGTGAGTTGGTCGAATTCAGCAGGGAAGTGAGCTTGCGCTCTGCCAATGCCAGAACACTATCTGACAACGCGGTGTCCGGAGCTGTCGCGTAGAGACCGCCAATGCGTCACTGACATCGTCGCCTCCCTTGCCCACCCATCGACGGGCAACCTCCGCCGCCTGGCGCAAGCACGGAGGGGCAACTGTATTCATTCAGCAAACAGTGTCATGAAATGAGTTGGCCTATGCCCAACACCACACCTAACAAATTTTCGCCTCGCGGATATCGAATAACGCCAGGATTCCATGAAAAACCTTTGTTTTTCAACATGTTACGGATTTTTCTGCAGCGCCCTCCCGGGCATGGCACGGCCCATGCTCTATACCCTTCGAGCGCAACAACGTGCTCCCCCAACCGAACCCCCAAGGAGACTTACCATGCAATCGACCCTCATGATCAAGGATCTGCCGCTCGACAAGGAACTCGACGGCAAGACCATGTCCGCTGTGCGCGGCGGCAGCGCCTTCTCTGTTGTCGGCGGCAACTTTCAGAACGTCGTCGGCGGCGGCGGCTTTGCCAGCCCGACCATCGGCGTGCAGGTCGGGCCGATCGTGAACACGATCGACGCGAGCTCGCACCTCAACCTGAAGATCCCCACCCTGCAGAACTTTGGCAACGGCACCCAGGTGGCCGCACTGTAACGCTGCATGCGGAAGTCCCGCCGAGACGGGACTCCCCTCAACCGAACCCCCAAGGAGACTTACCATGCAATCGACCCTCATGATCAAGGATCTGCCGCTCGACAAGGAACTCGACGGCAAGACCATGTCCGCTGTGCGCGGCGGCCACGCCGTCTCTGTTGTCGGCGGCAACGCTCAAAACGTCATCGGCGGCGGTGGCTTTGCCAGCCCGACCATCGGCGTGCAGGTCGGGGCGACCGTGAACACGATCGACGCAAGCTCGCACCTCAACCTGAAGATCCCCACCCTGCAGAACTTTGGCAACGGCACCCAGGTGGCCGCACTGTAACGCTGCATGCGGGAGTCCCGCCGAGGCGGGACTCCCCTCAACCGAACCCCCAAGGAGACTTACCATGCAATCGACCCTCATGATCAAGGATCTGCCGCTCGACAAGGAACTCGACGGCAAGACCATGTCCGCTGTGCGCGGCGGCCACGCCGTCTCTGTTGTCGGCGGCAACGCTCAAAACGTCATCGGCGGCGGCGGCTTTGCCAGCCCGACCATCGGCGTGCAGGTCGGGGCGACCGTGAACACGATCGACGCAAGCTCGCACCTCAACCTGAAGATCCCCACCCTGCAGAACTTTGGCAACGGCACCCAGGTGGCCGCACTGTAACGCTGCATGCGGGAGTCCCGCCGAGGCGGGACTCCCCTCAACCGAACCCCCAAGGAGACTTACCATGCAATCGACCCTCATGATCAAGGATCTGCCGCTCGACAAGGAACTCGACGGCAAGACCATGTCCGGTGTGCGCGGCGGCAGCGCCTTCTCTGTTGTCGGCGGTAACTATCAGAACGTCATCGGCGGCGGCGGCTTTGCCAGCCCGACCATCGGCGTGCAGGTCGGTCCGACCGTGAACACGATCGACGCGAGCTCGCACCTCAACCTGAAGATCCCTACCCTGCAGAACTTTGGCAACGGCACCCAGTTGGCCGCGCTGTAACGGGATCGAGATGCGTCGCCCCTGCTTCAACGGGTGGCGACGCACCTCGGAGTCCGCAGTGGAAGATACCACCTACGCTATCTTCCACTGCCTTCTCCGGCCAAATCTGAACGGCTCGTCGTGGTGGTCCCTAGGCCTAGGGGTGGTGCCCTAGGACGATGATCCCGGAGACTTGGATTGCATAACCCGCCCTATAGGGCGACTGCCAGGCGCGCAGCTTTTACGCGTACGACAATGTGTAGGCAGGGCTGCTGGAGGGAAGCATGACGATCCGATGCCGATCCGCATGATGCGCGAGCGCTTTCTTGCCGATACGCGCCGCCGTGCCACCATTGAACGCGATCACCTCGAGACCGGGCAACGCCTCGATCAGACCGATCAGGTCGTTGCCCGCATGGTCGCGGATATTGCTGTCCAGGCTGCCTTCGCGCATGCATGCGCCCAGCACGCCCCAGACGCCGATCCGATGCGCCAGCAGCCGCACCAGCCGCTCGGCATAGGGCAGCGCGGGCAGCGGCTCGCCGGTGAGCGCGGCCATCAGTGGCCAGAACTGGTTGATGTTTTGGTTAATTTGACATCAACGAGTCGGCTCTGCCCGGCCGCCCATACTACTGCTGCCACTAAATTCGTGGCGCCCGTTCGTGCACGCAGAAGCAAGAATGACACAGAGGAGCGCGGCGGCGCACTTTGCCCACAGCATCGCCGTGCGCCTTACGCGAACGAGACCGCGTTAAGCGCGGGATAGTCGGTATAGCCCTGCGCGGTGCCGCCAAAGAAGCTGCCGCGATCCGCTTCGTTCATCGGCGCCCCCGTCTTCAGCCGTGCGACGAAATCCGGGTTGGCAAGGACCATCGCGCCGTAGGCTTCCAGATCGGCCAACCCCGAAGCGATGTCAGAGCCGATCTGATCGCGTGGACGGCCGGGTCGGTTCAGGATTAGCGCTTGCTTCCAGAGCTTGCGGATGTCTCCCAGAAGCTGCTCGTTACCGCTATGCATGATGTGCACATAAGCGAGACCCAGCTTGCTCAGCTCGGCGACCAAATAGCGGTAGAGCGCCGGGCCTTCCACACCTTCGTCGATTCCATTCAGAGCTGAGCCAGGGGATAGACGGATGGCCGTCCTGTCCGCGCCGATTTCCTCGGCAATCGCCGCGGCGACTTCGATGGCGAACCGGGCGCGGTTCTCGATGGAACCGCCGTATTCATCCCTGCGCGTGTTGGCGTTTGAGGCAAGGAACTGTTGGACCAGATAGCCATTTGCACCGTGAATCTCGACACCATCGGCACCGGCCAGAATGGCGGCACGCGCCGCAAATCGAAAGTCGGCGACGGTTTGTCGCACTTCCTCGGTCGTCAGCGCGCGCGGCGTGGGAACGTCCCGCAACCCTGTTGCGGTAAACGTCTGCGTCCCTGGCGCGATCGCGGAGGGTGCTACGCCTTGACGATGATGCACCGTGTTGTCGGGGTGCGACATACGCCCAGCGTGCATCATCTGGATGAAAATATGGCTGCCGTTGTCGTGTACGGCCTCCGTCACCTTCTTCCACCCGGCGATGTGCTTGGAGGTGTAGATCCCCGGCGTCGCAAGATAGCCCTGTCCGTCATCCGAGGGTTGAGTTCCCTCGGTGACGATCAGGCCGACGCTGGCGCGCTGGGCGTAGTATTCCGCCGCCAGATCTCCTGGCGTGCCGTCGAACTCCGCGCGGCTGCGGGTCATCGGGGCCATGACCAGACGGTTCGGCAGCGTGTGGCGTCCAACACGGATGGGCGTGAATGATTGCTTGATGGTGATGCTCATTGAATATCTCCTGAGTGGTGCGGCGTCAAACCTGATCCTTGGCTTTGTCAGTTGCGGTCGGCATCGTTTTTTGGGAGCAGGTTCACGACCTGATCGCGATGCACCCAGGCGATCGCTGCGCTGAGCGCGAACAGGATCAAAGCGGGAATCGGCGAAGCCGGCAGCACGGTCAGATGGGTGATCACCGCGCCGACCATCGTGCAAGCGAGCAGCAAAGCACTGAATACTGCCAGGGACGGAATCAGCATCAGAATCGCGCCAGTTACTTCGATAGCCCCGGTGCCGTAGCGAAACCACTGACCGAGACCGATGACGTTGAAGATGTCGATCATCGTCTGGACGCCGGCGAGCTTGGCCAGGCCAGCGGCCAAAAACGCAAGGGCGACCAAAATCTTGACGGCCCAAAGCGCAGTGCGCCGCCAGCCTTGTGGCGTTTGCGGCCGAGTAGTGCTGATTGCTTCGGACATGGTATTTCTCCTTTGATGAAGGGGGACGATCGTCGGGGACCGACTCGCATGAATCATTCGAGCGTGGTCAGCCTGACCGCGCGGTCGTCACCGCGTTGGTCCACCACAGCAAGTCGTCGATCGTTTGTTCGGCGACAGCATCCAGCTCGGCCAGGTGCGGGGTGATGTCCTGCCCCTGAAAATGTGCGAACAGCGCCGCAGCCGGAACATGGACCGCCGATCGGATTGGCGCGAGCTGCATTTCGGCACTCGCGCGGGCGGATCAGCGCAGCACGCCCTTGGCGCGCAGCTCGCTGCCGATGCGCGCGATCTCGCACTCGCCTTCCATCAGCGCAGCGCTGCTGGTGTGCACCGAGTAGGAGCCGAGGTGGAGATCGTGTGGATGCGGGATTGCCGTGCCGAGCACGAAGCGCACATCGGCCGTGGCTTCGAATTCGATCGCCGCATCGGAGTGATCGAACACGGCCAGCTCGCCTTTGTCGACCGGTTCGGGCGTGTGCAGGCTGCCGTCCATCACCGCGATCCAACCGACCCGATAGCCCTGCGGCGGCTGGTAGGTCCAGCGCTGCCCGGCCTTGAGCTCCACAACGAAATAGTTGATGCCCGAAGGTGCATTGATCGGGCTGACCGCTTCGCCGCTGCGTCCAAGCAGCACGCGCACGGGGCCGTCGGATGGGATTTCGTTGACGGAAAGATGGTGGCTGAACGCGGGAGCCAGTTCGCGCTCCGCCGGCAAGGCAATCCACAACTGGAAGGCCTTGATCGGGGGGATGCCAAAACCGGTATGCCAGACACCGCGTCCGGCGCTCATCCATTCAATGTCGCCTGCCTCCATCGTTCCTTCGTGGTCGGTGGATTCGGCGTAGTGACATTGCCCGTCCATCAGCAAAGTCAGCGTGGCGATGCCGGAATGCGGGTGCCAGCCATAACCCTGTTGGCCAATCGCATGTTGCGTATCGATGAGATCGAGAAACACAAAGGGCTTGATCATCTGACCGACGTCGGAGGGGCTGACCATGCGGACGACCGGCCCGTGCGCGTGGCCGCGCGTGCGGAAAACTACGCTGCGCCCGGCCCCAACGACGGGGGCGGACAGAGTTTGGACAATGGCATTCATGCGGCGCTCTCCAAGTATTTGACTTGCCATGCGGGTGACCTAGAAACGACCGCCTGCTGTGTGATAAATCAAGTATGGGGATTGAAAGCGCCCGAGACTAGATGGTAAAGTGGGATTGGATTCATCCATTTTTGGAAGAAATCCCATGCTCGACCTGAATGATCTGGCGATGTTCGTCCACGTTGTCCGCGCCGGCAGCTTCTCAGAGGCGGCGCGGCGTCTGCGCATGCCGGCGAATACGTTGAGCCGGCGCATCGATCAACTCGAAGGGCAACTCGGCACGCGCCTGCTGCATCGCTCAACACGCAAGCTCGCACCGAGCACGGACGGCCAGGCGCTGTTCGAACGCTGTGCGCCAGCGCTCGACCAAATCTTCGAGATCGAACGGCACAACGTCGATAGGCAGGCGCCGTCCGGCTCGGTTCGCGTCACCGCGATGGCCGCCCTGTTCGAACTCTTCCGCATGGAATGGCTGGCAGAGTTCTACGCGCGCTATCCAAACATCAGCATCGATTTTCTGCTCGACGATGCGGCGACCGACCTGATCGCCGAGCGCATCGATCTAGCCTTGCGCATCGGCATCGAGACCGGTAGCGGCTTTAGAGTACGTCGGCTGGCGCCGAATGCGATGATCCTCGCGGCGAGTCCGGCCTATCTGGAACGGCATCCTGCGCCGCGCACGCTACGCGCACTGGCCGAACACGACTGCCTGACGATCTCCAATCGCCAAGGCCGCAACACGTGGCGTCTGCAAGGCCCGCGCGGTAGTCAGGAGGTGTCGATCAACGGCCGGTTCGCGGCCAACGACATGCGCGTGTTGATGCAGGCTTGCAAGGCTGGACTGGGTATTGCGTTCCTGCCGCAGTTAATGACTGAGCAAGCCATCGCTCAAGGGCAACTCGTGCGCGTCCTGCCGAACTATCAGCGCGCGAGCACCGACCTCGGCCTGCAACTCGTCTACACAAGCCGCCCGCCGGTGCCGCCCGCGGTAGCGGTCTTCGCTGAATTCCTTACGAAGAAACTGAGCGAAGAATGGCCTTCCCATCACTGAGCAATGCTGACAATAGACAATAGGTTCTGCACTTGGACATGGGCAACAAAAATCTGGCCCCGCGATCTGGCTTGGTTGGCAATTGCGTGCCCGCCGCCAAGCGCTTCAGCGCTTACGACAGGAGCGCACGCCACAGCACCAGCTTCTGCTCAAAATTGCGGGCCGCATGCGCCGGGCTCGACGAGGGCAGCACTACCGTCTCATAACCTGCAGCCGCGAACTGCGCAGCGAAACGCCCCGAAGTACCGCCGTTGAAACCGACACGGCGCAACTCAGGCGCGAGCGCATGCAGCCGCGCGAAATCATTAGCCTGCGGATAGCGGATATTGCTATCGAGACTGCCTTCACGCACGCAGGCACCAAGCACATCCCACACGCCGATGCGGTGGGACAGAAGCCGCACCAGCCGATCAGCGTAAGGCAAGTCAGCCAGCGGCTCGCCTGTCAGCGCGCCCAGCAGCGGCCAGAACTGGTTGCGGGGGTGAGCGTAGTACTGGCGCGCTGCCAGTGAGGCGGCGCCGGGGAAGCTGCCCAGCACCAGCACGCGGGTGTGGGCGTCGATGACAGGCGGCAGGCCCTGGTGGAGGTCCGGCTGAGGGAGAATGGTGTCTGGCATGGCAGAAACGGTGCGGCCCCGCCGCGGGGGCCGCACCGTCGGTCGCCTGGGGCCGTCAGGCCAGCAGCTTGTTGACGCGCTGCACGTAGGCGGCCGGGTCTTCCAGCATGCCGCCCTCGGCCAGCAGCGCCTGGTCGAACAGCACCTGCACGCGGTCGCTGAAGGCGTCGCCCGATTCCTCACCTTGCAGGTCGCGCAGCTTCTTCACCAGCGCGTGTTCCGGGTTCAGCTCCAGGATCGGCTGCGCGTCCGGCGCCTTCTGGCCGGCCTGCTTGAGCAGGCGCTGAAGGTAGCCGCTCATGTCGCCCTCGTCCGAGACCAGGCACGAAGCCGACGCGGTCAGGCGCAGCGTCACGCGCACGTCCTTGGCCTTGCCGTCCAGCACGCCCTTGGCGCGTTCGACCACGTCCTTCCAGTCGGCCTCGGCCTTTTCCTGCTCGGCCTTCTCGGCTTCATCGGCGAGCTTGCCCAGGTCCAGGTCGCCGCGCGCGACCGACACCAGTTCCTTGCCGTCGAACTCGCGCAGGAACGACAGCATCCATTCGTCGACGCGGTCGGTCAGCAGCAGCACTTCGATGCCCTTCTTGCGGAAGACTTCCAGGTGCGGGCTGTTCTTGGCAGCGGCCCAGGTATCGGCCGTGACGTAGTAGATCTTGTCCTGGCCTTCCTTCATGCGGCCGACATAGGCGGCCAGCGACACGTTCTGCTCGGCGGTGTCGTTGTGGGTCGAGGCAAAGCGCAGCAGCTTGGCGACGCGCTCCTGGTTGGCCTGGTCTTCGCCGGCGCCTTCCTTGAGCGCCTGGCCGAACTGCTCCCAGAAGGTCGAGTACTTGGTGCGTTCCGCTTCGTCCTCACTGTCCGCCAGCGATTCCAGCATCGACAGCACGCGCTTGGTGCAGCCCTCGCGGATCGCCTTGACGTCGCGGCTTTCCTGCAGCAGCTCGCGCGACACGTTCAGCGGCAGGTCGGCGGAATCGACCACGCCCTTGACCCAGCGCAGGTAGCCCGGCAGCAGTTGCTCGGCGTCGTCCATGATGAAGACGCGCTTCACATAGAGCTTCAGGCCCGCCTTGTGGTTGCGGTCCCACAGGTCGAACGGCGCGCGCGCCGGGATATACAGCAGCTGGGTGTATTCGCTGCGGCCTTCCACGCGGTTGTGGGTCCACGCCAGCGGCGTCTCGTTGTCATGCGCGATGTGCTGGTAGAACGCGGTGTACTGCTCGTCGGTGATATCCGACTTGGCGCGGGTCCACAGCGCGCTGGCCTGGTTGACGCTCTCCCATTCGTCGGTGCGCTTGTAGGTGCTGGACTCGGCGTCCCAGATCTCCTTGGGCATGCGGATCGGCAGCGGGATATGGTCCGAGTACTTATGGATGATGCTCTTCAGGCGCCAGGCCGACAGGAAGTCATCCTCGCCCTCGCGCAGGTGCAGCGTTATGGTGGTGCCGCGCTCGGCGCGCGCGATCGCATCGACGCTGAACTCGCCGTCGCCAGTGCTTTCCCAGCGCACCGCCTCTTCGGCGCCCAGGCCGGCGCGGCGGGTTTCCACGGTGACCTTGTCGGCGACGATAAAGGCCGAATAAAAGCCCACGCCGAACTGGCCGATCAGCGCGGCGTCCTTCTGCTGGTCGCCGGAGAGCTGCTGGAAGAATTCTTTCGTGCCCGAGCGGGCGATGGTGCCGAGGTTGCGGATCGCCTCGTCGCGGCTCATGCCGATGCCGTTGTCGGTGATCGTCAGCGTGCGCGCCTTGGCGTCGGCCTCGATGCGGATCGCCAGGTCGGCGTCGTTCTCCAGCAGGGACGGGTTCGCGATCGCCTCGAAGCGAAGCTTGTCAGTGGCGTCCGAAGCATTCGAGACCAGCTCGCGCAGGAAGATTTCCTTGTTGCTGTACAGCGAGTGGATCATCAGGTGCAGCAGTTGCTTCACTTCCGCCTGGAAGCTCATCGTCTCGTGCGGTGCGGTCATGGTTCTCCTCTTGAAAACAGGCGAATCTGGAATATGGGTCTGGCCGGGTCATCGGCCGATGCTCCCAGAAATAGGGCCGCCCGGGCCATTTTTCAAGGCCCGGGGCGTGACGGCGGCATGGCTTACAGGCGTTCGAGCTGGCGCGCCAGGAAGTGCAACATGTCCGGGTCGCCGCTGCTGGCGACGTTGAAGCGCATCCAGCCCGACGGCATCTGCGACGGCGAGAACAGGCTACCCGGGGCGAACAGGTAGCCCTCCTCATGGCCGGCGGTGGCGATCGCGTTGGTGTCGCGGCCGGTATCGGCCCACAGGTACATGCCGGCGTGCTGGCCCGGGAACAAGCGCAGCCCGAGGCCCTCCAGCTTGCGCCGGGTGTCGTCGCGGGCGCGATCCAGGCGGGTGCGCACGCGCTCGACGTGCTTGCGGTAGTGCCCCTCGGTCAGCACCTTGTACAGCACGCGTTCGTTGATCTCGGGCGTCGCCAAGCCCGCCAGCAGCTTGCTGTCGGTCAGCGTCGAGGCCATTTCCAGGTGTGCGGCGATAAAGCCCACGCGCAGGTTGGCGGCCAGCGTCTTGGAAAAGCTGCCCAGGTAGATCACCCGGCGCAGCTGGTCCAGGCTCGCGAGCCGCGTGGCGGCGTGCCCGGGCGGGCACAGGTCGCAGTAGATGTCGTCCTCGACGATCAGGAAGTCGTACTGCTCGGCCATGCGTAGCAGCTGGAAGGCCTTGGCCGCCGACAGGGAGGTGCCGGTCGGGTTGTGCAGCACCGAGTTGATCACAAACAGCTTGGGACGGCGCGCCTGCACGATGCGTTCAAGCGCCTCCAGGTCCGGCCCCTCGGCGGTGTAGGGCACACCGATCACCTGCGCGCCCTGCGCGGCAAAGCGGCCGAACATCACGAACCAGGCCGGGTCGCCCACCAGGACCGCGTCGCCGGGCTGCAGGTAGAGCCGCGCGATCAGGTCCAGCGCCTGGGTGATGCCCGAGGTCAGCACGATCTGCTCGGCGCTGGCGCGGATTTCCAGTTCTTCCAGCCGGGTGCGCAATTGCTGGCGCAGCGGCAGGAAGCCCTGCGGCGTGCCGCTGGCGAGGAAGTGGTTGCCCGGCTGGCGGCCGAGTCCGCGCAGCGCGCTGGCGATCAGCTCGCCGTCGAGCCAGTCGTTGGGCAGGAAGCCCAGCCCCGGCGCCTTGTGCGCCTCGGCGGTGTGGAACATGCTGCGCAGCAGCCAGGTCACGTCGATATTGCGCGCCACCGCCACGCCGGACGATACCGGCGCCGCGGGCGCTGCCAGCGCGCGCTCGCGCACGTAGAAACCCGAACCGCGGCGCGATTCCAGGTAGCCCAGCGCCACCAGCCGCTCATAGGCTTCGACCACGGTAAAGCGCGAGATGCCCTTCTCCTGCGCCAGTTGCCGGATCGACGGCATGCGCATGCCGGCACGGAAGACGCGCTCGTCGATGCGCATGCGGGCCCATTCGGTGAGCTGCTCGACCAGCGTCATCTGGGCTGACGGGATCGGGTCGGGCAGGCGCTCGGTGGTCGGCACGACCAGGCGCAGCGAACGGCTGGAGGGTTGCCCCGCGGGCGACGAAGACGTGCTCTGGGCGTCGCCTCCGCCATCCTTCTTGCGGGTCGCGACGGCGCGATCCGTGCCGGTGTCGCCGTCCTTGGTGTGGGCATCCATGTGCTGCTCCTGCAACTGTACTGAATACGATCCGCTGAACTGTACCGGTACTGTACCGACTACCTTGTCTACCATCAAGCCAACATGAAGCTCGTCCTCGATCACCTCGTCGTCGCCGCGCCCGACCTGGACGCCGGCACCGGCCATGTCGCCGAACTGCTGGGCATTGCGCCGCAGGGCGGCGGTGCGCATGCCGCCATGGGCACGCATAACCGCGTGCTGGGCATGTTCGGCGGTGTCTACCTGGAAGTGATCGCGGTTGATCCGGCCGCGCCGGCGCCGGAACGGCCCCGCTGGTTCGGCCTGGACACGGAAACCGTGCAGCAGCGCCTGCGCGACGGCCCCTTCCTGCTGCACTGGGCCGCGCGCGTGGAGCGCCCGGCCGACCTGACGGTGTGTTCGATGCAGTATCCCGAGCGGATCGCCCCCGTCATCCCGATGGCCCGCGGCGACCTGCGCTGGCGCATCACCGTGCCGGAAGACGGCAGCCTGCCCGCCTGGCAGGGTGAGGCCGACCGCGCCGGCGACGGCCTGCTGCCCAGCCTGATCCAGTGGGACGTGGCCAGCTACCCGGGCGTGAGCCTGCTGCGGCAGGACCTGGCGCTGCGCAAGCTGTCCGGGCGCCATCCGCGCGCCGAGCTGCTGCGCCAGGGGCTGGCGTGGCTGGGCGCAGACCATCTGATCACGCTGGAGCAGTCCGACGGCCCGCCGGAGTTGTTCGCTGAAATCGAGACCCCGCAGGGCGTCCGCTCCCTGCGCTAGCCATTTCCTATAAAGATCCCCCGAAGGAGACCCCCGATGTCCGCCACCCGCAAACGCTTCGACGACGACCCCTACCTCGACCACTGCACTGCCACCGTGGTGGCCGCCAGCGCCGAAGGGATCGAACTCGACGAAACCGTTTGCTACGCGCGCAGCGGCGGGCAGGCCGGCGACACCGCCACGCTGGCGCTGCCGGACGGGCGCACCATGGCCATCGTCGACACGGTCTACGCGGACGATCGCAGCCGCATCCTGCACGTGCCGGCACCGGACGCAGCGCTGCCGCGCGTGGGCGAGCGCGTCACCGTCACCATCGACTGGGCACGCCGCCACAAGCTGATGCGCCTGCATACCTGCCTGCACCTGTTGGGCTCGCTGATCCCGGTGCCGGTGACCGGCTGCGGCATTTCGCCGGAATCGGCGCGGATCGACTTCGACCTGCCGGAATCGACGCTGGACAAGGCCGACCTGACCGAGCGCCTGAACGCGCTGATCCGTGCCAACACCACGGTGCGCACCACGCTGATCACGCCGCAGGAACTGGCCGCCGAGCCCGCGCTGGTGCGCACCATCGGCGCGGCGCCGCCGGCCGGTACAGCCAGCATCCGCATCATCGAGATCCCCGGCGTGGACCGCCAGCCCTGCGGCGGCACGCATGTCGCCAACACCAGCGAGATCGGCACGGTGGTGGTGACGAAGATCGAGAAGAAGAGCCGCACCAACCGGCGCGTGGTCGTCGCTTTCGCTTGAGCGCCATGACATCCGGCTTGCTCACCGGCCTGACCGCCGCGCAGTTTCTCGCCCTGCTGACCCTGCTCACGGTCGGCCTGTTCACGCCCGGCCCCAACACCACCATCGCCGCGGTCACCGGCGCCAACTTCGGGCTGCGCGCGACGCTGCCGCACTGCATCGGCGTCGCGTTCGGCTTTGCCAGCATCCTGGCGCTGTGCGCGGTGGGCGTGGGTGCGCTGATCCTGGGCGAGCCGGCGCTGGCGGCCGTGGTGCACCTGGCCGGCGTGGCCTACCTGCTGTGGCTGGCGTGGAAGGTCGCGCGCAGCACGGCGCTGGCCGAGAAGCAGGTGCTGCGCCCGCTGAACGTGTGGCAGTCGGCCATGCTGCAGTACGCCAACATCAAGGCGTGGATGCTGGCGCTGGCGGTCGCCGCCTCGTACATGGCTGGCGCGCCCTCGCCCGCGCAGCGCATGCTGCTGGTCTGCGGCGTGTTTGCGGTGCTGGGCTTTGTCAGCAACGGCGTGTACGGCGTGCTGGGCGCGTCGCTGCGCCAGTGGCTGAAACATGGCCAGCGCGTGCGCTGGTTCAACCGCGCCATGGGCGCGGCGCTGGCGCTGGCCGCGCTGTGGATTGCCGTCGGTGCCCGGCCGGGCGTGCAGTGAACGCCTCCGAATTCCACCGATGACAATCATGCCCGCTTCATCGCCCTCCTCCCACCACCCCGCCTCCGGCGGCATGCTGCTTGGCCTTATCGGCGTGGCGATCTTTAGCCAGACGCTGCCGTTCACGCGCATGGCGGTGGCGGAGCTGGACCCGATCTTTGTCGCGCTGGCCCGCGCCATCCTCGCCGCGCTGCTGGCGCTGGCACTTCTCGCCCTGCGCGGTGCGCTGTCGGCCGCACGCCGTCCGCGCGGTGGCCAGTGGCCGCGGCTGGGCGTGACCGCGCTGGGCGTGGTGGTGGGCTTCCCGCTGTTTTCCTCGCTGGCGATGCGCGAGGTGCCGGCCAGCCACGGCGCCATCGTGATCGGCCTGCTGCCGCTGGCGACCGCGGTGTTCGCCGCCTGGTTCGGGCGCGAGCGACCGTCAGCCGGGTTCTGGCTGTCGGCCGTCGCCGGCAGCGCGCTGGTGGCCGGCTTTGCCGTCTGGCAAGGCGCCGGCGGCCTGCAGCATGCCGACTGGTACCTGTTTGCCGCGGTGGTGCTGGGCGCGCTGGGCTATGCCGAGGGCGGCAAGCTGTCGCGCGAGCTGGGCGGGCTGGAAACCATCAGCTGGGCGCTGGTGATATCGCTGCCGGTGCTGGTGCCGGTGGTGGCCTGGCTGATGCTGCGCGACCTGCCGCAGATCACCGCCGCGTCGCCGCGCGCCTGGGGCGGCATGGCCTATGTTTCGGTGTTCTCGATGTTCGTCGGCTTCCTTTTCTGGTACGCCGGCCTAGCAAAAGGCGGCGTGGCCCGCGTCGGGCAGATACAATTGCTGCAGCCGTTCCTGACGCTGGCGGGTGGCGCGCTGATGCTGGCCGAGCCGCTGGACGCCCCTACCATCGCCTTCGCGGTGGCGGTGATCGCCGTGGTGGCGCTTGGCCGCCGCGCTGCCGTGCGGCAAACCGCACCCGCCCCCGCCCCAGAAACGCCCCGTATCCTTCCAGAACGCATTCACTGACAGGAGTCCCACGCATGTCCGTCTACGATACCCTTGCCCGCCTCGGCGTCGAACTGCCCGCCGCCAACGCCCCCGCCGCCGCCTATGTAATGGCCGCGCAAACCGGCAATACCGTGTTCCTGTCGGGCCATATCGCCCGCAAGGACGGCAAGGTCTGGGCCGGCAAGCTGGGCAAGGACATCGACACCGAAACCGGCAAGGCCGCCGCGCGCGCCATCGCCGTCGACCTGCTGGCCACCCTGCACGCGCACGTGGGCGACCTGAACCGCGTCACCCGCATCGTCAAGGTGATGAGCCTGGTCAACTCGACCCCCGAGTTCACCGAGCAGCACCTGGTCACCAACGGTGCCTCCGAGTTCCTGGCCGAAGTGTTCGGCGACAAGGGCAAGCACGCGCGCAGCGCCTTTGGCGTGGCGCAGATCCCGCTGGGCGCCTGCGTCGAGATCGAGATGATCGTCGAAGTGCAGGGCTGAGCCTCGCAACATGCGCATCGACAACCTGCCCTTCGGCACAACCGACTGGTCGGCCATCGCGCCGACCCGCCATCCCGGCGAACAGGGCGAGGCCACTTGGCGCACGCGCCAGTTCGGCGATATCCGCGTGCGCATGGTCGAATACTCGCCCAGCTACCTCGCCGACCACTGGTGCAGCAAGGGCCATATCCTGTTCGTGCTGGAAGGCGAACTCCATACCGAACTGGAAGACGGCCGGCAGTTCGTGCTCACCGCGGGCACCAGCTACCAGGTAGCCGACCAGGCGGAAGCGCACCGTTCGTCCTCGCCGACGGGCGCACGACTTTTTATCGTTGACTGAGCGGCAGGGTTAGCCGCTCTCTCCAGATTTCCCCCAGACCAAAAGAGACACATCATGAAATGGGCCATCTCCCGCCGGGCGCAGCAACTGACCAGCTCGGCCATCCGCGAAATCCTCAAGGTCACCGAGCGCCCGGAAGTCATTTCCTTCGCCGGCGGCCTGCCGTCGCCGGCGTCGTTCCCGGTAGCGGCCATGGAGGCAGCGACGGCCCGCGTATTCGCCGACAACCCGCAGGCGGCGCTGCAATACGCCGCGACCGAAGGCTACCTGCCGCTGCGCGAGTTCATCGCAAAGCGCCATGACGTGGCCGTCGAACGCGTGCTGATCGTTACCGGCTCGCAGCAGGCGCTGGACCTGATCGCCAAGGTGATGATCGACCCGGGCAGCAAGGTGATGGTGGAAACCCCCAGCTACCTCGGCGCGCTGCAGGCCTTCTCGCTGTTCGAGCCGGAGTTCGTCTCGATCCCCACCGACGACAAGGGCCTGCTGCCCGAGGCGCTGACGCCCGAACTGACCGCCGGCGCGCGCTTCCTGTACGCGCTGCCCAACTTCCAGAACCCGACCGGCCGCCGCCTGCCGCTGGAGCGCCGCAAGGCGCTGGTGGCGCGTGCGCAGGAGCTGGGCGTGCTGCTGGTCGAGGACGATCCCTACGGCGCACTGAGCTATACCGGCGACCAGCTGCCGACGCTGCTGTCGATGAATCCGGACGGCGTGATCTACATGGGCTCGTTCTCGAAGATCCTGGCGCCTGGCCTGCGCTTGGGCTACGTGATCGCCCCGCCCGAGCTGCACTTCAAGCTGTGCCAGGCCAAGCAGGCCTCGGACCTGCACACGCCCACCTTCACCCAGCGCGTGGCCTACGAGACCGTGCGCGACGGCCTGCTGGACACGCACATCCCGACCATCCGCGAGCTCTACAGCAAGCAGTGCAGCTTCATGCTGGACGCCCTCAAGCGCCACATGCCCGAGGGCGTGACCTGGAACGCGCCCGAAGGCGGCATGTTCATCTGGATGGAACTGCCCGAGGGCCTGGACAGCATGGTGATCCTGGAAGAGGCGGTGAAGCGCAACGTCGCCTACGTGCCGGGCGCGCCGTTCTACGCCAGCAACCCGAAGCGCAACGCACTGCGCCTGGCCTTCGTCACGGTGCCGGCCGAGCGCATCGAGCAGGGGGTGAAGACCCTGGGCGAACTGTTCCGCGAAGCCATCGCCGCCAGGCAACCGCGCGCGGCCTGAGGCCACACGGGCGCGCACCACCACAGGAGCCGACATGCTGCGTATCTGGGGCCGACTCTCCTCCATCAACGTGCAGAAAGTGGTCTGGTGCGCGCGCGAGCTGCACCTGGACCATGAGCGCGTGGACATCGGCGTGGCCAAGGGCGATCTCGACACCGAGGCCTATGTACGCCTGAACCCGAACCGCCAGATCCCGGTGATCGAGGATTTCCGCGGCACCGATGTGGGCGGCGAGCCCTTCGTGCTGTGGGAGTCCAATGCGATCGTGCGCTATCTGTGCGCGCGCTACGGCGAGGGCACGCTGTGGCCCGAAGACGTCAAGGCGCGCGCCTCGGCCGACCGCTGGATGGACTGGCAGACCACGGCGTTCAGCCCCGCCATGGTCACGGCGTTCCTGAACCTGGTGCGCACGCCCGCGGCACAGCGCGACCAGGCAGCCATCAAGGCGTCGTGCGAGCGCACCGAGCCACTGGCCGCGTTGCTCGACAAGGCGCTGGCCGGGCGCGAGTTTATCGGCGGCGACCGCTTCACCATGGCCGATATCTCGCTGGCCTGCGCCGCGCACCGCTGGATGGGATTGCCGGTGAAACACCAGCCGCGCCCCGAGCTGGAGCGCTGGCTGAACGCGATGCGCGCCCGCCCTGCGGCCGACGGCATCCTGGAACTGCCGCTGCGCTGAGCCGCGGCAGTTTTTTTCCTACTTCGCGGCGCGCGAACCCGACGCCGCGGTAAATACCCCCAGCCCGATAAACGCCGCCCCCGTCAGGTAGCGGCCGACGGCGCGCGCCCGCCCGGCGCGGCGCAGCGCCGGCATCACCGCGGCCGCGGCCATCACATAGCACGCGTCGGTGGTGGCCGCGATCAGCACGAAGGCCACGCCCAGCGCCAGGCTCTGCGTCAGCGCCGAACCGGCCGGGTTCATGAACTGCGGCAGGAAGGCGGCGAAGAAGATCGCCGTCTTGGGGTTGAGCAGCGCCACCACGAAGCCATCGCGCACCACCTGGCGCAGGCTGCGCGGCGCCACCTCCGGGGTGTCGCCGTTCGCGGCCGCCCCACCCGCGCGCAGCGCGCGGATGCCCAGCCAGATCAGGTAGGCCGCGCCCGCGTACTTGACCACCGAGAACGCCAGCGCCGACACCGAGAACAGCACCGCCAGCCCCAGCGAGGCGCCGATGGCATTGCCGAGGTTGCCCAGCGCCACCGCGCCGATCGAGGCCAGCCCGGCCCGCCGGCCCTGCGCCAGCGTGCGCGTGACGATATAGACCACGGCCGGGCCGGGCGTGATGGCGAGCGCCAGGCTGGCCAGCACGAAGGCGGTCAGCAATGGCCCCGGAGGCAGGAATTCAGTCATGGGGATCCTCGCTCGGCAAGTTGTCCGGGGCATCCCGCCCACGGTACGAAGATTGGAAGTATGGCCGCGACGCGGCCCTTGCGCCAGCACCGCGCGGCCCTCCGGGCTTGACCGCAGCAACAGGCATCCGGCGCGGCGCGTAGCAGGCAGACTTTTGCAACAGGCGCCGTTTAGAGTACTCTGGCCGGTGTGCCTGCACGGCCCATGTGCGCCACGCGCCCCCCCAGGGAAACCCTGATCCGTGAATGTAGCTCATGGTAGACATGACGCAATGTACGACTGCGAACCGGGAACCCGTTCCTAGAATCCCTGTTTTTACCGGATGCATTGGTGCTCGCGCGGCTCTTCGCACGCCGGTCTGAAGTGATAGGGGACGCCCAGGGCTCGCAGATTGCCCGGGCGCCCGAGCCAACCTGAGGAGGATTCAATCGTGTGGAGTCAAGTCTATGACCCGCTAGGCAATATGGCGCTGTCGACCATTGCCGCGGGCGTTCCCGTCGTCGTGCTGCTGGCAGCGTTGGCGTTCTTTCATATGCAGGCGCACTTGGCGGCCGGGCTGGCACTGCTGATCGGCATCGTCGTCGCCTCCACGGTGTTCGGCATGCCTGCGGCAATGGCCGGCAAAGCGGCCGGCCTTGGCATCGTGTCCGGCCTGTTCCCGATCGGCTGGATCGTGCTGAACATCATCTTCCTGCACCGGCTCACGACCCTGAACGGATCCTTCAAGGTGTTGCAGACCTCGATCTCCGGCATCACCGAAGACCGCCGCCTGCAACTGCTGCTGGTGGCGTTCAGCTTCGGCGCCTTCTTCGAGGGCGCAGCCGGCTTCGGCACGCCGGTCGCCGTGACCGGTGCCATCCTGATCGGCCTGGGCTTCTCGCCGCTGGCGGCCTCGGGCCTGGCGCTGATCGCCAACACCGCGCCGGTGGCCTACGGCGCGCTGGGCGCCCCGATTATCGGCCTGGCCTCGGTGACCGGCCTGGACCTGCTCGACCTGTCGGCCATGATCGGCCGCCAGCTGCCGTTCTTCTCGGTGATCGTGCCGTTCTGGCTGATCTGGGCTTTTGCCGGCTTCCGCGGCATGCTGGCGATCTGGCCGGCGGTCCTGGTGGCGGGCGTGAGCTTCGCCGTGCCGCAGTTCCTGGTGTCGAACTTCCACGGCCCTTGGCTGGTGGACGTGATCGCCGCGCTGGTGTCGATGGGCTCGCTGACGCTGTTCCTGAAGGTCTGGCATCCGAAGGAGATCTGGACCTCGGCCAAGATCCTCGGCCGCCACGACGACTCCAAGGTCGACCACCCCGAAGCGCTGGAAGCCGATGCGCGCGCCAGCGCCGCCTCGGTCGGCATCTCGGTGGCCAAGGCCTGGATGCCGTGGGTGATCCTGACGATCTTCGTCTTTGTCTGGGGCATCCCCGAGTTCAAGAAGCTGATGGATAGCCTGTGGGCCTGGAAATTCCCGATCCCGGGTCTCGACAAGGCCGTCATCAAAGTGCCACCGGTGGTGCCGAAAGAAGTCATCGAAGGCGCCGTCTTCAACTTCAACGTGCTGTCAATGGCCGGCACCGGCATCTTTGTCTCGGCGCTGCTGGGCGGCCTGCTGATGGGCTACTCGGTGCCGCGCCTGTTCAAGGAGTACTGGGAAACCATCAAGCTGGTGCGCTATTCGCTGCTGACCATCTGCGCGATGTTCGGCGTCGGCTACCTGACCCGCTACTCGGGCCTGGATGCCACGCTGGGCCTGGCCTTTGCCCACACCGGCGTGTTCTACCCGCTGTTCGGCACGATGCTGGGCTGGCTGGGCGTGGCGCTGACCGGTTCGGACACGGCCTCGAACGTGCTGTTCGGCGGCTTGCAGAAGACTACCGCCGAGCAGCTCGGGCTGTCGCCGGTGCTGATGGCGTCGGCCAACAGCTCGGGCGGCGTGATGGGCAAGATGATCGACGCGCAGTCGATCGTGGTGGCCTCGACCGCCACCAAGTGGTACGGGCACGAGGGCGACATCCTGCGCTACGTGTTCTTCCACTCGATCGTGCTGGCGATCCTGGTGGGCCTGTTCGTGACGCTGCAGGCGTATGTGCCGCCGTTCACGCATATGGTGATCCACCATCCCTGACCCTTAAGCGGTTTCCGCACTACGGTTCAGACGAAGCCCCGCCGCTGGCGGGGCTTTTCCATTGGGCAAGGCGCGTATCATGGTGCGTCTGATCCGCCGCACGCGTGCCTTGGTTCCCACAAGGAAGCCGGGGCACGCCGGGCAAAATGGGAATCCACCATGTTGCGTCGCCTGGAGAGACTGATCGACCCCTTCCGGGGCATGCCCGACCACGAGCCGCCCGGCCAGGTCTGGCGCTTCTATGCCTGGTACCTGCGGGAAGTATGGGGCGTGTTCGTGCTGCTGTTGCTGGTGGGCCTGGTCGGCGCGCTGATCGAAGTCGCGCTGTTCAGCTTCCTCGGCCGGCTGGTCGACATGGCGCAGACCACGCCCGGCGCGGAGTTCTTCAGCCGGCATCGCAACGAACTGCTGTGGATGGGCGTGGTGGCGCTGCTGCTGCGCCCCATCTTTTTCGGCCTGCACGATGTGCTCGTCCACCAGGTCATCAACCCCGGCCTGGCCAACCTGATCCGCTGGCAGAACCACCGCTACGTGCTCAAGCAGAGCCTGTCGTTCTTCCAGAACGACTTCGCCGGGCGCATCGCGCAGCGCATCATGCAGACCGGCTACTCGCTGCGCGATTCCGCGGTGCAGGCGGTGGATGCGCTCTGGCATGTGGTGATCTACGCGATCAGCTCGCTGGTGCTGTTTGCACAGGCCGACTGGCGGCTGATGATCCCGCTGCTGCTGTGGATCGTTTGCTACGTGGCCGCCCTGCTCTACTTTGTGCCGCGCGTAAAGCAGCGCTCGGTGGTCGCTACCGAGTCGCGTTCGCGGCTGATGGGGCGCATTGTCGACGGCTATACCAACATCACCACGCTCAAGCTGTTCGCCCATACCCGGCACGAGGAGGATTACGCGCGCGACGCCATGGCCGAGCAGACCGACAAGGTGCGGCTGGCCGGGCGCATGGTCAGCGGCATGGATATCACCATCACCGCCATGAACGGCGCGTTGATCGCCGGCACCACCGGGCTGGCGCTGTGGCTGTGGAGCACTGGGCATGTCACCACGGGCGCGATCGCGCTGACCACGGGGCTGGTGATCCGCATCAACAATATGTCCGGCTGGATCATGTGGGTGGTCAACGGCATCTTCGAGAACGTCGGCCAGGTGCAGGACGGCATGAAGACGATCGCCGTGCCGCGCCGGGTGACCGACCGCGCCGAAGCGCAGCCATTGCGCGTCAGCCAGGGCGAGGTCCGCTTCGAGCAAGTGGGATTCCACTACGGCAAGGGTTCCGGCGTCATCGAAGGCGTGGAGCTGACCGTGCGGCCAGGCGAGAAGATCGGACTGGTCGGGCCCTCCGGTGCCGGCAAGTCGACGCTGGTCAACCTGCTGCTGCGCCTCTATGACGTCGAACGCGGCCGCATCCTGATCGACGGCCAGGACATCGCCGGGGTCACGCAAGAAAGCCTGCGCGCGCAGATCGGCATGGTCACGCAGGACACCTCGCTGCTGCACCGCTCCATCCGCGAGAACCTGCTCTATGGCAAGCCCTCCAGCACCGAGACCGAACTGGCTGAAGCCCTGCATCGCGCCCGCGCGGACGAGTTCGTCCCGCACCTGGTCGACGCCCATGGCAACACCGGGCTGGAGGCGCAGGTCGGCGAGCGTGGCGTGAAACTGTCAGGCGGGCAGCGCCAGCGTATTGCGATTGCGCGCGTCCTGCTGAAGAACGCGCCGATCCTGATCCTCGACGAGGCAACCTCGGCGCTTGACTCGGAAGTGGAAGCGGCGATCCAGGAGAGCCTGGAAACCCTGATGCAGGGCAAGACCGTGATCGCCATCGCGCACCGGCTGTCGACGATCGCGCGCATGGACCGGCTGGTGGTGCTGGACAACGGCCATATCGTGGAAAGCGGCACGCATTCGCAACTGCTGGCGCAAGGCGGGCTGTATGCGCGGCTGTGGGCGCACCAGACAGGCGGCTTCGTCGGCGTCGACTGACCGGACCGCGGGGCTAGACCAGCCCCAGCAGGCCAGCCGCGCCGCCGATCGCCACCAGCACCAGCGGATGCACCCGCGTCTTCAGCATCAGCAGCACCGTGGCGGCGGTGACCAGCATTGCCGCCCAGTGCAGGTTGACGCTGCACGCCAGCACCCAGCCCGACGCGAACATCAGGCCGATGGTCAGCGCCGCCAGAGCGCGCCGGATCAGCCCCGGCCAGCGTGCATGCGGCGAGCGCCCGGAGAAATACTCGAAACACAGGGCGATCAGGCTCGACGGCCCGCAAATGCCGAGCATGGACGTCAGCGCGCCGGCCAGCCCCGCCACCTGCCAGCCGAACAGCGATACGAACAGGATGTTCGGCCCCGGCGCCGCCTGCGAGATCGCGTACATCGCCGAGAACTGCGCATCGGTCAGCCAGCCGTTGGCTTCCACCAGATAGCGGTGCATGTCGGGCAGCGTGCTACTGGCGCCACCGATCGCCAACAGCGACAGCACGCCGAAATGGGCCAGCAGGCTGCCCAGGATTTCGCCCAGACTCATGCCTGAGCCTCCTTGCCCGCTGCCTTGCCAATTTGCCACTCCCACACCAGCGCCAGCGGCACCAGCACGGCCATCACCGGCACCAGCGGCCAGCGCAGCAGGCCGACGGAGACAAAGGCGACGCCGCCGATCAGCACGTTGCGCACGGTCATCGACAGGCTCTGCGCCAGCCGGAAGCCAGTGGCCAGCATCAGGCCGGCCGAGACCGCCGTCATGCCGGTCAGCATGCGCCGCACCGCGGCCACGTCCTGGTAGTGCTGGTACAGCAGCATCAAACCCAGCACCAGCCCCATCGGCACCATCACGAGCCCGCTGAACGCGGCCAGCGCGCCGCGCCAGCCGGCAAAGCGCAGGCCCAGCATCAGCGCCAGGTTGATCACGTTGGGACCGGGCAGCACCTGGCCCAGGCTCAGCAGTTCGACGAAGTCGCGGTCGTCCAGCCAGCGGTTGCGGTCGACCACCGCGCGCCGCACGAACGGCAGCACGCCGCCGAAGCCGGACAGGCCCATGCGGGCGAATTCGAGGAACAGCTTGCGGGGGCCGGGCGGCCGCGCAAGTTCAGGCAGTGGGGGGACCGACATGAGGGAGGGCGCTGTGTAGCGGAGATTGCTGTTCTTGTTGCTTCCGGCCTGCGCCCCGTTCCGGTCAATGGCCGGGCACTGGGGAAAAGCCCGGCACGCAGGCCGGGCCCAGGTTCGCGGCCGCCCTGCAGGCCAGGGCAGCCGCGACGGCCGGCATCAGTTGCCGCCGGCCGGGGGTTCCACGCGCACCGGATCGATACGCGGTTCCTTCAGTTTCGCCTCGATCGCCTTGCCTTTGCGCGCGCGCTTGCCGACATACGGCAGCAGCGACTGCCCGGCCAGCTTCTGCGACGACGGCTTGCCGCCGCGGCCGGCGCCGGACAGCACCAGACCCGGCGCGCCGACAGCAATCGCCTGCAGCAGCTTTTCCTTCGGCTCCAGCTCGATCAGGATCACGCCACGCCCGCCGGCGGACAGCACCTTGACCTCGTCCAGCGCCACCAGCAGCAGGCGACCGTTGCCGGACAGGCAGGCCGCATGCGTGGCCTCGTCGCCGATCGGCGCCGGCGCCAGCGGCGTGTCGCCGTCATCGAGCGTCAGGAACGACTTGCCGCCCTTCTGCCGGCTGATCATGTCGCCGACCTTGGTCTGGAAGCCATTGCCGCCCGCGGTGGCGATCAGCATGCGCTGCTCGACGCTGCCGGCAAAGGTGTGCGCGACCTGGCTGCCGGACTGCAGCTCGATCAGCGTGGTGATGGGCACCCCGTCGCCGCGCCCGCCCGGCAGGCTGGCGACCGGCACGGAATAGACCCGGCCATTGGTGCCGAATACCAGCAGCACGTCGACGGTGCGGCATTCGAAGGTGTCATAGAGCGCGTCGCCGGCCTTGAAGGTGAACTGCTGCGCGTCGTGGCCGTGGCCCTGGCGCGTGCGCACCCAGCCCTTCTGCGACATCACCACTGTCACCGGCTCGTCGATCACGCGCACTTCGGCCGCGGCGCGGCGCTCTTCCTGGATCAGCGTGCGGCGCGGGTCCTTGTCTTCCGGGCTGTATTGCTTGGCGTCGGTCTCGATCTCCTTGATGATGCGTCGGCGCATCATGGTCTCGGACTTGAGCAGCACGTCCAGTTCGGCCTGCTCCTCGCGCAGCTCCTTCAGTTCCTTCTCGATCCGGATCGCTTCCAGGCGCGCCAACTGGCGCAGCCGGATTTCGAGGATGTCCTCGGCCTGGCGGTCGCTCAGGCCGAAGGCCTCGATCAGCGCCGGCTTGGGCTCGTCGCTCTCGCGGATGATGCGGATCACCTCGTCGATATTGAGCAGCACCAGCATCCGGCCTTCGAGGATATGGATGCGGTCCTCGACCTTGGCCAGGCGATGGCGCGTGCGCCGCGTGACGGTCTCGAAGCGGAACGCGATCCACTCGGCCAGGATCTCGCGCAGGCCCTTCTGGCGCGGCCGGCCGTCGGTGCCGATCATCACCAGGTTGATCGGCGCGCCCGACTCCAGGCTGGTGTGCGCCAGCAGCGTGTGGATGAACTCCTGCTGGCCGACGTTCTTGCTCTTGGGCTCGAACACCAGCCGAACGGGCGCATCCTTGCCCGATTCGTCGCGCACCGCGTCCAGCACCGCCAGCACGGTGGCCTTGAGCTGCTGCTGTTCCTGCGTCAGCGCCTTCTTGCCGGTCTTGATCTTGGGGTTGGTGATTTCCTCGATCTCTTCCAGCACCTTTTGCGCCGACGTGTTCGGCGGCAGCTCGGTCACCACCAGCTGCCACTGGCCGCGCGCCATCTCCTCGATGGTCCAGCGCGCGCGCACCTTCAGGCTGCCGCGGCCGCCTTCGTAGATCTGGGCGATATCGGATGCGGGCGAGATGATCTGGCCGCCGCCTGGATAATCCGGCCCCGGCATCAGCGCCAGCAGCTCGGCCAGCGTGATATTGGGGTTGCGGATCATCGCGACCGTGGCCGCGGCCACTTCACGCAGGTTGTGCGGCGGCACTTCGGTCGCCATACCCACCGCGATGCCCGAGGCGCCGTTGAGCAGCACGAACGGCAGCCGCGCCGGCAGCAGCTTGGGCTCCTGCATCGAGCCGTCGTAGTTGGGGGCAAAGTCGACCGTGCCTTCGTCGATCTCATCCAGCAGCAGCCGCGAGATCGGCGTCAGGCGCGCTTCGGTGTAGCGCATCGCCGCCGCGCCGTCGCCGTCGCGCGAGCCGAAGTTGCCCTGGCCGTCGATCAGCGGGTAGCGCAGCGAGAAGTCCTGCGCCAGCCGCACCAGCGCGTCATACGCGGACTGGTCGCCGTGCGGGTGGAACTTGCCCAGCACGTCGCCGACCACGCGCGCGGACTTGACCGGCTTGGCATCGGCGCGCAGGCCCATCTCGTGCATCGCGAACAGGATGCGGCGCTGCACCGGTTTCTGGCCGTCGGCCACCTCGGGCAGCGCGCGGCCCTTGACCACGCTGACCGCGTAGTCCAGGTAGGCCCGCTCGGCGTAGCGCGCCAGCGTCAGCGAATCCGCCGGCTCTTCAGGTTGAAACGTGATGTCTTGTTGTTCCATGGATAGGCAAGAATTCGGCGCGCCATCTTGAACTGCCGGCGCGCCGGGTTGCTTGTTGTTCGGTCATGCCGGTCAGGGCATGTTGCGGCGTCCGCCGATCACCATCTTCACGCGCGGGCCGTCCGCGCTGGCGCTGGCGCGCGTCAGCACCGCGCCCTGCTGCGGCTGGTACAGCCGATAGAACTGCAGCACGGTGCTGACGTACTGCTGCGTCTCGGGGTAGGGCGGAATCCGGTTGTTGTAGCGCTGCACCGCGCCCTCGCCCGCGTTGTAGGCGGCCAGCACCAGCTCCAGGTTGTTCGGGAACAGCTGCATCAGCCAGCGCAGGTAGCGCACGCCCGCGGTGATATTGGTGCGCGGGTCGGCCAGCTTCTGCTCGACGGTGCGGCGCGCATCGGCGCTGACGCCAAAGCGCGCGCCGGTGTCGGGGATCACCTGCATCAGGCCGATCGCACCCTTGGGCGACACCGCGCCGGGATTGAAGCCCGACTCCACCGCCATCACCGCCTTGACTAGCGCGGGATCGACATCCTGCTTGCCGGCGATCTGGTGGATCAACGGCTCGACGGTCTTGATATTGGGATGGTTGACGACGTAGCGGTAGAGCTTGTGCTGCTCCAGGTCGATGTCGTTCCCGGCGGCCACGGCCGCCTGCGAACGCCCGCGCTGGATCGCTGCCAGACGCGTGCTGTCGAGCGTGCCGCCGTCCTTCATGAACAGCTTGTAGCGCTCGTCCAGCTTCTGGTCGGCAAAGTGCGCCACGCCTTCGGCATCGATATAGCCCCACAGCTCGGCATGCGCCGCCGGCGCACAGGCGAGCCCGGCCAGCGCCAGGACGGCTGCTGCCGCCTTGCGCCATGGTTTGCCGGGGAGTCTCGTCGTCATGTGCGTTCCACTGATTAGGTGAGCAACTGCCGGATCTACCGTCATTCCCGCGCAGGCGGGAACGACGTGGAAGCGAACTGGGCGATTATCTACCCATTCGCCGGCGGGCGCTTCCCGGTCAGATATCGGCCTCGACCTCGTTGCCCTTTTCTTCCAGCCAGCTGCGGCGCTGCGCGGCCTCGCCCTTGCCCATGAGCATGTTCATCATCTCGACAGTCTGCGGCAGGTCGTATTCGCCCAGCGTCACGGGCAGCAGGCGCCGCGTGTCGGGGTTCATAGTGGTTTCCCAGAGCTGTTCGGCGCTCATTTCGCCCAGGCCCTTGAAGCGCGAAATCTGCCACGAGTTTTCCTTGACGCCGTCCTTGAGCAGCTTGTCCTGGATGGCTTCCAGTTCGCCTTCGTCCAGCGCGTACAGCTTCTGCGCGGGCTTCTTGCCGCGCGCGGGCGCATCGACGCGGAACAGCGGCGGACGCGCCACACAGACGTTGCCGGTCTCAATCAGCTTGGGGAAGTGGCGGAAGAACAGCGTCAGCAGCAGCACCTGGATATGCGCGCCGTCCACGTCCGCGTCGGACAGGATGCAGATCTTGCCGTAGCGCAGGTTGGACAGGTCGGGCTCGTCGTTGGTGCCGTGCGGGTCCACGCCGATCGCCACGGCGATATCGTGCACCTCGTTGTTGGCAAAGAGGCGGTCGCGCTCGGTCTCCCAGGTGTTGAGCACCTTGCCGCGCAGCGGCAGGATGGCCTGGAATTCCTTGTCGCGGCCCATCTTGGCCGAGCCGCCGGCGGAATCGCCCTCGACCAGGAACAGCTCATTGCGGGTCAAGTCGGTGGACTCGCAGTCGGTCAGCTTGCCGGGCAGCACGGCCACGCCGGAGCCCTTCTTCTTCTCGACCTTCTGTGCCGCGCGCGTGCGGGCCTGGGCCTGGCGGATCACCAGTTCGGCCAGCTTCTTGCCATACTCGACATGGTGGTTCAGCCACAGCTCCAGCGCCGGGCGGCTGAAGGTGGACACCAGCCGCACCGCGTCGCGGCTGTTCAGCCGTTCCTTGATCTGGCCCTGGAACTGCGGATCCAGCACCTTGGCCGACAGCACGAACGAGGCGCGCGCGAACACGTCTTCGCTCATCAGCTTGACGCCCTTGGGCTGCAGCGCGTGCATCTCGATAAAGCTCTTGACCGCCTGGAACAGGCCTTCGCGCAGGCCGGACTCATGCGTGCCGCCGGCGGGCGTGGGGATCAGGTTGACGTAGGACTCGCGCACCGGTGCGCCGTCCTCGGTCCAGGCCACCACCCACGACGCACCTTCGCCGTCGGCAAAGCCTTCCTCGCCCGGATTGGCGTCGGGGTCGGCGAAATGCTCGCCCTCGAACATCGGGATCACCAGCTCGGCGCCACTGCCCTGGGCCAGCGCCTCGACCAGGTAGCCCTTCAGGCCCTGGTCGTACTGCCAGGTCTGGCGCTCGCCGGTCTTCTCGGTCACCAGCGTCACCTTGACGCCGGGCAGCAGCACGGCCTTGCTACGCAGCAGGCGCTGCAGCTCGGGCAGCGGGATCGTGGCCGAGTCGAAATACTTGGCGTCCGGCCACACCTGCACGCGGGTGCCGTTCTTCTTTTCGCCGCGCTCGAACTTGCGCGAGGCCAGCGGCACGGTCACGTCGCCGCCGGAGAAGGTCAGCGTGGAACACATGCTGTCGCGCCAGACGGTCACGTCCAGCTGCGTCGACAGGGCATTGGTTACCGACACGCCCACGCCGTGCAGGCCGCCCGAGAAGGCATAGGCGCCGCCCTTGCCCTTGTCGAACTTGCCGCCGGCGTGCAGCCGGGTAAAGACGATCTCGACCACCGGCACGCCTTCTTCCGGGTGGATGCCCACCGGGATGCCGCGGCCGTCGTCCTCCACGCTGACGCTGCCGTCGCGATGCAGGGTCACCAGGATCTCGGAGCCGTGGCCGCCCAGGGCCTCGTCCGAGGCGTTGTCGATCACCTCCTGCACGATATGCAGGGGGTTGTCGGTCCGGGTGTACATGCCGGGGCGCTGCTTGACCGGCTCCAGGCCCTTCAGGACCCGGATGGAGGATTCGCTGTACTGACTGGTTTTGCTCGCCATGGAGTCGCTACGAAAGTGATGGTCCCGGCTGCACCGGGCGCACAACTGTGCACGCGCCGGGGCACCGGGCACTGCATTGTAATGGAAGCGGGCGGCGGCAATCCCGCGAAAAAAGGTTGCCCTGACTCCCGGCGCCAGCACCACTTTGCCGGCCCACCGCCACTTCTTGCCGGGGCGCCGGCAACGCGGGCGCTCCCGCACGCGTTTTCCCCAGCCGGAGTAAACTCGCCACCACCCGGCCCCGGCAAGCCTGATTGCCGTCGCGGCGCGGTACACAACAACAAGCACAGACAATCCATGTCGGCGCCGCATCACCCGGCGGGACTGCCGTACACCGAGCCAAGACAATGCAAAACCGACAACTCTCCCTGACCACCGTGCTGGTGTGCGGCGGCCTGCTCGTCACACTTTCCATGGGTATCCGGCACGGTTTCGGCCTGTTCAACCTGCCGATCACGCAGGCCCACGGCTGGAACCGCGAGACCTTCGCCTTCGCGCTGGCGCTGCAGAACCTGATGTGGGGCGCCAGCCAGCCCTTCGCCGGCGCGCTGGCCGACAAGTTCGGCGCGCTGCGCATCATGCTGATCGGGGTGGCGCTCTACGTGGCCGGCCTGGTGGTGATGGCGCTGGCCACCAGCGGCACCGCCTTCGCCACCGGCGCTGGCGTTATGATCGGCATCGCCCAGTCCGGCACGACCTACAGCATCGTCTACGGCGTGATCGGCCGCATTGCCAGCCCCGAGAAGCGCGTCTGGGCAATGGGCATTGCCGCCGCGGCGGGCTCGTTCGGGCAGTTCCTGATGATCCCGGTGGAGCAGGGGCTAATCTCCGGCCTGGGCTGGCAGAACGCGCTCTACGTGATGGCGCTGATGGCCTGCGTGATGCTGCCGCTGGCCCTGACGCTGCGCGAACCGCGCGAGGCGGCCCACACGGCCGGCCACCATCAGACCATCGGCCAGGCCGTGCACGAAGCCTTCGGCAACCGCAATTTCCAGTTGCTGACGCTGGGCTACTTCGTGTGTGGCTTCCAGGTGGTGTTTATCGGCGTGCACCTGGCGCCGTACCTGAAGGACCAGGGCCTGACCGACCCGAAAGTCGCCGTCGTGGCGCTTGCGCTGATCGGGCTGTTCAATGTATTCGGCACCTATACCGCTGGCGCGATCGGCCAGCGACTGCCCAAGCGCTACCTGCTGGCGTTCATCTACCTGGCACGCTCGGTGGTGATCTCAGGCTACCTGCTGCTGCCGCTGACGGTGGCCAGCACCTGGGTGTTCGCGGCGCTGATGGGCTTCCTGTGGCTGTCGACCGTGCCGCTGACCAACGGCATCATCGCCCAGGTGTTCGGCGTGAAATACCTGTCGATGCTGTCCGGCGTGGTGTTCTTCTCGCACCAGATTGGCAGCTTCCTGGGCGCCTGGCTGGGCGGCTTCCTCTACGACCGCACCGGTGGCTACAACACGGTGTGGATGATCGCCATTGCGCTGGGCGTGATGGCCGCGCTGGTGAACCTGCCGATCCGCGAGCAGGCGCTGGTGCGCGCGCAGCCGGCGGCGGCATGATGACGACCCAGGCGCGCGTGGCGAAGGCAGCCGGGCTGGCGGTGCTGGCCGGGGTGCTGGCGCTTGGGTTCGTGGGTTATCTGCGGCCGGGGTTTATGGTCGACCTGACCAATATGGTGCTGGCCTGGTGCAGTTGAGGTAGGCCCTCAGGCACCCTCGCCCTTCGACTTCGCCTCCAGCACTTCCCAACGCTCCAGAGCTTCCAGCAGTTCCATCTCGATCTCGTCATGCCGCGTGGCCAGTTGCGCGGCCTTGGTCGCGTCGCTGACATAGAGCGAGCCATCCTCGAGCTGTGCCGAGATCGTCTTCTGCTCGGCTTCCAGCGCGGCAATGCGCTCCGGCAGGCCGTCCAGCTCGCGCTGCTCCTTGTACGACAGCTTGACGGTCCGGTTGGCACCGCGCGCCTCGCGTGAATCCTTGCCCTTTACCGGCTCCGCCGCCTTCTGTTCCGGCTTGCGCGCAGCCTGCAGCGCGGCGCTGCGGGCCGACTGCTCGACCCAGTCGGAATACCCGCCCACCGACTCGCGCCACACGCCGTCGCCCTCGGCGGCGAGGGTCGAGGTCACCACGTTATCCAGGAACGCCCGGTCGTGCGAAACCAGGAACACGGTGCCGCTGTAGTCCTGCAGCAGTTCTTCGAGCAGTTCCAGCGTATCGATGTCGAGGTCGTTGGTCGGCTCGTCCAGCACCAGCACATTGGCCGGCCGCGCGAACAGGCGCGCCAGCAGCAACCGGTTACGCTCGCCGCCTGACAGCGACTTGACCGGCGAACGCGCGCGCTCCGGCGCGAACAGGAAGTCGCCCAGGTAGCTCATCACGTGCTTGCGCTGGCCGTTGACCTCGACCCAGTCGCTGCCCGGGCTGATGGTGTCGGCCAGCGAGCGCTCCAGGTCCAGCGCGGTGCGCATCTGGTCGAAGTACGCCACCTGCAGGTTGCTGCCGTTGCGCACGGTGCCGCTGTCCGGCGCCAGTTCGCCCAGGATCAGCCGCAGCAGCGTGGTCTTGCCGGCGCCGTTGGGTCCGATCAGGCCGACCTTGTCGCCGCGCATGATCGTGGCGGTGAAGTCCCGCACCACGACCTTGTCGCCATAGGCCTTGCTGACGTCGGTCAGCTCCGACACGATCTTGCCGGAGCGGTCGGCCTGCGACACTTCCAGCTTGACGTTGCCCTGTACTTCGCGCCGCGCAGCGCGCTCGTTGCGCATCGCCACCAGCCGCTGGATGCGCGACACGCTGCGCGTGCGCCGCGCCTCCACGCCCTTGCGGATCCACACTTCTTCCTGCGCCAGCAGTTTGTCGAACTTGGCCTGCTCGACCTGCTCGGCGGCCAGCATCTCTTCCTTGCGCGCCTGGTAGGCGGCGAAGTTGCCGGGGAAGGACACCAGGCGGCCGCGGTCCAGTTCGATGATGCGGGTGGCCACGCGGTCGAGGAAGGCGCGGTCATGGGTGATCAGCAGCACGCTGCCGCGAAAGCCCAGCAGCAGGTCTTCCAGCCAGCGGATCGCTTCCACGTCGAGGTGGTTGGTGGGCTCGTCCAGCAGCAGGATATCGGGCTCGGCCACCAGCGCCTGCGCCAGCGCCACCCGCTTCTGCAGGCCGCCGGACAGTGCCTCGACGCGCGTGTGCGAATCCAGCCCAAGCCGTGCCAGCGTGGTTTCGACGCGGGTACGCAGCTGCCAGGCGCCGGCGGCGTCGAGCTCGGACTGCAGCCGGTGCAGCTCGGCCAGCGCGGCCTCGTCATCGTGGTTCTCGGCCACGCGGTCGGCGGCGGCCTCGTAGCGGACCAGCAGGTCGTGCGCATCGCCCATGCCCTGCGAAACCGCGTCGAACACGGTGATGCCCGGCTCGAACTGCGGCTCCTGCGGCACGTAGGCGGTGGTCACGCCGCTCTGGCGCGCGATCAGGCCGTCATCCGGCGCCGCCAGCCCGGCCACGATCTTCAGCAGCGAGGACTTGCCCGAGCCGTTGCGCCCGATCAGGCCCACGCGCTCGCCGGCCTCCAGCGAAAAGTCGGTGTGATCGAGCAGGGCCACGTGCCCAAAGGCAAGCTGGGCGTCGGTGATGGAAAACAGGGCCATGGGAAGGAAGGCGACGAGGGAAAGGCGAAGAAAGGACGGGGCGGCCAGCCAGGGCTGGCGTGGCACGGCAGCCCGCATTGTAGACGACTGGACGCACGCGCAAGGCGGGCCCAAAAAAAGAAGGGCCCGCGCATTGCGGGCCCAAGAGTCTCTCCTCGGTGCCCTGCTCGCAAGGCACGGCAACAGAATATCAATGCGCCCGTGCCCGCTCCAGTCGGACAAGTCCGTAAGGGAAAATCCCGTCAACCCTCCAGCAACCGCCTCCACCCGCCACCGTTGCTTGCCGAGTACGCCCACTCCGACAGTAGTTGTCGGCACCCGGCGGCGCATGGAACAATGGCTCGCCCTGCACCCGCCGGTGCCGGCACGACAATACAGACAAAGGCAAAGCCGGCGCCACAGCCGGCCAAAAATGGAACGGGAACGGGTGGTTGGCCGCCGGCCGCTGCCCGCGCCGGTTCCAGTCATTTCTGTACGGGGGTTACATGATCGATCCGGGTCTGCAGGGCCTGCCTTCCTATCGAAAGCTTGCGCCTGTCTTTTCGTTGCTCGCCTGTGCCGCCTTTTGTGGCGGCGCCCTGCCTGCGGCGCATGCCGCCAGCACCCACGCCAGCGCCGACACGGTGGCCGATGCCGACAGCGCACCGGTGCTGCGCCGCATCCGCCAGACCGGCGCGATCCGCATCGCCCACCGCGAAAGCTCAGTGCCGTTCTCCTTCCTGGCGGATGGCAAACCCGTGGGCTACGCCGTGGACCTGTGCCTGCGCGTGGCCGACGCCGTGCGCGGCGCACTGAAGCTGCCGTCGCTGCGTGTGGAGTGGGTGCAGGTCACGCCGGCCTCGCGCATCCCCGCCATCGTCGAAGGCAAGGCCGACCTCGAATGCGGCTCGACCACCAACAACCGCGAGCGGCGCGAGCAGGTGGCCTTCACCATCCCCCACTACATCGCCGGCAGCCGCATGCTGGTCAAGGCGTCGTCGGGCATCACCAGGTGGCAGGACCTGCGCGGCAAGACCGTGGTCTCGACCACGGGCACGACCCCGCTCGCGACGCTGCGCAAGATGGACGAATCCGGCGCCATGCAGCTGCGCCTGGTGGAGGCCAAGGACCATGCGCAGGCGTTCGCGATGGTTGAAGCGGGCAAGGCCGACGCCTTCGTGATGGACGACGTGCTGCTGTACGGCCTGCGCGCCAACGCCGCCCAGCCGGCTGACTACCGCATCACCGGCGACCTGCTCACCATCGAGCCCTACGCCATCATGCTGTCGCGCCAGGACGCGGCCTTCAGGCAGATCGTCGACAAGACGCTGGTGGCGTCCATCTACGACCAGGAAACGCAGAAGCTCTACCGCAAGTGGTTCCAGGCGCCGATCCCGCCGCATGGCACCCGGCTCGATATCCCGATGAGCTACCTGCTGCGCGACTCGTTCAAGTTTCCGAGCGACAAGGTCGCGGACTGACAGCCCCGCCGCGGGGGCGGGCAAATTGCGGCCGCGTGGCGCCTGAGCCCTCCCCGCCCGCCGCTACAGCATCAGGACGGCCACGTCCGCGGCGCTGATTGCCTCAGGCGGCACGCCCCTGCGGCGCTGGAACAGCACGTGCTGCAGCACGCGCTCGCGGTGCGCGACAAAGGTTTCCGGATCCAGCCCCAGCGCCGTGCGCGCATAGTGCTCGGCCATCAGCCTGTAGACGCGATGGCGCACCATCAGCATCTCGTGGTCCGCCTGGAGCCGGCTCATCGCCGCCGTGTGGTCGTCTTCCAGCTGGCGCATGCCGACCACAACGCGGGCATGCATGCCCCGGTAGCGATCGACCTCCGCATGCGCCTTGCGCAATTCCTCGCGCAGCGACCGCACTTCCTGCATCAGCTTCAGGTTGTTCTGCACGCCGCGCTGGATGCGGGTGGCCTCCTCCAGCGCTTGATCCGCCGCGGCGATGGTGTCCTGCCACGGGCTCACGTCCGCCGCAGGCTCCGTTTCCCCAAACTGCGATGATGGCCAGACGGCCATATCGTCGATGCCAGTGTGATGCATACCGCTCCCCTTGCCCCCTGCCCGCCGCCGGCATCGTGAGGTTCGTGCCGGCTTGATCGGGCGTAATACCGCGACTGCCTGGTATGACTGTCTTGTGCCGCTGCCCCCCGTGGGCCCGCTTTTTCTTTTCTGTATGGGCTCCATTCAAAACCGCCTCGCCGCTTTGCACAACCACCGTGACGGAGGGACGCGGCTTTGGCGCAACATGACGGGAGCGCTAAGATGCCGGCTCCGGCCTGTCTCGGCCCGCCTCTTCTGCGAACCCCATGAACGGATACCTGCTCCTCGCCCTCGCCATCATTGCCGAAGTCATTGCCACCAGCAGCCTCAAGGCGTCGCAGGGCTTTACGCGGCTGGTGCCCAGCGTGCTGGTCGTCACGGGCTATGTCGCGGCGTTCTATTTGCTGATGCTGGTGATGCGGACGGTGCCAGTGGGGATCGCTTACGCGATCTGGAGCGGGGCCGGGATTGTGCTGGTGTCTCTGATCGCCGTGGTGCTGTACCGGCAGATTCCTGACCTGGCGGCTTGCCTGGGGATTGGGCTGATCATTGCGGGCGTAGCGGTGATCCAGTTATTTTCCAAGACCAGCGCGCATTGAACAGCAAGCGCGCGGCGGACAGCGAAGGAAAGCGCTCTGGCAGATTGCACATCTGACTGAAAGGCACGGCATTCGGGAACTGGGCCTCGTCGTAAATGAACCATGCGCCGCGTGCTAAGCAAAGCGCGCGTCAATCTGCTTCCTGGCCCACTCCGAGGCGTGCTGCCATGCCTCGCCTTCGCTGAAGAACTGGCCCGGAACAAGACGGTGATCGAAGATCTTGAGTGGCGCTCCATCTGCCGCTTTCGCGCAGATGGTTACCTCACCTTGCCAAGGCCCTCCAACGCCAAGAGACGTTGCGGACACCTCATACCAGTGGTCGCGGTAATACGTGAACCCTTGGAGATCCATGTCTTTCTCCACCAGTGGAGTTCAGGAAGTGCTAGTCGTTCGCGTCGCCCGAAGTGGCTTGGTCAATCTCTCGTTTCGCGGCCGCATAAGCGTTATCAATCGCGGCCGATTCCGAAGGAGCGAGCGCCCCTGTGTTGTGCCGATGTCCGTGACCGCGGATGCCATACGACCAGTCCCACTGGCCGCTCGCGTCCCTTTTGGTTTGGATTGAGATCTCTCGGCCTTTGTATTTCAATTCCATGGCGAGTTCTCCGGAGTTTGGAGGATCGTAGCATGAAGCACATGACCACCCAGACCCTCGACGGCGAGGCCGGTTGCATCCTCTCGGACTGCGAGCAGTACCGCTACCGCCTCTGGCGAGAGTGGGATGCCAGCCTGCCGGCGCTTGGCTTCATCATGCTCAATCCGTCGACCGCCGACCACCGGGTCAACGACCCGACGATCACGCGGTGCCTACAGCGCGCGCTCGCAGGCAGATATGGTCGACTGGAGGTCGTCAACCTATTCCCGCTTCGCTCGACCGACCCGGATGGTCTGCTGACGCATCCCGCGCCTCTCGGGCGCGAGGACACGGCCAACTGCTCGATCATGGATGCTCTGGATCGCTGCTCGATGGCGATCTGTGCCTGGGGCGCACACAAAGCGGCGCCGACACGCGCAGCCGAAGTGCTGCAAATCATCCGAATGTGCGGGCGCGGGAAACTGCTCTACCACCTCGGACTGAACCAGAACGGCAGCCCGAAACACCCTTTGTACATCACAGGTTCCACGAGTCCCACGCCACTTTGACCAACCGACTCGACCGTGCGGGGCACTGAAAATTGGGGTATTCGAAGATGCCCTAAGGATGCCCCAAAAAGTGACGGATACCAACGGCCCAATGCGAACCCCGCGAACTTCGATTTCGCGGGAAGCCTTGATTTACTTGGGAGAGGAGAACTTTGGCGAACTGCCGAGAACTATTCCGTGGTCCCGCCGAAAGGAACCACATTCCGTTAGACATCAACCTGTTAAGCAAGAATGACGCAATTTTGGCGTAACACCACTTCCTTCTGCCTCATTGAACCTCCAAGGATATACCACCGATCTGCGGAGGTACCGCAACGGTAACGATGCATCACCGAGGTCAATGGCTCCGCCGCTTGTCCTCGTGCCGCGTCAGGCATTTCTGCAAGAAGCGGAAAAGGTTGGTACCGCAATGCACGTGGATGCGCGGCAGCCCGAAGGGATTGTCATCGGCGCGCGCCAGGCCGCGCTGCGTCAGCGTGGCGTTGTCGTAGCCAGCCTCGCGCACCATTTCCCTGTGTACCGACTGCTGTTCGCCGTAGGGGTAGCAAAACGCCGTGACCGGCATGGACACCAAGTCCTCCAGGGCTGCCTTGGAGGCTTCAATCTGCTGGCGGGCTTCCGCGGGCGGCAATGCCGGCAGGTGCACGTGGTCGACCGTATGGGCGCCGACTTCATTCCCGAGGCGTGCCCATTCGCGCATCTCCGCGGTATTCATCAGCGCAGCAGGCGGTACGCCATGGCTGGCGTCCCAGACGTTGCTGCCGCCGATCTGGCCGGACACGAAGTAATTGGTGGCACTGAATCCGAACTCTACAAGGACAGGCAGGGCATACCGGTGGACATTGCGGAAACCGTCGTCAAACGTAATCCCGAACACTTTGCCAGTGGCCTTGCCCCGGATATAGGGCATGAGTTCGCGCATCGACAGGCCGCGATAGCCGAGCCGGCGCATCCAGGCGATCTGCTGACGGAACTGCGCGGGGCTAACGGTCAGGCCACGAAACGGCGTGCCATGGGGCGGCACGATATCAATCTGGTGATAGGTCAGGATCGGGATCGACATGGGTGCAAGGTTCGCGATTACTGGCTAGGGCTCTGGGTCAGCGCGGCCTGCAGGGATTCAGGCGCCGCCGCATCAAGGGCTGCCTTGTACACGGCGAGTGTGCCTGCGACAAAGGTATCCAGGCTAAAGCACGCCCGACTCTTTGACAGGGCAGCCTCACCCATCTCGGCCAGCCGCTCGGGCGCGGACAGGATTTGCTCCAGCCGGGCCCGTAGTGCCGAGATGTTGGCACACGGCACCACCCATCCGTCCAGCCCGTCGTTCACGTTCTCGGGCAAGCCGCCGGCATCGGAAACCAGTACCGGCAGGCCCAACGCCATGGCCTCGCGGCAGGCAAACGACAAAGTCTCGCGCCGCGACAGCACAAAGGCGGCGTGCCCTGCCGCCAGGGTTGAGCGGACATCGTCAAGCAAGCCGGTAAATACGACCTGATCGCTCAGTCCCAGTGACTCAACCTTGCGGGTCATGCAAGGCAAGGGCGCTTCGCCAGCCAGGATCAAGCGTATCCGGCAACGCAAGTGAGCGGGCAATTGTGCAACGGCTTCAACCAAGTCGGTCCAACCCTTCTCGTGATGGGTGCCCGCCGTACTGACGAAGACCGTGCATGCCGCCCCGGCCCCGAAGTATCGCGCCCGCAGCGCATTGACCTCCTGCGGTGCCGGCGGTGCGAAGTGATCGATGTCGATGCCGTGAGAAACGGTGGTGACCGGCACACGGCTGTACGAAGAGGTGCGCAGCTTGCGCGCGACGTAGTCGCTGACCGCAATCACATGATGGGTACCAAGCCGTGCGCGCAGCCAGTTGCCCACACTGCTGCTGCGATGATCGTTGTGCTTCGTATAGACGATGCACGGCCGGCGCAGGGCAACCAGCCGAACGAGCATGATCAGCTTGTGGTCGGCTGAACCGTTGACATGGATGATGTCGAAGCGCCCAAGGCTGATGATTCGCCAGATCGTCCACAACTCGCGCAGCCAGCGTAATCCCCGCGGCGAAAAGTCAACCGCGGCCACCTTGACGCCTGCGCGGCCGCTGGCGAGCCGGAACAGACGACTGGTCCGCGGAGCCGCCACGGTCACTTCGTGCGTTGACGCCAGCCCTGCCAGCAAGTTAAGTACATACGTGTCGTGCCCTCCACCATTGCCATGATGGAAGTTCGTGAACAGCACTCGCAATTTTTCCTCCACCACCGGCAATTCGTTGTTGCCGGATTAGCGCTCAATCATTACAGAAGATTACAGGACTACCTATTGGTACTGGCCCGAACCGCGCAGAGGGCAAGTGTGCGTTGATCAACTTTTCCGGCTTCTGCCCGGGAAGTGGTCGAAACTCTGGTGAAACGTGCATCACTCCGCAGCAAGTAGCGGCGGCAGCCCCATACGGGACTGGGCCGGCTGTATCACCTCAGTAAGATTCGGTAACGTTTTGAGAACAATTCTCGTTGACGGCGTCTGCGCCCATCCACAGTGGTCGTCCGTCCGTAGCTGCGGAAGTGCCAAGCCTCTGAAGAGCGACCAAGATCATCTGATACCACCAGATCCACAGATCCTGGCTAACCTTATGATTTTTAAGAAAAACTCAGTATTGCCAGGGACGCGGGGCGCGCAAAGGCCGACCATGCATTTGCCATGCAGCCCATCCGCGACTCCAGCCATACGCGCATACGCGCGATCGGTCACAGGGCTCGCGATCTGCCGAAACAGGCCGTGAACGGAGCCGACTCAAAGAGCGGATACAAAGCCTTACAAGACGTTTGCGCCAAAGGTCAACGGCCACAAACTCCTACCGTTACACCAGCTAACCAGTTTTAGGTTTTCCTCACACCAGAGCGAGAACGTCCTAAGTTATTGGCACCATTCGACGGAACAGCATCATGCAGAAGACCTTGGCAGTTTTTGCAATTGCCGCCGCTTCCACGCTTGCATCGGGCGCCGCTCAGGCAAGAGTGGACGTCGGAATCGGCATTGGCATTCCAGGTGTGGTAGTGGCAGCGCCTGCGCCGCCGGTCTACTACGAGCCAGCCCCCGTTTATTACGAGCCGGCCCCGGTCTATGTTGCGCCGCGCCCAGTGGTAGTAGCACCTGGTTATTACGACGATTGGGAAGCACGCGCATGGCGTGAGCGACAGTGGCGTGAGCAGCGGTGGAGAGAGCGCGAATGGAGGGAGCGGCATCGCGAGTGGCACCGTCGGCACGATGATGATTAAAGCCGTCGAGTTCCAGAGAAGCTGCTAGCCGTCGTACCCGACCTCACAGTGCCAGCCGACCAAGTGCGGGATGGGATGATCTTGCGCTCGCAAAGGAGTGCAGGGAAACGTGGAAGAGTGGATGGTCCCGCCGACAGGAATCGAACCTGTATCTAGCGCTTAGGAGGCGCTCGTTCTATCCATTGAACTACGGCGAGGGGACCCGGAAGCAGGCTGGGAGTATATCAAAAACCTCATGCGAACAGCCACAAGCCCGGGCCTATGTCGCCGGCGAGGAATTGCGGAGCCGCTCGGGCCGTCGGCATCAATGCATCTGGATATCAGCCGCGAACGCCAGCGCCTGCCCTAGCGACTCGCACTCGGTGAGGTTGCCAAAGTCGTCCGTCACGCATATTTCCTGGTGCCCGCAGCTCGAGTTGCGAACGATGCTCAGTCCGAGCCGGTTCAAGGGCTCGACTGTGGTCAGCAGGGTCAGCATGACGCCCCTCGCAGTGATGCGTGAGACATCAGTGTCCCGGCCGCACGCAGGTGCATCGGTAGTTTGCAACACATAGGCGTTTTCTGGCCCTGGGGGACCAATTTCCCCACTTCGGCGGCCATTTCATGTCGCAAATGACGATCAGTGGCGTCGGTGCCCCCCGGCGAGACGCCCGGACGACGCCAGCCGGGCCGGCTGGGCGGCGCGCCGCAACGCACGGCGCCCCGGGCGGTGGCGGCCGCGGGCGCAGTTGGCGGCGGTGGTGCAGCTGCGGTGGCAGGCTTGTCCGCGCAGGTTGCAGCGTAGTTCCCAGTCGATCAGTCCGGACATGGCAGGCTCCTTGGCTCGTGGCGGCCGCGCGGTTCAGGCGAGGCCCAGGTTCAGGCCGCCCAGGTGGACTTGCAGCAGCGCGCCCAGCAGCAGCCAGCCAATCTGCAGCGCGGCGCGCGGGCGGCGCATGCAGGTTTCCACCTGTTCGCTGCGGCTCTCGCCGGACAGGCACCATGAGCAGAAGTGCTCGCAGTTGTTGGTCAGCAGGTGGTAAGCGTTTTCGCCCAGGCGGGAACGGGCGCGTTCGACAGCTTGCGGGCCGACGAAGCGTGCGCAGGGTTCCGGCGTGACGGCGATGCCGTGGCCGGCGGCGAAACCTTCGAGCGTGGTTTCTTCGACTGGGGCGGCTTGCAGCGCGCGGGCGAAACCGGCGTAATGAATGACGCGTCCAGCGCCGGCATAGATGCCATGGTGGACGTAGCCATGGCGTTCGGTCACCAGGTGGGCGCCGAGCGGCAGCAGGTCGGCGAGGCGATCTTCGCTGCCGTATTCGGGTTGTGGGTCCTGGGTGTTCATGGCTGGCCTCGGTCTGTCTGGTTGCTGCAGGCATTGCTGCTTCGTGCAGGTAAACCGCATCAATCATGCCAATGGCCGGGCAGGACGGCGGGACAAGGGGTTCCGGGAAATGCGAGGGTTTTGGCGGGGGTCAGCTGTCGGGCGCCGGCCAACCTCGCGACGGCCGATCTGTTGGTCGGCCACCATCAGTCGCGGCCGCACGGCCATCCTCAGCAAGGCCGGCACGAGGGCTTGCGCCGCATTGCGCCGTGGTAGGCGCATCCCAACACTGGCCGCCGCAGGTGTCGGGTAGCAGCCAACACGGCCTTCCGCCGCGGGCGCGATTGCCCCCACCCGCCTCGCAGGCCGCGCCAGCCCACGGATTCCTGCCACCCGCTTCCCCGGCCGACCCCGTGGCACGCCCCTTGCTCGATACCGGTACCGCCCCCGGCGTCCCGCCGTTTTTTTTCACCGGAGACCGAATATGGCCACCCTCGCAATCAACGACCTCGCCACCTGCCGCGAACTTGCTCCCGCCGCCATGGCCCGCGTGCGCGGCGCCGGCGGGCAGTGGGTGTTCAGGCGCCGCTGCCGCTCGGCACTGTGATCAACTTTTACGAGATCAACTACAGCTTCTATGCTGATCAGATGAACAACCAGTTTCAGAACATCGACATACGCAACAACGCGCCCAACGCCAGTATCAATGTCCAGGCCGACCAGGGCGCGAGGAACGACGGCAGGCTGATCTGAACGTCAGCCCCGTCGTGGCTGCGCCCCGGCCGCGCCGGGGCTTTTCGCGGACCGGAGACAAGATTGGGCTTCGACTCGCATTTTCAGTGGACCTCGGCGGCGTGTACGGACGTCGGGCGGGTCCGTGAGCGCAACGAGGATGCCTGCCTCGACCTGCCCGGGCAACAACTTTGGGCGGTGGCCGACGGCATGGGCGGCCATGCCATCGGCGACTTCGCCAGCCAGGCGGTGGTGCAGGCGCTGGCCGCGCTGCCGGCGCAGGCCCGCCTAGAAGACCGGCTCGACGCCACGCGCACGGCGATGCTGGGCGTGAACCTGGCGCTGGTCGATGAAGCCGCGCGCCTGGGCGTGCGCTGCATCGGCAGCACGGTGGTGGTGCTGCTGGCCGGCGACCGCCGTTGTGCCTGCCTGTGGGCGGGCGACAGCCGGCTGTACCGCCTGCGCGGCGGCCAACTCGCCCGCCTCACACGCGACCACAACCAGGTCGAGCGCCTGCTGGCGCGCGGGCTGATCACCCCGGAAGAAGCGCGCCACCATCCCGCCCAGAACACCATCACGCGCGCAGTGGGTGCGGCCGCAACGCTGGTGCCGGAGCAGTTGCTGACCGAGGTGGCGGACGGCGATGTCTTCCTGCTGTGCAGCGACGGCCTGAGCAACGAAGTCGACGATGACGACATCGCCACTGTGCTGGCGCAGCAGGACGTTGCGCAGGCCGCGCAGACACTGCTGCAGATGGCGCTCAATGCCGGCGGCCGCGACAACATATCGGTGGTGGTCATCCGCGCCGCGGATCCCTACGGCTCGGACAAGACCCTGGTGAATCCCGAGCTGGACACCTAGCCGCAGCAGCGGCGTCCCTAGCCCTTGCCGCCTTCGGCTTGCCGGTTGGCGCGGAAATCCTTCGAGTGGATGCCGTGCTTCTTCAGCAGCATCTGCAGGTGCGAGCGGTTCATGTCGAAACGCCGCGCCAGTTCGGCAACGGTGCCACCCACCTCCTGCAAGCCCCGTTCGAGAAACGCCCGCTCGGCCTCGTCGCTGGCGGCGCGCTTGGCTTCGCTGAGGGAAGTCGCCATGGTGATGTCGGCGGTCGCGGTGCCGCTGCCCACCACCGCCAGCGTGGCCGGCTTGGGCCGGATATCCTGCGGCAGGTGCGCCAGGTCGGCCGTATCGCCGGCCAGGCACGACAGCCGGTACATCAGGTTGCGCAGTTCGCGGATATTGCCCGGGTAGTCGTAGTGCAGCAGGAAGTCGCGCAGCCGCGGCGTCAGCTTGAGCGGCAGGCGCTTGAGCATGCCGGCGGCCTCGTCACTGAAGTACGACACCAGCAGCGGGATCTCGTCGCGCCGCTCGCGCAGAGACGGCAGGCTGACGTGGATCACGCTCAGGCGGTAGAACAGGTCCTCGCGGAAGGTGCCGGCCTGGCTCATGCTGCGCAGGTCCTTGTTGGTTGCCGCGACGATGCGCGTATCCACCGAGATCGCCTCGTCCGAACCCACGCGCTGGATCTCGTGCGCTTCCAGCACGCGCAGCAGCTTGACCTGGCCGGTCAGCGGCAGCTCGCCGATCTCGTCCAGGAAGATGGTGCCGGTATGCGCGCTCTCGAACTTGCCGCGCCGGTCGTTGCTGGCACCGGTGAAGGCGCCCTTCTTGTGGCCGAACAGCTCGGATTCAAGCAGGCTGTCGGGGATCGCGCCACAGTTGACCGAGATAAATGGCTTGTCGGTGCGCGCGCCGTTGGCGTGGATCACCTTGGCCATCAGCTCCTTGCCGGTGCCGCTCTCGCCATCGATCAGCACCGGCAGGTCGGTCGGCGCGGCCTTCTCGGCGATCTCCAGTGCTTCCAGCAGCTTGGGGTTGTCGCCAAAGGTGCCTTCGAAAATGAAGCTGCGCTCCATCAATGCCTGGCGGCGCTCGCGCGGCATGCGCTCGACTTCTTCCTGCGGCGGCGCCGCCTCGGTCGCCGAGGCCGCCTGCACGAAGCGCTCCTTGTGCGACAGCCCCATCACCTCGTCGCGCAGCGTGGTGGCCTGCTTGAGCAGCTTCTCGATTTCCGGGCGATCAAGCCGCGACGCCCAGCGCAGCGTCGAGCGCAGGATCTCGATCTTCTCGATCAGCCCGGCGAACGACACCGCGGACGTGACCGAGGGGGGGGTGGCACCCTGGTTGTATAGCTTCATGCTGCGCTCAGTTGCTTCTGCACCAGTTGGAAATACATGCCCTTGCGCTCGAGCAGCTCCTCGTGCCGGCCCTGCTCGACGATGGCGCCTTCATACAGCACCAGGATCTTGTCGGCCTGCATGATGGTGCTGAGCCGATGCGCGATGATCACCGCGGTACGCCCGCGCAGGATCTCCTGCATATTGGCCAGGATGTTGCTCTCGGACTGCGTGTCCAGCGCCGAGGTGGCCTCGTCGAACACCAGCAGGCGCGGGTCGTGGTACAGCGCGCGGGCGATGCACAGGCGCTGGATCTGCCCGCCGGAAAGCCCGATGCCGCGCTCGCCCACCACCTGCTCGTAGCCCAGCGGCAGCTTGCTGATAAAGGCATGGGCGTCGGCCATGCGCGCCACCTCCTCGATGCGGCGCCGCTCGGGGCTGTCGTCGCCGCAGGCGATGTTCTCGGCAATGGTCCCCGAGAACAGCAGGTTGGACTGCATCACGTAGCCCACCTGCGCGCGGTAGAACGCCGCGTCGATCACGTTGAGGTCATAGCCATCCACCGTCATCGCGCCCTCGGTGGGCTTGTAGAAGCCCACCAGCAGCTTGGCCAGCGTGGTCTTCCCCGAGCCGCTGCGCCCGACTATGGCGACCATCTCGCCCGGGCGGATGGTGAAGCTGATGTTCTCCAGCACGTAGGGCGTGTCTTCGCCGCCGTAGCGGAAGTACAGGTCCTTCATCACGATCTCGCCCTGCAGGTCCGGCAGCATCACGCGCGACAGCACGTCCTGCGGTTTCTGCTCGGGCTCCAGGTCGAGCACGTCGCCCAGGCGCTCCATCGCCACGCCGGCATCGTTGAGCTGGCCCCACAACGCCACCAGCCCCATCAGCGGCGCCAGCACGCTGCCCATGAAGGCGTTGAAGGCGATCAGTTGGCCGATGGTCAGCTCGCGCTCCAGCACCAGCGTCGCGCCCACCCACAGCACCGCGATGGTGGTGGCCGCATTGAGCAGCTGGCTAACCAGCCCCACCAGGATATGGAAGGCCTGCGCCTTGTACTGCGCCTCCAGCGCCTTGGTGTACTTGCGTTCCCAGCGCAGCCGCACCGGGCGCTCGATGCCCATGCCCTTGACGGTTTCGGCGCCGCCGAGCGTCTCCATCAGGTAGGCCTTGGCATCGGTCGAGGCGGCGAACACCTCGCGCGCATAGGTCTTGACCTTGGGCGTCACCACCACCGTCAGCACCGCGATCGGGATCACGAAGGCGATCAGCAGCAGCGTCAGCTTGACGTTGTAGAGGAACATGATGGTGAAGTAGATAAACACCATCAGCAGGTTCAGCGCCGTGGTCACCGTCGACTCGGTCAGGAAGGCGCGGATGGTCTGGTTCTCCTGGAAGCGCGCGAAGATGTCGCCGGTCTTGCGCTTGGCAAAGAACGACAGCGGCAGCGACAGCGTGTGCTTGAAGAAGTGCGACATCATGGCGAAGTCCATGTTGCGCACCATGAAATTTGCGAGATACGCGCGGATCGTCGCCATCAGCTGCGAGAACACGCTGGAGATGATCAGCCCCGCGATCAGCAGGTGCAGCAGCCCCACGTTCTGGTGCACCACCACGCCGTCCAGGATGTTCTGGATGATCAGCGGCGGCACCACGCCCAGCATCTGGATCACGAAGGTCGCCAGGAACAGGTGCGCCAGGATCTTCTTGTACGGCGCCAGGTAGCCGATGAAACGCAGCCACGGCGAGCGCGACACCGACAGCTGCGTCATACTCTCGCCCGGCGAGAACAGCAGGCAGGTACCGCTCCAGCCGCGCTCGAACTCCTCCGCGCTCATCTTGCGGAAGCCGATGGCGGGATCGGCCACCCACACCCAGCGCGACGAGATCCCGTACACCACGACGTAGTGATAGCCCTCCCAGTGCACGATAAAGGGCAGCTCGAAGCCCATCAGCGAGTCGCGCGTGCACTGCACACCGCGCGTGGTGAAGCCGAGCGATTCACCCGCGCGCGCCAGGCTGTCGAGCGTGGCGCCCTGCGTGGTCACGTTGGCCAGCTCGCGCAGCTTGCCCAGCGTCATCGGGATGCCGTAGTGCCGGCAGATCATCGCCAGGCACGCGGCGCCGCAGTCCATCTCCTCGGCCTGCTCCACCAGCGCAAAGCGGCGGATCAGCTTTTCGCCGAGCTCGGGCTTGGAATGCAGGTCCAGCAGCACCGGGCGCTTGCGCCGCTCGGCCAGCTTCTTCTGACGATGAAGTTCGCGGTCGAGTGCGCGGATGCGCTCTTCCAGCACCTCGCGCAGGCGCGGGTTGCGCTCCAGGATCAGCTGCACCGTCTTCTCGGGAATCACCAGCAAGCGCACATCGGTCTCGGCAATGGCCGATGCAAGCTGCTCCTGCCGCATCACGCAGGCGCGCTCGCCGAAGATATCGCCCTGCCCCAGCGTCGCCAGCGGGAATTCGCTGCCCTCTTCGCTGCGCACGATGCGCACGGTGCCCTGGCGCACCACGTAGAGGCGTCGGTCCTCGCGTCCGTCCTGCTTCAGGATCTCCTTGCTGGCCGCCACGCGCTTGACGCCAACGCTGCGCACGGCGTCCTCCAGCTCCTGCTTGTCGAGCTTGCCGCGCAGGTCGAAGAGCCGCGCGACAAAGCCGCCGGCCGAACTGATCGCGACATAGCTGGTGATAAAGGCAAGCGCCGCCGGGTTGCCGGCCACTACCGGCTCGCCCACGCTGCGCGGGATCATCAGCAGCTCGGTCTTGCCCGAGGCGCGCACCGACGACTCATGCCGGTACTCGCGCAGCAGCGCGATATCGGCAAAGACCTCGCCGGCCTTGCGCACGCCCATGCTGATTTCCTTGCCGTGCTCCTCGTTGAACACGCGTACCGAACCCGACTTTACGATAAGCAGGCCCGGCGCCGCATCCCCCGCGTTGCAGACGGTGTCGCCGAAGCCGAAGGTCAGCACCTGCGCGGCGTCGGCCAAGCGCGCCAGCTCCTCCGGCGTCAGCACCGACAGGATCTCGACGGTGGCGAGGAAAGCGGCCAGCGCCGACGCTGCCTCCGGCTTTTCCGGGGCAGCCGGGGCGGCGGGCTCCCCGGCCTCGCTAGCGGGCTTCGATGACATGTTCCTGCGCCCTGGCCATCAGCCAGTCCTCGCGCAGCAGGCGGCGCACTTCCACCGCCACGTCGCCGTCGAGCGTGGCCGGGTGTTTGTCGCGCACCAGGAAGACTTCGAAAAAGGAACGGTCAGCGGCCGGGAACGGCCCCAGCAGGTCGCCCGGCTCGGCATTGAAGACCTTGGCCTCGATATCGGTCTTGAGCGAGCCGCGCAGCACCTTGCCGATCTCGCCGCCGCGCTCGCGCGTGTCGGCAATAGAATGCTCGCGCGCCATCTCGGCAAAGGCGTCGGGATCGTCCTGCAGGTACGAGATCAGCTCCTTGGCCTTGCCCTCACTGTCGACCACGATATGGCTGACCTCGATGCTGTCGAAGCGCGGCGAGTTGAGCGCAAAGTACTCCTGCACCGCGGCCTCGCTGCACACCTGCTCCATCATCCGTTCTTGGTACAGGCTGTCGGTGATAAAGGCCTCGAACTCGTCCAGGCTGATGTTCAGCGCATCCAGGTAGTGGTTCATGTCGGCCGCGCGGTGCAGGCCTTGCACGCGGCGGAACTGGTCGGCGCGCTCCTGGATTTCCTCGGGCGTGACCACTAGGCCCTGCCGTTTCGCGGCGTGCACGGCCAGCTTGTCGCGCACCATCTGCTCGACCAGGCCTTCGAACTGCCCGGTCAGCTTGAGCAGCCGCACGAACTCCTCGACGCCGAGCACCTCGTCGTCGATACGCACAATCCCAGTCATTTCTCGGCTCCTTTGACGGCCCCCCGTGCTTGCGCACCAGGCTGTCTACATCGGCTGTTTTCGTGTTTCCCCCGGCTGCGCTACCCGGCCACCTCGCGGAAGGGGTCTAGCCCCAGGTCGATCAGGCGGCGTTCGCGCACCACGATCTCTGCCGTGGCGGTCATGCCGTAACGCAACGGATACTTGTTGTCGGCCACGGCGTAGTAGTCGCGTGCCAGGCGCACGCGGCCCTCGTAGACCGGCTGCTTGTCGGGTCCGCCCGGCTTGGTCGCGGGCGAGATGAATTCCAGCGTGCCTTCGATGATCCCGTAGCGCTGGTACGGGAAGGCGCTGAACTTGAGCTTGACCGGCAGGCCTTCGCGCAGGAAGGCGCGGTCGCGCTCGGCAATGACGATCTTGACCACCGGGCGCGCATCCTTGGGTGCGATGCCGCCCAGCGGCGTGTTGGCCTGTACCTTGTCGCCGCGCTGGGTGGAGGTGACATCGGTGATCACGCCCGACACCGGCGCCAGGATCAGCAGGAAGTTGTCCTTGTCGATATTCTCGAAGCGGATGCGCGCCGCGGCGTCGGCCACCAGCCGCGCGGTCTGCACCTGCAGGCGCAGCTTGTCCTCGGTATTGGCGATCTCGCGCAGCGCGGCATCATACTGCACGCGCAGCCCGGCAAGGTCCTGGCCGCTGCTTTCGAGCTGGGAACTGGCCTCGGTCAGCTCCCGGCCCAGCCGCGCATCCAGCTCGGCCAGCCGCGACTGCGCCACGCGCAGGTTGTTTTCCGAATCCTGCGCCGCCGCGCGCTTGGCATCGACCTGCGACTGCGACACCCCGCCGCCGCCGGGCAGCGCCAGCAGCCGCGCATAGCGGTCCTGCTCCTGGCGCGCGAACTCACGCGCGCGCCGGGCGTTTTCCAGGTTGCTGCGCGCTTCCTGCAGCTGCGCACGCTGCTGCTCGGCCAGGCGCGCGGTGCCCTCCGCAAGGCGGTTCTCATGCTGGCGCGTGGCCACGTCGATCTGCTGCTTGAGCGCGGCCGCCCTGCGCTCCATCAGCGCCTTCTTGTCGGGAAACTGCTTCCATTCGCGCTCGGAGTCTTCCAGCTTGAGCTGCGCTTCCAGCGCCTTGGCCGCGGCCTCGATCGCGCCGCGCGCATTCAGGCGCGCCAGCACGTCGTCCTTGGATACCGGCTGCCCTTCAGCCACGTAGAGGTCGGCCAGCTCGCCGTCCACCGGCGCATAGAAGCGCCGCACCTCGGATTCCGGCGCCAGCGTGCCCTGCGCCGTGACGATGACATCGGCATGCCCGACGAAGGACCATATCAGCCCGCACAGCACCAACGCGAAGGTGGTCACGATGGTCAGCAGGCCCAGGCGCGAGGGCTCGGCGGTAAGCAGGCCGATGCCTTCGGCGCTGTGGTCTTCCAGCGCCTCGGTCAGCGGCTTGAGACCGCCTTGGCGGGAGTCGTCTTTCATGGCTGCCCCGCTTGCTGTGGCGCCGCGCTGCTCGCTGCGTCCCGGGCCGGCGCCTTGCCGCTTTCCTCACCGCCGATCAGCTCCAGCTTGGTCTTGAGCACCGCGGGATCGAGCACGCTGCGCAGCTCGCGCAGCGCCTGGCGCTGCTGGTCGGCCTCGGTGCGGATTTCTTCCTCGACCTTGGCGAGTTGCGCCAGGTCGGCGCTTTCACCGGCACGCAGCTGCGTGAAGATGCGCATCCCCTGGCGCGCGTCTTCCTGCGCCTGCGACAGCAGCCTGGCTTGCGCGCGGAACCTGGCCGAGATGCCCGGTTCGAGCCGCTGCTCGCTGCCGATCACGCCGTTGCTGCGGTACTGCTTCCATGCGGCGACGGCGCTTGTCATCAGTTCACGCGCGCGCCGCAGCGCGCTATCGCGCACGCCGTTGACATCGGCCTCGACCGCCTTCGCGAAGTAGCGGTCTTCATCGGCATCGAGCATGGCGTAGAAGCCCAGCAGCCGATCCTCGTAACCCTTGTCGCCGCGCGCGGACTGCAGCTCGGCATATTGCGAGGCCACTTTCTGCTTGTGCGCGAGGTCGCGCGCGAGGTCATCGGCCCACGAGCCGCCGTTGATCTGCTTCAGCCCGGCGAGCGCGCCGGTGGTGTCGCCCTGCTGCCACGCCTTGGCCCCGCTGGCGTACTGGCGCGCCATTTCCGGGGGCGGCAGCCGCGCTGCCAGGCTGGCGAATTGCGCCTGGAACGGCGGCGTGGCAAAGCGGCTGTCGGCCAGGCGTGCCACCAGCGCCCCGGGCCGGCGCGCGCGCAGCGCCTGCATCAGCGCGGTATAACGGTCCAGGTCAGACTGCACCCGATCGAGGCCCGCCAGGCGCGGGTATTTCTCGCGGTATTCGGCGATGACTGGCTGCAAGGCCTCCGGGCGGTCGCGGCCGAGTTCGGCGGCGATGGTGGCGTTGAGCCGGTCGATCGCCGCCAGGTAGACGGACGCATCATTCTGCAGCCGGCGCACGTCGCTCAATGCATCCGCATAGAGGTCGCGGAATGCAGGTACATCGCCCGCGATGCGGCCGAGCGCGCGCTGGTGCGCGATGGTGTCCTGGTTCCAGTACGCCAGCAGTTGCCGGATCGGCGCCTCATGTGTGTAAAGGCGGATCGGCGCGTCAGCGCCGCGCTGCGCGGTAAAGCGCTCGAGCCGGCCGATCCAGTCGAGTTCTTCCACCAGCGGGCGCGCGTCGGCGTTGTGCGCGCTGAGCTTGCGCATCTGCGCCAGTGCGGCGTCGGCGCCGCTGAAATCGCCCGCCTTCAGCTTTGCTGTCCACGCGGGCACGTAGCCGCGCAGCAGCGCCTCGGTGCCGATGGCCTGCACCTGGGCATCGCCGGGATGGCGCGCCAGGTAGTCGTCGGCGGCCTGCGCCGCGCGGAGGTGGTCGCCGGCGGCAAACAGCGCCTGCACTTCGCGCTCCGCTGCGCCGCGCCAGTAGACGGCCGCACCCGCCAGGACCGCCACCAACAGCAACGCGCCGCCCCACCGCGCCGCGCGCCGTGTGCGCACGGGATCGTCCAGGCCGAACTGCCTTGCCCCTTCCGCCAGCAGCAGCGCCGTGCGTCCGCGCTTGCGGCGCGCATGTGCACCGTCGGGCGCCGCAGTGGCGGCTGCGGCTTGCGCTTCAGCATCGGCATTGACTTCGTCGTCCTGCTGCGCGGCGTAGTCGACGCAGAAGATATCAAGGAAGGAATCGGCCGCGCCGACAAAGGTGGTGTGGTCATCGTCGTCGCCTGCGGCCGATGTCGGGGATGCGGGTGGCGCGTCTGGTGCAGCGGCGACAGGCTGAAGTATCGCGTGCGTGGCGGTGGCATCGCCATCGTCCGTGCGCTGGACCTGTGCCTTGTAGACAAAGTGGCTGCCGCCGAAGGCGATCAGGTCGCCGTCGTCCAGCGGCACGCCGTGGTCCGTCAGCCGCTTGCCGTTGACGAAGGTGCCGTTGGTGCTGCCCAGGTCTTCGACGAACGGCACGCCGCCCTTCAGGTAGACGTGCGCATGGCGGCGCGACAGGTAATTGACCTGCCGCGGATAGCTGTCGCGGTAGCGCGCGAAGGCGTCGTCGGCCTTGCTGATCAAGTACGGGAAGCCGTCCACGTGAATCGGCTGCAGCCCGACGTCGCCGCGTTCGGGCATCAGTGTCACCGCCACGCGTGGCGGCTCGGGCTGCGGCGCGCGTGGCGACAGCCGAACCCGAAACGACAGGGCGGGGCCGAAGGCCACTTCGTCGCCATCGCACAGCCGCGCCGGTTGGCGCGCCACCGCGGTGCCATTCACGCGCGTGCCGTTCTTGCTGCCGAGGTCGGCCACGTAGACCGCGCCATGCTCGGCAAAGATGCGCGCATGGCGGCGCGACAGCGGCGCTGCCAGGTCTTCCGGGTAGGCGGCAAACGGCCGCTCGGTGCGGCCAACGGCGAAGAGCTCTTCGTCGATGCGGATCTCGCCGAGCTCCGGGCGCGACACGGGCGTCAGGAATACATCGAATTCCTGCGCGAAATCCTGGGAGAACTCCCGCGTGAATCCCTGGGCCATTTTCACCGGCATTTCCATGATCAGTGCTTCGTCAGGAGCCATGTTTCCAGCGAGCCAACAGCACGGCTGCCGCGGCGGCCGGCCAGGGGGGGTGAAGCGACTAAGAACATAGTAGGCGACGGCTTAGGCTAGTCAATCGGCCGCAGGACGCGCCGGTGGCACCGTAGCGACACATTCGGCATAACAAGTGGCGGGGATAACGGGCGCGGTGCGCAACCCTTTGCGTACGCCGGCATCACGTGGATATCGGGCCGGCACCGTGGACCGCACTTATTGCGGGGGATTCGAGGCCGTGTTGCGCACATCCGCGTCTGGCCAGCCGCCGCCAAGCGCCTTGTACAGCGTGACGGTGTCGGCCAGGATCTGTTGGTGGACCGCCAACAATTGCAGCTGCGCGGTCAGCAGCGAACGCTCGGTCTCGAACACTTCCAGCTGCGAGACCACACCCTCCCTGAGCTGCGCCTCGATCTGCGCGGACACGACGCGCAGCTGCTCGACCTGCTGCTGCAGTTCGATGCGTTGCTTCTTGTGCGCGTCGACATTGACCAGTGCGCTCTCCACCTCTTCGAAGGCGGTCATCACGGTGCGGCCATATTCGTTTTCCGCCACGCCCACCTGTGCCTCGGTGGTCTTCACGCGGGCGCGTACGTTCGGGTCGAGCATCGGCAGGTTGATGCTGGGCATGAAGCCGAAGGTGAAGGACTTGAGCAGGTCGCTCAGGGCAAAGCTGGCGGTGCCGCCGCGCGCGGTCAGGCTGATGGTGGGCAGCTGCGCCAGGCGTGCCTGGCCGACGATGTTGTAGGCCGCCAGCACGCGGTATTCAGCGGCCACGACATCCGGGCGGCGCGCCAGCAGCTGCGACGGCAGCCCGGCCGGCACCGCGGGCGGCTGCACGCGGTCCTGCAGGCGCCCGGCCGGCACCTTGAGATTGCCCGCGGGCACGCCGACCAGCGTGGCCAGCGCGTTTTCCGCCACGTCGCGAGAACGGCGCAGTTCCAGCAGGTCCTTGTTGAGACGGTTGATTTCCGCCTGCTGCTGCATCACGCGGATCTTGGGCACCAGGCCGTTCTGGTACATGGCCTGGTAGGTGGACAGGATCTGCCCGTTCTTGGCGACGGTGCGCGTCTGCTGCTCGATCTGTTCGTCGAACTGCAGGATCTGGAAGTAAGTGGTCGATACATTGGACACCAGCGTGAGGTAGCCGGCGCGCCAGTCGGCCTCGGTCGCGCGGAACTCGGCGGTCTGGGCCTGCACGCCCTTCTCGACCTTGCCCCAGATATCGATGTCCCAGTTCAGCTGGGCGGCGGCGTTATAGGTCCAGGTGGACTTCTGCCCGGTGGTCTTTTCGAAGCTTGCGCCGGCGCCGATATCGATCACGGGCAGCGCGCCGGCACGCGCCTCGCCGATCTGCGCGTTGGCCACGCGGATGCGCGCCGCCAGCACCTTGATGTCGTAGTTGCCGCTGAGTGCCTGCTCGATCAGCTTGTTCAGGTAGGGATCGTTGAAGCCATGCCACCAGTTGGGCTGCACGGCGTCGGCCGGCGATACCGTGATCGAGTCTTGGCGCGTCCATTCGGCCTTGGCTGGCGTTTCCGGGCGCTGGTACACCGGCGGCCGGAAGTCGGCGCAGCCTGCCAGCAATGCCGCACAGGCGGCCAGTGCGGTCAGCCAGCAGCGCGGCAACAGGGTTGGCGAGGCGATAAGGGATTCGGGCACGATAGCTTCCTGCGTGCGACAGCGGGGACGTGTCGGGGCGTGTTCGGGGATAACGCCCTGGCGTGCGCCCGGGCCGCGATGTCTGTCTGTATTGTGGTGCGCGCTGGCGCGCGCTCCAATCCCGATCTACGCGGGGTCAAGAAAAGCGCCGCGGGGACGCCCCCGCGGCGCGGCGCCATCTCAACAACCTTCTCAACGATAGATATTGTTGCTGGCGTTCTGGTTGGTATCCACATGCGAACGGACATGGTCGAAGAAGGCCGAGCCATTGCCGTTCAGATTCGTTACGATCTCATTTGCACGATTTCCTGCTTGGCATTATTGATGCTGCTGTCGAACGCCAGCATGATCGGGGCGTACACGGCGGCGAAGGGCAGGTAGGACAGGCCGCCGCGCACGGCGAGCATGCCCTTGCGGTCCAGGGTGTCGAGGGTGGTCAGGTCGTCGATGGTCAGCATGGTCATGATGGGCTCCGGTAGAGGAAGGTGTTGCCAAGGTTGGTGTCGCGCTCGGAGGGGATACTGCAGGGAGCGTGCCAGGGGGTGGGTTAGCTTTGTTGTTGTTGCGTAAATGCCTGTAAACATGGGGTTTTTGCGTTTGTGATAGTGGTCGGATGCGATGGGGCGCTGGCTGTCGGCGGGTCGGGATGGTGGATCGCGGCCAACAGATAGTGGGTATGTGTTGGGGGGCGGGTGACACTGGGGTGGCGGGGCTCGCTGTGGGTTACATCTGGTCGATGCTCGACGGCCTTGGCTGTTGGTGACACTTGTTGTCGCTGTTGAACCGCCCGTGCGCGAGATCCAGACGTTTCTGGCCGAACAGTACGGCACCGAAGTCTCGCCCGAGTTCATCAGCTCGGTGACCGACGCAGTGATGGACGAGGTCACCGCCAGGCAGGCCCGCCCGCTTGAGGTGATGTATCCGGTCGTGTTCTTCGACGCGCTGCGGGTCAAGATGCGTGAGGACGGCGTGGTGCGCAACAAGGCCGTCTACCTGGCCTTTGGCGTGCTGCCAGACGGCACGCGCGACATCCTGGGCCTGTGGATCGGGAGCACCGAAGGCGCCAAGTTCTGGATAAAGGTGTTCAACGACCTGAAGACCCGTGGCATCCAGGACATCCTGATCGCGGTGACCGATGGCCTTAAGGGCATGGAACAGGCCCTGGCCGCGGTGTTCCCGAACACCACGCTGCAGACCTGCATCGTGCATCTGATCCGGAACAGTTTGGAATACGCCAGTTGGAAGGAGCGCCGGGCTGTGGCTGCGGCGCTCAAGCCCGTGTAGACGCGCCCACCGTGGAGGCGGCGCTGGCCGAGCTGGCGGCCTTCGAGCAAGGGGAATGGGGCAAGCGGTACACCCCGATCGCCGCGTCCTGGCGTCGCGCGTGGGACCAGGTGATCCCGTTCTTTACGTTCCTGCCGGCGATCCGCAAGATCATCTTCACGACCAACGCGATCGAGAGCATCAATGTGCAGCTGCGCAAGATCATCAAGGCACGGGGTCACTTCCCCAGCGATGAGGCGGCGACCAAGCTGCTGTGGCTGGCCCTACGCAACATCACCGGGAAGTGGGGCAGTTCAACGCATGACTGGAAGGCCGCCATGAAAGTGACCCGCCCAGGAGGACGGAACCAAGCGGTTCAACAGCGACAACATGTCACCAGCAGCGCGAGCCGTCGAGCATCGACCAGAAACCACCACCACCCCTCACTTCACATAAATCGTAATCTTCTTCGAATAAACCGGCGGGTTGGTAGGAATGTGCTTGTCATCCCCCATCAGCAACTGCAACGTGTGCTTGCCAGGCGGCAGCTCAACCATGGTCTCAGTCTCCCCCGTGCCGAAATGCAGATGGTTCCGGTCATTGGGAATTTCCTTATCCATCGGCGGCAGATCGACATCGATCAGCAAATGATGGTGCCCGGTGTTGGGATACTTCACATCCTTGGGCGCCACCCCCATGTTGCGCAACCCGAACCACACCTTGAATGGCTTGCCCGCGGGCATCGTCTGCCCATCGTTGGGCCAGCCGATATAGAGATAGGCATTGGGCGGGGCCGGCGTCGACCCGCCCTGGACCGCCGCGGACAGCAGCACGCTGACGGCGAAGGCAGCGGCAGCAAGTAGTCTGAACATGGCGCTCTCCCCTGTTTGCTGATCGGCCTGCGCGCGGCTAGCGCACCGTGATCGTGATCTTCTTCGAATAGATCGGCGGCTCGAACGGCACGTGCTTGGCATCGCCCAGCAGCAGCTGCAGCGTGTGCTTGCCGGGCGGCAGCTCAACGCGCGCGTCGGTCTCGCCCGCGCCGAAGTGCAGGTGGTTCTTGTCCGACGGGATTTCCTTGTCCAGCGGCGGCAGCTCGGTGTCGACCAGCAGGTGGTGGTGCCCGCAGCGCGCTGATTCGACGCCCTTGGGGCAGACGCCCATATTGCGCAGGCCCATGCGCACCCAGAACTTGCCGCCACTAATGACGGTGCCATCGTGCGGCCAGATAATGTAGACCTCGGCATTGGGCGGGGCCGCCGTCGACAGCGACAACGACGGGGCAGCGGCCAGGGTTGCGGCCGCCAGCAGGCGGAACAGGAATCGTCTGGACATACGCGGCGCCTCCCGGAAGACTGTCCGAAACCCGATCACGTTGTCCCGAAAGCCCATTCTTGTTGCTTGTTGGTCAGCGCTCGGCGATTCGTCCTTCAGGTTAGGATGCAACCCCGGAAAAAGCGAACCCGGCGCGTCGTGGCCCTATGGCAATGCTCCGCCGGAGACACAATCGCTGTGCTATCTTGAAGCAAGCCGGTCGACGTCTCGGCAACACCACAATGCGCCCCCAGGGCATGCTTGCCGCATGCAACGGGTTCGCCGCGGCCCCAATGAGGTGTGAAGATGTGGCGCAATCTACCAGTCGTGCGCCTGGCCGCAATGGCCGGGTTCCTCGCCACCGCGCCGCTGCCCGCGCAGGCGGCCGGCGCTGCCACCGCTGCGAGCGCTGCACCGGCCACGGAACCGCTGCTGCTGGCCGGCATCATGCCCAAGAACACCGACGAGCAGTACGAGCTGAGCTTCTGGGAATCGATCAAGAACAGCAACTACGCCGGTGACTACGAGGCTTACCTGAAGCAGTATCCCAACGGGCGCTTCGCGGTGCTGGCCAAGGCGCGTCTGGAGCGGCTCGCCGCCGCCTCGGCACCGAAGGCTCAGCCGCCATCGCCGCCCCCTCGCTCTGGCGCGACTGCCGGTGGCCAGGTTACGCGGCCACCGGCGGCATCCCCACCGGCAGCGGCGCGTCCGGCATCGCCACCGGCGGCGCCGCCGGCGGCGGCAACGTCAAAACCGGGCGCGGCAGCAGCCGGTGCGGTCAGCACCACACTGCGCGCCGGCGAGATCCGCGATTGCCCGACCTGCCCGGTGCTGGTCTCCCTGCCGGCCGGCAGCTTCACCATGGGCAGTAACGCCAGCGACCCCGCCGAGAAGCCCCCGCATCATGTCACCATCGGCCAGCCGTTCGCGATCGGCCGCTACGAGGTCACGGTCGAGCAATGGAACGCCTGCGCCACCGCCGGCGGCTGCCAGAACATCCCCACCGTCGCCGAAAGCGCGAAGAACGCGCCGGTGCGCGACGTCAGCTGGGACGATGCGCAGCAGTACGTGGCCTGGCTCAGCAAGACCACCGGCAAGACCTACCGGCTGCCGACCGAGGCAGAATGGGAATACGCGGCGCGCGGCGGCACCGCCAGCGCGTTCTGGTGGGGCGACCAGATGCGCAAGGGCAATGCCAACTGCAAGGACTGCGGCGAGCCGTGGAGCCAGGACGCGCCGGCGCCGGTGGGCTCGTTCGCGGCCAACCCCTATGGCCTGCACGACGTCAACGGCAGCGTGTGGGAATGGGTGGCCGATTGCTGGCACAGCTCGTACAAGAACGCACCGACCGACGGGCGCGCGTGGAACGAGAACGCCTGCGGCTCGCGCGTGATCCGTGGCGGCTCGTGGCGCGAAGGGGCCAGCTACATGGTGTCGTCCACGCGCTTCAAGTACAGCCCGAGCGTGCGGCAGTCGCAGAACGGCTTTCGCGTGGCGCGCGACATGAAGTAGCGGCTGGCGCCAACGGCAAGCCGGGCGTCATGAGGCTCGCGCTCACCGCGCGCGCGTCGAGATCTGCACCAGGTCCGCGCTGATGCGGTCCCGGCCATAGGTGTGCGCCATCTGCGCGAGCGGCTTCTCCAGTGCGCGGACATAGTCCTGCCGCGACTCGACCTCGGTGCGGCGCCCTTCGAAAAGCGGCGCCGGCGTGGTTAGCAGCACCACCAGTTCGGTACCGAACGGACCGGAGACGATCCAGTCACCGCTATCGCCGATGGTGGCAGTGTGGCCAGGCGGCGCCTGGTGCGCGGGCACGCGTGCGCTGGGCACCATGTGCGCCACCTTGCCGTCAGCCGCGAAGTAATCGACATAGACATAGGAGTCCTGCGCCGGCGTGCGCAGGTCCAGCACCAGCGGCTTTCCCTCGGTCAGCTGCGTACCCTGGCCGCGCAGCCGCAGCGAAGACGCGGTGCCGCCCTCGCGGTTGCCCGACCAGTATGGGGCGACCAGCGTGGCCACGTCGCACTTGTCGGCGGCCAGCGGCTGGGTGTCGATCGACACGCCCGTCACCCCCGGCAACGCGCCGAGCTGCTCGCGCAACCGTGCGGGCCCAACGCTCTCGGCAAGGAAACCACGCACGCGCACCGTCTGCGCCTGCTCGCTGGCGCTCAGCAGTGAGCACGGCACGGCGGCCAGCACCTTGCGGACATCGGCCATCGACAGCACTGGCGAACGCGCGGGTGCGGGTGTGGGGGCGGGCGTGGCGGGTGCCGGAGCCGGAGCCGGTGGCGTGGCCGGCGCCTCGACCCGTGTGTCGCCCGCCGGCGCTCCGGCCTGCCGCTGCGCATGCCAGGCGTAGTAGCCGATCGCCGACACGCCGGCCAGCACCGCCAGCACGCCACCTGCCATCAGCGGCGAGGGGCGCGGCGTGGGCGCTATCGGCACCGCGCTCATGCCTTTCAGGAACAGCGCGACCGTCGGCGTGCGGGTTTCGCGGTCCAGCGACAGTGCCTCGCGCAGCGTCTTCCATTGGGTGCGGCTCAGCTGCGGCGGCTGAACCGGCTTGAGCCCGGCCTCGCGCGCCTGGTTGGCTCCCAGCCGCTGGTACGGATGCTTGCCAGTCATCAGTTCATAGGTCACGCAGGCCAGCGCGAAGATATCGTCGCGCGGATCGGGCTCGCGGTGCTCGAACATCTCGGGGCTGGCGTAGGCCGGCGTCATGCCGCCCAGCGAGCCGGGATCGAACACGGTCCTGTCGGATTCGTCCGCCGGCGGCAGGAAGCCGCGCGCAATGCCGAAGTCGATTACCTTGACCTCGCCGCTGTCGGTCAGGAAGACGTTGGCGGGCTTAAAGTCGCAATGCACGAAGCCGCGCTCGTGCGCGTAGGCCAGCGCGTTGCCCATGCCATTGATGATGGACATGGCGCGCGCCATCGGCATGCCGGCAAAGCCCGGCGCCTTGAGCACATGGTTCAGCGAGGTGCCGGACAGGTATTCCATGGTCAGGAAGACCACCGGCCCGTCGCGGTCGAAGTCATAGACCGTGACGATGTTCCGGTGCGCCAGCGTCTGCGCCTTGCGCGCCTCGCGCTGCAGCGCCATCAGCGACTTGGGATGGCCGCTGAACTGCAGGTTCAGCACCTTGATGGCGATGTACGGCTTGCGGTCAGACGCTTCCAGCTTACGCAGGTCGAGCGCCTTGTAGACCGTGCCCATGCCACCCACGCCCAAGCACTCCTCCAGCACGAAGCGGCCGTTGAGGGTATCGCCGACGCCCTTGGTGTGCGCCGCCTGCGGCAGCGTGCCCGCCTCGGGCGAGGTCGCGTACAGCGAGCCCGTATGCGGCCCGCTGGCCAGGCGCGTGGCCTCCGTGGCAGCACCGTACTGCGTGGCGCTCTGGCGCTCGATGCGCCGCATCACTTCGGCATAGACCGCGGGCGGGAACGGGAAACGCGTGTTTTCCTCGATGATCACGCGCGCCGCCTGGCTGGGCGTGGTGGGGTCCTGCGCCAGGGCCGTCTCGAACGACGCGACGAACTCGTCGTCGGAGAGACCGCCGTTCTGGAACTTGCGGATCAGGTCTTTGAGACTGGCCACGGCATGCCCCGACATGGTTTGCTGACAGGGCCGACCCACCGTGCGGAAGTACCCTGCCTTCGATGGATACTAGTGCGCACCCAAGGCATGCGCAATCCATCCGCATTCAGCACGCAACGCATCGCGCGCCCGGTCGTCGCCAATCGCGGTAGCTGCTGAGCCCCACTGCCGCCGCGGCGCCAACACCGGCGTGCCAACTGTTGGCCCGGGCCCGTCACCCATGATCTCCGGCAGGATCTGCAGCCAGTGCGTGCGAGCCGACATCGCAAATAAATCCCTCATGTTTTCAGGCAGTTGCGCGTGCCCGGCGCGACTGGCAACGGCGTTGGCACACTCCCTGCGTGAGTACCTCCCGAGCGCGACATCCGATGCTCGAAACCAACCCCAAGGCAATACCTTCCTCTACCAGAGACCATCATGACCACGCTGACCATCAAGGGGACCTCGACCGTGCCTCGCTGTGCGCCGTACGCGGCGGCAATTCGTGGCTCAGCCGCGGCATCGGCAACGTCGGTCCGCTGGCCAACGTCACGGTCAACGTCAACCAGAACATCGCGCAGCTGCAGAGCGTCAACGTGAATACCCTGAACCCTTGCTCAGGGCAAGATCGCGGACGAGGATTGTTGACATGATGGTGCTCCACAACGTCGGCAGCATCGGCCCCCGGCTTCGGCCCGGTGCGCGTCAACGTGGACCCGTCGCAATGGGGCGGCAATTTCGCCGCCGTCTGAGCGAGGTGCGGGGCGCAACTGCGGCCAGGGAGGACCGCGGACCGTCTCGCCTATACTGAAGCGGTCCCGCGGCCGCATGGCTGGGGTTCCCTACCGGGGGCCGCGGCCATGCGGCCGCGGTCCCGCATGACGGAGACAGCCATGGCAGTGATCGTCATCAAGGATTTGCCCGACAGCATGGATCTCGACCGGCAGGCAATGTCCGCCATCCTGGGCGGCGGGCGCACCGCCGGCGGGCAGGCATGGCATGGGCTGCGGCGCCAGGGCGCCGCGCGCATCGTCGACTACCCGGGCGGATTGCCTGGGAACCGCTACGTGATGCCGCGCGAGCAGCCGCTCGGCCGGCTGCCGCGCAAGGCAGCGGGCAAGGATGCCGAGGACTGAGCTGCAGCATGAACGAAAGCCGCAAAATGAAAGCCCGCCAGTCAATGGCGGGCTTGGTTGCGGACGGGCCCGGACATCCTGGGTCCACGCGGTCAGCAGTTCGGTCATTCTATTGGCCAGGCAGGCTTCCCATGATTCCGCCCATGACGCGGACGCCCATCCGGACCACCCGGAGAGTCGCAGAAAGTCTGGCACTGGGGGCAATGACCGCATTGCTCGCCGCGAACAGCGGCCCAATGCCGCTGGAGGAGGTCAAGCGGGAACGTTTTCGTCCGCCCCGTGCGGGCATCCTGTGTGCCCGCGCCTCCAGTATAGGCGGGTGCCGCGCCCTTTCAACCCGCGCCAGCGCCGGCGCGATGCGGGGCTCGCGCCGGGTGATCGCTGGCTGACATATCCGGTTACGTTTTCGCAGTGCAACAAAAATTCCGCACTCTGCTATAATCCGCCGCGTGAGTTTCGCAACTGTGAGATCCGCCAACCGCCCGGCACTGCTTCACCTTCCTGCCGCGGCGAATCCGCTGCCCTCCCAAGCTCTGTTTCCTCGCTGCAGGACGCCTGGTTAATCACCTAAGCGCCAGCCGCCCAGCAGAACGCATCGCTCACCTGACGTCGCCTCGTCTCCGATCCTGTTGAACAGCCTGAAACCTGAGCTGTTTGCCTGCCAGGGACATGGCCGGACCGCCTAGCGGGACCAGCCAAAGCCCTGCCTGCCGCCGTACTGCCAGCTGTGTCTGTCGTAACGGCCTCACCGATTGGCGCCGAAGCCTTTTTAAGACTTTGCACTGCGCCCACCCCATTTGCTTTGCCGGGGTGCCATGCATTTATTTGACCATTACGACATGACCCAGCACGACATTCGTGCGGAGCAAGCTATTGCCTCCGCGACCGACGCTTCGATCACTTCCGACGCTGCCCAGATTATCGAGAGCCCGCTCGACAAGCTCGACGCCATGCTCAACGGCAGCCCGGCAGCCGAAGCCCCGGCCGCTACGATCCAGACTGAGAGCGGATTTGCCACGCTCGGCCTGGACGCCGCCATCCTGCGCGCGCTCTCCGAGCTGAACTACAACACGCCGACCCCGGTGCAGGCCCAGGCCATCCCCGCCTTCCTGGCCGGCCGCGATCTGCTGGTCTCGAGCCAGACCGGCTCGGGCAAGACCGCCGCGTTCATGCTGCCCGCGATCCAGCGCATCAGCGAAATGCCAGCGCCGCAGCGCGCGACCGAGCCCGCCAAACGCATGAAGGGCAAGCGCCCCCGCCCGTCGCCGGCCCAGCCCGCACTGCTGGTGCTGACCCCGACGCGCGAACTGGCGCTGCAGGTGACCGAGGCCGCCGCCAAGTACGGCCGCAATCTGCGCCGCATCGTCTGCGCCAGCATCCTGGGCGGCATGCCCTACCCCAAGCAGCTGGCCGCGCTGGCGAAGATGCCTGACATCCTAGTGGCCACGCCGGGCCGCCTGCTCGACCATATCGACGCCGGCCGCATCGACCTGTCGGCGCTGCAGATGCTGGTGTTCGACGAGGCCGACCGCATGCTCGACATGGGCTTTGCCGACGACATCGACGCCATCGTCAACGCCACGCCGGCTTCGCGCCAGACGCTGATGTTCTCGGCCACGCTGGATGCGCGCATCGGCCAGCTCGCCTCGCGCCAGCTGCGCGATCCGCAGCGCATCGAGATCGCCGCGGCCCGCGCCGACCAGAGCCATATCGAGCAGCGCCTGCACTTCACCGACGACATGTCGCACAAGGAGCGCCTGCTGGACCACCTGCTGCGCGACGCGACGCTCAAGCAAGCCATCGTCTTCACCGCGACCAAGCGCGATGCCGATTCGCTGGCCGAGCGCCTGTCCGACACCGGCTTCTCGGCCGGCGCGCTGCACGGCGACATGACCCAGGGCGCGCGTAACCGCACCCTGACCGCGCTGCGCCGCGGCAACCTGCGCGTGCTGGTGGCCACCGACGTGGCCGCGCGCGGCATCGACGTGCCCGATATCACCCACGTGGTGAACTTCGACCTGCCCAAGCAGGCCGAGGACTACGTGCACCGCATCGGCCGTACCGGCCGCGCGGGCCGCTCGGGCATCGCCATCAACCTGGTCAACCACAACGACATGTTCCAGTGGCGCCGCATCGAGCGCTTCACCAACCAGCGCGTGGACGCGTCGGTGATCGATGGCCTGGAGCCGCGCCGCTCGCCCAAGCCCCGTTCGAATTTCGGCGGCAAGCCGGGCGGCCGTGGTGATTTCCGTGGCAACGGCGGCGGCAATGGCGGCGGCTACCGTGGTGGCGAGCGCAGCTTCGGCGACCGCAAGTTCGGCGGCAATGGCGGTGGCGCCGGCGGCTTCGGCGAGCGCAAGTTCAGTGGCGAGAGCCGTGGCTTCGGCAACCGCGCAGAAGGCGCGCGCCCGTTCGGTGACGACAACCGCGGCGGCTTCGGCAACCGTGAAGGCGGTTACCGTGGTCAAGGTGGCCAAGGTGGCCAGGGTGCCGGCTACCGCGGCGCCAACGACGGCGCACGTGGTTTCGGCAACCGCGAAGGCGGCCGCAGCTTCGGCGACGACAACCGTGGTGGTTTCGGCAACCGCGAGGGTGCTGCGCGCACCTTTGCCGACGGCAATCGCACCGGTGGCGGCGGCTACCGCGGCAACAGCGAAGGCCGCAGCTTCGGCGGCAATCGTGACGGCAACCGCGACGGCAACCGCAGCTTTGGCGGCGGCTACGGCGGCAACGGCAACAGCAATGGCAACAGCAACGGCAACCGCAACAGCCGTTCGCGCTACGAGCGCTGATCGGACGGTGCGCTGAGCGCACCTGCCAGACAGAAGAAAGGGCACCCTCGGGTGCCCTTTTCCTTTGCATGGCGCAGTCTGCTAAAGCGCGCAGGTGCGGAAGCCGACGAAGGCAAGATCGTCCTCCGGCAGCAGCGCCCAGCGTGCGCGCACATGGCGCAGCCGCGCGGGGCTGGCGAAGGAGACGCCACGCACCGCCTGATGCGTGCCGAAGTGGCTCACCAGCTCGCCGTCCGAAGGCGCCGCGGCAAAGCCTGCATAGGGCTCATACGGCGTCGCCGTCCACTCACGCAGCGCGCCCCACTGCAGGCCGCGGTTCTGCGTGGCGGCGAGCTCCCATTCCGATTCCGCCGGCAGGCGCCGGCCGGCCCAGAGGCACCACGCCTGCGCTTCGAACAGCGTCACGTGGCGCACCGCCTCGTCGGGATTGAGCGTGCGCAGCGTGCCGAAGCGCTCCACCATCCACGCGCGCGTCGACGGATGGCGCGACCAGTAGCGCGGCGCCGAGCGTTCCTGCGTCATCAGCCACTGGCGCCCCGCGGGCGACCACCAGGCCGGGTGCTCGTAGCCACCGTCCTCGACGAATTCCAGGAACTGCGCGTTGCTGACCGGCGCCATGTCCATCTCGAAGGCCGGCACATAGGTCGGCTGGGGCGGCAACTCGTCGGGCCAGGCAAAACCGTCAGGGTCGTTCCAGCCGAGCGTGAAGCGCCCGCCCGGGAAATGCAGCGTGCCGCCGTGCCCCGCGGGCTGGGCCATGCCGGTGCCCACGGCCTCGGCCGGCGCCATGCCCAGCGCCTGCAGCAGCGCCGCCACCCCCTCGCCCTGCGCATCCTCATGGAGCAGCGCGCGGCGAAACGGGTACAGCGTCAGGTCGTCATCATCCGGCAGCAGTGCGATCCGGCGCAGCACGCCGTCAAGCACCTCGGCGGCATAGCGCTTGACCACGGCCACGTCGGGCAGCGTGACATCCCAGCGCTCGTCCGGACCGATGCGGTCGGGGTCGAACCATTCGTCGGCGCCGTCGAGCAGCGCGGGTTCGCTCGCCACCGGCACCGGCACGCCACCGCGGTCCACCTGGCGCACGCCGCGCAGGCACCACCACTCGGCATGCCAGGCGACATGGCCCAGCGTCCACAGCGGCGGATCGGCATCGTACTGGCGCGGCACGCCCCAGGCGCGGCGCGTCTGACCGAACGGCGCGAGCCAGGCCAGCGTGCGGCTGCGGGCCTCGACCAGCGCCTGCGCCAGGCCTTCGCGCAGCAGCCGGCGCGGGTCGGACCAGGTCGCCTTGCCGCCGGTGAAATAGAGATCGGGAAGCATGGGGAAGCCGCTCATTGGGAAGGTCCGCGCTGGGGAACAGGGATTGGCTGTGGCCGCAGCGGCCACCGGGCGTGCGCAGCACGCGGCACGCCCGTTGCGGCCATTATGACACTACCTGCCTGCCCTCCCCGGCGCCTCCCGCGGGCCCGCCGGAGGCGCGCCGTCAGCCGCGCGCGTGGAACACGGCGAACCAGCCTTGCGGATCGGTCCAGTACACCGGGTCGTCAAACCCGGCGGCTTCGAGCAGCAGTGCGAAATCCTCCGGGCGGTACTTGTAGGAATCCTCGGTATGGATGCGCTCGCCCGCGGCAAACTCGCGCGCGCCGTCGTCCCACCGCACACGCACGTCGCGGCAGGCCTGCAGGTGCATCTGGATGCGCGAGGCCTCGCGGTCGAAGCTCGCCAGGTGGCGCCAGTCGGACAACTCGAAGTCCGTGCCGACGATCCGGTTCAGGTTGCGCAGCACGTTGCGGTTGAAAGCGGCGGTGACGCCCAGCGCATCGTCGTAAGCGGAGACCAGCGTGGTCTCGTCCTTGTGCAGGTCCACGCCAATCAGTACGCCGTCGCCCCGCCCGGCCGCGCCGCGCATGCGCTGCAGCAGCGCCAGCGCTTCCATCGGGGCGAAATTGCCGATGCTCGATCCCGGATAGAAGAACAGGCGCCGGCCGCGCCTGACGTTGGACGGCAGGTCGAACGGCGCGCACAGGTCCGCGCCCAGGCCCAGCATCGGGATGTCCGGGTGCTGCCGCTGCAGCGACGACAGCGTCGCGCGCAGGAATTCGATCGAGATATCGAGCGCCACGTACTGCGCGGGGCGCAGGCTGGAAAAGAGCCGCGCCGCCTTCTCGCAATTGCCGGCGCCCAGGTCCACCAGCACGCAGCCGCTGCCGGCGCGCGCCGCAATGGCTGGCGCCGCGCTGGCAAAGATCGTGGCCTCGGTACGGGTCGGGTAGTACTCCGGCAGGTCGGTGATGGCCTCGAACAGGCGCGATCCGAGCACGTCGTAGAAGAACTTGGGGCTGATCGCGGCCTGGCTGGCGCGCAGCCCGCTCAGCACCTGCTCGCGCAGCGCCCCGCTGTCTTCACGGTACTGCTGCACGAATTCCGGCTGCAGCGGCGCGCGATGGGCGTGTCCATTGGCCAGCGCGACCAGCGCCGGTTGTTCGCCAGCCGGCGTGGCGCTGGCATGGCCGTTGTGGTGGTGGTTGTGGCGGAGGGCGTTCTGCTGGGTCTTGTGCTGGAGGGGGGAGGCGTTCGGCGAGTTCGGGACAGCCGGCATGACGTTTCCTTGTGTGGTCGCGAATGTTCACTGCTTCACTGCGTATTCCCCAAGGCCGCGCTGTGCATGTCGTGCGCGCCGGTCTCCGCAACGCATTCCCTGTGCCGTCCGGGACGCATCGGGCAGAGCCGAAATTCAAGGATAAGCCCATCCGCCGGATTGTGCAGTGCCGAATGCCCATATGTGGCGCATGCGGCACCTCAAGAACTTTTACTCAGTATCTACCCCAATGGGCCAGTTTGCGCGCAGTTCGTTTATAATCCGGCCCAACGCGGCCCCTTGGTGGGCTGCGTCCCTCAAAGGGGAGTAGCTCCGGGGCCATGCCCTTAGCACAATCGTCATTCCGGGACCGGTGTCCCCGGTTGTGCTGACTAACCGGTGCGCATACCGCGCCGTTGGTCGAGCAAGACCTTTGCAACCTGGCATTTCATGGTTTGCAAAGGCGGCCCCACCCTCCCGTGCTCCGTGAATCCAGGCGAACCCAACGCGCGCTTGCGCTGATACGTACCCTGAGGAGAGTTCATGGAGTGGTTTACCGATCTGTTCACGATGCAGTTCCTGACGGCGCTGCTGTCCATCGTCGTCATTGACCTGGTGCTGGCCGGCGACAATGCCATCGTGATCGCGCTGGCGGCGCGCAACCTGCCCGCCCACCTGCAGAAGAAAGCCATTGTCTGGGGTACCGTCGGTGCCGTGGTGGTGCGCTCGGCCATGACGATCGGCGTGGTCTGGCTGCTCAAGATTCCTGGCCTGCTGCTGGTCGGCGGCCTGGCGCTGGTATGGATCGCCTACAAGCTGCTCTCCGACGAAGGCGAAGGCGAGGGGCACGGCTCGGGCGCCTCGACCCTGTGGGGCGCGATGAAGACCATCATCATCGCCGACGCGGTGATGGGCGTGGACAACGTGCTGGCCGTGGCTGGCGCCGCGCACGGCAGCTTCCTGCTGGTGGTGCTGGGCCTGCTGATCAGCATCCCCATCGTGGTGTGGGGCTCGAGCCTGGTGCTCAAGCTGATGAGCCGCTTCCCGGTCATCATCTACCTCGGCGCTGGCGTGCTGGCCTTCACGGCGGTCAAGATGATCGTGCACGAGCCGCTGGTCAAGGCCTTCTTCGAGGCCAACCCGTTGGTCAACTGGGGCCTGTATGTGCTGATCATCGGCGGCGTGCTCGGTGGCGGCTACCTGGTGCAGAAGCGCCGCGTGCAACAGGAACCGGCCGGCAGCCACTAAGGCTGGTGCCAGGCGCAGCCGGGGCAGGCGTCCCGGCTGCCAGGCAAGGACCAACCGAGGGCCACCCAGAGGGGTGGCCCTTTTGCTTTAAAATGCCAGCTTTGCGGGTCTACCGCCCGCGTCACATCCCACCCGCCCCGCGCCGATGAAACAGTATCTCGACTTCATGCGCCATGTGTACGAGCATGGCACCGACAAAGCCGACCGCACCGGCACCGGCACGCGCTCGGTGTTCGGCTACCAGATGCGCTTCGACCTGCGCGAAGGCTTCCCGGTGGTGACCACCAAGAAGCTGCACCTGAAGTCCATCATCCTGGAACTGCTGTGGTTCCTGCAGGGCTCGACCAATGTGCGCTGGCTGCAGGAAAACGGCGTCAGCATCTGGGACGAATGGGCCGACGAGAACGGCGAACTGGGCCCGGTGTACGGCTCGCAGTGGCGCTCGTGGCCGGCACCGGACGGCCGCCATATCGACCAGATCACCGAACTGATGGCGCAGATCCGGGCCAACCCGGATTCGCGCCGGCTGATCGTGTCGGCCTGGAACGTGGCCGACATCCCGCGCATGAAGCTGCCGCCCTGCCACGCGTTCTTCCAGTTCTACGTGGCCGACGGCAAGCTGTCGTGCCAGCTCTACCAGCGCAGCGCCGATATCTTCCTGGGCGTGCCGTTCAATATCGCCAGCTATGCGCTACTCACGCACATGATTGCGCAGCAGGCCGGGCTGGAAGTGGGCGACTTTATCTGGACCGGCGGCGACTGCCATATCTACAACAACCACTTCGAGCAGGTGCAGACCCAGCTGGCGCGCGAGCCCCAGCCGCTGCCACAGCTGAAGATCCTGCGCAAGCCCGACAGCATCTTCGACTACCGCTACGAAGACTTCGAACTGGTGGGCTACCAGTCACACGCCGCCATCAAGGCACCGGTGGCCGTATGACGCTGCTGACACTGGTCGTTGCCAAGGCGCGCAACCACACCATCGGCCGCGACAACACGCTGCCGTGGCGCCTGCCGGAAGACCTGGCGCACTTCAAGCGCACCACCATGGGCGCGCCCGTGGTGATGGGCCGCAAGACCTGGGACTCGATCGGGCGGCCGCTGCCGGGCCGGCGCAATATCGTCGTGAGCCGCAACCCGGACCTGCGCATCGAAGGCGCCGAGGTCGCTGCCTCGCTGGAAGATGCGCAGCGGTTGTGCGTGGGCGTCGAGCAGATCTTCCTGATCGGCGGCGCGCAGCTCTATGCCGAGGCCATGCCCTGCGCGGACCGGCTGGTGGTGACGGAGATCGATGCGGATGTGGAGGGCGACGCCTTTTTCCCGCCGATCGACCGCACGCAATGGATCGAGACCTCGCGCGAGACGCATCATTCGGAGGCCAACGGTTTCGACTATGCCTTCGTCACGTACGAGCGGCCGCCTTCGGATGAATCCTGAGCCGAGCGCCAATTTCGACCATTTCGACCTGTCGCGGGCGACGCCGGGATTGACAAAGCCCGCCGCATCGCCCAATCTCACGCACATGGACCGCCGTCACCTCGACCTCGCGCAGATTATTCGCACCATTCCTCGAATGGTGGGTTAGCGCGCGTCCAGATCAGTTTTTCGCAGAAAACCCGCCCTGAAGGCGGGTTTTTTGTTTCCGGCTCCAGGGCACCAAGAAAACCACCCCGGAGCCCTTCCATGCAGGCAAATGCCGAACCTACCACTGAAAGCATCGACCGCGCCACCGACCATGCGGCCGACCAGAGCGGCTACCTGAAACGCATCCTGACCGCGCGCGTCTACGACGTGGCCCGCGAGACCGAACTCGACTTCGCCAGGCACCTGTCAGCGCGGCTGCGCAACCGCGTCTACCTCAAGCGCGAGGACACCCAGCCGGTGTTCTCCTTCAAGCTGCGCGGCGCCTACAACAAGATGGCGCACCTCAGCCCCGAAGCGCTGCGGCGCGGCGTCATCACCGCTTCGGCCGGCAACCATGCCCAGGGCGTGGCGCTGTCCGCGGCACGCCTCGGTGTGCGCGCGCTGATCGTGGTGCCGACCACGGCACCGCAGGTCAAGGTCGACGCGGCGCGTGCGCACGGCGGCCCCACCGTCGAGGTGATCCAGGCCGGCGACTCCTACACCGACGCCTATCGCCACGCGATGACGCTGCAAGCCGAGCAAGGGCTGACCTTTATCCCCGCCTTCGACGATCCCGACGTCATCGCTGGCCAGGGCACGGTAGCGGCGGAAATCCTCGGCGCCCATCGCGGCCCGATCCATGCGATCTTCGTCCCGATCGGCGGGGGCAGCCTGGCCGCGGGCGTGGCGACCTACGTCAAGGCGGTACGCCCCGAGATCCGGGTGATCGGCGTGCAGACGGAAGATTCGTGCGCGATGGCCCAGTCGATCCGCGCCGGCCGGCGGGTGGAACTGGCCGAGGTGGGGCTGTTTTCGGACGGCACCGCGGTCAAGCTGGTGGGCGAAGAAACCTTCCGCCTGTGCCGCCGCTACCTGGACGAGATCATCATCGTGGATACCGATGCGCTATGCGCCGCGATCAAGGATGTGTTCGAAGACACCCGCAGCGTGCTCGAACCCGCCGGCGCGCTGGCCGTCGCCGCTGCCAAGCAGTATGCAGCGCGGGGCGGCATCCGCGACAAGACGCTGGTCGCGGTCACCTCCGGCGCCAATATCAACTTCGAGCGCATGCGCTTCGTGGCGGATCGGGCCGAGCTGGGCAATGCGCGCGAAGGCATGTTCGGCGTGACGCTGCCGGAGGCTTGCGGTGCGTTCCGGCGCCTGTGCAGCCGGGTCGGCGACCGGCAGATCAGCGAGTTCACCTACCGGATTGCCGATGCGCAGACGGCCCACGTCTTTGTCGGCATGCAGCTCGGGGCGTCGGGAGAGTCGGAACAGCTAGTGAAGGCGCTGCAGCAGGATGGCTTCCCGACCATCGACCTGACGGCCGATGAAGTGGCGAAGGAGCATGTGCGGCATATGATCGGCGGGCGCTCGCCGCTGGCGCGTGGCGAACGCCTGTTCCGCTTTGAATTCCCGGAACGGCCCGGGGCGCTGATGACGTTCCTGTCGGCGCTGGCGCCGGACTGGAACATCAGCCTGTTCCACTATCGCAACCAGGGCGGCGATACCGGCTCGGTGCTGGCCGGCATCCAGGTGGCCGAGGCGCAAAGCGCTGCGTTCGAAGAACGCCTCGCCACGCTCGGCTATCCGTACCAGGAGGTCAGCGCCAATTCGGCGTATCGCCTGTTTCTTGCCTGAGAAGGCGAACCACGCAGATGGCCGTCGGCTCAGGCACCGGCGATGGTCATCTGCTCGAGCAGGATCGAGCCGGTTTCCTTGGTGCCACGCACCAGCGCATCCGCGCCGATGGCGACGATCTGCTTGAACATCTCCGCCATATTGCCGGCGATGGTGATTTCCTCGACCGGGTACTGGATCACGCCGTTCTCGACCCAGTAGCCCGAGGCGCCGCGCGAGTAGTCGCCGGTCACGTAGTTGACGCCCTGCCCCATCAACTCGGTCACCAGCAGGCCGGTGCCGAGCTTGCGCAGCATCGCCGGGAAGTCGTCGCCCGGCTCGGTCAGCGAGCTCGACAGCGTCAGGTTGTGCGAGCCGCCGGCGTTGCCGGTGGTCTGCATGCCGAGCTTGCGCGCGGAGTAGGTCGACAGGAAATAGCCCTGCACCTCGCCGTCCAGGACCACGTCGCGCTCGCGGGTGCGCACGCCTTCCTCGTCGAACGGGGCGCTGCCCATGGCGCCGGGGGTATGCGGCTGCTCGTGGATCTGCACGTGCGGGGCGAATACGGTCTTGCCCAGCGAATCGCACAGGAAGGTGGACTTGCGGTACAGCGCGCCGCCCGACACCGCCTGCACGAAGGCCCCCAGCAGGCCCGCGGCCAGCGGCGCCTCGAACAGCACCGGGCAGCGGCGCGTCGACAGCTTGCGTGCCTGCAGCCGCGCCAGCGCGCGTTCGGCGGCGTACTTGCCGATGTCTTCCGGCGCCGCCAGCGCTTTTGGCGAGCGCTTGGACGAGTACCAGTCATCGCGCTGCATGCCGCTGCCGCTGCCGGCGATCGGCGCGCACGAGATAAAGTGGCGCGAATACGGATAGCCGCCGACGAAACCGCGCGTGGTGGCCAGCACGAACTGCGAATGCTGGGCCGACACGCTGGCACCGTCGCTGTTGCGGATGCGCGGCGACACCGCGAAGGCCGCGGCCTCGGCGCGGGTGGCGATGTCGATCGCGGCTTCGGCGTCGATGTTCCAGGGGTGGAACAGGTTCAGGTCCTGCGGCGAGCGCTCCAGCAGTTCTTCTTCCGCCAGGCCGGCGCACTCGTCCTCGGCGGTGAAGCGGGCAATGTTGTAGGCCGCCTCGGCCGTGGCGCGCAGTGCCGCCGGCGAGAAGTCAGAGGTACTGGCGTTGCCGCGGCGCTTGCCGATCATCACCGTGACGCCGACCACCTTGTCGCGGTTCTGCTCGATGGTTTCCACCTGCCCCTTGCGCACCGACACCGACAGGCCGCTGCCCTCGGAGATCTCGGTGGCGGCATCGGTCGCCCCCAGTTCGCGTGCCACACGCAGCACATCGGCGGCCATCTCGCTGAGCTGGGCCTGGGTGTAGGTGAAGTGCGCGGTCTGTTCTGCGATATGGTCCATGGGGTCCATGCTGGGCGGGTGTCATCAAAAGTCCAAGCGGCAATCATAGCAAGATAAAATGCCGGGCATGACGCGAAATTCCCGTAATCCGAACGGCTCGCGCTTTCCTGGAGGCTTTGCGCCGGAACCGGAAGACGACGAACCGAAAAGCAAGTCGCAGCGCAAGCGCGACATGACCGCCCTGCAGGACCTTGGCGCCGAGCTGGAAGGCCTGGCCAAGGACCGTTTGGCGCGCGTGCCCATGCCCGAAGCGCTGGCCGACGCCATTCACCAGGCACGCCGCATCACCAGCCACGAAGGCAAGCGCCGCCAGATGCAGTACGTCGGCAAGGTCATGCGCGGCCTGGACGACGACGAGGTCGAGGCCATCCGCCGCGCGCTGGAAGGCTTCAAGGGCACCAGCAAGGCCGAGACCGCGCGCATGCACCTGATCGAGCGCTGGCGCGAGCTGCTGCTGGCCGACGACGCGGCGCTGACGCGCTTCCTCGGCGAGCATCCCGGCATCGACGTGCAGGCGCTGCGCAACACCATCCGCAACGCGCGCAAGGAAAAGGAGCAAGGCAAGCCGCCGCGCTATTTCCGCGAGCTGTTCCAGGCGATCAAGACGGCGCTCGACGAAAAGGATGGCAAGGCCGCCGCGCAGGACCAACCCCCGACCCCGGAGCCCGAGGCATGACCCAGACCACGCAGCCGGTTGTCCGTAACCATCCCGACGAACTGGTCGTCGGCTTCGTTTCCATCTCGGACCGCGCCTCGGCCGGCACCTATCAGGACGAGGGCATCCCGGCGCTGCGCGAGTGGTTCGGGCGCACGCTGACCTCGCCCTGGCAGGCGGTGGAGCGGCTGATCCCCGACGAGCAGGCGCAGATCTCGCGCACGCTGATCGACCTGGTCGACGTGGCCGGCTGCGACCTGGTGCTGACCACCGGCGGCACCGGCCCGGCGCGACGCGACGTCACGCCCGAAGCCACGCTGGCCGTGGCGACCAAGGAAATGCCGGGCTTTGGCGAGCAGATGCGCCAGGTCAGCCTGCATTTCGTGCCGACCGCGATCCTGTCGCGCCAGGTGGCGGTGATCCGTGAAACCGCCAGCCGCGCCGCGCTGATCATCAACCTGCCGGGCCAGCCGCGCGCGATCCGCGAAACGCTGGAAGGCCTGCGCGACGCCGACGGCAAGGCAGTGATGCAAGGGATCTTTGCTGCGGTGCCGTATTGCATCGACCTGATCGGCGGCCCGTACATGGAAACCGACGAGGCGATCGTCAAGGCCTGGCGCCCGAAGAACGCCGTGCGCGCCAAACCCGCCACTTAATCCACCCGGACTCCACCCAGCCGCCACCCGGCCCGCCGACGCACGCCGCGCGGGCACCCTCCCCTGCGCCTCAGCGCAACCCCAGGTACAACCCCACCGGCACGAACACCACCGCGGCGATATTGCCCAGCAACACGATCGACGCCACCTGGTCCGGCTCCTGCCGGAAGTGGTCCGCCACCAGGAAGTTCAGCACCGCCGGCGGCAGCGAGGCAAATACGAACAGCAGCCCGCGCTGCAGTTCCGTCAGCGGCACCCACTGCGCCAGCAGCAACGCCACCGCGATGCCGGTCAGCGGGCAAGCCACCGCGCCGACCAGCCCCATGCCCCAGTTGCGCAGGCTCACATCCTTCATGCGCACGCCCAGCGCGAACAGCATCAGCGGCACGGTGGCGTCGCCCAGCAGCTTGACCGACTGGTAGACCGGGTCGGGCAGCGTGAACCACGGCCGCGCCAGCGACAATCCCACGCCAGACACGGTGGCCAGCACCATCGGATTGCGCGCGATCTGCGCCATCGACGCATGCCGGTTGACGATCTTCATGCCAAGGGTGAAGTGCATCAGGTTGGACGCCGCGAACAGCGCCACCGCCGGCGCCAGCCCGGCCGGGCCGAAGGCAAAGACCGACAGCGGCAGGCCCATGTTGCCGCAGTTGTTGAACATCATCGGCGGCACGAAGGTGCGCGGATCAACCTTGAGCAGCCGCGCCAGCCCCCACGCCAGCACGCCGGAGCCCAGCACCACGGCCACCGCGCAGCCCAGCAGCTCCACCTGGTCGGCCAGCACGAAGTCCTTGCTGACGAAAGCCGACACCACCAGCAGCGGCGCAATCACGTCCAGCGTGGCGCGGTTGATGCCGGCCATGTCCGGATGCGCCTTGCGCCCGTACAGCCACCCGACCAGGATGATCAGGATGACCGGGGTGATGATGGAGACGATGCGCTCGAGCATGGGCGGGCGGGACGGGGCTCGCGCCGGGTACCGCGCGGCGCCCGGCAGCGGCAACAAGGCCCGGCAATGCGTGCGGCCCGTCGCTGGTGGTGAGTTGTTGTTCTGGGTGGTGGCGGGTGGCCCGGGTTATTGGGCAGGCGTGCCGGCGGCCGGCGTGTCTGGGGCCGCCGGGGCCGTCGCGTCAGCCGCGGGCGCTGCGCCGGGCGCCGTGTGGCGGATAAAGTGCGTGCGGTAGTAGCGCAGTTCCTCGACCGACTCCAGGATGTCGGCCAGCGCCGTGTGCAGCTGGCGCTTGACGAAGCCCTTGTGGATGGCCGGCTCCCAGCGCTTGCACAGCTCCTTGAGCGTGGACACGTCCAGGTTGCGGTAGTGGAAGAACGCCTCCAGCTTGGGCATGTAGCGCGCCATGAAGCGGCGGTCCTGGCAGATCGAGTTGCCGCACATCGGCGACTTGTTGGCCGGCACCCAGCGCTTGAGGAAGGCCAGCAGCTCGGCCTCGGCCTGCTCTTCGGTCAGCGTGGAAGCCTTGACCTTGTCGATCAGGCCGGAACGGCCGTGGGTGCCCTTGTTCCAGTTGTCCATGCCGTCGAGCACGGCATCGCTCTGGTGGATCACCAGCACGGGGCCTTCGGCCAGGATATTGAGTTCGGAGTCGGTGACCACGATCGCCACCTCGATGATGCGGTCGGTGTCCGGCGACAGGCCGGTCATTTCCATGTCCAGCCAGATCAGGTTGTTTTCACTTTTTACGGATTTGGCGGCGGCGTGGGTTGTCATCGGGACTGCGGAAGATAGGGATTTCGGGGATGCGGCCGCGGCGGGGCCGGGCGCGAACAATTTATAATTCTCGCATATCCGTCCGGGATGCCCGCTGGCGCACAGTTTGCCGGCCTTCCCGGATATCCCGGACCGCCGACAATCCTGCCCCGGGTTTCGCGGTCCCAACGGACGCCCGCCGCGCACGATGCCGGGCGCCCGAACCCACAAGGCTCTTGCCGATGTTCACGATTATCTTCCTCGCCGCGCTGGTGCTGATGGTGCTGACCAAGCTCTGGCTGGCCGCCCGCCAGGTCCGGCATGTGGCCCAGCACCGCAATGCGGTACCGGCGCGCTTTGCCGACACCATCACGCTGGCCTCGCACCAGAAGGCCGCCGACTACACCATCGCCCGCACCCGGCTGTCGATGCTGGAAGTGCTGGCCGGCGCCGCGGTGCTGATCGGCTTCACCATGCTGGGCGGGCTGCAGTGGCTCAACCAGTTCTGGCTCGATATCTTCGGGCCCGGCTATGCCTACGGCGTGGCGCTGGTGGCCAGCGTGGCGCTGATCGGCGGGCTGGTCGACCTGCCCTTCTCGCTGTATGGCCAGTTCGGCATCGAAGAGCGCTTCGGCTTCAACAAGATGACCTTCGGCCTGTGGCTGGCCGACATGGTCAAGATGCTGCTGGTGGCGTGCGCGCTGGGCCTGCCGCTGCTGCTGGCGGTGCTGTGGCTGATGGAGCGCGCGGGTTCGCTGTGGTGGCTGTGGACCTGGCTGGTGTGGATGGCGTTCAACCTGTTCCTGCTGGTGATCTTTCCGACCTTCATCGCGCCGCTGTTCAACAAGTTCGAGCCGCTCACCGACGAATCGCTGCGCGAGCGCATCGAGGCCCTGATGAAGCGCTGCGGCTTTGCCAGCAAGGGCCTGTTCGTGATGGACGGCAGCAAGCGCAGCGCCCACGGCAACGCCTACTTCACCGGCTTTGGCGCGGCCAAGCGCATCGTCTTCTTCGATACGCTGCTGGCGCGCCTGTCGGGCGACGAGATCGAGGCGGTGCTGGCGCATGAGCTGGGCCACTTCAAGCGCCGCCATGTGGCCAAGCGCATCGCCGTCACCTTTGCGCTGAGCCTGGTGTTCCTGGCGCTGCTCGGGTGGCTGGCCACGCGCAGCTGGTTCTACACCGGGCTGGGCGTGGTGCCCAACCTGGGCGTGCCCAACAATGCGCTGGCGCTGGTGCTGTTCTTCCTGACGCTGCCGGTGTTCACCTTCCTGCTGGGACCGCTGGCGAGCCAGTCGTCGCGCCGCCATGAGTTCGAGGCCGACGCCTTTGCCGCGGACCAGACCAATGCCGGGCACCTGGTATCGGCGCTGGTGAAGCTGTACAAGGACAATGCCTCGACGCTGACGCCCGATCCGCTCTACAGCGCCTTCTACTACTCGCATCCGCCCGCCGCACAGCGGATCGACCGCCTGCTGGCGCACGCATGAGCCGCGCGACGCGTCACCGCAACGCCGGCGGCGGCAGCCATGCCGGTACCAGCCACGAGTCCGCGCTGATCATCGCCGCGCACGGCCGCCACTACGTGGTCGAGCTGGGCGACGGCACGCGCATGCATGCCTTCCCGCGCGGCAAGAAAAGCGACTGCGCGGTGGGCGATCACGTCAACGTGGAACGCGCCGCCGCCGACCAGTGCGTGATCACCAAGGTCGCGCCGCGCAAGAACCTGCTGCACCGCTCCGACCAGTTCAAGTCCAAGCTGCTGGCCGCCAATATCGACCAGGTCATCATCGTGCTGGCGACCGAGCCGGGCTTCTCGGAAGACCTGCTCGGGCGCGCGCTGGTGTCGGCCGAGGCGATGGAAATCCGGCCGCTGATCGTGCTCAACAAGACCGACCTGCCCGACCGGCTGGACGAGGCGCGTGGCCGCCTGGCGCTGTACCACGAGCTGGGCTACGACACGCTGGAGCTGTCGGTGCGCGCCGACCCGGCGCAGGCGCTGGCCACGCTCAAGCCGCGCCTGGCGGGGCTGGCCAGCATCCTGATCGGCCAGTCGGGCATGGGCAAGTCGTCGCTGCTGAACCTGCTGATCCCCGGCGTCGATGCCCAGACCCGCGAGATCTCGGCCAAGCTCGATTCCGGCAAGCACACCACCACCTTCACGCGGCTCTACCACCTGCCGGCAGACTGGGGCACAGCCGACGGCCGCCAGGGTGCGCTGATCGATTCACCGGGCTTCCAGGAATTCGGCCTGTACCACCTGAGCGAGGGCATGCTCGAGCGCGCCTTCCCGGAATTCCGGCCGCGCCTGACCGAGTGCCGCTTCTACAACTGCCACCATGTGAACGAGCCGGGGTGCGGGGTGCTGGCCGCGGTGGAATCCGGCGCGATTTCCGAGCGTCGCCACCAGCTCTACACGCAGCTGCTGCACGAATCCAGCCAGCAGAAGCCGTGGTAAGGTAAGCGCACCTGCTCTCCCGGTGCGCTGCCATGAAACTGCTACTGTCCGCCACCTCGCTGGTCCATGCGGCCCATTGCCAGAACGTGCTGCGGGCGGCCGGCATCCGCGCCGAACTGCGCAATACCTGGCTGGCCGGCGCGACCGGCGAGATCCCGTTCCGGGAAAGCGCGCCGCAGGTATGGCTGGTCGATGACGAGATGGAAGCGCAGGCGTGGGCGGTGCTCAATGTCGCCGCCAACCCGGTGCCGGGGCCCAGCTGGCAATGCCGCCATTGCCACGAATGGCACGAGGCGCAGTTCGGCGCTTGCTGGCGCTGCGGCGCGGCGCGCGGCGACTAGCGCGCCGGCCCGCCTTCAAACCCCTGGATCAGCCTACCCAGAGCGCCAGCGACAGCATGGCGAGCAGCAGCATCCACAGCACCACCGCGCGCCACACCAGGCCGACGGCCGACTGCAGCGTGCGCACGCCGGGCTCGGTGCCGAATTCGGGCGCGGCCGGCTCGGGACCGCCGTTGTCCTCTTCCATGCCGGGGGCATAGTCCACCGCCGGGCCCGCCACGCTGGCGCGCAGCACCACGGTGGAGTCGTCCTCGGCCAGCGGCGTGCCCAGCCTGACGCCGAGCGCCCCGCCGCCGCTGGCAAGCAGGATACCGTTGACCGCATCGTTCCACTTGCGCGCGTGGTTGCGCCAGGCATAGACCGCATCCTCGAAATTGCCGACGATGGCAAAGCCGATCGCGGTCAGCCGCGAGGGAATCCAATCGAGCACATAGAAGGCGCGCGCCGCGAAGCGGCCAAGGGCGGGACTGCGTTCGGCCGAGGGCAGGTTCCAGTGGCGGCCCAGGTATTCCGCGGTACGGTACAGCACCACGCCGCCGGGCCCGATCGGCACCAGGAACCAGAAGAACACGCCGAACACATGCCGGTGCACGGCCACGATCGCCGCTTCCAGCGTATGCCGCACGATCTCGGTGACCGGCATCTCGACGGTGTCGAGCCCGGTCCACTCGTGCAGCAGCGTGCGCGCGGTATGCAGGTCGTCGCGGTTCAGCGCTTCATGGATGTCGGTGAAGTAGTGGCTGAACTGGCGAAAGCCCAGCGTCATGTACAGCACCAGCACGTTCCAGGCGAGCGTCAGCGCCACGCTGATCGAGGCCAGCAGGTAGTGCACCACGATCACCGCCAGCGTCAGCGGCAGCACCACGGTGAGCCAGGCCAACGCGGCATCGCGCGGCCGGCCGGTGTCGAAGGCGTGTTCGGCACGTTCGCCGAGCGCGCGCACGATCTCGTGGATCGGGTTGTTGCGGCCCAGGGCGCGGAACTGCTCTGCGATCAGCGCCAGGAGAATGGAAACAAAGGTCATCTTGGTACTGGGTGTTCCAAGGGGGCGTCGGCACGGGGACGCCCCCCTGTCGTGATCCGGGGAATAGACCCGTGCTGGCCTGCCGGCGATGTGCCGGTGCAGGCGCAATGCATAGCGAGAAGATAGCACAGCGGTACCTGCCGGGCCCCGGAGCGCGACGCAAAATGCAAAAAGCCCGCCGGGCGGGCGAGCTTTTGCGGACTTCAGCGACTACGTTTGCCGGGCGCGGCTCAGGGCAGGTCGAACACCAGCACCTCGGCGTTATCGCCGCCGGACAGCGCGACTTCACCGACCGACGCCAGCCTGGCCGCGTCACCGGCTTCGAGCGCCTTGCCGTTGATCGTCACGCGGCCACGCGCCACGTGGACATAGGCGCGGCGGCCCGGTGCGAGCGCCAGCGTGGCGGCTTCGTCGCCGTCGAACAGGCCGGCGTACAGGCGCACGTCCTGATGCACCACCACCGAACCCTCGGCGCCGTCGGCGCTGGCCACCAGGCGCAGCTTGCCGCGCTTGTCGGCAGCGTCGAAGTGCTTTTCCTCGTAGCCGGGCTCGATGCCGTTCTGGTCAGGCATGATCCAGATCTGCAGGAAGTGCGTCGTATCGTGCTGGGCATGGTTGTACTCCGAGTGGCGCACGCCCGTGCCTGCGCTCATGCGCTGCACATCGCCCGGGCGGATCACGCTGCCATTGCCCATGCTGTCCTTGTGGGCCAGTTCGCCTTCCAGCACGTAGCTGATGATCTCCATGTCGCGGTGGCCATGCGTGCCGAAGCCCATACCGGGCGCGACGCGGTCCTCGTTGATCACCCGCAGCGGCCCAAACTGCACATGCTGCGGATCGTAGTAGTCGGCGAACGAGAACGAATGAAAGGACTTCAGCCAGCCATGGTCGGCGTAACCGCGCTCTGCAGACTTTCTGATTTCAATCATTTTGATGGCCCTCCTTGGCCCGTTTCGCCGTCAGCACTAGCTGTGTATCCCGTGTCGCGGCATGTGTTGCGCTGTTGATGCTAGGCAGTTTAGGGCCTGAGGCGTATATTTACGGGGTCCGCCTTAGAAGCAGTCATTCAGAATTTCTGAACATGGCCCTCTCGCTAGAATCCCTCGAAGTCCTCGACGCCATCGAACGCAAGGGCAGCTTCGCCGCTGCCGCCCACGAGATGGGCAAGGTTCCCTCAGCGCTGACCTACGTGGTGCGCAAGCTGGAAGAAGACCTGGACGTGCTGCTATTCGACCGCCGCCGCCACCGCGCCGAACTGACCCCGGCCGGGCGCGCCCTGCTCGATGAGGGCCGCCACCTGCTGCATGCGGCCGACGACCTCGCGCGCCGCGTCAAGCGCCTGGCCACCGGCTGGGAGGCGACGCTGACCATCGTGGTCGACGACCTGATCAACTTTCGCGCGCTGCTGCCGGTGATCCACGACTTCTACGCCGAGAACACCGCCACCCGGCTGCGCTTTGCCAAGGAGGTGCTGGGCGGCGCGTGGGACGCGCTGGTCAGCAACCGCGCCGACCTGGTGATCGGCGGCGCCTACGATGCGCCCAGCACGCAGGGCTTCCAGATCCGGCCGCTGGGGGCGATGCCGTTCGTGTTCGCAGTGGCGGCGCACCATCCGCTGGCGACCGAGGACGGCCCGCTCACCACCATCCAGATCGCCAGGCACCGCATCGTCGCGGTCGGCGATACCTCGCGCAACCTGCCGGCGCGCACCCACGGCGTGCTGGCCGGCCAGGACGTGCTGGTGGTGCCGACCATGCGTGACAAGCTGGAAGCGCAGATCCGCGGCCTGGGCTGCGGCTGGCTGCCGGCACCCATGGCGCAGCCGCATATCGAAAGCGGCGTGCTGCAGGCGCGCGAGACCGTGGAAGTGCGCGCGCCCGGCCACTTCAAGGTGGCCTGGCGCACCAGCAACCGCGGCAAGGCGCTGCAATGGTGGGCGAGCAAGCTGGAAGACCCGCGCCTGGCGCAGGCGCTGCTGCAGCAACCGGATTTCGCCGGCTGAGGGCAGGCGCATGGCAGTCATCACGGGCGGCTATCGCGGCCGCTTTGCCCCCTCGCCCACCGGGCCGTTGCATATGGGCTCGCTGGTCACGGCGCTGGCCAGCTGGCTCGATGCGCGCGCGCATGGCGGCCAGTGGCTGGTGCGCATTGAAGACATCGACATGCCGCGCTGCGTGCGCGGCGCCGACGAAGACATCCTGCATACGCTGGAACGCCTTGGCATGACGCCGGACGAGCCGCCGGCGTGGCAGAGCCGGCGCGAACCGCATTACGCCGACGCCCTGCGCCGGCTCGATGCCGCCGGGCAGCTCTACCCGTGCGGCTGCTCGCGCAAGGAGATCGCCGATTCGCTGGTGCACGTGCGCGAGCGCCACCAGACGCTGGCCTACCCGGGCACCTGCCGCCACGGCCTGAACGGCAAGCTGCCGCGCGCCTGGCGCGTGCGCGTGCCGGACGGCCCGGCCGCCACCATCTGCTTCAGCGACCGCTGGCAGGGCCGCCAGTGCCAGGACCTGGAAACTGAGCTGGGCGACTTCGTGCTGCGCCGCGCGGACGGGCTATGGGCGTATCAACTGGCGGTGGTGGTGGACGACGGCCTGGAGGGCATCACACATATCGTGCGCGGCGCCGACCTGCTCGACTCCACGCCGCGGCAGATCCACCTGCAGCACCTGCTGGGCCTGCCCACGCCGGCCTATCTGCACGTGCCGGTGGTGGTCAACGAGATCGGCGAGAAGCTCAGCAAGCAGAGCGGCGCGCTGGCGATCGACACCGGCGCGCCGCTGGACGCGCTGCGCGAGGCAGGCAGCCACCTGGGGCTGCTCAACAACGCGGGGAATGTAAAGGACTGGCTGGCAAGCGCCACCGAAGGGTGGCGCCAGCGACTGGAGACACCGCCGCAGCCGGGGCACGGCCAGGGCGCCGCACCGGACTGATGGCCCGCGCCGCGGGCCATCGCAAAACTACCGCTCGATCACGACTTGCGCGGCACGCCGCCCAGCAGCGCGGCCACCGGCCGCTTGGGCGCCTGGCGGCCACGGCTCAGCGCGGCGGCGACTTCTTCGGATGCCTTGATCTGCGCGCTGTTGGCGCTGGGCTCGTACGGGCGCGAGAAGAACGGATCGTCCGAAGGGCGGAACACTTGGCGGCTGCCGGCGTGTTCGTGGCGGCGCGGGCGCTCTTCGCCCTCGCCGTTGCCGCGCGTGCGGCGCACGTCGCCACGCTCGCGGCGGCGCTCGGTATCGCCCTGGCGCGCACGCTCGCCGGTCGGGTCGAAGCCTTCCAGCTTGCCGCGCGGGATGCTGCGCTTGATCAGCTTCTCGATATCGGACAGCAGGCGCTCGTCATTGCCGGGCACGTAGATCGACAGCGCGTCGCCGCTGGCGCCGGCACGGCCGGTACGGCCGATGCGGTGCACATAGTCTTCGGCGCTGTACGGCACGTCGAAGTTGACCACGCACGGCATGTCGGGGATATCGAGCCCGCGCGCGGCCACGTCGGTGGCGACCAGCGCGTCGATGGTGCCGCTTTTGAAGCCGTCCAGCGTCTGCATGCGCTCGGTCTGGGTCTTGTCGCCGTGGATGGCGGCAGCGTTGATGCCCTCGCGCTCCAGGTGCCGCGCCAGGCGCGAGCAGCCGATCTTGCTGTTGACGAAGACGATGCACTGGCGTGACAGCCCCTGCTCCGCACGCTGCTTGAGCAGGTGCACGACCGCCGCCTGCTTGTGGCCGTCTTCGACCTGGTACACCATCTGGCGCACGTTCTCGGCGGTCGAGTTGCTGCGGGCGACTTCGATGGTGACCGGCTGCTTCAGGTAGCTGGCAGCCAGTCGCTTGATTTCCGCCGAGAACGTCGCCGAGAACAGCAGCGTCTGGCGCTGCGCCGGCAGCAGGTTGATGATGCGCTGCAGGTCCGGCAGGAAGCCCATGTCGAGCATGCGGTCGGCTTCGTCCAGCACCAGCATCTGCACCTGCGACAGGTTGACCGACTTCTGCTGCACGTGGTCGAGCAGGCGGCCCGGCGTGGCCACCAGGATCTCAACGCCGCGGCGCAGGGCATCCGTCTGGGGGTTCATGTCGACGCCGCCGAACACCACCGTGCTGCGCAGGTCGGTGTGCTTGGCGTAGCGGGCGACGTTGTCGTAGACCTGGTCGGCCAGTTCGCGCGTGGGCGTCAGCATCAGCGCGCGCACCGGGTGGCGCGCTGGCGACGCGCTGCCATTGGCCAGCGGCAGCAGGCGCTGGATGATCGGCAGCGCAAAGCCGGCGGTCTTGCCGGTGCCGGTCTGGGCGGCGCCCATCACGTCCTTGCCGAGCAGCACCACGGGAATCGCCTGCGCCTGGATCGGCGTGGGCGTGGTGTAGCCCTGGTCGGACAAGGCGCGCAGGATGCGTGCGTCGAGGCCGAAGCTTTCGAACGTCTGCACAGCCGCCTGATCGGCGTTAATTGGTTCTGGTGCGGTCGTAGTGGTCATGGGTATCGTTGTCTGGCGGGAGGCGAACCCGGCACAAACGGATACGCGTCTGGAACTCATCTCGCCCTGGCTCTCGCCTGCGCCGGAGGGGGTTCCGGCGCGGCCATGCTGCTTGCAGCATTTGGCCAAGAGAATCAAAGACTTACATTTTAGCACCTCTGCCCGCACAGTGACCAGTACGGCGGGGCCGTACGCCTGGCGCGACAAAGCCGGCGCTACCGGCTGATTTTCAAGAAACTGTCACATCGGCAACGGATGATGCCGGCGGCGCGGCGGCTATTTGCCGGTCCGCGCCAGCCTGAGTCAACCGAGAACCATATGGACTTCGAGCTTTTCCGCCAGACCTGCCAGCAGTTCCTGCGCACATCGAGCCAGTTCCTTGGCCTGGCCGCCGCCGCGCGCCAGCCGGCCATGCCGCTGCCGGTGCTCCCACCCGGCCAGCCGGGCCAGCCCGGACAGCAGCCGGCCTGACCCTCGTCTGGATCCTCAGGCAGCGCCCGCTTCGGCGCTGCCCGGACGACATCCAGGTGACTCAGTCGCCGCGGATGCCGTTGTCCTGGATCACCTTGCCCCACTTTGCTGTTAGTCATCCTCTTCGTGCGCGCGGCCAGCTGCTCGGGCGGCATGCAGGCGGCCACCGTCCCGGCGCCCAGCAGCTTACAGCCGAATCGGCCCGGCCTTGAACAGCCGGGCATCCATCTCGCGCAGGTCGGGCGCCACCGCCACCGGTGTGGCGCACTGGTCGAGCACGTCGCGCTGCAGGTCCACGCCCGGCGCGATCTCCACCAGCGTGAGGCGGGCCTCGCCGTCATCGCCCGCGCGCATCTCGAACACCGCGCGCTCGGTGATGTACAGCACCGGGATGCCCAGCGACGCCACGTAGGGACCATTGAAGCTAAGGTGCGAGACCTCGGGCACGATCTTCTTCACGCGGCCCTCGCGCACGATCTGCAGTTGGCCGTCGCCGGCACGGACTTCCAGCCCGCCTGCGGTCAGCGTGCCCATGAAGACCACCGCGCGCGCGCTCTGCGTGATGTTGATAAAGCCGCCGACGCCGGCGATCAGCGCGCCCTCGCCTTCGCCGAACTTGCTGACATTAACGTTGCCGTGGCCATCGAGCTCGGCCAGGCCGAGGATGGCCAGGTCGATGCCGCCGCCCTCGTAGAAATCGAACTGTGCGGGTTGGTCGACCACGGCCTCCGGATAGGCCGATGCGCCGAAGCTCAGGCCATCAGCGGGCGTGCCGCCGATCGGGCCTGCCTCGACCGTCAGGGTGAAGCCGCCAAGCCCGGCCTGGTGCGCCAGCATGCCGACCGCCGCCGGCATGCCGACGCCGAGGTTGACCACGCGCGGTGCGCGCCGCGCCAGCTCCATCACCGCGCGGCGCTGCACGATCGTGCGCGCGTCGAGCGCACCCGTGGTCGCCGCTGCCTCCTCCGCCTCCGCCTCGGCCTGGGCCGCTGCCGCCTCGCCCTGCCACGGCGTCACATAGGCAGGGTTGTAGGCCTCCGCGAACGTCATCTGGTGGTTGGCCGGGTTGTCGCAAACGACCACGTAATCGACCAGGATGCCGGGCACATGGATGGCCTGCAGGATCTCGTGGTGGTCGACCAGGCTTTCCACCTGCGCGATCACGATGCCGCCCGAGTTGTGCGCGGCCTGCGCCATCGCCAGCAGTTCGTGGTGGAAGGCCTCGCGGTGCGTGCTGAGGTTGCCGCGCGTATCGGCCGCGGTGCAGCGGATCAGTGCGCAGTCGATGCGGAAGCTCGGGTAGAACAGGTATTCGTCGCCGCGGAAATCGACTGCCTCGACCCAGCACGCCTTGCCCTCGGCCAGCGCCTGGCGCGCGCGTTCGTTGACGGCGCCGCCGTGGTAGCGCGGATCCTGCGCGGTGCGCGAGTCGACGAAGGTGTGCAGTCCGATCTTGGTCATCACGCCGGGCTTGCCGCCCGCGATGGCGCGGTACAGGTGCGTCAGCACGCCCTGCGGCAGGTTGTAGCCCTCGCACTGCTCGGCCATCGCCAGCGCCGCCAGCCGCGTCGCCGAGCGCCAGTGGCCGCCGACGATGCTGGCGGTCATGCCGGCATTGCCGAAGTGGTTCACGCCGCGCGCGCCCCGGTCGCCCTGTCCCGCGGAATACACCAGCGTCAGGTCGCGCGGCAGCCCGCCGTGCAGGAAGCGCTGCTCCAGCGCCTCGGTCACGGCCTCGGCATGGCCGGCGCCGACAAAGCCCGCGCTGGCCACGGTCCAGCCGTCCTGCACCAGGGCGGCCGCTTCGCGTGCGGTGATCACCTTCATCGCTGTCTCCGGATTTTGTGGTCTCGCTCCCTGCCAGGGGGGCCGAACAGGGGGGACGCCTACGCTGGCATTTCGGCGCCGTTGCGCGACCAGGCCGGCAAGCGCCGCGGGCGCACTGACTCCGCTCACCGAGCCCGCCGCGCCCAGACGTAGAAAAGCCCCGCGTGCGGGGAAGCAGCGGGGCTCAAATGGTAGCGGGGCAATCATTCGACCACCCGCGCTTCGATCTTGGCGCATCGCGCCGCGGCCGGCATCACCCAATTGCGGGCCGCCGCAACACTGCTGAACGGCCGGCGCATCCCGCGCGCCGCGCCCTGCAAAGCCCGTCAATCATCACCTTTGCCTGGCCAGCACGGTATCCGGGTTTTCTCCGAGCGGGTTTTCGCCAGCTTCCGGCCCGCCTGCGCTTGCGGTCTACTGGAATCACATCGACAGCCTGGCATCCGCCGAAGCCGCGCGATGCTGCAGTCGATGGCGCCAGAAATATTCCAATGACCGGGAGACAGACCATGGTGACGAAGAAAGAAGAGGCGTTCGTACTGAAGAACCTCCTTGCCCTCGCAGCAGTGGAAACCCTGGGTGGCGCGATCGCCCTCGGCATGGTCTTCCACCTGATCTGAACTGACTTGCAGCCGCGCCGGCGTCGCAGCGCCGGCGCGGCAAATTCCGCCGACGGCCCTACTCGTCGACGATCACTTCGAAGCCGCCGAAGATCATCCGCTGGCCATCGAAAGGCATATTGTCCATGCTTTCCTTCAGGCGCGGATCCGCCATCGCCGCCTTCATCCCCGAATCGCGCTTTTCGCGCGACGGCCACAGGATCCACGAGAACACCACCGCTTCATCGTCCTTGCGCTTGACCGCCATCGTAAAGGACGTGACCTTGCCTTCCGGCACATCGTCACCCCAGCATTCCACCACCTTCAGCGCGCCGTGTTCCTTGAACACAGCGGCCGCCTTCTGCGCCACCTGGCGATAGGTCTCGCGATTGGCTTGCGGTACGGCCAGCAAGAATCCGTCGATATATGACATTGACTGCCTCCTGATCGGGTTGAATGACTGAGCGGCGGCAACGCAGGGGCCACCGCCCGCGTCTGACTACGATAGTGCATGGCTGCCCGAGCGCCAGTGCCGTGGACGTGGCCCGAATGATGCTTCCTCCTTCACGGCATACCGTCTGCTCCTTCCCTTTCAAACGGAGATCACAGCATGACCCGCCAATCAGACCCGGCCGGCACGGCGCTCTCGCGACGCGATCTCGACCTCCTGCGCCAGTCGATTGCGCTATCCGAAACATCCAAGGCACGCGGCCGACACCCGTTCGCGGCACTGGTCGCGGACGAGGCCGGCAAGATCGTCGCCAGCGCAGGCAATAACTCAATGCCCCCGGAAGGCGATCCCACGCAGCACGCTGAACTGGTCGCCGCCGCCATGGCCGCCCGCGCCCTGCCGCCGGAAGCACTTGCCCAATGCACGCTCTACACCAGCGCGGAACCGTGCTGCATGTGCGCCGGCGCGATCTACTGGACCGGCATCGGACGCGTCGTTTATGCGTTGTCGGAACACGCCCTGTTGGGGCTGACCGGAAACCATCCGGAGAACCCGACGCTTTCCCTGCCGTGCCGTGAGGTATTTGCGCGCGGACAACGGCAAGTGGCGGTGGTGGGGCCAGTGCTGGAGGAGGAAGCGGCGAAGCCGCACGTGGGATTCTGGAAGTAAGCACGCTGCCCAGGCAGTGCGGGTTTCCGGCGCAAGGTCCGGAAGCCCGTTTCCGTGTCGGCGCTCAGGCAGCCATCACGCTGCGTTCGTCATCGGTCAGCTCCGGACCATCCAGCGTGACGCGCGAATGGTCGTGGCGGAACTTGCGGATGATGGGCTTGAGCTCCTCCTTGACGTGCTTCTCGCTGTAGCCGTTGAACAGGTGGCCAACCAGGCCGCGGCGCAGGTCGCTGGTGTCCATGAACCAGTCGGCGATCGGGAAGGTCAGGTTCATGTTGTACTTCATCATGATGCCCATGTTGTGATGCGCGGTATGGTGGCGGCGAATCGTGTTGACAAAGGGCATGTTGCGCACTAACCAGTTCTCATGCACGTGGCAGCAGTAGTGGAAGGTCTCGTAGACCAGGTACTGCGCCACCATCGTCATGAACACGATCCAGCCGGCATTGCTGTTCAGCAGCACCGAGGCCAGGTAGCCGAGCGCGCCGCCGCCTACGCCGAGCGTGGCCAGCACGCGCCACGGGAAGAACACGATGCGGAATTCGCGGGTGGTATCGATGGTCGGCTCTTCATCGGTGAAGTACTGGTGGTGCTGGCGCGTGTGGCGCTCATAGATGGCGCGCAGCGCGAACACATCGATCCGGCGGTGCATCACGTACTTGTGCATCGCCCATTCGACGAAGTTGCCGGCCAGGAACACCGGCAGCACCAGCACCCATTCCCAGGTGGCGTGCTGCAGCTTCCCGAAGCCGTAATACAGCGCGGCGGCGCCGACGCCGTAGATCACCGCGATATGCAGCAGGCCGTTGTAGAGCGGGCTGATATCGGCCTTGTACTGTTCGCGGAATTTGCGCTGGCGTTCTGTCATCATGGTCGTCTCCTCGTTGGTGATACGTAACTAATATATTAGTCGGATATCATATCATGTCAAGGTGCGTGGATGCTTTTGCTGGGCCGATATGCTGGCGCTCGCAGACCGTGGCCAGCGCCCCAAAAGAAAAGGCCCCTGCCTTGCGCCAGGGGCCATCTCGCGGGGACTGCCGCGCGCTAGTACGAGACTTCCTCCAGCGCCTTGCCCTTGGTCTCGACGCCGAACAGCAGCACGACAACGGCCGCGACCGCAAACGACAGCGCCCCCATCGTGAACACGCCGCCCTGCCCCGCAACCGGCAGCAGCACGCCTACCAGGTAGGGGCCGGCAAGCGATCCCACCCGACCGATCGATGAGGCAAAGCCCGAGCCGGTGCCGCGCGACCGCGTGGGATACAGCTCCGGCGTATAGGCGTACAGGACCGACCACATGCCGAACAGGAAGAACTGCATGCACAGCCCGGCGGCAATCAGTTGCTCGACCGGCAGCCGGTGCACGGCGGCCTGGCCATAGGCATACGCCGCCAGCGCGCTGCCGATGAGCATCAGGGCACAGGTCGGCTTGCGCCCCCACTTCTCCAGCAGCCAGGCCGAGAACAGGAAGCCGGGAATGCCCGCCAGTGAGATGTAGACCGTGTACAGCACGGACTTGGTGACGGCATAACCGGCCTGCTGCAGCAGCGCGCCGAGCCAGGTGGTGAGGCCGTAGTAGCCGAGCAGCGCAAAGAACCAGACCGCCCACAGCATCAGCGTGCGCTTTGCGTAGGGGCCGTGCCAGAGCTCGGCGAACAGCGCCTTGCGCGCACGCCGCTGCGACGGGGCGAAGGTATCGTCAACCGGCGGCAGCGGCTTGCCGCTGGCGCGTTGCACGTGCTGCTCGATGTTCGCCATGACGTGGTCGGCTTCGCGGTCACGCCCCACTTCCTCGAGCCAGCGCGGCGACTCGGGCACGCGGCGGCGTACCACGAAGACAAAGACCGCGGGCACCGACAGGGCAATGAAGATGCCGCGCCAGCCGATCACCGGAAGCAGGAAATAGGTCAGCACGCCCGCCGCGATAAAGCCGATCGGCCAGAAGCCTTCGAGGATCGCAACGTACTTGCCCCGGCTTTTCGCCGGCACGATCTCCGACACCATCGACAGCCCGATCGGGAATTCCATGCCCATGCCGAAACCGAGCAGCACGCGGTACAGCATCAGCGCCGTCACGCTATCAGCGAGCCCGCACATCAGGCTGCCCACGCCCCAGAAGATCATGCTGATCTGGAACACCGGCTTGCGCCCGAAGCGGTCCGCCAGCATACCGGCCGAGGCGGCGCCGGCGAACATGCCGAGGAAACTGGCGCTGGCCAGCAGGCCGGCCTGCGCCGCACTGAGCCCGAACTCGGCCTTGATCGAGCCGAGCACGAAGGTCATCAGGCCGAGGTCCATCGAATCGAAGAACCACGCCGTGGCGATGATGCCGAACAACGAACGCTGGTAGCCCGTCATGGGCAAGCGTTCCAACCGGGCAGCGATCCCGGCGCTCAGCCTGAGGCTGCCTGCCGACATATCCATGTCTGTCTCCTGTGTGGTCTATGACGGCATCGGGGGCGCCATCTGGCTAATATATTAGATGTATCGTAGAAGCATGCAAGTGATAAACATTGGATTTCAGGGAAAACCCCGTAACAGGCAGCGAAGGGATTTTTGGGGGGATGTGACGGCAGGCCCATGCAAGGCCGGCCCGCGTGCCGCTCAGGCCGCCTGTCGCGCGTTGCCCGCCTCGGCGTGCAGCGTGCCATGCCAGGCGTTGTGGATGATCTTGCCGTAGCACTGCGGCACGTCCGCCACCGGGAGTGCCTTGGCCAGGCGCGCCACGCCCAGCGCGTCGCGCACCAGTGCAGGAAGTTGTTCCTGCGCAATGCCGAAGTCAGCCAGGGTGCCCGGTATGCCCAGCGCCTCCACCAGCTCGCGGATCACCACCGGCAGGCGCGCCACCCGCTCGACTTCGCTACCCTGCACGATGCCGAACAGGTCCGCTACTTCCAGCAGTTCGGCACGCCGTTGCTGCGCCAGGGCGTCGAGCACATAGGGCAGCACCACCGCATTGGTGCTGCCGTGCGACTTGTGCGTAATGCCCGCCACGCCGTAAGCAATGCCATGCACCGCGTTGAGCCCGGCGCTGCCGTACGAGAGCGCCGCATAGAGGCTGGCGTAGGCCATCCCCACGCGCGCCTCGGTATCGCTGCCGTCCCGGTACACACGCAGCAGGTAGCGCGCGCACAGGCGGATCGACTCGCGCGCGAACAACATGGTGATGCCGTTGCGCCCGCTGTAGCCGGGATCGGGATTGCCGGCGCGGTCATAGGCGGAGGAATCGATGGTCAGGTAGGACTCGATCGCATGGGTGAGCGCATCGATGCCGGCGTCCGCCGTGACGCGCGGTGGGCAGGTGTAGGTGAATTCGGGATCGACCAGCGCAATGCCCGGGCGCAGCCGGTTGTCCATCACGGCGATCTTGGTAGCGTTGGCGGGATCGACCAGGATGGCGCCGGGTGTCGCTTCGGAGCCGGTGCCGGCGGTGGTCGGCAACGCCACCAGCGGCAGCACCGGCATGGCGCTGTCGATGGCGCCGGCGAAATCGCCGATGGCACGGCCTGCGGGCAACGTCAGGCACAGTGCCTTGGCAAGGTCGATATTGCTGCCGCCGCCCAGCGCGATCACGTGGTCCGGCGTGCGGCCGGCGAGGCGCGCACGCACCGAGGCCGTGGCCTCGTCGCATTGCGTGGTGGTGGGATCGGGGATGCCGCCATCGTAGACCACGGTCTCGATGCCGAGAGCCTGCGCGGCCTCGACGTACTCCTTCACCCATGGGGTCTGGTCCGTGAAAAACGTGTCCGTCACCAGCACCCCGCTGCGATAGCCAAGCTGCGCGAGCAGCGCTGGCAGGCCGGCACGGGTGCCAGGGCCGACGATCAGGCGCGAGGGCGCGCAGAAGAACACCAGGTCTTCAACTCTCATCAATGACTCCTTGGGAAACGTTCAGGCGGCAGTGGCTGTCGCAGCGGTGAGGCGCGGCAAGTGCGCACGCACGGCTGCGGCGACATCTGCGGTACTGGCGGCCAGGATGCCGTGACCGGCGCCTGGCAGCATCACCAGGCTGGCCTGGTGCAAGCCCGCGGCCAGAGCACGCGCATGTTGCGCTGGGCAATCGCCATCGCCTTCGCCATGCACGACCAGCGCGGGCAGGCGCAGCGATGGCAGCAGGCAGCGCTGGTCGGTTGTGCGCAGTGCCTGCCAGGTCCACGCCACGGTCTGGTGGTCGGCCGCCTGCGCCAGCCCCAGGCGCCGCTCGCGCGCCGCGATCTCGGCCAGCAAATGCGGCTCGTCGGTGGCATGGAACCACGGCGCTGCGGTCAGTTGCGGCGAACCGGACAGCAGCAGCAGGCCGCTGGGACCGGGTCCGTCGCGAAGGAACTGCGCCGCGAGGCACAGCACCACCGACACCCCCATGCTCCAGCCTGCCAGCACGTAGGGTTCGTCACCCGCCTCGGCCTCGATCACCGCGCGCACCATGGCCGCATAGCCCTCTAGCGTGCAATCGGCCGGCGACACAGGTCGGGGCGCGTCCCCGCGTCCCCACAGGTTCGGCAGCACAAAGCGGCATTCGCGCCGCAGCGCCTGCGCCAGCGGCAGCCACGCGGCATTGGTACCCTGGATGCCGTGCACCGCCACCACGCGCACCGGCCCTTCGCCGCTTCGCAAAATATCCATATCGCTCCTCCGTACATCTAATATATTAGTTGTATCATAGCAGCAGGCGGGAATATGGCAATGAAGAATACGAACGCCGGCCATGCTCTCCCCGCGGCTGAACTGCCCGGCGCGTCATATACAATTGGCGATCTGCGCACACTACCGACCGCAATGACTGGCAAGATGGCAACCCGCAACAAGGCAGCCCCGCATCCGGCCGAGAACGAAGCGGCCGAGCAGACCCCCGGACTGCGTGGCCGGCTGACCGACCTCGCCTACGAACAGATCGAGGAAGCCATCGTCACGCTGCGGCTGGCGCCAGGCTCGTCGATTTCGGAACTGCAACTCAGCGAGATGACCGGCATCGGTCGCACGCCGATCCGCGAGGCCATTCAACGCCTGGCGCGCGAACACCTGGTAGTCGTGCTGCCGCAGCGCGGCCTGCTGGTGCCGCCCATCGACGTGGGCAAACAACTGCGGCTGCTGGAAACCCGCCGGGAAGTCGAACGACTAATCTGCCGCAGCGCCGCGCGCCGCGCCAACGCCGACGAGCGCGCGCACTTCAAGCGCCTCGCCACGGAATTCGCGCAGTCGGCCAAGAATGGCGACGACGTCTCCTTCGTACGCGCCGACCGCGAGTTCAATGAGCTATGCCTGGCCGCCGCGCGCAACGAGTTTGCCGAAGGCGCGATGCGGCTGATGCACGGGCTGTCACGGCGCTTCTGGTACCTGCACTACAAGGAAGCGGCAGACCTGCCGCAGATGGCCAAGCTGCATGCCAATGTGGCGGCAGCCATTGCCAAGGGCGATATCGACGGGGCTGGCAAGGCGCTGGATGCGCTGCTGGACAATATCGAGGATTTCACGCGGGCGACGGTGCTGGGGGATCGGCGCTGAGCCTGGTTGCTCGCTGGCAGCCGCCGGGTTCCGGGCTGGAACTGTTCTACAAGGTGGGCAGACGTGAAGACGTTCAAGGCATTCAATGACGCCGAACACTGACAACGCCGACATCTGCGCAGCTTATTAAAAAAGGGGTTACGGCGTTCACCGTAACCCCTTTTTCAATTGCATTGGTGGGCCTCCCGTGAGTCGAACACGGCACCAACGGATTATGAGTCCGCTGCTCTAACCAGGCATGAGCTAGAGGCCCTTGGAAGCGTTTAGTTGCCTTCCAGGAAACTCTTAAGCTTGTCCGAGCGGCTCGGGTGGCGCAGCTTGCGCAGCGCCTTGGCCTCGATCTGGCGGATCCGTTCACGCGTGACGTCGAACTGCTTGCCGACCTCTTCCAGCGTATGGTCGGTACTCATTTCGATGCCGAAGCGCATGCGCAGCACCTTGGCTTCGCGCGGCGTCAGCGAGTCCAGTACGTCCTTGACGACGTCGCGCATGGAGCCGTGCAGCGCCGCTTCGGCCGGGGCCAGCGTGTTGGTGTCCTCGATGAAGTCGCCCAGATGGGAGTCGTCGTCGTCACCGATCGGCGTTTCCATGGAGATCGGTTCCTTGGCGATCTTCATGATCTTGCGGATCTTGTCTTCCGGCATCTCCATCTTCTCGGCCAGCGTTGCCGGATCCGGCTCATTGCCGGTTTCCTGCAGGATCTGGCGCGAGATGCGGTTCATCTTGTTGATCGTCTCGATCATGTGCACCGGGATACGGATGGTGCGCGCCTGGTCGGCGATCGAGCGCGTGATGGCCTGGCGGATCCACCACGTGGCGTACGTCGAGAACTTGTAGCCGCGGCGGTATTCGAACTTGTCCACCGCCTTCATCAGGCCGATATTGCCTTCCTGGATCAGGTCGAGGAACTGCAGGCCGCGGTTGGTGTACTTCTTGGCGATCGAGATCACCAGGCGCAGGTTGGCCTCGGTCATCTCGCGCTTGGCTTCGCGGGCACGACGCTCGCCCTCGGCCATCTTGCGGTTGACGCCCTTCAGTTCCTTCAGCGGCAGCACTACGCGCGACTGCAGGTCGATCAGCTTCTGCTGCAGTTCATGCACGGCCGGCACGTTGCGCTCGACAATGCCGCTGTAGCCCTTGCCGTCGGCCACCACGGTGTTGATCCACTCGAGGTTGGTCTCGTTGCCCGGGAAGCGGGCGACGAATTCCGAGCGCGGCATGCCGCACTTGTCGACCACGATATTCAGGATCGAGCGCTCGAGCTTGCGCACTTCGTCCACCTGGCCGCGCAGTGTGTCGCACAGGCGCTCGACATTGCGGGCGGTGAAGCGGATGCCCATCAGTTCGGCCTGGATCGCTTCCTGCGCCTTGACGTAGGGCTTGGAGTTGTAGCCTTCCTTCTCGAACGCGCGGCGCATCTTGTCGAACTGCTCGGCGATCACGCGGAATTTCTCCAGCGCGTTCTGCTTCAGTTCTTCGAGCTGACGCGCGGAGGCACCGGCGCCGGCGCCGCCTTCGTCGTCATCGTCCTCGTCGCCTTCCTCTTCGTCGTCGGACTCGATATCCTCATCGTCGGCCGCTGCAGCCGGGGCTGCGGGCGCTTCAGGGGCTTCATCGGCGTTCGGGTCGATCAGGCCGTCGACGAATTCGTCGATCTTGATCTCGTCGCTGGCGACGCGCTCGGCGTGGGCGAGGATCTCGGAGATGGTGACCGGGCAAGCCGAAATCGCCATCACCATGTCCTTCAGGCCGGCCTCGATGCGCTTGGCGATCTCGATTTCGCCTTCGCGCGTGAGCAGCTCGACCGTGCCCATTTCCCGCATGTACATGCGCACCGGGTCGGTGGTGCGGCCGAACTCGGAGTCCACCGTGGACAGGGCCGCTTCGGCCTCTTCCTCGGCTTCTTCCTCGCTGGTGGCCGACGGGGCGTTGTCGTTGAGCAGCAGCGTCTCGGCATCCGGCGCCTGTTCGTAGACAGCGATACCGATGTCGTTCAGCGTGGCGACCAGCGTGTCGATCGTTTCCGAATCGACCATGTCGTCCGGCAGGTGATCGTTGATTTCCGCGTAGGTCAGGTAGCCGCGCGACTTGCCCAGCTTGATCAGCGCCTTGAGCTTCTGGCGGCGCAGTTCAAGCTCTTCCTCGGTGCCCTGCTGGGTCGAAGCGAATTCCTTGAGCAGGGCCTTTTCCTTGGCCTTGCGGTCCTTGGCCTTCTGCTTTTCGGTCTTCGGTGCCGCGGTGGGGGTCGCCGCCGGCGTATCGTTCTCGTAAAACTCTTCAGTCACGTCGTCTGTTGTGCTGTCGTCGTGCTGCATCTCGGCCTTGGGCTTGCGGCCACGCTTTTTCGGCTCCGGCTTGATTGCCGGCGCAGCGGGACGCTCGGATGCAACGGATGCAGGTGTCGCGGCGCGCGCCTTGGACGCCGTCGCGGTGGTGTCCGCCTTGGCGGTTCCGCTCTTGGCGCCGGCTGCTGCCGCTCGCTTGCTCTCGACTTCGGTATTCTGCTGTTTCGCCACGGTGATACTCTTGCCTTTCACTGGTGCAGATGCGGCGACCTTGCCGCTCGTACTGGCGCTCTTGCCGGTCTCGCGTGCCGAAGTCGAGGCCTGTGTTTCCTTGGATGTGCGAGTCCTGGTGTGAGTCGTCTCGGCGGGCGTCTTTGCAACGCTACGCGCGGACTTTGATGGCGCAGACCGGGCTGGTGTCTTGACTGACGCGGTCGATGTCTTCGCCGCCGTTGTTTTCACAGACGCCTTGCCGCCCCCTGATTGGGGAGCTTTCGAGGTAACCGTTTCGGTTGCTTTGGCCTTTGCCATTGGCACGCTCACTTTCACCAGAACTGGGAAGAAAGATTTCGCAATCCAAACCGGCTATTGTAGCACGCCACAGATAGCCAGCTTCCGGTCAGGTGAGGTTTTCACCTGAAAAATCAAGGCTTAAGCTCGGCGGTGCCGGCCCAAGCCCCTCAATCAACGCTTACTGCCGCCTCCTGGTTGATAGCCAGTGTGATAGCCAGTGCGCCCAGCGGCGCCTCAGCCAAGTTGGCGCCGCCGGTGGATTTCACTCACCAGCCAGCGCATGCGCTGCTTGGCCGCTTCATCGGCCGTGCCGGCCACCACTTCCGCCTGCAGGCCGTCGAGTTCGCGCCGTAGCGGCTCGGCCAGCAGCTTGGTGATGGCCGCGTCGAATTCATGGGTCGCTGGTTCTTCTTCGATCTCTTCCCGCAACACCGAGGTGCGCGCCCCGGCATACATCTCAGCGTAGGGCGACTGTGCCAGATGTTCGCTGAAGGCCGCAAAGTTGACCTCACCCTGGATCCCGTCACACGCCGACACCAGGTGAGCCAGCACTTCGCTTTCACCGCCGCTCTCGCCATCGAGCAGCAGCGCGCGCGCATCCTCGTCGAGCCGGGCCGACAGCGCCGGATAGCACATCAGCAGCTGGATCACTCGCTGCTCGAGGCCGGTCGGGGCCTGGCGCCGCGCGCGCGGGCGCGGTTTTTCAAAGCGGCCGACCCGGGCCGGGTCGCTACGCAGGCCGCAGATCGCCTCGATCTCCGCGGGTGTCGTACCCGTGGCATCGGCAAGTTCGCGCACAATCTGTAGCCGCAGGCCGCCGGAGGGCATCGCCTGCAGCAGCGGCTTGGCGTCGTATTGGGCACGAGCGCGGCCTTCGGGCTGGCGCATGTCGAGCTCTTCCGTCACCGATTGCAGCAAGAATCGCGAAAGCGGCATGGCATTGCGCACCTGGGTGGCAAAGGCCTCGGTGCCCTCTTCGCGTACATAGCTGTCCGGGTCGTGCTCGGCCGGCAGGAACAGGAAGCGGATGGTCTTGTTGTCCGCTACATGCGGCAGGCAGGCTTCCAGCGCGCGCCGCGCGGCGCGGCGCCCGGCCGCGTCACCGTCGAACGAGAACACCACCGCGTCGGTCTGGCGCAGCAGCTTCTGCACGTGCACAGGAGTGCACGCCGTGCCGAGGGTGGCAACGGCATTGGCAAAACCGAGCTGGGCCAGCGCCACGACGTCCATATACCCTTCGACCACCAGCACGTAGCCGGTTTCCCGAATGGCATGACGAGCCTCGAACAGCCCGTACAGTTCCGTGCCCTTGCTGAACAGCGGGGTCTCGGGCGAGTTCAGGTACTTGGGTTCGCCCTGCCCCATCACGCGGCCACCGAAGCCGATCACGGCCCCCTTGGTGTTGCGGATGGGGAACATGATGCGGTCGCGGAAGCGGTCATAACGGCGTGGCTTGCCGTCCGCATCGCGCTTGTCGCTCTCGATAAGCAGGCCGGCCTCGACCAGCGGGCCGGCGATATTGTCGTCACGATAGCTGCCGAACACGGCCTCCAGGCCCTGCCAGTCGTCCGCGGCATAGCCGAGGCCGAAGTTCGCGGCGATCTCGCCGGTCAGCCCGCGCCCCTTCAGGTACTGGATCGCCTGCGGGGCGGTCCGAAGCTGGCGGCGGTAAAAGTCGGTCGCGCGGCTCATGGCATCGGACAGCGCCACCGAACGGGCCTGCTGTTCGGCGCGCTGGCCCGGCGGCAGCCGGTCGCGCTCTTCCGGCACGGACATGCCGACCGACTGGGCCAGTTCGCGCACCGCCTCCGGATAAGACTGGCCCGAGTACTCCATCAGGAAGCCGATGGCCGAGCCGTGGGCGCCGCAGCCGAAGCAGTGGTAGAACTGCTTGGTCGGCGACACCGTAAATGACGGGGACTTCTCGTTATGGAAGGGGCACAGCCCCATGAAATTGGCGCCGCCCTTCTTCAGCTGTACGTACTTTCCCACCACATCGACAATGTCGACACGGTTGAGCAGGTCCTGAATAAAGGATTGCGGAATCACCCGACTGACCGTCCTGAGGCATGGCCGTCCCGCGGCGGGCGGCGTTTTTCTAGGAATGCGTGACCGGTGCGCGCCCGGTTGCTATCGGATTATTGTAGTGCAGCGACGATAAGGCCGCCCGGACTTGTTTTCAACTCCGTGCATCTGCGCCGAATCTCGCCGATCCGACACTCATCGCGCTTACAACCGATTAAATCAGCATTTACTTCGGAGCCAGCGCGGCCTTGACCAGGGCCGACACGGCGGTCATGTCGGCGCGCCCGGCCAGCTTGCCCTTGAGGACGCCCATGACCTTGCCCATGTCCTGCGGACCGGCGGCACCGGTGGCGGCCACGGCCTGCTGCACCTCGGCGGCGACTTCCTCATCCGACAGCGCCGCGGGCATGTAGACCTTGAGCACTTCGACCTCTGCCAGTTCCTTGTCGGCCAGGTCGTTGCGGCCCGCCTGCTGGAATTGCGAGATCGAGTCCTTGCGCTGCTTGATCAGTTTTTCGACCACGGCCAGCACGGCGGTATCGTCCAGTTCGACGCGCTCATCGACCTCGCGTTGCTTGATGGCGGCCAGCAGCAGGCGGATGGTGCCGAGGCGATCCGTTTCGCGGGCGCGCATGGCGGTCTTCATGTCTTCGCTAATACGGGCTTTGAGGGACATCGTGATCTTCCAGAAAGTGGGTGGACACTCACAGGTTGCGGCGGTGGCCGCGCACTGCAAGGCCCAGAACGCAAAAACCCGCCGAAGCGTACGCCACAGCGGGTCGGATGCAGGCGGAAAGAGGCTGGTCAATAGAGCTTCTTCGGCAGCATCTGGCTGCGGATGCGCTTGTAGTGGCGCTTTTCGGCGGCAGCCTTCTTGCGCTTGCGCGCGGCGGTGGGCTTTTCGTAAAACTCGCGGGACCGAAGTTCGGGAATCAGCCCGTTTTTCTCGATGGTGCGCTTGAAACGGCGCATGGCGACTTCAAAAGGCTCGCTTTCCTTGAGACGGATCGTGGTCATTTGGCCAGAAAATAAGGGAATTTTCGGGATAACGGCTTTACGAAGCATTGGATTGTAGCACCAACGATCTGCCACGGAAGTGGCGCACAACGGACACTGACCCCGTGCCGTTTGCGCCGCGTTTCCACCAGACGGCCCACGGCTGCTTAGGCCACCGATTGCCCCGCGGCCGACGTCCGTGCCGCCTCGGCAACCGCCTCCCCGGCCGCTACCGCGGACGCCCACGCCCACTGGAAGTTGTAGCCGCCCAGCCACCCGGTCACGTCGACTACCTCGCCGATGAAATACAGCCCCGGCACGTCGCGGGCCATCATCGTGGTCGAGGACAAGGCGCGCGTATCCACGCCCCCGATCGTCACCTCGGCCTTGCGATACCCCTCGGTGCCGGACGGCACGATGCGCCAGTCATTGAGCGTGGCGCCGAGCTTGCGCAGCGCCTTGTCCGTAATATCGTGCAGCGGCAGCGTGGCATCCACGCCCGACGCTGCGCACCAGGCATCGGCCAGCCGCGCCGGCAGCCGTTGCGCCAGCAGGTTGCCCAGGTGCTTGCGGCTGCCGCCCTTCTGCTCCAGCAGCCAGGCGGCGGCGTCCTCGCCGTCGAACAGGTCGATGGCGATCGGCGTGCCGGGGCGCCAGTAGCTGGAGATCTGCAGCACGGCCGGGCCGGACAGGCCCCGGTGCGTCCACAGCAGATCCTCGCGGAAGGCGCCGGCCGTCGTGCCGCTGCCGGTGGCGACATCGACTTCAAGCGAGACCCCGGCCAGCGGCGCGAACGGCGCCCAGTCCTTGCCGTCGAAGGTCAGCGGAACCAGAGCGGGCCGCGTTTCGACGATGCCCAGGCCGAATTGCCGGGCAATGCGGTAGCCGAAGTCGGTGGCACCGATCTTGGGGATCGACAGCCCGCCGGTGGCCACCACCACGGCCCCGGCGCGCACTGTGCCAGTCGAGGTCAGCAGCAGGAAGTCGTCGCCCTCGCGCCGGATCTCGGCCACGGTGCAGCCGGTCTGCCAGCGCACATGGCCGGTGTCGCATTCCGCACGCAGCATGGCGATCACGTCTTCGGCGCTGTCGTTGCAGAACAGCTGTCCGCGGTGCTTCTCATGCCAGGCGATGCCGTACCGGCGCATCAGGTCGAGGAAATCCTGCGGCGTGTAGCGCGCCAGCGCCGAGCGGCAGAAGTGCGGATTGGACGACAGGTAATTGGCGGGGCCGGCCTGCACGTTGGTGAAATTACAGCGCCCGCCGCCGGAGATGCGAATCTTCTCGGCGAGCTTGGTGGCATGGTCGATCAGCACCACGCGCGCGCCGCCCTGGCCGGCCACGGCGGCGCACATCATGCCGGCCGCGCCCGCGCCCAGCACGGCCACGTCATACCGGCCCGTCCGGGTCGTTGCCACCCCGCTCATTGCCCGCCTCGAAAATCCATTGTGTTGCCACCGCCAGAGAAAGGGCAGATTGTAGCGAAAAGCACGCGGCGCGCCGCTGTGCTACCCTGCGCGCTTCCTGCAACCTGTTGTTTCCACAGCCGTTTCCTTGACCGGGACGGCCGTATGCTCCTCACCCATGCTTGTCCTCGGCATCGAATCTTCCTGCGACGAAACCGGGCTGGCCCTCTACGACACCGAGGCCGGCCTGCTCTCGCATGCGCTGCACTCGCAGATCGCCATGCACCGCGACTATGGCGGCGTGGTCCCCGAACTGGCCTCGCGCGACCATATCCGGCGCGTGCTGCCGCTGCTGGAGCAGGTGCTGGCCGAGGCTGGCCGCACGCGCAAGGACATCGACGCCATCGCCTTCACCCAGGGCCCGGGACTGGCCGGCGCGCTGCTGGTTGGCGCCTCGGTGGCCAATGCGCTGGGCTTTGCGCTGAACGTGCCGATGGTCGGCGTGCACCATCTGGAAGGCCACCTGCTGTCGCCGCTGCTGACGCGCGAACCGCCGCCCTTCCCGTTCGTGGCGCTGCTGGTGTCCGGCGGGCATACGCAGTTGATGGAAGTGCGCGGCATCGGCGACTACACCTTGCTGGGCGAGACGCTGGACGACGCCGCGGGCGAGGCCTTCGACAAGACTGCCAAGCTGCTCGGCCTGGGCTATCCCGGCGGCCCGGAAGTGTCGCGGCTGGCCGAGTTCGGCACGCCCGGTGCGTTCGCCCTGCCGCGGCCGATGCTCCATTCAGGCAACCTGGATTTCTCGTTCGCGGGGTTGAAGACCGCGGTGCTGACGCAGACGCGCAAGCTCTCCAATACCTGCGAGCAGGATCGGGCCAACCTGGCGCGTGCCTTTGTCGATGCGATTGTCGACGTGCTCGCCGCCAAGTCGATGGCGGCGCTCAAGCAGACCGGGCACAAGCGGCTGGTGGTGGCCGGCGGCGTGGGTGCCAACCGGCAGTTGCGCGAGCGCTTGGACCAACTCGGCAAGCAGCGCAGGATCGAGGTGTATTACCCGGATTTGGCCTTCTGCACGGATAACGGCGCGATGATTGCGTTTGCCGGGGCGATGCGGTTGCAGGCAGCACCGGAGCTGGCGCGGCATGAGTATGGCTATGGGGTGACGCCGCGGTGGGATCTGGCGGATATCCGGTTGCCGTCGGCGGCCTGACCGTTGGCATACCCAAGCGTGTCGAATGAGCGCTTGGGTGCTCCCTCTCCCGCGTGCGGGAGAGGGAGCAAAGTACGCTGAGGCTCACGATAAAGGAAAAGCCACCGCATGCGGTGGCTTTTTCCATAGCAGCGACAACGGGATCAGTTCACCCGCTTATCCCGCTCGATCACCGCATACGCGCTGTGGTTGTGGATCGACTCGAAGTTCTCTGCCTCCAGCACATAGGCGACGATGCGGTCGTCCGCGTTCAGCCGCATCGCGATATCGCGCACCAGGTCCTCGACGAACTTGGGGTTCTCGTAAGCACGCTCGGTCACGAACTTCTCGTCCGGGCGCTTGAGCAAACCCCACAGCTCGCACGAAGCCTCTTCCTCGGCCATGCGCACCAGCGCTTCCACCGGCAGATCATCGGCCAGCTCCACGTTCATGGTGATATGCGAGCGCTGGTTGTGCGCGCCGTATTGCGAGATCTTCTTCGAGCACGGGCACAGGCTGGTCACCGGCACCAGCGCCTTCAGGAACACGCGCGTGACGCCGTTGCGCACTTCGCCGGTCAGCGTGACCTCGTAGTCCAGCAGCGACTGCACGCCCGACACCGGCGCGATCTTGCTGATGAAGTACGGGAAGGTGACCTCGATGCGGCCGGCCTCGGCTTCGAGCTTTTCCAGCATCTTGTCGAGCAGCAGGCGGAAGCTGGCCAGCTCCAGCGGTTCGCGCTCTTCTTCCAGCAGCGCGACGAAGCGCGACATATGCGTGCCCTTCTGGTCCGCCGGCAGGTGCACGTCGAGGTTGAAGGTGCCCACGGTCGGCACCACGCCGGTCGGGGTCTTCAGGGTCACGGGATATCGCACGCCCTTGACACCGACGCGCTGGATGGGGATCTGGCGGGTGTCGAGGCTCGACTGGACGTCGGGCATCACGAAGGCGGGATTGATGTCATTCATCTACGGTTTCCTCCAGGGCTGCGCCACAGGGGGGCGGCACAGTTCCTTACGGTCGCGGCATTTTCGCAGTCCATCCATGCCGCGCAACGAGTGTGAAACCACGGGCCCCGGCATATGGCACGCCGACCCGCAGCTGCGAACACAAAAAGGGGGAGTTTAAGGGAATTCGGACGCACTCGTGGTGCGGCGCCCAGAATCCCCTTGCGGAGCAGGTGATCACCGGCGCACCGGCGTCACCTGCAAGCGGTGGGTCACGCCACGCGCGAAGCGACCGTGACCTTGGGCTGGTCCAGGCCGAAGCGCTCGCGCACAGAACGCTCGATGCCAGCGGCGTCCAGCCCGCATTGCTGCAGCAGGTAGGCCGGGTCGCCGTGGTCGACGAAGCGGTCGGGCAGGCCCAGTACCAGCACCGGCGTGTCGATGCCGGCTTCGGCCAGCGCTTCGAGCACCGCGCTGCCGGCGCCGCCCATCACGCTGCTCTCTTCCACCGTCACCAGGAAGTCGTTCTCGGCGGCCAGGCGCTTGACCAGTTCCACGTCGAGCGGCTTGACGAAGCGCATGTCGGCCACGGTGGCGTCCAGCGCCTCGGCCGCACCCATGGCCGGATGCAGCATCGAGCCGAACGCCAGGAAGCCGACGCGATGACCCGCGCGCGCTGCGCCTTCGCGGCGCACCACGCCCTTGCCGACCGGCACGCCGGTCAGTTCGGCGGCAATGGCCGTGCCCGGGCCGGAGCCGCGCGGATAGCGCACGGCGGTGGGGCAATTCTGGTGGAACGCCGTGGTGAGCAACTGCCGGCATTCGTTCTCGTCGGATGGCGCCATCACCATCATGTTGGGGATGCAGCGCAGGTAGGCGATATCGTAGGCACCGGCGTGCGTGGCGCCGTCCGCGCCAACCAGCCCGGCGCGGTCGAGCGCGAACACCACCGGCAGGTTCTGCAGCGCCACGTCGTGGATCAGCTGGTCATAACCGCGCTGCAGGAAGGTCGAGTAGATTGCCACCACCGGCTTCAGGCCTTCGCAGGCCAGGCCGCCGGCAAAGGTCACCGCGTGCTGCTCGGCGATGCCGACGTCGTAGTAGCGGTCCGGATAGCGCTTCTCGAACTCGACCATGCCCGAGCCCTCGCGCATCGCCGGGGTAATGCCGACCAGGCGCTTGTCGGCGGCGGCCATGTCGCACAGCCATTCGCCGAACACCTGCGTGTAGGTCTTGCGCGCCGGCTTGGCTGCCGGGCGGATGCCCTCGGCCGGGTTGAACTTGCCCGGGCCGTGGTACAGGATCGGGTCGGCCTCGGCCAGCTTGTAGCCCTGGCCCTTCTTGGTGACCACATGCAGGAACTGCGGGCCGGCACCCTCCAGCGCGCGCTGGCGGATGTTCTGCAGCGTCGGCACCAGCGAATTCAGGTCATGGCCGTCGATCGGGCCGATGTAGTTGAAGCCGAATTCCTCGAACAGCGTCGCCGGCACCATCATGCCCTTGGCATGTTCCTCGAAGCGCTTGGCGAACTCCAGCACCGGCGGCGCCACCGACAGCACCTTCTCGATGCCCTTCTTGGTGGCGGCATAGAACTGGCCGCTCAGGAGCCGTGCCAGGTGGCGGTTGAGCGCGCCCACCGGCGGCGAGATCGACATGTCGTTGTCGTTGAGCACCACCACCAGCGGCAGGTCCTTGTAGACGCCGGCGTTGTTCAGGGCCTCGAAGGCCATGCCCGCGGTCATGGCGCCGTCGCCGATCACCGCCACCGAGACGCGCTGCTCGCCCAGCGTGCGCGCGCCCAGCGCCATGCCCAGCGCGGCCGAGATCGAGGTCGACGAGTGCGCGGTGCCGAAGGTGTCGTACTGGCTCTCGCTGCGGCGCGGGAAGCCCGAGATGCCGCCCCACTGGCGCAGCGTGCCCATGCGCTCGCGGCGCCCGGTCAGGATCTTGTGCGGATAGCTCTGGTGGCCCACATCCCACACCAGCCTGTCGTCCGGGGTGTTGAAGACGTAGTGCAACGCGATGGTCAGCTCGACCGTGCCGAGGTTAGACGACAGGTGGCCGCCGGTCTGGGAAACCGACTCCAGCACATAGGCGCGCAATTCCTCCGCCAGGGTCTGGAGCTCGCGCCGGTCGAGCTTGCGCAGGTCTGCGGGGGCGTCAATCTTCTTGAGGAGTGCGTAGGTCATGATGTCCGTTCGGCCGCCGGTTTCTTGCGTCCGGCTCGTCATTTCAGTGTGTGCGCAGCACGATCAGGTCCGCCAGGTCCGCCAGGCGGGCCGCGCGTCCCCCAAAGCCAGCCAGCGCCTGGTGGGCGTCGGCGCGCAATGCCCCGGCCAGTTCGCGTGCCGCTGCCAGCCCCATCAGCGACACGTAGGTCGGCTTGTCGTGGGCGGCGTCCTTGCCGGCGGTCTTGCCCAGCGTGGCCGTATCCGCGGTGACGTCCAGAATATCGTCAACCACCTGGAACGCCAATCCCACCGCCGCCGCGTACCGGTCCAGCGCGGCCAATCCCTGCGCGTCGATTTCACCACACAGTGCGCCCATGCGCACGCTCGCGCGCAACAGCGCGCCGGTCTTCATGCGGTGCATCGCCTCGAGCGCGTCGCGCGTCATCGCGCGGCCCACGTTCTGCAGGTCGATCGCCTGGCCCCCGGCCATGCCGGTCGAGCCCGACGCCAGCGCCAGCTCGGCCACCAGCTTCAGCCGCGCCGCGGGCGCCACGGCCACGGCGCCGGCCAGCACGATAAAGGCCTGGGTCTGCAGCGCGTCGCCCACCAGCAGCGCAGTGGCCTCGTCATAGGCCTTGTGCACGGTGGGCCGGCCGCGGCGCAGGTCGTCGTCGTCCATGCAGGGCATGTCGTCGTGCACCAGCGAGTAGGCGTGGATCATCTCCACCGCACACGCCGCCGCATCGCAGGCGGCGGGATCGGCCCCGCTCACCTCGCCGGCGGCATGCACCAGCAGCGGCCGCACGCGCTTGCCGCCGCTCAGTGCAGCATAGCGCATCGCCTCGTGCAGCGTATGCGGCACGGTGTTGGCATCGGGCAACGCTTCCTGCAGCGCGGCTTCGGTCCGGGCGCCCTGCGCCTGCATCCATTGGGCGAAGTCGGTCATTCGTCGTCCGCCCCCAGCGCGCCGCCATTGCCACCGTTTGCACCACTACCTTCGCCGGCCAGCGGCTTGAGCACGTCGCCCTCCAGCACCTTGACCTGCTGCTCCACGCGCTCCAGCTTTTGCTGGCAATAGCGCACCAGCTCGGCGCCTCGGCGGTAGGCCGCCAGCGATGCCTCGAGCGGCAGTTCGCCGCTCTCCATGCTGGCCACCAAGGTCTCGAGCTCGGCCATTGCCGCTTCGTAGGAAGCGGGCGGGGCCGAGGCCGCGGTGGTGTCGTCGGTCTGGACCGGAGCGGTCATCGTTTTTGGCATGTCTGGCCCTGGAAATATGGAATCCGGTCGAATCATAAGGAAACCCGGATGGTGAAGCCCGGATTTTACGCCAAAGCGGGCCCTTGCCCCATCCTTGCGCATCCGCGGGGCAGCCTCCGATGAGTGCCTTTGGGGCATATGTGACTTGTGCGCTCGGGTCGTCTTTCCGAATGCGCCCGGTACGGCACCCCGATGACGACCCGGGTCGACTTTTTCGCTAAAAAGGCAAAAAAATCAGTCCCTTAACTTTTTGGGTCGGGTACAATCTCCCCCTCGCCGCCAGGGGGCTACCGGACGTTGCTGACCTGGCGGAAGTCTTTCCCAAATCGATTCAATTTTCGATGGTTGGGTTGTTCACTGCTTTCACCTGTTCATCTGGGAGTGGGGATAATGTCCAATCTCAGCACCGCGCTCAATCTGGCGCCGGCTGATACGCAACTGCCCGTCGGCGTCTATTTCGACGAAGCGCTGCATCAACAAGAACTCGAACTGCTGTTCAGGAATGGCCCGGGCTACGTCGGCCACGAGCTGATGGTTCCCGAAGTCGGTGACTACCACACGCTCAAGGCCGAGGACGAAGGCCGCATGCTGGTACGCAATGCCGCCAGTGTCGAACTGATGTCCAATGTCTGCCGCCACCGCCAGGCCATCATGCTCAATGGCCGCGGCAATGCGCAGAACATCGTCTGCCCCCTGCACCGCTGGACCTACGACCTCAAGGGCGACCTGCTCGGCGCGCCGCATTTCGACCAGCAACCCTGCCTGCACCTGAAGCGCTCGCCGCTGCAGAACTGGAACGGCCTGCTGTTCGACGGCAAGCGCGACGTGCGCGCCGACCTGGCCAGGCTGGGCGTGGCAAAGGACCTGAACTTCGACGGCTATATGCTGGACCACGTCGAGGTGCACGAGTGCGACTACAACTGGAAGACCTTTATCGAGGTCTACCTCGAGGACTACCACGTCGTGCCGTTCCATCCGGGGCTGGGCAGCTTCGTGTCGTGCGATGACCTGAAGTGGGAGTTCGGCGAGTGGCACAGCGTGCAGACGGTGGGCCTGCATGCCGGCCTGAAGCGGCCCGGCAGCCCGACGTACCAGAAATGGCACGACGAGGTGCTGCGCTTCAATAACGGCGTACTGCCCAGGCACGGCGCGATCTGGCTGACCTACTACCCCAACATCATGGTGGAGTGGTACCCGAACGTGCTGGTGATCTCGACGCTGCACCCGATCGGCCCGCGCAAGACGCGCAATGTCGTCGAGTTCTACTACCCCGAGGAAATCGCGCTGTTCGAGCGCGAATTCGTCGAGGCCGAGCGCGCCGCCTACATGGAAACCTGCGTCGAGGACGATGAGATCGCCGAGCGCATGGACGCCGGGCGGCTGGCGCTGCTCAAGCGGGGCACCAGCGAGGTCGGCCCGTACCAGTCGCCGATGGAAGATGGCATGCAGCACTTCCACGAGTGGTACCGCCGCGCCATGGCGTACGCGGGCTAGTGCGATAACCGCACGGCGCACGCAACGACGGACCGCGCCTGCGGTCCGTTTTGCATTGCGGGCCGATGTGCGCTGCTAGAATCATCGTCCGACGACGGCCAGCGCATGCTGCCGCACCAGTTCGTTCCGCGGCGCGGGGCCGCGATGAAGCCCCGCTCGCGCGCAGTACCTCTCTTCTTACGCACCTTTCGCTTCACCAAGCCCTCGCCATGCAATCGCTCTGGATGCTGCTCGCCGCCTTCGCCTTTTCGTTGATGGGGGTGGGCGTCAAGCTGGCATCCGACCTCTACACCACGGGCGAGATCGTCTTCTACCGCGGCCTGATCAGCGTCGTGATCATATGGGTGCTGCTGTCCTCGCGCGGCGTCTCGGTGCGCACGCCGCACATGCTGTCGCATATCAAGCGCAGCGTGTTCGGCGTGACCTCGCTGATGCTGTGGTTCACCTCGATCTCGCTGCTTCCGCTGGCCACAGCGATGACGCTGAACTACATGTCGCCGGTGTGGATGGCGCTGATCCTGGGCGCGAGCGCGACGCTGGCCGGCACCGGCGGCACCGCCGACCGGCGCCTGGTGGTGGCGATCCTGATGTCCTTCGCCGGCGTGATCTGCCTGCTGCAGCCCTCGGTCGGCAAGGACCAGCTCACCGGTGGCCTGGTCGGGCTGATCTCGGGCGTGTTCACCGCACTGGCCTATGTCGAGGTGCGCCAGCTCGGCCAGCTGGGCGAGCCCGAGGGCCGCATCGTGTTCTATTTCTCGCTGGTGGGCATGGTAGCCGGCCTGGTGTGGATGCTGCTGGGGGGCACCAGCACGCATACCTGGTACGGCGTGGGCCTGCTGCTGACCATCGGCATACTGGCCACGCTCGGCCAGACCGCGATGACGCGCGCCTACAAACGCGGCAACACGCTGCTGACGGCCAACCTGCAGTACGCTGGCATCGTGTTCTCCAGCGTGTGGGGCATGCTGATCTGGTCCGACAAGCTCAACTGGCTGTCGTGGCTGGGCATGGCGCTGATCGTCGCCAGTGGCATCGCCACCACGCTGATGCGCGCGCGTGAAGGCACCAGTGCCAAACCCACGCCCGCCACGCCAGTCAAGTCGGCCGAGGCGGAAGTGCATCCCGAGGTGTAGCATCCCTTTGATCCCACCCTGCCCGTCCATCGATCGCTACAGGATTCCCATGCAGAAACCGCTGATTTCCGTCACCGCGCTGCAATCGTTGCTGGCCGGCCCCGGCCGCTGCGTCATGATCGACTGCAGCTTTGACCTGGCCAACCCGGCCGCCGGCCGCGAGGCCTATCACGTCGGCCACCTGCCCGGCGCCTTCTACCTGCACCTGGACAACGAACTGTCCGGCCCCAAGACCGGCCGCAACGGGCGCCACCCGCTGCCCGACGCCGATGACTTCGTCGCGCGCCTGCAGGCGCTGGGCATCGACGACGATACCCCGGTGGTGGCCTACGATGCGCAGGGCGGCATGTACGCCGCGCGCCTGTGGTGGTTGCTGCGCTGGATCGGCCACGATGCCGTGGCCGTGCTCGATGGCGGCAAGGATGCCTGGGTCAAGGCCGGCCTGCCGCTGGAGCACGAGGCCACGCCGGAGCCGGAATTCCCCGGCAAGATCACGCGCCGCGAGTCGCTGGTGCCGACCGTCGATGCGGCCGCGCTGGTCGACAACCTGGGCCGCGCCGCGCTGCTGGTGGTGGATGCGCGCGCGCCCGACCGCTTCCGCGGCGAGAACGAGACGCTGGATCCGGTCGGCGGCCATATCCCCGGCGCCGTCAACCGATTCTTCAAGGACAACCTGCAGGCCGACGGCCGCTTCAAGCCGGCCGAGGCGCTGCGCGCGGAATTCGGCGCCGTGCTCGGCGAGCGTGCGCCGGCGCAGGCGGTGATGCAGTGCGGCTCAGGCGTCACGGCCTGCCACAACCTGCTGGCGCTGGAAGCGGCGGGCCTGGGCGGCGCGGCGCTCTACCCCGGTTCGTGGAGCGAATGGTGCAGCGACCCGGCGCGGCCGGTCGCCACCGGCGCCGCCTGAACCTAGTGGGATGTGGCCACGGGCGCGGCCTGGCCGTGCCCGTGGCTGTGCCGCTCGTGCACGCCGTTGGTGATGAAGACGATCGCCGAGATACCCGCGGCCACCAGCACCACCTGGATCGCCGACTCGCGCCAGCGCGGCTTGCGCTGCATTTGCGGCATCAGATCGCTGACGGCGATATAGACGAAGCTGCTGGCCGCGATCACCAGCACGTAAGGGATCCAGCCGCTCAGCTGGTCGAGCAGGAAATACCCGACCACGCCGCCGGCGATCGCCGCCAGGCTCGACAGCAGGTTGAAGGCGAAGGCGCGCGCCTTGGAGAAGCCGGCATTCAGCAGCACGATAAAGTCACCCACTTCCTGGGGGATTTCGTGCGCCGCGATTGCCAGCGCGGTAACCACGCCGATATGCGGGTCGGCCAGGAAGGCCGCCGCGATCACGATGCCGTCGGCAAAGTTGTGGAAGGTGTCGCCGACCAGGATGGTCAGGCCGCTGCGGCCTGCTTCCTCGCGGTCATGGCCGTGATGGTGGTGGTGCCCGTCGCCCTCGTGGTGGTGCGAGTGGCGCAGCAGCGAGATCTTTTCCAGCAGGAAGAAGCCCAGCAGCCCGGCCAACAGCGTGCCGAACAGCGCGCGCGGGTCGGCGCCGGACTCGAACGCCTCCGGCAGCGAATGCAGCAGCGCCGTGGCCAGCAGCACGCCTACCGAAAAGCTCACCATGCGCTCGACCACGCGGGACGCCACCGTCAGCGACAGCAGCGCCGCCCCGAAGATGCTGCCCACGCCCGAGATCGTGGCGGCAAGCAGGATGTACAAAAGCGTCGAATGGATGATGGGCTCCCGGGGTGACGGTGCCGCGGCCCCGCCGTTCCGCCCGCATTGCGCCGGGCGGCTAACGCAACAATGTTGCAATTACTCAAAGGCCGCATTGTACGTATCCGCCGGGACTTTGCAATCCTGCGATTGGCCGGAGGGCCCTGGGACAGGCCGGGGCGAGTCAGGCCACGCCGCGCTGCTTCAGCCAGGCCAGGCACTTCTGCCAGCCGTCCTTCGCATCCGCCTCGCGGTAACTGGGCCGGTAGTCGGCATGGAAGGCATGGCCGGACTCGGGGTAGACGATAAAGCGCGACGCCTTGGCATTGGCATTGGGCGAAGCTGCCAGCGCGGCCTTCATCTTCTCCACATGCTCGTGCGTGATGCCGGTGTCCTTGCCGCCGTACAGACCCAGCACCGGCGCATTCAGCTGGCCGGCGATATCGATGGGGTTCTTCGGCTTGAGCGGGTCGGGCACGCCGACCAGCTGCCCATACCAGGCCACCGCGGCCTTGAGCCGCTTGCTGTGCGCGGCGTAGAGCCAGGTGATGCGCCCGCCCCAGCAGAAACCGGTGATCGCCAGCCGGGAGGCATCGCCGTCGTTGGCGCCGGCCCATGCCACTGCCGCATCCAGGTCACCCATGACTTGCGCGTCCGGCACCTTGCCAACGACCTCGCGCAGCAGCTCCTGGACGGTGCCGAAGCTCTGCGGATCGCCCTGCCGGGCGAACAGCTCAGGCGCAATCGCCAGGTAGCCGAGCTTGGCGAAGCGCCGGCATACATCGGCAATATGTTCGTGCACACCGAAGACTTCGCTGACCACCAGCACCACCGGCAGGTTCTTCTTGCCTTCAGGCTGGGCGCGGTAGGCGGGCATGTTGAAGCCGCCCGACGGGATCGTGACCTCACCGGCGGTGAGCCCGGCAAAGTCGGTCTTGATGGCCTGCTGCGCCATCACCGGCAACGCGGCCGCCGCAAAGGCGGAACCCAGCGCCGTCTTGACAAACCCGCGGCGGTCGAACGTCTGGCCGGGGACGAGGCTTTCCACTTCCGGTTTGAGCATGCGTGTCTCCAAGGATCGTTGGTGGCTGGGCCGATGTGCGGCGCCAGCCGCCGATTTTAAGCAGACATGGAGAAAACATGGCACCGGGCGCACACCCGGCTGCCATGGTGGCAAGCCGGATGCGCAAGGGGCGCGATCGCCTTAGTGCAGCTTGACCCGGGGGCTGGTCTTGCTGCGCAGCCAGTGAGATACCGTATCCAGCGCCATGCCCACGGCGCCATGCAACGCCATGATGTGCATCCGGTACAGCGAGGTGTACATGAAGCGCGCCATCAGCCCTTCGATAAACATCGAGCCGCCGATCAGCCCGCCCATCAGGCTGCCCACCGCGCTGAAATGCCCGAGCGACACCAGCGAGCCGAAGTCCTTGAACCCGAACTTCGGCAGTGGCCGCCCGTCCAGCCGCGCGCGCAGCGCCTCATAGAGGAAGGTGGCCTGCTGGTGCGCCGCCTGCGCGCGCGGCGGCACGCTCGTCTGCTTTTCCGGCCACGGGCAGCTGGCGCAGTCGCCGAAGGCAAAGATATCAGGGTCGCCCTCGCTCTGCAGCGTCGGGCCGACCACGATCTGGCCCTGGCGGCTGACCGGCAGGTCCAGGTTGGCCAGTACCTGCGGCGCGGTGATGCCGGCCGCCCACACCGTCAGGTCGGCATCGATATGCTTGCCGCTGGCGGTCAGCACGGCCTGCGGCGTGACCTCGGTGACGCGCTCGCTGGTAAATACGCTGACATCGAGCTTGTGGAGCAGCTTGGCGGTCTCGGCCGACACCCGTTCGGACAGCGCCGGCAGGATGCGCGGGCCAGCCTCGATCACGTGGATGCGCACGTCGCGGCGCGGGTCGAGCCGGTGCAGGCCGTAGGCGCTGAGCACGTGGGCGGTGTTGCGCAGTTCGGCCGACAGCTCGACGCCGGTGGCACCGGCGCCGATGATGGCCACGTCCACGCGCGGACGGCCGTCCTCGCCCATGCGCCCGCGCCCGTTCTGGGCGCGCACGCAGGCCGCGATCAGCCGCTTGCGGAAGCGTTCGGCCTGCGCCACGGTGTCGAGCGCGATGGCGTTCTCGGCCGCGCCGGGCACGCCGAAGAAATGGGTGACGCAGCCGATCGCCAGCACCAGCGTGTCATAAGGCAATTCGCGCGCCGGCAGCAGCTCGGCGCCGTCCTGGTCGAAGCAGGCCGAGACCGCAATGGTCTTGCGGGTGCGGTCGATGCCGGTCAGCTCGCCCTGCTGGAACTCGAAATGATGCCAGCGCGCCTGCGCTGCATATTCCAGCTGGTGCGTGTTGGGATCCATGCTGCCGGCAGCCACTTCATGCAGCAGCGGTTTCCAGATATGGGTCGGCAGGCGGTCCACCAGCACCACCTGCGCCGCGCCCTTGCGGCCGAGCTTGTCGCCCAGCCTGGTTACCAGTTCCAGCCCTCCTGCCCCGCCGCCGACAACAACGATGCGGTGCGCCTTTGCTTCTGTCATGGTCTACCCGATGCGTTTTGTGAAATCTTTGCCTGAGGCATTTCCACAGTCTGCTGCATCGCAGCATGCCTTGCAAGCCGCAAAGCCCGACTCAGCAGTCGCTACATTCGATACCGCCAGGCAGGAGGCAGGTGGCCCGGGTGGCCTTCAGTGCGCTTCCTCCCAGTTCGCGCCGCTGCCGACCTCGGCCACCAGCGGCACGCGCAACTCCGCCACCGTGCACATCAGTTCGGGCAGCCGCACCTTGACCAGCTCCAGTTCGTGCTCCGGCACTTCCAGCACCAGTTCATCGTGGACCTGCATGATCTGGCGCGTCTGCAAGCCGTCACGCTCCAGCCATCCCTGCACTGCGATCATCGACAGCTTGATCAGGTCGGCGGCGGTGCCCTGCATCGGCGCGTTGATGGCGGCGCGCTCGGCGGCCTGGCGGCGCGGGCCGCTGCCCCCCTTGATGTCGGGCAGCCACAGCCGGCGGCCGAACACGGTCTCGACATAGCCCTGGTCGCGCGCGGTCTGCCGGGTTTCTTCCATGTAGTGGGCCACGCCGGGGTAGCGCATGAAGTAGCGGTCGATATAGTGCTTGGCGGCCTCACGCTCGATCCCCAGGTTGCTGGCCAGCCCGAACGCGCTCATGCCGTAGATCAGCCCGAAGTTGATCACCTTGGCATAGCGGCGCTGCTCGCTGCTGACCGCGTCGCGCTCCACGCCGAAGATCTCGGCGGCGGTGGCACGGTGGATGTCCTCGCCGTTGGCAAAGGCGCGCAGCAGGTTCTCGTCGCCCGAGATATGGGCCATGATGCGCAGCTCGATCTGCGAGTAGTCGGCCGACACGATCACGCTGCCCGGCTCGGCGATAAAGGCTTCGCGGATGCGGCGGCCTTCCTCGGTGCGCACCGGGATGTTCTGCAGGTTGGGCTCGGTCGACGCCAGCCGGCCCGTCACCGCGGTGGCCTGGCCGTAGCTGGTGTGGACGCGCCCGGTGCGCGCGTTGACCATCCTGGGCAGCTTGTCGGTATAGGTGGACTTGAGCTTGGACAGGCCGCGATAGTCCAGCAGCAGTTTGGGCAGCGGGTAGTCCTCGGCCAGCTTCTGCAGCACCTCTTCGTCGGTCGAAGGCGCGCCGCTGGCGGTCTTCTTCACCACCGGCAGCTTCATCTGGCTGAACAGGATCTCGCCGATCTGCTTGGGCGAGCCCAGGTTGAACGGCTGGCCCGCGGCCTCGTAGGCGGACTGCTCCAGCGCCAGCATGCGCTGGCCCAGCTCGGCGCTCTGCGCGGCCAGGCGCTCGGCGTCGATCAGCACGCCGTTGCGCTCGATCTTCTGCAGCACCACCGAGACCGGCATCTCGATCTCTCCATACACGTGGCGCAGGCCGGCCGCGGCCTCGACCTGCGGGAACATCTTGCGGTGCAGGCGCAGCGTTACATCGGCATCTTCGGCGGCGTACTCGGTGGCGCGCGCCAGGTCGATCTGGTCAAAGCAGATCTGGCCCGCGCCTTTGCCGCACACCTCTTCATAGGTAATGGTCTTCAGGTTGAGCAGGCGCTCGGCCAGGCTGTCCATGCCGTGGTTGCGGTGCGAGGCCAGCACGTAGCTCTGCAGCATGGTGTCGTGGAGCACGCCGCGCAGCGTCACGCCGTGGTTGGCGAAGACATGGATGTCGTACTTGAGGTTCTGGCCCAGCTTGGGGCGGCTGGCATCCTCGAGCCATGCGCGCATGCGCTCCAGCACGAACTCGCGCGAGAGCTGGCCGTGGTCGGGCGGCCCGGCCACGTCCGGGCCGCGGTGCGCCACGGGGATATAACAGGCCACGCCCGGCTCGGCCGACAGCGAGATGCCCACCAGCTGCGCCTGCATCGGGTCCAGCGAGGTGGTCTCGGTATCGATCGCCACCAGCGGCACGGCTTCGATGCGGCGCATCCAGTCCTCGAGCATGCCTTGGGTGGTGACGGTCTCGTAGCGGATCTCCGTGGGCGCGGCTTCCTCGGGCTGCTGCGCTTCGCTGCCGGCCGGGGCTGCCGGCGCATCGAACAGGCCGCCTTGCGCCGGCGCCGCGGCCGCGCGGGCGCGCGCCTGGGCGCGCGCATCGGGCAGGCTCTCGCCGGTCGCTTCGCGCAGCCAGCTCTTGAAGCCGTAGCGCGAGAAGAACGCCACCAGCTTTTCCTTGTCCTCGCCGGTTTCGCGCAGCGCGTGGAAGTCCGCCACCGCCGCGCTCAGGTCGCAGTCGGTCTTGACCGTGACCAGCTTGCGCGCCATCGGCAGCCACTCCAGCGTATTGCGCAGGTTCTCGCCGACCACGCCCTTGATGCCGGGCGCGGAGGCCATCACGGCGTCGAGCGAGCCATGCTCGGCCAGCCATTTGACCGCGGTCTTGGGGCCGACCTTGGGCACGCCCGGCACGTTGTCGACCGCATCGCCGATCAGCGACAGGTAGTCGATGATGCGCTCGGGCGGCACGCCGAACTTGGCCACCACGCCGGGGGGATCGAGCACCTCGCCGCTCATGGTGTTGACCAGCGTGACCTGGTCGTTGACCAGCTGCGCCAGGTCCTTGTCGCCGGTGGACACCACCGTGCGCACGCCCTGCTCGGCGGCCTGGCGCGACAGCGTGCCGATCACGTCGTCGGCCTCGACACCGTCCACCACCACGATCGGCCAGCCCAGCGCGCGCACGGCTTCGTGGATCGGCTCGATCTGGCGCGCCAGGTCTTCCGGCATGGACGGGCGGTGTTCCTTGTAGGCCGGATACATATCGTCGCGGAAGGTCTTGCCCTTTGCGTCGAATACGCAGGCGCTATACTCTGCCGGGTAATCGTTGCGCAGCTTGCGCAGCATGTTGATCATGCCGTAGATTGCCCCTGTGGGCAGACCCTCTCCATTCCTCAGGTCCGGCAGAGCGTGATAAGCGCGATACAAATAGCTCGATCCATCGACGAGCAAGAGTGTTTTTGGACTATCCGACATTCCCATGGACTCAAAATTGACTGGTGCCGCTGCAGGCGGTGCTTCGACCGCCCCCCTTGCTGATCCGGATGTTTCCGATATCTCCGGCGATACCGTACAACCCCCGCCGGAGGCTGCTTCCGAACACGCCGCGGCCATAGCCGCCGCAGCCGATGCCGCCGCCGCGGGCCATCCGCCCGAAGTGGCGGCTGAAAAAGCCGCCGCGGCGGCCGCGCGTGCCAATCCGCGCAAGATGATTCCCAGCCTGCGTGCGCTGGCCGACGAAGACCGCGCTACCGCAAAGAAGGCGCGCGCTTCGTGGCAAATGTTCACGATTATGGCAGAGTTCATCGAGGCGACCGAGTACCTCTCCGAGATCCGCCCGGCCGTGTCGATCTACGGCAGCGCGCGCCTGCGCGAGGATTCGCCGTACTACCAGCGCACCATCGAGATCGCGCGGCTGTTCTCGGATGCCGGCTTTGCCGTGATCTCGGGCGGCGGCCCGGGCATCATGGAAGCGGCCAACAAGGGCGCGCATGCCGGCAAATCCGCCAGCGTGGGCCTGAACATCGAACTGCCGCACGAGCAGCAGGGCAATCCGTACCAGGACATTGCCATGCGCTTCCGCCACTTCTTTACGCGCAAGGTCACCTTCGTCAAGAACTCGGACGCCTTTATCGTGATGCCGGGCGGCTTCGGCACGCTCGACGAGCTGGCCGAGGTGCTGACGCTGGTGCAGACCGGCAAGTCGCGCTCGGTGCCGGTGATCATGTTCGGCAGCCGTTTCTGGAAGGGCCTGCTCGACTGGTTCCGCTTCACGCTGCTGCCGATGGGCCTGATCGCCGAGCACGACCTGGACCTGATGAAGATCGTGGACGAACCGCATGAAGTGCTGGAAGCGGTCTACGACTACTACGAGCGCCGCGGCGGCGACAAGCCGATTCCGCCCAAGGAAGAAATGTTCTACCTGTAAGGCCGGCGGGCCGGACGCGGCGCGCGACGCCCTGCCGCAAGGCGCGTTCCCGGCACACCGCGCCGTTGCGCAGGTGCCCCACGGGGCACGGCGGCGGCCTGCGCACGGCAGGAATTGCTAGAATGGAACTTGTCCGTCTGCCAGTCCCGGCGCCGCCGGGGCGCAGACCCACCGCCAGTCAAACTGCCGCATGCCGCGGCGCTGCGCGCCCGATACGCCACAGCGCTGCACAGGAGCACCTGATGACCTCCCCTTCACCCGTCCGGTCCAACCGGTTCGTCGCCGTGGCTGACGAACCTGAACCTGCCAGGCTGTCCCTGGCCCGGATCGCCGCCATCGCGGCCGCCGCGCTGGCGCTGGCCGCCCCCGGCCTGGCGCTGGCCCAGGAAAGTCAGCAAAGCAACGCGCTGACCCAGCAGGAGCTGAACCAGATCAACAACCAGCCGATCGCCCCGGCGGCCAAGTCGCAGCTGAACCAGCCGCGCCAGCCGAGCTTCCAGCTCAACGAGCGCGACGGCACGCAGGTACGCGAGTACCGCAACAAGGGCCGGGCCACCGATATCCAGGTCCAATCGGGTTTCGGCACCAAGTATGAGATGAGCAAGCCGGAAGACAGCTCGCCCAGGATCCGCGAGCACGACGTCAACCGCGTGCCGTCGGTCAACCTGAAGTTCTGAACCCCCTTACCCACGGCCTGGCGTAGAGCCAGGCCGCGCCGGCCCTCCGGCAGTCATGCCGCGGCGGCGGACCGCGTTTTGTCCGCAACTGCCTCCGCCGCTTTCCGATTTGCTTCACACAACGAGTATGGCCGTATTCACCACGGTCTCGCAGGACGAGATCGCCCGCTGGCTGCTGGATTTCGACCTTGGCGAAGTGCGCGAACTGCGCGGCATCGCCACTGGCATCGAGAACAGCAATTTCTTCCTCACCATGGAGCACGAGGGCCAGACGCGCCAGTACGTGCTGACCATCTTCGAGCGCCTGACGTTCGCGCAGCTGCCCTACTACCTGCACCTGATGGCGCACCTGGCCGAAAGCGGCATCCGCGTGCCGGCGCCGATCCCGGCGCGCGACGGCGAGATCCTGCGCCCGCTCAAGGGCAAGCCCGCCACCATCGTCACGCGGCTGCCCGGGGCATCGCAGCTGGCGCCCGACGCGCAGCACTGCGCCGAAGTGGGCGACATGCTGGCGCGCATGCACCTGGCCGGCCAGGACTACCCGCGCCGCCAGCCCAACCTGCGCAGCCTGCCGTGGTGGCAGAAGACGGAAGCCGAGATCCTGCCCTTCCTCGATGCCGGCCAGCGCGCGCTGCTGCAGCAGGAGATCGCCCACCAGGCCGCGTTCTTCGCCAGCGCGGACTACGCCGGCCTGGGCGAAGGCCCCTGCCACTGCGACCTGTTCCGCGACAACGTGCTGTTCGAAGAGGACGGCAGCGGGCGCCACCGGCTGGGCGGCTTCTTCGACTTCTACTTCGCCGGCAACGACAAGTGGCTGTTCGACCTGGCGGTCACGGTCAACGACTGGTGCATCGACCTGGCCAGCGGCGAACTCGACCACGAGCGCGCGCAGGCGCTGCTGCGGGCTTATCATGCGGTCAGGCCGCTGACCGGCACCGAGGCCGCGCACTGGCAGGACATGCTGCGCGCGGGTGCGCTGCGCTTCTGGGTATCGCGACTGTGGGACTTCTACCTGCCGCGCGAGGCCGACATGCTGCAGCCGCACGATCCGACCCATTTCGAACGTATCCTGCGCCGGCGCCTGGACGCGAACCCCGCGCACGCCCCGCTCCCCTGGATCTGATCAATGCAATTACTGGAAGTCCCTGCCAAGGAAGGCTACGTCTGGTTCCGCCAGGGCATCTGGCTGTTCCGCAAGAATCCGCTCACGTTCCTGATGCTGCTGTTCGTCTACCTGATCGCCGCGCAACTGGCGATCGTGGTGCCGCTGATCGGCATCATCGCGCTGCTGGTGTTCACGCCCGGCCTGTCGGTCGGCGTGATGACCGCGTGCCGCGACGTGATCCAGAACAAGCGCGTGATGCCAACCGTGCTGCTGGCGGGCTTTCGCACCAACGGCAAGGAAGCCACGCGCAACCTGCTGGTGCTGGGTGGCATCTATGCCGGGCTGGTGTTCGTGCTGGGCCTGGTCGCGGGCTCGGTGGTGGACATGAGCGCGCTGGTGCCGATCGTGCTGAAGGACGAGGCGCCGTCGGCCGAGGCCGTGCGCCAGCTCTACTACGCGATGATGATCGGCGCGCTGCTGTACACGCCGATCGCGATGATGTTCTGGTTCGCGCCGTTGCTGGCCGCCTGGCACGGCGTGCCGCCGGTCAAGGCGCTGTTCTTCAGCTGGACTGCGTGCTGGCGCAATCGCGGGGCGTTCTTCACCTATGCCGTGCTGTTCGCGATGCTGCTGGTGGCGATTCCGTTCTTGCTGGAGGCGGTGTTCAGCGCGTTTGGAGCGGAGACGGTGTTGTCGTTCCTGGTCACACCGTATTCGCTGCTGATGCTGGCGATCCTGTACTGCTCGTTTTACGCTACCTACCGCGGCTGCTTCAACGTGACGCCGCCGGGGGTCGAACCTTCGGCGCCGATGGCGCCGGGCGCCTGAGAGCCTCCCACTCGCTGAGTGTGTGCTCCCTCTCCCGCAAGCGGGAGAGGGAGCAAACCAGCGGCACGTGATTCCCTTTCGCGCCGCCCCCTATTCACTGAACGTCTTCACCATCGCTTCTGCCGCCTGGCGCAGGTCCGGCACAAACGTCATCAGCTGGTCCATCGACATGCGCGCCAGCGGCACCTGCACGGCAATCGCCGCGCAGGCACGGTTGCGGTCACGCATCACCGGCACCGCGACCGCAATCATCCCTTCCAGGTTTTCCTGATTATTGACGCCCAGGCGCCGCCGCCGCGTCTCGGACAACTCCGCGTGCAGCGCCTCGGCATTGGTGATGGTGTGCGCGGAGTGCGCGCGCAACGGCAGGCTGGCCACCAGGCGCTCGCGCTGCGCGCTGGGCAGGAACGCCAGCAACAGCTTGCCGCTGGCGCTGCAGTGCAGCGGCACCCGCGACCCCGGCTGCAGGTGCATGCGCAGCGGCCATTGTGTTTCCACCCGGTCCAGGTACACCACGTCGTCGCCCGACAGCATGGTCAGGTTGCAGGTCTCCCCGACCTTGTCGACCAGTTGCTGAAGGATCGCGTGCCGCGCGGCTGCGGGCCCGGCCTGCATCAGCACGTTGACAGCGAGCTGGCGCACCCGCGACGAGCACTCGTAATGGCGGTTGCCGGCCGTGCGCGACACCAGCCAGGTGCTTTCCAGCTGCTTGAGAAGGCGGTGCACGGTCTGCTTGGGCAGCCCGATGGCCTGCACGATGGCCGACAGCGACATGGGTGCATCGGCAGCGGACAGGATCTCGAGAATGCGGAAAGCGCGCACCGCGGCGGCGTTCGAATGATTGCTCATGGATTGAATTTAGAAGATTCCGGGACGCCTGCGCGTCCCGAAAACTGATAACTCCTTCGCACGCCCGCTGCGCGCTCGCGAAAGCGCACAAATTGGGACTGACTGTCCGGCCAGCTTCACTAGATTCGATGCGGGGCCGGCCAAACCTGCTACTCACCGCGACGCACCGCGGCTCACCTGCCGCGAAGTGCACGACACAGCAGCCGCGACGACCCCACCCGTCCAAACCGCGGAGTCGATCCATGAGTGTGCAATTACTGCATCCCCGGCAGTCCAACAATTCCGATTTGCCCCTACCGCAGGCCTCACTGCCCGACCAGGCAGCCGAAGCCGTCACAGCGATCGTGGCCAGGGCGCGGCAAGCGCAGCGCGAGTTCGCGCGTGCCGACCAGGCCACCGTTGACACAGCCGTCGCCGCCGCGGCGTGGGCCATCATGGAGCCCGCGCGCAACCGCGCGCTGGCCGAGCGTGCCGTAGCCGACACCGGGCTGGGCAACATCGACGACAAGCTGCGCAAGAACCACCGCAAGACGCTGGGGCTGCTGCGCGACCTGCATGGCCGCAAGACCGTGGGCGTGATCGCGCAGGATGCCGCGTCAGGCATCACGGAGATCGCGCGGCCGGTAGGCGTGGTCGCGGCCATCACGCCGTCGACGAATCCCGCAGCCACGCCCGCCAACAAGATCATCAACGCACTCAAGTGCGGCAACAGCGTGGTCGTGGCGCCGTCGCCCAAGGGCCAGGGCACGTGCGAGCTGCTGCTGTCGTTCATCCATGCCGAGTTCGCCCGCGCCGGCCTGCCCGCCAACCTCGTGCAGATGCTGCCGGCACCGGTCTCCAAGGCCGCCACCGCGGCGCTGATGCGCCAGGCCGACCTGGTGGTCGCGACCGGCTCGCAGGCCAACGTGCGCATGGCCTACACCTGCGGCACGCCGGCCTTCGGCGTGGGCGCCGGCAATGTGGCCTCGGTCATCGACGCGAGCGCCGCGCCGGCCGACGCCGCGGCCAGGATCGTGCGCTCCAAGACCTTTGACAACGCCACCAGCTGTTCGTCCGAGAACAGCCTGGTCGTGCTCGACGTCATCTACACGCCCATGCTCGAAGCGCTTGCCGCAGTCGGCGGCGTGTTGCTCACGGCCACGGAAAAGGCGCGGCTGCAGGCGCTGATGTGGCGCGACGGCAAGCTGGCCGGAGCCTTCACCGGGCAGAGCGCGACGCGCATCGCCGAACTCGCCGGGCTGGAGCGCGTGCGCGCGCTGCAGCCAACCATGTTGCTGGTCGAGGAAACCGGAGTCGGCAGCGACTATCCCTTCTCCGGCGAAAAGCTCTCGCCCGTGCTGACGCTCTACCGCGCCGCCGACTTTGCCGCGGCAGTCGCATGCGTGGCGCGCCTCTATGCCTATATGGGCGCCGGGCATTCGGTCGGCCTGCATTCGTCCAATCCGCGCCAGGCCTTGCAGCTGGGGCAGGACTTGCCGGTCGCGCGCGTGATCGTCAACCAGGCTCACTGCTTCGCCACCGGCGGCAATTTCGACAACGGCCTGCCGTTCTCGCTGTCGATGGGCTGCGGCACCTGGGGCGGCAACAACTTCTCGGACAACCTCGGCTGGCGCCAGTACCTCAACATCACCCGCATCGCCGTGCCGATTGCCGAGCGCGTGCCCGATGAAGCCGAGCTACTGGGCGACTACTTCGCGAGGGTCGGCAAATGAACGCGCGCACCGATCCCCGAGTCGACACCCTGGCCGGGCTGCTGGCCACGCGTGCCGCGCAATGGCCCGACAAGCCGTACCTGTTGTCCCCGGACAGCGGCAACGTACTCACCTTCAGCGCGCTGGCTGCCGACGCCGACACGCTGCGCCGCCGCTATGCGGCAGCCGGCCTCGCCAGCGGCCAGACGGTGTCGGTGTACCTGCCCAACGGCGAGCAGACCGCGCGGCTGCTGCTCGGCACCATGGCCTGCGGGCTGGTCGTCAATCCGATCAACCTGCTGTGCCAGCCGGCCCAGCTGCGCTACATCCTCGCGCATTCGGACACGCGGCTGGTTTTCACCTGGCCCGACGGTGAAGCAGCCATCCGCGCGGCGCTGTGCGAAGCCGGGCTGGACGTGCCGGTGGTCGTCACCAAGCCGGACGGCGACAGCCTGCCGCCATTGCCCGCCATGCGCGAAGCAACAGCGCCGCTGTCGCCACCACAGCCCCATGCCCCGGCGCTGCTGATGTACACGTCCGGCACCACCGGCACGCCCAAGGGCGTGCTGCTCACCCAGCACAACCTGGTGACCAACGGCGCCAACGTCAGCCGCGAGCACTGCCTCGGCCCGGACGACCGCGTGCTGGCGACGCTGCCGCTGTACCACATCAACGGCCTGGTCGTGACGGCGATCGCGCCCCTGGTGCACGGCGGCTCAGTGGTGATGCCGATGCGCTTCTCCGCCAGCGGCTTCTGGAAGGACATTGCGCGCCATGGCTGCACCTGGCTCAACGTGGTGCCGACCATCATCGCCTACCTGCTGAACGATCCCGAGGGCCAGGCGCCCGGTGGCGTGCGCTTTTGCCGCTCGGCCTCGGCCGCGCTGCCGCCCGAGCACCACCGCGCCTTCGAGGCGCGCTTCGGCATCGGCGTGATCGAGACCATGGGCATGACCGAGACCGCCGCGCCGGCCTTCAGCAATCCGCTCGATCCGCGGCGGCGGCGCATCGGCAGCATCGGCCGGCCCTCCGGCACGCGGGCGCGCGTGCTCGGGCGCGACGGCCAGCCGCTGCCCGACGGCGAGGTCGGCGAGATCGTGCTGCAGGGCGAGAACGTGATGGCGGGCTACTACAAGGCGCCGGAGATCACGCTCGAGAGCTTCACCGCCGATGGCTGGCTGCGCACCGGCGACCTCGGCTACCGCGATGCCGACGGCTACTTCTACATCACCGGCCGTGCCAAGGAACTGATCATCAAGGGCGGCGAGAACATCGCCCCGCGCGAGATCGACGAGGCCTTGCTGCGCCACCCGGCCGTGCTCGAAGCCGCGGCAGTGGGCGTGCCGGACCCCGCCTACGGGCAGGAGATCGTCGCCTACGTGGTGATGCGCGAGGCGGCGCCCTGCGATGACGCGGCGCTGCGCGCGCACTGCTTGCGCGAGCTGGGCCGCTACAAGACGCCGAAGGAGTTCCGCTTTATCGCCGAACTGCCACGCGGCCCGTCGGGCAAGGTGCAGCGGCTCAGGCTGCTGGACCACGCCTGAGCGTCCCGCCTGCCTTTCCACAACCCTTGCGAAGGAGCCTGCCGACCGATACACGACTCAACACCAGACAGTTTGCTCAAGGACGGGGCAGCGCGGCCAAACGCCGCGCCCCCGGCGAGCCGAAGGCGCATGGCTATGGACCAGCGCCGGCCGCCCGCCCCGTTATCGCCACGCGCACGCACCGCGCAAAGGAGGTGGTATGAAGCAACGATTCAAGACCCGGCACATGATCCTGGGCGTCATGTGTTTGATGTATTTCATCGCCTATATCGACCGCGTCAACATTTCGGTCGCCGCCCCGCTGATCCGTGAGGAAATGGGGCTGACCTCGTCGCAGCTGGGGCTGGTGTTCTCGGCCTTTGCCTATCCCTATGCCGCCATGCAGATCCTCGGCGGCTGGATGTCGGACAAGTTCGGGCCCAAGAAGGTGCTGATCGCGCTGTCGCTGATCTGGGGCGTGGCCACGGTGCTGACCGGCTTCGCCGGCAGCGTGCTGATGCTGGTGGTGCTGCGCTTTGCGCTCGGTATCGGCGAAGGCGGCGCGTTCCCGACCGCGACGCGCGCCTTCACCTACTGGATGCCGGTGGCCGAGCGCGGCTTCGCGCAGGGCATCACGCACAGCTTTGCGCGGCTGGGCGGCGCGATCACGCCGCCGGTCGTGCTGGCCATCGTCGCAGCTGCCGGCTGGCGCGAAGCGTTTATCGTGCTGGGTACGGTCAGCCTGGGCTGGACCGTGCTATACGCCTTCGTGTTCAAGGATTCGCCCGACCAGCACAGCCGCGTGAGCGCACAGGAACTGCAGGAAATCGGCTACCAGCGCGGCGAATGCCAGCAGGCGGCCAAGGCGGCCACGCCCTGGCGGCGGCTGTTCCGGCGCATGTGGCTGGTGACCTTCGTCGACTTCTGCTACGGCTGGTCGCTATGGGTCTACCTGACCTGGCTGCCGTCGTACCTGAAGGAAGCGCGCGGCTTCGACCTGAAGCAGCTGGCGCTGTTCACGGCGCTGCCGCTGATGGCGGGCGTGGTGGGCGACACCCTTGGCGGCGTGCTGTCCGACCGCATCTTCCGGCGCACCGGCAACCTGCGGCTGGCGCGCGGCGCGATCCTGTTCCTGGGGCTGGCCGGCTCGCTGATGTTTATCGTGCCGATGACCGCCACGGCCGATGCCGTCAACGCCGTGATCCTGCTGTCGCTGTCGTTCTTCTTCCTGGAGCTGACCAATGCCGTGCTGTGGAGCCTGCCGCTGGACATCGCGGGCAAGTACGCCGGCACCGCGGGCGGCATGATGAACACCGGCTTCGGCCTGGCCGGCATGGTGTCGCCGGTGGTGTTCGGCTACCTGATCGAGCGCACCGGCAGCTATGACCTGCCCTTCATGATCTCGGCAGCGCTGCTGGGCGTGGGCGCGCTGGCTTCGCTGTTTATCAACCCTCTGCAGACGGTGGACAGCCCCGAGCAGGAGGACAGCGAGGTGCGCCATGCCCTGCCCTGAAGCAGGCTGAGGCGCAACCCGAGGCGCCTGAATGCGGTGCGCCTGCCCGCGAAGCGGGACCGGTCAGTCGATCGCGTCCAGCTTCGCCACCGACAGCGCCAGCCACTTGGCGCCGTGGCGCTTGAAGTTGATATTGGCGCGCGCATCGGCGCCCTCGCCCTCCAGCGCGGTGATCACGCCTTCGCCGAACTTGTTGTGGAACACCGACTGGCCCACGCGGAAGCCGGTGCCGGCCTCGCGCTTGGCATCCGCGTAGCCATTGCCGTTGTCCATGCCGCCGGTCGGGCGCGTGCCGGTGTAGGGCACGTCTTCGGGCTTGCGGAACCAGTCCTTGCCCCACGCGTTGTCCCGCTCCTGCTTGCGCACGCCGCCGTAGCTCTGCGCCGGCGGCGTCAGCCACTTGAGCGAGGCCTCGGGCAGTTCCTCGAAGAAGCGCGAGCGCACGTGGTAGCGCGTCTGGCCGTGCAGCATGCGGCTTTGCGCGAACGACAGGAACAGCCGCTGGCGCGCGCGCGTGATCGCCACGTACATCAGCCGCCGTTCTTCCTCCAGACCGTCCGGGTCCATCATGCTGTTCTCGTGCGGGAACAGCCCTTCCTCCAGCCCGGTGATAAACACCACGTCGAACTCCAGCCCCTTGGCCGCGTGCACGGTCATCATCTGCACCGCGTCCTGGCCGGCCTGGGCCTGGTTGTCGCCAGCCTCCAGCGAGGCATGCGTCAGGAACGCGACCAGCGGCGTCATCACCACCGGCAGCGCCTCGGGATCCAGCACCTGTTGTGACTGGTCGCCTTGGGCCAGTGTCGGGGTCGGCGCGGCGCGGTCCACGGGAATCGCGGCGGCCAGCGCATCCAGCCCGTAACCCTCCTCGACCACGAAGGCCTGCGCCGCGGTCACCAGTTCCTGCAAGTTCTCGATGCGGTCCTGGCCTTCCTTCTCGCCCTGGTAGTGGGTGATCAGGCCGCTGGTGTTGATCACGTACTCGACGGTCTCCGCCAGTGTCATGCGCCGGGTCTCGTCGCGCATCCGCTCGATCAGCCGCGTGAACGCCGCCAGCTTGCTGCCGGCCGCGCCGGGCACGTAGGCCACCGCCTCGGCCAGCGCGCAGTCGTACTGGCGCGCCATGTCCTGCAGCACTTCAAGCGAGCGCGCGCCGATGCCGCGCGCCGGGAAATTGACCACGCGGCCAAAGGCGGCATCGTTGCGCGGGTTCTCCAGCAACTGCATGTAAGCCAGCGCGTGCTTGATTTCGGCGCGCTCGAAGAAGCGCAGGCCGCCGTACACACGGTACGGGATGCCGGCGGAAAACAGCGCATGCTCGATCACGCGCGACTGCGCGTTGCTGCGGTACAGGATCGCGATCTCGGCGCGGCTGGCGCCCTGCGCGATCTGGTCGCGGATTTCGTCGATGATCCAGGCGGCCTCCTGGCCATCCGAGCCGCCGTGGAACACCCGCACCAGCTCGCCATGGCCGGCGTCGGTGCGCAGGTTCTTGCCCAGGCGGCGCGCGTTGTGCGAGATCAGGTGGTTGGCCGAATCCAGGATATGCCCGTGCGAGCGGTAGTTCTGCTCCAGCTTGATCATCCGGCGCACGCGGAATTCATGCTCGAAGTCGCGCATATTGCCGACGTTGGCACCGCGGAAGGCGTAGATGCTCTGGTCGTCGTCGCCTACGGCAAACACCGCGGCCGGGTTCTGCGTGCCATGGCCGGCCAGCAGCTTGAGCCACCGGTACTGCAGCACGTTGGTGTCCTGGAACTCGTCGACCAGCACATGGCGGAAGCGGTGCTGGTAGTGCTGGCGGATCGCGTCGTTATAGCGCAGCAGCTCGTAGCAGCGCAGCAGCAGCTCGGCAAAGTCGACCACGCCCTCGCGCTGGCACTGCGTGTCGTAGGCGGCGTAGAGGTCGACGAAGCGCTTGTTGAAGTCGTCGTTGGCCTCGACATCGGCCGGGCGCAGGCCCTGTTCCTTGGCGTTGTTGATGAAGTACTGCAGGTTCTTGGCCGGGTACTTCTCGTCGTCGACGTTGAGCGACTTGAGCAGCCGCTTGATTGCCGAGAGCTGGTCCTGGCTGTCCAGGATGGCAAAGGTCTGGGGCAGCCCGGCGTCGCGGAAATGCGCGCGCAGCAAGCGGTTGCACAGGCCGTGGAAGGTGCCGATCCACATGCCGCGGGTGTTGATCGGCAGCATCGCGGACAAGCGCGTCTGCATTTCCTTGGCGGCCTTGTTGGTAAAGGTCACCGCCAGGATGCCGGCCGGCGAGACATGCCCGTTCTGGATCAGCCAGGCGATGCGCGTGGTCAGCACGCGGGTCTTTCCGCTGCCAGCGCCCGCCAGGATCAGCGCCGGCTCGTCAGGCAGGGTCACGGCGGCTAGTTGTTCGGCGTTCAGGTTGGCAAGCAGGTCGGACATCGGAGGGGCCTTGTGGAATGGCGTCGATTATACCGGTCGGCCCTGCCCGATCCGTCACATCCGCTGGACGAAAACCATCTTGGCCCGAGCCGGGAACCAGCGCCGGCAACCTCTGGCCGGCCGGGCCCGCCGTCCACAAAATAGGCACCGCCCGGCCTGCCCCCGTATAATTTGGCGTTTCACTGGCGCAAGGCCGGCCCGCGGGCCGGCGCCGGCCGCCAGGCGCAGGCCGCAGCCCCGCGCTGAACCCTGCGACGCACCCAGACGCCAACATCGACATCCCAGCATGACCGCCCAAGACCAATCGCTTGCCAAGAGCTTCGAACCCGCCGCCATCGAGGCGAAATGGGGCCCCGAGTGGGAGAAGCGCGGCATCGCCAAGCCGACCTTCGACCCTGCCCGCCCGGACTTTGCGATCCAGCTGCCGCCGCCCAATGTGACCGGCACGCTGCACATGGGCCACGCCTTCAACCAGACCATCATGGACGGGCTGACGCGTCACGCGCGCATGGCAGGGGCCAATACGCTGTGGGTGCCGGGCACCGACCACGCCGGCATCGCCACGCAGATCGTGGTGGAGCGCCAGTTGGAAGGCGAAGGCGTGTCGCGCCACGACCTGGGCCGCGAGAAGTTCACCGAGAAGGTGTGGGCCTGGAAGGAAGAGTCGGGTTCGACCATCACCCGCCAGGTGCGGCGCATGGGCGCGTCGATCGACTGGAGCCGCGAGTACTTCACCATGTCGCCGGAGATGTCGCAGGCGGTGACCGAAGTCTTCGTGCGCCTGCACGAGCAGGGCCTGATCTACCGCGGCAAGCGCCTGGTCAACTGGGACCCGGTGCTGGGCACCGCCGTGTCCGACCTGGAAGTCGACAGCGTCGAGGAAGAAGGCTCGCTCTGGCATATCCGCTATCCGCTGGTCGAGGCTGACTCCAAGGGCGGCCTGACCGACCTGACCGTGGCCACTACGCGCCCGGAAACCATGCTCGGCGACGTAGCCGTGATGGTCCACCCGGAAGATGAGCGCTACGCGCACCTGATCGGCAAGTTCGTGCACCTGCCGCTGACCGGCCGCCAGATCCCCGTGATCGCCGACGAATATGTCGATCGCGAATTCGGCACCGGCGTGGTCAAGGTGACCCCGGGCCATGACTTCAATGACTATGCCGTCGGCCAGCGCCATGACCTGCCGCAACTGTCGATCCTGACGCTGGACGCCAAAATCGTTGCCGACGCCCCGGCCGCCTACGCCGGCCTGGACCGCTTCGACGCGCGCCGGGCCATCGTCGAGGACCTGGACAAGCGCGGCCTGCTGGTCGAGGTCAAGAAGCACAAGCTGATGACCCCGCGCAGCGAGCGCACCGGCAGCGCGATCGAGCCGATGCTGACCGACCAGTGGTTCGTCGCGATGAGCAAGCCGGCGCCGGAAGGCACCTTCTACCCCGGCCGCTCGATCGCCGAGGTGGCGCTCGAAGCCGTGCAGAGCGGCGAGATCAAGCTGGTGCCGGAGAACTGGATCAGCACCTACAACCAGTGGCTGGGCAATATCCAGGACTGGTGTATCTCGCGCCAACTCTGGTGGGGCCACCAGATCCCGGCGTGGTATGACGATGCCGGCAACTGCTTCGTCGCCCGCACCGAAGAGGAAGCTGTCGCCAAGGCCAGGGCCGCCGGCAGCACCGGCGCGCTGCGCCGCGAGGAAGACGTGCTCGACACCTGGTTCTCGTCGGCGCTGGTGCCGTTCTCCTCGCTGGGCTGGCCCGAGGAAACGCCCGAGCTGCAGCACTTCCTGCCGTCGTCGGTGCTGGTCACCGGCTACGACATCATCTTCTTCTGGGTGGCGCGCATGGTCATGATGACCAAGCACTTCACCGGCAAGGTGCCCTTCCACACCGTCTATGTGCACGGCCTGGTGCGCGATTCGGAAGGCAAGAAGATGAGCAAGTCCGAGGGCAACACCCTCGACCCGGTGGACCTGATCGACGGCATCGACCTCGACACGCTGCTGAAGAAGCGCACCACCGGCCTGCGCCGTCCCAAGGACGCGCCCAAGATCGAGAAGAAGACGAAGAAGGAATTCCCTGAAGGCATTCCCGCCTTCGGCGCCGACGCGCTGCGCTTCACCTTCGCGTCGCTGGCCACGCTCGGCCGCAATATCAACTTCGACACCGGCCGCTGCGAGGGCTACCGCAACTTCTGCAACAAGCTGTGGAACGCGACCCGCTTCGTGCTGATGAACACCGAGGGCCATGACTGCGGCATGGGCCCGTGCAACAACGACTGCGGCCCGGACGGCTACCTCGACTTCTCGCAGGCCGACCGCTGGATCGTGTCGCTGCTGCAGCGCGTGGAGGCCGACGTCGAAAAGGGCTTCGCCGAGTACCGCTTCGACAATATCGCCAACGCGATCTACAAGTTCGTCTGGGACGAGTACTGCGACTGGTACCTGGAACTGGCCAAGGTGCAGATCCAGAATGGCACCGACGCCCAGCAGCGCGCCACCCGCCGCACGCTGCTGCGCGTGCTGGAGACGGTGCTGCGCCTGGCGCATCCGATCATCCCCTTCATCACCGAAGAGCTGTGGCAGAAGGTTGCGCCGCTGGCTGGCCGCGCCAAGGGGGATGGCTCCGAGACCATCGCGCTGCAGCCCTACCCGCTGCCGGCCGTCGCCAAGATCGACGAGCAAGCCGAGCAATGGGTCGCGCGCCTGAAGGAAGTGATCGATGCGTGCCGCAACCTGCGTGGCGAAATGAACATCTCGCCGGCCCAGCGCATCCCGCTCTACGCCGAGGGCGACAGCGCCTTCCTGAAGGCGGCAAGCGCACATATCCAGGCATTGGCGAAACTTTCTGAGGTTCAGGTCTTCGAAGATGAAGTGTCCCTGCAGGCGGAAGGCGCCGGCGCGCCGGTCGCCATCGCCGGGGGCAACCACCTGCTGCTGAAGATCGAGATCGACGTGGCCGCCGAGCGGGCGCGCCTGTCGAAGGAAGTCGAGCGCATCGGTGGAGAAATCGGCAAGTGCCGCGCTAAGCTCTCCAACGAGAGCTTTGTGGCGAAGGCACCGCCCGCCGTGGTGGCGCAAGAGACGCAGCGCCTCGCCGATTTCGAGCAGACGCTGGCCAAGCTGCAGGGCCAGCTGCAACGGCTGCCAGCCTAACGGGCAGCCGGGACGCCCCTGCCAGGCCGTGATTCCGTCCGCTTCGTCGGACGGAACCGGACAGACGGCGCCGGCAATGGCTGGCAGGGTTATGAACCAGAATCCGAGAGGTACACAAGATATGGAAAATCGCGTCACCAAGGCCGTCTTCCCGGTTGCGGGACTGGGCACCCGCTTCCTGCCAGCCACCAAGGCCAGCCCGAAAGAAATGCTGCCGGTGGTGGACAAGCCGCTGATCCAGTACGCGGTGGAAGAAGCCATGGCCGCCGGCATTACCGAGATGATCTTTGTCACCGGCCGCTCCAAGCGCGCCATCGAGGACCATTTCGACAAGGCCTTCGAACTGGAGGTGGAACTCGAGGCCAAGAACAAGCAGGCGCTGCTGGACGTGGTGCGCTCGATCAAGCCCGCCAACGTGGAGTGCTACTACGTGCGCCAGCCCGAGGCGCTGGGCCTGGGCCATGCGGTGCTGTGCGCGGCCAAGCTGGTCGGCGACACCCCGTTCGCGGTCATGCTGGCCGATGACCTGATCGACGGCAACCCGCCGGTGATGAAGCAGATGGTGGATACCTACAACCACTACAACTGCTCGGTGCTGGGCGTCGAGGAAATCACGCCGGAGCAGAGCCGTTCGTACGGGGTGATCGAGGGCCGCGAGTGGGAACCGGGCGTGATCAAGGTGTCGAACATCATCGAGAAGCCGGCGCCGGAAGACGCGCCGTCCAACCTCGGCGTGGTCGGCCGCTACATCCTGACGCCACGCATCTTCGACCACCTGCGCGAACTGAAGCCGGGTGCCGGCGGCGAGTTCCAGCTGACCGACGGGATCCAGTCCCTGCTAAGCCAGGAGCAGGTACTGGCCTATCGCTACCAGGGCCGCCGCTATGACTGCGGCAGCAAGCTGGGCTACCTGAAGGCGACCGTGGAGTTTGCGCTGAAGCACCCGGAAGTCGGCGAGGAGTTCAGCGCCTACCTGGAATCGCGCGAGCACCTGACGGGTCCCGCCTGATCCCGGCGTATCGCGCAGTCGAAGAAAAAGCCGCTTTCGAGCGGCTTTTTCTGTCTGGGCAACCCTGCGGCGCGCGGGTCAGCGGCGGCGCATGTAGAACACGAACACCTTGTCGACTTCCGAGTGCGACAGCAGCTCATTGCCGGTCTGCTTGGCAAAAGCCTGGAAATCGCGCGTGGCGCCGGGATCGGTCGCCAGCACTTTGAGCACGTCGCCACTGGCCATGTCGGCCAGTGCCTTCTTGGTACGCAGGATCGGCAGCGGGCAGTTCAGGCCGCGCGCATCCACTTCTTTCTGGAACTCCATTCGTCTCTTCCTTCGATGTCCGGGGACTTTGGTTGGTCTACAACCGGTATTGTAGCGAAGCCCCGAGCAGGCTGAAGTCGTGCGGGTGCCGCGGATCCGGGATGTCTTCGCCAGTCTGGCGATCGAAGAAGCGCACCGGGTAGCCGCGCGCAGCCAGCCAGTCGGCCACCGCGAAGCCGGTGCCGGCCGACCACACGCGCACGTCTTCCGGCGCCACCAGCTTGTACTCGGCCAGTTCCTCCGACAGCGCGATGGTGCCGGTCGCCTTGACGTGGTACGCGATGATCAGCTCGTTCTTGCGCATGAACTCGTAGACGCCGATCAGCGACACCGACTCGGTATCGAGGTTGGTCTCCTCCTTCAGCTCGCGCGCCACGCCCAGTTCGGGCGGCTCGTCGCGCTCCAGGAAACCCGTCACCAGCGCAAACATCTTCTCCGGCCAGGCGGCATTGCGCGCCAGCAGCAGCTTGTCCTGGTACTCCACCACCGCCGCCAGCACCGGCAGCGGGTTGTTCCAGTGCACGAAGCCACAGTCCTGCTGCACGCAGGCGTGGCGTTCGCGCCCGGACAGCGGCAGCACCTCCAGCGGCGCGCCGCACTGCGGGCAGAATCGGTATTGCATTTGGGGGCTCCTGAAGGGGTCTCGTCGTTATAGGTATGGATCTGGCGGGATTACTAGGCTGAGGCGGTGCAGGCCGCGCGCATGTCGGCGGCGAGCGCCTCCACCGTCTGCGGCTGCAGGTCCCACGCGCACATGAAGCGGCAGCCGCCGGCGCCGATAAAGGTGTAGAAGCGCCAGCCCTTCGCGCGCAGCGCCTCGATCGCCGGCAGCGGCAGCTCGGCGAAAACGGCGTTGGACTGCGTCGGGAACATGATGCTCACGCCCGGGATATCGGCGATGCGCTGCTGCAGCAGCTGTGCCATCGCATTGGCATGGCGCGCGTTGGCAAGCCATACGTCGTTCTCGAGCAAACCCAGCCACGGCGCCGAGATAAAGCGCATTTTCGACGCCAGCTGGCCGGCCTGCTTGACGCGATAGGCAAAGTCCTCGGCCAGGCGGCGGTCGAAGAACACCACCGCCTCGCCCACTGGCAGGCCGTTCTTGGTGCCGCCGAAGCACAGCACGTCGACGCCGGCGCGCCAGGTGATCTCGGACGGATGCACGCCCAGCGACGCCACCGCGTTGGCAAAGCGCGCGCCGTCCATATGCACGCGCAGCTGGCGGCGCTTGGCGATGGCGGCAATCGCGCGCACCTCTTCCACCGTGTAGACCGTGCCGACTTCGGTCGACTGCGTCAGCGACACGACCTTGGGCTTGGGATAGTGGATATCCGAGCGGCGCGTCACCAGCGCCTCGACCGCGTCGGGCGTGAGCTTGCCGTCGGCGCCGGGCGCGGTCAGCAGCTTGGAGCCGTTCGAGAAAAACTCCGGGCCGCCGCATTCGTCGGTCTCGATATGCGCCAGCTCGTGGCAGATCACCGAGTGGTACGACTGGCACAGCGCCGACAGCGCCAGCGAGTTCGCCGCCGTGCCGTTGAACACGAAGAACACTTCGCAGTCGGTCTGGAACAGGTCGCGGATGCGGTCGCAGACCTTCTGGGTCCACGTATCGTCGCCGTAAGCCTGTTCGTGGCCGCTGGCGTTGGCTTCCAGGAAATACTTCAGCGATTCCGGGCAGAAGCCGGCGTAGTTGTCAGAGGCGAAGTGCTGCATGGTGTCCGGTGCGAAGCTGGGTCGGGTCCTACTTCTTGTCGGCCCACAGCTCGCCGCCGGTGGCCCAGTTCTCGCGCTTGATGTCGGTGATGATGATGTCGACGGCCGAGGCCGAGCAGCCCAGGGTTTCGCAGCTGACGCGCGTCACTTCCTCGACGAACTTGCGCTTCTGCTCGATGGTACGGCCTTCAAACATTTCTACGTGGAAAGTCGGCATGCAATGCTCCTGTGCTTGATTGATCTTGTCGCCGGGGATCAGTCCCGGTACGAGGGATCGATTCTATCCAGTTTGCGCAGCAACGCGGGCCACTCCATCACGCCCTCGACCGCGCCGTTGTCGTAGAGCTGTTCCGACGCCTTGTGCGCCACCGCGGCATCGGGCTGGACCAGCGCGCCGCCCGCCTGTGCGGCGATCTGGATCTCGCACGCCTTGATCAGCGTCGCCATCAGCACATAGGCCTCGGCCACGGTGCGGCCCACTGTGAGCGTGCCGTGGTTGCGCAGCAGCATGGCGGGATGCTCGCCGAGCGACGCGGTCAGGCGCGTGCCTTCGGCCGGGGTGAAGGCGAGCCCTTCGTAGTCGTGATAGGCGATGCGGCCGTGGAAGCGCATCGCGTGCTGCGACAGCGGCAGCAGCCCCGCGGCCTGTGCCGACACCGCGATGCCGGCGGTGTTATGCAGGTGCATCACGCACATCGCGTCGGGGCGTGCCGCATGCACCGCGGCATGCAGCGCGAAGCCGGTCACATTGACCGGATGCACCGTTTCGCCGACGACCTCGCCGCGGCCGTTGATCTTGACCAGGTCGCTGGCGCGGATTTCGTCGAAGGCAAAGCCGAAGGGGTTGATCAGAAAGTGGTCGGGCTCGCCCGGCACCGTGGCGGAGATGTGGGTGTAGATCAGGTCATCCCAGAGCTCGCGCGCGGCCAGGCGGTAGGCGGCGGCAAGATCCACGCGCACGCGCTGCTCTTCGGCGGAAACGGGCTGGGCGGTGCCCGCGGCACGCGCGGGCTGCAAGGCAAAAGACATGGGGGTCGCTCCTGCGCCGCCCGGTCTCGCGTGCCGGGTACGCCCCCGGCCTTCTGTGCCGCGCCACCGGCCGCGCGGCTGCGGGGCGCAGCCGCAAAGCGTGGCGCTTCAGGCGGCAAAGGCAATACTGTAGCGCACCTTGCCGGGTCAGCTCCGGGCGCCTTCCAGCGGCCAGGCGCGGCGCATCCAGGCGAACACCACTGCCCCCAGCAGCAGCGACGCCGCCGCGCACGCCAGCGAGCTGGCGAAGCCGCCGGTGCGCGCCACCAGCCCGGTCGCCAGCGGTGGCCCGGCGATCTGGCCGAGGCCGTAGGACGCCGTCATCAGGCCCATCAGCCGTGGCGCGTGCGGGCCCCATAGCCGGCGCGCCTCGCGCATCGCAAACGCCACCAGCGCGGTGAACGGCAGGCCCGCCAGCAGGCTGCTCAGGGCGAAGCCCACTACGGTCGGCAACACCACCGCCAGCGCCACGCCCAGCGCCTGCATGCCGTAGGCAATCGTCAGCAGCTTGCGGCTGTCTTGCGCCATGCCGATCCGGGTGGCCAGCAAGGCGCCTACCGCCACGCCGGCGCCGAAGATCGGCCAGAACAGGTCGGCCCAGACTGTGCCCGGCAGCGCTTCACGCGCGATCACCGGCAAGAAGGTCGCGGTGATGATGTAGCCGAAACCGGCCAGGCCGTAGGCCAGCGTCAGGGTCCAGGTCTGTGCGTCGAGCCGGGCGGCGTGGCTGTCTGCCGGAACGTCTTCCTGCACGGCGGCGCCCGGCACCGGCGCCGGCTCCGACACGAACACCCGCCACACCGCCGCCACCAGCACCGCGGCCAGCGCCGTGAACGCCAGCCAGCCGTAATCGGCATGCCAGCCCGCGCCAACCATGCCGGAGGTGCCCAGCCCGGTGACCACGATGCCCAGCCCCGGCCCGCAGAAGATCAGCCCGGCGAGTTCAGGCTTGCCCAGCTCTGCCAGCCGCTGCAGGCACCAGCCGGCGGTGTAGACCATCACCACCGCGCTGGCCACGCCCGCCGCGGCGCGCCACAGCGACCAGGCCGGCATGCCGCCCGGCAGTGCCATGCCCAGCGTCAGCAGCACCGTGGCCACCAGCCCCCAGCGCAGCATGCGCACCGCGTCGGGCCGGATAAACATGCACACGGCGGCACCAAGGAAATAGCCGATGTAGTTGACCGTGGCCAGCCATCCGCCCTGGTGCAGCGTGACGCTGCCGTCGTGCAGCATCATCGGCAGCAGCGGCGTAAAGGCGAAGCGGCCGATGCCCATCACGACCGCCAGCGACACCAACCCGGCCATTGCTACCGCCACCGGCCCGGCCTTGCGCGCCATCCTGCGTGCGGCAGGGGCGGCGCCGGTGGCCGCGGCGTGTTCAGGATCGATGCTGTGCAGGTTGGGCATGTCGGGGGCTTTAGGGCAGCGGTTGCATTGCGGTCTCTGTATGCTACGCTTTGGAAACCATCCCGAAAAATGAATTATCAAGATGCCAAGCATCCTGATACGAGATGTAATCTCAAGGAGCCGCCGGCCATGGATCTCGCTGCCCTGGAAATCTTCCGTGCCGTTGTAGAAGCCGGCGGCATCACCCGCGCGGCCGAGCGGCTGCACCGGGTGCAGTCCAATGTGACCACCCGCATCCGCCAGCTCGAGCAGTCGCTGGGCGTCGAGCTGTTCGTTCGCGACGGCCGGCGCATGGTGCTGACGCCCGCCGGCCAGACCCTGTTCGACTACGCCTGCCGCATCCTCAGGCTTAGCGATGAGGCCCGCCAAGCGGTGCTGCCGGCGCGTCCGCATGGGCGGCTGCGCATCGCCTCGATGGAAAGCACGGCGGCCAGCCGCCTGCCCAATGTGCTCGCCGCTTACCACAAGGCTTGGCCTGAGGTGCAGTTGGAGTTGGTGACGCTCGTCACGCGCGAGGCGCTGGATGCGCTGGCGCGCTTCGAGGTCGACTGCGCCTTTGTCGCCGAGCCGATCCCCGACCCGGCGCTGTCCACCATCCCGGCCTTCGAGGAAGAACTGGTGGTGATCGCGCGCGAGTGCCATCGCCCGATCCGCACCGCCGCCGACCTGGAAGTGCCGACACTGCTGGCGTTCGAGCCGGGCTGCAACTACCGCGCGCGGGTCGAAGCCTGGTACGCCACCGGCGATGCGCCGCCGCCGCGCGTGCTGGAACTGGGCTCGTATCACGCCATCGTCGCCTGCGTGGCGGCCGGCATCGGCGCGGCAATCGTGCCGCGCTCGGTGCTGGGGCTCTACCGCGACCTGCCGGCCATCAGCCAGCACAGCCTGGGCGCGGCGGGCTGCGTGCGCACCATGCTGGCGTGGCATCCGGCCATGGCCAGCGCGGCACTGCATGCGCTGGTCGATGCCCTGACCGCGCAAGCGCCGGGCCCGGCCGGCAACCCTGAACTGGCGGCAGCCTGAGCGCAGCGGCACGTCCCCGTGCAAGATGTGCCCGGTGGCCTACACTGGAAGTGGCGCCACCACGGCACCCTGCGTGCCACGCCCTCCTGATGAAACCTGCCACCGCGCTCGCGCGGGCCCTTCGGCTGCTGCACGGCCGCCTGCTGACCGGCCTGGCACTCGCGTGCTGCGCCGCCGCGCTCGCCAGTTTCCTCGCGCGCGCCGCACCGCCGTCCGGCCCTGCTTCGGCACCGGCCGCCACGGCCACGGCGCCGGTCTACGTGATCCCGCTCAAAGGCGCGGTCGGCCCCGCCAGCGCCAGCTTTGTTCTGCGCGGCATGGTGCGCGCCCGCGAGGCCGGCGCCCAGCTGGTGGTGCTGGAAATGGACACCCCCGGCGGGCTGGATGCGTCGATGCGCGAGATCATCCAGGCGATCCTGGCCTCGCCGGTGCCGGTCGCCAGCTACGTCTACCCGGGCGGCGCGCGCGCCGCCAGCGCCGGCACCTACATCCTCTACGCCAGCCACATCGCGGCGATGGCGCCCGGTACCAACCTGGGGGCCGCGACCCCGGTGCAAGTCGGCATCGGCGGACCGCAGCGGCCCGACGCCCTGCCCGGCGCCAGCCCCGCTTCCGCCCCGGCCAGCGAACCGGCCAGCACCGACACCATGGCGCGCAAGCAGATGCACGACGCCTCGGCTTATATCCGCGGACTGGCGCAGCTGCGCGGGCGCAATGCCGAGTGGGCCGAGCGTGCGGTACGCGAATCGGTCAGCCTGTCCGCCAACGAGGCGCTGGCGCAGCGCGTGATCGACATCGTCGCCCCCGACCTGCCCTCCCTGCTGCGCCAGGTCGAGGGCCGCAAGCTCATCGCCGCCGGCGGCAAGACGAGCGAGCTGCACACGCACAATGCGCCGGTGGTGCAGCTTGAGCCCGACTGGCGCAGCCGCTTCCTGGCCGTGATCACCGAACCGAGCGTCGCGCTGATGCTGATGATGATCGGCATCTACGGACTGATCTTCGAGTTCTCCACCCCCGGCATGGTGGTGCCCGGCATCGCCGGCGCGATCTGCCTGCTGGTGGCGCTGTTTGCGCTGCACATGCTGCCCGTGAACTACGCCGGGCTGGCGCTGGTGGCGCTGGGCATCGGCTGCATGGTGGCGGAGCTGTTCCTGCCCACCTTCGGCGCGCTGGGCGTGGGCGGCATCATCGCCTTTGCCTTCGGCGCGGTGATGCTGATCGACACCGACGTGCCGGGCTTCGGCGTGCCGCTGCCGATGGTGGCGGCGCTGTCGGCGATGTCGGCGATCTTCGTGTTCGGCATGTCGGCGGTGCTGGTGCGCTCGCGCAAGCGGCCAGTGGTCAGCGGCGCCGACACGCTGGTCGGCAGCCGCGGCGAACTGCTGGACGACCTGCGCGATGAAGGCTGGGCCTCGGTGCACGGCGAGAACTGGCGCGTGCGCAGCGCCACCCCGCTGGCGCGCGGCACGCCGGTGCTGGTCACCGCCCGGCACGGCCTGGTGCTTGACGTGGTCGCCGCCGGCAGCGCCCCGCTCTCTCCAACTCCACCCCAACCGACTCCAGACAAGGGAGCCTGACCATGGCATTCGGATTCAGCTTCGGCGGTTTGATCTTCCTGCTGGCACTGCTCGTCATCACGGCATTCCGCGTGCTGCGCGAGTACGAACGCGGCGTGGTGTTCATGCTGGGACGCTTCTGGAAGGTCAAGGGGCCGGGCCTGGTGCTGATCATCCCGGCCGTGCAGCAGATGGTGCGGGTGGACCTGCGCACGGTGGTGATGGACGTGCCGCCACAAGACGTCATTTCGCGCGACAACGTCTCGGTGAAGGTGAACGCGGTCGTGTACTTCCGCGTGGTCGACCCGGAACGCGCCATCATCCAGGTGGCGAATTTCCTCGAAGCCACCAGCCAGCTGGCGCAGACCACGTTGCGCTCGGTGCTGGGCAAGCACGAACTGGATGAAATGCTGGCTGAGCGCGAGAAGCTCAATCTCGACATCCAGCAGGCGCTGGACGCGCAGACAGACGGCTGGGGCATCAAGGTATCGAACGTCGAGATCAAGCATGTCGACCTGAACGAAACCATGATCCGCGCGATTGCGCGGCAGGCCGAAGCGGAACGCGAGCGGCGCGCCAAGGTGATCCATGCCGAGGGGGAATTGCAGGCTTCCGTGAAGCTGCTCGAAGCCGCGCAGATGCTGGCGCGGCAGCCGCAGGCGATGCAACTGCGCTATATGCAGACGTTGACGCAGATTGCGGGGGATAAGAGTTCTACGATCGTGTTTCCGTTGCCGATGGAGTTGTTGACGGTGTTAGGGAAGAAGGTGGATCAAGGGGGATGAAGGGGATGGGGGAGGCCACGCGGTGCGGGTTGTATCTTGTCGATGATCGAGGGCCCGCGTTGCTGGGCTCGACGGCTCTCAAACAACGACAACATGTCACCAGCCGCGCCGGGCCGGGCCGTCGGTCGATCATCACCCAAATGCCTATCCGAAAAAAAGGGGCGCCGAAGCGCCCCTCATTCATCCAACATCCCAAGGCATTCAAACCTTAGAAGCCACCCACTCACTAACCCCAGCCAGCGCCTGCGGCAGCTTGGCCGGCTCGGTACCACCAGCCTGCGCCATATCCGGCCGGCCACCACCCTTGCCGCCAACCTGCTGCGCCACAAAGTTGACCAGCTCGCCGGCCTTGACCTTGCCCGTCGCATCGGCAGTCACACCAGCGATCAGGCTGACCTTGCCATCGGACACCGCACCCAGCACGATGGCCGCGCTCTGCAGCTTGTCCTTGAGCTTGTCCATGGTCTCGCGCAGCGTCTTGACGTCGGCGCCGTCGAGCTGGGCAGCCAGCACCTTCAGGCCCTTGATGTCGACCGCCTGCGCAGCCAGTTCGTCGCCCTGCGACGCCGCCAACTTGCTCTTCAGGCGCTCCAGCTCCTTCTCCAGCGCACGCACCTGGTCCTGCACCTGGCCGATACGCGGCACCAGCTCCGACGGCTGAGCCTTCAGCGCCGCCGCAGCTTCATTCAGCTTCGCATCCAGCTTCTGCAGGTAATGCAGCGCGTTATCGCCGGTGATGGCTTCCACGCGACGGATGCCGGCAGCGACACCACCTTCCATCACGATCTTGAACAGGCCGATATCGCCGGTGCGGTGCACATGGGTACCGCCGCACAGTTCCTTCGACGTCCCGATCGACAGCACACGCACATCATCCGCGTACTTCTCGCCGAACAGCGCCATCGCACCGCTCTTGACCGCATCATCGAACGGCATGATCTCGGCATGCGTGTCTTCGTTGCGCAGGATCTCGGCGTTGACAATCTCTTCCACGCGGCGGATCTGTTCGTCGGTCAGCGGCGCATTGTGCGAGAAGTCGAAGCGGGTCTTGTCCGCATCCACCAGCGAGCCCTTCTGCTGCACGTGGCTGCCCAGCACTTCACGCAAGGCCTTGTGCATGAGGTGGGTGGCCGAGTGGTTGCGCACCGTGCGCGCACGGCGCTGCGCATCGACCTGTGCCGTCACGGCATCGCCCACCGTCAGCGCGCCGCCTGCCAGCGTGCCCTGGTGGCCGAACACGTCGGCCTGGATCTTGGTCGTGTCAGCCACGGCAAAGACTGCATTGCCTGCCTTCAGCACGCCCTGGTCGCCAGCCTGGCCGCCGGACTCGGCGTAGAACGGGGTGTTGTCGAGCACCACCACGCCGGTCTGGCCCGGCTGCATGGCGTCGACCGCGGCACCGTCCACATACAGCGCGGTGACCTTGGCCTGCGGCAGTTCCAGCTTCTCATAGCCGTGGAACACGGTCTTGTCACCGGTGTACTCCAAGCCTGCAGCCATCTTGAACTTGCCGGCAGCACGCGCCTGCTCGCGCTGGCGGTTCATCGCGGCGTCGAACGCCGCTTCATCCACGCCGATTTCCTGCTCGCGGCACACGTCCTGCGTCAGGTCCAGCGGAAAGCCAAAGGTGTCGTGCAGCTTGAAGGCCAGCTCGCCGTCCAGCGTCTTGCCGCCCTTGAGCTTCAGGTCGGCCAGCGCGGCGTCCAGGATCGACATGCCGTTTTCGATGGTCTCGAAGAAGCGCTCTTCCTCGGCCTTCAGCACTTCAGTCACGCGCGACTGGGCTTCAGCCAGTTCGGGATAGGCCTGGCCCATCTGCCCGACCAGGTCCGACACCAGCTTGTGGAAGAACGGGGTCTTCTGGCCCAGCTTGTAGCCGTGGCGGATGGCGCGGCGGATGATCCGGCGCAGCACGTAGCCGCGGCCTTCGTTGCCGGGGATCACGCCGTCGACGATCAGGAACGAGCACGCGCGGATATGGTCGGCGATGACCTTCAGCGAGTTCTGGTTCAGGTTGTCGATATGGGTCTCGCGCGCGGCGGCCTTGATCAGTGCCTGGAACAGGTCGATCTCATAGTTGCTGTGCACGTGCTGCAGCACCGCGGCAATGCGCTCCAGGCCCATGCCGGTGTCCACGCACGGCTTGGGCAGCGGCGTCATGTTGCCCTGCTCGTCGCGGTTGAACTGCATGAACACCAGGTTCCAGACCTCGATGTAGCGGTCGCCGTCTTCCTCGGGCGATCCCGGCGGGCCGCCCCACACTTCCGGGCCGTGGTCGTAGAAGATTTCCGAGCACGGGCCGCACGGGCCGGTGTCGGCCATCTGCCAGAAGTTGTCCGAGGCGTAGCGCGCGCCCTTGTTGTCACCGATGCGCACGATGCGCTCGGCCGGCACGCCTACTTCTTTGGCCCAGATGTCGTAAGCCTCGTCGTCTTCGGCGTAGACCGTCACCCACAGCTTCTCGGCCGGCAGCTGGTAGGTCTTGGTCAGCAGTTCCCACGCGTACAGGATGGCGTCGCGCTTGAAGTAGTCGCCAAACGAGAAGTTGCCCAGCATCTCGAAGAACGTATGGTGGCGGGCGGTGTAGCCCACGTTCTCCAGGTCGTTGTGCTTGCCGCCGGCGCGCACCGAGCGCTGCGCCGAGGTGGCGCGGGTGTACGGACGCTTGTCGGTGCCCAGGAACACGTCCTTGAACTGCACCATGCCGGAATTGGTGAACAGCAGCGTCGGGTCGTTCGCCGGCACCAGGCTGGACGAGCGGACCACGGTATGGCCCTTCGATTCGAAGAACTGCAGGAACTTGCTGCGAATGTCTGAGACTTTCATGGGATGGCGGACGCTTGCCGCTGCTGCATGGCAGGGCGCGACGAGTCGATGTTGGATTTGCAAACCGTTGATTATACGGGCAAGCCAGCCCGCAAGGCACACCGGCGCCGGCGCCTCGGGCTCGTCCGGCTATCGCCCAAATCCCACGCGGCAAAGCGCCTGATGCGCCACCCGACACCGCGCCTCGCCCAGCCCCGGTGGTACATTGCAGGCAACCCGCGCCGACCCCATCTGCGTCGCAGCGCCGGCAGCCGGATATCCGATTCTTCCCCCGCCCTACCTCAGCCTTCGCCTACCGCCATGGGAGCCTTAAGCCATCTCCGCGTCCTCGACCTGACCCGCGTCCTTGCCGGGCCCTGGTGCGCCCAGAACCTTGCCGACTTCGGCGCCGATGTGATCAAGGTCGAGCGTCCCGGCGCGGGCGACGACACCCGCACCTGGGGCCCGCCCTGGCTCAAGGACGCGGACGGGCGCGACACCGCCGAGGCCGCCTACTACCTGGCCGCCAACCGCAACAAGCGCTCGGTCACCTGCGACATCAGCACGCCGGAAGGCCAGCAGATCGTGCGCGAACTGGCCGCGCAGAGCGATGTGGTGCTGGAGAACTACAAGGTCGGCCAGCTGAAGAAATATGGCCTGGACTATGAATCGCTCAGGCAGGTCAAGCCCGACCTGATCTACTGCTCGGTCACCGGCTTCGGCCAGACCGGCCCGTACGCCGCGCGCCCCGGCTACGACTTCATCATCCAGGGCATGGGCGGCTTCATGAGCCTGACCGGCGAGCGCGACGACCTGCCCGGCGGCGGTCCGCAGAAGGCCGGCGTGGCCATCTCCGACCTGATGACCGGCCAGTACGCCACCATCGCCGTACTGGCGGCGCTGGCGCACCGCGACCGCACCGGCGAGGGCCAGTACATCGACATGGCGCTGCTGGACGTGCAGGTGGCGATGCTGGCCAACATGAACACCAACTACCTGGCCAGCGGCGCCGCGCCGCGCCGCTGGGGCAACGCGCACCCCAACATCGTCCCCTACCAGACCTTCCAGGCCGCCGACGGCTGGATCATCGTGGCGGTGGGCAATGACGGCCAGTTCCGCAAGTTCGTCACCGACGGCGGCAAGTCCGAACTGGCCGACGACCCGCGCTTTGCCACCAACCCGCAGCGCGTGGCCAACCGCGACGTGCTGGTGCCGATCCTGGCCGAGATGGTGCGCCCGCGCACCCGCTCCCAGTGGATCCAGGACCTGGAGGCGGCCGGCGTGCCGTGCGGCCCGATCAATTCGCTCGACGATGTGTTCCAGGACGACCAGGTCAAGGCGCGCGGCCTGCGCGTGGACCTGCCCCACCCGAGCGCCGGAGAAGTCAAGCTGGTCGGCAGCCCGATCAAGATGAGCGCGACGCCGCCCGAGGCGCTGCGCCATCCGCCGCTGCTGGGCGAGCACACCGACACGGTGCTAACCGAGACGCTGGGCTACAGTGCTGAGCAGATCGAAGCACTACGTGCAAAGGGTGTGCTGTAAGATTCTCCTCCTGCCGGCGGCAACGTCTTGCCGTCGGCGCTTTCCGGAAGCCGTTCTGTCCCCGACCGAAATCCCTTCCCCGGGCTGGCGCCCTGCCGGCCCGCGCAAAGCCAAGGAGAAACCATGCTGACCGATGCCATTCTGGCTTTCCTGCATTTCCTTGCCATCTTTGTCCTGATCACCCTGATGGCCGCCGAGGCGGTGGTGCTGCGCCCAGAAATCACGCCGGCCGCGGTGCGGCGCCTGTCGCTGTACGACCTGTTCTACTTCCTGTCCGCGATGGTGGTGCTGGGCACCGGCCTGCTGCGGCTGTTCTACGGCGCCAAGGGTCTCGACTTCTACCTGCACAATCCGTGGTTCCACGCCAAGGTGGGCGTGTTCGTGCTGATCGCGCTGTGCTCGCTGCCGCCGACCTTTGCTATTGCGCGCTGGCGCAAGCAGGCGCGCCGGCTGCCCGATTACGTGCCGCCGCCGTCGGAGCTGAAGGCGGCGCGCCGCTGGGTCATGATCGAGGCCCACCTGCTGATCCTGCTGCCGTTATGCGCCGTGATGATGGCGCGCGGCATCGGTGCCCGATAACAATTCCAATCCCGCTGTAGTCCCGACATGCTGAAGAAACTGCTTGCCGCCGCCATGATCGCGGCCCTGCTGCCCGCAACCGTTGCCGTGGCAGCGACCAATGCCTACCCGACCAAGCCGGTGCGGTTCGTGGTGCCCTACCCGGCCGGCGGCCCGCTCGACACCGTGGCGCGCGCCATCGGCGAGAAGCTGCGCGACAGCCTGGGCCAGCCGGTGGTGGTGGAGAACAAGCCGGGCGCCGGCGGCAACCTGGGCGCGGACTACGTCGCCAAGCAGCCGGCCGATGGCTACACCATCGTCATGGGCGCGGTGGCCACGCATGCCATCAACCCGACGCTGTTCAGCAAGATGCCGTACGACCCGGTGAAAGACTTCGCGCCGATCACGCTGGTGGCCGACGTGCCCAACGTGCTGGTGATGCACCCCGGCAAGGCGGCCGAGCTGCATATCAACAATGTGCGCGACCTGGTTGCGTATGCGCGCAAGAACCCGGGCAAGCTGGACTACGCCTCCGGCGGCAACGGCAGCGCCGGCCACCTGTCGGGCGAGCTGTTCAAGAGCATGGCCAAGGTCAGCATGGTCCATATCCCGTACAACGGCGCCGCACCGGCGCAGCTGTCGGTGCTGTCGGGCCAGACGGACCTGATCTTCGACAACCTCGCTTCGGCGTCGGCGAATATCAAGGCAGGCAAGCTCAAGGCCTTTGCCGTGACCACCGCGAGCCGTGCGGCGGCGTTCCCGGAGTTGCCGACCATTGCCGAGGCGGGCAAGGGCCTGGGGCTGGAGGGCTTCGATATCTCGACCTGGTTCGGCGTGTTCGCGCCGGCCAATACGCCGCGGGAGATTGTCGAGCGGCTTAACCACGAGATCGTGGCGATCCTGAAGACGGACGATATGAAGGCGCGGCTGGCGCGCATCGGGGCACAACCGGCACCGACGACGCCGGAGCAGTTTGCCGCGCTGATCCAGCGGGAGCTGAAGAAGTATGCGCAGATCGTGAAGGTGTCCGGGGCGAAGGTCGACTGAGCCAGAGAGTCTTTCACGCAAGGAAAAAGGTGGCCGCGGCCACCTTTTTCCTTGCGCCTGCGTCTTTGCACAAGGGGCGCCCTACTCCGCCCCCCGCGCCTGCGCAGCCTTGCGCCGCTTCCATAACCGCCCCCCAGAATCCCCTTCCAGCCGCGGCAACAGCAATCCGACCTGCAGGATCTGCGGCCCTTCCATCCGCATCACCGTCAACGGCAACCCCGCAATCTCGACACTGTCGCCCTCCACCGGCGGCGAGGTGAACACCCGCTGCATCGCCGATTCCAGCGTCAGCGGTTCTTCTTCTGGCGTCAGTGCACGCGTGCCATACATCGCCGCCACGTCCCGCAGCGGCGCATCTCCCGACAGCAGGAAATCGTGCGAGACCTCTTCCCAGGTCGGCGCGCGTCCCGGCGTCTGGAACATCGCCGACAGCATCGGCAGCGTCGTGGTCGGCGCCAGCACGCAGACGCTGTCGCCGGCGCGCAGCATGGTCTGTTCAGGCGCCACCAGCGCGTCGTCGCGCGCCACCGTCATTAGCCGGCTGTGCGGCGGCAGTTCGAGCTGGTCGGCGCGCACGTTCTCCACCGGTGCGTTCGGGCCCACGCAGAACTGCATCACTTCCAGGATCGGCGCGCGCGTGCCGCGCAGGCGCGAACGCGCGACCGGCTCCGGGTAGCCCGGCCGGCGCACGCGCGCCAGCCGCGCCGCCACCGACACCGTGGTGCCCTGGAACAGCAGGCTGGCCAGCACCACGGCAAAGGCAATGCGGAACAGCAGCCCGGATTCCGGCACCCCGCGCAGCAGCGGGAACAGCGCCAGCACGATCGGCACCGCGCCGCGCAGGCCCATCCAAGCGATAAAGCCCTGCTCGCGCGCATTAAAGCGGAACGGCAGCAGCGCCACCCACACCGCCACCGGGCGCGCCACCAGCATCAGGAAGGCGGCCACCGCCGCCGCCGCGCCGGCCACTTCCCAGATCCGGTGCGGCGACACCAGCAGGCCGAGCAGCAGGAACATCCCCGATTGCGCCAGCCAGGCCATGCCGTCCATCGCGCGCATGGTGTCGGGCGTGACCGCGCGTTCGCGGTTGCCGACCAGCATGCCGGTCAGGTACACCGCCAGGAAGCCGCTGCCGCCGGCGCTCTGCACCAGCGCGAATACCATCGCGCCGCCCGAGCACAGCATGATCGCCTGCAGCCCTTCGGCGACCTGGATGCGCTCCAGCACGCGCGCCAGGCAATAGCCCAGCGCCAGGCCAAGCACGCCGCCCACGCCGAACTGCACCAGCAGCCGCGTGACCAGGCCCAGCGGCGTCAGGCCACCGGGCGCGGTCAGCCATTCGATCAGCGTCAGGGTCAGGAAGATCGCCATCGGGTCGTTGATGCCCGACTCGATCTCGAGCACGCTCGCCACCCGGTCCTTCAGGCGGATGCCGCTGCTGTGGAGCATCGAGAACACCGCCGCGGCGTCGGTCGAGCCGACGATGGCGCCGAGCAGCAGCCCGAGCCGCCAGTCGATGCCCAGCAGCCACGCAGCGAACACCCCCACCAGCGCCGCCGTCACCAGCACGCCCACGGTCGCCAGCGACAGCGATGGCCGGAGCGCCACCCGGAAGGTGGCGAAGCGCGTGCGCAGCCCGCCATCGAGCAGGATGATCGCCAGCGCCAGGTTGCCCACCAGGAAGCTCAGCCAGGTGTCGGAAAAGCGGATGCCGCCCGGCCCGTCCACGCCGGCCAGCATGCCCACGGCCAGGAAGACCAGCAGGAACGGCACGCCCAGGCGTGCCGAGAAGGCGCCCAGCACGATGCCCAGGGACATCACGACGGCGCCGATCAGGATGACGTGGTCGATGCTCTCCAAAGCGCTCCTTTCGTTGCATTGAGATGCCTTGCGGAACCTTACAAACCTGACAGCACGCCACCCTTGCGCCGCGCGGCAGGTCCGCGCAGGCTGCCCCGGATGATAGCGCAGCGCCCCGACGCAGCCCCGCCTATCTGCCCGCGAAGCCGCCTCCAGTCTGGCCCGGCGGCGCTTTTAAGCGCTGATTCACTAGGGGATACCCTCAGCATGACCCTGTTTGCAGACATCTGAAAGGTAGCTGAAAGGTCGCGCCCTTAACTTCCACCCTGCCCGCAGGAGGGCCCCCCTTCTTCATCGCGCATTGACGCAGTGCAGCAAGGGACCCGCCACAGATTTCAAGCGTCTTTTCGAGGAGATTCACTTTGCGCATACGTAGCCAAAAGGACTTCGCCTCCGGCCTGCTGTTCATCCTGGTCGGATTCGGCTTTTCCTGGGTCGCACGCGGTTATTCCATGGGAACTGCCGCAAAAATGGGACCGGGGTATTTCCCGTTCTGGCTCGGCATCGTGCTCGCCCTGCTGGGCGTGCTGGTGCTGTGGGGTTCGCTGTCGTCCAAGATGGAACAAGACAGCCTGGCCCGCTGGGATATCAAGACGCTGTTGTGGATCCTCGGTTCGGTGGTGCTGTTCGGCCTGCTGCTGAAGCCGCTGGGCATGGTGCTGTCGGTGCTGGTGCTGGTGCTGGTGTCGTCGATGGCCAGCCACGAGTTCAGCTGGAAGGGCGCGATCCTGAACTCGATCATCCTGGTGCTGATCAGCCTGGGCGCGTTCGTGTACGGCATCAACCTGCAGATGCCGGTGTGGCCGGCTTTCCTGGCAAGCTAAGGAGCCCGCCAACATGGAACTACTCGCAAACCTGGGTCTGGGCTTCTCCACCGCCCTGACCTTCCAGAACCTCTTTTACGCCTTCCTGGGCTGCGTGCTGGGTACGCTCATCGGCGTGCTGCCGGGCCTGGGGCCGCTGGCCACCATCGCCATGCTGCTGCCGGTGACCTACACGCTGCCGCCGGTGGCGGCGCTGATCATGCTGGCCGGTATCTACTACGGCGCCCAGTACGGCGGCTCCACCACCGCCATCCTGGTGAACCTGCCTGGTGAATCGTCCTCGGTGGTGACAACCATCGATGGCTACCAGATGGCAAGACGAGGGCGAGCGGGGGTGGCGCTGGCGACAGCGGGCCTGGGCTCGTTCTTCGCCGGCTGCGTGGCCACCCTGATCCTCGCCGCGTTTGCCGCGCCGCTGTCGGAACTGGCGTTCAAGTTCGGCCCCGCCGAGTACTTCTCGCTGATGGTGCTGGGCCTGATCGGCGCCGTGGTGCTGGCTTCGGGTTCGCTGGTCAAGGCGATCGCCATGATCGTGCTGGGCCTGCTGCTGGGCCTGGTGGGTACCGACGTGAACTCGGGCGCCGCCCGCTTCTCATTCGACGTGCCGGAACTGACCGACGGCCTGAACTTCGTCTCGGTGGCAATGGGTGTGTTCGGCTTTGCTGAAATCATCGCCAACCTGGAGCAGAAGGAACACCGCGAGACCTTCACCGACCACATCACCAACCTGTTCCCGACCAAGGCCGACTTCAAGCGCATGATCCCCGCCGTGCTGCGTGGCACCGTGCTGGGTTCGGCGCTGGGCATCCTGCCGGGCGGTGGTGCGTCGCTGGCCTCGTTCGCCGCGTACTCGCTGGAGAAGAAAACCTCCAAGTTCGCGCACGAATTCGGCAAGGGCGCAATCGAAGGCGTGGCAGGTCCGGAATCGGCCAACAACGCCGCGGCGCAGACCTCGTTCATCCCGCTGCTGACGCTGGGCATCCCGCCCAATGCGGTGATGGCGCTGATGGTCGGTGCGATGACCATCCACAATATCCAGCCCGGGCCGCAGGTGATGACCAGCAACCCCGCGCTGTTCTGGGGCCTGATCGCCTCGATGTGGATCGGCAACTTCATGCTGATCGTGCTGAACCTGCCGCTGATCGGTATCTGGGTGAAGCTGCTGAAGGTGCCTTACCGCTACCTGTACCCGGCCATCCTGACGTTCTGCTGCATCGGCGTGTACTCGGTCCAGAACACCACCTTCGACGTGTTCCAGACCGCCGCGTTCGGCGTGATCGGCTACCTGTTCATCAAGCTGCGTTGCGAACCCGCGCCGCTGCTGCTGGGCTTCGTGCTGGGACCGATGATGGAAGAGAACTTCCGCCGTTCGCTGCTGCTCTCGCGTGGTGACTTCAGCGTGTTCGTGACGCGTCCGCTGTCGCTGGGGCTGCTGATCGCCGCGGCGGTGCTGGTGCTGATCGTGGCGATGCCGTCGATCAAGGCCAAGCGCGAAGAGGCGTTCCAGGAAGAATAAGCAGGGAAGAACTACGCCGGCGCTTGCGCCGGCGGCTCAACGCAAGACTGAGGGCACCGCGAGGTGCCCTTTTTTTATTTCTTCGCCGATCTGCGTGACCGTTCAGGAACAAAAAGGGCCAGCCGCACACGGCTGTTATCCTGACGTTGCAACACAACAAAAATCCGGTAGGTGGAGGTTGGCCCTGCGCGACCGCCGCCCGGCGCGCCACGACCTATATTACTGACACGTGGACAATTGTCGCGATGAGCGCGTCGGAGGTTAAATATCATGACCATGGCTACCACGCTGGCGAGATGCCTGAGCAAGAAGCAGAGCCGGTTCGACACCGTCCGGCACCCCTACAGCCCCAGCAGCAGCATAGCCACTGCGCAGGCTGCGAACATTCCCGGAGACCGACTGGCCAAGACCGTCCTGCTGGAAGACGGCAGCGGCTACGTCGCAGCCGTGATTCCTTCCACCCACCACCTGAAACTGGCGGAGATCTGCGAGCAGACCGGCCGCAAGCTGTCGCTGGCGCATGAGGATGGCGTGCGCGAAGTGTTTAGCGACTGCGACCACGGCGCGATCCCACCGGTCGGCATGGCGTACGGCACGCAGACCTGGCTCGACGACAGCCTGCTGACGCATCCCGACGTCTACTTCGAGGCGGGCGACCACCAGGAACTGGTGCACATGAGCACCGATCAGTTCCTCGAGCTGATGGCCGACGCGCGGCGCGGGCATTTCGCGCACCGGATGATGTAGGAAATCATGCCCTGACAGGCCAAGCGACCGGCGCTTGCCGGCCGCTTGTCTTTGCGTTCGCGATCGCTTCACCAAGCCGCTCACGCGCGGATGGCAAAAGCTGTCGCCGCCGGTCACGCCGACCGGCGAAGAATCTTCTTTCACCTCGCGGACCAGGCCCCGTCAGGGGAATGACAGCCCTGACGGGACCAGGCGACCGCTTAAGCGACGTCGAACCGGTCGAGGTTCATCACCTTGACCCAGGCAGCGACAAAGTCCCGGACGAATTTCTCCTGCGCGTCCTCGCTTGCGTAGACCTCGCCAAGCGCCCGCAGCTGGGCATGCGAGCCGAACACCAGGTCGACGCGGGTGCCGGTCCACTTCTTCGCACCGGTCTTGCGGTCACGCCCTTCGAACACGTCCCGGGCTTCCGGGGACACCGGCTTCCATTCGATGCGCATGTCGAGCAGGTTGCGGAAGAAGTCGTTGGTCAGCGTTTCCGGCCGGTCGGTGAAGACGCCGTGCGCATCCTGCCCGGTATGGACGTTCAGCACGCGCAGCCCGCCGATCAGCACCGTCATCTCGGGCGCGGTCAGGGTCAGCAATTGCGCCTTGTCGATCAGCAGCGCTTCCGCCGGGATGCTGTACTTCTGCTTGAGGAAGTTGCGGAAGCCGTCTGCCTTCGGCTCGAGCGCGCCGACCGACTGCACGTCGGTCTGTTCCTGCGAGGCATCCATGCGGCCCGGCGTGAATGGCACGGTCACGCGCTGGCCGGCCTTCTGCGCCGCCTGCTCGATCCCGGCACCACCGGCCAGCACAATCAGGTCGGCGAGCGAAATCTTCTTGCCGCCGGACTGCGCGCCGTTGAACTCAGCCTGGATCCCTTCGAGCACCTTCAGCGCCTTGGCCAACTGCTCGGGTTCGTTGGCGGCCCAGTCCTTCTGCGGCGCCAGGCGGATGCGCGCCCCATTGGCGCCGCCACGCTTGTCCGAACCACGGAAGGTGGATGCCGAGGCCCAGGCGGTCTGCACCAGTTGCGAGACCGGCAGCCCCGACGCCAGGATCTTCTGCTTGAGCGCGGCGACGTCCTGCTCGCTGACCAGCGGATGGTCGACCGCCGGGATGGGATCCTGCCAGATCAGCTCTTCGGCCGGCACTTCCGGGCCGAGGTAGCGGGCGCGCGGGCCCATGTCGCGGTGGGTCAGCTTGAACCAGGCGCGGGCAAAGGCATCGACGAGCTGGTCAGGATGCTCCAGGAAGCGCCGCGAGATCTTCTCGTAAACCGGGTCCAAACGCAGCGAGAGATCCGTGGTCAGCATCGTTGGCCGCAGCTTCTTCGAGGGATCGTACGCGTGCGGGATGGTTTCCCCACCATCCTTGGCCACCCACTGGTTGGCGCCTGCGGGACTCTTGGTCAGTTCCCATTCGTGGCCGAACAGGTTTTCCAGATAGCTATTGCCCCACTTCGTCGGCGTATTGCTCCAGGTCACCTCCAGGCCGCTGGTAATGGTGTCGGCGCCCTTGCCGGTGCCATAGGTACTTGACCATCCCAGGCCCTGGAGTTCAAGGTCGGCGCCCTCGGGCTCGGCCCCGATGTTGTCCGCGGGACCGGCACCGTGCGTCTTGCCGAAGGCATGCCCGCCGGCAATCAGCGCAACGGTCTCCTCGTCGTCCATGGCCATGCGCGCGAACGTTTCGCGGATGTCGTGTGCCGCCGCGAGCGGGTCCGGGTTGCCTTCCGGGCCTTCCGGGTTCACATAGATCAGGCCCATCTGCACGGCGGCCAGCGGGTTCTCCAGGTTGCGTTCCTGTTCGGTGCGGCTGGCCTCGGCGCCATGCAATTCCTCGTCGGCGACGATCACGCCCTCGTCGTCGTCCTTGCCGGCGGCACCCTTGCCGTAGCGAAAGTCACCGCCCAGCCAGGTCTTTTCATTGCCCCAGTACACATCCAGGTCCGGCTCCCAGGTGTCTTCGCGACCACCGCCGAAGCCGAAGGTCTTGAAGCCCATGGTCTCGAGCGCGACGTTGCCGCTCAGGATCATCAGGTCGGCCCAGGAGATCTTCTGGCCGTACTTCTGCTTGACCGGCCATAGCAGGCGGCGAGCCTTGTCCAGGCTGGCGTTGTCCGGCCAGCTGTTGATCGGCGCGAAACGCTGCTGGCCGCGCCCACCGCCGCCGCGGCCATCGCCGATGCGGTACGTGCCGGCACTGTGCCAGGCCATGCGGATGAGCAGCGGACCGTAGTGGCCGAAGTCCGCCGGCCACCAGTCCTGCGATTCAGTCATCAGCGCCGCCAGGTCCTTCTTCACCGCCGCCAGGTCGAGGCTCTTGAAGGCTTCCGCATAGTTGAAGTCCGCGCCCAGCGGGTTGGACTTGCTGGAATGCTGGCTGAGCAGGTCCAGGCGTAGCTGCTTTGGCCACCAGTCGCGATTGGTCGTACCGCCGCCGGCGGTATGAGTGAAGGGACACTTTGCTTCGTTAGACATGCGTTCTCTCCTTGTGGGGACGTACTGAACACGCCTGCAGCTATGGCGCGGGGGTTCGCTGGTCGGCGATCCCGCTCCGGCGGATCTTGCGGATCAACGCCGGGAATCTCCTTCAAAAGCATGCCGGCTTATTACTGCCGGTGCGCGGACGCGCGCGGGCACGCCCCGACGCGGTAGGCCGGGCGCCCATGGCAATGCGGCCGCGTGAGCGGCTGTCCGCAACCCAAATATATGCACAGGCGGACGCCAGGAGAATGCGTTTCTTACTATCCTCCCGATAGACCCTGGTTATGGCGTGGACGCAACGCGCACTAGGCGCCGAACAGCTCGCTGCAAGCGGCCCGCACTGCCGCGGTCACCTGCCCGCGCCCGTGGTCGCGCCGCTCCAGCATGCCGATGTGACGCATCACCGGCTCGCCATTAACCAGCAGCGGCAGCACGCGCAGGGCCTCGTCGTCGCGCCAGCGGGCGCGGCGCAGCAGCGGCACCACAGTCACCCCCACCTCCTGCCGCACCAGTTCGACCAGCGCCTCGATTGCATTCAGTTCCAGGAATTCATTGACTTTCAGGTGCGCGCGCCGCAATGCGCGCTCGATCAGCACGCCGGTGCGCTGGGTCCGGTCAAAGCGCAGGTAGGGATTGCCGGCGAGTGCCTCGCGCGCATCTCGGCCAGGGCTGCCGCGCGCGGCGATGGCGACCAGCGGCTCCTGATACAGCGGCGTCCATCGCAGCGAGCCCGGCACGCGCGCGGTGCCCTCGACCAGGATCGCGGCGTCGAGCTCGCCCGCCTCCACCTGCGCGGCCAGTTCGATCGACTTGGCGCCGACCAGGCGCACGTCCAGCGCCGGATAGGTGCGCTTCATATGCGCCACCGCGTGCGACAGCCCGCCCATCACCGACACCACCGCGCCGACCGCGACGGCGCCAGCCATGGCCTCGGCCGAGGCCAGCGGCAGGCGCATCTCGTCATACAGCGCCAGCAGCTTGCGCGCCTGCGGCAGCAAGGCGCGGCCGTCTGCATTGAGCACCGCCACGCGGCCGTTGCGGTCGAACAGTTCGCGGCGCAGCTCATTCTCGAGCGCGCGCATCTGCAGGCTGACGGCGGCCTGGGTCAGCGCCACCTGGCCGGCGGCAGCGGCGAAGGAGCCGTGTTCGGCCACGGCGACGAGGGTTCGGAGGAAGCGGATAGTGCTCATCGTGGCGCACCCGTGGAGGGTAGAAATGACGATGCCGACAAGAGTGTGACACTTAAGTTTTCCTTGTGACATCGGAAAGGAATATTAGCTTTCTTTGTGACCGGCGGCGCGGAATAATGAAGGCCGGCTCATGAATCTGGGCCCGGGCGAGCGGGGCCGGCCGCCACAAGCGGCGGCCCATGGCATTACTGCCGGCATGACTGCCGCCTGCCCCGCAACGGTCTTCCTGCTTTTCCTTTCGCCTGACACCGGAGATGAGTATGAAATCCTGGCTGCGCCTTCTCGGCATCGGCCTTGCCTCCGGCCTGTGCCTGGCCGCCACGCCCGCACTGGCCGACAACTATCCCAGCAAGCCCATCCGCCTGATCGTGCCCTTCCCGGCCAGCGGTGCCACCGACTTGCTGGCGCGCGCGATCGCGCAAAAGGTCGGCGCCAACATGGGCCAGCAGATCGTGGTCGACAACCGCCCCGGCGCGGGTGGCGCGATCGGCTCCGACATGGCCGCCAAGGCCGCGCCCGACGGCTATACGCTGCTGATCGCCACCACCAGCACGCATTCGATCGGGCCGTATATCAACACCCGCCTGCCGTACAACACCGAGACCGATTTCACGCCGGTGGGCCAGGTCGCGATCGCCACCAACGTGCTGGTAGTGCCCAACGGCCTGCCGGTGAAGAACGTGCGCGAGCTGATCGACTACGCCAAAAAGCATCCCGGCGAGCTCAACTACGCCTCCAGCGGCAACGGCACCGTGGTGCACCTGACGGCGGAAGCGTTCAAGGCGCAGGCGGGCGTGTTTATCACCCATATCCCCTACCGCGGCACCGCGCTGGCCGTGCCGGACCTGATCTCCGGCAAGGTGCAGGTGCTGTTCGACAGCATCGTGTCGGGGCTGCCGCATGTGAAGGACGGCAAGCTCAAGGCCCTGGCGGTGACCAGCGCCAAGCGCTCGCCGCTGGCACCGGAAATCCCGACCGCCAGCGAGTCGGGCCTGCCCGGCTTCGAGTCCGATACCTGGTTCGGCATCTACGGTCCGAAGGGCCTGCCGGCCGATATCATCAACCGCCTGAATGCCGAGTTCAACAAGGCGATCCAGTCGCCCGAGGTGAAGGAACGCCTGGGCAAGCTGGGCGCCGAGCCGGTCGGCGGCACGCCGGCGCAGTTCGCCGCCATGGTGAAGAAGGACAGCGCCCGCTGGGGCAAGCTGATCAAGGATCGCAAGATCACGGCAGAATAATCACACCTTGTGTGTGCTCCCCTCTCCCGCGCGGGAGAGGGGCCGGGGTGAGGGCAGGAGCCTGATCAGGCGTGATGCCTTGCTAAACCACCCCTCACCCTACCCTCTCCCCATGAGGGGCGAGGGGAACACAATCGGCTTTGGTCGCGGCGTCGTGCAGCGATCACCAGGACAGAGACAAGCATGCAGAACTTCAACTGGACCAACCCCTACCCCTCAGTGCGCATCCCGCTGTTTGCGCGCAACGTGGTGTCCACCTCCCACCCGCTGGCCGCGCAGGCGGGCCTGCGCATGCTGCTCAAGGGCGGCAATGCCGTCGATGCCGCGATCGCCGCGGCGGCCGCGATCACCATCGTCGAGCCGGTGTCGTGCGGCCTTGGCAGCGATGCCTTCGCGATCCTGTGGGACGGCAAGGAACTGCATGGCCTGAACTCGTCCGGCGTGGCGCCGGCCGCGTGGAATCCGGAGTATTTCAAGAACAAATACGGCACCGACGCCAACGGCCTCGCCAACCGCCCGGTCCGCGGCTGGGATTCGGTCACCGTGCCCGGCGTGATCGCCGGCTGGGCCGCGCTGCACGAGCGCTTCGGCAAACTGCCGTTCGCCGACCTGATGGAGCCCGCCATCGAGATCGCCGAGCGCGGCTACGCCGTGCCGCCGGTGGTCGCGCACAAGTGGGCTGCTGCGGTGCCTGAGTTGAAGGACCAGCCCGGCTATGCCGAGACCTTCATGCCCAACGGCCGCGCGCCGCTGGTCGGCGAAAAGTTCACCATGAAAGCCGCCGCCGAAACGCTGCGCAAGGTCGGTGAAACGCGCGGCCGCGCCTACTACGAAGGCGAGATCGCCGAGAAGATCGCGGCGTTCAGCAAGCAATGCGGCGGCGCCATGACGCTGGACGACCTGCGCAACTACCGCCCCGACTGGGTCAAGCCGATCAGCAAGTCCTACCGCGGCTACGAGCTGCACGAGATCCCGCCCAACGGCCAGGGCATCGCCGCGCTGATCGCGCTGGGCATCCTCGACCAGTTCGACATGGCGTCGATCCCGGTGGATTCGGTCGATTCGCAGCACCTGCAGATCGAGGCGATGAAGCTGGCCTTTGCCGACCTCTACCGCTACGTGGCCGATCCGCGCAGCATGGAAGTCACGCCGGAGGCCATGCTCGATGACGCGTACCTGAAGTCGCGCGCCAAGCTGATCGACATGCAGCGCGCCACGCATTTCAGCTTCGGCATGCCCAAGGTCGGCGGCACCATCTACCTGACCGCCGCCGACGAGAACGGCATGATGATCTCGTTCATCCAGTCCAACTACATGGGCTTCGGCTCGGGCGTAGTGGTGCCGGGCACCGGCATCAGCCTGCAGAACCGCGGCGTGGGCTTCTCGATGGACCCCAAGTCGGCCAACGTGGTAGCCGGCGGCAAGCGTCCGTTCCACACCATCATCCCGGCCTTCCTGACCAAGGGCGGCCAGCCGGTGATGAGCTTCGGCGTGATGGGCGGCGACATGCAGCCGCAGGGGCACCTGCAGACCGTGGTGCGCATGCTGGACTACAATCAGCAACCGCAGGCCGCGTGCTGCGCGCCGCGCTGGAAGGTCAACCGCGACTTCACGCTGGATGTGGAGAGCACGATGGACGCGGCGACGGTCGAGGGACTGAAGGCGCGCGGGCACCAGCTCAAGTCGGTGGATGATCCGTATATGGACTTCGGCTCGGGGCAGTTCATCTGGCGCATGTCGGAGGATGCCGAGCATGGTTACGTCGCTGCCAGCGACAGCCGGCGTGATGGGCAGGCGGTGGGGTTCTGATCCAGCCTGACTGCAGCACCTGCGGTACCGAGGACGCCCGGGACACCCCGGGCGTTTGTTTTTGTCCCGTCGGTCGACCGATACAACTGGCCCGCCCGCGATCGCCCCAACTGTGCATGGCGCGCTCGCCCTGCCTCCGTACACTTGTGATCAACAAGCCTCCGGAGCCCCCGCGCCATGAACACCTACGCCTTCCGCCTGCTCAACGTGTTTGCCGAATCCACCTTCGGCGGCAATCCCCTGTGCGTGTTCGAGGACGCGCGCGGCCTGGACGATGCCAGCATGCAGGCGCTGGCGCTGCAGTTCAACTTGTCGGAAACCACCTTCATCCTGCCGTCCGACAACGCCAGCGCGCGTGTGCGCATCTTCACCCCCGGCTACGAGATGCGCTTTGCCGGCCATCCCACGCTGGGCACCGCGCACGTGGTACGCGAACTGGCCGGCACCGGCGACGCACTGACGCTGGAATTCCTCGCAGGCATCGTGCCGGTCACCGCGCAGGGCGATGTCTGGACCTTCACCGCCCCGCACAGCGGCAAGCCCAGGACCGCACCGACCGGCCTGCCCGATTCCGAAATGGCGAGCCTGCTCGGCCTGGAAGAACGCGACCTGCTGGCGTCGCCGATGTGGGTCGATTCCGGCGCCGACCAGTTGCTGGTCGCGGTGCGCAGCTCCGAGGCCGTGCGCCGTGCCAGCCCGGACAGCTCGCGCCTGGCAATCTGGCCGCAGAGCAGCCTGGGCCGCAAGACCGCCTATGTCTTTGCCTTCGACCCCGAGCGACCGGGCCGGGTGCTGTCGCGCTACTTCTTCACCAAGCAAGGCGGCGGCGTGGCCGAGGATCCGGGCACCGGCTCGGCCTGCGCCAACCTCGGCGGCTGGCTGCTGGCCACCGGCCACGCACTGCCGGCGGAATACGCGATCGACCAGGGCGAGGCCGTGGACCGCCCCTGCCGGCTGCGGCTGGCGGTCGACGCGGACGGCGCGATCCGCGTCGGCGGCCGCGTGATCGAGATCGGCCGCGGGTCCGTCACCCTGTGAGCGCACCTGCGCTACATTGACGGCTTGCGCCCAACGTCCAACGCCCGAACCGCCATGACCTCGCACGCCATCACTACCCTGGCCGAACTGGAAGCGCTCTATGCGCAGCCCGCCGCCCCGTCGCTGGCCAAGGAAGTCGACCACCTGCACCCGCACTACCGCGCCTTTATCGAGGCGGCCCCGTTCTGCCTGCTGTCGACCGTGGGCGAGCAATGGGCCGAATGCTCGCCGCGCGGCGATGCGCCCGGCTTCGTGCAGGTGCTGGACGAACGCACGCTGCTGCTGCCGGACCGGCGCGGCAACAACCGCATCGACAGCCTGCGCAATATCGTCGCCGATCCGCGCGTGGGCCTGCTGTTCGTGATCCCCGGCGTCAACGAGACCATCCGCGTCAACGGCACCGCGCAGATCAGCGTCGATCCTGCGCTGATCGCGCGCTGCGTGGTCGATGGCAAGGCGCCGACCACGGTGCTGGTGGTGACGGTGCAGTCGGTGTTCTTCCAGTGCGCCCGCGCGCTGATCCGCTCGCGGCTTTGGGCCGTCGATGCGCAGGTCGCGCGCCGGACGCTGCCCAGCGACGGCGAGATCCTGGCCACGCTGAGCGGGAACGCCATCGACGGCGCCGCCTACGACCGCGACCTGCCCGAACGGCAGCGCACCACCCTCTACTAACCCGTTACCGCAAAGCGCCATGTCCACGCGCGGGGCGCCTGATTCCGCCTACCCGCGCGGCAGCCACTCCGGCGCGTGGGTGCCGAGCGGCTCGGACGGCAGCGTCCAGCGCGCCGGCGTCTCTGACAGCCGCGCCGCATGCCGCACCGTCGTCAGCATGCCAAAACCGGAAGGCACCGCTTCGAGCAGGTCTGCGATGTCGTCGATCTTCTGCTCGGGCGCCTTCAAGCCGTCCTGCACCCTTCCCAATCCGCGCAACCACTGTCCGACCTGCGCCAGCGACACGCGCACATGCCAGCTCCCGCCCTCGATGGCGCGCCGGTGCAGCGCCGCCATCGCGCCGAATGCCAGCAGGTAGCCCGCGGCATGGTCCAGCACCTGTGCCGGCAGCGGCCGTGGCGTATCGCTGCCGGCGGCCCCGGCTTCGGCATGGTTGAAGCCGGTCGCGGTCTGCACCAGTGAATCGAAGCCGCGTTTGTGCGCCCACGGCCCCACGTGGCCATATGCGCTCAATGACACATAGACGATGCCCGGCCGCGCCCGCGCCGCGGCTTCCGGACCCATGCCCAGCTCGGCCAGCCCGCCGGGGCGGTAACCCTGCACTATCACGTCGGCACCGTGCAGCAGCTTGTGCAATGTGCGCTTGTCGTCGGGATCGCGCAGGTCGAGCTGGCAGCTGCGCTTGCCGCGGCCGGTGTCGATCACCAGCGGCGGGATCGACGGCAGGTGCGCGGCGGTGACCAGCAGCACGTCGGCACCGTGCGCGGCGAGCGTGCGCCCCGCCACCGGCCCGGCGATGATGCGGGTGAAGTCGAGCACGCGCACGCCCGACAGTGGCTGCGCGTCAAGTGACGCAGGCGCCGGCAGCGGCTGCGGTGCGTCGCCGATGCGCTCCAGCGTCAGCGGCGGCAACCCGCGCAACGCAGCCGCGTGCGGATGGCGGTCCCATTCGTCGAAGCTGCGCATCGCGGCGACCACCATGCCGGCGTCGGACGCCGCGGTCTCGAAGGCTTCCGCTTCCCGTTTCTCCAGCGCGGCCTGCACCGCCGCCTTGTCGTTGGCGCAGCCCAGCAGCCGCAGCACGCCGTCGCGGTGATGCGGGAAGTTGGTGTGCAGCCGGACCCAGCGGCCGTCGCCGCAGCGGTAGGTGCCGGCGATCTTGTCCCACAGTTCGGGCGCGGCGCCGCCGTCGACGCGCAGGTAGCGCTCGCTGCGGAATTCGGTGATGGCATGGCGCATGTCGACGCCGACCTGCTGCCAGCGGCCGGTGCGGCTGTGCCACAGCGCGGCCGCGGCCAGCGCGGAGGCTGCCAGGCTGGCCTGGGCGGCGGTGCCGACGGCGAAGCTCGAAGGCAGCACCGGCTCGGCGCCGTCCAGGTTCAGGTGAGCCAGCGCCTCGGCCGGCAGGCCGGCGTCGCGCCACAGCGCGGCGACAACCTCGGAGGGCTCGGGCGGCGTGGGTGCCGCATCAGGATGGGTGGTCATGAGCGTTCCAGCAGCGATGGGTCGGAAACCGGCCGCCAGGGGTCAGCCGGCATGGGCCTTTATGCTACTCCCACGCATCACTTTCGTCGCACCGGCATGCTTCGGCGCAGCGCAAACCCGGGATATGGCCGGAAATCCGCGGCTGCTCGCGGCGTGCGGCGCCGCCGGCACGGTAAAATCCCGGTATTGGCATTCCGCCACGCAATCTGACGACCCGGTCGCCCTACACGACGACCGGCCAACCGGCGCCACCATGAGCCACGACAACAAGCCTACCGACAGCACCCCCGCCGCCTCCAACTTCCTGCGGAGCATCATCGACCAGGACCTCGCCGCCGGCACCTATGCCGGCCGCCAGGACAAGGCCGGCGAACCGCTGCCGACCGTGATCACCCGCTTCCCGCCGGAGCCCAACGGCTACCTGCATATCGGTCACGCCAAGAGCATCTGCCTGAACTTCGGGCTGGCGCGCGACTACGGCGGCCGCTGCCACCTGCGCTTCGACGATACCAACCCGGTCAAGGAAGACACCGAATACGTCGATTCGATCATCGACGCCGTGCACTGGCTTGGCTTTTCCTGGGACAGCCAGGGCAAGGACGGCGAAAAGCACGCGCACCTGTACTACGCCAGCGACTACTTCGACCAGCTCTACGCATTTGCCGAGAAGCTGATCGAGCGCGGCGCCGCCTACGTCGACAGCCAGAGCGCCGAGCAGATCGCCGCCAACCGCGGCAATTTCTCCGAGCCGGGCAAGCCCTCGCCGTACCGCGAGCGCAGCGTCGAAGAGAATCTGCAGTTGTTCCGCGACATGCGTGCCGGCAAGTACGCCGACGGCGAACACGTGCTGCGCGCCAAGATCGACATGACCGCGCCCAACATCGTGATGCGCGACCCGGTGATCTACCGCATCCGCCATGCGCATCACCACCGCACGGGCGACAAGTGGTGCATCTACCCGATGTACGACTTCACCCACTGCATCTCGGACGCGATCGAGAACATCACGCACTCGCTGTGCACGCTGGAGTTCGAGAACAACCGCCCGCTGTATGACTGGGTGCTGGAGCACCTGCGCGACTGCGGCGTGTTCCAGGATCCGCTGCCGCACCAGTACGAGTTCGCGCGCCTGAACCTCACCTACGCCATCACCAGCAAGCGCAAGCTCAAGCTGCTGGTCGACGATAAGCGCGTCGACGGCTGGGACGATCCGCGCATGCCCACCCTCGTCGGCATCCGCCGCCGCGGCTACACGCCGGAGGCCATCCAGCTGTTCTGCGACCGCGTCGGCGTGGCCAAGGCCGACAGCTGGATCGACATGAGCACGCTCGAAGGCGCGGTGCGCGACGACCTCGACGGCCGTGCCGCGCGCGGCGTGGCCGTGCTGGACCCGCTGCGCCTGGTGATCGACAACTACCCCGAAGGCCAGAGCGAAGAGTGCTCGGCACCGGTGCACCCGAAGCAGCCGGAACTCGGCCGCCGCGTGTTCCCGCTGTCGCGCGAGCTGTGGATCGAGCGCGAGGACTTCAACGAGAACCCGCCCAAGGGCTATTTCCGCCTGTTCCCGGGCAACAAGGTGCGGCTGAAATACGGCTACGTCATCGAGTGCACCGGCGTGGAAAAGGACGCCGACGGCAACATCATTGCCGTGCATGCCGACTACTTGCCCGATACCAAGAGCGGCACACCGGGCGCCGACAGCGTCAAGGTCAAGGGCGTGATCCACTGGGTCAGCGCGGCGCACGGGTATGAGGCCGAGGTGCGCCTCTACGACCGACTGTTCAACGACCCGAATCCGGATGCCGGCGGCAAGAACTTCCTGGATGCGCTCAACCCGGATTCCAAGAAGGTAATTACCGCCTACCTGGAGCCAGGACTGCGCGAGGCCCAGCCGGAAGACCGCGTCCAGTTCGAGCGCCACGGCTACTTCGTCGCCGACCGCACCGATTCGCAGCCGGGCAAGCCGGTCTTCAACCGCATCGTCGGTTTGAAAGACAGCTGGGGCAAGTAATGGCCAAGCCAGGCATGCAGACCATTACCTTCCCGCTCGAGGGCGAGTTCATCGCCCTCAATGACCTGCTCAAGCTGGCGGGCGTGTGCGACAGCGGCGGCGCCGGCAAGGCGCTGGTCGCCGCGGGCGAGGTCTCGGTGGACGGCGCGCCCGAATCGCGCAAGACTGCGAAGATTCGCGCCGGGCAGGTGGTGGGCCTGGCGGGTATCGAGATCCGCGTGGTCGCCGCCTGACCGCACGGGCCGGGCCGGCCATCGCAAGCGCGCCGGCGTAGCAACCGAAAGGACTGGGACCATGCCGATCGCGTTCTGGTGCGTACTGCTGGCCGGCGTGCTGCCGCTGGTGACAGTGGCGATCGCCAAGTCCAGCGCGCCGGGCTTTGACAACCATGACCCACGCGGCTGGCTGGACCGCCAGACCGGCCGCGCACGCCGCGCTGACATGGCGCACCGCAACCACTTCGAGGCCTTCCCGTTCTTTGCCGTGGCCGTGCTGGCCGCCAGTTACCTGGAGGCGCCGCAGGCCCGCATCGACGAACTGTCGGTGGTCTTCATCATCGCCCGCATCCTCTACACGGTGTGCTACCTGGCCGACCGCGCCACGCTGCGTACGCTGTGCTGGACCATCGGGTACCTGTCGGTGGTGGGGATCTTCCTGCTGCCGGTCTTCTTCTACTGAACCATGACCGTACGCACGCTGGCCCTTGCCGTCGCCATGTCCTGTGCCCTGGGCGCACAGGCCGCGCCGGTCGAATACACCATCGACCCGGCCCACACCACCGTCTATTTCGCCGCCAGCCATTTCGAACGCAGCTCGGTGCGCGGGCGCTTCGGCAAGATCGACGGGCGCATCCTCTATGACGCCGACAGCGGCGCCGGCGCGTTCGACGTGACCGTCGACCTGGCCTCGGTCGACACCGGCAATCGCACGCTAGACGGTGTGCTGCGTTCCGCACAATTCTTCGATGTCGCCCAGTTTCCAGTGGCGCGAGTGCGCGCGCAGCGCTTTATCGTCGAGGGCGGCCGGCTGATCGCGGTCGAGGGTGAACTGACCGTGCACGGCGTGACGCAGCCGCTGCGTTTGCAGGCCGAGCGCTTCCGCTGTGGCGAGGTCACGCTGTTCGGCGTCAGCCGCCAGGCCTGCGGCGGCGACTTCCGCGCCGAAGTGGCGCGCAGTGCCTTCGGCATAACCCGCTTCCTGCCCGATGTGGGTGACACCATCACGCTGCAAGTGGCGGTCGAGGCATCGCCCGCGGGCAGCCCCGCGCAATAACCCGAAGCGTCCCCGAAGCGTCACCTTCGGCACGAACTTCTCTTGTAGAATCAGCGCTTTGCCAATTCCCTGCCACGCGCGCCTGCGTGTGCGGCGACGCGAGACAGAGAACATGTTCGAGATCACATCCGGCGACATCGTGGCCGCCGCGCTGGCGGCTGCCGGCGCCTGCCTGGCCTGCAGCATCCCCGGCGACTTCCTGCGCCGTTTCCCGCTGTGGGCGGTGCGCACCTACGGCCGCGGCGCGCTGTTGATGCCGTTCCTGGTGATGATGGTCGGCACGTGGCTGTTCCGCCTCGGGATGGCCGGCCAGCTGGACACCCCCGCCGGACAGGCGCTAGTGGTGGCGGCGGCCTTCCTGGCCACGCTGCTGCTGTCGGCGCTGCTGCGCTTCTACCTGAAGGAATACCGCAAGCGCTGATACGTGCGGCGCGCGGCGGAACGCCCGCTGTGCCGCCTTGCCCACGTTCCCTGCGCCGCCATGCGCACGGCCCCACCATCGAATCGCGTATGATGCGGCCTTTTGCGTCTCCCGCGCCGCCCTCCCGCGCCGGGGCGCCTGCTGCTCACTTCACTTCATGGCGCTTAAATCCACCATCTTCAAAGCCGAACTGGCCGTGTCCGACATGGACCGGCCCTACTACGGCAGCCACAGCCTGACCATCGCCCAGCATCCGTCCGAGAACGACGCGCGCATGATGGTGCGCCTGCTGGCCTTCGCCTGCGAAGCCACCGAGACGCTGGCCTTCACGCGCGGCCTGGACGAGCCGGACGAGCCCGACCTGTGGGACAAGCACCTGACCGGCGACATCGCCAACTGGGTCGAACTGGGCCAGCCCGATGAAGCGCGCCTGAAGCGCGCCGCCGCCCGCGCCGAGCGTGTGAACGTCTACACCTACAACGGCCCGAGCGCGCGTGAATGGTGGAAGGGCATGGCGGGCAAGGCCGGCAAGCTGCGCAACGTCACCGTCTACAATGTCCCGACGGAAGCGGTCGAAGCGCTGGCCGCGCTGGCGCAGCGCGCGATGCGCCTGTCGGTGACGATCCAGGACGGCGATATCTGGGTCGCCGACGACGACCACAACGTGCAACTGCGGCTGGACGTGCTCCAGCGCGCCCAAGCCTGAACGCGGCCTCAGCGCTGCATTCCCCAACCCCGTCTTTTCCCATCGGAAGGAAATACGCCATGCAAACCACGCCCTCTGGCCTGCAATACGAAGACACCACCGTCGGCTCCGGCGCCGAAGCCACCGCCGGCAAGCACGTTACCGTGCACTACACCGGCTGGCTGTACGAGAACGGCCAGGCCGGCCGCAAGTTCGACTCGAGCAAGGACCGCAACGACCCGTTCGTGTTCCCGCTGGGCGCCGGCCATGTGATCCGCGGCTGGGACGAAGGCGTGGAGGGCATGAAGGTCGGCGGCGTGCGCCGCCTGGTGATCCCGGCCGACCTGGGCTACGGTGCGCGCGGCGCCGGCGGCGTGATCCCGCCGAACGCGACGCTGCTGTTTGAAGTGGAATTGCTGGCCGTCTAAAGGCCTGGCTGTCGTCCCCGCTGGCGCGGGGACGACGAGGAAGCGAATCGCAAGCTGTCAGGCGCCCTCCGCGCCTCAGAACCCGATGGCGGCGTTGCCGACATCGACGCGGACCTTGTCGCGGTCCAGCAGCCGCGCCGCATGGCGCGCATAGTCCTGCGCCCAGGCAGGATCGCCGGAGAAGCGGGCTTCTCCCGAGAACTTGGCGACATTCAGGATCTTGTCGATCACCAGCACCTTGCCGACCGGGCTCGACGCCTGGCAGTCCAGCTCGGTGTACTCATGGTCGAACCAGCGCCACGCGGCATCCTCGCTGACCGCGGCAAGCTCGTCCGTGCCGATCGTGAAGTCATATTCCTTGCCGCTGCCGAACACCACCGTAAGCGTACGCGCCATCGCAGGTTCCTCTTGGTCAGGTTGAGGCTCCCATTGTAAAGACATGGCCGCCCCGCGGGCGAGCGAATCGCGGGCGCCTGATCGCGGACAAGCGTGCGCCAGACCGCGCCCGCGCGCGTGGCACAGGCGGCACGCCGCGAGAACCGTTGTCAGGCGCCCACACCCACGCCGGTTGCTCAGGTAATTCCGAGAAAAACTGGCACTTATGTCATTTCCCCCACCTGCCCGTGGCGCGGCTTTGATTTATGCTTGCACCATGGCCATCACGCGACAGGACCTCGAATCCGACCGGCTGCGCACCTCGCTGTGCAGTACGCCGGTCGCGTCCTCGCTGCTGCCCGAAGACGTGCTCGAGCAGTCCCTCTGCGACACCCTGGCGTGCCGGCCGGACGATCCCGCGCTCGGCGGTGATGTCTGGGTATTCGGCTACGGCTCCCTGATCTGGAACCCGATGGTGGTGCACACCGACCGCCGGCGCGCGACGGTGCATGGCTATCACCGCGGCTTCTATCTCTATTCCCGCATCAACCGCGGCACCTGGGACAACCCGGGGCTGGTGCTCGGCCTGGACCGCGGCGGCTGCTGCCACGGCATGGTGTTCCGCATCCCCAGCCACGTGGTCGAGCAGGAGTTTCGCGTGCTGTGGCGGCGCGAGATGCTGACCGGCGCCTACCATCCGCGCTGGCTGCGCATCCGCACCGGCGACGGTCCCGAACAGCGCGCCCTCGCCTTCGTCATGAACCGGGCGCACGAGGCCTACGCCGGCCGGCTGCCGGATGCCGACGTGGTCGAACGCCTGCGCCATGCCGCCGGGCTGTACGGTCCGGCGCGCGAGTACCTGCAGCAAACCCTGCTGGGGCTGGCCACCAACGGCGTCGACGATCCCTATCTCGGGCGGTTGTGGCGGCAGCTGCAGGCCGGCGACGCCGCCGATGCGGAACGCTCGACGCACCCCGCAGACTGCGCCGAGGCCGAGGATGTCGCGCCGCCGCCCTTGCCGGCCACATCACGCGAAACCGTCTGAGCCCAGGAGCAGCCGCCATGATGCGCCCCGCCGCCCGCACCCGCAGACAGGCCCTCAATGAGCTGCTGGGGCTAATGGGCATGCTGGTGGGCGGTGGGCTGCTGGCGGCCCAGGGCAGCCAGACCCTGGCCCGCCCCGCCGGCGGCGCGGCCAGCCAGCCCGGCGCGGCGCGCCCGCCGCGCAATACCACTGCACGCGCGCCGGTGCACAGCGACGGCATCAGCGCACTGGACCGCAACCTGATCACGGCCGCCGGGATCGGCGACCAGGACATGGTGGCGCGCCTGCTGGCCGCGGGTGCGACGGCGCGCGCGATTGACGAACGCGGGCGCAGCGCGCTGCTGGCGGCGGTGCAGAACCGGCATCTCGAGGTCGCGCGCATGCTGCTCCTGGCCGGTGCCGATGTCAATTGCAAGGACGCCGACGCCAACAGTCCCTTCCTGCTGGCCGCCGCCACGGGGCAGCCCGAGATGGTGCAGCTAGCGCTGGCGCATGGCGCCGACCTTGCCAGCACCGACCGCTATCACGGTACCGCGCTGATCGCCGCCAGCCAGCACGGGCATGTGGAGGTGGTGAAGCTGCTGCTGAAGGCTGGCGTTGCGATCGACCATGTCAACGACCTGGGCTGGACTGCACTGCTGGAGGCGGTGGTGCTGGGCGATGGCAGCGCGCGTTATGAGGAGACGGTGCAGTTGCTGCTGGATGCGGGTGCGGATGCCAACCTGGCTGACCGCGAAGGCGTGACGCCGACGCGCCATGCGCGGGAGCGGGGGTATAAGACGATGGTGAAGATGCTGATGCGGGTGCGGGGGCATTGAGGTCTCGCGATGCCGCGCGCAGCAGGCACCCCTCTCCCGCATGCGGGAGAGGGAGAACACCTTGCTTAGGCTAGCTCGGGCGGCCTTGGCGCACCCAAAACCGTTGGCTTCCTTTTACTACTTCCTCAAGCCGCCGGCTTCTCCCCTTGCGCATTGCGCGCATTCTCGCTTTCCTGCAGATGCCGCCACATCACCTTGCCGGTGCCCGACTTCGGCAGCGCGTCCACGAACTCCACCACGCGCGGATACTTGTACGCGGCCATATTCTCCTTGGCCCATTCGATGATCGCTTCCGGCGTGGTCTTGCCCTTGGCATGCGCGCGCAGCACCACCACCGCCTTGACCGTCTCGCCGCGGTACGGGTCGCGCGTGCCGATGATGCAGGCCTCCTGCACGTCGGGGTGCTTGTACAGCAGGTTCTCCACCTCGGCCGGCCAGACCTTGAAGCCCGACGCATTGATCATGCGCTTGAGGCGGTCGGTGATGAAGTAATAGCCCTCTTCATCCATGCGGCCCAGGTCGCCGGTGCGGAAGAAGGTCTTGCCCTCGAACTCGATAAAGGCGTCGCGCGTGGCGTCTTCCTTGCCCCAGTAGCCCTTGAACACCTGCGGGCCGCTGACGATGATCTCGCCGATCGCGTTGGGCGGCAGTTCCTTGAGCGTGACCGGGTCGATTACGCGCGCATCGGTGTTGAAGGTCGGCACGCCCAGGCACTGCAGCTTGGGCCGGTCCGACGGGTTGCCGTGCGTCGGCGCCATGGTCTCGGACAGGCCGTAGCCTTCCAGGTAGCTGAGCCCGAACTGCTCGCGCAGCCGCTCGGCCACGGCCTGCGGCATGGCCGCACCGCCACCGCCGATATAGCGCAGGCTCGACAGGTCGAACTGCGCCAGGTTGGGGCTTGCCAGGAAATCGATCACCATGGTCGGGATATTGGTCCAGTGCGTGACCTGGTAGCGCGAGATCAGGCGGCCGGCCACCTCGCGATCCCAGCGCGGCAGCATCACCACGGTAGCGCCGCTGTAGATCGGCCCGTTCATGCCGTACTGCATGCCGGTAACGTGGAACAGCGGCAGCACCGACAGGATCACGGACTCGGCGCCCGAGCCCGACCAGGTCGCGCCGCCGACGATGTTGTGCATCACTGAGCGATGCGTATGGATGCAGCCCTTGGGGAAGCCGGTGGTGCCGGAAGTGTAGGGCATCACCGCCATGTCATCCGGCCCGGCAATGTGCGGGCCGGGCAGCAGGCCGGCGCCAAGCGCCTCGGTCCACGCGGTAGCGCCCGCGGGCAGCGGGTGCGGCGTGGTCAGCCAGGCCGGCGGGGCGTCTTCCGGATGCACATGCGTGGGCGGCAGCGCGTCGGCGTACTGCGTCACCAGCAGGTGCTGGAGGCGCTCGGCCGGCGCCAGTTCGGACACGGCCTGTTCGACGCCCGCTGCAAGGTCCGCCGTGCAGATCGCCACGCGCGCCTGTGCATCGGTGACGTAGTGCTTGAATTCCTCGGCGCGGTTCATCGGGTTGACTGGCACCACCACCGCGTCGGCACGCAGGATGGCGTAGTAGCTGACGATGAACTGCGGGCAGTTCTGCATGTACAGCAGCACCCGGTCGCCCTTCGTCACGCCGGCCTTCTGCTGCAGCCAGCCCGCAAGCGCGGTGGCCTGCGCCTCCAGCTCGCGGAAGGTGACCGCGTTGCCGAAGTAGCGGATCGCCGCCTTGTCGGCGTAGCGGCGCGCCGACACTTCCAGGTTGTACCAGAGCGACGTCTCGGGCAGCACGATAGCGGTCGGCAGGCGCTTCGGCCAGAACTGGAAATGCGGGCGGGCTGGGGTCTGCATGGAACGTCTCCTGTGCGTCGGTCTCGGGACCGGGTCTGTCGGTATGGTCAAGGACTATAACCGAACGATCGTTCTATTTTCAACCGCAGGCTTTCCCGAACCTCGTCCGGCAGTAATTGGGGCGAGCGGTTGCATTCGGCGCCTTTGCCCTCACAATAGGGCTATCGAATGCCTCTTCCGGGCGGCCCGGTATCGCCGGGTTGCTCGCGCCCCTTTTTCCTCACCGGGATACCCCATGAGCGACGTCACCTTGCAGAATTTCGAAACCGAAGTGATCGACGCCTCGCGCCACGCGCCCGTGCTGGTCGATTTCTGGGCGCCCTGGTGCGGCCCGTGTCGCACGCTGGGCCCGATGCTGGAACGGCTCGAAGCCGAGGCCGACGGCCAGTGGAAGCTGGTCAAGGTCAATGTCGACGAGAACCAGGACCTGGCCGCACACTTCGGCGTGCGCAGCATCCCGCATGTGGTGGCGATCGCCGAAGGCCAGGCGGTGGACCAGTTCATCGGCGTGCTGCCGGAATCCGGCCTGCGCGAATTCCTGGGCCGGCTGATGCCCAAGCCCGCCCAGCTGGCGCTGTACGAGGCGCAGGAGCTGGCCGCCGCAGGCGACCGCGCCGGCGCCGAGGCCAAGTTCGCGGAAGCCATCGCGCTCGACCCGGAAGCGGCCGACACGGCACGGCTGGCCTATATCGCCTTCCTGCTGGACGGCAATGCGATCGACGAGGCCAAGGCGCAGTTCGAAGCGCTGCCGCCGCGCGCCGCGCAGCTGGACGCTTACGCCGCGTTGCGCACGCGTATGGAAGCGATGGAAAACTTGTCCGGCCTGCCCGACCAGGCCACCCTCACGCGCCGGATCGACGCCGACCCGCGCGACCTGGCGGCGCGGCTGGACCTGGCGCGGCTGCTGATCGCGCGCCAGCAGTACGAGCCGGCGCTGGAGCAGTTGCTGGAGATCGTGCGCACCGATCGCGGCTATGAGGACGATATCGGCCGCAAGACCATGTTGTCGGTATTCGAGATGCTGGCCGACCGGCCCGAGGTGGTATCGCACTGGCGCCGCCAGCTCAGCACGTCGCTGAACTGAGCGGCAGGGCTACGTCCCTGGCGCGGTAAACTGGCGGGCTCAGACCCGCCAGTTTTTTTACGTCCCCGCCATGCCCGCTCCCCGCCTGATCGATTTCAAGACCGACCCCGCCCCGACCCACGACCGCCCGCGCGAAGACCGGCTGGTGTCAGGTAACCCCGACCGCACTACCTGGACGCACTACAGCGCGCAGCATGGCGATTTCGATTGCGGCATCTGGGCTTGCGAGCCGGGCGCGTGGCGCATTGCCTTCCCGGCCGGCAAGGAAGAGTTCTTCCACGTGATCAGCGGCCGCATCCGCATCAGCGACGAGGCCGGCCAGGCCAGCGAGTTCGGCCCGGGCGACGCCTGCGTGATCCCGGCCGGCTTTACCGGGCTGTTCCAGGTGCTGGAGCCGGTGCGCAAGTATTTCGTGGTGATCGACCGCGACGCGGCGCGGCCGCTCTGAACGCTGCCGGGCTCACGCTCAGGCCGTGGTGGCCGGCCCCTCGACCAGCGTAAAGCCGTTCTCGCGCATATGTTCGACCATCATCGCGTCCATCGACTTGACGTGATGGTCGAACCAGCCTGACAGCTCGGCAACCAGGCGCCGACCCAGCCCGAACTCGGCATCGGTGTGCACCTTGTCGCGCACCGCGACGGCCACGGCCAGCACCTGCTGGTGCTCGCCCGCGTGGCAATGGCGCGGGCCGAAGCCCATCGCTTCCATCCACTGTTCTTCCTGCGCGAAATGATGGCGGGTGTGGTCGATCCACTCGTCCATCGCCGCCAGGAAGCCGGCGTCGTCGGCGCTGGCCACGGCCGCCAGCAGCTGCACGAATTCGGCATGGGTGGCATCGGTGACCGGCTCGCCCAGGTGGAGGTGGTCCGGGAGGCCGGCGGAGGAAAGCTGGTCTTTGGCGTCCATGGGATCGGCTGCAAACGTAGGAAAAACGGCAAGGATACCCAATCGCCGCGGCCCGGACCTGATCTCGCGCAAGCCGGGCGGTATGCTGTGGGCTATGCGCCCCGCCCGCCACCCCAGGATCCCATGCCACGACTGATCTTCTTCTGCGGCCATGCCGGCACTGGCAAGACCACCCTCGCCCACCGCCTGATCGGCCCGCTGATGCAGGCCACCGGCGAGCCCTTCTGCCTGCTCGACAAGGACACCCTGTACGGCCGCTACAGCGCCGCGGCGATGGCCGCCATCACCGGCGATCCCAACGACCGCGACAGCCCGGCCTACCTGGACAACCTGCGCGACCCGGAATACCAGGGGCTGCTCGATACCGCGCGCGAGAACCTGATGCTGGGCATCAGCGTGCTGGTGATCGGCCCGCTGTCGCGCGAAGTGCGCGCCCACCTGCTGCACGATCCGGACTGGCTGCACGTGCCCGACGGCACCACGGTGCGCATCGTGTGGGTCCACCTGCTGGAAGACGAGGCGCATGCGCGCATCATCAAGCGCGGCAATCCCAACGATGCCTACAAGCTGCACCACTGGGAGGCCTACCGCACGCGGCGCTTCATGCCGACCGCGGCGGAATACCCGGAACTGATCTTCTTCGACAATCTCGCCCCGGGCGAAGCCGAGCTCGACGGGCTGCTGCGCGCACTGAGCGCCTGAATGAGCGCCTGCATGAGCGCCTGAGCCCTTCAGCCGCGCGCGATCTCCCCGATCACTGCTGACGCCGCCACGAAGCCGAACACCGCCGTCACCGCCACCGACGAGCCGAAGCCCGCGCAGGCCAGCCCCTGCGGGCCGTGCGCAGTAGACTTCCCTTCGGGCGGCGGCGCCTCGTCGATCTCGCACGCCTGCTGCTCCGGCTCGGGATACTGCAGCGGCTCGTCGGAATACACCGCGGCGATGCCGAACTTCTTCTTCGGGTCGCGGGTAAAGCCCCACTGCTTGCGCAGGTTGGCGCGCACCTTGGACAGCAGCGGATCCTGGATCGTGCGCGCCAGGTCGTCGATGCGCACGCGGGTGGGATCGAGCTGGCCGCCGGCGCCGCCGCAGGTGATCACCGGCACGCCCTGGCGCCGCGCCCAGCCCAGCATCTCGGTCTTGACGCGGACCGAGTCGATGGCGTCGATCACGTAGTCATAGCCGGCGCCGAGCAACTCGGGCACGTTGTCCGGGGTGACGAAGTCATCGACCTGTGTCACCCGGCAGCGCGGGTTGATGGCGATGATGCGCTCGGCCATGGCCTCGACCTTGGCGAGGCCGTAGGCGTCGCCCAGCGCGTGGATCTGGCGGTTGGTGTTGGACAGCGCGATATGGTCGAGGTCGATCAGCGTGATGCGGCCGACCGCGTTGCGCGCCAGCGCCTCGGCGGCCCAGCTGCCGACACCGCCGATGCCGATCACGCAAACATGCGCCGCCTCCAGCCGCGCCAGCCCGGCGGCGCCGTAGAGCCGCGCCACGCCGCCAAAGCGGCGATGGTAGTCGTCATCGGCCGGGCTTTCGTGGGTCAGCGGCTCGGGCAGGCTAGCCAGGTCGTGTGCGGCATCGTTCATGCTGGAATTCGGTTCGAAGGGCTGGCGGACGCGTCGCGCGGGCATGCCGCCGCGCTCAATCCGCCGCAAAAATCCGGCGCAAAAATCCGGCATTCTCCGGCGGCGATGTCAGCCAATCCCCGACAAAGACGGGAAGCGCGCAACTATACAATAGACGTGCAGTGGTCCGTTCGCCGCCCCGCGTGCCGGTCGGCAGCTCCGGGCCCGCGCCCGCCAGACTGGAGCCCGCCTCATGCCCGTGCGCCGCAAGGTCGTTCTGTGGAGTGTCCTGACACCGATCGCGCTGATCGCGCTGCTGGTGGTCGTGATCCTGACCTTCGACTGGAACCGACTCAAGCCCTGGCTCAACGACCGCGTCTCCGAGGCCATCGGCCGCCCCTTTGCCATCAACGGCGACCTGACCGTGACCTGGCGCCGCGGCGAGGGCGAAAGAGGCTGGCATACGCTGGTGCCGTGGCCGCGGCTGGCGGCGCGCGACATCACCATCGGCAATCCCGACTGGGCCAAGCAGCCCAATCTCGCCACCGTGCGCGAGCTGATCTTCGTGCTGCGCCCGATACCGCTGCTGGCGCACCAGATCGCGGTGCCCACCATCGTCGTCGACAGCCCGGCGGTGTGGCTGGAGCGCCTGGAGGACGCCCGCAACAACTGGACCCTTGAGTTCGGCCCCAAGAAAAGCCCCTCCGCATGGGAGCTGGATATCGGCGAGGTGGTGCTGGCGCGCGGCAACCTGGCGCTGTCGGACCAGTTCAAGAAGATCGAGCTGCAGGCCGAGCTCGACACCATCGGCGACAGCGCACTGTACGACAAGGCCCGCGACGGCGCGCTGGTCGCGCCCGAGGCGTCCGCGGTGCCGCCCGGGCCGCCCGCCAGCGCGGTGGCGGCAGCTTCCGCGCCGCCGGCCTCGGCGCCTGGCGCTTCCACCCCGGCAGCCACGGCCAAGGGCGCCAACGGCCGCTACGGGGTGCGCTGGCAAGCCACCGGCCGCTACAACGACGCCACCATCAACGCCACCGGCAAGGCCGGCACGGTGCTGAGCCTGCGCAATACCGACGTGCCCTTCCCGATCCTGGCCGACGTGCGCGTGGGCACCACGCGCGCGGTGATCGAAGGCACGGTCACCAATCCCGCCCACCTGGCCGCGCTCGATATGCACCTGACGCTGACCGGCGACAGCATGTCCAAGCTCTATGCGCTGACCGGCGTGGTGCTGCCGTCGACGCCGCCGTACCAGACCCGCGGCCGGCTGATGGCGACGCTGCGCAAGGAAGGCTCGATCTACGAGTACCAGAAGTTCACCGGCCGCGTCGGCGGCAGCGACCTGTCCGGCACGCTGACCTTCACCAAGCGCGACCCACGCCCGCTGCTGGCCGGCAGCCTGGTGTCCAACCAGCTGCGCTTCGTCGACCTCGCGCCGCTGATCGGCGCCGACGCCAAGCCGGGCCGGCCGGCCAAGGACAGCCCGGTGACGCAGCCGCCCGCCAAGGTGCTGCCGGTGGCGCCGTTCCGCACTGAGCGCTGGGACGAGATCGACGCCGACGTGCATTTCACCGGCAAGCGCATCATCCGCGACGCCGAGCTGCCGATCACGGACCTGGTCACCCACCTGAAGCTGCAGGACGGCGTGCTGCTGCTCGACCCGCTCAACTTCGGCGTCGCCGGCGGCAACCTGGTGTCGACCGTGCGGCTGGACGGCAAGCGCGAGCCGATGGGGGCGATGATCGACATGACCGCGCGCCACATGAAGCTCAAGCAGCTGTTCCCAACCTTCGACCTGATGCGCGCCAGCATCGGCGAACTCAATGGCAAGGCCAAGCTGTCGGCCACCGGCAATTCGGTGGCGGCGCTGCTGGGCTCGTCCAACGGCGAGGCGCGGCTGCTGGTCGAGAACGGCACCGTCAGCAAGTTCCTGCTCGAAGCCATCGGCCTGAACGTGGGCAGCCTGGTGATTTCCAAGCTGTTCGGCGACAAGCCAGTGCAGATCCACTGTGGCGTCAGCGATTTTGCGTTTACCGACGGCATCGCGCGGGCGCGCACCTTCGTGCTAGATACCCAGGATGCGGTGATCGAGACCACCGGCGGCATCGACCTGCGCGATGAACGGCTGGCGCTGACCATCCACCCCGACTCCAAGGGGCTGCGTGTGTTCTCGCTGCGCTCGCCGCTGTACGTGGGCGGCACCATGAAAAAGCCGACCGTGAGCCCGGACATCGGCGTGCTGGCGCTGCGCGCCGGCGGCGCGCTGTCGCTGGCGCTGCTGGCGCCGGTGGCGACCGCGGTGCTGCCGCTGCTGGACATCTCGCCCGGCAGCGAGAACACCCAGTGCGCCAAACTGCTGGCCGAACTGCGCAAGCGCCCGACCGCGCCGCCGCCGGGCAAGACCTACAAGGATCCGAAGGCTGCCAGCGCGGTCGCCGGCCAGCCGGCCCCGGGCGCCACGCCGGGCACGCCGGCCGAAGCCGCGGCCCAGCCGGGCAAGCCCGCGCGTGCGGCTGACCAGCGCGCGCCGGCGCGCACGGACAGCGATGCGTTGCACAAGGGCGGCTGACCCCCTGCCATCCCTGCCATCCCCTGCGGCGTTGCGACCAGCCGCCAGCGATGGCCGCAATGCCCCGGCGGCCATGAAATGTCATCAAGGTTGTCTGAAGCAAATTCGCAACACGTTGCGCCCCTGCGTCATCCTGCCGCACTTTGCCGTTGTGCCCCGCCCGCGCCAGGCGCATAATTAAACGGCCATTTACAAGAAACTTAAGCAATGGCAAGCATCGGATGCGGTGCGGGCTCGCCCGTCTGCATCCTTCGGAAGGCGCGGCTCCGGCCGCCCTTGTTTTCCCGCCTCGGCACGGCCGCCGGCCGCCACGAGCGCGGCCACACGACGCCACTCGCCCGCCCCCGCCATGTCGCTGCCGCACGCCGCCGTCCCGCCGATCACCTGGCTGATCGCGCTGACGGTGTGCAACCACGTGGCCTACAACGCCAGCCGCGTGGTGGTGTCGCTGTTCGCAATTTCCCTCAAGGCTTCCACCGTCACGCTCGGCGTGCTGATGTCGCTGTATGCGCTGTTGCCGATGCTGCTGGCGATCCGCGCCGGCAAGCGCATCGACGAGATCGGCCCGCGCAAGCCGATGACCGCGGGCTCGCTGATGGTGGTGACGGGCACGCTGCTGCCGGCGGTCTGGCATGACATCGGCGCGCTGTACCTGTCGTGCGCGCTGATCGGCGTGGGCTTCATGCTGGTCCAGGTGGCGATGCAGCTGCTGATCGGCCTGGTCTCCACCAATGAGACGCGGCTGCGCAACTACACCTGGCATGCGCTCGGGCTGTCGGTCTCGGGCACGCTCGGGCCGGTGGCGATGGGCTATGTGATCGAGCACGCGGGCTTCCGCCCCGCCTTCATGGTGCTGGTGGCGGTGGCGCTGGTCGGCCAGGCCGGCCTGCAATGGGTGCGCCCGCGGCTGCCGGCGCACGGCGGCAACGCCGGGCGCATCGCCATCGAAGACGGCAGCCGCCATTCCACGCTGGACCTGCTGCAGCATCCCGAGCTGCGCGCGGTCTTCGTCGCCAGTGCGGTGCTGTCGGCGGCGTGGGACCTGCACGCCTTCCTGATCCCGATCCAGGGCTCGCGCATCGGCCTGTCGCCGTCTTCGATCGGCTGGGTACTGGGCGCGTTTGCCATTGCCACCTTCGCCATCCGCGTGGCAATGCCGATGGTGTCGCGCCGGCTTTCGGAGTGGAAGATCATCCGCACCGCGCTGCTGGTGGGCGCGCTGGCCTACCTGGTCTACCCCTTCGTCGCGCATTTCTGGCTGATGTGCGGGCTGGCCTTCGTGCTGGGCCTGGCACTCGGCAGTGCGCAGCCCAATGTCATGAATCTGCTGCACCGGGCCTCGCCGCACGGCCGCGCCGGCGAGGCGCTGGGACTGCGCTCGGCGGTGCTCAATACCAGCCAGGTGGTGTGGCCGCTGACCTTCGGCGTGGTCGGCACGGCGCTCGGGATGCTGCCGATCTTCCTGTCGATGGCGGGTGCGATGGGCGCGGCCGGCTACTATTCGCGCCGCCAGGGGCGCAAGGCGCTGCCGCCGCCGGCCTGAGTTACGTACACCATGCGCCACGCACGCAGGGTGGTGCGTGCGCCGCGCCTTGTCGCCACACAAATGCGACTCCCGACGCATTCGCTATACTCAAATCAGCCGGACCTGCGGCCCCCGCCCCCGGGCGCACCGCGCATCCCGACCGATTTCCTGATGATTGCGACATGACTCAACTCGCCGACCTTCGCCGTACCTATGTCCTGGGCTCGCTGTCCGAAACCGACGTGGCCCCCGATCCGCTGAGCCAGTTCAAGCGCTGGTTCGACGAGGCGGTCACGGCCAAGCTGCCCGAACCCAATGCCATGACGCTGGCCACCGTGGACGCCACGGGCCAGCCGTCAGCGCGCATCGTGCTGCTCAAGGGTATCGACGACCGTGGCTTCACCTTCTTTACCAACTACGAAAGCCGCAAGGGCCTGGACCTGGCCGCCAACCCGCGCGCCGCACTACTGTTCCACTGGGTGCAGCTGGAGCGCCAGGTGCGCGTCGAAGGCTACGTCGAGAAGGTTTCCGACGACGAGAGCGATGCCTATTTCGCCTCGCGCCCGCTCGGCTCGCGCGTGGGCGCGTGGGCCTCTGAACAGAGCCGCGAAGTGCCCGGCCGCGACGTGCTCGAGCAGCGCGAACTGGAATACCGCAGCAAGTTCGGCGAGAACCCGCCGCGCCCGCCGCACTGGGGCGGCTACCGCCTGGTGCCCACGGCGCTGGAGTTCTGGCAGGGACGCCCCTCGCGCCTGCACGACCGCATCGCCTACCGGGTCCAGCCGGCCGGTAGCTGGCAGATCGTGCGCCTGTCGCCCTGAAGAGGCTGGCGCAAGTGCCCGGATGCACACGCAAGGCTCTGTGCCGGAGCCTTCGGAGCAGTGCGCTGCACAGGATGCGGAATTCGACTAAAGTGAGACTGGCGTCGCTTGGTGACTTTTTCGCAAGCGCTCGCGACGGACCTGGGCAAGGCTAGTCCGGTGAAGCAGGCAGTACCAGCCTTGCCCGATGCGTCGTGCGAAGCGTGTGCCGCAACCCATCGGGAGGTAAAGCGCATGTTTTTCAAGCAAGCCCTGGAAAAGCAACTCGACAACTGGATCGCTGACCTGCGTGAAAATGCCAACCTGCCGGTCAGCTTGCGCCTGTGGAATGGCACGGAATACCCGCTCGGGCATTTCGACAAGCCGGAAGTCACGCTGACGGTGCGCGAGGCCGCGGCGCTGCCGCTGCTGCTGACACCTAGCCTGGACAACCTGGGCGAAGCGTACGTTCAGGGCAAGATCGACTTCGAGGGCAGGCTGGCGGACATCATCAAGGTCGGCTACGGCTTGTCGGCCGCAGCCACGCGCCACGCCGGCGGCGCGCTGGCCAAGGTGGCGCAGCATTTCTCGCACACCAAGCAGAAAGACAAGGAGTCGATCCAGTACCACTACGACGTCTCCAACGACTTCTACAAGCTCTGGCTCGACCCCAACATGGTCTACTCCTGCGCCTACTTCGAGAACGGCGACGAGGACCTGGCGACCGCGCAACTCAAAAAGATCGACCACATCCTGACCAAGATCCGGCTGCAGCCGGGCCAGACGCTGCTCGACATCGGCTGCGGCTGGGGCGCGCTGGTGCTGCGCGCCGCGCAGAAGTTCGGTGCGCGCTGCGTGGGCATCACGCTGTCGCAGAACCAGTTCGACCTGGCCACCGAGCGCGTCAGGGCTGCGGGCCTGTCGGACCGCATCGAGATCCGGCTGCAGGACTACCGCGACACCGCCGGCACCTTCGACCGCATCACCAGCGTCGGCATGTTCGAGCACGTGGGCAAGGACAACCTCACCGGGTACTTCGCGCGCATGCGCGAGCTGCTGGCCGACGACGGCTATGCGATGAACCATGGCATCACCTCGCCCGACCCGGACAACGGCGAGACGCCGATGGACGGCGCCGAATTCATGGGCCGCTACGTGTTCCCGCAGGGCGAACTGCCGCATATCGGGCTGGTATTGAGCACGCTGGAGAAAGGCGGGCTGGAAGCGTATGACGTCGAGTTGCTGCGCCGCCATTACGCGCAGACGCTGCGCCACTGGGCGGAGAATTTCGAAGCCCAGGGCGAGACCATCCTCAGCCTGGTCGGCGAGAAGAAATACCGGATCTGGCGTGTCTACCTTGCCGGTTGCGCGCACGCCTTCGAGACCGACAAGATGTCGATCTACCAGGTGGTCTGCCACAAGGCCAAGCTGCCCTCCGGCACGCTGCCGTGGTCACGCCACTACATCTACGACCAACCCATCGGCCGCAATGACTGACGGCGCCCCTCGCGATTGACTGAAGATCTGTTTGGCGGGCTGCCCCTGCCCGCCGTGCCCGCTCAGCAGGAACGGCCCGCTTCGCCCACCCCCTCCGGCAAACCCGCGCGCGCCCAGAGCGTGCAGCCCACGCGCGCGGACGACGCGCTGCAGGCGCTGGCCGCGCGGCTGCCGACGAACCTGTACTTCGGCACATCCTCCTGGGCCTACCCCGGCTGGAACGGCATGGTCTATGACGGCGAGTACGGCGACAGCCTGCTGTCGCGCAAGGGACTGGCCGCGTATTCGCGCCATCCGCTGCTGCACGCTGCCGGCATCGACCGCGGCTTCTATGGCCCGATCCCGCTGGCGGACTACCTGTCCTACGCGGCGCAGGTGCCTGACGGCTTCCGCTTCCTGGTCAAGGCGCCGGCCGGCGTCTGCGATGCCTGGCTGCGCGGCTCGGACGGCGCCGGCCGGCTGGCCAATACGGCGTTCCTGGATGCGGAGATCGCTGTGCGCGATTTCATCACGCCGGCCACCAGCGGCCTGGGCAGCAAGTGCGGGCCGCTGCTGTTCCAGCTGTCGCCGATGGGCGCGCTCGCGGACAGCGCGGTGTTCCTGGAGCGGCTCGACGCCTTCCTGGGTGCGCTGCCGCCGCTGGATCCATCGCTCACGCCGCACGCCTGCTACACGGTGGAACTGCGCGACCCGGCGCTGCTGACGCCGCGCTATATCCGGCTGCTGCGCCGCCACGGCGCGCGCTTCTGCCTGGCGGCGCGCGACCGGCTGCCGCCGGTGCCGCGCCAGGCCGCGGCGCAGGCGCTGATGGATGAGGAGACGCCGGGCCCGCTGGTGCTGCGCTGGATGCTGCATGCGGGCCGCCCGTACGCATATGCTGAAAAGCTTTATGCGCCCTTCGACCGCATCGTCGACGACGATCCCGGCACGCGCCACGCCATCGCCGACGTGGTCGTGCGCACGCTGCGCGCCGGCCAGCCCGCCATCGTCATCGTCAGCAACAACGCCGAAGGCTGCGCCCCGATCAGTTGCGTGCGGCTGGCCGAGGCCATCGCCGCACGGCTGGACGCGGCGCCGCGTTAGCCCGTCCTTACACGCGCAGCTTGCTGGCGAACTGCTTGCGGAACTTGGCCAGCTTGGGCGAGATCACGAAGGCGCAGTAGCCCTGGCTCGGATTGTCCTGGAAGTAGTTCTGGTGGCCTTCCTCGGCGCGCCAGTACGGCTGCTCGGGCTCAACCTGGGTCACGATCGGCGCGTCGAAGACCTTGGCCGTGGTGAGCTGGCGCATCACGTATTCGGCGGTGGCGCGCTGCGCTTCCGAATGCGTGAAGATCACCGAGCGGTACTGGGGCCCGACGTCGTTACCCTGCCGGTCGGGCGTGGTCGGGTCGTGGATGGCGAAGAAGATCTCAACGATCTCGCGGAAGTTGATCACCGACGGGTCGAAGGTCACGCGCACCACCTCGGCGTGGCCGGTATTGCCCTCGCACACCTGCTGGTAGGTCGGGTGATCCACATAGCCGCCGGTATAGCCGGACTCCACCGCCACCACGCCCTTGACCTGCTGGTAGACCGCCTCCAGGCACCAGAAGCACCCGCCGCCCAGCGTGGCGGTTTCAAATTCATGTTCCATTTGCGCCGCTCCCTTGTGTGGTGTCGTGTCACGGCCTCAAGCATAAGCGCAGATCGGCGCCCTTGCAGTGGATTCAGCCAGGCTGGCGCCGGGCCTCCAGCATCGCCCGCAGCCGCGGCTTGAGCACCTTGCCCAGCGCGCTGCGCGGCAGGTCGTCCAGCAGCAGCACCTCGCGCGGCAGCTTGAAGCGGGCGATGCGCGCGGCCAGCGCCTCGCGCACCGGCCCGGGCGCCAGCGTGTCACGCGGCGCGCCCGGCGCCGGCACGATCACCGCCACCGGCACCTCGCCCCAGCGCGCGTCGGCCACCCCCACCACCGCACATTCCTGCACGCCAGGCAGGCCGACCAGCACGTTTTCGATCTCGGCCGGGTAGATGTTCTCGCCGCCGGAGATGATCATGTCCTTGCTGCGCCCGACCACCTCGATGCAGCCGTCGGCGTCGCGGTGCGCCAGGTCGCCGGAATGGAACCAGCCGCCGGGCAGGCCATTGTCAGGCTGGCCCCAGTAGCCGGCCATCACGTTGGCGCCGCTTACCCACAGCTCGCCGACCTCGCCCGGCGGCACCTCGGCGCCGTCCGGGCCGGCGAGGCGGACTTCAGCCTCCGGCTGCGGCCAGCCGGCGTAGCCGGGACGCGCCATGGCGTCTTCCAGCTTCAGCACCACCGACACCGGGCCGGTTTCGGTGGCGCCGTAGACCTGCCCGAGCGGCACGCCGTGCGCATGGAAAGCCTCGATGTACGACAGCGGGATGGTCGACGAGCCGGCCATCACGCCGCGCAGCGACGACAGATCCGCATCCGGCCAGCTGGGATGCGCCAGCACCGCGCGCAGCGTGGCAGGCACCATCAGCGCCAGGCTCGGCCGCGCCTGCGCCACCGCATCCAGCCATGCGCCCGGCGCGAAGCGGTCGTGCAGCGTGACCTGCGCGCCGGCCAGCAAGGCCGGCAGCGTCTGGATGCACAGGCCACCGACGTGGAACATCGGCAGCACCGACAGCACGTGGTCGTCCGGCGTCATGCCATGGGCCCACCAGCTGGCGCGCGCATTGGCCAGCAGGCCGGCCTGGGTGTGCACCGCGCCCTTGGGCTTGCCGGTGGTGCCGGAGGTGTAGGCCAGCAGCAGCGGCGCATCGTCCGGCACGTTAGGGAAGTCGATGCCGTAGGGCGAGGGATGGTCGAGCACGCGATCGAGATGCGCCAGCCGGCAGCCGCTGGCGCAGGCTTCCTGTGCCAGCGCGGCGTGCGCGTCGTCGTGGAACAGCAGCGCCAGTTGCGCATGCGTGGCGATTGCCTGCAGCTCTGCCGCGGCGAGCCGGTAGTTCAGCGGTACGAACATCGCACCCACCCGCGCGCAGGCGAACAGCAGCACCAGCTGCAACTCGTGGTTCAGGCATAGCGTGCCGACGCGGTCGCCGGGACGGACGTCCCACGTCGCAGCAAGATGCGCGCTGGCACGCTCCACTCGCCGCCATAGCTTGCCGTAGGAGAAGGCCTGTCCGAGGTAGTGCAGCGCGGGGCACTGCGGCGTTGCCGCGGCATGGCCATACAGCATGGCCGGCAGCGCGCCAAGCCCGGCGGCGCCGGGACGCGGGGTGGCGCTCATTCGTCGCGCTCGCCGGCTTCATACAGCGTTTCGCGGCCCATCCGGTCGAGGATCAGCTCGGCGGTCCAGGGCAGCATCAGCGCGCCGCAGCGCGAGTCGCGGTAGAGCCGCTCCAGCGGCAGGTCCTTGAGCATCGACTGGCCGCCGCAGGTGCGTATCGCCAGCCGCGCGATATCGTTGGCGCCTTCCATCACCGTGTAGTGCGCGGCGTACAGGCGCAGCCGCTCGTCCTTGGACGGGTTGGGCTTTGCCTCATGGATCGCGCGCCAGAAGAGCGAGCGCATCGATTCCAGCTGGATGCGCATCTGCGCCACCGCGATCTGCTTGGTCGGATACATGCGGCGCTTGACCGGCGGCTGGCCCGGCACCTCCCCGCGCAGGTACTGCACGGTGAAGTCGTACGCCGCCTGCGCCACGCCCAGGTAGGTCGGCGACAGCGTGAAGAACATCGCCGGCCAGGTCTGCGCGGCGCGGTAGTAGACGCCGCGCGGCATCAGCTGCTCGTGGTCGGGCACGAACACGTCCTTGAGCAGCAGCGTGCGCGAGACCGTGCCGCGCATGCCCATCGGGTCCCATTCGCCGGTCACGGTCAGGCCGTCCGCCTTGCCCGGCACCGCGATATAGAGCGTGTCGCGCATGTCGGGATGGTGGTCGCCGCGGTCTTCGGTGCAGAGGATACCGTAGTAGTCGGCGGCGCCCGACAGCGAGGCAAAGATCTTGCGCCCGTTCAGCACCCACCCGCCCTCGACCTTGCGTGCGGTGGTGCCGAACGGCGCCTTGCCCGCCGCGGCGGCCGAGCCTTCGGAGAACGGCTGCGCGTAGACCGCGCCGTCGCGCACCACGCGTGCGAAATGCAGCGCGCGCCGGGCCTCGTGTTCGGCGCGCTGCTCCGGGGTCATGTCGATGCCATCGGACAGCATGCCGGTCCACATGGTCGAGCAGATATGCATGTTGTACGTGAGCGCGGTCGCGCCGCAGAAGCGCCCGATCTCCGCGCCCACCATGCAGTAGGTGGCAAAGTCCGCGCCTTCGCCGCCAAAGGCCTCCGGCACGCACAGCGCCAGCAGCCCGGCGTCGCGCAGGTCGTCATAGTTGGCGAACGGGAAGCTGGCCTCGCGGTCCCAGGTGGACGCGCGCGCCGCGAAGCGTTCGCGGCCGAGGCGGTTGGCCAGCGTCAGCAGGCGCGCCTGGCGCGGGGTGAAATCCGCCGTACCGACGGCGGGGATGAAGTCGAGCTGGCCGGATGGCATGTCGCAGTCTCCTTTTGTGCCGGACGGGGGAGCGCGCGGCGTTGTTCTGGTGCAGCGGTGTTGATGCCAGACGTGCGGTGGGGCTCAGCGCACGGGGAAATGCCTGCGCAGGAAATCGAGCACGGCGTCGTTGAAGGCCGCCGGCTTTTCCATGCACGCCAGGTGGCCGACATCGGGCAGGCAGCGGTATTCGGCGCCCGGAATGCGCTGCGCCATGCGCTCCATCACTTCGGGTGAGGCATTGGTGTCGTGCTGCCCGGCCAGCGCCAACACCGGCACGGCGACGCGCGGCAGCGCGTCGCGCTGGTTGAAGCGCACCAGCGCGCCCAGCGCGGCGCGGTAGGTGGGCGCCGGCACCGCGGCCATCACCGAGGTGGCGAAGGCCACCGCATCCGGATCGGCAGCGGGCGCCACCATCGTGCGCACCAGCCCGGCGGCCATCTCCGCCATGGTCTTGCCCGCGTCCAGCGGCGCGGTGCGCGCGGCGATGAACTCGCGCTGCCACGGCCCGTCGCCTTTGCCGAAGGCGGGCGAGGTGCCGGACAGCACCATGCCGTCGACCAGCGCCGGGGTGGCGGCATAGGCCTGTTGCGCGACCATTCCGCCCATGCTGTGGCCGAGCAGCACCACGCGGCGGCCCGCGTCGCGCTCGGCCTGCAGCAGCGGTGCCAGGGCGCGCGCCAGCCCGTCGAAGCCGTAGGGGTCGATCAGCGCGCTGTCGCCGTAGCCCGGCATGTCCCACGCCAGCGCGCGGTAGCCGGCCTGCGCCAGCGCTTCGCCCTGCGCGGGCCACGCGGCCTTGCCGCCGCCGATGCCGTGCAGCATCACCACCGCGACCGGGCCGTCGCCCCAGGCGAGCGTGGCGATGCCGCTGGCGCGGCGTTGCGTCGTCGGGATCGCGCTCATGCCGCCACCTCCACCAGCGTGCCGGCGTCGACCTCGTTGCGGCCGTCGAGCGACACCGTGCAGTTGCGCAGCGGCAGATCGAAGTGGCCGAGCGTATGCCGCCCCGCCACCTCATTGGCGCCGGTCGAGAACAGGAAATTGCCGGCGAACGCGCGCAGCTCCGTGCCGTTGCAGTCGCGCTTGTCGTAGAACGTCATCGCATCCCAGCGCGCCAGCCGGTTCAGCCCCCAGCCCACGTGCGAGACCGCATACGCGTCGCGCGTGCCCTCGCGGTCGGCCCAGGCCTGGTAGTAGCCGCGCATCATGTCAGCGTCCACGCCCTGCCCCTCCACGCCGACGATGTAGTCGTCCTCGATATGGCAGACCACGGTATCGCGCAGGTAGGTCTTGAAGGTCAGGTTGACGTCGCCCGGCGCCAGCACCAGCGTGCCGTTGACCTGGCGGCTGGCGGGGAAGGCCAGGCACAGCCCGCCGGGCCAGTGCGAGACCTGTCCGGGCTTGTTGCAGTAGCCCCAGACGCCGCCCACGCGCGCATCGGCCAGGCCGATGCGCAGTTCCGTGCCGGCGGCCGAATGCACGCGCATCTCGCGCGCGCCGCGCAGGCGCTTCATCGCGGCGCGCACGGCGCCTTCCAGCGCCGGGTCGGGCTGGCAGCGTTCCAGGATCTCGGGGTGTTCGTTGCTGACCATCAGCAGGCGCGGCACGACGCCGTCGGCGCCGCGCAGGATCTGCGGCAGTTCGGGCGCATGGAGCAGGCCCTCCACCGTGCAGTCCAGTACCAGCTGGCAGCGCGACAGCGCCGCGACCACCGGCGGCAGTTCCTGCAGGGCATCGCTGGCGCCGGTGGAGCGCACCGGCGCGGGCGCGCTGAGTGCCGGTGTCGGCACCTGGATGCGTACGGGGGTGGCGCCCAGCGACTGCACCGCCAGCTCGGCCAAGGCCACGTTGACAGGGCGGGATTGCGACTCCGTTACAATTCCAACAACTTCGCCGCCCTTGAGGGCACAGAGTTCGAGGGTGCGCCGGAACGCCGCCAGCCAGCGGTGTTCGATCTGCTCGATGAGCATGTCTTGTCTCCTGCTTGTTCTTGTATGGCGGCAGGGACCGCCTGGTTTTGTGCGCCACCCAGCGCCTGCCGCGCGGGCATTCGTCGCCGGACTTGTACTCACTGTCCCTGGCGCGAATAATATATATGAAATTTCATGAACTCCAGTGGAGCCCCCATGGGCATGCCTGAGGCCCAGCCACGGATCACCAGCGCCGCCGCCCCCGACTTCGACACGCAGCACTTCCGCCGCACCCTGTCGCAGTTCGCGACCGGGGTCACGGTGATCACCACGCGCGCCAGCGACCATTCCGTGGCCGCGGGCGCGCCGCCGTTCATCGGCATTACCGCCAGCTCGTTCAACTCGGTATCGCTGGACCCGCCGCTGGTGCTGTGGAGCATGGCCACGCGCGCCAACAGCCTGCCGATGTTCCGCGACGGCACCCACTACATCATCAACGTGCTGTCGGCCTCGCAGCTGGACCTGTGCCAGCGCTTCGCCACGCTCAAGGGCGACCGCTTCGCGGGCGTGGACTACCGGCTCTCGGCCACCGGCCTGCCGATCCTGTCCAGTGCGCTGGCGTGGTTCGAATGCCATAACCGCAGCCGCTACGACGAGGGCGACCACGTGATCTTCGTCGGCGAAGTGGAACGCTGCGGCGTGCTCGAATGCCCCGACGGCCCGCTGGTGTTCCAGGGCGGGCAGTTCTCCACCACCGTCCCGCTCGAGCCCTGAGCAGCCCCGGCCCATCATGGCTGACCAGTCCGCGCAGGATGCCCTGCCCTTCGTCGACGGCTACCTGGCCTACCTGCTGGCCCGCGCCAGCCATCTGGTGTCGGGCGAATTCCACCGCGAGGTGGAAGCCAGCGGCCTGTCAGTACCGGAGTGGCGCGTGCTGGCCACGCTTGCCGACCGCCCAGACTGCACCATCGGCATGCTCGCCGAGATCACGCTGACCAAGCAGCCGACGCTGACCAAGCTGGTCGACCGCATGGCCGCCGACGGGCTGGTCAAGCGCAGCACCGGCAAGGAAGACCGCCGCCAGGCGCTGATCTCGATCACGCCGCGCGGGCGCGCGCTGGCGCAGCCGCTGCTGGAACGCGCCGCCGAGCATGAACGTGCGGTGCTGGACGACTTCGGCCCGCAGCAGGGCGCGCTGCTCAAGGAAACGCTGCGCCAGCTGATTGCGCTGCATACCCAGCGCTAGGCGTCCTCCGCGCCCGCCTTCAGGATCGCCAGCGGCGAACTGTCCACCTTGATCCGCTGCAGCACGATATTCGAGCGGATGTCCATCACGCCCTTGGTGCGGTACAGCCGGTTCACGATGAAGTCCGAGTAGTGCTTCAGGTTGCGCGCCTGCACGCGCAGGATGTAGTTGCTGTCGCCGGTGATGATGTACGCCGACAGCACTTCCGGCCACGACTGCACCGCGGCGATAAAAGTGTCGTGCCAGCCTTCGACATCATGGCGCATCGACACCTGCACGATCGCCTCCAGCTCCAGCCCGAGCTGCTCGGCATCGAACCAGGCGCGGTAGCCGCCGATCACCCCCGACTCTTCCAGCAGGCGCACGCGCCGCAGGCATGCCGAAGGCGACAGCGCCACGCGGTCGGCCAGGTCCTGGTTGCTGATGCGGCCGTTCTCCTGCAGGCACGCAAGGATGCGTAAATCGGTGGGATCGAGGGTCATTCGAATTTCCTTCGATGAATCGGTGATTCTTCGCATTTTATGCGAAAGATGACGCCGCCGACGGCCCATTTCGCAAGCCTCTTCCTGCCGATTTTGACTATGATTCCCGACATCGAGGCAGACAAGGACGGCGCTTTGCAAAGACGCCGCGCACCCAGATGACCGCCCCCAATCACGACCCGCGCCGGCTGTGGGACATCAGCCCGCCGCTCTCCCCCGCCACCCCGGTCTGGCCCGGCGACACGCCGTTCCGGCAGGAGCCCGCGTGGCAGATGGACGAGCACTGCCCGGTGAATGTCGGCCGCATCACGCTGTCGCCGCACACCGGCGCCCATGCCGACGCGCCGCTGCACTACGCGGCCGACGGCGCGCCGATCGGCGCCGTGCCGCTGACGCCGTATCTCGGCACCTGCCGCGTGATCCACTGCATCGGCGCCTCGCCGGTGGTGGAGCCGCGCCATATCGAACACGCATTGGCCGACCTGCCGCCGCGCGTGCTGCTGCGCACCTACGCGCAGGCGCCGCTGGCGCAGTGGGACCCGGGCTTCTGCGCGGTCGCCGCCGACACCATCGCGCTGCTGGCCTCGCACGGCGTGCAGCTGGTCGGCATCGACACGCCCTCGCTCGACCCGCAGGAATCCAAGACCATGGATGCGCACAACGCCGTGCGCCGGCACGGCCTCGCCATCCTGGAAGGCATCGTGCTGGATGAGGTCGCCGAAGGCGACTACGAACTGATCGCGCTGCCGCTGCGCTTTGCCGGGCTCGACGCCAGCCCGGTACGCGCGGTGCTGCGCAGCCTGGCCTGAACAACAACCCATGACAACGCATCACGACATGACGACAACTGACCGCGAGCAATGTATCCGGCTCGACCAGCAAGACCCGCTGCGCCCGCTGCGCGACCAGTTCGCACTGCCCGAGGGCGTGATCTACCTCGACGGTAACTCGCTCGGCGCCCGCCCGCGCGCCGCCGCCGCGCGCGCCGCCCAGGTGGTGGCCGAGGAATGGGGCGAAGGCCTGATCCGCAGCTGGAACACCGCCGGCTGGTTCGAACTGCCGCAGCGGCTGGGCAACAAGCTCGCCCCGCTGGTGAGTGCCGGACAGGATGAAGTGGTGGTCACCGACACCACCTCGATCAACCTGTTCAAGGTGCTGGCCGCGGCGTTGCGTGTGCAGCAGACGCGCGACCCGGCGCGCAAGGTGATCGTGTCCGAGGCCAGCAACTTCCCGACCGACCTGTATATCGCGCAGGGCCTGGCCGACCTGCTGCAGCAGGGCTATTCGCTGCGCCTGGTCAATTCACCGGCCGAGCTCAATGCCGCCGTCGGCGCCGACACCGCCGTGCTGATGCTCACGCACGTCAACTACAAGACTGGCGAGATGCTCGACATGGCCTCGCTGACCGAGCTCGCCCACGCACGCGGCGCGCTGACGGTGTGGGACCTGTGCCACTCCGCCGGCGCGGTGCCGGTCAACCTGAAGGCGGCCGGCGCCGACTACGCCATCGGCTGCACCTACAAATACCTGAACGGCGGCCCGGGTTCGCCCGCCTTCGTCTGGGTCGCGCCGGCGCTGCGCGATGCCTTCTGGCAGCCGCTGTCGGGCTGGTGGGGCCATGCCGCGCCGTTCGCGATGGAGCCGCAATACCGCCCGGTCGACGGCGTGCGCCGCTTCCTGTGCGGCACGCAGCCGGTGACTTCGCTGGCGATGGTCGAGTGCGGGCTGGACATCTTCGCCCAGACCAATATGCAGGTGCTGCGCGCCAAGTCCCTGCTGCTGACCGACTTGTTCATCGAACTGGTGGAGGCGCGCTGCGGCCACCACCCGCTGACCTTGATCACGCCGCGCGAGCATGCGCGCCGCGGCAGCCAGGTCAGCCTGGAGCATCCGGAAGGCTATGCGCTGGTGCAGGCCCTGATCGAGCGTGGCGTGATCGGCGATTACCGCGAGCCGCGCATCGCCCGCTTCGGCTTCACGCCGCTGTACACCAGCTTCACCGATGTATGGGATGCTGTGGAAATCCTGCGCGATGTGCTGGACAGCGGCGCCTATCGCGACGCGCGCTTCCAGACGCGCGGCCAGGTGACCTGATCGGGAGCGCATCATGAGTGAATTCAAGGGATGCCCCTTCTCCGGAACTGCCAGCGAGGCTGGCACGACAGCACAGGGCGATGGCTGGCACGGCGCGCAAATGGATTTCGCCAGGGAGATGAGCTACGGCGACTATCTCGGCCTGGACCAGATCCTGAATGCGCAGCACCCACTGTCGCCGGATCACAACGAGATGCTGTTTATCGTGCAGCACCAGACCACCGAGTTGTGGATGAAGCTGATGCTGCACGAGCTGCGCGCGGCGCGCGAGTCGGTCAAGGCCGACAGCCTGCCGCCGGCGTTCAAGATGCTGACGCGGGTGTCGCGGATCATGGACCAGCTGGTGCAGGCGTGGAACGTGCTGGCGACGATGACACCGCCGGAATATTCCGCGATGCGCCCTTACCTGGGGATGTCGTCGGGCTTCCAGTCGTTCCAGTATCGCGAGATTGAGTTCATTCTCGGCAACAAGAACGCGGCCATGCTGAAGCCGCACGCGCACCGGCCAGAGCATCTTGCGTTGGTGGAGACCGCGCTGAAGACGCCGTCGCTTTATGACGAGGCGATCCGGCTGATGGCGCGGCGTGGTTTTGCGGTCGATGCCGATTGCGTGGAGCGCGACTGGACGCAGCCGACTGCGTACAACGCCTCAGTCGAGGCGGCGTGGCTGGAGGTCTATCGCGATCCGACGGCGCACTGGGAGCTGTACGAGCTGGGCGAGAAGTTCGTTGACCTGGAGGATTCGTTCCGTCAATGGCGCTTCCGCCATGTGACCACGGTCGAACGCGTGATCGGCTTCAAGCGTGGCACCGGCGGCACCGAGGGTGTCAGCTATCTTCGCAAGATGCTGGATGTGGTGCTGTTCCCGGAGCTGTGGAAGCTGCGCACGGACCTGTAACGCCTGCGCACGTCGGACCTGGCTGTCAGCCCGCCGGGTCCGACAACCTTGACGCCAGCGCCTGCAACGCCGGCGCCAGCGTCTGGTGGAACACCGCTTCCTCCACCGCGCCATACGATGCACTGCAGCTCAGCATGTGCAGCTCCTTCTCCCCCACCGGCCGGAACGCCACCGCACAGGCATGGATGGCCGGGTGCCAGTCACGGAACGACGCCGCATAGCCGCGCTGCTGCGCCTCGGCCAGCGCCACGCGCGTGGGCGCCTCCTGCTGCTTCCATTGCTCCGGGAAGGCCTGGCTGAACTCGGCGAGCACGCGCTCGCGCCGCGCCGCAGGCAACGCGGCCAGATAGGCCCGCCCCATCGAACTCGACACCAGCGACAGCCGCGAGCCAACCCCCAGCCCCAACATCACGCCGGCATCGTTGCGGATCGACTCCAGGTAGATCACCTCCATGCGCTCGCGCTTGCCGAGCGACACCGAGACACCGTACGACTGCGCGAACGCCAGCATATGCGGCCGCGCCAGCGCCACCACGTCCGACGCCGACAGGTAGGAGTAGCCCAGCGCCAGCACGCCGGCGTCGAGCGCGTACTTGCCCAGGCTTTCGTCATAGCGCAGGTACCCCAGTTGCACCAGCGTGCCCGCCAGCCGGCTCACCGTCGCCTTCGGGAAACCCGTGCGGCGCACGAAGTCCTGGTTGCCCAGCATCGCCTCGCCGGTGCGGAAGCAGCGCAGCAGCTCCAGCCCGCGCGCCAGCGCCGTAACGAAATTGGGATCGCTGTCGCGCACCGCGGACGGTGGCGCGATATCGGTAGAAAGTGACGAATTGGTCAAGGCGGCTCCTGTCAGGTCGGCGGCTGTCCGCTCATCGCACACGGCATCGGTAGCTCCGGGTTTTGCCTGTTGCACGGCAAACCCATTGCGATATACTAATTCAACGGAACACAGTTCCGCAATGCGGAACCACAAAAACCCTCCGCGACGATCACCGAACCCATCATGATTCCCGGAAGCGCCGGTGCGGCAAGCGACCATTCGCCCCGCCCCCGATGCTTCCCCCGCGCTACCGAAGGAGACCTGCATGGCTGCCAACGCCGAATTCCACTGGGCCGACCCCCTGCTGCTGGACCAGCAACTGACCGCCGAAGAACGCATGGTGCGCGACGCCGCCGCGGCGTACAGCCAGGACAAGCTGATGCCGCGCGTGCTTCAGTCGTTCCGCAATGAAAAGACCGACATCGAGATCTTCCGCGAGATGGGCGAACTGGGCCTGCTCGGCCCCACCATCCCCGAGCAATACGGCGGCCCCGGCCTGAACTACGTCAGCTACGGCCTGATCGCGCGTGAAGTCGAGCGCGTCGATTCCGGCTACCGCTCGATGATGAGCGTGCAGTCGTCGCTGGTGATGGTTCCGATCTATGAATTCGGCACCGAAGCGCAGAAGCAGAAGTACCTGCCCAAGCTGGCCACCGGCGAATGGATCGGCTGCTTCGGCCTGACCGAGCCGAACCACGGCTCCGACCCGGGCTCGATGGTCACCCGCGCCAAGAAGGTCGACGGCGGCTACGAGCTGACCGGCGCCAAGATGTGGATCACCAACTCGCCGATCGCCGACGTGTTCGTGGTCTGGGCCAAGCTGCAAGAGGACAACGGCAAGGACGAGATCCGCGGCTTTATCCTGGAAAAGGGCTGGAAGGGCCTGTCGGCACCGACCATCCACGGCAAGGTCGGCCTGCGCACCTCGATCACCGGTGAAATCGTGCTCGACCAGGTGTTCGTGCCCGAAGAGAACATCATGCCGGGCGTGAGCGGCCTGAAGGGCCCGTTCACCTGCCTGAACTCGGCCCGCTATGGCATCGCCTGGGGCGCGCTGGGCGCCGCCGAGTTCTGCTGGCACACCGCCCGCCAGTACACGCTGGACCGCAAGCAGTTCGGCCGCCCGCTGGCCGCCACGCAGCTGGTGCAGAAGAAGCTGGCCGACATGCAGACCGAGATCACGCTGGGCCTGCAAGGCTGCCTGCGCCTGGGCCGCATGAAGGATGAAGGCACCGCCGCGGTCGAGATCACCTCGATCATGAAGCGCAACTCGTGCGGCAAGTCGCTGGACATCGCCCGCGTGGCGCGCGACATGCTGGGCGGCAACGGCATCTCGGACGAGTTCGGCGTGATCCGCCACGTGGTCAACCTGGAAGTGGTCAACACCTACGAAGGCACGCACGATATCCACGCGCTGATCCTGGGCCGCGCCCAGACCGGCATCCAGGCCTTCTTCTGACCGAAATAAACGACTTGCGGACAGGCTCTGCGCCATAAAAAAGCCCGGCTGCGAAGCCGGGCCAAGCACACTACCAAGGAGACGACGAGGCTGCCCCCGTCGATAAAACACCTGTCGTTCACGCCGGCCCCGCCTTCAAGCGGGGCCGCGTTTCATTTGTTCGGCTGCGCCGTCAGCCGCAGGTACGGCCGTACCGCCTTGTAGCCCTTCGGGAATTTCTCGCGGATCACCGCTTCGTCCTTCAGCGAGGGCACAATCACCACGTCGTCGCCGTCCTGCCAGTTGCCCGGCGTAGCCACGCTGTGGTTGTCGGTTAGCTGCAGCGAGTCGATTACGCGCAGAATTTCGTTGAAGTTGCGCCCCGTGCTGGCCGGATAGGTAATGATCAGCCGCACCTTCTTCTTCGGGTCGATGATGAACAGCGAGCGCACCGTCAGGGTCTCGTTCGCGTTCGGGTGGATCATGTCGTAAAGCTGCGAGACCTTGCGGTCGCCGTCCGCCAGGATCGGGAAGTTGACCGTGGTCGACTGGGTCTCGTTGATGTCGCGGATCCATCCATGGTGCGACTCCACGCCATCCACCGACAGCGCGATCGCCTTGACGCCGCGGCGCGCGAACTCGTCCTTCAGCTTCGCGGTCAGGCCAAGTTCCGTGGTGCACACCGGGGTGTAGTCCGCCGGGTGCGAGAACAGCACGCCCCAGCTGTCGCCAAGCCATTCATGGAAGCGGATCCGACCTTCGCTCGAATCCTGTTCGAAGTCCGGGGCGATGTCGCCAAGACGCAATGCCATGCTCTGTTCTCCTTATTTCTGGGTGGAACCAGAGTATCCGGATTGATATCCAACCCAAACGAATATAAAGTCACTACAAAATCACTCCAAGTCATAAAGACTTTTTCCGACATTCATCGCGCGGGCTTTACGGCATGCTGTCATCATCGGCATCGCCGATTGCTGGCTCCGGCGCGTGGCCTTGAAACCACGGCCGCTCGCCACATATGCTAAGTAACAGACCGACAATTGCCGTTAGCCTCGGAGCGTAAGAAAATGTCAGAATCCGCACAAACCGAACCAACCGCCCGCAAACAGGAGAAACTGATGAGCGATGTCAAGACCGTTCTGTCCGACGCCGAAGAACTGCTTAAGCAAGCGGCTTCGACCACCGGCGAAAAGGCCGCCGAACTGCGCGAGCGCGGCATGGGTCTGCTCAAGCAAGCCAAAGAAAAGGCCCAGGACCTGCAAGATGCCGTCGTGACCAAGAGCAAGGCCGCTGCACGCGCCACCGACGACTACGTGCATGACCACCCGTGGCGCGCCGTGGGCGTGGCCGCCGGCGTGGGCCTGCTGATCGGTCTGCTGCTGAACCGCAAGTAAGCGCTGCCAGCCAGCGCTTGAAGTCCCGGCGCGGCCCGCTGGAGCCGCGTCAGAGCGGCAACCCGGCGCGCTGCGCGGGTTGCCAGTGGCCCGGGAGCCCGCACATCGGCGCCACCCGGCCCCGCCCGCAGGAAAGGCGCGCACGGCCATGCCGGCGCGCCGCTCTTTCACGCCGGAGCCGTCGAGCGAATCCATGAGCGAACCCACTCCCTCTCCCAAATTCCTGGAATCCGTGCGCAACCTCGCCAACTCGGTGGTCGCCATGGTCCAGACCCGCCTGGAACTTGCCAGCGTCGAGTTTTCCGAGGAGCGCTCGCGCCTGATGAAGGTCGCGCTGCTGGCCTGCTTCGGCCTGGTCTTCTTCGGCATTGCGCTGGTCACCTTCACCGCGCTGATCGCCATCCTGTTCTGGAATGCCTATGGCTGGCAGGCCCTGGGCGTGCTGGCTGTCCTCTACCTGCTGCTGTGCGCCGGCTGCCTGGCGTACGCACGCAACCTGGTGCGCAACGCCCCGCCGATGTTCGAGGCCACGCTCGCCGAACTCGACAAAGACCGGGAGATCCTGCGCCGATGAGCACCCTGGAACCCGAGGAAGGCGCCAGCGGGCGCAACCGCCGCGAACACCCGCGGCCGGTCCGATTCAACCACGAGGTGCGCCTGCCGCTGGCCGTGCGCAAGGAGCTGCTGCTCACGCGCGCCGCGCTGGAACGCTATGACTGCCTGCAGGCGCTGCACGAGGTGCGTGGCGGCGCCCGGCGCCTGGGCACCGTCGCCCACTGGCTGCCGCGCATTGCGCGGCCCGGCTCGTGGATGAAGGTGGTCGGCATGACCAAGGAATATCCGCTGCTGAGCACAGTGATCACGCTGGCATTGCCGCTGGTCAAGCGCACGCCGGTGCTGCGCTGGACCTGGAAGCTGGGCAAGATCGGCGCTGTCGCCGGCGCGGCGTACTGGGTCTACAACACCTGGCGCGATGCCAGGCGGCAGGCCATCCCGCCCGCGATCGTGCCGGCGCCTGCCGCGCCGCCTGCCCCGCCATCGACGGCCGGCAACGCGGCACCACCCGCCACCGATACCGGCTTTCGCGACCCGCTCGTTCCCTGATCTCCATGGTGCTGGCTTGCTGGCGGGCTGGCAGTTCAGCCCGCCAGCGCCACCGCCGGTTCGTCGCCGGCCGCCGGCTCGGCCGGCGCGAATGGCACCGGCGGCGCCAGATGGTAGCCCTGCGCCAGGTCCACGCCCAGCTCCCGCAGCCGCTCCAGCATCGCCTCGCTTTCAACGAATTCCGCAATGGTCTTCTTGCCCATCGCATGGCCGATGCGCTGGATCACCTCCACCATCACCAGGTTGACCGGGTCGGCCAACATGTCGCGCACAAAGCTGCCGTCGATCTTCAGGTAGGCCGCCGGCAGGTGCTTCAGGTAGGTGAACGACGACATGCCGGCACCAAAGTCGTCCAGCGCGAAGCTGCAGCCCAGTTGCTGCAGCTGTTGGATAAACGATCCCGCCTGCGCCAGGTTGGCGATGGCCGCGGTTTCCGTGATCTCGAAGCAGATCCCTTCCAGCGCGATGCCGAAGCGCTGCGCCTGCTCGCGCACGAACTCGGGAAAATGGAAATCCGCCAGCGACGAGCCGGACAGGTTGATCGCGCAGGTGGCAATGGCCCCCTCGCCAGCGCTGCCCTGCCGCCCCGCCAGCGTGGCAAAGGCGGTCTCCACCACCCAGCGGTCGATCATCGGCATCAGGTTGTAGCGCTCGCAGGCCGGCACGAATGCCATCGGCGGCACCAGCCGGCCGCGCTCGTCCACCAGGCGCAGCAGCAGCTCAATGTGGCGGCCGGCCGCTGCAGCGCCCGCGCCGGGCTGCACCGGCACGATCTCCTGCGCGAACAGGCAGAAGCGCCCCGCCGCCAGCGCCGCATGCACGCGGCTGACCCACTCCATCTCGCCGTGGCGCGCCTGCACCACGCTGTCCAGCGGATGGTAGACCTGCACGCGGTTGCGACCGCCCTCCTTGGCCACGTAGCAGGCCGCGTCGGCCGCGCTCAGGGCCTCGGCCACGCTGCCGGTCTGGCGGTCCAGCGTGACCAGGCCGATGCTGACGCCCAGCGCGAAGGTGCGCTGGCGATGGGCAAAGCGGAAGCACGCAATCGCGCAGCGCAGCGCCTCGGCCACGCGCTCGCCATCGGTCCCGGCGCAGTGCTCCAGCAGGATGCCGAACTCGTCGCCGCCCAGCCGGGCGAGCGTATCGCTCTTGCGCAACTGGCTGCCCATGACTTCCGCCATCTGCCGGATCAGCTCGTCGCCGGCGGCATGCCCGCAGGTATCGTTGACCACCTTGAACTGGTCCAGGTCCAGGTACATCAGCGTATGGGGGGTGCCTTGCGCCCGCGCGCGCGTGATCGCCGCGCCCACGCGGCGCTCGAACTCGGCGCGGTTGACCAGCCCCGTCAGCGCATCATGGCTGGCCTCGTACGCCAGCCGCGCGGCGTGCGCGCGTTCCTGGCTGACATCGTGCAGCACCACCACCACGCCAATGGCCTGCGCGCCGCGGTCGCGGATCAGCGCTACCGAAGGCTTTACCGCCACCACCTGCCCGGGCTGCCCGGGCTGTCCGAACGCCGCGCGCTGCACCAGCTGCGCCGGCTGGCCGTGCCAGCGCTCCCTGAGCGCCAGCGTGACGATATCGGGCAGCGGCGCCTGGCTGTCTTCGTCGCGCAGCACGCAGACCTGGGCCAGCGGCAGGCCGCGGGCGTCGGCTTCGCGCCAGCCGGTCAGCGCTTCGGCCACCGGGTTGAGCGACTGCACGCGCCCCCATACATCGGTGGTCACCACCGCGTCGCCGATGGCCTGCAAGGTGACCTGGGCGCGCTCCTTCTCGGCAAAGAGCTGTGTCTCGTAGCGCTTGTTGTCCGAGATATCCGTCAGCGATCCCGCCATGCGGGCACGCCGCCGCCCCGCCCCGCGCACCAGCCGGCCACGTGCGCGCACCCACAGGTAATGGCCGGCGCGCGTGCGCAGCCGGAACTCGGCGTCATAGGGCTCGCCGCTGCGCAGGTGGCGTGCGAGCTTGTCCTCGAAGGCGACCAGGTCGGACGGATGCAGCAGGCCCAGCACGGTCTCGCGCGCATGCGGCAGCTGGTCGGCCTGGTAGCCCAGCATCTGCGCGCAGCGCGGCGAGAAATACAGCTCGCCGCGGCCCAGGTGCCAGTCCCACAAGCCGTCGTTGCTGCCCTCCACCGCCAGCTGCAGCTGCTCCTCGCGCTGCGCCAGCGCCTCGCGCAGCTGGCGCTCACGGCGCAGCGGCCCATGTGACAGCACGATCGCCGACATCAGCAACAAGGTCGCCATCACCGCGCTGCCGGTCGTGAACAGCCGTGTCACCCGGCGCGAGGCCTGGCCGAGGTGTTCGGAGAAGGCTCGCTCGAGCGGCGACAGCCTGGCATCGATGCGGGCGATATTGCGCAGCACCGGCGCCACGCATTCGTCGCCGCATCCCGGCTGCTCGACGAGACGGCGCAGCGCCAGCGCCTGCTCGTGCAAGGCAAAGATTTCCTGGTCGCCCGCTGCCCACACGCGGATCGCGGCATCGACCTCCTGGATATTGCGGAAATTGCGGTAGAGCCGGACCATCCGCGGAATGTCTTCCAGATGGTTGCCGCCGGCAAGCAACCCCTCGCGCACGCGCTCCAGGTCAGGCTCGGCGCGGTCCAGTTCCAGGCGCGCGCGATGGTCGCCCAGCGGGACGGCGATGGCCGCCAGGTAAGAGGCAAAGTCTTCGGGGTTGCGGTCCTCGCCATAGCGCAGCAAGTGCAGCACGGCGTTCTTCTGGCCCTTGGACCACTGGCTCTCCCCCGCCACGAACGCACGCGCGGCCGAAAGCAGGTCCAGGCTGGCGATGCTGAACAAGGCCAGCGCGACGACAACCGGAACGAACGGCCAGATGATGCGCAGCACGTGCCCACTGGCCGGCAAGGAAAGGCCTGCTCGCCGCATAGGGACTGGTTGGGACGTTGGGGGCCGTGTCTTGCCGGCCCCTCTGTAGTATGCAGCCGACACAGCCGCAGTTGCCCCATTGTCCTGTGCGTCCGTCCCTAAGTCTCTACCTCGAACAAGTTAAAGCGGCTGCGCGCCAATGCAAAAAGGGCCTGTGACGTGCGCCACAGGCCCTTCGTAATGCTGGTGGGTCGTGCGTGACTCGAACACGCGACCAACGGATTAAAAGTCCGCTGCTCTACCGACTGAGCTAACGACCCGAAAAAACAGAACCGCGATTATAGTGACACGATTCCCGATGTGTCAAGCGCAAGGCGGCTCAGGCCATGCGCTCCAGCCGCCATATCTGGTAGCGGAACGCCAGCACCGCCCCAGACAGGATACCCCCCAGCGCGATAAAGGAGCCGATCGCCAGCGTCGACACGCCCGACAGCCCCTGCCCCACCGTGCACCCCAGCGCGGTCACGCCGCCGGCGCCCATCAGGATGCCGCCGACCATATGGTTGGCGACGTCCTCGGCGTTGCCGAAGCCTTCCCAGCGGAAGGTGCGGGTGGCCAGCGCATAGACCGCCGCACCGGCGATCACGCCGAACACGCTGACGATGCCGATGGTCAGCACCTTGCTCTTGTCGCTGAACATCATCAGCCAGTCGAGCGTATAGGCATACGGCGCGACGAAGCTCAGGCTTTCCATGCGCCCGCTGTTGGTCGACACAAACAGTTCTTCGAGCGTGTTCGGGTCTTCCGACACATAGCCGAGATGGCCCGACACGTACCACATCGCCACGATGATCAGGCCGACACCGATGCCGCCGAGCAGGTTGTCGAACGAGCGGAAGCCGCGGCCCGCCAGCGCCCACAGTACCAGCACGCCGCCCAGCAGCAGGCCCAGGCCGAGCTGCAGCGCGCCGCGCGCCAGTCCCGTGCCCTGCGCCAGCACCGAAGGCAGGTCCTGCGTGGTCGGCAGCGTTACCGCGACAGCATCAACGGTGTTCACACGCACCACGCCAAACAGCCCGCGCAGCGTCATATAGGCCGACAGCCCCAGGAACACGAACACCACCAGCGACTTCAGGTTGCCCGCGCCGATGCGCACCAGCGTCTTGCTGCCGCAACCCGACGCCAGCACCATGCCGAAGCCGAACATCAGCCCGCCGGCCAGCGCCGACAGCCAGCCCAGCTTGCTGGCGGTGTAGATGGTCTTGGTCGGGTCGACCGCGCCCGTCCAGGCCAGCGCGCCGGTGCCGATCATGGCCACGCCGATCGCCAGGCCCCACATGCGCATGCGGGTCCAGTCGCCCATGTTGACCACGTCGGAGACCGCGCCCATGGTGCAGAAGTGCGTGCGCTGCAGCACGGCGCCGAACAGGAAGGTCAGGACGAAGGTGCTCAGCAGCACGGTGCGCGAGAGCGCGGCGAGGTCGATATCGGGCATGTGTCTTGGACGGAACGGCGGCGGATGATCAGGCGGTCTGGGTGCTCAGGCGGCGCCCTGGTAACGCGTGGGATCGGGCACGCCGGCGGCCTCGAAGCCGGCCCGGCGGATGCGGCACGAATCGCACACGCCGCAGGCACGGCCGTCGTCGTCGGCCTGGTAGCACGACACCGTCAGGCTGTAGTCCACGCCCAGGCCGATGCCGGCGCGGATGATCTCGGCCTTGGTCAGGTCGATGATGGGCGCGTGCACGCGGAAGCGGTCGCCCTCGACCCCGGCCTTGGTGGCGAGGTTGGTCAGGGTCTCGTAGGCGGCGACGTATTCCGGGCGGCAGTCCGGATAGCCGGAGTAGTCGACCGCATTGGCGCCGAAGAACAGGTCGCGCCCGCCGACGGCCTCGGCCCAGCCAAGCGCCAGCGACAGCATGATGGTGTTGCGCGCCGGCACGTAGGTAATGGGGATGCCGGTGGAAGCGCCGTCGGTCGGCACCTCGAGCGTATCGTCGGTCAGCGCCGAGCCGCCGAAGCGGCGCAGGTCCAGGTCGACGATCTCATGGCGGGTGGCGCCCAGCGCCGCTGCCACGCGCTTGGCGGCTTCCAGTTCGGACGAATGGCGCTGGCCATAGCGCATCGACAGCGCATAGGTCTCGAAGCCCTGGGCGCGGGCCATGGCGAGTACGGTGGCGGAGTCGAGTCCGCCGGAAAGCAGGACGATGGCGCGTTTGGTCATGATCGGGGGCGCGGTTTGCGACGCGCAAGACATTCAGGCGAATCGCATATTTTAGCGCGCGACCAAAGGAAAAGGCCCGCCTGAATGGCGGGCCTTTGAGGACCGGCTACGTTTGCAGACCGAGGGGTTGCGCCCCTCTCCCGCTTGCGGGAGAGGGGCGGGGGAGAGGGCAGGAGTGTCAAAGGCTGACGCCCGTGGGTTAAAACCGTTGGCCCCGCTTGATGTGGTTCCTAGCTAGACCACCCCTCACCCCGGTCCCTCTCCCCATGAGGGGAGAGGAAGACACCTTGCCTAGGCTAGCTCGGGCGGCTTGGGAGCACCCAAAACCGCTCGCCCCTCACACGCCCTACTTCAGCGTCTTCAGCCGGTTGCTCGCCGCCTGGGCGCCTTCGGTGCCTGGATACTTGGCCACCACCTGCTCCAGCGTCTTGCGCGCGGCCGCCTTCTGGCCGGACTCGAGCTGGTTGTTGGCGACCGCGATCATCGCATCCGGCACCTTGGGGTGCGTCGGATTGTTATTGATCATGGTCTGCAGCACCGAGGTGGACCCCTTGTAGTCGCGCTGCGCATACAGCGAGTTGCCCAGCCAGTACTGCGCCAGCGGCACGTATGGGCTCTGCGGGTACTTCTTGACGAAGGCCGAGAACGAACTCCCGGCGCTCTTGAAGTCGCCCGCCTGGAACTGCTTGAGCGCGGCATCGTATTCGGGCTTTTCGCCCGGCTGCGACACGCCTTCGCGGCCTTCGACCGTGACCTGCTGCGGCTCGAACTTCTTCAGGCGCGCGTCCAGGTCGGCGTAGTAGTCCTTCTGCTGCTTCTGCAGCGTGTCCACCGTGTTCTGCAGCACTTCGTTCTGGCCGCGCAGCCGCGCCACTTCCTGGCGCAGGCCCTCGAGCTGGTTCTCCATGTCGAGCGTGGTGCGGCTGTTCTGCTCGATGCGCTGGGTCGCGGTCGCCTGGAAACCGTTGAACTGGTCGCGCAGGGTGATGACCGCCTTGCGCGCCTCGTCATCGTCGAACACTCCGGCATGCGCCTGCGTGAGCGGCAGCATGCCGCCGCCGGCGACGGCGGCGAGCCACAACAAGGTGGAAACGCGTGCTTTCATGGATGGCAATCCGCAGATCAGTAGTTGATGTCCGCGCGGCGGTTTTCAGCCCACGAGGTTTCATCATGGCCGGTGGCCTTGGGCTTTTCCTTGCCCAGGCTCACGGCCTCCATCTGGGTGTCGGGCACGCCCATCGAGCCCAGCGAACGGCGCACGGCTTCGGCGCGCTTCTGGCCCAGCGCCAGGTTGTACTCGCTGGTGCCGCGCTCGTCAGTGTTGCCCTGGATCAGGATCTTGCGGCCCTTGTTGCCGCCCAGGTACTTGGCGTGCTCGGTCAGCATGCCCTGGTAGTCAGACTTGACGGAGTAGCTGTCGAAGTCGAAGTACACGCTGCGCTTGGCCAGCGGGCTGTTCGGGTCGTTCAGCGGGTCGGCGGCAGTCACCGGGGTGACGGCGCGCGGATCCGTGCCGGCACCGCCCTTGCCGGCGCCGGCATTGGCAGTGTCGTCCAGCTTGACGCCGGAGCTGCAGGCGCCAAGGGCCAGCAGTGCGGCAACGGCAAGGGTTTTGCTCATCAGTTGGGGCATGGTGAATGACTCCTGTTATTGCATGAAAGGACCCCAGGACGGCTCGCGAACATCGCCGGACTGGAGGGACAGAACCTGCCGGGTACGCCCGTCAGTGGAAACCGCCGCCAGCACCGCGCGACCGCCCACGCGGGTGGCATAGAGGATGTACTTGCCGTTGGCGGCGAAGCTCGGCGCCTCGTCGTTGGCCGTATCGGTCAGCGAGGTCACGTCGCCGTTGCTCAGGTCCTGCAGTTGCAGCTTGAAGCCGCCCGCGCGCGAGATGTACGCCAGGTACTTGCCGTCCGGCGAGATGCGCGGGCTTACGTTATAGCTGCCCTTGAAGGTGACACGCTGCGCCGCGCCGCTTTCTTCGCCGCCGGCGGGCATGCGGTAGACCTGCGGTGCGCCGCCGCGGTCGCTGGTGAAGTAAATGCTCTTGCCGTCGGGCGAGTACTGCGGCTCGGTGTCGATGGCGCTGCTGCGGGACAGGCGGTGAATGCCGGAGCCGTCAGCATTGACCTGGTAGACCTGGGTATTGCCATCGCGCGACAGCGCCAGTGCCAGGTGCTGGCCGTCAGGCGACCACGACGGCGCACTGTTGTTGCCCTTCTGGTTCGATACCAGCGTGCGCTTGCCGGTAGCCAGGTCGTGCACGTACACCACCGGCTTCTTGGCCTCGAACGAGACATAGGCCACGCGGCGGCCGTCCGGCGACCACGACGGCGAGATGATCGGCTCGTTGCTGGTCAGCGCCACCTGCGAGTTCTGGCCATCGGAGTCGGAGATCAGCAGCTGGTAGCGGCCGCCCACGCGCGACACGTAGGACAGGCGCGTGGCAAACACGCCGCGCTCGCCCAGCAGCTTTTCATAGATGTAGTCGGCGATCTTGTGCGCGGTCACGCGCAGCTGGCCCTGGTTGACGGTGAAGGCCAACCCGCCCAGGCTCTGGCCCTTGACGGTGTCGTACAGGCGGAAGCGCACTTCATACTGGCCGCCGGCGGCCGGGGTCACGCTGCCGGCGACGAAGGCGTCGGCGCCGCGCGACTTCCAGCTGCCGAGGTCGACGTTGGCGGATTCCGCCACCGTGGCGCCGCCGGGATCGACGTTGCGCAGGCGGCCGCTGCGCGCCAGGTCGGCGCGGATGATGGCGGTCAGATTCTGCGGGGCCTGGGCTTCGCCCTGGAAGTTGGCGGTGGCGACGGGGATCTGGCTGGAGCCGACGCCGGAGATCTCAACGTTGAGCTGCGCGTGCGCGGCGCCTGCCGCCATCGTCAGCGCCGCAGTCAGCCACGCCATCAGCGCGCGGCGGCCCACCAGGGGACTGGCGGAAAATGCGGGTAGGGTTGCGGGTTGAGTTGCGTTGTGCCGCCTCGCGGACAGCCAGTTGGGGGCCCAAAGCTTTCGCATGCTGCTCCTCAGTCGATTTCAAGATTCGTCGGGCACGGCAGGCAATCGGCAACACGGGCAGGTCGGGCGCTGCGCATGGCGCACTCCCGTTCTGCGTGCGTGTTGCACACTGCCGGCTGCGTCAGGCAACCTGCCATGGTAGCGGTGGGACCGGACCCCGGCGATGATGGTTGCATTATGTTGCAAATCATGACGCCCGGGTCACTCAGTCCTTCGGCCGGAAGGTGATGGTAAAGCTGCCTGGCGCCTTGCCATCCTCGTCGCGCGGCAGCGGGTCGGAACGCTCGACCGCGCGCAGCACGGCGTTGTCCCAGTCCGAATTGCCGCTGGACTTGGACAGCCGCGCCGACATCAGCGAGCCATCCGGCGCCAGCCGCACCGACACCACCGCGGTCGGATTGCCTTGCACGTCGTCGGTAAAGACGATGTTCGGTTTCACGCGGCGGCGCACGCGGTCGGCATAGCCCGGCGACGCCTTGCCGCCACCACCGGCGCCCGCGCCGGCCGAACTGCCGACTCCGCCACCACCCGCGCTCGAGCCGCTGGCCAGCGCCTGCAGGCGCGCCAGTTCGCTCTGGCGCTGTGCATTGGCCGCGGCCTCGCGCTTGCCCTTGGCGTCGGCATCCGCCTTGGCCCTGGCCTTTGCCTCGGCCTCATTCTTCGCCTTCGCGTCCGCCTGGGCCTTGGCCTTGGCGTCCGCTTCCTTGCGTTCGGTTTCCTTGCGCTCGGCCAGTTCCTTGCGCTGCTGCTCCCCCTGCTGCGCGGCCTTCTTCTTCGCGTCGTCCTTGCGCTGCGCTTCCTTGCGCTCGGCCTCGCGCCGCTCGTCTTCCTTGCGGGCGGCTTCCTTGCGCTCGGCCTCCTTGCGGGCGGCTTCCTTGCGTTCGGCCTCCTTGCGCTCCGCTTCCTTGCGGGCGGCGGCTTCCTTGCGCTCGGCCTCTTCACGCGCGGCCGCTTCGGCACGGCGCTTCTGGCGTTCCAGCGCGATGTCGGCCTCTTCCTCGACCTTGCTCTTCACCTGGGGCGGCGGCGGCACCGGGCGTGGCTGCACCACCGGCTCAGGTTGGGGCGGCGGCGGTGGCGCCGCTGTGGTAGCGGGGATTTCTTCCCACAGCTCGGCCTCGGCGCCGACCGGCGTGCTGCTCTGCCAGCGCACGCCGTAATACAGCACGATACCCAGCAGCAGGTGCATGACGAGCGCGAGCAGGAAGGAACGCAGGGTTCCCCGCTCCTTGACCGGCTGGTAGGGATAGGCGGCGACGGTATTCATCGGGCGCAACGGCAATCGCAGTGGCAATCAGATAGGCGCTTCAATGCTTCAGGAGGTCTTGGACTTGACCATCAGGCCGACGCGCTTGATGCCGTCGGCCTTCAGGACCGACATCACGTCGAGCACCGCCTCGTACTTGACCGAGCGGTCGGCGGCAATCACCACCGGCTGGTCGGGATTCTCGTTCTGGCGCTGGCGCACGAACTCGAGCAGGCCCTGGTTGTCGAGCTTGCGCTCGAAGGCATTGCCGGCGTTGTCCTTGCCGCGCGCGGTGAGCTGGCCGCTCTCGTGCACGGTGACGACGATTGGCGGCGCCTTCTGCTGGGGCGTGGCGTTGGCCACGGTGGGCAGGTCCACGGTGGCGGGACTCACGATCGGCGCCGCCACCATGAAGATGACCAGCAGCACGAGCATGACGTCGATATAGGGCACGACATTGATGTCGGCGCTTGCCCGGCGGCGCGAGCCGCCGCGGCGCTGAATGGCTGCCATTGCAGGACTCCTGGAAACACCGGCCGGGCTTGCGCCCGGGCCGTTTGCATTGGATTTGGTTAGCGGGCCTGGCGTTGCAGGATGTTCAGGAACTCTTCCATGAAGCTCTCGAACCGGATCGCCAGGCGGTCGATCTCCGTGGCGTAGCGGTTATAGGCGATCACCGCCGGGATGGCCGCGAACAGGCCGATGGCCGTGGCCACCAGCGCTTCGGCGATGCCGGGCGCCACCGATGCGAGCGTCGCCTGCTGCACATTCGACAGGCCGCGGAACGCGTTCATGATCCCCCACACCGTACCAAACAGGCCGATATACGGGCTGACCGAACCAACCGAAGCCAGGAACGGCAGGTGCGACTCGAGCACGTCCATCTCGCGCTGGTAGGCCGCGCGCATGGCGCGACGGGCCGCGTCGAGCAGCGCGCCGGCTTCGTTGCCGCGCTCGCGCGCCTTCAGGAACTCGCCCATGCCGGATTCGAAGATCCGTTCCAGCGCGCCGGTATTGTGGCGATTATTGACGGCACTGTTATATAGCGCCTGCAGGTCGCCGCCGGCCCAGAAGTCGCGCTCGAACCCCTCGGTCTGAGTGCGCGCCGAGCGCACCGCCAGGTGCTTGCGGAAGATGTAGGTCCACGAAAACAGCGACATGACGAGCAACAGCACCATGACGGCCTGTGCCAGCAGGCTGGCGTGGAGTACCAGCGTTACGATCGACAGGTCTTGTGTGACGGTCACGGGATTCATCGGGCGGACTTGATGGTAGCTAGGACGGGGGCGGGAATCGGGGCGGGACGAAAAGTGCTTCGATCGACACATCCAACACGGATGGCGCCGGTGGCCAGCAGCAGCTCGTCGCGCCACGCTTCCTGGGCGAACTGGACCGAGGCCGGTCCGACCCGGTCGATGCGGGTGCGGATATCGAGCTGGTCGTCCAGCCGGGCGGGCGCATTGTAGTCCACCGTCGTGCTGCGGACGATAAACACCACGCCCGCCTCGTCGGCGAGCGCCTGCTGTTCGATGCCGAGCGAGCGCAGCCACTCGGTGCGGGCTCGTTCGAAGAACTTCAGATAGTTGGCGTAGAACACTACGCCGCCCGCGTCGGTGTCTTCCCAGTACACCCGCAGGGTCCAGACAAAGTTTGTCATGGCCGCGATTGTAACGGAGAGCGCTGGCGCTTCGTGTAAACCCGCACGACTAGTTTGCAACAGCAAGTTGCTGGCCAGCCCTTGCCAGGGCTTGGCTGGCGGGCCGACGGCTTGCGGCGGGCGCACTCTCCGCGCTACACTGCGCGCAACCATTCCACCTTGCGCGACTGGCGATGTCAGTGGGTACTACCACGAGGAAGCGCAAGTTCTCTGGCGTGAAGTTCCTTACGCCTTGGCGTTGACGTGAGTCATGCCTGCCGCTCGCCTGGGCAGCGAATGGGAAGCAGGGTGCGCCCTGTAGCGACGGTCATATATAGAACCGCCGGTACCGGACGCCATCAGCCTTCCCCGCGCGCCCTACCCCCGATGCGCTAATCGGATTCCCTTTTTCAGACGAGTTTCGCCATGTTCGAACGCAGCCGTTTTACGATCGACCAGATCGACCCCGAGGTCTTTGCCGCCATCCAGAAGGAAAACCAGCGCCAGGAAGATCACATTGAGCTGATCGCCTCCGAAAACTACACTTCGCCGGCCGTGATGGCCGCGCAGGGTTCGCAGCTGACCAACAAGTATGCCGAGGGCTACCCCGGCAAGCGTTACTACGGCGGTTGCGAATACGTCGACATGGTCGAGCAGCTCGCCATTGACCGCGTCAAGCAGCTGTTCGGCGCCGACGCCGCCAACGTGCAGCCCAACTCGGGCTCGCAGGCCAACCAGGGCGTGTTCTTCGCCGTGCTCAAGCCGGGCGACACCATCATGGGCATGAGCCTGGCCGAAGGCGGCCACCTGACCCACGGCATGGCCCTGAACATGAGCGGCAAGTGGTTCAACGTGGTCAGCTACGGCCTCAACGCCCGCGAAGACATCGACTACGACGCACTAGAAAAGCTGGCCCAAGAGAAGAAGCCCAAGCTGATCATCGCCGGTGCCTCGGCCTTCGCGCTGCGCATCGACTTCGAGCGCATCAGCAAGGTCGCCAAGTCGATCGGTGCTTATTTCATGGTCGACATGGCCCACTACGCCGGCCTGATCGCCGCGGGCGTCTACCCGAACCCGGTGCCGCACGCCGACTTCGTCACCACCACCACGCACAAGAGCCTGCGCGGCCCGCGCGGCGGCGTGATCCTGATGAAGGCCGAGCACGAGAAGGCCATCAACTCGGCCATCTTCCCCGGCATCCAGGGCGGCCCGCTGATGCACGTGATCGCCGGCAAGGCGGTGGCGTTCAAGGAAGCGCTGACGCCTGAGTTCAAGGAATACCAGCAGCAAGTGGTGAAGAACGCCGCCGTGCTGGCCGAGACCCTGATCGCGCGCGGCCTGCGCATCGTCTCGGGCCGCACCGAAAGCCACGTGATGCTGGTCGACCTGCGCGCCAAGAACATCACCGGCAAGGAAGCCGAGCGCATCCTGGGCGAGGCGCATATCACCGTCAACAAGAACGCCATCCCCAACGATCCGGAAAAGCCGTTCGTGACCTCGGGCATCCGCCTGGGCTCGCCGGCCATGACCACGCGCGGCTTCAAGGAAGAAGAAGCCCGCGTCGTCGGCAACCTGATCGCCGATGTGCTGGACAACCCGCACGACGCCGCCAACATCGCCAGCGTGCGCGAGCAGGTGGCCGCCCTGACCAAGCGTTTCCCGGTCTACGGCTGATGCATCGAGGCCGCCCCCGCATGTCGTGGGGGCGGCCGGCAGCCCCGCAAGCCACGCCGTCATCCGGCGCCCGGCTTGCGGGCCTGGCCAACCCGCCCCCGCCACCGAAGAACGACAACACGGACAAGGCGACGGGGTTCAACTGAAGGTGGTCCGGCATGAAATGTCCCTTTTGCGGTCATTCCAATACCCAGGTACTCGACACGCGCATGTCGGAAGACGGCGATGCCGTGCGCCGGCGCCGCCGCTGCGAGGCCTGCGACCGCCGCTTCACCACCTATGAGCGGATCGAGCTGTTCTTCCCCGCCATCGTCAAGAAAAACGGTTCGCGCGTGGACTACACGCGCGCCAAGCTGAAGGATTCGATGCGCTTGGCGCTACGCAAGCGCCCGGTTTCGGCCGAGGCCATCGATGAAGCCATCACCCGGATCGAAGAGAAACTGCTGTCGCTGGGCGAGAAGGAAATCCCCAGCAGCCAGGTCGGCGAACTGGTGATGCGCGAGCTGCGCAAGCTCGACAAGATTGCGTATATCCGCTTTGCTTCGGTGTACCGGAGTTTTGAGGATGTGTCGGAGTTCTCCGACGTGCTCGCGGAAGTGACCGCGGGCAACAGCAAGCGCTAGCCCTTCCCCCTCGCTTCTTACCGCTCCCAGCAGTTCTGCAGGTACACGGCCGGGTTGGCCCCGACCGTGTTCAGGCGCGTGCCCGCCTGGGCGAGCAGGTAGATGCCGCACGCGTCCGCCACATCCTCGTACTCACCGTGCTGGCGATCCTGGCAACGCTGGCCGTACCGGCCTGGACCGAGCACCTGATGCGCGGCTGGCGCGCCCAGGCGCGGGCGGAACTGGCCGGCGCCCTAATCGAGCTCGAACGGCATGCCGCAGTCGCGATGAGCTTCGCCACCCAGGCCGGCGGCGACGCCGTCGCGGGCGACTGGCCGCGCCTGGTGCCGGCGGCCGGCCGCGCGCCATGCTGTCTCTGCCGGCCCGTGCCCGGCCACCAGCCTCGATGTCTGCGTCGAACTGCATACCGCGCCGCTGTTCGCGGACCCGCGCTGCGGCGTGCTGATCCTGCGCAGCACCGGCCAGTGGCTGTCCCGGCCGGAGGGCAAAGACAGCCCCCGGCGGCTGCCGGCGCAGTGCTGACGTGCGGACTAACGCCCTGCCCGTTTGCGGCGGCCTGACGCTGGCCGAACTGCTGGCAAGCCTGGCTATCCTGTCCGTGCTGGCCGCAGCCGGCTGGCCGGCCTACACCGGCCTGCTCGCCCGCCAGACCGTCGACCAGGCCGTCGACCGGCTGGCGGCGTCTCTGGCGCTCGCGCGCTCGATGGCGATGGCACGGCGCGTCGATGTGGCGCTTCAGCCGCTGGACGGACGGCAGGACCTGGACCAGGGCTGGCAGGTGGTGGCGGCAAGCGAGGCCGGAGCGGCCGGGGCGGCCGCAACCGTGCTGTCCGTGGTCGAGCCCGCCGCGCCATGCCTGCGGGTTGCGCTGCGGCAGACCGCGCGTGGCAGCCATGCGGTGCGCTTCACAGCTGTGGGATACTCACGGTCGGAGCAGGGCGGCTTCCAGGCTGCCACCTTCTCGCTCAGTTGTCGCGGCGCGCAGCGCCAGGTCCGTCTTGGCGCGCAGGGGCGCATCCGGCTCTGCACGCCGGAGCGCGACAGCGATTGCGACGCAGCGGACGGCCCGGAGCCGCCGTGACCCTGGAAAGACACCCTCCGATCGACAGCAAACCGGCCAAGAGCTACAGGCGCAATGTTTTCCGATACCGACCACGCCGCCATGCAACAGGCACTCGCGCTCGCCGCGCGGGGCATGTTCACCACCACGCCCAATCCGCGCGTCGGCTGTGTGCTGGTCAAGGGTGGCCAGGTCATCGGCCAGGGCTATACCCAGCCTGCAGGCCAGGACCATGCGGAGATCCAGGCGATAAAGGATGCGCTGTCGCGCGGCCTGGACCCCTCCGGCGCCACCGCCTATGTCACGCTCGAGCCGTGCAGCCATTTCGGGCGCACGCCGCCGTGCGCCGATGCGCTGGTGCGAGCGGGTGTGGCCCGCGTGGTGGCGGCGATGGAAGATCCCAACCCTTCGGTGTCGGGGCGCGGCCTGCAGCGGCTGCGCAACGCCGGCATCGACGTGCGCTGCGGCCTGCTGGAAAAGGAAGCGCGCGACCTGAACATCGGCTTTGTCTCGCGCATGACGCGCGGGCTGCCGTGGGTGCGCGTCAAGGTGGCCGCGTCGATGGACGGCGGCACCGCGCTGCACGACGGCACCAGCCAGTGGATCACCGGCAAGGCCGCGCGCGACGACGGCCATGCCTGGCGCGCGCGCGCCTGCGCCATCCTGACCGGCATCGGCACGGTGCGCGACGACAACCCGGCGCTGACCGTACGCGCAATCGCCACGCCGCGTCAGCCGCAGCGGGTGCTTGTCGATTCGCGCCTGGAAGTGCCGCTCGACGCGCAGATCCTGACGCCCGACACCGGCGAGTTCGCCAAGCCGGTGCTCGTGTTCTGCGCGGTGGAAGACCGCGAACGCCAGCGGGCGCTGACCGCGCGCGGCGCCGAAGTGGTGGTGCTGCCCAATCCCCACGGCAAGGTCGAGCTGCGCAAGATGCTGGAAGAACTCGGCCGGCGCGGCATCAACGAGTTGCACGTGGAAGCCGGCTTCAAGCTCAACGGCTCGCTTGTGCGCGAGCACTGTGCCGACGAGCTGCTGATCTACCTGGCGCCCAAGCTGCTGGGCGACGCCCAGGGCATGTTCAACCTGCCGCCGCTGGCGCGGCTGCAGGACGCAGCCCAGTTCCGCTGGCACGAGATCCGGCAGATCGGCGACGACCTGCGGCTGATCGCGCGGCGCAACGATGCGTGAGGCCTTGCATCGGACTGCGCCTATCCACCAGATACCCAAGATTCACGAAAGCAGAAGACACCATCATGTTTACAGGCATTGTCGCGGCGGTCGGCCGCATTGAATCCGTTACCCCGCTGGGCGCCACCGATGCCGGCGTGCGCCTGCGCATCGCCGCCGGCGGGCTGGACCTGTTGGATGTGATCATCGGCGACAGCATCGCCATCCAGGGCGCCTGCATGACGGTGATCGCCATGGGCCCCGACAGCTTCGACGTGGAGGTTTCGCGCGAATCGCTCGACAAGACCGTCGGGCTGGAGCGCGCCGGCCGCGTCAACCTAGAAAAGGCGCTGCGCCTGGCCGACCGCCTGGGCGGCCACCTGGTCTCGGGGCATGTCGACGGCCTGGGCGAAGTCGTGCACTTCGCGCCGGTTGGCGAATCGCATGAACTGCGCATCCGCGCGCCGCGCGAACTGGCGCGCTACCTGGCCTACAAGGGCTCGGTGGTGGTCAACGGCGTGTCGCTGACGGTCAACCGCGTCAGCGATGAAGCCGACGGCTGCGTGTTTTCCATCAACCTGATTCCCCACACCGTGGAAGTCACCACGCTGCAGGAGCTCAAGCCGGGCGCGCGCGTGAACCTGGAGATCGACCTGATCGCCCGGTACGTGGAACGGATGCTGTCGGCAGGCCAGGCCGCGTCGTAAGCGGCCAGGGCAGCGAAGAACGAGGCGGCTACTTGCCTTCGTCCGGCACGTTGTACAACGCGCGCAGCTGGTCAGTGAACGGGCGGATCGCTTCGACACAGGCGGCACTGTTGCCGCCTTCCATCGTCGACAGGCTCCAGTTGCAGCCGCTGGCGTCTGGCGCGTGACAGACCACATCGCCAAAGCAGGTGCCCTCGCAGGCCGGGATCTTCGCCTGCTCGGCGCGCACCATGGCGCGGATTTCGGCCTTGTTCTTGATCTGCCTCGAAATGGTTGCTTCCGACATGTTTGCCTCCCTTGGTTATGCAAAGCCTGCGGGCGCGGTCAGGCTGGCGCCTTGATTCGAAGAACGTAGCGCCGGATCTCTGATCCGGCGGATCCGGGACAGGCCTCGTTCCCTTCTTCCCTGAGCATACGCTGGCAGCCCGCCTCTGTGGCGATTAACTTCCTCTGCCGCCCGGCAAGGGCCCTTGCGCAGGCTGAGCAATCCACGCCCCCGACCGGCAGCGGGGTGCGCAATACGGGGCCTGTGCCCCTTTGTTGTAAGTGTGCTGGGTTCGTGGCCCGCCCGGGCCTACACTGGTTAGGCTCCGCCGTCAGGGCATGTATGCCCCCAGGCGCACGCAACTCGTTTCCGGGCTTCCCCCTCGACAACGTCTTAGGACCGGTGACTCCTGAAGTCACTCACGGGGACTTCCGGAACCTCCATGCAAGCTGCCCTGCCGCGTCCCCCGTTCGCCCGCGAACTGACGCTTCCGCCGCTATTTTCGTTTGCCGGCGACCTCGCCGGAGAACTGGTCAGGTTCCCGCCCACCGCCCTGCGCAAGCCGATCGCCGCGTTGATCCGCGCCGTCTTCGGCGGCCTGGCCCGGCCGTGGAGGCTGGCGCCCGGATGGCGCGCGGATTCGGATGCCCTGCTGATCCTCGGCAACGGGACCCGGATGCTTGCGCTGAGCTGGTCGCAGTGGCATCCCGCCCACCCTCATGCCGCCCCGCTGCGCGCATCCGCCGGCCGGCCCGGCCACCCTTGAAGGAGGCACCGTGCCAGTTCACGCGACCAAGATCATTTACCGGATGGTTCCGGCCATGCGCCTGCTGCGCGGCCGGCACCCGACTACCCGGACGCACACCAGCGCGGGCCTGGTCCGGCTGACCGCCACCCGCATGCACCGCGCCGTCACGCTGCTGATCGACTGGGATAGCGCCGTCGACCAGGGCTGGCCCCGGCTGCAGACACCATCCCTGCCATTACCCAGGCAATTCCGGCGTCCTGGCACTAGGCGCTACGCCGGCTTTCCGTGGTTCCACGGCAAGTTCAACTGACCCGAAGTGAGGTACCACCATGCGCACGCTGCTCTATTTCCGGCTGGACGACATCGATACGGCCAGGCGCGCGCAGACGCGATTGGGCGAACTGGCGGATGCGCCTGACCGCATCACGGGGCCATGGTTCTCCCGGGTCGACCACCAGCCCGTCGACGGCTTGCCTGCACCGGACGCCGGCCAGACCACGTACCGCGATGGCGCCACGATGGGCGGCCTCGTCATCGGAGCGCTGCTGGCAGCGTGGGTGGTGTTCCGCTATGGCACACCGGCGAGCGTGGCGGCGGGTGTCGTGGCGTGTGTCGGCGCCATGGCGCTGGGCGCCGTGATTGGAGGCTGGCTTGGCGGCGTGCTCGGTGCCAAAGTCACGCGCGCCCCTCTGCGGCGGCAGTACCGGCAAATGGCGGAGGGCCAGATGCTGATGATCTGCGCCTGCGCAAGCGATGCCAGGGAACAGCTGTGCGAGGCCGCCAAGGAGCTGGGCGCGGCCAGCGCGGCCCCGAACATCGACCCGCACAACGCCCCACACAATGGCCTGCTGCCCAACCGCGGCTGGCTGGCGGACCGCCACTGGCCCGCATGGCCCTTCGGCCACGGCCAACGTGCCGTCACCAACCGGAATTGACAATGAATGAGAGCTTTTTCTATCAGAAATGCCACGTCGTCGTGACGCTGTCCGAAGTTACGTTCGGTAGCTGGGAGTGGTCCTATGCGCTGGACGCGCATGCCAGGTTCACCCGGCGCGACGCCGGCTTCCTGACACGCGAACTGGCGCTGGCCGACGCGACCCGCGCGGCCAAGTCGCGCATCGCCAGGACCTCGCGCCTGCGCGCGAGCTCCGCTGGCAACACGCCGCTGGCTGCCGCCGCGTAGTCACCGGCATGGCCCGGCGGCGGCCTGCCGCTTGCCGGGCAACCCGGCACAACCCGGCACAACCCGGCACAACCCGGCACAACCCGGCATTACCCCTCCCCGCCCCACCCGCTTCGGGCAGGCGCCGCACTTTCCGGCGCCGTCCGCTCCTGCCTTGCCTGCCTTGGCGTACAATAGCCGGCTTGACTGGGCAACCTGCCGGGCGTATATGACCTGGCCGGCCCGGCCCCGACGCCCCGCCTCAGTCCGGCTGCATTCAAAAGCGGCCACCCTGCCCGCTTACGCTTCGCTTCATTCGCCCGTTTCGCTTCAATTTGCCGTCCAGCACGCCATGACAATCGCCCGTACCGAAGACATCATTGCCGACATCCGTGCCGGCCGCATGGTTATCCTGGTTGATGAGGAAGACCGTGAAAATGAAGGCGACCTGGTCCTGGCTGCCGATTTCGTCACGCCGGAAGCCATCAACTTCATGGCCAAGCACGGCCGCGGCCTGATCTGCCTGACGCTGACCGCCGACCGCTGCCGCCAGCTGAACCTGCACCCGATGGTCAGCCGCAACGGCACCCAGCACGGCACCAACTTCACGGTGTCGATCGAGGCGGCCGAGGGCGTGACCACCGGCATTTCGGCCGCCGATCGCGCCCGCACCGTGCAGGCCGCCGTCGCCCGCGACGCCAAGGCCTCCGACCTGGTCCAGCCCGGCCATATCTTCCCGCTGACGGCCCAGCCCGGCGGCGTGCTGATCCGCGCCGGTCATACCGAAGCCGGCTGCGACCTGGGCGCGCTGGCCGGCCTGACGCCGGCCGCCGTGATCTGCGAGATCATGAAGGATGACGGCACCATGGCCCGCCTGCCGGACCTGGTCGAGTTTGCGCAAGAGCACAACCTCAAGATCGGCACCATCGCCGACCTGATCCACTACCGCAGCCGCACCGAGAGCATCATCGAGCGCGTCGGCGAACGCGCCATGCAGACGCCCTACGGCACCTTCCACAGCATCGCCTACCGCGACAAGCCCACCGGCCAGGCGCACCTGGCGCTGGTCAAGGGCATGCCGGTGCTGGAGCAGGAGACGCTGGTGCGCGTGCACGAGCCCTTCTCGGTGCTGGACCTGCTGGAAGTGAAGTGCACCACGCATTCGTGGAGCATTCCGGCGGCGATGAAAGCCATCGCCGAGGCCGACAGCGGCGTGATCGTGCTGCTGAACTGCGGCGACTCGGCCGACCAGCTGTTCACGCAGTTCAGCGCGCTGGACACGCCGCAGTCGCGCCCGCGCCGCAAGCCGGACCTGCGCACCTACGGCATGGGCGCGCAGATCCTCAAGGACGTGGGCGTGGGCAAGATGCGCGTGCTGGCCTCGCCGCAGCGCATGCCCAGCATGACTGGCTACGACCTGGAAGTGACCGGCTACCAACCGATGACCGGCCAGGCCGACTGAGCCCGGGCCACCCGAACACACCTGCAGCGGCGCAACGGCGCCCCTGCCGAACCCGAAAACTGGAGAACTGAACAATGGATCACGGCTTCTACCCCAGCAACCTCGACGGTGAAGGCCTGCGTATCGGCATCGTGCAGGCCCGCTTCAACGAGCCGGTCTGCACCGAGCTGCTGGAAGCCTGCGTGGCCGAGCTGGACAAGCTCGGCGTCGAAGGCGAGGACACCCTGGTGGTGACCGTCCCCGGCGCGCTGGAAGTGCCGCTGGCGCTGCAAAAGATGGCCGAGAGCGGCCAGTTTGACGCCCTGGTCGCCCTGGGCGCCGTGGTGCGCGGCGAGACCTACCACTTCGAGCTGGTCTCGAACGAGTCGGGCGCCGGCATTACCCGCGTCGGCCTGGACTTCAACGTGCCCATCGCCAACGGTATCCTGACCGTGGACACCGACGAGCAGGCCCACGCCCGCACCCGCGAAAAGGGCCGCGACTGCGCCCGCGCCGCGGTGGAGATGGCCAACCTGGTCGTCGCGCTGGATTCGCTGCGCGGCCAGGACGAAGACGAGGACGACGATGAGTGATACGTCCAGCAATGACGCCGGCAAGCCGGCCGGCGGCAAGGCCGCGGCCCGCACCGAAGCCAAGGCGCCGCCCAAGAGCGCGCGCCGCCGCTCACGCGAACTAGCGCTGCAGGGCCTGTACCAGTGGCTGCTGAACCGCAACGATATCGGCGCGATCCAGGCCCACCTGCATGACGCCCAGGGCTTCAACAAAGCCGACCGCGAGCACTTCGACGCGCTGCTCAACGGCGCCGTGCGCGAGGAAGCCCGCCTGACCGCTGCGTTCGAGCCCTTCCTGGACCGCACCGTGGACGAGCTGTCGCCAGTCGAGCGCGCCGCCCTGCTGGTCGGCAGCTACGAGCTGGTGCACTGCACCGACATCCCGTACAAGGTTGTGATCAACGAAGCGGTTGAGCTGACCAAGACCTTCGGCGGCGTCGAGGGCTACAAGTACGTCAACGGCGTGCTGGACAAGCTCGCCGCCCAGGTGCGCGCGGCCGAGGTCGCGGCGCGCCGCTGAGCCGCAAGCAGCCGGACCCAGGCCGGGCCTGCGCGGCCGGCCGATGCATCACGGGGCGCCCGCGCGCCCCGGATGAAGACGACACCCGCCCAGGCGGGTGTTTTCGTTCCTACCAACACTTTTGCTGAACCCCGGATCACCATGGACCTGCAGCGCCTTGCCACCGCCTCCCGCCTCGCCAATATCGAAGCCTTCCACGTGATGGAGCTGGCCAAGCAGGCCGCCGAACTGGAGCGCGCCGGTCGCCACATCGTGCACATGGGCATCGGCGAGCCTGACTTCACCGCCGCCGAGCCCGTGGTGCGGGCGGCGGAAGCTGCCATGCGCCGCGGCGTCACGCAATACACCGGCGCGCTCGGCATCCACCCGCTGCGCGAGGCCATCGCCGGCTATTACAAGACCACCTACGGGCTCGATATCCCGGCGCGGCGCGTAATCGTCACCGCCGGCGCCTCGGGCGCGCTGCTGCTGGCGTGCGCGGTGCTGGTCGAGATCGGCGCCGAGGTGCTGATGCCCGACCCCAGCTATCCGTGCAACCGGCACTTCGTCGCCGCTTTCGACGGCGCCGCGCGCATGATCCCGAGCGGCCCGGCCGAGCGCTTCCAGCTGACCGCCGCACAGGTCGAGGCCAACTGGCGCGAGCAAACACGCGGCGTGCTGCTGGCTTCGCCCTCCAACCCGACCGGGACCTCGATCCTGCCGGACGAGCTCGCCCGCATCCTGCAGGCCGTGCGCGCCCGCAACGGCTTTGCCATTGTCGACGAGATCTACCAGGGCCTGTCATACGACGCCCCGCCGGTCTCGGCGCTGAGCCTGGATGACGACGTGGTCACGGTGAACAGCTTCTCCAAGTACTTCAACATGACCGGCTGGCGCCTGGGCTGGCTGGTGGTGCCGGAGGCGCTGGTCGAGGCCTTCGAGAAAGTCGCCCAGAACCTGTTTATCTGCGCATCGGCCGTGGCGCAGTACGCGGCGCTGGCCTGCTTTACCCCGGAAGCGCTGGCGATCTACGACGAACGCAAGGCCGAATTCCGCCGCCGCCGCGACCTGATCGTGCCGGCGCTGGAGTCGCTCGGCCTGCGCGTGCCGGTGCGCCCGGACGGCGCCTTCTACGTCTACGCCGACTGCCGCGGCGTCAACCACCCCGCCGCCGGCGATGCCGACCGGCTGACGCAGGCGATGCTGTACGACGCGGGCGTGGTGATGGTGCCGGGGCAGGATTTCGGGCCGCATACGGCCAGGGACTACATCCGGATCTCGTATGCGACCTCGCGCGAGAATATCGAGGAGGCGATGGCGCGGCTGGGCAAGCTGTTCGCCTGAGCGGCACAACGCGCCAGGCAGGCAAAAGAAAAGCACCCCGCAGGCTAGCCGTTAACAAAAAGTGTTGAAAACTGGGGCGCCAGGCAATTAAGGCTGGCTGGTGCCCCAGTTTTTGGCTCTTTGCAGGCAGTGGGTGGGGCTCGATCAGTCGGTGTCGCGCAGGATCGATTCGTAGTCCTGGCCACCGTAGAAAAGACCAATGATAGAAACCTTGGCGGAATCTTCATCGACAGCGAAGGCGATCGCGGCTCTGCCCTTGTAGTGGGTGATACGCAACCAGCAGGTCGTCCCGCATCGTGCCTCGATGCGGGAACGTGCACAGGCTCTCGCAATAGCTGACGATCGCGCCGGTGTACCTCTCCGCAATGTCCGGCGAAGCCTCCTCGGCGATGTAGTCGTAGAGGTTTTCAATCTGCTCCCGAAACTCTGGCGTGAATTCGACGGGATAGGTCCTCATCGTGCCTTCGTCTTCTCGGCGTGTTTCGCGGCCAGCCCGGCGCGGATCTGGTCGGCGGTCAAGGCGGAAAGGACATGGACGTCTCCTCCGGCGAGCCAGACTTGAGGGGGAGGCTTCAGAAGAAAGCTGCCGACAAATTCGTTGGCAGCTTGGGAAGAGCGACCCTAGGCCTGACAAGGATCCCAGGGTGTTTTTTCTACGTTTTCAACATTTTTTGTTAACGGCTAGCCCCGCAGGGTGCTTTTCTTATTGGCGCTGCCAGTGGAGCTTGGCGTCAGGCGTTGTGCGGCCCGTTGTTGGCTTCCAGCTTCTCGGTCGGTGCCTGGTGCTCGGCCGGGGCCTTGACCTCGATGGGCTTGTCGGCATTGGCGGGCGCGCCGCGCACACCGAGCAGCTGGCGCAGGCGGGCACGCTCGGCCAGCACCTTGGCGCCATAGCCGCCGTCGGTGCTGGTGGTGGCGCCGACGTAGTACTTCAGCCCGCCCTCGATCGAGCCAGCGCGGGCGATGCAGTCCTTCAGCACCAGCGCGCCGATCTTGATATTGGCGTACGGATTGAGCGCCGCGGCCACGCCGCCGACGGCTTCGTACTTGTCCCGGTGCACCTTGGTCATGACCTGCATCAGGCCCTGCGCACCCACGCCGCTCTCGGCGTACGGGTTGAAGCTGGACTCGATCGCGATCACGCCCAGGATCAGCAGCGGATCGATGCCGACCTCGCGGCCGGTCAGGTAGGCCGCCTTGACCAGTTGCGCGGTGGCCTGCGCCGCCACGCGGTACTTGCGGGCGATATAGTCGGCCACGGCCGCCTGCTCGCGCGCGGAGCCGAGCGTGGCAGTGTTGCGGGCGTCCTGCGCCACGCGCGTGACCGGGATCTGCGCGGCGAGGTGCGCGACCGACGGCACCTTGCCGGATGCCGCCAGGCTGTGTTCGTCCACGCCCGACACCGTCGGCAGGCCGGCCCTGCCCAGGCCGAGCTTGGTCGCGGCAACGTCCGCCGAACTCGGCGGCACGCTATGGCTGGGCGCAGCGGCGGCCGCCACGGCAGGCGCGGCTGGCACGGCAGCGCTGACCAGCACGGCCGGAGCCTCGTCGCCAGCCAGCAAGGCAGCCAGCGTGGTGCGCCATTCCTGGCTCAGCGACAGCGAGATGGCCGAGACCACCGCCATCACGCCGAGGCCGTTCAGCGCGTACTTCAATGTTGTGCGGCCACCGCGCAACGCGCGGCCCGCGACCGGATGCGCGAGACGGACCTGCAATGCCCGCCTCACTCCGGGTACCGGCTGTCGGAGGCGAACCTGCAAGGCACGCCCGATGCCGGGAAGATGAAGGGTTTTCCAACCGCTCATGCTTACCTCCATCCGTTGCCCGCTTCGCATGCCAGACTGCGGCAAGCGCCCGATCTCAACGTACTCAAGTAAGGATGCCGCGCCGTCTAGCAGTGACGACCAAGCATCTGTTGGCAGGCGCTCCCCGTGCGCCCAACTGGAAACAGCGTACGCTCTGGGGGAGCGCACCCTGCCACGACAAACTCACTACTCCGGCACGCCGCCGGAGGCGACCGGTCGGCCCGCTCGGGTCCAGACATCGGTCCTTGCTGGAGGGACTTTCAAGCACGTTTTCTTTATGTGCACCCCTTGACACAGGGGGAAAATCCATGTTGCAACGCAACACTCCTTGAGCAAGACCGGATTGTAGGAACGCTGTTATATCTCGTCAAGAATAAAAACTACGTCTTATACTACTTTTAGTTATTTGTAACAATGGTCACCATGTCGGCATCGGATCACCCGATTGCCCGCAAACGCAGGCCTGGCCTTGGCTGGTCGCCGGGAAAAGTACGCTGTCAGAGACAAAAAACTTACAATTTACGCGGCTTCGCTTTGACGATTTTTTTTGCCGCGGCGCCGGTGAATGTGTATCGTCACCGACTTGGACGCCGTCTTGCGGACGCCTTCCCCCGGCCCCGCACCACAACAGAATTCACTATGCAATACAAAGACTTGCGCGATTTCATCGGCCAGCTCGAAGGCATCGGCGAGCTGCGGCGCATCGCCCGGCCCGTCGCGCCCAACCTGGAGATGACCGAAGTCTGCGACCGCCTGCTGCGCGCCGGTGGCCCCGCGGTCCTGTTCGAGAAACCCTCGGGTGCCGGCACCGATGGAGGTATCTATAGCGTCCCCGTGCTGGCCAATCTGTTCGGTACGACACACAGAGTCGCACTCGGCATGGGCGCCGAATCGATGGACGACCTGCGCGACATCGGCCGGGTCTTGTCAGCGCTGAAGGAACCGGAGCCGCCGCGCGGTTTGCGCGAGGCCGGCAAGCTCTTCACGCTCGCCAAATCTGTGTGGGATATGGCACCAAAGCGCGTCAGCAGCCCGGCTTGCCAGGAGGTGGTATGGGAAGGCAACGACGTCGACCTGGCGAAGCTGCCGATCCAGACGTGCTGGCCCGGCGATGCGGCGCCGCTGATCACGTGGGGCCTGGTGGTGACCAAGGGCCCGCACAAGAAGCGCCAGAACCTGGGCATCTACCGCCAGCAGGTGATCGGTCGCAACCAGGTCATCATGCGCTGGCTGGCGCACCGCGGCGGCGCGCTCGACTTCCGCGAGCATGCGCTGGCCAACCCCGGCAAGCCCTTCCCGATCGCGGTGGCGCTGGGCGCCGACCCGGCCACCATCCTGGGCGCGGTGACGCCGGTGCCGGATACGCTGTCCGAATACCAGTTCGCCGGCCTGCTGCGCGGCAGCCGCACCGCGCTGGCCGGCTGCCTCACGCCGACGCTGTCCGAGCTGAGCGTGCCCGCGTCGGCCGAGATCGTGCTCGAAGGCCATATCCAGCCCGACCCGAACCACCCCTCCGGCTACCAGCATGCGCTGGAAGGCCCGTACGGCGACCACACCGGCTACTACAACGAGCAGGACTGGTTCCCGGTGTTCACCATCGAGCGCATCACCATGCGGCGCGACCCGATCTACCACTCCACCTACACCGGCAAGCCGCCCGACGAACCGGCGGTGCTGGGCGTGGCGCTGAACGAGGTGTTCGTGCCGCTGCTGCAGAAGCAGTTCCCGGAGATCACCGACTTCTACCTGCCGCCCGAAGGCTGCAGCTACCGCATGGCGCTGGTGCGCATGAAGAAGCAGTACGCCGGCCATGCCAAGCGCGTGATGTTCGGCGTGTGGAGCTTCCTGCGGCAGTTCATGTATACGAAGTTCATCGTGGTGGTCGATGACGATATCGACGTACGCGACTGGAAGGAAGTGATCTGGGCCATCACTACCCGCGTCGATCCGAGCCGCGACACGGTGCTGGTCGACAACACGCCCATCGACTACCTCGACTTCGCCTCGCCCGTGTCCGGCCTCGGCTCCAAGATGGGCATCGACGCCACCGACAAGTGGCCCGGCGAGACCACGCGGGAATGGGGCACGCCCATCAGGATGGATGCCGCGGTCAAGGCAAAGGTCGACACCATGTGGGAATCGCTGTTCGAGCGGCCGGCAGGGAACTGACGGGCAGCCGAGCCCAAGCGCCGTTATCATGGCAGGCTGATGCCGGGTGCCGCCACAGGCGCCCGGAATAACCATCGCCACCATCCAATGCCCGCGCCAGACGGGCCCAAGGAGGAGGAGACATGAGCACCCCCGCCCCTCTCACCGAAGGGAACCTGATGTGGACGCCTTCCGAGGCGTTCCGCGACAGCAGCCAGATCGCCGCCTTCATGCGCTGGCTGCGGGCCGAGCGCGGGCTGGCCTTTGACGACTACGACGGCCTGTGGCAGTGGTCGGTTACCGAGCTGGAAGCCTTCTGGGACGCCGTGCACGCCTATTTCGACGTGCATTTCGACACGCCCGCGGCGCGGGTGCTGGATCGCCGCACCATGCCGGGCGCGCGCTGGTTCCAAGGCGCGACGTTGAACTACGTGCAACAGGTGTTCCGCCACGCCGGCAGCGGCGACGCGCGCCAGCGCGCCGCGATCCGCTACGCCGCCGAGGCGCAGCCGCTGGCCGAAGTGAGCTGGGCCACGCTCGAAGCCCAGGTCGCGTCGGTCGCGCATGCGCTGCGCCAGATGGGCGTGCAGCGCGGCGACCGCGTGGCCGGCTACCTGCCCAATATCCCCGCCACCATCGTCGCCTTCCTCGCCACGGCCAGCCTCGGCGCGGTGTGGTCCGGCTGCGCGCCCGACATGGGCCAGGTGGCGGTAACCGACCGCTTCCGCCAGATCGAACCCAGGGTCCTGATCGCCGTCGACGGCTACCGCTACGGCGGCAAGGCCTTCGACCGCACCCCGGTGGTGGCCGAACTGGTCGCCGCCCTGCCCTCACTGACCGACCTGGTGCTCGTGCCGCAGATCGGCAGCACCGCGCCGCCCCCCGCCGGTGTGCGCATGCATGCCTGGCCGGACGTGCTGGCGCACGACCTGCCGCTGGCGATCGAGCCGGTGCCGTTCGACCATCCGTTGTGGATCGTCTATTCGTCCGGCACCACCGGCATGCCCAAGCCGATCGTGCACGGCCATGGGGGCATCGTCATCGAGCAGCTCAAGCTGATGGCCTTCCATAACAACCTCGGCCCGGACGACGTCTTCCACTGGTACAGCAGCAGCGGCTGGATCATGTGGAACGCGCAGGTGGCCGGGCTGCTGCTGGGCACCACCATCGCGCTGTATGACGGCAACCCGGCTTTCCCGGATGCGGGCGTGCTGTGGCGCTTCGTCGACGATGCCGGCGTGACCATGTTCGGCGGCGGCGCGGCGTTCTTCACCAATTGCATGAAGGCCGGCATCGAGCCGGCGCGCATTGCCGACCTGTCGCGCCTGCGCGGGCTGGGCTCGACCGGCTCGCCGCTGCCGGTGGAGGCCTACGACTGGATCTACCGCCATGTGCGCGAAGACATCTGGCTGGTGCCGATGTCGGGCGGCACCGACTTCGCCGGATCGTTTGTCGCCGGCTGCCCGCTGTTGCCGGTCTACTCCGGCGAGATGCAGTGCCGCTGCCTGGGCGCCAAGGTGCAGGCCTTCGACGACAGCGGCCAGCCGCTGATCGACGAGGTCGGCGAACTGGTGTGCACGGAGCCGATGCCGTCGATGCCGCTGTTCCTGTGGGGCGACACCGATGGCAAGCGCTATCGCGACAGCTATTTCGACACCTATCCCGGCGCATGGCGGCATGGCGACTGGATCAAGATCACAAAGCGAGGCGGCGCGGTCATCTACGGGCGCTCGGACGCGACCATCAACCGGCACGGCATCCGCATGGGCACCAGCGAGCTGTACCGCGTGGTGGAAGACCTGCCGGAAGTGCTCGACTGCATGGTGGTCGACCTGGAATACCTGGGCCGCGAATCCTATATGCCGCTGTTCGTCGTGCTGCGTGAAGGCTTGGTGTTGGACGATGCACTGCGCGACACACTGCGCGCGCGCATCCGCGACGCACTGTCGTCGCGCCACGTGCCCAACGAAATCGTGCAGGTGCCAGGCGTGCCGCGCACGCTGTCGGGCAAGAAGATGGAAGTGCCGATCAAGAAGTTGCTGCTCGGCCATGCGCCGCAGAGCATCGCCAACCGCGACGCGATGGCCAACCCGGATACGCTCGACTGGTACTTCGACTACGCCGCGCGTTTCCTGAAGGCGCGGCAAGCCGAATCCACCACGGTGTAGCGTTAGCGCGCGGCCGCTAGAACTCCACATCCAGTTCGCTGATTTCGTCGGGTTCCTCGCGCGCCGCCGCAATCCATTCCTGCAGCTCCGGCATCGCCAGGATCTGCTTGCAATAGGCGACCGGCTCCGGATCGAGCATCACGCCGTACGTGACAAAGCGCGTCACCACCGGCGCGTACATGGCGTCCGCCATGGTGCGCGTGCCGAACAGGTAAGGCCCGCCGTAGCGCGTCAGGCATTCGGTCCAGATCGCCGTGATGCGGTCGATGTCCGCCTGCGCACGCGACCACACCTTCATCCCCGGGAAATGCCCTTTCAGGTTCATCGGCAGCGCCGAGCGCATCGCGGCAAACCCTGAGTGCATCTCGCCACAAATGGCGCGGCAGTGAGCGCGCGCGGCGCGGTCTTCCGGCAGCAGGCCGGCCTTGGGGCGGATCTCGTTCAGGTATTCGGCGATCGCCAGCGTGTCCCACACCGTCACGCCCTGGTGGCGCAGGCAGGGAACGAGGATCGACGGGGACAGCAGCAGGATCTCGGCACGCGCCGCGGCGTCGTCGGGCGGCACCAGCACTTCCTCGAATTCCAGGCCGGCAAAGCGCGCCAGCAACCAGCCGCGCAACGACCACGAAGAATAGGTCTTGCTGCTGATTGTGAGTGTGGTCTTGCTCATCACGCCTCCTTAGCCGCGCCTCGGAGCCCGCCGGCGCGTTCGCGATATCGGTGTCGCATCCTGAGGCCAGCGCGCCGCGCACCTATGCGGTGCGCTCATGCGGCACCAGTCTGACGCGGCGGCCCGGTTCGTGCCACAATGCGGCGCGATACAGCTGCCGCAGGCGCATCTTGCACAACTTGTGCACGCTCGTGCCCGCCTTTCGCGTGGCACCGCGCAAAGCGCGTGCCAAGCGCGTGCCGATGGCATATATATTGCGGCATACGGAAACCAGAATGACGGGGGCCGAGCGATGCTGTACCAGGCGTACCAGACCTACGCGGACATGATACTGCCGGCGTGCACGGTGGCGGAGTTGGCTGCCGCGACGCTGGCGGCGAGCCCCAGGCCAGCCGGTTTCGACGCCGCGCACCGCCTGCACGCGGTCTGCGAGCTCATCGCGCTGGCGCGGCTCACGCACCACCGGCCCGCCTTCGGCATCGACAGCGCAACTGTTGGTGGACGGCCGGTGCAGGTCACCGAGGAGGTCGTCGCGCGCACGCCGTTCTGCTCGCTGCTGCACTTCCGCCGCCACGGCATCGTCGGCCAGCCGCGCGTGCTGCTGGTGGCGCCAATGTCCGGTCACTTCGCCACGCTGCTGCGCGGCACGGTCCAGACCATGCTGGCCGACCACGACGTCTATATCACCGACTGGCACAACCCCCGCGACATTCCCTTGCTGGCCGGGCGCTTCGGCTTCGATGAATTCGTGCAACACCTGATCGGCTTCCTGCAAGCGTTGGGCGGCGGAACACACGTGGTGGCCATTTGCCAACCTACCGTGGCGGCGCTGGCGGCGGCGGCCATCATGGCCGAGGACGGCGACCCCGCCCAGCCGCCCAGCCTGACGCTGATGGCCGGCCCCATCGACGCGCGCGTCAACCCAACCAAGGTCAACGAGCTGGCCACCAGCCGGTCCCTCGACTGGTTCGAGCGCACGCTGATCGGCATGGTGCCGCTGCGCTTTGCCGGCGCGGCGCGGCGCGTCTACCCGGGCCACGTGCAGTTGCTGGCCTTCATGAGCATGAACCTGGAGCGGCACGAACAGGCGCTGCGCGAGCTCTACGCGCTGCGCGAGCGCGGCGAGCACGACAAGGCCGACACCATCCGCGACTTCTACATCGAGTACTTCGCCACCATGGACCTGACGGCGGAGTTCTACCTGGAAACCGTCAGCCTGATCTTCCAGCGCTTCCTGCTGGCGCAGGGCCTGCTCGACGTGGGCGGGCGCCGTGTGAGCACGCGCGCCATCCACCGCACCGCGCTACTCACCGTCGAAGGCGAGCGCGACGACATCTGCGCGATCGGCCAGACCGTGGCCGCGCAGGAGCTGTGCACCGACCTGCCTCCCTACATGCGCATGCATCACGTGCAGACCGGGGTCGGGCACTATGGGGTATTCAACGGCAGGCGGTGGGAGACGCAGGTGTATCCGCTGGTGCGCAGCACCATCTACACCACCAGCTGAGACCGCTGCCGCCAGCGCGCTGGCTTATCATGGCGGCTGCGCCGGGCGGCACGCGACCGGCGCTGCGCCAACGATCAACATGCCATTGCTTCCGACACAAGACTTCCAGGGCCAGCCGCTGGTCCGGGTCGGCGATGCCGACTCCTTCCTGCTGCTGGCCCCGCGACACGGCGGCCGCCTGGTCCGCTGGGTGCATCGCGGGCAAGACATCCTCCACTGGCCCGGCAACGCCGACTGGAGCCGCCCGGCCAAGGTGCGCGGGGGCAACCCGCTGCTGTTCCCGTTTATCGGCAGGCATTTCGTCGAGGGCAATGCCGGACAATGGCGGGACGAGAGCGGTGTCGTGCATACGCTGGCGCAGCATGGCTTTGCACGCGACCTACCCTTCGACATCAGCGCCATCGATGCACAGGCGATCACCATGACGCTGCGCGAGGGCGATGCGACGCGGGCGGGCTACCCGTACGCGTTTGTCTTCGACGCGGTCTACGCTCTGCTGCCTGACGGGCTGGAAGTCACGCTGCGCACCACCAATACCGGCGAGCGGCGCCTGCCCTGCTACCCGGGCCATCATTTCTATTTCGCCTTGCCGCACACGCAGCGCGCCTCCGCGTCCCTGGGATTGGCCCGCGCCGATCGCGTGCGCCAGTTGCCCGATGGCAAGCCTGGCCCCGCCGAAGCCGGCGAGACGACATACCGGCTCGACGATCCACGCCTGCAGGACACCTTCCACGTCTTTACCGACGGCCCCGCCGCCACGCTGGCGATGCCCGCTCGCACCATCGCCTTCGAACTCGACCTCCCCGGCAGCGCATCGTGGCATGCCGTGACGACGTGGTCCGAGAGCGAGGCTTCGGACTTCTACTGTGTGGAACCGTGGGTGGGACTGCCCGATGCCATCCACCACGGCCACGGGCTGCGGTGGATCGAACCGGGGCAAACGGAAAGCGCGGTGTGCCGGCTGCGGGTATCGGCCTGACAAACCGCGCCTGCGTGGCGCTTCAGTGCTCGAAATCCAGCCCGCCGATCAGGATCGCCGGGTCCACCTGCGACAGCGAGCCAAAGTCGATGCCGCGCGGCTCCTGCCACGCGCGCAGCTTGCCCGGCAGCGCCGCGAGATAGCCAGCAAAGCGCGCCTCGCCACCGGTCGCGAACAACCGCTGCACTTCGAGCCCGTCCCAGGCCAGGGTGATGTCGAGGGCAAATGGATGGCGCCGCAGGTCGGCCGGCCCGTCGCCAGTCAGGCGCAGGCGCGCGGGCCGGTTTGGGCCATCGGCCGGCAAGGTGTGGAGCTGCACGCGCCGATGCAGCTTGCCGATGGTCTCGGCAATGCGCGGCAGACATTCCGCTTCAAAGCGGGCGAAAAGATCCGTGGTCAAGGTGTGGGCGTCCTGACGTTGCGGGTTGGGCTATGGCATCACGCTGCCGTGCGCCAGATTGCCAGCAACTATACGCTGGCCCGCAGTGTCAATCGACGCCTGTGGCCGCGGCCAGTACTTCAACCTTGGTTGGCCTCGCCACTACGGCTGGCAGCCTGCTGCTGTGCATCGAATGTCGCGATATCGTCGCGAGCCTTGGCGAGTCCATGGTCAAGGGCGGATTCCACGGTCGGGAAAAGGTCCGTACCCACGTTGAGCTCATAGGAGTTCACCGTCAGAAAACCCGGGCGTACCGGGGTACCGTCGGTGCGCGCCAGGGTGTACCGCACAGAGTATCCCGTGACCTTGCCGAACTCGCCGGCCTCGCATTTTGGCTGCGCCTGGATCGAAACCAGATACTGGCCAACGACAACTTCTCTTTGCATGGCTACCTCCGTTCCATGGGACAGGTCGTTGCCCGGCGGAAAAAGCTTGGCAGCGAGCTGCCGCCATCGGCAGTATAGGTGCCCGCCATGGCCTTTCCGGCCACCAGTAAGATGCCGGCATGAGGCCCGGCCCGCACCCGGACTGGCGCAACGCGCCCTTGCCGCGCGTACGGCAGCACTACACTGGAAACGCACACAGCGCCGTTTTCCTCATCCCGGGGAACCGCCTTCTTGTGGCAGTCCTCGCCAACCGGACCACCAGATGAACCGACTCAGGTATGCGGTAAGCCTGTCCTACGAGGTCCTCGATCCTATGGCAGACTTCCTGCTCAATATCGAAGCCGCGAGCACGCCCAGGCAGTCCATCGTTTCGGAGCATCTGACGATTCCGCCCGCGATCGAGGCTGCCCGCTACACCGACCCGGTACTGGCCAACCGGCTGCTCAGGCTGCGCGCGCCACAGGGGCGTCTCGGCATCCGCTATGAGGCGATCGTCGACATCGCTCATCACCTCGAAGATGGCAATAAGCTGTCGGAGGTGCCCATCGCCGAGCTGCCCTCCGATGTCCTGCCATACCTGGCGCCAAGCCGCTACTGCGAATCCGACCGCCTGATGGAATTCGCCAACCGCGAGTTCGGCGGCATGCACCCGGGCTATTCACGCGTTTACGCCATCCGCGAGTGGGTACGCAATCACGTGCGCTTCCTGTCGCGCTCCACCAACGAACGCACCTCCGCGGCCGATACCATCGTGGAGCGCACCGGGGTCTGCAGGGATTTCGCCCACCTGATGATCGCCCTGTGCCGTGCGCTGAGCATCCCGGCGCGCATGTCCAGCAGCCTCGACTACGGCGCGGATGTGCGCATGGGGGCGCCGGATTTCCATGCGGTGGTGGAGATCTACCTGTCGCACCGCTGGTACCTGCTGGATCCTTCGGGGATTTCCATCCCCACGGGACTGCTTCGCATCGGCACCGGCCGGGATGCCGCGGACATACCGTTTGCCGCCATATTCGGCAAGGTGGAATCCGAGCGGCCGTTGGTAGAGATCGAGCCGCTGACGGACGCGGCGGCCGGGATCGGATTGCCGGTCTTTACGCCAAAGGCGATTTCCACCTGGTAAGACACTGCATTTTTAGTGCCTTATATGCCACTTATTCTGGTAATGGGCACACATACCGCCAGCGCTTTCCCCAGAAATCCGCATAGAATCCCGGGTTGGCGGGCGTCGTATCATGGCTATTACCTTAGCTTCCCAAGCTTTCAAGGTATCTGGCACTGGTGCGGTTCTCCGGTAAATTCCCGCTGGAAATTTCCGGCTTTGCATACCGGTTATCCCGCTTCCCGCCCTAAGGCTCTTCACGAACTGCATAGCAAAAATTGCCCACATCGGGACCCTGAAAAAGGCATCCGCTCGCGTCGAACTTCTACCATCCAGGGATCACGTAATACGCTGCCTGATATCCACCTACGCTGGCGAAGGCGTCGTCTGATCTGCATCTGACAGACATGGCAGGCGCAATGCCGCCCCGTGACGCGGTAATACCGCACCACAGAAGAGAAGAGACATAGGGCGCCGCAGCAGCCTGTGTCAGGCCGGCCCACCTGGGCCAGCCGGTTCGATCAGTCGATGATCGAACCGTTGAGCTGAGCCAGCTGCGCGTACGCCGATAACGGCCGTGTTGGCCGGAAGTACAGATCGCGAAGAATCGACTGTTTGAGCGGCCCGACGATGGATGCAAGGTCGGACAGCTTCACATGGCCGAGTTCGGGCATGCCGATACCCACGTCGTACAGGCCGTAGGCGGTGTCACCATCAGCCGGGTCGAGCGCTGCCAGTAGCCAGGTCGCATGCGCGTCCGGAGTAAACAGTCGCACCACAGGCAGCGGGTCGCCAGCATGGCCGGCTGCGTACGCTTGGCCGTTTGCGAGCAGTTGCGCGCGTTGTTCGGCGGTAATAAGGGGCTGGATCATGGTCGTTGCCTCCTGCCTACAGGCGGATGCCGGCAGACTCTGGCGTTGCGAATAGCTCGGGTTCCTTGCCGAGCGGAAAGCCGATCACGTAGAGGACATTAACTGGCATAGGCGTGCTGTCCGGGTCGGATCCCCACTTCACCAGCACCGCGCGCTCGGCGTAGCGTAGCGAGATGCCAAGCGTCTTGAGCACGTCGATGTTGGCTTGCATCTCGTCGTACACCTCTAACTTCTGCGTTTCGGTGTAGGCATCGGCGCAATCCCTGTAGTTGCGGAAATATTCCATCAGCGCGGCGAAGCGTTCGTCCACTTCGCGGCTCATCTCGAAAGCCAGTTCCGACATGACCATTGGGCAGGTCTCCGCCAGCTTGGCCAACTGCTTACCCGTGGTCAGCGGAATCGCCGCGAAGGTGTCGTGCTCTTGGTCGAACTGTTCTTGCGCAGCCTTGAGTTCGTCTTCGGATGGAATGGCGAATGGCTTGTTGAGCGCGTCGATGTCCGCGAACTCGAACGCGCTGGCAAGGGCGCGGCGGGTGTCGAGGCAGGCGGACCAACCTTGCTCGACGCGCTGAATGGATCGCACGTTGAGCCCGGAGATGGCGGCCAACTGCTCCTGTGACCATTGCCGCGCATCGCGGAACACCGTGATGCACACAGCCAGCTCGGCGGGCGTCAGCAGGCGGACTTGTTGCGTGTTTTCAGTAGCGTTCATTTCGTAGCTCCATCGTTATCGACCGACGTGGCCAGGTATGGCGAGCCAGAGGCAAGGCGACAGGAAGCCGACAGCCAGCCGACCAGCCCGGAAACAGTCACCGACCCGTGCTAGCCACGCCATTGCGCATGGCATGGCCGCACTTGGTTAGTGGCCAGAGCGCTAGCGAGAACCCGACAGCTGCCAGACCTGCCACGTAGTGAGCAGGTGCCATGGTGTCGTGCTGTAGCCAGAGCGTGAGGAGAATCGGCGTGAGGCCGCCAAAGACGGCGTACGACATGTTGTAGGCAAACGAGAGGCCAGTGAAGCGCACCGGTGCGGGAAAGGCGCGCACTGCGGCAATCGGCACGGTGGCGATGGTGCCGACAAACAGGCCCAGCAGCCCGTAATGCCAGAACAACGTGGCAGGCGTGCCCGGCAGGCTGCTGTAGAAAAGGTAAGCGGCCGCGAACAGGCCGCCCCAGCCGATAAGCATGACGGCGCGGGTGCCGATGCGGTCGCTCGCCCAACCGACGATCACGCAGCCGATGGTTAGCGTCAGGGTGGCGAAAGCATTGGTCTCGAGCGCGAGCGCGGCGGGAATGTGGTGCACCTTCTGGAGGTAGGCGGGCGTGTATAGCACCACCACGACGATAGTGGTAGAAAGTACCCAGGTCAGCAGGGCGACGAACAGGCTGGCCGAGCGGTGCTCGCGCAGCACGGTGCGGATTGGCAATTCGCGCGCCAGGTTGCTGCGGCTAGCCAACTCGCGGAACACGGGTGTCTCGTGCAGAAACCGGCGCAGGTACACGGACACCAGTCCGAACACGCCGCCCAGGATGAAGGGAATGCGCCAGGCGAAATCGCTCACCTGCGCAGGCGAGTAATGGCGATTGATGGCGACGGCAACGAGCGAACCCAGCAGAATGCCGCCGGTGATGCCAGACGTCAGCGTGCCGATGCCGAAACCGTAATGCCGGCTCGGCACGTGTTCGCCGACAAACACCCAGGCACCGGGCATCTCGCCACCGATGGCCGCGCCCTGCAGCACGCGCATCGCCAGCAGCAGCAGCGGCGCCGCTACGCCGATGCTGGCGTAGGTGGGCAGCAGGCCGATAATCAGCGTGGGCGCGGCCATCAGCAAGATCGAGAGGGTGAACATGCGCTTGCGGCCGAGCCGGTCACCAAAGTGTGCAATCACGATGCCGCCCAGCGGGCGTGCCAGGTAACCAGCGGCGAAGATGCCGAACGTCTGCAGTTGCCGCAGCCAGTCTGGCATGTTGGCCGGGAAGAATAGCGCCCCCAGCACAGTGGCGAAGAAGACGTAGATGACGAAGTCGTAGAACTCAAGCGTGCCGCCGAGGGCGGCAAGGGCCAGGGTCTTGTAGTCGCGAGCATTTAGCCTGCGTGGCGGTGCAGTGCCGTCCGGTGCGTCCAGGGAAATCTCATTGAGCTCTCCGAGTGTGGTCACGTTCAGGTCTCCTTGCATAGTGGTTTGTACGCCGCCGGTCAGTACCCGGCTTCGTGTGGGTCTTGCGGGCCGCCACAGTGGGCAAGTCGGTTCGCTCAGCGGTTCGCTCAGTCGACTTTCGAGCCATTGGCCCGTGCCAGGCTGGTGTACTCACCTAACGCCCGCGTGGGCCGAAGAAGGTACCGGTTCAGAGGCTGTCATCGATCGCAAATGCACGCCCGACTGCGCTTCGGTTACGCGCATTTTGCCAAGCGCCAGCCAGCACACCCGCAAGCAGCGTCGCTGTCGCGAGAACTTCCATGCGATGGGCGGGATGCCAGACCATGGCCGCGAGGACACCGAGAATCACCACGACAACCGACCACGTCAACCACGGGTAGCACCACATACGCAGCGGCAGCTCTGCCGCGCGTCGTTCTAGTACTGCGCGCATGCGCAACTGCGATATCGCGATCACGAGGTACACCAGCAGCGCCACGGCGCCTGAGGTAGCCAGCAGGAACGCGAAGACGCCTTCTGGCATCAGGTAGTTCGCCAGCACGCACACGAAGCCGAATGCGGTGGAAACCAGTACCGCAGCGCGCGGTGTGCCACACGCGGCAGTCCGGCTTAGGCCGCTCGGGGCATCGCCCCGCGTCGACAGCGAGAACAGCATGCGGGAGGCAGTGTAGAGCGCCGAGTTCAGGCAGCTCATTACCGCTATCAGAACAATGACGTCGACAATAGCCTTGGCGTGCGGCACGCCGAGGATCTCCAGCGCGCGCTGGTACGCCCCATGGGTGACGAGCAGCGGGTCATTCCACGGCACCAGTGCAACAACAATGAAGATCGAGCCCAGGTAGAACAGCGAAATGCGCCACACCACCGATCGCGTCGCGCGCACGATTTGCCGGGCCGGGTGTTCCGCTTCGGCCGCCGCAATGGTGACGATCTCCGCCCCCATGAATGCGAACATCGTTGTCAGGACGACAGCGATGACAGCATTTGCGCCATTCGGCATGAACCCGCCATAGTCAACCAGCCGCGCCACGCCCGATACCTGAGCCCCCGGAAGCAAACCCAGCACCGCCAGACCGCCTACGGCAATGAACGCCACGATGGCGACCACCTTGATGAGCGCGAACCAAAATTCAAACTCGCCGTAGTTCCTGACCGAGAACAGATTGGTGCCGGTCAGCGCGAGCGTGATCGCCAGCGCAAACATCCACTGGGGTACGGCAGGCAACCAGCCGTTCAGAATTGCCGCCGCCGCTGTCGCTTCAATCGGGATCACCAGGACCCAGAACCACCAGTACAGCCAGCCAATCGTGAAACCGGCCCAATGTCCGATGGCGCCGTCCGCGTAGGTCGAAAACGATCCGGTATCCGGCTGTGCCACAGCCATCTCGCCCAGCATGCGCATGACCAGCACCACCAGCAGCCCGGCAACGGCATAGGCCAGCAGCGCGGCCGGGCCGGCTTCGGCGATAGCTCGCCCGGAGCCTACAAACAGTCCGGCGCCGATGACGCCTGCAATCGAAACCATCGTGACGTGACGCGGCTTGAGTCCATGGCTCAGCCCTTTCCCTGACGGGTTCATGTCTCTCTCCTCGGTGAAGCGCGACCCACATGAGCCGCTACCTCGGTGCCCCTTTGACATGGAAATTCCCCGCGCTCGCGTTGCAGCATGCAGCGGTTGCTTGACCTCAAATGCGGTATGCCGCATCGCATTGACGCGAACAACGGGGGTTCTGCAGATTGCCCACTCGATCAATCGACGATCGACCCACTGGACTGTGCCAGCCGAGCGTACTCGCCTAACGACCGCGTTGGCCGAAAGTACCGATCACGAAGAATCGGTTGTTTGCGCGGCCCCACGATGGATGCAAGGTCGGACAGCTTTACATGGCCGAGCTCGGGCATACCGATACCCACGTCGCACAGGCCGTAGGCGGTGTCACCATCGGCCGGGTCGAGCGCGGCCAGTAGCCAGGTCGCATGCGCATCCGGGGTAAACAGCCGCACCACAGGGAGCGGGTCGCTAGCGTGGCCAGCTGCGTACACTTTGCCGTTTGCGAGCAATGCGCGCGTTGTTCCGCGGTAATAAGGGGTTGGATCATGGTCGTTGCCTCCTGAAAGGTCCGCTCCACGGCGGAGCGAGGAGAACTGGGGCATGCCCTTAGCGCGGGCCGTCACCCCCCAAACCGGGCCGGTGCGGGCCGGTGCGGGCCGGCGTTGACGGCAAGCGGCGTGCGCCAGCGTTGAGCACTTTCACGCGGTGGAGTGAATCGTAATGGCGGTCATTACCGGCACGAAACCCAGCAAACGCGGATGAGCTTGCCGGGGCCTCACAGGAGTGCCAAGCAGGATCCACGCATCCCGTATGCACGGACAACCAGACTGCCTTCTCAAAGGCAGCCTCCACTACTGCTGCCTCGGCGGTAGCAATGTCGGCCCCGCTCGATGTTCCGTAGCTTCAGTCCCCCGGCCGCCACCGTTGGTGGCGGCATCGGTACTCCACCTTATCCTAAGCCGAGCGAAAAATCAACCATATTGGCCTGCTTTATTCCATTTAGGATGTTCATCGCAAATGGAATAGAAACCACCATTGTGTCCTATGCCTATTCGATCAACACCATTTGGCGAAGATGCACAGGACGCAGCCATTGCGGCCCGTGTTGGATCTGCTATTGCCGAGCAACGACGTGCTCGCGGCCTGACTCAGGCGAAGCTGGCGGAGATGATCAACCTGGAACAGGAAGCGGTCAGCCGCTGGGAACGCGGCACTCGTGTTCCAACGCTATATCGCCTCCAGCAACTCAGCGATGCACTGGAATGCACGGTAGATGATCTATTGCGTCGGGGCTCAAGGCATGTTGATGACCAGACTGCTGTGGTGTCAGATGCCTTGAAGGACCTAGAGCCGGACGAACGAGCGCTTGTGATCAGCTTTGTTCAGCAGTTCACTGATCTCCTGCGGTCCAAACATTCCTTGCGCAGTCCACGGCGCAAGTGACGCTCACATGCAATAGCGAGCAGATGCTACTGACCTTGCCGACCTTAAGCATTCCAGATTCGACGCACCATTTCGCCAGCAAGGCTGCCCGCCTCGAAGCCGGCAATATCTCGCACAGGTCGGTCTAAAAAAATTGCCATAGGAAAGGTCAGACCCGAAGTGTTCGCTCACAATCTCCGCAAGGACGTGCTCTTGGTCTGGAGACCGCACGGAAAAGCTTGTACCCGATGCGGTTGTCATCCCCCGCCTTATCAGCTATCCGGATGGCACAACAGATAAGGCGGTTCATATACTGGGCGCCCCGGTGAGGTTCCGGGTGTCAGCGGCCCTACTCTGATCAGCAGAGCGAGATGCCGCGATGACACCATCGACCCGGGCACGGACGTTTACGGCTACTGCCCCTTTGGCGGCGACCAGACGTCCTGACGGCGAAGCGGCACAACTACGGCGCGCCAAGCGGGTAGCGCCAACATAGTGAATTGCGGAACTGGGGCCGGATTGCGGAAATTTGGCGGTCCGCCGAATCGTGCTAGAATCCGCTCCCAGTAAGCCATAGCGGGCGTCGTATAATGGCTATTACCTTAGCTTCCCAAGCTAAAGACGTGGGTTCGATTCCCATCGCCCGCTCCACTTCAACTTTCCAAAAACTTCCATTGGAAGGTCTTGTAAGTCACTGATCTCGTTAAGATTTTGATCCAGTGACGTCCAGCGAAATCCACTGACAGCCGGGCCCTGACCGGTACATTTGGTGGTACATCAATGCGGTGAGCAGCCTTCGCGCATGGTTGCTGGAGAAGCCAGGGGGTCCGGTAACGAACATGGTACCCATCTCGCTTTCCAGGAGTTGGACTCATGTTCACAGACAGGACGGTCCGGCAGGCCAAGGCCACCAGCAAGCCGTACACCATCGCCGATTTCGACGGCCACTCCCGTATCGGCCAACGGCGCCAAGGCTTGGCACTTCCGCTACCCTTGAATATCAGCGCGCCCGCATTTACAAATGGCGCAGCCAGCCGATCGTGTCGCGGCCTTCGTTGAAGGCGTCAAGCGTTCCGAGTCGGTTTAATAGGCCGCAGAAGATGTCATAGTCGTCTCGCGCCATGCCATGTAGCGGGCAGACGCGGCGCATCGCAATCATGAGCGGATCGGTCTGGGCTGCGCCTATGTCGTCGCGTTCCAGCGTCGTGGAAGAACACCTGCCCATTGCAGACCGAGAACTCACAGGACCGCGGAAGCGACGGACCTGATGCTACAGCTCGTCGCCGCTGGGCGGGGCGTTTCAGCCTTGCCGGATTGACTTGTACTTGAAAGAGGAAGCAGACCTTCCAATTCGTGCGGTACGGCTCGGAAAGCGCGGCAGCACCATGGAAGATGCCCACTGCGCAAGCTTATGCTGTTTAGGTCGGGACCACACGCGGTGACTCCTGCCCAGAACCGGCGGACGGGGATAGCGACAGGTAAGGGTTGTTCGGCGGCATATCGGAGAACAGGACTCGCGGGTCTTCCAACAGGTAGCCGTGAAGTCTCCGCGACTTCCGCGGCCCCGTGACTGCGCAAGTCCAGATGTTCAGGCCGTCCTGCTGCTTGCGGTGCAGTTGCAGCTTTTCGAACCGTTTCTGCACCCATTGCCAATCTGCCAATTGGTCTTGCTTGGTAAGGAAAGCGGTCTTGGGATGTTCTTGGGCATAGCGCTGGAACACACCGGGACTGACCAGATAGACGGTATCGGCGACCGTATGCACCAATGCCTTGGCGTCATTGATGATGAGCGCGCGCTCTTCGATGCGCCGCCGCAGCCAGGCAACAAAATGCTCGCCTGACGGCGTTTCCTCCTGCCCCGAAGTCAACGCGGGCGCGAGCGGCACCGAGCCGGTCGGCGCCCTCGACTCTCCGGACTCGAGGGTCCGGTCGTCCAGAGCCGGGGGATGGAATTCGGTGGCTGATAAGGAAGCAGCCGACGCCGCGCCGGGAGCGACGAGCAGATCCAGCAACGCTTCGACGCCATCGCCCGTTGGCTGGCTGGCTGACGACGGCCCAGATGCGGGCGAACTCGCAGCGATTGGCAGGGATGCGAGAATCATTGCCTCTCCCTCCCCCTCTTCCTGCACCACCGTCACCGTACCGGTGAACGATGGTGGCCGATCATCACCTTCCCAGACCAGGGAGGGCGCGAGGCGCAGGAGCGTGAAGGTATGGGACCAGCCGGCGTCGCTCGTAACAGTTCCCTTCCAGATCGCCTTGCCGTCCGGCGTGGCCAAGGCGATACCGTGATCCTGCAGCACGTTGAACACAGCCGTGTTGCTGGCCGGAATCCCGTCGATGCCCTGCGACAACAGGTGCGCGCGCAGCTTGTCGGAAACAGTCTTGCTCACCAGCCAGAGCGCGTCTTGGGTCAACCAGCCGTCCGAAGCCTGAGGCTGGTTCAGCTTGAACTCCTCCTTGAGCAAGTAGCGCAGGCCGTCCAGCAACTTGCGCTGTAGCGCGTTCCTGGGCGCAGCCAGAGCCTTGCTCGGATCGCCGCCGAGTTCCTGCGCGACCGAGGCCTGATCGGCCTGAACCACCAGCTCGCCCAGCGTGCCGGCGCGCTCGTACTGGCCGGCCAGGACGTAAAGCAAGGCGGACCACAAGTCGGGATACCCACTCAGCCAGTCGAAGATGTCCGTATCGAGCACGCGTGCGTACAGCAACCCGGTTGCAGCACCGTGAAGCCGATACTCGCGATCCTTGCGGTAGCGGAAGCGGTACGGCCGCCGCAGCGGGCCATGCCAGGGGTGCCAGACAGTGCCGTCCCCATACTCGACATGCAGATCCACGGCGATCTTGCCGACATCGTGCAGCAGTGCCGCGTAGGCGGTCCCTGCGGTCCAGGCCTCGGCCTGCGCGGCTTGGGCTTCCGGCGTGGCGCCGGCCGGCAGGAGATGGGATTGTCGCAACTTCAGTGCGTAGGCCACGATTTCCAGGCCGTGGTCCAGCATGCCTCCTGGGTAGGCATGGTGATGGCTTTCCGAGGCGGGGAACTGCTGGACCAGTTCGGCGTAGCGTTCCAACGGTGCGAGGTACAACGTCGCGAACAGGTCACGGGAGACGGACGTGCGCTGCCAAATGTGCTCCAGCAGCTTCTGCCGGCGAGGCGTCGCCAGCAGGGACGCGGCCGATTCCGGTCGCGTCAGCCCTTTAGGAGGCTCGATGGTGGGCGTGGACGGAGTGTCGGTGTTTGGCGGCACTCTTCTGCGTAAGAACAACGAGAGCATGGCGAATCCCGGATGATGGGCAGATCAGGGACGCCTTTTGGCCTTTTCGGGATGGCCATTCACCTTACTCACCAGTCCGTAAATAAAGCGACAAAAATTGGAACCTCGTGACGACCGTTTAGTCTCATTCAACATGAAACGAGATGGCCGTACACTCGATCGCGCGACGCAAGAGGAATTCCGCCGGCTTGCCTTGCGCCGGGTTCGCGAAGGCGAGAAACCATCGGTGGTGGTGAAGTCGCTGGGCATGAACCGAACGTCAATCTACCGTTGGCTCAAGGCGGCCTCGGGCTCGGGCAAAGGCGCGCGGGCGCTGGCATCGCGTCCAGCGACAGGCCGGCCACGCAAGCTCACGCGAGCGCAACAGGCGCAGGTCTTTCGGTGGATCAACGGGCGGGATCCTCGGCAGTACGGTCTGGACTTCGGGCTGTGGACACGACAGATTGTGGCCACGCTCATCGATGAGAAATTTGGTGTGAAGATGGGTGTCACAGCGGTGGGCAGGCTGCTGGCGGGACTGGGCTTGAGCCCGCAAAAGCCATTGCAGCGGGCGTACCAACGAGATCCGCAGGCCGTCGAGCGCTGGCAGCGTGAATCATTTCCGGGTATTGCGGCTGCGGCCAAGCAAAGCGGTGCGGACATCTACTTCTGGGACGAATCAGGATTTCGAGCCGACGCGGTGCATGGCAAGACCTGGGCGGTCAAAGGCGAGACACCGGTGATTGAGCGCCCCGGGCAGCGCCAATCGATTTCCGCCGCGTCCGCGGTGAACGCCAAAGGTGCCTTCTGGTTTGCGACCTACAAAGGGGCCTTGACCGCGGAGCTATTCATCGAATTGCTCAAGAAGATGATGAAGGGCCGCAACCGCCCAGTGCATCTGATCGTTGACGGACTGCCAGCACACAAGAAGGCCAATGTGCGCGAGTACATCGAATCGACCAAGGGAAAGCTCACGATGCATGTGCTGCCGGGTTACGCGCCCGACCTGAATCCCGACGAGTTCGTGTGGAGTCATCTCAAGCGAACTGGTGTGGCGCGCAATCCGTTGCGAGCGGGCGAGAAACTGGAAATCCGCGTTGAGCAGCACCTGCACGAGGTGAAGAAGAACCGCCGGCTTGTGCGCTCATTCTTCGACGCCCCATCTGTCGCCTATATTTCGGACTGCTGAGTAAGACCCATTCCCTTGCCCTTCCCAGCCCTTTCTTGTCTTCGGACCTTTGGATATAGGGCAACGGCTCCTCTCAGGCCACAACCAATGCGGGCCTGGACCAGGTCGGATTGAGATCTGGCCGACAGCATCATGTTCCTGGCCGATATCGCCGAGCCTGAGGGTGCGCAGGATGCGAACCTGCGTGACCCTGCTGATCAGCCTGTGCTGCTTTTACGCTGTTGGCCGCGAAAGCCGATTACCTTGTCACTGGTGACAAGGAATTGCCGGCGCTGGCCAGCCAGGTACCCCCCATCGTCACGCCAACGGGGTTCTGGTCCCGACATGGCCGGTAGTCTGGCTGTAGGCGACGGTATTTGGAGCCGCAGCGAGGTAAAGAGCGGCTGGGATGATGTTTGCAGTCATTGACTAAAATGCAGTCAATGACTAACGGAGGTTCGAATGGCAACCATGACCATCCGAAACATCGACGACGAGCTCAAGGCACGTCTGCGGATACAGGCTGCAGTCCATGGCCGGTCCATGGAGGGCGAGGCCCGCGATATCCTGCGCGCCGCGTTGTCGGTCGAACCGGTCCAAGGCAAAACTCTCGTGGAGACCATTCGTGCCCGGATCGACCGGCTGGGCGGCATTGAACTGGAATTGCCGGCACGCGAGCCGATGCGCGAACCCGTGGATCTGGGTACATGATCGTCCTCGACACCAATGTGTTGTCGGAGTTGCTGCGTCCGACACCGGATGCCCGCGTTCCGGCATGGCTGGCGGCTCAGCCGCGCTCGGTCGCGCGTGGCGGGAAGGGTTGCGTCAGGAGGCGCGTGCCGTGCGCTGGATGGTCGGACGGGGAGTCCCCACCGATGCGGCAGGCACTGCCTTGAGTACTCAAGCTGCTGGTGCTGGCGGTGCTGCTGTACGCGGCGTTGTGGGTGGCGCTCTTGCTCGTCTTCGCTGTAATCGCGGCCTGGGTGGCAGGGCAAGATCGCCAAGATGACGAGGGATGACTGGTCTTTCTCGACGTTAGACGAACTGCAGAAGACTCCGGGATACGACCCTGTGCCCTACAACGACATCGAACACCCTGATTTTCCTGATGAAAAGGGCAACTGACGCGCAACTTATTCCGCCGACTACTTCATCTTCCCCGATATTGCTCCAGGATCTATTGCTCCGGCGCTCGCAGCCCCCCTTTGGTTCCTTCCAACAGGCTTGATCATGCTGTCGGCACGGACGCCGACCCAGCTCAGGGCGCCAACCCAAAAGGGTGGCGGCACGATATACATCGTCGCCATGACGAAGTTCAGCAGCATATCGCCGAAGTCGTCGAGCCGGAGGGCGCCAAGGACGAACCTGCGCGACCCCGCCGACCAGCCCCCTGCTGCTCACGTTGTTGGCGGTGACCACCGGCGACAAGGAGCTGCCGGCGCTGGCCAGCCAGTACCCCAGCCTCACGCCTGCGGAATTTTGGGCACGCCACGAAGTCTGATTGGATGTTGCAGGAAAATCAGCCCCTCGGTTGAAAAACCGTGCAGGATTCAATCAAGCGAACCAAAAAACGAATCGAGGGACACGGCAGGACAAGCATGAGGTAGCCAAAATGAAACCCATTGTACAGACAACCTTTGCGGAGCGCGTGGGCCGGACCCTGGGCCGGCTGTGGCAGCGTTGTGTGCGGCTGGATCGGAAGGCGACGAATTGGCTGGTGGCGCGAGGATCGGCGCCTGGCGTCGCGATGGCTTTGCTGATGGCGCTCAAGCTCGCCGCGCTCGGCGTGTTGCTCTACACCACATTATGGCTAGCCTTGCTGCTTGCATTCGCTCTGGCCGGCGCCTGGATCATTCGGAACGATGATGGAAGCTATGATGAGGAACACAAGGCAGAATGGAGGCACGGTCCTGCCGGGTATGGCTTGTATTCTTATGATGATCATCGAATCGATCCTCACGATCCTGAAGACGAACAAGACGAAGCAGGTCACTTAAAAGTCTTCATGGCGATACCAGAGCCTTTCCCACCTGCAGCCTGCGCCTCCTTAGATCCCACACTCAATGACTGAAGCACGGCGCCAGCCTGCACGCCTACCCACCCGAGTGCGGCCACCCAGAATGTCGGCAAGATGATGAACATCGTCGCCATGACGAAGTTCAGCAGCATGTCACCGAAGGCGTTGTTCAGACCGATCAAGGGATCGAAGTTCGAGTGCGGCCGGTTCGCACCGAACCCCCAGCCGTAGAGCGCATCGAGGATCGTGCTGTCCAGCCAGCGCGCAAGCTGGAACCAGAAATCCACGAAGAACAGCGCGAACTCGACGCAGCTCACGGCGACCACGGCCTTCAGCTCGTAGGTGCCGAACAGCAGCACCAGCGGGATGCAGATGACAAGTGCCATCTTGAGCAGCGACAGCACCATCGGCAGCGCCTGGCGCGCCACGTCCATGGCCGGGAAGAAACCAGGCGACCCGGCGGCCAGGCCGAGATCGCCAGCACCGCGCGTCACGATGTTTGGCAGCGTCTTCTCGATCTGGCCACCGTAGTCGGTATAGACGGCACCCTGGTTCATCTTCTGCTGCCGGGGCGAGACGACGGCGCGGATCACCGAGTCGTTGACCTCATTCTGCGAGAGGAACCCCGCCCATCGCCCTATGCGAGAGAGCAGATCGGGATCGACCTGGGCCAGCAGGCGTGCACGCAGCCCACTGCTGCCATCGGACCACCACTGCCGGCAGGTCGGATAACCACCGCCGCTGTCCACCTGGGCCAGTCCCGCATCGCGGGCCGCGTCGTAAGGCCAGGCCGTGCGCGGCGTGCTCGAATGGTAGGTGTCGTAGAAGCCTGCAGTGTTGAGGAAGTAACCCGAACCGATCCAGGTCACGTCGTTCATCTGCTCTTCGGAGAGCGTTGGCCGGCTCATGAACAGCTTGGCGCGCGAAGGGCCATAGCAGTCGTGCACGAAGTCACCCACCTCTTGAGCCAGCACCGGGTCATCGATGCGCGTGGCATTGACATCCATGCGCATCTGCCGCAGGTCCGTTCCACAGGGGATCGCGGCGACCGCCGCGCCCGTGACGGCCTTCGAGATGGCGTGCATGAAGAACCACCACACAGGCACCAGCGCGCTCTGGTTGTTGAGCGTGGTGTAGGCGTTGGACCAGCCCGTAGAGCTCGCCTGCGGAACACTGATCTGGCACTGTGCAGAGCGCGTGGTGTCAAATTTGATCGTGCTCAGGTCCACCGGAATGAACGGGATGCCGGCGAACAGGATGACCACGATCGCTACCCACACACGGTTCTCGATACGCATCGAGGACAACACACCCTTGTTGCCCTCGTCCGCGCCTTCGGCCCTCGCGCGCAGCCACTCGTGGATCACGATGGCAACGAACGGCAGCGCGAACAGGCCGCTGGCCACGAGGATGTTCCAGATGCCGTTGTTGACCACCCACCCCACCAGGGTCAGGTAATACTCCAGGTAGTCGGTCGTGTAGAGGGTCATGAGGTCCTCCCAGCTTCAGCCATGGCGCAGCAGTTGGCTGCCTTCGAGCAGCACGATGGTGATCACGGCCGCGATCTCGACTCGCAGCAGGCGTTGATGCGCTTCGCGCGACGGCTCGCGCTGCCGCAGGCGCCCGCGCATCCACCACCATCCATAGGCCGTCGCCGCGTAGAGAAGCAGCCGCCAGATGAAGAAGTGGGCCGCGTGAGCACGCAGCCAGCGCTCCCAGCCGTCGATGCTGCCGAGGACGTGGATGCCGGTCACATTCACAACCGCGGAGATGCCGGCTACCACCAGTAGCCACAGCAGCGCAATGCCCACGCGGCGGTTGAGCAGCCAGGCCGGCCGCAGCCAGTTCCGGGTGGTCACGGCGTGCTCCGAGGCTTCTGCACTTCCTTGAGCCGATCGCGCATGGTGTCGCCCTCGAAGATGCCGCGCGAACCGCCGGCGCGGGCGTCGTGGCGCTGCATGATCGCCATGGCGGAGTTGCCGGCCAGCGTGCGCCGCAGCTCCAGCTCGGTCTTGAGGTTGTTGATCTCCTGCTCCAGCGTGCTGTTCTCCTGGTCGACAGCCTTCACCGCCAGCTCATTGGCTGCAACGTTCGGCTCCTTCTTGCCGGTCAGCAGCGTGCGCTGCAACAGCAAGGCCTTCTCCAACACACTCGACAGCGCCGCCTCGGAAGCCAGCCGCTTGCCCAGTAAATCCTGGTCGGGCTCGTCGCGCAGGGCTTCGATCACGCCGCGGGTGATCGGCAGCGAATCGCTGCCGGCCGCCTCGAGATTCGCGACGGTTGTCGGCTTCGCTCCTGTCACCAGCTCCTGCAGCGCCTGCAGTTTGGCTTCGTACTCTTCCTGAATCACCGGCGTGAGGCCGACGCCCGGCGTCGTCTGCGTCTTGGTGCAGCTATCACAAGTGCGTTGCTCGCGCTCGCCCAGCACACGGGTGGCGAAGTTGGTAGCGGCCTGCGGCGAGGACCAGGTGAGGCAGGTCAGCCGATTGCCGCAGGAAGCACGCGGAATCGATGAGGTATCCGTGACGCTTCGGCCATTGAGCAGGTTGTAGCCCGCGCGGGTTACGTCGCTCACCACCTTGATCGAACTCTGGCCCGAGCCGCCCGCATTGCCGCCGCCGACCCAAGGCACGCCGTTGTTGCCCTTGTTCGATTCGGCCTGCTCGATGGCCGACACGGCATCGGCGCTGCTGACCGCATTGCGCAGTGCCATGCCCTCGGCGAGCTGATCCCACCCAGCCTGGCCGCCTGCCATGTCCGCCATGCGGTTGGCGATGGCGCGGCAGGTCATCTTGGAGCGATCGAAATCCAGCCGCGCCTGCAGCACGCCGTTTGTCAGCAGGTTGTAGAGGCCCGGATCAGCGCGCTGGATGATCAGCGCCGGCAGCGACGCCACGGCGCTGGTGGCGTTCTGGATTACCGAGGACATGATGGCCTGGAAGCCGTTGGTGATGCCGTTGAGCTGGTTCTGCAGCGTCGTCGTGATGCTCATGTCGCCGCAGATCAGGTTGCTGTTCCAGCCGGCCCCGACGCCGATGCTCTGCATGTTGCCGGCCCCGCCCATGGACACGGCCCGGCCGCCGCCCACACTGTAGAGCACGTCGTCGCCAATGACGCTGCCGCTCACGCTCGCGCCGTTGCGGTCGATACGGGTCTGCGCCCAGGCGATACCAGTTGCGGCCGTGACGGCGCAAACGAGCGCGATGGCTAGCGCGTAGGGCTTGGCACGCTCTGTCATACGGGAATGGGACGCCTTCATCAGTTTGCGCGAGAAACCTCGGCCTTCAGGCCGGGGAGGGATAGAGCGCGACGCGAAGCGTCGCCCCTGTTCTCGCTCTCCTTTGCTGTTTGCACTACGAGTTGGTATCCGTATCCGTCGCCGCGCTGGATCACTTTGCAGTGCATGCCCTGCACAGCGCCAGCAGCAGTTTGGATGTTGAAGAAGCCAGTCGCCCTGATGGCGACCCGGCCGACATACGTGCCGGCCTTCTTGCCAGTAGGAACGATTGCCTTGACCATGTCGCCGGTCTGAAACCCAAATGCGCGTTTGCTTCGCATTAGATAGCCGCGCGGGAAGCCGTTGGCGCTCAGCCGGGTCCTCTGATAGCTCCCGCGGCCAGTGCATTGGATACGCAGCACGGGTCGTTGCCAGTCCAGGACGGAATGCACTTGCCCAACGCAGGCTGCATCGAGCGCATGCGACTTGGGGATTTCGAGGCGCCGATGGTTGTACTTGGTCTGGCCGCCTGATCCTGTTTCGACCGGCAGGCCGAAGGATTTGAGGGCGTCCAGGAGGGCCAAGCGGGTGGCGTTCACCGCAGCGGCATCCCGCAATGGTGCTTTCGCGCGCGCCAGGATTCGCTTGGCGCGCGCTGGATCCTTGCGCAGAAATACCTCCAGCGGCAACTTTCCCTTCTTCTCATTGCAGGGCCGGCAAGCGAGCGTGAGATTGGAAACGCGGTTCGAGCCGCCGCAAGCCTTGGCGACAATGTGCTCAGTCTCCAAGGGACGATCGGCCGCGTCGCAGTAGGAGCAGGTTCGCCCGAACTTCGCCAGGAGATACTCCTTGACCTCATAGCCAAGGAGTGTCCCTTGCTGGTATTCGACCCCGGAGATCTCCGGATTTTCCATCGCCTGCATGTCAAAGCGGACCAATTCCAGGCTCAGAGCAGTGATGGGAGCGAGTTTGATGAAGCGGCGCACCCACGCTTCGGTGGTGACGACGCGGTGGCGAAGGCTAGGCGCAAGCCAGCCTTCGGGCCGGCGGCGGTTGTCAAATCGCGCTGCGCGGTAGCGCGTCTTGCGCCCGCGGCGGGCGCGCCGCATCGAACGGCGGGCAGTCAACGCCTCGCTGATCTGCCGGCCACGGTGGATGATCTCGGCCAGCGAAAGAACGTAAGCCCTGCGGGCTCCGTCTGCGCCAAAGGTCGCCTCGCGGACGATAGCGACACCAGTCTCTTTGCTGCCCGGATCCAGCTTAAGGCGCAGGGGCGGGACTTCACTGTCGTTCAGGCACCGGTCAATCAGCCGGATCGCGAACGGCATCAGCCGATGCACGCGAGCGCGGCCACGCTCGAGCAGCAACCGCGCTCGCTTCTCACTACACGGCATCAACGGCTTGCCGTGCTTGTCCAACACAAAGACTGCCATGGCAATCTCTCCTATATGGTTGCCCTTACGGGCCTGGTTACGCGCCCCTTGCGGGGCGTCTCCCTTCGGCAAGGTTGCGAACCGGCGATCTGCCCCTGTCCGTTTCGTGCTTACCCTGTCGCTTGTCTGCAACCGGGGCTTCGAGAGTTTGGGACTAAGTGAAGCATCCCAACGTCGGTCTTGCACCTATTCGCAACGTAGCGGGTTGGTTACCGCTTTGCCTGGTCAACCCGAGCTTGTCAGTTGCCTTTCAAGCTCCGGCCTTTAGGCCGGGGTAGTTGGCCGGGAATACCTCACATGAAATCGACGCTACCGAGGAAGACCTGCCCCCGGCGCTGGCAACAGGCATAGGGTCGCCACAGCGCCCAGGCGTAGTCGCCCCGCTGGGCCTGCACGCGCCGGCTGTTGTGTGGAAATACCGCACAGGAGTTTGAGAGGGTCGGCGTCAGCTCCTGCCACTTGCCGGTGGAGGCATCGCCTTCCATCAGGGCGCCGGCCGGCCAGTAACCACCGCGGGGATTGGCCAGCAGCGGTTGATAGACGTGGGGCTGGGTGCGCCGGGTCACGATGTCGCCCGCACGCTGCACGACGACGGCGCCGCTCTTGTAGTCGTCGGTCTGATGCATGAAACCGCCGCGCGGATAGACGTTGCCCCACAGGTTCCGCGTCGTGCGCCCGCCGATCTCACGCATGCCGGGGATCAGCGCCTCCGGGTAGGCCATCTCGGGCACGTTGTAGCGCCAGGCCAGCGTGTCGAGCGTGCTCAGGAGGTACGGCATGAAGGCCGTGCCCGCGCCCTGGCACGCGTAGCCAGACGCGCTGGCGAATTGGCTGAACACCGAGCCCGCGGGATGCCCGATCACGTCAGCGTTCTTGAATTTCCCCAGATTGTTCTCGTTGTCGTGGTTGGTGGTGCCATCGCCGCCGGCCTGGGCCGTGGGATTCGGCATGCTCATCGCGCGCACCTCGATCCACGGGTTCTCGCCAGTGTTCGAGTAGCTCGACACCACCGCATCCGGGACGTAGTGGCGCACCTTCACCGACGTGCGCACCCTGCAACCCGACCAGGAGCAATACAGCCAGTAGCAGATGCCGACGACGCGGTACTCCAGACAGTCGGGCGACGCGGCAGAGGCCACGATGGTGGCTGTGTTCAAGGCGAATGCTGACGCGGCACCGCCCAGGAGCACCGACACGATGGCGAGCCGAACCCGGCGATAAGACACCGATAGCAGGCGGTTCATGGCTGTGTCCTCCTATGGGCCTCGATGCATGCTACGGCGCGCGCGACGTCCGGGTCGCCGTAGACCACATAGCGGCGGTCGACCACTACGGCGGGCACCTTGACAATGCCCAGCCCCCAGGCATCGGCGACGCCCTGGTAGGCTCGGCCAATCCGGCGCTGAAGTTCGTCCTTGCCCTCCCTCATGCGCTGACGCACGAGGTCGGCGGCCAGGCTGGCATCTGCGGGCAGGCCCGCAGACAGCTCGGCCTCGATCCGGGAGGGAAGGTCCAGTTCGATGACCCTCTCACCGCCCATGGCTCGCACTGGATGGCGGCTGTCGGTAACGACAAGCACGTCGGCGGCGAAGGTGGCCGTGCTGAACGTAAGCAGCATGGCTGGCAGTACGGCGGCGATGCTGAGGGCCGGCCACCCCGGCATGGACTTGAAGAGAAAGACCGGCATGTCAGGCGCCCTTGGAGTTGATCAAGGCCATAGTCAAACGTTGAAGGCGGCATTGCCTCGACAAACAAAGCGCACTGCGCGCGCTCCGTTTGTTGGGTCAGCACCGAAGTCCTCTGGAACGGCGAGAAGAAAGGCGGGAGCCGAAGCTCCCGCTGGGGTGGAACATACGCGCTGGCGTGGCGACCGGTTACAGCAGCCCCGACTCGGCGAACGAGTACGGTGTGCCCTTGCCGATGATGAGGTGGTCCAGCACCTGGACGTCCACCACCGCCAGGGCGGCTTTAAGCCGGTCCGTGAGCGCACAATCGGCCATCGAGGGCTCGGTCATGCCGGACGGGTGCTGGTGCGCGAGGATGAGCGCCGAGGCGTTGAGGGCCAAGGCGCGCTGGACAACCACCCGCAGATACACCGTGGTCTGGCTGACCGAGCCCTTGAACAGCGGCTCGTAGGCGAGTACCCGGTGCTGGCTGTCGAGGAACACGGCGGCGAAGACTTCGTTGGGCTCCGCAACCAGTTTAAGGCGCAGGTAGTCGCGCACGGCGGCGGGACCGTTCAGCGCCGGACCGGCCTTGAAGACACGCTTTTCCAGCAAGGTGATGGCCTGCTGGATAATCCAGTCCTCGTGCTGGGCGGCGATCAGGGTAAGCGACTCCGGGCTGGAATCGGCAACGACGAACGACATGGCAAACCTCCTATGGGCTGAGATCGGAGGGCGCATGCCCAGGAGGGCAAACCCTCCAGGGGACGACGGGATAAGACAGGGGACCGGCAGGCATCCGCCACCGCAGGAGCAATGGTTGTTCGCGGCCAGGGATGCGATGCGAACGGGGTTTCGATCAGCGCGGTCGAGCCGCGCCGTAGCCTTGAAGATCGAGGACTACCTGGGCATGACGCCGACGGATGCGGCGGGCATGTCTGGAGAGCGGGACGGTTCGGCGGCGGCCTGGCCACCCGCGGCGAGCAGATCGAGAGCCGAAAGCAAGGCATCGCCTTCGACAGGCCCGTGCAGCAGCACAGTCTTACCGGTCTCACGGTCCCGCAGCAGCAGGGCTGGCGTCGCGGTGACGCCGCTCTTGGCCGCCTCTTCGGCTTGGGCGTGGATCAATGCACCGGGCCGCTCGGAAGCCAAGCACTGCTGCACGGCCGGCGCGAGGTCGGGATAGCGCAGCCCCTCCGGTAGGCCCTGCCCGTCGCCGCGCGTATGGGCATAGACCCATTCGACCGCCTGCCAGAACGCGGCGTGGCCGCCGGCAACACCGACACATTCGACCAGGCGGGCTTCGGCGGAAGCAGCCGGCTCGTGCATCGCGAGCGGCAGGTGGTGCCATTGCAAGACTGCCTCTGGGTGTTTATCGATCCAACGCTTGAGGACCGGGAAGTAGGTCCGGCAGAACGGGCATTCCAAGTCCGCATACTCGACTACGGTGAAGCGCGCATCAGAACGGCCGTAGCGCCAGGGCGGTCCGGGCACCGCCGGAGGCCGTGCCGCAGGCTTCGCGTCGGTATGGGACTCAGGTTGAACGGTGACCGGCGCCGAGGCTTGGGGAGGCAGTGCCAGCCAGGCGGACACGCCCACCAGCAAGACGGCCGCGAGCAGCGCGGCAAGGAAGGTCCGGGAGCGGGCAAAGCCAGGTAGCTGCATCGTGCGCTCCTTACGGCGCCAGCGCATCGAGCGCAAGCGACTCGATGCCGCGGGCGCGGTCGATCTTCTCAGCCACCTTGAAGGCTGCATCCAGTTCACCGATACCGTACTGCTGCATCAACTGGAAGCGCTCGGCCTTCTCCTCCGGCTCGGTCTGGGCCAGCGCAAGGTAGAGACTGGGCGGCACTGCGCGAAACAGCACCTCCATCGACTTGGACAGGATCACGCCCTCGCTGAACTTGCCGGCCTCCTTGCGTGCCGACAGCATCAGCGCCTTCTGCGCCGCATTCAGCTCGCGGAAGCGCGCAATCTTCTCCACCTCGTCGGGCGGCATCGACAGGCAGATCCACCACTCGATCATGTTGAGCATCGGTTCGGCCGCCTTGGGCAGATCGTCGATGTTCTGGGTCGCGAGCCAGTACCAGGCGCCGAGCTTGCGCCACATCTTGGTGATCTTGACCACGTAGGGCGCGAGCAGCGGGTTCTTGGTGATGATATGGCCCTCGTCGGTCACGTTGATGATCGGCCGGCCGAGGAACTGGTCGCGCTCGGCGATATTGTTCACCGTGTTGATGAGGCTGATGTAGGCGATCGAGAGCTGGGCGTTGTAGCCCTCGCGGGCGAATGTCGCCAGATCGACGATCGTGATGTCGGCCTCAGGCCAGGGCGTGCCGGGCCGGTTGAACATCTCGCCGTCCACGCCCTGGCAGAACATGTCCATCGCGTCGGCCATCTCCAGCAGCCGGGCGCGGCGCACCTCGGGCAGCGTCATGTCGTGGGCGCGCTCGCGCAGCGCGTCGCGCACGTCGCGCGTGAGCACAGTGTGCTTGTCGGCCACGCAACGCTGGGCCGCATCGAGGATGCACTGGCGGATGAGGCTGCGGTCGGCGCGCGTCATCCGGGCCTCTTCCTTGTCCTCGCCGCCGGTGATCATCAGCCGCGCGGTGATTTCCAGTTCGCCAAGCACGTCGCGCTGCTCATCAGCGTCCGTGACCTGCGCTGTCTCGTCGCGGTCCTCGTCCAGGTCGTCGGCATCCAGCGTTTGCACTTGGCCAGGCGTGTCCACCAGGCGCCAGGCGTCGCCGAACGGGGCCAGGCTCACCCCGGCGCCGGGAGCGAGCTTGACGCGGTGCACCGACAGGCCCAGGCGCGTGGCGAAGTCGCCGAACAGACCAAAACTGTTGCCCGCCTCGACGATGAAGAGCCGCGGCCGATAGATCGCCGTCACCTGGTTCAGGATGTTGTTCAAGGTGGCACTCTTGCCCGAGCCGGTGGGGCCGAAGAGGAACAGGTGGGCGTTCATCTGCCGGTCGAGGCGGTTCAATGGATCGAAGGTAATCGGTCCGCCGCCACGGTTGAAGAAGGTGATGCCCGGATGTCCTGTGCCCTGGCTGCGGCCCCACACCGGCGCCAAGTTCGCAGCGTGCTGCGCGAACATGAGCTGGGTGTACCACTGCCGCTTGTCCAGGGCCGGGTCGAAGACGCAGGGCAACCAGCGCAGGTAGCTGTTGAGTGGCGCCACCTCGTCTTCCTCGCGCACCGGCTGCAGACCGGCGTTGAGCATGACGTTGACCAGTTGCAGGCCGCGGGCGTCGAGCTGCTGCAGGTCGCGCCCGCGCAGGTAGAAGGCCAGCGCGCCGCGGTAGAGCTTGTGCGCGCTGCCGATCAGGCTGCGCGCTTGCTGCACGTCCTGGCGAGTCTGCTCCGAGGCGAGCGTCTCCCCCACCGACTTCTTGCTCAGGTGGTTCAGGTGCGCTTCCAGCACGTCCTGCGGCGTAGCGACCAGCGTGAGACACATCACCGTGTCTTCCGGCATCTGGTCGAACAGCGCATTGACCGCATCGCCTCCCTTGCGGGTCTCGCCGGTGATATGGCCCGTCGCCGGCGGCGTGCGCAGCCGGTCCATCACAATGACTCGGTGCGGCATGCCGTCAAAGAGCCAGGTGCCGTTCGCCACATCCGAGCGCGGCTGGCCGAAGAACAGACGCTGTGCGAAGTCGCCGCCGGCCAGCTCGATTTCCCCTTCTTCCGGCTCGTCGGGATAACGGGTCAGCGCGTAGAAGTGCTCCCGATCCTCGTCGCTCGGGCCGAACATGGTCGGATGGGGGTTGAACCAGCGCAGCAGCCAGTCGTGGATGTCGGCGGCATCCAGGCGGCGAGCCTTCACGCCCGCGTTTGCGAGCCCGCCGACGAGGCGGTCGCAGATCGTCGTCAGTGCCTGCTCGGGCGACTGGCCTCGGCGCGTCGAGGTAGCCGTTGGTACGCGCCGATAGACCACCATGCGCACCCGCCGGACCTGGCCACGCCACGGCAGGCGCGTCACCGTGGTGTCCTCGAAGAGGCCACCGGGCTTGGCGATCGCGCGCAGGTGGTGCGCAAACAAGCGCAGGTAGAACTCACTGAAGGCACTGCCCTGGGCGCGCGGCCGCACGTAGCCGGCCAGCCTGCGCAGGTAGCCATCCCAGGTCGCCTCGTCCTGGGCGTAGAGCTGGACCACCCAGGGGTTCTCGTCGAGTTCGTCGAACGAGTCCTGCAGCGCGTTCTCCAACGCATCGCGCGCTTGCCACAGCCAAGCCATCTCGCGCCCCTCGGTGCCCACCGGCGCGAGCTCGAAGAAGGCGGCGACGGACTGCCCGTCTTCCAGAAGCATACTCTTCGACTCGGGCAGGTATTCGACCCAAGGCAGCAAGTCCGCGAAGGACGGGGCCACGTCGTAGAGCGCCTGGACTTCCGCCTCGGTGGCCGGGTTGCGGCGGCCGGCGGCCAACGCGCTGCCGGGCTCGGCAATGCCTTGCGCGGCCAGCGACGACACATGCCGGGTCCAGGTGTCGTCGGCCGGCGCGTCGGCGCCCGTTGGCGTCTCGGCCTGGCGTGCCCGAAGGAAGGGAACGGACCGGATCATCAGTAGTCCTCCAGGCGTTCGCCCGGCATGGCGTACGGCACCCGCTGGTAGAGCGGGAACACCGTGGTGTAGCCGGGCACCGGCACCGGATCGCTGCCTGCCAGGTGCGGGAAGACGTACATCACCAGGTCCGGGTTCGGCAGTCGGTGGAACTGGCGATAGATCTCGTTGGCGGCGGTGCGGGTGTAGGCCGCATTGGTCGCGGGCATGCCCTGTACCTCGGCTTCGGTCAGCGGCCGGCGCAAGCCCTGGCGCGCATCGAGCAGTTGCCGGGCGGGCTGGCCGCCGCCCGCACTGCCGCCGGTCTCCTGGTTCCAGACATCGAGCATGGTGTGATCGCCCTGCGCCAGCAGCTTGTCCTTGCTGGTGGCACACCCTCCCAGCACCATGACTGCGATCAGGGTTGCGGCCGCTTCAGTCCAGATCCGACGCATGAGCTTCTCCGATGCGGTGATTGACCCGCCGCCCCTTGGCGTCGTAGTCGATGTTGAGGGGCTGCTCCAGGTGGACGGCGACCTTGGCACCAGGCTGCACGTAGATGGCGGCAAACGCCTGCCCGTAGAGCTTGTTGACCCAATCGGCCATGTCGCGCACGCCACCGGCCAGGATGCGACCCATGGCCTCGTTGCCGGAGATGCCCACCGTGCCGAGCGAGCCGTTGCTGTTGGAGACCACTGCCACGCTGCCGTTGTCGGACTTGATGAGCGAGGCCACGCCGGCACCGGCGGCGGTAATCAGCGCCTGCGAACCGAGGTACTGCTGCGCATTGCTGCGCCGCTCGCCGGAAACGCAGGGAATGCCGTAGGGATCGCTGATCCAGCCCAAGCCGCCCCGTGCGGCACTGCCGTCCGCGCCGTTGCTGCCTGCCTGGCCACCGTTGGCGCCCTGGCTGCGCGAGCTGTTCTCCGGCACGGTGCGGATGGTCCCATCCTGGAAAACAAAGGTCACGCTGCGGATCTGGCCGCGCACGCACGAAAGCGTCCAGTCGCCCGAGGCGGTACCGCTGACCACGGCGCCGGCCACGTCGGGGATGTCGATGCCGTTTGCGGTGAGGTTGTCCGGACCGATCAGCACCTTGAAGGGATACGGGTCGTTCACCGTGCCGTCGATCGGCACGCGTCCGATCAGCGCCGTCATGGCAATTGACCCCATCAGTGTCGAGTTGGACGGCACCGTGTAGACCGGCTTGACCGAAGCCCCCACGGCACGGCTGCCTGCATCGGCGACGGTGATCGCAACGCGGTCGGCCGTATTCGTCAGGGTCTTCTGCGCGGGTCCGAAGCTGGTGGGGAAGTTCAGGCCGCCACCTGCACCGCCGTTCTTGGCGGGCTTGGCATCGTCCGGCTCCACCCAGCGCGTGCCGCCGCTGCTGCGAGCACCGCTGCCGTGGCCGCCGCCGAAATTCTTGCCATCGCCCTCCTCCAGGCCCAGCCCGATGGGCAGGTCGGACTGCGCGCCCTTGCCGGAAAGCCCGTCGAGGCGCCGCTGCAGGTCTTGCAACAGGCCCTGCGTCTGCTGGCGATCGTTGGCAATCTGATCGCGGTCCTGCTGCTGGCGGCCGCGCTCGCCATCTAATGCGGTCTGGATGCGTTGGTCGATCGCGCTCTCGCGGGCACGCATGCGCTCGTTCTCGGCCTTCTGGTCTTTGTTGTCGTTGAGCGCGGCTTGTAGCTCGTTGCGCAACTGCTTGACCTGGGCGACCAGCGTGGCAACGGTGTCGCGCGCCGTGTCGCCCTCGATACCCAAGGCCTTCATCTCTTCAGGCGTGAGCGGGTTGGCAGCACCGGGCTGACCGGGCTTGGCGCCACGATCACCCGAGAAGAGCTTAATACCGACGAAGACCACCAGTAGCACCATCGGTATCAGCAACCACTTGAGGAGGGGGTTACTTTTCATTACGGGCACCTCCTCCTTCGGCCTGGCCGGCCGCGGCTGCCGCCGGCAGGTTCACGGCGGCGTCGATGGGTGCCACCTTCGGCAGCAGCGACTCGGCCAGGCCATGGCCACGGGTAACCAAGTAGACCACGGTGGTGTCGGCCGACTGGCCGGCCGGCCCCAGGGTCGCATGCTGGAAGGTTGCCGCGACGAAATCGCCTTGCAGTACGCGCGGGTCCAGCGCCAAGCGCCGTGCCGACGTGTTGGTGAGCTTTACGGCCGTCACCCACTGGTCTTCGAGCCGCCACGCAGCCAGCGCCTGCGCGCGCACCGGGAGTGTGGGCAGCAAGGTATCCAGTTTGAGATGCCGGTGCAGGTTCACGCGGCCGATGCCGGTCAACGGCTCCACAGTCCGAAGCGGCGCATAGAGGTTCTGTGCCGCATAGCGTGTCAGCACCACAGGCACCGGGGTCGCGCGCCGGGCGGCCGCGCTGGCCGTGTCGCGACGCTCGCCCTCGCTCGCGCTGGTACCGGCTGAGTCGTCAGCGCGGAGCGGCGCCCCATCGCCCTCGACGATGCGCACGGGCTCCAGCGCCGGCTGGCCCGCCTTGGCCGGCTCGGCAGCGATGTCGAGCAGGATCAGCACCCCGGAGTCCACATCCTGCAGTTGCAGCCGAGAGGGCGGAATCGGCTCGCTTGCGCGCAGATAGATCGCACCGCCCGCGCTCTGCACGCGCAGGTGCGATCCGATGCTCTCCGGCAGGCCGATGCGCACGTTGCGGTCGATGAAGATCACGCGCTCCTGGCCGACCACGAGCGGCACGGCCAGGGGCAAGCGCTCCCAGCGCAGGATCTCCACGGCGTGGCCAGTGCAGACGAGCCCCATGCCGAGCAGGATGCCAGCCAGGGCTGGCAGGACAAGGCGCTTCATGGGGCTCCTCCTTGCAGATGGGTGGCAGCGGCAGGCTGGCTGGCCGACGCAGGTGCTGGCGCCGGTTCGATGCGCCGTGGCGCGCTCGCATAGCAGTCCAGGGCCAGGCCGAAGGGGTTGTGCTCCGGGTCGACATCCATGCGCACGACCTTCAAGGCGTAGCGCACCAGTGCGCGCTTGACCTGCTCGGATCCCAGGTATTCGTCGGCGCTCACCTCGAGCGTGACGATCCAATCGTTCGCCGACACGGCTTGCACGCGCGACGTGGGATCGTCGCCGTAGCCCCGGCCGGGAATCTCGTAGATGCCGCGCACGCGCTGGCGCAGTTCGCCGTTGTTGCGCCGCAATTCGTAGTCCTGTTGTAGGAAGGACCGGCATCGCGGCGTTAAGTAAGCGGACAGCGCCTTGAGGTTGCGCGGATAGTCCTCCTCGCCATTTGCCGGCCAGCGCTGGGCCTGCTGCCAGATGTAGAAGGTGAAGGCGTAGACGTTTTCCGGGGGCACGTCCCACCACTTACGGGTGCTACCCGAACGCAGGTCCGGGGGCACATGGATGGTCAGGCTCTTCGGCGAACTCCACCAGCCGAAGCCGAGCAGCAGCGCCACGACGAAAAGCGCGGCGGCACCCAAGCGCAGGGACTTGACGTGCGCCTGCAGGTGCTTGACTTCGTTCTTGAACCGACTCATCCGGCACCTCGACGGCCGGACGTGGAAGACCGCTGGCGCCGCGTGGTCCACCAGCCCGAGCAGGTGATCAGCTGTCGTCCCCCCACGTGGGGCGCAAGCGCGGCGTAGCGCAGCGCGAGCCGCCACTGGAGCTGGCGGTACAGCCAGGTGTCGGGCCGACCGCGCTTCTGCCGGCGCAGCAAGGCGCCACCTGCGAAGACGCCGATTCCGATGCCGACGACGATCAGCGTCGGGACCATGGCGATGCTGTGGGTCAGCCAGGCAACCGGCAAACCGGCCAGGAAGCCGGCCACACCTGACAGGCCGGCGCAGGCCCACAGCTCATCGGCGGTCAATCCGCGCACCACCACCGGATGGCGGTTCAAGCGATGCGGCAGGAAGGTCACGAGCCCATCACCGGGGCCATCATCTGGGGCCTGCCTCGGGATCCGCGGGTAGCCGACCATCGGTGCCGGCCCTCAGAGCACACCGGTGGCCTTGGTCACCAGCCAGATACCGATGACCAGCAGCATGGCGCCCACCGCCACAGTGAGGCCGAACTGGCCCCAGGTAGCGCGGCCGGTGTGGATCTCGGCGTAACGCGTATAAGCGTGGTAGCAGACTCCGATGAACATCGAGGCAACCACGAGTAGCGCGACCAGCAGCACGATGTCGTAGCCGTAGTTCTGCAGCGTTTGCAGGATGCCTTTACCCGCGCCGCGCGATGGATCTTCCATGGTCGGCAGGGCAGCGAACGAGGCCAGCGGCGTGGCCGTGATGCCCAGCAAAACGAGCACGGCGGCAATGCGTGTGGCGCGATGGGAAGTCGAACAAGTGTTCATGGCGTTCAATTTTTCGTGGTGGTCAGGACAGGAGGAAGAAGCTCAGCACCAGGTATATCGCGACGAAGCGTACGACCACGCCGAGGAACTGGCGCTGGGTTATTCGGTTCTCGGCCCAACCGACATAGGCGGTACGCATCGCCCACACGCCCCACAGCAGCAGGACGGCGAAGACGAAGCCGAGGACAACGGTGGAGACGCTCGCGGGCGTGAAACCGCCGCTGGCCTGGAAGGCGGCGACCTGATCGGCGGAAGGCGTCATGGTGTTGACTCCTGGCGTTCATCGCGGTGCACGTAGTCGCCGGCCAGGGGAACGGGATCGCGCGGCTGGGCGCGCTGCGGGACGAGGTGGTCCTGCACGCCTGCGCGCACGCGCTTGAGGTCCGCACGCAGCCGGGCGTAATCGAAGTGGTAGCGGGCTCGTTCATTCAGCGCGGTGTTGGCGGCGTGCTCGGCCAAGCGGTCAGCCAGTTCGATCTGGCGTGCCAGAGCGCAGAGCTGCTCACGCTCCAGGGCGCCATCGGAGGCAATGGCCACACGCACGACCGAAAACGAGAGGGCCAGCGCCAGCAGCAGCATGACCATTGCGCGCGGGCACGCGCCAGTGCGTCGGCAGGTCTGTTTCATCGTGCCATTCCCCGGTGAAGTGAATGGCGTCGATGCTGCGGCGCGCGCCGATCAGGCGCAGTAGAGAAAAAGAACTTCTGTGCGACCGGATTGATGGCGCCATGCCCCGCCAGCGGCCCACTTATTCGTCGACCGTCAGACGATCGACGCCAAACTTCACCCAACCCAGCACGCTGGTGAACGCCGGATTGACGGTGATGACCTTCACGCCGCGCCTGGCGGCGCAGCGGGTGACGAGCTTGATGAACGTGCTGTAGGCAAAGCCAGACAACGTCTTCGCGTAGCGCTGCCCGACCTCGCCACCGCCTAGAGGTACTTCTTGAACGTCGCTGCTGCGATGCACATGGCTACGCCGAACATAGCTGCGCTGGGCAACAGGATCAGCAGCGGATGGACGCTCACCGGCAGTGCCAGGTACGTGACCCAGGGCAGAATGGCCAGCGGCATCAGGCTGGCCTTCGCTCGATGGTAGACGAATCCCGACTCTCGGCCGGCTCCGAAGCTGCGCACGTCGCGCCGAACCAACCCATCCACCAGGCCGACGAAGGCGGCCATCAGGAACAGCGGCAAGGTCAGCGTCAGCACCAGCAGCCGCACGAGAAACACGAGCGCGGTGTAGGCCGAGGCGATCAGGTAGCTCTCCACATGCACATAGACCATCCCCAGGTAGTAGCGCAAGTCATGGGCCTGGCTGCGGACACCGGCGCTGGCCTGCGTGGCGGCATCGCGTATCCAGTCGAGCAGTCCGCTTTTTTCGAAGACCCAGTCGTAGGTCAGCTCGACAAGCTGCCGGGCGGTGCGGCCGGGTTCCTGCACCAGCACGCTTCGCGTAAAGCTCTCCGATACCAGGGCCAGCTCGTGGTTGAGCATGCCCTGGGCGTGACGCCAGCCCTCCTGCGGCCAGAAGAAGTGCAACCCGATGCACTCGATCACGATGCAGAGGAGCAGCGAGCCGCACAGCACGCCAAAGAAGCGGAACGGCAAGGTGATGAGGCCCGCGATCAGTCCCTGTTGGTGGACCTGCTGGCGCTGCGCTGCGACGGCCGGATCGCTCATGTTAGGTCTCCTTCGTGGCCAGCCTCATCGGCCGCGGCCATCTGCTGGAAGTTCGCCAGCAGATCGTCCGGCAGCGCCTGGTCCAGCAAGTCGGGGACGCCTTGGCTCTCCCACCAGTCGCCGGCCTCGGCATAGTGCTGCCGCATGTAGCCGGCCAGCTCCTGCAGATCCTTGGGCATGGCCTCGTCGGGGGCGGGTGCCGGCAGCGGCATGCGGATCTTCCACAGATTGCCGCCCTCGATCAGCGCGAAGCACTGCCCCTTGGGCAGGCCGACCACGTGCGCTGGCTCGATCAGCGGCACGCTGGTGCTGCTGATGCGGTCCTGGGTGTTGGACGTGAACGCGGTGTTGCCGCTCGGGTCGGAGCTGTCGGTCGCGCCGCTCGTCACCGTGGTGGCATACACCTCGACCTTGGGCAGTTGCCGCGTCAGCAGTTCGGCCGTGGCGGTCTCGCGCACGCGCAGCATGAACAGGTTGTTGAAGTTGCCGACCACCTGCCCGGCCTTGGCGCGGTTGCCGATACGCGCCTCGATGTCAGAGAGCGTCTGCGTGTAGGCCGTCACTTGGACCCCGGCGCCTCCGCCCTTGTTGATCATCGGGATGAACTCGTCGCCTATCAGCTCGTTGAACTCGTCGGCGTGAACGTTGATTGGCACCTTCACGCCAGTCGATGCGCCCGGCAGACCTTCGTCGATGCCGAACTTGTAGATATGGCCGGCGACTGATACCAGGTCGCTGAACATCGAGTTGCCCACGGCAGCGGCGACCTCCGCGTCCGACAGCGCGTCCAGGCCGACGTAGACCACTGCGCGCTTGCGGATAATCTGCATCCAATCGAAGATGGGCCGCAGGTCGTTCAGGTCCGAGTAGTTCGGCGCGAGCAGTTGCGCGATTTTTCCGGTGGTCAGCTTCTCCAACAGCGGCAGCAGGCTCGCAACGATCTTGTCGAAGTAGGTGCGGTCGTAGCGCACCGCGCTGCGCAGGCCATCGAGCACGGGATCGTAGATGCGAACCTGCGAGAGATACTGCTCCAGCGCCACGACCCGCTTCTCGCGCCCGATCATGTTGCGCGGAATGTTCTTGTCGTTCAGCCGCGCCTCGAGTTGGACGATGACCTCCCAAGCCTTCGGCTCGCTCTTGGCGAAGAAGTGCTGGGCGTACTCGATGAACAGTGCGTCGATGTTAATGACGTGGCGCTGGATCAGCAGGTAGTCGGGACGCTGCCCCAGCTCGACCAGAGCGCGCGCGATGATGTTGACAAAGCGCCATGCGAACTCGCGGAACGCAGCGCTGTTGCCTTCGCCCGAAAGCTGGCCCGCAATGCGCGTGGCAACCTCGGAGATGCGGCCGAAGCGGCCCACGGCGTTGTAGCGCGCCGAGATGTCCGGCCAGCCCAGGTGGAAGACGTAGAACTCCCCCTCCCGCCCGGCACGCCTGGCCTCCACGTACATGCGCTTGAGCAGATCGGCGTCACCCTTGGGATCGAAGACGATCACCACCTCGTGCTGGCCGCCCGCCTTGCGGCGAATATCCTGGGTGATGAACAGTTCGGCCAGGCGGGTCTTGCCCACGCGCGTGGTGCCCAGCACCAGCGTGTGGCCGACCCGCTCGCCCAGCGGCAGGGTGACGTCGACCTCGTGCGGCTCGACACCGTGCAGGCGTGGCAGGCCGCCGACCGGCGGCAGCGGCCGCGCCGGATTGAGTGGGCTGTCCCAGGCCAGAGCCTTCGCCAGCCTGGACACCGGGAACGGTGCGAACTCCAGCCGCTCCTCGATCCGCCGTGCCACCTTGTAGATTACCGTCGGTTCCACGTAGCGACGGAACTGCGCCCGATAGGTCTGCAGGAGCCTATGGGTGTGGCGCTGATCCCATCGAAAACCCCGGCCGACGAATAGCCGCTGCTGGCTGACGGGCACGTCGCGGCTGGTCATCACGTAGCGCGGTAGCCTGCGGATGTTGCGCCGGTAGCGCAGGATGGCCCAGGCGTCCCGCAGCCGGATGGCGCCGAAGGAGAGGAACGCCAGCGCGCTGCCCAGGCCCAGCAAGGGGCTCAGCGCGAGCGACCACGGTGCCACCAGGCACAGCAGTGCGGCGCCCACACAGACCGCGACGGTGTATAGCTCCACCGCTGGCCGCAGCAAAACCTCGATGGTCTGGGACTGGGCCATGGTCGGCGTTTCACGTCACGGCTCGATGCCGGTGGAGGTGATCAGTACCGGGTAGTGACGGATGCCCAGCCGCTGAGCGAGGTCGTCGCCCGAGGCCGGCGACAGCATCAGGCCCGGCACGAGGCGGCGCAGCGCGGCCAGCACCTCGGGCGAGGCCACGTTGACCACCAGCCCCACCGCGCGCAGCTCTTGCAACGCCCCCCGGCGCTGCAGTAGCCAAGCGCGGGAGCGGTCATCGTCGCCGATCAGGAACAACGGTGTGAGGCCCGCCGCGCGGATGACGCGGCGCGGTTCATCACCCGGCGACAGCCGTGCCGAGCGCACCGGCAGCATGGCCGCCTCGGCTTCGGCCGGACCTGCGATGCGGGGTGCCGGCATCGGCGCGGCCGGCCTGGCCAGACCCGCGTCCTGGGAATTGAATGCCTGGTAGTACGGCAGCGCCGAAGCGCCGCCGCGGTCCTCGACGACGATCAGCGGTTCGGTGGTCGATTGCGCCGTGGCGGTGGTGGCAATGAGCAGCCCCAGGGCGGTAATGAAGAGCATGCGGTTCATGGCGTGGTAACGTTGGTGACGGAAAGGGTTGTGCGCGGCCCCAGCACGCGGACGAGGTACTGGCGCACGCTGCGGCGGTAGCGGGCGGCCGGTGCGCCGCCGGCTGGACGGTGGTAGCGCCCGATGGCGACCAGCCAGTCCTCGCCCTCTATGTGCTGCTCCTTGAGGATTTCCGCGGCGATCGCGAGATTCCGGTAAGGGTCGAGCAGCTCACAGGGGTGGCTGTAGCGGTGCGCCTGGTAGCCGAGATTGACCTGCCCGAGGCCGGCGTCGATCCGGTTGGCCGGGATGCGGGCAAGCGCCCTGCGCAAGCCGGCGCAGGTCTGGGCCTGCGTGGCATAACGCTCGGATTTGCCAGCGACATTGAGCGTCCACGGCCAAGGGATCAAACGGCCACGCAGCCTGGTGCCGCTCTCCTGCAAGGCCACCGCGTACAGCACCGGCGACGGCACGCCCGCGTGCTGCGCGGCAATCTGGTAGGCCGGTGGTGGCATCTCTTGCGCGCAAGCAACCGATGCCCAGAGGCAGGCGCCAAGCAGGAGCGCGGCACGCAACGCGGATGGCGCACTTACTGCCGCTGCCATTCGCCCTTCACCTCACGCACCACGGCCGGCAGCCCGCCCGGCACGCCGAGGGACAGCCAGCGCCCGGCATCATGGTTGAGCGTGATCGTGCGTGCGCGCACCCGGGCCGGGTCGATGCCGGCCCGGGTCGCCCACTGGCGGATGCGCACATCGTCCTGGCGGCTGCCGACCATATAGACATCGAAGGCCGTGCCCGCCGCCTGCAACTGGCGCACGCGCTGGTCGCACGGCGCGCAGTCGGCCTTGACGAAGACGGCCAGGCGACCGGAGCCCCTGTTGCCGGCGCTAGGTGCCTGTGCACCCGGCAGATTGACGCGCTGCTGGCCCGGGTAGAGGCGCTTCCAAGCCGCGTCGTAGGCCCGCTGGTAGGCGAGCGTCTTATCCACGCGCCGTGACTCGGCCTGAACCTGCAGCTCGGCGTAGTGGTCGCGCTCCTCGGCGCTGCGCGCCTCGATGCCCAGGGCCGTGAGCGGATCAAGGTTGGGGGAATAGATACCCAGCGGCCCATGCATCAGTTGCCGGTAGCGCGCCCATTCCTCGGGACGCAGCCCCCAATCCTTGGCCTGGCGCTCGTTGAGCGCGGCGTCGGCGCTGTTCAGTACCTGGCTCTGGACTACGCGGGAGGTCGCCAGCGGCGCCGCCTGTGCGTATGCGCGGGGTAAGCCGGCAGCCAGGAACATGGCAAGAACAGCCCCAGGCAGCCAATCTTGCTTCATGGCCCGCTCCTACGGAATCGCGATGCGCAGCGTGTGGCCGTCGATGCGGAACACGGCGTCACGCGTTTCGATGGACTGGAGGCGCCAGGCGCCCAGGGTGTCGCCCTCGCGAAGCAGCCGCACGTCGCGCACCGAAGCTGCGCCGCGCGCCACGACGGACAGGAAGCGCTCTCCACCGCGCAGCTCCAGGCCGACGACGTTGAACGGCGGCTCGGGCACCTTGGGCTTGGGAGGTTCAGCGGCGCGCCTGGGTGCCACGGCCACGGTGGGTGCGGCCCTCTTCAGGCGATCCTCGATGGCGCCGACGCGCGCCTGCAACGCCTGCACCTCGCTGGCGCGGTCATCGGCGGTATGAGCCTGCTCGACACGCGCCAGGCGCTCGTCCAGCGCTTGGCGCGTGGCGTCGAGGTCGGCCTGGGTGACGGGCTTGGGCTGACGCTTGACGGCCTCGGCCTGCGCTTCCAGATCGTCGACGCGGCTCGCCAATGCCTGGACATGGGCATCTCGGGCGCTGTCGCGGCTCTGATCGGTGAGACGCGACAACCCGACGCTGTTGACGATCGTCAGCGCGCTGACGAACAGCAGCCAGACGCCCGCGGCGATCCAGGGCCAGCGTGCCCGCCCTTCGCGGTCGGACGGGGCCGGAATGTTCGGGACGTTCATGGTTGCACCTGCGGAGTGTCGGTGCGCTCGACGTATTCGGCGCGATTCACAGCCGGTGCCCCGCCGGGGGGGTGGTAATGGGCGCCACCTCGTGCTTGAAGCAGACCTGGCGGGAGGTGTCATCGACCGCCATATCCCACGCCGGACCAGCGAGGGTCAGCAGCGCATCGCGCAGGACCAGCGGCCCCAACCGCAGATGGGCAGCAGGCAACGGCAGCGTGTACAGCCTTGCAGCCTCCAAGTCCTCGCACAGCCGGTAGCCCGAGCGCTGGAGGACGTGGCGCATGGCGTCGCCAACCGTGGTGTCGAGCGCAGGCGGGATGGTGATTTCCACGACCTGCTGCATCAGGTCGCGCTGCGCCGGCTCCGGCACCAGTTCGACCAAGGTGTAGCGCCCGTAGCGGTAGACGGGCACCGGGCCGGCTGGCGTCTCCATAGCGGACATCGGCGCCTGGGGCCGCTCGCGTGTGCTGGGCGTCTGCGTCAGATCCGGCGGTGGTACCGTGGTCGCACAGCCCGTGGCGAGGATGGCCCCTGCCAGCCCGGCGAGACAGGTAAGAGGGCGAAGGGAACAGGTGGACAGTCGCATTTGAATCGGCTCCCCGAAACATGGAGCCTTTACCTTCGCCTCACTCGATGCCAATGGCAGCACCAAATGGGAAACACACTGCCACCGGATTGGCGATGCCAGCAGGCGGCATCGAGGCTGAACACCCTCGCCGGCACGCTTCTCCTTGGAGTAGGTGGAGGTGTCGGTCCACAGGTCGCCCAGGCGCAAACCGATCATCACTTTCTTCTCGGCGTCGACCGCTTGGATGCAGCGACGGCGACGCCCCCGGAGCTGCGCTTCACGAACCCGTTGCGCGCGTGTCGAAACACACGTGCGAGACGTCGTCGCTGGAACCGTGGTGATCTCCTCTGGTGATGCGCAGATGCGATCCACTGGATCGATCTGGGCAACAACAGCGGCAAGAAAAAATGGGCCCCCGATCGGGGGCCGCGGATGATACGGTCAGCCACCGTTGGACGTGGAAGCCACTGCCTGCAACGACAGATGCGTGGCGGTAGCGGACACCTCAAGGTCGCCCTCGCCGTGCTGGATGATGGCGAAGACCCGATCCTGCGGATCGAAGAACTCGGCGAAATCGTCACCGCCAAACTCGGCGCGCCCCAGCTCCCACCAGTCATCGAACGCATCGACGTCCGGGTTGCAGCCAATGGCATAGGCGACGGCCTTCTGCCGCCCATCGGGCCGACGCTCGCCGCGCTCGGCCAGGAAGTACACGCCCTGGTCCTTGACCAGGATGATGCGACATGGTTGACCACCGCTTCGGCGAGCACGGGCCGCAGGTCCGAGCCTTTGAATCGAACAGACATGGGTGTGATCTCCAGAGAAAGGAATGAGAAGCCCCCGTCGCGAGGACGGGGGCGCATGGCAGTCAGTTCTGGACAGGTTTGCGAGCGGACAGGCAATGCACGCGGATGAGACGCCAGTTCCCGTCGTCGATCAGCTGCTCCAACGTCTCGCCCAGGGTGTCAAAGAACACTTCGTCGACCCGTTCGACCAGCTCGCCGTCGCGGCGTAGCTCCACCGCGTAGAGGTCGTCGCCGCGCTCGTAGAGCACAGTGACATGCCCCTGGAACTTCGCCGAGGACACGGTGAAGCCGATGGCCGGTGGCGTCGCGATGTCGTCGGGTAGAGGATCCACCCAGGTAAAGTCCCGCGCGCCGGCATCCACCAGCATGTGGGTGATGCGGCGAAAGCCGTCGGGTGCTGGCAACTGTTCCAGTTGCTGGATCAGCGCCTGCAGCTCGGAGCAGCGCGGCTCGGGAATCGGCAGCTTCGCCAGCGCGCAGCCGAGCACGTATCGTTTAACCGTGTAGGGTTGGCCCTCGGCGGTGAACTCCGTGCTCTCCTCGGGCGTATCCGCGCGCAGGCCGTCGAAACGGCGTCTGGCGTAGGGCTCGACCTGGACCTTGGCGCCCTCGTCGGGCTCCTCGGTCACGAGCGATCGATCGAGTACCGCGAACTCAGCCCGACCCGTCTTGACAACAATGACCTCGTCGGTCTTGGCGATCACCTTGCCCTCAAAGGGCTTCGGATCGATATGGAAGCCCAGCGTCGAAACCTTGGGCTGGCCATCGAAGATGTTGAACTTGAAGCTGCGGACGTTGGAAGGCACGTGGCCGCGCACCAGCGTCGGCATCTGTGCGCGGATGGCTTGGGTATCCATGGGTGAACTCCTTGTAGCAACCAAGGGACTCCCGCCCGCAAGGGAGGTATGTCCCTTGCAGGTGAATGGACGCTGGATGCGTCCGACGATAGAAGAAGACCGGAACGGCGAGCCGGACCGCAGTCTTTAAGGTCTCGACTGCCTGGGCATGCTGCTGGCAACACCAGCGGACATCGGACCAGCCTGCGGCAAGCATCCGCGCGTGTCGCGACAAAATCGGCACCCCGCCGCCACCTCGTTAGAATAGAAGGAGCCCCGTGCGGGGCTCAAAGGGGAAAGGCCCTATTCATCGTCGTACAAGGGCAGTCCGTCCAGCACCTGCGCGTCTGCATCGAAGATCAGCATGCGCACGTCGGCGGCGTCAGCCAGATGCAGCGCCTCCACGAGGGATTCCGGCATCCGCTTCTTGCGATGCTGCTGCCGCAACCATCGATGTCCACGCTGCGCTTCCAGGCCTCGAAGAATGCCTGTGGCGCATTGGCGAAGCGCCGTTCTTCCGGCGCGAGCCGATCAAGCACGTCTTGATGCAAAGACTCGTTTATGACACCCCTCCAGGTGATCGGGATCAGGGATGGGTCCGCTGTTGCCAGCGACCCGTCGCCAGGGCGAGGTCTGCCGCCTGCTGCGAGCGGAAATACTCGACGGACTCACACGATACCGGCCCTTCACGGTCGGCAGTGCCGATGTAGTAGCCGGCGGCGCTGAGGAGCACCTGCAGGGGCAGGGGCAGGCGCTTGCCCGTGTAGGGCCTGGCCAGATAGCCGATAGACGCGGCACGGGCCTGTGCCGGCGCTCAGGGGCGCCGATGCGATAGCAAGGGACATGGCTTCTACTGGCGGAAGGACCGGGAGCCCCACGCCCTGACGGGAGCGGAAACGTCCCGAAGGGTTGAGGAAAGAAGCATCGGCGTCGGGAAGACGCTCGTCCGCGGTGGGCGATGCGATGCGGGCTGGTTCGATCCACGCGGCGATCACGCGTTGCAGCCTTGAAGATCGGAGCTGCCTGGGCATGGCGCTGACGGTGGTCAGCAGCGCATGGCCTCAGCATGGTCGCGAAGCCATGCCCGGGTCGCGCGCCAAACCGCATCGTGTTCGTGCCGCTTTGTGCCGGCGCGGCGCCTTTTTTTCTGATCAGGCAAAGAACAACAGGCCGAAAGCACGAAGCCTTCAGCCTTGGACGAAGAGACCACCTGTGGGCTGTCGCAGTCCTGGCCGTTGTCAAAGCCGTGTGCTGCACCAGCAGTCGCACTCGACCCGTATCGTGGCTGGGGTCGACATCCTTCGGCACACATCCGCGCACAAAGGGAGCCCGTTGTTCCACCGGCGGGCACCGGCAACGAATACCGGCGACCCGATGGGTCTCCTGGCGGCTCGCTGCGGCACAGGCCGGCCAGCCGCCAGGAGACCCACCGCCATCGACGGAAGCACCTGGATCAATGGAACCGCGCCGAGCGCGGTCTGCCGAAGAATGGCCTTCTCGCCTCGCATGTCCATGACAGCACCGCGAGGCGCGCGCACCGTTGCAGAAGGTGACATGCGCTGGGATATCCCGCGGGATGCGGGAGCTTGGCCCCACCGTCGAATGCGGCCGGAGTGGCGCAGGGATTCGTGGGCGTCAGCGTGCCCTGTTATGACGACCTGGAAGATGCACACCGCCTGCGCGATGCGCCGCGCTGCCCCTCCGAGGTCTCGATCGGCTGCGTTCCCTTGCAGTCCGGGTAGCGGCTGCATGGATAGAAGCCGCCGCTCTTGCCGGTGCGCTGGCGCATGGGCGCGCCACACTGAGGACACGGCGGCGATGGCGCCAACATGATGGCGAGCGTCGCGCCGCTGTACTGCTGCACGAGCTGCGCCACCCAGGCGGATTGCTTGGGCGACAAAGGCGTCGCGGTTGTCGAGAACAGCGACGACTGGCGGCCGGCGGGCTTGGCGCTCAGCGTCACGGCGTCGACGCGGTACCGCAGGATGCCCACGCGCCGGGCGTCGACCTTGAACGTGACGCGCTCGTTCTTGTTGGCATCCTCCCCTTTGTCTCGAACCGTACGACCCTCGACCAGCACCCGCATGCCATTCTGGTACAGCGTCTTCGAGTGCTCGGCATCGCGGTGCCGCAGTTCCACCGGCGCCCAGAAGCCGCCGCGGCCCTCCTCGCCGTCCTTGCGTGGGATCGGGTTGTCGAAATAGACGTTCAGGCGCAGCAGCCGGCGCAGCTCGCGATTGCCATTGGGGAATTCGCGGTCGTCCGGCGCAGAACCGATGTTGCCCTCGCCGACGAAGTGTGTGCTCATGGTGAATCCTTGGGAATGATGGCAGCGAACGCGGCATGGCCATGGATACGCCGCAGGTGAATCGCCTCGGCCTGGGCCATCTTGTTGGCGCATTCCAGGGCGTGGCGGGCGATGCTATGGGTCAGGCTGATCTGCATGTTCAGCGCGATGCGCTGCAGCTCCATCGCATACAGGTCGTCGATCAGCGAGGCCGGTACTGCGGGCCGGCCGAGCAGCGATTCCCACAAGGCCACGCCCATGGATGAGCGGTCGAGATTGCGCCAGCGCAGGAAGGTCGTCCCTGCTCCAGTGGTTTGCTGGGCCAGTTGCACATCGAGGAGGCTGAATGGATAGGCTCTCGCCTGGGGCAGCACGCGCCGCTGTGCCAGGACGATCAAGCTATCGCGCAGCGCCAGGCACTGGCTGGCCCAGGCCTCCAGACTCCCCTTACCTTTAAAAGGTTGTAAAAGGCCTTTTAGGTAGCCTGCGTGTTCCAGTCGCTGGAAGTCCGCCTGTTCCAGCGCCGTGAAGCGCGTCGGCTGGACGGGAATGGTGGGTGCCGTCATTCCGTCGCATCCTCGTCGCGTGCAACGGCGTCGGCTGGGCCATCAATGGTGTTGGAAGTCGGGTCCACCGCGGTGGGCGCGGCCGAGGATTCGGAGCGACCGTCCCGGCGCGCGACGGGTGGCGCAAAGCGCGAGCGGCGCGTGCCTTCGAGCACGTCCTGCGGCAGCTCGCCGAACTTCTCCACCGCCGCACGCGCCGCCTCGTTCTTCGCCGCGAAATCATCGCGCGTCGTGCCGGAGTAGCGATACTGCTGGGCTAGCGAAAACAGGCTGCGCATTGCGTGCGCGCCATCGTTGAGCCAGCGCTCCAGCGTGCTGCGGTCGATCAGCGCCGTGTGGTGAGCGAGGATCAGCTTGCGCGCGAGGTCATCGTAGTCGGCCAGCAAGTAGACGGCGGCGAAGCCGAGCTGGGCGTTGATGAACAGCGGCAGCTTCACCGGCTGCACGTTCAGGTTCTCGCCCAGGCTGAGCGCCGGAGGCACGCCGGCGAGCGCCTGGTCCACCTGTTCGCGCAGCGTCTGCAGACGCGTCTTGGTGTCGGCCAGCTTGTCCTCGATGCGCAGCATCCACCAGTCCGAGTAGGGATCGTCCTGCTCGGCGCCGCGCTTCATCTTGTTCATCATACTGATGTAGCCGTTGAGGCCGATGATGCCGGGACGCCCCTCGGCGGCGGCGCGGCCATGCCAGACGCGGGACGCGTGGTGGGTGTGCAGCGTCAGCGACATCGCGCTGCGCAACGATCCGAGATTCAGTTGCAGGGGTTCATTAGCCATGGGGACGACTCGAGAAGAAGGAACGAGTCGCCAGCATCGGCGTCGGCCGGAAGGCCGTCAGTCAACAAACCGCAGCCCGAGCCTGCCCGCATTGTTCGACGCGGAGGGCCGGGTGTGCCAGCTATCCCCTGGGGATAGCTGGCACACCCGGCCAGTTCATGGAGCGCTCGCACAGCGCCATGCGCGCAGTGGGCGCTATACCTCTCGTGCCCAGTACCAGGCGGCCCGCTGACCATCCACGTCTCGGTAGCGAAGCTCGAACAGCCGTCACTCATGTACCACCGCCGCCAACTGCTGCATCCGTACTTGGCGGGCAGTTGCTCGGCGCGTCCATCCATCGACGGCAAGTTCCCCGGCCACCTCGCGCAAAACGCGAACGATGCCGGCCACCGGCCAATACGACAGGCAGCAATCGAATGCAGTGGAAGGACGTCTGTTCCAACTATCCCCTGGGGATAGCGACCCTGAGGCCTGGGCAGCGCACGGCATCGAGCGCCAGGTAGGGGCGGAGCTGATCGTAGGTCGGGAACGCGCTCACACCGCTGTCGTTGAGCTGCCGGCGGAACACCTCCTAGGCATTGCGTTCCAGCGGCGTCAGGCGCCGGTCGAGGAATCGCGCACGTGGCACGCTCTCGTGGCGGTTACCGTTGTAGAGGAAGCCGTCACTGCCCGGTCCGACCGCTTGGGTCGGTACTTGGTCCGATGCCAGTTCTCTCAGCGCCGAACAACGCCGACAGCGCTATGGGACCATCGCGCCGTGGTGCGCCGCCCGTCGCCATGGTCTACACCAGCCCCTCGTCGATCCAATTCCGTATCGCCGCCCAGACCACCGACATCGGCAACGTCAGGGTCTCGGCCAGGTCCATCGTCAGGCCCAGCATGGCCAGATCGTCGTCCAGCGCGATATGACGCTCGCTGACTCCGGCTTTCCAACGCTTCCACAGGATGGTGCCCTGTGCCTCGTCCAGCACCGGGTGCCGACCCTTGCGTTTGGGCAGCCCGAGAATGTCGCGACGCAGTGCGACTTCCTGATGCGTGAGGCCGTAGAAGCGGCTTACCATCTCCGTGCTCGCGCCCAGGCGCAGCATGCGATCCACCGTGGCGATTTCCTGCTCCACGTCATGTACCTGGCTCAGCAGCCGCTTCAGTACCTCGCGGTTGACCGAGACCGAACACCACGACACCGCGGCATTGACCAGCACACTGACCAGCGCCGGATGCTTGAGCGCCTCCAGCTCCTCCTCGCCGAAGCCCATCGCCTTGCAGCGACGCAATTGGCCATTGCGCAGATCGTGCAGCGCTTGGGCGATGACAGCCTGGTTGAGCGGATGAGGTGACGACATGGTGGCCTCCCGCCCTCAGGAATCGTGGCCCGGGTCGGCGAACGCCGTACCGTTCTCCAGATCCAGCAGCCGTCGCGCCAGGCGCAGCAGCCGGAACAACTTCACCAGGCCAGTGTCGCTCAGGCGCATGGACGTTCGGCCTCTGCCGTGCAGCAGCGGCGCCAGGTCGTCAGCCAGTCGCGCACGATCCGGTCCTGTCGCGGTTGGCTGAGCGGTGCTCAACGCATGCAACAGCGCCAGCACGGCACGAGCGAAGTCAGGCATGGCCCTCGCCTGCGCAACGGGCGGAGTCACGCAGACGAAGCCGATACCATCGTCACTGGGCTCGATCTGCTCGCCGACCGCCGCCTCTTCGGCGACCTCGCGGGCGAACTGTGCGATATGCACCCGAAGCCGGTCCGGCACGTCCAATCCTGGCTCGATATACCAGACATCCGAGACGGGGTAGAGGCCACCGACCTGCACGGGGATCGCGCGCAAGGCATTGGTCTCGAAGTCCGGTAGCCTGTCGCCCAACTGGTCCGCTACCAGGCGCTGAATGGATTGCAGGCGTTCGGTGGTCGGCGCCGGGGACACGATGTGTCCCTGCAGGCGCTGCGCATCACGGTCGGCCCGTACTGGCTCGGCGCCTACTTCCCCGGCTTGTCCGCTGCCAGCCGCAGGCGCCATAGCAGTCCGTGTCGAGGGCCTCGCGGCAACGGGTCCAGTCGGTACGCCGGCCTGCTGTGCCGGTGTTGCCGCCGGAGGTGGCGATGCAGGCCTTGGCGTCGCAGACACGGTAGAGGCTGTTGGCCTCACCGGCAAGGGCTCGCTGCTCAGCGCGCGCTGCCGGCTTTCGCTGTCGTCGATCTCCAGGCTCAGTGTGTCATAGTCTGTGTCCAGCAACTCGGCCATCTGGCCCGCCAGTTCGTCCTGCACCCGCTGGAGCGAGAAGCCATCCGGTTGCGCGTCGAACTGCGACAGCACATCCTGGAACAGCGAGGCGAAGTCCACGGCGAGGTGACGGCCCAGCGCTCTGCGTTCCCAGGTGCGCTCGCACGCCTTGCGCAGCACTGCGAGCCGTTCCACCTGATGCCGGCCGAGCCCGCCGTACAGCACGGTTGGAATCGCTGGCAGCAGATAACACACCGCGTCCTGCATGCGGCTGATGCGCGATTGCTGCACCGGATACCCATCGGCCGTCAGGCGCCTGGCGAGTTCGGACTGGGTCAGTGTGCTACCCGTTTCCTGCTCGTAAAATTCGCGCGCTTTCTCGACCCCCAGGGCGCGCTCGATGAAAGTCAATCCGCCGCGCAGCTCGTTTTCCGCCAAGTGGCCCGTCAAGGCGGCGATCTCGCCCCGTTCCGGCCAGGGGCGGAATAGGCAGGACATGCGAAAGAACCGTTCCTGCTTGGTCTCAGCCCACAGCTCGCGAAGAATTGCCAGACGCGTATTGCCACCGTTGCGAATGATGTAATGCGCTTCGCTTGGGCGCCGCGTGATCGCCGGTGGCGCATCCAAACCGCGCTCTCGGATGGACGCCTTGATTTCCTCATAAGCCGGATTGCGCTTGACGCGCGGATCGTGGTCATACGGGCGCAACTGGTCCAGCGTCACGATCATTGGTGTGTCGGCAATGGGATCGGTCAAAGCCGTCGCAGAAGGGCCAGCTCGCTGAAACCCGGCGGCGAGCAACTTGTCCGCCTTGTTCCGAGGGTTCATCTCAACCACGACTACCCTCCTTCGCCTCGTCATCGAGGGTGCAACGCGCCTCGCGATCAGCACGACGGATCCGACCAAACTTTGGATATTGATTCGGGGTGGTGAATGCCATGGCCGGGTCCATCCACGTTGACACGCTGCCAGATTTCAAAGCACCTCCGTGTTTCTCGGGAGCGATTCTGTTACAACGATGCCTGGCTTTCCTCGACCGGATCCACCCGAGCAGTGTTCCCCGGCGTCATCAGTACTATCAATGGCGCTAAGACGTCCTGCGCCGAACACGAAGTCGCCTATGGATTCGCATCTTCGCTCCAGTCCTTGTCTCCTGGTTCGCTCCCGTGCGGCGGAGACCTCCCGCCCGGCTGTTTATCGCCTGTTGCCTTCGGCGTCTTGAACTTGTCGTACGCAGGATCCCCCAAGACCGCTTGTCTGCAATCACCGATACTGGGTCAGGTCCCGCTGCGCGGGCGGTGCGCAGCAGTAACATCGACATATGCGGTGTGCGTACCTGCGCGAGTAGACCCGCTCTGCGGGGGCTTAACAAGGACTCATTTTGCAAGAGTTGTTGCGCCTGGATTCTTAATTGCGGACTCACCACAAGTTTGCTGATCAACACCATGCGGCACGTTACTGAAGTACCGCGAACACGAGTCAGCGGATCGGGTTGATATGAAAACTCGACACGACTCAGCCTCTGACATCCCAGGTGCGGAGCCGATACCTTGTGTCGCTGGTTCATCGCGCTGTCGATGTGCGAAGCTATCTGGGTACCGACTGCCCCCGCGGCGATGACCCAGGATGCCGTCCACGGCAGCGCCTACAGCTTCCGACAAAGATCTTCTCATTGGCAAATCATGCAAAAGTGCCCGTAAGAACTGATTGCGTTGTATTGGATCTGAAGGAAGAGGTTCGTTGGGCTAGGAGAGTGTTAGCGCTTTGTCAGGATTGCGTAAAGATTGTCCATCAGCTCATCCACTCTTGCTGCCATCGCTCGACTTCGATGAGCAGAAGTGGTTCCGGCAAGGTACGCAGGCCGCAGAGGTGATCGATTGCTTCGCGAAGAATTTCGGTGGGAGGTCTTCCGGAACAAACCATGGCTCTGCCTATCGAGCACAGTGAGCGTCCTGGGCAAGTCGCTCAGTGACTCAAGCCTTGGCGGTAGTAGGTGGACGTCAAAAGATGTGGGCAGACAGCTTGACTTGCCGAAGAAGGACGGAGCGGTACATAATGTGGCCTTGCCCCCATTGGGCAAGCAAAAAAGTAGCTGTTTTTAATCCATGGGTTGGGCAGTGTTATGTTCCCATCACCCGCCCCACCTCCAGTCGAGACAAGCCGCCTTTGCCACCGTCATGGTGATCTGCCCGGCGGCTTTTTTGTTGCCATGCTTCCCCAAGACCCCAGCACCGAACCGACGCCGGCCGATGCCGCAGCGCCGGTAGACAGCGCCGGACAAGCGTCCGCTCCTTCCCCTGCCGATCCTGAAGGCGTGGCGCATCCGCGCCGGATCCGTTCGTTCGTGCGTCGCGCGGGACGGACGTCGACGGGGCAGCAGCGTGCCATCGATGAAGTCGGGCCGCGCATGATGGTGCCCTATGCGCCGCAGCCGCTGGACTGGGAGGCGGTGTTCGGCCGCAAGGCGCCGGCGATCCTGGAGATCGGCTTCGGCATGGGCGAGACCACCGCGCATATCGCCGGGTTGCGTCCGCAGGACAACTTCCTCGGCTGCGAGGTGCACGAGCCCGGCGTGGGCGCGCTTCTCAAGCTGATCGACGAGCGTGGTCTCAACAACGTGCGGATCCTCCAGCACGATGCGGTGGAAGTGATCGCCCATATGCTGACCGACGACAGCCTGGACGGCGTGCATATCTACTTCCCCGACCCGTGGCACAAGAAGCGTCACAACAAGCGCCGGCTGGTGCAGCCGCCGCTGGTGAAGCTACTGGCCGCGCGCCTGAAGCCGGGCGGCTATATCCACTGTGCGACCGACTGGGAAGAGTACGCGCACCAGATGGTGGAAGTGCTGTCGGGCGAGCCGTTGCTGGAAAACACCTCCACCACCCCGGACGGTTTTTCCGAGCGGCCGGACTACCGGCCCGTCACCAAGTTCGAGCGGCGCGGCGTGCGCCTCGGGCACGGCGTGTGGGACGTGGTGTTCCGCAAGCGCGGCTGAGTCCAGACGGGACCGACAAAAAAGGCGTGGCACCGGCCACGCCTTTTTCGTTGCCCGAACGGCTTGGCCGCTCAGGCGTGCCAGGTCACCAGGCCAGAGTACGCCGTCGCCAGCACCACGATGCCGAAGGCGATGCGATACCACGCAAACGGCTTGAAGTCGTGCGTGGCAACAAAACGCAGCAGCCAGCGCACGCACAGGAAGGCGGACAGGAACGCAAAGACGAAGCCCACCGCGAAAATACCGAGGTCATCGGCATTGAGCACCGAGCGCGCCTTGTACAGCTCGTAGACCGTGGCGCCGAAGATCACCGGGATTGCCAGGAAGAACGAGAACTCGGTCGCCACCTTCCGCGACAGCCCGAACAGCATCCCGCCGATGATGGTGGCGCCCGAGCGCGAGGTGCCGGGCACCAGCGCGCAGCACTGCGCCAGGCCGACCTTGAGCGCGTCGCGCCAGTTAAGATCGTCGACCGATTCGATGCGCGGCGCGCCGGCCTTGGCGGCTTCCAGCAGTGCATTGCCCTGCGGGTGCGAGACCGTGCCGCGGCGCGCGTCGCGCCATTCGGCCAGCAGGATCACCACGCCGCCGACGATAAAGGCCAGCGCCACCGTGATCGGGTTGAACAGATGGGCCTTGATCCATTTGCCGAAGACAAGGGCCAGCACGATCGCGGGCACGGTGGCGATCACCACGTTGGCGGCAAAGCGCTGTGCCTGCGGGTCGGAGCCCAGGCCGCGCACCACGCTGGCGATGCGCGCGCGGAACTCCCAGCAGACCGCCAGGATTGCGCCGAACTGGATCACGATCTCGAAGATCTTGCCCTTCTCGTCGTTGAAGTCGAGCAGTTGGCCCGCCAGGATCAGGTGGCCGGTGCTCGAGATGGGGAGGAACTCGGTCAGTCCTTCGACGATGCCGAGTATCACGGCTTTCAGGGCAAGTGCGATGTCCATGCGGAACGGAGAGAGACGTTGTCATGGGCGTTGCCCGGGATGCGTGCCGGGCCGCCTGTATTGTTGTTTGAGCGCCCCGGTCAGGGACGGTTGATCTTGACGTTGATGCCGTCAGGCAAAACCGTGATTGTACCGGGCTCCACCTGCGTGCCGGCAACCCGCAGTTGATCTTCGCGGAAGGTATAGAGCGGATAGCCCTGCAGCAGCTGCTCGGCCAGGATGCCGCCCAGCAAATTGAGCTGGCGCGAGAACTGCGCGGGCATGCCCTGCACGTCAAAGCGTTGCACTTCGGGATCCTGCAGCACCAAAGAGCGCGTGGGCTCGTCATAGCGCAGGCCGCTGTCCAGCGCGAAGCGCCCGCTCAGGGCACGGGGGAAGAACAGCTTGTTGTCGACAGTGGCGTCGAACTGCACGTTGACGCGGTTGCGCGCCGGGTCCAGCGTCAGGCGCGGGTTGGTCAGCTGGATGTCGAACAGCTCCATATAGCGCTTGTTGAACGGGAACTTGCGCTCCAGCGCCGCCTGCAGCTGGCTTTGCGAGAAGGTGTACTCGTTGCGGAAGGCGCTGCAGGCGGCCAGCCCCAGCGCCAGTGTGGCCGCGGCCGACGCGGCAAGCCAGCGCCGTCGGGAAGTCCGGATCATATCGCCTCCGATTAAAGGATGTCGGGCGTGCGCGCCGGCACGGCGGCGGGCGTCACACGCGCGGACCGGGCCGGGCGGACGTGGCCTGCGGCGCGGTCAGAATTTCGAGTCGGGTCAGCCAGTGCAGCGCCGCTTCGCGCGTGTCGCCGCACATTTCGGCCGACGGCTTCAGGCCGGCACAGAACGCGGGCCGGTCGGGCCTGCCGAACACCGCGCAGCGCATATCCGGCAACAGCTGCGCGCAGGGCACGCCGGCCGGCTTGCCGTCGGGCATGCCGGGCAGCGGCGAGGCGATCGACGGGGCAATGCAACAGGCGCCGCAGCCCGCGCGGCAGGGGTGGTCTGACCGACAACTCATCGCAATGGTTCAGGGGAACGGCCGCACGAAAAAGGGAACCGGCGGCGCGCTTGAAGTCGCCATTGTGCCCGAAGGGCCCCTGGCGTCCTGTAAGAAAAGGCAAGCGCCGTGCAAGCCAGCGCGCTCACCCCCTTATTAAGGGCATCCAGCATCACATGTATCACATTGGCCTCGGTGTGTACCCGGAGGCGGCTGCCGGGCGCTTGACCCTCCCATAGCGCTACTCTACATTACTGACCCACAAGTTATTAACAACCATTACCTCCCCCGTGCCCCGCAGTATCCGCAACACACCCGTGAAAACGCCCGCCGATCCGCACAAAGACGCCGACGCCCCGCGCTGGAGCCGCCGCAAGGCCGCCCGCCCGCAGGAGCTGGTGGCCGCCGCGCTCGAACTGTTCGTGGAGCGCGGCTACGCCGCCACGCGCCTGGAAGACGTGGCCGCCGCGGCGGGCGTGTCCAAGGGCACGGTCTACCTGTATTTCGCCAACAAGGAAGAGCTGTTCAAGTCGGTGGTGCGCGAGAACCTGGGGCCGGCACTGGCGCGCGGCACGGACCTGGTCGACAGCTATGAGGGCAGCACCCCTGAGCTGCTGCGCGAGCTGCTGCGCGGCTGGTGGGGCCTGATCGGTGCCACCACGGTGGCGGGCCTGACCAAGCTGATCATGGCCGAGTCGGGCAATTTCCCGGACATCGCGCGCTTCTACAACGAGGAAGTGATGGTGCCGGGCGACGAGCTGTTCGCCAAAGTGCTGGCCCGCGGGGTGGCCCGTGGCGAATTCCGCCCGATGCCGGCCAACCCCACCACCACGCTGATCTGCGCGCCGCTGGTGTTCCTGATGCTGTGGCAGCGTGCGCTGCGCGCCACCGCGGAAAAGGACATCGATCCGGAAGCCTTCCTCGACAACCTGCTCGATACGCTGCTGTTCGGGCTGACCGCCGGCGAAGCGCGCGATCGCCCGCTGCCGCCGCAGAACGGCCCCTATGTCTGGGAACGCGTCCGCGACGAAATGCTGGCGCAGCGCGCCGCCGAGCCCGAGCCCACCCCCAGAACATGAAGGGAAAGACCCTGCTGATCACCGCCGCCTGTGCCGTCATTGCGCTGAGCGCCACGCTCGCCGTGCGCAAGGCCGGCAGCGCGCGCCGGCCGCAGCCGCCGGCGCAGGCTGCGGTGAACGTGGTGGAATTCCTGCAGACCGACCTGGTCAGCGCCGGCCGCCAGGACCTGCAAGCCTCGCTGCCGCTGTCGGGCAGCCTGCGCGCGCTGAACCAGGCGTCGGTCAAGGCCAAGGTCTCCGGCGAGGTGCAGCAGGTGCTGGTGCGCGAAGGCGAGCCCGTGCGCGCCGGCCAGGTGATCGTGCGCATCGATCCGACCGAGTACGAGGCCAAGGTGGCGCAGGCGCGCGGGCAGATGCTGGCCATGCGCGGGCAGCTCCAGAACTCGCGCCAGACCTGGGAGCGCAACCGCGAGCTGGTCGGCAAGGGCTTTATCTCGAAGACCGCGTTCGACAAGTTCCAGTCCGACCTCGACGTGGCGCGCGCCAACCTCGATGCCGCGCAGGGCGGGCTGGCCGTGGCGCAGAAGGCGCTGGCCGACACGGTGGTGAAGGCGCCGCTGGACGGCATGGTCTCCGCGCGCGCGGTGCAGCCGGGCGAGAAGGTGTCGCCGGACACGCGCCTGGTCGACGTGGTCGACCTGCGCATCCTGGAGTTGGAAGCGCCGATCCCCATGGCGGACGTCGCGCGCGCCGCGGTCGGCCAGCCGGTCGAGCTCGACGTGGAAGGCGCCGGCCGCTTTACCGGCAAGTTGGTGCGCATCAACCCTGCGGTCAGCCAGGGCACGCGCAGCATCATGGTCTATATCCGCGTGGAGAATGGCGACGCCAGGTTGCGCGCCGGCATGTTCGCGCGTGGCGCGCTGGTGCTGGGCGAGCGCGCGGGCGTGGTGGCGGTGCCGGTGTCGGCGGTGCGCATGGAAGGCGAGCGCGCCTTCGTCTATGCCATCGACAAGGACACGCTGGCCGAACGCCCGGTGCAGCTGGGCATCCGCGATGAGGCCAGCGGACTGGTGGAGATCGTCTCCGGCCTCGACGCCGGCGCGGAGATCGTGCGCAACAACCTGGGCACGCTGCGCAGCGGCAGCCAGGTCAGGCGTGTGAAGGCCTGACGCCGCCATGTGGTTCACCCGCCTGTCCATCCGCAACCCGGTGCTGGCCACCATGATGATGCTGGCCTTCATCGTGGTCGGGCTGTTCTCCTACCAGCGGCTGCCGGTCGACCAGTTTCCCGACATCACCTTCCCGGTGGTGGTGGTGCAGACCGAATACCCGGGCGCCGCGCCGGAGTCGGTTGAGTCCGACGTCACGCGCAAGGTCGAGGAGATCGTCAACACCATCTCGGGTATCGATGAGATCTTCTCGCACTCGTACCAGGGCACCTCGGTCGTCGTCATCAAGTTCGACCTCAGCGTCGATGTCGGCCAGGCCGCGCAGGACGTGCGCGACAAGATCGCGCTGATCCGCCCGCAGTTCCGCGACGAGGTCAAGGAACCGCGCGTGCTGCGCTATGACCCGTCCGACGCGCCTATCTTCTACCTGTCGGTGTCCAATGCGCCCGGCGCCAGCCGCAGCCAGCGCGAATTGACCACCATTGCCGACCAGATCGTGCGCAAGCGGCTGGAGACGGTGCGCGGCGTGGGTGCGATCAATATCGTCGGCGGCACCAGGCGCGAGGTCGAGATCCGCATCCGGCCGGCGCAGCTGGAGGCGCTGGGCATCGGCGTCGACCAGGTGATGAACGCCATCCGCAGTGAGAACCAGGAGCTGCCCGCGGGCGAGCTGCGTTCCTCGGCGACGGAAACGGTGGTGCAGATCAAGGGCCGCGTACCCACGCCTGACGCCTTCCGCCAGATCATCGTGGCGCGCCGCGCCGGCCAGCCGGTCACGCTGGGCGAGATCGCCGACGTGCGCGACGGCCAGGAAGAGCAGGAAAGCCTGGCGCTGCTCGACGGCAAGCGCGCCCTCTTCCTCTCCGTGGTCAAGGCGCAGGGCCAGAACACCGTCGATACCGTCGACGGCCTGGTGCGCATGACCGACGAGGTGCGCAAGCTGGTGCCGGCCGGCGTGCAGCTCAACGTGGTCAACGACACCGCGCGCGGCATCCGCAGCAGCGTGAAGGAAGTCCGATCGACGCTGCTTGAAGGCGCATTCCTGACGGTGGCGATCGTGTTCCTGTTCCTCGGCTCCTGGCGCAGCACGGTGATCACCGGCCTGACGCTGCCGATCGCGCTGATCGGTACCTTTGGCGTGATGTATATGTGCGGCTTCACGCTCAACGTGATCACGCTGATGGCGCTGTCGCTGTGCGTGGGCCTGTTGATCGACGATGCCATCGTGGTTCGCGAGAACATCGTGCGCCACAACCTGATGGGCAAGGACCACCGCACGGCGGCGCTGGACGGCACCAACGAGATCGGGCTGGCAGTGCTGGCCACCACCTTCTCGATCGTGGCGGTGTTCCTGCCGGTGGGCTTCATGGGCGGCATCATCGGGCGCTTCTTCCACCAGTTCGGCATCACCGTGGTAGCGGCGGTGCTGATCTCGATGTTCGTCTCGTTCACGCTCGATCCGATGCTGTCGTCGGTCTGGCACGATCCTGACCTGCACGGCACCGGCAACAAGAAGAGCTGGTACGGACGCACCATCGGCCGGCTGCTCGACTGGTTCTCCGCACGAATGGACCGCCTCGGCAACGGCTACGCCGCCATGCTGGGCTGGGCGCTGAAGCACCGGTTGGCGACCGCGATGATCGCGGTGGCGACCTTCTTCGGCAGCTTTGCGCTGGTGCCGCTGATCGGCACGGAGTTCGTGCCCAATGCGGACTTTGGCGAGACGCAGGTCGGCTTCACCACGCCGGTCGGCACGTCGATCGAAGTCACCGAGGCCAAGGTGCGGCAGGTGGAGGCGGCGCTCAAGTCCTTCCCGGAAGTCGCCTACACCTACGCCACCATCAATTCGGGCAACGCCTCGGGCCGCAACAACGCGCTGGTGTCGGTGCGCCTGACCGAGCGGCGCGCGCGCAAGCTGACCACCGCGCAACTCAACCCGCTGATCCGCGAGCGGCTGGCCAGCATCGCCGGTATCACGCTGACCATGGTCGGCATGCCCGACGGCGCCGGCGGCCAGAAGGCGATCCAGGTATCGATCCAGGGCGACAACCTGGACGAACTGCGCCGGCTGTCTCAGGAAGCCAGCCGCCGCATGCGGGCGATCCAGGGACTGGCAGACCTGGATTCGAGCATGAAGGACGACCGCCCCACCATCGAGGTCCGCATCCGGCGCGAACTGGCCTCGGACCTGGGCGTCGGCGTGGCGCAGATCGGCAACGCCCTGCGCCCGCTGCTGGCCGGCGACGCCATCAGCTCGTGGCGCGCACCGAACGACGAGAACTACGACGTACGCGTGCGCCTGCCCAAGGACGCGCGCACCGGCATGGCCGACCTGAACGGCCTGATGATCGCCAGCAGCCAGACCAACAGCGACGGCTCGCCGAAGATGGTGCCGCTGCGCCAGATCGCCGAGCTGGTGCCCACCACCGGCGCCAACCAGATCAGCCGGCGCGACCTGAACCGCGAGGTCGAACTGACCGCCAACGTCGCCGGGCGCTCGGCCGGCGAGGTGGCGCGCGACGTCAAGGGCACGCTCGACGGCATGACCTGGCCGGCCGGCTACAAGTACCGTTTCGGCGGCTCGACCAAGTCGATGAACGAGTCCTTCGGCTACGCCGTGTCGGCGCTGGCTCTGGCGGTGGTCTTTATCTACATGATCCTGGCCTCGCAGTTCGCCAGCTTCTTCCAGCCGGTCGCCATCATGACCTCGCTGCCGCTGACGCTGGTGGGGGTGTTCGCGGCGCTGCTGCTGTTCCGCTCGACGCTGAACATGTTCTCGATCATCGGCTTCATCATGCTGATGGGGCTGGTGACCAAGAACGCGATCCTGCTGGTGGACTTTGCCAACCAGGCCCGGCACGGCCATGTGGACGGCGCCGACGGCCGGCAGCCGCTGTCGCGGGAGGCGGCCCTGGTGGAGGCGGCCCGCGTGCGGCTGCGCCCGATCCTGATGACCACGCTGGCGATGATCTTCGGCATGGTGCCGCTGGCCTTCAGCCTGGGCGAAGGCGCCGAGCAGCGCGCACCGATGGGCCAGACCGTGATCGGCGGGATCATCACCTCGTCGATCCTGACGCTGGTGGTGGTGCCGGTGATCTATACGTATCTGGACGACCTGGCGGCGTGGTTGCGGCGGCTGTGGTTCGGCACGGCCGCGGTGCAGCCTGCGGCGCCCCCCTCAGGACTTCCGCAGGCAAGTTCCAGCCAGCCCGCGGCCCCGGAACTGCCGGCGCCCAGGGAGGCCAGCGCGGAATGAGCCTGGCGGCGTTCGCAAGGTTAAAATAGAGAGTTTGATAAGACTGTCCGGCCGTGGGCACCGCGCGGCCGGCGCACAGAACGACAGCGGTTGGCCTTGGTAAGGAATGGCAAGATGGATCTCGAAAAAGCCCGATTCAACATGATCGAACAGCAAATCCGCCCGTGGGACGTGCTGGACCAGGAAATCCTGGACCTGCTGGCGGTGGTCAAGCGGGAGCAGTTCGTCCCGACCGCGTACGCCTCGCTGGCGTTCGTCGACATGGAGATTCCGCTGCCCGCCGGGCAGAACATGCTGCCGCCGCGGGTGGAAGCCCGCATCCTGCAGGACCTGGCCGTGCGCAAGCATGAAAACGTGCTGGAAATCGGCGCCGGCTCCGGCTACATGGCCGCCCTGCTGGCCAACCGCGCCCGCCACGTGCTGACCGTGGACATCGTGCCTGAGCTGGTCGAGCTGGCCCGCACCAACCTGGCCAATGCCGGCGTCACCAATGTCGACGTGGCCGAAGGCAACGCCGCCGACGGCTGGAGCGCCGCCGCGCCTTACGACGTGATCTGCATCTCGGGCTCGCTGCCGGCCATCCCGCAGTCGATCCTGTCGCAGATCAAGGTGGGCGGGCGCATCGCCGCGTTTGTGGGCGAGTTGCCGGTGATGGAAGCGCGTCTGATCACGCGCCTGTCCGAGACCGAATACCAGGTCGTCAACCTGTTCGAGACCGCGGTCAAGCCCCTGCAGGGCGCGGCCCGGCCCTCGCAGTTCCAGTTCTGAGGACAGAGTCATCATGCAGGTCATCAAGCCGACCGAACTGGCCCAGTGGCTGGCCGACGCCAGCCGCGCCAAACCGGTCCTGCTCGACGTGCGTGAAGGCTGGGAGGTGCAGACCTGCGCCATGCCCGGCATCACTCACATCCCGATGCGAGACATCCCCGCGCGCGCGGCCGAGCTGGACGAGGACGCCGACATCGTCTGCATCTGCCACCACGGCATGCGCAGCATGCAGGTGGCCGCCTACCTGGAGCGCCAGGGCCACAGCAAGGTCTACAACCTGACCGGCGGCGTCGACGCGTGGGCCAGCGAGATCGACCCGGCCATGCCGAAGTACTGAAGCCAGCCGCGGCCCGCCGGTAACCAACCGGCGGGCCGGCCGCGACCGCGGCAGTCCTGGGCAGGCACCCAGGCAGCAATCCGAAGAAGAAACGACCGTAGGCCGTGGCTGTGCCCGGCAACCTGGAGGTGTCATGACGTTTGCGCCCAACGCCCTGCCCGGAGCGATCCGGACACGCCTGGCGATCGCGGTTTCCCTGCTTGCCCCGCTGTTGGCCGTGCTGCCCGCGGCACCGGCAAGCGCGGCCGACCTGCTGCAGGTCTATCGCGATGCGCAAGCCAATGACGCGCAGTTCGCCAGCGCCCGCTCGCAGCTGCTGGCCACGCGCGAGAGGCTGCCGCAGGGGCGCGCCGGGCTGCTGCCGCAGGTCATCGGCACCGCTGGCGCGTCGCGCACCAAGCTTGACCAGACCGCGTCGCTGCCGCTCGGCACCGGCGCCAGTGCCTCCGGCACGCGCTTCTTCAACAACAACAACTGGCAGCTGCAGCTGAGCCAGCCGCTGTTCCGCTGGGACCGCTGGGAAACCTACAAGCAGGGCGAACTGGCCGCGCTGGCGGGCGAAGTCACCTTCCACCAGGCCGAGCTCGACCTGATCACGCGCGCAGCGCAGGCGTACTTCGACGTGCTGGCGGCGCAGGACAACCTGTACCTGGCGCGCGCGCAGAAGAAGGCCATCGGCGAGCAGCTGGAGCAGGCCAAGCGCAATTTCGAGGTCGGCACCGCCACCATCACCGATACCAACGACGCCCAGGCCCGCTACGACCTGGCGACCTCGACCGAGATCGCCTCGCAGAGCGACCTGGAGATCCGGCGCGCCACGCTGCAGCAGATCACCGGCAAGCCGGTCGACGAACTGCTCGGTCTGCGCCCCGAAGCCCCTCTTCCCGGCCCGCAGCCGCCCGACGTCAACGCGTGGGCCGCGCAGGCGGAGAGCAGCAACCTGCAAGTCAACCTCGCCAGCTACAACCTCGAGACCGCGCAGCGCGAGACCAACAAGGCCAAGGCCGGGCATTTGCCGTCGGTCGACCTGGTGGCGTCGTATGGCTTCACCAACCAGACCGGCAGCGCCACGCAGGCGATCTCGACCCACTACAACGCGTCGCAGATCGGCGTGCAGCTGACCATGCCGATCTTTGCCGGCGGCCAGATCCAGTCGCGCGTGCGCGAAACGCTGGCGCTCGCCGACAAGGCCGCCAGCGACCTGGAATTTGCCCGCCGCACCGCCGCGCAGACGGCGCGGCAGACTTACTCGGGCGTGTCCAACGGGCTGGCGCAGGTGAAGGCGCTGGAAGCGGCGGAACGCTCGGCGCAGAGCGCGGTGGAGTCCAACCAGCTCGGCTACGAAGTGGGTGTGCGTATCAATATCGACGTGCTCAATGCCGAGGCGCAGCTGTTCTCCACCCGCCGCGACCTGTCCAGGGCGCGCTACGACACCATCATGAACGGGCTGCGGCTGAAGGCTTCCACCGGCGTGCTGCAGGAGTCGGACGTGGTGCAGATCAATACGCTGCTGACCTCGGCGCCGGGGGCGCTGTACAAGCTGCCGGCGCAGGCGAACGGCAAGGTGCCGGCAAAACCCGCGTCCGCGGCCGAACGCCGGGGCGGGCGGCGTGACGCGATTGCGGCAGGCACGCCGCGCTCCTGAGCGGCGGGCACAAAACAAAACGGGCCGCGATTGGCCCGTTTTGCTTTGGTGACGGCTTACCCTACCGTGCCCGCGTGCGCGACTCCACATTCAGCAACTGCCACCGGATCGACGACGCATCCGCCGGCGGGTTCGGCACCTGGTACTCGCGCACGCGCAGCTTGTAGGACACGCCCTGCTCGAAGTCCAGCCCTTCGATCGGGCCATACCAGAGCTGCCACGGCGCATCGGGCGATTCGCGCCAGCGGTAGCACATCGTCTTGCCAACGCCCGTGCACTCCACGCGCTGCGCATCGATATAGACGGTCTTCTCCACGCCGCCCGCATCCATGCGCGCGCCGCGCTTGCCCACGCCTTCACGCTCGACAAACTGCAGCAGGTCGCCACTGACGGTCTTCCAGACGATCTGCCGGCCGGTGCTGCCCGCCGACGGCTGCGTGCCGATGGTGGCGAACGGCGTCTGCATGGCCTTGAGCAGCGCGGATTCCAGTTCCATGCGCGGCGGCGGGCAGGCCATGCGCGTGCCGGCGATGCGGTCGAAGCGGATGCCGGTGTCGGTCTTGCCATAGCTGCCGGTAAAGCGGTTGCAGCCACTGGTGCCGCTGACCGTGCCCTGCGCGGCATCGATGCCGTCGTTGAACTCGAAGATGATGGGCTGGCCGTTGTCGCCATGCGGGATGTCGCGCAGCGTGCCGTCGGCCTGCTGCCAGCGCACCAGTTCCCAGCGGCTCGGGCCGGAGGGCTGGGTCTGGTTCAGGCTGGCGCCGGCACTGGGCAGGCCCGGCGCCGGGCCGGTGGTGCAGGCGGCAAGTGTGGCGGCAACGGTGACGAGGGCAAAGGCGGCGCTGCGCAGGCCGATCGTCCGACAGGTACCGCGAAGGGATGTCTGCATAGGGGTAAGCTCCTGTGACAAGGCGCCGGGGCCATTTGCGGCCATCGGCGCTTCATGCTGGCTTAGAGCCTGGCGGATTCATGCAAGTTCAGCATTGCCGGCTGCACAATGCTGCGCGTAGTGTACCGCGCTGGCATTTCACACCACGATCGCCACCATCGCGGCGCAAAGCCAAGGATAATTGCAGGCCCGGCCCTGCCCTCCGACTCTATCGCCCTGGTAGCCATGCATCGCCACAACCCGCGCGCAGCCAGCCGCTACGCCGCGCCACAGCCGCACCCATGACGGGACGCCGTATCTGCTTCCTGACCGGCACGCTCAACGCGATGGCGGGGGCCGAGCGCATGACCGCGACCATCGCCAACGCGCTCGCGGCGCTCGGCCACCACGTCACCATCCTGAGCCTGTGGGATGCGGCCAGCCAGTTCCCGCTGCATCCGGCCATCCGCCATGAAGCGCTGTTCGCGCAGAGGCCGTCGTTCCGGCGCGAATATCTCGCCACCGTGGCCGGCATCCGCCGCCATTGCGCCGCGCACCGGACCGAGGTGCTGGTACAGGTCGACACCATGCTCGCGCTGTTCGTGCTGCCGGCCACCGCCGGCATGGGACTGCACCATATCGCCTGGGAGCATTGCCATTTCGACGAGGATCTCGGCAAGCCGGCACGCAAGCTCGCCAGGCGCTTGGCGGCGCGCTTCTGCCGGCAGGTGGTGGTGCTGACGGAACGGGACCGCAGCCGCTGGCTGGAAGCCCTGCGCCCGCGCTGCGACGTGGTTTGCCTGCCCAATCCGCTGCCCTTTCCCATGCCCGCCGCGCCCGCGCCGCGCACGCAGAAGACCGTGCTTGCCATGGGGCGGCTGGTGGCGGCAAAGGGCTTCGATGTGTTACTGCACGCCTGGCAGCAGGTCGCGGCACAGGAGCCGGAATGGCAACTGCTCATCCACGGCGAAGGCGAGGAGCGCGCTGCCCTGACCGCGCTGGCCGCGCAGCTCGGCCTGGAAGACCGGGTCAGCCTGCCGGGCGTCTGCCACGATCCGGAGCAGGCCTATGGGCGTGCGTCGGTGTTCTGCCTGAGTTCGCGCTATGAAGGCTTTGGCCTGGTGCTGATCGAAGCCATGGCCTTCGGCCTGCCGATCGTATCGACCGATTGCGAGACCGGGCCGCGCGAACTGCTTGCGCCGGGACAGGACGCACTGGTCGTTCCGGCGGACAACGCCGAGGCGCTGGCCGCGGCGCTGCTGACGGTGATCCGGGAGCCGGAAACCGCAAGCCGGCTTGCCGCCAGGGGCCGAGCCAAGGCGAACGGATTTGCGCTGGAGCGGATTTCCGCGCAGTGGGATGGGCTGGTCAAGGCGCCGCCATCCAGCGCGGCGCCTTAGTCGTCAGCTCAGTCTTCCAGCGCGGGCGCCAGCGCGGCCAGCGTGCGGACGGTCGCGCCGCGATGCAGGCCGGCAAAGGTCTGCGCATGCGCACGCATGTCGGCCAGGCGCGCCGGCTTGGCCAGCACACCGGCGGCGGTACGTACCAGCTCATCGGCATTGCCGACGCGCAGGCAAGCACCCGCGGCAATCGCATCCTCCGTCGCCTGCGCGAAGTTGAAAGTATGCGGGCCGATCAGCACCGGCGTGCCGACCGCGCAGGCCTCGATCAGGTTCTGCCCGCCCAGCGGCATCAGGCTGCCGCCGATAAAGGCGAGGTCCGACGCGGCGAAGTACATCGCCATCTCGCCCATCGAATCGCCCAGCACGATATCCGCCGTGATCGGGGCCTGCACCTTGTCGAGATCCAGCGCACTGCGGCGTTCGACCGAAAACCCCGCCCGCGCCGCCATCGCCGCCACTTCATCGAAGCGCTGCGGATGACGCGGGATCAGCAGCAAGGCCGGACGCGGTACGTCGCCAGCCAACGCCTGCCAGCGCGAGAAGGCGTCGAGCAGCAGGGGCTCCTCCCCTTCGCGCGTGCTGGCGGCCGCGAGCACCTTGCGTGCGCCGAACGCCTTGCGCAGCCGTTCGCCCAGCGCCACGCCCGCCGGTGCGGGCTGCATGTCGAACTTCAGGTTGCCGGTGATCTGCACCGCCGGCACGCCCAGCGCGCGAAAGCGCTCGGCATCGCCGGCCGTCTGCGCCAGCACGCCCGCAAAGTCCCGGTACATCGACGCCGCCGCGCGCCCGAAGCGTGCCGTGCGCCGGAAGCTGCGCGGCGACAGGCGCGCGTTGACCAGGTACAGCGGCACCCCCGCCTTGCGCGCACCGTGCACGACATTGGGCCACACCTCGGTCTCCATCAGCACTCCCGCCTCCGGCCGGAAATACCGCATAAACCGCCTCACCAGCCACGGCAGGTCATACGGCAGGTAGCACTGCAGGATGCGCGGCTCCTTGCCGAACAGCTGCGCGCCGGTCTGGCGGCCGGTCGGCGTCATGTGCGTGAGGAGCAGGCGGTGGTGCGGATAGGCACCGAGCAGGGCTTCGATCAGCGGCTGCGCGGCGCGGGTCTCGCCGACTGACACGGCGTGGACCCAGAGCCACGGGCCCTTCCTTGGCAGGTTGCCGTAGATGCCCAGGCGCTCGCCGACGTGCTGCACGTAGCCCGGCTCCTTGCGCGCACGCCATGCCAGGCGCAGCAGCGCGAGCGGCAACACGGCCAGCCACAACAGGCTGTAGATCAGGCGCAGCATCAGGCAGGCACCCCGCGTACGCGGCAGGCGGCCTCGTAGACCTCATCGACCGACGGCACCACGCCGTCGTCGCCGACATTGGCGATGCGATCGGACCAGTAGCCCTCGGTCTTCCAGCGCCAAGTGGCGGTGTAGATTTCCACCGTGGGGCGGCACAGCGCCGCGGCGATATGGACCAGACCCGTATCGACGCCGATCACCACCTCGGCCCGGTTGATCAGCCCGAAGCCCTGCATCACCGAGAAGCGCGGCAGCACCTGCGCCTGCGGCACGCCGGCGGCGATCTCTTCGGCGGCCTGGCGCTCCTTGTCGTTGCCCCACGGCAGCAGCATGGCAAGGCCCTCGGCGCGCAGCCGGTTGCCCAGCGCGTGCCAGTTCTGCACCGCCCACTTCTTGCGCGCGCCGGCCGTCGCATGGAAGCACACCGCATAGCGCGCGGGCAGGTCCGCCCACAACGGATCGTCGACATGCAAGGACTGCGCGGCCGGCCCGAAAAATCGCGGCGGCTCCGCCGGCGCCGTCCCGGTCAGCGCCGCGCCCAGCAAGCGCGAGCGGCGCACCGAATGGGTCTGGCGCGGCACGCACACCGGGTCGGTGTACAGCAGCCGTGCCGCCGGCTCATAACCCGAGCCCTGCGTGGCATTGCCCAGCCCGATGATCGGCGCGCCCGGCGCGCGCGTCGCCACGCGCGCGACCACCGCGGTCTTGAGCAGACCCTGGCTTTCGATCACGGCGTCGTAACGCTCGGCGCGCAGTGCATCGCGCACCGCGCCGATCTCGCGCCAGGTACCGCCCTGCAGGATGCGCTTGCGCCAGCGCCGCAGCGCGAACGGGATCACGCGGCGCACTTCCGGCAACAGGCGCACCAGTTCGACGTAGCCTTCTTCCACCACCCAGTCGATCTCGGCGTCCGGCCAGCGCATGCGCAGGTCGTGAACCAGCGGCATGTTGTGGACCACGTCCCCCAGCGACGACACCTTGACCAGCAGGATGCGCGGCCGCTCCGGCAACGGAAACGGCGCCGCCACCGGCATGGGTTGCACCACCCCGGACGCGTCCGGCGATGCCTGTGGCACCGCCGTGCGCTCAGAACGGGAGCTGAGCATCCGGCTTCTCGGCCAGGATCACGCGCTTGAACTCCGCCTGGATGCGCGCGAGCGCCGCGTCGTTGTCAGCCTCGAAGCGCATCACCACCACCGGCGTGGTGTTGGATGGACGCGCCAAGCCAAAGCCATCGGCATATTCCACGCGCACGCCATCGATGGTGATCACCTCGCGAGCGCCTTCGAACTTGGCGTTCGCCTTGATCTTGTCCAGCAGCGTGAACGGTTCGCCCTCGGCGCACTTGAGCTGCAGCTCGGGCGTGTTGTTGGCGTTGGGCAGCGCGTTCAGCACCGCGCTCGGATCGGCGTGGCGCGACAGGATTTCCAGCAGGCGCGCACCGGTGTACAGGCCATCGTCAAAGCCGTACCAGCGGTCCTTGAAGAACACGTGGCCGCTCATCTCGCCGGCGATCGGCGCACCGGTTTCCTTCAGCTTGGCCTTCACCAGCGAATGGCCGGTCTTCCACATCAGCGGCTCGCCGCCGTGCTGGCGGATCCACGGCGCCAGCTTGCCGGTGCACTTGACGTCGTAGATCACCTGCGCGCCCGGATTGCGCGACAGGATCTCCTCGGCGAACAGCATCAGCTGGCGGTCCGGGAAAATCACCTGCCCGTCCTTGGTCACCACGCCCAGCCGGTCGCCATCGCCATCGAAGGCAAGGCCCAGCTCGCAGTCGGTCTCGCGCAGGCACTGCATCAGGTCCTGCAGGTTCTCCACATGCGCGGGATCGGGGTGGTGGTTGGGGAAGTTGCCGTCGACGTCGCAGAACAGCTCCGTCACTTCGCAGCCCAAGCCGCGGAACAGGTCGCCGACGAAGGCGCCGGCCACGCCGTTGCCGGCATCCAGCGCGATCTTCATCGGACGGGCCAGCTTGACGTCGCCGATGATGCGGTCGAGGTACTTCTGGCGCACATCGACTTGCTTGTAGGCGCCGCTGCCGCTGGCGAATGCGCTGGCCTCGATGCGCTTGCGCAGCGCCTGGATCTGCTCGCCGTAGATCGCCTGGCCGGCCAGGACCATCTTGAAGCCGTTGTAGTCGGGCGGGTTGTGGCTGCCCGTCACCATGATGCCGGAGGTGGCGCGCACGCCGTCGATCTCGATGTTGGCGGCGAAGTAGACCATCGGGGTGGCGACCAGGCCGATGTCGATCACGTCCAGGCCGGCGGCGCGCAGGCCTTCTACCAGGCCGGCGATAAGGTCGGGGCCGGAGAGGCGACCGTCGCGGCCGACTACGACGGTTTTTTCGCCGAGTTCTGCCGCGGCCGAACCGAACGACAAGCCAATCAGGCGTGCGACGTCTCGGGTGAGCGTTTTGCCTACGATGCCGCGGATGTCATAGGCTTTGAAAATAGAAGGTTCGATTTGCATATGGCTTCCTGTCAGTCTGTCGGGCGCGACGCACACTGCCAAGGCATGGACGACGACGCCAGATCGGGCTCTTGGAACGAATCAAAGGGGCTATTTTGCCGGATTGCGCGACTGGCGGGCGGTATAATCGCCGCAATATACCGGACGGGCGCAATTTTCAGCGTCTGTCCTACACCCGAGGCTACACTTTACCGCCCGCCAGGCGCGCCGCCTTTCGCCGTCCGGTCCCGTCGGTTCCGGCTGCGATTGCCCGACATCCAGAAGCTGCCATAACTTGCCGGCACTTTCCGGCCAAGTGGCGGTTGCGACCTAGCTAATTTCGTACGCACACTTGACGTCCACCGCACAGCCCTCGCCGCGCCTGCGCATCGCCTATCTGATCACCAATTCGGAGATTGGGGGAGCGCAGTCGCATGTCGGTGACCTGCTGCAGTCAATGCAGGGCCGCGCCGAGACCGTCTTGCTGGCGGGCGGCGAGGGGCCGCTGTTCGATATCGCCACCCGTACGGGGGCGAAGATCATGCGGCTTTCTCGGCTCGACAACGCCCTTTCTCCCTGGCGCGCCGTTACCGCCTTGCGCGAGCTGGTGCAAGCGCTGAAGACGGCGGCCCCTGACCTGATCCATGCGCACAGCGCCAAGGCAGGCGCGCTTGGCCGCATCGCCGGCTTGCTGCTGAGAATCCCCGTGGTCTACACGGTGCACGGTTTTGCCTTCAAGCCCGAAGCGCCATGGCGCCAACGTCTTGCCGCGCGCGCGGCGGAGTGGCTGCTGGCGCCGCTGGCGTCGCGCGTGATCTGCGTTGCCGAGGCCGAGCGCCAGCTGGCCCGGTCACTGCCGGTTCCCGCCGATCGCATCGCGGTGATTGCCAATGGCATTCCGGACACCGCTCATCGCGCGGCGCCGCAAGCGCCGCTGCGCAGGATTGTGATGGTCGCGCGCTTTGCCGCGCCAAAGCGACCCGACGCGGTCATCCGCGCCGTTGCGCGAGCAAATCTGCACGATTGCGAACTGGTGCTGGCAGGCGACGGCCCGCAGCGCAAAGCCATGGAGCAGCTCGCACAACAGCTCGCGCCCGGGCGCATACGTTTCCCGGGCAATGTAGCGGACATTGCCGCCCTGCTGGCGTCCGCGCAGGCCTTTGTGCTGGCCTCGGACCATGAGGGCTTGCCGCTGTCGGTGCTCGAAGCCATGCGGGCCGGACTCGCCGTGATCGCGTCGGACCTGCCCGGCATCCGCGAACAGATCGGGCACAACAAGCATGGGCTGCTGGTCGACCACAATGACGAGCCCGGGTTTTCTGCAGCGCTGGAACGCCTTGCCTCAGACGCCGCGCTGCGCGGCGCGCTCGGCAGTGCCGCACGGCAGCGCTGGGAGCAACATTATGGGCTGGAACGGATGACCGAAGCGACCTGGTCCGTCTATCGCGATGCACTGGCGCGCACGCCTCGCGCCGCTCGGGTGCCGACATGATGGACACAAAATCCGACAGCCTGCGCCGCCACGCCCTGCGCCGCCACATCGGCGGCTCCGAGACGGTGCGCCGGGTGAGCCGGATGCTGACTTGGGCGGTGCTCGGCCTGGCGTTGTTCGCGATCAGCGCGGTATTCGCCGAGATGGCCCATCGTGCGGGCTTTGTCACCTACGTATTTACGCGCACGTTGCTGTGGTCGGTGGTGCCGTACCTGTTCGCGTTCATGCTGCTCAACCGCTCGCTGCACCTGCCGGCCATGGAAGGCAACAGCCTGGCAGGGCTGGCGGTCACGCTGCCTTTCTGCGGGCTGCTTTTTGCCTTTGCCGCGTTCCACATCGAGTATTCACGAGGCGCCCTGCTGCTGGCTTATATCATCACGCTGACCTGGGTCTGGGCCGGGTACCGCCGCTTCGTGCAGAACTATGTGCCATTGTTCGGGTATACCGATCCGCGCACATTGACGCAGCTCGAAGCCATACTCGCCATGCCCGGCGCCGCGCCGGCAGCCCGCATCCGCTTCGAGCCGGTTGGCTCGCTGGAGGACGCCGGGCATTTCGACGGCCTGATGGTCGAGCGCAGCGTCACCGGCGATCCAGAACGCACGCGCCTGCTCGCGCACTACAAGATGAGCCATGTGCGGATGTATTCGGTGGAGCGCGTTGGCGAAATGCTGACCGGCCGGGTCGGCCTGGCACATATCGACGAGAACTTCCTGGACGACTACGCGGCCCATTACCTGTACGGCTATCTGAAGCGTGTGGTCGATATCGTCACCGTCCTGTGCCTGGCGCCGATCGCCGTGCCGCTGGGCCTGGCCGTCGCGCTCGCGATCCGGCTGGAAACGCCTGGCGGCGCCATCTTCCGCCAGCAGCGCGTCGGCCTCTTCGGCAAGCCCTTCGTGATGCTCAAGTTCCGCAGCATGGGCGTGGACGGCAGCGCGCCCGCCATGTTCGCCGCACGCCGCGATCCGCGTGTCACGCGCGTTGGGCGAGTCATCCGCAAGTACCGCCTGGACGAGATCCCGCAGCTGTGGAATGTTCTCCTGGGGCATATGAGCCTGATCGGCCCCCGACCCGAACAGGCGCCGATGGTCGAGCAGTTCTCCGAGACCATCGCCTACTATCCGTACCGCCACCTGGTGCGGCCGGGCCTGTCGGGGTGGGCACAGGTGCAGCAGGGCTATGCCGGCAGCCATGAGGAAACCGTGACCAAGCTGAGCTACGACCTGTACTACGTCAAGCACTGTTCGCTTGCGCTGGATTTGCTGATTGCGGTGAAGACGCTGCGGACGCTGGCAACCGGTTACGGGGCGCGCTGATGGCGGCCGAAGAACCGGCCACCGTGGCACAGCCTTTGCGCATCCTTGTCATCACCACTGGCCTCAGGCTAGGCGGCGCGGAACAGCAGATCGCCGCACTCGCCCGCGCCTTTGTCGCGCTGGGCAACAGCGTGGCCATCGTGAGCCTGACCGAAGGACAGGAGATCGATCTTCCTGCCGGCATCGCGATCACCGAACTGGGCATGCGCAAGACCCCGCTGTCGATGCTGGCAGCGCTGCGAAAGACCCGGCAGGTCGTCCGCCAATGGCGCCCGGACGTCATCCATTCGCATATGGTCCACGGCAACCTGTTTGCACGGGCACTGACCCGGACCGGCCGCATGCCACCGGTCGTCTGCTCCGCGCATAGCGCACGGGAAGGCGGCACGCTGCGCACCCTCGCCTATCGCCTGACAGACCGCTGGTGCGCGCTGACCACCCATGTCAGCGAGGCCGGCCGGCAGGCGATGGTGGAAAGCGGGGCCGCGCCGGCCCAGCGCGTGATCGTGATGCCCAACGGCATCGATACCACCCGATTCCGGCCGGATGACGCGGTGCGCGAGCGAGCGCGGCGCGATCTTGGCCTCGATGCGGAGGACATACTGGTATTGAATGTGGGCAGGCTGGTATCCGAGAAAGACCAGGCCACGCTGATCGAGGCGTTCCGGCTTGTTGCCAGGGCTGTGCCAAATGCCAGGCTGGTGATCGCTGGCGAAGGTCCGCTGCGTCCGACGCTGCAAGACCGGATCGTACAGGGCGGTCTGGCAACGCTGGCGACCCTCGCCGGCGCACGAAGCGATATTCCGGACTTGCTGCGCGCAGCCGATGTATTCGCGCTCTCGTCGCGGATTGAAGGCATGCCGCTCGCCGTTGGCGAAGCGCTGGCGACCGGACTGCCCGTGGTGGCGACCGCCGCCGCAGGCGTGGCCGAGCTGGCGGGTGACACGGCCACCATCACCCCCATCGGCGACGCCGCAGCATTGGCATCCGCGCTCGAGAAAGCAATCCGCCAACTGCCTGGCACGCAGGCCCAACGGGACCGGCGCAGGCAGCAGATTGTCAGCCGCTTCGACGTGTCTGCCGTCGCACGGCAATGGCTGGTCAATTACCAAAAACTGAGGGACAGCCACTGATGCGGCGCAGAGTTGCCGGCAACTTGCTGTGGATGCTCGCCGATCGTGGCTTGCAGGTGGTGATCGGCATCGTCATCGTTGGCATGCTGGCGCGTGCGCTTGGGGCCGAAGGCTTCGGGCATTTCCAGTACGCGCAGTCGCTGGTCTTCATCGCGGCATCGGTCCCGCTGATCTGCGCCGCCGAGGTGGTAGTGCCACGCCTGGTCGCCCTTCCAACGCCCGAGGCCAGGCACAAGCTGATCGCCCATGCGTTCGCGATCCGGCTGTCGGCCGGTCTCGGGGGCTATGCGCTGATGTGCGCCTACCTGGCCTTGACGCAACAGCCTGCTGACACCTGGGTTCCAGCAGCCATACTGGGAACCGCGGTCGTGCTGCGCGAGCCGTTCGGCATTGTCATCGCGTGGATGCAGGCTCGCACCCACAACCGGCCAAATGTCGTCTTCAATCTGGTTGGGCTTACGGCGAAGGCCGGTCTTGTCACGGCACTGTTCCTCTCCGGCACCCAACTCCTGCCTGCGTATGCCGCCGCCTTCGCGATCGAGCCGCTGATCGCCGCGGTATTGCTGAGCTGGTATTACCTGTCTCGCGCCCCGCGCGCCGTGCCGGCCAACGATGCGTCGCTCAGGCGCGAACTGATCCGCGACGGCGCACTGTTCTGGCTCAGCTTCATGCTGATGGTCGCCGCGCGCCGCGCCGATCAACTGATCCTCAAGCCCGCCGTACCGCTTGCCGAGCTGGGCGCCTACGCGGCCACCATGCAGGTGCTCGACAACTTCACCGCCATTGCGACCATTCTGGCGGCGGGCGTCGCCCCGATTTACGTGTTTGCACAAGAATCCATCGCGGCTGCGCGCCGCAATGTGCTACGCGCCACCGGCGGGATGGCGGCAGTCGGACTTTGCGGCGCCATTCTCATTGGGCTCTGTTCCAAATGGATCGTCCACTTTCTCTATGGCCAAGCATTCGGGGAAACGGTTGTCCTGCTGCAACTCGCCGCCCTGGCATCGGCCCTGATCTTTGCAGACGTCGGCCTGGGCCTGTTGCCGATCTACTTGCGCAAGCCACGCTGGGTCGCGGCAAAGTGGGCCCTTGTACTCGCCACGACAGTGGTTGTCGACGCCATCGCCGTGCCACGCCTTGGCACCCGAGGCGCAGTCCTGGGATACGCGGTGGGAAATGCGGTTGCCGTCGTTTTCGGGATCACCCTTGTGCTTCTCTCAAGCCGGAAAACGGCAGCCGCCACCGCCTCCGCCTAAGTCAGCCGACGCGCTGCGCCTGACGCGGGGCGGCAGGTAAAATCCGGCCTTTGTTCGCCGCGAACGTCACAAGCCAAATATGCGTTTATCCGCGCTGATGCGAAAACACCTGGTCGGTTTCATGCTGTTGCTGCTGGGCCTGATCTATGTCGGCAATACCTGGTCGCCATCCTCGTATGGCGTGGTGCTGGAACGCATCGGCGCAAAGGGCGACGGGCTGCACTTTGGCACGCCGCGCCCGATTCGCAGCGATGAGTGGTCGGTGGTCACGCCGCTCACCCAGGCCACCGTGCGCAACGGCTTGCAACGCTTCAATTCCACATCTCTGTATGGCGAGGACCTGCGCATCAACTATGGCCTGCCGATTGCGGACTGGGGGTTGCTGTTCAAGCCGACCATGTGGCTGTACCCGTTCGTGAATGCGGCGTACGCGTATTCGTTTCACTGGTTTGCGATATTCGCGGTCTTCATCGTCGGCTACGCCAAGCTGTTCCGCGTTGCCGGGGCGACGCGGCCACAATCCTTGCTGCTTGCGCTGTCTCTCTATTTCACCGGGTTCTCGCAATTCTGGTGGAATGAGAAAGGGCCAATCATCGCGCTGTTCGCTGGCGCCCTGGCCGTGCTCTTCATCGAGGCCCCGATCGCACTGCGGCTGGTTCTCTTCTATTGGCTGGCGGCAAGCTGGCTGGTAACCGATTTCTATCCGCCACTGTTCATATCGCTGGCCTTCGTGGGGGCCGTTTTCTTCCTCTGCTACGGCCGGGAGTGGTGGCGTCCGGCCCGTCTGGCAGGTCTTGCCGGCGCTGCGGTGCTGGCTGCGGCGACAGCGGTCCTTTACCTGAAGGACTACCTGCTGAGCACCATGCAGACCCTCTATCCGGGCCAGCGCAACTTCTCGGGCGGGGCGCTGCCTGTGGAGCGCTGGCTCTCGCAGTTTTTTCCTGCAAGCACGTTCGACCGGTCATACAACTCCCTGATCGGAGCAAATATCTCCGAGATTGGCGTAGCAGGAACGTGGTTCGTCGTGCTTTGCCTGTGTTTCCTTGATTACCGCAATGCGCGCACTGCGCTTGCCGCGAAACGCCAGTGGATGCATCCGGCCATCTTTCTGGCCGCCCTGGTGTTAGTAACGGCTTGGATGATGCTTCCTGTGCCGGCCGCCCTTGGCAAGCCATTGCTCTGGAACCACGTCCAACCCGAGCGAATGGTGTTCGCTGCCGGCGTGCTGCTGCTGATGTTCGCGCTGGCCGTTGTGCGCGTCGTGGGCCTGGCCTGGTCAACCAGGCGCGCACTGGTTTTCATCGGCGTCGTGGTCGCCGCGTGGCTGCTGTTCAAGGCGTCAAAAAACGGCTACCACCCCAGGTACTGGAATGACTTGTACATCGTTCCCGCGGTCGTGCTCTGCATCCTGGTGCAGAAGGCCCGCAGACTGAATCCGCTGACCAGCATTTCCGGCCTGGCGGCACTTGGGGCCGCCGTGACGTTCTTTCCGTTCAACCCGGTGCAATCGGCCTGGCCAATTTTCAACCTTCCCGATACGGTGGTGCTGGAGCGGCTCTCTCAACAGGCACAGGCCAATGGCGGAGTCCTCGCCGCTGAAGGTTTTCCCGGCGCCACGCTGAACGGGCTGGGTTACCGATCCGCTTCGCATGTCACGCCGGTACCCGCCCTGGATTTGTGGCGACAATGTTTCGCCAATCTTCCCGGCAGCGAAGTGGACGGCATATTCAACCGGTATTCCCATATCACTTTGATAGCATCCGATACGCCAAAATTACTGGGCCCGGACAATGTCGGCGTACCCCGACATTTGTTCGATTACAGCAGCACCGCTTCCGCGCACTTTCCAATCCACGCCAAACCGTAACTGATGCGTCCGACCGATGTCGGAACCGCCAAACATGTATTCCACAGTGCCGCCCGATCTCAAAATTGCTGTTGTGCTCCCCTGCTATAACGAAGAGGTCGCCATTGGCAGCGTGGTCTCCTCATTCCGGGCCACGCTGCCGCACGCGCGCATCTGCGTGTTCGACAACAACTCTTCCGACCGGACTTCGGAGGTCGCGGCAAATGCCGGAGCGGAGGTGTTCTACGTCGGGCTGCAAGGCAAGGGAAATGTGGTCCGCCGGATTTTCGCCGATGTCGAAGCCGACGTTTATGTGATGGCCGACGGAGACGCCACCTACGATGCCGCTGCCGCGCCTCAGCTGATAGCGAAGCTCCTCAACGAGGGGCTCGACATGGTGGTTGGCTGCCGCGTCGATCAGTGCAAGGGCGCCTATCGTCAGGGTCACCGCTTCGGGAACTGGCTGCTGACGAGCACTGTTATGCGGATCTTCAATGGCCGCTTCACCGATATGCTGTCCGGATACCGGGCATTCTCACGGCGCTACGCCAAGTCCTTCCCCGCGCTGGCGGTCGGGTTCGAGACTGAAACAGAACTCACGGTGCACGCACTGGAACTCAGGATGCCTTATGGCGAGGTCAGCACCAATTACGGCGAGCGGCCGGAAGGCTCCACCAGCAAGCTTTCTACGTATCGCGACGGCTTCAGGATTCTGAAAACCATCATCAAGCTTTATATGACCGAGCGCCCTTTTTCGTTCTTCGGGCTGATTGGAACCATATCTGTACTATTATCCCTTCTTTGCGCGACACCGGTGATCCTCGAATATGTCGAGACCAGCAAGGTGACGCATTTGCCGCTGGCCGTGCTGTCCACCGGCATTATGCTTTCGGGGCTGCTTTCATTCGTGTGCGGGTTTGTGCTGGACACCGTTACACGGGGCCGCCATGAATATAAGAGACTTATTTACCTGTCGATACCGGCAACGCGGAAGTCAATCCAGTGAAGAAAGTCGCAACCGAGATTTGCAGCTTCGCATTTGTCGGCGTCCTCGGTTTCTTAGTGGATGCTGGCGTTCTCTATCTCCTTAAAGCTCAACTCGGTCTCTATTGGGGTCGAGCCGCTTCATTTTTGTGCGCCGCATCGATCACCTGGATAATTAACAGATCTATGACGTTTAGCGGTCGACATTCCGGTCAGTCGATGCTTCGTGAGTACTTAAGCTATCTATTGCTAATGTGCGGCGGAGGAGCTGTCAACTATGGGGCTTACGCTGTAAGCATATCGATTAGCACGAGAGTCGCAGCTCACCCTATTATCGGGGTCGCCATTGGAAGCCTGGCGGGTTTGAGTGTCAATTATGTCTCATCCAGGTTCCTACTGTTTCAAAAAGCTTAAGTCTTAGGGTGGCGCAAGCGCGTACTCTGTATTGCCTTTGTCGCCGCTCTCCCAATTGGGGGGAAATGACAGGTCGGTGACATGCCAGGGCACATTGCTATTGGCTCTCACACCGGAACTTACCGACTGGACACCCGAAGGTCGGATCGGCAGCGCTCCCCACGTGCGGCAGGTTCGACTAGCATTCGAATTATTCGGCGTACGTCGGGGGCAGGCACCAAAACTGGTTCATTGCTGCGAGACACGAACGTGTGTGACCCCGTCTGACCCGCAGCCTGTTCATATCTAGCTCACTCGGCCACCGTCCCAAGTCGAGCATGCCCCTGAAATCAGCAAGCGCTCCCTAAGCGTGTACTCATATGTTTCGAGCATGCGTCTAACGTCTAGTCGGCGCTCCGCGAAACTGCGAGCCTCGCGCTTCAAATCTGCGAGTCGCTGGGGAGCGCTGCACAATTCCATAATGCTCTTGGCAAACCCATCGTAGTCGCCTGGCTCGAATAAAAAGCCGGAACACCCTTCTTCAAGCATGTCGGGTAGCGCACCGACGCGCGACGCCAACACCGGACAACCATTAGCCAGCGCCTCCATGACGACATTTGGTCGTCCATCAAGGCGTGACGGGAGCACCAGCATGTCATACAGCCGCAGGTAAGGGCCAACGTCCGGCACAGATCCACACATGACGAAGCGGCCAGGCGCAAAATGGGCATCATCAATAGCCTGGCGCAGCGCGGCTTCCAAGGGGCCTGTACCCGTCATCATGAAAGTCACGGGCATATGGGCTGGCACACGCTTTGCGATTTCAACGAAACCAAGCGGGTCCTTCTCGGACGACCATCGGCCGGAGAAACCTACGACCACCGTGCCTGGCACGACATCGTGTTTAGCGAACAAACTGGCATCCTTTGGCCCAGGCGCGTTCACCATGAGGTCCACACCGCTCTCAATGACCTTGATTTTGTCTGCCGTCTCGCCGGCTGCCAGCAGCCACTCCCTTACCTCATTGTTCTCCACGAGATTGAGATCAATCAGCTTCGCGTAGCGGCGATTATTACCCGTGTGACCCACTGTATTGAATAGCAGGTCGACTACGCGTAGATTGGGATATGACATCTTCAGTGCCGGTAGACGATCGTAGAAAAAGGCACTGCCTACGATCCAAAGCAACTGAATATTCCTGGTGGCAAACAGGTAGTCGACAAAGTCATGCCAGCGTTCCGGTGAAAGGAAACGCGGCAGATGATAAATCTCATCGGTCGCTTCCGCGAACCAAGAAGTGGTTTCCCCGTTTGCTTCGTTGGTCGGAATCGAGCTGACAATAATTACGCGCCACCCGCATCTTGACAAGTGGGTAACGATCGCACTCAGCAGCCGCTCCGCCCCGCCAAGGACAAGAAACGGTACGGCCAGTAGCAGTATGGGCGCCCGTCCGTCGGGTATATGACGACGTGCGAGATTGCGTAATGGGCGAGGTTCTCGGTACGCCGTCTCGGCGCGATGCCGGGCTTTGTGGATGGCTTCCGGTGTCAGCACGTCGGCGTTGAACGCGAGCACTGCTGCGCGCTGCGTTTCCATATCAAGCACCGAGTCGCTGTTGCTGAGTGTGACACCATGACTGCGATATAGCAGCAGCGGCTCGCCCGTAATGTTAATGTAGCGGGCGCCCAGCGCGGCCAGGCGAGTCCAAAACAACCAATCTTCATGGACATGGCCGGTAGCGGGATCCGAGTCGCGATACCCCCCTGCCTCGTGCCACAGCCGGCGCCGATATACGGCACAGGTCAACACCTGATTGGATTCCATCAGCACATCGACATTCGGGTGCTCCAGGGGAATCCAGCGATCGCTTCTCTCGCCAAAGAACTGTAGACCTGTCGAGACGACGTCGTAGCCATAATGCTCGAGGAGGAAAACAGCCTTCTCCACGTAGGTCGGCATAAGGCGATCGTCCGCGTCAAGGCAACAGATGTACTTGCCGCGCGCGTGACTGATGCCGAAATTGCGATTGGCACCCGCGCGATGAGGCTTGTCTTGAAGCAGGATGCGCACTCGAGACGAGACCCGTTCGGCCAGTTCTGCGAACTGTTGCCGCGAAGCGATAGAACTCGAGCCTCCCTCCACGACGATAATTTCGACATCCTTCAGCGTCTGCATTTCTACCGACTCGATTGCTTCGGCAACCAGGTGCCCATAGTTGAAGCAAGGGATGACAATGCTAACGAGCGGACGATCAACCGGCCACTCCTCAAGATCGATGCTGTCCGCTGCGCCCTCGAATATGCCGGCTGAGGGCAGCAATGCTGCCGGGGCGCGCAGCTTCGCGGCTACCGCTGCCGCCTGGGCAGCGGCAGCCTCCTTTCGGCGGCGGCTAACCTCACGTAGGTTTGCAAACAGCTTCAGCTTTAGACTCCACCAAACCAGCTTCAGGACTTGGCGTAGACGGCGCGCAATATACGGATGGCGCGTGCCGAAGCGCCGCAGTGGCGACGTCAGACGCCAAGCAGTGCTATTGGTAATCGCATGCAAATGCTGCTCAATGGCAGCTCGCGCTGCCTCGGCCTGCTCAACGCGGGAATTGACGCTAGCCGCCCTCGCATTGGCCTTGGCAGCCAGTGTCTCGAACATTGCCGCACGTTCAATCTCACGAGCAATGGCCCGCGCAGCCTGGGCTGTGTTCAGACGGGCATCGTTACGGCAGAGTTCGAGCTCGGCCTTCAGTACACGGATTTCCTCAAGCCGTCCCTGCAACTCAATAGCCTCTGGCGCTTGTAAGGGCAGTTCGCCCTCCACTGCTGCGTCAGGATCGACGGTGTCGTACGTGGTACGGCGTTCAGACGAGAACAGCTTGTTCCCCTCGATCAGGGACATTTTGCCCTGAGACTTTTGCTCAACCTGTTTCACGTGTACTCGCTGTCTACTACGATGCCGATGTAGAAGGAATCCCGTCATGGACGGAGCTGTGCAGTCCGCGGTTCTTTGCCAACCTCGTACGCCTTGCGGGAATCAAGGAGCCGGAACCACGTCGAGTTGGCTCCGGGCATCGGCCAGCATGGCTGCCAGAACCGCGTCCATATCGGGGAGCGCGGGTTCAAAACCAAGTCTCTTCAGCTTGGCCGGGTCACCACAAAAGCGGGAAAAGGTACTGTTACCCTTGCGAGCGATGTCAAACTCCAGGTGGATCGGGACACCAGATAGCTCGATAAGCCGACGCGTGACATCGCCAAGATTCCAGCCGCGGCCGGTGCAGATATTGACCACTTCTCCTGAAGCGCCGGCTACGCCGCCCAGCCCGATCAGCAAACGGGCAGCTTCACCCGCCTCAATGAAATCTCGCTCGACATCCAGATCACCTGTGCGAAGCACCCCGCCCGTGTCACCGATTCCCGCAACTTGGCGAGCGAAGCTACCCAGCGCAAGCGTTGCCGACATTCCCGGCCCGATGGGATTAAAGATCCGCGCGACAACCACCGGCAACCCCCGCGAAGCAGCGGCCAGGCCATGCAAGGTCTGGGCGTACTTGCTGATGCCGTAAGACGATACCGGTCGGCAAGCATACGATTCGGAGACAGGAAGCTCAGCATCCTGTACCGGCCCATACTCAGCCGCGCTTCCCGCCAGCACCACCGTCGGCGATGGCTTCAACGCCGCCGCAGCGTCTAACAAGTGAGATGCAAACACAGCGTTCGCCACATATAGTTCGGCAACAGTTGTCGCGCTCGAGAGACCCGCAAGATGCAGGATCAACTGTGGTGCGGCCTGCTCAACGACACGCACAACCTCAACTGCGTCGTCAGGTCGCATCAGTGTCGTACAGACTTCTCCGTGCATGGAGACGCGGGGCTGCCGGCTAAGCGCAATGACGTCTGCGCCGCTAGCCCGAAGTTGGGCTACCACATGTCGCCCAAGAAAGCCGCTAGCTCCCGTCACCAGCACTCGCATCAGTCAAGTCCTCAGGAAAAGTTCGCGCTGTTCATCAAACATCTTCTGCGCCAGCGCGTAGTCATCGGGGCGACCGATATCCAGCCAAAAGCTGTTGTCCTGCTTGTGGCAAAGCACGGTCTTGCCTTCCGCAACCAATAGCCTGGCCAAGTCGGGCATGTCCAGATACACCTCTGGCTTCAAATGCGACTGGACTGCGTCGCGCCTCAGTACATAGATCCCCATGCTCACAAGATGGCGAGTCACAGGCTTTTCGAGATATCCCAGCAGCCGATTATTGGCATCCGTCTGCAACAGGCCGAAGTCGATCTTGACTTCGCGCTCGTACGTTCCCACAGTGGCGGCGGCACCAGTTGCCCGGTGCTCAGCAATCATGCGCCGAATGTCCAGCGTAGTTAGCAGATCGCCATTGGTCACGATGAAATCGCCCTCTAGGTTCCCCATCAGGCTGCCCAATGGGCCCGCCGTGCCCAGCGGAGTGTTCTCGAGGCTGTACTCCACCTTCAACCCAAAACGCGAGCCATCTCCGCAAAACGCGCGGATCAGGTGATGGAGATGGTTGACCGCGAGGAACACCTCAGTCACTCCGGCTTCGCGCAGCTGATGCAGTAGCAACTCCAGCACAGGCATGTCGCCAAGCGGCATCAGCGGCTTAGGAAAGAGTGCCGTGTAGGGTTGAAGGCGAGTGCCCTTCCCGCCGGCCATGATCACTGCTTGCATGTGTTCTCCATACCGTGTGCGGCCAAATCGGGCTTACACGTTGTAGACGTTCGGTCTGTAAAGATGGATGTTGCGGCGCACGTACTCGATAGTCTGAAGTAGGCCATCGTCTACACTGACCACCGGCGACCAGCCCATCAACCTTGCCGCCTTGGAGTTATCGGACACGAGCTTCAGCACTTCGCTCTTGTCCGGACGCATGCGCACTGCGCTTTGCACGATCGGCTTATCCACTCCCATTAGCCTGAGGATGCGCTCAGCGAAATGGCCGATGGTAAAGGTTTCGCCTGTGCCGAGGTTGATCGTTTCCCCCTCGATGCCTTCAGTGGTCGAGGCGGCGATGAAGCCCTCCACGGTATCCGACACGAAAGTCATGTCGCGCTCCGGCGTCAGCGAGCCGAGCTCAATCTCATCACGCGTTAGAGCCTGCGAAATAATGGTAGGAATAAATGCGCGGGCAGACTGTCGCGGACCGTAAGTGTTAAAGGGACGGAGCGTCACCACGCCAGTATCGAAGGAGCGATAGTAGCTTTCGGCGATCTTGTCGGCGCCGATCTTTGATGCCGAATACGGCGACTGGCCCTGCAGAGGATGCTCTTCGCCAATGGGCACGCGCAGTGCGGTCCCATAAGTTTCGGAGGTACTGGTGTGCACAACTCGGCTTACTGAGAGGCGACGAGCAGCCTCCAGCACGTTGAGCGTACCTTCGACATTGGTGCGCACATAGCTGCGCGGCGCGACGTACGAATACGGAATGGCGATCAGCGCGGCTAGATGACACACCACCTCGATCCCCTGCATGGCATGCATAACGAAGTCGCCATCATCCACGTTGCCGGAGATGACGCGGAACTGCCCTTTTACATCATCGCTGACCGTCTCTAGATGGCCCCAGCTCGAAGACGAACCATAGCGAACCATGGCCGTGACATCGGCTCCACGGCGGACAAGCGCTTCCACAAGGTGGCTGCCGATAAAACCACCCGCGCCCGTTACAAGGTACTTGCGACCTGTTACCATCACATCCTCATGGCTACAAAATGGGCAGTATATTCGCACACATACGGCGTCGGCGCCACCGCCGCAAGTCGTCCGTCAGATGCCACCGACGTCACTCAAGGGATGTCATGTGCCACTCTTTGAGATCAAATTCGCAGGCGATAGGCAAGGTGCTCTTGCAGAGGTTGCGGACATCGTGCGGCGGAAGTTCTGCGGACTCACAACGGCGCGCAGACTCACCTAGCGCACTTGCGTCCGCGAACGCCCCCTCAATCAAGCTATGAGAACCAATGTGGCGTTTTCCTGCTGGTGATGACTTTAATCCCTCTGGATCCAAACAAACAACACGAATATATTGCGCAGATAGCTGCATTCGCAACTTCGGCGCACTGAGCACAAGAGCGATGCCAACCTTCTTGACATCACGAACCTCGCGACTTCCGTTCCTTAGCTAACTGCAAATTGGCCAGTGCTAATTTCCTTTGGAAGGATTGACCGATCCGATATTCTGAGCCCTTATGATGACAAACGACGCTAATGCGAATTTTCTTTGCAACGTATGCTCACATTCCCGCGTCTCCCGCATCCTAATGCGAGGAGATGGGAAACGCGTCCTGTTTTGCGAAAATTGTGGAATGGGCATAATTGAGTCACCACCCACGGATACCAGCACCTTCTATGAAGATGGTTATTATGGCAGCGAATCCGGTGGCGAGCTTGGTTATAGTGATTACGCCTATACAGCAGAGCACAGTCTGTTATGGGTAAAGTTTTTGATCGAAGCCCTGGTAACCGGTGGGCGCGTGCTGGATGTTGGCTGTGCTGATGGCTTTCTGCTTCGTAAGCTCGGCTCAAACTTTGAGCGATATGGCATTGAAATGAATTCGCAGGCAGCTACTCGCGCGAGAGAATATGGGGTACAAATAATCGCGAGCGATGTGCTTACCGACGCATTCAAACAGAACTTCCGCAATTCGTTCGATATCATCACATCCATCGCAACATTTGAGCATGTTCTAGACTTGCGCAGCGCATTTTCGGCTTGCGTGGACGCCCTCAAGCCCGACGGCGCGCTAATTTTCGAGGTACCTCTTATCTCCGAAGTACGTGATAACAAAGATTGGCTTCATGGTTCCTATGAACATATTTATTACCCAACAGTGCAGAGTGTAGAGGCGCTGCTATCCAATACAGGCGACCTCTTCCACCTAGGATTTGAATCTGAAATAGAAGGGTACAGCTCGACATATATAGGCGCCGTGACCCGTAGCGCCATGACATTTTCAAAATTAGAGCATCTATTTAAGATCATGAGGCAAAACAACCTCAATGATCTGAATAATGACGAGATTATTCTCAATCTCTCATATAATGTCATCCACTCGTTTCAATCAACTCCAGAACGGGTACTTGCACTCCCACTCCTGCTTCAGAACGCATACAGCACAAGTCTAATAAATCGCCTTATTCAATTATGGCACTCCGACTGCACTGCCGCAGAAAGCGCTCAGTGGCATAAGACGCAAGCAAGGAATTGGGAAAATGTCTATCGAGAATCAGTTGAAACTACTCAGTGGCACAGGACGCAGGCGAAGAATTGGGAGAATGCTTTTGAGGAGTTAAAAAAAAGCATCACCCAAAAACCAGCCGAATAGGTGGCTCGTGAGCCGTTATAGCAGCTTTTTCTTGAATTATCCGCGAGCATTTGGCAGTAGCTGACTGGGAGTATCCGAGAGCGCTCTAGCGTGAGAAGCACCGCGGTACAGATATCTGCACCGGATATGCTCGGCAAACTTAATCATTGCGACCACTCGCCGCCATCAAGACGCTCCACGCTTCGCCTTAGGCGGAAAGCTCCCCGGCTTTGCAGCCCCGCCCTCCGTGCTGTTGGGCATGCCAAACTGTGCAGGCCGCATCAAAGGGCATTCTTGAACCTACCGGACGAAATTCACTAACGCTGTAGTAATTCGGAGCCTCTCTCCACATAGCGTTGACCGGCTGTGCTACACGGCCGACCTGCATGCATTCCGCAATGACTAGAAATCTCGTCCGACCATCCAAATGGTCGATCCAACACCGCGACGAAAACCACATTTGGCACGCGCCTGTCAACGGCGCCGCGCTCGGCAGCCAATCCGGGCCATGCAATGGTGGTGTCATGTTGCTTCCGCGGTTAAAATACGGGATTTTCCAACTAATAGCTGCCATGGGCAGCTATGGGGGCTAGATGGCGTTCTTTCCAGTTTTCTTGTCGGTAGTTTTCGTCGTTCGTGATAGCGCCGAAGAACTTCCTCAGGCACTCGCTGACGCAAGCGCCAGCATTGCGCCTCTCGCAGCTGACTACGAGCTAATTGTAGTTGACAACGCTTCGCAAGACGACAGCATCACAGTCCTTAAGGAATTGACTAGTGTCAATGGACTACCCAATTTACAAGTCTATGCGCTAACCAAGGAAGTTGATTCGGATACCGCGGCTTGGGTCGGACTCGAGAACGCATTAGGTGATTTCGTGGCTGTGCTCGATCCCAATGCCGATGACGTCACCTTCTTGCCTTCCATGCTAGAAGCCGCCGTCGAGGGCGCAGATGTCGTTTTTGCAACGAATACGCAAAAGCCCAAGCGGAGCATGGCATACCGAGCCTGTTTCTCTGCGTTCAACGCACTATACAAGACCTTTAACGACGTTCATCTGGCAAAGGAAGCGCCACCTTATCGAGTGCTTAGCAAACGCGTGATCAATTTCATATTGCAGCATCCGATGCCCTCGATGACTTACCGACATTTACCGGTAACCGGCGGCTTTGCACGGGCAAACCTAATCTACAGTTCTAGTCCAAAGGCAAATCAAACGAAGCACCTCGGCGAAAGCTTCGATAGGGGAATGCGCCTCCTTGTTTCTAGCACACGCGGGCCGATGCGATTAGTGACATCGCTTTCGCTCCTCGGTGCGATGTCAAACCTGCTTTACTCCGCATACGTCATCGCGATTGGGGTCTTCAAGGCGGACGTTGCGCCGGGATGGGTCACTTTGTCACTGCAGCAGTCGGGCATGTTCTTTCTGATTTCTCTGGTATTACTTGTGCTTGGAGAATACATATTACACATGTCGAGACTAAGCAACGAGGGGCCGCTCTACCACGTAGCGCAAGAGTTTAACAGCGCACGCATGACTAAATATGAACGACTCAATATTGAGGAGTCGGTGGCACAAGAAAGAGCCAGTAATTTCAGGGCGCCAGGACGTGCCGATGCTAACTAATGATTCTGGCTTAGATGCTCTTGTTATCGGCGGGGGCTTCTACGGCTGCACTATCGCGATCTACCTTAATCGGCACCGCGGCATGGGTTCCATAGCGCTGATAGAGCAAGAGGCGTCCCTAATGACGCGTGCCTCATACAGTAATCAAGCGCGGGTGCATAACGGATATCACTACCCTCGCAGCTTCACCACAGCGTATCGCAGCCGGATCAATTTGCCGCACTTTGTTCGCGACTGGCCAGATGCGGTGAAACAGGATTTCACCAAACTATACGCTATTGCCCGCCGTAACTCCAAAGTCAACGCAAGGCAGTTCGAGCGCTTTTGTCATCAAATTGGCGCACGCATCCAATTGGCCGATACGTCGCTGCACTCACTTTTTGAACCGAGGCTTATCGAAAGTGTGTTTCTGGTAGAGGAATACGCATTTGATTCCACCAAACTAGCGGCTTGGGGGCAAGGGGAACTAAAAAACTGTGGCATTGATGTACGATTCCAAACAAAGGTGATCGATATCGTCAAGGCAAGAAATGGCATGTTAGCGGTCAGCCTCAGGCACGGCAATTCGGAACAGACTGTGCTCACACGACGGATCTTTAACTGTACCTATAGTGGCCTCAATCGAATTGGGGGCGACTTTCCAGGCACGAATGCGTCATTGAAGCATGAGATCACAGAAATGGCGCTGATCAAGCCGCCACCGGCCCTATCCAAGATGGGCATTACCGTGATGGACGGCCCGTTCTTCTCCATCATGCCCTTTCCGGCTCGGGACCTCCATACGTTTTCGCACGTACGATACACGCCTCATCTTTCATGGGAAGATCAACCTAGTGTCGATCCCTACCAACGCATGGATGAATACCGCCATGATACTCGCGTGGACCGTATGGTTAGGGATGTAGCCCGCTACCTACCGGCCATACAAGAAGCCAAGTATGTAGACTCTCTGTTCGAGGTGAAAACGGTGCTTGTGAAAAACGAAGTCGACGACGGCCGACCGATACTGTTCGAGGCGCACCCGAACTTGCCTGGATGTTATTCCATCCTCGGTGGAAAAATCGACAATATTTACGACGTGCTGGAGAAATTAGATGCCGAAACTCTTTGAGCGGAGGCATATAAGCAATCTCCACCTATGGTTAGGTGGCGTCCTGCTATGCTTTTTTGTCTTCTATAAGAATACTCTATCGATCGCCCCACCGAAATACTTCAACGATTTCCAACACGATTCCGAGTCGCTAGTGCTAGGAAAGATAATTGCGGACAAGGCTGGCCTGAAGATTGCGCACGGAGCCAACCTTAGTTATGTCACTGTCGGCGAATTCAGCTATGACCCGGCCCACGTCTATCAAGCATACGAATTGCTAGATGACAGTCCCCTGCCAGACCTGGAAATCTCCACCCTGGATCTCAGCGATAACAACTGGATTCATGGTTTCCTGCGTTCCTCGGCAGGCTTGGTCGTTCCAGCGAGTCAGAAAGGAATCAAGAAATATGTTGGCCACACGATAACCGTTGGGGATGGAATCGATCGCAGGGTCGAGAGCGTGGAGGATGAAGGCCAGTATGTGAATGTCAAGTTGCTCGGCCCAAAGATCGATGGCGCAGCGATCGGCTTCCCGAATCGCATTAAGATCTCAGGTCACCCGGCACCTCATAACATTCTGGCTGCCTACCCCTACGTCAGCCAGTACGGCTTACAGGGCAAGTTATTCTCGGCTCTTCATAATACGGCCGCGTTCGAAATCCGGGATCTTTACAAGCTTAATGTTGCATTATTGGCATTGATTATCACTGGACTTGCCTTCTGTTATGCGCGAATAGTGAGTTTCGAATTCTCCATTCTGTTCTTCGCATCAGTGATTCTCTCACCCTGGATGACATCTTACGCAAGGAATCTCTATTGGGTTCCTTTTACATGGTTTCTCCCGGCATTGATTGCGGCAATGTACCATTTGACAACGAAACCGATCGTCCGAGTTGCGCTTCTTGCACTATTGTATCTTTCGTTTGTGATCAAATGCTTATCTGGATACGAGTACATTTCGTCCGTTATCCTATTTGCTGCCTCAACCTTCGGATTCACATTAATTGCCTCCAAATCTCGCACCGACAAGACACAGGCCTTAAAAGAATTCCTTCTGGTATGCATAGTTGGTGTGCTCGGATTCATGACTGCCTTACTATTGCATGCTGGTATGCGTGGAGACACCATACTTAAAGGTCTGGCTGCGATTTATGAGCAGGACGTGAAGAGGCGAACGTATGCCGATCCTGCGTCTTTTCCACCAGCTTTCGCCCAATCGCTCTTGGCGAGCCCATGGCAGGTTGTAAAGATCTATCTAGTTGATTGGGACACAGAGGTAATCAAAGGGGTCAGCGGGAAGTATTTTGTACTGCTGGTGGCAACGTCTGTGGCCACAGTAATCTATAAATTCTCTTCAAAGCATTTGAGTCGATTTCGTGACCTGGGTGTTCTCTTGGCATTCGCATTAGGGCCATTGAGTTGGTTCATTCTTGCAAAGGGCCACTCCTTCATCCATACGCACCTTAATTATGCACTCTGGTACTTTGGATTCGTGGCAGCATGCCTTTTCGTCACTTACAATGGTGTTCGTATCCTGGTTATCAGGGCCGTCGCTTGGCTGCGAGCAGCAAATGAACTGGACTATTAGGACATGATAAATATCAAAACCGCACTCATCGGTCACTCAGGCTACGTCGGCAGCACACTTATGCGCCAGACGCACTTTGACGACCTGTATCGATCCTCAAATATCGGAGCCATCGGGGGAAAGCGATATAGGCTGTTGGTCTGCGCTGGCGCGCCAGCGCAGAAATGGATCGCGAATCGCGACCCCATGCAGGATCGTCAAAAGGTGGAAAGCCTGATCACGCAGCTCCGTACCGTGCAATGCGAACAGTTTGTCCTGGTCAGCACCGTCGATGTTTTCAAGACCCCGCGGAATGTCGACGAAGCCACCCCTATCGACGAAGAAGAGCTACATCCCTATGGCCTGCATCGCAGACTGCTCGAGAGGTTCATTGAAGAGAAATTCCCTCGGCACCTGATAGTGAGGCTTCCCGGGCTCGTTGGTCCCGGTCTGCGCAAGAATGTTATTTTTGACCTTCTCAACAATAACAATGTCCAGGCGATTGATAGCCGCGGAGTTTTCCAATTTTACCCCATGGTGAACCTGTGGGCGGACATTCAGACGGCGATCTCTGCCGGTCTCAGCCTCGTTCATTTGACCGCAGAGCCGGTCAGCGTCTTCGACGTTGCGAGTCAAGGATTTGGCAAGCACTTCGAGCATGCATTGACCGGTGCTGTCTCAAATTATGACTTCAGGACGAAATACGCGAGCCTCTTCGGTGGTCACGGCTATTATCAGTACAGTCGACGTGAAACGCTTCAGGCCATACGCGCGTACGCGCAATCCGAGCCGCTGCAAAGTGAATGAAACCGACCTTTAGACGAGTCATGAGAATCTCGATCTCCAATATTGCATGGGAAGTTGCAGACGATGCACACGTTGTTGCATTGCTTCAGAAGCACGGCGTTGATGCAATCGATATCGCGCCAGGGAAATACTTCCCTCATCCAACGGCGGCCACCACTGACGAAATAGCCATTGTGCGCCGATGGTGGGAGAGTCGGGGCATAGGCATTGTAGGCATGCAGGCCCTGCTGTTCGGTACAACAGGCCTTAACGTTTTCGGCTCAACGGAGTCACGGGCCGGCATGATGAATCATTTGATTTCTGTATGTCGTATCGCTGCCGAGCTTGGCGCAACGAGACTTGTGTTTGGGTCGCCCAAGAATCGTGATCGTTCTGGCTTATCCGATGCAATGGCCCATGAGATAGCAGTGGCATTTTTCTACCGACTTGGCCAAATCGCGAGCACATATGGAGTGACCGTTTGTCTCGAGCCCAATCCGCCGCGCTATGGAGCAAATTTCATGACAAATAGCGACGAGACAGCCTCGGTCGTCGCGGCGGTAGGACATCCAGCTATCCGTATGCAGTTCGATACCGGTGCCGTCGCAATAAACGGTGAAGACGCTCAAGAGGTCGTCGAGACCCATTCGCAACTAATCGGGCATGTACACGCCAGCGAGCCCGATCTTGTAACACTGGGTGATGGCCACTCAGATCATGCTAGTGCTGCAGCTGCCCTGCGCTCTGTTATGCCGAATCAGATAGTAGCTGTCGAAATGGTTATTTCAAAACGCGAGCCGGCGTTGTTGGCAGTGGACCGAGCGCTTGACTTTGCCGTCGCACAATATCGCGAAATTAGAGGAAATCCCGCATGAAGTGGTTGATCCTCGCATTGGGAATTATCTCCAACGCATCGGCCAGTGTTCTTGTGAAGATTGCGATGCTGCCACCGCGCCGGTTTCCTAGCCTCAGCGAGCCGATGGCGGCACTTGCTAACTGGCCATTCTGGGCGGGCCTCTCGCTCTATGGTGCCGCATTTCTTCTTTACGCAGCAGCGCTCTCCCGCCTACCGCTTAATGTCGCTCATCCGGTTCTCACCGCCGGCGCAATCGGATCGGTAGCGCTGTGCTCGCTTTTTATTTTCCGCGAGCCATTCCAGTGGACTACCGGCGCAGGCATTCTACTGGTCATCGCAGGCGTCGCATTGATCACAATACGCGTTGGCTAACGGACAATAGACAATCGATCATGACCTTGCATATCTCTCCCGAAGCACGAGCCAAATGGCAGGTACCTAACTTTGAGTCACTGATGTTTCTCGGGCGCAGCCATCGATGGTGTGTAGCGATTCCAGTCATTAATGAGGGCGACCGTATTCGGAACCTACTCGATCGGATGGCGAGTTTGAAAATTGAAGCAATCGCCGACATCATCATTGTGGATGGCGGAAGTTCAGACGATTCCCTTGCATTCGACTTTCTTGAGAAGACAGGTGTACGGGGCTTACTGCTGAAGACCGGGCCGGGAAGACTGAGCGCACAGTTGCGTTGCGCTTACGCCTTTGCGATGGACCAAGGCTACGAGGGAATCATTACGATCGACGGAAATGATAAGGATGACCCTGAAGCCATACCACGTTTTATTGAAGCCCTGGAGCAAGGTTATGACTTCGTCCAGGCCTCTCGCTATGTGCCGGGAGGTATTGCCGAAAATACGCCGAAGTCTCGTGATTTTGCTATACGCCTTATCCATGCACCATTGTTGAGCGTTTCATCTGGCTTCCGCTGGACAGATACCACCCAAGGATTCCGAGCGTACAGCAAGAAGGTCTTGCTCGACCCAAGGGTGGCGCCTTTTAGAAATATCTTCGCCACATATGAGCTACTTGCCTACCTCTCATACCGCGTACCAAGACTCGGCCACCGTTGCGTAGAACTCCCAACGACGAGGCGCTACCCCAAGGGCGAAGTACCGACAAAAATTAGCAGTGTAAGAGGTAACCTTTCGGTGCTGAAGGTCCTGCTTCGGGCATGTATGGGCAGTTACAATCCTTGAGGCGCGCTCGCTTGCACATACTGCTCGGTTTGTGAGAGTGCGTTTCTGAACTGCTCCGGGCAGTGCATGTCCTCGATCATAGCGAGTGCACGTTTTCGCTCCGACAAGAGCTGCTCCGGTAAGCGTAGCAGCCCCTTTATGCGGCGCACGTAGCCCTCAATGTCATCGAACCGTTCGAGCAAAAATCCACTCTCAGCCGGGATCACCTCGCTAATCCCGCCGACATCAGGGGCCAGTACCGGCAACCCCGACGCCTGGGCTTCGAGGATGACATTGGGCAAGCCATCCCACTGCGTCGTGTAGAGCAGCAAGGCATAGTTGGCAGCCGGCAGGTTCTCGAACCCCCCGTAGGCGCCCAGTACAGACACATTTCTCATCGCTGCTAGCTCGTCCCGAATCGCCAGAATCTCCGGCGGTGTGGAAAGCGTCGGCTCGCCATACACGTCGAAGTGGCATTCCGGTAGCCGCTTCGCGATGGCTAGCAACAAATCCGGCCGCTTCTCGCGATCGAACCGGCCAGCCCACAAGATGCGCGCTGGGCGCGCGCTGTCGAAGAGGAAGCGGCGATTTGGGACCTGTGGATAGCGAAGACGCTGGAACAATTCGCGCTCGAAGCCATACATGTCAATCAGCCGCTCGACGAATGTATCGGTATCTGTCATTACTTTCGCGAGATAGCGATATGACAGTTCCAGAGCGCCTCCATAGCCATATGGTTCCTGTTCGTCCGTGTAGTCGAAACCAAACAACGAGGCATATAGCCCGGATCCTTGGGATAGGGCACGTCCGTACCGCGCATAGATGTCCCAACCAATGGGACTGTTAATATTGTGAATTACCTGCGGGGCCAACCTAAGCAGGAGTCGCATCAGCAAGAGCCTCAGCGCCTCAGCATTTAGGAGGGGAGCGAATCTGCCGAAGTCAATCACTCGCACCTGCTCCGGAAGGCGAGACAACCACGGCGAATCCGAATTTTCCGTTGAAATTAGGAGCACTTTCGCACCAAACTCCCTCACGAGGTAAGTGATATGTTGCAGTGCCACAAGATCAGCGCCACCTCGCTTCAGCCAAGGCAGCAGGAAAACATGGGTTACTTCGCCCTCCCCAATTGCATGCAGCATAGAGCCGTATGCTTCGCCAAGGGACGAGGATGGCCGGTAAGTGTGGCGCGAGGCACCCTTAAAGAACTGACTCGAGGGAAACAGTTGCAGTTCATAGCCGGCGAGCGCAAGCATCTCGCTCACAATCTCGGATGGAAGGGGTCGCTCGCGCAACTCGCGGCCCTCCGCCTGCCCATAGCGCAGCCAATGCTGGAGACCTGACTCGAACAGCCCCCGGCTTACAGAGTCCCTCACATCCTCGTTGCAAGCCAGGTATGCCTCTTCGTTCCACGCATGGACGACCGGCCGTTGTTCGGACGTCGGCAGTAGCCGGCCTTCGGCGCGCCCGAACCTTTCCCAGTGGAGTTTGCCGGAACGGAATGCTCGACTGCGGACCGCGGCCCGCACGTCCGCGTGCACTGTCAGATAGGCATCTTCGTCCCAGTCTTTGTCCGCCGCCCCAGACGCCTGCGATGCAACCGGCAGATTGAGCGGCCGATTGAGAGCCATCAACTGTTCACTGTCGAAGAGCGACGAGTGGCGAAGCACCTTACCCTGTTCGAGAGCTTCGGCATTACGGCTCCCATATGACTTCAAGCGGATGAAATGCGCAGTACCAGGAGCTACCACGTGGACAAGACCTGCTGCAATAGCATCACAGTTCCAATGCCAATCCTCATATCCGAAACCGGCCGACGCTGGTGTAGGCGCGTAGGGTTGGGTAAGGAAGATTTCCCGGCGTGCAAAACTTAGTGCGGTCCAAGCGTTCTCAGTCAGTAGTTGCCAAGAGCGGAAGCCAGCATCGCGCTGATCTGGATGCCGCGAAATCCAGCGCTTAGCGCCAAAATAGATGTTGTACTCGGGATGAACGACAAAGGAGGGATTGGAGCGATTAAGGCGCAGCGCCTCAAGCAACCAGTCTTGCGAATAGAGATCGTCGCCATCCAGGATCGCGACATATTCGCCGCATGCGGCCTGAATCCCCTCATTGCGCGCCAATCCGGGATCGCCATGCTGCGTATGCAGAATCCGGGTTCCAGCGGGCAGCCATTTGCATCGCTCAAGGTAGCTTACGGTTTCCTGATTCGCCCGGTCAGCCACTACCAGCAATTCAACCTTGATGCTGGCATCGCTGGCGAAGCGGATCGCCCGGGCGATACTTGCCAAGGTCTTGTGGGCAAGCAGGCCTTCCGCATGAAAGGTGACTACGCACGAGATATCAACTGTCATGACCCGCTTCTACATTCCGCTCTTAAGTATGGGACTGTCCGTGTGCAGGGTGGCCGCACGGGGCCGCAAGCCAGTGGCATCGCGTCCTGCCTCCGGCCCAACCTCGCGATCAGTGGTGTGCCTCGTAAACTGGCAGCACTTCCTCGACCGTGCCGGCCATTCGAATTCGCCCGTGCTCAAGCCAGACCACCTTGTTGCACATCCGGCGGATCACTTCGTTGGAGTGTATCGCCAACACGACGATCTGTGCACGGTTGTGCAAGTCATGCAACCGTTCGTTCGCCTTATCCTGAAAAGAGGCATCGCCGACGCCGATCACCTCATCCAGCAACAGGATATCCGCATCAATTGCCGTCGACACAGCGAACGCCAACCGCATGCGCATGCCGCTGGAATAGGTCCGCAACGGCAGGTCGAGCGCATCGCCAAGGTCGGCAAACTCGGCAATGTCCCTTTCCTTCCTGCGCACCTCTTCATCGCTCATCCCGAGCAGGAGGCCCCGCAGCCGGATGTTCTGGTAACCCGTCGAGTTCTCGTCCATGCCGAGGCTGATATCCAGCAGCGGCACGGCCTTTCCTTGCCGTTCATAGGTTCCCGAAGTCGGGGCATAGATGCCGGCGAGCAGACGCAGCAGGGTCGACTTGCCGGCGCCGTTGTGTCCGATCAGACCGATGCGATCGCCAGCCTCCAGGCGCAGATCGATTCCGTCCAGCGCCTTCACCACCACCACGCCGTTCGCTTCCTCCGCGAGCTTGTTTTTGCGCCCAAGGCGAAGGACTCGCTTCTTCAGAGACCGCCCCTGCACATCATAGATCGGCAACTCCAGGCCGACATTCCGCAGTTCAATGTACGCCATGCTTCAATTCCTTTCCGTCAGACCCAATACGGGATACGTTTGAGGTAGCGACCGGTCAGCCACATGGCCGCGGTCCAGCCAATCGCAGCCATGCCGGCGCTGACTCCCCAGGTCAGCAGCGTGGGTACCTCGCCCATCAGCGGCCCCCGTACCAGGTGCAACAGATAGGACAACGGGTTGAGATTGACGATCCAGGAGAATCTGACGAGCGAATCCGGCCGGTACATGATCGGCGTGACGTAGAACGCCACCTGGAACAGGGACGCAATAATCTGCGGCAGGTCGCGGAATCGGGCGGAAAGAAGACCCGAGATCATTGCCATCCACATCGCATTGAGGACAAACAGAATGAACGCCGGTATGAACAGGGGCAGAACTGCCCAGTTCTTCACACCAAAAATCGCCAGCAGCGCAATCACGATGACGAAATTGTGGGCGAGGATGATCAGATTGCGCCAGACCACCTGTAGCACATAAAGAAGCTTCGGCGTTGCCGCCTGCCTAATGTAATGCGCGCTGTGGATGTAGACCGTCGATCCCTCATTGACAATCTGGGCGAGCAGAAACCACATGACCAGCCCGACGCTCAGGAACGGCAGATATTCGCGCAGCTCCTGGCCGAACAGGGTGCCGTACACGGCGCCGATCGAGGCGATCATCACCGCCATACTGATAGTCAGCCAGAACGGTCCCACGGCCGAGCGAGCATAACGTTGACGGATTTCAATCCATCCAAGCAAGGACCAGAGGCGCCACGATGAAAGGCTGGCTCTGAGGTCTGTGATAGCAATCGATAACATAAAAGGTACTTCAGCAAAGGTAAGCCGCTGCGGACAGCCTTTCAGCAGGCGGCGAGAATGCTCCGATGAATATGACCGGGAGCACGCGGGCGTCGCCGGGGTCAGCGCAAACGGCGCCTCCTTCAGCCACGCTTCAGTCTCCGCACTTTCAACACACGGCGTCCGAAACGGATAAAGCGCCATGCATTGCGCATTACCAGCAAATGGACTGCCGTTACCGCAAGGAACGTCAGGAACAGCACCTGCTCCGAAACGCCCATTTTCCACCCAATTACACCGACCATTCCCATCAGCGCGTTGCTGAGCAGCAGGATCCACACGATAGAGCCATGGCCAAGATCCAGCCTGAGCAAAATGTGATGCAGATGGGTCCGGTCGGCGGAAAGCGGATTCTTGCCCTGGAGTGCGCGCCGGATCACCACGGCAAGCAGGTCGATCAGCAAGAATCCTGCGATCCAAAGCATGATCACGGGCGGCGCGCTGCGGCCGGAATTGTAGACCGGTTGCGACAGTTCCACCGCAAACCAGACTATGCCGAAGCCGAGCATAAGGCTGCCCGCATCGCCAAGGAAGACCTGCCGTTTGCCCCGCAGCGGATTGCGCATGTTGAACACCAGGAAACCGAGAATCGCACCGCAGAAGATGACGCAGATTCGTTGCGCCGCGTTGTTTCCCAGCTCCCCGGCGACAAACGCCAGCCATCCAAAGATAAAGAACGCAAGCCCGCCTGCGAGGCCGTCCATGCCATCACACATATTCATGGCATTAACCACGGCCACCACCGCAAAAAGCGTCAGCGGTATGCCCCAGTTGGCCAGCTCGATCTCGCGACGGCCGAACAGGTCGCCAAGTGAGGAAAGATAGACGCCGCCCCAGGAGGTCATCAGGATGGCGGCGAGCAGTTGCACGACCAGTTTCGCCAGGGGCGACATCCCCTTGAGATCATCCAGCATGCCGACCAAGGCCAGCACCGTGAGGCCTGCCAGCAACGCAACGTAGTAGCCCTGGGTTCGCATAAACAGTAGCGCACCGGTCCACACGGCCAGCGTAATTGCAATGCCGCCCACGAGCGGCACGTCGCCCAAATGCCGCTTACGCGCATCGGGGCGATCGACCAGTCCTATCGTCCTGGCCACGGGCCGCAGCATCACAATGCCCAACACGCTCACGAGGAACACGAAGGACGGTACCCAGAAGAAATCAAACATGCATGGCCTTCTTATCGTGACCTGAGCCGGAGAGCCTGTAGCGCCAGTATGTACTCGACCCAAACAGGCGCATCAGGCTGGTAATGTGCCAAGCGAGGTATCGCCAGTTGCGGTGGCTGGTGCGTTGCGCATCATGGACGATGACGGAATCCTGCACCCACGAAACGTGACCGCCAGCAAGATGTATTTTCAGGCATATGTCGACGTCTTCGCAGTACATATGAAAACGTTCATCGAACCCGCCGATATCCCGGAATGTCTGCGCCTGGAAAACCAGGCACATGCCTGCCATCCAATCCACCCGCTGGATCATCCGTCTGGTCGAATAGTCCGGGGTCGATCGCCTGCGCCAGCGCCGTCCCACCAGCCGAAGTACGGATGGAACGCGCCTCGCACTGTCCTCGACATCGCCATCCGGCGCCAGTACGCGCGGACCTGCGACGCCCGGCAGGTGTTCCACACAATCGAGCAAGGGCAGCAAGCTTTCAGGCTCTATCCTGACGTCCGGATTCATCACGCAGAAAAATGGGGCAGACGCATGGCGAAAGGCAGCGTTGTGGTTTTCTGCGAACCCTTGCGGCGACTTGTTGACGATCAAGGTGAGCCGGAAATTGTCGTCCTCATCGATAAGCGGCGCAGCCTCTGGCAGATTGAGCGTGACGATGACCTGCATCGGCAGCAAAGCGGACGCCTCTTGCAATTGCAACAGTAAAGGCGCCAGCAGTTGTCCCTGGCCATGACTGACCACCGACACGGTCAGGCGCGGGCCCCGGAGGGGGGAGGCGAGCATGCGCGCCTCCTCAGAGGTGGATGACATCACGCACCATCCCCGCGAAGCCATCGGCGAACCGATGATATCCGCTCGCCTTGTATTCCCGCAGGATGCTGGTGACCCGGGAGGTGGGCGAACGCCCGAATCGTATGCGGCGCTCAAAATGAGCCCTCGCTTCGTCAAGCAGCGCAAGCTTGTCGCCGTCGACTGCATTCGCGTTCACCACCCGCTCGCGCAAGGCATCCAGGCGGCGCAACTTATACCGCAGGTGTTCGTCGCGGGGGGTACGGGCGACGCGCATCGCGTACAGAGTCAGGCGCGACACGGCGGTAACAGGTACACCGATCGCATTGGTCCCATGCTGGCGATACTGCGTCAGCTTGTCCGTCAGCATGGCCACTTTGGATTCGGCCGCCGCGCAAGCGGCAAGCCACTCATCGTGGATCCAGTCTTCCGGAAACGGCAGCGCCATGCCAAGCAATTCCCGGCGGAACGCCGCAGTGGTACCGGTAACGAGATTCCTGCGGCAATAGATCTCGAAAAAGTGTTGGCGCTGAACCAACTCCTTCTCACGGTCGGACAAACGCAATGCCTCGAACAAGGATTTGCCTAGATCCTTGCCGTTCTCGTCGATCAGGGTCGCATCGGAATGTGCCAGCATCGTCGCCGGATCCGCAAAGCGGGCAAGCAGCAGTTCGATCTTGTTCGGCAACCAGACATCATCCTGGTCAGCCAGAAACACGATATCAGTATCGAGCGCCCGAATCGCCTGCTCGAAATTCTTGGTGACCCCCAACCTGACAACATTCTGGATGAGCGTGACGCGGATGCCGTGCGCGGCTCGCACCGCCGACGCCCAGTCCTGCAGCTTCGTCCACGTATCATCGGTCGAGAGATCGTCGCTGACCACGATGTGATCAGGCTTCCGTGTCTGAGCAACGATGGATTCGAGTTGCGGGATGAGAAACCTGCCTCCATTGCAGGTGCACATGGCTACCCCGCTGACGAGGCGGTTGCCTTCGGGCCTAGTGCCCGAAAGCGATGCCAGGGCGGAAAATTCTGGAGGCATGCGTTGAATGACGGATCGTGTTAGTTCGGGTTGGAATTACCGGTATTCCCGGCAGTGAAGCTCTTGCTGCTGCGTGCAGCTCAGGTAGCCGTGCCCCTTGCCACCAGAGACTTATGAAGTCGGTGTGGCCGCAATAGGTGACTCGGCCTTTGCAGCTGGCACGGCGAGGCTCTTGCCTTCGAGTAACGGATCGAGTTGATCAAGGCATCGTGCGAACGCGCTTTGCCAGTCGACCGGAAGGACCGTGCGCGCAGCATTGCGGACCCGCTCCGCCTCAGTCATTTGCGCTGCGTGGACGATGGCGTCAATCATCGACTCCAGGTCCGGGGCCACGCAAAGAATGTTCTCGGAATAACGGGTCAGGTCCTGCTTAGGACCATATCTTGAAGTAACGACCGCAGCCCCCGCCAAAGCCAGTTCGAGAGGCGGGTAGCTGGGATGGGGAGCCATCATCAGAGACAAGGCGACGTCTGTCTTCAACTTGACTTCGTCGTACTCATCGAGCGAAAGCTTACCCAGATTACGAATGACCACGCCTGACTCGAGCTGAATGTTCGGAGCCGTCGTCTCGCCCGCCATCACAACATCCCACTCAGCTCCGCTGAGCAGATTGCGCGCGAAGACTTCGTTAAGGATTCGCAAGCCGAAATGGAACAGGTTCCTCTCGACGTTGGGGCGACCGTAGAAAAATAGCGTCCGCTTTGCCTTGCCGGGCGAGCCAGGAGAGCGCCGGCCTGCCATGCGAGCCACTGCGGGCTCGAAGTGCAGGACAGGCGTATCGGGCGAAAGCATTCCGCTTTCGGTGATGCACTGCGCCATCAACTCGGTATTGCAGACCGCGACAAAGTTGGCGGACTGGTAACTTTGCTCTGCAAGCAGGCGCGCATCACTATTCGCATAGAAGATCGGCTCGTAGTCCTGCACAAGGTAGATGAACTTGCGGCGCAGCGGAAATTCGGCGGCGAGTGCCGCGTCCCACCAGGCACTGACGACAAGCTGGTCGGCAGGATGCAGGTCCAGATAGCCATAGTAGTTATGGCGACGCTCGGCGACACTCAGAACTTCAATGGCAGAAGCATCGATACTGATGTTGTATTTATCGAACAGCCCCTGCAGCCGCGTAGCCTTGCCATTCACTACCGTCTGCACAATGCGCAGGCCCCGCGAAGTCTTCTGGCTCAGCAGCGCGCCAAAGATCAATGCTGTAGCAATGCCGCCGAACAGCGAAGAATCCGATAGCGTCGGCACCAGGACTACCACGGCTGGCCGGCGCCCGGCCTGCGGCAGGGCGGGCATTACGGGGGTCACGGAGGGATTGGCCGAGTAGTAGACCTCGGCAAATTGCCTGGCTCGGGTGACGCTCTTGTCCCCTGCCACCACAGGGCGTCCCTCGATCACGGCACTCAGGCGATGCTCCGTCTCGGACGCCGCCTGATAGAGCTTGTGCAGCCCTTTACGGCCGATAAAAACCAGGCGTCGTACGACACGCAGCAGGAATGTCTTTTTGCTCATTGATGAGAAATCTTTGAATCTACGTGGACGAAGCGATCCCCTCTTTCCGGGTCATAGCTTTCCAGGTATGACAGGTACGAGCGGTAGAAATCGTTATAGGGGATTGGCTTATGCGCCCGCGACTGGCTCTCCTTGTGAAGGATGAAACCAGAATCGGCACCCGCCATCACGGTTGCGTAACCGGCCTTCTCCAGTCGGATGCACAGGTCCACGTCGCCGCCGCAAATGATGAATCTCTCGTCAAATCCACCCACGGCCGCGAACTTGTCCCGTTGCACGACGGTTACCGCGCCGGTCACCGCACTCAGGCCAACTTCGCTGCGAATGTCCGGGTGTAGTGACCCATCGGCGCAGCGCTTGACGACATCTGACAGGCGTTGGCCGACAAAAAGATGATCGGCAAGCCCGCCCGACACCAGATACACGCCGCCATGCTGGATCGTCTTGGCATCACCGTACAGCAGTACACAGCCCACAGCGCCCACCGCCGGGTCATGGGCTCGCGTGACCATGGTTTCCAGCAGTCCCCTGGATCGCTCTACCAGTTCGGTATCGTTGTTCAGGAAGAGCAGATCACTGCCGCTCGAATGATCGACTGCCCAGTTGTTCAGTTTCTGGTAGTTGAACGGCTCGTCGTACACAAGCACGCTGGCATTGTCGTACTTTGCCAATCCAGCCCTGACTGCGTCGAGTTCAGACTTGCAGGAATTATTGCTGACCAGCAGAACCTCCCGGCAGCCCGGGCCAAAACTGTACAGCGAGTCGACACACTGCAGTGTCATTTCCGCCTTGTCTTTGAACGGAATCAGAACAGATAGATCACACTGCATATGCACTCCTGAATGCCCTTTCACTAACCTGCCGCCCCCTCTTCTCAGTCACCTGCCTCAAGCGAACACTTCGGCGTGGCTCAGCGGGCTCGCGGCCTGGTCCTTCGCTGCAAGCAGCGGGGTAACGTCAAGCGGCCACTGGATACCAATGTCCGGATCATTCCAAAGCAGGCTCCGCTCGAATTCCGGCGCATAGTAGTCAGTCGTCTTATAGAGAAACTCCGCCGAGTCTGAAACCACCAGGAAACCGTGCGCGAATCCCTCCGGGATCCAGAGCTGGCGCTTGTTCTCTGCCGACAGGCTGACGCCGACCCATTTTCCAAAATTGGGGGAGCTCCGGCGGATATCCACAGCCACATCAAATACCTCACCGGCTGTCACACGCACCAGCTTGCCCTGCGGATTCTGGATCTGATAGTGCAAGCCGCGTAGCACATTGCGCGCCGAGCGCGAGTGGTTGTCCTGGACGAAGCTGCGTTTGATTCCAGTTGCCTCTTCGAACGCTCGCTCGTTGTAGCTCTCGAAAAAGAAGCCTCGTGCGTCGCCAAAGACTTTTGGCTCGATGATCAAGACTTCCGGCAGTGCAGTAGGAATGACGGTAAGACTCATTTGATCGCTTCCGAAATAATCTGCTGCAGATACTTGCCGTAACCATTCTTCGCCAGCGGCGCCGCCAGCGCGGCTACCTGCTCCGCATCAATCCACTTGCTGCGGTAGGCAATTTCCTCCGGGCACGCCACCATCAGCCCCTGCCGGTTCTGCAACGTGGCGATGAAGCTGGCGGCCTCCAGCAGCGAGTCGTGCGTGCCGGTATCCAGCCATGCATAACCGCGGCCCATGATCTCCACTTCCAGCTGCGTCATCTCCAGATAACGCTTGTTGACGTCGGTGATCTCCAGTTCGCCACGCGCCGAAGGCTTGATATCGGCAGCAATGTTACAGACCTGGTTGTCGTAGAAGTACAGGCCGGTCACTGCATAGTGGGAACGCGGCTTGGCCGGCTTCTCTTCCAGCGACAGCGCGCGAAAATTCTCGTCAAACTCCACTACGCCATAACGCTCCGGGTCATGCACGTGATATGCGAAGACGGTCGCACCTTCCTGTTGCTTGGCGGAACGCGTGAGCTGGCTGACCAGGTCGTGGCCATGGAAGATGTTGTCGCCCAGAATCAGCGTGGACGGATCATTGCCAATGAAGTCGCGGCCGATGATGAAAGCCTGCGCCAGCCCATCCGGCGAAGGCTGCACCGCATACTGCAGATTGATCCCCCACTTGCTGCCATCGCCAAGCATGTCGGCAAAGCGCGGCGTGTCTTCCGGTGTCGAGATAATCAGGATGTCACGAATCCCTGCCAGCATCAGCGTGGACAGCGGATAGTAGATCATCGGCTTGTCATAGACCGGCAGCAGCTGCTTGGAGACCGATCGCGTGATCGGATAAAGCCGAGTGCCGGAGCCCCCGGCGAGAATGATGCCCTTGCGCATGATGTCTAGCTCAGGAATAGATCTGGTCCAGCAGGTGGTGCACACCTTGCTGCCAGTCTGGAAGATGGATGCCGAAGGTCTGGCGCAGCTTGGCGGTGCTCAGGCGAGAGTTGGCCGGGCGCGGTGCTGGCAGTGGATATGCCGTGGTCGGGATCGCTTCGATGCGCGTCGGATCTACCTTCAGCGCTATGCCTTTGGCGGCGGCATAGCGCAGCACTTCGGTGGCATAGGCGTGCCAGGTGGTCTCGCCGGCAGCGGCGAGATGGTAGATGCCGGAGGCGAAGGCCTGCCTGTCACCAAACCACCAGTGCCGCGCCACAATTTGCGCGGTCACATCAGCAATCAACGCGGCCGTGGTAGGCGCACCGAACTGATCTGCAATCACACGCAGACTGTCGCGCTCGCGACCCAGCCGCAGCATGGTTTTTGCGAAGTTGCCACCGTGAGCACCGGCTACCCAGCAGGTCCGGAGAATCAAGGCTGAGCCACCGGCCGCTGCGATGGCCTGCTCCCCGGCCAGCTTGCTCTTGCCATACACCGACTGGGGGTTGACCGGGTCATCTTCAACGTATGCATCAGCCTTGCTGCCATCGAAGACGTAGTCGGTCGAATAGTGGACCAGCAGGCTGCCGAGCGCCTTCGCTTCTTCCGCAAGCACTCCTGCTGCCGTGCCATTGACGGCAAAAGCCAGTTCGGCTTCTGTCTCTGCCTTGTCGACTGCGGTGTAGGCCGCCGGGTTGACGATCACATCGGGGCGGCATTCGCGCACGACGCGCCGGATTCCATCTGGGCGAGAGAGGTCCAGACTGGCGCGGTCAAGCGCCACGACCCGGCCAAGCGGCGCCAGGCTGCGGCGCAACTCGAAGCCGACCTGGCCATTACTGCCGGTCACAAGGATGGTGGGGGCCGCCAACTTACGCTGCATATTGTTTGGCCACCCAGTGCCGATATTCGCCGGACATTACGTCTTGCACCCATGCCTGGTTGTCCAGATACCACTGCACCGTCTTGCGCAGGCCGGATTCAAACGTCTCGGCCGGCTTCCACCCAAGCTCGCGCTCCAGCTTGCGGGCATCGATTGCGTAACGGCGATCATGGCCAGGACGGTCCGTCACGAAGGTGATCTGGTCGCGGTACGAACCGGTTGCCTTGGGAGACAGTTCATCCAGCAAGTCACACAGGGTGTGCACCACGTCAAGGTTGGTCTTCTCGTTCCAGCCGCCGACGTTGTAGGTTTCACCCAGGCGGCCCCGTGCCAGCACTTCGCGGATGGCGGAGCAGTGGTCCCGCACGTACAGCCAGTCGCGCACGTTTAGGCCATCGCCATAAATCGGCAGCGGCTTGCCCGCCAGCGCATTGGCGATGATCAGCGGGATCAGCTTTTCCGGGAAGTGGTACGGGCCGTAGTTGTTCGAACAGTTCGTCGTCAGGACCGGCAGGCCATAAGTATGGTGGTAGGCGCGCACCAGGTGGTCCGATGCTGCCTTCGAGGCGGAATAGGGGCTGTTGGGCGCGTACGGCGTGGTCTCGGAGAACTGGGGGTCGGTTTCGCTCAGCGAGCCGAACACCTCGTCAGTGGAGACGTGGAGGAAGCGGAATTCGGATTTGGCCGGTTCTTCCAGGCTGCCCCAGTAGGCGCGCGCCGCTTCCAGCAACGTGAAGGTGCCGACGATATTGGTCTCGATGAATTCCGCCGGCCCGTGAATGGACCGGTCGACGTGGCTCTCCGCCGCGAAGTGCACGACTGCACGCGGCTTGTAGGTGGCGAAAAGCTCGTCCAGGGCGGCGCGGTCGCAGATATCCGTTTGCGAGAACGCGTGGCGCGGATCGTTTTCCACCGACGCCAGGGTCTTCCGGTTGCCCGCATAGGTGAGCTTGTCGACGTTAATGACCCCGTCAGCCGACTTGTCGCCCAACCATGCCAGAACGAAATTGGCACCGATGAATCCGGCGCCGCCTGTGACCAAAATATGCGACAAAACTTGCTCCTTGCCTCGATATGTTTCGATGACCCGACAAAAGCCGAGCGCCCACCTTGTCCCCTTCAGGACGGGCGGGGCGTTAAGTGCCTGCAGAAGTGGCGGTATTCTATCCGACGGAATGCCCTAACCTACGTCCACCCCCCCTCATTTTGTAGCCTCATGTAACCGTGCCTCGGTATATCGGTCACAAAACTACAAATAGAAGCGAAATAATTCTCCCACCCGCTGATGCCCAACACCAAAGTGCCCCTTACAACACCTCACGCCGTCGGCGACCTCCAGGGCTGTGCCCCCTCCCTCGACACTCTCCTCGCGCAGCTGCACCCCGAAACACCGCTGCGCTTCGTCGGCGACCTGATCAACCGCGGCCCCGCCGCGCTGCGGACGCTGCGCACCGTCCGCGCCATGGGCAGCCGGGCCGAAACCGTACTGGGCAACCACGATATCCACCTGATTGCCGTCGCCGCCGGCGTGCGCAAGCCGGGCAAGTCGGACACGCTCGACGACATCCTCGCCGCCCCCGACTGTGAGGACTTGCTCACCTGGCTGCGCCACCGCCCGCTGGCCCTGCTGGAAAACGACTTCCTGCTCATCCACGCCGGCGTCCTCCCCCAGTGGACTGCCGCCCAGGTTATCGACCTCGCCCGCGAAGTCGAAGAGCAACTGCAAGGCCCAAACTGGCAAGGCTTCCTGGCCGACGTCTTCGGCAATGCCGCGGATCGCTGGCACGATGGCCTGCGCGGCATCGAGCGGCACCGAGTGGTGGTCAATGCCCTCACCCGGCTGCGCTACTGCACGGTCGATGGTGTGATGGACTTCAAGACCAAGGAAGGCCCGGGCAAGGCGCGGGACGGATTCATGCCGTGGTTCGACGTGCCGGGACGACGCACGGCGGATGTGACCGTGGTGTGCGGGCACTGGTCGACACTGGGGCTGGTGATGCGGCCGGACCTGATGGCGCTGGATACGGGTTGCGTCTGGGGCGGCAAGCTGACCGCGGCTCGGCTGGCGCCGAATCCGGCGCAGCGGACGGTTATCCAAGTCGATTGCCCGCTATATTGTGATCCGCTCGCCTGATTCGCAATCCCGCCTTGGCGGGGACGACAGGATGGCTAGCTGATGGCAGCGGTGGCGGGCTCGGGCTCGATGGCCGATACAGGTTGGTTTAGCCTGCGGGCCGCGTCAAGGGCCTGCTCGGCCGCGCCCTGGCTGAGGTGGACCACCACTTCCCTGGCCGAACCCGCCAGTTCGCGGCGATCCCCCGAGACCGGCACCAGCGCCGGCCCGATCACCAGCCGGGCCTTGATCCCCGGCGCGCGCAGGACGGCCTCTAGCGATTGCAGCAGCGTGGTGTCACCGATATAGGCGGCTGCCAGCGTCGGTTTGCCCGTCGCGGCATCGAGATAATTCAGCCCCAGCGGCTGCACCGGCAACCCACCGGAAATCGGCGCCTGCATCAGGTTGGCGTGGAACGGCAGCACCGCGGTGCCATCGGTGGTGGTCCCTTCCGGGAACACCCCGACCAGGTCGCCCTGCAACATCACATCGGTGATGTTGTGCAGCACGCGGTGGGCATCGCGCTTGCGGCCGCGTTCGATAAAGATGGTGCCGGTCTTGTCGCACAGCCAGCCGATCACGGGCCAGCCGCGGATCTCGGACTTGGCCACGAAGCGCACCGGCTGCCAGCAGTGGATCACGTAGATATCCAGCCAGGAGATATGGTTGGAGACCACCATCGCGCCCTGGCGCGCCGCGCCGTGCACCGCGGTGCCGGTGGCGTCGACCACTTCCAGTTCCACGCCCAGGATGCGCAGCAGCCGGCGCGACCAGCGCCGGATATGCCATTCGCGCGAGCGCACGCCGAGCCACGGGAACAGCACGGCGCAGGTCAGCAGCCCGCGCAGCAGGTGCAGCACCAGCGCGATCTTGCGCAGCCAGATCATGCGTTTGCGTGGTTTCCGTAGACGACCTGGCCGCCGACCAGCGTCATGCGCACCTTGCCTTCCATCTCGTAGCCGAGCCACGGCGAGTTCTTGCCCTGGCTCTTGATCGAGCGGCGGTCGACCTTCCACACCTGCTTCGGATCGAACAGGCAGATGTCGGCGGCGCTGCCGGTGGCAATCGTCCCGGCCTTCAGGCCGATCACGCGCGCGGGTTCTGAGGTGATGCGCGCCAGCGCCTGCGCCAGCGGCACCTTGTGCTCGCTGGCCCAGCGCAGCGTGAGCGGCAGCAGCAGTTCAAGGCCGATGGCGCCGGGCGTGGCTTCGGCGAACGGCAGCAGCTTTTCGTCGTCGTCTACCGGGGTGTGGTCGGAGCACAGCGCGTCGATGGTGCCGTCGGCCAGCGCGGCGACGATGGCGTCACGGTCGCGGGTGCTGCGCAGCGGCGGCGAGAAGCGCATTTGCGAATTGAAGTAGCCGATATCCATGTCGGTCAGCGAGACGTGGTGGATATTGACGTCGCAGCTCACCGGCAGGCCTTCGCGCTTGGCCTGGCGCACCAGTTCCAGCCCCGCGGCCGACGACAGGCGGCACAGGTGCACGCGCGCGCCGGTGCTGCGCATCAGTTCGAAGATGGTATGCAGGCGCACGGTTTCTGCGATCACCGACACGCCGGACAGGCCCAGGCGCGACGCCACCGCACCGCTCGCCGCCACGCCGCCGCCGAGGAAGGGGTCTTCCGGGCGCAGCCACACGCTAAAGCCGAAGGTCTGCGCGTACTGCAACGCGCGCAGCAGCACCTGGGTGTTGCGCACCGGCTGCTCAGCCTGGCTGAAGCCGACGCAGCCGGCCTCGGTCAGCTGGTTCATCTCGGTCAGGATCTCGCCCTTGAGGCCCAGCGTCAGCGCACCCAGCGGGTAGACATGGGTCTGGTTCAGCGTGCGGGCGCGGAACTTGAGCATCTCGACCAGGCCGGGCTCGTCCAGCACCGGGTCGGTGTCGGGCGGGCATACCAGGCTGGTGACGCCGCCGGCGGCGGCCGCGGCGACTTCGGATTCGAGCGTGGCCTTGTATTCGTAGCCGGGCTCGCGCAGGCGCGCGCACAGGTCGACCAGGCCCGGGCACACGATCAGCCCCTTGGCGTCGATGATCTTGTTGGCGGTGAAGTCCGCCGGGGCGCTGCCCACGCCGACGATCTTGCCGGCGGCGATATAGAGGTCCTTCGTTGCGTCAGTGTTGCTGGCCGGATCGATCAGGCGGCCGCCCTGGATGTGAATCTTCATAGCTTGGCTTGTCGTGTCGCTTGGCGTGTTCGGTATGTTCTGGCTCGACGGCATCGTCATTCGTCGCTGTTCCCGGCCACGATGCCCATCACGGCCATGCGCACTGCAATGCCGAAGGTCACCTGGTTCAGGATCACCGATTGCGGGCCGTCGGCTACGGCGGAGTCGATCTCCACGCCTCGGTTCATCGGGCCCGGGTGCATCACGATGGCGTCGCGATTGGCCAGCGCCAGGCGCTCCGGCGTGAGGCCGTAGGCTTTGAAGTATTCCTGCGCCGACGGCAGCAGCGCGCCGCTCATGCGCTCGTTCTGCAGCCGCAGCATGATGACGACGTCCACGCCCTTCAGGCCCTCTTCCATGTTGTGGAAGACGCGCAACCCCATCTGCTCCAGCCCGGTCGGCAGCAGCGTGCGCGGCCCGATCGCGCGCACTTCCGGCACGCCCAGCGTGGTCAGCGCGTGGATGTCGGAGCGTGCCACGCGCGAGTGCAGGATGTCGCCGACGATCGCCACCGTCAGGTTGGTAAAGTCTTTCTTGAAGTGCCGAATCGTGTACATATCCAGCAGGCCCTGCGTCGGGTGCGCGTGGCGGCCGTCGCCGGCGTTGATCACGTGCACGTGCGGCGCGACGTGCTCGGCGATCAGGTAAGGCGCACCCGAGCTGGCATGGCGCACCACGAACATGTCGGCGGACATGGCCGACAGGTTGTTGATGGTGTCCAGCAGCGACTCGCCCTTGCTGGTCGACGAGGCGTTGATGTTCAGGTTGAGCACGTCCGCCGACAGCCGCTTGGCCGCGATCTCGAAGGTGGTGCGGGTGCGGGTGGAGTTCTCGAAGAACAGGTTGAACACGCTCTTGCCGCGCAGCAGCGGCACCTTCTTGACATCGCGGTCTGAGTCGGACAGCGATACGAACTGGCTGGCGGTGTCGAGGATGTGCGTGATCATGTCACGCGACAACCCCTCGATCGACAGCAAGTGCTTCAGTTCGCCGTTCTTGGTGAGCTGCGGGTTGCGGAACGTCTTGGTCATGGCTGGTCGGGCGCGGGCAAAAAACGGAGTGATCTGGTCTCAGGGCGTGGTGTCAGGCGCGCCGGGTGCGCGTCAGGCAATCTGGCATGCAAGCCGGCTCAGTTGCCGGCGGTCGGTTCGGTGGCGAAGGCGAAGCGCGCCGCGGCGCCCTCGCCCTGGCGCGACAGCACCAGCGTCGTGCCGGGCGGCAGCGCCATCTCGGCGGCGGTCAGGTCGGCGGCAACCGGCAGCTGGCGCCCGCCGCGGTCGACCAGCACGCCCAGCGCCACGCGCGCGGGGCGGCCGTAGTCGAACAGTTCGTTGACGGCGGCGCGGATGGTACGGCCGGTGGCCAGCACATCGTCGATCAGCAGGATGTTGCGGTCTTCGACCGAAAACGGCAGCGTGGTCGGCTGGGCCTGGCTGTGCAGGCCCTTCTTGGCGTAGTCGTCGCGATGGAAGGCGACGTTGATCACGCCATGATCGGGCAGATTCAGGTCGGCGGCGAGTCGCGCGGCGATCCATGCGCCGCCGGAATGAATGCCGGCCACCGACCAGCGCGCGCGCTCGGCGTCGGGAATAAGCGCCCGGGCCTGGTCCAGCAGCTTGCGGTACAGCGACTCGGCGTCGGGAACGGAAATCTGCGTCATAGCGGGAATTGGTCGAAATACTGTTGCAGGATGATGCGGGCGGCTTCGGCGTCCAGCTCACCGCGGCGGGCGCCGGCCATCGAGGCGGCGCGCGAGGAATAACGTTCGTCCACCCATTCCACCGGCAGGTTGAAGCGGCCGTTGAGCTGATTGCCAAAGCGCCGCGCCAGCCGCATCATCGGCTGCTCGCCGCCTTCCGGGTTGACTGGCATGCCGACGATCAGCTGCACCGGGTTCCACTCGCGGATCAGCTCGCCGACGGCCTCGAAGCGGCCTTCAACCGTGATATTGGGAAGGATGGTCAGCGCACGCGCCTCGCGCGTGATGAAGTTGCCCAGCGCGACGCCGATCTTTTTTTCGCCATAGTCGAATGCCAGGACCGTGCCGTCGCGGGGCAGTTCGCGCCCCACGGCGTCAGGCATGCCCGGCCTCGCCCGACAGCATGTTGACGTCGACGCCCAACAGGCCGATGGCCGCGGCAAAACGCCCTTCGGGCGGCACGCTGAAGATGATCTCGGGATCGGCCTGGACGGTCAGCCAGCCGTTGCGGCTGAGCTCTTCCTCCAGCTGGCCGGCACCCCAGCCGGAATAACCCAGCGTCAGCAAAAAGCGGTGCGGGCCGCTGCCGTTGGCCACGGCCTCCAGCACGTCCTTGGAGGTGGTCATTTCCAGTCCGCCCGGCACCGCCAGCGACGAGACGTAGACGCCGACCGGGTCGTGCAGCACAAAGCCGCGCTCGGTCTGCACCGGGCCGCCGAAGTAGACCGGCTGGTGCGCCACGGGCTGGATCTCGAGCTTGAGGTCGATCTTGTCGAACAGCGTGGCCATGTCGATATCGATGGGCCGGTTGATCACCAGCCCGAGCGCGCCACGCTCGTTGTGTTCGCAGATGTAGACGACGGAACCCGAAAAGGTCGGATCGGCCATGCCAGGCATGGCAATCAGGAACTGATTGGTCAGATTGATGGGTGCTTCGGGCTTCGCCATGCCTTGCATTTTATCAAATCGCCGGGGGTCTTCCGGAAAAGATTGGCGGGCGTTGCAGTGCAGCAATGAGCGCCCGGCCACGCTGTTCGCTTGTCATCAAACTGCCGTTCGCCTTATTCCTTGCCGCTCAGCAGCGCCAGGTCTTGCGCCGTCAGCCAGCGCCACTCGCCTTCGGCCAGGGCGGGATCGAGTTGCAACCCGCCGATCGCGCTGCGATGCAGCGCGTCGACGTGGTTGCCGGCCGCGGCCACCATGCGCTTGACCTGATGGTACTTGCCTTGTAGCAGGGTCAGGCGCAGGCTGCGTTCGCCGGTGATCTCGCAGGCTTCTGCGGCGATCGGGACGGGTTCGTCGATCAGCTGGACGCCGGTGCACAGCGCCTCGGCCTGCGCCTGCGTGACCGGCTCGGCAGTCGTCACTTCATACACCTTGGGCACCTTGCGCTTGGGCGAGGTCTGGGCGTGGATAAACTGGCCGTCGTCGGTCAGCAGCAGCAGGCCGGTGGTGTCGTGGTCGAGGCGGCCCACGGCCTGCACTTCGCGCTGGCGCAGCGGCACCGGCAGCAGGTTGTACACGCTCTCATGGTGGCGCGGGCGCTGCGAGCACTCGTAGCCCGCCGGCTTGTTCAGCATCAGGTAGGCCTTGGTGCAGGCAAGCCATTCCTCGCCATCGACGGTGAGCCGCAGGCTGTCCACCTCGAACTGCGCGCGCGGGTCTTCGCACAGTTCGCCGTTGACCTCGACCAGGCCGGCGGCGATCAGGTCGCCGCAGTACCGGCGCGTGCCAAAGCCCTGGGATTGGAGGATTCGGTCGAGTGTCATGTGTGCTTCGGTGAGAAAGTTGCAGTGGTGTCCGGGGTGGCAGCGCGGCGGCTTGCCGTTGCCGCCTTGCTTCGCCGTACCGCTATGTTAGGGTATCGCGGCGACCGCCCCGGCGTTCGCGCGACTTCCCATTGTCCCCGTTTCCGTCAATCGACAAGCGAGCATGCAGGCAGCAGACACTCCGGCATCGGCGCGCAAACCGTACCGGATCGGCCAGCATTTCGAGCGCGGGCTGGTCTGGTTCCGGCGCGACCTGCGCACCGCCGACCACGCGGCGGTGCATTATGCCCTCAGGCACTGTGCCCGGGTGTGGTGTGTGTTCGTATTCGACCGCGACATCCTGGATCCGCTGCTGGCACGCGGCCTGCAAGCCGACCGGCGCGTCGAATTCATCCGGCAATCGCTGCTGGAGCTGGCCGACACACTCACTGCGGCCGGCGGTGGCCTGATCGTACTGCACGACCGCGCCGAAGACGCCATCCCGGCGCTGGCGCGCGAGCTCGATGTGCAGGCCGTCTTCGCCAACCACGACTACGAGCCCGCCGCCAACGCCCGCGACGACGCCGTGCGGCGCGCTCTGGCGGCGCAGGCGCGCGTGTTCTTCAGCTTCAAGGACCAGGTGGTGTTCGAGCGCGACGAGGTTCTGACCGGCCAGGGCAAGCCGTTCTCGGTGTTCACGCCTTACAAGAATGCCTGGCTGCGTACGGTGCAGCCGTTCGACCTGCGCCCCTATCCGATCGACCCGTATCTGCAGGCGCTGGCGCCGCTGCCGCAGGCGCACCGCAAGCCCGTGCTGACGCTCGAACAGCTCGGTTTCCGCGAGAGCAACCTCGCAGAGATCGCCATGCCCACGGGCGCCTCGGGCGCGCTGGCTCTGTTCGAGGAATTCGCCAGCCGCATCGGCGACTACGGCCGCCGGCGCGACTACCCTGCCCTGCGCGGCCCGAGCTACCTGTCGGTGCACCTGCGCTTCGGCACGATCTCGATCCGCACGTTCGCGCGCACCGCCCATGAAGCCGTGCTGCGCGGCGGCGCCGACAGCGCGGGCGCCGCGGTATGGCTATCCGAGCTGATCTGGCGCGATTTCTATTTCATGATCCTGGACCACCATCCGCGCGTGGCGGACGGCGCGGCCTTCCATCCCGCCTACGACGCGATCCGCTGGCAGGACGGCGATACCGGGGAGCGCTATTTCCTCGCCTGGTGCGATGCCGCCACCGGCTATCCGCTGGTCGATGCGGCCATGCTGCAGATCCGGCAGAGCGGCTATATGCACAACCGGCTGCGCATGCTCACGGCGAGTTTCCTGGTCAAGGACCTTGGCGTCGACTGGCGCCGCGGCGAGCAGTACTTTGCCGACCAGCTCAACGATTTCGACTTCGCCGCCAACAACGGCGGCTGGCAGTGGGCGGCCTCGACCGGCTGCGATGCGCAGCCGTGGTTTCGCATCTTCAACCCGGTGACGCAGTCGGAGAAGTTCGATCCGCAGGGGCGCTTTATCCGCAAGTACCTGCCGCAACTGGCGGCGCTACCGGACAAGTACCTGCATGCGCCGTGGGCGGCGCCGGAGGACGTGCTGGCGGCTGCCGGCGTGCGCCTGGGCGACAACTACCCGCGCCCGCTGGTGCAGCATGACGTGGCGCGCAGGCAGACGCTGGCGCGTTATGGGGTGGTGAAGGAAGCCGGCAAGCGCGACGCGGCCGGCATCATGGAGGACTGAGGCACCTCGGGATGGAAGAAATGCCGGCGGCTCAGGCCGCCAGCATCGCGCTCTCGCGATAGTGGCGCTGCGCCTCCTCGAAGCGCTCGGTTTCCTCGAACAGCCGCGCCAGCGCCAGGTGCGTGCGCACGCGCAGGCGGCGCTGCTGGTCGGGATCGGCATACTTCAGCGCACGCTCGAAGCTGGACTGGGCCTTGCCCCACAGCTTCTCGCCCAGGCACAGCACGCCCAGCGTGTAGTAGAGGTCGGCGTCGGCGGGATGCGCGGCCAGCCATTTCTCGGCCTGCTGGATCTGCGGCAGCGCGTGGCCGGGCACGGCGCAATCGGCGTAGCGCAGCACCAGGCGGCTGTCCCAGTTGACCTTGAGCGCGTCCTCGACGATGCGGCGGGCTTCGTTCTGGCGTCCCAGCGCGGCAAAGTAGCGCGCCGCGGGCTCGGCGATGCGCGTGGCGCGGCGTTCGTCGGCGGACAGCGAGCGCCAGAACTCGGTCAGCGCGTCGGCATCGTGGCGGCGCTCTTCGAGCATGGCTTCGACCGCCATCTGCTTCAGGCGCAACGCCAGCACCGGGTGCAGCGAGTTGCGCTTCTCCAGCGAGCGCGCCAGGCGCAGCACCTCGGACCAGTTTTTCAGGTGCTGGTGCGCGCGCAGCGCAATGCGCTGCACGTGGATCTGGCGCGCGCCCTGTGCCTGCAGCTGGGCGATGGTTTCCAGCGCGCCGTCGGCGTCGCGGGCATCGACCAGCAGCTCGGCCATCGATACCAGCCGCGCCTGTTCGCGCTCGGGATCCGTGACCTGCGACATCCAGGCGTCGCGCCGGTCGGTCTCCTGCATCCGGTGCGCGGCGCGGGCGCCGATCAGCGCGGCGGTCTGGGCCTGGTCCTCCCAGGACTGGGCCTCGCGTGCGCAACGCTCGGCGCGGGCGAAGCGGCCGGCGAACAGGTTTTCGATCGATTCGCGCAGCGCCGCCTGCGCCTTGTTCATGCGGCTGCGCTCGCGGTAGGCGGCGGCGCGGCGCGGCATCTCGGACAGGTGGCGGATGGTGGTCATCACCGTCCACACCACAAAGAACACCAGCAGCAGCAACGCCAGCGCGAGGTTCAGCGACAGCTCGACGCGATATGGCGGATAGAACAGCACCACATTGCTGTGGTTGAACTGCGTGAACAGCGCCAGCCCGACGGCACCGCCAAACAGGACCGCAACCCAGAACAGAAGGCGCATGGGCTTACTCCTTCTTCAGGGCCTGCAGCGCGCCCAGGCTTTCGGACATGGTCGGCAGCTGCACCGTGACCGCGCCCGCCTGCGCCTGCTTGAGCAGGGTCAGCACGCCCTGCACGCGGCGCGACTTGGTGTCGAAATAGCGGCTGATCATGGCCTGCGCCGCCGCCAGGTCGTTGCGGAACACCGGCTCGTTGCGCGACAGCAGCGCCAGGCGCGCATTGAGCAGGCGCAGCTTGACGTTCTCGCGCAGGAACCAGCCCTGGTCGCCGGAAAGCAGCAGCGCTTCGGCGTCGTCGACCTTGCGGATGCGGATTACCTGCGCAAGTTCTTCGCGCAGGTAGTCCCACAGGCGCGTGAACCAGCCGCCGGTGGCGCCATTGCCGTTGGCGGCCGGCGCGCTGGCTCCGCCTGCACCGTTGCGCGCGGCGCCCTTGCGGGCGTCGGCTTCGCTGCGCTCGAGCATGCGCTCGCTGGACAGCAGCGGCAGCACGTCGACCTGGTTGATGGCCTCGTCCAGCTTGATCGCGGCGCCGGTCAGGTCGGTGTCGGGCACGGCCTTCATGCGCGCGATATCGCGCCCGATCGCGCGGCGCAGCAGGTTGTATTGCGGCTTGTCGGTGCGCGCCAGGCGGGTGTCGGCGCTTTGCAGCGCGGCCAGCGCGACCTGCACGTTGCCGGTCAGTTGCAGCTGCTGGCCGGCATTGGTCAGCAGCTGCTGGATCTCGGCGATTTCCCAGTCATCGCGGTTGCGCATCAGGTCCTGGTAGACCTGCTCCAGTGCCACCTGCTTGTCGCGGGTCTCGCCGACCTGGCTTTCCAGCGCGCCGACCTTGGCCTGCAGTTCCTTGACGGTGTCCTGCGCGTTGCGCGTCAGCACGCGCGACTCCTGCACCAGCGCATCGTTGCTCTGCTGGCGGCGGGCCAGCTCCCCGGTCAGGTGGTCCACGCGCTGCTGCAGCCACCAGAAGCCGCCGGCGGTGGCCACCACCAGTATGGCGACCAGCGCCCACAGCGCGGCGGGACGGCGCGCGGCGGAACCGGGAGCACCGTTGACGGCGGAATTGCCTGGGCCCGGTGCGGGCGCGGAGGCCGCGGTAGGCGGCGGCGTAGCGGAGGAGGACGTGGTTTCTTGCGTCACGCGTTCGACCTTCGTTGACGTTGCAGGGACTGCTGTAGGTACTGCCGCTGGTGCCGGGGTGGCGGCCGGCACGGGTAGCGGTGGCGCGCCGGCATCGGCTGGGGCCGGCCCGGCCTCGGCTGGCGTGCCGGCCGGTGCCGGGCCGGCATGGGCATCGGCCCACTGCAGGCACGCCGCCAGCAGGCCGGCATCGCCGGGCGCGGCACGCAGGATATGGGTAAAACCCAGCGCCTGCGCCTGTTCGGCGATTCTCGCATGCGGCGCGATGCACTGCACCTGCCGCAGGTCGGCGGCTTCCTCCGCAGACAGGTGTTGCCGCGCCAGCGCATCGAGGTTGCGCACCGCTTCGGAGCTGGTCAGCAGCCAGGCGTAGGGTGGCGCGCCGGGGCGCAGGCTCTCGCGCACGGCCTGCCATTGCATCGCGGTGGGCTCGGGCAGCGTGCGGCGGTAGGCCTCGACCGCCTCGACCCGTGCACCGGCTTCACGCAGCCGGTCGCCGAGCCAGTCGCGCCCGCCGTTGCCGCGAATGATCAGCACTGGCTTGCCGGCCAGCGCGGCGGGTTCGAGCCGCGCCCACAGGGCTTCGGAATCGAAACGCGGCGCGTCGGCATCGTGGCTGCCCTCGTCGGTGCCGTTGCCGTTGGTGGCAGCGCCGGCCGGCGCGATCACGTGGAAGGCTGGCGGCGCGATCCCGCGGTCGGCCAGTGCGGCCACGCTGGCCGGACCGACCACGGCCACGGGCACCTGCGCCGGCCATTGGGCCACGCTGCTGCCCTGCAGGCCGTGCACGGCCGCCAGCGCATCGAGCGCATAGGCAATCGCGTTGGGGCTGACGAAGACCACCAGCGCAAACTCGGGCAGCCGCGCCAGCGCCGCGCGCAGCGGCACGTTGTCGGCGGCGGGGCCGATTGCCAGTAAGGGAAAGCTGAGTACGTCGAGACCCGCGGCCTGCAGCGCCTCGGTCAGTTGCCGGGACTGCCCGGCGGGTCGTGTCACAACGACGGTCGGGCGGGGCATCGGGCGGGCCTCAGGCAGGAGCTTGGGAGCCGGCGGGATCGGCAAGCGCCGCGAGGATGGCCTCGGCCCCCTGCGCGACCAGTTCGCGCGCGCACGCCTGGCCGAGCGCTTCGGCAGCGGCCGCGTCCGCGGCGGGTCCGGTGGCCGAAGCGCGGATGGCGCGGGTGCCGTCGGGCAGCGCCACAAAGGCGTCCAGCTTCAGCTGGTCGCCGTCCCAGCGGGCGTGGGCGGCCAGCGGCACCTGGCACGAACCGCCCAGCATGCGCGACACGGCGCGCTCGGCGGTCACCGCCAGCAGGGTCGGCTGGTGGTTCAGCGGCGCTAGCCATTCGGCCAGTTCGGGGCGCTTGGCCAGGATCTCGATGCCGAGCGCGCCCTGCCCCGCGGCAGGCAGCGACGCCTCGATCGGGATCAGCGCGCGGATGCGCTCGCCCAGACCCAGGCGCTTGAGCCCGGCGGCAGCCAGGATGATGGCGCCGTACTCGCCGCGGTCGAGCTTGCCGAGCCGGGTATCGAGGTTGCCGCGCAGCGGCTTGATCACCAGGTGCGGGTAGCGGCTGCGCAGCGCCGCCTCACGGCGCAGGCTGGAGGTACCGACCACGGTGCCGGCCGGCATCTCGTCCAGCGAGGCGTAGGTAGAAGACACCAGCGCGTCGCGCGGGTCCTCGCGCTCCATCACCGCGGTCAGGGCGAAGCCGGCGGGCAACTCCATCGGCACATCCTTGAGCGAATGCACCGCCAGGTCCGCCCGGCCTTCGTCCATCGCGAATTCCAGTTCTTTGACAAACAGACCCTTGCCGCCGACTTTGGACAGCGTACGGTCTAGAATCTGGTCTCCGCGCGTGGTCATGCCAAGAATGGACACGTCGCACGCGGGATAGTATTGTTGCAACGCAGCACGCACATGTTCGGCCTGCCACATGGCCAGGCGGCTCTCTCGGGAGGCGATGACGAGCGTTTGCGGAAGATTGCGAGACACGACAGCGGTAGAGGAAGAGGTGGCAGACAAAACGACGGGTGCTTGCATCTGTCAATGGTAGCACGCGACCCAATAGCCCCTCCGCCCCATTAGAGATAAGCATACGAGGAGATTGCATGACGCAGCATGCTGCGCGCCCCGGTGGCCGGCGGACCGGTTCGGCCGCCAAAGACCAGACCCCAGTCACGGCCTCCGGCCATAGTGGCGCAGAAGGCGCATCCCCCCCCAAATCCCCCCGTTCGGCTCCTGGCAAAGGCGCCAAGCGCGCTACCCAGCCACAGCTTTCGATCGTGTCGAGCAACGGAACCACCCTCGCCGCGCCCGCGCGCCGCACTGCCGACAAGGACCTGCCGCTGCGCGAGGACATCCGCTTCCTGGGCCGCCTGCTGGGCGACTGCCTGCGCGAGCAGGAAGGCGACGCCGCCTTCGAGGTGGTCGAGACCATCCGCCAGACCGCGGTGCGCTTCCGCCGCGAGAACGACCGCGCCGCCGGCGCCGAGCTGGACCGCCTGCTCAAGCGCCTGTCGCGGGACCAGACCAACCAGGTGGTGCGCGCGTTCAGCTATTTCTCGCACCTGGCCAATATCGCCGAGGACCAGCACCACAACCGCCGCCGCCGCGTACACGCGCTGGCCGGCTCGCCGCCGCAGGCGGGCAGCCTGCCGCACGCGCTGGAGGCCATCGACGCCGCCGGCGTGACCGGCAAGCAGCTGCGCAAGTTCCTGGACGAGGCGCTGATCGTGCCGGTGCTGACCGCGCACCCGACCGAAGTCCAGCGCAAGAGTATTCTCGACGCCGAGCGCGAGATCGCCCGCCTGCTGGCCGAGCGCGACCTGCCGATGACGGCGCGCGAGCGCGAGCACAACACCGCGCAGCTGCGCGCCAAGGTCACCACGCTGTGGCAGACCCGCATGCTGCGCGACGCGCGCCTGACGGTGGCCGACGAGATCGAGAACGCGCTGTCGTACTACCGCACCACCTTCCTGCGCGGCATCCCGCAGCTGATGAGCGAGCTGGAAGAAGACATCGCCGCGGTGTTCCCGGCCATGCGCAAGCGCAAGGGCACGCCCGCAGGCGCCGCGTCGACGCCGCTCGCGCCCTTCATGCAGATGGGCTCGTGGATCGGCGGCGACCGTGACGGCAATCCCAACGTCACCGCCCAGACGCTCGAGCATGCCGCCAGCCAGCAGGCCCAGCTGATCCTGGACTGGTACCTGGACGAAGTGCATGCGCTCGGCGCCGAGCTGTCGATGTCCATGCTGATGGTCGACGCCAGCCCCGAGCTGCTGGCGCTGGCCGAGCGCTCGCCCGACCATTCCGAGCACCGCGCCGACGAACCCTACCGCCGCGCGCTGATCGGCATCTACGCGCGCCTGGCCGCGACCTGCAGAGCGCTGACCGGCCACGCCGCGCCGCGCCGCCCGGTGGCGCCTGCCGAGCCGTATGACAGCGCCGAGTCCTTTGCCGCCGACGTGCAGGTAGTGATCGATTCGCTGCGCGCCCACCACGGCCAGGCGTTGGCCAGCAACCGCATCGACGCGCTGGCGCGCGCGATCGCCGTGTTCGGCTTCCACCTGGCTTCGGTGGACATGCGCCAGGTGTCGGACGTGCACGAGGCGGTCATCGCCGAGCTGTTCGCCGCCTCCGGCATCGCCGCCGACTACGCCAAGCTGCCCGAGCAACGCAAGCTGGAACTGCTGCTGGCCGAACTGCGCCAGCCGCGCCTGCTGACGCTGCCCTGGCACGAGTACTCGGAGCAGACCCGCAAGGAGCTGGCGATCTTCGCCGCCGCACGCGAGCTGCGTGGCCGCTACGGCAAGCGCATCGCACGCAACTACATCATCTCGCACACCGAGACGCTGTCGGACCTGGTCGAAGTGATGCTGCTGCAGAAGGAATCCGGCATGCTGCAGGGCACGCTGGGCAGCAAGACCGACCCGGCACGCATGGAACTGATGGTGATCCCGCTGTTCGAGACCATCGAAGACTTGCGCAATGCCGCCGGCATCATGCAGTCGCTGCTGGACCTGCCGGGCTTCGAATCGGTGATCGCGCACCATGGCGTCGAGCAGGAAGTGATGCTCGGCTACTCGGACTCGAACAAGGACGGCGGCTTCCTGACCTCGACCTGGGAGCTGTACAAGGCCGAACTGGCGCTGGTGCAGCTCTTTGAGCAGCGCAAGGTCAAGCTGCGCCTGTTCCACGGCCGCGGCGGCACCGTCGGCCGCGGCGGCGGCCCGACTTACCAGGCCATCCTGTCGCAGCCGCCGGGCACCGTGAACGGCCAGATCCGCCTGACCGAGCAGGGCGAGATCATCAACAGCAAGTTCGCCAACGCCGAGATCGGCCGGCGCAACCTGGAGACGGTGGTCGCGGCCACGCTGGAAGCGTCGCTGCTGCCGCAGCAGAACGCGCCCAAGGACCTCGACATCTTCGAGGCGGTGATGCAGCAGCTGTCGGACCGCGCTTTTACGTCCTACCGCGACCTGGTGTACGAGACCCCGGGCTTCAAGGACTACTTCTTCGCCACCACGCCGATCACCGAGATTGCCGACCTGAACCTGGGTTCGCGCCCGGCCTCGCGCAAGCTGATGGACAAGAAGCACCGCCGCATCGAAGACCTGCGCGCGATCCCGTGGGGCTTCTCGTGGGGCCAGTGCCGGCTGCTGCTGCCGGGCTGGTACGGCTTCGGCAGCGCGGTCAAGGCGCTGCTGGACACCGCGCCGGACGAGAAGGCACGCAAGTCGGCCGTCACCACGCTGCGCCGCATGGTCAAGACCTGGCCGTTCTTCTCGACGCTGCTGTCCAATATGGACATGGTGCTGGCCAAGACCGACCTGGCGGTGGCCTCGCGCTACGCGCAGCTGTGCGACGACGCGGCGCTGCGCCGCAATGTGTTCAACCGCATCAGCAAGGAATGGCACCTCACCTGCGAAATGCTGGCGCTGATCACCGGCCACCAGGAACGGCTGGCGGACAACCCGCTGCTGGCGCGCTCGATCAAGAACCGCTTTGCTTATCTTGATCCGCTGAATCACTTGCAGGTGGAGTTGCTGAAGCGCTACCGCTCGGGCAAGGATGGGGATGACATCCGGGTACGGCGGGGTATCCACCTGACCATCAACGGGGTGGCGGCCGGGTTGCGCAATACGGGCTGATCGGCGCGCACTGCGGCCGGGTCTCTCCCCTCTCCCGGGCCAGTGGGAGAGGGGTTGGGGGTGAGGGCTGGCGCCTGCAACGGGCGACGGCCTCCCCTGCGCCGGGCCCGGCTCTGCCGGAACTTCGACCCCTGCAGTACTGCCAACGCCTGCCCTCACCCCCTGCCCCTCTCCCGCAAGCGGGAGAGGGGAGCAAACCGGCGGCAGGCTTGCGCCTTCTCACCCCACAAACGCGCCCGGCACCGGGTCCTCACCCAGCGCATGCAGCAGCACGGCCCAGTGCATGGCCTCGTCACCAAGGATGCTGCCGGCGGCCCGCGTCAGCTCACGGTTGTAGAAGTTTGGCAGCACGCCCAGGTAGGCCGCGGTGGCGCCCTTCTCCAGCCCGGCGGCAAAGCGCAGCACATCGGCCTGCGTCTTGAGCTGGTCGGTCGGGAAAGAATATTCCGACGGCTTCTTCGCCATCACCGGCGAACCACCCAGTTTCGATACCGTGCCTGCCAGCACCTGCGCATGGGCCTTGTGATGGCCCTGGAATTTCACGGCGGTATCCAGCACTGGCTTTTGCAGCAGCCCGCTTTCCGCGCCGACCTGGTAGGCGGCGATCGCCTGGTATTCCAGCCCCAGCGCGGTATTCAGGATATTGATGTCGTCTTTGGTGCTGCCTGATTGCGTCTGCGCCCAGGCGGGCATGGACTCACCAAGGGTGATGACGGCCAGCGAGCCGAGCGCGAACAAGCCCGGCGCCTTGAGCAGCCCGCGCCGGCGGGCATCCGGCAGCGTGACGATGGTTTCAGGCTCGCGCGCGGGCATCTGTGACATGCGGTCCATGATGATCTCCTGTGAGGGATGAAGACGTGGCGCCCCGGTCCGGGGTGCCTGGCTTGCGCCTGTCACTTCTACGCACGCGCCGCGCGTTTGGATGCATAGCTACCTATAATCCCGCAGAGCCCCTGCGAGGACCCGTCCCGGTGCCCCCTTCTACCCAGCCGTCCTATGCCATGCCGGCCGATCCCGACCGGCTCGCGGCATTGCTGCAATCCGTGGCCCTGGGCGACCGCCAGGCACTGCGCGGCATCTATGACCTCACCGCAACGAAACTGTTTGGCCTCGCGCTGCGTATTACTGGCAGGCGCGATTGGGCGGAGGATGTCGTGCAGGAGAGCTTTGTCAGCATCTGGCACCACGCCGGCGACTACCGGCCGCACCTCGCCGCGCCGATGACGTGGATGACCACGATCGTGCGTAACCGGGCGCTGGACTGCCTGCGCCGCGCCGCGGCCGCGCGCGTGTCGCAGACGGTTGAGCTGGAGGAAGACCTGGGCGAATGGCTTGCCGACGACGCCGCCGGCCCGGCCGAGCTGGCCGACGCCAGCCAGCAGGCACGCGCGCTGAACCGCTGCCTGCAGCGGCTCGAGCAGTCGCAGCGACAGGCCATCGTGCTGGCCTACCTGCAGGACCTGAGCCACGCCGAGCTGGCCGCGCGGCTGCGCGTGCCGCTGGGCACGGTCAAATCATGGGTGCGCCGCGGCCTGGAGCGGCTGCGCAGCTGCATGGAGGCGGCAACATGAAGCTGGCCGCCCATCCCGAACTGCTCGACCGCGTCGCCGCCCAGTACGCGCTGGGCGTGCTGCGCGGCGGCGCGCGCCGGCGCCTGGAACAGTTGGCGCGCGAAGATCCCGCGGTGCGCGCGGCAATCCACCGCTGGCAGGCCAGGCTCTCGGGCGTGGCCGAATTGCAGGCGGCCGCCGAGCCGGTCGACAAGGTCTGGTGCGGCATCGAGGAGCGGCTTGGCTGGAAGCCCGCTGAGGCTCACGCCCAGCCCGCGCGCCCCCTCCGCCCTGCCGACCCCGCCGGCGGCTGGTGGCAGCGCCTGTGGTCGACCCCGGTCTTCTGGCGTGGCGCGGCGGCGGCGATGGCCCTGGTGGCGGTACTGGCCATCGGCATTGGCGTGCGGCTGGCGCAGCAGGGCGAAGCGGCGCCGGCCGAGGTGGTCGCCGTGCTGAACGACGACCGCGCCCAGCCGGCCATGCTGGTGTCCTGGGATGCCGGCGCGCGTAGCCTGATCGTGAGGCGCCTGGATCACATGGAACTCAGCGAGCGGCAGGTGCTGCAGCTTTGGGCGCTGCCGGCCGGCGGCAAGCCAAGGTCGCTCGGCGTGATCGGGCGGGCGCCGGAAGTGCGGCTGGCGCTGGCGCATCTGCCCGAGGCCGTGCCCGCGCTGGCGGTCAGCATCGAGCCGCCCGGCGGCTCGCCCAATGCCGACGGGCCGAGCGGCCCGGTGGTGTTCAAGGGACCTGTGATCCACAGCCGGCTCTGACGAACGGCGCCGTCGTGCCGGCCAGCGCCGCCAGCCGGCCGGCCGGCGATATAATCGCCCTTTTCCCAAATTCTCCAATTTCTCGCGCCCGCCGCCGTCCCCACGGCGCCCGCCTGCCGCGAGCCACTGCCGCTGACGTCCATGTCCACCTCCCAACTTGCCAAGAAAGGCGAAGCCTGGTCCGCCCGCTTCTCCGAACCGATGTCCGACCTGGTGAAGCGCTACACCGCCTCGGTGTTCTTCGACAAGCGCCTGGCCCTGTTCGACATCCAGGGCTCGCTGGCCCACGCGGCCATGCTGGCAAAGCAGGGCATCATCGCCGAGGCCGACCGCGCCGAGATCGAGCGCGGCATGACGCAGATCCGTGGCGAGATCGAGGCCGGCGGCTTTAAATGGAAGCTGGACCTGGAAGACGTCCACCTGAATATCGAGGCACGCCTGACCGCGCTGGTGGGCGATGCCGGCAAGCGCCTGCACACCGGCCGCTCGCGCAACGACCAGGTCGCCACCGACATCCGCCTGTGGCTGCGCAGCGAGATCGACAACATCATCGCGCTGCTGGGCGCGCTGCGTGGCGCGCTGCTGGACCTGGCCGACCAGAACGCCGACACCATCCTGCCGGGCTTCACCCACCTGCAGGTGGCGCAGCCGGTCACCTTCGGCCACCACCTGCTGGCCTACGTGGAAATGTTCACGCGCGACGCCGAGCGCATGGCCGACTGCCGCAAGCGCGTCAACCGCCTGCCGCTGGGCGCCGCCGCGCTGGCCGGCACCAGCTACCCGATCGACCGCGAGTTTGTGGCGCAGCAGCTGGGCTTTGACGGCGTGTGCCGCAACTCGCTCGACGCCGTGTCGGACCGCGATTTCGCCATCGAATTCTGTGCCGCCGCCGCGCTGGTGATGACGCACGTGTCGCGCTTCTCGGAAGAGCTGGTGCTGTGGATGAGCCCGCGCGTGGGCTTTATCGACATCGCCGACCGCTTCTGCACCGGCAGCTCGATCATGCCGCAGAAGAAGAACCCGGACGTGCCCGAGCTGGCGCGCGGCAAGACCGGACGCGTCAACGGCCACCTGATCGGCCTGCTGACGCTGATGAAGGGCCAGCCGCTGGCATACAACAAGGACAACCAGGAAGACAAGGAGCCGCTATTCGATACGGTCGATACCGTGGTCGACACGCTGCGCATCTTTGCCGACATGGTGCCGGGCATCACCGTCAAGCCGGAAGCCATGCGCGCCGCTGCGCTGCAGGGCTACGCCACCGCCACCGACCTGGCCGACTACTTGGTCAAGAAGGGCCTGCCCTTCCGCGACGCCCACGAGGCCGTGGCCCACGCGGTGCGCGCCTGCGACAGCCGCCAGTGCGACCTGGCCGACCTGACCGTGGCCGAGCTGCGCGAGGTCTCCGGCCTGGGTGACAAGGCCGCGCTGATCGGCGACGACGTGCACACCGTGCTGACCCTGGAAGGCTCGGTCGCCGCGCGCAATCATATCGGCGGCACCGCGCCGGACCAGGTGCGCGCTGCCATCGCGGCCGCGCGCGCAGCCCTGTAATCCCGGACAGCGCTGTAAGTTTCGCGTAAGTTTGCGCAAGAAAAAGCCACCGCGGCGCGAGCCCGGTGGCTTTTTTCTTGGATGTTCCCCACTTTGGCGCAATCTCGTCGATCCCTGTAGGTAGTAGCCCCTAGCGCCGCCAAATTTTGTTACAGATAAACTAAGCGCCGCAAAAACCGGGGAGACAACCCATGTATTACTTGCTTGGTCTGTCACGACAGATCGACAGGTTGAATCAGCACACGGGCAGGCTTGCAAACATCATGATCCTGCTGTCGTGCCTGATCAGCGCAGGCAACGCCCTTCTGCGCTATGGCTTCAACTTGAGCGATAACTGGCCACTCGAACTGCAGTGGTACATGTTTGCCATCGCCGTGATGTTCGGCACCTCCTACACCTTCCAGCGCAATGAGCACGTGCGCGTAGACCTGATCTACGGCAACGTCTCGGAACGCGCGCAGCACTGGATCGACATCTTCGGGATCGTCGTGTTCCTGCTGCCCTCGTGCCTGCTGTTCACCTGGCTGTCGTGGGATTCCTTGTTCCTGCCCTCGTGGCGCATCCTCGAGCAATCGGGCAATTCCGGCGGCCTGCCGCGTTACCCGATCAAGCTGGTGGTGCCCATCGGCTTCGCCCTGCTGACGCTGCAGGGCGTGTCCGAGCTGATCAAGCGCTTCGCCGCCCTCAAGGGCCTGGTGCGCATCGAATCCAAGTACGAGAGGCCGGTTCAATGATTCCGTTGGAATATATGCCGCCGCTGATGTTCGGCGGCCTGGTGGTATTCATGCTGATCGGCTTCCCGGTCGCATTCTCGCTGTCGGCGGTGGGCCTGGCCTTCGGCTTCCTGGCGATCGAATGGGGTTACTTCCCGCTCAGCTTCCTGCAGGCCGTGCCGAGCCGCGTGTTCGGCAGCGTGCTGGCCAACGAGCTGCTGCTGGCGATCCCGTTCTTCACCTTCATGGGCGCCATCCTGGAGAAGTGCGGGCTGGCCGAGGACATGCTGGACTCCATGGGCCAGCTGTTTGGCCCGGTGCGCGGCGGCCTGGGCTATTCGGTGATCATCGTCGGCTTCATCCTGGGCGCGATTACCGGCACGGTGGCGGCACAGGTGATCGCGATGGCGATGATCTCGCTGCCGGTGATGATGCGCTACCGCTACAACATGAAGTACGCCACCGGCGTGCTGGCCGCATCGGGCACCATCACGCAGCTGGTGCCGCCGTCGCTGGTGCTGGTGGTGCTGGCCGACCAGCTCAAGACCCCGCTGGGCAGCGCCGACGTGGGCAGCATGTACCTGGGTGCGTGGGGCCCGTCGGTGGTGCAGATCGCGCTGTTCGCGCTCTATACCTTCATGCTGGCCCGCTTCAAGCCCGACTGGCTGCCGCCGGTGCCGCCGGAGGCGCGCACGCTGCGCGGCTGGGCGCTGTGGCGCAAATGTCTGCGCGGCATCATCCCGTGCGCGGTGCTGATCTTCCTGGTGCTGGGGACGATCATGATGGGCATTGCCACGCCGACCGAATCCGGCGCCATGGGCGCAGTCGGCGCGCTGGTGCTGGCCGTGATCCGCGACAAGGCCTTCAGCCGCATCGACCGCCAGGTCTATCGCGTCGGCATCGCCGCCGCACTGGTGGCCGCGGCCGTCGGCATCTTCGCCTTCGGCTCGCACGTGTTCCGTATCCCGCTGGCGGTGGTGTACCTGGTCATCCTCTGGCTGCTGGTGCGCGCCGGCCAGATGACCGAGTTGCGCCTGCTGATCGTCGATGCCTACCAGTCCACCGCACGCCTCACCGCGATGGTGGTGTTCATCCTGATCGGCTCCACCTGCTTCTCGGTGGTGTTCCAGGGCGTCGACGGCGGTGCGTGGGTGGAACACCTGTTCACCTCGCTGCCGGGCGGCTGGATCGGCTTCCTGATTGTGGTGAACCTGTTCATTTTCTTCCTGGCCTTCTTCCTCGACTTCTTCGAGATCGCCTTCATCGTGGTCCCGATGCTGGCGCCGGTGGCGGTCAAGGTGCTGGCGCCGGTGGTGGCCGACTCGATGGGCGGCAACCCGGAAGCCGCGGCTACGGCGGCGCTGGTGTGGTTTGGCGTGATGCTGTGCGTGAACATGCAGACCTCGTTCATGCATCCGCCGTTCGGCTTTGCCCTGTTCTACCTGCGCGGCATTGCGCCGAAGGAAGTGAAGAGCTCGGACATCTACTGGGGCGCCCTGCCCTGGGTGGGTCTGCAGATGGTGATGGTGGTCATGGTGATGTTCCTGCCCGGCATGGTGACGGGGCTGCTGGACAAGGGTGCGCTCAAGCACAGCGGTTCGGCGGAGGTGAGCATCCCGCTCGGCGGCGAGCCGGAGAAGCCAGCCACACGGCCGGGGCCGGGTGAGGCCTCCGCGCCCGGTACGCTGGAACTGCCTGGCGCTGCCGAGCCGAGCGAGCCGGCCGCGCCGCAGTTCGAGTTCGAGAAGAAGAACTGAGCTGCACCCATCGATATTGGATGCAACACGAGCCCCGCAGCGATGCGGGGCTTTTTCATTGGTGCGCGCCTGGCCGGAATGGCGCAACCGTGACTTTCCGCCAGGGTCTGGGGCGAATTCGGTACGGGACACCAACGCTGCCTTCATCGAGCCATTGCATGCTTGTAAGCCGCGCGCGCCTCACTACGATGATTGCAAGGCGCCCCTGACAAGAGGCGCTGAGACAAGAAGGAGAAGACGATGAACACGCACATCCTGCAATCTGCGCCGCGGCTTGCGCTCACAGCCGCAGTCCTGCTTACCCCGCTCGCCGCATCCCCGCCGGCTGGCGCCGAAGAGCCCACCACGGCCGGCATGGAAATGGTCAATCCCGCCGCCATGAAATGGGGCGACGCGCCCGCGTCACTGCCCAAGGGTGCCAAGCTTGCCGTGCTCTATGGCGATCCCGGCAAGGAAGGCCCGTTCGTGATCCGGCTCAAGACACCAGGCGGGTACAAGGTGCCGCCCCACTGGCACACGCAATCTGAGTACCTGACCGTCATCTCGGGAGCGCTCTACCTGGGCGGCGGAGACAAGATGGACGCCTCCCAGGCGCACGCGCTGAAGGCAGGTGGCTTCCACTACCTGCCGGGCAAGGCGCACCACTTTGCCTTCTCCAAGGTGCCGACCGTCGTCCAGATCCACGGCATGGGCCCGCTTGATATCAACTACCTGGACCCCAAGGATGATCCTTCAGGCAAGCGATGACATCGGGAAAGCCGAACTGTCGTGCCGACGAGGGGGCGAACATGGGCGGACAGCATGAAGCAGTGAGCGCCGGCGACAGGGTGCGCGTGGCGTCCGCGGCCTCCCTCAAGGAGGGCTGTCTGCTGCCGGTTCAGGCCGAGGGCGTCGAAATCGTACTGGTGCGCCACCGCGGCGCGGTCTCTGCCTACCAGGGCCGCTGTCCGCATCGGGGCACGCTGCTGGCGGAGGGTACGCTCGAAGCCGGCATCCTGACCTGCCGCGGGCACGGCTGGCGCTTCGACTGTGCCTCGGGCGTGAAAGTCGACCAGCCTGAGGTCTGCCTGCGGCGCTTCACGGCCTCGGTGGCAAGCGCAGAAGTGTTGCTGGATCGTGCCGAGGTTCTCGCGTGGAAGCGCGAATCGGCTGACAGTGGCCGCCACGAGCCGCGGGCAGCGACCGGCGCCCCGGCACGCTCGCTGTCGCAGCTGCCAGGCCCCAGGGGACTGCCCTGGCTGGGCAACGTGCTGCAACTGCACAAGGCGCAGATGCATGTCGATCTCGAACGTTGGTGCGAAACGTACGGCCCGATCTACCGCATCAACCTGATGCGACGTCCGGTCGTGGTGGTCGCGCATGGCGAATGGATCGACCGCATCCTCCATGACCGGCCGGAAACCTTTCGCCGCGCGAGAGCCATCGAGGCGCTATCCCGCGAAATTGGCTCCGTGGGCGTATTCTCCGCGGAAGGTGCGGACTGGCGCAGGCAGCGCCGCCCGGTTGCGCAGGCACTCGACGCACGCCATCTGCGCGACTTCTTTCCCACCCTGGCCATCGTCACCCTGAGGCTGAAGCAGCGTTGGGAAAAGGCGGCCGCCAGAAAACGGCCGGTCGACGTACAGCACGACCTGATGCGATACACGGTCGATGTCACCACCAACCTTGCCTTCGGCTACGACATGAACACGCTGGAGCGCGAGGGCGGCGACATTCAGCAACATCTGGTGCGGATCCTGCCGATGATCGACCGGCGGGTGAACGCGCCCTTTCCATACTGGCACTATTTCCGCCTGCCGGCCGACCGCGCATACGACCGGGCCGTGGCAGCCGTGCGCGAGGCGATCGGCGAGTTCATCGCGGCGGCACGCCAGCGGCTGGCGCAATCCCCGGCACTCGCCGCGCATCCCAGCAATTTCCTGGAAGCCATGATCGCCGCGCAGGCCGCTGGCGAAGCCCCGCTCAGCGATGACGAGCTGTACGCCAATATCTTCACCATGCTGCTGGCGGGCGAAGACACGACGGCCAACACCATCGCCTGGATGATGCATTTCATGTGCCTCCATCCCGAGGTCCAGCGCAAGATGCAGCAGGAGGCAGATACGGTGCTGGGCGAGGGCGACGTCCTGGGGGACATCGGGGATGCCGCGCGGCTCGCCTACATCGACGCGGTGGCGCAGGAATCGCTGCGCGTCAAGCCGGTCGCGCCGCTCTTCTTTGTCGAACCCAACGAAGACGTCGAGATCGGCGGATACCGGCTGCCGCGGGGCACCTTCATGATGCTGCTGACCCGGCCCGGCGCGCTCAGGGAGAGCAGTTTCGCCGCGGCCCGCGAGTTCCGTCCGGAGCGCTGGCTGGAGGACTCTGCCGCCGCCCATCACCGCAGCGGCTTCGTGCCCTTTGGCTCAGGCCCGCGCCTGTGCCCGGGGCGCAGCCTGGCGCTGCTGGAAATCAAGGCCGCGCTATCGATGGTCTGCCGGCAATTCACGCTCAGCCATGCGCCGGGGTCGGGGCCGGTCGACGAGTCATTTGGCTTCACGATGACGCCGACCGGACTGCGGGTGGTATTTGAAGGGCGCAACGCCTAGCGTCTGCGCGACTGTCTTCCCGCCGTTTGCGAATTGCCTCATCGCCCCTCCGTCGGTGACGGACCAGACTTGGGATATCCCGGTTCAACGCGAGTGCATTCGACATGCAAGCCACGACAACAATCATCCCTGGCGCCAAGCGGGTTCACGGCAAGCTTCCTGGGCTTGAGCGCCGAGGTGACATCAATGCCGTCATTCCGCCATCCGATGCTGAAGAGCGAAGAATGGCAACACTACTCGTCCGTGGCATTGATGAATCCCTGGTCCAAAGGTTGCGCGAGCAGGCGGCCGCGCACGGCCGCAGTGCCGAGGCCGAACATCGCGAGATCCTCGCGCAGGCGCTGCGCACCACCAGCCGCAAGACGTTCGCGGAGGTCCTCACCTGCATTCCGGATGTGGGCGAAGACGCCGGATTTCGAGCGGACGGAAGACTCCGGAAAGGCGGCGCGTGTATTTGATTGACACCAATGTCATCAGCGAACTGCGCAAGCGCGAGCGGGGTAGTCCAAGACGAAGCTTTGTCTAGGAGTTCCAAAATCGATGGTCCTAGCTACCGCCTCACACCCATGTCTCTTGTGAGGCGCCCGCCAGGGTTGTCGCCCATGAGACCCTCAAGCTGGTTTTCGCTGCTGCGCGACAAAACTGTCAACTACTTCGCTCCTGCACGACAAATTCCTCTTTGGACTGGCTTTACTTCGCTGGAAAACGACATTTTCTCTGAAACCTCTTCCTTTTCTGGAATCTTGAAGGCAGAAAAACCAACGGCTGCCAGAAGGCAGCCGTCGCATGCGGGTTCTCATCTGCATTTCCGCAGAACTCACCCCTTGGCCCAACTCATACATAAGGCCGGCCGGACGAAGAAACGCCCCGCATTGCGCGGGGGCTCTTCATACTGGCGTTTCCTACCGAGCTTCAGGCGCCCTGCTTTACGCAGTCGACAAAGTACGCCTTCTTGCCGTCGACCTCGTCCTCGACCAACCCGTGGATATCGGTTTCGAAGCCCGGGAACAGCTTGTTGAACTCGCGCGCGAACTTCAGGTACTGCACGATGGTACGGTTGAAGCGCTCGCCCGGGATCAGCAGCGGAATGCCCGGCGGGTACGGCGTGAGCAGGATGGCGGTGACGCGGCCTTCCAGTTCGTCCACCGGCACGCGCTCGATCTCGCGGTGGGCCATCATCGCCCACGCGTCCGACGGCTTCATCGCCGGTTCCATGTCCGACAGGTACATCTCGGTGGTCACGCGGGCCACGTCGTTGGCCTTGTACACGCTGTGGATCGCATCGCACAGGTCCCGCAGGCCCATGCGCTCGTACTGCGGGTACTTGCCAACGAACTCCGGCAGCACGCGCCACAGCGGCTGGTTCTGGTCGTAGTCGTCCTTGAACTGCTGCAGCTCGGTCACCAGCGAGTTCCAGCGGCCCTTGGTGATGCCGATGGTGAACATGATGAAGAACGAGTACAGCCCGGTCTTCTCGATGATGATGCCGTGCTCGGCCAGGTACTTGGTGACGATCGCCGCCGGGATGCCGCGTTCGCTGAACTCGCCGTCCACGTCCAGGCCCGGGGTGATGATGGTGGCCTTGATCGGGTCGAGCAGGTTGAAGCCGTCTGCCAGGTCGCCGAAGCCGTGCCAGCGTTCGTTGGCCTTGAGCATCCACTCGTCGCGATCGCCGATGCCGTCTTCGATCAGCGCGTCCGGGCCCCACACCTTGAACCACCAGTCGCCGTTCTTGCCGTCGTCATAATCGCCCTCGACCTTGCGCATGGCGCGGCGGAAGTCCATCGCCTCCTGGATGCTCTCCTCCACCAGCGCGGTGCCGCCAGGGGCTTCCATCATCGCCGCGGCCACGTCGCACGAGGCGATGATCGAGTACTGCGGGCTGGTCGAGGTGTGCATCAGGTACGCCTCGTTGAAGCGATAGCGGTCCAGCTTGCGCGTCTCGGAATCCTGCACGAGGATCTGCGAAGCCTGCGACAGGCCGGCCAGCAGCTTGTGCGTGGACTGCGTGGCGAACACCAGCGCGTCCTTGCTGCGCGGGCGGTCCTTACCGATCGCGTGCATGTTGTGATAGAAGTCGTGGAAGGCCGCGTGTGGCAGCCAGGCTTCATCGAAGTGCAGCGTGTCGATCTCGGCCGCCAGCATCTCCTTGATCTGCTCGGCGTTGTACAGCACGCCGTCGTAGGTGCCCTGCGTGATCGTCAGGATGCGCGGCTTCTGGTTCTTGGCCTTGCTGGCGAACGGGTGCGCGGCGATCTTGCGCCTGATGGTCTCGGGATCGAACTCGCTCTTCGGGATCGGGCCGATGATGCCGTAGTGGTTGCGCGTGGGCATCAGGAAGACGGGAATCGCGCCCGTCATCATGATCGCGTGGAGGATCGACTTGTGGCAGTTGCGGTCCACCACCACGATATCGCCCGGCGCCACGTTGGCATGCCACACCATCTTGTTCGACGTCGAGGTGCCGTTGGTGACGAAGAACATGTGGTCGGAATTGAAGATCCGCGCCGCGTTGCGCTCGGACGCCGCCACCGGGCCGGTGTGGTCCAGCAGCTGGCCCAGTTCATCCACCGCGTTGCAGACGTCGGCGCGCAGCATGTTCTCGCCGAAGAACTGGTGGAACACCTGGCCCACCGGGCTCTTCAGGAACGCCACGCCGCCCGAGTGGCCCGGGCAGTGCCACGAATACGAGCTGTCCTGCGCGTAGTCGATCAGCGCCTTGAAGAACGGCGGCGCCAGCGTGTCGAGGTAGACCTTGGCTTCGCGGATGATGTGGCGCGCCACGAATTCCGGCGTGTCCTCGAACATGTGGATGAAGCCGTGCAGCTCGCGCAGGATATCGTTGGGGATATGGCGCGAGGTGCGGGTCTCGCCGTACAGGAAGATCGGCAGGTCCGAGTTGCGGCGGCGGACTTCGGCGACGAAGGCGCGCAGCTTCTCGATCGCGGCGGCTTCGGGCTGGTCGCCGTCGCGCACGAACTCGTCGTCGTCGATCGACACGATAAAGGTCGATGCGCGGCTGGACTGCTGCGCAAACGACGTCAGGTCGCCGTAGCTGGTCAGGCCCATGACCTCCATGCCCTCTTTCTCGATCGCCTCGGCCAGCGCGCGGATGCCCGAGCCGGAGATGTTCTCGGAGCGAAAGTCTTCGTCAATGATGATGACGGGGAAGCGAAATTTCATCGGGCATCCTTGATGGAAAGCAGGACATAAAGGACTTGAGCCACATGGCCGGCGGGAGGTTCCCCGCAGCGGCGACATGTGGCTCTGACGTCAGGTATGGCGGCCACAATCGACATCGAAGGGGGCCAGCCGTTCCGGCAAACGCCGGCATTGTAATGCGCTCAGGTCTTCGGCAGTGTGACACCGTGCTGACCCTGGTACTTGCCGCCCCGGTCGCGGTACGAGGTCTCGCAGACTTCGTCGCTCTCGAAGAACAGCACCTGGGCGCAACCCTCGCCGGCGTAGATCTTGGCGGGCAGCGGCGTGGTGTTGGAAAACTCCAGCGTCACATAACCTTCCCATTCCGGCTCGAACGGCGTCACGTTGACGATGATGCCGCAGCGCGCGTACGTGCTCTTGCCCAGGCAGATGGTCAGCACGCTGCGCGGGATGCGGAAGTATTCCATCGTGCGCGCCAGCGCGAACGAGTTCGGCGGGATGATGCAGACCTCGCCCCTGAAGTCGACGAACGACTTCTCGTCGAAGTTCTTCGGGTCAACGATGGTGCTGTTGATATTGGTGAAGATCTTGAATTCGTCGGCGCAGCGGATGTCGTAGCCGTAGCTCGAGGTGCCATAGGACACGATCTTGCGCCCGTCGGCCTCCCGGACCTGGCCTGGCTCGAACGGCTCGATCATGCCGTGCTGTTCCGCCATGCGGCGGATCCACTTGTCGGATTTGATGCTCATAGGGTTGGGAGGTAGACACACTTGCTCGGAGTGCGCCGCATTGTACAACCATTCCGCCCCATCACCGTTGCACTGCCGCAAGTACTAAAGTGGTGCTTACGCCACCGCAACTTCAGGCAGCCGGTGGCGGAAGCGCTCGCGCCCGGTATAGAGCAGGAAATGCTTGCCGGTGCAGCGCGCGAACAGCGTCAGGTTGACGCGTCGGGCCATCTGGTAGCCCATCTGCGTCACGCCCGAGCGCGACAGCAGGAACGGGATGCCCATCTGCGCGCCCTTGATCACCATCTCGGAGGTCAGCCGCCCGGTGGTGTAGAAGATCTTGTCGTCGCCGCGCATGTCTTCCAGCCACATGCGCCCGGCAATGGCGTCCACCGCGTTGTGGCGGCCGACGTCCTCGACGAACATCAGCAACTCGGTCCCTTTGAACAGCGCGCAGCCATGGACCGAGCCGGCCTGCTTGTAGACCGACTGCTGCAGCCGGATGGTGTCGATGATGCCGTACAGCGTGTCCTGGTCGAGGATCGTATCGACCGGCAGGCGGATGCTGTCCACCTCGTCCAGCAGCGAGCCGAACACTGTGCCCTGCCCGCAGCCGGTGGTCACCACGCGGTGCGCGGTGCGTTCCTCGATGCGGTCCACGCCAGTGCGCGTGGTCACCGCGGCCGACTCGGTTTCCCAGTCGACCTGCACCGCGGCGATGTCCTCGATCGATTCCACCAGGCGCTGGTTGCGCAGGTAGCCCAGCACCAGGTGCTCGGGCGCGCCGCCCAGCGTCATCAGCGTGACCAGTTCGCGCTTGTCGAGGTAGACCGTCAGCGGCCGCTCTCCCGGCAGGAAGGCCGCGCGCACGCGCCCCTGCTCGTCGACGACTTCAACCTCTTCGATCAGGGGAACGGCTGCCTGGGTAAGTTCGGGACGCAAGGTCATGACGGGAGGGATCGGGGACTGCTGGTGAGGGCCCCGCGCCGTCCAGGCGTGCATCGGGGCTGCGGTTACGGCGCCTTCGCGGACGATTGTACCGCGCCGGGAGTGGACGGTTTGGCGGTGCCCGCGGTGGCCGCCACGGCAGGCGCCGGAGCCGCCGGCGTGGCGGCCGTCGGCGCTACGAACGGGCCCGGATCGGCACATGCCGCGGTCTGCGACGGCGCCCGGGTTTCCTTGCCGTGGGCCTTGCTTTCGGCGTAGTAATGCGAGGCGGTCTTGTCCTGTGCCAGGCACAGCTGGTAAGCGGCGACCTTGTCGGACCAGGCGGCGCGCGCCCTGGTCTCGGCCGCCTTGGCCTGCTGGGCTTCGGTCGGCGCCGGCAACCTGGCCAGCGCGCCGGTGGTGAAGGTGGCGCCGGCGGCCACGGCGATCAGCGTCAGGATGCGTGTCATCGTCGATTGTTCCCGCGTTATCTGGTTGGCGCCGGCATCAGGCTTCGCCAGGGCTGTGCCGCGTGGGGCGCCCCGCCGCTGCATCCGGCCCGGTCGAACGCTGCGCCGGGATCTTGCCGGACTTGATGTCGTCGTACCAGAGCTCGTGGTGCTCCTTGGCCCAGGCCTCGTCCACCCAGCCGTCGCGCATGGCGCGGTAGGCGCCTTCCATGCCGATGGTGCCCATGTAGATATGGCCGCACGCCATCGCGATCATCAGCACGGCCGAGATGCCGTGGATCACGTTGGCGATCTGCATGGTCGAGCGGTAGTAGTCCATGCCCGGCACGATCATGTCGAGCACCCAGCCCGAGGCCGACAGCACCACGCCAAAGATAAACACACCGACCCAGAACCACAACTTCTCGCCGGCATTGAAGCGCCCGCTCGGCACATGCTTGCCGGAGGCCAGGCCGCCGAGGCTGGTCACCCAGCGCATGTCGTCGCGGCTGGGCAGGTTGTCACGCAGGAACACGACGAAGGCCACGATCACCGACAGGGTAAAGATGGGCCCCGCCACGTTGTGCAGGTTCTTCAGCAGGTAGGTCAGCCAGCCGAACAGCATGTGCCCCATCAGCGGCAGCAGGAAATGCTTGCCCAGCAGCATCACGATGCCCGACACCGCCAGCACCACGAACGAGATCGCCATGGTCCAGTGCACGATGCGTTCCAGCGGCGTGAAGCGCTCGATCATGCGGCCGGTGCGCGGTGTGCGCAGCGGGATGGTGCCGCGCCACAGGAAGAAGCCGAGGATGGCCACCGGCACCACCAGCAGCAGCCAGCCGCCCCAGACGGTGATCACGCCGTTGCGGAACAGGCGCCACTTCTGCCCGGTGCGCTGGATCAGTACGCCGGCTTCCTTGTCGGGCAGGCTGCTGTAGTGGCGCTGGTCGGAATTAACCTCGCGCCAGACCGGCGCGTTATTGCCGGGCTGCGTGACGGTGCGTTGCTGCTGCGACTGCGCCTCGGCGGCAACGTCGCGACGCGGGACGTTGAAGATGTTCTCCGACGCAATGCCGGCCAGCGGCTGCGCCGGGTGCGTGGCCGGGTTGTTGGCGTCGGCATTGGCCGAAGATGCCGCCGGACCGGTCGACGGCCCGGGTGCGGGTGTGGGCGCCTGCGCGGCGGCACCGCCGGCCACGGCCATCAGCGCGAGCGCGCCGGCGGCCAGCCAGCCACGCCAGTCCGCGGCACGCGCCTGGCATCGATTGTGAGACGGCGTCATAGGCCCTCCTTCAGCTCAGCGGGCACATATGCCCGCATTCCCGGAACTCGCCGTCCCGGGATTCGCAGCGGCGCGTTCATTGCACCCGGTTGTACTCGTTCTGGTACTGGTTGCGCTGGCGGATCTGGTTATGCCAGCTGGTCTTGTCGCCGGCCGTCCAGCCTTTGGCCACGAACGGATCGTCGGGCGCGCCCTGGAACGCCTGGGCGTCGGCCTTGCGGTGCGACGGGCCGATGGTCTGCGGCTTTTCGCCGCAGGCGGCCAGCAGCACGCCGCACAGCGACAGCAGGGCAATCACGCGGGCGCGGTTCATGATGCCTGTCCTCCCGGTTTGGCGGGTGCGGTGCGTGCACCTGGGGCGTCCGGCGCAGTGGGCCCGGCTGGCGCAGCGGGCGCTCCGGGCGCGGTCTTGGGGACGCCGTAGGCCGTGCCCCAGCCGAACACGTCGCCGCCGGTACCGCGCTTGGTCACGCGGTTGCGCAGGATGTCGGCAATCACGTCGCCGTCGCCGCCCAGCAGCGCCTTGGTCGAGCACATCTCCGCGCACAGCGGCAGCTTGCCTTCGGCCAGCCGGTTGCGGCCGTACTTCTCGAACTCGGCCTCGCTGCCGTTCTTTTCCGGACCACCGGCGCAGAAGGTGCACTTGTCCATCTTGCCGCGCACGCCGAAGGTGCCGGCCGACGGGAACTGCGGCGCGCCGAAGGGGCAGGCATACGAGCAGTAGCCGCAGCCGATGCACACATCCTTGTCGTGCAGCACCACGCCGTCGTCGGTGCGGTAGAAGCAGTCGACCGGGCAGACCGCCATGCAGGGCGCGTCGGAGCAGTGCATGCAGGCCACCGAGATCGACTTCTCGGCGCCGACCATGCCGTCGTTGATGGTGACCACGCGGCGCCGGTTCACGCCCCAGGGCACCTCGTGCTCGTTCTTGCAGGCGGTGACGCAGCTGTTGCACTCGATGCAGCGCTCGGCGTCACAGATAAATTTCATGCGTGCCATGATGTTCCCCTGCCCTTAGGCGAACCGCTCGATCTGGCAAACGGTGGTCTTGGTTTCCTGCATCATCGTCACCGAGTCATAGCCGTAGGTTGTCGCGGTGTTGACCGCTTCGCCCCGCACCACCGGCATCGCGCCCTCGGGGTAGTAGTCCCTCAGGTCCTTGCCCTGCCACCAGCCCGAGAAGTGGAACGGGATGAAGGCGGTATCGGGCCCGACGCGCTCGGTCACCAGCGCACGCACCTTGAGCCTGGCCCCCGTCGGCGTCTTCACCCAGCAGAAGTCGCCGTTGCGGATGCCACGGTCCGACGCCGCGCGCGGGTTGATCTCGACGAAGTTCTCCTGCTGCAGCTCGGCCAGCCACGGGTTGGAGCGGGTTTCCTCGCCACCGCCCTCGTACTCGACCAGCCGCCCGGAGGTCAGGATGATCGGGAACTTCTCGTAGACCTTGTTCTCGATATTGCGCTGCTGCACCGACTTGTACAGCGTCGGCAGCCGCCAGAACGCCATCTTGTCGTCGTGGGTCGGATACTTGGCGACCATGTCGGGCCGCGTGGAGTACAGCGGCTCGCGGTGCTGCGGGATCGGGTCGGGGAAGTTCCACACCACCGCGCGCGCCTTGGCATTGCCGAACGGGTGGCAGCCATGGTTCTTCAGCACCACGCGCTGGATGCCGCCCGACAGGTCGGTCTTCCAGTTCTTGCCCTCGGCCTTGGCCTTCTCGGCGTCGGTGAGGTCGTCCCACCAGCCCAGCTTCTTAAGCAGCACGTGGTCGAACTCCGGATAGCCGGTGGTGATCTCCGCGCCCTGCGAATACGAGCCGTCCTCGGCCAGCAGGTTGATGCCGTCGCGCTCCACGCCGAAGTTGGCGCGGAAGTTGCCGCCGCCGTCCATCACGTGCTTGCTGGTGTCGTAGAGGTTAGGCGAGCCCGGGTGTTTCAGTTCCGGCGTGCCATAGCACGGCCACGGCAGGCCGAAGTAGTCGCCGGTCAGGTCGTAGCCAGTGATGGGGTCCTTGCCCGACTTGCAGCGCAGCGTCTTGACGTCGAACATCTGCATATTGCGCATATGCGACTTCAGCCGCTCCGGCGACTGGCCGGTGTAGCCGATGGTCCAGTTGCTGGCGTTGATCTCGCGCAGGATCGATTCCGGCTCCGGCTCCATCCAGGTGCGGCCGGCGCGCTTGACCTCGATCATCTTGTAGTTCTTCGACAGTTCCTTGCCGAAGCCGAGCTTGTCGGCGAACGCCTGCATCAGCGTCTGGTCGGGCATCGATTCGAACAGCGGCTCGATCACCTTCTCGCGCCATTGCAGCGAGCGGTTGGACGCGGTGCACGTACCCGAGGTCTCGAACTGCGTGCACGCCGGCAGCAGGTACACGGCGCGCTTCGGGTTGACCTTGTCGCCCTCGGCCGGCGGCATGTTGGCCATGGCCGCGGTGGCCGACGGGTACGGGTCGACCACCACCAGCAGGTCGAGCTTGTCCAGCGCCTTTTTCATTTCCAGGCCGCGCGTCTGCGAGTTCGGGGCATGGCCCCAGAAGAACACGCCGCGCACGTTGTTGTCCTGGTCGATCAGCTCGTTCTTCTCGGTGACGATATCGATCCAGCGCGACACCGTCGTGCCGGACTTCTCCATCATCGTCTGCGACACGAACTGCTTCTTGATCCATTCGTAGTCCACGCCCCAGACCGCGGCGTAGTGCTTCCACGCGCCGGTGGCCAGGCCGTAGTAGCCCGGCAGCGAGTCGGGGTTGGGGCCCACGTCGGTGGCGCCCTGCACGTTATCGTGGCCGCGGAAGATGTTCGCGCCGCCACCCGACACGCCGATATTGCCCAGCGCCAGCTGCACGATGCACGAGGCGCGCACGATCGCGTTGCCGATGGTGTGCTGGGTCTGCCCCATGCACCAGACCAGCGTGCTGGGGCGGTTCTTGGCCATGATCTCGGCCACCATGCGGACCTGCGCCTCGGGCACGCCGGTGACTTCCTCGACCTTGTCGGGGGTCCACTTGGCCAGCACCTCTTCCTTGACCTTGTCCATGCCGTAGACGCGAGCCTGCAGGTACTTCTGGTCTTCCCAGCCGTTCTGGAAGATGTGGTACAGCATGCCGAACAGGAACGCGATGTCGGTGCCCGAGCGGATGCGCACGTAGTGGTGCGCCTTGGCCGCGGTGCGCGTGTAGCGCGGATCGACCACGATCACCTTGCAGCCGTTCTCCTTGGCGTGCAGCAGGTGCAGCATCGACACCGGGTGCGCCTCGGCCGCGTTGGAGCCGATATACAGAGCTGCCTTCGAGTTCTGCATATCGTTATACGAGTTGGTCATCGCACCGTAGCCCCAGGTGTTGGCCACGCCCGCCACGGTGGTGGAGTGGCAGATGCGCGCCTGGTGGTCGGTGTTGTTGGTGCCGAAGAACGACACCCACTTGCGCATCAGGTAGGCCTGCTCGTTGCTGTGCTTGGACGAGCCGACGAAGAACATCGAGTCCGGGCCGGTCTGCTGGCGGATCTCCTTCATCTTCGCGGTGATCTCGTCCAGCGCCTTGTCCCAGCTGATGCGCTGGTATTTGCCGTCGACCAGCTTCATCGGGTACTTGAGCCGGTATTCACCGTGGCCATGCTCGCGCAGCGCCGCGCCCTTGGCGCAGTGCGCGCCCATGTTGATGGGCGAATCGAACACCGGCTCCTGGCGGATCCACACGCCGTTCTGCACCACGGCGTCAACGGCGCAGCCCACCGAGCAGTGGCCGCACACGGTGCGCCTGACGACGATGCCGGTCTTGCCGTCGGCGGCCGCCTTCTTGTCGTCGGCCGCATCGGCCTTGCGGATCAGCGACAGCTGCGAGGCTGCCAGGCCGACGCCGACGCCGATACCTGAACGCTTGAGGAAGCTGCGGCGGTCCATGGTCGGCATGGCGCCGGCCAGGCTGGTCGCGAGCCGCTGGGAGAGGCGGCCAGGGCTGCCGGACGCGGCAGACGTGCCGGCATGGTTGGCAAGGCCGTCAGCGAGGCGGGCGGAGGCGCCCTGCGCCGCGCGTTTGCGGGTCAAGATCATGTCTCACCTCAGATGCGGACGATGGTTGCGTCCGGTTGCAGGCGGCGCGGCTGACCACACCGCCCTGGCATTTACACCAGCGTGGTCCGGTAGTACTTGCGAATGTGGTCGGTTACGCGGTAACCCTTGCTGTCCGACGGGGTGTCGGAGGGTTCCGGTAGCGCGGCGGTCGGGCCCGGCATGGCCGGTCCACGCGCTGTCAGTGCTGCCGCACCCGTAGCGGCAGCCACAACTCCAGCGCCCGCGAGAAACGTGCGGCGCGCGACCCTGGTTTGCTTCACTGTCATGTGGGGGCTCCTCGGCTGTCCAAGCCCGATGGTGTTAGCCGTTATGCGTTGTTATGCATATTCTAGAAACAACTGGCAGGAAAGACCATGATATGCACGGGTTTTTCCTGACTTTCGAACTAAATTTGAGATAGATGTGTCGGACCGGGCGCGACACCCTGAATAAGTCGCCCCGCTCCGGTTCGCCTTCAGTTCATCTCCAGCGCGACCGCCTCCACGCCGGCAAAGGCGCTGAGCAACCCGGCCACGCTGCGATAGAAGCGCGCCTGCGGGTGCGCCCTCACTGCATCGCACAATTTCTCCACCCATGGCTGCAAGTGCTGCGCGTAGAAGCGCTGCTGCTCGCCCAGGTTGGACACCGATAGGTCGTCGCCCGCCACCAGGAAGCGCATCACCTCGCACAGCGTGGCGATATGGTCCTCGGTCTCCATCACGCCTTCGTGGCGCTCCAGGCCATAGCGGGCCAGGTCTTCGCGCAATGCCACCAGCGGGCGCTCGTTGAGAAAGCCCGTCATGTAGAAGGAGCCATACAGGAACACATCCTGGCGGCCCACGCCGACGAACAGCTGCCGGTATTCCTCTTCGGCCTCGGCCGCGGTGGTTTCGGATGCTGCGTCGCACAACCCGTTCCACGCCTTGCCGAGCACGGTGTTGGCATCGTCACCCACCGCGCGGTTGGCGGCGATTTGGTGCAGCAAAGCGGCATCGGGTGCGCTATAGAACAGCGTGGCCAGCAGGCCATACAGGTCGGCGCGGGCGGTGTCCTCGGCGTCGTCTGCCGGCGGCATGGCGGTAAGCTGGATCGGCTGGAAATCTGTCATGTCGTGATGAATTGTGCTGATTAATGGCCCGGCTCGGCTCGGCCAGGCTCAACGCAGCGTGCCGCCGCTGACTGTGCCCATGTCCTTTTCCATCATGTCGATCACGCGGCAGTCCTGGCACATCTTCAGGCGCGCGGCCGCGGCGCCGGCAAAGGCCGGGTGCCCGGCCAGCCGCACCAGCATCGACTCCACCATCTGTGCGGTGCCGAACGGCTTGCCGCAGCGCACGCAGTGGAAGGGCTGGGTCTCGTTGAGCGTGACCGGCTGGCGCGCCGCGTCGCCGGCCAGCAGGCGCGGCACCAGCGTGATGGCGTCTTCCGGGCAGGTCTTTTCGCACAGCCCGCACTGCACGCAGTTGCGTTCGATAAAGCTGAGCACCGGGCGCTCGACGTTGTCGCGCAGCGCCTGCGATGGGCACGCGCCCACGCAGGCCATGCACAGGGTGCACTTGCCGGTATCCACGGCAATCGCGCCGATCGGCGAGGCGTGTGGCAGCGGCACGATTTCCGCCGGAACCGGAGCGTGGCGTGCCAGGTGATCCAGCGCAAAGTCCAGCATCTCGCGCTTGGCCGCCACCGCGCCAAAGGGCGCGGGCGGCAGCACATTGCGGCCGGGGCGCAGGGCTGACAGGCCGGCGTCCAACGCGGCGGTATCGGCGGCCTCGACCAGGGACAGCACTTCGCCGTCATAGCCCAGGCCCGCGAGGATGGCGCCGCCGACTTCCATCTGCTCCAGCAGCGCGGTGCGGTACTGCGGCGCCTCGTCGCCGGTCAGCAGCACGGCCACGCGGCTGGCGCCCCAGCACAGCGCGGCAAGCCACAACTCCAGCCCGGCCGAGGCCGGATGGAACAGCGACAGCGGCATCACATTGGCGGGCACGCCCTTCGCCTTCCCGCCGCGGGCGGCGCGGCCCAGCGCCAGCAGCGCGGGCGTGCCGTATTCCTCGCCGTGCAGCAGCAGCACCGCATCGCGTCCACCGGCCTGGCGGTAGGCGGACAGCAGCGTGCGCAGGCGCGATCCCATCGTTTCCGGGCCCGGGTAGCCATAGCTGATGGCCCCGCTCGGGCAGACCGTGGTGCAGGCGCCGCAGCCCATGCACAGGTTGGGCGCGACCTCGATGCGGCCCTTGCCGTCATGCCAGCGCGAAGTGATCGCCTGGGTCGAGCAGATGTCGATGCAGGCGGTGCAGCCGGTGGTCTGGTTGCGGCCGTGCGCGCACAGGTTTTCCTTGTAGCGGAAGAATTTGGGCTTCTCGAACTCGCCCACCAGTCCCGCCAGTGTCAGCGCGAGTTCGTGCTGGCGCGCCGTGTCGGCACCAGCGTGCAGGTAGCCCTGCGGCGGCTGGTGCATGGTAAAGGCCGGCGCATCGCTCAGGTCGAACACCAGGTCGAAACGCCCCTGCGTGCTGCCCTGCGGGCGGTCGAAATCGATCGCCGCGGCGGCGCCGCAGGCGCGCACGCACTCGCGGTGCGAACGGCAGCGCGACAGGTCGATCTGGTAGGTGAAGTCGATCGCGTCTTCCGGGCAGGCCTCGATGCAGGCGTTGCAGCGCGTGCACAGGTCCAGGTCGATCGGGTTGCTGCGGCCCGCGCCGGTTTCCCAGCTGGCCTCGAAGGCGCCCAACCAGCCCGTCAACGAAGCGAGCCGGCCGCTGTGGACCGGATAGTTGCGCGCGGCGGGCTGCGCCGCCGGGTTGGTCCCATTCGCTTCGGGCTTGTCGACGCCGGTCAGCAGCACGGTGACTTCGAGCTGCATCGCGGCCAGGCGCTCGGCCCACGGCAGCGCGCGCTGCGCCGGGCCCATCACCAGCACCGCGCCGTCCGAGCGGTAGTCCACCACCGGCACCGGGTCCGGTTCGGGCAGCGCGGCCACGGCCAGCAGCGCGGCGACCTTGGCATTGGCTGTCTTGGGGTCGCGCCGGGCGCCCTGCGACCAGCCGCCGGTCTCGCGGATATTGACGAAGCGCACCGGCGCGGTCACCACCGCGCGGCCATCTTCGCCGCGCGCGGCCTGGGCGGCCACTTCGGTAAATAGCTGGCGCTCCTGCGTGCAGGCGACGATCACGTCGTCGGTGCCGTCGAGCGCGGCAGTGAAGTCGCCGATCTCGCGCCGGCACAGCAGGCGGTGGACCTTGAGCGGGCCCTGGTTCGCTTCGGACAGTGCCGCCCCGTCAAGCGGCATGGTGTCGTTGCAATTGCAGATCAGCGTCGGCATGGCGAATGCGGCTGACCGGCCCGGACGTCCTTCTTGGCGAGGGGTCTGCGGGCCAGCGGATTGTGAGGATGCCTATTGTAGGCTGCGGTGCACTTTTGGGGCTACGCGCATTTATCCGGGTCTCGCGGGCCCTGTTCTTCGCTTGCTGTTTCGCTTTGTCTTGCGCTTTGACTTGCTGTTTGCTGCGGCGTTTCGACTGGTGCGGGTATGTCCGTAGTGTCGGCGCTGGTGTCGGCGGTGTTGCCCGCGTCGGCGGGCGCCGTCGGCTGTACATCTGCAGGCTCGGCCCTGGCTGCGGCAGCGGCCTGCGCGGCGGCCCGCTCCTCGTCGGTCGGCTCGAACAACCCGAGCGTCTCAGCCTGGCGCAGCTGGCGCAGGATCTCCGGCGGGATCGGGTCGGGCTTGCTGTAGTCGTCGATGTAGGTGTCGAGGCCGTCCATCACGTTGAAGTGCGGATCGGCAAACAGCGTCTTGAGCGCGGCGCGCTTGACCGAGTCGTCGACACCGCGGGCCACAAAGCGCGCGATATTATCGCCGGGGCGCAGCGCGGCCACGTCGTCCAGCGTCGGCGCGGGCACCTCAGGCACCGCTTCGGTGGCCGGGGCTGCGGTCACGGCGGCTTCGGCCGGCACCGGGACCTGCTCTGGCGCTGGCTCTGGCGGCACGGCTACGCCCTCCCGCACCGCGGCCTTGCGGCGCGACCAGCGTGACAGGAAGGACGGATCACTCATTGGCGCGAGGTCGGTTCAGTAGCGCGCGCGGTCCTGCGGCGCCTTGAAGGATTCGGGCCGGCGCCGCTGCTTGGGCTCGGGCCGGTAGTGCTCGTTGACGTAGGCCTGCAGCCATTCGCGCTGCTCGGGCGCGAGCGGCACGTTTTCGACGATCTCGCCCGCGTCGAGCCAGCGGCCGGCTTCGTTGTAGGACAGCGTGACGGTCATCGGCACCGGGTGTGCGTCTTCGCCGGTGCCACCGCCATCCTCGTCCTCGGGCGTGCGCCACAGCACGAACCAGCACGGCGTGGTCGAGGTCAGGTTCAGGTAGTAGCCCTCGCCCTGGTCGCGGAACAGCTCGACCTCGAAACCGGGGTACAGCCAGCGCGCGCCGTGTTCATCGTGCTCCAGGCAAACCGGGTGCGTGCCGAACTCGCCCAGGTCCGGCAGCACCGCATCGAGCTGCCACTTCCATGGCTGCCAGCGGTTGGCCAGCGCCACCTTGCGCATCACCACCGCCATCGTGACGGCGGGGCGGGCGCCCGGGGGTGGCGTCTCTGGCACGGGCATGACTTCGGTTTCCATGGTCTGCCGGCGCGGCGAGCCGCGCGCTCAGGTGTTCTGCACGACGATGCTCGGGAACTTGCTGGTCATGTCGCGCGCCTTGTCGGCGACCTTGATCGCCACCTTGCGCGCGATGCCGCGGTACATCTCGGCCACCGGGCTGTCGGGCTCGGCCACCACGGTCGGGCGGCCGGAGTCGGCCTGCTCGCGGATCTGCAGGGTCAGCGGCAGGCTGCCGAGCAGGTCCACGCCGTAGTCGGCGCACATCTTCTCGCCGCCGCCGTGTCCGAAGATATGCTCGACGTGGCCGCAGTTCGGGCAGCAGTAGACCGCCATGTTCTCGACGATGCCGAGGATGGGGATGCCCACCTTCTCGAACATCTTCAGGCCCTTCTTGGCGTCGAGCAGCGCGATGTCCTGCGGCGTGGTCACGATCACGGCACCCGTGACCGGCACCTTCTGCGACAGCGTCAGCTGGATGTCGCCGGTGCCCGGCGGCATGTCGACGATCAGGTAATCCAGGTCGTGCCAGTTGGTCTGGCGCAGCAGCTGTTCCAGCGCCGAGGTCACCATCGGGCCGCGCCACACCATCGGGTTGTCCTGCTCGATCAGGAAGCCGATCGAGTTGGCCTGCAGCCCGTGGCCTTCCAGCGGCTCCATGGTCTTGCCGTCGGCGGATTCCGGTCGGCCGTCGATGCCCAGCATCATCGGCAGGCTGGGGCCGTAGATATCGGCGTCGAGCATGCCCACGCGCGCGCCTTCGGCAGCCAGCGCGAGCGCCAGGTTGACCGCGGTGGTCGACTTGCCCACCCCGCCCTTGCCCGATGCCACCGCGATCACGTTCTTCACGCCCGGCAGCAGCTTGACGCCGCGCTGCACCGCGTGCGCAACGATCTTCATGGTCACGGCCACGCTGACATTGGTCACGCCCGGCAGCTCCCGCAACGCGGCAACCACCAGCTTGCGGATCGGGTCGAACTGGCTGCGCGCGGGGTAGCCGAGTTCGACTTCCAGCGACACATCGCCGCCGTCGACACGGATATTCCTGGCCGAGCGGGTGGACACCAGATCCTTGCCCGTGTTGGGGTCGATGACGGTGCGCAGGATTTCGGTGACCTGCTCAGTGCTGACGCTCAAGACAAACTCCGCTTTGATTGGATGTGGGGACGGACGCTTAACACGCGTCACGACTGGCGCGTAATGTATCAAAGTATGCAGCACCGGCCATGAGGGCGGTAATCCGCGCGCAATACCCTCCGCGGGGTGGGGGATTACAGACAATTACAAATCTCACAACCTTGCACTTGTGCGCGCGCCGTCATATCCATATTGTAGTGCGGTTGGGCGGCCCGGCATGGCACATCGCCGCCGCACGGGACCCGACGCGCACAAAGGCGCACAAAGGGTTACCTGAGCACCGCCCTGGGGGTACCATCGCGATTCGGTACCCAGAACATTTACGGGAACATCAGAAGGAGAAAGCATGAAGATCAAGCTTGTCACCGTCTCGCTCGCCGCCGCCACGCTGCTGGCCGCCGGTTGCGCCACCGAACAGCAGACCCATACAGCGGTCGGAACCGGCGTGGGCGCCGCAGTTGGCGCCGGGCTTGGCAACCTGATCGGCGGCAATACCACGGGCACGCTGGTCGGCGCGGCCGTGGGCGGTGCCGTTGGCGGTGCGACCGGCTACAACTGGAACACCATCCGCGGCAAGCTGGGCAAGGACACCGCCGGCACGGGCACCCAGATCACCGAGCAGCCGGACGGCTCGCTGAAGGTCAATATCCCCAGCCAGGTGACCTTCGATACCGACAGCGCCACGATCAAGCCGTCGTTCCGCTCGGTGCTCGACCAGGTTGCGCAGACGCTGGGCCAGCACCAGGACGTGAGCGCAAGTGTCGTCGGCCATACCGACAGCACCGGCAACTCCAACTACAACATGCAGCTCTCGCAGCGCCGCGCCCAGAGCGTGGCCGGCTACCTGGGTGACCACGGCGTCGCACGCAACCGGCTATCGGCCGAGGGCCGCGGGCAATCCCAGCCCGTGGCGGACAACGCTACCGAGGCCGGCCGGGCACAAAATCGCCGCGTCGAAATTTTTTTGAAACCAATTCAGGGGTGACCCGGTCATAGAAACAGGTGCCGCTTGCCACCGTTGCTGGCTCGCGATGGGTGGCTGACCTCCCGGGCGGTACCTGATTTCTCCTCCTTTTCCGTTGTGGAAAGCTGCGCCGGCACTGACCGGCGCTTTTTTTTTTGCCCGGAAGGTTTGCGCTAAGCAGAGGTCTTTCAGACTATTCCGCCATGCGGAACCGGCGCGTGCGCCGCGCCCAGTTGCTAAAATAGCCCTTTCCCGGCACGCGCTCGCCTTTCTGGCTGGCGCCGTCCCCACGATATTTCCCCGCTCCTGACCGGCCCTGTCTATGACCGCACGTCGCATCCTCGTCACATCCGCCCTGCCTTATGCCAACGGCCAGATCCATATCGGCCACCTGGTGGAATACATCCAGACCGATATCTGGGTGCGTTTCCAGCGCATGATGGGCAACGAGGTCTACTACGTCGGCGCGGACGACACTCACGGCACGCCGGTGATGCTGCGCGCCGAGAAGGAAGGCATCACGCCCAAGGAACTGATCGACCGCGTGTGGATCGAGCACAAGCGCGATTTCGACAGCTTCCTGGTGTCGTTCGACAATTACTACAGCACCGACGCGGAAGAAAACCGCGAGCTGTGCGAGAAGATCTACCTGGCCCTGAAGGCCGAGGACCTGATCGCCGAGCGCGAGGTCGAGCAGTTCTTCGACCCGGTCAAGAACATGTTCCTGCCGGACCGCTTCATCAAGGGCGAGTGCCCCAAGTGCGGCGCCAAGGACCAGTATGGGGATTCCTGCGAGGTATGCGGCACCACCTATGTGCCGACCGACCTGAAGAACCCGTACTCGGTCGTGTCCGGCGCGACCCCGGTGCGCAAGTCGTCTGCACACTACTTCTTCAAGCTGTCCGACCCGCGCTGCGAGACCTTCCTGCGCGAGTGGGTGGCCGACCTGGCGCAGCCCGAAGCCGCCAACAAGATGCAGGAATGGCTGGGCAGCGAGGGCGAGACTTCGACGCTGTCCGACTGGGACATCTCGCGCGATGCGCCCTACTTCGGCTTTGAGATCCCCGGCGCCCCCGGCAAGTACTTCTACGTGTGGCTGGACGCGCCGATCGGGTACTACGCGAGCTTCAAGAACCTGGCGCAGAAGCGGGGCATCGACTTCGACGCCTGGGTCGGCCCGCATTCGACCGCCGAGCAGTACCACTTCATCGGCAAGGACATCCTGTACTTCCACACGCTGTTCTGGCCGGCGATGCTGCGCTTCTCGGGCTACCGCACCCCGACCAATGTGTTCGCCCACGGCTTCCTGACCGTTGACGGCGCCAAGATGAGCAAGTCGCGCGGCACCTTTATCACCGCGCAGAGCTATATCGACACCGGCATGAACCCGGAATGGCTGCGCTATTACTTCGCGGCCAAGCTCAACGCGAGCATGGAAGACCTGGACCTGAACCTGGACGACTTCATTGCCCGGGTGAACAGCGACCTGATCGGCAAGTACGTCAATATCGCCAGCCGCGCGGCCGGCTTCCTGGTCAAGCGCTTCGAGGGCAAGGTAGATGAAGCCGCGCTGGCCCATCCGCTGCTCGAGCAGCTGCGCCAGGCCGCGCCGCAGGTGGCGCATCTCTACGAGGCGCGTGAGTACAGCAAGGCGCTGCGCCTGGTGATGGAGCTGACCGACGCGGTCAACGCCTTCGTCGACACCGAGAAGCCCTGGGACCTGGCCAAGGATGAAGGCAAGCGCGCGGCGCTGCATGCGGCGTGCTCGGTATCGCTGGAGGCCTTCCGCCTGCTGACGATCTACCTGAAGCCGGTGGTGCCGAACGTGGCCGCGGGCGTTGAGCGCTTCCTGAACATCGAGCCGCTGGACTGGCGCGCCATCGACAGGCAGCTGTCGGCCGCCAGCCCGGTGCAGGCGTACCAGCACCTGATGACGCGCGTCGATGCCAAGCAGGTCGATGCACTGCTGGCCGCCAACCGCGAGTCGCTGCAGGCGACTGCCGCGCCGGCCGCCGCGGCATCGTCGATCGAGCCGATCGCTGACACCGTCACCATCGACGACTTCGCCAAGGTGGACCTGCGCGTGGCGAAGATCGTGGAATGCCAGAAGGTGGAAGGTTCGAACAAGCTGTTGCAACTGACGCTGGACCTGGGCGAAGGCAAGACGCGCAATGTGTTCTCGGGGATCCAGTCGGCCTATACGCCGGAGCAGCTGGTGGGCAAGCTGACGGTGGTGGTGGCCAACCTGGCGCCGCGGAAGATGAAATTCGGGATGTCGGAAGGGATGGTGCTGGCGGCTTCGGCTGCCGATGAGAAGGCGGAGCCGGGGCTTTATATCCTTGAGCCGCACAGCGGCGCGGTGCCGGGCATGCGGATCCGCTGATCCCGCCCGGGATGAAAAAACGGCGGCGCCTTCGGGCGACCGCCGTTTTTTTACGCCCGCCGATTCGGTCGCGCCTCAACCACCCTGCATCTTCGACGGATCGTCGCTGCGCGAGGTGGTCGTGACCGTGCCCTCGCTGTTGAAATGCACATTGAAGAAAGCCTTGTCGGTCGAGCTCTCCATCCACCGATAGCCCCACACCTCCTCCTTCTTCAACCTGAACGCCTCCACCTTGGTCGGCTTGCCCAGCAGCCGCCGGATATCGTCCTTGCTCATTCCGGCACGCACGCGCGCAAAGTTCTCCGGCGTCAGCACCTGCTCGATCTTGACCACCTTGCCGTCCGCGCCGATGGTGACCATCCAGGTGGTCGTGCCCTCCGGCCCGCGCGGATATTCCAGCCGGCGGCCGCCATCGGCTTCTTCCCAGACGATCTCCGGCTTGCCGGCCTGGCGCCGCAGCTCTTCCTCGGTGGACTGTCCCGGCACGATACCCTTGAACAGCTCGCTGTCGGGCTTGATCGCATTCCAGGTATTGCGGGCGGTCTCGCCCGCCTTCTTCATCGCTTCATCGACCTTCTGCTGGTCGCAGCCGAACAGCGCAAGCAAGGAGGCAATCAGTCCCATGGCGGCAAGGCGTCGCGGCGACGCAAAAGTGGAGGGGCGCCCGTCAGCGGCGCACAGGCTCGGCGATGACTGCCGAGGCTGCCTGCGCGGCGCTTTCGGGATCGAGTGGCTGACTGTCATCCTGGCTCCTTCTGGTGCCGCTGCGACCCGAGGTCCCGCTGAACAGGGTCGCCCAGCTGTCGAAGCGGCGGTTGAACAAGACCGACAAACCGTTGATGGAGCCACCCTTGGCAATCAGCGACCAGCGCCGCGACAACTGCCAGGTCAGCTTCACCACGTTCGAGGCCGAGGTCAGGCTCTGCTCATAGCCAACCGACATGCGTTCGGAAATGGCCTTGCCCATGCTGACCACCTGCTGGTCGTTCAGGCCCGCGGTGCTGGGCCCGATCGAGAATTCGTCGATGCCGAAATGCTGCACGATGCCCTTGCCGGTCTTGCTGCCGATCATGCCGAGCGCCGCGCCGCCCAGTGCCGAGCCGCTCAGCTGGCGCTGCTGGCCGGCCCCCGCGCTTTCCGCGCCGTAGCCGAACATCAGCCAGGAGAGCTTGTCCTCGTCCGGCACATTGGGCTCCGACACCAGCCGCACGCGCGGCAGCCGCACCGTGCCGGTCACCTCCACGCCCGCCTCCACTTCCTGGTTGCGGCGCATGGCGCGGATATTCATGTTGGGATTGTCGATCGGCCCGTTGAAGTTGATGATGCCACGTTCGATATTGAGCTTGCGCCCGAAGGCCTCGTAGGTGCCGTCGGTCACGCGCACCGTGCCGGTGGCCTTCATCGGCACCAGCGGTTCGCTCTTGACGCCCATCTGGCCGCCCAGCAGCAGGTCGGCGCCGGCGCCGCGGAAGCGGAAGTCGTTGCCAAGGTCCACCGTCAGGTCGATCACCGGGCTGAACTTGCTGGCAGGCTTGGTCTCGGGCACCGGCGTGGCGGCGGTCTTCACCGCGCGCTGGTCCTTGCGGCGGATCACCACCACGTCGTCGCCAAGCACCGGGGCGCCTGCCTTGGGCAAATCGAACAGGCCGCGGTCGACGCGGAACTTGCCGCGGATCACGATCTGCTTGTTCTCGTTGGCGATGGTGGCATCGCCCGAGACGATCAGCGTGCGCTCCGGGCTGGCAAAGAGCTGCAGCTTCTCGGCGATGATCTTGCCGGTCAGGTTGGGATCGGCCTCGCCCAGCTTGACGTTGCCGGTGGCGACGATCTTGCCGTCGCCGCCGTGGAACTCCACGTGCCTGAGTTCGACCGTGTTCTGGTCCAGCACCACGCGCACGGTGCCGTCGGTCAGGCGCAGCCCCTGGTCATACAGCGTGACCGCCAGGTTGTCGCCGTTGACAGTGCCGGTCAGCAGCGGAGCACCGACCGTGCCGGCCAGGCGCATCGCCGCGGCCAGGCGCCCTTCGAAGGCGTACTGCGGCCCGGTAAATGCCTCCAGCGACTTCAGGCGCGGCACGTCCACGGTAATTGTGCCGCCCAGCGTCGAGGCCGGCCCCACCGTCTGCAGCCCCTGCTCCTGCACCAGCCCTGCCGAGGCATCGACCACCACCTTGCCGATGCGTCCCGACACCATGCCGCCGCGCAGGGCGATACGGTTACCGCCGGCGTCCGCACGCAAGCTGGTCTCGCCCAGGCCGAGCGTGGTGAAGCCCCGGCCCGCATTGACCGACAGGTCGCCGCTGCGCCGGCGCAGCTCGGCAAACCCGGTCGCGGTCTCCGCCAGCGCCAGGTTCCAGCGGCCGTCGAGCACCAGATCCGAGCGCACTGGCGGCTTCTCGCCGGTGATGGTTTCCATCAGTTCCAGGATGTGGCCGACCTGCACGCCGTCCAGGCTGCCCGCCGTGCGGATGCGGCCGTGATCCCAGTCCAGGCTGTCGATGGCGAGCGTGGCGCGGTCCAGCAGCAGCCGCGCGGCGCCCAGGCGCACGTGCTGGTCGGCCACCAGCAGCTGCGTGGGCGCAGCCAGCCGCAGGTTGACGGTGCTGCGTTCCTCCAGCGTGCGGATGGTGCCGTTCCAGCCGTCCTTGCCCTTCCACGCCCCCTGGCCCGACAGCGCCAGCTGCAGCGGCCGCCGGTGCAGGCTGCCGGCCGCCTTGACGTCAAAGACATGGCTGGCCTGGGTGCCGTTGAGCGTGGCATCGAGGGTGCTGAGGCTCGCCTGCGGCCCGCGATAGTCGCGCGCGGCCAGCTGCACCGACAGCGGCCCGTCCAGGCCGCCGCGCACTTCGGCGCGACCGCTGGCCGTGGCCACTTTGTGCGGGCCCACCTCCAGCGCCTGCGCGTTGTAGTCGGCCACCACCTCAGGCTTCTTCAGCGTGCCGGTGATGGTGGCGTCGAGCTTGAGCTTGCCGGCCACGCCAAACTTGAGCCGGTCGAGCTGCGGCGCATTGACCGCCAGCTTGAGCTGGTCGCCGCGCGCGCCGAAGCTGCCGCGCAGGTCAGCCTGGTTGCCGGCCATGTTCAGCGAGGCCTCGCTCGGCAGCAGCCGCTCGCCGGCCAGGCGCACCTTGCCGCCGCCGGTCATCGGCAGGCCCGCGTATTCGCTTTCATGCACGGCGAAGTCCAGCGCGACGCCAAGCACGGGGGCGATCTCGCCGGTGGCGGTGAAGTCGGCATTGATGCGGCCGGCTGCCACCTTGGCCAGCCGCGACGGGTCGAACGACGCCAGCTTGCCCTTGAAGCTGAACGGCTGCTTGTCCTTGAGGCCGAGCTTGCCTTCGGCCGTCAGCACGCCGGGGCCGACTGTAGCGCGCAGCGTGGACAGCGTGACCGCCTCGGCGTCGATATCGGCATCGGCAAACAGCTTGAGCGCAGCGCCCGACAGGTCCAGCGCCAGGCTCTGCCGGCCCGGCTCCAGGCGCACCACCACCGGACCCGACAGGCTGGCGCTGGTCAGCGAGCCATGCAGCGCGGCCGGGTCGAGCCGGTGCACGTCCAGGTCGAAGCCGCCACGCCCGCCGCGCAGCGTGCCGCCGCCGGTGATCTCGGCCTTGCCGGTCAGCGCCACGCGCAGGTCGCTGATGGCCTGCGCCATTTCGCTGAGTTCGACATGGGCGCGCACCGAGTGCACCGGCAGCCGTTCCTTGTCGAGCGGGCCGGCTTCCAGGTTGCGGATCTCGACGTCGCCGGCCACGGCCAGCGGTGCGGGGGGCGGTGCCGCCGCGGGGGCCGAGGCCGCGGGGACCGAAGCCGCTGGCGGAGCCGAGGCCGCGGGTGCGCTTGCCGCCTGCGGCGGCGCGCCCGCCGCCACGCCGTCCACCGGCCGCAGCTCGGCATGCACGGTCAGGTTGGCCTGTGGCGCCGTCGGGCTGAACAGCCGCGGGTTGATGCGCTCGCCATCGACCAGCAGGTGCGTGAACGGCACCTTGCCGAACGGCGTCACGTCGGCGCCGGCGCGCGCGTGGATACGGTCGCCATTGGCCTGCAGTTCGGCGCGCAAGGCTTCGAGCGTACCGTCGGCAGTGGCGTTGACGGCAAACGATTCCTTCTGCCAGCTCGCCTCGAGCAGCGCCTCGGCGCTGAGCGCAAACGGCGCGCGCGCGCCGATCTGGGCGTTGGCCGCGAGCTTGCCATATGGCGTCTCGAGCTTGTCGACGCTGACGCGGTGGTGCTGGCCGTCGCTGTGCACGCCACCGGACAGGTTGCTGAAGACCATCGGCTCGGCCGTGGGCGCCGTGCCCTGCAGCAGCGACAGCCGCTCCAGCGTCAGCGTATCGACATCGATGACCAGCGGCAGTTCGAGCGACTTCGGCATCTGCATCGGCTCGGTGCTCGGCTCGGACGGGCCCAGCTTCACCTCGGCCTTGCCGATGCGCAGCCATTCCACATGCAGCCGCCGCGGCTGCCAGCTCAACGCCCAGCTGGCGTCGACGCGGTCCACCGCCACGCGCGTCTGGCCGCTGGTGAACACCACGTCGCGCAGGCGCAGGCCGTGCGCCACAGTGCCCCCGTCCAGCGTGCCACTGAGCATGCCGGCCGACAGCCGCGTGGCCAGCGTCCACAGGTGGCGCGTGCCGGTCTCGGTGCTCAGTGCCGCCACGCCGGTGGCCAGCAGCCCAACCACCAGCACCAGCAGCACGCCCACCAGCCAGGCGAGCACGCGCCAGACGCGCCGGCGCTTGCGCGGCGCGGGTGGTGTCGGTTGCGTGGGCGTGCCCTCGCCGGGCAGGCCGGGCTGGTCGGGGATGCTCATGCCGGCATCTGGTGCGCGCGGGCGGCCATCAGAACGCCACCCCCAACGAGATATGCGGACGGAACTGCTGCTCCTGGATGCCGTAGCCCACGTCCAGCTGCAGCGGGCCGACCGGCGTGCGCCAGCGCACGCCGACGCCCACGCCGTTGTAGATTTTCACGCCGTGCAGGTTGTCGGCGGCCGTGCCGAGATCCCAGAACACCGCCACGCCCCAGTCCGGCTTGAACCAGTACTGGTACTCCAGGCTGCCGGTGCCCAGGTACTTGGCGGGCAGGACACTGGCGCCGCTGCGCGTGCCGATCGACTGGTAGGTATAGCCGCGGATCGAATCGGTACCGCCGGCACGGAAGCGCAGCGTGGCCGGGATCTGGCTCGAGCTGTCGCCGGTGAGGTCGGCGCCGAGCTCCAGCCGTGCCACCACCAGGTCGCGCTTGCCCACCGGTATGTACTGGCGGATACGGCCGTACAGCCGCAGGAAGGTGGCATCGCTGACAAAGCCCCTGGCGGCCACCCCGATCTGGGTGTTGATCACGTTACCGCGGCGCGGGAACACGGGGTTGTCGACGTCGCGCCGTGTCCAGGCAAAGGCCGGCACCAGCGCCTTGCTGATCTGGCTGGGCTGGCCCTCCGGCTCCAGCTTGTCGTAGTAGAAGTCCAGCGAGGTCGTGATGTCATACCGCTCGCGCGAGCGCGAGCGCTTCAGGCCAGCGCGCAGGCTGGTGGTATCGGTGTTCTCGATATCGATGGTGCGCTCGTAGCTGCTGTACACGCTGTTGCGGTAGTTGCGGCTGTCCGGCGGCATCGCGGTCTCGGCGAACAGGTAGGAACGCTTCTGTTCCAGCCGCGCCTGCGAGTCGAAGGTCCAGCCGCGGTTGAACATGTTGTAGTACGAGTAACGCCCTTCCACCTGCGCGCCGGTATCAGTGGTAAAGCCCACGCCGCTGTTGAGCCGGTGCACCGGATATTCGCGCACGCGCACCGACACCGGCGCGGTGACCACGCCGTCGGGCGCCTTGTCGGCATCCGGGGGCGGCTCCAGGTCGACCTGCACGTTGGAGAAGTACGGCTGGTTCTGGATCGCGCGCTGCAGCTCCAGCAGCCGCTCCACGCGGTACGGCTCGCCCTCGCTGAGCGGGTTGACGTTATAGATGATCTGTTCCGGATAACGGCGCGTGCCAGTCACCTTGAGCGGCCCAATCAGGTAGGCCGGCCCGCTGACATAGTGGGCCGACAGGTCGGCGCGCAGCTCGTCCGGCTCCACGCGCGCCTGCGACGCTGCCAGCCGCGCGCCGTAGTAATTATGGCTCTGCAGCGTGACCAGCGCGTCTTCCTTGGCCTTGTCCCAGTCTGCCTGGCGGAACGGGTCGCCCACAGGCAGCCCCCACTTGGACCGCAGTTCCGCCACCTGCGCGGGCGAGCGCGTGGCCGCCGGGCCGGTCACCTGGACGTCGACATTGCGGATCAGCGTGCGCGCGCCGGGATCGACCATCAGGTGGACCACGCGCTTGTCGCCCTCGCCTTCCACGCGGGTGGTGGTGGTCGGGTCGAAATAGCCTTCGGTGGAAGTGAACTGGCGCACCTGCTCGCCGACAGTCTCGACCATGTAGTCGAACTGGTCCGGGGACAGGTCGGTACGGTCCTTGTAGCGCGCCAGGTCGAGGTGCTCTTCCAGCATCTCGCGGATCGGCTTGGGGGCCTCGACTTCGACCTTGTAGGCGGCGCCCGCGGGCAGCGCCAGGATGGCGGCCAAGGTCAACAGCACGGCCGCGGCCGCACGCGCCCACCAGGGCGCGCGGCCTGCGGGTGCTGCCTTCGGCATAGCGGCGCTGGCCGGGTGGCCTGCCATCCTTGCCAGATCGGTCCTCATCCGTTGATGTCGCCTGGAGCGTCGGGAGCGGTGTTAGCAGTGCTAGCGGTGTCTTTCGGCATCGCCGTTTGTCCACACATACGAAGTCGGTATTTGACCACACACGGCCTTGCTGCCGGAACTTTCCGGTCGCGCGATGGCGCTGCCCCGGCCTAAATGCTTACCGGGCCGGGCCGATACTGTAAAATCCTGCCCCACCGCATCCAATCAGCGCCCGCCCGGCGCATCACGGTTTCACCATGGCCATCTACGAATCCGATATCACCCAGTTCCTGAAGCAGCTCAAGCAAGAGCGCCCGACGCTGGAAGCCGAGCAGCGCGACGGCCGCGCCCTGCTGTGGGACAAGTCCCCGATCAACCTGGAAGAGCGCGCCCGCGCCGAGGCTTCGCGCGTGGCGCAGAAGCCTTACGTCTACTCGCAGGACGACTGATCCCCGCCGCCCCGTCGTCCCGCCGCGTCGTCCAAAACCCGGCCATGAGCGCCGAACAGGACAAGCTGCCACTGCCCGTCGAGCTGCCCGCGGCGGTGCCACCCGGCACGGCCAATCCGGCCGGCCCCGCCGACATGGTCGACGGGATGGCGTTCGCGCGCCTGTACGGCGAGCCGCTGTTCAAGCTGCCGCAGGACCTGTATATCCCGCCGGATGCGCTCGAGATCTTCCTGGAAGCGTTCGAGGGCCCGCTGGACCTGCTGCTGTACCTGATCCGCAAGCAGAACTTCAACGTCCTCGACATCCCCATGTCGCAGGTCACGCGGCAGTACCTGTCCTACATCGAGCAGATCCGCAAGACCAACCTGGAGCTGGCGGCGGAATACCTGCTGATGGCGGCGATGCTGATCGAGATCAAGTCGCGCATGCTGCTGCCGGTCAAGAAGGCCGACAGCGACGATGAGGCCGAGGACCCGCGCGCCGAGCTGGTGCGCCGCCTGCTGGAGTACGAGCAGATGAAACTGGCCGCGCAGCGCCTGGACACGGTGCCGCAGCTGGGCCGCGACTTCCTGCGCTCGCAGGTCTATATCGAGCAGAGCCTGGCGCCGCGTTTCCCGGAGGTGGAGACGATCGACCTGAAGGCCGCCTGGGCCGATGTGCTCAAGCGTGCCAAGCTCAACCAGCACCACAAGATCTCGCGCGAGGAACTGTCGGTGCGCGAGCACATGAGCCAGATCCTGCGCCGGCTGCAGCATGCGCGCTTCATGGAGTTCAGCGAGCTGTTCGAGGACGCGATCCGCTCCGGCAAGGGCGTGCCGGTGGTGGTGGTGAACTTTATCGCCATGCTGGAGCTGTCACGCGAGTCGCTGGTGGAGATCACCCAGGCCGAGCCGTTCGCGCCAATTTATGTGCGATTGGCGTACAGCCCCACCTGACCCACCCATGGCGCGGGGTCCGGCCCCGCCCCAGTTGATCTACAATCCGCCGACAGCCGGCTTTACATGCCCCGACGGCAAGCGCCTGAGGGTCCAACGCCCGACAGAGGCCGAGACCGGTTTGTCCATGCGCCGCCCCTGATACCGGCGCCGGGTCACCGCCACCACGACCAGCACACCTAGCCAGATGAAAGTCATTTCCTCCATCCAAGAGCTGCGGGACCAGCTGCGCGGCCAGAACCGCGCTGCCTTCGTCCCCACCATGGGCAACCTGCACGAAGGCCACCTGTCGCTGATGCGCCTGGCGCGCCAGCACGGCGACCCGGTGGTGGCGTCGATCTTCGTGAACCGCCTGCAGTTCGGCCCGAACGAGGATTTCGACAAATACCCGCGCACGCTGCAGGACGATATCGAAAAGCTGCAAAAGGAAGGCGTCTATGTGCTGTTCGCGCCCTCCGAGCGTGACATGTACCCCGAGCCGCAGGAATACCGCGTCGAGCCCCCGCACGACCTCGGCGACATCCTGGAAGGCGAGTTCCGCCCCGGCTTCTTCAAGGGCGTATGCACGGTGGTGATGAAGCTGTTCTCGTGCGCACAGCCGCGTGTGGCCGTGTTCGGCAAGAAGGATTACCAGCAGCTGATGATCGTGCGCCGCATGGTGCAGCAGTTCGCGCTGCCGATCGACATCATTCCCGCCGAGACCATACGCGCCGAAGACGGCCTGGCGCTGTCGTCGCGCAACCGCTACCTGAGCCCGGACGAGCGCGCCGAGGCGCCGGTGCTGTACCGCACGCTGCATGACGTGCGTGACACCGTGCTGGGCAGCGACCGCGCCGCGGCCGACCTGCTGGCGGTGGAGGCCAGCGCCAAGGAATCGCTGGCCAAGCGCGGCTGGAAGCCGGACTACGTGTCGATCCGCAAGCGCGTCGACCTGCAGCCGCCGACGCGCGAGGAATTCGCCGCGGGCGAGCCGCTGGTGGTGCTGACGGCGGCCAAGCTGGGTGCGACCCGGCTGATCGACAACCTGGAGATCTGAGGCACGCGGCAGCCGCCGCGTCCGAGGTAAAGAAAAAGCAGGCCGCGGCCCTAGCCGTTAACAAAAAGTGTTGAAAGGTCAAACGGGGCCAGTCTTAGTAACTGGCGCGGTTTGTTTGGGGGGCGCAGCGCTCCCCGTGGCTTGCGGAACGTCTCTGAAATTATCCGCCGCGCCCGTGATCGTCGTCTCGGGCACGGGAACGCCGATGTTCTGGCACGCCCGGCTCTTGCAAGAGTTGCACTGAATCCCGTCTGCTGCTGTGGGTACTATAGGGTCGGATGCGGCGCTGCCCCCTCCGATTGGAGCCCTAGCACGCAGGGCGCCGGCGCTTGGGGTCACTCGTCGTCCGGTGCGTATCCCAGCTCTCGCTGATGTCGAATCGAGAGTACGAGGATACGTGAGTCGGAGTGCGCATACAGAATGACATGCGAATGAAGGACGTACTCCCGAAAATCTGGCACCCCCGCCTCAACGGCCAGTCGGAGCAGATCGTTGAGTCGCGCCGATTCCCGATCGGAGCCTGCGGCGAGGATCTCAGCGGGACGGCCAAGCTGGGGATGCGTCATCACTAAATCACGGAACATCTGTTCCCATAGCGCATCCATTCGCTCCGGCGCTGAACTCACGTCCTGGAGCAGCATGAACTCTTCAATGGTCTCCATCCGCTCCTGGAAAGTATCCGCAAAGTCGACTCGCGTCATGTCATTTGCGAGACCCATTTCGTCGACGCATGGATTCTTGGATCTCCTCTAGAGACTTAACGCGACCTTCAAGTGCGTCCTTGATACCCCTTTCGGCGTCGGCCAACATCAGCAGTCGCCCCCGTTCTCTGCGTTCGAGGTTGTGGTAGTAGTCCAGCTTCTTGGCATCGACAAGGGCGACGAAGGCGGTGCCATTCTTTGTCAGCAACTTCTCGGCACCTGCCACCACGTCCTCGGCCAGCTCTGTCAACCGCGAGCGGGCCTCGCTGATGGGAACAACATCTTGAGCACGAATCGACATTGCTTATCCTTTACAGAATCTGTTAACGTAAACATAGACAAATTGTGTCTTGGGGGCAAGGTGCGAGACAAACCGGGGCGTGTTGGTGTACCTTATTAATCACACGGCTCATCAGCGAGATCACCGGAAGAATTCGTCGGCACGGTCGGCAAAGAAGCCTTAGGCTGGGCAAGGGATCCCAGCCGGTCTCAGCCGATTTTTCTTAACGGCTAGGGCCGCGGCCTGCTTTTTTCATGCCCCGCGCATACTGGAGCGCTGTGCGGTCTTTATCACATGCCTTTGGTGGCCGCGCCGCCGCTTCCACCAGATCAGCACGCCGGTCACGGCAAAGGTCAGCGGCGCCAGCCCGAACAGGGTGATGAACAACCGGCCCGGCAGGCCGAAGGCCTCGCCAGTATGGAGGGGGAACAGCCAGTTCAGCAGCGTGTCGCCGGCAGGCGCATCGTGCGGGTCGCGCGCCCCCAGGCGCTGGCCGGTCCAGGCGTCCAGCCACAGCCGCGTGGCGCCGCTGTCCTTGCGCACCTCGTCGGGCTGGCGCAGCCGCACCTCGAAGGCGTCACCAGGCTTGCGCGGGAAGCTGATGCGGGTCACCTGCGCATCCGGGTACTGCGCCTGCGCGGCCGCCATGATCTGGGCCGCGCTGAGCGGGCGGGCCCCGGCGGGCGCCGGGGCGGACACATGCTTGGCCGGCGGCGTCACGGTCATCACCCCCGCCACGATGGGCGTCACCCATTTCGGCAGGTTCAGGTACCAGCCCGAAAAGGCGATGATGGCCAGCACCGGCGCGGCCAGGATGCCGCCGGCGCGGTGCAGCGAATAGTTGAAGCGCGACCACGACCCGCCATGGGTGATGCGGAACGCCTGTACCACCGAGCGCAGCTTCATCTTGGGCCACCACACCACCATGCCGACCAGCGTCGTCAGCAGCAGCAGCATGCCGGCCACGCCGGTGATGGTCTTGCCGGTGTCGCCGGAGAGCAGGTAGCGGTGCAGGTGGAACAGCGTCGGCAGCAGCAGGCGGCGCGACACGCCCGCCTCGCCCCAGACGCGCTCGCCCTTCACGTCCAGCGTCACCGGATCGACCATCACCTGGCGCGAGCGGCCCGGCACGACGCCATCCGGCCCCTTCACCGGGTACCACGCGATGAATACGCCATCGGCATGGTTCGGCAGCATCAGCAGGTTGGGCTTGCCATACGGCGGTGCGGCCAGCCGTTCGGTTACGGCCTGGACGGTAGCCGGCGAGACCGCCTCCACCATTGGCGCGGAGGCCACCAGCAGGTCGGGATTGAGCCACGCGTCCAGTTCTTCGCGCCACGCGATGGCCATGCCGGTGAGCCCCATCAGGACGAACAGCAGGCCGAGGCTCAGGCCGATATACAGGTGCAGCTTGACGAGGACGACGCGCAGGCGGCCGGTGACCATGACGGGGTGGAAGTGCGTTGAGCGGGCGCTGCAAAGCGCGAGATATGACGTATCAGCCACATCCACGCAGAATGCAAATGCGAAGGATTCGCGATTCTAACAGGGCCCTGCCCCGTGGCCCGTGAGATGTGCCTCAGCGCCGCAGCGCCGCAGCGGCGCCAGCATCGCACCGAGGTCAAGGTGCGCGGCCATGGTGTCGGCCAGCCGCTCGATCGAGGCCTCGCGCAGTGCATCGAGGTCCACCGCCTGGGCACCGTCCAGCCCCGCCCAGCGCAGCAGCGCCTGGCAGCCGGCAGGGTCGTCGAACAGGCCGTGGACATAGGTGGCCAGCACCTGGCCGTCGTCGGAGCGCGCGCCGTCGGGCCGCACCGTGCCGTCGCCGCGGTCGAGCCACAGCGCGGGTTGTTCGAGTCCCGCGCCGGTGGTGACGCCAAGATGGATCTCGTAGCCGCGCACCGGCGCGTCGGCATCGTCCAGCGCCAGCCTGCCGCCGACCTGGCGCAGCTGCTTCTCCGCGGCCAGCGTGGTTTCGTAGTCCAGCAAGGCGAGGCCCGGGCTGCTGCCGGCCGGCCCTTCGCGGCCATCGGGATCGTGCAGCTGCCGGCCCAGCATCTGCATGCCGCCGCAGATGCCGATGAGCTTGCCGCCATAGCGCAGGTGGCGGCGCAGTGCCGGCTCCCAGCCGTTCTCGCGCAGGAACACCAGGTCGGCGCGCACGCTCTTGCTGCCGGCCAGCACCACCAGGTCGGCAGGCGGGATGGGCATGCCGGGCCCGACGAACTGCAGGTCGACCTGCGGATGCGCGCGCAGCGCGTCGAAGTCGGTATGGTTGGCGATGCGCGGCATGACCGGCACGATCACGCGCAGGCGCTGCGCCGGCGTGCCGGCCTTGTCTGATTGCGTGCCGATGATCGCGTCCTCGGCATCCAGGTGCAGGCCGTGCAGGTAGGGCAGCACGCCGAACACCGGCTTGCCGGTGCGCGTGGTGAGCCAGTCGAGCCCGGGCTCCAGCAGGGTGATATCGCCACGGAAGCGGTTGATGATGAAGCCGGTGACGCGCGCACGTTCGCTCTCGGACAGGCAGTCGAGCGTGCCGAGCAGGTGCGCGAACACACCGCCGCGGTCGATGTCGGCCACCAGCACCACCGGGCAGTCGACGCGCTCGGCAAAGCCCATGTTGGCGATATCGCGCTCGCGCAGGTTGATCTCGGCCGGGCTGCCCGCGCCTTCGACCAGCACCACGTCATACGCCTGTTCCAGGCGCGCATGCGAGGCCAGCACGGCCTTCATCGCCTCGGGCTTGTAGGCGTGGTAGGCGCGCGCATCCAGGTCGAGCCGCGCGCGGCCGTGGATGATTATCTGGGCGCCAGTGTCGCTGCTGGGCTTGAGCAGCACCGGATTCATGTCGGTATGCGGCGCGAGCCCCGCAGCCTGCGCCTGCAGCGCCTGTGCGCGGCCGATCTCGCCGCCGTCGGCGGTGACCGCGCTGTTCAGCGCCATGTTCTGCGGCTTGAACGGCGCCACGCGGGTGCCGGCGCTGGCCAGCACGCGGCACAGGCCGGCCACCACGGTGCTCTTGCCGGCATCGGAGGTCGTGCCCTGGATCATCAGCGTGCCGCGCAGGGCACCCGGCAGTATCGTTTGCGGGGAATCGGATTGCATCGGCGGATTATCTCACCGGGGCCTTGCAAGAGCAGGATGCGAGGGTCGGATGCGGCGGCTACAATACGCGGATGGAAACCCCGGCCATCGCACCCGCCTCCGCGCCCGGCACGGCCGCCGCTACCCAGCCGCGAGCCGCCACCAGCGGGAACGGCGCGCGCCAGCTCACGCTGGTGCTGGGCGGCGCGCGTTCCGGCAAGAGCCACTACGCTGAACAGCTCGCCACCGACCACGCCACCGTCATCGGCGGCCCGATCACTTACGTCGCCACCGCGCGGCAAGACCCGGCGCACGCCGACCAGGAACTCGAAGTCCGCATCGCGCTGCATCGCGCGCGCCGCCCGGCCGACTGGCGCCTGGTCGAAGAGCCGGTGCACCTGGCCGACGCGCTCTATGCCAACGCGCGCCACGACGGCTGCATCCTGGTGGATTGCATGACGCTGTGGCTGAACAATCTGCTCTTTCCCGACGGCCGCAGCTATCCCGAACATGGCGTGATCACGCCGCCCGATCCCTTCTCCGAGGAAATCGAAGCGCTGCTCACCGCGCTGCCCACGCTGCCCGGCCACGTGATCCTGGTCTCCAACGAGATCGGCTTCGGCGTGATCCCGATGGGCGCGATCACCCGCTTCTATGTCGATGAACTGGGCCGCCTGAACCAGAAGCTGGCCGCTGCCGCCGACCGCGTGCGGCTGCTGGTGGCAGGCATCCCGGTTGCGGTCAAGGGCGCCGATCCCGCATGCTGATGCAGGCCTGGCCGGCCTGCGTTGCCGCTGCACTGGCAGGCGTGCTGCTGGACCGCTGGCTGGGCGAGCCGCGCCGCTGGCATCCGCTGGTGGGATTTGGCCGCGTCGCCAACGCACTCGAACGACGCATCAATGATCCCGCGCATCGCGGCTCGCCGTGGCGGCAGCGCCTGGCCGGCCTTGCCGGCTGGTGCGCGCTGGTGCTGGTGCCGGCCGCGCTGGCGTGGTGGCTGGTCGAAGCTGCCGCGCGCTGGCATCCGCTTGTCGCGCTGGCGCTGCATGCGCTGGCACTGTATGCCGCGCTCGGCGCGCGCAGCCTGCATCAGCATATCGCCCCGATTGCCGCCGCCCTCGCCGCCGCGGACCTGTTGACGGCGCGTACGCTAACCGCGCGCATCGTCTCGCGCGACACCGCCGATGCGGATGCCGAAGCGCTGGCGCGCGCCGCCTGCGAATCTGCGCTGGAGAACGGCAATGACGCGATCTTCGGCGCGCTGTTCTGGTTCCTGGTCGGCGGCGCACCCGCGGTGATCGTGTTCCGGCTGGCCAATACACTCGATGCGATGTGGGGCTACCGCACGCCGCGGCTGCTTTATTTCGGCTGGGCCGCGGCGCGCATCGACGATCTGCTCAACCTCATTCCCGCGCGGCTGACAGCGCTGTCCTACGCGCTGCTCGGCGCCACCGCGCAGGCGTTGCACTGCTGGCGCACGCAGGCGCCGGCGTGGTCCAGCCCCAATGCCGGCCCGGTGATGGCCGCGGGCGCGGGCGCGGTCGGTGTTCAGCTGGGCGGTCCGGCGCGCTATCACGGTGAAATCGAACAACGCCCGCCGCTGGGCGCAGGCACCGCGCCGCAGGCCGCGCATGTGATGGCCTGCCTGCGGCTGGTCGAGCGCACCTTGTGGCTGTGGCTCGCGCTGGCAGGCGCCAGCGCGCTGGCCATCCTTGCCGTTTCCACGCCGACGTGAGTACCGCCCTTCCCCCGATCCGCCATGGCGGCAACCTGCTGGCCGCGGTGCGCCGCTACGGCCGTCCTGCCGCTGACTGGCTCGACTTGTCCACCGGCATCAATCCCGACGCTTATCCGGTACCGGCGCTGCCCGCGCAGGCGTGGCAACGGCTACCGCAGGATGATGACGGGCTGGCCGAACTGGCGGCGCAGGCTTGCGGTGCGCCGCAGGCGTTGCCCGTCGCCGGCTCGCAGGCTGCGATCCGCATGTTGCCATGTTTGCTGCGCGCGGGCCGCGTGGGCATCGCCGCGCTGGGCTACAGCGAATATGCGCCCGCCTTTGCCGCGGCGGGCCACACGGTGGTGCCGCTGGACGAAGCGGACTTCGCGCGGGAAGACCTCGCCAACGAACTTGACCATCTCGTCGTGGTGAACCCGAACAACCCGACCGCACGGCTGCTGCCGCCCGCTACGCTGCTGCGCTGGCATGCCTTGCTGGCGGCGCGCGGCGGCACGCTGGTGGTCGACGAAGCCTTTATCGATTGCATGCCTGCGTCATCGGTCGCCGCGCACTGCGGCGAGGCCGGGCTGGTGGTGCTGCGCTCGATCGGCAAGTTCTATGGCCTCGCCGGAATCCGCTGCGGCTTCGTGCTGGCGCAACCGGAGCTGTTGGACGCGCTGCGCGAGCGACTAGGACACTGGACCGTATCGGGCCCGGCGCGCGAAGTTGCGCGCCATGTCCTGACGGACCGAGGCTGGCAGCAGGCGACCCGCACACGGCTGTGCGCGGCAGGCCCCCGGCTCGCCGCGCTGCTGGGGCGCCGCGGGTTCGCGCCCGTGATGCACCCGCTGTTCTGCTGGGTGCCGCATGCCGATGCCGCACGGCTGCATGAAGCCCTGGCATTACACAGTGTCTGGACCCGGTTGTTCGACGCGGCCGGCGGCTGCCCGCCGAGCTTGCGCCTGGGCCTGCCGCCTGACCAGCCGGAAGCCTGGCAGCGTCTCGATGCAGCGCTGGCCGCCGTCACTGCCTGATCCACGCAGCCCCTACATCCATGCTGAACCTCCTGAAGTCCGCCATCGTCCTCGCACTGGCCGCTGCCCTGCCCGCGCAAGCCGCGGTGTCGGTCGTCGACGATGCAGGCCAGACCGTGACACTGGCGCAGCCCGCGCGCCGCGTGATCTCGCTGGCGCCGCACGTGACCGAGATGATCTTCGCCGCGGGCGGCGGCGACCGCATCGTCGGCACGGTCAGCTACAGCGACTATCCGCCGCAGGCGCGCGAGATCCCGCGCGTGGGCGACAACAAGGCGCTGGACCTGGAGCGCATCGCCGCGCTCAAGCCGGACCTGATCGTGGTCTGGCGCCACGGCAATGCGCAGAAGCAGACCGACCGGCTGCGCTCGCTCGGGCTGCCGCTGTTCTACAGCGAGCCGCGCAAGCTGGCGTCGATCCCGGAGAACCTGGAGAAGCTCGGCACGCTGCTGGGCACCGAGGCCACGGCGCGGCGCGCGGCCGACAGCTTCCGCCAGCAGGTGGAGACGCTGCGCAAGACCTACGCGGCGCGCCCACCGGTGACAGTGTTCTACCAGGTCTGGCAGCAGCCGCTGATGACGCTCAACGGCCAGCACCTGGTCAGCGACATGCTGGCGCTGTGCGGCGGGCGCAACCTGTTCGCGGCGGAGGCGCCGCTGGTGCCGACGGTATCGGTGGAAGCTGTGATTGCGGGCAATCCTGAAGCGATGCTGACCGCGGGCATGGGCGCCACGCGTTCGGACCAGCCGCTGCCGGACTTCGAGATGTGGCAGCGCTGGAAGCAGGTCACCGCGGTCGCGCGCAACAACCTGTTCGTGATCGACGGCGACCTCGTCAACCGCGCCGGTCCACGCGTGGTGCAAGGTGCCGAGCAGATCTGCAAAGACCTCGACACGGCCCGCAAACGACGCCCGGCGCGCTGATCAACCGCCGCGGTTCCACCAGTCCAGCCGCACGCCGCCCGCGCCAAGCCGGAAGCGGCAGCTGGCACCGAAGCCAAGCGCCCAGTTGACGGTGACCGCCAGCGGCACGCCCAGCCAGTGCGCGGCCAGCATGCGCATCGGGCCGGCGTGGCTGACCACCCAGATGCAGTCACCGCTGTCCACATCGAGCGATCCGGCCCAGCCGGCGACACGGGCCATCGCCTGCGCCGGCGATTCGCCGCCGTGCGGACGGGCATGCAGCAGGTCTGCCGCCCACTGGTCGAGCGCATCGCGATCGATCGCATCCCACGCTATGCCCTCCCAGGTACCGAAGTCGATCTCGCGCAGCCGCGGCTCGCTGTCGATAGCGGACACCCCGGCCGTCTGCGCCAGTGCCTGCGCGGTCCCGCTCGCGCGGGCCAACGGGCTGGTGACGATGCGCGCAGGCGCCGGCAGTCCCGCCGCGATCTGCGCCACCGCGGGCGTCAGCGGCGACACCAGCGGCAGGTCGAGACAGCCGTAGCAGGTGCCCGCGGGCACCTCCGGCTGCGCGTGGCGGATCAGGACCACATCCATGCCGCGGCCACCAGGTAGAGCAGGATTTCCGCGCACTGCTGGGCCATGCCCAGGCAGTCGCCGGTATAGCCGCCGATGCGATGCACGAAATAGCGGCCGAGCAGCCACCGCAGCACCAGCAGCGCGGCAACGGCCGCGGCGCAGAACAGCGGCGACAGCAGCCACAGCGGCACCAGCCCGCACAGCAGCGCGAACACCAGTCCCGCGCCGGCCAGACGCTGTGCCACCGGCTTGGCCTTGCCCTCGGGCCGCACGTAAGTGAGCGTGGCGAGATAGCTCGCAGCCATCGCGCGGCTGGCGGCATGCGCGGCCACGATCACCATCAGCAGCACCGCCAGCCCGCCGCGCGCGCCGATCGCCACCAGCAGCTGCCACTTGAGCAGCAGCGCCACCACCAGCGCGATCGCGCCGAACGCGCCGATGCGCGAGTCATGCATGATGCGCAGCACATCCTCGCGCTGCCACGCGCCGCCGAAGGCATCGATGCAGTCGGCGAGCCCGTCTTCGTGGAAGGCGCCAGTCAGCAGCAGCGTGGCGGCCATGCCCAGCAGCACGGCGACGCCGACGGGCCACCACAGCATCGCGCCCCAGGTGACCAGTGCTCCCACGCCACCGACCAGCAACCCGACCAGCGGGAAATAGCGCGCGGCAGCGTGCAGGTAATGCGGTTCGAATCCGACCCAGCGCGCCAGCCACCCGGGCAACGGCACGCGCGTGAAGTAGCCCAGCGCTGTCAGGAAGAAGCGAAGCTCGCCTGCCAGCCCCGTGGGGGCGCCTGGCGCGGGCACCGGGTCGGACGGCACACTCATGGCGATGCGGTACTGACCCCGGCGCCGCTGAAGGTCGCCATCTCGTTCAGGAAGGCGGCCGCGGCCGCCACCAGCGGCCATGCCAGCGCGGCGCCGGTGCCCTCGCCCAGGCGCAGGTCCAGCGCCAGCAGCGGCTCGGCGCCGAAATACGCGAGCAGCGCGCGATGGCCACGCTCGTGCGAGCAGTGCGTGAACACGCAGTACTGCAGCACGTTGGGGTCGAGGCGCTGCGCCACCAGCAGCGCGGCCGAGGCGATAAAGCCGTCGACCAGGATCACCATGCGGCTGGCAGCGGCGGCCAGGAAGGCGCCGGCCATCATCGCGATCTCGAAGCCGCCGAAGGTGGCCAGCACCTCGAGCGGCGACTGGGCGCCGGCATGCAGCGCGAGCGCGCGTTCCAGCACTTCGCGCTTGCGCGCCAGGCCGGCATCGTCGAGGCCGGTGCCGCGGCCGATGCAGTCGTCAAGCGGCAGCCCGGTGAGTCGCTGCATCAGGCAGGCAGCTGCGGAGGTATTGGCAATGCCCATCTCGCCGAAACCGATCACATTGCAGCCCTGCTGCGCATGGCGCAACACTCGCGCCATGCCGGCCGTCATCGCGGCGGCGGCCTGTTCAGCCGTCATCGCGGGCTCGACCGCGAAGTTGCGCGTGCCGTCGGCGATGCGGCAGTTGACCAGCCCCGGCGCCGCCGGCAGCGGCAGGCGCACGCCTGCATCAACAATCTCCAGCGCAATGCCATGCTGGCGCGAGAACACATTGATCGCCGCGCCGCCCTTCAGGAAGTTCTGCACCATCTGTGCGGTGACTTCGGCCGGGTAGGCGCTGACGCCTGCATCGGCCACGCCGTGGTCGGCGGCAAACACGATCACCGTGGGCCGCTGCAGCGCGGGGCGTTGCGTGCCGAGGATCAGGCCCAGTTGCAGCGCCAGCGACTCGAGCCGGCCCAGCGCGCCGAGCGGCTTGGTCTTGTCGTCGATGGCGGCCTGCAACGTGGGGCGCAGGGTCTCGTCGAGTGGGGCGATTTCCGGAAACTGCATAGCTTAGCTCCGTGTGTTGAAGTTGCGGCTACATTTCCACGCCGCGCTGCGCCTTGATGCCCTGCTGGAAGGCATGCTTGACCGGCGTCATGTCGGTGACGGTGTCGGCCGCCTCCACCAGCGCCGGCGGCGCGCCGCGGCCGGTGATCACCACGTGCTGCATCGGCGGGCGCGCGCGCAGGTCGGCGATGACCTGCTCCACGTCAAGATAGTGCAGCTTGAGTGCGATGTTGAGTTCGTCGAACAGCACCAGGCCGATCGCCGGGTCGCGCAGCATGCCGCGCGCCACTTCCCAGGCGGCTTCGGCCTTGGCCACGTCGCGGGAACGGTCCTGGGTTTCCCAGGTATAGCCCTCGCCCATCACGTGGAAGGCGCATTCCTCGGGAAAGCGGCGCAGGAACATCTCTTCGCCGGTGGGCTGCGCGCCCTTGATGAACTGGACCACGCCAGTGCGCATGCCGTGGCCGAGCGCGCGCACCACCATGCCGAAGCCGGAGCTGGACTTGCCCTTGCCGTTGCCGGTGGTGATCACGATCACGCCGCGCTCGTCCTGCGCCGCGGCGATTTTTGCGTCGACGACTTCCTTCTTGCGCACCATGCGCGCCTTGTGGCGGGCGTCGCGGTCCGCGTCTTCGGTGGAGGGATTGTTGGAATCGGTCATAGGGAGGGGTCTTGCCTATCGGTACGTGGCGCCGCGGCGCCATCGGGAATCAGTGCAGTATGCACGCCGTCGGTCACGCTGACGATGGGGGTGCGCAGCGCACGCGAGCAACGCTCGGGGGTCAGGACTTCAGCGGCCGGACCGTGCAGTGCGGTGCCGTCTTCGGCCATCAGCAGCGCGTGGGTGGCGTAGCGCAGCGCCAGTGTCAGGTCGTGCAGGATCACCACGATGGCGTGGCGCCCGGCACGGGCCAGTGCGGCGAGCTGCTCCAGCACCACGATCTGGTGGCGCAGGTCCAGGTGCGATACCGGCTCGTCCAGCAGCAGCAGCGGCGCCTGCTGCGCCAGCGCCGCGGCCAGCGAGGCGCGCTGGCGCTCGCCGCCGGACAGCGTCAGCACATCGCGCGCGGCCAGCGCTTCGATATCCATCGCGCGGATCACGTCGTGGACGATGCGCTCGTCCTCGCGACCGGTCCAGCCCCAGCCCGACAGGTGCGGGTGGCGGCCCACGCGTACCGCGTCGAGCACCGACATCGAGAAGGTGTCATGGACCGCCTGCGGCAGGTAGGCGCGCTGGCGCGCCAGTACCGCGGGCGCAACCTGCGTCGGTGCGATGCCGTCGATCTCAACGCTGCCGCCATCGGCATGGCGCAGGCCGGCCAGCACCGTCATCAGCGTGGATTTGCCGGCGCCGTTGGGCCCGGCGATGCACCACAGCTGGCCGGCGCCGATGCTCAGCGTCAGGCGCTCCACCAGCACGCGCTGGCCGGCGCGCAGCCGCACATCGCGCAGCGCGAGCGCCGGGCACGCGGTCAGCGGATGGGACCAGGGCGCGCCCGACGTCATCGCGGCCTCCGCAGCAGCAAGTAAAGGAAAGTCGGCACGCCCAGCAGCGCGGTGATCACGCCCACCGGCAACTGCGCCGGCGCGATCACGGAGCGGGCGATCAGGTCGGCGGCCATCAGCAGCGCACCGCCCAGCAGCACCGCGGCCGGCAGCAGCAAGCGCTGGTCGTTGCCCCACGCCAGCCGCACCAGGTGCGGCACCACCAGCCCGACAAAACCGATCGAGCCGGCCGTGGTAATCGCAGCCGCAATGCACAGCGACGCCAGCATGAAGGTCGCGAGCCGCACGCGGCCGACGCGCACGCCCAGCGACTGCGCCACGGTCTCGCCCAGCAGCATCACGTTGAGCGCGCGCGCCATCGGCATCGCCAGCAGCAGCGCCACGACCAGCATCGCGAGCGCGCCGCCGTAGCTGGCGGTGCCGCTGAGGTCGCCGGTCAGCCAGAACAGCATGCCGCGCAGGCGCGATTCCGGCGCGACCGCCAGGATCAGCGTGATCATCGCGCCCCAGCCGGCGGCCAGGATCACGCCGGTCAGCAGCAGCCGCGCGCCGGCCTCGCGGTGGCCGCCCTGCACTTGCGGATGCAGCAGGTCACGCCGCGCCAGCGACGCCACCAGCACCATCGACAGCAGCGCCCCCACGGCGGCGGAGGCCTGCACGCCCCACCACGGCGCCAGCAGCAGCATGGCCAGCAATGCGGCGGTGGAGGCGCCGCCCGATACGCCCAGCACGTAAGGTTCGGCCAGTGGATTGCGCAGCAGCACCTGCATAAGCGCGCCGGACAGGGCCAGCAGCCCGCCGCAGGCAAAGGCCGCGGCCGCGCGCGGCAAGCGCAGCTCGCGCACGATCGCACCGGCGGTGCCAGTGTCCGCGCCGCTCAGCGCCAGCCACAGCTCGCGCGCATCGAGCGAGACGCTGCCCAGCGCCAGTGAGGCCGCGAACACGAACAGCGCCGCCAGCGCGAGCGCCAGCCAGACCGCCAGGGCGCGCCGCAGCTCAGACATGGCGCGCCCGTGCGCTCATCGCTGGCGCCAGCCCAGCGTGATAAAGCCCGCGCGCCCCTGCGTGTTGTAGGGGAAGGCGAGCTGGTAGTCCTTGTCGAACAGGTTTTCGACGCGGGCGCCAATGAACCATTGCTTGTCGATGTTGTAGCGGGCGTTGAGGTTGACGATACCGTATCCGCCCAGCCGGCGCGAGCCGGCATCCATGCGCGATGACGACAGCAGCCATTCGCCGCCGAAGCGCCAGTTGCCGAAGTTGCGACCCACGTCCAGCGCGGCGTGGCGGCGGGCGCGGCGCAGCAGCTGGGTGTCGGACTGCTCGTCCACCGGGTTCTGGAAGGTCACGCTGGCGCCGATGTCGGTGCCGTACACGGTGGCGCGCCACGAAGCCTCGATGCCCTGCACCTTAGCCTTGTTGACGTTCTGCGCCAGGAACAGGCCACTGGGTTGCAGCGCCGCCACGATCAGATCGTTGTAGCGCGTCTCGAACGCGGTCACGCGCAGCAGGCCAGCGCTGGCGGTGCTGTACTGCACGCCTGCTTCGACCGACTTGGCGCGCTCGGGCTGCAGGTTGGGCTGGCCAAAGTTGGGGAAGTACAGCTCGTTGAAGGTCGGCGCGCGGAAGGCGTTGCTGACGTTGGCGATCAGCTTGAGCGCATCGGTCAGGTTGTAGCCGTAGCCGGCGAAGAAGCTGCCCTGGTTGCCGAAGTCCGAGTAATGATCGTTGCGCGCGTTGAGCTGCAGCTGGTGCTTGCCGAAGCGCCCGTCATAGCCGCCGAACACCGAGAACACATTGCGCGTAGGCGCGCCGTAGGTGGTCGAGTCCAGCTCCTGCTGCAGGTAGTCGGTGCCGAACAGCAGCGTGTGGCTGGCGGCCAGCGCATACTCGTTCTGCCAGTTGAACTGGCGGTTGCGCGTATTGAAGGTGCCGTTGGGATTGCCGTTGAGGAAGGTGTCGCTGCGGTCCTCGCTCTGCGCCAGCTTGAAATGCGTGGTCCAGTCCGCGCCCACCTTGCCGTTGACGAAGGCCGACAGCGTGTACAGCTCGCTGTTGGTGCGGTTGTCGTCGGTGGGACGGCCAAAGGCACTGTCGAACGACACCTTGCTCTTCGAGTAATAGCCGGTAATGCCCGCATCCCAGTTCGGCGTGAAGCGGTGCTTGACCTGGCCCGACACGCTCTGGTTCTCGTACGGGTTGTCGTTGGGGTTGGCGCGCGGCGCCTGCTGCGTATTGATCGACGAGAAGCCGTCGGTCTTGAATGCCGAGCCGGTCAGGTTGAACGAGGTATCGCCGATCTGCCCGCCATAGCCGACCGTGCCCTGGCGCGTATTGTTGCTGCCGTACTCCACCGCCGCATTGGCCGCCGGTGCCTGCCCGGCGCCGCTCTTGGTGAAGATCTGCACCACGCCACCGATCGCATCGGAGCCGTACAGCGCCGAGACGTTGCCGCGCACCACTTCGATATGGTCGATCTGGTCGGGCAGGATATTGGCCAGCTGCGCGGTACCGCTGCTGGCGGACGACACACGCACGCCATCGATCAGGATCAGCGTCTGGTTCGAGTTGGCGCCGCGCATGAACAGCGTCGTGTTGCTGCCCATGCCGCCGTTGGTCGAGAACTCGACGCCGGCCTGGTTGCGCAGCAGCGAGCGCAGGTCGGGCGCCTGCGAGTTCTGGATGTCCTGCTGCGTGACCACCGTGGTGTGCGGCAGCGCCTCGGTAATGGCTTGCTCGGTACGGGTGGAAGTAACCACCACGGGCGCGAGCTGCGCGGTGCCACTGTCGGCCGCTTGCGCGAACGAGGTGGCCGGAACCAGGGTGAACGAGGCGATGGCCGCCAGGATGGCGGGCACGGACGGACGCACCGCCGGGACTGCCGGGCGGGTCGACCTGTGAAGCGATGAACGCATGATGCAGGACTGGATAGAACGGCCGGGCCCGTTCCCCCGCGGACCATATGGCGATGAGGCGTGCCGCGCACGGGCGGCAGCCCGCGTTCAGGCCGGTATCCGGGCTGGCGACACGGGGCCGGCGCCTTCCCGAACCTGCGGTTCAGTGGCGTGTGGCCGGTCCTGCGCGGCATGGAGCCGGGAACGGATCCCGGCATTGCCAGCACCCGGAATTGATCGGGCTGGCAGATGCGCACGCGGTCGCTTACCGTTGCGGGGGCAGCACAGGTTGACCTCTCCGGCACGCTGCCGGCCCGGCTCCCTGTTTCCCGTTGAACTGCCCTTTCGCCAGGGACGAAAAGGGCGAGCACCTGAGACGTGCGCGAGTGTAGGCAGTTTCGCACCCCGCGTCAACGCGGGCCTCCGTAGGCTTTTGTCACAACTCTCGCGGGGTTTTGGGTGCAGAAGACTGCAACTTCCGCACCGCTGACGGGTCACAAACGCTTCCCTTCGCATTGTGCGCGGCTTCGCATCGGCTAGAATCGCGTTACCTGACACTACTCCCATCATGACAGGCCCTATGCTCACCGAACTCGAACAACTGGCCGCCAAGATCGGGCGCGTGCTGCACCATGCGGACACCCTGGCGGCGGAGAACCAGCGGCTGCGCGACGAGATCGCCCGGCTGGAGGGCGAAGCCGCGCAGTTGCGCGGCGAGCGCGAGGCCATGGCTGCCGACCGCGAGCTGCTCAATATCAAGATCGAGGAAGCGCAGCTGCGCATCCAGTCCATCCTTGACAAGCTGCCGACCGCCAGCGACACGCGCCAGCTCGACCTGCTTGGCGAGGGCGCGGAGCCGCACAAGGCCCCCGGAGAACACGCATGAGCAACAAGCAAGTCGAAGTCAATATCGCCGGCCAGCCGTACCGCTTTGCCATCGCCCCCGAGAACGAGGCTGCACTGCTCGACGCGGTGGCGCTGGTCGACACGCAGATGAACAAGCTGCGCAACGGCAGCGCCGCCAAGGGCGTGGAGCGCGTCGCGGTGATGGCCGCGATCAGCATCGCCTCTGACCTGCTGTCCCTGCAGCGCAAGCAGCAGGCCGACGGCACGATTCCCGTGGAGGCGATCCGCGCACGCATCCGCGAACTGAACGAGCGCGCCGACGAGGCGCTGCGGCAGTACGCGCACGTGGGCACTGGCACGCGCGGCTGACGGCGTCCGTGCGCGGCACCACCGATATGCCGATATGTGGTGGATGTGCAGTGGATGCCGCGCTGTCGCGCAAAATGTAACGGTACGCGCGAGTGGACTTGGTATGGCCTGCAACGCGGTGTATAGTGTAGCCAGACTGCGCGAGGCACCACAGATGTGCAGTTGACAGGTTGGGTTATCGCGCCCGGCCGCCGTTCTCATCCCATCCTAGTTAGAAACGGCAAACGTCTGACATCCCGCACGCGGACCGGTTTTCCGGCACGATGATGTGGTCAGAGCGTCAGACGTTTGACAGTTTCCCTGCCTGGTTCGTGAGGGTCATAAACTCCTTGAACCGATATGCATTGCATGGTGCGGGATTATGTCGCGTGGGCGAGCGCGTCGTCGCACTCACAGTCTGGGCCTGGCTTGGACTCCCTGAGTGGATGATGTACCCGAAATGCGACTTCCGCAGCCACTCTGAACCTCACTTGGGTTCAGGATGCCGACCCAGCGGCCGAGGCGGGGACCCCCTAAAAAGGCGGTGGTTTTCTGAACCATCGCCTTTTTTCTTTGTTGTCTGCACCCGTGCCGACCCTGCGCACCCGGTGCCTTGAGCTGCCTTGCATCCTGAGCCGCGCCGTGAGCCCGAACCAGAACAAACGCGCCCGCCAGTACTGGCTGATGAAATCCGAACCGGACGAGGCCAGCATCGACGACCTGTCCCGCGAAGGCACGCTGCCGTGGACCGGCGTGCGCAACTACCAGGCGCGCAACTTCATGCGCGACGCCATGCAGATCGGCGACGGCGTGCTGTTCTACCACTCGTCGTGTCCCGAGCCGGGTATCGCCGGGCTGGCGGAAGTCTGCTCCACCCCCTACCCCGACCCGACTCAGTTCGATCCCAAGAGCCCCTACCATGACGCGGCCTCGAAGCCGGACGCCCCGCGCTGGCTGCTGGTCGACGTGCGCTTCGAGCGCAAGAGCAAGCTGATTTCGCTGGCGGAGCTGCGCGAGCACGAGGAGCTCGCCGACATGGTGGTGCTCCGTCGCGGCAACCGGCTGTCGATTACGCCGGTGACGCCGGCCGAATGGCGCTTTATCACCGGCAAGCTGATGCGCTGATGCAGCTCCACAGCCTGCTGTTCCTGGTCCCCGCGCTGCTCGCACTCGGCGCCTTCACCGGCTTCTGCGCCGGCCTGCTCGGCGTAGGCGGCGGCATGATGATGGTGCCGTTCCTGACGCTTCTGTTCACGTCGCTGGGATTTCCCGCCGAAGCCATCGTCCATATGGCGATCGCCACCTCGATGGGCACGATCCTGTTCACTTCGCTATCGTCCGTGCGCGCGCATCACCAGCGCGGCGCGGTGCGCTGGCCGGTAGTGCTGGCACTCGCACCGGGCATTGTGGTCGGCGGCATGATCGGCGGCGGCAAGGTCTTCGCGGCGCTGAAGACCAGCTGGCTGTCGCTGGCCTTTGCCGTCTTCGTCGGCTTCTCGGCGCTGCAGATGCTGCGCAACCGGCGCCCTACCCCTGGCCGGCAATTGCCCGGATTCGCCGGGATGGCGGGCGCGGGCGGGTTCATCGGTTTCCTGTCGAGCCTGGTGGGTGCGGGCGGCGCCTTTGTCTCGGTGCCGTTCATGACCTGGTGCAACGTGCCGATCCACAACGCGGTGGCCACCTCGGCCGCGCTGGGCTTCCCGATTGCCGCGGCCAGCGTGGCCGGCTACATCTGGAGTGGCTGGCAGATGCCCGGCCTGCCCGCGGGCTCGCTCGGCTATATCTACCTGCCGGCGCTGGTGGTGATCGCCGGGGCCAGCGTGCTGACCGCGCCGCTGGGTGCGCGCACGGCGCACGGGATGGATGTCGGCCAATTGCGCAAGGTCTTTGCGGTGTTGCTGCTGTGCCTGGCGTCGTACATGCTGTGGAAGGCGTGGCAGGCGTTCTGATTCACCCCCCGGAGGTTTCGTAACAATCGTTTGCATTGTCGCGGAACGTTTCGCCGGCCTGCTCCGTCTGATACCCATCACGTTTAAATGGGAGAACAATATGAAGCAATGGCTTGCCGCCACCCTGCTGGGTACCACCGCCATCGTCGCCTCCGCGCATGGCGGCCCCACCGAAACGCCCTCGGGCGTGCTGTCGCTGAACGCACAGGCCGTCGCCGAAGTACCGACCGATATCGTCCACCTGACGCTGGCCGCGGAACAGGAAGGCGCCGAGCCCGGTGCGATCTCGTCGGCGCTGTCGACGCGCACGCAGGCGGTGATCGCGCAGGCGCGCCGCGTGCAAGGCGTGACCGCGGAATCGGGCGGCTTCACCATCCATCCGAGCACCGACCGCAACGGCCGCATCAGCACCTGGCGCGGGCGTTCCGAGGTCATCCTGAAGTCGCGCGACTTCGCCGCGGTATCGAAGCTGGCCGGCGAAGTGGCCAACCAGATGCAGGTGCAGAACATCGCCTTCTCGCTGTCGCGCGAAGCGCGCGAGGCGGCCGAGACCAAGCTGGCCGAGCAGGCCACTGCTTCGTTCCGCAACAAGGCGCAGGCGACTACCAAGCTGTTCGGCTACAACAGCTATACCATCCGGGAAGTGAACCTGAACGAGACTGGCGTGGTGCCGCCGGTGCCGCGGATGTATGGGGCTGCCAAGGCGATGATGGCCGATGCGGCTGCGCCGGTGCCGGTTGAAGGCGGGAAGACGCAGGTGACGGTGTCGGTGAATGGGTCGGTACAGATGTTGAAGTAAGGCGCCAACGTAGAAGAGGCGCGCGGTTTTGGGTGCTCCAAAGCCGCTCGAGCTGGCCTAAGCAAGGTGTTCTCCCTCTCCCCTCAGGGGGAGAGGGTCGGGGAGAGGGGTGGGCTAGCGCTAGCAAGGAGCCACATCAAGCGGGGCCCAACGGTTTAAACCCACGGGCGTCAGCCCTTGACACTCCTGCCCTCTCCCCCGGCCCCTCTCCCGCAAGCGGGAGAGGGGAGCAAACCCGCAGCGCCTGAAAGGCCAGCAGCGTCCTTCAAAGCACCGCAAACTGCTCCCGCAACACATTCTTCTGCACCTTCCCCATCGTATTGCGCGGCAGCTCCTCTACCACGTGCACGCGCTTGGGCACCTTGAAGTTGGCGATGCGGTCCTTGAGCGTGCCGATCAGCGCCGACTCATCGATCTCCGCACCCGGCTTCTTCACCACCACAGCCACCACCGCCTCGCCAAAATCCGCATGCGGCACGCCGATCACGGCGCTCTCGGCCACGCCCGGCATCTCGTCGATAAAGCTCTCGATCTCCTTCGGGTAGACGTTGTAGCCGCCCGAGATGATCAGGTCCTTGCTGCGCCCGACGATGGTCAGGTAGTTGTCCGGCACCGGGCGCTCGCCCGACTGGCTGACGATGGAGCCGCCGAAGCGACCCACGTCGCCGGTCTTGAACCAGCCGTCTTCGGTGAATTCTTCGCGAGTCTTCTCCGGCATGCGCCAATAGCCCTTGAACACGTTCGGGCCCTTGACCTCGACATTGCCGATCTCGCCCGGCGCACACGCCTTGCCCTCGCCATCGACCCCGCGCACCGACACGCCCGGCAGCGGCATGCCGACGGTCCCGCCGATGCGCTCGCCCAGCGCCGGATCGTACGGGTTGGACACCAGCATCACGGTCTCGCTCATGCCGTAGCGCTCCAGGATGGTATGGCCGGTGCGCTCGCGGAAGGCGTCGAAGGTCTCCAGCAGCAGCGGCGCCGAGCCCGACACGAACAGACGCATGCGGCGGCAGGTGTCGTCGTCGAAGCGCGGCTCCTGCAACATGCGCACGTAATAGGTCGGCACGCCCATCATCACGGTCGAGCGCGGCAGGAATTTGAGCACTTGCGCCATGTCGAGCCTGGGCGCCCAGATCATCTTGGCGCCGGCCAGCAATGCGCCGTGCGAAGCCACGAACAGGCCGTGCACGTGGAAGATCGGCAGCATATGCAGCAGCACGTCGTCGCTGCGCCAGCCCCAGTATTCGTGCAGCGTCTGCGCGTTGGAAGCCAGGTTGCGGTGCGTCAGCATCGCGCCCTTGCTGCGGCCGGTGGTGCCGGAGGTGTAGAGGATGGCGGCGAGGTCGTCGTCCGCGCGCTCGACGGTGGTGAAGTCGTCGGACTTGGCGGCCGCGCGTGCCAGCAGCGAGCCGCTGCGGTCGTCGTCCAGCGTGAATACGTGGTTGACGCCATGGCGGAACGCCACCTTGGACACCCAGGCGAAATTTTTGCCGCTGCACACCACCACCGACGGCTCGGCGTTGCCGACGAAGTAGTCGATCTCGGCCTCCTGGTAGGCGGTGTTCAGCGGCAGGTAGACGTAGCCCGCGCGCAGCGTGGCCAGGTACAGGAACAGCGCCTCGGGCGACTTCTCCACCTGCACCGCCACGCGCGCGCCTTCGGGCAGGTGCAGCGAGGCCAGCAGGTTGGCCAGCTTGGCGGTGGCGCGGTCGAGGTCGTCCCAGCTGTAGTACAGGCCGTCATGCGTCTCGATGCAGCAGGCGGTGCGGTCGGCGGGAAAGCGGGATTCGAACAGGGCGAACAGGTTGGCGTTCATGGTGGGGATCGAACGAAAGACTGCGGAATTCGGGGATAAACGGGATAAGCGGTCACCACCCCTCGGGCGGCAACCGCGGCAAGGCAGCATCTTACCGGGTGGCGCTAGGCTCCCCGGAATTGCGGCGGGCGGCGCGCGAGGAAGGCGGCCACCCCTTCCGCGTGGTCGGCGCCCTCGGCATAGGCAAAGTGGGCGTCGAGTTCGGCGGGAGACAGCGGTGCGGGCAGCGGCGCCAGGCGCCGGATGGTGGCCTTGTTGATGCGGGCCGCCGCGGGCGCACCCGCGGTGATGCGGCGCACGGTGGCATCGACCTCGGCCGCCAGCACACGGGGCGCGACCACGCGCGTGAGCAGGCCCTTGTCGCGCGCCTCGGCGGCGTCGAAGACACGGCCCTCGAGCAGGATCTCCAGCGTTGCCGCCCGGCCTGCCAGCGCCAGCAGGCCCTGCAGCTCGCCCGGCGCCATCGGGAAGCCCAGCCGGTTGATCGGCACGCCGAAGCGGCTGTCCGCAGCGGCGATACGCAGGTCGCAGTGACAGGCGATCTCCAACCCGCCGCCCACGCACACGCCTTCGATCATCGCCACGGTCGGGTGCGGGCATTGGGCGATCGCCGCCAGCGCCGGCGCGATGGTGGCCATATGGTAGTGCCGCACTGCGGCTGCGTCGCCGCGCTCGGCGGGAAACTCGGCGATGTCGGCACCGGCGGCAAAATTGCCGTCGGCGCCGCGCACCACCACGCAGCGCAGCGCGGTATCGGCCGACAGGCGCGCAAAGCCCGCGGCCAGCTCGCGCCACATCTGCGCGGAGATGGCATTGAGCTTGCCGGCGTGCGACAGCGTGACGGTGGCGATGCTGTCCGCGGTGGCGAAGATGACGGTGCCGCTCATCTTGCTCAGTCGATCTTGGCGCCGGACTGTTGCACCACCTGCGCCCAGCGGCGGATCTCCGCGCGCAGGAACTGCGCGAACTGTTCCTGGGTGAAGGCCGGCGTCTCGGAGCCGTTGTTGAGCCAGACCTGCTTCATATCCGGCGTGTTCAGCGCCTTCTCGGTCTCGGCGTACAGGCGGTCGACGATTTCCTTGGGCGTGCCCTTGGGCACCCACATCGCATACCAGGTCGACACTTCATAGTTGGGCACGCCCGCCTCCGCCGCGGTCGGCACATTGGGGAAGGCTGCCGAGCGCTTGTTCGAAGCGACCGCCAGCGCCTTGATGCGGCCGGCGCGGATATGCTGCGCCGACGAGCCCAGGCCGTCGAACATCAGGTCGACCTGGCCCGCGATCAGGTCGGACAGCGCCGGGCCGGCACCCTTGTAGGGGATATGGGTGATGAAGGTCTTGGTCTGGATCTTGAACAGCTCGCCGGCCAGGTGGTGGGCCGAGCCGTTGCCGGCGGAGCCGTAGTTGAGCTTGCCGGGATTGGCCTTCGCGTTGGCGATCAGCTCCTGCAGCGTGTTGGCCTTGACGCGGTTGGGGTTGACCACCACCACCTGCGGCGGCTGGGCGATCACCGTGACGGGGATGAAATCCTTCTCGATGTCGTAGTCCAGCTTCTTGTAGAACGACGGCGCAATCGCGTGGTGGGCGCCGCCGATAAACACCGTATAGCCATCCGGCGCGGCCTTGGCCGCGATGCTCGCGCCGACCGTGCCGCCGGCGCCGCCGCGGTTGTCAATCACGAACTGCTTGCCGAGCTGCTTGGACAGCTGCGCGGTCAGCGGCCGCGCAAAGGCATCGGTGCCGCCGCCGGCGGGGAACGGCACGATCACGGTGACGGGCTTGGACGGCCAGGTGTCCGCATGTGCGGCGGGTGCCGCAAGCATTGCACCGGCACTGATGCCTGCCAGACCCACAGCCATGCCTGCTGCCCGCGCGCACGCGGCCAGGCTGAACTGACGACGATTCATCTAATGTCTCCTCTCTCTCTTCCGGAAAGTCAATCCGAGTACTGCTTGAATCCCGACAAAAGAACACGGCACGCCAGGCGCCGCCTGTGCGGGGGCGATCCCCGTGACCGGACCAGGGTCACAGCAGCTTCCCGACGCTACGGCTGATGCGCGGGTTGCCTGCGCCCAGGCGTGCCAGATTGTCATCCAGCGCCTCGGGCACGTAAAGGTAATTCACCATCATGCCGCAGCTCTGGCTGCGGCCTTTGCGCGACAGGTCGGCGGCCCAGTTCAGGCGCTCGACGCAGGCGCCGTTGCCCAGGTGGAAGCGCGCCACGGGGTCGGCCGGCATGGCCTGGTTGCGTTCGCGCACCAGGTAGTGCGCGGCCAGGGTCATGGCGGTATCGCGCGTCACCGCGTCGGCGGCATCGGGCGCCAGCGCCTCCAGCCATGCCGCGCCGTCCGCTGGCGCGTTGCCGTGGCGCTCGCTCCAGCGCGCCACGCGCTTGTCGCCGAGCACGCGCGACACGGCCGCGCCGTCCTGCTTGCGCAGCCAGTCGGCAAACCCGGGGATCGGCGACAGCGTCGCAAACTGCTTCACTTTCGGGAATTCGCGCTGCACCTCCTCGATCACGCGCTTGAGCAGGAAGTTGCCGAAGCTGACGCCGCGCAGGCCCGCCTGAGTATTGCTGATCGAGTAGAAGATCGCCCATTTGACGCGGCGCAGGTCTTCCAGCGGCGCGGCCTCGTCGAGCAATGTATGCACATTGGCTGCCATCTCCGGCGCGAATGCCACCTCGACAAAGATCAGCGGCTCGCGCGGGATGCGCGGGTGGAAGAACGCATAGCAGCGGCGGTCCGAGTCGAGCCGGTTGCGCAGGTCGGTCCACGAGGCGATCTCGTGCACGGCTTCGTAGCGGATCAGCTTTTCCAGCAGCGACGCCGGCGAGTCCCAGGTGATCGGTTGCAGCTCCAGCAGGCCCACGTCGAACCAGTTGGAGAACAGCGCCTCGAGGTCGTCGTCGAGCGCGCGCAGGCCCGGCACGCGGCGCTGCCAGCGCAGCATGTCGGCGCGCAGCTGGATCAAGAAGTGCAGGCCGCAGGCGCTGTTGCCGCGCTGGCCGTGCAGCGCCGCCAGCCGCTTGAAGAAGCGGATGCGGGCGTTGGAGAGCGCCTGGGTCAGGCCGGAATTTCCCGTGTGCACGCGGGCACTGCGCGCACCTTTGTCGCCGTCGGCCGCAGCGTCGTCGCTGCCGCTGCCGCTGGCCACCTCGGCCAGCACCGCCAGCATGCCGCGCCGCGCGGCCTCCCCGGCCGCTTCATACTCCGCCTGCCAGGCGTGCGCGGCGGCGTTGGCGGCGCCATCGGTCAGGCGCGCATCGAAGCACAGCCGCAGTTGCTCGCGCTGGCGGCGCGCCACGCGCGGCGCCAGCGGCGCCTCGCCATCGGCAGGCGTGGCGGTGGGCGCCTTGTTTTCGCCCTCGCCCTTGCGCCCCCACCAGCGGCCCAGCCGCGACAGGAAATTCGTGCCCGCCGGCTCGCTCTCGCCCAGCGGTGCGCTGATTTTCTGGTCAACCGTGTCGAAGGAATTCATGCCTTGCCTGCCTTGGTGCATCGATCGGAACGTGAAGGAACTGGCTGTTTCCATTGCGGCGTGCGTGCCCTGCCCTTACTCCTCGCCAACCGCCACGCGAAGCGCGGGCGGCGCGCGGCCGGCCTGCGCATCGGCGCCGCCGGCATCGAGCGCCTTGAGCGCGACGCGCTGGCGCAGCAGGTGGGTCTTCATCATCGCCTCGGCGCCTTCCGCGTCGCGCGCCTTGAGCGCGGCGAACACGGACAGGTGCTCGGCGCAGGATTCGTGGATCCGGCCTGGCAGCTTCAGGCTCTTGTGGCGCGACAGCCGCAGCACCTTGCGCAGGTCGCTGATCAGGCCCGACAGCCAGCGGTTGCCCGCCAGCCGCTGGATCCCTTCATGGATCTGGGCATTGGTCTCGTAGTAGGCGTCGATGTCGCCGGCCTGCGCATAGCGCGCCAGGTCGGCATGCAGCCCCTCGAGCGCGTCCAGGTCGGCGCGCGTGGCGTTCTGGGCGGCCTCGAAGGCGCAGCGGCCTTCCAGCAGCGCCATCAGCGGGAAGATCTCGTCCAGGTCCTGCTCGGACAGCTCGTTGACGAAGCAGCCGCGGCGCGGCTCCAGCCGCACCAGTCCTTCGGCGGCCAGCACCTTGAGCGCCTCGCGCAGCGGCGTACGCGAGATGCCCAGCGCTTCGGCCATCGCGCTTTCGTCGATCCAGGCGCCGGGCGCGAGCGTGTGCGCGTCGATCATGGCGCGCAGCCGGTCCGCCACTTCCAGGTACAACGCCTGCTGGATGATGCGCATGCCCAACCCCGGGATGAATGCGAGGATCGAGGGACCCCAATCCCCTTCTGCGCCGGCCACGCGAATGCGCCCCGGTCGTCATAATTCATAATTATGGATTAGGCCGCGAACGATACAAGCAATTTCGATGTTGCGGCGCAAACCAGCCCGGACGGGGATTGCGGTATTCGGCGTGGGGATTTTGGCTGCCGGAGAATGCACCGGCGGGAGAGGTGCGGCGGACGTTTCCCAGCCTCCCTGCAAGGAAACGCCCGCGCCTGAAAGAACTGCCAGACTGCTTCATCGCAGGCAGGCACTGATAGCAGTGTCTGCCGCGTGGGTCATTGAACAACCTGGCGCTGGCCCGGCGCCACCCCTTTGAAGACGCGCTGACGCGCGGATTTTCCCTTTTGCCCTTGTATTTTCGTGAAGCGCGCTGGCTGTGCCGCCCTTGCGGGCCATGCCTGGATCCTCCCTCGCGCTCCCCCTTGGCGGCCTGTGGCATGCCGCTCATCTTGTAACAGGATAGTTAGCGATTAACGTGCCAGGGATGCTAAGTCCCTGATTCCATTGATGACTACTATCCGAAACTTGTTACAGGATACGTCTAGTGTAACAGGATGTTTCCGGCATGTTACGAGGGTTTTCCCACAGCGCCGACGAGAGAAATCGACTGGCGGCAAATGCATATGCAGAATGTGCCGTAGCCTTTGTTTATCGATGCGAGAATGTGTGCGGCACGCCGCAAAGGTACCAAATTATTTTGTTTCATAAATGAAGCGGAGCAAACGCCTCTTTTCTCTTGCCGTCGCTTTTCCAACACATCCGGAGCTTGCGCCATGCACGCTGGCAGTAGCGATTTCACCCTCTCCGCCCCGCCGGCCCCCGCCGATCCGCACGATGGCGCGTTACGGCCCCTGAGCCTTTCCTTTACCGGCAGCGGCTCGGAGTATTTCCGCATCTGGATCGTCAATGTGCTGCTGAGCATCGTCACCTTCGGCTTTTATTCGGCCTGGGCCAAGGTGCGCACGCTGCAGTATTTCTATCGCAATACCCGGCTCGACGGCGCCAGCTTCGATTACCACGGCAAGCCCTCGGCCATCCTGAAGGGCCGGGCCATCGTGGTTGCGCTGGCGTTCGCGTTCCAGGTCGCGACCAATGTGTCGCCCTTCCTTTCGCTGGCGATGCTGGTCGCGCTGCTGGCGGTGTTCCCCCTGCTGCTGGTGCGCTCGCTGCGCTTCCGCATGGCCAACTCCAGCTACCGCGGCCTGCGCTTCGCCTTTGCCGGGCGCGATGCCGAGGCCTACAAGGTGTTCGTGCTGTGGCCGCTGGCGGCGGTGTTCACGCTGGGCCTGCTAGGCCCGCTGGCGCACCAGCGCTTCAAACGCTACCAGCACAACCATACGCGCTTCGGCACGGCGCCGTTTGCCTTCAGCGCGGACGCGGGCGATTTCTACGGCGTCTACCTGCGCGCCTTCGGCATGATGGTCGCGGTGGTCGCCATCGCGGCGGTGGGCAGCCTGGTGCTGGGCGCGAGCGCGTCAGGCAGACTCGGCGCGGCGCTGTCGTTCGGCATCGGCATCGCAGGCTTCTACCTGGCGCTGCTGGCGGTCAGCCCCTACCTGATGGCGCGCCTGCAGAACATCGTGTGGAGCCACACCACGCTGGCGCCGCACGCGTTCCGCAGCGAGGTCAGGGCCGGGCGCATGGTCTTTATCTTTGTCACCAACCTGCTCGCCATCGCGCTGACGCTGGGCCTGTACCTGCCTTTTGCCCGGGTGCGCGCGGCGCGCTACCGGCTCGAATGTGTAACGATGCTGGCAGCGGGCCCGCTCGACAGCTTCATCGCCGGCGAGGCCGAGCAAGTCGGGGCGCTGGGCGAGGCGGCGGTAGACTGGTACGACATCGACATCGCGCTCTGAACCCGGGCGCCCCATCGCCAGCACCATGATTTCCGTCACCTTCTTCGACGGCCGCACCTCGCGCGCGCACCCCGCCACGCTGGCGGTGGAGGCGCAGCAGGCGGTGCTGCGCGACGACACCGGCGCCGAGCTGCGCCGTGCGCCGTTGTCGGACGTGCGCGTGTCCGAACGCGTGCGCCGCGCGCCGCGGCTGGTCACCTTTGCCGACGGCGCCTTCTGCGAAATCACCGACCACGCCGCCTTCGACCATATGCTGGCCGCGAGCGGCCATCGCGAAGGGCTGGTGTCGCGCGCGCAAAACAGCTGGCGCGTGGCCGGGCTGGCGCTGGCCACGCTGCTGGCGGTGCTGGTGCTGGGCTACTACGTGCTGTTGCCGTGGGGGGCGGGCGTGATGGCGCGTGCGGTGCCGGCGCAGGTCGAGGCCCACCTCGGCAGGCTGACACTGGCGAGCCTGGACAATGGCATCGTCAAGCCGTCGCAGCTGCCGGCTGCCGAGCAGCAGCGCATCCGTTCCGGCTTCGCCGCGCTGGTGCGTCCGCACGATGCCGGGCACGATTACCAGATCCTGTTCCGCCAAGGCGGAGAACTCGGTGCCAATGCGCTGGCGCTGCCCGGCGGCACCATCGTGGTCACCGACGAGTTGGTCAGCCTGGCCGGCACCGGCGCCGGCATGATGGGCGTGCTGGCGCACGAGGCCGGCCACGTGGCGCTGCGCCACGGGCTGCAGCAGGTGATCCAGGCATCCGCGCTGGGCGTGCTGTCGGCCTACCTGTTCGGGGATATCTCGACGGTGCTGGCCGGCGTGCCGGCCGCCATGCTGACGCTGCGCTATTCACGCAACCACGAGCGCGAAGCCGATGACTTTGCGATCGCGGTCATGCAGCGCAACGGCCTGCCGCCCGCGGCGCTGGCCGATGTGCTGGTCAGGCTGGAGAACCGTCGCGGTGCGGCGTCGGACACCGAGGCAGAGCACCGCCAGGACTTCCTGTCGACGCACCCGCAAACCCGCGCCCGGATCGAGGCCCTGCGCCGCGCCGGCAAGTAAGCGCTGCGGCGCCGGCCGCTCAGGCCACCGGCTGCGGCGCGTCCGCGCCGGGCTGGCGGCGATAGGCCCAGATCACCATGGCGATGCCGGCCAGGATCATCGGCAGGCTCAGCCACTGGCCCATCGACATCTTCAGCGCCAGCAGCCCGAGGAAGTTGTCGGGCTCGCGCGCGAACTCCGCGGCAAAGCGGAACACGCCATAGCCGATCAGGAACACGCCCGAGACCGCGCCCATCGGCCGCGGCTTGCGCGCGAACAGCCACAGGATGATGAACAGCGCCACGCCTTCGCCTGCAAACTGGTAGAGCTGCGACGGATGGCGCGGGATGTTGTCGCCCGCCTGCGGGAAGATCATGCCCCACGGCAGGTCGGTCGCACGGCCCCATAGTTCGCCGTTGATAAAGTTGCCGATGCGCCCGGCGGCCAGCCCGCACGGGATCATCGGCGCGATGAAGTCGGTCACCTCCATCCAGTGGCGCCGGCGCAGCTTGCCGAACAGCCACATTGCCACGATCACGCCCAGGAAGCCGCCATGGAAGGCCATGCCACCTTCCCACACCTTGAAGATCTCCAGCGGGTGCGCCAGGTAGTACGACGGCTTGTAGAACAGCACGTAGCCCAGCCGCCCGCCCAGGATCACGCCCAGCACGCCAAAGAACAGCATGTCGTCCAGGTCGCGCGTGGTCCAGCCCTTGGCCGCGATATGCGGCTGGCGGATGCGCAGGCGCCCGAAGCCCAGGAACATGATGAACCCGGCCAGGTACATCAGCCCGTACCAGCGGATGGCAAGCGGGCCCAGGTGGATGGCAACCGGGTCGAACTGGGGATGAATCAGCATGTTGGCGTGAATGGAGTTGGGGACGGGCCTGGGCCCGCACGTAGTCAGCGTCGCTCGGGCCCGGCAGCGGCGGCCGCCTCGTGCGCGAGCGCGGTCGCGATCTCGATGAAGGAACGCAGCACCGGCGCCACGCCGGCGGCGCCGGCCGCACCAGTGGGCGCGCCATCGCGCCAGACCAGGCCGGTCTCGATCTGCGGGCCGGTCTCGCGCAGCGCCAGGTATGACACGCCGGTGCGGCGAAGGTTGCACAGCGACGACGGCACCAGCGCCACACCCATGCCGGCCGACACCAGGCTGACGATGGTCTGCATCTGGATGGCTTCCTGCGCGATCACCGGCGCCAGGCCCTCGCGCGCATAGTAGCCCGTAATGATGTCATAAAACGCCGGGGCGCTTCGGCGCGGGAAGATGATCAGCGGCTCGTGGGCCGCCTCGCGCAGCGAGACAGTGCCATTCGCCGCGAACACCCCGCCCGCCGGGCGCCAGCCGTCCGGGACGGCCAGCACCAGCGGTTCGCTCACCAGCGGCAGGTAGGCAAGCCCGTGCGGCATGGTCGGGAGCTGGGGGCGGATCACCAGGCCGGCGTCGATCGCGCCTTCCATCAGCGCTTCGAGTTGCACGTCGCTGGTGGCCTCGCGCAACTGCAACTGCACTTCCGGGTGGCGAGCGCGGAAGCTCCGCAAGAGATCGGGCAGGATGCCGTAGTCGGCCGTACTGACGAAGGCCAGCGACAGCGACCCCACCTCGCCGCGCGCCAGCCGCTGCGCCAGCCCGGGCAGCGCCGCGGCGTCGGCCAGCACCCGGCGCACCTCAGGCAGCCATTGCTGGCCGGCCGGCGTCAGCACCACCGAGCGGCGCGTGCGCACGAATAGCTGCACGCCGATTTCCTCTTCAAGCGCCTGGATCTGCTGTGACAGCGGCGGCTGCGTCATCGACAGGCGACGGGCCGCACGGCCGAAATGCAACTCTTCGGCCACTGTGACGAAGTAACGCAGCTGGCGCAGGTCCAATCCGGCTCCTGATATGTTTTTCGACTCAATAAAGGTCAAATAATATATTTGACACACCAAAACGCAAGCGGCATCCTTTCGGCCACAACATCGCCGCCGTGCGCCATTTGCACATGCGACCCGCGCAGGGCGGCACTGAAGATCCCCCGGAGATTCCCCACCATGGCATTCAACAAACGCTCGCAGAACATCACGCAAGGCGTGGCGCGTTCCCCCAACCGTTCGATGTACTACGCACTCGGCTACAAGAAGGAAGACTTCGACAAGCCGATGGTGGGCATCGCCAACGGGCACTCGACCATCACCCCCTGCAACGCCGGCCTGCAGCGCCTGGCCGATGCGGCCATCGACGCCATCAAGGCATCGGACGCCAACCCGCAGGTGTTCGGCACCCCGACCATCTCGGACGGCATGTCGATGGGCACCGAGGGCATGAAGTACTCGCTGATCTCGCGTGAAGTCATCGCCGACTGCATCGAGACCGCCGCGCAGGGCCAGTGGATGGACGGCGTGGTCGTGATCGGCGGCTGCGACAAGAACATGCCGGGCGGCATGATCGCGCTGGCTCGCACCAACGTGCCTGGCATCTATGTCTACGGCGGCACCATCAAGCCGGGCAACTGGAAGGGCAAGGACCTGACCATCGTGTCGTCGTTCGAGGCCGTGGGCGAATTCACCGCCGGGCGCATGAGCGAAGAAGACTTCGAAGGCGTGGAAAAGAATGCCTGCCCGTCGACCGGCTCGTGCGGCGGCATGTACACCGCGAACACCATGAGCTCGTCGTTCGAGGCACTGGGCATGTCGCTGCTGTACTCGTCGACCATGGCCAACCCGGACCAGGAGAAGGTCGACAGCGCCGCCGAATCGGCGCGCGTGCTGGTGGAAGCCATCAAGAAGGACATCAAGCCGCGCGACATCATCACGCGCAAGTCGATCGAGAACGCCGTGGCGCTGATCATGGCCACCGGCGGCTCGACCAACGCCGTGCTGCACTACCTGGCGATCGCCCATGCCGCCGAAGTGGAATGGACCATCGACGACTTCGAGCGGATCCGCCGCAAGGTGCCGGTGATCTGCAACCTGAAGCCGTCGGGCCAGTACGTGGCAACGGACCTCCACAAGGCAGGCGGCATTCCGCAGGTCATGAAGATCCTGCTCAAGGCCGGCATGCTGCACGGCGACTGCCTGACCATCACCGGCCGCACGCTGGCTGAAGAACTGGAAAACGTGCCCGACACCCCGCGTGCCGACCAGGACGTAATCCTGCCGATCGAGAAGGCGCTCTACGCCGAGGGCCACCTGGCCATCCTGAAGGGCAACCTGTCCGAAGAAGGCGCGGTCGCCAAGATCAGCGGCCTGAAGAACCCGGTCATCACCGGCCCGGCGCGCGTGTTCGAGGACGAGCAGAGCGCGATGGAAGCCATCCTGGCCGACAAGATCAATGCCGGCGACATCCTGGTACTGCGCTACCTCGGCCCCAAGGGCGGCCCCGGCATGCCGGAAATGCTGGCCCCGACCTCGGCCATCATCGGCAAGGGCCTGGGCGAGTCGGTCGGCTTCATCACCGACGGCCGCTTCTCGGGCGGCACCTGGGGCATGGTGGTTGGCCACGTCGCGCCGGAAGCGTACGTGGGCGGCACTATCGCGCTGGTGCAGGAAGGCGACTCGATCACCATCGATGCGCACAAGCTGTTGCTGCAGTTGAACGTGGCCGACGAAGAGTTGGCCAAGCGCCGCGCCAACTGGAAGCAGCCGGCGCCGCGTTATACCCGTGGGGTGCTGGCCAAGTTCTCGAAGCTGGCTTCGACGGCGAGCAAGGGGGCGGTGACGGACTGATCTTCGTCCGCGCTGATGCAAAAAAGCCTGCGATCGCTCGCAGGCTTTTTTCTTGGAAATGACCCGTAGGCTCAATCCCCGCCCGGCGTCCTCTCGATCTCTTCCAGCGTCGCATCCAGCCACTCCACCAGCCGCGCTTCCAGCGACTGCGTCAGCTCGCTCGCCAGTTGCGCCGTCAGCGGTGCCAGCCGCGACTGCAACGTGGCTTCGGTGTGAGCAGCCACCACCTGCGGCCACTCGGTGCGAAAGCGCATCATCACGCGCGTCAGCAACTCGGTGCGGACGGCACGCAAGTCGTCCTCGCCCGGCTCGCCCGTATCTGCAGCCGATGCCGGTGCGACGCCCTCGTCCTCCACGGCATCGCCCGTATCGCCGACATGCATGACCAGACCGGATTCGGCCATGCCGAAGGTATCGATCACCCCCTCCTGCGCAGCGGCGGCCGGCGCCGCCGTTTCCCCCGTTTTTTCCACATCCGGCAGGTCGACAACCTCGGTCAGCAACGGAATGCTGTCGTTGGGCCCGGGCCGCGGGATCACCCGCGAGGTGGTGCGTTCGCTCATGTGGCGTCTCCCTTGGGCTGGCCGATGTCGTGGTGCGTCAGCGGATAGCCGCGTTCGCGATAGAAGCGGTAGCGCTGGCGGCCGGCCTCGCGGGCCGCATCGCCGGCGCCCACCACCTCGATCAGGCGTTCGAAGCTGGCAAATTGTGCCGGCGCCTCGTCGGCCAGGTTGATCAGCAGCTGGTGGTGCGGCACGCCCTCGGTGGTGGCGGCCAGCAGGATTGGCGTGACGGCCGCATTGGGGCTCTCGAGCCCGCAATGCGGCAGGAAGTCCAGCGCCGAGAATGTCCACAGGCGAGCGTCCAGGTCCGCCAGCTGCGCCGGCGCCCCGTGGATCACCACCTTTTGCCCGGCGCCGTAGGCCTTGCGGACCAGCCGGCAGACATAGCCGAGCACGTCCGGCACGTTGCTGTGGAAGTCGATGCGCGTCATGGACTGTCGATGCCTGTGTTGCGCGCCGCGGTCAGGCCGCGCGGTCCATCAGGAACTGCGCCAGCATCGGCACCGGGCGGCCGGTGGCGCCCTTGGCCGCGCCGCTCTTCCACGCGGTGCCGGCGATGTCCAGGTGGGCCCAGTCGTACTTCTCGGTAAAGCGCGACAGGAAGCAGGCCGCGGTGACGCTGCCCGCCGGACGGCCGCCGATATTGCCCATGTCGGCAAAGTTGGACTTGAGCTGGTCCTGGTACTCGTCGTCCAGCGGCAGGCGCCAGGCGGTGTCCATAGCGCGGCGGCCGGCCTGCAGCAGCTGGTCGGCGAGCAGGTCGGAACGCGCGTACAGGCCGCTGTTGACATGGCCCAGCGCGATGATGCAGGCACCGGTCAGCGTGGCGACGTCGATCACCGCGGCCGGCTTGAAGCGTTCCACGTAGGTCAGCGCATCGCACAGGATCAGGCGGCCTTCGGCGTCGGTATTCAGGATCTCGATGGTCTGGCCCGACATGCTGGTGACGACATCGCCCGGCTTGGTGGCGATGCCGCTGGGCATGTTCTCGCAGGTCGGCACCACGGCGATCACGTTGAGCTTCAGTCCCATTTCCGCCACGGCCTGGATGGTACCCAGCACCGAAGCCGCGCCGCACATGTCGTACTTCATCTCGTCCATGCCCTCGCCCGGCTTGAGCGAGATGCCGCCGGTGTCGAAGGTAATGCCCTTGCCCACCAGCACCACCGGTGCGTGCTTGGCGCCGGCGCCGTCATAGCGCAGCACGATGAACTGTGGCGGCTCTTCGCTGCCCTTGGTCACGGCGAGGAAGGCGCCCATGTTCAGCGCCTCGATCTGCTTGCGGCCCAGCACTTCGGCCTTGAGCTTGTGGCGCTTGGCGATGCCGCGCGCGGTGTTGGCCAGGTAGGTTGGGGTGCAGATATTGGACGGCAGGTTGCCCAGGTCGCGCGTCAGTTCCATGCCGTTGGCGATGGCGGTGCCGCGCACCGCGGCCTGCGTGGCGGCGCGGGCGTCGTCGCTGTCCACCGCGATCACGACCTTGCGCAGCGAGGACTTGTCAGTGCCGTTGGGCTTGCCGTTGGCGGCATTGTGGGCATTGGCGCGCTTCAGGCCGGGGTGGCGCTCCAGCAGGCGATAGCCCGCGTCGCGCACCAGCGTGATGGTGGTGATGACCGACCAGGCGACATCGCGCTGCTGCGGGGCTTGTTGCGCCAGGCACCACAGCGCCGAGGCCGCACGCGTGGACGACAAGGCACGCACCGCGGTGCGCACGGCATCGGCAAAGGCCTTGTCCGAGAACTCGGCTTCCTTGCCCAGGCCCACCAGCAGCACGCGCGCGGCGCCCACGCCGGCGACTTCGTGCAGCATCAGGTGCGTGCCGCGCTTGCCCTCGAAGTCACCCTGCTTGACCAGCCGCGCCACCAAGCCCTTCGTCGCCACGTCCAGCGCCTTGGCCACGCCGGCAAGGTTCTGGCCTTCGAACAGGCCGACGACCAGGCAGTCGGTCTTGGTCGCCAGGAAACCATTTTGGCCGGCTTTGCTCCAATCCAGGGCTTTTGTGCTAAATTCCATCGCGCTTCCTTCCAGGGGCTCGTTAGACACGAAAGCCTCCATTATCCGCGATTTTCACCCGCGACCTGCCGCTGCTGATCCGTCCCGCTGACAGCCCGCTGTCTTGTCAGCTGTTCTCCCAGGCACATCTTGCACGGCACATCGCCCGCTCCGGCCGGCAGACCGGAACCGAACCCGCATGATCCTTCAACAAGCCCTGCGACGCGAGCTCGCCTACACCGCCGGGGCGGTGTTCCTGGTGATGCTGACCTTCATGCTCACGTCGCTCGTGATCCGCATCCTGGGCCTGGCCGCCAACGGCAAGGCCAGCCCCAACGACGTGCTGATGCTGATCGGCCTGGCCACCATCGGCTACCTGTCGATCCTGCTGTCGGCCACGCTCTTCATCTCCACCCTGATCGTGCTCACGCGCTGGTACAAGGATTCGGAGATGGTGGTGTGGTTCTCGGCCGGCATCTCGCTGCGCGACCTTATCAAGCCGGTGCTGCAGTTCGCCGCGCCCCTCATCGTGCTGTCGCTGCTGCTGGGCGTGTTCGCCTGGCCGTGGGCCAACCAGCAGAGTGCGCTCTTTCGCGACCGCTTCGAGCAGCGCGGCGTGATCTCGATGATCGCCGCCGGGCGCTTTATCGAGCCCGCCAAGGCCAACTACGTGCTGTTCATCGAGGGCATCGACGCCGACATGAAGCATGCGCGCAATGTCTTCGTGGCCAATTCCGAGGCCGACAAGATCGGCGTGGCGCTGGCGCACCAGGGCAAGTTCGAGACCATGCCCAACGGCGACCGGCTGGTGGTGATGGAGAACGGCCGCCGCTACTCCGGCACGCCCGGCCAGATCGACTACCGCATCGTCGAGTTCGAACGCTATGCGGTCAAGGTGGACAGCAAGCCGCCTGAGTCGGAGGCCAGCCTGCCGCCCAAGAGCCGCGACACCATCGACCTGATCCGCAATCCGACGCCGGAGAACCTGGGCGAGCTGGTGTGGCGCATGTCGCTGCCGATCCTGGCCTTCAACTTCGTGATGATCGCGATCCCGCTGGCCTACGTGAACCCGCGCCTGGGCCGCTACACGCCGCTGGTGTTCGCGGTGCTGATCTACCTGACCTACAGCAACCTGATCAACCTGTCGCAGTCATGGGTGCGCTCGGGCGCGATCCCGTTCTGGCTGGCGTGGTGGCCGATCCACCTGGTGGTGTTCCTGGGGGCGCTGATGCTGTTCCGCTACCGGCAGAACCGCAGCCTGGGCGGCTGGAGGGCCGTGTTCGGCCTGCGCCGCCGTGCCGTAGCCACCGGAGGCCGGGCATGAGGATCCTGCACGTCTACGAACGCTACTTCGGCCGGCTGGTCTATGGCGTGTTCGCCTTTATCCTGTTCGCGGTGCTGTCGCTGTTCGTGTTCTTCGACATGCTCAGCGAGCTGGAGAGCGTCAACGGCAAGTACACCTCGCTGGTGGCGCTGTTCCACGTACTATTGCAGGCGCCCACGCGGGTCTACGAGGTGCTGCCGATCGCGGTGCTGATTAGCGCGATTTACGTGTTCTCGCAGCTCGCCAGCCAGTCCGAGTACACCATCTTCCGCGTGGCCGGCCTGAACACGCGCCAGGCGCTGTTCTCGCTGTTCAAGCTGGCGGTGCCGCTGGCGCTGGTGACGTTTATCTTCGGGGAATTCATTGGCCCGCGTGCGGAGCAGTATGCGCAGAAGGTCAAGCTCGAGGCGATCGGCGCGACGGTGTCCGCGGGCTTCCGCTCCGGGGTCTGGGTCAAGGACCGCGACAAGGACGCCACCGACGGCGGCGAGGTCACCCGCTTCGTCAACGTGGCGGGGCTGCGTCCGGACCAGACCATCACCGGCATCACGATCTACGAATTCGATCCCCAGTACCGCCTGCGCGTGATCCGCGTGGCGCAGGAAGGGCGCTACCAGGGCGGCCAGTCGTGGGAGCTGCAGAACGTCAGCGAAACGCGTTTTGCCGAGCTGGCCAAGACGGCGCAACCGACGCAGGCGGCACAGCCCGCCGCGCGCAGCGACGCGCTGGCGCCGGTGTTCCGTGCCGAGCAACTGAAATTCCCGCGCGTGACCATGCATTCCGAGCTGACGCCGCAGATCCTGTCGGTGCTGCTGGTGACGCCCGAGCGCATGTCGACGGTGGACCTGTTCCGCTATATCCGCCACCTGCGCGACAACAAGCAGGACACGCAGCGCTACGAGATCGCGTTCTGGAAGAAGGTGATCTATCCGCTGACGCTGTTCGTGATGGTGGCGCTGGCCCTGCCCTTCGCCTATCTGCACGCCCGTGCCGGCGCGGTCGGCGTCAAGGTGTTCGGCGGCATCATGCTGGGGCTGTCGTTCCACTTGTCGAATACGCTGTTCTCGCACGTGGGGCTGCTGCATACGTGGCCGCCGATTATCTCGGCGCTGGTGCCAGGCACGCTCTACCTGATGGTGGCGCTGCTGGCGCTGCGTTGGGTGGATCGTCACTGAGCCGGCACTGACGGACGCACTGCCATGACCGCCTCCGCCCAGGCCCTGGTACTGTTCGCGCACGGTGCGCGCGATGCACGCTGGCGTGAACCATTCGACCGCCTGCAGCAGAAGCTGGCCACCGCCCTGCCCCAGTGCGAGGTGCGGCTGGCCTTCCTCGAACTGATGTCGCCCAGCCTGCCGGAATCGCTGGCCGATCTTGCGGCAAACGGCGTGACCGAGGTTACGGTGGTGCCAGTGTTCTTCGGCCAGGGCGGCCACCTGCGGCGCGACCTGCCCGCGCTGCTCGACCAATGCCGGCAAACCCATCCCCGCCTGCGCATCCATTGCGCCACCGCGGTGGGCGAAGCGGATGCGGTGCTGGATGCGATCGCAGCCTACTGCATCGCCTCGCTGCCGGGCGCCGCTACCGGACAGGCCTGACCCGGCCTCCCAATGACAAAAGCCCTGTGACGGCGACATGCCGTCACAGGGCTTCTTGTTTTTCGGGGATCGTGCAGAGTCAGGCGGCGCGCGGCGTCCGGTCGATGGTCTCGCCGGCTTCGTCGCGCGGCGCTTCCGTCGCGCGTGCGGCCAGTGCCGCGCCGATCATCAGCAGACTCGGCTGCACCGGATCGATCCAGGCCGCCGCTTCCCCCGCCGCCATCTGGCCAAGCGTGAATTCGCGGCTGCGCTGCTGCGGCGTGGTGGCGGCTTCGACCACCCATGCCGGCGTCGACGCGGGCTTGCCGTGCGCGATCAGTTGCGCGGCAATCGAGGCGGCCTGGTCGCGGCCCATGTAGTAGACCAGCGTATCGGCCTTGACCGCGGCTTCGATATCGGGCGAGCCCTCGCCGTCCGCGGCCTTGGCCTGCGTGGCAAACGCCACGCTGCGCGACACGCCACGCTTGGTCAGCGGCTTGCCGATGGCCGACGCAGCGGCCAGCGCGGCAGTGATGCCCGGCACCACCTCATACTCGATGCCGGCCGCTTCCAGCGCCTGCAGCTCCTCGTCGGCACGGCCAAACAGCATCGGGTCGCCGCCCTTCAGGCGCACCACGCGCTCGTACTTGCTGGCCAGGTCGACGATCTGCCGGTTGATGAACAGCTGCGCGGTGGAGCGCTGGCCGCAGCGCTTGCCCACCTCCACCAGTTCCGCCTGCGGACACCAGGCCAGCATCTCCGGCGACACCAGTGCATCGTGCAGCACCACCTGGGCTTCGCCCAAAAGCCGTGCACCACGCACCGTAATGAGGTCTGCCGCACCGGGGCCTGCCCCGATGAGGGTCACCTTGCCGTAAGTCTTCTGCGCCTGCTTGTCCATCTCTTGCCCCATCCTGTTCGTTACCGATCAGGAGAACGCACGGATCATGCCCGCGGCCACCGTGTGGTTGGTCGCTTCGTCGATCAGCACGAAGGCGCCCGTTGCCGGGTTGTCGCCGTAGGCATCGCACACGATCGGCTTCTGCAGCGAGATCTGCACCGAACCGATATCGTTCAGGCGGATGTCATGGCGGCCGGTTTCGTGCGACAGCGTATGCACGTCCAGCACGCGGTCCACCGCCGACACGCGCGCGAACACGCTGGCCGTGGTGTGCTTGAGCACGTACTTGCGCGCCGGGTTCAGCGACTCGTCGTCGAACCAGCACAGGTCGGCCTGCAGCTTCTTGGCCGGCGCGGTGGTGGCATCGGCGGCGACGAACATGTCACCGCGTGATACATCGACGTCCTCGGCCAGGCGCACGGTGACCGTGTCGCCGACATTGGCGGATTCGGCGGCGCCGTTGGGCGTCAGCACTTCGGCCACCACGGCCTCGCGGTTGGCGGGCAGCACGCGCAGCTTCTGGCCCACGCGCACGGTGCCGGCTTCAATGCGGCCGGCATAGCCGCGGAAGTCGTCCGACTGCGACCCGTCCTGGCGGATCACCAGCTGCACCGGGAAGCGCAGCGCGGCGTCATCCTCGGGCGCGGCTTCTTCCACCGGCAGCTCTTCCAGCAGCGGCAGCAGCGGCTCGCCCTGGTACCAGGGCATGGCGTCGCTCTCGTGCACGATGTTGTCGCCGCGCAGCGCGGAGACCGGCACGTAGCGCACGTCCTTCAGGCCGAGCTGGGCGGCCAGTTCGGTGTAGGCGGTGCGGATCTCGTTGAAGCGCTGTTCGCTGAACTCGACCAGGTCCATCTTGTTGACGGCCACGATCACGTGCCGGATCTCCAGCAGCTTCAGGATGGCAGAGTGGCGCTTGGTCTGCGCCAGCAGCTCGGCACGGCCGTCGGTGACGGTGACGCGGGTGGCATCGACCAGCACGATGGCCGCGTCCGCGGTGGAGGCGCCGGTGACCATGTTGCGGGTGTACTGCTCGTGGCCCGGGGTATCCGCGATGATGAACTTGCGGCGCGCGGTCGAGAAGTAGCGGTAGGCCACGTCGATGGTGATGCCCTGCTCGCGCTCGGCTTCCAGGCCGTCGGTCAGCAGCGAGAAGTCGATCTGCTCGCCGGCGGTACGCTTGTTCTTGGCGTTGGCCAGCGCGGTCAGCTGGTCGGACAGCACGGCCTTGCTGTCATACAGCAGGCGGCCGATCAGCGTGCTCTTGCCGTCGTCGACGGAGCCGGCGGTGATGAAGCGCAGCAGGCCTTGATGGGTTGCTTGGTGAGTCATGTCTGAATCCTTTGCTGCGTACGGCTTAGAAGTAGCCTTCCTTCTTGCGGCGCTCCATCGAAGCTTCGCTCGTCTGGTCGTCCATGCGGGTGGCGCCGCGCTCGGTGATCTCGGTCACCGCGGTCTCGGCGATGATCGCTTCCGGCGAATCGGCGGTGCTGGCCACCGGGCAGGTGCAGCTGATGTCGCCGACGGTGCGGAAGCGGACCGACAGCACCTCGCTGACGTCGCCGTCCTGCTTGGGGGTGATCGGCGTGACCGGCACCAGCAGGCCGTTCTTGCGCACCACTTCGCGCTGGTGCGAATAGTAGATCGGCGGCAGCGCCAGCTTCTCGCGGGCGATGTACTGCCACACGTCCAGCTCGGTCCAGTTCGAAATCGGGAACACGCGCATCTGCTCGCCCTGCGCCATGCGGGCGTTATACAGGCTCCACAGCTCCGGGCGCTGGGCCTTCGGGTCCCACTGGCCGAACTCGTCGCGGAACGAGAAGATGCGTTCCTTGGCGCGGGCCTTCTCTTCGTCGCGGCGGGCACCGCCCATCAGCGCGTCGAACTGGTGCGCCCCGATGGTTTCCAGCAGCGTCACCGCCTGCGCGGCGTTGCGCGAATCGGTTTCCTTGCGCAGGCGCACGGTGCCGCGCTTGATCGAATCCTCGACGTGGCCCACCACCAGCCGTGCGCCCAGTTCCGCCACGCGCTGGTCACGGAACTCGATCACTTCCGGATAGTTGTGGCCGGTGTCGATATGCACCAGCGGGAACGGCAGTTCGATCTTGCGGTCGCCCAGGCGAAACGCCTTCAGCGCCAGGTGCAGCATCACGATCGAGTCCTTGCCGCCGGAGAACAGCAGCGCCGGGTTGCTGCACTCGGCCACCACCTCGCGGATGATGTAGATCGACTCGGCTTCGAGCCGGTCGAGATGGTCGTTTTGTACCTGCAACAGGTGGGCCACGCTGCTCGTTTGCGTCAACCCTGCTTCTGCGATGTCGTTCATGATGCCCATTTTTGTACCCGGCCTCAATGCTTGATGTTCTGTTCGTGGAGCCCGCACTCTTTCGAGTCCTTGCTCTCCCACCACCAACGTCCCGCGCGGACATCCTCGCCCGCGCGCACGGCACGCGTACACGGCTCGCAGCCGATGCTGGGATAGCCCTTGGCGTGCAGGTCGTTGATGGGCACGTTGTGGCGCTTCAGGTAGGCCCACACCTCGGCCTCGCTCCAGTCCGCCAGCGGGTTGAATTTGGGAATGCCGCGGGCCTCGTCCATTTCCTCGAACGGCAGCTCGGCGCGCGTGACGGCCTGCTCGCGGCGCTGGCCGGTCATCCAGGCGTCGGCGTGCGAGAGCGCGCGGTTGAGCGGCTCGACCTTGCGGATGCCGCAGCATTCCTTGCGCAGGTCGATGCTGTCGTAGAAGGCGTTGAGCCCGTGCTTCTTCAGGTAGTTCTCGACGGCCTCGGCGTCCGGCGTGTACTGCTCGATGCTGTAGCCGTAGTGCGACTGCACCTTGTCCAACACTGCCAGCGTCTCGGCGTGCAGGCGTCCGGTCTGCAGCGTGAACACGCGGATGCCGGCGCGCACGGCCTCAGTGCCGCGCAGGATGGCATCGGTCAGCACCATGTCCTCGGCCGCCAGGCTCGAGGCAAAGCGCGCGCGGAAAAAGCGCGCGGCGATGCCGGCCAGGCGCTCGCCCAGCTCGCGCTCCTTCTGCTCCAGCGCTTCGATGCTGCCGGTGTACTCCGGCGCCACCCACAGCGCGGGCGGCCGCAGTCCCGACACCGCACCGGCATCGACCACCGCGATTTCGCTCAGCACCGTGCTCATACCGTTTCCTTCGACTGCACGGCACCACCTTCGGTGCGCGCGCGGCGGAACAGCGGCAGCGGCTCGTCGACCGAAGCCTGGTAGGTCACGGTGAACTCGGTGAAGCCCTTGATGGCGTCGTCGATGCTCTTGTCGGCGCGCACCGCGAAGGCGTCGAAGCCGCAGCGCTTCATGAAGTTGAGCTGGTCGCGCAGCACGTCGCCGATGGCGCGCAGCTGGCCGTTCCAGTTGTAGCGGCTGCGCAGCAGGTACGCGGTCGAGAAGCCGCGGCCGTCGCGGAACACCGGGAAGTCCACCGCCACCAGCGACACGCGGTCGAAGTACTGGACCACGTCACCCGGCTCGTCTTCCGGGGCCAGCCACACGCCGGTGCGGGCCACGTCGCGGCCGGCCAGCAGCGCTTCGTTCGCCAGCCACACCGACAGCGGGAACAGCACGGCGTCCTGGCTCTGCGCGGCGGCAGCGATCTGCTCGTCGGTCAGCGGTTGTTCGGCGGTACCGCGCAGCACGGTCCAGTTATCTTCGACGATGACCGGGACGACGTTTGCGCCATCGCGTTGCAGTTGAATAATCTTTGCCATGTTCAGTCTCCGGTCCTCAGGCTTCAGCGCGCTCGCGCGGCTGCTTGTCGGCGTACACGCGTTCCTTGAACGGGGCGATGCCGATGCGGGACAGGGTTTCGATAAAGCGTTCGTCCTCGATGCGGTTGGCAACGAAGGTGTCGATGATGCGGGTCACCACTTCGGGCATTTCCTCGGCGCTGAACGACGGGCCAATCACCTTGCCCAGCGCGGTCTTGTTGCCCTGGGCGCCGCCCAGCGTGACCTGGTACCACTCCGAACCGTCCTTGTCGACGCCCAGCACGCCGATGTTGCCAACGTGGTGGTGGCCGCAGGCGTTGATGCAGCCCGAGATGTTCAGCGAGATCTCGCCCAGGTCGTAGACGTAGTCCAGGTCGTCAAAGCGGTTCTGGATCGCCTGCGCGATGGGGATCGACTTGGCGTTGGCCAGCGAGCAGAAGTCGCCGCCCGGGCAGGCGATGATGTCGGTCAGCAGGCCGATGTTCGGGGTGGCCAGGCCGGCCTTCCTGGCCAGTTGCCACAGCTCGTACAGGTCCTGCTTCTTCACGTCCGGCAGCACCAGGTTCTGCTCGTGCGCCACGCGCAACTCGCCAAAGCCGAAGCGGTCGGCCAGGTCGGCCACGGTTTCGATCTGCGCGTCGGTCGCGTCGCCCGGGGGCGAGGCCACGCCCGGCTTGGTCGACAGCGTCACCGCGGCGTAGCCCGGCACCTTGTGGCCGTGCACGCTGCGGCTGACCCAGCGCGCGAAGGCCTTGTCTTCCAGCAGGTGCTTCTCGTACGAGGCGTCGGTATCGGCCAGCTTCTCATAGGCCGGCGGTGCGAAGTACTGCGCCACGCGGTCGAACTCAACCTGCGTCAGCGTGGCCGGGCCGTCCTTGCTGTGCTGCCATTCTTCCTCGACTTCCTGCGCGAACTTCTCCACGCCGATGGCCTTGACCAGGATCTTGATGCGGGCCTTGTACTTGTTGTCGCGGCGGCCGTAGCGGTTGTACACGCGGATCGCCGACTCGACGTAGGTCAGCATGTGCTGCCACGGCAGGTCTTCCTTGATCACCGAGCCAAGGATCGGCGTGCGGCCCAGGCCGCCACCGGCCAGGATGCGCAGGCGCGTTTCGCCCTCAGCGTTCTTGTAGGCATAGATGCCGATGTCGTGCATCTGCACCACGGCGCGGTCGTCGGCCGACGCGGAGATGGCGATCTTGAACTTGCGCGGCAGGAAGGCGAATTCCGGCTGGAAGGTGCTCCACTGGCGCAGCAGCTCGGCCAGCACGCGCGGGTCCACCGACTCGTCCGGCGCGACGCCGGCGAAGTGGTCGGTGGTGATGTTGCGCACGCAGTTGCCCGAGGTCTGGATGGCGTGCATCTCGACGCTGGCCAGCTCGGCCAGCACGTCGGGCACGCGCTCCAGTTCCATCCAGTTGTACTGGATGTTCTGGCGCGTGGAGAAGTGGCCATAGCCGCGGTCGTACTCGCGCGCGATATGGCCCAGCTTGCGCATCTGCTTCGACGACAGCAGGCCGTACGGAATCGCCACGCGCAGCATGTAGGCATGGCGCTGCATGTACAGGCCGTTCTGCAGGCGCAGCGGCAGGAATTCTTCCTCGGTCAGCTCGCCGGACAGGCGGCGGCGCACCTGGTCACGGAACTGGGCGACGCGCTCGGCAACGATGCGCTGGTCATATTGGTCGTACTGATACATGGCGGGGTCCGTTCAGTATTCGTTGAATTCAGGAAACGAGCTTGATGGCGACCAGCGTCAGCGTGGTCGCCAGTGCGGCACGCACCAGCCGTTCGGGCAGCGCCCGCGACAGTTGCGCGCCCAGCCAGATGCCGGGGATCGAGCCCACCAGCAGCGCCAGCAGCAAATTCCAGTCGACCGTGCCGAGCCACACATGGCCCAGCCCGGCAATCGCCGTCAGCGGGACGGCGTAGGCAATGTCGGTGCCGGCAACTTCGGCCGGCTTCATATGGGGGTACAGCAGCAGGATCAGCGTGGCGCCAACCGCGCCGGCGCCGATCGACGACACCGTCACCAGCACGCCGATCACGGCGCCGACCGCGATGGTGGCAATGACCTGGGCGCGGCCGTGCAGCTGGAAGCGCGGATTGCGTTCCAGCCAGGCCAGCATCTGCTTGCGGAACAGCAGCGACAATACGGTCAGCAGCACTGACACGCCAATGGTCAGGCGGATCGCGTGCAGCCACTGGGCGTTGAGCTCACCAGCGCTCTTCAGCACCAGGATCGAGGCCACCGCCGCCGGCAGGCTGCCAATGCACAGGCGCCGCACCACCTGCCACTGCACATGGCCGTGGGCGCGGTGCGCGATGGTGCCGAAACCCTTGGTGATGGCCGCGAAGGCCAGGTCGGTCCCGACCGCGGTCGCCGGCGAGAAGCCGAACAGCAGCGTCAGCAGCGGCGTCATCAACGAGCCCCCTCCCACCCCGGTCAGACCGACGAGGACGCCTACAAACAGACCGGAAACGGTATAGGCAACAGACATGGGGACTCAGGTGGGCCTGGCCGGTGTATCACGCATCACAAACTGGCTGCTGCGAGAGGACGCACTGAGGGCAGGCTGTTTATTAACAAAGTTCGAGAATCGTAATAAACTGGCCTCATACCTCAAACTAATAAGAAGTTGTTTGTTTATACGAACTCAGATATATGAACCTCCACCAGTTCCGTTTCGTGCGCGAGGCCGTCCGGCAGAACTACAACCTGACCGAGGCCGCCAAGGCGCTCTACACGTCACAGCCCGGCGTGTCCAAGGCCATCATCGAGCTGGAGGAAGAGCTGGGCGTCGATATCTTCACGCGCCACGGCAAGCGCATCCGCAGCCTGACCGAGCCGGGGCGGCGCATCCTCACCTCCGTGGAAAAGATCCTGCAGGAGGTGGAAAGCCTGAAGCGAGTCGGCATGGACTATGCCGCACAGGACCAGGGCAACTTCACCATCGCCACCACCCATACGCAGGCGCGCTACGCACTGCCGCGGGTGATCGGCGAGTTCACCAAGCGCTACCCCAAGGTGCGGCTGTCGATCCAGCAGGGCAACCCGACGCAGATCGCCGACATGTTGCTGCACGACCAGGCCGATATCGGTATCGCCACGGAGGGCATCACCGACGACAAGAACCTGGTTTCGCTGCCGGGTTACCAGTGGACGCATATGGTGATTACGCCACCTGAACACCCGCTGCTGGACAAGAAGCACCTGGCGATCGAGGACCTGATGGGCTACCCGCTGATCACCTACGATCCCAACTTCGCCGGTCGGCCCAAGATCGACAAGGCCTTCGAGCTGCGCCACCTGAAGCCCGACATCGTGCTGGAGGCGATCGATGCGGACGTGATCAAGACCTACGTCGAGATCGGGCTGGGCGTGGGCATCGTCGCGGGGGTCGCCTATGATGCGGAGCGCGACCGCAACCTGCGCGGGATCCCGGCCGGCCACCTGTTCGGCAGCAATGTGACGCACCTGGCGGTCAAGCAGGGCGCCTACCTGCGCAGCTTTGTCTACACCTTCATCGAGCTGTTCTCGCCGACGCTGAACCGCAAGCTGGTCGAGCAGGCCATGTCAGGCGAGCACGAAGCCTACGAACTCTGAGCGCGGCACGCTGCCGCCCTCTCTATATAAGAAAGAAGCAATGCACATCCATCACGCCGTCCCGGCTGGAGACCCTGTGAGCGAACTACCCCGGATCCACTGGACCGAAGACGGCACCGAGCGCAGCGCAGCCTGGCGCTCCGAAGCCGGCACCCCGCCGCCGCGGCGCGTGGTGATCGCCGACGACACCACCAGCGCCGACACCGCCTACCGCCTGGCCTGCGAGGGCACCGCCCTGCTCTGGCGCGGCGACTTCCAGAACGCGCGCCAGCTGCTGCAGGCGATGGCCCGCCGCACCGAGCGCAAGCCCAAGAAGGCCAGCCGGCCCGGCCAGAAAGCCAAGGCCGCGGCGCCGCACTCACCGACCGAGGCCTTCCACCTGCACCGGCTGGCGCAGTCGCAGCGCGCCCGCACGCTGGGCATGCTGCTGCTGCCGTTCGAAGCCGACCACAGCGTGCCGCTGCGCCGCGCGCCGGACGTGCACGAGGCCTGCCAACAGGTCTATGGCCCTGCGGACGAGCCCTACGTGGCGTCGATGCGCGAGTTGCTCGGCATGATCGGCGCCTATGAATGGCGCAAGAAGGGTGTGGAGATCCCGGCGCTGGAAGACCGCGTCCACCCGTGGTATGGCGTGTTCTCGCCGGTGCGCGGCGAGTATGTCGACCTGGTGGCGGCCGAGCCGCTGCCGGCGAAGACGCTGGCCTTCGACATCGGCACCGGCACCGGCGTGCTGGCCGCGGTGCTGGCCCGCCGCGGCGTGAAGCGCATCGTCGCAACCGACCAGGACCCGCGTGCGCTCGCCTGCGCCCGCGAGAACATCGACCGGCTGGGCTATGCCGGGCAGGTCGAGATCGTGCAAGCCGACCTGTTCCCCGAAGGCCGCGCGCCGCTGGTGGTGTGCAACCCGCCCTGGGTGCCGGCACGGCCCAGCTCGCCGGTCGAGCGCGCGGTCTACGACCCGGACAGCGCCATGCTGCGCGCCTTCCTGCAAGGGCTGGCCGAGCACCTGGAGCCGGACGGCGAAGGCTGGCTGCTGCTGTCGGACCTGGCCGAGCACCTGGGCCTGCGTCCGCGCGAGGAGCTGATGGGCTGGATCGAGGCCGCCGGGCTGAAGGTGCTGGGCCGCTCCAATATCCGCCCGCGCCACCCGCGCGCGACCGACGCCATCGACCCGCTGCACGCGGCGCGTTCCGCCGAGGTGACCACGCTCTGGCGTTTGGGCGCGCGCTGACGCGCCCCAGGCGTGCCCCTCGGGCAGAGTTCGGCTATCCTTCCCGTCACATATAAGAACGGAGGAGACAAGATGCCGAACCTGCCCCTGCGCCGCCTGCTGCTGGCGCCTGCCCTGCTCTTCACCAGCGCCACCGCCCTTGCCGATATCCGCGTCGGCATCGACGTATCCACCACCGGGCCGGCGGCCTCGATCGGGATCCCCTCCAAGAACACCGTGCTGATGTGGCCGCAGACGCTGGGCGGCCAGAAGGCGCACTACGTGATCCTGGACGACGGCTCCGACCCGGCCGCGGCCGTGCGCAACGTGCGCAAGCTGATCTCCGAAGAGAAGGTCGACGTGATCGTCGGCCCCAACATCACCCCCACCGCCATCGCCGCGCTCGACGCCGTGTCCGAGGGCGAGACGCCGATGGTGGCGCTGGCCGCCTCGGCCGCCATCGTCGAGCCCCAGACCGACGCCAAGCGCCGCTGGGCCTTCAAGATGCCGCAAAACGACTCGCACATGGCGACCGTGCTGACCGAGTACATGAGCAACCACGGCGTCAAGACCGTCGGCTTTATCGGCTTTGCCGACGCCTATGGCGAAAGCTGGTGGCGCGAGTTCTCGAAGCTGGCCGAGGTGCGCAAGATCAGGGTCGTTGCCAACGAGCGCTTCTCGCGCAACGACACCTCGGTGACCGGCCAGGTGCTCAAGCTGATGGCCGCCAATCCGGACGCCATCCTGATCGCCGGCGCGGGCACGCCTTCGGTGCTGCCGCAGAAGACGCTGGGCGAGCGCGGCTACAAGGGCAAGGTCTACCAGACCCACGGCATCGCCACCTGGGACTTCCTGCGCATGGGCGGCAAGGACGTCGAAGGCACGCTGTTCCCCACCGGCCCGGTGGTGGTCGCGCGCCAGCTCCCCGAGAGCCACCCGGTGCGCAAGGTCGCGCTCGACTTCGTCAACCGCTACGAGGGCAAGTACGGCGCCGACAGCGTGACGCAGTTCGCCGGCGACGCCTGGGGCGCGTGGCTGCTGCTCGACGATGCGGCGCGCCGCGCGCTCAAGACCGGCGCCCAGCCCGGCACACGCGAGTTCCGCGCCGCCATGCGCGACGCGCTCGAATCCACCACCAACCTCACCATCCCCAACGGCGTGATGAACATGAACCCGAAGGACCACCAGGGCTTCGACCAGCGTTCGCGCGTGATGGGGGTGATCCGCAACGGCAAGTTCTCCTATGCGGGAGAAAAGTAGCCCTGTGCATCAAGCCTGAAAGGAAGCATTCGCATGACCACCACTCCCACCACCGTTGCTACCGTGGCATTCATCGGCCTGGGCGCCATGGGCTCGCACATGGTCCGCCACCTGCTGGCGGCTGGCCATACCGTGCGCGCCTTTGTGCGCCGCCCGGAGGCCGCCGAGGCCGCGCGCGCCATGGGTGCGGAACCGTTCTTCACGCCCGCCGAGGCGGCGCGCGGCGCCAGCGTCGTCTTTACCAACGTGACCTCGTCCGAAGACGTGCGCGAGGTGCTGCTGGGCGAGCAGGGCGTGATCCAGGGCGCCGCGCCCGGCACCATCTGCGTGGACCACAGCACCATCTCGCCAATCGTCACGCGCGAGATCGCCGCGGCGCTGGCCGCGCGCGGCATCGAGGCGCTGGACTGCCCGGTGTCGGGCGGCACCGCGGGCGCCGAGGCCGCCACGCTGACCATCATGGTCGGCGGCAAGCCCGAGATGCTGGAGCGCGTGCGCCCGCTGCTGGAACGGCTGGGCAAGACCATCACCCATATCGGCGACAACGGCGCCGGCCAGGTCGCCAAGCTGTGCAACCAGATTGCGCAGGTGGTCAATATCGAAGGCATCGCCGAGGCCATGCGCTTTGCCGCCGCGCAGAACGTCGATACCGGCCGCGTGCTGCAGGCCCTGTCGACCGGCATGGCGGGCAGCCGCATGCTTGACCTGATGGGGCCCAAGATGGTGGCGCGCGACTTCGCCGCCGGCATCGAGGCGCGGCTGCACGACAAGGACTTCGGGCTGGCGCGCGATATCGCCGAGGAAATCGGCCTGGCCCTGCCGGCGATGCAGGCCACCTCGGCGCAGCTGCGCACGCTGATGGCCAAGGGCTGGGGCAAGGACGATACCTCGTCGCTGCTGCGCGTGCTCGAGGACTGACCGGCCCGGCGTCAGCGGCCGGTAAGGCGCAGCACGGCGCGCGTCAGCGCGCTGTCTTCGCTGCCGAAACCATCGAGCACGTTGAAGTGGTGGCAGCCCGGCAGCACGATATCGCCCGCTGCCGCGTGTCCGACGTTGGCGGGCCATGCCGCGCGGATCAGCGCATGCTGCCGGTGGTACTCGCCAGCTTCCAGTTCGCCCACCGCGATCGACAACGGCGCAGCGCCGGCGGGCGGCATGAACGCCGGAGACAGGCGCGCGACATCGTCGTCCGACAGCCGCAGATCGCACTGCAGGAAGGCCGCGCGCCGCAGCGGCTCCATGTCGTAGAGCCCGCTGACCGAGAGCCCGCCTTTGACCAGGTCGGCAGGCAGGTCCGGCGCCCATTGCGGCCAGCGTGCGGCCATCAGCATCGCCACCAGGTGGCCGCCGACGGAATGCCCGGCCACGAAGATCCGGTCGGGGTCATGTCCGAACTGGTCCGACTGCCGGTACAGCCAGTCGACGCTGCCCAGCACCTGCCGCACGATCTCCGGCACCGTCACCTTCGGCACCAGCGAGTAATTCACCACCGCCACCGACACGCCCAGCGCCGGCAGCACGCTGGCGACAAAGCTGTGGTCGCGCTTGTCCAGCGCACGGTAGTAACCGCCGTGGACGAACACCAGCAGCGGCGGCAGCGATCCGTTCGCCCGCTGCGCCGGAAAGTAATCCAGCGTCTCGTCCTGCGGATGCCGCGAGTCCGCGCCGGCATAGCTCAGGTCGGCGAGGAAGCCACCGCGCTCGCGCACGTCCGCTGACCACTGCGCCCAGCGCGCCATATGCACTGGGTTGTCCGGCACATTGGCGCGGTTGTTATATTCTCGGTCGTAAAACTCAGGATCCTGCGAGGGAAGGCTGGCAAGGCTCGCCAGCGAAGCTTGGTCGGTCATGGCGTTCGGTGCGTAGATTGGCTGGTGGCCGGCGCGCGCTGCATGACATACGCCGTGCGCGCCATGCTAACCGGCTTCGCCCGGCGCAGGCCATCCGTGCCACTACTGTTGACCCATGGTCGTCAAACGCACCCTGCGCTCAGGCCGCGCCAGCCAGCTCGGGCCACCGCCCCCGACAGCCCCGCCGCAACGCGCTGCCCGCTCTGCGGACGCCAGCTGGTGCCCGGCCCCAGCACCGACCTGCACCACCCCGTCCCGCGCAGCCACGGCGGCCGCGAGGTCGTGCCGATGCACCGCGTCTGCCACCAGAAGATCCACTCTGTCTTTACCGAAGCCGAACTGGCGACCACCTTCCACGACTGGCACGCGCTGCGCCGCCACCCGGCCATGGCCGAATTCATCCGCTGGATCGCGCGCAAGCCGCCCGAATACTACGACCGCAACCGCAGCACCCGCGCCCGGCGCGGGCGCTGAACGGGCCGCGCGCAGGTTGTCGGTCTGGGCGAATTCCGGCATAATCGCCGGCTCAACAAGGCACTGGTTCCGGTGCCTACACCCTGCCCGGGTGGTGAAACAGGTAGACGCAGGGGACTCAAAATCCCCCGCCGCAAGGCGTGTCGGTTCGAGTCCGACCCCGGGCACCATCAACAAAATCCCCCTGACAATCAGCGACCCGGATGTTGCCGCAGTGCACGCCCGCGCCTGAGGACTTATTCCAGCATGTAGTCAGGTTCGGTCCAGCAAAGGCAAGAGGCGGTTCGACATGCCGCAATCATCACTTTGTAGAGATCGCTACAGTATTGAAGAGCAGTCTATGGGCATCTAACATGCCTTCATGCCTACCGTTTCCGATTCCTGGATCCTGCTGATTGTCAGCCTGCCAACGTCCGGCGCTACCGCGCGGATGCGGATCTGGCGTGCGCTCAAGGCGCTTGGCTGCGCCGCCTTGCGCGACGGCGCCTACCTTTTGCCAGGCGGCGAGGAGCAAGTCGCGCAGCTGCGCGAACTGGCCGACGAAACCACGCAAGAGGACGGCCAGGCCTGGCTGCTCAGTGTGCGCGCGGAGGGCAACGACGCCGCGGCCTTTCGCACACTGTTTGATCGCAGCGCCGACTACGCCGGGTTGCTGGCCGCGCTGTCCGAAGCACGCAAGTCGCTTTCCGGCCAGGACGAGACAGAACTCAACCGCCTGCTGAAACGGCACGGGCGCACCTACGAAGCCATCCACAGGATCGATTTCTTCCCCAACGAGACTTCGGCACGGGCTGCTGCGCAATGGCGAGATTTCGCCGGCGCAGTCGAGACGCTGCTCTCGCCGGGCGAGCCGCAGCCCAGGACGGGCAGCATCCCCCGGCGTGACCGTGCCCAGTACCAGGGCCGGGTGTGGGCCACGCGCCGGCACCTGTGGGTCGACCGGGTCGCCAGCGCCTGGCTGATTCAGCGCTTCATCGATGCGCACGCCCGTTTCCTCTGGCTCGAAAGCGTCAGCGACTGCCCCGCCGATGCGCTGGGTTTCGACTTCGACGGGGCGACGTTCACACATGTGGGCAATTGCGTGTCGTTCGAGGTGTTGCTGGCGAGCTTCGGCCTGGACGACAACCGTGGCCTGGGCCGCCTGGGTGCGATGGTGCACGCGCTGGATATCGGTGGCCCGGCGGTGCCGGAAGCCAGCGGCTTCGAAGCCGTGCTGGCAGGCGCCCGCGAGCGCCTGCCCGACGACGACGCACTGCTGGCGGAAATCGGCCTGGTGCTGGACTCGCTGTACGCCCACTTTTCAGGCAGCCGCCAGCGCTAGGCTACCGAAACAAGGAGAATGAATGAACGATCGCCAGCAGATCGGCGCCCCGGCTGCCATCACGGCCGAGCGTCCGGCCTATACCCTCTGGCAACTGGTGACGTACATGTTGCGCCTGGGGACTTTTGGCTTCGGGGGGCCCGTGGCCCTGGCCGGCTACATGCACCGCGACCTGGTCGAGCGGCGCCAATGGATTACCGATGCCGATTACAAGGAAGGCCTGGCCCTGGCCCAGCTGGCACCCGGCCCGTTGGCCGCCCAGCTGGCCATCTACCTGGGCTACGTTCATTACCGCATCTTGGGCGCGACCCTGGCAGGGCTTGCATTCGTGCTGCCTTCGTTCCTGATGGTCGTGGCACTGGGCTGGGCCTATGTCCGCTTTGGCGGACTGACGTGGATGCAGTCGGTGTTCTACGGCGTGGGCGCCGCCGTGATTGGCATCATTGCAATCAGCGCCCACAAGCTCACGACCAAGAGCGTGGGCAAGGACAAGCTGTTGTGGGCCATCTACCTGGTGCTGGCCGCAGTGACAGTCATCACGGAATCCGAAATTGCGTGGCTCTTCCTTGCCGCCGGGATTGTGGTCTGGTTCTGGCGGGTGCCGCCAAAATGGCTGCGCCATGGCAGCCTTGGCGTTGTCGCCGCAACCCAGATCCCCACGGCAGGCAGTGTCGCCAGTACCCTGGACTGGCCGCTGCTGACCCAGATTGCCGTGTTCTTTGCCAAAGCCGGTGCCTTCGTGTTCGGCTCAGGCCTTGCAATCGTGCCGTTCCTGTACGGCGGGGTCGTCACGGACTTTCACTGGCTCAGTGAGAAGCAGTTTGTCGATGCGGTGGCGGTGGCCATGATCACGCCGGGCCCGGTGGTCATCACTGTGGGTTTCATCGGCTACCTGGTGGCGGGCCTGCCCGGTGCCTCGGTGGCAGCACTGGCTACATTCTTGCCCTGCTATCTCTTCACCGTGATCCCGGCCCCCTACTTCAAGAAATACGGCAAGCTGCCCGCTATCCTTGCTTTCGTAGACGGCGTGACGGCTGCGGCCGTAGGTGCCATCACCGGCGCGGTAATCGTGCTGGCCAGGCGCTCGATCATCGATATCCCCACGCTTGTGCTGGCACTTGCCACAGTCGTCCTGCTGCTGAAGTTCAGGAAGCTGCCGGAGCCGGTGATCGTCGCGGGGGCGGCTCTGATCGGCCTGCTCGTCTATCCGCTCCTGCGTCACTGAAGCCACGCTGACAGGCGTCAATCATGAAACGGATCCACGCGGAAACGCATCGATGGCCACCGCAAATCCCTGCGTGAGCACCTATGCCATGCGCAGGCCGAGGATGCGGCCGTGACCAACGACAGGGGCTGGCTCGCGCGCCTGGCACTGCCTGAAGGCGTCCGCCCCAGTGCCTTGCCGCTTCTTGTCGGCCGCGCGCTGCGCGGCTTCTGCGACGGGTTCATCGCCGTCCTGTTGCCGGCGTACCTGCTCGCTCTCGGCTTCGCGCAACTGACAGTGGGACTGATCAGCAGCGCCACCCTGATCGGCTCGGCACTGGCGACCATTCTGGTCGGCGTCATCGGCCACCGCTATCCGCAGCGCCGCCTGCTGGTGTCGGCGGCCGCTTTGATGGCCGCGACCGGCATAGGTTTCGCCGGGCTGTCTTCCCTTTGGCCGCTGTTGCTGGTCGCATTCGTTGGCACGCTCAACCCCGGCTCCGGCGACGTCAGCGTCTTCCTGCCGCTTGAGCATGCCGGTCTTGCCGATTCGGCTTCCCCTGATGCCCGCACGGCGCTTTTCGCCCGCTACAGCCTGACCGGGGCCCTCTGCGCCGCCATTGGTGCGCTGGCAGCGGCGCTGCCAGCCTGGCTCGCGGCGCAGCTCGGAATCCCCGTCCTCAGCGCCCTGCGCACCATGTTCATGGTCTATGCCCTGACCGGTGTCGCACTCTGGTTCCTCTATGCCCGCATGCCGGAGCCTCAGCCGCACCTGGCATCGGCGAGAGTACCGCTGGGTCCATCGCGCCGGATCGTCACCCGCCTTGCCCTGCTCTTCAGCGTCGACGCGTTTGCCGGCGGCCTGGTGGTGAATTCTCTGCTGGCGCTCTGGTTAATGCAGCGCTTTGGTCTTTCCCCCGGTGCCGCTGGCCAGTTCTTTTTCTGGGCCGGGCTGCTCAGCGCTGGCTCCCAGCTCGTTGCTGCGCCGCTGGCGCGCAAGTTCGGTTTGCTGAATACGATGGTGTTCACCCATATTCCATCCAGCCTCTGCCTGATCGCGGCCGCATTCGCCCCCTCCCTGGCCGCGACCCTGGCGCTGTTGCTCGTACGCAGCGCGCTGTCGCAGATGGACGTACCGACCCGGACCGCCTATGTCATGGCCGTGGTGACGCCGCCGGAACGGCCGGCGGCTGCAAGCCTGACCGCCGTGCCCAGAAGCCTGGCTGCAGCACTCGGCCCCACCCTCGCGGGCGCGCTGCTGGCCATGGGCTGGGTCGGGGCCCCGCTGGTTGCCTGCGGCGTGCTCAAAATTGCGTATGACCTCGCACTCCTTGGTGCGTTCCGGCGGGTCAAGCCTCTCGATTGATGGCAGGAGCAAGGTTGGGTTCACGACATGGAGCGTCGGCGCAATCGCAACATGCGCTCGTGGATTTGCTTCGTCTCTGCCATCCGTTCGGGCCCCTCCTAACTCTAATGCCGCGCGTCCGCGCCGCTCGCGCGCAAGTGTCGGCCTGTCGCTCTATTTCGAAGGGCTGGACCGGATGTACGTGGACGTGCCGCTCGTTGGCAAGCTGTACTACCAGCGCGTCAAGGCGCCCGAGGCACTCGCGGCGGCAGCGTCCGCCATGACACCGACGCCCGCCCGGGCATCGTCGGCCCCTGCCGCCGCCGCCTCGGTACCCCCGACGCCGGCAGAGCCAGCCAGGCAGACCGCACAACAGGGCACGGCAGACTACGACATCGCCATCCTGATGATGCGGCAGGCGAATCCCGACGCGGCGGTCCGCAGCCTGGGCGACGCTTTCGCCCATGGTTTCCGGGATTTCGGCAAGCTCGAAGCCAGTGTGGAGTTGGCGCCACTGAGAGCCGACGTTCGCTACCAGGCTCTGCTGGCCAAGTATCGCTGACCCACGCGCAGCAAGAACACTGCTTGCAGCGCTCTCCTAGCCATGCGCGGCGCTTCACGAGTCTCGACAGCCGCACGACCCAAAAGCAACCCGGGAGTCACTTGAGAGGTCGCATGTCGGACGGAACCCACTGGCGCACCGCCATTGGGGTTTCCTATCCTATGGCATTGCCAACCCCGCCCCCGGAGCGAACCATGAAGCGACTCACCCTCAACGCCCTCGCCTGCGCCACCCTGCTGGCCGGCTGCGCCGGCGCCAACGTGGAAAACCTGACGCAGGCCGGCGGCAGCCTCTTCACCGCCGCCACGCTGTCGGACAGCAACGTCAAGACGCTGTCCGACCAGTCGTGCGCAGAAATGGACAAGAAGAACACCATCGCGCCGGCCGACAGCACATACACCAAACGCCTGGCCACGGTGATGAGCGGACTGGGGAATACCGGGCTGCCGCTGGACGCCAAGGTGTACGTGACCAAGGACATCAATGCCTGGGCCATGGCCAATGGCTGCGTACGGGTGTACAGCGGCCTGATGGACTTCCTGAGCGACGATGAAGTACGCGGCGTGGTGGGCCATGAGATCGGCCACGTAGCGCTGGGACATACCAAGGCAGCGATGCAGGTGGCCTATAGCGCGGCGGCGGCGCGGGGATTGCTGGGGTCGACCGGCATCGCTTCGCTGACAGCGCTGTCGTCGTCGCAGATCGGGGACCTGGCCGAGAATTTCGTCAATGCGCAGTTCTCGCAGCGCCAGGAAACCGCGGCGGACGATTATTCGTTCGACCTGCTCACAAAGAACGGCGCCAACCGGCAGGCGCTTGTGACAGCCTTCCGCAAGATGGCGACGCTCGACGGCGGGCAGTCGAGCATGCTCAGTTCGCACCCGGGTTCGCAAGAGCGTGCAAAGCATATCGAGGACCGCCTGGCCAAGCAGCGCTAAGCCGCGGGCTGCCTGCCACGTCTCACTGCCATCTCCCCTCTCCGGGGATGCCGCATCGGGCCTGTGCGCCGATGCGGCAGCAGCACGCCAAGCCGCCTTCTTATCGGTGCGAAAGCCAATAATTAGGAATAGCGCTATTGACATGCCAGTATAATCAAGCCCTCGATTTAATAAATTCCCAGAGCGATAACCAGAGGTGAATCAGGTATTCACTCAATTGATTAGAAATATATCCCTGCGATTGTTATAGTTCCGTCCGCTTCTCTGCTCCATGGCCATTTGCCTCGCAGCGAACTCAAGTCGCCGTCAGGTTCCGCGGCGCCGCCAATGCGCATCCTATAAAATCACCGCTCAGCGGATGAAGACAATCGACAATGCATAGCATCGTCGTGCAATTTTCTGCCGTTTCTGTATCAGCCCTGCTCTTGCCAGCTGCGACCGCCGGCTAGCGGCTGCCTCCTGCTGCCTCAGGCAACGGCACCATTTCCGGACATTCGCGCCGGACCAGCCTGCGCCCCCGCTTCGCCCGACTTTTCCCTGAGTAATCGGCAGTTCCTCATGGCCCGCCGCCAGCGTGTCGACTGGCCGGGAATGGAGTGAAGCCGAGCTCCCCGATTCATCTTCAGCCCCGTCCCAAAGGAATATCCGCGTGAGCCAGGAAATCCTCTTGCTGGTGCAGAAATGCGCCCACACGTTCAGCTTTTATGATATCGACTCCGGCGCAGTTTTAAGACATATCCGATTGCCGGAATTCCCCAATGAATTCGTCGTGGATTCCCGCCAGCGCTATGCCTATGTGGGCCATTATGGGGTGGAGTCCTCCTCATCTCCTTATACAGAAGTCATGACTCTTCCCGCAGTGCCTGAATGGTGAGCGCGGCATCCATGGTTCGCTGCATGCCGATCCAGATCGTCTTGGCGCCGGGCTCACCATCGCTCTTGCGCCCAAGGAACCCACCCAGGGAAGCCACCAACCGAATCATCTGATTGAGTGTGACTGGTACCTTCGGGCGGGCTTTTTTGGCGAGCACGTATGCCCCCCGAATCTCGTCGGCGTCGAAGAACAGTGACGCATCCAGATCCGGGCAGGTTCTGCCCAACCGCATCAAGCGGGCAATGCGCCACGCCACCACCATATACAACGCCAAGGCCCGCTCCACGCGATCCATGTGCGATAGCTGTAGCGCTTCGACCTTGCAGCCGGTCTTCAGGACATGGAAGAACATCTCCACCTCCCATCGGGCTCGGTACCAGTCGACGAGTTCGATGACAGCATCGGCGTCCTGCGCTTCTCGGTTCGTCAACAAGCGCCAAACCACTGGCTTGATGCCAGCGGGCGCTCCGATCTCCCTGGCCTCCACACAGGTGAGCGCCGCTCCAATCGTACCCGGCAGCTGCACACGTTGTGCACGTAGCTCCTGTTTGACCTCGCGCGCTTTCTGGCCTGCACGCCCTGGCAAGATAAAGGTAATTTCCCCAAGCACCGGGCTGGCGTCAACGCTATCCCACAGCTTGCCCGCCTCAGCAAGGTTGCGGTTGTATTGGCTGCGGATCAGCCAGTCAGCCGGCTGGCCAAGTTCCTGGGCGCGCGCCATCAGCTCGGCGATGTCACCCTCGCGGTCCGTCACATACACCAGCCTTGTCTGGGGCAGCAGCGCGGCTTGCTCCGCCACCCGTTCGTACCCCTCGATCCAGCGCACGCTTTCCTTGATCCCGCTGCGGTGGCCATCGGCGTCCTTCAGTTCCCGAGCCCACATCCAGGCATCGATCACCCCCAGCGGCTCCCGGTCTGGCGTCACCGCGTAGGTCGGATGGAGATACATTCCCCGCTGGGCTTCGTAGCTCAACGACCCCAGCCCCTCCATTTCCTGGCCATTGAAGTTCAGCTCGGTGGTGTCAGCGATGCACAGCACCACCGGAAATTGCGCGGCCCTCGCTGCAGTGCGCTCCCAATGGGGCTGCATCACGTCCCGCCAATCGATCTGCTCATTGCCCAGAAACCGATACGCCCCAATGGTTTGCGACCAGTCATCGCACGCACCGGGAATGCTCGCCGTAGGCAGGGCCGCAAACCGCTTGAGCAATTCCTTGGCGCGCCGATCCCGCCGCGGATCACCAAGATCCAGACTCTCAAATTCCTCGTCCACCCATGCCCCCGACTCGTTGCTCATTGCCGCTCGAAAATCCGAGAGTAAACGCGAGTCTGCGGATGTTTACAACCCATTTCCCCAGAGTTTTCGCGGCATCAGCTATCCCGCCCCGCTGCGGAGGCCGTTCTACTTCTGTATAAGGAGATGAGTCCTCCTCGCACAAGGGCGAAGGTGGCTGCTCGGTGTGCGTGATCGACCTGCAGGCGCGCGAGCACGTACGGACTCTGGATATCTGGTCGTACTACCGCCCACACGGCCTGGCAATGGATGCACTGGATCGGCTCTACGTACTCAGCGAGGCAAACTCCACGCTGCTGATTTTCGATCAGCCGGACCGGGCGATTCCCTCCGGTGGCTACAAGAGCCATCCCGCGACGGCTCCACAGCCTTTGCGCTCAATTTGCTGAGCAACACCGTCACCCGCCTGCAGGCGCAATGGCGGGTGAGCGGCTCGAGCGGCTGGCATGCGGGGCGATCTGGAGCGAGGGACCGGTGTGGCTGCCGGACGAAGGTGCGCTGCTGTGGAGCGACATACCCAACGACCGCATCCTGCGCTGGAGCGCGGGGGATGGCATGTCGGTCTGGCGTATGGGCGTGGAGTTTACAAACGGCCACACGCTGGAAGCGGATGGCTCGCTGCTGCATTGCTCGCATGGGCGCCGGGCAATCGCGCGGACACGCCGCGACGGTGCCCGCCTGGGTGAAGACGATCTGGTCGTCAGCCGCTATCAGGGGCGGCGCCTGAATTCTCCAAATGACATCGTCGTCAAACGCGATGGCACGTTGTGGTTCACCGATCCGCCCTATGGCATCCTCTCGGACCGCGAAGGCCACCAAGCCGATCCCGAACTGCGGCACAACTATGTGTTTCGCTACGATCCCGGCGTCGGTACGCTGGAAATCGCCAGCGACCTCATCGAGGAGCCCAACGGCCTGGCATTCTCCCCCGACGAAAGCATTCTCTATGTATCCGATACGTCGGCGGCGTTGCGCGAGGACGGGCATCACCATATCGTCGCTTTCGACGTCGTTGCCGGGCGGGTGCTAACCAACCCGCGCATCTTCGCCGTCATCGACCCAGGACTGCCGGACGGATTTCGCGTGGACCGGCGAGGCTGGCTCTTTACCAGCAGCGCCAGTGGCGTGCAGGTCTTTCACCCGGACGGCGCACGGATGGCGCACATTCCGGTGCCGGAAAAAGTCGGCAACCTTACTTTCGGTGGCGCCGCGGGTAACGAGCTGTTCATCGGCGCCAGCACATCTCTCTACCGCCTGCGGCTTGGCCAGCGCGTCACCTGAGCTTTGCCGAAGAGCACGGGGTTCAGCGGGACTCGACGAACTCCAGTACCGTCGCCAGCATGCCGCGCAGCGTCGGCTGCAGCGCGCTTGCGCGTGCTTCGTCATAGGCGAACGGATAGGTTTCGCTCATATACGCGCACTGCGACAGTTCGAGCTGCACCGCATGCACACCGTCCTGCGGCTTTCCATACTGGCGCGTAATGTAGCCGCCCTTGAAGCGGCCGTTCAGCACCGCGGTATGGCCCGGCACCGCGCTGGCCTGCTCCAGCAACTGGTTCGCCAGCGTGGCATCGCAGCTGTCGCCGTTGGCCGTGCCGAGGTTGAAGTCCGGCAGCCTGCCTTCGAAGAAGCGCGGCAATATCGAGCGGATCGAATGCGCGTCCCACAACGCGATGGTGCCGTGTTCCGCCTTTAGTCGGGCCATTTCGGCAGCGAGCGCTTCGTGGTACGGACGCCAGATCGCATCGCGGCGCGCGGCGATCTCCGCATCGTCGGGGCCGTTGCTGCCGTCGGCGTACACCGGCGTCTTGTCGAAGGTATCGACCGGGCACAGGCCGGTGGTGTCCTGGCCGGGGTACAGGTTGGCGTTATCGGGCGGGCGGTTCAGGTCGACCACGTAGCGCGAGTGCGTGGCGGCCAGCACCGATGCGCCCAGCTCGCGCGCAAAGTCGTAGAGGCGTTCCAGGTGCCAGTCGGTATCGGGCACGGTGCGGGCGTCGGCGGTCAGCCGTTGCGAAACCGAAGCCGGCAGGTGCGTGCCGACATGCGGCATCGATACCAGCAGCGGGCGCGTGCCACGGTGCAGGGTGAAGGCGGGGGTATCGGTGGAGAAGGACATGGTCTTTGCAATGCAGTGGGCATGTGCCCGGTTTCAGTCGGCCATCAGGCTGGCGCGGGCCGCGATGAAGAGCCGGCCCGTATCGGCCTGCAGCGGATGCGCGCCATGCTGCACGCGGCTGCGGCCGGCGGTGCGGACATCCGCTAGTGTCTCATGACCGTGGTTGGCGAACACATGGTTGGCGAGCGCCTGCGCGCCGTCGAGCCCGGCCAGCGCGGGATGCGCGCCGTCCAGCACGACGAAATCCGCCTGCTGGCCCGTTGCCAGTCCGCTTACGGCGCGGCCGCTGGCGCGTGCGCCGCCGGCCACGGCTTCCAGATACAAGCGGTCGGCCACCTGCGCATGGGTGTCGGATGCCAGCACGTTGCGCCGCTGCAGTCCCAGCCGCTGGCCGTACTCGAACAGGCGCAGTTCCTCGGCCACGCTGACGCTCGCGTGACTGTCGGAGCCGATGCCCCATGCACCGTGCTGCGCGAGGTAAGGCGCGGCCTCGAACACGCCGTCGCCCAGGTTGGCCTCGGTGGTCGGGCAGATGCCGGCCACTGCGCCGCTGTGCGCGAGGCGCCGGCGTTCGTCCCAGTCCATATGGGTCGCATGCACCAGGCACCAGCGCGCGTCGACCTCGACATGGTCGAACAGCCAGGTGACCGGGCGCGTGCCAGACCACGCGATGCAATCGTCGACTTCGCGCTGCTGCTCGGCGATGTGGATATGGAGGGGGGCCTGCGGGTCGATGGCCTTCAGGCCCGCCAGCGCATGCGCCAGGCTGTCTTCCGGTACCGCGCGCAGCGAATGCGGTGCCAGCCCGATTCGGGCGCCGGACTGCGCGCATACGGGCGCGAGGCGCTCCAGCAGGCGCAGCATCGCGTCGGTGTCGTGCAGGAAGCGGCGCTGCTCCACCAGCGGTGGCTTGCCCCCAAAGCCAGCGGTCTGGTACAGCACCGGCAGCAGCGTCATGCCGATGCCGGTGCGCTGCGCCGCGCGCAGCAGCCGCAGCGACATCTCGGCGGCGTCGGCATAGGGCTTGCCGTCGGCATCGTGATGCACGTAGTGGAACTCGCACACGCTGGTGTAGCCGGCGCGCAGCATCTCGATATAAAGCTGCGTGGCGATCGCTTCCAGAGTGTCTGGCGACAAACGTTGCGCAAAGCGGTACATCAGCGTGCGCCAGCTCCAGAACGAGTCGGCGCCGGCCGGGTCGTCGCCCTGCGGACGGCTGCGGTATTCAGTGAGTCCGGCAAAGCCGCGCTGGAAGGCGTGCGAATGCAGGTTGGGCATGCCGGGCAGCACCGGGCCGACGGCGCGCGGCACCTCGGCCGCAGGCGAGGCGTCGGGCTGCACGGTGGTGAAGCGGCCCTGGTCATCCCATGCGAGCAGCACATCGCGCGCCCAGCCGGACGGCAGCAGCGCATGGGGTGCGAGGAGTTGCGTAGCGCTCATGCCGATGCGCCTCCGTGTGCGTGATAGACGCGGCCCTGCCGCACCACCGTGGCCACCGGGTTGCGGCCGAACCAGTAGGCCAGTTCGGCGGGCGAATCGATGCTCCACAACGCGAAGTCGGCAACGCGCCCTGCTTCGAGCTTGCCGTGCCGGTCGGCGGCGCCCAGCGCGCGTGCCGCGTGCGCGGTCACGCCGGCGAGCGCTTCGGGCACGGTCAGCCGGAACAGCGTGCAAGCCATATTCATCATCAGCAGCAGCGACGTCACCGGCGACGTGCCCGGGTTGTGGTCGGTCGAGATCGCCATCGGCACGCCATACTGGCGCAGCAGCGCGATCGGCGGCAGGTTGGTGTCGCGCAGGAAGTAGTAGGCGCCGGGCAGCAGCACCGCGACCGTGCCGGCTTCAGCCATCGCCGCAACGCCGGCTTCATCGAGATGCTCGAGATGATCGGCGGACAAGGCGCGATGGCGCGCGGCCAGTGCGGCACCGCCGAGGTTGCTCAGTTGCTCGGCATGCAGCTTGACGCGCAGCCCGTGGCGTGCGGCGGCATCGAAGACGCGTTCGGTCTGGGCGATCGAGAAGCCGATCGACTCGCAGAAGGCATCCACCGCGTCGACCAACCCCTCTTCTGCCAGTGCCGGCAGCATGGTGTTGCAGACCAGGTCGATGTAGTCGTCGGCACGGCCCGCATACTCGGGCGGCAATGCATGCGCGCCGAGGAACGTGGTGTGGACAGAGACACCGAACTGCTCGCCCAGCCGCCGCGCCACGCGCAACTGCTTGCGCTCGGCTTCGACGCTCAGGCCGTAGCCCGACTTGATCTCGAGCGCGGTCACGCCCTCGTCCAGAAGCGGCTGCAGGCGCGCGGCGGCCTGTGCGAACAGCGTGTCTTCGTCGGCGGCGCGGGTGGCGCGCACGGTGGAAACGATGCCGCCGCCTGCGCGCGCGATTTCTTCGTAGCCGGCGCCGGCAAGGCGCATCGCGAATTCATCGGCGCGCTGGCCGCCGTAGACCAGGTGGGTATGGCAGTCGACCAGGCCAGGCGTAATCCAGGCCCCGTTGGCGTCATGACGCGGCAAGCCGCGGTATGCATCCGGCATCTCGGCGGCAACGCCCAGCCACGCAATACGCCCCTGCTCGACAACCAGCGCGGCATCGCGGATCGCCTGCGCGGGATCGGCATCCGGCAGCAGGTGGCAGTTGTGCCAGACGCCGTCTGCGCTGGGGGCAGACGATACAGAGTTCAGCGTCATTGGCCCGGCTCCGTTTCAAGGGTGACGCAAAGACACAGCGCGCCATCACCCACAGCTTCAAGCGATTGCTGCGACGGGGTCCCGGCGGCGACAAACAGCGCCCCTTCGCCCGCCTGCAGCGACACACTGGCGTCCTGCGCCTGCCAGGCGCCGCTGACGGCAAACAGGCAGACCGTATGGTCGCCAGTGCTGACCGCAAACCGCTGGCGGAAAGCATCGACACGCGCGCGGCAGCGGCCGCGACGCGTCATCACATTGAAGTCGCGCGTCGCGCCATCGAGCAGCGCTGCCTGCAGGCCGGTGTCGCCGGAGAAAGCAAACGGCTCGCCCGGCTGCACGAGCCGATGGCTGAAGCTGCCGTCATCGGCGGCAAGCGTCACGCCGGCGCCTTCGAGCAACACGATCTGGCGGTCGATTCCGGGGAAGGGCGAGAACGGCCCATCCGCTTCGATATCGGCCACGCTCAGCCGCCACACGAAGTCATCCATGCCGGCGCCGGCCGGCCACACCGCGATCTCGCGCGTGTTGCCGCCGCCGTTCTTCCAACGCGTTGGGGCGAGCTCATCCAGCGCAAAGCGCTGTGGCAGGGTCGCGCTCATACGCCCTTCACCATCGGCAGGTTGAGGCCCTTCTCGTGCGCGCATTCGATGGCAAGGTCATAGCCCGCGTCCGCATGGCGCATCACGCCGGTGGCCGGGTCGTTCCACAGCACGCGTTCGATGCGCTTGGCAGCGGCGTCGGTGCCGTCGCACACGATCACAACGCCCGCGTGCTGCGAGAAGCCCATGCCCACGCCACCACCGTGGTGCAGGCTAACCCACGTCGCACCACCAGCAGTGTTGAGCAGTGCGTTGAGCAGCGGCCAGTCCGAAACCGCATCCGAGCCGTCGCGCATCGCTTCGGTCTCGCGGTTGGGCGAAGCCACCGAGCCGCAGTCCAGGTGGTCGCGGCCGATCACCACCGGCGCCTTCAGCTCACCGGACTTCACCATCTCGTTGAAGGCCAGCCCGGCGCGGTGGCGCTCGTCCAGCCCCACCCAGCAGATGCGCGCCGGCAGGCCCTGGAAGGCGATGCGGTCATACGCCATGTCGAGCCAGCGGTGCAGGTGCTTGTCCTCGGGGAACAGCTCCTTCATCTTGGCGTCGGTCTTGTAGATATCCTCCGGGTCGCCCGACAGCGCCACCCAGCGGAACGGGCCCTTGCCGCGGCAGAACAGCGGGCGGATATAGGCCGGCACGAAGCCCGGGAAATCGAAGGCGTTCTTCACACCTTCGTCGAACGCGACCTGGCGGATATTGTTGCCGTAGTCGACCGTCGGCACGCCCATCTTCTGGAAGTCGAGCATGGCCTGCACGTGCTTGACGATCGACGGGCGCGCTGCGGCTTCCACCGACTTGGGATCCTGCTTGCGCGCGTGCTCCCACTGCTCGACGGTCCAGCCTTCCGGCAGGTAGCCGTTGACCAGGTCGTGCGCCGACGTCTGGTCGGTGACGATATCCGGGCGCATGCCGCCGGCCTGCGCGCGCTTGACCAGCTCCGGCACGATCTCCGCGGCGTTGCCGAGCAGGCCGACCGAGATCGCTTCCTTCTTCTGCGTGGCCTCGGCGATCATCGCCAGGGCTTCATCGAGCGTGGTGGCCTTCTTGTCGACGTAGCGCGTGCGCAGGCGGAAGTCGATGCGCGACTCCTGGCACTCGATCGCCAGCACGCAGGCGCCGGCGAGCACACCCGCCAGCGGCTGAGCGCCGCCCATGCCGCCCAGGCCTGCGGTCAGGATCCACTTGCCCGACAGATCGCCGTTGTAGTGCTGGCGGCCGGCCTCGACGAAGGTCTCATAGGTGCCCTGAACGATGCCCTGCGTGCCAATGTAGATCCACGAGCCGGCGGTCATTTGCCCGTACATCATCAGGCCGGCACGGTCGAGTTCGTTGAACTTGTCCCAGTTGGCCCAGTGTGGCACCAGGTTGGAGTTGGCGATCAGCACGCGCGGTGCGTCGGCATGCGTGCGGAACACGCCGACCGGCTTGCCCGACTGCACCAGCAGCGACTCGTCCTCGCCCAGGCGGCGCAGGCTGTCCAGGATCGCGTCGAAGCATTCCCAGTTGCGCGCAGCCTTGCCGATGCCGCCGTACACCACCAGGTCCTGCGGGCGCTCGGCCACGTCGGGATCGAGGTTGTTCTGGATCATGCGGTAGGCGGCTTCGATCAGCCAGTTCTTGCAGTGCAGCTGGCTGCCGCGTGGGGCGCGGATCTCGCGCTGGCCGCGCTGGATGAATTGGGTTTCGTTGGCGTTCATGTGTTGTTCTCCTTCGATGGCGCTTGTGGCGCGATCAATTCGGTGTGGTGGGGCTTTGGATGCAGTCCCATTCGGACACGCCCGCCCTCTCCCCCGCCCCTCTCCCGCAGGCGGGAGAGGGGCCGGGGGAGAGGGCCGGCGCATCAATTTGCGTTAGTCGGCAAAATTGCCCTCACCGCAGCGGGCCAGCCCGCGCCGGCATCGCCCTGCACCACCCACTGCTTCATCGCTTCAATATCCGGCGCCAGATAACGGTCGCCTTCGACAAAATCCACCCGCGCACGAATGCGCGCCAGTTCCTGCTCCACCAGCGGCGACGACTTCAGCGGACGATGGAACTCGATTCCCTGTGCGGCCGCCATCGCTTCAATGCCAACCACCACCGCCGTATTGGCCGCCATCTCGCCCAGCCGGCGTGCACCGTAAGTGGCCATCGACACATGGTCTTCCTGGTTCGCCGAAGTCGGCAGGCTGTCGACGCTGGACGGATGCGCCAGCGACTTGTTCTCGGAAGCCAGCGCGGCAGCGGTCACCTGCGCGATCATGAAGCCCGAGTTCAGCCCGCCCTCGCGCACCAGGAACGGCGGCAGGCCCGACAGCCCGGTATCGAGCAGCAGCGCCAGCCGGCGCTCGGAAATCGCGCCGATCTCGGCGATCGCCAGCGCGATGATGTCGGCGGCAAAGGCCACCGGCTCGGCGTGGAAATTGCCGCCGGAAACCACATCGCCCTGCTCAGGGAACACCAGCGGGTTATCCGACGCGGCATTGGCCTCGATCTGCAGAATGCGCGCGGCGTGCTGCAGGTTGTCCAGGCACGCACCCATCACCTGCGGCTGGCAGCGGATCGAGTACGGGTCCTGCACGCGGCCGCAGGCCTTGTGCGAATCGACGATCTCGCTGCCGTCGAGCATTGCGCGCACGGCGCCGGCCACGGCGATCTGGCCGGCCTGGCCGCGGGCTTCATGGATGCGCGCATCGAACGGCTTGACCGAGCCCTTGATCGCCTCCAGCGACAGCGCACCCGCCACCAGCCCGGCGGCGAAGGCGTCTTCGGCGCCGAACAGGCCGGCCAGCGCCAGCGCGGTCGACACCTGGGTGCCGTTGAGCAATGCCAGGCCTTCCTTCGGGCCAAGTTCAAATGCTTTCAGGCCGGCATGAGCCAGGCCTTCTGCGGCCGGCACGCGCTTGCCGTCGACCAGCACGTCACCCACGCCGATCAGCGTGCACGACATATGCGCCAGCGGCGCCAGGTCGCCGGAGGCGCCCACCGAGCCCTTGGCCGGGATGCACGGCGTCACGCCGTGGTTCACCAACGCCAGCAGCGCCTCGATCAGTTCCGGCCGCACGCCCGAGTGGCCGCGCGCCAGGCTGACCGCCTTGGTCGCCAGGATCAAGCGCACGGTGTCTTCGGCCAGATCCGGGCCCGTGCCCACGCTGTGCGACAGCACCAGGTTGCGCTGCAGCTGCGCCAGCTTGTCGTGCGGGATGCGGCTCTGCGCCAGCTTGCCGAAGCCGGTGTTGATGCCGTAGACCACGGCGTCGGCGTCGATGATGTCCTGCACCGTGGCCTGCGCGGCGCGCACGCCGGCCCAGGCCGACTCGGCCATCGCCAGGCGCACCTCGCCGCGATAGGTGCGGCGCAGGTCGGCCAGGGTCACATGGCCCGGCTGCAGGGTCAGCACGGGGCGGGTAGCTTGGTCTTGTTGGCTGGCGCTCATTTGTATGTTCCTGTCTATACAGCTTAGGTAAAAATTGAAGCGTTGGGCTGATTCTTGCGGAATCAGCCGAAAGCGGGATTGCCGTCGGCGCGGAAGCGGCTGCCGAGGCGGTAGCGGTTGCCCGGATGCAGGCAGCGCACAAAGGTCACCGGCACGCCGTTGGTCCAGGTGCGGCGCGTCAGCATCAGGCAAGGTTGCGTGGGCGGCATTTCCAGCTGCGCGGCCTGCTCAGGCGTGGCGGCAATGGCATCGACTACATGCTCTACCTGATCGTAGGGCACATGGCGCAACAGGTATTCGCCGGGCTGGGTCTGGCTGAAGTCCTGGCCGATAAAGTCCGGGGCCACGCGCGGGTTGACGTAGCGGTCTTCCAGCTGCACCGGCACGCCGTCCTCGCGATGCACGCAGACGGAGTGATACACCGATTCGCCGGTGCGCAGCTCCAGCGCGGCGGCCACCTCGATCGAGGCCGACACGCGCTCCACCAGGATCACGTCGCAGGCATAGTCATGCCCGCGCATGCGGATCTCGTCCTGCAGGTTGACCACGCTCAGCAGCGTGGACTGCGGCTTGTGCTCGGCGACAAAGGTGCCCACGCCGGCCACGCGCACCACCCGGCCCTGCTCCGACAGCTCGCGCAGCGCCCGGTTGACGGTCATGCGCGAGACGCCGAAGCGGTTCACCAGCTCCTGCTCCGACGGCACCCGGTCGCCCGGCTGCCACGCGCCGCTCTGGATCTGGCGGGCGATGTACTCCTTGACCTGCTGGTAGAGCGCGGTGGGAGACGAAGGAGCGGAAGTGGGGCCGACTGCGTGGTTCATGTTGTTTCAGTACTCGGCCGCGGCCATGGCCTCGGCGCGGATCTCCTCCGTCAGGCGCGCCTTGAGCGCGGAAAACTCGGGAGAGGTCTTGATCGTGTAATGGCGCGGATGCGGGAAATCGACCGCGATCTCGCTCTTGATCCGACCCGGCCTGGCGGAAAACACCGCCACCCGGTTGGCCATGAAGATGGCCTCGTCGATATCGTGGGTCACGAATAATACCGTCTTGCGCGAGGCTTCCCAGATGCCGAGCAGCAACTCCTGCATCAGCACGCGGGTCTGGTTGTCGAGCGCGCCGAAGGGCTCGTCGAGCAAAAGGATCTTGGGATCGTTGGCCAGCGCCCGCGCGATCGCGGTGCGCTGCTGCATGCCGCCAGAGAGCTGCTTCGGGTAGTGGTGCTCGAAGCCGCGCAGGCCGACGCGCTGCATGAAGAAGTCGCTGCGCTCCTTCTGCTCCGCCGCGCTCATGCCGCGCTCGCGCAGGCCGAAGCGCACGTTCTGCTCGATCGTCAGCCACGGGAACAGCGTGTACGACTGGAACACCATGCCGCGGTCGGCACCGGGTGCGGACACCGGCTGGCCGTCCAGCAGCACGCGGCCGCTGGTGGGCGTGTCGAGCCCCGCCACGATGCGCAGCAGCGTGGACTTGCCGCAGCCCGAAGGCCCGAGGATGGTGACGAAGTCGTTGTCGCGGACCTCGAAGTCGACCGGCTGCAGTGCCAGGGTCTGGCCGCCGCGCGGGTTGGCGAAGGTGCGCGAGACCTGCTGGATGGACAGTGCGCTCATTGGATCGAACTCCACGGGAACAGGCGCTGGTTGGCGCGCTTGAAGACAAGGTCGGAGACCAGCCCGATGCAGCCGATCACGATGATGCCGAAGATGATCTGCCCGGTATTGAGCAGCGCCTGGCTGTCGGTGATCATGTGGCCGATGCCGGACGACGAGCCGATCAGTTCGGCCACGATCACGTAGGTCCAGGCCCAGCCCAGCACCAGCCGCAGGATCTCGGCGATCTCGGGCGCCGCGCCCGGGATCAGCACGCGCCGCACGATGCCGGCGCTGTTGGCGCCCAGCGTATAGGCCGCCTCGACCAGGTCCTTGCGCGCGCCACCGACGGCCACCGCCACCATCAGCACGATCTGGAAGAACGAGCCGATAAAGATCACCAGCAGCTTCTGGGTTTCGCCGATGCCGGCCCACAGGATCAGCAGCGGGATAAAGGCCGACGCCGGCAGGTAGCGGCAGAACGACACAAAGGGCTCGAAGAACGCCTCGGCCGCCTTGTACGAGCCCATGAAGATGCCCAGCGGCACGGCCAGCACCGCGGCCAGCACGAAGCCGCCGACCACGCGCCAGACGGTCATGCCGATGTCGCCGATGAAGTTGTGCTCCGTGAAAAGGATAAAGCCCTCCTTGGCCATCGTCATCGGATCGGCCAGGAACGTGCGCGGCACAAAGCCGCCCAACGTGACCGCGGCCCAGATGCCGAAGAACAGCACAAAGAAAGACAGGCCGAGCATCCAGCGCGCGTTCGGCGCCACCGGGACCAGCGGGGCCAGCCACGGATGGCGCCGGCGCGCGGGCGCCTCGGCGGAGCCGCCGGCGGCCACCGCGGCCGCCGGGGCGGATGAACCAATTCGGGCTTGCGTCATGACGTCACGCCTCCTGGAAACTGCGGGTTACTTGAGGAAACGCGCGTCGTACAGCGTCGTCACGTCCGGCACCTGGCGGATCACGCCGATGTCGAGCAGCACCGCCGCCGCTTCCTTGCTGAAGCTGGCGAGCTCGCCGGAGAAGAACTTCTTGTTGGCCTCACGATCCTGCCAGCGCAGGTAGGCCGCCGACTTGGCGAACTGCTCGCCGGTCTGCTTGACCGCGGCGCCCATGATCTCGTTGGCCTTCTCCGGCTCCTTGCGGATCATCTCCAGCGCCTCGAAGTAGCTGTCGACCAGCGCCTGCGCGGCCTTGGGATTCTCTTTAAGCCACTTCGGCGCGCAGCCCAGCGTATCGGTCACCATCGGGTAGTCGAGCGTGGTCGCCAGGATCTTGCCCTTGTCCGGGTTCTGGCGCACCGTCGACAGGTACGGCTCATAGGTCATGGCGCCGTCGTTCTGGCCGGCCACGAAGGCCTGCGCGGCCGCCTGCGGCGACAGCGTGGTGGTCTTGACGTCCTTGAGCGTCATGCCGTTTTTCTTCAGCATCCAGGCCAGGCCGAAATACGGCGCGGTACCCGGTGCATCGACGCCGATGGTCTTGCCCTTCAGGTCGGCAAAGCTCTTGACGTCGGTGCGTACGGCCAGGCCGTCGGCGCCGTAGGACTTGTCGAGCTGCACAATCTGGGTGATGGGCACGCCGTTGGCGTTCCAGGCCACGTGGGTCTCGACCGTGGTGGCCGCGCACTGGATCGCGCCCGAGGCCAGCGCCAGGTGGCGATCCTTCTGCGGGATCATCTTGATGTCGACTTCCACGCCGTTCTTCTTGAAGATACCGGCCTTGTCGGCCAGCGTCAGCGGCGCGAAGCCGGTCCAGCCGCTCATGCCGAGCGTGACCTTGGTGGTCTGGGCATGCGCGGTGCCGCCCGCGGCCACCACCGCGAACAGCATCGCGGCCCCAACTGCCATCCGACCGCGGGTCCTGCTGTGAATGCGGCTCTGAATCCTCATCTGTACGCTCCTTTGGTGTGTCCGTCGACGGCAGGCCATGCATGCGGCCGCGCTCGCTTTCGGGCATTAAACAATGCCTGTATATACAAGTCAACGTAGTACTTCCACCGAGTCAGCGGATGCAAAACCGCCTTGAAAGGCGCTTATCTCCGGGGCTTCGTCAATTACGGGAGCACCACGCCGGTTCAGATGGACCGCCACCGGCACCAGGCCGGGGCGATCCACGTATTGCTGTATAGACAGGGGCAGGGTGACGCAAGTGGACAGCAAGCCCCGTGCCAGCAGGAAGACCTGCCAGCGGGGGCGCAGCCTTGAGCGCAGTCAGGCGTCGAAGAAGGAAGCGACGGTCGGGTAGCGCAGCCGCAGGCGCAGCTCGCGTTTCAGGCGGCGGTTGTCGAGCCGGCGCGACTCGCTCATAAAGCTGAGCAGCGTCGGCTCGATCACTTCGCGCGCCTGTCCGCGCGTGATGCGGGGCGGGCGCGGCAGGCCACGGCGGTCGGCAACGAGGTCGAAGTAGTCGGCCATGCGCAGCTCGGTATCGTCGCTCGCGTGGACCACGCGCTGCGGGCGGCCGCGGAACAGCGCGGCGACCATGGTGCGCGCCAAGTCGTCGGCGTGGATATGGCTGGTGTAGACGTCGTCCTGCGGTACCAGCGCCGGCGTGCCGCGCCTAAGCCGCGCCACCGGCAGGCGGTCCTCGGCATAAATGCCAGGGATGCGTACGATGCTGGCGCGCCAGCCGGCGTCGCGGCCAAAGGCGCGAACTGCCGCTTCGGCGGCCACGCGGCGCCGCGCGCGGGCGGTCTGGGGCCGTACGGCGTGGAATTCCGACACCCGCGCACCCTGGCGATCGCCATAGACGCCGGAGGTGCTGGCGTACACAAACGCAACGCGAGGCGGGGCCCGGTCGGGTAGAATGGCGGGCTCGCCGGCAAGCGTGCCCGCAGGTTTCCTGGCCCGGCGCCAGGCCGCGCGGCGCAAGGCGGCGAGCAGTGCACGCGTGCGCGGATCGCCCTCGCCCTGCCCGGGCGGCGGCGCCAGGTCCAGCACCTGCGTGGCCAGCCCGCGCAGCCGCGCGAGCGTAGCGGGCCGGTCCAGGTCCGCCACCAGCGGCACCGCGCCGGCGGCGCGCAGTTCGGCGCGTCGCGCCGGCTGCGAGGTCACGGCAAACACGCGCATGCGCGACGACAGGATTCGCAGGCAGCGCGTCCCCACATCCCCGCAGCCAACGATCAACAGGCGCGGACGGCCCAGCCGGCGGCTAGGTACAGGGAGAACTGGGAGGCGCGAGGGCTGCAGCATCGACTGAATTTGGCTCATAGACCGATTATGGCTTATCAAGTAACCGTCATGCCCAGTGGCCACAAGTTCGAAGTGGCCGCGGACGAAACCATCCTCGGCGCGGCCCTGCGCCACAGCATCGGGCTGCCCTACGGCTGCAAGAACGGCGCCTGCGGCTCGTGCAAGGGCCGCGTGCTCGAAGGCACCATCGTCCAGGGCGACCACGCCCCGTCCGCGCTGACCGCGCAGGAAAGGACCGAGGGCCGCGCCCTGTTCTGCTGCGCCAACGCGGCCTCGGACATCACCATCGAATGCCGCGAAGTCCACGGCGCCGGCGACATCCCGATCAAGAAGGTGCCGTGCCGCGTGACCACGCTGGAGCGCCTGGCGGACGACGTAATCTCGATCCGCCTGCAGCTGCCGGCGACCGAGCGCATGCAGTACCTGGCCGGCCAGTATGTGGAATTCCTGCTGCGCGACGGCAAGCGCCGCAGCTACTCGATCGCCACGCCGCCGCATGAAGACGGCCCGATCGAACTGCATATCCGCCATATGCCCGGCGGCGCCTTCACCGACTACGTGTTCGGTGCCAGGGAAGGCCAGCCGGCGATGAAGGAGCGCGACATCCTGCGCTTCGAAGGCCCGCTCGGCAGCTTCTTCCTGCGCGAGGAATCGAACGCACCGATCATCCTGCTGGCCTCCGGCACCGGCTTCGCGCCGATCAAGGCGATCGTCGAGCATATGGCCTACACCGGCATCGAGCGCCCGATGACGCTGTACTGGGGCGGCCGCCGGCCCAAGGACCTGTACATGCACGCGCTGTGCGAGCAGTGGGCGCGCGACCTGCCCAACTTCAAGTACGTGCCGGTGGTGTCCGACGCGCTGCCGGAAGACAACTGGCAGGGCCGCGCCGGCTTTGTCCACCAGGCCGTGATCGCCGACCACCCGGACCTGTCGGGCCATGAGGTCTACGCCTGCGGCGCGCCGGTAATGATCAACGCCGCGCGCACCGACTTCACCCGCCAGTGCAAGCTGCACGAGGACGCGTTCTTCGCCGACTCGTTCACCTCCGAGGCCGATATGCACCCGACCGGCTCGGCCCCGGCGGCCTGAACGGCCAGCCGCCCTGCCCGCTGCCCGTTCCCTCAGCGCAACAATGCCCGGGTCTGCCAAAATTCGTTTTGACACCCGGGCGCATGCGCCTTATATTTGGCCGCATGAGCACGACCTTCAACCGACGCCGCAGCTTCCATACGTCGCTCCCCAATGGGGTGCCACGCGGCTGACCGTCGACTGCGTCTGTTCAGGTCAACGAGCCACGGGCAACCCCCGTGGCTTTTTGTTTTGGTTTGCCCGTTTGTTTCCCCGGTTTGTTTCGTCTTTCCCGCCCTCCCGTCCATCGTTTAAAGCCGACCCCTGGAGTCCGCCATGGCATTTGCTGAGTTTCCCGTCCAATCCCTGATGTACATCACCAACCGGCCCGAGCTCGTCTTCACCGAGGGCAAGGGTTCCTGGCTGACGGATCACAACGGCAAGCGATACCTGGACTTCGTGCAGGGCTGGGCGGTGAATTGCCTGGGCCATTCCAACCAGGGCATGATCGACGCACTGGTGGCCCAGTCGCACAAGCTGATCAACCCGAGCCCGGCCTTCTACAACGAGCCGATGCTCAAGCTCGCCAGGCAGCTGACCGACAACAGCGTGTTCGACAAGGTTTTCTTCGCCAACAGCGGCGCCGAGGCCAACGAAGGCGCGATCAAGCTGGCGCGCAAATGGGGCCGCAAGCACAAGAACGGCGCCTTCGAGATCATCACCATGGATCACAGCTTCCATGGCCGCACGCTCGCCACCATGAGCGCGTCGGGCAAGGCCGGCTGGGACACCATCTTCGCGCCGCAGGTGCCGGGCTTCTTCAAGGCCGACCTCAACGACCTGGCGTCGGTGGAGAAGCTGATCACCGACAAGACGGTGGCGATCATGCTCGAGCCGGTGCAGGGCGAAGGCGGCGTGCTCCCCGCCACGCGCGAGTTCATGCAGGGCCTGCGCGCACTGGCCGACAAGCACAAGCTGCTGTTGATCGTCGATGAAGTGCAGACCGGGTGCGGGCGCTGCGGCACCCTGTTCGCCTACGAGCTGGCGGGCGTGGAGCCGGACATCATGACGCTGGGCAAGGGCATCGGCGGCGGCGTGCCGCTGTCGGCGCTGCTGTGCAAGGCCGAGGTCGCCAGCTTCGAGGCCGGCGACCAGGGCGGCACCTACAACGGCAACCCGCTGATGACCGCAGTGGGCAGTGCCGTGATCGAGCAGCTGACCGCGCCGGGCTTCCTCGACGACGTCAAGGCCAAGGGCGAATACCTGAGGGAACAGCTGCTGGCGCTGTCGGCCGAGTTCGGCCTGGCCGGCGAACGCGGCGAAGGCCTGCTGCGCGCGCTGATGCTGGGCAAGGACATCGGCCCGCAACTGGTGGAAGAAGCCCGCGACATGGCGCCGCAAGGCCTGCTGCTGAACGCGCCGCGCGCCAACCTGCTGCGCTTCATGCCGGCACTGAACGTGACGCGTGAAGAAATCGACCAGATGATCGGCATGCTGCGCACGCTGCTGAAGAAGCTGGCCTGATCGCAAGTCGCAATGAAAAAAGCCTCGCGCAATGCGAGGCTTTTTTTGTTCCGGCAGTACAGGCATCGCACCCGCCGGGGAGGAGTGAGGGAGAGGGCCAGCGCAGCAGAAACCGCGAGCGTCTGGCCGAGGCAGGCATCCGCGGTACCCCGCGGCAAAGTGGCATCACCTTGCGCCTGCATGCGCCTGCCCTCTCCCTCACCCCTCTTCCGGCGGGGCGGGAGCCGGCAACGGCGCGGCTTACTCGCCGAGGTAGGCGGCCCGGACCTTCGGGTCGTCCAGCATCTGCTTCGCTTCGCCGCTCATGGTGATGAGGCCGGACTCCATCACGTAGCCGCGGTGCGCGGCCTGCAGCGCCAGGCGGGCGTTCTGCTCGACCAGCAGCACGGTCACGCCTTGCGCCGAGATGTCGCGCACCACTTCGAAGATCTTCTCGACCATGATCGGCGAGAGGCCCATCGACGGCTCGTCCAGCAGCAGCAGCCTAGGTTGGCTCATCAGCGCGCGCGCCATCGCCAGCATCTGCTGCTCGCCGCCGGACATGGTGCCGGCCAGCTGGTTGGCACGCTCCTTCAGGCGCGGGAAGATGCCGAACATGCGGTCGATGTCAGCCTTGATGCCGGCCTCGTCGTTGCGCGTGTAGGCGCCCATCTGCAGGTTCTCGGTGATGGTCATGCGGGCAAACACGCCCCGCCCTTCCGGCACCATTGCCATGCCATGCTTTAACAGCGCATAGCTGGGTACGCCCTTGATGGACTTGCCCAAGTACTCGACATCGCCGCCGCCCCAGCCCTGCAGGCCGGTGATGGCCTTCATGGTGGTGGTCTTGCCTGCGCCGTTGGCGCCGATCAGCGTGACCAGCTCGCCGTCCTTGATTTCGAGGTCGATGCCCTTGACCGCCTGGATGCCGCCATAAGCGACCTTCAGGCCCGAGATCTTCAATACTGTGTCTTTCATCTGCAGCTCCCCCGTCAGTGGGCCGTAGTGCCGAGGTAGGCCTCGATCACCGCCGGGTTGTTCTGGACATCATGCGGCAGGCCCTGCGCGATGACCTTGCCGTAGTCGAGCACGGTCATGCGATTGCAAAGGCCCATCACCAGCTTCACGTCGTGCTCGATCAGCAGGATGGTCTTGCCGTCGGAGCGGATCTTGTCGAGCAGACCGCGCAGCTCGACCTTCTCGGTGGCGTTCATGCCGGCCGCGGGCTCGTCCAGCGCCAGCAGCTTGGGCTCGGTAGCCAGCGCGCGGGCAATCTCGAGCCGGCGCTGGTGGCCATAGGAGAGATTGCGCGAAGTGAAGTTGGCGTACTTGCCGATGCCGACATAGTCGAGCAGGTCGTGCGCCATGTCCTCGATGGCCTCTTCTTCGCGCCGCACCGAGGGCGGGCGAAACACCGCGCCCAGCAGATTGGCCTTGGTGCGCACGTGGCGCCCCACCATCACGTTCTCCAGCGCGGTCATGTCGCCAAACAGGCGGATGTTCTGGAAGGTGCGGGCGATGCCGGCCTTGGCCACTTCATGCACCGCGGTGGGCTGGTATGGCTTGCTGTCCAGCACGAACTCGCCAGAGTCCGGTGTGTACAGGCCCGTGATCACATTAAAGAAGGTGGTCTTGCCGGCGCCATTCGGCCCGATCAGGCCGTAGATCTCGCCCGGCTTGATTTGCAGGCCCACTTCCGACAAGGCCTGCAGCCCGCCGAAACGCTTGTTGACCCCCTGTACCGACAGGAGGAAGTTCTCATTGCTCATTATTCGTCCTCCTGCTCAGAAACGGCCCACGCTGCCGGGACGGCGCACCACCGGCCGGTCTTCCTTGCGCGGCGACGGCCACAAGCCGGCCGGGCGGTACAGCATCACCCCCACCATGGCCAGGCCGAACAGCAACTGCCGCAGCACTTCGGCGTCGACCACTACATGACCGAAGATGCCATGCTGGACCGGCTCGGCCACCACGCGCAGCAGTTCCTGGAAGCCGACCAGCAGGATGCCGCCCAGGATCACGCCCGGGATATGGCCAATGCCGCCCAGCACCACGATCGCCAGTACGTAGATGGACTCCCACAGCGTGAACGACTCGGGCGAGACGAAACCCTGGAAAGCGCCGAACACGGCACCAGAGCAGCCACCGAAGGAGGCGCCCATGGCGAAGGCCAGCAGCTTGATGTTGCGGGTGTTGATGCCCATCGCCTTGGCGGCGATCTCATCTTCGCGAATCGCCACGAAGGCGCGGCCGATACGCGAGTTCTGCAGGCGCAGGCAGACGAACACGATGACGATCACCAGCGCGACCAGCAGGTAGTAGTACATGAACACCGGCGTGAACTTGAGCCCAAAGATCTCGTGCGTCTTGGAAAAGTCGAAGCCGAAGATATGAACCGGGTCGATCGCGGTGACGCCCTTCGGGCCGTTGGTGATGTTCACCGGTCGGTCCAGGTTGTTCATGAAGATACGGATGATCTCGCCGAAGCCCAGCGTCACGATGGCCAGGTAGTCGCCGCGCAACTTGAGCGTCGGTGCTCCAAGCAGCACGCCGAACGTGGCTGCCACCAGCAAAGCGATTGGCACCACAAACCACATGCTCACGTGCAGCCCGTGCGGGAACAGGGCGTGGATCGCCTCGAACTGGTTGGCCAGATGGGGCGAGCCCAGCAAGGCCATCAGATAGGCGCCCACCGCGTAGAACGCGATATAGCCCAGGTCGAGCAGGCCGGCAAAGCCCACCACGATGTTCAGGCCAAGCGCCAGCATGATGTACAGCATTGCAAAGTCGAGCACGCGCACCCAGTAATTGCCGCCCAGCGTCTGCACGATGAACGGCGCGCACATGGCGACCACCAGGAAGGAAAGCAGCGCGGCCAGGGTCTTGGCCGGTATTCTGGACGGTGCTGCAACCGCCGCCGTGGATGGAATCGGGGTATTCATGGATTCTCTCTCCTCAGGCGCGCTCGGCAACACGTTCGCCCATCAGGCCGGACGGACGGAACACCAGAACCGTGATCAGCACGATGAAGGCGAACACATCCTGGTAGTTGGAGCCAAAGATGCCGCCGGTGAGGTCGCCGATGTAGCCGGCGCCCAGTGCTTCGATCAGGCCAAGCAGCATGCCGCCGATCATGGCGCCGGCCAGATTGCCGATGCCGCCCAGCACTGCAGCGGTAAACGCCTTCAGTCCCGGGATGAAGCCCATGTAGAAGTGGGCGTTGCCGTAGTTGGTGGCCATCATCACGCCAGCCAGCGCGGCCATCGTGCCGCCGATCATGAAGGTGGCGGAGATCACAAAATTCGGGTTGACGCCCATCAGGCCGGCCACCTTCTGGTTCTCGGCGGTGGCGCGCATGGCGCGGCCGAGTTTGGTGCGGTTGACCAGCAGCAGCAGGCCTCCCATCACCAGCACTGCCATGGCGATGATCACGATCTCCTTGCCGGTGATGGTGGCACCGGTCGCGCCGATATCGATCGGTGCGGAAGGCAGCAGTTGCGGGAAGGTCAGCGGATTGCGCGACCAGATCATCATCCCCACCGTCTGCAGGATGATGGAAACGCCGATCGCGGTAATCAGCGGGGCCAGCCGCGGCGCATTGCGCAGCGGTCGGTAGGCGGCCCGCTCGATCGTGAACGAAAGCATGGCGCAGACCGGCATGGCGACCAGCGTGGCGATAACCAGCGTCAGCCATTCGGGCAGCCCCGGGGCAATTTTCTGTAGACCAAGGATGGCTGACAGGGCGGTCAGCGCGCCGATCATCAGTACGTCGCCATGGGCGAAGTTGATGATGCCGAGAATGCCATAGACCATGGTGTAGCCCAGTGCGATCAGCGCATAGATGCTGCCAATCACCAGGCCGTTCACGACCTGTTGGATAAAGATATCCATGAAAACTCCTGCTTCTGCCCCGACCGCTCGGCATGGTGTGGATGCCAGGGTGGGCGTTAGTGTGTATGAGTGGTGTGGTGGTGAGGTGATTGCTGGTAAGCGGCCTGCCGCGTTCCGCCCAGGGTAAGGGCGCTATTACATATGGCTAGGCTAAAAATAACGGCACCGCAAGGTACTCACGGTGCCGTCCATACACATGGGCCGGTAAGCCCGGATTACATCTTCACGACGTCAAGCACGGACTTCTTCTTGTCCTTGTACTCGTACAGCGTGATGGTGCCTTCCTTCATGTCGCCCTTCTCGTCGAAGGCGATGTTGCCGATCATGCCCTTGTAGTTGGTCTTGGGCATCTCGGCCAGGATGGCGGCCGGCTCAGCCGAGTTGGCGCGCTTCATGGCGTCGACGATGACCATCACCGCGTCATAGGTGAACGGTGCATAAATCTGCACTGGCGCATTGAAGCGAGCTTTATATTTCTTCTCGAAGTCGGCGCCCTGCTCCATCTTCGACAGCGCCAGGCCTGCCTCCGAGCAGATGATGTTGGAGACCGCGTCGCCGGCCAGCTCGGCCACCTTGTCCGTACAGACGCCGTCGCCGCCGACGATCTTGGCGCCAATGCCAAGTTCCTTGGCCTGCTTGGCGAACGGGCCGCCGGTGGCGTCCATGCCGCCGTACATGATGACGTCAGGCTTCTTGCCCTTGATCTTGGTCAGAATGGCCTTGAAGTCAGTCGCCTTGTCGTTGGTGGCTTCACGCGCCACCACGTTCACGCCGGCGGCCTTGGCGGTCTTCTCGAACTCGTCGGCCAGGCCCTTGCCGTAGGCGGTGGCGTCGTCGACGATGGCCACGCTCTTGGCGTGCAGGCTCTTGGTGGCGTAGTTGGCCAGCGCCGGACCCTGCTGGGCATCGGTAGCCACCACGCGGTAGGTGGTCTTGAAGCCCTGCTTGGTGTAGTCGGGGTTGGTTGCGGACGGCGAGATCTGGACGATGCCGGCATCGCTGTAGATCTTCGAGGCCGGGATCGAGGTGCCCGAGTTCAGGTGGCCGACCACCGCCACCACCTTGGCATCGACCAGCTTCTGCGCCACGGAGGTACCGGTCTTCGGATCGGCGGCGTCGTCTTCGCCGACCAGCTCCAGCTTGATCTTCTTGCCACCGAGCTCGAGGCCGGCCTTGTTGACGTCTTCCACGGCCAGGCGGGCGCCGTTTTCGTTGTCCTTGCCAAGGTGCGCAATGCCGCCGGTGAGCGGTGCCACGTGGCCGATCTTGACGACGACCTCGCCACCGCCTGCTGCGGGGGCGGCTGCCGCCGGCGCCGAGGAAGCGGCGTCAGCCGGCTTCTCTTCCTTCTTGCCGCAAGCTGCAACGAGCGCCACTGCGGCCGCGATCGGCAGAATCTTGGCAAACGTGATTTGCATGAGTGATCTCCTAGGATTCACATAAACAGGGATTGCAACGCCTCCCGGACGTTTCCCTGGACCGCCTTTGTTTAGTTTCAATTTGAAACGCGCGCATTGTATCCCCTTTCTTTCCAGATGCAATACGCGACGCAACAACTTGAACGATTTACCCGTCAAATGAGCTAGGGAATTTCCCCAATGCACAAATTGGGGCAATTCCCGCCCACACGCCGGGGCCGTCTCACATACTTACAAGAATCGTGCCTGCGCCGCCCGGAGGCGGGATTAAGCACCGAGGCCGCCACCTATAATGACGCTCAATTAATTAGGCGTTTCATTTCAATTCGGCTGCACCGATCTCTAATGTGCAGAATGTAGCGCCGCACCATAATAGGGAAAACCCCAGTTACGGGGATTACCCTGATTTGTCTGATTAGGGAAACACCCATGTATTGGTCGCACCAACTGCGTGCATTATGCGTGACATGACAATCGGCACGCGCAAAAACAAAGGGCGCCACATTGTGCGGCGCCCTTTGAAGGCAAGGCAGGAAATCGCGGGCGCGCGGCCCGCATCCGTTCAGGCAGCTGCGCTGGTGGGCAGCAGGCCGCGCGGCAGCGGGAAGGCCATGTTCTCCTGGATACCTTCCAGTGGGCGCACCTGGCGCGCCCCGAGTGCGCGCAGGCGCTCGACGATGGACTGGGCCAGCGCCTCCGGCGCCGAGGCCCCGGCGGTCAGGCCGATGCGGCGCTTGCCGGCGATCCATTCGGGCCGCACCTGCTCGGGCGCGTCCACCATGTACGCCGGCACGCCCAGGCGCTCGGCCAGCTCGCGCAAGCGGTTGGAGTTGGAGCTGTTGGGGCTGCCCACCACGATCACCACCTCGACCTGCGGCGCCATGAACTTGACCGCGTCCTGGCGGTTCTGCGTGGCATAGCAGATGTCCTGCTTCTTGGGCTCGCGGATCTGCGGGAAGCGCGCCTTGAGCGCGGCCACGATCTCGCGGGTCTCGTCCACCGACAGCGTGGTCTGGGTCACGAACGCCAGCCGCTCCGGGTCGGCGACCTGCAGCGTGGCGACGTCCGCCACCGACTCCACCAGCACCATGCCGCCATTGGCCTGGCCCATGGTGCCTTCCACTTCCGGGTGGCCGCGATGGCCGATCATCACGATCTCGCAGCCCTCGGCGCGCATCTTGCCGACTTCGACATGCACCTTGGTCACCAGCGGACAAGTGGCATCGAACACGTGCAGCCCGCGCGCGGCGGCGTCCTGGCGCACCTCGCGCGACACGCCGTGGGCGCTGAAGATGACGGTAGCGCCGGCGGGCACCTCGTCGAGTTCGCGCACGAACACCGCGCCCTTGCGGCGCAGGTCGGCCACCACATAGGCGTTGTGGACGATTTCGTGGCGCACGTAGATCGGCGCGCCGAAGCGATCGAGCGCCCGCTCGACGATCTCGATGGCGCGGTCGACGCCGGCGCAGAAGCCGCGCGGCTGTGCCATCAGGATTTCTACGTCGGGGGCGGTGGTCAGGTCAGGCATGCTGCGGTATCAGGACAGGTTCGGCACACGTGGGTCGCGATCAAAGCACGCCAATCAGCTGCACGTCGAACAGGATGGTCTGCCCGGCCAGCGGATGGTTGAAGTCGAACAGCGCCGCGGTGTCGCCGAACTCCTTCAGCACGCCTGCGTACTTGCCGCCGCCGGGCGCGTTGAATTCAACCAGGTCGCCGGGGTTGTAGTCCTCTTCAAAGGAGCTGTTCTCGCGCAGCGTGGCCAGCGACACCCACTGCAACAGGTCCGGGTTGCGCGGCCCGAAGGCCTGCTCCGGCGCCAGCCGGTAGGTCATGCGCTCGCCCTCGGGCATGCCCAGCAGGGCCTGCTCCAGCGTGGGCGCGAGCTGGCCCTGGCCGAGCAGCAGCGTGGCGGGCTTGTCCTCGAACGTGCTGACGATCTCGGTGCCGTTCTCGAGCGCGATGCTGTAGTGCAGGGTCAGGAATGAGTCGGCCTGGACAGTCTTGCGGCCAGCCGTGCCGCCGTCGGCTTCCGACGCGAAAGTTTGCAAATTCATGGGGGATCAACCGGTCAACAACCCGTATTGTATTCGACTGGCCCATCGACCGCCGCCTTGGGCCCGGCCGGACCCTTTCCGGACCCTTTCCGGACCCTTTCCGGACCCTTTCCGGACCCTTTCCGGACCCTTTCCGGACAGTTTCCCGGCCCTTCCGTACCGTTGCCACACTCTTTTACGGCGGGAATCCACCGGGAGGACTGCCCAAGGCTATTGCCAACTGGCCCGCCTGCGAGCGGCCGCGCGAGAAACTGCTTGAATGCGGCGCCGCCGCCCTTTCCGATGCCGAGCTGCTAGCCGTCTTCCTGCGCGTGGGCGCGGCCGGCAAGAGTGCCGTGGACCTCGCACGCGAGCTGATGCACCGCTTCGGCTCCCTGACCGCCCTGTTCGCGGCAGAGGCGCGCGCCCTGGCGGGGGTCAAGGGCATGGGCGCCGCCAAACATGCACAGCTTCAGGCCATCCCGGAACTGGCGCGGCGCGCACTGGCGGAGTCGCTGCGGCTGCCCACGGGCTTCAATTCACCCGCGGCGGTGCACAACTACCTGCGCCTGACGCTGGCGTCCCTGCCGCACGAAGTTTTCCTGTGCCTGTTCCTGGACCCGCAGAACCGCATGATCGCCAGCGAGGCAGCTGTTTCGCGGCACGCTGACGCGCACCGCCGTCTATCCGCGAGAGGTGGCGCGCCAGGCGCTGGTGCATAATGCCGCCGGCGTAATCGTGGCAACCACCCTTCCGGCACCGCCGCCCCCAGCCAGAGTGACGTCCGCCTGACCCACGAGCTGGCACGCACGCTGGACCTGATCGACGTACGGCTGCTTGACCATTTCATCGTCGCCGGGCAGGAAATCCGCTCCCTGGCCCAAAGCTGCGAGCGGCTGCCGGGCTTGTGATGCACACGGCACGGCGCAACACCTGATGAGGCAAAAGCACAGAAGGCATTGATTCGGCGGAGGAATCCGGTCTATAATGCCCGTTTTGCTGAAGTCTCAACCGCTGCAGTCCGGGCCCGCGCGCCTTTTGTTGATCTGTTGCGAACATTGTCCACGAATAGAAGATTTAGGAGTGCTTCATGGCACGCGTCTGTCAAGTGACCGGGAAAGCGCCGATGGTCGGCAACAACGTTTCCCACGCAAACAACAAGACCAAGCGCCGTTTTCTGCCCAACCTGCAGAATCGTCGTTTCTTCGTTGAATCCGAAAACCGCTGGGTGAGCCTGCGCGTCTCGAACGCCGGCCTGCGCCTGATCGACAAGAAAGGCATCGACTCCGTGCTCGCCGACCTGCGCGCACGCGGCGAAGTCTAATTAGGAGCACATCATGGCAAGCAAAGGCGGACGCGACAAGATCAAGCTGGAATCGACCGCAGGCACGGGTCATTTCTACACGACCACCAAGAACAAGCGCACCATGCCGGAAAAGATGGAGATCATGAAGTTCGATCCCGTCGCCCGCAAGCACGTCGCTTACAAGGAAACCAAGATCAAGTAATTGATCCGGGATCCCGCCAGAAAGCCCCGCCATGTCGCGGGGCTTTTTGTTGCCTGCGCGCCGCGCAGGCAAGCCCCGGCGCGGCACGCATGCCCACGGGGCGATAAGCGCCCACCCCCACGCGACGCGCTGATGCGTGGGATGGCGCTTCAGGTGTAGACTTTCCCGTTTCCTCCTTTTTGCCTGGCGCCCCCCAGCGCACTCCGCACCATGAATTTCGACGTCGCCATCGTCGGCAGCGGTCTGGCCGGCCTTACGGTCGCGCTGCAACTGGCCGACACCCACCGGGTGGTCATCCTCAGCAAGCGCGCCATGACCCAGGGCGCCAGCGATTGGGCGCAGGGCGGCATCGCCGCCGTGCTGGATTCCGGCGACAGCCATGACGAGCACACGCAGGACACGCTCGTCGCCGGCGCAGGCCTGTGCGACGAAGAGGCAACGCGCTTTATCGTGGAGCACGGGCGCGAGGCGATCCAGTGGCTGATCGACCGCGGCGTGCCGTTCACGCGCGACGACCGGGCCGAGCTCGGATTCCACCTGACGCGCGAAGGCGGCCACAGCCGCCGGCGCATCATCCACGCCGCGGATGCCACCGGCCACGCCGTGGTCAGCACGCTGCTGGAGCAGGCGACCCGGCACCCGAACATCACCTTCCTGGAAGACCACTTCGCGATCGACGTGATCACATCGCGCAAGCTGGGGCTGCCGGGCAACCGCTGCTACGGACTGTATGTGCTGGATGACAGGACCGGCGCGGTGCACACGATCACCGCCACGCATACCGTGCTGGCCGCGGGCGGCGCGGGCAAGGTCTACCTGTACACCACCAATCCGGACACGGCGACCGGCGACGGCATCGCCATGGCGTGGCGGGCCGGCTGCCGGGTGTCGAACATGGAGTTCATCCAGTTCCACCCGACCTGCCTGTACCACCCTTACGCCAAATCCTTCCTGATCTCCGAGGCAGTGCGCGGCGAAGGCGGCCTGCTCAAGCTGCCCGACGGCACGCGCTTCATGCCCGAGCACGATCCGCGCGCCGAACTGGCTCCACGCGACGTGGTGGCGCGCGCGATCGACTTCGAGATGAAGAAGCGCGGCCTGGACTGCGTGTACCTGGATATCACGCACCAGCCCGAGGCCTTCCTGAAGGACCACTTCCCGACCATCCACGCACGCTGCCTGGAGCTCGGCATCGACATCACGCGCGAGCCGATTCCCGTGGTGCCGGCCGCGCACTACACCTGCGGCGGCGTGGTCACCGACACCGCGGGCCGCACCGATGTCGGCAACCTGTACGCCGTGGGTGAGACCGCCTGCACCGGCCTGCACGGCGCCAACCGGCTGGCCTCCAACTCGCTACTGGAATGCATGGTGATCGGGCGCGCTGCCGCGGCCGACATCGCCTCCCAAGACAAGGCCGGCCGGCCGGATATCACGCTGCCCGCGTGGGATGAGAGCCGCGTCTCCGATGCCGACGAGGAAGTGGTGGTGTCGCACAACTGGGACGAGTTGCGCCGCATGATGTGGAACTACGTCGGCATCGTGCGCACCAGCAAGCGGCTGGAGCGCGCCCAGCACCGTATCGGCCTGCTGCGCGAGGAGATCGCCGAGTACTACGCCAACTTCCGCGTCACCAGCGACCTGCTGGAGCTACGCAACCTGGTCGAAGTTGCGTCGCTGATCGTGGACAGCGCCTATTCGCGCCATGAAAGCCGCGGCCTGCATTTCAGCCGGGATTATCCGGAGTCGCTACCGAAGGCGTTGCCGACGGTGATGCAGCCGCCGGCCGTACGCAAGCGGTAACGCCCGGCAGACAGCAAGAAAAAACGGGGTGGTGCCTTTTGGCCCCACCCCGTTTTTCTTTGCCGCGTGACTGGCAGCTCAGCCGATGATCCGCAACGAATAGTCCGTCGCGCGCACGTCCTTGGTCAGCGCGCCGACCGAGATGCGGTCCACGCCGGTCTCGGCAAAGGTGCGGATGGTGTCGGCATTGACGCCGCCCGACACTTCCAGCAGCGCCCTGCCCTGGTTGAGCTTGACCGCGTCCTGCATCATCGGCACGGTGAAGTTGTCGATCAGGACCGACTTCGCACCGGCCGCCAGCGCTTCTTCCAGTTCGACCAGCAATTCCACCTCGATCTGCACCGGCGCATCGGTATCGAGCGCCAGCGCCGCCTGCATCGCGGCGGTAATGCTGCCGGCCGCGGCGATATGGTTCTCCTTGATCAGGATGCCGTCGTACAGCGCCAGGCGCTGATTCTCGCCGCCGCCGATGCGCACCGCGTACTTCTGCGCCAGGCGCAGGCCGGGCAGCGTCTTGCGCGTGTCCAGCACGCGCGCGCGGGTGCCGGCGATCAGGTCGGCATAGCGGCGCGTGGCGGTGGCCACGCCGGACAGCAGTTGCAGGAAATTGAGCGACGGGCGCTCGGCCGTCAGCAGCGAGCGCGCCGGGCCGTTGATCTCGCACACCACCGAGTCCGGCGCCATGCGTGCGCCTTCCTTCTGCAGCCAGCGCACTTCCAGCGCCGGATCGACCGCGCGCATGCAGGCATCGAACCACGGCTGACCGCACAGCACCGCCGACTCACGCACGATCACGCGCGCGCGGGCGGCCTTGCCTGCGGGCACCAGCAGGCCGGTCAGGTCGCCGCTGCCAACGTCCTCCGCGATGGCGGCCTGCACGTTGGCTTGCAGCGCTGCCTGCAGCGCCGGGCCGTAGCTGTCGAAAATAGGATTCACGCTCATGCCGGGCCGATCCCCTGGAACAGGGCCTGTTCCTTGGCCAGGTCGGACGACGGACGCACGTTGCGCTTCTGCGCGGCGGCGAAGTCGAGCATGCGGTTGATGCAGGTCACCGCCTTGGCGCCGATTGCCGGGTCGACATGGATCTCGTTGCGGCCGGTTTCCAGCACCTCGGCCAGGTTGGTGAGCGCGTTCATCGCCATCCACGGGCAGTGCGCGCAGCTCTTGCAGGTGGCGCTGTTGCCGGCCGTGGGCGCTTCGATGAAGTGCTTGCCCGGTGCGGCCATGCGCATCTTGTGCAGGATGCCGTTGTCGGTGGCGACGATGAACTCGGTCGCGTCCAGCTTCTGCGCGGCCTCGATCAGCTGCGAGGTCGAGCCGACCACGTCGGCCTGCGCCACCACGTTTTCCGGCGATTCCGGGTGCACCAGGATCTTGGCGTTGGGGAATTCACGGCGCAGCAGGTCCAGCTCGATGCCCTTGAACTCGTCGTGCACCAGGCACGAGCCCTGCCACAGCAGCATGTCGGCGCCCGTCTGCTTCTGGATATAGCTACCCAGGTGCTTGTCCGGGGCCCACAGGATCTTCTTGCCCTGCGCGTGCAGGTGCTCGACGATCTTCAGGCCGATGCTGGAGGTCACCATCCAGTCCGCGCGCGCCTTCACCGCGGCGCTGGTGTTGGCGTAGACGACCACGGTGCGGTCCGGGTGCGCATCGCAGAACGCGGCAAATTCGTCGGCCGGGCAGCCCAGGTCGAGCGAGCAGGTCGCGTCCAGGTCCGGCATCAGCACGGTCTTCTCGGGACTGAGGATCTTGGCGGTCTCGCCCATGAAGCGCACGCCGGCCACCACCAGGGTCTTGGCCTCGTGGTCGCGCCCGAAGCGGGCCATTTCCAGCGAATCGGAGACGCAGCCGCCGGTTTCTTCCGCCAGGTCCTGCAGGTCGGCGTCGACGTAATAGTGCGCCACCAGCACCGCGTTGCGTTCCTTCAGCAAGCGGCGGATACGCGCCTTCAGTGCCTGGCGCTCGTCGGGCGTCAGCACCGGCGGCACCTTGGCCCAGGCATGGGCCACGCAGCTGGTGCCAGTGGCGTTTTCGGCATCCGCCAGGTTCGGTTTCTCGAACTCAACGGTCTTGATCGATTGTGGGGTCATCTCCGGTACTCCTCTAAACCTCCGCCAACAAGCGGTGCGGCCGGCCAGAACATGGGGGAGTTTATCTAAAACAAAAGCCCCGCCATGGGCGGGGCTTTGTCAAACCATACGGCGCGGCCGAATTGTATCAGGCGTAGCGGCGCAGGCGCAGCGAGAAATCGTGCAGCGCCTGGATGCCACTGGCCTCGGCGCGGTGGCACCAGGCCTGCAGCTGCTGCAGCAGCTGCTCGCGCGTCAGGTTGGAACGGCCCCAGATGGCGGCCAGCTCACGGCGCATTTCCACGAAGGTCTGCAGCGCCTTGTTCTGTTCGACGATGCTGGCGAGCTGCTCGCGCTGGGTCGCGGCCAGCTTGGTTTCCTCGCGGTGGAACCACTTGCTGGCGGGCTTGAAGCTGCGGTACTCGGCCACGCCGCCTTCCTTGAGCTTGTCCAGTTCCTGGCGGAACGCGCCCTTGACGGCCTTGGCATAGCGCGCCATCACGTCATAGCGGTTGGCGATGATGGCTTCCAGCGTGTTGTGGTCGACCGGGCGGGCTTCCACCAGGCGGGCCTTGGGCGGGGTCTTCTTGACCTTGGCCAGGCCCACCGCCTGCATCGCGCGTATATAGCCCCAGCCCACGTCGAACTCATACCACTTGATCGAGAACTTGGCCGAGGTCGGGTAGGTGTGGTGGTTGTTGTGCAGCTCTTCGCCGCCGATGATCAGGCCCCACGGCGACACGTTGGTCGATGCGTCTTCGCAATCGTAGTTGCGATAACCCCACCAGTGGCCCAGGCCATTGATGATGCCGGCGGCATGGATCGGGATCCACAGCATCTGCACCGCCCACACGGACATGCCGATCACGCCGAACAGCGCCAGGTCGATGATCAGCATCAGGCCCGCGCCCTGCCAGGTGAAGCGCGAATATACGTTGCGCTCGATCCAGTCGTTGGGGCAGCCATGGCTGAACTTGGCGATGGTTTCCTTGTTCTTGGCTTCGGCGCGATACAGCTCGGCGCCTTCCAGCAGCACCTTGCGGATGCCGCGGGTCTGCGGGCTGTGCGGATCGTCTTCCGTTTCGCACTTGGCGTGGTGCTTGCGATGGATGGCGGTCCATTCGCGCGTGACCATGCCGGTGGTCAGCCACAGCCAGAAGCGGAAGAAGTGTTGGGCAATCGGGTGCAGATCCAGCGACCGGTGCGCCATGCAGCGGTGCAGGAAGATGGTGACGCCGGCGATCGTGATATGCGTCATCACGAGCGTGTAGATGACGATCTCCCACCAGGTCCAGTTGGCAAGGCCGTTGGCGGCCCAGTCAAGAATAATGTCGAACAAACTGTTCTCCGTCGGTTAAACAGGGACTTTCCCGTGCGGGCCGGCGGATGGCCGGTGCACACAACGCGCAGAAAAAATAGCTGCGAATCTATTGATTGCGATAGCTGTCTGGCGCGTGCCGCCGGCCCGAAGTCGCTCCGGGCTCCCTGGCACACGAGTCTGGCGCCGGCCGTGGCTGGCGGGACAAGGTACGAGCCGCTGCAATCTGGCGGCTGTGTCTGATGTGGGGAGCGGGATACGCGCAACCCGCGACAACCCGGCATTCTACCGGATCGCCGAAGTTGCATGCATACGCTGTTACCCGGATTTGGACGGGGCACAACGCTTTTCGTTCCTTGGGGTGGCGCATGCGGCGCCCGCCCAAGGTCGATGCGGCGTTAGTGACGCCTAAGGTGCATTCGCGGCTTCGGGCAGTTCGGCTGGCCGTGCGGCGGCGGCCATGCCGGGCAGCGGCGTATCGCCCAGCACCCTCACCTCGCGCTGCGGATACGGGATCGAGATACCGTGGTCGCGCAGCGTGCGCCAGATCGCGCGGTTCATCGCCGATTGCACGCCCAGCTTGCCGTTCTGCGGGTCGGCGATATAGACCGCAACCTCGTACTCGATGCCGCTGTCGGCGAACATCACCAGGAAGGCGGCTGGCTCCGGGTCCGGCAGCACACGCGGCAGGTCGCGCACGCAGGCGGTCAGCAGCGCGATCACGTTTTCCGGGTCGGCGCTGTAGTCGGCCTGCACGCGTGTCGCCACGCGCACATTGGTATTCGAGAACGAATGGTTCTGCACCGACTGGGCCACCAGTTGCTCGTTCGGCACCAGCGTCTCGCCGTCGCCATTGCGCACCACGGTGTAGCGGGTGCGGATCTGCGACACGATGCCGGTGTACTTGTCCACCGTGATCTGGTCACCCAGCTTGACCGAGCGGTCCAGCAGGATGATGAAGCCGGAGATGTAGTTGCTGGCGATCTTCTGCAAACCCAGGCCCAGGCCCACGCCCAGCGCACCGCCGAACACCGACAAGACGGTCAGGTCGATGCCCACCAGCGACAGGCTCAGCAGCAGCGACACCAGCAGTAGCAAGGCCTTGGAGATGCGCGTCAGCACCACCTTCAGGTTGACGTCGAGGCTGGCCGAGCGCATCAGCCGCTCTTCCAGCCACGAGCCGAACCACATCGCCACCAGCACCGTCAGCAGGATCCAGACCCCCGCCATCAGCGTGTCGGCCAGGCTGATCTTCTGCTTGCCGCCGATCGAGAAGCGCACGGCCTCCATCCACCCGACCACGTCCGACAGCACGCCCAGCACATAGAGCGCCATGCCGACCCACACCAGCGTGGTCAGCACCTTCTCCACCAGCAGCAGCATGCCGTGCAGCTGCCCGCTGCCCGACATCACCCGGCGCAGGATATAGAAGGTGAAGTTCAGCGCGGTGATGCCGAACAGCGGCACCAGTGCCAGGCGCAGCACGCTGATCGGGATCAGCGGCTCCAGCGCGAAACGGGCGATCATCACCAGCACCCAGCCGGCCAGCGGGAACATAGCCCGCTCCAGGCTGGCGGCGGCAAAGCGCACCGAGAAGCTGGAGCTTTCGTAGCGGGCTTCGAGCCGCCGCACCACATAGCGCGCCAGCGGCCAGGCCACCAGCAGGCAGCCGGCCAGCACCAGCAGCTGCCAGAAGAAGCCTGGGCCGCCTGCGTCGCGGATCAGGTCGTCCAGCATCTTGCCGAACATCGAATGGGAGGCTTTCAGGCCGCCCCCCAGGTCGGACAGGGTTTCACCGTTCATGGAAAATTCAGGGGTTGGCGCAGGCCGGCCGCCCGCAAGCTAGCGGGCGGCCACGCGCGCTTCAGCTGGTGCGTTCCAGCACCGCGGCGAAGAAGCCGTCGGTCTGGTGCAGGTGCGGAAAGAGTGCAAACATGCCGCTATCTGCCGGCAACCCTGGTACTTCGATCTTCTGCTCGGCCATGACTTCGCTGGCTGGCACGAGCCGGAAGTTGGGGTGCGCGGCAAGGAAATCGCGCACGATCGCTTCGTTTTCGGCTTCCAGCACACTGCAGGTCGCGTAGACCACGCGGCCGCCGCCCTTGACCAGGCGCGCGGCCGAATCCAGGATCGCGCTCTGCTTGGCGGTCAGTTCCAGCACCGATTCGGGCGTCTGGCGCCACTTCAGGTCGGGGTTGCGCCGCAGCGTGCCCAGCCCGCTGCACGGGGCATCCACCAGCACCCGGTCGGCCTTGCCGGCCAGGCGCTTGATCTTGGCGTCACGCTCGGAGTCGATCAGCACCGGATGGACGTTGGACAGCCCGCTGCGCGCCAGCCGCGGCTTCAAGTTGGCCAGGCGCTTCTCCGAGACGTCGAATGCATAGAGCCGGCCAGTCGAGCGCATCGCCGCGCCCAGGGCCAGCGTCTTGCCGCCCGCGCCCGCGCAGAAGTCGACCACCATCTCGCCGCGCTTGGGTGCCACCAGGTTGCACAGCAGCTGGCTGCCCTCGTCCTGCACTTCGACCAGGCCGTTGACGAAGATCGGCAGCTGGTTCAGCGCCGGCTTGCCGGTCATGCGAATGCCGGCCGGCGCCATCGGCGTGGGCTCGGCGCCCAGACCGGCGGCCTGCAGTTCGGCCAGCGCCGCCTCACGGCTGGTCTTGGCCAGGTTGACGCGCAGGTCCAGCGGGGCCGGGCGCAGCCAGGCATCACCCAGCGCCGCGGTAAAGGCCTCGCCATGCTGGCGCACCAGTTCGTTGTACAGCCATTCGGGCAGGTTGGTGCGTACGCGCGGCGCCAGGCTCGAGCGCTCGATCGTGGTCAGCCGGTCCAGCCATTCGGCCTCTTCGGGATACAGGAACGGCGACAGCACGTCGCGCCCAAGCGTGGCGGCCAGGCCCAGCAGCGCCAGCCGGCGCGAGGTCGCGCCCGTGCCGCTTTCGGCAAACTGCGCAAACTCGACGCGCCGGCGCAGCACGGCGTAGATCGCCTCGGCGATGATGCCGCGCTCGCGGTGGCCGAGCTTGCTGTTCTCGCGGAAGTAGTAGCTCACCACGGCATCGGCCGGGCGGGCGAACAGCATCACTTTGCCGAGAAGGCGGTCGATATGCTGGATATGGGTGGCATGCAACCCGCCGTGGATGCGCGGCGCGCCATCGCGGCCGGCATTGGCCGGCTTGCGGATGGGGCTGCCCTTGCCCTTGCTGCGGACGGGGGCGCGCCCCTCGCTGCGGTTGGTTCGGGTACCTGCCTCGTTGCGACTCATGCCTTGACTCCTTCCGCCCGGGGACTGGCGGAGATGGCCATCAGCAATTGCGGCTCGGCCGGGTTGATAACGTTGACTACGCCGTCCTGCAGTTCCAGGCGGTCTTCGACAAACCATTGCACGGCGCGCGGATAGATCAAATGCTCGCATTCGAGCAGGCGCTCGGCCAGGCTCTCGGGCGTATCCGTCGGCCGTACGTCCAGCGCGGCCTGGATCACGATCGGGCCGTGGTCCAGTTCGGGGGTGACGAAATGCACGGTGGCGCCGTGCAGCTTGACGCCGGCGTCCAGCGCCTGCTTGTGGGTGTTCAGCCCCGGGAAACAGGGCAGCAGCGACGGATGGATATTGAACAGCCGGCCCGCGTAGCGGTCGACGAAGCCGGGGGTCAGGATCCGCATGAAGCCCGCCAGCACCACCAGGTCGGGCGCGTAACCGTCGATGGCCTCGGCCAGTGCCGCGTCGAAGGCGGCGCGGTCAGGGTACTGGCGATGGTCGACGACCCCGGTTTCGATGCCTTGCTGCTGCGCGAACCGCAGCCCGGCGGCATCCGGCCGGTTGGACAGGACCGCTGCCACGCGGGCGGGCCAGCCGCCTCCCGCGCAGGCTCGGACGATGGCTTCCATATTGGAGCCCCGCCCGGAAATCAAGATGACAATTTTTTTCATCGCGCAATTCTACCAAGGCAAGGCGCTAAACTCCGGTAAAGCTAACCCATTACGTACTTAATTCACGAGATTCGGAAAGGACGCGATGCCTCTAACATGTGGCGGCGACGCCGTATACCCCCGATTGATGGATTGTGACGCTTCGCCCCCTCTGCTAGAGTGGGCCCTACGTCCACGCGCCAATCCTGTGCACGACACAGTGCTCGCGTAGAGCTGGTGACAACAAGGACGAAACGGGAAATTAGACGGGAATTCGCATGTCGAACGCTGCACCGACGTTGTTGGTGGTCGATGATCATCCCATGGCTTTGTCCGGCACTACGGCGTTCCTCGCCGAAGTAATGCCCGATGTGGCGGTACACGCCGCCGGCAGTGCCCGCGAAGCCCTGGCTAGCTTGCAAGAGGGGCTTCGCCCCGACATCGTGCTGCTAGATATCTGGCTGAACGACGGCACCGGCTTCGATGCCATGCAGTCGTTCAAGACCGTGATCCCCGGCGCGCGCTTTATCTTCATGTCCGCCGAGGCCACGCCGGAGATCGTGGGGCGCGCCCGCGCGCTGTCGGCCTGCGGCTTCGTCGGCAAGCACCTGGACGCCAACGCCTTTACTGCGGCGGTGCGCAAGGTGCTGGCGGGCGACACCTCCTTCCCTTCCGATGAAGCGCTGAACGGGCACGCGCAGTCGTTCGGCCCCGCGCACGGCATTCCGGTCACGCCGGCCGAGCTCGGCCTGACGCCGCGCCAGGGCTCGGTGCTGGCGCTGGTGCTGGAAGGACTGCCGAACAAGGTGATCGCGCGCCGGCTAGGACTGACCGAGAACACGGTCAAGGAACACGTGTCGGCCATCCTGCAGCGCCTGGGCGTGCGTACGCGCATGCAGGTGATGTCGCGGATGGAACGCTTCCGCCTGCGGCAGTAAGCATCAGCGGCGCCGGCATCGCCGGCGCTTTCGCCTCCCCCTCCTACGCCGGGCGCAGCCAGCGGCGCAGCAGCACGCGCAGCGAAGCCGGGTCCACCGGCTTTGGCAACACGAAATACCCCGCCTCTTCCGCCGCCGCCAGCGCGGCCGATTTCAGGTCGCCGGTCAGCAGCGCGCTGCGCGCCTGCGGCTGCGTGTTCTGCCAGCGCTCCAGCAAGTCCAGCCCGTTTTCACTGCCCGGCAGGCGCAGGTCGCAGAAGATGATGTCCGGGCGCAGGCCCTTCGCGAACAGCTTGTCGGCCTCGGCGCCGTGCGCGGCGCAGGCCACGCGGATGCCCCATGCTTCCATCAGCGCGATCCAGGCCTTGCGGATCTGGCTGTCGTCGTCGACCACCAGCACCGTGCCCTGCAGGCGATCGGGCTTGGCTTCCTCGGCCTGCGCCATGGCGCGCATCTCGCGCACGCTGGCCACGGTCTCGGCCGGCACCGGCGCCAGCGCGAACCAGAACACCGAGCCCTTGCCCGGCACCGAGCGCACGCCATAGGTGCCGCGCATCAGCCGCACGCACTCCTTGAAGATCGCCAGGCCCAGGCCCAGACCCTGCGACGGGTCGCGCTGCGGGTTGTTGACCTGGTAGTAGGGCGAGAAGATTTCCGGCAGGTGCTCGGGCGTGACGCCGGCCCCCGTATCCCACACTTCCAGCCGCACATGCTTGCGGCGCTGACGCGCGGTCACCAGCACGCCGCCGCGCTGGGTGTAGCGCAGCGCGTTCTGCACCAGGTTGAACAGCGCGCGGCGCAGCAGCACCGGCTCGGCCATCGCGTACAACTCGTCGGGCACGCGCGGCGTCAGCGTCAGGCCGCTTTCGCGCGCATCGGCGGCAAACTGGCTCATCACGTCGCGGATCAGCGCGCCGAGCTCGCACGGCTCCAGCGTCGGCAGCACCTTGCGCCCTTCCAGCTTGGACAGGTCCAGCAGCGAGCGGAACAGCAGGTCGATGGTCTGGGTGCCGGCCGCCACCTGCTCCACCAGCGGATGCAGCGCCGACGACTGGTTGCGCGCGCGCAGCGCCTCCACCAGCATCACCAGCGCATGCACCGGCTGGCGCAGGTCATGGCTGGCGGCGGCCAGGAAGCGCGACTTTTCCTCGCTGGCATGCAGCGCGCGCTCCTTCTCTTCCTGGAACTGCTTGGCCAGGCGGCGGCTGTCGCCTTCGAGCTGAATCGCGCGCACCAGCGTGACCTGCAGGTTGAAGGCATGGCGCGACAGCATCAGCGCATAGATCACCAGCAGCCCCTGCACGTAGGCGCCATGGCCGGGGAAGGCGAACTCCGCCATCAGGATATTGGGCACCAGGATCGGCACTCCGGCGTAGACCAGGTTGGACGGCACCGGCGCCTGCGACACCGCGCCGCCCGCGATCACCCCCAGTGTCAGCAGGTACAGCACGCTGGAGAACACCGCCGAGCCTGTATACAGATGCAGCAGCGCCGAGCTGCCCCAGGTCACGCCGGTCAGGAACGCGACCGCGCGCATATTGTTCCACCACTTGCGCGTGTGCGCGGAGCGGCTCATCGAGGCGCTGTCGCGCTGGTAGCCGTAGTAGAACCACAGGCCGCCGGCAGTCAGTAACAGCATCACCACGCACCAGCCCAGCAAGGCAGCATGGCTCACGTCATCCCAGAATCCGAGGGCGGTCAGCGCAGGCAGCAGCACCGAGGCGACGATCGCCGTCGGCGAGTTCTTGTGCACGATGGCCATCAGCTTGGCGCGCGTTTCGACGTCGAGCTGGGCGGTCGCCTGGGGCAGAATTCGGGGCAGGAGCCGGGAAAAGAACCGGTTGGGCGGCGCGGTCAAGTGAGGCGGGCTTGGAATGGGCGGGTAACAGGGATTAGCAAGAGATCGGCGGGGGTCGAAAATAGCGGGTTTTGGCCTTCCTTCCTGGAGTGATGCTTAGGTTACGCCGAGGTGACGCATATCATGCCGGCTTTTGCAGCATCGCGCCATGCCGCGAGGGCCGGTTGCGGCACAAAAACAGCAGTACGGCGCCGGGCACTGGCGGCAGGAGCGGCAAGCCGACCCATTCGCCTTATAATGCTCGCTTTACCTGAAACGATTCCCGCCGTCCCCGTGAAAGTCTTCCGCGGCCTGCCCAACGCCGAAAGCCGGGCGCCCTGCGCGCTCACCATCGGCAATTTCGACGGTGTGCATCGCGGCCACCAGTCGCTGCTCGCACGTGCGCGCGCGGCCGCCGACGCGCGCGGCCTGCCGCTGTGCGTGATGACCTTCGAGCCGCATCCGCGCGAGTTCTTCACCCCGGACAAGGCCCCCACCCGCATCGCGCTGCTGCGCGACAAGCTGGAAAGCCTGCGCCGCAACGGCGTGGACCGCGTGGTGGTGGAGCATTTCAACGCCCACTTTGCCGGCCAGTCGCCGCAAGAATTCGTGGAGAACGTGCTGTGGCACGGACTGCATGCGCGCTGGGTGCTGGTCGGCGACGATTTCCGCTTCGGCGCCAGGCGCGCCGGCGACGTTGCCTACCTGCAGGAAGCGGGCCGCCGCTATGGCTTCGATGTCGAACAGATGGGCTCGGTGTCCGAAGGCGGCATCCGCATCTCCAGCTCGGCGGTGCGCCAGGCGCTGGCCGACGGCGACCTGGAGCACGCGCGGCGCCTGCTGGGCCACGGCTATGCCATCAGCGGCCACGTGATCCACGGCCGCAAGCTGGGCCGCGACCTGGGTTTCCCGACGCTGAACCTGCGCATCTCGCACAAGCGCCCCGCGGTCAACGGCATTTTCGTGGTACAGGTGCACGGTATTGCCGACCACCCGCTGCCGGGTGTGGCCAGCATCGGCGTGCGCCCCACCATCGAGGACGCCGGCCGGGTGCTGCTGGAAGTCCACCTGTTCGACTTCAATGAAAGCCTGTACGGCAAGCTGGTGCGGGTGGAGTTCATGAAGAAGCTGCGCGACGAGGCACGCTTCGACAGCCTGGAAGAACTGACCGCCGCGATCGCCAAGGACAGCGCCGACGCGCGCGCCTTCTTTGGCCTGACCGCGCCGGGCGCGGCCGAAGGCGCGGGCGGCCGCGACTTCGCCACCTCCGCCACCGACCGAATTAGCTAGCGGCCGGCGCCCGCCCACGCGACGCTGTTGCGCGGGCCCCGGTTCGTATGCCGCCTGCACCAGTCTTCACGCGCGCCCGCCGGCCTGTCGCCGGCCGCGCGCCAACCGAATTGCTCCGAGAATCGAAATGTCCGACGACAAACGCGCCAAGCCCGAGAAAAACAAATACCCCGTCAACCTGCTCGACACGCCCTTCCCGATGCGTGGCGACCTGCCCAAGCGCGAGCCGCAGTGGGTCAAGCAGTGGCAGGACAAGCAGATCTACAAGAAGATCCGCGCGGCGCGCAAGGGTGCGAAGAAGTTCGTGCTGCACGACGGCCCCCCGTATGCCAACGGCGATATCCATATCGGCCACGCCGTCAACAAGGTGCTCAAGGACATGATCATCAAGGCGCGCGGCCTGAACGGGCTCGACGCCGTCTACGTGCCGGGCTGGGACTGCCACGGCATGCCGATCGAGATCCAGATCGAGAAGCAGTTCGGCAAGGGCCTGCCGGTGCAGGAGGTCCAGGCCAAGGCGCGCGCGTACGCGACCGAGCAGATCAAGCGCCAGATGGTGGACTTCGAGCGCCTGGGCGTGCTGGGTGACTGGGACCACCCCTACCTGACCATGAACTACAGCAACGAGGCGGACGAGTTGCGCGCGCTCGGCAAGATCATGGAGAAGGGCTATGTGTTCCGCGGCCTGAAGCCGGTGAACTGGTGCTTCGACTGCGGCTCGGCGCTGGCCGAAGCGGAGGTCGAGTACAAGGACAAGGTCGACCTGTCGGTCGACGTGGGCTTCCCGTTCGCTGAAGCCGACAAGCTGGCCCACGCCTTCAAGGTGCCGTTCGACCAGCTCGACGGCACGGCGGGCTGGATCGTGATCTGGACCACCACGCCGTGGACCATCCCGAGCAACCAGGCGTTGAACGTGAACCCCGAGGTGGAGTATGCGCTGGTGGACACGCCGCGCGGCTACCTGATCCTGGCGACCGAGCGCGTCGAAGAACAACTCAAGATCTACGGCCTGGAAGGCAAGGTCGTGGCCACCACCACCGGCGCGGCGCTGTCGGAGATCCGCTTCCACCATCCGCTGGCCAAGATGGATGCCGGCTATGACCGCCTGTCGCCGGTCTACCTGGGCGACTACGTCACCACCGACACCGGTTCGGGCATCGTGCACTCGGCGCCCGCCTACGGCGTGGAAGACTTCCAGTCGTGCAAGGCGCACGGCATGCCCGACTCGGACATCATCAGCCCGGTGATGGGCAACGGCATCTACGCCGGCACGCTGCCGCTGTTTGGCGGGCTGTCGATCTGGGATGCCAACCCCAAGATCGTCGAAGTGCTGCAGGCCTCGGGCAACCTGTTCAACTCGCACAAGTACACCCACAGCTACATGCACTGCTGGCGCCACAAGACGCCGATCATCTACCGCGCCACCTCGCAGTGGTTCGCGGGCATGGACGTGGATCCGGCCGACAATGGCCCCTCGCTGCGCGAGACCGCGCTTGCCGGCATCGACGCGACCGAGTTCTACCCGGCCTGGGGCAAGCAGCGCCTGCACAACATGATCGCCAACCGCCCGGACTGGACGCTGTCGCGCCAGCGCCAGTGGGGCGTGCCGATGGCCTTCTTCGTGCATAAGGAAACCGGCGCGCTGCACCCGCGCACGCCCGAGCTGCTTGAGGAAGTGGCCAAGCGCGTCGAGCAGCACGGCATCGAGGCCTGGCAGGCGCTGGACCCGGCCGAGCTGCTGGGCGACGAAGCCAGCCAGTACGAGAAGAACCGCGACACGCTGGACGTGTGGTTCGACTCCGGCACCACGCACTGGACCGTGATCCGCGGCTCGCACAGCGACGACCTGTACGAACCCGCCGCCGATGCAGCCGATGGCCGCCTGGCCGACCTGTACCTGGAAGGCTCGGACCAGCACCGCGGCTGGTTCCACTCGTCGCTGCTGACGGCGTCGATGCTGTACGGCAAGCCGCCCTACAAGGCGCTGCTGACGCACGGCTTCACCGTCGACGGCGAGGGCCGCAAGATGTCCAAGTCGGTCGGCAACACCGTGGCGCCGCAGGACATCACCAACAAGATGGGCGCCGAGATCATCCGCCTGTGGGTGGCCTCGACCGACTACTCGGGCGAGCTGTCGATCTCGGACGAGATCCTCAAGCGCGTGGTGGAAAGCTACCGCCGCATCCGCAATACGCTGCGCTTCCTGCTGTCGAACCTGTCCGACTACGACCACGCGAAGCACGCGCTGCCGGCCTCCGAATGGCTGGAGATCGACCGCTACGCCGTGGCGCTGACCGATCGACTGCAGAAGGAAGTGCTGTCGCACTATGAGGCCTATGAATTCCACCCGGTGGTGGCCAAGCTGCAGACCTTCTGCTCGGAAGACCTGGGTGGCTTCTACCTAGACGTGCTGAAGGACCGCCTATACACCACCGCGCTGGATTCGAAGGCCCGCCGCGCGGCGCAGAACGCGCTGTACCACATCACCCAGGCGATGCTGCACTGGATGGCGCCGTTCCTGTCGTTCACCGCCGAGGAAGCGTGGCAGGTGTTCGCCCACGGCACCGAGCACGCCGATACCATCTTCACCAGCACCTACTACACGGTACCCGAAGTGGACGACGGCGCCGACGACCTGCTGCAGAAGTGGCACACGTTGCGCGAAGTGCGCGCGGAAGTCACCAAGCAGCTCGAAGCCGTGCGCGTGGAAGGCGAGATCGGCTCGTCGCTGCAGGCCGAGCTGACCATCCAGGCCGGCGGCCCGGTGCTGGAAGCGCTGCAGAGCCTGGGCGACGACCTGCGCTTCGTGCTGCTGACTTCGTCGGCCAAGGTCACGCACGCGCCTGAGGCCGGCGACCTGCTGGTGACGGTGACCCCGTCGGCGCACGCCAAGTGCGAGCGCTGCTGGCACTACCGCGCCGATGTCGGCCACAACCCGGACCACCCCACCCTTTGCGGGCGCTGCGACAGCAACCTGTTCGGCGCCGGTGAACACAGGAGCCATGCCTGATGGCATCGACCACGTCCCGCTCATCCCGTTCGTCGCGCCCGGCGCGCCGCAGCAACAACGCCGCCAGCAGCACCACCCCGCTGCTGTGGCTGGCCTTCGCGCTGCTGGTGGTGGTGCTCGACCAATTCTTCAAGATCGTCATCGTGCGCACCTTCACCTATGGTGAATCGCGTCCGGTAACGAGCTTCTTCAACCTGGTACTGGTCTACAACAAGGGCGCGGCGTTCAGCTTCCTGGCCGACGCCGGCGGCTGGCAGCGCTGGTTCTTCACCGGGCTGGGCATCGTGGTGGGCGCGTTTATCGTGTGGCTGCTGTACCGCCATACCGGGCAGCGCATGTTCTGCTTCGCGGTGTCGCTGATCCTGGGCGGCGCGGTCGGCAATGTGATCGACCGCGTGATCTACGGCCATGTAGTCGACTTCCTGGACTTCTACGTGCGCAACTACCACTGGCCGGCCTTCAACGTGGCCGACTGCGCGATCACGGTCGGCGCAGTGCTGCTGATCGTGGATGAGTTGCGGCGGGTGCGGCGGCACTGAGTACCATCTGACCTTCACAGGTGACGTCGGGGCCGCGAACGCGGCCCCGACGCCATCCGCGCCCAGCCGGTATCATGCCGATTCACCCCTTTTGACGAGCCTTTCCATGGATTTGCGCGGCAAGCACATCGTTCTCGGCCTGACCGGCGGCATCGCCTGCTACAAGTCGGCCGAACTGGTCCGCCTGCTGACCAAGGCCGGCGCCACCGTGCAGGTGGCGATGACCGAGGCGGCGACGCATTTCATCACGCCGGTCACGATGCAGGCGCTGTCGGGCCGCCCAGTGTTCCTGTCGCAGTGGGACGCCCGCATCGACAACAACATGGCCCACATCGACCTCTCGCGCGAGGCCGACGCCATCGTCATCGCCCCGGCCTCGACCGATTTCATGGCGCGCCTGGCCAACGGCCTGTGCGACGACCTGCTGAGCACGCTGTGCATTGCGCGCGACTGCCCGCTGCTGGTGGCGCCGGCAATGAACCGCCAGATGTGGGCCGCGCCCGCCACCCAGCGCAATGCCGCGCAGCTGCGCACCGACGGCGTGGCCATCCTCGGCCCCGGCAGCGGGGACCAGGCCTGCGGCGAGGTCGGCGACGGCCGCATGCTGGAGCCGGAGGAACTGCTCGACGACATCATCGCCTTCTTCCAGCCCAAGCCGCTGCAGGGCAAGCGCGTGCTGATCACCGCCGGCCCGACATTCGAGGCGATCGACCCGGTGCGCGGCATCACCAACCTGTCCTCGGGCAAGATGGGCTTCTCGATCGCGCGCGCGGCGCGCGAGGCCGGCGCCGAGGTGCTGCTGGTGGCGGGCCCCACCGGCCTGCCGACGCCGCGCGGCGTGGTGCGCACCGACGTGCGCAGCGCGCAGCAGATGCATGACACGGTGCTGGCGCAACTGCACGGCGTGGATGTCTTTGTCGCCGTGGCCGCGGTGGCCGACTGGCGCCCGGCCGAGGTCTCGCAGCAGAAGCTGAAGAAGGCCAACGACACCGACACGCCCACGCTGCAGTTTGTGCAGAACCCCGACATCCTCGCCACCGTCGCCGCGCGCGCCGATGCGCCCTACTGCGTCGGTTTCGCCGCCGAGAGCGAGAACCTGGAGCAGTACGGCGAGCAGAAGCGCCAGCGCAAGGGCGTGCCGCTGCTGGTCGGCAATATCGGCCACCACACCTTCGGCCTCGACGACAACGAGATCGTGCTGTTCGACGCCGCCGGCATGACGCGCCTGCCGCGCGCCGACAAGCTGTCGCTGGCGCGCCAGCTGGTCGCGGCCATCGGCCAGCGCCTGCCCGGGCGCGCGCGCCCCTGATCGCGGAGACTGTCATGTCCGGGAGCAAACCACGCCTGCGCCTGTCGGTGCTCGACCAGAGCCCGGTGATCGCAGGACACACCGCACGCGATGCGCTGGCGGCCACCGTCGAACTCGCGCAGATGGCCGACGCGCTCGGCTACACCCGCTACTGGTGCGCCGAGCACCACGGCCTGCACGGCGTCTGCAACCCGGCGCCGGAAGTGATGCTGGCCCGCCTGGGCAGCGTCACGCAGCGCATCCGGCTGGGCTCGGGCGGCGTGATGCTGCCCTACTACAGCCCGTTCAAGGTGGCCGAGCAGTTCCGCATCCTCGAAGGCCTCTTCCCCAACCGGATCGACCTCGGCGTGGGCCGCGCGCCCGGCGGCGACATGCGCACCGCGCAGGCCGTGGCGATGGGCCAGTACGACCGCGGCGCGCAGTTCGAGGAACAGGTGCGCGACCTGTCCATGCTGCTGCGTGGCGAAGTGCCGCCCGGCCACCTGGCCGAGGGCGTGCTGCTGCAGCCGGCGATCGACACGCAGCCGGAGCTGTGGGTGTTGGGCTCGAGCGACTACGGCGGTGCGCTGGCGGCCCGACTGGGCCTGCGCTTTGCCTTCGCCCACTTCATCAACGCGCATACCGGACACCTGGTGGCGCAGCAATACCGCAACGATTTCACGCCTGGCTACGATGCGCAGCCGTACAGCGCCGCAGCCATCTTCGTGATCTGCGCCGACACCGACGCGGAGGCCGCCGCACTGGAACGCGCGGTGGACCTGCGCCGGCTGCAGATGGCCTATGGCGTCAACGCACCGATCCCGTCGCTGACACAGGCCGCCGAGTTCTCGCCTACCGAGCGCGACCGCCTCGTGATCGAACGCGAACGCCCGCGCACCCTCTGCGGCACGCCCGAGCGCGTGGCCGCGCGCATGGAAGCGCTGCGCGAGCAGTTTGCGGCCGACGAGCTGATCGTGCTGAGCGTTACCGCCAGCTATGCGGCGCGGCTGCGTACCTACGAGCTGCTGGCGCAAGCGTTTGCGCTGGACGGCGCGGCCTGAGCCGGCGCGTCCGGTATCATGCGCCGCTGCTGAACCGAATTCCCACAGGATTGCCATGACCCAGACACTTAACCCGACCGTCGAAATCAAGGTGCTCGACGCGCGCCTGAACGAATGGGGCCTGCCCGCCTACCAGAGCGAGATGGCCGCCGCCATCGACCTGCATGCCTGCGTCGACGCGCCCGTGTCGATCGCCCCGGGCACCGCCGCGCAGCTGGTGCCGGCCGGCATCGCCGTGCATATGGGCAACCCGTACATGGCCGCGACCATCGTGCCGCGCTCGGGGCTGGGCCACAAGAAAGGCCTGGTGCTGGGCAACTCGATCGGTGTGATCGATGCCGACTACCAGGGCCAGATCATGGTCAGCGTGTGGAACCGCAACGCGACCGGCACCGAACCGATCGTGATCCAGCCAGGCGAGCGCATCGCACAGATGATGTTCGTGCCGGTGCTGCGGCCGGTGTTCTCGACGGTGGAAGAATTCAGCGAGGACAGCGCGCGCGGCGCGGGCGGTTTTGGTTCGACCGGCGTGCATCACGCCAAGGCCAGCGCCTGAGCTATTTGCTCCCCTCTCCCGCAAGCGGGAGAGGGGAGCACACACTTGGTGATCAAGAACCGGTAGTGCCCGTATCACCCCTGCTGCTCGAACAGCAGCGGCACGCCGCTGGCCGCCTCGGCCGGCACCAGCGTCTCGCGCGGGCCCAGGTCATGGGTCGGCACGCCCTCCGCGCGCCAGCCGGCGCGCGCCGCGGCCAGGTCATTGGTGCGCAGGCGGATCGCCGCATAGCCCGGCCGGTCGCGCCGTACATAGGCGGTCCCGGTGGCCGACGCCAGCGCCTGCGGCGTGCTGACCACCAGCGTGGCGTCGTCCAGCGCCAGGCTGCAGACATGCTCGCTCAGCTGCGTCAGCTCGCCACCGGTCAGTTCCGCATACGCCCGCGCCGCGGCATCGACCAGCGCGGGCGCCACCACCAGGAACATGGTCGCGATGCTTTGCGCGCCATTGGCGTGTGACATCCACTCGGGCCGCCACAGCAGCTCCGGCGTGCGATGCTCGCAAACGAAGTAGCGCGCGCCCGGCGCATCGTCCAGCGCGGTCACGCGGAAGGTGGCGGGATGCTCGCTGCCATCGTCCAGCCGCACCGGGCGCGAGAACTCGATCGGATCCGAGGTATGCCAGCCGGACGCGCGCAGCCGTGCCGCCGTGGCAAAGGCGTCCGCGCTCTTGCAGGACATCGCCGCGCAACCGCCGCCGCGCGTCTGCGCATCCCAGTAGTACTGGCGGCTGGGAGTGGGCTCGGTGACGTGCAGCAGCTCGATGTAGTCGCGCCGCAGCATGATGCAGTGGTTCTGCGATCCGAGCGTGTGATAGCCGCGCGGCGTCAGCGTAAAGCCGAGCCGGCGCCAGGCTTGCGCTGCGGCGTCGAGGTCTGGGCACACCACTACGGCGTGGTCGAACATTTCCGGTTCCGTTGCCATCGACTTCCTTTTAGTCTCTAGCGGCGGCGCGCCTGCGCGCGGGTCGCCGTCATTCGAACTGGATATTGGCCTTGCGCGCCACCGCCTGCCATTTGTCGTGCTCGTTGCGCACCAGGTTGCCGAGCTGGGCCGGGCTGCCGCCCACGATCTCGAAGCCTTGCGCGGCCAGCGCATCGACCACGCGCGGCTGGCGCAGCGATTCCACCAGCGCGTCATGGATGCGCGCGACCGTCTCCGCCGGCAGGCCCGCCGGGCCGAACACGCCGATCCAGGAGTATGCCTCGAAACCCTTGATGCCCTGCTCGGCCACCGTCGGCACCTGGGGCAGCTGGCGCAAACGGCTGGTGCCGGTCACGCCCAGCACCTTAATGGTGCGCGCCGCCACATGCGCCTGCACGGCAGCATAGCTGCTGAAGAAGATATCGACCTCGTTGGACAACACCGCCTGCACCGCCGGGCCGCCGCCCTTGTACGGCACATGCAGCATATGCACCCCGGCTTCGGTCGCCAGCGCCTCGGCCGCGAGCTGGTTCAGGCTGCCGATGCCCGACGAGGCATAGCGCACGCCATCGGGCTTGGCCTTGGCCAGCGCCACCAGATCGCGCACATTGGCTGCGGGCAGCGACGGATGGGCGGCGATCACCAGCGGAAAGCGCACCAGCTGCGAGATCGGCGCGAAATCGCGGAAGGTGTCGTAAGGCAGCTGCTTGTAGGCGAAGGGATTGATCGCGTGCGTGTCGAAGGCCATCAGCAGGGTACTGCCGTCCGGCTTCGCACGCGCCACGGTGCTCGACGCGATCAGCCCGCCGGCGCCCGGCTTGTTGTCGACCACCACGGTCTGGCCCAGCGCCGCTTTCAGGCCCGGCTGCAGCTGCCGAGCGACGATGTCGACACTCCCGCCTGGCGGGAACGGCAGCACCATCGCGATCGGGCGGTTACCCGCCGGCGCCTCGGCCGCGCGGGCGGCGGCGGCATGCATCATCGGGACGGGCATGGCGCCCAGCGGGAGGATCTTGAGCAGCAGGCGGCGGCGCCGCGTGCGTTCGGCAGAGGACATCAGGTATTTCAGGCGTGGGCAGCCGCAAACCCGGGCCCCGACGGACACGGCCGGCGGCCGCCGGGACAAAAAGAAAAGGGCGGCATGACTGCCGCCCCCGTATTTTGCCCGATGATCGGCCACGTTGCAGGCAACGCGGCCGATAGCCGGCCAGGCTTCCGCGGTCAGGCTTCGGCGCGCTGCTCTTCCGGCGCCTCCGGCGGTTCCGGCTCGATCTCGGAGAAATCGAGCTTGATCTGGTTCTGCTCGTCCAGGTCCACCACCACCTTGCCGCCCGACACCAGCTTGCCGAACAGCAGTTCATCGGCCAGCGCCTTGCGGATCATGTCCTGGATCAGGCGCTGCATCGGACGCGCACCCATCAGCGGGTCGAAACCCTTGTGCGCCAGGAACTTGCGCAACTTCTCGGTGAAGCTGGCTTCCACTTTCTTCTCGTGCAACTGCTCTTCCAGTTGCATCAGGAACTTGTCCACCACGCGCAGGATGATCTCCTCATCCAGCGACCGGAAGCTGATCATGGCATCCAGACGGTTACGGAATTCCGGCGTGAACATGCGCTTGATGTCTGCCATCTCGTCGCCCTGCTCGCGCGAGCTGGTAAAGCCGATGGAGGCGCGGTTCATGGTCTCCGCTCCCGCATTGGTGGTCATGATGATGATCACGTTGCGGAAATCGGCGCGCCGGCCGTTGTTGTCGGTCAGCGAACCATGGTCCATCACCTGCAGCAGGATATTGAAGATATCCGGGTGCGCCTTCTCGATTTCGTCCAGCAGCAGCACGCAGTGCGGCTTCTTGGTGACGGCCTCGGTCAGCAGGCCGCCCTGGTCAAAGCCCACGTATCCCGGCGGCGCGCCGATCAGGCGGCTGACCGCGTGCCGTTCCATGTACTCGGACATGTCGAAGCGCAGCAGCTCGATGCCCATGATGAAGGCGAGTTGCTTGGCGACTTCGGTCTTGCCCACGCCCGTGGGGCCGGAGAACAGGAATGAGCCGATCGGCTTGTCGGTCTTGCCCAGGCCGGCGCGCGACATCTTGATCGCCGAGGCCAGCGCCTCGATCGCCGGGTCCTGGCCGAACACCACCGACTTCAGGTCGCGTTCCAGCGTCTGCAGCTTGCTGCGGTCGTCCTGGTTCACGCTCTGCGGCGGGATGCGCGCGATGCGCGAGACGATGTCCTCGATCTCGCCCTTGCCGATGGTCTTCTTCTGCTTGGACTTCGGCAGGATGCGCTGCGCTGCGCCGGCTTCGTCGATCACGTCGATCGCCTTGTCCGGCAGGTGGCGGTCGGTGATGAAGCGGGCCGACAGCTCGGCCGCGGCAGTCAGCGCCGAAGCCGCGTACTTGACACCGTGGTGCTCCTCGAAGCGCGACTTCAGACCGCGCAGGATCTGCACGGTCTGGTCCACCGAGGGCTCGACCACGTCGATCTTCTGGAAGCGCCGCGACAGCGCCGCGTCCTTCTCGAAGATGCCGCGGTATTCCGTGAAGGTGGTCGCGCCGATGCACTTGAGCTGGCCCGACGACAGCGCCGGCTTGAGCAGGTTGCTGGCGTCCAGCGTCCCGCCCGATGCGGCACCCGCGCCGATCAGCGTGTGGATCTCGTCGATGAACAGGATCGCGTTGGGATTGTCCTTGAGCGACTTCAGCACGCCCTTCAGGCGCTGCTCGAAGTCACCGCGGTACTTGGTGCCGGCCAGCAACGCGCCCATGTCGAGCGAGTAGACCGTGGCCTTCTCCAGGATGTCCGGCACCTCATTCTTGGTGATGCGCCACGCCAGGCCCTCGGCGATCGCGGTCTTGCCGACGCCAGCCTCGCCCACCAGCAGCGGGTTGTTCTTGCGCCGGCGGCACAGCACCTGCACCACGCGCTCGACTTCGCTTTCGCGGCCGATCAGCGGGTCGATCTTGCCGGCCTTGGCCAGCGCGTTCAGGTTCTGGGTGTACTGCTCGAGCGGGCTTTCCTTGCCGTCGCCGCCCTCGCCCTCGCCAGCCGCATCACCATGCTTGGCGGGCTCGGACTGGTCCTTGCGGATGCCGTGGCTGATGAAATTGACCACGTCCAGGCGCGTCACGCCCTGCTGCTGCAGGTAGTAGACCGCGTGCGAATCCTTCTCGCCGAAGATGGCGACCAGCACGTTGGCACCCGTCACTTCCTTCTTGCCGTTGGAAGTGGACTGGACGTGCATGATCGCGCGCTGGATTACGCGCTGGAAGCCTAGTGTGGGCTGGGTATCGACCTCGTCGGTACCCGGGACCACAGGCGTGTTGTCCGCAATGAAGTTCTTAAGGCTGGTGCGCAGGTCCTCGATATTGGCCGCGCAGGCGCGCAAGACTTCAGCTGCCGTGGGATTGTCGAGCAATGCCAGCAGCAGGTGCTCCACGGTAATGAACTCGTGGCGTGCCTGCCTGGCTTCGACGAATGCCATGTGCAGGCTCACTTCCAATTCTTGCGCAATCATGCTTCCTCCATCACGCACTGCAGGGGATGCCCCGCCTGCCGCGCGTGCGTTGACACCAGCTCGACCTTAGTCGCCGCAATATCCCTGGTGTAGATACCGCAGACGCCCTTTCCTTCCCGGTGCACGGTGAGCATGATCTGCGTCGCCGTTTCCCGGTCCCTGCTGAAATACTGCTGCAGGATCATCACTACAAACTCCATCGGAGTGTAGTCGTCATTAAGCAGCACCACCTTGAACATGGCAGGCGGTTTGAGCGCCTGCTCTTTACGCTCCAGGATGGTGCCCGCTTCGCGTTGTGGGACATTCGCAAGCCGTGTAGCCATGGCTTTATTCTAACCCTTACTCGCAACTCTGCAATTTGGGGAAAAGGCGCCGGATTCAAGTACCGGGTCGCCGGATTCCTGTGGTGGAAAGGCGCGGGCATTTACGCCGGAGCGCGCCGGAGGCATTGAAAAGCACGTCGCGGGTGCCGTCGGGACAGCCCGCACGGCTTGCCTGGCGCCAGCCGTCACGGTACCACCAGGCGTCGTCCGATTCCCACCACACCCTGCGCGCAGTGGGGATTCCGCCAGCTTGACAGTATCCGGCTTTGCCCGAAGAATCGATCGCACACCTGCCACCGGCCAGCGAGCCAAAGCAACAAGCCAAAGGCAGGTGATCCGTGAGCAGGGAGGCCCACGGCCCGCGGCGGCGAGTCAGCTTCGAGACTGGCCGCCACGCGATTTCACCTCGCCGCGCGTCATCGCCGGCCGCACGTCAGTACGCGGCCGGCCATGGCGCCGCAGTTCGTGTCATCTGGCTGGCGTGGCTTCCCCGCTTTGAAATCTGCTATTTCGTTGGGGGAGTATATGGCAAGCGGTATCGTCAAATGGTTCAATGACGCCAAGGGTTTCGGGTTCATCAAGCCGGACGAGGGCGAAGAAGAACTGTTTGCGCACTTTTCGGCTATCCAGATGTCCGGCTTCAAGACGCTGAAAGAAGGTCAACGCGTCTCGTTCGAGGTGGTGCAGGGCCCTAAGGGCAAGCAAGCCACCAACATCCAGGACGCCAGCTAAAGCGCGCCGCGACCGCATCCCGGCCGTCAGAGCCGCGAGCGGTCAACCAGGGTGCGGGGGGAGCTCCCCCGGGACGGGATCGCTGCCAGCGCCCGCCTTGCCGCCACCGGCGGCCGGGCGGGCGCTGGCGCGCACCAGCAGCACGCACCGCATCCGACGGAAAGCCCGACCTTGTGCCGGGCTTTCTGCTTTGGGGTCCCAGGCTCTATTCCGCTCCGGTCCGCGCCGGCTCAGGCCCAGCCTTCGATCTTCAGCCCGCTGACCTGCTCGGCTTCTTCCTTTGTGACCTTGCGCACAGTTTGCCCGAAAGTCCAGACATGGCCCTCGGGATCCCGGGCCGTGTAGGACCGGTCGCCGTAGAACTCGTCCTGCGGCTCGCGCACGATCACCGCCCCCGCCGCGCGGGCGCGCGCGCAATGCTGGTCCAGCCCTTCCTGCAGGTGCACATGCACGGTCTGCGTGTTCTTGCCGTCGACCGACGCCGGACTGGCGGTGAAGTCCGCCCATTCGCTGCCGACCATCAGGTAGCTGTCACCGAAACGCATTTCCGAATGCACCAGCTGCCCTTTCTGGTCGCGGATCACCATGACGCGCCGGAAGCCGAAGGCGTCTTCCAGCCAGTCCAGCGCCTTCACCGGATCCTTGTAGAAGAGGGCCGCACCAAAGGCAGTACGGCGGAAGGGATCGTCCATGTCAGTCTCCCCGGGCCCCGGGCCCGTCAGTTCAATCCCTGACGTTCTAGGCAAGGCCGGCGCCCGGCGCAAGAAAAAACCCCGGCGCCGACCAGGCGGCGCCGGGGTTTTCCTTGGCAGGATGCCCGCCGCAGCGGGAGTCCGTGCTTACATATTGTCGATCATCACCTGGCCGAAGCCGGAGCACGAGACCTGCGTCGCGCCTTCCAGCAGGCGGGCGAAATCATAGGTGACTTTTTTGGACAGGATCGACTTTTCCATCGACGCGATGATCAGGTCCGCGGCCTCGGTCCAGCCCATGTGGCGCAGCATCATTTCCGCCGACAGGATTTCCGAGCCCGGGTTGACGTAGTCCTTGCCGGCGTACTTAGGCGCGGTGCCGTGGGTGGCTTCGAACATGGCGACCGAGTCGGACATGTTGGCGCCCGGCGCGATGCCGATGCCGCCGACCTGCGCGGCCAGCGCATCAGAAATGTAGTCGCCGTTCAGGTTCAGCGTGGCGATCACCGAGTATTCGGCCGGGCGCAGCAGGATCTGCTGCAGGAAGGCGTCGGCAATGGCGTCCTTGACCACAATGTCCTTGCCGGTCTTCGGGTTCTTGAACTTGCACCACGGGCCGCCGTCGACCAGCTCGGCGCCGAATTCCTTTTGCGCCAGCTCGTAACCCCAGTCACGGAAGCCACCTTCGGTGAACTTCATGATGTTGCCCTTGTGCACCAGCGTCACCGACGGCTTGTCGTTGTCGATGGCGTACTGGATCGCCTTGCGCACCAGGCGCTCGGTGCCCTCGCGCGAGACCGGCTTGACGCCGATGCCCGAGGTCCCCGGGAAGCGGATCTTCTTCACGCCCATCTCGTTCTGCAGGAAGCTGATGAGCTTTTTGGCCTGTTCGCTTTCCGCCGCCCACTCGATGCCGGCGTAGATGTCTTCCGAGTTCTCGCGGAAGATCACCATATCGGTCTTCTCCGGCTCACGCACTGGCGAGGGCACGCCCTTGAAGTAGCGCACCGGGCGCAGGCAGACGTACAGGTCCAGCTGCTGGCGCAGCGCCACGTTCAGCGAACGGATGCCGCCGCCCACCGGCGTGGTCAGCGGGCCCTTGATCGAGACCACGTATTCCTTGAGCACGTCCAGGGTTTCGTCCGGCAGCCACACGTCCGGGCCGTAGACCTTTGTCGACTTTTCGCCGGCGTAGATCTCCATCCAGGCGATCTTGCGCTTGCCGCCGTAGGCCTTGTCCACGGCCGCGTCGACCACCTTGATCATCACCGGCGTGATATCGAGGCCCGTACCGTCGCCTTCGATGTAAGGAATGATCGGATTGTCCGGGACATTCAGCGAAAAGTCCTGGTTGACCGTGATCTTTTCACCGGCCGGAACCTTGATGTGTTGGTACATGACGTCTCCAGTACGGAACGGTTATGACTGCCGCCGGTGCGTGACCGGGCGGCGAGATTCGGGAGATGGCGCTGGCATTGTAGCGGGCATCGTTGCGCGCCCGTGCTGCGTCGCACCACTTCAGCCTTGTTTCAGGCTGGTCTCAGTCTTATATAAGACACAAGACTAGTTTCATATTATGCAGCAATTTTTCATCATCCGCCAATCCTGGCGGCCCCGATCCCGCCCGCTACGGGGCGCGGCTGCGGCATACTTGCGCCCCATGACCCTGATCGCCCTGAACAAGCCGTTCGGCACCATGAGCCAGTTTTCGGAACACCCCACGCGCCCCACGCTGGCCGCGTGCGTGACCGTGCCCGGCGTCTACCCCGCCGGGCGGCTCGATGCGGACAGCGAGGGCCTGCTGCTGCTGACCGACGACGGCGCGCTGCAGGCCCGCATCGCCGATCCGCGCCACAAGTTGGAGAAGACTTACCTGGCGCAAGTGGAAGGCATTGCCGATGCGACCGCCCTCGCCCGCTTGCGGGCCGGGGTTGACCTGGGCGACTTCGTGACGCAGCCGGCCACCGTGCACGCGATCGAGGCGCCTGAATGGCTGTGGCCGCGTCATCCGCCGGTGCGTTTTCGCGCCGCGATCCCGACCTCATGGCTGGAACTGAAGATCCGCGAAGGCAAGAACCGGCAGGTCCGCCGCATGACCGCCGCGGTCGGCTTCCCGACGCTGCGGCTGGTGCGGGTCGGCATCGGCCCGCTGGACCTGCGCACGCTCGGGCTTGGGCCGGGGGAATCCTGCGAGGTTGATCCCGCCTTGTTAGGTCTCGCCCGCACACCCACGGCGCCTCGCTCACGCCCCGATGGCGCGCGCCGCCCTCATGTATCAACAACCAGACAGGCGAACGGGCGGCGTCCACGTTACAAAAACTAACAAATCGACCGTCAACGCTGGCGACGGCGGCCTCGTTCTTGTCGGGGACACGTCCAATCACGCGTCACAACTTCCGACTGTTCTTATCCTTCGAGGTAATCGTCATGAAAAAACTGATCGCTGCTCTGGTTGTTGGCCTGTTCGCTACCGGCGCCTTCGCCCAGGCTTCGGCACCCGCTGCCGCCGACGCTGCAGCGCCCGCCGCCACCAAGGAAGCCCCGAAGGCCGCCAAGAAGAAGACCAGCCACAAGAAGCACAGCAGCACGAAGAAGGCCGCCACCGCTTCGGCGCCGGCCGCGCAGTAAGCTGCGCCCCCCTGCCGACTGTTCGCATGGCAGGCAGAGAAGAAGGCAGGCCGCCGCCAGGCGCCTGCCTTTTTTGTTGCCGCGGCGCCCGCCAGGAAAAGCCGCGCGGCACACATCGGCTTGGCCGGCGTGCGCTATGCTTGCGGCTGCCTCTTTGTCTGCGCCCATTACTGCGCCAGTCACTGCGCCCGTCTGCGCGCCACTTCAGACCGAACACCATGTCCTTCCTGTCCAAGACGCTGTTGTCACGCTGCTTACCTGTTGCCGGCATGCTTGCCGCGCTGAGCGCGGGGATCGCCCAAGCGCAGGCCGCGCTGCCGGTGGTGCCGCTCACCGCCGGCATGTACGCGCTTCAGGCCGAGGTCGCCGCCACGCCGGCGGCGCGCGAGCAGGGGCTGATGTACCGCAAGAGCATGGCGCCCAACGCCGGCATGCTGTTCGTGTTCGAGCAGAAAGCAGGCCACTGCTTCTGGATGCGCAATACCGAGCTGCCGCTGTCGATCGCCTTCCTGGCCGACGACGGCACCATCGTCAATATCGAGGATATGGCGCCGCGCAGCGAGGACAACCATTGCCCGAAGGCGGCGATCCGCTATGCGCTGGAGATGAACAAGGGATGGTTCGCGCAGAAGGGCCTCAAGGCCGGCGCGAGAATCGGCGGGCTGCCGCAGCCGCGGCAGTGAGCGATGCCGGCGAGGACGCCGGCATCGGCGTCGCGCGACTCAGTCGCGGAAGTTGTTGAAGTCCAGCGGCGCCTCGGACACGTCCTTGCGCAGCATGGCGATCACGTTCTGCAGGTCGTCGCGCTTGGTGCCCGACACGCGCACCGCGTCACCCTGGATGCTGGCCTGCACCTTGATCTTGCTGTCCTTGATCATGCGCACGATCTTCTTGGCCAGGTCGCCGGTCACGCCCTTCTTGATCGTGATCACCTGCTTGACCTTGTCGCCGCTGATCTTGTCGGTCTTGCCGTAGTCCAGGAAGCGCACATCCACGTTGCGCTTGGCCATCTTGCTGATCAGCACGTCCTTGACCTGGCCCAGCTTGAAATCGTCGTCGGCAAAGGCAGTCAGTTCGTTTTCCTTCTGCTCGACCCGGGCGTCCGAGCCCTTGAAATCGAAGCGGGTCGAGATTTCCTTGTTGGCCTGCTCGACGGCGTTCTTCACCTCGACCATGTTCGCTTCGCACACTACGTCAAACGACGGCATTGCATTCTCCTTGTGATCCGTATGCACGGTGGCCGCCGCTGGCAATGGCGGCACTTCCGTATAATCCAGCCTACCTCGCAGTTCCGGGTCGCCTGCACACCAGCGGCGGCCGCGTCACCTTTCCTCTTGCATGGCAGATTTCCACGAATTCTATCCCCTGCGTCGCCACAATACATTCGGATTCGACGCGCGCGCGCGCTTTGCGGTGCATGTGCGCAGCGAGGCCGACCTGACGGCGGCACTGGCCGATCCGCGCGCCGCCGGCCTGCCGCTGGTGGCGCTGGGCGGTGGCAGCAACGTGGTGCTGACGCGCGACCTCGAAGCACTGGTGCTGCTGATGGAAATTCCCGGCTACCAGCGGGAAGATGCCGACGACGCCTGGCTGGTCACCGCCGGCGCGGGCGCGAACTGGAACGCGCTGGTCAACCGCACCATTGCCGACGGCATGCCCGGCCTGGAAAACCTGGCGCTAATCCCCGGCACCGCGGGTGCCGCGCCGATACAGAACATCGGCGCCTACGGGGTGGAGCTGCGCGAGCGCTTCGAAGGCGTGCGCGCCTATGACCGCCACACCGGCGCATTCGCGTGGCTGGACCTGCGGGCGTGCGGCTTCGGCTACCGCGACAGCCTGTTCAAGCGCGCCGGCGCCGGCCGCTACATCATCACGGCGGTGACGCTACGCCTGCCCAAGGCGTGGCAGCCAGTGCTGGCGTACGGCGAACTGGCGCGCGAACTCGACGGACAGGCCGCGCCCGATGCGGCCATGGTGCGCGACGCCGTGGTCGCGATCCGCTCGCGCAAGCTGCCCGACCCGGCGCAAGTCGGCAACGCCGGCAGCTTCTTCAAGAACCCGCTGGTCAGCGCGGCACAGCGCGATGCCCTGCTGCAGGCCCATCCGGACCTGGTCAGCTACGCGCAGCCGGACGGGAGCTACAAGCTGGCCGCCGGCTGGCTGATCGACCGTTGCGGCTTCAAGGGCGTCAACGACGGTCCGGTCGGTGTCTACGGCAAGCAGGCCCTGGTGCTGGTGCACCGCGGCGGCGGTACCGGCGCGATGCTGCTGGCACTGGCCAATCGCATCGCCGATACTGTCGAGGCCCGCTTCAGCGTGCGCATCGAGCCCGAGCCGGTCGTGCTCTGAAGCGCCGCTGCTTCGGCGATCAGCCGTGCAGTCAGGCGCTCAGTCAGCCGAAGTGGCAGACGTAGTCCAGCGTTTCCTGCACCTCGATATCGAAGCTGCTGTTGCCCGGCACGCTGAACTGCTGGCCCGCGCCATAGGTCTGCCAGTCTTCCGAACCGGCCAGGCGCACGCGGCAGGTGCCGGCATTGATTTCCATGATTTCCGGCGCGCCGGTGTTGAAGGTCAGCGAGGCCGGGAAGATCACGCCCAGCGTCTTGCGGGTGCCGTCCGGGAACAGCACGGTGTGGCTCACGCACTTGCCGTCGAAATACAGGTTGGCTTTCTTGACGACCGACACGTTGTCGAACTGGCTCATTTCCATCTCCTGGCTTTGTCTTAAGACGTAAAAAGAGGGGCCATCGCGGCCCCTCCCCTGTTCACTCCGCGCGCGTTCAGTAGCGGCCGCAGAGCAGGTATTCCATCAGCGCCTTCTGCACGTGCAGGCGGTTCTCCGCCTCGTCCCAGACCACGCTCTTGGGGCCGTCGATCACGGCGGCCTCGACTTCCTCGCCGCGGTGCGCCGGCAGACAGTGCATGAAGAGCGCGTCGGGCTCGGCGCGGTCCATCATCGCGGTGGTGACCATCCAGTCCTTGAAAGCGCGCTTGCGGGCGTCGTTCTCCGCCTCGAAGCCCATGCTGGTCCAGACATCGGTGGTGACCAGGCTCGCGCCCTGGCAGGCGGCAAGCGGGTCGTCAAAGACCTTGACCAGCCCGGCGGCGGACGCCGGCACCATGGCCGGATCGAGCTGGTAGCCCGGCGGCGCCGAGAAATGGAAGGTGAAGCCCAGCCGTTCGGCCGCCTGGATCCAGGTGTAGGCCATGTTGTTGGCATCGCCGATCCAGGCCACGATCTTGCCGCGGATGCTGCCGCGCTGCTCGATGTAGGTAAAGATGTCGGCCAGCACCTGGCACGGGTGGTATTCGTTGGTCAGGCCATTGATCACCGGCACGCGCGAATGCGCGGCAAAGCGGTCGATGATGTCCTGGCCGAAGGTGCGGATCATGATGATGTCGACCATGCGCGAAATCACCTGCGCCGCATCCTCGATCGGCTCGCCGCGGCCGAGCTGCGAGTCGCGCGTGTTCAGGAACACGGCATGGCCGCCGAGCTGGTGGATGCCGGCTTCGAACGACAGGCGCGTACGCGTGGAATTCTTCTCGAAGATCATGGCCAGCGTGCGGTCGTGCAGCGGGTGCCAGGTCTCGTAGTTCTTGAACTTGGCCTTCAGGATCCGCGCGCGATCCAGCAGGTACTCGTACTCGTCGGGAGTGAAGTCGCTGAACTGGAGGTAATGCTTGATCGGGGTTGAGCTCATAAAACAAAGAAGGCGGCTCGGTGGGGACGCGCCGTCATGAAGTGTTCATGACCCAAGCGCGCCGCGGAGCCGCCTTTTCGCGTCGCATACGCAATTTAACTGCAGGAATCATAAGGGATTATTTCTGCTTTGGCGAGCCCGGGACAACCCGCCCCGATTGACGCGCCCCGCCCGTTGACAGGTTCCTGACAGGATTCCGCCCTTATGCGCAACTCTTATATAAGATATAATACTCGCTGATTCACGCGGGGCCCGGCATACCCTTGCCGCTGCCCGCCGCCGGCATCAAAAGTGCCCCCGCAGAGACCGACGCCCCGCCTTCCCGGCTGGAAAAAGCGCGAACCAAACGCGCACCGGCCGCGTCAAACGGGCGCCCGTTCCGCGGGTTTACCGTCGAGTCCTCAGCCTCACCCGCAGTCTCCAGCCTCATGAACCCCAACGTTCGCGAATACTTTATCCAAGGCATTACCAAGGAAGGCAAGACCTTCCGCCCGAGCGACTGGGCTGAGCGGCTGTGCGGCGTGATGGCGCAGTTCCGCCCCGAGGGCGACACCGGCGATCCCCGCCTGACCTACTCCCCCTATGTGCGTCCGATCTTCGCCGGCAACGTCAAGTGCGTGGTGGTGGATGCGCGCCTGCGCGACATCGAACCCAAGGCGCTGGACTTCGTGCTGAATTTCGCGCGCGACAACAACCTGCAGATGGTCGAGGCCTGCTCGCTGGAATAAGCCAGCACAGCGGAGCAACAGAAAAAAAATGCTCGTCGGATGACGAGCATTTTTGTTGGCGGATGTCTGGGCACCCGCCGGTGCTGGGCCGCGGCAGCGGCCCGGGCAGCTATCAGGCAGCCATGGCCTTGATGGCAGCCGACAGGCGCGACTTGTGACGGGCGGCCTTGTTCTTGTGCACGATCTTCTTGTCGGCGATGCTGTCGATCACGGCTTGCGAGTTCTTGAAGATCTCGGCAGCAGCAGCCTTGTCGCCGGCGTCGATGGCCTTGCGGACGGCCTTGACGGCGGTGCGCAGACGCGAGCGCAGGCTGGAGTTGTGAGCGTTCTGGGCAACGGCCTGGCGGGCGCGCTTGCGAGCTTGTGCGGAATTTGCCATTTCGAAAATATCCTGAATTCAGATGCGTGCCGCGGGGGACACAACAATTAAGTCATATCGAGCGACCCGGGATGCACTGACACACGAATCCGGAACGCAACTGTCCTTGTGAATCGGCAATTATACACAGATGCCGACGCGCCACGCAACACCGCCGAGACTTTGCCGCCTCAGGGCGGGGCGGGCGCCGGGTCGATCCGTATAATATGCGCCACATCGCGCCGGTGCGCGTGGCGCGCGGGCAACTTTGCCGCCCGCAGCGCGTCTGAGAGACGTCCGGGCCGCCTGACGCGCGGCGCTGCCGCCCTGCCCGGCCCCCGCTCCGAGAAGCCGGGGCCCGCACCGATCCACCCGTCCCGCATCGACCCTCACCTTGAACCTGCTCAAAGCGCTCGCCACCATCAGCAGCCTGACGATGCTCTCGCGCATCACCGGCCTCGTGCGCGAGATCCTGATCGCCCGCGCCTTCGGCGCGTCGGAGATGACCGACGCGTTCAACGTGGCCTTCCGCATCCCCAACCTGCTGCGCCGCATCTTCGGCGAAGGCGCGTTCTCGCAGGCCTTCGTGCCGATCCTGGGCGAGTACCACGCCAAGCGCGGCGACGCGCTGACCAAGGCGCTGATCGACGCGGTCGCCACGGTCATGACCTGGGTGCTGATGGGCGTGTCGCTGCTCGGCGTGATCGGGGCGCCGCTGGTGATGACGGTGGTGGCCACGGGCTTCCGCGGGCAAAGCGAGACCTATTCCGCCGCGGTGTTCATGACGCGGGTGATGTTCCCCTATATCGGGCTGATCTCGCTGGTGGCGCTGGCCTCGGGCATTCTCAACACCTGGCGCAAGTTCGCCGTGCCGGCGTTCACGCCGGTGCTGCTGAACCTGTGCCTGATCATCGCGGCGCTGTTCGTCGGCCCGCATATGGACCAGCCGATCTACGCGCAGGCGTGGGGCGTGCTGATCGGCGGCGTGTTGCAGCTGGCGATCCAGGTGCCGGCGCTGCGGCGCCTGGGCGTGATGCCGCGCCTTGGCTTCAACCTGCGCGCGGCCTGGTCGGATCCCGGCGTGCGCCGCATCCTGCGGCAGATGGGGCCGGCGCTGCTCGCCGTCTCGGTGGCGCAGATCAGCCTGATCATCAATACCAATATCGCCTCACGGCTGGCGGCGGGCAGCGTCTCGTACCTGACTTATGCCGACCGGCTGATGGAATTCCCGACCGCGCTGCTGGGCGTGGCACTCGGCACGATCCTGCTGCCGAGCCTGTCCAAGGCGAGCGCCAAGGACGATCACGCCGAATACTCAGGCCTGCTCGACTGGGGCCTGCGGCTGACCTTCCTGCTGGCGGTGCCGTGCGCGGTGGGGCTGTTCGTGTTCGGCGCGCCGCTCACGGCGGTGCTGTTCAATTACGGCAAGTTTGACGCGCACGCGGTCGAGATGACGCGCCAGGCGCTGGTGTCGTACGGCACCGGCCTGCTCGGGCTGATCGCCATCAAGATCCTGGCGCCGGGCTTCTATGCGCGTCAGGACATCCGCACGCCGGTCAAGATCGCGGTGCTGGTGCTGGTGGTCACGCAGGCGTGCAACTATGCGTTTGTGCCGTGGATCGGCCATGCGGGCCTGGCGCTGTCGATCAGTGCCGGCGCCACCCTCAACGCGCTGCTGCTGTTCTTCGGGCTGCGCCGCCGCGGCCTGTACAAGCCGGCGCCGGGCTGGTGGCTGTTCCTGGCGCAGCTCACGGCCTCGGTGCTGCTGCTGTCCGGCATGCTGCTCTGGTTCACGCGCAACTTCGACTGGATCGGCCTGGGCGCCACGCCGCTCCTGCGCATCGCGCTGTTGGCTTCGTGCCTGGTACTTGCAGCGGTGGTCTACTTCGGTACACTGTGGCTCATGGGACTTCGCTTCTCCGCCTTCAGGCGGCGCGCCGGCTAGCCGTGGTGACCCACGCTGCGCGCGGCACCGACGGCTGCACCGGGAAACCGATATGACTTCCACCAAAGTCCTGGATTACTTCGCCAGCCTCGTGGCGGACGAAAACGGCATCCCGCTGACCGAAACCGCGCTGTCCATCGCGCAGGACGCCTACCCCGACCTGGACCTGCAGGCCGAGCTGGCGGCGCTGGACGTGCTGGCGCTGCGCCTGAAACGCCGGATTGCCGAAGGCACCCCCGCGATCCAGCGGCTGCGCCTGCTGAACCATTTCTTCTATCGCGACCTGGGCTTCGGCCCGAACGCGAACGACTACTACGATCCCGACAACTCCTATCTGAACGTGGTGGTGCGCCAGCGGCGCGGCATCCCGATCTCGCTCGCGGTGCTCTTTATGGAGCTCGGCCAGCAGATCGGCCTGCCGCTCAAGGGGGTGTCGTTCCCCAACCACTTCCTGCTGCGCATGACGATCCCGGCCGGCGAAGTGGTGCTGGACCCGCTTACCGGGGAGACCCTGTCGAAGGAACAACTGCAGGAAATGCTGGATCCGTACCTGGAGCGCGAGGGCATCACCGATGCCAGCCAGGTGCCGCTGGGCCTGTTCCTGCGCGCGGCCAGCCATCGCGAGATCGTCGCTCGCATGCTGCGCAACCTGAAGGCGATCTACCTGCAGGAGTCGCGCTGGCAGCGGTTGCTGGCGGTGCAGAACCGGCTGGTGATCCTGCTGCCTGGATCGATCGAGGAAGTGCGCGACCGGGGGCTGGCGTATGCCAACCTGGAGTGCTTCCGTCCCGCGCTGGCCGACCTGGAAGCCTATGTCCTGGCCCGGCCGGATGCGGCCGATATCGGCCAGATCCGCGAGCGCATGCCCGCGCTGCGGATGATGAGCCGCAGCCTCAACTGAAGAGGCCGCGGCAAGACTGCAACGGCCTCAGCGCTCGACGCGCGAAGGCCGGCGGCGATTGCCGCGCACCAGCTTCCACAGCCCGCCCAGTATTAGCGGCACCACCGCCGCGCCGATACCGGCCAGCACGATCAGGTTCAGGTACTGCTTGATGAACGGCAGGTTGCCAAAGAAGTAGCCGGCGAAGACCAAGCCGACCACCCACGCCACGGCGCCGATCACGTTGAACATCTGGAAGCGCGCGAAAGTCATCTGCGACACGCCCGCCACGAACGGCGCGAAGGTGCGCACGATCGGCACGAAGCGCGCCATCACCAGGGTCTTGCCGCCATGCCGCTCGTAGAAGTCATGGGTGCGGCGCAGCGCATCCTGGTCCAGGAAGCGCCACTGGTGGTCGAACACCTTGGGGCCGATCCAACTCCCCACCATGTAGTTGACGGTATTGCCCGTGATCGCGGCGGTCAGCAGCAGGCCGATCAGTGCCCACTCGTTCATCGCGCCGGTTGCGCAGAAGGCGCCCGCGATAAACAGCAGCGAGTCGCCCGGCAGGAACGGCACCACCACCAGCCCGGTTTCCGCGAACACAATCAGGAACAGGATGGCATAGACCCAATGGCCGTACTGGTCGATGACCGTGCCCAGGTATTTGTCGACATGCACCAGCATGTCGATGAGCTGCAAAGCGAGATCCAAGTCGTTCCCCGTTATGTTGGTTAGTATGGCCGATTCTATGGCCTGAATGATACAAGAGCCGCCACGCGGATCCGCCACCTTTGGCACCGCTGCGCCACCGACTCTGGGCGGACGGCCACGTATAATCGCCGGATGCCAGACATCGCCTCCCGCACCGACCTTTCCACCGCCTTGCGCACCACCCAGCTGCCGCGCCCGATCCGGCCGCTGCCGGACCAGCTCATCAGCCAGATTGCCGCCGGTGAAGTGGTCGAACGCCCGGCCTCGGTGGTCAAGGAACTGCTGGAAAACGCGCTCGACGCCGGCGCCAGGCAGCTCGGCATCCGGCTCGAAGAAGGCGGCGTGCGGCGCATCGTCATCACGGATAACGGCTGCGGCATCCCCGCCGCCGAGTTGCCGGTGGCGCTGATGCGCCACGCCACCAGCAAGATTGCCTCGCTCGACGAACTGGAATCGGTGCTGACGCTGGGCTTCCGCGGCGAGGCGCTGGCCTCGATCGCGTCGGTTTCCCAGCTGGCGCTGACCAGCCGCACCGCGGCCGATGCCCATGCCACGCAGGTCAGTGCCGATACCGGCACGGTGCAACCCGCTTCCGGCGGGGTCGGCACCACGGTCGACGTGCAGCACCTTTACTTCAACACGCCGGCGCGCCGAAAGTTCCTCAAATCGGAACAAACCGAACTGGGCCATTGCCTGGAGATGGTTCGGCGCGTGGCGCTGGCGCGGCCCGACGTGACCATCTCGGTCCACCACAACGGCAAGCCGCTGGAGCACTGGAACGCCGGCGACGTCGCCACCCGTACCGCGCAGGTACTGGGCAGCGACTTTGCCAAGGCGCGGCTGCCGCTGGACGAGCAGGCCGACACGCTGCACCTGTATGGCTTTGCCGGCCTGCCCACCGCCTCGCGCGGGCGCCCGGACCAGCAGTACTTCTTTGTCAACGGCCGCTTCGTGCGCGACAAGCTGCTCAACCACGCGGTGCGCAGCGCCTACCAGGACGTGCTGCATGGCGACCGCTTCCCGTCGTATGTGCTGTGCCTGGACCTGCCGCCGGAAATGGTCGACGTCAACGTGCACCCGTCGAAGATCGAAGTGCGCTTTCGCGAATCGCGCGCCGTGCACCAGTTTGTCTATCACGCGGTGCAGCGCTGCCTGGCAAGGCAGGCAGGTGAGAACGGCGACAGCCTGCATACTGACAGCGACGGCGAAATCGGCGTGCCGCCCGGCGGGCTCGCCCCGGCCGGCGCACACGAGGCTCGGCCCGGCTATGCGGGCGGTGGCGGTGGCGGCCAATGGATCAACTACTCGGCGGCGCGCCAGACCGAACTCGGCATTGCCCAGCCGCGCCAGGCCTACCTGGGCATGGTGCGCGATGCCATCGCGCCGCCCGCACGTCCATATGGCGCGTTCCCTGGCGCCTCGGCGCAGCCCCCGGCCTGGCTTGCCGATGCGCAAGCGGCGCGAGCCGACGATCCGCCCGGCCTGCTGGACCGATTGCCGCCCGCGGAGCGCGGCGATCCGGGCGCGCCTGAAGATGCCCCCGACGACCACCCCCTCGGCTACGCCATCGCCCAGCTGCACGGCATCTACGTGCTGGCGCAGAATGCGCGCGGGCTGGTGCTGGTGGACATGCACGCTGCGCACGAACGCATCCTGTACGAGCAGATCAAGGCCGGCCTGGACGCGCGCGACCTGGCCGTGCAGCCGCTGCTGATCCCGGTCACGCTGCCCGCCAGCCCGGTCGAGATCGGCGTGACCGAGGAACACCAGGAGACGCTGACGCTGCTCGGCTTCGATATCGCGCCGGTGTCGCCCACCACGCTGGCGGTGCGCGCCGTGCCCGCGCTGCTGCAACAGGCCGATGCCGAGGCGCTGGCGCGCGACGTGCTGCGCGACCTGCACGCCTTTGGCGGCTCGCGCGTGCTGGCCGAGCGGCGCAACGAGCTGCTGGCCACGCTGGCCTGCCACAGCGCGGTGCGCGCCAACCGCAAGCTCACCGTCGAAGAAATGAACGCGCTGCTGCGCCAGATGGAGCAGACCGAGCGCGCCGACCAGTGCAACCACGGCCGCCCCACCTGGGTGCAACTGACCGTGACCGAGCTGGACCGGCTGTTCCTGCGCGGGCAGTAAGCCGCCGGCCCCGCCCTCTCAAACACACTGCATTCGATGTCCGCCGTACCCCAAGATCCCGCCATGCATCCGCCCGTGGTCTGCCTGCTCGGCCCCACCGCCTCCGGCAAGACCGCTGCCGCGCTGGCGCTGGCCGCCGACGCGCCGGTGGAGATCATCAGCCTGGACTCGGCGCTGGTGTACCGCGAAATGGATATCGGCACGGCCAAGCCCACGCGCGAAGAACTGGCCGCCGCGCCGCACCACCTGATCGACATCATCGACCCGGCCGACAGCTACTCGGCCGCGCAATTCGTCAGCGATGCGGAGCGATTGATTGGCGAGATCCGCGGCCGTGGCCATGTGCCGCTGATCGTCGGCGGCACCATGCTCTATTACAAGGCGCTGACCCAGGGCCTGAACGACCTGCCACAGGCCGATGCCGCGCTGCGCGCGGAGCTGGACCAGCTCGCCGCCGAGCGCGGCTGGCCGGCGCTGCATGCGATGCTGGCCGAGGTCGACCCGGTCACCGCGGCGCGGCTCGCGCCCAACGATGCGCAGCGCATCCAGCGCGCGCTGGAGATCCACCGCCTGTCGGGCCAGCCGATGTCGGCGCTGCTCGCGCGGCAGGCCGAGGGCCGCACCTTTGCGGGCGCAGCGGACCAGCGCTACCGCGTGATTGCGCTGGAGCCGTCGGACCGGCTGGCGCTGCACGCGCGCATCGCCCAGCGCTATGACGCGATGCTGGCCGGCGGCTTTATCGAAGAAGTCGAACGGCTGCGTGCCCGCGGCGACCTGCACCCGGGGCTGCCGTCGATCCGCTGCGTGGGCTACCGGCAGGTGTGGGAATACCTGGATGGCGAATCCGACTTTGCCACCATGCGCGAGCGCGGCATCGCCGCCACGCGGCAGTTGTGCAAGCGCCAGCTGACCTGGCTGCGGAGCACGCCCGAGCGGCTGGTGGTGGACTGCCTGGCGTCCAGCTACGTTGACCAAGTGCGCAGGCTGGCGGACTTCCATTGACGGGCAGGCAAGCCAAGTGATGCTCAGGCGATAATCGCAGTCTGTTCACTGCTGCGCAAACACCGAGCATGTCCAAGCCCGCCTTCACCATCCGCCCCGCCACCGCCGCCGACAGCGAAACGCTGTTCAACCTGATCCTGGCCCTGGCCGAGTACGAGAAGCTGACGCATATCGTCGAAGCCACGCCGCGGAAGATCCAGGACGCGCTCTTCGGCGCCACGCCGCACGCCGAGGCCGTGCTGGTCGAAGTGGAGTCCGAAGGCGACCGCCAGGCGGTGGGCTTCGCCCTCTTCTTCCACAACTTCTCGACCTTCCTGGCCAAGCCCGGCCTGTATCTGGAAGACCTGTACGTCGACCCGGCCTGGCGCGGCCACGGCCTGGGCAAGGCGCTGCTCAAGCACCTCGCCGCGCTGGCGGTGGCGCGCGGCTGCGGCCGCTTCGAATGGTCGGTGCTGGACTGGAACCAGCCGTCGATCGAGTTCTACCAGGCCATGGGTGCCGACCTGCTGCCCGACTGGCGCACCTGCCGCGTGACGGGCGAGGCGCTGGCGAAGCTGGGCACGGCAAAGTAATACAACCGGAAGGCAACCGGTCCACCGTCGGTGATATACACTTGACTGATTGCCGCCATACAATAGCGGCACCGAATGTCTTTTTCCCGGACCGCCAACACCGACCGTCATGCCACGAATCAAAGCCGACCAGCCCGCCGCACCTGTCTCCGACGGTGCGAACGAAACCGACGCAGACAATGCGCGCGGCGCGTCGGTGGAGGAAATCGCCGAGCGCATCCTGACCGCGATCTGGGAGCACCGGCTGCCGCCGGGCACCAAGCTGGTCGAGGAAAAGCTGGGCGGCGTATTCGGCGTGAGCCGCACCAAGGTACGGCTGGCCTTCGGCAAACTGGCGCATGAGGGTGTGCTGACGGTGCATCCCAACCGCGGCACCTTCGTCTCCAGCCCGAGCGTGGCCGAAGCGCGCCAGGTGCTGCACTCGCGCCGCCTGCTGGAGCCCGCGCTGGTGCGCGACCTGGCCGGCGCGATCGGGCCGCAAGGCTTGCGCGCGCTGCGCGACACCACGCGCGAGGAAGCGCAGGCGCGGGACAGCAACGACCGGCGCGCCATCATCCGGCTGTCGGGCGAATTCCACTGCCGGCTGGCGGAAATGACGGGCAACCAGTACCTGGGCAAGTACATGCGCGAGCTGTGCTCGTTGACCTGCCTGATCATCGCGCTCTATGACGCGCCGGGCGTGCCTTCATGCCCGCACCATGAACACGACGATATCGTCGATGCGCTGGAGGCCGGCGACGGCGACCGCGCCGCGCAGCTGATGGCCGAGCATCTCGAGCATGTCGAGAGCACGCTGCGGCTGCAGGCGCCGGACGAGGAAAAGGTCGACCTGGAAGCGGTGTTCGCCGCGGTCTGAGCCGCGGCTAGTGGGAAGGCGCTTAGCGGTGCTCGATGCGCGCCGCCAGTGCCTCCGGCAAACCCTTGGTCGCCTTGGCATCCGGACGCCGGAACGTGCCCGCGGTAGCCTTGCGCGGCTGCAGCGCAACCAGCGCCTCGGCCTGCTTGACGGCTGCGGCCATCTGGTCGACCACCGGCACCGCGATGCGGTCGCGCACGCGCGCGGCAAGACCTGCCAGCGGGGCGCCCGCCAGGATCACCACGTCGGCCTCATCCTCCACCACCGCGCGGTTAGCCAGCTCGACCAGCACCGCTTCCTTCTCTTCCTGCACATCCGACACCGAGGCAAAGCTCCCGTCGAGCATGCGGATGCCGGCCAGCCGGCTGCGCAGGCCGTGCATGTCCACGCACTCCTCGTACCAGGGCCCGAGCGCGCGCGCGAAGGTGACGATGGCAAAGCGCCGCCCCAGCATGCAGGCCGACAGCATGGCCGCCTCGGCCATGCCCACCACCGGCAGGTCGAACAGTTCGCGCGCGCCCATCAGGCCGGGGTCGCCGAAGGCGGCAATGATGGCGGCGTCGAACTGGCTGTGGTGCTCGGCCAGCATTTCCAGTGCGATGGCACCGCCGATCTGGGCCTCGGCGCGCGTGGCGATATAGGGCACGCCGCGGCTGGCGGTCAGCGGCACCAGTTCGGTACCGGGCGCGGCCGCGGCGGTGGCGGCGTGCATCAGCCGCTCGGTGATGCCCTCGCTGGTATTGGGGTTGAGAACGAGGATTCGCATATCGGTTATCCGGCAGGATTGAGCAGCGGCGCCAGCAGGCTTTCGGCCAGCCGCGCGGCAGCCAGCACGCTGCGGTCGGCGCCGCGCGGGCCGGCGATCTGCAGGCCCACCGGCAGGCCGTCGCGGCCGCTGCCGCAAGGCACCGAGATCGCCGGTGCCAGCGCATGGTTGAAGAACGGGGTGAACACCGCGTGGGCGCGCGGCTCCACCGCGACGCCGCCGATCCGCTCCGGGCCGAGCCGATCATTGCGCCAGGCCACACACGGCGTGGTCGGGCACAGCAGCAGGTCGTAGCGGGTAAAGAACCCGGCCACCGTCAGCGCGATCTGGTGGCTGGCTTCGCGGGCACGCGCCACGTCGGCGCCGGTCCAGGCAAGGCCGCGTTCGATCTGGCGCGCGATATCGGGATCGAACACATCGGGATCGCGGCGCCATGGCTCGCCGTAGAGATTGGCCAGGCCCACATGCTGCAGCGGCATCAGCGCGGCCTCGTCGGCGCCGGCGGGCCATTGCGGGTCGGCCCGCTCGATGGTCAGGCCCGCGGCCTGCAAGCGCGCCACGGCCTGCTCGAAGGCCTGCGCGACGTCGTCGTCGACCGGCGTGTCGAGGCCCAGCCGCGGGCTCACGGCGATCTTCAGCGTATGCAGCGGCCGCGCGGCGCCCGGCGTGAACCCGAGCGTATCGGGATCGCGCGCATCGGCGCCGGCCAGCGCCTCGAACATCAGCTCCGCATCGGCCACCGTGCGCGTGATCGGCGCGATCACCTGGATGCCGTTGAAGGCATGGGGAAAGCCGACCGAGTCGGGAATCGCGCCGTAGGAAGGCTTGAAGCCGACCACGCCGGCATGCGCGGGCGGGCGCCGGCTGGAGCCGCCGCCATCGGTGCCCAGCGCCAGCGGCGCCATACCGGCGGCGACCGCCACCGCGCAGCCGCCCGACGAACCGCCGGCGGTGAGCGTGGCATCGAGCGGATGGTGCGTCAGGCCATAGACCTTGTTGGTGGTCAGGCCCTTGCAGGCGAACTCGGAGGTATTGCCCATGCCGAGCACGATCGCGCCCGCCCGTCGCAGGCGCTCGACGGCAATGGCATCGGCCGGCGCGACAAAGTCGCGGTACAGCTGCGAGCCCTGGGTGACGCGGCGGCCCTGGCTCCAGATCACGTCCTTGACGATCACCGGAACGCCTGCCAGCAGCGGGCGTTCGCCCTGCGCCAGGCGCGCGCGCAGTTGCGCCAGGTCGGCGTCGACCAGGTCCTGGCGTTGTTCGAAGACGGCGTTCAACTGGTCGTTGCGCGCCGCGATGCGGGCCTGGAAGGCAGCGACCACCTCGGCGGGGTCGAGGCGGCCAGCGACGACGCGGCCGGCGATGGTGGCGGCGTCCAGGCGGTTAGTCAGTTCCATATTGGCAGTGTCGGTCAAAGCTTCAGCAAGGCAAAGGCGGTCTTTACAAGCTGCCGCCGGAAGTCCGGTAGCGCGGCCGCGCCATTTCCGGCAGCGCGCACGGCAGGAACTGCCCGTGGCCGGCCTCGGCGCGCACCTCGCCCTCGTGCGCCACCACCTTGCCGCGCACCAGCGTGGTCACCGGCCAGCCGGTCACGCGCATGCCTTCGTACGGGGTGTAGTCGACCGAGTGGTGCAGGTCGGTGTTGCGGATCACCACTTCGCGCTGCGGGTCCCAGATCGCCAGATCGGCATCGGCGCCGATGGCAATGGTGCCCTTGCGCGGATGCAGGCCATACAGCTTGGCGGGATTGGTCGAGGTCAGCGCGACAAACTGGTTGACCGAGATGCGCCCGCCATTCACCCCAGCAGAGAACAGCAGCGGCAGCCGCGTTTCCAGCCCCGGGATGCCATTGGGGATGTACTGGAACGGCACTTCCTTGCCGCCGGGCATCTTGCCCTGCGGGTCCTCGTAGCGGAACGGTGCGTGGTCGGACGAGAAGATCGTGAACAGACCGTCGCCCAGTCCGTCCCAGATCACCTCCTGGTTGCTGCGGTCGCGCGGCGGCGGGCTGCACACGCACTTGGCGCCGTGGTAGCCGGGCTGGTCGAGGTCGTCGGCGGTCAAGAACAGGTACTGCGGGCAGGTCTCGGCAAAGATCTTCATGCCGCGGTTGCGCGCCCAGCGGATCTGCTCGACCGCTTCCTTGCCGGACACATGCACGATCAGGATCGGCACGTCGACCAGTTCCGAGAAGGTGATGGCGCGATGGGTGGCCTCGCGCTCGATCGCCATTGGCCGGGCCAGCGCGTGGAAACGTGGCGCGGTATTGCCGGCGGCCTCCAGCTTCTCGGTCAGCCAGGCGATGCAGTCCGAGTTCTCGGCATGCACCATCACCAGCGCACCTTCCTGGCGCGCCACCGACAGCACGTCGAGGATCTCGCGGTCGTTCAGCTTGAGGTCGTCGTAGGTCATGTAGACCTTGAACGAGGAATAGCCCTCGCGGATCAGCCCCGGCAGCTCGTCGCGCAACACCGCCTCGGTGGGATCGGCCACGATCAGGTGGAAGGCGTAGTCGACCACCGCCTTGCCGTCGGCGCGCTGGTGGTAATCGTTCACCGCGGCACGCAGCGAATGGCCCTTCTCCTGCGCGGCGAACGGGATCATGGTAGTGGTCCCGCCGCAGGCCGCCGAGACCGAGCCGGTGCGGAAGTCGTCGGCCATCCTGAGGCCGTCCGGCATCGGCTGGTCCAGGTGGCAGTGCGCATCGACGCCGCCCGGCAATACCAGCTTGCCGCTGGCGTCGATGGTCTGCGCGGCGTCGCCCAGGTCATGGCCGAGCTGCGCGATGCGGCCGCCGGCGATGCCGATATCGCACTGCATGGTGTCGCTGGCGGTCACCACGGTGCCGTTGCGGATGATCAGGTCGAACTGTTTCACGATACTGCTCACGAGAAGATTGGTACTGCCGCTTTCCTTGGTCCGGATTCAGCGGTCCGCGTCGGACAGGTGCATGCGATTGGTTTCACGCGCGGCAGCCGCGGCCACAGCGATCAGCGCGCACACCACGGCCAGGTAGATCGCGACCGGCGCGGTGCTGCCAAAGCGGTCGAGCAAGCCGATCGCAATCAGCGGGGCGAGCGCGCCGCCAAACACGCCGGCAAACTGGAAGCCGAGCGAGGCGCCGGTCACGCGCACCCGGGTGGCGAACAGCTCCGGCAGGAACGACGCCAGCGGCGAGAACATGAACGACACCAGCACCATGCCGACGAACGAGGCCAGCATGATCAGCGCCGGGCTGCCGGTCTTGATCAGCGTGAAGAAGAAAAAGGCCCACACCGCACCACCGATGCCGCCGATCATCAGCACCGGGCGGCGGCCAATGCGGTCGGCCAACAAGCCGGCGATCGGGATAAACAGGATCTGCGCCACCGCGCCCAGCAGCACGGCATTGAGCGCGATGCTCTTGGGCAGGCCCAGCTTGGTCGGCACGAAATACAGCAGGAACAGCGTGAACACGTAGAAGGCGATATCGCCGCCCAGCCGCGCGCCGAAGGCGATCAGCAGCTGCTTCTTGTAGTTGCGCAGCACTTCCATGATCGGTGCGCGCGCTTCGGCGTGCGATTCCTCCAGCTTCTCGAACATGCCCGATTCACGCACGTTGGAGCGGATATAGAGCCCGACGCCGACCAGCAGGGCCGACAGCAGGAACGGCACGCGCCAGCCCCAGCTCAGGAACGCTTCTTCCGAGACCTGCCAGGTCACCAGCGCGAATACGCCGTTGGCCAGCAGCAGGCCGATCGGCGCCGCGAGCTGCACCAGGCTGCCGAGGATGCCGCGCCGCTTACCTTCAGGGTCTAGCTCGTTGACCATGATTGCCGCCCCGCCCCACTCGCCGCCCAGCGCCAGGCCCTGCACCACGCGCAGCAGCACCAGAAGCACCGGCGCCAGTGCGCCCGCGGCGGCATAGGTCGGCAACAGGCCGATGCCGAAGGTGGCCAGGCCCATCATCAGCAGGGTGATGATCAGGATGGACTTGCGGCCCATCTTGTCGCCGAAGTGGCCGAAGATCGCCGCGCCCAGCGGCCGCGCCACGAAGGCGACGCCGTAGCTGGCAAAGGACAGCAGCGTCGCGGTTAGCGGATCGCTCTGCGGGAAGAACAGCTTGGGGAAGACCAGCGCGGCGGCCGATCCGTAGATGAAGTGGTCGTAGAACTCGAGCGTGGTGCCGGCGAGGCTCGCCCCGGCAACACGCGCGACGGATTGCTTCTGGGGCGACGCGCCTTTTGCCGCTGCGTCGATGCTGACTGCTTGCATGGTGGATCCTCCAATGGTCCTGGCCTGCCCCTGGCGTGCCGGTGGGTCCCCACGTCGCGCCAAGGCGTTGTCTCCGGGCGCGGCATGCGTGTGCCGCGCCTTTGCTCAGTACATTAGGCGATAAACCGCCATACAATCAAGATAAATATTGTTTGTCAGAAGTGGTGCAGATGCATGCTGGATATTGGTGCGATGCACGAAAACGGGTCGCCGGACAGCGCACGGCACAACGCGCGCGGATGACCAGGGTAAACCCTGATGAGCCAGACGCAGGACGAAAAAAACGGCGCATGCCCAAGGCATGCGCCGTTTTTTTCCGGGGTGCCCGCGTTAGCGTCAGACCACGATGGTCTGCGCCTCGCCCTCGGCGCGCTCGCGAATCTCGCCGATCTCCCACACAGCCTCGCCGGCCGCCTGCAGGTGGCGAATGGCGCGTTCGGCGTCTTCCTTGGCCACGATCACGACCATGCCAATGCCGCAGTTGAACACGCGGTGCATTTCGTCGTCGGCCACGCGGCCCTGCGCCTGCAGCCACTGGAACAGCGGCGGCAGCGTCCAGGCGTCGCGCTGCAGCACGGCGGTGACATTCTGCGCCAGCACGCGCGGCACGTTCTCGGTCAGGCCGCCGCCGGTGATATGGGCCATGCCCTTGACCGGCAGGGTTTCGATCAGCGACAGCAGCGGCTTCACGTAGATGCGCGTGGGCGCCATGACGGCGTCCTGCAGGCGCTGGCCGTGGAAGTCGGCGTTCAGGTCCGGCTTTGCCACTTCGATGATCTTGCGCACCAGCGAGTAGCCGTTGGAGTGTGCGCCCGACGAGGCCAGGCCCAGCACCACGTCGCCCGGGGTGATGGTGCTGCCGTCGATGATCTTCTTCTTTTCGACCGCGCCGACCGCAAAGCCGGCCAGGTCGTATTCGCCGTCCGGGTACATGCTCGGCATCTCGGCGGTTTCGCCGCCGATCAGCGCGCAGCCGGCCAGCTCGCAACCGCGGGCGATGCCCTGGATCACGGTGGCGGCGGTGTCCACGTCCAGCTTGCCGCAGGCAAAGTAGTCGAGGAAGAACAGCGGCTCGGCGCCCTGCACCAGGATGTCGTTGACGCTCATCGCGACCAGGTCCTGGCCGACGGTGTCGTGGCGGTTGAGCTGGAAGGCCAGCTTGAGCTTGGTGCCCACGCCGTCGGTGCCGGACACCAGCACCGGCTCCTGGTATTTCTTCGACAGCTCGAACAGCGCACCGAACCCGCCGATGCCGGCCATCACGCCTTCGCGCATGGTGCGCTTGGCGAACGGCTTGATGCGGTCGACCAGCGCGTCGCCGGCATCGATGTCAACACCGGCGTCGCGGTAGGAAAGGCCTGCCTGGCCGGCGGTCGGGGATGCGCTCATGGGAACCTGCTTGTCCTGGAGGAAATAAAGTGATGAATTCGGCGCTCTGGCCAGCACAGCTTCCGTCGTTTGGCATCGGAAGGCGGGCGCGAGTCCAGTAGAATCGCAATTTTAACGGATAGAGGCCCCCGGCTTCCAGTTTCCGGCCACATTCGCGCCGCGAACCCGCCAAGTCGCCCAGGCACCTCGCCCCAACCCCTATTGATGAATGCCCCGCTGCTGAACCAAGAGACCAAACGCATCCTGCTCTGGATCGCAGTGACCATTGCGCTGTTCGCCGCCATCATCGCGCTGGCGCCGGTGCTGACGCCGTTCCTGTTCGCGTTCATCTTCGCCTATATCCTGAACCCCGGGGTCGACTGGCTGCAACGCCGCCGGATCCCGCGCGCGGTCGGCGTGACGCTGATGATCCTGCTGCTGACGGTGATCTTCGTGATGCTGGTGCTGCTGCTGATCGCGGTACTCCAGCGCGAGATCCCGCAGATCCGCGAGCAGTTGCCGATCCTGCTGAAGAAACTCAACTCCGTGGTCTCGCCGCGGCTGGCGGAGTTCGGCGTGCGCATCCGCTTTGACTTCCCGGGCCTGCGCAACATGCTGTCGGACCATTTCTCGGCCAGCCCGGAAGACCTGCTGGTGGTGCTGCTGAACTATGTCAAGATGTCGGGCTCGGCGCTGATTACCGTGGCCGGCATCGTCTTTATCGTGCCGATCGTCATGTTCTACCTGATGATGGACTGGCACATGGTGATGCGCCGCATCGAGGGCGTGGTGCCGCGCCGCTGGGTGCCCAAGGTGCGCGAACTGACCAACGAGACCGACGCGCTGCTGTCGCAATACCTTCGCGGCCAGATCCTGGTGATGGTGATCCTGGCGGCAATCTATTCGATCGGGCTGACCGTTGCCGGCTTCGAGATCGGCGTGCCGGTCGGGGTCTTCACCGGGCTGGCGGTGTTTATCCCGTATATCGGCTTCGGCGTCGGGCTGGTGATGGCGATCCTTGCCGCGCTGCTACAGTTCGGCAACTGGTACGGGCTGGCCGCGGTGGCGGTAGTCTATGGCTTCGGCCAGTTTATCGAGAGCTTCTACCTGACGCCGCGCCTGGTGGGCGAGCGCATCGGGCTGCACCCGCTGGTGGTGATCTTCGCGCTGCTTGCCTTCGGCCAGCTGTTCGGCTTCTTCGGCGTGCTGCTGGCGCTGCCGACCTGCGCCGTGCTGCTGGTCGGGGCGCGGCAGCTGCGGCGGGTTTACCTGGCCAGCGACCTGTACCGAAAATAACGGTTGCCCCGCCAACGCGCCCGTCACCTGCAAGTTAGCCATACGTCATGTTCCCGCGTCCCAAGCAACTGTCGCTCGAGCTGGGCAGCCCGCCGCCTTCGACTTTCGAGAATTTCGTGGTGGCCTCCAACCGCGAGTCGGTGCAGCGCCTGCAAGCGCTGCCCGCCGCGGTCGCGCAGGAGCGCGCCACCGACCGGCTGGTCTACCTGTGGGGCGAGGTCGGGTGCGGCCGCACCCACCTGTTGCACGCCGTGTGCGAGGCCGCGCCCCAGCATGGCATCCGCAGCCGCTACCTGAGCCCGCACCATCCGCTGTCCGACTTCCTGTTCGATCCCTGGTGCCAGCTCTATACCGTGGATGACGTCGAGCTGCTGGACGAGGCGCGCCAGATCGCGGTGTTCTCGCTCTACAACGAGGTGCGCGCCCACGTACGCACCGCACTGGTGGTCGCCGGCGGGCTGGCCCCGCGCGCGATGCCGGTGCGCGAAGACCTGCGCACGCGCCTGGGCTGGGGCCTGGTGTACCAGGTCGCGCCGCTGTCGGACGACGACAAGAAGGCCGCTGTGCTGCAAGCTGCACGCGAGCGCGGCCTGCAGCTCTCGCCCGAGATCACCCACTGGCTGGTGACCCGCCACTACCGCGACATGCCCAGCCTGATGGCGCTGCTGGACGCGCTCGATACGTACTCGCTGGAACGCAAGCGGCCGGTCACGCTGCCACTGCTGCGCGAAATGTTCGCTGAATTCCGGGATTAGCCGGTCCTAACCCCTGGCGCCAGGCCCCAAGCCGCGCCGGGAGTTAGTCCTGCCCGACTCCCCTCACGCCTTAAGGTAAAATCGCCGCCCATGAATCTGGCACTCTTTGACCTCGACCACACCCTGATCCCGACCGACAGCGACCATGAATGGGGCCGCTTCCTGGTCCGCCTGGGCGTCGTCGACGAGGAAACCTACCGGCAGAAGAACGACGAGTTCTACGGCCACTACAAGGCCGGCACCCTCGATATCCAGGCTTTCCTGCGCTTTGCGCTGGCGCCGCTGGCGGCCAACCCGCGCGACCGGCTCGACGCCATGCGCGCGCGCTTCATGCACGAGGTGATCGATCCCGTGATCACCCCGCAGGCCCGCGCACTGGTCTACAAGCACATCGAGGCCGGCGACCTGTGCGCCGTGGTGACCGCCACCAACAGCTTCGTCACCGCGCCGATTACCGCGGCCTTCGGCATCAAGCACCTGATCGCCACCGAGCCCGCCACCGTCGACGGCAAGCCGGAAAGCCAGTTCACCGGCGAGGTCCACGGCGTGCCCAGCTTCCGCGAAGGCAAGATCACCCGCGTCGAATCCTGGCTCAAGAGCCAGGGTGCGCAGTGGGACCACTTCAAAAAAACCACCTTCTACAGCGACTCGGCCAACGACCTGCCCCTGCTGGAAAAAGTCTCCGAGCCGATCGCCACCAACCCGGACGATCGCCTGCGCCACCACGCCGCCGCGGCAGGCTGGCGCATCATGGATCTGTTCTGACGTGATCAAGAAGCTCATTACCCGGCTGCTGGGCAAACCCGGCCCCAAGCTGCGCCGTACCGGCCGCGCCCATACGCCGCGCATCGTCGGCGCCGACGAACACCAGATCGACCCGACGCTGCTGTCGCGCAATGCCGTCAAGGTCACTTCCACGCTGCAGCAGGCCGGCTACCAGGCGTTTATCGTCGGCGGCGCGGTGCGCGACCTGCTGCTCGGCATCAAGCCCAAGGATTTCGACGTGGCGACCAACGCCACGCCCGACCAGGTGCAGGCGCTGTTCCGGCGCTCGCGCATCATCGGCCGTCGCTTCCAGATCGTGCACGTGACCTTCTACGGCGGGCGCGAGCAGGAAATCATCGAAGTCTCGACCTTCCGCGCGCTGGTCGACGCCATCGCCAGCGAAACGCTGCCCGAAGGCCGCCGCCTGAAGCGCGCCGAGCTCGACAGCAAGACCCATGCGATCGACGCCTCGGGCCGCGTGCTGCGCGACAACGTGTGGGGCTCGCAGGCTGAAGACGCGGAACGCCGCGACTTCACCATCAACGCGATGTACTACGACCCGGCCGCGCAGACCGTGCATGACTACCATCACGGCATGGAAGACATCCGCGCGCGCACGCTGCGCATGATCGGCGACCCGGTCACGCGCTACCGCGAAGACCCGATCCGGATGCTGCGCGTGGTGCGCTTTGCCGCCAAGACCGGCTTTGAGATCGACGAGGCCACGCGCCACCCGATCGCCGGCCTGGCCTCGCTGATCCACAACGTGCCCAGCGCGCGCCTGTTCGACGAGATGCTCAAGCTGCTGATGTCCGGCCACGCCTGGGCCTCGCTGCAGGAGCTGCGCAAGGCGGGCCTGCACAAGGGCCTGCTGCCGCTGCTGGACGTGGCGCTGGAGCAGCCGATGGGCCAGCGCTTCGTGCAGCTGGCGCTGGACAACACCGACCGCCGCGTGCAGGCCGGCAAGCCGGTTTCGCCCGGCTTCCTGTTCGCGGCGCTGCTGTGGCACCACGTGCTGCAGCGCTGGAGCAAGTTGCGCGACGAGGGCGAGCACGCCATCGCCGCGCTCAACGCCGCCATGGATTCGGTGCTGGAAAAGCAGACCGGCCAGCTCGCGATCCAGCGCCGCTTTGTCACCGACATGCGCGATATCTGGGGCATGCAGCCGCGCTTCGAGAAGCGCGTGGGCCGCATGCCGTTCCGGCTGCTGGAATCGCCGCGCTTCCGCGCCGGCTTCGACTTCCTGCAGCTGCGCTGCCAGTCCGGCGAACTGCCGGAAGAGCTGGCCACCTGGTGGCAGGACTTCCAGGACGCCGACCCGGGCGAGCGCGAAGGCCTGATCGAGGCGGCGCGCGGTGCACGCGGCCCGGGCGGCCCGGGTGGCCCGGGTGGCCAGGGCGGCCAGGGTGCCGAGGGCGAGGGTCCGGCGCGCAAGAAGCGCCGCCGACGCAGTCCGCGGAAATCGGATAAAGTTTCTTCCCGGAGCGACTCGGACGCGGGCGAGGCAGCACATGCCGGCCCCGGCCAGCCGGAGGAAACGTAAATGACTCTCGCCTTCATCGGCATCGGCGCAAATCTTGGCGATGCCCGCCAGGCTATCAAGGACGCCATCGTGTGCCTGGCCCAGCAGGTCGGCATCACGGTGCTGGCGCGTTCCTCGCTCTATCGCACCGCGCCGGTCGATGCCGGCGGCGACGACTACTATAACGCGGTGGTCAAGGTGCAGACCTCGTTCACCGCGGCGCAACTGCTGCGCATCTGCCACCACATCGAAGACCAGTTCGGCCGCGAGCGCCCGTTCCGCAACGCGCCGCGCACGCTCGACCTGGACCTGCTGCTGTTCGGCGACGAGCAGCACGATGACGAACACCTGACCGTGCCGCACCCGCGCGTGACCGAGCGCGCCTTCACGCTGGTGCCGCTGCTGGAGCTGGACGCCGCGCTGGCCATCCCCGGCCGTGGCCCCGCCGCTGACTTCCTGGCTGGCGTCGGCGCGCAGCGCATCGAGAAGGTTTCCACCTGCAAGTGCCTGCGCATGCAGGCCGCCGCCGGCAATGCCGGCCCCGCCGGCTGAACGCGCACGGCGGCGCCCGCCCCCCCGACTGAAGCCTGAAGCGCCATGCTCGATCACCTGCGCCGCATCGTCGTCGAAGGCCCTGTCGGGTCCGGCAAGACCTCGCTGGCCCAGCGCCTGGCGCGCACGCTGCACGCGGGCGAGCTGCCCGACTGCGCGCGCCGGAGCCCGTTCCTCGAACCCTTCTACCGCGATCCCGCACGCCATGCGCTGGCGATGCAGCTGTGGTGCCTGACACAGCGCGCCGTGCAGTTGCAGCAGTGGCAGGCGGCGCTGCTGGCCGGCCAGCGCATGGTCACCAACTTCCTGATGGCCAGGGACCGGCTGCACGCCGCGCTGACGCTGTCCGAGGATGAGCTGGCGCTCTACGACGCCATCGCCGCGCGCTTCAGCCTGCCGCCGCAGCGCGCCGACCTGGTCATCATGCTGCAGGCCACGCCGTCGCTCCTGCGCGAGCGCATCGTGCGCCGCGGCGAGCCCGGCGAGGCCGGCATCGACGAAAACTACCTGCAGCGCCTGACCGGCGCCTACGGCGAACTGTTCCACCGCTACGACGAGGCGCCCGTGCTGATCGTCGACACCGCCCATTTCAATCCGGTGGACAATGATGACGATTTCCGTACACTACTGTCGCGCATCGAAAATATGCGCGGCCGCAAGGCCTTCCTGAATCTTGCTGCGCCCTGACAGGCCACGCCTGCCAGACACACAACACAATAACGACGGCAGTCGTTGCCCTGCAGGGTCGCCCGGCCGCCCGCGGCGCAGCAACGGCACAACCAGCCGTCATAGACGGGCACTGCCATGAGCTACCTCCTCGACCCCTCCCGCAAGACCATCACGATTCCCAAACTGCAGGCGATGCGCGACGCCGGCGAGAAAATCGCCATGCTGACCGCCTATGACTCCAGCTTCGCCGCGCTGCTCGACTACTGCGGCGTCGAAATGATCCTGGTCGGCGACTCGCTGGGCAATGTGATGCAGGGCCAGCAGACCACGCTGCCGGTCACGCTGGAACAGATGGCCTACCACACCGAATGCGCGGCGCGCGGCAACCAGACCGCGTTGCTGGTGACCGATCTCCCGTTCGGCACCTACCCGACGGCGGAGACTGCCTTTGCCAGCGCCGTCACGCTGATGAAGGCCGGCGCGCAGATGGTCAAGCTCGAAGGCGGCGACTGGCTCGCGCCGATCGTCAAGTTCCTGGTCGAGCGCAGCATCCCGGTGTGCGCGCATATCGGCCTGACGCCGCAGTCGGTGCATGCGCTCGGCGGCTTCAAGGTGCAGGGCAAGACCGACGCCGGTGCGGCCCAGCTCAAGCGCGACGCGCTGGCGCTGCAGGCCGCCGGTGCCCAGGTGATCCTGATGGAGGCGGTGCCCGCTGTGCTCGCCGGCGAAATCACGCAGCTGCTGAAGGTCCCCACCATCGGCATCGGCGCGGGCGTGGACTGCACCGGCCAGGTGCTGGTGCTGCAGGACATGCTCAATATCTACCCGGGCCGCAAGGCCAAGTTCGTGCGCAACTTCATGGAAGGCCAAACCTCGATCGAGGCGGCCGTGCGCGCCTACGTGGCCGCCGTGAAGGACGGCAGCTTCCCCGCCCCCGAGCACACCTTCTCCGCCTGACGCGGTGGAGATCGCATCGGCCACCGCGGATGCGTTCCGCCTGCTGGCCAGCGGCGATGCGGCGCTGTGGTTTATCGTCTGGACCTCGCTGATGGTGGCGGTGCTGGGGCTGGCGATCGCCACCGTGCCGGCCATCGCCGCCGCCTGGCTGATCGCCACGCGGCAGTTCCCGGGGCGGCGCGCGGTGGTGGTGGTGGCGCAGGCCTTCCTGTCATTCCCGACTGTGCTGGTCGGGCTGGTCCTCTACCTGCTGCTGACGCGCCAGGGGCCGCTGGGCGGTTTGCAACTGCTGTTCACGCCATCGGGCATGGTGATGGGGCAGGCGGTGATCGGTTTCCCCGTGGTGCTCGCCTTTGCGTTGTCGACCTTGCAAGGCGCCGACGTGCGCCTGCGTGAAACCGCCTGGGTGCTCGGCGCGGGACGCTGGCGCACCTTCGTCACCGTGATGCGCGAGCTGCGCTTCGGGCTGATGGCAGCGGTGGTCGCCGGCTTCGGCCGGGTGATTGCCGAGGTGGGCTCGGCGCTGATGATCGGCGGCAATATCGAAGGTTCGACCCGCACCATCACCACTGCCATCGCGCTGGAAACCAGCAAGGGCGAGTTCGCTCAGGGCATCGCGCTGGGCATCGTGCTGGTGGCGCTGGCGCTGCTGGTCAATATCGGCATGGCGTGGCTGCAGGGCGCGGGAGGTTTCCGCCGATGATGCCTGCTGGCAGCATTCACGCCCCGCTGCTGACCGTGCGCGGGCTGGCGCGTTCGATCGGCCTGCGCCGGCTCTTTGCCATCGACGAGCTGGTGATCCCGCGCGCCACCGCAATCGTGCTGACCGGCATGAACGGCGCCGGCAAGACCACGCTGATGCGCATGCTGGCCGGGCTGGAGCCGGCGCCGGGCGCTATCGCGCAGTGGACCGATGCACAGGGTCAACTGCACGCCGCCCCGCTGGACCCGCTGCCACCGGCGCTGCGCCAGCGTATCGCTTACCTGCATCAGCACCCTTACCTGTTCCGAACCTCGGTGCGCGAGAACATCGCCTACGGCCTGCACGCGCGCGGCATGCCGCGCGACGAGATCGCGCGCCGCGTGGGCGATGCGCTGGGCTGGGCCGGCGTGTCGCACGTGCAGGACACGGCGCCGGAATACCTGTCCGGCGGCGAGATCCAGCGCGTGGCGCTGGCGCGCGCCAAGGTGCTGGAGCCGGAGCTGCTGCTGCTCGACGAACCGACCTCGAGCCTGGACGGCCACGCGCGCGAGCAGGTGATCGCGCTGGTCAGCGACCTGGCCACGGAGGGCCGCACCGTGGTGATGGTTTGCCACGACCGCGAGCTGATCAATTTGCCGGGCGTGGTGCGCTGGAAACTGGGCGACGGCGTGCTGGACCAGCATCACCCGTAGCGGCTGCATTTACGGTTGCAGCGGTTGCAGCGTCGCCGGCAGCGCGCCGCGCAGGGCGTTGACCACCATGATGGCCTCGGCGCGCGCCAGCATGGCGCGGGTCACCACCGCTTCTTCCGCGGTTTCGCCGGGCGCGCCAAGCGCCGCCCCGCCCTCTTCCAGCACCACTGCGCGCATTACGCCGGGCAGGATGTCGGCCGACAGCGGCGGCGTCAGCCAGCGGCCGTCGATGCGGACGAAGACCGAGCTGCGGCCGCCTTCGAGCAGCTCGCCATGGGTATTGAAGAACAGCCGGTCGAAGCCGCCGGCGCGTTCCGCGGCCTGCCAGCCGGCGTCGAAGACCGCGCGGGCGCTGGTCTTGTGGCGGCGCAGCGGGTCGGCATCGGGCAGCGGTTCGGTGGCGATGTCGATCGTGACCGGGCCGGCGGGCATCGGTACCACCGCGCCGCTGGCAAACGCGAGCGCGCCGCGCTTGTCCACGCTCATGCGCAGGCGCCATGTCCCGGCGCCCAGCTGCGCCACTTGCGCTGCCACGGCGGCGCGTGCCGCAGCGGCATCGAAGGCGAAGCCGAACGTATGGGCCGAGGCGCCAATGCGCGCAAGGTGCCGCGCCAGGTACAGGCACTCGCCGTCCTGCACGCGCATGGTCTCGAACAGGATAAAACCGGGATCGTGCCGCGTCAGGAAGCGCGCCTTCCAGCCGCATTCATCGAATTCCTCCGCCGCGACGCTGTCGTGGACGATGCCGCCACCCACGCCCATCTCGCCTGTGCGCACGCCGCCATGCGCTGGCGCCAACACCAGCGTGCGGATCGCCACCGACAACGCGAACGGTTCCGCGGTGCTTTCGTCAGTTGGCGCATCGATCCATCCGATCGCGCCGGTGTACAGCCCGCGCGGCGCGCCTTCCAGCTCGGCAATGATCTCCATGGTGCGCCGCTTGGGCGCGCCGGTGATCGAGCCGCACGGGAACAGCGCCGCCATCAGCGCACCAAAGCCGGTGCCCGGCCGCGCCGTCGCGGTCACGGTGGACGTCATCTGGAGCACCGCGCCGAACGGCTGCACGGCGAAGCGCTCGGGCACCGCCACGCTGCCTGGCTGCGCGATGCGGCCGAGGTCGTTGCGCAGCAAGTCGACGATCATCACGTTCTCTGCGCGGTTCTTGGCGTCGGCGGCCAGTGCGGCGGCGGCTTGCTTGTCGCGTTCGGCATCGCCGGAGCGCGGCGCGGTGCCTTTCATCGGCCGGGTCAGCAGGTGGCCGTGGCCGTCGTGGCGGACGAACAGTTCCGGCGACAGCGACAGCACCCAGCTGTCGCCGGGCATCTGCGCCAGCGTGCCGTATGGCACCGGCTGCGCAGCGCGCAGCGCGGCGTACAGCGCTATCGGGTCGCCGAAGGCGCCGAAGCGCAGGCGCTGGGTGTAGTTGACCTGATAGGTGTCGCCGGCTTCGATCCACTGGTGGATGCGGGCGATGGCGTCGTTGAAGGCTTCGCGGGGGGTGTTGGAGACTACGTCCATCATGCCCGCTGGCATCTGTTCTGCCTTGGACTGGAGCCACGCGGCGACGCCTGTGGCATCGAGCCGGCGCAGGTCGCGGAACCACAGCAGACGCAGCGCGCCGTCGTGGAAGGGCATCGCGTTGTCGGTGTGCACCGGCGCGTCGACCAGGGCGCCGCCGAACTCGTACGGGGTGAACAGCGTGGCGTGCCAGCCGTGGCGCCAGCCTTCGGCGAGCATGGTGTCGAGGTGCGAGATGTCGCTACCGGTAGACAGTATGTCTTCGCGGACGAAGCCAGTGTAGAGGCGCGATGCGGCCTCCGCCGGCGCAGCCGTGGCGTCATCGAGAAGAACGAAGACCTCCCCTCCTCCCGGCTGGTTGCTCCCCTCTCCCGCTTGCGGGAGAGGGGCCGGGGGAGAGGGAGGGGGCTGGATACTAGCTACCACGGGAAATCGTCAGGGAAAAAGGCGGGACAGCCATGCATTATCGCGCGCCGGGGGGCGTCGGGAGGATATTTGGAACGTGGTCGATGCTGCCAGCGCCCGCCCTCACCCCCGGCCCCTCTCCCGCCTGCGGGAGAGGGTTGGGGTGAGGGCCGGGCGCGTCGATGAAGCACAGTCCTGCGGTGTGCCGGGGCCTGGCCTCTCCCCCGGCCCCGCGAGCGGGAGAGGGGAACACAAGGGGATCGGGTGACCGCATCCACAAAAAACAAAACCGGCCACGCTCACACGTGGCCGGCCTTATGCCGCTAAGCCAGATCAGCTGAAGAAACTCTTCACCTTATCCAGCCAAGACTGCTCCTGCGGGCTGTGCCGCGACCCACCCTCATGCACCGAGCGGTCGAACTGACGCAGCAGTTCCTTCTGCGCCTCGGTCAGCTTGACCGGCGTCTCCACGTTCACATGCACATAGAGATCGCCCGGATACCCCGAGCGCACGCCCTTGATGCCCTTGCCACGCAGGCGGAAGGTCTTACCGGACTGGGTGGCTTCAGGCACCGGGAAGCTAGCCTTGCCGCTCAGCGTCGGCACTTCCAGGTCTCCGCCCAGCGCCGCGGTGGCGAACGAGATCGGCATCTGGCAGTGCAGGTCGTCGCCGTCGCGCTCGAACACCTGGTGCGGCTTGATGTGGACTTCCACATACAGGTCCCCCGGGGGGCCGCCGTTGATACCCGGCTCGCCGTTGCCGGACGAGCGGATGCGCATGCCTTCGTCGATGCCGGCCGGGATCTTCACTTCCAGCGTCTTCTGCGACTTCAGCTTGCCCTGGCCATGGCACTTGGTGCACGGCTTGGGTATGTACTTGCCGCTGCCGTGGCACTTCGGGCAGGTCTGCTGCATGGTGAAGAAGCCCTGCGACACGCGCACTTGGCCGGCGCCGTGGCAGGTCGGGCAGGTTTCCACGCTCGAGCCGGGCTCGGCGCCGTTGCCGTGGCAGTGGTCGCAGTCGTCCCAGTGCGGCACGCGGATCTGCGCCTCGTGGCCGTGCGCGGCCTGCTCCAGCGAGATCTCCATGCTGTAGCGCAGGTCGGCGCCGCGATAGGCCTGCGGGCCGCCGCCGCCGCGACGTCCACCAGCCTGCTGGCCGAAGATGTCGCCGAAGATGTCGCCGAAGGCCTCGGCGAAACCGCCATAGCCCTGCGCACCGCCGAACCCGCCCGCCATGTTGGGGTCGACACCGGCATGGCCATACTGGTCGTAGGCCGCCTTCTTCTCCGGGTCGGAAAGCATCTCGTAGGCCTCTTTGACCTCCTTGAATTTTTCCTCGGCGACCTTGCCGTCCTTGCCCTCCGGATGGCGGTCCGGGTGGTACTTCATCGCGAGCTTGCGATAAGCCTTCTTGATCTCGTCGTCGCTCGCGTTCTTGCCTACCCCGAGCACTTCGTAATAGTCACGTTTTGCCATGGTGGCTCAAACCCTTTTGGCCGGCACGCACATGCGGCGCGACACCGGCGAATAGCAAAAAAGCCGAGCGAGGCATCCGACGGCGGTTTCCCGCTGGGTCCGATGGCCGCGCCCGGCGTCGGGGCGGGAGCGGTGCCGGCCAGTGCCTGCACCGCCGCCCGCGTGTCCCGATTACTTCTTGTCGTTGACTTCCTTGAATTCGGCGTCCACAACGTTGTCGTCCTGCGGCTGCGCCTGCTGGCCACCGGCCGAGCCGGCGCCGGCGGCAGCACCGGCCGTGGCACCTTCGCCAGCCTTGGCCTGCATGTCGGCGTAGACCTTCTCGCCCAGCTTCTGGCTGACTTCGGACAGCGCGTTGACCTTGGCATCGATCTCAGCCTTGTCGCCGCCGCGAGCGGCGTCTTCCAGTTCCTTGATCGCGGCTTCGATCTTTTCCTTCTCGCCGCCTTCCAGCTTGTCGCCGTATTCGGTGAGCGCCTTCTTGGTCGAGTGGATCAGCGCGTCGGCCTGGTTGCGGGCGTCAGCCAGCTCGCGGGCCTTCTTGTCTTCCTCGGCATTGGCCTCGGCGTCCTTGACCATGCGCTGGATCTCGTCTTCCGACAGGCCCGAGTTCGCCTTGATGGTGATCCGGTTTTCCTTGCCGGTCGCCTTGTCCTTGGCGCCCACGTGCAGGATGCCGTTGGCGTCGATGTCGAACGACACTTCGATCTGCGGCGTGCCACGCGCTGCGGGCGGAATGCCTTCCAGGTTGAACTCGCCCAGCAGCTTATTGCCGGAGGCCATTTCACGCTCGCCCTGGAACACCTTGATGGTCACCGCCGGCTGGTTGTCGTCGGCGGTCGAGAACACCTGCGCATGCTTGGTCGGGATGGTGGTGTTCTTGGTGATCATCTTGGTCATCACGCCACCCAGGGTCTCGATCCCCAGCGACAGCGGCGTCACGTCCAGCAGCAGCACGTCCTTGCGGTCGCCTGACAGCACCGAACCCTGGATCGCGGCACCGACGGCCACGGCTTCGTCCGGGTTCACGTCCTTGCGCGCTTCCTTGCCGAAGAACTCCTTGACCTGTTCCTGCACCTTGGGCATGCGAGTCATGCCGCCGACCAGGATCACGTCGTCGATGTCGCTCACCTTGACGCCCGCGTCCTTGATCGCGATGCGGCACGGCTCGATGGTGCGCGTGATCAGCTCTTCCACCAGGGATTCGAGCTTGGCGCGGGTCATCTTCAGGTTCAGGTGCTTCGGACCCGAGGCATCGGCCGTGATGTACGGCAGGTTGATCTCGGTCTGCTGCGAGCTCGACAGTTCGATCTTGGCCTTTTCAGCGGCTTCCTTCAGGCGCTGCAGCGCGAGCACGTCCTTGGACAGGTCCACGCCCTGGTCCTTCTTGAACTCGCTGATGATGTAGTCAATGATGCGCTGGTCGAAGTCTTCGCCGCCCAGGAAGGTGTCGCCGTTGGTCGACAGCACTTCGAACTGCTTTTCGCCGTCCACGTCCGCGATCTCGATGATCGAGATGTCGAACGTACCGCCGCCGAGGTCATACACGGCGATCTTGCGGTCGCCCTTCTCGTTCTTGTCCAGGCCGAAGGCCAGCGCGGCCGCGGTCGGCTCGTTGATGATGCGCTTGACGTCCAGGCCCGCGATGCGGCCGGCATCCTTGGTCGCCTGGCGCTGCGAGTCGTTGAAGTACGCCGGCACGGTGATCACGGCTTCGGTCACCGGCTCGCCGAGATAGTCCTCGGCCGTCTTCTTCATCTTGCGCAGCACTTCGGCGGAAACCTGCGGCGGGGCCAGCTTCTGGTCGCGCACCGACACCCATGCGTCGCTGTTATCAGCCTTGACGATGGAGTACGGCATCAGGCCGATGTCCTTCTGGACTTCTTTCTCTTCAAACTTGCGGCCGATCAGGCGCTTGACCGCGTACAGGGTGTTGCGCGGGTTGGTGACGGCCTGGCGCTTGGCCGGCGCGCCGACCAGGATCTCGCCGTCTTCCATGTAGGCGATGATCGACGGGGTGGTGCGGGCACCCTCGGAGTTTTCGATGACCTTGGGGGTGTTGCCCTCCATGATCGCGACGCAGCTGTTGGTGGTACCGAGGTCGATACCGATGATCTTACCCATTTATTCTCTCCTCTTGAGCCAGCGCTATCCGCGCGACTGCAATTCAACCTGAGGCCGAAATGTGGCCGTCCGGGGTCTTTTCAAGGGCAGAAACGGCAAATCCGAGTAATTTTCTCGGTTTATGCGTTCCGTCAACGGCATCCGCCGCCCGGACTTGAGCCACCAGCGCGGCTCGCGCGCCATAAGTGGCCCTGCCACTACATTTACCGCCAGCTCAGGTAGCCTGCCGGTCTCGCTGCCACAGCACGTCCGAGCCGCCGCCAGCCCGGTTCAGCACCCGCGCCAGCACGAACATCAGATCCGACAGCCGGTTCAGGTACTGGCGCGGCGCCTCGTTGAGCGCCTCGGCCGCGCCCAGTGCCACCAGCGACCGCTCGGCGCGCCGGCATACCGTGCGGCACACATGCGCCTGCGCCGCGGCGCGGCTGCCGCCGGGCAGGATGAACTCGGCCAGCCGCGGCAGGTTGGCGTTGTAGTCGGCCAGCCAGGCGTCGAGCTGCGCCACCTGCTCGGGCTTGAGCAGCGTGTAGCCGGGGATGGAGAGTTCGCCGCCCAGGTCGAACAGGTCGTGCTGGATATGCAGCAGCGCGGCGCGCACGTCGTCCGGCAGCGCTTCGGTCAGCAGCACGCCGACGTGGCAGTTCAGCTCGTCGACGTCGCCGATGGCGGCGATGCGCAGGCTGTGCTTGCCGGTGCGGCTGCCGTCGCCCAGGCCGGTGGTGCCGGCGTCGCCGGTGCGGGTGGCAATCTTGGACAGGCGGTGGCCCATGCCGGTCTCCTCATAAGCGTGGTGGACCCCGCCACGCGGTGCGTATCCGGGGAAATGGCGCATTATCGCGCCAGAGCCAGTGCATGCGCGAAGGTCATGCAGCCCTACCCCTTGGGACGGGGGTCACTGTGCGGCTATCGGCCAGTCCCCGCCGCACAAGGGTGCATCAGCCGCCGCGCGGCGTAGAATGCCTGTAGTCGTATATTCGTCGTCCATTCGATAACCGGGTCGCGCCCCTATCATTTCCGGAGATTTCCCTTCCCGGAACGCCACCACACGCACCACCGCCGCGCCGACCCGCCGGAGACCCGCATGAACCACCCCACGCCTGCCACCGCGCTCGCCCGCCGCCCCCTGCCCCCCGCCTTCAGCGAAGCCCTCGCGGCGCGCTTCGGCGAGCGCTTCACCACCTCGACGGGCGTGCGCGAGCATCACGGGCGCGATGAGTCGCCGTTCCCGCCGGCCGTGCCCGACGCGGTCGTCTTCGCCCACAGCACCGACGAAGTGTCCGACGTGGCGCGCCTTTGCAACCAGCACGGCGTGCCACTGATCCCCTACGGCGCCGGCTCGTCGCTGGAAGGCCACCTGCTGGCCGTGGCTGGCGGCGTCAGCCTGGACCTGTCGCAGATGAACCAGGTCATTTCGGTGCAGCCGGAGGACCTGACCGTGATCGTGCAGCCTGGCGTCACGCGCAAGCAGCTGAACCAGGAAATCAAGGACACCGGCCTGTTCTTCCCGATCGATCCGGGCGCGGACGCCTCGCTGGGCGGCATGTGCGCCACGCGCGCCTCGGGGACCAACGCGGTGCGCTACGGCACCATGCGCGAGAACGTGCTGGCGCTGACGGTGGTGACCGCCGACGGCCGCGTGATCCGCACCGGCACGCAGGCGCGCAAGTCGTCGGCGGGCTACGACCTGACCCGGCTCTTTATCGGCAGCGAAGGCACGCTCGGCATCATCACCGAGGTGACGGTGCGGCTCTATCCGCAGCCGGAGGCGATCTCCGCCGCGGTGTGTGCCTTCCCAAGCATGGGCAGCGCGGTGCAGGCGGTGATCGAGACCATCCAGCTCGGCGTGCCGGTGGCGCGGGTGGAGTTTGTCGATGCGCTGGCGATCCGCGCGATCAACCGCCACGACAACCTGACCCTGCCGGAAACGCCGCACCTGTTCTTCGAATTCCACGGCACCGAGGCCGCCGTGCGCGAGCAGGCCGAGACCGTACAGCAGATCACCGCCGAGCACGGCGGCCAGGGCTTCGAATGGGCCACGCGCCCGGAAGACCGCAGCCGGCTGTGGAACGCGCGCCATACCGCGTACTTCGCCATGCTGCAGCTCAAGCCGGGCTGCAGGGCGGTGACCACCGACGTGTGCGTGCCGATCTCGCGCCTCGCCGACTGCGTCACCGAAACCGAGAAGGACCTCAACGCCTCGGCGCTGCCCTGCCCGATCGTCGGCCATGTCGGCGATGGCAACTTCCACGTCGCGATCCTGGTCGACCCGGACAAGCCCGAGGAGATGGCCGAAGCCGAGACCATCAACCAGCGCATCGTCGAACGAGCGCTGGCGATGGGCGGCACCTGCACCGGCGAGCACGGCGTGGGCCTGCACAAGAAGGGCTTCCTGGTGCAGGAGCACGGCGAGGACGCGCTCGACCTGATGCGTGCGATCAAGGACGCGCTCGACCCGAACCACATCCTGAACCCGGGCAAGATCTTCAGCGCCACGCGCGGCGGCGCGCAGTAAGGCGCCGCAGTCAGGCACACGTCAGGCACACCACGGATGGCCTCCATGTTCAACCGCGTCCCGCCATTGCACCTGCTGATCGCGTTCGAAGCCGCGGCGCGCCTGGGCAGCTTTGCGCGCGCGGCCGAGGAGCTGTCGGTGACGCCCAGCGCGGTGTCGCACCGCATCAAGAACCTCGAGGAGCTGTGGGGCGAGGACTTGTTCGTGCGCGCCAACGCGGCGCTGCGGCTGACCGCGGCCGGCACGCGCTACCTGCGCAACGTGCAGGACGCGCTCAAGTCGCTGAACGAGCTGGCGCGGCCCGAGTACAACAAGCTGCGCACGCGGCTGCGCGTGGCGATCCCGCCCACCTTCGGCCGCCAGCACCTGGTGCCGCGGCTGCCCGAATTCGGCGCGCTGTATCCGCATATCGACCTCGAACTGCACCTGGCGATCCCGTTCCTCGACGTCAAGGCCGAGGACACCGATGTCGAGATCCGCTACGGCACCGGCCGCTACCCGGACCTGAAGACAACGAAGCTGCTGGTCGAACCGGTATTCCCTGCGTGCGGGCGCGAATACTACGAGCGCGTCAATGGCCGCGCCATCACCAAACCCGAGCACCTGCACGGCCTGGTGCTGCTGCGCAGCCCGCTGGAGCCGTGGAAGCCCTGGTTCGAGACCGCCGGGCTGGACTGGCCCGAGCCGCAGACCGGGCCCCAGTTCAACGACATCGGCCTGATGCTGGAGGCGATCGCGTCCAACCAGGGCGTGGCGCTGGTGCGCCAGCGCATGGCGCGGCACTGGCTGTCGCTGGGCCAGATGGTGCGGCTGCTCGAAATCGAGTCAGTGTCGCCGCACGGCTACTACATCGTCGAGCGCGAGCAAGCGCCGCTCAAGCCCGAGGCGCGCTATTTCGTCGACTGGCTGCTGAGCCTGGACTGGTAGGAGACCGAGCGCATGGAAATCCGCCTGTTGACCCCCGCCGACGCGGCCGCTTTCCAGGCGCTGCGCCTCGAAGGCCTGGCAGAAGCGCCGGAAGCCTTCGCCGCCAGCCTGGACGAAGAACAGGACCTGCCGCTCGGCTTCATCGCCAAGCGCCTGGCCGCCGGCGAAGACAACGCCGTGTTCGGCGCCTTCGACGGCACGGCGCTGGCCGGCGTGGTCGGCGTGATGCGCGAGGCCAGGCAGAAGCACCGCCATAAGGCCTTTATCTGGGGCATGTACGTGGCGCCGGGCTGGCGCGACCGCAAGCTCGGCCGCGCGCTGATGGACCGTGCCATGCAGCAGGCCGCCGCCATGCCTGGCGTGCGCCAGGTGACGCTGTGCGTCAATGCCGGCAGCACGGGCGCGGTGCGGCTGTACGAGTCGCTCGGCTTCGTCAAGATGGGGCTGGAGCCGGATGCGTTGTACGTCGCGCCGCACTTCCACGACAAGCTCGACATGGTCTGCCGCCTGCCGCAGGCGCACGCACGCTGAGTCCTGCGCGAGCAGCCTTCCCTGCACCCGCGCCGCGGTGCTACGCTGGACTTGCAGCCTGGATGGCCCGCCCCGGGGGCGCAGCCATGATGAGCATTTTTGATCGGCCTGCCATGCGGAATTCACGTCCCCCGTGGTCCCAGCGGCAAGAGCCCTGCGCTATAGTCACCCGTCCCCCCGGCGGGCATGCCCTGCTCCGCCGCGACCGGCACGCCGCATGGTCGGCCTGCCCCACAGGAGTCGTCATGAATGCCCCGCACGAAGCCCAAACGCTAGCCCCTGGCAGCGCCGGCGCGCAGGCTGCCGCCGAAGGCCGCCGCAGCGCGCTGCTGGCCGGCCTGGCGCAGATCCTGCCCGACGCCGCGCTGCTGTGGAAGGCCGAGGACACCGTTCCCTACGAATGCGACGGCCTGGCCGCGTACCGCCAGGTGCCGATGGCCGTGGCCCTGCCCGACACCGAGGAACAGGTCTGCGCAATCCTGCGCCTGTGCCACAAGCTGGGCGTGCCGGTGGTGCCGCGCGGCGCCGGCACCAGCCTGTCCGGCGGCGCGATGCCGATCGCCGAGGGCCTGGTGCTGTCGCTGGCCAAGTTCAAGCGCATCCTGTCGCTCGATCCGTATTCGCGCACCGCAGTGGTCCAGCCGGGCGTGCGCAATCTCGCGATCTCCGATGCTGCCGCGCCCCATAACCTCTACTACGCGCCCGATCCCTCGTCGCAGATCGCCTGCACCATCGGCGGCAATGTCAGCGAGAATTCCGGCGGCGTGCATTGCCTCAAGTACGGCCTGACCGTGCACAACGTGCTGCGCGTGCGCGCGGTGACGATGGAGGGCGAAGTGGTCGTGTTCGGTTCCGAGGCTCCCGACGCGCCCGGCCTGGACCTGCTGGCCGTCATGATCGGCTCCGAAGGCATGCTGGGCGTGGTCACCGAGGTCACCGTGCGCCTGATCCCCAAGCCGCAGCTGGCGCAGGTGATCATGGCCTGCTTCGACGATGTCGAGAAAGGCGGCAACGCGGTGGCCGACGTGATCGCCGCGGGCATCATCCCGGCGGGACTGGAGATGATGGACAAGCCCGCCACGGCGGCGGTGGAGGAATTCGTGCATGCCGGCTATGACCTCGATGCCGCCGCCATCCTGCTGTGCGAGTCCGACGGCACCCCGGAAGAAGTGGCCGAGGAAATCGAGCGCATGAGCGAAGTGCTGAAGGCTTCGGGCTGCACCCGCATCGTCGTCTCGCAGAACGAGGCCGAGCGGCTGCGCTTCTGGAGCGGGCGCAAGAACGCCTTCCCCGCCGCCGGCCGGATCTCGCCCGACTACTACTGCATGGACGGCACCATCCCGCGCAAGCATATCGGCACGCTGCTCAAGCGCATCGAAGAGATGGAGCGCAAGTACGGCCTGCGCTGCATCAACGTGTTCCATGCCGGCGACGGCAATATGCACCCGCTGATCCTGTTCGATGGCTCGGACCAGGACGAATGGCACCGCGCCGAGCTGTTCGGCGCCGACATCCTGGAAACCTGTGTGGAGCTCGGCGGCACCGTCACCGGCGAGCACGGCGTGGGCGTGGAGAAGCTCAACTCGATGTGCGTGCAGTTCTCGCCGAGCGAACGCGATGCGTTCTTCGGCGTCAAGGCCGCCTTCGACCCCGCGCGCTTGCTGAACCCCGACAAGGCCATCCCCACGCTGGCGCGCTGTGCCGAGTACGGCAAGATGCACGTGAAGAAGGGCCTGCTGCCGCATCCCGAGCTGCCGCGCTTCTGAGCCACCGCACCATGCCCGACCCACGCCGACGCCAGCACCAGGAAGCGGTCGTCCGCCAGCGCCTGGGCCAGCCCGACACTGGCTGGCGCCAGCGCTGGTACACCATCATCTTCGAGGCCGATACCCGCGACGGGCGCATCTTCGACGTCGCGCTGCTGCTCGCCATCGTCGCCAGCGTGATGGTGGCGATGCTCGACAGCATGGCGGCGGTGAACCAGCGACTGGGCGTGGTGTTCACGGTGCTGGAATGGACCTTCACGCTGCTCTTCACGGCCGAGTACGTGATGCGCATCCTGGTGGTGCGCCATCCGCTGCGCTATGTGTTCAGCTTCTACGGCGTCGTCGACTTCATCTCGATCATGCCGACGTGGCTGGCGTTCTTCCTGCCCGAGCTGCATTTCCTGATCGACGTGCGCCTGCTGCGGCTGCTGCGCGTGTTCCGGATCCTGAAGCTGACGGTGTACTTCGAGGAGGCCGAGATCCTGTACCGCGCGCTGGTCAACAGCCGGCGCAAGATCTTCGTGTTCCTCGGCACGGTGTTCATCATCACCGTGATCTTGGGCACGGTGATGTATGTGGTCGAAGGCCCCGAGCATGGGTTCCACAGCATCCCGCTCAGCATGTACTGGGCGGTGGTGACGCTGACCACGACCGGCTTCGGCGACATGGTGCCCAAGACCGCGCTGGGGCAGTTCATCACCTCGCTGACCATCCTGCTGGGCTACGGCATCATCGCCTTCCCCACCGGCATCGTCGGCGCGGAGCTGGCCGCCAGCATCCTCAGGAAGCCCCTGACCACGCGCACCTGCACCCATTGCCTGACCGAAGGCCATGAGGCCGACGCGATGTATTGCAAGCACTGCAGCAGCCCGCTGCCTGAATACCAGAATGACAGGCCGGAAGTGCCCGGCGGCCGCGACGGCACGCCGGCACCCTGAGCCACGCAACCTCCCAAACGCCAACACATATGCAAGCCACACTCGACGCCTTCCGCGACGCCGTCAGGCAAGCCACCGATACCCGCACCGCGCTGCGGCTGCGCGGCGGCGGCAGCAAGGACTTCTATGGCCAGCCGCCCGAAGGCCAGGTGCTGGACACGCGCCCCTACACCGGCATCGTCGACTACGATCCGGCCGAGCTGGTGATCACCGCGCGCTGTGGCACGCCGCTGGCCGAGATCGAGGCCGCGCTGGCCGGGAAGCGCCAGACGCTTGCGTTCGAGCCGCCCCACTTCGCGCTGCCCGGCCAGGCCAGCTGCGCGACGCTGGGCGGCGCCGTGGCCGCGGGGCTGTCGGGCCCGCGCCGGCAATCGGTGGGCGCGGTGCGCGATTTCGTGCTGGGCGCGCAGTTGATGGACGGACGTGGCGAAGTGATGAGCTTCGGCGGCCAGGTGATGAAGAACGTGGCCGGCTATGACGTGTCGCGGCTGCTGGCAGGCTCGCTCGGCACGCTCGGGCTGATCCTCGAGGTCTCGCTGAAGGTGCTGCCGGCACCGTTCGACGACGCCACGCTGCGCTTCGAGCTGGCCCAGGCCGAGGCGATCGAGCGCCTGAACCAGTGGGGTGGCCAGCCGCTTCCCGTGGCGGCCTCCGCATGGCATGACGACGTGCTGCATGTGCGCCTGGCCGGCGCCACCGCGGCGGTGCGCGCCGCGTGCGCGAAGCTGGGCGGCACGCGTGTCGATGGCGCCGAGGCCGCGGCGCTGTGGCAGTCGCTGCGCGAGCAGACGCATCCGTTCTTCGCCCCGGCGCTGGCCGGCCGCGCACTGTGGCGCCTGGCGGTGCCGACCATCGCCGCGCCGCTGGAGTTGCCCGGCACGCAACTGATCGAATGGGGCGGCGGCCAGCGCTGGTGGCTGCCCGAGGACGGCGCGCACGGCACCGATGCGCAGACCGTGCGCGCCGTGGCCCAGACCGCCGGCGGCCATGCCACGCTGTTCCGCAACGGCGACAAGTCGGTGGGCGTGTTCACGCCGCTGTCCTCGCCGCTGGTCGCGATCCACCGGAGACTGAAGGAAACCTTCGACCCGGCCGGCATCTTCAATCCGCAGCGCATGTATCCCGGGCTCTGATCCGGCCCGCGTTTCCACGCCCAGGCAAACCCTCCCCACACCATGCAAACGAACCTGGCCGATTTTCTCCGCAACACGCCCGAAGGCGAGGAAGCCAAATCCATCGTCGGCAATTGCGTGCATTGCGGCTTCTGCACTGCTACCTGCCCGACCTACCAGTTGCTCGGCGACGAGCTGGACGGCCCGCGCGGGCGCATCTACCTGATGAAGCAGGTGCTCGAAGGCCATGCCATCACCGAAAGCACGCGCCTGCACCTGGACCGCTGCCTGACCTGCCGCAACTGCGAATCGACCTGCCCGTCGGGCGTGCGCTACGGCCGGCTGGTCGATATCGGCCGCAAGCTGGTGGACGACAAGCTGGAGGAAGCAGGCATCCAGCGTCCCGCGGGCCAGCGCATCGCGCGCTGGGCGCTGCGCGAGGGGCTGACGCGCCCGGCGCTGTTCGGCACGGCAATGCGGCTCGGCCAGATGGTGCGCCCGCTGCTGCCGGCCACGCTGCGCAGCAAGGTGCCGGCGCCCAGCGGCACCGCCGCGCCCGGCACCTGGCCGCGCAACGTGCATGCGCGCAAGATGCTGTTGCTCGACGGTTGCGTGCAGCCGGCGATGTCGCCCAACATCAATGCCGCCACCGCGCGTGTGTTCGACCGTGTCGGCATACAGATGGTGGTGGCGCGCGAGGCCGGCTGCTGCGGCGCGATCCGCTTCCACACTGGCGACCACGACGGCGGCCTCGACAATATGCGCCGCAATATCGACGCCTGGTGGCCGCATATCGAGGCCGGCGCCGAGGCCATCGTGATGAATGCCTCCGGCTGCGGCGCGATGGTCAAGGACTACGGCCACCTGCTGCGCCTTGACCCCAAATATGCCGAGCGTGCGCGCCGCGTATCGGCGCTGACGCGCGACCTGTCCGAGATCCTGCCGGACTTTGCCGACGAGCTGCATGAGCTGGCCGGCGCCGTGCCGCGCGACAGCCGGCGCGTGGCCTACCACCCGCCGTGCACGCTGCAGCACGGCCAGCAGATCCGCGGCAAGGTCGAGACGCTCTTGACCGGCCTCGGCGTGGAGGTCAAACTCTGCGCTGACAGCCACCTGTGCTGCGGCTCGGCGGGCACATATTCAGTGCTGCAGCCGGAACTGGCCTACCGCCTGCGCGATGACAAGCTCGCCAAACTGCAGGCCACGCAGCCCGAAGCCATCGTGTCGGCCAATATCGGCTGCATCTCGCACCTGCAGAGCGGCACCGATACGCCGGTGATGCACTGGATCGAACTGGTCGATCGGATGCTCAGCTAGCGGGCACCAAGGGCCGTGTGGTTGTCTCCCCTCTCCCGCTTGCGGCAGAGGGGAGGAACAGCGCAACCCACAACCGCCCCCATGCTCCAGACCTTTGCCATCCTGCTGGTTTTCCAATCCGTCGGCGAGGTGATCAGCTACGCGCTGCGCCTGCCCGTGCCCGGCCCCGTGCTGGGCATGATCCTGCTGTTCGGCTGGCTGGTCTTCGACGACCGCCTGCTGCCCATCATCCAGGGCACCACCAGCGAGCTGCTCAAGCACCTGTCGCTGCTGTTCGTCCCCGCCGGCGTCGGCATCATGGTCCATGCCAACCGCATCGAAGGCGAATGGATGCCGATCCTGGTCGCGCTGGTGGTTTCCACCTGGCTGGCCATCGCCACCACCGCCGTGGTCACGCGCATGCTGATGCGCAAGCGCACCGATGCCCCGCACGCGGATGCCAAGGGGGAACAGGCATGATGACGCCCCGCCTCAACGAAATCTGGGTCTACCTGGCCGCAAGCCCGCTGGTCGGGCTGACCGCGACGCTGCTGGCATATGTGTTCGCTTTCCGCATCTACGAGAAATCGCGCTTCTCGCCGCTGGCTAACCCGGTGATGATCGCGGTCGCCCTGCTGGTTACGGTGCTGACCGTCACCGGCACGCCTTACAAGACCTACTTCGACGGCGCGCAGTTCGTGCACTTCCTGCTCGGGCCCGCCACGGTGGCGCTGGCGGTGCCGCTGTACATGCAGCTGCCCAAGCTGCGCACCCATGTGTTCCCGCTGCTGGTCGGGCTGGTGGCCGGCTCGGTGGTGGCGGTGGTGTCGGCGGTCGGCATCGCCTGGCTGCTGGGCGCATCGCCCGAGACCGTGCGCTCGCTCGCGCCCAAGTCGGTGACGATCCCGATCGCGATGGGCGTGGCCGAGAAGATCGGCGGCCTGCCGTCGCTGACCGCGGTGCTGGTGATGGGCACCGGCATCATCGGCGCGGTCAGCGCCACCAGCTTGCTGAACCTGCTGCGCGTCCGCGACTACAGCGTGCGCGGCTTCGCCACCGGCGTGGCGGCGCACGGCATCGGTACCGCGCGCGCCTTCCAGGTCAACCAGGAAGCCGGCGCCTTCGCCGCGCTCGGCATGGGCCTGAACGGCGTGCTGACGGCGATCCTGGTGCCGGTGCTGGCGGCCTGGATGCCACACTGACAAGCTCCTGACAGGACGCTGTCAGCAGGCCCCGCGCATGATGCGAGCTCCCCCCTTACCAGGAAACAAGGAGCCCATCATGAGCAACCGACTGATCAACTGGCTGGAAATCCCCGTGGTCGACATGAACCGTGCCATCGGCTTCTACGAGCAGGTCTTTGATGTCCAGCTGCGCCGCGAGTCCATGAGCCAGGTCGACATGGCCGTCTTTCCGCACCCGGACCCGGGCGGCGCGCTGGTGGCCGGCGAAGGCTACCGTCCCAGCAACTACTACGGCCCGGTGCCTTACCTGCATGCGCCGCAGCTGGACGCCCTGCTGGAGCGCGCCGCGCGCGCCGGCGGCAAGACCGTGTTCGGGCCGCTGCGCCTGCCGGGCGAGATCGGCCGCATCGCCCATATCACCGACAGTGAAGGCAACCGCATCGGGCTGCACGAGCCCATTGCCGGGTAATCCTATGGCTAAAGCTGACCGATGAGCCGCCGCGCCGACCGCCTGTTCCAGATCGTCCAGGTGCTGCGCGGCCGCCGCCTGACCACGGCGGCGCTGCTGGCGCAGCGGCTCGGGGTGTCGGAACGCACCGTCTACCGTGATATCCAGGCGCTGTCGCTGTCAGGCGTGCCGGTCGAAGGCGAGGCCGGCATCGGCTACCGGCTGCGTGCCGATTTCGACGTCCCGCCGCTGATGTTCAGTGCCATGGAAGTGGAAGCGCTGGTGGCCGGCCTGCGGCTGCTGAAGGCCTGGGGCGGCGGCGCACTGGCCGCCGCGGCCGATCCCGCGCTGGAAAAACTGATGGCCGCGCTGCCGCCGCCGCGCCGGCTGGCGGCACAGCAAAGCCGCATATTCGCGCCGGAATACGTCAACCAGGCGCAGGTGCGCGAGGCCTTTGACGTGGTGCACGGCGCGCTGGGCGAGCAGAAGCTGCTGCTGCTCGACTACTGCGACGCGCACCAGCGCATCACCGAACGCGTGGTGATGCCGCTCGGCCTGTTCTTCTGGGGCAATGCCTGGCTGCTGGCGGCGTGGTGCACCACGCGCGAGGACTACCGCAGCTTCCGGCTCGACCGCTGCCGCGCCATCCGCATGCTGGACGACCATTTCCACGAGACGCCGGACCGGTCGCTAAATGGTTTCCTGCGCGCGGTGCGCGCCAGCGGGGCTTAGGCGGATCAGGCCGCCGGATTGGTCAGCAGCTTCTCGATATCGGCGCGCAGCTCGTCCGGCTTGGTAGTCGGCGCATAACGCTTGAACACCGTGCCGTCGCGGCGCAGCAGGAACTTGGTGAAGTTCCATTTGATGCCCTGCGTACCGAGTACGCCACGCTTCTCGGTGGTCAGCCACTGGTACAGCGGATGCGCGTCGGTGCCGTTCACGTCGATCTTGGAGAACATCGGGAAACGCACGGCAAAGCGCGATTCGCAGAACTGGCCGATCTGCTGCGCGTCGCCCGGTTCCTGCTTGCCGAACTGGTTGCACGGAAATCCCAGCACCGCCAGGCCGCGCTCCTTGTATTCGTCATAGAGCTTCTGCAGCCCTTCGTACTGCGGGGTGAACCCGCATTCGCTGGCAGTGTTGACGATCAGCATCACCTTGCCCTGGAACTGCGACAGCGGTACCGGCTGGCCGGCCAGCGAGTTGGCTTCGAACTGGTAGACATTGCTCATGGCAGACTCCTTGTACGTGCCCGAAGCATAACGCCATGCGCCCCGGCGTGCACGGCTCAGATGACGTTGAGGTGCTCGGTGCCAGCGCCCAGGTCGGTATCCCGGGCGCGCTTGCTGTGCAGCTTGATCATCAGGCGCAGGTCGTTGAGCGAGTCGGCGTTGCGCAGCGCGTCTTCGTAAGTGATCTTGCCTTCCTCGTGCAGCTCGAAGAGCGCCTGGTCGAACGAGATCATGCCCTGCTCGCGCGATTTTTTGATGACTTCCTTGAGCTCGTGGATCTCGCCCTTGAAGATCAGGTCGGCCACCAGCGGCGTGCCGATCATGATTTCCACCGCCGGCACGCGCCCCTTTTTGCCGGCGCGCGGCAGCAGGCGCTGCGAGACCATCGCCTTCAGGTTCAGCGACAGGTCGATCAGCAGCTGCTGGCGCTTTTCCTCGGGGAAGAAGTTGACCACGCGGTCGATCGCCTGGTTGGCGTTGTTGGCGTGCAGCGTGGCCAGGCACAGGTGGCCGGTTTCGGCGTACTGCATCGCGTACTCCATGGTCTCGCGGTCGCGGATTTCGCCGATCAGGATCACGTCGGGCGCCTGGCGCAGCGTGTTCTTCAGCGCCACGTGCCAGGACTCGGTATCGATGCCGACCTCGCGCTGCGTGACGATGCAATTCTGGTGCGCATGCACGTACTCGATCGGATCCTCGATGGTGATGATGTGACCGTAGGAGTGCGCATTGCGATGGTCCAGCATCGCCGCCAGCGTGGTCGACTTGCCCGAGCCGGTGGCGCCGGTGACGATCACCAGCCCGCGCTTGGACATCACGATCTCATGCAGCGTCGGCGGCAGGTCCAGGTCCGCCACCGACGGGATGCGCGTGTTGATGGTACGCACCACCATGCCGGCCTTGCCCTGCTGGATAAAGGCCGACACGCGGAAGCGCCCGGCCTTGGGCGCGGTGATGGCGAAATTGCATTCGCGGCTGGTGTCGAAGTCCTGCACCTGGCGCTCGTTCATCACCGAACGCACCAGGCCCAGCGCCTGCGTCGGGTTCAGCGGCTGCTGCGACACCGGCGTGATCTTGCCGTCGACCTTGATCGCCGGCGGGAAGTCCGAGGTGATGAACAGGTCCGAGCCGCGGTTGCTGACCATCAACTCCAGCAGGTCGTTGATGTACTTGGAAGCGGATTCGCGATCGAGCATGGCGGTGTCCTGCGGGAGTGCGGCCGCCGCACGCGGGCAGCGGCCAGTAGGCATGACATGGGCCTCAGCCCATGAACGCGTCCGGATTCTTGGCGATGGCGCGCGCGTCGTTGTAGCTGATGACGCTGCGCTTGATCAGGTCCGACAGGCACTGGTCCAGCGTCTGCATGCCCAGCCCGCTGCTGGTCTGCATCATCGAGTACATCTGCGCGATCTTGTTCTCGCGGATCAGGTGGCGGATCGCGGGCGTGGCGATCATGATCTCGTGCGCGGCGGTACGGCCGTTGCCGTCGCGGGTCTTGAGGAGGGTCTGCGAGATCACCGCCTCCAGCGATTCCGACAGCATGGTGCGCACCATGTCCTTTTCTTCCGGCGGGAACACGTCGACCACACGGTCGATGGTCTTGGCCGCGGAGCTGGTGTGCAGCGTGCCGAAGACCAGGTGGCCGGTTTCGGCCGCGGTCAGCGCCAGGCGGATGGTTTCCAGGTCGCGCAGTTCGCCCACCAGGATCACGTCCGGGTCTTCACGCAGCGCCGAGCGCAGGGCGTTGGCAAAGGAATGCGTGTGCGGACCCAGCTCGCGCTGGTTGATCAGGCTCTTCTTGGAGTTGTGGACGAATTCGATCGGGTCTTCCACCGTCAGGATGTGACCCATGTCGTTTTCATTGCGATGGTCGACCATCGCTGCCAGCGTGGTGGACTTGCCCGAGCCGGTCGGCCCGGTCACCAGCACCAGCCCGCGCGGCTTCATGCACAGGTCGGCGAATACGGTCGGCGTGCGTAGTTCCTCGAGCGTCAGGACCTTGGAGGGAATCGTACGGAACACCGCGGCGGCGCCGCGCTGCGTGTTGTAGGCGTTGACCCGGAAGCGCGACAGGCCGGCAATCTCGAACGAGAAGTCGATCTCGAGCCGTTCTTCGTAGATCTTGCGCTGGGTGTCGCTCATGATGTCGTACACCATGGCGTGGACATCCTTGTGCGCCATCGATGCGACGTTGATCCGGCGCATATCGCCGTGGATCCGCACCATCGGCGGCATGTCCGACGAGAGATGAAGATCGGATGCCTTGTTCTTGACGGCGAAAGCCAATAGCTGCGCGATGTCCATCTATAATGACCCCACCCTGAATAGTTATCAGTACTTTGTCGTACTTCTTTTGTATGTTCGCCGGATTATGTCTGTAATTGCCGCCAACTTGCAAGCCGTGCACCAGCGCATCGCGGCGGCCGCACAACAAGCCGGCAGACAGCCCCGCGACATCGCCCTGCTGGCCGTTTCCAAGACCGTTTCCCCCGACCGTATCCGGGCCGCCTTCGAGGCCGGCCAGCCTGCCTTTGGCGAGAATTACGTCCAGGAAGGCGTGGACAAGGTCGCCGCGCTGGCCGACCTGCGCAGCCGGTTGCAATGGCATTTCATCGGCCCGCTGCAAAGCAACAAAACCCGGCTGGTGGCGGAGCATTTCGACTGGGTGCACGCCATCGACCGGCTCAAGATCGCCGAGCGGCTGTCGGCGCAGCGCCCCGCTGGCATGGCGCCGCTGCAGGTCTGCATCCAGGTGAATATCAGCGGGGAAGCCAGCAAGAGCGGCGTCGCGCCGTCGGAAGTGCCGCCGCTGGCGCGCGCCGTCGCCGCCCTACCCCGCCTGCGGCTGCGTGGGCTGATGGCGATTCCCGAACCCGAGGACGATCCCGCCGCCCAGCGCCGGCCGTTTGCCGCCATGCGCGCGTTGCTGGGTGCGCTACGTGAAGACGGGCTGGACGTCGACACCTTGTCGATGGGCATGTCGGGCGACATGGAAGCCGCCATCGCCGAGGGCGCTACCCTGGTGCGGATCGGCACCGCCATTTTCGGCGCCCGCGCCTGACCCGCTACCAGATCAACAAGACACTACAGAGACAACCATGCTCGACACCCTCACCTTCGGCTTTCTCGGCGGCGGCAATATGGCCACCGCACTGATCGGCGGCCTGATCGCCCGCGGCGTGCCTGCTACCTCGATTCGCGTGGTCGATCCTTTCCCGGAAGCGCAGCAGCGGCTGGCGCGCGACCTCGGTGTGCATGCGGCGGGCGCGCCTGATGCCGCCTTCGGCGCCAGCGATGTGCTGGTGCTGGCGGTCAAGCCGCAGCAGTTCCGCGACGCCGCGGCGCAGTTGCTGCCGCACCTGCCGCCCGGCGGCAAGGGCAATCTGGTGATCAGCGTGGCCGCTGGCATCCGGTTGCAGGATATGCAGCGCTGGCTGGGCGGGCGCACCCGGCTGGTGCGGGCGATGCCGAATACGCCGGCGTTGGCGGGGATGGGGATGACGGGGCTGGCGGGGGTGGCTGGGTTGTCGGACGAAGACCGCAATATCGCCAGCGCTGTGGCGCAGGCGGTTGGCAAGTGCGTGTGGGTGGATGGCGACGACCAGATCGATGCGGTTACTGCGATTTCCGGAAGCGGTCCGGCTTATGTCTTCTACTTTGTCGAAGCGATGGAGCGTGCTGCGACCGAGCTCGGTCTGACTGCGCAGCAAGGCCGCGAGCTGGCGGTGGAAACGTTCCGCGGCGCCGCGGCGCTGGCCGGGCAGTCGCCGGAACCGGTGTCGACGCTGCGCGAGCGTGTGACGTCCAAGGGTGGTACGACCTATGCGGCGGTGACGGCGATGGAGGCGGCAGGAATCGGTGATGCCTTCGTGCGGGCTATGCATGCGGCGGCGGCGCGGGGGAAGGAGATGGGGGCTGAATTCGGGAAGGATTGAGGGCCGGGTATGGGGCCTGGGGCTCGTTGCTCGACGGGTCTCGCGGCTGGTGACATGTTGTCGCTATTGAACCGCTGGGTTCCGCCCTCCTGGGCGGAACAGAGCGGTTGACCGACAACATGTCACCAGCAACACGTGCCCTCGATCATCGACAAATCGCAACCCAATTCACCGAACCACGTAAGCCACCGCCGTCCCCGCAAACACACAAGCCCCCAGCCAGTTGTTATGCCGGAACGCCGCAAAACAGCGCATACGGTCGCGATCCCGAATCAGCGTGTAGTGGTAACCAGCACACCCCGCCGCCGCCACCAGTCCCACCCAATACGGCCACCCCAGCCCCAGCAGCACGCCAGCCCACGCCATCAGCGCGAGGAACGCGGCATAGCAGATCATGATCGCGGCCACGTCAAAACGGCCAAAGGTAATGGCCGAAGTCTTCATCCCAATCAGCAGATCATCATCCCGATCCACCATCGCATAAGCCGTGTCATATGCCACCGCCCAGAACACATTGGCCAGCAACATCACCCACGCCACCAGCGGCACCTGATCCTGGATCGCGGCAAACGCCATCGGAATGCCAAAACCGAACGCAATACCCAGGTAAGCCTGCGGAATCGCAAAGAACCGCTTAAAGAAGGGATACGTCCCCGCCACCACCGCCGCCACCACCGCCAGCCACTTGGTCAGCGCGTTCAAAGGCAACACCAGCGTGAACGCCACCAGCGCGAGCACGGCGGCCACAGCCAGCGCTTCCCATGCAGCGATCTTGCCCGCGGTCAGCGGCCGCTCTTTCGTACGCTTGACGTGCTTGTCGAAATCCCGATCAGCCCAGTCATTGATCGCGCACCCAGCGGAACGCATCAGAAACGTCCCTGCCACGAAAATCCAGAACAGCCCCCACGACGGCGGCCCGCCCGCGGCCATCCACATGGCCCACAGCGTCGGCCACAGCAGCAGCAGCGTGCCGATCGGCTTGTCGATGCGCACCAGGCGCGCGTAGAGGGAGAGACGTTCTAGCATGGGAGCGGGAGGCAACGACGGCGAGGTATGCACAGCGCGGATCCGGGAAGAGGCGATTCAATGAAAACGCGCCGCAGCCCGGACGGTTGCGACGCGCAGTGCCGGCCGCCACGTGACGGCAGCCGGATGTGACCGCAAGGCCCTCAGGCCAGCATCGAGCGCAGCATCCACGCGGTCTTTTCGTGCGTCTGCATGCGCTGGGTCAGCAGGTCGGCCGACGGTTCGTCGCCGGCTGCGTCGACCACCGGGAAGATCGAGCGCGCGGTGCGCACCACGGCTTCCTGGCCTTCCACCAGCTTGCGGATCATGTCGGTGGCCTCGGGCACGCCATCTTCCTCCGCGATCGACGACAGGCGGGCGTATTCCTTGTAGGTGCCCGGTGCCGGGTAGCCCAGCGCGCGGATGCGCTCGGCGATCGAATCCACGGCGAGCGCCAGTTCGTTGTACTGGGTCTCGAACATCAGATGCAGCGTATTGAACATGGGACCCGTCACGTTCCAGTGGAAGTTGTGGGTCTTGAGGTAGAGGGTGTAGGTGTCTGCCAGCAGCTTGGACAGGCCTTCCGCGATCTTCTTGCGGTCCTTGTCGGAAATACCGATATTCACGCTCATCTCATTCTTCTTTGCCATGGTAGGTACGCTCCGTTCTGGTAAAGCCACGTGGAGCGCCCCCGGCCTTGCCAAAAACAGGGGCCGGGCGGCGCAGTACCCCGCATTATTGCATTAGCCGGCGATCCCGGCCAAACCCCGCGCCACTTCGATAAACATCACGGCAGCGCCGAGGACGATCACGGCGGCGCCGATTTCCTTGCGCCACAGCTTGTGGCGCAGCCGCGCGGCGTCGGCGCGTTCGGGCTGGTCATGTCCGTCCTGCCACAGTTGCCGCCACTCGTCGATAAACAAGCGGATCATCGCCATGATCGTTCTCCGCGGCGTGGCGGCGGGGGGCAGCCGCGCCAGATGACTGCTTACTTCAGGTCAAGCGCGCGCCGCACGCCCTCACCGTAGGCCGGGTCGGCCCTGGTGAAGTGCTCGATCTGCACGCGCACGATCTCCTCGGGCACGCCCTGCATCGCCGCCGCGATATTGGCGAACAGGCGCTGGCGCTGCCCCTCGTCGAACAGCCGGAACAGCGCGCCGGGCTGGCTGTAGTAGTCCGAGTCCACGCGGTGGTCCCAGCGGTCGGCGGCGCCGTCCAGCGCGAGCGGCGGCTCCATCGCGCGCTCGCTGGCGCCGTAGGCGCTTTCCCGGTTGGGCTCGTAGTTCAGCTTGCCGCCCTGGTTACCGTCCACGCGCATCGCGCCATCGCGATGGAAGGCGTTGTGGAACGGGCATTTCGGCGCGTTCACCGGGATCTGGTGGTGGTTGATGCCCAGGCGGTAGCGCTGCGTGTCGCCGTACGAGAACAGCCGGCCCTGCAGCATCTTGTCGGGCGAGAAGCCGATGCCCGGCACGATATTGGCCGGATTCATCGCCACTTGCTCGACCTCGGCAAAGTAGTTGTCGGGGTTGCGGTTGAGCTCGACCACGCCCACGTCGATCAGCGGGTAGTCCTTGTGCGGCCAGACCTTGGTCAGGTCGAACGGGTCGATGTGGTACCTGGCCGCATCGGCTTCGGGCATGACCTGCACGCGCAGGTTCCAGCGCGGGAAGTTGCCCTGTTCGATGTTCTCGAACAGGTCGCGCTGCGCGCTTTCGCGGTCCGTGGCTACGACCCTGGCCGCCTCGTCATTGGTCCAGTTGGCGATGCCCTGCTGCGACTTGAAGTGGAACTTGACCCAGAAGCGCTCGTTGTTGGCGTTGATAAACGAGTACGTATGCGAGCCGAAGCCGTGGATCTGGCGATAGTTCTGCGGCAGGCCGCGGTCGCTCATCAGGATGGTGACCTGGTGCAGCGATTCCGGATGGCGCGACCAGAAGTCCCACACCGCGATCGGATCGCGCAGGTTGGTGCGCGGGTTGCGCTTCTGCGTGTGGATAAAGTCGGGGAACTTGAGCGGGTCGCGCACGAAGAACACCGGGGTGTTGTTGCCGACCACGTCCCAGTTGCCTTCGTCGGTATAGAACTTGACCGAGAAGCCGCGCACGTCGCGCTCGGCGTCGGCCGCGCCGCGCTCGCCGGCGACGGTGGAGAAGCGGATAAACAGCGGCGTTTCCTTGCCGATTTCGGCAAACACCGAAGCCTTGCTGTATTGGGTGATGTCGTGCGTGATCTTTAGCGTGCCATACGCGCCGGAGCCCTTGGCATGCACGCGCCGCTCGGGAATGACCTCGCGGTCGAAGTGAGCGAGTTTTTCGAGGAACCACACGTCCTGCAGCAGCATCGGGCCGCGCGGGCCGGCGGTCTGCGAATTCTGGTTATCGGCGACCGGTGCGCCGGCTGCGGTAGTGAGAGTGACTTTCTTGCTCATCTTGTCCTTCTTGTGGGTAGCTGAACGGAAACGGCGCGTCAGTTCGCGGCCGCGTAGCAGGCAAGACAATCGAGCAGGCAGCGCCCCATGCGGGAAATGATCGGGCGCTCAGGAATGAATCGGGCGCTGCCGCTCATCATCGGTCTCCCTGGCTGATCGACGCATCGAGCATCGACGAACCCAAGTGTACAAAGAGACTATCAAGATGAGAATTTAATTATTTTTACCTATGTGTTAGGTCAAATCTATCCCTCTTGCCGACCGCAAGACAAACAAAAAGGCCGCAGCGGTAGGAATTCCGTGCGGCCTTTTGAGTACCCGGTAAAGCGATCAGGCGGCTTCTGCCAAATCCTTGGCGTCGAGCCTGCGCACGCCCTGCAGGTCGCACGCGGCAACGGCGTTGGCCAGCGCTTCCATCGCGGGCAGCCGGGTAAAGCTCTTGCGCCAGGCCAGCACCACACGGCGGTCCGGCACGGGATCGGCAAACGGCACATAGGCCAGCATGTCGCCCTTGGCCTTCATGTCAGGCACCGAGGTGCGCGGCAGCACGGTGATGCCGACCCCGCTGGCCACCATATGGCGGATGGTCTCGAGCGACGAACCCTCGAAGGTCTTCTGGATGCCGTCGGCCGCCTGCGAGAAGCGCGACAGTTCGGGGCACACGCCCAGCACATGGTCGCGGAAGCAGTGGCCGCTGCCGAGCAGCAGCATGGTTTGCCGCTTGAGTTCATCCGGGTCGATCGCGCGCGCCTGCGCCAGTTCGTGGCCGCGCGGCACGGCGACGACAAAGGGCTCGTCATAGAGCGGTCGCACCGTCAGGCCGGAATCGGCGAACGGCTCGGCCATCACCGCGCAGTCGATCTCGCCCTGCTTGAGCAGCTCGATCAGCTTGTGGGTGTAGTTCTCCTGCAGCATCAGCGGCATCTGCGGCACGGTCTCGATCATCTGCTTGACCAGCGACGGCAACAGGTATGGCCCGATCGTGTAGATCACGCCCACGCGCAGCGGGCCCGCCAGCGGGTCCTTGCCCTGCTTGGCGATCTCGCGGATGGCCATGGTCTGTTCGAGCACGCGCTGGGCCTGCGCCACGATCTGCTCGCCGATGGACGTCACCGACACCTCAGAGGTGCCGCGCTCGAAGATCTGCACGTTGAGTTCGTCTTCCAGCTTCTTGATCGCGACCGACAGCGTCGGCTGCGAGACGAAGCAGGCCTCGGCGGCCCGGCCGAAATGGCGCTCTCGCGCCACGGCGACGATGTACTTGAGTTCGGTGAGCGTCATGACTTATCAATTTGCGGTAGGCGATAGATTTTACCTTCGATTGTCGCTTCTGTCAGAGCCCCAACGCATTGTGTCGGTGCATGCGAAGCATCGCGCACCTGGACAGGCGCCGATCAGGCTTTGAGGTAGTGCTCGCGCCCGCCGAGCCAGCGCGAAAGGTGTGCTTCGACCGCTTCCGGGAAGCGCGCCAGCATCAGCTCGGCCGCCTCCTGCGCGTATTCGACCAGCCATGCGTCGGTCTGCAAGTCGGCAAAGCGCAACATGGCTTCACCCGACTGGCGCGCGCCAAGGAATTCGCCCGGGCCGCGGATTTCGAGGTCGCGCCGGGCGATCTCGAAGCCATCGGTGGTCTCGCGCATGGTGGCCAGCCGTTCGCGCGCGGTGGGCGACAGCGGCGCCTGGTACATCAGCAGGCACACCGATTCGGCGCTGCCCCGCCCCACCCGCCCGCGCAACTGGTGCAGCTGGGCGAGGCCAAAGCGCTCGGCATGCTCGATCACCATCAGCGAGGCATTGGGCACGTCCACGCCCACTTCGATCACGGTCGTGGCCACCAGCACCTGCATGCGGTTGGCGCTGAAGTCGTCCATCACCGACGCCTTCTCCGCCGGCGGCAGGCGGCCGTGCACCAGGCCCACTCGCAGGTCAGGGAGCGCGGCGACCAGCGTCTCGTAGGTCTCCACTGCGGTCTGCAGCTGCAGCGCCTCGCTTTCCTCGATCAGCGGGCACACCCAGTAGACCTGGCGCCCTTCCGCGGCGGCATGGTGCACGCGCGCGATCACCTCGTCGCGGCGCGCATCGTTGACCAGCCGCGTGACGATGGGCGTGCGGCCCGGCGGCAGTTCGTCGATCACCGACACGTCGAGGTCGGCGTAGTACGTCATGGCCAGCGTGCGCGGGATCGGCGTGGCCGACATCATCAGCTGGTGCGGCACGGTGTCCGGCGCCGGCACATCGCTGGCACCTGCCTTGCCGCGCAGCGCGAGCCGCTGCGCCACGCCGAAGCGGTGCTGCTCGTCGACCACCGACAGGCCCAGCCTGGCAAAGCGCACGGCGTCCTGGATCAGCGCATGGGTGCCGATCACCAGCTGCGCCTCGCCCGATTCCACGCGCGCGGCGGCTTCGCGCTTCTCGCGCGCCTTCAGGCTGCCAGCCAGCCAGACCACCGGCACGCCCAGTGGCTCCAGCCACGCGGACAGCTTGCGGTAGTGCTGCTCGGCCAGGATTTCGGTGGGCGCCATCAGCGCCGCCTGGTAGCCGGCGTCGATCGCCTGGCAGGCCGCCAGTGCGGCGACGATGGTCTTGCCGCTGCCGACGTCGCCCTGCAACAGCCGGTGCATCGGGTGCGGCCGCGTCATGTCGGCGGCAATCTCCGCGACCACACGTTCCTGCGCGCCGGTCAGCCGGAACGGCAGCGCGGCCAAAAAGCGGGTCAGCAAACCGCCCTCGCGGCGCGGCATGGTCGGCGCGGTCTTCTCGCGCCGCGCCGCGTGCGCGCGCCGCAGCGAAATCTGCTGCGCCAGCAGTTCGTCGAACTTGATGCGCTGCCAGGCTGGGTGCGAGCGGTCGGCCAGCGCGGCCTCGCTTTCCTGCGGCGGCGGCGCGTGCAGCAGGCGCAGGCAGTCCGCGAGCGGGCGCAAGTGCAGCCGCGCCAGCGGCCCTTGCAGCACCGCCTGCGGCAGCGTCTCGGGCATCGGCGTGCGCGACAGGGCGCCGCCGATGGCCTTGCGCAGGTAGGCTTGTGCGATCCCGGCGGTGGACGGATACACGGGCGTCAGGCGGTCGGGCAGCGCTTCGCCGGGCACCACCGGGCGCACCGTCGGGTGGACCATCTCGGCGCCGAAGAAACCGCCGCGGACCTCGCCGCGCACGCGCAGCCACACGCCCTCGGCCATCTGCTTGGTCTGGCTGCCGTAGAAATTGAGGAAGCGCAGCGTCAGCTCGCCGCTGTCGTCGGCGATCTTGACCACCAGCTGGCGGCGCGGCCGGAACGTGACTTCATTGGAGATGACCTCGCCTTCGACCTGCGCCGGCTGGCCCAGCCCGGCACGGCGGATCGCGTCGGCGATCGGTGCCAGCGTGGTCTCGTCCTCGTAGCGCATCGGCAGGTGCAGCACCAGGTCGACCGGACGGCGCAGGCCCAGCTTGGCCAGGCGCGCGGCCGCCGATGATGTACCCGAACGTGCAGCCTTGCCCTTTGCCTCGCCAGCCTTGTCGCGCGCGGGCGCCGCCGCTTCCTTGGCGGCATCGGCAGGGTCTTGGATCGGGTCGGCTGCGGTTCCGGGCATCGGCAACAAGGTTGGCAGCAGTCGCTGCGGTTTCGGCTTGGGCGGCTGGCGCGGGCCGGCAAATAGCGGGTATCACACCCGGCCCGGCGTCTGGCGGGCCCGTGGCCTTACAATATCGGATTCGCCGATTGTACCCATGCCGGCTGTCGCCAAGGGCAGCGGAGTGCCGCTTTGTGCCCCACTTAGCCTCTTCCGGCCTGCATGGCTGCCGGCCGCCCCCGCCGTTTCCACGATGTTGACGCTTTCCGATTTCGATTTTCCGCTGCCGCCCGAACTGATTGCCCAGAGCGCGCTGCCTGACCGCAGTGCCAGCCGGCTGCTGGTGGTCGAACGGCTCGCGACCGCCGACACCGCCGACGCGGTGCGCCTGGTCGACCGCGCCTTCAGCGATATCGTCGACTACCTGCGTCCCGACGACCTGCTGGTGTTCAACGACACGCGCGTGATCAAGGCGCGCTTTTTCGGCCACAAGCCCAGCGGCGGCAAGATCGAGGTGCTGGTCGAGCGCGTCGTCGACAGCCATACCGTGCTGGCCCAGGTGCGCGCGTCCAAGACGCCCGCCGAGGGCAGCACGCTGCATCTGGCGGACGACGCCGTCGCCGTCACCGTGGGTCCGCGCGTGGATCAGTTCTTCACGCTGCGCTTCCCCGAGCCGGCGCTGGACCTGATCGAGCGCTACGGCCGCCTGCCGCTGCCGCCGTATATCACGCACGACCCGGACGCCTACGACGAGACCCGCTACCAGACTGTCTACGCGCGCAGTCCGGGCGCCGTGGCCGCACCCACCGCAGGGCTGCATTTCGACGATGCACTGTTCGCGCGCCTCGATGCCGCCGGCGTGCGCCGCGCCTTCCTGACGCTGCACGTGGGCGCCGGCACGTTCCAGCCGGTGCGCACCGAGAACCTGACCGAGCACAAGATGCACTCGGAGTGGTACGCGATCTCCGAGGAACTGGCCCAGGCGGTGCGCGACACCCGCGCGCGCGGCGGCCGCGTGATCGCGGTAGGCACCACCTCGCTGCGCGCGCTGGAATCGGCGGCGCAGGCCGACGGCACGCTTGCCGCCGGCAGCGGCGACACCGATATCTTCATCACGCCCGGCTACCGCTTCCGCCTGGTCGAAGCCCTGATCACCAACTTCCACCTGCCCAAGTCGACGCTGCTGATGCTGGTCTCGGCGCTGGCCGGCGTGGAAGCCATCCGCGCCGCCTACCGCCATGCGGTCGAGCAGCGCTACCGTTTCTTCAGCTACGGCGACGCCATGCTGCTGACCCGCCAGCCCGGCGCCTGAATCCAGAATCACAAGCCATGCTCAACTTCGAACTCATCACCACCGACGGCAACGCCCGCCGCGGCCGCGTCACGCTGAACCACGGCGTGGTCGAGACGCCGATCTTCATGCCGGTCGGCACCTACGGTTCGGTCAAGGCCATGTCGCCGCTGGAACTGAACGAGATCGGCGCGCACATCATCCTCGGCAACACCTTCCACCTGTGGCTGCGCCCCGGGCTGGACGTGGTCAACGCCCACGAGGGCCTGCACAAATTTATCGGCTGGGACAAGCCGATCCTGACCGATTCGGGCGGCTTCCAGGTGTTTTCGCTGGGCGATTTGCGCAAGATCACTGAAGATGGCGTCACGTTCGCGTCGCCGGTCAATGGCGACAAGCTCTTCCTGTCGCCCGAGATCTCGATGCAGATCCAGCGCACGCTGAACTCCGACATCGTGATGCAGTTCGATGAGTGCACCCCGTACGAGATCGACGGCCGCCCCGCCACGCACGAGGAAGCGGCCAAGTCGATGCGCATGAGCCTGCGCTGGGCCAAGCGCTCGCGCGACGAGTTCGAGCGGCTGGCCAACCCGAACGCGCTGTTCGGCATCGTCCAGGGCGGCATGTACGAGGACCTGCGCGACGAATCGCTGGCGGGGCTGTCCGAGCTGGATTTCCACGGTTTTGCCATCGGTGGCCTGTCGGTGGGCGAGCCCAAGGAAGACATGATGCGCGTGCTGGAACACGTGGCGCCGCGCCTGCCGGCCGACAAGCCGCACTACCTGATGGGCGTGGGCACGCCGGAAGACCTGGTGGCCGGCGTGGCCGCGGGTGTCGACATGTTCGACTGCGTGATGCCCACCCGCAACGCGCGCAACGGCTGGCTCTTCACCCGCTACGGCGACGTCAAGATCAAGAACGCGGCGCACCGCAACGACCCGCGCCCGCTCGATGAAAGCTGCGCCTGCTACACCTGCCGCAACTTCTCGCGCGCCTACCTGCACCACCTGCACCGGGTCGGCGAGATCCTGGGCGCGCGCCTCAATACCATCCACAACCTGCACTACTACCTGCAGCTGATGCGCGAGGTGCGCGAGTCGATCGAGCAGCACCGTTTCACCGACTTCCGCCGCCAGTTCGCGGCCGACCGCGCCCGCGGCACGCAGTAAAACGGTCGCCGGCGCGAACTTTCCCGCCGGCGCGGGTCGAACACCGGGGCCAATACCGGGATCGGTGAGGGCGTCGCCCCAGCGTGAGCCGGCGCCCTGCCGGCAACTGCCGCGAGTCGCCCCGGAATCACCCCGAACAAACCCGTATTCCGCCCTAGAATGCCAAGGGCAGGCGGAATGCGAATGGTAGAATGCTCGATTATTTGACTGACTTTTGTGACGGAGAACCCACGTGTTGATTTCTAACGCATTTGCCCAGACCGCCGGTGCCGGCGGCGCGGCTGGCGGCCTGATGAGCTTCCTGCCCATCATCCTGATGTTTGCGGTGCTGTGGTTCATCATGATCCGCCCGCAAATGAAGCGCCAGAAGGAGTCTAAGGCGATGCTTGAAGCGCTGGCCAAGAACGACGAAGTCGTCACCGCCGGCGGTATCCTGGGCCGCGTGACCAAGGTCACCGACCAGTACGTTGGCCTGGAAATCGCCGCAGGCACGGAAATCACCGTGCAGAAGAACGCCGTGACCACGGTGCTGCCGAAGGGCTCGCTGAAGGCGCTCTGATCCGCCTGATCGCTCACGCGACTCCCGCCTTTGTCTTTTCCGGCATGCCCGTTCACGCATGCCCCGGCAGCCGCCTGATCCAGCCGCAATGAAGCCCGCGAGCCCGCGCGGCTTCCATACGTGGCTGCCAGGCGGCTGTTTGCCAAACCGGTTCGGCCCCGCCGACGTGGCGCGCCACGCCTGCGCCGGCCCCGCCAACCGCTGAATGACTGGCCCGAGATGAATCGTTATCCGCTTTGGAAGTACATCGTGATCCTGGTGGCCCTGGCCATCGGCATCATCTATACCTTGCCGAACTTCTTCGGCGAGGCGCCCGCCGTACAGGTGTCTTCGGGCAAGGCCACGGTCAAGGTCGACCTGTCCATGCAGAAGCAGGTCGAAGAGATCCTGGCGCAGAACCAGCTCCAGCCTGACGGCGTGTTCTTCGACATTTCCGGCCAGTCGGGCTCGGTCAAGGCGCGTTTCCGCACCACCGACGAGCAGCTCAAGGCCAAGGACGTGCTGTCGCGCTCGCTCAACCCCGTCCCCGCCGACCCCACCTACGTAGTCGCGCTGAACCTGCTGTCGGGCTCGCCGCGCTGGCTGACCGCCATGCACGCGCTGCCGATGTACCTGGGTCTGGACCTGCGCGGCGGCGTGCACTTCCTGCTGCAGGTCGACATGAAGGGCGCGGTCGACAAGAAGCTCGACAGCCTGGCCGGCGACGCGCGCACGCTGTTGCGCGACAAGGGCATCCGCCACGGCGGCATCGACCGCGAAGGCGACCGCCTGACGGTGCGCTTCAACAACGCCGACGACGCCAACCGCGCCCGCGCCATCCTGGCCGACAACCTGCGCGAAGTGGCCTTCGCGATGGACGGCAACAACATCGTCGGCACCTTCACCGAACCCGCCCGCAAGGCCGTGCAGGACGCCGCGGTCAAGCAGAACATCACCACGCTGCACAACCGCGTGAACGAACTGGGCGTGGCAGAGCCGGTGATCCAGCAGCAAGGCGCCGACCGTATCGTGGTGCAACTGCCGGGCGTGCAGGACACCGCCAAGGCCAAGGACATCATCGGCCGCACCGCCACGCTGGAAGCGCGCCTGGTCGACAACGACGCGCCGCGCAGCCCGCGCCCGGGCGACCCGATCCCGTTCGGCAGCGAACTCTTCACGCAAGGCAACGGCGCCCCGGTGGTGCTGAAGAAGCAGGTCATCTTCACCGGCGACCGCATCGAAAGCGCCTCGGCCGGCTTCGACCAGAACCAGCACCCGTCGGTCAATATCAAGCTCGACGCCCAGGGCGGCCGCGTGCTGCGCGACGTCTCGCGCGAGAACCTGAAGAAGCCGATGGCGATCGTGCTGTTCGAGAAGGGCAAGGGCGAAGTGCTGACGGTGGCGACGATCCAGTCCGAACTGGGCTCGAGCTTCCAGATCACCGGCTCCTACTCGACCGAGGCCGCCAACGACCTGGCCCTGCTGCTGCGCGCCGGCTCGCTGGCCGCGCCGATGGAGATCATCGAAGAGCGCACCATCGGCCCGTCGCTGGGTGCCGACAACATCAAGAAGGGTTTTGACTCGGTCGCCTACGGCTTTGCCGCGATCGGCGTGTTCATGATCCTGTATTACATGCTGTTCGGCGTGTTCTCGGTGCTGGCGCTGGGCGTGAACCTGCTGCTGCTGGTCGCCGTGCTGTCGATGCTGCAGGCCACGCTGACGCTGCCGGGTATCGCCGCCATCGCGCTGGTGCTGGGCATGGCCATCGACGCCAACGTGCTGATCAACGAGCGCATCCGCGAGGAACTGCGCGCGGGCGCGTCGCCGCAGATGGCGATCGCGGTCGGCTTCGACCGCGCCTGGGCCACCATCCTGGACTCGAACGTGACCACGCTGATCGCCGGCCTGGCGCTGCTGGCCTTCGGTTCGGGCCCGGTGCGCGGCTTTGCCGTGGTGCACTGCCTGGGTATCCTGACCTCGATGTTCTCGGCGGTGTTCTTCAACCGCGGCCTGGTCAACCTCTGGTACGGCCGCAAGAAGAAGCTGCAGAGCGTGGCCATCGGCCAGATCTGGAAGCCTGGCAACGCCACCGACACGCCGGTCGCCAAGTAAGCGGCCCGCACAGTCGATCAGCAATAACTAGCAGTACAGAACAGGATTCAACATGGAATTCTTCCGCATCCGGCGCGACATTCCGTTCATGAAGCACGCGTTGGTCTTCAACGTGATTTCCTTCCTGACGTTTGCCGCCGCCGTGTTCTTCCTCTGGCACAAGGGCCTGCACCTGTCGATCGAATTCACCGGCGGCACGGTGATGGAGGTCAGCTACCAGCAGGCGGCCGACCTGGAAAAGATCCGCGGCCAGGTGAGCAAGCTGGGCTATACCGACGTGCAGGTGCAGAATTTCGGCACCTCGCGCGACGTGATGATCCGTCTGCCGCTGCAGAAGGGCCCGGACGGCAAGCCCGTCACCTCGGCCCAGCAGAGCGAGCAGGTGATGGGCGCGCTGCAGGCCGCCGCGCCTGACGTCAAGCTGCAACGGGTGGAGTTCGTCGGCCCGCAGGTGGGCAAGGAACTGGCCACCGACGGCCTGCTGGCCCTCTTGTGCGTGGTGGCCGGCATCGTGATCTACCTGTCGTTCCGCTTCGAGTGGAAGTTCGCGGTGGCGGGCATCATCGCCAACCTGCACGACGTGGTCATCATCCTGGGCTTCTTCGCCTACTTCCAGTGGGAATTCTCGCTGTCGGTGCTGGCGGCGGTGCTGGCGGTGCTGGGCTACTCGGTCAACGAATCGGTGGTGATCTTCGACCGGGTGCGCGAGAACTTCCGCAAGTTCCGCAAGATGACCACGCACGAGATCATCGACAACGCGATCACCAGCACCATCTCGCGCACCATCATCACTCACGGCTCGACCCAGATGATGGTGCTGTCGATGTTCTTCTTCGGCGGCCCCACGCTGCACTACTTCGCGCTGGCGCTGACGGTGGGTATCCTGTTCGGTATCTACTCGTCGGTGTTCGTGGCCGCGGCGCTGGCGATGTGGCTGGGCGTCAAGCGCGAGGACCTGGTCAAGGGCGACAAGAAGTCGGATTCGACCGACCGCGACGACCCCAACTACGGCGCGCAGGCCTGACGGCCCGAACGCAGGCAAAAAGAAGCTGGCAAAGAAATGGCGCCCCGCGGGCGCCATTTTCATTGGGCGGAGCGATCCGAAGATCATACCTGCTCGGCGAAGCGTTCGATCCACGCCGCCAGCCGGTCGGCCGCGAAGCTCTCGCTGCGCGGGCCCGCGCGGCACACGATGGTGTCGCCATCGCGCGCAAACTTCATCGCGCCGCCGACCTCCTCCAGCCACAGCAGGCTCGCCAGCCAGGCGGCGTGCGGCGCCGACACGGGCTTGCCTACCGGCTGCGCCAGGAATTCCGCCAGCGTGGCCGGTGCGGTCCACACCACGGTGTCGCCGTCGCGGCGCACCACCTCGCTGCCGAGCGCATCGGCGATCACCGTCGGGGCATCGGCAGCGCCCTTGCCCGCATTGGCGCTGCGCAGCTCCGCCAGGCGCGTGCCCACGGCATGGCCGAAGCTGCCGCTACGCTCGGATTCCGCGCGTACCAGGTCGGCGTAGTCCATGCGCTGCCAGTCCGGCTCGGCGTTGCGCGCGCCGGCCAGGTCGACCGCCGCCAGGTAGGTTTCCACCGGCTGGAAGCGGCCGGGACCGATCAGGCTGGCGCACAGTGCGTGCAGCATGCCGATGCGGGTGGCCACGGTCTGGGTCTGCAGCACGGCCAGCTTCTCGCGCACCAGCTGGTCGCGTTCCTTGCGCAGGCCGGACAGCTCCAGCGCCTGCTTCAGTTCCATGCGCAGCGCCGTGATGTCCCACGGCTTCTTGATATAGCGGTGGATCTGGCCCTCGTTGACCGCTGCGACGGTCTGGTCGAGCTCCGAATACGCCGTGGTCAGGATGCGCACGATATGCGGGTAGCGCTCGCGCGCATAGCGCAGCAGTTCGTTGCCGTACTCGCCCGGCATGCGCTGGTCGGACACCAGCACGGCCAGGCTGTCGCCGTGGGCGTCCAGCAGCGCCTTGCCCTCCTCCACCGAGCCGCCGGTCACCACCGGCGCCAGCGCACCGATGGCGCGCTGGAAATACTTGACGGCGGTCGCCTCGTCATCGACGAACAGAATCGCCGGGGGTGGTGCCTGGGTGGCAATCGGTTCGCTCATCGGTCACTCCTAATCATTCGATGCTTGTAATTTGGGAAGTCCAGCGTCACCGCGGTCCCGGCTCCGGACGCGGACGCGATCCGGATGCCGCCGCCGAAGGATTGCATGACGCGGTTGCAGAAAATCATGCCCAGGCCGCTGCCGCCGGCGCTGGCGTGGGTGGTGACGGGATCGACCAGCAGGCGCTCCATCACCTCGGGCGGGATGCCGGGGCCGTTGTCGCAGATGCGGATTTCCTGGCTCGGCTGGGCCACCACCACGAAGCGCAGCGACGGCGCGGCCACGTTGGCCAGTGCGCGCAGCGCGTTGCTCATCACCGACGACAACACCAGCGCCACGCAGTTGGGCAGCGTCTGCACCGGGAAATCACCATGCACCTCGACCTGCACCCACTGGCGCTGGTCGCCCGCGAACGGATAGGTATCGAGCAGCGACGCTACCAGCGCACCCGCGCTGACTTCAGCCGCCGGCTCCGGCCTGGCCGCCGGGCTGCCGGCGCTGCTGCGCACGGACTGCAGGAACGACGACAGCACCGCCAGGCAATACTGCGCATTGTCGTGCATGGCGCTGGCCGCCTGGCCGACCTCGCCCAGGCGCTGCTCGCTGTACTCGCCCGCGACGCGGCTCTGGATGCCGCGCGCATAGTTGGCGATGGCCGCCAGCGGCGTGTTCAGCTCGTGCGCCAGGAACGCCAGCGTCTCGTCGATGGCCATCAGCCGGTGCTGGCGCAGCGCGCGTTCGCGGTGGCGCTCGCCCGCTTGGCGCAGCACCTCGCGCACGTCGGTGACGCTCAGCGGCTTTTCCAGGATGCGGAAGACTTCGCCGGAGTTGACGGTCTGCAGCAGCACATCCTTGTCGGCGTAGGCCGTCACCAGGATGCGCACGATCTGCGGGTAGTCCTGCGCCACCTGGCGCAGCAGGTCGCCGCCGTCGCGCCCGGGCATGCGGAAATCCGTCACCAGGATTGCGATGCGCGCGCTCTCGGCGCGCAGCAGCGCCACGCCCTCGTCGGCGCTCGCGGCGAGCAGGACGTCGTATTCGCTGCCGACCGCGCGCGCAAAGTACTTGCGCGCCATGTCCTCGTCATCGACGTAGAGAATGGTCGGCCGCGCTTGCTGGACTTCGCTCATGGCCGTTTACTCCGCGCGTGGCAGGTCAAAGCTGAACGCCGCCCACTGGCCCAGCTCGCTCTCTGCAAAGAGCTGGCCGCCGTGGCGCTCGATCACCGCGTAGCTGATCGACAGTCCCAGCCCCAGCCCCTGCCCCACTTCGCGCGTGGTGAAGAAGGGCTCGAACACGCGCGCCAGGTGCTCCGGCGCGACGCCGGGACCGTTGTCGCGCACCGTCACGTGCAGGCGGCTCTCGGCCCAGCGCACCGTGGTATGGATCGCGGGTTCCTGCGTGCCGGCCTTGCGCATGGCCAGCGCCGCGTTGGAGAACAGGTTGATCAGCACCCCGATGACGGCGGCTTCGTCGCCCATCACCAGCGTGTCGTCGGGCAGTTCGCGCGTGACCTTGACCCCGCGCAGTTCGTGCGCGGTCAGCCGGATCGACGAATCCAGCGCCTTCTCGAACAGGAACGGCGTGCCTTCGACCTCGGCGCCCGGCTTGCGGTAGGCGAACGTCTTCAGGTCGGACACGATATGCTGGATGCGCTGCATGCCCTGCTTGGCATCGACCAGGCATTCGGTCAGCGACTCGCTTTCCTTGGCCTGCGGCTCTTCCATCGCCACCTCGATCGCCATCAGGCAGAAGTTGACCGGGTTGTTCACCTCATGCAGCAGCCCGGCCGCCAGCGTACCGATGGCGGCCATCTTCTCCTGCTGCAGCATCTGGCCCTTGATGTCGACCAGCTTGCGGTTGATCACCTCGAGCTCGGCGTTCTTCTCGGCGACCTCGGCCTTCAGCCGGAACAGCATGAAGCGCGCGCGCTCGTTGAAGAAGGTGTAGACCCCGCTGGCCGCCGCGGCGAACAGCAGGAACAGCGAATTGACGATAAAGGTGCCGACCGGCTCGATGCCGCCGGGGTGGAACAGGCACGCCAGCACGTACAGCAGGTATGAGAGCACGCCGAACACCAGGTTCTGCCACAGCCCGAACGGCAGCGCGATGCCGGAGGCGAAGATTGCCAGGTTGAGGCCGACATAATAAGGAGACTGCACCCCTTCGGTCTGCGAGATCATCCACGCGATCATGATCTGCGGCAGCATCAGCCAGGTCAGCGTCAGCCATGGCGCGAAGCGCCGGCCCGCGGCGCTGTACAGCATCACCACCACGCCCGCGATCAGCAGCGACACCACCACCCGCGCCACGGCGAAGGCGAGCTGCTGCTGCGGATACTGGCCATAGTCGAGCCCGACCCCGAGCATGACTAGCACGATTGCGGTATAGGCGCCGCCCCGGCTAAACGCCAGGCGAAAGTCGGCCAGTTCGGACTGGTAGCCGGCGTAGAGTTGGTTGGTGCTCATGGCGTTGCCCGCAGGGACTGCCTCAGTCAATGGTGGCTTCCGCGAACACGTTGACGCCGGTGACATCTTCGTAAATGCGGTGCGAATGCGAGTTCTCGGGCAGCAGCTGTGCCATGCCGGGGTCGTCACGGTAGATCAGGTACCACTCCAGCAGGTGTTCCATGCCGAATTTCTCAGGATTGTTGGCGTGGACGTTGGTCACCAGGATCTGCCCGCCCGGGCGCGAACGCGAGGCGAAATACTGCAGCAGCCGCGCGCACACCTTGTCGGACAGGTAGTCGAACAGGCCCGCGCAGTAGACCGCGTCGAACTCCCGCGCACTGTTATCGTCGGGCGAGATGCGCCGCTTGAGCAGTTCGTGCACCGACTGGTGCACCATCTCCACGGCGACCTTGCGCCCGGCGCTGCTGGCGGCGCGCTCGATCGAGCTGCGCGTGTATTCCAGCGTCTCTTCGCTGAAGTCGACCAGCTCGAACGACAGCAGCTCCGGATTGGGGTACTCGCACACGAAGCGCTGGATCTCGAAGGCCGGTCCGCAGCCCACGTTGAGCACGCGGAACGGCCGGCCCTCGGCACGCGCACGTTCGGCCTGGCGGGTCAGGAAATCGACCAGCAGGTCAATGCGGTTACGGTGCGCGGTCGCCACCGCCGCCTTCAGGAAGGCGGTGTTGACGATCTGGAAGTAGGTGGTCGGGCCCTGCTGGGGATCGCCCAGGATCTGGTTCACCATCTCGTAGTCGCCGGCATAGCCGAGCGGCTTGGTGAAGGTGCGGTACACGAACGGCGCGCGCAGCAAGAGCGGGTGCAGCGCCGACTGGGCATAGGTGCGGTGCACCGGCGCGATCTCCGGGTCGACGCGCTCGGCCTCGCCCTCGAGCCAGTCGAGGTAGGTCTTGGTCTTGCCCATGATCGGCGTGGCCAGCTCGTAGAACACGTCCTGGCGCAGCTTGCCTTCGGTCTTGGGCAGCGATTCGGTCAGGTCCACCTGCTCGACCCAGCGCGACACTTCGGACAGGAAAGCGCGCATCTCGTTGACCACGATCTGGTAGTCGCGCCGGATATTGAAGCGCGCGTCCCAGTCCTGCACGAACAGCTCGGCCTCGCGCCCCACCGACTTGGGTTCGTTGTTCAGGTCGGACAGCTCGCGCCACTCGTCGATCAGCGTCAGCGACACCACCGCGGTCAGGCCGGTGTTCACCAGGCTCATCACCACGGCCTTGCCGAGGTAGGCATTCTTGGCGCCCATGCGGACGCTGAGCTCGCTCAGCACCTCGCTGACCTGCACGATCGAATACGGGTTGTAGATCTCCATCACCAGAGACTTTCTCTGGAGATTGATGATCGTGCCGCGCACCTGCTCGCCCTGCGAGTTGCGGAAACTAACTACCGGGTCGATTTGCGTTTTGGAATACACGGTATTGCCCAGGGAAATCCGAGAAACGCTGCGAGGCCATACTGCCAGGGCGGAACGGCCGGGTACAGCATGAGGGGGCGAAGGGGGTCGCGGGGACGGCTACCGGTATCGGGACGTGCAGCGAATACTCATAGGAATGCGCTATAGCCTGTTGGCGGGCTGCGGCACCCCGCCTTGGGAGGGGGCGCCGGCATCCCGTATCGTCTTGGAGTTGCCGCGGCCCATTGTACTGTGGCAATCGCGCCGCGTACAACCAAGTGCACTGGTCGCCCCTCATGCGCGGGGGAAATGGAACAATCGTGAGGACAAGCCGCAGACAAAACAAAAAAGGCCGGTAAATGCCGGCCCCATACTGCTGATTGAGCGCCGCGGTCCTGCCGGACCGGGCTGCTGTGCTTGCTGTCCTTACTCTGCGCGCACGCCTTCCACCTGGATGGCGAGCTTCACTTCGGGCTTGAAGCCCATCTTCACGCCGTAGTCCAGGCCGAAGTCGGCGCGGTTAAAGGTACCCACGGCATCGGCGCCGCAGGCTTCGCGCTTGAGCATCGGATGCTGGATGCACTTGAATTCGCGGATCTCCAGCTTGACCGGCTTGGACACGCCGCGCAGCGTCAGCACGCCGTCGACTTCGGTCGGCACGTCGCCCTTGAACTTGGAGAACTTGCCCTTGTAGGTGGCCTCGGGGAAGGCCTCCACGTCGAACATGTCCGGGCCCTTGGCGTGCTGGTTCAGCTTGGTGTTGCCGAAATCGATCGAAGCCGCGTCGATCTTGACCTCGACGCTGCCGGCCTTGGCGGCGCGGTCCAGCGTGACCACGCCGCTGGACTTGTCGAACTTGCCGCGCCAGGTCGACAGGCCGCCCAGGTGGTCGGCCTCGAAGCTCGGGTAGGTGTGGGTCGGATCGAGGTTGTACGTCACGGTATTGGCCGAAGCCACGCCGAAGGCGGCGGTTGCGGAAATGGCCGCGACGGCGGCAACGAGGGAACGCAGTTTCATGGAATCTCCCGACAAAAGGTTGGGCGGAACGTCTGTTGGTACGTCGTTAAAAACGTCGTTGGGTACGTCGTTGGTTGGGGCTTGGGTACGTCGGCAACTGCCGCCTTGCTCTTACTTCTTCGCGGCCATCACGATGCGGAACTTGATCTGCACGTCGTCGGCCACCACGGATGTGTCCTTCCACTCGCCGTCGCCGATATTGAACGCGGTGCGCTTGATCGGCAGCGCGCCTTCGAACACCTGGGCAGAGCCCTCCTGGCGGTAGGTGGCAGGCACCACCACGTCAACGGTCTTGCCCTTGATGGTCAGCTTGCCGGCCACGTCGTACCTGCCCGGCGTGCCGTTCTTGATGCTGGTCGACTGGAACACGGCCTTCGGGTACTTCGCGGCATCGAACCAGTCCTTGCCCTTCACTTCCTTGGTGGTCTCGGCATCGCCGATCTCAAAGCTTGCTACATCGATCTCGACCTTGGCCGACGAGGTCTCCAGCTTGGCCGGGTCGAAGTTGACCGCGGCGTCGAATTTCTTGAACTTGCCCTCCATCGGTACGCCGATCTGGCGTGCGACCGCAGTGACCGAGCTCTTGGCGGCGTCGACCTGCGCCCATGCCAGGTTGGCGGCGATGCCGGTGGCGGCCAGGACGGCGGCGATGACCAGCGAGCCGCGGCGGGCATTGCTGCGGGAAGTGCGTTCCATCTCAGATGACTCCTGTCAGGGTCGGCGCAACGCGCCGCGGTACGGGAGATAGTTCGGTTAGCGCATATCAGCGCAGGAAAGGCAGCATCCGGCCCAGCGTGCCGTCACGGTCAATGAACTGGTGCTTGACCGCCGCCGCCGCATGGACGACGACCACGGCCGCCATCAGGTAGTTCAGCCAGACATGGGCGAACTTGAGCACTTCCTTCAGTTGGTCGTTCTTCTCCAGCAGCGCCGGCATCTTCCACAGGCCCAGGTAGACCACCGGCACGCCGGCGGCCGAGCTGTACAGGTAGCCGGTGATGGGCACCACCAGGATCAGCACGTACAGCAGGTGGTGCGCGCCGGTGGCGGCCTTGGCCTGCCAGGCCGGCGTGCCGGGCGCGACAGCCGGCGCCGGGTGCGTTGCACGCCACAGTATGCGCAGCACGGCGATCGCAAAGATGGTCACGCCCAGCCACTTGTGCCACGAGTAGAGCTTGAGCTTGGTCGGCGTCAGCCCCGGAATGCCGGTCATGTACAGGCCGAGCCCGAACGCGGCAAAGATGGCCAGCGCGACAACCCAGTGCAGGGCGATCGCGGTGGCACCGTAGCCGGTCGGGGCATTGGCGGTAGAACGCATCGGATTCCTCTCGCCCGCGTCACGGGCCTTTCACAATTTTGGGGACGGCACCGGCGGGAGCCAGCCCGCCCATGCGCTTAGGATTCTCGCATTATTGCGGCCGGATGTGCGCCGGTGCAGGACAGTCCTTCATTAAGTTATTCAAATGCTTTGAAGTGACATTCTGCCGCAAGCGGCACAAAGCCGCAGCGCAGCCGCTTGCACTGCCCTGCACGGCGGCCCCGGAAAGCAAAAAGCCATCCTCGCGGATGGCTTTTTGCTTGCGGTTGCGGCCCTACGGGGCCAGGGCCTTGCGTCAGATGCGCTCGGCCAGCACCACGGCCTTGCCGATATAGCTGGCGGGCGTCATCTCCAGCAGCAGCTTCTTGGCGTCATCCGGAATCGCCAGGCCGTTGATAAAGGTCTGCAGCGCTTCGCGCGAGATGCCCTTGCCGCGGGTCAGCTCCTTGAGCTGCTCGTACGGGTTGGGCACGCCGAAGCGGCGCATCACGGTCTGCACCGGCTCGGCCAGCACTTCCCAGCAGTTGTCGAGGTCTTCGTCCAGGCGCTCGGGGTTGGTTTCCAGCTTGCCCAGGCCGCGCAGGCAGGCCTCGTAGGCCAGCAGGCTGTAGCCGAAGGCCACGCCGATATTGCGCAGCACGGTCGAGTCGGTCAGGTCGCGCTGCCAGCGCGACACCGGCAGCTTCTCCGACAGGTGGCGCAGCACCGCGTTGGCCAGGCCGAGATTGCCTTCGGAGTTTTCGAAGTCGATCGGGTTGACCTTGTGCGGCATGGTCGACGAGCCGATTTCGCCGGCCTTGGTCTTCTGCTTGAAGTAGCCCAGCGAGATATAGCCCCAGACGTCGCGGTTCAGGTCGAGCAGGATGGTGTTGGCGCGGGCGACCGCGTCGAACAGCTCGGCCATGTAGTCGTGCGGCTCGATCTGGATGGTGTACGGGTTTAAGGTCAGGCCCAGGCGGGTCTCGATCACCTGCTTCGAGAACGCTTCCCAGTCGAAGGTCGGGTAGGCCGACAGGTGCGCGTTGTAGTTACCCACCGCGCCGTTCATCTTGCCCAGCAGTTCGACCTGCTCGATGCGCTGGATCGCGCGCGCCAGGCGCGCGGCCACGTTGGCCATTTCCTTGCCCAGCGTGGTCGGGCTGGCCGGCTGGCCGTGGGTGCGCGACAGCATCGGCTGCGCGGCATTGAGTTTGGCCAGCTCGACCAGGCGGGCGTGCACGCGCTTGAGCGCCGGCACCACCACGGCCTCGCGGGCGCCCTTGAGCATCATGCCGTGCGAGGTGTTGTTGATGTCTTCCGAGGTGCAGGCGAAGTGGATGAACTCGCTGGCGGCTTCCAGCTCGGCGTTGCCCTTGACCTGTTCCTTGAGCCAGTACTCGACGGCCTTGACGTCATGGTTGGTGACGGCTTCGATTTCCTTGATGCGGGCGGCATCGGCTTCGCTGAACTTGTCCACCAGCGCCAGCAGCGCGGCCTCGGAGGCGGCCGAGAACTTCGGCATGTCGGGCAGGCCGGCCTGCGCCAGCGCGATCAGCCAGTGCACCTCGACCTTGACGCGGTTGCGCATGAAGGCCGCCTCGGACAGCCATTCGCGCAGCGCGTCGGCCTTGGCGGCGTAGCGGCCATCGATCGGAGACAGGGCGGTGAGCGGCGAAAGCGAAGAGGAGGTCATGCTGGAAACGGAAAGGGAGGAAAAAGGGGACGTACGGGTCGCGCCGCGGGGGCTGGCGCGCAGTCAGCGTTGAATCGGAAGGGGATCGGCAAAGCGCCCGATGCGCCGCACAGAGCGGACCGCCGACGCTGCGCAACGCGGGATTTTACCACCCCTGCCCCCACTCCGGGGCAGCGGTCAAGTGCCACCACGGGGCATCGGTGCGCGAGCCCGCATTCGCCTTGCGCCGCGGGTATACTCGCGCTCGCCGTTCCATTAGCCTGTTATGAAGTGCATCGGGCCAGCAGGCGCGCCCCGCCGCCGCTGCCACGGAGCGACGATGCACTTCATAACACGCTCAAGGGGAGAACATGAAGCTGTATGCGTCCCGAACCAGTCCCTACGCGCGCAAGGTGCGCGTGGTGATGGCGGAAAAGAAGATCGACTACCAGATGATCGAAGAGGACGTCTGGTCGCCCGAGACGAAGATCGGCCAATTCAACCCGCTCGGCAAGGTGCCGTGCCTGGTCATGGAAGACGGCGGCGCGATCTTCGATTCGCGCGTGATCGTCGAGTATGTCGATACGCTGACCCCGGTCAGCCGCATGATTCCGCAAGGCGGGCGCGAGCGGCTGGAAGTGCGCTGCTGGGAAGCGCTGGCCGACGGCCTGCTCGACGCCGCGCTGCTGGTGCGCCTGGAGGCGACCCAGCGCGAGCCGCAAGAGCGCAGCGAGCGCTGGGTGCAGCGCCAGCGCGGCAAGATCGAGGCGGCGCTGGTGGCGATGGCCAACGGCCTGGCCGACAAGCCCTTCTGCACGGGCACGCATTACTCGCTGGCCGATGTGGCGGTGGGCTGCGCGCTGTCCTACCTGGACTTCCGCTTCCCCGAGATCGCCTGGCGCGAGCGTCATGCAAACCTGGCGGCGCTGGAAGAAAAGCTGTCCAAGCGCCAGTCGTTCATCGATACCGAACCGCCGCGCGGCTGAGGCGCAACGGTCCATAAAAAACACCCGCTGCGTGCTCCTGCTGCGTGCGGGTGTTTTTTTTCTTGCATCGGCCGGCGCTCACTGGATGATGCCGCCACCCAGGCACACGTCGCCGTCGTACAGCACCGCGGACTGGCCGGGCGTGACCGCCCACTGCGCCTCGGCAAACCCGAGCGTCAGCGCATCGCCCTCCACCGCCCGCACCGTGCAGGCCGCATCGCTCTGGCGATAGCGCGTCTTGGCCGCCATCGCCGCACCCGCCGCCGGCGGCTCGCCGGCCACCCACGACAGGTCCGATGCATTCAGCTCCGGCGTCAGCAGCCACGGATGGTCGTGACCCTGCACCACGTAAAGCGTATTGTTCGCCATATCCTTGCGCGCCACGTACCAGGCGTCGCCATTGCCGTCGCGGCTGCCGCCCAGCCCGATGCCCTTGCGCTGGCCCAGCGTGTAGAACGCCAGCCCGATATGCTCGCCCACGACCTTGCCGTCCGGCGTCTTCATCGGGCCCGGCCTGGTCGGCAGGTAGCGGTTCAGGAAATCGCGGAACGGGCGTTCGCCGATAAAGCAGATACCGGTGGAGTCCTTCTTCTTCGCGTTGGGCAGGCCGATTTCGGCAGCGATCTCGCGCACGCGCGTCTTGGGGATCTCGCCCAGCGGGAACAGCGTGCGCGACAGTTGCGCCTGGTTCAGCCGGTGCAGGAAGTAGCTCTGGTCCTTGGTGTGGTCCAGTGCCTTGAGCAGTTCGAACTTGCCCGCCGCATTCTGGCGCACGCGCGCATAGTGGCCGGTGGCGATGGTTTCCGCGCCCAGCGACATCGCATGGTCGAGGAAGGCCTTGAACTTGATCTCGGCATTGCACAGCACGTCCGGGTTGGGCGTGCGCCCGGCGGAGTATTCGCGCAGGAAATCGGCAAAGACGCGGTCCTTGTACTCGGCGGCGAAGTTGACCGCCTCCACGTCGACGCCGATCAGGTCGGCCACCGACACCACGTCGAGCCAGTCCTGGCGCGTGGAGCAGTACTCGCTGTCGTCATCGTCTTCCCAGTTCTTCATGAACAGGCCGATGACCTCGTAGCCCTGCTGCTTGAGCAGCCATGCGGTGACCGACGAGTCGACCCCGCCCGACATGCCGACGACAACGCGCTTTCCGTTCCCGCTCACGGCTGCGCTCCCGCTTCCAGCACCGACGGATGCGTGTACAGCGCGTCCAGCGCAAAGCGCTTGCCGGCCAGGTAGTCGTCGACGCAGGCCATCACCAGCGCCGAACGGTGGCGTTCCGGGCAGGCGCGCAGCTCTTCCGCGCTCATCCACACCGTGCGCACGATGCCGGTATCGAGCTGGCGGCCCGCGTCGAGCGAGCCCAGGTCGCCGGTAAAGGCAAAGCGCACATAGGTCACGTCCGAGCCGGTGCGCGACGACAGCGAGCGGCCCATATAGCAGCCCAGCAGCGCGCGCGGCTCGAAGGTGTGCGCGGTTTCTTCCAGCGTTTCGCGGATGACGGCGCGGATCAGGCTTTCGCCCGGGTCTAGGTGGCCGGCGGGCTGGTTCAGCCGCAGCCCGTCCGCGGTTTCCTCTTCCACCAGCAGGAAACGGCCACCGCGTTCGATCACGGCGGCAACGGTCACACTGGCATTCCAATCACTTGACATGATGCTCAATTTTTAGGCAATCCCGCATTCTACCGGTTGCCGGCCCATCCTGCAGCGCCGCGGACCCCGCAACCGGCGCCACATCAGGCACCCGACTGGCGCCGAAACGCCCGTTTGGCGCCAACCTCAAAACCCGACCGGCCGGTCACCATTGAACGTCAGAATCCTGTAAGCTGCGAAAAAATTGTGCGCTGCGGATGAGCCCATTGCGACGCGCAACGGGCCAGACGTCGGCCCGGCCAACCAGATACGACGCCAGTTAAAGGAGAAATTGACGATGTACATCGGCATCCCGCAGGAGACGCGGGCCGGCGAGACTCGTGTCGCCGCCACCCCGGAGACCGTCAAGAAATACGTCGCCCAAGGCCACAAGGTCGTGGTCCAGGCCGGCGCTGGCGTGCGCGCCAGCCAGCCGGACGGCGCGTATGAGGCGGTCGGCGCCACCATCGGCACCGCCGCCGAGGCACTGGGCGCGCAGCTGGTGCTCAAGGTGCGCGCACCCGAAGCCGCGGAGCTGGCGCAGATGAAGCCGGGCGCCGTGCTGGTCGGCATGCTCAATCCCTTCGATGCCGAGAACAATGCGCGCATGTCCGCCGCGAACATCACCGCCTTTGCCCTGGAAGCCGCGCCCCGCACCACGCGCGCGCAGAGCATGGACGTGCTGTCGTCGCAGGCCAACATCGCCGGCTACAAGGCCGTGCTGGTGGCAGCGCACCATTACCAGCGCTTCATGCCGATGCTGATGACCGCCGCCGGCACCGTCAAGGCGGCGCGCGTGCTGATCCTCGGCGCCGGCGTGGCCGGCCTGCAGGCGATCGCCACCGCCAAGCGCCTGGGCGCCGTGATCGAAGCCTCCGACGTGCGCCCCGCCGTCAAGGAACAGATCGAATCGCTCGGCGGCAAGTTCCTCGACGTGCCGTTCCTCACCGACGAAGAGCGCGAGATCGCGCAGGGCGTGGGCGGCTATGCGCGCCCGATGCCGCCGGACTGGATGAAGCGCCAGGCCGAACTGGTCCACCAGCGCGCGATCCAGGCCGACATCGTCATCACCACTGCGCTGATCCCTGGCCGCAAGGCGCCGGTGCTGCTGCAGGAAGCGACCGTGCAACAGATGAAGCCGGGCTCGGTGGTGGTCGACCTGGCCGCCGCGCAGGGCGGCAATTGCCCGCTGACGGTGGCCGACGAAGTGGTCGAGCGCCACGGTGTCGTGCTGATCGGACACACCAACCTCGCCAGCATGGTCGCGGCGGACGCCTCGGCGCTGTACGCGCGCAACGTGCTGGACTTCCTCAAGCTGGTCATCGACAAGGACGCCCAGTTCACGCTGAACCTGGAAGACGACATCGTCACCGCCTGCCTGATGTGCCGGGACGGCCAGGTCGTGCGCGAGGCGGCGTGATTTCACGGGGCGCCGGGCGCGCCCGCTAGCTTTCGCTTTACGCTTTACGCTTTACATATAAGGACGTATCACCCATGCAACGCATCATGCTCCGCGCCAAGCTCCACCGCGTCACCGTGACGCAGGCGGACCTCAACTACGAGGGTTCGTGCGGCATCGACCAGGACCTGCTGGACGCTGCCGACATGAAGGAGTTCGAGAAGATCGAGCTGTACAACGTGAACAACGGCGAGCGCTTCTCCACCTACATCATCAAGGGCGAACGCGGCAGCGGCGAGATCTCGCTGAACGGCGCCGCGGCGCGCCGTGCGCACCTGGGCGACCAACTGATCATCTGCACCTACGCGCCGATGACTGACGAGGAAATCGCCACGTACAAGCCCAAGGTGATCCTGGTGAACGAGAAGAACGGCATCAAGGAAATCAAGAAGGTCTGAGGCTTTGCTCCCCTCTCCCGCCTGCGGGAGAGGGGCCGGGGGAGAGGGCAGGCGCTGGCATACCACTGGCCTGACTTCGTGGGCAAGCCCGCCCTCTCCCCAACCCTCTCCCGCAAGCGGGAGAGGGGGCACGCAATGGGTCGATCAGAGCCACTGGACCTTGGCGTGCCTGACCGCAATACAGCAATAAAAATTCAGTAAAACGCGCGGCATCCCGGATTCAAAGCAACGGAGGAGAAGTCGATGGAGATGGTGAACCACACGGTGATCAACCTGATCATCTTCGTGCTGGCGATCTACGTGGGTTACCACGTGGTCTGGACGGTCACGCCGGCCCTGCATACACCCCTGATGGCGGTAACCAACGCAATCTCGGCCATCATCATCGTCGGCGCCATGCTCGCCGCGGGCCTGACCGAAGGCGGGGTCGGGCGCGTGATGGGCACGCTGGCGGTGGCGCTGGCCGCGGTCAACGTGTTCGGCGGCTTCCTGGTCACCCAGCGCATGCTGGAGATGTTCAAGAAGAAGGAACCGAAGGCCAAGGCCCCTGAGGCCAAGCAGGCGCTGGCCAGGGAGGGTGCGTGATGACCGGTCTCGTCAGCATGAACCTCGTCACCCTGCTCTACCTGGTGGCCTCGGTCTGCTTTATCCAGGCACTCAAGGGCCTGTCGCACCCGGCTTCGGCGCGCAAGGGCAATGCCTTCGGCATGATCGGCATGGCGATTGCCGTGGTGACCACGCTGGTCCTGATCGTCAAGCTCAAGAATGAATTCCTGGCGGCCGGCACGGCCCAGTCATCGGTGGGCACGGGCCTCGCGCTGATCTTCGCCGCGTTGGTGGTAGGCGGCGGCATCGGCGCCTACGTGGCCAGGAAGGTCCAGATGACCAAGATGCCGGAACTGGTCGCGGCGATGCACTCGCTAATCGGTCTGGCCGCGGTCTTTATCGCCGTGGCGGCGGTGGCCGAGCCGGCCGCGTTCGGCATCGCGCCGGCGGGCTCGCACCTGATCCCGCTGGGCAACCGCATCGAGCTGTTTATCGGCTGCTTTGTCGGTGCCATCACCTTCTCGGGCTCGGTGATCGCTTTCGGCAAGCTGGCCGGGCGCTACAAGTTCCGCCTGTTTCAGGGCGCGCCGGTGGTGTTTGCCGGCCAGCACTGGCTGAACCTGCTGCTGGCGGTGGCGATGGTCGGCTTCGGCATCATCTTCTTCATGTCGCAGGCGTGGCTGCCGTTCCTGATCATGCTGGCGATCGCCTTCGTGCTGGGCGTGACCATCATCATCCCGATCGGCGGCGCCGACATGCCGGTGGTGGTGTCGATGCTGAACTCGTACTCGGGCTGGGCGGCAGCCGGCATCGGCTTCTCGCTGAACAACCCGATGCTGATCATCGCGGGCTCGCTGGTGGGCTCCTCCGGTGCGATCCTGTCGTACATCATGTGCCGGGCGATGAACCGCTCGTTCTTCAACGTGCTGCTGGGCGGCTTCGGCGGCGAGGTGGCCGCAGCCGGCGCGGCCGGCGCGCAGGCGCAGCGCAACGTGAAGTCCGGTTCGGCCGACGATGCCGCCTTCCTGATGGGCAACGCCGAAACGGTCATCATCGTGCCGGGCTACGGCCTGGCCGTTGCGCGCGCCCAACACGCGCTCAAGGAACTGACCGAGAAGCTGGCGGAAAAGGGCGTGAGCGTGAAGTACGCGATCCACCCGGTGGCGGGCCGCATGCCGGGCCATATGAACGTGCTGCTGGCCGAGGCCGAGGTGCCGTACGACCAGGTCTTCGAGATGGAAGACATCAACAGCGAGTTCGGCCAGGCCGACGTGGTGCTGGTGCTGGGCGCCAACGACGTGGTCAACCCGGCGGCCAAGAACGATCCCAAGTCGCCGATCGCCGGCATGCCGATCCTGGAGGCGTACAAGGCCAAGACCATCATCGTCAACAAGCGCTCCATGGCCGCCGGCTACGCCGGGCTGGACAACGAGCTGTTCTACATGGACAAGACCATGATGGTGTTCGGCGACGCCAAGAAGGTGGTCGAAGACATGTTCAAGGCGGTCGACTAAGACTGCCCTGCCCGCGGGCGCCGGGAGCCTCCCCGGCCGCCTGCGGCGCCGTGCCTTGCAAGGCCGCCACGGCGCGCTATACTGGCCTCCGAATGCGCACCCTGGCTTGCCGATTGCGCCGAACCCTGCCCGCCGGCCCCGAGGCCAACGCACCATGACCTTCAACCCGCACGACAGGAATCTGTCGGTCTTCCATCACCCGGTGCTGACCGTCCTCGTCGATGACAGCAAATCGTTCATCGACAGCCTGGCGTTCCAGATGGATGCCTCGCGTGCGGTCATCACTTTCACGGATCCGCGCGAAGCGCTGCAGTGGATCCGCGAGGCCTATGCGACCCGCTTCCCGGCCTTCCTGCCGGTGCGCGTCACGCACGACGACCTGACCTTCCTGACCGAGCGCCGCACGGTACAGCTCGACATCGACCGCATCTACCGCCAGATCCACGACGTCAACCGCTTTTTGCAGCCGGGCGTGATCGTGGTCGACTATTCGATGCCGCAGATGGACGGGCTGGAGTTCTGCCAGGCGCTGCAGGACCTGCCGTGCAAGACCATTCTGCTGACCGGCACCGCGGACGAGAGCATCGCCGTGCAGGGCTTCAACCACGGGCTGATCGACCGCTACGTGAAGAAGCACGACAGCAATATGGTGGAGCGGCTGGACCAGGAAATCGATGCAATGCAACATGCGTACTTCGCTACGCTGTCGCGCACGCTGCGCGAGCTGCTGACGCGGCATTCGTTCTCGTTCCTGTCAGATCCCGCCATGACCGAGCGCGTGCGCCAGATCACCGCGCGCTATGGCTTTGTCGAGTACTACCTGTACCCCAACCCGGCCGGCATCCTGATGCTGACCGCACAGGGGCATGCCACGCTGATGGTGATCGAGACCCGCGCGGGACTGATGACCCAGGTGGAATCGGCCGAGGCCTACGACGCCCCGGCCGCGCTGATCGAAGGCCTGCGCGAAGGCCGGCTGGTGCCGTTTTTCTGGCCGGGCAACGGCATGTACACGCCGGCATGCATCGACTGGGAGCAATACTGCCTGCCGGCCGAGAATTGCGAAGGCAACGAAGAATTCTTCTACGCCCTGTTCGACCTGCCGCGCCACCTGCTGCAGGAGCCGGTGGTCAGCCTGCAGGGCTTCCTGGCCGACCTGGCGCGCAACCCTGAGGCGATGACGGGGCGCAAGCGCCCCTGACAGCGGCCGCGCCGCTCAGTCCGCCTGCGGCGGCCGGTTGGCGCCGCGCACCATGTCGAAGCGGAACAGCCGGCATTCGATATTGCCGTTGTACAGCGGCGTGCGGCGCGATTCCTTGAGCCGCAGCCGGCGCGGGAAATTCAGGTCGCCGGTAAAGACCCACGCCTGCCAGCCCGCGAAATGCTGCTTGAGCGTGGTGGCGAAGGCGCTGGCGAACTGGTTCGCGGCGGCCTCTTCCACCTCGTCGCGCGGCGCCTCTTCCTCCGGCGTTCGGCGCTGCCCGCGCACCGCGATCCGTTCCCCGTACGGCGGGTTCATCAGCAGCAAACCCGGCTCTTCGTAAGGCGGCTGGATAAAGCGCGCGTCGACCTGCTTGGTGCGCGCCTCGCCCGGCAGGCCGGCGCGTTCCCAGTTGGCGCGCGTGATCGCCAGCATGTCGGTGGAGATGTCCGAGCCGACCACCTGCAGCTCATCGGCCGAAGCCAGCATGCGTGCGCGCTGCGCGTCGGTCTTCAGCTTCTGCCAGGCCTTGGTGTCGACGCCCTTGAGCCATTCGAAGGCAAAGCTGCGGCTGCCTCCCGGCGCGATGCCCAGCGCCACCTGCGCGGCTTCGATCAGGAACGTGCCGCTGCCGCACATCGGGTCGTAGAACGGCCGGAAGGTCTGGCCCGGCACCCAGCCCGCCAGGCGCAGGATGCCCGCAGCCAGGTTTTCCTTCAGCGGCGCCTCGCCCTTCTCGGTACGCCAGCCGCGCTTGAACAGCGGCTCGCCGGTGGTGTCCAGGTACAGCGTGCAGTCGCGCTCGGTCAGGTGGGCATAGATGCGCACATCCGGGCTGGCGGTGTCGACGCTCGGGCGCGCGCCCAGGCGTTCGCGCATGGCGTCGCAGACGCCATCCTTGACCCGTAGCGCGGTGAAATTCAGGCTGCGCAGCGGCGACTTGTGCGAGGTGATATCCACGCGCAGCGACTCATCCGGCGAGAACCACTGCTCCCAGCGCACGCCGCACGCCAGCGTATAGATGTCGTCCTCATGCCGGTAGCCGCGCGCGGCCACCCGCATCAGCACGCGGCTGGCGATGCGCGAATGCAGGTTGACCGCATAGGCGGCGGCCATCTCGCCCGAGAAGTTGACCCCGCCGGGCACTTCCTGGTGCACCGTGAACGGCGCCAGCGCGGCCATGCCGGGCCGGGCGGCAATCTCGCGCAGTTCTTCGGCGAGCGCGCTCTCCAGGCCGCGCGGGCAAGGGGCAAAGAAGGCTTGGGTCATGTGTGGGTTTCCTGCAAACAAAAACGTCCGCCGTAGCGGACGGGACATATCCGATAGCTTAGTTCAAGCGGCCGCCAGCGCGCGGTCGAGGAAGTCGAGCCGGTCCTGGCCCCAGTAGGGCTGGCTGTCATGCACATACCACGGCGCACCGAAGACGCCAGCCGAGATCGCATCCTGCGTGTTTTGCGCATAGGCGGCCTGCACCGACTGCGCTTCGCTGGCCTTGAGCAGGCTGGCGCCGTCCAGGTCCGTTTCATCGGCAATCTGCGCCAGCGTGGCGGCGTCGGCAATATTGCGCTGCTGCGCCCACACCGCCGCGCCGATGGCGCCGGTCAGTTGCATCGCACGCGCGGTGCCGTGCGCGAGCTGCGCCGCGATGATCAGCTTGCTGGCCGCGTCGCCCGACACCGGGAAGAAGGTCGGCTGCGGGTGCAGCGGCACACCGAGGAATTCGCTCCAGCGCGCCAGTTCCACCAGCCGGTAGGCCTGGCGCTGCGGCGGGCGCTGCGCCAGCGGCACGCCGCCGGACACGGAAAACACCTTGCCCAGGTCGCACGGCTTCAGGTTCACCTGCGCGCCGTGGCGCTCGGCGATGGCGGTAAAGCGCGCATGGCCCAGGTAGACGAACGGCGACTGCGGCGTCAGGTAGTAGTCGACCAGCTTGCTCATCTCAGTCTCGCAACAATATTCGGCGATGGCCAGGCTCAGAACGGCTTGACCACCACCAGGATGACCACCGCCAGCAGCACCAGCACCGGCAGTTCGTTAAACCAGCGATAAAACTTGTGGGAGCGCGTGTTGCGCCCCGCCTCGAACTTGCCCAGCAGCACGCCGCAGCCGTGGTGGTAGCCGATCAGCACCAGCACCAGCGCCAGCTTGGCATGCATCCACCCCTGCCCGGCGCCGCGGCCGATGCCGTAGCCCAGGTACAGCCACAGCCCGAACACCAGCGCCGGCACCGCCAGCATGGTCATGAAGCGGAACAGCTTGCGCGCCATCAGCAACAGGCGCTGCGTGCAGGCGGCGTCGGTCTCCATCGCCAGATTGACGAAGATCCGCGGCAGGTAGAACAGGCCGGCGAACCATGAAACGACGAAGACGATATGCAGCGCTTTGACCCAGAGCATCGGGAGGGAGACGTTCGAGAACGGTTGTTATTGTTGTTGGCGCGCGGTACGCACGCAGGTCAGGTGCGGATTTCGCCGTGCCCGAACACCACGTATTTCAGCGAAGTCAGCCCCTCCAGCCCGACCGGGCCGCGCGCATGCAGCTTGTCGTTGGAGATGCCGATCTCCGCGCCCAGGCCATACTCGAAGCCATCGGCAAAACGCGTCGAGGCATTGATCATCACGCTGGCGGAATCCACTTCGCGAATGAAGCGCATGCCCGTCGAGTAGTTCTCGGTAATGATCGAATCGGTATGGTTTGAGCCGTATTCGTTGATATGGGAGATGGCCTCGTCCAGTCCCGCCACGGTCTTGATGGCGAGGATCGGCGCCAGGTATTCCAGGCGCCAGTCTTCTTCTGCGGCATCGACCAGGCCGGTGAAGCCCGCGGCTTCCAGCGTGGCGCGGGTGGCCGGACACACGCGCAGCTCGACGCCCTTCTCCTGGTAGATGCGGCACAGCGGCGGCAGCGCGGCGGCGGCGATGTCCTGCGACACCAGCAGCGTCTCCATGGTGTTGCACGGCGCATAGCGCTGGGTCTTGGCGTTGTCGCAGACGCGCACGGCCTTTTCCAGGTCGGCATCGGCGTCGATATAGACGTGGCAGATGCCATCCAGGTGCTTGATCATCGGCACGCGCGCTTCTTCCATCAGGCGCGCGATCAGGCTCTTGCCGCCGCGCGGCACGATCACGTCGACGTATTCGGTCATGGTGATGAGACGGCCCACCGCGGCGCGGTCGGTGGTCTCGATCACCTGCACGGCCTCGGACGGCAGGCCGGCTTCGGCCAGGCCCTCGGCCACCAGCGCGGCCAGCGCGGTGTTCGACTCGATCGCCTCGGAGCCGCCGCGCAGGACGGTGGCGTTGCCCGACTTCAGGCACAGCGCCGCCGCGTCAATGGTCACGTTCGGGCGCGACTCGTAGATGATGCCGATCACGCCCAGCGGCACGCGCATCTGGCCGACCTGGATGCCGGTCGGGCGGAACTTCATGTTCGAGATCTCGCCGATCGGGTCGGCCAGCGCGGCGATCTGCTCCAGGCCCGCGGCCATGGTGGCGATAGCCTTGTCCGACAGCGTCAGGCGGTCGACGAAGGCGGCGTCCTGGCCGTTGGCGCGGGCGCGTTCAACGTCACGCGCGTTGACCGCCTTGAGCTTGTCGGCATCGCGGCGGATGGCCGCGGCGATGGTCAGCAGCGCACGGTTCTTGTCGGCCGTGGAGGCACGCGCCATCGCGCGCGACGCCGCGCGGGCCTGGCGGCCGACGCGGTCCATGTATTGGTTGAGGTCGAGCTCGTTCATGTTCGTGGCCCCGGGAGGGTGGCCGTCAGTGTGAGGGGAGCAAACCCCGCGCTGGCGATTCAGCGCGCGATCATCAGGGCAAGCTGCTGCAGGCCGTCCCATGGCTCGGCCGGCAGCGCCGCGCTGCCCGGTGGCGGCAGGTCTGACAGGCCCTTGACCTGCCGGTCCAGCCGCGCGGCCATGGCCAGCGCCGCTTCCAGCCGTGGCTGGGACAGCCGCTGCGCGGCCTGTGGCACCAGCCGCTCGCGCGGGCCCCAGACGCGCAGCTCGCGCATCAGCACGCCCGCCGGCTTGCCGGCCGCGAGGCCTTGCCGGACCTTGGATAATACGCGAATTTCCTCGGTCAGCGCCCACAGCACCAGCACCGTGGCCTCGCCCTCGCCGCGCAGCCCTTCGAGCATGCGCACCAGGCGCGGCACATCGCCCGAGAGCATCGCCTCGGACAGCTTGAAGACGTCGTAGCGGGCCACGTTCAGCACCGCGTCGTGGACCTGGTCGTAGCTCAGTTCGCCGGGCGGGTACAGCAGGCCGAGCTTCTGGATCTCCTGGTGCGCCGCCAGCAGGTTGCCCTCGACCTTGTCGGCGATAAACTGCAGCGCACGCCGGCCAGGCTCGCCGCCCTCCACGCGCTGCTGCTGCAGTGCCAGGCGCTCGCCGACCCAGGCCGGCAGCCGCGTGCGGTCCACCGTGTCGACCTTGATCGACACGCCGGCGCCCTCCAGCGCCTGGAACCAGGCGGATTTGGAAGTGGCGAAATCCAGGCGCGGCAGCGTGACGATCAGCACCACGTCGGGCGACGGCTGCGCGGCGACGGCGCGCAGCGCCTCGCCGCCGTCCTTGCCGGGCTTGCCCGAGGGGATGCGCAGTTCAACGATCTTGCGGTCGCCGAACAGCGACATCGACTGCTGCGCCTCGACCAGCTGGCCCCAGTGGAAGCCGCGCTCGGCCGCCAGCACCTCGCGCTCGGAAAAGCCGGCTTCGCGCGCCGTGGCGCGCAGGCGGTCGACGGCTTCCAGCACCAGCAGGTGCTCGTCGCCGTGCACCACGTACAGCGGCGCCAAGCCCTTGGCCTTGGCCTGCTTCAGGTGTGCGTCGAGCCCGTCGAGCTTGAGTTGCATGCCTTGGTCAGATGGCCTTGACTGCGGCCAGCCGGCGCATCAGCTGCTGCACGATATCGCGCTGCATGTCGCGGTACAGCTGCTGCTCTTCGTAGTCCTTGGCCAGCGTGTTGGCTTCGTTGTAGGTCAGGTCGCGCGTCAGCACCAGCTGCGAGGGCGGGATCAGTTCCTTGCCGGCGGGGTCGCGCAGGCGGAAGGTGAAGCGCTGGGTCAGGCGATATTCGCGCACCACGCCCTCGGTGGTGATCGACAGGATCGACTTGGTACGCGTGTCCTGCAGCACGTCCAGCAGCGCGTCGGCTTCTTTCTGGTCGGCCACCACCTGGGTGTCGGACCCGCCGCGGATGGCGCGACGCAGGTCTGCGCCCATCAGCGAATTGGGCGGAATCCCGATATAGAGCCGCTTGAACGCGAAATCCGCGTTGCCGCGCATGTGGAAGCCGCAGCCGCCCAGCAGGCCCATTGCCGGCACCGCCAGCATTGCCGCGAGCACCTTGCGGCGCCCCATGTCCAGTCGCTTCATTCTTGGCGATTCCTTTTCGGGCTTACGGGGCTCCAGGCCCTTACAGCACAACGTTGACCAGGCGGCCGGGCACGACCACGATCTTCTTGGGCGCGTTGCCCTCGGCAAACTTGGCCACGGTCTCGCTGGCGGCAGCAACTGCCTCAATGGCGGCGCGGTCGGCGTCGGCCGGCACGGTGATGCTGCCGCGAACCTTGCCATTGACCTGCAGCACCAGTTCGATCTCGCTGCGCACCAACGCGGCTTCATCGACCTGCGGCCACGGCGCGTCGAGCAGATCGCCGGCTTCGGCGGCGTAGCCCAGCTGCTCCCACAGGCCGTGGGTGATATGCGGCACCACCGGGTACAGCACGCGCAGCAGGATGCCGAAGCACTCGCGGCGCGCGGCCGGCGAAGCGTTCTTGGCGTCGTCCAGCGCGTTCAGCATCTTCATCGTGGCGGAAACCACGGTGTTGTACTGGATGCGCTGGTAGTCGTAGTTGGCCTGCTTGAGCACGCCGTGGATCTCGCGGCGCAGGTCGGCATCGTCGGCCGTCGGCGCGCTGCCGGCACCGTCGCGCAGCGCTGCAGCGTTGGCGTAACCGTAGTTCCACACGCGGCGCAGGAAGCGCGACGCGCCCTCCACGCCCGAACCGCTCCATTCCAGCTGCTGCTCCGGCGGCGCGGCGAACATCACGAACAGGCGCGCGGTATCTGCGCCGTACTGGTCGATCAGCGCCTGCGGGTCGATGCCGTTGTTCTTGGACTTCGACATCTTCTCCACGCCGCCGATCACCACCGGCTGGCCATCGGCCTTGAGCGTGGCGCCCAGCGGGCGGCCGCGCTCGTCGGTGCGCAGGTCGACCTCGGCCGGGTTGTACCAGTGCTTCTTGCCCGAGGCGTCTTCGCGATAGTAGGTCTCGTTGAGCACCATGCCCTGCGTCAGCAGGTTGGTAAAGGGCTCGTCGAACTTGACCAGGTCCATGTCGCGCATGACCTTGGTCCAGAAGCGCGCGTACAGCAGGTGCAGGATCGCGTGCTCGATGCCGCCGATGTACTGGTCCATCGGCATCCAGTAGTCGTTGCGGCCGTCGACCATGGTGGCCGCGTCCGGGCAGGTATAGCGCATGTAGTACCAGCACGAATCGATGAAGGTATCCATCGTGTCGGTCTCGCGGCGCGCCGGCTTGCCGCACGAGGGGCAGGTGCACTGCAGGAAGCGCGGGTCCTTGGCCAGCGGGTTGCCGGTGCCGTCCGGCACCAGGTCCTCGGGCAGCACCACCGGCAGGTCTTTCTCCGGCACCGGCACCACTCCGCAGCTGTCGCAGTGGATCAGCGGGATCGGCGTGCCCCAGTAGCGCTGGCGCGAGATGCCCCAGTCGCGCAGGCGCCAGGTCACCTTCTTCTCGCCCAGGCCCTTGGCGCCCAGGTCGGCGGCGATCGCCTCGACCGCGGCCTGGTAGCCGAGGCCGTCGTATTTGCCGCTGTGGACGCAGGTGCCGTTTTCCTTGTCGCCGTACCACTCCTGCCAGGCTTCGGTCGAGTACGACTGGCCCTTCACGTCGATGACGGGCTTGATCGGCAGCTTGTACTTGAGCGCGAAGGCGAAGTCGCGCTCGTCGTGCGCCGGCACGCCCATCACGGCGCCGTCGCCGTAGCTCATCAGCACGTAGTTGCCGACCCAGACGTCGACCTTCTCGCCGGTCAGCGGGTGCACGACCTGCAGCCCGGTCGGCATGCCCTTCTTCTCCATGGTCGCCATGTCGGCTTCCATGACCGAGCCGTGCTTGCATTCGTCGATGAAGGCAGCCAGCTCGGGGTTGTCCAGCGCGGCGTGCGTGGCCAGCGGGTGCTCGGCGGCGACCGCGCAGAAGGTCACGCCCATGATGGTGTCGGCGCGCGTGGTGAAGACGTACAGCTTGCCGTCGTGGATCGGCTTGCCGTCCTCGCCCGGGATGTCATGGGTAAAGGCAAAGCGCACGCCCACGCTCTTGCCGATCCAGTTCTGCTGCATCACCTTGACGCGCTCGGGCCAGCCGAGGCCGTCGAGGTCGCCCAGCAGTTCCTCCGCATAGTCGGTGATGCGCAGGTAGTACATCGGGATCTCGCGCTTTTCCACCACCGCGCCCGAGCGCCAGCCGCGGCCGTCGATGACCTGCTCGTTGGCCAGCACGGTCTGGTCGACCGGGTCCCAGTTGACGGTGCCGGTCTTGCGGTAGGCGATGCCCTTTTCCAGCATCTTCAGGAACAGCCACTGGTTCCAGCGGTAGTAGTCCGGGCTGCAGGTGGCGATTTCGCGCGACCAGTCGATCGCCAGGCCCATCGACTGCATCTGCTTCTTCATGTAAGCGATGTTGTCGTAGGTCCAGGCCGCCGGTGCCACAGCGTTGTTCAGCGCGGCGTTCTCCGCCGGCATGCCGAAGGCGTCCCACCCCATCGGCATCAGCACGTTGTTGCCGTTCATGCGCAGGTAGCGCGCCATCACGTCGTTGATGGTGTAGTTGCGCACGTGGCCCATGTGCAGCTTGCCCGACGGATACGGCAGCATCGAGCAGGCGTAGAACTTGGGCTTTTCCTTGCCGTCGGGCCCGGCTGCATGCTCCGACACGCGATAGGCGTCGACGGCTTGCCAGTGCTGCTGGGCGGCTTGTTCAACGGCGGAAGGAAGGTATTTGTCTTGCATGGTCGGGACAACAGTCAGGACAACGTCTGCGCGGCTACTGGCCTGCCGGCATCCGGGGGAATCGTTGGAATGTGGGCAGCGGGCGCCCGCGGTTGCGGCGCCCGCCAACGTGCAATGCGAAAGCAGTCGATTATAACCGTGGGCGCAAGCCGGCTTGCGGCCCGTGCGCCCCACGGCTGCGCCTTACTTCAGGCCGAGCACGTCCTGCATGTCGAACAGGCCGGTGGGCTTGTCGGCCAGGAAGCGGGCGGCGCGCACGGCACCGTCGGCATACGACTGGCGGCTGGACGACTTGTGGCTGATCTCGATGCGCTCGCCGATGCCGGCGAACATCACGGTGTGGTCGCCGACGATATCGCCGCCGCGCACGGTGGCAAAGCCGATCGAGTTGGGGTCGCGCTCGCCGGTATGGCCTTCGCGGGCATAGACGGCGCAGGTCTTCAGGTCGCGGCCGAGCGCATCGGCGATCACTTCACCCATCTTCAGCGCGGTGCCCGACGGGGCATCGACCTTGAAGCGGTGGTGGGCCTCGATCACCTCGATGTCATAGCCGCTGGACAGCAGCTTGGCCGCCACTTCCAGCAGCTTGAAGGTGGCATTGACGCCCACGCTCATGTTTGCGGCAAAGACGATGCCGACCGACTTCGCGCCGTCGGCCAGCGCGGCCTTGCCGGCGTCGTCGAAGCCGGTGGTGCCGATCACCATCTTCACGCCCAGCTTCTTTGCCACTTCCAGGTGCGCCAGCGTGCCTTCGGGACGGGTGAAGTCGATCAGGCAGTCGGCCCCCTTCAGGCAGGCTTCGACGTCGGCGGTGATGGCCACGCCGGTATCGCGGCCCAGCAACAGGCCCGCGTCCTGGCCCAGCGCCGGCGATCCCGGCACGTCGAGCGCGCCCGCCAGGCTCACGCCCTCGGTGTTCAGCACGTGTTCGATCAGCATGCGGCCCATGCGGCCGGATGCGCCTGCAATGGCGATGTTCATGGTGTCTGGCTCAGCGGAATGTGCGCAATGCGCGGAAAGTGAACGAGCCGGTCATGCCTGACCGGCCCGGGAAACTGGGGCGCGCCGCGACCGGCGCGATTCGGCGGATCAGTTGGCCGGCTTGGCGGCCTCGGCCGGCGCGGTGGCCGGTGCCGGGGCGGCTGCCGGTGCAGCAGCGTCAGCCGCCGGTGCCGGAGCCGGTGCCGGAGCCGGAGCCGCGGCGCCCGCGGCCGCTTCCGGTGCCGGCTGCTGCTGTGCCTGCCGCGGCACGAAGTTCTCCACCGTGGTCTGCGGCTCGGCCTGGGCAGTCGCCGCGCTGGTGGTGGAGATCTTGCCCGGCGTCTGGTCCTTCAGCGCCTTCTTCATGCCGTCGATTTCGGCGATCAGCTCGTATTCGGAGGGCAGCTCGTCGCCGCCAAACTTGACCAGCCGGTCGCCATCGAAAAATACCGTATAGCGGCGCTGCTGCACCACCGAGGCATTGCCGCGGCGGAACGAGAACACGTAGTCCCAGCGGTTGGCGTGGAACACATCGGTCAGCAGGGGCGTGCCGAGCAGGAACTTGACCTGGTCGCGCGTCATGCCTTCGCGCAACTGCGAGGCGGCTTCGCGCGAGATGAAGTTGCCCTGCACGATATTGATCCGGTACGGCGTGATGGCGTTGGCTACCTTGCGCGAGGTGGAATCGTAGGCCGAGCAGGCGCCGGCGAGCAGGGCCGCGGCCAGCAGGGAAACAACCAGCGTCGGGCGCATGGCGGACGAACGGGTATAACGCATGTATCTCGCTTCCGGGGAGGGAAAGGAAAAGTGCCGCGGGCTGGGACAACGCCGGCGCCATATTGCGCCGGTTGCACCACATGCGCACGGGGCGCCTGCCGCGGCAACCACATGGGAAGGCAACACTGCCCGGCGCGGGATGCCTGGCTCGGACATCGCGGCCGCGGGCGACTTTTGCTGCCAAAACCCTTATGATTCAACTATCGAGACATTGTACTCTAGGGAGTCACGCCCATGCCGAGTCCGGCGGACCTCAAGAACATTGGCCTGAAGGCGACCGTGCCCAGGCTGAAGATTCTTGAAATTTTTCAGACCAGCGAACAGCGGCACCTGAGCGCGGAAGACGTCTACCGTATCCTGCTGAACGAGCATATGGATATCGGCCTGGCCACCGTCTACCGCGTGCTGACGCAGTTCGAGCAGGCTGGCCTGCTGTCGCGCAACAACTTCGAATCGGGCAAGGCGATTTTCGAGCTCAACGAAGGCAAGCACCATGACCACCTGGTGTGCCTCGACTGCGGCCGTGTCGAGGAGTTCTTCGATTCCGAGATCGAGCACCGCCAGCAAAGCATTGCGCGCGAGCGCGGCTTTACCCTGCAGGAACACGCACTGTCGCTGTACGGCAACTGCACCAAAACAAACTGTCCCCACAGACCCAAACGATAAGCCGGCACGCCCTTCGCGGCAGATGACGGCAAATAAAAAAACCGGCGCCAGGCGCCGGTTTTTTTATGGCAGCGAGCCCGCTCAGGGCGCCTGCAGGTCCTGCTCGGTCACCACGCGCGCGGGACGCGCCGGCGGCAGGCCGACGAACTCGCCCACTACCTGGCGGAACAGGTTGCGCGCCCACACCAGCATCGGGTGGGTATTGCGGCTGCGGTGCCAGAACATGTTCAGGCCCAGCGTGGTGTTCAGCTCCGCCGGCAGCGGGAAGGCCTTGAGCCCATACGTCTCGCAGGCCATGTCCTTGGTCAGCGCATTGACCGTGAAGATCATGTCGGTCTGCGCGGCCAGTTCGGCCTGGGCGCGCCAGGAATGCACGGTCAGCGTCGCGTTGCGCTTGAGCCCGCGCTGCTGCAGCGCGTAGTCGAGCGGGATCAGCGACGGCGCCGGGCGCCCCGCTCCACCGGAATGCGCCATGAAGATATGGCCACAATCCAGGTATTGCTCGAGCGTGCAGTGGTTCTTCAGCACCGGATGATTCTTGCGCGCGCAAACCCACAGGTTCAGCGACGTCACCATTTCCTCGACGATTTCCGGATGCCGGGTCGGGAACGGTGAAAATGCCAGGTCGAGCTCATTGGCGCGCATCGAGGCCACGTCGGTTTCCCAGGAATGGGACTCGACCAGCTTGATATGCAGGTCCGGCGCCAGCTGCTTGATGCGCAGCACGAAGCGGTTGAATACGGTATCGCCGAGCTCGGCGGCAAAGCCGATGCTCAGCGTGCCGGTGGCGATGGCCGGATCGAAATTGTCCGCGTCGCCCTCGTTGATCGACGACCACAGGTCCAGCATGTCGCGGATCTTGGGGCCCAGCTCGAGCGCGCGCGGCGTCGGCGTGAGGCCGTGCGGAACGCGGATGAAGAGTGGATCGTCAAAGATTTCGCGCAGCCTGCCCAGCGAATGCGACACCGCGGGCGCAGTCATATGCATTTTTTCCGCAACGTAAGTGGCGTTCCGCTTACTCAGCAGCTCGGTGAAGATCACTAAAAGCTTTGTGTCTACGTTCACCATGATCAGGCCCCGGTCAGATTTTTCTTAGCAAAGATGGCCCCACCACTTGCACTGGCTGCACATCAGATTTCAACAACGTCTTAATAGTGTAAGAGGAAAAAACATGCTCGGAAAGCAAATTCGGCATTTTTGAAGGGGCTGTCGAGGTCATTTTTCTGAAAAATACCGAAATTTTTAGGCTATTGACTGCATATAGGTACAACTTCCGGATTGCAGCAGCCAATGTACGGTGGGGGTATATTGACGCCCCGCCTTCCATTTTTATCATTCTTTTCTGACGACATCATGTCCGAGCCCGCGCCCGCTTCCGCACATTTCCGCCTTCCCGTCGAACTGCCGAAAGCCTACCGCCTGCTGAACCACGGCCCGACCGTGCTGGTCAGCGCCGCAGCCGGCGGCAAGCGCAATATCATGGCCGCCGCCTGGGCCATGCCGCTGGATTTCTCCCCGCCCAAGGTAGCGGTGGTGCTGGACAAGAGCACCTGGACCCGCAAGCTGCTGGAAGAGAGCGGCGAATTCGTGCTGCAGGTGCCTACCGTCAGCCAGGTCGACCTGACCGAGACTCTCGGCTCGAGCTCCGGCCTGGCGCTGATGGAGCAGGATGGTACCGACAAGTTCGACGCTTACGGGCTAGGGACTTTCACTGGCACGACGGTCGGCGCGCCGCTGCTCGAGGGCTGCGCCGCCTGGCTGGAATGCCGGCTGCTGCACGAGCCGGCCACGCAGCAGACCTATGACCTGTTCCTCGGCGAGGTCGTCGCCGCGCAGGCGGACTCGCGCGTGTTCAGCAACGGACGCTGGCATTTCGACGGGCATGACGGCCTGCGCACCATCCACCACGTGGCCGGCGGCCATTTCCTGGTCGATGGCGCGGCGGTCGATGCGCGGCCGCTGGCGCCCCGCCCCGCCGGCTGATATCCCGCTGGCGTAAAAAGAAAAACGCGCCCGAAGGCGCGTTTTTCGTTCCGCAAGATTGCAGGATTACTTGGCCGCGACGCGAACCATTTCCAGCACCTTGTTCGAGTAGCCCCACTCGTTGTCGTACCAGCTCACTACCTTGATGAAGGTGCCGTCCAGCGCGATGCCGGCTTCAGCGTCGAAGATCGAGGTGCGTGCATCGCCGCGGAAGTCCGTGGCAACGACCTTGTCTTCGGTGTAGCCCAGCACACCCTTGAGCGCGCCCTGGCTCTGGGCCTTCATCTCGGCGCAGATTTCTTCGTATGTGGCCGGCTTTTCCAGCTCGACGGTCAGGTCGACCACCGACACGTCCGAGGTCGGCACGCGGAACGACATGCCGGTCAGCTTCTTGTTCAGTTGCGGGATCACCACGCCCACGGCCTTGGCAGCACCCGTCGACGACGGGATGATGTTTTCCAGGATGCCGCGGCCGCCGCGCCAGTCCTTGTTGGACGGGCCGTCAACGGTCTTCTGGGTGGCGGTGGCGGCGTGCACGGTGGTCATCAGGCCGCGCTTGATGCCCCACTTGTCGTTCAGCACCTTGGCGACCGGCGCCAGGCAGTTGGTGGTGCAGCTGGCGTTGGAGATGATCGCCTCGCCCTTGTACGTCTCGTGGTTCACGCCGTACACGAACATCGGGGTGTCGTCCTTGGACGGGGCCGACATGATCACCTTCTTCGCGCCCGCGTCGAGGTGCTTCTGCGCGCCTTCCTTGGTCAGGAAGATGCCGGTCGACTCGACCACCACGTCGGCCCCGATCTCGCCCCACTTCAGCTCGGCCGGATCCTTGACCGCGGTCAGGCGGATCTTCTTGCCGTTGACGACCAGGGTGTTGCCGTCGACCGACACTTCGCCGTCAAAGCGGCCGTGCACCGAGTCGTACTTCAGCATGTATGCCAGGTAGTCGGGCTCCAGCAGGTCGTTGATGCCAACGACTTCGATGTCCTTGAAGTTGGCGACGGCGGCGCGGAACACCATGCGTCCGATGCGGCCGAAGCCGTTGATGCCGATCTTGATGGTCATGACTGTCTCTCCTGAGGATCGATTGAAACCGGTGGGCGCCGCACGGGCCGCGCGGCGCACCACGCGGCTCCAGCGCCCGGATGCTTAGATAAGGGTGTCCTTTACTGTTCGGACAACGTTCTCGACGGTAAAGCCGAAGTGCTTGAACAGCACACCGGCCGGGGCCGATTCACCGAAGGTGTCGATGCCCACCACCGCTTGGACCTGGTACTTCCACCAGAAGTCCGTCACACCCGCCTCGACCGCCACGCGCGGCACGCCGGCCGGCAGCACGCTGGCCTTGTAGGCGGTGTCCTGCTTGTCGAACACCGTCGTGGCCGGGACCGAGACCACGCGCACATGCACGCCTTCCGCGGCCAGTGCGTCGGCGGCGCCGACGGCCAGGCCCACTTCCGAGCCGGTGGCCAGGATCACGGCGTCCGGGCGGCTGGTCTTCGGGTTCACGCTGTCGCGCAGCACGTAGCCGCCGCGCGCGATATTGGCGCGGGTGGCGTCGTCGCGGCGCTGGAACGGCAGGTTCTGGCGACTGAAGATCAGGCAGCTCGGGCCGTTCTCGCGGCGGATCGCCTCGGCCCAGGCCACGGCGGTCTCGGTGGTGTCGGCGGTACGCCAGACGTCCATGTTCGGGATCAGGCGCAGGCTGGCGACATGCTCGATCGACTGGTGGGTCGGACCGTCTTCGCCCAGGCCGATCGAGTCATGGGTGAACACGAACAGCGAGCGGATCTTCATCAGCGCCGCCATGCGCAGCGCATTGCGGCTGTAGTCCGAGAAAGTCAGGAATGTCGCGCCGTAGGGGATGTAGCCACCATGCAGCGTAATGCCGTTCATGACGGCGCTCATGCCGAACTCGCGCACGCCGTAGTTGATGTGGTTGCCCCAGCCATCGACGCGCACGGGCTTGGTGCCCGACCAGTTGGTCAGGTTAGAGCCGGTCAGGTCGGCCGAACCGCCGAGGAACTCGGGCAGCACCGGGGCCAAGGCCTCGATGGTGTTTTGGCTGGCCTTGCGGGTGGCGATGGTTTCAGCCTTGTCCTCGCACTTGGCGATGAAGGCTTCCACGGCGGCTTCGAACGAACCCGGCAGCTCGCCCTTCATGCGGCGGCGGAATTCGCCGGCTTCATACGGGTGGCGCTCGGCGTAGGCGTCGAACAGCGCGTTCCAGGCACGCTCCAGCGCCTGGCCGTTGGCCTTGGCGTCCCAGGCGTCATAAACCTCGGCCGGGACTTCGAACGGGGCGTGGGCCCAGCCCAGCGCCTCGCGCGTGGCCAGCACTTCGGCGCCGCCCAGCGGGGCGCCGTGTACGTCGTGGCCGCCTTCCTTGTTCGGGGCGCCCTTGCCGATCTTGGTGCGGCAGCAGATCAGGGTCGGCCTGTCGCTGGCCCTGGCCTGCGAGATGGCCATGTCGACGGCGGTCACGTCATGGCCGTCGATGCCGCGGATCACGTTCCAGCCGTAGGCTTCGAAGCGCTTCGGGGTATCGTCGGCAAACCAGTGCACCACGTCGCCGTCGATCGAGATGCCGTTATCGTCCCACAGCGCAATGAGCTTATTAAGCTTCAGCGTGCCGGCCAGCGAGCAGGCCTCATGGCTGATGCCTTCCATCAGGCAGCCATCGCCCAGGAAGACATAGGTGTGGTGGTTGACGATGTCGAAGCCGGGGCGGTTGAATTCTTCACCCAGCAGGCGTTCGGCCAGTGCCATGCCGACCGCGTTGGTGATGCCCTGGCCGAGCGGGCCGGTGGTGGTTTCCACGCCCGGGGTGATGCCGTATTCCGGGTGGCCGGCGGTCTTGCTGTGCAGCTGGCGGAAGTTCTTCAGCTCTTCGACCGGCAGGTCATAGCCGGTCAGGTGCAGGAGCGCGTAGATCAGCATCGAGCCGTGGCCGTTGGACAGCACGAAGCGGTCGCGGTCGGCCCAATGCGGATTGGTCGGGTTGTGCTTCAGGTGTCGGCCCCACAGCGCCACGGCGATATCTGCCATGCCCATCGGCGCACCGGGGTGGCCGGAATTGGCTTGCTGGACGGCGTCCATGGCAAGCACGCGGATGGCGTCGGCCATCAGCTTGGCGGGCTGGGAAGCAAAAGGACTTGTTGCGGGATGGGCAAGGGCGGACATGCGGGCTGGACGGAGACGGTGAGCGGGCGTGGGCCTGACGGCGGGAAAACCGCAATTTTAGCAGAAGCTAAGGGGTTTTCCGGACTGGCGGGCACCGCTAACGGGTGGGTGGGACGCTCTGCCGCCGGGTGCCGGCGATGCCGCTCCCCCTGCCCCAGCCATCCGGTCGGAACTATCCGAGCGCGAACATGCGGGATCCTCCACCTACGGAGCGACGCCGCCGCCACTGCACTGCACTTCGACAGCGCAAGCGCGCGCGCGTAAGATGCACACTCGCACCGCGCGGCGCGCCAGCCGCGCCGGGTTTCCCGCATCCCAGGAGACGATCATGACCAGACCGGCCAACACCCCCTGGCTCACCCCCTACCTGACCGTCGCCAACGGGCGCGCCGCGCTTGACTTCTACAGCCGCGCCTTCGGCTTCACCGCCGCCAACGTGGTCGACGAGAACGGCGTGCCGACCCATGCAGAGATGCACTACCAGGGCGAACTGGTGGTGATGTTCGCGCCCGAGGGCGCCTGGGGTAGCACCGCGCGCACGCCGCGCTCGCTGGGCGTGGAATGCCCGCAGACCTTCTATGTCTACTGCAACGATGTCGACGCCATGCACCAGCGCGCGGTCGACGCCGGCGCGGTCAGCCTGATGGCCCCGGCCGACCAGTTCTGGGGCGACCGCTACTGCATGGTTGAGGATCCCGACGGCTACCGCTGGGGTTTCGGCAAGCCGCTAGAACAATCGGCGGGGCAGGCAGGCTGATGGCTCCACGTTTCTTCGTCGGCGGCGCGGACGCGGTCCTGGCCGCCGAATCCGATTTTTCCCTTCCCGAAGCCGTGGTACGCCATGCCCAGGTGCTGCGCCTGGCGCCGGGCGATGCCATCACGCTGTTCGATGGCCGCGGCGGCAGCCATGCGGCCACGCTGGTCGAGCTGGGCAAGCGCCACGCCGTGGCCCGCATCGGCGCGCATGACACCGCCGAGGCCGAGCCGCCCTTCCGCGTCACGCTGGCGCAGGGCCTGGCAGGCGGCGACAAGATGGACTGGCTGATCGAGAAAGCGGTCGAGCTTGGCGTCGGTGCGATCCAGCCGTTGCAAGCCACGCGCTCGGTGGTGCGGCTGTCGGGCGAGCGCGCTCAGAAGCGCCAGGCCCACTGGCAGGCGCTGGTGCAGGCCGCGTGCGAGCAATGCGGGCGGAATCGCTTGCCGGCGGTCGCGCCGGTCGCTAACTTTGAGACGTGGCTGGTGCAGTCCGGCGACGCGGGGGCACGGCTGCTGGTGTCGCCGCGCGCGGAGCAGTCGCTGCCGGCGTTCGTCGCGGAGCGGCGCGAGGCGCTGCTCGCCGACGGCGTCACGCTGCTGATCGGCCCCGAAGGCGGGCTCTCACCGGAAGAGGAACACGCGGCACGGCAGGCGGGCTTCACGGGCGTGTCGCTCGGGCCGCGCATCCTGCGTACCGAAACCGCCGGGCTGGCCTGCCTGGCGACGCTCAACGCCTTGCTGGGCGGATTCTGATGGCAACAGCCACTCCGGCTGGCGCCAACCCTGACTGAAAGGAGTCGACCATGGGACTACTCGATAGCGTGCTGGGCGGCGTGCTCGGACAACTCGGCAACGCCCGCGGCGAGGACGGCAGTGCCGGCGGGCTCAATCCGAAGCTGATGATGGCGCTCGGGCTGCTGGCGATGCTGGCGATGCGCAAGCGCGGCGAGGCTGGCGATGCGGGCGCGGCGGGTGATTCGGCGGCGCCGGTCGACGATGGCCTGGGTGGACTGGGCAGCCTCGGCGGCCTGCTGGGCGGCATGCTCGGTGGCACCGGCGCTACGCCGGGTAACCCCACCGGCGGGCTCGACCTCGGCTCGCTGCTGGGCGGCCTGCTCAGCGGTCAGGGCGGCGCCCCGGCCAACAGCCAGGCGCTGGGCGCGGCCGCGGGTGGCATCGGCGCGCTGCAGCAGATCCTGGGGCAGGCCGGGCTGGGCGAGCAGGTCAACTCGTGGATCGGCAGCGGCGCCAACCAGCCGGTCATGCCGTCGGCGCTGAGCAATGCGCTGGGCGATACCGGTGCGCTGGAATCGCTGGCGGAGTCGACCGGGATGTCGCAGGACGATGTGGCGGCGCAACTGAGCGAAGGGCTGCCGGAGCTGATCGACCGTCTGACGCCGCACGGGCATATCCCGGCGCAGGAATAGCGTTCCGACGCCCCGCCAGAAAGCAAAAAGCCCGCAGATGCGGGCTTTTTGCATGGAACACGGTGCAGCCGATCAGGCGAACGAGTAGAACACCCGGAACTGCACCTTGCGCTCGCCCCAGAACTCGGCGGCGTCGCGGAACACGTCGAGCAGCACCTCGCGCCCTTCCTTGTCGAACTTCTGCGCGATCGGCAGGCCTTCCAGCACGATCACGAAGCCCGGCTGCGGGCCGGCCTTGTAGATCATGTCGGTCAGGCAATCGGCCAGCGCGTCGAAGTTCTTGCCGAAGTGCTTCGGGAACGTGAACGAGGTCGCGATCGTTTCCAGGATCTCCGCCTTGCTGGCGCAATGCGCGCAGTTGGCGTACAGGAAATGCTGGCCGAGATCTGCGGCCGCCTGGGCCAGCTCGGGCACGCGGAAGGCGCGGATCGACTGGACGATGTTCGGACGCACCGTCTTGAACAGGTTCATGGCCCCCTCGCTGGTGCCGTCTGCCCAGCCGGCACCGGTCGGCATGGCCACGGGCGCGGTCGCGGGCGGGAGTTTGTGCGTCAGCTCTTGGCGCGGCATCATCAGCACGTTGTCGTATAGGTTCTGGGCCTGCTGCTGAGCCCGCTGCCAGCCATCTCCGGCGCCGCGCTCTTCGCGGGCGGCAAGGGCGTCGCCCAATCCGAAAATGTCAGTCATCATTTGATTATCCGTTTGAAGCTGTTGTAGTGGTCTTCCGTGTAGTAACAATCGTTGGCAGCGCGTTGTTCCCCGCCGCATACGATCCGCTTGGCTCCCCGGTTCCGGCTTCTGGCACTCTTTACCGTGTATTCGCGGTAATACCCGCGTTCTCTTTGCGGCAGGATGCGTTCGTAGTTGCCGAATCGGGACCCGTCCTTGTCATACAGGAAAGGGCCGCCGGCTTCGATGCGGTCCAGGGTCTGCCGTGCATCGTTGGGCAACTGCTGCACTGCAATGGTTCCCATCCCTTCGGTCTGCGCCTGCCGCGCCAGCGTCGGCTGCGCCAGGGCCAGCACCAGCGCCGCGCCCGTGATGGAACGGGCGAGCATGCGTGTTGCGTGCCGCATCAGAGGTACTTGGAAACCCACGTTGCTTGTCTTGGTTGAACCGGAAATCGAGCCTGCCGCTGGTTGGGTAGACGATCTGTCCGGGCCACCCTGGCCCGCGCCCTGCGCCACCTGGTCAGGAGCGCGATGGATGCCGGCCGCACCGGGGCGCTCATGGCGAGCGCCTGTACTGTATCAAAGGCGTAAGGTTACGCGCATGCACGCAATTAATCAATCCCGGTCCACGGGCAGCGCCATTTCCTCAATTGTTTCAATATGTTAAGCGTATGTGTGCGCATACTAACTGTTGGCAGATGGACACAAAAAAGCCGGGCAAGCCCGGCTTTTCGCCACAATTGTGATGCGACGGATTAACGCTTGGCGGCGGCAGCGTCGACGACGACCAGCGAGGTCATGTTGACGATGCGGCGCACCGTCGCCGACGGCGTCAGGATGTGCACCGGCGCCTTCACGCCCAGCAGGATCGGCCCGATCGCGACGTTGTTGCCCGCGGCAACCTTGAGCAGGTTGTACGAGATATTGGCCGCATCGATGTTCGGACACACCAGCAGGTTGGCTTCGCCGTTGAGCGTGCCGTCAGGCACCAGCTGGTCGCGCAGCTTCTGGTCGAGCGCGCTGTCGCCGTGCATTTCGCCGTCGACCTCCAGTTCCGGCGCGCGATCGCGCAGGATGGCGAGGGTATCGCGCATCTTGCGGGCCGAAGGCGCCTCGGACGAGCCGAAGTTCGAATGCGACAGCAGCGCGACCTTGGGCTCGATGCCGAAGCGCTTCAGTTCTTCGGCGGCCATCAGCGTGATCTGGGCCAGTTCTTCGGCGGTCGGGTCGACGTTGACGTGCGTGTCGACCAGGAAGATCTGGCGGCCCGGCAGCACCAGGCCGTTCATCGCCGCGTAGACCTTGTTGGTGCCGCCCAGCACCTGGTCGATATAACGCAGGTGCGCCGCGGTGTTGCTGACCGTGCCGCAGATCATGCCGTCGGCCTCGCCCTGCTTGACCAGCATGGCGCCGATCAGCGTGGTGCGGCGGCGCAGTTCCAGCTTGGCGTACTGGGGCGTGATGCCCTCGCGCGCCATCATGCGGTAATAGGCGTCGGAATAGTCGCGGAAGCGCTCGTCGTGCTCGGGGTTGACCACGGTGAAGTCCACGCCGGGGCGCAGGCGCAGGCCGAAGCGCTCGATGCGGTGCTGCAGCACGGCCGGGCGGCCGATCAGGATCGGGTTGGCCAGCTTTTCGTCGACGATCACCTGCACCGCGCGCAGCACGCGCTCTTCCTCGCCCTCGGCGAAGACGATGCGCTTCCTGTCCATCTCGACCTTGCGCGCGGCGGCGTAGATCGGCTTCATCAGCGTGCCGGAGTGGTACACGAACTGCTGCAGCTGCAGGCGGTAGGCGTCCATGTCCTCGATCGGACGGGCGGCCACGCCCGACTTCATCGCGGCTTCCGCCACGGCCGGGGCCACCTTGACGATCAGGCGCGGATCGAACGGCTTCGGGATCAGGTACTCAGGGCCGAACGACAGGTCCTGGATGCCGTAGGCCGTGGCGACGATGTCGCTCTGCTCCTGGCGCGCCAGCTCGGCCAGCGCATTGGCCGCGGCGATTTCCATCTCGCGCGTGATGGTGGTGGCGCCGCAATCGAGCGCACCGCGGAAGATGAACGGGAAGCACAGGACGTTGTTGACCTGGTTCGGGTAGTCGGTACGGCCGGTGGCCATCACGGCGTCCGGGCGCACTTCCTTGACCAGTTCCGGCGCGATTTCCGGGTTCGGGTTGGCCAGTGCCAGCACCAGCGGCTTGTCGGCCATGCGCTGGACCATGTCCTGCTTGAGCACGCCCGCGGCGGACAGGCCCAGGAAGATGTCGGCGCCGTCGATCACTTCGGCCAGCTTGCGCTTGTCGGTCTTCTGCGAGAAGCGCGCCTTTTCCGGGTCCATCAGCTCGGTGCGGCCTTCATAGACCACGCCGGCCAGGTCGGTCACCCAGATGTTCTCGATCGGCAGGCCGATGTCGACCAGCAGGTCCAGGCAGGCCAGCGCGGCCGCGCCGGCGCCCGAGGCAACCAGCTTGACCTTTTTGATGTCCTTGCCGACCACCTTCAGGCCGTTGATGATGGCCGCGGCCACCACGATGGCGGTGCCGTGCTGGTCGTCGTGGAAGACGGGGATCTTCATCTTCTCGCGCAGCTTGCGCTCGACGTAGAAGCATTCCGGTGCCTTGATGTCTTCCAGGTTGATGCCGCCGAAGGTCGGTTCGAGCGCGGCGATGATCTGGACCAGCTTCTCGGGGTCCTTCTCGTCGACCTCGATATCGAACACATCGATACCGGCAAACTTCTTGAACAGGCCGGCCTTGCCTTCCATCACCGGCTTGGAGGCCGCGGCACCGATGTCGCCCAGGCCCAGCACGGCGGTGCCGTTGGTGATCACGGCCACCAGGTTGCCGCGCGCGGTGTAGCGGAAGGAGTTGGCCTGATCGACAACGATTTCTTCACAAGCTGCGGCCACGCCCGGCGAGTAGGCCAGGGCCAGGTCGCGCTGGTTCGACAGCGGCTTGGTCGGGGTGACGGAGATCTTGCCGGGGGTCGGAAACTCGTGATACTCGAGCGCCGCTTTGCGCAGCGCCTCACGCTGCTGCTGTTTCAGATCGTCTTGGGACGGGGACTGCTGAGGGCTGGTCATCGGCGCATCTTCCAATCGGTGGAGCCGTCATTGACGTGGCAGGGACGATCGGCGGACCGGCTCCACGTGTCCGCCCTTCTCTTCCTTTGGAACCCAGCATTTTATATAGTGAAATACTATTTCACAATAAGCCTTTTGCTTGGGGCACCTTTGCGTTTCGGTACAATATGCCCCAACCCGGGTACCAATACCAGCAAGCGTAGCGCCGCCCGGCGGATGCAGGGTGAACCGCTGCAGTCATGGCTGTCATGCGCGGCAGTATCTTGCTGAAACGCCGCGGGCGCCCCATCCTGACGCGCTGCGCGCGCCGCGGTCACCTCACGCTGCATCCTGCAACGTCCCGCGAGCCCGCTCCTGCCTTCCCGTCCGTGCCGGCCGGGCCACTCCTAGTCCACAGCGATGTCCGACCCTCACCCCGCCCAGCTTTCCGAGTTCGACCTGATCCGCCGTTATTTCACGCGGCCGGTGCGCAAGGCCGCGCTGGGCGTGGGCGACGACTGCGCGCTGATCGAGGGTCGCCCCGGCCACCACCTGGCCATCAGCACCGACATGCTGGTCAGCGGCCGGCATTTCTTCCCGGACGTGGCGCCGCGCGCGCTCGGCCACAAGGCGCTGGCCGTGAACCTGTCCGACCTGGCCGCGATGGGCGCCGAGCCGCGCGCCTTCACGCTGGCGCTGGCCCTGCCTGAGGCCGATCCCGCCTGGCTGGCCGACCTGGCCGAAGGCATGCTGGCGCTGGCGGACGCACATGGCTGCGAGCTGGTCGGCGGCGACACCACGCGCGGGCCGCTGACGCTGTCGCTGACGGTGTTCGGCGACGTACCGGTGCGCGCCGCGCTGCGGCGCGATGCCGCACGCCCCGGCGACGATATCTGGATTTCTGGCACGCTCGGCGACGCGCGCCTGGCGCTGGGCGACTGCCGCGGCGAATGGCTGCTGCCCGAGCCCGAGTTCAGCCAGGTCCGCCCCCGCATGGACACGCCCACCCCGCGCGTGGCGCTCGGCATGGCGCTGCGCGGCGTGGCGCATGCCGCACTCGATATTTCCGACGGGCTGGTCGGCGACCTCGGCCATATCCTGGCGCGCTCGCAGGTCGGCGCGTTGGTGGACGTCGATGCGCTGCCGCGCTCGGCGGTGCTGGCCAGCCAGCCGGAGCCGATCCAGCGCGAATGCGTGCTGGCCGGCGGCGATGACTACGAGCTTTGCTTCACTGCCCCGGTGGGCAACCGCGACGCCATCGCCGCGATCAGCGAGCGGCTCGCCCTGCCGCTGGCACGCGTCGGCACGATCACGCCGGAGCCGGGCCTGCGGCTGGTCGACAGCGCCGGCAACCCCACCCGGTACGAGGGCACCAGCTTCGACCATTTCGCTTCCCCCTGACACCGGGGCACAGGCGTGTCATGATGCCGGCATCGGCGCGCCGCGCGGGCACGGGAGTCCCGCAACATGCAGCGCAGCCGGCCATAACCATAAGCAGCACCCGCATCACACGAGCCAAATTGATGTCCACCTTGCCTCCCGGGGCCGCGCCGCGCGACCCCGCCCTGACCCTGGAAGCCGGCCAGACCGTCAAGGTCACGCGCCCCACCGCCCGCTTCATGCTGGCGCATCCGGCTCACCTGATCGCGTTCGGCTTCGGCTCGGGCCTGTCGCCCTTCAGCCCCGGCACGGTGGGCACCCTCTATGCCTGGCTGTCGTTCGTGGTGATCTCGCTGTGGATCGAGCCCACCACCTGGTTGTGGATCATCGGCGGCGGCTTCCTGGTCGGCCTGTGGGCCTGCGCCAAGACCGCGCGCGACATGGGCGTGCACGATCACGGCAGCATGGTCTGGGACGAGATCATTGCCTTCTGGCTGGTGCTGACCTTTGTCACGCCGACCGGGTTCTGGGGGCAGTTCGCCGCCTTCCTGTGGTTCCGGCTGTTCGATATCGCCAAGCCCGCCCCGATCGGCTATTACGACCGCACGCTCAAGGGGCCGGGCCTGCGCGGCGGCTTCGGCGTGATGTTCGACGATATCTTTGCCGCCTTCTACACCCTGCTGGTGTTTGCGCTGTGGCGCTCGTTCTGAGCCAGCCCGCCACGATCCGCGCGCATCGCCCGCCTGTTCCTGAAAAATTAACCCCGAGCCCATCATGTCCGTCAGCCGCCTGCTCGACCAGCTCGCCATCCAGGCCGGTGTCGCCCTTGCCGACAAATCGCTGATGCTGGCCACCGCCGAATCCTGCACCGGCGGGCTGGTGGCAGCCGCCATCACCGATGTATCGGGCTCGTCCGGCTGGTTCGAGCGCGGCTTCGTCACCTACTCCAATGAGGCCAAGAGCACCATGCTGGGCGTGCCCGCCAAGCTGATCCGCGACCACGGTGCGGTCAGCGAGGAAGTGGCGCACGCCATGGCCGAGGGCGCGCTGCTCAATAGTCGCGCCCAGGTGTCGCTGTCGATCACCGGCGTGGCCGGGCCTAACGGCGGCACGTCGGAAAAACCGGTGGGGATGGTGTGCTTCGGCTGGAGCAACCGCATTACGACCCTTACCGAGACGCAGCGCTTTCGTGGCGACCGCGGGCAGATCCGCCGCCAGGCGGCGGAGCATGCGATGCGGGGGCTGCTGGAGCTGCTGCGAAACGAGGCCTGACACCGCTGACGCCAGCCTCGCGCCACCCAATAGAAAAACCGCGCCGTTCCCGGCGCGGTTTTTTTTCTGCCCTGCCGCCCGGCCTCAGCCGTGGCGATAGCGGTTGATCGTCTCCCGCGTCTGCAGTGCGACATTGCGCGCCGCCGTGGCAAAGTCCTTCTCGCGGCTGGCGTAGAGAATGGCGCGCGACGAATTGATCATCATCCCCGTGCCATCCGCCGTGCGCCCGGCCTTGACCGTGGCTTCGATATCCCCGCCCTGCGCGCCGATCCCCGGGATCAGCAGCGGCATATCGCCCACGATCTGCCGCACTCGCGCGATCTCGTTCGGGAACGTCGCCCCCACCACCAGCCCCATCTGTCCGGTGGTGTTCCAGCGCTCGCGCGCCGCCTCGGCCACCACCTGGTACAGCGGCTTGCCGTCGACCTGCAGGAACTGCACGTCGGAGCCGCCCGGATTGGAGGTGCGGCACAGCACGATCACGCCGCGGCCCGGATAGGCCAGGTACGGCTGCATCGAATCGAAACCCATGTACGGACTGACCGTGACCGCGTCGGCCTTGTAGCGCTCGAAGGCCTCCAGCGCATAGTGCTCGGCGGTCGAGCCGATATCGCCGCGCTTGGCGTCCAGGATCACCGGGATGCCGGGGTGGGCGTCGTGGATGTAGTGGATCAGCTGTTCGAGCTGGTCCTCGGCGCGCTGTGAGTGGAAGTACGCGATCTGTGGCTTGAACGCGCAGACCAGGTCGGCGGTAGCGTCGACGATCTCGCGGCAGAACGAGAAGATGGCACCGCCCGCTCCGGTCAGGGACAGCGGCAGCTTCTGCGGGTCAGGATCGAGCCCGACGCACAGAAGGGAATCGTTGCGCTGCCAGGCGGCAGCAAGCTGCTCGGTGAAGGTCATGGATACTCGGTATTCCTGGTGGCGCCGGCGCCCCACTGGACCGGCCGGCGCGGTTGGCTGCAGCGGCGTGAAAATCATTCATCCCTTGCAGCATATGTCGCTTCCGGCAATTTTACCCGCTGCGTGCTATCGTTTTGCGCTTCCTCTCAAAACAAAGAGCGGCATCGCGCACAGCCAGCCGCCCTCCTCCATGTCTCTCGATCGCCGCGGTGTTTTCCTTCTCGTCGTCCTTACCTTTGCCTGGGGGATCAACTGGCCCGTGATGAAAGTGGGCGTCGCGCATTTTCCGCCCTTGGGTTTCCGGCTGCTGTGCATGGCCGGCGGCCTGCTGGCGCTGGGCCTGGCGCTGCGACTGCGCGGCGACTCGCTGGCGGTGCCGCGCCGCGAATGGGGCACGGTGTTCCGCCTGGCCCTCCCCAACATGGTCGTCTGGCACCTGTTTGCCATCGTCGCGGTCAAGATGCTGTCGTCGGGCCGGGCCGCCATCCTGGGCTACACCATGCCGATCTGGGCGGTGGTGTGGGGGCTGGTGTTCTTCCGCGAGCGTATCAGCGGCTGGGCCTGGTTCGGCATCGGCTGCGCGCTGACCGGCACCGTGCTGCTGCTGTCGGGCGAGATCAGCGCGCTGACCGGCAGCCCCGCCGGCACGCTGCTGATGCTGCTGGCCGCGGCCGGCTGGGGCTTTGGCACCCAGTTGATGAAACGCACCCAGACCAGCGTGCCGATCGGCGCCATGACCTTCTGGATGCTGGCGATCACGCTGCCCTTCCTGCTGGCCGGCTCGCTGCTGCTGGAAGACGGCTGGCGCTTGCCCACGGCCATCGAGTGGGGGGCGATCGCCTACAACGCGGTGGTGGTCTTCGCCTTCTGCCACCTGGTCTGGTTCGGGCTGGCGCGCAGCCTGCCGCCGGTGGTGTCGAGCCTGTCGATCATGTTCATTCCGGTGGTCGGGGTGTTCTCGGGCATGTGGCTGCTGGGCGAGCAGCCGCACTGGCAGGACTACGCGGCAATCGTGCTGATGTTCCTGGCGCTGTCCTCGGTGATGCTGGCGCCGCTGCTGTGGCGCCGGCTGCGGGGTTTCGCCGGGTGACGCCGCGGTGACCCGGACCTGGCGCGACAGTGCACGCCCGGACGCGGAGATTTCACTTAACAAGCCACCCTTCGTTGGGCTACACTCGCGGCCATCACAATCCCGGAGAAATTACGTGGGCAGTAGCATCGGGTGTTCGAGTTGCCGCAGCAGCGCTGCGACCTCTGCGAATGCCATGTCACTGCGGGCTGCGTAACGACGACCCGCCCGGAGCACCCGGCTCCGCGCCTCGTCGGCCTCGCCCGCAGCAGAACACTGCGGGCGAGTGTCTTTCCGTGCCACCGGCGGCGCCATCCATGCGCGCCGCATTGTTGCGGATCTTCCCTCTCCCGGCTAGCCAGCCAACCCAGGCAAACGCCATCGCCTTGTACCGCTGTGCCGAGTCTACTGAGTCCGGCAGCCGCGGCACAGCGCGATCACGCTTGCCCGTGGCCCGGTCATTGCGGCTGCCTTGCAGCTCGTCGCAAGGCCATGAGAGGGCATGACGGAGCACCTGGGATGCGGCGAGCCGCCTGCGCTTGTCTTCGCGCTTGTCTTTGTTTTTCGTCGCAATCAGTAATAAGGAATCCCGGGGATGATCAACCTGTTCGTCCTGCAAAAAGGCCGGCTCGCTCAGGAGCAGGTCGACGAGCGCAATGAGCTGCTGCAGCACAAGCCGATCTGGATCGACGTCGTCAATCCCGACGACGAAGAGCTGAACTGGATCAAGGAAGCCTACGGCGTCGCCCTTCCCGAACTGGAAGACCTCGGCGACCTGGAGGCATCGGCGCGCTACTTCGAGGGCGAGGACGAGAATATCCATATCCGCACCGACTTCCTGCTCGCTGAGGAAGAGGTGTCGCGCAACGTGCGCGTGGCCTTCGTGCTGACGCGCGACGTGCTGTTCTCCATCCACGACGAAGACCTGCCGGTGTTCCGGCTGGTGCGACTGCGTGCGCGCATGCGCCCGGGCTCGGTACGCAATGCCAAGGACGTGCTGATGGACCTGTACGCGACCGACGCCGAGTACTCCGCGGATTCGATCGAGGAAGTCTACGAACGCCTGGAAGAAGCCAGCCGCCGCGTGCTGGCCGAGAACGTGACCGACGCCGCGGCGGCCGACGTACTGGAAACCATCGCCCGCGAGGAAGACTTGAACGGGCGCATCCGCCGCAACGTGATGGACACGCGCCGCGCGGTGTCCTTCCTGATGCGCAGCCAGCTGCTGTCGGCCGAACAGCAGGACGAGGCGCGCCAGATCCTGCGCGACATTGACTCGATCGAGAACCACACCGCGTTCCTGTTCGACAAGATCAACTTCCTGATGGACGCGACCGTCGGTTTCATCAACATCAACCAGAACAAGATCATCAAATTGTTCTCGGTGGTATCGGTGGCGCTGATGCCGCCCACGCTGATCGCCAGTATCTACGGCATGAACTTCAAGATCATGCCGGAGCTGGACTGGGCCGCGGGGTATCCGTGGGCGATCGCGCTGATGGCGGTGTCGGCGGCGATTCCGCTGGTGTATTTCCGCCGCAAGGGCTGGCTTAGCTGAAACCGGGGGCGTCAGTCCGGCAACGTAGCCGCCCCCATCCGCCGCGCGATGATCCCCGCCTTGGCGCGGAAATTCACGCGCACGTTGGCGCAGTATTCCTTCTTGTCGAAGCACTTCGGCGCCGGCAGCGCCGCGGCCAGGCGCGCGGACTGGCCCACGCTGAGCTTGTCCGCCGTGGTGCGGAAGTAGTGCTGCGCCGCGGCCTGCGCGCCGAACACGCCCTCGCCCCACTCCACCGAATTCAGGTAGATCTCGTAGATGCGCTGCTTGTCGAGCCAGAACTCGAGCATCCACGTGATCGCCAGCTCCTGCCCCTTGCGCAGGTAGTGCTGCTCGGAGGACAGGAACAGGTTCTTGGCCAGCTGCTGCGTGATGGTCGATCCGCCGCGCACGATGCGCCCGCGCTTCTTGTTGCGCTCCCAGGCATCGAGCATGGCGTCCAGCTCATAGCCCGGATGGTTGACGAAGTCGGCATCCTCGCTGGCGATCACCGCGCGCTTGAGGTTGCGCGAGATGCGGTCATAGGGCACCCATTGCCGGTCGAGGCCGCAGTTCCACACATTGAGGCCGCACAGGCGCCAGCGCTCGGCGCGCATGAAGGTGGTCGTCGTCGGGTTGATGTACTGCCACGAGGCGATCTGCACGAAGAAGTACAGCTGCATCGCGAGCACGCCCGCGGCCACGCAGCCCAGCAGGTAGCCGAGCCAGCGGACCGGGTTGAGCACCGTGCGTGCAGGGGCTGCGCCGCGGCTGGCGCTGGCTGCGCGGTTGCGGTTGGCCACGGCTGGCGGCGCCCCGGTCAGCCCTTGCGTTCGGCCTGCAGCGCGGCGCGCAGCTCGGCCAGCACGGGGGCGGTGCGGGGGCGCACGCCGCGCCAGATGTAGAAGGCTTCGGCAGCCTGTTCGACCAGCATGCCCAGGCCGTCGCTGGTACGCGCGCCGCAGCGCGCGGCGAACTGCAGGAACACCGTGGGCTCGGCGCCGTACATCATGTCGTAGGCCAGCACGCCTTCGCCCAGCAGCAGCTCGGGCACCGGCGGCACTTCGCCATGCAGGCTGCTGGACGAGGCGTTGATCACCACGTCGCAGGCCTCGTCCTCGGACAGGCCTTCAAGCGCGTCGAGCCCGCCGCCCCACAGCTCCACGCCGTACTGGTCAGCGGCTTCGACAAACTCTTCCAGCATGTCGCTGGCGCGCGAGGCGGTGCGGTTGGCCACCACGATGCGCGACGGGCGGCATTCGATCAGCGGCAGCATCGCGCCCATGGCCGCGCCGCCCGCGCCCAGCAGCAGCACGCGCTTGCCTTCGATCAGCGTGTCGAGGTTGTCCTGGATATCGCGCACCAGGCCAATGCCGTCGGTGTTGTCGCCGTGGATCAGGCCCTCTTCGATCCACAGTGTGTTGACCGCGCCGGCGGCTTCGGCGCGCTCGGTCAGGCGGTCGGCCAGGTCATAGGCTTCGAGCTTGAACGGCACGGTGACGTTGCAGCCGTAGCCGCCGTCGGCAAAGAACTTGCGCACGGTGTTGGCAAACCCGTCCAGCGGCGCCTCCAGCCGGTCGTACTGCACTGCCTCCCCGGTCTGGCGTGCAAAGGCGGCGTGGATCGCCGGCGAGCGGCTGTGCGCGACCGGGTTGCCGATCACCACATAGCGACCGGAGGTGGGCTGGGAGGAATCAGTGGAAGCAGTGAATGTCATCAGCGTGCCTGCAAGCGGGTTTCCAGCCCGCTGCGCGAAAACTTGAAAGTGGAAATGACTTCGAGGATGTCCTGGCGCGCCGCCATCTCCGCCGTGAACGCGCCGAACGGCGCGGCCGCGCGCACGATCGCCACGGCCTGGCGGTCCAGCGCGGGATCGCCCGAACTCTTGACCACGTCGATGGAGTCGACGTTGTAGCCGTCGCGGTTGTAGCCGAGCTTGCCCAGCCGGTTGACGTTGATCACCAGGATCAGCTGGCCGTACAGCGGCTTGCCGTTGCGTTGCGGAAAATCGGTGGTGCCGCGCGCCTCGATCTTGCGGCGTAGCCTGTCGTAATACTGCGCGTAGTCGACCGCCTGCGCACTGGTGGCGGTGAGCTGGAAGCGCTTGGGCCGCTTGGCGTAGTGGTCGAGGTTGCGGCCGATCTCGGCCTCGAGCTTGGCCATCTCGTCGGCCGAGGTGCGCTCGTCCTGGCCGCGCTGCGGGGTGTCCTCGCGCCTCTCGCCGGGCTTGAGCGGCTGGTTGCGCACCGCCGGCGCGGGTTCGCGCGCCTGGGTCAGCAGGCGCTGCTGCTCCTGTTCGAGCTGCTCGACGCGGCGCTGCACCTGGCGCACCAGGTCGCCTTCCTGCGTCACGGTCTGCGCCGGCAGCGGCGTGCTGGCGCGCTGCTGGTCATGGTCGCCGCCGCCATCCAGGTTGGCCTGCGCCAGCGCGGTCGGGTTGCGCGGCTTCTGCGCCGACTTGGCGTTGACCAGCACCACGTCCAGCGCGGCGTCGCTGCGCTTGATCTCGAACACCTCGGGCGCGGCGATCCGCACCATCAGCAGCACCGCATGCACGGCCAGGGATACCGCCAGCGCCTTGGCCAGCGTACTGCTGTTGTGCCACCTGGCATGCCACCAGTGGCGGGGAGCGGCGAAAGCGGCGTTCACGATGGATGGATGTGGGCTCGGAGGGCTCGGGTGCACTGGCCGGGCGGGACCGGCAGGCCATGGCAAACCGGGGCCCGCGGGCCCCGGATCAGACTGGCATTGTAAGTGAGCGCCGTCGATTTCCGAAGGCTTCAGCCCGCCGCCGGGCCGCCGGTGTCGCGCTGGGCCGACGCCTCGCTGTTCTCGTCGTTGCCGTCCTCGCCCGCGGGCTGCTCCGGCGCCTCGCCCGACACCCCGGCGGCCTGTTCAGCGGCTTGTTCGGCGGCCAGCTCCGCCGCGGCCTCGGCAGCGGCTTCGGCCGACACTTCAGCGGCTTCCTCGTCGCTTTCCAGCTCTTCCTCGGGCAACTCGCCTTCACCGGCAAAGACTTCCAGCACGCGGCACGACACCTCCAGCGTGATTTCGTCGGTCTCGCCGATCTCCAGCAGCACCTGGGTGCCGCGCTGCGCCTGGGCCAGCTCGGGCACGCGCGTGACCAGCGGGATCTCGGTGAAGCGGACCGCGCCTTCCTTGAGCACCGAGGCCATCATGCGCTCGCGCTTTTCCTGCTTGAGCCAGCGCAGGCACCAGTAGCGCTCCATGGTCGACTGGTGGTCGGCATAGGCGGCGTAGGTGCCTTCGAAGTCGGCCACCGCGGCCAGCAGGTCGGCGTCCTTGGGCTTGAACGGCGCCACCAGCTTGGCGGTCACGCCGTGCTGGGACACCGCCAGGATCTGCCACTGGTTGACCAGGTCGACATAGCGGCGCAGCGGCGAGGTGCTCCACGCGTACTGCGCCACGCCCAGCCCCTCGTGCGGCGCCGGGTAGGTCTGCATGCGCGTGCGGTGCATGCCCCATGCCTTCTGCGTGCGGTAGATACCCGGCACGCCGTGGTCGGCCAGCAGCTTGCCCCAGGTGCTGTTGGCCAGGATCATCAGCTCGGCCACGATCTTGTCCAGCGGCGAGCCGCGCTTGCGCTGCTCGATGCGTACGCGCTGGCTGCCGTCGGGCTGGTCGTCGAGGTAGAAGTTGAAGTCGGCGCGGTTGTGCGTCTCGGGGCGCAGGCCGCTGGCCAGGCGCGCCTTCTGGCGCTCGTCGTACAGGTAGCCGGCAAAGTGCCAGAGCTGCGTCAGCGCATCGCGGAACGGGTAGTCGCCGGTGCCCTGGGAGAGCGAGGCCTCGGTGATGACGTCGTCCAGCAGGTTGTGGCGCAGGTTGGCGGCGATCGGCACCATCTCCGCGCGGGTCTCGCTGCCGGTGATCAGCCATACGCTCGGGTCCACCGTCACGTACAGCGACAGCGCCGGGCACACGCGACCTTCCTGCAGCGTGTAGCGCTCCACCACCGGGTCGGGCAGCATGGTGATCTTGTCGCCAGGGAAGTAGACCGTGGACAGCCGCTGGCGCGCGATCGCGTCGAGCGGCTCACTACGGCGGATGCCCAGCGCGGGGGCAGCGATATGGATGCCGATGCGCAGCTTGCCGTCAGCGAGCTTCGTCACCGACAGCGCATCGTCGATCTCGGTGGTGGTGACGTCGTCGATCGAGAAGGCTTCGACGTCGGCCACCGGCAGCTCGGCGGGCGGCCCGGGCACGTCGGCATCCGGGAAGCCCGTGCCCTTGGGGAAGCACTCGGCCAGGAACTTGGCCTCATGCAGCGCGCGCGGGCTGGCCACGCCGCCGGCGGCGACCATCAGCCGCATCGGCGACATGCCGAGCGCGGTGCAGGCCGCGTCCATGGCCTTGAATTCCAGGCTGTTCTTGTCCGGCTTGAACAGGAGCTGCAGCACCTTGTTGCGGAACGATTCCGGCAGCGTCAGCGCCTTGAGCTGTTCTTCGTACTCGGCCTGCACCAGCGCCTGCTGACGCTTGCGCTCGAGCGCGGCCAGCGCCGCCTTGAGCTGGTCTTCGGGCGCGCGCTGGTAGCGGCCGCGCCCCTTGCGGCGGAAGTACACCGGGTTGCCGTGCAGCGCCATCGCCAGCGCCGCCTGCTGCACCGGGCCGGGCTCGGCGCCGTAGTAATCGGCGGCCAGCTCGGCGAAGCCGAACTCGGCCTCGGGCGCGCACTCCCACAGGAAGTCCAGGTCGATCTCCGCCACCATGTCGCCGGTCTGGCGCACCAGCTCGATCGCCGACGGCTGCGCAAACTGCAGCAGCACATCGCGGGACTTGACCTTGGTGCGCTTGCCGGCCGGCAGTTCCACCTGGTAGGCCTCGCCCTGCTGGTTCAGCACGGTGCCGGCGCGGATTTCGCCGCCTTCTTCGAACAGCAACTGCATCGATCGGTACTTTCAGAAATGCGCGGAACCGCGTCGAGGCCGCCACGGGCGGCGCTGGAGCGGATCCGGTAGGAGAAATGGTGCGGACGGTGCGGACAAATACGGCTGGTCCGGCTGGTCCGCGCAGGGCGCACAAGCTGCGCGCCGGGGCGCCGCCCGTAGCATTACGGCGTGGCCGCAGACCTGGAATGATACCGCACCCCCGATCCTGCGCCCGGCCGGCGCCGCTTTGGACGCACCGGCGGCATGCACCGGCGGCGCACCGGGGCCGGCCAGGCCTCAGAGCGACATGCCGCCGCTGGCCTCGATCGCCACACCGTTGACGTAGCTGGCGTCGTCGCTGGCCAGGAAGGCATAGATGCTGGCGATCTCGGCCGGCTCGGCCAGGCGGCGCAGCCAGCACGACGACTTCATGCCGTCGAGCACCTTCTCCGGCACGGTCTTCAGGATCTCAGTGTTGACGAAGCCCGGGCACACCGCGTTGACGCGCACGCCCTTGGGGCCGAGCTCGCGCGCCCAGGTCTTGGTAAAGCCGATCACGCCGAACTTGCTGGCCGCGTAATTGGTCTGGCCGAAGTTGCCGTACAGGCCGACTACGCTCGACGCGTTCAGGATTACGCCCCGGCCCTGCTCGGTCATGATGGTGGCGACGGCCTGGGCGCAGTTGAAGACGCCCTTCAGGTTGACGTCGATCACGGCGTCGAATTGCGCCTCGGTCATCTTGACCAGGCGCGCATCCTTGGTGATGCCGGCGTTGTTGACCAGGATATCGACGCGGCCATGTGCGGCCATCACGGCCGCGACCATGGCGTCGACCTCGTCGCGCCGGGTCACGTCGACCCGGTAAGCCGACACGGTGGCGCCGGTGGCGGCCAGCTTGTCGGCGGCTTCGCGCAGGCGCGCCTCCTGCACGTCGCACAGCACGACGATGGCACCGTCGGCGGCAAAGCGCTGCGCGGTGGCAAACCCGATACCGGCGGCGGCACCGGTGATGATGGCAACCCGTCCCTGCAATTTCATCTTGTTTTATCTCTTCGCTTCGGCAGTGCGTGTGAAAACGGGGCCACGGTCTTTGATGCGCGCAATCGCGCCCGCCCTGGTCCCCGGGGATGGCCGCGACAGCAGCTCCGGCAAGAAGACCTCTGTCACGAGCATGACGCCGTCGCCGCGCCGGAATACGGAGCGCCGCGCCGGCAGCATGGGCACCGGCCCCATGGCCGGCAGCACGCGCTGCAGCGCCTGGCGCAGCGGATGGTGCGGCAGCAGCCGCGCAAACTGGAAGGGGTCGCGCGCGACCATCGGATCGACGAACAGCCGCCCGCCCAGCGGGCGCTCGCCCAGCCCGCGCAGGAACGGCCAGTCGCGGCGCGCATGGCGCTGGCGCACCACGGTGTGGGCAAACACGGCGGGGATTTCGTCGCAGATCAGCAGTACCTCCCGCGTCAGCGCGGGGGTGCGGTCGCCCTGCCCCAGCGCCTGCCATTCGTCGGCCAGCGGCCGCAGCGGACGCTGCAGCAGCCGGGCCACGCGAAAGCGCTCCGACGCAGCCACCAGCCGCGCGGTCAGCGAGCCGTCATCGCCGGTCACCCAGCGCCGCAGGTTGGGCGTGATGGCCGCATCGAAAGGCAGGTGCGAACTCCAGCCACAGCGGCGCGCGGACTCCGCGCTCATGCCGGGCTTGGGCTTGGGCTTGCCGGCACCTTGCCGCCCGGGCCATAGCCGCAGAAGGCGAGCACATCGTCGACGTAGTCGGCAAATTCGCTGATGCCGTGGTCGCTGCCCTCGATCACGCGCATCTTCGCGCCGGGGCAGGCGGCCACCATTTCACGGTAGTCCAGCACCTCGTCGCCGGTGGCGGCGATCAGGTAATAGCGTTCGGGGCGGGTGATGGTGTCCACGCGCAGATCCAGCAACTCCTGCAGGTGGCGCCGCTCGACCCTGACCGAGCCGCCGCCATGCCACAGCGGCTGCTCGCCCAGGTATTGCTCCAGGTCGGTCCACGGGTGGATGGCCGGGTTGAGCAGCACGGTCTTGCAGCCGTAGCGCTCGCCCAGCCAGCGCGCATAGAAGCCGCCCAGCGACGACCCGACGATGGCGATTTCCTGGTCGCCGCCGGCCTGCGCGGCGCTCTTCGCGGCACGAATGGCGGCTTCCGCCTGCGCGATGGCCATTTCCGGCGAGACATTGAGCGTGGGGCAGGCGTAGTAGCGGCCCACGCCCCACTCGCGCATGCGCTCCTGCACCAGCCGGGCCTTGAACGACTGCGGCGAAGAGCGGAATCCGTGCAGGTATAGCAGCATGGCGGTCCTTCGCGTCGGTCAGCGCTGGGCCAGCGCGTCCAGCAGCTTCTGGTGCACGCCACCGAAGCCGCCGTTGCTCATCACCAGCACGTGGTCGCCCGGCTGCGCCGCGGCGCGCACGGCCTGCACCAGCTCCGCCAGGTCCTGGAATGCGCCGGCCTTGGCGCCCAGCGGCGCCAGCGATTCGGCCAGGTCCCAGCCGAGCGCGTCCTTGCCCGCCGGGGCGCCGTAGCCGAACACCAGGTCGGCCTGCTCCAGGCTGGCCGGCAGTTGGGCCTTCATCACGCCCAGCTTCATGGTATTGGAGCGCGGCTCCAGCACGGCCAGGATGCGGGCATTGTCGACGCGGCGGCGCAGGCCTTCCAGCGTGGTCTGGATCGCGGTCGGGTGGTGGGCGAAGTCGTCGTAGACGGTCACGCCATCGACCACGCCGCGCACTTCCATGCGGCGCTTGACGTTGGCGAAGCGCCCGAGCGACGCGATCGCCTGCGCTACCGGCACGCCGACGTGGCGCGCGGCAGCGATCGCCGCCAGCGCGTTCATGCGGTTGTGGGTGCCCTGCAGGTCCCACACCACGGTACCGGCGACGGCATTGCCGAACCAGACGTCGAAAGCGTCCTTGCCGGGCGCCGCCTTGGCGCCGGCCGCATCGCTCTCGCGCCAGTCGCCCACGCCGAACTGCTCGACCTCGCTCCAGCAGCCGCGCTCCAGCACGCGGGCCAGGCTCTCTTCCACGCCGTTGACGACCAGCCGGCCCTGGCCGGGCACGGTACGCACCAGGTGGTGGAACTGGGTCTCGATCGCCGCCAGATCGGGGAAGATGTCGGCGTGATCGTATTCCAGGTTGTTCAGGATTGCCGTGCGCGGGCGGTAGTGGACGAACTTGCTGCGCTTGTCGAAGAAGGCGGTGTCGTACTCGTCGGCCTCGATCACGAAGAAGTCGGATTCGGTCACGCGCGCCGAGATGCCGAAGTTCTGCGGCACCCCACCCACCAGGAAGCCCGGGTTGTAGCCGGCATCCTCCAGGATCCAGGCCAGCATCGAGGTAGTGGTGGTCTTGCCGTGCGTGCCGGCCACGGCCAGCACCCACTTGCTTGCCAGCACGTGCTCGCCCAGCCATTGCGGGCCGGAGACATATGGCAGGTTGCGGTCGAGGATGGCTTCCATCAGCGGATTGCCGCGCGAAACCACGTTGCCGATCACGAACAGGTCCGGCTGCAGCGACAGCTGGGCGGGGTCGAAGCCTTCGATCAGCTCGATCCCCTGCGCCTCGAGCTGGGTGCTCATCGGCGGGTAGACATTGGCATCGCAGCCGGTGACGCGGTGGCCGGCCTGCTTGGCCAGCACCGCCAGGCCGCCCATGAAGGTGCCGCAGATGCCAAGGATATGAATATGCATGGGTTCCCGGAAAGACATGAAGCAGGCCGGCGAACTCGGCCTGGGGACTCGGCACCCGGCGGCGCGCGGCAGTTTTGTGCCGCTGGCGAGGCCGGGCAGGAAGCCCCCGATTGTACCCGAGCGCCGGCGGCCCTCGCTGCACTGCGGCAGCACGCGCCGCACCTGCCGCGGGGCCGTGCTCCGGTATCATGGGGCATGACCCGACGTACCCAGCTTGACCCCTCCCGCCTGCGCGACGAGATCGCTCAGGCCGCCGCCCGCATGATCGCCGAGGACGGTGCCGACTACGCCACCGCCAAGCGCAAGGCCGCGCGCCAGCTGCTGGGCGAGCAGCGCGTGCCCGGCGAATGGTTGCCGGACAACGAACAGATCGAAGCCGAGGTGCGCGCCTACCAGGCGCTGTTCCATGCCGAGACCCAGCCCCGCATCCTCGCGCTGCTGCGCCGGCTGGCCGTGCTGGCGATGGAAGACCTGGCGCCGTTCCGGCCCTACCTGGTCGGCGCCGTGCTCAATGGCACCGCCACCGAACACTCTGATATCTATCTGCAGTGCTTCTGCGATAGCCCCAAGGACGCGACGCTGCACCTGCTCAACGCCGGGGTGGACTTCGAGACCAGCGAGAGCCGCCACTTCGGCGGCCGCGGCGAGGTGGAGACCCTCAGCTTCCTGTGGAAGGGCCAGTGGCCCGACCGCCGCGAGGCCAGGCTGCTGGCCGGCGAAGTGCGCGCGGAACTGGGCGCGCCGGTGGGTATCCATATTGCGCTGTATGATGCCGTCGACGAACGCGGCGCCGTGCGAGCCGACGCCTCCGGGCGCCTGGCGCGCGCGGACGTGCAGGCGGTGCGTGCGCTGATGGAGAAGGCCGACGAGGCCGAACCGGATTGACGCCGGCCGCTTAACCATCACCCGGCACCATGCGCCCCGCTGGTGCGCCCCACTGACTCCTGGTCCAGGCCATCCCCATGACTGAAACCATTTCCTCGCCCGCCCGCCGCTCCCGCCTCTGGCTGTGGATCGGGGTTGCCGTGGTCGCCTGCGCCGCCGGCGCGCTGGCCGGCCATTTCGTGTTCTCGCCCAAGCCCGCCGGCGACCAGGCGGTAGAGACCTTCTTCCAGACCCGCCTGCCTGATGCCGCCGGCGCCGACCTGGACCTGGGCAAGCTGCGCGGCAAGACCGTGGTGGTGAACTTCTGGGCACCGTGGTGCGGCCCCTGCGTGGAAGAGATGCCCGAACTGACCGCGCTGCACGCGGAATACAAGAACCGCCAGGTCGAGTTTGTCGGCATCGGCATAGATTCCGCCGCCAACATCCAGCAGTTCACCAAGAAGGTACCGGTGGCCTACCCGCTCGCCGTGGCGGGTTTTGCCGGCACCGAGCTGTCGCGCAATTTCGGCAACAGTGCCGGCGGCCTGCCCTATACCGTGGTGATCAACCCGGACGGTTCGGTGAAGTACCGCAAGATGGGACGGGTCACCGCAGCTGAACTGCGGGCTGTACTCCCGCGCACCTGACCGCATTCTTCCGCGAACTTCGCCGAATTTCGGATTTCTTCGGCGATTTCTCTCATCCGTCGCACGAAAGTCCGAGAAAGTGTCAAGAAGGGCACCAAAGCGTCGCAAGGCGACCTCATACCTTGTATCGCGTGCTAGACAAATCCCTCTAAGCTACGGTAATCTCCGCGCAATTTCGTTGATCTGGTCGAGCCGCCGTGACTGCAACCCGCTCCCTCCGTCGCTCAGCCCGCTACCGCAAGGTGCTGGTCCTGCATGGGCCGAACCTCAACTTGCTGGGCACCCGCGAGCCGGAGACCTACGGGCACACGACGCTTGCCGATATCGACGCGGCACTGGCCGAACGAGCGACAAAGGCCGGTATTTCGCTGGCATCGTTCCAGTCCAACCATGAGGGCGCGCTGGTCGACCGCATCCACGCCGCACGCGAGGAAGGCGTCGACTTCATTATCATCAACCCCGCGGCCTATACGCATACCAGCGTGGCGCTGCGCGATGCGCTGGCCGGCGTGGCGATCCCATTCGTCGAGGTGCACCTGTCGAACGTGCATCGTCGCGAGAGCTTCCGCCACCACTCCTACTTCTCCGACGTGGCGGTCGGGGTGATTTGCGGACTGGGCTGGCAGGGGTACCTGCTGGCGCTGGACTATGCGCTGGCCCAGGAGCAGCCGCCGCCAGGGAGTTCGGGGAGCTGACCCCGCCAGATTTAATGAGTACATGCGCGCGCCGCCCGGCGGCCTGCGCCCGTTGCGCGTGCTTCGGCACGGCGGGCGCGGATCCCTGGTGGCCGCCACAACGATTTCTTCCGCCGCGGCCGTTCCCGGCAGCGGCCGGACAACCCGATTCAGGAGGATAAAAAGATGGACCTGCGCAAGCTGAAGACGCTTATCGACCTGGTGGCCGAATCCGGCATCTCCGAGCTGGAAGTCACCGAAGGCGACGGCAAGGTACGCATCGTCAAGCAACCGCCGCAAATCATCGCCGCGCCGATGGCCATGCCGCAGATGCAGGCGCTGCCGGCCGCCCCGGCCGCTGCCCCGGTCGGTGCCGCCGTGCCGGCTGCCGAGCCGGCTGTCCAGCTGCCCGCCGGCCATGTGGTGACCTCGCCGATGGTGGGCACGTTCTACCGTGCGCCGTCGCCCGGCGCCGCGCCCTTCGTCAACGTCGGCGACACGGTCAAGGAAGGCCAGACCGTCTGCATCATCGAAGCCATGAAGCTGCTCAACGAAATCGAGTGCGACAAGGCCGGCGTCATCAAGGAAATCCTGGTTGAAAACGGCCAGGCCGTGGAATACGGCCAGCCGCTGTTCGTCATCGGCTGATCCCGACCGGATGCCGCGCCGCATGCTGCCATCGGCCACTCGCGTGGCCACCTGGGGAGCACCGGCGCGGTCCGCTAATGGCGTTTCGTGACGCCGGGGACGCTGTGGGCATCGCGGCCCGTTCCGTGCAGTTCCATGCAGTTCCGCGCAGTATTGCGGCCACGGCGGCTACCCGCCCCGCGGCTGCGCGCCCGATGTGCCATGCCGGCACGCAGCGGGACCGCTCCTGTTCTCGCAGAGAGAGACCATGTTTGAAAAAATTCTGATCGCGAACCGCGGCGAAATCGCTCTACGCATCCAGCGCGCCTGCCGCGAACTGGGCATCAAGACGGTCGTGGTGTATTCCGAGGCCGACAAGGAGGCCAAGTACGTCCGCCTGGCCGATGAAGCCGTCTGTATCGGCCCGGCCCCGTCGCCGCTGTCCTACCTCAATATGCCCGCCATCATCTCGGCCGCCGAGGTGACCGACGCGCAGGCCATCCACCCCGGCTACGGCTTCCTGTCGGAGAACTCCGATTTCGCCGAGCGCGTGGAGAAATCCGGCTTCGTCTTTATCGGCCCCACCGCCGACAGCATCCGCCTGATGGGCGACAAGGTCTCGGCCAAGCAGTCCATGATCAAGGCCGGCGTGCCGTGCGTGCCCGGCTCGGACGGCGCCCTGCCCGACGATCCCAAGGAAATCCTGGCGACCGCGCGCCGCGTGGGCTACCCGGTGATCATCAAGGCCGCCGGCGGCGGCGGTGGCCGCGGCATGCGCGTGGTGCACACGGAGGCCGCGCTGATCAACGCCGTCAACATGACGCGCGAAGAGGCCGGCCGCGCCTTCGGCAATCCCGAGGTCTACATGGAGAAGTTCCTCGAGAACCCGCGCCATGTGGAAATTCAGATCCTGGCCGACCAACACCGCCAGGCGATCTGGCTGGGCGAGCGCGACTGCTCGATGCAGCGACGCCACCAGAAGGTGATCGAGGAAGCGCCCGCGCCGCACATCCCGCGCCGCCTGATCGAGCGCATCGGCGACCGCTGCGCCGAGGCCTGCAAGAAGATGGGCTACCGCGGCGCCGGCACCTTCGAGTTCCTGTACGAGAACAACGAGTTCTACTTCATCGAGATGAACACGCGCGTGCAGGTCGAGCACCCGGTCACCGAGATGATCACCGGCATCGACATCGTGCAGGAACAGATCCGCATCGCCTTTGGCGAGAAGCTGCGTTTCCGCCAGAAGGATGTGCAGTTCCGTGGCCACGCGATCGAATGCCGCGTGAACGCCGAGGACCCGTTCAAGTTCACGCCGTCGCCGGGCCGCATCACCGCCTGGCACATGCCCGGCGGCCCGGGTGTGCGGGTCGACTCGCACGCGTATGATGGCTACTTCGTGCCGCCCAACTACGATTCGATGATCGGCAAGATCATCACTTACGGCGCCACGCGCGAACAGGCTATCGCCCGCATGCGCATCGCGCTGTCCGAAATGGTGGTGGACGGCATCCAGACCAACGTGCCGCTGCACCGCGAGCTGATGATGGACGCCAATTTCGTCGAAGGCGGCACCAGCATCCATTATCTCGAGCATCGCCTGGCGGAGCGCGCGAAGGCCTGACGCGACGTTACCCGCAATACACACCGCAGCAAGCAAGGAAGCCCGTGGCATTTCAGGAATGTGTGATCGAAGTGGCGCAGGACCAAGCCGAGGCCTGGTCTGACGCCCTGTTCGACCTCGGCGCGCTGTCGGTCTCGGTGGAAGACGCCGATGCCGACACGCCGGACGAGCAGCCGCTCTTTGGCGAGCCCGGGCTGGAACCGAAGCAACTCGCGTGGAACCGCTCGCGCGTGGTGGCGCTGTTCGGCGACGATGCCGATCCGGCCGTGGTAGTCGCGGCCGCCGCCAACCAGCTTGGCATCGACCCGGTGCCGGCGTTCGAACTGCGCGCGGTCGAGGACCAGGACTGGGTGCGGCTGACGCAATCGCAGTTCGAGCCGATCCGCGTCGGCGAGCGCATCTGGGTGGTGCCGTCGTGGCACGATGCGCCCGAGCCCGATGCCGTGGTGCTGGAGCTGGACCCCGGCCTGGCCTTCGGCACCGGCAGCCACCCCACCACGCGGCTGTGCATGCAATGGCTGGAGCAGAACCTGAAGGCGGGCGAGACCGTGCTCGACTATGGCTGCGGCTCCGGCATCCTGGCGATCGTCGCGCGCAAGCTGGGCGCGGGCGACACCATCGGCATCGATATCGATCCCAACGCCGTGGAAGCGTCGCGCTACAACGCCGAGCGCAACCAGGTGCAAGCGTCGTTCGCGCTGCCCGAGTCGGTGTCCGACGCCAGCTACGACCTGGTGGTCGCCAATATCCTGTCCAATCCGCTCAAGCTGATGGCCGCCATGCTCAGCGCCCGCGTGCGCCCCGGCGGCCGGCTGGTGCTGTCCGGCGTGCTCGAGCGCCAGGCGGATGAAGTTGCCGCGGCCTATGCGCCCTGGCTGCCGCTGACGGTGTGGCGCAGCGAGGAAGGCTGGGTCTGCCTTCATGGCACTCGCCCCTGACTGGTACTGATGGCCGCCGTCAAGCTCGTCACGCGCTGCCCGGCCTGCCGCACCGCCTTCCGGCTGGTCGCCGACCAGTTGCGCCTGCGCCAGGGGCTGGTGCGTTGCGGCCACTGCGAAACGGTGTTCGACGCGCGCGAACACCTGATCGAGATTCCCTTGCCGGCCGGCGGCACCACGCCGGCAGCGACCACCCCCGCCGCATCCGCGGCACCAGCTCCCGCTGCTTCCACCCCCGCATCGGCTGGGGCCGCGCGCGCGCCGCAGCCGGCTTCCCCGCCCCTCACACCTCTCACGCCCCAGACGCCGTTCAAGCCCACCATCGATCCCGGCTATGACGTGCCGGCGCTGGACGCGCCGACCATGATGATGTCGCCGGAGGAGATGGACGCAGAGGCGGACGCCTCCGCGGCGGCTCCGGCGCCGACCGGCATGGACGACGACGAGATCGAGCGTGCGGTGCGCGAAGCCAACGAAGCCGTCGCGCGACGCGATGCGCGCGATGCCGAACGGCAGGCCGTGGCACCGGCGGAGGAACCGGCGCAGCCGCCGGCTGCCGTGGGAGTCGGGGCTGAAGTCGAGGCTGAAGTCGAGCCCGAAGTCGAGGCTGAGCCCGACCTTGAACTCGAGCCCGAGGCCGGCGCCGGCGCAGCGCCCGTATCAGCAACCCCTGCCGGCCCGAATCACGCCGAGGACACCCCGGCACAGCCGGCATCCGTGGCCGTCCCCTGGCCGACGCTCGATCATGGCGCGCTGGATCTGGCGGAACCGGCGGCGAAAAAGCCGGCTGCATCGGAACCGCAAGCCGCGACGGACAAGCTCGCACCAACGCCCGCCGCGCCCGCTGCAGCCATCCCCAGCGCGAGCGAATTCCTGCGCGCAGCGACCGCCGATGCCACGCCCGTGCCGTCGGTTCATGAGCCTGCCAGCACGCCTGCAAGCGCAGGTGGCGTCGATGGCGCTGACGATAAGGCCGGCGCACAAGACTTCGGCCCCGAGACCGGCACTCAGCCCTCCACCGTCACCGGCGGCGCCGTCGCGCGCGAGCAGACCACGCGCCGCTGGACCCGCACCGAAGCGCCGGCCGGCCCGGTGTTCGCCCCCGACTTCCTGCGCCACGCGCGCGAGCGTGAGCGCGAACGCACGCGCGAGCCCCGCCGTGGCACCGGGGTGCCGCGCTACGCGTGGCATGCGGCCGCCCTGGTGCTCGCCCTCGCCACTGCGGCACAGGCGGCGTACCTCGCGCGCAGCCAGCTCGCCGGCCGGTTCCCGATGCTGCGGCCGGTGCTCGAGGCGGCCTGCGCGCCGCTGGGCTGCGACGTGCCGCCCTGGCGCGACATCGACGCACTGCGTATCGAGAGCTCGCAGCTACAGCGCCAGGACGAAAGTGGCGACGTCTACCTGCTGTCGGTCACGCTGCGCAACCAGGGCCGGGCCAGCACCGTGCTTCCAGCCGTCGAGCTGGTGATGACCGACCTGCAGGACCAACTGCTGCTGCGCCGGGTGCTGCAACCGGCGGATTATCTCGAGCCGACGCAAAAGGCCTTTGCCGCGCAGGGTCTTCGCGCGGGCATGGAGCTGCCGGTTCGGGTACGATTCCGGACGCAGCAGGCGCCAGCCAATTACCGCGTGCTGATTTTTTATCCCTGAATTCCCGGACCGCCGCCGGACCGAATCCGAGTCCGGCAGCGAGCCGCGCCCCCACCCCGGGCAATGACCGGCCAGGCGCCGGAAACTGAACCGGAAACCATCCAGACATCAAGGAGTAGACATGAGCAACGTCACCCTCGGCGGCAACCCGATCGAAGTCGCAGGCAAGTTCCCGCAGCCTGGCGACAAGGCACCGGCCTTCTCGCTGGTCGGCAAGGACCTGAAGGACGTCACGCTTGCCGACTTCGCCGGCAAGCGCAAGGTGCTGAACATCGTCCCGAGCCTGGACACGCCGGTGTGCCAGGCCTCGGCCCGCAAGTTCAATGAAGCCGCCAGCGGCCTCGACAACACGGTGGTGCTGACCATCTCGGCCGACCTGCCGTTCGCGATGGGCCGCTTCTGCACCGCCGAAGGCCTGGCCAACGTGGTGACGCTGTCGACCATGCGCGGTGCCGAGTTCAAGGGCAACTACGGCGTCGACATCAAGAGCGGCCCCCTGGCCGGCGTGACCGCCCGCGCGGTGGTGGTGCTCGACGAGAACGACACCGTCAAGTACGCCCAGCTCGTGCCGGAAATCAAGACCGAGCCGGACTACGACGCCGCCCTGGCCGCGCTGAAGTAATCCGCGCCACCTGACGGCAGCGGCCGCCCGCGGACCCGGGGCGGCCGCTTCTGCTTTCTGCCTTACCACTTTCGCAGTAGCCTTCCCGCAAGGGATCCATCCACCTGACCGACCTACCACCTGGAGAGAGCATGGCCAGCCTGATCTGCGGCTCCGTCGCCTACGACACCATCATGACGTTCGACGGACGTTTCCGAGAACACATCCTGCCGGACCAGATCCACATGCTGAACGTGTCGTTCCTGGTGCCCGGCATGCGGCGCGAGTTCGGCGGCTGCGCCGGCAATATCGCCTACACGCTGAAGATGCTCGGCGGCGACCCCGTGGTGATGGCGACCGTAGGCACCGACGCCGAGCCGTACCTCGATTACCTGCGCAAGCTGGAGATTCCCACGCAACACATCCGCGTGCTGCCGGAGACGTTTACGGCGCAGGCCATGATCACCACCGACCTGGACAACAACCAGATCACCGCCTTCCACCCTGGCGCAATGAGCCAGTCGCAGCTGAACAACGTCAAGGATGCGCTGGGCAGCGCCAGCGCGCCGCGCCTTGGCATCGTCGCGCCCGACAGCCGCGAAGGCATGCTGCACCACGCGCGCCAGTTCGCCGACGCGGGCGTGCCGTTCATCTTTGACCTCGGTCAGGCCATGCCCCTGTTCAACGGGGACGACCTGCGGGAGTTCGTTGAACTCGCCAGTTACGTGACAGTCAACGACTACGAGGCGCAGGTCCTGCTGTCGCGCACCGCGTGGACCAGCGCCGATGTCGCCGCCAAGGTCCGTGCCTTCATCGTCACGCACGGCGAGCGCGGCGCCAGCATCTTTGCCGATGGTCGCCAGTACGCGATCCCGGCCGTCCAGGCCGAGCGCATCGTGGACCCGACCGGCTGTGGCGACGCCTTCCGCGGCGGCCTGCTCTACGGTATTGAAAACGGTTTAGACTGGGAAACGACCGGGCGCCTGGCGTCGCTGATGGGGTCGGTCAAGATCGCGCAGCAGGGTCCGCAGAACCACTGGTTGTCGCGCGAGGAAATCGGCAACCGGTTCCAGTCTGCATTCGGGTACCGCTACGCCTGACCTGCTGGCAGCGCGTGGCTTCCTTACGGGAACAGAGAGATGAACAACAAGCTCCGTGGCGGCGCCGTTGCCGTCATCGCCAGCGCCACGCTGGTCGCCGGCTGCGCCACCCAATCCAACTCCAACAGCGTCTACGGCACCGGCCAGGCACAGCACGAGCAGACCGTGCGCTACGGCGTAGTCGAAGGAGTGCGTGAAGTCACCATCCAGGGCGGCCAGACCGGTGCCGGCACACTCGCCGGAAGCGCCATCGGCGGCGTTGCCGCGGGCAGCACCATCGGCGGCGGCAACGGCGCGGTGGCGGCCGGCATCCTGGGCGCCATCCTCGGCGGCATCGCCGGCAGCGCAACCGAAAACAAGATCAACCAGCGCCGCGGCCTGGAGATCACCGTGCGCCTGGAAAACGGCGAGATGCGCGCCATCACACAGGAGGCCGATGAGGTCTTCCGTCCCGGTGATCGCGTGCGCCTGCTGTCGGCGGGCGGCGTGACCCGCATCACGCACTGACCACCCGAGACCGCCTCAGGCGCATCCTGGGCGCCGCGCCCCGCAAGGGTCGTGGCGCCTTTTTCTTTGCCGGCGCGCGCCCATGAAAAAACCCGCCGGGCGGATGCCATCGGCGGGTCGGCAAGACTGGCGTCTTGCTGGCCGGATACGCAGTATCCGGTCATGTGGGCACGCGCTGCGTGCCGGTGCGGTTCCTTGCGGAACGTGCAAGCTCCACGCCGTGGCGGCGCAGCTTACGGACGGTTGCCCGTCGGGAACGGCCAGGCAGCAGCCGGGTTCAGCGCGGTCTTGGCAGCCGAAGCGGGAGCCACGGCAGGGGCAGCGGCAGGCTTGGCAGCAGGCGCCTTCTTGGCAGCGGCCTTCTTGGCAGCCGGCTTCTTGGCGGCGGCCTTCTTGGCCGGGGCCTTCTTGGCGGCTACCTTCTTGGTTGCAGCCTTCTTGGCGGCCGGTGCCTTCTTGGCGGCGACCTTCTTGGTTGCGACCTTCTTGGCCGGGGCCTTCTTGGCGGCTACCTTCTTGGTCGCGACCTTCTTGGCTGCCGGTGCCTTCTTGGCTGCAACCTTCTTGGCGGCTACCTTCTTGGTCGCGACCTTCTTGGCGGGGGCCTTCTTGGCCGCTGCCTTCTTGGCGGCCGGTGCCTTCTTGGCGGCTACCTTCTTGGTTGCGGCCTTCTTGGCCGGGGCCTTCTTGGCGGCCGGTGCTGCCTTCTTGGCGGCTACCTTCTTCACAGCAGCCTTCTTGGCCGGAGCGGCCTTCTTGGCGGCCGGCTTGGCGGCCTTCTTAGCCGCCGGCTTTTTCTTTGCAGCAGTTGCCATGGATAACTCCTTCACTAGAGAGTGAATATCGAATGACCTAAGTTGGCGACCCGACCGACCCGAGGCGCAATACAGCCGCGCGGCCCCAGTCGAGCGAGCGATTCATCGGCGCGCGGCGCATTTGCGGCTGCACGCTAATGAATTCGGTTGCAGGCGCACCGCCCCTGGCGGTGACTTGGCGGCCGGAGCGAGCCCGCAAGCGGGTCTCGGGCACGTGCCGCGCCCTGGAATATTCGATCAGCCCGCGCCGCCCGTTGAGTCGGCGCGCGGCCAGAAATGAGGAGATATCGGACTGCAGGCCTGCGGTGCGGGCATGGCCTCGCGCACGGCAGGCGGCATTCATCATTCGGTGGTAGCTGGCCCAACCCGTTACTGGGCCAAGGGAGACTGCACGCGTTTTAAGAAGCCGGTCCGGCCTGGTCTGCGTCAAAGTTCTCGTGCTCCTCAGCTACTACCTGCATCACTGCATCGAAGCGCGCATCGCGCTCGTCGTTCCATCTTGCTCTTCCTGCTTCTCTGCAATGAAGTGAGACTCTTGTCAAGGCGAATCATAATTCGTTTGCACGATGATGTTAAGAAAAAAGTGCAAAAAAACTTGCCTGCATGCATCGCTCCAACTAGTTCTCACGCGTGTCGTCACGAAGACGTTGCCGATGGCATCGCGATGCAGCGCGCGCACGCATGCGGCGGTGCGTGTTTCTCTGTCTCGCACACGCGTCGCGAAACCTTTCACACCATCCACGCACGCAGCTTTTACACACCCGTGTGAGACCCGATTACAAGTCGCGTGATGCGCGTCGCAAGCGCGCGCAAAGGTCGCGTCGCGTCTCACCTCGACTTGCGAAAAGCCGCATGGACAAAGGCTTTGCGGGCGATGCACCGCGGCGCGCGGGGCACACCGCGAGGTGCGCAAGCGGGTTCGCGAGTGCGCGTGCGACTGGCCGCGCTGCACGTCCTCTGCATGCGTTACACAGTCGGCCGCGCGCTCGATCGCGGCATTGCAGCGGACCTGCGGCATCGATCCGCGCGCGCATCGCGCGACACGATGCGCGAACCTCGGCGCGAGTGATGCGCGCGCGCAACGGTTTGCATCGGAGCAACAGCGCGAACGCATCGAAAGCGTTGCGATTGAGCAAAGCGACGACGCGAGCGAAGCATTGCGGCAACACATCGGCGGTGCGTCGCGCCACACCATCGCCGTCACGATCGCCGCACGCGCATCCATCGGCGCTCTTGCTCCTCGAGGGTGCCGGAGGTTGCCGGGGTATCGCTCGCTCAGTTGGATCGTCAGTTGAGTTCTCAGTTACGTCATCGCTCGCTCCGGCGCATGTGGCACGCGAGGTGCCCGCGGCGCGTCGTACGTCCGCTTAGAGGATTGCTTCAGCGCCCCCGCGGCGATGCCAATTGCTGCAACACAAAAACCCGCAAACCGCACGTGCAGGCGGCTTTGCGGGTAGCGGGCCAGGTCGAAGCCAAGGCTTGCGCGCCGTCGCGCCGGATTGCGGTGACGCCCCCGCGCCAGTAGATTGGCGTGCGCGCCCGCCGCTCGCTCACTGCCCGGATGACCCGCTTCGGTCCATTGCGGCAGCCGCCGCGCGACGCACCGCACCGGCATGCTGCCGGTGGCCACGAACCTCAAAGGAGACATCATGCGCATCCATCCCACCCTCGCCCGCACCCGACCACTGTGGCGCGCCGCCGTGCTCGCCGCCGCCCTGCTCGGCAGCGCCGCGGCGATGGCCCAGGCCACGCCGAGCGGCATGTGGAAGACCATCGATGACAACACCGGCAAGCCGCGCGGCCTGGTGGAGATCACCGAGAAGAACGGCGTCTACAGCGGGCGCCTGGTGAAGACCTTCGTCGAGAGCGACGGCAAGCCGCGCGTGTGCGACAAGTGCACCGACGCGCGCAAGGACCAGCCCGTGATCGGCATGACCATCGTGTCCGGCCTGCGCAAGACCGGCGAGAACGAGTGGAGCGGCGGCGAGATCCTGGACCCCGAGAACGGCAAGGTCTACAAGAGCAAGATGTCGCTGGCCGAGGATGGCAACAAGCTCAACGTGCGCGGCTTCATCGGCATCAGCCTGATCGGCCGTACCCAGACCTGGGAGCGCGAGCACTAAGCAGCGCGGCGACGAGATGGCATGCCGGCGCGGTGGAGGACTCAGGGTTTCTCCGCAGGCGCGCTGTTGCATGCTTGACGTGGCGGACCTGCGCGACGCGGAGATGAGTGCGGATTGATGGACTTGATCTTGTCCGGCGCGCGTTGCGCTGCCAGGCTCGCGGGAGAGGGTTGGGGTGAGGGCCAGGGTGTCGATGAAGTGGCGGCCGCCGATAATGCCACCGCGTGCCCTCACCCCCTGCCCCTTTCCATGAACCAGCGCTAACCCATTGTTTTTGCTGGCACCAGATCCAGGCCATGTTTCTGCGCGAGCTTGCGTAGCACGCGCTGCTCGGACTGCGCGGTACGGGTCTGGTAGTAGCGCAGACCCTGCTCGACGTAGTCCGAGCCCTTGACCATCGTCTGCCAGAACAAGGCAGCGAGCTTGCGCGCGAGCGCTTTGTTGGCAATGAGTCCGCCGCGGCGGGCCTTGAGCCGGCGATAGAAGCGGCCCAGGGCCTTATCAACGCTGTTGGCCAGGCTACGGGCCATGGTGCAGAACAGTTGGCCGGTACGGTTGCGGTGGCGCGCTTGCTGGGAGCGGCGCTTGCCGCTCTGGTGCGAGCCCGGTCCAGGCGGTGAAGTGCTTGGCGGTGGGCCACCGGCTCAGATCGGTGCCGACCTCACCGATCACGAGCAGCAGCGAGTAGTCGGCGAGCCCCGGCAGTTGGGTGGGATCATTGCCGCCGCACAGCTGCAGCAGCATGCGGTGCAGGCCGTCGATCTTGGGCGTATGAGTGCCGCCCGGCTTGGCCGGCGAGGCCGGGTCGTCGTCGCGGGGGGGACCGCTCAGTGCGCGTAGCACCTGTTCGATGGCGCGATCGCATTCGCTGATCTGGCTTTGGTAGTGCTGCCAGCTCTGCAAGGCCTGGCGCAGGGCAAACAGGTGTTCATGCTTCCACATGTCGCGTAGCGATTCCTTGACCCGATCGCCCTTGTGCTTGCGGATTTGCGCGTCGCATAGCGTCAGCAGGTAAGCGGGGTCGCGCCGGCCGGCCAGGATGGCGTCGATGACCTTGAGCGCGCTGACGCCGGTGAGGTCGCTGATGACCGCATGGAACTTGACGTTCATGCGCTCGAGCGCCTTTTGCATGTGCTGCACGTGGCTGGCGGCCATCGTGATGTGATCCTGGCGCAAGCGCAGATAGTCCTGCAGTTGCCGGATTTCGGCCGGGGGCACGAAGCCGGAGTGCAGCAGGCCGTGCGCATGCAGCGTGGCCAGCCACTGGCAGTCGGCCATGTCGGTCTTGCGTCCGGGCAGGTTGCGCACCAGCCGGCCATTGACCACCAGGACCGTGATGGTGGCGGCCTCCAGCGCGCCGTACAGGTACAGCCAGTACACGCCGGTCGCCTCCATGGCCACCGAGCGCACGCCTTGGTCGCGCAGCCAATGGATCAGCGTCGAGACGTCCTGGGTCAGGGTGCCAAAGACCCGCGGCGTGTCACCCGCGATGGACACGTGCAACTTCTCGCTGCCCACGTCGATGCCGGTGGCCCGGTCATCCAATACCGGTAGCGTTTTCATCTGCGGCCTCCTCTTCTTGGGAAGGATCGGCGCCAACGTGCCCGGCAGACCCGAAAATGGAAACAAACCTACCCAGCGGGAAGCTAACGACGCTCACCAATCAAGCCCAATGCTGTCTGCCGGAGCCAGTCTCTCCCACGGGCAACAAGAAGTGCACCAGAGGGGACGCGGCCACACTGCGCGTCAAGGCCGAGTATCAACCACTGTACTACCGGTTCCTGGGGCAAGCCGGCATGGGCCGCATGCGGGGGACTCTCCCGCAAGCGGGAGAGGGGAGCGAACCAGCAGAAGATGAAACGGCTCAGGCGAAAAAAACCGGGCGGTGTCGAGCCGCCCGGTTTTTCTTGTCCACGATACTGCGCTTTACATTCGGTACCGCAGCGTCGCCATCACGTTGCGCGGAGCACCCGGCATGTTCAGGTTGGCGTTGGTGCCGTGGGCCGAGACGATGTAGCCCTTGTCGAACAGGTTGTACACGTTGAGCTGCGCCTCAAACGCGCCGCGGCGGTACCAGGCCATGGCGTCGGCGGTGACATAGCCGGGCAGCGTCACGGTGTTCTGCGGATCGGCGTAGCGCGCGCCCACCAGGTTCACCCCGACGCCCACGCCGAAGCCGTGTCCCAGGTCCTTGGTCAGCCAGGCGTTGCCGGAGTGGCGCGGCGTGATGGTGGCGCGCTTGCCTTGCAGCGCGGCGCTCGACTTGGTGATCGTGGCGTCCAGGTAGGCATAGCCGGCCAGCATGCGCCAGCCGCTGCCGAGTTCGGCCGCGCCGGCAATCTCCACGCCGTCGGTGCGCTGCTCGCCGATCGGCAGCAGTGCCGTGTTGGTGGCGTTGGCCACCTTGATATTGCTGCGCTCCAGGCGGAACACCGAGATGGTGGTGCTGGCCTTGCCATTCAGCCAGTCGTACTTGGCACCGACTTCGGTGTTGTTGGTGGTCTCAGGCGCCAGGTCGGCATTGTTCGCCGCCAGCGCAAAGGCCTCGCCCGACGGCTGGAACGACTTGCTCCACGACACGTAGTAAGACTGCGCCTTCGACGGTTGCCACACCAGGCCGGCGCGCGGGCTCCAGGCGGTGTCGGTGCGCGACAGGTTGCGCTGGCCGGCGATCCGGTTCAGCGTCTCCTGCTGGAAGTTGTCGTAGCGCACGCCCACCAGCGCCTTCCACTGCTCGCTGAAGGTGATCATGTCCTGGGTGTAGAACGCCAGGGTATTGAAGATGCCGAGGTTGGAGGTGGTCGGCGTGCCCGGCGCCTGGCGCGGCAGCGTCAGCAGCACCGGGTTGAACAGGTCAAAGGTGGCGACCTGGCCGTTGGCGCCCAGCACCGGCTTGGTGTTGTTGACCTGGTCCTTGTTCTGCTGCCCGATCTCCATGCCGTACAGCAGCTCGTGCTGCGTGCCGAGGAAGGTGGCCTTCTGAATCAGGTCGGTCTGGTTGAACCAGCCATGCTCCTCGCGGCGGACATTGCCGTGGTTCATGGTCAGGGTGCGGGCCGCCTCGTTGACCGTGTTGGTCAGCGTGTTGTTGCGGTCCAGCGAGTAGTGGTAGTAGCGGGTCGCATTGCGGATCGACCAGTTCTCATTGAAGCGATGGTTGATCGTGGCGGTACCGGAGAACACCCGCGACTGCGAGTAGTCGGCGTCGCGCGCATTGGCCGCGCCGTAGTAGCGCGAGGCCGGCACGTCGACCGGACGGCCCTGGAAGGCCGGGATGCCGAAGTCGGTCACGCGGCGATCTTCCAGGTAGTCGGCCTGCAGCAGCACGGTGGTCTCGGGCGCCACGCGCAGTTCCAGCGACGGTGCGATCGCCGAGCGGTCCAGGAACTGCTGCGAGCGGTAGCTGTTGGCCTTCTGCACCGCGCCGGTCACGCGGAACGCGGCAGCGCCGTCGGCGAACACGCGGCCGACGTCGGCCTCGGCGCGGCGGTCGGCCCACATGCCATAGCTGAGCGCAAAGTCGGTGACGTCGATGCCCGGCTTCTTGGTCACGCGGTTGATCAGGCCACCCGCCGAGCCGCGCCCGTACAGTACCGCCGCCGGGCCCTTGATGACCTCGACGCGGTCGACGTTGGACAGGTCGCGGAAGTACAGCGCGTCGTCGCGGATGCCGTCGACGAACTGGTCGGCGATCGCGGTGAAGCCGCGGATCGACACCTGGTCGCGCTGGCCGTCGCCGGTGGAGAACGACACGCCCGGCACGTTCTTCAGCGCATCCTGCATCGAGTTGGCGCGCTGGTCGCGCATCACGTCCGCGGTGACCACGTTGACCGTCTGCGGGATGTCGCGCAGCGGCGCCTCAGTCTTGGTCGCGCTGACCGCATTGGGCGGGTTATAGCCCACGCCAAGCTCGCGGCTGGCGTCGGCCTTGACGGTGACCTCCGGCAACTGCGAAGCGGCTGGCGCGACCTGGGCCCATGCAGCCGTCGGTTGAAAAAAGAAGCTCCCCGCCACCGCGGCACAGATCGGGTGAAGTTTTATTCTCATTTCCTGCCCATTTCCCTGTAATGGCCCGTAATAATTTTTAAAAAAGCGACGCATTATCGACCAGGGAAATGAGAGGGTCAACGAGATTGGGAATAATTCGCATTCCGTGATTTGGGATGTTGTTTTCCGGAATGCGCACTGTCCGCGCTATTTGTGCGCGATGACAGACTTCATCAAGCGAGTTGTTCGGCCAGCGCGTCACGCGCCTCGGAAATGAAGGTGGATTCGCCACGCTTGCCCGGCAGCAGGAAGAACTCCGCCTCGGGCAGGCGCGGCAGGCGCAGCCGGGCTACCGTGGCGGCATCCAGCGGCGCTACGCCGGGCCCTACTGCCGAAGCGTTCAGGCACGACATCCCCAGCCCCGCCGCCAGCGCCAGGTGCAGCCCCGCCACCCCCGAAGCCGAATGCGCGACCTCGTAGGGCAGCCGCTTGCGCTGCAGCAGCTGGATCACGAACTGGTGCAGCGAGCAGGTGTCGGGCAGCAGCACCAGCGGCAATGTGGCGGGCAGCAGCTCGGCTTCGCCCGGCGCTGCCACCCAGGCCAGCGGCTCGCGCCGCAGCACCGTGCCGCGGGTGCTGGCACCCTGCCCCCTGGTGCCGGGCAGCCGCATGCTCAGGCCGATGTCGAAGGCATCCATCTCCGCCGCGGCATCGATCGCCGCGCTCTTCATCACCGTCACGTGCAGGCGAAGGTAGGGGTAGCGTTCGCGCAGCCGGCGCAGCATGCCGGCGATCTCGCCGGGGCGGAAGTAGTCGGTCACCGCCAGGCGCAGCTCGCCCTCGAGCGCGTGGCCGCGCAACTCCTGCAACGCCAGCTCGTTCAGCGCCAGGATGCGGCGCGCGTGTTCCAGCAGCCGCGTGCCCGCCGGCGTGGGGACCGCGCCGTGCCGGCCGCGCGCCAGCAGCGGCACGCCGGCGCGCTCCTCCAGCTTGCGCAGCTGCTCGCTGACTGAGGACTGCGACAGGAACAGCCGCGGCGCCGCCGCCGACAGGCTGCCGCTGTCGGCCACCGTGACAAAGGTGCGCAACTGGTCGGTTTCGAATCCACGCATGACGGTCTCCGGCAAGGTCCAATGGAGGTGAGAGACAGGCTTCTTTGCTTCGGTTTATACGATGGATCACATCGGATATTCCCGCTTTTCCGATATTACACCGCGGCCTACCATCACCTCACCAACCCGTTCACACAGGAGCCTGTCATGCCCCATATCGTCATGCACCTCTCCGGCCAGCCCGATGCCGCCCTGACTCGCCGCAGCGCCACCGCGATCGCCGATATCACCGAGCGCGTGCTCGGCAAGAAGCGCGACGTGGTCGCCATCACGGTCCAGTACATTCCCCACGACAGCTGGATCATCGCCGGCGTCTCGCTGTCCGAGCAGGGCCGCAATGCCTTCCACCTGGACATCAGCGTGACCGACGAAACCAATACCAAAGCCGAGAAGGCGCAGTTCATCGAGGCCGTGTTCAAGGCCATGTCGGAATTGCTGGGCGACCTGCATCCGGTTTCGTACGTGCATGTGATCGACGCCCGCGCGGCCGCATACGGCTATGGCGGACGCACGCAGGAGTACCGGCACCAGCACGGCTGACGCGACTTATCTCCTTCGCATCACGACCGCGAGTCCTACCGCAATATGTTTTGCCGCAACGCTGATCAAGTCCGGCGCGGTGTCTTTGTGATCGCCGTGTATTTTCTGACCGGACTGGTCTGAAGCCATCCCGGCGCGCGCGACTTGTATATTTTGGGTGTTGTTAACTAGTGTGGTTGGGTGCCGCCGGGCACCCGGCCCGGCACCACGGGGAACCAACACATGAAAAAAGTCACCCTGCCCGATGGCGAGCGCGTCCCGGCGCTCGGCATGGGAACGTGGAATATGGGCGAGTCGCCCGCCGCGCGCGCCGAGGAGATCGCCACGCTGCGCCTCGGCCTGGACCTTGGGCTGCGGCTGATCGATACCGCGGAGATGTACGGCGAGGGCCAGTCCGAAGAGATGATCGGCGAGGCCATCGCCGGGCGCCGCGACGAGGCCTTCCTCGTCAGCAAGGTCTACCCGTTCAACGCCAGCCGGCGCGGCACGATGCAGGCCTGCGAGCGCAGCCTGAAGCGGCTGCGCACCGACCGTATCGACCTCTATCTATTGCACTGGCGCGGCGGCGTGCCGCTGGAAGAGACGGTGCAGGCCATGCAGGCGCTACAGCGCGACGGCAAGATCCGCCACTGGGGCGTCAGCAACCTCGACCTGGCCGACCTGGAGGAATTGTGGGGGGTGCCGGGCGGCAACCAGCTCGCTGCCAACCAGCTGCTGTACAACCTGGGCCGGCGCGGCATCGAATGGGACCTGCTACCGTGGCTGCGCCAGCGCGGCGTGCCGGTGATGGCGTATTCGCCGATCGAGCAGTCGCGGCTGCTGGGCCACCCCGGGCTGAAGCGCTTTGCGCGCGACCACGGCATGACGCCGGCGCAGGCGGCGCTGGCCTGGCTGCTGGCGCAGGACGGCGTGATCGCCATCCCCAAGACCGGCCGCCGCGAGCGCCTGCAGGAGAACCTGGGGGCGCTGTCGCATCCGCTGCTATCGGCCCAGTTGGCCGAACTTGACCGTATCTTCCCGCCGCCCGACGGACCGGGCGCGCTGGAAATGCTCTGAGCCGGCCTTAAGCGACTCTGAGCGCTCCCAAGCGAGGTTAGGGCTGGCGAGCCGCGTAGCGCTCGCGCTCGACGTAGCGCACCAGGTAGGCGCGCGCCTTCTCGCGCGTGTCGGTGGTGACGCGCTCCGCCGCCTGGCGCGCGCTGTTCTTGCCGTGCGACGACGACATCTGCCCGTCAAGGTAAGTGCGGAAGGAATCGTGCATGGCATCCAGGTCGGACTGGCACGCGGCCAGCGCCGCGTTGGCAACGTCCTTGGACTGGCCCTTGGCCGACAGATTGTCGTCGGCCTTCTGCTTGACGCAATCCATGTACTTGGCGCGCAGCGCCTGCCAGCCGCTGCTGTCGCCGGCTGCCGCCGCCGTACCGGCGGCATCGTTGGAGGAACCCGAAGGATGTGAAGCGCACGCGGCCAGGAAGGCGAGCGGCAGGGCGGTCAGGATCTTTTTCATGCAGGCATCGACCGCGCTGGGGCGGCGGGGTTCCCGCATTTTTTGCCAATGCGGCGGACCCGGCGCAAGTTTCCTCATTTATCGTCATTTGCCACGCATCCCCTGCCATGCATCGCATGCCAGCACCATCTTCGTCACAAATGGATACGTGTGTAGGACAAGCTGCCATTTCACGGAGTGCTTCCGGCGCCTATGCTTCAAAGACAACAACACCCACAGGAGCCAAGATGAAACGTCGAACCTTCCTTTCGGCCAGCGCTGGCCTGGCCCTCGGCAGCGTGGCACTGGGTGCCTGTACCACGACCGGGCCTGACACACCCACTGACAAGGGTGCCCGCCGCCGCGAACTGGACTCTGGCGTGGACGCCACGCTGCAGCGCCTGTATGGCTCAGTCAACGGCTCGCGTGACCTGGGCAACCGCGCGCGCGGCATCCTGGTGTTCCCCAAGACGCTGTCGGCCGGCTTTGTCATCGGCGGCGAGTACGGCGATGGCGCGCTGCGCTCGGGCGGCGCCACGCGCGGCTATTACCGCCTGATCTCCGGCTCGGTCGGCTGGCAGATCGGTGCGCAGTCCAAGTCGATCATCCTGATGTTCCTGACGCAGGATGCGTACGACAAGTTCGTGCGCAGCCAGGGGTGGACTGCCGGGGTGGATGCCACGGTAGCGCTGGCCACCGTCGGCGCCAACGGCGTGCTGGACACCAACACCGGCCAGCAGCCCATCGTCGGGTTCGTGATGACCAATGCGGGCCTGATGGCCGGTCTGAGCCTCGAAGGCAGCAAGATCACCAAGCTCGACCTGTAGGGGGCAGCTAGCCTGTCCTTTGCGCCGCGCGGCCCCCTTGCCGCGCGGCGCCGGCCTGCGATTTTCGCGGCCGCGCGCCGCGAGGGGATAGAATTCGTCCCTTTGGCCGAATTCTCATGTGGTTCAAGAACCTGCAGGTCCATCGTTTCTCCGCCCCGTGGTCGCCGAGCGCCGACGAGGTCGAAGCCAGCCTGGCGAAGCACGCCTTCTTCCCCGGCACCAGCCTCGAAATGCAGACGCAAGGCTGGGCCTCGCCCCGTGACAACGGCCAACTGGTCCACACCGTGGGCCGCCAGATGCTGCTGACCCTGCGCACTGAAAAAAAGCTGCTGCCCACCACCGTGGTCAACCAGGTCACGCGCGCCCGCGCCGCCGAGATCGAAGAGCAGCAAGGCTACAAGCCGGGCCGCAAGCAACTCAAGGAACTGAAGGAGCAGGTCGCCGAGGAACTGCTGCCGCGCGCCTTCAGCATCCGCCGCGACACGCGCGTGTGGATCGACCCGGACAACGGCTGGCTCGCCATCGACGCCGCCGCGGCCGCCAAGGCCGATGAGGTGCGCGGCATGCTGTTCAAGGCGCTGGATCCGCTGCCGCTGATCAACCTGCACGTCAACCAGTCGCCGGTAGCGGCCATGACCGACTGGCTGTCCGGCGACGCCGCCCCGGCGGGGTTCACCGTCGACCAGGAGATCGAGCTGCAGTCCGCCAGCGAGAGCAAGGCCACCGTGCGCTACGTGCGGCATCCGCTCGATCCGGAGGACCTGCAGCGCCATATCGCGGCGGGCAAGCGTTGCACGCGGCTGGCGATGACGTGGAATGACCGGGTCTCGTTCGTGCTGACGGATGGGCTGGTGGTGAAGAAGGTGGCGCCGCTGGATGTCATCAAGGAGCAGGCCGATGGCACGGCTCACGATGAGGATGAGCGCTTCGATGCCGACTTCACCATGATGGCCGGCGAGCTGTCGGGCATGCTCGGCGACCTGACCGAGGCGCTTGGCGGCGAACGCAAGAGCTAAGACTGAATTGCGCGCGCCGCTTCGGCGCGCGCTGCCCTCACTCCAGCCAGTTCACCTTGGGGAAGCGCCCGGCAAACCCCTCCGGCATCGGCACGACCTGCTTGTGCACGTAGTCGAAGAACACAAAACCGGACTTGGCCATCGCGATCAGCGCGCCATCGGCCGGCCGCGTGATGCGGAAAATGATGTCCCCGCCATACTTGTTGAAGTCCATCACGCCGACTTCGAACTCCAGCTGGTCGCGCGCATGCGCCTCGTTGCGGTACATCGTGGCCAGGTCGGTGACGATGATGCCGACGCCCTCCTGCCTTACGTCCTCGCTGCCGAATTCATACAGGAAGCGCGCCCGCGCCTCGGAAATCATCGAGATCATTGAATCGTTGGCGAGATGGTTGGCCGAGTTGATATCGGTGACGCGCACGGTCAGGTGGGTCGCGTAGCAGAACTGGTCGGCAGGCAGGTCGAGTTTGAGGCGGGCCATGGCAAAGCAAGCTGGAATGGATCGGACGCCGCGCGGCGGGGCCGGCCTGTGAGGCCTGGGGCCGGGGCGCCGGCGAGGCGCCCATCATAAGGGATGCGCCGGTTCGGATATTGGCCGCGCTCAGGGATTGAGCGGCGGCAGGGCCGGCGCCGGTGCCAGCTGCCGCCCGGCACGCCGCGCCCGCCGGCGAGTGCCATGGTGCCCGGCGGCATGGTGGCGTGCCGGTCGCCACCATTTCGGGACTCGCAGCCATCCCGCGTCGTCCTCTCCGGGTAAATGCCGCCCGCCGGCTCGTCCACCCGCCGATGTGCGGGCATTGCGGCCGCCCGTACGCTGCGCGAAGCTGTGGCCGCTGCCGGTCCGCAGCGCGCGTGCCATGCACTGCCCGCCATGCGGATGGGCCGTCTAGAGGTCGTCAATACCAAGAGGAAACACGATGCAAGCTGACCGACGCAAAGCCCTGCAGTTGCTGGGCGCAGGTTCCCTCGCCGCCGCCGCTCCGACGCTCTGGCTCGGCTAGGCACGGGCCCAGTCAACCTATCCTGCGCGGCCGGTTCGGCTGGTGGTGCCCTACTCGCCTGGCGGAGCCATCGATGTGCTGGCGCGCACCCTTGGCGATCCGCTCGGAAAACTCTGGCAACGCCCCGTGATTGTGGAGAACCGGCCTGGCGTGGGCGGCATGATCGGCGCGGACGCGGTCGCCAAGGCGGCACCAGACGGCCACACGCTGCTGCTCGCGCTGCCCAGCCTGGTGCAGACGCCGTACATGGTGGCCAAGCCGCCGTTCGATCCGCTGCGCGACCTGGCCGCCATCAGCCAGCTCTGCACCTCGCACCTGGTGCTGGCCGCCAACAGTGCCATGCCGCGCATGCTTCCCGAGGTGGTCAGCCAGGCGAAGGCACAGCCCAACAAGTATTCCTACGGTACCTATGGCATCGGCACCGGCGCACATCTCTACATGCAGGTCTTCTGCAACGCCGTGGGCGCCGAGCTCGTGCATGTCCCGTACAAGGGCGAGGCGCCGACTGCTCGGGGGCGAGATCTCGATGGGCACGCTGTCGCCGATGACAGTGCGCCAGCACGCGCGCAGCGGCAAGCTCCTGCCACTGGCCGTCACCGGGAATACCCGAGCGCCGATGCTGCCGGACGTTCCGACCTTCCTCGAGCTCGGCTACAAGGGACTGGACGGGCCGGCCTGGATGGGCCTGTTCACCACGGCTGGCACACCCCAGCCCATCGTCGAAAAGGTTGCCGCCGACGTCGAGACTGTGCTGGCCGCGCCCGAGATCCGCCAGCGCATGGCCGAGTTGGGGCTGATTGCCAGGACGGCGCGGCCGGCGGCGTTCGCCGCGCTGGCGAAGGCAGACCAGGCGTACTGGGGCAACGTGATCAGGGCGCACTGGAATGCGGTCTGCTTCACCCATCCCAGCTTCAACATGGTGCTGTTCCACGCCGCCTTCGTGGTGGCGCAGACCGGTGTGTTGTGCGCGATCGCCTGGCGGCTGGAGCGCGAAGCACGCTCCACCGACGAACTCAGCGCGCTGGCCGCGGGCATCGAGCGCGAACCGGGGCTACCTGACGCTTAGCGCCGACGGCCACGAGCCCGACAGCGACTTTGCCCGCGCCTTCCGCAAGACGCTCGACACCGTGCGCCAGACGCTGCTGCAGGTGCGCCACGCCGCCGGCAGCGTGGCCGATGCCGCCGGCAATATCCTGGACACCAGTGCCACCGTTGCGCGCCGCACCGAAGACCAGGCACGCACCATCGCGCACACCATGCAGGACATGCGCACGCTGACGCAGCCGCCCGCGCCAGCTCCGACCAGGCCCGCGGCGCCTGCGAGCTGGCCGAGGCGTCGAGCGCCGTGGTCGCGCGCGGCAGCGGCGAAATCCTGTCGGTCATCCGCACCATGGGCGAAATCAACGATGCCTGCGACAAGATCACCGAGATCATCGGCGTGATCGACAGCATCGCCTTCCAGGCCAATATCCTGGCGCTGAACGCGGCGGTGGAAGCGGCGCGTGCGGGCGAGCATGGCAAGGGCTTCGCGGTGGTGGCCGGCGAACTCCGGCAGCTGGCGCATCGGTGCGCCGCGGCGGCCAAGGAGATACGGGGCCTGATCAGCGCCTCGGTCGAACGGGCGCGCACCGGCACCGAGCTGGTCGGGCATACCGGGGAGACGATGAACGAGGTGGTGGCCAGCATCGGCAAACTCGCGACGCTGGTGGAAGAACTGGCGACGCTGGGCGACAGCCAGCGCAGCGGCATCGAAGGCATGGCCCGGCGCGTGGCGGAAATCCAGGAAGCGTTCCGGGAGAATGCGGCGCTGGTGGCCGGCGCGGGCAGACGGAGGGGCTGAAGCGGGCGGTGGGAGTGTTCCGGTAGCGGGGGGTGAGAAATGCCGGGCAGCGCCCGGGCCTTTTGCTTTCATTTCACACCATTCTGGCAGAAATGGCATATGTCGATCGTGTGCCGACAATGTCTCATCAACGCATTTTTGTCGTAGTTATTAGTTATATTTAACTCTGATATGCATTAAGTTTCATTCTTGCAACCATATCGGCAGCCCGCCTCCTTCATCCTGCGCACCGATGGCCTCAGCCAAAAGACTGAGTTGCGGTCACCCCTGCACATGGACCGCCCGAAGTCTATCCGCACTTTGTCCTAGAACAATAGCCTGATCCGGTACATCTGGGCTCTTCTCCTCATACCGCCACTGTTCTGTCCCCGATATCGCCTTCCGCAAGTCCGGACCAAGCCTGATGCATTCCTGCCGAGGCTCCGGATACCCGACATAGCCTGTTATGGATGGCGTGCGCTGCAAGCCGGCGCCTGCAATGCCACCTTTCGAAGCGGCTATCCACCGTGCAGTGCGGCATTGCGCACGCTTCGATATTGACATCGCGATTTCCCCCGCCGACTCAAGTAACAACGCTGCAACCGGCACATCGGCGGCGGCCGGCGCGCGGCCTTGCCGGCGACAGAGAATTCCCAATGAATTCAATGAACTAGAAATCGCTGGCACAGCCATCGCTCTCTTATGACGCGGCGTGCATATTCCGACATAACGAAACGGTGATGTCGGCAGGCACACGCGGCGCCTCTCCTGCGGCACGCGTAGGACGGGCGATCTGGCAAGCAGATCGTCCGCCAACCCACCGGCGAGACTCCCTTTGCAAGACGAGAGAGACCGACATGCCGAAGAAAGTCCTCGCTGTATTCGGGACCCGTCCCGAGGCCATCAAGATGGCACCGCTGATTCACCGGCTCCGGGAATCCGGCAATTTCGAGTTGCGGGTCTGCGTCACCGGACAGCACCGGCAGATGCTGGACCAGGTACTCCGGCTGTTCGAGATCGTGCCGGACTTCGACCTCAACGTGATCAGTCAGGGGCAGAGCCTCTCCGACATCACGACGCGCGTGCTGTCAGGCGTGCACACGGTGCTGGACCGCTTCCTGCCGGAAGCCGTGCTGGTCCACGGCGACACCACCACAACTCTGGCCGCCACGCTCGCGGCCTTCTATCGCAACGTGGCGATCGGCCACGTCGAAGCGGGACTGCGCACCGGCAATCTCAGCGCCCCCTGGCCGGAAGAAATGAACCGGCGCGTGACCGACGTGATGGCGTCCTGGCATTTCGCGCCAACGCAACAGGCACAGGAAACGCTGCTGCGCGAAGGCGTCGATCCGGTGCGCATCAGCCTGACCGGCAACACCGGCATCGACGCGCTGCTGCAGGTCAAGGCCCGGCTGGACGCCGATGCCGAAATGCGGTGCCGGCTGGCGAGCCAGTATCCGTTCCTGGACGAGTCGCGGCGGCTGGTGCTGGTGACCGGGCACCGGCGCGAAAACTTCGGTGCGCCGTTCGAGCGCCTGTTCACCGCGCTGCGCAAGCTGGCGGACCGCAATGCGGATATCCAGATCGTCTATCCGGTGCATCTGAACCCGTGCGTGCAGGGGCCCGTGCAGGCGATCCTGAGCGGGCACCCGAACATCCACCTGATCGATCCCCAGGACTACTTGCCGTTCGTGTTCCTGATGTCACGCGCCTACCTGATCGTCACCGATTCCGGCGGCATCCAGGAGGAGGCGCCGGCGCTGGGCAAGCCGGTGCTGGTGACGCGGGAAACCACCGAGCGGCCGGAAGCCGTGGCCGCCGGTACCGCACGGCTGGTCGGCACCGACCCGGCTCGCCTTATCGCCGCCGCGGAGCAGTTGCTGAACGATCCCGAGGAATACGCCTGCATGGCGCGCGCACACAACCCGTTCGGCGACGGCCGCGCCAGCGAACGCATTGTCTTTGCGCTGCAGGCGGCGTCCCCTGAAGCGTATCGGGAATGTGGCGATGAGTCGGTCGACGCCAACGTCGTCAGCCTGTAGCGAAACACAAGGTTCAGAAAAACCAGCGGCCCAGCGCACCGGTACCAGGCCCGGCTGGCCGCTCCAAGCAGGAGGAGCAAGGCAATGAAGCGCTTACCTATGACACGGTTTGCGGCAGCGGCAGCAGCGGTGCTCGTCGCCGCCTCGCTGGCCTCGGTGCCCGCCCATGCCGCCCTGACCGTGGACGCCGCTGCGGCCGCGGCCGAGACTCCGCTCTATCTCCCGGCGAGTCCGGCGGATCCCGGCGGGTTGCTGGGCTATGACCACAGCTTCCAGATCGACTTTGCGTACGAGGCGGAGAAGGGCAAGAACAAGGTAGCCCTCAAGGCCCTCAAGGACGCGCTGAAGGCGAACAAGCCCAAGAAGCTCAAGGCCGGAGCCAAGGTGAAGGCGGGCACATACACGCTCGCACCGGCGCCTGGAGCCGACCCGGACTGAGAGTCTTGCATGTTCACGTACGTTGATGCGTCGCGGCGTTTCGCACGGCGAGGCAACTTGTAATCATCGCGCTGGGAGAAGACTGTGCTCTACCAATCCTACTCACTGCTGCGGCGGAGCAGCGACCTGGTGCTCCAGCTATGCCTGGCACTGGTCCTCGCTTTGCCGGCATTCTCGCACGCTGCCACCAACCAGATCGCGCTGCTGGTGCCAGACGGCTTCTCGCTTCCCGATGCGCGCGTGTCGGCCTGGCTCGATGGGGCCCAGGAAGAAGGCCTGAAGATGACCGTCATCAACGACACGCAGTTCCAGCAAGGCATAACCCCGGCGCAGTTCTCGGGCGTGATCCTGCCGGACCAGGTGCACGTGAACGCCAGCGATGCGTTGATCGCGGCGCTGGAGACCTACACCAGCCAGGGCGGCAAGCTGATGCTGGTCTACGACTTTGGCGCGCTGACCTCTACCGGCTTCTACGCGCCGCAGAAGAGCCGGCTCAGCAACCTTGCCGGCGTCGACTACGTGCTCTATGACCAGCTGCTCGGCAACATGATCGGAGTGGGGCCGATCACCGCCCTGGGCACTACGCTGAGGACGCTGCAGGTGCCGCCGGGCAAGTCAATGGTGTGGGACGCGAGCACGACCCCTCCCATCGAAGGCATCTCGGGCTACGTCTATGGCTTCCTGATCTATCCGAGCTTCGTCACGCAGGGCACCTATACCGGCTCCGCGCTGATCACGTCGCCAAACTTCGGGCTGGTGGCGGGGCTGCGCAACTTCGGCTCAGGCAGCGTGCTGTTCGTCAACCTGCCGCTCGCCTACCTGAAGGGACAGACCGACGGCATGCTGATGCACGGCTTCCTGCGCTACTTCGGCGGCAACCTGATGAAGACAGCGCGGCTTTCGGCGCAGCCCAAGGCGCGCGGCGGGCTGGTGCTGAACTGGCACTTATGCGCCGGCGACCAGATCGCGCCCGCGGTGGAAATGAATACCTGGGGCACCTTCGACAATAGCAATAGCCCGTTCTCCATTTCCGTGACTGCGGGCCCTGACCAGATCAACTTCGGCGACGCCAAGGGCGTCAACCTGTCGCAGAACACTTCGGCAAAGAATCTGATGCTGTCCCTGCAATCGAAGGGGCACAAGATCGGCAGCCATGGCGGATGGATCCACGACTACTGGGGTAGCAACGCCAGCGAGACCAACCAGTCCACCTTCGAACAGTACCTGGTGCTGAACAAGCAGAGCGTGGAAGGCGTGACCGGACGCGCCGCGGTCGAGTACTCCGCGCCGCAAGGCAATACGCCGCAGTGGTCGCTCAACTGGCTCGAAGCCAACGGTAACACCGGCTACTACTTCCTGGGCCATACCGGGATGGCGCCGACGCGCAGCTATCGCGATGGTGTGCTGTCGAACAACACCATCCGCGCCTTCCCGGTGATGCCGTTCGGGCAGTACGCGACGTTCGAGGAGTTCGAGGAATTTAACGTGCCCGTGGCCGACATCAACACCTGGTACCGGCAGCTCATCGATTTCGTGGCGAAAAACCGCACCAGCCGGCTGATCTACATGCACCCGGCGGGCGCTATCCAATACCCGAAGACGCTCAACGTCATCTTCAACAAGGCTGACAACGTGAAGGCAAGCGGACTGTTCAACTGGTACACGATGGATACGCTGGCGCAATTCAGCCAGCGGCGCCAGCAGACCACCTGGCAGGCCACCGATACCGGCAACGCATGGTCGTTCCAGGCCAGCCACCCGACCGACCTGACCGACATGGCGTGGGTGCTGCCGCGCACCGGCTATGCCCAGCCGGTGGTGACGCAGGGACTCGCCACGGTGACATGGGATTCGGCCAACTGGATCGTGACATCGCAAGGAGGCACCTCGCTGGCATTCGTCGCCGGCAAGCTGTAATGCGCAGGGGCTGGCTGGGGGAGCACGGCCAGCCTCCAAGATTTAAACAAAGATGGAGGTCATTGAGCATGCGCCTGGCGTATCGCCTATTCGTCTCACTGAGCGGGTTGCTGGTCTTCACCATGCCCGCGCCCGAAGCGAAGGCCACGGAAACTCCCCTGAGGGGAGTGGCCTTCGCCCGCGGATCCGGAGCTCCGGAAGCCGCCCCTAAAGCGCTGCCCAAGCTCATGGCCCACGCTGCCGCCGCACCGCCAGGCGCAGCGGTGGAACTGACAATGACGTCGCCGGACACGCTGGAAGAGACCCCGCGCACGGACCCGGCACTGCGCCCGCCCGCCTGGACCAAGCCACCGGCGCTCACGCCGCTGCCGGAGCGGGCGCCCACGCCGCCCGAGCGGGCGGACGCGCAGGCGATGGTGCCGCCGCTGACGGCCATGTTGTTGCTGATCGTCGGCCTGGTGATCTTCTATGCCGTGCGCCACTACATGTTCACGCTGAACCGGCTGTTCGGCAGGCAGCGCCATCCTTACCTGGACATCGACGTCGCGGACTGGCCAAGCCTGACCGTGCTGGTCGCCGCGCACAACGAAGAGGCCGTGATCGCCGGCTCGCTGATATGCCTGCTGCACGCGGACTATCCGGTCGACCGACTCACCATCATGCCCGTCAACGACCGCTCCTGCGATCGCACCCGCGAGATTATCGACGACCTCGTGCAGCAGTACCCGGGACGCATCACGCCATTCCACCGCACCGGCGGCAAGCCGGGCAAGGCGGCCGCGCTCAAGGATGCGAGCGACGCCGTCGCCAGCGACATCATCGTCGTCTTCGATGCCGACTACCTGCCCCCGGTGGGCCTGCTCAAGCAACTGGTGGCGCCTTTCTTCGATCCCGAGGTGGGCGCAACCATGGGCCGCGTGGTGCCGATGAACGCGGGCAGCAACCTGCTGACGCGGCTGCTCGACCTGGAGCGCTCGGGCGGCTATCAGGTCGACCAGCAGGCCCGCATGAACCTGAACCTGGTGCCACAGTACGGCGGCACCGTCGGCGGCGTCAGGATGCGGGCGTTGCAAAGCGCCGGCGGCTGGCATGACGATGTGCTGGCCGAAGACACCGACCTGACCTACCGGCTGCTGCTGGCCAACTGGAAGACGGTCTACCAGAACTGGTCGGAGTGCTATGAAGAGGTGCCCGAGACCTGGCCCGTGCGGGTGCGTCAGATCATGCGCTGGACCAAGGGCCACAACCAGGCGCTCTATCGGCACGGCTGGAAGATGGCGGTCTGCCGCAATCACGGGCTGTTCGAGAAAATCGACGGCGTGGCGCTGCTCGGCATCTACATGATGGCGCCGCTGATGCTGTTCGGCTGGCTGCTGGCGATCCTGCTGTTCTATGCCGGCGGCCTGCCGCTGTTCGGTGAAGCGGTGATCCTGTTCGCGCTGATGTCGTACGGGACGCTCGGCAATTTTGCCGCTTTCTTCGAAATCGCCGCCGCCGTGTACCTGGACGGCAGCCGCGAACGCATCCGCCTGCTGCCGCTGAACTATTTCGGCTTCCTGGTCAGCATGCTGACCGTGTCGCGCGCCATCCTCAGCCAGGTCGCCTTCGATTACCTGCTCCGCCGCGAACTGCGGTGGGACAAGACCACGCGTTATCGCCAGAGGAGCTGAGCATGTGGCCCCTGCTGCTTGGCCTCCTCACCATGCTGGTCTTCGGGTTGCCGCTGGTGCCGGCGGTGCTTGAATGGCGGCGCCGGAGCGACGTCCGGCCGCTGGCGATCGATAGCGAACACACGCTGGATGTCGCGGCCGTGGCCGCGGTGTTTCGTGCGATGGTCGAGCGGCAGGACGAGAACTCCGGCCTGCGTGGCCTGGCGCATCCGGTCAGCGCCTTGCGGCCTGTGGTCCACGTGACAGGCACATTCATGCCGACGGCGGCGGAGGCGTTCATCGGCGTCTGTGCGCGCACCATCGTCACCAGCGGCTCACTGGTGCTTCCGGACAGCTATACGTTTTCAAGGGACATCTACGGCCGGCGCGGTATCTCCACCGGCCGGAGGAATCGCCTGCAGGTGCTCTTGTCCGAAGGCGAGATCCTGATGCGCAGCGGCAGCGAACTGCAGCGCTGGGCGCACGCACGCAGTGTTCATGTCGAGCCGCAGTGCCGCTTGCGCGGACCGCTCTCTGCCCTCTACTCCATTCGTCTCGAAGACGACTGCGAATTCACCTCGGTCAGCGCGGCGGTGATCGGGTTCGGGGCGCGTCACCTGGCAGCGCCCCCCGACATGGACGCCACCGCCCCGCCTGGGGGAGACTGGGCGCATGCCGTGCTGAATCCCCCCGAAGCCTCGAACGGCCGCTGGCTGGTAACGCATGATCTGACGTTTCCCGCCAGCACCCTGTATCGCGGCGACCTTGTCGTGCATGGCGACTTGTGGATCGGCTCCGGCGCGCGCATTATCGGCAGCATCAAGGCAAGCGGCTGCATCTGGTTGGGCTCACGGGTGCGCATCGACGGCGCACTGATCGCAGGTGGCGCCATTTCCGTGGCCCGCGAATGCGTCATCGCCGGGCCGGTGGCTTCCGAGCGCGAGATCGATGTCGGGGCGCGCAGCACGATCGGCGCCGCGAACAAGCGCACCACCGTGGTGGCGCCGGTGCTCCACGTGCGGGTTGGCACGGTGGTTTATGGCGCGGCATGCGCCCCGGAGGTTGGAAGGGTCGTACCCGATAGTCACGTAGCCACCCCATAACGCGCCCTTGCCCACCATGAAAACACTGCTCGCGCTGCTCCTGATCCTTGCCACATACGTCCACCAGCCGGCGGGCGCTGCCGAGCTCACGCTGACCGACTACCAGCATCCCGACGGGGCGATCACGACCTACTTCGCCGGCGACTCGATCGATCCATACTTTGCGGCCAAGGCACTGCTGGCCGCACAGGACGCGGGCATGACCACCAGAACTGCCGCAACCCGCTGGATCGCATGGCTGCTGCCGCGCCAGCACGCCGACGGCCGCTTCGACCGCTACTGCATGAAGGGCCAGCGCTTCATGTCCTGCCAGGAGGCTGATGCCGACGACGCGCTGATGGCGGCCTGGATGGAGCTGCTGGTCCGCAGCGCGCCGCCGAAGGGCATGCCGCCGGCGTGGCAGGCCAGCTTCGACAAGGCCAGCCGGTACCTGGACAAACTGCGCGATCCGGGCTCCGGCGTCTACTACATCTCGGCCAAGCTCCCGGTGGGCCTGCTGATGGACAACGTGGAAGTCTCAAGCGCCTTCAAGGCTGCCAGCAACTATCGCCAGCGCCACGGAGACGCCGTAGGCGCCGCCGGATGGAGGCGCAAGGCCGAACAGCTCGACAAGGACATCCTGCGCGTGTTCTGGCGCCCTAACCAGGGCTACCTGGTCAGCACCCAGCCACGCGAGCAGTTCGAGTTCTACCCCGACGCCGTAGCGCAGATCTTCCCCATCCTGGGCGATATCCAGCCGGCCGGCCGGCCCCATGCCGTCGCTTACCAGTTATGGATGAAAGAGAACCGCTGGGCCTGGCTGCAGATGTCCGAAGTCGATTTCCCCTGGGGGCTGGTGGCCCTGGTCGCCGACAAGATGGGAGACAAGGACGCCATCGCGTGCTGGCGCCTGCGTTCCATCCAGTTCCGGCATGGCAAGCACTGGAATGTCCTGGAGGAGGCACTGTACCTGGCGTTCGAGTCGCGGCTGAGTCCTGAGCAGGCGATTGCGCCGCCTCCGCCAGGCTTGCGGTGTCGCTGATTTGCACCAGATCGGGCGAAGACATGCAACACACGTCACCACCGAGCGAACCACTATCGACTGATCGCCGCGAAGCAGTGTATGGTTTAACAGCAGCTTGCGGGCCGGAGCGTCCTGACGGGCCCCTCCGGGCGACATCGACCAGAAGATCGACAGGATACGCATGGCGAAGCTCTCGGAAACCAGAACCCACGGCGCTCGTGCCCTGCCCCTGCTGGGCATGCTGGCACTGCTTGCCGCCACCGATGTCCGCGCCCAGGCAGAAGCCACCCCACCAAGGACGTTCGTCCCCTTGCTTACGGGTTTCGTGGAAGGCGGTCTCGGCCACGCCAACCTCACCGGCGACAATGCCAACTGGAACGACCAGTACCTGCGAGGCGGGGTCAACATCACCCCGAAAGACTACGTGACCGGCGAAATCAGCCACCAGAGCCACTTCGGCGACCAGGGCACGTTCTTCGGGCTGGGCTACACCCGCACCTTCGACGAGAACTGGTACGGCTTCCTGAGCGCCGGCACCAGCGCGGGCGGCTTCTTCCTGCCCGAGTTCCGGGTCGACGGCATACTGTTCCGCAAACTGCTCGAGAAGAAGAACCTGGTCGCGAGCGTCGGCTTCACCTACTACCGCGCCAAGGAGGTCTATACCGACAAGACCTTGCTGCTCGGCCTGACCTATTACTTCGACGCCCCCTGGATCATCCAGCTCGGCGCGCGGCTCAACCGCAGCGATCCGGGCAATATCCGCTCCAATCGCGGCATAGTCGCCGTGACCTACGGCCGCGACAAGGACCAGTTCATCACGCTGAAATACGACGGCGGCAGCGAAGCCTACCAGCTCACCGGCGAGCAGGCCCTGCTGAGCGACTTCAACAGCCATGAGGTCTCGCTGACCTGGCGCAAATGGTTCACCAAGCGCTACGGCATCAACCTGCGCGCCATTTACTACGACAACCCGTCCTACAACCGCAAGCAAGCGGAAATCGGGTTCTTCGCCGAGTTCTAGCCATGACGCACCCTACCGGACACACTGCTGCCACACGCGACCAGAGCGACGCCCTTGGCCTGACCGTCCTGTGCCTGGCCCGGCATCGTTCGCTGGACCACCTGACCCTGTCCGTCCCCGCGCTCGCGGGGATCCTGCTGGTGCCGGTGGCGTTCAATCTGGCCGAATGGTTGCTGCGCGACCGTATCAGCGGGCTGTGGGCGGCGGTGCTGCGCTTCTGGATCGACAGGCTCGGCATCGAGGGCAGCGTCAGTGAACAATTGACGCGGGTGGCGTGGTTCGACTTCAACCTGCCCTACACCAATGTCATTGCCCCGACGCCAGACGTGCTGACCTGGTGCATAACGCTGATCGGCACGCTTGCCATTTGCCTGATGACGTTTCGGATACGGGACCAGTACCTGCCGCTGCGGTATTTCCTGCTGTTCGCCGTGTTCATCCAGGCTACGGCGCTGCTGTTCTTCGCGGTGGCGCCGCAAAGTTTTCCATACACGGCCAGCAGATATGTCGACAACGGCGTGAAGACGTGCGCCAGCTTCTTGTTCCTGCTGCCGTGGGGGCATGCGCTGGTCTACTACATCTTTGACTTCTCGTGGCCGAAGAAGATATTCCTGACGCTGCTTACGCTAGTGTTTGTGGTGATCGCGGTGCCGATGCAGCTGGCGTTGCATGTTTATCTGATGGTGTCCTGCTCGTTGTTGATGATGCCGCTGCTGTCGTTTGTGTTCGGGCCTACGATGCTTGTGTTTGGGTGTATTGCGTTGTATGGCTGGGCGATGAGTTGGGAGAGGGTTGAGCGAGCAGCATAAAAAGCCGCGGCAGTCGCTTGGTACGTTGCCCTTATGCCAGGAGCGCGCGCAACTCACGCTTCATCGCAGGAATCGCCAGGCTAGCGTTCTTCGCGAGATTCACCTGGCCGTTTCCGCCACCTCAATGAGCCCGGGATCGATCTCGTAGTCCCGCTGTTGCAGCCACACCAACAAATCCCGCAGGTGCCACAGGACGCTGCTGCCTTCGTGCACTGGCGGCGGGAAGGATTCGGGATGGCCGAGCATCAGCTTGCGCATGTTCTGGCGGGACATGCCGACGATGTCGGCGATATCTGTCAGGCCGACGAGATCGGGGGCGGCTTCGATCAGGGTGGCGGCATTGCACGCCTGGCGTCGGCCAGGGCGCCCAGGATGGCGGCGCTGGCGGACTCGGCTTCGCGGTCGAAGGCCAGCGCAATCCGACCTGCCAGACCTGTGCCTGCAATTGCGTCGTCGCATCCTGCTTCGTACAAGCGTTCTACCAGCGTGTCAGGATCGTTGTCGTCTGGCGACAGTTGGTATTTGAGGGTGAAGGCGTATTTCATGGCTTATCCCTCTCTTTGCTGTAATGGTCCTGCTGGCGCTTCAGATACTGAGGGCGAGAGGTAGGCGCAGCGCCAAAAGGCTTCGAATTCGCGCGCCGGACGCCGTTCATGCGGCAAGACGAGATCCATCTCTATGTGCGATTGTCGACGGCGTTGAGAGGCGCCCATGTCTTCCCGCAAGTTGCGATGTCGGCCTTCGTGCAGCATCGCGGAAAGGCACAGGCGGCACGGAATCTCTTTGCGCAGAAGTACGTCGATTACCTGGTGTGCGAGCGCAATACCATGCGGCCGCTCTACGTCATCGAGCTGGACGGCGCTTCGCACCGGGGCGCGGGGGCCCAGAAGCGGGACAGGCCAAAGAACGAAGTCCTTGCCTCCGCCGGTATTCCGATCAAGCGATACAACTCCGAGGACGTTGATTTCACGGTGATCTTGCAGGACTATGCAACAGTCGTTGCGCCGTCCCCCTGCCCGGCCGGGTCGATGCCGGCTACGCCTTCGGGAAACGTCATGCGGGCCGGCAAGGCGGAGGCCTGAACAGCTGGAGCGGCCTTCGACCGCTCCAATCCCCCTACATTCAACTGCCCTTCCACACCGGCGACCGCCGGCTCACAAACGCTTCCACTCCTTCCCGGAAGTCTTCGCTCCCGTAGCACAACCGCACCAGGTCATCCGTATCGGCCACGGCCTCCACAGTCTGGCGCCGCAACGCCTCCTTGACGACCGTCTGGGTGACAGGCGCCAGCGCGGCGAGCCGGTCGCATAGCGAAGCGACCTCGGCGTCCAGCGCCTCTGCGGCGTACACGCCCTCGAGAAAGCCGCAGGCCAGTGCGGCGTCGGCATCCAGGATCAGCGCCAGCAGCAGCATGCGCCGCACCGGCTGCAGTCCCCAGGCCGCGCGCAACTTGGCGAGGTTCAGCGCAGACAGCGTGTTGCCCAGCGTGCGCGCGATCGGCACGCCGAAGCGGGCCTTGGGAGTCGCCACCCGGAAGTCGCAGGCAGTGGCGATGGCCAGGCCGCCGCCCACCGCCCAGCCCTCGATGACCGCCACAGTAGGCATCGGCAGCTGTTCGACAAGGCGGATGCCCTCGTCGATGCGCGCTTCGTAGGCAACCCCATCATCCCCGTTCGAGAATTGCTGGAACTGCGCGATGTCGGTGCCCGCGACAAAGGCCTCCCCGCCCGCGCCGCGCAGTACCACCACGCGCACGCCCGCGCTGCCGTCAGCGGCGAGCGTGCGGCAGTGCGTGGCGAGTTGTTCGTACATGGCCCACGTCATCGCATTGCGCGCGGCCGGACGGTCGAACGTCAGCGTCGCGACCTGCCCTTGCATCGTGAGCGTGACCTGTCCGTCGCTGCCCGGACCGGCTTCGCGCTGGCTCGCCGCTGGTTGACCGCCTCCCGGCGGCAGCGCGGGGTTCATGCGCCGAATGCGCCGGCCGCGGCCAGCGACTGCTGTTCATCCTTCGACAGCCCCAACTCGGCCAGGACTTCTTCTGTATGCTGGCCAAGCAGCGGCGGCGGACGACGTACCTGCTGCGGCGTGCCGCCCATCTTCACCGCGAAACCGATGTTTGGCACCTTGCCCTCGATCGGATGATCGATCTCGATGCGCATCTGGCGGTGCCGGCCATGCTCGCTGTCGAAGGCCTGCGGGTAGGTCAGGATCGGGCCGGCCGGGATGCCGACTTCGAGCAACTGCTCGATCCATGAGTCGGCGCTCTGCTTGGCGAAGGTCTCCTCCAGCGCGGCGATCAGTGCCGGCCGGTTGGCCAGCCGCAGCGCCACGGTGGCAAAGCGCTCATCCGCGAGCAAGTCCTGCCGGTCGAGCGTGTTGCACAGCAGTTGCCACAGCTTCTGGTTGGTGGCCCCCATCACAAAGTAACCATCGGCGGCCTTCATCGCCTGGTAGGGCGCGCTCATGCGGTTGGCCGTGCCCAGCGGCTCGGGCTCGCGGCCCGTGCCCCAGTACTCGCAAGTGTCCCACACCGAGAACGCCAGCGCGGAGTCGAACAGCGACGCATCCACGTACTGCCCCCTCCCCGTCTCCTTGGCACCGATGTACGCGGCAAGCATGCCGTAGGTCGCGAACAGCGCGCAGCCGATATCGGCCACCGGCACGCCCGCCTTCACCGGCGCGCCGCCCGGGTAGCCGGTGACGCTCATCACGCCCGACATGGCCTGCGCCATCAGGTCGAAGCCGGGCCGCCCGGCCCACGGTCCAGTCTGGCCAAAGCCCGAGATGCTGACGTAGACCAGCTTCGGATTGATCTTGGCGAGCGTCTCGTAGTCGATCCCCAGACGCTTCATCACGCCGGGACGATAGTTCTCCACCAGGATGTCGGCCGATTCCGCCAAGCGATACAGCACCTGCCGGCCGGAATCGGTCTTCAGGTCCAGCGTGACGCTGCGCTTGTTGCGGTTCATGTTGAGGAAGCCCATGCTGTCCGAGCCCTTCATCTTGAACCCCATCGAGCCGCGCGTCTGGTCGCCGCCATCGGGCGGTTCGATCTTGATCACGTCGGCGCCGAGGTCGGCCAGCAGCATGCAGGCATAAGGCCCCGCCATGACCTGACTGACGTCGAGCACGCGCACGCCGGCCAGCGGCAGGTTGGATGCAGGCGCTTGTGCGCGGGAATCGCTGAAATCTGTCATCGGTTGCTTCCTGGAAAATTCGATAAAGCGGCGTGCGTGGGCGCGACGGCGCCTGGCCATCAGCTTTCAGCTTTCACGCCGGCGTCCTTCACGACCTTGGCCCATTTGGTGGACTCGGATGCAATAAAGGCGCCGAACTGCTGGCTCGAGCCGCCGGAGTCCTCGGCGCCGAAGCTCTTGAGCCGCTCGGCGACGTCGGGCATGGCCAGCACGCGGTTGACGTCCGCGTTCATGCGCTGCACCAGCGCCGGCGGCATGTTCTTCGGACCCACCAGTCCGTACCACGACGCCGCGTCCAGGCCGGGAAAGCCGGACTCCGCCAGCGTCGGCACGTTGGGGTGGCTGGCCGCGCGCTTCAGACGTGTCTGCGCGATCGCGATCACCTTGCCCTGCTGGATAAAGGGCGTGGCGGCGGTCATGGTGTCGAACGCATAGTCGATCTGGCCGCCGATCAGGTCCGCCACCAACGGGCCCGAGCCTTTGTAAGGCACGTGCACCACGTCGAGCTTGGCCTGCAGCCGGAACATCTCCAGCGCCAGGTGCTGCGCCGAGCCGATGCCCGACGAACCGAAGGAAATCTTTCCAGGCTTCTGGCGGCACAGCGCCACGATGTCCGAAACGCTGCGCACCTTCTGTTCCGGACGGCAGGTCAGCATGTTTGGCGTGACGCCCACCATCGAAATCGGCGTGAAGTCGGTGCGCGGGTCGTACTTGACGTCCAGCAGCGCCGGGGCGATCGCATGGCTGTTGACATGCGCCATCAGCAGCGTGGTGCCGTCAGGCGGCTGCTTGGCGACATAGGCAGCGGCGATCGCACCGGTGGCGCCGGGCTTGTTCTCCACCACCACGCTGGTGTTCCACATCACGCCCAGCTTTTGCCCGATCACGCGCGCCAGCACGTCCGTGCCGCCGCCGGGGGCAAAGCCCACCACGATGCGTACCGGGCCGGCTAAGTCCGCAGCGCGCACGAGGCTGGGCATCGCCAGTCCGGCTGGTGCCGCCAAAATGAATTGTCTGCGCTGCATTGCGTGTCTCCGTCCTGGTAGTTATGGAGCCATCATCCGCAATGCACCCGCCGCGGGCTATCGCTATTTTGGGGATTCAGGTTTCGCGTTTTGCGCAAGCACCTCCAGCACGCTGAGCGCTGCCGAGGAAAGTGCGCCATGAGGCCGATGGCACAGCACAAACTGGCGTTGCGCCCAGGATTCAGCGATGGGCAGCCGGACGAAGCGGCTGCCGCCCGCCACCTCGCGCGCAATCGCCTCCGGCATCACCCCGCCGCCCAGGTTCTGCGCCACCAGCGCGGCGATGCTGTCGAAACCGCCCACGCGCATGCGCATGCGCAGCACGCGGCCAGCCTCCTCGGCCAGCCGCTCCAGCCCGATCGAGATCGCCGAGCTCTCGCCGAGCACCATCAGGTCGCAGTCCAGCACGTCCTCCGACGAGACCTTTCGGCGCCGGGCCAGGGCATGGCCGCGCGCCACCACCAGTACCAGCCGGTCGGTCCGGTAGGGCTCGGTCGGCAGGTCGACTACGCCGAGGCTGCCTTCGTAGATGCCGATGTCGACGGTGCCGCGGCGCAGGGATTGCTGGACTTCCAGGCTGTTCATTTCCTGCAGGTCGATGCGCACGCCGGGGCAGGCAGTGGTGCAGCGTTGGATGTCGAAGGGGAGGAATTGGATGACTGCGGACTTTGGGGCTGCCACCCGCACTACGCCCAGATCGCCACCGACGAAGGAGGCGGCGTCGTCCTGCATTCGTTGGACGGTGTGGGTGATGCCGCGGGCGTGGGCCAGGAGTGCGCGGCCTGCTTCGGTCAGGGCCATGCCGTGGGGGAGGCGTTCGAAGAGGGAGACGCCTAGTTGGGCTTCCAGTTCGAGGATGCGGCGGGAGGCGGCGGCGGGGGCAAGGTGGAGGCGCTCGGCGCCGCGGGTGATGCTGCCAAGGTCGGCTACGGCGATGAAGAGCTGGACGGTGGTTAGGTCGAAGTGCAGGCGGGTGCTGCGCAAAGGGGCGGAGGACGTCACGGTGGTCGGCGCTTAGGGGACGCGTCTTGTGTGGGGCGGGCTACCGCTTAGGAGCCAGAGAAACGGTTCTGAGCGCCTTGGAATGCGGCAATGCACGCTTGTCCATTTTCCGCTCAGCAAGTCGCGTCAGCAAGCGGGAATTTCCCCAACTTCAACGAAGCGCGGAATCTGTACGGGGAATGGACACCTGATCGATACTACGACCGGCGCTATGAAAGCAATCCCCAGGCGAGCAAAGGTAATTGTTGGGCCGTCAGCAAGCCCATCACTTAAAAAAAATGGGAACCAGATCGGCTCCCATTTTCCTCAAAATCTGTCGGAATAATAATAGTAGTCCATCAATCCCAAGATAACGCCCCACCCGTCTGATACTCAATAACGCGCGTCTCAAAGAAGTTCCGTTCCTTCTTCAGATCGATCATCTCGCTCATCCACGGGAACGGGTTCTCTTCATTCGGGAACAACTGATCCAACCCAATCTGCTGGCACCGACGATTGCAGATAAACCGCAGATACGACTTAAACATCGGCGCATTCAGCCCCAGCACCCCACGCGGCATCGTGTCCTCAGCGTAGCGGTACTCCAGGTCTACAGCCTTCTTGAACAGTTCCGTGATCTCAGCCTTGAACTCCGCCGTCCACAGATGCGGATTCTCCAGCTTGATCTGATTGATCAGATCAATACCAAAATTGCAGTGCAGCGACTCATCGCGCAGGATGTACTGATACTGCTCAGCAGCCCCAGTCATCTTGTTCTGCCGCCCCATCGCCAGGATCTGCGTAAAGCCCACATAGAAGAACAGCCCTTCCATGATGCAGGCAAACACGATCAGCGACTTCAGCAGCTTCTGGTCATTCTCCGGCGTACCGGTTTTGAACGACGGATCCGTCAGCGTGTCGATGAACGGAATCAGGAACTCGTCCTTGTCGCGGATTGACTGCACCTCGTGGTACGCGTTGAATATCTCGGCTTCGTTCAGGCCGAGCGACTCAACGATGTACTGATAGGCGTGCGTATGGATAGCCTCTTCAAACGCCTGGCGCAGCAGGTACTGGCGGCATTCCGGCGCAGTGATCTGGCGGTAGGTGCCCAGCACGATGTTGTTGGCGGCCAGCGAGTCGGCGGTGACGAAGAAGCCGAGGTTGCGCTTGATAACGCGGCGCTCGTCTTCGGTCAGGCCGTTGGGGTCTTTCCACAGGGCGATGTCGCGGGACATGTTGATTTCCTGCGGCATCCAGTGGTTGGCGCAGCCGGCCAGGTACTTTTCCCACGCCCACTTGTACTTGAACGGGACGAGCTGGTTGACGTCGGTGGAGCCATTGATCACGCGCTTGTCGGCGGCGTTGACGCGGCGGTTGCTTTGCGCGGCGGCGGCGTTGGGGTTGTTGCCCAGGATGCCGGGCTGCGTGGCGGCGGGCGGCAGGACGCCTTGCTGGTCGGCCGTGGTGGTGGCAGCAGCGGGTTGCAGGGCAGGCTGCGGGGCAGCTTGCGGGGTGGCTTGAACGTCGTCGTCCCAGCTCAGCATGATGTGATTCTCCGAATTTCGTGGTGGCTGGCGGGTGGCCAGCGATGGGGCCGTTGCACTTCGTGGAGGCTCTGGCCCACCCCCCCTCTCCCGCAAGCGGGAGAGGGGAGCAAACCGAGGGTGACTTGCTACTTTGTGGCGCTGACACTCGCCCCCGGGAGCAAATCGGGTGCTACTTGTTACTTACTGGCACGCTTCGCACTCTTCGAAGCCGGGGTCGCCCGGACGCATCGTGCAAACCGCGCCTTCGGCTTCCGGCATCGCCGGGGCCGTTGCGGCAGCTGCGTCCAGTGCCGAGCCACTGTCGCTGCCCGACGACACCGCATTCAGCGAACCGCGCGACACGGTCGACTTCTCCACGTGCGTAGCAGCCATCGTGCGCAGGTAGTACGTGGTCTTCAGGCCGCGCACCCATGCCAGCTTGTAGGTGTCGTCCAGCTTCTTACCCGACGCACCAGCCATGTAGATGTTCAGCGACTGCGCCTGATCAATCCACTTCTGACGACGGCTAGCAGCCTCCACCAGCCACGTCGGCTCGACTTCAAACGCCGTGGCGTAGATGTCGCGCAAGTCTTGCGGAATACGGTCGATGCGCGACAGCGAGCCGTCGAAGTACTTCAGGTCGGCAACCATCACCTCGTCCCACAGGCCGCGTTCCTTCAGGTCGCGCACCAGGTAGTCGTTGACCACGGTGAACTCGCCCGACAGGTTGGACTTGACATACAGGTTCTGGAAGGTCGGCTCGATGCAAGCGGACACGCCAATGATGTTCGAAATGGTCGCGGTCGGGGCGATCGCGATGCAGTTCGAGTTGCGCATGCCGTACTGCTTGATGCGGGCGCGCAGCGCGTCCCAGTCCATGGTGCTCGACAGGTCCACTTCCAGGTAGCCGCCGCGCTCTTCGGCCAGCAGCTTGAGCGAGTCTTGCGGCAGGATGCCACGGTCCCACAGCGAGCCTTCGTAGGTACTGTAGCGGCCGCGCTCTTCAGCCAGCTCGGTCGAAGCCTGGTAGGCGTAGTAGCACACCGCTTCCATCGAGGTGTCGGCGAACTGCACCGCGGCCTTGCTGGCATACGGCGTGCGCAGCACGTGCAGGCAGTCCTGGAAGCCCATGATGCCCATGCCGACCGGACGGTGGCGCAGGTTGGAATTGCGCGCCTTGTCCACCGCGTAGTAGTTGATGTCGATCACGTTGTCGAGCATGCGCATCGCGGTGCGGACGGTCTTCTGCAGCTTGGCGTGGTCCAGCGCGTAGGTGCCGTCGGCCTGCTTGGCCAGGTGGGCGACCAGGTTGACCGAGCCCAGGTTGCAGACGGCGATCTCACTCTCGTTGGTGTTGAGCGTGATTTCCGTGCACAGGTTGGAGCTGTGGACGACGCCGACGTGCTGCTGCGGGCTGCGGATGTTGCAGGGATCCTTGAAGGTGATCCACGGGTGGCCGGTCTCGAACAGCATGCCCAGCATCTTGCGCCACAGTTGCAGCGCCGGCAGCTTCTTGAACAGCTTCAGTTCGCCGCTGGCGGCCTTGGCTTCATAGCCCAGGTAGGCCTTCTCGAATTCCTTGCCGACCTTGTCGTGCAGGTCCGGGCAGGTGGCGGGCGAGAACAGCGTCCATTCGCCGCCTTCCATCACGCGCTTCATGAACAGGTCCGGGATCCAGTTGGCCGTGTTCATGTCGTGGGTGCGGCGGCGGTCGTCGCCGGTGTTCTTGCGCAGCTCCAGGAATTCTTCGATGTCCAGGTGCCACGTTTCCAGGTAGGCGCAGACGGCGCCCTTGCGCTTGCCGCCCTGGTTCACGGCCACGGCGGTGTCGTTCACCACCTTCAGGAACGGCACCACGCCCTGCGACTTGCCGTTGGTGCCCTTGATGTGCGAGCCCAGTGCGCGAACATTGGTCCAGTCATTGCCCAGGCCGCCGGCGAACTTGGACAGCAGCGCGTTTTCCTTCAGCGCTTCGTAGATGCCTTCCAGGTCGTCCGAGACGGTGGTCAGGTAGCACGACGACAGCTGCGAGCGGCGGGTGCCCGAGTTGAACAAGGTCGGCGTGGACGACATGAAGTCGAACGACGACAGCAGCTCGTAGAACTCGATGGCGCGGCCTTCGCGGTCCTTCTCGTTCAGCGCCAGGCCCATGGCCACGCGCATGAAGAAGGCCTGTGGCATTTCGATGCGGGTTTCATCGATATGCAGGAAGTAGCGGTCGTACAGGGTCTGCAGGCCCAGGTAGTTGAACTGGAAGTCGCGCTGGGCGTCCAGCGCGGCGCCCATGCGGGCCAGGTCGTAGGTGGCCAGCTTTTCGTCCAGCAGCTCGGCTTCGATGCCGCGGGCGATGAACTTGGGGAAGTACTCGGCGTAACGGGCCGACATCTCCGACTGGGTCACTTCGGCGCCCAGGATTTCCTTGCGGATGGTATGCAGCAGGATACGGGCGGTGACCTGGCTGTAGGCCGGGTCCTTTTCGATCAGGGTACGCGCGGCCAGGATGGCGGAATCATACACCTGCGTCATCGGCACGCCGTCGTACAGGTTCTTCAGGGTTTCCTTCAGGATCGGCTCGGCGCTGACGGCATCGCCAAGGCCGGAGCAGGCGTTGTCGATCAGGGCATGCAGCGCAGCGATGTCCAGCACGTGCGTCATGCCACCGTCGGTCACATTGACCGAGAAGCCGCCTTCCTGCACGCGGGCCACGGCCTGGGCGCTGGCCTGGGCGCGCTCGTCCTTGCGCTTTTCGCGGTAGAGCACGTAGGCGCGGGCCACTTCATGCTCGCCCGAGCGCATCAGCGCCAGTTCCACGTGGTCTTGCACGTCTTCAATATGGAAGGTGCCGCCGTTGGGGCGGCTGCGCAGCAGTGCGCGGACCACGTTCTGGGTCAGTTGCTCGACCACTTCGCGCACGCGCGCGGAAGCGGCACCCTGCCCGCCGTTCACGGCGAGGAAGGCCTTGGTCATGGCCACGTTGATCTTGGACGGCTCGAAAGCCACTACGGCGCCGTTGCGACGAATGATCTTGTGATCCGGGTAGTTCGTATTGGCGGCGTTGGCGGGGGTCTGCTGCGCGGTCGGTGCGATACCTGCAGCGCCACTCGCGCCCGTGGTGATTTCGTTCTGGGCCGTTTGCATGAGAACTCCTGTTTTTACCCTGGAAATAAGAGACAAAAGAGTCCCTGGCGAAATGCGGCGGAAAGAACATCCGCCCGGCCTGGACCGGGCATGGACAAACTGCCTCTGCGTGAACATTTCGCCAGGGACTCTTGTGATGCGCTGGCCCCGCGGTGGCGGCAAGACGGTGTCGCAGACTGCGCGACGGCCACCTCACACCTGGGCCGGCTCCCCGGTTTGACTACTAGATATAGTGGGTACTACTGAAAACTGGGCTAAGTATAGTGAAACGAATCCGAATGACCAGTCTTGACAAGCGCTTTTTCGGGATCGATGCGACGGATGCGGCGGCGCCACATGCCCGCGAGGCTAATACTCGCAAGGGTTTCGGCCAAACCGTTCGCAACCGCACATTTTTGAAAAATTTTTTTGATTGTTGCGACGGTGCGATAGCCCCTCGCCGGCATGGGGCATGTGCGCCAGGACGGGGCGCGCTGGCGTGGTAGTAGACGTTACGAATCAGTCACCCGGATCGGTCGCCGGGCCGCAACGATACGGCAGCATACCCGACGGCAATGACGCTTCTGTGGCAAAGCGCGCCCAGTCGAAATGCGGGCCGGGATCGGTCTTACGCCCCGGGGCGATGTCGCTGTGGCCGGCAATCGCCCGCACCGGGTAGGTGGCGAGCAGCGCCGGCACCAGCGCGGTCACGGTGTCGTACTGGGCCGGCGTGAACGGCAGGTCGTCGCAACCTTCGATCTCGATGCCGATGGAAAAGTCATTGCAGCGCGCCCGGCCAAAAAAGTCCGATTGCCCCGCATGCCAGGCCCGCAGCGTACACGGCACGAACTGCACCAGCTCGCCCTGGCGGGTGATCAGGAAGTGAGCGGACACCTGCACCTGATGGATGGTGGCGAAGAACGGGTGCTTGTCCGGGTCGAGCCGGTTCTGGAAGAAGGCTTCGATGTCGCCGCTGCCGAACTGGCCCGGCGGCAGGCTGATGTTGTGCAGCACCACCAGGTCGACCGGGATGCCGGCCGGGCGCTCGTCAAAATTGGGAGACGGCACGCGGCGCGCGGCGGGGACCCAGCCGTCGGCGTCGGGCAGGTAGTGGCGGCTGCGTTCTGGCAATGCGGGCAGCGCGGGCGTGGGGGGCGTGGTCATGACGTGCCCTCGGCCGCGTTCTCGCCCGCACCCTCGGCGGCGCCGCGGTCAGCGGCGTCCATGGCCTCGCGGATGCCCAGCTGCTGGATGCGGTAGCGCAGCTGGCGCAGGTTCAGGCCCAGCAGCGGCGCCGCCGCGGTGCGGTTGAAGTTGGTTTGTGCCAGCGCCTGCAGGATCAGCTCGCGCTCCACGGCTTCGAGCCGCGCCGGCAGGTCGATCGGGAAGACGATGCCGCGACAGGCGCGATCCACCGGATCGCCGTCGGTTTCGGGTTCCGGAGCGGCGGCGGCCGAGGCAGGCGGTGCGGGCTCCGGTGCCGGGGCGGGGGCCGGCGACGGGACCGCCGTAGGCGGCACGGGCGGCCACATGCCCCCCGCGGCCCAAGGAGCGTAGTGGGCCGCCGGCGCCATGGCGGGCGCCGGCGCGTGCATCAGCCCGGCGCGCTCGGCGCCGGCTTCCAGCGGGCCCAGGTCGGCGACCTCGATCTGCTCGCTCTCGGCAAAGGCATAGGCGCGCTCGAGCAGGTTCTCCAGCTCGCGCACGTTGCCGGGGAAGCGGTAGGCGGCCAGCCGGTCCAGCGCCGCCGGCGACAGCCGCTTGGGGCGCGGGTCCCCGTAGCGCACCGCCAGGTGGTCCAGGATGGCGCGCGCCAGCACCGGGATGTCCTCGCTGCGCTCGCGCAGCGTGGGCATGCGCAGTTCCAGCACGTTGAGGCGGTAATACAAGTCCTGCCGGAACTGGCCGGCCGCGACCATCGCCGCCAGGTCCTTGTGGCTGGCGCACATCACGCGCACGTCGACGGCGTCTTCGCGGCTGGCGCCGATCTTGCGCACGCGCCGCTCCTGCAGCGCGCGCAGCAGCTTGACCTGCATCGGCAGCGGCAGGTCGGCCACTTCGTCGAGCATCAGCGTGCCGCCGTTGGCAGCCTGGAAGAAACCGCCGCGCTCGCCGTCGGCGCCGGTGAACGCTCCTTTGACGTAGCCGAAGAACTCGGACTCCATCAGGTTCTCGGGGATGGCGCCGCAGTTGACCGCGACAAAGGGGTGCGCGGCGCGGGCGCTGGTCGCATGGATGGCGCGCGCGGCGCGCTCCTTGCCACTGCCGGATTCGCCGCTGATCACCACCGGCGCCATGCTGCGCGCCAGCCGCGACAGCGAGCGGCGCACCTCCTGCATGGCGGCGGAGTGGCCGGGCAGCAAGGCGGCGGCGCGATCGGCGGCGGGGTCGGCCGCGGCGGCATCGCTGTCACGCTGCTGGCGGCCGAGCGCGTTGAGCACCAGGCTGCGCAGCTGTTCCAGCGATACCGGCTTGGCGATGTAGTCGAAGGCGCCGGCCTTGAGCGCCTCCACCGCGTTGTCGGCGCTGCCGTAGGCGGTGATGACCGCGACCGGCACGCGCTCGGGCGCGGCGGAAAGCTGCCGCACGATCTCGATGCCGAGTCCGTCGCCCAGCCGCATGTCGGTCAGCACCAGGCTGTAGCGGCGCTGCGCCAGCTTCTCGCGCGCCTCGGCCAGCGAGCCGGCCAGCACCACGTCATGCCCCATGCGGCGGATCGAGATATCCAGCAGCTCGCGCAGGTCGGCCTCGTCGTCGATGACGAGGATAGGATCGGGCGCGCTGGACATTCGGGGTGGCATGGGAAAGGAATCGGGGTGGATCGGAGGTGGGTCAGGTTGAGCCGGCTCAGGCCGCGGCCGCGTCCGCGGTCTCGATGCGCAGCGTCAGCACGAAGGCCTTGGCCGGCAGTGTATCGCGCGCGGCCGGGGCCAGCACGCCGGTACGCTCGATCAGCGCCGGCAGCGACACGGCGCCGTAGCGCACCTGCGCGTCGTTGGCGCCGCACAGCTCGCGCGCCATGAACAGGCCCAGCCCGGTGCCCTGCGCGTTGCTGGTGAAGAACGGCTCGAACAGGCTGCGCTGGTGGTCGCGCGAGACCTCGGCGCCGTCGTTCCAGACGATCAGCTCGGCATGGTGCTGGTCCAGCGCGTGCGCCAGCAGCCGGATCGAGCCCGGCAGGCGGCTGCAGTAGCGCCAGGCGTTGTCGAGCAGGTTGCCAAGGACCTGCTGCAGTTGCGAGGCGTCGAACACCACCGGCTGCGCCACGTCCACCGTCAGCCGGATGGCGTTGGCGTTGATGTCGGCGCGGCCCGCCTGGCGGGTCTCGCCGGCGTGCGGGCGGCGCGAGCGCATTTCCAGCCGCCAGCGCTCGACGATCTCCGGCAGCGCCTGCGCCAGGTGCACGGTGCTGCGGCCGGTGCGCGGGCGGCGCGACATCTGCAGCACGTCGGACACCACCTGGTCGAGCCGGCGCACGTTGTCGTTGATGATGCGCAGCAGGCGGGCGTCGATGTCGACGTCGGCGCCGCCGCTGTCTGGCACGCCGGGCTCGCGCCTGCCCGAATCGGCCAACAGCTCACTGGCCTGGCTGATCGCCGCCAGCGGGTTGCGGATCTGGTGCGCGATGCTGGCCACCAGCCGGCCCATCGCGGCCAGCTTTTCCTGCTGCACCTGTTCGGCGATGCGTTCCCAGCTTTCGATATGGACCAGCACGGTGTCGCGCATCTCGCTGCGCAGCAGCGCCTCGTCTTCCTGCGACCAGGCCATGGCCTCGTTCTGGGCGATGGCCAGGCGCAGGCGTGCGGCGGCTTCGGGCGAGAGTTCGTTCCAGGCGGCGGTATCGAGGGCGGTCGGGACGGTGCGGCCGTGCGCGAGCGTCGAGCGCAGCCCGGCCAGCCCCGGCAGCACGAAGCGCAGCCGCAGCCGCGTGTGCTGCATGGTGCCGTCGGCCAGCGCGGTGCCGGACGCCATCGGCAGTAGCTGCAGGATGCGCGGCACATCGTCCTTGCTGCGCAGCCAGTCGCGCAGCATCTCCATCAGCGGCTGCAGGCGCGGGATGCGGCGCAGGTCGAACAAGACGGCGTCGCCACCGCTGGCGCCCTGCCCTGCAGCGCCACCGAGCCGGCGCGAATAGATCCGTTCATGCGGCTGCACGCCCAGCAGCACCACCGCCGCCGGGTTGGCCGCCACCACCGCCCCGTTGGCGCGCACCAGCATCACGCCGTCCTGCATGTCGTTGACCATCAGCCGGTTGACCAGCTGCTGCAACCGCAGCTCCTGCTCGCGCGCCAGCGCCAGCCGTTCCTGCGCGATCTGGCGGTTGGCCAGCATATACATCAGCAGCGCGGCGATCATGAACACCAGGCCGAACAGACCCGAGCCCAGCAGCCCGGCATCGGCCTGGCGCAGCAGGATGGTGTGGGTGAACGGCCCGCTCATCACCACCAGCGCGGAGATCGCCGCGGCGAACAGCGCGAACAGCAGGCTGGTCAGGGCCCCGGCTTCCAGCGCCGGCAGCAGGAAGATCATGGCCAGGCCGTCGGCCTGCGCGTGGGTGCCGTGCCGCGCCAGCACGTGGTAGACCAGAGCCAGCAGCGCCAGGTCGGCCAGCACCTGCACGCGCACGCGCAGATGGAAGTGCCGGCGCCACAGCGTGCCGGCCAGCATCGCCAGCGCGATCACCAGGTAGGGCAACGCGACCGTCATGGCCGCCGCATGCTCGACCGCGCCCAGCGCAAACGGCAAGGCTGCGGCGACGGCCGGGGGCTCGCCGCGCTGCATCAGCGCGTAGCCGACCAGCAGCAGGCCCACGGCCACACGGGTCCAGCAGAAATAGCGCAGCAGGCGCCAGTGGAAATCGGGCGGTTCGTCCTGGCGCCACAGCTGCGCCAGGCCGCGCCAGGCGTTCAGCCGCTGCCAGCCTGACAGCGCCGGTTCGGTCATGCGCCGGGACCGCCGGTGGTGCCGGTGCTGGCTTCGTCAGGGAGATGGCTGCGGCGGCAGTAGTGCAGGCCGCGCCAGGCAATGGCCTCGCCTTGCGGCAGGTGTACACCGCAGTGCGCGCACTGGACCATCGGCTCGGCCGCGGCAGGGGCGGCGGCCTCGGCGGCGGCGCGTTGACTGGCTTCGCGCGCGCGCTGCTGCGCGCGCTGTTGGGCCAGCCGGGCCTCGGCGCGGACGCGCAGCCACCAGAACACACCCAGCACCACGGCCAGCAGGATCAGGATACGTGCCATGGCAGTTCAGATGCGGTGCAGCACGACTTCGATCACGAAGCGGCTGCCGACATAGGCCAGCAGCAGGATGCCGAACGAGGCGATGACCCAGCGCAGCGCCACCTTGCCGCGCCAGCCGCGGAAGATGCGTCCGGCCAGGATGCCGCCGAACATGGCCCACGAGATCAGCGCAAACACGGTCTTGTGGTCGAGCCGGAAGGCGCGGCCAAACAGTTCCTCGGAGAACAGCAGCCCCGAGGCAATGGTCAGCGTCAGCAGCACGAAGCCGGCGCCGATCAGCCGGAACAGCAGCTTCTCCAGCGTCAGCAGCGGCGGCAGCAGGTCCAGCCAGCGCCCCAGCCACTGGCTGGGCTGCGGCTCGCTCGGCCGCGCCGGCACGTGGCGGAAGCCGTGCAGGCGCCGTTCGGCCAGCAGCATCAGGAAGGCGTGGAAGGCCGCCAGCGTGAACAGCCCGTAGGCCACGTTGGCGATGATGAAGTGCAGCTTGAACAGCGGCTGCGCCGCGTAGCCCAGGATCTGCGAGCCGGGAAAGGCCAGCGGCAACAGGCTGGCGACCAGCGCCACCGGAATCACGATCAGCCCCAGACCCGCCAGTGAGAAGAAGAAGCTCTCGATCCAGTAGATGCCCACGCCCAGCCACAGCATGGCCGACAGCGCGAAGGCAAAGCCAAACACCATGCGCTCAGCCGGGAAGATGGTTTCATGCAGCAGCATGCCGTGGCTGGCCAGCGCCGCCAGCATCAGCACGTGCCACCAGGCCGGGCGCGCTTCGCCGTGCGCGCCGCCCGCCGGGGGGATTCCGCCGCCCGGGCCGCCGGGGCCGGAAGCAACGAGCACAGCCGAGCCGCCGCCGCCTGCCTGGCCGGCCGCGGTCGCGACCGGATGGCGCGTGGCCCAGCCGTGCCAGGCCAGGCCGCAATAGAGAAGTGCCGTGAGGGCATACAGTACAATGACCATTTACGCAGTTTACCTTAGTGCCCACGGACGGTGGCGGCCGGTTGATCCGGTGCTCCAGGCCCCCGCGTGAGCCGGTCCTGCCCCGATTTTTCTCCGAGCCCTGCTCCGACCTCTCCCCCAATTCCTGCCATGCTGGACAATCTCACTCAACGCCTGGCGCGTGTGGTCAAGACCATGCGCGGCGAGGCGCGCCTGACCGAGGCCAACACCGCCGAGATGCTGCGCGAAGTGCGCCTTGCCATGCTCGAAGCCGACGTGGCGCTGCCGGTCGTGCGCGAATTCGTCGCCCGCGTCAAGGAAAAGGCATTGGGCGAGGAGGTCGTCACCAGCCTCACCCCGGGCCAGGCCCTGGTCGGCGTGGTGCAGCGCGAGCTGACTGCCGTGATCGGCGGCGCGGAAGCCGCCGGCGGCAACAACAAGGAAGCCGAGCTGAACCTTGCCGTGCAGCCGCCCGCCATCATCCTGATGGCCGGCCTGCAGGGTGCCGGTAAAACCACAACCGTGGGCAAGCTGGCCAAGTGGCTCAAGGAAAACAAGAAGAAGAAGGTGCTGACGGTCTCGTGCGACGTCTACCGCCCCGCCGCTATCGCCCAGCTCAAGACCGTTTCCGAGCAAGTCGGCGCTGACTTCTTCCCGTCGCAGCCCGACCAGAAGCCGGTCGACATCGCCCGCGCGGCGGTGGACTGGGCACGCAAGCACTACCACGACGTGCTGATCGTCGACACGGCCGGCCGGCTGGGTATCGACGAGTTGATGATGCAGGAAATCGCCGCCCTGCACGCCGAGCTGAAGCCCGCCGAAACGCTGTTCGTGGTCGACGCCATGCTCGGCCAGGACGCGGTCAATACCGCCAAGGCCTTCAACGACACCCTGCCGCTGACCGGCGTGGTGCTGACCAAGCTGGACGGCGATGCCCGCGGTGGCGCGGCGCTGTCGGTGCGCCACATTACCGGCCGCCCGATCAAGTTCGTCGGCGTCGGCGAAAAGCTCGACGGCCTCGAGCCCTTCTACCCCGATCGCATGGCCCAGCGCATCCTGGGCATGGGCGACATCCTCGCGCTGGTCGAGGAAGCCCAGCGCGGCGTGGACATGGAAGCGGCCGAGAAGCTGGCCAAGAAGATCAAGAAGACCGGCGACTTCGACCTGGAAGACTTCAAGGCGCAGATCGGCCAGATGAAGAAGATGGGCGGCATGGCCAGCCTGGTCGACAAGCTGCCGGCGCAGTTCGCCCAGCAGGCGCAGGGCGCCAATATGGATCAGGCGGAAAAGCAGGTGGCCCGCATGGAAGGCATCATCAACAGCATGACGCCGACCGAGCGCGCCAAGCCCGAGCTGATCAAGGCCAGCCGCAAGCGCCGCATCGCCGCGGGCGCCGGCGTGCCGGTGCAGGAAGTGAACCGCCTGCTCAACCAGTTCGACCAGATGCAATCCATGATGAAGAAGCTCAAGGGCGGCGGCATGATGAAGATGATGCGCCAGATGGGCGCGATGAAGGGCGGCATGAAGGGCCTCTTCAACCGCTAGGTACCGGTAAGATCGGCACGCGATCCGCCTCCCCCGCAAAAGACCAGGAAAGACATCATGATGAGCGCCGTACAGGCCCGCGAGCTGTGGGCCAACTCCGAAGAAATCGTCTCCGCCGAGGAAGTCCAGGCTGCGCTGGACCGCATGGCGGCCGAGATCACCGTCAAGATGGGCGATGCCTTCCCGCTGGTGCTGTCAGTGATGGGCGGCGCGGTGGTCTTCACCGGCATGCTGCTGCCCAAGCTGGCCTTCCCGCTGGAGTTCGACTACATCCATCTCTCGCGCTACAACAACAAGACCGTGGGCGGCGAGATGCAGTGGCGCGTGGCCCCGCGCGAATCGGTCAAGGACCGCGTGGTGCTGGTGCTGGACGACATCCTGGATGAAGGCGAGACCATGGCCGCGATCCGCGAGCGCATCCTGGACATGGGTGCCAAGGAATTCCACGCTGCGGTGCTGTGCGAGAAGACGCTGACCAAGATCAAGCCCATGCACCCGGACTTCTGCGGCTTTACGGTGCCAGACCGCTATGTGTTTGGGTGCGGCATGGATGCCAAGGGGTACTGGCGCAATCTGGGGGCGATCCGCGCGCTGGTCTGATCAGGTGAATACAGGCACCCGCCCGGGTGCCTGCCCCGGCGCCCGCTTCAGGCGTCCAGGATCGGCCACAACGAGGCCAGCAACAGCACGGCCATGCCGATATTGAAGGCGCGCAGCACCCGCGGGCGCGCCAGCCAGCGCCGCAGCGCCGAGCCGCACAGCGCCCACATCGCCACGCTCGGCAGGTTGACCACGCCGAAGATTCCCGCCAGCATCAAGACGTTGAGCCACAGGTTGCCGTGCAGCACGTAGGTGCTGCACGCGCCCACCGCCATCACCCACGCCTTGGGATTGACCCACTGGAACGCCGCGGCGGCCAGGAAGCCCATCGGCTGACCGACTTTCTGGTCCTGCACGCCGCCGGAGGTGGCGAGCTTCCACGCCAGCCACACCAGGTAGACCGTCGCCACCACGCGCAGCACCTGCCAGGTCCACGGAAAGGCGTGGAACAGCGATCCCAGCCCCAGCCCGACCAGCGACACCATCAGCGCAAAGCCGATGCTGATGCCAAGCACATGCGGCACGGTGCGCGCGAAACCGAAGTTCACGCCCGAGGCGAGGACCATGGTGTTGTTGGGACCGGGGGTGATCGACGACACCAGCGCAAAGCCGGCAAACGCGGCAAAGACACCGGTGCCGGCGGCGAGTTGGGACACTTCCATGACTGACTCCAGGGCATTCAGGGAATCAGTCTACGGTCAGCGAACGGTACAGTACCGGTACACTTTGACGGAAATACGCCGATACAGGGACGCCGCCGGCCGCCGGTCAGTTTGCTTCCGACTTATGGACAAAGATCCACTCCTGGTAGGGCATCGGGCAGCGGCAGCGCGTCGAAATGCCAGTTGCCTTCCAGCTGATGCGGCGCCAGCGGCGTCAGCCCCAGCAGCGCAGCCACGCGCGGCAGGTGCTGCGGCGACTCGGCCAGCAGTTCGTCGAGGTAGGCCGACAGGGGCTGCTGGCGCAGGCGCGCCGCATCGCGCCAGGTGTCTTCAAGGGCCTGCATTGCTCTACTCCTGGATCGCTCCGGCCAGCTCGAAGATCGGCATGTAGAGCAGGAACACCGCGGTAGCGGCCTTGCGCGCCCTCAGGCAGGAAGCCGGGGAGACCGAAGACGACGCCCATCTGCTGGCGCGCATCGATGCGTTGCTGGCGCTGCTGGGCACCTGGCTCGACGGCTCGCAGCGGCTGGACGATGAGGCGCTGCGCCGGTTGCTACGTCATGGCACGGTGCAGGATCCGCCTTGAGTGGACCGGTGCCGGCAGATAACTCAGCTGACGCTCGCAGGCAGGCTCACGCCTCGCTGCGGTATGGTCGTTCGCGCAGCCATTTGGTGGCGATCCATTTCTCGCCCGATGCCACCGGCAGGCCGGCGTGCAGCGTGCGGTCGTCGAGCTTGCCGTCGGGCAGCAGGTAGCTGAAGTACACCGCATTGCCCTGGACCGGCGCCACCTCCAGGCCGACGCGCGGGAACGCGGTGGCGCCGCCCGCTTCGGGCGTGTTCAGGTAGATCACGAGCGTGGCGATGCGCTGGCCGCCCACGGACAGCTGACGCGCCTCGCCGGGGCGCTGCGGGTTGAAGTAATCGAAGTGCGGCTGGTACTCGCCGCCCGGCTTGTAGTTGAGGATCTGCAGCCCTTCGCCATGCTCCGCCGGCACGCCGGTGACCGCGGCGATGCGCGCCTCGATGCGCTCGATCAGCGCGTGCTCGCCCACCTGGAACATCGCGCCCATGCTGGTGCGCGCGTCGATCAGGTTTTCGTCGCCGGTATCCGGGTTGACCACCGGCGAGCGCGCCAGCCGGCCACGCGATAGCGCCACCAGCGCATCGCACTCCTCGTCGGTCAGCAGTTGCTGGAACAACCGGATGCGCGGCGATGCCAGCCGGAACAGGATCGGGATATCGCGGTCGCCGCCGTGCGCGACGTAGACCTGCGGCTCGGCCTTGGCCGCAGCGACGGGAGCCTTGCCGCGCGCCGCCGGCAGCGCAGGGGCGTCGGCTCCCGCGCCCTGGGCGAACGCCGCCGCCACGGCCTGGCGCGCAAAGGCATCGTCATAGCCCGAGCGCAGCATCGACAGCACCAGCGCCTCGGCGCCGAAGCCCTGGGCGATATGCCGGGCCAGCCATTGCTCGAGTTCGGGCGAGGATTCGGTATAGCCGGCCTTGCCGCCGGCAGCGGATGCTTCGCGGATCATGAGGGATTGGCGACGCGCCGGGGCGAGAAGGGATTGCTTTGGGGTGGCTCGGACACTGGCGCGCGCGGGCGCGACGGGGCGATCTCGGGATCGCCGGCGACGGTGACCGATGCTTCGGAATATTGCCAGCGCTTCCACGCCGCGAGCACCGCGTTGGGGTACTCCGGCCGGCCGCGGCTGCCGTTGTAGCGGCCCAGAGCCAGGTACAGGTCGCCCTGCTCGCGGTCCAGGTAGTAGCGCAGGATGGTGCAGCCGTAGCGCAGGTTGCTCTGCAGGTGGAACAGCTTGCGCGCGTCGTTGTCGCCGATGGCGCGCACCCAGAACGGCATCACCTGCATCAGCCCGCGCGCACCGGCGGAGCTGATCGCGTACTTGCGGAAATTGCTCTCGACCTGGACCAGGCCCAGCACCAGCGCGGGCTCCAGCCCGGCGCGCTTGGCCTCGTAGTAGGCGGTCTCGATCAGCTCGACGCGGACCTGCGGCTCGGGGATGCGCGAAGACAGGCGCGAGGACATTTCGCCCAGCCATTTCAGGTAGGCCAGGCGCTCGCCGCCCGAAGCAAAGACCGGCCGTGTGGGCCGGTCGTCGGCAATCGCGGCCGCCAGTGCGCCGCGCACGGAATCGGCCAGGTCTTCTTCCTTCTGCGCGCCGGCCTGGGCGGCCGTGGCGGCCAGCGCCAGCAGCAGCCCGCCGGCAAAGCGGCGGGCAACGGCCACGGCCTGGCGCCGCGCGGGGCGTCGGCCGGCGTCGGTCATCCCCGGTGCGGCGCGCATGGCGCTCAGTTCGCCAGCTGGTTGCGCACGTGGCCGACCACATCGGCCACGCTGACCGCGGTGGCCTGCGCGTCACGCCGGCCCTGGTACTCGACCTTGCCCTCCTTCAGACCGCGGTCGCCCACCACCACGCGGTTCGGCACGCCGATCAGCTCCCAGTCGGCGAACATCACGCCGGGGCGCTCGCCGCGGTCGTCGATGATGACGTCCACGCCGGCCGCCAGCAGCTCGGCATGGATGCGGTCGGCCTCGGCCTTGACGGCTTCGGAGCGGTCGTAGCCCACTGGGCAGATCACCACCGCGAACGGGGCGATCGCAGCCGGCCAGATGATGCCGCGCTCATCGAAGTTCTGCTCGATCGCGGCGCCCAGGATGCGGGTGATGCCGATGCCGTAGCAGCCCATCTGCATCGGCTGGGTCTTGCCGTTCTCGTCCAGGAAGGTGGCGTTCATCGATTCCGAGTAACGCGTACCCAGCATGAACACGTGGCCCACCTCGATACCGCGGCAGATTTCCAGCGTGCCCTGGCCCTCCGGCGAGGTGTCGCCGGCGACCACGTTGCGCAGGTCGGCCACGATCGGCTCGGGCAGGTCGCGGCCCCAGTTGACGCCGGTGTAGTGGTAGTCGCGGTAGTTGGCGCCGCAGACGAAGTCGCTCATGTTGGCGACGGTGCGGTCGGCCACCACCTTGACCGGTTTCTTGGCGCCGATCGGACCGAGGTAGCCCGGCGGCGAGCCGAAGGCGTCGACGATTTCGTTCTCGGTGGCGAAGCGAAAGTCGGCCAGGCCCGGTACCTTGGACGCCTTGACCTCGTTCAGCTCATGATCGGCGCGGATCAGCAGCAGCCAGATCTCGGCGCCGGCCTCGGTGTCCTTGGCCAGTACGATGGACTTGACGTTGCGTTCCAGCGGGATGCCCAGGAACTCTGCCACGTGCTCGCACTTGACCTTTTCCGGGGTGAAGGTCTTGACCAGGTCTTCCTTGGGCGCGGCGCGCTCGGCCAGCAGCGGCAGCGCCTCGGCGGCCTCCATGTTGGCGGCGTAGTCCGAGGTCGGGCAGTAGACGATGGCGTCTTCACCGGTCTCGGCGATCACATGGAACTCATGCGAGCCCGAGCCGCCGATGGCGCCGTTGTCGGCCGCCACCGCACGGAATTCCAGCCCGAAGCGGCGGAAGATGCGCACGTAGGCGTCGTACATGTTCTCGTACGACTTGCGCAGGCCGTCGGTGTCACGGTCGAAGGAATAGGCGTCCTTCATGGTGAACTCGCGCCCGCGCATGATGCCGAAGCGCGGCCGGCGCTCATCGCGGAACTTGGTCTGGATCTGGTAGAAATTGAGCGGCAGCTGCTTGTAGCTGCGGATCTCGCTGCGGGCGATATCGGTCACCACCTCTTCCGAGGTCGGTTGCACCGCGAAGTCGCGCTCATGGCGGTCCTTCAGGCGCAGCAGTTCGGGGCCCATCTTGTCCCAGCGGCCGGTTTCCTGCCACAGCTCGGCCGGCTGGATCACTGGCATGGACAATTCCACCGCGCCGGCGCGATTCATCTCCTCGCGCACGATGTTCTCGACCTTGCGGATCACGCGCAGCCCGATCGGCATGTAGCTGTAGATGCCGGCGCCCAGCTTCTTGATCATGCCGGCGCGCATCATCAGTTTGTGCGACACGATTTCCGCGTCGGCGGGCGCTTCCTTGAGGGTGGAAATGAAGAATTGCGAGGCTTTCATCCGTTGTTTCTCTCGAGGCCGTCGTCGAATCCCGGCAAAATCCGGGGGAGCTGCGGCACTGATTTGTCGCGCACGCGCCTGAAACTGCCCTTCTGCTCGGGGAAAACCACCATCCCCCCTTCTGAGCCCGGCTGCGCGCTTCCTTTATAATCAGCGTAATTCTAAAGGATTCGAGGTGCAGTCATGCTCGATCGTGAAGGCTTTCGCCCGAACGTCGGCATCATCCTCCTCAACGCACGAAACGAGGTTTTCTGGGGCAAGCGAATCGGCGAACACTCCTGGCAGTTCCCGCAAGGCGGCATCAAGTACGGCGAAACGCCGGAACAGGCCATGTACCGCGAACTGCATGAGGAAATCGGCCTGCTTCCGGAGCACGTCAGGATCGTCGGTCGCACGCGCGACTGGCTGCGTTACGAGGTGCCGGACAAGTTCATCCGCCGCGAGATCCGCGGCCACTACAAGGGCCAGAAACAAATCTGGTTCCTGCTGCGCATGGCCGGCAGGGACTGCGATATCCACCTTCGCGCCACCGACCATCCGGAGTTCGACGCCTGGCGCTGGAGCCATTACTGGGTGCCGCTGGAGGCGGTGATCGAGTTCAAGCGCGATGTCTATCAGATGGCGCTGACGGAATTGTCACGCTTCCTGAACCGGCACCCGCGCGTGCCGCTGAGCCCCTATGGCACACACGGCGCCCATGGTGCGCATGGCATGCATGGGCGCCACGGCGGGCCGCGCGGCCAGATGCAAGGCCGAGGTGGCCAGCCGGGGCAGCCGGCGGTGGCCGGGGCCGACTGCGATGGCGCGGCGGAACCCGAGCCCGCCCCTGCGCCCGCGCCTGAAGCCCAGCCTGTATCTGTTTCGCCGGCCGCAGCGCCGGTATCCACCTCACGGAGCACTGATGACTAGTTTCACCGGCCCGGGCCGCCTTGGCGGCCTGCGCGCTGCCGGACTGCTGCTTGCCGCGGCCAGCCTTGCGCTGGCCGGCTGCAAGACCACCGGCAAGCAGATGGCAGAGGAAGAGAGCACGTGGCTCAACCCGTTCGCGCCCAAGACCTTCGAGGAGGCAAAGGCGATGCTGCCGCCGCTGCCGCAGGACGCCGACCTGATCCCGTTCTCGGTATCGGGCACCGGCAACCTCTCGTTCGCGGTGGACAGCAAGTCGGTCTCGGTTGGCAAGGACAACGTGGTGCGCTATACCGTTGTCACCAGCAGTCGGAGCGGTGCGCGCAACGTGACCTTCGAAGGCATGCGTTGCGACGCGTTCGAGCGCAAGCTCTACGCCACGCTGCCGGCCGGCGCCAAGGAATGGATTCCGAACCTGAGCGAATACGGCGAGAACTGGCACCGCATGGAAACCCGGGTGAGCAACGCCTATGCCGCGACGCTGGCGACCGATTTCTTCTGTGAAGGCCGCACGGTGGCCGGCAAGCCGGATGACATGGTGCGCGAGCTGAAGTCACGGGCGCCAAGCAATCGCTGACACCGGAAGCGTCGATACGAAAACGGCGGGACTGTCATCCAGTCCCGCCGTTTTTTCTTATGCGCTTGTTGCCTGTGCCTCAGACCAGCACCAGGTTATCGCGATGGATCAGCTCGGGCTCGTTCAGGTGACCGAGCACGGATTCGATCTCGGACGAGGGCTTGCGCGCGATCAGCCGCGCCTCGGCGCTGGAATAGTTGGTGATGCCGCGCGCGACCTCGCGCCCTTGTGTGTCGACGCAGGCGATCACCTCGCCGCGGGCGAACTCGCCCTGGACTTCTACCACCCCGATCGGCAGCAATGACTTGCCACCGCCGGTGAGCTTCTCGACCGCGCCATTGTCGATCACCACGCGCCCGCGCAGCTGCAGGTGGTCGGCCATCCATTGCTTGCGCGCGGTCAGCCGGCCGGTTGGCGCCAGCAACTGGGTGCCGATGGCCTCGCCGGCGGCCAGGCGCTCCAGCACATTGGCTTCGCGCCCGGAGGCGATGGTGGTGTGGGCACCCGACTTGGCCGCGCGCTTGGCCGCCAGGATCTTGGTCAGCATGCCGCCGCGGCCGATCGACGTGCCTGCGCCGCCGGCCATCGCTTCCAGCTCGGGCGTACCGGCCAGCGCCTCGTCCACGAACTCGGCGGCCGGGTCCTTGCGCGGGTCGGCGGTGTACAGGCCGCGCTGGTCGGTCAGGATCACCAGCGCGTCGCCTTCGATCAGGTTGGTCACCAGCGCGCCCAGCGTGTCATTGTCGCCGAACTTGATTTCGTCGGTGACCACGGTGTCGTTCTCGTTGATGATTGGCACCACGCCCAGCGACAGCAGCGTCAGCAGCGTGGAGCGCGCGTTCAGGTAGCGCTCGCGGTCGGCCAGGTCGGCGTGGGTCAGCAGCACCTGCGCGGTGCGGATGCCGTAGCGGCCGAACTGGCTTTCATAGACCTGCGCCAGGCCCATCTGGCCGACGGCGGCGGCGGCCTGCAGCTCGTGGATTTCCTTGGGGCGGCGCACCCAGCCCAGGCGCTGCATGCCTTCGGCGATGGCGCCGGAGCTGACCAGCACGACCTCCTTGCCCGCCACGCGCAGCTTGGCGATCTGGGCCGCCCAGCGGGCGATGGCGTCGTGGTCCAGCCCCTTGCCGTCGTTGGTAACCAGGCTGGAGCCGACTTTGACGACGATGCGCTTTGCCTGCGCGATGACCGATTGCATGGCGGGAATCCTGTCTCCCGGGCAGCCGGCGGCGGGCGCCGCGCCCGAATTGTCCGAATGTAGTGTGCTGCGGTGAGGCCAGCCGTCGGCGGCCTCTTGCTTATGCCTCGCGCTCGCCCTGGTCGACGTTGTGCAGGCGCTCGTCCAGGCGGATATCCGGCTCGGCCAGCGCCGCGGCCTCCGCGGCCTTGATCGCCAGCAGGTGGTCCTTGATTGCGTAGATCAGGTCGCGACAGTTTTCGCCGGTCAGCGCCGAGATCTGGAACACCGGGCCCTTCCACTTGTAGCGCTTGAGGAAGTCCTTCACCTTCGCGGCGCGTTCTTCCTCGGGGACCATGTCGAGCTTGTTCAGCACCAGCCAGCGGGGCTTGTCGTGCAGCGTTTCGTCGTACTTCTTCAGTTCGTTGACGATGGCCTTGGCTTCGGCGACCGGGTCGACCGCCTCGTCGAATGGCGCCAGGTCGACGATATGCAGCAGCAGGCCGGTACGCTGCAGGTGGCGCAGGAACTGGTGGCCCAGGCCCGCGCCTTCTGCCGCGCCTTCGATCAGGCCGGGGATGTCCGCAACCACGAACGATTGCTCGTGGTCCACGCGCACCACGCCCAGGTTGGGATGCAGCGTGGTGAACGGGTAGTCCGCGACCTTCGGGCGCGCATTGGAAATATGCGAGATAAAGGTCGACTTGCCGGCGTTAGGCATGCCCAGCAGGCCGACGTCGGCCAGCACCTTCAGCTCGAGCTTGAGCATGCGGCGCTCGCCCGGCTTGCCGTCTACCTGCTGGCGCGGCGCTCGGTTGGTACTGGACTTGAAATGCAGGTTGCCCCAGCCACCCATGCCTCCTTCGGCCAGGCACACGCGCTGGCCATGCTCGGTCAGGTCGGCGATCACCTCGCCGGTGTCCATGTCCATAATCAGCGTGCCCACCGGCATGCGCAGCGTGACGTCTTCGCCAGCCGCGCCATAGCAGTCGGAGCCGCGGCCGTTCTCGCCGTTGCGCGCCACGTGCTTCCTGGCATAGCGGAAGTCGATCAGCGTATTGATATTGCGGTCCGCCACGGCGAACACGCTGCCGCCCCGGCCGCCATCGCCACCATCCGGGCCGCCGAAGGGCACAAACTTCTCGCGCCGGAACGAGGCGCTGCCATTGCCGCCGTTGCCGGCGATGGCTTCGATTCGGGCTTCGTCGATGAACTTCATGATGGGTTTTCCGTGATGGGAGCGGCGGGCTGGCGGCCGGATGCCGCCTGCCCTGCCGGGCGCACCGCAAAAGGCGCTATCGAAGCGAGGTGAATCCCAAGCCCCGCCAGGATCGCTTTGATAGTGCCCCTAATTGTGGCCAGAAAAGAAAAAGCCCCGCAAGCGTTGCGGGGCCTTCATCCTGCAAAGGCTGTTATCAGGCCGCCGGAACGACGCTGACGTGCTGCTTCTTGGCAGGGCCCTTGACGGCGAACTGCACGTGGCCGTCCACCAGGGCAAACAGCGTGTGGTCCTTGCCCACGCCGACGTTGTCGCCGGCATGCACGCGGGTACCGCGTTGGCGGATGATGATGCCGCCGGCATTGATGGCCTGGCCACCAAACACCTTCACGCCCAGACGCTTCGATTCGGAATCACGGCCGTTCCGCGTGGAACCGCCGCCTTTTTTCTGTGCCATGTCTTACTCCTGTCGCTTTACCTAGTTACGCTCGATCGATCAGGCAACGATCGCTTCGATGCGCAGTTCGGTGTAATTCTGACGATGGCCCTGACGCTTCTGGTAGTGCTTGCGACGGCGCATCTTGAAGATCTTCACCTTGTCGTGACGACCTTGGGAGATAACGGTAGCCTTGACGGAAGCCCCGCTAACCAGCGGCGTACCAAACTTGATTTGGTCGCCGGCGCCCACTGCGAGCACCTGGTCGAGCGTGATTTCTGCGCCAATGTCTGCCGGTATCTGTTCTACTTTCAGTTTTTCGCCAGCAGCAACCTTGTATTGCTTGCCGCCGGTTTTTACGACCGCGTACATTGTCGAACCTCTCGGATGTGAATAAAACGCCGAATGCCGGCACTGGCGCGCCCTGCGCGGCCGGTCAACTGCACGGCGCGGCGTATGGGCGGGCTCACTGCGGCCCGGTTATCTCCCGCCGGTCAGGACCCGCAAAGCGCGCGTAGCAACCGGAGGAAACCGGGAATTGTAAACGAGGTTCGGGAAAAGCGCAAAGAAAACAGGCACATAGCCTGTGGGCGGCGGCATCGCCACAAAGCGAGGGCGCCCGGCTCAGGTCAGGTCGGCGAGCAGGAATCCCGCCAGTGCGGCAAACGCCACCCACAGGGCGGTGCGGCGCAAATGGCGGCGAGATACGGGCTTGTTCATGCCCGAATTATAGATGCGCACCACGCGAACGCCCTGCGCGCATACCCTGAGCGGCCATCTTTAGAATGCGCCGCACGCGTAGAACGGCGTGGGCTTCGCATATAATCGTCCGGTTTTGCGTAACGGTGATCATCTTGTCCCAGCCTTCCGCCACTGCCTTGCTTGCCCCGGTCGCTGCAGACATGCGCGCGGTCGATGCTGTCATCCGCCAGCGGCTGTCTTCTGAAGTCCCGCTGATCGAGCAGATCGGCGAATACATCATCGGTGCCGGCGGCAAGCGCCTGCGCCCGGTGATCCTGCTGCTGACGGCGCGCGCGCTGGGCTACGACGGCAACCGCCACCATGAGCTGGCCGCCGTCGTCGAATTCATCCATACGGCCACACTGCTGCACGACGACGTGGTCGACGAGTCCGAGCTGCGGCGCGGCCGCGATACCGCCAACGCGGTATTCGGCAACGCGGCCAGCGTGCTGGTCGGCGACTTCCTCTATTCGCGTGCGTTCCAGATGATGGTCGATGCGGGCAGCATGCGCATCATGGAAATCCTGTCCAACGCGACCAACGTGATCGCCGAGGGGGAAGTCCTGCAGCTGCTGAACATGCATGACCCGGATGTCACCATCGAGCGCTACCTGCAGGTGATCCGCTACAAGACCGCCAAGCTGTTCGAGGCCGCGGCCCAGTTGGGCGCGGTGCTGGCCGGCGCCGACGCGGAGATGGAAGAAGCCGCGGCCGAGTACGGCCGCCGCATCGGCACCGCCTTCCAGTTGATCGACGACATGCTCGACTACACCGCCAGCGCGGAGCAGATGGGCAAGAACGCCGGCGACGACCTGCGCGAAGGCAAGCCCACGCTGCCGCTGCTGCACCTGCTCGAGCACGGCACCGCCGAGCAACGCCAGCTGGCGCGCGACGCCATCGTCCAGGGCGGCACCGAGCACTTCGACGCCGTGTTCGCCGCGATCCACGCCAGCGGCGCACTGGAGGTGACCTACGAAGCCGCGCGGCGTGAGGCCGAGGCTGCGGAAAAGGCTGCGATGCAATTCCCCGCGTCGGAGCTGAAAGAGACCCTGATCCAGCTCTGCTCGTTCTCGCTGCAGCGATTGTCTTAACGCGAAAGCGGCGTAGGCAATGGAAGCGGGATGAAAGGCGATTTTGCCTTCCCCTCTTCCCTTTCAAAAAAAACGCTGCTAAACTTGCCTTCTTTGCTGCTGACGACCAAACTTAACGGTTAAGCTTACCTGTTAAGAGTTAGCCAGGAAGACCAAATCGGGGTGTAGCTTAGCCTGGTAGAGCGCTACGTTCGGGACGTAGAGGCCGGAGGTTCGAATCCTCTCACCCCGACCAGATTTAAAGAGCCGAATCGACGTGAGTTGATTCGGCTCTTTGTCTTTGTGCCGGCCATTCGGGCCACGGCACGTCCCCACCCCACGCCAGATCGGCTGCGCCGCTACTGTCCGATCAACCCTTGATCGCCGTACGCTGACGCTTGAACGCCCTCAGGTCGGCTACGGTGAAAAGCTGGCTACGTCCCACTTCGGCACGAGCAGTCAGCTTGCCATCCCGCACCAGGCGGCGGAAGGTGGCGATCGAGACTTCCAGGTATTCGGCGGCCTCGGCGGCGGTGAAATCATCCTCGGCCAGGTGACCAAAGACTTCCTCGTGCGAGAAGTTCTCGTCCCGGAAAGCCTGCTCCCCGACCAGCGTGAAGAACTTGACGCGCTCCTGCACCGGCATCTTGCTGACGTGCCTTCATCAGGTCTTCTGCGGTCATGATGTTCATCCTTTCCTCTCTGCCTTCAGGTACTTTTTGAGCTCATCGTAGAAGTTCTCATGTGAGCCCACCTTGTAAAAGTCGATCCACAGCACCTCGAGATGCAAGCCTGTTGGGCCCGCTGCCCGGGCGGCGGCGGCCGGTAGGCGATCAGATATTGCTGCCGGTTGAACTTGAATTTGTAGACCCAGATTCCGGCCAGGTCGCCAGCCTTGGCTTCCCCAACGCCAGGCTCTGCGCACACCACCTACACCTCATCTTCGATCGCCAGTTGCAACGGCTTGTGTGCCTTCTTGACGAACTACGCGAAGGGCTTTTTGTAGATCGGCCTCATGCGGTGTTATGCACTCACGTTTGATTCCATATCAGATCAAAGATGCTGTGGCGACGTATCTTGGCAGAGGCTAATGGGACCATGACAGGACGTAGGGATTCTTCTCAAAAGGGAGCCAGCCGGCACAGGAAACCGCCGAAAACGCCTCCTTCTCCCCGCGCAAGTAGGGTTGCGCCCGTGTCGCGCAAACGCCAACACCGTCCCGCCGTCGCCTTTACAAAAAGTGACCCCGGCGGCAAACTGCCCCGATCCGGGGGCGTGGGTCCGTCCCGCCCCCTCCGTGGCCAGCGGCCACCGTCCAACCGCACACCGCACCTGCCATGACACTCGGTCTTGCCCTGGCCCAGAGCCGGCGTATCGCGCCCGCCCTGCTTGCTCAGCTGGAGCAGGCCGCGCGCGAAAAGCAGTCGCAGCTGATCGACGAGATCGTCGGCAGCGGCACCATGAGCGCGCACGACCTGGCCCTGTTCGCGGCGGACAAGTACCAGTTGCCGCTGCTGGACCTGGCGCAGTACAACCTGAACAAGGTGCCGCCGGCGCTGGCCGGCAACCGTGAATTCCACGCGCACCGCCTGCTGCCCCTGGGCCGGCGCGAGAACCGGCTGGTGCTGGCGACGTCCGACCCGTCCAACCAGGCCGGGCTCGATGCGATCAAGGAAAAGTACAAACTGCCGGTCGAAGCGGTGGTGGTCGAGCACGACAAGCTGATGAAGCACGTGCGCTCCGCCGGCGAGGCGCTGGGCACGCTGAAGAACATCTCCCCGGTACAGGTCGAGCGCAAGTTGATCGAGTACGACCCGGTAGCCGCCGCCAGCGCGCAGCGCAACCGCACCGCCGCCGAGGCCATCGATGACGCCCCGGTGGTGCGCTTCCTGCAGAAGCTGCTGACCGAGGCCTTCCATCGCGGCGCGTCCGACCTGCACTTCGAGCCGTTCGAGACCTTCTACCGCATCCGCTTCCGCGTGGACGGGGTGCTGCAGGAAGTCGCGCGCCCGCCGCTGGATATCCGCGACAAGATCGCCACCCGCATCAAGGTGCTGTCGCGGCTGGATATTTCTGAAAAGCGCGTGCCGCAGGACGGCCGCATGAAGCTGCTGATCTCCCTGCCCAAAGACAAGGACGCCAAGGAGACGGTGGAGAAGGCAGTGGACTTCCGCGTGTCGACGCTGCCGACGCTGTTTGGCGAGAAGATCGTGATGCGGATCCTCGAATCGTCATCCGACAAGCTCGACATCGACCAGCTCGGCTACGAGCCGGAGCAGAAGGCGCTGCTGCTGGACGTGATCAAGCGCCCGTACGGGATGGTGCTGGTGACCGGCCCGACCGGCAGCGGCAAGACGGTGTCGCTGTACACCTTCCTGAACCTGCTGAACCAGGGCGATATCAATATCTCCACCGCGGAGGACCCGGCCGAAATCCAGCTGCCCGGCATCAACCAGGTCAACGTCAACGACAAGGCCGGGCTGACCTTTGCCGCGGCGCTGCGCTCGTTCCTGCGCCAGGATCCGGACATCATCATGGTCGGCGAAATCCGCGACCTGGAAACCGCCGATATCTCGATCAAGGCCGCGCAGACCGGCCATCTGGTGCTGTCCACGCTGCACACCAACGACGCGCCGACCACGCTGACGCGGCTGATGAACATGGGCGTCGCGCCCTTCAACATCGCCTCCAGCGTGCTGCTGATCACGGCGCAGCGGCTGGCACGCCGGCTGTGCACCTGCAAGCGCCAGGGCGATTTGCCACACCAGGCGCTGCTCGACGCCGGGTTCCGCGAGCAGGATATTGACGGCAGCTGGCAGCCCTACCATCCGGTCGGCTGCGAGCGCTGCAACGGCAGCGGCTACAAGGGCCGCTGCGGCATCTACCAGGTCATGCCGATCACGGAGGCCATGCAGCAGATCATCCTGTCGCACGGCACGGCCTTGCAGATCGCGGAGCAGGCGCGCAAGGACGGCGTGCTATCGTTGCGCGAAGCTGGGCTGCTGAAGGTCAAGCAGGGCGTCACGTCACTCGAAGAAGTGCTGGCGACCACGAATATTTAGTCGGACACGTAGGGCACAACGTAAATACAAGACGTAGAACAAACGTCATTTACTTCGGGGGTCAAAATCATGGCGACGCGCGCACCAGCGGCGGGCGCCCGGACGGCAGCGCCGTCACGGGCGAAATCAGGGAAGGGGCGCAAGGCCCCCACCCAGTACATCTTTGAGTGGGAAGGCAAGGACCGCAAGGGCAAGACCTTCACCGGCGAGCTGCGCGCCGAGAACCAGGCCGAGGTCACCGCCACGCTGCGCAAGCAGGGCCTGACCATCGTCAAGCTGAAGAAGCGCAAGGCCGCGCGCGGGCGCAAGATTACCGAGAAGGACATCGCCTATTTCACGCGGCAGCTGTCGACCATGCTCAAGGCGGGCATCCCGCTGCTGCAGTCGATCGACATCATCGCGCGCGGGCACGTGAACCCCAACTTCACGCAGCTGCTGTCGGACATCCGCTCCGACATCGAATCGGGCAGCAGCATGGCGGCGGCGTTCCGGCGCCATCCGAAGTACTTCGACACGCTGTACTGCAACCTGATCGATGCCGGCGAACAGGGCGGTATCCTCGATGCCCTGCTGGAGCGCCTGTCGCTCTACATGGAAAAGACCATCGCGCTGAAGAGCCAGATCAAGTCGGCGATGATCTACCCGATCGCGGTGCTGACCGTGGCCTTTGCCGTCACGGTGATCCTGATGCTGTTCGTGATCCCGGCGTTCAAGGGCGTGTTCTCGAGCTTCGGCGCCAACCTGCCGGCGCCGACGCTGGTGGTGATCGCGATCTCGGATTTCTTCGTCCAGTACTGGTACCTGGTGATTGGCGTACCCGTGGGTGGCATCATCTTCTACCTGCGTGCCCTGAAGAAATCCGAGAAAGTGCAGCGCGCCACCGACCGCATGCTGCTGAAGCTGCCGATCTTCGGCAGTCTGTTCCGCAAGGCCGTGATCGCGCGCTGGACGCGCACGCTGGCGACCATGTTCGCCGCCGGCACGCCGCTGGTGGAATCGATGGAATCCGTCGCCGGCGCCGCCGGCAACTGGCTGTATTACGACGCAACGCGCGAGATCGAGCAATCGGTGCGCATCGGCACCAGCCTGACCAATGCGATGCAGGCGACCCATGTGTTCGACAACATGGTGCTGCAGATGACGCAGATCGGCGAGGAGTCCGGTGCGCTCGACAATATGCTGCTGAAGGTCGCCGAGTTCTACGAGCGCGAGGTCGACGATGCCGTGGCCGCGATCTCCAGCCTGATCGAGCCGCTGATCATCGTCGTGCTGGGCGTGCTGATCGGCGGCATGGTGGTGGCGATGTACCTGCCGATCTTCAAGCTGGGACAGGTGGTGTAAGGGATGGCTTTGGCATTCTCCACCTCGCCTTTCCCGACCGGCAGCGGGCAGCTGCTGCACGCGCTGGCGGCGCTGCCGCCGGCGTTCATGGTCGCGGCGGCGGCCCTGCTGGGGCTGGTGGTCGGCAGCTTCCTCAACGTGGTCATCCACCGGCTGCCGCGCATGATGGAGCGCGACGAGGCCAACTATATCGCCGAGCTGCGCGGCGACCCGCTACCCTATCCCGCCCGCTACAACCTGATGGTACCGCGCTCGGCCTGCCCGCATTGCGGCCACGCGATCGCGCCGTGGGAGAACGTGCCGGTGCTGAGCTGGTTGCTGCTGCGGGGGCGCTGCTCGGCCTGCAAGACGCCGATCAGCATGCGCTATCCGCTGGTGGAGCTGGCCTGCGGCCTGCTGAGCGCGCTGGTGGCGTGGCGCTTCGGGCCGGGCTGGCAGGCGTTGACCGCGCTGGTGCTGGTGTGGTCGCTGCTGGCGCTGACCATGATCGATGCGGATACGCAACTGCTGCCCGACCAGATCACGCTGCCGCTGCTGTGGCTGGGGCTGCTGCTGAACCTGGGCGGCCTGTTCGTGCCGCTGGCCGATGCGGTGATCGGCGCCGCCGCCGGCTACCTGGTGCTCTGGGTGGCGTACTGGCTGTTCCGGCTGGTGCGCGGCAAGGAAGGCATGGGCTTCGGCGACTTCAAGCTGATGGCCGCGCTGGGCGCGTGGTTCGGCTGGCAGGCGCTGCCGGCGCTGGTGCTGTTGTCGTCGGTGGCGGGCGTGGTATTCGGGCTGGCCAGCATCGCGCTGCGCCGGCAGGAGCGTGATACGCCCTTCCCCTTTGGCCCCTTCATCGCGCTGGCGGGCGTGGTGGTGCTGGTGTTCGGTCCGGGCGTGCTGCCGCTGGCGCTGCCATGATGCCGGCGCGGTGACGTCCGACGCGGACGCGTGAAGCTGGTATCGTGACGGCAACATTGCCATCGAACCCTACACAGAACCCCACATGCTGGAAATCGGACTGACCGGCGGCATCGGCAGCGGCAAGTCCCGCGTGGCCGACATGTTCGCCGCGCGCGGCGCCGCGATCATCGACACTGACCTGCTCGCGCACGAGATCACCGCCCCGGGCGGGCGCGCCATCCCGGCGCTGGTCGAGGCCTTCGGCCCCGGCTGCCTGCGCCCGGACGGCGCCATGGACCGCGACGCGATGCGCGCGCTGGTATTCGCCGACCCGGCCGCCAAGGCGCGGCTTGAAGGCATCACCCATCCGCTTATCCGCGCGCTGACCAACGAACGCGCGCAGGCCGTGCGCGACGCCGGCGAACATCCCTACGTGATCTACGTGGTGCCGCTGCTGGTGGAATCGGGATCGTGGCGCGAGCGGGTGGGCCGCGTGCTGGTGGTCGACTGCAGCGAGGCCACGCAGGTGGCGCGCGTGATGTCACGCAACGGCTTCAGCCGCGAGCAGGTCCAGGCCATCATGGCAAAGCAGGCCACGCGCGGCGCGCGCCTGGCATGTGCTGACGACGTCATCGACAACGACGGCCCGGTGGAGTCGCTGGTGGACCAGGTCGACCGGCTCGACCGCTACTACCGTGAACTGTCCGCGGCCGGCGAGGTCCATCCCGAGTCCGACGTATAACAGCAAAGTCGGCGTGCCAGCGCACCGCATCATGCACATGACATTGTCCTCGGCCCTTGTCTCGCATAGAATGCGCTGGAACATGCCGGGAAATGGCCGCATACTGCACGGATCGACACATGATGCGCCACTCGATGCGACTCGAGGCGCCCCATGTTTGGCATCTCGCCGCTTTCCCGGGCCACATTCTGCCGGGCCACATTCTGCATCGGACCCGCTCCTGCCATGGAGCCCGCCCGACGCGCCGCACGGACATAGCACTTGATTCTGTACGAATATCCTTTCAACGAACGCATCAGGACGCTCCTGCGCCTGGAGGACCTGTTCGATCGGCTGGATTACTTCCTCGCCCAGGATCATGCCCAGCAGCACCATGTCGCGCTGACCACGCTGTTCGAGATCATTGACGTAGCGGGCCGTGCCGATCTGAAGACCGACCTGATCAAGGAACTGGAACGCCAGCGCCAGGCGCTGGCGCCGCTGCGCGCCAATCCGCAGATCCATCAGGAAACGCTGGACGCCGTGATCGGCGAGATCGAGCAAGGCATCGCCATGCTCAACCAGACCGTGGGCAAGGCCGGCCAGCTGCTGGCCGACAACGAGTGGCTGACCAGCATCCGCAGCCGCGCGATCATCCCCGGCGGCACCTGCGAGTTCGACCTGCCGGCCTACTATGCCTGGCAGCACCGCCCCGCCGAAGACCGCCGCGCCGATATCCTCAAGTGGGCGCGCCCGCTGGTGTCGCTGCGCATGGGCACCACCATCGTGCTGCGCCTGCTGCGCGAAGCCGGCCAGAGCGGCAAGGTGATCGCCACCGGCGGCAGCTACCAGCAGATGCTGTCCGGGCGCAGCTACCAGCTGATGCAGGTCTACCTGGATGACTCGCTGCTGGCGTTTATCCCGGAGATGAGCGCCAACAAGTACATGCTGTGGGTGCGCTTCACGCAGCAGGACGGCGACCTGCGGCCACGCTCGGTCGATGCGGATATCCCGTTCCTGCTGAAACTCTGCAATTTCTGAAGCCGATTCCTGAAGCCTGCTTTTAAAGCCATGCCTGCCGTCGTCAAATGTCCCACCTGCGGCACCGATGTGCCTTGGGTGCCGGACAACAAGTTCCGCCCGTTCTGTTCCGAACGCTGCAAGCAAATCGATCTCGGCGCATGGGCGTCCGAGAAGTATGTGATCGGCGGCAAGCCCGGCGAAACGCCCTCCGCCGACCTGCCTGAAAACGAGGACGACTGAGCGTCCCCCACGGGACACTCAGCGCGCCGCCGCCAGCACGCGGCGGTAGAACCCCACGCACACCAGCACGAACACCGCCAGGCCCAGCCACTGCGCGGTCGCTTCAAACCCACCCCCGACCATCGCCAGCGGCGCGTCCTTGCCCGACAGACCGATCACCGCGGCCAGCATCACGCCGACCAGGCTTTCCGCTCTTCCAAATCTAAGCAAGCCTACGCATCGCTGATGGCGACGTCTTTGCAGATTTGGACGCGCGGTCACCAACCCGAGCGCGCGGTAACGCGCGCATTCGCTGCCGGTACTCCGGCAGGCGCATTGAATTCACATTGGCGCCCCCTCTCGGGACTCCCGTCCATCCTTGCGGATGGAATCGCCAATCACACCGCCCGATAATCTGAACGGGGCCCGAGCAGGGCAGATGGGAGCAGTCCACAGCGTCGCCGACTTGCGTCAGCAGCCGCCGCAGACCGTTTTGACAGGCATTCTCGTCGCGCAGGTGGCAGGTGCCGCAGCCCGGGCAGCATCGCCAGCCCGCCGACGATGCCGACCAGGTAGCCCGCGCCCACCAGCGCTAGCGAAAAGCCCATCGACAGTCGCACCACCGAGGCGCGCGCCGACAGCCAGAAGTTTGCGCCCTCGGCCAGCACCCGCAGCCCGCCGGCGGCAAAGCTGAACAGCCCCGCCACCAGGCCGCCGGCCATCAGGTCGGCCAGGCCGGTCGCCTGGCGCTTCTGGCCCGGCACGGCCTCGCCCTGCGCGGCACTGCCCACGCGCAGGATCTCCGCCGCGGCCACGCCTTCGGGATACGGCAGCTCGCTCTGCACCACCATCGCATGGCGCAGCCGGAGGCTGAACAGCACGCCCAGCATGCCGCCGGCCGCGCAGATCGCCAGCGTCTGCCAGAACGGGAAGCCCTGCCAGTGGCCCAGCATCACCAGGCCGGGCAGGATAAAGATGATCGACGACAGGGTGCCCGCGGCCGAGGCCTGCGTCTGCACCATGTCGTTTTCGAGGATGTTGGCGCCGGGGAAGAGCCGCAGCACGGCCATCGAGATCACCGCCGCCGGGATCGCCGACGAGAAGGTCAGGCCGACCTTCAGCCCCAGGTAGATGTTCGAGGCGGTGAACACGACCGTGATGAGCGCACCGAGGATGATGCCGCGCAGGGTCAGTTCAGGCAGGGAGATGTCGTCGGCGATACGGTCGGCGCGGAGCATGCTGGTTCCTTTCCTTGGACTGCGGCGCAGGAGCGGGCGCCGCGGGCAATGGCAAGGTCAGCTGTCGCGCGCTTCCTCGGCCAGCCATTCCACCACGGGGATAGTGGCGGGCAGCAGCGGCCCGACTGTCACGGGCGTTTGCTGCCAGGAGAAGGCCTGGCCTTCGCGGCCGACGGGATCGCCCCGCCAGGCCGTGACCTTGCAGAAGTACAGCCGCACATAGGCGTGCGGGTAGTCATGTTCGAGGATGTGCCAGCGCTCGCATTGCGTTACGTCAAGGCCCAGTTCTTCATGGAGTTCTCTGGCCAATGCTGCCTCCACCGACTCACCGGGCTCCAGCTTGCCGCCGGGGAATTCCCAGTAACCCTCGTAGGGCTTGCCCGCAGGGCGTTGCGCCAGCAGGAAGCGGCCGTCGGGCTGCACCATCACGCCCACGGCGACCTCGGTAACCTTGCGCGGAGGATTGCCAGCCGCGTCCGCGGGGTTCTGCATGGACTCGCTCATGCCTTGGCGTCGCCGTCCACGTCGGCGATAAAGGGCTTGCCATGCTTGCCGCCCCAGTCGCGCGCGAACTGCCAGGCCACCCGGCCCGAGCGCGAGCCGCGCTCCAGCGCCCACACCAGCGCATCGCCGCGCGCCGCGGCGATGTCCTCTTCCGTGCAACCGAAGTGCTTGAGCCAGTGGCCGACGATGGTCAGGTACTCGTCCTGCTTGGGCGGGTAGAACGACAGCCACAGCCCGAAGCGCTCGGACAGCGAGATCTTCTCTTCCACCACTTCGCCGGGGTGGATCTCGCCGTCGTCGGTGTGGCGGTAGGTCTCGTTGTCCTTCATGTACTCCGGCAGCAGGTGCCGGCGGTTGGAGGTGGCGTAGATCAGCACATTGTCCGACTGCGCCGCGACCGAGCCGTCCAGCGCCGACTTAAGCGACTTGTAGCCCGACTCGCCCTCTTCGAACGACAAGTCGTCGCAGAAGATCACGAAGCGCTCCGGTCGCTGCGAGACCAGTTCGACGATATCGCCGAGGTCGCCCAGGTCGTCCTTGTCGACCTCCACCAGCCGCAGCCCGTCCCTGACGAAGGCATTGAGGCAGGCCTTGATCAGCGACGACTTGCCAGTGCCGCGCGCGCCGGTCAGCAGCACGTTGTTGGCCGGCAGCTGGTTCACGAACTGGCGCGTGTTGGCGACGATGGCGTCCTTCTGGCGCTCGATATTCTTCAGGTCGTCCAGGTGGATCGGCGGCAGCTGGCGCACCGGCTGCAGGTAGCCAATATTACCGAACAGGCTCTGGCGCTTGCGCCAGCGGAACGCTACCGCCTCCTGCCAGTCCGCATCGCTCAGTTGCGGCGGCAGCCATTGTTCGAGTCGGGCGAGGAAGTTGTCGAGGCGGGAGGTGAGGTCAGACATGGCAGCGTGACGGTGTCAGTTGTGGGGAGAGGGGTGGTTTAGCGGGGCATCGCGCATCCGGAAACGCCTGCCCTCTCCCCCGGCCCCTCTCCCGCATGCGGGAGAGGGGAGCAAACCCGGGGTGCTTAAGAGCGGTAGTCGGCGTTGATCGACACGTAGTCGTGCGACAGGTCGCAGGTCCATACGGTCGCTTCGGCATTGCCGCGGCCGAGCGCGATGCGCACGGTGATCTCGGCCTGCTTCATCACGCGCTGGCCGTCTTCTTCACGGTAGTCGGGGTTGCGGCCGCCGTCGCGCGCGACCCAGACATCGTCCAGCCACAGGTTGACGCGGTCGACATCGAGGTCATCGACGCCGGCATAGCCCACCGCGGCCAGGATGCGGCCCAGGTTGGGGTCCGACGCATAGAACGCGGTCTTGACCAGCGGCGAGTGCGCGACCGCGTAGGCGATCTGGCGGCACTCGGCGACGTCCTTGCCGTCTTCGACGCGGATGGTCATCAGCTTGGTCGCGCCTTCGCCGTCGCGCACGATCATCTGCGCCAGCTCCTGCGCCAGCGCGGTCACCGCGTCGCGCAGCGCCTCGAAGGCCGGGCCTTCGGCGCGGTCAACCGCAGCACCGGACTTGCCGGTCGCGATCAGCACAAACGAGTCGTTGGTCGAGGTATCGCCGTCGATGGTGATGCTGTTGAACGAATGGTCGGCGGCGTGCGACACCAGCCCCTGCAGCACCGGCTGGGCCACCGCGGCGTCCATGGCGATAAAGCCGAGCATGGTCGCCATGTTGGGGCGGATCATGCCGGCGCCCTTGCTGATGCCCGACAGCGTCACGGTCTTGCCGTCGATCTGCACCGTGCGCGACGCGGCCTTGGGCTGCGTGTCGGTGGTCATGATCGACTCGGCGGCGGCCAGCCAGTTGTCGGCCTTAGCGTTGGCGATGGCGGCGGGCAGGCCGGCCACCAGGCGGTCCACCGGCAGCGGCTCCAGGATCACGCCGGTCGAGAACGGCAGCACCTGCTCGGCGGCGATGCCAAGTTGCGCGGCCAGCGCATCGCAGGTGGCGCGCGCATTGGCCAGGCCCGGCTCGCCGGTGCCGGCGTTGGCGTTGCCGGTGTTGACCACCAGCGCGCGGATGCCCTTGCCACCGGCATTCACGGCGGCCAGGTGCTCACGGCACACCTGCACCGGCGCGGCGCAGAAGCGATTGTTGGTGAAGACGCCGGCCACGGTGCTGCCCTCGGCCACGCGCACCACCAGCACGTCCTTGCGGTTGGCCTTGCGGATGCCCGCCTCGGCCCAGCCAAGCTCCACGCCGGCGACGGATTTCAGGTTCTCTGCCTGGGGCAGCGGAAGATTGACGGGCATGTGGACTCCTCTATTCCTGCTTGCGCTTTCTGCTAGCGAATTGCTTGTCTCAGACGAACATGCCCGCGGAGCGCGGGCATGTCGTTTCCTATCGCGTCATTTCCCGTGCGGCGGAAACGACGTCATACCGGTGCGCGGCTCAGCTCAGCTTGCCGTGGCACTGCTTGAACTTCTTGCCCGAGCCGCACGGGCACGGGTCGTTGCGGCCGACCTTGGGCATGCCCGCCAGCGCCAGCTCGGCAGCGGCCATGGCCGCACCGGTGCGTGGCGACGGCACTTCCTCGACCGGCTCGCGCCCTTCGGCGAACTCGTCGTGCTTGTACTGCACGTTCTCCAGGTGCGACAGGCCTTCCTCGATCTGCTCCGAAGCTTGTTCCAGTTCTTCCGGCGACTGGATCTGCACATTGAAAGTCACGCGCGTGACTTCGCTCTTGATCACGTCCAGCAGGCGCGCGAACAGCTCGAACGACTCGCGCTTGTACTCCTGCTTGGGGTCCTTCTGCGCATAGCCGCGCAGGTGGATGCCCTGGCGCAGGTGGTCCAGCGCCGCCAGGTGCTCGCGCCAGTGCGTGTCGATGCTCTGCAGCATGACCGAGCGCTCGAAACCGGCGAACGACTCGCGGCCGACCATCGCGACCTTGCTGTCGTAGCGCTCCCTGGCCGCCTGCATGATCAGGTTGAGCAGCTCTTCATCCTCGATGCTCTGCGCGCCTTCGATGGTCTGCGCCAGCGGCACTTCCAGGCCCCAGTCTTCGCGCAGGCGCGTTTCCAGGCTGGCGATGTCCCACTGCTCTTCCATGGTGTCGGCCGGCACGTGGTCGCGGAACAGCTCCACCAGCACGCTCTGGCGCAGGTTGGCCACCATGTCGCCGACGTCCTGGGCTTCGAGCACGTCGTTGCGCAGCTTGTAGATTTCCTTGCGCTGGTCGTTGGCGACGTCGTCGTACTGCAGCAGCTGCTTGCGGATATCGAAGTTGCGGCCTTCGACCTTGCGCTGCGCCGATTCGATCGAGCGCGTGACGATGCCGGCTTCGATCGGCTCGCCCTCGGGCATCTTCAGGCGTTCCATGATGGCGCGCACGCGGTCACCGGCGAAGATGCGCAGCAGCTGGTCGTCCAGCGACAGGTAGAAGCGCGACGAACCCGGGTCACCCTGACGGCCGGCACGGCCGCGCAGCTGGTTGTCGATCCGGCGCGACTCATGGCGCTCGGTGCCGACGATATGCAGGCCACCGGCGGCCTTGACCTGCTCGTGCAGCGAATGCCACTCGTCCTCGAGCTGCTTGATGCGCGCGGCCTTCTCGGCGTCAGGCAGGTTCGGATCCGCCTCGATAAAGCCCGACTGCTTCTCCACATTGCCGCCCAGCACGATATCGGTACCGCGACCGGCCATGTTGGTGGCGATGGTGATCATCTTGGGGCGGCCGGCCTGGGCCACGATCTCGGCTTCGCGCGCGTGCTGCTTGGCGTTGAGCACCTGGTGCGGCAGTTTTTCCCGCTCGAGCAGGCCCGACAGGTATTCCGAAGTCTCGATCGAGGTGGTGCCGACCAGCACCGGCTGGCCACGCTCGTGGCAGTCGCGGATATCGCGCACCACGGCGTCGTAGCGCTCCTTGCCGGTCTTGTAGATCTGGTCCTGCTGGTCCTTGCGCTGGGCCGGGCGGTTGGTCGGGATCACCACCACTTCCAGGCCGTAGATCTCCTGGAATTCATACGCTTCGGTATCGGCCGTGCCGGTCATGCCGGCCAGCTTGTGGTACATCCGGAAGTAATTCTGGAAGGTGATCGTCGCCAGGGTCTGGTTTTCCTGCTGGACGGTGACGCCTTCCTTGGCTTCGACGGCCTGGTGCAGGCCGTCGGACCAGCGCCGGCCGGTCATCAGGCGGCCGGTGAATTCGTCGACGATCACGACTTCGTCGTTCTGCACCACGTAGTGCTGGTCGCGATGGAACAGGCTGTGCGCGCGCAGGGCGGCGTACAGGTGGTGCATCAGCGTGATGTTCTGCGGCGCGTAGAGCGACTCGCCTTCACCGATCAGGGCCTGCTGCGCCAGGATCTCTTCGGCCTTCTCGTGGCCGGCTTCGGTGAGGTAGACCTGGTGGCCCTTCTCGTCGACGTAGTAGTCGCCCGGCTTCTCGACGCCGGTGCCGTCGGCCTTTTCCTCGCCGATCTGGCGCTCGAGCAGCTTCGGGATGCCGTTCATGCGCTGGTAGAGGTCGGTCTGGTTCTCGGCCTGGCCGGAGATGATCAGCGGCGTACGGGCCTCGTCGATCAGGATCGAGTCCACTTCATCGACGATGGCGTAGTTCAGCGGCCGCTGGACCCGCTGCGACGGGTCGTAGACCATGTTGTCGCGCAGGTAGTCGAAGCCGAACTCGTTGTTGGTGCCGTAGGTGATGTCGGCGTTATACGCGGCCTGCTTCTCGTCATGCGGCATCTGCGACAGGTTCACGCCCACCGACAGGCCCAGGAAGTTGTACAGGCGGCCCATCCACTCGGCATCGCGCTGCGCCAGGTAGTCGTTGACGGTCACCACGTGCACGCCCTTGCCGGTGATGGCATTGAGGTACACGGCCAGCGTCGCGGTCAGCGTCTTGCCTTCGCCGGTGCGCATTTCGGCGATCTTGTTGTCGTTCAGCACCATGCCGCCGATCAGCTGCACGTCGAAGTGGCGCATCTTCATGACGCGCTTGCTGGCCTCGCGGCACACGGCGAAAGCCTCTGGCAGCAGCGCTTCGAGCGACTCGCCAGCGGCGTGGCGCTGCCGGAAGGTCTCGGTCATGCCGCGCAGCTCGTCGTCCGAGAGCTGCTCGTACTTCGGCTCCAGCGCATTGATCTGCGCCACCGTGCGGCTATATTGTTTGATCAGCCGCTCGTTGCGGCTGCCGAAGACTTTCTTGAGAAGGCCGGTGATCATCGATTGCTTTCACCTGCGCGGAACCGGGTGGCACCCCAGGGATGCGGGCTGCTCCGGCGGCCGGGCGAGGAATGGATAGATTGGCGCAAAACGCCGAGTTTATCATGTGCCGGGGTCACGGCCGGAACGCGCCGGGCCCCGTCCGGCAAGGGCGGGCAAGCCTGCCGGATGTCGACCACGCTTATCGCCCACGCGATTGCCCGCGCGCCCCACCAACTGCAGTTTGGGGCGGCCGCCCGCAGCTTCAATCCACAGTTGGGCAAGGCGGCCCCCGCGCCCCTTGCTAGAATGCATGCATGCGCCGCTTCACCCACCACGCCCTGCAGACCCCCGCCGCCAAGCCGCTCAACGACTGGCTGGCCAAGGCCGGCCCGGTTTCGACGCTGATGCAGACCGCGCGCCAGCTGTCCGTGCTGGAGGCCGAGGTGCTGGCGCTGCTGCCCGCCGGCATGCGCGACGGCCTGGCCGTGGCCGGCGTCAAGCGTGACGCCAGCGATCCGAACGCCCAGGTGCTGCTGTTGCTGGCCGCCCACGGCGCCGCCGCAGCCCGCGTGCGCCAGGTGGTGCCCACGCTGCTGGCACGGCTGCAGCAGCGCGGCTCGCACATCACCGCGATCCGGGTGCGGGTGCAGCCGGAGGTGTCGCGCCACGCGGACTGGGAGGTGGAGCCCGTGCAGCGCCAGCGCACCGGCGGCCGCATGACGCCCACGGGGCTCGCCAACCTCGACCAGCTGGCGCGCAGCCTGCCGGATTCGCCGCTGCGCGACGCGCTCAATACGCTGCTCTCCCATCACCGCTAGCCCGGTGCCGAACACGAAAAAGCCGACCTCGGAGGTCGGCTTTTTTTCGCCAGTTCGCCGGGATCAGGCAAACGCCGGCTGCGCCTGCGGCAGGAATGCGGCCGGGGCTTCCTCGACGCGGTCGAAGGTGACCAGCTCATAGGCTTCCTGGTCGGCCAGCAGCGCGCGCAGCAGCTGGTTGTTCAGGCCGTGGCCCGACTTGTTCGCCACATAGGCGCCGATCAGCGGATGGCCCACCACGTACAGGTCGCCAATCGCGTCCAGGATCTTGTGGCGCACGAACTCGTCGCCGTAGCGCAGTTCCTCATTGTTGAGCATGCGGTGCTCGTCCAGCACGATGGCGTTGTCCAGGCTGCCGCCACGGGCCAGGCCCATCTCGCGCAGCGCCTCCACCTCATGGGCAAAGCCGAAGGTGCGGGCACGGGCGATCTCGCGCACGTAGCTGGTGTCGCCGAAGTCGATCTCGAAGGTCTGGCCGGTCTTGTCGACCGCCGGGTGGCGGAAGTCGATGGTGAACGACAGCTTGAAGCCGAAATACGGCTCCAGGCGCGCGAGCTTGTCGCCCTCGCGCACTTCCACCGCCTTCTTCACGCGGATAAAGGTCTTTAGCGCGTTCTGCTCTTCGATGCCGGCCGACTGCAGCAGGAACACGAAGGACGCGGCGCTGCCGTCCATGATCGGGATTTCCTCGGCGTCGACGTCGACATAGAGGTTGTCGATGCCCAGGCCCGCGCACGCCGACATCAGGTGCTCGACGGTCGAAACGCGCGCGCCATCCTTCTGCAGCACCGACGCCAGGCGCGTGTCGCCGATGGCCGATGCGGCCACGGGAATCTCGACGGCCTCGGGCAGGTCGACGCGGGTAAAGACGATGCCGGTATCGGCCGGCGCGGGGCGCAGGGTGAGCGTTACCTTGCGACCTGAGTGCAGGCCGATGCCAACCGTCTTTACCAGGGATTTGATCGTGCGCTGTTTGAGCATGACAGCCTCAACTATTATAAAAATCTATCGGGCGGCTTTTATGATTAAGGGATTTTACCACCACCTCAGGGGCGCTGCAGCCGGGTTTTGTTTCCGGCTGTTAACACCGCCTTAACAAGTTACGTATTGTCCACGTTTATCCAGATGACTGTGTCAGCCGCGCAACGCTGCCAGCACAGCCTCGGCGCTGCTGACGCGGAATTCGCCGGGCGCCTCCACGTCGAGCCGGGTCACCACGCCATCGTCGATCACCATCGCGTAGCGTTTCGAGCGTACGCCGAGGCCGCGCGCGCTCAAGTCCTGCTCCAGGCCGAGCGCGCGCGTCCATTCCGCACTGCCGTCGGCCATCATGCGCACCGTGCCGGCGACCTGTTGTTCGCGGCCCCAGGCACCCATGACAAAAGCGTCGTTGACCGACACGCACCAGACCTCGTCGATGCCGGCGTCGCTCAGCGCCGCGGCATGCTGCACATAGCCGGGTACATGCTTGGCCGAGCAGGTCGGGGTGAAGGCGCCGGGCAGGCCGAACACCACGATCTTGCGGCCGCGCACGAGGTCGGCCACCTTGAAAGCATTGGGTCCCAGTACGCAACCCTCGCTTTCCGTTTCAATGAATTCCTGCAGCGTGGCGTCCGGGACGCGGGATCCGACAGTGATCATGGCTCGTGGTCTTCCTGGGTTTTCTGAAGAATAGGACGGATGGGCCGGATGCATGGGCACACCCTTGCGGCGGGGAACCTCAAGATCATAGGCGCCCCGGCGGCGATGCCAAAGCCGGGTCACATCCGGTGACATTCGCCATGGATTCGATACACCTTCCGATACACCTTGCTACAAAGACGTCCGCGCGACGCACCTTGTGGGTGCGCCGCGCGGACGTCGATACATCCCGACCGGGAAGGCGGGAAACCAGTCCGGGGAGGCGGCCAGCGGCACGCCTTGCCCGGCGACGGGATGCGGGTGAAGCTCGCGACCAGCAGGCGGCGCGGCGCCGCCGGCTGCCTGCCGGGTCACGTCAGTCCATGCTAGGCACGCGCGGATGGGGAGCGCACGTGCTTCGCGACAAGGCGACGCGATCCGTCAGGCGGCCAGTGGAAGCACCGATGCCGCGCCGGTCCGGGCTCAGTCTGCCTGCTTGCGCAGGAAGGCCGGGATGTCGTACGTATCCACACCCTTTTCCTGCAGCGCCGCCACGTGAGCCGACGCCGACTCGCGCGAGCTGCGCCACACCGCCGGCGTGTCCAGTCCGCTGTAGTCCGGCGAGTGGTGCGTGGCCGCGGCCGCGGTCATGCCGCTCATCATCTGTACCGGCATGTTGTCGGTACCGGTCTTGAGCAGCGTCATCGGCTGTTGCTTCTTGGCCGAGCGGCCCAGGCCCGTGGCGACCACGGTCACGCGCAGCGCATCGCTCATCGAATCGTCGTACACCGTACCGAAGATCACGGTCGCATCTTCCGCCGCATAGCTGCGGATGGTGTTCATGACTTCCTTGGTTTCCGACAGCTTCAGCGAACGGCTGGCGGTGATGTTGACCAGCACGCCGCGCGCGCCGGACAGGTCCACGCCTTCCAGCAGCGGGCTGGCCACGGCCTGTTCGGCCGCCAGGCGGGCGCGGTCCACCCCCGACACGGTGGCCGTCCCCATCATCGCCTTGCCCTGCTCGCCCATCACCGTCTTCACGTCTTCGAAGTCGACGTTCACCAGGCCGTCAACGTTGATGATCTCGGCAATGCCGGCCACCGCGTTGTGCAGCACGTCGTCGGCGCACTGGAAGCACGCGTCCATCTCGGCGTCGTCGCCCATCACTTCGAACAGCTTCTCGTTGAGCACAACGATCAGCGAATCGACCGATGATTCCAGCTCGCTCGAACCATGTTCGGCCACCTTGGCGCGGCGTGCGCCTTCGAACTCGAACGGCTTGCTGACCACGCCCACGGTCAGGATGCCCATTTCCTTGGCAACCTGCGCCACGATCGGTGCGGCACCGGTACCGGTGCCGCCGCCCATGCCGGCAGTGATGAAGACCATGTGCGCACCGCGCAGGGCGTCGGCGATCTGCTCCCGCGCCTGGTCCGCGCAGTTGCGGCCGACTTCCGGCTTGGCGCCGGCGCCCAGACCCGTGTTGCCAAGCTGCAGCACGCGCGAAGCGCTCGAGCGCTTCAGGGCCTGCGCGTCGGTGTTCATGCAGATAAATTCGACGCCTTGCACGCCGCGGCTGATCATGTGCTGCACGGCGTTACCGCCCGCACCGCCCACGCCAACCACCTTGATGATGGTGCCGTCCTGCACTTCCGTTTCGATCATGTCAAAGTCCATCACTGCCTCCGAGAAGAATCAGTCCCCAGACGATGCAGCCTCCCCGCCGCAACCCCTGGTTCCTGAACAAGAAACCATTAAATAGAAAAGAACCAGAAAACATCCGCTCAACGCGCCACGGCCTGTCCGGTAGACAAGACCACTGGCGCGCCGTTGCATCTACTGGCCGTCAATTTCCCTGATGCTTAGAAATTGCCGACGAACCATTCCTTCATTCGGGCCCACACCTGCTTGACCGACCCGCTCTGCACCGCAACCTTGCGCCCGCGCATGCGTTGCACGCGGCCTTCCAGCAGCAGGCCCATCACCGTCGCATAGCGCGGGCTCTTCACCACCTCGTGCAGGTTGCCGCGGTACTCCGGCACGCCCACGCGCACGGGCTTGAGGAAAATGTCCTCGCCCAGCTCGACCATGCCCGGCATCATCGCGGTCCCACCGGTGATGACCACGCCGGACGACAACAGTTCTTCATAGCCGGACTCGCGCACCACCTGGTGCACCAGCGAGTACAGCTCTTCGATGCGCGGCTCGATCACCGCGGCCAGGGCCTGGCGGCTGAGCGTGCGCGTGCCGCGGTCGCCCACGCCGGGGACTTCGATCATGTCTTCCGGGTCGGCGATCGCCTGCTTGGCGATGCCGTACTGGATCTTGATGTCCTCGGCGTCGGGCGTCGGCGTGCGCAGCGCCATCGCAATGTCGTTGGTGATCTGGTCGCCGGCGATGGGGATCACGGCCGTATGTCGGATCGCGCCTTCGCTGAAGATGGCGATGTCGGTGGTGCCGCCGCCGATGTCGACCAGCACCACGCCCAGCTCCTTCTCGTCCTCGGTCAGCACCGCCAGGCTCGAGGCCAGCGGCTGCAGGATCAGGTCGTGCACTTCCAGGCCGCAGCGGCGCACGCACTTGACGATGTTCTGCGCGGCACTCACCGCGCCGGTGACGATATGCACCTTCACTTCCAGGCGGATGCCGCTCATGCCGATGGGCTCGCGCACGTCCTCCTGGCCGTCGATGATGAATTCCTGCGTCAGGATGTGCAGGATCTGCTGGTCGGTCGGGATATTGACCGCCTTGGCGGTCTCGATCACGCGCGCCACGTCGGTCTGCGTGACCTCCTTGTCCTTGATCGCCACCATGCCGCTGGAATTGAAGCTGCGGATGTGGCTGCCGGCAATGCCGGTAAAGACCTCCGAGATCTTGCAGTCGGCCATCAGCTCGGCCTCCTCCAGCGCCTTCTGGATCGACTGCACAGTGGCCTCGATATTGACCACGACCCCTTTCTTCAGACCCTTGGACTCTGACTGGCCCATCCCGATCACCTCGTAGCTGCCGTCGGGGCGCAGTTCTGCGACCACCGCCGCCACCTTCGAGGTGCCGATGTCCAGACCAACCAACAGGTCCTTGTATTCCTTGCTCATCGGGTTTTCTCCGCGTTCTTACTCTTCAGTCGCGTCGGATTGTTGTTGGAAGTACCAGAAGCTGCTGCCGCCGCCTTCGCCTTCTCCGCTTTTTCCGCCCTGGCTGCTGCCGCCACCTGCGCGTCGGTCAGGAAGCGGGCATTGGCGGCGCGGATGGCAAAGCCGTTGGGATAGCGCAGGTCGGCGTAGTCGATCTGCTTGCCCCACTGCTCGGTGACCTGCGGCCATGCCGCCACGAAACGCCTGACCCGCTGCTCCATGGCCGCGCGCTCTTCATCGTTCTGCTCGCGGCCAAGCTCGACGACCATGCCGTTGGACAGCTTTGCCCGCCAGGCGTAGCGGCCCGACAGCGCCACCGCCAGCGGCTCGGCCTTGAGCGGCCTGAACCACTGGCGCATGACCTCGAGCTTCTCGATCACGTCGCCTTCGCTGTCCGGCGGCCCGTCCAGCGCCAGCAGCTGTGCATCCTCTTCCGCCTCGGCGGTGTTGGCGACGAACACCTCGCCATAGGTATTGAGCAGGCGCCCGCTTTCCGGCGAGCCCCAGGTGCCGAGCGCCTCGTGTTCCTCGACCTCGACCGCCAGGCCGTTGGGCCACTCGCGCCGCACGCTGGCGCGCCGTACCCATGGCACCGACTCGAACGCCTGTCGCGCCGCGTTCAGGTCCAGCGTGAAGAAGTTGCCCGAGAGCTTGCCCAGCGCGCTGCCACGCACGCTGGGGGCGTTCACGTGGCGCAGCGCACCACCGTCCATCGGCGCGATCTCCACATGGGTGATGGCAAACACCGGCCGCTGCGCCAGCCACAGCAGGCCCGCCGCGAGCGCCATCAGCGCCACCACCGCGTACAGCGTGGAAGCGATCAGGTTGAGCAGGCGTGCGTTATGCCACATGGTTCGGGCGGGTCCTATCCGGTTGCGGTGTTATTCGGGTTTCCAGTGCTCGTTCGGGTGCAGGTCCAGCGTTGCGGCGGCCACCACCTGCAGCACGAAGTCCTCGTAGCTGATGCCGGCCGCGCGCGCCGCCATCGGCACCAGCGAATGGCCGGTCATGCCGGGCGAGGTATTCATCTCGAGCAGGAAAGGCTTGCCGTCGGCGCGCAGCATCACGTCAGCGCGCGCCCAGCCGCGGCAGCCCAGTACGCGGTAGGCCTGCACCGTCAGCGCCTGGACTTCCCGTTCGACCTCGGGATCCAGACCTGACGGACACAAGTATTGGGTATCGTCAGTAAAGTACTTATTTTGATAGTCGTAGTTGGCTTCGGGCGCCACGATGCGGATCACCGGCAGCGCTTCGGCGGTTTCGCCCTCGCCCACCAGCGGGCAGGTCAGCTCGGCGCCGTCGATAAAGGTCTCGGCGATGACGTCGTTGTCCAGCGCCGCGGCCTTCTCGTACGCGGCACGCATCTGGTCGGCGGCGGTCACCTTGGTCAGGCCGATCGACGAGCCCTCGCGCGCCGGCTTGACGATCAGCGGCAGGCCCAGGTCGGCGGCCACGGCGTCGAAGTCGGTGTCCGCGTGCAGCATGGCAAAGCGCGGCGTGGCCAGGTCGTGGGTCATCCACAGGCGCTTGGTGGCCTGCTTGTCCATCGCCATGGCCGAGGCCAGCACGCCGCTGCCGGTGTACGGCACGCCGAGCTGCTCGAGCAGGCCCTGCATGGTGCCGTCCTCGCCGTAGCGGCCGTGCAGCGCGATAAACACGCGATCAAACCTGGCCGCGGCCAGCTCGGCCACGCCCTGCAGGCCCGGGTCGAACGGATGCGCATCGACGCCGCGCGAGCGCAGCGCGGCCAACACGCCGTTGCCCGACATCAGCGAAATCTCGCGCTCGGCCGAGCGGCCGCCCAGCAGCACGCCGACCTTGCCCAGCGACTTGGGATCGATATTGGGATGGGCGACGAAGCTCATCGCTGGCCTCCCGCTTGTACCGATTGCTGGTGCGATACCAGTTGTCCCGGCACGGTCCCGATCGAGCCTGCACCCATCGTCACGACCACATCGCCGGGCCGGACGGCATTCAAAATGGCCTGCGGCATTTCTTCCATCTGCTCCACAAAAACAGGTTCGACCTTGCCGGCCACGCGCAGCGCGCGGGTCAGCGCACGGCCGTCGGCGGCCACGATCGGCGTCTCGCCGGCGGCGTAGACCTCGGACAGCAGCAGCGCATCGACAGTGCCCAGGACCTTGACGAAGTCCTCGAAACAATCCCGCGTACGGGTGAAGCGGTGCGGTTGGAACGCCAGCACCAGGCGGCGATCCGGGAACGCGCCGCGCGCGGCGGCCAGCGTTGCGGCCATCTCCACCGGGTGGTGGCCATAGTCGTCCACCAGCGTGAAGGTGCCGGCGCCGTCGGGCGTGGCGACCTCGCCGTAGCGCTGGAAGCGCCTGCCCACGCCGTGGAACTCGCGCAGCGCCTTGACGATGGCGGCGTCGGGCACTTCCAGCTCGGTGGCAATGGCGATCGCCGCCAGCGCGTTCTGCACGTTGTGCAGACCGGGCAGGTTCAGCACGATCTCCAGCGGCGGCTCGGCATGGCCGTTGAGGTGGCGCAGCACGGTGAAGTGCATCTGGCCGTCGACCGCGCGCGCCTCCACCGCGCGGATCTGCGCGTCTTCGGCAAAGCCGTAGCGCACCACCGGTTTGGACACGAGCGGCAGGATCTCGCGCACATTGGGGTCGTCCACGCACAGCACGGCGATGCCGTAGAACGGCAGCCGTTGGGTGAATTCGATGAACGCCTGCTTGAGCCGGGCAAAGTCGTGCCCATAGGTGTCCATATGGTCGGCATCGATATTGGTGATGACCTCGATGACCGGGAACAGGTTCAGGAACGACGCGTCGGACTCATCCGCCTCGGCCACGATGAAGTCGCCGGTGCCCAGGCGCGCGTTGGCGCCGGCCGAGTTCAGCCGGCCGCCGATCACGAAGGTCGGATCGAGCCCGCCTTCGGCGAGCACCGATGCCACCAGGCTGGTGGTGGTGGTCTTGCCGTGCGTGCCGGCGATGGCCACGCCCTGCTTCAGGCGCATCAGTTCGGCCAGCATCACCGCGCGCGGCACCACCGGGATGCGCTTGCTGCGGGCGGCCAGCACTTCAGGGTTGTCGCCGCTGACCGCGGTCGATACCACCACGGCGTTGGCGCCGGTCACGTTGGCCGCGTCATGCCCGTGCATGACCGTGGCGCCCAGCGAGGCCAGGCGCCGCGTGGCGGCATTGCTGCCCACGTCCGAACCCGAGACCTTGTATCCCAGGTTCAGCAGGACCTCGGCGATGCCGCTCATGCCGGCCCCGCCGATGCCCACGAAGTGGATGTTCTTGACAATATGCTTCATTCGATTGCTGCTTAAATAGGCTTCAGTCCCTGGCCAGCTCGCTGCAAATCTCGGCGACACGCCGGGTTGCTTCAGGTTTGGCCAGTCCGCGCGCCAGGCGCGCCATGTCTTTCAGCTGCGGCCGGGTCAGGCTGGCGATGGTTTGCGCCAGCCCCTCGGCCGTCAGGTCTTTCTGCTGCACCAGCAGGGCCGCGCCCTGCTTCGACAAGAATTCCGCGTTGGTGGTCTGGTGGTCGTCCACCGCGTGCGGGAACGGCACGAACAGCGCCGCCACGCCCGCGGCGGCCACTTCCGACACCGTCATCGCGCCGGCGCGGCAGATCACCAGGTCAGCCTCGCCATAGGCGCGCGCCATGTCGTCGATAAACGGCAGGGTCTGCGCCGGCACCTGCGCGGCCGCGTAGTTCCCGCGCAGCGTGTCGATCTGCTTCGCGCCTGCCTGGTGCGTGACCACCGGGCGCTCGGCGTCCGGCAGCAACGCGATGGCCTTTGGTACCACCTCGTTCAGCGCCGCCGCGCCCAGGCTGCCGCCCACCACCAGGATGCGCAGCGGGCCGGTGCGCTGGTCGTAGCGCGCCTCGGGCGCGCCCAGGTGCGCCAGTTCCTCGCGCACCGGGTTGCCGGTCCACTCGCCGCCGGGCAGCGTGTCCGGGAACGCGCACAGCACGCGGTCGGCCACCTTGGCCAGCACCTTGTTGGCCAGACCGGCGATCGAGTTCTGCTCGTGCAGCACCAGCGGCCGACCCAGCAGCGAGGCCATCATGCCCGCCGGGAAGGTGATATAGCCGCCCATGCCCAGCACCACGCTCGGGCGCACCCGGCGCAGCGCGCCGATGCTTTGCCAGAACGCGCGCAGCAGGTTCAGCGGCAGCAGGAACTTGGTCACCAGGCCCTTGCCGCGCAGCCCGCCGAACTGGATGAACTCCATCGGGATGTCGTGCTTGGGCACCAGCGTGGCTTCCATGCCGGTGCGGTTGCCCAGCCAGACCACCTTCCAGCCTTGCTCGCGCAGCGCGTGCGCGACCGCCAGCCCCGGGAACACGTGTCCCCCGGTGCCGCCGGCCATCACGAGCAGGGTGCGCGTCTGGGTCATACCTTGCCCCCACGCATCAGCACGCGATTTTCGTAATCAATGCGCAAGAGAATCGCCAACGCCACGCAGTTCATCAAAATCCCCGAGCCGCCGTAGCTGACCAGCGGCAGCGTCAGCCCCTTGGTCGGCAGCAGGCCCAGGTTCACGCCCATATTGATAAAGGTCTGCCAGCCGATCCACACGCCGATGCCCTTGGCCACCAGGCCGGCAAAGGTGCGATCCAGCTGCAGTGCGGTGCGACCGATATTGAAGGCGCGTCGCACCAGCCAGTAGAACAGCACAATCACCACCAGCACGCCGATAAAGCCGAATTCCTCGCCGATCACCGCGAGGATGAAGTCGGTATGCGCCTCGGGCAGGTAGTGCAGCTTCTCGATGCTGCCGCCCAGCCCCACCCCGGTCCACTCGCCACGGCCAAAGGCGATCAGCGAGTGCGTGAGCTGGTAGGCCTTGCCCAGCGCATTGCTCTCTTCCCACGGGTTCAGGTAGGCGAAGATCCGCTCGCGCCGCCAGGGCGAGGCCGTGATCAGCAGCGCGAATGCGCCCACCGCCACGCCAACCAGCCCGGCGAACAGCTTGCCGTTGATGCCGCCCAGGAACAGGATGCCCATGGCCACCGCGGCGATCACCAGGAACGCGCCCATGTCAGGCTCTAGCAGCAGCAGCATGCCCACCACCACCACCGCCACGCCCATCGGCAAAAAGCCCTTGGACACGGTCTGCATCCACTCCTGCTTGCGCACCGTGTAGTTGGCGGCGTACAGCACCACCGCGAGCTTCATCAGCTCGGACGGCTGGAAGTTCATCACGCCCAGCGGGATCCAGCGACGCGCGCCGTTCACGCCTTTGCCGACGAACGGGACCAGCACGATCACCAGCAGGATCAGCGCGAAGATAAAGAGCTTGGGCGCATAGCGGTCCCACACCTTGACGGGAACCTGGAACGCCGCCAGCCCCACCGACAGCCCGATCAGCAGCGCGAACGCGTGGCGCAGCAGGAAGTGGCTCTCGCGGTAGTTGGCGTAGCGCGGTGAATCCGGCAGCGCGATCGAGGCCGAATAGACCATCACCAGGCCGAGCGCGAGCAGTACGATCGACACCCACAGCATGGGCTGGTCGTACTCCATCATGCGCGAGCGGGTCGGCTTGACGCCCGACACCGCGTCACGCAGGCCACCCCAGGCATTGCCGATGGTGGCGCCAATGAAACCGCTGCGCTTGACCTGTGCTTCGCTCATGGCAGGATCCCCCGGGACAGCGCCAGTTCTTCCACCGCGGCGCGGAACACCTCGGCACGGTGCACGTAGTTGCGGAACATGTCGAGGCTGGCGCACGCAGGCGACAGCAGCACCACGTCGCCGGCCTCGGCCAGCTCGGTTGCCCTGGCCACCGCCTCTTCCAGCGTGGCCGCGTCGACCAGGCTGGCGCCGCTGCCCTGCAGCGCATCGCGCAGCTCAGCCGCGGCGCGTCCGATCAGCACCACCGCGCGCGCGTACTGCGCCACCGGCGCGGCCAGCGGCGAGAAGTCCTGGCCCTTGCCTTCGCCACCGGCGATCAGCACCACGCGCTTGTCCAGCCCCGACAGCGCGGCCACGGTCGCGCCGACATTGGTGCCCTTGCTGTCGTCGAAATACTCGACGTCATCGATGGTGGCGACCCACTCCACGCGGTGCGGCTCGCCGCGGTACTCGCGCAGGCCGTGCAGCAGCGCGTTCATCGGCAGGTCGATGGCGCGGCACAGCGCCAGCGCGGCCATTGCGTTGGTGGCGTTGTGCATGCCCCGGATATGCAGCGCATCGGCCGGCATCAGGCGCTTGTGGCGCACCGGCACGGCTTCCTGGACCACCTCCGCGGCCTTGCGGCGGCGCGGCTTGCCCTCCCCTTCCGCGTCCGGGTCGGGTTCGGCCAGCACCAGCCAGGGCATGCCACCCTCGCGCAGGATGCCGAAGCTGCCTGGCACTTCGGGCAGGTCGGTGCCGAAGCTCACCGGTGTGCGGCCCGGGCGCGCCATGTCCAGCGTCAGGCGGTCATTGCGGTTCAGCACCTGCACGCAGGCGCTGTCCGCCGGCCCGAAGATACGGGCCTTGGAGGCGGCATAGGCCTCCATCGAACCGTGCCAGTCCAGGTGGTCCTGCGTCACGTTGAGCACGGTGGCCGCATGCGGCGCCAGCGTGTGCGTGGTTTCAAGCTGGAAGCTCGACAGCTCCAGCACCCAGACGTCCGGCAGCGTCGCCGAGGCGATGCAGGCCGACAGCTTGTCCAGCGCCGACGGGCTGATATTGCCCGCCACCGCCACGCTCTTGCCGGTGCGCTCGACCAGCCGGCCGGTCAGCGCGGTGGTGGTGGTCTTGCCGTTGGTGCCGGTGATCGCGAGGACCTTCGGGGCGTAGCCCGACTCGGCTTCCAGGTGCGCCAGCGCGCGGGCAAACAGTTCGATTTCACCCCAGACCGGAATGCCGCGTTCGTTGGCAGCAGCCAGCAGCGCGCCGGTGCCGGCCTCCAGCGGCGACAGGCCCGGGCTGATCGCGATCAGGCCAATGCCGTCCAGCAGGCTTTCCGAGAACTGGCCGCCGACGAATTCGGCCGAAGTCAGCTCGGCCTGCAGGAAGACAAGGTTGGCGGGGGCCTCGCGCGTGTCGGCCACGCGCACCGCGCAGCCGTTCAGGCCACACCAGCGCGCCATGGCCAGGCCCGATTCGCCGAGGCCCAGTACCAGCACATGAGGTTTTTGCAGCTCGCCAAACACTTCGATTTCCTGCCTTTGGTTTCCTGTATCTATATAGAGAGCGCCGTCAGTCCCTGATCAGCGCAACCATTAACGCAACTTCAGCGTCGACAACCCGATCAGCACCAGCAGCATGGTGATGATCCAGAAGCGCACCGTGACCTGCGTTTCCTTCCAGCCGCCCAGCTCGAAATGGTGGTGCAGCGGCGCCATCCGAAACAGCCGCCGGCCCTCGCCATAACGCCGCTTGGTGATCTTGAACCACGTTACCTGCGCCATCACCGACAGCGTTTCCACCACGAAGATGCCGCCCATCACGAACAGCACGATCTCCTGGCGCACGATCACCGCCACCGTGCCGAGCGCGCCGCCCAGCGCCAGCGCGCCCACGTCGCCCATGAACACCTGCGCCGGGTGCGCGTTGAACCAGAGGAAGGCCAGCCCCGCTCCGCCCAGCGCCGAGCAGAAGATCAGCAGCTCGCCCGCGCCCGGGATATGCGGGAACAGCAGGTACTTGCTGTAGACCGAGCTGCCCATCACATAGGCAAACACGCCCAGGCCGCTGCCGACCAGCACCACCGGCATGATCACCAGCCCGTCCAGCCCGTCGGTCAGGTTGACCGCATTGCTCGAGCCGACAATCACCAGGTAGGTCAGCACGATAAAACCGGCCACGCCCAGCGGGTAGCTGACTTCCTTGAAGAAGGGCACGATCAGGTTGGACTTGTACGGCATGTCCAGCGACAGCCCACCCTCGACCCAGCTCAGGAACAGGTCCCACACCCTCACGTTGCTGCTTTCCGACACCGAGAACGCCAGGTAGACCGCGGCCACCAGGCCGATCAGCGTCTGCCAGAAAAACTTCTCGCGGCTCGACATGCCGCGCGGGTCGCGATAGACCACCTTGCGGTAGTCGTCGACCCAGCCGATCGCGCCATAGCCGAAGGTAACCAGCATCACCACCCAGATAAAGCGGTTGCCCCAGTCGCACCACAGCAGCGTCGACACCGCGATCGACACCAGCACCAGCACGCCGCCCATGGTCGGCGTGCCGGCCTTGACCAGATGCGTCTGCGGGCCGATGGTGCGCACCGCCTGGCCGACCTTCAGCTCGGTCAGCTTGCGGATCACCCACGGACCGAACGCCAGCCCGATCAGGAGCGCGGTGAGGTTGGCCATCACCGCGCGGAAAGTCAGGTAGTTGACGACCCGGAGGAAGCTGTAGTCGTTTTGCAGCCACTGGGCCAGAGCCAATAACATCGTGTTGTCTTATTTAATATGCGGAAGTGTCTGCGACCAGCGCAGCGACCATCCGTTCCATGCGCATGAAGCGCGATCCCTTCACCAGCACGGCGCCCGCTTGCGCCACCATGCCCCCGCTGTCTTCCTCCAGCGCCTTGGCCAGTGCCTCGGCAGTGCCAAAATGGCGGGCGCCCGCGCCGAACGCCTGCACGGCGTGCACGGCCAACTCACCGGTCGCCCACAGCGTGTCGATGCCGCGCGCCCGCGCGTAGGCACCGATCTCTTCGTGGAAGGCCGGGCCCTTGTCGCCCACTTCGCCCATGTCGCCAAGCACCAGCACGCGCGGCGCGGCGAAGCCGGCCAGTACGTCGATGGCGGCGCGCATGGAGTCGGGGTTGGCGTTATACGTATCGTCGATCAGCACCGTGCCGCCCGGCGTGTACTTGACCTGCAGCCGGCCCTTGACCGCCTTGAAGCCGGCCAGGCCCGCCTGGATCACCGGCACGCGCACGCCCGCGGCCAGCGCGCAAGCGATCGCGGCCAGCGCGTTGCGCACGTTGTGCTCGCCCAGCAGCGCGAGCCTGACTTCAAAGCCATGGCCTGGTGCGCGCACCTGCATCACCTGCACGCCATCGATCAGCGCCACGGTGGCATGCACATCGGCCCGCTGCGAAGTGCCGAACGACAGCGCGCGGCGCGCCCCGGCGGCTTCGCGCCACACCGGCGCGTAGACGCCGCCGCTTTCCGCGTCGAGCGGGTACACCGCCACGCCGTCGGCGGGCAGCGCCGCGATCGCGGCCGCATGCTCGTGCGCCACGGCTTCCACGTTGACCATGAATTCCTGGTGCTCGCGCTGCGCGTTGGTGATCACCGCCACGGTGGGCTGGGCGATGCCGGCCAGGTAGACCGTCTCGCCCGGATGGTTCATGCCGAGTTCCAGCACCGCCAGCTTGTGGGTGGCGCGCAGGCGCAGCACCGTCAGCGGCAGGCCGATATCGTTATTCAGGTTGCCGCCGGTAGCCAGGCGCTGCGCCTCCCCCACCGCCGCGGCGAAGACGGCCGCGATCATTTCCTTGACCGTGGTCTTGCCGTTGCTGCCGGTCACCGCCACCGCCGGCAGCGTGAACTGGCGGCGCCAGCCCGCGCCCAGCTCGCCCAGCGCGATGCGGGTGTCGGGTGCGACGATGGCCGGCACGCCGGCGTAGGTGCCGGCATCTGCCTCGCGGCTGACCAGCACCGCGGCCGCGCCGCGCGCGACCACGTCGGCGATAAAGTCGTGCGCGTCGAAGCGCTCGCCCTTGAGCGCGACGAACAGGTCGCCGGGCTCGACGGTACGGCTGTCGGTATGCACGCGCGAGAATGCCACGGCGCCGTCGCCGGAAATGCGCGCGCCGGCGATCCAGCCGGCGGCTTGCTGCAAGGTGGTCATGTTGGACTGGCTCATGCCGATACCCCCCGCGTGCCGAGGGTCAGGCGTACGTGTTCGCGGTCGGAGAACGGCCGCTTGCGGCCCTGGATCTCCTGCGTGGCCTCATGACCCTTGCCGGCGACCAGCACCACGTCGGCCGCGGCCGCGTGCTTGATGGCGTAGAGGATGGCGGCGGCGCGGTCTTCGATCTGGCGCCCGCGCGCGCGGTCGGCCATGCCGTCGGCGATGGCGTCAAGGATCTCCTGCGGATCTTCGCTGCGCGGATTGTCGCTGGTCAGGATGACTTCGTCGGCAAGGCGCTCGGCCACCGCGCCCATCAGCGGGCGCTTGATCGGGTCGCGGTCGCCACCGCAGCCGAACACGCACCACAGGCGGCCGTTGCGCGCCTGCGCCACCGGGCGCAGCGCGGCCAGGGTCTGTTCCAGCGCGTCAGGCGTATGGGCGTAGTCGACCACGGCCAGCGGGGCGTCTGCGCCACCGCTGGCGCCGAACAGTTCCATGCGCCCTTCGACCGGCGTCAGCGCGCGCAGCGCGGCAATGGCCGCGTTCCACGCCACGCCGTTGGCCAGCGCCGCGCCCAGCACCGCGAGCAGGTTGCTGACATTGAAGGCACCGATCATCGGCGTGGCCATCTCGGCGCTGCCGAAGCTGCCGTCGATATGGAAGGCGGTGCCGGTGGCTGTGGCGCGCACGTTGGTGGCGCGCAGCCACTCGCCGCGCGGGCGGCGCACCGTGGCCGCGCCGGGGCCGTCGATGCCGTATTCGATCACGTGCGGCGCGCCGATGGCGGCGGCGTCCGCCGCCAGCAGGCGCTGGCCCATGGCGTCGTCGCGGTTGACCACCGCGGTGCGCAGGCCGTCCCAGCAGAACAGCCGCTCCTTGGCGGCCTCGTACTCGGCCATGGAGCCGTGGTAGTCGAGGTGGTCCTGGGTCAGGTTGGTCAGCACCGCCACCGAGAAATGCGTGCCCGCCACGCGCTCCTGCTCCAGGCCGTGCGAGGAAACTTCCATCGCCACCGCGCGCGCGCCGGCGTCGTGCAGCGTGGCCAGGCTGGCCTGCAGCTGCACCGCGTCGGGCGTGGTGAAGCCGGTCGCCTGCAGCGCGCCGGGAAAGCCGGTGCCGAGCGTGCCGATCGCCGCGCACGGCGTGCCCGTGGCCTGAAGCACCCGCGCCAGCCACTGGCTGCATGAGGTCTTGCCGTTGGTGCCGGTGATGCCGGTCACGGCCAGGCCGCGCACCGGGTTGCCGTGCCAGCCGGCCGCGATCGGGCCGGCAAGCTGATGCAGGTTGCTGACGGCCAGGTGTGGCACGGTATCGCCGAACGGCCAGTCGAAGCCCTCGGCCTCATAGACGATGGCGCCGGCGCCGGCGGCGATCGCCTGCTGAATATAAGGCCGCCCGTCGGTGGCCAGGCGATCGTTGCCGAGCACGTAGGCAAAGAACACATCGCCACGCGCGAGCTGCCGGGTATCGCCGGTCAGCTGCGCGGAGGCGGCCACGTTGGTACGCAGCCAGGCCAGCGCGTTGCTGGCCTGGGCGGTGATCTCGAGCGGGAGCAGGGGCTTGGCGGTCATTGTGTCGCGCTCCACGGTTCGCTTTCCGGCACCTTGTCGCTGACCACCAGCTGGCGGATCGGCGAATCGGGCTGGACGTTCAGCGCGCGCAGCGTGCCGCCGGTGATGGCCGCGAACGCCGGGCCGGCCACCAGGCCGCCGTAGTGGCTGCCGGCGGTAGGCTCGTCCACGCTGACGGCGACGATGATGCGCGGGTTGGACATCGGCGCCAGGCCGATGAACGAGGCGCGGTACTTGCTGCGGTTATAGCCGCGGCCTTCATGCTTGTACGCGGTGCCGGTCTTGCCGCCGACGCGGTAACCCATCACCTGCGCCTCGGGCGCGGTGCCGCCGGGCGCGGTCACGGTCTCCATCATGGCGCGCACGTCGCGCGCCACCTGCGGCGACAGGATGCGCTCGCCGGTGGCCGGGCCGTTGGTGCGGAACATCGACACCGGGATCAGCTCGCCGTCATGCGCGAAGATGGTGTAGGCGTGCGCCATCTGGAACAGCGACACCGACAGGCCGTAGCCGTAAGACATGGTGGCCTGCTCGATCGGGCGCCAGCTCTTGTACGGGCGCACGCGCCCGGCCACGGCACCGGGGAAGCCGATCTTGGGCGCCTGGCCGAGGCCGATGCTGGTGAACATGTCCCACATCTCCTGCGGCTTCATCAGCATCGCGATCTTGGTCGTGCCGATGTTGGACGACTTCTGGATCACGCCGCTGACGGTGAGCGCGCCGTAGTTGTGGGTATCGCTGATGGTGGCGCCTTCGAACTGGTACTTGCCGGTGGTGGTGATCACCGTGGACGGCGTCACGCGCTTGAGCTGCAGCGCCAGGCCCACCGTGATCGGCTTCATCATCGAGCCGGGTTCGAAGGTGTCGGTCAGCACGCGGTTGCGCAGCTGCTCGCCCGACAGCCGGGTGCGGTCGTTCGGGTTGTAGGTGGGCCAGTTGGCCAGCGCCAGCACCTCGCCGGTCTGGGCGTCGAGCACCACCGCACTGGCGGCCTTGGCCTTGTGGCGCTCGACCACGGCCTTGAGTTCGTTGTAGGCCAGGTACTGGATCTTGGCGTCGATCGACAGCTGGATGTCCTCGCCGTCGCGCGGGGTCTTCAGCACGCCCACGTCCTCGACCACGCGGCCCAGGCGGTCCTTGATCACCTGGCGCGCGCCGGGGCGGCCGGCCAGTCCGGGCTCGCGCGCCAGTTCCACGCCTTCCTGGCCGCGGTCTTCCACGTTGGTGAAGCCGACAATATGGGCCATCGCCTCCCCTTCCGGGTAGAAGCGCTTGTATTCGCGGGTCTGGTGGATGCCTTCGATCTTCAGGGCGGCGATCTTGTCGGCGACGTCGGCCAGCACCTGGCGCTTCAGGTAGACGAAGCCCTTGTCCTCGGACAGCTTCTTGCCCAGGTCCTTCTCGGACATGCCGAGCAGCTTGGCCAGCTGGCGGATCTTGGCGGCCTCGACCTGGTTGGGCACGTCCTCGGGCACCGCCCAGATCGCCTTGACCGGCAGGCTGGTGGCCAGCACCAGACCATTGCGGTCCAGGATCTTGCCGCGCGTGGCCGGCAGCTCCAGCGTGCGCTGGAAGCGCTTCTTGCCCTCGGCCTCGTAGAACTGGTTGCCCGGCCCCTGGATCCAGGCCGCGCGCACCGCCAGCGCGACGAAGGCCGCGAACATCAGGAACACGACCAGCTTGGAGCGCCACATCGGCAGGCGCAGGCCCAGCACCGGGCTGGCCGAGAACTGGCCGCTGCGCGGGCGCGAGGCGGGGCCGGTGCGGTCGCGGCGGGGCGGATTGGGACGGGCCATGCTCATCGCCGCGCCTCCGCGTCGCTGGCCGGCGCCGGCTGCGCGGGAGGCAGCACGATGCCGGACAGGTACTGGGTCCGGCCGGGGTTGACCGGCGACATCTTCAGTTGGGCGCGCGCCGCATCGGCGATGCGCGCGCTCTTGCCGAGCGCGCTCTGCTGGTACTGCAGGCGCGACCAGTCAATATCGAGCTGCTTTTCTTCCGCCTGGGCGCGCTCCAACGCGACGAACAGCGTGCGCGCCTGGTGCTGCGCGCTCACCAGCGACAGCGCGCACAGGATCAGCGCAGCCAGCAGGAAGAAGGTCAGGCGGTTCATGCGCGCGCGCCTCCGCCCGCTGGTGCCGCAACAGGTGCCAGCTTCTCGGCCACGCGCATCACGGCCGAGCGCGCGCGCGGGTTGGCGGCCACCTCTTCGGCGCCGGGCTTGTAGCGGCCAAGCAGGCGCAGCGTCGGCTGCGGCAGGTCGGCCGCGCGCAGCGGCGCGCGGCGCAGCGCCGGGTCGGCATCCTGCTGGGGACGGGCGTGCGCCGCCATGAACCGCTTGACGATGCGGTCCTCCAGCGAGTGGAAGCTGATCACCACCAGGCGCCCTCCGACCTGCAGCAGTTCATACGCCGCCTTCAGCCCTCTTTCGAGGTCCTCAAGCTCTTGATTGACGTGAATCCGTAGAGCCTGAAAGGTGCGGGTCGCAGGGTCCTGACCCTTCTCGCGTGTTTTGACGGCTTTCGCCACGAGCGCGGCAAGGTCGGCAGTAGTGGCGATGGGTCCGCCATCGCCGGGTTCGCTCCGGCGAGCAACAATCGCCTTTGCAATCTGTACAGCAAACCGTTCTTCCCCATAGTCTCGTATCACCCTGACAATGTCCTGCTCATCCGCCTGCGCCAGCCACTGGGCGGCGGTGAGGCCGCGCGTGGTGTCCATGCGCATGTCCAGCGGGCCCTCGAAACGAAAGGAAAACCCCCTCGCCGCCTCGTCGATCTGGGGCGAGCTGATCCCCAGGTCGAGCAGCACGCCAGCCACGTGGCCGCGCCCGGCTAGGCGCTCGGCCATGTCCGCAAAGCTCGCGTGCTCAATGGAGAAGCGGGCATCCCCGATGGTGCCCGCTTCTGCGATTGCTGCTGGGTCCTTGTCGAACGCGACGAGGGCCCCGTCTGGCCCCAGCCGGGCCAGCACCGCCCGGCTGTGCCCTCCCCTGCCGAAGGTGCCGTCCACGTAAATGCCGTCCGGGCGCCAGACCAGCGCATCGACGGCTTCGTCCAGCAGCACGGTGCGATGGCGCAGGGCGGGGGTTGCCGGCGTTCCGGTAGGACTCATGACCTCGTCAGAAAGAGAAATTCTTCAATGCTTCAGGCATGCCCTGCGCCATCGCCTGCTGTTCCTTGGCGGCGTAGGTCGCGGCATCCCACACTTCGAAATGGCTGCCCATGCCAAGCAGCATGACTTCCTTGTCGAGCATGGCGGCACTGCGCAGCTCCGGGGCGATCAGCACCCGGCCTGCGCCGTCCATTTCCACGTCGGCGGCGTTGCCCAGGAAGATGCGCTTCCACCAGTGCGCATCCATCGGCAGCGCTGCAATGCGCGTGCGGAAGTTTTCCCACTCGGGCCGGGGAAACAGCAACAGGCAGCCATCCGGGTGCTTGGTAAGCGTCACCCGGCCCTCGGCCTGCTGTTGCAGCGCCTCGCGATGCCGGGACGGAATGGACATCCGCCCCTTGGCATCCAGCGAAAGCGCCGATGCTCCCTGAAACAAGCTCGCTCCCGGTCCATGCCGGCCTGTTTCGGGCCGACATGTGCGTGAATCGTTCCGTTCCGACTGTGGCGAGATGATCCCACGGTCGGTGCCCTATTTCACACAAAAATACACTTCCTCACACTATTTCCCACTTTAGAGGAAGCCATATGGGCGGTCAAGGCTGGTTGCAGAGCAACAAACAGGGAATTTGTGAATAAGAACAATGACTTAGCGCGCACACTTCACGCACCGAAAAAGTGAATCCTTAATGAAATGAAGATCTTAGGGAGGAATGCAGAGAAACCACCTGAGAACCGACGGGGGAGAACTGCCGTTTCGGCACGGGAAAGACCTGTCCCGCCGCGCGAGGAAAGGATACAACAAATGCCTGCCAGCCCCGGTGAATCAAGGGCCAGCGGGCCAGACCACAAAGCGCGTGTTGGAGACGCGCGCAGACGTTCAGATCCGGTAGGCAGTGGTGGTCATCACGCGCGAGGCGCCGCGCATCAGCGCACGCACCGGCGCGGGCAGCGGGATGCCACCGGCATCGCGCGCGGCATCGCCGTGCCGGATCTCGTCGTCGCGCATCTGTTCGAGGATGGCGCGCGAGCGGCCGTCGGCCTCGGGCAAGCGGTCCAGGTGTCCGCCCAGATGATGTTCAACCTGCCGCTCGGTCTCGGCGACGAAGCCCAGGCTGAGGCGGTCGCCGGCGCGGCCGGCCACCCAGCCGATGGCGAAGGCGCCCGCGTACCACAGCGGGTTGAGCAGGCTCGGGCGCGAACCCAGTTCGCGCAGGCGCTCGGCGCACCAGGCGAGGTGGTCTTCCTCTTCGCGCGCGGCCGCATCCATCTGCGCGCGCACCGTCGCGTTGCGCGCGGTCAGTTTCTGCGCCTGGTACAGGGCCTGGGCACACACCTCGCCGACATGGTTGATGCGCATCAGGCCGGCCACGTGGCGGCGTTCGTCGGCGCTCATCTGCTCGGTGTCCGGTGCCAGCCGGTCGGCCGGGTTGTCGCGCGCGGATCGGGTTGCGCCGGCGATGGCGCGCAATGCCACGTCGAATTCTTTGATCAGAGTGTCCATGTCGCGGAAGCGGTTGGTCTTCGTTCCCCGGGGCCCGTCCATGGTGGGGTGCACTGCCGCCGCGCGGCACGCGAGGCATCCATCGGGATTACCCGTATTGTAGCTTGCCTCTAATCCGCGCCATCCCGCACCACGCCTTGCATTGATGAGCCTGGCTACTCAAAAACCCTGAGTTGTTAAAAGCAGACAAGGGGGTTGCGACCGACTGGTGAACGAAACGTTGTTTGTTACAGTACTTCGCAACTTCGCAGGAAGTTTGACGTACGGGGGATGGAGACCAAAAGGAGGTTCCCCTGCAGCGTCACCAATAATTCTTACAGTGGAGATCATCGAGCATGAAGAAATCGCTTCTGGCGCTGGCAGCGCTTGGCACATTTGCTGGGGCGGCGCAGGCCCAATCGAGCGTGACGCTCTATGGTGTGGCGGATGCCAACATCGAGTACGTGAGCCATGTGTCGAGTGTCACGCCGTCGGCGGCCAACGGATTCGCGACCGGCCCGGCTGAGAACCTCTTCCGCATGTCGTCCGGCGGCCTGTCCGGTTCGCGTTGGGGCCTGCGTGGCGTGGAAGACCTGGGCAGCGGCCTGAAGGCGCTGTTCGTGCTGGAAAGCGGTTTCGGACTGGATGACGGGAAATCGCAGCAAGGTGGCCGCCTGTTCGGTCGTCAAGCCTACGTCGGCCTGGAAAGCGACCAGGTCGGCCGCTTCACCTTCGGTCGCCAGTACACGTCGCTGTTCGACATGATGGCCAACTTTTCTCCGACCGGCTATGCCACCCAGTACGAACCGGTGGTCGCCCAACTGGGCCTGAACTTCCGTTCGGACAACACCGCCAAGTACACCGGCAAGTTCGGCCCGGTGACCGCGGTCGCGCACTGGTCGTTCGGTAACGGCGTCGCCGGCGGTGGCGAAGTCCCGGGCCAGTTCCGCCGCGACACCGGCTACGGTGCCGGCCTGGCGTGGGCCACCGGCCCGTTCGGCATTACCGCCGCCTATGACCAGTACAACCCGACCCTGAACGCCGCCGGTGGCACCGGCGACTTCAAGAAGGCCGCGGTGGCCGCCAGCTATGCCTTCGGCCCGGCCAAGGTGATGGCCGGCTATCGGTGGGGCATGAACAAGGCACCGAACGACAATACGATCCTGAAGGACAACTACTACTGGGTCGGTGCCAACTACCAGGTCACGCCGGCACTGGGCCTGACGCTGGCTTACTACTACGACGACGTCAAGAACCTGAACCTGGCCGCCACCGGCGCCACCAACAACATCAAGAACCCCTGGCAGATTTCGTTCGTCGCCGACTACAACCTGTCCAAGCGCACCGACGTGTACCTGACCACCGCCTTCTCGAAGTACGCCGGCCTGAACTTCGACACCTCGGCAATCAGCTTCGCCAACGGCTACTTCCTGGGCACCGGCAAGACCACGATGATCGGCGCCGCACTGGGTATCCGTCACAAGTTCTGATCGCCAGTCGATCCGGGTCGCAAGGCCGATCTGCAAAGGCACCTCCGGGTGCCTTTTTTCATTGGCACGCCCCCCATTTCCCATAGGGCATCACCTCATCGGCGCCACCCCGGCAGCGGACTAGAATGCACTCACTGTAGCCGCCCCACCGACCTCACGAGCGGACAACACCAGGAGACTCACGCATGCAACCCAATCGCCGGCGCGCCGTCGCGCTGCTGCTGTCCGCCAGCCTTGCCGCGCTCGCCAGCCCGTCGGCGCTGGCGGCCGATCCCTATCCGGCCAAGCCGATCCGGCTGGTGGTCCCGTTCGCCGCCGGCGGCACCACCGATATCCTGGCGCGGGCCGTGGCCGCGGAGCTGGCCAAGCTGCCGGGCTGGAACGTGGTGGTCGACAACAAACCCGGCGCCGGCGGCAATATCGGCGCCGACATCGTCGCCAAGGCCGCGCCCGACGGCTACACACTGCTGATGGGTACCGTCGGCACGCATGGCATCAACCAGTCGCTGTACGGCAAGCTGCCGTTCGACCCGATCAAGGACTTCGCACCGATCACCGAAGTGGCGGCCGTGCCCAACGTGCTGGTGGTCAACCCGGCATTCGCGCAGCAGAACAAGATCGACAGCGTCAAGGACCTGATCAGCTACGCGCGCGCCAATCCCGGCAAGCTCAACATGGCTTCCAGCGGCAACGGCACCTCGATCCACCTGGCGGGCGAACTGTTCAAGACCCAGACCAAAACCTTTATGGTCCACTTCCCGTACAAGGGCAGTGGGCCGGCGCTGACGGACCTGACCGGCGGCACCGTGCAGGTGATGTTCGACAACCTGCCTTCGTCGATGGCCCTGATCAAGGGCGGCAAGCTCAAAGCGCTGGCCGTGACCAGCGCCAAGCCGTCGCCGGCGCTGCCGGGCGTGCCGACCGTGGCGCAGGCCGCCAACCTGCCGCAATACGAGGCCAGCTCGTGGTTCGGCATGCTGTCGCCGGCCGGCACGCCGCCGGACGTCATCCACCGCATCCAGCAGGAAGTGGCAAAAGCGCTCAGCGCGCCCGCGGTGCGCGAGCGCCTGCAGGCGCAGGGCGCCGAGCCGGTCGGCAACACGCCGGAGCAGTTCGCCGCGCTGATCCGGTCCGAGACCGCCAAGTGGGCCAAGGTGGTCAAAGATTCGGGCGCCAAGGTCGATTAAGCGCGACTTGATCGCCAGCAGGGGCGGCGGCGCGCATCGCGCATATACTTGAGGCATCAAATGTCGCCGCTGGCCCCGCAGCCTGGCGGCCCCGGCCGCACACCCGCGCACTGTCGCCCTGAAGATGCCAAACCTTTCCCCTGCCGCCGGCGCCGAGAACGCGCCGGTCGACCTTGAAACGCGTGCCGACCAGACCGAGCACGAAGCCCTGCGGCTGTGGCTGCGGCTGCTGACCTGCACCAACCTGATCGAGGGTGATATCCGTTCGCGGCTGCGCCAGGAGTTTGCCTGCACCCTGCCCCGTTTCGACCTGCTGGCCCAGCTCGACCGCCATCCCGAAGGCCTGAAGATGGGCGAGCTGTCGCGCCGCATGATGGTGACCGGCGGCAACGTCACCGGCATCACCGACCAGTTGCAGCAGGAAGGGCTGGTCTCGCGCGAGGCCCTGCCCACGGACCGCCGCGCCTACCTGATCCGCCTGACGCCGGCCGGACGCGCCGCGTTCTCGCGCATGGCGCGCGCGCACGAGGACTGGATCGAGCAACTGTTCTCCGGCCTGGCCGAAACCGACCGGCGTGCCCTGTTCCGACTGCTTGGCCGGCTCAAGACCGGCCTGATCTCGCCATGAAGACCCTGACCTTCCTCACCCTGTGCGGCCTGGTGCCGGTGCTGGCTGCCTGCAGCAGCACGCCGCCGCCGCCGCAGGTCACGCCGGTGAATGCCGTCGTCAAGCTCGGCCGCGTGACCGAGAAGACCTTCCTGACGCGAATGGACGTGGCGCAGGTGCCCTCCTACTATGGCGGCGGCACCAGCGTCGGCGTGGGCGCCGCGAGCGGGGGCGGCGGCGGTGGCGCGGTCGGCGTGGGCTTCGCGTTTGACCTGACCCGGCTGTTCAGCCGTCCTGCGCCGGTGCAGCAGATCGACCTGTTCCAGTACAAGGTGCGGACCATGGACGGCGCGATCGTGTCGGCCAATGCGCCGGCGATACCGGGCGTGGAGCCGGGGGCGTGCGTGCGGGTGATTTATCTGGACGGCAGCAGCGACGCCAGGCTGGCGCCGTCGAACGAGTGCTGAGGCGCCTGGACGCTGCCTGAAAGAAAAACGGCCTCCGCTCGGGAGTCCGTTCTCGTTGGCGCGCTCCTCGCGCTCACGCCGCCTTGCGGCTGTCGCGCAATTCGCGGCGCAGGATCTTGCCCACGTTGGTCTTGGGCAGCTCGGTGCGGAACTCCACGTACTTGGGCCGCTTGTAGCCGGTAAGGCGTTCCTTGCAGAACTCGATCACGTCGGCCTCGGTCAGCGCCGGGTCCTTCTTGACCACGAACAGCTTGACCACCTCGCCCGAGTGCGTGTCGGGCACGCCCACCGCGGCCACTTCCAGCACGCCCGGGCACTCGGCGACCACGCCCTCGACCTCGTTCGGGTACACGTTGAAGCCCGACACCAGGATCATGTCCTTCTTGCGGTCGACGATCTTGGTGTAGCCGCGCTCGTCCATCACGCCGATATCGCCGGTCTTGAAGAAGCCGTCCGCGGTCATGACCTTGGCGGTCTCGTCCGGGCGGTTCCAGTAGCCGGCCATCACCTGGGGGCCGCGGATGCAGATCTCGCCCGGCTGGCCGAGCGGCACGTCCTTGCCGTCGTCGTCGCGGATCACCACTTCGGTCGACGGCAGCGGCATGCCGATGGTGCCGGAGAACGCGTCGGTGTCGGTCGGGTTGCAGGTGGCCGACGGCGAGGTCTCGGACAGGCCGTAGCCTTCGATGATCGGGCATCCGGTCTTGGCCAGCCATTTCTTGGCCACCGCCTCCTGCACCGCCATGCCGCCGCCGTTGGCCACGCGCAGGCCGGAGAAATCCACCTTGCCGATTTCCGGGTTGTTGAGCAGCGCGTTGTACAGCGTGTTGACGGCCGGGAACATGTTGAACTTGTACTTCTGCAGTTCCTTGATAAAGCCCGGGATATCGCGCGGATTGGGAATCAGCACGCTCATGCCGCCGCTGCGCATGCCCAGCAGGCAGCAGACCGTCAGCGCGAAGATGTGGTACAGCGGCAGCGCGGTGATGGTGATCGGCTGGTCGATATGGCCGCCCTTGGCCAGCGCCGGCTGCATCCACGCCTCGGACTGCAGCACGTTGGCGACGACATTACGGTGCAGCAGCACAGCGCCCTTGGACACGCCAGTGGTGCCGCCGGTGTACTGCAGGAACGCGATATCGTCCGGACCCGAGGTGGCCGGCTGCAGCGTCAGCTTGCGGCCCTCGGCCAGCACGTTGTTGAAGCGCACGCAGTTGGGCAGCTCCCACGCCGGCACCATCTTCTTGACATTGCGCACGACGAAATTGACGATCGCGCCCTTCAGGCCGCCGAGCATGTCGCCCATGCTGGCCACCACCACGTGCTTGACCGGGGTCTTGGCCAGCACCTGCTGCAGCGTGGCGGCAAAGTTCTCGAGAATCACGATCGCCTCGGCGCCGCTGTCCTTGAGCTGGTGCTCGAGCTCGCGCGGGGTGTAGAGCGGGTTGACGTTGACCACCACGAAACCGGCGCGCAACACCGCGGCCAGCACCACCGGGTACTGCAGCACGTTCGGCATCATGATCGCCACGCGCGCGCCCGGGCGCAGCCCGCGCGACTGCAGCCACGCGGCGAAGTGGGCCGAGAGCTGGTCCAGCTCGCCGTAGGTGATCGCCTTGTCCATGCAGACGAAGGCCTTGCGGTCGGCATAGGTGCGGAAAGACGCCTCGAGCAACGCGGCGAGCGAGCGGAACTGGCTGGCATCGATCTCGGCGGGGACGCCGGCCGGGTAGTGTTTCAGCCAAATTCTTTCCATAGCACCGTCTCCTGAATTTCTGAATGGTCGTTCGATTTTTCGAGATGCTAAACGTGCGCCCCGGTTTAAACAACAACTTAGACGAAGTCCTCAGGGCGATCGATCACAGCGCAGCGCCCCTGACGGGCATTATGCGCCACCGATTCTACGGAAGTAGCGGGATAACCCTTAGCCGGACGTGCGCTTATCCACCGCTGGGCAGCACCAGCTTCATCATGTTGGTCGCAAGCTCCTGCGCCAGCGCCTCCGCATCCATGCGGCCTGGCTCGTGCCAGGTGTACATGAAGCCGACCACGCTTCCGATCGCATGCGCGGTCACGCGCGCATCGCCGAAGGCGAACACGCCCTCGTGCTTGCCCTCCTCCAGCAGCGCGTACAGGTCGCGGTAGAAATCGCGCGCCATGCTGTCGAGCCAGGCCACGGTGTCCGGACGCAGGTACTGGTTGTCGCGGAAGCTCAGCGTCGCCGGCACATGGCAGGCCACGCAGCGGCGCGCCATTTCGAGCAGGCAGGCGTGCAGGCGCTCGCGTACCGGCAGCGCCGGGTCGGCGGTCTCGCGGATGACCGGCAGGCAGGTCTGCGCCGACTCGCGACACAGGATGTCGAAGATCTCGTACTTGTCGGTGAAGTAGTAGTAGACCGCCGGCTTGGTCACGCCCAGTGCGCGGCACAGGTCGTTCATGGTCATGCCGGGGTAGCCCTTGGTGTAGAAGAGCTGCGCGGCGGTGTCCAGGATCTGGCGGCGCCGCGCTTCCTGGCGCTCGGCGATATGCGGGCGCGCGGCCTGGCCTTGCGGGGCGGCGTTCTGCGACGGGTCGGACGGGGTCGTCAGCGACGGGGTCTGCGGGGCGGATGGGATTGCGGGTCTTGGAGCGATCGACATGATGCAATTCTCGCATGACGGCATGGTTGCTCCATCCCGGCGGCCCCTTGCAGGCACCACGCGTGCGCCGCAGGGGATCGGGCCGATTGACGCGAACGGCCGATCCGCCTACGATCATACCGCCCGGTACATAAATATACCAACGAGTAGCGCCTTACGAGTACAGCCAGCCGCAACGCTGCCTGACGCGAGCCGCCGCGTCCGTGTCGCCGTTGCGCTGAACACCGCGAGGAGACCGCACGGATGGACCAGACCGCATCGCATGCCGCGCCCGCGGGCGCGCCGATCAACGAGGCGAACTATCTTGCCGACCTGGACCGGCGCTGGCAGGCGGCGTGGCCGCCCGGCGCGCCGCGCGCGCCGCAATACCCGCTGGGACGCATCCCGTTGTCGGAGATGCTGCGTCACTGGGGCCGCGCGCGCCCAGGCCAGCCGGCGGTGATTTTCTACGGCCACCAGATCTCCTACGCCGAACTCGATGCGCAGAGCGACCGCTGCGCGGCGCTGCTGGCCGCCAGCGGCATCGGTCCCGGCGACCGCGTCGCGGTGCTGCTGCCCAACTGCCCGCAGTTCCACGTGGTGTTCTTCGGCATCCTCAAGCTGGGCGCGGTGTACGTGCCGGTGAGCCCGCTGTCGCAGCGCGCCGAACTGCTGCATGCGCTGCGCGACGCCACGCCGCGCGCGCTGGTGGCGCTGGACCAGTTGCTGCCGCTGGTAGCCGATACCCGCAAAGCGCTCGGTGACGCCGACCCGCTCGAACTGCTGTTCGTCACCAGCTTTGCCGACGTCGTCCCTGACGAACCCACGCTGCCGCTGCCGCCGATGGTGCAGACACCGCGCCACCCGCCCGAGCCCGAAGACCGCGCCATCGACCTGCTGCCGGCCATGGCCGCCTGCACCGCGCCCGCGCCCATCACCGTTCCCGCCATCGACGCCCCCGCCGCGCTCAACTACACCGGCGGCACCACCGGCCTGCCGAAGGGCTGCATCCACACCCAGGGCGACATGGTCGACATGGCCGCCGCGTTCGGCGCCGTGGCGCTGCCGGTGCAGGACGACACCGTGATGCTGGGCTTCTTCCCCGAGTTCTGGATTGCCGGCGAGAACCTGTGCCTGATCTTCCCGGCGTTCTTCGGCATCCCGCTGGTGCTGCTGGCGCGCTGGGACGCGCAGACCTTCATGGCCGCGGTGCAGCGCTACCGCGTAACCAATGCATCGATGCTGGTCGACAGCGCGGTCGAGGTGATGGACCATCCGCGTGTGGGCGAATACGACCTGCGCTCGCTGCGCCATGTCGGCGTGTCGTCCTTCGTCAAGAAGCTGAACCTGGACTACCGTCGCCGCTGGCAGGCGCTGACCGGCTCGACCATCGCCGAAAGCGCCTGGGGCATGACCGAGACCCAGACCTGCAACACTTTCACCTACGGCATGCAGGACGACGACATGGACCTGCGCGCGCAGCCGGTCTTCGTCGGCCTGCCGGTGCCGGGCACCGAGTTCAAGGTATGCGACTTCGGCACCGGCGCGCTGCTGCCGCCGGGCAGCGAGGGCGAGCTGTGCGTGCGCACGCCGACCCTGCTCAAGGGCTACTGGAACAAACCCGACGCCACGCGCGAATCGATGCGCGACGGCTGGTTCCATACCGGCGATATCGGGCTGATCGACGAGCACGGCTACATCCACTACCTCGGGCGCCGCAAGGAGATGCTCAAGGTCAATGGCATGAGCGTGTTCCCGGCCGAGATCGAGGCCATGTTCGGCCAGCATCCGGCGATCCTGGGCTCGGCCGTGGTCGGGCGCAGCGACGAAGACCGCGGGCAGGTGCCAGTGGCTTTCATCATGCTCAAACCCGAGGCCGCGGGCACGGTCGACGAAGCCGGCCTGGCGGCGTGGTGCCGCGCCAGCATGGCGGTCTACAAGGTGCCGGAGGTGCGCATCGTCGAGGCGTTGCCGCTGACGGCTACGGGGAAGGTGCGCAAGCAGGATCTGGTGGTGTTGGCGGAGCAGGCTGGCTGACGGCGTCGGCCTGCGACGCACCTGCCCTCTCCCCCGGCCCCTCTCCCGCAAGCGGGAGAGGGGAGCAAACCAAGCCTTCGGCCAACACCTCTGCATCATGACGCTGGACAAACTCCTGATCGCCAATCGCGGCGAAATCGCCATCCGCATCGCGCGTGCCGCGGCCGCGATGGGCATGCCCACTGTTGCGGTCTACAGCGAAGACGACCGCGACGCGCTGCATGTGCGCAAGGCCGACGCAGCCATCGCGCTGCCCGGCACCGGCCCGCGCGCCTACCTCGACATCGATGCCATGGTCGACGCCGCGCGCCGCTCCGGTTGCGGCATGGTGCATCCGGGCTACGGCTTCTTGTCCGAGAACGCCGATTTCGCGCAGGCCTGCCTCGATGCCGGGCTGGTCTTCGCCGGCCCGGCGCCCGACGTGCTGCGCCTGTTCGGCGACAAGGCGCGCGCCCGTGCGCTGGCGCGCGAGCATGGCGTGCCGGTCGTGCCCGGCAGCACCGGCCCGACCACGCTGGCGCAGGCGCACGCCTTTTTCAGCAGCCTGCAGGGGCGCGCCGGCATAATGATCAAGGCGCTCGCCGGCGGCGGCGGGCGGGGCATGCGCGCGGTGCGCCACGCGAATGAGATCGACGAAGCCTATGCGCGCTGCGTTTCCGAGGCGACGGCCGCGTTCGGAAACGGCGCCGTCTATGTGGAGCGTATCGTCGAAGCGCCCCGCCATATCGAGATCCAGGTGGTCGCCGACGCCAACGGCCGCGTGCTGACGCTGGGCGAGCGCGAATGCAGCCTGCAGCGGCGCCACCAGAAGCTGGTTGAGGTCGCGCCGAGCCCGGCGCTCGACCATGCGCTGCGTGCGCGCCTGGCCGACGCCGCCGCCACGCTGGCGCGTGCCGCGGCCTATCGCGGACTGGGCACGTTCGAGTTCCTGGTGGAGGACGGCGGCAACGCCCAACCGTCGTGCTGGTTCATGGAAGCCAATCCACGCTTGCAGGTCGAGCACACGGTGACCGAGATGGTGACCGGCGTCGACCTGGTCCAGACCCAGCTGGCGATCGCCGCCGGCGCCAGCCTGGCCGACCTGGGGCTGGAGCAGGCGCCCGCCCCGCGCGGCGTCGCCGTGCAACTGCGCATCAATGCCGAGCACCTCGATGCGCACGGCCAGCTGCGCCCCGCCAGCGGCACGCTGACGGCGTTCGAGCCGCCCAACGGTCCCGGCGTGCGCGTGGACAGCGCCGGCTTTGCCGGCATGATCGCCAACCCGCGCTTCGACTCGCTGCTGGCCAAGCTGATCGTGCACGAGCCCGGCGGCGACTATGCGCGCGCGCTGGCGATCGCCTACCGCGCACTGTGCGAGTTCCGCATCGAAGGCATCGACACCAACCGCCGCCTGCTGCAGGACCTGCTGCAGCTGGACGATGTGCGCCGCAACGCGGTGCATACGCAGTACCTCGACGCAACGCTGGCCGCACTGGCCGGGGCCGACGGCGACCATCCGGCGCTGCACGCGCCCCCGACGCTCGCCGCCGATACGCAAATCGATGACGACAACGCGCTGGCCGACATCCCCGACGACGCCGTCGCCGTGGCCGCGCCGATGGACGGCGCACTCGCCGCCCTCCACGTGCGCGAAGGCGACACGGTGCGGCGCGGCCAGCCGCTGGCCATCATCGAGGCGATGAAGATGGAGCACCCGCTGGAAGCGCCCGCCGCCGGCACGGTGCTGCGCGTGCTGGTCGCGGCTGGGACGACATTGCGCGCCGGCGCGCCAGTGGTGGTGCTGGCCCCCGGCGGCGACGCCGGCCATGCCGCGGAAACCACCGCCGCGGCCGACCTCGACCATATCCGAGCTGACCTGCGCGAGACGCTGGAACGCCATGCGCTCGGCCACGACGCCGCGCGAGCGCAGGCCGTAGCCAAGCGGCGCGCCCAGGGCGGCCGCACCGCGCGCGAGAATATCGCGCAGCTGTGCGACGATGGCTCCTTTATCGAATACGGCGCGCTCGCCATCGCCGCGCAACGGCAGCGCCGCAGCGTCGACAACCTGGTCCGCGCGACGCCCGCCGACGGCATCGTCACCGGCATCGGCACCGTCAACGCGGCGCGCTTCCCGGGCGAGGACACCCGCTGCATGGTGCTTGCCTACGACTACACCGTGCTGGCCGGCACACAGGGCTTCTACGGCCACAAGAAGCTGGACCGCATGCTGGCGCTGGCGCGCCAGTGGCAGGTGCCGGTGGTGCTGTTCGCCGAAGGCGGCGGCGGCCGGCCGGGCGATACCGACATGCCGGTGGTGGCGGGACTGGACTGCACCTCGTTTATCCAGTTCGCGCGGCTGTCGGGGCAGGTGCCGCTGGTGGGCATCGTGTCGGGCCGCTGCTTCGCCGGCAACGCCGCGCTGCTGGGCTGTGCCGATGTCATCATCGCCACGCGCAGCGCCACCATCGGCATGGGCGGCCCGGCGATGATCGAAGGCGGCGGGCTGGGCGTCTACGCGCCGGAGGAAGTGGGACCGATCAGCGTGCAGGGGCCCAACGGCGTGATCGACGTGCTGGTCGACGACGAACAGGCGGCGGTCGACGCCGCGCAGCGCTACCTCTCCTTCTTCCAGGGCGAGGTGAAGGACTGGCAGGCCGAAGACCCGCGCCACCTGCGCCACGCCATCCCCGAGAACCGCCTGCGCAGCTACGACATGCGCGCGGTGATCGCGGCGCTGGCCGATACCGGATCGGTGCTGGAGCTGCGCGCGGCGTTCGGCACCGGCATCATCACCGCGCTGATCCGCATCGAAGGCCGCGCCTTCGGCTGCATCGCCAACAACCCGCGCCACCTCGGCGGCGCCATCGACAGCGCCGCCGCCGACAAGGCCGCGCGCTTCATGCAGTTGTGCGATGCGCACGGGCTGCCGATCGTGTCGCTGTGCGACACCCCTGGCTTTATGGTCGGGCCGCAGGCGGAGAAGACCGCGACGGTGCGGCATGTGTCGCGCCTGTTCGTCACCGCCGGCGCGCTGCGCGTGCCGTTCTTCACGGTGGTGCTGCGCAAGGGTTACGGGCTGGGCGCGCAGGCGATGGCCGGCGGCAGCTTCGCGGCGCCCTTCTTCACCGCGGCGTGGCCCAGCGGCGAGTTCGGCGCGATGGGCATCGAAGGCTCGATCCGGCTCGGCTTTCGCAAGGAGCTCGAAGCGGTGGCCGATCCCGACGAACGCGAGGCGCTGTTCGCGCGCATGGTCGATGCCGCCTACCAGCGCGGCCGCGCGCTCAACATGGCGAGCCACCTGGAGATCGACGCCGTGATCGACCCGGCCGACACGCGCCGCTGGCTGCTGCGCGGGCTGGCCTCGGTACCGCCCGGCAGCCTCGGCCGCCGGCAGGCATCGCAGCGACGCTTCATCGACACCTGGTAAGCGGCGCGCACGACGCCGCCCGGGCTTGACCATTCGACGCAGCATCCGACACAGGAGGAGACACCTGATGCACAGCACCGCCACTGCCCTGCCCGCACGCGCCAAACCCGGCAAGGCCCGCAAGGTTCGTCCGCTGGCCACGCTCGCGGCCGCCGCCCTGATTGCCCTCGCACCTGCCGCGGCATCGGCGCAGGCCACCAGCGCCCCGATCAAGGTCGCCTTTATCGACCAGCTCTCGGGGCCGCTGGCCAATGTCGGCGAGATCTTCCAGGCCAACCTGAAGTTCGCACTCGACGACGCCAACGCGCAGGGCGGTGTGCTGGGGCGCAAGTACGAGCTGATCAGCTACGACAACAAGCTGTCGGCGCAGGATAGCCTGTCGGCGCTGCAAAGCGCGATCGATGCCGGCGCGAAAGTCGTGTTCACCGGCGGCTCGGGCTCATCGGTGGTGACGGCGCTGGTCGAGGCCGCTACCCGTCACAACGAGCGCAACCCCGACAAGCGCATCCTGATCGTCAACTACGCTTCGATCGACCCGGACCTGACCGGCGCGCGCTGCAGCTTCTGGCACTTCGCCACCGAGGCCAATACCGCGATGAAAATGCGCGCGCTGGCCGACTTCACGCGCGAGCAGAAGGACATCCACAACCTTTACCTGCTGAACCAGGACTATGCGCACGGCCGCGTGTGGGCGGCGCTCGGCCAGCAGATGATCACCAACGCGCGCCCCGACACCAAGATCGTCGGCGAGACGCTGCATCCGCTGGGCAAGGTGAAGGACTTCGCGCCCTATATCGGCAAGGTCAAGGCGAGCGGCGCCGATACCGTGGTCACCGGCAACTGGGGCCAGGACCTGAGCCTGCTGATCAAGGCTGCCGGCGATATCGGCTACGACGTGCGCTACCTGAACCACAGCGGCGGCGGCGCGCCGGGCACGGTCCTGGCGGTGTCGCAGGCGAAGACCGGGCGGCTCACCTGGGTCTCGGAATGGCTGCCCAATGGCGATGACGCGGTGCTGGCGCCCCTGGCCGCACGCGTAAAGCAGACCGCGGCAGGCGAATACTTTGCCCCACGCGTGCTGGTCTCGGTGCAGTTGGTCAGCGAGGCAATGCGCCGTGCCGGCACCGACGATCCCACCAAGGTCGCGCTGGCGCTGGAAGGCCTGCAGACCCGCACCGCGCTGGGCGAGGTGGTGATTCGCAAAAACGACCACCAGTTGCTGCTGCCGCAGGTGGTGTCGACGGTGGCGCCGGTCGATGGCAAGACGGTGAAGGTGGGTGCGGAAGGCACGCAGTACGGCTTCCGCCTTAACAGCACCACGCCGGCCAGGGCGCTGGACCTGCCGTCGGCATGCCGGATGAAGCGTCCGGTCGGCGCCTGAGCCAGGCGGCTCAGTTGGTCTCTGCCGCCTTGCCGCTCGCGGTCAGCGTGCCGACGCGCGTGGCCGGCGGCGCCAGCCGCTGCAGCGCGGCCTCGCGCTCGGCGGCGGGCAGCGCGCCGATGCGAGCGGCCTCCGTATAGAAGCGGCGCCAGTCGCCGTCGCACTGCGCCAGCAGCGCGGTAAAGGCCGGCACCCACTGCTGGTAGGTCGCCACCGCCGCCAGGTGCGCGTTCGTCAGCGGCTGGTCGAACCAGCGGTCATAGCCAGTATAGCCGCCCCACTCCGTCTTCAGACGCGCGTACTGCGCGCGCAGGTCGGCAAAGATCGCCGCCTTGCCCTCGCGCTTGGCGTTATCGCCCAGCGGTGTCAGGTAAAGGGCAGCCAACCGGTCGCGGGTGGCGAGCAGCAGCGCGCGGAACTGCTGGCGCCGGGCGTCGTACTGGCGATAGCTGGCGCGTGCGTCCTCGGAGGCATCCTCGGCCAGCCAGCGTTCCACGCCGGCGGCTTCCACCGCGGTGGCGAAGGACTCGTTGAAGGCAGTGTCGTTGCGCACGTAGACCACCTGGTGCGCCAGCTCATGGAAGATCAGCCGCGCCAGCTCGCCTTCGGGCAGGTAGACGAAGGTATTGAGCAGCGGATCGTCGAAATAGCCGAGCGTCGAATACGCGGGGATGCCGGCCACATAGGCCTCATACCCGTCGCGGCGCAGGCTTTGTGCGTACTGTTCGGCATCGGACTGCGCATAGTAGCCGCGGTAGCTGATGCAGCCGACGATGGGGAAACACCACTTGCGCAGGTCCATCGACAGCTCCGGCGTGGCGAATACGCTCCACACCACATACGGCCGATGCAGGTTCGCGTAGCGGCGGTAGCTGCCGTTGTCGGGCAGCTTCAGTTCGCGCGAGGCATAGTCGCGGATGCGGCCCGCCAGGGCCAGCCGTTGCGCCAGGCGCGCGTCGTTGGCGTCGCGCGCGCCGGCGATGGCGTCGGTCAGCGGCTGCGCCTGCGCCATCACGCCGAGATGGCCGCCGATCGACTGTGCGTAGTAGCCCACGGTCTCGCACCCGGCCGTCAGCAGGGTCAGTGACACCAGGCCCGTCGCTGCCAGGAGTGCCGCTCCGCGCCGGCGGCCGGGCCACTGCTTCATGCCTGGATGGGGGTCGCTTCCGGGCAGGCCTCCACCTGCACCAGGCAGTCATAGAACACCGGCGCGCGGCCAAGATCGGTCAGGCGCTGGCTGGTCAGCTCGTTGGCGTTCTTGCCATCCGGGGCGAGCTTCTTCCACCAGATCGACAGCCCTACCACCAGCCCGCGCCGGGCGCGGTCGGTGACGCGGGCGCGCGCCAGCAGGCTGCCGCGGTCGTTGAAGGCGCGCACCATCGCGCCGTGCACGATGCCGCGCTCGGCGGCGTCGGCCGGGTGGATGTCCAGGTGCGGCTCGCCTTCGGTGGCGCGCAGGCTGTCGACGTTGACGAAGGAACTGTTGAGGAAGTTGCGCGCCGGCGGCGAGATCATCGCCAACGGGTAGCGCGCGGCCAGGTCGGGCGCGGTCGACGGCGCTTCGTACTGCGGCACGTAGTCGGGCAGCGGGTCGAGCCTGTCGCGCGCCATCGGCTCGGAATAGAACTGGCACTTGCCCGAGGCAGTCGGGAAGCCGCCGTTGGCGAACGGCGCTGCTGCCAGCGCCAGCTTCTGCCAGCCCTGCTCCTTCAGCGATTCCCACGTTATGCCGGCAGCGCGCGCATCGCCCGGGATGATGGCCTGCGCGGCAATGTCCTCGTCGCTGTCGGCGAAGCACGGATCATCGAAGCCCATGCGCTGTGCCAGGCGGCGGAACATCTCGGTATTGGGCAGCGCCTCGCCCATCGGCGAGATCGCGGCATTGTTGGCCAGGAAATAGGTGTGGCCGTAGGCTTTGTGCACGTCGGTATGCTCGAGCTGCGTGGTGGCCGGCAGCAGGATGTCGGCGTAGTCTGCGGTGTCGGTGCGGAAGTGCTCCAGCACCACCGTGAACAGGTCTTCGCGGGCGAAGCCTTCGGCCACCTTGCCGGATTCGGGCGCGACCGCGACCGGGTTGCTGTTGTAGACCACCACCGCCTCGATGCGCGGCGCGCCGTCGGCGCCCGGGTCGAGCAGCGCATCGCCGATGGTGCTCATGTTGACGATGCGCGGCAACGTCTTGGGCCACCCTGGCAACAGGTCCGGGCGTTGCAGTGCCGCTTCGTTGACCGGGAAGAAACCCGAGGTCGACAGCTGCAGGCCGCCCGCGGCCTGGCGCCACGCACCCACCAGCGACGGCAGACAAGCCACCGCGCGCACCGCCTGGCCGCCGCCGTGCACGCGTTGCATGCCGTAGTTCAGGCGGATCGCCACCGGCTGGCGCTCGCGCACGGCTAGCTGGCCATAGAGGCCTGCGAGCCACTCGATATCCTCCACGGGAATGCCGCAGATCTCGGCCGCGCGCGCCGGGCTGTAGGCCTGCGCGCGCTCGCGCAGCGCGTCGAAGCCCACGGTGTGGCGCTCAATGTAGTCGTGGTCGAGCAGGTCGTCGCGGATCAGCACGTGGATCATCGCCAGCGCCAGCGCGCCGTCGGTGCCCGGCATCGGCGCGATATGGCGGTGGCACTTCTCGGCGGTCAGCGAGCGGTACGGGTCGATCGCCACCAGCGTGGCGCCGCGCCGCTTGGCCTCTTGCGCGCGTGTCCAGAAGTGCAGGTTGGAGGCGACCGGGTTGCCGCCCCAGATGATCACCAGCTTCGCATCGACCACATGCTCCATGTCCATGCCGACGCTGGCGCCGTAGGTATAGCGCAACGCGGTGGCGCCGGCATTGGCGCAGATGGTGCGATCCAGCCGCGACGCGCCCAGCTTGTGGAAGAAGCGCGCGGCCATGCTTTCGCCCTGCACCAGTCCCATGGTGCCGGCGTAGCTGTACGGCACGATGGCCTGCGGATCACGCGCGGCGATGGCCTGCAGGCGGGTGGCGATGGTGTCGAGCGCCTCGTCCCAGGAGATCGGGGCGAACTTCCCCTCACCCTTCTTGCCGACGCGCTTCATCGGCGTCAGCAGGCGGTCCGGGTGGTAGGTGCGCTCGGTATAGCGCGACACCTTGGTGCACAGCACGCCCTGCGTGCCGGGATGGTCGGGATCGCCCGCCACCTTGGTGGCGCGGCCGTCTTCTACGGTGACGAGCAAGGCACAAGTGTCGGGGCAGTCATGCGGGCAGGCGGCGCGGACGATGCGGGAAGCCATGGGGTCTCCGGGCGGTCGGTGATTTTTGTTCGATTGTACGGAACCGGAGGGACTGGCGCAGGCCGGCCTGGCAGAGAGCTTGCGCCGCGCCGGCGGGGCGGCGCGTCCCCGTCCGTGCGGGGCGATGGCGGGGAGTATCTTGGTCCGATTGTATTCGATTATGATGTGCCGGCGCGCCGACGGCACAGTACCGACGGCGCGTCCTGCCGCACCACGCCGGCGCAGACCGGCCAACAGCGGCGAACGGGCAACACGGGTAACCGAACCACAATTTCGCGGGGGTTTATGTCTTTCCGATCCAGGGTCAACGGCCGGCTTGCCGGCCTGCTGGTGGCGTGCGCCATCGGCGCAGGCGGCATGGTGGGCGCTAGCGGCGCTGCCATCGCATCCAATGCGGCAGGCGCTGCCGCCACTTCTGAAAACGGCGTCACCGCCGACACCATCCTGCTGGGACAATCCGCCGCGCTGACCGGGCCGGCTGCCTCGCTCGGCAAGCAGATGAACGCGGGCGCGCGGCTGTATTTCGATCACATCAACCAGCAGGGTGGCATCTACGGCCGCAAGATCCGCATCGAGGCGCTCGACGACTACTACGAGCCCGAGCCGGCCGCCAAAAACACGAAGAAGCTGATCGAGGAAGACCGTGTCTTCGCCCTGTTCGGCTACGTCGGCACGCCCACCAGCCAGGCTGCATTGCCGCTGGCGATCCAGGCGAAGGTGCCGTTCTTTGGCCCGTACACCGGCGCGCGCTCGGTGCGCGAGCCGCGCAATCGCTACGTCTTCCACGTCCGCGCCGGCTACAACGACGAGGCCACGGCGATCCTGCGCCAGATCCAGACCACCGGCCTGAAACGCGTGGCCGTGGTCTACAACGACGATGCCTACGGCAAGGCCGAGCTCGAGGAACTGGAACGCGCGCTGAAGACCGCGGCCGACAGCGGCGTGCAGCTGGTTGCGCGCGAGGCCGTGGTGCGCAATACGATGGAGATCGGCGACGCCATGCAAGGCGTGATCAAGGGGCAGCCGGACGCCATCGTGATGATCAGCGCGTATCGCACGGCGGGCGCCTTCGTCAAGGAAGCGCTGCGCCGCGGCTACAACGGCCAGTTCTACAACGTGTCGTTCGTCGGCACGCAGGCGCTGGCCAACGAGGTCGGCGCCAAGGGCAGCGGCGTGATCATCTCGCAGGTGATGCCGCATCCTGGCAACGCCACGCTGCCGGTGGTGCGCGAATACCTGCGGCTGCTGCAAGCCGCCGGACGGCCCAGTGAGTTCGACTACGCCAGTATCGAAGGCTTTGTCGCCGCCAAGGCCTTTACCGAAGGCCTGCGCCGCGCGGGGAAGGACCTGACGCGCGAAAAGCTGGTGACGGCGCTGGAATCGATGCGCAGCTATGACCTGGGCGGGTTTATCGTCAACTTCACGCCGGAGAACCACGTGGGGTCGAAGTTCGTGGAGATGACGATTATTAATTCGAAGGGGCAGGTGATTCGCTGACGCGCTCAGCGAGACCGCATTTTCTCCCCGCTCGCGGGAGAGGGGCCGGGGGAGTGGGCAGGCGCATGGCAAGCATCGAGGCGCCTCACTCCGTTGAGACTCCTGCCCTCTCCCCCGCCCCTCTCCCATAAATGGGAGAGGGGAGAAAACCAGCGCGAGTTTAGACGCCCTACTTCATGTCATTCAGGTGACACGCCGAAAACCGCAACGGCGCAATCTCCTTCAACATCGGCTGCTCCTCCCGGCAACGCGGCATCGCATACGGGCAACGCGGGTGGAAGTGGCACCCCGGCGGCGGATTCAGCGGCGACGGGATCTCGCCGCGGATCGCCACGTAGTTCTTCTTGGCGACCTCCAGCTTGGGCGCCTCGGCCAGCAGTGCCTGCGTGTACGGATGGTTAGGCGCGGCAAAGACATCCTCGGTCGGCGCCGACTCCACCACCCGCCCCAGGTACATGATCACCACGCGGTCGCTGATGTGCTTGACCACGCCCAGGTCATGGCTGATGAACAGGTAGGTCAGGTTCAGCTCTTCACGCAGCCGCATGAACAGGTTCAGCACCTGGGCCTGGATCGACACATCCAGCGCCGCTACCGACTCATCGCATACCAGGAATTCCGGCTTTACCGCCAGCGCCCGCGCAATGCCGATGCGCGCGCGCTGACCGCCGGAGAACTGGTGCGGGAAGCGCCGCAGCACGGTCGGGTCCATGCCCACGCGAACCAGCATGTCTTCCACATAGGCCTTCTGCCCGCTGCGCTCGACCATCCCATGCACCACCGGCGCCTCGCCGACGATATCGAGCACGCGCAGCCGCGGATTGAGCGAGGCGTACGGGTCCTGGAAGATCATCTGGATCGCGAGCTGCTTCTCGCGGCGCTTGTCCGGCGGCAGGTGGTCAAGGTTGGTGCCGCGCCAAAAGCGCTCGCCTTCGGTCAGCGTGTGCAGGCCCACGGCCATGCGGCCCAGCGTGGACTTGCCGCAGCCGGACTCGCCGACCAGGCCGACCACCTCGCCCGCGCGGATGCTCAGGTCGACGCGGTCGACCGCATGCACCACCTCTTCGTGCGCATGGGCGCCGAACAGGTTGGCGATGCGCGCCGCGATATCAAGCGACTTGACGAAGCGCTTGGACACGCCGCGCAGCTCCAGAATCGGCGCAGCGGGCGTGCCCCCCTCGTCAGCGGCAGTGTTCGTCATCGGTCGGGATTGCAGTTCAGTTGCGCTCATGCCGCCTCCTGGTTGGCCAGCACCGGATGGAAGCAGCGCAGGCGGCGGCCGTCGGCAGCGGTTTCCAGCGGCGGCTCGATCTTGCAGGCGGCAGTCGCGTACGGGCAGCGCTCGCGGAAGGAACAGCCACCGGGCAGGTTAAGCAACGACGGCGTCATGCCCGGAATCTGCCGCAGCGGGGTACCGCGCGGATTGCGCGAGGGCGCCGAGCCGATCAGGCCGTGCGTGTACGGATGCTCGGGATGCTCCAGCACCTGGCGCACGTCACCCGCCTCGACGATCTTGCCGGCGTACATCACGCATACCGTATCGGCCAGCCCCGCCACCACCGACAAGTCGTGGGTGATCCAGATCAGCGCGGTGCCCGACTCTCGGCACAGTGTCTGCATCTCGTACAGGATCTGGCCCTGGATGGTGACGTCCAGTGCCGTGGTGGGCTCGTCGGCAATGATCAGGTCGGGCTTGTTCAACAGCGCGATGGCGATCGCCACGCGCTGGCGCATGCCGCCCGAGAACTGGTGCGGGTAGGCCTGCAGGCGCTCGTCCGGCGACGGGATGCCGACCCGCGCCAGCGCGTTGCGCGCGCGCTCGCGCGCCACCGCCTTGCCCACGTTCTCATGCGCCAGCACCGCCTCGATCATCTGCGTGTCGATGCGCAGGACCGGGTTCAGCGTCATCATCGGGTCCTGGAAGATCATCGCGATGCGGTTGCCGCGCACGTCGCGCTGCTGCGCGGGCGTCAGCGCGCGCAGGTCGCGCGTGACGCCGTCGCGGCTGGTCAGCGCGATGCGGCCGTCGACGATCTTGCCGGGCGGGTCGATCAGTCCCATGATCGAGTAGCCGGTCATGGACTTGCCCGAGCCGGACTCGCCCACCAGCCCCATGATCTCGCCGCGCCCCACCGAGAAGGACACGTCGTCGACAGCCTTGGCGATGCCGCCGCGCGTGTAGAAATGCGTTTTCAGGTGTTCGACCACCAGTGTCGGTTGTGCCATGGTCCGCTCCTGGTTATTGCGTCTGCAGGCGCGGGTTCAGCACGTCGCGCAACTGGTCGGCCACCAGGTTCATCGCCACGATGGTGACCACCAGCGCGATGCCCGGGAAGAAGCTGATCCAGTACTTGCCCGACAGCATGTATTGCTGGCCGTTGGAGATCAGCGAGCCCAGCGACGGCTCGGTGACCGGCACGCCCAACCCGAGGAAGGACAGCGTCGCCTCCAGCGTGATGGCCGACGCCACCTGCAGCGCCGCGATCACGATCAGCGGCGGCAGGCAGTTGGGCAGCAGGTGGCGGAACATGATGCGCATCGGCGGCAGGCCCAGGCAGGTGGCCGCCTCGATATATTCCTTGCGCCGCTCCACCAGCGCCGCGCTGCGCGTGGTGCGCGCGTAGTAGGCCCACTGCACCGCCACCAGCGCGATCACGATATTGCCCAGCCCCGGGCGCAGGAACGCCAGCAGGATCAGCGCCAGCAGGATCGGCGGGAACGACAGCTGCAGGTCGGCCACGCGCATGATGAAGGCCTCCGTGCGGCCGCCCAGGAAGCCGGCGAGCAGCCCGAGCGTGGCGCCCAGCAGCAGCGCGATCACGGTGCTGACCACGCCCACGCCAATGCTGATGCGCAGCCCGTACATCACCGCTGACAGGATGTCGCGCCCCTGCTCGTCCGAGCCCAGCAGGAAGGTCATGCCATCGCCGGCTTTCTCGCCCGGCGCCAGGCGCGCGTCGAGCACGTCCAGCGTGGCCAGGTCATACGGGTTTTGCGGCGCCAGCCACGGGGCCAGGATCGCGATCAGGATGATGGTGATCAGCGTCACCAGCCCGGCCACGGCGATCTTGCTGGAGAAGAACTCCGCGGCAAAGCGCCGCCATGGCGATTGTTCGCGCGCCGCGGCGGGTGCACCGGGCAGGCCCGGCGCGTCCTTCGGCGTCTTGCTCTCTTGTTCGACAGATACGGCAGTCATGGCTCAGCCCTTGTTGTCGGCAATGCGCACGCGCGGATCGAGCATGCTGTAGACGATGTCCACCGTAAGGTTGATCAGGATAAACAGCGTCACGATCACCATCAGGTAGGCGACGATCACCGGCCGGTCCAGCAACTGGATCGAGTCGATGATCAGCTTGCCCATGCCGGGCCAGGCAAAGATCGATTCGGTTACGATTGCAAAGGCGATGATCGAGCCGAACTGCAGCGCGATCACGGTGACGATCGGGATCAGGATGTTCTTCAGGACATGCACGCCGACGATGCGGCTGTTCGACAGGCCCTTGGCGCGCGCGAACTTGACGTAGTCCTGCAGCATCGCTTCCTGCGTGCCGGCGCGCGTGAGCCGGATCACCATGGCGATATTCAGCAGCGACAGCGTCACTGCCGGCAGGATCAGGTGGCGGATGCCGTCGACGGTCAGGAAGCTGAGCGGGATCCCGAGCACGCGCACCGTTTCGCCGCGCCCGTTGGACGGCAGCCAGCCGAGCTGCACCGCGAACACCATGATCAGCATCAGGCCGACCCAGAAGGTGGGCAGCGAAAAGCCCAGGATCGACACCGTCATGATCGACTTGCCAGCCACCCCGTTGGGCCGCAGGCCGGCCCACAGGCCCAGCGGGATCCCCAGCACGATCGCCAGCAGGATTGCGCACACGGCCAGCTCCATGGTGGCGGGCATGCGCTCGAAGATCAGCTTGAGCGCCGGCGTGCCGTGCGCGAAGGAGGTACCCAGGTTGCCTTGCAGCGCGTTCTGCAGGAACACCCAGTACTGCTCCCACAGCGGCTTGTCCAGGCCCAGCGCCGCGATGGTGCGCTTGATGTCCTCCTGGTCGGCCTGCGGGTTGATCAGGATGTCGACGGGATTGCCGATGGCAAAGACGCCGAGGAAAACCAGCAGCGACATGACGAAGAGCACGACCACGCTCTGCATCAGGCGCCGGATGATGAAAACCAGCATATTCAGACCACTATCCTTTCGCGCGCGAATGCGCGCGCCGCCCGGGCAGCGCCGAAGCGCTTCCAGGCGGCGCGGCAGCCGTACGCGGCACCGCTAACACAGCAGCAGGCAGGCAGCCGCTTACTGGGGCTTGAAGTTATGCGCGTAGGTGCGCTCGTCGGTACGCGGCACGTAGACGATGCCCTTCTGCGTGGCCCAGGTAGTCACCTGCTGGTGAATTGGGATGATACCGCCATCGTTGATCGCGATCGCGGTGGCTTCCTGCAGCAGCTTGGAGCGCTCGCCGTCGTCCACGGTCGACAGCGCCTTCTCCAGCACCGCGTCCATCTTGGGGTTGCAGTACTCGCCCCAGTTGGTGGTGCCGAAGCCCTTCTTGCTGTCCTCGCACGCCAGCAGTGCGCGTAGCGGCGAGCTGACCTCGCCGGTCTGCGCACCCCAGCCGAGCAGGCCGAACGACCACTCATGCTTGATGCCCTTGGACGAGTACGTCGCCATCGGCATGCCTTCCACCTTGGTGGCGATGCCGATGCGGGTCAGGTTCTGGGCGATGGTCTGCGCGATTTTCTCGTCGTTGACGTAGCGATTGTTGGGCGTGTGCAGCGTCACGCCGAAGCCGTTCGGGTAGCCCGCCTCGGCCAGCAGCTTCTTGGCGGCCTCGGGGTCGTACTTGACCGTCTTCAGGTTGGGGTTGTAGCCGAACAGCGTGGGCGGCACCAGGTTGTTGGTCGGCTCGGACAGGCCTTCCATCAGCCGGTCCTTGATGCCCTGGCGGTTGATGGCCATGCTGATGGCATTGCGCACGCGCGCGTCCTTCAGCGGGTTCTTGTCCATCGGCGCGCCTTCCTTGGTGGTAACGTAAGGCGACTTGTCGCGCTTGGCATCGAAGAACAGGTAGATCACGCGGTGCGAGATCTTGGAGAAGAACGACAGCTTGGGATCCTGCCGCACCTTGGGCAGGTCAGGCGTGGGCACGTTCTCGATCGCCTGCACGTCGCCCGACAGCAGCGCCGCCAGGCGCGTGGCCGGGTTGGGGATAAAGCGCAGCGTCGCCTTGTCCCAGGCGGGCTTGGCGCCCCAGTAATCGTTGTTGCGTACCAGCTCGACCCGGTCGTCGCGGGCATAGCTGACGAACTTGAACGGGCCGGTGCCGATCATGCCCTTGCCCTGGGCGAAGTCGTCGGAACTGAGCCCTTGCGTGGCCTTCTTCTGCACGATGAAGATCGACGTCAGGTCGTTCAGCATCAGCGGGTAAGGCTGGTTGGTGGTCAGCTGGATGGTGTACTTGTCGATCACCTTCTTGTTGACGATCGCCTTGGTGTAGACGTCGAACTTGCCCGGGCTGTTCTGGATGGTGGCCGGGCGGTCCAGCGACCAGACCACGTCCTCGGTGGTCAGCTCGGAGCCGTCGTGGAACTTCACGCCCTTGCGGATCTTGAATTCCCAGGTGAGGTTGTTGACCAGCTTCCAGGACTCGGCCAGGCCCGGGATGATGCGGCTGTCCGGGTCCATCTTGACCAGCGAGTCGAACACGTGCTCCGACACGTTGATATTGGAGAACAGGTTGTAGAAGTGCGGATCCATCGAGGTCGGCGGCGAACTCATGGCCAGTTTGAGGTCCGCGGCCTGGGCGTTGCCGGCGAATGCCAGGCCAAGGGCCCCGGTCACCGCGACCACACCAATTGCCTTCTTGAAAGTGCGAAGGGACATCGCGCAATTCTCCCTGTAGGAAGTGAAGCAGACGTAAGGATCGGCAATGCGCGCACACCACGGGTCACGCGGTGGCGCTGCGTTTTGGTGCGCTAGCGCAACGCAAAGCAACGGATTTGCCGGCCGGGCACTTCAAGCATGAACTGTTCCAGCAGTGCACATGCCGCGGCAATGCGGGGAAACCCACCCGCGTGGCATATTGCACCGCGCCAAAACGGCGCCGGCGCATGTTTCGCCGCATTTTGGCGCTTTGCGGGCAGGCATCGTATGATCGGGGTAATCCAACGCCTTGCGCTGCATGGCACAGGCCCCTTCCGCCCCAGACTCCGGCATCATGAAGCTCATACCCGAAATCCTGCAGGCGCAAGCCGAAATCCAGGCAATCCGACGCGACATCCACGCCCACCCGGAACTCTGCTTCGAGGAACAGCGCACCGCCGACGTGGTCGCGCGCAACCTGGAATCGTGGGGCATTGAAGTCCATCGCGGGCTGGGCACCACCGGCCTGGTCGGCGTGATCCGCAACGGCAGCAGCGGGCGCAGCATCGGCCTGCGCGCCGACATGGACGCGCTGCCGCTGCAGGAGGCCAATACCTTCGGCCACCGCTCGCAACACGCGGGCAAGATGCACGCCTGCGGCCACGACGGCCACACAGCGATGCTGCTCGGCGCGGCGCGCTACCTGGCGCAGCACAAGCCCTTCGACGGCACCGTCCACCTGATCTTCCAGCCGGCCGAGGAAGGCGGCGGCGGTGCGCGCGAGATGATCAACGACGGGCTGTTCGAACGCTTCCCGTGCGACGCAGTGTTCGGGGTGCACAACTGGCCGGGCATGCCGGTAGGCGCCTTTGGCACCCGCGCGGGCCCGCTAATGGCGTCGAGCAACGAGTTCCGCATCGTCGTGCGCGGCAAGGGGGCGCACGCCGCGATGCCCCACAACGGCAACGATCCAGTCTTCACCGCGGCGCAGATCGTGTCGGCACTGCAGGGCATCATCACCCGCAACAAGCGTCCGATCGACACCGCGGTGATCTCGGTCACGCAGTTCCATGCCGGCGACGCGACCAATATCGTGCCGGACCAGGCCTGGATCGGCGGCACGGTGCGCACGTTCACGGTGCCGGTGCTCGACCTGATCGAGCGGCGCATGGAAGAGGTGGCGCGCGCGGTGGCGACGGCGTTCGATTGCACCATCGAATACGAATTCCGCCGCAACTACCCGCCGACGATCAACAGCGAAGCCGAAACCGGCTTTGCCGCGACGGTGGCCACCGAACTGGTCGGCCCGGCCAACGTCGACAGCGACGTCGAGCCCACCATGGGCGCCGAGGACTTTTCCTTCATGCTGCAGCACAAGCCCGGCTGCTACCTGTTCCTGGGCAACGGCGACGGCGCGCACCGCGAGTCCGGGCACGGCTTGGGGCCCTGCATGCTGCACAACCCGAGCTACGACTTCAACGACGAGTTGCTGCCGGTCGGCTCGACCTTCTTCGTGCGGCTGGCGGAGAAATGGCTGGCACCTGCGTGACGGGGCACATCGACAATAACAGGGGAGCTTCAGCGATGGGCCGCTCGGCGCTGGATCGCGAGACGGCGCGCAGCTTTGCGCGCGTGGCCATGGACAATGTCCTGCGCCGCTATCCGTACAAGGTGGATCACATGATGGCAGGCGCCGGCGACGTGGCCGAGCCGGCGACCTGGCACCCTGTGTTCTGCGGCAGCTATGACTGGCACTCCAGCGTGCACATGCACTGGCTCCTGGTGCGGCTGCTGGGGCTGTTCCCCGACCTCGAGGAAGCGCCGCGCATCCGCGAAACGCTGGACACGCAGTTGCGGCCGCAGGGCATCGCGGTCGAGCTCGATTATTTCCATCGGCCGGGTTCGCGGACCTTCGAACGTCCTTACGGTTGGGGCTGGATGCTGAAGCTGCAGGCGGAGCTGCTCGCCTTGTCGCAGCACGACGCGCAGGCGGCCGGCTGGGCTGCGGCGTGCGCGCCGCTGTCCTCCCATCTGGCGCGGCAACTGGCTGAGTTCCTGGATGCGGCGGATTTCCCGGTGCGCACCGGCACTCACTTCAACAGCGCCTTTGCACTGGTGATGGCGCTGGCCTATGCACGGACCCAGCAGGATCCCGCCCTGCGCCGCGCCATCGTGCGGCGCGCGCACCGCTGGTTCGCGCATGATCGGAAATATCCGGCGCGCTATGAACCCGGCGGCGACGAATTCCTGTCAGGCGGCATGACCGAGGCCGTGCTGATGCGCGCCGTGATGGACGGCAGCGCGTTTGCGGAATGGTGGGAGTTGTTCGTGCCGGCGCAGGTGGAGCTGGCCAACTGGCTGACGCCGGTCGAGGTCGGCAACCGCAACGATCCCAAGACGTCGCACCTGGACGGGCTCAACCTGTCGCGCGCGTGGTGCTGGCGCCTGCTGGAACCGGCGCTGCCGGAGCCCCTGCGGCCCCTCGCTGTCCGGGCGTGGTCGGACCATGTCGACGCTTCGCTGCCGCAGGCCGTCGAGGGCCAGTATGTGTCCACGCACTGGCTGGCGTCGTTCGCAGTGCTCGCGCTGGCCGAGCCAGTCGGCGGTTGAGCCTGTTGCCTCAGCGCGCCGGCATCAGTCCAGCGCGATGTCTCCGTACCAGGATTCCACCTTGCTCTTGGTGTTGTCGGTATCGGTCATGATGCCGACCGCAATGACGCGGCCCGGATCCGTCCCGAACGCCTCGCGATAGTCGGCGCGCAGGTCGCGCTCATGGCATCGCCATTCATTGGTGTGCTTCATGCCGCTATCTACCACAATCATGCGCACACGGTCGGTATGGGGATTGGACAGCACGGTACCTTCCGCGCGCCTGCCGCCCCAGATATACATCAGCGTGGCGTAAGGCATTTCGCGGCCGGTGGTGAGCCGGGCCATCTCGTACATCAACTGGTCTTTCAGCGGCAGGCCGCCCTTGTCGCCATCGAAGGCGACGAACAGGCGCAGCGGCGAATCCTCGCGCGGGCCGTGGCTGTTGTCGGCGTTGCGGATGATGCCGCTGGTTTTCCAGGTCCAGCGCAGCATGCCGGCATCGCGGTCGCGCAGCGGCACGTAGAGGCCGGAGGCCGAGCTTTCGGCCTGCGCATGAACGACTACGCGCTGGTCGACCTCCGCCATCGAATAGCGGGTGGGGATCTTGTTGCGGTTGATGGTCCAGGGCTGCCAGCCGACCGGTAGCTGATCGCGGCGCTGCGCGACGGAGAACAGTGGCAGCGTGGCGAGGGTCGGAGGCGGTGCGGCGTCGTCGGGCTCGCCGTCTTCACCGGATTCCGCCTCGACCGCGCGGGTGTTGGCGGCGCTCAGCGGGTCGTGCGACGACACCGCGCGCGCTTCGGCGGCTGCCTGCGCCGCGGCGTGAGCGGACATACGCCTGGCGAAAGCCTGGCAATCGATCGCGGAGTTGGCGGCCGTGGGAGCGTTATCGCCTAAGGGAACCGCGGAAGTTGGGGGAGTGGAAGCGCATCCCGCCAGCAGCAGTGCGCCGGCGGCGCCGGTGAAAACCAGCCGAAACACCTTGGCCGTCATGTAACCCCTCGAATCCCGAAACCGGCCTTGCTTCCTGGGCGAAGGCCTGGCTATTGCTCACTGCTTGCTGCAAAACGCTGTTGCAAACGACTTCGTGCCCCGCGTGGGCACTTGAGTGTCGAACATAGCAGAAGGTCGGCGCCGCCGGAATGCTGGACGACCCGCGATGCAGCACGAAAACAACGACCGGCAACGGCCAGGAGGTCACATCGAGGGAGCATGCGATTCGCACGCCTTAGAAAGCAAAAACCCCAGCCTGTTAGGGCTGGGGTTCTGCGGGATAAGAGCCTGGCGATGACCTACTTTCACACGGGTAATCCGCACTATCATCGGCGCGGAGTCGTTTCACGGACCTGTTCGGGATGGGAAGGGGTGGTTCCAACTCGCTATGGTCACCAGGCATAAGGGGTTGTGGCGCTGGGGTTGAAGCCAGCGTCACGAATAGGGATGTAGTTGGGGGTTGTGCGTATCTGGCACAGACACGATCACACACACCAGGTAAAACACACTGGTTATAGGATCAAGCCTTACGGGCAATTAGTACTGGTTAGCTTAACGCATTACTGCGCTTCCACACCCAGCCTATCAACGTCCTGGTCTCGAACGACCCTTCAAGGAGGTCAAGCCTCCAGGGAATCCTCATCTTCAGGCGAGTTTCCCGCTTAGATGCTTTCAGCGGTTATCTCTTCCGTACATAGCTACCCTGCGATGCCTCTGGCGAGACAACAGGTACACCAGCGGTACGTCCACTCCGGTCCTCTCGTACTAGGAGCAGCCCCCGTCAAGATTCCAACGCCCACGGCAGATAGGGACCAAACTGTCTCACGACGTTTTAAACCCAGCTCACGTACCTCTTTAAATGGCGAACAGCCATACCCTTGGGACCGGCTACAGCCCCAGGATGAGATGAGCCGACATCGAGGTGCCAAACACCGCCGTCGATATGAACTCTTGGGCGGTATCAGCCTGTTATCCCCAGAGTACCTTTTATCCGTTGAGCGATGGCCCTTCCATTCAGAACCACCGGATCACTATGTCCTGCTTTCGCACCTGCTCGACTTGTCGGTCTCGCAGTTAAGCACGCTTTTGCCATTGCACTTTAGGTACGATGTCCGACCGTACCAAGCGTACCTTCGAACTCCTCCGTTACACTTTGGGAGGAGACCGCCCCAGTCAAACTGCCTACCATGCACTGTCCCCGACCCGGATTCACGGGTCAAGGTTAGAACCTCAAACAAACCAGGGTGGTATTTCAAGGACGGCTCCACGTGAACTAGCGTCCACGCTTCAAAGCCTCCCACCTATCCTACACAGATCGGTTCAAAGTCCAATGCAAAGCTACAGTAAAGGTTCATGGGGTCTTTCCGTCTAGCCGCGGGAGATTGCATCATCACAAACACTTCAACTTCGCTGAGTCTCGGGAGGAGACAGTGTGGCCATCGTTACGCCATTCGTGCAGGTCGGAACTTACCCGACAAGGAATTTCGCTACCTTAGGACCGTTATAGTTACGGCCGCCGTTTACCGGGACTTCAATCAAGAGCTTGCACCCCATCATTTAATCTTCCGGCACCGGGCAGGCGTCACACCCTATACGTCCACTTTCGTGTTTGCAGAGTGCTGTGTTTTTATTAAACAGTCGCAGCCACCATTTTATTGCAACCCCGTCACCCTTCTGGCGCAGGCCAGTCAAGCTACCAGGGCGTACCTTATCCCGAAGTTACGGTACCAATTTGCCGAGTTCCTTCTCCCGAGTTCTCTCAAGCGCCTTAGAATACTCATCTCGCCACCTGTGTCGGTTTGCGGTACGGTCTCGTATGACTGAAGCTTAGAGGCTTTTCTTGGAACCACTTCCAATTGCTTCGCAGCACTAGGCCGCTCGCCCCACATCCTTGAATTCCGCGCCCGGATTTGCCTAAGCGCCTTCTCCAATGCAGGGACCGGGACTTCCAACACCCGGACAACCTTCCGCGATCCGTCCCCCATCGCATCATACGACGGTGCAGGAATATTAACCTGCTTCCCATCAGCTACGCATCTCTGCCTCGCCTTAGGGGCCGACTCACCCTACGCCGATGAACGTTGCGTAGGAAACCTTGGGCTTACGGCGAGGGGGCCTTTCACCCCCTTTATCGCTACTCATGTCAGCATTCGCACTTCTGATACCTCCAGCATCCTTTACAAGACACCTTCACAGGCTTACAGAACGCTCTCCTACCACGCGCTTGCGCGCGTCCGCAGCTTCGGTATATGGCTTAGCCCCGTTACATCTTCCGCGCAGGACGACTCGATCAGTGAGCTATTACGCTTTCTTTAAAGGGTGGCTGCTTCTAAGCCAACCTCCTGACTGTTTTAGCCTTCCCACTTCGTTTCCCACTTAGCCATATTTGGGGACCTTAGCTGGCGGTCTGGGTTGTTTCCCTCTTGACACCGGACGTTAGCACCCGATGTCTGTCTCCCGTGATTGCACTCTTCGGTATTCGGAGTTTGCTATGGCGGGGTAATCAGCAATAGACCCCCAACCATGACAGTGCTCTACCCCGAAGGTGAGACACGAGGCACTACCTAAATAGTTTTCGGAGAGAACCAGCTATTTCCAGATTTGTTTAGCCTTTCACCCCTATCCACAGCTCATCCCCTAACTTTTCAACGTTAGTGGGTTCGGTCCTCCAGTACGTGTTACCGCACTTCAACCTGGCCATGGATAGATCATCTGGTTTCGGGTCTACACCCAGCGACTCAACGCCCTGTTCGGACTCGCTTTCGCTACGCCTGCCCTAATCGGTTAAGCTTGCCACTGAATGTAAGTCGCTGACCATTATACAAAGGTACGCCGTCACCCGTTGCCAGGCTCCGACTGTTTGTATGCATGCGGTTTCAGGATCTATTTCACTCCCTCCCGGGTTCTTTTCGCCTTTCCTCACGGTACTGGTTCACTATCGGTCGATCACGAGTATTTAGCCTTGGAGGATGGTCCCCCATCTTCAGACAGGATTTCACGTGTCCCGCCTACTTGTCGTACACCTAGTTCCACAATCGTGTTTTCGCATACAGGGCTATCACCTGCTATGGCGGGCTTTCCATCCCGTTCTGCTAACACCACTGCTAAAGAGTACAAGGCTTTCCCATTTCGTTCGCCACTACTTTGGGAATCTCGGTTGATTTCTGTTCCTGCAGCTACTTAGATGTTTTCAGTTCGCCGCGTTCGCTTCCACACCTATGAATTCAGTGTGGGATGACCCATACGGCCGGGTTTCCCCATTCGGACATCTCCGGATCAAAGCTTGTTTGCCAGCTCCCCGAAGCTTTTCGCAGGCTACCGCGTCCTTCATCGCTGTGATCGCCAAGGCATCCACCACATGCACTTGTTCGCTTGACCCTATAACGAGTGGTGTCTCGATCGCTCGAAACAAGTCGCTACAGGATGAGTTCTCGCATTTGTGCCGTATTCCAAGTCATCTTTCGATCACTTAAATACATTTTGGTTGATACAATCAACCCGGTATCGTGTTTTGTACTGCAGCCTCTCATCAAGGCTCACGACACCTTTACTACATCCCATATTTTTAAAGAACAGCCGATCTTGCGATCGCTTGGCAATGCCAAATGAAAACACTCGCAACCTCATCGTCGCGATGCGCTTTCATTTGACAACCAATCCAAGGTACCAGGTGATGGTGGAGGATGACGGGATCGAACCGACGACCCCCTGCTTGCAAAGCAGGTGCTCTCCCAGCTGAGCTAATCCCCCGCACGGATAACTTGGTGGGTCTGGTAGGACTTGAACCTACGACCCCCGCCTTATCAAGACGGTGCTCTAACCACCTGAGCTACAGACCCTTGGCTGTAACAGCAAACAAACCGATAAGTGTGAACGCTAGGCTTGAGACACAAGCCTCTAGAAAGGAGGTGATCCAGCCGCACCTTCCGATACGGCTACCTTGTTACGACTTCACCCCAGTCATGAACCCTGCCGTGGTAATCGCCCTCCTTGCGGTTAGGCTAACTACTTCTGGCAAAACCCACTCCCATGGTGTGACGGGCGGTGTGTACAAGACCCGGGAACGTATTCACCGCGGCATGCTGATCCGCGATTACTAGCGATTCCAGCTTCACGTAGTCGAGTTGCAGACTACGATCCGGACTACGATGCGTTTTCTGGGATTAGCTCCCCCTCGCGGGTTGGCAACCCTCTGTACGCACCATTGTATGACGTGTGAAGCCCTACCCATAAGGGCCATGAGGACTTGACGTCATCCCCACCTTCCTCCGGTTTGTCACCGGCAGTCTCTCTAGAGTGCTCTTGCGTAGCAACTAGAGACAAGGGTTGCGCTCGTTGCGGGACTTAACCCAACATCTCACGACACGAGCTGACGACAGCCATGCAGCACCTGTGTCCACTTTCCCTTTCGGGCACCTAATGCATCTCTGCTTCGTTAGTGGCATGTCAAGGGTAGGTAAGGTTTTTCGCGTTGCATCGAATTAATCCACATCATCCACCGCTTGTGCGGGTCCCCGTCAATTCCTTTGAGTTTTAATCTTGCGACCGTACTCCCCAGGCGGTCAACTTCACGCGTTAGCTACGTTACTGAAGAAATGAATCCCCAACAACTAGTTGACATCGTTTAGGGCGTGGACTACCAGGGTATCTAATCCTGTTTGCTCCCCACGCTTTCGTGCATGAGCGTCAGTGACGTCCCAGGGGGCTGCCTTCGCCATCGGTATTCCTCCACATCTCTACGCATTTCACTGCTACACGTGGAATTCTACCCCCTCTGACATACTCTAGCCTTGCAGTCACAAGCGCCATTCCCAAGTTAAGCTCGGGGATTTCACGCCTGTCTTACAAAACCGCCTGCGCACGCTTTACGCCCAGTAATTCCGATTAACGCTCGCACCCTACGTATTACCGCGGCTGCTGGCACGTAGTTAGCCGGTGCTTATTCTTCCGGTACCGTCATCGACCCGGGGTATTCACCCAGGCCATTTCTTTCCGGACAAAAGTGCTTTACAACCCGAAGGCCTTCTTCACACACGCGGCATTGCTGGATCAGGGTTGCCCCCATTGTCCAAAATTCCCCACTGCTGCCTCCCGTAGGAGTCTGGGCCGTGTCTCAGTCCCAGTGTGGCTGATCGTCCTCTCAGACCAGCTACTGATCGTCGCCTTGGTAGGCTCTTACCCCACCAACTAGCTAATCAGACATCGGCCGCTCCTGTAGCGCGAGGCCTTGCGGTCCCCCGCTTTCACCCTCAGGTCGTATGCGGTATTAGCTAATCTTTCGACTAGTTATCCCCCACTACAGGGCACGTTCCGATGTATTACTCACCCGTTCGCCACTCGCCACCAGGCCGAAGCCCGTGCTGCCGTTCGACTTGCATGTGTAAGGCATGC
>NZ_JQLI01000009.1 GCF_000744095.1 Cupriavidus necator A5-1
CGTACCAGAGCAGATTCTCGGCGCGTCCAGCGCCAACGACGCCGATCCCCAGGAAACGCATGAATGGCTTGACGCCCTGCAGGGCGTCCTCGCCGCTGAAGGCCCCGCGCGCGCCGCGTTCCTGATCGACAAGCAGATCGAATACGCACGCGTGAACGGCGTGACCCAGCCGTTCCACGCCGAAACGCAGTACATCAACACGATCCCGGTCGACCAGCAGGCCCGCATCCCCGGCGACCAGGACGTCGAGCACCGCATCCGCTCGTACACCCGCTGGAACGCCATGGCGATGGTGCTGCGCGCCAACAAGCACACCAACGTCGGCGGCCATATCTCCTCGTTTGCTTCTGCTGCGACCCTGTATGACGTCGGCTACAACCACTTCTGGCGCGCCCCGTCCGAACAGAGCGGTGGCGACCTGGTCTTCGTGCAGGGCCACTCGGCTCCGGGCGTGTACTCGCGCGCCTTCCTGCTGGGCCGCCTGACCCAGGACCAGCTCGACAACTTCCGCCAGGAAGTCGACGGCAAGGGCATCTCGTCCTACCCGCACCCGTGGCTGATGCCGGACTTCTGGCAGTTCCCGACCGTGTCGATGGGCCTGGGCCCGATCATGGCCATCTACCAGGCCCGCTTCATGAAGTACCTGGACAGCCCGGCCTGGCCAAGGCCGGCGATCGCAAGGTCTGGGCCTTCCTGGGTGACGGCGAGACCGACGAGCCGGAATCGCTGGGCGCGATCGGCATGGCCGGCCGCGAAAAACTCGACAACCTGGTCTTTGTCATCAACTGCAACCTGCAGCGCCTGGACGGCCCGGTGCGCGGCAACGGCAAGATCATCCAGGAGCTGGAATCCGAGTTCCGCGGTGCCGGCTGGAACGTGATCAAGGTGGTGTGGGGCAGCAAGTGGGATTCGCTGCTGGCGCGCGACACCAAGGGCCTGCTGATGAAGCGCATGATGGAATGCGTCGACGGCGAGTACCAGACGATGAAGGCCAAGGACGGCGCCTATGTCCGCGAGCACTTCTTCAACACGCCTGAGCTGAAGGCGATGGTGGCCGACTGGTCCGACGACGACATCTGGCGCCTGAACCGCGGCGGCCACGATCCACAAGATCTACGCCGCCTACAAGGCCGCAGCGAGCACAAGGGCCAGCCCACGCTGATCCTGGCCAAGACCATCAAGGGCTATGGCATGGGCGACGCCGGCCAGGCCATGAACGTGGCCACCAGCAGAAGAAATGCCGGTGGACGCGATCCGCAAGTTCCGCGACCAGTTCAATATCCCCGTTGCCGACGACCAGCTGGAAGAGGTGCCGTACATCACCTTCCCGGAAGGTTCGAAGGAACTGGAGTACATGCGCCAGGCTCGCCTGAACCTGGGCGGCTACCTGCCGGCCGCCGCCAGAAGGCCGAAGCCCTGCCGGTCCCGCAGCTGGCCGCGTTCGAGGCGCTGCTGAAGGCCACCGGCGGGCGCGAAGTGTCCACCACCATGGCCTTCGTGCGTATCCTGAACACCCTGCTGAAAGACAAGCAGATCGGCAAACACGTGGTGCCCATCGTGCCGGACGAGTCGCGCACCTTCGGCATGGAAGGCCTGTTCCGCCAGGTCGGCATCTGGAACCAGGAAGGCCAGAAGTACGTGCCGGAAGACCATGACCAGCTGATGTTCTACAAGGAATCGCAGACAGGCCAGGTGCTGCAGGAAGGCATCAACGAAGCCGGCGCCATGTGCGACTGGATCGCCGCCACGTCGTACTCGACACACGGCGTGCAGATGATCCCGTTCTACATCTACTACTCGATGTTCGGCATCCAGCGTATCGGCGACCTGTGCTGGGCCGCTGCCGACATGCGCTCGCGCGGCTTCCTGCTGGGCGGCACCGCCGGCCGCACCACGCTGAACGGTGAAGGCCTGCAGCACGAAGACGGCCACTCACACGTGTTCCACGCCGCGATTCCGAACTGCATCTCGTACGACCCGACTTTCCAGTACGAACTGGCGGTGATCATGCAGGACGGCCTGCGCCGCATGTACGCCGAACAGGAAGACATCTACTACTACCTGACGGTGATGAACGAGAACTACGAGCATCCGGAAATGCCGGCTGGCGTAGAGCAGGACATCGTCAAGGGCATGTACCAGTTCCGCAAGGGCGTCGAGAAAGCAACGCGCCGCGCGTGCAGCTGCTGGGCTCGGGCACGATCTTCCGCGAAGTGATCGCCGCCGCCGAACTGCTGAAGAAGGCTGGGCGTCGAGTCGGACCTGTGGGGCTGCCCGAGCTTCACCGAGCTGGCCCGCGAAGGCCAGGCCACCGAGCGCTACAACCTGCTGCACCCGACCGAGACCCCGCGCGAGTCGTTCGTCGCGCAGAAGCTGAAGTCGGCCGCGGTCCGGTGATCGCTCGACCGACTACGTGCGCGCCTTTGCCGAACAGATCCGTCCGTTCGTGCCGCGCCGCTACGTGGTGCTGGGCGACGGCTTCGGCCGCTCGGACACCCGCGAGAAGCTGCGCCACTTCTTTGAAGTGGACCGCCACTGGGTCGCTGGCCGCTCAAGGCGCTGGCCGACGAAGGCGCGATCGGCCGCGACAAGGTGGCCGAGGCCATCAAGAAGTACAACCTCGACCCGAGCAAGCCTAACCCGATGTCGGTCTGACCCGGCAGCCTGCACCAACCCCCGCAGTACGGCGACCCGTGCCGCGGGCGCCCGGCCCAGTGCCGGACGGCGCCTTGCGGCACGGCGGCGTGACAGAAGCGGGCGGCGAAGGTAATCTCGCCGCTTGCGGACGTCGCGCGCGCCGGCCTGCCAGGAGACACTGAATGAGTCAAGCGATTGAAATCAAGGTGCCGGATATCGGCGACTATGACGCCGTTCCCGTCATTGAAGTGCATGTGAAACCCGGAGACAGCATCGACGCGGAAGACGCGCTGGTGACGCTGGAGTCGGACAAGGCCACCATGGACGTGCCCTCGCCGCAGGGCGGCGTGGTCAAGGATGTCCGCATCAAGGTGGGCGACAACGTGTCCGAAGGCTCGGTGCTGGTGATGCTGGAGCCGGCCGGCCAGGGCGCCGCAGCGCCGGCTGCCGCTCCGGCCCCGGCCGCAGCAGCGCCGGCCCGGCGCCTGCCGCCGCAGCCCCCGCACCGGCTCCGGCCCCGGCCGCAGCGCCCGCCGGCGGTGGCGGCACCATCGAAGTGAAGGTGCCCGATATCGGCGATTACGACGCCGTGCCGGTCATCGAAGTCCACGTCAAGGCGGGCGACACCATCAGCGCCGAAGACGCGGTGGTGACGTTGGAATCCGACAAGGCCACCATGGGACGTGCCCTCGCCGCAGGGCGGCGTGGTCAAGGAAGTCAAGGTCAAGGTCGGCGACAACGTGTCCGAAGGCACGCTGCTGGCTGATCCTGGAAGGCGCCGCCGCGCTGCCGCTCCGGCACCGGCCGCCGCTGCACGGCCCCCGCGGCCGCCGCTGCACCGGCACCGGCTGCGGCCCTCGCCGCTGCCCGGCGCCTGCCGCAGCCCGGCTGCCGCGCCGGCACAGGCTGGCGTCACCGGCAAGGCCGCCCACGCCAGCCCTCGGTGCGCAAGTTCGCGCGCGAACTGGGCGTCGACGTGACGCGCGTGCCGGGCACCGGTCCCAAAGGCCGCATCACCCAGGAAGACGTGCAGCAGTACGTCAAGGGCGTGATGACCGGCCAGGCCCGCCGCGCCGGCCCAGGCTGCCGCGGCTGGCGGCGGTGGTGGCGAGCTTGGCCTGCTGCCGTGGCCGAAGGTCGATTTCACCCGCTTCGCGAGGTGGAAAGCAAGGCCCTGTCGCGCATCAAGAAGATCTCGGGTGCCAACCTGCACCGCAACTGGGTCATGATTCCGCACGTCACCAACCATGACGAAGCGGACATCACCGATCTGGAAGCCTTCCGCGTCCAGCTGAACAAGGAAAACGAGAAGGCCGGCATCAAGGTAACGATGCTCGCGTTCATGATCAAGGCCACCCGTGGCGGCGCTGAAGAAGTTCCCGAACTTCAACGCTTCGCTGGACGGCGACAACCTGGTGCTGAAGAAGTACTTCAACATCGGCTTCGCCGCTGACACCCCGAACGGCCTGGTCGTCCGGTGATCAAGGACGCCGACAAGAAGGGCGTGTTCGAGATCAGCCAGGAAATGGGCGAGCTGGCCAAGCTGGCGCGCGACGGCAAGCTCAAGCCCGACCAGATGCAGGGCGGCTGCTTCTCGATCTCGTCGCTGGGCGGCATCGGCGGCACGTATTTCACGCCGATCATCAATGCGCCGGAAGTCGCGATCATGGGCGTGTGCAAGTCGTTCCAGAAGCCGGTGTGGGACGGCAAGCAATTGCCCCGCGCCTGACGCTGCCGCTGTCGCTGTCGTGGGACCACCGCGTCATCGACGGTGCCGAGGCGGCGCGCTTCAACACGTACTTCGCGCAACTGCTGGCCGACTTCCGCCGCATCCTGCTGTAAAGCGGCTGCTTAAAAATGATTCTGGCGTCGTTGCGCGGCCTTGCCGTACCACTTGTACTGTCTGCGGCCGCGCGCCTAGCCAGAACCGCTTCGCTTCATTTTGAAGCAGCCGCAACGCACACCGGCTTTGCCGGTGCGCGAAAAGGCTGGCGCCTGAGTCGAATAGGAGGAGCGAGCCATGACTACTTGTGTTGTCGTACGGAAGGGCGCCGAGGTGGCGATCGCGGCGGACGCGCTGGTCACCTTCGGCGATACGCGCCTGTCGCGCGCCTACGAGCGCAACCAGAAGGTATTCCCGGTGGGCGATGGCTTTATCGCGCTGGCCGGGACCACCGCGCACTTCCCGGTCATGCGCACGCTGCTGGCGGGCCTGGGCGAGGAGTGCCGGCTGGGCTCGCGCGACGACGTGTTCCGCACCTTCCTGAAGGTGCACGACAAGCTGAAGTCGGATTACTTCGTCAACACCAAGGAAGACGATGACGATCCGTACGAGTCGTCGCAGATCGTCTGCCTGATTGCCAATCCGGCCGGCATCTTCGGCGTCTACTCGTACCGCGAGGTGTTTTCGTTCGACCGCTTCTGGGGCATCGGCTCGGGCCGCAACTACGCGCTGGGCGCGATGCATGCGGTGTATGACCGGCCGGACCTGGATGCGGGCGAGATCGCGCGCATCGGCGTCGATGCGGGCGTGGAGTTCGACAAGAGTTCGGCCGGGCCGATCGAGGTCCACACCGTGCGGTTGCACGAGGGCGGCACCACGGCAGCAGCAGCCGAGGATGCGGCAGAGACGGCGCCGGAAGACGAGGCGGCGGCAGACCACGCGGCAGAAGACAACCCGGCAACCAACAACGACGGCGCGCCCTGAAGCCAGATGGCTGGCGCGCATTGAGGAGCAAAGCATGAGTGTGATCGAAGTCAAGGTGCCGGATATCGGCGATTTCGACGCGGTGGAAGTGATCGAGGTACTGGTCAAGGCCGGCGATACGGTCGAGATGGAACAGTCCCTGATCGTGCTGGAGTCCGACAAGGCGAGCATGGACGTGCCGTCGTCGGCCACCGGCAAGGTGGTGGAGGTCAAGGTCAAGGTGGGCGACAAGGTCGGCCAGGGCGCGGTGATCTGCACCGTCGAAGCCCAGCAGGCCGCGGCCGCACCGGCGCCGGCGCAAGCCCGGCTCCGGCGCAGGCGCCCGCACCGGCCGCAGCGGCCGCAGCGGCCCGGCCCGGCACCCACGGCAGCCACCCACGGCGGCGGCGCCGACATCCAGTGCGAGATGCTGGTACTGGGCGCCGGCCCCGGCGGCTACTCGGCCGCCTTCCGCGCCGCCGACCTGGGCATCAATACGGTGCTGGTGGAGCGCTACAGCACGCTCGGCGGCGTCTGCCTGAACGTCGGCTGCATCCCGTCCAAGGCACTGCTGCACAACGCCGCGGTGATCGACGAAGCCAAGGCGCTGGCCGCCCACGGCATCCTGTTCGGCGAAGCCAAGATCGACCTGGACGGCCTGCGCCACTACAAGAACCAGGTGGTCGGCAAGCTGACCGGCGGCCTGGCCGGCATGGCCAAGGCACGCAAGGTGCAGGTGGTGCGCGGCATCGGCAACTTCCTCGACCCGCATCATCTCGAGGTCGAGCTGACCGAAGGCGAGGGCAAGCGCAGCACCGGCAAGAAGACCGTGATCCGCTTCGAGAAGGCCATCATCGCCGCCGGCAGCCAGGCGGTGAAGCTGCCCTTTATCCCGGAAGACCCGCGCATCGTCGACTCGACGGCGCGCTGGAACTGCCCGAGGTCCCCAACAAGATGCTGGTCATCGGCGGCGGCATTATCGGCCTCGAAATGGCCACGGTGTACAGCACGCTGGGTGCCGAAATCGATGTCGTGGAAATGCTCGACGGCCTGATGACCGGTGCCGACCGCGACCTGGTCAAGGTCTGGGAAAAGAAGAACAAGGACCGCTTCGGCAAGGTCATGCTGAAGACCAAGACGGTCGGCGTGGAAGCCAAGCCGGATGGCATCTACGTCAGGTTTGAAGGCGAGCAGGCCCCGGCTGAGCCAGTGCGCTACGACCTGGTGCTGGTGTCGGTGGGCCGCGCGCCCAACGGCAAGCGCATCAGCGCCGAGAAAGCGGGTGTGGCTGTGACCGACCGTGGCTTTATCAATGTCGACAAGCAGATGCGCACCAACGTGCCGCATATCTTCGCGATCGGCGACATCGTCGGCCAGCCGATGCTGGCGCACAAGGCGGTGCACGAAGCCACGTTGCAGCCGAAGCCGCGCACGGCGAGAAGGCATACTTCGACGCGAAGCAGATCCCGTCGGTGGCCTTCACCGATCCGGAAGTGGCCTGGGCCGGCCTGACCGAGGACGAGTGCAAGGCGCAGGGCATCAAGTACAGCAAGAGCGTGTTCCCCTGGGCCGCTTCGGGCCGCGCCATCGCCAACGGTCGGGACGAGGGCTTTACCAAGCTGATCTTCGATGAGGAAACCCATCGCGTGATCGGTGGCGGTATCGTTGGCACGCATGCGGGCGACCTGATCAGCGAAGTCTGCCTGGCCGTTGAGATGGGCGCGGATGCGGTGGATATTGGCAAGACGATTCACCCGCATCCGACGTTGGGCGAGTCGATTGGCATGGCGGCCGAGATTTACGAAGGTACGTGTACTGACGTGCCGCCGCCGCGGAAGCGTTAACGGTTTGGAACCGTAGCAGGAAGCCCACCTCGATGGTGGGCTTCTTTTTGGCTGATTGTGCAATTAACCGCCGACGCGTTCGTCCGACCACGAATACGGGCGGGCTGGCAGGACGGGGCGGTTCAGGGTCGTTTTCGGGCCGTGCTCGGATCCGAGCTGCGCGGCCACGTGGCGGCCGTCAGGGCAAAAAATTGGCTTCGGCCGGAGGGCGGGATGGGGATGTGCTTTTGCGCTGCGGCATGCTGCGGCATGCATGCCGTCGAGCATCGACCAAACTGCATGCCGCAGGCCAAAAGCACATCCTCCCAAACCAGAATCCAAAAAAAACCCGACCTAAAGAGGTCGGGCTTAACGATACCTTTGGACAAGGAAACCGCGGTACCGAGGAGACATCGGCAGAAAAGGCAGCGCCGGTTCACTCAGTCGGGACACCACCTTCATCGTTGGCAAAACACACCGTCATTCTTGACCGCAATCCGATGTGCTTTGCCAACGGACCGGCCGGAGCCGGTCCATCTTCAACCCTTGCAGCTATCAGGCAGCAGTGGTCTTCTTCACCGGAGCCGTGGCCGTGCGGGCCGTGGCGCTGGCTTGCTGGGCAGCCTTGGTGGCAGCCGTCGCCGCAGCCTGGAAGTTGGTCTCAGCGATTTCGACCGCTTGCTTGGTCGCCTTCTGCACCGACTCGTAGGCGTTGTTGGCGGCGGAGATCGCCGACTTCACGATGGCCACGGTCGATTCCGAACCGGCCGGGGCGTTCTTGGCGAAGTTTTCGACCAGAGCCTGGACGTTCTTCGAGCCTTCGGCCAGTTGGGCCTCGGCCACCTTGGCGAATTCGCTCTGGGTTTCCGAAGCGATTTCGTACAGGTGACGGGTGTAGGCCAGGGTCTTTTCGGCGACCGGCTGCACGGCTGCGGCCTGGATGGCCAGCAGTTCTTGTGCGTCCTTGGCCGACAGGGCCTTCTTGGCGTTGTCGACGTTCTCGGCGAACGAGGTCTTGACGACCTGCAGGTTCAGCTCGACGAGCTTTTCGACGCCTTCGAACGCCTTGGTGGTCAGGCCGAACAGCGTTTCGAGGTTAGCCTTTTGCGCTGCCGCGACTTGTTCCGGGGTAAGGATCATTGCTGGTCTCCAGTGGTGAACTTCAAGGTCAAGCAAAATTAAGCCGCCTAGATGTCAGGGCCGTGACGGTGTTGTTTCCCGTGTCGGCCAGCCCAGGCGTGTGGGTGGGTCAGGACGCATCCGTTAGGTTTGGTGCGCCGCAACAATTCCCATTCTAGTGTAGCGTTCTGTTCTTGATGGAACCTATATGAATTCGGCGTCTCCAATGCTCTACTGCGACCACAACGTGGAGAGAGCGAGTGCGAGTTGCCCCCGAGATCATGTTGACCGACGAGGAGCGAACCAAGTTGACGAGGCTGGTTCGGTCAAAGCTCACGAGCGTGAGGCTGGCGCAGCGCGCGCGCATCGTGCTGCTGGCCGCCAACGGAATGCAGAACAAGGACATCGCCGAGCAGTTGGGAATCGGACGCGTGCAGGTGTCGCGTTGGCGTGAGCGGTATGCACAATCGGGGCTGGCCGGTATCGAACGCGACTTGCCGCGCGGTGCGCCGCCGGTGAAGGTGGACACGGCGCGGCTGGTGGAACTGACCACGCAAAGCAAGCCCGAAGCAGCCACGCACTGGAGCACGCGCAAGATGGCCGCCGAGTTGGGCGTGAGCGCCAGCACCGTCATGCGCCATTGGCACGCCCACGGGTTGAAGCCGCACATCGTGCGCGGCTTCAAGGTCTCGCGCGATCCGAAGTTCGTCGAGAAGCTTGAAGACATCGTTGGCCTCTACATGTCGCCGCCCGAGCACGCGCTGGTGCTGTGCTGCGATGAGAAGAGCCAGGTGCAGGCGCTGGATCGCACGCAGCCCGGCTTGCCGTTGAAGAAGGGGCGTGCGGCCACCATGACGCATGACTACAAGCGCAA